>CAWDCL010000005.1:0-587884 GCA_963800865.1 uncultured Acidobacteriota bacterium | reverse complement strand
CCCCGACAAGGACGACCGCCAACGGCACGAGGACGCTGCTCACCTTCCCCATGCGCCGGAGGATAGTCCCGGAAAGGAGGCGCGCGAGGCGGCCGTGAGCCGGTAAGGCGGCCCCTACGAGGCCCAGCGGAACCAGCGCATCGCGAGCACGAACGACACCCCGCCCCAGGCGAGCAGGATCCCGATCCGCGCCAGCTGCGCCGGGTCGACCAGCGCGGCCCCCTCCAGGATCGAGGCCCGCAGCGCGTCGTTGAGCGCCGTCAGCGGCAGCGCCTTGATGAACGGCTGGACCATCGCCGGGAAGCGGTCGGAGGAGAAGAAAATCCCCGAGAAGACGAACATCGGCAGCATGACCAGGTTGATCAGCCCGGTCACGGTCTCGATCTTCTTCGCCCGGCTGGCGACCAGCAGCCCCAGCGACGCGAAGCAGAATGCGCCGAGCACCGCCAGCAGCGTGATCCCCAGGAGCGAGCCACGCACGAC
This sequence comes from uncultured Acidobacteriota bacterium, assembly GCA_963800865.1. Taxonomy (GTDB): domain Bacteria; phylum Acidobacteriota; class Polarisedimenticolia; order J045; family J045; genus JALOKP01. Next base: position 587,401 of record CAWDCL010000005.1, on the reverse strand, counting down.
CATCCCGAAGACCAGCCAGCCCAGCGCGAGCATCAGCACCATCTCGAGCACGACGAACAGCCCGCGGCTGCCCATCATTGCCCCCAGGAAGTCGCGGCGCTTCATCGGCGTCGCGACGAGCCGCTTGAGCAGCTTCTTGGTGCGCATGTCGACCAGCGCGAAGCCGACGCCCCACATCCCGCCGCTCATGATGTTCATGCCCAGCAGGCCCGGGATCAGGAAGTCGATGTAGCGTGCGCCCGGCTCGGCCACCAGGACCTCGGTGACGGTCACCGGATCGGTGCGGCCGGAGGCACGCTGCAGGGCGTCGTCCACCATCCGCCGGGCGAGGCTCGAGTCGGGACGGGTCGGGTCGAAGCGGTACTCGAGCGTCGCGCCCGGCACGACGACCAGCGCGACTTTTCCCATGCGCAGGCGCTGCGCGGCGTCGTCGGGTGCGAGACGCACGACGTCGAACCCCTTCGCCGCGGCCAGCGTCTCGACCACGCGTGCGGCGCCGTCGACCTCGACGACGCCGACCGCGACGTGGTCGGGCGGCTTGTTGCGGAAGGCGATCCCCAGCGCGACCGCCAGCAGCACCGGGAAGCCGAAGACCCAGAAGATGACCTCCGGCTCGCGGATGAACTCCTTCAGCCGCGCCAGCATCAGCGACGCGAACGCGCTCCGCCTAGCCATCGCGCAGGTGCCTCCCGGTCAGGTTGACGAAGACGTCCTCGAGGCTGGCGTGGCGCGTCGTCAGCCGCGTCATGGGACGCCGCTCGCGGTCGAGATGGTCGAGCAGGGCCGGAATCGCCAGGTGCGGCTCGCCGACCGTGAGCTGTACGCTCCCCGCCTCGGTCCGCACGCCGATCACCGACGGGAGACCGCGGAGCGGCTCGAGCGGCAGCCCGGCGTCGCCGTTTCCAGCGAGGCCGCCGGCGTTCGCCGCGCCCGCGTCGTTCTCGACCGCGAACTCGATCACGTGCTCGCCGCCCAGCGTGGCGATCAGCTCCGCCGGCGAGCCGAGCGCGATGACCTTGCCGTGGTCGACGACCGCGACCAGGTCCGACAGCCGCTCGGCCTCGTCCATGTAGTGCGTCGTCAGCAGGATCGTCCGGCCGCGGCTCCGCAGCTCGCGGATCACGTCCCAGAGCTGGCGCCGCGACTGCGGGTCGAGCCCCGTCGTCGGCTCGTCGAGGAACAGCAGCTCGGGATCGCCGACGAGCGCGGTCGCGACCGCCAGCCGCTGCTTCTGCCCGCCGGAGAGGTTCACGACCCACGCGTCCCGCTTCTCCTGGAGCCCGACCAGCTCGATCAGCTCGTCCGCGTCGCGCGGCCGCTTGTAGAACGAGCCGAAGAGCGAGACCGTCTCCGCTACGGTCAGCTTCTCGGCCAGCTGCGTTTCCTGGAGCGAGACGCCGATCCGCTCGCGCAGCACGGCCGCGTCGCGGGCCCAGGTCAGCCCCAGCACCTCGACCTGGCCGGCCGTCGGCTCGAGCAGCCCCTCCAGGATCTCGACGGTCGTCGTCTTCCCGGCTCCGTTGGGACCGAGCAGGCCGAACGTGATCCCGGCCGGGACCTCGAGGTCGAGCCCGCGAACGGCCTCTACCGGCGGCTTGCCCGGGTAGGTCTTTCGCAGGTCCTTCGTGTAAAGGGCGACGGACATGGGGCGGGATGATACCCCGACCACGCGGGAGCGCCCGCCGTGTCGTTGAACGCGCCCCCCCGGGGGGGCTAACCTCGGCTCGGCGCCGCCCGACGCGCGCCATGGACGGGAGGCTCATGCCGCCGGACGCAGGGGGAACGCCGGGTGCGGAGATCGGCCGCCGCATCGGCCGCTACGAACTGATCGAGCGGATCGGTCGCGGCGGCATGGGCGAGGTCTTCCGCGCCCGCGACACCCAGCTCGGCCGGACCGTCGCGATCAAGGTGCTGGCCAGCGACCACGTGCCGGCGCGGTCGGACGTCGAGCGGTTCCGGCAGGAGGTAGCGAATCTTCTCGCGGTGACGCACCCCTACGTCGCAGCGGTCTACGACGTCGTCGAGGACGGCGAAGACCTCTACATCGTGATGGAACTCGTGCGCGGCCAGTCGCTGAAGGACGCGGCCGCCGCCGACCGGCGCCCGCGGACGATCGCGCGCTGGGGCCAGCAGGTCGCGGAGGCGCTGGCCGGGATCCACGCCGCCGGAATCATCCACCGCGACCTGAAGCCGAGCAACGTGATGATCACGGAGAGCGGCCACGTCAAGGTGCTCGACTTCGGCATCGCGAAGACGGTTCACGGCGCAGCTGGACCGGGGCGACGGGACCGATCGAGACGGTCGAGGACCTGACGCGGCGCGGCGTCGCGGTCGGCACGCCGAACTACATGTCCCCCGAGCAGCTGCGGCTGGAGCGGCTCGACCCGCGCAGCGACCTCTTCTCGCTCGGGATCCTGCTCTACGAGACGCTGTCGGGGGTGCACCCGTTCCGCCGGGCGACGCCGGTCGACACCCAGGCCGCGATCCTGGCGGGGGTCCCGGGGGACGGCGTCGAGCCGGCCGCGCTGGCGCACGCCGGGCCGCTGCGCGAGGTGATCCTGCGGCTCCTCGAGAAGGACCCGGCCCGGCGCTACGCGAATGCGGGCGAGGTGGCGGCCGCACTCGATGCGGCGCTCTCCGAGTACAGCACGACCGGCAGCGGTGAGGGCATCCTGCCATCGCTGCCCTGGTGGCGCCGGCCGAGCCGGATCGCTGCGATGGCGCTGGCTGTCGCGGCCGTCCTCGTGGTCGCGGTGATGGCAGTACGCTTCATCAAGGACGATCGGAACGAGCCGGTGCTCACGCCGGCCCAGCAGCAGCTGCTCGACCGGGCGAGCCGGCTGCGCACCGAGCGCCGCTACCCCGAGGCGCTCGAGGTGCTCGAGGGCGAGCTGGCGAAGGACCCGAAGCTGCTCGAGTTCGAGGTCCTGCGCGCGTCGACGCTGGCGACCGCCGGAAACGAGCGTAAGGCCCGCGAGGTGATCGATCACGCGCAGTGGATGGCGCGCCAGATCGACCTCGAGCCGAAGAGCCGGCTCGGCCTCGAGCTGCAGAGGACCCGTGGGTACATCCTCGGCAACGGCACAGAATTCGCTGCGGCGACCGAGGAACTGGCCCGGCGCTATCCCGGCACGCCGGGAATCCAGGTCGCCTACGCCGAGGTCCGGGCCGGGAATAAGCAGTATGACGAAGCGCTGGCGACGCTCGAGAGACGACTGGCCAGCGAGCCGCTCGACGCGAACGCCCTGCTGGCGAAGGGGACCATTCTCGCCATGGCCGGGCGCCGGCCCGAAGCGGAGGCGGCCTTCGAGGCCGCCGAGGGAGCGTTCCGCAGCCTCGCTCTTCCGACCGGGACGGCTGCGGTCGAAACCGCGCGTGGCGTCGTCGATTTCGAGATCGACCCGCAACCGGCGCAGGCGCTCGAGCACTTTCAGAAGGCGACCGCGCTCTACCGAGCCGGGGGGCAGCCATCTCTCGAGGCCTTCTCGCGCTACCAGGAAGCGGGCGCGCTACTGATGCTGGGCCACCTGACGGAGGCACTGAAGGGATTCGCCGAAGCGCAGCGTGCGGCGGCGGAGCACGGCGACCTGTCGCTGGCGGCCATGGTGCTGAATTCGCACGCGGTCGCGTTGATCCGAACCGGGCGTCCAGCCGAGGTCGCGTCGCTGCTCCGCCAGACCGTCGATCAGGCGACGCTGCTGGGGGACTTCTCGCTGAGTCTCTCCGCCCAGAACAACCTCGCGGCCATGCTGCTGGTCACTGGCGATTACGACGAGGCGCGCCGGACGGCGACAGAGACGATCGCCCTGGCGAGGCAGCGGAACGACGAGCTCGGCTACGAGCTGACTCAATCGCTCTGCCTGGCCGAAATCGATCTCCAGCAGGGGAAAACGGAGGCCGCGCTCTCCGCGATGCGGCGGATCCTGGCCGAGCAGGAGCAGCTGAAGGACGCGGACACGGGGCGTGCCGAGGCGTCGGCCGTGCTGGGAAACGCGCTCGTCACGCTGGAGCGCCACGCGGAGGCTCTCGCCCCTCTGGCCGCGGCTGTCGAGGGATGGGGGGAGGTCGGTGACAGCGACCAGCAGGGATACGCGCTGGTCGCGCACGCGTACGCGCGGGCGGCGCAGGGTGAGCTCGCAGCCGCGCGTGCCGACCTCGGCGAAGCGATCCGAGCGGCGGGGCCAGGGAATCTCGCCGTCGGCCAGGCGGCCTCGCTGGTCGAGGGGTTCGTCCTCTGGCGGGAAGGCCGGCACGCCCAGGCCGCAGCGCGACTGGCGGCGCTTCGGGCGGAGGCGGCGGAAACCGGTCAGCGCCCGCTCGCCGTCGATGCCGCGATCCTCGAAGCCGGGGCGTGGCGCACCGCAGGCGAGGCGCACAAGGCGCTCGAGCTGGCGCAGCAGGCGGTGCGCGAGGCGACCTTCTCCGAGGTGCGCCGGGTCCGCGCGCGGGCGGAGGAGGCCGAGGCGCTGGCGGCGCTGGGCCGCCACGACGAGGCCCGCGCGGTTGCGGGGGAGACGGCGGCGGCGGCGGATCGGCTGGGGCTAAGCGTTACGGCGAGCGCGATGAAGGCGCTTACCAATTGACGGAACTAGTCAGCAGGTTTGTACGCGTGCCCTGCCGATTCGGCGAAACCACCTCCCTTCAGCAGATGTAGGATGCGCCGACAAGTCCGCGGGAGCGGGCCGAGGCGGAGGGGGAGATGGCGATCAAGACGACGATCAGGATCACGAAGGGGAAGCTCTCGTACACGCTGTGGACCATTGATGGCGTGACGTATGGGCCGACCGATCCTCAGGTCCCCAACCAGGGCCTGGCAGGTCCGTCCGCCCACTTCGATGTCGCGGTTGACGGTCAACCGCCACTGCACGACCCGCCGTCCATGGCGCTGACGATGGTGCCGAGCTACGCGGTCGTTTGCCAGTGGAACACACCCAAGCCGGGCGAGTTCCTGTGGACCCTGAACGGCCACGTCATCACGGCAGGCCAGCAGTTCGTCGGTGTCGCGTTGCCCAGCGAGTTCTTCGTGGATCTCCTGACCGTCAACGGAGAGCGTCCGCCCCCACCTGACAGCGAAGGCCCTTCCAAGGTCGAGATCATCCACACGGTCATCCTGTAACTGCAGCAGCGCCGCACTGCTGCAGCGAACGGTTCCGGCGCGGTCCGCTTCGGGCTTCCGCGGCGGGCCTGCGGGCACTGGCTTTGGCGATGGTGCCGCGCGGCACCATCCGTGGGGGGCGGGATTTCGCAGCTGGGGAGGCGCGCCAGCAGGGGAGGGACGATGACGCGAATGGAAGCGCAGGTCGGCTCGAACAGCCGATGGGTGTGGGCGGCGGGAATCCTGCTGTTGCTGGGGTCAATGGCCGTGCTCTGGCACTGCGCGGGAACGGAGAGGCCGGAGATCATCAAGACAACGATCAGGATCACGAAGGGAAAACTGGGCGGGACGTCGCTGTGGAACGTCACGGTCCAGCAGGAGCAGGTCACGTCCCTGAGACTCCAGAAAGGGGAGCCGATTCCCATCGATATCTGGAATCGCATGAACGGCACCGTCGTCACGTTCACGGAGTTCGGATGCGACCGCAAGCCGGGGAAGGTGACAGAGCCCCTCTATACGGCGAGAAGTGACCGAGGGGAGCCCAAGCATGTCACCATCCTCGGGGAGGCTGGCGACAAGCCAGACTGGGGTCCCGTCGACTGCACGGAGAAGGGCTGCTTCCTGCCCGAGTACTACTTCGGTCCGGTCGAGAAGGACAAGAGGACGTGTCCGGAAGATGGCCCGGAACTGGAGTGGGAGATGGTGCTCAAATAGGCCCGCCTACGGGCACCCGTTCTGCGCGCGGTCCCGCTCCGCCCCGTTCGACGCGTACCCGGCCGGGCTCTCGACGCCGTCAGCCCGGCCGGTGACGACGACGTAGCTGGCGATCGCCGGCACCTCCGGCCCCGGGACGGTCGTCTTCAGCCGACCCGGTCCCGCGGCGACCGTCGCGACGTTGCAGCGCGCGCGGCTGCCGTGGTCGTACCGCCCCTGCGCGTTCAGCAGCGCGGCGTCGCCGAAGTAGACGTTGTACAGCTCGGAGCCCGCGAGCTGGTCGAACGCGATCTCGAGCCCGCCGCCGGGCAGGCGAGCCACGGTCAGGCCGGTCACCTCGCCCGGCCGCGGCTTGAGGGTGCCGTAGACGTCCAGCCAGGCGGCGTCGACGACGACGCGGTAGTCGTCGCCCGGCGTGCCGGACTGGGGCGCCGAGACGACGCGCAGCGTCGTCGCTCCGAGTTCCGCGGTCGTGAGGGCCGGCCAGTCATAGCCCTTGCCCGACGCCGCCGGCACCGGGTTCTTCATCAGCGTCGCGCTGACCTCGCGGTAGGTGGGGACGTTGGGGCGCACCAGCAGTTTTTCGTTCGGGTAGTCGGGCGCCTCGGCCGGTGCGTTGGGGCCTCCGCCGCCGACCAGTGGCGTGAAGAAGATCCAGCTCGTCGCGCTGTAGGGGTGGCCCGCCGGCGGCCGGAACTGGTCGTTTACCGAGGCCTCGACGCGGTAGAGGTCGTCGGTGACGCTGCCGGTCGTGCGGTAGCGGATCCCGGCGACGACCTTGACCGGTACGACCTCGTCGTACCACGCGGGGAAGCCCGCGAGCCGGAACTCCTCGCTGCCGGTCCCCAGCCGGATCGACGCTCCCGCGCCGCCGTCGGCCTCGCTGAAGGCGGCCGCGGGATCGGTCGCCTGCGCGCCGCCGCGGGCCTCCCAGGCCGTCGGGTAGAGCCGGACGACGCGCTGCAGGTAGCCGTGATCGAGTCCGGTCAGGCTGGTCGCGGCGTTGCCGTCCTTCGGACCCAGGTTCGCGCCGCCGAGCGACTCCCAGACCTTCTCGCGGATGATCGCGTAGCCGGTCGCGGTCGGGTGGATGTCGTCGCCGAGGAGGTGGCAGATCTGCCCCTGGAAGCCGGTGCAGCCGTTCTGCAGGTCCTCGTGCGCGAACTCCAGGAACACCTCCGCGTTCGTCACGCGCCGCGCCTGGCCCCAGGCGACCTCGCGCAGTACGCGGTTGACCAGCGGGACCCACTCGCGGTGGAACGCCGTGCTGTTGCCGGTCGCGCAGGCGTCGGCGAGGTTGTCGTACAGCGTGTTCAGCTCGACGTCGCGCCGGGGATCCCCGCGACGAGTGACGACAGGATCTCCTGCAGGTTCTGGCGCGAGTCGATGATCTCCGCCGCCGCCCGGTTGATCTGAGCCTGGGTCGGGTTGTCGGGAGGCTCGGCGTTGAGCAGGTCGTTGCCGATGATCGAGATCGTCACGAACCTGCTCTGGGCGTCGATCACGCGGAAGACGTTGTTGAGGTCGGCCTCGTCGATCAGCAGGTGGTCGGTGTGCTCGCCCTTCACCGCCGCCTCGTCGAGCGCCACGGTCGCGGAGGGGGCGACGCACTTCAATCGGTCGCGCACCTGGCGGCTGTACCAGAAAGTCGAGGTGTCGAAGCAGGAGTTCCAGTTCCAGCCGATCGAGTCGCCCATCGAGGTGTAGCGCAGGTTGCCGGCGAGCAGCGTCTCCAGCAGCGCCATCCCGGCGCCGACGCGGCGCACCCCGGCCGGGCGGTTGTAGCCCGAGGATCCCTGGGCGAACTCGTCGGTACGCGCGAAGGTGCGGCGCCAGCCGGCCGGGTCCTCGAGGTCGACGACGTAGCAGCCGTTGCCGGGGGAGAAGGTGAACGATCCGTTGGCGGCGGTGCTCGCGCTCTGGTCGAACGCCCCGCCGGCGTCGCGCTGCCCCGCGATCCGGACCGGCACGCCGGCGATCGCCTCCTCGCCGGCGTCGCGCACGCCGTTGGCGTTGCGGTCGTTGAAGGCACTGCCGGAGACGCTCTGCGCCGCGGCGGGGAGCGCCGCGGCGATCAGGGCGATCAGCGCGGCGAGAGCCGGCGTTGCGAGCCGCGTTCGGAGGAGAGCCCGCCGCCCGCTCACGGCCCTTCCTCCCGCACGAACACCCGGCGCCAGGTGAACGCTCCCTTGCGGTCGCCCATCCGCTCGAACTCGACCGTCATCGTCGCCGCCAGCTTCCCATCCGGGCCGGCGCGCAGCGTTTCGGTCACGAACAGCCAGGTGTCGTCGCCCGGGGGGGGCGTGACGCGGAAGGTGGCGCGCACTCCGAGGCCGTCGTCGTCGCGCGCGATGGTGACGTCCTGCAGCGGGCGCGGTCCATCCGGGCCGAAGTAGGCCGGCCAGGAGGCGGCCTGCCCCGAGAGGATCGCCGTTCCCGCGACGCGCGCGCCGTCGATCCGCAGCGACAGCCGGTACGGCTCGGCCTCTTCGACGAAATTGTGCTGCCCCGTGCCGTAGTACTGCTCGACCAGCCGCCACTCGCCGGCCAGCGCCGGCGCCTGCTGCGCGCGGACCGCCGGCGTGGTCAAGGCGGAGAGGAGAAGCAGGAGAAGGAACCCTGGGATCGGCCGGACGTGTCGCATGGGGCCTCCGCGGCCTCTTTCTTACCCCGGAAACCGGAAGCAGGGAATGGAAAAGAAAGACCGGGTGGCGGTGGGGGCGCCGGCATAGGCTTCCCGGGTCGAATTTGACCGAATCGCGCTGATGTGATTACATTGTGATTACTTACACGGAGGACGAAGCGATGCGGGCGCGCCTCGTGCGGATCGGCAACTCCCGCGGGCTGCGGCTGCCGAAGCCGCTGATCGAGCAGGCCGGCCTCGCGGACGAAGTCGAGCTGCAGGTCCGTGCCGGCGCGATCGTCATCCGGGCCGTCGAGCGACCCCGGGCCGGCTGGGCGGAGGCGGCCCGGCGCGCCCATGAGGCCGGGGACGATCGCGGATTCGAAGCGCCGGCCGAGACGCATTTCGATCGCGAAGAATGGACGTGGTAGCTCCACCCGGCGTGAAGCGGGGCGAGGTCTACCTCGTCGATCTCAAGCCCACCCAGGGCGGCGAGATCCAGACGATGCGCCCCTGCCTGGTCGTGTCGCCGGACGAGCTGAACGCCCACCTGCGGACCTTCATCGTCGCCCCCATGACGACCGGCCGTTACGCGTACCCGTTCCGAGTACCGTGCCGCTTCCAGGGGAAGTCGGGCTCGATCGTTCTCGACCAGCTCCGCACCGTCGACCAGGAGCGGCTCGTCCGCCGGCTCGGTCGCGTCGCGTCCGCGACGGTGGGGCGGTCGCTCGCCGTCCTGCAGGAGATGTTCGCGCCGTAGCCGCAGGCGGGCGCGGGCCGCGGGTCTACCCTCGCACGACCCAGACCCCGTTCCTCGGAACGACTTCCTGTTCGTCGAGGAAGACCCGGCGCCCGCAGCCGCCCGCCCGGAAATCGGCGACGATGTCGACGTGCTGGGCCGAGCGGTTGAGCGCGCCGGCCTCGAACAGCTCGGCGATCCGCTTCTTCCCCTCGTCCGATCCGGGCGCCTCGACGTAGCAGTTCTCGTACGACGCGCCGATCGCGACGTGCAGCGTGCCACCCACCTTCTCCACCAGCAGCGGGTGCTTCAGCACGCGCTCGAGTCCCGGGTTCATCCCCAGCGCGACCTCGCCCAGCCGGTGCGAGCCGTCATCGGTCTCGATGATCGCGGCCAGCTGCTCGGCGCCTTCCTCGGCCGAGTACTCGACGATCCGTCCGCCGACGAACTTCAGGAAGATCCCGCGGATGTCGCGCCCGCCGTAGTGGACCGGCAGGTCGACGAAGATCTCGCCTTCCACCGACGACGCGTCGGGGCTGGTGAAGATCTCGCCATCGGGGAAGTTGCGCAGGCCGTACGAGAGCGTCGGCCGGCTCGGGGCGAGGCTCATCGTCAGCGTCAGTTCGCGGCCGCTGCGCGGGTCGACGGTGACGATCCGGATCGCCTGTGCGCGCTCGAAGAGCGGGGCCAGCGCCTCCTCGGCGGCCTTGAGCGGGCGCGGGTCGACCGTCGAAGCCCCGACGAGAAAGCGCGTGTACTCGTCGAAGTCGAGCCCCTCCATCGCGGCGAAGCCGGGGGTCGGGTAGAGCGTAATCACCCAGGGTTTCGCCAGGCGCAGGTCGGTGTACGGCTTGTCGGCGCCGACGATCGCCTGGAACTGCGGGGCGGCGAGGCCCGCGTAGCGGGCGGGGTCCTCTGCGCCGAGCACCTCGACGTACTTGTCCATCGCCTCGTAGCGCGCACGGTGCCACGCCGGGACCGCGCCGACCTGCTCCGGCGTCCCGCCGCGCCCCATCGCCGACGACCAGGCGCGGCCGCGCTCGTTGTTGGGCGGCACCAGCAGCACGTCCGGCAGTCCGCCGGCCTCGATCACCCGCCGCTCCAGCACCTCCATCAGCGGCCAGCCGATCCGCTCTCCCTTGATCATCACGCGCTCGCCGGGCTTGATCCCGCCGAGCGAGTGATCGAGCAGGATGGAGGCCCAGGTTTCGAGGTCCCTGGGGTCGATCGAGGGTTCGCGCATGCACTGTCTCCGCGGAAACGGCCGGCTGCGTGAAGCCCGGCCCCGGTGGTCAACGCTTCTGGTACTGCCCGATCAGCACCGCTTCGCCGAGCACGTGCCCCTTCATCGCCTGCTCGACGTCGGCCTTGCTCGCCGCGCCGAGGTTGCCCAGCGTCGCGTCGAGCGCATAGAGCTTGAAGAAGTAGCGGTGCCGGCCGACCGGTGGACAGGGGCCGCCGTATCCCGACCGCTTCCAGTCGTTGAGGCCCTGGCGCGTGCCCGCGGGGAGCCCCGCCGGCGCGACCGCCTCGGGCAGTCCCGTCGCGGTGGCCGGGATGTCGTAGAGCACCCAGTGGACCCAGGTCATCTTCGGCGCCTTCGGGTCCGGCGCGTCGGGGTCGTCGACGATCAGGACGAAGCTCTTCGTCCCGGCGGGCGCTCCCTCCCACGCGAGGGCGGGGGAGAGGTCCTTCCCCTGGCAGGTGTAGGCGGACGGGATCTCCTGGCCTTCGCCGAAGGCTTTCGACGCGATCTTCATCGGCGGTCCTCCCGTGGCGAGCAGCGAGGTCGACAGGACGGCCAGGACGAGCGCGGGAGTGCGTGTACGAGCCACGGGTCCTCCCTTCTTCACCGAAGCGTTGCGGCCGCCCTCCGGGGCGGCCCGATTGGTGGCTCGCAGCCCGGGCCGGGGCGGAGCCCGGCCCCTACGATACCCCGCTCGCTAGCGCAGCGGGCCCTCCTGTCCGCAGCTGTCCACCGCCGTGACGAGGTAAGCCGTGAACGCCGCGTACGCTGCGCCGCCGGCGTGGCGGTACGACTTGGCGGTGGCGGTCCCGAGCAGCGACGATCCGGAGAAACTCGGCTGCTCGGAGCTGTACACCTTGTACCGCCCGGCGCTCACCGGGTCGGCAGTCCAGTCGAGCACCACGTCGGACGCGTCGCGCTGCGCGAGGATCCGGCCCACCGCCGGCGGCGCCGGGCAGCCGTCGCAGCCGCCCGTCAGGTCGACCAGCTCGAAGTCGTCGACGACCGCCTCCACCAGCGACCCGTCGAGCAGGTCTGCGGCCACGAACCGCACGCGCATGGTCGCGGTGGGGGTCGTCGCGCCGAGCGGGAACTCGACCTGCGAGAAGACCATCCCTCCGTCCGAGACGCTCGTGTTCTCGATCGGCGACCAGCTCGCGCCGTCGTCGGTCGACAGATCGACCTTCCAGGAGTCGGTCCCCGGCGTCGCGCCGGCATTGTTGGAGTAGTAGCGCTTGTAGCGGATCGCCGGCGACTGCGCGCCCGCCAGGCTGAAGCGCGCGGAGAGCAGCGTCGTCGTTCCCCCGTCGATGTCGTTGTCGCCGAGGCTCGCGTTGTTGAGGCCGGTCGCCCAGCAGCTGCTGCCGGAGGGGCAGGTGCCGGGCTGCGCGTCGGTCTGGGTCGGATCGCCCAGCTCCCAGAGCCCGGTCGCGGCGTCGTTGGTGCCCGCGCGCGCCCAGCCCGCGGCACCGGATTCGAAGCTCTCCGACGCCAGGAGCTCGGGCAGGACGGTTGCCTGCGCCGAGCGGCGCTTGACGTTCCCGTCGCCGTTCCCCTGCCGGTCGGTGGCGCGGACGACGTAGTAGTAGGTCGTCGTCGGCGCGAGGCCGGCGTCCACCAGCGACGTCGCGGTGGTCCGGCCGACGAGGTTGGCCGGCGCCGGGGTGAAGCCCGCGGTCGTCGAGCGGTAGACCTCGTAGACGACCGGGCCGGAGCAGGTCTCCTGCGCCGTGCCCCAGGACAGTTGCGCTTCGCCGCAACCCGCGCCGGCGACGACGCCATCGACGCCGGAGAAGGCCGGGGCCCTGGTGTCGGGAGCCGCCGGCGCGATCGCCGCGCGCCGGACGAGGTTGGCGTCCTCGCCCGAGCGCGAGTCGACCGCCCGGACGATGTAGTAGTAGCCGGTGCCGGGCGCCAGGTAGCGGTCGACGTGGGAGAGCGCGGCGAGCCCGCTCGCGACGCGCGTCGCGTCGGACGGAGCGAAGCCGGCGTCGATCGAGCGATAGACGTTGTAGGTCACGCCCGCGTTCGGGCAGCCGCTCGTCGCGGCCGGCCAGGCCAGCGAGTTCTCCGCGCAATCGGGGCCGGCCGTCGCCGACGCGGCACCGGCGAACGCCGGCTTCACGAAGCACGGCGGCGTGGCGTCGCAGGTCGGCTCGGTGATCCGGAGGTCGTCGAAGGCCCCCTCCACCGTGGCCGCGGCGGACGCCCCGTCGGAAACCCGAACACGCAGGCGCATCGTCGCGGTCAGCGGCAGGATCGCGTCGAGGTCGAAGCGGGCCCGTGCCCAGGCTGCGACCGCCTGGCTGCTGCCGAGCTTCTCGACCGTCTGCCAGGTCGATCCGCCGTTGTTGCTGACCTCGACCCAGTACCAGTCGTCGGCGTCGACGCCCGGTGCGGAGTCGGCCCACCAGCGCTGGTAGGCGAGATCGGCGCCGGAAAGGCCGGCCAGGCTGAAGACCGGCGACAGCAGCACGACCTCGCCGCCGTCGACGTCGTCGCCGGAATCGCCGTTGAAGTTCGGCGCCGTGAACCAGCCCCCGGTGCCGGCGTCGTCGGAGTCGGAGCCGGACTGCCACGGCGTCGCGTCCGGCGTGCCGCGCGTCCAGGCACCGCTCGACGCGGTCGACGCGGCCGGATCGAAGGCCCAGCCCGAGTCGGCAGAGAAATCGTCCGAGCGGCGCAGCACGTCGCCCCCCGTCTTCAACGTGAAGTACTGCGTGTCGACCGTGCACCCCGAGGCGTCGGTGACGGTGAAGGTGAAGGGGAGCGCGGTGCCGCAGGGGACCGACGAGGCGATCGAGGCCCGGAAGCCGGCCGCGTTGACGGCTCGTCCCGTTGCCCGGCAGGTCGGCGAAGGGCTGCGTCGCGACGTCGATCGTCACGCCGGCGGCACTCGACGCGATCGTCCCGACCAGGCCGGACCCCGCCGTCGGCGACGCGTTCTGCAGCGTCAGGAAGATGTCCACCGCCTCGCCCGGGTCGACCGTGCCGGAGCGGTTCCCCCGCGGCGTGTCGTCGGTCGTGACGGCGACGATCCCGGCGACCGGCCGCGCCGGCCCGGTGGTCGAGACGACCTTCTCGATCGTCGAGCCGCAGCCCGAGCCGTTCAGCGCCTGGACGACGTAGTAGTAGGTCGTGCCGGGGCGCACCTCGCTGTCGGTGGCGCTCGTGCCCGTCACCTCCGTCAGCGGCAGGAAGGCGCGGTTGGGCGAGAACATCGTCTTCATCAGGCGGTACTTCGTCGCCCCGCTCACCGCCGGCCAGCTCAGCGTGACGCCGTTGCAGCCGGTGGCGATCGAGACCGTCGGCTCCGCGGGCCGCGCGCAGCCGGCGGTCGTCGCGCGCTGCGTCCCGGCGATCTCGTGCAGGTTGAAGGCGTCGTAGATCTGCTTCGCGTTGGGGGTGCCGTTGGCCAGGTTGCCGTCGTCGTCGTCCACGGCGAGGTAGGCGTCGTAGATCGAGTTCGGCTGGTTGGGCAGGTAGGGGCCGGACTGCGGCAGCGAAGCGAAGAAGAGCCGCTCGTAGGTCAGCCAGCCGGTGTGATAGCCGTGCTTGGCAACCAGGCTCTGCGCCAGGTCCCAGCCGGTCTGCCCGTAGATCTCCCCCTCGCAGTGGCACTCGAGGCCGAGCGGTCCGCCGCAGCCGAAGCCGGCCGAGGGGCACTTGGAAGCGGCGTTGCCGCGCGTGATCAGGCCGGTCGACGAGGTCAGCCGGTTGACGTCGCGCACGCCGCCGCCGCTGGTGCGGAAGTACGGCCCGATCACCGAGCCGTGCGTCATCAGGAAGGCGACGTGGTCGCCGGTTCCCTCGCCCGTCGCCGAGTCGCCCAGCAGCGTGTTCTGGTCGATGCCGTGGCCCCACTCGTGCTGCATCACGTCGGCGATCTCGCCGGTGTTGTTGCAGCCGCCGCCCGAGCGGTAGAAGTTGACGGTCCCGTTCCAGTAGGCGTTGCAGGTGCTGGCGATGTTGACGTTGGACTGCACCGTCTGGTCGAACCAGGGAAGGTTGAGCCACTTCTTCGCGACCAGCCGGGCCTCGTTCAGGTGGAAGAAGCTGTTGCGTTCGGCCGGCGTCGAGACGCCGTTGGCCAGCTGGTCGGTCCCGCCGGTGCCGAGCTTCAGCCAGCCCAGGCCGAGCGCGGTCTCGCCGTAGGCCTGGGCCGGCGTCGAGCAGTTCTCGCAGCTCGTCGAGAAGTAGCGGCCGTCGAGGCCGGTCGAGACCTTCGCCCCGCTGAACGCGAAGCGGCCGGCGGCGCTCGTCACGCCCGCGCCGTCCACCTGCACGAACGGAAACGGTACGACCGCCTCGGGGTCGACCACGGTCCGCGGGTAGACGCCGCCGGTCACCTCGCCGTAGGCGTTGGCGTCGAAGAACTGCACGATCGAGCCGTCGTGGGCGTCGACGCGGCCGGTCCAGGTCGCCTGTTCGCCGGCGCGCCGGAAGGCGACCTCCCAGACGAGGCGGTAGCGCAGGCCCGCGCTCTCCTCGACCGGCAGGAAGAACAGGCGCGGCTCGCCGTGCTGCCGGTCGAGTTCTCCGTCGCCGTCGCCGGAGCCCGCATCGCGGACGTAGTCGCGGAGGCGGCGCCGCGCCTCGGCGGCGTCGAGCAGCGGCACCGGTGCGTCGGCCGTACCGGAGAGGAGTCGCGTGCCGAGCTGGATCAGGTTCCCCGCGTTCAGACGCGCGAAGACGCCCGCGCCCTCGACCGGGATCCCGCCGACCGTCCAGTCGAAGTCGACGAACGCGACGCGGCCGTCGTCGAGCACCGCCGAGCGCTGGGGCGAGAGGACCAGTTCGCCGAAGGCGGGGGCGAGCAGTCCGGGGTGGGCCGCGATCAGCTCGCGCACCCGTCGCTCGAGCAGCGCGAGGTCGCGCGGGTCGCCGCCGGCCAGGCTGTTTCCGGCGCCCGGTACGAGCGGCAGGCCGCTGCCGGACAGGGCCGCCGCGCGGCCGCTGCCCGCCACCAGCCGTCCCGTCCACGCTCCGCCCGCCGCGACCGCGAACGCGCGGAAGGGCGCGACCGGCGTGCCGGCCGCGCCGGGACTCCCGGCCTCGGCGTCGACGTCGGCGACGTCGACCGTGATCTCGGTCACGAACGCCGGCCGGACCGTCCTTCCGGCGAGTGATCCGGGAGCGGGCGATTCGATCGCGAGCGCGGCCGGGGCGACGGCCAGGACGATCAGCGCAGCGAGCAGGGTGCGGGACGACGGCATGCGTGGCCTCGAGCGGTTCGGGCGGACCGCGGACGGTATCGAACGGCAGGAAGGGCGACCCGGACCCGGGCTTATACCGCGCGACGGCAGCGGAAGCCACCGTTTGCAGCGATCCGGTGGGCAGCGACGATCCGCGGTGCTAGCCTCGCGCCCGAGGAGTGCCTCATGTCCAGCTTGCTTGTGCGCACTTTCGCCGCGACCGGCGCGATCGTCGCCTTCCTCGCGGCTGCCGGGTGCGGCGACCAGGGCCGGTCCGGCGTCGTCGCCGGCACGAGCCCGGAGGGTCCGGTCGTGAAGGTTTCCGTATTCGAGGTCGAGGGGATGACCTGCGGTCACTGTGAGCAGGCGATCCAGGCCACCGTCGGCGCGATCCAGGGCGTCGAGACGGTCGAAGCCTCGCACACGGAGAAGAAGGCCGTGGTGCGCTACGACGCGGCCCGGGTGAAGCCCGAGGCGATCTCGGCCGCGATCGAGAAGCTCGGCTACAAGTCCAGGCTCCGGTCCGAGTCCTGACCCGGCACCGGCCGCCTGCCCCGCCGCTCCGGGACTCGCGATGAGCGCTCCGACATTCCCCGCGCAGCCGCGCCCCGCGCCGCCGCCCGGCCGGCGCAGGCTCTATCTGATGCTCGCGCTGGCCGGCCTGCTGATCCTGCTGGTGGCGCTCGCCTGGCCGAGGCGCTGGTACAACGACGACACCTTCATCACGCTGCGCTACGCGTCCAACGTCGCGGCCGGCCACGGTATCGTCTGGAACACGGTCGAACCGGTGCGGGTCGAGGGGAGCACCTCGCCCGGCTGGATGCTGATGAACGCCGGCGCGATCGCCTCGGGACTCGACCCCCTCGTCGTCTCGCACCTCGCGGGGCTGCTCGCCGCTCTCGCCGGTCTGTGGCTGGTGACACGCTCCGGCGAGCGGGACCTCGGTCTGCCGGCCTGGCTCGCCGTCGCCGCGGCCCTGTCCCTGGCGCTGGGGCGCCAGTGGGTGATCTGGAGCGTTTCGGCGATGGAGACCACCGCGGCCACGGTCGTCGCCCTCGCGGCGACGATCCGGATGGCCCGCGAGGTGGGCGACAACGACGGGGCCGGTCGCCGCCCCTGGGTCAGCGGTCTGCTCTTCTTCGCCGCGACGCTGCTGCGCCCCGAGATGCCGCTGTTGCACCTCGCGGCGGGACTGGGCCTCGCGACGGTGCGACGCTCGCGCGCCGCGTGGCGCGCGATCGCGGTATCGGGCGCGAGCCACGCCGTACTGCTGGCGGGGCTCGTCCTCTTCCGCGTCGCCTATTTCGGGCGTCCGCTCCCGAACACCTTCTACGCCAAGGTCGGCGGCCTGGAACTGGAAGAGGGGGCGCGCTATCTCGGCCAGTTCCTGTTCCAGACCCACGCCTGGCTCTGGCTTCCCCTGGCGGTCGCCGGCGTGATCGGCACCGCCCGCCGCCGGCCGCTCGCGGCGGCGCTGGCGGCGCAGGTGCTGGCCCTCGCGGCGTGGGTCGTCGCGGTCGGCGGGGACGCGTGGGAGTTTCGTTTCTTCGTGCCGCTGCTCCCGGCGCTGGCCCTGCTCTCCGCCGCCGGGATCGACGCGCTCTCCGCCCGCGCTCCGCGCCGCCGCACGGCGCTGGCGGTGGCGCTGGCGGCCGCGCTCGTCGGTTCGCAGGCCGCCACGCTGGTGCGCCCGTTCCGCACCTTCGGCGCCGTCGACTCCTCCGGGAACATGTGCGCGCAGGCCGACGAGATGCTTCGCCAGGGGCGCGCGCTGGCGCGCTATCTCTCGCCCGCCGACCGGATCGCGACCGGCTGGGCCGGTGCGCTTCCCTACGTCAGCGGGGCGTGGCACCTCGACGTCTGGGGGCTGAACGACCCCGAGATCGCCGGCCGGCCGTTCGATCGCAACGAGGTGCTCTATCACCGGCGCCGGGCGAGCTGGGAGGACATCGTCGCGCGCCGGGTGATGTTCGCGGACATCTACAACGACTTCTTCTTCCGGCGCCCCTTCCTGCCGCCGCAGGTTCCGCAGCCGGTCATGCCGTGGGCCAGGGACGGCATCCTGGTCTACTGCGTCGAGGTTCCCGACGTGGGCGAGGACCGCTTCTGGATCTTCGCCTCGCCGCGGCCGCAGGAAGAGGTCCTCGATTGGCTGAAGGCGCGCCGGCTGCCCCTGCGTTATGTGACCCCGCTGCGCCTGCGGCCGCCGTCGTGAAGGCTGCCTAGCGAGCCCGCTTCAGGGCTTCGACCGCGTCGGGGTTGGCCACCTGCGCGAGGCTTCCGGGATCCTCGCCCGTCAAGGCCTTGCGGACCACGCCGCGCAGGATCCGCCCGGCCCGCGTTGCCGGCAGCGCTTCGACCCAGCGCACTGTCGCCGGGCGCATCGCGGTGCCGAGCTGGTCGGCGACGTGCAACGCGACATCGAGGCCGAGCGCGTCGGACGGTCTCGTCCCGGGCCGGGGAACGAGCACGAGCACGAGCCGCGTCCCTTCCATCGGATCGTCGATCCCGATCGCCGCCGCCTCGCGCACGGCCGGGTGCGACATGGCCGCAGACTCGACCTCACCCGGGCCGATCCGGCGTCCGGCGATCTTGAGCGTGTCATCGGTGCGGCCGGAGAGATACCAGAAGCCGGCGCTGTCGACGCGGGCCCAGTCGCCGTGGAACCAGAGCTGCTCGCCGAACCGGGCGAAGTAGGTGTCGAGATAGCGCTGCGGGTCGCCGAGGAAGCCGCGGGTCATGTTGGGCGCGGCGCTGCGGCAGACGAGATAGCCGACCGAGCCGCGCACCGGCTTCCCGGCGTCGTCCACGACGTCGACGTCCATCCCCAGCGCCGGGCCCTGCAACGTGGTCGGCGTCAGCGGAGCGACGACCAGCGGCGCGAGCAGGCATCCCATCAGCTCGGTGCCGCCCGAGATGTTGATGATCGGACACCGGCCGCGCCCGAGGTTGTGGAACGCCCAGAGATAGCTGGCTTCGTCCCAGGGCTCGCCCGTCGAGCCGAGCACCCGCACCGAGGACAGGTCGTGGCCGCGCCCGATTGCGCCCTGGTTGGTGGCCAGCTGGCGCGCGCGGGTCGGCGTGACCCCGAGGTGCGTCACGCGGTGACGCTCCACGATCCGGAACAGGCGGTCGAATCCCGGGTAGTCGAGCGTCCCGTCGAGCAGCAGGACGGTGCCGCGATGGAACAGGACGCCGAGGATCTCCCAGGGCCCCATCATCCAGCCGATGTCGGTCGGCCAGAACATCGTCTCGCCGGGGCGCAGGTCGAGGTGGTAGCCGGCTTCCTTGGCCGTGACGATCTGCACCCCGGCATGGGTGTGGATCGCGCCCTTGGACGGTCCGGTGGTACCCGGCGTGTGAAGGACCAGCGCGCGTGCGGCGGCGTCCAGCGGAACGGTCGGTTGCGACGGCGGGGCCGCGGCCTCGATCTCCTCCCACGAGACGTCGTGGTCCTTGTCGCAGGGGTTCCGTGCGCCGGTCCGGCGCAGCACGACGACGTGCCGCACCGTCCCCGAGAGGCCGGCGGCGTGGTCGGCGGCCGGCTTGAGCGGTACCGGCCGCCCCCGCCGGCGCGTGCCGTCGGCGGTGATCAGGAGCTTGACCTTCGCGTCGGCCAGCCGCGCCGCCAGCGCCTCGGGACCGAAGCCGGAGAAGACCGGCACCGCCACCGCGCCGATCCGGAGGCAGGCCAGGAGCGCGACGACCGCGTCCGCGCACATCGGGAGGTAGAGGCCGACGGCGTCGTCGACCTCGACACCCAGCCGCACCAGCGCGCCGGCGAAGCGCTGGACCCGTTCGTGCAGCTCCCGGTAGCTGAGCCGGGTGACGGTCCCGTCGTCGCTCTCGGCCACGACGGCCGGCTCGTCGCCGTGACCCGCGGAAACGTGCCGGTCGAGGCAGTTGTGCACCAGGTTGAGCTGCCCGCCCACGAACCAGTCGGTCCACGGCAGCCCGCGGGACCCGTCCTTCAGCGTGCGGTAGGGCCTGTACCACTCGACCCCGAGGTCCTCGAGGATCGCCGGGTAGAACCAGTCCGGGTCGGCCGCCGCGCGCCGCCGCAACTCGCCGGGCGTCCCGATCCCGTGGCGGTCCATGAGGCGCGCCACGTGCGAGTGCGACAGGTCGTCGAGCCGCGGCTCCCAGACGTGGTTCGAGCGGGTCACAGGTGGGGCGCCCAGCTGAGGTTGTAGCCCTTGTCCTCGATGCCGCGCGCGTTGCCGGTCGGCAGCAGGGCCTTGAACGTGTCGAGCATGACCGCCAGCTCGCTGGTCTCGGTCGTGCCGATCGAGGCCTCGTAGGTGCCGGGGTGCGGCCCGTGCGGCATGCCCATCGGGTGGAGCGAGACCGAGCCCGGCTCGATCCCCTTGCGGCTCGTGAAGTTCCCCTCCACGTAGTAGATCACCTCGTCGCAGTGAACCGACGAGTGCGGGTAGGGGCACGGGATCGCCTGCGGGTGGAAATCGGTCTTGCGCGGCACGAACGAGCAGACGATGAAGCCGCCCCCGGCGAAGGTCAGGTGGATCGTCGGCGGGAGGTGCACCAGGCCGGTCCGCGGCTGGTAGTTGCGGATGTTGAACGCGAACGGCCACATGCTGCCGTCCCAGCCGACCACGTTGAAGGGGTCGGAGCCGAGCGTGAAGGCGGTCAGCCGGCCGTACCGCTGCGCGATCAGGCGCGCCGGGGCGCCCAGCGACTCCGGGCCGCCGGCGGGCCACTCGGGACCCCGGAAATCGCGGTGACAGTAGGGGGCGTCCATCGTCAGCTGCCCGTAGGCGTTGCGGAACTGCTTCGGCAGGTCGATGTAGCTGCGTCCCTCCGTGATGAACATCGACGCGGGGCCGTCGAGCCGCCAGCGGCAGGGCAGGGCGCGCGGAACGTAGACGTAGTCCTCGGGGCCGAAGCGGACGACGCCCAGCGGCGTCTCGAGCCGTCCCGATCCGCGGTGCACGAAGACCAGTTCGTCGCCGTCGCCGTTGCTGACGACGGTCTCGTCGTCGCGGTCGGCGTGAACCATGAAGACGCCGACGTCGGCATTCTCCAGCAGCAGCCTGCGGCCCGTGAATGGCGAGCCGCCCGGCGCCATCCGGGAGGTCACGAAGTGCCGGCGGCGCAGCGGGCCGTCCCAGTCCGAGCCGGCGAGGCCCGGGTGCGCGCCGAGATCCTCCTCGGTCGCCACCCAGTGCGGGGGCTCGCGGTGATACATGATCGTGTAGGCGCCGTCGAACCCCTGGCGCGTGAAGCAGTGCTCGAAGGCCAGCTTCCCGCCCGGCTTGAAGACGATGTGGTGCTTCTTCGGCACGTCGCCCAGCTGCATCCGGTGGATCATCCGTTCACCTTTCCCGCGGGCCGGCACGAAGGCCGGTCCCTGCGTCTTCCGGGCCGGCACGGAGGCCGGCCCCTGCGTCCTGCGGGCCGGCACGGAGGCCGGCCCCTACCGTTCGGGGCGGGGGCCGTAGGGGCCGCCCTCCGTGGCGGCCCGCACGGCGGCCCCCCCACGCCGCTCACGATCCGGCGCCAGCGTCCAGCTGCGACGGCGCGGACGTGACGACGCCGCGCGAGACCTGGTCGCGCTCGATCGCCTCGAACAGCGCGCGGAAGTTCCCCTCGCCGAAGCTCCGGGACCCGCAGCGCTGGATCACCTCGTAGAAGAACGGGCCGGCGTGGAGGTCGTCGTAGAGCACGCCGCCCTCGACCATGAAGATCTGGAGCAGGTAGCGGTCGTCGGCGCCGTCGACGAGGATCCCGAGCCGCCGAAGCGTCTCGATCTCCTCCTTCATGGTCCCGACCTTCTGCTGCACGAGCCGCTCCGGCAGCATGTCGTAGTAGGTCGCCGGGGTCTCGAGGAACTCGATCCCGCCGCGCCGCAGGCCGTCGACCGCCGGGATGATCTGCGGCACGTGGAAGGCGATGTGCTGCACCCCGGCGCCGTGGTTGGATTCGACGAAGGTGTAGATCTGGCTGGCCTCGTAATTGGGAGTCACCGGCTCGTTGTTGGCGAGCTTGATCCCGGACTCGGGGTCCCACATCACGATCGAGGCCAGTCCGGAGCCGAAATCCTTGCGCCGCGTGACGTCGGCGGTGTGGAAGTGGACCCGCCAGTACTCCTCCATCCCCATCACGTCGCGCAGCCACGCGATGTGGGGGGCGATCGTCAGGAAATTGGAGGTGACATGGTCGATGACCTGGAAGCCGTAGCGGTTCTGCTCGGACGGGGATTCGGCAAGCGGCAGGAAGCCCGGGGGCAGCGCCCCCGCGCCGCGCTCGATGAAGCGAAAGCGCACGTCGCCGAGCGAGGTCGCGATCTCGAACCAGCGGTACGGGGCGCCGGTGTGGTCGGTCGCCTCGAGGGTGCCGGTGCAGAAAGTCGCACCGCGGCCGGCGAGGAGCTGCCGCGCCTGCTCGAGGTCGCGGACGCGCAGGGCCATGACGGCGACCCCGTCCGGGTGACGCCGGAGCCAGCGCTCGGCGCGGCTGTTGCGCTCGGTCGGCGTGAAGCACGCGAACGTCGCCTTGCCGGCGCGGAAGAGCAGCCCTTTCTCGCCGCGCTCGGCGGCGACGCGCTCGTCCAGGCGGCCGGCCTGCGGCATGTCCATCATGCGGGTGTAGAAGCGCTGGCTGCGCTCGAGGTCGTGAACGATGAACTCGTAGTGGTCCCAGCCGATGATGCCGAGGTTCTTCGGCGCGTCGGGCGCGATCGACATGAGGCTCTCCGGCCCGCTGTCCGGGCCCCGGGAAGACGTGAGACCGGCATGTTAGCCGGGTCCGGGACGCGGGGCGAGACGGCTGGAGGGGCCGCCGCTCCTGCGGAAATTGACGGCTAACGAGCGGGTACGCCGAACCTCGTCAGCGCTCGGCCTTCATCCGCTCCACGAAGGCCGACATCCGGTCGAACGCCTCGGCGATCGAGGAGACCTCGAACAGGAACGGCTGGTAGGTCGTGATCGGGTAGACGATCTGCCGCACCACCTCGGGGTCGAAGGGGCGGATCTCGGCCTTCCCCGACAGGGAGTTCTCCAGTTCCCCGAAGCTCGACAGGAGGCCCGCGCCGTAGGCCCGCAGCTGGCCGTCCTGCCGCACCACCCCGAATTCCACCGTGTACCAGTAGAGCCGCCCGAGCTGGTCGATCTCGGCGTCGGTCGCCCCGATCGAGGCGTCGCCGAACTTCTGCGTCAGGTTCGAGAAGTCGCGGTTGGCCAGCATCGGGATGTGGCCGAGCATCTCGTGGCAGATGTCCGGCTCCGGCGTGTAGTACGGCGAGCTGTGGTGCCGGATGTACTGCGTGCAGGGGAAGACCCGCCGCGCCAGCGCCCCGAGGAAGTCGCGCGAGCTGACCAGCCCCGCGACCGGCGAGACCGAGAAGCCGGTCTTCTGGCGCAGGAAGGCGTGCAGGTCGGCCTGCTGCGCGATCCGGTCCTCGCGGTAGCCGATCTCCTCGAAGACGTCGTTGAACTCGCGGCAGGCGTGCTTCGGGAACAGCTTGCGCAGCTCCCGCAGCACGGTGCCCCAGGTCGCCGTCTCGCTGTCCGTGTAGGTGACGCGCGGCGGCGGATCGCCCTCCTTGTGGTTCATCGCAAGGCGCGCGATCTCGTCGCGGCGCGCGCGGTAGACGGCGTCGTTGAACCCGGGGTGGTCGGCGTCGAGCTGGATGAGCGAGGTGTCCATGGCGGTCTCCGGCAGTGTCCGCGCGCGTCAGCGCCCGTAGATCATACCGACGATCCTCTCGAGCCCGAGAACATCGGTCTCCGAGAACGCGTCGGGCTTGTCGCTGTCGACGTCGAGCACCCCGACGACCCGGCCCGGGGCGTCGCGGAGGGGCACGACGACTTCGCTCTGCGATCGGGAGTCGCAGGCGATGTGGCCGGGGAACGCGTGAACGTCCGGGACCAGGACCGGTGCGGCGCGGTGGACGCCGGCCCAGCAGACCCCCCGGTCGCGCTCGAGGACCTGGCAGGCGAGCGGCCCCTGGTAGGGCCCGACGACCAGGTCGCCGTCCACGAGCCGGTAGAACCCGGTCCAGAAGAAGTGCGGCATCTTGTGGTGCAGGAGCGCGACCGCCGTCGCCATCCGCGCCGTGGCGTCGGGAGTCTTCGCGAACAGCTCGGCGAGCTGCCCTGCGATCCGCTCGTAGCGGTCGGCCAGGCCGGCGGCGCTCGTCCTGTTCACGCGCGGGATCTCCTCACCTCGTAGCGCTCCGGGAATCGCGCTAAATTGAGGCCACCCCCGCGGCGCGTCAAGAGCCGCCGCGGACCGGAGGATCAGGCATGGCCGACGGCTCCCGGTTCGACCTCGACGGATACGCGACCTACCGCAAGGCGATGAACGAGAAGATTCTCGGGAGCGGTCCGCTCGGCATCAAGCGCTTCTTCAACCTCGACACCCAGGCCTACGTCGACGGCGCGCTCCCGGCTCGGACGAAGGAGTTGCTCGGCCTCGTCGCGTCGACGGTGCTGCGCTGCAACGACTGCATCGACTACCACCTGATCCAGTGCGCCCGGCAGGGGAGCACCGACGAGGAGCTGCTCGAGGCGCTCAACGTCGCGCTGGTCGTCGGCGGCTCGATCGTCATCCCGCACCTGCGCCACGCGGTCGACACGCTGGGCCAGCTGCGGGAGGCCCAGAAGGCCGGGCGGAACCTGGCCGAACTGGCGTAACGCGGCGCCGGGAGCGGGGCTTACTGCGACCGTTTCGCTTGCTCTCAGCCCTTGAGATCAGATCTCATCTGCCATACCGTCTCAACGAGTCGACGCAGTTCCCCCGCGCCGGGAGCGATTCGTGGACGCGCACCAGCGGGACAGGCGACGCCAGCAGTTCGAAGCGCTCTGCCGCGAGCAGGGGCTTCCGCTCACCGTGCAGCGGCGCATCATCCTCGACGTCGTCCTCGAGCGCGACGAGCACCCGACGGTCGACGACGTCCTGGCGATCGCGCGCCGGCGCCTCCCCGGCGTGTCGCGCGCGACGATCCACCGCACGCTCGAGACCTTCGTGCGCCTGGGGCTGCTCGCCAAGGCGGGCGTCCCGGGACGTGCCGCCCGCTACGACGCGCGGCTCGACGCGCACCACCACCTGGTCTGCAGCGGGTGCGAGGCGGTGATCGACATCGTCGACCCGGCGCTCGACGCCCTTCCCATGCCGGATACGTCGCGCCTCGGTTTCGAGGTCAGCGACTTCGTCGTGCAGTTTCACGGCCTGTGCCGAGCCTGCCGCACCCCGCTGTCGGGGCGCCGGCGGCCGCCGCGCACGCCCCGGCCTGCGAGCCAGCAGGCAAGCAAGAAGAAGAGGAGGTGAAGCGATGCGGATCCAGAGAAACGCGGCGCTCTTCGTCCTGGGGGCGCTGGCCGCCGCCCTGCCGGCGAGCGGCGGCGACACCGCGGGAGGCCCTCCGCTCGGCCTGCCGCCCGCGCCTGTCTCGGCGCACAACCCGCAGTCCGAGGCCAAGGTCGCGCTGGGCAAGAAGCTCTTCCACGACAAACGGTTCAGCTCGACCGGCGAGGTGGCATGTGCCAACTGCCACGACGCCACCAAGGCCTTCACCGACAGCCCGCTCCCGGTCTCCGAGGGGATCCGGAAGTTGAACGGGACGCGCAACGCGCCGACCGTCGTCAACGCCGTCTACATGGAGAAGATGTTCTGGGACGGGCGCTCGCCCGACCTCGAGGACCAGGCGCTCCACCCGTTCGTCAACCCGGTCGAGATGGGACTTCCGAACCACGACCCGATCCTGAAGATCGTCCGAACCGACCCGGAGTACGTCCAGGCCTTCCAGGCGGTCTTTACGAAGAGCGGGAACGCGATCACGATGGTCGAGGTGACGCAGGCGATCGCTGCGTTCGAGCGCACGCAGGTCTCCGGGAACTCGCCCTTCGACCGCTGGTACTTCGGCGGGGAGGCGAAGGCGGTCAACGACGCCGCCAAGCGGGGCTTCGACCTGTACGTGAACAAGGGGCGGTGCGTCTCCTGCCACGTGATCGAGCAGACCCAGGCGATCTTCACCGACAACCGGTTCCACAACGTCGGCATCGGCATCAACGCGATCCAGAAGGACGTTCCACCCCTGGCGAAGCAGTTCCTCAAGGCCCAGGCCACGCTGGCGGAGGTCGACAAGCAGGTCCTGAGCGACAAGCGGACCTCGGAGCTGGGGCGCTTCGCGGTGACGCGGGGCCTCGACGACCTGGGCTCGTTCAAGACGCCGACCCTCCGGAACATCGCGGTGACGGCGCCGTACATGCACGACGGCAGCCTCAAGACGCTGCGCGAGGTCGTCGTCCACTACAACAACGGCGGCGTGACCAAGGCCGGCGACCCGGTGAACGACTTCCTCAGCGGCGGCATCCGGCCGCTCAACCTGACCGATCCCGAGATCGACGACCTCGTGGCGTTCATGGAGACGCTCACCAGCCCCGAGTACGCCCCTGCGGCCGCGCCCGCGGCCAAGAAGTGACGGGAAGGAGGAGCGGATGAACGAAGCCATCACCACCGTCGACCGGCGGGCCTTCCTGAGGACCGCGGGGGCCGCGGCCGCCGCGACGGCTCTTCCCGTGAGCCTCGTCGAGCTGGCGTTTGCCGACCCGGCCCAGAACTTCACCTTCGCCTACATCTCCGACGCGCACATCCAGCACATCAAGGGGACGCAGTTCGTCCGCAACTGGGATCGCGGCCTGATCCGGGCCGTCGCGGAGACCAACCTGCTCACCCCGGCCCCGGACTTCGTGATGTTCGGTGGCGACCTGGCGCAGCTCGGCAACCAGGCCGAGCTGGACCACGGCGCCGAGATGCTGTCGAAGCTCCAGGGGAAGCTCCGCTGCGTGATGGGCGAGCACGACTACTACCTCGACCTCGGGGAGTACTGGTCGAAGCTCTTCGGCCCGCAGTACTACAGCTTCGACCACAAGGGGGTCCACTTCGTCGTGCTCAACAGCATCCTCACCACCGACGAATGGACCTACAAGCGCTGGCCGACCGCCCAGCAGCGGATGCTCGAGATGGCCGGCCTCGACAACCCGAACGGGTCACCCTTCATGGTCGGCGAGAAGCAGCGCGCCTGGTTGGCCGACGACCTGTCGAAGGTCGGCAAGGAGACGCCGCTGGTCGTCTTCTCGCACTCGCCGCTCCAGAAGATCTACAAGGGCTGGAACTTCTGGACCGACGACGCCGAACAGGTGCAGGCGCTGCTCCAGCCGTTCAGGACGCCGACCGTGGTCTACGGCCACGTCCACCAGATCCAGTACAACCAGATCGGCAACATCACCTTCCACTCGGTGATGGCGACCGCGTGGCCCTGGCCGTACCCCGAGAGCTACGCCCAGGCCGAGCAGGCGATGCCGAAGATGACGGTGCCGATGAACCGCGCCAACCCGTTCTTCGAGCGGGACGCGACGGGCTGGCAGACGATCGACCTGGCCGCCGGCCGCGCCGCCGTCAAGTACAACCTCTACGACAACACCAGCCGGGTCGTGGCCTACGACCCGAAGACCGGCATGCCCGCGGACACGGTCTACCAGGATCCGGCGAAGCGCATCTCGCCGCAGATCCACTACTAGAAGGAGAGAGTGCGATGAAGAGGAGATCCTGGATCATCGGTGCTCTCGTGCTGGGCGTGGCGGCTCTCTTCGGTCACGGGCTGCTCACGGCCGACGAGTTCACCAAGGAAGACCTGGCGCGCTGGGACAAGGAGTACATGAGCGTCGTCGCCAAGGGCCGGGCGCTCTGGACGAGCCCCGAGCTGGGCACGAACGGCGTGGCCTGCGCGCAGTGCCACCCGAACGCGGCGAACACGCACCCCGAGACGTACCCCAAGTTCCAGCAGCAGCTGGGGCGGGTGATTCCGCTCCGCGACATGATCAACTGGTGCATTCAGCAGCCGCTGGAGGGGCAGCCGCTGAAGGTTGACGATCCGATGATGATCGCGCTGGAGAGCTACATCACGTATGAGCGCCGCGGCGTGCCGATGGCGCCCAACAAGCACTGAGACGTGCGCTAGAAACAGCTCACGGTGGACCACGGGGCCTGCACAGGGCCCCGTGGTCACCGGGATTCCCGGCTCCGGGACACCGCGAGCGAGCGGAGGCTGCGCGACCGCCGCCCGCGTGGTCTGCTTGACGCATGGGCCGCGGCAAGGAACTCCCCGAGCGGGTGCGGGACTTCATCCCGCCGTTCTGTCCCAACCCCGACTGTCCGCATCACATGGCGCCGGCCGGGACGTACGACCTGTGGCAGCCCCGGGGCTACGTCCAGATCGAGCGACGGCCGGGCTGGGTCCGGCGCTTCCGCTGCCTCGCCTGCGGCCGCTGGTTCCGCTCCTCGACCTTCAGCGACGACTACTGGAAGAAGCGCTGCGGGCTGAACGACCGGATCTATCGCCTGCTGCTTAACGGGTCCGGGATTCGGCAGGCCGCGCGGGTGCTCGAGGTGGCGCCGACCACGGTCCGCTGGCGGATCCGGGGGATGGCGCGGCAGGCGCTCCTGGCGCACTTCGAGCAGCTCCAGGCGCTGCACGGCCGGTGGACTGAGGACGTGGCGTTCGACGGGCTGCGCTCGTTCGCGGGGAGCCAGTACGAGCCGCTGGACCTGCACACGCCCGTGGGAGTGGAGAGCGGATTCGTGCTGGACGTGAACATCGCGGCGCTGCGGCGCTCGGGCACGATGCGGCCGGAGCAGCGGCGCCGGCGAGCCGAGCGCGACGCGCGGCTGGGGCTTCCGGAGCCGCGGGCGCGGGAGCGGCGGACGCGGCAGATCCTGGCGCGGCTGGTGGACCTGGTCCCGCCCGGCCGGAGCCTCAAGTTGAGGAGCGACGAGGAGCCGGACTACGCGCGGGCCGTCGCCTCCCTGGAGCCCGGCCGGATCGAGCACACCACGGTCAGCAGCCGGGCCCGGCGGGATGCCGGGAACCCGCTCTGGAAGGTGAACACGCTGCACGGCTACGGGCGGCACGCGATCCGGGGCCTGGTGCGCGAGACGATCGCCTTCCCGAAGACGGCGGCCGGGCTGTGGGACCGCAGCTGGGTCTTCCTGCTGGGCCAGAACAACACCAAGGGGGTCGCGGAGCGGACGGTGGCCCTGGCGCGGACGACCCCGGCGATGCGGCTGGGCCTGGCCCGACGGCCGCGCGGCTGGACCGGCCTGTGCCAGCGGCGGCGCTTCCCGCGCCGCACCGGGCTACCCCAGGAATTCCGCGAAGCCTACGAGGGACGCTTCCGCGCCCGGCCCCGCGAGAAGGTCGCGCCCTACATCCCGAAGTACGTCGGATAGGCCCAGGGCGGACAATCGAGCGCGGCGCCGGCGTCAGCCCCGGCGGCGCGCCCGAATTTCCCCCGCCGCGTACCTGCGACTCGTCGCAGGTACGCGCTGTTTCATGCGCACGTCTCAGTTGACGCCGGCGATTGCCTTGTTCTGCAGGATCCTGACCACGACCCGCCGATTCTCAGCCTGCCCTTCCGCCGTAGCATCCGGCGCCACCTGCTTGCTCGTCCCCATCGCGCCGGGAGCGAGCATGTTGGTCAGCGGGATCTTGCCCTCCTGCTCCAGGAAGGCCGTCACGTTCGCGGCGCGTTCGGAGCTCAGCTTCTGGTTCAGCGCGGCGCTTCCGACTTTCGACGCGTATCCCTGCACCGAGATCACGTAGCCCTTGATGCCCTTGGCCTGCGCGGCCAGCTTCAGAAGCTGCGGCTTGTATTGCGGATCCACCGCGACCGTGCCGTTCCCGAACAGGACCGTGACCTCGCCCAGGATGTTGTAGTCGCCAAGCTCGCCGAAGCGCTTGTTGGCCTCCGCGATGGCCGCCTTGTTCGCGGCGATCGCCGCTGCTTGATCGGCGGTGGCCTTCTGCTCCGCCTGGATCTGCTTCTGATCCTGCTGGAGCTGCTGCTGGACCGGCGCCAGGCCCGCCTGGATGTCCTGCGCGGTCTGGAGCGCGGAGCCCTGGAACAGGACCTTGTCCGCGACCAGCTGCTTGTTGGAGTCGAAAGCACCTTCCACGGTGACCTGGAGCCCGGGAACCAGCGCCGTCGGCGCCAGGCGATTCGTGACGAACATCCCCTCCATCTCGTCGACATGCGTGGACGGGGTGAGGAGGACGGTCACCATCCCCGAATCCGGGCTCCGGACGGTCATGGTGGCCCCGCTCCGCCCGGTGATGACGCCCTGCACCTTGACGGCGTCCGCAACGGCGGCACCGAACAGCAGGAGCAGAAGGGAAACAACAAGGGCCGCCTTGATGGAGCGATTCACCTTCGAGATTCTTCATTTCCGTGCCTCCCTGATTCGGCCTGCGCCTGAAACGATGTTGACGGGCGAGCGATCCTGCCCGCATCCTGCGATGCGACAAGACTAGCACCGGGTGCGGGAAAGCGGCTCCCGGGTCGGAACGTCCTTCCGCCGAACGGGGCCGCGGCGAACGGGCTGCCGCGCGGATCAGGTCACCACGCGAGGCTCAGGCTGACGAACGGCCCGATTTCATGTGAGCTCCCTCGAGCGTCTCGGTCCTGAATCGAACTGTAGTCGAGGTAGCGCCAGCCGACCGTCGTCGCGCCCCACTTGAACCTGTAGCCGATCCCGGCGAAGGCCGCCAGGTCGACGATCCGACTGGCCCGTCCCCGACGTCCAGGTTAGTACGGCAGGATCCAGTGCCCGTTTCCGCTCAGCGTCGCGATTCCCTTCAGGCCGATGATGCCGTCCCAGTTCGACGCACTGGTGGTGGCGCGCGCCGTTGCGGCCGGGCAATCCGAGCGGGCCGATGTTTCCGTTCGTACGCTCCAGTCGAACGTCTGGTCCATCGTTGGCTCCGAAGCCGCCCAGCATGTCGGTTTCGTTGCGCGTTGAGGGTCTTCTCAGCAGTAGGTCCCGGCCGCGGACACGAGCCGACGATTCCATATTGACTGGCGAGGTTGGCGTCCACTTTGACGTTGCCGGGCATCGCCGACCCCCCGACGGTCAAGTCGCGCGATCCGGACCTGTCGCCGCCGACGTTGACGTACATGCACGTCGGCCCACCCGCCCCACCGTCCCTTGCGCGCCTCGAGCGTGCCCATGGCGGTGAAATTCAGGTTCTCGATGATGGAGCTGGCGTCGACCTGGAACGACGGGCCGGTCCCGCCGGTCGGGAATTCCGTGGCTCCGACGAACGCCGGGAACCAGCCGCAGAGCGTGACGCGCCACTCCCACTTGTCCGCCGGCGCCTCGGCCCGCGACACCGCGGGAACCCGCGCGGCGACTGCGAAACAGAACAACGCCGCGCGGCAACCGACGCTCCAGCTGGATCTCATCACAATTCCTCTGCGCGACCGTGAACGACGCAGGTCACGTGTTCGAGCGGACGCGAGACTACTCCAGTCCCGCCCCCTCCGGCAACGTCTCTTCACCGTCTCCGGGGGCGCATCTGAGAGCCGGCGGAAGTCCAGCCCGTCAGCTCCCGAGCCACCCCTTCAGCCGCGCGAACGCCCGCCGGATCGGCGAAGTGACCGCCGCGACGACGCGCTGCTTCGCCTCCCGCGCGGCTTTCAGCTTCTCCACCTCGGTGTTCGCCGTGTCCGCGGCGCGGGCCATCGCCCGCAACCGCCGCGCGACCTCCGGCGTCCAGATCTCTCCCGCCTGCACCAGCTCCAGCCCGTAGCGCCCCGCCGCGGCCGCGCACGCGGCCGGGGAAGTATCGGCGAGCCCGTCTCCGACGAGCAGCGCCCGCGCGCGGCCGAGCTGCTCCTCGATCCGCGCGAAGAGCGCGACGAAGTCCGCCGTCAGCCGGCGGAAGATCCGGTCGTTCATCGTCGGCCAGAGCCACGCGCGGACCGCCGACGAGTGCGGGAAGCGCTCGGCGACGCGGCGCTGCTTGCGGTCGGCGGCGCGGCGCTTCTCGATCAGCGCGTCCGGCAGCCCGGCGCCGAACTCCTCCAGCTCCTGCCGGAACGACTCGACCGCGCCGCGGTACCCGCGCCCCTTGAGCCAGCTCGCCCCGGCCGCGCCGCCGAGGCCGCCGGCGAGCGCGCCGAGGATCCCTCCCGCCGCGGCGCCGACGGGGCCCAGCCCGAGCCCGACGAGGCTCCCGGCCTTGCCCAGCGCCATCGCGCCGCCGCCCACGAGGCCCGTGTCGAGCGCGGTGAAGCGCGCGGCGTCCCGCACGGAGAGGCGCCGCTTGAAGACCAGCGGCGCGTAGGCGAAGAGCGCGATCGTGAACGTGATGAACGGGAAGTGCAGGTCGAGCTTGCCGATCTCGCCGACCCGCTCGACCGTCTTCTGCACGTGGTCCGCCGCGTCCGCGTGCGACAGCGCGGGATCGACCAGGACGCCCGCGACCCCTTCGAAGTGCGGTGCCAGCTCCTGGTTGACGACGACGGTCACGTCCGGGAACTGCGCCAGGTGCTGCTTGACGACCGTCGGATCGAGCCCGATCTCGACGTGGTACGGGTGGCCGTTGACGAGCAGCTCCGCGCCCGGCGCCGTGCCGTGCGCGAACTCGACGACGTGCCCTTCCGCGGCCAGGTGGGCGGCGGCCGCCTGGTCGGCGTAGAAGCCGAGCAGGTTGTCCTTGAGCGCCGGCCCGGCCTCGCCGGCCCCGGCCACGCGCGTCGCCAGGTGGTCCTGGACGCGCTGGAACCCGACCGAGACGCCGCCGCGCGAGAAGTCGATCGCGTCGAGCACGCGGTCGTCGACCATCACCAGCGTCCGGATCGCCTCGTACACCGAGTAGGCGCCGACCGCCCCGATCTCGGCGGCCGAGACGCCGGCGAAGGGCCCGAGCTTCGCGATCTCGACGCCCGCTTCGTCGACGGCGCGGTCGAGGCGCGCGTCGAGCCAGCGGATCCAGCCCCAGCGGGCCAGGAAGAACAGGCCGACAGCGGCGGGCGGGGCGAGGAGCCAGGTGAGGAGCGTGTCGTCCATGGGGACCCCCGCGCCTAGGATACGGGATCGGGTCGGCGCCCGCTGCCGAACCGGCGGACCATTCCATCGAGCGCCGCGCTCCCGCGGCCGGGACGCCCGCCGCTGTCGAGCGTCGGTCGCCGCGGTCGTTCTCCGTTACAGTCGCGTCGCCCCCGCCAGACTGTTGCCGGCATACACAAAAGTAGTAGATAATGTGTATCAACGATGAGGGCCGGACCATGGGACGCACCAACATCGTGCTCGACGACGCGCTCGTCGCCCGGGCGATGAAGATCACCGGCGCGCGGTCCAAGCGCGAAGTCGTGCACCTCGCGCTGCGCCGGCTGGTCGAGCAGGCGGACCTCTTCCGCGCGGCGGCGCTGCTGCGTGGCGAGCTGCGCTGGTCCGGGGACGTCGACGGCTGGCGGCGGTCGCGCTCGTGATCGTCGTCGACACCTCGGCCTGGGTGGAGTACTTCACCGCCGGGGAGGGGTCTGCCGCCGACCGGCTCACGCTGGAGCTGCAGCTCGGCCGGACCGTCCTGGCGATCCTCCCGGTCATTGCGGCTGAGCTGCTGCAGGGGTTCCGGTCCGATCTCGACTTTCAGCGGGCGCTGCGGGTCGTGCGCCGGCTGCCGCGGCTCGAGCCCGGTTCGCAGATCCCGAGAGGACGAGCGACCCCGCGCCGGCCGCTCTCTACCGGCTGGAGGGGACAGCAGCTCCGGGACGCTGGACCTCGTCGAGGATCGCTCCGTCGCGGTATCGGGGAGGAATGCCCGGGAGTTCCGCGCACCGAGTCCGGCCTTCAGCGGACGTAGGGCATGTCGGGGAACGCGGCCCGGCAGAGCGTGGTCTTGCGACTGCACGTCCGCGCGGCACGCGGGCTACCGGATGCCCGGGCCGAGGCTCGACCGTCCGCGGCACGGGCGAGTGCATCGTCGCAGCGACTGCCAATCGAAACTCGGGGCGGCGCTGCTCACGCTCGACCGCGATTTCGAGGCGATCGCCCGGCACGCGGGGCTGCGGCTGGCCTGAGCGGCAACCGGCCGCCCCGGTTCGAGCTAGACCAGCGCCTCCTCCGTCCACCCCAGCTTCCTCAGCTGGATCCGCGACGGGTCCGCGACGCCCAGCCCGAACTTCTCGGCAGCGACGCGGATGTGCTTGGGCGGGACCTCGAACGGCTGGTCGGTCCCGAAGAAGGCGCGGCGCTTGGCCTCGAGGATGCGCAGCCCGGTGGCGTCGGCCGCGACCGGGTCGGTCGAGACGATCAGCCCCTTGTAGGGCCAGGTGTACTTGGCGTTGAAGTCGTGCGGCCCTTCGCTCTGGAACAGCGGCGTCAGCATCACGAGGACGTTCAGGCGCGTCTTGCCGGCGCAGATCGGCAGCTTCCAGAGCCCGCCGAGGTCGGCGCACGAGTCGCCGTGCCAGTCGGGAGGGCTGGGCGAGAACATGATGTAGTTCTTGAGCAGGCTGCCGACGCCCGACCAGTGGTGCGTGCGCATCGGGCGCACGTTGATCAGCGCGGTGGCCGCTTTGAAGACCGGGTTGTCGAGCACGCCGCGGTCGTCCACCGCGACCTTCGCCTCGGGGACCCCGCACTCGATCACGCGCCGCCGGATCGCCTGCTCGAGCGGCGGCGGCGTCCCGAGAAAGCGCCAGGCGTTGGTCTTGATGCCGACCGTGTCGGTCGCCTTGACGAACGTCTTCCAGGCGGCGACGGGCGCGGCGTCGCCGGCCAGCTCGCAGACCGCGCGATCGAGCATCGAGGCCAGCACATCCGGCGCCACGCGGCCGCTCGCGTCGAGCACCGCGGCGTCGCGCACGAGCACCACGGTGGACGACGTGGCGGCGCTCGCGGCAGCCGGGGAGGGGGGCGCCGCCCCCGAGGCCGCTGCCGCCGGGCTCGTCGCGGCGAGCGCACCGCTCGCCCCCGCCATCGCGGCGCCCGCGGTGCCGCGCAGGAAATCGCGTCGCGTCAGGAACCGGTCGCCGTCGGCCATGAAGCCTCCCGTGCGCCCCTTCAGCGGGCGCGTGCCTGCACTGCATCCAGCGCGTCGAGCGCCGTCTCGCGCGTCGGCGCATCGAGCACGACGGCGAGCAGCGGACCGATCGTCCGCGCCGCCGTCCAGCGGCCGTTCTCCAATCGCAAGGTCCCGTCCGGCGAGGCCTCCGCCAGGAAGCCGGCGCGGAAGCGCGCCAGCGCGGCGCCCGCCGCCTCCCCGCCCGCGGGGCCCGGGTAGGAGACCAGCAGCAGCCGGTACGGCTGGGCTGCGCCGCCCGCGCGGTACGCCGCCCGCACGATCCCCTCGACCCCCGGACCGAAGCCGAACAGGTCGCCGTCGGCGACGAAGAAGTGCCGGTTCAGGAGCGCGTGGCTGGTGACGTAGTGGACGCGCGAGCGGTCGAGTCCCGCCTCCGGCAGCCGCGCCGCGATCGCCGGGGGCCCGCCGCCGGCGGGCAGCGCGGCGGCGATCCGCCGGCCGAGCGCGGCCACCGCCTCCGGCACGCCCGGCCCGTCGCCGACCGCGATCACCGAGACGAAGGCCCGCCCCTTCCAGAACGCCAGCGCACCGCCGTCCTGGTCCGACTCGGCGCCGATCCCGACGCTCGCCCCGTTGCGCACGTCGTGGTGGAACGCGCCGTAGGCCCCGGCACTCGTCCCCATCTCGAAGACGTCGGCGATGATCTCGGGACGATCCGGGCGCGCGTACTTCATCGCCCGAGCCCCCGTCACTCCGAGTGCGAGGTAGACCTCCGCTGCGCCGTCGATGTACTGGTGGAGCGTCTCGGCCGCGTACGACTCTTCCGGCGCCGCCGGCTTCCAGCCGTCGACGTCCGCCGGGAAGAGCGCCTCCGGACCGGCGCAGCCGGTCATCGCCACGAGCAGGATCATCAGCCGGGCCGCCGCCTTTGCGGGCATCAGACCGGATGCTCCTCCCCTGCGGGGCCGGAGGCAACCCCCTTACTCCTCCGGGCGAGACGGCGCCCCGGCGCGTGGCCGTCCGGTTCGATCTGCGATAGCCTCGCACCGCCCGTGTGAGGTGAAAGGAAGCGCCATGAAGAAGCTCATCGCCCTGCTGACGGTCGCGCTCGTCGCCACCACGCTGGCCGCCGCCGGCGAGGTCTACGGCAAGATCGTCGCCGACGGAAGCCCCGTCGGGGAAGGCACGACGGTCGCGGCGAAGTGCGCGTCGAAGTCCTACCCTGCCGTCGCCACCGACAAGACCGGCACGCTACCACATCGTCCTGGAAGAGACGGGCAAGTGCACGCTGACCGTGACCTTCAAGGGCCAGTCGGCCGACGTCGCGATCGTCTCGTACGACGACGCGTCCCAGGTCGACCTCGTGCTCGAGGTGAAGGACGGCAAGCTCACCGCCCGCCGCAAGTAATCGCTCCGGGAGGGTGACCGCATGACGGAGCCAGCCGGGAAGAAGGACTTCTGGGACAAGATCGCGGTCCTGCTGCACCCGGTCGGCGGGCTGCTGACCGCGACCGCCGTCGCCTTCGTCGGCGTGAAGGGCTCGCAGATCCTCGAACGGCGCCAGTCGCTGGACACCAACGCGCGCCTCTACTCCGAGCTGATGAGCCGGCGCGAGGAGGCCGAGTCGAGCCTGCGCAAGGACATGCTGGTCTCGATCATCGCGCAGTACCTGCGCCCGACCGGCGGCGACCTCGACGCCAAGGTGCTGAACCTCGAGCTGCTGGCCTACAACTTCCACGACTCGCTCGACCTGCGCCCGCTCTTCTTCGACCTCCAGCGCAAGATCCGGAAGTCGAAGGACGAGGACCGCGTCGAGCTGCAGCAGCGGATCCAGAGCGTCGCCCGGGAGATCACGGCCAAGCAGCTGTTCGCCCTCGAGGGGCACGGCCGGAGCTTCCGCCGCTCGGTCGACCTCGACGAGCTGAGGGCGGCCCGCGGGCGGCATCGAGCTCGAGGGGGAGCGGGTCGTCCTCCGCGACATGACCTGCCTCGTGAACCTGCGGGTCCTGTCGGCCGACCTCGAGCAGCAGCAGCTGCGCGTTCGCCTCGAAGTCCCCGCGCCGCCGGACCGGCCCGACCTCGCCGACACCCGCGCGACCTTCGACGTCAGCTACTTCGACTTCCCGATGATCGACAACACGCGCCTGGCCAACGGCCTGCGCTGCGCCGTGACGCTGTCGAACTTCTCCCCGGCCGGGGCGGATCTCGCGATCGCCTGCTTCCCGGGCGAGTACGCCAGCCTCAAGGACCGCCCGTACTACGACGAGGTGATCCAGAAGCTGCGCGAGGCAACGTCGGAGGGAGGGGAGGGCGGCCTGCCGGGGCTCGCGCCGGAGGCGCCGCCGCAGCGGTAGCCGCGCGCGGAAGCGTCGCGCGACCGGCGCCGCTCACTCCGCCTGCAGCCGGTACCCCACCCCCGGCTCGGTGAGCAGGTAGCGCGGCCGCGCCGGCTCCGGCTCCAGCTTGTGCCGCAGCCCGTGCATCTGGACCCGCAGGTGGTGCGTGTTGTCCAGGTAGGCCTGGCCCCAGACCTCCTTCAGCAGCTGCCGGTGGGTGAGCACGCGGCCGGCGTTGCGCGCCAGCAGCGCCAGCAGCTTGAACTCCGTCGGCGTCAGGTGGATCTCGCGCCCGCCCGCGACGACCTGGTGGCGGGCCACGTCGACGCGCAGCTCGCCGATGACGTAGACCGGCTCCTCCTGCCCCGGCGCGGCCTGGGCGGCGCGGCGCCGCGCGACGCGCAGGCGCGCCAGCAGCTCCGGCGAGCGAGAACGGCTTGGTGAGGTAGTCGTCCGCGCCGGCGTCGAGCGCGGCGACCTTGTCGGCCTCCTGCCCGCGCGCCGAGATCACGAGGATCGGGACCAGCGACCACTCGCGCAGCCGCCGCGTCACCTCGAGCCCGTCGGCGTCGGGCAGGCCGAGATCGAGCAGCACGACGTCGACCGATCGCGCCGCCGCCTGCGCCAGCCCCTCGCGCGCGGTCCCGGCCTCGACGAGTTCGTACCCGTGCGCGCCGAGCGACGCGCGCAGGAAGCGCCGGATCTGCGGGTCGTCCTCGATCAGGAGGACGACGGGCGGGAGCTCGCTCATGGAGTCATGGTACCCGCGGGCGGGGCCTCGAGGGGCAGCCGGATCCGGAACAGGGCCCCGCCGCCGGGACGATTCTCGGCCGTGATCGGTCCCGCCGTGGGCCTCGACGATCCCGCGGCAGATCGCCAGCCCCAGCCCGGCCCCGCGCGTTTCGCGCCCCGCCGACCCGCGCCGGAACTTCTCGAAGATCTCCCGCTCCTCGCCGGGCTCCAGCCCCGGGCCGCGGTCGGCCACGCTCAGCGAGAGCGACGCCTCGTCGGCGCGGGCGGCGATCGCGATCGGCGTCCCGGGGGGCGTGTAGCGCACCGCGTTCTCGACCAGGTTGATCAGCACCTGCTCGAGCAGGACGCCGTCGACCGCGATCAGCGGCAGGTCGGCCGGCAGGTCGAGCAGCAGCTCGCGCCCGACCAGCCGGCGGCCGAGACGGTGCATCGCCGCACCGACGATCTCCTCGAGCGACTGCCACTCGCGCCGCGGCGCCAGCGTGTCGGTCGTCAGGCGCGTCATGTCGAGCAGGTTGCCGACCAGCCGCGCGAGACGCTCGGCCTCGTCGTAGATCATCTCGGTCAATTCGCGGCGCGCTGCCGGCTCGAGCGCCGGGTCCGGCTCGAGCAACGTGCTGGCCGCGCCCGTGATCGAGGCCAGCGGGGTGCGCAGGTCGTGCGAGACGGAGCTGAGCAGCGCGCTCTGCAGCCGCTCGGCCTCGGCGCGCAGCCGTGAGCGCTCGGCTTCGGCCTCGAGCTGCTCGCGCTCCAGCGCCAGCGCGAGCTGGCTGCCGAACGCCTCGAGCAGGTGCACGCGGTCCGGGGGCAGGAGCCGCCGATCGCGGGGAGCGGCGAGCGCCAGGACGCCCCTGATCCCCCCCGACGAAGCCAGTGGAAAGTGCATCGCGGCGGCGCCCGGCAGCGTGTCCGTGCCCCAGCCGGCGCGCTGGTTGTGCTGGAACGTCCAGGACGCGACCGCGTGCTCGTCCGCGGTGCGGGCGAAGGGCTGATCGCGCCCCTCGACCGGGACCAGCCGTCCGTCCTCCCCCGGCAGGAAGACCGCCACCGGCAGCTGGAACAGGTCGCCGACCTGCCGGGCGGCCGCGGCGGCGAGGCCGGCGGCGGAGCGCGTGACCGCCAGCTCGCGGCTCAACGCGTAGAGCGCGGCCGTTTCCTGCTCGCGGCGGCGCGCGGCCAGGGCCTGGTCGCGGATCCGTGCGGTCAGCGTCCCGATCCCCAGCCCGATCGCCAGCATCACCACGAAGGTGACGACGAACTCCGGGTCCGAGACCGCGAACGTGAGGAAGGGCGGCACGTGGAAGAAGTCGAAGGCGCCCACGCCGAGCAGCGACGCGAGGGTAGCCGGACCGCGCCCCCAGCGCGCCGCCACGGCCGCCACGGCGAGCAGGTAGAGCATGGCGAGGTTGGAGAGCGCGAAGTAGGGGACCGCGAAGTGGGCGACGATCGTCGTGATCGCGACGACCGCCGCGGCGCCGCCGTAGCGCTGCCACGGGAGCGGTGCCCGGGTTCCGCGCGCGGCGGCCGGGGGCGACGGGACTTCGGCCCCGGCGGCCGCGCCGGCGACGACGCTCACGTCGATCTCGCCGCTGCTGCGCACCAGCTCGTCCACGAACGAGCCGAGCAGGCGGTCGCGCCACCAGAAACGGCCCGGCTTGCCGACGACGATCCGCGTCGCGTTGCGCCGCCGCGCGTAGGCCAGCAGCTCCTCGACGGGGTCGTGCCCGTCGAGCCGGACCGCTTCGCCGCCGAGGCTCTCGGCCAGGCGCAGCGCCTGGGCCGCGTACTCGCGATCCGCCGCCGGGAGCGCCTGCTGCCGCGGCGTGTCGACCCAGACGACGGTCCACTGCGCCCGCAGCCGCGCCGCCATGCGGCTCCCGGCGCGCACGATCTGCATCGCCGACGGGCTCGAGCTGATGCTGACGACCAGCCGCTCCGCCACCGGCCAGGTCGTCTCGTGCGCCTCCGCCCGGCGCCAGACCTGCATCTGGGCGTCGACCCGCTCGGCGGTCGTCCGCAGGGCCAGCTCGCGCAGCGCGATCAGGTTCCCCTTCCGGAAGAACTCCTCGAGCGCGCGGCCGGCGGTCTCCGGCAGGTAGACCTTGCCCTCGCGCAGCCGCTCCAGCAGCTCGTCCGGCGGGAGGTCGATCAGCTCGATCTCGTCGGCCTGCTGCACGAACGTGTCGGGGAGCGTCTCGCGGACCGGGACCCCGGTGATCTGGGTGACGACGTCGCTCAGGCTCTCGAGGTGCTGGACGTTGAGCGTCGTCCAGACGTCGATCCCGGCCTGCAGCAGCTCCGCGACGTCCTGCCAGCGCTTGGCGTGCCGGCTCCCGGGGGCGTTGGTGTGGGCCAGCTCGTCGACGAGGATCAGCGCGGGGCGCTGCGCCAGCGCGCCGTCGAGGTCGAACTCCGACAGGGTGACGCCGCGATACGCGACCGGCCGCGGCGGGAGCCGCTCGAGGCCGTCGAGCAGCGCTTCCGTCTCGGCCCGGCCGTGCGTCTCGACCCAGCCCAGCAGCACCGGCAGACCGAGTGCGCGACGCTCCTGCGCCCCCTGCAGCATCGCGTAGGTCTTGCCGACCCCCGCGGACATGCCGAGGAAGATCTTCAGCCGGCCGCGCGCGCCGCGCCCCTCCTCCTCGCGCACCCGTTCGAGGAGCGCGTCGGGATCGGGGCGCTGGGTGTCGTTCGTCATTGGTCGGTCGCGGCCCTTCCATGCTAACGCCGCCGGCGCCGCGGGAGCGCCGGGGGCGGTCAGTGCTCTGCCGCCGGCTTCGCCGTACCCCGCTCGTCGAGGGCGAGGTTGAGCGCCAGCACGTTGACGCGCGGCTCGCCGAGCAGGCCCAGGTCGCGCCCCCGGGTCGCCGCCGCCACCAGGCGCCGCACCGCGGCCTCGTCCAGCCCCCTGGCCCGCGCCACCCGCGGGACCTGGAATGCCGCCGCCGCAGGGCTGATGTCGGGATCGAGGCCGCTGCCCGAGGCGGTCACGAGATCGATGGGGACCGGCGCCGTCTGGCCGGGGTCCGCAGCGCGGAGGGCGTCCACCCGCGCCTTGACCGCCTCGAACTTCGCGGGGTTCGTCGGTCCGAGGTTCGACCCGGACGAGGACGCCGCGTTGCAGGCGACCGGACTCGTGGCCGAGGGCCGGCCCCAGAAGGTGCGCGGGTCGTCGAACGGCTGGCCGATCAGGCGCGAGCCGACGGCCCGGCCGTCCCGCTCGATCAGGCTGCCGCCCGCCGCGCGAGGGAAGACGAGCGCCCCGAGGCCGGTCACGACGAGCGGGTAGATCACGCCGGTGACGACGGTCAGCACCAGCAGCATCAGGCAGGCAACTCTCAATTCGCGAACCACGGCGGGCTCCTCAGACCAGGTGCAGTGCTTCGAGCAGGAGGTCGACCGCCTTGATCCCGACGAACGGGACCACCAGTCCCCCCAGCCCGTAGATCAGGACGTTGCGGCGCAGCAGGGCGCTGGCCGCCATCGGGCGGAAGCTGCACGCCGCGCAGCGCCAGCGGGACCAGCGCGATGATGATCAGCGCGTTGAAGATCACGGCGGAGAGGATCGCGCTCCCGGGGGTGGCGAGGCGCATGACGTTCGAGCGCGCCGAGCGCCGGCCAGGTGCCGGCGAAGACCGCGGGGATGATCGCGAAGTACTTGGCCACGTCGTTGGCGATGCTGAAGGTCGTCAGCGAGCCGCGCGTGATCAGGATCTGCTTGCCGATCTCGACGATCTCGATCAGCTTCGTCGGGTTGGAGTCGAGGTCGACCAGGTTCCCGGCCTCCTTGGCCGCCTGCGTGCCGCTGTTCATCGCCACCGCGACGTCGGCCTGCGCCAGCGCCGGGGCGTCGTTGGTGCCGTCGCCGGTCATCGCCACCAGCCGCCCGCCGGCCTGCTGGTCGCGGATCAGGCGCAGCTTGGTTTCCGGCGTCGCCTGGGCCAGGAAGTCGTCGACGCCCGCCTCGGCGGCGATCGCGGCCGCGGTCAGCGGGTTGTCGCCGGTGATCATCACGGTGCGGATCCCCATCCGGCGCAGCTCGGCGAACCGCTCCCTGATCCCGCCCTTGACGATGTCCTTCAGCTCGATCACCCCGAGCACGCGCGCGCCGTCGGCGACGACCAGCGGCGTGGCGCCGCGCTGGGCGACCACCTCCACCGTGCCCCGCACGCCGGGCGGCAGGATCCCGCCCTGCTCCCGGACCCAGGCCTCGATCGCGTCGGCGGCCCCCTTGCGGACGCTGCGCCCGTCGAGATCGACGCCGCTCATCCGGGACTGCGCGCTGAACGGGACGAACTGCGCGCCGAGTGCGTGGACCTCGCGTTCGCGCAGGCCGTGCTTCTCCTTGGCCAGGACGACGATGCTGCGCCCCTCCGGCGTCTCGTCCGACAGCGACGCCAGCTGCGCGGCGTCGGCGAGCTCGTGCGGGCTCACACCGTCGGCGGGAATGAAGGCCGCCGCCTGCCGGTTGCCGAGCGTGATCGTCCCGGTCTTGTCGAGCAGCAGGACGTCGACGTCGCCCGCCGCCTCGACCGCGCGGCCGGAGGTGGCGATGACGTTGGCCTGGATCATGCGGTCCATCCCGGCGATCCCGATCGCGGACAGCAGGCCGCCGATCGTCGTCGGGATCAGGCAGACCAGCAGCGCCGCCAGCGCGGTCAGGGTCACCGGGGCGCCCTGCCCGGCGACGGCGGCGGCATAGGCCGAGAACGGCTGGAGCGTCGTCACGACGACCAGGAAGACGAGCGTGAGCGCGACGAGCAGGATGTGCAGCGCGATCTCGTTCGGCGTCTTCTGGCGCCGCGCCCCCTCGACCAGCGCGATCATCCGGTCGAGGAACGACTCGCCCGGATTGGCCGTGATCCGGACGACGATCCAGTCCGAGAGGACCCTCGTCCCGCCGGTCACCGAGCTGCGGTCGCCCCCGCTCTCGCGGATGACCGGCGCGCTCTCCCCGGTGATCGCGCTCTCGTTGACGCTCGCGATCCCCTCGACGATCTCGCCGTCGCCCGGAATCGTGTCCCCGGCCTCGACCAGCACGAGTTGCCCCGCGCGCAGTGAGGTTCCCGGGACGGGCTGCGGAGCCGCCCGCCGGTCGCCGGCCGGGAGCAGCTTCGCGACGACCTCCTGCCGGCTCGCGCGCAGCGACTCGGCCTGCGCCTTGCCCCGCCCTTCCGCCATCGCCTCCGCGATGTTCGCGAAGTAGACCGTGAGCCAGAGCCCGAGCGACACGGCGAGGATGAAGCCGGCGGGCGCTTCGCCGCGCCCCGCGACGGCGAGCGCGAACAGGAGCAGCGTCAGCACGGCGACGACCTCGGTCACGAACATCACCGGGTTCCTGAGCTGGTAGGTAGGGTTGAGCCGCACGACGGCGTCCCGGAGGGCCCGCCGCAGCAGCGGCGGATCGAACAGCGGACGGGCCTTGCCGGTCGTTCGCATCGTCAGTGCCCCGGGAGAGTGAACTGAAGCTGTTCGACGATCGGTCCCAGGGCGAACGCCGGGACGAAGTTGAGCGCTCCCACGATCAGCACGACGCCGAGCAGCAGCGTCACGAACAGGGGCGTGTGGGTCGGCAGCGTCCCGGCGCTCGGCGGCACGAACTTCTTGGCCGCGAGCGACCCGGCGATCGCCAGCACCGGAACGACGATGAAGTAGCGGCCGAACAGCATGCACAGGCCGAGCGCCGTGTTGTAGAACGGGACGTTGGCGGAGAGGCCGGCGAACGCGCTGCCGTTGTTGTTGGCGGCGGACAGGAAGGCGTAGAGGATCTCGCTGAAACCGTGCGGACCGGGGTTCGCCGTCCCGGCGGAGCCGGCCACGGTCGAGACCGCAATCGCGGTGCCGACCAGCGCCGCGATCGGCGAGACGAGGATCCCGAGCGCCGCCATCTTCGTCTCGTACGACTCGATCTTCTTGCCCAGGTACTCGGGTGTCCGGCCGACCATCAGCCCGGAGATGAACACGGTCACGACCACGAACAGCAGCATCCCGTAGAGCCCCGACCCGACCCCGCCGAAGGCGACCTCGCCGAGCGCCATCAGCGTCATCGCGGCCAGGCCGCCGAGCGGGTTGAAGGAGTCGTGCATCGCGTTGACCGAGCCGTTCGAGGCTGCGGTCGTCGCGGCGGCCCAGGTCGCCGAGCCGGCGATGCCGAAGCGGACCTCCTTCCCCTCCATGTTGCCGCCGGGGTTCCCGGCCGCGGCCGCCTGGTCGACGCCGAGGCCGGCCA
Source organism: uncultured Acidobacteriota bacterium (assembly GCA_963800865.1). Classification (GTDB taxonomy): domain Bacteria; phylum Acidobacteriota; class Polarisedimenticolia; order J045; family J045; genus JALOKP01. The sequence continues at coordinate 543,642 of CAWDCL010000005.1, read as the reverse complement.
TCCCGGGGTTCGGCTGCGCCTCGGACCAGGCGGCGAGCGCCAGGAAGAGGCCGAGCAGCACCAGCATCGCCGCGTAGAGCGCCCAGCCCTGGCGCATGTCCTTCACCCAGTGCCCGAAGCTGAAACAGAGCGCCGCCGGGATCAGCAGGATCGCCAGCATCTCGAGGAGATTCGACAGCGGCGTCGGGTTCTCGAATGGGTGGGCCGAGTTGACGTTGTAGTAGCCGCCGCCGTTGGTGCCGAGCTGCTTGATCGCCACCTGCGAGGCGACGGGGCCCAGCGCGAGCCTCTGGCTGAAGACGGGTTGGCCCTGGGCGTCGGTCGCCGGCTGGAGCAGCGGGACGTCGCGGCTCCCCGCGAAGGTCTGGACCACCCCCTGCGAGACGAGCGCGACGGCGAGCAGCAGCGACAGCGGCAGCAGCACGTAGAGCGTGCCGCGCACCAGGTCGGCCCAGAAGTTGCCGATCGCTCGCCGCGGAGCGGCGCACGATCCCGCGCACCAGCGCCATCAGGACCGCGATCCCCGCGGCCGCCGAGACGAAGTTCTGGACCGTCAGTCCCAGCATCGCGCTGAGGGTGCTGATCGTCGTCTCGCCGCCGTAGGACTGCCAGTTGGTGTTCGTGGCGAAGCTCGTCGCGGTGTTGAAGGCGAGGTGGGGCGAGGTCCCCGGGAGCCGGTCGGGATTGAGCGGCAGGACCCCCTGCACGCGCAGCAGCGCGTAGAGCGCGACCAGCCCGGCGGCGTTGAGCAGCAGGAAGGAGAGCGCGTACTCCTTCCACGTCATCTCGCGCGCGGGGTCGGCTCCCGCGAGCCGGTAGACGAGCCGCTCGAGCGGTCCGAGAGCGCGCGTGAGCCATGACCGCTCCCCATCGAGAGCGCGCGCGATCGGGCGCCCGAGCAGCCAGCCGCCGGCCGTGAGCAGGACCAGGTAGAGCGCGATCTGCAGCACACCGTTGGCGGTCATCAGAATCGCTCCGGCACCAGCAGCGCGTAGACGAGGTAGCCGGCGAGCACGATCGCGAGCAGCAGTCCCAGCATCAGGATCACTTGACCGACTCCCGGGAGCGGTCGCAGACGACCAGGAACCCCCACGTCAGGGCGAAGAACCCGACGATCACGGCGATGAACAGCAGGTCGGACACGGGCAGGAACCCCCACATCAGCGCGAAGAAACCGCAGAGCGTCACGGCGAAGGACAGGTTGGACACGGCAGCGCTCCTTCCTCCCAACGCGGGAAGGTATAGCCCGAGGGGGCATCAGCGGGTTGTCAGGAATGGGCGCGCCGGCGTCAGGATCCCGTCAAGATCCGGTCGGGATCGGCGTCAGCAGCAGGTAACGGAGTGTCGCGGACTCAGCGCACCAGGTACAGCCGGTCCTGCGGCCGCGACAGCCACTCCGCGCCGTCGGCCGTCACCGCCACGATCTCCTCGCAGGTCGCGATCCCGTGCCCCTCGATCGGCAGCCGCGGCTCGATCGTGTAGCACTGGTCCTTCTCGACGAGCGAATCGGGCAGCGTCCCGTAGCGCTCCCAGCGCGGGCAGAGCAGTCCCGCGCCGTCGTGCGCGGTGCGGCCGATCTGGTGGCCGAGCGCGTGCGGGTACTCGGGGTAGCCGCGATCGGTGATGTACGAGCGCGCGACCGTGTCGGCCTCGACCCCCTTCACGCCCGGCTTCAGGAACGCCTTCGCCGCGCGGATCGACTCGACGATCGTGTCGAAGCCGCGCTGCACTGCGGAAGGCGCCGCGCTCTCGCCCGGGCGCAGGAAGTACCAGGTGCGCTGCAGGTCCGAGCAGTAGTCGTCCTTCTTCACGCCGAAGTCGACGTTCATCACGTGGCCGGGCTCGATCGGCCGGTCGGTCGGGCCGGCGTGCGCGCCGGCCGACTCCGGGCCGGTGAAGACGGCGGGGCAGTGGTCCGGGTCCCAGGCCAGCGTCAGCCCGCCGATCCGGTCCATCTCCTCGCAGATCAGCGCGGCCACCTGCTTCTCGGTCAGCCCCGCGCGCAGCCGCGGCGTCAGCCGGTCGAAGATGTCGCAGGTCAGCGCGCAGGCCGCGGCGATCCGCGCCCGCTCGCTGGCCGACTTGCGCCCGCGCAGCGCGGCGACGATCCGCTCGGAGGACTCGAGCCGCGCCGCGTAGGGCGTCCCTTCGAGCGCGGCGACGAGCGTCAGGTACATCCCGTGCGTCAGGCCGTCGGCCATCGTGTCGTTGACGGAGTGGTTGATCGCGATCCGCTTCGGGTCGAGCCGCTCCAGCACCTTGCGCAGCTCGCCCGACACGCCGCCGACGTAGCCGACGATCTCCGGGTAGTGGCCGTGCATCTCCTGGTTGGCCTTGTCGAGGCTGCCGACGATCGCGATCCGGTCGCCCTGCGGCGTCAGGATGAAGGCCGACTGCCAGGTGACGTTCGGTCCGACCACCAGGTCGAAGCACGGGTCGTGCAGCGTCGCCGACTCGCGCGCGAACAGCAGCCAGGCGTCGAAGCCCGTTTCCTTCAGGATCTGGGGGACCTGCGCCAGCTTCTCGTCGACCATCGGGTTGCCGATGCCCATCGCGTGCACCTCCGGGAGCCGTGCATGTTAGCGCGTGCCGACCGCTACGGCAGCAGCCCCCGTTCCCGAAGCATCTCCCGGGCGACTTCCCTCGCGCGGCGCCCGTCGATCCCGTCGTCCTTCCCGACCAGGTTGACCGCGAAGACGGATTCGCCCTTCGGCCCCTTGACGTCGCCGACGAACCACCCCAGCGCCCGGCCGTCGTCCCACCCGCCCGAGCCGGTCTTGCCGCTGAAGGTGACCCCGGCCTCGTCGGACTGGACGAGGATCTTCTTCACCGTCGCCACGACCTCCGGCCGGAACGGCAGCTCGCCGCGGTAGAGCTTCGCGATGAACGCTGCCTGCTCGTCGGCCGAGATCAGCAGCGACGACATCAGCCAGAACCTGTTCTGCCCGCCGGAGATGTCGCGGTTGCCGTAGCCGACACGGTCGAGCCACTCCTGCATCCGCCGCGGGCCGATCTCCTCCGCGACCCGCTGGAAGTACCAGACCACGGAGTCGCGCATCGCGCTGGCCAGCGTCTGATCGCGGTTCCAGGCTTCGCGGCCGCGGTCCTTGCCGTCCCAGCGATAGGTCGTGTTCTCGTCGGTCAGTACCCCGGTCTGGAGCCCGATCAGCGCGTTGAGGATCTTGAAGGTCGAGCAGGGCGAGAAGCGCTCGGCGCACTGCGCGTCCCCCTCGCGGAGTACCGTCTTCCCCGTCGTCAGGTCGACGAGCAGGAGGCATCGCGTGACCGGCACGGGGAGCCTGGGAGCGGCGGCGGGAGCGGCGGCGGCCGCGGCGCCGGTGGCGAGAAGGGCTGCGGCGACGAGCAACACGGAAGCGCGGACAGCGGCGGCGGCGGGCCGAGGTGTGTTCTTCATGCCGGCATTTTCCCCCCGGCTCCGGCTCCTGTCGCCCGCGTCCCGAGGCTAGAATCCGGCGAACGAACGGCGTAAGCCGGGAGGGTCGCCATGACCGAGCGTGGACGCTGCAGCACGACGAACCAATCTGTAATCCGCTTCGTCGAGGAGACCGCAGCCCTCACCCGGCCCGACCGGATCCACTGGTGCGACGGATCGCCCGCCGAGAAGGCAGCGTTCACCCGGGAGGCCGTCGCGGCCGGGATCCTGATCCCGCTCCACCCGGAGAAGTGGCCCGGCTGCTACCTGCACCGCAGCAAGCCCAACGACGTCGCGCGCGTCGAGCAGTGCACCTTCATCTGCACCGACGGGAAGGACAGCGCCGGCCCGACCAACAACTGGGCTCCCCCGAAGGCGATGCTCGAGAAGCTGCACGGCCTGCTCGACGGGGCGATGACGGGCCGCACGCTCTACGTCGTCCCGTACATCATGGGCCCCGCCGGCTCGCCGATGTCCAAGGTCGGCGTCGAGCTGACCGACTCGATCTACGTCGCGCTCAACATGGGGATCATGACGCGGATGGGCGAGGTCGCCTGGCGCCAGCTCGGCGACTCCGACGACTTCAACCGCGGCGTGCACTGCGATGCTCGACGTCCACCCCGACCGCCGGATCATCGCGCACTTCCCGCACGAGAACACGATCATCTCGGTCGGCTCCGCCTACGGCGGCAACGTGCTGCTGGGGAAGAAGTGCTTCGCGCTGCGCATCGGCTCGTACCTGGCCCGCAACGAGGGCTGGATGGCCGAGCACATGCTGATCCTCAAGGTCACCTCGCCGCACGGCGAGTCGACTTTCGTCGCGGCGGCGTTCCCCAGCGCCTGCGGCAAGACCAACTTCGCGATGATGGTCCCGCCGGCGCGCTTCTCCGGCTGGAAGGTCGAGACGATCGGCGACGACATCGCGTGGATGAAGCCCGGGCCGGACGGCCGGCTCTGGGCGATCAACCCCGAGGCCGGCTATTTCGGCGTCGTCCCGGGCACGAACCGCAGGAGCAACCCCAACGCGATGGACACGATCGCGAAGGACACGCTCTTCACCAACGTCGCGCTGCTGCCGGACGGGGACATCTGGTGGGAAGGGAAGGACGGCCCGCCGCCGGCCGAGTGCATCGACTGGCGCGGCAACCGCTGGACGCCCGAGAGCAGTGAACCGGCGGCTCACCCCAACAGCCGCTTCACCGCGCCGATGCACAACAATCCCGCGCTCGCGCCGGAGGTCGACGACCCGCGCGGCGTGCCGATCAGCGCGATCATCTTCGGCGGCCGGCGCAGCGACACGATGCCGCTCGTCTTCCAGGCCTTCAACTGGGTCCAGGGCGTCTACGTCGGCGCGACGATCGGGTCGGAAACGACCGCGGCGGCGGTCGGCAGCGTCGGGCAGGTGCGGCGCGACCCGATGGCCATGCTCCCCTTCTGCGGCTACAACATGGGCGACTACTTCCGCCACTGGATCGAGATGCGGAAGAAGATCCGGCACCTGCCGCGCCTGTTCCACGTCAACTGGTTCCGGAAGGACGAAGCGGGCCGTTTCCTGTGGCCCGGCTTCGGCGAGAACATGCGCGTCCTGGAGTGGATCGTCGACCGCTGCCACTACCGCGTCGGCGCCGAGGAGGGGATCCTGGGCTGGATGCCGCTGGTCGAGAACTTCGACCTGGAGGGGCTGGAGGACTTCGGGCCGGCGGAATTCGAGCGGGTCCAGGCGACGCACGAGGACGAACTGCGGCGCGAGGTCCTGATGCACGAGGAACTGTTCATGAAGCTCCACAGCACCCTGCCGAAGGAGTTCGTCTACACGCGCGAGCTGCTGGTCGCGCGGCTCTGATCGCGGGCGGGCGGCCACGGAGGGCCGCGTCGGGCGGCCACGGAGGGCCGCCCCTACGGGGCATTCGTCGCGCGGCCTGTAGGGGCCGGCCTCCGTGCCGGCCCGCCCCACGCATGGCCAGGGCGGGCGGCCACGGAGGGCCGCCCCTACGGGGGTGCGGTGCGATCCCCGGGGCGCCGTCGACGAGGCGGGCGATGCCGAGCGGGTTGGCGTCCTGCAGCTCGGGCGGGAGCGCGGCGTCGGGGAAGCCCTGGTAGCAGACGGGCCGGGCGAAGCGCGCGATCGCGCGCGTCCCGACCGAGGTGAAGCGCGCGTCCGACGCGGCCGGGTACGGTCCACCGTGGACCATCGACGGGCAGACCTCGACGCCGGTCGGGAAGCCGTTGATCACGATCCGCCCGACCTTCGTCTCCAGCAGCGAGAGCAGCCCGGCATTTCGCGCGAGCTCGTCCGCCTCGGCGTGGACCGTCGCGGTCAGGTGCCCTTCCAACGCCCGCACGACCCGCTCCAGCTCCTCCGGCCCGCGATGGACGACGAGCAGCGTCGCCGGGCCGAAGACCTCCTCGCCGAGCGCCGCGTCGTCGAGAAAGGTCGTCGCGTCGGTCCGGAACAGCGCGGCGGTCGCGCGGCACTGGCCCGGCCCCGAGTCCAGGTCCGAGAGCGCCAGCGTCTCGACCCCCTCGCGCTTCGCCAGGCGCGCCACGCCGATCGCGTACGACGCCCGCAGGTCGGCGTAGAGCATCGTCCCGGGCGCGGTGGCGGCCATGCGCGCCGCGAGCGCGGCAGCGAAGGCCTCGGCAGCGGGCCCGGCCTCGACCAGCACGAGCCCCGGGTTCGTGCAGAACTGCCCCACCCCGAGCGTCACCGAGGCGTGCAGCCCCTCGACGATCGCCTCGCCCCGCGCGGCGAGCGCCTTCGGCAGGATGACGACCGGGTTGAGGCTCCCCATCTCGGCGAAGACGGGGATCGGCTCCGGCCGCGCCGCGGCGAGGTCCATCAGCGCCCGTCCCGCGGCCTTGCTGCCGGTGAAGCCGACCGCCCGGATCGCGGGGTGCTTGACGAGCGCCTGCCCGACGGTCCGCCCGTCGCCGAACAGCAGCGAGAAGATCCCCTCCGGCATCCCGGTCGCGCGCGCGGCGTCGACGATCGCCATCCCGGCCAGCTCCGACGTGCCCGGGTGCGCCGAGTGCGCCTTGACCACGACCGGGCAGCCGGCCGCCAGCGCCGACGCGGTGTCGCCGCCGGCGACGGTGAAGGCCAGCGGGAAGTTCGAGGGTCCGAAGACCGCGACCGGTCCGAGCGCGCGCAGCATCGAGCGCACGTCGGGCTTCGGCAGCGGCTGGCGCGCGGGCTGCCCGCGATCGATCCGCGCGTCGACCCACGAGCCCTCCCGCACCAGCCCCGCGAACATCCGCAGCTGGCCGCAGGTGCGCCCGAGTTCGGAGCGGATCCGCGGGCCGGGAAGCGCGGTCTCCGCGGTGCCGCGCGCCTCGATCTCCGCGCCGCGCCGCTCGAGCCCGTCCGCGATCGCCTCCAGGAACGCGGCGCGGTCGCCGCCGGAGGTGCGTCGACAGGCATCGAACGCCGCCGCGGCCAGCCGCGCCGCGCGGTCGACGTCCTCCGGTCCTGCGAGGTGGTACGGGGGATCGAGCGTCGCGCCGGTCGCCGGGTCGACGCCGAAGATCACGCGGCCCGAGCCGGGCAGGCGCGAGCCGCCGACGATCGAGAGTCCCTCGAGAGTCATCGCCGTTCCCTTCAGCGCGGCCGTGCCGCGAGCGCCGCCTCGATCGTTGCCAGGGCCTGCCGCCGCTCGGCGCCGGCGAGCGCGAGGCGCGGCGGCCGCACGCGCTCGCTCCCCATTCCGGCCACCTCCTGGCAGAGCTTGATCAGCTGCACGAACTTCGGGACGGTGTCCATTCGAAGCAGCGGCAGGAACCAGCGGTAGAGCGCCCGCGCCTCGGCCCGCCTGCCCGCGCGCGCGAGTGCGAAGAGCCGCGCCGACTCGACGGGCAGCGCGTTGACCAGCCCGGCGACCCAGCCGCCGGCGCCGGCGTCGATCCCCTCGACGATCAGGTCGTCCACGCCGACCGCAATCTCGAGCCGCTCGCCGAGCAGCGCGCGGATCGCGGCGACGCGCCGCACGTCGGCGCTCGATTCCTTCACGGCCGCGAGTTGCGGGAATTCCGCCGCCAGCTCGGCCACCTGCTCGGGCAGGAAGTCGGTCCGGTAGGCGATCGGGTTGTTGTAGAGCATGCAGGACAGGCCCGTCGCGCGGAGGACCGCGACGAGGTGGGCCTTCATCTCGCGCCAGTCGGTCGAGTAGACGTACGGCGGCAGGATCATCAGGCCGCGGCAGCCCGCGCGCTCGGCGGCCTTCGCCAGGCGCACCGCCTCGGCCGTCGAGAGCGCCGACACGGCGGCCACCAGCGGCGGGCGCCGCCCGAGCGCCGCGGCGAGCGTTTCGAGCACGGCGATCTTCTCCTCGAACGACAGGGTCGCCCCCTCGCCCAGCGAGCCGAGCGCCACGATCCCGCTCGATCCGTGCTCGACCAGCCAGGCCGCGTGCCGGGCGAGGAACTCGTGGTCGACCGCGAGGCCCTTCGCGAAGGGTGTGGTGATCGCGGGCAGGACGCCCTTCCAGCTCATCGTCATCGCGTCGGTCCTTCCGCACCGGCCGGCGGGATCCCACCCACGGCCGCGAGACTGTCGAGGCGCACCGGCACGGCCGGCGGCCGTACCGAGTCCGCACCCCATCCGAACAGGAACTCCGTCGCCGCGCCGCAGACCCGCCCCTGGCAGGGACCCATCCCGCAGCGTGTCCTGAGCTTCGCGGCACGCCACCCGGGCTGGCCGGCGAGGGCCGCGAGAGGGACGTCCTCGCAGCGGCAGACCACCGTGCCGGGCCCGGCGAGCGCGCGCAGATCGTCGCGCAGCGCGAAGGCCCGCGCCATCGCCCGGCCGAAAGCGCGCGCCCCGTCGCGCGCGCGGGCGAGTCGCGCCGGCACGCCGGGCGCATCGTGCGCGCCCCGGCTCGCGAGCCCCGCCGCCGCCGCGAGCCCCGCGATCTCCCCCTCCGCCAGCGCCGCGTCGAGCCCGGCGATCCCGACGATCTCGCCCGCGGCGAAGACACCCGGCTCGGAGGTCTCCTGCCGCGCGCCGACCGTCACTGCGCCCGCCTCGACCGCGCATCCGAACAGCCGTGCGGGCTCGGTGTTCGCCACCAGCCCGAAGGCGCAGGCGAGGCGGTCGCACGCGACCTCGCGCACGCGCCGGCCGTCGGTCAGGCGCACCGCCGACAGCGACTCCCCACCGCACGCCTCGACCGGCCAGGTCCCGGTCCGGTACGGCGTGCCGGCGAGCGCCGCGCGGTGAACGGCCGCGTCGGCCAGCTTCGCCGGCCAGCGCACGAGCGAGGCCGCGAAGCGCGCGACGCGCGCCGGCGGCGCCTGCTCCGCGACCAGCAGCACCCGCGCACCGTGCCGCTTCAGGTCACGCGCGACCGCGAACAGCAGCGGGCCGCTCCCGGCCACGACGACGCGGGCGTCCGCGACGGCGGTCCCCGATTTCACCAGCGCCGAGAGCCCGCCCGCGCCGGTGACGCCCGGCAGCGTCCATCCCGGGAACGGCAGGAACAGCTCGCGCGCGCCCGGGCAGAGCACGGCGCGCGCATGGTGCACCGCGAGCGCGCCGCGCGGCGTCTCCGCCAGCGCGACCCCCGGCGCGGGCCGTGCGAACAGCCGCGCCCCCGCGATCACCTGCACCGCGGGGCGGTCCAGCGCGGCCAGCCACGGCGCCGCCGCGCGATCGTCGGCCGTGCGACCGTCCTTCGCGCCGCCGCCGGCCGCGCGCGCGCCGCGCCAGATCTGCCCGCCCGGCGCGGGATTGTCGTCGAGCACGACGACGCGGCAGCCCGCGTCCGCTGCCGCGCCCGCCGCCGCCAGCCCCGCCGGCCCGGCGCCGACGACGAGCACGTCGCAGCTCACCGCCGCGAGCGCGCTCACGCGGCGCCCCCCTGCGCGGCCGCGCCCGGGCCGGCGCTCGCTCCCGGCGCCGGCGCTCGCTCCCGCGCTCGCTCCCGCGCCGGCGGCGGCCGTCTCCACCCGCATCCCCTCCGCGCAAGCCGTCTGGCAGGCCAGCCGGTGCGGCTCGCCGTCGATCGTGACGCGGCACTCGTGGCAGATCCCCATCCCGCAGAGCGGCGCCCGCGCCGCGCCCGTGACCGAGTGCCGGAAGACCGCGACTCCCGCCGCGGCGATCGCCGCCGCGACGGTGGCGCCGGCGGCCACGGAGACCGCGCGCCCGTCGACGGTCAGCGTCACGCGCCCGCTCACGGCGCCCGCTCCGAAAAGCGCGCCGGCAGGTACGGCTCGCGCGGGATCGGCGACGTGCGCTCGAGCACCAGGTCGGCGATCAGCCGCGCGGTGCCGAAGGCGGTCGTGATCCCCAGCCCTTCGTGACCGGTCGCGAGCAGCAGCCCGTCGTTCCCCGGCCACGGCCCGATCAGCGGCTGGCCGTCGGGCGTCGCCGCGCGGAAGCCGGTCCAGGCGCGGAGCGCGTGCAGGCCGGCGAGCCCGGGGACGTACGACAGCGCGCGCTCCAGCATCCGCGCCAGCAGCCGGTGGTCGATCGCGTCGTCGTCGACCCCCAGCTGCCGCGAGGAGCCGATCAGCAGCTGACCCGTCGGGCGCGGCTGCACGTTGAACGCGACCGACTCGCTGCCCATCGTGTGCGCGCTCTTCAGGTACCCCAGCTCCACCAGCTGGTGCCGCACGAACCCCGGGTAGCGGTCGGTGATGACGAGGTGTCCCTTGCGCCGCCGCACCGGCACGCCGGGCGCCAGCTCCGGCGCGAAGACGCCGGTCGCGAGCACGATCCACCGCGCCGCGCGGCGCGAGCCGTCCTCGCAGCGCACGGCGCGCTCCTCGATCCGCGCGACGCGCCGGCCTTCCTCGACCTGCGCCCCGTGCCGGCGCGCCTCGTCCAGCAGCCACGGCACGACGCACGGCGGGTAGACGACGGCGTCGTCCGGCACCAGCAAGCCGCCTGCGAGCCCTTCGCGCAGCTGCGGTTCGGCCGCGGCGAGCTGCCGCGCGTCCAGCACCTCCGCCGCCACGCCGCGTGCGCGGTAGGCCGCGCACCGCCGCCCGGCCGCGGCCAGCTCCTCGCCGTCCGCCGCCACCCACAGCGTGCCGGGGCGCGTGAACTCCGCACCCTCCGGCAGCCCGGGCGCGAGCGCGTCCCACAGGTCGCGCGACAGCTTCGCCAGCCGGAACTCGGGCTCGTTGTCGTCGAGCACGACCACGTGTCCCATCCCCGCCGCGGTCGCGCCGCCGCCGGCGAGCCCGGCCTCGAGCACGGCGACGCGCACCCCGGCGCGCGCCAGCTCCCACGCGCAGGCCGCGCCGACGATCCCCGCCCCGACGACGACGACCTCCGGGGAAGGGGAGCCCGTCACGGGGCGATCCCGTGCCGGAACGGGTCGCGCGGATCCAGCACGAGCGTCGCCTCGGCGGTCACGAACGCCGCGCCGCGGATCGTGGGGACGATCGCCCCGTCGGCGACCTCGACGCTTCCGGTGAAGACGCTGCCGACGATGCTCTCCTGCCGCCATTCCCGGCCCGGCGCCAGCCGGCCGTCGGCGACGAGACAGGCCAGCTTGGCGCTCGTGCCGGTCCCGCACGGCGAGCGGTCGTACGCCAGGCCGGGGCAGAGCACGAAGTTCCGGCTGTCGGCGCGCTCCGAGGGGCCGAACAGCTCGATGTGATCGATCTCGGCGCCGTCGTCGCCGGTGATCCCCTCGCGCTCCAGCGCCTCGCGGATCCGCGTCGCGCAACTCGGTCAGCCGCGCGACGTTGGCCGAGCGCGAGCTCCTGCCCGTGGTCGGAGACCAGGAAGAACCAGTTGCCGCCCCAGGCGACGTCGCCCGTCATCCTGCCGTAGCCGGCGACGTCCACCGCGACGCCGCGCCGGAAGCGGTAGCTGGGGACGTTGCGCACCGACACCGTGCCGTCGGCGTGCAGCTCCGCCGTCACCGTCCCGACCGGCGTCTCGATCGCGTGCCGCCCCGGCGCGATCCGCCCCAGGTGGGCCAGCGTCACGACCAGCCCGATCGTCCCGTGGCCGCACATCCCGAGGTAGCCGACGTTGTTGAAGAAGACGACGCCGGCCGCGCACGACGGGTCGACCGGCGCGACGACGAGCGCGCCGACCAGCACGTCCGACCCGCGCGGCTCGTTGACCACCGCCGAGCGCAGCCAGTCGTGCTCGCGGCGCAGGATCTCGCGGCACTCGGCGAGCGGGACGCGCGGGAGGTCCGGGCCGCCGGAGACGACGACGCGCGTCGGCTCGCCGCCGGTGTGCGAATCGACGACCCGGAGCGCGCGCGGCCCTTCGGGCACGATCAACTCCCCGCGCCCGGCGTGCCGAGCGCGCCCGCCAGGCCCTTCGCCCGCGCCAGCTCGAGGTACAGCGCCTCGGTCTGCCGCAGTTGCTCGTCCGCGCTGAACGCCCCGGCGCGCACGCGCGCTGCCTCGGCCATCGCGGCCAGCCGCGCGCCGTCGCCCAGCACCGCCAGCAGCGCCTCGCCCAGCAGGTCCGGCCGGTGAGACGGCACCAGGATCCCCGCGCCGGACTCTCCCAGCGCCTCGCGGTTGCCGCCGACGTCGGTGACCACCTGCGGGAGGCCGGCGGCCATCGCCTCGAGCAGCACGTTGCTGAACCCTTCGCGGTGCGAGGCCATGACGTGCAGCGTCGCCAGGTGGTAGAGGTCGCGCACGTCCTCGCGCATCCCGGTGACGAACAGGTCCTGAGCGACGCCCAGCGCGCCGGCACGCTCGCGCAGCGCCGCCGCCGCCGGCCCGTCGCCGACCCACGCCAGCGCCGCGCGGGGGTGGACGGCCCGCACCCGCGCGAACGCCTCCAGCAGGTCCTCGGGCCCCTTCTGCGCGTGGATCCGCGCGACCGTCATCAGGACCGGATCCCGCCCCGCGAGCCCCAGCTCGTCCAGCAGCCGCGCCCGCAGTTCCGGCGAAGGCGGCTCGCGGAAGCGGTCGACGTGCACGCCGTTGTAGATCACGCGGCCGTTGTCGAGCGGCGGGGTGAAGGTCGCCAGGTAGTCGTCGTGGACCGCGCGGCTGACGTGCAGCGTGACGTCGCGCCGCGGCGACCAGCGCCGCTCCGCGCGGACCTGCGCGCCGGTGAACGCCTCGCCCACGTTGTGGAAGTTGGCGACCCGGACCGGCACGCCGGCCATCCGCCCGGCGCGCGTGGCGTAGAGCGACGGGACCAGGGTGTGGCCGTGCACGATGTCGGGCCGGAAGGTCCGGATGAAGCGCGACAGCTTGAAGGCCGACCAGAGGGTCGCCAGGTGGCCGTGGCAGCGGACCACCGTCACCGGGACGCCGCGCTCCTCGAGCAGCGCGGCGACCGTCCCGGCCCGGCGGATCGAGACCACCTGGACCTCGAAGCGTGCCGGATCGAGCCGTGGCAGCAGGTCGAGCAGCCGCATCTCGATCCCGCCGGTGTCGAGGCGGCTGACGACGCGCAGCACGCGCAGCCGTCGGGGTGCGGGGGGGGTCACGGCCGGTCCTGTGCGGTCACGGGATTCGATTCTAGCGGCTCTTCCCGGCGCCCCGTCATGGATTCCGGGCAGCGCGCGACCGCTCCGCGAGCGACGGTTTGCCCACCCCTCGGCCGCACTGTAACCTCCCACGCGTGAACAAGTTCGATAGGGGATGGCGAGTTCCCGCAGCGCGAGAACTGGTCTCAGGGACGGTCGCGGCGGGCGCCTTCGCGGGCGGCTTCGTGTCGCTCGGTGTCGGCGCGATCCTCGGGTTCTACCGCGGCGGCATCCTCGATGGGCCGGGCTGGAACCTGCTGCTGGCCGGGTACGCCGTGGCGCTCGGGGTGGCCGCGGGGGCCCTCGTCGGCCTGGGCCTCGGGCTCGTCTTCTCCTGGCTCGCACTCGCCTGGCCGGCCGCCGCAGCGCCGCGGCGGGCGCTGGAAGTCGCCGCGATCGTCCTGGCGAGCGGCGCCTGTGGCCGCGGCCTCGTCGCCGGCGCGAGTTTCCCCAGGCTCCCCGGCTGGATCGTCGCCGGGCTGGCCGCGCTGGCGATCGCGGCCGCGGCGGCATGGCTCGCAGGCGGTCCCGCGCTCCGCACCCGCGCGCAGCGCCTCGCGCCGCCCGCCGCTGCGCTCGCCCTGGCCGGCGTGGCGCTCGCAGCCCTCTTCCCCGCCGCGCCGCGTCCTCCGGGGGCCGCTGCAGCGCCGCCCGCCGGCACCCCGTCCGCCGCCCCGAAGTCCACGGCCGTGGAGACGCCGCCCTCGTTCCCGGTCGCCCGCAACGTCCTCCTGATCGTGATCGACACGCTGCGCGCCGATCACCTGTCGTCCTACGGCTACGCCCGCGCGACGAGCCCGCGGATCGACGCCTTCGCGCGCGAGGGGGTGCGCTTCGCGCGCACGCTGGCGCAGAAGGGCCGCACCAGTCCCAGCGTCGCCACGATCACCACGGGGACCTATCCGCACACCCACGGGCTGCTCGACGTCCGCTCCGTCCTGCCCGACGAAGCGCTGACGCTGCCGGAGATCCTCGGCCCGCGTGGCTGGCGCACCGGCGGGATCATCACCAACGCCAACCTGTCCCACGTCTTCAACTTCCAGCAGGGGTACGAGGACTACGTCGAGCTGGGCAACGGGGAGCTGCACGCGACCGCGGACGAGGTGACCGACACCGCGATCCCGTGGCTCGAACGGCACGGCGCCGAGCCGTTCTTCCTCTACCTGCACTACGTCGATCCCCACGCGCCCTACATCCCGCCCGCCTCCTACCGGGACCGCTTCGTCGGCGACGCGCTCTACGGGCGCCACAAGGACCTGCGGCCCCCGCTCGGGAACACCGCCTTCGGCGAGATCAACGCCCCGGCGGTGATCGAGAACGGTTCGCGCGACGTGGACCTCTACATCGCGCGCTACGACGAGGAGATCGCCTTCACCGACGCCGAGATCGGGCGGCTGCTCGACGCCGTCGATCGCCTCGGCCTGCGCGACGACACGCTGGTCATCCTCACCGCCGACCATGGCGAGAGCATGACCGAGCACCTGATCTTCTTCGCCCACGGCAAGGCGCCTTACGACACATCGCTCCACATCCCCCTGATCGTCCGCTACCCGAAGGCGATCACCGGGCCGCGCGTGGTCGAGACCGCGGTCGAGACGACCGACCTGGCGCCGACGATCCTGGCTGCCGTCGGCGTGTCGCGGTCGCCGACCTACGAGGGGCAGAGCCTCTGGCCGCTCCTGCTCGGCGAGGAGGGCGCGCCCGCCTCGCGCCATGTCTTCGCCGAGGAAGGCTCCACCGTCGACTCGCTCTCGCTCGTCGCCAGCGACGAGCGGCACAAGCTGATCTTCAACCCGCGCGGCACGGCGCTGCCCGGCAGCGCGTTCCGGCCCGGGTCGCTCCTCACCCGCAAGGGGGTGCAGCGGCTCTGGTGGGCCGCGCACGAGGGTCCGGGGGCGAACGAGACGTGGGAGCTGTACGACCTCGAGGCCGACCCGGGCGAGACGAAGAACCTCTACCGGTCGCGCCCGGACCTGGTGGCCGGGCTCGAGCCGCCGCTCGCGCGCTGGGAGGCGTCCGCTCCGGCCGGCCGCCACCCCAAGCGGCTCGCGCTCGAGGACATCTCGGTCGACCAGCTCAAGCAGCTCGAGGCGCTCGGGTACGTGAAGTAGCGCGCGGCCCCGTCAGCAGCAGCGCGGGCCCCCCGCGGAGCGCGGCACGTCGCCCCACGCCGCCGGCGCCGCGGCGCCGCCGGTCCAGGGCACCGGCGGGTCCGGCTCCAGCGCCAGCCCGCCGCGCAGGATCCGGAGCCACTGCCGCACCGCGGACAGGACCACCGTCGCGACCAGCACCAGGAAGACGAGCGCCAGGAAGGCGTCGAGCCGCGCGTTGAAGACCTGGATCCCTTTCGTCGCCGCGTCCACCGGGAGCGCGCCGCTGGCCATGGCGCTGGCCTTGGCGAGAAAGCCGATCCGCGGGTCGGGGTGGAAGACGTACTCGGTCCCGGCGGTCATCGTCACCGCCAGCAGCCAGGCCAGGGGGATCCCGGTGACCCAGGCGTACCGCTTCTTTCCCGTCCGCAGCAGGATCGTCGTGGCGATCGTCAGCGCCGTCGCCGCGAGCAGCTGGTTGGCGATCCCGAACAGCGGCCACAGCGCGCGGATCCCGCCGTGCGGGTCGATCACCCCGGCGATCACGAAGTAGCCCCAGGCCGAGACGAACAGCGTGCTGGTGATCACGTTCGGGCCCCACCCCGTCCCGGCCAGCTTCGGCGCGACCCGCAGCAGGGCGTCCTGCAGGATGTAGCGCCCGACGCGCGTCCCCGCGTCGAGCGTGGTCAGGATGAACAGCGCCTCGAACATGATCGCGAAGTGGTACCAGAGCGCGGCCAGCGCCTCGCCGCCGAGGAAGCGGTGGAAGATCTCGGCCATCCCCACCGCCAGGCACGGCGCGCCGCCGGTGCGGGCCTGGACGGTCTTCTCGCCGACGCGTTCGGCCAGCAGCTGCATCTGCTCGGCCGTGACCGGGAAGCCCTGCTGGGTGATCCACTCGAGCGGCTTGGCGGTGTTGATCGCGAAGTATTCGCCCGGCGGGAGCGAGGCGGCGGCGATCATCGCCATGATCGCGACGAAGCTCTCCAGCAGCATCGCGCCGTAGCCGATGAAGCGCGCGTCGGTCTCGCGCTCGAGCAGCTTGGGCGTGGTGCCGGAGGCGATCAGCGAGTGGAAGCCCGAGATCGCGCCGCAGGCGATCGTGATGAAGCAGAACGGGAAGATCGTCCCGCCGAAGATCGGCCCCGAGCCGTCGGCGAAGCGGGTGATCGCCGGCAGGTGCAGCTCGGGGCGCACCGCGAGGATCCCGATCGCCAGCAGGAAGACCGTCCCCAGCTTGACGAAGGTCGACAGGTAGTCGCGCGGTGCGAGCAGCAGCCAGACCGGCAGGATCGAGGCCGCCAGGCCGTAGGCGATCACGAGCCAGGCCAGCGGCAGCCGCGCCAGCGTGAAAGCCGGACCGAGCGCCGGGTGGACCGAGATCCAGTGCCCGCCCCACAGCGCGGCGAGCAGGAAGACCAGCCCGATCGAGGTCGCGATCCAGACCTCGCGCCCGTGGCCGCCGCGCATGATCAGCCCCATCCCCATCGCGATCGGGATCGTCATCCCGACGGTGAAGAGGCCCCAGGGGCTCTCGGCCAGCGCGTTGACCACCACCAGCCCCAGCACCGCGATCAGGATGATCATGATCAGCAGGATCCCGATCGTCCCGGCGATCGCGCCCCACGGGCCGAGATAGTCGCGGGCCAGCTTGGCCAGCGAACGACCGTCGCGGCGCGTGCTCATCACGAGCACGATGAAGTCCTGCACCGCGCCGCCGAGGACGCCGCCGATCAGGATCCAGATCGTCCCCGGCAGGTAGCCGAACTGCGCCGCGAGAATCGGACCGATCAGCGGTCCCGGCCCCGCGATCGCCGCGAAATGGTGGCCGAAGACGACCCAGCGGTTGGTCGGCACGAAGTCGTGGCCGTCGTTGTGGCGCACCGCCGGCGTGACGTTGGTGTCGCTGAGCCGCAGGACCCGGAAGGCGATGAAGTGCGAGTAGAAGCGATAGGCGATCGCGTACGTGCAGACCGCCGCGATCACGATGTAGGCCGCGGAGACCGGTTCGGCGCGCGCGAAGGCCACCGCCGCGAAGGCGGCCGCGCCGGTCAGCGCGACCGCGACCCAGACCAGCCAGCGAAAGGGCGCCATGGCGGGGGAATGTACACCAGCGCGCGGTCCGATGGGCCGGCTGCCGGACGGCCGCGCGCGGGGCCCCGCGCCGCACGCGGGCGGGTAGAATGCCGCCGTGCCGATCGAGGAACCCAACGCGGTCGTTCTGCACCGCGAGGACCTGTCTCCGGTCCTGATGATCCTGCGCGTCGCGCCGCGCGGATGGGAGCTGCCCGACTTCCTGCCCGGGCAGTACGGCACGATCGGGCTGCCGCCCCTGGCGCCGCGGCTGCCCGGGTGCGATATCGAGGCGGAGCCGCCCCCGCCGGACAAGCTGATCAAGCGGGCCTACTCGGTGGCCTCGTCGTCGGTCGCGAAGGAGTACCTCGAGCTCTACATCTCGCTCGTGACCTCCGGCACGCTGACGCCGCGCCTCTGGATGCTCGCCTCGGGCTCGCCGATCTGGCTCGCGCCGCGGATCGTCGGGACGTTCACGCTGCGGGAGGTCCCGGCCGGGCGGAACCTCGTCCTGATCGCGACCGGCACCGGGCTCGCGCCGTACGTCTCGATGCTGCGCACCGAGCTCGACGTGCGGGCCGGGGCCCGTTTCGCGGTCCTGCACGGGGCCCGGCACTCCTGGGATCTCGGCTACCGGTCCGAGCTGCAGACGATGCAGCGGCTGTCGAAGAACCTCGCCTACCTCCCGGCGATCTCGGCCCCGGACGCCGAGCCGGTCCCGTGGGCCGGACACCGCGGCTACGTCCAGCACCTCTGGGAGCGCGGCCTCGTCGCCGAGGCGTGGGGCCGGGAGCCGCGGCCGGAGGACACCCACATCTTCGTCTGCGGCAACCCGAAGATGATCGAGACGATCCTCCCGATCCTCGCCGCGCAGGGCTTCCGGGAGCACTCGAAGAAGGCGCCCGGGGAGGTCCACACCGAAAAGTACTGGTAAGTTGCGGCGCCGGCCGCCGCTGGCCGAATCGCCGGCGCCCGCTACAATCCGCGGAAGGACGCCTGCCCGGTCGAGTCGGACTGGACCGCGGCGCCGTCCGCGGTACGTTCACCAGCCGAGAGAGGACCTGCCCGCGTGAGCCAGCCGTCCCACTACGCCGCCGCCTCCGTCGACCTGCGCCGCGCCCTGGCGAAGGCGATCCCGCAGGACGCGCTGCGCGAGCTGCACCGGACCAGCCCGGTGGCGCACATGGCGGTCTTCGGCTGGCAGCTCCTGCTGATCGCGGTCTGCATGACCGGGGCCGCGCTGTTCGACACGTGGTGGCAGTGGCTGCCGTTCTCGATCGTGCTGGGCTTCACCTTCTTCAACTTCACGGTGATGCTGCACGAGGTCGTGCACGACGCCGTCTTCACGAAGAAGCAGACGCGCGCGAATTCGCTGCTGGGGCTGGCCTACGCGTTTCCCTCGGGCATCTCGCGCACGCAGTTCACGAAGTGGCACCTGGATCACCACGCCCAGCTCGGCGACGGCGAGGCCGACCCGAAGCGCCACCACCTCTCGCCGAAGCGCAACGCGCGCTGGTACAAGGCGCTCTACATGACGCCGGCGCTGTTCTTCATCTACTTCCGCGCCGCGGCGCGCGAGACGGCGACCTATCCGCCGGAGCTGCAGAAGACGATCCGGATCGAGCGCACCGTCACGATCCTCGGCCAGCTGGGAATCCTGCTCGCGATCGGCGTCTTCGCCGGCTGGTGGATCGCGTTCAAGGTCTACATGGTGCCGTACTTCGTCGTCTTCCCGGTGGCGTTCACGCTCAACCGCCTCGGCCAGCACTACAACATCGATCCCGCCGACCCCGCGAAGTGGTCGACCCTGATCAAGCCGTCGCGCTTCTGGGACGTGGCTTACCTCTGGTCGGCCTATCACCTCGAGCACCACTACTTCCCGCGGGTGCCGTTCTACCGCCTGCGCCGGCTGCACCTGATGCTGCGCCCGTTCTACCGCGAGATCGGCCTCCAGCCGGTGACCTACCGGGCCCTGGTCTGGAACTGGTTCGTCCTGAACCGCCCGCCCCACACGAACTGGTCGGTCCCGGACCTCGACCCGGCCGGGGTCGCGCACCAGTCGGCCCACTAGCGGTATCCTCGCCCCCGGAAGGGGGTACCCGATGAAACGAGCCGTCCTGGGAATCGCCGTGCTGCTCGGCACGGTGCCTCTGCTCGCGTCGTGCGAGCGGATCCGTCCGCCGGGGCACGTCGTCACGCCGCTCGGGCGCGAAGTCCTGGCAGCCGAAAACCGGATCCCGAAGGAATTCGGGCGCGTCTTCGGCGCCTCGACCTCCGAGTCCTACCCCGGCTGGAGCCAGCTCTACTTCGAGGACGATGCGGGCACGATCCGGATCGTGTTCGTCTCCTTCAGCGACCGGGCGCTCGAGCCGAAGGTCCTGACGATCCCGCGCGGCGACGAGCCGGCGCGGCCGGAGAACCCGCGATGAACCGCCGCTTCGGAAGCCTGCCCGGCGTCTTCACCGCGATCGGCGCGCTGGCCGCGATCGGTGCCGTCGCGCAGCGGGTCGCGAACATGCGCAACATGCGGATCACCCTGCTGCCGTCGACGGAGCTGCTCTACGAGTGGGCCGTGCTGGCGCTGCTGTTCGCGGCGGTCGGGCTGCTCTGGCAGATCAGGGACCGGACGCACCCCTGATCGGATGCCGCTCCGGTCCGGCCGGGGGGCTCAGGGGATCACCTGCGGGTCGACCTCCTCGGCCCAGCCGTAGATCCCGCCGCGCAGGTTGCGGACGCGGGCGAACCCGGCGCGGCGCAGGAAGTCCACGGCCCAGGCGCTGCGCTCGCCGACCTTGCAGTAGGCGACGATCTCGCGCGCCGGGTCGAGTTCCTCGTAGCGGTCCGCCAGCTCCGGCAGCGGAAGCAGGGTCGAGCCGGGGATCCGGGCGTGGGCGTGTTCCCAGGGCTGGCGGACGTCGAGCAACAGGATCGACTCGCCGCGCTCGAGGCGCGCGTTCAGCTCGGCGGCGCCGATCTCGAAGGGGATTTCGCCGAGGGGGCGGTGCGAATCGCGCATGGTCGGCTCCCGGAGGAACGGTTTCGAACGGCGCAGTATGCGGCGGGTCGACCGTCCGTGCCGCCCGCAGCTGACCCCTGCGCTCTCCCGGTCAATCCGCCGCGGCCCCCGGCCCGGGAAGGTCCGTGCCTCCCGCTGACGCCGTCACGAAACCGGGGATCCGGCCGCGCCGATCGGCGTACACTCAACGCGGAATTCGGGAGGATTCAGCCATGCGCCGGTCCCTCTCCCTCGTCGGGCTCGCCCTCGTGTCGATCGCCCTTCCCGCGCTCGCCGCCGCCGGACCGCGGCAGATCGCCGTCGCGCAGCGGCACGCCGACCGCGGAAGCGAGGCGCTCGCGCGCGGCGATCTCGACGCCGCGCGGACGGCGTTCGCGAAAGCGCTGGCCGCGCACCCGCAGCTGGCCGAGGCGCACGTCGGGCTGGGGCACGTTGCGATGAAGGAGCGCCGCTACGACGACGCCCTCTCCGAGTACGCGACGGCACGGGAAGCCTACGTTCAGCTCTCGCGGGAGCTGAAGCGCTTCGAACAGGACCGCTACCTCGCGCGGCGCAACGACGTCCTGGCGTTGCGCGACATGCTGACCCAGCTCAGGTCGGGGAACCTGAAACTCACCGACAACCAGCGGCGGTTCAAGGAGCTGCGGATCAACCAGGCGATCGACAACGCCTCGCAGCTCACGCATCCCGGGGGGGGCGATGCGATCGAGACGCCGGCCCCGCTGCACTTCTACCTCGGCAACGCGCTCTTTCACCTGGACCGGGTGCCGGAAGCGATCGCGCAGTGGGAGACGGCGGCGGAGCGTGACTCGCGCTTTGCGCCCGTCCACAACAACCTCGCGCTGGCCTACTACCGGCAGGGCCGGTTCGAGCAGGCGCGGGGCAGCGTGCTGCGAGCGGAGAGCCTCGGGTTGACGGTCGATCCGCGCTTCAAGGCCGACCTGGGCCGCGCGACCGGGCCGTTCGCGAACCAGCAGATCGCGGCGGCGCCTCCCGCCGGGGGCGGCGGGGCGATCAGCCCGGTGGCCGCAGGGAACGCGCTCGAGACCGACTGAGTAGCAGCTCCGCCAGCGGCCGGCCCTCGGTTTGACAAGGCCCCCCCCGCGGGCTGTAGTACGCGCTCCGGGCGCCGCCCGGGCGCGCCACCCGGCGGCGCGGGAAGGGCTTCCGATGATCCTCGACCCGTCGACCGTGAACGCCGTCTACGAGACGATGCGGGCCAAGCTGAAGGACGTCGTGCCCGACGTGGAGCTGCGGCTCAAGGCCCCGCTCGTCGTCGAGATCCAGCAGCTCAAGCGCGAACGCAACGCGGTCATCCTGGGGCACAACTACATGGAGCCGGCGCTCTACCACACGGTGCCGGATTTCAAGGGCGACTCGCTGGAGCTGGCGCGCCGCGCGGCGGAGTCGACCGCCGACGTGATCGTCTTCTGCGGCGTCCGCTTCATGGCCGAGACGGCGAAGATCCTGAACCCCTCGCGCACCGTCCTGCTGCCGACGCCGAAGGGCGGCTGTTCGCTGGCCGAGAGCATCACCGGTGCGGACGTCCGCGCGCTCAAGGAGAAGTTCCCGGGCGTCCCGGCCGTCTGCTACATCAACACCTCGGCCGAGGTCAAGGCCGAGTGCGATGTCTGCTGCACCTCCGGCAACGCGGCGGCGATCGTCCGCGCGCTCGGGCCGGGGCCGGTCATCTTCGTTCCGGACGAGTTCCTGGCCGGGAACGTGGCCCGCGAGACCGGCCGCGAGATCATCTTCCCGACCGCCGCACCCCGCGCCTCCGCCGCGCAGAACCCGCGCCTCAGCTACGAGATCGTGGGCTGGCAGGGACGCTGCGAGGTGCACGAGAAGTTCACGGTGGACGACATCCGCCGCGTGCGCGAGCAGTTCCCCGACGCGGTCGTCATCGCCCACCCGGAGTGCCGGCCCGAGGTCACCGCGGCCGCCGACTTCACGGGCAGCACCTCGGCGGCGATCCGGTTCGTTCGCGAGAGCGGCGCGACGCGCTACCTCCTGCTGACCGAGTGCGCGATGGGCGACAACATCGCCGCGGACAACCCGGGCAAGGAGATGCTCCGGCTCTGCAGCGTGCGCTGCCCGCACATGAACGAGATCACCCTGGAACAGACGCGCGATGCGCTGCTTCACATGCGCTACGTGATCGACGTTCCGGAGGAGATCAGGGTGCGCGCCCGCCGGTGTCTCGACCGGATGCTCGAGATGTCCGCCTCGCTGCTCGCGAACGCCGGGTAGATGAACGCCTCGTTCGACCTGTCGCGCTACGGCGTGATCGTTGTCGCGGGTCCCGACGCGGTGAAGTTCCTGCAGGGCCTTTCGACCGCCGACATCCGGATCGTGACGCCCTCGCGCTCGACGCTCGGCGCGTTCTGCCAGGTGAACGGACGGGTCTCCGTGGTCTTCCGCGCCTTCGAGCGCGACGGCGAGCTGGTCCTGCGGCTGCCCGGGGCGCTCGTCCCGGACACGCTCGAGCGCCTGCGCCGCGTGGTCTTCCGGTCCCGGGTGACGGTCGCGGACGCGGGCGCCGAGCTGGCTCGGGGCGGCGTGGCGGGCGCCGCCGCGGCCGACGCCCTGGAGCGGCATGCCGGCCCGGCCCCCGCCGCCGCGGACGCCGTGGCGAGATCCGGAGCGGTCACGATCGTCCGGGTTCCCGGCGAGCTGCCGCGCTTCGAGCTCTACGCGCCGCACGCCGAGCTCGCGCGGCTGCTTTCCGCGCTCGAGGCCGACGGGTTCGCACGCGGCGACGACGGGCTGTGGACCCTGTTCGAGGTCCGCGCGGGGCTGCCCGAGGTCGAGCCGCCGACGGTGGACGCGTTCCTGCCGCAGAACCTCGACCTGGAGCGGTTCTCGGGGCTGTCGTTCTCGAAGGGCTGCTACCCCGGCCAGGAGGTCGTTGCGCGCACGCAGCACCTCGGCGAGCTCAAGCGCCGGCTGTTCCGCGGCCGCGCGCGCGGAGGCGCCGTCCCCGCGCCCGCGACGCCGCTGCGAGCGATCGACGCGGGGCGCGAGCGCGACGGCGGCAAGGTCGTCCGTGCGGCCGCGGCGCCCGACGGGACGATCGAGCTGCTGGCGGTGGTCCCGGTCGTCGAGGCCGCATCCGGCGCGGCGCTGGCGCTCGGGCACGCCGGCGGCGAGGCGGTCACGCTGGCTTGACCAGCACGATCCGCTCGGGCCAGCGCACCATGTCGCGCGCCGCCCGCACCAGTCGCGGCACGTCTTCCCTGGTGCGGGCGTAGATCCAGAGGACCGGTGCCCCGCTCTCGCGCCGCAGCGGCACCAGCGCGCCGACGGCCTCCGTGGTGAGCGGGGGCGGAGAGGCCGTCGCGTCCTCGAGGCCGGGCAGCGGCGGCTCACCGGCGATCGACAGGACCGCGAGCGGAAGGCAGTCGTACCGCACCAGGAAGCTGCGCCCTTCCGCCGTGTCGGCCGCCACGCGCCACTGCCTGCGCCCGCCGACGTCGGCCAGCAGGGGGTCGAGCAGCGGGAGCAGCCCGCTCGTCGCGGAGAAACCGGCCTCGCTCAGGAAGAGCAGGGCCGGCGTTTCCGCGAGCGTCGTGTCGTCCAACGCGGCGATCAGCTGCCTCGGCGGGATCTCGGAGAACAGCTCTCCGGAGTCGAACGCCCGCGAGACCGGCGGCAGCAGCGCGTGCGCGTAGCGGTCGACCGACTCGAGGTGGTACCAGGGATGCTCGGGCCGGTACGACTCCGGCGCCAGTCGCAGCTGGGCCAGACCCTGGCCGAGCGCGGTGGGGAGCGCCTCGCGCAGCAGGCTGTAGGCCGTCGCGCCGCGATACCCCTGGCTCACGTACTGGCCGGCGAGCTCGGCCCGCTCGGACTGGGGGGCCCGGCGCAGGAAGTCGTGCACCAGCTCGTGGAAGATCACCGGCACCTGTTCGGCGATCGTATCGTCGGGACGCACCTCGAGCAGCAGCGCCCGCGCGCTCGCCTCGGCGTGCGTTCCGTACTCCTGGCTGGGGACGGCGACGAAGCTGAAGAGCGTCGGTGCGTTCGAAAGCGCCCCCGCACCCGCGAACCGGGCCATCGCCGCGACCCACTGCTGCGTCACCGGCTCGGCGAGGAACGCGTCGAACTGCTGCTGGAAGGCCTGCAGCCAGTCGAATTCGGCCCAGAGGAACTCGAACCGGTCGGCGAAGTGAGTGAGCGTCGCACCGACGGCGTCGGCCTCCTCGGGGAGCAGGAACTCGTGCGTGCGCTGCACGAGGTCCGGGATGCTCCGCGCCTGCATCGCCGCCACGTTGAGCATCTGCCGCCGCGAGAGCGTGTCGAGCTCGGCGGGGAGGCAGCCCTTCCCCGCGGCCTCGTCCGTTGCCGGACGCGGCTTGTACTCGCGCAGGCGGACCTTGCGGAAGGCTGCGAGCAGTTCGCGGTCCTTCGCGTCGAGCGGGCCGAAGCGGGCGAACCACGCCCGGTAGTAGGCCGGCTGGGTCAGGCCGTTGGCGGTCTCGGCCAGGTTGTCGACCCAGTGGAAGAGGTTCGTGACGTAGGAGACCTCGGTGATGATCGGGGAGGCGCTCCGCCCGTCCTGGGACGCGGCGGACGGCGGAGCACTCGGCGCCACCGCCGGCGGCGCGACCGGTGACGAGGCGCAGCCCGAGAGCACGGCGCAGCCGGCGGCGATCACGACCCACGCGGAGCGCCGCTCCGGCGCGTGGTGGCGCGGGCGAGCGGGTCGAGCGCGGCGGGGCGGCGTCGTTCTCACGGTCCTGGCGTCCTGCGGCGGGGCGGCGGCGGTTGGCCCCGCGCATACCACCCTGTAGCATACCCGGCGCGCCGCAGGACGCCCGCCGCCAGGGCCGGGGTCGCGGACGCGGGGTTTGCATGGGCCGTTCCATCGCCACCACCGACGGGATCAAGGTCGAGGTCACGAGCCGGTATGTACCGGAACGCTCCGCTCCGCCGGAGGACCTTTACTTCTTCGCGTACAAGGTGAAGGTGAGCAACGATGGGCGCGAGGCGGCCCGTCTCGTCAATCGGCACTGGATCATCACCGACGCCGACGGCGAGGTCGAGCAGGTGCACGGGCCCGGCGTGGTCGGCGAGCAGCCCCGACTCGAGCCGGGAGAGTCGTTCGAGTACACCAGCGGTTTTCCGCTGCCGACCCCGCGGGGCTCGATGCGGGGGACCTACGAGATGTGGCGCGACGACGGCCGCCGCTTCAAGGCGGAGATCGCACCGTTTGCGCTCGAGATGCCGCACACGCTGAACTGAACGGAAGGGGAGGGGGCATGGACCCCAGGCAGAGGAAGGACGTGCTCCGCAACATCACCTACGGGCTCTACGTCACGACGACCGCACACGGCGACAGCGTGGCGGCGGCCGGGGTGTCATGGCTTTCGCAGTGCTCGTTCGAGCCGCCGCTGGTGATGATGGCGCTGCGCAAGGACGGCGCGCTCAGCGCGCTCCTGCGCCGGAGCGGCCGCGGCGTCGTTCACATCCTGGGCGACGAACAGGCCGCGATCGCCAAGTCCTTCTTCGGCCCGACGAAGCACGACGCCGGCACGATCAACGGCCAGCCCTACCGGCTCGAGGACGGGCAGCCGGTCCTGACCGCCCTGCCGTGGTACTTCCACTTCGAGGTCAGGGAGTGGGTCGATCGCGGCGATCACGCGATCGCGGTGGCGGCCGTCACCGGTGCGGGCGCACCCGGCGAGGCAGCGGCTCCGCTGGCACTGCGCGACACCAGCTGGTCCTACAGCGGTTAGGCGGAGGGGGAGGACTCCGGACTAGGTCGGGTCGCCCCGGGTCCGGAAGGTGGGGACCGGGATCGGCTCGTCGTCCGCTGCCACCTCGAGGGCCGGCGCCTCCGGGAGCGGCGCGTCCGGCTCGCGCTTCAGGACCTCGCGCAGGGCGAACTTCAGCTCCGTCGAGAGCGTCGTCAGCGCCATCTCGTCCTTCACCACGAGGCAGCAGCCGCGGCCCTTGCGGTCCGCGGTGTCCCCGGGAAGGCGGTAGTAGACGCGGCAGTTGCCGCACTCGTTGTTCCAGCAGAAACGGCCGCGCGAGATCCCGTCGGGTGCGACCGACTGCAGGCCGCGCAGGAGCGTGTTGCTGTCCGGCACCTCCACGGTGCGGCCGACGACCGTGATCTTCAGGAACCGCGACCAGGGCCTCAGCAGGTCCGCGTTGACGGGCTTCACGGGCGCTCCGCGGGGCGTCGGGGCCCCGAGGGCGGAATATAGACTCCCCGGCAGCCGGGTGCCGCCGGTCCTTCGTGGATGATCCGGGTTACGGGCAGGTCGCCGGCGACAACTGGCGCTGCGGGCCGCCCGTCGCGGTCAGTTCGCCCGCCCCGTTGCGCCCGATCACGAGGTAGAACAGGGCGGCCCCGGCGGAGGGCTTGGTCGCATCTCCCGAGGTCCAGCGGGGCGTGGCGCTCTTGAAGATGCAGGTGTACTGGCCCGTGGCCTGGCCGTTGCGGTAGACCCGGTACTCGGTCACGGGCACCTGCGCGCTGGAGAGCAGATTCTCCCAGGTCCACTCCGTCTTCTTGAGCAGGAACATGTCGGCCGCACCCTTGCCGGAAACCTCCATCGCCGTGAAGGGGGGCACGATGACCCGGACCGAGTCGCTCTGGTCCACGATGTAGATCTCTTTCTGCGCGTCCTGGCCGAAGCTCGACAGGCTGCCCGAGAGCAGCCCCTGCGGATCGAGCTGCGCGGTGCGGTCCTGCTGGTCGGTGACCGCCCCACCGCTGATCCGGAACGAGCGGATGAACCCCGCGCAGTAGTCCCCGTAGAAGTAGGTCCCGCGCAGGCTCGGCATCCGGCAGCCGCGGTAGACGAAGCCACCGGTGATCGAGCAGGCGCCGGCGCTGTGGCCGTATTCCAGGACGGGCTTCGTCATCGATGCGTCGTTGCACTTCGGCGAGCAGGAGGTGCCGTCGACCGGAGGCGTGCAGCTCGGGTTGGAGGGGTTGTAGCACTTCGTCGCCTCCATCTGCCGCCAGCCGTAGTTGCGCCCGCCTGCCGTCGCGGCGGGGACCCAGTTGACCTCCTCCCAGCAGTTCTGCCCGACGTCGGCGATGTACCAGTCGCCGTTCGCGGCGTCGTAGCTGCCGCGCCACGGGTTGCGCAGGCCGAAGGCCCAGATCTCCTCGCAGACGTTCGACTGCCCGACCAGCGGGTTGGTCGACGGAATGCGGTAGTTGGCCCCCGTTGCGCCGCAGTCCGGAGCCCGCGAGGCCGGATCGACGCTGAGCACGTCGAGCCGCAGCGCCTTGCCGAGCAGCACGTTCTTGTTCTGGCCGTTGCCGCAGGTCCCGCCGGTGCTGTCGCCCCCCCCGCCGCCGTCGCCGGTGAAAGCGTAGAGGAAGCGGTCGCTCCCGAAGGTGAGGTAGCCGCCGTTGTGGTTGTCCGCCGGCTGAGCTGAACCGGAGAACCCGCAGCTCGCTGGCCGCGTCGGCGAGGTCGGGGTTGGCGCTCACGCGGTACCTCGCGACGACGGTCCAGGCGTTGTTGCTCGCGTCGACCTCGGTGTAGTTGACGAAGAAGTAGCCCGAGGTCGCGTAGTCCGGCGCAAAGGCCAGGCCGAGCAGCCCCATCTCGTTGCCGCGCGTGCTCACCTTGAGGTGCAGGTCGAGGAAGGTGGTCCAGGTCGCGGTCGCGGTGCCGCGCTTGTGGAGCCGGATGTACCCGTCCTGCTCGACGATGAACTGCCGGGTGTTGTCCGCCGGCGGGGTGACGAGCAGCAGCGGGCGGTTGACGAGCCCGGTCGCGACCGCGACCGAGCGCAGGCTGGTCGTGTCGACGGGCGCGATTCCGACACAGGGATCGGTCTGGGCGAGAGCGCTGGCCGACCACGCGCAGAGCGCGAGGGCCGCGAGTCGAGGGCGGACGGTCATGGCAGTTCCTCGTCGTGGAGCGTGGGCCCGTCCCACCCACGGGCGCTGCAAGCCGGGCGCTGCAGTGACGAACGATGTACCGCGCATTCCGGGGGAAGCGCAAGAAACAACCCTGTTAACGGACGCCCCCCGACGCCCGGGGCGGAGCCTTGACAGCCGCGGCGGGGCGAGGTACCTTTTGATTAGTTAATGCGAATGATTCGCAAATAGGGCGAGCAAGGCAAAACGGTCGATCGGGCAGAAGAACCCCGCCCAACCCTCGACAGGATACCCAGCAGGGCCCGCCAGGCCGGGTGAAACGCGGCTCGGGGGCCCACTCGCTGCAGCGCTCTCATGCGACTCATTCGCAATAGAGACCCGGGTTGCCGAGGGTGCGGGAGCGATGGCTTCGAGCCGAAACAGGGTCAGGATCGCGACCGCGACCGCCGCGGGCTGCCTCGCCCTCGTGGCGGGGATCGCCTTCGCGGACGGGACGGCACCTGCGGTCGATCGCTCCCCGCCGGTCGTCCGGGGGCGCTGGCTGATGGGCGCACCGTGCGAGGCCCGCGCCTTCGGCCCGCCCGACCGCGTCGGTCCGCTCCTCGACCGCGCGCTGGATCGGATCGCTCGACTCGAGCAGGTCATGACCACCTGGCGTCCCGACGGCGAACTGGCGCAGCTCAACGCCCGGTGCGCAGCGAGTTCGGGCGGCGCGGTACAGATCCCGGTCTCGCCGGAACTGGCCCGCGCGCTCGCGGTCGCGCGCGAGTTCGCGGCGCGCACGGGGGGCGCATTCGACCCCGCCATCGGAGCGGTCCTCGACGCCTGGGGCGTCAAGACGGGGGGACGCGAGCCCTCTCGCGACGAGCTGGCCGGCGCCCTTTCCCGCTCCGGCTGGGCACGTTTCGGGGTCGTCACCGACCCGCCCGCGGTGACCTGCGGACGCGACGGGCCGGCCTTCGACCTCGGCGCGATCGGGAAGGGAATGGCGCTCGACGAGGCCGCGGCGGTCCTGCGCGCGGCCGGCGTGACGCGCGCACTGCTCAACTTCGGCGGCCAGGTCCTCGCGCTCGACGCGCCGCCGGGCAGCGACGGCTGGATCGTCGACGTCGCGGATCCGTCGAACCGCGCGCGCGCCGCGCACACGCTGACGCTCGTCCACGCCAGCCTGTCGGTGACCGGCAACGCGGAACGCGCGATCGATGCCGGCGGCCGGCGCCGCGGCCACGTGATCGACCCGCGCACCGGCGAGCCCGTCGACCGGGCGGCCGCCGTCGCCGTGATCGCGCCGACCGCGACCGCCGCCGACGCGCTGTCCACCGCGCTGTTCGTCCTCGGCCCCGGTCCCACCGCCGATGCCGTCGCCCTCGCCGGCGACGCGACATTCGAGTTCATGGAGAAGGAGACACTCGATGTTCCGTGACAGGTTCCAGCACGCCCTCGTCGCGACCGCGCTCTCCCTGGCTGCGGGGAGTCTGCCGGTCGTTGCGCAGGAAACGCCCGCACCACCGGCCCCGTCCGCGGAGGAGCTGGCGAACCGGAAGAAGATCGAGGAACTGGAGCGCAAGCTCGCGGTCCTCGCCGAGGAACTGCAGGCGCTCCGCGCCGGGGAGAAGGCCGAGGCGACGCCGACGCCGGAACCAACGCCCGACGAGCCGACGCCGGAAGGGGCCACCGGTCTCGCGCCGGCGGCCTCGAAGGTCTACACCAGGACCCGCGGCGTTTCGATCGGCGGCTACGGCGAAATGATCTACGAGAACTACGACGCCAGCCGGGACGACGGCTCGCCGTCCGAGGCGCGCGACCAGATCGACTTCCTGCGGGCCGTGTTCTACTTCGGCTACAAGTTCAACGACCGGATCGTCTTCAACTCCGAGATCGAGTTCGAGCACGCGACGACGGACGACGAGGGAGAGGTCGCCGTCGAGTTCGCGTACCTCGACTTCCTCTTCAATGACTACGCGAACGTCCGGGCCGGACTGGTCCTGGTGCCGGTCGGGATCATCAACGAGATCCACGAGCCGCCCACCTACCTGGGCGTCAAGCGCCCGGGCGTGGACGGCGTGATCATGCCCACGACGTGGAGCGAACCGGGCGTCGGCGTGCACGGGCGGTTCGGACTCTTCAGCTACCAGGCCTACCTGCTGGACGGCCTCGACAGCGAGGGCTTCACCGCGTCGGCCGGGATCCGAGGCGGCCGCCAGGCCGGATCGAAAGCCCTGGCCGAGGACCTCGCGGTGGCGCTGCGCCTCGATCTCACGGGCGTCCCGGGCCTGCTGGCCGGCGTCTCGTTCTACCGCGGCGACTCGGGCCAGGGGCGCGTGGTCGACGGCCAGACGATCGACGGCCCGGTCACGCTCTACGACGTGCACGCCGATTGGAAGTGGCGCGGGCTGTGGCTGCGCGGCGTCTGGTCCGCGGTCGACATCGGCGACGCCGGCGCTGATCAGCATCCAGACCGACCAGGCGATCGGCTCCGAGCTGCGCGGCGGGTACGCCGAAGCCGGCTTCGACCTGCTCTCGCTGACCAGTGCCCGCAACCAGTCGCTCTACCCGTACGTGCGCTACGAGCGCTACAACACGCAGTCCGAGGTCGCGCCGGGATTCCAGTCCGAGGTGACCGGGGCCAACGACCGCACCGCGACCAGCTACGGGGTGATGTACCGGCCGATCCCCCAGGTCGCGATCAAGGCCGAGTACCAGGACCTCAAGAACGCGGCCGGCACCGGCGTGGACCAGTTCAATGCGTCGCTCGGCTACCTGTTCTGAGCGCGTGCGCCGCGCCGGCGCGACGCTCTTCGTGCTGGCCGCGCTGCTCGCGGCCGGCACGGGGAACGCGCCGGCCGGCGTCCTCGTCGAGGCCGAGGCCGCGCTGAAGCGCGTCTTCCCCGCGCCGCTCGTCGTCGCGAAGAAGACGGCCTTCCTCGACGCGGCGCAGGCGGCGCGCGTCGAGCAGCTCGCCGGCCAGAAGCCGCCCAGCAAGGTCGTCGCCTACTACGCCGCGACCGATCCGGCGACCGGGAAGCCCGCGGGCTGGGCCTTCGTCGACACCCACATCGTGCGCACGCTGCCCGAGACGGTGCTGGTCGTGCTCGACCCGGCCGGCAAGGTCAGCCGGGTCGAGATCCTCTCGTTCAACGAGCCGCCCGAGTACATGCTCACGGCGCCGTGGCTGGCGCAGCTCGGGGGGCGCGCGCTCGACGACGAGCTGCGGCTGCAGCGCGGGATCCGCACGATGGCGGGCGCGACGCTCTCGTCGGGCGCGATGACCGACGCCGTGCGCCGCGTGCTCGCCCTGCACCAGGTCCTGGAGGCCACGCCGTGACGACCACGCAGCGACTCGCGCTCTGGGCTTCGACGGCGGTGGCCGGCGTCTCGGGGCTGGCGTACGCGGCGATGAAATACCTGCTGCCGCGGAACGACCCGTTCTCGGCCTACGGTCACCCGCTCCAGCCGTACGCGCTGAAGCTCCACGTGCTGGCGGTGCCGCTGCTCGTCTTCGTCGTCGGCTGGCTCTACGGCGCGCACGCGCAGCAGCAGCTCCGCGGCGGCGGCGTGCCGGGCCGTGGCAGCGGGCGGGCGATCCTGGCGCTGACGGTCGTGCTCGTGCTCTCGGGGACCCTGGTCCAGGCCTTCGCCGATGCGGCATGGCGACCGGCTGCGGGGTGGGTCCACGGGATCACGGGGACGGCGTTCGTCGCCGCCCTGGCGGCGCACGCGCTGGCCGGGCGGCGCCGCCGGGCGGCCGTCGCGGGGACCCCGCCCGCCCCGCCGCGACGGCCGGCCTACCTGCGACCGATCACCTTTCCCCGGTCACCCGCCGAATCCCCGGCGGCGCCCGGGCGGAGCGGCCATGCTCCAGCCCCCTCGGGCGCCCCGGCCACCGCGGTCGCCAACCCCGCCCCGACCTCCACGCGGGCGGCTGCGGGGCCTGCCGAGGCTGCGGGATCGCGCTCGTGGCGGGCACTCCGGGGACCGCGGCGCTCGACCCGGAGCGATCTCACCCGCGAGCTAATCGCGACTAGGGCGAAGTTCGCTTCTCCGGGGACTCGACGCTAAGATCACCTCGATCCCCCCCGGCCTCCGACCCGGGGCGCACCTGGAGGCGCAGGTCCCCCATGAGCGTTGCGAACTTCCCGGCCGGCGCGCCGCGCCGTCCTGCGGCCCCCGTCAAGCCCTGGTGGCTGCGCCTGGTGGACGCGATCGGGAGCGTGACCTTCGGCATCTCGACGATGGTCGCCCTCCTGGTCTACTCGTGGCTCGGATCGGCCGGCCTGCAGCCGTTCTACGACTGGTTCCCGCGCCAGAGCGTCGAGCTGACCGAGATGGAGTGGTTCAACTGGTGGCCATTCCACGTGATCTGCGCGCTGCTCGCGCTCTCGCTGGTTCTCGTCACGATCCGCCGCATCCCGCTCAACCTGCCGAACCTCGGCGTCTGGACGGTTCACGTCGGGATCCTCGTGCTGATGCTCGGCTGCGTGATCTACTTCGGGCTCAAGCGCGAAGGGGACATGGCGGTCTACCGCCGGCAGGCGGTCGTGCAGCTGCCGGGCGGTTCGCCGGCCGTGCTGACGCTGCAGCCCGACGAGGAAGCGATCGTGAGCGGCGGCGGCCGTGCCTACCGCGTCTCGGTCGGCGACCTCAACTCGAACTACGAGCTGCTCACCGGGACCGACAAGGGCAAGAAGACGCTCTCCGCGCAGTTGAGCTTCCAGCCGCTCTCGGGCGGCGGACAGCCGTTCATCCGCCAGATGCTCGTGGGCTACCCCGAGTACACGGAGGACGTCGTCCCCGGCCAGGGGCGCGCGATCAAGCTGCTCGGCCGCAAGCTGATCGACGACAGCGTGACGGTCTCGCTCGACTACGCGCCCAACGACCGGATCTTCCTCTACGACCGCGCGGCGCTGATGCTGCGCGCGCCGGGGACCGCCGAGTGGAGCGAATACCCCCTGCGCGGCCTGCCGCGCTACCGGGAGTACGTCGCGTCCCCGGACACCGCGTCCGTCAGCCCGGGCGAGGCGCCGCTCCCCGCGCGTCCGCTGGCCCTTGCGCCGCGTGTCAAGGGGACGGCGGCCCCGGGGCTCGAACAGGTCTCTGCGCGCGTCACGGGCTTCCTGCCCTACGCGATGCTCAGCGAAGCCTGGGAGCCCGGCGGCAGCAGCTTCAACCCGTACCTGCGCTTCACCGTCCAGGTGGGCAACAGCTCGATGTCCGAGGTCCTGCTCGCCAACGACCCGGCCCGCAACCACGTCACGCTCGGCGACAATCTCTTCGACGTGCGCTTCGACTGGGTCGACGACCCGGCCGTGCTCGAGCGGCTCCGCAGCCCCGGCGCGCCACGCCTGCGCGTCCGCGCCGGCGCGACCGCGCAGGATTTCCCGCTGGGCGAGGTGGTCGGCAGGGAGTTCGCGCTCGCCGGCACGCCGTACCGGCTGCAGGGGCTGCAGTTCTTCCCGGAGTGGGTCCCGCCCGGCACGCCCGAGGGGGTGCACGGCTCGATGGTGCTGGTCCGCGTCAAGGGCCCGAAGGGGACCTTCCTGCGCGCGGTCACCGCTCCCGACGCGCGGCTCACCCGCGACCTCGACGCCGAAGGACGCCCGCTCGCGTCGCTCGTCGACGACGGCATCGTGCTCGAGGCGGGCGGTCTCGTGGAATCCGGGCTGCGGATCGTGGGCGGCCGGAACGGCCTCGTCGCGCTGCTCGTCAGCGACGGCGGGCAGGTGATCGAGCGGCCGCTGACGCCCGGCCAGCCGGTCGAGTTCCTGGACGGCGCGATGAAGCTGACCGCCTGGGAGGCCAGCCCCAACTCGCGCCTGGTGTCCAGGCCGCGCGTGGTGCCGCGCCGCGAGCGGGACGCCAAGACCGGGCCCCACTACTCGCTGATCCAGGTCGAGCTGGCCGAGGCCGGCCAGCCGCCCGAGACGCAATGGGTGGAGTACAGCCACTACGCGCACCCGAGCCGGGTCGGCTACTACCCGCGCCGCGTCACGCTCGCCTCCGGCCGGCAGCTCGAGTTGCTCTACTCGCGCGAGACGCTTCGGCTCCCGGCGCCGGTCGCGCTCGAGGAGTTCCAGCTCGAGGTCTACCCCGGCGGCGAGAAGGAGCGCGACTACAAGAGCCTCGTGCGCTTCTACGAGAACGGCCGCTGGTCCGACCTGGAGGAGGTCCACAGCAACAACCCGACCGAGCACGACGGGTGGTGGTACTTCCAGAGCACGTGGGACCCGCCCGACGAGCGAGCCGGCTACGCAGGGATGAACTACACCGGGCTCGGCGTCGGCAACCGGCACGGGGTGGGCACGATGCTCCTGGGCTCCATCCTGACCGTGCTCGGCACGCTCTGGGCGTTCTACGTGAAGCCGGTCATCCTGCGCCGCCGGCTCGGCGATCGCCGCGCGGAGACCGGCGGCGCACTCCAGGACCTGCCCGGCGCCACCCCCTTCCCGGCGCAACCGGCGGCCGCCTCCGGCGCCGCGCGCGCTCGTCTCACGGAGACCGAAGCATGAGCCGCCGCCTGGTGACCGCCTTCCTCGCCGTCCTGGCGCTGGGCACCGTGGCCGGCGCGGCACGGGCTGCCGACGCGCCGATCCAGCTCTCGGTCGGCAGCGCCTTCGCGAACTCCGTCGACCTGTCGGCGATCCGCGTCAGCGCGGTCCAGGAGGACGGACGCGTCAAGACCTTCGACTCGCTTGCCCGCGAGCGGCTGAAGCTGGTCAACAGCTCGCGCGCGATGCGCGAGATCGACCCGGTGCTGCTCTACCTGGACATGGTCCTGGTCCCCGAGCACTACGCCGGCACGAACGTGATCTTCGTCAAGAAGCCGATGATCCGGACGCAGATCACGCAGGGCGTGCGCAGCATCGTGCTGCCCGAGAACCGCCAGGGCGCGATCGCGGAGACCGAGCTGCAGCGGATCGAGCAGACCGGGCTGGTGTCGCCGATCTTCCTCGACCAGCCTCCGGTGCGGCAGGTGCTGGCGGCGATGGAGCGCGACCTGATGCGCACCAGCCGCGAGGTCAACGCGATCCAGGCCGCCCGCAGCCTGTCCGACGCGGGCGTGCTGCTCTCGCTCTGGCGCCCGGTGCCGCCGGTCGGGGGCAAGCGATACGGACCCCTGGCTCACGGTGGCGCAGGCCGCGCGCGGGATGATGAGCGCGCCGGGACGCCCGATGCCGGCCGCGACCGGGCTCGCCGAGCGGAGCGCGGCGATCGGCGCCGCCTGGCAGTCGCTCGAGAACGCCTGGCGCTTCCAGGACGCGGCGGCGGCCGGCCAGGCGCTCAATACGCTGGCGCAGAACTTCGCGCTGGTGGAGCCGCGGCTCTACCCGGCGGCGGCGCGCCTGTCGTGGGAACACTGGTACTACAAGAACGACAAGATGACGATGGTCTGGCTGGTCTACTTCCTGGCCCTGCCGTTCCTGCTGATGGCCACGGTCTACCGGTTCCGCTGGGCGCGGGTCGCCGGGTTGACGCTCTTCGTCACCGGCTTCGCGCTCCAGACCTTCTCGATCGTCCTGCGCTGGTGGCTGGCCGGGCGGATCCCGAACTCCAACATGTTCGAGGCGGTCACCGCCTCGGCATGGTTCGGCGCACTGGCGGCGATCGTGCTCGAACTCGTCCTGCGGCGCTGGCCGGTCAAGAACCTGCCCGCGCTCGCGGCTTCCACCTACGCGATGTTCGCGCTGATGCTCGGGCACTTCATGCCGGTCACGCTCAACTCCGACATCTCCACCGTGATGCCGGTACTCGACCGCACGATCTGGCTCTACATCCACACCAACATGGTCATCGCCTCCTACGCGCTGATCTTCTTCGGCGGCGTGACGGCGACGCTCTACCTCGCCGGCCGCGCGCTGAACGCCTGGGTGACCTCGCCGCGCCTCGCCGAGGCCTGGGCCGGCACCGGCGGCACCGGGGCGCTCCGCGGCGGCGCGGGCTCCCTGATCCTCGGGCGCGGCCTGGCCCCCGGCGACGAGAACCGCTCGGGCCTGGCCAAGTCGCTCGACGGCGCGACGATGATCTTCCTCGAGCTGGCCTTCATCACGCTCTGGGTCGGGACGATCCTCGGCGCGGTCTGGGCCTACTTCTCGTGGGGCCGCCCGTGGGGCTGGGATCCCAAGGAGGTCTTCGCGCTCAACACCTGGCTGGTCTTCCTGGTGCTGCTGCACGTCCGCTACAAGGTCAAGGACAAGGCGCTCTGGACCGCGATCCTGGCCGTGATCGGCTGCGCGGTGATGATCTTCAACTGGGTCGCCGTCAACTTCGTGATCGTCGGCCTGCACAGCTACGCGTAGGCCGTCGCGGCGAGGCCGGCCCCGCGCCGCGGCTGCTACCGCGGCGCGAGAGCCCGCTCGAAGTGGTCGGCGATCCGGCGGTGCAGGTGCAGGCGCGCCGGGTTGCCGGGGATGCCGTGGTTCTTGTTGGGGTAGAGCTGCAGGTCGTACGGCTTCCCCGCGGTGTAGAGCTTCTCGACCAGCTGCAGCGAGTTCTGCGCGTGAACGTTGTCGTCGCCGGTACCGTGGATCAGCAGCAGCGCGCCCTCCAGCTTGTCGGCCTGGTTGACCGGTGACGAGTCGCGGTACCCGTCGGGGTTCTCGGATGGCAGCTTGAGGTAGCGCTCCGTGTAGGCCGAGTCGTACAGCAGCCAGTTGGTGACGGGCGCCACCGCCGCGCCGGCCTTGAAGACGCCCGGGGCGTTGGTCAGCGCGTAGGCCGTCATGTAGCCGCCGTACGACCAGCCCCAGATCCCGAGCCGCTCGCCATCGACGTAGGGCAGCGACTTCAGGTACTGCACGCCGGCCAGCTGGTCCTCCAGCTCGATCCTGCCGAAGCGCCTGAGCAGCGCGCGCTCGAAGGCGCGCTCGCGGCCGCCGGACCCCCGGTTGTCGATCGAGAAGACGAGGAAGCCCCGCGAGGCGAGGTAGCTGTGGAACATCGTGTACGAGCGCCCCCAGGCGTCGGACACGACCTGCGGCCCCGGCCCGCCGTAGAGGTAGACGATCACGGGGTACTTCTTCGCCGGATCGAAGCCATCCGGGCGCAGCAGGCTGGCGTGAAGCGTCGTGCCGTCCTTCGCCTCGAGGGTCAGGAACTCCTGCTTTCCGACGGCGTACTCGAACCAGGGCGCGTTGCCGTTGTCGGCGAGCGTCGCGGTGCGCCGGCCCGCGGCGTCGATCACGAAGCTCGACGGCGGGACCATCGCCGCGGAGAAGCTGTCGACGGCCCAGCGGTTGTTCGGCGACATCGCGGTGACGAGGTGCGTCCCCCGCTCCCCGGTCAGGCGCTTCAACCCGGTGCCGTCCAGCTGCACGCGGTAGAGCTGCAGCTCGAGGACGCTCTTCTCCTTGCCGACGAAGAAGACCGTTCCGGCGGCCTCGTCGAAGCCGACCACGGCGGAGACGTTCCACGGCCCCTTCGTGAGCTGCCGGACGGGCCTGCCGGCGGCGTCGTAGAGGTAGAGGTGGCGGTTGCCATCGCGCTCCGAGGACCAGAGGAAGCGCCCGTCCTTGAGAAACCGCAGGTCGTCGTGGAGGTTGATCCACGCCGCGTCGCTCTCGACGAGCAGCGGCGTCGAGACGCCGGTCGCGCGGTCGAGACGCGTGAGCTGCAGCCGGGTCTGCGGCCGGTCCAGCAGCTCGTACCACGCGGCCTTCCCGTCCGGCATCCAGCCGACGCGGACCAGGT
Source organism: uncultured Acidobacteriota bacterium (assembly GCA_963800865.1). GTDB lineage: Bacteria > Acidobacteriota > Polarisedimenticolia > J045 > J045 > JALOKP01. Next base: position 506,030 of record CAWDCL010000005.1, on the reverse strand, counting down.
AGTTCTCGCCGTTGGCCCACTTCAGCTCGTGCGCCAGGCTGCGGCCGTCCGGCTCGGGGACGACCGAGACGACGCGCAGCGAGGGGACCGGGTTCGGGTCGCCGGGCCTGGGGTACGGGGTCAGCGTGACGACCGGCTGGACGCTCATCTCGTCCACCAGCGGGAAGCGCGGGACGAGCGTCTCGTCGAGCGAGATGTACGCGATCGCGCGCGAGTCGGGCGACCAGGCGTAGGCCGTGCTGCCGGGTTCCGCCAGTTCCTCGCCGTAGAGCCAGTCCCACTGCGCGTTGACGCGGTTCTCGCCGCCGTCGGTGGAGAGCTGGATCTCGCGCCCCGACGCCAGCTCCAGCGCGAACAGGTTCCGCTCGCGCACGAAGGCGAGGAAGCGGCCGTCGGGCGAGAACTGCAGTTCCTCCTCCGCGGCCGGCGTATTGGTCAGCCGGCGCGTCGTCTTCGCGCCGGGCTCGAAGAGGAAGAGGTCGGTGCCGCCGGACCAGGAGCAGCGCCTTGCCGTCCGGCGTCCAGCGGTAGCCGGAAAGCGCCGGCTTGACCGCCTTCTCCCCGGCACCGAACGAGGGGAGGTCCTTGTCCGCCACGAGCGTCGTCCTCGCGCCGGTGGCCGGGTCGACGGCGACCAGTGCGAAGGTCACGTTCGGCTCGATTCCGGAGCGCTCGAGCAGCGTCACCCGCGAGCTGTCGGGCAGCCAGGCCGCTTCCTCGGCGGTCCGTCCGGCCAGCGGCGGATCGGAGAAGATCCGCTCGAGGGTGAGCTCCTTGCCGCCGGCCGCGCCGACCGGAACGAGCAGCGTGAGCAGGACGAGCAGGGACGACGCGACGAGGACGGCACGGCCGAAGCGCGGCATGACACCTCCGTAGGGGGCGCCGGAAGTATCCCCCATCGGGGGAACCGGGGCAGCTAAGGTGCGGTCTTCGGCACCGGAGCCGCGAGCGTGCTCACCGTTCCCGCGGCGAGGTCGACGACCCGCACGCGGTGGTTGTTCGTGTCGGCGACGTAGAGCAGGTTCCCGGCGACCGTGAGCCCGCCCGGCTCGGAGAACGACGCCTCCTTCAGCGGCCCGTCGGCAGCGCCCGGCTTCCCGGAGCCGGCGACGGTCACGATCTCGCCGGTCGAAGGGTCCAGGCGCTTGATCCGGTGGTTGTAGCTGTCGGCGACGAAGATCGACCCGTCCGGCGCGGCGGCCACGCCGAGCGGGTGCTGCAGCTTGGCGGCCATCCCGCGCCCGTCGGCGTCGCCGAAGGAGAAGAGGTCCTGCGCGATCGGGCTCGCCCCGGCGAGCGTCACGACCTTGCCCGCGTCGAGCTCCACCGCGCGAATGCTCGACGACTCGCTGTCGGCGAAGACCAGCCGCCGCCCCGCGAGCGCCAGGCCCGACGGCTGCGCCAGCGCGGCCGTCGCGAGCGGCCCGTCCATGCGGGCCTCGCGCCCGTTGCCGGCGAAGGCGCGGGCGGTCCCCGCGGCGAGGTCGATCGTCCAGACCTGGTGCGTCCCGGCCATCGCGACGTAGAGCGTCGAGCCGTCGAGTGCCAGGTCCCAGGGCGAGGCGAGGTTCAGGATCGCGGCCGGGCGCCCCCCGATGCGATCCTGGCCCTGCCGGCCGGTCCCCGCGATCGTGGTGACGCTGCGCGCCGCCAGGTCGACCCGGCGCACGGCGTGGTTGCCGGTGTCGGCGACATAGAGCACGCCGTCGCCGAGCGCGAGCCCCTGCGGCTTCCTGAAGCGCGCGGCCTCGTAGCCGCCGTCCGCCAGCCCCGGCCCGCCACCGCCGATCGTCTCGAGCACGCGGCCGTCGAGCCCCAGCACGACCAGCCGGTCGTGGGACGAATCGGCGACGAACAGCCGCCCGCCCGCGGGATCCGCGAGGATCTTCCCGGGGAAGGCCAGCTCTCCCGGCGACTGCCGCGCGCGCTCGGGCGCCAGCGGCAGCGGCCGCGGCGCGAGCTTCCCCTTCGCGCGGTAGATGTCGAGCGCGACCGCGATGATCCGCTCCAGCTCGTCCCGGTGCCCCTCGCCCGACATCGCGGCGAGGATGTAGCCGTCCGGGCCCACCACCATCAGCGTCGGCCAGGCGCCGGCGCCGTAGCGCCGCCAGATGTCGAACCCGGGGTCGCTGACCACCGGGTGCTCGATCCCGTAGCGCAGCACCGCCTGGCGGATGTTGCCGGCGTCGCGCTCGTTCTCGAACTTCGCCGAGTGGATCCCGACCACCGCGAACGGGTCGTCCGCGAAGCGCTGCTCGAGGTAGGCCAGGTCGGGCAGGATCTGGATGCAGTTGATGCAGCAGAAGGTCCAGAAGTCGAGCAGCACGATGCGCCCGGCCAGGTCCTCCTTCAGCGACAGCGGGCGGCTGACGTTGAGCCAGTCCTTGCCGTCGCCGAACTCCGGCGCGCGGATCCCCTGGCGGATGGTGCGTTCGATGCTGTCCCTGGTCTGCGCGATCTCGAATTCGGTCATCGGGGGCGTGGTCGCTTTCGGGGGAAGGGGAGGGGGAGAGGGCGGAGGCGGGCCCGGGCAGGCGGCCGCCGCGACGGCAAGGGCCGCCGCGACGATCGGCGCGCGGGAGGAGGCGCGGTCAGGCGGGCGGCGCAAGGTATCCCAGCGCTTCCTGGTTGCCGCCGTCCATGTCGACGTTGAGCACGAGTCCGCCGCTGGCGCGCGGCACGTCCACGACCTTGATCACCGCCGCCAGGTCGGCCAGCTCCGGGACCAGCTCGGCGAACCGGTTGTGGTGGTCGCGCAGGAAGGCCTCGTTGAAGTCGGTGCCGGCGTCGTCGGGGTAGAGCGGCAGGTAGCGGATGTCGGACTCGACCAGGTCCTGGAAGAAGTGGGTCCCGAACGACACCTCGGGGACCTGTCCCTCCTTGACACGCGCGATCTCGACCAGCATCCGGGCGTTGTTGATGTCGGCGTACCCCACCTTCACGCCCAGCCGCATGTCGTTCGAGCCCCAGCGCCCCGGGCCCATCAGGACGAAGGTGCGCTCCTTCAACCGGTCGTTCAGGAGGCCGACCGCGTGCGCGACGCGCTGCCGGTCCTGCATCGACGGCAGCTGGTCGTAGTCGCGCGGGTCGACCAGCACGACGACGTCGATCCCGTGGACCGAGCCGTTCTGCACGTTCCGCGAGGCGCTGAAGATCCGCCGCTCCGAGGCCACGTTGCGCGGCACGCGGACGGCGACCTCCTCCTCGTGCCAGGCCTGGGGCCGGGCCTGGAGCAGGTAGAACCGCTCGCCGTCGAATGCGAACTCGATGTCCATCGGCACGCCGTAGGACTTCTCGAGCGTCGTCAGGATCCAGCGCAGCAGCGCCGGGATCTCGCTTTCCGAGGCCCAGCGGTCGAAGGTCAGGACCAGCTTCGACGGCGGCCGGTCGATCCTCGAGGTCGTCGGCTTGCGGATCTCGAAGTCGGTGTCGATCGAGACGACCTGGTCCAGCCCGGGGAACGCGCCGTGCGCCAGCAGGTCGACGAACGAGACGGTCTCGAAGCAGTCCTTCTCGATGTTGATCACGTCGGCGTAGCGCTGCGAGTAGCGCCGGATCTCCGCCGCGGAGGCGACCGGCCGCAGCGTCGGCAGCCCGAGCGCGACCATCCGCGGGTAGTCGGACGCCACGCGGTCGACCGCGCGCGTGCCCAGCCCGAAGACGACGCGCGCCAGGCCGTCGTCGCGCTGGATCCGCGGGCTCCAGCGGTACTCGTTGCGCGAGAAGGCCACGCCGGCCCAGGTCGGCAGGAGGTACGGCCCGTAGCGCCGGCCGACGACCTTCTGGATCAGCACCGCCATCGAGTCGTCGTAGTCGATCAGGTCGTGGCGCCGGCGGTAGCTGATCGGGTCGGGCGCGAAGATGCTGGCGTAGACCTCGGCGATCGCGCCGGTGAGCTGGACGAGACGCTGCTCGAGCGGCCCCTGGTTGGCGAGGAAGACGCTGCGGTACTTGCCGGCGAACGAGGCCCCGAAGCGGTCCTCGAGCAGGCTCGACGAGCGGACGATCAGGGGCGACGGACCGACGCGCTCGAGCAGCTTCCGCAGCCGGTCGAGGACGTGGCCCGGGAACTGGCCGTTCTTGAAGAGGTTGAGGACGACCGGGTATTCCTGCCGGATCGTGTCGATCGGCTTGTACTTCTGCCCCAGGAACTCCTTGAGCTGGTTGTGATCCATGTACTGCTCGATCGCATCCGAGCGCAGGAAGTACGACTCGGGCAGGTGGATCGGGAGCTTGGGCGCGTGCGGGTCGTCCTGGCGTGCGCGCTCCAGCACCAGGCCGGCCAGCATGATCCCCGCCGCCTTGCCGCCGATCCGCCCCATCCCGTGGTCGTCGCCGACGATCCGGTCGATCAGCCCCTCGAAATCGCGGATCCGGAAGTAGTTCTTGGCGACGCGGATGAACTCCAGCTGGTCCGAGATGAAGTGCCGCGTCAGCGCGACCCGCACCCCGAGCGACTCCCACTCCGGGATCGCGGTCTGGCCCTCGGGCAGCCGGCAGAAGCGGTGCACCGCCTCGGCCAGCAGCCGGAACGAGACCTGCGAGAGGTTCGCGATCTCCTCGAGGCCCTGGGCCTCCTCGCGCTTGCGGGTCAGGTTGACCAGGTCGTCGATCTCGTCCGGCGTCAGCGAACCGGCCGCGCGCTCGAGCGTGACCTTCTCGATCTCGGCGCGCTCCAGCTCGTCCCAGCGGTGCGCGAGCTGGACGTTGTCGTCCTTCGCGTGCTCGGTCGCATTCTCGAGCGGGCGCCCGATGCGCTGCCGCGCTTCGGCGTAGATCTCGTCGATCGTCACGACCCCGCGGCTGTGCAGCGCCACCATCAGCGCCCGGCCGATCTTCTCCTCGAGGCTCGGGAAGGAGGAGAAGGCCTGCTCGATGCGCTGCCGGCTCTCGGCCGGGTCGTGGGCCGGGGGGGTCATCCGTGCGGGGCTCCTTGGGGGGCCGGGAAAGTTACCAGCGAACCGGCCGTGGGTGCTACATTGCCGCCTTCCGGGCCCGGCCGCCCGGCCCGCGGCGAAAGGGAACGGCGATGAGCGATCTCAAGGACCGGCACTGCCGGCCGTACGAAGGGGCCCCGGAGGGACGGCTCTCCCCGGCCCGCGTCCAGGAACTGCTCGCGCAGGTCCACGGCTGGAGCGTCGACGCGGACGGCGCCGGGATCCGCCGGGAGTTCAAGTTCCCCGACTTCTACCGCACGATGAACTTCATCAATGCCGTCGCCTGGATCGCCAACGCCGAGGACCACCACCCGGATCTCGAGCTGGGCTACAACTACGCGCGCGTGCGCTTCTCGACCCACTCGGTGAAAGGGCTGTCCGAGAACGACTTCATCTGCGCGGCGAAGATCGACGCGCTGGTCGGGTGACGGGCCGCGGCCGGCCGCGGAAGGAATGGCGACCCCAACGGGATTTGAACCCGTGTCGCGAGCTTGAAAGGCTCGTGTCCTGACCTGGCTGGACGATGGGGTCGCGCGGACCTGACGCCCGGCGGCCTTCGGCGGGCGCGGCAAGTATAGGAACGGCGCGGGGGGTGTCAACGCGCGGGGCCCCGGCCGGCCGTGGACCCCCTCCTTCTTGAGACTACAATCCGCCCCGTGACGAACCGCTCCGCGCGACCGCTCGCCGCCGCCCTCGCCGCGCTCTTCATCCTCGCCGCCGCGCCCGGCGCGGGGGCCGGCCCCCAGGTCCCACCGGGCCCGCCGACACCGCCCCCGGCCGCGCCACCCGCGGTGCCCCCGCCCGCGGCCGCGCCGGCCACGCCGCCCGAGGTCCGCACCGGCCCCGGCCCCCGCCGCCCCCTCGGCCTTCCGCGTGGTCCTCGACCCCGGCCACGGCGCGACCGAAGACGGCGCGATCGGCCCTTCCGGCCTGAAAGAGAAGGACCTCACGCTCGACATGGCGCGCCGCCTCGCGGCCCTCCTCAAGGCCGACGGCTTCGAGGTCGTCCTGACCCGCGAGGGGGACGACGGCCCGACGCTCGACCAGCGCGCCGAGCTCGCCAACGTCCAGCGGGCCGACGTCTTCGTCTCGCTCCACGCCAACGCCTCGCGCTCGTCCAAGGCGCGCGGCGCCGAGACCTACTTCCTGTCGCGCGACGCCACCGACGACGCGGCGCGCACCGTCGCCGCGCTCGAGAACGACGCGGCGGGGGTCAACGGCGAGGCCCCGGCGGACGCCGCCCCGGGCGACGGGGGCGCCGCCATCCCGCTGATCCTCTGGGACATGGCGCAGACGATCTACCTCGAGCAGAGCTCGCAGCTGGCGGAGATCGTGCAGCGCGAGCTGAATGGCGCGCTCGCGATCACCGACCGTGGCGTGCGGCAGGCGCCGTTCCGCGTGCTGGTCGGCGCGACGATGCCGGCGGTGCTGGTCGAGCTGGGCTTCCTCACCAACCCGGAGGAGGAGAAGCGCCTGGCCGACGGCGAGTACCGCCGCAAGCTCTCGGAGGCGCTCGCAGCCGCGCTCAAGCAGTACCGCGCCAAGGTCGGCGCGCGCGGGGCCGCCGCCGGGGCCCCCCGGTGAACCGCAGGGCGGCGACCGCGCTGGGCCTCGCGGTGGGCGTCCTCGGCGGCCTGCTGATCCTGGCCGGGATAGGGATCTCGTCGTGCGGGCGCGCGCCGCGCGGCCGCGCGGACGGCGCGCCCGGCAACGCCGCGAAGCCGGCGGCCGCGGCCGTCGCGGAATCCGAGGTCACCTACGAGGAGGTGACGATCTACCTGCGCGCCCCGGGCGAAGCGCTCGCCCTGGCCGCCGTGCCGGCGCAGATCGTCTACTTCCCGTCGCCGGTGGAGCGCGCGCGGCAGATCGCGCGGCTCGTGCTCGACGGCGTGCCGGAGGCGACGGGCGCCGTTGCGCCGGTGCGCGCCGGAGTCCGCCTGCGCGAGGTGCTGATCGACGACCGGGGCATCGCGTGGGTCGACCTCGAGGGGCCGAGCCTGCGCGTGGTCGGCGGCTCCGACGAGGAGCTGGCGCTGGTCGCGGCGCTGGCGCGCTCGCTGAACGAGAACCTCGAGGAGGTGGCCCGCGTCGGCTTCCTGGTGTCGGGCGAGCCGGCCGAGACGCTGGCGGGGCACGTCGACGTGACGCGGACCTACACCGGGTACGAGTGGCCCGGGCCGCCGCCACCGGCCTCGCTGCTGCCGCCGTCCCCGGAGGCCGCGCCGGACCCGCCGCCGCCGTCCGCTCCGGCACCGCAGGCCACGCCGTGAAGTGGGGCGTCTTCGATTCCGGCGTCGGCGGCCTGACGGTCGTCCACGCGCTCAAGGAACTGCTGCCCGACGACCCGCTCGACTATCTTGGCGACACCGCGCGCGTCCCGTACGGCATCCGCTCGGTCGAGACCGTGCGGCGCTACGCACGCGAGGCGGCGGAGTTCCTCGCCGGCCGCGGCGCGGACGGGCTGATCGTCGCCTGCAACACGGCCTCGGCGCTGGCGCTGGACGTCTTCCGCGAGATCTTCCCCGGGCCGGTGCTGGGGGTGGTCGAGCCGGGGGTGCAGGAGGCGCTGGCGGCGACGGCGAGCGGGCGGATCGGAGTGATCGGCACGCCGGCGACGATCCGCTCCGACGCCTACGGCCGCCGGCTGCGCGAGCTGCGCCCGGGGATAGACGTCCACTCCGCGGCCTGCCCGCTCTTCGTGCCGCTGGCCGAAGAGGGGTGGACCGACGGCGAGATCCCCGCGCTGGTCGCGGAGCGCTACCTCGCGCCGGTGCGCGCGCACGGGATCGACGCGCTGGTGCTGGGCTGCACGCACTACCCGCTGCTGGCGGCGACGATCGCCAGGACGATGGGGCCGGGCGTGACGCTGGTCGACTCGGCCGCGGCGGTGGCGCGCGCAGCGGCGGCGCACGAAGGAAAGCCGCTCGCCGCTGCCGGCAGGACGCGGCGCGGCGAAGGGTGGCGGCCTGCTGCGGCCGGGGCGCGACCGGATCTTCGTCACCGATCCGGGCGGCTCGTTCCGCGGCGTGGCGGACCGGTTCCTCGGCGCGCCGCTGCCGGAGCCCGAGGTCGCCGTCCTCGGGCCCCACGCGTAGCGCGTTACTCCAGCTTGAAGCGGACGGTGACCGTGAAGTAGACCGTCACCGGCTTGCCGCCGCGCGTCGCCGGCGCGTACTTCCAGCGCGACACCGCCTCCACCACCGACGCCGCGAGGTCTTCGCACCCCGCGGGCACCTGCAGCAGGACCGGCGCGCGCACGTGTCCCTCGCTGTCGATCACCGACTGGACGATCACGCTGCCCTGGCGCCCTTCCTTGCGCGCCGCCGGCGGGTAGACGGGCTCCGCCTTCTCGATCAGCTTGGGCGGCGTCACGTCGCCGCTGACGATCTCGATCGGGGCGTCGGTGGCGATCTTCCGCTCCGCCTCGGCGGGCGCCAGCGCCGTCACCGCGAGCACGATCCACTCGCCCGCGAGCGGTGACGGCGCGGCGATCGCGACCGTCCGCTGCGGGGCGGCCAGCACGCGCGCCTCGGCCAGCGCGGTGCCGCCGCCGAGCGGCAGCAGCTCGAGCGACAGGTCGTGCGGCGCGTTCCCATCCGAGGGGGCCTTGCCCGCGAAGCGCAGCCGCACCCCGGTCTCGCCCGGGTAGACGGTGGCCTCGAAGCGCGCCGTGCCGGACGGATCCGGCTGCACGATGAAGCCGGTCACCGCCTCGGCCCGAGCGCCGCCCAGGCCCTTGGCGATCGCGTCGAGCTGCTGGGGCGTGCCCCACGCCTCCTCGGCCGGCGCGACGATCGGCCGGCCGCAGAAGCCGTCGCAGCCCACCGCGGCGCCGCGGGTGGCGTCGGCGCCGGTCACGCGCACGACCCGCAGGTGGTAGTAGGGGGCCGCGGACAGCACGGGAATCGGCGATGCCGGGTCGGGCGGGCCGGCCATCACGACGCCGGACGCAGCAACGATGAACACCATCAGCACGAGCAGCGCAGCGTTTCTCATGAAGCACCTCCGGGGAGCGCAGTTCCATCCGGGCTCGTCGGGGTCTTCGGACCCCGCGGAGCCGTCGGGTCCTGCTCACGTCCGACCTGCGGAATCACCAGCACCGAGCCGGCACCCTGCGGCGCGACGACCGAGGCCGGCACCGCGCGGCCGCGCACGCGGAACAGCTCGATGCGAAGTTCGCTCTCTGCGACCCGCGCGCTACCTCCGACCGGTCCGGGTGCGGTGATCATCCAGGTGACGCCCGCGGCCGCGATCAGCACCGCCGCCGCCGCGGCCAGCGCGCGCCAGCGCGCCGTCCGGGCGGTCCGCGTCGCGAACCTGCGCCCCGACGCGGTCTCGTCCCGCCGCTCCGGCAGCCCCGCCGCCACGCGCTCCAGCGCCTCGCGTAGCAACTGCACCCCGGAGCGGTCGTCACCATTCCTGGCGCCGCCGTTCCCGCCGTTGCCGCCGTTCCCGCCGCGCGGCGCCCGCTCGCGATCGTGGTCGCTCATCGTCGTGCCTCCTCGTCGTGCGCCGCGAGGCGCTGCGCTTCCTGCGCCAGGCGCCGGCGGGCGTCGCGCGCGATCGACCGCACCGTGGTCGGCGCGATCCCCAGCGCGGCCGCGACCTCCTCCGCGCTCCACTCCGCGATCTCGTAAAGCGCGACGATCTCGCGCTGCTCCGCGGTCAGCCCGGCCAGCAGCCGCGTGAGCGTCAGCCGCGCGTCGAGCGCAGCGACGTCGTCCGGTACGCGCGCGGCGACGTGGGCGCGCGCGGCGCGCGGCCGGCCGAAGGAGGCCAGCGCCCGCGCCATGCGGCTGCGCCCGCGGGCGAAGTTGCGGATGCGGCGGACGAGGATCGTCGCCGCCCAGGCCTCGACGCGCCCGCGCTCCGGATCGAAGCGCGGCAGCGCGCGGTGCGCCGCGACCAGCGTCTCCTGGACCAGGTCCGGCACGTCGTCGGGCGGTGCGCCGACGGCCAGCGCGATCCGCGTCAGCCGCGGACGGAGGGCCGCGAAGAGCTGCTCCGCCGCCTCGGCGTGGCCGCGTCCGGCCTCGGACGCGAGCGCGGCCAGCGGGTCGGCCGGAACCCGGCCGGCAAGGCTCTCATCGCCCGTCCCCCCGGTGCCCTCCCAGGGGGATGGGTCGCGGGCCTGCCACGCCCGGGAGCCGGCGCCATCGTCCATGCTCGCCTCCTGTCCATGTCTACACCGCATCGGGGCCGCGCGTGCGGTCCCCGCCCCGATTTCCCGGATAGACTCTCCCGGTCCGCCCGAGCCCCGCGGGGCCGGGCCTTTCGAGGTCCCCGTGAGCGTCCGTTCCTTCCAGCGCGCCCCCGACGCGCTCCGCCCGTTCGAGATCGTGCCCGGCGTCAACCGCCACGCCGAGGGGTCGTGCCTGGTCAAGGCCGGCGACACGCATGTCCTCTGCATGGCCTCGATCGAGACCCGCACCCCGCCGTTCCTGCAGGGGCGCGGGGAGGGCTGGGTGACCGCGGAATACGGGATGCTGCCGCGCGCCACGCACGACCGGATGCCGCGCGACCGGCAGGGGAAGACGGCCGGGCGCACGCACGAGATCCAGCGCCTGATCGGCCGCTCGCTGCGCGCGGTCGTCGATCGCAAGGTGTTCGGCGAGCGCTCGATCGTGGTCGACTGCGACGTGCTGCAGGCCGACGGCGGGACGCGCTGCGCGTCGATCACCGGCGGCTTCGTGGCGCTGGCGCTGGCCTTCGAGTCGTTGCGCGGCCAGCGGGTGCTGAACGGCTACCCGCTGATCGACACGGTGGCGGCGGTGTCGGCCGGGATCGTGGCGGGCGACCTGCTGCTGGATCTCGACTACGAAGAGGACGCGGCCGCCGAGGTGGACATCAACATCGTGCGGACCGGCGGCGGGCGCTACGTCGAGGTGCAGGGGACGGCCGAGGAGCACCCGTTCGGGCGCGAGCGGCTGGTGGAGATGCTCGACCTCGCCGACCGCGGGATCGCGCAGCTGATCGAGGTGCAGCGCGCGGCGCTGGGCGACGTGCTGCGCGGGCTGCTGCGGCCGCGGCCGTGACCGGCGCGGGAAGGGAAGAGGACGACCGGCGATGAGCCCCCCGAACAAGACCGGCGGCCGGCCGCCGCGCCGGCCGACAGGCGGGTCCGGTGGAGGGCCGCGGAAGAAATCCGGACCGGGCGGGCCGAAGCGGCCGGGCGGGCCGGGCGGTCCGAAGAAGCCGTGGAAACCGGATGGGCCGAAGCGGCCGAGCGGGCCGGGCGGTCCGAAGAAGCCGTGGGAGCCGGGTGGTCCGAAGCGGCCGAGCGGGCCGGGCGGTCCGAAGAAGCCGTGGGAGCCGGGTGGTCCGAAGCGGCCGAGCGGACCGGGCGGTCCGAAGAAGCCGTGGGAGCCGGGCGGTCCGAAGCGGCCGAGCGGTCCGGGCGGTCCGAAGAAGCCGTGGGAGCCGGGCGGTCCGAAGCGGCCGAGCGGACCGGGCGGTCCGAAGAAGCCGTGGGAGCCGGGCGGTCCGAAGCGGCCGAGCGGTCCCGGCGGTCCGAAGAAGCCGTGGGAGCCGGGCGGTCCGAAGCGGCCGAGCGGTCCCGGCGGTCCGAAGAAGCCGTGGGAGCCGGGCGGTCCGAAGCGGCCGAGCGGGCCGGGCGGTCCGAAGAAGCCGTGGGAGCCGGGCGGTCCGAAGCGGCCGAGTGGTCCCGGCGGTCCGAAGCGGACGAGCAGTGCGAAAAGGCCCGGCGCCCCCGGCCCTCGCCCCGGCGCGCCGGGACGCCCACCTCGCCCCGGGGCCGGTCCCAGCCGGCCGGCCGGTCCGCCCAGGATCCAGCGCCGGAAGCTCGCCCCGGGGATCGCTCCGCCCCGGCCCCGGCCCCGCCCGCGGGCTGCAGAGGAGCCACAGGCGGTCCGTCCGGTCAGCCCGCGGCGCGTCAACTTCAATCGCCCGGCCCTGGTGGTCGCCTCCCGAAATCCCGGGAAGGTGGCCGAGATGGCGGCGATCCTCGGCCAGACCGGGATCCAGGTCGTCGGGCCCGAGGTCCTGAACAAGCTCCCCGCCCCCCACGAGGACGGTGCCACCTTCGTCGCCAACGCGCGCAAGAAGGCGATCCACTACAGCCGGTACGTGCTCTTCCCGGTGATCGCCGATGACAGCGGGCTGTGCGTCGACGCGCTGGATGGGCAGCCGGGGGTGCGGTCGGCCCGGCTCGGGGGGCCGGCGGCGACCGATGGTGACCGCATCCGATTGGTGCTGCGGAAGCTCGAGGGCGTGCCGTGGGAGGAGCGCACGGCGCGCTTCGTCTGCGTGCTCGCCGTGGCTCTGCGGGGCGACGTGCTGGCGACGTTCGAGGGCGAGGTGGAGGGCGTGATCGATTTCGAGCCGAAGGGATCGGGCGGCTTCGGTTACGATCCCGTCTTCTTTTACCCGCCCGCCGAGAAGACGTTTGCCGAATTGGACGCCGGGGAGAAAGAACGCGTTTCCCACCGCGGACAGGCCCTTGCGCGGGCCGTCGGGTGGCTGGCCGAGAACCTGCGCGGGGCTCCGGAGGAGCTTCCGGAATCGTGACCCGATTCAACTCGGGAATTGCTCCGAAAAGGCCCTGATACTTGCGAGGATAGGAAACAAACCGGATTGCTGCGGAGCGGGGACTGGCGTAGACTTTCGGCTGGAAGGTCACCCCGAGTCACCGGCCTTCACCTGCATCGGGCGACGACATGCGGCTGTAGCGTGCACGCGCTGTGGCCCACGGAAGTCGAGGAGGACGTACTCAGGATCGGATCGGGGCCACTCCCCCGGGCATTGCACCCCAACCAAACACCGTCGGCGCACTCCCCCCCTGCCGACCGCACGCCCGGGAGAGGGCCGATGCTGTGGCGTTCTCCTCGACACTTTAAAGCGCCGCCCTACTCCCCCAGGGCGGCGCTTCCTTTATGTAGCGGAAGTGCGGTGCTCGGCCGCACGAATTGACACCCCCGGAGACGGGCGGTATTTTCTCCGGGCTTCCACGGGTTCCGGGGTAGCTCAGCCGGTAGAGCAGCTGGCTGTTAACCAGCGGGTCGGGGGTTCGAGTCCCTCCCCCGGAGCCAATCCTCCACTTTTCGAACTTCGGGCGGGGCGGTTAACGGGGAAGGTGTGTTCGGGCGGCTCCGGGCTGCCCGAGTGGCGCGTGGGAGCGCGGGAAGGCGGGCGCCAGCCGCCAGGGTGCGACTCTCCGCGAGCAGCCAAGTCCGAGGGCGGCCGAGGTCCCGGTCGGCGCCAGGGGCTGGAGCGCTCTCTTCGTCTCTGCGATCGTCGAGAGAGCCGCGCAGAGACGCATCGCGGGTTTCGCTGCGCCGCGCTGGTGGAGAAAAGCACGTCCCCCGGGGGAAGGGTGTTGGCGCGAAGCGGGGCTTGAAAAAACCGCTGGCCTACTTCACCTGGTCCGGTCCGAGCCAGTTTCAGGAATTCAATAATCACTCCAAGCTGTCCGGTTCCGTGCGCGACCGCGTTAGTGGCTGTGGAGAGTTGTCGTTCCCGACAACACCGAGTCGAGCTCCTCGATCGGGCGGCCCGTCGGCGCCGTTGAGCGCTGGCTGCCGGTCGAAGGCGCCCGGATCGAAGCAGAAAGGAGTGGACCGTGAATACGAAACGCTGGGTCAGCCTGGTAGTGCCGCTGTGTTCGCTCCTGCTTCTCGTTCCCTTCGGCGTGCTCGCCGACGATGACGATGACGCCCTCAAGGTGCTCGTGCGCGGTGCCACGCTGCATGGCTCCAACGGGATGTACTTCGACGCGCAGGACCGGTTGCACGTTGCGAGCGTCTGGGGACGAGAGATCGCGGTCGTCAATCCGAAAAACGGGGAACTGCTCGATCGGATCGGTCCCGATCGCGGCGTAGAGGGACCGGACGATCTCTTCGTGTGCGCGGATGGCACGATCTACCAGACATCGATCGTGACGGGGCACGTCATCCGCATCTCCCCGGACGGCACGGTCAAGCGTCAGTTCGTCGCCCCAGGCGTGAATCCGATCACGTTCTCGGACGACGGCCGGCTCTTCGTCGCGCTCGACTTCTTTGGCGATGGTCTGTTCGAGATCGACCCGGAGCTGAACGCCCCACCGCGTTCGATCATTGCCGGCAACCTCGGGTGGATGAACGGAATGGACTGGGGCCCGGACGGCCGACTCTACGGCCCGGTCATGCTCCGCGGAGTCGTCGCAAGCCTCGACGTCGACTCCTGCAACGCGAGCTCAGATCCTTGGAAAGAATGCGACCTGCGCGTCGTCACGAGCGGTGGTGTCTCTGCCGTCAAGTTCGACTCCACGGGCAGCCTCTACGCCGTCGAGGGAGAGGGCAGAGTCTGGCGGATCGATCCAGTGAGCGGCGTCAAGTGGCTGGTTTCCGAGGTGCGCGGTTCGCTCGACAACCTCGCTTTCGATTCATCGGACAACCTCTATGTCTCGAACTTCGACGACGGCTTCGTCTGGCACATCAAGCCCAACGGCAAGGCGAAGACGATCCTCGACGGCGGTCCGATAGCGCCGGGCGGCATCGCGGTCGTTCCGCGGTCCGACGGCAAGGGCGGCGTAAAGGAATCGATCTTCGTCGCCGACATCTGGCGGCTGCGCGAATTCGCCGGGTGGTCCGGCCAGGAACTCGGCGAATTCGGCGCGGGGCTCGCCTACCGATTCACCGTCTCCACGGACGGGGAGAAGCTCATCCTCAGCGAGTGGGCAAACAGCCAGGTCATCTTCATCGATCTGGCGACGATGGAGACCGTCGAGACCGATAGGAGCTTCGCCATCCCGCTCAACGCGATTCCGTTCGCGGGTGACACGATCGTCGCCGAGCTCCGCGGGGGCCGCGTCGTGCGCCGGAGCGATCACCTGGCGCTGACGACGGGGCTCATCGTTCCGACCGGCCTCGCGGGTAACGACCAGGATCTCTACGTCGCAGACTGGTGGACGGGTGTCGTCTGGCAGCTCGTGGACGATGGCGCGATCCTCACCCCGCGCCGCTTCGTCGCCGCGGGTCTCGCTCGTCCGGAAGGTCTCGCGTTCGATCTCGACGGCACGCTGCTCGTCGTCGAGACCGGCACGGGCCGGCTCGCTCGGATCGACCCCACGACGGGTGTCGTGAGTGAGGTCTTCAGCGGACTGGAGGTCGGGCTTTCCGCCATTACGGGCTTCCCGCCACCCTACATCTTCAGTGGCGTGGCCGTCGGTCCCACGGGGACGATCTATGTCACCGGCGATCGCGGCAACGTCATCTACCGCTACAAGCCTGAGGACGACTGATCTCCTCGGTGTTGTAGGCCATCGATCTTGGATCGCGACAAGCGACCCTGTGCTTCGCGAAGATCACATCCACGCGTCGGCATGACTGCTGCCTCGGTGAATGCCGGGGCAAGAGGCACGCGCGATAGAATCGGTGAAGGCGGCCACCGATCTTGGACCGCGGCTGGACGCGGTCTTCGCCGTCGCAAAGGCCGCCGCGATGCCCGATCAGCGCGGCGAGATCGGGCCGAGCGTGAGCATTGCGACGGCGAATGTTCGTCGAGCAGCGTACCGGGCCATACGGGCGTAGACGGCGACCGCGGCCTGAACAGACCCGCGGTGCAGGTGGCCACCGGCCTCGAGGTGCCCGGAGGCGGCGTTTCCGTCGCGATGGCAGCGCCTCGCCGCGGCGCCGCGGCGGGGCGCTCGAGGAGAGTTCCGATCGCGGAGCCAGTGCTCCACTACTCGAAATCGGGGCGGGGCTTCCGCACCGCTGGGGAGCGTCGCGACCGCCTCCGCGAGAAGAGAAACCGCGCCTGGCCGCGATCCAGGATCGCTGGCTGCCCTCGCCCGCATGACGGCCAGTCGCGCCGAGCGGAGAGGTCTCGCGGTGCGGGCCGCGCCGGGCGGGGGAACCGCCCGGCGCGATTGCTAGTTCAGCGGCGGCGAGCGCAGCGTCGTCACCACCGTGAACGGCAGCGACGGCGACGAGCCCTGGCCCGCGAAGAAGAGCGAGAGGGTCTCGGCGTACGACGACGACGGGCTGTAGTCGGTCACGTAGAGCGAGACCAGCCGGTCCAGGTTGAGCCCGGTCGGTGCCAGCTCCGGCGGGAGCGTCAGGTTGGTGACGTTCCAGCTGGTGCGGGCCTTGGGGTTCAGCACCACCTGCCAGGTCCGGTCCTTGCCCGACTGCGCGGGGTCGGTGTAGACGAACCAGACGCGGCCCACCTTGTTGTTCTTGGCGGGCGCCGGGTCGTCCAGGCCCCAGGTCATGAGGCCGCTGGAGTACGAGAACGGATCGATCCGCATCAGGCGCGGCACCTGGAGCGTCCCCGCCGGCGCGGTGTTGCTGGTCTCGGTGTAGGTCGTGAAGCCCGTCGGGATCCCGTTCACCGGGAAGAAGCTCTGGTTGGCCAGCGTGATCCAGTAGTCCAGCGGGAACTGGTCGAACAGGTTGTACTGCCCGTTCGTCGCCGCCGGGACCAGGGTCTTGGTCCCGACGCTGAAGGCCTGCTTGCCGCGGACGCCCGTGATCGTGATCACGTCCACCGGGTCGACCGCGTTGAACAGCCGCGAGGCGGCGGTGCGGTTCAGGTTGATCGTGTAGCTCGCGCCGTTGGTGAAGGCCTGGTCCAGCAGGAAGCCGTAGCTCGGCGGCCCGGTGTCGCTGAAGCTCGAGTTGTCGCCCATCAGCGAGACCGTGCCGTCGTTCTGCAGGGCGCTCTGCTTGACCGTGTACTGCTTGGACGGCGCGCCGCCCCAGAAGATCGGGCCGTAGTCGAAGGGCTGGACCCGGCCGAACATCGCCGGCGTCGGGTTCAGCGACACCGTGACCGTGCCCACGTCCGGGTCGGTCACACCGCAGCCCTGGACGCCGCCCGGCAGCGAGACCACCAGGGTGCCGACGCCGTCCGGGATGTCGACGAAGCTGAAGATCAGGTCGCCGGACACGGTCGTGTTGGGCCGGCCGGCCGAGAAGGTCAGCGGCTTCTTCTCCGAGCTGAGGTCGACCACGCCGCTCGGTCCGGTGGTGAAGGTCTTCTCGACGGTGCCGTTGCTCTGGTCGTGGACGGCCACCAGCGCGCCGGACACGGGCACGCCGCAGTTGTCGACGACTTTGACTCCCAGGGTCGGGTTGCCGCCGCCGCCGTCGTCCTGGACGAAGGCGGCACCCACCGAGGCGTCGCCGTTGAGCGTGACGCTGCAGGCGCCGGTCCCGCTGCACGCGCCGCTCCAGCCGGTGAACTTCCAGCCGGAGGCCGGGTGGGCGGCGAGCCCGACCTGGGTCCCGTCGTCGTACTGCGCGGAGCAGGCCGAGTTCCCCTGGCCGCAGTTGATCCCGGCCGGCGTGCTGTCGACCCGGCCGCCGGCCGCGTTGGCGCCGGCGCTGACGTTCACCGAGAGGGTGCGCTTGGGCGTGACCTGCGCGAAGCCCGCGCCGACGCTGGCATTGGCGTTGAGCGTGATCTCGCAGCTCCCGGTGCCGGTGCAGGCGCCGCTCCAGCCGGTGAAGCTCCAGCCCGAGGCCGGCGTGGCCGTGAGCGTGATCCCCGTGACGGCGGGCCATGCGTTCGAGCACTGCGTATTGCCCGCGCCGCACGAGATCCCGGCCGGCGTGCTGGCGACCGAGCCGCCCGCGTCCGGCGTCACGCTGACGCTCAGCGTCGGCTGGGCCGCTTCGCTGAAGGTCGCCCCGACCGTGGTATCCGCGTTGAGCGTGACCACGCAGGCGCCGGTGCCGCTGCAGGCCCCGGTCCAGCCGGTGAAGCTGAAGCCCGCGGCCGGGTTGGCGATGAGCGTGATCCGGTGCCGGAGAGGAACGACTCCGAGCAGCGGGTGTTGGCCGCGCCACACGAGATCCCCAGCGGGTCGCTGCTGACCGAGCCGCCCTGCTCGGGGGTCACCGTGACCGTCAGCGTGCGGTTGACGGGGATTGCGTTGAAGGTCGCGGTGACGCTGCGCGCCGCGCTCATCGTGACGCTGCAGCTCCCGGTCCCGGCGCACGCCCCGCTCCAGCCGGCGAAGACCGAGCCCTGGGCGGGCGTGGCAGTCAGGGTGACCACGGTCCCGGCGTCGAAGCTCGCGCTGCAGCTCGCGCCGCAGTCGATCCCGGCGGGGCTGCTCGTCACGCTGCCGCTGCCGCTGCCGGCGCGCGAGACGGTGAGCGACTGGTCGGGGAGGTCGAGCGCGAAGACCAGCGTGTGCGGCCCGGTCACGGTCAGCGTGTAGCTGAAGTTCTTGCCCGGCGCGCGCGAGCGAGATCGGCCGGCCGTCGAGCGTCGCCAGGATCGTCCCCCCGCCGGCCGGCGGCCTGATCGTGAACTTGACCTTCGAGCCGGCGGTGTACGACTTGGAGGGCGGCGAGACCGAGATCCCGTCCCGCGCCTCGACCGTTACGGGGTAGGTGAAGGCCGCGAAGCTCGCCTTGAGCGAGTGCTTGGCCTGGACGTTGGTGAAGGTGTAGCTGTAGCTCGTCGCCTGCGGCGGCACCGCCTGGTTCGACCCGTCGACCGCCACGGAGGAGATGTAGAACCCGCTGCTCGCGGTGACCTGGAAGGTCTGGTCGGCCCCCGGCTGCACGCTGGCGGAGCGCGGCGAGACGGTGCCGCCCTTCCCCGCCGTGGCCTTGATCTTGAAGGGCTTGGAGGACTGCGCGAGCGCGCCGCTTCCGGCCGCGAAGATCGCCAGGAGCAGCACGAGCGCGTGGATCAGCGGGTGTCGGGTCGAGCGCATGTCTGAACCTCGGGAGGGGAACCACCGCGACCCGCCGCATCCCCTCTCGGCGGCTGGATCGAGCCTGGATCGCGCGACGTCGTGCCACGGACCTGCGTTTGACGGAGAGCGATTCTACGTCGATTCCTGGCGAGTGATTCGACCTTATTTCGCACAACAAACAAATCGGTCAGGCAATGTCCGGGCCCGCTCCGCCCTCCTTCGCCGCCGCGCGCAGGCGTTCGCGCCCCGCTCCGCGGCGGAGCGCCGTCCGCTCACCCGTCGCCGCCCCCGAACCGGTCGTCGTCCTCGGCGAACAGCACGTTGAAGCAGGAAGAGGCGGCCACCGATCCTGAATCGCGGCTGGACGCGGTTTTCGCCGCCGCGAATGTCGTCGCGCAACGCTCACTCAGCGCAGAGGAACCGGGCCGGGCGTGAGCACGGCGACGGGGATCGCTCGTCAAGCGGCAGGCTGGGCTGCACGAGGGCAGACGGCGACCCCGGCCATCGCGGGCGGGGTTCGAGGCGCGACGTCCGGACACGACGCTCGTTCCGCACCGTCGCACGGTGGCGATCCGCGCCGAGCCCATCGCAGGGCCCAGCACCTTCCTCCGGCGGACGAGATGCGCGACGAGGTCCGGGAACCTGTTCACGGGCCCGGGCGTCCGGACGAGCGCGGCGCCGGCAACTCGGGACCAGCGGGAAGGGAGTGGAGCACAAGACCATTGCTCGACCGACACCGCACAGCCTCGTAAAGGGAATGGACGATCGTGCGGACGTCACGCGAGCCCGGTTCCGTCGAGGCCCGACATCGACGGTGGCGCAGCTCAGGGCGAACGGCGCCGACGGACTCGCGCTTGACCGGGCTCGACGACGCCGAGCGCGATATCCACGGCGTGAACGCGTCGAGTCTCGCATCCCGAAGGTCGGCCGCGCGCGAGCGCGGCAGATCCTCGTCGATCAGGAAACGGGACCAGATCGGGGACCGGTTCGAAGTGCGACCCGAACGGGGAGGGATCAATCCTCCACTTTTCGGTTTCAGGGCGGGGCGGCGAACGCGGAAGGTGTGCCTGGGCCCCAACGGAGCCGTCCCACGAGGCTGTCCTCCACGGTTCCTGTGCTGCTGGGAATGTCCCTGCATCACCCGGAGGGCTCCCCTGGGACTTGCCCGGGCCGCCTGTCGGTCCGGACGACGTTCCGACGAGGCCCACCCATGACCGCGCCGCCGGCCGCGATCCGGGCCCTCGAGGCCGTGGTTGACCCCATCCTCCAGTCACCGTACAAGGCGGGCATGCGGAAGTACCGCCCCGGCCTGCCCACCCCCGCCGAGCGGCTGCTCGCGGGGGTGCTCTGCGCGACGGCGCTCGCCGCGCTCGTCGTGCCGCCAGCCCGTGCCAAGGGTCCCCCGACACCCCAGTACATGTGCATCGTCAACGGAATTGACGACTTCACCCGCGATTTCCCGCCGCCCGGCGCGGGCGACCCGCGCATGGCATGCAGCGGCTCGATCCACTACACGCTGCTGCGTTCCCCCGTGGAGATCGCCGCCGAGATGAACGCCGTGCTCGACGGCGCCGAGGCCAGTGGCTACCCGGTCTTCGTCAACCTCGACGACTGGAACTTCCCGCGGGCGGCGTGGGCCGGGAACCCGGAGTTCGTCGAGTGGACGGCGTGGGACGGGACGCTCGCCACCTACCGTGACATCGAGTGGCGCTCGGACAACCCGCAACCGCCGCCGCCCAACGTCGAGAGCCCGGCGTTCCGCTCCGCCGTCGCCCCGGTCTTCGACGCTGCCTTCGGCGCGCTTGCCGCGCGGCTCGTGCGCTGGACGACGGAGGGGCGCGCCCACCTCCTCGCCGGGGTCGCGGTCGGCTGGGAGTCGGGCTACTACACCGAGTTTGACGGCCCGGCGCCGTTCCGCACCGGGTTCGCGGCGCTGACGACGAAGGGGCTCTCCGACGCGGTGATCGCCGCTGGCGCGGCCTCCCGGGGGGTCAGCTACTGGGAGGAGTACGACGCGCAGATGGACCGCGTCGTGCACGACTACGTCGCCTGGTTGTGCGAGCGCGCCGTGCGCGCCGGCCTGCCGCGCGAGAAGGTGACAACCCACTTCACCGGCGTCCCCGACGACTGGGTCCCGTCCGACCCGGCCCGCCGCGACGGCCGGCAAATCCCGTTCTCGCTGGCCGGCAACGCGTTCGCACGGCCGGGTCATACCGCGACCCCGGAGTGGATCGACCTCGAGCGGCTGGCGCGCGAGGCGCCGCTGCGCGGCACGCCGGACTGGGCCGCGCCGGAGTGGGAAGGGACCTCCACCACGACCAGCCGCGACGCGATGCTGCGCTACCTCTCGCGGCTCCACGCTTCCGGTGCGCAGGTCAGCTGCAACTGGGGAGGCTGGTGGGGCGCGCTCTTCAACCCCTACGAGGTCCACGACACGCCCGGGATGGCGGGGATGCAGGCCTGGCTGGCCGGCGAGACGCTGCTCGGTGTCGGGGTGCCCGTGACGAGCTCGACCGTGGCCGGCCCGCTCGACTACAGCGACACCTTCACGGAGGGGATCAACGGGCGGGTTGCGGACGGTCGGTTCCCGCTGACGGGCGCGGCACTCGAAGTCGAGAGCACCCATGGCCACCCGCCGCGCGCATGGACCGGCGCGAAGTGGAGCCTGCGCAAGGACGGCAACCTCTTCTGGACCACGGCGAGCCCCGACCCGCAGGGGAGCTGGGCCGGCTCGCGCGCGGGAGTGACCGAGTCCGGCGGGTCCGTCGACTTCGGCATCGAGTACGGGCTGCGGAGCGACTTCGTGCTGCAGGCCGACGCGGTCCAGCCCGACGGCCGCATGGCGCTCACGACGGCTGCCGTGCGAGACACCACGGAAGACGCACGCGGGCTGTCCGTCTTCTTCCGACCGGCCGGGCGCGCGATCGAGGTCGGTCTCTACAACCGCACGATCGGCGAGCGCGACACGGGCTTCCGCCCCGCGCTGGCAGCGGGGAGCTGGCACAACTACGCGGTCCGATTCGATCTCGCGCGGCGACTCGTCACCGTGTACGCCGACGGGGCGAGGCTCGGCACGCTCGACCTGGCGACGTTCGCCGGGGGCGCGTTCGCGGGCCTCGATCTGGCGAACGCGGCGGTGAGCGTCGGCGTGCGGCATGTCCGGGGCGACCGCTCCTGGACCGACAACGTGGCCGTCGGGGCACCGTGTCCGGTGCCCGCGCCGCCGGCGGACGGCCTCCGCCTCGCCCGCGAGGGGAGCGACCTGCTGCTCGACTGGCGTCGTGAGCCGGGGGTCGCGTTCGCGTGGCGCGTCTACGAGCTGTCGGGGCCCGGCCTGTCCGAGCGCACGCCGCTCGCCGACACGGCGGATCGCCGCGAGCGGCTCGCCGGTGCCGCGACGGCGGAGGGGGGAACGCGGTTCTTCGCGGTCGCGGCGCGAAACGACTGCGGGGACGAGACGCCCTGAAGGTGTGCTTCGCCAAAACCGCATCTACGCCTCGACGTGACTGACGCCTCGGTGCTGTAGGCCACCGATCTTGGATCGCGGCGAGTGGCCGTTTTCGGCCTCGCAGACGGGCCTGCGACGCGCCGGCGATGGGCGAGGTCTCCGTCCGTTTCGCCATCGGGGTGCGAGTGACGCATGTGGAGCGTGCCGTCCGGATGCGCGAAGACACACGTCGCCCCGGACCGCGGCACCCAGGGGGCGCCATCAGGCGGCGCGAGTCAACGTGACGATCGGCAGGTGCGCCCGACCCGCCAGGAAGCCGACGTCGAGCCCGAGATTCACGCCCGGCCGCCCGCGGACCGACGCCTGCGGTCGAGTACACCGTGCGTCGCGCGGCCGGCGCGCCCGGGGTTCGGAGCGTGGCCGATGATGCGCTGGCCGCCGCCCGAAGTAGATCTCGTCGGGCGTCGCGCCGGCCAGCCCGGCGTGCGGGCACTGGCCGCTGTACCAGTCAGCGAAGAGCGACAGCTCCCTCCCGACGGTGCGCCACCGGACGGGCGCAAGCCAGCGCCGCACACCCTCTTCCTTGAGCGTCCGGATGCAGCGCTCGACGAGCGCGATGCTGCCGTGCTTCCCGATTGCGCCGACGCGTTGCCGAACCCCGGCGCGACGGCAGCCGCGCCGGAACGCCCGCGCCGTGAACTGCTTCCCGCGGTCCGTGATCAGGTGCCGAGGCTTCTCACCCGCAGCCCGGATCATGCCGGCCAGGAAGTCGGCCATCGCCACGGCGGTCGGTCGGCCCCGGGAGACTCGGACGCCCATGATCCGGCGCGAGAAGCGGTCCACTCCGACGGCGACCCAGCAGCAGAACGGCCAGCGCTGGGGGACCGACCAGGGCATCCACGTAACCCAGAAGCCGGCGAGCGTCGGCACGGTGGTCAGGTCGACCAGCCAGATGTGATTCGGGCGCGGGGACCGGATGCGGCGCTCGCTCCGGTCGGTCACCGCAGACGCGACACGTCGGGGCCGGCCCTTCAGCATCCGGCGGACGGTCGTCCGCCCGAGATGGAGCCCCGCGCGGGAGAGCACGGCCGCGATCCGCGCGATACCCATCGCCGGGCACAGCACCTTACGGTTCGCTGGCGCACGACACGGCTCATCGTCCGCAGCTGAAGCTCCGTGAGTCAAGCGAGCTACGGGCACACCCCGACCTGCTGGGGCAGGCACGTCAGGATGCCGACCGGGCGCTCGTGCCCCTGCGAGTCCGTGCCGTAGGAGCCTTCGCGCGTCCCGTTCAGCGGCACGACGAGGTAGTACGTCTGGCCGGAGAGCGGCGTCAGCGTCCGGGTCGTGGCGCCGCCCGTGCTGCAGTACCGCATCTCGTGGCTGTAGTACTCGCCCGCCGTCCCTTCGTAGATCGCGTAGTCGGCGTCGGTCGGCATGCACGAGTTGGCCCAGGTCAGCGTGATCTTCCCTGCGGCGGCTCTCGTCACGAGCAGCGGTGTGCCGGTGTCGGGGACGCGTCCCGCCGCCGCGGGATCGCCGGTCCGCAGGTGCGCCTCCTGCCATCCGCCGGTCGGGATCGTGAACCAGCGGCTCCGCTGGGCGAAGGGCGTGGTCACGCTGTCGTACCGGAACCGCGCCCGCCAGTGGTACGGCTTCTCGTCGATCAGGTCGCTCTCGAGCAGGCTGATCTGGGTGCCGGTGGGACCGGTGTCGCGGTACTCGACCGCGACCTCGGTCGCGCGGCCGTCGAGGAGCGCGCCCAGCGGCTTCACCTCGCGCTCGACGGCGATCCTGCCGCGACCGAACGGGGTCCGCAGGACGAACGCGAGCCGGAAGCCAAGTGGACTGTCCGACGCTCCGAGGTGTGCGACGGGACGAGCGTCGGTGTAGCCACGCTGCTGCGGCGTGAGGGACAGGCCCCGGCCGCCGTTTCCGTAGTACAGGACCGCGATCCCCTCGTCCGTGAGCGTGCCGTTGTAGCCCGGCGCGCCGGCGAGCAGGTCGGCGTAGCCGTCGCCGTTCACGTCGCCCGCGGAGGACACGCTCGCCCCGTAGTACGTGCTCGCCTGGCCGCCGGTGACGGACCAGCCCGACGTGCCGCCGAGCCCCGCGGCAGAGCCGTGGTAGACCCACGCGCGCCCCTCGTCGGTCGCGAGCCCGTCGTACAGCCGCGCGCCGACGACGACGTCGGCGTACCCGTCGCCGTCCACGTCTCCGGCCGAGGCGAGCGCCTCGCCGAGAAACTCGTTCTCCTGCGTTCCGGTGAGGCTCCAGTCCTCGTTCGTGGAGAGGCCCTCGGACGAGCCGTAGTACGCGAACACGCGGCCGCGGTCCGTCATCGCCGTGTAGTCGTCGCCGGGCTCGCCGACCAGCACGTCGGAGTAGCCGT
Source organism: uncultured Acidobacteriota bacterium (assembly GCA_963800865.1). Lineage (GTDB taxonomy): Bacteria > Acidobacteriota > Polarisedimenticolia > J045 > J045 > JALOKP01. Next base: position 481,602 of record CAWDCL010000005.1, on the reverse strand, counting down.
CGCCGTTGACGTCGCCCGCGCCCGCGACCGCGGTCCCCCGGTGGTCGTTGCTGCCCTGCCCGTCGACGGTCCACGGCGTGCCCCCGAGCCCCGTCGCCGATCCGTTGTAGACGACCGCGCGGCCGCGGTCGATCCACCCGTCGCTGTCGTACAACTCGATCCCGACGATCACGTCGGAGTAGCCGTCGCGGTTCACGTCGCCCGCCGTCGCGACCGCGTGTCCGAGCGCGGCCCCGACCTGCTTGACGTCGGTCATCCACGCCGGCGAGGCACCGAGCCCCGAGATCGAGCCGTGGTGCACGAAAGCGCGGCCCGCGTCCGTGTACACGCCGTTGTCGTACAGGTCAGCGCCGATGACGACGTCCGCGTAGCCGTCGCCGTTCACGTCACCGGCCGTGCCGACGGCGTTGCCGTAACCCATGCCGGCCTGGCCGCCCGTGCGGCTCCAGGCGGCACCGGTCGCGAGGCCCGAGTGCGAACCGTGGTAGAGGAGCACCCGTCCCTCATTCGTGTACGTTGCGCCGTCGTAGAACGGCACGCCGACCACGAGGTCGCCATAGCCGTCGCCGTTGACGTCGCCGGCCGCGCCGACTGCGCACCCGTAGCATGCAGACGCCTGGTCCCCCTCGCCGGACCACGACGCCGTCGTGCGCAGTCCCGCAGCGCCACCGTGGAACACCAGCACGCGACCCTCGTCGGACTGGCCCGCGTCGTACTTGTTGGCCGTGACCGCGACGTCGCTGTAACCGTCGCCGTTCACGTCGCCCACGCCCGCCACCACGAAGCCGAAGCCCGCGCCCGACTGCTTCCCCGTGACGGACCAGCCCGAGCTCTTCAAGCCCGACGGGGATCCGAGGTAGACCGACGCCATCCCCTCGTTCCACGCGGTGTTCTCGTAGTAGGGCGCGCCGACGATCACATCCGCGAAGCCGTCCCCGTTGACGTCGCCGGCGGGGCCGACTGCTACTCCGATGTAGGCGAGGTTGGAATCGCCCTCGAGGATCGAGGTCGGCGTGAGGCTCGGGCCCGTGGGCGAGCCGTTGAAGACGTACACCGCCCCGTTGAAGGAGAGGTCGCCGGTGGTGGCGGAGTAGTCGCTGACGATCACGTCGGCGTAGCCGTCGCCGTTGACGTCTCCGGCGGTTCCGACGGCGTATCCGAACCAGGTGGTGCCCGGCTCGAGTGCGTCGACCTGCCAGCCGGCCGTCGTCGAGAGACCGGCGCTCGACCCGTAGTAGACCCACGCGCGGCCGCTGCTCCCGGCGTAGGCGTCCCCGATGATCACGTCGGCGTAGCCATCGCCGTTGACGTCCCCCGCGGTCGAGGGACCGTATGCGAACAGCGTCACCGGATCGTGACTGTAGGCGCTCCAGTTCGGGACGGTCGACGGTCCCGACGCGGAGCCGTAGTACGCGAACACGGCCCCCTCGTTGGCCGTTCCATCGTGGACGTAACTCGGGGCCCCGACGAGGATGTCCGAGTAGCCGTCGCCGTTGACGTCGCCCGCGGTCGCGACCCTGCCGTAGCCGTCGCTGGCCTGGTCGCTCTCGACGACCCACGAGGCGGGTCGGACGATCCCGGTGGCGGACCCGCGGAACAGGAACGCGCGGTTGTTGCCGCCCGTGTAGCCGAAGCTGGGCGAGTCGCCGACGAGCACGTCGCCGTAGCCGTCGCCGTCGACGTCGCCGGCCGCGGAGACGCGGTAGCCGAACCTCTCGGCCTGGGAGAGGTCGGTGGAGGTAAGCACGTGCAAGGCCGAAGGAACCGCTGGCGATCCGTAGTACACGAGCGCCTGCCCCTCGTTGTACACCCCCAGCCTGCGCCCGGGCTCTCCGATGATGACGTCCGAGTAGCCGTCGCGGTTCACGTCGCCGGCGGTGCCGACCGACTCGCCCAGCAGCGAGTCCTCGTTCAGGCCCTCCGTCTGCCAGTAGGGCTCGATCGAGAGCCCGCTCGCCGAGCCGGCAAAGACGTACGCCCGGCCAGCGTGATCGTGGCCAGTGTCGAACTCCGGCGCGCCGACGATGACGTCGGAGTAGCCGTCGCCGTTCACGTCTCCCGCTGTCCCGAGCGACATGCCGAACAGGGCCCCGGCCGCGCCGCCGTAGACCGTCCACGCCGGGGTTGTGGCCAGCGGGTCCACGGTCACGGGGTACACGGCGTCCGCGTCGTCGAAAAGGATCCGAATGCCGCGCTCGCCCGCGCGCGCGTAGCCCTCCATCCGCGCCGGCAGCCGCCTGCCGCCGGCGTCGGTCACGACCAGCGCGGCGTAGTGCAGGACGACCCCGTGCTCGGGCGAGCGGAAGTCGATCGCCTGCCCGTCGCCGGCGATCGCGGGGACGAGGTCGCCCGACAGGACGAGGTCGAGGCTTACGGCGGACGCGTCGCCGGCGCCCGACCCGGACTCGGGGGAACACCCCGCCTCCTCGGGCGGCCGCGCCAGGTCGAAGCCCTGCTCCAGACCGCGCGGCGAGTTGACGTACCACTCGGTGACGTCGCCCCGCAGGTACTCGATGCGCTCCTCCCGCGGCACGAGACGCGCCGGGCCGAACGTGCACCGCAGGTCCCCACGGCCGAAGTGCGCGAGGGCGAGCGCCCACTCCCAGCCTGGAGCGTCGGTGCGCCGCGGGACGACGCGGATGCCTTCGGGCGTGAAGTAGGTCCGGAAGCCGTGCGCGCGGTTCGGTGCCTGCCACGCGCCGTCGAGATCCGCGAGCGCAGTGCGATCCTGCCACGTCACGTGGTACTCGCTGTCACGGATCGCGGCCTCCACCTTCGTCCACCATGACGACGGCGCGCCGGCCGGCAGCTGCGGCGGCGCGGCCGCCAGGGACACGGAACTCGCGAAGAGGGCGAGGATGCACAGGCGGGCACTCATGGTCGGACCTCCACGGGTCGGGGCAGGACGAACGCACGGGCGGAAGCCGCGTCGCAGCTCACGATAGAAGGGCTTCCACAGACGAACGCCGGCGCGGAACGCGCCGCCGTCCTCCCGAGCTAGCCCGAGGTCTTCGAGCCTGCCCATCTCCCCCTCCGAGACGGACACCGGCCGGGGGAGGTCGGTGACGGGAGCAATGTACGCCGGGCGCCATGGCGAGTGGGCTCATTACCGGCAAGCAGGGCGAGTAATGTCGCGCAACCCCCGGTGGGCCTCTCCACAACGCCTTTCGCCGAAGCGGTCCAGCATGCGGGCAGCGAGCGCTCGAGACCGCGGTCGCCCGACGCCACGGAAGCCGCCGAGGAGATTCCCGCCTCAACCAATGCGCGGCGGATGACGGGTCGCTGCACGGACGGGACTTGGAAGCCCTGAGTGCGCTCCAAGGCCCGCTGGCACACTGCACCCGCTCGTGAACCCGCCCGACACGAAGCGGAGAAGTGCGGAATGTGGAATCGAGCTCCCTCTTCGACGATGTCTCAGGCGGGACCGGAAGAGAGGGGTCCCTCGCGGATCTGCGGCGCCGCCGGGAAGGGAGTACTCTCACAGCGGCTTCGTACCGAAGAGGGCGGAGCCAAGCGGAGCTGAAAAGCATGAAGAGCGATCGTGGTTTCACCCTGATTGAGCTTCTCATCGTGGTCGCCATCATCGGCATCATCGCCGCCATCGCGATCCCGAACCTGCTCAACGCGATCGACCGCGGCAAGCAGAAGCGGACGATGGCCGACATGCGCTCGATCGGGACCGCGGTCGAGAGCTACTCGATCGACTTCAACTTCTACCCGGTCTACTCCGGCCCCGTCGACGGCAGCAGCGGCGGGTTGAGCATCGAGCCGGTCTACATCAAGAGAGCCCGGCGAAGGACGGCTGGAGCGGTCTGATGCAGTACGAGTGCGCCGACGGCTCCGAGTACACGATCCAGTCCTACGCCAAGGGCAACGCCAACGACGGGCTCGTCGGCACCGGCGGCCCGACGCAGAATTTCGACGCCGACATCTTCTTCAGCAACGGCGCCTTCATCCAGTGGCCGGAAGGTCAGCAGCGTTGACCTGAGAGCGTGATCCGGGCCAGTGTCACGTAACCGAAGCGCCCTCTTCCGCTCTTCGATCGACGAGAGAACCGCGCTGAGACGCAACGGTTGTGGCCCAGCAGGCCGGCGATCCCGGATCGCAACAGGCGGCCCCCTCCGGGCCCGCGCACGGGCCTGCGAGGCGTTGCCGACGGGTCGGAACTTCGTCGTTTCGCACTCGGGGCGCGCTCCGTGCGAGCGTCCCTGATGCGGCCGTCCTCCGACGGCATGGGGCTTCCCGGGGAGAGCACAGGCTCGACCTCTGGCGAGGAGTGACAAGACTCTGCAAGAATGCGCCTCGGAGCGCGAAGGGCGCTCTGACTAACTCGCTGACACACGACACCGATTGCAGAAATGACAGGGAGGCGGAGCATGAGCAAGAGAGTCCCGGGCATGAAGATGTGGCGCGTGGTGGCCCTCGGGTCGGTCCTGGTCGTCGGGGTGCTGCTCTCGGGCAGCGCATACGGTGCGTCCGAGCCGGGCCAGAAGCGCGCCGTGAGTGCCGGCGAAGCCCTCGAGCTGAAGGGAGTGATCGTCACCCGCGACGGAGAGACGCTCGTGCTGCGCGAGAGCACGCGAGCGGATACGGTCGTCCTCCTGACCGACACCACCACCATCAAGACCAAGGCGACGGACGACAAGCCCGGCAAGGAGTTCGACGTCACGGCCCTCGTCCCGGGCCTGATCGTGACCGTCAAGGGTACGGGCGATGCCGAGGGCCGGCTGGTGGCCCGGGGAATCCGGTTCAAGAAGTCGGACTACAAGGCGGCGGTGACGTCCTACACGATGACCGATCCGCTCGCGGACAAGACCGACCAGGCGCTGCGCGATATCGCCTCGACCGACCAGCGGATCTCGGCCCTCGACGACTACGACGTGCTGAAGACCGCCACCGTGTACTTCGCCGTGAACAAGGCCGATCTTTCGCCGGAAGCCAAGGCATCCCTCGACGAACTCGCCGCGAGCGCGCCCGGCGCGAAGAACTACACGATCGAGGTGCAGGGCTTTACCGATTCCACCGGAGACTTCGACAAGAACCTCGAGCTCAGCCAGCGCCGCGCCAACGCCGTCGTCCAGTACCTGGCGGTCAAGCACGACATCCCGCTGCGGCGGATCACGACCCCCATGGGCTACGGGTCCACGAAGTCGGTCGCGGACGAGAACACCGAGGAGGGACGCGCGCAGAATCGCCGAGTGGAGGTCAGCGTGCTGGTCAACAAGGGGCTCACCGGGAGTGCCGGCCAGGGGAAGAAGTAGCCGCACGCCCTGCGGCCGCCTGCAAGCCGCGAGTGTCAGCACCGCGGCACCGTCGCCGGAGCGACCAGGCTCGCCTTCGACCCGGGCGTTCGCGGCGCGACACCGAATCCGGGCCGCCGTGCCCGGAGCCCCGCGATGAAAAAAAGGAGGCGCGGCCGAGTGCCGCGCCTCTCATCATGCGCAGGAAAACCGACTACCGGCGCTTCGCGCCCTGCTGGAGCGCCTGCCAGAGCGAATCCGAAACCGCGATCCTCTGGTCGGGCGACAGGTTGCCCACGGCCTTCATGTTCGCCGGGAGCGTGGAGTCCTGCGGCAGCATCGACAGCAACTGCCCGATCGTGGTGAAGACGGTCGGGGCGACGCGCTTCTCGAGCTCGGTTACCTGCAGCTTGCGGCTCATCTGGCTCTCCTCCGGCGGGGTCTCCGCCTGTCCCTCTCGCGGGACTCTCCTCACCTGCGGATCTCGTGCGTGCACCGCGCCCGACTGCGCGGTGACGACCTGTTAAGCAAGAGGCGGGCCAACGCCGCGCCCGCGACGCGACCGCGGTCACGGTCTTCTCGGTCCGCGAGTTACGTTCGAGTTCGAGGGGGAGTCCGCCTGGCAGCCGGCAGCCCGAGGACGATCAGCGTCCCGAGGCTCACGGTCTCGGAACGAGCTGTTCAATTCTCGAACAGGCAGGACGTGCGCCAGGAACGGGGATGGAGCGGCGCCCCGGCGCGGGAGGCATCCTCCAGTCAGATGCGGAGTGGGGCGGCGTGCAGCACCCGGGCAGACCCCGCGCGCCTTGCCCCTCGACCTCCCGCACCGCGTCCGCTCACGGGCACGCGGCCCTGCCGTGATCGTCCGCGCTCATGCCGCAGAGCGTCCCCACGTTCCAGGTCCGGGCCCCGCTCGACGCGAATCCCGGATGCCCTGCCGTGCCTCCGCTCGTCCAGACCAGGTTGTACCAGACGTTCACCTGGCCCGCGCTGTCCACCATCGTGGAACCGCTGTTCCCGCCGTCCGGTTGGGCGCATCCGGCGTACCCGTCCCACGTGCCGAGGGCGTTGTACAGGACGATCACCTTCTGCGCGCTGCAGGTCGCGGCGTCGTAGCTCACGCTCAGCAGGTCCGCGCCGGCGCGCGTGAACAGCGCGCTGTCCGCGACGGGCGGCGGCGGAGCGCTTCCCGTGGCGCACGTCGCGCCCACGGCGGCATCGCTGATCACGACGGAATCCACGTACCACCCGGCCGAGGAACCGCTGCTGTCTTCGCCCTCGTGCCAGCGCAGCCTGACCGACTTCCCGTCGAGCGCGCCCAGGTCGAGGGTGACCGGCTGCGCGGAGCTGTTCGATACGCACCACGCCCGCTTGCCGGCCAGGGGATTGCCGCAGCACGAGCTCACGGTGCCGTTGAATCCGTTGGCGGTGAACCACGCCTCCGGCACGACGGTCCAGGTGGCGTATCCAGGTCCGACCGCGTATTCCAGCGTGCCGCCGTCCTTGCACGACGAGGTCGTCCCCTCGAACCGGAAGCCGTGGTAGAAGGACAGCCGGCTGTTGGACTGGACCCCCACCGGGGGGCTGACCAGCACCTTGTCCCCGGCGCTGCCGGCGTCCCGTGCGTACCACGAATGGGTCGGAGACTGCGAGTAGGTGTCGGACCAGGCCCAGTTCACCGGGCCGCTCAGGGTGGCGGTGCTCCACCCCGGCAGGTCGAACCCGCCCGCACCTTCGAACAGCTCGGTCAGCGTCTGCGTCGAGACCGGGCCGGTGGGAGCCCCGGCCCGCTCCACGACGTTCGCATCCTCGACGCCGTTCGACAGGTCGAACGCCCGCACGACGTAGTAGTAGGTCGTCCCGCTCACCAGGTCCGTGGCGTCCACGTAGGTCGTGCCCTCGACGCCGGACGCGACCTGGTTTGCCGGCACGAGAGCAACCGGGCTCGTCGTGGAACGGTAGATCCGGTAGCGCACCGGCCCGGAACAACTCGCCGTCGCCGCGGTCCACGAGAGGGTCAGGGCGCAGGTCGACTGCGCCGCGTTCGAGACGGACGACAGGCCGGCGAAGCCGGGCGCCAGCGTGCACGGGCCCGTCGCGGTGGCCGAGACGCACCCGGACGGCGCGGACTCGCAGCCTCCCGTGGAGTCCTGGGCCGCCACCTTGTAGGCGTACGTGATTCCGCCGCTGACGCCGGTGTCCGTCCAGGGGGAAGCGGCCTGGCCGGACCGCACCAGCGTGAAGGCGCCACCGGGACAGGCGCCGGTGGAACGGTAGATCCGGTAGGTATCGCCGGCCGGCGAGCCCGGGGTCCAGCTCACCGTGACCTGGTTGTCCCCCGGCACCGTGGCCGCGTCGATCGCAGGAACGCCCGGGACGGTGCAGAGGCATCCCGCGTTCACCGCCGCGAGGATGTTCAGGCGCCCGTTGCCCCAGGTGTTGTTCGGGCCCGTGACGTAATCGCCGCCGCAACTCTCCACGATCCCGGGAAGGTCGAGGGCGGCCGCGCTCAGGGCGGTCTGCGTGTCGTCCTGGCGGTTCAGGAAGCAGGAGTGCGCCGACCAGAGCAGGGCCACCGCGCCGGCCACGTGCGGCCCGGCCATGCTGGTCCCGTCCATCGTCGTGTACGCCGAGTCGCTCGTGTAGTACGACGAGCGCACCCCCGAGCCCGGGGCCACGATCTCGGGCTTCATCGCGTTGGTCCCGGTCGCGTAGCCGCGGCTGCTGAAGTACGACATCGAGTCCGAGCTGGTGGTGGATCCCACCGTGTAGGCCGAACGGTAGAGCGCGGGCGGATCGGTGACGGTGTTGCAGCTCGATCCCGAGTTGCCCGCCGACGCGACGGTCATGATCCCGGCGGCCTCCTGGTTGTCGACGGCCGTCTGCAGCGTGTCCCACGAGCAGCCCTCGGACACGGGGCAGCCCCACGAATTGTTGGTCACGTCCGGGGACTTCGTCGGGTCGGGACTCGAGCCGTCGAGCCGGGTCGGCGCGAGGAAGAACTGGAAGCACTCGAGGTAGGTGGCGGGGGTGCCGGCGCCGCCGTCCATGTTGCGGCATCCGATCCACTTCGCCTGGGGCGCCATGCCCACCTGGTTCGAGCCTCCGTCGTCGCCGAGGACCGTTCCCATCGTGTGCGTGCCGTGGCCGTAGTCGTCGCAGGGGAACGGGGAATCGGCGCCGCAGCTGCCTCCGCCGGTGTGAATCGCGTCGTGCCAGCTGTAGTTGTGGTCGGCGGTCGTGCCGTTCCAGCCGCGGTACTTGCTCTTCAGCGCGTTGTGGGTCCAGCGGTATCCGGTGTCCTGGCCGCCCACGACGACCCCTTCGCCGCGGAATCCCTGGCTCCACACCGCGGGGGCGTTCACCTTGCTGATGTTCCACTCGACGGAATCGGGCGCCAGGGCGGGGCTCGCGGGCACCGGCGGCGCGGACCCGCCCAGGTCCTCGATCGCTCCCGGCCGCGGGAGGAGGTTCCGGATGACCGGATTGCCTTCGACGCGGGCCACCTCCGGCCGGCGCGCGGCCTCGATCGCCAGCGCGCGATCGCCGCCCTGGACCAGGATGGCGTTCACGATCCAGAACGGCTGGTACCTGACCCCGCGCGCGTCGAGCCACGCGCGCAGCGGGCCCTGCGCCGACTCCGCGGCCTGCGTGAGGGCCGAGAACACGAAGCGTCCCTTGTCCTTCTTGTCGGGGAGCGCGCGGGCGGGGGAAACGTCCGCCTGCCCCTTGAGAACGACGAAGAAATCGGCCCGCTGGCCGTTCTCGGTGTGCTGGACGACCCACCAGTGGAGGTTCGGGGGGAGGTCAGCGGCGGACTCTCCGGCGGCGGACACAAGAACACAGGCAGCGCAGACGAGCATCGGAACCAGGACGAGCCGTGCCATCCGGAACATGGGGGACCCCTCGCGAATTGCCGGAAAGGTACGCCGGATTCCGGGAAAATCCTATGAGGGCCCCGCTGTCCCGCTCCCGGGGGGCCGTCCGGTTCTCCGGGCGGCCGTCACCGGCCGATCAGGCCGGCGGCGGCGGGCCCTTCCGCTGCTCCATGATCCGCAGCATCTCCGGCCCGACGCCCGGCACGTGCCGGATGATCTGCTCGAACGCATCGCGCGACACGGCAACGACGGAGACCGCCGTCTCCGCGCGCAGCGTGGCGTTGCGAGGCGCGTTCGAGAGAAGCGCCGCCTCGCCGGCGACGTCGCCCTTGCGCAGCGTCGCCACGACCTTGCCGTCCTTCAGCACGGACAGCTCGCCGTCGACGAGGAAATAGACCTTGTCCCCGAAGTCGCCGGCTTCGAACGCCATCTCGCCGGGCTCGAAGTGCTCCCGGTGGACTGCCGTGTCGGGGAACACGCGGAGCTGCGTGATGTCGCGCGGCAGGAACGCGTCGAGCAGGAAGTCGAAGGCCAGGCGGACCTGCCGGTCGAAGCCCGGGAACTTCGAGACGTAGACGAAGCGCCACATCATCCACGCCAGGAGCCCGGTCATCCTGATCCCGAGAATCTCGACGACCGCGTTCCGGCGGCCGAGCGAGCCCATCTTCGCCAGGCCCGTGAACGTGAACGGAGTCGGCTTCCCGCCGCGCACGGACGCGAGGATGTTCGTCGCGCAGACCCGCGCCTGGCGCAGCGCGTGCTGCGCGGTGGGCGGCGAGGTCGAGCCGTCCGCGAGCCTCACCGTGGCGCAGTCCCCCAGCGCCCACACGCCGGCCATCGACGACTCCAGGAACTCGTTCACCGGGATGCGGCCCTTCTCGGCGATCTTCAGGCTGGCGAGCAGCGGGTGCGGACCCGAGGGGACCGTCGCCACGCACGTCGCCGCGGCGATCGTCTCGGTGGCCTTCGTCTTCGTGTGCTCGATCGTCACGCTGGACGCGGACATCGACTTCAAGCCGGCCTCGAGCCGGACGTCCACGCCGCGCCCGCGGAGAATCCGCTCGGCGTAGCGGCCGAGCGTCTCCTTCACCTCCGGGAGGATGCGGTCGCCGCGCTGAAGCAGGATCAGCCTGATCTCCGCGGCGTCGATGTCGTGGTACGCCTTCACCGCGTCGTGCAGGAAGTCCTGCAGCTCGGCCATGCACTCGACTCCCGAGAAGCCGCCCCCGGCGACGACGAAGGTGAGGAGCCGCCTTCGGACTCCGGGGTCGGGCTCGGCGGAGGCCTCCTCGAGCTGCCGCACGACATGGTTGCGCAGGCGCAAGGCGTCGCCGAGGTACTTGAACGGGATCGCGTGCTCGGGGACGCCGGGAATGCGCGAGCCGTCGAGCCGGTTGCCGAGCGCGATGACGAGGTGGTCGAACGGGATCTCGAGCGGGCGCGGGCGGTGCCCCGGGGCGAGGCGGACGGTCTTCTGCTCGAGGTCGATCGCCTCGACCTCGCGCGTGTAGAGCCGCGTCCGCTTCGCGAGCCGGCGGATCGGGCTGATCACGTGGAGCAGGTCCACCGAGCCCGAGATGACCTCGGGGAGCATCGGCTGGAACGTGATGTAGTTCTCCTTCGAGACCAGCGCGATCTCGAACCGGCCGTGCCCGCGCCCGCGCAGCAGTTTCTCGAGCGCCGAGGCGGTGTACACGCCGCCAAAGCCCCCACCCAGGATCACGATCCTCGTGGTCTCCGCCACGTCACTCCCTCCTGGTGCGCTCGCGGGCGAGCGAAGCGATCGACCGCACGACGGCGACGCGGCGAGACTAACATCGGAGGGCGGGCAGGTCAGCGCCCCCGCCGGACGCCCGCTCCTTCCGCGTGCAAAGCGCTGAAACACCGGGCGGAAGCGGTCGCGGCGCGCTCCGGCCGGTTGCGCCGGCGCGCCCCCGAGACAATCTTCGGTCGCAGGAATGCCCGCCCCTGAGGAGGCGCTCATGACACGCAAACCCCTGCTGGCCGGCGTCGCGGTGTGCGCTGTTTTCGCCGCGCTCGTCCTGGCCGGAGCGACCCCGGTCCGCGCGGCCTCGATTCCGGCGTGGCTCGACGACGCCATCACCGGGTGGAACACGGCCCACCCGGAGAACCCGTTCCAGTTCGTCGCGATCAAGGACACGTACGTCTGGTACCGGATGGCACCGGTGCCGGATCTCACGCCCAAGGACATCCGCGAGCGGGTCTACGGGATCGCCCAGGCGAACGGCTACTCCCGGACTCAGGACGAGGAGATGGTCACCACGGCGAGGCCGCCGGTCTCGAGCGGCCCGACGAAGTCCGCGAAGTGCTGGACCCGGACGTTCCTGCGCAGCGCGCAGAAAGGGGCGACGGGCGGCGCCCAGCGCATGCTGACCACGATGGTCTGCGAGGAAGGGGTCTCCTGGTCGGCCGGCTTCCGCGTCCTGGAGTGACCGCGCCCGGCACCGGCGACCGCGCCGCGACGCGGGGCCCCCGCGCGACCGGCTCCTCATTCCCTAGTCCAGCAGCGCTTCGATCTCCTGGAGAACCTTCCGCTCCTCGTCGGAGATCTTCGACGTCAGGCCGAGGAAACCGCCCGCGGCCTCCGCGACCTCGCGGGAGGATCGCAGGATGTTCTGACGCATCTGCCAGCGCTCGTCCGCAGTGAAGCAGCCCCAGAGGCGGCGCACGTAGGCCTTCCAGGTCGAGAAGAGGCGCGGCTCGGGCGGCCGAGCCAGGCCGTTCTGCAGGAGCTGCTGCGCGATCGGCGAGATCGCCGCGCCGCGCTGCTGCGCGGCGTCGAGCAACGCCTTCCGCTCGCGGTCGTCCAGCTGGCCGTCGGCCCAGGCGACGAACAGCAGGGGGATCAGGGTGAGCGCCAGGGCCGTCTCGGGGCGCACCCCGAGGGCGACGAGGCGATCGAGAAACCGCTCGTGCTTGATCTTCACGACCTCTCGAAGCTGCTCCCGCAGCCGCTCCTCGTCCGTTCTCAGCCGCAGCTGCTGGAGGAGCATGGCGTTTTCCCCGGCGAAGAACGCGGCCTCGAGCCTTCCGGAGTCTTCCCTGAGATCGTCCTCTCGCGTCATCGGTGCTCCACCTCCCCGGGTGCTGGCCGGAGTGTAGCGCGGTCAAGCGTGAGCGGCTGCTCCGGGCTGGAGACGGGGTGCTTCCACCGGCGGCCCGGAGGGGAGTAGGCTGAAGCGCCCAGGGGGGGTGACCATGCGGTCCATCGTCGTTCTCGTCGGTCTGGTCCTGTGCGGCCCATCCGTTGCCGTCACGGAGTGCATCGACGGGGACGGAGACGGGTACGGAAACCCGGCTTCGGTCGACTGTCCGTTCCCCGCCCTCGACTGCAACGATGCGTCGCCGTCCATCTTCCCGGGCGCGGTCGAATCGTGCGACGGCTTCGACAACGACTGCGACGGGCAGAGCGACGATTCGCCCGGGTGCGATCGGACCTGCGATCCGCCCGAGCCCATCGGCAGCGAACAGGTCATCAGCAGCACCGCGGGCTTCTCCCCCGGGAGCTGGCCCAGGACGGCCTGGAACGGCAGCGGCTTCGCGTCGGTCTGGTCGGGCCATCCCTCCGGCGGGAACGACGCCGTCTTCTTCGCCCTTGGCGACGCCTCCGGGGCGCGAGTGAGCGCCGAAATTCCGGTGTCGAGCAGTTCCGGCATCGCGAAGGACCCGGCGCTCGCCTTCACCGGCTCGGCGTACGGCGTCGTCTGGGCCGACTCCCGCGACGGCGAACTCGAGATCTACTTCTCGAGGATCGGCGCATCAGGAGAGAAGCAGCTGGCGGACGTCCCGCTGAGCCGGGACGAGGAGATCTCCGCGTGGCCCGACATCGCGTGGGACGGCCGGCAGTTCGGGGTGGTGTGGTCCGGCGAGCAGGGAGGGGTGGTCTTCACGACGCTCGACCTCGACGGACACCGCACGTCTCCCGTCGCGACCGTCTCGACCAACATCGCCTGGCCGAATCGCGCCGCGATCGCCTGGACCGGGGCCGAGTACGCCGTCGTCTGGAGCGGGTCCGAGGGCGCCGCGGCACAGGTCTTCTTCCAGCGCATCTCGGCGACGGGGGACCTCGTTGGCCCGCCGGTCGGGGTGACCACGAACACCTCGTCCACGGCGGCGAACCCGAGGCTGGCCTGGTCGGGGACGCGGTTCGGCGTCGTCTGGTACGACGACCGGGTCGGCGGCCACCGCGCCCACTTCGCAGTGCTCGATCCCGCCGGGACCAGGCAGGGCCCCGAGCTGCGCCTCTCGGACGCCGTGTCGATCAACCCGGACATCGAGTCGAGCGGAGAGGAGTTCGCCGCCGCGTGGAGCGATGCCCGCGAAGGGGTCAGCCGGAAGATCTACTTCCAGCTGGTCGACGCCGGCGGACTGCCGGTATCCCCCGCGATCCCGGTCTCGTCGGGCGGGGCGACCCGCGACAACGCCAGCCTCGCCTGGACCGGCCTCCGGTACGGGGTGGCGTCGCGCGAGCAGAGCGGAGCCCTGCGCGTCCTGATGGGCATCGTCGGGTGCGGCTGCGTCGACGGCGATCACGACGGCGCGTCGCGCTGCCGCGACTGCGATGACGGCGACTCCTCCTCCTTTCCCGGCGCTGCCGAGGCCTGCGACGGACGGGACAACGACTGCAACGGCGTCACGGACGACCGGGACGGAACGGCCGATGCCGATCTCGACGGCTTCCCCGGAGCGTGCGACAACTGCGCGGCGGTGCGGAACGAGTCGCAGCACGATGCCGATCAGGACCTGCAGGGCGACGAGTGCGACCTCGACGACGGGCTCGTGCTCTTCGTCGACATCACCGACCCGCGCGTCCGCTGGCAGGACGACCCGGCCTACACCTCGTTCAACCTCTACCGGGGCTCGCTCGCCGTCCTGCGCGCCACCGGCGAGTACACGCAGGAGCCCGGGTCGAACCCGTACGCGGGCCGGTTCTGCGGGTTGACGGTGACCGACCAGGACGACGCCCTGTTCCCCGCGGCGGGGGAGGCGTTCTACTGGCTGGTTGCGGGCGTCGGTGCCGGCGGCGAGGAGCCGCTCGGGGACGGCGCGGGGGTCGATCGCCCGAACGGCCATCCCTGCCCGTGATGCAGTCGGCGCACCGGCGAAGGACCGGGCAGAGACGAGAGGCGGCAGGGTGTCGCCACCCCGCCGCCGCCCTCCGGCGATCGCCCCCCTGCGAGTTGCCGACGATCTCCCCGACCACTTCCTGGTCGGTGAGCACGATGGAGGTGCCCGGACCGAGCCGACTCCCGGGATGGGCTGCCGGAGCCCGCTGGTCGATCCTCGCGACGGAACCCGGCTCACCCTCGTACGATCGAGCGGGGGACAGGGCGATTACGCGGTTCCGGCGGGGAAGTGCGGCGTCGGCGAGAACGAGGTCCTCCGGATCGACTGCGGCAGCGCCCGTGCGGTCGGCATCTTCAAGCGCCGGTAGGGCACCTCGCGCCGCCGTGCGGCCCGTCGCGCGGGCGCCCGCACTGCGCCGGGAATCCGTCGTCCTGGGACTGGCTGCTGGTCCCGCTGGCGCTGGCGCAGGGCTGCGCGCGGTCCGCGGCCACCGGGGGCGTAGCCCCGGCGGTGGGGTTCTCCGTCCCCACGCGCGCGGCCGTGCAGCAGCTGGTACGGGATCACGGGCGCGGTGCCCCGGGCTACGACGCGCAACGCCCCCCCGTCGCCACCCTGGACTGGGACAACACGATGGTGCGCCAGGACGTGGGAGACCTCGCGCTGTTCCACGCGCTGGCCAACGATGGCCTGCTGGCGCCCGCGTCCTGGGCTGCGGCGGATCCCGCCCTGTCCCCGGCGGCCGTGGCGCTGCTCGAGGGGGCGTGCCGGGACGCCGGCGCACCGGACCGGCCGCTTGCCACCGCGGCGCACCCGGATTGCACCGACGCCATCCTGGCCATCGCCCTGGAGGGCGCGCTCCCGGACGGCACGCCCGCCTTCGGGGCACCGGACACGCCCAGCGTCCGGCGGACCTACCTGTTCAGCGCGCGGCTCTGGCGGGGCCAGACGCCCGGGCAGGTGCGAGCCGCTGCAGAAGCCGCGTGGCGCTGGGGCCTGCGGCAGCCGGTGGGCGCCACCGTGCGGTTGGGAACGCGGACGGTGCCATCGTGGATCCGGCTGCAGCCGCCGATGGTGGAACTCGTGCGCACGCTGCAGTCGCGCGGTGTGGACGTCTGGATCGTGAGCGGGTCCCAGCAGCAGCTCGTCGAAGTCGCGGCGGTCCACGCGGGCATCCCGCGAGATCGCGTGCTGGGGGCGCAGCTCGAGGCCGACGCGAGGGGCCGGCTGCTCCCCGGACTGGTGCCGTGCGGGGCGGACGGCGCGGAGCGCATGCCCTACGGCGAGGGGAAACGGTGCGTCATCAACCGGACCGTCTTTCGCCTCCCGCCGGAGCTGCAGGCGGGCGTGGCGCCGCCGCCGTTCCGCGCGGTGCTGGCGGCGGGGGACAGCGACGGGGACCTGCCCATGCTGCAGGACGCCACGCTGGTCCGGCTGGCGCTCGACCGCGGCCGGCCGGAGCTGATGTGCCGCGCCCTGCGCAACGAGGACGGGCGCTGGTTCGTGGAGCCGCTGTTCGTGGAGCCGCTGCCGCCCCGAGCCGAGCCTTATTCGTGCGGCGCGTACCGGGACGGCGCCGGGTTTCCGATCCCCGATCAGACGCCGCCGGTCGCGTACCGGTATCCTCCGCAGCCCTAGGAGACGCCGCATGCGCCGCGCCCCGCTCGTCCTGGCCCTCGGCCTGATCCTCGCCGCGCCCGCAGCGCCCGCTGCGGCTCCGACGGACGCTGCGGCCCTGTGGCCCGACCTCGAACCGCTCTACCGCGACCTGCACGCTCATCCCGAGCTTTCGTTCCAGGAGACCGCGACCGCCGCCAAGATGGCCGAGCGCCTGAAGACGCTGGGCTTCGAGGTGACGACGGGCGTCGGCCGCGTCGGCGTGGTCGGCGTGCTGAAGAACGGCACCGGCCCGACGATCGCTCTCCGCACCGAGCTCGACGCGCTGCCGCTCGAGGAGAAGACCGGCCTCCCCTACGCCAGCAAGGCCACGGGCCGGAACGCGGCCGGGGCAGCGGTCCCCGTCATGCACGCCTGCGGGCACGACGTGCACATGACGGTGTGGATCGGCGCGGCCACCGTGCTCGCGCGCGACCGCTCGTCGTGGCACGGCACGCTCGTGATGATCGGCCAGCCGGCGGAGGAGGTCGGGGGTGGCGCCGAGGCGATGCTCGCCGACGGACTCTTCACGCGATTCCCGCGCCCCGACGCCGTGCTCGCCGTCCACGACCACGACCTTCTCGCGGCCGGAACGGTGGGAATCCGCGCCGGGCCGGTCCTCGCGAGCGCGGACTCGGTCGACATCACGGTCTTCGGCCGCGGCGGCCACGGGGCGCGGCCGGACACCGCCGTGGATCCGATCGTCACCGCCGCCAAGATCGTGGTCAGCCTGCAGACGCTCGTGTCGCGCGAGAACGACCCGTTCCAGCCCGCGGTCGTGACGGTGGGTTCGTTTCACGCCGGGACGAAGCACAACATCATCCCCGACACCGCCCACCTGCAGCTCACGGTGCGCGCCTACAGCGACGCGGTGCGGGACCGGCTGATCGCCGGCATCGAGCGGATCGCCCGGGCCGAGTGCGAGGGGGCGGGGACGCCGAAGCCGCCGGAGTTCGCGATCAGCGACTCGGTCCCGGTGACGATCAACGACGCCGCGCTCGCGGCCAGGGTCGACGCGGCACTGCGCAAGGCGCTGGGCGACGCCCGCGTCGTCGAGGAGATCCGCATCATGGCCGCGGAGGACTACAGCCGCTACGGGCGCGCCGGCGTCCCGACGCTCATGATGCAGCTCGGCGCCACGGCTCCCGACGCGCTCGAGCGCTCGCACCGGGACGGCACGCCGGTCCCCGGGCTCCACTCGTCGCTCTTCGCCCCGGACGCGAAGCCGGCGATCACGACCGGCGTCGACGCGATGGTCGCGGCGGCGAGGGAGTTGTTCGGGGTGAAGGGACAGGTCGGGCCCTGAGTCCGCCGACGAGAGGGAAGAGCCATGCCGAGCCGTCCGAACGACTATCTGCTCCTCGGTGCGTCCGCGGTGCTCTGCACGGCCGCAGCAGTGGCGGGCGGGATCGTCACGGCAGCATCGGTGCAGAACTGGTACCAGACCCTCCAGAAACCGTCGTGGAATCCTCCCGACGGGCTGTTCGGCCCGGTCTGGACGGTTCTCTACCTGCTGATGGCCGTCGCCCTGTGGCGCGTCTGGCGACTGGGATGGGGAGAGCGCGGCGTGCGCCACGCCGTCACGCTCTTCCTGGTCCAGCTCGGCCTCAACGTCCTCTGGTCCTTCATCTTCTTCGGCCTGCGCCGGCCCGGCTGGGCGTTCGTCGAGATCGTGGTGCTGTGGGGCGCGATCCTGGCGACGCTGATCGCCTTCTACCGGCTGGAGAAGTTCGCAGGCGTCCTGCTCGTTCCGTACCTTGCCTGGGTCACCTTCGCCGGGATCCTGAACGGAGTGATCTGGCGCCTGAATCCCTAGCACGCCGTTCGGGGGCAGCAGGGCTACCAGGCACACCCCGCAGTCCCGCGCAGATTGGTCTCACAGGCCCGCTTCAGTCCCGCGCCGTAGCTGGCCGTAGCGGGCGTGGCGCATCGGATGTCGTCGAACCCCTCGGCCTCGAACAGGAGGTCGACGCCCGGCCCGCTGGCGGAGGCCGCCGCGAGGATCCCCTTGCTGAAGGTGTAGGCGTAGCTGAGTTGCGGCCTGCCGTCGATACCGGCGATGCCGCCGCCGCCGATCGACAGCTGGAGGTCGCCGTAGTGCCGGTCGTCGAGCGCGCGGAGCGCGATCCCGCCGGTCGCCGACATCGTCGCCCAGAGCGACTCGAGGGCGGCGCGATCGCTTCCGACGAGGTGCACCACTCCGGTCCCCTGGCCGGGCGTCAGCGCGAGCACGATCGAGAGCGTGCCGGGTGCGCCCCCGATCTCGTACCGCTTGTCGAGGTTCGCCGGCAACTGCGGGAGCAGCAGCCGCGCGTCGTGCGACGGACGCGGCACGAAGAAGTGCTCGTCCCCGGCGAGGCCCAGGCGCCAGAGGAGCGGCAGCCCCGGCCGCGGAACCGCTTCGAGTCCGGCGGAGAACTCGTGCCGGATGCAGGCGCGGTAGGCGTCGCGGAAGCGGAAGGCGTGGCCGTGCGGGCAGGTGGTCACCACGTCGTACAGGCCGCGCTGGACCCCGGCCGGGATGATCGAGCTGCCGCAGGTGTCCGAAGCTGAAGAGGTGTTCTCGACCGGCGGGTTGAGCCGGTAGATCGTCCAGGTCCCGGGGCGGTGCACGCTGGCGAAGCCGTCGAAGAGGCCGACCCATCCGCCGGTGTCGGCCAGGGACTGGGTCAACCGCGGCGGCATCCCGAGGTCGAGCCGGAAGACGAGCACGCCCTCCCGGTCGGTGGCGACGACGACCTGCGTCGCGCTGGCGTCCACGCCGAGCGGGAAGCCGGAGATCGGCACCTCGGCGACTACGGCCGGGGAGAAGGGGCTCGAGATGTCGAGCACCCGGAGCGTTCCGGCGTCGTCGGTCCACGGGACGATCGCGCTCACGAAGAGCAGGTCCCCCACGCGTGCGCTGTCGGTCGGCCAGCCGAAGCCCGGCAGCGTACCGGCCACGACGGGTCGTGCCGGATCGCGGACGTCGACGAGCGTGAGCGTGTCGTCGCCGAAGTAATAGAGTGCGCCGCCGGCCGCGGTGAGCGTTCTGGGCCGGGCGAGGCCGTCGAGCCGCCCGGCCGGCAGCGGTTCGCGAGGGCGCGTGGCGTCGACGATCTCGAGCGAGCCGCCCCAGAGGGCGGACCAGCCGCCGATGTAGACGAGGGCTCCCTCGGCGTCGATGGCGGCGGGCGGCGCGGCGAGGCCCACCGAGCCGACGACCGGCATCACGAAGGAAGCCTCCTCGTCGATGATCGAGAGCACGCCCCGGTCGTACCAGGACCAGGTCTGTCCGGCGACGTAGGCCATGCCCCCGTCGACGGCCACGCGATCCCCGAAGCTGACGTCCAGGGTCGAGCCGACCGCGTGCGGAGCGGCGGGATCGATCAGCTCGGTCACGTGCAGCTGCCCGGAGTCGTCGAGGAAGTGAACGCGGTCGCCGGTGAAGTCGACGTCCCTGAGGCCCCAGCGGTGCGCACGCTCGTGCACCGGCGCCGCCGCGTAGGGTTCACAGGCGTCGTAGACCTCGAGGCCGCGGCTCAGCCCCCAGTAGGCGAGTCCGTTCCGGAGGGCGAGCGGAGCGCCGACGGGAGGCTCGTCCGGCGTGACGGGAAAGCGCCCGCGTACGACGGGCGCGAACGGGTCGGTGATGTCGAGCAGTTCGACCGCACCGTGGTACCAGGCCGCCTGGTTGCCGTCGGTCGTCACGAACGACGGCGTCGAGCCGCCCTGGCGGAGGGCCACCTGCCTGGTGGGATAGCGGCCATCGTAGGTGACGGCGAACAGCCCATGGCTGTGGCTGACCAGGACGCCGTGCGCGATCGGCGCCAGTTGCCCCACGGTGCCCGGCAGGCTGGCCGAAGCGACCCGCTGGGGCGCGAACGGGAGGGAGACGTCGAAGATGTCGACGAACGGGTAGAGCGCGCCGTCGATGCTCCTGTACGTCCCGGCGACGAAAGCCTGCAACCCGACGACTTCGATCGCCGCCACCTGGAACCCAACTTCCCGGAAGCACGCCACGATGACCGGCGCGGCGGCATCCCGCACGTCGACGACGTCGAAACCGTCGGCAGCGGACGGGAGGTAGAGGAAGCCGGACGCATACCCGAACTGGGTCACGGGGGCGTCGAACGCGAGGTCGCCGATCGGCGACAGCAGCAACGGGTCGGCGGCGTCGAAGATCCGCAACCGCGAGAAACCGCCGGCGCCGTAGACCCCGGCGAAGACGCGGCGGTCGGCGGCGCGGAGGTAGCCCGGCCGGCCGCCGATCGGCGTCGACCCGACGACGGCAGGGGGCCCCGGCCGCGAGAGGTCCAGCGTGACGAGATCGGGGTCGGTCGCCACGAAGGCGAAGTCGCCGGCGAGCGCGATGCTGATGACGCCGGAGAGCGGCAGGTGGAGGACTTCGTGCCCGCCCCCCGCGACCAGCGCCAGCCGCATCCCGGGAACGAAGTCGTGTCCGGTCAGCGCGATCGGTGTCTCGGTGTCGACGACCCCGCTCGCGGGCTGAATGGAGGTGGCTACCGGCGTGGTCGCCAGCACGATCCACCCCGCCGAGAGCGTCACGGCGGCAGCCGCCGTGACGAGCAGGCGCGTCATCCTCATTTCTCCCCCCTTCGTTCGTTCTGCCCCTCACCCCGTTCAACGCGCGGCGGAGAAAAAACGAACATGCAGGGGAGACCCGGGCGCGCGACTCGAACGGCCCGGCCCCCGGGAGATCCGCCGGAGAGGCCCCTGGAGGCCGGCTGGCGGGCGAGGTGCGGGCCGGCGCGGGACGCTGTAGATTCTCCCGCGCCGGTGGCTTCCGTGGCACCGCGCGCGTTCCACCCCACCGAGCGGCCCCGCCGCATTGCACGCCCCGGACGACGACCGTCGCCATCCGGGTCACACGGAGGGATGTTGGCCGCTCGTGATTGCAGTACCTGGCCCGGATCGGCGCGGCGGGTGCTGGCCGTCCTCTTTGCGCTGGCCGCGGTTGCGGCGCCCGGCCCGTTCGCCGAGGCGTCGCCCGGGAACGGAACGGACAGCGGGCTCGGGTCCGCCCTCCTTTCTCCTGCGGCGGGAACGGAATCCGCGGGGTCCCTCGAGGAGCAGCTCCTCCAGGCAGCGCCGGGCCTCCGCCGGGACGTGTTGCAGCTCGGCCTGCGTGCCGCCCGGAAAGCACGCGCGCGCGGCGTCGAGGTTCGTTCCGAACTCCTGACCCTGATCGACTACACCCTGCCGTCGTCGCAGCCGCGGCTGTGGGTCCTCGACCTGGCCCACCGCCGGCTGCTGTTCAGCGACCGGGTCGCCCACGGCTCGAGCACGGGAGAGCTGCTCTCGCAGTACTTCTCGAACCGGCCCGGGAGCCGGCAGACGAGCCTCGGGCTGTTCCTGACGGGCGAGACCTACACCGGCCGCAACGGTTACTCGTTGCGCCTGCTCGGGCTCGAGCCCGGCGTCAACGACCGGGCGCTCGAGCGGGCGATCGTGCTCCACGGTGCCGACTACGTGAGCGAGGAGTTCGCCCGCGCGCGCGGCCGCCTGGGCCGGTCGTGGGGTTGTCCGGCCGTCTCGAGGCGGCTCGCCGGCCCGATCATCGATGCGATCAAGGGCGGAAGCCTGGTCTTCTCCTACTACGCGGACCGGCAGTGGCTCGAGACCTCGGATTTCCTGCGCGAATGACCTGAGCGAGCGCGGGGGCGGTGCAGGTTACGGCCCGCGCCCCGGCGCCCCGACGAGCACGAACTCTTCGTGCCCGACGTAGTCGGCGAGCCGCTCGCTCCATCCGTCGAGCGATCCCGCCGTGCGAAGCCGTTCCCAGCGCTTTCGGGAGAGCAGGACGAAGCGGCAGCCGTCCTTCGCGATCGCCTCCCCGAGTTCCTCCTCGGTCTCCCACTCGGTGCCGCGCCGCGCGGAGTAGTAGAGGAACAGCTCGAACTTCCTGCGCTCGACGGCCAGCCGGTCCTCGCGGGGGACGATCCGGGCGACCTCCGCTCCGAATCCGGTGAGTCCCTGGAACCGCGACCAGGCACTCGCGCCGAACGTGCCGATCGCGAAGAGCAGCACGGCGACGCCGGCCGCCGCCACGTAGAGTGCGCGCGCCGGGTCGTTGCGCCGCGCCGACAGCCACCACGCGGCCAGCGCCCCGGCCGTTGCCGCGGCCCCGCCGACGGCGATCGCGGGCAGCCAGTCGAGCCCGGCGCGGGCGAGGAGCGGTGCCACGCCGCGCGGGGGGCCGGCGAGCAGGACGACCGGGATCACCGCGGCGAAGACGAGTCCGAAGCCGGCCAGGGCGAGGTAGGCGACTCGGCGCCACCGCGGGCCGAGCTCGTCGGGCGCGCGGAGGTCCAGCGCGACCCGCCCGAGCAGCAGCGCGAAGACCGGCAGCGCCGGCAGCAGGTAGGCATTGCGCTTCCCGCTGGACATCGAGAAGAAGAGGAGTCCGAGCAGGAGGAAGGCCGAACAGCAGAGGAAGGCGTCCGCGTCGGGTCGGCCGCTTCCGCGCGCACGCCGCCGGCGCCAGGCGTAGACGAGCAGCCCGGGCAGGAAGACGGTCCATGGCAGCAGGTCGAACGGCAGCTGCTGCAGGAAGAAGTGCCACGGCTTGACCAGGTTCCACGCCGCCACGTAACGCACGAAGGTCTGGACGAGCGTGACCTCGAGGAGCTTCTTCGAGCCGGCGCCGGCAGCGAAGAGCGCGAGCCATCCGGCGAGCGGAGCGACGAAGAGCACCAGCCCCAAGGGGTGCAGCAGGCGCCGGAGCGGGCGCCAGCGGCGCCGGGCCCAGGCTTCGCTCGCGACCCAGAAGAGCGGCCAGAGCAGGCCGACCGGCCCCTTGCTCAGGACGGCGGCGCTGGCCGCGAGCCATCCCAGCGCGAGCTTCGTCCCCGGGCGCAGGCCGTCGAACGCGCCCGACTCGCCCGGCAGACCATCGGGCTCGAAGAGCCCCTCGCGCCAGGCCGTGAGCGCGAGCCAGGCGAACGTCGCGAGCAGCATGTCGCACGACACCCACTGCGCGCGATGGAGGAACTCGCCGGTGGTCACCAGCATGAGAGCGCCCGCGAGCCCGACCTCGGGCGCGCCCCAAAGGCGTCGGCCCAGGCGCAGGGTCAGGAGCAGCACGACCAGCGCGCCGAGCGCCGAGGGGACGCGCGCTGCCGCCTCGCCGATCCGCGGCTGCCAGAATGCGGCGAGGTTGGCCAGCCAGAACAGCATCGGCGGCTTGTCGGTGTTCGGGATCTCGCCGATCGTGGGGACGAACCAGCGGCCGGAGTCCCGCATCTCCTGGGCCTGCTGGATGAAGCGCCCCTCGTCGGGCGGCATGACCTCCCGCACCGGGAGCAGGACGGCGACGAGCATTGCCCACGCGGCTACGATCGTCCACACTGCGTTTCGTCGGGTCATTCCGCGCTGTCCGCCTCCGGAGTTCGCCGGGGGGCCGACCGGTGATTCGCTCGCACGGGGGCCCGTTCCGACGGAACGAGCGAGCATACCGCGCGCGGGGCGAAAGGGAAGGGGTACCCCCTGCCGGACCGCGTTCCAGGCTTCCGGTCGACGGGCCGGGCGGTATGATGAGCCCACGCGCAACGCGTCGACGAGAAGCGCGGCTCGGACTCCGGCGAGGCACCTCTACGATGCGCATCATCTGGCGCTACCTCGAGCCGTACCGCTGGTGGGTCGCGCTGGCCCTGGCGCTCGCCGGACTGGCGAAGGCTCTGTCCCTGTTCGATCCGCTGATCTTCGGCCGGATCATCGACCGCTACGTCGAACACCCCGGCTCGCGCAGCGAAGGCGAGCTGGTCCGCGGCGTGCTCGCCCTGCTCGCGCTCGCGATCGGGATCGCGATCGCCGCGCGAGTCGCCCGCGCCTTCGCGGACTACGTGACGCGGCTCCTCGTGCAGCGCTTCGGTCTCCAGATCTTCAACGACGGCCTGCAGCACGCGATCCGGCTCTCGTACCAGGAGTACGAGGAGCTGCGCAGCGGCGAGACGCTGTCCCTGCTCCAGAAGGTCCGTGCCGACACCGAGCGCTTCGTCACGAGCGTGGTCGACGTGCTGTTCGTCTCGCTGGTCGGGACCGTCTTTCTCGTCTGGTTCGCGGTGACGCGGCACTGGGCGCTCGTCCCGGTCTTCCTGATCGGCGTGCTCGGGCTGGGCGGACTGACCGGCCTCATGAGCGGGCGCATCAAGCGGCTCCAGCGCTCCATCGTGCGCGAGACCGCCCGGATGGCGGGAGCGATCACGGAGTCGCTGCGCAACATCGAGCTGGTGCGGAGCCTCGGCCTGACGCGCCAGGAGATCGGACGCCTGCGCTCGCACACCGAGGCGATCTACCGGCTCGAGATGCAGAAGGTCCGGCGGGTGCGGACGCTCGGCTTCCTGCAGGGGGTGGCGCTCAGCCTGCTCAAGCACTCGATCCTGTTTGCGCTGCTCTGGCTGATCTTCCACCGCGTCCTGCAGACCGGGGAGCTGATCGCGATGCAGTTCATCTCGGTCCAGGTCTTCATGCCGCTGCAGGAGCTGGGGAACGTGGTCCTGTTCTATCGCGAGGCGGAGGGCTCGCTCGTCGCGTTCGACGCGTTCATGAAGCGGCCCGTCGTCGAGCGGCCGGAGGAGCCGGTCATGGTCGGCCCGCTCGAGGAGCTGCGCTTCGAAGGCGTCGTCTTCCGCCACCGCTCCGCGGCGCAGCCGGCGGTCGACGACCTGTCGTTCGTGGCACGGGCCGGCGACACGGTCGCGTTCGTGGGGCCCTCCGGCTCCGGAAAGTCAACGCTGGTCAAGCTCCTGGTCGGGCTCTACCGCCCGGTCGAGGGCCGCATCCTCGTCAACGGCGTACCGTCCACCGAGATCCGCTGGGGGCAGCTCCGCCGGCAGATCGGCATCGTGACGCAGGACACGCAGCTGTTCGCCGGCACGATCCGCGAAAACCTGCTCTTCGTCGCGCCCGAAGCGACGGAGGCGGAGATGGTCGACGTGCTCGGACGCGCCTCGGCGGCGGCCCTGATCGAGCGCTCCGGGGCAGGACTCGACACGCTGCTCGGGGAAGGCGGGATGCGGCTCTCGGGCGGCGAGAAGCAGCGCATCGCGCTCGCCCGGGCCCTGATCCGGCAGCCGCGCCTGCTGATTCTCGACGAAGCCACCTCCGCGCTCGACTCGCTGACGGAGCTGGAGATCGGCGAGACGCTGCGCGAGATCTCGCAGCGGCGCGACCTGATCGTCGTGATGATCGCCCACCGCCTCTCGACCGTGCTCCACGCCGACACGATCCACGTGCTCGAGAAGGGCCGGATCGTCGAGGCGGGGACGCACGAGGAGCTGGTGGCGGCGCGGGGCCTGTACTACGCGATGTGGCGCCAGCAGATCGGCGAGCGCGACCCCCGGAGCTTCGGCGGCCGCTAGCCGGCGATGCCCACCCCGAACGCCCGGGACACGATCAGGATGATCATCCAGGCCAGGAACATCGTCACCACGGTGTGGCTCAGGTAGTGGGCACCCTTGAGCATCTGGTAGATCCCCACGGTCCATCCCGCCGCGAGCCCCAACCCCAGTCCGACCCAGCGCGCGGGGCCCGGCATGACGAAGAAGAGGGCCATGAGCGCGAACGCGCCGCTGCAATGGGCCGCCGGGAAGCCCTTTCCCCGCTCCCGGCCCGCGACCCGGGGGATCGACTCCAGGAGCGTGCGGTACGGCTGCTTCCCGCCGTAGCGGTCGACCTTGTAGGGGTAGAAGACCCCCGTCATCTTCTTGAGGAACCAGGCCGTGATCGGAACCACGACGACGCAGGTCAGCAGGAAGCCGGCGTTGCGCCGGGAGAGCGGCAGGTACCCGGCGAGTGCGGCCGGAGACGCGATGCAGGCGAGCAGCACGACGATGATCACCCCGAGGATCACCTTGGGGATCTCGTAGAAGATCAGCTTCGGCAGGCGCGCGTCGCGATCGATGCGCCAGCCGCGGACCGGGTCGTAGAACCGGTCCTGCAGGCGGAGATCGATCCGCGTCATGTCGAACAACGCGACGGTCAGCGCCAGGCACAGGCCGGTCAGCAGGATGCCTAGATTGCTATTCATCGGGCGGGACGATACCCGGAGCGGGCGGTCGCATCAAGCCGCATCCCGGACCGGAGGGTAGCGTCGGGGCATCGCCCTCCCTATCATCGCGGGATGTCGCTGACGCCGGGATCCACGCTGCTGAACTACCGCCTCGTCGAGAAGATCGGCGAGGGAGGCATGGGCGAGGTCTGGAAGGCGGCCGACACGACGCTCGGGCGCGAGGTCGCGGTCAAGTTCCTGCCGGCCGCCTTCGCCTCCGATCCCGAGCGGCTGGCGCGGTTCGAGCGCGAGGCCCGGGTCCTGGCCTCGCTGAACCACCCGAACATCGCGGGGATCTACGGCCTGCACGAGGCCGGCGGCCTGCACTTCCTCGCGATGGAGCTGGTGCCGGGCGAGGACCTCGCGCAGCGGCTCGCGCGCGGGGCCGTGCCTCTCGGCGAAACGATCGACATCGCGCGGCAGATCGCCGAGGCGCTCGAAGCCGCGCACGACAAGGGAATCGTCCACCGCGACCTCAAGCCCGCCAACGTCAAGCTCACGCCCGACGGCGCGTGAAGGTGCTCGACTTCGGCCTGGCGAAGGCGCTCGATCCGGTCGCCTCGGTCGGACCCTCCCTGGCCGACTCGCGCATGTCGCCGACGATCACCTCGCTCGGCACGGTCGCGGGGATGATCCTGGGCACCGCGGCCTACATGAGCCCCGAGCAGGCGAAAGGGAAACCGGTCGACCGGCGCACGGACATCTGGGCCTTCGGCTGCATCCTCTACGAGATGCTCGCGGGACGCCGCCCGTTCGATGGCGAAGGGATCTCGGAGGTCCTCGCGGCGGTGATCATGGCTCCGATCGCGTTCGAGGCGCTGCCGCCGTCCGTGCCGCCGCGGCTGCAGCAGCTCGTGCGCCGCTGCCTCGAACGCGACCCGCGCCGCCGGCTGCGCGACATCGGCGAGGCGCGCCTCGCCCTCGAGGACGTGCAGGCCGGGAAGACCGACGACGCGCTGCCGGCCGGGGCCGCCGCCCCGGTCGTCGCGCCCAGGCGGTCGCTTCTCGGCGGGCTGGTTGCGATCGGCGCCACCGCGCTCGTCACCGCGCTCGCCGCCGTCGCCGTTCATCGCGCCATGGCGCCCGCGAAGGTCGCCGCCCCGCTGCGCCGGTTCGAGATCGCGGCCCACGGCCCGTTCCGCTCGGCGAACCAGAGCCGGCTGATCGGGATCTCGCCCGACGGCAAGGCGATCGCCTACGTCGAGGCGGGGAAGCTCCTGGTCCGGCCGCTCGCGCGGATCGAGCCGGTCGTCATCCCGACCACCGCCGAGCCGTCGATCCTGTTCTGGTCCCCGGACAGCGCCTTCATCGGCTACGCCGCGGGAGGGAAGCTCTGGAAGGCGCCGGCGGCCGGCGGCGAGAGCTCGGTGATGGCCGACATCCGCTCGCAGCTGGTCGGCGGGGGCAGTGCGTCGTGGTGCCCCGACGGGAAGATCGTCCTCTCCAGCGGCGAGAGCGGCGTGCTGCGGGTGTCGTCTACCGGCGGCGATTTCGACGGAGATCGTCCCGATCGACAAGGGGCAGGGGGACGACATCCACGACGCCACCTGCATCCAGGACGGCAGCGTGCTCTTCGTGCCGCACCCGAACGGCGGCCGCCCGAATTCGCTCTGGATCTTCGCCGAGGGACGCCGCAGGGAGTTGCTGAAGCTCGCCCCCGACCAGGACATCTGGTTCCCCGTCTACTCCCCTGCCGGGTACATCCTCTACCACCGGCACCCTGCGAACGCCGGCGTCTGGGCGCTGCCGTTCTCGCTCGCGCGGCACGAGGCGACGGGCGAGCCGTTCCTGGTGGCGGCCGGCGCGGACGTTCCGAGCGTGTCGAACGACGGCACGCTCGTGCACGTGAGCGGTGTCGCGGCGCGCGCCACGCGCATGGCGTGGGTGGACCGGGAGGGGAAGATGCTTCACCCGATCGGCCCGCAGCAGGAGCAGTGGCCGTTCCCCGAGCTGTCGCCGGACGGACGCTTCGTCGCGATCGCCGCGAAGGAAAACGATCTGAACGACATCTGGATCCACGACACGGAGCGCGGTACGAGAACGCGGATGTCTGCCGGGCAGACCGGCTACAGCCTCGAAGCCTGGTCGACGGACGGGAGGTCGCTCGTCTACTCGGAGGGATCGAGCCCGCCGCTGCAGTTGAGAACACGGAAGACCGACGGGAGCGGCGAGGCGAGGACGCTGCGGACCGGCTGGGGCCCTTCCTACTCGGCGGACGGCCGGTACCTCCTGTTCGCGGACTTCGGCGCGGACACGTTCTGGGACATCTCGTACCTGGACCTCCAGTCGGGCGGCGCGGCAGTGCCTCTCGTGCAGGGCAAGCCGAACGAGATCGCGCCGCGGATCTCGCCGGACGCCAGGTACTTCGCGTACGTCTCCGACGAGAGCGGCCCCGACGAGGTCTTTCTCAAGCGCTTCCCCGCGGGCGAGGGGCGCTGGCAGGTTTCGACCGGCGGCGGCGCGTGGCCGCGCTTCAGCCGGCGGGGCGACAAGCTCTACTACGTCGCCGGCGACTCGATCATGGAGGTCGACATCGCGCTCGGCTCCGAGCCGAAGCTCGGCGCGCCGCGCGAGCTGTTCGTCCGCAAGGCGCTCGGCTGGTCGCTGTTCTTTGGCTGGGCTCCCGGGTACGACGTCTCGGCCGACGGGAGCCGCTTCGTCGTCGTCGAGCCGCAGGGCGAGCTGAAGGGCTCCGGCGGCATCATCGTCGAGGAGAACTGGTCCCGCGAGCTGGCGAAGTAGCGGGCCCGCGATGTCCCGCCGCAGCGCTCTCGTTGCGTGCCTGGTCCTGGGCGGGATCTCGACGCCCCCGGCGCACCCCTGCTCGTCGTTCGCGCAGTCCGGCCCGGACGAGGTCCTGCTCGCCAAGAACTTCGACTGGCACTTCGGCTCGGGCTACCTGGTCAAGAACCCGGGCGGCGTGACCCGAAGCGCGCTCCCGCTCCTTGGCGGGGAGCCCGCGAAGTGGACCTCCAGGCACGGCAGCCTGACCTTCACCCAGTACGGGGCCGGCCTGCCCTACGGCGGGATCAACCAGCGCGGTCTCGCGATCGAGATGCTCTGGCTCGACGAGACGGTCTATCCGGCGGCAGCGCCGCCCACGATCGGCGAGCTGGAGTGGATCCAGTACCAGCTCGACGTGCACGCCACGGTGGCCGAGGTCCTGGCCAGCGTGGAGGAGTTCTCGATCCGGCCGATCGGGGGGAAGATCCACTACCTGCTGGCCGACGCCTCCGGCGAGCGGGCGCTGGTCGAGTTCATCGACGGCCGGGCCCGGGTCCACCGCGGCGGCGAGGGGCCGCTGGTCTGCACCAACGACACCCACACCCTCTCGGAGCTGGCCTTCGCCAAGCTCCGCACGATGAAGCTCGACGGGACGAGTTCGCGGGTCCGCTACGCGCGGCTTCGGCTCGACCTCGACTGCGCGGACCGCTCCGCCCACCGTCGATGGCGCCTTCGCCGCGCTGCAGGCGGTCGCGGAGCGCGGAGGGCGCTATCGCACGCAGTGGTCGGCCGTCTACGAGGTCCGCAAGGGACGCATCCACGTCCGGACGGACGGGGCCCGGCAAGCGTTCACGATCGACCTTGCGGCGCTCGACTGGTCGCCGGGGAGCGGGACGACGTTCCAGGACCTGTTCGGCAAGCAGCCCGGCAACGGGCGCTTCGCGCCCCTGACCGGGGTCGCGCAGCGCGCGCTCCTCGGCCGGAACCTGCCGAAGGTCGGCGTGGACAGCCAGCTCGATGCGATCGCCGATCACCTGCTCGGGGCGCCCGCCGGCGCCGTGGTGCGTCCGCTCGCCGACCGTTCGACGCTGCGCGTCCGCGTTCGAGCCGCGACCGCGGGAGGGTTCGCCCGGATCGCCGTGTTCCGGCAGTCCAGCGCGAGCTGGCGCGGCAGGACGCCCCTCACGTCGGTTCGGTGCTGCTCGACATCGACGGAGCGGGAGTTCGCGTTCTACAACCTCCCCAGGGGACGGTACGCCGTGGGGGCGTTCCACGATCGCAACCAGAACGGCCGTCCCGACGCCGGGGAGCCGCTCGCCTATGCTTCCGTCCGAACCCCGACGGGAGGGGAGCGACTTCGCCGACCTGGCTTTCGAGCTGAAGGGGGCGGAGCAGTCGGTAGTGATCACGCTCGAGTGAGCCGGGGCGCGCAGCGCGCCTTCACGGACAGGCGCCGCCCGAGGCCGCGATCCCGGGATCCCGCGGTGCGACCTGCTGCCCGCCCGGATCGTCGTAGCTCGACGCCGCGCCGCAGTTGACGCTCCGCACGAGGAACCAGTCGGCGCGACCTGCGGGCACGGACTCGTCGATGCCGACGGAGAGCTGCGGAATCGCGGCTCGCGACGCAGGCCTGGGCCGCGAGCGCGAAGCTCCCCGCCCGCGGCGCGCAGGCTCGCCACGTCGCCGCGCACGGCGTCGTAGTAGGTGTCCGGGCCGTTGGCGTTCCAGAAGAGCTCGAAGCTCCGGACCGATCCGGTGGACGCCGAGCGTCGGGACGGAGGGAGGAGCCGGAGCCGGCAGGCACCACGAGGTCTTCACGCCGTACGGGACCGGCGCGGCCGCCGAGAAGGTGATCCAGCCGATGTTCTCGCCCCACGCCCGCCCGGTCAGCGTGCCGGTCGGCCGGTCGATCGTCACCGGCACGCCGCCGGGAGCGAAGTTCACCCAGCCGACGTTCTCCCCCAGCCGAAGCCGCCGAGGCGGCCGGCGAGGTCGTTCGTGACGCCGAAGACCGTGCTCCCGCAGCTGGCGTCGTTCGAGCAGGACAAGCTGATCCAGCCGGCGTTCTCGGACCAGAGCCAGCCGGTGACGGCGAGGTCGCTGACCTGCATCCCCTGCGCGCCCGGGCCGAGCGGCTGGGCGTTGATCCAGCCGGCGTTCTCGGCATAGGCGTATTTCGAGCCGTCGTTGGCCGGGTTGACGTTCTCGGCGCGGGGGAGCGGGATCGCCGCAAGGAGAACCGCGGCGCAGGCCGGCAGGAGGCGCCGGGCGCGGGGATGCGCGTGGCGTCCGGAAGGGAGGTCGTCTTCGGCATCGGCGCTCCCGGTTCAGTAGGTGACGTTGGAGGCGAGGTTCGACACCGTGCCGGTTTCGACCGGGGCGACGTTTCCCCCGACGATCGAGAAACCTCCGCTCCCGTTGCCGCGCGCGCTGTTCCTGACGATGAAGTTCCCGGCCGAGGAACAGCGCAGGCCCCAGCCGCCGTTCGAGCACGAGGTTGTTGTTCTCGATCCGATTTTCGGAAGACGTCCACGAGTATCCCGTCGCCGACATTGTAGTGGAGGCTGTTTTCCAGCACGGAGCACCCCTCCCCAACCTTGACGCCGGAGCCGGAATTGAAGCTGATCACGCTGCGGGCGAGGGTCCAATTCCGAGCAGAGGACCACCCCGATGCCGTTCCCCGTGACGAGACATCCGTCGATGAGCCCGGCTCGTGAGATTCGACGATGTCGATGCCGGTCCCGTTCTCGCGCGCCTCTGAGCGCAGGACGCGGACGTTGTCGGTCGGAAATCTCGATACCCAGCCACGGATGTTCGCGCGGGCTGAACAGTCTACGATCTCCCCGCGCGAGACGAAGATCGATCCCGATCTGTGTTGGAGTAGACGGTGATCCCCTCGATGCGCGCATCTCCGCCGACCGAGACTCACGTCCGTCCATACCATCCCGACACGAAGCCATTGCGCACGACGATGTCGAATGGGCCCATTCGCCAGCAATGCCCTTGGTCGTCGATCCCCGGCACCTGGGCCGGTGAGCGAGAAGCCGTTCAGGTCGAGCGTGACGCGGGTCGCGGTGATCGTGATGCCCTGCGCGCCGGAGAGGGACTTCGTCAGGTAGTACGAGCCGCCTGCGCTGATCGTGAAGGGAAGCGACGAGATCGGAATCCTCGGCTCCACGACGTCGAGCGGCTTCATCGTCGGGGCCGGAGGGCCCGGTGGCTCGAGATCCCCGGCGAGCGCGGAACCCGCCAGGGCCAGAGCTCGCCGCCAGGGCGGCGACGGTCAGGAGAGGGAGCGCCGGGCGGCCGAGCGAGCGGTGGCGTCTGGCGAGTTTCGGCAGCGCTGGTCAGCGGGCCGCTGATCGATCCTGTTCATGAGTCCTCCGCTTCAGAATGCGACGTTGGACGCGAGGTTCGAGATCGTGCCGACCTCGACCGGCGCGACGTTGCCGCCGGCGATCGAGAAGCGCTCCGAGTTGATTCCCCCGGGCGCTGTTCCGGATGATGAGGTTGCCGGCCGAGCCGACCAGGATCCCCCAGCCGGTGTTCGAGACGAGGTTGTTGGCTTCGAGGCGGTTCTCACCCTGACCGATGTTCTCGAGGCCGTTGCCGCCGTTGCGGAAGACGCTGTTCTCAGCGATGAAGTTCCTGTCACCGAAGACGATTCCGGAGCCAGCGTTGTCCTGCGTGGTGCAGCCGACCACTCGCGAGGCCTGCCCCACGAAGATGCCGGCGCGGCTCGTCCGGGGCGCTCCCGACAGCCCCGTTGAAGGACGCGGTACAGGACTCGACCAGGCTCCCCGATCCCGTGGCGATGAGCCCGGTGACAGCCGTTGCTCTCTGCGCGGGAGTTCCTGATGATCGATGCCGGTGCCGCCGAGAGTGAAGCCGTCATCCCCGTTGTTCGCCGCAATCGAGTCCCGGATCGTACCGCTGCCATACAGCCTCGACCCCGTAGAGCGTTCGCAGTCGCGACTGAGATCGGACACGGCTGACGTCGGAAGCGATCGCCGCGTACAACCCGACATTGAAACCTCTCACCCCGCCGTCACGCACCGAGACGTTGGTTCGACCCGCGGCGACGCTACAGTCCGTATTCCCGAGTCCGGAGTCTGTGGAGAGCGTGTACCCATTCAGATCGATACTCACGTCGCTCGCTTCGATGACGATCCCGTCCCAGACGCCCGCCGACAGGTTCCCCGTCACGTAGTACGACCCGCCCTGCGTGATCGTGTAGGGCAGCGATGAGATCGGAATCCGCGGCTCCACGACGTCGAGCCGCTTCATCGTTGGAGCGGGCGGTCCTGCCGGATCGAGGTCCCCCGCGCCCGCCGAACCCGCCAGGGCCAGCAGTGCTGCGAGGGCGGCCACGGTCAGGTGCCGGAGCCACGGCCGGCCGAACGAGCGGCGGCTTCGAGCCGATGCCGTGATTCGCGATGCGGGACTCTGCCTGGTCCGGGACATGCATCCTCCTGCTCGGCGCGAGATCGTCCAGGTGCTGGACGCCTCTGCAGGGAGGTAGATACCCCGGGCGCGCCGCGCGCGCGTGTCGTCACTTGTGGCGACATGCCGTGGAGCGCCGCGGCGTACGCGTCAGTTAGCCGGCCTGCCCGGCGGGGTCTTCGTGCTAAGGTCAACCGCGCCCGACGGAGCGGGGCCAGCGGCGCTCGAGAGGCGAGGTAGCGTGAGCGATCAGGATCCGCCTCACCGGGACGACGAAACGACGGCCCTCCCTCCCGCGGACCCGCCGCACGCCGCATCCGGCGTGCACGCGACGCGGACCGTGGGGGCCGCGCCGCCGACGGGCGAGGGGAGCGAGCCGCCGCCCGTCCGGGAGTCGATCGGCAACTACCGGGTCCTGCGCAAGCTCGGCGAAGGCGGAATGGGCGTCGTCTACGAGGCGGAGCAGAGCCAGCCGCGTCGCCGCGTCGCGCTGAAGGTGATCCGCGGCGGCCGGCACGTCGACGAGCTGCACCTCCGGCTCTTCAAGCGCGAGGCCGAATCGCTGGGCCGGCTGCGCCACCCCGGCATCGCGGCGATCTACGAGTCCGGCTCGACCCCCGAAGGGCAGCACTTCTTCGCGATGGAGCTGGTCTCCGGCCGGACCCTCGACGACTACCTGCGCGCCCGCCCCGAGCCGTTCGAGCCCGCCGAGCTGGAGCATCGCCTGCGCCTGTTCGTGCGGATCTGCGAGGCGGTCCACTACGCGCACCAGCGCGGCGTGATCCACCGCGACCTGAAGCCGTCGAACATGATCGTGAGCGAGGAGAGCGGCAGCGCGAC
Source organism: uncultured Acidobacteriota bacterium (assembly GCA_963800865.1). GTDB lineage: Bacteria > Acidobacteriota > Polarisedimenticolia > J045 > J045 > JALOKP01. The sequence goes on along the minus strand of CAWDCL010000005.1, from coordinate 447,685 downwards.
GCCGGCGATCAAGATCCTCGATTTCGGGCTGGCGCGGATCACCGACTCCGACGTCGCCTCGGCGACGATGCAGAGCGAGATCGGGGTCATCAAGGGGACGCTCCCCTACATGAGCCCCGAGCAGGCGCGCGGCAATCCCGAGGAGATCGACCTGCGCACCGACGTCTACGCGCTCGGGGTCGTGCTCTACCAGATGGTCGCCGGGACGCCTGCCCGTACGAGGTCGGGAAGACCTCGATCGTCGACGCCGTGCGCGTGATCTGCGAGCAGAAGCCGGCGCCGCTGCGCGAGGCCTGGCGCGGGCGCGGCCGCCTCGATCCGGACATCGAGACGATCGTCGGCAAGGCGCTCGAGAAGGACGCCGACCGGCGCTATGCGGGCGCGGCCGCGCTGGGCGACGACGTGGCGCGCTGCCTGGCGGGGCAGCCGATCCAGGCCCGGCCGCCCAGCACGCTCTACCAGCTGCGCAAGGCGTTCTCGCGCAACAAGCTGCCCTTCGGCCTCGCGGCGGCCGCCGTCGTGCTGCTGATCGGCCTGGCCGCGGCGATGAGCGTGCTGTACGCCCGGGCCGAGCGGAACCGCGTCCGCGCGGTGGCGGCCGAGGAGCGCGCCCGGAAGAGCTTCGGCATGGCGCGGGACGCCGTCGACAAGTACCTGACCAACGTCTCGGAGAGCCCCGAGCTGAAGGCACGCGGCCTCGAATCGCTGCGGCGCGACCTGCTCGACACGGCGCGCCAGTTCTACACGAAGTTCGCCACCCAGCAGAGCGGGTCGGCGGAGCTGCAGCACGAGCTGGGCTGGGCCCACCTGCGGCTCGGCGACATCGACCGGGCGACCGGCGAGAGCGATCGCGCGGAGAAGGCGTACCTCGAAGGGATCGCGCTGGCCGAACGACTGGCCGCGGAGCACCCCGGAGAGCCCTCGTACCAGCGCCAGGTCGTGACGCTCCAAGCGAACCTCGGCGGCCTCTACTCGGATCTCGCCCGCGGCGAGGAAGCCGAGAAGGCGCTCCGCCGCGGGATCGCGCTCGTCGAGCAGCGGCTGCAGAGCGAGCCGGATGCGACGGAGGACCTGTTCTCGAAGGCGCTGCTCCTCGACCGCCTGGCGATCCTGCTCGAGCGGCTGCAGCGGATCGAGGAGAGCGAGGCGTCCTACCGGCAGGCGCTCGCGATCCGCGAGAAGCTCGTCGGTCCCGGCGCGGAGCCGTCCCACCGCTACGCGCTCGTCGAGAGCGCGATCAACGTCGGCGCGCTGCTCGCGCGCACGGGCCGGCCGAAGGAGGCCGAGCCGCTCCTCGACCGCGCGGTCTCCCTGTCGGACGAACTGGTGCGAGAGTTCCCGGAAGACGACCAGTACGCGAATGGTCGCGCCGCGGCCTACGGCAATCTCGCCGGCGTCTACATGCTGACCGACCGCCTCGACGAAGCGGGCGCGGCCTACCGCCAGGAGCTGACCTCGCGCGAGCGGCTGGCGCGGACGCACCCGACGATCCTCGAGTACCGGTTGATGCACGCCAGCACGCTGACGAACCTCGGCGAGTTGGAGACGCGGGCCGGCCGACCCGCTGCCGCACTCCCCTGGTACGCCTCGTCGATCGGCCTGCTCGAGGCGCTGCTGCAGGACGAGCCGCGGCACGCGACGGGGCGCTTCTACCTGAGCTATACATGGTCGTGGCAGGCCCGCGCGCTCGAGGCGCTCGGCCGGCGCGCCGAGGCGCTGGCCGCGTGGGACCGAGCGATCGGCTACGACGACCGCAAGGACCCCGCTCTCCAGGCGGAGCGGGAGCGGTTGCGGTCTCGGGCGTCCGGCTCCGGTGGCTGAGGCGGAGGGGGGATCGCACATGACGAGGCGGACCGTCGAATCGGTGGCGATCGTCAACCCCCTCGGTGACTTCGGGATCACCACCTACGCGTTCGAGCTGGCGGAGGGACTGGAAGCGAACGGCGTACGGGTCGACTTCTACACCGGCAACGCGTCGCCCCTCTCGGAGCTGCCGGCCGAGCATCGCCACCGCTGCTTTCCCGTGCTCGGGAGCGTCCTCTTCAAGCAGCGCCGGACGCTGGCTTCGCAGCCGCGCCCCGGCGATCGGTCGAGCGCCCCCGATCGCGACCAGCTTCCCAGCGTCGCGCCCGGCCCGGGAAGCCCCGGACGTCCCGCGAAGCGCTGGAAGGCGACGATGCGGCGGGCGTTTCTCGGCGCCGAGCTGGCGGTCTACCTGAGGCGCAGGAACTACGACCTGGTGTGGACGCAGTGGCCCGACGTGTACGGTGCCGGCTTCTGGCGCAGGTGCAGGGCCCTCGGGATGCCGCTGGCGCACACGGTGCACAACGCGCTCCCGCACGAGGATTCGGGCGCGCAGGTGCCACTGCTGCGGCGGGTCTACGCTCCGTGCGATCTGCTGTGCATCCATTCCGAGCAGGCGCGCCGCGACTTCATCGAGTCCTTTCCCGAGTTCGAGAAGAAGCTCTCGGTCACCCCCCACGGCCTCTACACGGTCTATGCCCGGAGCACCGGAGCCCGCGGCCGGGTGCGGGAGGAGTTGGGACTGGCGCCCGACGGGCTCGTGGCGCTGGTCTGCGGCGGGATTCGGCCTTACAAGAACGTCGACGCCGTCCTGGCGGCGCTTGCGGATCCAAGGTGTGCGCGGCTCACGCTCGTCGTTGCCGGCGAGGAGTCCGGTTACGGCGACGCGTCGGCGGGCGATCCGCTCTCCCGGACGCGGCGGCTGGCCGCTGCGCTGGGGGTCACGGACCGCGTCCGGTTCATTCCGCGCTTCCTTCGCGCGACCGAACTGGCCGAACTGCTCGAGGCGGTCGACATCCTGGCGCTGCCCTACAGGCGGAGCTACGGCAGTGGGCTGCTGCTGCTCGGCATGACCTTCGGGAAGCACATCCTCACGACCGACACCGGGGGGGCGGCGGAGTACCTCGCCGACTACCCGGCGCACACCCTGCTGCAGGGAGAGAGCGCCGCGGACGTGGCCGCGGGTCTGCTGCGCGCCGGGGGGTCGATCGCGGCGCCTGGTGCGGCGCCCCCTCCGCGCGCCGCGCGTCTCGAATGGCCGGCGATCGCACGGGTCGCCCTCGACGCCCTGCGCGAGGCCCTGTGACCCGCGCCGCCGCTCCGCCATCCCGGCGGATCGGCCGTCGCTGTATTCTCTCGCCGCCCCGGGGAGACGGATCGTGCCGATGAGCGACCACGCCGCGTGCCTGAAGCAGCTCGAGAGCCTCGTGATCGGTCCCCTCGACCGGGTCGACGCCGTCACCGTCCGGTTGCCGTTCGTCAGCCCGTTCGGGACGAGCGTGCACACCTGGACCTGCAAGGAGGCCCTGCTCCTGATGATCGGGTCGGACGGTCTCTCGGGGTGGGGCGAGTGCGTCGCCGATCCCGACCCGTTCTACGCGAGCGAGACCACCTCGACGGCGTTCCACATCATTCGCGATTTCCTGCTCCCGCTCGTCGAGCCGGGCCTGACGCTCGGCGAGCTCGGCACCCGCTTTCGCCGCGTGCGCGGCCACGGCATGGCGAAAGCGACCGTCGAGAACGCCCTGCTCGACCTGGCCGCGCGTCGCGCCGGGCTCCCGCTGCACGCCCTGCTCGGCTGGCCCCGGCGCCCGATCATGTCCGGGATCAGCATCGGCCTGCAGGATTCGATCGAGGCCCTGCTCGCGGCGGTCGACGAGGCGGTCGGGCGGGGCTACCACCGGGTGAAGATGAAGGTCGCGCGCGACCGGGACGTGGCGTGGGTGGCGGCCGTGCGGGAGCGCTTTCCCGGCCTGCGGCTGATGGTGGATGCCAACGGCGACTACCGGCTGGAAGACGCGCCCCACCTGCAGCAGCTCGACGCGTTCGAGCTGATGATGATCGAGCAGCCGCTCTCGTACAGCGACATCGTCCAGCACGCGGCGCTGCAGAAGCTCCTGCGCACGCCGCTCTGCCTCGACGAGTCGATCCACGGGCTCGACGACGCGCTGGCCGCGATGGAGCTCGGCGCGTGCCGCATCGTGAACGTCAAGCAGGGCCGCGTCGGCGGCCTGCTCGAGTCGATCCGCATCGCGGGAGCCTGCGCCGCGCGGGGGATCGACGTCTGGTCGGGCGGGATGGACGAGACCGGGATCGGCCGCGCGGTGAACATCCACCTGCAGACGGTGGACGGCTTCACGCTGCCCGGCGACACCTCGGAGACGAGCCGCTACTTCCACGAGGACATCGTCGAGCCGCCGGTCGTGCTCGATCGGGCGGGGTTCATCGAGGTTCCCGCGGGGCCGGGAACCGGCGTGACGGTGCTCGAGGAGCGGCTGGCCCGCTTCACGATCGGGAGCGTCCGCCTGCGCTGAGGATTGCGGTCGGGGTCGGCCGCGGCCGACGGTGCTAGTCTCCCGGTCGGCGGGGTGGCCCTGATCGCCGTCCGACACCCCGGAGAGCGGGACATGCGCATCGCGATGGTGCTCGACCCCTGGGACGATGCCGCCAACGGCGGCGTCGTCTCCACGCGGCGCTTCACCGAGCGGCTGCGGGCCGGCGGCCACGAGGTCACGGTCGTGGCCACCGGGGCCCCCGAGCCGGGCAAGGTCGTGCTGCCGACCTTCTACCTGCCCTTCGTCGGCGGCATCATGCGCCGCATGCGCTTTCCCTTCGCCCGGCCCGACGCTCGCGTCCTCGCGGAGGTGTTCGCCCGGCAGGACGTCGTGCACGTCCAGTTCCCCTTCTGGCTCGGGATCCGCGCGGTCACGCTGGCGCGCGCGGCCGGGGTGCCCGTCCTCGCCACGTTCCACGTGCAGGCCGAGCACCTGCTCTACAACGTGGGGATCCGGAACGAGGCGCTCGTCACGCAGGGCTACCGGTTCCTCCTGCGCACCGTCTACGACAGGGTCGACCGCGTGATCTGTCCGAGCGAGTTCACGCGGCGCGAGCTGACGCGCTACGGCCTGAAGTCGCCGGCGGTGGTGATCTCGAACGGCGTGCCGCCGGAGTTCCGGCCCTCGCCTCCGGGCGCGGGGCCCGGGTACGGCGGCAAGGTGATGCTCCTCGCGGTCGGACGCCTGGCGCGCGAGAAGCGCCACGACCTGCTGATCGAGGCCGTGCGGCGCTCGCGCCACGCCGCCCGGCTTCAGCTCGTCATCCTGGGCGCCGGGCCGCTGCGCGCGGAGCTGGAGCGCCAGGGAGCCACGCTTCCGAACCCGCCCGTCTTCGGCTTCCTGCCGACGGAGGAACTCGTGCCGTACTACGGCGCGGCCACGCTCTGCGTGCACGCGTCGGAGGTGGAGGCCGAGTGCATGTCGGTGCTCGAGGCGCTGGCGTGCGGCACGCCGTGCCTGATCGCCGACTCCCCGCGGAGCGCGACGCCGCAGTTCGCTCTCTCCGAGCGCTACCTCTTCCGGTCGGGCTCGCTGGAGAGCCTCGTCGAGCGGCTCGACGCGCTGCTCGACGACGCTTCGGGTCTCGCCGCGGACCGCGGGGCCGCGCTGAACCTCGCTGGGGAGTACCGGATCGAGGCCTCGGTGGCGCGCCTGCTCGACGTCTACCGGGAGGTGACGGGGGCCGTCGATCGCCGACCGTCGCGGGAGCCCGCGCTCCGCGGCTGAGGCGCGAGGGGCCGGACCGGCGCGCGCGACCGGCCCCGGTCCGCTACCCCGCGTGGCAGAAGCCGCAGTCCTGCCCGGCGTCGTGACACCGGCCGCAGTGCCCGTCGTCGTGCATCGTTCCGGCCGCCGGCCGTCGCTCGCCTGCCGGGCGGCCGAGCAGCGAGAAGCCCGCGGCGTGGCACGAGGCGCACTCCGGCGCCGCGGCGTCGACGTGCGAGAGGTGCCGGAACGTCACCGCACCGGGGCTCCCGTCGCCGCGCGCGAAGTTCACGTCGGACGGGCAGCTGAAGGCCGCCAGCCCGCGCGCGAGGTCGACCCGTGGCGGGGGCGGAACCGGCGCCTGCCGGGCCAGCGCATCCTGCTCCAGCAGGTTCGTGGCGTAGAGGCTCGCCACGAGCAGGGCGGTCGGGATCAGGGCCAGCAGGGCGAAGTGCCGGCGCCTCGGCAGCGGCAGCCCGGCGGCGGGCGCGACCTCGTCCGACGGCTCCGCGCCCGCCGGCATGAGGCCGAAGAAGCGCGCCGCGAAACCGAAGAGCGTGAACCCCAGCGCCGCGATCCCGAGCGCGATCGCGATCTCCTGCCAGGACGGGAAGTAGGTCGTGCGCGGCCACGACTCGAGGCCGGTCACGACGGTGTTCATCCGGTTGGCCGCGAAGCCGATCAGGACGAGCGTGCTCGCCGCGTACAGGCCGGCGCGGCTGCCGCGGGCCCGCGGGACGAGCAGCAGGGCGAGCGGCGCGATCACGCCGACGAGGAACTCGCCCGCGAAGGTCAGCCCCTGGTACGTCCCGAGGACCCCGGCGCGGAGCACGCCGCGATCGGCGAGATCCTGCAGCCGCACCAGGCCGTACAGCGCCAGCACGACCGCGATCACCTTGCCCAGGTCGGGCAGGACGGCGGCGGGAAGCCGCCGCTGGCCGTGCCGGGTCACGCGCAGGCAGAGGAAGACGATCGTCGACAGCCCGGCGGCCAGGCACGACAGGAAGAAGAGGACCGGCAGCAGCGGCGAGTACCAGAACGGGTGGAGGCGCCCCGGCACGATCAGGTAGAGCGAGCCGAACGACGACTGGTGCAGCGTCGAGAGCACGATCCCGGCCAGGATGAAGGGGAGCGCGATCCGCCGCAGCAGCGGCAGCGGGGCGGTGATTCCGAAGCGCTGCAGCGCGACCGGTGCGAACTCGAACGCGAGCACCGTGGAGTAGAGCAGCAGGCACCACGTGATCTCGAACATCACCGAGTGCGGGTTCCACATCACGAGCGCGTGCCAGAAGCGGTCGGGCCGCCCGAGGTCGACCACCAGCACGACCATCACCAGCAGGTAGCCGATGAAGGCGGTCAGCAGGGCGGGGCGGACGATCGGCTCGAAGCGGTGGACGTGGAAGATGTGGACCGTGGCCACGATCGTGAAGCCGGCGGCGGCGAGGCCGATGCCGAGGAAGTCGAGGCCGATCCAGAGCCCCCAGGGGAAGTGGTCCGAGAGGTTCGTCGTGCGGCCGAGGCCGAGCGCGAAGCGCTGCACGGTCGCGACGGCGCCGATCGCCATCAGCCCCGCGGCCAGCACGCTCCAGAACCCCCAGCGGCGCGCGACCGCCGCGCGCGAGCGGACCACCGCCGGGACCTCGCGCCACGTGGTCGCGGTCACGGCTCCTCCCTTCGCGCCGGCGGCGCCGCGCCCGGGCCGTGCGGCGCCTCCGCCGCGACCTCCTCCCGCCGGTTCGTGATCCAGTAGACTCCGGCGAGGAAGACGCCGGCGGTCACCGCGAACCGCGGCACCTGCGACATGACGCGCCAGGTGAGCGCCGGGAGCGCCTCGCGCGGCAGGTCGTCGGGATAGCCGAGCGCGCCGAACGGGACGTCCGAGAGCAGGAGCACCGACGTTCCGCCGGCCTCCTCCGCGCCGTAGACGTGCGGGAGGTACCGCGCCGGATCGGCCGCGATCCGCGCGCGCGCCTCGGCCAGCAGGGCGTCGCGCGGGCCGAAGCGGGTGGCTCCGGTCGGGCAGGCCGTGGCGCAGGCCGGCGCGCAGGCCCGCGCCGAGCCGCTCCGCGCACAGGTCGCACTTGCGCACCCGCGGCAGGACCTCGCCCCACTCGTAGCGCGGCACCGAGAAGGGACAGGCCTGCATGCAGTAGCGGCAGCCGATGCAGCGCGACTCGTCGTACACGACGGGGCCGCTCGCGGTCTTGCGGAAGGCGCCGACCAGGCAGACCGAGGCGCAGGTCGGCTCGTCGCAGTGCATGCAGAGCCTGCGGACGAACCGCCCGCCCCGCGACTGGACGACGGTGAAGGCGCGGTCCGAGAGGTCGGCGTCCGTGCGTTCCGTATCCGGGGCCGGCAGCGCGTTGCGCTCGGCGCAGGCCAGCGCGCAGGCGCCGCAGCCGATGCAGAGCGTGGTGTCGATCAGGAGTCCGCTGGGGGAGGTGGCGTCACTGGCGTGAGTGGACATGTCCTCGTGGGGATCGTCGCCGCCGCGCCGCGCGGGCGGCTCGACGGCGACAGCAACCGGGTGGGTCGATGTCACCGTACCCCACCCCTCGCGGCCGCGCCGCACGGCGCGGTGTCCAAGTCGAGAAAAATACGCCGTTTCATGTCGGCGTTTCCGACATGCGGGTCGGGATTCCCGACGCGGCCTCGCGCGACGAAGCCGGCGCTCTCGCCGCAAGCCGCCGCCCCGCAGGGAGGTGCGGGGTCCGGGCCGCGAGCCGCGGGTGGCATCGCGCTTGCACTTCACTCCGTCCCGAACGCCACGTGGAGCGCGACACCCACCGGCCTCGCGTGCGTCGGCCAGGTGACCCATGTCCGAACTGACCCTTCTCAACGCGACGAACGTCCTGCTCGGTGTAGCGACCCTCTCCCTCTGGATCTGCCTCGGCGTCGGCCTGGTGCAGGAAGCGCTGGATCGCCGCCGCGAGCGGACGGTGCGCCAGTCGCGCGCGCAGCTGCGCCTCGTCTCCCCGACGCCGCCCCGGGCCGCCTGAGGTCCTCCGGCTACCGCGAGAGGCCCAAGCGCTTCATCTTGTCGTAGAGGGTCGAGCGGTCGATCCCGAGCTCCCGCGCCGCCTGGCGCACGTTCCCCGCCGTGCGCCGCAGCGCGGCCTCGATCGCCTTCCGCTCGATCTCGGCGAGCGAGGCCTCCGCCGGCGGCTCCCACTCGCGGTCGCGCCGCGCCAGGCTGCGGACGAAAGCGACGTCCTCCTCGGAGAGGACGTCGCCGCGGCAGCCGACCATCGCGCGCTCGAGCGTATTCTCCAGCTCGCGCACGTTGCCCGGCCAGTCGTACTCGAGCAGCACCTGGAGCGCACCGTCCGCGAGGCGCTCGACCGGCTTCTTCATCTCCTCCGCCAGGCGGGCGACGATGTGTTCGGCCAGCAGGGGGATGTCCTCCCGCCGCTGGCGCAGCGGGGGGACACGGACCGTGATGACGTTCAGCCGGTAGAAGAGGTCCTCCCGGAACTCGCCGGCCCGCACGGCTTCCTCCAGGTCGCGGTTGGTGGCGGCGATGAAGCGCACGTCGACCGAGATCTCCTCGGTGCCGCCGACGCGGAAGAAGCTGCGCTCCTGCAGGACGCGCAGCAGGCCCTGCTGGACGCGCGCCGGGATGTCGCCGATCTCGTCCAGGAAGAGCGTCCCCCCGGCGGCCAGCTCGACCTTTCCCAGCTTGCGGCTGCCGGCCCCCGTGAAGGCGCCGCGCTCGTGCCCGAACAGCTCCGACTCGAGCAGCGCCTCCGGCAGCGCCGCGCACGACACCGCCACGAAGCGGCGGTTGCGGCGCTCCCCCTCGGCGTGGATCGCCCGCGCGACCAGCTCCTTGCCGCAGCCGCTCTCCCCCAGGACCAGGATCGTGCTGCGCAGGCTGGCGACGTCGCGGATCAGCGCGAAGACCGCCTGCATCTCGGCGCTCCTCCCGATCAGCTCGTGGAAGGTGCGCTGGCGGGTCAGCCGGCGCCGGAGATAGCGGTTCTCGCGGCGCAGCCGCGTCAGCGAGAGCAGGCGCTCGACCAGCAGCGAGATCTCCCGCGGGTTCACCGGCTTGACGAGGTAGTCCTCCGCCCCCTCCTTCATCGCGTCGATCGCGGTGTCGATCGAGGCGAAGGCGGTGACGATGACGGCCGGCACGTCGGGCCGCAGCGCCTTGAGGGCCCGCATCGTCTCGATTCCGTCCGGCCCGGGAGGCATGCGCAGGTCGATCAGCGCGAGCGCGTACTCGCGCTCGCGCGCCAGGGCGACCGCGTCGCCGCCGGACGCCGCGAGGTCGACCACGTAGCCGTCCTCGCGCAGCCACGCCGCGAGTGATTCGCGCGCGACCTGCTCGTCGTCGACGACCAGGATCCGCCGCGCGGGGCTCACGGCGTGCCTCGTTCCGCGCGGGCGGTCGCAGGCGACGGCGCGTCGCCCGGTGCGGCGGGCGGCGGCTCGAGCGGGAGCGTGACCGTGGCGCGCACGCCCCCTTCGGGCCGGTTCGTCAGCTCGATGCTGCCGCCGTGCGCGGCGACGATCCCGAAGACGACCGGCAGGCCGAGCCCGGTGCCGCCCCCCTCGGCCTTCGTCGTGAAGAAGGGGTCGAAGATCCGCCCCATGATCTCCCGGGGAATGCCCGGCCCGTCGTCGTCGACCTCCAGCACGACCGTTCCGGCCCGCGACCCGTTCCGGCCGCGGACGGCGATCCTGCCCCCCGACCGGAGCGCTTCGGCCGCGTTGAGCAGCAGGTTCAGGATCACCTGCCGGAGCTGCGAGCCGTCGCAGGAGACGACCGGCAGCCGCTCGGCGAAGTCGAGCGCCAGCGCCGTCCCCTGCAGCTCGAGGCGGTGGGCGACGAGCGGGACGGTCGAGCGGACGAGTTCCTCGAGGTCGTGCGGGGCGCGCTGCGGCGTCGACTGCCGCGCGAACGACAGCAGGCTGCTGACGATCCGCCCGACGCGTGCCGTCTCCTGGGCCGCGGACTGCAGGTAGCGGCGGAACTCGTCGGCCCGGCCGGGCGGGATCCCCTGCGGCGTCAGGATCCGCTCCATCAGCACCGTGTAGTTGAGCACGCCGGCCAGCGGGTTGTTGATCTCGTGGGCCACGCTGGCGGAGAGCTGGCCCAGCGACGCCAGGCGGTCGCTGCGCGCCATCCCCTCGTAGGCCGCGCGCAGCTCGCGCGTCCGCTCGTCGACCCGCCCCTCCAGGGTCCGGTTCAGCTCGTTGAGGTCCTCGACCGCGGCGCGCAGCCGCTCGCGCATCCCGTTGAAGGCCGCTGCCAGCTCGCCCAGGTCGTCCTGCCCCCGGACCTCGACGGCGCGGCCGAGGTCGTCGGCGGTCATCGCGCGCGTGGCATCGATCAGCTCGCGCACCGGGCGGCCGACGTAGCGCCGGACGAAGACGAAGCCGACGCCGCCCGCCAGGACCATCAGCGCCAGCGACAGCAGCACCGAGCGCGCGCGGGCCGCCGCGATCTCGCGGTCGACGCGGTCGAGCGACACGACGACGTCCAGCACCCCCAGCACCGGCGCCGTGGCGGGGTGGCGGTGGCAGGCCGCGCCGCTGCAGGAGGTGTCGTTGTAGATCGGCGTGACGACGCCGATCCGCCGGTGGCCGTCGGGACCCCGCACCACCCGCGAGCGGGCCGGGAGACCGACGCGCACCAGCGGCGCCGCCGCCTCGTGGCAGAAGCGGCAGGCGTCCTCGCCCTTCGCCAGCACGCTCCCGGTGTCGCCGCCGGTCGAGAAGGTGACGAGCCCCCCCTTGTTGATCAACCGGATCGTCTCGATCCCCGGTTCCCGGCCGACGACCCGCATCGCCTCGTACACCTCCTGCCGCTGGTTGGCGAGCATCGTCCGCCAGGTCGCGTTGACGATCGCGCGCGAGAGCTGGTCGGCCCCCGCGAGCACCTCGCTGCGCCGGTCGCGCTCGAGCGCCCAGAGGCTCGCCGGGAGGATCGTCCCGAAGACGCCGACGACGATCAGGCAGAGCGCCAGCACGAGCTTGGTGGCGACGCCGAGGCGGCGGCGGCCGCGACGACGGGCGGGCGCCGCGCGGTCGGGCGCGGATGGAGCGAAGTTTCCCATCGGGGCACCGGTCAGGCCTGGGATGGGGAGGGGGAGGCCCGCGGCGGCGCGGAGGGCGCTGCACCGGGATTATCGCCCCGGGAGCGTTCCCGCGCACCCGGGTCCCCGTTGCTTGCCGCGGCCCGCGCCGCGTGCTGAACTGCCCGAGACCTGCCGGGCTCCGGCCGCGGCGGGCGCGAGGGAGCATGCTCAGCCTCGAAAAGGTCGACAAGTCGTACGTGACCGGGCGGAACCGCCTGCACGTCCTGAAGTCGGTCGACCTCACGATCGAGGCCGGCGAGATGGTCTCGGTGATGGGCTCCTCCGGCTCCGGGAAGTCGACCCTGATGAACATCCTCGGACTGCTCGACGGGTACGATTCGGGCGCGTACCGGCTGGACGGCGCGCTGATGAAGGACCTCTCGGAGACGCGGGCCGCGATCCTCCGCCGGCAGTCGATCGGCTTCGTCTTCCAGTCCTTCAACCTGATCCCCTTCAAGACGGCGGCCGAGAACGTCTCGCTTCCGCTCTACTACCAGGGAGTCGGCCGCCGGAAACGGACGGCCGCGGCGCTCGACTACCTCGACCGCATGGGGCTGCGCGACTGGGCGGGCCACCGCCCGACCGAGATGTCCGGGGGGCAGCAGCAGCGCGTGGCCATCGCCCGCGCCCTGATCGCCCGGCCCAAGGTCCTGCTCGCCGACGAGCCGACCGGCGCGCTCGACTCGGAGACCTCGCGCGAGATCATGCAGCTGCTCCAGGGCGTGAACGCCGAGGGGATGACGATGGTCGTCGTCACCCACGAGCGGGAGGTGGCCGCGATGACCCACCGCGTGATCCGGCTCAAGGACGGGCGCGTCGAGGATGCGAACGCGAGGCTCCCCGATGCTTGATCTCGACACCTGGCAGGAGATCTTCGACACCATCCGCGCCAACAAGCTGCGCTCGTTCCTGACCGGCTTCAGCGTGGCGTGGGGGATCTTCATGCTGATCGTCCTGCTTGGCTCGGGGGTCGGGCTCGGCAACGGCGTCGAGTACCAGTTCCGGGACGACGCGGTGAACAGCATCTGGGTGCGCCCCGGCCAGACGAGCATCCCCTACAAGGGGCTGCAGCCCGGCCGCAACGTCCAGCTCACCAACGAGGACCACGACGACATCCGCACGGGGGTCAACGGCGTCGAGCACATCACGTCGCGCTTCTACATCGGCGGCTCTGTGCGCGTCCGCTACCGCGAGGAGACCGGCAGCTTCGACGTGCGCGCGGTCCACCCCGACCACCTGTACCTGGAGAAGACGATCGTCACGGAGGGCCGCTTCCTCAATCCGCTCGACATCCGCGAGCACCGGAAAGTCGCGGTGATCGGGACCAAGGTCAAGCAGGCGCTGTTCAAGGACGAGCCGGCGCTCGGCAAGCAGCTCGAGATCAACGGCGTCGCGTTCCAGGTCGTGGGCCTGTTCCGGGACGAAGGCGCGGAGCGCGAGATGGAGAAGATCTACCTCCCGATCTCGACCTCCCAGCGGGCCTTCGGCGGCGGCAACCGGATCTCGCAGATCATGATGACCACCGGCCAGGCCCCGCTCGAGGACACGGCCGCCATGGCGAAGGAGATCCACCGCCGGGTCGCAACGCACCACACTTTCTCCGTGGACGACCCCCGGGCCGTCGATGTCAGCAACAACAACGAAGAGTTCGTTCGCTTCCTCGGCGTCATCCAGGGAATTCGGCTCTTCGTCTGGGTCGTCGGGCTCGGGACGCTGCTCGCCGGGATCGTGGGAGTGAGCAACATCATGCTGATCACCGTGCGCGAGCGGACCCGGGAGATCGGCATCCGCAAGGCGCTCGGTGCGACCCCCTGATCGATCATCCTCCTGATCATCCAGGAGTCGGTCCTGATCACCTCGGTCGCGGGCTACGTCGGGCTGCTGCTCGGGATCGCGGTGCTCGAGATCGCCTCCCGGAGCCTGCCGAGCAACGGGTTCTTCCTGAATCCCGAGGTGGACCTCGCCGTGGCGCTCGAGGCGATGCTGCTGCTGATCGCCGCCGGCCTGATCGCCGGGTTCATCCCGGCGCGGCGGGCGGCGGCCGTGCGGCCCGTCGAAGCGCTGAGGAACGAATGAGCGTCATCGACCGCGACCACTGGCGCGAGATCTACGAGACGCTGCGCGGCAACAAGCTGCGCACCTTCCTCACGGCGTTCGGGGTCTTCTGGGGCATCTTCATGCTGATGGTGATGCTCGGCTCGGGGAACGGCCTCGCAACCGGGGTGCTGCAGGACTTCGGCGACGGCGCGACGAACAGCCTCTTCGTCTGGGCGCAGACCACCAGCAAGCCCTGGCGCGGCATGCCCAGCGGGCGCTTCGTCCAGCTGGACACCGGGGACACCGAGGCGATCCGCCGGGAGGTTCCCGAGGCCGCGGTCGTCTGCCCGCGCAACCAGCTCGGCGGGTTCCGGGGCGGGAACAACGTCACCCGCGGGACGAAAGCGGGAGCCTTCAGCGTGATGGGCGACCTCCCCGAGATCGCGAAGGTGGAGTCGATCCGGCTGGTCGAGGGGCGCTTCCTCAATCCGCTCGACGTGGCCGAGCGCCGCAAGGTGGCGGTGATCGGCGAGCGCGTCCGCGAGCTGCTGTTTGCCCGGGGCGAGCACGCGCTGGGCGAGCACATCCGGATCAACGGCGTCTATTTCAAGGTGATCGGGATTTTCAAGCCGCGGCGATCGGAAGGCGGCGACGAGGACGCGAACCAGACGATCTTCGTGCCCTTCTCGACGTTCCAGTCGGCGTTCAACTACGGCCACCGCGTCGGCTGGTTCGCCATCACCGCCACGGAGGGGATTCCGGCGTCGGTGGTGGAGGCGAAGGTCCTCGCCCTGCTGAAGGAACGCCACCGGGTCGCGCCCGACGACTCCCGGGCGATCGGGCACTTCAACCTCGAAGAGGAGTACAACCAGCTCCACGGCCTCTTCGGCGGGATCCGCGCGCTGATCTGGATCGTCGGGATCGGGACCCTGGCCGCCGGTGCGATCGGGGTCAGCAACATCATGCTCGTGATCGTCCGCGAGCGGACGAACGAGATCGGCATCCGGCGGGCCGTCGGCGCCACGCCCTTCACGATCATGTCGCAGATCGTGTTCGAGGCGCTGGTGCTGACCTCCGCGGCGGGCTACCTCGGGCTCTTCGCGGGGATCGCCGCGATCGAGATCCTCGCCGCGCTGCTCGCGGGGTCGGCCATCCCGGCATTCAAGGACCCGCAGGTCCCGCTGGCGAGCGCTTTCGCCACCCTCGTCGTCCTGGTCGTCTCCGGGATTCTCGCCGGACTGGTGCCGGCCGCCCACGCCTTGAAGATCAACACCGTCGAAGCCCTTCGGGCCGTCTGAGCCGCCGGAGATTCCCGCCATGAAGACGAGTCCTGACGGTCCTGCTCTCCATCGTCGCCCTCGCGGTGTTCGCCGGGACGATCTGGTACCTGTGGCAGAAGGCGCACAAGCCGCCCGTGGTCTACCGCACCGACTCGCCCGCGCTGACGGATATCGTGAAGAAGACCGTCGCCACCGGGTCGGTGATCCCGCGCAAGGAGGTGGCGGTCAAGCCGCAGGTCTCGGGGATCGTCGAGACGATCGCCGTCGAGCCCGGGCAGATCGTGCGCCGCGGCGACCTCCTGGCGCGGATCCGCGTGGTTCCCGACACCGCTGCGCTCGCCGCGGCCGAGAGCCGCGTCACGCAGTCCCGGCTGAAGGCGGCCGACGCGGCGCGCGACGTCGAGCAGCAGCAGCACCTTCACGCCGACGGGCTCGTCGCGGAGCGGGAGCTGCGGCAGGCCGTGCTCGCCAGCAACACGGCGCGGGAGGAGCTGGCCGCGGCGGAGGACAACCTGGCGGTGATCCGGAGCGGCGTGGCCGCCCGCTCGGGGGACGCCTCGAACACGCTCGTCAAGGCCACGATCGACGGCATGGTCCTCGACGTTCCGATCAAGGAGGGAACCTCGGTCATCGAGTCGAACACCTTCAACGACGGCACGACGATCGCATCGCTGGCCGACATGGACGAGCTGATCTTCGAGGGCAAGGTGGACGAGTCCGAGGTGGGGAAGCTCCGCCCCGGGATGGACATCGTACTCACGATCGGGGCGCTCGAGCCCGCCCGCTTCCGGGCGATCCTCGAGTACATCGCGCCCAAGGGGACCGAGGAGAACGGGGCGATCCAGTTCAAGATCCGGGCCGCGCTCGACCAGGCCGGCGACGCGCTGATCCGGGCCAACTACAGCGCCAACGCGGACATCGTCCTCGACCGGCGCGACCAGGTCCTGGCGCTGAAGGAGAGCCTCCTGCAGTTCGACGGCGAGGAGGCCTTCGTCGAGGTCGAGACGGCGCCGCAGCGCTTCGAGCGCCGCAAGATCAGGACCGGGCTCTCGGACGGCATCCTGATCGAGATCCTCGACGGGCTGAAGCCGGAGGAGAAGGTCAAGGCGGGCGTCGTGGAGGCCGCGACGAAATGACCCGGCCGGGGGTCGACGGCGGTCAGTTCCGCCGGTCCGTCCGCCCGAGCGCCGCTGCCTTGCGCGCGACCAGCGCGAAGCCCGCTGTCTGCGCGTCCCGCTCGAGCGCCGCGAGCTGGGCGGCGGTCCCCGCGGCGGGCGCGCTGCGAAGCTCGATCTCAGCCCGCGCCAGCCGGGCCTCGAACTGCTGCGGCACGAGCCCGTAGCGCTCGGCTTCGGCCAACGCGTCCTCCGCCTTCCGAAGCGCGGCGTCGGCCTGGCCGGATGCCGCCTCCGCGCGCGCCAGCACCGTCGTCGCGTCGACGCGCGTGACCCGGCTCTGGCTCTTCGCCGCCAGCTCGACCGCGCGGCGTGCCGCATCGAGCGCCTCGCGCGACTTGTCCTGCGCCAGCAGGGCTCGGCAGAGGATCACCTGCGCCGCGCTTTCGAGGTCGCTCTGCTCCTGCGCCGCGAAGACGCCCGCAGCTTCGCGCGCGAGCTGCGCACCGTCGTCCGGCTTCCCCTCCTCGACCGCCAGCTGCGCGAGCAGCATGCGATTCATCGCGGCGTTCACCTTCTCCCCGAGCTCCTCGCGCAGCGCGAGCGATTCCTGGTAGGCGCGGCGTGCCTTCGGCAGGTCGTCCTGCGCCAGCGCAAGGTCGCCCAGGCTCGAGGTCACATAGCCGATCCCGCGCTTGTAGCCGGCCTCGCGGTGCATCGCCAGCGCCTCCTCGAAGCGCTGGCGTGCGGCGTCGAGCTGCCCCTCCTCGGCGAGCACGAGGCCGAGGTTGAAGATCGAGCGCGCCACGCCGCCCTGGTCGCCCGCCTCGCGGAACAGCGCGACCGCTTCCTCGTGCAGCCTGCGCGCCCCCGCGAGATCGCCCTGGTTGTCGAGGATGTTGGCGACGTTGCCGAGGGAGCCCGCGAGCCCCCGCGTGTCTCCGACCTCCCGGTAGATCACCGAGGTCTGCTCGTAGAGGCGCCGCGCCCCCTCGAGATCCCCCTGGTCGTAGTGCAGGTTGCCGAGGTCGTTCAGCACGGACCCGATGCTGCGCTGGTCGCCGGTCTCCCGGAAGGTGGCGAGCGCCTCCTCGTAGAGCCGTTGAGCCTCGGCGCGATCCCCCTGCTCGGAGAGGACCCGGCCCCTCAGGTGGATCGTGCGCGCGAGCCCGCCCTTCTGCCCGACGGCTCCGTAGGTGCGGCCGGCCTCCTCGAACAGCGGGAGCGCGCGCGCCGGCTCGCCGAGCCGCTGCGAGGCCCACCCTTCCTGGATGCGCGCGTCGGCCGCGATGAGGCGCGCGCCCAACTCGTCTGAGCGCGCCGCGCTGCGCCCCGCGGCCGTACGGCCGCGGCGGTAGTCGCCGACCGAGTTCGCGCCCAGGGCCTCGAGCAGGTCGATCCGCGGATCGCTCCCCGCCGGCGGGGGAAGGGCCCGCAGGACGTCGGTCGTGCGCAGCGCGTCGGGACCGCGGCCGCCGTTCACCTGCGCGCGCGCAAGGCGGAGGCCGTACTCGAGGTTGTCGGGGAAGAAGCCGAAGAGCGCACTGTACGACTCGATCGCGTGCGCCCAGTCGCGCGACGCCTCGGCCTGCCGTGCCTCCACGAGCAGGCGTCCTTCGCGCGGCAGGCCGGCCGCCAGGGGGACCGCGCGGGCGGCCTCGTCGCGCGCGCGCTGGTCGTAGCCGAGTGCGGCCCAGACCTCGGCCAGCGCGGTGTGGACGAGCGGGAACGCGGGCTCGATCCGCGCCGCCTCCTCGAGCCGTTCGCGCGCGCCGAGCAGGTCGGCCGCACGGGTGCGCTCCAGCCCCTCGGCGTAGAGACGCGCTGCGGCGGGGTTGGCCGGGAGCGCCGCGCGTGCGCCGCCGCCGTCGTCGGGGGCGATGTTGCCGATGCCGAGCCGCTCGCGCAGCTTGCCGCCGGCGCGGCCGACGAGCTCGAAGAGCGCCGACTCGGCGCCGGTCTCGGCGACGGAGGTGACGGTCTCGCCGCGCACGGCGTCCTGCAGCCGGACGTCGAACCGGACCTGGCGCGCGCTCCCTTCGCCCAGCGCCGTGTAGGCGCCGACCACGACGTAGTCGGCGCCGAGCTGGTTTCGCAGGCGCTGGAGCGTGTCGGGCGCGAAGCCGTCGGCCGGGACGAGTCCAAGCCCCAGCTTGGCGCGCGCCACGACCTCGCCCGGCACCGTACGGACCTGCTCGCCGGCGGCGAGCTCGGTCGCGAGCATCTCGCCCAGCGCGGTCGAGAGCCAGGCTGCGTCCTCGCGGCCCGAGGAGTTCTTGAAGCCCAGCACCGCGACGACCGGACGCCGGACGCCGGGAGTGACCGGCGCAACGGCGCTGCCCGGGGCGCCGGCCGACGCAGCGGTTGCCGGCCCGCCGCCTATCGCGGGCCGCTCGCGCGCGCGCCAGAGCGCCACGGCGACCAGCGCGACGAGCAGCGCGAGCGCCACGATCCCCGCCGCGACGCGCGTGCCGCGCGCGCCCTGCGTGCCCCGCGCGCCCTGTGGTGCGCGCGCCGAACCGGTCTCCGCCGGTGCCCCGGCCTCCAGGGCCAGCACCACCTCGTTGGCGCCCTGGTAGCGCGCGGCCGGCTCGCGCGCGAGGCACTTGAGAATCACCCGTTCCCACGCGGGATCGATCGCGGCGTTGATCGAGCGGGGCGGCGGCGGGGGTTCCTTGAGCCGCCGCAGCGCCACCGACATCGGCGTGGCGCCCGTGAAGGGCAGGCTCCCGGTCCGCATCTCGTACATCACGATGCCGAGCGCGTAGAGATCGGTGGCGGGCGTCAGCTCGGCTCCTTCGATCTGCTCGGGAGCCATGTAGGCCGGCGAGCCGACGAGGCCGCCTCCCGACATGGTGATCGAGTGGGGGTCGTCCGTCTCCGACTGGCGTGCGAGGCCGAAGTCGGTGACGACCGCTCGCACGCCGTCGCCGTCGGGGACCAGCAGAACGTTGCCGCTCTTGAAGTCGCGGTGGATGACTCCGGCGCGGTGGGCCGCCTCGAGCCCGGCCGCGACCTGGCGCACGATCGGCAGCGCCTCCGCGGCCTCCATCGCCCCGGCGCGGTGCAACCGGTCGGCGAGGCTCTCGCCCTCGAGCAGTTCCATCGTCAGGAACGAGACCGGCCCGCGCGGCCCTTCGGCCGAGCCGAGGTCGAACAGGCGGCAGACGTTCGGGTGCGTGACGCGGCGCGCGAGCTGGATCTCGCGCCGGAAGCGCTCGGCGAGGGACGCGCTCGCGGCCAGCTCCGAGCGGATCGTCTTGAGCGCGACCCGTTCCTGCAGCTCGCGGTCGAACGCCTCGTAGACCTCGCCCATCCCGCCGCGGGCAATCAGGCGCCTGATCGTGTAGCGCTCGCCGAGCCGGTCGCCGGAGGCCAGCAGCGGTGGCCCGGGCTCCACCGGCCGGCTGACGGACCCGGGCGATGCGTCGCTCGTCGGAACGGTCTCGCCCCGGCCCCACGAGGTCCTGGTCTCGGCGTCTTCCCGCGGATCGCGCGGGGCCCTGGGGTCGTCGGCCATCGGCTGGCGGCACCTCGCGGAGCGGGATTGTAGCGCGATGGCGCAGGGGAACGGCGAGGAACCAGGACCGCGCGCCGCTCCGGCGCCGGGCGGCCGCTCAAGGGCAAGCGGTGCTGATGCGCTCGGCGCCGGCCGAACTGAAGCCGTAGCTCCCGGTGCCGCACGCGTTCCTGCCGCGAACCAGCAGGTAGTAACCGGAGGCGGCCTGCGGCGTCCCCAGCCCGGAGAGCGCGGTCTCGGCGACCGCGGGGGAAAGGCAGCTCTCCGCGCTTCCCGTGCCCACGGGGAACTGCCCCGCGAGGCCCTGCATGACCTGGTAGACCGTCCCCGAACCGGAGTTGCCCGCGTCGGAGTCCCATTCCAGCGACGTGCGGTTGGCGAGCAGGCGGACGTTCTCGATCTCGTGCGGCGTGTCGAAGACGGTGCCGTCGCCGGCCGCGCAGTCGCAGACGTCGCCGCGCGCGTCGCCGTCGCCGTTCGCCTGGCTGCCGTTGGCGACCGAGGCGCAGTTGTCGCAGGCGCTGCCCCAGCCGTCGAAGTCGGGGTCGGCGCCGAGGCACTCGTCGTAGGTCACCGTGACGGAGACGTAGTCGTGGTACGACCTGTCGAAGCTGCGTTCCGCATAGAGCAGCAGGGTCAGCTGCCCGCCGGCGCTGATGTACCGCGCGAAGTCGTTCCGGATCGAGCCGCCCAGGTCCTCGTCGCGACTGCCGGCGAAATTGTCCACGAACTGGTTCTGGCCGCAGTGCCCGCGCCCGTCGCACCACTGGCCGGCCACGTAGTCCCAGACGTACAGCTCCATCTGCGTGCAGTCGGCCGCGAAGCCCTCCCACCGGAGACCGATCTCGCGGATCTTGGCCGGGCTCTCGGCGATGGTGAACTCGAAGACGTGGGTCGACTCCGCCGAGAGGTCCGCCGGCGCGGTCATCGTGCTGACGTAGCGGTTCGGGTCGCCGGTGCCGGTGGTGGCGTCGGAGGCGGCCAGCCTGGTGTAGTTCGCGCTCGAGAGCTGGGTGTTGACGGGGCGCCTGACGCCGTTGATCTGCGCCCAGCTGGTCGTCTTGTCGCCCCAGGCGAACTTGTTCACGCCGGCGCCGGAAGAGAAGTCGTAGACGTGGCGGAACGCACTCTCGATGACGACGTCGCTCTCGCTGGCGGCTGCGACCTGGTTCCCGGCGTTGTCCCGCGCGAGGACCCGGACCCGGGCCCGGGGCGACTCGACCTGCGGCACGGTCCAGGCGTGGCTCCCGTCGTCCGTCAGGCCGGTCGCGATCACCTGGCCCGGAGGATAGGTGAGGCCGCCGTCCAGCGAGTAGTCGAGATCGACGGCGCTGATCGCGCCGTCGTCGGCCGCGGTCCAGGTGATTTCGTGCGTCGTGCTCGGGACCAGGAACTCGCCGCCGACCGGAGAGGTCGCGCAGGCGGAGGGGTGGGTATCGACGTGCCGCGGCACCTGCATCACGATGCAGTGGAACGCCCCCGAGGCCCAGATGATCGTGTAGGCATCGATCGGCACGATCTCCACGCCGGGGCCCGCGGCCTGCCGCCACGCCGCGATCGCCTGGTTGTCGTACGGGATGTAGGCCGGGTTGCCCTGGCCGTAGGTCGTGACGAAGATCCGGTCGTTCACGCGGAACGCATTGGTGTAGGTGAAGTGAGTCGGTCCCAGCGGGTGCTGGGCGTTGAACGCGGGGGTCCGGATCACCTCGTAGCCCAGGGCCTGCATGTAGGGCACGGCGTTGTTCGTGATGTCGATCGCTTCCTGGTCCGATCCCGGAAGGAACTCGGAGATGATCACGGTGTCCTCGTCGACCAGGTAGAGCCACATGTCGATGTGGCCGGTCCCGTCGACGCCCGGCGGGAGCTGCGGCATCACGTGCAGCGTGTCGATCCCCTGGTACCTGCCGTAGAGCGCGGCGATCGCGGCTTCGGTGAGACCCGGGTTGTTGGCGTAGATCAGCTCGGTGACGAAACCGTGCCGGTCCGCGGAGGGCTGGAAGTTGCCCCCCGAGTAGTACAGCGGAATGTCGTACGACGGGCTGACGAAGTAGTCGTCGGCCAGCAGCGTCGGGATGAAGTTGTCGAGCGGGCGATCCGGGTAGTAGTGGCTGTCGACGATCGCGTCGGCGCCGCCCTGCCAGACGAAGTGCGGGCCGTAGTCCCGTATCCAGACCGAGTCGCTGGGCATGATGATGAACCGGACCTTGCTCATGTCGGCGCCCGCCGCGGTGAAGGCGGACTGGGCCGAGTTGCGCTGCGCGGTGCTGGAGACGACGACGTAGGCGAGTTCGTCGTGGCCGGGGCTGCCCGTGAGGGAGGCGACGAGCGCGGTGACGACGTCGTCCCACTGCCCCGTCTGGTAGCGGAACAGGACGCCGGCCGTGGGCGAGTACTCGGGAGGGGCCGTGAGCCGGCACGACCCCGGCGCGGCGTCGGGGGCCGGAACGTCGAGCCGGCGCGGCGTCAGGGCGTGGCCGGGCTCCGGGGCCGGAGTGGCGTTGCGCCCGTCCGGGCCGACCGGCCAGCGCGGCAGCGGCCCCCTGCTGGAGGCGTCCCAGGACGACTCGGACAGGTAGTACGGATCCGCCGGCGCCTCGGGGTCGGCCATGATCCGCTCGTACGGTGTCGGCTCGTGCGGCTTCGGGGCCGGCTCGCCGGCCGCGCGCGCGGCGCCCGGCGCGACGGCGAGGCAGAGAAACACCACGGTCTTCGAGTACCGGGTCGCGATCATCCTGTCCTCACCCGGGATTCGTCGCAGCGGACACGGAATCCCGCTCGTGTCGCGCGAAGGTGTACGGCGACGGAGGCGGCAGGGCTACCCGATGATCGGGCGGGGGACCCCGGCGCGGGAGCGGCCCCGATCGAGGCCCCGGAGGGTCGCGCCCACGAGTTCGTCGTCGGTGGTGTCGACGGCCACGGACAGCTCGACGATCGTGGCACCCAGGCCCCGGTAGTGCGCGACCAGCGGCCGCGTCTCGCGCTCGAACAGCGCCAGCTTCCGGGCGACCTGGGCGGGCGTGTCGTCGGCCCGCCCGGCGTCGTCGGAGCTCGAGCCGGACCGCCGCCGCGCGATCCTCGCCGACACCACCGCGGGAGGGCAGGCGAGCAGTACGACGTGCCGGACGGCGAGCACGTCGCACAATCCGACCGCCTGCGCCACGGTCCGGGGGACGCCGTTGAGGATCACCCGTTCCGCGGCTACGGCGGTGCGGAGCGCGTGAGCGACGATCCGGCGCACGAGCGCGAGCGCATCGTCCGGGAACAGGGCGTTCGCGGCGACGAGGGACCGCACGAATTCCCGCTCGTCCGGCTCCAGGGCCTGGTCGTCGTCGCCCGCGGCGATCAGGCGCAGCCGGGCGCCGAAGTCGAGGTGCGGCCAGCCGCGCCGTCGCTCGAGCGCCCGCCCGAGCGGGCTCTTGCCGGAGCCGGTCGGACCGAGCAGGAGGAGTGCCGGCGTGGCCGCGTCGCGCATCGCTCGACTATCGATCGGCCCGCCGGGACGCGCAACGGGCCGGCGCTCCCGAGCGTCGTCTATGATCCGTGCGTGGCGTACGTCTACATCCTGCGTTGTCGCGACGGCTCGCTCTACACCGGAGCCACGACCGATCTCGCGCGACGGCTGCGTCAGCACGGCGACGGAGAGGCCTCGCGCTACACCCGCTCCCGGCTCCCCGTGCGGCTGGTCTGGAAGCGGAGGGTCGCATCGTGGCCGGCGGCGCTGCGGGAGGAGCGGCGCATCAAGTCTCTCCCTCGACCGGCGAAGCTGCTGCTGGTTGGCCGGTCCGGGGCCGCGTCGCCGGAGCGGGCGGAGCTTTCGCTCTCCGCGGGGACTGGCCTGCAGGCGGGGAAAAAAGGGCGAAAGTAGCCCGCGCTGCGCCGTGCGGTGGAAGGCCCCTCCCGCTCCCCCCCGGGTGCAGTGCCGGTCTCCGGCTTCCCCTTGGCCCGCGATCGCCTTACTCGTATGCTCTAGTCGGTTAGTCTCGGCCGGCTATCCACCTGAGGGGAGCATCAATGGTCCGCAGAACCGCGCTCGTTCTCGCCTGCAGCTCCGTGCTTCCCGTGTTCGCGACCGGTCCCGCGCTCGCCGGCGGCGGACCTCCGGCAGAGGTCGTGCTCACCGTCACGAGAGGCCCGGGCCCCGGGCAGGTGCAGCTCGACTGGTCCGGCGGGGCAGGGGCCTTCGGTGTGTTCCGCGCGACGAGCCCCATTGCGGTCCTGGACGGCTCGAATCGCCAGGGACAGACCGGCGCGAACCGCTGGATCGATTCCCCGCCCGCGGATCCGATCGATTTCTACCTGGTCGCGAACCCCTCGTGCTCGAGCGGCGCCGATTGCGCGTCCGGTTTCTGCGTGGACGGAGCGTGCTGCAACTCGGACTGCTCGGGCTTCTGCCAGGCGTGCAACGTCGCCGCTTCCGTGGGGACCTGCGCCCCCATCCCGGAGGACGCGGACCCGAACAACGAGTGCGCGGTGGTCTGCGCCACGCTCCCGCCGCTCGCGAGCGGCACCTGCGAGGTGACGGCCGGCGGGCCCGAGACGCTGCTGGTCGGCACGGTCCTTGGCGCACCCGACGTCTACGTCGGCGGCGAGGTGCTGATCGACGCCGCGGGCATGATCGCCTGCGTCGGCTGCGGCTGTGCCGCCTCGGCACCGCTCGCGACCGTCGTTCGCTGTCCGACCGGCGTCATCGCCCCCGGTCTCATCAATACGCTCGACTTCCTGAGCTACGCCCAGAACCAGCCCTTCACCGACATCGGCGAGCGCTGGGAGCACCGGCACGAATGGCGGCTCGGCTTGAACGGACACACGAAGATCCCCGTCGCTGGCAGTGCGTCCACCGACCAGATGCGATGGGGGGAGATGCGGCAGCTCCTCGGCGGGGCCACGTCGATCGTCGGCTCCGGCAGCTCCGCGGGGCTGCTGCGCAACCTGAACGTCGCCTCGCGCCAGGAGGGGCTGAACCAGAGCGCGGTCCTCGCCGACACGTTCCCGCTCGGCGACTCGAACGGGACCCTGCTCAGCTCCGGCTGCGCCTACCCGTCGATCCGCAATGAGTCGGACATCGCCGGACTCGACGCCTATAACGCGACCGTGGCCGAAGGGTTGCTGCCGGAGGCACGGAACGAGTTCGTCTGCCTCAGCTCGTCGGCCAACGGCGGCCAGGACCTCGTTCAGCCGCAGTCGAGCTTCCGCCACGCGATCGGCGTCACGGCGGCCGATCTCGCCGCCATGGCGACCGACGGTACCGGCCTGATCTGGAGCCCGCGCTCGAACATCGCGCTCTACGGCGACACGACGCGCATCACCGCCGCTGCCCGCCTCGGTGTGGCGATCGCGCTCGCCACCGACTGGATCGTCTCCGGCTCGATGAGCCTGCGACGCGAACTGCGGTGCGCGGACGAATTCGACACGACCTACCTCGGCAACTTCTTCAGCGATTCGGACCTGGTACGGATGGTGACCGGGAACGCGGCGGCGATCACGGGCACCGACGACGTGGTGGGCAGCCTGGCGACCGGGAAGTTCGCCGACATCGCGGTGTTCGACGCGGCTTCTGCACCGAAGTACCGCGCGGTGGTCGCCGCCGAGCCACCCGAGGTCGTGCTCGTGCTGCGCGGCGGCACGGCTCTGTACGGCGACGCCGCGGTCGTGGAGGCGATCCGCGGTCCCGGTTGCGACCCGCTCGACGTGTGCGGACGCGCCAAGCAGGTCTGCCTGCAGAGCGAGATCGGGAAGACGCTGGCGCAACTCCAGGCCGGCCTCGGCAACGTCTATCCCGCGTTCTTCTGCGGCACTCCGATCGACGAGCCGACGTGTCGTCCCGCGCGGTCGGTCTCGGTAGCCGGCTCGAGCGTGTACACCGGGTGGCCGACCCCGGAGGACCCCGACGGCGACGGCATCGCCGCCGGCGACAACTGCCCGTCGGTCTTCAACCCCGTCCGGCCGCTCGACGGCGGCGTTCAGGCCGATGCGGACGGCGACGGGCAGGGCGACGCGTGCGACGCGTGCCCGACGCAGGTGTCCTGCCCTTAGTCCGGCCTCTCACGAACGATCCGCGCCAGCGCGGCGGCCCCGTTCCGGCCCCCCCGTCCCGGCGCCCGGAACCCGCCCGGCCGCCGCGCCCCGGGGCCGCCGCCGCCGGCCCCGCGGCCGGGTGGGCAGCCCCCGCCCGGATGCCTATGTTCTAGGCAGGACACTGGCGGCCCGGACCGGGGCGCCTTGGATCGGTTGCCATGCGGCATCGTCGGCCCGGGGCCCGGGCCGGGTTAGCAAGTGAGGTCGAGATGAGCAATGCGGCAGTCGTCGAGGCTCCCCCCCGCACGGAGCGAGGCCCGGCTCTGCGGCCGATCGTCGGCCGCCTGGTGAACGCGATGGTCCAGCACAGCGGGCTGGACGGCGCGCTCAAGATCGGCGTCAAGGAGTACACGCTCGAGGTCTCCGCGTGGGAGCGCGGCGTCGTGCTCGAGGTCAAGGAGCAGGGCCTCGCGAACACGACCTACTGGGGATACCGCCTGCTCGAGGCTCTGGCCCTCCAGGCCAAGGGCTTCGCCGACCTGAACCGGCTGAAGCACGACCCGCTCTCGGACGAGCAGCGCGAGCGCTGCCGGCGGGACCTGGTCTCGGACTTCGCGCTGGGGAAGGCGCTCGAAGCCGAACTCGAGGCGGTGATCGCGGCGCTGGACGAGTCCGATCGCAAGGGCCCGGCCCGGAACCTGACGAGCACGAGGCAGCGCCTGGCCGAGAACCTGGGCCCGCTCGGAGAAGCCCTGACCGACGACGAGCGGAGCGAAGCGGAGGCCATGGCCGCGGACTACTTCGTCGCCCTGGACGACCAGACCCTGAGCACCGAGGCGAGCGCCCAGCGGTCGACCGAGCAGCCGGCCGCGACCGCGGCCACCGGCGCCGCCGGCCCGGCCCCCGCCCAGCCCGAGGGGCTCAAGCGCAAGCACCTCGTCCTGGCCGGTCTCGCCACCTTCGTGATCGTCGCCGCGCTGACCTTCCTGGTCCCGATGCTCACCGAGCGGTACGACGCGGCCCAGGCCTTCCGCTACCTCCCGGGCGTTCGCGGCTACTCCGGCACCCCCCCCGCGGCCTCGGTGACCGTCTCGGCCGAAGAGTGGAAGTCGCTGACCGGGCCGGGGCGCACGCGCCTCGTGGCCGCCGTCGGCGCCGCGATGCAGAAGGAGGGCTTCACCAGCGTGAAGGTCGTCACGCCCGACCAGAAGCCCGTCGCGGAGTGGGTCAAGGACCAGGGAAGCAAGATCTACTGACGGGAGTCGTCCGGGCGCCCGGCGGCGTTCTCGTCGCGCAGCACCCGCTTCAGGACCTTTCCGACCACGCTCTTCGGCAGCGACTCCCGGACCTCGATCTCGCGCGGGATCTTGTAGCGGGAGAGCTTGTCGCGGCAGAACTCCAGCAGCTCGGCGCGCGCGATCGTTTCCCCCGGCCGGGGCACGACGAAGGCCTTGACCACCTCGTCGCGGATCCTGTTGGGGATCCCGACCACCGCGGCTTCCAGCACCTTCGGATGCTGGTGCAGGACTTCCTCCACCTCGCGCGGGTAGATGTTCATCCCGGCGCTGATGATCAGGTCCTTCTTGCGGTCCACGACCCGGAAATAGCCGTCCTCGTCCATGACCGCGATGTCGCCGGTCAGCAGCCAGCCGTCGTGCAGCACGCCCGCGGTCTCCTCCGGCATGTTCCAGTAGCGCCGCATGACCTGCGGGCCGCGGACCGCCAGCTCCCCCTCGCGGCCCGCGGGGAGCGGCTCCCGCGTCTCGGGATCGACGATCCGCGCGTCGGTCCCGGGGAGCGGCAGCCCGATCGTGCCGATCCTGCGCTGCCCGGCCATCGGGTTGACGTGCGTGACGGGTGAGGCCTCGGACAGGCCGTACCCCTCGACCAGCGCCGCGCCGGTCAGCGTCTCGAAGCGCTTCTGAACCTCCTCCGGGAGGCCCGACCCGCCGCTCACGCAGAGGCGGATCGACCCGACCGTCTCCCGGTTCGCCTTGGGGTGGTGATTGATCGCGTTGTACATCGAGGGCACGCCGCAGAAGACCGTCGGCCGGTGCTTGCCGATCCGCGCGACGACCTCGTTCAGGTCGAAGCGCGGCAGCAGCAGCATGGTCGACGCCAGCAGCGGGGCCAGGTGCAGCGCGGTGGTCATGCCGTAGCTGTGGAAGAAGGGGAGCACGCAGAGGAACGTCTCCTGCCGGTCCTCGAGCTGCCACAGCCAGGCGCGGATCTGCGCCACGTTGACCAGCGCGTTGCGATGCGTCAGCTCCGCGCCCTTCGAGACGCCGGTCGTGCCGCCGCTGTAGAGCAGGATCGCCACGTCGTCCGGTCCGGCCGGCGCGGCCACCGCGGCGCCGGGGCGCGTTCCGAGGAGGTCTGCGAAGCGCTCGACGCCGCGCGCCGGATCGGGGGCGACGCGGTCCTTTTCCTTCAGCCGGTAGAGGACCCGCAGGATGCGGGGCAGGAAGGGGGCGACGCCGGCGACGATCACGCGCTCGACGGGGGTGCGATCGCGAACCGCCGCCAGCCGCGGGTAGAGCTTGTCGAAGACGATCGCGGTCCCGGCGCCGGCATCGCGCAGCTGGTGTTCGAGCTCGCGCTCGACGTAGAGCGGATTGGTCGGCACCAGCACGGCGCCCAGCTTCAGCGCGCCGAAATGCGCGATCGGGTAGGCCGGGAAGTTGGGGAGGATCAGCGCAACCCGGTCCCCCTTCCCGACGCCGCGCGCGGCGAGCGCCGCCGCGAACGCGTCGACGTGGCGCTTCAGCTCGCGGAAGTCCAGGCGCGCGCCGTAGAAGAGCGTGGCGGTGCCTCGGGGATTGCGTTCGGCGGCCTGTTCGAGCAGCCCGTAGAGGTTCGGCGCGGGGAGCGACACCGCGCGCGGGACCTGCGGATCGTAGTGCTGAAGCCAGGGACCGGAATCCACGCGGCACACCCCCGTCCCGCCCGTCTACGGCGTCATCCCCGCCGGCACGCCGCCCGGATAGACCGCGCGGATCGCCTCCTCGATCGTCGCGACCCGGTTCCCGGTGCTCGGGTGGGTGCTGAAGAACTCCGGAGGCGCGGCTCCGCCGGAGGACTCGGCCAGGATCTCCTGCACCCCGATCATCGCCCGCGGGTCGTAGCCGGCCTGCGCCATGAAGCGCACGCCGAGCGCGTCCGACTGCAGCTCGTCCTCGCGGCCGTACGACATGTTGACCATCTGGGCCACCATCTGCGCCATCCGCGCGCTGTCCTCGCTGCCCGACGCGACCAGCACCGCCCCGGTCAGGCCCTGCGACAGTTGCTGCTTGGCGATCTGCTGTGATCCGTGCCGGGCGACGACGTGGCCGACTTCGTGGCCGAGAACGCTGGCGAGCTGGCCCTCCGTCTGGAGCCTCGACAGAAGGGCGTAGGTGATGAAGATCTGTCCGCCGGGCAGGGCGAAGGCGTTGACCGTCTGCGGGTCCCGCAGGAGGTGGAACTCGAACTCCCAGCCGGCCTTCCCGGCGTCGCTGGACGCGACGATCTTCCGGCCGACGCTCTCGACCAGCGTCCGGAGCCTCGGGTCGGGGTGCTCGCCGCCGTGCTGCGCCATCATCTCCGGCATCGCCTGCAGTCCCAGAGCGATCTCCTGGTGCGGGGTGATGGCAACGTGCTGCTGCTCGCCCGTGACCGGGTTGAATTCCGTCGAGCACTGATAGGACAGGAAGGCGAAGAGGGCCAGCGCGAGGCCGATCAGGATCCGTCCCCAGGGAAAGGAGCGCGGCGCCGGGGCGGTGCGCATCGGGTAGGAGTAGCTGGAGCCGTCGGCAGCGGTGTAACGGCGCATCGTCTCAGCCCTCCCGCGCCGGCGAACGGTCCGCCGGCTCGAACCGCTCGACTTCGAGCGCCTCGTAGACGCCGCCGACGACGGCGCCGAAGACGACGTGCGAGAGCAGGTAGCCCCGGCCGTTCATCGCGAAGAACTGCGGGAAGAAGTAGGTCAGCGAGTAGAAGTCGACCAGGTAGAGCGCCAGGCCCAGCACCGCCCCGCCGACGATCCCGACGACCAGGCCCCAGCGATGCAGGACCCACGCCACGAGCAGCGCGAAGAGGATCGCGAGCGCGAAGTTGACGGCGAGCGCGGCCGCCAAGGCCCCCGCGTCGAACGTCGCCGGGGGCGCCAGGATCCGCGCTCCCAGCACGACCGACGCCAGCAGGCGCACCTGGACCCAGGCGTTCCCACCCATCAGGAGCGGCGTGACGAACAGGTTCATCAGCAGGAAGATCGCGCCGCCGACGATCCCGGCCCACACCGCGGCGCTCCAGTCGACGAGCTGGACCAGCCGGTCCCGTGATTCGAGTCTGACCATGTTCGTGCTCCCTTCTGGCCGCTGACCGGCGAGTATCTTCGCTTCCTCCCGCCGGATCAACGGCCGCCGCCGCTCAGTCCCGCTCGAAGTGCGGCAGCTCGTCCGGGATCGGGATCGAGATCTCGACGAACCCCGCGAACTGCCCGTCCCGGAACCACGGCAGCTGGTGGATGATCTTCCGCTGACCGTGCTTGCGGACCGTGTAGCTGTTCGGCTGCCGGTCCGCGTAGAGCTGGAGCGTCCTCGTGAGCGCCGGTTCGGGATGACAGTCGAAGACGCTTCGACCGACGAGCGCGGCCCCGCCGTCCGCCGCGAAGGTCTCGACGGAGCGCGGGTTCATCTCCGTGATCGTGCCGTCGGCGGCGGTCACCGTGATCGCGACCTTCACGCCGTCCACCCAGTGCGCGTTCCCCTCGCTCATGCGCGTCGTCTCCTTCCGCAGCGGTCCGCGGTGCTAGGATAGCGGCCGGAGGGGTCCATGAGCGACCCGTATCGGCAGCTCGCGGCCCGGCTGGACGCGCTTCCCAACGGGTTCCCGCCGACGGCGACGGGCGTGGAGATCCGGATCCTCCAGCACATCTTCAGCCCCGAGGAAGCCGCGGCCGCGCTGGCGCTCCTGCCCGTGCCGGAGAGCGCGGCGGCGATCGCGCGGCGCCTCGGCCGGCCGATCGAGGAGACGCGGGCGCTGCTGGACGCGATGGCCGCGAAGGGTCAGATCGCCGCCGTGGCGCGGCGCGGCCGGCCCTGCTATGCGCTCGTCCCGTTCGTCGTCGGCATCTACGAGTTCCAGCTCCCGAGGATGGACCGCACCCTCGCGCTGCTGTGCGAGGACTACCTGCCGACGCTGATGAAGACGCTCGGCGGGTTCCGTCCCGCGCTGGCGCGGGTCGTCCCGGTCGGCGTCCGCATCGACGCGGCGGCCGAGGTTCTGGCCTGCGAGAGCGTGCGCGAGATCATCGGCAGCGCGCGGTCGATCCGCCTGATGGAGTGCGTCTGCCGCAGGGAGCAGGAGGCGCTCGGGTCGCCGTGCCGGCACCGGGCCGAGCGGTGCCTTGCGATCGCCGACGAGCCCGAAGCGCTTCGCGACTTCCCGCCGTGGGGGCGGCTGATCGGGGCCGACGAGGCGCTCGCCGTGCTCGACGCCACGGAGCGCGAAGGGCTGGTCCACTGCACCTTCAACGTGCAGCAGTCCCCGATGTTCATCTGCAACTGCTGCAGCTGCTGCTGCGGCTTCCTGCGCGGGCTGCGGGAGTTCGAGGCGCCGCACCTGCTGGTGCGCAGCAACTACGTCGCCCGGATCGCCGGGGACGACTGCGTGAGCTGCGGGGAGTGCGCGTCCGGCCGCTGCCCGATGGACGCGATCGCGGAGCGGGAAGGCGGCTGGGCCGTGGACGCCGGGCGCTGCATCGGCTGCGGCGTCTGCGCGGTCGCCTGCGCGACCGGGGCGATCGCGCTCGTCGCCCGGCCCCGCGCGGAACGGACCGTCCCGCCGGGAAACGTGCTGTCGTGGGCGTATCGCCGCGCCGCGGAGCGCTCGGGTCCCGTGCACGCGCTGGCGCAGTTCGCGCGGGTGGCGGCGCGCGCCGCGCGTCCGGAGCCCCGCTAGGCCCGGCTAGGCCAGGGGCACGACCAGCACCGCCGCGCGCACGCGGTGACGCAGCTGGTCGGCGGTCGTTCCCAGCACGAGGTCGCGCAGCCAGCGGTGGCCGTGCCCGCCCAGGATCAGCAGCTCCGCGCCGTAGGCGTCGGTGAGGCGGGCCAGCTCGCGCACCGGGTGACCCATCCCGAGGCCGGTCTGGACCGCGAACCCGTGCCCGCGCAGCTGCTCGGCGAAGGCCTCGAGGCGCGCGCTGTCGCTCGCGGTCTCCTCGTCCTGGGCGAGGCCTCCCAGGTGCTGCGCCGCGGGGCTTTCCACGACGTGGAACAGCGCGATCTCCGGGCGCGAAGTCCCGACCAGCCGC
This sequence comes from uncultured Acidobacteriota bacterium, assembly GCA_963800865.1. Classification (GTDB taxonomy): domain Bacteria; phylum Acidobacteriota; class Polarisedimenticolia; order J045; family J045; genus JALOKP01. Next base: position 415,773 of record CAWDCL010000005.1, on the reverse strand, counting down.
AGCGCCTCGGCCAGCAGCCGCTCCTCGCGGCCGGAGAAGTCCATCGCGATCGCGACGCGGCGGTAGGGCTCGGGCGGGTTGAGCGGCATGATCTCCCTCGCGCCGTGGATCGCGATCGCGCGCGGCGTCGGCGCCAGGCCGAGCGCGCTCCGGACCCAGGGTTCCAGGGTGATGTACAGCAGGAGTGATCCGACGGCGAGGCCGAGCGGCGCCAGCAGCAGCCAGACCGACGGACCCGACCGTTGCGCCCAGGCCCCGGTCGCGTCGGCGACCAGCTTCAGGTTGAGCGCGACGATCACGACGGCCACCGTCCAGGCCGCGAGCTTGGTCAGCGGCCCGATCGCGAACGAGCGCATCCGGGCGCGGTCCGAGCAGAAGTGGATCAGCGGGATGACTGCGAACGGCAGCTGCAGCGAGAGGATCACCTGCGACAGCACCAGCAGCCCGCCGGTCGCCTCTTCACCCGACCAGCTGATCACCAGGAGGGCCGGGATCACCGCGGCGGCGCGCGTGATCAGGCGCCGGAGCCACGGCCGGATCCGGATGTTGAGGTAGCCCTCCATCACGATCTGGCCGGCCAGCGTGCCGGTCACGGTCGAGCTCTGGCCCGAGGCCAGGAGGGCCAGCGCGAACGCGATCGGCGCGATCTGCGCCCCCAGCAGGGGCTGGAGCAGCCGGTGCGCGTCCTGGATCTCCGCGACCTCGGTGTAGCCGGCGCGGTGGAAGACCGCGGCGGCCATCACCAGGATCGCGGCGTTGATGAAGAAGGCGAGGTTCAGCGCCAGCGTCGAGTCGAGCACGTTGAGTCGCAGCGCGCTCCGGACCTGGCCTTCCGTACGCCCCACGCGCCGCGTCTGGACCAGCGCGGAGTGGAGGTAGAGGTTGTGCGGCATCACCGTCGCGCCGAGGATGCCGATCGCGATGAACAGCGCCCCGGAATCCGGCAGCGTCGGCACGAGGCCGAGCGCGACACTGCCCCACTCCGGCCGGGCGAGCACGATCTCGACCAGCATCCCCATGCCGATCATCCCGACCAGCCCGACCACGACCAGTTCCAGCTTGCGGATCCCGAAGCGCGACAGCATCAGCAGGAGCAGCGTGTCGGCCGCGGTGATCAGCACGCCGACCGTGAGCGGCAGGCCGAACAGCAGCTGCAGCGCGATCGCCGAGCCGATGACCTCGGCCAGGTCCGTGGCCGTGATCGCGATCTCGGCCATGGCGTAGAGCGGGAGGTTGATCCAGCGCGGGTAGTGCTCGCGATTGGCCTGGGCCAGGTCGCGCCGTCCGGCGATCCCGAGCCGCGCCGACAGCCCCTGCAGCAGCACGGCCATCAGGTTCGACATCAGCAGGACCCAGAGCAGCGCGTAGCCGTAGCGGCTGCCGCCGGCCAGGTCGGTCGCCCAGTTGCCGGGGTCCATGTAGCCGACCGAGACCATCAACGCCGGGCCGGCGATCGCGAACCAGCGCCGCCAGCCGGGGCCGCTCGGCAAGCTCGACCGACTCGTGCACCTCGGAGAGCGAGGGGGTCGGCAGTCGGCCGGAGGGGTCGGCAGGGCGGCTCATCGGCCCCATCGTAGCCGGTCCCGGGGCCCGGAGAATCGAAAAACGGAGCGGCGCAGCCGGTCCCGCCGACCCGCCCCCGCCCAGTCCGCCGGGCCCGCTACCGTCCCGCCCGGGCCGCTACGGCCCCTCCTGCCCGCAGGCGTTGATGCCGCGCACGAGGTAGAACCAGGTCGTGGCGTTCTGCTGCTGGTCGAGGTCCTCGAAGACCAGCCCGCCGGTCGTCGCGAGCAGCGTGAAGCCGCCGGCCTGGGGCGTCGCCGAGCGGTAGACGCGGTACGTCGTCGCGCCCGCTGCCGCCGGCCACGCGAGGCGGACGTGCGCGTGGTTGGCGAGGATGGCCGCGAGCGGCGAGACCGTCGCCGGCGGGGGCCGGCTCGTGGTCTGCTCCACCGGCGCGTAGACCGAGTTGGCATCGGTCGTGCCGCCGTTCGCCGGACCGCTGCTGCAGGTCTCGTCGTTCTCGGCGCGGACGAGGTAGTGGAGCGTGCCGGCCGGAGCCGCCGCGTCGGTGTAGGCGAGCGCCTTCAGGCCCGATGCGATGCGGTGGGCGGCGTCGGCCGGGAACCCGGGCGCCGTGCCGCGGTAGACGGAGTACGAGCCGGACGCGCCCGTTCCCCATGCTGCCGCCGGCTCCCACGACACGGTCACGCCGCTCGCGGCGCAGGAGTTGTCGTCGCGCGCCGCGCCGGCCCCCGCGAACGACGGAGCCTGGCCGCAGCCGCCGCACGCCGCGTAGTCGGGCGTCGCCGCATCCTTGAAGATGACGTCGTCGACGTTCCATCCCGAGCCGCTGCCGAGGATCGAGTTCTGGCGGAACTCGAGCTTGACGCTGCTCTTCGCGTCGACCTCTCCCGACACGTCGTAGGACTGCACGGTGAAGGCGGCGTCCGAGACGGCCTGGGACGCGGTGCGGTAGATCGCGCTGCACGATCCGGAGCAGAGGTAGATCGACGCCTCGTCGCCCGGCCCGGCATTGAGCTTGCGGTGCACGATCAGCTCGGTCCGGCGCCAGGACGACGCGTTGAGGGTCGGCGAGGTGGCCTTCTCGCTCGTGCCCGTTTCGTAGTCGCCGGGTGCGGCACCGCGGCCGCTCAGGTCGTGGCCGAGGATCTTCGCGTTGTTGTAGGCGGCGGCGGGGTCGGGGAAGCCGAAGGTGGCGCCGCCCTTGCCGAGCGGGGCGCCGATCTCCCACTCGCCCTGCAGCGTCCAGCCCGGGGAGGCACCCTCGAAGGTCTCGCGCCAGTACAGGCCCGGGATCGTCCAGGTGCGGAAGGTGTGCGGCGAGCCCGCGGCGTCGGCGATCGTCCCGTTCCCGGCGGCATCGGTGCTCTCGACGCGCAGGTAGACCGGCTGGCAACTGTCGAACTGGTTGAGCGCGACGCGATGGGACGTCACCGCGCCGGGGACGCTCGTGACCTGCCCCAGCGCGGGGGTCGTGCCCCAACGGACGACCGTATCGCCCGGCTCGTCGGTGGTGAAGCTCACGCTCGCGCGCGCGTTCGTCAGCGCATCGACGACGAGCCCGGAGATCGCGGGGCCGCGGCAGTCGGCCCGCGCCGTGGCGGTGCGCCAGCCGCTGCCGCCGTGACCGTCGTCCTCGTCGGCGTAGCTCACCGTCAGCACGTCGCCGTTCGACGCCTGCACGCGGCCGTCGGGCACGGGTGTTCCGGCGGCGAGTGCGATCGCGCCGCCGAAGCGCGGCGAGTCGGCGCCGTCCTCGGTGACCAGCACCGTCTCGGGGTTGCCCTCGGTCGAGCTGCTGACCGTCACCAGCGCGGTCTCCACCCGGGCCGGGTCGCGGCTGAGATCGACGTCGACCACCGAGAAGGAGAGCGTCGCATTGCAGCGGAGCGAAGCCTGGTCGACCGTCACGGTCCCGGTGCGGCAGGTCTCGAGCCCGCCGCCGAAGTTGCCCAGCGTCAGGAAGCGGTAGTAGAGCCCGCCGGCGTCGTCGGCGGAGACGTTGCCGGCAGGATCGGCCGAGCGAACGGCAAAGTGATAGACGGTGCAGGGGGAGAGCCCGAAGAGCGTGACCGAGTGGGCCGTGGTCAGCGGCGAGCCGGTCGCTGTCGCCTGCGGGGGCACGAGCGGTCCCCAGGTGGCGACGCTGTCGGACGGCTCGTCCGTGCTCCAGACGATCGTGGCCTCGTGGTCGGTGATCCCCGTCACCGCGACGCCGGCGATCGACGGCGGCGCACAGTCGCCCGCCGCGGTCGCGCGGCGCGCGATGCCGGTCCCCCCCTCGCCGTCGTCGGCGTCGGTGTACTCGACGGTGATCGTGTCGCCGGTGGAAATCGAGAGCAGGCCGTCGCCGTGCACGGCGGGCCCGGCGGTGGTGACGAGCGAACCGGCGTAGCTGCCCGAGCCGGGCGAGGACTGGGCCAGCGTCAGGATCTCGGGCTGGGGCTCGGTCGTGGACCAGGCCCGGACCGGCACCGACGCGCCGGCGTTGCCGTCCAGCACCTTGACCCTGAGGGGGGCGCCGCAGGCGTAGGCCGACCGGTCCAGTTCGACGCGCCCGGCGAGCGCGACGGTCGTCACCGCCACGCACTCGGACACCGCGCTCTCGCACGCCGTGTTGGAGGACTGGGCCTGCACGCGGTAGAAGAGCGTCTGGCCTGCCGCGACGGCGGTATCCGTGTAGGAGGTCGCGGGCGCGGCGACGTCGGCGACGATCGTCTGCCCGCGCGCGCAGCCGAGGTCGTTGCGCAGGACGCGGTAGCGCGAGGTCCCGGAGACGACGTTCCAGGACAGGCGCACGTCCGCGCCGCTCGGGTCGCCGCTCAGGGTGGGCCGGGCGAGCGGCGGGCAGCTCGAGCTGTTTCGATTCGTCGGATCGGTGGCGGACCCACAGGCGATCCCGTGGCGCGCGAACGCGGCGTAGATCGCCGCAGCGTGCGGCGTTCCGTTGGTCAGGTTGCCGTCGCTGTCGTCCTGCAGGCGGAACTTGTGGTACCAGCTGCCGGTGCCGCAGCCGTCGGAGCTGGGGAGCGCGCAGTTGTAGGCGTTCCCGCCCGAGCCGAGGCGCGAGAGATAGAACAGCTTCTCCGCCAGCTGCCAGGCGCTCGCCGGATCGAGCCCCGCCGCGGGCAGGTCGCGAGCCGCGAGGTCCCAGACCGCTTGGGCCGAGACGTAGGCCTCGCAGTGCCCTTCGCGCCCGCAGGGGCCGTCGCCGCCGCCGCAGTTCGTCTGCAGGAAATTGGTCGGGGTGGCCGGGAGCTGCCGCTGGTGAGCACCCCAGTCCTGGTCGCGGATGCCCGAGCAGTCGAGGCAGGCGTCGCCGTAGCCGCCGCAGTTCCCGCTCACGAAGAAGCCCCGGCCCACGCACGACTCGCGCGCCTCCATGAAGGCGACGATGTCGGCGTACGCTTCCGACGGGTTGTCGTAGCCGCCGCCGTCGTTGGCGTCCAGGCCGTGGCCCCACTCGTGAACGAACACCCCCTGCAGCTCGCCGGTGTTCCGGCAGCCGCCGCCGGAGCGGTAGAAGTTCACGGAGCCGTTCCAGAAGGCGTTGCAGGTGTTGTTGACGTTGACGTTGTCCACGACCTGCGAGGCCAGCCAGCCGTTGCTCGGCAGCCAGCTGCGGCCCTTCTCCATCACCCGGTTGAGGTGGTAGAAGGACGAGCGGGCGGCGTGCGTGTTGCCCGGCGACGCGCCGGCCGGGACGGCGCAGTCGGTACCCGCTCCGTCGCCCAGCTCGATGTCGCGCGGGCAGGCCGCGGACGCGGAGACGGCGCCGCACTTGTCGGAGACCCGGATGTAGGGGCCGGCGAGCGACGACGCGATCGTCCCCGAGCTGCAGCTGAAGATCCCCTGGTCGTTGGCCGATTGCGTCGGGCCGGCGTCGGCAAACGGCATCGGGAACGCGGGCTGCTCGGTCCCCTCGGGGCCGATCCCGTCGTTCGAGAGCGGGTAGATCCCTCCCTTGACACGGGCGTAGCGGGTGTCGTCGACGAGCGAGACGACCTCGCCCGTGCTCGCGTCGACCTCGGCGACCCACGTCGCCGGCTCGTCGGGAACGGCGAAAGCGAAGCGCCAGGTCAGCCGGTGCGTGTAGCCGGCACCGCGCGGGCCCGCGTAGGCCAGCGCGCGGTCGCCGCCCGCGGCGATCGGGAGCAGGTGCAGGGTCCCGCTCTCGAGCTCGACGACCTCGTCCGGGGGCCTGGATGCCGAGGTAGGAGTCGAGCGCCGCGCGCGCCGCGTCGCGCGCGAGCCGCGGCGTCGTTCCGGTGCGCACGTCCGACCAGCGTGTGGCGCCGAAGGCCACGAGCCGGCCCGCGACGACCTGGAAGTCGTAACGCGCGCCGACGACCGGCACCCCGTCGACGACCTGGCCGAAGGTGACGAGGAAGACCCGCTCGCCGGCCGGTCCCGAGGCCGCGCGGTCGAGCCGGAGCTGGCCGCCGAAGCGGCCGAGCACCACGGGGTGCCGCTCCATGAAGGCCCGCGCCAGGGCCTCGAGCTGCTCGAGTGCCGGGGCCTCGCCCAGCGGCAGGCCGCCCTCGGTCACCGGGAACCACTCGAGCCCCCGCCCGATCGCGAGCGTCGGGAGCCCGGAGCGCTCGTCGATCCACCCCTCCCAGCCGCCCCCCTCGTCGAGCGCCAGGCGGTCCCATTCGGCCCGCAGCGGATCGCCGGGGGAGAGGGAGGCGACCGGCAGCGCCCGCAGGCCGACCACGGCGTCCGGCGGCGAAATCGCCAGCGGGTCGAACCGGGCCGGGCTCTGCCGCGGCGTGAAGGCGACGGAAAACGGGGTCAGCAGGACGAGGCAGACGGAGGCGGCCGCCAGGCGGCGCGCCCTGGCGGCGCAATCAGACGAGAACATCGACGATCTCCCGGGGGACCTTGGAAGGGTACGCGGAGTCGAGGGGGATCCGAAGCGGAAATTCGGGGTCAGGGGGCGACGCGCGGCAGCGCGCGGGCGGCTGCGAACTCCTCGCGCACGAACACCACCGCGAGCCCGTCGGCGTAGACCGGCCGCCAGCCCGGAGCGCGCAGCACCCCGGCGATGGCGCGCGCGCCCTGGCCCCGGTCGAGCAGGATCGACGGCCACGGCTCCGGCGCGCCCGGGAGGTGGATCAGCTTCTCCCAGCGCGCGGTGTCGCCGGCGTTCATCGCCCTCACGACCTCGAGGTAGCGCTCGAACAGCTCGCGCGGGGCGACCTCGAGCCGCGGATCCATGAAGACCTGCACCTGCCCGCCCCCGTGGAACAGGGTCAGGTTGGCCTCGCCGACGCTCCAGACGACGGCACGGCGCGGCATCCCCTCGCGCACCAGGAACCGCTGCGCGTCGTGGGCGTACCAGTCGCTGCGCTCGCCGAGGCCGAGGCGGCGCCCCTCGCCGGCCCAGGCGTAGAACGTGCCGGTGACGATCGAGGCGGCCAGCAGTACGAGCGCGCCCCCGACCAGCGCTTCGGCGAGCCGCGAGCGGTCGCGCGGAAGGTCCTGCCGCCGCCGCCGCTCCTGCCGCGACGCGGCGGCCCGGCCTTCGGCGCGGGCGGCCCACGCGTCGTGGAGGTTCCAGGTCGTCAGCGTGGCGTAGATCAGCGCGAAGAGCGCCACGTTGCGGGTCGCCGACCAGCCGAACAGGCCGGCCAGCAGGAGCAGCGCGGCGCGGAAGAAGGTCAGGCGGCGCGTGGCCAGCGCGGCCAGCGCGGCCGCGACACCGATCGCGAAGGTGGCGAGGAAGGCCAGCACGTACGGGTTCGTCGCGTCGCGCGCGACGAACGTCCAGACCGGGCGCAGCTCGGCGATGTACTGGCGGTAGAACAGGTGATCGCCGCCCGCGGCCGAAGATCACCTCGACCGGGAAGAGCGCGCCGCGCAGGCCGTACGGGTTCGCCAGGCACGCCGCGCTGACGGCGAGCACCGCCACCCAGCGCGTCCTCGCCGGGGCGGCGGACTCGCCCGCCAGGAACGGGGCCGCGCGCGCCATCGGCGCATCGAGCGCGAAGAACAGCGCGAGCAGGGGGCCGAAGACGAAGAACGGGTGGCTGTTCACCCACACCAGCTGCAGGGCCGGCAGCGCCCAGAGCAGCCGAGGACGGTCCCCGGCGTGCGCGAGAACCGCCAGGAACGCCGCGGCCATCACGAGTGAGACCATTTCCGGCCGCTCGTAGGTGCGGCCGCCGAGCACGACCAGCGGGGCCAGCCAGGCGCCCGCCGCGAGCGCCGCCCCCGTCCCGGGGCGCCGCGCCGCGAGCGAGAGCGCGACGGCGAGCGCGGCCATCGACGCCCTGGCGAGGACCAGGAGCGACGCGCCGCCGAGCGCGTAGAGCGCGCCCGCACCGAGTTGGAACAGCCAGTAGAGGTCGGTCCAGTCCTGCGCGGGGGCGCCCCAGAGAAACGGGTCGACTGCCGGCACGCGGCCGGTCTCGCGGATCAGCCGTGCGGCGGCGAGGTGGCCCCAGAGATCGAAGTCGAACAGCGGGAACAGGCCGAAGAGGAAGGCCACCGCCACGGTGCCGGCAAGGAGGACCCAGGGGAGCGTGGCCCGCGGTGAGCTCATCGGGCGATGATTATGGCGCACCGGCGCCGCGCGGCAGCCGCGGCGCGATGCGGAGGGCGACGGCGATGACGAAGGCGGCGGCGGGGACGATTCCGATCTTCCAGGTCGATGCGTTCACCGGCCAGGCGTTCCGGGGCAACCCGGCCGGGGTCTGTCTCCTGCCCGGTCCGCGCTCCGACCGCTGGCTGGCGGCGGTGGCACGCGAGATGAACCTCTCCGAGACCGCGTTCCTGCTGCGCGAAGGGGACGCCTGGCGCCTGCGCTGGTTCACGCCGGCCGTCGAGGTCGACCTCTGCGGGCACGCGACGCTCGCCAGCGCCTGGATCCTGTTCGAGCAGGGCCTGGCCGACCCGGCGCGACCGATCGCGTTCCTCTCGCGCAGCGGGCCGCTTTCGGCGGAGCGGCGCGGGGACCGGGTGGAACTCGACTTCCCGGCCAGGCGCGAGGAGCCGGCCGAAGCGCCTCCCGGCTTCGCCGACGCGCTCGGCTTCGTCCCGCGCTACGTCGGCCGCAACGCGTTCGACTACCTCGCGCTCGCGCCGGACGCGGAGACGGTGCGGCGGCTCGCACCCGACATCGCCGCGCTGAAGAAGCTGCCGGTGCGCGGCGTGATCGTCACGGCGGAGTCGGACCGTGCCGGGTGCGATTTCGTCTCGCGGTTCTTCGCGCCGGCCGTCGGCGTCGACGAGGACCCGGTCACCGGCTCGGCCCACTGCTGCCTCGCGCCGTTCTGGGGCGCGCGGCTCGGGCTCACGGAGATGACCGCCTACCAGGCCTCGCCGCGCGGCGGGACGCTGGCGCTGCGGCTGGCAGGCGAGCGGGTGATCCTGGCCGGCGGCGCGGTCACGGTCCTGGAAGGGGCCCTGACCGGCCGCGCCGCGGCCGAGATCTGAACGGACTCCGCGGGACTCCGGCTGCTACTTCGCCTTCGGGGCCGCGTGTCCCGCGACCTTGTCCAGCGCGTCCAGGAATACCTGGCCCGCGGCCGGCACGGGCCACGCCTTCCCCGGCTCGGGAATCAGCACGGCGTCCGCCGGCACCGTTCCCTTGTCGTAGAGCAGCTGGTTGCTGCGGTCGGCAGGCTTCACGTTCGTGCCGTTCAGCGAGGCCGAGGCCATCAGCCCCTCGCTCGTCGCGTAGATGAAGACCGGCGCGGTCTCGGGGTTGATCGGCGCAGAGGCCTTGGCGCCGTAAGGGCCGGCAGCGGCGGACGCGTCGGCGCCGAACTTCAGGCCGCTGCTGACGAGCTTGGAGGCGGTCTTGCGGCTGAACATCACGAGCATGACGTCCGACTGCTCCACGCCGATCTGGAAGCCGACCGAGGCGGCGCCGATCGACACCATCAGCGGCGGCCCCCACTTGCCACTCTTCTCGCGGCAGGACATCACGCCGGTGCCGCCCTCGCCGCCGAAGATGAACGCGCCCTTGGTGACGTTGGGGATCGACGCGATGCACACCGCGGCGTGCAGTACGGACGGTGGGATCTGGTTGCTGCCGGGGGCGGTGGCGGCGGTCAGCGCGGCCGTGGCGTCGTTGATCGTCGTTCGGACCTTCTCCGGCACCTCGGCGGCGGATGCGGGACCGGCAACGAAGGCGAGCAGAAGGCCGGCGCAAAGGGCGGCCGACAGGGTTTGATGACGCATGATCATGGGCAATTCCTCCGGTCCCCCCTCGGGGACGAACGAACAGGTTACTCCTTCCGGCCGACGGCCGCCGTAGGCCCCCCCGCCGCTCCCGCAGCGGGCGGTGTTCGGCTAGACTCCGCCCGCCTTCCCGAGGGGCAGGGGACGAACGACGGAGCACCGCATGGACCAGGCCACCAGGGTCGACAAGGTCGGGAACGTTCTGCTCGCCACCTACCGCCCCGACGCGGTCGAGCGGACCGGCCGCAAGCTGAAAATGGAATACGTCGGGATGGGTTCCGTCTTCCTCTTCATCGGGCTGGTGGACTTCAGCGGCGCCGCACACTGGACGCAATCGGTGCTCGCGACGGCCGGGACGTTCTTCCTCTTTCTCGGGCTCAAGAAGAAGACGCGCGACCACCTCGTGACGTCCTTCCTGATGTTCGCGGCCGCCGCGCTGGCGCAGCCCGCCGTGACCGTCCTGCTCTGGGTCCTCCCCTACATGCTGTTCGGCCTGTGTACCTGGGCGATGGAGGGCTACCTCGAGAAGCGGCGCAACCGGATCTACACGCTCCCCGCGGCCTTCGCCGTCCTGGCCTGGGCCGACCCTCTCTGGCCGCTGGCCTTCGCCTTCGTCGCGGCCTACCTGCTCGAGGCCCGCGACGACGCGCCCGGCCTGCGCCGCAAGCTGGCGCTGGTCGTCGCGGCGTCCGGACTGGCCGCCGCGGCCGGCACGATCCTGGCGCCCTGGCGCGGCGACGCGGCCGCGTGGGCCCGGCACGCGCCCGACGGGTGGCATCTCCTGCTCTACGCGGCGGTCGCGATCCCGGTCGTGCTCTGCCTCGCGGTCTACTGGCCGCAGCTGGCCTGGCCGCACCGCGTCAACGGCGTGCTCTTCACGCTCGCGGGACCGCTCGGCCTGCGGCTGCTCGCGATGTTCGGGATGGTCGGGGCGATCGTGCTGGCGGCGACCGTCTTCCGGCAGAGCGCGGACTCGCTGCGCTGGCGCTCGGCCTTCAAGCACGCCGAGTGGTACTTCTTCTGGGTCATCCTGGCGACCTCGCTGGGGCTGCTCGTCACGCGCTGATGGCCGGGGTCCTCGTCCTGTTCGCCCACCCCGCGCTGGAACGCTCGCGCGTCCACCGCCGGCTGCTCCAGGCGATCGCCGGCTGCCCGGGCGTGACGGTGCACGACCTGTACGAGGCCTACCCGGACTTCGACGTCGACGTCCGCCGCGAGCAGGAGCTCCTCGCGGCGCACGAGGCGATCGTGCTCCAGCACCCGCTCTTCTGGTACAGCGTGCCGGCCCTGGTCAAGCAGTGGCTCGACCTGGTGCTCGAGCACGGCTGGGCCTACGGCAGCGGCGGGACCGCGCTGGCCGGCAAGACGATGCTCGCCGCCGTCTCGGCCGGCGGGCGCGAGTCGGCCTACCGGCCGGACGGTCTCAACGGCCGGGAGGTGCGGGCCTTCCTGGCGCCGGTCGAGCAGACCGCGCGGCTCTGCGGCATGGACTGGCTCGCCCCCTTCGTGGTGCACGGCACGCACGCGATGGAGCCGCCGGAGATCGAACGCGCGGCGGCCGACTACCGCCGGGTGGTCGAGGCGCTGCGCGACGGCCGGATCGAGCGCGCCGTGGCGCGCGCCGCCCCGTTCCTCAACGCCGATCTCGGCGCCGTGCTGGGGAGCTGAGGGCCCGATGCACGCCGAGGAGTTCTTCCGCCAGGCGCTCGTCTACCTGACCGCCGCGGTGGTCTCGGTCCCGGTCGCCAAGCGGCTGGGTCTGGGGTCCGTGCTCGGATACCTCGTCGCCGGGGTGATCGTCGGGCCGTTCGGGCTGGGCCTGGTCGGCGAGGAACGGCAGGACGTGATGCACTTCGCCGAGTTCGGCGTCGTGATGATGCTGTTCCTCGTCGGCCTGGAACTCGACCCGGCGATGCTCTGGCGGCTGCGCGGGCCGATCCTCGGGCTGGGCGGGCTGCAGGTCGCGCTGACGGCGCTCGCCGGGGCCGGGATCGCGCTCGGGCTCGGGCTCCCGGTGCCGGTCGCGCTCGCCGTCGGGCTGATCCTGGCGATGTCGTCGACCGCGATCGCGCTGCAGAGCCTGGACGAGAAGGGCCTGCTGCAGACGCCCGGCGGGCAGAACGCGTTCGCCGTGCTGCTGTTCCAGGACGTGGCGGTGATCCCGATCCTGGCGCTGCTGCCGCTGCTCGCGCCGCGCGCGACGGCCGGCGCGGCGGGCGCGCACGCGGACGGCGGGGCCGCGGGGCTCTCGGGCTGGATGCAGACGCTCGCGGTGCTCGGCGCGGTGGCGCTGATCGTCGTCGCCGGGCGCTTCCTGGTCCGCCCGGCGCTGCGCGCGATCGCGCGCACCCGGCTCTCGGAGCTGTTCACCGCCGCGGCGCTCCTGATCGTGATCGCGATCGCGACGCTGATGACGAAGGCCGGGGTGAGCCCGGCGCTCGGCACCTTCCTGGCCGGGGTCATCCTGGCGGGCAGCGAGTACCGCCACGAGCTGGTCTCCGACATCGAGCCGTTCAAGGGGCTGCTGCTCGGCCTGTTCTTCATCGCGGTCGGGGCGTCGATCGACTTCGGGCTGCTCGCCGCGCGGCCGGTCGCGATCGCCGCACTCGTGCTCGCGGCGGTCGTCCTCAAGCTGGTCGTGCTGGCGGGGCTGGGGAAGGGGTTCCGGCTCGCGCCGCCCGAGAACGCGGTCTTCTCGCTGTCGCTCGCCCAGATCGGCGAGTTCGCCTTCGTCCTGATCGCCTTCGCCGGGACGATCGGCCTGTTCCCGGCCGAGGTGAGCGGGCCGTTCGTGGCGGTCGTCGCGCTGAGCATGGCGGTCTCGCCGCTGCTCCTCGCGCTGGCCGAGAAGGTGATCGTTCCCCGCCTGCGGCGCACCCCCGCGTCGACCCGCGAGCCCGACGCGATCCACGAGGAGAACCCGGTGATCGTCGCCGGCTTCGGGCGCTTCGGGCAGATCGTCGCGCGCCTGCTTCGCGCCCACGGCGTCGGGACCACGGTCCTGGAGACCGATGCCGACCAGATCGACCTGCTCCGTCGCTTCTCGCTCCAGGCTCACTACGGCGACGCGTCGCGCATCGACCTGCTGCGCGCCGCGGGGGCCGACAAGGCCCGGCTGCTGGTGCTGGCGATCGACCACCGCGAGAAACGGATCGAGATGGTGCACGCCGTCCGCCGCCACTTCCCGCAGCTCCGCATCCTGGCCCGGGCGGAGGACATGCTCGACGCCTACGAGCTGATGGATGCCGGCGTGACCGACATCTACCGCGAGACGCTCGACAGCTCGCTGCGGCTCGGGTCCGACGCGCTGCGCATGCTCGGCGTACGGGGCTACGCGGCGCAGCGCGCGGCGCGGGCGTTCCTGCGCCACGACGAGGAGTCGGTCCGCGAGCTGGCGGCGCGGCGCGGCGACGAGAAGGAGTACCTCTCGGCCGCCCGCGAGCGGATCGCCGACCTCGAGCGGCTGATGCGGGAGGACCTCGAGCAGCGCGCCGACAACCGCGACGCCGGCTGGGACACCGAGTCGCTGCGCGAGGATGTCCGCAAGGGCGCGTTCGGGAAGGGCGACTGACCGCTCTCGCCGCGGCCGCGTGCTAAGGTTCCCCGGTGCCGATCGTGACGCCAGGCTCGGGGGGCCGGGACAGGCGGGCGGAGCTGCTCCCGCCCGAGCTGCTGCCCCTGTTCGACGACCGCTTCGTCCGCTCCTGCGACCTCGTCGAGGAGTACGTCCGCGCGCTCGCCGGCGGCGTGGTGCGCGACGCGGAACGGACGGGCGCGGGGGGCGCGCGCGTGGCGCCGGGGATGGAGCGGGCCGCCGACTGGCTGGTGCGGGCCGCGCGCGGGGAGGCGGGCGCGCCGCCGCCGCGCGAGCCGTCGGAGATCGCCGCCGAGCAGGAAGCGCACGATCCCTCCGCGCTGCCGACCTACCGCATCGCCGCGGCGGCCGCGGCCGCGTGGCCGGCGGTGCTCCGCGGCGAGCTGCGCGGCGACGCCGCGCTCTTCTCGCCCGAGAACGCCGCCCTCTGGCCCGACTACTTCTCGAACGACAACCCGCTGTACGCGATCAACAACCGCGTCGGCGCGCTCGCCGCGGAGCGCTGGGCCCCCGCGGGCCCGCTGCGGATCCTCGAGCTCGGCGGGGGCCTGGGAAGCGCGAGCCTCGCGCTGCTCGACGCGCTCGAAGCAGCCGGGCGGCTGGGCGACGTCGCGGAGTACCGCTTCACGGAGCTGGCGCCGCCGTTCCTGCGCCGCGCGCAGCGCACGCTCGGGGCGCGCCGCCCGGGGTTCCCGTTCGCGTACGCGCGGGCCGACATCGATGCGCCGCTGGCGGGGCAGGGGATCGCGCCGGAGAGCGCCGACCTCGCCTGGGCGGTCAACACCGTCCACGTCGCGAAGGACCTGGCGGCGACGCTCGCCGAGCTGCGGGCCGTGCTGCGGCCGGGTGGACTGCTGCTGCTCGGCGAGTGCCTGCGTCCCTTCCCCGGGATGCCCGTCTACCCCGAGTTCGTCTTCCTGCTGCTCGATCCGTTCCGCTCGCCCCGGCTCGACCCGGAGCTGCGCCCCGAACCCGGCTTCCTGACCCCGGAGGCCTGGCAGGCTTCGCTCCGCGGCGCGGGGTTCGTCGAACCGCTGGTCTTCCCGGATGTCGCGCGCATCCGCGACGTCTACCCGGCCTTCTTCGTCGGCGCGCTCGGCGCGCGGCGGCCGTGACGCTTCCGGCGCTGCGGGGGCCGGAGACGGTCTCCCTCGCGCTCGGCGAGGACTCGCCCTGGTTCGCCGGCCACTTCCCGGGACACCCGATCCTGCCGGGAATCGCGCAGCTGGCGCTCGTCGAGCGGACGCTGGGCGCGCTGCTCGCCGCGCCGCTCCGGATCGCGGCGGTCCCGTCGCTCCGGCTGCGCCGGCCGCTCGGGCCAGGCGACGCGCTCACGCTGCGGCTCGCGCCGGCGGAGGGGGGCGCGGTGCGGTTCGAGATCGCCCGCGGTGCGGAGCGCGCGAGCCAGGGCACGGTGGAACTCGTCGCGGACGCCGTGCACTGCGGCGTCCGCGCGCCGAATGTGGGCAGCGCCGCGGAGGCACCCGGGACGGAGACGCCCGAGGCGGCCGCGCTTCTGCCGCACGCGTTCCCCGCGCGGCTGATCGAGGCGATCGCGGACCACGCGCCGGACCGCCTGGCGGCCCGGGCGCGGATCCCGCCCGCGAGCCCCTTCGCGGACGGCGCGACCGCGCCCGCGCTGGTCGCGCTCGAACTCGCGGCGCAGGCTGCTGCGGTGCTCGAAGCCGTCGAGCGGGCCGCGCGCGGCGAAGGGGGAGGGGCGCGCCGGGGTTACCTGGTCGGCGCGCGCGACGCGCGCTGGGCACCGCCGCTGCTGCCGGTCGGCGTGGCGCTCGACGTCCGCGTCGCGCTCGACGCGCGCGCGCTCCCGCTGAGCCACTATCGCTTCGAGGTTGCGGTCGCCGGCGCCCTGGTCGCCACGGGAACGATCGCGACCTTCCTCGCGGAGGACTAGCCGGCAGGCTCCCGCCGCGGCCACAGCTCGCGGAAGCAGTACCACTGGTGCGGTGCGCTCCGGATCGCGCGCTCGATCTCCCCGGCAACGCGACGGGTCGCCGCGGCGACGTCGGCGTTGCGGTCGCGGCTGCGGGCGATCTCGATCGGTTCCGCGATCTCGATCCGGTACGAGCGGCGCCCTTCGCGCAGCACGAAGATCGGCACCAGCGGAACCTCCGCCGAGCGCGCCAGCGCCGCGGGGCCGGCCGGCAGCGCGATCGGCCGGCCGAACAGCGTGGCGTCCACGGTACGACCGCCGGCATGCGGGCGATCCCCCTGCACCCCGACGATCCCGCCCTCGCGCAGCGTCTCGAGCAGCATCACCCCGCCGAGCGGATCGTTGCCCTGGAAGTAGTTGACCCAGCGCCCGCCGCTGGCGCGCTCGAGCATCTCCTGGATGTACCGCTGCGCTTCGGGGTCGACTTCCGGCTCGCGGACCACCACGACCCGCCGGCTCTCCTCGAACGACGGCAGCATCGACCCGACCTCGAAGTTGCCGAGGTGCGCGGTGACCATGATGAAGCCCCGACCGGGCTGCGCGATGCGGCGCCAGCGGTCGAGGTCGATCGCGATCGAGAAGCGCTGGTCGGTCAACAGGCGCTGGTAGCGTTCGGACAGGCACCAGGCGAACGAGAGCATCGTGCGGTAGATGCGCCGCTTCCGCGCGAAGCAACCCGCACGGGCCGAGGACCGGCTCGAGGTTCGACGCCAGCGCGCGACCGATCCGGACCAGGAAGAGGAAGAAGAACGCCGTGAAGAGGTGGACGACCACGAAGACGCCCCAGTCCGGCAGGACGCTCATCCCGAAGCCGTGGAACCGGAACCAGAACGAACCGGTGACGTGGAAACGTCCCAGCAGGCGCCGGGCCCAGCCCCCCTCGGGGGCGTGGGGCGGGACCGCCGGCGCCGGCGCGGCGCTTCCGGCGCGCTCCTCTCCGGCCGTCGACATCGCGCGGACTATAGCAGCCGGCCCCTCCGGGCCCGCGCGGCGCCGGGTTTCGGCAAACCGGAATGGCCGCGCGAGTTATTGCCTGGCACACCGAAGGAAGTCGAAACCGACACTTCCCGAACGGCTCTCTTAAAGGTAAATAGGAGCGCATTCCCCCCACCCGAGCCGGCTCGTGCGCCATCCCGCGCGCGCTGCGCGGCCGTTGCCGAGGAGAACTTCATGCGTCCGTCCCGGGCCGCCGTCGCTGGTCTGCTGTCCGTCGCCCTGCTGCTCGCCGCGGCGCCGGTCCTGGCATCCGATGCCGTCCAGGTCCGCGTCGTCTCGGACGAAGGCCGGCGGATCGTGCTCGAGTTCGCACTGCTCGACTACCGGCTCGACCCGGTCTCGATCGACGGGCAGACGTTCGTCGTCCCGGCGATCCCCGGCGAGGCGGTTTCGCTGGAGGAAGGGGCGCCGGCGCTGCCGCACGTGGCGCGGAGCGTGATCATCCCCGGCGGCGCGGAATGGAAGGCGACGGTCCTCGCGTCCTCGTCGAGCGAGATCCGGGCGGCCGTCGCCCCCTCGAAGGGGAACCTCTCGCGCCGGATCGACCCCGCGACGGTGCCCTACCGGTTCGGCGACGCCTACCGGCGCGCCGGGTTCTACCCCGGCGTGCAGGCCGTTCCCCAGCCGCCGTACGTGCTGCGCGACTTCACCGGGCTCGCCGTGCACTTCCATCCGTTCCAGTACGATCCCGCGACCGGGACGCTGCGCGTGATCGACCGGATGACGGTCGAGTTGACCCCCGCCGCCCCGATTCCGGTGACCGGCAGCGGGGAGAGCGCCGCGCCTCGCGCGCGGGTACGGGCCTTCGACACGCTCTACCGCTCCCACTTCCTCAACTACCCGGCCGCCGGTGCGACGCGCTACCCCGTGCTCGACGAGAAGGGCGAGATCCTCGTGATCGCGCACGACCCGTGGATCCCGAACCTGGCGCCGTACGCCGACCACAAGGCCGGGCTCGGCTTCGCGGTTTCCGTCGTCGGCGTCTCGACGATCGGCAACGACGCGACCTCGATCAGGAACTACATCAAGAGCGTCTACAGCTCGCGCGACCTCGCCTTCGTGCTGCTGGTCGGCGACGCCGCGCAGGTGGCGACGACGATCCGGGTCGTGGGCAGCGAAAACGGCGCGTGCGACGCCTGCTACGGCAAGGTCGCGGGGAGCGACAGCTACCCCGACGTCCTCGTCGGGCGCTTCTCCGCCGGCACCGCCGACGAGGTCGACACCCAGGTGGCCCGCACGATCACCTACGAGACGACGCCGGCCACGACCCAGGACTGGTTCAAGCGCGGGGTGGGAATCGCTTCGGACCAGGGGGCCGGATCGGGAGACGAGAGCCAGTCCGACCAGGAGCACATCGAGCAGATCCGCGGCTGGCTGCTGGGCGACGGCTACACGCAGGTCGACCGGCTCTACGACCCGGGAGCGACCGACGCGCAGGTGGCCGCCGCGCTCAACGCCGGGCGCGGGATCGTCAACTACACCGGCCACGGCTCCGCGACGAGCTGGGGCACGACCGGCTTCAACAACGACGACGTCAACGCCCTGGCCAACGAGGACCGGCTGCCGTTCGTCGTCTCCGTCGCCTGCAACAACGGCGAGTTCCACCACTACACCGCGTGTTTCGGCGAGGCCTGGCTGCGCGCCCGCAGGGACGGCGTGGCGACCGGCGCGGTGGCGACCTACATGTCGTCGGTTTCGCAGTCCTGGGCGCCGCCGATGGAGGCCCAGGACGAATTCAACCTGCTGCTCACCGACCCCGCGCGACCGTACGCCTCGTTCGGTGCGCTGGCCTTCGCCGGCTCGGCGTCGATGATCGACGCCTACGGTGGCGGCGGGATCGAGATGTCCGACACCTGGATCGTCTTCGGCGACCCCTCGGTGCAGGTCGTCGGCGTCCCGGTGCCGATTCACGGCCTCAAGGTCACGCCGCTCGACGGGCTCTCCGCCGCGGGCGACGTGGGCGGCCCGTTTGCGCCGACATCCCGCAGCTACACGCTGGAGAACCTCGACCCGAACCCGATCGACTACGACGTCACCGCGGGGGCGCCGTGGATCGCGGTGTCGGCCGGCCGCGGCTCGCTGCTCCCCGGCGGGACCGCGACGGTCCTGGTGTCCCTCGGCGGGGAAGCGGGGAACCTCGACATCGGCACCCACTCGGCGGCGGTCAACTTCACGAACCTGACCGACCACTCGGGCGACACGGCGCGCTGGGTCACGCTCAAGGCCTCGGGCGAGGTCAACGCGCGCGCCTGGACGATGGACGCCAACCCGGGATGGTCGGTGCAGGGGGAGTGGCAGTACGGGCAACCGCTCGGCCAGGGGGGCGGGATGACGGGGAATCCCGATCCGACCGCGGGCGCGACCGGAGTCAACGTCTACGGCGTCGCCCTCGGAGGCAACTTCGCGACCAGGGTGGGCGGCCCGTACTACCTCACTGCGGGGCCGATCGACCTCTCGGGGGTCACGGGCGGCGTGCTGAAGTTCCAGCGCTGGCTGAACATCCTCGGCTCGCCCTATGTCAGCGCCACGGTCGAGATCTCGAACGACGGGGCGCACTGGACCACGCTCTGGTCGGCGGCGCAGCAGGTCTCCGACAACGCGTGGAAGCCGGTGTCGCTCGACATCGCGGCGATCGCCGACGGCCGGCCCGCGGTCTGGTTCCGCTGGGGCTACGCCGTGTTGCGGGCGCTCGCGGTCGGAACGTCGGGCTGGAACATCGACGACGTCGAGATCTGGGGCCAACCGGCGAGTGCACGGATCGCGCTCACCGTCACGAAGGACTGGCTGGAATGGGACGCGCTTGCCGGCGTGGCGGCGTACGACGTCGTCCGCGGCAGCACCGCGAGCCTTTGCACGACGGGCGGCGACTTCGCCGTGGCGACCGAGGGCTGCCTGGCCGACGACGTCCCGGCGGCGCCGCTGCACTTCACCGGCGTACCGCCTGCGGGGGACGCGCTCTGGCTGCTCGTCCGGGGCGGCGGGAACGCCTCCTCGCTGACCTACGGGGATGTGGCCCACGGACAGGTCGCCTCGCGCGACCCGGGAATCGCCGCTTCAGCCGCTCCCTGCCCGTAGTTCTCCGGGGAGGCCCGATGGTGGAGCGGGACCGGCTGCGGTTCAAGGTCGTTCCGGGGAGCGCCTACGGCACCCCGAAGGAACTGTGGGGCTTCCGCGCCCGGCCCGCCGCGGGCACTCCGGAAGCGGTGGCGGTCCGCTTTCTCCTCGCCCACGCGGACCTGCTCGGCCTGACCGGGCTGGGTCACGACCTGGCGCACCGCAAGACGCTGGCCAGCGTCGGCGCACTCCACGTGATCCTCTCGCAGCGGTTGCGCGGCATCCGGATCCACCGCGCCTACGTGACGGTGCACATGGACCGCACGCACCGCGTCTACCTGGTCAAGAACCGCGCGGTGCCGCTGGACCTGCTTCCTCCGCGACCCGCGGCGACGATCGGACCCGCGGCAGCGGAACGGGTCGCGCTTCGGCGGGTCACGCGCGGGGTGCGGAGCGGGCACGTGATGGAGGTCGAGCCGGTCTGGTTCCCCGCAAAGACGCGGCTTCACCCGGCCTACCGGGTCCGCGTCCAGCGCGACCGGCCGCGCGCGGAGTGGCTCGTGTACGTCGACGCGGCGACCGGCCGCGTGCGCAGCGCGGTCGACAACCTCGCCTCGGCGCGCGGCCGGGCGCGCATCTTCGACCCGAACCCGCTGGCGGCCGCGCCGGGGTGGGTGCCGCTGAGCCCGGGCCGCCGGCCGCGGCGGCCGCCCGTCGAGTCCTACCGGGAGGTCGCGCTCGCGGGCCTCGCCGGGAACGGCCTGCTCGACGGCGCGCGCGTCACCACCGCGCCGACGCGCGGCCGGGTCCGGCGGCCCGACGGCCGCTTCCTCTTCGACAGCGCCGAGCGCGGCTTCGACGAGGCGATGGCCTTCTTCCACATCGACCGCGCGATCCGCTACCTCGAATCGCTCGGCTACCGCGGGCGGCACGCGATCTTCCGCGCGCCGGTCCGGGTCGACGCCCACGGCACGCGCGAGGACAACTCCTGGTACAGCCCGGGCACGCGCAGCCTGACCTTCGGCACGGGCGGCGTCGACGACGCCGAGGACGCGGAGACGATCCTGCACGAGCTGGGCCACGCGATCCAGGACGCGATCTGCCCCGACTTCGGCCAGTCGGCCCAGGCCGCGGCGATGGGGGAGGGGTTCGGCGACTACTTCGCGGCCAGCTTCTTCGAGGACCGCAAGCCGGCGCGCTATCGCACCTCGGTCGCCGCCTGGGACTGCGTCACCGACACCGACCACGACCCGCCCTGCCTGCGGCGCGTCGACGAGCCGGCGACCTTCGAGAGCTTCGACCACGACGGGCGACGAGCACGACAACGGGCCGATCTGGTCGGCGACGCTCTGGGACCTCCGCGAGCAGGTCGGCCGCGACGTCGCCGACCGCGTCATCGTCGAGAGCCACTTCCAGCTCGACGGCTTCACGACCTTCGCGCGCGGCGCGCGCGCCATCCTCGACGCCGACCGGAACCTGAACGGGGGACGGCACCTTGCGGCACTGCGGCGGGTCTTCCGGCGGCGGGGAATCGGCCCGGTGGAGTGAGTCCCGCGGCCTCCGGGCGCTGCCGAAGAAAAATCCCCTGGAGAAACTGGGAATAACTGTCGGTAAACCCCCTCCGGGCTCCCGGCGGCTGCCCGGGCCCCGTCCCGGCGGGTGTTGACGGGGGCAAACCGCCGCGAGTAGCCTCCGCACGCCACAGGAGGTCACCCCGCACGACTGCCGGGGGGGATCCCTCAACCTCGTGAAAGGAGTCGTGTATGAAGAAGCGTTTCCTGGTTGTCCTCGCGCTGGCGCTCGTCGTAGCGATCGCGCTTCCCGCGTTCGCCCAGACGATCCCGCTCCACGCGCGAGTCGAAGGTGACTTTCAAGGTGCCGACGATGGTGCCGGGCAAGACGCTCGACCCGGGGACCTACCGGTTCCGCCTCTCCCAGGCCGAAGCCGGCAACAACGCCATCGTCCAGATCGTCGACGACAGCACCAACAAGATCATCCACAGCTGCATGACGATCCCGCGCTACAACTTCCCCGAGCTCAAGACCGGCAAGGCCGACTTCGTCATGTTCGGCGACGCCAACTGCACGCCGCAGGCGGTGAAGTTCTGGGCCCACCTGGCCGACCAGACGGCGCACGAGTTCATCTACACCAAGAAGCAGGCGGCCCAGATCGGGACCAACTGCCCGGAAGCGCCGAGCCCGGAGGCCACGGTCGAGCAGGAGATCCCGATTCCCCCGCCGCCGCCGGAGCCGCCGCCGGCGCCCGTTCCGGTGGCCGCGCCGCCGCCGCCGCCCCCGCCCCCGCCGCCGGCCGCGCTGCCGCACACCGCGACCGGCTTCGGCGACATCGCGCTGGCCGCGCTGCTGGCCCTCGGGGCCGGTCTCGCGCTGCGTCGCTTCTCGGCGTAATCCGCGCCGGGATGGCATCATCGACGGGGCCCGGCCGGTGATCGGCCGGGCCCCGTTTCTTTTCCGGCGATCGAGCGAGACCGGGCCGTGACTTCGTCCCTTCGCAGCAGCGCGCGCTGGATCTCCCGGGCGCTGATCCTCGCCGGGCTGCTCGGCCTCGGCTTCGTGGCCTGGAACCTGGTCGAGATGACCCTCGTCCAGTCGCGTGAGCGCCGGGCGTTCGAGGAGCGCGCGCACAAGGCGGGGCCTGCGGCCGGCAGCCGGCTGCCCCACGCGCTTCCCGGGGACCCGTCGCCGGACGGGCCGACGGCGGCCCCGGCGCGGCCGGCAGTCGGCGAGACGATCGGCCTGGTCCGGATCCCGCGGATCGCGCTCGACGTCGTGGTGAAGGAGGGGGTGGACGACGCGACGCTGAAGGTCGCCGCCGGCCACATCCCGGAAACACCCCTTCCCGGTTCCGGAGGCCCGGACGAAAATGTCGCCCTCGCCGCGCACCGCGACACCCTCTTCCGGCCGCTGCGGCACGTCCGGATCGGCGACCGGATCCGCCTCGAGACCGACGCCGGCGTCTTCGACTACGACGTCGACGCGACGGCGGTCGTCGAGCCCGGCGACGTCCACGTGCTCGCGCCGCGCGGGGTCCCCACGCTCACGCTGGTGACCTGCTGGCCCTTCGACTTCCGCGGTTCCGCCCCGCAGCGGTTCGTCGTCCAGGCGCGGCAGGTCGGCGCGGAGCGACGGCCGCGCTGAACGGCGGGGCGGGCGGGGAAGCCGAAGCGCGGCCTATACTCCCGCTATCAGAACCTCAGGAGCCCGCCATGAACGAAACCAATCGCCGTTCCAAGTTGATCGTTGCAGCCGCCCTCGCGGTGGCGCTCGCCGCCGGCGCGATCGCCTGGAGCGTCGCCGCCGAGGACACGAAGCCCCCCAAGGAGACCTTCCGCGCCCGCGTCGTCAATCTCGGGGGGAACCTCCCCTCGGGCACGGGGATGATGTGGATGACGGTGGAGAGCTGGTCCACCGACCAGGAACGGGAGGCGTTGCTCCGCGGGCTGCAGGCCGGCGGCACGAAGGGCCTGGTCGACGCGATGCACAAGATGGACAAGGGCTACGTCCGGTTCCAGGACAACCTGCGCTGGAAGGTCAATCACGCCGTGAGCTTCGACACGCCGGAGGGCCGGAAGGTCCGGCTCGTCACCGAGCGGCCGATCACCTTCGTCGAGACCGCCAACAGCCTGCGCTCCCAGGACTTCCCGGTCGGCGTGCTCGAGTTCACGCTGCCCGCGGACGGCAAGCCCGGCTCGGGCGTCCTGATCCCCGCCGCCAAGGTCACGATCAACGAGGCGCAGAAGTCGATCGAGATCGAGACGCCGCCCGGGAACACCGCGCCGATGCAGCTCCAGAACGTCGAGCTGTACAAGAAGTAGTCCGATCGTCTCCCGGAAGAGCTGGCCGGCGCCCCCGCAGGGACGCCGGCCGCGTTCCGGAGAGATCCGCTCAGGGCGCCGGCGGCAGCTTCGCGTTCTTGATGACGCTCATCGCCGTCGCCACCAGCGCCGCCGGGTTGGCCAGGTCGGTCGGCACGATCATCGCGTTGTTGGTCCGCGCGAGGTTGCCGAACTGCGCGACGTACTGCTCGGCGACGCGCAGCTGGACCGCCTCGAAGCCGCCCGGCTCGGCAATCGACTGCGCGACCCGCCGCAGCGCTTCGGCCGTCGCCTGGGCCACCGCCAG
This sequence comes from uncultured Acidobacteriota bacterium, assembly GCA_963800865.1. GTDB lineage: Bacteria > Acidobacteriota > Polarisedimenticolia > J045 > J045 > JALOKP01. The sequence goes on along the minus strand of CAWDCL010000005.1, from coordinate 392,317 downwards.
GATCGCGGAGGCCTGGCCCTCGGCCTCGTTGATCTGGCGCTGCCGGGTCGCCTCCGAGGCCTTGATCACCTTCTGCTTCTCGCCTTCCGCGGTGTTGATCGCGGCGTCGCGCTGCCCCTCGGAGGTCAGGACGAGGGCGCGCTTCTCCCGCTCCGCCCGCATCTGCTTTTCCATCGCGGCCAGGATGTCCTGCGGCGGGGTGATGTTCTTGATCTCGTAGCGCAGCACCTTCACGCCCCAGGGCTCCGACGCCTTGTCGAGCTCGCTGACCACGGCGACGTTGATGTTGGTCCGCTCCTCGAAGGTCCTGTCGAGGTCGATCTTGCCGATCTCGCTGCGCAGCGTGGTCTGGGCGAGCTGCGTGATGGCGAAGAAGTAGTCCGAGATGCCGTACGAGGCGCGCTCCGGGTTCATCACCTTCAGGTACAGCACGCCGTCGACGACGACCTGCACGTTGTCGCGCGTGATGCAGGTCTGGGCCGCGATGTCGAGCGGCTGCTCCTTGATCGTGAGGCGGTAGCGGATGACGTCGATGAACGGGAAGAGCAGGTGGAACCCGGCCCCCAGCGTGCCGGAGTAGCGGCCGAGCCGCTCGACCACGTAGGCGCTCTGCTGCGGGACGACGATCGCCGTCTTGGCCAGGATGATCAGCACCAGGACGACGAGGACGAGCGAGACGATCAACACACCCGGCATGAAACCTCCTTCCGGCGGGACCGGCCGCCGGGGACGCGCTTCAGCGGCGCACGACGTGCAGCTGGAGATTCTCGACCCGGGTCACCGTGCAGAGGTCCCCGGGGCCGATCGGGGCCTCGCCGTGATTCACCGCGCTCCAGACGGAGCCGCGCAGCGTGACCTGACCGAACCCGCCGCCGCCGGCGATCGGGTCGCGAGCCGTCGCCACCTCGCCGACCAGCGAGTCGACGATCCCGCCCGGCTCGCGGGCCCGCAGCCGCTCGAGGATCGGGCGCCGGAACAGGGCGAGGGAGGCGATCGAAAAGACCGCGAAAAGAACGACCTGGACCCAGAGCGGCCCCGCGATCCCGAGGAGCGCGAGGATTCCGACCACGATCGCGCCGGCGCCGAAGAAGAAGACGTAGAAGCCGCCGGGCGTCAGCATCTCGAACAGCAGCAGCACCAGGCCGAGCGCGAGCCACGCCCACCAGGGAAACGAGGCTTCGATCATGCGGGGTCACCTCCCTCCTCGTTCGATTGTAGGGGATCGGCCCGTGCCGCCGGTGCGGTGCCGGCGACCGCTCGGGGCCGCAGGGCCGACTGCCCGGCCGCCGGGAGCGCTCAGCGAGGGCGGTGGACGCCGGATTACTCCGATCGGAGCCCCGTAATTCGATCGGCCGGAACCCGCCGGGACCCCGCGACCTAGCGGGTCCCGGGGAGTTGCACTAGCATCCGCACCGCTTCGGACCCGTTCCGCCTCGAGCATTCCCGGACAGGAGATCTGCCATGAAGGCCATGACCCGTTCCGCCGTCGTTTTCGCGGCTCTCGCCGCGCTGTGCCTCTCCGGCACCGCCTTCGCCCAGGAAGACCCGGGCGTCGAGAACTTCATCAAGATGATGCGCAAGGACATCAAGGCCGTGAAGAAGGAGCTGATCGCCGAGTCGGGCGCCGTGCCGGCCGACAAGGCCGACGCCTTCTGGAAGTCGTACGACTCGTACCAGGGCGAGTTGAAGGCGATCGGCGACCGCCAGCTCGCCAACATCAAGAGTTTCGGCGTCAACTTCGGCGGCATGACCGACGACAAGGCCAAGGAGCTGACGACGAACGCCCTGGCGCTCCGCAAGGACCGGCTGTCGCTGCTCGAGAAGTACTACAAGAAGTGGACCGGCATCCTCGGGCCGATCAACGCGGCCAAGGTCGTGCAGTGCGAGTTCGCGGTCCAGGCGCTGATCGACGCCGAGCTGGCGTCCGAGCTGCCGCTGATCGAGTCGCCGAAGACGAAGTAGCGCGACGACCTGCACCGACCCGCAAGAGCCGCCGGGATCACCCCGGCGGCTCTTTCGTTTCCTCGCCCGGCAACCGGTCGAGGCGATCGAGCAGCGCGCCGAGATCGGGCGGAAGCGGTGCTTCCACCGCGACCTCGATGCCCGAGGCGGGATCCGGGAACGCGAGCGCCGCGGCGTGCAGCGCCAGCCGCTCCATCCCCAGCGCGGCCTCCCGGCTTCCGTAGAGCGGATCGGCCAGCAGCGGCGCGCCGACCGCGCGCAGGTGGACCCGGATCTGGTGCTGCCGGCCCGTCCGCGGGAAGAGCTCGACGAGCGCGACCGGGCCCGCCGGGGTGTCCCACCGGCGGCGCACGCGGTAGTCGGTCACGGCCGTCCGCGCCCCGGCCTCGCCCGGTGCGGCCGGGCGCATCTTCCCCTTCCGGGCGGCGTGGAGCGGGAGATTGATCGTACCGGAGGAGGGGACCGGGACGCCGTGCGTCACCGCAAGATAGCGCTTGCTGACTTCCCGGCCCTCGAACGCCAGCGAGAGCGCACGGTGAGTCGCCGCGTCCCGCGCGAACAGCACCACCCCGGAGGTGTCGCGATCGATCCGGTGCACGACCCACAGCCGCTCGCCGCGCAGCCGCTCGAGCGTGCGCCGGAGCGAGTGCTCGGGGTCCTCGCCGCGCGCCGGAATGACGGTCACGCCGGGCGGCTTGTCGACCGCCAGCCAGCCCGGGGTTTCGACGAGGATCGGGCCGCTCATGCCGCCGAGGATACCGCCCGGTACCCTCCGCGGCCGGTCCGCTCTTGACAGCGGGCCGCCGGCTCGGGGACCCTTCGCCCATGATCAAGCACATCGCCTTCACCGTGTACCCGGTGTCCGACATGAACCGCGCCCGGCGCTTCTACGAGGGGCAGCTCGGCCTGGCGGTCTCGGACGACTACGACAACCACTGGGTCGAGTACGCGCCGGGCAGCGGCGGCGTCTTCGCGATCTCCGACATGCCGGAGCTGGGTCGCGCCGACGCGCAGGCCGGTGGGACGATCGCCTTCGAGGTCGACGACGTCGACGCGATGACCGGCAAGGTCCGCGCGGCGGGCGCGATGGTCGTGGTCGAGCCGTTCGACACGCCCGTCTGCCGGATGAGCGTCGTGCTCGACCCGGAAGGGAACTCGGTCGTCCTGCACCGCGTCACCGGCTAGGCGGCTGGATCGGCGCGCCCGGCGCGCCTCGGGCCCACGCGGGTCGAGCGCCCCCGGGAGGGCGCGACGGGGGTTGAACCGGGAACGAATCCGGTTTACTTTCTCGTTATACCCCTTTTCTTTCCCGAGGATTCCCATGCCGCAGGTCGAGATCGCGGGCCGCACCTTCCTCGTCGACGAGGAGGGGTTCCTGCAGCAGCCCGACGTCTGGAACGACGAGGTCGCCGCCCTGTTCGCGGCCTCGGACGGGGTGGAGCAGCTCACCCCGGAGCACTGGGCGGTCGTGCGCTTCATCCGATCGTACTGGGAGCAGTCGGGAAGCGCCCCGATGATCCGGCTGCTGTGCAAGGAGACCGGGATCAACCTGCGCTCGATCTACAAGCTCTTCCCGGCCGGGCCGGCCAAGGGGGCGTGCAAGTACGCCGGGCTTCCCAAGCCGGACGGCTGCGTCTGACGACGCCGGTCGCCGTGACGCCACCGGTCTCGTCGCTCGCCCTCGCGGCCGCCCTTCTCGCGTCGGCCCTCGCCTTCGTCGTGATCCGCGTTCGCCTGGGCCGCCCGCTGCCCGCGCCGTTCGCGGAGCCGCGCGGGAGCGCGGCGGCCGGGGAACGCTGGGCGCTCACCGCGGCGTTCCTGCCGTGGAACAAGGAGAGCGCGCGGAACCACGCGCCGAGCTATGCCGCCGGCCTGCTGCTGCACGCGGCGGTGGCGGCGATGCTGGCGCGCCTGCTCTGGACCCTGACGGGGCGTCCGCTGCCGCGGCCCGTCGAGTTGGCGCTCGCGGCGCTGCTGGCGGCGGGCCTCTCGTGCGGGCTCGCGCTCTTCGCCAAGCGCGCCCTCGATCCGGCGCTGCGTGCGCTCTCGGTCCCGGAGGACTACGCGGCGAACCTGTTCGTCGGGACGGCGCTGGCAGCGGGCCTTGCGGCCTGTCTCGACCCGCGCGCGATCCCCGCCTTCCAGTGGACTGGCGCCGCGCTGGCGCTCTACGCACCGCTCGGCAAGCTGCGCCACATGGTTTTCCTGGTGACGAGCCGCCGCTTCTGGGGCCGTTTCTTCGGCCGGCGCGGGGTCAAGCCGGCGCCGCCCGTCGCGGGCGAGGCGCGCCGTGGCTGAGCTCTCCGACAGCGCGCGCCGCGCGCTCGCGGTCCTCGAGGACCGGCTCGACGAGCGCACCGCGGCCTACCTCAACGCGTGCGTGCGCTGCGGGCTGTGCGCCGACAGCTGCCACGTCTTCCTCGCCACGGGCGACCCCGAGACGATCCCCGCGAAGAAGGCCGAGCGGGTGGCCCGGCTCTACCGGCGCTACCACACGCTGCTGGGCCGGCATCGCGCCGCGCTTCGCCGGCGCCGAGGAGGTCGGCGACGAGGCGCTCGAGGCGCTCGCGACCGCGGCGTTCGGGCGCTGCACGGTCTGCGGGCGCTGCGCGCTGAACTGCAGCGTGGGGCTCGATCCGGCCGCGATCCTGCGCTTCGCGCGACTCATGGCCCAGGCGGCGGGGAAGGTGCCGAAGGGGATCCAGGCCAACATCGACCTGGCGCGGGCGACCGGCAACAACATGGGGATCACGCGGGAAGAGGTCCTCGAGACGGTGAGCTGGCTGGAGGAGGACCTGCGCGACACGACCGGCGACGCCACCGTCCAGTTGCCGATCGACCGCGTCGGCGCGCGGGTCTACTACGTCCTCAACCCGCGCGAGCTGAAGTTCTTCCCGCTCTCGATCTCGGCCGCGGGGCATGATCTTCCACGCCGCGGGCGAGAGCTGGACGCTTTCCAGCACCGATTTCGACCTGACCAACTACGGGATGTTCGCGGCCGACGAGGCCGCGGCGCGCGAGTTCGCCGGCCGGATCGTGCAGCGGGCGGAAGCGCTGGGGGCCGAGGAGCTGGTCGTCGCCGAGTGCGGCCATGGCTTCCGGGCGCTGCGCTGGGAGGCGCCGGAGTGGCTGGGCCGGCGGCTGCCGTTCCGGGTCACCAGCTTCGTCGAGCTGATGGCGCGCTACCTGGCCGAGGGACGCCTCCCGCTCGACCCGTCGCGGAACCCCGCGCGGGTCACCCTCCACGACCCCTGCAACCTGGTGCGCCACGGCGGCGTCGTCGAGGAACAGCGCACCGTGCTCCGTGCCGCGGTGGCGGATTTCGTCGAGATGACACCCAACCGGATCGACAACTACTGCTGCGGCGGGGGCGGAGGGCTGCTCGCGGCGTCGGAGCACACCGCCGCGCGGCTCGAGGCGGGGCGCCCCAAGGCCGACCAGATCCGCGCGACCGGCGCCAGGGTCGTCGCCGCGCCGTGCCACAACTGCATCGACCAGCTGGGCGAGATCAACCGCCACTACAAGCTGGGGGTCGAGGTCCGGACGATCGCCGAGATCGTCGCCGACGCGCTTACGACAGCCGGTCCCGGCTGATCTCGCGGATCGCGTCGATCGCGGCGTCGATGTCGGACGGCCTGTTCAGCGGACCGACCGACAGCCGCACGGTGCCGCGCTCGCCGGTCCCCATCTGCTGGTGGATCAGGGGCGCGCACTGCAGCCCCGTCCGGCTGGCGATGTTGAAATCGACGTCGAGCATCATCCCGATGTCCGCAGGGTCCATTCCGCGGATCGTCAGGCTCAGGACCGGCAGGCGCTGCTCGAGGCTCGTCGTCCCGTGGAGCGTCACCCCGTCGATCGCGGCGAGGCCCTCCTGCAGCCTGGCGAACAGCTCCATCTCGTGGCGGTAGATCCCCTCGAGCGTCCGCTCCTCGATCCACTTCTGCGCGTAGTGCAGCCCCGCGATCCCGAGGAAGTTGGGCGTGCCGGACTCCAGCCGGTAGGGGTAGTTGTCGAGGTGGAAGGGTTCCTTCGAGTGGACGCCGGTCCCGCCGAAGCGGGTGGTGTGGATGTCCACCCCTTCGGCGACGTAGATCCCGCCGATCCCCGTCGGGGCCAGGAGCGACTTGTGCCCGGTGAAGGCCAGCGCGCCGATCCCCATCGCCCGGACGTCGATCGGAACGACTCCCGCCGTCTGCGAGGCATCGACCGCGAGGACGATCCCGCGCTCCCGGCAGAGCCGTCCGATCTCGCCGACCGGCTGGATCGTGCCGATCACGTTCGACCCGTGGTTCACGACGACCAGCTTCGTACTGGGCCGGAACAGCGCTGCGAGGCGGTCCGGATCCACGATGCCGTCCCGCTCGGCGGGGACGAAGTCGACCGCGACGCCGCGGTCCCGCGCCACGTGGTTGAGCGGCCGGATGACCGAGTTGTGCTCCACGGTCGTGGAGATCGCGTGGTCGCCCGGGCCGAGGATCCCCAGGATGATCGTGTTGAGGGCGTCGGTCGCGTTGTAGGCGAAGACCAGCCGGTTGGGGTCGGCGCCGCCGAAGAAGCGCGTCAGCTCCCGGCGCGTTTCCACCACGACGTCGCCGGCGGCGACGCAGAGGTCGTAACCGGACCGCCCCGGGTTCACGCCGAAGCGCTCGTAGGCGAAGGTCGCCGCCTCGAGAATCTCCACCGGCTTGGGGTAGGTCGTCGCCGCGTTGTCGAGGTAGACGAGCTTGTCGAAGTCGAAGTCAGGCAGGTCCATCGGCCCTTCCGTGCCCGGCACCGCCGGGCATCCCGGGTGCGCCGGACCGGTGGGGGACGGGCAGGCGCGCCACGATGGTACGCGATCCGCGAGGGGGGGCACAGACCCTCCCGAGGGTCCACGACCGATCCCGGACGGCCCGGCAGTTGACGCCGCCCGGCCGATCTCCTTGAATCGTCCGCATGAGCGAAACGACCGTGCTGCCGTCCGACAAGGAACCCGTCCTGCGGGTGATGCCCGCGCCGGCCGACGTCAACATCAACGGCGACGTCTTCGGCGGCTGGATCATGTCGCACGCCGACATCGCCGGCGCCATCGTCGCGACCCGGCGGGCCCGCGGCCGGATCGCGACCGTCGCCGTCAAGGAGTTCGTCTTCGCCGAGCCCGTGATGGTCGGCGACCTGCTCTCGTTCTACGTCGACCTGGTGCGCGTCGGGCGGACCTCGATCACCGTCGACGTCGAGGTCTACGCTCAGCGCCGTCCGGGACTGACCGACGTCGTCAAGGTCACCGAGGCGGTCTTCACGTACGTCGCGATCGACGAGCGCGGCCGGCCGCGGCCCGTGCCGCCGGAAGCCTAGTCACGTAACCAAAGTCAGGTTGATGCCAGGGCGAGGATGGCGAGCCGCCCCGGGGGCGCTCGTGGCAGCCGGCCCTGTCGCAGCGCATAGTCCCGCCGTCGCCGCGTTCGCGATCCCCGCGACCCGCGACGGAGGTGATCGCATGCGCCACCGCACCCGCACCGCGCTCCTGCTCGCGCTCGTCGTCACCCTCGCCCCGGTCGTCGTCCTCGCCGGGGAGGTCAAGCCCGGCGCCAAGGCGGTTGCCAGGGTGATGCCGCTCGGCGGCAGCAAGGTCGGCGGCACGATCGTCTTCCGGCAGCTCGACCACGGGGTCGAGATCACGGCGGACATCACCGGCCTGTCGCCCGGCGCGCACGGCTTCCACGTGCACGAGTTCGGCGACTGCTCCGCCCCCGACGGGACGAGCGCGGGACCGCACTTCAACCCGGGTGGCGCGCCGCACGCTGGACCGGATGCCAGCGCGGCGCACGCGGGCGACTACGGCAACCTCGTCGCCGACGCGCAGGGTCACGCGACGCTGAAGCTCGTCTCGCACCGGATCGCGGTCGGCACCGGTCCCGAGGGGGTCGTCGGTCGCTCCGTCATCGTCCACGAGAAGGAGGACGACCTCGTCTCGCAACCGACGGGCAACGCGGGAGGCCGCATCGGCTGCGGCCTGATCGAGCTCGAGGGCGGAGCGACGGTGCCGGTCAGGAAGCCCTGACCGCCGCCGTTGCCGCGCGGGCCGCGGGCGGGCGATTCCACCCGTCGCGTGCGGCCGCTCCGCGCCCGCGCCGAACCGGCCGGCGACGCTTCTCCGATGCCTTCCGGATTCGTTCGCGCCCGGCCCCTTTCCCCGTTGCCGCGTCGCCGCTATCGTCGTACCTCCACTTCAACGACTGACGGCGCGGGTCGCGCCCGAGGAAGGGAGCCTCCATGCGTCGGGTTCACCCTGCCGCGCTGACGATCGCGCTGTTCGTCCTGCCGTCCCTGGCGCTCGCCGCCGACGTCATCGCCCCGGCGTCGGTCGCCGGCCTTTCCGCGGAGCGCACGGGGGGCAACGTCGCACTGCAGTGGTCGGCGGTGACGACCGACATCCTCGGGAACGCCGAGACGGTCTCCAGCTACCGCGTCTATCGCGGCGAGGCCCCCGACTTCGTACCGGACACCAGCGGCGGATCGAACCGCATCGGCACTCGGCCGCCACGGTTCCTTCACGCGACCCCGGCGCGGCCGCAGGCCCGCCGAACTACTACTACCTCGTCACCGCGGTCGACTCGGCCGGGCAACGAGTCGGGTTCCCGGGCGCCGGCACGTCACCACGCCGCCGGTGCTCTCGGGCTTCTGGACCGACACCAGCATCGAGCTGACCTGGACGCCGCCGCGCCGGCCGACAAGGTCGGCCCGCTACCGCGTGTACTACGGGACCGGCCCGCGGCGTACGACTTCGTCAAGGAGGTCGGGAGCGCGACGAGCACCTCGATGACCGGCCTCGCCTGCGAATCAACTGGTATTTCGCGGTCGTCGCGGTCGACGTCTACGGCAACGAGTCGGCCTTCTCGAACGAGCACGCCGACGCCGTGGCCGGGCGCGTTCGCGTGCGCGCCCACGACGACGACTACCTCTGCTGGGGCGCCGGGAACTGCCCGCCGAAGCCGGGGCGCGTGCAGCGCGACGACGGCTGGCAGCTGATGGCCCCGATCGACTTTCCCGAGCGGCGACTGGACCGAGGTCACCGTGACCTACACGCTCGACTCGCGGCTCTGCAAGGTCGGGCCAGAACGGCACCACCGACAAGTGCGGCGGCACCAACCCGGGCGGCTACAACCCGTGCGGCGACCCGTGGGACCGCACCGCGCATCTCTTCCTCGTGCTCGACGAGCTGCCTCGCATCGGCAACGGCCAGAGCTGCATCAACAACGACAACCTCGAACTGCTGCGCGCGATCACCCCGTTCGGCACGGACGCGCCCGCCCCCGCGGGTGACGGCGTCGTCCCGCCGCGCGTGCTGACCCTCGACGTCACGCCCTACGCGACGCTGCTCACCGGCCGACCGCTACGTCGGCGCCGAGATCGGGAACTACGTCCAGGCCGGGCTGGCACGTCACCGGTCGACTTCGAGTTCAGCAAGCGGCCCGACGAGGCGTCGCCGACGAAGCCGGCCGACGGGGTCCAGGTCGTCGGCTTCGGGGGCGCGCCCCTCGCCGACGCGGAGCGTGTCGATCCCGGCCGACGCGAACAAGGTCATACATCGCGCCTGTTCACGACCGGTCACGGCGGCACGCAGTACTGCGACGGCGGGTCAACAACGGCGCGTCCTGCACCACCAGCTCGCACTGCCCCGGCGGCTCGTGCCAGAACTGCGACGAGTTCTGCCACCGCACCAACCGCATCCTCAAGAACGGCGCGCCCGCCTACACGGTCGTGCCGTGGCGCAACTGCTGCTGCGAAGTACCCCGGCGACCCTTCTGCCAGGGCTGCCGGACTGGAACGCCTGCGGCTACCCGTCGTGCACCTACAACCGCGCCGGCTGGTGCCCCGGCTACATCGCCTGCACGAGCGACGGCAACTGCGACCAGGACATCGATCTGACCAGCCAGTTCCCGCCCGGCGGGACCTACAACGTCGGCTACGACGTGCTGGTCATGCGCGGGAGCTGGGGCGTCAGCATGGCGCTCTACTGGTACCGGTAGGGGCCGCCCTCAGTGGCGGCCCGAAGACGGCCCGAGACACGGCCCGCAGCCGGCGGGCCGGGACGGAGCCCGGCCCCTGCGGCCGGTAACGCGCGCGGTCAAGCCTCGCCGATCTCCTGCCGGAGCGCGTCCCGCGCCGCCTCGATCGCGGCCCGGACGCGCTCTTTCAGCTGCGGCAGGTCCTTCCCGCTCAGTCCGGCGGTCTCGACCGGAGACAGGACCTCGACGATCGCGCGGGTGCGGTGAAAGCGCCAGTCGTGCTTGGGAAGCGCCGTTCCCGTCCCGGCCACCGCGAGCGGGAGGATCGGGTAGCCCCCCTCGATCGCCAGCTTGAACGCGCCGTCCTTGAACGGGAGCATCGTGCCGGTCTCGGAGCGCGTCCCCTCGGGGAAGATCATCACCGACACGCGCGTCTTCAGCACCCGCTGCGCGCCGCGGAACGCCTCGAGGACGCCGCGCGCGGTCTCGCGGCGGAAGGCGATGTCGCCGGCAAACCACATCCCCCAGCCGGCGAACGGGATCCGCATGATCTCGAGCTTCGACATCCACTTCATCTCCCACCCGACGTGGCTGATCAGCATGATGTCGGCGAACGACTCGTGGTTGGAGACGACGACGTAGGGCCGCCGGGGGTCGTCGATCCGGACCCCGCGCGCGGCGAAGTGCCAGAACGGGTTGACCGTCGCCATCGCCACGCCCATCCGCCGGTACCACCAGCCGACGGCGTAGCGGCCCGGGTCGAACGGTGCGGTGACCGCCCAGACGAGGACGATCGTCGGGAACCAGAGGACGACGACGGCGGCGATGGCGAGCCACGCCCAGGCCGAGCCGATCGTGCGCAGGAAGGAATTCAAGGCCGTGACGGCGCTCCGGGAGAGGGCCCCGGCATCCTAACCCAGCTGGCGGCCCCCTGCGCCGCCCGGGAAGCCCGCAGACGGCGCTCCTCGGGCCGGTCAGTAGAGCGGGCTCTCCCCGCAGGCGTTGACCGAGACGACCAGGTAGTACCAGCCCTGTGGCGGCGGCGCCGCGCCGGCGTCGCGCCACTGGATCCCCGGTGCGGCCGGGTCCTGGTCGGACACCCGCTCGGCCAGCGGCGCCCCCCACGCGCGCGGGTCGGGGTTCGCGTCGCGGTAGACGGACCAGGTCAGGCCGGCGAGTGCAGGATCATCCCAGCCCAGTTCGAGGTCCGGCCCCGCGCGCGTCACCCGCAGGTTGCCCGGGTCGGGCCCGCGCTCACACGGCTCGGCGATCGTCAGGAACCGGTCCGCCGCGACGCTCGTCAGCTCGCTCACAGTCCGTCCCGCGTTGGGCCAACGGACGCGGATCCGATCGACGACCGTCGCCGTGCCCAGCCCGAACGAGAGCGCCAGGGGCGCCTGCGGCCCCATGTGGCCGCTTCCGGCGTCGACTTCCCGCGTCTGGGTCACCCCGCCCGCCGTCAACTCGACGCGGGCCCCGATCGCGGCGCGATTGGCCTTGCCGGGGATCCCCGCCCCCTCGAGCTTCAGCACGATGAAGTGGCGCAGCGTGCCGACGTCGTTCCGCCAGAGCTGGATCCCGTTCACGTCGTCGGCGAAGCCGACGAGCAGGTCCTCGTCCCCGTCGCGGTCGTAATCGAGGGCGATGACGTTGTGGGGCGGCAGGTTGGCCTCGTTGATCGTGTTCATTCCCGACTCGATCGTGAACGGGGAGAAGGTACGGTTGGCGGCCTGCCGGAAGAGGTAGAACCGGTTGTTGCTGTAGCCGCTCTCGGTCAACGCGAAGTCGGGGCGCGTGTCGTTGTCGTAGTCGAACCAGCTCGCGTAGTGATCGCCGTGGTGGGTCAGGTCGGGGTCCTCGCTGCCGCGGTTCTTCACCCGGCCGAAGTCCCACGAGAAGACCCCGGCCGTGTTGGTCAGCACCGTCGAGTGCACGCTTCCGTCGCCGTCGCCGACGCCGTGGGTCATGACCTCGAACAGGTCGACATCGCCGTCGTTGTCGTAGTCGCGGGGCATCGAACCGAACGAGGCCTTGCCGGTCGGGAAGCCGGTGTACTGCGTGTACTTCGTCTGGTCCTCGACCCGGGTGAAAGTCCCGTTGCCGTTGTTGCGCCAGTGGATCGACTTGGCGAACGCCACGGTCCAGCCGTAGCAGGGGGCGAAGAGATCCGTGAACCCGTCGCCGTTCCAGTCGGCCGCCGCCACGCCGTAGATCGCGCTCGCCGCGCCGGCCATGCCCGCCGTCGCCGTGACGTTCGTGAACGAGCCGTCGCCGTGGCCGCGGTAGAGCTTCTGCTCGATGGCGACGTCCCCCGCGTTGTACCAGTTGCCCAGGAAGAGATCGACGTTGCCGTCGTTGTCGAAGTCCAGGAAGACCGCCCCGGCGGTGTTCCAGATCGGCTCGAGGTGGAAGCCCGAGTTGGGCGCCAGCGTGAAGTGCCCGCTGCCGTCGTTGAGCAGCAGGTCGTTCCGCCCCTTGTCGAGCGTGTAGTTCCGGTGGACGTAGACGATCGAGAACATGTCGAGGTCGCCGTCGTTGTCGACGTCGGCGAAGACCGCCCCGTCCTGGTGCCGGCCCGCGGCCGTCCCCTGCCGGTTGGCCCGGATGCCGGACCCGGCGGTCGCGTCGACGAAGGCCCGGCTGAACGGGTCGCCCGGAACGCTCCCCGGGGACGTTCAGGAAGAGGTACTGCTTGTCGAGCACGTCGGCGGTGTCTTCGTTCTGGGCCCGGTGGAGCAGGATGTCGGGGTAGCCGTCGCCGTTGACATCGGCCACCGACAGCCGGAACCCCGGCTTACCCCCCAACCCGGCCTGGTCCGTCACATTGGTGAACGACGCGGCGACGGCCGCGGGTTGCAGCAGCAGGGCGAGCGCGACCGCCCCCCCGGCGCCGAAGCGAGCCCGTGTTCCAGCCATCCGACCTCCCCGGTATCCCGCCTAGTTATACGGCGACCCGGCCGGCCCGGGGGGGCCTGCGCCGGGAGGGGGTTTCCCGTAACATGACGGCTTCCAGAAGGAGATTCCGATGAAGTCGATCCGTATCATCGCGTTCTGCGCCGCCGTTGCGGCCGTCCTTGTCGGCTGTGCGACCCCCTCGGAGTTCGTGAACATGTGGAAGAGCCCCAACTTCGCGGGGCCGACGCTGAGCAACGTCCTGGTCGTCTTCGCGTCCAAGGAGCCGGTCTACCGCCGGGCCTACGAGGACGCCATGGCGCTGCAGCTCCGCGCGATCGGGATCAAGGCGGTGCAGTCGTACACCGTTCTGCCTAACGACCAGATCGACAAGGAAGCCATCGTCAAGCTCGTCAAGGAGGCGGGCTTCAACGGCGTCATCGCCGCCCGCCTGTCCGGCGTGAACCAGCAGCAGAGCTACGTGCCCGGCTACACGACCGCGATGCCGTACTACGGCGGAGGGTGGGGCGGCTGGTACGGCGGCTGGTACGGCGCGGCGTACGAGCCGGGCTACATGGTCACCACGACCATCGCCCGGGTCGAGACCCAGGTCTGGCAGATCGCCCCGCCCGAGCCCTCGATGATCTGGACCGGCATGTCGGAGACGGTCGACCCGCAGCAGACGAAGAACGTCGCCGGCGAGATCGCCGGGGTGACGATCGCGACGCTGCAGAAGGCCGGCGTCCTGCCCAAGGGCAAGTAGGCGGCCCTGCCGTGCGATTCCCGACTCTCGCTCTCGTCGCGGTCCTGGCGGTCCTTCCGGGGCTGCAGGGCTGCTACCAGTGCGGCAACGAGGCCTACCTGAAAGCGCTCGAGAAGGTCGGCATGGAGAAGCGCGACCTGCTCGTCAAGCGCGTCGACAACGCCAAGGAGGCCCAGCAGGAGGCCCAGGAGCAGTTCAAGGACTCGCTCGAGGAGTTCAAGAGCCTCGTCGGCTACAACGGCGGGGAACTCGAGGCGCAGTACGAGAAGCTGAAAGGCTCCTACGAGAGCAGCAGCGCCAAGGCCGACGAGGTCCGCAAGCGGATCGCCGGGATCGAGAGCGTCTCCAACTCGCTGTTCGGCGAGTGGGAGAAGGAGATCGGCGAGTTCAAGGACGCCAGCTACAAGCTCGAGAGCCAGCGCGAGCTGCGCGATACGCGCCGGCGCGTCGACGAGCTGGTGAAGACGATGAAGAAGGCGGCCTCGCGCATGAACCCGGTCCTCGAGAAGCTCAACGACCAGGTGCTGTTCCTCAAGCACAACCTCAACGCCAAGGCGCTCGGTTCGCTGAAGACCACCGCCGATTCGCTGCAGGTCGAGGTCGGCGGCCTGATCAAGGAGATGGAGGCTTCGATCAACGAGGCGAACGCGTTCATCGCCGAGATGAAGAAGCCGGCCGCCGCTTCCTGACGACCGTTCGGGGGCGCCCCACGGGGCGCCCCCCGGTTCTCTCCCGCCGTCCGCCCGCGGCGCGGCGCATACTCTCCGGTAAGGGCGTCCGGGGGGCCGGCGTCCGGTCCGGGGCCCCGGTCGGGGCCAGGGATCGAGCCGCGCGGGTTCGGCCGGACGCTGCACGGGAGGGGCCATGTGCGGCCACAACCTGCGGTCGAGCCTCCGCCGGGCGGCGATCGCCTCGTTGGCGCTCGCGGCCGCGGTCGTCGTCACGGGGGCAGCGCCGGCCGGGAAGGAGCTCTCGAGCCGGAAGTTCCACGAGGCCATCGGCCACTGCCGGAGCGGCGACGAGGCCCTCCGGGCCGGCGAACTGTCCCGCGCCAGCGAGCAGTTCGAGAAGGCCCTCGCGATCGTGCCCGAGTTCCCCGAGGCCTACATGGGCCTGGGACACATCGCGATGGTGCGCGGGGACTACGCCGCCGCGTCGGGTTCGTACACGCGGGCCCGCGACGCCTACGCCACCATCAGCCAGGTGCTTCTGGACTACCGGCTGCAGAAGAAGGGGCAGTCCCAGCTCGAGATCCGCAGCCGGCGCGACGACATCGAGAACCTGACGAAGATCCTGAAAGGCGGTCCGGAGCTCGAGAAGCGCGTCCGCGACATCGAGCGCGAGATCGACTACTTCGACCGGATGGAGCCGCCGCGGGCGGACAAGCGCACCGAGGCCCCGGCCACCGTTTACTTCTTCCTCGGAAACGCCGAGTTCCACCTCGACAAGCTGGAGGAGGCGGTGGCCGACTGGGAAGAGGCCGCCCGCCGCGCACCGGACTTCGGCCCGGTCTTCAACAACCTCGCGCTGGCCTACTGGAAGCTCGGCAACAAGGACAAGTCGCGCGAGTGCCTCGCCAGGGCGGAGACCCTGGGCGTGACCGTGCACCCCGACTTCAAGAAGATGGTCGCGCAGCCCTGATGCGGACGGCGCTGTCCGGCGCCGTCCGTCGCGCCGTCAGAACTGGAACAGGTACTGCAGCACGTAGTTCCGCTCCGGCTCCGGGCGGAAGAACGAGATGTTGCTGAACTCGGCGTAGAGCTCGTTGGTCAGATTGTTGGCCTGCAGGTTCAGCTTGTGGGCCATCTCGGCGCTGCGGAAGAGCGTCACGCCGCCGATCAGGTTGGCGACGGTGAAGGCGGGGAAGACCGAGCCGACCGGGTTGTCGACGAGGTCTTCGGGGTCGATGTCGGTCTGGTCGCCCTGGTGGCGAACGTCGAGCTCGACCCAGAAGCGGTCCTTCGGGTCCTGGTAGCGGCCCATGAGGTTCAGCTTGCTGGAGTAGCCCTCGGCCACCGCGAAGTTCTGGCTCGAGGTCTCGTTCTTCGAATCGAGCGTGGTGTAGTTGAGGCCCACCGTGATCGCCGGCGTGATCGCCCAGTCGAGCGCAGCTTCGATCCCCTCGTAGACCAGCTCCTCGATGTTCTGGTTCTGGTAGATGCCGAATTCCTCGCCCTCGATGTCGATCGTGCCGAGCGGCCCGACGATCCGGATCCCGTTCCTGATCCGGTTCCGGAACGCACCGAGCTCGAAGTAGACGTTGTTGCGGCGGTACTTGACGCCGAGATCGATGTTGAAGCTCTCTTCCGGCTGCAGGTTGGGGTTCCTCACCTGGAAGCCGCTCCCCTCGGGCGTCAGCCCGTTGAAGAAGCGCTCGATCAGGTTCGGCGAGCGGAACGCGGTCCCGACCGTCGCGACCACGTTCAGGTAGTCCGTCGCCTCGAAGACGAAATTGGTCGCCCAGACCACGGCGTCGTCCTGGCTGTCGTAGAGCGGCTCGTCCTCGAGCCCCGGCGTCGGCTCGGTCCTGGCCCAGGTCGTCTGGTAGCGCGCGCCGAGGATCGCCGAGAACCGGTTCCAGAGTCGCAGGTCGTCCTGCATGAAGACGCCGAAGCTGCGGTAGTACGCGTAGGGAAGCGAGGGCGTGCTGTCGGTCGACGGCGGGATCGGGAACGGAAACCCGGACAACGAGGTCTTCGAAAAGTCGCTGTTCTCGCTGTGGTCGTTGTAGAAGTCGATCCCGTAGGTCAGAACGCTCCAGCTGGCGGCGACCTTCGTCGCCTCGGCCCGCGCGCCGATCGTCGTCACGTCGGTATCGCTCCGGTTGGCGATCGTGAGCGTGGCGTCGGGGAAGCGCGGAGAGATGTTGGGGATGATGATGTTCTGGTTGAAGAGCCGCTGGTTGTCGCGGTAGTAGGCGGTCAGCGAGACGTTGTCCATCAGGGCCCAGTCGAGTCCCGTCGCGCTGTACCCCGCGCGGTACTGGTCGAAGTTCTGGTCGGGATAGTAGAGCTGGATCGTCACGTCCCCGGGGTTGTAATCCGCCGGGTTGACGTAGCCGAACCCGGCGTCCTGGGCGCGGTAGAACTCGGCGCCGAAGAACAGCGTCCCGGTCGCGCCGACGGCGTAGTCGAAGCGCAGCGTCAGGCTCTGGTCTTCCACGCCGGAGAGCAGCACGGGGGTCCTGCCGTCGAGCGTGATCTCGCCGTAGCTTCCGGCGGGCGCGTCGTAGTCGTCGGCCTGGCGCCAGAAGCCGCGCACCAGCCAGCCGAACCGCCCCTCGCGGCCGTTCAGGTTGACCGCGGCGGCGTCGAGCGAGCCGGCGGTCCCGTACCGGAACCCGACCGCGCCGCCGAACTGCGAGCCCAGGTCGAGCGACGGTGGCCGCGTCGTGATGATGTTCATCACGCCGCCGATCGCGTCCGACCCGTAGAGCACCGAGCCCGGTCCGCGCACGATTTCGACCCGCTCGACGCCGTTCGTGTCGACCAGCGACGGCAGCTCGCCGAAGTCGGACTGCCGGCGCGGGTTGTTCATCCGGATCCCGTCTTCCATCACGAGGATCCGCTGGCCGCGCTGGCCGCGGATGATCGGCCGCGGCTGCTGCGGTCCGACGCCGTTGACGTCGACTCCCGGCAGCCCGAACAGCAGGTCGGTCGCGGTCTCCGGCATCCTGCGGTCGATCTCGATCCGGTTGATGACCGAGACCGGGTTCGGCACGTCGAACACGTCCTGCGGCGTGCGGGTCGCGGTGACGGTGACCTCGTAGAAGACGGAGGCCTCCTTCGCCTCGCTCTTCTTCTCCTCCTTCTCCTTGTCGGGCTCCTCCGGGCTGGCCACCGCGGGTTTCGGTTCCTCCTGCGGCGGCGGGGGAGGGGCCTGGGGCGCGGCCTCGGCGGCCACGGCCGGAAAGGCCGCACCGGCCGCCGTCAGCGCCACGAGCAGCGCCAGCACCGGCACCACGGCCGGCCCAACGGAGCGAGTCGTTCCGGAACCGTTCATGGGTGCGTCCTTTCGGTCGGGGGCCGGCGCATTGTCACGGAATACCGATCAGGCCGGAAGTGTATGCCACCGGGCGGAGAGGCGTTCCGTCGATCCGGGGGGGCCTGCCGCGTCAGGGCGGGGGGGCGTTCGGGGTGGTCCGCACCTCGAGGGCCTTCTTGCCGCCGGCCGGCGGTGGGCCAGCCGGGGGTTCCAGGCCGAAGGACATCGTCACCGTCTGGAAGACCGGCACCGGGACGCCGTTCTCGCGGGCGGGGCGGTAGCGCCAGTCCCGCACGGCCGCGACCGCCGCCTTGATCAGGCTCGTCTCGTTGTGCGGCGAGCGGATCACGAGCGGGTCGCTGGGCTGCCCCTTCTCGTCGATCAGGACCCGCATCACCACCGGGCCCTCGACGTTGCGCACCTGCGCCAGCACCGGGAAGACGGGCGGCACCTGCTGGGCGTTCACCGGGGGGGTCAACTCCGTCTGCCCGGAGAAGAAGCGCCGCTGGCGCGCGAGCTCGGGGACCAGCGTCCCGCAGCGCCGCGGGGTGACCAGGACGATCAGCTGCCCGCGCGATGGCAGCCCGAACCGCACGCCGCGCGTCTCTCCCGAACGGGCCTGGAAGGAGATCTCACCGTCGAAGTGATGCCCGAGCCCCTCGAGCGACAGGGCCAGCTCGTGGACGTCGCTGGCCCCTTCGGTCTGGGTGCCGATGAAGTGGATCACCCACGGCTCGCGCGACGGGACGGCACCCGCGAGCCGGGCCTCGCCCCCGTCGGGCGCGGTCGCGAGGTAGCCCCACGGCAGGCGGTCGACCGGGAGGTCGCCGAACATCTTCGAGAGCTGCAGGAAGTCCTTCGGGCCGAGCCAGGGAGAGTCCATCGGCATGATGCGGGAGCCGCCGCACGGGGACGGGACCTTGTCGGCCGACTTGCCGGCCGGGCTCGCGCCGACGGCGAAGAAGCGCAGTTCGTAGGACCAGGCCCAGTCCTTGCCGCAGGCGACCGGACCGTGGGGGTCGGCGGCCAACGCCAGGGCCACACTGCCCAGGAGCACGGCGGCGGCGGTACTGGCGTGACACAGGGTCCGGCGCGGGCGCACCGAACCGCACGTCCCTTTCGACACCCAAGCCCTCCTGGTCGAACCCGGCCCGATCCCGGAGACAACCTTAGTCACAAACGGCCGATTTCTCCACTTTTCGGGGGCGGCGCCCGGCGGGCCGGGGGAGACTCGGGGCCGCCGGGACGCCCCGGCCGGAGCCGCCGATGGACCACTCTCCCCGCCCCCGCCGAAGCCTGCTCTACGTCCCCGCCGCGAACGACCGTGCGCTCGCCAGGGCCCGCGAGCTGCCCGTGGACGGGCTCCTGATCGATCTGGAGGACGGCGTCGCGCCGCCTGCCAAGGAGTCCGCCCGCGACGCCGCACTGGCTGCGATCGCCGGGGGATTCGGGTCGCGGGAGGTCCTGTTGCGCGTCAACGGCGCGGGAACCGCGTGGCAGGCGGCCGACCTCGTTGCCGCGGCGCGGTCGGGGGCCGACGGCGTCCTGCTCCCCAAGGTCGAGCGCGCGGGGGAGATCGCCGCCGCGGCCGATGCGCTGGCCGCCGCCGGCGCGCCGGACGGGCTCGCGCTCTGGACGATGATCGAGACGCCGCGCGCCGTGCTGCGGGTGGCCGAGATCGCCGCCGCGCACCCGCGGCTCGCGGGGCTCGTCGCCGGGACCTCGGACCTGGTGAAGGACCTGCACGCGCGGCACACCCCCGATCGCAGCGAGGTGCTCACGAGCCTGTCCTTGGTCGTGCTCGCGGCGCGCGCCGAAGGCCTGGCCGCGCTCGACGGCGTGCACCTCGACCTCGAGGACGACGCGGGGTTCGAGCGGACCTGCGCGCAGGGACGGTCGCTGGGTTTCGACGGCAGGACGCTCGTCCACCCGCGGCAGATCGCGGCCGCCAACCGGATCTTCGCACCGTCGCCCGAGGAGGTCGCCTGGTCGCGCCGGGTGATCAACGCGCACGCGCGGGCGCTCGTGATGGGGTCGGGCGTGGTCGTGCTCGAGGGAAAGCTGATCGAGGCGCTGCACGTCGAGAACGCGCGGCGGATCGTGGCCATGGCGGAAGCGATCGCGGCGCGGGAAGGGCCGCCGGAGCCGGCTCAGGATTGACACCCCGGCCGCGCCCCGCCTAGGCTGACCCCCTTCGCCGGAGCCCCCCTTGCCCCGATGGCGCGAGATCCTCACCTGGTACGCGATGGAGCTGCGCTCCGCGCTGCGCGAGCGCTCGCTCGTCACCAATTCGATCCTGATCCCGATCTTCCTCTACCCGGTCCTCCTCTGGGTGATGTTCACCGCGATCACCTTCATCCAGGGGAAAACGGAGGGGTTCACCTCGCGCGTGGCGTTCGTCGGGGTACCGGCGGCGCTGAAGCCGATGACGGCGGAAGTCGGGCGCGACGAGAAATACCGGATCGTCGAGTTACCTGGCGCCGCGGAAGCCGAGGCCGAGATCCGCGCGGGGCGCCTCGACGCGGCGCTGGTCTTCGAGCCGGCCCCCACAGGGGAAGCGGCGGATCTCCCCGGCAACGCGCGCGTCCGGCTGCTCCACGACGGCTCGCGCGACCGCAGCCGCGAGGCGAAGGACCGGCTCGACCGGCGCCTGGACGACCAGCGCGGCACGATGCTCGAAGCACGAGGCGTCCGCGCGCGGTGTGACCGATGCCGAGTGGAATGTCGCGACGACCGACGACCAGGACCGCTCGAGCGCGCGCGAGAAGGGGCAGTTCATCCTCGGCCTGATGCTGCCCACGTTCCTGCTGCTGATGTGTGCGGTCGGCTGCTTCTACCCGGCGATCGACGCGACCGCCGGGGAGCGCGAGCGCGGAACCTGGGAGACGCTGGCCTCGACCGGAGTCCGGAGGGAGAGCGTCGTCTTCGCCAAGTACTTCCTGGTGGCGACCTTCGGCATCACCGCCGGCGTGCTCAACCTCGGCGCCATGACCTTCTCGATGGGCCGCATCCTGTCCCCGCTGCTGGAGCGCGCGGGCGAGAAGGGGATGGAGTTCTCGATCCCCTGGCTGGCGATCCCGGTGGTGCTGGCGGGCACGATCCTGCTGGCGCTCTTCCTCGCCGCCGGGATGATGCTGCTGGCCTCGTTCGCGCGGACCTTCAAGGAGGGGCAGTCGCTGGTGATGCCGCTCTACCTGCTGACGATCCTGCCGATCATGCTGGTGCGCGGCACGCCCTGGACGGTCGGGACGGCGCTCGTCCCCGTGCTCAACGTCGCGATCATGTTCCGCGAGGCGATCGCCGGGCACTTCAACGGACCGCTGATCGGCCTGACGCTGCTGGTCGAGGCGGTGATGGTCGTGGCGACGCTCTGGCTCGCCGCGTACGTCCTGCGATTCGAGGATTTCCTGGTCGGCTCCCACGGCGGGAGCCTGGTCAAGTTCCTGCGCGGCAAGAAGCCCCAACCCGCCGCGAAGGGGGCACGATGATGCATCCGGTGGAGGTCGAAGACCTCGTCAAGGTGTTCCACGACGAAGGGCGCGGCCAGGTCGTCGCGGTGGGCGGCGTGTCGTTCGCCGTGGATCGCGGCGAGATCTTCGGCCTGCTGGGCCCGAACGGCGCGGGCAAGACGACGACGCTGCGCACGCTGGCGACGGTGCTCGGCCCGACCTCCGGGCGCGCCTCGGTCATGGGTCACGACGTCGTCAAGGCGCCGACCGAGGTGCGGCGCAGCATCGGCTTCCTCTCGACCTCGACCGCGCTCTACCCGCGGCTGACGGCGCGCGAGACGCTGGAGTTCTTCGCCCGGATCAACGGCTACCCCGAGGAGAAGCTGAAGGCCCGGGTCGACGCACTCGTCGAGCGCTTCGGCCTCGGGTCGTACGCCAGGGCGCGAGTGGACAAGCTCTCCACGGGGATGAAGCAGAAGGTCTCGATCGCCCGTGCCATCGTGCACGAGCCGCCGGTCCTGATCTTCGACGAGCCGACCGTCGGGCTCGACGTGCTCAACGCGCACGAGCTTCAGGAGATCATCCGCACGCTGCGCGAGGAGGGGAAGACGATCGTCTTCTCGACCCACATCATGAGCGAGGCGGAGCGGCTCTGCGACCGGATCGGGATCATCCAGGGCGGCCGGATCCTGGCCTGCGACACGCTGGAAGGACTGCGCGCGGCGACGGGGCTGCGCTATCTCGAGGACATCTTCATCCACTACGCGAGGCCGGCGGCGTGAGGATCGATCCCAAGGTCGTGCTCGCGCTGTTCACGACCGAACTGAAGTCGGCGCTGCGCGACCGGCGCACCGTCCTGCTCTCGATCCTGCTGCCGGCGCTCGTGACCCCGGGGTTGCTCTACCTCTCGCGCCAGAGCGAGACGAGCCACGAGGCGAAACTGGCGACGGCGATCCACGCCTACGCGGTGACCGGGCCGGAGGCTGCGCTGGCCCGGGGTCTGGTCGCCGAGTCGCTGGCATCCGGGCCGCAGGAGGGGCGCTTCAAGGAAATCGTCAGCGAGGACCCCGGCCCGCCGCTGGACGACGGGACGATCCAGGTCTGGATCGAGGCGCTCGCGCCGGAGGCGGCCGCCAAGCCGCCCGTCCCGCGCCTGCTGCTCCACTTCCGCGGCGACCGCGAGGAGTCGGGGGCCGCCATGCGCCGGGTGAACGACGCGCTCACGCGGGCGATCGAGGGGCGCCAGGGGAAGCTGCTCGCCGAGCGCGGCGTGTCCCTGGCGCGCGCCGAGGTGCTCCCCGCCGAGGCGGTCGACCTGGCGCCCGAGGCCGGCTCCGCCGGCTCCCGCTTCGGCCGCGCGCTGACGCTGATGCTCGTCTTCCTGATCCTCGGCGGCGGATCGGTCGTGGCCGTGGACACGCTCGCCGGCGAGAAGGAACGCGGCACGCTCGAGACGCTCCTGACCAGCGCCGCCGGGCGGCGCGACATCATCGCCGCCAAGCTGCTGCTGATCCTGTGCGTCGCGCTGGCGATCACGCTGCTCCAGGTGCTGAACCTCGCGCTGTGGGGCGGCCTGAAGCTGTTCCAGCTTCCGAACGACCTGCTCGCCGCGCTGACGCCGGGACGGCTGGTCGTGCTGTTCCTGCTCTTCCTGCCGGTGGCGGCCCTGCTGTCGGCGCTGCTGCTCTACATCTCGGGCCAGGCCCGCACCTACCGCGAGGCGCAGAGCTACTTCCTGCCGCTGTTCCTCGGCTCGCTGCTCCCGCCCGCGGCGGCCTTCCTGCCGGGAATCGAGCTGCGCTCGGCGATCGTGCTGGTGCCGGTCGCGAACCTCAGCGTCGGGGTGACCGAGTTCCTGTCCGGCCGCCCCGACTGGCCGATGCTGGCGCTGGCGTGGCTGATCACGGCGGCGGCCGCGGTCTGGGTGACACGACTCGCGGCGCGCACGCTGACCGGCGAGCGGCTGCTGGCGGCGGGGCAGCGCGACGCGGCGGAGGCGCTGGGCGGCCCGGCGCTCTTCCCGCGCCGCGTGCTGTTCTGGTTCGGGCTGTTCTGGGTGATCCAGTTCGTCGTGGCGCTCAACGTCGAGTGGATGCAGCCGATCGAGCGCCAGGTGCTCTTCAACGTCGTGCTGATCTTCGGCGGCGGCGCCTTCTTCCTGATCCGCCGGTTCCGGCTCGATCCGAAGGAGGCGCTCGCGCTGCGCGCGCCGCACCCCGCGGCGTGGCTGGCGGTGCTGATCGGAGTGCCGGCCGGCCTCGTGACCGGGATCGGGGTGTTCCGGCTCGCGAGCCTGCTCTTCCCGGTGCCCGAGGCGCTGCTGCGCGCGTTCTCCGAGACGCTCGCGCCGCACGAGATGCCGCTCTGGCAGATGCTCCTGTTCCTGGCCGTCCTGCCGGGGATCTTCGAGGAGATCGCCTTCCGCGGCGTGCTGACCTACGGCCTCTCGAAGCGGCTGCGGCCCGTCGCGCTGGTGCTGACGGTGGGGATCATCTTCGGCCTGTTCCACTCGGCGCTGTTCCGGATCGCGCCGACGGCGTTTCTCGGCGTGCTCCTGACGTCGGCGGTGCTGCTGACCGGCTCGATCTTCCCGTCGATGCTGTGGCACGGGCTGAACAACGCGCTCGCGATCGGGGCGGGACGGAGCGGGGCGGACCTGGCCGACCTCCCGCCGGTCTACTACGTCGTCGCCGCAGTCGTGCTGGCGCTGGCGTTCTGGATCCTCTGGCGCACGCGCCGGCCGTACCCCGGGCTGCGGACCTGAAGAGAAGCGGACCGCTCGCGGAGCGGGGTAAGCTCCGGGGCGAGCGTGACAGCAGGAGGCTGCGGCCGCCGGGAGGGGCGAGATGCTCGAGCTACGCCACGGTTGTGAGTGCTGCCACCGCGATCTCCCGCCCGACTCCGCCGAAGCGCGCATCTGCTCCTTCGAATGCACGTTCTGCGCGAGCTGCGCGGACGCGAAACTCGGCGGCATCTGTCCGAACTGTGGCGGGGAGCTGGTCCCTCGTCCCCGCCGCTCGGCGGAGCGCGGAGGGAGCCGCGCGACGATGAAGTACCACCACGTCGGGATCCCGACGCGGTCGCCGCAGAGCGGCGAGACGTATCTCGAGGAGTACTGCGTCTATTGCACCGATCACGAGAGCAACCCGTTCGGGATCCAGTGGATGCGCTACGGGGAAGGATGCCGGCTCCCGGAGCTGGTGAAGACCGTTCCGCACGTGGCCTTCGAGGTGGACGACCTGGAGCAGGCTCTCGCCGGGCACGAGATCCTCATCCCGCCGAACAGCCCCTCGCCGGGCGTCCTCGTGGCCTTCGTCGTCTGCGACGGCGCGCCCGTCGAGTTCCTGCAGTTCGCGGGGTGAGGCGATCCCGATCCGGCCCTGCCGGTCCCCTCGACGGATAATGACTCCGTGAACCCCGGATCGCGCCTTGGCCCCTACGAGATCCTCCATCCGCTCGGCGCGGGCGGGATGGGCGAGGTCTTCCTCGCCCGGGACCCGCGCCTCGGCCGCGAGGTGGCGCTGAAAGTCCTGCCGGCGGCGTTCGCCGGCGACCCGGCGCGCCGCCGGCGCTTCGAGGACGAGGCGCGCGCGGTCGCGGCGCTCAACCACCCCAACATCGTCACCCTGCACTCGATCGAGTCGGCCGACGGCGTCGACTTCCTGACCATGGAGTACGTCGACGGCGAGACGCTCGAGCGCGCGATCGGTCCCTCCGGTCTCGCGCCGGCGCGCTTTCTCGAGCTCGCCCGCACCCTCGCGGCCGCCGTCGCCGCCGCGCACCGCCGCGGCGTAGTCCACCGCGACCTCAAGCCGGCCAACGTGATGATCGACCGCGAGGGGCGGCTCAAGGTGCTCGACTTCGGGATCGCGTCGCAGGCGCTGCCCGACGAGCCGGAAGACGACGCTCCGACCCGGACCGCGACCGGGATGATCGCGGGCACCGTCGCCTACATGGCCCCGGAGCGCCTTGCCGGCCGCCCGTCCGGCGCGGAGGCCGACGTCTTCTCGCTCGGCGTGCTGTTCCACGAGTTGCTCACCGGTCGCCGCCCGTTCGGGGGTACGTCGCCGGCCGAGGTCGCGTCGAGCATCCTGCGCGACCCGCCGCCGCCGCTCGACGCACCCGCCGCGCTGGCGCGCCTCATCGAGCGCTGCCTCGAGAAGGACCCCCGCGCTCGTTACGCGTCCGCGGAGCCGCTCGCGTTGGAGTTGGCGCAGGTCGAGCTGGATGCGGTCCCTCCGGTCGCCGTCGCGGCTGCGCGGATCCCGCGCTCGATCGCGGTCGCCGCGTTCGAGAGCCTCGCCGCCGACCCGGCCACCGACTGGCTCGGCGTCGGCCTGGCCGAGACGCTGACCGTCGAGCTGCGCCGCGTCGCCGGCCTGCAGGTCGTCGGTCGGGACCGCGCCGTCGCCAAGGCGGCGGAGTGCGGCGGGGACCCGGTGCGCCTCGGCCGGGCGCTCGGGACCGCCTTCATCGTGGCCGGCCGCTTCCAGGTGCTCGGCTCCGCGGTCCGCGTGACCGCCGAGCTGCACGACGTCGAGGTGGAGCGCGTCGCCTCCGCGTTCAAGCTCGACGGGGCGCTGGCCGGGATCTTCGCGCTCCAGGACCGGCTGGTGGGGGAGATCGTCGCGGCGCTCGATGCGGAGCTGAGCGGCGCCGGGCTGACGCGGGCGACCCCGGCGGCGCGCGCGGCGATCGCTCCCCTCGACGCCTTCGAGCTGTTCGCCCGCGCGAAGGAGAAGGTGAACGCGATGTCGCCGGCGAGCCTCGCGGAGGCCCGGGGACTCTTCGAGCGCGCGATCGCGGCCTCCCCCGACTGGGCGCTCCCGCACGGCGGGCTCGGGCAGCTGTGCGCGATGCGGTTCATCGCCACCACCGACCGCGCCGACCTCGAGGCCGCCGAGCAGCACCTGCGGCGGGCGCTCGAGCTCGACCCCGAGTACGTCGAGCCGCTGACCTGGCTGTCATACGCCTACGGGCGGCTCGGGCGCGTCGACGCGGCGGAGGAGACCGGCTGCCGCGCGATCGCCCGCGATCCGGGCGAGCCGCTGGCGCACTACTTCCTCGGCGCGATGCGGCTCGGGCGGGGCCAGGACCCGGGCGACCGCCGGTGGCTCAGGCGCTCGATCGAGCCGCTGGACGAGGCGGCCCGCCTGGCCCCACGCTTCGCGGCTGCGCAACTGCTGCTCGGGAGCGCACTGCTCCAGTGCGGTCGCTACGAGGAGGCGCGCGGCCCGCTCGAGGCGGCGGCGGAGATCGAGCGCAGCCGGCACTTCGAGCTGGCGCGGTTCGTCGGCGCGGGACCGGCCCTGGCACTGCTCGCGCTGCGCAGCGGCGACCTCGACGGCGCGACCGCGCGGGCCGACCGCGCGCTCGACGCGCTCGCGACCGACGACCACGTGTACGCGCACGTCTCGGCGCTCGTGGCGCTGCGCGTCGCGGCGGAGGCCGCGCTGCGCGCCGGGCGGCCGGGCGACGCGGCGGCACGCCTGCACCGCCTCCGGGAGCGGGCCGGCGAGCACCCCCGGGCGCTCGGGGCCGGGTGGCTGGTCGCCCGCGCCGATGCGCTGTCGAGCTGGGCGTTCCGAAGTCTCGGCCTGCGCGGGGACGAGCAGTGCGCCCGCGAGCGCGTGGCGCAGGGCCTCGAACGGGCCAACGGCTTCGATTTCAGCTGGCACTGGGAGGGGGGCGTGGCGGCGATCCAGGTCGACCTCGCGCTCGCGGCGGCGGCCGCGGGCCGTCCCGAGGAAGCGCTCGCATGGCTCGAGCGTGCCGCCGCGGCCGGGTGGGCCGACGGGCGCCGGCTCGACGAGGACCCCCTGCTCGAGAGCGTGCGCGCGCTGGGAGGTTTCGAGGGGCTGCGCCGCGCCGTCTCCGGCTGATGCGCCGGGCGGGTCCGCGCGGCCGGGATCACTTCGACGTCGCGTCCACCCGCCACAGCGCCCGCCGTCCCGCCGGGTTCGACGCGGAACTCCGCGGCCCGCTCCGGCCGGCCCAGCGCGTCGTAGATCGCGGCCAGGTCGCTTCTCGCCGCGGTCAGGTAACTGACCGCCGGGTCGGCCTGCCGGACCATGATCGCGTAGCCGCCCGACGTCTCCCGCTCGGCCTCGGCGTAGCGCTTCTGCCGGAGGAGCGATCGCCCGAGCTTGATCCGCGCGATCGCCGTGTTCGTGTGATCCGGGCCCAGCGTCGCGCCGTAGACCGCGAGCGCCTCGCGGAAGAGCTGCTCGGCCCGGGCGTTCTCCCCGCGTGCCATCTGAACGCTGGCGAGATTCGACAGGGCGATGCCGACCAGGTAGTGGCCCTTGGGGTAGGCCTTGCGGTAGATCTCGACCATCCGGCGGTATGCGGCCTCGGCGTCGTCCAGCTGATCCCGCTGCAGTGCCACGTTCCCCAGCTCGTTGACCGCCGACGCGACGCGCGGATGATCGGGGCCGAAGACGCGCTCCTGGATGGCCAGCGCTTCCCGGAGCAGGCTCTCCGCCTCGTCGAAGCGCTTCTGGAACACCAGCGAGCGGCCGAGCATCGTCAGGTTGGACGCCGTCTTGTAGTGATCGGTCCCGAACCACGACCGCGTGATCTCGAGCGCCTCGCGGTAGTAGCGCTCGGCGTCGGCGTAGCGGCCCTGCTCGTGCTGGATCGCGCCGAGGTCGACCAGGTCGTCCGCCACGTGCGGGTGATGCTCGCCGTAGAGGGCCCGATCCAGCTCGAGCACGCGCTGGG
The DNA here is from genome assembly GCA_963800865.1 of uncultured Acidobacteriota bacterium. Taxonomy (GTDB): domain Bacteria; phylum Acidobacteriota; class Polarisedimenticolia; order J045; family J045; genus JALOKP01. The sequence continues at coordinate 364,556 of CAWDCL010000005.1, read as the reverse complement.
TCAGCGACTCCGCGATCGGCCAGTGCCCCTGGTAGAAGTGCGCGCTGGACAGCTCGTGCAGTGCGGCACGCCGTCTCGGGCGTCGTCGCGCCGTGCAGTTCCTGGAGCCGGACCGCCTCGTCGAGCACCTGGGTCGCCTCGACGTAGGACCCCTTCTCCACGAGCACGTGCCCCAGCGCGGCCGTGGCCGCGGCGACGGCGGGGTGATCGGCCGGAAGGGCCCGCTGGGAGACCGCGAGGCCCTCGCGGACCAGCCGCTCGCCTTCCTCGAACTGCGCCTGGTCGGAGCGCAGGAGGCCCAGCGCCACCGTGCTTGCCGCCACGTCGGGATCGGCGGGGCCGAGCAGGGTGCGACGCTGGTCCAGGGCCGATCGGAGCAGCTCGTCCGCCTGCTCGAGTCGTCCCAGCTTCTGGTAGATCCCCCCGAGCGTTCCGAGGAACTCCGCCTGCACGGCGGGCTCGGCGGAGAGGCTCCGAGCCTCCTGCACGCCGCGTTCGACCAGCGTGACGACGCGCAGATCGTCGGCCGGCCCGACCGCCTCGTCGTCCCCCTCGAAGAGGCGCAGCATGAAACGCTGGATCCGCTCGGTGCGCGCCGCTTCGGCCACGGCGACGTTGCGCGCACGAGCCAGGCGGACGGTGTAGAACGCCACCAGCCCGACCACCGTCGCCAGCGCGAGCGCCGCCGCGGCGACGGCCGCACGGTTGCGCCGGACGAACTTGCCCAGCCGGTAGCCCACCGTGTCGGGACGGGCCTGCAGCGGCTCGCCCGCGAGGTAGCGATCGAGGTCGCGGATCAGCGCCTCCACCGTCGGGTAGCGCCGCTGCGGATCCCGGTGCATCGCGGTCAGGCACAGCACGTCGAGGTCCGACCAGGAGATCCTCCCGGCCGAGCGGGGCCACGGACCGAGGGGCAGGCCCGCCGGCGGACGGTGATCCATCGCAGCCTGCGCCCGCCGCGCCACGACCGAGGGGCGCTCGGGCTCCCGCTCCGTGACGATCGCAACCGCCTCGGCCGGCGTGCGATTCGACACGTCGAACGGCAGCCGTCCGGTCAGCAGCTCGTAGAGGATCACTCCCAGGGCGTAGACGTCGGTGCGGATCCCCACGGGATCGCCGCGGATCTGTTCGGGCGCCGCGTAGGCCGGGGTCAGTTGACGCAGGCCGGTCCGCGTCTGGTCGATCGGTGCGTCGAGGCTCTCGAGGTGCTTGGCGATCCCGAAGTCGAGCAGCTTCACGGTGCCGTCGGGCGTCACGAGGATGTTCGACGGCTTCAGGTCGCGGTGGATCACCGCCTGAGCGTGGGCGTACTGCACGGCCTCGCCGACCGCGCGGACCAGCTCCAGGCGCCCCTCGATCGACGTCCCGTGTGACCGGCAGTACTCGGTGAGCGGCACCCCCTCGACGTACTCCATGACGAACCAGGGCGTGCCGTCGGGAAGCGCGTCGGCGTCGTAGAGTCGCGCGATCGAAGGGTGACTGAGTTGGGCCAGCGTCCGCTGCTCCGCGGCGAAGCGCTCGCGCCGCGCGCGCGAGAGCCACGCGTCGCGCAGGACCTTGATCGCCACCTGGCTGCCGAGGTCGTCACGCTCGGCGAGGTAGACGATCCCCATCCCGCCCTCGCCCAGGATCCCCTTGATCGCGTACGGTCCGAAGCGCTGCCGCGGCAGCAGGTCCGGGTCGGCGTCGCCGAGGACCGCTTCCGCGGCGCGGGCGACGCCGTGGTCGAGGACCGAGCCGCTCCGCCCGTCCTCGTTCAGCAGCGCCGCGACCTCGGCGACGAGGTCCGGGTCGTCGCCCCCCTCGGCGCGCAGGTACGCGTCCCGCGCGTCCGGCGGCAGCTCGGCCGCGCCGTGGAACAGGACCTGGAGTCGCTCCCAGCGCGTGCGGTCCATCGGCAGGTCCCCGGCGCCGCGGCAGGGCGGCCCCTCGCGCCCGTCAGTGCGCTCGGCGCAGCTGCTGCGCGAGCCAGGCGCGAGCAGCGCGCCAGTCGCGAAGGACGGTGGCTTCGGAAACCGAGAGCGCCTGCGCGGTCTCGGTGACGTCGAGCCCGCCGAAGAAGCGGCTCTCGACCACGGCCGCCTGGCGCGGGTCGAGGCGGGCCAGCTCGTCGAGCGCCGCGTCCAGCGCCAGCAGGTGATCGCCACCGGTCGTGGCCGGTTCGAACGCCTCGTCCAGGGTCGCCAGGGCGAGCCCGCCGCCGCGCTTGTCGGAATTCCGGCGCCGGGCCGCTTCGACCAGCACCTGGCGCATCGCTCGCGCTGCGATCCGCTTGAAGTGCAGGGGCGTGACCGAGCCGAGCTGCGGCGAGCGGGCGAGCTTGAGCCAGGCCTCGTTGACGAGCGCGGTCGGATTGATCGTGGCCCGGGCGTCGTGGCGACGGATGCTGGAGGCGAGGCGGCGCAGCTCCGCGTAGGTCAGGCAGAACAGGTCATCCAGGGCCTGCCTGCTGCCCGTGTCGTCACTTAGCAGTTTGTCACCCAGCCCGTATTCCATGCCGGGCCCCCGCCGCGGACCGCAATTACCGAGTCGCGGGTGTAAGTTAGCACGCTCCGCGACGCCCCTCCAAGCTGATTTCGCTCGCGGTTCCGAGCGCGGTGGTGACGGATTCCACGGCCCGATCTCGCAATGCGGAGGTGAAAGGAGCCACGCCATGCAGATCGAACGGAGTCCGTTCCTCAAGCTCGACAAGTCGTCGGTCATCGGGTACCTGAAGTCGACCGGCTCGCGCGATCCCGACATCATCCACACGCAGAAGGCGAACCTCGTCTCGCTCGCCAAGTTCCCCAAGTACGTGGGCGTCTACGTGATGGTCCTCGGCGCGATGCTGACGATCACGATCCTCATGTCCTTCATCGGGATCCCGATGCTGATCCTCGGCTGGTGGATGCGCGGCCGGGGCGTGAAGAACCTCAAGGCCGTCGAGGAAGGGTACGGCGAGTTCACATCGCTGGCCCGCGCCGCGTAGCGGTCCAGTCCACTTCGAGTCGCAGCACCGGGAGCCGCCACCGGCCCAGGGAGAACGCCATGAGGTCCGCCCATGCCCGACACGACGCGAGCCGCGCCGCCGCCGCCGTCTTCTCGATCCTGCTCGCCCTCGCGCTCCCGGTCGCCGCGGAGATTCCCGGTGAGTCCGTCGCGCCGGAGCAACTGCAGCGGGACACCACGACGCTGCTCCTGGAGCTGGATGCCGCCGCGGCCCCGGGGTGCGGGAGTCGGACGCTCGTGAAGGCTGAGCTGATCCGGCCGCCGGCCGCCGCTTCGCCGTCGCGTGAGGCAGGAGCCGCGGGCCCCTGGCAGGAGCGCTGGCACCTGGATCGATGCGGCGACGCCGTCGCCTGGGACGTGTGGTACACGCCGGCCCCGCGGGGTGGCGTCCTCATCGGCGCCGGGCTCGCCGCGCGAGGCGAGAGCGCACCGGCCGCGCGCTCGAGCGCCGGGGAGGCGCCGCCGAAGTCGACGGACGCTGCGGCCCGGCGGACGTTCTTCGTGACCAACACCAGCGACTCCGGTCCCGGCTCCCTCACGCAGGCCATCCTCGATGCCAACGCGACCGGCAACCAGGACGGCCCCGACCTCATCCGTTTCGAGATCCCGGGTCCGGGTCCCCACTCGATCGCCCTGCTGGCGGCCCTGCCCGCGATCACCGACCCGGTGGTGATCGACGCCACTCTCCCGCGCGAGGCCGGGCCGGCCGCTCTCCCGAACGGGAGCGATCCGATCCCCGAGGTGGAGCTGGACGGCAGCCGGTTGAGCCAACCCGCGCACGGGCTGCTGCTGCGGGCCGGCTCGAGCACGATCCGGGGGCTCCGGATCCACGGCTTCACCGGTGACGGCATCCGGATCGAGGGGGGCGGAACCAATCTCGTCGAGGGGAACGTCCTCGGCGGCGGCAGCGGCGAGCCGACGAGCGGACCATCGAACGCGGGAAGCGGCGTCGCGATCGTCGACTCCCCGGGCAACGTGATCGGTGGATCCGTTCCTTGCGCGCGGAACGTGATCGCGGGCAACGACGGGAGCGGCGTGCGGATCTCCGGGGCGAGGTCGACCGGGAACGCCGTCCTCGGCAATCGGATCGTCCGCAACGGCGCAGAGGGGATCGCCCTCGAAGCGGAAGCGCCCGACTCCCGGCGAGAGCCCGGCACCGGGCCGAACCTCTTTCAGAAGCCACCCACCCTGACGTCCGTCGCGTTCCCGCCGGCGCGCGCGGGCCAGGCGGCCGAGGCCGTGGTCGAGGGAGTCCTCGAAGGGAACCCATCGGTCACGCTACCGGGTCGAGCTCTTCGCCACGAGCTCGCATCCCCTCGTTCCACGCGCCGGATCGACCGACCCGCGACGGGAACTCCTTCTCCGCTCCGAAGGGGACCGGCTCCTGGCCGCCGCGGAAGTGACCACCGGCGCGGACGGCCGGGCCGGCTTCCTGCTCCGCCTGCCGCAGGGGATCCAATCGAGGGACAGCGTGACGGCGACGGCGACCGATCCGGGCGGCAACTCGTCCGAGTTCTCGCCGCCCGTGGATGCGCCGGCGCTGGTCATCAGCTGGAACGCCGGCACCGGGAACTGGAACAACGCCGCGAACTGGAGCCCGGCCCAGCTGCCGGCCGCGGGGGACGACGTCGTCATCGGCGCGAACGGATCCAACACCACCTTCACCGTGACGCTCGACGTCAACGCCACCGTGAACAGTCTCAACCTGGGCGGCGGCAGCGGGACCCAGACGCTCGCCATCGCGTCCCCGACCCTCACGCTGAACGCGCCGTCCACGGTCAACGCCAACGGCATCCTTAGACAGAGCGGCGGGACGATCGCCGGCAACGGGAGCCTGATCATCAACGGGACCTACAACTGGTCCGGGGGGCTGATGACCGGGGCAGGGGTGACGACGGTCAACGGTCCGTTCAACCTCAGCGGGCTGGTCGCCATCAACGCCAACCGGACGCTCAACAACGCCTCGACCGCGAACTGGACCTCCGCGAACGGCCTCGGGATGCGCACCGGGTCCGGGTCGATCATCAACAACACCGGGACCTGGGACGCCCAGACCGACGGCGCCGCGATCGTCAACTACTACGGCGGCGCCACCACGTTCAACAATTCCGGGACCTTCAGGAAGTCGGCGGGCACCGGCACTTCGTCGATCACCATCCTGTTCACCAACACCGGCACCGTGGACGTCCAGAGCGGCACGCTGAGCCTGGGCGCCAACGGGAGCAGCACCGCGGCGCTGAACGTCTCGGGGGCCTCGGCGACCCTGCTGTTCGCCGCCGGCGTCTTCGACCTCAACGCCGGCACGACCGTGACGGGACCCGGGACGGTCCTGCTCAACAGCAGCGGCACCCTGAACGTCAACACGGCGGTCACCATCCCGGCGGCCACGACCCTCACGTTCCTGGCCGGTACCCTGGCCGGGACCGGGACGCTGACCTCGAACGGCACGTTCAACTGGTCGGGGGGCCTGATGACCGGGGCAGGGGTGACGACGGTCAACGGTCCGTTCAACCTGAGCGGGCTGGTCGCCATCAACGGCAACCGGACGCTGAACAACGCCTCGACTGCGAACTGGACCTCCGCGAACGGCCTGGGGATGCGCACCGGGTCCGGGTCGGTCATCAACAACACCGGAACCTGGGACGCCCAGACCGACGGCGCCGCGATCGTCAACTACTACCTCGGCGCGACCAGCTTCAACAACTCCGGGCACCTTCAAGAAGTCGGCCGGCACCGGCACCTCGTCGATCTCCATCCCGTTCACCAACACCGGCACCGTCGACGTCCAGAGCGGCACGCTGAGCCTGGGCGCCAACGGGAGCAGCAGCGCGGCGCTGAACGTCTCGGGGGCCTCGGCGACGCTGCTGTTCGCCGCCGGCGTCTTCGACCTCAACGCCGGCACGACCGTGACGGGACCCGGGACGGTCCTGCTCAACAGCAGCGGCACCCTGAACGTCAACAGCGGCCTCTCCATCCCCGCGGCCACGACCTTCACCTTCCTGGCCGGGACGCTGGGCGGAACCGGGACGCTGACCACGAACGGCACGTTCAACTGGTCGGGGGGCCTGATGACCGGGGCGGGGGTGACGACGGTCAACGGTCCGTTCAACCTGAGCGGGCTGGTCGCCATCAACGGCAGCCGGACGCTGAACAACGCCTCGACTGCGAACTGGACCTCCGCGAACGGCCTGGGGATGCGCACCGGGTCCGGGTCGGTCATCAACAACACCGGCACCTGGGACGCCCAGACCGACGGCGCCGCGATCGTCAACTACTACCTCGGCGCGACGACCTTCAACAACTCCGGGACTTTCAAGAAGTCGGCCGGCACCGGCACCACGTCGATCTCCGATCCCGTTCACCAACACCGGCACCGTCGACGTCCAGAGCGGCACGCTGAGCCTCGGCGCCAACGGGAGCAGCAGCGCGGCGCTCAACGTCTCTGGGGCCTCGGCGACGCTGCTGTTCGCCGCCGGCGTCTTCGACCTCAATGCCGGCACGACCGTGTCGGGACCCGGGACGGTCCTGCTCAACAGCAGCGGCACCCTGAACGTCAACAGCGGCGGTCCCCATCCCGGCGGGCACGACCTTCACCTTCCTGGCCGGGACCCTGGCCGGAACCGGGACGCTGACCACGAACGGCACGTTCAACTGGTCGGGGGGCCTGATGACCGGGGCCGGGGTGACGACGGTCAACGGTCCGTTCAACCTCAGCGGGCTGACCGCCATCAACGGCAACCGGACGCTGAACAACGCCTCGACCGCGAACTGGACCTCCGCGAACGGCCTGGGGATGCGCACCGGCACCGGCTCGGTCATCAACAACACCGGGACCTGGGACGCCCAGACCGACGGCGCCGCGATCGTCAACTACTACCTCGGCGCCTCGAACTTCAACAACTCCGGGACCTTCCGGAAGTCAGCCGGTACCGGCACCACTTCGATCTCCGTCACGTTCTCCAACACCGGCACCGTCGACGTCCAGAGCGGCACGCTGAGCCTCGGCGCCAACGGGAGCAGCACCGCGGCGCTGAACGTCTCGGGGGCCTCGGCGACCCTGCTGTTCGCCGCCGGGGTCTTCGACCTCAACGCCGGCACGACCGTGGCAGGGCCCGGGACGGTCCTGCTCAACAGCAGCGGCACCCTGAACGTCAACACGGCGCCCTCCCCATCCCGGCGTCCACGACCTTCACGTTCCTGGCCGGGACGCTGGCTGGAACCGGGGCGCTGACGGCGAACGGCACGTTCAACTGGTCGGGGGGGCTGATGACCGGGGCGGGGGTGACGACGCTCAACGGACCGCTCAACCTCAGCGGGCTGGTCGCCATCAACGGCAACCGGACGCTGAACAACGCCTCGACCGCGAACTGGACCTCCGCGAACGGCCTGGGGATGCGCACCGGGACCGGGTCGGTCATCAACAACACCGGCACCTGGGATGCCCAGACCGACGGCGCCGCGATCGTCAACTTCTACCTCGGCGCGACCAGCTTCAACAACTCGGGCACTTTCAAGAAGTCGGCCGGCACCGGCACCACGTCGATCTCGATCGCGTTCACCAACACCGGCACCGTGGACGTCCAGAGCGGCACACTCAACGTGAGCGGATCGAGCTACAAGCAGACGGCCGGTGTCACCCGGCTCACGGGAGGCGCACTCTCCTCGACCTCGAGCATCGCCATCCAGGGCGGTCTGCTCGCCGGATCGGGCACGGTCACCGGCCCGGTGATCGTCTCGGGGACGGGGACTCTCACTCCGGGGCTGTCGCCGGGCACGTTGAGTCTCGTGGGGAACTACACCCAGCAGGGTCCCGGCGGGGCCTTCAACGTGGAGATCGGCGGGACGACACCCGGCTCGCAATTCGACACCGTCAACGTCTCGGGCGCCGGCAGCGTCGCCACGCTCGCGGGAGTCCTCAACGTGAGCCTCGTCAACTCGTTCGTGCCGGCTGCCGGGGACAGCTTCACGATCATGACCTACCCCTCGCACACCGGCACCTACACGCTGAACCTGCCGACGGTTCCGTGCCTCGGCTGGAAAGCGACCTATGGGGCGACCGCGCTCGTCCTCACGGCGTTCCCGCTCCCGACGGAGGTCACCGGTCTCGCGTTCCCCTCGACCAAGGTGGACCTGGCCTGGGATGTCGGGCGTCTCCGGGCCCACGAGAACCTGGGACGTCCTGAAGGGCGATCTCCGCCAGTTGCCCGTGGGAACGGGCCCCAACGAGTCCTGCCTCGCGCAGGCCATCCCGGGGACGACGGCGTCCGACACGGCAACGCCCGCTCCCAACCGCGGATTCTGGTACGTCGTCCGGGAACGGGTCGCGGGCTGCGGGATCGGAACGTACGGCAGCGCGAGCAGCGGCGCGGAGAGAACGAGTACGGCCTGTCCCTGAGGTCGAAGAGCGATGCGAGCCCAATCCCGAAACACCCGGAGCCGCGTCTTCGAAGGGCGCGGCTCCCCGGGAGGTGAAGCCATGTCGTCGAAGCCAGGCTGGTTCCCGTGGATCGTGGCCGGCGTCCTCGCACTGGCCCCGGCATTCGCCGAGGCGCAGCAGCCGGTCAAGCTGAGCGTGTTCCTCACGACCTTCCTGGCAGATGCGAACGTCAAGACCAGGGGTCTCCCCTGGACCACCGGGGCCGGCCTTCCGGTGAAGTGGCAGTCCCCGAAGCCGGTGGCGGCTGCGGCGTACCTTCAGCAGCAGGGGTTCACGCTGAGTCGCGAGGGGACGGCTCGCGTGGCCGTCGGCGCCGAGCAGGTCGACGCGACGGTCCAGGTCCTCGGGAACGACGCGGGCATCCAGCAGGTCACCATCGGTTGGAACCAGCTGAGCGGACCGTTCGACGCCGCGCCGCGCTCGCTCGGGGCCGACGGCATCGTGCTCGAACCGCTCAAGTGCAAGCGCGAGACGGAGGGGGCCTCCTACGGCAACCTCGTCCACGTCGTCAAGGCGCCGGGAAAGACGGCGTCCGCGTTGTGGGAGAGCTGGAACTGTGCCCACGACGGGTGCGGCTACGGCATCACGATCCTCTACCGGAAGAGCGCCGTCGCCGCGATCGAGTGCTATAGCGGCGGGTAGCTGGCATTGCAGTCCGGCGACGCCCCCGGGAGCTGACGACCGCGGCGCAGGGCCCGCCCCTTGCCCTCCCGCCCGTCTCGGCGTCCAATGGCGCCTTCGCCGGCCGTCCGGCCGGCCCGAAAGGACTCCCCGATGCGCCTTCCGATCGTCGCCCTCGCGGCCGCCCTCGCGGCCATCCTGACCGCGTCCGCCCAGGACGCCCCCAAGGCCGCAACACCCGCCGCTCCCGCCGCCACCGGCATGACCGAGGATCAGAAGGTCGTCTACGCGCTCGGCCTCGCGATGGGCCAGCGGCTCGGCGACTTTTCTCTCTCGCCGCAGGAACTCGAGCTGCTGCAGAAGGGGGTCGCCGACTCGGTGCTCGGCCGGCCGCCGCAGGTCGACCTCAAGGTCTACGGCCCGAAGATCATGGAGCTGGCGCAGGCGCGGCAGCAGGTCGTCATCGAGCGCGTCAAGAAGGAAGGCGCGGCCTATCTCGAGAAGGCCGCGCAGCAGCCCGGCGCGAAGAAGACCGCCAGCGGGCTCGTCTACATCGAGGAGAAGGCCGGCACCGGCGCGTCGCCCAAGCCGACCGACAAGATCAGGATCCACTACCACGGCACGACGACCGACGGGACCGTCTTCGACAGCTCGGTCGACCGCGGGACGCCGGCCGAGTACCAGCTGGACGGCATGGTCGCGTGCTGGGTCGAGGGGGTCCAGTTGATGAAGGTCGGCGGCAAGGCCCGGCTGATCTGCCCGCCGAACCTCGCGTTCGGCGACCGCGGCGCTCCGCCCCTCATCAAGCCGGGCGCTACGCTGACGTTCGAGCTCGAACTGCTCGACATCGTCGCCTCCGCGCCGGACGCCCCCGCCATGCCCCCCGCTCCGGACGCCCCCGCCAGGACCCCCTGAAAGACCGCGGAGGAGATCCCGTGACGTTCGCGAACGAGACACAGCGGGCCGTCTACGACCGGGTTCGCCTCTTCATCGAGGACCTGTTCGGCGAGCTGGCGGTCTATCGCACCGACGCACCGGCCTTTGCGATCGCCGCCGGCTCGGCCGTGGCGCACGTTCACGTGCTGCCCTGGACCGACGAAGGGGCGATCGTCACGACACGGGCCTTCGTCGTCAGCGGGGCGCGGCTCGACGCCGACCTGATGCGCTGGATGCTCGCCCGCAACGCCGAGGCGCTCTGGGGCGCCTTCGGCGTCGACGAGGACGGCGAGATCGTGATCGACCACAGCGTCAACGGGCCGACGTGCGACAAGGAGGACCTGCGCGCGTCGGTGCTGGGCGTGATCTTCTCGGCCGACCGCTACGACGACGAGATCGTTACCCGCTGGGGCGGCGAGCGGGCACTCGACCGGAAGCCCTGACCTTCGGGGTGCCGCGATGGTTCGCCCGGAGGACCTGGCGCAGATCGCGCTCTTCGAGGGGCTGGAGCCCCGCACGCTCGCGCTCGTGGCGGGGATCGCGACCGCCCGCCGCTTCGCGCGCGGGGCGGCGATCTTCGCGGAAGGGGAGCCGGGCGCCGGCTTCCACGTCGTGGTCGAGGGGCGGGTCAAGGTCTTCAAGCAGTCGCCGGACGGCAAGGAGCAGATCCTCCACGTCTGGGGTCCCGGGGAACCGTTCGGCGAAGTGGCGGCCCTCGAGGGCCGGCCCTTCCCGGCGCACGCCGAGGCGCTCGAGGACTGCCGCACGGCGTACATCCCGCGCGCCGGGCTGCTCGAGCTGATCCGACAGAGCCCCGAGTTCGCGCTCGAGCTGCTCGGCGAGCTGGCCGGGCGGCTGCGCCGCTTCGCGCAGATGGTCGAGTCGCTGGCGCTGCGCGAGGTTCCCGGACGGCTGGCGGCCTACCTGCTGCTGCTCGACGACCGGCAGGGGGGCAGCGGCCAGGTCGAGCTCGACCTGGCCAAGGGGCAGCTCGCGAACCTGCTCGGCACGATGCCGGAAACGCTCTCGCGCATCCTCGCCCGCCTCGCGCGCGAGGGGCTGCTCGAGAGCGCCGGGCCGCGCGGCTACCTGCTGCCCGACCGCGCGGCCCTCGCGGAACTCGCCGCCGGGACGCGGCGGCTCGGTTGACGCCGGCTCGACGGCGTCAGCGCGGCAGCGGCACGTTCGCCGCGATCGACAGCCCCGGCAAGCTCAGCCCGACGCGCAGCCAGCCGTCGTCCTCGGGCATCCAGGCATCGCGGACCAGCGCTCCGCCGCAGTAGACGTGCGGGCGGTAGGACACGACGCCGCCGACCGCGACCGGGAAGCTGTAGACGACGTGCCGGTGACGGTGCGGGCCGTAGTAGAAGTCGCCGGCCAGGTACGGGCGCGAAGCGTAGACGAGCGCAGGCGTCAGCCGCGGCGGGACGATGAACCCGGCCGGTGCGGCGAAGGCGCGCGGGGCGACGACGGGGCGGACGGGACCGCGCGGACCGCAGGCGGCGTGGACGCCGCAGGGCCCGTGATCGGGGTGACGGCCGTGACCGTGGGCGAGGGCCGGTCCGGCGGGAAGGAGCAGCCCCAGGGCCGCGACCCCGGCGACGATGCGGACGTGGGACCAGGTCAACCGGGCGCAGGTCATCGAACACCTCCTGCGCCGCTGCGTTGCGAGAACCAGGCCAACCGCCCCGAGTCGGCGCGTGCCGTGCCTGGCGGCGCCGGACGGGCGCTTCCGAAAGCGGAACGGCCGCGGGGGACGGCCAGACGTCCTCGCCGGAGGAGCCGGTCGCCCTCCGGAGAGGACATCCGCTATTTCAAGAGCAGCAGCGAGAGCGCCATGACCCCCATCCCGGCGATCACGCCGTAGATCGTCTCGTGCCCCCTGCCGTACTCGCGTGCGGTCGGGAGCAGCTCGTCGATCGAGATGAAGACCATGATCCCGGCGACCGCCCCGAACGCGAGTCCCATCACGTCGGGGCCGAGAAAAGTCCGCAGCAGGAGGTAGCCGATCGCCGCGCCCAGCGGCTCGGCCAGGCCGGACAGGACCGACCAGCCGAAGGCCTTGGCGCGGCTGTCGGTGGCGTAGAAGATCGGGACCGCGACGCTGACCCCTTCCGGGATGTTGTGCAGCGCGATCGCGATCGCGATCGCGATCCCGACCCGCGGGTTGTCGAGCGCCGCGATGAAGGTGGCCAGCCCCTCCGGGAAGTTGTGGATCGCGATCGCGACCGCCGCGAGCATCCCCATCCGCAGCAGCTTTCCGGACTGCCCCGAGTGGCCGTGGTGTTCGGCGATTTCGCGGCGCATCTGCTCGACCTCGGAGACGGCGCGCACCTCGTGCGGATTCTCGGCACCGGGCACGAACCAGTCGATCAGCCCGATCAGCGCCATCCCGCCGAAGAAGGAGAGCGCCGCGAGCCAGCCCGCCGTCCGCTCCGAATGCGCCTGGGCGAAGGCGGCCTGCGCCTTGGGCATGATCTCGAGGAACGAAACGTAGAGCATCACGCCGGCCGAAAAGGCGAGTGAGACGGCGAGGAGGCGGTAGTTCGTGCGGCGGGCGAAGAACGCGATCGCGCTGCCGACGCCGGTCGCCAGGCCGGCAAACAGCGTCAGCGCGAAAGCGAACAGCACGGCGTCGGGGGTGGCGTTCATCGGAAGAGACCGGATTAGAGCGTGCGGGCGGGGAGGGCGTCAACGCCGGCGGCGGAGCATGGGCCACGCCCGGAGGAGCCTTCCGAAGAGCGCGCCCCGCCGCGTTTTCCCGCGGCGGGGCGTTTTCTGCGCTCTTGCGGAACGCGGCGCCCGTTGCCGGGCGCCACGACCCAAGATGGGGTCCGGCGGACGGAGACGCCAGTCCCGCCCGACCCATGGGAAACTGCCCGCCCGGAGGAGCCATGTACCTGGTCGGAGACATCGGCGCGACCAACGCGCGGCTGGCGTGGGCCCGCGAGGCGGGGGACGGGTTCGCCATCGACGCCGTCGCGATCTACCCCTCGGACGCCGCGCCGGGCCTGGGGCCGCTGCTGCGCCGCTTCGTGGCCGAGCACCCGGGAACGCCGCGGGCCGCCGCGTTCGGCCTGCCCGGCCCGGTGCAGAACGAGGTCGTCCGCACGACGAACATCCCGTGGGTCGTCGCCGGCCGCGCGCTGCAGGAGGCGATCGGCGCGCCGGTCGTGCTGCTCAACGACCTGGAGGCCGCGGCCCACGGAACGCTCGTGCTCCCGCCCGACGGGTCGGTCGTGCTGCAGGAGGGGGTCGCCAAGGAAGGCGCGCGCGCGGTGATCGCCGCCGGGACCGGCCTCGGCCAGGCGATCCTCGCCTGGGACGGAAGCGACTGGATCCCGTCGCCGTCGGAGGGGGGGCACGCCGACTTCGGGCCGCGCGACGAGGAGGAGGTCGATCTCTGGCGCTTCCTCAGCCAGCGCGACGGACGCGCGTCGTACGAGACGATCGTCTCCGGGCGGGGGATCGCCGCGCTGTACGACTTCTACGCCGAGCGGCTGGGCGTGCTGATGCCGCCGTGGGCGGAGGGGGAGGACCGCGCGGCCGCGATCTCCCGCGCGGCGGACGCTTCCACCGATCCTGCCGCGGAGGCGGCGATGGACCGCTTCGTGCGCATCTACGGCGCCCAGGCCGGGAACCTCGCGCTGACCGCGCTGGCACTGGGAGGCGTGTGGGTCGCCGGCGGCGTCGCGGCGAAGAATGTCGAGCGGATGCGGAGCGGTGCGTTCGTCGAGGCCTTCCGCGCCAAGGGGAAGCACCAGAAGATGCTCGAGGAGATCCCGGTGCGCCTGGTGACCGACAAAGTGCTGGCGCTGCGCGGCGCGGCCCGCGCCGCGCAGCGCCTCGCCGCCGGTCGATCTCCGCTTGGCCGGGCCTGACCGGCGGAGCCCCCGTCAGGGGGCGAAGCCGCCTGGCCGTTTCAGCTGGAAGCCGGTCGCCTGCTGGTAGGCGTGCGCGACGGCGAGCAGGTCGGTCTCGCCGTAGAGCCGTCCGATGAAGGTCAGGCTGGTGGGCGTCCCGTCCGACTTGCGGAACCCGTCGGGCAGAACGACTGCCGGGTGCCCGGTCAGGTTCGTCAGCAGCAGCAGGTCGCCGCCGAAGGTCGGGACGACGAGCACCTCGACCTCCTTCATCAGCCGCTCCATCGCCGCCATCGCCAGCGCCCGCACGCGGTTGGCCCGGATGTAGTCGACGGCCGGGATGAAGCGTCCCTGGCGGAAGGTGTTGGGCCAGGCGTCGCGCACCTGGCGCGTCAGCCCGTCGACCCCGCCCGACAGCGTGAACTCGTCGAAGGCGGCCGAGGCCTCGGCGGTCAGGATCAGCGCGAGGGGCCCGACGGGGGGCGTGTCGGGCGGCTTCACCGTGACGAGGTCGAGTCCGAGCTGCGCCAGCGCCGCGAGCGCCTGGTGGTCGAGCGCCTGCCACTCCGCGAGGCCCGGCCGCTCCGCGTCGCTCTCGGCCCCGGCCGCGTAGTCCGCGTCGAAGAGCGCCCGCACGACGCCGATCCGGATCGCGCGCGGGTCGCGTCGCGGGGGCCAGGCGAAAGGACGGTCGACGGCGGACGGGTCGAGCCCGTCGGCCCCCTGGATCGCGGCCAGCACCAGCGCGCAATCCTCCACCGAGCGCGCGATCGCGCCGACCTTGTCCATGCTCCACGAGAGCGCCATCGCGCCGTGACGGCTGACGCGCCCGAAGGTCGGGCGCAGCCCGGTCGCGCCGCAGCGCGTGCAGGGCGAGACGATGCTGCCCCAGGTCTCCGTTCCCAGGCCGTAGGGGGCGAGGCCGGCCGCGACGGCCGCCGCGCTGCCGGCCGACGAGCCGGACGATCCCTCGCTGGGTTTCCACGGGTTCTTCGTCGTGCCGCCGAACCAGACGTCGCCCCAGGCCAGCTCGCCGACCGCGGTCTTGCCGAGCAGCACGCCGCCCGCCTGCTCGAGGCGCGCGATCACGGTCGCCTTCTCCGGGCGCCGCTGGTCGCGGAACGGCGCGGCGCCCCACGTCGTCGGATAGCCCGGGCAGGCGAGGAGGTCCTTGGCCACGTACGGGATGCCGTGGAGCGGCCCGCGCGTGCGGCCGGCGGCGCGCTCCCTGTCGGCGCGTTTCGCCTGCTCCAGCGCGAGCTCCGGCGTGGGCGTCACGAGCGCGAGCAGCTGCGGGTCGTAGCGCTCGATCCGCGCGAGGCAGAGCTGCGCCAGCTCGAGCGACGAGACGGTGCCGGCTCGCAGCAGCGCGGCGAGGCGCGTGGCGGGGAGGAAGGCGAGGTCGGCCGCGGTGGCCGGGCGGCCGGCGGGCGCGTCGTCGAGCAGGCCGGGGGCGCGGTTCGGGGCCGACGGGACGGCCGGCGCCGCGTTCGGGTCGGGCGCGAAGAGCAGCGCCGGGGCGACGCCGTTGTCGAGCGGGATCGCGCGCAGTATCGCGGCGTCGCTCCGCAGCTGCGCCAGGTCCTTGAGCATCAGCTCGCGCTGCTCAGCGGTGAGCGAGATGCCGGCAATCCACTCCGCCTGCGCGACCATCGCCGGCGTGACGGCGGCCGGCGCGCCGCCGGCGCCCGCCTCGGCTCCCGCCTCGGCGCCCGCGGCCAGCGCGGACAGCGCCCGCGTGAAGACGGCCGAACCGACGCCCGCGACGGCGGCCGCCCTCAGCACGTCGCGGCGCGCCCAGCGCGATCCGCTCATCCCCCGGATACCTGCGGGGTCTTCGGCGGGTCGACCTGGTAGTCGAGCACGAACGGCGGCAGGTCCTTCTTCCCCTGCTTGATGTACCAGTCGAACCACTGCATCAGCCGCAGCGTCAGGTCGTAGCGCGCGGGGGCGTTGCGATTGCCGTGCCCTTCTCCGGGGTACCAGACCAGCCGCACCGGGACGTCCCCCTTCTCCTTGAGCGCCCGGTAGAGCATTCGCGACTGCGAGGGGTCGACGCGCGGGTCGTCCTTGCCGTGCAGGATCAGGAGCGGCGTCTTCGCGTTGCCGACGTAGGTGATCGGGCTGCGCTCGCCGTAGAGCTGCGGCGTCGCGGCCGGCGTCGTCCCCATGTGGACCAGCTCGTCCTCGCGCGGGATGTCGGTCGTGCGGGCCTTGAACAGCGTGTCCGAGATCCCGACGAACATCACCCCGGCCGCGAAGCGGTCGCTGTGCTTCGTCGCGCCCCAGGCGGTGAAGTAGCCGCCGTAGGAGCCGCCGGTGATGCCGACCCTGGAGCCGTCGACCTGTCCCTGGGCCACGAGGGTGTCGACCCCGTCGAGCACGTCGTCGAACTCCTTTCCGACCGGGTCGCCGAAGGCGGACCGGGCGAAGGCGAGGCCGCGGCCGGTGCTGCCCCGGTAGTTCGGGTAGAGCACGGCATAGCCCTCCGCCGCGAGCAGCTGCCCCGGCTCCGCGTAACGCGTGACCCAGCCGTTCTTGTAGTGCGACTCCGGCCCGCCGTGGACGATCACGACGAGCGGGGCCTTCGTCCCCGGCTTCGCGTCGAGCGGGCGGATCAGGATCCCCTCGATCATCAGCCCGTCCTTCGCCGGGTAGCGGATGACCTCCTGCTTCGCCAGCCGGCGCTCCTTCAGCCACGGGTTGCTGTCGGTCAGCCGCAGCGGCTTGCCGCCCGGTGCGAGCGGGAGCGCGAACGCCTCGCGCGGGAACGACGGCGACTCGCCGGCGAGCGCGGCCAGCGTTCCGCTGCGATCGAGCGCGAGCGACTCCCAGACCGGATCGGTCGTTTCCGAGAGGATCGCCGCCCCGCTCCCGTCGGGCCGGACGCGGCCGAGGCGCGAGCCGACGCCGACCCCGGCGAGATAGATCACGTCGCCGCCCGCCGGCGTCCGGAACGACTCGACGTGCCCTTCGAGCGTCGGCAGGAGATCGCGCGCCGCGCCCCCGGCGGCCGGCGCCGCCATCAGCCGCCCGGCCTGGTGGTCGTTGATGTCGGCCGCCGCGACGAAGAGGATCGCGCCGCCGTCGGCGCTGAAGTCGAACGGGCCGAGTTTCCCGCGGTGGTCGACCTGGCCCAGCACGGCGCCGCTCTCCGCATCGATCACGTGCAGCACGCGGAACATGTACTGGTCGTCGACCAGCGCGCGCGGCGACAGGTCGGTCAGCAGCCGCCTGCCGTCCGGCGAGAAGGCGAGCGACCAGGGCTGGCCCGGCAGCTTGTCGAGTGTCCGCGGATCGCCGGACGGCCCGGAGGCGCCTCCGCCGGCCGTCATCGACAGCGGCTGCACGACGATCCGGCGCGGCTGCCAGTCCTCTTCGTAGATCTCCTGCTTGAACCCCTTCTCGCGCAGCGCGTCCTGCTTCCCGGGCAGCGGGTCCGCGGCGACGTAGCCCAGCGCCTTCCCGTCCGGCCGCCAGTCGTACGCCTCGACGTCGCTCTTCGCCGCGGTCAGCTTGAACGACTCGCCACCGGCGAGCGGGATCGCCCAGACCTGGCGCTGCTTGTCGTCGCCGCGCTTGGCGAGGTAACTGATCAGCGAGCCGTCCGGGCTGAACCGCACGGCGGAGACGTTCACCTTGCCCGTCACGAATCCGCGGGCGTTCTTCCCATCGCGTCCGACGACCCACAGCTCGGCCCACGCGGGGCCGTTCTCGTCGATCCCCGGCTGGCGCGGGACGCCCAGCGAGTAGGCGACGAGCGCGCCGTCGGGACTGATCTCGACGTCGCCGACGCCGCGGATCTGCGCGATATCGAGCGCACTGAGCGGCCTCGGGCTCGCTGCCGCCGGGGTCGCTGCAAGCGCAGCGGAGCAGAGGAGCGGCGCAACCATGGAAAGCGCGACGGCGCGCGCGACGAGGCGCGCACCCGGGCAGGCACGGGACATCGGTGGCCTCACTCGCCCACGGTCTTGGGCGTCAGAGTGGACTGGAACTTCGACTTCGGGACGGCGTAGTCCGCCTCCAGCGGACCGGGCAATACGAAAACCGTCACCGGCTCCTTCCCCGGCTGCTCGAAGGTCAGGCGGTCTCCGCCGGCCAGGACCAGGCGACGCGCGAGCAGGGCGCCCCCGGTCTCCTCGGGCGGCTGCGGGAGTTCGAGATTGTTGAAGTAGAACTCGACATCCTTCCGCCGCTGGCCCTGGCGCACGTCGTCGATCGCACGATCGATCGGGAGCCCGACTGCGATCCAGTTCCACGCGAAGACGGCGTCGTCCTCCCACACCGGAATGCGCCAATCGTCGCCGTCTCCCGAGAGGTAGGCGGCGAGCGGATCGGGAACCAGCGGCGGCGAGGGGATCGGCGGGAGCGCGCTCCAGCCCCGTCCCGCGAGTTCGCCCGAGAACCGTTCGCCGAGCAGCGTCAGCACCTCCCAGCGCTGCCCCTTGTCCAGGGGGTCGATCCGCGAGCCGTCGGGGAGCCGCAGGCCGCGCCCTTCGAGATCCCAGCGCCACACGCCGCCGTCCGACTCGCCGACGGTCAGCGCGGCCTTCTCCGGGCGGAACTCCGTCCGGTGGCCGTTCGGCGCCGCGACGACGAAGCTGCGGCGCTTGTCGCCGGAGAACGAGAGCTTGTAACCGAGCGGCGTCGTCAAGGTGGCGCCGTCGGCGGAGAGGCTCGAGGCCGGAAGGGCGATCGCCAGCTTCCCGTCCTTCAGCAGCAGCTCGAAGTGCGCGCCGTCGGCGCGATCGACGATCACCTTGGTCCCGGCCGGGAGCGCCCGCAGGTACGCTTCCCCTGCCGTGGTGTGCCGCTCGGCGCGGAAGGCGGGCGGGATGAAGGCCGGGTCGGGAGCTGTCGCCGGCGGGGGAGCGGGTTTCGCCGGCGGAGCGGGCGACGCGGCGAGGGCCGGGAGGGCCGCGGCGAGGGCGACGAGGAGCGGGCGGAGGGTCGGAGTGTGCATGGGCGCCATTCTAGGAGGGGTGCTATCCTCCCGCCCACCCGGTCGATCCCGCCGCGGATCGCGCCCGGAGAACCCCTCGGCGGCGTCCTGGACACGAACCCGATCATGACTGCCCGGATCCGGAACAACCCCGACGACCTGATTCGCCGCGCGCAGAACGCGCTGGACGACGACCATTTCGAGGAGGCCGAGGCGCTCGGCCGGCGGGCGCTCATGCTCCAGGGCGACTCGCTCGACGCCCGGCAGGTCATCGCGTCGGCCGTGATCGAGTTGGGCGGCTACGACGAGGCGGCGATCCTGCTGGAGGAGATCCTCTCGGTCGAGCCGGACGACCTGCCGTCGCTCGCCGACCTGGGACTGTGCCTGTTCGAAATGTGCCGCTTCGAGCGTGCCGAGGCGGTGCTGGCCCGCGCCCTCGCCGTCGATTCCGCGGACCCGCAGGCCTGCTACTGGATGGGGCTCTGCACCGAGCGGCACGGCGCCGGGCACTACGCCGAGGCCGAGGAGCTCTTCCAGCGGGCGCACCAGACCGACCCGGAAGCCTACCCGCTCCCCACTCGATTCTCCGCCGAGGAGTTCCAGGAGATCGTGCACGAGGCGATCGACGAACTGCCCGACGAGGCCCGGGCCTGCGTCCGGAACGGGACGCTCTCGATCCACGTCCCGGACCTGCCGCGCGCGGACGAGCTGTACGCCTTCGACCCGCCGGCCGATCCCTGCCTGTTCGGGCTCTACACCGGGACCCCCGTGCCGGAGCGCAGCCTCGGCCAGCTTCCGCAGCTGCCCGACGTGATCTGCGTCTACAAGCGGAACCTCGAGCGGATGTTCCACGACCGGGACGACCTCGTGGAGGAGATCCGGATCACCGTGCTGCACGAGATCGGGCACTACTTCGGACTCGACGAAGACGAGCTCGAGGAGCGGGGGTTCGCCTGATCTCGCGCGCCGCGCTCGCGCTCGCGCTGCTGACGCTCCTGCCGTGCGGAGCGGGCCTCGCCGCGGAGCCGGCCGCCCGCTCGATCGCGCTCACCTTCGACGACCTCCCCTTCGTCGGCCGCGGCCTGCCGCTCCCCGCCATCCGCGAGAAGAACGCGGCGCTGCTCGGCGCGCTCGGCGCACGGAAGGCCCCCGCGATCGGCTTCGTGAACGAGGACAAGCTGCTCGTCGCCGGCGAGATCGACGCGCGGACGGCGCTCCTGGCGGCCTGGCTCGACGCGGGGATGGACCTCGGCAACCACGGTTACGGCCACCTGCGTTTCGCCGACTCCTCGCTCGAGGAGTACGAGGCCGCCGTCCTGAAGGGCGAGGTGGTGACGCGCTGGCTGCTGTCCCGGCGCGGCCGTGCGCCGCGCTACTACCGCCACCCCTACACGCAGACCGGCCCCTCGCGCGAGGCGAAGCAGGCCTTCGAGACCTTCCTCGCGGAGCACGGCTACGCGGTCGCGCCGTTCACCGTCGAGAACTCGGACTACATCTTCGATTGGCTCTACGCCGCCGCGCGCGCGCGGGGCGACGACGAGCAGTCCGGCCGCCTGCTGCGGGCCTACCTCGACTACAACGACACGATGATGACCTTCTTCGAGGCCGAGGCGCAGGACCTCTTCGGCCGGCCTGTCGCGCAGGTCCTGCTGCTGCACGCCAACGCCCTCAACGCGGACGCCCTGCCCGAGCTGCTCGAGCGGCTGACCCGGCGCGGCTACCGCTTCGTCCCGCTCGACGCGGCGCTGGCCGATCCGGCCTACGCGACGCGGGACGGTTACATCGGTCCCGCGGGCCCATCCTGGCTGCACCGCTGGCGCGCCGGGACGGGGGGCGACGCCGGAAAGGCGCTCCAGCGCGAGCCCGATCCGCCGGCCTGGGTGCTCGAGGCGTTCCGCAACCGGGACCGCGCGTCCAACTAGTCCGGGCGCTCGGCGTGCGACTCTTCGGCGGTGTCGTCGGTGAGGCACTCGCCGTGCTCCTCGAGCCCGTCCGCGTCGTCTCCCTCGAGCGGCGGGGCGTCGGGGGCGGGAAGCGGGCCGCCCGACGGCGGCAGGTAGCGCAGCGGATCGATCGCTTTCCCGTTCCGGCGGATCTCGAAGTGCAGGTGGCTCGTCGTCGCCCGCCCCGTGCGCCCGGCCAGCGCGATCTCCTCGCCGGGATGCACCGTGTCGCCGGCGTCGACGAGGATCTTCGAGGCGTGGGCGTAGCGGCTGGTCCAGCCGTCGCCGTGATCGACGATGACCAGCTGCCCGTATCCCCCCTGGCGGCCGACGAAGCTCACGAACCCCTCGCGCGCGGCGAAGATCGGTGTCCCCTGCGGGACGACGACGTCGATCCCGGCGTGGATGTGCCGCCGCCGTTTCGCGCCGTAGCCGGAGGTCAGGCGGCCGTCGATCGGCCAGATCCACTCGTCCGTACCGGGTTCGATCACGGGCGGCCGGATCTCTTCGATCCGCGGGCTCGCGGCGGCCACCTGGATCCGCGCCGCAGCGGGAATCGGCTCGGGGAACGGCGGCACCTCGAGCGCCTGCTTTGCGCCGGGAATGGTGAGCTTCTGCCCGATCTTCAGCTGGCGCGGGTTCTTGATCCGGTTGGCGTGCTGCAGCGTCTTCAGCTCCACGCCGTAGACCAGCGCGATCCGGTAGAGGGTCTGCCCCGGCTCGACGACGTGGATCACGGTGGGGGCGGACTTCTTCGACTTCTCGGAAGAACGGGACGTCTTGCGCGCGTCGGCCGTCGTGGCGCAGGCCGCGAGCAGCGTCGACAGCGCGAGCAGCGTGATCAGCGCGAGGCGCCGGGTGCGCCAAGGGAGCGGCGGCGCGATCACTTCGCCACCTTGCCGGAGGGCGCCGGCGCCGGCTTCGCCGTCGGCTTCGGCGGGAGGCCGATTCGCACCGGCGGCTTCACACCGAGGTCGATGAAGAGCGCGCGCCCCTCGCCGCCGGCGACACCGCGGCAGCCAGTCGCGTCGCCGCAGCGCACGACGTCGGCCCCGCCGGCGTCGAGGAGGACGGCGACGCCGCCGTCCGCAGTCGCCTCGCCCCGCGCGCCGCGCACGATCCGCACGTCGTCCCCGCCGAGGTCGATCAGCACGGCCGAGCCACCGCGGGACGCGCCGGCCTGGCCGTCCGATCCGACCGACGCGAGGTCGTTCCCGCCGCCGTCGACGAGCAGCCCGCGCCCGCCGGGCGCGGCCGCCTGCGCGTGCCGCGCGGCGAGGAAGACGTCATCGCCGGCGACGTCGAGCAGGATCCCGAGGCCGGGGCGCCCCTCCGCCGGCACGCGGAGCCCGGCCCCTTGCGCCACGCCGGCCGTCGCCTCGGGCGCGCTCTCGGGCGACGCGCGATAGACGTCGTCGCCAGCGAGGTCGGCGAGCAGTCCGACACCGTGGCCGGTCGCGACCCCCTGGCCGGCCCCCTCCGCGACGTACAGGTCGTTGCCGCCGCCGTCGACCAGCATCCCGACCCCGGCGTGGGCGAAGCCCTGGCCGCTGCTCCCCACCGCGTAGCGGTCGGCCCCCGCCTGGTCGATCAGCAGGCCAAAGCCGAAGACCCCGGTTCCCTGCGCAAGCGCGCGATCGTCGTAGGTGTCGTTCCCCTCGACGTCGCGCAGCAGCGCCAGGCCCATCGTTCCGGCCGCGAGCGCCGCCGGAGCCACGGCCCGGTAGCTGTCGTCGCCGTGCAGGTCCACGACGACCGACAGCGCGGCCGCGGCGGGCGGAACGTATCGCTCGCCTCCCGTGCCGTAGCTGTCCCGGCCCCCCAGGTCGACGACGATCGCGTCGCGCGGGACCGCCCAGGAGTTGGCGTCGACGCCGCCGATGTACATCGGCCCGGCGGCCGTGGCGAACGGGCCGAGGGCGAAGCCGGTCACTCCGGGGACGTCAGTGCGCCAGGAGAAGGCAGCGGGCTCGCGCGCCGGGAGCAGCTCGATGAAGGCGTCCGTCGCGAGCAGCAGGGTCCCGGAGGCGCGAGCGAGCGCGCCGTAGTCGACGGCTTCGTCGTCGCCGCCCGGCGACCGCGCCGTCGCCGCCAGGTCGAGCATGCCGGAAGCGATCTGCTGGCGCGCGCCGTCGGGGATGCCGGCCAGCGCCTGGGCCGCCAGTTGCCGCGCGCGCGCGAGGTCGACGGCGAGTTGCGCGAACGAGGCGCGCCAGGGCTCGGAGATCCCGAGCGCCGGGTCCTGGAAGAGCTTCATCTGCTCGCCCAGCTCGGTCAGCTGCTGGCCGGCAGACTGCGTGTCGGACAGCGCCATCCGCTCGCGGGCGCTCACGCCCAGCTCGGCGTAGGCCTGGTCGATCGCCATGTAGGCGAAGGCGCTGGCCCCGCCGATCGCGGCCGCGCTGCGCACCAGCGCCACCCAGGGGTCCGCGCCGCGCAGGGCCTCGAGCTGTGGCTCCACGGCGGGCGGCTTGAGCCCGCGGCGGGCCAGCTCCGCGCGCAGCGCCTTGTCCGCCGCGTCGCCCAGCGCGAGCGGGCGCGGCTTCGGTGCCGCGGGAACCGCGCTCTTCGGCGGCGGCGGCGCGGCAGCGGCGGCAGGGGACACCGGTAGCGCCGTCGCGAGCGCCGCCACCAGCGCGCCCCGCAGCGCCGCGCGCGAACGAGCGGCCGTCCCCCTCACGCACTCTCCTCGACGCGCCGCGCGCGCTCGAGCTCCAGCCACGCCGCCATGTCGGCCGGCAGCGGCGCCGTGATCTCGATCCGCTCGCCCGGTTGCCGCGGGTGCGGCAGCGACAGCGTCGAGCTGTGCAGCATCAGCCGCTCGGCGCCAACGCGCGCCAGCAGCTCGTCGTCGAGCCGGCCCAGCTTGAGATAGCGGCGATAGGCCCGGTCGTCGAGCCCGTAGAGCTTGTCGCCGACGATCGGGTGCCCGGCCGCGGCGAGGTGGGCGCGGATCTGGTGCCGCCGCCCGGTTTTCGGGAAGGCACGCACGAGGGAGGCGCGCGCCATCCGCTCGAGCACCTCGAACTCCGTCAGGGAAGTGCGCGCCTCCTGGCCTTCCGGAAGCTGGCGGAAGACGAAGCTGTCGCGCGAGTGGTAGCCGAGCGGGAGGTCGACCGAGAAGCGGTCCTCGGCCGGCCGCCCGAACACGATCGCCAGGTACGACTTCTCGACCTTGCCGCGCTGGAACGCCGACTGGGCCCGGCGCGCCGCCCAGGTGTGCCGCCCGAGCAGCAGCACGCCCGAGGTCTCGGCGTCGAGCCGGTGCGCGAGCGTCAGCTCCGGCGCGTTCAGCTGCCGCCGGAGCAGGGTGATCACGGTGTTGCGCAGGTGGGAGTGGGTCGGGTGGACCACGATGCCCGGCGGCTTGTCGATCGCCAGCAGGTCGCCGTCGTCGTAGAGGATCGCCGGATCGAACGCGATCGCCTCCTCGTTCACGTCGGGATCGTCGACCCAGACCTCACCGTTCTCGCGGACGGGCGTCGAGGCCTTGACCGGCGCCTCCCAGGAGAGCCGGACCCGCTCGTCGATCGCCTTCTGGATCCGGTTCCGGCTGAGTTTCGGGATCATCCGCTGAAGAAACTGGTCCAGCCGGTACCCGGCGTAGGCCGGGCCGACCCGGAAGCGGGCGGCGGTACGCGGAACATCCCCGGTCACGGCGCGAGTCTAGCCCGGAACGCCCCGGCAACCCCCGGCGGCGGCGGGCGCCCCGCCCACCCCGTATAATCGCCGGATGCTCCGGACGCGACCCAAAGTGTTGATCGTGCTGGCCCTTGTGGCCCTGGCTGGGGGGGGTGCCGCGCAGGCCCAGTACGGCCAGAAGGCCCTGATCGCCCCCGGGGAGCCCGTTCCGGCGCCGCTCCTGACCTCCCAGGGGGGGGCGGCCGGGCAGGAGATGGCCGGCTTCATCGGGCGGAGGCCCGTTTTCGTCGTCTATTGGCGTCCCAAGGACCCGGTCTCCGAGGCGAACCTGGCCTCCGCCGCCGACCTGCACCGGGTCGCCGCGCCGGACGCGGCCTTCTTCCCGGTCGCCGTCCTTGCCGCCTCGCAGTCTCCGGACGACGTCAAGGCTCGGCTGGCGGCGCTGGGCCTTCCCGGCGTTTCGCCGCGGATCGACGGCTCGGGCCAGCTGGCGACGATCCTCGGGGTCCGGTCCGCCCCTTCCTTCGCCCTGGTCGACGCCGGGGGGGTGCTGCGCCTGGCCGGCGGCTCGGACCTCACGCAGACCGGTCCCAGCGGGGTCTCGATCGCGGAGGCGGTCGCCCTGGCCGGCCGCGGGGCGCCGGTGCCGACGCTCGGCGTGCTCCAGCCGCAGCCGGTCTACCGCCTGATCGGCAAGCCCCTTCCGGATGCGCCGGTGACCGAGCTGGACGGCCGGACCTGGCGCAAGCTCTCGGCCTATCCGGTGAAGGGCCAGCGCCTCGTCGTCTTCGCGTGGCTTCCGACCTGCCCGCACTGCAAGGTGGAGCTGCCGCGGCTCCGCGACTGGTACCTCAAGAACCGCCCGGCCGACCTCGCGATCCTCGACATCGCCCGCGCGGAGACCCCCGCCCTGCAGGACGACGCGCGTAAGATCATCGCCGACTACCCTTGGACCCACCTGCTGGACGTCGATCGCGGCGCCCTGCGGGCGCTGATGGTGACCGAGACGCCGACGATCTACCTCGTCGGGGGAGACGGCACGATCCAGGGGATCCAGGTCGGCGGCCCGGTCAACTGGGACGCGTGGCTCGGCGGCGCGAAGAGAGTGGTGATGGGAGCACGGTAGCCCGAGCTCCCGTTCGAGGCAGTCATGGTCACGACGAAGAAGTCGGTGAGGACGGCGGTGAAGAAGAAGGCCGCCAAGGGGACGGCTCCGGCGGCCGGCAGGAAGGCCGTCGCGGAGAAGAAGGTCGCCGCGAAGAAGGCCGTCGCGAAGAAGGCGGTCGCGAAGAAGGCCGTCGCGAGGAAGGCTGTCGCGAAGAAGGCCGTCGCCAGGAAGGCCGTGGTGAAGAAGGTCGCGGTGAAGAAGGTCGCGGCGAAAAAGGCCGTCGCGCCGAAAGTGGCCGTGGCGAAAGCGATTGCCGCGAAGCCCGTCGCGACGAAGGCCGTCGCCAGAAAGGTCGCAGTGGCGAAGGTCGCAGTGCCGAAGTCTGCAGTGCCGAAGTCTGCAGTGCCGAAGGTCGCAGCGCCGAAGGCCCGCCAGCCTGCCGAAGGTCTGCAGCGCCGAAGGCAGCACCGCCGAAGCCTGCAGCGCCGAAGTCTGCAGCGCCGAAGGTTGCCGCGACGCGAACCGTCGCGGCGCCGGCCGCAGCGAAGCAGGTTCCCGCCGCCGCCCGGCCGATCGACATCCGGATCAAGGTGACCCGCTTCGCGCATCCGGCCGCCGCCAAGCCAGCGCCCGCGCCCGCGCCCGCGCGCCCGGCCAAGACGGCCCGCGCGGCGGCGCCACGCAAGGCCGCGCCTGCCGCCCCGTCGCTCGAGCCCGCGCCCCTGGCGATCGAGACCGAGGACCCGCGCCTGCGCCACGCCGGGCAGGTCGCGTCGGAGCGCGCCCGCTACGATCTCGGCCCGCACGGAAAGGTGATCGGGGAGGGGCTCGGGGCGCTGCCGCCGGGCTACGACCTGACCTTCGTGCGCGGCCTGATCCGCGATCCGAACCACCTCGTCGCGGTCTGGGACATCAACGACGAGGTCGCGCTCGCCGCCGCCGAGTCGATCGGCTGGGATCGCGTCGGCCTGCGCGTGCTCGACGAGTCGGGTCGCGTGCTGGTCCAGGAACTCGTCGGCGGGCGCGGCGGCACCTACCACCTCCGCGTCGGCCGCCCCGGCCGAACCGTGCGCGTCGCCGTCGGCCTGGACCGGACCGACGGCTTCTTCCTGACGCTCGCGCGCTCCGCGCCGGTCCGGATGCCGGCCGACGCGCCGGCCGGCACTTTCGAGCCCTACCAGGAGATCCGCATCCCGGCGCGCCTCGACCGCCGCACCCTGCTGCGCGCGGAGCCGCCGGCGCGCCCCGGCCAGCGCGGGCCGCGCCGCAGCGCGCCGGCCGCCCGGCTCCACGAGCGCCTGCTGCTCGCGCTGCGGGCGCTGCCGGGCGACTTCTGGATCAGCAAGGACCACGAGCTCTGGCGCGCGTTCGCGCTGTCGGAGACGGCCCGCGAACGGGCCGCGGAGGAGTGGCCCGAGGCCTTCCACCAGGACGGCGCCCAGGACGGCGCGGCGTCCGGCACGGAGAGCGGCGGGACCGGCGAGTCGATCACCTCTCCGGCGGGATGGAGTGCATCGGGCCCGGTCGAGGAGGCGCCGACATCGCCCGGCGGTGCCGGTCGCTGGCCCTCCGGCGCGGGTCGCGACGGTCGCTGAGATGGAGCGCAGCGCGTTCGTCCTGCTGCTGCACGCGCACCTGCCGTGGGTCCGCCACCCCGAGCTGCCGTTCTTCCTCGAGGAGCACTGGCTCTTCGAGGCGGTGACGGAGACCTACCTGCCGCTGATCGAGTCGTTCCGGGCGCTCGAGCGCGACAGCGTCCCGTTCCGCGTCACGATCGACGTCTCCCCGACGCTGGCCTCGATGCTGGTCGACCCGCTGCTGCAGCGGCGGACGGAGCACTACCTGCTGCGCCTGCTGGAGCTGCTCGACAAGGAGCAGGTCCGGACCCGGGACGACGGCGGCATCGGCCCGGTCGTCGCCTTCTATCGCGACCGCCTGGGGCGCCTGCTGCACCTCTATCGCGACGTGCTCGGCCGCGACGTCGTCGGCGAGCTGGCCCGGCTCGAGCGCGAGGGGATGCTCGAGCTCGCGACCTGCGCCGCGACCCACCCGCTGCTGCCGATGCTGATGGACCGGCCGGAGCTGGTGCGCGGGCAGATCCGCACGGCGGTCCGCGAGCACCGGCGCCTGTTCGGCCGCGCGCCGCGCGGCATCTGGCTGCCGGAGTGCGCCTACGCCCCGCCCGTCGACCGCTACCTGGCCGAGGCCGACATCAAGTGGTTCTGCCTCGACGCGCACGGCCTCGAGTACGCCCGTCCGACCCCGCGCTACGGCGTCCACGCGCCGGTCTACACCGAGTACGGCGTGGCCGCGTTCGCGCGCGACCTCGAGCCGTCGCGGCAGGTCTGGTCGTCGCAGACCGGGTACCCCGGCGACCCGCTCTACCGCGAGTTCTACCGCGACGTCGGCTGGGACCTGCCGTTCGAGTACGTCGCGCCCTACATCGACCCCGACGGGACGCGGATGTTCACCGGGCTGAAGTACTACCGGGTGACCGACCGCAAGGGGTCGCATCGCGAGCCGTACCACCCCGGACTGGCCCACCGCCGCGCCGACGATCACGCCGGCCACTTCTTCGACAGCCGCGTCGCCGAGGCCCGGGCACTGACGGCGCGCCATGGTCGGCCGCCGGTGATCGTCGCGCCGTTCGACGCCGAGCTGTTCGGGCACTGGTGGTTCGAGGGGCCGTGGTTCATCGAGCTGCTGCTGCGCAAGCTGGCCTTCGACCAGGACGTGATCGCCGCGATGAGCCCGACCGACGTGCTGGAAGCCCGCCCCGAGCAGCAGGCCGTCGCCCTCGAGCCGTCGAGCTGGGGCGCGGGCGGCTACTACGACGTCTGGCTCTCGCCCGCGACGGAGTGGATGCAGCCGCACGTGGCCGGGGTCGGCGAGCGCTTCGTGCGCCTGCTCGAGGAGTTCTCCGGGCGCGCCCCGTTCGTGGACCGGGTCCTGCGCCAGGCCGCGCGCGAAGTGATGCTCGCGCAGTCGTCCGACTGGCCGTTCCTGATCACGACGGGGACCGGCGTCGACTACGCGCGGCGCCGCTTCACCGAGCACGTGATGCGCTACACGCACCTCGAGCGGATGCTGCGCGAGGGCGCGCTCAACGAGGAGTTCGTCGCGCTGTGCGAGCAGCGCGACGGCCTGTTCCCGGCGCTCGAGCTGGCCGACTTCGTCTGAGCGGAGCGCGGCCTTGAGCGGGCTTTCCGGCAAGCTGTCCTCGATCCGTGTGGTGCTCGTCGAGCCGCGCTACGACGGCAACCTGGGGCAGATCGCCCGAGCGATGCTCAATTTCGGGCTGTCGCGGATGTGGATCGCCGGCGGGCTCGCCGACCCGAAGAGCCAGGAGGCGCGCTGGTACGCCCGCGCCGAGGGGGCCGCGGTGCTCGACGCGGCGGTCCGGGTCGAGACCTTCGACCAGGCGATCCACGGCTGCGAGCTGGTGATCGGCACCTCGCGACGGCTGGGGAAGGGGCGCGGGCCGGCGGCGCTGCCGGGGCCGCTGTTCCGCGAGCTGACGCCCTGGCGCCGGCCGGGGGAGACGGCGCTGGTCTTCGGCCGCGAGGCGGACGGGCTCTCCACGGAGGAGACCGACCGCTGCCACCGCGTCGTCGCGATCCCGTCCGATCCCGACTGCCCGTCGCTCAACATCTCGCACGCCGTGGCCGTGATCGGCTACGCGCTGTCGCTCGAGGCGCACGCCGACCTCGGCGAGAAGCTCCCGGGCGAGAAGGAGCCCGAGCGCGCGGCGAGCGCCGACGAGCTGGAGGCGATGTACCGCCACATGCGCGAGGTCTGGCAGCGGATCGGGCACCTGCAGGAGCAGAACCCCGACGCCGTGCTGCGCCGCTGGCGGCGGATCTTCGGGCGGACCGAGCTGGCCTCGTGGGAGGTGGCGATCGTCCGCGGTCTGCTGCACCAGACCGACTGGGTCGCGTCGCTGGCGGGGATCCCGGTCGAGGGGCTGTCGGCGGTCGACCCCGCGCGGCTCGACAAGCACCTCCCGCGGGAGACCGTTCCGGCCGGCCGCGGCGCCGCTCGGCCGCGGCGAGGCGACCGCCCGGCGGAAAGCGCTTCCCCGCCGGCGCCCGCCGCGGAACAGTCCACGCCCGGCGCGCCGGCCGGGGAGGATGGCGAGGGATGAGCTTTCTCACGTTCGACGGGATCCGGAAGAGCTACGGCGAGAAGCGCGCCGTGGACGGCGTGTCGTTCGAGGTCCCGGCCGGTGAGGTCTTCGGCCTGCTCGGCCCGAACGGCGCCGGCAAGACGACGCTGATCCGGATCCTGATGGACATCATCCGGGCCGACGCCGGGGCGGTGACGCTCTTCGGCCGGCCGCTCGACGGGCCGGCACTCGACCGCGTCGGCTACCTGCCTGAAGAACGCGGCCTCTACCGCAAGCAGAAGGTCGCCGACGTGATGACCTACTTCGGCGAGCTGAAGGGCCTGCCGCGCGCGGACGCGCACCGGCGCGCGCTCGGCTGGCTGACGCGGATCGGGATGCCCGAGGTCGCGAACCGGAAGGTCGAGGCGCTGTCCAAGGGGATGGCGCAGAAGGTCCAGATCGCGACGACCTTCCTGCACGAGCCCGAGCTGGCGGTGCTGGACGAGCCCTTCTCCGGACTCGACCCGATCAACGTGCAGTTCGTGCGCGAGCTGATCATCGAGCGGCGCCGGGCCGGCCGGACGACGATCCTCTCCGCCCACCAGATGAACCTGGTCGAGGAGCTGTGCGACCGGGTGGCGCTGATCAACGAGGGGCGGCTGGTCGTGTACGGGCCGCTGGACGAGGTCCGCGCGCGCTACTCGCTGCCCGAGGTGATCGTCGGGGTCCGCGGAGCGATGCCCGATGCGATCCCCGGTGCCGCGTACGTCCGGCCCGAGGACGACGGCGACGGCGCGGCCCCGCTGGACGACGGCGCGCCGCGGACCTGGCACGTCGGCCTGGCGGACGGAACGGCCCCGGCCGACCTGCTCGCGGAGCTGGTCCGCGCCGGCCTGGCGGTCGAGCGCTTCGAGAAGGCACTGACACCGCTCGAGGAGATCTTCATCCGCGTCGTGCAGGGAGAACGCGCATGATCCGGGGAAGCAAGGTCCGCGCCGTCGCCGGGTTCGAGTTCCTCTCGACCGTCAAGCGGCCCGGCTGGCTGTTTGCGACCTTCGGGATGCCGCTGATCCTCGGCTTCTGGGGCCTGATCGGCGTGATCCCGGGCTTCTTCATTCACATGAAGGAGAACGAGACGCGGATCTACGGCGTCGTCGACAAGCCGGCCGTGATGCGCCTGTCGGGCGACACCAGCGCGCCGCTGCCCGAGCTGCCCGCCGAGGCCCGCGAGGCGCTCGAGAAGGTCGGCCAGGCGAACGCCGCAGTCGACTCGATCGCCAAGGGGAACGCCGTCTTCCGCCCGGTCGGGAGCGAGGACGAGGCGCGGCGCGACCTGCTCGCCGGGAACCTCGCCGGCTACTACGTCCTGCCCGACGACTACCTCGCGACCGGCCGCGTGAACTCCTACATCAAGGAATCCGGGCCGTTCTCCGGCGGCGGGGCGGGGCGCCAGTTCGGCGAGCTGATCAAGGAGCGGCTGATCGAGGGGCGTGTCCCGGCCGAGTTCGTCGCGCGGGTGCGCGAACCGGTCGCCGACTCCGAGAGCTTCAACGTCGGCGCCGACGGCGAGATCAAGCCCCGCAGCGCGAAGACCGAGATCGCGCGGATCCTGGTCCCGCTGGCTTTCGCGATCCTGCTCTTCTCGGCACTGATGGGGACGGCCGGCTACCTGCTGCAGGCCGTCGCGGTCGAGAAGGAGAACCGCGTCGTCGAGGTCCTGCTCAGCTCGGCCTCGCCCGACGAGATCCTGACCGGCAAGCTGCTCGGCCTCGGGGCGGCCGGCCTGCTGCAGATCGGCGCCTGGGTCGCGATGCTGTCCGCCGGCGGCCTGGGGTTCGCCGGGATGCTGGTTGCGTTCGGGATCTCGATCCCGTGGCTCGCGGTCGGCCTCGCGCTGCCGTTCTTCCTGGCCGCCTACATGTTCACCGGCAGCCTGATGCTCGGGCTCTCTTCGCTGGGCGGGACGATGCGCGAAGCGCAGCAGTGGAGCGCCGCGCTGACGCTGCCGACGGTGGTCCCGCTGATGATGTTCGGCGTGCTCCTCGCCGACCCCAACGGCGTGGTCCCGACGATCATGACGTTCATACCGTTCACGGCCCCCTTGACGGTGCTGATGCGCGCGTCGCTGGAACCGGCCGGCTTCCCGTGGTGGCAGATCGTACTGTCGTTCCTCGTGATGATCGGTTCGACGATCGTCGCGCTCAAGATCGGGGCCCGCCTCTTCCGCGTCGGCCTGCTCCTGACCGGGACCCGGCCCAGCCTGCGGCAGATCTTCCGCCAGGCCCGACTGGCCCGGGCCAAGGCCTGAAGCCGGTGGTCGAGCGCGGCACGATCGAGGTCGCCACGCGCGGCGCCGGCTTCTACGAGGTCACGGCCGAGCTGGCGCGGATCGTGCGCTCGTCGGGGATCGCCGACGGGATCGCGGTCGTCTTCTGCCGCCACACCAGCGCCAGCCTGCTGATCCAGGAGAACGCCGACCCCACCGTGCAGCGCGACTTCCTGGCCTTCTTCGAGCGGCTCGTCCCGGCGGGGGACCCGCTGTTCCGCCACGACAGCGAGGGGGACGACGACATGCCGGCGCACGTCAAGGCGGCGCTGACGCACACCTCGGAGGTCATCCCGGTGGGCGACGGCGCGCTGCAGCTGGGAACCTGGCAGGGGCTCTACCTGGTCGAGCACCGCTGCGCTGCCCACCGCCGGCGGATCGAAGTCCGCGTGCTGGGCGAGTGACGGAGAGCCGATGAAAGAGCACCGCGCCAAGCTGGGGGTCCTGTTCCTGATCGTCTTCATCGACCTGATCGGCTTCGGGATGGTGATCCCGCTGCTGCCGCTGTACGCCGAGACGTTCAAGCCGTCGCCGCTGACGCTGGGCTTCCTGATGGCTTCGTTCTCGGCGATGCAGTTCGTCTTCGCGCCGATCCTCGGCCGGCTGTCGGACCGCTTCGGTCGGCGCCCGATCCTGCTGACCTCGCTGGCCGGGGCCGTGGCCGGCTACATGCTGCTCGGGTTCGCGGGCTCGCTGCCGATGCTCTTCGCCTCCCGCATCGTCGCCGGGATCGCCGGCGCGAACATCTCGACCGCGCAGGCGGTGATCGCCGACATCACCGGCCCCGAGGGGCGCGCGCGCGGGATGGGGGTGATCGGCGCCGCGTTCGGGCTGGGGTTCATCCTCGGGCCGGCCTTCGGCGGGCTGCTCTACGAGCACTTCGGCCCGGGCGCGCCGGGCCTCGGCGCCGCGGCAACCTCCGCGGTCGCGCTCGTCCTGACCTGGTTCCTGCTGCCCGAGACGCTCGACCCGAACCAGCGCGACCGCGCCGCCCACGATCCGTTCACGGTCGCCCGCCTCGGGCGCGCGCTGACCCACCCGTGCCTCGGCCTCGTGCTGGCGATCTACTTCCTCACGACCGCCGCGTTCTCCGGGTTCGAAGTCACCTTCGCGCAGTTCTTCAGCCACAAGTACGCGATCGGCCCGAAGGAGGTCAGCTACCTGCTGGTCGGGATCGGCCTCGTCGGCGCGATCGTGCAGGGGGGGCTGATCGGCCGGCTGGCGAAGCGCTTCGGCGAGGCGCGGCTGGTGGCGGCCGGGCTGGTGATCAGCGGCGTCTGCCTCGGCTTCGTCCCGTACATGCCGACGCTCGCGCTCTCCGGCGTGGCGCTCGGCGTGATGGCGATCGGCGTCGGGATCACCAACCCGTCGCTGTCGGCGCTGGCCTCGGAGCTGGCCGACCCCGACGAGGTCGGCGGGATCCTCGGGATCTACCAGGGGCTGTCGAGCCTGGGGCGGATCGTCGGGCCGTTCACCGGCGAGCTGGCCTACGGGGTCGGGCCGCCGTGGCCGCTGCGGCTGGCATCGCTCGCGTTCCTGGCCTGCGCGGGGGCGGCGCTGCTGCTGCTCGCGCGCCGCCGCGCCGGGATCTGCGACCGGCCGCTCCGGGGCCCCGAGGGCCGATGAAGACCGCCATCTCGATTCCCGACGACCTCTTCCAGGCGGCCGAGGACGCGGCGCAACGCCGCGGGATGTCGCGCAGCCGGTTCTTCAGCGAGGCGGTCCGCCTCTACCTCGACCGGAGCGGCGACGCGGACGTGACCGCGCAGCTCGATCGCGTCTACCTCGGCATTGACGCACGCGTCGAGCCGGCGCTGCTCCGGGCCCAGGCCCGCGCGATCGGACGCGAGGACTGGTGATCCGCCGCGGCGAGATCTGGTGGGCCGCGCTGCCGGATCCCGTCGGCTCCGGCCCCGGCTTCCGCCGCGCCGTGGTCGTCGTCCAGTCCGACGCCATCAACCGCAGCCGGATCGGGACC
Organism: uncultured Acidobacteriota bacterium; assembly: GCA_963800865.1. Taxonomy (GTDB): domain Bacteria; phylum Acidobacteriota; class Polarisedimenticolia; order J045; family J045; genus JALOKP01. The sequence continues at coordinate 330,667 of CAWDCL010000005.1, read as the reverse complement.
GTCGTCGTCGCGACGATCTCGTCGAACCTCGAGCTGGCGGCGGCACCGGGCAACGTGCTGCTGCCGCGGCGGGCGAGCGGCCTGGCGCGGGCGTCGGTGGTGAACGTCTCGCAGCTGGTGACGCTCGATCGCGGGCTCCTGGCGGAGTGCGTGCGCAGCCTGGCGGCGCCCGTGATGGCCCGGGTCGAGGCGGGGCTGCGGCTCGTGCTTGCGCTCGGGGCGCCCTGAGCGGGCTTGCAGGAAGAACCGGTCGTCAAAGCCGTGCCGTGTCCACGGACGGCAGGGCGGCCTCGCTGGCGCTTGACGAGACTGGAATAACAACAAATACTGCGAATGTAAGTCGGACGGACGGAAAGCCCCGGCCGCAGGAGACCGGACGCATGCCGAAGTACGTCATCGAGAGAGACCTTCCCGGCGCCGGGAAGCTGTCCGTCGAACAGCTGCACGCGATCTCGCAGAAGTCCTGCGGGGTCCTGCAGGGGATGGGTCCCCGGATCCAGTGGATCCAGAGCTACGTCACCGACGACAAGATCTACTGCATCTACCTCGCCCCGGACGAGGAGACCGTCCGCGAGCACGCGCGGCGCGGCGATTTCCCGGCCAACCACGTGGCGCGGGTCCGGGCCGTGATCGATCCGACCACGGCGGAGTGAAGGAGAGATCGGGCCGATTTGAGCGGCTTCCTGCGGGAAGAGCCGGCGAAAGGGGAGCCACGCATGCACATTCCCAAGGAGCAGATTCCCGCCCGGATCAATGTCCCCGGCGCGGTCGCGCGCCAGGCCACGGACTTCGGTGACGCGACCGGCTTCGGCACGATGGGAGGCGAGTACTTCTCGCTCGGCGCCGGCACCGACATCGCGCCGCTCCTGAAGGGGCTCGAGGGCGACGCCTGCCAGGCGCCGCACTGGGGCTACATGATCTCCGGGGAGGTCGTCGTGACCTACACCGACGGCAAGGCCGAGACCTGCCGGGAGAACGACCTCTTCTACTGGCCGCCCGGCCACAGCGTGCGGGTGCTGAAGGACGCCGAGGTCGTCCTGTTCAGCCCGCAGCGCGAGCACACCCACGTCATCGACCACATGCTGAACGCGATGAAGGGCTGAGCGGGGCCGGCGCGGGCCGGGGACTTCGCGCCCGTCCCGTCCCGGTCAGGCCCGCAGGAAGAAGTAGACCGTCATCGCCGCGCCCGTCACGATGACCAGCGCACGCACCAGCTTCGGCTCGACCCGCTGCGCCCAGTGCGCGCCGAAGTAGCCCCCCAGCACCGCCCCCGCCATCATCGTCAGCCCCTGCGGCCAGTGGACGACGCCGGCGACGATGAACGCCACGACCGCGGTCCCGTTGATCAGGCTGCCGAGCAGCGTCTTGAAGGCATTCATCTCGTGGATGTTGGTCATGCCGGAGAGCGACAGCGCGGCCAGCATCATGATCCCGATCCCGCCGCCGAAGTAGCCGCCGTAGACCGCGATCGCGAACTGGGCAGCGGCCACGGCGAGCCAGATCGCCCCCGGTCTGGTCTCCGCACGGCCGGCCACCCGGGCCCGCAGCGAGGCCGTGATCGTCGGCCCGAGGCTGAAGAGCAGCGTCGCGAACAGCAGCAGCCACGGCAGGATCCAGAGAAAGGTCCGCTCGGGTGTCTTCAGCAGCAGCAGCGCCCCGGCGAGGCCGCCCACGAGGCTCACCGCGCCGAGCCCGATCACCGCGCCGCGGTGCGCGCTGAGCTGCCGCCGATAGGCCCAGGCGCTCGCCATCGCCCCGGGCTGCAGCGCGACCGTGTTCGTCGCGTTGGCCGGGATCGCGGGGACGCCGGTGAAGAGCAGCGCCGGGAACGAGACGAAGCTCCCGCCGCCGGCCACCGAGTTGAGCGCCCCGGCCACGGCCCCGGCAGAGGCGAGGAGCGCGGTGTCGGCGAGAGTCATCGCGGGGAGTATCGGGGAGAGCCCCCCGCCGCGGCCACCGGCCGGGGGAGGAACCCCGCCCCGCGTCCGGGGTAAGATCCCGCCCGCGCCGGCCCCTCCGGTGCGCGCCTGCGGAGGTCACGATGACCCACGAGAACCCGCACCCTCCCGATGTGCTGGCGGTGCTGGCCCGCAAGGGGCCGAGGGCGCGGATCGCCGTCGTCGGGGCGAGCGCGAACCCCGCGAAGTACGGCTGCATCATCGTCGGCAACCTGCACGGCAAGGGATACACGGTCCTGCCGATCAACCCGAGGGAGCCGGAGATCGCCGGCCTGCCGGCCTACGCCTCGCTGGCCGCGGCGCCGCAGCCGATCGACATCGTGACCATGGTCACGCCGCCGCCGGTGACGCTGGCCGTGCTGCAGGAGGTCGCCGCGCTCGGTCTGCCGGCGGTCTGGCTGCAGGACGGCAGCTTCGACGACGCGGTCCTCGCCTACGTTCACGGGGCGCCCTTCAAGACCGTCTACGACGCCTGCATCATGGTCGTCAGCAACGCCTAGGAGACCCCGCCATGTCCACGATCCCGCCCGCGTCCGTCCCACCCGGCCCCGCCGCTCCGCCCGCGCCGGAGGGCCCGGGCTTCCTCGCGCGCAGCTGGCGCTGGATCAAGCGCGCGCTGTGGATGGCCTTCTTCGCCGTCATCGCCGTGGCCGTGCTCTGGACCTGGCTCGCGCTGAGCTTCGACTACTCCAGCGGCGAGCGGACCGGCGTGGTGCAGAAGTTCAGCAAGAGCGGCTGGCTCTGCAAGACCTGGGAAGGGCAGCTGGCGATGGTGAACTACCCGGGCTCGATGCCCGAGATCTTCCACTTCTCGGTGCGCGAGGACGCCACTGCGGCCGAGATCAACCGGATGCTCGGCCAGCGCGTCCGCCTGCACTACGAGCAGCACAAGTTCGTCCCGACCACCTGCTTCGGCGAGACCGAGTACTTCGTCAGCAAGGTCGAGCTGCTGCCGGACCAGAGCCCCTCCGGGTTCTAGACGGCTCCCTTCTTCCGAATCGAACCCCCGGGCCGTACGCGCCCGGAAAGAGCAGGGGCGGCCTCGCGGCCGCCCCTTCGTGCGAGAAGCGCGGGGGAAAGGTCCGCCGGGTCAGGGAAGTGGGTTCGCGGCGCCGCCGGCGGGAAGTCCGGCGGGCCGGGGCGCGACGTGCGCCTGGGGTGGCGGGAGGGTTGTTGCGGCGGGAATCACCGTCGGGTCCTTTCCCCCGGGACCGGACCGTTCAGTCCGGGTGTGCGCCCATCCCGCTTTGGCGGCGGGATGGATGAAATTCGGCAAGGCGTTCGAGCGGCTCCGGCGGCAGCGGCCGGTCGCGCGGGATCGGCTCCGGGCGCGCGCAGACCGTGCGCGCGCCGCCGGCCCGCTTGGCTTCGTAGAGCGCGCGGTCGGCGGCCTCGAGCAACGCCTCCGGCGAGTCGACCGGCCCGCTGTCGGGCAGCGTCGCCACGCCGCAGGAGAGCCGCACGGCGATGACGTCGCCGCCGGGAAGGCGGAGCGGGACGACGTCGAAGCGGACGAGCAGGCGCTCGGCGAAGGCGCGCGCGTCGGCGAGGCCGGTGTGCGGGAGCACGAAGGCGAACTCGTCGCCGCCGAGGCGCGCGACGAGGTCGGTCGCGCGGGCCAGCGCCCGCAGCCGGCGGGCCAGCTGCGAAAGGACGCGGTCGCCGACGCCGTGACCGTAGGTGTCGTTGAGCTGCTTGAAGCCGTCGAGGTCCGCGGCGACGACCGAGAGCGGGGTCTCGTACCGCTCGGCCCGGGCGAACTCCTCCGCGAGCCGGGAGGAGAGCGCGCGGCGGTTCGCCAGGGAGGTCAGCTCGTCGGTCGCGGAGAGGGTCCTCAGCCGTTCGTTGGCCGCACGCAACTCCCGGTTGGTGCGCTCGAGCCGCAGGTAGAGGTCGCGCTTCCGGAGGTTGGCGCGCACGCGCGCGTCGAGGTCGCCGCCATGGAACGGCTTGGCGATGAAGTCGTCGGCCCCGGCGCGGAAGGCGGCCGCCTGCGCCGCGCGCGAGCTGCGGCCCGAGACGACCACGATCGGGACCGAAGCCAGCGCGGGCTCGGCGCGCAGGTCGGGCAGCACGTCGATCCCGTCGCGCCCCGGCAGCGCGAGGTCGAGCAGGATCAGGTCCGGGACCTCCTCGGCGGCGAAGGCCAGGCCGCGCTCGCCATCCTCGGCGTGCGCGACCTCGATCCCCGTCGTGCGGCAGAGCCGCGCAACGGCCGAAGCGACGGCGGCGTCGCCGTCGATGACCAGCACCCGTCGCCGGACCTCCGGTCGCAGCGCGCGCAGGCGGGTCGACACCGGATCAGTCCTGCATCCGGCGGATGTAGGTCGGGATCTCGTAGTCGGTGACGTCGGACGAGCGGTCGAGGTGGGGCAGCATCCCGTCGTCGCCGAACGGCGGGAAGTCCTCGAGGCTGGTCAGGCGCTGCGGCGCCACGATCGGCGCCGGGATCGGGTCGAGCTCGAGCGGCAGCTCGGCCGGCGCCTTCGCGGGCGTCGCGAGCCCCTGGACGAGCCGCGGCCCCTCGGTCCGTTCCGGGCGACCGACGAACGGCTGGCTGAAGCCGGTCGCGATGACCGTCACCTTGACCCGGCCTCGCATCTCGGGCCGTGAGACGTAGCCGAAGAGGATCGTGGCGTCGGGGTCGCAGGCGTCGTGCACGATCTGCGCCGCCTCGTTGACCTCGTGCAGCGACAGGTCGTCGCCACCCGTGATGTTGAAGATCACCCCCTGCGCCCCCTGGATCGAGGTGTCCTCGAGCAGCGGGGAGCTGATCGCCTGCTGCGCCGCCGCGACCGCGCGGTGCTCGCCTTCCGCGATCCCGGTCCCCATCAGCGCCATCCCCATCCCCTTCATCACGGTGCGCACGTCCGCGAAGTCGCGGTTGATGTCGCCCGGGACGAGGATCAGGTCGGAGATCCCCTGGACGGCCTGGCGCAGCACGTCGTCGGCCATCATGAAGGCGTTCTGCATCGAGGTGTCGCGGGCCACCGTGGCCAGCAGCTTCTCGTTGGGGATCGCGATCACGGTGTCGACCGACTTCTTCAGCTCGAGCAGGCCCAGCTCGGCCTGGTCGCGCCGCCGCCGCCCCTCGAAGCCGAACGGCTTGGTGACGACCGCCACGACGAGCGCGCCCAGCTCGGCTGCGAGGCCGGCGATGATCGGCGAGGCCCCGGTCCCGGTGCCCCCTCCGAGGCCCGCGGTGACGAACACCATGTCGGCGCCGACGAGCGCGTCGAGCAGGCGCTCGGTGTCCTCGAGCGCGGCGTCCCGCCCGACCTCGGGCTTGGCGCCGGCGCCGAGTCCGCGCGTCAGCTGGCCGCCGATCTGGATCTTCCGCGCCGCGCGCGACAGCTCCAGCGCCTGCATGTCGGTGTTCACGCTGATGAACTCGACGCCCGAGACCCCGGCGCCGATCATCCGGTTGATCGCGTTGTTGCCGCCGCCGCCCACGCCGACGACCTTGATCACGGCGCCCAGCGGCGTGGTCCGCCCGCCCAGCGCCGCAAAGGGCAGGCGGCCGGCCTCTTCGAGATCGTCGAGCGTGAACTTCTGCCGCGACCCCGTGCTCTCGTTCCTGGTGTCCATTTCCATCGCCTCCCGTCGATCCATCGGGTTCAGAACATCTGTCCGAACCACTGCGAAGCCCGTCCCACGCTCTCCCGGATCCGGTGGATCGGATTCCGGCCGACCGTCTCGGCAGCCCGCTGCCGCCGCCCCACGCGCATCTCCCACGCCAGCAGCCCCACCGGTCCCGCGAAGCTCGGCGCGTCGATCTCGCCCGCCCGCGAGACGAAGCCCTGCGGCACGCCCACGCGCACGGGCATGCCCAGGACCTCTTCGGCGACCTCGACGATGCCGTCGAGGTTCGCGGTCCCGCCCACCAGCACCGCACCCGCGCGGGCCCGGTGGTGGAGCTTGAAACGGTCCATGATCTGCCGCGACAGCTCGAAGATCTCCATCACCCGCGGCGCGACGACCTGCGTCAGGAGCGAGCAGGCGACCAGCCGCGGGGCGCCGCCCCCGACCGTCGGGACCTCGAGCACGACGTCGTCGTCGAGGCCGGCCACCGCGCGCGCCTGCGAGCGCTTGAGCGCCTCGGCCTCCGGCACCGGGGTGCGCAGGCCGATCGAGATGTCGTTGGTGATCAGGTCCCCGGCCACCGGGTAGGAGCCGGTGAACCAGAGCGCGCCGCGCTCGAACAGCGCCAGGTCGGTCGTCCCCGCGCCGCAGTCGATCAGGAACACGCCGTTGTCCCGCTCCTCGCGCGTGAGCACCGCCTCGCTCGACGCGAGCAGCGGGTAGACCAGCGACTCGACGTTGTCGATGTGCGCGGCGTTGAGCGCGGTGACGACGTGCTGCGCGGTCTGCTGCGGCACGGTGACGACGTGGAAGCTCCCCTCGAGCCGCGACCCGGTCATGCCGACCGGGTCCTGGATCCCCTCCTGGCCGTCGAGCGTGAACTCCTGCGGCACGACGTGGAGGATCGACTGCCCCGGCGGGATCTGCACCGCGCGGACCATCTCGTCGACCTTGGCGAGGTCCCGGCGCGACACGACCCGGTCGCGCGCGGCGACCGTGACCCCGCCGCGCGAGGTGAACGACTTGGCCTGGGCGGCCGGGACCGAGGCGATCACCGAGTGGACGGTCGCGTTGGCGTCGGACTCCGCCTGGTCGATCGCGCCGCGGATCGAGGCCACCAGCGCCTCGAGGTTCACGATCACCCCCTTGCGGATCCCGTCGGTGCGGCGCGATCCGACGCCGATCACCTCGACCGACTCCGGTCCGGAGATCTCGGCGATGACGCAGCAGCACCGGTGGGTGCCCAGGTCGATGGACGTCAGCAGGTTGTTGGTCTTGGGCATGCGTCACCTCATTCCGTCAGGGCGGTCCGGCGCGCGGCGGGCGCCGGCGTGGTTTCCGGGGGGAAGGATTCGGCGGCGGCGGCGGGAACGGCCGCCTCCGGGGCCGGCTCGACCGCGACCAGGGTCAGGCGGTTCGGGAACCGCAGGTCGATCGGGCGCCCGGTCGCGAGATCGGTCACGCGCTCGCGCCAGGCGAAGAACTGCGAGAGGTTGCGCTCCGGCTGCTCGCGATCGAGCCAGAGGGGCGGTGTCTCGCCCTCGAGCGTCAGCACGATCCGGTCGGGCTCGGAGAGGTCGAACGTCGCCGGCGTGACCGCGGCGACGGCCGGCGCCGCCTTCCGCAGCGCCGCCAGGGCGCGCAGCGCCGACTGGTCGCGCGGGATGAGCCGGGCCGCGCCCATCACCGTGTCGAACCCGGTCGCCGTCGGCAGGTGCTCGTCGCCGGCCTGCGCGCGCCCGGCGGGGAAGATCGCGCCGGTCGCGTCGAGCATCGCCTCCGCGCCGCCGAGCGTGGTGCGCAGGACCGCCTCGCGCTCGACGACCCGCACCTGGAGCAGGTCCGGCATGTGGCGCGCGATCGCGGCGGCCCTGACCCCGGCCACCTCCTCGATCCGCGCGCGCAGGGCGTCCAGGTCGAGCAGCAGGATCGGCTGCCCGACGGCGTCGGCCACGGCGCGCCGGACACGGTCGGGCGTCAGCCGCGCGGTGCCGGTGACGTCGATCGCGTGCACCCGCACCACCGGCGCGGTCAGCAGCGCGCGCAGGCCCAGCCAGACGCCCGCCGCCGCGCACAGCGCGCCGAGCGCGGCCGCCGGCCAGATCCAGCGCGGCCGCCGCGCCACCTTGCGGCGCTTCGGTTTGCGCTGGCGGCGGATGAAGGAGAGCACCTCGTTCACGGCTCGTCCCTCCAGACTTCGACCTCGAGCCGCGGCGCGCGGCCGGTCGCCGCGGTCAGCGCGGCGCGGACTTCCTCGAGCAGCCCGAGGACGTCGGCCGCGCTGGCGCGCCCGCGGTTGACGATGAAGTTGCCGTGCAGGGTGGAGACCTCCGCGTCGCCCCGCCGCGCTCCCTTCAGCCCGAGGCGCTCGACGAGCGCCCCCACCGACTGGTCGGCGTAGTTGGCGAAGACGCAGCCCGCGGACGGGAGCTGGATCGGCTGCGTGGCGCGCCGCCGGTCGCGATACCCGGTCATCCGGGCCCGGATCTCCGCCGGGTCGCCCGGCGCGAGGCGCAGCCGGGCGCCGAGCACGAAGAGCCGCTCGCGCGAGGCGAAGCTCTCGCGGTAGGCGAAGTCCGCCGGGCCGAGCGCCCGCTCGACGACGGTTCCGCCGTCGCCCGCCACGAGCGCCATCTCGGCGATCTCGGCGAACGACGACCGGTTGGCCCCGGCGTTCATCCGCACCGCGCCGCCGAGCTGGGCCGGGATCCCCTCCGCGAACTCCAGGCCCGCAAGGCCGTGGGTCGCGGCCCAGCGCGCGAGCCCCGGCACCGGCACGCCGGCCCAGGCCAGGACCCGGTGGTCCGCCAGCAGCTCCGGGTCGCGGCGCAGCTCGTTGGTGCAGACGACCGCGGCCCGGACGCCCTCGTCGACGGCGACCACGTTGCTGCCCCAGCCGAGGATCCGCAGCGGCAGCGGGCCGCGCCGAAGCTCGGCCCACAGCTGCGCCGCCCGCTCCGGCGTGTCGGGCAGGAAGAACCACTGCGCGGGGCCGCCGACGCGCATCGTCGTGTGGCGCGCGAGCGGCTCCTCGGCCAGCGCGCGCACTCCCGCGCGCTCCGCCGCCGCCTCGTAGAACCCGCGCTCCGCCGCGACCATCGTTCCCCCGCTCATCCGCGTGCCGCGCCGGCGGCGCCCAGCGCGCGGAGGATCTCTTCGTGCACCTTCCCGACGCTCCCGGCGCCGAGCGTCAGCAGCACGTCGCCCGGGGCCAGCGTGTCGAGCGTCATCTTCACGCGTCTCGGCGAGCGGCCCGCCGTGGCGCGTGCCGCGGTGACCGTGCTCGGCGATCGCCGCGGCCAGCCGCTCGGCGTCGACGCCCGGGCGCGGCGCCTCGCCCGCCGCGTAGACGTCGGCCACGACCAGCTGGTCGGCGTCGTAGAAGCTGCGCGCGAAGTCGTCGAACAGCGCCTCGAGGCGCGAGTAGCGGTGCGGCTGGAACAGCACGACGATCCGCCGCTCGGCGACCGCCTCGCGCAGCGCGGCGAGCGTCGCGCGGATCTCGGTCGGGTGGTGGCCGTAGTCGTCGACGACCAGCACCCCGCCGGCCTCGCCGCGCCGCGTCATGCGGCGATCCGCGCCCGGGAACCCCTCCAGCGCCGCCGCCGCGACCGGCAGCGCGAGCCCCAGCTCCCACGCCACGGCCAGCGCGGCGAGCGCGTTCTGGACCTGGTGCCGGCCGGGGGTGGCGAGCAGCGTCGCGATCGGGGCGTCGTTCGCGTGGCGGAACGTGAAGCGCACGCCGAACCCCTGCGGAACGATCTCGAGCGCCCGGAAGTCGGCCTGTGCCGTGAGGCCGTAGGTCACGACGCGCCGGTCGAGTCGCGGCAGGATCGCCTGCACGCCGGGGTCGTCCAGGCAGGCGACGACCGCGCCGTGGAACGGGACCCGCTTCAGGAAGCGCACGAAAGCGTCGCGCAGCTGCTCCTCGTCGCCGTGGTGGTCGAGGTGCTCGCGGTCGATCCCGGTCACGACCGCCCAGGTCGGGAACAGCCGCAGGAACGAACCGTCGCTCTCGTCGGCCTCGGCGATCAGCAGGCTGCCGCTTCCGAGCTTGGCCGAGCTGCCGAACATCTCGAGCTTGCCGCCGATCACGACCGTCGGGTCGAGCCCGCAGCGCGTCAGGACCTGGGCCACCATCGAGGTCGTCGAGGTCTTGCCGTGCGATCCGGCGACCGCGACCGCGTACTTCATCCGCATCAGCTCGCCGAGCATCTCCGCGCGCGGAATGACCGGGACGCGCAGGCGGTGCGCCTCGGCGATCTCGGGGTTCTCGGTGTCGATCGCGGTGCTGACGACGACGACGTCGGCGCCGGCGACCGCCGCGGCCCCGTGGCCCAGCGTGATCGCGGCCCCCAGCGCCGCCAGCCGTCGCGTCGATTCGTTCTCGTTCAGGTCGGAGCCGCTGACCCGGTAGCCGAGGTTGAGCAGCACCTCGGCGATGCCGCTCATGCCCGAGCCGCCGATCCCGACGAAGTGGACCTTGCGCACCCGCCCGAATCTCATGCGGCCAGCTCCTCGGCCAGGTCGGCGACGCGCGCGGCGGCGTCCGGGATGCCGCAGCCCCGCGCGGCACGCGCCATCGCGTCGACCGTGCCCGGCTCGGCCCACCGCCTCGCGCAGCAGTTCGGCCAGCCGTTCGGGGGTGAGCTCGTTCTGCTCCAGCACGCGGGCCGCGCCGCGGGCCGCGAGGGCCCGGGCGTTCGCGCGCTGGTGATCGTTGGCGGCCTGCGGGAAGGGGACCAGGACCGCGGCCCGGCCGGCGGCGGTCAGCTCGGCGACGGTCGTCGCGCCGGCCCGGGAGACGACCAGGTCGGCAGCAGCCAGCCGGGCCGGCAGGTCGTCGAGGAAGGCGAGCACTTCGGCGTCGATCCCCGCGGCGGCCGCGGCATCGCGCACCAGGGCGAGGTCGGTCTCGCCGGTCTGCAGCGTGAAGGCGACCGGAAGGCCGGCCAGGCGCGGCAGCGCGCCGGCCCAGGCCAGGTTGAGCGCGTGCGCGCCGCGGCTGCCGCCGAAGCCGAGCACGCGGCGCACCGGGCCGGGGACCCGCTCGGGGATCGCGGCGATCTCGGCCCGGACCGGGTTGCCGGTCACGACGACCCGCCCCGGGAGGTCCTTCGCGCTCTCCGCGAAGCTCGCCGCCACGGCGGAGGCCCAGCGCGCGAGCGAGCGGTTGGTCATCCCGGCCACGGCGTTCTGCTCGAGCAGCAGCGTCGGCACGCGCAGCAGCGCCGCCGCCAGCACCGCCGGGCCGGAAGCGAATCCGCCGACCCCGACCACGAGCGCCGGGCGCTCGGCCAGGAACCGGCCGGCCAGCCGGAGCGTCGCGAAGGCGGCGCGGGCCACGGCGAGGGCGCGGTCGAGCACGCCGACGCGCGCGAGGCCGCTCATCGGCAGCACCGTGAGCGGGATCCCCGCCCGCGGCACGAGGCGCTCCTCGATCCCGCCGCGCGCGCCGATCCACGCGACGGAGCGTTCCGGGCGGCGATGGCGCAGCTCTTCGGCCAGCGCCAGCCCCGGAAAGACGTGCCCGCCGGTTCCGCCGCCGGCGATCACGATCGGAGCGTTGCGTGCGTCAGTCGTCATCGCGCCGGCTCCGGACGGAGACGTTCAGCACCAGCCCGACGAGGATGCAGCTGGCGACGACCGAGCTGCCGCCGGTCGAGAGGAACGGCAGCGGCAGCCCCTTGGTCGGCAGCAGGCCGGTGACGACCCCCATGTGGCAGAGCGCCTGCCCGGCCAGCAGCACCGTGGCGCCGAGCGCGACGAGCCGCCCCAGGTCGTCCGGCGCGCGCTCGCTGGCGACCCAGCCGCGCCACGCCAGCAGCAGGAACGCGGTGACGACCGCCACGCTCCCCCACAGGCCCAGCTCCTCGCAGATCACCGCGAAGATGAAGTCGTTGTCGGCCTCGGGCAGGAAGAAGGCCTTCTGCGTCGAGGCGCCGAAGCCGCGGCCGAGCGGCCCACCGGACCCGATCGCCACGATCGACTGCTGCAGCTGGTAGGGGATGTCGCCCAGCCGGTGCGGGTCGAAGATCACCGCCGAGGTGAAGCCGGCGAGCCGCGCGACGCGGTACGGCTCCATCAGCGCAAAGACCGCGAAGAGCACGATCCCGGCCGCGACCAGCGTGGCCACGTGGCGCCAGCGCGCGCCGGCGGCGATCACCAGGGTCAGCGTGGTGCCGAACAGCAGGGCCGGCGTGCCGAGGTCCTTGCCCGCCAGCACCAGCGCGCCGAGCCAGGCCGCGATCCCGATCGGCCGTGCCAGCCCGTGCGCGGTCCGCAACTCCGTCCCGGTCCGCAGGAGGGCCGCCGCGAGGGCCAGCACCAGCACCGGCTTGGTCAGTTCCGAGGGCTGGAAGCGCACGCCGCCGAGTGAAAGCCAGCGGTGGGTGTTGCCGATCTCCGGCCCGAGCAGCGCCGCGACGAGCAGGACCGAAACCCCGATCAGCATCGCCCAGATCGTCCCCGGCCGCGCCAGCCGGTGGTAGTCGACGACGACGGTCAGCACGAGCAGGAACAGCCCGACCGAGAGGTGCAGGCCGGAACTGAAGAGCCCGCGCGGCACGCCGCCATGGACCGCCTCGGCGTAGACCCGGGCGGAGGCCGACATCAGCACGCCGGCGAGCAGCAGCGCGAGCGCGATGCTCGAGAAGACGGCATCGGGCGCCTGGGCCCGGTAGCGGGCGACGGGGGCGCGGTTCACGGGGTGGTCTCCGTGGCCAGGGCCCGCGCGGCGGCGGCGAAGGCGTCGCCCCGCGCGGCGTAGCCGGTGAAGGCGTCGAACGACGCGCAGGCGGGCGAGAGGAGCACGAGGTCGCCCGGGACGGCGAGCGACGCGGCGTGGGCGACGGCGTCTTCGAGCGCGCCGCGCCGGATCGCGGCGACCCCGCCCGCGTCCAGCACCTCGGCGATCCGCGGCCCGGCCTCGCCGAACGTGACCGGGATCCCGCCGTGCCCGGCGAGCGCCGCGCGCAGCGGCCGGAAGTCGGAGTCCTTGTCGCGGCCGCCGAGCAGCGTGAAGATCCGCGCCCCCGGCGCCAGCGTCTCGCGCATCGCGACGAGCGCCTCGAGCACCGCCCCGACGTTGGTCCCCTTCGAGTCGTCGACGAAGCGCACGCCGCGCACCAGCGCGACCTCCTGCAGCCGGTGCGGCAGCGGGGTGAAGGCCAGGGCCGCGCGGCGCAGCGGCTCGAGCGGGAAGCCGGCGGCGCGCAGCGCGACCGCCGCAGCCAGCACGTTGACCCGGTTGTGCCGGCCCGGGAGCTGGAGCTCGGCGATCCCGGCGAGGGTCTCCTCGCGGCCGCCGACGGCGAGCTTCAGCTCGCCGCGCTCGACGAAGCCGCCCGCGGTCACGCGCCGCAGCGCGGACACCTGCAGGACGGGCGGGCGGGCGGCCGCCGCCAGCGGAGCCAGCTCCGGGTCGTCCGCCACCAGCACCAGCGGCGCACCTTTCGCGCGGTCGTCGGCCACGCGGAACTTGGCCGCCCGGTAGGCCTCGAAGCTGCCGTGCCGGTCGAGGTGGTCGGCCTGGACGTTGAGCAGGATCGCCGCCGCGGCGCGCAGCGCGAAGGTCGTCTCGAGCTGGAAGCTCGAGATCTCGATCGCGTACCAGCGCGCGCCGCCGTCGCCCTGCACGGCGTCGACGAGCGGCAGGCCGTAGTTGCCGCAGGCGACCGCGTCCTTGCCGGCGGATCTGAGCATCTCGGCCACCAGCGCGGTCGTCGTCGTCTTGCCGTTGCTGCCGGTGATCAGGATCGAGCGCGGCCCGACCCGTTCGGCGACCAGGTCGAGCTCGGAGACGATCGGCACGCCGCGCGAGCGGGCGGCGTCGAGCTCCGGCAGCGAGACCGGCACTCCGGGCGACAGCACCACCAGCTCCGCGTCCGCGAAGTCGCGCGCGTCGTGGCCGCCGCAGGCCAGGCGCACCCCGGCGGCGCCGAGCGCGACCGCCTCGCGGTCGAGCTTCTCGAGCGGCAGCAAGTCGGTCGCGGTCACGCGGTCGCCGCGCGCGAGCAGAAAGCGCGCCGCGGCCCGGCCCGATCGGCCCAGCCCCACGACCAGCGCGTTCTTCGGCTCGCCCATCGTGCCGCCCCTACCTGAGCTTCAGCGTGGCCAGCGTCGAGAGCGCCAGCAGGATGCCGAGGATCCAGAACCGGATGACGACCTTCGTTTCGTGCCAGCCGCCCAGCTCGAAGTGGTGGTGCAGGGGAGCCATGCGGAAGATCCGCTTCCCGCCGCGGTAGCGGTACGAGCCGACCTGCAGGATCACCGACCCCGCCTCGGCGACGAAGATCCCGCCGGCCAGGACCAGCAGCAGTTCCTGCTTGGTGATCACCGCCAGCGTGCCGATCGCGCCGCCGAGCCCCATCGAACCGACGTCGCCCATGAAGACCTCGGCCGGGTGGGCGTTGAACCAGAGGAAGCCGAGCGCTGCGCCGACGCCCGAGAGGGCGAAGACCGCCAGCTCGCCGGCGCCGGCGACCGCCGGGGTGCCGAGGTAGCGCGCGATGACGATGTTGCCGGCCGCGTAGGCCAGGATCGCGAAGGTGCCGATCACGATCCCGGTCAGGCCGATGGCCAGGCCGTCCAGCCCGTCGGTCAGGTTCACCGCGTTGGAGGAGCCGACCAGGACCAGCACCGTGAAGGGGATGAAGAGCCAGCCCAGCTCGGGTCCACCCGCCTTGTAGAAGGGGACGGTCAGCACGGTCGAGAAGCCGGATCCCCAGAGCGTGGCGCCGATCGCCGCCGCGAGCAGGACCTGGGCCGCGAGCTTCCCCCGGGCCGAGAGCCCCTTGCTGTTCCGGTGGCGCAGCTTCAGGGCGTCGTCCCACAGGCCGATCATCCCGAAGCCCAGCGTCGCGGCCACCGCGACCCAGACGTAGCCGCTCGACAGGTCCGACCAGAGCAGCGTCGGGACGACGATCGCGGTGACGATCAGGAGGCCCCCCATCGTCGGGGTTCCCTGCTTGGCGAGGTGCGTCTGCGGGCCGTCGTCGCGGACCTGCTGGCCGTATTGCCGGGTGCGCAGCCAGCGGATCATCGCCGGGCCGACCAGGAAGGACAGCAGGATCGCCGTCACGCCCGCCACGGCCGAGCGGAAGGTGATGTAGCGGAAGACGTTGAACGGCGAGAAGACCTCGTGCAGCGGGAAGAGGAGGTGGAAGAGCATCAGCGGGCCCCCTCCGGCACCAGCTCGGGGAACTGCTCGAACAACGCCGGGAGCGCGCGCTCCAGCGCGACCCCCCGCGAGGCCTTGGCCAGCACCAGGTCCCCGGGCTGCAGCATCCCGGCCAGCGCGGCCGCGGCGTCGGCGACGTCCGCGAAGGCGAGCGCGCCGGCGAGGCCCGCCGCGCGCGCCCCGTCGGCCGCGTCGCGCGCCCACTGGCCGACGGTCACGAGCAGATCGACGCCGGAGCGCGCCGCCGCGTCGCCGATTTCGCGATGGAAGGCGGGGGAGCGGTCGCCCAGCTCGTACATGTCGCCCAGCACCGCGACGCGGCGGCCGCCCCACGGCGAGGCGGCGAGCGCGGCGAGCATGGCCCGGGCCGCCGAGGGGTTCGAGTTGTAGGTGTCGTCGACCAGCACCACGCCGTGCGCGAGGCGGCGCACGCGGCCCCGGCCGGGCTGGGGGGCGACCGCGGCCAGGCCCGGCGCCGCCTCGGCCAGCGGCACGCCCAGTGCGCGCGCCGCGCCGAGCGCGGCAAGCGCGTTCAGCACCGCGTGCCCGCCCCAGAGCGCGAGCTGCACCGGTACGCCGTCGACCGTGAAACGCATCCCGTCGATCAGGTCGCCCGAAACGCCAGCCGGACGCAGATCAGCGTTGCCGTCAAGATCGAAGGTCACGAGCGGCCGCCCGCTGCGCTGCGCGATCTCGTAGAGGTACGGCGAGCTGCGGTGCACCACGCCCGAGCCCCCGGGCGCCGTCTCGAACACGATCTGCGCCTTTTCCCGGGCCAGCTCGCGCTGGTCCGCGAAGAAGCCGATGTGTGCGGTCCCGACGTTGGTCACCACGCCGACGTCGGGCCGCGCGATCCGCGCCAGCGGCGCCAGCTCGCCCGGGTGGTTGATCCCGATCTCGAGCACCGCCGCGTCCACCGCCTCGGGGAGCCGCAGCAGCGAGAGCGGGAGGCCCCACTGGTTGTTCAGGTTCCCGGTCGACCCGGCGACCCGGAAGCGGGCGCCGAGCGCGGCCACGGTCAGCGCGCGGGTCGTCGTCTTGCCGGCCGAGCCCGTGATCGCGACGACCGGCATGGCGCGCCGGGAGCGTTCGTCGGCCCCGAGCCGGCCCAGCGCCGCCGTCGTGTCGTCGACGCGGACGATCGCCGCGCCGGGCGCGGTGACCTCGCGCGCGGCCACGATCACGCTCGCGCCCGCAGCGGCTGCGGCGGCGGCGAACTCGTGGCCGTCGTGGCGCTCGCCGAAGATCGCGAAGAACGCGTCGCCCGGAGCGATGCTGCGCGAGTCGATCGACACGCCGCGCGCCGACGCATCCGGGCTGCCGGAGACGATGGCTCCGCCCACGGCGGCAGCGAGCTCTGCGGAGGTCCGGGCGATCACCGGCACGCCCCCGTCGCGGCGATCGCAGCGCGCAGCACCTCGCGATCGTCGAAGGGGGTGCGCACGCCGCCGGTCTCCTGGTACGTCTCGTGCCCCTTGCCGGCGACGAGGACGGTGTCCTGCGGCCGGGCCAGCGCGACCGCCTCCTCGATCGCCGCGCGGCGTCCCGCGACGCGGCGCGCGACGGCCGGCGTCCCGGCGAGCCCGGCCAGGATCGCGTCCGCGATCGCGTCGGGGTCCTCGCCGCGCGGGTTGTCGTCGGTGACCAGCACGACGTCGGCGATCCGGCCGGCGATCCGGCCCATCTCCGGACGCTTGGCGGCGTCGCGTTCGCCCCCGCAGCCGAAGACCGCGATCACGCGGCCCGGCGTGACGCGGCGCAGCAGCGTCAGCACGCGGTCGAGCGCCTCGGGGGTGTGTGCGTAGTCGACGATCGCCGCGAAGGGCTGCCCGGCGTCGATCCGCTCGAAGCGGCCCGGCACGTCCGGTACCGCGGCAGCGCCGGCGACCGCGGCCGCCGGGTCGGCTCCCAGCGCGACCGCGGCGGCCACCGCGGCGGCGATGTTGCGCGCGTCCCAGGCGCCGCTGCGGGCGGTCGCGACCTCGCCCGAGAAGCCGGGGCCGTCGAGCCGGAACAGCGCCCCCTCGGCCGAGGGCCGGTGCTCCGAGATCCGCCAGTCGGCTCCCGCGGTCTCCCCGAAGGTGACGCGGTGCGCGGTGCGCGAGGCCTCGGTGAACTCCGGGAGGCAGGCGTCGTCTCCCGGGAGCACCGCCGCCGCGGGGGCTTCGAGTGCCTCGAACAGCCGGCACTTCGCGGCGCGGTAGGCCTCGTGCGTCCCGTGCAGGTCGAGGTGGTCGTGCCCGATGTTCGTCAGGACCGCGGCCGCGAAGCGCATCCCGGTGACGCGGTCGGCGACGAGGGCCGCGCTCGAGACCTCGAGGGCCGCGGCGCGCGCCCCCGCGCGGTGGGCCTCGTCGAGGAAGCCGAAGAGCTGCGGCGCCTCCGGCGTCGTCAGCGTCGGTCCGCTGCTCGAGGCTCCGAAGCGCTGGCCGAGCGTCCCGCCGATCGCGGTCGGGATGCCGGCGCGGTCCAGCGCACCGGCGAGGAAGTGCGTCGTCGACGTCTTGCCGTTCGTGCCGGTGATGCCGACCACCGCGAGCCGCTCGTCAGGGGCGCCGAAGAAGCGCTTCGCGAGCGCGGCGAGCGCCGTCCTCGGCGCATCGGCCGCGATCCACGCGGCCCGCTGCGGGAGGTCGACGGGACGGGCCCCGCGGCCCAGCACCGCGACCGCACCGCGCGCGACCGCCTCGCCCGCGAACCGGGCGCCGTCGGTGCGCGCGCCCGGGAGCGCGGCGAAGAGCGTTCCCGGCCCGGCGCTGCGCGAGTCGACGGAGAGCGCCAGGACGACGCCGTCGCCCGGCCCGGAGACCGCGACGCCCGGCAGGCCGCTCACCAGCTCGGCGACCGTCACGGCCGGCCCGTCCGCGGCCCGGCCGCGGGCTTCCCCGGGACGGGCGACTGCGCGGCGGCGGGCTTCGGTGCGGCCTTCGCGGGGGTCTTCGCGGCGGCGGGTTTCGGCGCGGCCTTCGCGGGGGTCTTCGCGGCGGCGGGTTTCGGCGCGGCCTTCGCGGGGGTCTTCGCGGCGGCGGGTTTCGGCGCGGTCTTCGCCGGGGTCTTCGCGGCGGCGGGTTTCGGCGCGGTCTTCGCCGGGGTCTTCGCGGAGGTTCTCGCGGCGGCGGGCTTCGGCGCGGCCTTCGCGGCGGCGCGTCGCGGCGCGTTCATCGCAGGGTCCACCGCGGCCAACGTGGCCGGTGCGACGGCCGCGAGGCCGGCGACCGCGACTGCCGGCTCGCCGCTCTCCACGACCTCGGCCGTCGGCGCGCTCTCGGCGACCAGCTCCTCGGCCTCGCCGGCCTGCTGCTCCTTGACCTGCAGCAGCGCCGGGTCGTCCGGCCGGTCGGGCGGCACGCGCAGCAGGCGGAGCGTCTCTCCCATCACCTGCGCGAAGACCGGCGCGGCGACGACACCCCCGGTCCGGCCCACGAGGTGCGGCTCGTCGAGGCTGATCACGACCACCGCCGCCGGCGCGGTCGCGGGCGCGAAGCCGACGAACGAGGCGATGTTCTTCCCCTTGTCGAAGTGGCCGTTCGTCAGCTTCTCGGCGGTCCCGGTCTTCCCCGCGACCGTGTAGCCCGGGATCGCGGCGCGGTGCCCGGTCGCCCGCTCTTCCTCGATCACCCGCCGCATCCAGAGCGTGATCGTGGCCGCGGTCTCGTGCGACATCACCGTCTCCGGCGCGGTGCCCACGTACGGCTGCCAGCTCCCGGGACCGCCGAATGCGCGCGCCACCCGCGGCCGGACGCGGACCCCGCCGTTCGCGATCGTCCCGACCGCGGAAGCCAGCTGCAGCGGCGTGACCGAGATCGAGTGGCCGAACGCGATCGAGTCCTTGTCGGACGGGCTCCAGGTCGACGGGGCGTGCAGCACCCCCGCCGACTCGGTCGGCAGGTCGATGCCGCTGCGCTGACCGAACCCCAGCCCGGCCAGCGTGCGGTACATGTCGGCCGCCTCGAGGCGGCGCGAGAACTTGACGATCCCGATGTTGCTCGAGAGCTGGATCACTTCGGGCAGCGTGAGCGTCCCGTGCCTGGCGACGTCGCTCAGGGTACGGCTCCTGCTGATCTTCCAGCGCCCCTGCTCGCAGTAGACCGATTCGGTCCCGCGCACCTCGCCCGACTCCACCAGGGCCGTGGCCGTGAAGGGCTTCATCACCGAGCCGGGCTCGAACGGGAACTCGATCGGCCGGTTGCGGTGCCGGTCGAGCGGCACCTCGCCGTAGTCGTTCGGGTCGTAGGCCGGCGCGGCGGCGAGCGCCAGCACCTCGCCCGTCCGCGGATCGAGCACGATCCCCTGGGCCGCCTTCGCGCCGTTCGTCTCGACCGCCGCGGCCAGCGCCCCCTCGAGCGCCGCCTGGATGCGCGCGTCGATCGTCAGCATCAGCGACGCGCCCTCGTTGGGCCCGTCGTCGGCTCCGACCAGCTCGAGCCGGTTGCGCAGCGCGTCCATCGAGAGCGACATGCGCGTCCCGGACGTGCGCAGCATCCGGTCGTAGAAGCGCTCGACCCCTTCCGCGCGCTCGCCGTCGAGCGAGATGTACCCCAGCACGTGGGCCGCGCGGGGGCCGAGCGGGTAGGAGCGCTCGTAGCCCGGCTGCCACCAGATCGCGTCCTTCGGGACGACGTCCTTGTCGATCAGCCGCTCCACCGCGGCGCGGGCCGCGGCGTCGCAGTCGCGCCGGACGATGACCCAGCGGTCAGCCGCGCGCCGCGTGAGGCGCCCGCGTTCCGCGCCCGCAGCGGTCTCGATCGCGCCGAGGACATTCGGGTTGACCTTGCGCGGTTCGACGGCGAGCACCTCGACCGGGACGCTCGTCGCCATCAGTTGTTCGTTCCGGTCGTAGATGTTCCCGCGCGGCCCCGGGATCTCGACGATGTCCTCCAGCTGCGACTTGGCGCGCGCGGAGAGCAGGTCGTGCCGGACGACCTGCAGCTCCAGCAGGCGCGCCACGAGCAGCAATCCCGCCAGAAGCAGCGCCGCGAGCACGGCGCGGCGGCGGGCCGTGGGGAGCAGGGACGGAGCGCTCATGGCCGGTCCTCGGGCGTGTCGCCCGGCGCGGGCGGAGCGGGAGCGGGGCGCGGGATCGACGCCGCGCTCGCGACGGGCCACGGGCCGTCGCCGGGGAGCGGAGCCGACAGTCCCAGGCGCTCGGCTTCGATCCGCAGCCGGTCCGTCTCGAGGAGCTTCGCCTTCTCGGCGTACAGGCCGCGGCGCTCGAGCTCGGTCCGGTGGATGTCGTCGAGCAGCTGGGTGCACTCGTAGCGCAGCGCGGTGCCGGGTACCCAGGAGGCGACCAGGACCAGCAGCGGCATCACGAGTACGAAGGCCCGTGCCATCCAGCCCAGCAGGTCGACGACGACCTTGGGGTGGCTCTCCGCCACGGCCGGGCGGTTCTGCACGCCGCGCGGCAGGCTCATCGGCGGATCCCCCAGCGCAGCTTCGCCGAGCGCGCCCTGGGATTGACGGCGACTTCGTCCTCGGACGGGGTGACGGGGTGCCGCTCCTCGAGCTCGAGCAGCATCAGCGCGCCGCAGCTGCACGGGTCGCCGCGACGGCAGTGGCAGGGCTCGGCGAGCCGCCGCAGCGTGTGCTTGACGACCCGGTCCTCGAGGCTGTGGTAGGAGATCACCGCCAGCCGCCCGCCGGGGGCGAGCCGCCGGACCAGGGCCTCGATCGCCTCGGCCAGGCCCTCGAGCTCGCGGTTGACGGCGATCCGCAGCGCCTGGAAGGTGCGGGTCGCCGGGTCGATGCGGTCCCGGCCGTGGCCGCCGAGGGTGGACCGCACGAGCCTCGCCAGCTCGGAGGTGGTGCGGATCGGTTGCCGGCGCCGTGCTTCGACGATCAACCGCGCCAGCCGGCGCGAGGCGCGCTCCTCGCCGTACTCGAACAGCACCCGCGCCAGTTCCGGCTCGGGGAGGTGATTGACCAGGTCGGCCGCGGTGGGGCCGGGCGTGTCGCGGTCGAACCGCATGTCGAGCGGGCTGTCGAAGCGGAACGCGAACCCCCGCTCCGGATCGTCGATCTGGTGCGTGCCGAGGCCGAGGTCGATCAGCGCCGCGTCGATCGCTTCGACGCCGAGCCCGTCGAGGAGGTCCGAGGCGTCGCGGTAGTCGGCGTGCACGAGGCGCGCGCGATCGCCGAACGCCGCGAGCCGCTCACCGGCCGCGGCCAGCGCCGAGCCGTCGCGGTCGAGCGCAATCACGCAGCCGTCGGGAGCGCTCGCCTCCAGCCATGCCGCCGCGTGACCGCCCGTTCCGACGGTGCCGTCGAGCAGCAGCCTGCCCGATCGCGGGTCGAGGGCGGCGAGCACCTCGACCGTCAGGACGGGACGGTGCAGCGGAAGGGAAGAGGCCACGGCGATTGCTTCCCCACGGGGTGCCATCACACGCCGTACTGAGACAGCCGCGACAGGTCGTCCCTGGAGACCGTCGGCGGCCGTACCCGGAAATGCTCGTAGGCGCAGATCTCGAGCACGTTCTGCTTGCCGAACACGGAGAGCTCGCCGGCGATGGCGGCCCGCTCGCGCAGGAGCGGGTGAACCAGCACCCGTCCCGCGGCGTCGATCGCGGCCTCGCGGCCCCAGAAGTTGACGGTACGCAGGTAGGACTCGACGGCCGGGTCGGTCGACGGCAGCTCCGCCAGCTTGCGCTCGTGCGCCTCCCAGACCGGGAGCGGGTAAACGAGCACCATCTCGCCGTCGCGGGAGGTGACGAAGACGCGCCGCTCCTCGCTGCACAGCGACAGGAAGAGGTCGAGGAACTCGGACGGGATCTTGACCCGGCCCTTGTCGTCGATTTTCGCGGTGGCGTGGCCGCGCAGCATCGAAACTCCAGCGAAACCCGGGGCCCGAAAGGCACTGGGCGGGCCTTCCGGCTCGCGTTGTCTGCGGTAGGCTGTTCGAGGGTCAGGACTGCTGGCCGAACGCCCGTTCCTTCTCCCCCGTCATCCCACTACATCCCACTTCTTCCCACCGCGGATGGTAGGGAGATGGACGAACGGTGTCAAGCCTCACCGGGGCTGTTTTTCCCGTTTCGGCAGCGACTTGCGCTCCGTCGCCTTACCGCGACGGGCGGGGCCTGTGAGACACGACGGGGCCGGACGAGCCCTTCTTCCCACCTTGGCGTATGAATGTCTGGCTTGAGCGCCCTCCGGGTGGGAAACCGGCAGACGGGCGTCTGTCTTCGGGCAAAAAGAAAGCCCCGGCCCGCGGGCCGGGGCTTCCCGAACTCGTCCCCGGAGTCAGCTGTGGTTGGGCGACCCGGGGGGCTTGATGATCAACGTCGGCATCGGGTCGGGACCGTTGGTCCCGCCGTCCGGCGAAGGCTTGTCGCGCCAGCCCGGGCCGACCTGGATCGGCGTCGTCGGCGACTGCATCGTCTGCACGTCGCCCGACGCGCTGAGCAGCCCGAGCGTCACGCTGCCGGCGGAGGTCGCCAGGATCTGGGGCTGGCGGGCGCCGCTCCGCACCGTCGTCGCCGGGGCGAAGCCCTGGGCGTTCCCGACGCTCTGCAGCACGCTCGGCCCGGCGGTGGCATTTCCCTCCTGCCACCAGACCACGACCGGCACGCCGTTCGGGAGGAACGCGATCCGGGGGTCGATGTCGTTGCGGCCGTTCGCGACGCCGAGCAGCGTCGGGAAGGTCCACACCCGCCCGTCGGATACGGACACGGCGACGTCGAACTCCCCCCCCTGGGCGTAGGCCCAAACCGCCCACATCCGCCCCGCGGGATCGACCGCCATGGTGACCGGTCCATCGCCTTCGGCGCGATAGTCGGGCGTGAGGCCGGCCGGACGCGCCACGGGCGGCAAGCCCGCCAGCGCGGTACCGGTGCACAGCGTGACGACGATGAGCAGCGCGAGGATCGAGTTGCGCTTCATCGTGCACCCCCCTTCTCGATGTAGCGGTCGAACTCACGAACCTCGGGGAGGTTCTGTTCGAGATTCGGCCGCATGTACTTCAGCCGCCCCAGGGCGATCCTGGCTTCGGCCAGGTTGTCCTCGGCGAGCGCGATCTTCCAGCCGTAGAAGGCGTTCAGGAACAGGATGTCCAGGTACTGCACTTCGCCGCCGCCGGCGATGGCGTTCGACTCGCGGATGAACTGCCGCGCCGCGTCGTAGTCGCCCCGGCGGAAGTGGATCTCCGCGAGCCAGGCTCCGGCCGACGCCACCGTCCACCGGTGACCGAGCCGCCGGGCCTCCTCGCGGGCCTCGCGCAGCAGGCGGATCCCCTCGCGGAACTGCCCGCGCGACGCGTAGATCGGGCCGAGGTTCAGTTTCACTTTGAGCGCCTCGTGCACGTCCCCCGCGTCGCGGTAGCGCGCGAGCGCGTCGTGGTAGTGCACCAGCGCCTGGTCGTTCTCTTCGCGCTCCTGGTGGATCCGCCCGAGAGCGTGGTGGGCGTAGGCGGCCAGGATCGGCTCCGGGAGGCCGGTCGCAACCGACAGCGCGCGCGAGGCCTCCATCTCGGCCAGCAGGAAGTCGCCGAACGTGGCGTGCACGTTGGAGAGCTGCAGCAGCGCGCGCACCACGGTGCCCGGGTCGATGCTCCGCTCGAGGCGCAGGAGCTGCCGGATCTCGTACTCGGACAGGCTGATCTTGCCCATCCGGTAGAGCGTGATGGCGGTCGCCAGCCGGATCTTGGCGATCTGGCGCGCGCTCTCGGGCGAGACCGCCGCGGCGTCCTCGCGCTCCTCGAGCAGGCGGCGAGCGCGCTGGAACATGGCGTACGCGCGCCCGTAGTCGCCGAGGCGGAACTCCTCGTGCCCACCCTTCACCAGCTCGTCGGGATCGCTGATCGTGGGCTGGTTCTTCTCCAGCTCCTCGAGGTCGACGACGTCGGAGAAGGTCTGGATCGAGACGTTGAAGATCCGCGCCAGCGTCCGCAGCTTGTCGAAGGAGGGGTAGCAGATCCCCTTCTCGTAGCGGCTGAGCTGCGAGTTGTCGATCTCGCCGCCGTGGACGCGGGCCTTCTCCTCGACCTTGCGCAAGGAGTAGCCGTACCCGGTGCGCAGGCTGTGAAGGTACTGACCCAACCTGACGCTGCCCTTCGCATCCGCGGCCGCGAGGTCGCGATCGCTCCGGCTGGTCTGTTCGATCCGGGACCGTGCGCTTTCCATGAACGTCTCCCCGGCGAAACCCCGCGCGCTGTGTGCCTACTCTCCCGCAAGAGCGCCCTGTGCGACGCGGGAGTCCGCCAAACCTGCGGTGAGCATGCAGCGAGCGGGATGAATCCTGACCATGAGGGTACCGTCGAGGCGCTCTAACCGCCCGTTCATTGTGTGACCGGGACCGAACAAACAAGAATCACGGAGTAATAGTAATCATTAAGTACTGATGGATACGTCCTATATTGAGTACGCCGAATTGACTGGAGCGGCCGAAGGGCGCAAACTGGGGAACGGCGGCATGCTTCTCACGCCCCGAGCGGGATCGAGGTACCAGCTGTCCCCGGCGACCGGAAATCGAGAGCGGGAGATCCGGCGCCTGCTGCTGCGGGCGGTCGTGATCTTCGTGCTCTTCTTCTTCGCCCATGGCGCCGTCGCCGGGTGGATCGTCTTCCGCGACCTCGACCGGCGCGCGCTCCAGGAGAAGCTCCTCGAAACGCGGCAGTTCGCGCGGGGTCTCGCCGACGAGCTGGCCCGGCAGGTCGCGCCCCACGGCTCGTTCGAGTCGGTCCGGCTGATCGAGAGCCAGGCGGTGGTCTCCCGGATGCTCGACGACTGGACCCTGCAGACCAAGGTGGTCAAGCGGCTCCAGATCCAGGCCCACGACGGGCGGGTCATCGCCGAGTTCTTCCCGGACCAGGGCGGCCGGTCCGTCCGCTACGCCGGAACGGCCTTCGGCGGCGCCGCGCCGGTCAGCCCCGATTCGCCGCCGATCTCGGCCCTGCCCCGCAACCGTGGCATGACCGAGGTCCGCACGATCGGCGCCGAGCGGGTCGTCGAGGTCCCCGTGGGGGCCGGTGCCGCCAAGCTGATGCTGGCGATCGTCCCCGACGCGCTCGAGGAGGAAGCGCTCGCGCTGCGCCGGTCGCTGATGCGGCAGCTGCTGATCGGCGGCGCGATCAGCTCGGTCATCCTGGCGCTGGCCTTTCTCTACGTGCTGCGGCTGATCCAGCGCACGCGCCGGCTGGAGGCGGAGTCGCAGAAGGCGGAGCAGCTGGCCAGCCTCGGCACGCTCGCCTCCGGCCTCGCACACGAGATTCGCAACCCGCTCAACGCGATGAACATCAACCTCCAGATGCTGGAGGAGGAGCTGTCCTCCTCGGGCATCGACGCCGACACGCTGCAGCTGCTCAAGAGCAGCCGCGGCGAGGTGCTGCGTCTCGAGCGGCTGGTCAAGGACTTCCTCGCGTTCGCCAAGCCGCGCGTCGAGCGGCGCGAGGAGATCGCGCCGGGCGAGCTGGTCGCCGACGTGCTGCGCTTCTCGCGGCCGCAGTTCCACGCCGCGGGGCTCCGCCTCGAGCTGAAGACCGAGGAAGGCGCCCCCGCGGTCTGGGTCGACCCCGCCCGGATCCGCCAGGCGCTGCTCAACATCCTCCAGAACGCGCTGGAGGTCAGCCCGAAGGGCGGCGCCGTCGTCGTGACCGTCGGGGCGACCGCGCAGGGCGAGGCGCGGATCGACATCGCGGACCAGGGCCCGGGGATCGACGGCGCCGCGCTGGGCCACATCTTCGAGGTCTTCTGGTCGAAGAAGCCGGCCGGCTCCGGGCTCGGCCTGCCGATCGCGCGGCGCTCGGTGGAACTGCACGGCGGGCGGATCGAGGTCGAGACGGCGATCGGGAAGGGGAGCACCTTCCGGATCGTGCTGCCGGCGGCGGTCGTCGAGATGGCGCGCGAGGATCAGCGGCCGGAAGCACCGCCGGGCCCCGCCGCGGGAACCCCCCCATGAAGCCGGCGCAGGCCGCCGCCCGCGCGGAGGAGCTGCGGCGCGAGCTGTGGCGCCACCGCCACCTTTACTACGTGCTCGCCGCGCCCGAGATCACGGACGGCGAGTACGACGCGCTCGAACGCGAGCTGGCCTCGATCGAAGCCCGCTTCCCGGAGCTGGTGACGTCCGATTCCCCGACGCAGCGCGTCGGCTTCCCGGTGCCGGGCGATTTCCCGCAGGTACGGCACACCGAGCCGATGCTCTCGCTCGAGAACGTCTACAGCGAGCAGGAGCTGGTCGAGTGGGAGGCCCGGCTGCGGCGCGCCGCCGGGCTCACCGGGGACGAGCCGCTGGAGTACTCGGTCGAGCACAAGCTCGACGGCGTCTCGGTCAGCGTGACCTACGAGGAGGGGCGCCTCGCGCGCGCCGTCTCGCGCGGCGACGGCGCGGTGGGCGAGGAGATCACCGGCAACGTGCGGACGATCCGCTCGCTGCCGCTGCGCCTGGCCGGGCCGCACCGCGCGCTGGAGGCCCGCGGCGAGGTCTATTTCCCGCGCGACGGCTTCGTGGCCCTCAACGCCGAGCGCGAGGAGAACGGCGAGCCGCCGTTCGCCAACCCGCGCAACGCGGCGGCGGGGACGCTGCGGATGCAGGATCCGCGGATCGTCGCCGCGCGGCCACTCGACCTGCAGTTCTGGCAGGCGCTGTCGATCGACGGCGAACGGCCTGCCGACCAGTTCGCCGGGCTCGACGAACTGGCGCGCGCGGGGTTGAGGACGAACCCGCACCGCGCGCGCCTCAGCGGGCTGCCGGCCGTGCTCGACACCATCCGGGCCTGGGCCGAGAAGCGCCACGAACTGCCCTACGAGATCGACGGGATCGTGATCAAGGCCTCCGCGCGCGAGCTCCAGCAGCGCGCCGGGGCGACCAGCAAGGCGCCCCGCTGGGCGGTGGCCTACAAGTACCCGGCAGCGCAGGAGGTGACCCGCCTCACCGGGGTCACCTGGCAGGTCGGCCGGACCGGGGTCCTGACGCCGGTCGCCGAACTGGAACCGGTACGGCTCGCGGGCTCGACGGTCTCCCGGGCCACGCTGCACAACCTCGACGAGATCGTGCGGCTCGACATCCGGATCGGCGACACGGTGCTGGTCGAGAAGGGCGGCGAGGTGATCCCCAAGGTGGTCGGGCCGCTTCCCGCCCGGCGCCCGTCCGACGCCGCCCCGATCGTGCCGCCCTCGACCTGTCCCGCCTGCGGCGAGCCGGTGGTGCGCGAGGAGGGCGAGGTCGCGCTGCGCTGCGCCAATCCCAGTTGCCCCGCGCGCCTGAAGGAGACGCTCCGTCACTTCGCGCGACGGACCGCGATGGACGTCGAGGGGCTCGGCCCGGCGCTGATCGACCAGCTCGTCGAGCGCGGCCTCGTGCGCGACGTCGCGGACCTCTACGACCTGGACGCGGAGCGCCTCGCGGGCCTCGAGCGGATGGGGGAGAAGTCGGCGCTCAACCTGGTCGCACAACTCGAGGCCAGCCGGGCCCGGCCGCTGCACCGGCTGCTTTTCGCGCTGGGGATCCGCCACGTCGGCGAACGCGCGGCGAAGCTGCTCGCGCGGCACTTCGTGACGCTCGACACGCTGGCCGCGGCGGCGCGCGCGGAGGACGCCGCGGCGCGGCTGACCGCGGTGCGCGAGATCGGGCCCGAAACGGCCTCGTCCCTGGCGCATTTCTTCCGCTCGCACGCGGGCACCGAGGTGCTCGCGCGCCTGGCGGCGCGCGGACTGGCGCTCGACGAGCCGGGGGCCGAGGGGCCGCCGCCGGCCGGCCCGCTCGCCGGCAAGGCCTTCGTGCTGACCGGCACGCTGCCGGCGATGACGCGCGAGGAAGCCGCTGCCCGGCTGGAGGCCGCCGGGGCGCGCGTCGCCTCGGCGGTCAGCCGGAAGACCGACTACGTCGTTGCCGGCGCGGACGCCGGGAGCAAGCTGGCCAGGGCGCAGGAACTCGGGATCCCGGTGCTCGACCAGGCCGCGCTGCTGGCGCTGCTCGCCTCCGGCCCGTCGCACGACACCGCGGGGGAGTGATGGAAGAGAACGGCAACAAGGGGCGGCTGATCCTCGTCGACGACGACGCGGCGGGGCGCCAGGCGATGGCGCGCGCGCTGCAGCGCGTCGGATACGACGTGTTCCCGTTCGCGGACGGGCTCGAGGCGCTGGCCTGGTTGCGCGAGCACCCGGACATCGAGCTGCTCGTGACCGACCTCAAGATGCCCGGAATCGACGGCCTCGAGGTCCTGCGCCGCGCGCGGGAGATGGTTCCCGACATCGGCGCGCTGATGATCACCGCGTTCGGCTCGGTCGAGACCGCGGTCGGCGCGATGAAGTTCGGCGCCGAGGACTACCTCGAGAAGCCGGTGAACCTCGAGGTGCTGCGTGCGCGGGTCGCCAACCTGATGGAGAAGATCCGGCTCGGGCGCGAGGTCAACGAGTATCGCGGGATCGAGGGGATCCTGCGCCACGACGGCGCGTTCGAGGGGATGGTCGGCCGTACGGCGCCGATGGTCGAGATGTTTCGCAAGCTCCAGCAGGTCGCGCCGGCACGCTCGTCGGTGCTGATCCTCGGCGAATCGGGCACCGGCAAGGAGCTGGTCGCGCGTGCGATCCACCGGCTGTCGTCGCGGGCCCGGCAGACCTTCCTCCCCGTCGACTGCGCGTCGATTCCGCACGAGATCCTCGAATCCGAGCTGTTCGGTCACGAGCGGGGGGCGTTCACGGGCGCGCAGGCCCGCAAGTCCGGGAAGTTCGAGGTGGCCAACGGGGGGACGCTCTTCCTCGACGAGATCGGCGAGTTGCCGCTGACGCTGCAGGCCAAGCTGCTGCGCGCGCTCGAATCGCAGCGCTTCATGCGGGTCGGGGGCACCGAGGAGGTGCGGGTCGACGTGCGGGTGCTTGCCGCGACCAACCGCGACCTGGGCCAGATGGCCGACCAGGGCACGTTCCGGCAGGACCTGTTCTACCGGCTGGCGGTCGTCACGCTGGCGGTCCCGTCGCTGCGCGAACGGCGCGACGACATTCCGCTGATCGCGGCCGCCTTCCTCGAGCGTTTCTCGCGGGAGAACGACCGCACGGTCCCGGTCCTGACCGCGGACGCAGCCCAGCTGCTGAAGCGGGCCCCGTGGCCGGGCAACGTGCGCGAGCTGCGCAACCTGATGGAGTCGATCGTCATCCTCCACTCGGGCGAGGAGATCGGGCCGGCACAGCTCCCGGAGGAGGTGCGCCGGGCCGCGGTGTCCGCCGCGCCGGCCGCCTCGGGTGCGGAGGCGCCGGGAAGTGCGGGCGCGATGGTCGGGCGGCGGATGGAAGAGATCGAGCGCGAGGTGATCCTGCGCACGCTGGAGCTGACCGCGGGCAACAGGACGCAGGCGGCGGAGACGCTGGGGATCGGCCTGAGAACGCTCCAGCGCAAGATCAAGCAGTACCGGGAGGAGGGCTTCCCGGTGGCAGGGAACGACGCGCTCTGGGATTGAGAAAATTGGCGGGAGGGCGCCGGCTGGCGCACTCTTTCGCGCTCCCCGCGGCGGGGAGCCGCACGGCGGGCCCTACGGGTCCCGGAGGTTCCGGCATGAAGTCCACGGGTTTCTTCGGCATGACGGTGATGCTCTCCGCGGCGGTCGGCCTCGGCGCCCTGGTGGCCAGCGTGGCCCCGACGGCCGGCGGCGCGGCCGGGCTGCTCGGACCGGGCGCTTCCGGCGTCACGGCGCTCGCCCCCGCGAACGCGGACCTCTCGCAGCTCAAGCTCGCCCCGCCCGCGGCCCCGGCCCCGGCGGTGGCGCCCCCCTCGTTCGCCGATCTCGCGGAGCGGGCGATCCCGTCCGTGGTCCAGATCTCCTCGATCAGCTACGTCGAGGACCAGCAGGATCCGCACGAGATGTTCCGCGACAATCCCTTCTTCCGCCGCTTCTTCGAGGAGGAGGATCAGAAGCAGCAACCCGATGGGCAAGGCGACGGGCAGCGGCCCCGCCCGCGTCCGCAGCGGTCGGGCGGCTCCGGGTTCTTCTTCACCACCGACGGCTACATCATGACCAACCGGCACGTCGTCGAGAAGGCGGAGGACCTGCGCGTCAGGACCTCCGACGAGCGCGACTTCGAAGCCAAGCTGGTCGGGATCGACCCGTACCTCGATCTCGCGGTGATCAAGGTCGAGTCCGACAAGCCGTTCGCGGCGCTGCCCCTCGGCAGCTCGGACGCGTTGCGGGTCGGTGAATGGGTGCTTGCGATCGGCAACCCGATCATGTACCGGAACAGCGTCACCGCCGGCGTGGTCAGCGGCAAGGGCCGGCGCCTGAACTTCGATGCCACCGAGCTGGGCGACTACATCCAGACCGACGCCGCGATCAACTTCGGCAACTCGGGTGGCCCGCTGATCAACGCGCGGGGCGAGGTCATCGGGATCAACACCGCGATCGTCCGCAACGACGGCGGCCCGTTCGGCGGCCGCGAGGGGCTGATCGAGGGGATCGGATTCGCGCTCCCGATGGACGCCGCCCGCCGCTCGCTCGACCAGCTCGTCGCCACCGGCACCGTGCGCCGCGGCTACCTCGGCGTTTCGGTCGGTCCGCTCACCGCGCAGAGTGCGGTCTTCTACGGTCTGTCCGACACGAAGGGCGCACTCGTGCAGCGCGTCGACCCGGACACGCCCGCCGCCAAGGCCGGGGTCAGGCAGGAGGACGTCATCCTCACCGTCGATGGCCGGCCGGTCTCCAACAGCAACGAGCTGGTCAACGCGATCAGCGCGAAGCGGCCGGGGGAGGTCGTGCGGCTCGACGTCTGGCGCTTCGACACCCAGGCCAAGCGCGGCCAGAAGCTGGCGATCGACGTCACGCTGGCCGAGCGGCGAATCGGGCTGGAGGAGGAGGAAGGCCGTGCAGCGCCCGCGCCCTCACCCAAGGAAGTGGAGAGCGAGACGAGCCTCGGCATCACGGTCAAGCCGGTCCGGCCCGAGATGCGCGAGACGCTGGAGAAGCGCGGGATCCGCGGCGTCCTGGTGACCGACGTCGACCCGACCTCCAACGCCTACCGCGAGGGCCTGCAGCCCGGCGTCGTGATCACCGACGTGAACGGCAAGCCGACGCCGACCGTGGCCGATTTCCGGACCGTCGTCCAGGGCGTCAAGCCGGGCGACGTGGTGCGGGTGATCGTGCGCTCCCAGGACGGCGACCAGGCCCTGGTCTTCTTCCGCGCGCCCGCCGCGAGGAAGTGACGGCCGTGGCCTCGCGGTACCCCGGTGCCACGGTCCTCGTGGTCGACGACGAGGCCGCGATCCGCGACGCGCTGCGGATGATCCTCGAGTACGAGGGGTACCGGGTCCTCGAGGCGGCGAGCGGGGAGGACGCGCTGTCGGTCCTCTCCCGCACCCCCGCCGACGCCGTGCTGCTCGACATCCGGATGAAGGGGATGTCCGGGCTGGACGCGCTGGAGCGGATCCGCGGGCTCCACGCCGGCCTGCCGGTCCTGATGGTGTCGGGCCACGGCACGATCGAGACCGCGGTCTCCGCGCTGCGGCTCGGGGCGCAGGACTTTCTCGAGAAGCCGCTCGAGCGGGACGTGGTGCTGGCGCGTATCGGCGGCCTGCTCGAGCGCGCGCACCTGCGCGAGGAGGTTGCCTCGCGGCACCGCGACGACGAGGATCGCCACCGGCTGGTCGGCGACTCGGTCGCGATGACACGCGTGCGCGAGCTCATCGCGCGCGCCGGGCCGGCCCAGGCGACCGTGCTGATCACCGGCGAGTCGGGGACCGGGAAGGAGCTGGTGGCGCGCGCCATCCACCGCGCCTCGTCGCGTTCGGAGGGGCCGTTCATCAAGGTCAACTGCGCGGCGATCCCCGACGAGCTGATCGAGTCCGAGCTCTTCGGGCACGAGAAGGGGTCGTTCACCGGGGCGAGCGCGCGCCAGAAAGGGCGCTTCGCCCGCGCTCACGGCGGCACGATCTTCCTCGACGAGATCGGCGACATGTCGTTGCGCACCCAGGCCAAGGTGCTGCGCGCGCTCCAGGAGGGCGAGATCGAACCGCTCGGCGCCGGCGCGCCGATCCTGGTCGACGTGCGCGTGATCGCGGCGACGAACAAGGACCTGCGGAGCGAGATCGCCGCGGGACGCTTCCGCGAGGACCTCTACTACCGTCTCTCGGTCCTCCCGATTCCCATTCCGCCGCTGCGCGAGCGGCGCGAGGACGTGCCCGCGCTCGTCGAGCAGCTGGCGCAGCGGGCCACGGACGACAACAACTTCCGGCCGCGGCGCTTTTCCCCCGCGGCGCTGGCGGCACTGGCGGCGCGTCCGTGGCCGGGGAACGTGCGCGAGCTGTCGAACGTCATCGAACGCGCGCTGATCCTCGCGCCCGGGGACGTGGTCGAGCTGGAGGACCTGCCGGGCGCCGACGCGACGACCGCGACGCCGGCCGGAAGCTGGCTCGGCGCACCGACCCTGCGCGAGTTCAAGGAGCGGTCCGAGCGCGACTACCTGGTGGCGCGCCTGGAGGAAAACGGTTGGAACATCACCCGCACCGCGCAGGCGATCGGAACGCCGCGCTCGAACCTCTACAAGCGACTCGAGCACCACGGACTGGTGCGCCTGGCGAGCGCGCGCTCGCGCGAGGGGGCGTGATGCGGCCCGGGCCCGGTTCGGGAGGGCGCGCAGCCGCCGTCCTCGTGGCGCTCACGATCGGCCTCGCGCCGCGGGCGCAGGCGCAGGCTCCTCCACCGCCACCGGCACCCGCCCCGACCACGGCGGCCGAGGCGGAGCCCGGCTCGGCGCCGACAGCGGCCGAAGCGCGCCCCGACCTGGCCCGCCTCGAGTCCGAGGCCCGGGCGAAGCCCAACGATCCGGAGCGCCTGGCGCAGTACGGGCTCGCGCTGGTGCGCTCCGGGAAAACCGATGATGGGCTCGCCACCCTCGTGCGGGCCGCGGGCATGGCGCCCGACGAACCGACGGTGATGCTGCTCCACGCCAAGGGGCTTGCGGCCGCGAAGCGCGACTCCGAGGCCGCCGACGCCGCGCTGCGCGCCGCCCGCTCGCCGCTCGCGCCGAACCGGCTCGCGGCGGAGGCCTACTTCACGGCGGGCTCGATCCGCTGGAAGCAGCGGTCGATGGCCGAGGCGGAGGAGTACCTGCGCCAGGCGGTCAAGCTCGATCCGAAGAACGGCGGCGCCCAACTCAACCTCGGGCTGTTGCTCTACAGCAACGGGAGCATCCCCGAGGGGCTGATGTTCATGCAGCAGGCCGCCGACAGCAGCCTCGACAACGCGCAGGTCCAGATGCGCCTGGCGCGCGTCATGGAAGCGCTGGGCAAGACCGACCGTGCGATCGTCTACTGGAGCCGGGCGGCGGATCTGCTCCCGGACGACGGCGACATCCGGTTCATCCTCGGGAACCACCTCTTCGCGGTCGGGCGCTACGAGGACGCCGCGGTCCAGCTCAAACGGGCGATCGAGCTCCGGGACTCCGATGCCAACGCCCACCTGGCGTACGGCGAGACGCTCCTGCGCCTCAAGCGCTACGACGAGGCCCTGGCCCAGGCGGCCGCCGCCAAGCGGCTCGGGGTCGGGGCTCCGGCGGACTCCCTCGTCGAGCTCGTCGAGTTCGAGCGCAAGCAGCAGTAGAGAAGGGCCCCGGTCCCGGCGCAGCCCCCTGACCGCGGTCGGCGGGCCGCCGCGGGGTCGCCCCGGCAGCCCTCTTCCCGCCCTCCCGCGCGGGCGGCCGCCCCCGGACGGCCGCGTTGATCGACGCACCCCTGCGACCTAGCTTCTCCACGGGGGCACGACCCGAGGTCTTCCCTTGGACAAGCGCGTACTGCTGATCGACTTCGACCCCGTCGCCGCCGAGCTGACCGGGGCCCTCCTCGCCACCCGCGGGATCCCGTTCACGCTGGCGCGCAGCCACGCCGAGCTCGACCGGGCGCTTGCCGCCGGGACGCCGGCCCTGGTCGTGATCGATCCGGCCCGGCCGGACGAGAACGAGGGGATGCGCCTGTGCGCCAGCCTGGCCGAGCGGCTCGGCCCGGCCGGGCGGGTGCCGATCATCCTCGCTTCCCGCTCCCTGCACGGGGCCCGGTGGAAGGCGCTGGCCCGCGACGCCGGCGCCGAGCTCTTCCTCGAGCGGCCCAAGGACGACCGGCTGCTCCTCGCGGCCGCCGAGCGCGCGATGGGACAGGCAGGAGCCGCGCCCCCCGTTCCGGCGCCCGCTCCCTCCTCCCTGCCGTCGGCGGTTCGAACTACGGCACCCCCGACCGCGGGGGCGATCACCACCGCGGGTGCGCAGCGCATCCCGCCGCCCGCCGAAAACGAACTCGAGAACATGGTCGACCAGATGTTCGCGCAGTGGTTCGCGGACGCAGACGCGGTCGCCCCGCAGGGCGCCGGATCCGCGACGGGCCCCCGGACCGGGGGCGTCGGCCCGGTCGTGGAGCGCGGACCGACCGGCTCGGTCGCGACCACGGCCCGCGCGGCCGCCGTGCCGGCGTCACGCGACACCGGCGCGCGAACGGCTGCGCCCTCGGCCCGCAACTCCGGCACCGGGGCAGCCGCCGCGCTGCTGGAACGGCCGGAGCCCGCCGGGGCCGATGTCGAGCGAATCCCCACCGGCAGGGTGAAGTCGAGCGCGACGGCGACGCTGCCGTCCGCGGCGCCGCCCGCCGTCGCCCCGCAGCACCCCGGACCCACCCCGGGGGCTGCCCTCCCCGCGTCCGTCGCCCCGCACCCCGGACCCACCCCGGGGGTTGCCCTCCCCGCGTCCGCCGCGGCGAGGCCCGTCCCGCCGGTTGCCGGGCTGCCGCAGGTGCGTCCCGCGCCCGCTCCGGCCCCACCCGCCGGCCCAACCCTCGATGCCGCGCCCGCCGTGCCGGGGGTCAACCTGAAGCGGCCGGTGGCGATCGCCGCCGCCTTCGCGCTGATCGGGATCGGCGTCGCCTTCGTCGCGCTGCAGAAGTTCGGGGGCACGCAACAGCAGACGGCCGACACGGCCGTCTCCGCGCCGCAGGAGGCCCTGCCGGTCGACTCGCAGCCCGCCGCGGAAGGGCCAGTGGTCGCTGACGCCACGGCCGCTAACTCCCCGGCGAACGAGGCGAAGAAGCCTCCCGTGGCTCCCCTCCCGGTCCCGCCGACGCCGACTTCTCCGGCACGGCCCGCCGCGGAAGCGCCTCCCGCGACGCGGCAGGCGCGAGACGCCGCCCCGTCCACCGGGGAGGTCGCCCTGGCGCGGCCGGCACCATCCGCTGGAGCGGCTCCGCCCGCAGCGCCCCCGGCAGCCCTGACCCCGCCTCCGACCCCGTGGACGACCGCGCCCGCCGCGACCGCGACGCCGGAAGCGAAGGCCGCCCCCCCGGTGCCGCAGCCGGAGGCGGAGTTCATCCCCGACGTGGTGCCCGACGGCACGCTGCCCGCGGCGCCGGCGGCGCCCGAGGCCTCGCCGGCGCGCTACGTCGGCCCGGAACTGATCGCCGCATCGCGCGCCACCCCCACCTTCCCCCCGGGGGCCCGGCAGATGCGGATGTCGGGGCAGGTCAGGCTGCAGGTGAAGGTGCGCCCCGACGGGAGCGTCGGCGCGGTCTCCGTGCTGTCCGAGCCCAAGCCGGTCGCCGGCTTCGGAAAGGCGGCGGAAGCCGCGGTCCGGCAGTGGCGTTACCGCCCGGCAACGCTCGGTGGTCGCGCGGTCGAGTCCGAGATCGCGGTGGTCGTCAACTTCTCCGGCGAGTGACCCTGGCGGCCCGCGCACCGCGCGAGGTCCTCGTAGTCGGGGAGGTCGGCCGCGGTCTCGTGCCGGAACGCCCGGATCAGGCGGCCGTCCCGCACCAGGAATACGCCCGGAAGCTGCCGCACGTCGCCGACCATCCGGCCCACGCCGTAGCCCCTGAGGAGTCCGCCGATCCCGCGGGCCAGGACGCGCGGCCCCAGGAGCTGGAGCAGGTCTCCGCGCTCGAGTCCGACCGCGCGGTACAGACTGCGCCCGGGATCGGAGACGCGCGGGGCATCGCCCAGCCCGTAGCGCTCGAAGAGCGGGCGCGCCTGCTCGTCGGTCCCCATGTGGACGAAGGCCACCCGCGTTCCCTCCGACTCGATCGCCTGGCGCCGCGCGCCGAGCCGGGCGAGGGCCTCGCGGCAGAACGTGCACCCGGAGTGGCGCAGGAACGTGAGCAGGAGCGGATCCCGGCGCGACATCGCCAGCAGGTCTTCGCCGGTGTTCGCCCGCGCGGACGCAAGGATCTCGGGGAACGACACGGGCATGCGGCCTCCGGGCACGGGAGGCCGGCATTGTAGGCGGTGCGGCGCATGCGGCGCAGCGGGGAGTTCCGGCCCGCGATGCACCGCGCGCCGTCCGAGCCACGCACGCAACGAACCTGTTCATCAGTCCCCCGCGAGCCCCGGCAGGGGCCACCCCGGGCGGGACGCGAGGTCTCCAGTCGTCACATCCGCGCCGCGATGAAGCCGACCCAGCGTGACACGCGCGTGAACAACGTGTGACATTCGCGCGAAATCCGCGAGACGCCGCGAGTTCGTGTGACAGCCGGGGCGCAGCGCGGGTCCGGCGGCACGGATGCGCGGTGTCACACGAATGTCACCCGGGCGACGCAGCGCTGTCGCAACCGTCCCCGAGAATCGCGGGGTCTGGAGGCTCGAGACCCTCCGTGACACAAGGAGATCTTCCATGAGACGGATGCTTCGCGGGGCGCTGACGGCCCTCGTATCCCTGACGGTGGCCGGCCTGGCGCTGGCTCAGGCGGTGAAGGTGGACCCGGGAGTCCCGGTCTACGAAAAAACCTCCGGCGTGGCCGGCAACCTCGGTTCGGTCGGCTCGGACACGATGAACAACCTCATGACGCTCTGGGCCGAAGGTTTCGGCGGGGTCTACCCCAACGTCAAGATCCAGATCG
Organism: uncultured Acidobacteriota bacterium; assembly: GCA_963800865.1. Lineage (GTDB taxonomy): Bacteria > Acidobacteriota > Polarisedimenticolia > J045 > J045 > JALOKP01. The sequence goes on along the minus strand of CAWDCL010000005.1, from coordinate 294,172 downwards.
AGGGCAAGGGCTCCTCCACGGCGCCCCCGGCCCTGATCGCGGGGACCGCGCAGTTCGGCCCGATGAGCCGCACGATGAAGGCCTCCGAACTCGACGAGTTCGAGAAGAAGTTCGGTTACAAGCCGCTCGGGGTACGGGTCGCCATCGACGGTCTCGCCGTCTTCGTCAACAAGGACAACCCGCTCAACCAGCTGACGATGCAGCAGGTCGACGCGATCTTCTCGAAGAACCGCGCGTGCGGCGCCTCCTCCGGGATCGCAACCTGGGGCCAGCTGGGCCTGACGGGCGCCTGGGCCGACAAGCCGATCAGCCTCTACGGCCGCAACTCCGCCTCGGGCACCTACGGCTACTTCAAGGAGCACGCGCTCTGCAAGGGCGACTACAAGGACACCGTGAAGGAGCAGCCGGGGTCCGCGTCGGTGGTGCAGGGGATCGAGAAGGACCTCTACGGCATCGGCTACAGCGGCGTCGGGTACAAGACCTCCGGCGTGAAGACGCTGGCGCTGGCTGCCAAGTCGGGCGAGCCCTACATCAACGACGAGTTCGAGAACGTGCTGACGGGGAAGTACCCGCTCTCGCGCTTCCTCTACATCTACGTCAACCGCAAGCCGGGCGAACCGCTCGACCCGACCGTCAAGCAGTACCTCGTCTACGCGCTGTCGCGTTCGGGCCAGGAGATCGTCGTCAAGGACGGCTACCTGCCGATGACGGCGAAGATGATCGCCGAGGAGCTGAAGAAGCTCGACTGACGCGCCCCCCGGATCCCGACAGGACGAGTGATGGCCGCTGCCCCGGACCTGCTCCCCGAACGGCCGCGCGAGGAGCGCGGTGTGCCGCGCATGACGCGCGGCACCTCGCCGGTGCGGCTCCTCGCCGACCGACTGGGGACCTGGGGCGTGGTGGGCGGCGGGGTGGCGGTCATCGCCAGCATCCTCGGCATCCTGCTGTTCATCCTCGTGGAGGCCTGGCCGCTCCTGCGGGGGGCCCGGGTCGAGGCGGCCGTCGTGGAGCGCGTCGCCGCCCTGCCGGGCGGCGCGATCGTCGCCGACGAGTACCGCAGCCTGGTCGCCCACCTCGGCACCGACGGGCGGCTGCGCGCGGTGCAGCTCGAGGACGGCAAGGTCGTGCTCGACCGTCCGGTGGTCGCGTCGACAACCGAGGCGCCGGCCCCGCGGCTGACGGGGGTGCAGGTCGCGCCCGGCAGCGCGGCGTTCGTCGCGGGAACCGAGGACGGACGGGTCCTCGTCGAGCCGGTGCGGTTCACCGCGGAGTTCACCGGCGGGGTGCGCCGGACCGCGGTCGAGATCCTCGGCGGTGCAGCGCTCGAGGTCGATCCGGCGCGGCGCCCGGTGACCGTCTTCGCCGGTGCGGCGGCCGCGGACGGCCAGGCGATCGCCGCCGCACCGACCTCGGAAGGCCTGGCGATCGTCCGCTTGCGCGTCACCGAGAACGCGTTCTCCGGCGAACGGGCCGAGACCCTCGACCGCTCGGTCGCGCCGCTCCCCGAGCCCGTGACGGCGCTGGTCGTCGACGGGGACGGACGCAACGTCTATGGCGGCACCGCGAGCGGCCGGCTGCTCTGGTGGCGCCTCGGCGAAGACGCCCCCGCTGCGCCGCAGGTGGTGCCGGCCGGAGGATCCGCCGTCACCGCCCTGGGCCTGCTCAACGGCCACCGCTCGCTGGTGGTCGGCCAGCAGGACGGCTCGATCAGCGTCTGGTTCCCGGTGCGTCGCGCGGGACAGGACTTCCAGCTCACCCGCATCCGCGACTTCCCCGCTCAGGGCGGCCCGATCCGCGCCGTGACCCCCTCGCCGCGCGACAAGGGGTTCGTGGCCCTCGACGGGACGGGGGGGCTCGGCCTCTACTACTCGACCTCCCACCGCACCCTCTGGGTCGGCCGCGCGCCGATCGAGGGCGCAACGTCGGTCTTCTACGCACCCAAGGCGGACGCGGTCTTCGTCTCCGGGCCGGAGCGCCTCGCCCAGCTGCTGATCGACAACCCGCACCCCGAGGTCAGCCTCGAGGCGCTGTTCTCGAAGGTCTGGTACGAAGGCTACGAGGAGCCGCGCTTCACCTGGCAGTCGAGCAGCGGCACCGACGACTTCGAGCCGAAGCTCTCCCTGACGCCGCTGCTCTTCGGAACGCTCAAGGGGACCTTCTACTCGCTGATCCTCGCGATCCCGCTCGCCGTCTTCGGCGCGATGTACACCTCGCAGTTCATGCACCACTCGCTCAAGCGATTCGTCAAGCCGGCGGTCGAGATCATGGCCGCCCTGCCCTCGGTCGTGCTGGGCTTCATCGCCGGGCTCTGGCTGGCCCCCCGGCTCGACAAGGCGTTTCCCGGCCTGCTGCTGCTGATCCTGATCCTGCCGCTGATGGCGCTCCTCACCGGCGTGGCCTGGCGCTCGCTGCCGCCCGGCGTGCGCGGGCGGTTTCCCGCCGGGAGCGAGGTCGTGGCCGGGATCTTCTTCCTGGCGTTCGGCGCCTGGCTGGCCTTCCAGCTCGGCCCGGTCCTCGAGAACTGGGCCTTCGCGGGGCGCTTCCAGTCCTGGCTGCTCGAGACCGCGGGCCTTGGCTACGACCAGCGCAACGCGGTCGTGGTCGGCCTGGCGATGGGCTTCGCGGTGATCCCGATCATCTTCTCGGTCGCCGAGGAGGCGTTCTCGAACGTGCCGCAGAGCCTGGTCGCGGGCTCGCTCGCGCTCGGTGCCAGCCGCTGGCAGACGGTCGCCAAGGTCGTGCTTCCGACCGCCAGCGCGGGGATCTTCTCGGCGATCATGATCGGCTTCGGCCGCGCCGTGGGCGAGACGATGATCGTGCTGATGGCGACCGGCAACACGCCGATCATGGACTGGAGCCCGTTCAACGGCTTCCGCACGCTGTCCGCGAACATCGCGGTCGAGATCCCCGAGGCGCCGGCGGGCGCGACGCTCTACCGCGTGCTCTTCCTGGCCGGGCTGCTGCTCTTCGCTCTGACCTTCGCCGTGAACACCGTGGCGGAGGTCGTGCGCCAGAACCTCCGCCGCAAGTATGCGAACCTCTGAGGGACGCCCGGTGACCCGGATCGGAGCGAAGCGGGACAGACTGGGCGACCACCTGGTGGCGCTCGCGGGCGGCGCGCTGGCGCTGTCGCTGCTGCTGGTGATCGGCCTGCTCGTGCTGCTCGCGGCGAACGGCATGGTCTATTTCTGGCCGAACCGGGTCGCGGAGCTCGAGCTGGCCGACGGCCGGCGCGTGATGGGCGAGATCCACGTCCGCGAGACGGCGTCCGTGCAGCGGGAGAAGACGGGGCCGCTCGAGGAGATCGCCCGGCTCCAGCTCAAGGGGGGGAACCGCGACCTGACCGGCGCCGACTTCGCCTGGTTCGACGAGAAGGACGTCCGGTCGATCACCTACCCCCCGGACGCCGTGCTGCTGGAACGGCTGGAGTGGGGGAACTTCTACGGACGCCTGGCGGCGTTGCGCGCGGGCGACCGCGAGCTGGCCCGCGGAAGCGATGCGACGTGGCGCGCGTTCCACGAGCAGCAGCCGGTCAAGGAGCGCCAGTTCAAGGCGATCCGGACACTCGAGCGCGGGCCGATCGGATCGATCAACCGCGAGATCCAGGCGCTCGACCGGCAGCGCCGGGGCCTGCGCCTGAAGGACCTCCCGGAAGCCGAGCGGACGCGGCGCGAGCAGGCGATCGACGCGCAGCTCGCGACCCTCCGGGAGCGCTTCGAAGCCCGCGCCGCCGAACTGACCGCGCTGCGCGAGGAATGGGGCCGCGAGATCCTGGTCGTCGAGGCCGCGGACGGGACCCGCAAGGAGCTGCCGCTCGGCGTCGTCGTGCGGGCGCTGCGGCCGAACGAGCTCGGGATGGGCGGCAAGATCGCGCTCTACGCGTCGCGTGTCTGGGAGTTCGTGAGCGGCGAACCGCGCGAGTCGAACACCGAGGGCGGGATCTTCCCGGCGATCTTCGGCACGGTGATGATGGTCTTCATCATGACCTTCTTCGTCTCGCCGTTCGGGGTCCTGGCCGCGGTCTACCTGCGCGAGTACGCCAGGCAGGGGCCGCTGGTGCGGGCCGTCCGGATCGCCGTGAACAACCTCGCCGGCGTCCCCTCGATCGTCTTCGGGATGTTCGGGCTGGGGTTCTTCGTCTACCTCGTCGGCGGGTCGATCGACCGGCTGTTCTACCCCGAGGCCCTGCCCACCCCCACCTTCGGGACCGGCGGCATCCTCTGGGCCAGCCTGACGCTGGCCCTGCTGACGGTCCCGGTGGTCATCGTGGCGGCGGAGGAGGGGCTGGCGGCCGTGCCCCGCGCCGCGCGCGAGGGGTCGATGGCCCTCGGGGCGACCCGGTTCGAGACCACCTGGAAGGTGGTGGTCCCGGCCGCCGCGCCGGGGATCCTGACCGGGCTTATCCTTGCCATGGCGCGCGCGGCCGGCGAGGTGGCGCCGCTGATGATCGTGGGAATGGTGAAGCTGGCGCCGGAGCTGCCCGTGGACGGGCAGGCCCCGTTCGTCCACCTCGAGCGGAAGTTCATGCACCTCGGGTTCCACATCTACGACGTCGGCTTCCAGAGCCCGAACGTCGAGGCGACCAAGCCGCTGGTCTTCGCGACCGCGCTGCTGCTGGTGGCGGTCGTGATGGTCATGAATCTCGCGGCCATCGCGATCCGCAACCGGCTGCGGCGCCGGTACGCGACGAGCGCGGTCTGAGCACCGGCGCCCGGAGGCGTCTAACATGTCGGCCGAACGCCAACTCGACCCCCTGCTGCCCCCGCCCAGCCCGGAGCCGGAGCCGATGAGCCCGACCCCCGAGATCACCGAGACCGGGATCCCCGACCCGGCCCTCGACCCGGCCCTCGACCCGGCCCTCAACCCCGAGGTCGGCGACCCGGTCCTGACCGTCGAGCACCTTTCGCTCTGGTACGGCGAGAAGCAGGCGCTCTTCGACGTCTCGATGCGCATCCCGCGGCACAGGATCACCGCCTTCATCGGGCCGTCGGGCTGCGGCAAGTCGACGCTCCTGCGCTGCTTCAACCGGATGAACGACCTCGTGGACGGCGTCCGCACCGAGGGCACGATCGGCTTCGAGGGGGGAACATCTTCGACCCGCGGCTCGAGGTCAACAGCCTGCGCAAGCAGATCGGGATGGTGTTCCAGAAGTCGAACCCGTTCCCGAAGTCGATCTACGAGAACATCGCCTACGGGCTGCGGATCCACGGCGTGCGGAAGAAGTCGGACCTCGACGAGGCGGTCGAGCGCAGCCTCCAGGGCGCTGCGCTCTGGGACGAGGTCAAGGACCGGCTCGGCGAGAGCGCGCTCGGGATGTCGGGCGGACAGCAGCAGCGGCTCTGCATCGCCCGCGCGATCGCGGTCGAGCCGGAGGTGATCCTGCTCGACGAGCCCTGCTCCGCACTGGACCCGATCGCGACCGCCCGGATCGAGGAGCTGATGCAGCAGCTGAAGGACCGCTACACGCTGGTGATCGTCACGCACAACATGCAGCAGGCCTCGCGCGTTTCCGACCTGACGGCGTTCATGTACCTCGGGCGGATGATCGAGTACGGCAAGACCGAGAAGCTCTTCCTGAACCCGATGAAGAAGCAGACCGAGGACTACATCACGGGGCGCTTCGGTTAAGAGCCGCTGCCGAGGACGAGACCATGACCGGATCGATGGAACGACACTTCGAGCACCAGCTCGACCAGCTCGGCGCGATGGTCCAGCGGATGGGCGGCCTCGTCGAGCAGGCGATCGGCAACGCCGTGCGCGCGCTCGTCGAGCGCGACGACCGGATCGCCGCGCAGGTGATCCGGGACGACGCGCAGATCGACCAGCTCGAGCTCGAGATCGACCAGTTCACGATGGAACTCATGGTGCGCTACCAGCTGGCCGCCCGCGACCTGCGCTTCGTGATGACCGCGATGCAGATCACGACCGACCTCGAGCGGCTCGCGGACCACGCGGGAAACATCGCGCAGCGGGCGATCGAGCTGAGCTCCGAGCCGCCGCTCAAGCCGCTCGTCGACATTCCGCAGATGGCGCGGCGGGCGCAGGAGATGGTCCGCTCGGCGCTCGACGCCTTCGTCAACCGCGACGCCGAGGCGGCGCGGGCGGTGATCCCGCTCGACGACGAGCTGGACAGCCGGATGGAGGCGGTGTTCCGGGAGCTGCTGTCCTACATGCTGGAGGACCCGCGCACCACCCGCCGCGCGATCCGGCTGATCTTCGTCGCCAAGGAGTTCGAACGGATCGGCGACGAGGCCACCAACATCGCCGAGGAGATCGTCTACTCGGTCGAAGGCAAGATCATCAAGCACTCCTGGATGGGCGACGAGGGCGAACCGCGCGGCTGATGCGGGCCCGGAACCGGCTCTGGATCCTCCTCGCCGCGGGTGGGAGCACCGCCGCGCTCGGCGCACTCGCGGCCGCGGCCGTGCTGACCGGGGCGGCCGGACCCGGTTTCTGGCGCCTGCTGCCGTTCTTCGCCGTGCCCGCGGCCGTGGCGGTGGCGCTGGCAGCCTGGACGCTGCGCCGCCAGGGGCAGCGGATCGACCAGGTCGCCGAGGCGGCCGAGCGCGCCCTGGCCGGCACCGCCGACCTTCCGATCCAGGTCGCCGACGAGCACGACGACCTGGCCCGGCTGATCGCGGCGGTCGAGAGCCTGCGGGCCGCGCTGGTGGGACGGGTCGCCGCCGCGGAGCGCGAGCGGACGCTGCTGCGTTCCGTGATCGGGCGGATGCGCGAGGCGCTCGGCGTCGTGGGGGCGGACGGCCGGCTCGAGCTGGCGAACGACAGCTTCCGCTCGATCTGCGCGATGCGGACCGATCCCGTGCCCCGGCCGATCGGCGAGGTCCTGCGCATCCCGGCGGTGATCGACGCGGTCGGGCGCGTGCTGGGGGGCGAGGAAGACGGCCAGTTGACCTACGCCGACCCGGTGACGGGGCGGTCCTTCGACGTCCAGGTCACCGCGGTCCCGGTCAACGGCGGCTCGCGCGGGGCGATCGTGCTGCTCTACGAGATCACGCGGCTCGAGGCGCTCGAGCGCGTGCGGCGCGAGTTCGTCGCCAACGTCTCGCACGAGCTGCGCACCCCGATCACGTCCATCAAGGCCGCGGTCGAGACGCTGCTCGAGGACCGTTGTTCCGACCCCGGGATCGCGATGCGTTTTCTCGGGATCTCGGCCCGGCAGGTCGAGCGGATGGAAGCGCTGCTCGCCGACCTGACGGACCTGTCGCTGATCGAGACCGAGGCGATCAAGCTCGACCCGGTGGACCTCGACGCGTCGGCACTTCTGCGCGACGTGGTTGCCCAGCACGCCCACCTCGCGGCCGAGTCGAAGCTGACGCTCGAGATCGACGCCCCGGCACCCCTCCGGCTCCGCGCCGACCGGCGGCGACTCGAGCAGGTGCTGGTCAACCTGGTCGACAACGCGATCAAGTTCAACCGGCCGGGCGGGCGCGTGACCGTGCGCGGGCGGGTCCTCGAAGGGCAACCCGTGATCGAGGTCGAGGACACCGGGATCGGCATTCCAGCCGACTCCCTGGAGAAAGTCTTCCACCGCTTCTTCCGGGCCGACGCCGGGTCGAGGGAGCGCGCCGGCACCGGCCTGGGGCTGGCGATCGTGAAGCACCTGATGCGGCTGCACGGAGGGCAGGTGCGAGTCGAGTCGGAGCTGGGGCAGGGCTCGCGGTTCGTGCTGACGTTCTAGGCGCGGATCCGGGCCGGGACAGAGCCCGGTCCCTACGGCCGGAAGCGGTACCCGACGCCGACGATCGTCTCGATCCTGTCGGCCTCGGGACCGAGCTTGCGGCGCAGCCGGCGCACGTGGGTGTCCACCGTGCGGCTGTCGACCCCCTCGGTGTAGGCCCAGACCTCCGTCAGGAGCAGGCTGCGGTTCTGGACGCGGCCGAGCCGGGCCATGAGGAAGTGGAGCAGGCGGAACTCGGTCGCGGTGAGGAGAACCTCGCTGCCGTCGAGCTCGAGCCGGTGGTCGGCCGGAAAGAGCCGCAGGCGACCGGCCTCGAGCAACTCGCCCGAGCCGCCGCCGCCCTTCTGGCGCCGGAGGACGGCCTTGATCCGCAGGACCACCTCGCGCGTGCTGAAAGGCTTCGGGATGTAGTCGTCGGCTCCCAGCTCCAGCCCCACGATCCGGTCGGTCTCCTCGCCCTTGGCGGTGAGCATGACGAGCGGGATGGAGGAGGTCCTGGCTTCGCGCTTGAGCAGGCGGCAGATCTCGAGCCCGTCCACTCCCGGCAGCATCAGGTCGAGCAGCACCAGGTCGGGCGGCAGGCTGCGGATCCCCGCCAGGGCCGAGTCGCCGCGGCCGAAGACGTCGACCTGGAACCCTTCCTTGACGAGGTTGTAGCGCAGGACCTCGGCAATGTCCGGGTCGTCCTCGACGAGGGTGATGCGGTTGTCCGCCACGGCACCATTGTACGGATTCCGCGCGGAGATGAAAAAGCGGGGGCCTCGTTGCCGGTGACAGTCCTGTGACAAGAGAAAAGCCCGCGGCGACGCGTGTCGCCGCGGGCTCGTGCCGCGAACCGCGGGCTAGAGGGCGCGCGTGGTCATCCAGACCAGCTCGTCCTGGATCTTCGGCGCCCCCTTGGGTTTCGACTCGACGCGGATCCGGAGGTCCTTCGACGCCGTATCGAGGTACTCCTTGACCTGGACGGGGCCGTTGGCGGTGTCGACCGTCATCGGGACCAGGAGCTTCGTGAAGAACTTGCCGTCGATCGTCTTCCCGTCCCACTTGATCACCTGCTCGAGCCGGCCGGTGATGATCCAGCCCTTGCCGTCTTCGGCCGGCGTCGCGTCGTTGAACTTGTAGGCGACCTCCGGGATTCCCATGCCCTCGATGTACTGGTCGAAGAACCAGTCCATGTTCTCGCCGAAGACCTTGTTGGCGACCACGCGCAGGTCGGCGGTGGCGATCAGGTCCCCGTCGTAGGTCTGCATCGTCGCGCGCAGGAAGGTCAGCAGCTTGTCCGGGCTGTAGTACTCGCGGAGCATGTTCAAGACGAACGGGCCCTTCGTGTAGTACAGGGCAGGCGCGCGCCAGATCTGGGCCACCGGTCCCAGTCGATCGCGAGACATGCCGCTCGAGCGCCAGTAGTTGTCCATCGACCGGATCCCGGTGTCGTCCTTGATCGCTTCCTGGTAGAAGCGGGCCGAGATCTCCGAGAACGACTCCACGAACCAGTAGCTGCCGTAGTTGATCGAGGACACCCGCCCGCCCCACCACTGGTGGGCGCACTCGTGGGCGGTGACCGCCTTGACCCAGTTGGGGTCGAGGTTGGGGCCGAAGAAGTCGCGCCCCCACGTCTGCAGCTCGGCGGGCTTCATCATGACACCCCGGCCGACGTAGACGATCGACGTGGGGGACTGGGCCGAGAAGAGTTCTGCGGGGGTGCCGACGAGCTTGAGGTCCTTGAAGGGGTAGGGCTGACCGAACAGCTTGGTGTACAGCTGGAGAGACTCCGCCGCCTGGATGACCTGCGGCCGCATCGCGTCCTGGTCCATCGAGCCGTCACCCATCCCGGTGCTCGTCTGGTAGCCCGTGATCCGGACCCCGTCGATGTCCTGGACGACCGGCTTGTAGTACTTGCCGACGATCACGGTCGGGAAGTTCATCATCCGGTCGGCGCCCCACTCGGTGAAGCGATAGCCGCCGGCGACCTCCTCGGAGAGCTTGCTGCCGATCGAGATGTGGGAGTAGGGGTCCTTCGTGCGCACGACGAACCGGATCACGGCCGGGTCGTCGAGCGTCCCCATGAACGGGAGGAAGCCCCCCCGCTGCACGTACCAGAAACCGTCGCTGATGACCTGCACCAGCTTCGGACTGTCGAACGCGACGTGCAGCCGGAGGATCGACCCGGCGGGCATCTCCTTCGGGAGCACGACGCGGTAGACGTTCGCGGTCTCCTCGAAGCCGTAGATCATCGAGCCGCGGCTGAGCAGCGGGACGAAGAGCAGGTCGCCCACCCCGTCGAGGGTCACGGAACGGACGCTCGGGTTCCCGCCGATGGCGAAATAGAGGTCCCGGGACGGGATCAGCATCTGGAGATCGACGTCGACCTGGGCCGAGAACTTGTCCGGCGCGAGATCGAACAGCCCCTCGTAGCGCAGCGGCGCGACGTCGCGCAGGCCGCGGACGCGCTCCATCTGCTGGCGCGGCATGGCGCGCAGCTCGGGGCCCGGGTAGGAGCTGATCAGCTTGTCGTTGGCCGCGCGGGTGTCGCGCGAGAGCGAGGCGTTGGAGCCCTCCTTGGCGACCCCGACCTGGGCCTGCGGCACCGTCGGCTGCGATTCGTACCGGTAGACGATCCAGCCGTGATCCTTCGTCTTGGCGCGGATGAAGAACGTTCCCGCGTACTCGGGTCGCGGCAGGAACTCGTAGGCGTACGGCGTGAATTCGTCCTTTTCGCTGAGCTCGACCTTGGCGACCATCTGCTTCAGCAGGTCGCCCTGGGCCCCTTCCGAGGCGCCGGCCGGCGAGCCGGTTCCCGCTTTGCCCTTGGCGATGCCGAACAGGCGCATGAACGACTCGTCGTCGGGCTGGAACCGGATCTCCAGCGCCTCGATCTCGGTATCGATGGAACGCTTGTCGAGCCGCTTCTCGAAGAACAGGGCCTCCTGGTCGTTGACCGGGGTCAGCGTCATGCGGCCCTTGCCCACCCAGAGCACGCCGTCCGGGTAGGGGCCGATCCGGGTCTCGGAGAATCGGCCGCCGGCCTCGCCGCTCAGTTTCAGCAGGTCGTGCTCGAAGGTGAAGGCCGGCGCCGTTCGTGCCGAACTGGCGGCGACGACGGTCCGCGGGAAGGCATCGTCGATCTCGGCGACCTTCTGCTTGTCCTTGACGACGTAGTCGACGCCGCTCTTGTCGAACGTGTAGCGCCAGCGCTCCGTCACCATCTTGTCGGCGAGGCAGCGCTGCACCGTGAGGTAGCTCGCGGGTCTTCCGTCGACGAACTCGATGGCGTCACTCGTGAAGACGCGGACGAAGGCCTTTCCGCTGTCGTTCTTCGCCTTCTCGAGCTCGGTCTTCTCCTTCTCCGCGGCGCTGTGGACGCCGCTGCGCACGTCGCGCGCGACGGTGTCGTCCCACGGGAGCAGGGACAGGGAGGGGCTGTCGGCGGCCAGGGCCGGGAACGCCAGGGCCAGCAGGGCAACGAGCAGAAGGGCGCGCTTCATCGGATCACCTCGGAACGGGTTACGCCCGTTGTGGACGGCGGCACGGGATGCCCGCCGGAGCCGCATTTAGCCACCCGCCGGGACGCCCCGCAACCACAATGCTACGATCTTCGGCGGTGGCAGCCCCGCGCCGTTCGCCGCCGCCGGAGGCCCGTTCGTGGAGCCGGTTCGCGCCGTCATCGGGCTCGAGGTCCACGCCCAGCTCAAGACCCGGACCAAGCTGTTCTGCGGCTGCCTCGCGGAATCGGGCGGCGCGCCCAACAGCCGCGTCTGCCCGGTCTGCCTGGGCCTCCCCGGGGCGCTGCCGACGGCCAACCGCGAGGCGGTCCGGCTGGCGGTCCGGCTCGCTCGGGCGCTGGGGGCCGAGGTCCGGCCGGTTTCGGGTTGGGCGCGCAAGAACTACTTCTACCCCGACCTGCCGAAGGGCTACCAGATCAGCCAGTTCGACAGTCCGCTCGCGACCGGGGGCCGGGTCCGCATCGAGCCGCCCGGCGCCGCGCCGCGCTGGATCGGCGTCCAGCGCGTGCACCTCGAGGAGGACGCCGGCAAGTCGGTGCACGAGGGGTTCGGCGAGGGCCTCTCCGGGATCGATCTCAACCGGTGCGGGGTGCCGCTGGCGGAGATCGTCGGCGCGCCCGAACTCGGGTCGCCGGAGGAGGCGTACCTTTACCTCGAGCGTTTGAAGTCGATCCTGCGCGCGACCGGCGTGTCGGACGCCGACATGGAAGAGGGCGACCTGCGCTGCGACGTGAACGTCTCGGTCCACCGCGCAGGGGAGCCGTGGGGGGCGCGGGTCGAGATCAAGAACCTGAACTCGTTCCGCAACGTCCGGCGCGCGCTGCACCACGAGATCGAGCGCCAGGGCCAGGCGATCGCGTCGGGGACGGCGGTCGCGCTCGAAACACGGCTGTGGGACGACGCGCTGGGCGCGACGCGCCCGATGCGCACCAAGGAAGAGGCTCACGACTACCGCTACTTCCCGGAGCCCGACCTGCCCGCGCTCGCGCTCGACGAGGCGCTCGCCGCCGAGGGGCTCGAGAACCTGCCCGAGCTGCCGCACGCCCGCCGCGACCGATTCGTGAGCGCGCTCGGCCTGACCGAAGCCGACGCCCACCGCCTGACGATCGAGCCCGCGGTGGCCGACTATTTTGAAGAGGTGGCGCGCCGTTCGGAGGACCCGCGCGCGGCGGCGAACTGGGTCCTGACCGGGCTGCTCGGCCTGCTGAACGAGCGGGGCCTGTCGCTGGCGGCGAGCCCCGTCCCGGCGGCGGCGCTGGCGCAGCTCGTCCGGCTCGTCGGTTGCGGCACGATCTCCGGGAAGACCGCGAAGGAGGTGCTCCTGCGGGTGGCCGCGGGCGAGGGGGATCCCGAGGCGATCGTCGCGGCGCGGGGACTCTCCCAGCTCGGCGACGCGGCGACGATCGAAGCGCTCTGCCGGGAAGTGATCGACGCCCACCCCGGGGAAGCTGCGGCCTATCGCTCCGGCAAGCGCGGCCTGCTCGGCTTCTTCGTCGGCGAGGTGATGAAGCGCTCGTCCGGGCAGGCCCATCCCGGCCTCGTGAACGAATGGCTCGCACGCCTGCTCGGGTGAGACCTTCGTGACGGCCCCGTCGTTCCCGGTTCGGGTGGCACTCGCCGCGCTGGCCCTGCTGCTCGCCCCGGCCGCGCCGGCCGCCCCTCCCGAGGGTCCGCTCGGCGTCCCCGAGGACCGCCCGCTCCCGGCGGTGCGTGTCGTCGCCGCCGCGCCGGCGTGGGAGGCCGTCTCCCGGCAGATCGCGCGCACCGCGCCGGCCGTCGTGGCGCAGGTCGCCGCGCGGCTCGACCTGCCGCCGCCGCCGGAGCTGCTGATCGTCGTGACCGGCGACCCGCCGCGGTCCCGTGCCGACGAACAGCGCCTCGGCCTCAGCGGCGTCCCACCCTGGGCGGCCGGGATCGCCGAGGCGTCGAGCGGGAGGATCGTGCTCTTCGTGCGCGAGGCGGCGTCCTACCCCCATCGCGACACGAACGGCCTGCTGGCGCACGAGGTGACGCACGTGCTGCTCGAAGCCAGCGTCCCGCCTGGCGCGCGGATCCCCCGCTGGTACCACGAGGGGCTGGCGCTGTCGTCGGAGCGCGCGACGTCGCTCGAGGACGCGCTGCAGCTGGGGTGGTCCATGGCCTGGAGCCGGCCGCTGCCGCTGCTCGCGCTGGAGGACGACTGGCCGGCGGGCGAGGCCGACGCGCGCGCGGCCTACGCCCAGGCGCTCTCGATGGTCACGATGGCCGAGCGGACCGCCCCCCCGGCGCGGTGCGCCGGCTCGTCACGCGACTTCGCGCCGGGGAGCCGTTCAACCGCGCCTTCACGATCGCCTACGGCCTCGAACCGGAGGTCCTCGCCTCGCTCTGGTACCGCGAGGCCCGCTGGCGCTACCTGGTGCGCCCGGCCTTCTGGGCCGCGCTCTCCTTCAACGGCCTGCTGGGCTTCCTGGGGTTCGTCGCGGTCGTGATCGGGCGGGTGCGTCGTCGGCGGCGGATGGCGGAGTGGGGCGAACGGGAGCGGCAGGAGACGGTAGACTACGAAGAGGAACCGCCCCCCCTTCCTCCCCCGGTGAACCCCGCGTGATCCACTTCGACCAGGCGTCGATGATCTACCGGCCGCCGCAGGCCGCCCTGAAGGACGTGTCCTTCTCGGTGGCGGCGTCGGAAATGGTCGTCGTGACCGGCCCCTCGGGTGCGGGGAAATCGACGCTGCTCTCGATGATCACGCGCGAGCTGCTGCCGACGAGCGGGCGCGTCGTCGTCGCCGGCCGCGACCTGGCGAGGATCCGGCGCGGCGAGATCCCGCTGATGCGTCGCTCGATCGGCGTCGTGTTCCAGGATTTCCGCCTGCTGCGCCACCGCACGATCGAGGAGAACATCAGCTTCGTGCTGCGCGCGCTGGCCTGGCCCGCCGCGCGCCGGCGCGAGCGGACGCGGCGCGTGCTGGAGTGGGTCGGGCTGGCGCACCGCGCGAACGACCTGCCCGAGACGCTGTCGGGCGGCGAGCAGCAGCGGATCGCGATCGCGCGCGCCCTGGCCCCCGAGCCGCGGCTGCTGCTGGCCGACGAGCCGACCGGAAACCTGGACCCGGAGCGCTCGTTCGAGATCCTCGCGCTGTTCCGCGAGATCCACGCCCGTGGAACGTGCGTGCTGCTCGCGACCCACGACCGGATGCTGATCGAGCGCGCCAAGGTGCGGGTCCTCACGCTGCAGGCCGGACGGCTCGTGCGCGACGAGGCGCCGCAATGACGTCGGGAGCCCGGACCGCGGCCGAGGTCGTGCGCGTCGCCGGAGCCGACATCGGGCGACGGCCGCTGGCGAGCCTGCTCTCGGTGCTGGCGATGGCGGTCGCGATCTTCCTCGTCGCCGCGTTCTGGTCGCTGAACCACGGGATCCGCGGGACCTACGAGCGGCTTGCCGAGCAGGCGGTCGTCGAGGTCTACGTCCGCGACGGCGCGGAGCCGGCGGCGGTCGACGCTCTTGCCGAGCACGTCAAGGCCGCGGGCGGCGTGCGGCGGGTCGAGCGCGTCACCCCCGAGCGGGCCCTCGCGGAGTTCCGCGCGCTCTACCCGGACCTCGGCGACGTGCGCGACCTGCTCGGCGGCAACCCGTTCCCCGGCTCACTGCGGGTGCAGCCGGAAGGGGCCGACCCGGCGCTGGTCGGGAAGATCGTGGAGGCCGCGAAGTCGAGCCCGGTGACCGAGTCGGTGCGCTACGACCGCGACTGGCTCGTGGCGCTGTCGCGGCTTGGCGGCGCGCTGTCCCGCTTCGCGCTGGTGGGTGCCGCGGTGCTGCTCCTGTCGGCGCTCGTGACGGTGGGGAGCGTGGTCCGCCTGGCGCTCGACGACAAGCGGGACGAGGTGACGCTCCTGCGGATCGTCGGCGCGCCGAACGCGCTGGTTACGGGCCCCGTGCTCGTCGGGGGAGCGATGCTCGGCGTCGCGGGTGCGCTGGCCGGCGTCTTCGCGGCCTCGATCACGCGCCAGGTCGCGTACGGGACGTCGGCCGCGAGCCCGCTCGCCGGGCTCTCCGACACGCTCTTCGCGCACGGGCTGTCGACGGGCGAGTCGCTCGCGCTCGTGCTCTTCGGCGGGCTGGCGGGAGCGGCGGCGGCAGCGCTCGCGGCCGGGCGGAGAGCGTGGGCCTGAGACGCGTTCCTCAGAACGGCGCCGTCAGCAGCTCGAGCAGCCCGGAGAAGAAATCCCCCGTGCGGGAGGCGTAGTACGCAGCCTGCGCCGCCAGCGCCGCCGCGGTGAGCGAGAACACGGCGTGCGCCGCGAGCCACGGGACCGTCTCGCCCGCGGGACGACGCCGGCCGGAAAGCCACCACAGCAGGCCGATCGCTGCCGCCGCCACGGCGACCGGGAGGATGAGCGACAGCGCGGGGAGCGCGGCCGCCGCGCGCTCGGGCTCGGCGGGGAGCGGACCCGCGTACCCCCAGGCCCCGCGCAGCGCGAGCGCGTAGACCCCGAGCGCGGCCGTCGCGGCCCGCTCGCCGCGTTCCGTCGCCAGTGCGCGCGCTGCCGCGGTGCCGACCGCCGCCCCGGCTGCGAGGCCCAGCGCGGAGCCGAGGATCCAGGTCAGCGCGGCCCGCGCCGTCGCGGACTCGAAGAGCGGGTAGCTCCCGGAGCCGGGGAAGAGGTAGGAGGTCTCTCCGAGGGGCAGCGCGATCGCGAAGGCCGCGAAGCCGGCCGCGAGGCCCAGGGCCGCTCCGATCCGGGCGCCGGACGATGCCACACCAGCCGTCGGGGGCGGGACCGCGGCTCGCGCCTGCCCGTCGCGGAGCCGGCTCATGGCGCTCCCTCCGCCACGAGGTGGAGCAGCAGCTCGCGCTCCCCGTCCCTCAGCCTGCCGATCACGGGGTAGTTCAGCGTCCCCGCCTCGGCGAGCACGTGGACCGGGCCGTTCGCGGCGAAGTGCGCGGCCAGCTCGTTCAGGTCCTCGCTCCGCGCCGGAACGACGCGCGCGTGCAGCTCGCCGCGGAGTTCGAGCGCCTTCAGGCCGAAGCCGATCACGCCGGGGGCGAGGATGACGCCGCGCTCCGGCCGGGCATCGAGCGTCCGCGCCGCCGCCACCCAGGGCGCGAGCACCTTCTCGTAGTACACCGCCAGGCGTTCGCGCTCCTCCCGTCCGGGGACGAGCCGCGCGCGGTCGAGGTAGACCAGCACGTAGGGCGTGGCCAGCGCCAGCTCGTACCGCTCCGGGTCCTGCGCCACCTCCTCGAGCGGAAAGTCGCGGCCGCCGCTGTACTCGATCAGGTCCGCGCGGCGCTCGGGTGTGAGGTAGTACAGCAAGGCATCCGGGGCGGCCGGTCGCGCAGGGTCGCCGCTGTTCCAGACCCGGCCGGTGAGGCGCGAGCCGTAGGCCGGCGCCGGGTAGCGGCCGGTGACGTAGACCCAGAACGGGATCGGCGGCTTGCCCGGCGGCACCGCGAGCAGGTCGAGCAGGTCCCACGCCGGCGCGGTGCGTCCTACGCCGTACTCCGCATCGAGCACGGCGCGCCACGGCGAGGCGTAGGCTCCCGCCAGCGCGGCCGCGGCGCCGACGCGCATCCGCTGCTTGTTCTCGAGGCGCGTCTCCTGTCCGCCGAGCGGGAGCAACGAGAGCGCCGATACCGCGACCATTCCGGCCCGGGCGGCCGCGACCGCCGCGGGCGCGGCCGCCAGGCGATCGAGCCCCCGCGCGACGAACGCGGCGCCCGCGACGGCGGCCAGCAGGAGGAACCGCGTCGTCACGGAGTAGGTGAGAGCGTGGCTGGCGAGGTACGGCACGAGCCCGGCGAGGAACGCCAGCGGGAACGCCAGCGGCGCAAGCGCCCGGCCGGCGATGGCGGAGCGGACCCCGGCGGCGAGTGCCGCCAGCCCGAGCGGAATCGTCGCGCCCCAGACCAGCGGGCCGAGCCCTCCATCGGGGCTGCCGGCACCGATGTCGCCGAAGAACAGCGCCGCGAGCCGGCCGGGGTGCGTGACGGCGAGGGTGAAGAAGGGCGCGCTCCCGGCGAGGCCGCTGCCGGCCGGGAGCGCGCCCGGGAACAGCGTCCACGGTCCGAGACCGGCGGAGTACGGGTAGAACGGGTTTCCGAGCGCGGCGAGGTTGCGGGCGTAGAAGAACGCTCCGAGGAGCACCGCCGGGAGACCGGCCGCGAGCAGCGCGCGCGCCCGTCCGCCGGCGCCGGCGGCGCCCCGCACGGACGCCGCCACCAGGGGCAGCAGCAGCGCGATCGCGAACAGGACGTGGTACTTGGTCCCGGCCAGGAGGCCCGCGCCGAGGCCGAAGAGCAGGAGCGCGCCCACGCCGCCGCCCGAAGCCGCCGCCAGTGCCCCGGCGGCCGCGATCCCGAAGAACGCCGCGAGCGTGACGTCCGTGTAGGCCGAGGCGGCCTGGCGGGCGAAGACCGGCGTCAGCATCAGCGCCAGCGCCGGCGCGGCAGCGGCCCGGGCCGAGGCCCCCGCCAGCCGCGCGATCGCGAAGGCTGCGAGCACGGCCAGCGGTCCGGTCACCAGCTGCGCGCCGTCGCACCAGCGGATCGATCCGGAGAGCAATGCGGGCCAGAGCGACAGCAGGTCGGCGTTGAGCGGGTAGGCGTACCACGGGTGCAGGTCGAGCGGGAGCAGCGCGAACCGCCCGCGCGCCGCGGCCTCGAAGACGGGCGTCAGGTGGTGCGCGAGATCGTCCACGCTGCGGGGCGGCAGCCAGTACGCGGCCGCGCCCGCCCAGGCCCAGGCGACCGCGGCCAGGAGCGCCAGTGCCGCCAGTTCGGGGTGACGCAGCAGCGCGGCGGCGCGGAGCGAAGCGCGCAGGTCGTGACCCACGCCGGCGGCGAGCCGGCGGCCGGCCGGCCGGCTGGTGCGCGACGCGATCAGCAGCGCCGCCCCCGCCACCGCGCCGGCGCCGGCGATCACCGCGGCCGCGACCGGCAGCGGACGGAGCAGGCCGAGCGCACCCGCCGCGATCATCGCGCCGACGACGAGGGCCAGCCCCCACGCCGCGCCGAACAGCAGCCGCAGCGACAGGGATCCGGGCCGGAGCGTCTGCGCGAGAGCGAGCCCCGCCGCGGACCCGAGCAGGAAGAGCAGGAGCCCGGCCACGCCGCTACCAGTTGATGATGATGTAGAACGACCCGCTGAGGGGATCGAAGCCGTCGCCGTTGTAGACCCGGCTGAAGGCCCACGTCATCGGCAGGCCGAGGACGGGCACGGTGAAGCCGGCCCCCGCCGAGCCGTGGTAGTCCTTCCACTGGCCGTCGAGCGTGGCCTGGTACTGGCGGAAGGTTCCGAGCTTGTTCGAGTAGGTTGCCTTGCCGTTTGCGATGCCGGTCGGCAGCCCCGTCTCTTCGTCGAAGACGACGTAGTCCTGGTCGCCGAACCATGTCGTGCCGAAGTCGATGAAGAGGAACCCGCGCACCGGGGCCAGGTTGAGGCCGAACGGGAGCCGCATCGAGTCGAGCAGCGGAAAGCGCAGCTCGAGGTTGGCCAGGATGTAGTTGTTGCCGAAGAACTGGTTGTACTCGTAGCCGCGGATCTCGTTGATTCCGCCGATCGCGAAGAGCGTTCCCGCGTTGCCGGTCTGGAACAGGCCGATCAGCCGCAGGGCGAGCAGGCTGCGCTGCGTGATCCCCTGGTAGAAGCGGGTGTCGAGCGAGTACTGGATCACGTCCTCGCCCTGGTCGTCGCCGCCGGTGAAGGTAACGCCGGTCACGGTGAGCGAGGCCTGCTTCCCCTGGTAGGGCCCGAAGTACTGGTAGCGCACCGAGTCGTAGACCAGTCCCACCGAGAGGTACGGGAAGTCGGAGGCCGAGGTCGCGAACTCGGTCTGTCCGGTGTTGGGGTTGAAGAACGGCTGGTCGTAGCGGCGCTGCGCGTAGCCGAGGGTCGTTTCGAACCGCAGGTAGCGATTGAACGGGTACTGGGCGAACCCCGAGACCGCCGTGTAGCGCTGCCGCTGGTTGATCGCCTCGGTCTGGAAGCCGGTGCTCGCGACGTAGAAGTCGCGGTAGTCGAACAGCCGGGCGCCCCAGTCCCACCGGCCGCCGAGGTTGTAGTAGGCGAGGTCGAAGTTGGTGTACTGCGTCACCGACGCGGCCACGAAGGTCACCCGCTGGTCGCCCAGGAGGTCGGAGAAGTTGAAGACGAAGTTGGTCAGGAACTCGCCGCTGTTGGTGACGCCGACGAAGAGGTCGGGCATCTCGATGTCCCACTTGGCCCGGTACTTCTCCTTCTTGTCCGGGTCGAGCGTGAGATCGAGCGGCGGGGTGAAGGGCTCGAGGTCGTTGTCGCCTTCGTCCTGCCGCAGGAGGTCGCCGGGGGGCTCCTGGTTCGCGGGCAGGGGCGGGGGCGGCGGCGATTCCGGGAGCGCAGGCTCCACCTGCCAATCGAGCGAGGCCGGCATCACGCCCGATGCCGGGCGCGACGGCCGCAGCGACGACTGCGGCCGCGCGGGGGCGGGGGTGACGGGTCGCTCGCCTCCGTTCCGCGCCTTCCTGCGGGACGGCGCGTGGGGCGAGGTCTGCGGCTCCTTGCGCCCGACTTCGATCGCGGCCTCGACGGCCGGGCCCGCCAGCTTCATCCGGTAGACGCGGAAGGTCCCGCCGTCGAACGCCGCGTACGCGAGCTGGGGGATCCGGTCCGGATCGGGAAGCAGCTCGACCGGACCGAAGGCGCCGCCGACCAGGTCGGTCAGCCGCTCGATCCCGCCGGTCGCGAGATCGAGCCGGTGCAGGTTGTAGACGCCGTAGAGGCCGCGGTCGGAGCTGAAGTAGATCGTCTTGCCGTCGCGCGACCAGGTGGGCTGCACGTCCGAAGCGGCGCCCGCGGTCAGCTGGGTCTTGCGCTCGGGGGCACCCACCTCGACCATGAAGATCTTCGGGAACTCGCCGATCCGGCGGTTGTAGAGCACCGACTTGCCGTCCGGGGACCACGACGGGTTGAGGTCGTAATACTCGTCCTCGGTCGCGTTGACCAGCTCCTTCGTTTCGAGGTTGTACAGGAAGATGTCCCAGACCCCGTCCCGGTTGCCGGAGAACGCGATCCACTTCCCGTCCGGGGAGAACGCGGGCGAGTTCTCGTTGGTGATCGACGCGAACTTGATCCGGTCTTCGATCCGGCCGTTGGTCACGTCGAAGATCATCAGCGGGCGGTCGTTCTCGCGCCGCACGAAGAACGCCACGCGGTCCCCGTCCGGCGACCAGGTGATGTCGCGCTTGGCCTCGAAGGCTCCGGCGATGATGTCCTCGAAGCGGGTCGTGAACCCCTTGGTCAGGTTCCGGACCAGCTTGCCGTCCTTCGCCGACAGCACGACCGCGTCCAGCTCCATCGCGGGTGTCGCGAGTGCGGCGATCAGCTCTCCGCTCGGGCTCAGGGCCGGGGAGAAGGTGTAGCGCCCCGGCTTGGTGACGCCGATCTCCGGGCCGTACTCGACCGGCGCGCGCTTGCTGGTCAGGATCGGCAGGTACCGCTGACGGAGCCAGCGCGCGAACTCGCGGTCGAACTGGTCGAGATCGAGCCCGAAGGCGTCCTTGAACGCCTTCTCGACGTTGCCGCCGACGAGCTGCTTCCGGAACTCGAACAGGAACGTGCGCACGCCCTCGGCGCCGTACTTGTCCTCGATGTAGGAGAAGACCGCGTTCCCGTAACGATAGGTCAGGAAGGTCAGGACGTTCAGCGCCGCGATCGGGGGCACGATGTTGTTCACGACCGCGTCGCGGATGACCATCTGGTCGAAGCTGTCCTCGTCGTCGCCGACGTAGCTGGCGAGGCCTTCCATCAGCCAGAGCGGCGCATTGCCGCGCAGCGCCCGTCGCAGCGACCCGCCGTACAGGATGTCGAACTCGAAGATGTGGGTCAGCTCGTGCTTGAGCAGCGCGAACCGCTTGTCGGACGGCTCGTCGATCGGGACGACCATCCGGTTCTGGATCGGCTCGGCGAAGGCCCCCACTCCCTCGGGCAGTTCCGCGAGCGTGATGTTCGTCTGCTCGAAATCGGCGTGGTTGCGGTAGAGGATCAGCGGGATCCGGATCCGCAGCTCGTGGTCGAGCGTCCCCGAGACCTGGAGGTAGGCGCTCTCGGCCTCGGAGACGAGCTGCTGCAGCAGGCGGTCGTCATCGAAGTAGTAGTAGATGTCGAAGTGGGGCGAGGCGTAGACCTTCCACTTGAAGTCGCCGTAGGTCACCTTGTTGCGGCCGAACTGCGCCCACGCGGGCGGCGCGCCGGCCAGGCCGGCCAGGCCGGCCACCAGGAGGCCGAAAACGAGAATCGGAGACCTTCTCATCGTCACTCCAGCCAGAGGTAGCGCGGCTCTCTCACCGTCATGGGCACGAAGACCGCGCGCTGGTCGTCCTTCGCCATCTCGAGACTGTCGTAGAACATCTGCAGGTCTTCGGCCGAGGTGCCGTCGAGCACCCGCTCCTCGCTCCAGGAGTCGGACAGGAGGAGGGCGCCGTTGTCTCCCTTGAGGACGAACAGTTCGACCTTCAGCTTGAAGCCGCGGCGCTCGAGGTAGACCGTGCGGCGCGTGGTCTGCAGCGTGACCGGGTCCTCGACGTCCCTGGTCACGAAGCCCGACTGGTCCTCGACGAAGAACTCGACGACGCCGGAGACGATGATGTCGGCGCGGAAGTCCTCACCCAGGCGCTTCCAGAAGACGTCGTTGACGGCCAGCTTCTCGGGGCGCTGCTCGGGGATCGCGGGCGGCGGGACGTCGAGCACCTTGAGGTCGGTGCTGCGCGCGATCTCGCGGCGCACCCAGCGCGCCATCTCCAGCCCGATGTCGATCCGCTCGTGGTCGTTGGCGCGGAACATCGCCACCAGCACGGTCTCGCCCGGGGAGGTCTCGATCCGGGGCGGAACCGAGACCTCGAGCGCGACCTCCTCCCAGCGGCCGGCGACGGCCGGCGGGGCCTGGAGGAGCGCACCGGCGGCCACGCAGGGGATCAGCACGGAAAGCGCGGCGCGCGCGGCGGCGGCGGCGCTCCTGCGCGTGATCACGGGCGCCTCCCCGAACCGTCTCTCGCCGGGTCCGGGGCCGGGTCCGGCGCCGCGGGCGGCGTGACGCCCGGGTCCACGGGGGCGGGTGACGGTGCGGCGGCGTCCCCCGGTGCGGCCGGCTCCGGCGCCGGATCGACGCGCCGGAAGTAGATGAAGTTGTCGTCGATCGGCCGCTCGGTCGACAGCACGAGGGCGCGCTCGTACGCCTGGCGTGCCCCCTCGCGATCGCCGAGCGCCTCGCGGGCGACCGCGATGTTGTTCAGCAGGCGCGGATCGTCGGGGCGCTGGACCAGGACGCGTTCCCAGCGGAACAGGGCCTCGCGCCAGAGCCCCTTGCGGACCATCTCCGTCGCGAACTCCAGGTCCTTCGCGACCTTGGCCGCGGCCTCCCGGTCCGCCCTGGAGGGCGCGGGAGGCTTTGCGGCGCGCGCGGTTCCCGCCGCCGAGGCCGCCAGGACCAGCCCGGCGAACACAACCGAAAAGTAAGTGAAGGACCGATTCATCGCCGTTTTCGGAGTATACCCTCCGCCCCCGGCAGGGTCCCGGTGCGCCCGGGTCTGCTAATCTCTCGTCGCCGCAAGCCTCGGCGCGCGCCAGCTCGAAGGAGCCCCCACCCGATGCCGCCGCGATCGAATCTCCCCGCCCTTTTCCTCTCGGCCGTGCGCGAGAAGGGACGCCCCGACCTCTTCGGGGCGCGCCGGTCCGGCGGCTGGGAGTGGATCTCCTCCCAGGACGCCCTGGCCCAGGTGCGGGAGATCGCCGCCGGGCTCGTGGCGCTCGGCCTGCAGGCCGGCGAGCGGGTCGCCCTGGTCTCGGAGAACCGCCCCGAGTGGATCATGTCCGACCTCGGGATCCAGTTCGCCGGGGGGATCACCGTCCCGGTCTACCCGACCCTGCCCGCGGAACAGGTCCGGTACCTGCTGCGCGACAGCGGCGCCCGGATCGCGATCGTCTCGACCACCGATCAGGCCACCAAGATCAACAGCGTCCGGCGCGACAGCGCCATCGAGCACGTGGCCGGGATGGACACCGAAGCCGAGGGGGTCCTCCACTTCAGCGCGCTGCGCGAGCGCGGCGCCGCCCACCTCCTGGCGCATCCCGGCCTGATCGAAGAGCGGCTGGCCGGCCTCAGCCCCGGGAACCTGGCGACGATCATCTACACCTCCGGGACGACCGGGATCCCCAAGGGGGTGATGCTGACGCACGCCAACATCGCCTCCAACGTCGACGCCTCGATCCACACCTTCCAGTTCGAGCAGGGCGACCTGGCGCTGTCGTTCCTCCCGCTTTCGCACGTGTTGGAGCGGATGGTGCAGTACGCCTTCCTCGAGATGGGAATCGGCATCGCCTACGTGCGCAGCCTCGAGCGGGTGGCCGATTCGCTGGTGGAGGTGCGGCCCAACGTCTTCGTCACCGTGCCGCGCCTGCTCGAGCGCGTCGCGCAGAAGGTGACGGAGGGGGTCGAACAGCAGACGGGGCTCAAGAAGTTCATCGGCGGCCGGGCGCTCGCCGCGGTGGACGCCGCGGCCGACGCGTTTCTGGCCGGGCACCGGCCGCGCGGGGTCGCGGCCCTCTCCTACGGGCTCGCGGAGCGGCTGATCGCGGGCAAGGTCCGGGAGAAGCTGGGCGGCCGGGTCCGATTCCTGATCTCCGGCGGGGCCGCGCTGTCGCCGTCGGTGGCGCGCTTCTTCTGGGGGCTGGGGATACCGGTCTACGAGGGCTACGGCCTGACCGAGACCGCGCCCGTCCTGGCCGTCAACTTCCCGGGTGCGGTGCGCGTCGGCAGCGTCGGCAAGCCGATTCCGGGCGTCGAGATCAGGATCGCCGGCGACGGCGAGATCCTGTCCCGCGGCCCGAACGTCATGACCGGCTACCTCAACAAGCCGCTCGAGACGGAGGAGGTCCTGCGTAACGGCTGGTTCCACACCGGCGACCTCGGTGCCTTCGACAAGGACGGGTTCCTGAAGATCACCGGCCGGAAGAAGGAGATCATGGTCCTCTCGACCGGCAAGAACATCGCGCCCCGCGCGATCGAGGAGGCGCTCGAGCGCAGCCCGTACATCGCGCAGGTGGTCGCGGTCGGCGACGAGCGGCCCTCGGTCGGCGCGCTGATCGTCCCCAATTTCGACGCGGTCGTCGCCTGGGCCCGGGAGAAGAACCTGCCCGTCGACGATCGCGGTGCGCTGCTCGCCCGGCCCGAGGTGCGGCAGCTTTTCCAGCAGGAGATCAACCGCCACCAGGCCAATCTCGCGGTGTTCGAGAAGGCCCGGCAGTTCGAGTTCCTGCACGAGGAGCCGAGCGAAGAGAACGGCCTGCTGACGCCGACCAAGAAGATCCGGCGCCGGGCCATCATCGATCGCTTCCGGCACCTCGTGGAGCGGATGTATCAGTGACCCTCATCGCCCGGCGGGCGTCCGCGGTGTCCCGGTTCCTGGCGCTCCCCGTTCTCCTCGCCAGCCTCGTCACGGGTGTGCCCGCCGCGCCGGAGACCCCGGCGCGGCCGGCTCCCGCTCCCGTTCCCGCTCCCGCTCCCTCCGCCCCGGCCGTCGACAGGACGCAGCGCGCCCGGGCGCTGCTCGATCGCGTCAACGCCGGCGGCCCGCCGCTCACCGACGCGGAGCTGGCGGAGGTGATGGACGGCCTGCCGACCGAGCAGGTCGACGTCTCGATGGTCATGCTGGCGTCGGTGGTGGTCGACAGGCGCGGCCGGCCGGTCCGCGGCCTCAAGGCCCGGAACTTCCGGGTCCTCGAGGAGGGACGCGCGCGCCCGCTCGCGTGGTTCTCGGAGGAGACCGACCGGCCTGCGCGGATCGTCCTGCTGCTCGACACCTCGGGCTCGATGGGCACCCCGCTGCAGAAGCAGCGGACGCGCGACGCGCTCGAGACGCTGTTCTGGAAGTTCCGGAGCGGCGACAGGCTGAAGATGCTCTCGTTCGCGGCGGACGGCGTGCAGCAGCACGGTGACTGGACCGAGGAGCCGTTCTCGCTGCTCGACACCGCCGTCGCGCTCCGGCGCGAGGGGCGGACCGCGATCATCGATGCGCTCTACGAAGCGGCGGCCCAGCTGCCGCCGGCGCCCGGGGAGCGGCAGGCGATCGTGCTCGTCACCGACGGTCTCGACAACTCGAGCGAGAAGGAGAAAGCCGACGCGGTCCGCGCGGCACGCTCGATCGGGGTCCCGATCTACGTCGTCGCGCTGGTCGGCGAGGACCGCGCGATCCAGGAGAAGCGGGCCCAGGCCACGCCGCTGCGGCCGCTGCGCGAGATCGCGCGCCTGACCGGCGGCCGCTTCTTCCTGGCCAAGGACTTCTTCGAGACCGACAAGGCGGCGGTCGCCATCCGCAAGGACCTGCGGCACCAGTACTGGCTGGGGTTCAAGCCGCTGCGGCCGCCGAACGGCACCTACCGCCCGATCCAGGTCGAGGTCAATCGCAAGGGGCTCGAGGTCCTGGCCCGGCAGGGCTACGAGTAGAGCCGGGCCTCAGGGCTCCAGCACGCCGGCTCCGACGAGGCGCCCGTCGCGCAGCGCGGCCAGCGCCTCGTTGGCCGCGGCGAGCGGGAAGGCCGTCACTTCGGTCCGCACCGGGACGGTCGGCGCGAGCGCCAGGAACTCCTCGCCGTCGCGCCGCGTGAGGTTGGCGACCGACACGATCCGGCGCTCGCCCCACAGCGCGGCGTACGGGAAGGACGGGATGTCGCTCATGTAGATCCCGGCGCAGACGACGGTGCCGCCGGGTGCGACCGCGCGCAGCGCGAGCGGCACGAGCGCACCGACCGGCGCGAACAGCAGCGCCGCGTCGAGCGGCTCCGGCGGCGCGTCCTCGCTCGCGCCGGCCCACTCCGCTCCCAGCGCACGGGCGAAGCGCTGCGCGGCCAGGTCGTCGCGCCGGGTGAAGGCGAAGACGCGCCGCCCCTGGTGCCGCGCGAGCTGGATCACGATGTGCGCCGCGGCGCCGAAGCCGTAGAGCCCGAGCAGCGCTGCGTCGCCGGCCATCGAGAGCGCGCGATAGCCGATCAGGCCCGCGCACAGCAGGGGGGCCGCCTGGCGGTCGGGATAGCCCGCCGGGACCGGGAAGCAGTAGCGCGCGTCGGCGAGGCAGCGCTCGGCGAAGCCGCCGTCGCGGTCGTAGCCGGTGAAACGGGCGGCGGGGCAGAGATTCTCGCGGCCGCGGGCGCAGGCGGGACAGGTCCCGCAGGTCCAGCCGAGCCAGGGGACGCCGACGCGGTCCCCCACGGCCAGACCGGTCACCCCGGAGCCGGTCGCGCGCACCCGCCCCACGACCTGGTGGCCGGGCACGAGGGGCAGCTTCGGCCGCTTCAGCTCGCCGTCGACGACGTGCAGGTCGGTGCGGCAGATGCCGCAGGCGAGGACATCGAGCAGCACCTCGCCCGGCCCGGGGACCGGCTCCGGGAGGTCCTGCGGCACGAGCGGCTGGCCCGCGCGCTCGAGCACCATCGCGCGCATGGCTCGATCATAGCCGCAGGGGCCGGCCTCCGTGCCGGCCCGCAGGCGGCGGGTCAGGGGCAGGTGCCGCCGGTGCTCTTCGCGGTGATCCCGCAGGCGGTGGTGCTCGACGGCCGCTCCTGGCCCAGGCTGTTCGAGCCGTACGAGCCCTCGGTGTTGACGGCGTCGTCGCTGACGACGAGCACGCCGACGTTCCCGACCGGGGCCGGTCCGGTCCACGCCCCGGAGGTCCCGACGCCGCACGTCGTCTGCCGGATCGTGTAGGAGGCGATCGTCGCCAGGTCGTACCAGACGAGGTGATTGCCGCCCGGCGGGCACTTCGTGGCGTCCCACGTGACCGTCACGTTCCCGCCCGCGCGCTGC
The DNA here is from genome assembly GCA_963800865.1 of uncultured Acidobacteriota bacterium. Taxonomy (GTDB): domain Bacteria; phylum Acidobacteriota; class Polarisedimenticolia; order J045; family J045; genus JALOKP01. The sequence goes on along the minus strand of CAWDCL010000005.1, from coordinate 267,160 downwards.
ACCCTGACCGGCGTGCCGGCGATCACCTTGCCGTCCGGCACGGGCGGCGGCCCGGACGGGACCGGCACGTCCTCGAAGCGCACCGACGCGATGATCGAGTTGCCGGAGAAGGTGCTGTTCTTCTGGTACTGGACGATGCCCCAGAGGCGGTTCGGATCCTTCGGATCGGTTCCGACGGCGAAATAGTCGCCGTGGCGTCCCGAGTCGTTGCGTACCGTCCCGGTCGCCATGTTCTCGGTGTAGCGCACGGTGCCGGCGGCCGAGACGTTGGTGTAACGGCCGCTGGCGTAGACGGTGGCGGAAGAGTAGGCGGAGAAGATCGCGAAGTCGTTGTCCTCGACGTCGGGAATCACGTACGGGAAGTACAGGTCGGCGCTGGCGGCCTCGACCTGGTAGGTCTGTTCGCGCGTGAACGGCTCGGCGGCGACGTTGATCCGGTGGACCCACGCGGCGAGGCCGCTCGAGCCGCCGATCGACATCGCGGTCCAGAGCCTTCCATTGCGGTAGTAGACGTTCCAGAGGTTCGCGCCGAGCGTCGCCACGCCGCCGCCGGTGCCCGGCTGCCGCGCGTTCCCCGTCGGGAAGTAGGTGCTCGGGAGCGATACCACGCTGGCCGCGAGGGCCGGCGACGCGAACCGGTCCCCGGTCAGCTTGAAGAGATTCATCGAGCTGCCGAAGCTGCTGTCGGTGTGGGCGAGGTAGTAGGCATCGCCCGGTACGACCTCGCCGATGAAGGCCGGCCGCAGCCGGAACGGAGACCCGTTGCCGGCGGTTCGCACGTCGACCAGGTGGGTGTTGTCGAGAGGCCGGCCCGCGTAGCCGTCCTCCTTGTCGTAGATGAACAGCGTGACGTTCGAGAATCCGCCCGAGCGGTTGAACATGTTCGCGGTCAGGTAGACGGCGTTCCGGTCGAGGCCGATCGAGCCGTAGTCGGCCCAGATGTTGGGCTGGGCGCGGTCGGCGTCGATCCAGTACTTGTTCCAGACGCCGGTCGCGTCGCCGGTCTGCGAGAAGGCGATGTAGATCCGCGCGTCCGAGGCCGAGCCGTTGTCGGTCAGGACCGCGACGATGTAGCGGTCGGAGTAGGGGTCGTACACGGCGAGCGGGTCGAAGTCGCTCCAGCCGGCCGGGATGCCGAAGAACGAGCGAAGCGTGAACGGACCCTGCTTGAGGACTCCGGTCTTGTCGTAGGTCGCGATCAGCAGGTTGATCAGCGAGACGGCGTGGTTCCGGCCGACCGCCAGGACGGCGTCGGGCGGGGCGACGCCGCCGTCGAAGGGGCCGTCGAACCGCCGGTCGATCGCCGGGGGGGCGTCGGTGCCGAGCGTCATCGGGCCGTTTACCGCCTCGTCGGTGACGAGGGTGATGCCCGGGCCGGTCGGCGCCGGGAACAGCCCGGCCCCCGGACCTCCCGCCGGGATCTCGCCCGGGGTCGGGAAGACGTTCGGGATCAGCCGCGGCACGCGGGGGCCGGCGGGCAATTCTGCGACGTAGACCGGCAACGTCGCGGGATCGATCACGCCGTCCGGCACGGCGGCCGGTCCGCGCTCGACGCGCGCGACCGGCGCGGCCGCGTGGGCGGGGAAGGTGCCGGCAGCGAGGGCGGCGCAGAGCGCGAGGCCCGCGGACAGGGGAACACGGCGGAAGGGGCCATTCATTGCGATTCGTTCCTCTCGCCGCCGGGCGGGGCGGCACGGGTGACGTCCAGGATCCGGAGCGGGGACAGCGGCCGGTGTCCCTTCTCGACGGGGGCGTTCTCGATCGCGGCCAGCGTGTCCCAACCGTCGACGACGCGGCCGAAGACCGTGCCGCGACCGTCCCGGTCGGGAATGGGAGCCAGGGCGATGACGAACCGTTCGTCCGCTTCGCCGGGGTACAGGTTCGCGGTGAGCACGGCGCCGCGCTCGACGCGGTGCGCGGAGCGGCCGGGCGTGTAGCGATACCCGAGGGCCTCGAGGTAGGCCAGGCGGGTCGTCCCGTCCAGCCGCGCCGTCGCTCCGACACCCTCCGTCTCGACGGCCGTCACCAGCGCCGCGAGCCCCGGCGGGACCGGTCGCCCCTTCTCGCGGAGCGCGACGTAGCGCGGGAAGATCTCCGACTGCCAGAGCCAGTCCCGCTGCGCGACGTCGCCGATCGGCCGCTGGCCGAGTCCAAGGGCGGCACCGTCGATCTCGTCCGGGGTCGGCGGCTCGATGCCGGGGGCCTTCGGCTTCGGCGCGGCCAGCTCGTACGGGGCGCACCCGAAGACGACCAGCCCGTGGGCGCGCAGCTCGCAGACCCAGGAGCCGGCGTAGGGGAAGACGCGGGCCACCCCTGCAGGGGCCGGCGTCAGCCCCGCGCGGGCCAGGAAGCGCGAGACCGTCTCCGGGGCCGCTGCGGGGTCGAGTTCCAGCCGGAGCGGCCGAGATCGGTCCGGATGTCGATCTGGAGGACCGGCGCCGGGCCGGGCCCGGCCCTCGGCCGGCGCGCCAAAGACCGCGGGCACCACCCCGAACAGGGGAAGCACGATCCGGGCCGCAACGGATAGCAGGACCGAAGGCATGATCCGAGCCCCACCTCGCAAGCTAACCGGTTTGTACTCTTCCACTTATAAGGCTGGAATCTTCCAGCGACAGGAAGGTACGGGCAAGCGGCAGATCCCGCCAATCGCGGGCCTCCGCGGACACCCGGCCCGGCGGCTGCCAGCTGTTCGCACCCGTTCGGTTACCGCCCGGGACCGCCCGCGGATATACTCCCGACCGGTCAAGGGCCCAACCCCGCCTCGGCGGGGGCCGGCTGGCCGCGCGTCATGCCCGAGGTGCGGTCGATCGTACGACGGAGGAAGGAACCATGAAGCACCGGCTGCTGCTCGCCGCAGGCCTCGCCCTGCTCACGGTGGGCTGCGTGTCCAACAAGAAGTTCGAGACGACCGTCTCCTCGATGACATCGCGGGTGGACGGGATCCAGACGACGGTCGAGGACCAGGGCCAGAAGATCCAGGACCTCGACAAGAAGGACGCCGAGCTGGCCTCCGAGATCCAGCGCACCGAGGGGCTGGCGGGGCAGGCGAAGCAGGTCGGCACCGACGCGCTCACCAAGGCCGAGGCCGCGGCGATCGCCGCGCGCGGCAAGGTGATCTGGAAGGTGACGCTGACCAACAACGACATGCGATTCGGCTCCGACAGCTTCATCATCACGCCGCAGGGCGCGGCCGTGCTCGACCAGTTCGTCGAGCGGGTCAAGTCGTTCGATCGGATGGTCTTCGTCGAGATCCAGGGCTACACCGACTCGGCCGGCGGCGAGGCCTACAACCTCGTGCTGGGCCAGAGGCGGGCCGACGCGGTTCGCGACTACATCTACCAGCACGGGATCCCGCTCAACCTGCTGTCGACGATCTCGTTCGGCCAGAAGAACCCGATCGCCAGCAACCAGACGCGCGAGGGTCGGGCCCAGAACCGCCGGGTCGAGCTGCTCGTCCTCGAATAGCCCGGTCCGCAACCCGGAGCAGAAGCCCCTGGCGCTGGCCGGGGGCTTCCTGCTTCCCGGGCGGAACGCCGGCGGAGGCCCCCCGTGCTCGGCGCCCTCCAGACCCGCATCCCGCTCAACGACGGCCACGCGATCCCCGTGCTGGGACTCGGGGTCTGGCAGGCGACGCCGGGGCGGGTGACCCGCGAGGCGGTGCGCTACGCGCTCCAGCTCGGCTACCGGCACGTCGACACCGCGCGGATCTACGGCAACGAGGGGGACGTCGGGCAGGCGCTTCGCGAGAGCGGCGTGCCGCGCGAGGAGGTCTTCGTCGTCACCAAGCTGTGGAACCAGGACCACGGCCTGGCCCGCGCACGCCGGGCCTTCGAGGACAGCCTGGTGGTGCTCGGCCTCGACTACGTCGACCTGTTCCTGATCCATTGGCCGGTCGAGCGGCGGCGGCTCGAGTCCTGGAAGGCGCTCGAGGAGTTCAAGCGCGAGGGTCGGGCGCGCTCGATCGGCGTCTCCAATTACACGGTGCGCCACCTCGACGAACTGATGCAGCACGCCGAGGTCCCTCCGGCCGTCAACCAGGTCGAGTTCCACCCTTTCCTGGCCCAGGACGATCTGCTCGCCCGCTGCCGCGAGCACCGGATCGTGCTGACGGCCTACTCCCCGCTGGCTCACGGCGAGGGACTGGCCGACCCGACGCTCGCCGCGATCGCGGCGAGCCACGGAAAGTCGACGGCACAGGTCATGATCCGCTGGGCGATCCAGCGCGGGACCTCGGTCATCCCGAAGTCGATCCGGCGCGAGCGGATCCACGAGAACGCGCTGGTCTTCGACTTCGAGCTCGGCGCGGACGAAATGCGGCAGATCGACGGCCTCGACCGCGGGCTTCGCACCTGCTGGGATCCGACGCCGATTACCTAGCGCGCTGCCGGCGGCCGCCCGCGGACCCCTCGCTGACGCCCGCTCACGCCTGAGGGTATCCTCCCGCCCATGCCGCGCTCCTTCCTCGACGCGATCGCCGCGCGCCCGGTCCTGTTCGACGGCGGGACCGGAACCGAGCTGTACGGCCGCGGCGTCTTCCTCAACCGCTGCTACGAGGAGCTGAACCTCGTCCGCCCCGAGCTGGTGGAGGAGGTGCACCGCGCCTTCCTGCTCGCGGGGGCGGAGGCGGTCGAGACCAACACCTTCGGCGCCAACCGGCCCCGCCTCGAGGCGAGCGGCCTCGGCGACCGGGTGCGCGAGATCAACCGGGAGGGGGCCCGCGCGGCACGCCGGGCGGCCGGTGCCCGCGGCTGGGTCGCCGGGGCGATCGGGCCGCTCGGGATCCGTCTCGAGCCGTGGGGACCGACGACGGTCGACGAGGCGGTGGCGCTGTTCCACGAGCAGATCGAGGGGTTGCTGGAAGGGGAGGTCGACCTCTTCGTCCTCGAGACCTTCAGCGACCTGGTCGAGATCCAGGCCGCGGTGCGCGCCGTGCGCGCCGCCTCGGACCGGCCGGTGATCGCGATGATGACGGTCAACGAGGAGGGACGGACCCCGGAGGGGGTGCCGCCGGAATGGCTCGGGCAGAAGCTCGACGCCGCCGGCGCCGACGTGGTCGGAATCAACTGCTCGGTCGGGCCGGCGCCGATGCTGTCGGTGCTCGAAGCGATCGCTGCGACCACGACCCGTCCGCTGGCTGCGATGCCCAACGCCGGGATCCCGCGCAGCGTCGACGGGCGGATGCTCTACCTGACCTCGCCCGCCTACATGGCGCGCTACGTGCGCCGCTTCGTCGAGACCGGCGCGCGCGTCGTCGGCGGCTGCTGCGGCGTGACGGCCGAGCACATCCGGGCGATGCGCGAGGTGCTGGGCCCCGCCGGTTCCGCCGGCCTGTCACCGCGCGTCGCGGTCGCCGCGCCGGCGATCGTGCCGCGCCGCCCGGTGCCGGAGCGCGAGCGGTCGGAGCTGGCGCGGAAGGTCGCCGAGGGGCGCTTCGTGACGCTGGTCGAGGCCGCGCCGCCGCGCGGCTGGGAGACCGGGACGCTGCTCCGCTCGCTGGCCGCGATCGCGAAGGGGGGCGTGGACGCGATCCTCGTCCCCGACGACCCGCGCGTCACGGCCCGGATGAGCCCGCTCGCGCTGGCCTCGCTGCTCTCCCGGGAAGCGGTGCGCTGGAGCGGCGCCGAACCCGCCGTCGAGACCGTGCTGAGCTACTCGTGCCGCGACCGCAACCTGCTCGGGATGCAGGGGGACCTGCTGGGCGCGCACGCGCTGGGACTGCGCAACGTGATGCTCGTCACCGGGCAGGGGCCGCGGCCGGGCGAGGCGTCCTGGGCCCGGCCGGTCTTCGACATCGACGCGATCGGGCTCGCGAACGTGGTCTCGCGGCTGAATCACGGGCTGGATGTGGGCGACGTGCCGATCGGCGAGCCGACGCGCTTCTTCGCGGGCTGCGAGGCGCTGCCCGGCGCGCCCGACCAGGACGAAGAGGTCCGGCGGTTCGAGTGGAAGGTCGACGCCGGCGTCGGCTGGGCCGTCGCGGGGCCGGTCTTCGACGCCGAGGCGCTGGCGCGCTTCCTCGAGCGGATCGCGGCGGTGCGGATCCCGGTCCTCGCCGAGATCCGGATCCTCTCGTCGCTGCGCGACGCCGAGTTCCTCAACGACGAGGTGCCTGGCGTGACCGTGCCGGCCGCGATCCTCGCGCGGATGGCCGCCGCCGGCGATCCGTCCCGCGAGGTCGAGGCCGGGTTCGAGATCGCGCGCGAGCTGCTGGCGGCGGTCCACCCGCTGGTCGAGGGGTGCCTGTTGAGCGGCCCGCTGGCCCACGACCCGCGGGCGCTCGAGGTGGCGGCCCCGTGGATCGGGCAGCCGGTCGCCGCGAGGCGCGCCTTCCCCGGTCACCTCGGAATCAAGGGAGGCGCCGAGGGGCTGCGCTACGTCGACTCCGACGCCGCCGGGGAGACGGGTCCGCCGTCCTCCTGAAGGGGGAAACGTCCTCTTTGGAGGTCGTTTTCGCTCCGTGGGGCGGCAGCTCGGCGCCCGGAACGGCTCGCGATGGAACGAGTTACCGGAGAGGCCAGGATGGCACCCGCATTGCTCTTCCAGTACGGGTGCGCGGCCGTCACCCCGATCCTCCGAGGGCCGCGAGGAGGATCCGCCATGCGTTTCGACCCCCGGCGCCCCGCGCCGCTCGCTTTGCCCTCGCTCTCGCGCTCCTTTCCGCCGCTGCCGCACCGGCCGCATTCGCGGGGGAGCCGAAGCACTACCCGTCGCGGCAGGTCCAGGACCCCGCGGTTCCCGTGGTCGTCGCGCCCCGCCCCGAGTTTCGAGTCCGGCTCGGCATCTACCAGCCGACCGGCGACGGCGGGACCTTCTGGCAGCAGGAGCAGGACGCCTTCACCGGCAGCGTCGAAGACCTCGAGGACCTGATCGCGGCGATGGACTTCGTGCTCCCGCTCAACCGCTGGAGCGGCGTGCTCTTCACGCTGGCTTACTACGACGCCAGCGAGCGCCGCGTCGACGCGCGCTACGTCGACGAGTTCGGCAACGACATCCCGTTCCAGTCGGACCTCGAGATGACCCCCTTGACCGCCGCGTTCATGGTCTATCTCACCCCGCCGGGCTCCCGGGTGCGCCCGTACTTCGCCGTCGGCGGCGGCCTCTACTGGTGGGAGTACGCCGAAGGGGGCGACTTCGTGGCCGACGGCGAGGAGATCGTCACGACGTATTACATCGACGACGGCGTCGACTTCGGCTACTTCGGCGCCGCCGGCCTGTCGTTCGCGATCGCGCCGGCCTGGTCGCTCCTCCTCGAGGGGCGCTGGACCGAGGTCTCGCTCGACGTCGGCGGCGACTTCGCGCCGTACGGCGGTGCGCTGGACGTCAGCGGCTGGGAGGCGACAGCGGGCTTCTCCTGGACGTTCTAGACTGCATTCCTCAGGACGCCGCACGGGCGCACGCTGCGCCCGGCGGCAGCAGGAGGAGTGAGTCGATGAGAAGTCCAGATCGCGAGACGCCGGCCGGCGTGCCGGCCGACCTGAGCGCCTTCGGGCCCGCCCGTTCGACCGTCCCGGGCTCGCCGCTCGACCCCGCGGAGTTGAACCGGATCGACGCCTTCTGGCGCGCCAGCAACTACCTCGCGCTGGGGATGATCTACCTCCAGGACAACCCGCTGCTGAAAGAGCCGCTGCGTCCCGAGCAGATCAAGCGCCGGCTGCTCGGCCACTGGGGAGCGAGTCCCGCGCTCGCGTTCGTGTACGCCCACCTCAACCGCGTGATCCAGCGCGACGGCCTCGACGCGATCTTCATGGCCGGCCCCGGCCACGGCGCGCCCGGCGTCCTGGGCCCGGTCTACCTCGAGGGGAGCTACTCCGAGATCTACCCCGACAAGAGCCTCGACGCCGAGGGGCTGCAGCGCTTCTTCAAGCAGTTCTCCTTCCCGGGCGGGATCGGCAGCCACTGCACGCCCGAGACCCCCGGCTCGATCCACGAGGGGGGCGAACTGGGCTACGTCCTGTCGCACGCGGCGGGGGCCGCGTTCGACAACCCGGACCTGATCGTCGCGGCGGTGGTCGGGGACGGGGAGGCGGAGACGGGGCCGCTCGCGACCTCATGGCACATCTCCAAGTTCCTCAACCCGGCGCGCGACGGCGCGGTCCTTCCGGTCCTGAACCTCAACGGCTACAAGATCAACAACCCGACGCTGCTGGCGCGGATCACGCACGACGAGCTGGAGTCGCTCTTCCGCGGCTGCGGCTGGACCCCCTACTTCGTCGAGGGTTCGGAGCCGGCCTCGATGCACCAGGCGATGGCCGCGACGCTGGACCGCGCGGTCGCGGAGATCCGCGCCGCACAGGCTGCGGCGCGCGCCGGCGGACCCGCGGGCGCGGCCACGGCCGGCCGTCCGCGCTGGCCGATGATCGTGCTGCGCACGCCGAAGGGCTGGACCGCGCCGGCGGAGCTGGACGGCCACAGCGTCGAAGGGTCGTGGCGGGCGCACCAGGTGCCGATCACCGACGTGCGAAAGAACCCCGAGCGGCTCGCGCTGCTCGAGCGCTGGATGAGAAGCTACCGGCCCGAGGAGCTGTTCGACGCCGAAGGGGCGCCGGTGGCGCAGGTTCGCGCGCTGGCCCCCGCCGGCCCCCGCCGCATGGGCGCCAACCCGCACGCCAACGGCGGCCTGCTCAAGCGGGCGCTCCGGCTCCCCGACTTCCGCGACTACGCGGTCGCCCTGGAACAACCGGGCCAGGTGCGGGCCGAGAACACGCGCCCGCTGGGCGAGTTCCTGCGCGACGTCATGAAGGACAACCCGCGCAACTTCCGCGTCTTCGGTCCGGACGAGAACACCTCCAACAAGCTCGGCGCGATCTACGAGGTCAGCCGCAAGCTCTGGCTCGCGCAGGACTTCCCGGAGGACGCCGACGGCACCGAACTGGCCCGGGACGGGCGCGTGATCGAGATGCTCAGCGAGCACACGATGGAGGGGATGCTGGAGGGGTACCTGCTCACCGGCCGGCACGGTTTCCTGTCGTCGTACGAGGCCTTCGTCCACGTCATCGACTCGATGTTCAACCAGCACGCCAAGTGGCTGGACGTCTGCAACCACCTGTCGTGGCGGGCGCACGTCGCGTCGCTCAACCTGCTGATCACTTCCACGGTCTGGCGCCAGGACCACAACGGTTTCACCCACCAGGACCCCGGCTTCCTCGACGTGGTGGTCAACAAGAGCGCGGCCGTGACGCGGATCTACCTGCCCCCCGACGCGAACTGCCTGCTGTCGGTGGCGGCCCACTGCCTTTCCTCCGAGAACTACGTCAACGTGATCGTCTCCGACAAGCAGCTGCACCTGCAGTATCTCGACATGCCGGCGGCGGCGGCGCACTGCGCCAAGGGGATCGGGATCTGGGACTGGGCGAGCAACGACGAGGGGGAGGAGCCCGACGTCGTGCTGGCCTCGGCGGGCGACATCCCGACGCTCGAAGCGCTGGCCGCCGCAGCGCTGCTCCGCGGGGAGTTCCCGGACCTGAAGATCCGCTTCGTCAACGTGGTCGACCTGTTCAGGCTGCAGCCCGACACCGAGCACCCGCACGGGCTGTCCGACCGCGACTTCGACAGCCTGTTCACGCTCGACAAGCCGGTCATCTTCAACTTCCACGGTTACCCGTGGCTGATCCACCGGCTCGCCTATCGCCGCAACAACCACAAGAACATGCACGTGCGCGGCTACAAGGAGAAGGGGAACATCAACACCCCGCTCGAGCTGGCGATCAACAACCAGGTCGACCGCTTCAGCATCGCGATCGACGTGGTGGACCGCGTCCCGCGGCTGCGGGTGGCGGGGGCGCACGCCAAGGAGAAGTTCCGGAACGCGCAGTTCGCGTGCCGGTCCTACGCCCACGAGATGGGCGTGGACTCTCCGGAGACGACCGACTGGCGCTGGCCGTTCTGACGGCCGGCGCCGGTCAGTACGACATCGAGTCCAGCTTCACCTTGCCGCGGAAGATCCAGTAGATGCTGACCGTGTAGGACAGCACCAGCGGGATCCCGATCACCGCGATGATCAGCATGATCCCCAGCGTCGACGGGGAGGACGCGGAGTTGTGAATCGTCAGGTTGCGGGCCGGGTCGGTCGCGCGGGCCAGCGTCGGGTACATCCCGAGGCCGACCAGCGCGAACAGCCCCAGCACGGCCGCCGACGACGAGATGAAGGCCCAGCCGGCGCGGCCCTCGTGGATCGAGCGCGGGATGTTCGCGATCGCCAGCATCGTCAGGAGCGGCACGACGAAGAAGACCGGGTGGGCCTTGATCGTGGCCGCCATCTCCGGGCGGTAGATCAGGGTCGCCATCGTCGTGGTCACGTAGAGGACGACGAAGCGGACGATCGCCGGGTTCACCCAGCTCTTGACGAGCTGCTGGATCTCACCCTCGGTCTTGAGCACGAGATAGATCGCGCCGTGCATCATGAAGAGGGCCAGCGTCGTCACACCGGTCAGCAGCGCGAAGGGGTTCAGGAGCGACAGGAACGAGCCGGCGAAGTACCCGGCGTCGTCCAGCGGTATGCCCCAGATCACGTTTCCCAGCGCGATCCCCATCAGCAGGCTGGCGGTGATGCTGGCGGCCGAGAAGCTCAGGTCCCACGCCGCTCGCCAGCGCGGCCCCGGCTGCTTGCTGCGGAACTCGATCGCCACCGCGCGGAAGATCAGCGCGAACAGCAGCAGGATCATCGCCAGGTAGAAGCCCGAGAAGACCGTGGCGTAGACCACCGGGAAGGCCGCGAAGAGCGCGCCGCCGCCCGTGACCAGCCAGACCTCGTTGCCGTCCCAGACCGGGCCGATCGAGTTGATCAAGAGGCGCCGGTGCTCGTCCTTGCGCGTGAACAGGTGCAGCGCGCCGACGCCGAGGTCGAAGCCGTCGAGCACCGCGTAGCCCGCCAGCAGCGCGCCGACGAGCAGGAACCAGATGGTCGGGAGGTCGAAGGAGAGGTTCGTCATGGCGGTCACGCGCGGTGCCGGGCGCCGGCGACGAGGTCCTCGTCGAGCGGGCCGTGCTTGATCTTGCCGTCGAGCAGGTAGAGGAACAGGACGAAGAGCAGGATGTAGACCAGCGTGAACAGGACCAGCGAGAAGAGCACCTCGCCCCCGCCGACCGTCGGCGAGATCCCGTCCCGCGTGCGCATGATCCCGTAGACGATCCACGGCTGGCGGCCGACCTCCGCGGTGATCCAGCCGAGCTGGTTGGCCAGCTGCGGCCCGATCACCGAGAGGACCATCAGCCGCAGCAGCCAGCGCGTCTCGAACAGGCGCCCGCGCGGCAGGAAGGCCAGGCCGGCCAGCGCCAGGCCGAGCAGCGCGAAGCCGATCGCGACCATCCCGTGGAAGGCCTGGAAGGTCAGGTTCAACGGCGGCCTCTCGTCCGGCGGGAAGGCCTTGATCCCCGCGACCGGCGCGGCCGGGTCGCCGTGCACGAGCCAGCTCAGCAGGCCGGGGATCGCGACCCCGGCCGTGCGCTCGTTCCGCTCGTCGACCCAGCCGAACAGGTGCAGCCCGGCCGGGGCGGAGGGCTCGAAGACCCCCTCCATCGCCGCCAGCTTCATCGGCTGGTTCCGCGCCACCCCCTTGGCGCTCAGGTCACCGGTGACCGCGGAGCCGAGCGACGCGACCAGCGCGACGGCGAGGCCGAACTTCATCGACGCCTTCGCGAAGTCGAGGTGCTGCCGGCGGAGGAGGTAGTAGGCCGCGACCGAGATCACGAGGAAGGCGCCGGCCGACCAGGCGCCGAGCAGCGTGTGGACCAGCCGGTCGACGGACGACGGGTTGAAGACCATCGCCCAGAAGTCGGTGATCTCGGCCCGCGCTGCCGCCCCCTCGCCGACGATGGCGTAGCCGGCCGGGGTCTGCATCCAGGAGTTGGCGACGACGATCCAGATCGCGCTGAAGTGGGCCCCGAGGCAGACCATCACGGTCGACAGGAAGTGGATCCGCGGGCTGACCTTGTCCCAGCCGAAGAGCAGGAGCGCGAGGAAGCCCGACTCGAGGAAGAAGGCGAAGATCCCCTCGGCCGCCAGCGCGCTGCCGAAGACGTCGCCGACGAAGCGCGAGTAGGCCGCCCAGTTGGTGCCGAACTCGAACTCCATCACGATCCCGGTGGCGACCCCGATCGCGAAGGTCAGGCCGAAGATCCGGACCCAGAAGCGGGTCATCTGGCGGTAGAGCGGGTTCTTCGTCCGCAGGTAGGTCGCTTCCATCAGGACCAGCAACAGCCCGAGCCCGATCGAGAGGGGCGGGTAGATGTAGTGGAACCCGATCGTCAGGGCGAACTGCAGACGCGACAGGAACGCGGGGTCCATGGACCGTCCTCGGGATCCCCGCGGGGAGACGCTCGCGGGGCCTCGGCGGTGCGCGGCGAGGCAGCTCATCGGACCACGGCGCGCAGCGGGATGTCAATTGTGGTCTCATGGAGCGCGATGGAGAGCGACGCGCTGCGCCTCGCCGCGACGATCCTCGCGGGCCTCGTTACCGGCGGCGTGCTCGGCCTGACCGGGGCCGGGGGCTCGATCCTGACGCTGCCGGCGCTGGTCGGCGTCGTCGGCCTCGCGCCGCACCAGGCGGTGGCGGCGAGCCTGCTGTCGGTCGGCGGCAGCGCGGCGGCGGGCGCGGCCACGCACGCGCGCGACGGGCGGCTGCGGTGGCGCGCGGTGCTGCCCTTCGCGGCGATCGCCGGGATCGCGGCGGTCGGGGGCGGGCGCCTCGGGCGGATGGTCCCGGCGCGCGGACTGATGATCGCCTTCGGCGCGCTCGCGCTGTTCGTCGGGTGGAGGATGTTGCGCGGACCGGCGGGCGGCGGGGCCGGGAGCCCCGCAGGGGAAGGGCAGCCTGGCGAGAAGGTCTCCGGCGGTGCGGAGGCGGCCGCGGCTTCGGGTACCGCGCCGCGCGGGCGGCTCGTCGCGACGGCGCTGGCGGTCGGCCTGCTCTCCGGCGTGCTCGGCGTGGGCGGCGGGTTCCTGATCGTCCCCGCGCTGGTTGCCGCGGTCGGGCTCGCCCTGCCCGAGGCGATCGCCACCAGCCTCGGCGTGATCGCGCTCAACTGCGCCGGCGCTCTGCTCGGTGCGCTCTCGGGACTCGACGGGCTGCCCTGGACGCGCGCGCTGCCGTTCGTCCTCGCGTCGATCCTGGGGAGCCGCGCCGGCGCGAAGCTGGCCGGGCATTGGCCGGTGGCCCGGCTGCGCGCGGCGTTCGCGGTGCTGGCCTTCGCGGTCGGCGCGGGAACGCTTGCCGTGTACCTCCGGCCCTGAGAGGAGCAGGCGATGAAGCTGCCCGTTTCGCCGATCGATCCGCCGCGCCGTGCGCGCGCGATCGCCGCCCACCGCCCGTCCGGCGAGCCGCCGCTGCGGGTCCGCGCCGGGCAGACCGTCGCCGTCGGCCGCCGCGACGCGGAGTGGCCGCTCTGGTTCCGCTGCCGCGCGGACGGGGGCGGCGAGGCGTGGATCCCCGAGGCCTGGCTCGAGCGCGACGGCGATCGCGCGACGCTGCGCGCCGACTACGACGCGACCGAGCTGGAGGTCGCCGTCGGCGACCGGCTCCTCGTGACGCACGCGTACGGGGGCTGGCTCTGGGCCGAGAAGGCGGACGGCGCCCGGGGCTGGGTCCCGTCGAGCGGCGCGGGGTGGGAGTAGCGCGGCTGCCGGCTGCGGCCGGGCCGCCGCTCCGCGATTCGGACCCGGCGCACTAGAATCGCTCCGTGCCCACCGGACCCGGGACAGCCTCCTCTCTGCCGCTGCACCACTCGCAGGTCGGCGGCCGGGACGTCGTGGGGCGTGCGGGCACGCGTCCGGTGACCAACCCCTTCTCCGGCGAGCCGTTCGCCGCCGCCAGCCTGCTCGACGCCGCGCAGGCCGGCGAGGCGCTCGCCGCGGCGCAGGCGGCCTTCCCCGCCTGGAGCGGCCTGCCGGTCCGCGAACGGGCACGGGCGCTCGGCCGCCTGCGCCAGGCGCTGCTCGCCGAGGCCGGCGACCTCGCGCGCCTGATCGCCCGCGAGCAGGGGAAGCCGGTCGCCGAGGCCTGGGCGGTCGAGATCCTGCCGACGCTCGAGGCGCTCGCGCACCTCGCGGCGCAGGCCGAGGGGCTGCTGCGCGACGAGCCCATCGACGGACGGATGCTGCTGCTCGCGCACAAGGAGGCGCGCGTCGTCTCCGTGCCATTCGGAGTGGTGCTCGCGATCACGCCCTGGAACTACCCGCTGGGGCTCGCGCTGCCGATCGTCGCCACGGCGCTGGCCGCCGGAAACACCGTCGTCCTGAAGCCGGCCCCGGCAGCGACCCTCGTCGGGCTCGCGATCGGCACGCTGGTGCACCGCGCCGGCCTGCCGGACGGTGCCGTCAACGTGATCGCGGTCGACGACGCGGTCGCGGCCGGGCTCGTGTCCGACGCGCGCGCCGGGAAGATCGTCTTCGTCGGCAGCGTCGCGACCGGCCGCAAGGTGATGGCGGCCGCCGCGGCCAACGGGACGCCGATCGTGCTCGAGCTCGGCGGCAAGGACCCGGCGATCGTCTGCCGCGACGCCGACCTCGACCGCACCGTTCGCGGGATCGTCTGGGGCGCGTTCGTCAACGCCGGGCAGACCTGCGCCTCGGTCGAGCGGGTCTACGTCGAGCGCGAGGTGGCCGCGGAGGTCCTCGCCCGCGTCGTCGGAGAAGCGCGGGCGCTGCGCCGCGGGGACCCGCTGAGCGCGGGCACCGACCTCGGTCCGATGACGCTGGAGCGGCAGCGCCGGGTCGTCGAGGAGCACGTGCGGGACGCCGTGGAGCGCGGCGCACAGGTCCTGACGGGCGGCCGGACCCCCGACGGCCCGGGGTTCTTCTACCCCCCGACCGTGCTCGCCGGCGTCGACCACTCGATGCGCGTGATGCGCGAGGAGACGTTCGGCCCCGTGCTGCCGGTGATGGCCGTCGATTCGCTCGACGAGGCGATCCGCCTGGCCAACGACAGCGACTACGGCCTGACGGCGAGCGGCTGGACCCGGAGCGAGCAGACCGCGCGCCGGCTGCAGCAGGAGTTGCAGGCCGGCGTAGTCACGATCAACGACTGCGTGTCGAGCTTCGGCGAGCCGACGGCGCCGTGGGGCGGCGTCAAGGCGAGCGGCTTCGGCCGGACGCACGGCCGGCTCGGCCTCGCCGAGATGGTCCAGGCGAAGTACGTCTCGCTCGACCGTGGGCGGGGGGCGGAACTCTGGTGGTACCCGTACGACAGCGAGCTGGAGGAGACGCTCGAGGGGACCGCGCCGGCGCTGCACGCGCGCTCGCTGCAGCAGCGGATCGCGGCGCAGCTCGGGCTGCTGGGGCGGCGGCGGGTGCGCGAGCGGATCGGACTGCGGCGGCTCCTGGGGCAGGTCGAGAAGCTGTTCTAGCCCCGATGGGACAGTCCGCTTCGGCCAGGACTGCTCCGCTCGCCGTCATCGTGCACAAGCCGGGCACCAACACGCCCCTGGCGCCTGATCCCGGAGACGGCCTTCCTCCCGGTCATGTCCGGGCGGAGCCGATGACGCCCGAGCAGGAGGTCGCTCTCGGGAAGGAGAGCGAAGGGGCCAGGTCGCCGCCTGGCCACCTCGCATGGGGTCGCTATCTTCCCTTGAAGACCCGCCTCAGTACCGCGGCCCCCTCGCGATCGTCCACCACCGGGTGCACCGCCATTTCGAGCTGGTCCGACCACTGCGACATCCACTCGAACATCGCTTTCCCGTCCTTGCACTCGGCCAGCGCGAAGCCCATTCCCGCTCCATGCCATCTCCCCAGCATCTTGACGCCTTTCGGGGGGCCTCCCCCGGTCTTGAGGAACCGCGTCACGGCGGCCGTCATGTGAGCCGGTGGGGTCTTCCACGTCACCATGAATTTCATTGCGCTTCCTCCGCGCGCCGAGCTTGGCAGCAGGCGCCTCAGGAGTGTATCAGGGCAGCAGGCGGGCAAGCGCGGAAAGGGCTCGCGCCGAGCAGTACTTACCTGCCAGTGTGGCAGAAGCGCGATGCGGCCGCGCGGATTGCCGCTAGAATCCCGCGCGCAACCCGCTCCGCATGCGAAGGAGACACGCCGCGTGATCGACGACAGGCATCCGCCATCGGGCGTCGACCCGCACCCCCACGAGTTGGGCGAAACCGCGGCGCTCGGTCCGCGCCGAAGCGACGCGTCCCTCGATGCACCCCGTTCGATCGGACCCTACACGCTCCTCGAGCGGATCGGCGAAGGAGGCATGGGCCAGGTCTGGCTGGCCGAGCAGACTGCCCCGGTCCGGCGCCGCGTCGCACTCAAGCTGATCCGCGCCGGCCACTACGACAGCGCCCACCTGCAGCGCTTCGACGCCGAGCGCCAGGCGCTGGCGCTGATGGAGCACCCGGCGATCGCGAGGGTCTTCGACGCCGGCTCGACACCGGAGGGCCAGCCGTACTTCGTGATGGAGTATGTCGCGGGCCGGCCGATCACCGAGTATTGCGACGCGGCCCGGCTCACCCTGCGCCAGCGGCTCGAGCTGTTCATCGCCGTGTGCGAGGGGGTGCAGCACGCGCACCTCAAGGCGGTCATTCACCGCGACCTCAAGCCGTCGAACGTCCTGGTGGCCGAGGTCGACGGCAGGCCGGCGCCGCGGATCATCGACTTCGGCATCGCCAAGGCGGTCACCGCCGAGGGGGGTGACCGGACGCTGCTCACGGAGGTCGGCGGCCTGGTCGGCACGCTGGGCTACATGAGTCCCGAGCAGGCCGACCCGCGGGTGCCGGATATCGACACCCGCGCCGACGTCTACGCGCTGGGCGTGATCCTCTACGAGCTGCTGACCGGCACGAGACCGTTCGAGATCGGGCGCGCGCTGCCGCTCGACGAAATCCTGCGCCGCCTGCGCGAGGACGACCCGCCGAGCCTGGTCTCGCAGCTGACGCGGGAGGCAGCGACTGCGACCTCCAGCGCGCAGCTTCGCGGCGTCGAATTGAAGCAGCTTGCCAGCCTGCTGCGCGGCGACCTCGACAGCATCACGATGAAGGCGCTGGCGCGCGACCGGGAACGCCGCTACGGAACGCCGTCGGAGCTGGCGGCGGACATCCGCCGCTACCTGGACAACCAGCCGGTCGAGGCGCGCCCCACGAGCGCCGCCTACCGCCTCCGCAAGTACGTCCGCCGGCACCGCGCTCGCCGTCGCGCTCGCCGGGCTCGCAGTGCTGCTCGCAGCCGGATTCGGCGCGGCGCAGTTCGTGCAGCTGCAGCGGATCACGCGCGAGCGCGACCGCGCCGACCGGATCGTCGCGTTCATGACCGGCATCTTCCGGGTGCCCGACCCCGGCGAGCAGCGGGGCAGCAGCGTCACCGCGCGCGAGATCCTCGATCGGGCGTCGCAGGAGATGGGAGCGGCAACCGACATCGATCCGGTGGTGAAGGCGAAGCTCGCGTTCACGATGGCGCAGACGTACAGCGGGCTCGGGCTCTACGCGCGGGCCGCGGAGCTCCTGGAGCAGGCGGAGACGGAGCAGCGACGCGTCCTCGGGCCCGACAGCCCGGACACGCTGCGCACCATGAGCACCCGAGGCCACGCGCTCTACTCCCTGGGAAAGCCCGAGCCGTCGGAGACCCTGCTCCGCGACGCGCTCACCGCCCAGCGGCGGGTACTCGGCGTCGCGCACGCCGACACGCTCCACACGGCGAACTACCTGGCGCAGACCCTGGGCGCGCTGGGGCGGCTCGCGGAGGCGGAGACCATGCTTCGCGAGAACGTCGGGGGGTTCGAGAAGACGACGGGGCCCGAGAGCGCCGACACCCTGAACGCGCGGCGAAGCCTCGACCAGGTCATCGCCCTGCAGCGCCGGCCGGCCGATGCGGAGCGCGCTCATCGCGAGACGATGGTCATCGAGGAGCGCGTCCTCGGGCCGGATCACCCGGGGACGCTGTTCTCGCTGAACGGGCTGGCCCTCGCCGTCGGCGAGCAGGGCCGGCTCGCGGAGTCCGAACAGCTGCTCCGCGAGTTGCATGAACGCCGGAAGCGCGTGCTCGGGCCCGAGCACCCGGAGACCCTGGTCACGCTCGGCAACCTCGGCGAGATGGTCCGGCGCCAGGGACGCTTCCCGGAGGCGGAGACGATGAGCCGGGAACTGCTCGCCGCCGAATCGAGGCTGCATCCCGACTCGGAAGTCATGTACCAGGTGATGGAAACGCTCGCGGTGACGCTGGGCAACCAGGGGAAGACCGGCGAGTCGATCGAGCTGCTGGAGAAGGTGCTCGCCGGGCGGCAGCGCACCTATGGGCCCGACAGTCCCCAGGTGTTCCAGAGCACGATGAACCTCGCGTTCACGCTGAGCTACGCCGGCCGACACGCCGAGGCCAGGCCGCTCTATCGGGAGGTGATCCGCATCGCCGGCACGGTGGAGCGGCGCGACGCGCTCTCCGACGCCTGGTTTGCCTGGGCCATGGGGGCGACGCTGGCGGGCGACCGCGAGCAGGCATTCGACGCGCTGCGCCACTCGCTCGACGCGGGCTTCGGGGCGATCCAGCAGCTGGACCAGGTCGACGACCTCAAGCCGCTGCGCGGCGATCCGCGCTACGCCGCGCTGGTCGAGGAGATCAACGCGCGGAAGGCCCGTCCGCAATGACTCCGGTCCGATCGGCGACGGCGCCGCGGAGCGTCGGGACGTGCCGGCCGATCCAGCGCTGGAACTGGTCGTTGTAGGTGAACACCACCGGAGTGACGAACAGCGTCAGCAACTGCGAGAAGAGCAGCCCGCCGACGACCGCCAGGCCGAGCGGCCGGCGCGCCTCGGCCCCGGCCCCCAGCCCGAGGGCGATCGGCAGCGTGCCGAAGAGCGCCGCCATCGTCGTCATCATGATCGGGCGGAAACGGATGACGCAGGCGTCGAAGATCGCCGTGAAGGAGTCCGTGCCGTCCTGGCGCATCGAGCTGACCGCGAAGTCGACCATCATGATGCCGTTCTTCTTGACGAGGCCGACCAGCATGATCACGCCGACGAAGGCGAAGATCGAGAGGTCCGCGCCGAACAGCATCAGCGTCGCGAGCGCCCCGAAGCCGGCGAACGGCAGCGCCGACAGGATCGTCAGGGGGTGGATGAAGCTCTCGTAGAGGATCCCCAGCACGAGGTAGATCACGAGGATCGCCAGCGCGAGCAGCAGGCCCAGCCCCTGGAGCGAGGACTGGAAGGCCTGCGCCGTCCCCTGGAAGCTGGTGCTCATCGTCGCCGGGAGGACCTGCCGCGACACCTTGTTGATCGCGTCGACCGCCTGTCCCAGCGAGACGCCGGGCTGCAGGTCGTACGACACCGTCACCGCCGGGAGCTGTCCGGCGTGGCTGACGGTCAGCGGCCCGAGGCTCCGGGAGAGCGTCGCCACCGACTCGAGCGGGACCAGCTCGCCGCGCGACGAGCGGATGTAGAGCAGCGGCAGGACGCTGGGATCCCGCTGGTACTCCGGCTCCAGCTCGAGGATCACCTTGTAGGTGTTGTTCGCGGCGTAGATCGTCGAGACCTGGCGTGCGCCGTAGGCGCTGTAGAGCGCGTCCTCGATCTCGGCGGCCGTCACTCCCAGCGCCGACGCCCGGTCGCGGTCGATCTGGACGTCGACCTGGGGGTTCTTCAGCAGCAGGTCGGTCGTGACGTCGCGCAGCTCGCGGCGCCTTCTTCAGCTCCGCCTCGAGCTGCGGCGCGAACCGGTACAGCTCGTCGGTGTCCGCGCTCTGCAGGGTCAGCTGGTACTGGCTCTTGGTGAGGCGGCCGCCGAAGCGGATCGGCGGCGGATTCTGGAAGAAGGCCCGGATGCCGGGGATCCCCGCGACCGCCCCGCGCAACTGCTGGATCACCTGGTCGACGCTGTCCTTGCGCTCGGCGCGCGGCTTGAGCCGGATGAAGACGACGCCGGAGTTCCCGCTCCCGACGCCGCCACGGCCCCCTGCGGTCGACATGAACCCGTCGACGTTCGGGTTCTTCGCGACGATCTCGGCCACCGCGCGCTGGTGCTGCACGAGCGACTCGAACGAGATCCCCTCGGCCGCCTCGGTGAAGGCGAAGATCTGTCCCGTGTCGGTGCTCGGAATGAACCCCTTGGGGATCGCGACGAACATCCAGATCGTCGCGAGTTGGACCGCAAAAATGAGACCGACCACGGCGAGCCGGTGACGGAGCGACCAGCGGAGCCCTGCCTTGTACCAGTCGAGCGAGCGCTGGAAGCATCCGCTCGGTGAACTCGAAGAGCCGGCCGTGGTGCTCCTCCCCGTGGGCCAGCAGGAACCGGCTCGAGAGCATCGGCGTCAGGCTCAGCGAGACGAAGCCCGAGATCAGGACCGCGACGGCGATCGTGACCGCGAACTCGTTGAACAGGCGCCCCAGGATGCCTCCCATGAAGAGGATCGGGATGAAGACGGCGGCCAGCGAGATGGTCATCGAAACGACGGTGAAGCTGATCTCCCGGGAGCCGGTCAGGGCCGCATCGAACGGCTTCTCCCCCAGCTCGACGTGTCGCACGATGTTCTCGAGCACGACGATCGCGTCGTCGACGACGAACCCGACCGACAGCGTGAGGGCCATCAGCGACAGGTTGTCGAGGCTGTAGCCGAGCAGGTACATCACCGCGAAGGTCCCGACGACGGACATCGGCAGCGCGAGCGACGGGATGATCGTCGAGCGCACGCTGCGCAGGAACACGAAGATCACGAGGACGACCAGCACGAGGGTCAGGAGCAGCGTCTTCTTGACGTCCTGGACCGACTCCTGGATCGACTCCGAGCGGTCGTAGATGATCTTCATCGAGACCGAGGCCGGGAGGTTGCTGCGGAAGGTCGGGAGCAGGTCCTTGACCGCCTGCGCCACGGCGACCGTGTTGGTCCCGGGCTGGCGCTGGATCGCGAGGACGACGGCGCGGTCGTCGACGAACCAGGCCGCGGTCTTGTCGTTCTCCACGCTGTCGATCACCCGCCCGAGCTCCTCCAGGCGGACCGGGCGGCCATCGCGGTAGCTGACGACGATCGGCCGGTAGCCGGCCGCATTGGAGAGCTGCCCGTTGGCCTCGACCGTGAAGGCCTTCTGCGCGCCCCAGAGCGTTCCGGTGGGCAGGTTGACGTTGGCGGACCGGATCGCGTGCGGCGACCTCGTCGATGCCGATGCCGCGCGTGGCCAGCGCCTTGGGGTCGACCTGGACGCGGACCGCGTACTTCTGTGCGCCGTAGACCTGCACCTGCGCCACGCCGCTGACCGTGCGAGATCCGCTGGGCGATCATCGTCTCGCCGTACTCGTCCAGCGTGTACAGGGCGAGGCTGGGCGAGGTGAGCGCGAGGTAGAGGATCGGCTGGTCCGCCGGGTTCACCTTCTGGTAGGAAGGGGGGCTGGGCATGTCCTTCGGCAGCTGGCGGGAGGCGCGCGTGATCGCCGCCTGGACGTCCTGGGCGGCGGCGTCGAGGTTGCGGCTGAGGCTGAACTGCAGCGTGATCTGCGTGTTCCCCTGCGCGCTGGTGGAGTTCATCGAGTCCAGCCCGGCGATCGTCGAGAACTCGCGCTCGAGCGGCGTGGCGACCGACGAGGCCATCGTCTCGGGCGAGGCGCCGGGCAGGGCCGCGCTGACCTGAAGGGTGGGGAAGTCGACGTTCGGGAGGTCGCTCACCGGCAGGCGCGTGTAGGCCATCGCGCCGAAGATCGAGGATCGCCAGCATCACCAGCGCGGTGGCGACCGGGCGCCGGATGAAGATCTCCGTGAAGTTCATCGGGCGGCTTGCGGCGCGTCCGCGCCAGCGCCGACCGCCGGCTTGATCGCGACCGCGGCGCCGGGGTAGAGGCGGAGATGGCCGTCGGTGACGACCGTCTCCCCCGCTTCGAGCCCGGTCGCGATCACCGTCTCCTCGCCGGCCGTGCGCTCCACCGTTACGGGTCGCGACTGGGCCTTGCCGGCGGCGTCCACGACGAAGACGAAGGTCCCCTGCTGGCCCGTCTGGACGGCGGGATTGGGGACGACGAGCGCGTCGGCCTCGTCCGAGAGCGTGAGCCGCACGTCGAGGAACTGCCCCGGCCAGAGCGCACGGTCTTCGTTCTCGAAGGTGGCCTTGAGGCGGATCGTCCCGGTCGCAGCGTCGACCGTGTTGTCGACGAAGTCGAGACGGCCGACGTGCGGCTGCTCCCCGGCGGCGGCGGCGGCGGCGGTGACGGTGGCGGTCACCTCGAGCGGCCCGGCTGCGGCGCGCCGGCGGATCTCCGGCAGGTACTGCTCGGGGACCGAGAAGCCGACGAAGATCGGACGCGTCTGCAGCAGCACGACGAGCGGCTGGTCGTCGTTCTGCTTGACCAGGTTCCCGCGGTGCACGAGGAGCGTGCCGGCGCGGCCGTCGATCGGCGAGCGGATCGTGCAGTAGCCCAGCTCGATCCGGGCCGCGTCGAGCGCCGCCTGGTCCCCGCGGATCGTCGCCCTCAGCGCGCTGCGGTTGGCCTGGACCTGGTCGAACTGCTCCTTCGTCACGTAGTCCTTCTCGACCAGCCCCGCGTACCGGCGCTCGTCCTGCTCGGCCTTCCTGAGCAGCGCCTCGTCGCGCGCCAGCCGCGCCTCGGCCTCGGCGACCGCGGCGCGGTAGGGCTCGGGGTCGATCACGAACAGCAGGTCCCCGCGGCGGACGTCCTTCCCCTCCTCGAACGCGACCTGGACGACCTCTCCACCCGCGCGCGGGCGGATCGAGACGGTGGATGTCGCCTCGACGTTCCCGATCGCGCGCAGCCGCACCGGGACGTTTCTGCGCTCGGCCCGCGCGACCGCCACCGGAACGGCCTCGGGCCCGGCGGGGGCGGTCGCGCCGCCGCGGTTGCATCCACCCGCCGCGGCCGCGAGCAGGAGGACGGCGAGGACCGCGGCGAGGGCGATCGGCCGGCCGCGAGACACCGGCCGGAGCGCTTCCCGGAGTTCAGTGCTGAGCATCGGTCTCCTTCCCCGCGGCGGACGGCACGACCTCGCCGGCGGCCTGGACCGTGAGCGTTCCGGTGTCGCGGGCCAGCCTGGCGACGGCGATCAGCCAGTCGGCGCGCGCCTTGATCTCGTCCGCCCGCGCCGAGGCCAGCAGCGACTGGGCGGTCAGGAGATCCAGCACCGAGCCGACCCCTTCCTTGTAGCGCCCCAGTGCGACCTTCTCGTTCTCCTCGGCGCTGGCCAGGAGGTCGCGCGAGGTCGCGATCTTCTTCGTCGCGGTCTTGAGGTCGTAGTAGCTGGTCCAGGTGTCGAGCAGCGCCTGCTGCTCGAGCGCCTCGGCGAGGTCGGCGGCGATCCGGGCGTCGCTCTCGGCCTGGCGGAGCTTGTAGGTGTTCTCGAACCCGGTGAAGAGCGGGTAGCGGAACAGCAGCGCAACCGACCAGGCGTCCCCGTAGGGCTCCACCGACCACGGATCGAACCAGGCGCGCCCGGCCCCGGCGCCCAGCGAGAGCGTCGGCAACCCTTCGGAGCGCACGGATTTCACGTGGCTTTCGGCGGCTGCCGTCCGCAGGCGCGCGGCGGCGAGATCGGGCCGTTTCGCCGCGGAGGTGGCGACGAGCTGGCTCACCTCCTCGTCGAGCTGCTCGGGCGCCCCGATCTCCGGCAGGTTGCCGACCTCGAACGGAGTGTCCGGCGGGACGCCGACGGCGGTCGCGAGCGCTCCGCGCAGCGCCTGCATCCCCCCCTCGATGGTGAGGTAGTTCAGCTCGGCCCGCGACAGCACGGTCCGCGCCTGCAGGACGTCCGCAATCGTCGCCACCCCGGCGTCGTGCCGCGTCTCGGCGGCCTCGAGCGCCGTCCTCAGCTCCTGCACCGTCGCCGCCGAGGCCTCGAGGCCCGCCTTCGACTCGAGGTACGAGTAGTAGGCGACCTCCACCCGCAGGATGAGGTTCTGGATCGCGGCGCTGTGGGTCCAGTCGGCGGCGAGCAGGAGGTTGCGCGCCTCGTCCAGGTCGCCGCGGCGGCCGCCGAAGTCGATCAGCAGGTAGTTCAGGTTGATCGATGCGCCGTAGACGTTCTCGAGCGTCGAGAAGCGGCCGCCCTGGGCCGTGGACTGGACGCGCGACGCGTCCGCCTCGAGTTCGAGGTCCGGGTAGTAGGCCGCGCGCTGGACCCCGACCTCCTGCGCGGCCGAGATCGCGCGCTGCCAGGCGGCCCGCGTCTCGGGATTCACGCGCAGCGCGACGTCGAGGACCTGCGCCAGCGTCAGCGGGTTGCCGCGCTGGAATCCGGCCGGGACGGCGATCGGAGCGCGAGCCGGCGGCGGGGGCGGGGGCGGAAGATCGGCTGGCCGCGCGGGGCTGGGCGGGACCGGGCCCGGTTCCGACGGGCTCCCGGCGGCCGCTGGACCGGCAGCCGCGACCAGAACCGCCAGGATGGCGTTCCGGAGGAGAGATTCATGGCAACGGGCTCGACTCATGCAGGCGGTTCCGAGGACCGGTGCGCGTGCTCGCGTCGCTTCGACGAGCGACGAGGCGCATCGACCGGCCGCGTCGGTTTCGATCCGGATCGAGAGGATACTACCGATCGGGGGCGGGGCCTGGCCCGCGCGGTTTCCCGATCACTGATAGCCGGGCCGTGCCGCTGAAACGCGGTCAGGCGGCGCGGTACTCCCGCCGGCTCATGGTCCTTCCTGGTGGCAGCTGTTGACGGCCCGCACCTGGTAGAAGGTCAGCGCGGGCGTCGTCGCGGCCCCGTCCTGCGCCGTGAACGTGGTCTCCGTCGTCGTCGTGCCGATCAGCTCCACGACGCTGCGGAATGTCGGGTCGACCGATTGCAGGACGTGGTAACCGGCCCCGGCGACCGCGCTCCAGGACAGGGCGAGGTCGAAGGGCGGAGAGCTGCCGGCCCGGGTGAGCCGCAGATCCGGCGCCGCAGTGGGGGTCGGCTGGGCGCACGGCTGCGGCGTGCAGTCGAAGGCGCCCTCGACGGTGAAATGCAGCGTCCGCGGGCGGATGTAGCCGTCGGTGGTCACGCCGGAACCGTCCACGTCCTGGACCCGGAGCGTCCATG
Organism: uncultured Acidobacteriota bacterium; assembly: GCA_963800865.1. Taxonomy (GTDB): domain Bacteria; phylum Acidobacteriota; class Polarisedimenticolia; order J045; family J045; genus JALOKP01. Next base: position 242,237 of record CAWDCL010000005.1, on the reverse strand, counting down.
TGCCCTGCATCGATTGGCCGACGAAGTCGGCCATGCTGCCGGGTCCGTCCGGCAGCGTGTCGCGGTCGAAGCGGGTCTCGATGCCGTGGCCGCTGCCGGCGCTCCGGTCGTGCAGCCGGACCGTCGTCCCCTGCGGCGAGACCAGCTCGACGATGAGCTGCGTCGGGTCCTGGTGGAAGATGTCGAGCGTCACGTCCACTTCGGCGATCGTCCTGGCGTATCCGCGACGTTCCAGAAGGTCTCGACGGGCAGTCGCGGTCAGGTACGGGATCGGGACGATGTCGGTCTGCGGGTAGTCGCGGTACCGGTTGCCCATCGGGATCCGGATCGTGCTCGAGAACGGGGCCGAGTTCGAGGCCGCCCCGCTCGAGCGCCAGCTCCAGCACGTCGCCGCAGTGCGCCTGCTCGCAGCACCACGATCTGGAAGTGCGGGGCGCTGCTCTCCGCCGTCGCGTTCGGGGCGATGGTCGGCCAGCTCGCCGTCGGCCCGAGGATGCGGACGTCCGGCGGGCCGATCAGCGCCAGCTTCCCGGTGGTCGAGAGGCGCCGGGTCGCCGCCCGACGTTGAACAGCGACACCGCCAGGTTGAACGTCTCGCCCGGCTCCGGGATGCCGTCGCCGTCGTCGAGGACGCGATGGGACGCCTCCTGCAGCCGGCTGCCGGGCGGCGCCAGCACGCAGTTCGAGACCGGGCTGGTGCACGCGCGCTGGGCGCCGAAGGCCTGGACGCGGTAGCTGCGCAGCACGTCGGAGTCCGCGCTGTTGTCGACGTAGGTCGTCTGCCCGGAGGGGAGAGCCGCGAGCGGGACCTGCTGTCGGTTGCAGCCCAGCTCGCCGCGGTAGACGCGGTACTCGGCCGCGCCCGAGCACGGGCGCCCAGCTCAACTGGACCCCCGCCGGCGTCATCGACGCGTGACCACCGGCGCGGCCAGCGTCGGGCAGCTCGACTGGGCTCCTGTTCGTGGCGTCGCTCGCCGCGCCGCAGGCGATCTTGTGGCGGTTGAAAGCCGCGAACAGCGCGGCGGCGTGCGGCGTGCCGTTGGCCAGGTTGCCGTCGTCGTCGTCGGCGACGCGCATCCGCTGGTACCAGCTGGTGGCGCCGCAGGAATTGGAGAGCGGCAGCAGGCAGGTGTAGGCGTTGCCGCCCGATCCCGGCCGCGTCTGGTACCAGAGCCGGTCGACGAGCTGCCAGGCGCTGTCCTGGTCCATGCCGGCGGCGGGCAGGTCGCGCGTCGCCAGGTCGAAGAACGCCTCGCTCGAGACGTAGGACTCGCAGTGGGGCTCGCGACGGCACGGGCCGGCGAAGCCCGACGTGTCCGAAGGGCACCGCGGCTGGGCGAAGCCCGTCGGGCGTGGCGGGCGTCTTCGCCTGGCGCGCGTTCCAGTCGAATTCGCGGAACCCGGTGCAGGTCAGGCAGGTGTCCCCGTAGCCGGTGCAGGTGCTGCCGTCGTTGTACATTCCGCGGCCCATGCAGGAGTCGCGCGTGGTCGAGGATCGCGACGACGTCGGAGTAGGCCTCGGACGGGCGATCCATCCCGCCGCCGTCGTTCTGGTCGTAGCCATGCCCCCACTCGTGGACGAGGATGTCGGTGTTCTCGCCGGTGTTGTTGCAGTTGCTGCCGGCGCCGTACATGTTGATCACGGTGCCGCTCCAGTTGGCGTTGCAGCTCGAGGAGAGGTTGACGTTGACCGTCAGCGGGCTGCGGAGCCACGCGTTGGCCGGGTCGTAGAACCGCGCGATCTCGGCGACGCGGTTGAGGTGGTAGTACGCGGTCCGCGCGGCCGCGGTGTTCCCCGGCCGACGCGCCCGGCGCGACGCTGCAGTTCTCGCCCTGCTTGAGCCCGAGGTCGAGGCCGCCGCCGCACGTTCCGGACTCCGACGGCGGCGCCGCAGGCGTCGGCGATGCGGACGTAAGGTCCCGAGCAGGCTCGTCTCGACGCCGCGCCGCCGGCTCGCTGCACGACAGGTTGCCGTAGGCGTCCGCGAACTGCTCGGGCTGCCCGGCCTCGGTGAAGTCCGCGAACGGGCATCGGGAAGCCGGCGACCTCGCAGCCCCCGTGGAGGCAGTCGCCGTCGGGAGCCACCGGGAAGACCCCGCCGCGAACGGCGGCGTACTGGGTCCCCTCGTAGAAGGCGCTGATCGAGCCGTCGAGCGCGTCGACCTCGCCGACCCAGCGGACCGGGGCGTCGGCCTGGTCGAGCAGGAAGCGCCAGACCAGCACGTGGCGCAGCCCGGTACCGCGCGGCGCCGGTCCACGGCCCCGGCTCATGCGGCGACGGGTCGGCGTCGACGGCGATCAGGGTCAGTTCGGGTTCCCCCGCGAGCTTCAATCCGCTCGCATCCTCGCCGAGGTAGTCGGTAAGGAACTCGAGAGCACGCGCGGCGTCGAGGGTGGGCACGCCGCGGATCCGGGGGCGGCCCCAGAGCTCGGACCCCATCAGGACCATCCGCCCGCGCACGACGTGGAGGTCGAGCCGCGCGTTCTCGACCACGACACCGTCGACGCTCTGGCGGAAGACGAGCTGCCAGTGACCGTCGCGCAGGCGGAGGCTCGCCGCGCGGTCGAGTTCCAGGATCGTCGACCAGTCGCCGAACAGCGCCGCGTTGTCCTGCAGGAACCTCCGGGCGAGTCGCTCGAGGTCGTCGAGGCGTGGCGCCGGGCAGGGCGGCCTCGGCGATCCACGGGATCCCGGCGCCCGGAGACCAGGGTCGGCATCCCCGTGCGCTCGTCGAGGTAGACGGCCCAGTCGCCGCCGTGCCGGGCCCGGAACCCCTCCCAGCGCGGAGCGCAGCGCGTCGGAGGAGGCGAGGCCCTCCACGGGCCGCGGGAGCACGGAGACCGCTCCGCCCTCGCGATGGACGACCCGGCCGTCGAAGCGCGACGGCGCGCGCCGCTCGGAGGCGGCGTGCGCCGTCGCGGGCAGCGCCACAGAGAACGCACCGCGGCGAGAGCCGCGCCAGTGCTGACCTGCGCATGAACCTCTCCCGGCCCGTTCGGGCCGCTGCCCTCGCGCCTCAATCGCAGACGGGGTCGGACGTGTCGTCGTCGATCACGCCGCATAGCCCCGCTGCGCTCCAGGTCCGCGGGCCCGTTGAGCTGGACCCCGGGCTCCCGGCCGCGCCGGCTTCGTTCACCCAGAGCACGTTGAACCAGACGTTGCCCGGCGGAGCGGTGAACGTCGCGGTCGGACCCGGCCCCGATGTCGCAGCCCGTGACCGCGCCCTGGTAGCCGCTGTAGTTGCCGAGAGTGCCGTAGACCACGACGGCGTGGTTCGAGTCGCAGGTGGCGTTGTCGATCGTGACCGCCACCTCGTTCGGGCCGGCGCCCCGCCGCGAACCGCACCGGCGAACCGACCTTGCCGTCCGCCATCGGCGGCGCCGGCGTGGACGACGACGCCGCAGCCCGCGTCGCACTGGATCCCGGTGACCGTGAGCGCCGCGGCGCTGAAGCTCGCCTGGCCCCCGCCGTTGTTCTCCTCGAGGCGGATCTCCCAGGTTCCGGGCCCGGCCGTCGTCGTAGATCGCCGTGACGTCGTACGGCGCCCCGTCGGCCGCGCCGAAGCGCTTGACCAGGTAGCCCCTGCGTCCCGTTCCACAGCGAGACCTGCGCGTTGGCCGTCCAGTTCCCGGTCGGCAGTCTGGTCGGTGACCGTCATCGTGGCGCCGCGCAGCGTCGCCTGGCCGCTGCAGGAGCCGCTGGTCGACTCCTGGAGGCCGATCCGGTACTGCCCGGCGCCGCCGTTGGCGTGCCGGTAGATGCTCAGCACGTCGTAGGGTTTCGCCACCGCCACGCCGAAGTCCTTCAGGGTCCAGTTGAAGCCCTTCGGCGTTCGCAGGTAGATCTTGGTGCAGGTGGTCACGTTGGCGTGCGTGAGCGACGGTCCAGTCGACGACCGCCGCCACCGCCGTGCTCGGCGAGATCGTGAACGGGGCGCCGAGCAGCGACGTCACCGACGTGTTCGTGGCGTTCAGCGGATCCGTCACCTGGTGCCCGGTCTGGAACGGCGAGACGTTGCGTGTAGTCGTAGGTGTAGCTCAGCGTCGCGCTGTAGGCGGGCGTCGGCACGGTGAGCGCCGGCGACAGCGTCGACGGGCGCGGCATCCTCGCGACCAGCGGATCGACCGTCTGGGTCGCGGTCTGCTGCGTGCCGGTGCCCGCCGACCGGGACCGAGAAGACCGACGGCTGGTCGGCGTACGACGCCTGGCTGCGTGGCGATGTTCCGCACGTCGAACAGGACGTCGTCGATGCAGGTGGCGCCCGCCCCGACGACGAACTCGTAGGTGGCGGTCCCGGTCCCGCCGGCGGCGGCGAGGGTCCCGAAGCTGCCTCGGGTTGCCGCTGACGCTCGCCGGGTTGCGCGAGCCGCCGCTCGGCAGCGAGGTCGGCCACCGTGTTCACCGCGGGCGCCGCCGTCGAGTTCCGGAGCGTGACGTCGACCGACCAGCGCTCGGTCGGCTCGACCAGCGCGTCGCCGTCGCCGCAGACCTGCGTCAGGTTGCCGAAGTGGTCGAAGACCACGCCGCAGCCCACGTCCGGCGCGCGGGGTCGCGTCGCAGGTCTTCTGCGACGACGTTGGTCAGGCTGACGTTGTCGAGTCCGTAGCCCCCCTTGGTCGAGATGCCGTAGGCCGAGCTGCGCATCGAGCCGACGCGCCAGCGGAACTGGACCAGGTCGCCCGCGGAAAGCCCCGACAGCGCGCCGGAGACCGACGTCCAGTTCCTGGCCCCCTGGTCGAGCTGGTTGAAGACCGTTCTCGCCCAGGCCGGGGGTCTCGGAGAAGCAGGCGTCGCCGATCTCGCCGCCGCTGTTGCAGAGCGGGTTGCAGTAGGTGTTGAAGATCAGTCCGCCGTCGTACGGGAGCGTGGTCAGCTTCCGCCACGACGCCGCCGTTGACGCGGTAGTCGACCCGCGCTCCGTCCACGCGGAGGGTTCCGGAGTAGCCGAAGAGGTACTCGTGGTCGAACGTCAGGGTCGTCGCGGTCGCGCCGATCTTGAAGACCGGCGAGTAGAGCGCCGAGTCCGAGAGGTCGCCGTAATCGCCGAGCGGGGAAGTTGTCCGCCGGGTTCTTCCAGCAGAAGTAGCCGCCGCCCGGAGTTGCCGCCGGTGCCGCGCCAGAAGAACCGGTCGGCGTAGGGGCTGCAGGGCAGCCCGTCGGGGTTGACCGCCGCGCCGTCGTCGTCGCCCGGGCCGAGCTGGTGGACGAAGCCCGTCGGGTTGGCCGTGAACGGCTCGGGTACGTCACCGTTCCCGGCAAGTCGTTGAGGTCGAGGATCAACGAGACCTGCTGCGGCGCGAGCGGGCCGGCGAAGCCGTCGGCGAGAATCAGCACCCGGAACGTCGCGGTCGGCGGCACCATCGGGTCGGTGCAGGCGACGCGGCCGGAGACCTTGAAAGTGAAGGGATCGGTCGTCGAGGCTGTTGCTGCCGGTGCCTCCCGCGGCGATCGTGCCGAACGAGGCCGCCTTCTTGCTGATGCAGTCGACGGCCGGATCGGTCGGAGTCGATGATCGCCACGACGTTCTGGAGCGGCTGGCCGGTGTTGTTCCGGATCCGGATCGAGATGTTGACGGTCTCGTTGGTGTCGGCATAGGAGTCGTGGTCGCCGTTGTCCGTCAGCCCGGCGAACCCGTCGACGATGACGTCGCCACCCTGGCAGTCGATGATTGCGAACGACTGGGGCGAGGAGCCCGAAGCCCCCGTTGTAGGTCACGCGGACCCGGTCGCTCGGGGCGACCAGCAGCGTCCCGTCGTTCGGCGCGCGGCCCGCCGGCGGTGGAGGACGGGAGGGTCGCCGTGAAATTCGGCCCGGCGCCGTAGATCGAGAACGTCTCGCTGTCCCCGGTGGTCTCGGAGACGACCGTCACCTGGACCGCTCCGGAGGCGTTGCCGTCGAGCACGCTGATCCCGAGCGGCTCGCTCGGGCACTGGAGGTACCTGAAACGGTCGAACGACACGACCGCTGACGGGTAGGCACACGAGCCGACCTGCCCGTCGGCGTGGTACTGGGCGTAGGCCAGGTTGAGGTTGTCGAGCGCCAGCCCGCTGCGTCGCGGCGGTCCTGAGCGGGTCGCCGCCCAGGTCGGCGTCGTAGACCTCGACCGCCCAGCGCCACTGGAGTCCCAGACGTGGCCAGTCCGCGGGCGTTGCCGAAGCTGATCCCGTCGGTGTTCGCCGGCGGGGCGGTGGCGTTCCACGGCGTAGCGCTGTCCCAGCCCTGGTTCGGGGTAGTAGAAGTACCCGTAGTTGTACGGGTAGTAGTCGTAGATCTCGTTGACCCCCGGGGTCGAGACGCCCGGATAGTCGCGGTCCCAGAAGAAGCCGACCGCCAGCGCCGGGTCGGCCAGAGCGACCATGTCCGAGCGGAAGTACCAGGTCGCGGACTGCCACTCGTAGTTCCAGGGCTGGCCGTTGGCGGCAGTGCCGGTGTGGGCCGGGCCGAAGATCGGCGAGTAGAGCACGGTGTCGACGATCGTGCCGAGGCCCCCGGCCTTTGTCTGCGGAAGTTGGTGCAGGCGGCGGGGTCGGCGTTGGACTTGAACGCCTTGGTCCCCGCGGTGTCGCAGGCGATCCTCGGGTCGTCGGAGCGGGTCTCGCTGCCGCAGCCGGCGCCGTGGGTCCACGGCGCCTCCACGGTGCTGACTTGCGTCAGGGCGCCGCAGTCGAGGGCGATTGCAAGTGTACTGGTACTCGATCTTCTGCCTCGACGAACCCCTGGGTCCCGGCCTCGAAGTTCAAGCACTGGCCTTCGGTGACGATGGTGTCGTCGGTCTGCAGCAGGTGGCGCTGGGTGATGACCTGCGGAACGGTCAAGCCGTCGGCGGCCGAGGTGACCTGCAGGTTGAAGCGGTCGCGCTCATCCGCAGGCCCGGCGCGTCGATGCTCGGGTCGATGTAGAGCGTGAAGACCGGCGCCGTCAGCTGCCCGCGCGCGAGGGCGCCGATGTGGACGATCGGGTTGAAGATCGTCACCTTGTCGGCGGCCGGGCCGGTGACGACCAGCTCGGCCGACGATGTCGGTCAGCGCCGTGGCGGTCGGCGGGTTGTAGATGCCGAAAGTGTACGAGATGTACTCGCCGCCGTCCATGTAGTCGCGGTAGAACTCGCCCCCCTGGCCCGCCTCGCAGCCGCCGGCGGTGATGTAGCCGCCGTCCTCGAGGCGCGTCCGGCAGTACACCGCGGCGTCGACCGACCGCTCGCCGTGGCCCGCGTGCGGGTCGGCGTAGCGGGTCGTGATCGTCTCCGTGTCGTGCGCGTTGACCGTGCCGTCGTTCGCGCGCCGGGATTGCCGCTGACCGGCAGCGTCGCCTGCCACGTCTTGCAGCTGCTGCCGGAGCAGTCGGATCCGGTCCAGGACCCCGCCGGGATCGTCTCGGAGTCGCCTCCGGTGGTCGAGACCGTGGTCTGCGCCGCGACGGTCGCCGCGTCGATCGCGATCGAGTCGGTCACCGTGACCGTCATCGAGTCGTTGCAGGTGTAGGTGCCCTTGTCGACCTGCACCGAGCGCGTCGGTGCTGCACGAGGCGAACCGGAAGCTGGCGATGTGCGGTCCCCCAGTTGGCGTAGCCGCCGTCGGAGAACTCGCCGAGGTACCAGAAGGTGCAGCCGTCCGGGTCGACGGTCATCCCGCTGTAGTCCCCCCAGCGGTCGCAGCCGCCCCCGCAGCCGCCGCCGTCGGTGTAGTTGCCGAGGCCGGCGCGCTGCAGCGTCTCGCTCTGGAGCGTGCCCGGCGGGTCGCTGAATTCGCGCCCGGTGACCCAGAGCTGGGTGTGGGTCGTCGCGCTGGACTTGGTGTAGCCGATCGCGATGTTGCCGTTCCGGTCGACCGACACGTCGGGGTAGTAGCGGAAGTCGTCGGTGCTTCCGTAGGCGCCACCGCTCTGCTGCTGCTCCAGGATCGGGGCCGGCCCGGAGACGTCGACCTGGACCCAGTCGACGCAGCTCTCCGCGTTGCCGCCGCCGAGGTTGCAGCCCGTGTTGCGCGTGGCCCACAGCTTGCCGCCGCGGACCTCGGCGTCGTACCACCGGCCGCTTCCCGTGTCGTTGTAGTTCCCCGAGAGGGACCCCAGCTCGGGCGCGCTCGGCGGGACGCCGTTGAAGGCCGCCTCGGCCAACGTGCCGTAGATCACCGGCGGCGTGGCGAACGGGTCGCTCCAGCGCCAGATCCGGCTGTTCCCGCCGCCGTCGTGGGCGATGAAGTGGTGCGGCGTGCCGGGGGCAGGCCAGCCGCCGGAGCTGTAGCCGTGGATCTTGGCCGGCTGGGCCGTGAAGAACAGCGCGCCGAGCCCGGCCTCGGCGACCGACACCGCCGTCCCCTGGTAGAGGGCGTTCTTGTCCACGGCGAAGACCCGGATCGAATCGATGTTGCCGCCGTCGACGAACATGTTCCCGGAGATGTAGATCGCGTCGAGGCCGATCCCCATGTGCGGGTAGTCGAGCCAGGTGCGTCGGCTGGACGGAGTCGGAACGGAACGAGGTCCGGTACCAGACCCCCGTCGGGTCGTTGGTGGCCGTCGCGGCAACGCACAGGTAGGAGTCGGTGCCGGTCGTCGTTTCGACCGTCTCGCCCCCCATGACGAATCGGTTGGCGGCCTCGTCGTAGTCGACGAAGACGTCGAAGACGCTGGTGCAGTGGGGCACGCCGGCGAAGAACTGGTCCATCGTGATCTCGTCGATCAGTGGCGTGCCGGTCTTGTCCCACACCCGGTAGCGCTGGTTGACGATCGCGACCAGGTGGCCCGGGCCGGCGGCCATGATCGGGTCGGGCGGGACCATGTAGTCCCGCCCGACTGGATCGCGTCGAACGCGACGCCGGCCGGGACGGGGGCGAGCGGCGACGGCCCGCGTCACGTCCTGGGCCTCGAGCGTCGGCGGGGCGCTTTCGGCCTGCCGCTTGATCCAGAGGTACTCTTCCCACGTCATGCCGGAGTGGTGGTCGATCTCAGAGTCGCGGTCCGCTTCGCCTTCGGTCTTCGACTCGAGCTTCTCGCTCGGCGTGATCCGGCGGAGGTCGACGGAGGAGATCTGGTACTTCCCGCCGTGCACGGTGTAGGTGATCGGCTCGTCCGGCTACGTACTCGACTCGCTTGCCGCGGAGCAGGTTCGCGGCGTAGTTGCCGTTCGGCGCGTTCGGAACCCCGAGCAGAACTCGCAGTCCCCAGGGTGGCCGCCTGCGCCTCCTTCCACGCCTCGAACTCCGCCTGGGCCTCCGCTGTCGCGGGACGGTAGCCAGGGACCCAGCGGCCCGCGGTCATCGCGTCGGTGGAAAGCCGCTCCCTCGGCGCGACCGTCTGCGTGCCGGGAATGCGCTCGCGCGGCGGCGCGAACTTGCGTCCTGGCGCCACGGCCCCGGGCGTGTCGCCTTGAGGGTGTCTCTCACGGCCCCCGACTTGGGCGTCTCGCCGGCCCATCGGCCGGACAGGTTCCTCCGTCGGATGCGACGGGGCCGCTGCCGGCTGCACGGACGCCTTGGGTGCCTCCGCCGCTCCGGCGGGCATGCCCGGCAGGAGCGCGAGGAGTGCGGCCAGGATCGTCGCGAGCGCGAGGCTCGTCCTGCAGGCGGGAGGATCGCTTGTTGTGGGACGCATCGGGATGTCTCCTCGGGGGCTTTTCGCATCCGGCGATCATTCGCCGCCACCGCTGTTCTCGGCGGTCACGCGATAGCAGAAGGTATCGGGGGTGCCGAGCGCGTCGACGTCGACCCAGCGGGTCGAGGTCGCGGTGCCGGCCTCGATCCAGGGACCCTGCGGATCGAGGGCGCGCTCGACCCGGTAGAGCGTCGCCGCGCCGTGGCCGCCGTCCACCGGCGGCGCGGTCCAGGTCAGCACGACGTGGCCGGCGGCGTCGGCCGTGAGCCTCAGGCTGTCGCCGACCGGGTTGGGCGCGGAAAGCGACGGGGGCGTGTAGCCCTGGCAGTCCACCCACATCCCGCTGAGGTGAACCTCGTCGACCGCGGCCTCGACGATCGAGTCGGAGCCCCCGTCGGTCGCCGTGAACCGCAGCCGCATGGTTTCGCTGGGGACCAGCAGCGTCATCAGGTCGATCGAGAGGTTCTTCCAGCCGCTGGTCGCCGAGACCCGCTGCTCGACGAGCACCCAGCTCGCGCCGTCGTCGTTGGAGACCTCGGCCTTGAAGCCGTCGTCGCTCGCGGAGTTGTCGTAGTACCAGCGGTCGTAGGCCAGCGCGAGCTGGTAGATCTGCGGCGCCCCGAAGCGCGGCGAGCGCAGGAAGGTGGACCCTCCGTCGACGTCGTTGTCGTTCGGCCCGCCGCCGCCGCTGCCGGTGACCCAGCACAGCGCGCCGGGATCCGGGGTCGTGTCGTCCTCGGGGTTGCTGAGCCCGCCGCTGATGCTGACCCCGACGGGATCCTCGCGGACCCACGCGCCGCGGGTGGAGCTGCCCGGGTTCGAGGTCCAACCCGCCGCGGTCTCCATGTCGTAGTCGAGACCGACGAGCGGCCGGTCGGTGCCGACGCGGGCGCGGAAGCTCGAGCGCCGCACCGAGCCGCCGTAGCGGAACTCGAGGTCGAAGATCGCGATCGCGGAGCAGGCGGCGGGATCGACGCTCAGCGAAAAGTGCGGGGCGAGGCTGGTCGCTGTGCCCCGCGCCGCGAGCGTCGGAAAATACGCGACCCGGTCGTGGATCGTGATCCCCGGCGTCGTCGTGGTCAGGATCGCCTGCAGGCCGTCGATCGGGGTGTCCGTCCGGCTCTCGACCGTGACCGACAGGACGAGCTGCTCGCCGGGGTCGAGCCCGCCATCGCCGTTGCCCAGCGCCGCGTCGTCGAAGGCGTGCGACGCGTAGACCACGCCCGACTCCACCGCGAGCACCGCCGGGTAGGCCTGGACCAGCCCCGTGCCGTAGTCGAGGTTCTTGCCCGGCCCGCCCCGGTGCTGCGCGGTCGTCATCAGCGCCTCGGCCAGCTCGGCCGGCGAGGCTTCGGGATTCGCCTGGAGCATCAGGGCCACGATCCCCGCGACGTGCGGCGTCGCCGAGGAGGTCCCGCTGAAGCTGCAGTATCCGGTGCCGGGGCAGGTCGACTGCGTTCCGTTGCCGTACGCCGCGAGGTCCGGCTTGAGCAGGCCGAGCTCCGCGCCGTCGTGATACGGGTAGTCCATGTACCCCGGCGTCAGCGGCCAGGGGTAGGCCGGGTTGCTCCAGGCGACGATGTCCTCCCAGGCCGACGGGCCGCGCGAGGACGAAGGCGTCAGGGTGTCGGTCGAGTAGTCGATGTTGGCGACGGCGACGACGGCGGAGATCCCCCCGGCGAGCACCTGGTCGGGGTGGAGCCACGGCGGGGGGCAGTTGGCGGGCGCCGCGACGTTGTACGGGATGGGCCGGGTCCCCATGTTCTGCCCGTCGTTCCCGGCTGCGTTGAGGTGGATCACCCCCGCGGCCAGCTCGGTGTCGGTCTGCCGCCGCCAGCCCTCGTAGTCGGGCGGGTCCTCCCAGGGCCAGATGAACGACTCGGTGATCACGTGCGCGCCGTTGGCGATCGCGTAGTCCGACGCTTCCCAGCCGATCGAGTCGGGCGGGCTGCAGTCGAATCCCAGCACCATCAGCTCGGCGTCGGGCGCCATGCCGGTGACGACGCCGTTGGTCCCGTCCCCGGCGACCTGGCCGGCAACCTGCGTTCCGTGGGACCCGCTGGTCGGCTCGTTGTCGTCGTTGCAGAGGTCCCAGCCCCAGGTGTCGTCGACGTAGCCGTTGGCGTCGTCATCGAGCCCGTTGCCGGGCACCTCGTCGAGGTTGGTCCAGATGTGGTCGGCCAGGTCGGGGTGGTCGCGGTACACCCCCGTGTCCAGCACGGCGACGATCACGCCGGCGCCGGTGTAGCGCAGCTCGTTCCAGACCCGGGGCGCACCCATCGCGGTCACCTCGCCGCGGATCGTCGCGTTCGGGTTGGGTCCCGAGGTGTCGCCGCCGGTCGGGCCGCTCGCGGGGACGCCGGCGCTCGCTGCGGGTGCGCCCGTCCCGTCGGCCGGCTCGCCCCGCCCGCCGTCGTGCAGGACCCAGCGCACCTCGGGCAGTTCGGCCAGGCGCGCGATCAGCCCCGGCGTGGCCTGCAGCGCGAGGCCGTTGACGCCCCAGAGCACGCGCATCCGGCCCGCGGCGCCGCCGTCCCGCTCCAGCAGCTCGCGCACGCCGCGCTGGCTGCGTTCGGAAAGGGCCCGCAGGTTCGAGACGACGTGGGCCCGGCGCTGCTCGCGGTCCATTCCGCGGACCTCGCCCAGCAGCTGACCGGGCGCGGGGAACTCCTCCATCAGCAGCACGACGGGGAGGCGGTCGTTCGGATCGGCGGACGCCAGCGCCTCGCGCAGCGCCGGCGCCAGCGAGCCGCCGCTCGCCGGGACGGCGGCAGCCACGACCAGCGCGGCGAGAGCGCCGAGGGCCGCGCGGGGCGAAAGCCGGACGCGGCGGGTGTCCATCATTCGGTCCCTCCGCTGTTCTCCGCGGTCACGCGGTAGAAGGACGGGTCGGGCGTGCCGAGCGCGTCGAGGTCGAACCAGCGCGTCGAGGTCGCGGTGCCGGCCTCGGTCCAGGGTCCCTGCGGGGCGACGGCGCGCTCGATCCGGTAGAGCGCGGCCGCGCCGTGGCCGGCGTCGACCGGCGGCGCGTCCCACGCCAGCAGCACGTGGCCGTCCGCGGTGGCCGCGACGCGCAGCGTGTCGCCGACCGGGTTGGGCGGCGCCAGAAGCTGGGGCGAGAAGGGCTGGCAATCCACCCACATGCCGCTGACGTGCACCTCGTCCACCGCGGCCTCGAGCACATTGTCGCTTCCGCCGTCGGTGGCCGTGAAGCGCAGCCGCATCGTCTCGCTCGGGGCCAGGAGCGCCATCAGATCGGTCGTGAAGTTCTTCCAGCCGCTGGTCGGCGTGACCCGGGTGTCGAGGAGCACCCAGCTCGCGCCGCCGTCGTTCGTCACCTCGGCCTTGAGCGAGTCGCTGCTCGAGGAATCGTCGTAGTACCAGCGGTCGAAGCTCAGCGTCGAGCTCGTAGATGTTAGGCGCGCCGAAGATCGGGGAGGAGAGGAAGGTCGTTCCGCCGTCGACGTCGTTGTCGTTCGGGCCGCCACCGCCGCTGCCGGTGACCCAGCAGCGGACGCCGGGGTCCGGGGTCGTGTCGTCCTCGGGGTTGCTGAGTCCTCCGGAATCGCTCACTCCCACGGGGTCCTCGCGGACCCATCTCCCGCGGGTGGCGGTGCCCAGAGCGGACGTCCAGCCGGCCGCCGTCTCCATGTCGAAGTCGAGGCCCGTCAGCGGCCGCTCCGTGCCGACGAGGACCCGGAAGCTCGAGCGGCGCACCGTGCCGCCGTAGCGGAACTCGAGGTCGAAGACCGCCAGCGCGGTGCACGCTCCCGGGGCCACGCTCAGCGAGATGTGCGGGGCGAGGCTGGTCGCCGTCCCGCGCGCCGGGAGCGACGGGAAGTAGGCCACCTGGTCATGGATCGTGATCCCGGGGGTCGTCGTCGACACGATCACGTGGAGCCCCTCGATCGCCTCGTCGCTCCGGCTCTCGACGGTGATCGACAGGGCGAGCTGCTCGCCCGGATCGGGTTGCGCATCGCCATTGCCGAACGCCGTGTCGTCAAAGGCGTGTGCGCGGTAGATGACCCCCGACTCCACGGCGAGCACCGCGGGATGGGCCTGCAGGAGCCCCGCGCCGTAGACGTTGTTCTTGCCGGGGTCGCCGCGGTGCTGCGCCGTCGTCATCAGCGCCCGGGCCAGCTCCTCGGGGGTCGCCTCGGAGTTCGACTGGAGCATCAGCGCGATCGCGCCCGACACGTGCGGCGTCGCGGAAGAGGTCCCGCTGAACTGGCAGTAGCCTCCGCCAGGGCAGGTCGAGCTGGTGCCGGTGCCATAGGCCGACAGGTCGGGCTTGATCAGCCCCAGCTGCGCGCCGTTCCCGTAGGGGTAGTCGCGGAACTCGGGCGGGTTGTTGTACGGGTACGTGGGATCGGTATTCGCCAGGATGTCTTCCCAGGCCGCCGGACCGAGCGACGACGACGAGGCGATGACGTCGGTGCTCCAGTTCACGTCGCCGACCGCCACGACCGACGACACGCCCCCCGCGATCGTCTGGTCCGGATGGAGCCACGGAGCCGGGCAGTTCGCCGGGGTCGAGATGTTGTACGGGATCGGTTGCGTCGCCTGGCTGGCGCCGAAGTTTCCCGCCGAGTTGGCGTGGATCACGCCGGCGGCGAGTTCGACGTCGGCCTGGCGGCGGAACCCCGCGTAGTCGGGGCGGTCGGTCCACCACCAGCTGTAGGACTGCGTGATCACGTCGGCCCCTTCGGCGATCGCGTAGTCGCTGGCCTGCCACGCGCGCGACGGGGTGTCGCAGTCGATCCCCAGCGACATCAGCAGGGCGTCGGGGGCCATGCCGTGGACGGTGCCGTCGGTCCCGTCGCCCGCCACCTGTCCCGCGACCTGTGTGCCGTGCGTGCCGACCACCGGCTGGGAGTCGGCGCAGAAATCCCAGCCCCAGGTGTCGTCGATGTGGCCGTTGCCGTCGTCGTCCAGGCCGTTGGCGGGGATCTCGTCCGGGTTGCTCCAGATGTGATCAGAGAGGTCTGGATGGGTTCGATCGAACCCTGTGTCGATCACAGCGACGGTCACCCCGAGCCCCGTGTAGCCGAGCTCGTCCCAGACCTGCTTCGCGCCGTGCGCCGACCACGTCGGGTGCGACCGTTGCGTTTGGGTTGGGGCCCGACAGGCGATCGTCGCCGAACGCGCGTTCGGGGGCCGCATCCGGCCCCGCGTCGGCGCGCGCCGGTGCGCGGTCGTAAAGCACCCAGCCGACCTCGGGCAACTCCGCCAGGCGCGCGATCGCGTCCGCTGCGGCCTCGAGCGCGACGCCGTTGACGCCCCAGAGCACGCGGATGTCGCTCACCCGGTCCCGCAGCTCTCCGTCGGTGACGAGGGCCCGGAGGTTTCCCTGGCTGCGCTCGGCGATCCCCTTCAGCGTCGAAACCACGTGCGCCCGGCGCTCGGCCCGGCTCATTCCCCGGACCTGCTCGCGCAGCAGCGCCCCCTCGGGGAACTCGGCCATCAGGACCACCACCGGGATGCGCTCGTCGAGTCCCGCGACCGCGAGCGCCTCGCGGAGGTTCGGGGCCAGCGAGCCGGCGACTGCGACCGGGCCGAAGACCGCCAGAAGCAGCGCGCCGAGAGCTGGTCGGAATCCGGGCAAGAGTCCCTCCCTGCGCGAGGCGCGCGATCGAACGACGGTTGAACGAGGAGGGAATCCTTATAGGAGGAAACGGGCGTCCCGCCCATCAGGGAAATCCTGACTCGCCGGATCGTCCTCCCGCCGCCGCGGCCGGATCGGCATTCGCCGGCACCCCGGCTTCCGCGCCGACTCCCCGAGATGCAACGGAGACGCAATAGGGTCTTTTTCGCCCGGTCCTAGGGAAAACCCTGATGGTCGGGGCCGGTGGACACGCGAATACTCTCGCCGCTCGGTCGCCGGCCGCCGCCGATGTTCGGGGGACGACCGGCCAGGGTTCGCATGTGAGGCGGAAGCGGATGGTCTCGTATCGAATGTCCGGTACGGCCGATGGACTGAATCCCGCTGGTCGGGGAGCGACTCCGCCAGCGGGAACCGCGTGTCCGGAGGGGCGGTCCAGGCAGTTCAACCATGCAGGTACGGCCCGCGAATGTCAGCCGACGAGCTGGCGGGCGAAACCGGCGAAAGGGGGCTCCATGAGAAAGTGTCTCGTAGTGCTGGGAGTGGCGGTCGTGGCCGTCCTCCTGACCACCTCCGCGTTCGCGCAGAGCCGCGGAGTCAGTTTCACCCCGATCGGCTTCATCGATCCCCCGGGTAACTTCCCGGCGTCGAACGTCCTGGCGATGAACACCCAGGGCACCGTCTTCGTGGCGAGCCCGGACTACCGGAACGGCTACGCGGTCCTGTGGACGAAGGAAGGCGGCTGGGGGACGCAGATCGGGAGCATCGCGCCCTACATCAGGCTGTCTGAGGACGGCACGATCATGTCGAACGGCATCTACCCGGGCTCGAACCCGGCCTACGCCTGGCCTGGCACCTGGCTCGGCACGACGGACTCGTGGGAGCCGATCACGCCCGATCCGGAGTACGTGCCCTGCGGCTCCTCCCGCATGTCGTTCTACGACATGGGCGGCGACGGCGACTACGCCGCCGGCCTGACCTGGATCGCGGGATGCAAGGGACGCGGCTTCATCTGGAACAAGGCGACGAACACCACCATCAACCTCGGCTCGCCCAACGAGCAGAGTACCCGCGCGCAACGCCGTCACCCGCGACGGCAGTGCGGTGATCGGCTGGGGTACGCGCGCTGTGGGGCGGCCGGCGCGGCGCGCGCTGGGAGAACGGCACCTGGACCTTCTACGGCGACCCGACCGGCCAGGAGCCCAAGGCCTGCAAGGTGACCCCCAAGGGCTGCACGTCGAACTCGGCCGACCCGGTCCGCGGCTGCCCCGAGTACGTCGACGACGGTTCCTGCCCGACCTCGAGCAAGGGGACCTGCACCGCCGGCGTCTGCGTCGGCGGCTTCGATGCGGGCAAGACCTGCACCAGCACCTCGCAGTGCGGCGGAACCTGCGCCGGCGGGCCGAACAACGGCCTGCGCTGCACCTCCAACTCCAACTGCCCCGATACGCCGGTCTGCCTGGCGAACCCCCTCTGGACGCGACGACCTCTGGAAGGGCGAGGCGTTCGACGCCACCGACGACGGCGCGTACGCCGTCGGCCGGAACTTCGACTATGGCGCCGGGTGGAACGACGGCTACCGGGTGAACCCGGACGGCAGCTTCGACCGGATCCCGTCGCCCCCGGAGTTCCCGTACATCGTCAATCCATACGTGATCAGCGAGAACGGCACAGGCCGTCGCCGGGACCGTCGGCGACTTCTTCTCCGGCACCGCCCGTTCCTCTGGAACAAGGACCTCGGCACGATCGACTTCCAGCTCTTCCTCATCGGGCAGGGGCTCGACGAGCTGTACTTCTGGTACCTGACCTCGATCAACGCGATCAGCGGGAACGGCAGGATCGTCGCCGGCCAGGGCCAGAACCCCGACGGGAAGCTCGAGGGCTGGATCGTCGACATCAACCAGGTCCTCGTCTGCCGCAACCCTGAAGCGGCCGCCGGCAAGGGGGAAGGCGGCGACACGTACACCGACTGCACGGACGGATACGGCGAGAACTGCCGCACGATGCGCGTCGACTACGAGCTCGTCGGCGATCCGAGCGAGCTGGGCTCCTGCGAGTTCAAGCGCTCGGGCGGGACTGGTGCGCGCGCAGGACCTGCGCCGCGAACTGACCGAGAAGTACCAGTCGGGTGCCTTCAGCGACGCGTTCCGGTTCAAGCGCAATCTCGACCGGGGCCCGGCTGAGACGCGCCAGGTCGAGAGCTTCGTTCGGTAGGCTGTCTGATTCGAGAGGAGAAACGGCGCGGCGGGTCGTTCCAGAACGGCCCGCCGCCGTCGTTTCGGCAGATCGACACGGTCCTACCCGCAGATCGCGGCGGTCGACGGGAGGGTGGGCAGTCCGATGAAACTCCAGCGTCCTGTTCCTCGCCGCGCTCGCGGCGTTCCTCGGCGCGGCGCTGCCGGCGGCCGCCGCGGGCGGCCGGGCGAGCCGGCACAGCTCGACCACACCCTCCGCCTCGCCGAGTTCGCGTTCGATCCGCTGCTGCAGGAGCCGACGCTCCCCGCGGGCTGGGACCGCTCGCTGACGGCCGGGCCCGACCTGCACCTGGTTCAGTTCGACGGGCCGATCCCGGGCGACGCCGTCGCCCGGTTGCACGCGGCCGGCCTCGACTCCGGTCGCTACGTCTATCCGAACACCTACATCGTCGTGGGGACGGGCGCCGACCGGGACGCCCTGCGCGGGCAGGCGCGGATCCGCTGGACGGGGATTTCGCCCCGGCCTACCGCGCGCGTGCCGCCCTGCGCGACCGCTCCGGCGAACTGCTCGACGTGCGGGTGCTGATCTACCGCGGGGCCGGCGCCGACACGTCGTCGCGGCCCTCTCCAGGCTCGGCCCCCCGACCGGGCGCCGGACCGTCATCGACGACACGCTCGAGATCGCCGGGTTCCGGATCCCCGGCGAGCTGATGCGGTTCGCGGCCGCGATTCCGGGGGTCTACTCGATCCAGCCGATCGACGGCGACTGGAGCGCGCGGGCCGAGCTCTCCTCGCCAGATCAACGTCAACAACGTCGACGGGACCAGGCTTCGCCGGTCCCCGGGTACCGGGACTGGCTGACCGCGGTCGGACTGGACGGCGCGGGCGTCACGTCGCGATCGTCGACGAGGGCGTCGACCAGTCGCATCCCGACCTCGCGGCGGGCCAGCTGCCCTGCGTGGCGTCAGCTGCACCGCCGCGCCGAGCATCCACGGCACGCACGTCGCCGGCATCGTCACCGGCGACGGCGCAGCGGCGCGCCGACGCCAACGGCTTCCTGCGGGGGCTGGGCGTCGCGCCGGGCACGCGAGATACCTCGAGCAGGAGTTCATCCTGTTCCGCTTCCTGCCCGGCCGGCGTGTTCGAGCTGATCACCGACTCGAAGCGCAACGGCGCGACGATCTCGAACAACAGCTGGGGCATCTCGACCGACGCGCAGGGCTACGACGCCGACGCCATGATGATCGACGCGGGCGTGCGCGACGCCGACCCGATCGCGCCGGGCAACCAGTCGCTGCTCTACGTCCAGGCGATCGACAACGGCAACGGCGGCGTCTCGTCGCAGGGGGCTCCCGACGAGGCGAAGAACGTCGTCGTCGTCGGCTCGACGCTGGGCCGCCGATCTCGACGGGAACCCGCGGACGAGCATCGACAGCCTGTCCGACAACACGCGCCCACGGCCCGGCGCTCGACGGGCGGAGGATCCCGCACCTGGTGGCCCCCGGCTGCCACGTCGACTCGACGATCCCCGACTTCGCCGGCGGATACGACTTCCAGCTCGTGTGCGGGACCTCGATGGCCGCGCCGCAGGTCTCCGGCGCCGCCGCCCTGTTCACGCAGTACTACCGGCGCCTGCCGGGCGTCACGGGCGATCCGAGCCCGGCGCTGGTCAAGGCGGCGCTGCTGGCGGTGGCCCGCGACCTGCACGGCACCTGGACGCCGACGGCACCGTGCTGGGCCACCGGCCCGACAGCAAGCAGGGCTGGGGGCGACTCGACCTCGAGGCGCTCGTCACGCCGCCCGCGGGGAGCGTGATCTACTACGACCAGGAGCGCGGATCTTCGAGGAGACCGGCGAGAACTGGCTGCGCGAGGTCGACGCCGGTCAACCCGGCCGAGCCGATGCGCATCATGCTGGTCTGGACCGACGCCCCGGGACACGGCCTCGGCGGCAGCACGCCGGCGTGGAACAACGACCTCGACCTCGTGGTCGAGGCGGGCGGCAGCACCTATCGCGGCAACGTGTTCGGCGCCGACGGCTGGTCGGCCACGGGGGGCGCCGCCGACATCAAGAACAACGCCGAGGCGGTCTTCCTTCGCGGTGCCGCCCGGCCCGGTCACGATCCAGCGTCCTGGCGGCCAACATCAACTCCGACGGCGTCCCCAACGTCGGCGACAAGACCGACCAGGACTTCGCGCTGGTCTGCGTCAACTGCGCCTATGCCTCCGGATTCGACCTCGACCCTTCGCCCGTCACGCGGGACATCTGCGCCCCGAAGCGCCGCGGCGTACCGACGTACGTCGAGTCGCACGCGCGGCTTCGCGAATCCCGTCACGCTGTCCGTGACCGGCGTCCCCGCCGGCGCGACCGCCGGATTCGACGTCAACCCGGTCGTTCCCGGCAGCCGGTCGCTGCTGACGATCGAGCCCGGCACCGTCGCCGACGGCAACTACACGATGACGCTGCGACGGCGTCACGCGCGGCCTCACCCGGACCCACCCGCTCTACCTGGACCTGCGCCGGGCGGTCGCCGGCGGCCGCGGCTCCCGAGCCGCCGCCCGCCGGGGCGACGGGCGTCGCGCCGCAGCCCACCCTCGAGTGGACGGCGGTCCCCTGGGCCGCGAGCTACGTCGTCGAGGTCTCGACCGATCCGACCTTCCGGAACATCTTCTACAGCGGCTACTCGGAGATCGACGAGCCACAAGGTCGGCGAGATCCTGGCCGAGGGCACGCAGTACTACTGGCGCGTGCGCGCGCGCAACGTCTGCGGCTTCGGCGCCGTTCTCCGCGATCGTCGAGCTTCACGACCAAGCGACGTCCCCGAGGTGCTGCTGGTCGACGACGACTGGGACTACTGGGCGACTTCCAGGCCGACTACCGCGCCGCGATGGACGCCCTGCCGCTGTCGCCCTACCTCTACCCGGTCACGCTACGACGTCTGGGACGTCTACGCCGCCATGCAGCAGCAAGGAGCCGGACTACGCGACGCTGGCGCTCTACAAGAAGGTGATCTGGTGGTCCGGGAAGGAGGACTACTACGCCGGCCCGACCGCCTTCTCCGAGCTCGAGCTGACGACAGTGGTTCGATCGGCGCGGCGGCTGCCTGCTCCTCAGCAGCGCCGGACTACGTCTTCGCCCGCGGGAGCGCGTGACCGACTTCATGCAGCAGCGGCTGGGCGTCGGCCTCGGTCGATCGAGGACACCGGCCAGGGCAAGGTGACCGGGCAGGGCACGGTCTTCGGCGGGCTGGGAACGATCACGCTGAAGAACGCCAACCCCGACTACTCGGACGCGATCTCGCCGGACGCCACGGCCGAGCTGGCCTTCTCGGGGGACAAGGGGAACGCCGGCATCGACAAGAACGGCGGCCACTACCGCACGAGCGTTCCTCGGCTTCGGCGCTCGAGCGGCTGTTCGCGCGGACCGACCGCGAGAAGTCGCTGCTGAAGTTCCTGCAGTGGTGCGACGGCCTGGCGTCCATCGACGGCGACGGCGACGGCGTGGCGAACGGCGCGGACTGCGTGCCCGGCGACGCCGCGGCCTGGACCGCGCCGGCGCCGGTGACCGACCTGCGCGCTGAGCCGGAAGCGTCGGGCTTCACCTGGTCGCAGCCGGCCAGCGGCGGCGGCGCCGTCTACGACCTGCTGCGCAGCGGCCAGCCGCAGCCGACTTCTGGAACGCGACGCTGCGTCGCGTCCGGCATCCCGCAGACGTCTGTGCCCGCGTCGTGGGACGCGAATCCGGCCGCCGGGCCAGGCTTCGTTCTACCTCGTCAGAGTGCGCAGCGCGTGCGGCACCGCGCCGATGGGGACCGGTCCAACGGAACGCCGCGGCAGGGAACCGCCTGCAAGTGAGGATTGCGCAATGAGGATCGTCTCGGACAGGAATCCGTTCGTCGAGATCAGGCATCGTCGCCGGGCTCGCGGCCGTCGTCGCTGCCTCGGCCGTTTCGGCGGCGTCGGCGGCTTCGCCGGCCGGCGGCCGGGTCCGGCTGCGCTCCGGGCGTCATCGACGGGAGCCGCGCCGGACGCGCCGCCGCGACCGCGACGCCGGGCGAGCCCGGGCGCTGGGTCGTCCGCTTCCGCGAGGCCGCCGGGCTGGCTGGAGCGCAGCGCGCTCGAGACGGCCGGCGCCCGGATCGTGGCCCCGCTTCCCGACCAGGCGTTCCTCGTCGACGTCCCGCCCGGTCGCGCGATCGCGCTGTCGAAGCATCCCGGGCGTGGAGTGGGCCGTGCCGTACCTCCCGCAGGACAAGATCGCGCCGGAGATCGCCCAGGCGGCCGCCGGGCCGGGCAGGGGAGCGCGGACCTCGCGGTCGTCGTCCACCTGTTCGCCGACGCCGATCCCCACGCCGGTCGCGGCCGAGCTGGCGGCGTCGGGGCTGCGCGTCGCCAGCGCCGCGTCGCGGCGGACGCTTCGGCCGCGTCGTGCTGCTCGCGACGCCGGAGGAGCTGCCGCGGGCCGCGTCGCGGCGCTCGCGGAGCGGAACGACGTGTTCTGGATCGGCCAGCGGTACCGCCGCACGCTGGCCAACGACAACTCGATCTGGGTCGGCCAGTCCGGCCTCAACGCCGGCATGACGACGCCGATCTTCGACCACGGCATCTACGGCGCGGGCCAGGTCGCCGCGGTGCTCGACACCGGCCTCGACGCCGACATGTGCTACTTCCGCGACGGCGCGCTGGGGCTGCCGCTGACCAACATCGGCGGCGGCACCGCCGTCGACCCGAACCACCGCAAGGTGCTCGCGGTCGACTTCCTCTGGGCGGCCGACGACCCGGCGAACCCCGCCGCCTGGGACAACCAGGGGCACGGGACCCACGTCGCCGGGACGCTGGCCGGGGACAACCTGGCCAACCCGATCCTGCACGACACCGGCGGACGGCATGGCGCCGGCGGCCAAGCTCGTGATCCAGGACGCCGGCTACGCCGCCGACAGCTGCGGCGACCTGCCCGGCATCGGCTGCCCGGTGACCGACCTGAACCCGGTCTTCCAGCAGGCCTACGCCCAGGGCGCGCGCGTCCACTCGAACTCCTGGAACGACAACGAGAACGGCGCCGTCCAGAACAACTACACCGACGCCTCGGTCGACGTCGACGAGTTCATGTGGAACCACCCCGACTTCCTGATCGTCTTCGCCTGCGGCAACCACGCGCTGGGCGGCGTGGGAACGATCGGCAGCCCGTCGACGGCCAAGAACGGGATGGCGACGGGCGGGACCTACAACGGCCAGTCCGCGATCTACCTGTCCGACATCTCGGCCTGGGGGCCGACCGACGACGGCCGGATCAAGCCCGACGTCCTCTTCCCCGGCGCCAGCATCCAGTCCGCGCGGAACGACAAGAACGTCACGACGAACAACTGCGGCACCGGGGGATCGACCGGCACCTCGATGACGGCGCCCGGCGTTTCGGGCATGGCGCTGCTGACGCGCGAGTACTTCATGAACGGCTGGTACCCGACCGGCGCCCCCGTTCCGGCCAACGGGTTCACCCCGACCGCGGCGCTGCTGAAGGCGATGCTGGTCAACTCGGCGGTTGCGATCCCGTTCGACGCCGAGGGCCGCCCGATCACGATCCCCGGGAACGAGCAGGGCTGGGGACGCGTGCTGCTCGACAACGCCCTCCACTTCGCCGGCGACAGCGCGCGGGCTGTGGGTCGCCGACAACGCCGGGAACTTCACCTCGCCGAGCGACGCCCCGGTGATCTTCCAGCTCGAGATGGAGGACACCGGCGAGCCGCTCAAGGTCACGCTGGCCTGGACCGACTACCCGTCGACCCCCGCGGCCGCGACGAACCTCGCTCAACGACCTCGACCTGCGCGTGGACGGGCCGAACGGCGGCTTCTGGGGGAACAACTTCTTCCAGGGCGTCTCGGTCGACGGCGGCAGCGCCGGACCGGCTGAACAACCTCGAGCAGGTGCTGATCCCGAACGCCGCGGCCGGGCAACTACTCGATCCAGATCTCGCCGCACGCGATCCCCGCCGGGCCGCAGTCGTTCGCGCTGGTCGTCACCGGGGGCCGCTTCACGGTCACCTCCGGCCCGCAGCCCGCCTACTGGTCCCACGTGGTCGACGATGCGGCGCCGCGCGGCAACGGCGACGGCGTCCTGGACCCGGGCGAGTCGGCGAAGATCCAGGTCACGCTGCGCAACGCGGGCGACGCCCCGGCGACCTCGGTCGCTCGGCGCGCTCTACTCGGCCTACCCGGGCGCTGCTCAAGGTGTACGACGGCATCGCGTCGTTCCCCGACATGGCGGTCGGGGCGCAGGGCGCCTCGGCCGCCCCGCACTACGACGTCACGCTCGAGCCGTCGGCCGCGTGCGGCCAGATCCTCGGCGCGACGATGGACATCACCGGCAACGGGTTCGACGTCGGCAGCGCGTTCGACGTTCGACATCGGGACCTACCAGAAGGACTACCCGTCGACCGACACGCCCGCGGCCATCCCGCGCAACAGCACGACCGGGGTCATCGTCCTACATCAACGTTCCGGTCACGTTCCCGCTGACCGAGGTGGACGTCACCGTCAACATCGATCACCCGAACATCGCGGACCTCGACGTCCTCCTCTACCGGCCCGCGGCCGTCAACCCGCCGGTCTACCTGCACAACAACACCCGGCGCCGGCGTCTCGGGGATCCACACGACCTACGACGACCAGACGGCCCCCGACGGCCCCGGGACGCTGGACGACTTCATCGGCGGCGATCCCCAGGGCAACTGGCGGCTCAAGATCACGCAACAGCCGGCAACACGACCGGCACGCTGCAGAACTGGACGCTGCACCTGAAGAGCAACATCCCCTTCAACTGCCACCCGGTCGGCTGCGCGCAGGGGGTGCCGGCGGCGGTGGGGAACACGCTGACCGTCAACCCGTCGGGCGCCGACGACGTCCAGCTGAGCTGGACCTCGCGTCGGCTCCGCGAACTACAACGTCTGGCGCGCCGCCGACGCGCAGTTCGGCTCGGCGACCTTCGTCGGCGCGTCCGGCGGGGCGACCACGCTGCTCGACGCCGGGGCGCAGACGCTGCCCGGGATGCACTACTACCTGGTGCGCTCGGTCAACTCGTGCCGGTGGGAGAGTCCCTGATGCCTGACTGCGGCGCATCGGGGGGCGGGCAGCGCCCCCTGATGCGCCGATCGTTCCAAGGTCTAGGCCCGCCGCCCCGCCAGCACGCGCGCCCCGACGACCTGGTGGTCGAGCCCGGAGGCCTTGTCCATGTCGGCGACGAACAGCGGGCGCTGGATCACGACGCGGATCAGTTCGGCGCGCGCACCTTCCTCCGCCAGCAGCTCGGCCCACTCGTTCCACCAGGGCGAGATCCGGCCGGAGAGCGGCTCGAGCACGAAGAGCCCCGCGCCCCGGCGCAGCGACGCCGCGAGATAGCGGAAGCTCGCGCCGCGCTCGTCTTCCGGCAGTTCGCCGAGCGACCAGCCGAAGAGCATCAGGTCGCCGGTGCCGGCGCGCGGCGCGGCCAGCGGCAGCTCGCCGCGCACGCCGCGGCCGCTCAGGTCGAAGGCGGCCCAGGTCTCGCGCGCCTCCTCGAGCGCCCAGCCCGAGCGATCGACGCCGAGGATCGACGGCCGCTCGGGGAGGCCGAGCCCCAGTGCGACCGCCGCGCCGGCGGCGCCGGTCCCGCAGCCGAGGTCGAGGATCCGCCGCACCGGGCCGAAGGTCCCCGGCCCGATCATCTCCAGCGCGTGGTACGCGGTGATGAAGTGGAGCGCCGCGTAGTAGGTCGCGAGGCCGGCGCGCTTGCCCATCCCCTCGACCGACCGCGCCCCGATCCGGCCGGCCTGCCGGTCGTGGACGTAGAGCGTCGAGAGGGCCTGGACCCCCTTGCGGAGCTCGCTGAAGTTGAGCGGCGGCATGTGCCGTGCGAGCGTCGCCGCCAGCCAGCGATCGAACGCCTCGCGCGTTTCTCCGGTCAGGTAGGGCAGCAGCACGGCGGCGCTCCGGGCCGCCGTTTGACGGCGGCGCCCGCTCGGGGTTACCTACCCGGGCATTCTCTCCGAGAATGGCCGGGAGGACACCCGCCGTGCGCTGGTTCGAGCCCGCCGCGTTTCTTTTCGCGCCCCTGGTCCTGCTCGTCGGCTGGGCCTCCGCGCCGCAGGAGCACACCACCGTGAGCACCCCCGAGACCCGTCGGCAGGACGTGAGCGACCTCCTCCACGGCGTGGCCGTTCCCGACCCCTACCGCTGGCTCGAGAACCCGAAGGACCCGCCCGTTGCGGCCTGGATGGACGCCCAGGACGCCGCCGCGCGAGCGGCGCTCGGGAAGGTCGCCCTGCGCGCGCGGATCGCGGAGCGGCTGCGCGAGGTGGCCTACGTCGACAGCGTCGGCGTGCCCGTCAAGCGGGGCACGCGCTACTTCTACAGCCGGAAGCCGGCGACGAGCGAGAAGGCGATCTGGTACTGGAAGGAAGGGACGGACGGCGCGGAGCAGGTGCTGCTCGATCCCAACACCCTGTCGCCGGACGGGACGATCTCGGTCGGGGTCGTCGCCCCCTCGTGGGACGGCCGCCTCGTCGCTTTCTCGCTGAAGGAGCGCGGCGCGGACGCGGCGACGCTCTACGTCATGGAGACCGGGACCGGCCGGCGCCTGGCGGACACGATCCCCGGCGCCCGCTACGCCTACCCCGACTGGACGCCCGAGGGGCGCGGCTTCTACTACACCTGGATCCCGACCGACCCGTCGATCCCGATCGACAAGCTGCCGGGCTACGCCGAGGTGCGATTCCACGCGGTCGGGAGCGAGGCGGCGGCCGACCCGGTCGTCCACCCGCGCACCGACGACCCGACCTCGTTCATCGGGGCCTCGCTCTCGCGCGACGGGCGCTGGCTGCTCGTCACGATCAGCCACGGCTGGACCGCCAACGACGTCTACTTCAAGGACCTCCGGGCCGGGGACCGGGAGTGGCGCACGCTGGTCGAAGGGGTCCGCGCGCTGTTCGGCGTCGTCCCGTACCGCGACCGGTTCTACGTCCAGACCGACGACGGCGCGCCGCTCGGCCGGGTGCTCGTCGCCGACCCGGCGCGCCCCGAGCGCGCGGCGTGGCGGGAGATCGTGCCGGCGGAGCCGGACGCCGCGCTGCAGGCGACGCAGGTCGTCGGCGGGCGGCTCGTGCTGTCGTACCTGAGGAATGCCGCCAGCGCGATCCGGATCCACGCGCTCGACGGCCGCTTCGAGCGCGAGGTGGCGCTCCCCGGGATCGGCTCGGCCAGCGGCTTCTCGGGCAACGAGGACGAGGACGAGGCGTTCTTCTCGTTCTCGTCGTTCACCTATCCGCCCGAGATCTACCGCACCGGCGTCGCCGGCGGCGAGACGACCCTGTGGGCCAGGATCGACGTCCCGGTCGACCCCTCGCAGTTCGTGGTCGAGCAGGTCTGGTACCCCTCGAAGGACGGGACGAAGGTCTCGATGTTCCTCGTGCACCGCAGGGATCTGAAGCGGGACGGGAACAACCCGTGCCAGCTCTACGGCTACGGCGGCTTCAACGTCAGCATCACGCCGGCGTTCAACGCCTACGCCTACCCGTGGCTCGAGATGGGCGGGATGGTCGCGTACCCGAACCTGCGCGGCGGTGGCGAGTACGGCGAGGCCTGGCACCGGGCGGGAATGCTCGAGCAGAAGCAGAACGTCTTCGACGACTACCTCGCCGCCGCGGAGTGGCTGATCCGCGAGGGTTACACCAGGCCGGAGCGGCTGGCGATCCGCGGCGGCTCCAACGGCGGCCTGCTCGTCGGCGCGGCGATGGTCCAGCGCCCGGAGCTGTTCCGCGCGGTCGTCTGCCAGGTCCCGCTGCTCGACATGGTGCGCTACCACCTCTTCGGCAGCGGGCGGACCTGGATCGAGGAGTACGGCTCGGCCGACGACCCGGCGCAGTTCGCGACGCTCTTCGCCTACTCGCCCTACCACCACGTGAAGCGCGGGCACCGCCTACCCGGCGCTGCTGATGATGTCGGCCGACAGCGACGACCGCGTCGACCCGATGCACGCGCGCAAGTTCACCGCCGCGATCCAGGCCGCCCAGGCCGACCCGACGCGGCCGGTCCTGCTGCGGCTGGAGCGCAACGCGGGGCACGGCGGGGCGGACCTCCGCCGCCAGGACGTCGAGAACTACGCCGACATCTACGCCTTCCTGGCGTCGCAGCTCGGCGTGAAGGTCCCTCTAGAACAGCGACGCGGCGAGGCGGCGGGCCGGCCGCCCCTGCGCGGCGCCGCGCTGCACGAGCGCGCCGACGAGCATCGGCAGGGCCAGCGTCGCCTCGGCGGCGACGGTCTGCGCGTAGTCGACTTCGACCTCGCCGCGCGCGCAGGCCTCCAGGAACGACCCCCCCGCGCGTCCGCCGCCGTGCTCGCCGGCGGCGGTGACCTGCACGGCGTAGCGGTGCGGCGCCGCCGCGGCGCCGAGCGCCTCGGCCGCGGCCACCGTCAGCAGCACGGAGCTCTTCGGGACGCCGCCGCCGATCGCGATCAGGCCCGAGTGCCGCGCCGCCTCCACCTTGAGCCGGGTCAGCTCGGCCAGGTCCTGGATCCCGTCGAGCGCCAGGGCTTCGGTTCCGCGCCGCGCGCGGTGCATCACGAGCCCCGGACCGGCCGCGGAGTCGGCCAGCGCGGGGGAGAAGAGCGGGACCCCCTTCTCGTGGCACAGGCGCAGGATCGACGGGGCTTCGTGCCCCGCTCGAACCAGCCAGGCGCCGAGCGCGTCGAGGAACCGGCGCGAGGAGCAGGCGCCGGGCGCCATCCCGTCGGCCACCTCGGCGATCACGCCGGCCAGCTCGCGGCGCCGGTCGCCGTCGGCGAAGACGTCGCCGATCCGGTCGACGTGCAGCGCGCGCAGCTCCTCGTCGTCGACCATCGCGGTGCCGAGGAAGTGCGACGCGCCGAGCGCCTCGAGCAGGTCCTGGTCGATCAGGTTGGCGCCGGTGGCGACGACCGCGTCGACCATGTCGCGCTCGATCAGCGCCAGGATTGCACCCTTCAGGCCGGACGCGACGAGCGGTCCCGAGAGCGCCAGGAACACGACGCAGTCGCGGTCGCGCAGCATCTTCTCGGCGATCAGCGCGGCGCGCGCGAGGTCGCGCCCCGCGCCGGCGGTCTTCTGCATCGCGGCGAGCAGCGCGGCCGCGTCGCCGGCGGTCACGTCGAGCGGTTCGACGGCGACGGTGAGGAAGTCGTCCTTGGTTCGCGGGGGGACGTCGCACATGGCAGGCTCCGGGGGAGGGCCCGCCTAGGATAGCGCAGGCCCGGCCCGGGCCGGGGATCAGTGGGTCGTGGCGGAAGCGGCCGTCCAGCGCTCGAGCGCCTCCCGCAGCATGTCGGCGCGGATCGGCTTGGCCATGTAGTCGTCCATGCCCGCCGCCAGGCAGGCCTCGCGGTCCGACGTCATGGCGTGGGCAGTCATGGCCACGATCGTGACGTGGCGGCCATGTCCGGATTCCATCCGGCGGATCGCCCGCGTCGCCTCGAAGCCGTCCATCACCGGCATCTGGCAGTCCATGAAGACCAGGTCGAACACGGTGTCGTGGACCCTGTCCACGGCGGCCTTGCCGTCCTCGACGACCTCGACCGTGCAGCCGAGGCGCTCGAGCATCCGGCAGGCGACCTTCTGGTTGACCGGGTTGTCCTCGACCAGGAGAACGCGCAGCGCGCGAAGCGCGTTCCCGGCCGGCTCGGAGCGCGGCGCCGGCCGCGCGGCCCGGTGATCGCGATGCAGCGCGTGCTCGAGCGCAGCGACGAGCGCGTCCGTCCGGACCGGCTTGCCGACCTCGGCGTCGAACAGGCCCGTCGACCGATCGGCCGCCTGCCTTCGCCCGAACGGCAGCAGCTCGATCAGCGCGATCGACGCGAGGCGCGGCGTGCCGCGCACCGCCTCGGCCAGGACCCGCGAGCCTTCGCCGGGAAGCGTCGCCGAGGCGACGAGCACGGCGGGTCGCGCCGCGCCGTCGCGCAGCCGGGCCAGCGCGTCCTCGACGCTGCCGGCGGCATCGACGGCGCAGCCCAGGCGCGCGAGGCGGCACTCGAGCGCCTCGCGGCTGCGCGGGTGCGGGTCGACGATCAGCACCGCGGTGCCGGCGAAGCGGCGCTGCGTGGCCGGTCCCGCGCCGGCTTCCTGGCCGGCCGGCCAGTCGAGCGGGACCTCGACCCAGAAGGTGGCCCCACGCCCTTCGCGGCTCTCGACGCCGATCTCGCCCTCCATCAGCCCGACGAGGCGCTTGCAGATCGCGAGCCCCAGGCCCGTGCCGCCGAACTTGCGGGTGGTCGAGGTGTCGGCCTGCGAGAACATCTGGAACAGCCGGTCGAGGCGGTCGGCCGGGATGCCGATCCCGGTGTCGCGGACCTCGAAGCGGTGGAAGCCGGCGTTCTCGCGCCCGGGCCCGACGCGCACGACCACCTCCCCCGACGGCGTGAACTTGATCGCGTTGTTGACCAGGTTGGTCAGGATCTGGCGCAGCCGGACGGGGTCGCCGCGCAGCCGTTCCGGGACCTCGGGGTGGATGATCGAGACCAGCTCCAGCTCGCGCCCCTGCGCGCCGGGGGCCAGCAGGGCCACCGCCTCCTCGATGACCGCGGCCGGCGAGAGTTCGATCGACTCCAGCTCGAGTCGGCCGGCCTCGATCTTCGAGAGGTCGAGGATGTCGTTGATGATCGTCAGGAGGCTCGTTCCGGACAGCCGGATCACCTCGGCGCACTCGTGCTGCTCGGGCGAGAGGTCGGTCTGAAGCAGCAGGTCCGCCATCCCGATCACGCCGTTCATGGGGGTGCGGATCTCGTGGCTCATGTTGGCCAGGAAGTCGTTCTTGGCCCGTACGGCGGTCTCGGCGCGGTCGCGCGCGCCGGCCAGCTCGTCCGTCAGCCGCGCCCGCTCGCCGAGCACCTGGGCCAGCGCGAGGTTCGCCGTGCGCAGCTCCTCGTGGACTCGTCTCTCGCCGGTGACGTCGGTGATCGTGTCGAGGATTCCCGCCGGCGTGCCGCCCGGGTCGATCAGCGCAGCCTGCGCGACCAGCAGGTCGCGGGACTCGGCGCCGAGGGCGAGGCGGACCTCGAAGCTGCGGACACCCCCCTCCGCCAGCGTCGCGCGATCGGCCGCGGCGAATGCGGCGGCCACCTCGGGCGGCGCGACGTCGCCGAGCGGCCGGCCGATCAGCCACTGGCCGGTCCCCGCGAACATCGCGGTGAAGGCGCGGTTGCAGCCCTGGATGCGGCCCTCCGGGTCGCGGATCGCGACCGGGCCGGGAAGGGCGTCGAGGAGCGTCTGCAGGAACTGGTGCTGCTCGCCGATCGCGCGCTCGACGGCGCGCTTCTCGCCGAGGTCGCGCAGCGTGACGACCAGCTGCGGCGCCCCGAGCAGGTCGGTCCGCACGATCGTGGCCTCGACCGCGCGCGGGCTGCCGTCCCGGTGGATGGCCTCGACCTCGAGGGTCGTCGCGGCTTCGGCGACGACTCCGGCGTCGCCGCGCCGGATCGCGAGCAGGAGCTGCGCGCGGGCCGCGCGCTCCGCCTCGGGAAAGAGCAGGTCGGCGAACGGCTGGCCGAGCGCCTCGCGCGCCGTGCGCCCGAACATCGACTCCGCGGCCGGGCTCCAGTGCGCGACGAGGCCGGCCGGATCGACCAGCACGACGGCGTCGCGGGAGGCGCGCGTCAGCGCCGCGAAGCGCTCCTCGGCGGCGGCGCAGGCGGTGCCGAGGGCGCGCACCTCACCGGTCGCGCGGAGCGCCCGCGCCAGGACGATCGACCAGGCGACGGTCAGGAGCGGCAGCAGTGCGGCGGCGCAGATCGCCAGGACGAAGAGGTGCCCGCCGTGCCCGTGGCGCCACTCGCCGTAGAGCGTCCAGCCGAGCACGGCCGCCAGCAGGAGCGTCAGAACGAGCCCGCCGCGGATCCAGTCGATCCGCGGGCGAGCGGCGAAGTTGTCGCGCACGCCGGCCATGCCGAGGCCTCGGGTCCCGGGAAGGGACCCCCACTTGTTCAATCTGGTTCCCGGAGGGGCCGCCGTCCAGCCGGCTAAGTCGTTGGCGCGTCGAGGGGATGGCCGCCGCGGGCGGTGACCCACAGCCCGAAGGCGCCGAGGACGACGAAGATCGCACCCTGGAGCACCGGCTTCGGCTGGAACTCCCCGCCCAGCAGGCCGAATCCGGCCGCGACCAGGCCGAGCAGCACGATCAGGACGTAGACGACCCCCATCGCCCGCCGGGCCCCCGCCCGCGTGGCCGGCGTGTCCTCGCCGAAGGCCCGCGAGAAGAGCCAGAGGCCGAGCATGGCGACCAGGTTGAGGGCCGCGAAGATCAGCCAGAAGAGGTGCGTGCGCCCCGGCCCCTCCGGCGTTCCGACGACCGGCTTGAGCATCCGCTCGTACAGGAAGCCGCCCAGGTTGTTGCCGATCAGCGAGCCGAACACCCCGTAGAGGAAGGCGTAGCCCATGTAGACCGCCTTCCTGTCCTGCGGCGCGACCATCCCGACGTAGCTGTAGTACTTCGGGTGGGCCGTCATCTCGCCGATCGAGAAGACCGCGATCCCGAGCACGAAGATCCAGGCGTTCGTCGAGGAGGCCAGCGCCAGGAACCCCAGCGTGCCGATCGCCATCCCGGTGATCATCGTCGCCAGCGCCGGGCGGTCCTTGACGATCCGGCTGATCAGGAACTGCAGCAGGATGATCGTCCCGGCGTTGATCACCGTGACGTACTCGGCGTCGAGCCGGAAGTCGAACAGGCCGAAGTTGACGCTGTTGACGAACCGGTCGACCGGCGCCGTGTCGACGAAGTCGCGCAGGTACCACAGCACCGAGCCGAAGTTCTGGAAGTAGAGCACCCAGAAGCCCGAATAGGCGACGATCATCAGCATGAAGCGCGCGTCGCCGAGCACCGTCAGCGCGGCGCGCGCGACCTCGGCCAGGCTCTTCCCGCCCTGCGGCGTCATCGGGTCGCGGTAGACGAAGAAAGCCAGCGGGATCATCGCCGCGACGTAGGCGGCCGAGGCGATGAAAACCCACTTCCAGCCCAGCCCCTTGTACCAGGTCACCAGGATCGGGGCGATGAAGGCGCCGAGGTTGATCATCCAGTAGTAGACGCCGAAGCCGAAGGACGAGGTCTCGGCGTTGGTCGTGCGCGCGATCGTCCCGGAGATGATCGGCTTGAACAGCCCGGCGCCCACCGCCATGAACAGCAGCGCGGCGAAGACCGCCGGGAAGATCTTCATCTGGCCGGAGACGAAGTAGCCGATCGAGAGCAGCGAGAAGGCGACCATCAGCATCCGGCGGTAGCCGTAGCGGTCGGCCAGGGCGCCGCCCAGGATCGGGACGACGTAGGTCGCGGCGTAGACGATCGCCTGCAGGAACCCGACCGAGCCCTCCGTGAAGCCGAGGCCGCCGTCGGCGACCTTGTCGGTCAGGTAGATCGCCAGGACCGAGTTCATGCCGTAATAGGCTGCCCGCTCGAACAGCTCCATCACGTTGGCGACCCAGAAGGTGCGGGGGAACTTGGCGAAGAGGCTCGTCATCCGGGGGCTCCCTTGGAGTGCCGGGGATTATTCACGAATAATCGGCGGCGGGGGAGGAGCCGCGCCCCGGGAGGTTCCGTGACGGACGCCCTGCCGGTCTGGATCGAGCGCCACGCCATCCGTGCCAGCGAGATGGACTTCAAGGGGCACCTCTCGGTGCGGGCGCTCTGCGAGCTGCTCCAGGAGGCGGCCGGAAACCACGCGCAGGCGCTGGGCGTGGGGGTGGACCAGCTGATTCCGCAGGGCTGGACCTGGGTCCTGCGCGAGTGGCAGTTCGAGATGCTCGCCTGGCCGCGCTGGCGCGACGAGGTGACGATCGAGACCTGGCCCTCGGGGCTCGACGAGATGGTCGCCACGCGCGATTTCCGGCTGCAGGACGGCGGCGGCCGGCCGATCGGCCGTGCGACCAGCCGCTGGATGATGGTCGACTTCCGCCGCCGCCGGCCGATCCGGATGCCCGACGCGGTGCGCGCGATCCGCCGCCCGGAGCGGTCGGGCCTGGCCGCCGACACGCTGCCGCGGGGTGGGCCGGTGTCGGCGCCGGGGCTGGCGGTGGACTACCGCGTGCGCTTCGCCGACCTCGACATCAACGAGCACGTCAACAACGTGAGCTACGTCGAGTGGGTGCTGGAGACGGTGCCGCGCGAGGTGCTGCGCGGCGCGACGCTGGCGGCGATGACGATCGCCTTCCGCGCCGAGTGCCGCAGCGAGTCGACCGTGACGGTGGAGCGGCGGGACGACCCGGAGCGCTCGGCCCCGGGCCGCCCGGCCTTCCTGCACCGCGTGCTGGAGAAGGAAGGGGCGCGCGAGCTGGTCGCCGCGCGCACCCTCTGGGACCTCTCCGCGACGACTACTTGACCTCGATCGTGACGGTCTCGATCTTCAGCGGCTCGCTGGTCTTGCCGGACTGGCTGCCGGCGGCCTCGAGCTTCTTCATCGTGTCCATCCCCTCGACGATCTCGCCGTAGATCGTGTGCTTGCCGTCGAGGAACGGGGTGGGGACGAAGGTCAGGAAGAACTGGCTGCCGTCCGTGCCGGGGCCGGCGTTGGCCTGCGACAGCAGGCCCGGCTTGTTGTGGCTCAGGCCCGCATCGAACTCGCCCGGGAACTTGTAGCCGGGGCCGCCCATGCCGTTGCCGAGCGGGTCGCCGCCCTGCGCCATGAAGCCGGGGATGACGCGGTGGAAGGAGAGGCCGTCGAAGAACCCGAGGTCGGCCAGGTAGATGAAGCTGGTGACGTGCATCGGGGCGGCCGCGGGGAGCAGCTTGATCCTGATCGGCCCCTTGTTGGTCTGCATCAGCGCGTAGTAGGTGTGCTTGGGGTCGAACGACACGACCGTCGGCCTGGGCAGCGACGTCCGCCAGCCCGCGTTGCTCTTGTCGACGTTCGCCTTCGTGATCTGCTCGTTGATCTGCTGCACCGCCTTGTCCTCCACTCCCTTCGCCTGCTTCGGGGTGACGTCGGCCGCCAGCGCCGGGGAGAGCGCGGCGCCGAGAACCGCCAGAACGACCGGGAAACGCTGCATGGACTCGATCCTCCGTGGAATGCGGGCCGCTCCGGGCCCGCTCGGGCGCCGGAGTCTACACCGGCCGCCGGGGTCCCGCCCGGCGGCGATTGCGCCGCGCCCGGGGAGGCGACTAGTCTCGGGTCCGATCCCGGAGGAGACGCGATGAAACCGCACGCGATCGCCTGTTTTGCCGCCCTGGTCCCGGCCCTGCTCCTGGCCCCCCCGGCCGCCGCCCAGTCCCCGGCGCTCTCCAACCCGAATGCGCTGACCGAGCAGGCCCCCGACACGTACTACGTCAAGCTCGACACCACGAAGGGTGCGGTCGTGATCGAGGTCCACCGCGCCTGGGCGCCGAACGGGGCCGATCGCTTCTACAACCTCGTGAAGCACGGCTACTACGACGACGCGCGCTTCTTCCGCGTCCTCCCGGGGTTCATCGTGCAGTTCGGGCTCTCCGGCGACCCGAAAGTGAATGCGGCCTGGAGCGCCGCGCGGATCCCCGACGATCCGGTCAAGGAGTCCAACCGCCGCGGGACGGTCACCTTCGCGATGGCCGGGCCGAACACCCGCACGACGCAGGTCTTCATCAACCTCGGCAACAACGGCGCGGCGCTCGACGGGAAAGGGTTCGCGCCGTTCGGCAAGGTCGTCTCCGGCCTGAAGTCCGTCGAAATGTTCTACGACAAGTACGGCGAGGGGGCACCCAAGGGGATCGGTCCGGACCAGAGCCGGGTCCGCACCGAGGGGACGGCCTACCTGCTGACCGAGTTCCCCAACCTCGACTCCATCAAGAAGGCGACGATCATCGAAAAACCGTAGAGGCCGGCTCCGTGCCGGCCCGAGGCAGGGCCGATTCCGTGCGGGCCGGCACGGAGGCCGGCCCCTACATGCCGGCCCGCTCGAGCGCGGCGACGAACTCGGGGTGCGGCCGGCCGCCGAGCTCGACGAAGCGCCGCAGCTGGCCCGTGCCCCGGCGACGTCGCCGCGCCGGAACAGCAGGATCGCGAGGTTGTTGTAAGGCGCCGCGAGTTGCGGCGCGGCGTCGATCGCCCGGCGATAGGCGGCCTCGGCGTCGCCCGCGCGCCCGAGCGCCTCGAGCGAGATCCCGAGGTTGTGCCACGCCGCGGCGTTCCCCGGCTCCGCCCCCAGCGCCCGCTCGTAGGCCGCGACCGCGCCGGCGTGATCGCCCTTCGCGGCGAGCAGGCGCCCGAGGTTGTTCGAGGCGCCCGGGTTCCGCGGATCGAGCCGCAGCGCCTCGCGGTAGAGCGTCTCGGCCTCGGCCGCGCGTCCCGTCGCGGCCAGCAGGTTGGCGAGGTTGTAGGACCGGTCGGCCACCATCGGCTCCGCGGCGCGCGCCGCGCGGAGCGGCGCCTCCGCCTCCGCGGCGCGCCCGGCCGCGAACAGCAGGTTCCCCAGGTTGGTCAGGGCCATCGCGTGCGCCGGGATCGCCGCCAGCGCGGCGCGGTACGCGGCCTCGGCGCGCGCCGTCTCGCCCAGCGCCTGCCAGGCCAGGCCGACGTTGTGCAGCAGGTCGGCGCGGTCCCGCGCGTTCATCGCCGCCGCGTCGCCCTCCAGCGCGACCGCCTCCCGCGCCCGGCCCTCGGCGACGAGCCAGCGGGCCAGGTTGATCGTCGCCATGTGCGCCTGCGGGTTGCGGGCCAGCGTCGCGCGCCAGAGCGCCCCCTCGTCGACGAACTCGCGCGCGCGGAGCATCGACGTCCCGGCCAGCAGCGCCAGGACGACGGCCGCCGTCGCGCGGGCCGCCCCGGCGGAGGCCGGCCGGCGGGCCGCCAGGGCGGCTCCGGTGCCCGCGAAGAGGGCCAGGAGGGCGGTCCCCGCGAGGTACTGGAAGTGGTCCTGCACGTACGCGTACGCCTGGAAGTAGAAGTCGAAGAACCCCAGCGCCGGCGCGATCATGAGCGCGTAGGCGGTGCCCGCGACGAGCGGTCCGGCGCCGAGCCAGGGGCGCGCCCGCACGGCGGCGATCGCGGCGAGAGCCAGCGCCGCCAGCGCGACCCAGCCGGGCCACCAGGCGGCCGTCACCTCCCAGCGCGGGTAGATGAAGTTCAGGCCGACCGGCAGCGCGAGCTTCTGCGCGTACCACCAGAACGCGCGGGCCGCGACCAGCACGCGTTCGAGCGGACCGAGCTGCCAGGCCGCCCCCTGCGCGCCGACGTGGTGCACCTCGAGCGCGATCGTCCCGAGACCCATCGCCAGGCCGAGCGCGAAGAAGGGGGCCAGCTCGAGGAGGTCGCTCCGCCGCAGGCGGCCGCGCTTCCAGAGCAGCAGGACCGCCAGCACGGCCGGCAGCGTGACGGTTGCCGTCTTGGCCAGCACGGCCAGCGCGAAGAGCAGGAGCGACAGCGCGTACTCGCCGCGGCCGAGGGGGCCGCGCGCGTCGCCGTCCGCTCGTCCGGCGGGACCGGGGTCCGTCCCGATCCCGGCGTGGCGCAGGAAGGCGAGCGCCGAGGCGAAGAACAGGACCGCCGACAGCACGTTGCGCCGCTCGGTGATCCACGCGACCGACTCGACGTTGATCGGGTGGACCACGAAGAGCGCCGCGCCGAGCCAGGCCCCGGGAACGGACAGCCGCCGCAGCCCGCGCCAGAGCAGCACGCCGGCCAGCGCGTGCAGCAGGAGGTTCACGGCGCGGAACCCCGGCGCCCAGGCTCCCCAGGCCCGGCTCTCCAGCCAGAACGTGGTGTAGGTCAGCGGGTAGTACTGCTGGTTCGCGAGCGGGTCGGTCCAGATCGCGCGCAGCCCCGCCGCGTCGGTCAGCGTCTCGTTGGCGAAGACGTTGCGGTCGTCGTCCCAGAGGAACCGGCCGTGCAGGGAGGGCCCGTACACCACGAGCGCGAGCGCGGCCAGGGCCACCGCGCCGCGCCACACCGGGACGCGGGATGGGGGCGGCTCGCCCGCGGCGGCGGCGCGGCGCGTCACGCCGGGTGCTTCTCCAGCCAGCGGTTGTAGAGCCACATCGCCGCCGCCGAGGCGAAGCCCACGCCGGTCAGGACGAGCCAGCCGACCGAGGCCCACCAGGGGTCGAGATCGAGCAGGCCATCCGGCCGCGTCGTCGCGTTCCGCGCCATCACGGCGTTGAACAGCCAGGCGCAGGCCGGGCCGCCGACCAGCGCGCCGATCGCCACCGGGAGCGAGGTGTAGCCCAGGAAGAGCCCCTCCTGGCCCTTGGGTGCGAGGGCCCCGATCCACTCGTACATCCGCGGGCTGGCGAACAGCTCGCTGAAGGCGATCAGCGCCACGGTGAAGACGATGAAGAGCGAGCCCAGCGGGATCCCCGCCGCGGTCGCGGCGCGCACGCCGCCCGCGGCGTAGATCGGGACCAGGTTGATCAGCATCGACAGGCCGATCATCACGGTGCCGACGACGATCGAGCGGATCGGCTTCATCTTCCCGAAGCGCTTCGTGACCGCCAGCTGGAACAGGACGATCACCAGCGGGTTGGCGGCCGTGTAGATGTCCATCGCGGGGCTCGGCTCGATCACCCGCTTGGTGTAGAGCGGCAGCAGGTTGTAGACCTGGTTGTAGAGGAACCAGAAGCCCGCCGAGACGACGAGGAACAGCGCGAAGCGCGTGTTCTTCAGGACCGCCACCATGTTGACCAGGATCTCGCCGATCGACTTCCGGGGCTTCGCCGCGATCGCGGCGTCCCCGTCCGGCTCCTTGTAGAGGAAGAGCACGACGAAGAAGGCCACGATCGAGAAGACGGTCGCGACCGCGAAGATGACGCTGATGTCGAACCCCAGCCAGTTCCGGACCGAGTAGGCGAAGATCCGGCCGACGAGCGAGCCGATGTTGATCACCATGTAGAAGATCGCGAAGGCCAGCGTCGCGCGGCCGAGCGCGGTCTTCTGCACCGTGCCCGAGATCGTCGGCTTGATCACCGAGCCGCCGATTCCGATCAGCAGGATCCCGACGATCAGCGGCAGCGTCGCGCCGAGCGGGAGCGTGACGTTCCGGTCGACGGTCGGCAGCAGCTCGTGCCCGCCGAACCAGTTGGGGTAGCCCATCAGGAAGTAGCCGGCGGCGAGCAACACGAACGCGACCAGCAGCGAGCGGCGGAAGCCGACCTGGTCGGCGATCGCGCCCGAGAGGATCGGCAGGAAGTAGACCAGGAACCAGAGCGTCGAGTTGATCGTCGACGGCCAGTACTCGCCGAGCCCGAGCCGGCCGAGATACAGCACGACGAAGCTGGCCATCGAGTAATAGGCGGCGCGCTCGAACAGCTCGACCAGGTTCGCCGTCCAGAAGACCTTCGGGAACGGCGGGTGGGTCTCTGCGGACGCGCTCATGCGGGGCCCTCTCCCCGGCGGTCGCCGGGGTTCGGGCATTCTGGGCCAGGGGCGACCGGCGGGTCCAGCCGGCGCGGCGGCCCGGTTGTCGGGACCCGCCGGGCGGGAGGATCATGAGACCCGCACCCCTCCCGGAGGTCCTTTCGATGCTGATGCGCGACATCCTCGTCGCGGTGGACGGCTCTCTCGACTCCGATGCGGCCGTCGACGCCGCCGCCTACCTGTCCCGAAAGGGCGAGGGGACGATCCACCTGCTCCACGTCATGTCCTTCGGCCGCGCCGTGGCGGACGCCCTCGCCGGCCTCCCCCGACGCCTCACGATCGCCGGCCTGCCGAGCCTGCCGGAAGGGGTCGCCGACGACGCCGGGGTGGCCCTGACGCCGGTCCTGACCGCGGCCGCCGCGCGGCTGGCGGACAGGGACGTGAGCGTCGACTCCCGGGTCGAGTACGGCCCCGTGCCGGGCTGGATCCTCTCCCACGCGCGCGACAAGGACCTCGTCCTGCTCGGCCGGACCGGAACCGGCGGGAAGGCCCACGGTTCCGTGCTCGACCCGGTGCTCTCGCGCGTGCTCGCCGACACGATCATCCCGATGGCGGTCATCTCCGCGCCGTTCACGGGACGGATCGAACGGCCGCTCCTGGCCTACGACGGGCGGGCCGGCTCTCACGCCGCGCTCTCTCCGGCGCTCGACTTCGCGCTCGCGGCCGGGTTGCCGCTGACGATCCTCCACCTGCCGGGGTACGCCCCGAAGGAGAGTCTCGCCCACGTGCGCAAGCACGTCGCCGACCACCCGGCGACGATCCGGTGGGTCGACGCGGGCGGCCCCGGCGGCGCGGTCGATCGCGTGCTCGACGCGTTGTCGGGCTGGAAGCATGACCTGCTGATCGTCGGCCCCAGCGGCTACCGCGACGAGCGCGACGCAGCCGCCGAGGCGCCGGTCGCGGCGCTGCTGCGCCGCTCGCCGGTGCCGGTGCTCGTGCTGCGCTGAGCGCGTGGTGACCCTGTGATCGACACGGCGCTCTCAGGGAAGGCGGTGCTTGTGACGGGAGCCGCGGGCGGGATCGGCCGCGCGCTCGCCGCGGCGTTCGCCGAAGAGGGGGCGAGCCTGCTCCTGACCGCGAACGCCGGGTACGACGCACTGCACGGCTGGCTCGCGGGGCAGCCCTGGTCCGGCCGCGCGCTGGCGGCCCGGGCCGACGTCACCCGGCCCGCGGAGCTCGCCCGCGCGGCGGCGGACGGGGTGGAGCGTTTCGGGCGGCTCGACGCCTGCATCGTCAACGCCGGGGTCTGGCCGCCCGACGACCTGCGGCTGGACGAGCTGCCGGAAGAACGCCTGCGCTCGACGATCGACGTCAACCTGCTCGGTGCGCTCTGGACCGTGCGCGCCTTCTTCGGCGCCCTGAAGCGGACCGGGCCGCGGCCGGACGGGCAGGGGGCCTCGGTGACCTTCATCGGCTCGACCGCCGGGCGGTTCGGCGAGCGCTTCCACGTCGACTACTCCGTCACCAAGGCGGCGCTGCGCGGCGCCGTTCTCTCGCTGAAGAACGAGATCGTCCTGCTCGACCCGTTCGGCCGCGTGAACATGGTCGAACCGGGCTGGACCGTAACGCCGATGGCGGAGCCCGCGCTGGCGGAGCCGGGCACGATCGAGCGCGTGCTGCGGACGACGCCGGTGCGACAACTCGCCCGGCCCGATGACATCGCGCGGGCGGTCGTGTTCTTATCGTCACCCGCCCTGGCGCGCCACGTCTCGGGAGAGATCCTCACCGTCGCCGGCGGGATGGAAGGGCGCGTCCAGTGGGATCCGGGTCAGATCGACCCGGCCAAGGTGCGGGCGAGGCTCGCCGAGGACCCCTGATGCGATTTCCGTGGATCCTGACCGCGCTGCTCGGCGCGGCGCTGGCCGCAACGACGACGCCGGCCGCGCCCCCCGATCCCTCCGAGTTCCCGATCCCGACGCGCGAGCAGCGCGAGCGGACCCGCAAGCCGCCGACCCCGCGCGCGGAGCCGGGGGCGAAGGACGGCGCGGGCGCGAAGGACGCCGCGGCCGCCGCCGCGCAGGACGACTTCGACGTGACGCGCTACTTCCTCGACGTCGAATTCACGCCGTCGACGAAGAACGTCGGGGGCTCGGTGACGATCACCGCGACCAGCCGCGTCGCCGGCTTCCGGGAGGTGATCCTCGACCTGCTGGACAACATGACCGTGTCGGCGGTGACGCGCGGCGCGACGGCGCTGGCCTTCACGCACCAGGACAACCTGGTGCGGATCACGCTCGATCGGGCGTTCAATGCGGGCCAGAGCTTCGAGATCAAGGTCAGCTACAGCGGCCGGCCGCAGTCGACCGGATTCGGCTCGATCGGCTGGAACAAGTACTACTTCACCGGCCAGGGGAAGATGGTCTGGACCCTGTCCGAGCCGGACGGGGCGCGGACCTGGTGGCCCTGCAAGGACAAGCCGGCCGACAAGGCGGCGGTCGAGGAATGGTGGACCGTGCCGGCGACCTGGACGGCGACCGGCAACGGCACGCTGATCGGGACCGAGACCCTCGCCAACTCGCGCAAGCGCTACAAGTGGAAGCCCGCCCGCCCGCTGACGACGTACCTGGTCTCGATCGCAGCCACCGACTACGTCTCGTTCTCGGACACCTACACCGCGCTCGACGGCACGACGACGATGCCCGTCACGCACTACGTCTACAGCGAGTACCTGGCCCGGGCCCGGGAGTCGTTCAAGAACACGCCGGCGATGATCGCCTTCTACGCGGACACCTTCGGCGAGTACCCGTTCCTGGAAGACAAGTACGGGATGAGCGCCTTCCCCTGGTCGGGCGCGATGGAGCACACGACCAACACCAGCTACGGCTACACGCTGATCGACGGCGGGCACGGCAACGACTCGATCATCGCGCACGAGCTGGCCCACCAGTGGTGGGGCGACTCGGTCAGCCCCGAGGAGTGGAAGGACGTCTGGCTCAACGAGGGGTTCGCGTCCTACTCGGAAGCGCTGTGGGCGGAGCACCTCGGCGGCGCCGACCAGTACCGCGACTACATGAACTCGTTCTGGCGCAGCACGTTCGACGGCACGCTCTACGACCCGCTCGACCTGTTCGGCTCGACCGTCTACGACAAGGGGGCGTGGGCGGTGCACATGCTGCGCGGCGTGATGGGCGACGGGCCGTTCTTCCTGGGGCTGCGGGACTGGTACGCGACGCACCGCGACGCGACCGGCAATACCGCACAGTTCCAGGCGACCATGGAGGCCCGCCACGGCGCGGCGCTGGGCTGGTACTTCCAGGAGTGGGTCTACGGCCCGAACATGCCGGCCTACGAGTTCGGCTGGACGACGGCCGACCTGGGGGGCGGCGCGTACCGGAACTGGGTGCGGATCCGGCAGACGCAGCTGGACGCCGGCCTGTTCACGATGCCGGTCCGCCTCACGCTGGTCACCGCCTCCGGCCGCGAGGTGCGGACGGTCTGGAACGACGCGCTCGACCAGGACTTCACGCTCGACACGGCGGAGCCGCTCACCGACCTGCTGTTCGACGAGCGCGACTGGATCCTGAAGCAGGGCGAAACGCCGGTCGCGCTGGCGGATGCCGACGCCGACGGCGTGCCCGACCGCAACGACAACTGCGCCTTCGTGATCAACCCGGTGCAGCAGAACTTCGACGCCGACGCGTGGGGCGACGCCTGCGACGACGACGACGACAACGACGCGGTGGCGGACGCGCTGGACTGTGCGCCGTTCGACGCGGCGCAGGGGACCCCGGGCGAGATCGGCGGCGCGACGGTGGCGATGCTGTCGCCTGCGTCGGTACGGCTGGCGTGGTTGGCGGTCGCGTCGGCGGATCTTTACGACGTCTCCCGCGGCGCGCTCTCGGCCCTGCGCGCCGGCGGGGGCTACGGAGCCTGCCGCGGGACCGGCCTCACCGAGACCGCATTCGACGACGACGCGCCCGCGGCGGCCGGCGACGGCTGGCAGTGGCTGGTGCGCGGGCGCGACGCCGGCTGCGGCGGGGCGGGCTCGTTCGGGCCGTACGCCGGGAGCGGCCCCTTCCCGGCGGGCTGCCCCTGATTCCACCCGCGCGACCGCTGTAGGGGCCGGCCTCCGTGCCGGCCCGCCACGCGCGACCCGTCGATCGGGCCGGTACGGAGGCCGGCCCCTACCAGTTCAGCTCGACGGCCGCGCCGCGCCGGAGGCGCAGCGAGTCTGCCGGCCAGCCACCGCCGTCGTCGACGAGGTAGAACCAGGTCCGGCCATCGCCGACCGCGTCGGTGTCGGCGTACGCGTGGCCGGTCGCCTCCGCCAGGAACGAAGCGTCCGCCAGCAGCGCTTGCGGCGAGGCCCCGCGATAGACCCGGTAGCGGCAGGCCGCCCCCTCGCACGACGCGGGGTCGAGCCGCAACAGCAGCGCTTCGCGCCCTCCGATCGACACGGTCGCCGTCGCGCCGGCCTGCTTCACCCCCAGGTCCGCGTCTCCGCCCCGCCGCCGCAGCGTGGCGCGGAAGTTGAGCATTGGAACGCCCTGGCGCGACGGATCGAGTACGACCCCGACCGGGCGCGGCGCGTTGCCCACCTCCGCCAGCGCGATCCCGACCGACTCGGTCGGCCGGCGCGGTGGGTCGCCCGGCGGCGCCGCAACCGGCGCGCTGAAGGCCGAGCTCACCACGCCCGGCATCGTGAAGGTCCCGG
Organism: uncultured Acidobacteriota bacterium; assembly: GCA_963800865.1. Taxonomy (GTDB): domain Bacteria; phylum Acidobacteriota; class Polarisedimenticolia; order J045; family J045; genus JALOKP01. The sequence continues at coordinate 198,833 of CAWDCL010000005.1, read as the reverse complement.
TCTGGAAGAACTCGGGGCCCTGCTTCGACCCCCAGGTCGCAGGTGAAGGCGCGGTTGAAGGTGTTGTAGAGCCGGTAGTTCATCGTGAGCGTGGCGGGCGCCGGCGTCAGCAGCGGGGTTCGCCGCATCCGGCCGTAGGCCAGGAACTCCGGGCCGCGCCGCGTCCGCAGGTCGGTCAGCTCCCTCAGGAAGGTCGCGCGGCCGGCCTCGGCCGCGTACGGCGTCGTGTCGCCGCAGTCGAACGCGTTGCGATAGGTCTCGAACCAGGTCCGGCCGCTCATCCCCGGCAGCCGTTCGAGTGCCGACAGCTCGTAGTTCAGCTCCGGCAGGCCGCCTTCCAGGGCCACCGTCGCCGCGACCCAGAAGAAGGTCCCTCCCAGTTCCGAGGCCAGCTTCAGGTTCCCGTCCAGCCGGACCGGGCCGTAGTCGTGGAACACGAACTCGAAGAGCGGGATCTTCTCGGCCCAGCCGGCCTTCACCGCCTCGCGGAACTTGTCCCCCTCGAGCATCGTCAGCGGGCCGGCTTCCGCCCGCGCCTGGTAGAAGTCGAACCGGTCGAGGTAGAGCTCCGAGACCAGCTCGGTGCCGCGCGGAACGAACGCCCCCTTCCGCGCGTGCAGCTCACCGCGCCGGCTGTCGAGCATCGCCTGCGTGCCGGCGACGAGCGCCACGCCCCATCCCGGCGGGTGGCCGTGCGCCGTGTCGTCGCACCGCACCCGCCCGAGCCCCGGCCCGATGTCGAGGTACTCCGCGTCCGGGAGGTAGAGGTTCATCAACTGGACGGCGCGCCAGCCGTAGAACGCCTGCCACGCGGTCGTCGCCGGGCAGATGAACGACCAGTCGCCCTGCTCGGGGTCGGGGTTCATCGCGTAGGGCGCCCAGGGCGCCACCGGGTCGCTGGCGGGGCTGGGCGCGGGGTTCCCGTACTCGCTCGCGCCGCGCGCGAAGTGCTGCGGGAACAGGAACAGCGCGACGCGGTCCCCCTGCTCGCGGATCGCCTGCAGGTTGGCCGGGTCGATCCGGCTGTCGCTCCAGTCGTTGTATCCGCCGTACCACTCCGAAGCGAACGTCCCGCCCGGCCACCAGAAGCCCGAGACGTGGAGCAGCGGCACGCCGAGAAAGTCCTGCAGCCCGCGGAACCAGGCCGTCATGTCGCGCCGCACGCTGATCCCGAAGGTCGCGACGCCGACCTGCTCGAGGAGCCAGCGCGCGCGCTCGTTCTCCGGCCAGTCGCGCCGCGGCCCCTTCGACGCCCAAGGTTGGGCCAGGGCCCAGTCGCGGTAACGGTCGGCCCCTTCCTCCCAGGTCCCGCTGCGGCTGGCGAAGAGGACGACCGCACCGGCCGGCGCCAGCCCGGCGCCGGCGCGCGCGTCCGGGTTGTAGCGGCGGATCGTCAGCTCGAGCCAGCCGGTGGCGCCGTCCTTCCAGAGCTCGAGCCGCTTGGCCTCGCCCGTCGGGTCCTCGACCTGCAGGTGGAACCCACCGGTCTCGCGCTCCAGGTACGACAACTGCTGGAGCGCCGAGCCGCCGTACGCGTCGGGGTAGTAGCCGAAGCGGTCGTTCGTCCCGAGGTGCAGCAGCGGGTCGACGATCCGGTAGCCGGTCGCGAACGGGTGCACCAGCTCGGTGCGCCCCGGGTCGGCCCCCAGGCTGCCGATCCCCGCGACGAGCGGGTACTCGAGCCAGTCGATCCGCGGGCCGCCCGCGCTCTCGACGCTGCGCGGAGAAGCGGGCCGGTGCGTCGCCGGCAGCGACCTCGACCCGGGCCCGCACGCGCAGCCCGGCCGCGTCGGGCGGCCAGGCGAGGTCGTACGCGGTTCCGTCGAACGCATCGTCCGGCGTTGCGACGACCGGTCCGCCGCCGCCGGTCGTTCCGGCGGATGTCGCCAGCCGCCAGGGCGGTGCCAGGCCGGCCGCCTTCACCAGCCCGATCCCGTGGCGCAGTTCGGTGACCTCCCGGATCGCGCCGCTGGCGGCGTCGAGCCGGACCGACAGCGCGTCGTTGGCCAGGACGAGTTCCTGGGCCAGGCCCGGGAGAGCGGCGCAGGCGGTCAAGGCCGCCGCGAGGGCGGCCTCCCGGAGGGGGTGGCCGGCGCGGGATCTCATCGGCGGAACGATACGGCGATGCGTCCCGGTCGGGGAACGGGCTGACCGCGGTCGAGGAACGCCGCGAACGGGGGCGGCGCGGAGGGAACGCGGCCTCTAGAATCGTCGGATCCAAGGAGCTCCCGGAATGACCTGCCGCGCCCCTCGTTGCGCCGTGACGGCCCTCTTCGCGCTCGGTCTCGCCCTGCTCGCGGCGACCGCCGTCTTCGCCGCCCAGACCTGGGCCCAGCGCCCGGTCCTCACGCCCGTCGAGACGCTGCTCGAGACGCGCATGAACGACGGCGCGCTGCGCCTGCTCTTCCAGGACGTCGCGGGCGGCCGCGTGCGCGAAGCGGTCAGCAGCGACGCCGGCGGGACCTGGGTCTTCCGCGAGGTCTCCGACGGCGATGCCGCGACCGCCTCCTTCGACCTGACCTTCGACGCGTCGAACCAGACGCTGACGCACGTGGCCTACGCCGGCGACGGGCTGGTCTACGCCCGCGCAGCGGGCAGCGCGACGGTCTGGAGGCGCACCACGCTCGACGCCACGCCGGGCGCGGGCGCGACCGGGATCGCGGTGGCAACGCAGGCGGCCACCGTCGCCGTGCTCTACCGCAAGGACGGCGCGCTCTGGCTGATCCGCTCGCCCGACAACGGCGCGACCTGGGGTACCGCGAAGCGGGTCGCCGACGCCGCGGCGGGACTGCTCGCGCTGGAGATCGATGCGCCCGGCGCGCTGCACGCGCTCTACCCGCTTCCCGACGGCAGCGGCCCGGTCTACGCGCTCAGCGCGGACGGCGGCGCGACGTGGGTCGAGACGACGATCTCCGACAAGACCGACCTGTCCGGCTCTCGCCAGCTGATGGTCCTCGACGGCCAGCTGCTCGTTGCCGCCTTCGGCTCCGCGACGGGCGTTCACGTCGCGCGGTCGAGCGACGCGGGGGCGAGCTGGACGCTCCAGAAGCTCTCGGACGGCAGCGGCGCCTCGCTGGTGCTCGACCGCTCCGGGACCTTCCACCTCGCCGGACGAGGCGAGGACGGCAAGTCCGTGAAGGTCTTCAACTCCGTCGACGCGCACTCGTGGAACCGCGAGACGATCGAGTCGGCACCCGACTCCGACCCCCGCGACGTGGTCATCGCCGTGTCCGGCGAGGCCGTCTTCGTCCCGTTCGTGCAGTTCGAAGCCGATCTCGTCGCCGCGTGGAACGGGGGCGCTCCCGCGCCGCTCGCTCCCGTCGACATCACCGGGGACGCGAGCGAGTCCGACGCCGAGCTCCGCGCGTGGCTCGAGAGCCAGTGGTACGACCCGGACGCCGACGACTGGTACTTCCGCTACGCGTACTACTACCGCAACGGCGGGAACCTCGCCGCGACCAACGTCGCGATCACCTGCCTGGCGCCGCTCGGTTCGGAGACGGTCGACACGGCCTCGTGGCTTCCGATCCCCGGCATGCGGGAGCCGGAGCGCATGACGTTCAACCCCGGGTTCCTCTCGAAGTTCGAGGACGGGCGCACCTGGCTGACGGTGCGGCTCCCCGGCGACACCGCCCCGGGGACCGAGCTCCTGATGCACGCCGAGCTGAGCAACGACAACACGGAGAACGACACGGGCGACAACATGGTCGACGTGGCCCACGCGGTGCCGCTGATCGCCCCGCTCGTCTCCTCGCCGCCGCTCGGCGGCCAGACCTGCCGGACGGGCGTCCTGGTCGGCGGGAGCGCGCAGCCCGGGACGACGGTCGTGCTCCTCCGGGACGGTGAGCCGGCGGGGAGCGACGACGTCGGCTCCGACCGCACGTTCGCCTTCACGCAGGCGGGCCTCGGTCCGGGCGATCACCTCTTCTCGACCACGGCGCAGCTCGGCGAGAGCGCCAGCCCCGTCCAGGAGTTCGTCTGGACCGTCGACACCGCACTGGCCGCCGACCCGGTGGCGATCGTGCTCGTCGACGCCCAGGGGCGGGTCCAGCACCTGAACGACGGGGCGGGGCGGGCGATGCTTGCTTCCGGGTGGCGCAGCCTGCGCCTCGCGCCCGGCCAGGAATACACGCTCGGCATCAGCTCGTGCTGCCCGACCGACCCCGCGCTCCAGGAGTGGATGGTGACGCTCGAGGGGGGCGGCGCGGCCGGTCTGCCGCTGACCTACGATGCCGCCACCGGAAGCTTCCAGGCCGCCGTGACCGTGCCGGCCGGCACGGCACCCGGCACGCGCCTGCCGGTCACGGTCCAGTACCGCTGCGCGCCGACCGAACCCCTCGGCGTACTGGTGGCCACGGGGGTCGAGAACGGTGCGCTCGTCGCCGCGGGGCGCGTCTACGACACGGCCGAAGGGAAGGGGATCGACGATCCGGTGGCCGGCATCGTCAGCACGCTCTGGGCGGGTCGCCCGGCGACCGGCCTCGGCGGGATCCCGGCGATCGCGTGGGTCCCCTGGCCGGCCGAGCTCTTCGGCGCGGCCCCGAATCCGCAGGTGACCGGCGCCGGACGGGCGCGCGCCCTTCTATCCGCCGCCCGGACGCTACAGCTGGGTCGGCGTCGATCCGCTCGGCGTCTTCGAGGCCTACGGCACGCCCTCGCAGGTCGTCGTCGACGGCTCGCTCGACCCGGATGTCCCGCTGTCGGTCAACGAGACGCTCACGCGCCGGATCGTCCTCTCGAACGAGCCCGTCTCCGGGCGGCTGAACATCTCCGAGGACGAGGTCGTGGAATGGGTCAACGCCGACGACCGCCCGCACCGGGTCTACTCGCTGACCGCCCCGGCGCTCGGGACGGGGGGCTGGGACTCGGGCGTCATCCCGCCGGGCGGCCGCTACCGCAAGGTCTTCGACCAGCTGGGGGACTACCTGTGGCGCGACGCCGCGGTCGGCGGTGAGGCCCGCATCGTGGCCCGCAAGCTGATCGTCGCCCCGGAGGCGGGGACCGAAGGGACCTACCTGGTCATCACCGACAGCGGCTTCGGCAACGGCAAGGGCAAGGTGCAGGTCGGCGGTACGCCCTGCAAGGTCAAGAGCTGGTCCGACACCGAGGTCGCCTGCCTGATCAAGGAGGTCATCCCGCCGGGCCTGTACGACGTGGAAGTGATCCCGAAGAACGGCGAGGCGAAGCTCTTCGTCGGGTCGTTCACCGTCGAGTCCCCGGCGATCTCCTCGGTCCAGCCGGGGACCGGCGCGAAGGGGACGCGGGTGACGATCTCCGGCAGCTACTGGGGGACGAAGAAGGGGACCGTCACCGTCGGCGGCGTGAAGGCCAAGGTGCTGCGCTGGGTCATGGGTGCCACCTCCGGCACCTCCTCGATCGACATCAAGATCCCGAAGCTGGACCCGGGGCCGCAGGACATCGTCGTCGAGGCGCCCACCGGGACCGTCACCCTGGCGGGTGGTTTCACGGTAGAGTGAGCCGCACGAAACGCGCCGCGGAGGAGGGGCCATGCCCAAGCTCTACGACAAGGAATCCGGCAGGCTCGTCGGTGAGATCACCGGGGAGCAGCTCGACTTCCTGAACGAGTGCCTCGTCGAAGAGGCGGACGAGGACCGCGACTACTACATGGACGGTCCGGTCATCGAGTTCCTCGAAGAGGAGGGCGGCGATGCGGCACTCGTCGCGCTGCTCCGCAAGGCCCTGGGCGATCGCGAAGAGATGGACGTCCGCTGGGAGCCGTAGCCGGGCCCGGCTCCCCGCGGCCTACTTGTACGTCGCCAGGCTGTTCTTTCCCGGGTCGACCAGCACTTTCGTCGGCTCGGCGTCCAGCGGGTACGTGAAGTCCTGCACCGGCTTCTCCTGGAACGGCAGCTTGACCGCCTTGCGTCCGCCGGCGAACTCCAGGATCAGCGGCACGTGGATCTTCTTGAACGCGGCGCCGGCCGGCTGCGTCAGGCGCACGGCGAGCTGGTACCCGCCCGCTGCCGCCGGCTCGACCCTGGTCTCGACCTCGATCTCCGGCGTTCCCGGCTCGTTCACCCACTGGTCGAAGTACCAGCTCATGTCCTGGCCCAGCACCTCCGACGCCGCCTTCGCCAGGTCGTCGGTCGTCACCGGGCCGATGGCCGCCCCGTCGAGGTACTTCCTCATGATCGCCAGGTAGCGCTCGTCGCCGATCATCGTGCGCAGCTGGTGCAGGACCAGCGGGCCGCGGCAGTAGAGGAGATAGTAGCGGTAGTTGTCCGCGAGGTCGCCGCCCAGCAGGTTGGCCCCGGCGATCGAGGCCTTGTCGTCGGCCATCTTGCTGTAGCCGCGCCAGATCCCCAGCATCTCCTTGAAGTCCGTCATCTTCGCCGCGTCGGCCTTGGTGGCCTGCATCGCGACCGCGATCGCCAGCCCGGAGGCGTACTCGGACAGCGACTCGGTGAGCCAGTTGTCCTCCGACGGGAACATCGGCCACGCCTTGTGGCCGAACCACTGATGCGCCAGCTCGTGGGCGACCAGCGCGTTGACGCCCTTGTTGCCGAGGTACTCGCGCATCAGGACGCTCGAGGGCTGGAACGTCCGCGAGGTCAAGATCACGACGCCCGGGGGGCTGACGCCGAAGAACGCGAACGTCGGGACCTCGAGCACCTCGAGTTCCTTGAACGGGTAGGGACCGAACATCTTCTCGTAGATCTGCAGGAACATCGCCGCGACTTCCGCCACCGCGCGGATGTCGTCCTCGCGCCCCATCGCGTAGGCATGCGCCAGGACCTTGCGTCCGCCGACGTCGACTTCCTGCGTCTTGTACTTGCCGGCGAAGACGGCCACGTCCCACACGGGGGTCTCACTCTTCGCCTCGAGGACGAACTGGCTGTCTTCCTCCTTCAGCGAGACGGTGTCTCCCGACGTCACCGGCCGGAACGGCTTCCTGGTCCGCATCGACAGGTCGAACGTGAAGCGCCGCCCGGCGATCCCCTGGGGTGTCGGGTACCAGGCGACCTCGTTCAGGTCGATGTAGTTGTCGTCCCGTTCGCCGCGGGGCCCGGTGAAGATCTCTCCCGCCGTCTCGACGGTCAGGGAGATCTTCGTGCCCGCCTTCTGGGCCGAGCCGAGATCGACGATCAGCTCGTGGTAGCGGTGGGAGAACGGCAACTCCCGGCCGGCCGCGTCGGTCACCCGGGTCACCTTGAGCGCGTTCCGGTCGGAGGTCCAGGCGTACGACTTCGGGTCGCGGTTGTTGACCAGGTCGAAAGGCAGGATCCGGATGCCGTCCCGCGCGATCTCGAGCTGCAGCACGCTCGAGATCGTCCCGGACCGGTTGTCCGCGGTGTCGATCCGGAACGAGGCGCGTTCGAGGGTGAACGGGACGACGGCGCTGGTCTCCAGGTTCTGCTGCACGACCCGGCGCTTGAATCGGAAGTCGTAGCCCGGCGGCTGCACGAACGTGAAGAGGCTCTCGCTGTTGAACCGGGTCCGGTCATAGACGTAGCCGACGCGGACCGGGCCGCCTTCGAACTCGGCGTAGACGTACTGGGCGCCGGTCTCGTCGAAACGGGCCTCGGCCGCCAGGTGATCGAAGCCGGTGTCCGAGCGGTCCATCCCGGCCAGCATCCTGGAGAAGGCCTTGCGCGACGCTTCGGCGGTCGTGACGCTCCCCTGGCCGGCGACGAGTTCCTCGAGGACCGGTTCTCCGGAGAGCAGCGCCATCCGCTGGAAGCCGTCGCGGACGTTGTCGGGCCCCACGGCCAGCGACGAGTCCGCCAACCGCGCGTTCTCCGCGAACACGGCCCGCGCCAGGGGGTCGGTGACCCGCACGAGCATCTTCGCGTCGCCCTCGAAGTAGATCCCGAGCCGCTCGCCGCTCGCGGTCACGATCGGCGTCACGGTGCCGCTCGCGAGCTCGAGCTCGAGGCGGTTCAGCTTGACGGAGCGCGCCGCGACGGGAAAGCCCTGCGGGGCGAGCGCGAGCTGGCGGAACTCGTCGATCGTTCCGGCATCGGCCGAGAGTGCCGGCGGGAAGAGAGCGAGCAGGACGAGCGCGGGGAAGAGCCACGAAACCGTGGACCCGAGACGGCGCATGGGGGGCTCCTGGGCCGGGTTGGGGGGAGAGGGCCGGAGCCATTCTAGATCCGGCCGGCGCCGGAAATCAGCCGCGGGCGGAGGCCTCGCAGGCCCTGGCGTGGACCCACCACGCGGCGGCACCCATCACGCCGTCGCCCAGCGCCGACACGGGAACGAGCCAGGCGTGCTGGCCGAGGAGGAAGGCGAGCGTGAGGAAGACCACCGCGACGCTCTTGGCGAACAGCAGCAGCCCGATCGAGCGGTACCGGAAGAACTCGTACAGGTAACCGAACGCGACGACGAAGTGAAAGACCCCCGCCTGGCGGGCGAAGAAGGTCGGCTGCACCTCGCCGAAGCCGCCGAAGCGGGCGCCCCACCCGGGGAGCAGCGTCAGGCCGAGCCCGACCGCGACGCTGTGCAGGGCGATCAGGACGACCAGGACCCGCTCCAGCCGGGGCCAGTTCACCGCTCCCACCAGATGTCGGGCTCGCCCGGCGGTTCACGCCGGGCCGGCGGATGTCCTAGCCGCGTGAGCTCCTTCACGACCTCCGCGCCGGCCAGCGGGACCGCGGCCAGGAGGGGCGGGGTCATGCCGATCAGGTGATCCACCGTGCCCGGGATCGCGCCGACGAGCAGCACGTCCCGGGGCGGGTCGCCACGGAACTCGAGCGCCTGGAGCGACTCCTTCAGGCCGGGATCGTGCGGCGAGAGCCGGGGCTGCGGCGCGTACTTGAGGATCTGGTCCTTGCGATAGAGGCGCAGCTCACCCGGCGCGCCCTCGGAGCGGACGGTGTCGACGACGACGATGAACTCGCGGTCGACCAGGAAAGGATGGAGGTCGAGGCCGGGGGTGCCGAGATCTTCGACCGACACCCCCTCCCCGAACTCGTAGTGGGCCGTGAGCCACTGGATGACCCAGGGGCCGAACGCGTCGTCGCCCTCCAGGACGTTCCCGAGCCCGACGACCGCGATCGTCACAGCACCTTGATCCGGCCGATCTCGTTCCCCTCCACGTCGATCGTGTGGACCGCGCAGGCGAGGCAGGGATCGAAGGAGTGGATCGTGCGCAGCACCTCGAGCGGCTTCTCCGGGTCGGCGATCGGGTTGCCGATCAGCGACGCCTCGTACGGACCGCGCTGGTCCTTCTCGTCGCGCGGGCCGGCGTTCCAGGTCGAGGGGACGACCGCCTGGTAGTTCTTGATCTTGCCGTCCTCGATCACGATCCAGTGCGAGAGGGTGCCGCGCGGCGCCTCGTGGAAGCCGAAGCCGCGCTGCTCGCCCTTCGGGAAGACCGGCGGGTTGAAGATCGCGACGTCGCCCTTGCCGATGTTGCCGACCAACAGCTCCCACTGGTGGAGCGCGGCGTCGAACATCACGGCGCAGCGGACCGCGCGGCAGAGGTGCCGGCCGAGCGTCGAGTGCAGGTGCTGAACGCCCAGCTGCGTGCCGGCCAGCTTGGAGGCCAGGCTGACCGCCTCGGTCAGGTACTTCTTGGTCGGCTCGTGGCCGGCGGCCACTCCGACCAGCACCGCGGCGAGGGGCCCGACCTGGGTCGGCTTGCCGCCGAAGCGCGGGGCCTTGACCCAGGAGTACTTGGCCTCGGGGGTCCACTCGGTGTGCTTCGGGACCGTCTCCTCCTCCCAGGGATGGCGGTTCCAGTCGCCGTCGTACCACGACCGCGCGATCGACTCGGTCACATTCTCCCGGAAGTACGGGTCGTCGAAGCTGGTGATCGGCTTGAAGCTCGACATGTCGCCGCCCATGATCGTGCCGCCGGGCAGGTCGAACTGCGTTCCGTTGCCGTCCAGCGGCAGATCGGGGACGGCCATGTAGTTGGTCACGCCCGAGCCGTAGCCCAGCCAGGCCGGGTACATCGAGCCGATGGCCGCGACGTCAGGCAGGTACACCTTCTTCACGAACGCCTCGACCTCGTCGAGGACGTCCTTGATGAAATAGAGCTTCACCATGTTGAGCGTGGAGGAGCTGTCCAGGTTGATCGCGTTGGCCACACCGCCGACCGCGAGGTTCTGGATGTTGGGGGTCTTGCTGCCGAGCAGCGTGACGATCTGGTTGACCTTGCGCTGGTAGTCCAGCGCCTGAAGGTAGTGGGCGACGGCCAGCAGGTTGACCTCCGGCGGCAGCTTCATCGCCGGGTGGCCCCAGTAACCGTTGGTGAAGATCCCGAGCTGCCCGCCGGCCACGAAGCTGGCCAGCTTGTCCTTGACCGCCTGCATCTCCTGGACGCTGTTTCCCGGCCAGTCCGACAGCGACTGCCCGATCTTGGCCGCGCCGGCGGGGTCGGCCTTGAGGGCCGAGACGACGTCCACCCAATCCAGCGCCGAGAGCTGGTAGAAGTGCACGATGTGGTCGTGAATCGCGTGGGCGGCGATGATCAGGTTGCGGATGTACTGGGCGTTGAGCGGGATCTCCATCTTCAGTGCGTGCTCGACGGCACGCACGGAAGCGATCGCGTGCACGGTCGTGCACACGCCGCAGAAGCGCTGCGTGAAGACCCAGGCGTCCCGGGGGTCGCGCCCCTTCAGGATGACCTCGATGCCGCGCCACATCGTCCCGGTGGACCAGGCGTTGGTGATGCGGCCGCCGTCCACTTCGACGTCGATCCGCAGGTGACCCTCGATACGAGTGATCGGGTCGACGGTGATCCTCTGTCCCATGGTCTAGCTCCTCGACGCCGCGGGATGGGCGCCGCTCAGGATCGGGAACATCTTGACGATCGCGATGAAGATCGCGATCTCGGCCGCGAAAATGCCAAAGGTGATCAGCAGTTCGGCGAACGACGGGAAGTAGGACCAGTGGTCGCCCGGGTTGAAAGCGATCAGGTAGGTGTTGATGCGGAACATCGCCCCGCCCAGGAGCATCAGCATCGCGGCGCGCACCTGCCAGACCGCCCGGGAGCGGCGCTCCGGCGCCAGCAGGAGCAGCGCGCCGGCCAGCATCAGCAGGACCTCGGCCAGGAAGAACAGCCCCGTGCCCGAGAAGATCAGGCCGATCTTGCCCCGGAGCAGCACCTCGACCACCCGGAAGGCCACCCAGAACAGCGCGACCCACGCCGTGACCTTGGAGAGCGAGGCCAGAATGGGGGTCTCGCTCGGCCGCCGGAAGGCGGCCGAGGAGAACTGCGCCTCGAGGGTGACGGCCGCGTAGCCGATCATGATGCAGTTGACCAGGAACAGGAACGGCAGCCACGCCGTGTACCAGAGCGCGTGCATCCGCGGCCCGGGCAGCAGCATCATCGTACCCAGCGAGCTCTGATGCATCGTCGGCAGCAGCAGCCCGAGGGCGAAGATCCAGACCGACCACTTGCCGACGAAGCGCAGGCCCCACTCGGAGAACGAGCGGAGCGAGGTGTTCTGGGAGTGGCGCCACTTCTCGAAGAAGGCGGGGGAAAGCTCGACCAGCAGAACCGTAACGTAGGCCGCGACGCAGAGCGCGACCTCGAGCTGCGGGGAGTGCGACCAGCGCCAGAAGAAGACCGGCACCTTCCACAGCTCCCAGTACCGGCCGAGGTCGATCGTCACGGCGATCACCGCCAGCCCATAGCCCAGCAAGCTGGTCAGCACGGCGGAGCGGACGAGCGGGTGGTACTTCCCCTTGTTGAGGATGTAGACCAGGAGCCCGATCGCGTAGCCGCCGCAGCCCAGCGCGGTCCCGACCACGACGTCGAGCGAGATCCAGACGCCCCACGGATAGCCCTGGTTGAGGGCGCTGACCGAGCCGATGCCGTGGAGAAAGCGCCAGAGGGCGACGAGGCCGCCCACGGCGGCGATCGCCAGCAGGACCAGCATCGGGCGGGTCAGGATCTTCCCGCCGACGGGGGAGTGGACTTCCGCGTGCCCGCTCATCGTCCGGCCTCCCCGCGCCCGTCCCCGTCGTTCCCGCGCTTCCGGTTGCGGAACATCACGACCGCCAGCGCCCCGAAGAGCACGGTGGGCGCGATGAAGCCGCGGTAGATCCCCTGCTGGATCGTGTTGGCCAGGTGCGGCGTGCTCTGCGGCCCGACGTCGGGCAGCCCGAGCGCGGCGAACGGGACGTGGGCCAGGTAGACGACCTGCGTGCCGCCTGCGTCCTCGACCCCGTAGACCTTGTCCTCGACGTAGCGCCCGGGGTGGTCGGCCACCCGCTGCTTCGCGACCGCGATCAGCTCGTCGCGCGTGCCGTAGATCACGGCGCCGCGCGGGCAGACCTCGCAGCAGGCCGGGCCCTGTCCGGCGGGATAGTGAGTCAATCCCGCGGCCGTCTGCGCCGGTGCGTCCTGCTGGCGGTGCCGGCAGTACTCGCACTTGACGATCTTGGCCGCGAGCTTGTCGAACTCGTACTTGGGGATGCCGAAGTTGCAGGCCATCTGGCAGTAGCGGCAGCCCACGCAGTACTGCGGGTCGTACTCGACGATCCCGGTCGTCTCGTTCTTGTGCAACGAGTGCAGCATGCAGGCCGAGGCACAGCCGGGGTCGACGCAGTGCATGCACTGCACTTTCATGAAGGACTCGCGCTGGCCGTCCTTGTAGAGCTTGATCACGTTCTTGGTAGCGGCGTCCAGGTCGAGCGGAGCGTCGTAGAGCTGGGAGTCGGGGACGAAGCCGACGGACGGCGGCAGGTGATTGGCCGTCTTGCAGGCCACGACGCAGGTCTTGCAGCCGATGCAGAGGGTGGTGTCGTAGAGCATCCCCATCGCACCGGGCGGGGCTTCCTTCCTGGCGCTGGCGACGGCCGGAATCGCCGTCGTCGCGGCCGCGGCGGCCCCGCCGGTCGCGATCAGCTTCAGCGCGGATCGACGGTCGACCGACATCTCACGCCTCCTTGTCCCGCGACGAGGGCTTCTTCTCGTCGATTTCACCGAGCTTCTTCGAGGCCACCCAGCCGGCGCCGAGCAGCGCGCCGCCCGCCAGCCCCGCCACCCCGGCCGCGATCGCGCTGACCCTGCCCTGCTCCGCGGCGATCGGCGGGAAGGTATCGGGCGGGGTCGGCCGGACGATTTCGACCGTCTGGTGAATCGGCATGTTGAAGACGATCCCCTTCTCGGTGCAGCCGATGCAGGGGTGCCCGATCCCGATCGGCCAGGCGCCCTTGACCTCGCCGAAGTGCAGGAGCGAGCAGTTGGCGTGGGTCGCCGGGCCCTTGCAGCCGAGCTTGTACAGGCAGTAACCGTCGCGGTGGCCCTCGTCGCCGTAGACCTGGGCGAAGCGGCCGGCGTCGAAGTGCGCGCGGCGCGGGCAGTCCTCGTGGATCACCCGCTTGTAGGCGAACATCGGGCGGTTCTTGTCGTCCAGCGCCGGCAGCGTGCCGAGCACCGCGTACTGCAGCACGGTGCCGAGCAGGATGTAGGGGTTGGCCGGGCAGCCGGGGAGGGCGACGACGGTGTGCTTGCCTTCGAGCACCTTCGGAGCGCCGGTGGCGCCGGTGGGGTTCGGGTCGGCCGACGGCACGCCGCCCCAGGAGGCACAGGAGCCGATCGAGATGATCGCACCTGCCTTGGCGGCCACCGCGTTCAGTGTGTCGACGGCGGTCCGGCCCGCGATCGTGCAGTAGATCCCGTTGTCCTTGGTCGGGATCGCCCCCTCGACCACCAGCACGAACTTCCCCGCCGCCTTCTCCATCACCGCCTCAAGCGCCGCCTCGAACTGGTGCCCGGCGGCGGCGGCCAGGGTCTCGTGGAAGTCGAGGGAGATCAGCTCGAGGATCAGCGTCGCGACGTCGGGGGCGGAGGTCCGGAGCAGCGACTCGGTGCACCCCGTGCACTCCTGGAAGTGCAGCCAGACGACCGAGGGCCTGAGCCCTGCCGCCGCGGCGCTGGCGAACTGGATGGCGGCGGACGCCGGAAGCCCGACCGCCGCCGCGGCCACCGAGCAGACCTTCATGAAGTCCCGGCGGTCCACACCGCCTTCCAGCGAGGCGTGGTAACGGAGCGACGGTTCGAAATCCATGTGCTGCCTCCTCCGATGGCCGGCCGTCCGACGCGGACGGGCTAATGGGTTGTTAGCCCCTTCAACGGCTGCCTTATAGCATGGGATTACCGAGAAACTAGCCGCTTAACAACCAATCGGTACTGGTAAAACCCCGACCCCGGTCGACTGGTTAAAGTGCGAGGAACCCGCAACTTGCGACCGCTGGAGAATCTTCGCTGGGCGTTCGCTGCGCCCGAACGGAGTGCGGTCCGAAGCGCCCCAGGCCGAAGTCCGCGAAACACATAGATTTAAGTCATAGACGGTAAGTGCAAACCGGTTTGCCGCGCCCTGTCAGCCCGCCGGGACGCCCCCCGCGGGGTCGTGCGAGAATCCCGTCGGAGGCGGTTCTGCACGAGTTCGGCGTCGCGAGCGAGATCTACCGCGTCTGCCGGGAGTCGATGCAGGCCCACGCCCCCGCGCAACTGGTGCGCGTGCGGGTGGCGGTCGGCGAGCTGGCCGCGGTCGAGCCCGACCTGCTCGCGTTCGCCTGGGAGGCGATCGTGGGCGAGGGGCCCGACTCCGGCGCCGCGCTCGACATCGATTGGCGGCCCGGACGCCAGTTCTGCCCCGCCTGCCGCGCCGACAAGCGGCAGGGAGAAGGGAGTTGGCTGCGCGTCTGCCTGGACTGCGGCGCGCCGCTCGTGATCGAAGGCGGCACCGAGCTCGACGTGATCGAGATCGAGCTCCTGCCGGCCGGAGAGGAGACGGCCCGATGAGCTTCACCGTCGACGTCCGCCGCCGCGCCCTGGCGGCCAACGACGCCGAGGCGGCGCTGCTGCGCCAGCGCTTCGCCGGCGAGCGCACGCTCGTGACCAACCTGATCTCGTCCCCCGGCAGCGGCAAGACGACCCTGCTCGAGGCGACCGCGCGGGGCCTCGCCGGGCGCGCGACCGCGGCGGTCATCGAAGGGGACGTCGCGACCGAGCTGGACGCCGAGCGGCTGCGGGCCGCCGGCCTGCCCGCCTACCAGATCCTGACCGGGGGGGCCTGCCACCTCGACGCGCGGCAGATCGGCAAGGCGCTGACCCTGGCCGCCTTCCCGCGGGTGGACCTGCTGTTCATCGAGAACGTCGGCAACCTGATCTGCCCGACGACGTACGACCTGGGCGAGGACTTCAAGGTCGCGCTGCTCTCGGTGACGGAAGGGAGCGACAAGCCGTTCAAGTACCCGGCGATCTTCGCCCGCGCGGAGGTCACCGTGATCACGAAGCTCGACCTCCTGCCCCACGTCCGCTTCGACCTGCCGGCGGTCGAGGCGCAGGTGCTCGCGCTCAACCCCGCCGCGACGCTGCTCAAGACCTCGAGCGCGACGGGGGAAGGGATCGACCTGTGGTGCGACCTCCTGCTGGCGCGGGCCGCGCGCAAGCGGGCCTGACCGGGACCCCCGGCGGAGGACGACGCGATGTGCCTGGCGATCCCGATGCGCCTCATCGAGCGCCGCGAACTCGACGGCACCGTCGAGCTGCGGGGCGTGACGCGCACCGTGTCCCTGATGTTGTTTCCCGAGGCCGACCTCGGCGATCACCTGCTGGTTCACGCCGGCTACGCGATCGGCCGGATCGACGAGGAAGAGGCCCGGCTGACGCTCGAGCTGCTCGACCAGGTGACGGCCCACGACGAGGCGACCGGCGCCGCGCGCTGGAGCGACTCGCCGTACGACGGGCCCGGCCCCGGCCCCGGCCCGGAAGGGCCGTCCGCGTGAGCGCTCACTCGCACGACCCCTATTTCGCGGCGGGAGCGGTCGCGGGGCTGGCGGAGCAGGTCCGCACGGCCGCCCTCGGCCTCCCCCGGCCGATCACGCTGATGGAGGTCTGCGGGACCCACACCCACGCGATCGCGGAGGCCGGGCTGCGCCGGCTGCTGCCGCCGCAGGTCCGCCTGATCTCGGGGCCGGGCTGCCCCGTCTGCGTGACGCCGGTCGGCTACGTCGACCGCGCCGAGGCGCTGGCGGCCGCGCCCGGCGTGATCGTCTGCACCTTCGGCGACCTGGTCCGCGTCCCCTCCTCCCACGGCTCGCTCGAGCGTGCGCGGGCGGCGGGCGCGGCGATCCGGATCGTCTACTCCGCGCGCGACGCGCTGGCGATCGCGCGCGACAACCCGGCCTCGACGGTCGTCTTCCTCGCCGTCGGCTTCGAGACGACGGCGCCGACGATCGCCGCCGCGCTGGCCGAGGCCGAGACGCTGGGGATCCCGAACTTCCTGATCCTCTCCGGCCACAAGATCATGCCGCCGCCGATGCGGGCGCTCGCCGGCGACCCCGACATCGCGCTCGACGGCTTCCTGCTGCCCGGGCACGTCTCGGTCGTCGCCGGGTGGCGGTCGTTCGCGTTCCTGGCGGAGGAGTACGGCCTGCCGTCGGTCGTCGTCGGCTTCACGCCGACCGACGTGCTGCGCGGCGTGCTCGAGCTGATCGGCCAGCACGCGGAAGGTCGCGCCGAGGTGACGAACCTCTACTCGCGCGCCGTGACCGCCGAGGGGAACCCGGCGGCGCGCGCGCTGCTCGACCGCTTCTTCGAGCCGGCGACGGTCGGCTGGCGCGGCCTGGGAGAGATCCCCGGCTCGGGGCTGGCGCTGCGCGAGGCCTACCGCGGCCGCGATGCCGGGACGATCCCGGTCGAGGTGCCGGAGCCGGTCGAGCCGGTCGGCTGCCGGTGCGGCGAGATCCTCAAGGGAACGATCGATCCTCCGGCCTGCCCGCTCTTCGGCCGCAGTTGCACTCCCGATCACGCGGTCGGCGCGTGCATGGTGTCGTCGGAGGGGACCTGCGCCGCCTGGTACCGGCACGAGGGCCTGCTCTCGCGATGAGCCGGCCGCCGGACGATCACGAGAACGTCCTGCTGGCCCACGGGGCGGGCGGCCGGCTGACGCACGAACTGGTGGCGAGCCGCTTTCTCCCCGCATTCGACAACCCGATCCTGAGGACGCTCACCGACGCGGCGGTGCTGCCCGAGCTGCCGCCCGGCCGGCCCGCGCTGACGACGGACGGATTCGTCGTCTCGCCGCCGATCTTCGCGGGCGGCGACCTCGGCTACCTCGCGGTGACCGGGACCGTGAACGACCTGGCGGTGAGCGGCGCCCGGCCGCTCTGGATGACGTGGGCCCTGATCCTCGAGGAAGGGCTGCCGCTCGAGATGCTCGCGGTCTTCGTCGACGGCGCGGCGCGTGCGGCGCGCGAGGCGGGCGTGACGCTCGTCGCCGGCGACACGAAGGTCGTTCCGCGCGGGAAGGGGGACCTGGCCTTCGCGGTGACGGCCGGGTTGGGCGTGGTCCCGCCTGGGCGCGAACTGGGCGACCAGTTGGTCCGGGCCGGCGACGCAGTCCTGATCTCCGGCCCGGCCGGGGATCACGGCGCCGCGATCATGGCGCACCGGCACGGGCTCGGCGGCGACGCCCTGCGCTCGGACGTCGCGCCGCTGGGGGGCCTGGTCGAAGCGCTGCTGGCCTCCGGCGCGCGCGTGCGCTCGATGCACGACCCGACCCGCGGCGGGGTGGCGACGACCTGCCACGAGGTCGCGGCCCGCACCGGCCTGCGGATCGACCTCGAGGAGGAGGCGATCCCGGTCGGCGGCGCGGCGCGCGCGGTCTGCGAAGTGCTGGGCCTGGATCCGCTCTACATGGCCTGCGAGGGCCGGCTGCTGGCCTGGGTCGATCCGGGCGACGCGACGCGGGCGCTGGCCGCGCTGCGCGGGCACCCGCTCGGGCGGGAGGCCGCGATCATCGGCCGGGTCGAGCCCTGGAGCGACGGCCCGTGCGTCACGCTGCGCACTCCCTACGGCGGGCGGCGCGTGCTCGACCTGCTCTCGGGGATGGACCTGCCGCGGATCTGCTAGGAACCCGTCCAAGTCGATACCTGTCAACGCTTTGGGCCGGCTTCGGCGCGCCGGCCCGGGGATCGTCCGCCCATCCCGACCGTGCACGCAGGCGCCGACGCGGCAAGATGGGAACCGGGAACGCCGCCGGGCGTTCTTTCCGTGGAGACGGGATGGGTGAGCCGATCGCGCTGGGCCGGGCAGCCCTGGCGGACTTCACGACGCGGGCGGACGACGCCGCGCTGATGGCCGCAGCCCGCGCCGGAGAGCGCGAGGCTTTCGCCACCCTCGTCGAGCGCCACAAGGACGCCGTGGTCAACTACCTGACGCGCCTCACCGCCGATCGCGACCGGGCCGAAGACCTGGCGCAGGAGACGTTCATCCGGCTCTGGCGGGCGCCGCGTTACGACGAGCAGGGGAAGCTGCTGCCGTTCCTGTTCCGGATCGCGACCAACCTCGTGCGGACCGAGGAACGGCGCGCCAGGCGCTGGCGCCTCATCGCGGCGGTCCTGCCGCACGCGCAGGCCGCGGCGGCCGCGCGAGCGCCGGCGCCGGACCCGGTCGCCGCGATGGAGCGCCTCGAGCTGCGCGGGCAACTGGTCCGCGCGATCGCGGGGCTGCCGTTCGCCTACCGCGTCCCGCTCGTGATGCGGGACGTCGAGGACCTGAGCTACGAGGAGATCGCCGCCGCCCTCGGTTGCCCCGAGGGGACGGTCAAGTCGCGGATCAGCCGCGCGCGGACGCTGTTGCGCGAGCAGCTCGCCCCGTGTCGCGCGGCCGGCGACGGAGGTGCCCCGTGAACGACGAGTACCCGCGCGAAGCGATCCGCGAGCTGCCGCAGGAGCGGGCGCGGCCCGGGTTCACCGGACGCGTGATGGCGCGGCTCGACGAGCCCGGCGCGACGAGCGGCATGACGCGGCCGGGCCGGACCTGGGCTGCCGCGGCGGCGGTCGTGCTGTTCGCGGTCGCCGGGTTCGGCGGCCTGCGCTGGCAGGCCGAGCGCCGGGCCGAGCGCCGCGCGGACGCGGCGCGGACGGAGCTGGCCGTGATGCAGGTCGAGCACGCGCGCCTCGCGGCCGAGCTTGCGGCGCTGCGCCGGAACCCCGCCGCAGGGGCGCCGGTCCTGGTGATCGGGGGGGACGATCGCGGCGAGCT
The DNA here is from genome assembly GCA_963800865.1 of uncultured Acidobacteriota bacterium. Lineage (GTDB taxonomy): Bacteria > Acidobacteriota > Polarisedimenticolia > J045 > J045 > JALOKP01. Next base: position 179,860 of record CAWDCL010000005.1, on the reverse strand, counting down.
GGTGATCGACCTCGATCGCCTCGCGAGGGCGCCGCGATCGGGACCGGCGGTCCAGCGAACTTCCGGGCGCGTCGAGCGTTGATTGGATGCAAAGGAGAAGACGATGTCGAAGATCACCACCCTTGCCGGACTGATTGCCGCCGCCCTCCTCACCGCCACCCCGGCCACCGCCGGCGCCGCCGACGAGAAGACCCCCTCGCCCGTGGTGAAGCACAAGGAGCGGGTCGTCGTCGTCCAGGCCCCCGGCGAGAAAGGCCAGGAGGAGCGGGAGTTCGTCTTCATCGGGCCCGACGGGGAGAAGACGTTCACGGGCAAGTTCCCGGGACGCAGCCTCGACGCGATGCCGCGCGGCTACGTCGGCGTCGCCCTGCTCGACCTGACGCCCGAACTGCGCCGCCACTTCGGGGCTTCCGACGAAGCCGGCGTCATGATCTCGCGGGTCGAGGAGGGGAGCCCCGCGGCCGCCGCGGGGGTCGCGGTCGGCGACATCCTGGTCGCGGTCGACGGGACCAAAGTCGAGGGCGCGTGGGATGTGCGGCGACTCGTGCGCGACAAGAAGAAGGGCGAATCGGTGCGGTTCGACCTCCTGCGCGACCGACGCGCCCAGTCCGTCACGGCGGTCGTGGCCGAGCGCGAGACGCCGCAGCTCGATGTCGGCTCGCTCATGCTCTGGGACGAGGACGGGGAGCGCGTCCCGATCCAGATCCCGGAGATCGACACCGAGCACCTCAAGGAGATCACGGAGCAGTTCCAGAAGCACCAGTTCCAGCTCGAGGAGGGCAAGGCCAGGGAGCTGGAGCGCAAGATGGAAGAGCTCGAGCAGCAGCTGCGCGAGCTGGAGCAGAAGCTGCGCGAGAAGTCGTCCCTGGCGCAGCCGCGGTCCGTCAGCTGAGCACCGGCGGAAGGCCTCGCGATCGGTCAGTGCCCGGGCCGGCCCGACGAGGGCCGGCCCGGCCCGTCTCACGAGGGCTTGAACTCGATCATGACCCCGATCGGGAATGCCGCCGGCTTCCCGTCCTTCTTGCCCGCCTTGAATCGCGAGCGGTTCACCGTGTCGAGCGCGGCCGCGTCGAGACCCAGTTCCTTGTCGCTAGCGCTGCTCGAGGTGGGGATCACCTGCGCGCCGACGATCTTGGCGTCGGCGCCGACCTGGACCAGCACCGGGACCGCGGCATCCACGCGCGCCTGGCGCGCGGCGGCCGGCACCTTGGGCCGGGCGAGGTTGTCGAGGTAGGGCATCACGATCCCGTCCTCGTCCGCCGGCTGCGCTTCGGTGGGATTGCCGCGCCGGCGCAGGAAGGACAGCGTGGCGTCGCCCACCGCGGCCACCTCGTCGGCGGGCGGGTTGTGCGAGAGGAACTCCGTCAGGCGCGCCCAGGCCTCCGGCGCGTGGCCGAGCTGCAGGTAGGCCGTGACCAGCTTCCCGCACGGCAGGGTGTAGCTCGGATCGAGCTGGTGCGCGTACTCCATCACCGGCACCACGACGTCCATCAGCCCCTGCTGGAAGAGCGCGTCGCCCCACCGGGTGATCGAGCGCGCCGCCGCCGCCTTGTCGGTGGTCGGGACGCGCTTGACCATCTCGATCGCCTTGTCGGTCTGACCGCCCTGGATGTAGACCTCGGCCGCCGCGAGGTAGTTCTCCGGCGTGGCCGGGTTCAGCTTGATCAGCTCCTCGTAGGTCGCGATCGCCTCGGGAAGGCGGTTGGCCTTGGAAAGCGCCTGCGCCTTGTTGGTCAGCGGCCCGGGATTGCCCGGCCGGTTCCTGGCCTCGGTATCGAAATAGCCGACCGCCTCGCCATAGTACTTGAGGGCCTGCTCGTCCTTTCCTTCGCGCACGGCCCCGTCGCCTTCCAGCATCGCGAGCTGGCCCATCCAGAGCGCCAGCCACGGCATGTCCGGCTTCTGCGCCCAGGCCTCGCGCAGGTACTTGTCCGCGGCGTCGACCTGGCGCAGGTTCAGCGCGGCGGCGCCGGCGATGAAGCGAGCTCCGGCCTGTTTCGGGTTGGCGTCGGCGACCTTCGAGGCCAGCTCGTAGGCCTTGCTGTAGTTCTTGGCCTGCAGCGCCGAGTTGGCCTCGGCCAGGGTCGCCTTGACGTCGGCCGTACCGGGCTCCTCCTGGGCGAGCGCAAAGGGCGCGGCCGCGCAGAGGACGGCGAGGGCGAGCACGAGCGGCTTTTGCATGGGCAGATGTCCTTCGGGGCCGGGGAGGGCGCCCCAGGGCCGTAAAACGCAAACATTGAACCAGAAGCCGCGCTTGGGCAAGGACCTCCGCCGCCCCGCCGGCGTCACCGCACGAGCGGGTCCTCCGGGTGCATCGCGTGCCAGGCGAACCAGAAGGCGTGCGCGACCGGCTCGGGGCTCCCCGGCCCCGGCTCCACCAGCGCCGTCGGAGGCTCCGGCGTGAAGCGCAGCGGAATCGCACCGGCGGTCGTGACCGCCCGGGCCGAGCCCTCCGCGTCGGCCCGGCGCGCGAGCCCGGGAATCGCGAGCACGGCCCGGCCCCCGGCCGAGTCGACGACGATCACCGGGGTCTTGTAGGGCGGGTCTCCCGCCGGCGGCAGCGGCGTCACGGGGAAGCGGAGCAGGTCGCTGCCGTAGTACATGCCGTAGGGGTTCCCGCGGTACCGCTTCAGGAGCATCCGGTCCGGGTCGAGCACCGTCGTCGCGGGTTGGGAAGCGCGCCAGGTGTCCCAGGTCACGAGTTGCGACGGGACGACGGTGAGCGCCGCGCCCCGCGCCGCCGCGGGGCCGGCGACCGCGCGGAAGAGGAGCTGGCTCCAGAGGCTCGAGGGCGCGCCGGGAGGGCGCCGCTCGTAGAGCAGCTGGTTCGAGTTGTAGAGCAGTCCGCTGACGCCGAAGGTCAGCGTCTCGTTCCCGACGCGCCGGTCGAACACGACGACGCTGTCGGTCAGCGGGCTGTAGGTGACGGCGATCGGGACCCCGCCGAGCGTGTCGTTCGCGACCTCGTGCCAGTTCAGGACGCGCAGCGGGTAGGCCCGCGCCTCGCCGCCGAGGACGACGCCCACGACGCGATCGCTGCCGACGAGGTACTTGCCGCGCTCCTCGCGGTGGATCCGATCGACGCCGGAGACGGGGATCGAGCGCGGGTCGATCAGCGGGGCCACGCCGTCGACGGTCATGCCGGAGGCGACGATCTCGGCGCGGGGGACGATCGCCGACGCGAGATCGAAGCCGTAGCTGTCGGGGTGCCGCCCGTCGCCGCGCAGCACCGGCGCCTCGCGCGTCAGGATCGGCCAGGCGATCCAGGCCATCGCGGCCGCGGAGGTCGCCGCGGCGAGCACGAGCACCCAGCCCCCGCTCTTCAGGGTCAGCCGGCGCGTCGGCGCCGCGGCTGGGGGTGCCGGCGTCACCGCAGGGCGTGGTCGGCGACGAGCAGGCCGAGCAGCAGCGGCAGGTAGAGCAGGCTCGCGAGGAACACGCGCCGCGCCTCGCGATCGCCGCGCCGCCGCCGCAGCTGCAGCGTGAGCGCGAAGAAGGCGCCGCCCAGCACGAGCGATCCGGCGGCCGAGGCCCAGCCGGTGAGCCCGGCCAGGAACGCCGCAAGGCCGAGCGGGACCAGGGCCAGCGCGTAGAGCACGGTGACTTCGAAGGTGATGCGGCCGTCCGGGTCGCCCAGCGGAAGCATGACGTACCCGCCGCGGCGGTAGTCGTCGCGGTAGAGCCACGCCAGCGACAGGAAGTGCGGGATCTGCCAGGCGAAGAGGACCGCGAACAGGATCCACGCACCGGCCCCGATCGTCCCGGTCGCCGCCGTGTAGCCCATGATCGGCGGGATCGCGCCGACGATCGCGCCGACCAGCGTGCAGAGCGAGCTCCGCGTCTTGAGCGGCGTGTAGACCAGCACGTACAGCGCGACGGTGACGACGTTGAGCCCCGCGGTGAGCGCGTTCGTCCCGAGATACGAGCACCGCGGTCCCGGCGACGGCGAGCGCCAGCGAGACCCAGAAGGCGTGCGACGGTTCGAGCCGCCCGGCGGGCAACGGGCGCTCGCGCGTGCGCTCCATCCGCGCGTCGCGCTCGCGCTCGAGCCACTGGTTGAGCCCGTTCGCCCCGAGCGCCGAAAGCGAGGTGCCGAGGACCGCCCAGGCCAGCCCCGCGAGTTCGAAGGGCCCGTTCGACCCGAGGGCGTAGCCCGCGGCCGTGGTGGCCACCACGAGCGCCGAGAGCCGCGCCTTGGTCAGGTCCGCATAGAGTCCCAGCGCGGCGCCGACGCGGCCGGCGGCGCGCGGCGCGGGGGTGGAGCGGGCTGAGTTCGGCAGGCTGCTCATCGGGACCCGGTCAGGCGGAGGGCACGCGAAACGACGCATGGTAAGGGCATTGGGAGGCGGAGGCCAGAGGCGGTGGATGGCGGCTCACCCGGCCTCTAGTATGGCAGGCCGGTTCCCGTTCCCCGCGAGGTGCTCGCCATGACCGGCTCCGCGTTCTTCGAACGCCGCGACCCCGGCGCGGTCCTCGCGCTCGGTTTCGGCACGACCGTCGCCATGTGGGCCGCCGGCTACCTCCTGCGGTTGCCCTGGATCCAGGCGCCCAGCGCGCTCGTCGCGCTGGCGATGCTGGGCCTCCTGGCCGGAGGCGGGTTCCTGGCGGGCCGCTTCGCCGGCGGCTGGCGGACCGGTGCCCTGGCGGGGCTGCTCACGATGGCGCTCAACGTCCTGATCCTCGGCAGCCTCCTGACGAGTTCCGACGCTCCGAACCGGCTCCGGCCCGGGGCGGCGATCTGGCTTCCCGGAGCGCTCCTGGCGGGCGCGGCGATCGGGGCGCTGGCGGCGCTCGCCGGGTCGTCGGGCCGCGGTCCCGGCCGCGTCCCCCCGAACTGGATCGGGATCTTCGCCGGCGTCGCGGCGGCCGCGACGCTGGGCCTCGTCACGATCGGCGGCCTCGTGACCAGCAACGACGCGGGCCTCGCCGTCGTCGACTGGCCGAACTCGTTCGGCTACAACATGTTCCTCTACCCGCTCTCGCGCATGACGGGCGGGATCTACTACGAGCACGCGCATCGGCTGTTCGGCTCGCTCGTCGGGCTGACGACGCTGGTCCTCGCGATCGTCCTCGGACGCACCGACGACCGGAAATGGGTGCGGCGACTGGCGCTGCTGGCCTTCGCGCTCGTCGTCGCCCAGGGGGTTCTCGGCGGGCTGCGCGTCACCGGCCGGTTCACGCTGTCGGCCGACCCGGCCCGGACGGCGCCCAGCCTCGTGCTGGCGGTCGTGCACGGCGTCACCGGCCAGCTCTTCTTCGCGCTGATGGTCGCGCTCGCCGTCGTCACGACCCGCCGCTTCCGCGAAGACTGCGCCGGCCGCGATCGTCCCCGCGGCGGCGACCGAGCGCGGACTCACGGCGCTGCTGGTCGGCGCGCTGATCGTGCAGCTCGTCCTCGGCGCGGTCCTGCGCCACACCGGGACCGGGCTGCTCGTGCACATTTCGATGGCGACGCTCGTCGCCGGCCTCGCGGTCGCGACGGGCGTGCGCGCGTGGGGCCTCTACGGGCCGATCGGCACGATGCGCCGGACGGGGAAGGCGCTGCTCGCGCTGGTGGGCGTCCAGCTCACGCTCGGTGTCGGCGCGCTGGTGGCGGTCACGATGCGGCGCCCGGGGACGCCCGCGCCGCTGTGGGAGGCGATCGTCACCACCTCGCACCAGGTGACGGGTGCGCTGCTGCTCGCGGCCGGGGTTGCGCTGGCGATCTGGTCGCCGGCGGCTGATCGCGCCGGCCGCTCCGCCGCTGCGGGCCGGGATCGCCGAGCCGGCCTGACCGTCAGTCGGCCTCGACCTCGACGAACACGGCGCCGCCCTCGACCTTCACCGGAAAGGTCCGGACCGGCGCGACCGCCGGCATCGCCCGCGCGGCCCCCGTCGCCGGGTCGAAGCGCGCGCCGTGGCGCGGGCAGACGACCAGACCGTCCTCGACCCCGCCCTCGCCCAGCGGGTTGTCGTCGTGCGAGCAGCGGTCCTCGAGCGCGAAGTAGTTCGGCCCGATCTTCGCCACGACCACGGCCTCCGGGCCGGCCTCGGCCGCGATCATGTTGCGTTCTGCGAAGTCCGCTTCGCTTGCGACGCGGACCCAGCGGGTGGTCGCCATCCTTCCTCCGGGCCTCAGCGGGTCTCGATCCCCTCGGCGATCGTCACCGTGAGCTTCTGGGTCGAACGCTCCGCGCCGCGGCTCACGGTGACCGTGTATTCGCCCGGCGCAACCAGCTTCTTCGCGTTCTCGCCGCCGTACTCCGTCAGCAGGTCCTTGGTCGGCCGCAGGTCCCAGCTGGTTCGGTTCAGGCCGGGCGTCCCCGGCAGCGTCAGGTTGGCCACCGGGCGGCCGGCCGCGTCCGCGACCGTCACCTTGACCGGCTCGGCGTTGTAGTCCCTGACCCAGGCGGTCAGGATCGCCCCCTCAGGCGGGTTCTCGCCGCGGAAGACGGCGCCGCCGTTGCTGTCGAGCCAGCCGCGCAGGCGGTAGGTCCCGTGCGCGGCGCGCGGCGGGAAGAGGTACACCTCCTTCGCGGCGATCTCCGGCGTCAGCGCGGCGAACGGCGCAGCATCGTCGATGATCCAGAGGCTCCGCCCGTGCGTCCCGAGCACGAGGTCGCGCTGCGCCGGCTGGACGACGAGATCGTCGACGATCACGGCGGGCAGCCCGCCGATCTTCGTCCAGTGCGCGCCGCGGTCGAACGAGACGAACGGACCGTACTCGGTGCCGGCGTACAGGACGGCCGGGTTCTGCGGGTCCTCGCGCACGACCCGGACGGGGCCGTTCTTCGGCAGGTCGCCGGCGATCTCCTGCCAGGTCCGGCCGAGGTCGGCGGTCCGGAAGGCGAGCGGTGCGTAGAGGCCGGTGCGGTAGGCCGCGACGGCGAGGTAGGCGACCTGCGGATCGTGCGCCGACGGCTCGATCCGCGAGAGCCACTGGCCCTTGACGGCCGCCGGCAGGCTCGCGGTGAGATCGGTCCAGTTCGCGCCGCCGTCCCGGGTGACCCAGAGCTTTCCGTCGTCGGTTCCGGCCCAGAGCGTCCCGGCCGCCAGCGGCGACTCGGCCAGCGTGTAGACGACGCCGAAGTTCTCGGCGCCGCTGCCGACGGTGGTCGTCTTCTCCGGGTCCCGGGCGGTCAGGTCGGGACTGATCACTTCGAAGCTCTCGCCGCGGTCCCGGACGCGGAAGACCACGTTGCCGGCCAGGTACATCGTGCCCTTCTCGTGCCGGCTGCCGATCAGCGGCGCGTTCCAGTGGAAGCGGTAGCGGGGCTGGCCCTCGGTCGGCTCCGGGCGCAGGTTCCTGGTCTCGCCGGTCCGGGTGTTGAAGCGGTGCAGGTACCCCTCCTGCGACTCGGCGTAGAGCACGTCGCGGTCGAACGGGTCGAACACGCAGTAGAAGCCGTCGCCGCCGCCGATCTCGGTCCAGGCCGCGTTGAGAATCCCTTCCTGCGAGTTCGTGCTCGACGGGCCGACCCAGTTGGTGTTGTCCTGCAGGCCGCCGCAGATCCGGTACGGGGTCGAGTCGTCGACGTTGATCCGGTAGTACTGCCCGGCCGGGATCCGGTCGAGGTGGGCCCAGGAGGTCCCCGCATCGAAGCTCTGGTAGACGCCGCCGTCCGTGCCCAGCACGAGCTGGCGGCTGAAGACGGGCGCGGGGGGCGGGAGGTTCGGATCCGCCTTCTGGATCGCCTCGGCGGCGGCCCGCTCGGCGTCGGCGATCAGCGCCGCGGGGGGCGGTACGATCGCCAGCGCGTGGCAGTCGGCGTGGACGTTCTTGAAGAGGTCCTCGCGGAAGGTCTTCCCGCCGTCGTCGGAGACGTGGAGCATGAAGCCCAGCAGGTAGACGCGCCGTGCGTCGATCGGGTCGATGCGGACCTGGCTGAAGTAGAAGGCGCGCGGGTTGAGCGGGTTCATCCGCGTCCACGTCGCGCCGCCGTCCTCGGACCGGAAGACGCCGCCCTTCTTGCTCTTCGGGTCGTCGATGCTGCTCGTCCCGCCCTCGTCGCTCTGGACCACCGCGTAGACGATGCGCGGGTCCCTGGCGAAGACCGCCAGCCCGATCCGGCCGGTCTTCGACGGCAGGCCGCTGGTCAGCTTGCGCCAGGTCGCCCCGCCGTCGGTCGACTTGAAGATCCCGCCGGCGTCGCGGCCGCCGGTCGCGCCGACGCCGTAGTCGAAGCGCCAGGGCTTGCGCTGGCGGGCGTAGAGCGCCGCGTACAGCGTGCCGGGGTTCTGCGGGTCGAGCACGACGTCGCCGCAACCGGTCACCGCGTCGTCCGGCTTCGGCGCGGCGAGGACCAGCGTCCAGTTCCGACCGCCGTCGGTCGTCTTGTAGAGGCCGCGCTCGCCGCCGGGCGACCAGAGGTCGCCCATCGCGGCCGCGTAGGCGGTCTCGGGCGCGCGCGGATCGACGACGATCCGCGCGATCGTGCGGCTGCGCCGCCAGGCCGGCCCTGGTCCAGGTCGCTCCGCCGTCGGTGGAGCGGTAGACGCCGTCGCCCCAGCCCGAGCTGTTGCGGTCGTTGGCCTCGCCGGTGCCGACCCACACGACGCGGCGGTCGGAAGGGGCCACCGCGACGGCCCCGATCGAGAGCACGCTCTCCTTGTCGAACATCGGCGCGAAGGTGGCGCCCGCGTCCGTCGTCTTCCACACGCCGCTGGTCGCGAAGCCGACGTAGAACGTCGCCGGATCGAGCGGGTCGACCGCGATCTCCGAGACGCGGCCGCCCATGATCGCGGGGCCGATCGAGCGGGCCTTGAGCGCGGCGACGGCTGGCGTGGGGAGCGCGACCCCGGCGGGAGCCGGAGCGGCGGCGGGGGCGGGCGCGGCGGCTGGCCGGCGCTCCGGCGCGGTGGCGGCCGGCAACGCGGTGCCGGCGACCAGGAGTGCGGCGAGGCAGGGGGCCATGCTCAGCGGACGTCGCATGTTCGGTTCTCCGGCGCGAACTGCGAGATTACCCCGGATCAATCACCGGGGGCCCGGGCCGGGCGCCCGGTGAGGGGAGGGGGAGCCGGTGCCGGAAGGGGTCCCCGGCTAGACTCTCCGGATGCAGGCCCCGGCTCCGGCCTCGCTTGCCCCCTGGGTGGGGGGCGAGCCGATCGACTGCCCCTGCGGCCGCATCCACCGGCTGGGGCGGCGCACGGTCCTGTGCGGCGCCGGGGCGATCGACGGGGCGGCGGAGGCGATCGGGCGCGAGACGGGGCCGCGCGCGCCGCTGCTGCTCATGGCCGACCCGGACACCCACGCCGCGGCGGGGGCGCGGGTCGCGCACCACCTCGCGGCCGGCGGACACCCGCTCCGCGAGGCCGTCTTCCCGGCGCCCCCGCACGCCGACGACGCGGCGCTGACGTGGCTGCGCGGGAAGCTCGGCGGCGGGGCGTCGCCCGCCGCGATCGTCGCGGTCGGTGCGGGGACGTTGAACGACCTCGGGAAGGCGATCGCGGCGGAGCTCGGGGTGCCGCTCGTCACGGTCGCGACCGCCGCGTCGATGAACGGCTACCTGTCTCCGATCGCGGCGCTGACGCTCGGCGGGCTGAAGCTCACCGTCCCGGCCGAGCCCGCCCGCCTGCTGCTGCTCGACCTCGAGGTCCTCGCCGCGGCGCCGCCGCGCCTGGCCGCGGCCGGGTTCGGCGACATCTGCAGCAAACCGGTGTCGGGAGCCGACTGGGTGCTCGCGTCCTGGCTGCTCGACGAGCCGCTCTGCCCGACCGCGCTCTCCGTGGCCGACGGCGCGGTCGCGCGCGCGTGCGCCGTCGCACCGGGGATCGGCCGGGGCGAGCACGACGCGGTGGCCACGCTGGTCGAGGCCCTGCTCCTCTCCGGGATCTCGATGGCGCTGGCCGGCGCCTCGTCGCCGGCGTCGGGGGGCGAGCACCTGGTCTCGCACTACCTCGACATGAGCGAGGCCGGCTGGCAGCGCGCGCCGTTCCTGCACGGCGAGCAGGTGGCGGTCGGAACCCGCGCCTCGCTGGCGCTCTATCGGCGCCTGTTCGACGCCGCCGGCCGGCCCGATCCGGACGCTCCGCCGCCGGTCGAGCCGCCGGGACCCGCATTCGATGCGCTGCACGCCCAGCTCGGCGACACCGTACGGGGCGAGATTGCGCACGAGGCTGCGGTGAAGCGGGATCTCGCAGGCGGGCGGGCCGCGCGCGCCGCGCGCGCCACCGATGCGTGGCCCGAGCTCGCCGCGCGGCTGGCTCGGCAACTGGAGGGAAGCCGAGGGATCGAGGGCGCCCTGGATGCGGCCGGCGTCCCGACGCGCTTCAGCGGGATCGACGTGACGCGGGCCCGCGCGGTCCACGTCCTGCGCGCCGCGCGTCACGTGCGTCGCCGCTACACCGTGCTCGACCTGGCTTGCGATCTTGGACGGCTCGACCCGTGGGCGGGCGAGATCGCGGAGGAACTCGCATGAGTGACAAACACCCCGGGCCGCTGCCGTTTGCTCGCCGTCCCGGACCGCTCGCCTGCTCCCGGCCCGGCGCCGCTGCCGCTGCGGCCGTGCTCGTCTGTATCTTCTCGGCGCCCGCGCTCCCGCTGCTCGCGGAGGAGGTCACCGTGAAGCGACTCGCGTTCCTGATCCCCCTGCTCCTCGTGGCGCCGCTCGCCCTCGCGGCCGTGCCGACGGCCGGCGATGCCAGGCTGCCGCCGCTGATCCCGCGCGACGTCCTGTTCGGCAACCCGGTCAAGGCGTCGCCGAAGCTCTCGCCCGACGGGACGCGCCTGGCATACGTCGCACCGAACGACAAGGACGTGCTCAACGTCTTCGTCCGGACGCTCGGGAAGGACGACGCCGTCCAGGTCACGAACGACACCTACCGTGGCATCCGGCAGTACTTCTGGTCCGAAGACGGCACGCGGATCCTGTACCTGCAGGACATCGGCGGGGACGAGAACAACCACGTCTACGCCGCCGACCTGGCGACGAAGGTGGTGCGCGATCTGACGCCGTTCCAGGGGATCCGCGCGACGAACATCCTGGGCGACAAGAACCACCCGAACGAGCTGCTGGTCGGCCTCAACATCCGCGACCGCCGCGTCTTCGACATGTACCGCATCGACCTGACGACCGGCGCCATCGTGCTCGACACGCAGAACCCGGGCGACGTGGTGGGCTGGTCGACCGACGCCGACTTCCTGATCCGCGGCGCGACGGCTGTGAACGCGGCCGACGGCAGCACCGTGCTGCGCCTGCGCGACGGCAAGGACAAGCCCTGGCGCGAGTTCATGACCTGGCCGTTCCTGGAGAAGGGCGGCCCCGTCACCTTCTCGAAGGACGGCAAGACGCTGGTGATCGAGAGCTCGCTGGGATCCGACACGACGCGCGTGCTGCGGGTCGATGCCGCGACCGGCAAGGAGCTGGCGAAGATCGCGCAGGACCCGAAGGCCGACGCCGGGGCCGTGATGGTCCACCCCGACACGTACGAGATCCAGGCGGTCGGCTTCAACTACCTGAAAAACGAGTGGACCGTGCTCGACCCGGCGATCAAGGCCGACTTCGACGCGCTCGCGAAGCTCCATCGCGGCGAGTTCACCGTCGTCAGCCGCGACCGGGCCGACAAGCACTGGATCGTCGCCTTCCAGGGCGACGACGGGCCGGTGGCCTGGTACAGCTGGAATCGCGACGCGAAGCAGGGCGAGTTGCTCTTCGTCAACCAGCCGGAGCTGGCGAAGTACCGGCTGGCGAAGATGGAGCCGGTCGTCATCAAGGCCCGCGACGGGCTGGACCTGGTCTCCTACCTGACGCTCCCGGTCGGGCTCGAGGCGAAGAACCTGCCGCTCGTGCTCAACGTCCACGGCGGGCCGTGGGCCCGCGACGGGTGGGGCTACGACCCCGAGGCGCAGTGGCTCGCCAACCGCGGCTACGCCGTGCTGCAGGTCAACTTCCGCGGTTCGACCGGGTTCGGCAAGAAGTTCCTCAACGCCGGCGAACGAGCAGTGGGGCGTCGGCACGATGCAGCACGACCTGACCGACGCGGTGAAGTGGGCGGTCGGGAAGGGGATCGCCGACCCGAAGAAGGTCTGCATCTACGGCGGTTCCTACGGCGGCTACGCCACGCTGGCCGGCCTGACCTTCACGCCCGAGGTCTACTCCTGCGGTGTCGACATCGTCGGGCCGTCGAACATCCGGACCCTCTTCGAGTCGATTCCGCCCTACTGGTCGACTTTCAAGAAGATCCTCGTGCTGCGGGTCGGAGACGTCGAAAAGGACGAGGCGCTCAACAAGCAGATCTCGCCGCTCTTCCACGCGAAGAACGTCAAGGTGCCGCTGATCATCGCCCAGGGGAAGAACGACCCGCGCGTCAACATCCGCGAGGCCGACCAGATGGTGGCCGCGATGCGCGAGAACAAGATCCCGGTGACCTACGTCGTCTACCCCGACGAGGGGCACGGCTTCGCGCGCCCCAACAACCGGCTCGACTTCTACGGGCGGATCGACGAGTTCCTGGCCCAGCAGCTGGGCGGGCGCGCCGAGCCGTGGAAGACGGTCGAAGGCGCGACGGCGGAGGTGCGCTGAGCCGGGCGGCCCGTCCTCCCGCCCCGCCCGCGCGCGGGGGGTGGGCCGCGGGCACCGTGGCGGCGGTCGCGATCCTGGTCGCGACCGCCGCCTGGCTTTCTTTCCAGGGCCAGCCCTGGTGGTGCGCCTGCGGCGGGTGGAACCTGTCGTCGTGGCAGGTCTGGAGCCGCCACAACTCGCAGCACCTGGTCGATCCGTACAGCTTCAGTCACATTCAACACGGCCTGCTGTTCTACGCGCTGCTTGCCCGGCTCCGGGTGCGGCCCGCGACCCGCTTCGCGCTCGCCCTGGGGATCGAGGCCGGCTGGGAGATCCTCGAGAACTCCGAGTTCATCATCCGCCGCTACCGCGAGGCGACGATGTCGCTCGACTACTTCGGCGACAGCGTCGTCAACACGCTGGGCGACATCCTGTTCTGCGCGCTCGGCTACGGGATCGCGGCCCGGATCCCGGTGCGGGCCTCTGTGGCGCTGTTCGTCGCGACCGAGCTGGCGATGATCGCGACGATCCGCGACAGCCTGCTGCTCAACGTGCTGATGCTGGTCTGGCCGCTGGAGGCGGTGAAGCACTGGCAGATGGCGATCGCCGGAGGTTAGCCCGCTCGGGGCGTGGTACCGTCAGCCCCCTTTCCGGGAGATGCCCCATGTTCCAGCGCTTCGCGACCTACTTCATGCGCGGCCTGCTCGTCGTCGTCCCCGCGGCGGCCGCAATCTACGTCGTCTGGCTGACGGTCACGACCGTCGACCGCGGCGATCGCCGCGATCGTCAGGCGGCCCGTGATCCCCGGGGTCGGGTTCCTGCTGACGGTGGCGCTGATCGTGCTGACCGGCGCACTGGCCAGCGGGTTCGCGATGCGCTGGTTCTTCGGCGCGATCGACCGGCTCTTCAAGCGCACGCCGCTCGTGCAGCTGATCTACACCTCGCTGCGCGACCTGATCGACGCCTTCGTCGGCGAGAAGCGCCGCTTCGACCGACCGGTGGTGGTCCGCGTCGCCGACGGCGTCGAGGTCCTCGGCTTCGTGACGCGCGACGACCTGGCCGCGCTCGGGCTGCCCGGGCAGGCCGCGGTCTACCTGCCGCAGTCGTACAACTTCGCCGGCAACCTGATCGTCGTGCCGGCCGAGCGGGTCCGGCCGCTGGCCGTCGACAGCCGCACGGCGATGACGCTGATCGTCTCGGGCGGCGTCTCGGGCTCGGCGGAGGCCTCAGCCGAGGCGTGAGGCCTCGAGCACCGTCTGCAGGTGGATCCGCGCGGTGTCGGCGGGATCGCGGGCGTACCCGCCGCCCATCGCGACCGCGACCGGCAGCCCCGCCGCGCGGCAGGCCGCGAAGACGCGCCGGTCGCGCTCGGCCATCCCGGCCGCGGTGAGCGCCAGCTTGCCGAGCCGGTCCTTCTCCCATGCGTCCGCGCCGGCGATGTAGATCGCGAGGTCGGCGCGCGCGCGGGCCAGCGCCTCGGCCAGCGCGGTGTCGAGGGCCGCCAGGTACTCGATGTCGCCGGTCCCGCTGGGGAGCGCGACGTCCAGGTCGGAGCGCTCCTTGCGGAACGGGAAGTTCTTCGCGCCGTGGATCGAGAAGGTGAAGACCGTCGGGTCGTCGCGGAAGATCGCCGCCGTGCCGTTTCCCTGGTGCACGTCGAAGTCGACGACGACGGCCCGGCGGACGCGCCCTTCGGCCTGCATCGCGCGCGCGGCCACGGCGGCGTCGTTGAAGACGCAGTAGCCCTCGCCGCGGTCCCGGAACGCGTGGTGTGTGCCGCCCGCCAGGTGAACGGCCACCCCGTGCTGCAGCGCCGCGCGGCAGGCCGCGATCGTCCCGCCGACCGAGCGGCGGCTGCGCTCGGCAAACTCCGGCGACCAGGGGAAACCGATCCGGCGCCACGCCGCGGCGGGGAGCGAGCCGTCGATCGCGGCGCGGACGTACCCCGGGTCGTGCGCCAGCTCGAGCGCCCCGTCGTCCGCTACGTCCGCTTCGACGAGGGCACCGCGGGCGGCGAGCCCGGCCGCTTCGACCAGCCGGCGCAACAGCGTGTACTTGGACTCCGGGAAGCGGTGGTCCGCCGGCAGCGGGAAGCGGAACCGATCGGCGCTGAAGATCTTCATCGGGCCGGACAGGATAGCGAGGCATCGCGCGGCACGCCCGCCGGGAGGCCGGCACCTCGCGCCGGGAGCGGACGCCGCTATCATCCGATTCCCGAGATCCCCGCGTGACGACTCCGACCCTGTGCAGCGCGCCGGCCCGCGCCGGCCTCGCACGCCGCCAGCTCCTCGAGCTGGAGGACCAGCCGTGGTGTCCGCGCGCGGTCCGGGACGGCGCGACCGACTACCTCGAACTCGTCGCGCGCTGGGGCGGCGTGCACGAGGTCGTCGCACCGGTTCTCGCGGCCGCCCTTCGCGCGACGGGGGCGCGCCGGGTCGTCGACCTCTGCGCCGGTGGCGGGGGGCCGTGGAGGCCACTGCTGCCCGCGGTCTCGGCCGCGCTGGGCGACGAGGTGACGGTCTGCCTCACCGATCTCTATCCCAACCGCGACGTGGCCGCGCGGCTCTGCGATCCGGCCGGCGGCCGGATCACGGCGTGGCCCGAGCCGGTCGACGCGCGCGCGGTTCCCGCCGTCCTCGCCGGGTTCCGCACGCTGTTCACCTCGTTCCACCATTTCGAGCCGGCCGACGCGACGGCGATCCTGGCCGACGCCGTGCGGCAGCGGCAGGGGATCGCGATCTTCGAGCTGACCGCGCGGCGCCTGCGCACCACGGCGACGCTGGCCGGCGGCCCGCTGCTGGCACTGGCGTTGGCGCCGTTCACTCGACCCTTCCGGTGGTCGCGGCTGCTCTACACCTACCTGCTGCCGGCGATCCCGCTGGTCGTCCTCTGGGACGGCGTCGTCTCCTGCCTCCGGAGCTACACCGTGCCCGAGCTCCGGGCGATGGCGGAATCTGCCGGCGGCGCCGACTACGCGTGGCAGGCCGGCGTCGGCCGGGTGCCTCGGCTCCCCGTGCCGCTGACCTGGCTCGTCGGCTATCCTGCGCCCCACCGATGACGCGCCGACCCCTCTCAGGCAACCAGCGCAAGTTCCTGCGCGCCGAGGCCCACCACCTCGAGGCGGCCGTGCGGGTCGGCAAGGAGGGGCTGACGCCCGGCCTCCTGGCCGCGATCGACCAGGCGCTCGAGGCGCACGAGCTGATCAAGATCCGCTTCGTCGCCCTCAAGGAAGAGAAGGCGGTCGCCATCCCCGAGATCGAGGGGCGGACCGCCAGCGCATGCGTCGGCGTGGTCGGCCACGTCGGGATCTTCTACCGGCAGCAGCCCGACCCCGAAAAGCGCCGGATCGTGTTGCCGCAGGCGCGCGACGAATCGTAGGGGCCGGCCTCCGTGCCGGCCCGGCCGTCCGGTGGCGCGATGCGGGCCGGCCGTAGGGGCCGGCCTCCGTGCCGGCCCGGGCGTTTCATTTCGCGATGCGGGCCGGCCGTAGGGGCCGGCCTCCGTGCCGGCCCGGGCGTTTCATTTCGCGATGCGGGCCGGCCGTAGGGGCCGGCCTCCGTGCCGGCCCGGGCGTTTCATTTCGCGATGCGGGCCGGCACAGAGGCCGGCCCCTACGGGACGAACGCCGGGAACCCCGAAGCGAAGGCCTCGACCTCCGCCCGCAGCGCGTCCCGCGCCGCCTCGTCGGTCCAGATGCTCTCGCCCTCGGGGATCTTCCCGGCCTTGACCAGCGCCAGCGCGCGGTCGATGAACTCCGCGATCCGCGCCATGTCGGCTTCCTGCATCCCACGCGTGGTCACCGACGGCGTGCCCAGCCGGATCCCGTCCGGGAACAGCGGCTTCTGCTGCTCGGAGGCGTTCGGCACCGTGTTGAAGTTCAGCTCGATCGAGACCTGCTCCAGCGCGATCGCCGCCCGCTTGCCCGGCAGCTTGCGCGACTTGCGCACGTCGACCAGCAGCAGGTGGTTGTCGGTCCCGCCCGACACGACGTGGAACCCGCGTCCGGCGAGCGCGGCTGCCAGCGCCCGCGCGTTGGCGACGACGCGGCCCGCGTAGGCCTTGAACGCCGGCGTCGCGGCCTCGGCCAGCGCCACCCCGATCGCCGCGATCGTGTTGAAGTGCGGGCCGCCCTGCAGGCCGGGGAAGACCGCCTTGTCGATCGCGTCGGCGTGCTCGGGCGTCTTCGACAGGATGATCGCGCCGCGCGGGCCGCGCAGCGTCTTGTGGGTCGTGAAGGTGACGACGTCCATGTGCGGGAACGGCGACGGGTGCGCGCCGCCGGCGATCAGCCCCGCGATGTGCGAGACGTCGCCCAGCGCGATCGCGCCGACCTCGCGCGCGATCTCGCCGAAGGCCTTGAAGTCGATCGTCCGCGGGTAGGCGGTGTAGCCGCAGAGCAGGATGTCGGGCTTGAACTCCAGCGCCTGGCGCCGCACCGCGTCCATGTCGATCACGTCGTGCTCGTTGACGCCGTAGTGCTGGACCTCCCACCACATCCCGGTCACGCTCACCGGGCTGCCGTGCGTCAGGTGGCCGCCGTGGTCGAGCCGCAGCGCCATCAGCTTCCCCTTGTAGGGCTTCATGAAGGCGGCATAGACCGCGAGATTGGCCGGGGCGCCCGAGAGCGCCTGCACGTTGGCGTAGGGGTAACCGAAAACGGACTTGGCGCGCTCGAGGACCATGGTCTCCAGCGCGTCGTCGAATTCCTGGCCCTGGTAGTAGCGGCGGCCGGGATAGCCCTCGCCGTACTTGTTGGTGAAGGCCGACGACAGGGCGGCGCGGACCGCCGGGGAGGCGTGGTTCTCGGAGGGGATGAGCCGGATCGAGCGCAGCTGGCGGCGCTCCTCGCGCTCGATCAGGTCGGCCACCGCGGGGTCGATCGCGCGTACCGGGGAGGTCGAAAGGTCGGGGGTGGTCGTCACGGGTCACCTCAGCGGGGGGAGAGGATTCTAGCCCGTCCGTGGAATCGAGCCGCCGAGGTCCGGTCCCCGCCGACGGCAAGGGATGTCAGCCGCGGCCTAACTCACTGTTAGTAAAGAGGAAAAGGGCTTGCCGAGGTCCCGCGCGGGCCTACACTCACCGGACCCGCGGCGCCTCGCCCTGCCGGCCGGCCGCCGTGGACGAGAGGAGAGTCTCGATGAGGAAGTCGCTGGTGTTCGTGGGCCTGCTCCTGTGCGCCGCGCTCCCGCTCTTTGCGGGTGACGCAACATCGACGAAGACCGCCGGTTCGGCTCCCACCGGCAACGAGTTCGTGTTCGGCGGCGAGACCTGGGTCGACCAGCAGGCGTTCATCAACAGCGGCCTGCGCTGCGGCACCCTGCAACTGACGCAGGACGCGATGGACGCGATCGAGGACGTCGTGCGCCAGCGCATGCTCCAGAAGGGCAACGACGCGACCGGCGGCACGATCAACGTCTACTTCCACGTCATCCGCAAGGGAGTCGGCTACGCCAACGGCGGCCTCACCGACGCGATGATCGCCGAGCAGATCCGCGTGCTCAACGACGCCTACCGCCCTTGGGGCTGGCAGTTCAACCTCGTCAAGACCGATCGCACCACGAACGTGGCGTGGTACAACATGCGCCAGGGCTCGACGGCCGAGCGCGACGCGAAGCGCGCGCTGCGCAAGGGGACGGCCGACGACCTGAACATCTACACCGCCAACCTGTCCGGCGGACTGCTCGGCTGGGCGACCTTCCCGTCGAGCTACGCCTCCGACCCGACCTACGACGGCGTGGTCATCCTCTACACGTCTCTTCCCGGCGGCACGGCGGCGCCGTACGACGAGGGCGACACGGCCACGCACGAGGTCGGCCACTGGATGGGGCTCTACCACACGTTCCAGGGCGGCTGCAGCGCGTCCGGCGACCAGGTGAGCGACACCCCCTCCGAGTCGTCGCCGGCCTACGGCTGCCCGTCGGGGCGCGATACCTGCTCGGCCTCCGGCCTCGACCCGATCACCAACTTCATGGACTACACCGACGACCCGTGCATGAACACCTTCACCCTGGGGCAGGATTCCCGGATGGATGGGCAGTTCACGACGTATCGTTACGGAAAGTAGCGAACAGCTCCGGGTACTGCCCGCTCAGCCGTTTCGGAGTCGCTCGTTGATTCGAGGGCCCGCCCCCCGGGGCGGGCCCTAGCTTTTTCCGGGACAGCGGCCGGCTCAAGGGCGAAGCGCGGGGTCCGATGAGCCGGGTGGCGCCGACTTCCGGGCCGGGATCCGGGCAGGCGCCATGGCTGCACTCGCTCCCCGGCGGAGCGGAAAGGGCGGGATGCCGAGAAGTCCACACGGACTGCCACGCCGTGCGCCGTCCCACACGAGTGCCGTGGGCTCGCCCGGCCCCACCCGATGCGCAGGCGGCGAGTGCGGACTGACCCTCTTCGAACTGCTCGTCGCGATGACGATCTCCGGGATCCTCTCCGGGATCGCGGTCGTCGGATATGGCAACGCGCTCCACCGCGCCCGGGTCGCCAAGGCGATCGCGGAGATCCGGATGATGGAGCGCGAGATGGCGAAGTACGAGCTCGACTACGGCTTCCTGCCCGATACGCTCGCCGAGATCGCGTGGAGGGCAAAGGATCCGTGGCAGCGGCCCTACCAGTACCTGCGGATCCAGTTCAAGGCCGGCGGCAACGGCAGCGGAAACGGAAGCGGAAGCGGAGACGGCCACGGCAACAGCCCGCCTCCCAGCGGCGATGCTGACCGCTCCGGCCTTGGTGGTGGCAACGGGGGCGGCAGCGGCAGCGGTGGCAACGGGGGCGGTGGCAACGGGGGCGGCGGTGGCAGCGGGAGCGGCGGCGGCGGCAACGGCGGCGGCAACGGGGGCGGCGGCAACGGCGGCGGCAACGGGGGCGGCGGCAACGGGGGCGGCGGCAACGGCGGCGGCGGCAACGGCGGCGGCAACGGCAGCGGTGGCAACAGCGGCGGCTGTGCCGGCGGCCACGGTCACCCGCCCGGGGCGCGCAAAGACCGGTTCCTCGTACCGATCAACTGCGACTTCGACCTCTACAGCGTGGGTCCGGACGGCGAGTCCAAGATCCCGCTGACGGCCAAGCAGAGCCATGATGACATCATCCGTGCCGGCGACGGTGCCTACGTCGGCGTCGCGTCGGACTTCTGACGACGATGCCCATCCAGCGGCGGTTCCTGCGCAGCAAGGTCGCCCGGCAGGTCCTCCTCCTGGTGGTGGCGGCGACGACCGTACCGACCGTGCTCCTCTTCGCCTACGCGATCTCGTTCGTGGAAGGGAACTCCGAGGCGCAGGCCCGGCGGCGCATGCACGACTCGACCAAGCTGCTCGGCCTCCAGCTTCTCGAGCGGCTCGAGCTGCAGGCCGGCACCCTCTCCGTCCTCGCGGCCGGTGTGCGCCAGCACCCGGTCGACGAGGCCGCGCGCTCGCTCCCGCGCGACATCGGGTTCGACTGGATCGGGGTCGCGGGGCCGGAGGGGCGCGTCGAGGTGACGGTCTACGGGCCCCCGCGGTCCACGACCGGCGGGCTCCCCGCGCGCGACGGCATCGCGATCCTCGCCGTGGATCGGGCCGGTCCGCTGCCGGTGATCGTGCTGAGCGAGTCGCTGCGAGAGGGAGACCCGTCGCGCTCCGTCGTTGGCCGCACACCGATCGCGACGCTCGTCGGACCGCTGACGAACGCGATGCCCGAATGGGCGATCATCTCGGTGCTCGATGAGGCCGGGCGCATCGTCTTCTCCTCGCGTCCCGACCTGCCGCCGGCCTTCTTCGAGATGGCGTGGGCCTCCGCGCCGCAGCGCGCGCTCTTCGGCTGGAATGCCGGCGGCGACGCCCCCTACGTGGGCTACAGCCTGCCGCTGTTCCTCCGCGGCCGCTTCGGCAACCCGTCGTGGACCGTCGTCCTGGCCGAGCCCGAGGACCAGGTCTACGCGCCCACGAAACGGTTGTGGCAGATGCTGCCTCTCGTGCTCGGCCTCTCGATCGCGGCGGTCTGCCTGGTCGGTGCAATCCAGATCCGGCGCCGGGTCGAGCCGGTCGACATCCTGATCACGGCGGCCCAGCGCGTTGCCGCGGGTGATCTCGGCGCACGCGCGGACCTGCCGCCGAAGGACGAGTTCGGCCAGCTCGCCCAGTCCTTCAACACGATGGCGTCCCGGCTCCAGCACGACTTCGACGCCCTCGCGACGCGCTCGGAGATCGACCGGGCCGTCCTGTCGTCGCTCGACCGGCACGAGATCGTGACCAAGCTGCTGCAGCGCCTTCCCGGTCTCGTTCCCTGCAACGGCCTGGCGCTGACGCTGGCGGACGGGGCGCGCGGGGAGCGCCACTCGCTGGTCGAGGGCGGTTCGCTCAAGCCGCAGCGCGAGGAGATCGTCTTCGGCTCGGAAGAGACCGCCTTCCTGGCCCGCCTGGGCGACCCGGCGGGGGCGCGGACGCTCTGCGACGTCCCCGGCGCGTTCCGCCCGCCGGGGTCGCGCAGTGCCGACACGTGGGTCTTCCCGGTGATGGTGCGCGGCGCGCTCGGCGCGGTGATCGCGGTCAGCCGTAAGAACGACCAGCTCGCCGCCCACAGCTACGCGATCGTCGGCCAGCTCGCGACGCAACTCGGCGTCGGCCTGACCAACGCGCGGCTGCTCGAGGAGATCGACCGGGCGAACTGGGAGATGGTCGAGGCGCTCTCGCGCGCGATCGACGCCAAGTCGCCCTGGACCGCCGGCCACTCGACGCGCGTCACCATGGTTGCCCTCGCCCTCGGCCGGCGACTCGGGTTCGATGACAAGCAGCTCGAGTCGGTCCACCGCGGCGGGCTGCTTCACGACATCGGGAAGCTCGGGATCCCGGTCGAGATCCTCGACAAGCCGGGTCGGCTCTCGGTGAAGGAGTTCGACGTCATGAAGCAGCACCCGGCGATCGGGGCGCGGATCGTGGAGCCGATCTCGGCCTACTCGGACGTCATCGCGGCAGTGCGTCACCACCACGAGCGATACGACGGCAAGGGCTACCCCGATCGGCTCGCCGGGGAGGCGATCCCGCTGATCGCACGGATCTTCGCGGTGGCCGACGTCTTCGATGCGCTGGCCTCGCCGCGCCCCTACCGCGAGGCCTGGGACAACCAGCAGGTCATCGACCACATCGTCGAGGGGGCGGGGACGCAGTTCGATCCGCGCGTGGTGGAGGCGTTCCTGGCCGAGGTTCACCAGTTCCTGCAGCCGCCCGCCGAACCGGCGATCCAGCGAGAGCTGGTCGGAGCGGCCGAAGGGAAGTGAGAGAGGAGCGCGAATGTCCACTCGATGCACGGTGACCCGCCTTCTGCTGCTCGGCGCCGTGCTGGCCGGCTTGGCCGGCTGCGCCGAGGACGAGCCGCTCCGCCCCGTGCCCCTGCGGCTGCTCGGCCGCTGGGAGAACGAGTCCCGAAGCCACGCGGGGCGCGAACTCGTGATCACGATGACCTCGATCCGCTACGGCCAGGGCGGGAGCCTCGGCGAGACGCACTCGATCATGGGTGCGGGCGAGCGGATCATCGGGGGAGGGGTCGTCGAGTACGACCTGGCGTGTGTCGACGCCTTCGGCCAGCCTTACACGCTGACCGTGGTCTACGACGGGCGCAAGGGCCGGGAGTCGATGAAGCTCAAGAACCAGTCCGCGGTGCAATGGAAAAGGAAGGCGCTCACATGAGAATCCCGAATCGCCGTCGATCGCTGCTCGTCGGGAGGCTCCAGCACCGATTCCTGATCTTCCAGGTCGCCTACTTCCTGGTCTTCACCGCGGTCTTCGCGACTGTCATCTTCGGGCCGCTGGTGATCGACCTGCTCGACAAGACGACGCCGTCGGCCGAGCGGGCTGCGGCCGCCGAGCAATTCCTCGCGCTGCACACGCGGGTCTGGCCGGCGCTGCTCGTCGTGCTTCTGCTCTTCGGCTTCCACTCGCTGCTGATCTCGCACCGCTTCGCCGGGCCGCTCTTCCGCTTCCGGCGCACCTTCGAACTGGTCGCGGGGGGAGACCTCGACGCAGCGCGTCCTGCTCCGGCGCCACGATTACCTCAAGCCCGAGGCCCGGGCGCTGGATGAGATGGTCACCGCGCTGCGCGACCGGATGCACGCGCTCGCCGGGGAGGCCGGCGCGCTGGGCCGCGAGATCGAGCGGCTGGAGCGGCAGCCCGACGTGGCACGGGTCGCCGATCTCGCTCCGCTGCGCGCGGCCCACGCCGCGCTCGCGGCCCGGCTCGCGGAGTTCCGCACCGGGGAAGGCCGGGCCCCTCCAACCGGGCCCGGGGCCCGGTCAGGGACAGGCCGCGGGATCGGAGTTGGAGCGGGAACGCCGGTGCTGTCGGCGCCGTAGTCCCCGGGGCCGCCGCAGCCCGCGTCGATGCCGCGCACGAGGTAGAGGAACCCGTCGCCCGGCACGGGTGTCGCCGCGTCGTCGATGGAGATCCCGGCCCGGTCGTTCGCGAAGCACGGCCCGAAGGCCCCCGGGGCCAGCGCCGACAGCGGGCCGCGCGAGACGTCGTAGACGTCGGCCGACGGGGTGGCGCTCCAACTGATGCGCGACGGGGCGATCCCGGCGACCATCACGCCTTCGATCGCGGCCGGCCGCCCCTCCGCTGCGTCGCGCGCGGCGCAGTCGGCCCCGTCGGCGACGCCGTCGCCGTCGTCGTCGGGATCGCAGAGGTCGCCGCGTCCGTCCGCGTCGTCGTCGCACGGGTCGGCCCACGCCGGGTCGCCGCACTCGTCCGGCGCCAGGCGCGCGACGCGGAGGTAGTCGAAGCGGGCGACGAACCCTGCGCGGTTCATCGCCACGAGACCGATCTTCTCGTCCGGCCCGAGGCCGGCGCGCCAGGTCGAGCCGCGCGTCCAGTGCACGCCGTCGCCGCTGGTATAGGCGGTGTAGAGCGCGCCGCCGAATGCGACGCGCCGCACGATCCGCAGTCCGGTCCAGTCCGCCGGCGCGCCGACCCAGCTCTTCCCGTAGCGCGGGAAGCCGGCCGCGACGGGGAACGACTCGCGAGCCCACTCGGTCATCCGCAATGACCCAATGGAGGCGTGCACCAGCTTCAGGTAGTTGTCGTCGTCGCCGTACACCACGAGACCGGCCTGGACGTAGTCGTAGCAGCAGCCGCTTGCCGGGACCGAGAGCGACACCCGGGTCTCGGCGATCCAGTCCCCGTCGGGCGCCGGCTCGACGAGCACCGAGGCCGTGTCGTTGTCCTCGTACAGTTCGGCGGCCTGCGTCTCCCAGCGCAGCGCGCCCGCGTCGAGCGACCAGCCGCCGGCCGGCGGGCGGATCCAGCTCCACTGCGGCGCGAGCCCGGGGCCGTCGAACTCGTCGGAGCGATCGGGGAGCGGCTCGCCGGGAGCGTCGTCGCGGCGCCGCGTCGGCTCGTATCCGGGGACGCCGCCGGCGGTCGCGACCGGTGCCGGCTGCTGGCAGTCCGAGACCCACCACCCGCCGCGCACGGTCGGCCAGCCGTCGACCCAGTCGAGCGGATCGAGCAGCGGCGGTCGCCGCGTGTAGCCGACCGAGCCCTCGAACCAGGGGTCGGCCTCCTCGATCGCGTGGTAGATCGTCCACCAGCCTCCCGCGAGATCCTGCAGCACCGTGTTGTGGCCAGGGCCGACCCAACGGTTCCCCGTGGCGGCCAGGACGGGCGTGCCGCCCGCCCGCGCCGTGTCGAGCGGAATCCCGTCGCGATCGAGGAACGGTCCGGTCGGGCTCGCGGCGCGACCGGCGACGACGGTGTAGCCCGAGGCTGGCCCGTCGCAGCAGGTCGAGGCCGAGAGCAGCAGGTAGTACCAGCCGTCCTTCCGCACGATCTCTGGAGCCTCGAAGCGGCCGTCCGCTGCGACCCGCACCGCCGAGCCGGCGTCGGAGGTCAGGCCGTCGGCGGACAGGGTTCGGACCTCGATCCCGCCGGAGAAGCTGCCGTAGTAGATCGAGCGCTGGCCGCTGCCGGTCAGCGTGACCTCGGGGTCGATCGTCGCGTAGAAGCTGCAGCCGGCGCCCGCGCGCCGCGGCGCGACGACCGGCGCCGAGACGTGCGTGTAGGGCCCGCCCGGCGCCGCGCTGGTCGCGACGCCGATCGCGCTGTCGCTGCCGCAGTTCGGCTCGCCGCTCGTCGCGCGGCGCGTGTCGGTGGCGGCGTAGTAGAGGTAGTAGAGCCCGTTCACGAATTCGAACTCGGGCGCCCAGAGGTTCGACCAGGCTTCGGCCCACGAGGGGGGACCGGTCACGGCATCGCCGACGTAGGTCCAGTGCACCAGGTCCGTCGAGCGGAGGATCGGGAGGGTGCGATAGCGGTACCCGCCGCCCCCGTCGCGGTCCCAGTCGCCGAGGGCGTCGCTGGTGCAGACCATGTACCAGGCGTCGTCGCCCGCCGTGCGGGAGCGGATCACGCTGGGGTCGGCGCAGTTCTCGACCGGCTGCCCCGGCCCCGCCGTGGCGGCCAGCGGGTTGGCGCGCGCGGCGCGGGCCGGCGCGAGGGCCCCGGCCCCGGCGCTGGCCAGCGCGAACGCCAGCGCGCACACCCGAACGGTCCGAGCGGGATTCATCGACGCCCATGAATCTACCGCGTCCGCCCGCCGCCGGGCGGCCCGATCGCCGTCCCGGGCCCCCCGGAGAAAACCGCGCTAGGATGCGCGATTCCTCCCGGGAGACGGCTCGATGTGCGGGATCTTCGGCATCGTCGTGAGCAAGGAGCAGCCCCTCGGCACGATCCTCACCGAGGCCGGCCAGCGGCTCTCGTACCGCGGCTACGACTCGGTCGGCTGCGCCACGATCGCGGACAAGGGAGCGATCGACCTGCGCAAGGACGTCGGGAAGGTCGACGACGTCGCGCAGCGGCTGCGCTTCGCCGAGATGAAGGGGCGGCGCGGGATGGTCCAGCTGCGCTGGGCCACCTTCGGCCACCCCTCGACCGCCAACGCGCAGCCGCACCTCGACTCCGACGGCGACCTCGTCGGCGCGCACAACGGCAACGTCGTCAACAACGTCGAGCTGCGGCAGCAGTTCATCGACGAGGGGATGACGGTCCGCTCGACCAACGACGGCGAGTCGTGCGTCCACGCCGTCGAGCGCTACCTCGACCGCGGCCACGAGATGATCGAGGCGATCCGCCACGCCTACGGCGACCTCGAGGGGGACTACGCCTTCGTCGTCGGGCGCAAGGCGGACGACCGGCTGTACGCGCTGAAGAAGGGCTCCGGCCTGGTGATCGGTCTCGCGCGACGGCGCGACCTGCATCTCGTCGGACCTGCCGTCGATCCTGCCGCTGACGCGGCGCATCGTCCGCGTCCACGACGGCGAGATCGTCACCCTCTGGCACGATCGCGTCGAGATCCGCCGGGTCGAGGACGGGCACCTGGTCGAGCGCGAGCCCGAGGAGATCACCGAGACCATGGACGCGGTCATGAAGGGCGGCTACGCCCACTTCATGCTCAAGGAGATCCACGAGCAGCCGGAGGCCGCCGACGGAGCTGCTGCACCTGGTCGAGCACTCCAGGCACGTCGGCGCGATGGCCGAGCGGATGACGCGGGCGCGCCACCTCTACCTGGTCGGCTGCGGGACGAGCTACCACGCCTGCATGCTGGGGGCGGTCTACTTCGCGCGACTGGCCCGGCGGCCCGCGATCCCGGTGCTGGCCCCGCAGTTCATCGCGCAGTACGCGCCGGCGCTGGGGCCGGACGACGTCGCGCTGTTCGTCAGCCAGAGCGGGGAGACCAAGGACGTCCTGAACGCCCTGGCCGCGGCGCGGCGCGCCGGGCGTCGGGATCCTGGGCCTGGTCAACGTGCTCGGCTCCACGCTGCTGCGCGAGAGCGAGCGCTACCTGCCGCTGGCCTGCGGCTACGAGATCAGCGTCCCGGCGACCAAGACCTTCATGAACCAGGCGCTGGCCTTCCTGTTCCTCGGCCTGAAGATGGGCGACCATCCGACCGACGGGCTGGCCCACCTGCCGGCGCTGCTCGAGGAGACGATCCGGACGACCGAGCCGCAGGTCGCCGCGCTCGACGACGCGCTCCACGGGCACCAGGATCTCTACGCCCTCGGCTACGGCCTGACCTACCCGATCGCGCTGGAGGGAGCGCTCAAGCTCAAGGAGATCACCTACGCCCACTGCGAGGGGATGCTCTCGACGGAGTTCAAGCACGGGCCGCTCTCGGCGGTCAGCGAGGGGTACCCGGTGCTGTTCGTCTCCGGCCCCGAGGACGTGCCGCTGCTCGTCAGCGGCATCAACGAGACGACCTGCCGCGGCGGCCGGGCGATCGCGATCGCCGAAGAGGACCCGCGGCTGCAGATCAACGCCCACGACCTGATCACGCTGCCGCGCGCCGGGGCGCTGCTGAACCCGATGCTGGCGACGATCCCGCTCCAGCTGCTGGCCTACCGGCTGAGCGTCGCGCGCGGGTTCGACCCGGACTTCCCGCGGAACCTGAGCAAGACGCTGACCGTCGACTGAGGCGGGCGAAGGGGCCGGTCCTGCGGCGCAACACCGGCCCCAGCACGGGCCGCTCCGGGGGCGGGTTAGACTCGTCCCATGAGCATCCGGGCGACGCAGGCATCCCGGCGCGGGCTGCTGCTCGCGCCCGCCCTGTTCGCGCTGGTCGAGTTCGCGGTCCAGTTCCTCGTGGCCCCCGGATACGGGATCTTCCGCGACGAGCTGTACTACATCTCGTGCGCGAAGCGTCTCGCCTGGGGCTACGTCGACCAGCCGCCGCTCTCGATCGCGCTGCTGGCGCTGCAGCGGCTGGTGCTGCCGGACACGGTCCTCACGCTCAAGCTGCTCCCCGCGCTGGCCGGCGCCGCGACCGTCTACCTGACCGGCGCGCTCGCGGCCCGGCTGGGCGGGCGGGCCTGGGCGCAGGCGGCCGCGTCGCTCGCGGCGCTCTGCGCGCCGGTCTACCTCGCGCTCTTCGGCTTCTTCTCGATGAACGCCTTCGACGTGCTGGCTCTGGACGCTTGCGGCCTGGCTGATCGTGCGCACGATCGACACCGGCGGGACGCGCTGGTGGGTCCTCCTGGGGATCGTGCTGGGGCTGGGCCTGCAGAACAAGATCAGCGTGCTCTGGCTCGGCGCCGGCCTCGCGGCCGCGCTGCTCCTGACCGCGCAGCGGCGCGCGCTGCGCACGCCCGGGCCGTGGCTCGCGGCGGGAATCGCCGGGCTGATCGCGCTGCCGCACCTGCTCTGGCAGGCCGCCCACGGCTGGCCGACGCTGGAGTTCATGGGCAACGCGGCGCGGTACAAGAACGTCGAGTTGTCGCTGACCGATTTCGTCGGTCAGCAGGTGCTCTTCATGAACCCGCTCGCGCTGCCGCTCTGGCTCGGCGGGCTGCTCTGGCTGCTGCTCGCGCCGACAGCCCGCCGCTGGCGCCCGCTGGCGGTGATCTTCGTCACGGTCTTCCTGCTGCTCGCGGCGAGCGGGTCAGCCAAGCCGTACTACCTCGCGCCCGCCTTCCCGCCGCTGCTCGCTGCCGGGGGCGTTGCGCTCTCTCGCCTGGTGCAGCGGCGCAGGCTGCTCGTGGCCGCCTACCTGGCTGCGCTCGGCGCGGCCGGCATCGCGCTGGCTCCGATGGCGCTGCCGGTGCTGGCCCCGGCGTCGTACTCGGCCTACGCGCGGACGATCGGGATCCAGCCCAAAGCCCAGGAGCGGAACGCGGTCGGCGAGCTGCCGCAGCACCTGGCCGACCGGCTCGGCTGGCCGGAGCTGGCCGCCGACGTGGCGCGGGTCGTCGACGCGCTCCCCGCCGGCGAGCGCGCGGGCGCGGCGATCTTCACGACCAACTACGGCCGCGCGGGGGCGCTCGAGCTGTACGGCGAGCGGTTGGGGCTGCCGCCCGTGGCGTCCGGACATAACAACTGGTGGCTCTGGGGGCCGCCGGCCGCGGAGCCGACGGTGCTGGTCCTGGTCGGCGGGCGGATCGAGGACCACCGCGAGGCGCTGGAATCGGTCGAGCTGGTCGCGATCCACCGCTGCGCGCTCTGCATGCCGTTCGAGCGCGAGATCCCGATCTTCGTCGGCCGCGGGTGGAAGGTGCCGCTCGCCGAGGTCTGGCCGCGCACCAGGGAGTTCATGTGAGCCCCGCCGGCCGCGCGCCCGGCCGGCGCGGCTGGCGCCGGTCCGGCACGGGCACCATCGTTGGAAGAGGCCCTGCTCCGGGGAGAGGAGGTTCCGTGCCCCTGTTTTCCTTCGCCGCGCGTGCCCTCGGGGCGATCGCCGCCGCCGTCGTCTTCGCCGTGCTGGTCGCCGTCGCCGGCGCGGCGGGCGCGGGCGTGCTGCACGGCTCGGTCAAGGACGCCGAGGGGAAGCCGGTGGAGGGGGCCGTCGTGATGGCGATGCTGGTCGACTCGGACCAGGCGCCGCGGGCGGTCGGCTCCGACGCGCAGGGCACCTACCGCGTCGCTGGACTGGCCGCGGGGACCTACCGGGTCGGGGTCCGCAAGGCCGGCTTCGTCTCTCGCGAGTTCGCGGCGGTGGAGGTCGGCGCCGACGGGGCAACGCTCGACGTCGCGCTGCAGAAGCCGAAGCCGCTGTCGGCGATCGGGCCCGCGCCCGGCGGGCCCGCGTCCGGCGGCGGCGTTGCGCGCGCCGGCGGGCGCAGCATCTCGATCACCAGCGTCTCGAAGGATGAAGCGGACAAGGAAGCGACGGGCGTCCTTCGCGCGACCTTCGTGGACGACCTGGTCCTGATGGAGTTCTTCAACCAGCAGGCGAAGGACGGGCGCGAGATCGTGCAGGTGATTCCGCTCGACGTGGGAGACAGCCTGTTCGTCACCGCGCCGCTCGGGGACCGGCCGAAGCCGGCCTACCTGGTCCTGCCGGTCTACGAGCCGGTCGAGGAAGGGCGGGTCAAGGACCGGATGGGCCTGCAGAAGGGGAAGACGCTGCTGGGGCTGCACCGGCTGTCGGCCGACTCCTACGCGCTGATCTTCCGGTAGGGGCCGGCCTCCGTGCCGGCCCGCGTGACGCGCCGTCGCCGTTCGGGCCGGCACGGAGGCCGGCCCCTACGGGCCGCGCAGTGCACGGTGCGGGCCGGCACGGAGGCCGGCCCGCGTGACGCGCCGTCGCCGTTCGGGCCGGCACGGAGGCCGGCCCGCGTGACGCGCCGTCGCCGTTCGGGCCGGCACGGAGGCCGGCCCCTACGGGCCGCGCCGTCGCACGGTGCGGGCCGGCACGGAGGCCGGCCCGCGTGACGCGCCGTCGCCGTTCGGGCCGGCACGGAGGCCGGCCCCTACGGGCTATTACGGTCGTCGGATATTGGTTATCCTCCCGCGGTGACGAACACCGAGCGGTCCTTCTTCGGCCATCCCGGCGGTCTCGCCGTCCTCTTCCTCACCGAGATGTGGGAGCGCTTCGGCTACTACGGGATGCGCGCCCTGCTGATCCTCTACCTCACCGCGGCTGCGGCGGAGGGGGGGGTCGGCATGAGCACGGCGGACGCCGGCGCCGTGTACGCGCTGTTCACCTCGCTCGTCTACTTCCTCGGGCTTCCGGGCGGCTGGATCGCCGACCGGTTCCTCGGCCAGCGCAAGGCGGTCCTGTTCGGGGGGGTGCTGATCGCCCTCGGCTACTTCGCAATGGCCGTGCCGTCGATGGCGGCGTTCTACGCGGGCCTCGGGCTGGTCATTGCCGGGACGGGGCTGCTCAAGCCGAACGTCAGCGCGATCGTCGGCCAGCTCTACGCCCCGGAGGACGAACGGCGCGACGCGGGGTTCTCGCTCTTCTACATGGGGATCAACCTCGGCGCCTTCCTCGGCCCGCTGGTCTGCAGCTGGCTCGGCGAGAAGGTCGACTGGCGCACGGGATTCGCCGCGGCCGGCGTCGGCATGTGCGTCGGACTCGTGATCTACCTGGTGGGTCAACGCCGGCTGGGCGAGGCCGGGCTGCGCCCGGCCCCCGTCGAGAATCCGGAGAGCTCGGCGCTGCAGTGGCGCCAGCTCGCGCTCGGCGCCGTACTGGGCGGCGCAGCCCTCGCGGGCGTCGTCGCGGCGTGGGGGCTGGGCTGGCTGGTGCCGACCGCGGAGTCGATCTCGAACGCCTTCGGCGTCTTCCTGATCCTGCTGGTGCTCGTCTTCTTCGCGTGGCTGTTCGGGACCGGCAACTGGACGCCGACCGAGCGCGGGCGGCTGTGGGCGATCGTCGCGCTGTTCGTCGCGGCGGCCTTCTTCTGGGGCGCGTACGAGCAGGCCGGCTCGTCGCTGAACCTCTTTGCGCGCAACGCGACCGACCGGACGATCGGCGGGTGGGAGTTCCCGGCGGGCTGGTTCCAGTGGGTCCCTGCCCTGTTCGTGATCCTGCTCGCCCCGGTCTTCGCCTGGCTCTGGACCCGGCTCGGTTCGCGCCAGCCGTCGAGCCCGGTGAAGTTCTCGCTGGGACTGCTCTCGGTCGGTGCCGGGTTCCTGGTGATGGTGGCGGCCTCGGTGCGTTCGGCGGGCGGGGTGAAGGTGGGCGTGGGCTGGCTGCTCGCGACCTACTTCTTCCACGTCGTCGGCGAGCTGTGTCTCTCCCCGGTCGGGCTGAGCACGGTGACCAAGCTCGCCCCGGCCCGCGTCACCGGCCTGATGATGGGGGTCTGGTTCCTCGCCGCCGCGGTGGGGAACTACCTCGGCGGCCGCGTCGCCGGGATGTACGAGACGGTGTCGCTGCCGGCGCTGTTCGGGATCGTGGCCGGCACGACGCTGGTCGCGGGGATCGTGCTGGCGCTGGCGTCTCCGCTGGTGCGGCGGCTGATGGGCGGGGTGCGCTGAGCCCTGGAACGAAGCGGGCCGGCACGGAGGCCGGCCCCTACGGTCCGCGAAACGTCTCGTCTTCTGCAGAGGCCACCCTCCGTGGCGGCCCGAAAGAACACCGGCTCGGGAGAGGCTCAGCGGTACGGATCGGGCGCGAACTCCTGGAACCCCCGCGCCCGCTCGCGCCGGGCCAGCGGGTCCGGCGTTGGCCGCGGCGCGGGCAGCACCCCCAGCCGGACCAGCGCGTCGCGGTACTCGTAGCGGATCGAGACGGTCGCGGCCGGAGTTCCGCTCCAGCTTCACGTCGACCGAGTAGACCGGGGCGTCGACCTGGCGGCCGATGCCGGTTGCGGCGTACTCGTCGGACAGCGCGGCCTGGTCCTTCGCGGCGCTCTCGGCCTGGCGCTCGGCCTTGCTCTCGGTCGGCGCATTCTGCGCGGCGCCGGCGGCCGGCGCTTCGTCCCGGCGGCGCGACCCGCCGTCGGCCTCCGGCGCCATCGGCTGGGCGCGTTTCGCCAGCGGCCGCGGCGCTTCGACCTCGCGGAAGAAGGCGGCGGAGACCACGCCCAGATCGTCTGTCTTCCCGAGCCACGCGCCGTACGACTTCTCCTCGCTGGTGAAGAAGAAGCGGCGGGCGTGGTCGGAGCTGGTCTGCCAGCCGCCGATCACCGCGGTCTCCCACGGGCCGAGCACCCACTTGGACGCGTCGCGCGCGGTGGTCGATTTCGCGTCGATCGAGTTGAGGCCGTCGACCGACAGCGCGACCGCGACGCGGCGGCCGCTGTTGTTCCGCAGCCGGATCGCGTACTCGCGGCCGCGCAGCGCCTCGACGTAGGTCGTGCCGCGGGCGGCGTAGGTCGCGAGCGGCTGCCCGTCGACGAGGACCTCGATCGAGTAGGGGCAGGGCGCGGCCTGGCAGGCGGTGGCCGGCGCGGCCCCGGCGAGCAGGAGGGAAAGCGGAAGGGCGGCGGCCAGCAGGCCGAGCGTCAGGAACGGGAGCGGGAAGCGGCGGGTCGTCATGGCGTGGTCTCCTTGGCTGGTCCCGACCCGTTGGACCGCCGTCGGCGGGAGGAGTTCCGGGAAAAAAATCGGGCAGGCCCCGGAGGAGGGCCCGCCCGGCCCTGTTGCTGAGGGCCCGGTGGGATGGTCGGCCCCGAGACGGGCCGTGAGGGAAGTCCGGGCCGCGATGCCTGCCCGCCGCGGGGTGGGCGGCGGGCGCCGTGGGATTGAGGCGAGTCTGCGAGTTCGAGGTGACAGCGCGCAGAAGGAAGGGTGAACACGGGGTGACAATCCCCCGGATGCGGTACTCGCCGACCTGCGGCATTCTGCGCCCGAGACCCGAACTCTCTCCCGAGGACCGACCATGCGCATCGCCGTCACCGCCCCCACCG
This sequence comes from uncultured Acidobacteriota bacterium, assembly GCA_963800865.1. Taxonomy (GTDB): domain Bacteria; phylum Acidobacteriota; class Polarisedimenticolia; order J045; family J045; genus JALOKP01. Next base: position 147,292 of record CAWDCL010000005.1, on the reverse strand, counting down.
GCAACGTCGGCCGCCCGCTCGTCGAGCGCCTGCTCGAGGCCGGCGCCGGTCCCGATCTCGTCCTGCTCGCGCGCCACCCCGAGAAGCTCGCCCACGCCGCCGCCCGCGGCGCCGCCGTCCGCACCGGCTCGCTCCAGGATGCCGCCTTCGTCGCCGAGGCCACGCGGGGGGCCGACGTCCTCTTCTGGCTGACGCCGCCGAACTATGCCGCGCCCGACCTGCGCGCCTACTACGGCGCGCTGGGCCGCAGCGCGGCGGCCGCGATCGAGGCCAACCGGATCCCGCGCGTCGTTCACCTGTCGAGCATCGGCGCACAGCTCGAGCGCGGCACCGGCCCGATCGTCGGCCTGCACGACGTCGAGGCGATGCTCGACGCCGCCTGCCCCGACGTGACCCACCTCCGGCCGGCCTCGTTCTTCCAGAACTTCCTCTGGCAGATCCCGTCGATCAAGGGGATGGGCGCGATCTTCATGCCGGTCGCCGGCAGCGCCCGCGGCCCGATGGTCGACACGCGCGACATCGCCGCCGTCGCCGCCGGGCGGCTGCTCGACGCCGCCTGGACGGGGCGCTCCACCCGCGGTCTGCACGGCCCCGCCGACGTCAGCTACGACGAGGCCGCGGCGATCTTCTCGGCTGCGACCGGGCGGCGGATAGCGCACGTGCAGATCACGCCGGAGCAGGCCCGCGAGGCCCTGCAGGGGATGGGCATGAGCCCCGGCGCCGCCGGCGCGATGCTCGACCTCTACCGGGCGGTCAACGACGGCACGATCGAGTCCGAGGAACCGCGCAGCCCCGAGACCACGACGCCGACGACGCTCGTCGACTTCGCGCGCGAGATCCTGGCCCCGGCGCTCGGCTGAGCGCGGCGTCCGGCCGGCGGCTGCGTCCGACCGGCGGCAGCGCCCATCGCAGCTAGGCCGTTGCCAGGGCGATCCCGCCGACGACCAGCAGCGATCCGGCCATCACGCGGGCGGTGATCGGCTCGCCCATCACGAGCACCCCGATCGCCAGCGCGACGACCGGGATCGTGTAGGAGATCAGCGAGGTCCGCACGACGGTCGTGTGCGAGAGCAGCCAGTAGTAGAGACTGAAGGTCAGCGCCGAACCGGCGAGCGCCAGGTAGAGGAGGGCGGCGACCGGCCGCGCGCCCCACGTCACCGGCGCGCCGCGCTCGACCACGGCCGACACGCCCGCCATCACGACGCCGCCGATCAGCATCGGCGGCCCGGCCAGCGAGAGCGCCGGAATCCCCTTGCCGTAGCGCTTGATCGCGACGTTGCTGATCGCCGAGACGAACGGCGACAGCAGCAGCACCAGCGAGGCAAACGCGACCTGCGGCCCGCCGAGCCGGCCCAGGTCCTCGGAGTAGATCACCGCCAGCCCCAGGAACCCGACGAGCACGCCGACCACGCCGCGCCCGGTCATCCGCTCGTGCGGCAGGGCGAAGTGCGCCATGACCGCGACCATCAGCGGGAAGGTCGCCCACAGGACGGCGGTCAGCCCGGACGGGACGTACTGCTCGGCCCAGTAGACCAACCCGTAGGAGGCGCAGAACGAGAGCAGGCCGTTGGCGAGCCAGAGCCGGCGCTCGGTCCGCGACCGTCCCAGCGGAATCCGCTGCCAGAGGGCGATCCCGACCAGCAGCGCCCCCGCCAGCGCGAACCGCAGCGAAACCCCGAGGAACGGCGGGATCCCCTCGAGGCTGAAGCGGATCGCGGCCCAGGTCGTGCCCCAGATCAGGGTCAGGAGGAGGAAGACGGCGACGACCCTGGCCCGGCTGGGACGGTTGGTCATGGGCGGATCATAATGGCAGGCACGACACGCACGAAAGGAGCGAAGACGACCATGAACGCGCGCAGGCGGGTCTCGATTCTCCTGGTTCCGGTGCTGCTGCTCCCGTTCGGCCTGCTCCCGGCCCTCGCCGACGCGCGGGTCGAACAGCACGCCAAGGTCGAGTTCGGGGGTTTCCTCGGGTCGATGTTCCGGACCTTCGGCGGCAAGGCGGCGCGCGAAGGGGTCACTTCGATCGACGCCCTGAAGGGCGAGCGCCTGATGTCGAAGACGATGGACACGGGCGAGCTGATCGACCTGGCCGCCGAGAAGGTCTACCAGATCAACTTCGACAAGAAGAAGTACACGGTCAAGACCTTCGCCCAGATCCGCGAAGAGATGAAGAAGGCACTTGAGGACGCGAAGAAGCAGCAGGCCGAGCAGGGCGAGGCGCCCCCGGCGGACCAGGTCGAATACGAGTGGACGGTCGACCTGAAGGAGACCGGGAAGAGGGAGACCATCTCGGGCTACGACACCCGCGAGGTCCTGCTCACGGTCACCGGCCACCCGAAGGGGCAGACGCTCGAGGCGGGCGGCGGGATCGTCGTCACGCTCGACAGCTGGCTCGGGCCGGAGCTGAAGGAACTGAAGGAGCAGGCGGCCTTCCACATGCGCTACTTCAAGGCGATCGGGCTGTTCGAGACGTTCGGCGCCGAGATGCAGCAGATGGCGGCCCTGATCGCGACCAACCCGCAGTTCGCGGAGGCGATGAAGAAGCTGCAGGAGAAGCAGGTCGACATGAGCGGCTCGCCGATCCGCACGACGATGGTGTTCGACACCGTCGCCTCGCCCGAGCAGCAGAAGCAGCAGGCGGCGGAGGAGAAGGAGTCGACGCCGACCTCGGTCGGAGGACTGCTCGGCGGCCTGGGCAAGAAGATGATGAAGAAGAAGGAGGCGCCGGCGGAAGGCGGAACCCCGGGCCGCACGACGCTCTTCCGCTCGACCTCGACGATCGTCTCCGCCGGTTCGACGGTTCCCGAGGCCGAGGTGACGATCCCGGCCGACTTCAAGGACAAATCGTAGGGGCCGGCCTCCGTGCCGGCCCGGCGGGCGCGAGGTTCGATTCGGGCCGCCACGGAGGGCGGCCCCTACAGGTCTGCGCCGGTGCGCCACCACCGCGCGTAGAGCGCGTCGGCGACGGCGTGGAGCGCGGCGATCCGCTCGTCGAGCCGCGTGGTCATCCCGGCGGCGTCCTGCACCGTCGCCGACGGCCGAGCCAGCTCGTCCGCGCCGCCGGCCGCCCAGTCGCGCACCATCTGCGCCGTCATCTCGACGTGGAACTGCAGGCCCAGCGAGCGCCCGAACGCGAAGGCCTGGTGGGCGCAGGCGGCGCTCCGCAGCAGCCAGGCGGCCCCCTCCGGCAGCGAGAAGGTCTCGCCGTGCCAGTGGAACGCCTCGAACGACGGCCGGAGCCAGCCCTCGACAACCGCCGCCGCGGCCTCGCGCGTCGGGGCCGGCTCGACCGGGAGCCAGCCGATCTCCGGCACCGCGTTCCGGCGGACCTGCCCGCCGAGCGCCTTCGCCAGCAACTGCGCGCCCAGGCAGTGCCCCAGCACCGGGATCCCCGCACCGTGTGCTCGCCGGATCAGCGCCAGCGCGTCCGCCACCCATGCGAGCGGGTCGTTGGCGCTCATCGGGCCGCCCATGAAGACCAGCGCCCCGTGATCGTCAGGCCGTGCCGGCAGCGCGCGGCCCTCGTCGACCGCGAGCAGCTCCCACGGTACACCGCGCGCGTCGAGCCACTCCGCGAGGTACCCCGGCCCCTCGAGGGGCGCGTGGCGGACGATCAGCACCGGCTTCATCGGCGCCCGCTCAGTGACCCGGCAGGAACAGCGGGGCCCCGGGCCCGACCGGCAGTCCCACCAGGACCCACGCGATCAGCAGCGCCGTCCAGCCGACGAAGAACACGACCGAGTACGGGATCATCAGCGAGATCAGCGTCCCCAGCCCCGCGCCGCTGGCGTAGCGCCCCAGGTAGGAGAGGATCAGCGGGAAGTAGGACATCGTCGGCGAGATGATGTTGGTCGTCGAATCGCCGACGCGGTAGGCCGCCTGGGTCAGCTCGGGGGTGTAGCCCAGCAGCATGAACATCGGCACGAACACCGGCGCCATGACAGCCCACTTGGCCGAGGCGCTGCCCATCAGCAGATTGACGCCCGCCGAGAGCGCGACGAAGCCGACGAGCAGCGGCACGTCGCCCAGCCCGCTGGCGCGCAGCCCTTCCGCCCCCTGGACCGCGAAGATCAGCCCCAGGTGCGACCAGTTGAAGTAGGCGACGAACTGCGCGGCGAAGAAGACCAGCACCAGGTAACCGCCCATGGTGCCGAGGGCCTTGGCCATCCCGTCGACCATCGCCCCCTTCCGGCGCATCGTCCGCGCGCCGAGTCCGTAGGCCAGGCCCAGCGCCAACCCGCCCAGGAGGATCAGCGTCGGGATCGCGTGCATCACGGGGGAGTCGAGCAGCGCCGGGCTCTCGCGATCGCGCAGGACGCCGCGCTCCGGCAGCAGCCCCGCGGCCAACAGCCCGGTCAGTGCGAGCGCGGCGGCCGCGGCCCAGGCCAGGCCGCGCTTCTCGTCGCGCGTCAGCGGGCGGATCTCCTCCGGCGGCTCGCTCCCCTCGTACCGGCCCAGGCGCGGTTCGACCAGCCGCTCGGTGACGAGCGTGCCCAGGAGCGTGATCAGGAAGGTCGAGACGAAGAGGAAGTAGTAGTTGCAGGCCGGATTGACCTCGTACCCCGGCGTGACGATCTGCGCCGCCTCCTGCGTCAGGCCGGCCAGCAGCGGATCGATCGTGCCGAGCAGGATGTTGGCGCTGTAGCCGCCCGAGACGCCGGCGAAGGCGGCGGCGATCCCGGCGACGGGGTGCCGGCCGACCGCGAGGAAGATCGCGCCCGCGAGCGGTACGAGCAGCACGTAGCCGACCTCGGCCGCGGTGTTGGAGACGACCCCCGCGAAGACGACCGCGGCCGTGATCAGCCGGCGCGGCGAGGCCAGCACGACCAGCCGCAGCGCGGTCGCGATCAGCCCGCTCGCCTCCGCCACGCCGATCCCGATCATCGAGACCAGCACGGTTCCCAGCGGCGCGAAGCCGGTGAAGTTCTTCACGGCGTCGGAGAGCATCCGCTGGATCCCCTCGACCGAGAGCAGGCTGAAGGGAACGACCGTCGCGCCGGTGCCGGGGTGGATCGCCGAGAGGCCGGCGGCCCGGGCCACCGCCGAGGCCACGACCGTGGCGGCGGCGAGCAGCACGAAGATGACCGCGGGGTGGGGGAGGAGGTTGCCGGCCCATTCGACCCCGGAGAGGAAGCGGTCAACGGCGCGGCTCGTCGGGCGGGTCGCAGCGGGCATCCGGGCGGCTCCTCGTCCGCGTCGCGCGCGGCCGGGCATCGTCCAGTAAGACGCGGCACCGCGCAAGAAACCGCGCGGTCAGCCGGCCCTGCCGGCCCGGGCCAGTGACACTAGAATCCACCCGAGGTCCTCGCCGTGAATCTGACCGACGGTTCGCCGGAATTCGCGCCGCACGCGGCGCCGCGCCGCGGCGTCCTGCGCCCGCTGTCCGTGGCGCCGATGATGGACCGCACCGACCGGCACTTCCGCTTTCTCCTGCGCCAGCTGACGCGCCGCACGCTGCTCTACTCGGAGATGGTCACGACCGGCGCGGTCCTGCACGGAGACCGCGTGCGGCTGCTCGGCTTCGATCCCGAAGAGCGGCCGCTCGCGCTGCAGCTCGGCGGCGACGACCCGCGCGCGCTGGCCGCCGCCGCCCGGATCGGGGAAGAGCTGGGCTACGACGAGATCAACCTCAATGCCGGCTGCCCCTCGGACCGGGTGCAGCAGGGGCGTTTCGGGGCCTGCCTGATGAAGGAGCCGGTGCGGGTCGCGGAGTGCGTCGCCGCGATGCGCGCCGCGGTCGAGCTTCCCGTGACCGTCAAACACCGGATCGGCGTCGACGACCTCGACCGCTACGAGGACATGCTGGCCTTCGTCGACAGGGTCGCTGCAGCCGGCTGCGACCGCTTCATCGTCCACGCCCGCAAGGCCTGGCTCTCCGGCCTCAGTCCGAAGGAGAACCGCGACGTCCCGCCGCTGCGCCACGACGAGGTCTTCCGGCTGAAGCGCGAGCGGCCCCACCTGGCGATCGAGACCAACGGCGGGATCGCCTCGCTGGACGAGGCGCGCGCGCACCTCGCGCAGGTCGACGGGGCGATGATCGGGCGCGCCGCGTTCGACGCCCCGTGGCTGCTCGCCGGCGCCGACGCGGCGATCTTCGGCGACGCGGCGCCCGGACCGACCCGGCGCGAGGCGATCGAGCGCGTGCTGCCGTACGTCGCGCGGCGGCGCGAGGAGGGGGTCTTCCTCTCGCACCTGGTCCACGGCCTGCTGGGGCTGATGCACGGCCGGCCGGGCGCGCGCGCCTGGCGGCGGATCCTGACCGAGCGCTCGGTCGTCGAAGGGGCCGGGGTCGAGGTCCTCGTCGACGCGGCGGCGGCGGTCCCGGACGAGGTGCTCGACGAGCGGCCGGCCGCGCTGCCTCCGGCCTGAGCCCGCCCTTTGCGCAGGATCCGGGCTACCCGTTCATCGCGGCCAGCATCTCCCGGACGGCGTCGCCCAGCCCCAGGAGCGTCGCGCGGGCCACGATGCTGTGGCCGATATTGAGCTCGAAGATCTCCGGAAGGTCGGCGACCGGCCGCACGTTGCGCGCCGTCAGCCCGTGCCCGGCCGCGACCATCAGGCCCAGTTCGTCGGCGAGGCAGGCGGCGACGATCAGCTCGTCGTAGGCCCGGGCCTGCGCCGCCCCGGTGCGGGCGATCGAGTAGGCGTTGGTGTTCAGCTCGACGATCTGCGCGCCGATCGCGGCCGCGGCGTCGACCTGCTTCTCCTCCGGGTCGATGAACAGGCTGACCGTGATCCCCGAGCGCTTGAGCCCGCGCACGTGCTCCTTGAGCCGCCCGGCCAGCCGGGCCGCATCGATCCCGCCCGAGGTCGTCAGCTCACCCGGCTTCTCCGGCACGAGCGTTACGACGTCCGGACGCACCTGCCGCGCGATCCGGAGCATCTCCGCCGTCGCCGCCATCTCGATGTTGAGGCGTGTCGTCACGGCTTCGCGCAGCCGCTCCACGTCGCGGTCCTGGATGTGGCGGCGGTCGCCACGCAGGTGGACGGTGATCCCGTCGGCTCCGGCCAGCTCGCACAGCACGGCCGCGGCGACCGGGTCGGGTTCCGCCGCGCGGCGCGCCTGGCGCACGGTGGCGATGTGGTCGATGTTGACGGACAGGCGGGTCATCGCTTCATCTCCCTCTGCTACGCGCCGATTTCGCGCCGGAACGCCTCGATCACGCTGTCCGCGATCTGCTCCACGCGGCGGCGCTCCGGCCCCTCGACCATCACGCGCAGCAGCGGCTCCGTACCGGAGTAACGGACCACGACCCGCCCGTCGCCGGCGAGCGCCTCCTCCGCCGCGCGGACCGCTGCCGCCAGCACCGGACGCTCCGCGATCGCCGGCTTCTCGCGGACCCGCAGGTTCTTGAGGACCTGCGGGTAGCGCGGCATCAGGGCCAGCGCCTCGTCGAGGTCGCCGCCGCCGCTGCGCCACATCCGCGCCAGGGTCAGTGCGGTCAGGATGCCGTCGCCCGACGGCGCGTAGTGCATCAGGATGACGTGCCCGGACTGCTCGCCGCCCAGGACGAAGCCGCCCTCCTTCAGCGCCTGCAGCACGTAGCGGTCGCCGACGTCGGTCCGCACCAGCCGGATCTCCTCGGCCCGCAGCGCCTTCTCGAGGCCGAAGTTGCTCATCGAGGTCGCGACCACCGTGCAGTAGGCGAGCCGCCGGGTGTCGTGCAGCACCCGCCCCATGTAATAGAGCATGAAGTCGCCGTCGAGCAGTCCGCCCGTGGAGGTCACGCCGATGCAGCGGTCGGCGTCGCCGTCGAAGGCGAACCCGATGTGCGCACCCGATTCGCGCACGGTGCGCTCCAGCGCCTCGGGGTGGAGCGACCCGAGCCCGTCGTTGATGTTGCGCCCGTCGGGCGCTGCGCCGATCTGGATGACCTCCGCCCCGGCGCGCCGGAAGGCCTCCGGCGCCAGCCGGTGCGCAGCGCCGTGGGCGGTGTCGAGCGCGACCCGCAGCCCCTTGAGATGGGCACCTTCCAGGCAACGCGCGAGGAACGCGAGGTAGTGCTCGTCCAGGCTCGCCGCTTCGTCGATCAGGCCGCCGTCGGTATCGCCGCAGCCCTCGGGCTCCGGCTGCTGCTCCATCAGCCGCTCGAGCCGCGCCTCGTCGCCGTCGGAGAGCTTGCTCCCGGTCGCGTCGAGCACCTTGACGCCGTTGTCGTGGTAGGGATTGTGGGACGCCGAGACCATCAGCCCGGCGCGGAAGCTCCCCTCGCGGACGACCAGCGCGAGGGCCGGGGTCGGCATGACCCCCGCGCCGACCGGCTCGCCGCCCGCGTCGCGGATCCCCTGGGCCAGCGCGGCCGCGATCCACGGGCACGACTCGCGCGTGTCCATCCCGAGGCAGATCCGGGGCGCCGCCGCGCTGGGCGGGCCGGGCTCGAGCGACGCGACCACGGCGCGGCCGAGACGGTAGAGGGAAACGGGGTCGAGCGGCGGGGTGCCCGCCGCGCCGCGCATGCCATCGGTGCCGAAGAGCTTTCTCAAGGGTCGTCCTCGCGTGTCGCCGGCGGGTCAGTCGTGGTCGGGAAGCTCCGGGAGCGGCTGGATGTCGATCGACACCCGGACCGCCTCCGGGTCGAAGGTCAGGTGGGGCTCGGCGCGCGCCAGGGTGGCGCGCGCGGTGAACGGCAGGCTGTGGCCGGAAAGCTCGATCTCGTCGGTCGCGACGGACTGCATCGGCCGCACCGCGCTCACCGGGCCCCGCACGGTCACCACGCCGGGATCGCTCTGCAGCTGCGCGACCCGGTACCCGAACGGCACCTTGCCGGTCGTACGCGGCGTGACGCGCACGGTCTTGACCAGCGCGCTCTCGAGCACCGCCTTGACCTGCGGCTCGCGGAGCTGCACGTCGACCCCCGACGGGAGACCGACGACGTTCTCGGGCTCGATCGTCAGCGTCTTCGTGGCGCGCCCGTCGACGCGCGGGACGCGGATCCGCGCCACGACGTCGGCGCTGTTGATGCGGCGCACGACGCCAGGGTCGCCCTGCAGGCGGACCGTCACGGTGGCCGGGGCGAACTCGAGCACGACCACGCCCGACGGCGCCTGCAGGTCGATCGGGATCTGTTCGAAGCGCACCAGCGGGGCCCGCCCGACGACCCAGGCCCAGACCAGGTAGGCCAGCCCGAGCGAGACGAGCTTGAGGCCGATGTTCTGGCCGAGAGCGCGGCGCAGCCGGCTCACGATGCGGCCCCGCGCTGGGCGGCGAGCCGCGCCGCGGCCCGCCGGCGCCGCCCGCGCCGGCCGCGCTCCGGGGAGAGCAGCTGCGTCAGGCGCTCGCGCAGCCGGCGGGTGTCGAGATCCTGCTCCAGCCGGCCGTCGACCGCGATCGAGACCATGCCGCGCTCCTCCGAGACCACCACCGCGATGGCGTCGGTCTCGGAGGTGATCCCCAGCGCGGCGCGGTGCCGGGTCCCGAAGGTGCGCGAGATGTACGGGTCGGTCGACAGCGGCAGGAAGGCGCTGGCGGCCTTGATCCGCCCCTCGCCGATGATCACCGCGCCGTCGTGGAGCGGCGTGCGCGGCGTGAAGATGTTGACCAGCAGGTCATAGCTGACCGCGGAGTCGAGCGCGATCCCGGTGTCGGCGTAGCTCTTGAGCCCCTGGATCCGCTCGAAGACGATCAGCGCGCCGGTCCGCGTCGAGGCCATCGACGAGGCCGCCAGCGCGACCTCGAGGATCGCCGGGTCGCCGACCTCCGGCTGCCGCAGCGGCAGGAACGAGAGCGCGCCGAAGCGCGCCAGGGCCTGCTTGATCGACGACTGGAACAGCACGATCACGACGAACGGCAGGTAGAAGAGCAGCGTCCCGAGCACCTCGTGGACCGCCTTGAGCGGCACCAGCCCGGTGGGGTCGGTGAAGAACCAGAGCACCAGCAGCAGCAGCAGCCCGTAGGAGACCTGGACCGCGCGCGTGCGCCGGATCATCAGCAGGACCTGGTAGATGACGAAGGCGAGCAGGACGATGTCGAGCCACGCCAGCGGGTCGCGCAGTTGCTCCAGGCGCAGGGCCTCGACCAGCCGCTGGATCAGCACCCGTCCGTCCCCCGCGCGCGGCGCAGCGCCGTCGCAACCGCCAGGGCCTCGCGCGTGGCTCCGACGTCGTGGACGCGGAGCACCGCCGCCCCCCGCAGCGCGGCGACGACCGCCGCCGCCACGCTGCCGGCGAGCCGCGCGGCCGGATCGCTCACGCCGGTCAGACGACCGATGAACGCCTTCCTCGAAGCTCCCACGAGGAGCGGGTACCCGAGGCTGCGCAGCGCACCGAGCTGGCGGAGGAGCAGTTCGTTCCCCTCCGCCGACTTACCGAAGCCGAGGCCCGGATCGAGCAGGATTCTATCATCCGCGACGGCAGACCCCCGCGCGCGTTCGGCGGCGGATTCGAGCGCCTCCGCGACCTCGCTGACGAGGTCGGCGTAGCGGGTGTCGCGCTGCATCGTCGCGGGCTCGCCGCGCATGTGCATCAGCGCGACCGGGACCCCGGCCGCGGCCACGAGCGGCAGCATCGCCGGGTCGGCGCCGGCCGAGACGTCGTTGATCAGGTCCGCTCCGGCGGCGAGCGCGCGGCGTGCCACCGCGGCGCGGCGGGTGTCGACCGAGAGCCGGGCGGACGGGAAGCGGGCCCGGAGCGCCGCGACGACCGGCACGACCCGGCGCGACTCGGTCTCCTCGTCCACCGGCGCGGCCCCCGGCCGGGTCGACTCGCCGCCGACGTCGAGCAGGTCGGCCCCGTCCGCGAAGCAGCGCTCGGCGTGGGCCAGCGCGGCGGCGGGGGTCCCGTGCAGCCCGCCGTCGGAGAAGGAGTCCGGGGTGACATTGAGGACCGCCATCAGGCGCGGGCGGTCCGTCAGGTCCCAGGTCGTGCCGTCGGCGAAACGCAGCCGGAGCGGGGCACGGTCGAGGCGCGCGAGGAGCGCGGCCAGTTCGGGCCAGGCGGCGCCGAGCCGGTCCAGCCCGGCGGCCGGGCCGGCAGCTACCGCGCGAGGCGGGCAGCCTCGCGCAGCGGCCCCGTCGTCCGCCAGCGGCCCACCATCCGCCGCGATCGCGCCGCCCGCCAACCCGGCCGGAGTCTCCAGCACCACGACCCCCGCCGGCAGCGGGGAGGGAAGCGCGGCGATCCCCCCCGGCGGCAACGCGAGGCGCGCGGCGCGGCAGGGCCAGGGCACCTCCGGCGCCCGGTCGCTCAGGCCTTCGGAAACGAGGAACGCCGCGACGTCCGCCGGCTGGAGGAGATCCCAGGCGAGGGCGGTCATCGCGGCGTGCGCGAGGCGCTGCCGGTCAGGAGGAGGGCTGCGGGTGGGGGCCGCCCATCACGGGGGTCGGCCCGGACGACTCGGCTTCCGGATCGTTGGCGGGGGCCGGGACCGGACGCTCGGCGCTGCGCATCACCGTCGCCTTCTTCATCGGCGGCAGCGTCCGGTTGTCGACCAGCATCTTGACCTCGCTGTTGTCGATCGTCTCGCGCTCCAGCAGCGACTCGGCGATCCGTATCAGCGCCTCGCGGTGGCCGTCCAGGTGCTGCCGGGCGCGCTCGTAGGCGTTGCTGATGATCGCGTGGACCTCGCCGTCGATCTCGATCGCGGTCTTCTCGGAGTAGTCGCGGTGCTGGGCGATCTCGCGGCCGAGGAAGATCTGCTCCTCGCGCTTGCCGAAGGCCAGCGGGCCCATCAGCTCGCTCATCCCCCACTCGCAGACCATCTTCCGCGCCAGCTCGGTCGCGCGCTCGATGTCGTTGCCGGCGCCGGTGGTCAGGTGGCCCATGAACAGCTCTTCCGCCGCGCGGCCGCCCATCAGCACGGCCAGCATCGCGTCGAGGTACTGCCGGTTGTAGGTGTGGCGGTCGTCCACCGGCAGCTGCTGGGTCAGGCCCAGCGCCATCCCGCGCGGGATGATCGTCACCTTGTGGACCGGGTCGGCGTGCGGCTCGAGGTACGCCACGAGCGCGTGCCCGGCCTCGTGGTAGGCGGTGTTCTTCTTCTCCTCGTCCGAGATGATCATCGACTTGCGCTCGGCGCCCATCAGGACCTTGTCCTTGGCGATCTCGAAGTCGTCGGCCTCGACCCGCTTCTTGTCCTCGCGCGCGGCCAGCAGCGCGGCCTCGTTGACCAGGTTGGCCAGGTCGGCGCCGGAGAAGCCCGGCGTCCCGCGGGCCACGACCGACAGGTCGACGTCGTCGGCGAGCGGGATCTTCCGGGTGTGGACCTTCAGGATCCCCTCGCGCCCGCGCACGTCCGGCCGGTCCACGACGACCTGGCGGTCGAAGCGGCCGGGGCGCAGCAGCGCCGGGTCGAGCACGTCGGGGCGGTTGGTGGCCGCGATCAGGATCACGCCTTCGTTGGACTCGAAGCCGTCCATCTCGACCAGCAGCTGGTTGAGCGTCTGCTCGCGCTCGTCGTGGCCGCCGCCGAGCCCGGCGCCGCGGTGCCGGCCCACGGCGTCGATCTCGTCGATGAAGATGATGCAGGGCGCGTTCTTCTTGCCCTGCTCGAACAGGTCGCGCACCCGCGAGGCGCCGACGCCGACGAACATCTCGACGAAGTCGGAGCCGGAGATCGAGAAGAACGGCACGTCGGCCTCGCCGGCGACCGCCCGGGCGAGCAGCGTCTTGCCGGTGCCCGGCGGGCCCATCAGCAGCACGCCCTTGGGGATCCGCCCGCCCAGGCGCTGGAACTTCTGCGGGTCCTTCAGGAACTCGATGATCTCCTGCAGCTCCTCCTTGGCCTCGTCGCAGCCGGCGACGTCCTTGAAGGTGATCTTCTTGCTCTGCGCCGTCAGCAGCTTCGCGCGCGACTTGCCGAACGACATCGCCTTGTTGCCGCCCGCCTGCATCTGGCGCATGAAGAAGATCCAGACGCCGATCAGCAGCAGCATCGGCAGCCACGACAGGAGCGTCACGAGGAAGGCCGACGACTCCCGCGGCCGCTCGATGTTGACGGTCACCCCCTTCTCACGGACCTTGGCGATGAACTGCTCGTCCTTGACCAGGTAGGCCGTGAACGGGACCTCGGCGTCCCCCTCCTTCTCCTTGCCCGCGATCTCGTAGCCGACGTTGTCGGGGGTCAGGGTCAGTTCCTTGACCTGGCCCGCCTCGACGGCGTCGTAGAGCTGGGTCAGGTTGAGGGCCTTCGGGCGCGTGGCGGGACCCTTGACGAACTGGATCACCACCACGAGCACAAGCAGGATGACGACCCACACGAGGACCGTCTTGACGTGCTGATTCACCGTGGGCCTCCGGACGGGGGTGCCTTCGGGGACATTCTAAGGCTCCGGGGACCCAACCCGCCAAACGGGGCCGGATCGGGCCGGCAGGCGCCCGGTCAGCTCTCGACCGTGAACCGGACGTCCGGCAGGTTGCGGAACGTCTCGCCGTCGTCCAGCCCGTAGCCGACGACCCAGACGTCCGGGATCTCGAAACCGACGTAATCGATGGGCACCTCGACCTCTCGCCGCGGTTTCTTGTCGAGCAGCACGACCGAGCGCAGCCGCTTCGGCCGGCGGGACCGCAGCCGGGCGAACATGTGGTCCATCGTCCACCCGGTATCGAGGATGTCCTCGATCACCAGCAGGTCCGCCCCCTCGACCGGGAAGGGGTGGGTGAAGACGAAGTCGGCCATCCCCTTCTTGTGCGGGTCTTTGTGCGACTCGAGGAAGCCGATCCGCGTCCGGCGCGGAATCGCGCGCACCAGGTCGGCGCCGAAGATGAACGCCCCCTTGAGCACGACCAGCACCGCGATCTCGCCGTCCTCCGGCGTGTCCCGGCCGATCTCCTCGGCCAGCTCGAGCACGCGGGCGCGGATCTTGTCGGCGGGGATCAGGACATCGGGGGACAACCGTCTCATGGAGGGTCCTGCGCGGAGTGGGGGAGCGAGAGGATAACCCGGCCCCCCTCCCGGCGCGCGAGGACCCCGCGCGGCAGGTGCGCCTCGGTCCCGGAGCCCTCGGCCCGGGCCAGGGCGAGCACCGCGTGCACGTGGGCCGCTTCGCCTGGCTGCTCGCGGTCGAGATCGGCCAGCGCGCGGCGCACCACGCGCCTGGCCAGCGCTGCGGGGAGGCCGGTCAGCGCGCGGCGGTCGAGCGCGATCGCGTCCGGTTCGCGTCCGGCCACGACGCGCGCTTCCTCTTCGGCCGCCAGCGCGTCGAGCAGCTCCTCGTCGTCGCGCGCCAGCTCGGCGGCGCGCGCGAGGTTCTCGACCGCGGCCGGGCCGAGCGCCGCCTCCAGCGCCGGCAGCGCGCCCAGGCGCAGCCGATTGCGCGCGGCGTGCGGCTCGCGGTTGCTGGCGTCCTCGCGCCAGGGGTGGCCGGCCGCCTCGAGCAGGCGCCGCAGCTCGGTGCGCCGTACCCCGAGCAGCGGGCGCCAGAAGGGCGGCGTCCAGCGTGCCATCGCGCGGGTGCCGGCCAGCCCCGTGCCGCGCGCCAGCCGGTGCAGGACCGTCTCGGCCTGGTCGTCGAGGGTGTGGCCGAGCGCAATGCAGGCGGCGGCGCCGGCGTCGGCGGCTGCCGTCAGGAAGGAGCGGCGGAGGGTGCGGAGCTTCGCCTCGGAGGGGAGGGCCGGCGGGGAGGAAAGGTCGGGGGCGCGGGCGGCGCCGGATCGGTCCGCCGCGCCGGACGCGCCGGCAGGATCGGTCCGTTCGCCCGGAGCCCCCAGCCCGGCTTCGCCGGCGCGGCAGGGCAGGCCCAGCGACGCGGCAAGCTCTTCGACGAAGCGCCGGTCGGCCGCGCTCTCCTCGCCGCGCAGGCCGTGATCGAGCGTCGCGACCGCCAGCGTCCAGCCCCGGCCCGGTGCGAGCGCGGCCAGCAGGTAAAGCAGCGCGACGGAGTCGCCGCCGCCGGACACCGCCACCAGCACGTGCGTCCCGGGCTCCGGAGCCCAACGACGGGTCAGCTCGTGGAGCAGCGGCGGCGGGGCGAGCGAGAGCAGCGATCGGGGCGGCATGGGGCATCCTGGGCGGAGCCGAAGCCGGGAGGATAGCGCGGTGAGAATCCGCCGGTGCGCGTGCTGCTGCTGGACGGCACCGGATCGGCCGGTGCCGGCTCGTCCGCGAGCCGGGGGTCGCCTCGCGGCGCACCTCGCGGTCCTCGAAGGGTGATTGGCGGCGATGCGGGGGGATCTGGTAGCGGTGCCGGGATTTGAACCCGGGACTCCGCGGTTATGAGCCGCGTGCTCTGCCACTGAGCTACACCGCCACCCGGGAAGGCGCGGGATTCTAACCTCAAGCCCGCCGGAGGGGGTAGCCGAGGGTCGGGCGCGGCTCCCGCCTCGCCCGCGCCTCGCCCCCGCCGCCGCCCCGCCCCCTGGCGCCGCGGTCAGGCGCCCGGCGCCCGCCCCGTTCTCCCTGCCGGGTGGCGTCCCCGACGCCCCCAACGCGGCGGATAATGCCTGCCCTCGAGGCACGGAGGGGGCGATGCGCGAACAGGCTGGGTCACTTCGAACGGGAGCGGTTCTCGTGGCGGCGGCCGCCGTCCTCCTCGCCGCGGCGCCGCGGCCGGCGCGCGCCGGCGCCCCTCCCGACCCCGGCCTGGCCGCGCTGTCGGCCGCGATGGCCGGCTCCTACAGCAGCGCCGCACAGGCGGCGGCCGACCCCGAGAACTACCGCGACATCCGCCTCGTGATGGTCCCGATCTGGACCGACCGCGCCGACGGGCCGTGGCTCTACGTCGAGCAGGCCGCCGCGACCGCGCTCGACAAGCCCTACCGCCAGCGGATCTACCAGCTCGTGCGGACCGGTGCAGAGACGATCGAGAGCCGCGTCTTCACGCTCCCCGACCCGCCGCTGCAGTACGCCGGGGCGGGGAAGGACCCGGCGAAACTGGCCGGGCTGGCGCCGGAAACGCTGGCCGCCCGCAAGGGCTGCGCGGTCGTGCTGAAGAAATCCGGCCCGGTCTGGACCGGCTCGACGGTCGGAAAGGAGTGCGGCAGCGACCTGCGCGGCGCGTCGTACGCCACCTCGGAGGTCACGATCGACCCGACCGAGCTGAAGAGCTGGGACCGCGGCTACGACGCCGCCGGCAAGCAGGTCTGGGGTGCGGAGAAAGGGACCCTATATTTTCGTCAGGGAGTAGCGCAGGAGGCGCGATGGGCAGCGAGGTGAAGTGCAGGACCTGCGGCAAGGGGCCGACCGAGGCTCGGCTCCAGATCTGCGCGATGTGCCACTCGCGCTTCTGTGTCGAACACGCCCACCGCCGCGGCGGCAAGCCGTTCTGCTCGAAGCGCTGCGCCGAGGAGTTCTTCCTGGCGGAGGATCCGGACGCGCCGCCCCGCAAGTGGGACGAGGAGGACGAGGGGTAGGGCCGGCGCACTGCCGCCCGTTCGCGCGCTACCGGACACCGCCGAAGGGGAAGGCGCGCCGCGCGAGCTGCGCGACGAGTTCGTCCAGGAAGGCGCGGAGTTCGGCAGGAGAGACCTCGCCCGGGAGCGAGGCGCCGTCTTCGATGCGGATCTGGCTCAATACCCACGAAAGCTGCGCCGCGGTCAGCCCGCCGTCCTTCCGCTGAGCCAGCGCGAAGGCGTCGTCGAACCCGACGCCGGCTCGCAGGAGCGCGCGCACGTCGACGAGGTCGCGCACCTCGCTGCGCCCGAGCAGCGCGGCCAGCTTGTTGGCGAGGATCTCGCCGGCCGGATCCACGCGAAGGGGGCCCGCTTCCCACAGCGGCTTCGGCTGGGTCCCCTGCGGCGCGCGATCCCGCGCGAGATCGACGACGACCGCGTCTCCTGAGCGCCGGAGCAGGAAGCGGCGGAAATCGGGTGACGTGCGCAGCGACTCGATCGACGCGCCGAGCTGGTCGGCAACCGCGCGCAGTACGGCGACACCCTCGTCGAGCCGGTCTTCCTCGGTGAAGAGATCGAGGTCCTGCGTCTCCCGATGCCCGAGATGGAAGCCGGCGAGCGCGGCTCCGCCGGTCAGGAAGAAGCCGTCCGTGCGCCGGAAGAACGCGTCCAGGACCTCGAGCTGGAATGCGGACAGTCGGCTACGCAAGGAACCCCTCCGCGCGCCAGCGATCGATCAGAAAGCGCCAGAACTCGCGCCGGCGACCCAGGAACGGGACGAGCTCGTCCCACTCGTCCACGACCTGGACCGGCGCGACGAACGTCCACACCTCGGTGTCGCGCGCTTCGCGGAGAATGCGAGCGAGCAATCGCGTCCGCTCCGCGGTCCGGGGTCCGGCGAGGATGCTCCGGATCGCCCGCACGGTCATCGGGGCGTCCCAGAGGAAGTATGGGACGGCGTCTTCACGCGACAGGTCGCTGGTGAGGTCCGCGGGCATCTCCGCAACTCCGGCTCGGTTTCGAGCGCCATGTTACCGCGGAGGAACCCCCCTCGGGAGTCAGCCCCCACGCGAACCGCCCCTACCGCCCTTCCGGCACCACGGACATCCGCAGCACCGAGTCGCGCTCCGAGCCCACCGCCTGCGCGGCCACCGCGTCCAGCCGGCGCAGCGTCTCCAGCGCCCGCACCTCGATCCGCGTCGCCGGCTCGCTGCTCCGGTCCTCGCCGCCAAAGAGCGCGCCGAACATTCCGCGCGGCGCCGGGAACTCGGCGATCTCGATCGCCTCGTCCGCCGTCAGCCCGGCCGCGCGGCGGGCCAGCGCCAGCGCCTCGCGCACCCCGCCCAGCTCGTCCACCAGCCCGATCCGCCGGGCGTCGGCGCCGGTCCAGATCCGTCCCTTGGCGATCTCCTGGACCTTCTCGAGCGGCAGCTTGCGCCCCTCGGCGACCTTGCCTGTGAAGTCGACGTAGACCCGGTCGAGCCAGGCCTGGAAGCGCTGCCACTCCTCGGGCGTGAAGTCCTGGCCGGTCGAGAACATCCCGGCGCGGTCCCCCTGGTGGACCTCGCTCCCACGTCACGCCGCCCTTCTCCCAGAGCGCGGCGGTGAGCATCTTGCCGCCCAGCACGCCGATCGACCCGGTGATCGTCCCGGGCTGGGCCACGATCTTGTCGGCCGCCATCGCGACGAAGTAGCCGCCCGAGCCGGCGACGTCCCCCATCGAGACGATCACCGGCTTGCCGGCCGCGCGCGCCCTGCACGACCTCGCGCCAGATCGCGTCCGACGCGACGTACGAGCCGCCGGGGCTGTCGACGCGGAAGAGGATCGCCTTCACCTTCTTGTCGGCGACGGCCGCACGGAAGGCCGCGGTCACCGTGTCTGCGCCCATCGTCTGGTCCTGCGACAGCGGATCGAACGCGCTGCGGCCGCGCGACACACCGCCGACGCCGTAGATCAGCGCGATCTTCTTGCCGCGCTCGTGCGGCCGGCCGGCCGCCTCGAGGTAGGCCGGCAGCCAGACCAGCGACGGCTTGCCGGTCAGCTTCGCCTTGAACTTCTCGACCACCTCGTCGCGGTAGCCGAGCCCGTCGACCAGCCGCGCCTTGACCGCCTCCTCCCCCAGGAACGGCCCGCGGTTGATCAGGGCGCGGACCTCCGCCTCCGGCAGCTTGCGCCCGTCGGCGATCCCGGCGACGAGCTGCTCGAACCAGCCGTCGGCGATCGCCTGCATCGCCTCGCGGTGGGCCGGGGTCATGCCGGTTTCGGTGAACATGTTCATCGCGTTCTTGTACTCGTAGCGGTGGTCCATGCGCGGCACGACGCCCAGCTTGTCGAGCGTCCCCTTGATGAAGGGGCTCCACATCTCGACGCCGATCAGGCCGATGTCGCCCGAGGGCTGGAGCCAGACCTCGTCGAACGCGGTGGCCAGGTAGTAGCCGCGGTTGCCGGGGCCGAACTCGCCGAAGGTCTCGGCGAAGGCGACTGCCGGCTTGCCGGCCTTGCGGAAGGCCAGCACCGCGTCGCGCAGCTCCTGCGTCGTCGCCATCCCGTAGTCGCCCGCGCCGACCCTCGCGAACAGGCCGATGACGCGCTTGTCCTGTTCGGCGCGCTCGATCGTCTCGATCACGTCGCGCAGCGGGATCGCCTCGGAGGAGGTCAGCCGCGCCACAGGACTGTCCGGCAGCTGGGCCACGATGCCGCGCTCGAAGTCGATCTCCAGGATCGTCTGCCCGGGGACGCCGGGCTTGCCGATCCAGACCGCCAGCGCGATGACCAGGGCGCCCGCCGCCACGAGGGCGACGAGGCCGCCGAGAAGGAGCAGGACCTTGCCGGGCCGGATCATCGTCGGGACCTCCTGCCGGCAGGATAACCGCGGCGCGGCGGCCCGGGCCGTGCTGCGGGGCCCGCCCCGCGCGAGCGGTCGGCACCCCCCCCTCGGCGGCCTTGGCGCGCGGCCCCCGCGGCGGTAGCTTCAGGCAGGAGGGCGGGCGATGCGGGTCCCCCACGGCGTGAACCCGGCCGGTGTCCTGGCGGCCGCCGTGCTGCTGGGGCTGGCGCTGCTTCCCGGCTGCGCCACGACGCACCCGGCGAAGATCGTCTATACCCCGGACGAGCTGCGCCGCGAGCTGCGCGAGCGGCTCGGCCCCCAGCGCGCCGAGCACGTCATCGTTCCCTTCGAGATCAACCGCTCGCTGCAGCAGCTGGCGCGCGACGAGACGCTCGGTCAGACCCGGGTCTGGGGCAAGCTCGACCAGCTCTCGCTGGTCCTGACCGATCCCGCCGAGCTGGGGCTGGAGTACGACCGCGACCGCACCTACTCCGCGGAAGGCGCGTTCGCGGAGCGCCGCGGCGACTGCCTCTCGCTGACGAACCTCTACATCGGGCTCGCGCGCTCGCTCGGGATCGGCGTCTACTACGTCGAGGCGCTGCAGAAGGGGGACTACGGCACGGAGGGGGAGCTGACCGTCGAGTACCGGCACATCTGCGCCGGCTACGGGACCGGCTCGGAGACGATGGTCTACGACTTCGACCGCGTCGGGCCGGGGATCTCGCGCTACCGCGTGCTGACCGACCTGGAGGCGATGGCGCGCTTCTACAACACGCTGGGCTACCAGGAACTGCGCAAGGAGAGCCTGGTCGCCGCGACCGAGCACTTCGAGACCGCCGCGCTGCTCGATCCGGAGTCGGCATGGGCCGCCAACAACCTGGGCGTCGCCTACGAGCGGCAGGGCCGGCTCGAGCTGGCGGCGAACTTCTTCCGGCGGGCGATCGACCTCGACCCCGAGTATGCCGCGCCCTACGGCAACCTGGCCCGCGTGCGTCGCGCGCAGGGGGACGAGGAGGAAGCGTCGCGGCTGATCGCGAAGCGGTCCGAGCTGCGGGCTCGCGACCCGGTACCGGACTACCGCCACGGGATGGCGGAACTCCCGAACGACCCGCGCCGGGCGATCGAGTCCTTCCGCCGCGCGCTCGACCTGGACCGCGAGTTCGTCCAGGCGCGGATCGGCCTGGCGCGGGCCTACCTGGCGCTGGGGGACTACGACGCCGCCGAGCGCCAGGTCCGCCGTGCGCTGCGGCAGTCGCCGCACAACAAGGAAGCGGAAGCGCTGCTGGCGACGATCGGGAAGTAGGGCGGGCGGCGGGCCAGCGGCCCCGCCGCCCGCGCTCTCCCGGAGGCGGGGTTCGCTGGCCGGCGCTCCACCGCTCCCCGCGTCCTGGTGCTACCCTCGTCCCGTCGTGCACGCGAACCAAATCGCCCGGCAGCGACATGCGCGAGGTGGTGGTATGTGACTGAACGGGTTCGAATGAAGCAGGCCCTGCGCGAGAGCGCAGAGCGGCTGCGCATGGTCAGCGACAACATCCCCGGCAGCGTGATCTACCAGAGCGTGACTGAGCCCGACGGAACAGTCCGCTACTCCTACATCAGTGCGGGCGTCGAGCGGCTCTTCGGGTTCAGCGCCGAGAGCGTAATGCAGGACGCTGCCGCATTCCAGCAGCTCATTGTCGAGGAAGACCGGCCGCTGGTGGCCGCTGCCGAGCAGGAGGCGCTGCGCGACTCGAGGCCTCTCGAGTGCGAGTTTCGCTGGCGGACCGCGACCGGCAACATCAAGTGGGTCCGCCGCCGGTCGACGCCGCAGCCCCCAGGACGATGGCTCGATCGTCTGGAATGGAGTGATCACCGACATCACCGCGCGCAGACAGTTGCAGCAGGAGGCCCGCACCCGTCAGGTCCGCCTGGGGATGGCCTTGGAAGCCGCCGGGATGGTCACGTGGGAGTGGGACATCCCCACGCGTTCCATTCGCTATTCCAGCAACATCTCGGCCATCGTCCGTGGTGCGGCTGTGGAGCCTTATTGCTCTCTGGACACGCTTCTGCCCGAGATCCACCCCGAAGACCGCGACAAGCTGGCAGACACTCTCGAGCAGACGAGCAGAACGGGCCGCCCGTGGGAGTGCGAGTACCGCGCCCGGATGCTGGACGGGACCTATCGCTGGATCCTGGGCCAGGGGAAGCACGTGGTGATGGAGGGCGGCCATCCAGTCCGCGTGCTCGGACTCTCGATCGATATCACCGAGCGCAAGGAGGCCGAAGAGAAAGTGCGGCGGAGCGAGGCGCGCTTCCGCCTGCTCGCCGACACCGCCGAGCGCCTGCTGGCAACCCCTGATCCCCAGGGCCCTGGTGAACCTGCTTTGCCGCGAGGTCATGGCCTTCCTGGACTGTCAGGTCTTCTTCAACTACCTGGCGGTGGAGGGGCCGGGACCGGCGGTTGGCGCCGGACGCGGAAGCGGTCCCGTCGCGCGTCTACGCCTCAACGCCTGCGCCGGTGTCCCCGACGAGGAGGTGTCCAGGGTCGAATGGCTCGACTTCGGCGTGACGGTGTGCGGCTGCGTGGCGCGGGATGGCCGCCGCATCGTGGTCGAGGACATCCAGCACTGCGAGGATCCGCGCACGAAGCTGGTGAAGAGCTCGGGATCCAAGCTTACTGCTGCCACCCGCTCCTGATCGAGGGGCGCGTCATGGGCACGCTCGCATTCGGCACCACGACCCGCGCGGGATTCACCGCCGAGGAGGTCGAGCTGATGCGTGCGATCACCGGCCAGGTGGCAGTGGCCATGCGGCGACTGGAGATGCTCAGGGCGCTGGAGGCGAAGCACGGCGAAGCGGTCGGCGAGAGGAACCGCCTGGCCGCCGTCATGGAGACCCTGCCGGTCGGCGTGTGCATCCTGGACGCCCGGGGCGGCCTCGTTAGCTGCAACCGCGCCTACGAGGAGACTCTGGGGTGGCCCGATCCCGATGGTTCGCAGCGTGCGGGATTACGCCTCCTACAGGGCGCACTGGACCGCGAGCGGCGAGCCCGTCCAGCCCGAGGAGTGGGCCAGTGCCCGCGCCGTCCAGCACGGCGAGACCGTGGTGAACCAGGAACTGCAGATCCAGCGATTCGACGGCACGCAGGCTTACGTGCTCAACAGCGCGGCGCCGATCCGCGATGCCGAAGGCCGCGTCATCGGCTGCGCCGTAGCCATTCAAGACATCACCGATCGCAGAGAGGCCGAGGAGCGCCACCGCGAGCTCGAACTCCGGGTGCAGCGGGCCCAGAAGGAGGAGAGCCTGGGAACGCTGGCCGGGGGGATCGCGCACGACTTCAACAACCTGCTGACCGTCATCCTTGGCAACCTCGATCTCGTCTCGGGGAGATTGCCCGAAGACGCAGTCGACCGCCGGCTTCTCGGGAAGCGGCGGACGCTTCCCGCGACGCGGCGGATCTATGCCAGCAGCTGCTTGCCTACGTCGGCAAGGCCCGCTTTCTTTCGCTCGGTCGACCTGAATCGCCTTCTCGAGGACATGGCGCGCCTGATGGCCGCAGCCTTGTCGAAGCGCGGACAGTTGCGGTGGAACCTCGCGGTCGAGGTGCCTCTGGTGAGCGCGGACCTGAGCCGGGTTCGACAGATCATCATGAATCTGATCGTGAACGCATCGGAGGCCCTCGGAGACCGGCCGGGCCGGATCACGATTTCGACTGGTTCGGCCCACCTCAAGACGGAAGACCTGCAGTCTCCGTGGGTGCAGGATCCCCTGGCTCCGGGGGAGTACGTGTTCCTGGAGGTCGCGGATACCGGATGCGGCATCGAGCCCGAACTGGTCGGTCGGCTGTTCGAGCCGTTCTTCTCGACGAAGTTCAGCGGGCGCGGCCTGGGCTTGGCGGCGGCACTCGGCATCGTCCGTGCTCACCAGGGGAGATCCAGGTGGAGAGCGAACCAGGACGCGGCAGCAGGTTTCGCGTCTGGCTGCCGGCACTCGCCTGCACCGCGAAGGCGACGGAGCCGCTCACCGTTGCCGCACCGGATTGGCGCGGCGCCGGCACGATCCTGGTCGTGGACGACGAGGAAGCGGTTCGCTCGACGGCCACGAAGATGCTCGAACTGCTCGGCTTCGAGGTCATCTGTGCGGCAGATGGGCTGGAAGCCATCGAGATCTACCGTGCCGACCCGCGGCGATTCCGGGGCGTGATCCTGGACGCCACCATGCCCAATCTGGACGGGATAGCCACCTTCCGGGAACTCGTCCGGATACGCGAGGACGTGCGCGTCGTCCTCTCGAGTGGTTACGCCAAGGACGACATCGTGGCACCGCTCGAGGGGCGTGGCTTGTCCGGGTTTCTCCAGAAACCTTACAGGTTGTACGATCTCATGGCCGTGCTCCAGGGTCTGCCGGAACATCGGGAGCTCGACTGATCCGCGTGGCGATCCAGACTGCGCGACACATCGGACCCGGGTCGGACTCGGAATGATCGCGCGGGGGTTCCCGGCCGGCCGCTACTCCTCCACCAGCGTCGTGTAGGCCGCGAGGATCTTCTTCCGCCCCGCGCGCTCGAAGCGGATGTCGAGCGCCAGCGACTTCCCCTGGCCCGACGCCGACAGCACCGTCCCCGCGCCGAACTGCGGGTGGACGATCCGCATCCCGGGCCGGAACCCGCCCGCCGCGCGCCCCGCCGGCGCGGCCGCCGGCTCGCGCTCCACGCGGCGCGGGCCGCCGCGGCGCGCCGGGATCCCGGCCGGCCGCGCCCGCGGCTCGGCGGGCGCGTGGCCGTAGCCCGCGAACCCCTCCATCGCGTCGTCGCCGCCGAAGCGCGAGCGGAACCCCGCCCCGGCCAGCGCGCCGCCGCCCCCGTCGCCGGTGCGGCGCAGCAGCTCCTCCGGGATCTCGTCGAGGAAGCGCGACGGCAGCGCGAAGGTGAGCTGGCCGAAGACGTGGCGGAAGCGTGCCGAGCTGAGCGTCAGCACCTTGCG
Source organism: uncultured Acidobacteriota bacterium (assembly GCA_963800865.1). Taxonomy (GTDB): domain Bacteria; phylum Acidobacteriota; class Polarisedimenticolia; order J045; family J045; genus JALOKP01. The sequence continues at coordinate 123,237 of CAWDCL010000005.1, read as the reverse complement.
CGCGCGCGTCAGCGCGACGTACATCAGGCGCCGCTCCTCCTCCAGGCCGTCGGGCTCGCCGGCCGAGAAGCTGTGCGGGAACAGCTCCTCGTTGAGGCCGGCCAGGAAGACGGCGTCGAACTCCAGCCCCTTGGCCGAGTGGACCGTCATCAGCGACGGCCCGCGCTCGCCGGCGACGTCGTCGCTGTCCGAGCGCAGCGAGACGCGGTCGAGGAACCCCGCCATCCCCTCCGGCGCGCCGGCCTCGTCGTGCTCCTCGGCGGCGGAGGTCAGCGCGTCGAGGTTCTCGGCCCGGGAGACGTGGTCCTCGGGGTGCGCCTTCTCCAGGTAGAGCGCGTAGTCGATCGCCTCGATCGTCGAGGTCACCGTGGCGGCGGTCGAGACCTCGCGCGTCAGGTCGGTCAGGTCCTTGATCGTGCCGAGGAAGTTCGACAGCGCGTTGACGGCGCGGGCGTTCAGCCCGGCCGGCGCCTCGATCGCGTCGCGCGCGGCGGCGTGGAGCGAGACGTTGGCCTCGCGCGCGCGGCGCGCGATCTCGCCCAGCGTCGTCTCGCCCAGGCCCCGCGGCGGGGTCTGCGCGGCGCGCAGGAAGTCCTCGTCCGAGTCGGGGTGGACCAGGAGGCGCAGCCAGGCCAGGACGTCCTTGATCTCCTTGCGCTCGTAGAACCTGAGGCTGCCGACGACGCGGTAGGGGACGTTGCGCGACATCAGCCGGTCTTCGAACAGCGCGCGAGGTCGCGTTCGTGCGGTACAGCACGCCGACCTGGTCGAGCGGGATCGCGTGCTCGCGCACCAGCTTCAGCATCGTCTCGACGACGAAGTCGGCCTCGGCCCGGTCGTCCTGCGCGGTGTGGAGCTGGAGCTTCGCGCCCTCCGCGTTCTCGGTCCAGAGCGTCTTGTCGTGGCGGTTGGCGTTGTTGCGGATCACCGCCGTCGCGGCCGCCAGGATGTTCCGGGTCGAGCGGTAGTTCTGCTCGAGCTTGACGATCGTCGCGTCCTTGAAGTCCTGCTCGAAGTCCAGGATGTTCCGGATGTCGGCCCCGCGGAAGGCGTAGATCGACTGGTCCTCGTCGCCGACGCAGCAGACGTTGCGGTGGCGCGCCGGCCAGCATCCGGATCAGCGCGTACTGGATCGGGTTGGTGTCCTGGTACTCGTCGACCAGGAGCCAGCGGATCCGCTGGGCGTGGCGGTCGGCGACGTCGGGCCGCGTCCGGAACAGCCGGATGAGCTGCACCAGCAGGTCGTCGAAGTCCATCGCGCCGGCGCGCTTCAGGCGCTCGGCGTAGAGCGCGTAGACGCGGGACATGCTGGCGTCCTGCGGCGTCATCGCCCGGGCCGCCGCGGCGTCGGGATCGACCAGCGCGTTCTTCTGGCGCGAGATCCAGGAAAGGACCTGCCTGGGGGTCATCGACTTGTCGTCGAGCGACAGCTCCTTGAGCGACGCCCGCACCGCGGCCAGCTGGTCGGCCGAGTCGTAGACGACGAAGGTCGGCGGGTAGCCGGCGTCGAGCGCGTGCATCCGCAGCAGGCGCAGGCCGAAGGCGTGGAAGGTCCCGACGTAGGCCCCGGCCAGGTCGTGGCGCAGCAGGCTCTCGGCCCGCTCGCGCATCTCCTTCGCGGCCTTGTTGGTGAAGGTCATCGCCACGACCTGGCGCGGGTCGGCCCCGGCGACGCCGACCAGCCAGGCGATGCGGTGCGTGATGACGCGCGTCTTGCCCGAGCCCGCGCCGGCCAGGATCAGGAGCGGCCCCTCGCCGTGCGTGACGGCCTCCCGCTGCGGCGGGTTGAGGCGCTCGAGCAGGCGGTCCTGGTCGATGGACACGGGGAGTTGTCTCCGGGCGGGGTGGGCGGGAAAGGGCGGGGGATTGTGCCACAGCTCCGTCGGGACGCATCGGCGGCGGCACGTGCCCGGGCTGCGTGATCACGGGAACGTCCCGCGGCGTGGGGCTCGAACTGGCAAAACCAGCACGCGGCGGCGGGCGATCGCGTGCCCGCCACCTGCCGCCGACCCGCTACCGCGGAGGCCCTGTCGGCTCTCGCGGAGCGCTGGACCGGGCAGATCGACATCGCGCCCCTCGACCTCAGCATGGAATCCTCGATCGCGGACGCGGCGGCCATCGCGGCGGAGCGCCTCGATGCGATCGATCTCCTGTGGTCGAGCGCCGGGGTCTTTCCGAGATCGCCGGGTGTCGAAGTCGACGAGGGGCCGCTCGCCTCGCTCGAGGCGAAGGACGGCCCGTCGGTGCTCGCGGTGAACGCGGTGGATCCACTGCTGGGCGCCCTCGCCGCCGGACCGGGGCAGAGCAGCACCGTCGTCGACTACCGGGGGAACGTGCTGCCCCGGTAACGGTCGGCCGCCGGGCGGGAGGGCCGACTCGAGGACTCAGCCTGTTCGAGATCCTGGCTCGCGGCGGCCTGCGCGCGCCGGCCGGCGTGTCGCGAGGGGCGCCACGCGCCGGTGCCCCGGTCCATCCGCTCGCGCGCACCGGTGTACGATGGTCGCCTTGCGGAAGCGGGACGGTCGGCCTTCCACAGGCCGCCCACGCCGCACGGCGTGCGATACCGTCCCTCCGAGGAGTGACCCCGATGTCGGAATCGGGCCGCGATCGTCTGCTGACCTACGCGGACTACGTCGCGCTCCCCGACGACGGGCATCGCTACCAGCTCCTCGGGGGGGAACTGGTCATGACGCCGTCGCCGAACCGGTGGCACCAGGATGTCTCGCGCGAGGTCGCGTTCGCGCTCCTGGCTCACGTCCGGGCGCACGATCTCGGGACGGTTCACATCGCCCCCTCGACGTCACGTTCGACCCCCACAACGTGGTCCAACGGGACGTCTTCTTCCTCTCGCGAGCGCGCTCCGGGATCCTGCAGGGAAGCCGGGTGATCGGCGCCCCCGATCTCTGCGTCGAAATCCTCTCGCCCGGCACGGAGCGACTCGACCGCGTGCGGAAGCTCGAGTCGTACGCGCGCTTCGATGTCACGCACTACTGGATCGTCGATCTGCACGCCCGGGCGATCGAGGAGTACGTGCTCGAGCACGGGGTCTACCGGGCGCGGAGCGTCGCGCGCTACGACGAGCCGTTCCGGCCCGCGGCGATGCCGGGATTCGAGTTCCGGCTGAGCACGGTGCCGCTGCCCGACGGGGTCTGACGGGAAAGCGACCATCGAGCGCCATCGCCCCGGCGGTGGGCGTCCCCGACCTCCACGCGCCGGTGCTACCCTTGCCGCATCGCACGAGATCGGCAGGACCACCCATCCGCCGGATCACGCGGAGTCACCGATGGCCCACTGGAACATGATCATCCGGCCCTACTACCTCGTGCGCCCGCGGCTGTGGAGCGAGCAGCGGCTGCGCATCATCGACGACCGGAGCGTGGTGTCTCGCAGCTGGCGGTACGTCTACATCCGCATCCCGAAGTCCGCGAACAGCAGCGTCGTCTCGGCGCTGTTCGGGCGGTTCCCCGAGCCGGGGCTGGACCCGGCGGATCTCGACCGGGCCAAGGTGCGGGCAACGCACTTCCGCAACCTCGGCGTCGGCGACCTGTTCCGGCTCCGCGGGTACTTCTTCTTCAGCGTGGTGCGCAACCCCTACGGCCGGGTGCTCTCGGCCTTTCTCGACAAGTTTCGAGAGGGGGACAAGCACCTGGCGATGTACGGCGAGCGGGTGGCGACGCACGACGGCGGGAAGGTCACGTTCCGCGCCTTCTGTCGCTACCTTGCCGACGGCGGCGAGGCCGAGAACGCCCACTGGATGCGGCAGTCGCGGATCCTGGGCCTTGCGGACCGGATGGACTTCGTCGGCCGGCTCGAGACCCTGGACGCCGACCTGGAGAGGATCTTCGCCCGCATCGGCGGCGCGCCGCCGGATGCGATCCCGCGCACCGGCCCGCCGGCGACGGCGGCGAGCAAGCGGCTGGCGGAGTACTACGACGCCGAGTGCGCGGCGCTCGTGCAACAGGTCTACCGCGAGGACTTCACCCGCTTCAGCTACCCGATCGGACCGGAGTGACCGCGGCGGCGGGGCCGGGACTCGCGACCCGGCCCGTCCCCGCCGCGAGCGGCGCAACTCCGGGCACGACCTCCAGTTGACGCGCTCGCCGGGCCACGAGGCGAGGATCAGATCGCTCATCCGTCATGAATCGCGCCGTGAATCGCCTTCCTGCGCCCACTAGTATGTCAGTCGCGAACCCCTGAGCGGATGCTTATTTGGGAACCTGCGGCGGGCGTTGCAGCGTATTCTCCTCGAACCCCGAAGGAGATCGCGTCGATGGCCGGTGTCCGCTTCATCCGTGCTCTGCCCGTGAAGCGAGGACCGAATCGCCCGCCCGCTGGCCCTGCTGAGGACGAGCCGATGGTCGGGAACCGTCGATCGGGGCGGCAGGTCAGCCGCAGGCTTGCCTGCGTCACCGCAGCGCTGCTCGCGGCTGCGATTTCCGTCGTGCCGGCAAGAGCCCTCGCGGACTCGAGCGTTCCGCCGAGCTGGTCGGCCGCCGTGCAGAGTCACATTGCCGACTCCGAATATGAGATCACGTGGCAGGGCGAGGCAGGCTGGCAAGCCCCCAACCGGGCCCACAATCTCAGGGCGTCGTTCACGGCCGATGGAATTCGCGTGGTCCCGCGCACCGAGCAGGTGGCTCCCTGGGAGTGGGGACTGGCGTTCGTGGGCGTCTCCTCCTCCGGTGACGTCGCAGCGGTCGAGCCGGCGCGCCTGCATGTCGACGGTAACCGCGTCGAGTACGATCGCGGCAGCATCGTCGAGTGGTACATCAACGATGATCGCGGGCTCGAGCAGGGGTTCACGCTCAGCGGTCCGTTGTCGCCTGCGCGCGGCGAGGTGTTCATCGAACTCTCACTGACCGGCACGCTCGATCCAGCTTTCAGCGAAGACGGCCAGGCGATCGACTTCGAGGCTCCCGGCGGCGCGGTCGTACTCCATTACGCGGCGCTGACGGTCGTCGACGCTGGCGGCCGGACGCTGCCCGCCCGCATGGAGGGGTTCACGGAGCCCGGCCTGCGCGGTATCCGCATCGTGTTCGACGACAGGGGAGCGGCGTATCCGGTGACCGTCGATCCGCTGGCGACTTCGGCATCGTGGAACGGGGAGAGCAATCAGAACTCCGGCTGGTACGGCTATTCCGTATCGACCGCCGGCGACGTCAATGGCGACGGCTACTCGGATGTCGTCGTGGGTGCGCCGCTCTTCGACAACGGTCAGACAGACGAGGGGCGCGCTTTCGTCTACCTCGGCTCGGCCTCGGGGCTCGCGTCCGTCCCCGCCTGGACTGCGGAGAGCGACCGGGCCAACGCGCTGTTCGGGTGGTCCGTCGCGACGGCGGGGGATATCAACGGAGACGGCTACGCGGACGTGGTCGTCGGGGCGTACGCGTTTACCAACCCCGAGTTCGAGGAAGGACGAGCGTTCGTGTACTACGGCTCCGCCGCAGGCCTGGCGACAACCGCGGGATGGACGGTGGAGGCCAACCTGGGCAGCGCGAACTTCGCGACCTCCGTCGCGGCGGCCGGGGACGTCAACGGCGACGGGTACGCCGACTTGATCGTCGGGGCGCCTGGCGTGAGCAACGGGGGACAGGCTTCGGTCTATCTCGGATCGGCCGCCGGCCTCGGGACGACGGCCGCATGGGCGGTCGGGATCAACAGGAGCGGCGCTCAGTTCGGAACGTCGGTCGCGACCGCGGGGGACGTCAACGGTGACGGCTACGCCGACGTCGTGGTGGGCGCGAACTTCTACTCCAACGTCGAGTTCAACGAGGGGGGCGCCTTCGTCTACCTCGGCTCGGCCTCGGGCCTCGGCACGACTGCGGCGTGGACGGCCGAGAGCAACCAGGCGGGCGCCGAGTTCGGGCGCTCGGTGGCGACGGCCGGCGACGTCAACGGCGACGGCTACGCCGACGTCGTGGTGGGAGCGCCGTACTTCGACAACGGCCAGAACAACGAGGGGAGAGCCTCTCTCTACCTCGGCTCGTCCTCGGGACTGAGCCTCTCGCCGTCGTGGACGACCGAGAGCGACCAGGCCGACGCTCGGTATGCCTACTCGGTTGCAACAGCCGGGGATATCAACGGAGATGGCTTCGCAGACGTCATCGCCGGAAACTACCTCTTCGACAACGGTCAGAGCGACGAGGGGCGGGCCCAGCTGTACCTCGGCGCCGCCTCGGGGCTCGCGACCGGTCCCGCCTGGACCGTCGAGTCCGACCAGATCGGAGCCTGGTGCGGCTATTCGGTGGCCACGGCGGGGGACGTCAACGGCGACGGCTACTCCGACGTCATCGTCGGAGCCCATCGCTACGACAACGGCCAGACCGACGAGGGGCGGGCCTCCGTCTACCTCGGCTCGGCCTCGGTCCTCGCGTCTGTCTCGGCGTGGACGGCGGAGGGCGACCAGGCCGTCGCCCATTTCGGGGTCCTGGCCGCGACTGCCGGCGACGTGAACGGCGACGGCTATTCCGACGTCATCATCGGAGCCCCTCTGTACGACAACGGCCAAGCCGACGAAGGTCGAGTGTTCGTCTACTTCGGTTCGGCCGCGGGACTCGCCGCGGCGCCGGCGTGGACGTTCGAGAGTGACAACGAGCTGGCCTACCTTGGCGACGCGGTCGGGACCGCCGGCGACGTGAACGGCGACGGCTACTCCGACGTCATCGTCGGTGCGGACTATTTCAGCAACGGGCAGACCAGCGAGGGACGAGCCTTCGTTTTTCTCGGCTCGGTCTCCGGGCTCGCGACGACACCGGCCTGGACGGTCGAGGGCAATCGGGCGGACGCGCAACTCGGCCTTGCAGCAGGGACCGCAGGGGACGTCAACGGCGACGGCTACTCGGACGTCGTCGTCGGGGCGCCGTACTACACGAACGACCAGAACCAGGAGGGAAAGGTGTGGGTGTACCTGGGCTCGGCCACGGGCCTTGCGAGCACTCCCGCGTGGACGAAGGAAGGTGACCAGGCGTTCGCGTACTTCGGGGTTTCGGCCTCGACCGCCGGCGACGTGAACGGCGACGGCTACGCGGACGTCATCGTCGGGGCCGACGCCTACAGCAACGGCGAGGCGTTGGAGGGTCGAGCGTACGTCTACCTTGGCTCGGCCTCCGGTCTCGCGCCGTCACCGGTGTGGAGCGTCGAGGGCAACCAGGCGTTCGCCCGCCTCGGCAACTGGGGACCGCCGGGGACGTCAACGGCGATGGCTTCGCCGACGTCCTCGTGTCCGCCTTTGGATTCGATACCGGCCAGACGAGCGTGGAAGGGCGCGCCTTCCTCTACCTCGGGTCGGCGTCGGGTCCTGCGGCGACGCCGGTGTGGACGATCGACAACGACCAGGCGGGTGCGACCCTCGGGAGTGTTGCGACGGCAGGTGACGTCAACGGCGATGGCTTCTCCGACGTCATCGCCGGACGGTATTACTACACGATCAACCTGGACCGCGAGGGACGCGCGGATCTCTTCTTGGGCTCGCCCTCGGGGCTGGGACTCACGCCGGGGTGGACCAACCCGGGCCTTCAATCGGTCTGTGGCTTCGGATCGAGCGCCGCGGCCGCCGGCGATGTCAACGGGGACGGAATCGCTGACGTGGTCGTAGGCGCCCCGCTTTACGACAACGGCCAAACCGACGAGGGGATGGTGTTCCTCTACTACGGCGGTGGCGTCGAGGCGCTCGACCGCATCCCTCGTCAAACGCAGACGAACGGCGCGACGCCGGTGGGTACCGGCGGGAAGTCCGACTCCGAGACGGAATTTCGCGTGCGAGTGCGGGGGCGCACTCCGGCCGGACGAGGCCGGGTCCGCCTCCAGGTGGAAGCCAAGCCGCTCGGCAGCTCCTTCAACGGCGTCGCGAGTGCCGCATCGTCTTCCGTCTTGACCGGACCGGTGGGCGCGTCGGGAAGCGTGACGAACTTCAACCAGTCGATCGCGGGTCTGAGCGAGGGGACCTTCTACCACTGGCGCGCAAGGACCGTGAGCTCCGATCCGTTCTTCCCGCGCTCGGCCTGGTTCTCCCTCCCGGGCAACAACGTCACGGAGACGAAGCTTCGAACCGCAGGCTGCGTGGATCGTGATGGGGACGGCTACGGTGACTTCGGCGATCCGTCGTGCGTCAGTCTCGCCGCCGACTGCAACGATCGGAGTGCCACGAGCTGGGCGACACCCGGCGAGACGGAGCATCTCCGTTTCACGTCGAGGACGGATCTGACCTGGGACGTTCCGGCGAGTCCGGGCGCGCTCGCGTCAGGGCTCGTCTACGACACGCTCCGATCGGGGCTGGCCTCGAATCTCCTGGCAGCCGACTGCCTCGAGTCGGACGACGGGCCCAACACGACGGCGACCGATCCGGATCTCCCGTCGTCGGGCCAGGCGTTCTTCTACCTGACGCGCGCGCAGAATGCGTGTCCGGTGGGAACCGGGTCGCTCGGGAGGAGCAGCGCAGGGACGGAGCGCGCCGGAGTGAGCTGCCCGTAGCCGGTTGGCGCGCGCTCAGGGCAGCTTCACCTCGACCGTCGTCGGCTCGCCGGGCCTGACCTTGACCGACTGCCGCGTGACGACCTCCTTGCCGCGCTTGAAGGTGAACTCGTACTTGCCGGCCTCGAGCGCCGTGAGCTTCGCGCTGCCGGAGGCGTCGGTGCCGAGGCTGTAGCCCTCCTGCGAGAAGATCCGCTGCAGGACCAGCATCGAGCTGAGGTCGAGGCCGGAGGCGTCCTTGACCGCGACCATCATCCCGCCGACGCCTTTCCCCGCGCTGTCGACGACCCGCACCGTGACCGGCTGGCCGCGCTGCAGCGCCACCGGGATCTCCTTCGGCGCCTCCGCGCCGACCGGTACCCGGGGCAGCACCTTGAGCGCGAAGCCGGAGGCGACGACCACCAGGTCGTAGGTCCCGTCGGCGAGGTGCCGGACCTGGGCCCGGCCGTCGAGGTCGCTGCCCATGTCCATCCCGACCCCGGCGCCGGCCGTCCCGAGGTCGGCGCGCAGCACCATCGCCCCCTGCACCGGCTGGCCCTGCTCGTCCCTGACCACGAAGACCATCGGCCGCGCGGTGCGCAGCCCCGCGTTCTTTCCTTCGAGCTTGGCGTCGGGCTTGATCGTGAGCGGCCCGATCGTCTCCGAGCCGTAACCGTCCTTCAGCACCGACAGCCGCCAGTCGCCCGGCTCGAGCCCGGCCACCACGAAGCGCCCGTCCTCGTCGGTCGTGGCGCTGCCGGTGGAGGTCGTGCGCTCGTCGACCTCTCCCGCCGCGTCGACCTGCACCGCGACGACGCGCGCCCCCTTGAGCGGCAGGCCGCCGTCGAGGTCGGTCACCTGGCCCGTGACCTCCGACTCGGAGAGGACCAGGTCCTGGTCGACGATCGCCTTTCCATCGGGAATCGTGACTTTCACGCTCGTCCCGACGTCGCCCGGCTTGGTGTCGATCGGCATGACCGCCGCGCGGTACTCGCCCGCGCCGGCGAGCCGGACCTCGAAGCTGCCGTCGGGCCCGGTCTGCGTCGTCGCCAGGTCCGAGACCGCGTTGGCGGCGTCGGTCTTGACGAAGAAGACGCGCGATTCGAGCGGCGAGCGCCCGCGCCGCACGACCCCCTTGACCGTGATCGCCGCGCCGCCGCCGGCCGGGAAGTTGAGCACCGCGGTGCGTGCCTCCTCGACCTTGACCGACTGCATCAGCATCTTGCTCATCATCTCGGCCTGGGCGTTCTCGCCGCCCCCGCCTCGCGGGCTCGGCATGCTGACGACCATGTAGTCGCCCGGCGGAACGTTGTCGATCTTGTAGTGCCCGACCTCGTCGGTCGACGTGATCATCCGCAGGTTGGCGCCGAAGCCGGTCGTGGCGGTCACCATGTAATTCGGCTGCGGCAGGCCGCTCTTGTCGCGAACGATCCCCTCGATGGAGCCGCCTGGCCCCAGGTCGACCGTCAGGTCGGCGAGCGGGACGCCGGGCTGGACGTCGAGCGTCGCCTTGGTCGGCGCGTAGCGCTCCGACTCGGCCCGCAGCGTGAGCTGGCCCGGCGCGATCCCGCTCAGCGTGAAGCGGCCGTCCGGCCCGGTCGTCGCGGCGGGACGCTGGTTCGGGTCCATCTGCTTCATCATCCCGGCCAGGCCGCCGCCCTCCTCGATCGCGATCGCCGCGCCGCCGACGGGCGCCTTGCTCCCCTTGTCGAGGACCAGCCCCTGCACCGTGGCCCCCTTGTCGAGCCGGATCTCCCCCAGGTCGAGCGGCTGGCCGGGAACGAGTTCCTTTTCCTCGATCCGCGCCGGTACGAGGCCGTCGGCCGTGATCTTGAAGGTGTAGGTGCCGGGGGTGACGTTCTCGAGCGTGAAGCGGCCGTCGGGGGCGTGCATCGCGCGCTTCTCCACCCCCATCCCGAGCGCGGTCAGCATCCCCATCGGGCTTGCGTCCCCCTTCGGGACCGCCTCGACGTAGAGCCCGACCACCGGCACGGGTGGATCGCCCGCGAGCACGCGACCGGTCACGGTCCCCGAGCCCTCGGCGCGCAGCATCAGCGTCACGGCGTCGCCGTCTGTCTTGAGTTCCTTCTGCGAGGCCGACGCGAAGTCGCTGTGCGCGGCGGTGACCTCGTAGGTCCGGTCGGCCGGCAGCCCGGCGAGCGCGAACGTCCCCTCGGCGCCGGTGGTGCACTCGCGGCGGACGAAGCCGCCGGTCATGCTCAGGCTCTGCGTCGTGACCTTGGCCTCTGCGACCGGCTTGCCGGCCTCGTCGACGACCGTCCCGGTGATCGCGGCCCCGCGCTCGACCGTCAGCGTACCGACGTCCGCCCCGTGCTCGGCCTCCAGGACGACCTTCTCCTTCTTCACCGGCGCGTAGCCGTTGGGCTCGACCTCGACCGTCGCGGTCCCGGTCGGCAGCCGCTCGATCCGGAACGCTCCTTCCTTCGCGATCACCTTCGGTCCGCTGCGGCTGACGGCACGCTGTGTCCCCGCCCAGTCGTCGGGTGCCTCGTACGTCACCTCGACGCCGATCCTGCCGTCGAACGGCTGGTCGCCGGCCAGCAGCTTGCCCGTCAGCACCACGCCGCGATCGAGCGTGATCGTCGACGGCGGCGCGCGCCGGCCGTCGGTGGTGCGCACGCCGTCGAGCCAGGCCGGCGCGTAGTCCTCGTGCGTCACCTCGAGCAGGTAGGCCTGCGCAGAGGGCACGCCGGTGACCTCGAACGCTCCCTTGTCGTCGGTCGTGGCGACGAACTCGCCGCCGCCCGTCCAGTCGGCGAGGTTGCTCGGGAAGCCGCCGGAGGGGCGCACGGAGACGCGGGCCTTGGCGATCGGCTTGCCGTCCTTGCCGGCCACGCGGCCCGGGATCGCGATCCCGGGCTTCAGGTAGAGAAAGAGGTCCGCGGGGGCCGCGCCCAGCCCGACGCCGATCCGGTCGCGCGACGCGTTGCGGAAGCCGGGAGCGGAGGCGTAGACGGTGTAGTAGTCGGGCGAGAGGCTGGCGAAGCGGAAGCGGCCCTGGGCGTCGGCCGTCGTCCTGGCGCGGAAGCGCTTGGCGTCGTCAGGGTCGAAGAAGCCGGAGGCGTCGTTCCCGGCGGCCTCGATCTCGGCCTTCGCCAGGGGGCGTCCCGTCTTGCGGTCGAAGACCTGGCCCGACAGCGCGAGCCCGGCCTCCAGCGTCACCGTCACCGGCTGGTCCCCGGGGAGGTCCTTGCGGATCGCGGTGGCGAACCCCGCGGCCTCGACCCGCAGCGTGACCGGCGGCACGCCGGCGACTTCGAGCGAGAACCGGCCGTCGGGGCCGGTTTTCATCTCGGGCAGGCGGACCGGCTTGGTGGTCGCATCGCCGCTGGCTTCGGCTTCCGGCGGCTTGGGCAGCTCCTTCGGCCGCGCCACGACCAGCGCTCCGGCGACCGGGGTGCCGCCGGCCTTGACGACCGCGCCATGGATGCGGGTCGTGGTCGAGTCGGCGGCGAGCGCAGGGAAGAGACAGACGGCGAGCAGGGCGAGCGCGAGACACGCCGCGACGGGAATCGAGTGACGGGCCATCGGGAACCTCCCCACCGGTGAGTTGGCGGATAGTCCGATTCTACGCGCCCGGCGGGAGGGTCCAGTCGCGACCGGTTGCCGTCGGGGGATGGACGGTTGCAGGAAGGCAATGCACGCACGCCGTAGGGGCCGGCCTCCGTTGCCGGCCCGACGCGCGCGGCCCGACGTACGGGCCGGCACGGAGGCCGGCCCCTACGGGCGGTGCAGGCCGCGGCGACCAGGGTCGCCCCGGCCTGGGCGTCATTCGACGGTGACCGACTTGGCGAGGTTCCGGGGCTGGTCGACGTCGCAGCCGCGGAGCAGCGCGATGTGGTAGGCCAGCAGCTGCAGCGGAACGACCAGCAGCGCCGGGGTGATGAACTCCGGCGCCGGCGGCACGGCCAGGATGTGGTCGGCCTTGCCGGCAAGGTGCTTCTCCATCCCCTCGGTGGTGACGACGATCAGCGTCCCGCCGCGCGCCTTCACCTCCTCCATGTTGGAGAGCATCTTCTCGAAGACCGCGTCCTGCGGGGCCAGCGCCACGACCGGCAGCTGCTCGTCGATCAGCGCGATCGGGCCGTGCTTCATCTCGCCGGCGGGGTAGCCCTCGGCGTGGATGTAGGAGATCTCCTTGAGCTTGAGCGCCCCCTCGAGCGCGATCGGGTAGTTGACCCCGCGCCCGAGGTAGAGGAAGTCCTTGGCGTCCTTGTAGGTCCGCGCCAGCGCCTGGATCGCCTCGTCCAGCTCCAGCGTCCGCTCGACGAACGACGGCAGGTGGACGATGTCGGTCAGCCGGTCGCGCACGGCGTCGCGGTCCAGCACGCCGCGCGCCGCGCCGATTCGCAGCGCCATCATGTAGAGCGCGGTCAGCTGCGCGGTGAAGGCCTTGGTCGAGGCGACGCCGATCTCCGGGCCGCAGTGGGTCAGGATCGTCCCTTCCGCCTCGCGCGTGGCGGTCGAGCCCATCACGTTGCAGATCGCGATCGAGCGCGCGCCGCGCGACCTGGCCTCGCGCAGCGCGGCCAGCGTGTCGGCCGTCTCGCCCGACTGGGTGACGATCGTGATCAGCGTGTCGCGGTCGACGAGCGGGTCGCGATAGCGGAACTCGGAGGCGTAGTCGACCTCGGCCGGGACCCGCGCCAGCGTCTCGAGGTAGAACTTGCCGACCAGCGACGCGTGCCAGGAGGTCCCGCACGACGCGAGGTAGACCCGCTTCACCGCCTTCAGGTCGGCGTCGGTCAGCGGGAACTCCTCGGGTGCGAAGAAGACCTCCCCCCGGTCGAGCGAGATCCGCCCGGCCAGCGTGTCGTTGATCGCGCGCGGCTGCTCGTGGATCTCCTTGAGCATGAAGTGGCGGTAGCCGCCCTTCTCGGCCAGCACGGGGTCCCAGGCGATCTGCTTGACCTTGAGCGGCCGTGGCGCGCGGTCGGGTCCGAAGACCTCGACCTTGTCCGCCGTGATGACCACCGTCTCGTTGTCCTCGATGAAGACGATGTCGCGCGTGTGCTCGAGCAGCGCGGTCAGGTCCGAGGCCAGGAAGTTCTCCCCCTTGCCGATGCCGGCGACCAGCGGCGGACCCAGCCGCGCGCCGACGATCTTGCCCGGGTCGTCGACCGCCATCGCGCACATCGCGTAGATCCCGGAGAGCCGCGCCGCGACGTTCTGCACCGCGGTCTCGAGCGGCAGCCCCTGCTTCATCTCGCGCGCGACGAGGTGGGCCACGACCTCGGTGTCGGTTTCGGAGCGGAAGACGGCCCCTTCCGCCAGCAGCTCGTTCTTCAGCTCGAGGTAGTTCTCGATGATCCCGTTGTGGACCAGCACGACGCGGTCCTGCGGGTCGCGGTGCGGGTGGGCGTTCTCCTCCGAGGGGCGGCCGTGGGTGGCCCAGCGGGTGTGGCCCACCCCGCACCGCGCGGCGCCGACCGGATCCCGCTCGAGGACGGTCTCCAGCTCGCGCAGCTTGCCGACCGCGCGGCGCAGCGTGAAGGCGTCGCCGCCGTTGAGGAGCGCGATCCCGGCCGAGTCGTAGCCCCGGTACTCCAGCCGCTTCAGCCCCCCGACCAGGATCGGGGCGGCGTTACGGGATCCGACGTAGCCGACGATGCCGCACATGGAGCGCTCCTCGAGGGGCCGCCGGGAAGAGACCCCCGGGGGCGGGGGAGAAATATGCCGTCCCGGGGCCGGAAGTGCCCGCGGCCGCGGGCCGCGTCGTCCGTAGGGGCCGGCCTCCGTGCCGGCCCGGAAGAAGGATGGCGCGTGGCGGGCCGGCACAGAGGCCGGCCCCTACCGAGGCCCGCCCGCCTTCGCCGCCGCCTTCAGCGCGGCCATCTTCTCCCGCCGCTTCTGGGCCCAGCCCTCGATATTCCTCTGGTCCACGCGGGTGATCGCCAGCGCATCAGCCGGGACGTCCTTGGTGACCGTCGTCCCGGCCCCGACGTAGGCGCCGGCGCCGACCGTGACCGGCGCCACGAGCTGGGTGTCCGAGCCGATGAAAACGCCGTCCCCCAGCACCGTCCGGTTCTTGTTCACCCCGTCGTAGTTGCAGGTGATCGTGCCGGCGCCGACGTTGACGTCCCGCCCCAGCTCGGCATCCCCGATGTACGAGAGGTGCGAGGCCTTCGACCCCTCGCCGAAAATCGCCTTCTTGGTCTCGACGAAGTTCCCGACCTTGCAGTGCGCCCCCAGCGCCGTCCCCGGCCGGAGGTGCGCGAACGGACCGACTGCGCTGCCGTCGCCGATCGACGACTCGGCCGCGATCGTGTACTCCCTGACCTCCACGCCATCGCCGAGCCGGCAGTCGGTCAGCCGCGCGCCGGAGCGGACGACGCAGCCTTGGCCGATCGCGGTCGTCCCCTCGAGGCTCACGCCCGGGTACAGCACGCTGTCCGCGCCGATCGTCACCGTGTCGTGGACCCAGGTCGTCGCCGGGTCGATCACGGTCACGCCGCCGTCCATCAGGCGGCCCAGCACGCGCTCGTTCATCGCGCGCTGCAGCAACGCGAGCTGGTGCCGGCTGTTGACTCCCAGCGCCTCGTCGGCCGCTCCGTGCACGACCGCCTGCACCCGGCGCCGGCCGGCCAGCAGCAGCCGCACGGCGTCGGTCAGGTAGTACTCCTTCTGCGCGTTGTCGGGCTTGATCTTCGCGATCGCGGCGACCAGCGCCGGCCAGTCGGCGCAGTAGGTTCCGGTGTTGATCTCGCGGATCTTCCGCTGTGCGGCCGTCGCGTCGCGCTCTTCGACGATCGCGCGGATCCGGCCGTCCCGGCCGCGCACGACGCGGCCGTAGCCGGAGGGGTCCGCCAACTCGGCGGTGAGCACCGTCAGCGCGGCCCTGGCCCGGAGATGCCCGGCCGCCAGCGCGGCGACCGCTTCGGCGGGGAGCGCCGGCACGTCGCCGCAGAGGATCAGCGCCGTCCCCTCGAAGCCCGCCAGCGCGGGGAGGGCGCGCCGCACCGCGTCGGCGGTGCCGCGCCGCTCGCTCTGCTCGACGAACCGGAGCGGAGCGCCGGGGAGCGCCTTCTCGAGCCGCGCGCGGACCGCGTCCCCCTGGACGCCGACCACCACCACGACCGGCGACGCTCCCGCGGCCAGCGCCGCGCGCACGACGTGCTCGACCAGCGGGCGCCCGGCGATCTCGTGGAGGACCTTGGCGCGGATGGACTTCATCCGGGTCCCCTCGCCGGCGGCGAGGACGACCGCGGCGAGGCCTCCCGCGGGGACCGAGGCTGCGTCAGTAGAGCGCGGGGCCCTTGTCGGTGTCTTCCGGGGGGGTGATCTGCGGGCCATCGTCGAAGACCTCCTGGTCGGCGTCGTCGAGCTCCTCGTCGTCCTCGAAGTCCTCGTCGTCGAGATCGTCGTAGTCGTCCTCGGGCGGCTCGACCAGCGCGACGTAGCCGGCGGTTTCGCGCAGGCGCTCGAAGTCCGGGTCGCCGAGCGAATGGGCGCGGTGCTCGGCGTCGACGCCGATCGCCAGCTTGAGCTGGGCGAGCGCTTCGTCGAGCTGCCCGTCCAGCGCGAGGGCCGAGGCCCGCGCGTAGTGCACCCGGCCGACGGCGAAGCCCAGCCCTTCCGCCTTGTCGAACGCGCGCAGCGCGTCGGCGGCCCGGCCGGCGTTCGCCAGCGAGACGCCGTGACGCAGCCACTCCTCGGCGGTGACGGGGGCCGGAGCGTCGGGGGCCAGCTTGCGCTCGCAGGCGATCAGGTGGACGCGGGCGCGATCGGCCAGCTCGGCCAGGTCGCGCTCGGTGCCGTACTTGTCGAGGAAGGCCCGGAAGCCGGTCGCGGCGTGCGTCCAGTCCCGCTTGAGCAGGTAGCTCTTCATCGCTTCCGCGTAGAGCCCTTCGGCGGCGGCGAAGGCCTCGTGGCCCTGGGAGGTCCGGGAGCGGCTCGTGGCGGTGGCTTTGCGGCTGGGCATCAGGCAACCTCTTTGTTTCCGCGAGTTTTGGCGGTTTCGGAAGGAGGCGGAAAGCGCGCGGATGGTACGGCCCGGGGCGGGGACTGTCAATGCGCGGGGGGGCGGCCCCGGCGCTGCCGGCGGCTGGGTCGTCGTGGCCCTGGGGAGCAATCTCGGGGACCGCGCCGCGCACCTCGAGGGGGCCCGCCGCGGGCTGTTCTCGGGCGGATTCCGCTGGACGCTGGCCTCGCCGGTCGAGGAAACCATGCCGCTCCCGGGCAGCGTGCCGGGGCAGGGGCCCTACCTGAACCAGCTCCTCGCAGCGCGGCGCGCCGAGGTCGCCCTCGAGCCCGCGGCCCTGCTCGCGCTGGGCCAGGCGCTGGAACGGGCGGCCGGCCGCCGCCGGTCGGACCAGCCCCGCTGGGGCCCGCGCACGCTCGACGTCGACGTCGTCCTGTTCGGCGAGCTCGTGATCGACATGCCGGGTCTCGTCGTTCCGCACCCCCGCCTTGCCGAGCGCCCCTTCGTCATCGGGCCGCTCCTCGGCTGGTGGCCGGGGATCCGTCACCCCCGGACCGGCGTCCCCCTCGCCGCCGGGGGGCCGGTGTAGGATCTGCCGCGATGCCCCCCCGGACGATCGCCCTCGAGGGCCCCATCGGTGTCGGCAAGACGACGCTGGCCCGCCGTCTCGCGCGGCGGATGGACGCTTCACTCGTCCTCGAGCCGACCGACAACCCGTTCCTCGAGCCGTTCTACCGCGATCGGCGCGGGTCGGCCTTCTCGGCGCAGATCTGGTTCCTCGTCGCACGCCACCGGCAGTGGCGGGAGATGCGCCAGGGCGACCTTTTCGCGCGCGGCGCGGTCTCGGACTACCTGTTCGAGAAGGACCGGATCTTCGCCTACCTCAACCTCAACGACACCGAGCTGGCAACCTACGAGCGGCTCTACGAGCTGCTCTCCGCCGAGGTCGTACGTCCCGACCTGGTGATCTACCTGCAGGCCCGGCTGCCGGTCATCCTCGACCGGATCGGGCGCCGCGGCCGGGAAGTCGAGCGGCGGATCTCGCACGGCTATCTCGACGAGGTGGTGCGGGCCTACGACCACTTCTTCTTCCACTTCCGCGAGGCGCCACTCCTGGTGGTCGACACCAACGACATCGATCCGGCCCACGAGGACACCCATTTCGAGGACCTCTACAAGCGGATCGAGGCCATGGACCGGACCTCCGGGGTGGAGTACTACCGGCCCCGTTGACCGCGTTCGGACCCGGCGCTTGGCGCCCCCCTGCGACCCTGCTACTGTGATGGACAACCGGGAGGCCCGGACCGCCGGGATCTTTGGGACCTGGACGGCCCCCCGCGCCTGCCTGGGGTGCAGAGCCTGCTAGACGGTTCCCGTCCCTCGACCGAGCGATCGGCGGGGAGATGCGAGGACCAGCCATGACGCCATATCCGGAGGGCTCCGGCCCCCGTCCGTCCGATCCCGGCAAGCTCACCGTCCCCGAGGTCTCCCGCCGCAAGGGGGGGCCGCCGCTGGTCATGCTCACCGCCTACGACGCCCCGTCGGCTCGCGCGGCCGACGAGGCGGGGGTGGACGTGATCCTGGTCGGCGACTCGCTCGGGATGGTCGTGCTGGGCCTGCCCGACACGCTCCGCGTCGATCTCGAAGACATGGTTCGGGCGACGGCCGCGGTGCAGCGGACGCGCCCGCGCGCGCTGGTGGTCACCGACCTGCCGTACCTGAGCTACCACACCGGCCCGCGCGACGCGGTGCTCAACGCCGGGCGGCTCGTCCGCGAGGGGGGTGCCGAGGCCGTCAAGCTCGAGGGCGGCCGCAAGCGGCTGGAGGTGGTGCGCGCCCTGCTCGACGCCGAGATCCCGGTGATGGGGCACCTCGGCCTGACCCCGCAGTCGCTCCACGCGATGGGGGGCTACCGCGTCCAGGCCCGCGCCGTGCCGGAGATCGAGCAGCTGCTCGACGACGCGCAGGCGCTGTGCGAGGCCGGGATCTTCGCACTGGTGCTCGAAGGGGTGCCGTCCGACGTCGCCGTGCTGGTCACCGAGCGGGTGCCGGTACCGACGATCGGAATCGGGGCCGGGGCCGGCTGCGACGGCCAGGTGCTGGTGTTCCACGATCTGCTCGGCCTGACGAGCGGGCCCGCGCCGAAGTTCGTGCGGCGCTACGCCGACCTCCACGGCGCCGCGGTCGAAGCGATCCGGGCCTACGCCGCGGACGTCCGGGAGCGGAACTTCCCCTCCGCCGCCGAGTCCTACCGGTTGCCGCGCGAGGCGGCGGCAGCGGTCGAGCGCCAGGCGCGCCGGCGCGCCCCGCGCGCCCGGGAGTCCTAGCCTTGGATCTCGTCCGGCGCGTCCAGGCGATGCAGGAGATGGCCCGCCAGGCCCGCGGGACCGGGAAGAAGATCGCCTTCGTCCCGACGATGGGGGCCCTTCACGACGGGCACCTCTCGCTGGTGCGCCGCGCCCGTGAGCTGGGGGACGTGGTCGTCGTGTCGATCTTCGTCAACCCCAGGCAGTTCGGGCCGGCCGAGGACTTCTCGCGCTACCCCCGCGACCTGGCGCGCGACGCCGACCTCTGCATCCAGGAAGGGGTGGATCACCTGTTCGCGCCCGAGCCGGAAGAGATGTACCCGACCGGCAACAGGACCTTCGTCGACGTCGAGGGGCTGACCGCGGTGCTCGAGGGGGCGTCCCGGCCGGGCCACTTCCGCGGCGTCCTGACGGTCGTGCTGAAGCTGCTGCACATCGTCAAGCCGCACTTCGCCTTCTTCGGCCAGAAGGACGCCCAGCAGGCGCTGGTCGTGCGGCGGATGGTGAAGGACCTCAACCTCGACGTCGAGATCGTCGTCGCCCCGACCGTGCGGCACGAGGACGGGCTGGCGCTCTCGTCGCGCAACGTCTACCTCGGCCCCGCGGAGCGCGCGGCGGCGACCGTCCTGTCGCGGGCGCTGGCCCGGGCCCGGCAGATGGTCGAGCGCGAGGAGGTGCGGAGCACCCGGGCGATCGAGGCCGCGGTGCACGAGGTGCTGGCCAGCGAGCCGCGGGCCAGGCTGGACTACGTGGCCGTCGTCGACGCCGAGACGCTCGAGCGACGCGAGGAGATCTCCGGCGAGACACTGATCCCGCTTGCGGTCTTCGTCGGAACGACGCGGCTGATCGACAACGCGATCGTCCGGCCCCCGGCCCTCCCGCGGCCGCCGGCAGGAGAGAAGGGATGAAGCGACCGTTCCTCTTCGGCAAGGTGCACCGGGTCACGGTCACCGGGGCCGATCTCGAGTACGAAGGCAGCCTCACGCTCGATGCCGGGCTGATGGAGGCCGCGCGCCTCCACCCCTACCAGCGGATCGAGGTCTACGACGTGACGCGCGGCACGCGCTTCGCGACCTACCTGATCGAGGGGCCGCGCGGGGCGGGGGACTGCTGCGTCAACGGCGCCGCGGCGCACATGGTCGAGGTCGGCGACAAGGTGATCATCGCGGCCTACTGCGAGCTGGAGGACGCCGAGATCGCGGGGCACCGGCCGCGCATTGTCCTGGTCGGGGACGGCAATCGGCCGTACGAGATCAAGGACGCCGAGACGGCGTTTGCGAAGGTGGGTGTGCGGTAGTGGGTTCGCGCTCGGGCGGCGTTTGACCGGAAGGGGCCCCCGGTGAGTGGGTCGCTTCGCTCCAACACTCACCGGGGGCCCCTTCCGGTCAAACGCCTTCGCCGGCTGCCCCGAGCGGCCCCGCTCATCAAGAAGAAAGAGAAGAGGGTATGCAGCGAGCGGACGGCGTCCCGATCGTTGACGACTTCTCCGTTCCGCTGCCTCGACCTGTTGCTCTTCTCCTCCGCCGCGGTTGGCGTCCCCGTGCGCTGCATACGATTTTCACCCCCACTTTCGCTTTGTTGCCCTTGCTGCGCGCATGACGCGGAGGGTGCGGAGCGGGAATGTCCCCCTGGCGAGTGTTGGAGCCTGCGACCCACTCGCCAGGGGGGACATTCCCGCTCCGCGCCCGGCCGCCCGCTGCACAGCCAGGGCAAAAAAGCACGCCCCCACCACGATTGATGGGGGCGCGAGGCGGCGCATGGTCTGCGATGCGGGGGATCAGGTCTCAACCCGCGCCGCCGTCAGGTCCTCGCTCGTGGGCCGCCCGCGTGGCGCCGGGGTGCGGGCGGTTTCGAGCGTCGCCGGGTTTATCGGACGGGGCGGGGCGGGCTTGAGGGGTGGGCCGAAAATCGAAAGGGCCCGGCGAATCGCCGGGCCCCCTCGTTCTCGAGAACTCTAGCTAGCTAGTGGGGTGCTGTGTCAGGGCCGTGTCTCCGAAGGAGACTGACACTCGCGATAGCAGTTGTACGCGGCGGTGTTCGCGAAGCTCACACACCGGCGCCAGTCGGACCGGGCGTTGTAACGCTTGATGTTCACGTTACGCAGGCACAGTCCCGCCGCGATCGGATCGGTCGGGTTGTTGTCGAGACAGGCCTGAGCCTCCTGGTCCAACACTCCGAGCTGGGCGGCGAGCTGCTCGTCGCATGCCGCCTTGTCCTGATCGTACTGCTCGATGCACTGAGCGATGCACTCTTGCGCGACCGCGGGGGCAGCCCAGCTCCCCACGAACGCTGCGATGAGCACGAGGCCCACCACCTTGATAACAGCTGCCGGACGCATCGTCTTAGGCTCCTTTCCTCCAGGCGCAGGGTATTCCGGATGTCTTCGCATGACCTGACAACTCCTCGCCTTCCCTTCGGGCGGCCTTTGGGCCCGGGACGTGCAGTCCTCCGTGCCCGGCCAGGCTTCCAGTACGCCTCTCCCCTGGGCCCTGCCCCAGAAGGTGAAGTGCTCGCTGGATCCGCCCTCGGTTCCCCGCGCGCCGTCCCCCTCCCCCCGGGCAGCTCAGAAGGAGGGGACTGCTGGAGCGGGGCTCCGACCTGACGCGCAGAAATAGACCCGTACGAGGGGGGGAAAGCAAGCAAAAAAACCGGAGCGGTTCTCCGGACGTGAGACAGGGGTGAGAAAGCCGACCGAGAGAGCGGATTAGTTCGTTCGGGGCGGGTCGGGGCGAGAGAGCCCTCGCCGTGACCCAGGTTACGGACCCCGGGGGCCGAGGAGGCCCGCGCGGTTTCAGAATTCGCCGTCCGGTTACGAAATCAGTCACCGGCCGGGCCGATGCGACCGGTGAACGCGTTCGGAGCGATCTGCTGCGGTACACCCTGGCGGGAAACCGTCAAAAACCGCCCCCTCGCTCCCGCGTGCTCGCCGTATATACGCTCGCGCGGATCCCTCGACCTTTTCGGCATCGCTTCGCCCAGGGCGGCCAGGAGTCGGGAGCGGTCTGGCCACCAAGGAGGGTGTGCATGGCACGGACCACCAATCGGCCGGCACTCGGGGTGATCGGGCTCACGCTCGCCCTGGGAGGGGCGCTGCCAGCCGCCGCGCAGTCGCCGAAGTCCCCCGACGCGAAGGTCGAAAGCCCGCTGCCCGGGGCCCTGTCGTCCAATATCGTCGACGCCGCCAGCGTCGACCTGAAGAACGAGCGCGCCTACTCGGCCTACATCCGGCGGCGCTACTTCAACGGCCACGAGGCCGTCTTCAACGTCTCGGTCAACCAGGGCGCGACCTGGCGCGACGCCGACCAGCGGGTGAGCACCAACTTCTCGCCCGGCTCGAGCGACGGCGACATGAAGCTCGCGCTCGTCCGCTCGGCCGGGGACCAGTACGTCTACATCCTGTTCGCGAACCGCAACCTCGACAACGGCGACTTCTACGTCACGTCCTCGAGCGACCGGGGCGAGACCTTCGGCAACGCGATCAACCTCGCGCTGCTCTACGTCCCGCCTTCGAGCCAGCCGCTCTCCTACGGCCACACCCTGCTCGCGGTGCCGGGCGGCAAGGCCTACGTCGTCTGGCACGACGAGAGCGAGGGGAGCGGGCTGGGGCTGAACTCGGTCTACCTCCGCGCGACGACGAACGGCGGCGCCAGCTGGGCGGCCAAGAAGAAGCTCAACATCGTCGACATGTCGGCCCAGGTCGAGCGCGCGACCGAGGTCGCCGCCTGCGCCGACAACAACCGGCGGGTCCACGTCGCGTGGAAGGACAAGCGGCACCCGACGCCTTCGAACGTCGGGTCCTACCCCGGCCGGATCCTGATCCGCTCCTCCGCCGACGACTCGGCGACGTGGGGCCCGGAAAAGAAGCTCGATAGCGGCGACACGGCGCCGGCCGGTACCGAGTCCGAGCTGCCCCGGCTGGCCTGCTTCGGCACGGCCGGGGCGGGGACCGTGGCCGCGGCGTGGCAGGACCAGCGCGGCGGCGACTGGGACATCTACTTCAACATCTCGCGCGACGGCGGCGCGACCTGGCTGCCGACGGAACTGCGCATCGATGCGGCGGCTCCCGCAGGCTCGAACGCGAAGGCCCCGAAGCTGGTCGCCAGCCAGTCGCCGGAACGCTTCTACCTCGCGTGGGAGGATTCGCGGCACGGCGGGAGGGACCTCTACTTCACCGTCAGTGCCGACGGCGGCGCGACCTGGTCGGCCGCCCAGCGCGTCAATCTCGGCGTCGCCCCGGGCACGGTGCCCGCGGCCTCCTGGGACCTCGTGGCCAGCGGCCTCAACGTGACCATCGTCTTCTCGGACAACCGCAACGCCGGCGGCGGACCGGTGGCCCGCGACATCTTCGCGGTCGAGTCGAAGGACGGAGGGATCAGCTTCCAACCGGAGCGGCGGCTCGACAGCGGGACGCCCCCCGGCTCGTCCGACAGCGTGAACGTCGTCGCCTCCGCGTCCGGGACCGATTACCTGGCGGTCTACCCCGACTACCGCGACAGCGCGACCAAGTCGAACCCGTACGGAAACGGCGTCGGCCAGGCGATCGATCCGGCCGACCCCGACGGTGACGGCATCCCGAACGACCGCGACAACTGCGACAACTACCCGAACGCGACCCAGGCCAACGCCGACTTCGACCGCTTCGGCGACCTGTGCGACCCGTTCCGGACCGACCCGGACAACGATATCGACAGCGACGGCTTCCCGTCGACGATCGACAACTGCCCGGACCGCGGGAACCTCTTCCAGGAGAACGCCGACGGGGACAAGTACGGGGACATCTGCGACTACTGCCCGTCGCTGGTCGAGGCGGTGACACGCGATCTCGACCGCGACGGGACCGGCGACGCCTGCGACAGCGACGTCGACAACGACGGGCAGGCCAACGGAGCGGACACCGACGACGACAACGACGGGCTCGCCGACGCATCCGACAACTGTGACTTCGTCCAGAACACCCGGCAATCGGACGAGAACAGTGACGGCGAAGGCGACGACTGCGACACGAACGACCTGATCGTGCAGAACGTCCGCGCGCGCTTCGTGACGGGACGGCAGGCCCGGCTCGAGTGGGAGCTGGAGGAGGGGGCGCAGTCCTACAACGTCTACTTCGGGCTGGCCGAGCGCCTGCGCGCGGGCCACCCGGGCTACTGCTACCGGCCGCAGTCGACCGTCAACCGCTCCTACCTGTCCGACGACCCCGAGCCGGGTGGGATCTTCTGGTACCTCGTCACCGCGCGCAGCGCGACCACCGAGGGGAGTGCCGGGCGGCGCTCGGACGGCACCCCGCGGCCCAAGCCCTCCCCCTGCGACGTCGCCGCTGCGACCGACTGGGACCAGGACGGGGTCGGCAACGCGGCCGACAACTGCCGTTTCGACACGAACGCCGACCAGGCGGACACCGACCGTGACGGCCGCGGCAACCCCTGCGATCCGTTCGCCGGAGACCCCTTCGACGACGCCAACGACCTCGACGGGGTCGGGGCGAACGTGGACAACTGCCCGTTCGTGGCCAACCCCGCCCAGGCCGACGCGGACGGGGACGGCGTCGGCGATGCCTGCGACCGGTGTCCCGCCGCAGCCGACTCGCTGCAGCAGGACACGGACGGCGACGGGGTGGGCGACGCCTGCGACGCCGACGCCGACGGCGACGGCCTGCCGAACGCGATCGACCCGGACGACGACGGCGACGGCGTTCCCGACGGTTCCGACAACTGCGCCCTGAACGCCAACGACCGCCAGCTCGACCGCGACGCGGACGGTCTCGGCGATGCCTGCGACGGCGACGACGGGGAGATCAACGGGCTGGTCGTCGAGCGCGGGGCGCAGGATCGCCTGCTCTGGAGCCGAGAGCAGGGCGCCTCCAGCTACTCCGTCTACAGCGACCTGACCCTCTCCCTCGGCGGCACGACCTACGGCCAGTGCTACCGGCCCGGTACCCCCGTCCCCTTCGCCGATGCGCCGGAGCGCCCGGCGCCGGGAATGGCGCGCTGGTACCTCGTCACCGGCTTCTTCAGCGGAACGCAGGGGAGCGCCGGCCGGACGAGCGACGGGACGGAGCGGCAGGTGCCGGCCGGCTGCCCGTAGGGGCGGCCGGGGCCGGCGCTCGACGCCGGGTTGCGCCCCGGGACCCTCTCGGGGGAACCTTCTGCGCACGAACCGCGGAGGGTTCCCCCATGGCCGGGTCGCCGCGCGACCAGAACCTCCACCTCCACTGCCCGCTCTGTCGCGGCCGGCTCACCGTCGACCGCGACACCGGGGCCGTGATCGACGCCACGCCGCCGGCCGGGGCCAGGAAGGACTTCGAGGACGCCCTGGGCGACCTGAAGACGGCCGACCAGCGGCGCGAGGAGGACTTCACGCAGGCCTTCAAGGTCGAGCGCAAGCGGACCGAACTGCTCGACCGCAAGTTCGAAGCCGCGAAAGAGAAGGCCGAGAAGGACCCGAAGAAGCGCATCAACCCGATGGACTACGACTGATGGACAGCGACCGATGGGCCGCGACCGATGAGCCGCGACCGATGAGCCGCGACCGATGAGCCGTCCGTCCGGATCCCGGACGCCCCGGTGAAGAGCTTCCGGCGCGAGCTGACGATGAACGTCCCGGCGCGGATGGACTTCGTGAGCATCCAGCGCGAGGTCGAGCAGGCCGTGGCCGAGAGCGGCATCCGCGACGGCCTGTGCCTCGTCAACGCGATGCACATCACGGCCAGCGTCTTCATCAACGACAACGAGTCCGGATTGCACGAGGACTACAAGCGCTGGCTCGAGCAGCTCGCGCCGTTCGATCCCAGCCCGCAGCGCTACCGGCACAACCGGACCGGCGAGGACAATGCCGATGCCCACCACAAGCGGCAGATCATGGGGCGCGAGGTCGTCGTGGCCGTGACGGACGGCCGGCTGGACCTCGGGCCGTGGGAGCACATCTTCTACGGGGAGTTCGACGGTCGTCGCCCGAAGCGCGTCCTGGTCAAGCTCATCGGCGCATGAGAACCCGCCGCGTCCCCATCGCCCGGCTGCGCCTGGCCCCTGCGCTCGTCGCGGCGCTGGTCGCCGCACTGGCGGGAGCGGGTTGCGCGCGCGGACCCGCCGGCGACGTGCAGGCGCTGTACGCCGCCGAGCGCGAGAACCGCCTCGACAGCGAGATGCTCGCCGCCGCGCTCGCGGATCAGTCGCCGGACGTGCGGGTCACCGCGGCGGCGATGATCGGCCGGCTCGGGCTGCCGGAGGGGGTGGCGCTCCTGGCGCGCGCCGCGCGCGATCCGGACCCGGGCGTGCGGGTCACCGCGGCGGCGGCGCTGGCCCGCTTCCGCCGCCCCGAGACGGCGCCGATCCTGGCCGAGCTGGTGCTCGATCCCGTCCCGGTGGTGCGGCGGCGCGCCGCGCAGGCCCTGGCCGACCTCGCGCCGGCTGCGTCGCTGCCCGCCCTGATGACCGCGATGCGTGACAGCGATCCCCTGGTGCGGCGCGAGGCGGCGCGCGCGCTGGCCACGATCGCCTCGCCGCTGGCGGCGGATCCGCTGATCGCTGCCGTCACCGACCCCGATCCCGAGGTCCGGGCGCGCGCGGCCCGCGCGCTCGGCGCGGTGCGGGAGGAGCGGGCCCGCGACGCGCTCTTCGCCCTGGCCAGGGACGAGAACCCGCTCGTACGCGGGGCGGCCTCCGAGTCGCTGCTCCGGCTGGGGGTGGGGCCGCTCGAGGCGGACGCCTTCGCCGCGGTGCCGGCGCCGACCGCGCCCGCGGCCGCGCCGGTCCGCCGTCCGCCGGCTCCGACGGTGCCGATCGAGCCCCCGGTCACCCCCGAGGAGGAGGTCGTACCCGACATCGGGCCGCCCCCCGGGACCCCTCCCGGGCCGCCCTGAGTTGCACCACGGACCTCCCGGAACAACAATCGACCGGGGGGCAGTTCGCCCCTCGATCCCGTGCACGACGGCTTCGGAGCAGTCCGGGGCCTTCCGCAGCCCGCCGTCCCGGCGCGGCCCGCGCTGCTCCCCTTGGGGACATCGGTTCTGGACAAGACGGTGAGACGTCTGCTAGCCTCCTTGCAGTCGGCGCGAGTGAGCCGATGGTCGCGGCCCTCTCTGGCGGTCGCGGCGATTTCTCTGGGAATCCTTCTCGGCTGCGGGGTGTCGCCGGACTCTCCTAGCGTCCCATCGCACAGCCCCGCCGGGAGACTCGAAGTTTCAAGGGACGGCACGGTCCCTTTTCCGGCACCTCCTCGCGGGGGATCCGGATCCATCGCCCGCGCGGAGCGCGTGCGGCTGCTGGGCCAGGCGCCCGGTGTGTCGGCGGCGGCGCTCGTGACGGGGCTTGATGACCCGGATCCGTTGGTGAGGGGTTGCGCGGTGCACGCGTTGCTGCACCTGAACCCGGACGACGTGGGAGCACGATTGCTCGAAAACACCGGACGCGGGTCCGCGGAGCGGACGCTGCTCGCCTGCGAGGTCGCCGGTCGCGGCACCGATCAGCGCGTGCGCGCCCTGCTCGTCGAGCGGGCGTGCTCGGCGGCCCGGGACGAAAGCGACGCGCTGTTGCGCGCGCAGGCTGTGGCGGCGTGCGTGCGCGTCGAGGGAGCGGGACGGGCGGCCGCGTTCGTGGCCGACCCGGACTGGGTAGTCAGGGCCCGGTTGGCCGGTGCGCTGGTCGCGCTGCCGCCGACGCCCGAACGGCAGGCCGCGCTCGAGCGGCTCGTCGCCGACGCGCACCCGACGGTGCGCGGCCTCGCGGCCAACGCGGGATGAACGACACCGGGAGCGAGATCCCGGACAGGACGGCAAGGTGAACCAGGAATCGGCCAAGGGTGTTGGGGAGAAGAAGGGTGGTTTCAAGCGTCGTCGTCGTCGCCGCCGCCCGGACGGAAGCGGTGGGCAGCGGGCGGCCGAGGGGGCGGCGAGCGCCGCCGCCGAGGGCGCGCCGGAGTCGACGAACTCGGAGCCGCTCGAAGCGCACGGCGTGCTCGAGGTCCTGCCGGAGGCGTACGGCTTCCTGCGGACGCAGAAGGCGAACTACCTGCCGCGTCCCGACGACATCTGGGTCGCGCCCGACATCATTCGCGACCGGCGGCTCGAGGAAGGGGTCGAGATCCGGGGGACCGCAAGACCGACCGGACGGCGCGGCCCGGCCCTTTACGAGATCCAGGAGATCAACGGCGCGCCGGCCGAGGCGTGGGAGAACCGGCGCCACTTCGCCGACCTCACCGCGACCTCGCCCGAGGATGTCGTCCGCCTCGAGACGGGTCGTGAACCGATCGAGCCGCGCGTCGTCGATCTCGTCGCGCCGATCGGGAAGGGTCAGCGCTGCCTGGTCGTCGCGCCGCCGAAGGCGGGCAAGACGACGCTGCTGCAGCAGATGGCCCACGCGGTCGCGATCAACCATCCCGACATGCACCTGATCGTGCTGCTGATCGACGAGCGCCCGGAGGAGGTCACCGACTGGCGCCGGCGCGTCCCCAACGGCGAGGTCATCGCGTCGAGTTCGGACGAGATGGCACGCAACCACGTGTCGGTCGCCGAGATCGTCCTCGAGCGCGCGAAGCGGCTGGTCGAGTCGGGCAAGGACGTGCTGATCCTGCTCGACTCGCTGACGCGCCTGGCCCGGGCCTACAACGTCGAGCAGCGCGGCTCCGGCAAGATCCTCACCGGCGGCATCGACTCGCGCACGCTCGAGAACCCGCGCCGCTTCTTCGGCGCGGCGCGGCGCTGCGAGGAGGGGGGCTCGCTGACGATCATCGCGTCCTGCCTGGTCGACACCGGGTCCAAGATGGACGAGATCATCTTCCAGGAGTTCAAGGGAACGGGGAACACCGAGATCGTGCTCGACCGCAAGTTGTTCGAGAAGCGCGTCTTCCCCTGCATCGACATCCACCAGACCGGGACGCGCAAGGAAGAGAAGCTGCTCAAGGAGTGGACCCCGAAGGTGCACCTGCTGCGGCGCGCGCTCTCCACCATGAGCGCGGTCGACGCCGTCGAAGCGCTCCTCAAGAAGCTCGCGGCGTTCGAGACCAACAACGACTTCCTGTCGAGCCTCGGAGCCCCGGCCCGTACGGGCGCGTAACGGAACGTCGTTCCCGCGACCGTAGGGGCCGGCCTCTGTGCCGGCCCGAGAGCCAGGCCGGCGTCGGGCGGGCCGGCACAGAGGCCGGCCCCTACGGTTTTGTCAGGAAGGCGAGCTGCCCGCAGGCGGCGAACGCGTCCTTGCCGCGCGAGCGGCGGACCGTCCCGACGACGCCCGCCTCGGAGAGCACGCGGAGGAAGTACTCCAGGCGCGCTTCGGGCGAGGGGCGGTAGGGAAGCGCGGGCGTCGGGTTGAACTCGATCAGGTTGACCTTGGCGCCGGCGCGCCGGGCGAGCTTCGCCAGCTTGTGCGCCAGCTCCGGCGCGTCGTTGACGCCGTCGAGCATCACGCACTCGAGCGTCGGCTCGTCGCGCCGCCCCCGGCCGAACTCCAGCACCGCGTCGGCCAGCTCGTCGAGCGTCACCGAGCGGGCGATCGGCATCAGGCTCCGGCGTACCTCCGGGTCGGCCGCCACCAGCGAGACGGCGAGGCGCGGCACGACCGCCGCCTGCGCCAGGCGACGGATCCCCTTCGGGATCCCGACGGTCGAGATCGTGATCCGGCGCGGGCCCAGGCCGAAGCCGCGCTCGTGGGTCAGGATCCGGAGCGCCGCCAGCACGCTCTCGATGTTCTGCAGCGGCTCGCCCATCCCCATGAAGACGATGTTGTACTCGCCGGCCGGGGTGCCGGTTTCGGCGAGCAGGGCGGCGACCTGGCCGACGATCTCGCCCGCGTCGAGGTTGCGGGTGAAACCGAGCTTCGCGGTCATGCAGAACGCGCAGCCGAATCCGCATCCGACCTGCGAGGAGATGCAGAACGTCATCCGGTCCTCGGCCGGGATCGCGACCGCCTCGACCTGCCCTCCCCGCGGGAGATCGATCACGTACTTGGTCGTGGCGTCGGACGCGGCGTGGCGGGAGGCGATGCGCGGCGGAAGGGCGGCGTAGCGCGCGGCCAGCTCGGTCCGCAACGCCTTCGGCAGGTCGGTCCAGGCGGTGGGGTCGGTCACGCCGCGCCCGTACATCCAGGCGAAGACCTGGCGGGACCGGAAGCGCGCCGGATCGAGCGGAGCGAGCAGGCCGGCGAGCGCCTCCTCCTCGAGGCCGTAGAGGTTGACCGGGGTGTCGTCGGCGGCGGGCATCGACCGATTCTCGCGGTCCCGCGGGCGGGCCGCCAGCGCCTGCGGCCGCGCGGTTGACGCCCCGGCGGTCCAGGGCTAGTGTCCCGAATCCGTCTTGGCTTGACAGTCGGCCGCCGCTGCATCCCGCAGGGCGGCGTTGCTCGTCCTTGGCGTACGGCGGGAGTACGCCGGCGTCCTCGCGCCTTGCCCCGCGGGCGCTTCGGCGGCCTTGGTTGTCAACCGAAGACGGAATCGGGACACTAGGGTGCAGAGCTTCTTGCCGTTTCGAGGTCTCGGAGGAAGGGATGCGGAAGGATCAGGGCCTGTTTCTCGCCGCCGGCATAGTCCTCGGACTGGTCGTCGGCCTGGTGCTCGGGAACGTCCTCTTCAGCGGCGGCGGGGCCGGCGCCCCGGTCGTGCAGGCCCAGGCCCCGGCGCCGCAGGGCGGGGCACCCGGTATGGCGGGCGGAGCGGGCCAGGCCGGCGGTCCGCCGTCCTTCGAAGAGATGCGTGCCCGCCTCGCGCAGAACCCGAACGACGTTCCGGCGCTGGTCGCGCTGGGCGACTTCCTGCTGCAGCAGCAGGCCGTCCCGGAGGCGATCTCCCACTACGAGCGCGCGCTGGCCGGCGACCCCGGCAACGCGCAGATCATGGGCCGCCTGGCGGTCGCCTACCGTACCGCGCACCAGCCGAAGAAGGCGCTCGAGATGGCGACGAAGGTCCTCGACACCGAGCGCAACGACGCCCAGGCCGCCGCGCTGTCGTTCGACGTCGCGCTGCACGGTGCGGGCGACCTCGACGCGGCCAGCCGTGCGCTGGCCGAGTTCCAGCGGCGGGCACCGGGTGCTCCGGTGGCGGGGCAGATGCAGGCCGAGCTCGAAACCGTCCGGAAGGTCGTCGCCGACGGCAAGGCCAGGCCCGAGGACTTCGACGCGCAATCCAAGGCTGGCAACTTCTACTACGACTCCGGCCAGTGGGCCCTGGCGGAAGCGTCGTACCGCCGCGCGCTGGCGGTCAATCCGCTCGCCGCGGGCGTGATCACCGACCTCGGCTTCGTCGTCGCCCAGCAGGGCCGCGTGCCGGAGGCGCTCCAGCTGTTCGAGCGCGCGCTCGCCGCCAACCCGCAGCAGTGGCAGGCCGCCCTCAACGCGGTCGTGATCGCCCTCGACAGCGGAGACAAGGCCTCGGCGCAGCGCTGGCTGGGGACCCTGAAGAAGGTCAAGCCGGACGACCCGAACATCCCGCACCTCGAGCAGCGGCTGGCGGGCGCGGCCGGCTGATCGGCCGCGGGCGGCGCGGCGACGGCGCGGCGACGGCGCGGTCGGGGGAGGCCCGATGGCACTCATCCGCTGGCTCCTGCTCGTGGTCCTCGCCCTGACCGTGCTGCGGCTGGTCCGGTTCGCCCTCGTGCCGACCCGGCGCCCGGTCGGGCCGCGGCCGCAGCGCCCCCCGGTGCAGGCCGGGACCGAGCGCCTGGTGAAGGATCCCGTCTGCGGGCTCCTCCTGCCCGAAAGCCGCGCCGTACGGGAGGGGGAGGCGTTCTACTGCTCCGAGGACTGCCGCCGGGCCTCCCACGCGCGGTAGCCCCGTTTCCGGCTGTTCGTTGCCGTCCTTCCTCCCCCCGCCCTACATTCGCCGGGGGGGGTGTAGGCAGGATGGAAGCGTGAGCCAGAGCGCGTATTCGGAAGAGATCGCCGACCTCCTCAGGCAGGCCGAGGAGACGTTCGCCGGGGGGGACCCGGAGAGCGCCCGGATGATCTTCGAGGCGGTCCTGCAGATCGATCCCGAGAACGGCACCGCCCTGGCGGGCGTCGAGCGCGCTTCGGCGCCGCCGACAGGCGCCCCGAACGGCCAGCCTCCCGGCGACTTCGACCTGCAGCTGGACTTCGACCTGGCGGCCGTCGCGACGCCGGCACGCGCGCCGCAGCCGGAAGCGATCGAGGACCTGCTCGAGGCGACCGGCCAACTCCCGGTCGAGGAAGCTCAGAAGCTCGCCGCGCCGCAGAGCGCGGCGGTCCGCGCCACCGAAGGGGAAGCTGCGCTGCTCGCCGAGCAGGCCCGCCGCCACCTCTTCCAGGGCGACCTTCCGAGCGCGACCGAACTCGCCTCCCGCGCGCTCGCCATGCACGAATCGTGCGACGCAGCGCAGGAAGTTCTCGAGGAAGCCCGCGCGGAGGCCGCTCGCCGCGCGGCCACGGTCGACCACCTGCTCTCGGACGCGATCGCGTCGATCGAGCGCGGCGACGCGGCGCACGCGGTCCCGATGCTGCAGCAGGTCCTCGGGCTGGCCCCCGAGCACCCGGAGGCGCTGGAGTGGCTCGCGCGCGCCCGCCAGTTGATCCAGGAGGGGCGTGCGCTCCACGCCGCAACGGCGGAGACGGGACCGGCCCTCGGAGGGCTGAGCCCGGCCTCCGACCCGCCCACCCCCGCGCCGCGGCCAGCGGCCGCGCCACCGCGGCCGTCCGCCGCGCCGCCGCCGTTGCCGTCGCCCGCCGAGTTCGCACCCACCGGCGGGTTCGACTTCCAGTCCAACGCCACCCCCGAGCCGGCCCAGCCGAGCGCGGGCCGATACGCCGCAGGCGTGGCGAAGGAGCGCGCCCCGGTCGACGCACCGCTGGCGGCGATGCCGTCGGCCAGGCCGGCCCGCGCACCGATCGCCGTCGCCGGCACCGCCGCCCCCGAAACGGCCGCCGGCGAGACGACCGCCCCCGCGCCGCCCGCCGCCCCCGAGCCGCCCCCGCCGCCGCGCGCCAGCGCGCCGGCCGTCGCGCGACCGTTGATCGGCAACGCCGCAAAGGCGGCGAAGGGCGCGAAGGGAGCGAAGGGCGCGCTCGGCCGGAAGCTCCTGGTGCCGGTCGCCGCGCTGCTCGCGATGGTCGTCCTCGGGGCCGGAGGCTGGTGGTTGGGCGGGGCGCTCGGATGGTGGGGCGGTGACGCCGCACCGTCGACCGTCGCGGCGCCGAAGTCCAAGCCCGTGAAGGCGGTCAAGGCAGCCCCCGCCCCTGCCGTTCCCAAGCTGACCAAGGCCGACGTCCCGCGGCTGCTGACCGAGGGGAAGCTGGCCATCGCACGCGGGGACGAGAATGCGGGCTTCGCCCTGATCCGGCAGGCCGCCCAGCTCGACCCGGCCAACGCCGAGGCGAAGACCCTGGCCGCCAAGGTCGAGCACGCGATGGCCTCGCGCGCCGAGGCCGACGACCGCCACGCCCAGCTGGTCCGGAGCTTCAACGAGCAGGACTTCGCCGAGGTGCTGCGGATCCTCTACCGCCTGCCCAAGACGGAGCAGCCGGCCGACCTCAACCGCGCGATCGCGAACGCGTCGTTCAACCTCGGCCTGCAGATGATGCGCGGCGGCGACCCGTACGGCGCGCGGGAGTACCTGCGGGACGCGCTCGAGCGTCGCCCGGGGGATGCCGACGTCAAGCGCCTGCTCGAGCTCGGCAAGCAGTACCGCGACCGGGCGCGCGACGACGCCTACTTCCAGGCGCTCGCCGCGATCCCGCTCCGCCCGCTGGAGTGACGCCGGAGGCCCGCTGACGGCGCCCGCCGCGTGGGCTCAGTGGCGGAAGTGGCGGCGTCCGGTGAAGAGCATCGCCAGGCCAAGCCGGTCGACGGCGGCGATGACTTCCTCGTCGCGGATGCTCCCGCCCGGCTGGATCACCGCGGTGACGCCGGCCCGCGCCGCCTCTTCCACGCCGTCCGGGAACGGGAAGAACGCGTCGGAAGCCATCACCGCTCCGCGGGCCTCGTCGCCGGCCTTCACCACGGCGATCCGCACCGAGTCGACGCGGCTCATCTGTCCGGCGCCGATCCCGACCGTGCGGTTGTCCTTCGCCAGGACGATCGCGTTCGAACGGACATGGCGGCAGATCCGCCAGGCGAAGCGCAACGCCGCCCATTCCTCTTCCGTCGGCACGCGGCGCGTGGCGATCTTCACCTCGTCCAGGCTGTCGTCCGAGTCCCACTCCTGGAGCAGGTAGCCGCCCGACACGCGGCGCACGTCGAGGCCGGGACGGCCGGCCCGCGCGCCGCCCAGCTCGAGCACCCGCAGCTTCTTCTTCTTCTTCAGCGCCTCGCGCGCCTCGGCGGTATAGCCGGGGGCGATCACTCCCTCGAAGAAGGTCTCGCCGAGCACCAGCGCGGTGTCCTCGTCGACGGTCCGGTTGAAGGCGACCACCCCGCCGTAGGCGCTGACCGGGTCGGCGTCGCGCGCCAGCCGGAAGGCCTCCGCCGCGTCGTCGCCGATCGCCGCGCCGGAGGGGTTGTTGTGCTTGACGATCACGCATCCCGGCCCGTCGAGCGACGACACCGCCGCGAACGCGGCGTCGAAGTCGAGCAGGTTGTTGAACGACAGCTCCGTGCCGTGGAGCTGCGCCGCGTGCGCGAGCGTCGCGCCGTTCCCCTGCAGCTCGGCGTAGAACGCCGCCTTCTGGTGCGGGTTCTCGCCGTAGCGCAGGTCCTGGACCTTGTCCACGGTGAGGCTGATCTTCTGCGGGAACGGCGAATCGGCGGCGCGCCGCGTTCCGTCCGGTTCAAGCTGGGCCATGAAGGTATAGACCGCGCTGTCGTACGACGCCGTGTGCTGGAAGGCCTTGCGCGACAGCGCGAGGCGGGTCGCGTCGGACAGGCCGCCGTGCTCGCGGATCTCGTCCACGACCGAGCCGTAGTCCGCGGGATCGACGACGACGCCGACGTCGCGGAAGTTCTTCGCCGCCGCGCGCACCATCGTCGGGCCGCCGATGTCGATCATCTCGATGATCTCGCCCAGGCCGATCCCCTCCATCCGCGCGGTCATCTCGAACGGGTAGAGGTTGGCCACGACGAGGTCGATCGGCTCCGCGCCGTAACTGGCGAGGTCCTTCTGGTGCCGCGGGTTGTCGCGCACCGCGAGGATCCCCGCGTGGACCATCGGGTGCAGCGTCTTGACCCGCCCGTCGAGCATCTCGGGGGTGCCGGTGACCTCGGAGATCCGGCGGATCGAGAGGCCGGCCTCGATCAGCATCCGGGCCGTACCGCCGGTCGAGAGGATCTCGACCCCGGCTTCGGCGAGGGCGCGGGCCAGGTCGACGACGCCGTACTTGTCGTAGACCGAGATCAGCGCACGTCGGACCGGGGTGCGACGGGGGGCGGAGGCACCGGACGGGGTGTTCATCGGGCTGACTCCTGGCGTCCCGCATCGGGCGGGCCGCCGGACGGGCGGGCGAAGGGATTATGGACGAGTCCGGGGTCGAGATGGGGCGTCCCGGCGAGGTCCCCGTGCGCGCTCCACCAGGTGTAGAGCCAGGCCTTGGCGGCCGTGGAGAGGGCGAGCGAGGCTTCCAGCGAGGCCGAGGCGAACGCGACCGACCGCTCGTCGAAGTCCTGCGGGGAACGCGATCGGCCTTCCGGGTAATAACTGCGCGCGATCGCTTCCGCGTCGCGCCGCGCCGCGAGGGCCGTCCGGCGGGCGAACCCCGGCAGGTCGCGCCGCGCGAGCTCGTCGTCGGACCAGCCGGGGAAGGTGAGGCGCACTTTCGGGAGCGACTTCTCCACGTAGAGCGCGAACTCCCGGTAGTAGGAGCGCTCGCGCGGATCGTCCGGTCCCGAATTGAGCGCGAACGAGAGATCGATCGCGGCGTGCGCCACGCGGCCGAGGGATCGCGCGACGTCGGCCATCGGCTCGCGGCGGTCGATCCTCGCGACCGTTTCGTCGATCGTGGCCGCCAGCCGGGCGTCCGCGTCGCCCGGCGCGAGGCCGTGCGCGGCGGTCCCGTTGCACTGCTCCATCCCCTCGAGCGCCCCCTCCAGCAGCGCCCGCTCGTGCTTCTTCAGCTGCCGCGCGAGCGACGGCGGCATCAGCGTGATCGCCCGCTTGACCAGCTCGGTCCGGGTCGCCGGAGAGAAGGCCACGGCCGGGCCCGGACCGAGCAGGGAACCGGCGAGCGACGCGGCGATCACGGCGAGGACGCGGGGACGGGGGACGGGCATGGATGCTCCGGAGGCGGGCATTCTAAGGGCCATGGCACGCCGGATGCAGTCAGCGGATGAGCCGCGTTGCCGATTCCCGCGAACAGGGCCCCCCTGCGGCGGCTAAGTTCAAGCGGGACGGAGACTTGGCAGAAAACGAGCGCGCTGGACCGGCACCGGCCCACGAGGCCGGCCGCTCCCGGCGTCGGAGCGTTGACGCTCCCGCCGCCGGGGTGCCGGGTCGCTGTCGCGCCCGCAGGAGACCGATCGATGAGCGCTTTCCCGGCCGGCGACACCCCCCCCTCCGACGACGACGTGCGGGCCCTCGCCGAGCGCGTCCTCGGGACAGCTCACGCCTTTCTCGACATCGTGGAGCGGGAGACGCCCACGCTGGCGGCCACGCTGCGCGGGGAGAGCGCGCTCGCGGCGCTGCCCGACCTCGCCAACCTGCTCGAGGGGATGAGGGCCGTCCTCGAGCTGATCGTCGACCTCGACCGGGCCCTGGGGCACGATCCGCGCGAGCACGCCGCCGAGCTCGAGCCGATCGTCGCGCCGCTGCGCGCGATCGTCGCGGCCCAGGAGACCCACGACTGGCCCGCGCTCGCCGAGGCGCTGGAAGGCTCATTCGCCGCGGTTGTCCCGCGCTGGCGCCAGCTGCTCGCGTCGCGCGCCGTGCCCGTCCTCGGCACCGCCTGAAGCGGGCCGGACGGTGATGCCTGCCGCGCTCGACTGCGACGCGCGCGCCTGGGTCCGCGCCTGGCTCGACCGCCAGGCCGCCGAGCCGCAGGCGATCCTCACCCGCGGAGCCGGGGAGGTCGCGGCCGCGCTGGCCGCGCTCGTCCCCCGGTCGGTGGTGCTGGCTCACGGCGACCGGGACCCGTCGTGTCCGCCGGACCGCTCCGGCCGGCTGATCGTGGAGCCCGATCCGCAGCTGTTCGCGGCGCGCGCCGCGCGGCTGCTCGCGCTGGGGGTCGACGTCTTCCGCGCCGACCCTCCCGACGCGCTGGTGCCGGGCGCGCCGGCCGCCCGCGCCTTCGCCACGCTCGTGGCCTGGGCCCGGCGCACGGCGGAACTCGAGGCGATGACGCAGCGTCAGCTGGGTCCGCTCTGGCTCGACAACGTCGCCGCGAACCTCCCGCTCGTGGTGCGCGGCGCGTCGGTCGCGGGCCTGGCGGGGCGGCTGGCGGGCACGCCGATCGTCGTCGCCGGCGCGGGGCCGTCGCTCGCCACCGTGTTCGACGAGCTGCGGGAGTGGCGCGATCGTTTCCTGCTGATCGCGGCCGGCTCGGCGGTGCGGCCGCTGGCGCAGGCCGGGATCACGGCCGACCTCGTGACGGTCCTCGAGGGGCGCTGCTCGCTGCACCAGTTCGACGGCGTGCCGGTCGAATCGCTCCGCGGGGCCGTGCTCGCCGTGGCCGCCAGCACGCACCCCGATCACCTCGCGCTCCCGTGCTCGGCGCGCCTCTTCTTCCACTCGCACGCCTCGCGCTGGCTGGCGCCCGCCACGGCGGACGGCTCGATCCTCCCGTGTGCGGGGAACGTCGGCACCGCGTCCTTGGCGCTGGCGTGGCTCCTCGGCGGCGTGCCGGTGATGGCGGCGGGGCTCGACTTCGCGCGCGCCGCGGCCGGCTACTACGTCGCCGGCGCCGGCTCGCGCGAGGAGGAGCACGCGGGCGCGGAGACGACGGCGGTCGAGGGGTGGCAGGGCGAGACGCTGTTCGCGACGCCCGAGCTCGTTTCCTACCGCGAGCAGACCGAGGACGTGCTGCGGGCGGTCCACGCCCGCGAGCCGCGGGCCCGCTTCCTGGCGCTCGCGGCCGGGGGGGCGCGCATCGCGGGGATGCAGGCGCTCGCGGCGGCGCGGATCCTGCCGCACCTGCCGCGCGTCGCGCCGGGCGCGCTCGCGGCGGCGCTGGCGAACGCTCCGCGGCCCGAGCCCAGCCTCGCGCGGCTGGGCCTCGAGCGCGAACGGCTGGAGTCGCTGCTGGCCCGGATCGAGCGGGACCCGCGCGGCGTCGCCATCGCGCTGGCTCTCGCCGAGCCGAGCGATCCGTTCGTGGACCTGCTGCTGGGCGCGGCCTGGCGGTCGGCGGTGGAGTCAGGGAACCGGAGCGGCCGCGGGTGCGCAGGCGCTGGCGGCCGCCCGCGCGCGCCTTGCGGCGCTCTTCGAGCGCGCCGAGCAGCTGCTGGCGGGGAGCGACTGAGGGTCCGGGAGCAGGCTAGCGGATCCGCTCGACCTGCGAGCGGGCCGAGCTGGCCCCCGAGAAGACGCGCATCAACTCGTCGAGCAGGGCCGACGGCGCGTCGCCGGCCGCAAGCCGGTCGTGGAAGCGCTGCAGCCCCTCGAACAGCAGGATCTGCGAGCCGGCGAAGACGTCGGCGCGGCGGTCGGGGAAGACGCTGACGCGGAAGATCGGAAGGTCGTTGAACGTCGCGAGGACGTAGCCCTGTCCGGTCCGCCACCCGACCAGCTCCGCGCCGCCGGCCGGGAGCGTCACGGTGAACGACGGCTGGCCGAGGGATCGGCGCATCGCATCCCGGGCCTCTTCGGCGCCGGCGGGTGACTCGAGCAGGAAGGTTGCCTCGACCAGCTTCTGACCGTCGTGGAAGAAGAAATCCCCGTCGAGCACCGGCAGCCCGGACGGGCCGCGGAACGCCGCCTCGTCGAGCGAGCCCGCCGCGGACATCCCGAGGTGCACGTACCGCTCCCGGTTCGAGCGCAGCTCGCCCCGCACCTCGGCCGACGTCACGCGCGTCACTTCCGACATCGTCGAGCCGAGCCCGAGGTGGAACGGGGTCAACGGATCGCGGGCGGCCTCGGGGAGCCGCGCCGCAGCGGCGACGAGATCGGACAGCGGCGACACCGGAACGGTCGGTGCGGTGCCGGCGGACGCCGGCCCGGCGGCGAGCAGCGCCGCGATGACGGCACAGGTCGGGACCTGTCGGATCCATCGGCTCGCGGCGTGCACGACTGCTCCTCGCGGCGTCTTCCCCGGACGCCGCCGGTGTCTCGCAAGCTACGGGCAATCGCCCGCCGTGCAACGCGGAAATCCCGGGTCCCCGCCCCCGGAAACGGGCCGGACGCCGGCGAACGGATGCGTCGGACTTGGTGCCGGGGCCCGGACACGGCACAATCCCCGGCGAAGGAGATCCGATGGCCGCCACCCCGCTGCGTCGCCGCCCGCTCGTTCCGCTCGTGCTCGTCGCGGCCGTCCTGGGTGGGCTCGGCGCGCCGCCTGCCGCGGCGGCCGAAGCGGCGGCGGCGGCGCCTCCCGCGCCGGCCGCGCCCGCTGCGTCGGGGCGGCTCGCGGTGTCGATGCTCGATCATGCGGAGGTCATCTTCCTCGACACCGCCGGGCAGATCGTCGGACGCGCGCCGACCGCCCACGGCCCGCGCGGGCTGGCGCTGTACGAGGGCAAGCTCTACGCCGCGGCGCGCGGGGTCGAGGACATTCCCGGCTCGACGATCGCCGAGATCGACGTGGCGCGGATGATCAAGCTGCGCGACATCTCCGCCTGCGCGCGCTGCGCGCCGCGCGCCGTGGCGTTCGACGCCACGGGCACGATGTGGATGAGCGCCCAGGCGCACCACGCGGTCTACGTGCTGCGGCCGCCCTACGAGGCTCCGGTCGGCTCGATCGTCGTTGCCTGGGGCTGGCCGACGCAGGTCGCCGCGATCTCCGGCCGCGAAGCGGTCGCCGTCGCGTTCCGCGGCACGCCGACCGGCGCGATCCTGGATACGGTCCACGCCACGCCGGTCGAGCTGGGCCCGACCCCGGAGGCCGTGGCGGCGCGCCCCGGTGCGCCGGAAGCCTGGTACGCCCTCAATCCCGCCGGCCAGCTGGCCTCCGTGCGGCTCCCGGCGGAGGGGGCCCCGGTCGTCGAGCGCTTCGGGCAGGTGCCGTTCCCCCAGGCGATCGCCTTCACGGCGAGCGGCCGCCGCGCGCTCGTGACCAGCGGCGGGGCGCGGGCGCTGATCCTGTTCGACGCCGCGACGCGCGAGGAGACCGGGCGGCTGGTCTTCGAGACCGCACCGCGGGAGATCGCGGTCAGCCCGGACGACGCCCGCGCGGCGCTCTACTTCCCGGAGACCAAGCGGGTGGCGATCGTGCGCATCGACGGCCCGGCCCCGGTCCGCGAATCGGACTTCCTGCTTTCCGGCGCCCCGGGCGACTTCCTCTGGATCCCCTGACGCGGCTCCCCGCGTCCCACCGCTCCACGTCCTCCCCGGAGGTGTCCCTCCCATGTGCGGCTTCCTCGGGATCATCGGAACCGAAGACCCGGTGCGCGAGATTCACGACGGCCTGCTCGCGATCCAGCATCGCGGCCAGGACGCGGCCGGCATCGTCACCTGGAACGGGCGGTTCCACCTGCGCAAGGCGATGGGCCTCGTGCGCGACGTCTTCACCCCCGAGACGATGGCGGGAGTGGGCGGGGAGTACGCGATCGGGCACGTGCGCTACCCCACCGTGGGTGCCGGCGCGGTCGAGGACGCGCAGCCGTTCGTCGCCACGCACCCCTTCGGGATCGCGATGGCGCACAACGGCAACGTCGCGAACTACACCGACCTGAAGCACCACCTCCAGGAGCGGGTGAGGCGCCAGCTGCTGTCGAGCTGCGACGTCGAGGTGATCCTGTCGGTGTTCGCCGACGCGCTGGCGCGGCAGAGCGCGGGCGGCTCGTTCTCGACCGAGGTCTACTGGGCCGCGGTGGCCGAGGTCTTCGCGCAGGTCAAGGGGGCCTACTCCGTCGTCGGGTTCATCGCGGGCGAGGGGCTCTTCGCTTTCCGCGACCCCTTCGGCATCAAGCCGATCTGCTTCGGGCGGCGCGTACGCCGCGACGGCCGCACGGTCTACGCCGTGGCCTCGGAGAGCGTCGTGCTCGAGACCCTCGGCTACGAGGTCGAGCACCGGCCGCGGGCCGGCGAGGCGCTGTTCGTGAGGGCGAACGGCGAGGTCCTGATCGAGCCCGTCGCGCCGACGGCGACCTTCCGCCCCTGCATTTTCGAGCACGTCTACTTCGCCCGGCCGGACAGCACGCTCGACGGCGTGTCGGTCTACCGCGCGCGCGAGCGGATGGGTCGTGCACTGGCGGCCAAGGCCCGGCAGATGGGGATCACGGCCGACATCGTCGTGCCGGTGCCCGAGTCGTCGCGCTCGGCGGCGCTGGAGATGGCGCGCGCCCTCGACCTGCCGTTCCGCGAGGCGCTGGTCAAGAACCGCTACGTCGGCCGGACCTTCATCATGCCGGGCGACGCCGCGCGCCGGCGCTCGGTGCGGCACAAGCTCAACATCATCGGGTCCGAGGTGCGCGGCCGGGCGGTGCTGCTGGTCGACGACTCGATCGTGCGCGGGACGACCGCGCGGCAGATCATCGAGATGGTGCGCGAGGCGGGTGCCAGCAAGGTGATCCTGGCCTCGACGGCGCCGCCGCTCCTTCACCCCTGCGTCTACGGGATCGACATGTCGACCCGCAAGGAGTTCGTGGCGCGGGGCCGGACGGTCGACCAGGTCGCGGAGCTGCTCGGGGCCGACGCGGTGATCTACCAGGAGCTGGGCGACCTCGTCGCGTCGGTGCGGTCGGAGTCCGCGGATCCGCCGGAGGACACCTGTCACGCCTGTTTCTCGGGCCTCTACCCGACCGGCGACATCGACGAGCGGGAGCTGCTCCAGGTCGAGGAGGAGCGGCTCACCGCGAAGTCCGACGGAAACTGACCGTTCCGCGCCGTAAGACCCCTCCGGGGGGGGTGCTGCCCCCTGTACGGATAACCAAGAAAAATCCCCTGTTGGCGTTGAATCCTGACCGGAGTCGGGCGTACGGTCTTCTCAGGCGAGGTTTCTCGCCGGCCGACTGGGGGGCAGTTCGGGCAGGGAGGAGGACCCATGCCGGAGCTGGGGTTTGATCAGGTTCTCGGACAGGCCGGGTTTCGGTCCACCCGACAGCGACGGGCCGTCTACGAGCATCTCGAAACGCTGCACGGTCATCCCACGGCGGAAGACGTCTTCCACTCGGTCCGCGAGGAGCTGCCGCGGATCAGCCTGGCGACCGTGTACAAGGCGCTCGAGTCGCTCGTGGAGTCGGGCGTGGCGCAGAGGGTGACCGGAGGCGACGGGACGGCGCACTTCGAGTCCCGCGTCGACGAGCACTTCCACGCCCGTTGTCGCGCCTGCAACCGGATCGTCGACGTGGAGGCGCTGCCGGAGTTCCACCACTGCGTCGACAAGGTCCGGATGCAGGGGTTCGCGATCGAGCGGGCCCGGGTCGAGCTGACCGGGCTCTGCGAGGCCTGCGCGAGGATCCACCACAACTGACGCGGGCGCGGAACGGCACCCGGCGGCAGCTGGGGGTCGTTGTGCGCGGCCGTATCGCGTGACCTTCGTCGTCGATCCGGGGTAAAGTCCCCGCCTGCCGGGAGGCGAGGGATGGCGTTGCCGCTGCACGTCCGGATGCTCGTCGGCGCCGCGATCGGGCTGGCGCTGGGGGTCGCGGCGAACCTCCTGCTCGCCGGGACCCCGCTGCTCGACGCGGCGATCCGCTACGTCGCCCAGCCGGCCGGCCAGGTCTTCCTGCGGCTGCTCTTCATGCTCGTCCTGCCGCTCGTCTTTTCGTCGCTCGTGCTCGGCGTGGCCGAGCTCGGCGACGTGCGGCACGTCGGCCGCGTCGGGCTGAAGACGCTCGCGGTGACGGTCGTCGCCTCGACGATCGCGGTGGCGATCGGCGTCACGCTCGTCAACCTGCTGCAGCCGGGAGCCGGACTCCCGGAGGAGACCCGCGCGCGGCTGCTCGCGGACGCCGCCCAGCGCAGCGCAGCGCTCCCCGCGGCGACCGGCGCACGCGGCGGTCTCGACCTGCTGGTCCAGATGGTCCCCGACAACCCGCTCCGGGCGGCGGCCAACGGCGACATGCTCGCGGTGATGGTCTTCGCGCTGCTGTTCGGCATCGGCCTGTCCGCGGTGAAGAGCGACGGGGCGCGGCGCCTGCTCGAGGTGATCCAGGGGCTCTACGACGTGACGATGACCCTGATCGGCTGGGTCATCCGGCTCGCGCCGTACGGCGTGGCGGCGCTGCTGTTCGTGCTGGCGGCCCAGCTGGGGTACGCGGTCCTCGGGCAGCTGGCGCGGTACGTCGGGGTGGTCGTGCTGGCGCTGGCGCTCCAGCTGTTCGTCGTCTACTCCCTGATGGTCCGGTTCGGCGGCGGGATGAGCCCGCGGGCCTTCTTCAAGGGGAGCGAGGAGGCGATGCTGACCGCCTTCTCGACCGCCTCGAGCAATGCCACCCTGCCGACCGCGCTGCGGGTCGCGGAGTCCGAGCTGCACCTCCCGGCGCGGGTCAGCCGTTTCGTGCTGACGATCGGCTCGACCGCCAACCAGAACGGCACCGCACTGTACGAGGGGGTGACGGTGCTGTTCCTGGCCCAGTTCTACGGCGTCGAGCTGACGCTGGCGCAGCAGGTGCTGGTCAGCTTCGTCGCGATCCTCGGGGGGATCGGAACGGCGGGGGTTCCCGCCGGCTCGCTGCCGGTCGTGGCGATGATCCTGGGGATGGTCGGGGTCCCGCCCGAGGGGATCGGCGTGATCCTGGGGGTCGACCGCTTTCTCGACATGTGCCGCACGACGCTCAACGTCACGGGCGACCTGGCCGTCGCCGTCGTCGTCTCGCGCGGGGAATCGTAGGGGCCGGCACGGAGGCCGGCCCCTGCGGTGGATGGGGTGGTGCGGGCCGGCACGAAGGCCGGCCCCTGCGGTTATTTCTGGGGCTGCAGCGTGAGCGGGTCGCGCAGCGGGAGCGCGGTCGCCTTGCCGCCGAAGAACTGCTGCATCGAGGCCTTGCCGTCGGGGTCGCCCTTCTCGATGTCGGCCCACTTGCCGACGACGAGGAAGGCCATCTCCTCGGGCTTCAGGTACTGCCTGGCCACCCGCTGCACGTCGGCCGCGGTCACCTTGCCGATCGCCTCGCGGTATTTCGACCAGTAGGCGTGCGGGCGGCCGATGAACTCGTCGGCCGCGAAGATCCCGACGATGTCGGCGGGCGACTCGAAGCTCTGCGGGAAGGTCTCGATGAACTGGTTCTTGCTGGTCGCCATCTCCTCGGCGGTGACCCCCTTCTCCTGCACCGATCGGACCTCGTCGAGTGCGATCTTCGAGGCGTAGGCCACGGTCGGGCTCTTGGTCTGGAAGAAGACCGAAAAGGACCCGGGCCAGAAGTTGCCGATCCCCAGCGACGAGCCCGCGCTGTAGGCCAGGCCCTCGTCGGAGCGCACCCGCTTCGTGATCCGCGAGGTGAAGCCGCCGCCCCCGAGGATGTCGTTCATCACCTGCAGCGCGTAGGCGTCGGGGTTCTCCCACTTGGGGTCCCACTGGATGGCGCGCTGGCCGATCAGCACCTTGGCCTGCGGGATGTCCTTCTCGACGTGATACAGCCCGGGCTTGAAGGCGTGGGCCGGAAGCGCCGGCGGCCACGGCACCTTCGGGCCGGTCGGCGCCCAGCCGGCGAAGCGCTGGTCGAGCTTGGCGATGATCTCCTTCGCCTTCACGGCGCCGGACGCGGTGACGATCATGTTCCCCGGTTCGGGGCGCCACCACTGCCGGTGGAACGCGACCAGGTCCTCGCGCGTGACGGCGTCGAGCTCCGCCTTCGTGGCCTTGCGCGCCGTGAACGCCTTGTCGCCGTACAGCAGCCAGCCCCACTCGCGCGAGA
Organism: uncultured Acidobacteriota bacterium; assembly: GCA_963800865.1. Classification (GTDB taxonomy): domain Bacteria; phylum Acidobacteriota; class Polarisedimenticolia; order J045; family J045; genus JALOKP01. The sequence goes on along the minus strand of CAWDCL010000005.1, from coordinate 78,729 downwards.
GGATCGTCTGGGCGTCGTCGTTGCGCTGTTTCATCGACTCCAGGACCTGGTCCTTCTCGACCGTGATCCGGTCCGCCTGGAAGCGCGGCGTCCGGAGCATCGAGAACATCAGGTCGAGGCAGGCGTCGAGCTGGGGGACGATGCAGTTCATGCTGACGCCGGCCTCGGTCTCGCCGGCGAAGCTGCCGATCTCGGCGGCCAGGAAGTCGGCGCGCTCGTCGAACTGCTCGGCGGTGAGGTCGCCGGCGCCCCCCTTGCGCATCATCGAGCCGGTCATGCCGGCCAGCCCCGGCCGGTCGGGCGCCAGGAACTGCCCCGCACGGACCTTGATCGAGACGCTCACGAGCGGCAGCGAGAAGTCCTCGGCGACCCAGGCCGAGAGGCCGTTCTTCAGCTTGTAGCTGTACTTGGCGGGATCGGGCGTTTCGAACTTGAGCGGCCCGTACTTGAGATCACGGGGGTGCCGGGCGACCTCCGTCGACTGGGCCGGTGCGGCAGGGACCACCAGGGCGGCGACCGCGGCACTCGCGGCCAGGATCTTCGTCGTCGTCCTCACTGGACACCTCCCGCCGCCTTGAGTTCCGCGAGACGGCCCTCGATCGCCTGCTGCATGTACTCCAGGGCCTTCTTGAACTCGGGCGGCACCTGGCCGGCCTGCTGCTGGACCTGCGCCAGCGCCTGCTCCAGGCGCGCCGCGTCGGTCTCGGCCTTGACCTTCTTGACCTGTCCCATGATCCCCTGCTGGACCTCCGGCGGCAGCCCCGCGAGCTCCGGCGGGATCGGCTCGGCCGTGCTTCCGGCTTTGCGGGTGTAGACGCCGGCGGTCCGGTTCTCCTTCGTGAGGTACGTCGTGGCGACGCGCTTCACGTCGTCCGCCGTGACGGCCAGCGTGCGGTCGGCCCAGCCGTTGAGGTAGCGCCAGTCGCCCAGCCCCTCGTAGTAGAGCAGCTGGACCATCAGGAAGAACGGATTCTCCAGCCGCCGGAAGGCGTCGGCCGCGATCTGGTTCTTGACCTTCTGCAGCTCCTCGGCCGGGACCGGCTGCTCCTGGATCTTCTTCACCTCCGCGTACCACGCCTGCTCGAGGTCCTCGGGCGTCGCGTCGCCCTTGGTCTCGGCGGAGAAGGTGAAGACGCCGGCCCACTTGCGCGAGTCCTGGCCCGCGCTGGCCGAGGTCGCAATCCCGTCCCCGAGGACCATCGACTTGTACAGCCGCCCGGTCCGTCCGTTGAACAGCCCGGCCAGCACGTCGAGCGGGTAGGAGTCCCTGTGCATGAAGGGGACGGTCTGGTACGCGACCTGGACCTGCGGCTGGCAGTCACACTCGGCGATCATCCGCTGCTCGGCCAGCTGCGGCATCTCCTGCGTGACGACCGGCGGGGGCGCCGGGGCCTTCTCCCTGACCCGCCCGAAGTACTTCTGGGCCAGCGCTCGGACCTGCGCCGATGTCGAAGTTGCCGACCATCGCGACGGTGATGTTCGACGGCGAGTAGTAGGTCTTGTAGTAGTCCTCGGCCTGCTTCTTGGAGATCACCTTCAGGTCCGAGGGCCAGCCGACGACCGGCCAGCCGTACGGGTGCGACTGCCAGATCAGCGACTCGAACTGCTCGTCGAACTTCCCGGTCGGGGTCGACTCGGTGCGCAGCCGGCGCTCCTCCATGACCACGTCGCGCTCGGAGTAGAACTCGCGCGGCACGAGGTTGAACAGGCGATCCGACTCCATCCAGAACCAGAGCTCCAGCTTGTTCGCCGGCACGGTGATGAAGTAGACCGTCATGTCGTTGTTGGTGAAGGCGTTCATGCCGGAGCCGCCGGCCTCGGTGTAGACCTTGTCGAACTCGTCCTTCACCATCAGCGCGCGCTGCTCGTCGACCAGCGCCTGGAACTTCTTCTCCAGCTCGACCAGCTCCGGTGGGCGGCTCGCCGGGTCGAACGGATCCTCGATCTCGCCCGCGCGCCAGCGGTCCTGTTGCCGGGCGTAGAGCGCGCGGATCTGCTCCTGCAGCTGCTCCTGCTCGCCGATGATCTGCAGGTCGCGCTCGATGTTGGTCGTTCCGATCGTGCGCGAGCCCTTGAACATCATGTGCTCGAACAGGTGGGTCAGGCCGGTGATGCCGGGGCGCTCGTTGGCGGAGCCGACGTGCGCCACCCAGCCGGCGGTGACGGTGGTCAGCTCGGGCTTCCGGACCAGCAGGAAGGTCAGGCCGTTGTCGAGGGTGAAGCTCTCGACCTGCACCTGCGCGGAGACGGCCGGCGCGGCGGCCGCGGGGACGGTCGCGGGGGGTGCCGCTGCGGCGGGTCCTGCCGCGGCGCAGACGGCGATCGCGGCCAGCGCAAGGCCGATGCCGGTGCGGCGGACGAAACGGGCGTGGGACGGGGTCATCGGACTCTCCTTCGATCGGACGGCTGCGGCCGGACGGGCCGCTGGCCGCAGAGGATAGCCCGTCGCCCCGGCCCGTGCCGACCGCTCAGCCCTGCAGCAGGTCCAGCAGGTCGTCGCGGGTCAGAGCGCCCGCTCCGGGCCGATCCCCGCCGGGCCCGAGCGCGGCCTCGGCCAGCGCCCGCTTCTTCTCCTGCAGCGCGAGAATCCGCTCCTCCACCGTCCCCTCCGCCACCAGGCGCGTCACCAGGACCGGCCGGTCCTGCCCGATCCGGTGGGCGCGGTCGGCCGCCTGGTCCTCCGCGGCCGGGTTCCACCACGGGTCGCAGAGGAACACGTGATCGGCCGCGGTCAGGTTGATCCCGGTGCCGCCGGCCTTGAGCGAGACCAGCATCACCGGCGGGCCCGCGTCGTCCTGGAAGGCGCGGACCACCCCCTCGCGGTCGCGCGTCGAGCCGTCGAGGCGCAGCGGCGCGATCCCCGCGCGCTCGAGCGGCGGGGTCAGCAGGTCGAGCAGCGAGGTCCACTGCGAGAAGACGAGCGCCTTGTGGCCGTCGGCCAGCACCGTCTCGAGCGTATCGAGCAGCAGCTCCACCTTGGACGACGACTCCGCCGCGTGGCCGGGCACGAGGCCGCGGTGGCAGGCCGCCTGGCGCAGCCGGAGCAGCGCCTCGAGCGCCTCGAGCGCGCTGCCCCCGGCGCGCAGCCGCGCCACGACCTCGTCCCGCGTCGCGGCCAGGATCGCGTCGTAGACCGCACGCTCCTCGGGCGCGAGGGTGCAGTAGAGCGTGACCTCGGTCCGCGGCGGGAGCTCGGGCGCGACGTCGCGCTTGAGCCGCCGCAGGACGAACGGCCGGATGTGTGCGCGCAACCGCGCCGCGGCGCCCGGCTCGCCGGCGGCGATCGGCCGCGCGTAGCGCTCGAGGAAAGCCTCGAGGCGCCCGAGCAGGCCCGGGTTGGTGAAGCGCAGCAGGCTCCAGAGTTCCTCGAGCCGGTTCTCGACCGGGGTGCCGGTCATCGCCAGCCGGAACGGTGCGGCCAGCCGGTACGCGGCGCGCGCGGTCTGGCTGTCGGGGTTCTTGATCGCCTGGGCCTCGTCCAGCACGACCACGTCCCAGGGCTCGGCCGCGAGCGCGTCGGCGTCGAGCCGCAGGATCGCGTAGGTCGTGACCACGAGATCGGCTTCGCGATCGATCGACCGGCCCGCGCCGTGATAGGCGACCGCGCGCAGGCCGGGCCGGAAGCGGGCCGCCTCGGCCAGCCAGTTGTGCACCACGCTCGCCGGGCAGACGACGAGCGTGCGGCCCGTCAGCGCGGCCAGCGCCTGGAGCGTCTTGCCCAGGCCCATGTCGTCGGCGAGCAGCGCGCCGAGCCCCGCCGCGCGCAGGAAGACCAGCCAGTCGATCCCGTCGCGCTGGTAGCCGCGCAGCGTCGCCGCGAGGTCCTGGGGGAGCGCGGCCCGGGGAAGGGGGCCGGTCGGCGCGTACAGCGGTGCCAGCGCGGCCAGCTCCGGCGGCGCGGGTTCGCCGAGCTCTTCGGCCAGCCGGGCCAGCGCCGGCAGCGCGGCGCGCGCCAGGTGGCCCGCCTCGTCGCGCGCGGCGAGCAGGTCCGCGACCAGGCTGCCGTGGCGCGCCAGCCAGTCGGCGGGCAGCGGGGCAAAGGCCCCCTCGAGCAGCGGGACCAGCGGCTCGCCGTCCCGCCAGGCCTCCATCACCCGCGCCGGGTCGGCCCGCCGCGCGGCGGGCCGACCGCCGGCCCCGGCGACGGCGCTTCGGAACTCGACCGTGAAGCGCGCCGGGTCGAGCGTCACCTGCGGCACGAGCGGCGGCGCGAGCGTGAACTCCGCGTGCGCATCTCCCGCGACGCTGAACGCGCCGCCGGCGGCCGCGCCCCAGGCGCGCAGTCGCTCGGCGAAGGCGATCGCCTCGCGCGGGTCGAGCCGCACCTCGGCCCCGGCGCGCACGCCGAGCGCGGCCGCAAGCTCGCGTGCCAGGTGCCGCTCGGCGGTCTCGTCGCGCACCGGGACGGGGCTCCCCGTCACCAGCAACCGGTCGCCCTCGAGGTGCGCGACCGGCGGGTCGCCGTAGACGATCCGGGGCTGCACCACCAGCGTGTCGCCGTCGCGTTGCGTCTCGACCAGCGCGCGCGGCGCGCTGCGGCCGCTCTGCGGCAGGCGCGCCGTCTCGATCAGCAGGGGCAGCCGCCCGGCGAGCGACGGCAGCAGCTCCGCGACCAGCCAGCCCGCGCGCTCGGCCGGGACCGCCATCCCGTGCGCCAGGTTCTCGCGCTCGCGCGCGTTGAGCGGCGCTTCCGCGTAGGGGTGAAGCCGCTCGCCGCAGAGTACGACACCCGGTGCCAGGCGCTCGCCGACGCGCGGGTCCTGCACCAGCTGCAGGCGGAAGCCCATCCCGTGGTCGCTGACGCGCACGACCGGCGTCACCTGCTCGACCGAGACCGTGACCGGCGCGCCATCGAGCCGGACGTCGCGGCAGCGCGAGAGCGCGAGCAGCAGGCGCGGCCACAGCTCGCGCGGCACGACCCCGGCGCGGAAGGTCCCCAGCGCCTGCTCGCAGGCCAGGTCGGCGGGGGTCGCCATGAAGGCCGGGCCGTCGACGCGGCCGGTGGCGATCGCGACCAGCGAGACCTCGAGAGCGGTTTCCTCGCGCGCCGCGCCGCACGCCGCGACGACGACGCGCGCCAGCGCCGGCCCTCCCGCTCCGCGCGCGAGCCGGTAGCCGACGAGGCCGCGCGCCGCGGGGGCCCCGTCGTCGGCCCCGGCCGCTGCATCGGGCTCGCCGAGCGCGATCAGCACCGCGGCGACGTGCTCGCAGGCCTCGGCGCGGCTGTCGCACTCGCAACTCCAGGCGGGGTCGCCCGGAAAGAGCGTGACGAGCGGCGAGACGAGCCCGCCGCGGGTCGCGACGCGGGCCGTGATCTCCTCGTCCGAGCGCGCCTCGACCTGGACCGCGCCGCGGCGGCAGAGCTCGACGCCGCGCGACCACGACTGCGGCCCGGCCGCGCGTCGCACGGCGTCGCGAAGGGTGTCCATCGCGGATGCCACGGGCGCTAGCATAAGCGCATGTTCTCGCGCCGGTTGCCGCCCGACCTGTCCCCCAACCGGCTGGCCCGCCGGCGGGCGGCGCTGCCGCCGCGCTTCGACCTGACCCTCTCGAACCCGACCCGTGCCGGCATCGCCTACCCGGAGGGGCTGCTGCGGCCGCTCGCCGATCCCCGCGGCCTCGTCTACGACCCCGACCCGTGCGGCCTCCCGGCCGCGCGCGCGGCGGTCGCCGGCGAATGCGCGCGCCTCGGGCGCCCGGCCGACCCGGACTCGATCGTGCTGACCGCGTCGACCAGCGAGGCCTACGCGCTGCTCTTCAAGCTGCTGTGCGATCCCGGCGAAGCGGTGCTGGTCCCGGTCCCGTCCTACCCGCTCTTCGAGCACCTCGCCGCGCTGGAAGGGGTGCGCGCGGTCTCCTACCGGCTCGACCGCGACCACGGCTTCCAGCCCCTGCTCCCCGCCGAGCCGCCGCCGGGAGCGAAGGCGGTCGTGGCGGTCCATCCCAACAACCCGACCGGCTCGTACCTCGACGACGAGGCCGCGGAGCGGACGATCGCGTGGTGCGCCCGCCACGGGCTCGCGCTGATCGTGGACGAGGTCTTCCTCGACTACCCGCTCGACCCGGCGCGGGTGCCGCGGAGCTTCGCCGGGACGACGGAGGCGCTGACCTTCACGCTGGGCGGCCTGTCGAAGTCGGCCGGCCTGCCGCAGCTGAAGCTGGCCTGGACGCAGGTCTCGGGACCCGAGCCGGCGCGCCGCGCCGCGCTCGAGCGGCTCGCGTTCGTGGCCGACAACTACCTTTCGGTCGCGACGCCGGTCGCGGCCGCGCTGGCCGAGCTGCTCGCCGCGTCGCGCCCGGTGCGGGAGGCGATCCTCGCGCGCTGCCGGTCCCACCTCGCGCGGTTGCGGGAGGTCCTCGTACCGCTGTCCGCGGTGACGCTGGTCGAACCGCAGGGCGGTTGGTCGGCGGTGCTGCGCTACCCGGCGGTCGTCGCGAGCGAAGAGCTTGCGCTGGCGTTGCTGGAGGAGGAGCGGGTGCTGGTCCAGCCGGGCTGGTTCTACGACCTCCCCGGCGACGGCTGGCTGGTGCTCAGCCTGCTGCCCGACGAGGCGACCTTCGCGGAAGGGGTGGCGCGCCTGGCCCGGCGGTTGGCGGGACTGGTGTAACCGCGGGCGGCCTCGCGGATAGATCCTCCGAGGCCCGGCGCGGAAGGCGTCGCGGGCCGGGAGGAACTCGACCGATGCGGCCGATCCTGCAATTCGACGGCGTCGTGCGGCGCTACCCGTCCTTCACCTTCGGACCGCTCGACCTCGAGGTGCTGCCCGGCGAGTCGATGGCGCTGGCCGGCTCCAACGGCTCGGGCAAGTCGACCCTGCTGCGCCTGGCGGCCGGGCTCGTGCGCGCCGACCAGGGGCAGGTGCGGATCGGCGGGGCGCTCCTGCCGCGGGACGCCGTCGCGGCCCGCGAGCGGACCGCCCTCGTGACCGAGGATGCCGCCCTGTACGCGGCGGCGACGCTGCGCTGGCACTTCGAGCTGGTCGCCTCGCTCGTCCCGCGCTGGGACGCGGCGCGGGCCCGCGGCCTCGCGGAGGCGTTCGGGATCGACCCCGCCTGGCGGCTCGCTGGGCTCTCGCGCGGCCAGCAGATCAAGGCGCAGCTGGTCCTGGCGCTCGCGCGGCGCCCGGCCCTGCTGCTGCTCGACGAGGCCGGGGCCGCGCTCGACGCGCGGGCCCGCGTCCGGCTGGCGGAGGAGCTCGGCACGGCGCGCCGCGAGGACGGCACGGCGGTCGTCTTCACCTCCCACCAGCCGGAGGAGATCGCCCGGCTCGCCGGGCGCGTCGTGGCGCTCGACGGCGGCCGGCTCGCGGATCCGGCGCGGGCGGCCGCGTGAGCCCGCGCCGCGTGCTGCGGCTCGTGCGCAAGGACCTCTCGCTCCATCGCACGGCGGTCGTCCTCTACGCGATCGCCGGCGCGGCGGCCGCCGTGCTCGCGGCTCTGCCGCTGGCTCCCGCGCGCAGCGTCGGCCTCTCGCTCGCGCTGTGCGCGGCGATCGGCTCGGCGTTCCACCTCGTCTTCGTCGCCGCGCTCGGTGAGCGCGAGCGCCGGACGCTGCCGTTCCTGCTCGCTCTGCCGGTCACTCCGGCCGAGCAGGCCGCGGCGAAGGTCGTCGCGACGCTCGTCCTCGCGGCGCCGGCGGCAGCGGTGCTGGCGGGAGTGATCGGTGCCCTCTCGCCGGTCGACGCGTCACGCCTGGCGCGCGAAGCCGGGGCGGGGCCGCTGGCGATCGCGGCCGGCTGGGCGGGCTGGCTGGCGCTCGTCGTGGCCGCCTGGCTCGCGGCCGTCGCCGTGCCGCTCGCCGTGGCCGTGGCCAGCGAGTCGACCGGGGCCACGATGGCGGCCTCCTTCGCGACGATGCTCGTCGCGGGCAACGGGCTGGGGCTGGCGGCGAGCCGGAGCCCGGCGGTCGCGGCGTTCCTCAAGCGGGTCCTGCAGGGCGGCTCCGAACGGACGCTCGCCACGGCCCTCGCGGCCGCCTTCACGCTCGCCGTGGGCGCGGCCGCCGTGGCATGGTATTCGCGGAAGCGGAGCTTCGTCTGAGCGCGACGATCGACCCGGCCGAACTCTACCGGCGCTACGGGGCGGACGTGTACCGCTTCGCGCTCTACCTCTGCGGCAACGCCGCGGAGGCCGAGGACATCGCGTCGGAGACCTTCGTGCGCGTCTTCACCGCGGCCGCGCGGGTCGACGCCGCGACCGTGAAGGGCTACCTCTTCACGATCGCCCGGAACCTGTTCCTGCAGGCGCGGCGCCGCGCGCCGCACGAGGCGCTCGACGACGAGGCGTGGCACGACCCGGGTCCGGGGCCGGCGGCGATCGCCGAGGGGCGCGACGAACTGCGCGCCGTGCTCGCGGCGCTGGGCGCCCTGGCGGAGGACGAGCGCGCCGCGCTCCTGATGCGCGCGTTCCACGAGTTGCCCTACGAGGAGATCGCCGCGACGCTGGGCACGTCGGTCACCGCGGCGAAGGTCAAGGTGCACCGCGCCCGGCTGAAGCTGGCCCGGCGGCGCGCCGGCGCGCGAGCCGGAGACGGAGAACGCCGATGAAGGTCACGAAGGACGTCGTCAACGACCTCCTGCCGGTCTATCTCGCGGGCGAGGCGAGCGCGGACACGCGCGCGCTCGTCGAGGAGTTCCTGGCGGGCGATCCGGAGCTGGCTCGGGAGACCGAGCGTCTGCGGGACGAGCTCGTCCGCCCGGTCCCGGTCCAGCCGAGACCGGGCCACGAGCGCGAAGTGCTCGACGCGACGCGCCGGCAGCTGCGGCGCCAGTCGTGGCTGCTGGCGCTCGCGATCTTCCTCACCGGCCTGCCGTTCTCGTTCGTGGCGGGCAGCGGCACGGGATTCGAGTTCTTCATCTGGCGCCGCTCGCCGGCGCTGGCGTCCCTGCTCCTGGCAGCCGGCCTGGCCTTCTGGGTCGCCTACGGGGTTTCCCGCGCGCGCCTCGGCCGGGGCCGCGGGGGGCGTTGACCTTCCGCACGCCCGTCGGGTCGCCGCGGAGGGCGTTGAACTCTCGCACGCCCGTCGGGCCGCCACGGAGGGCGGCCCCTACAGCAGCTCGCAGAGCCGGCGGAACGCCGGCCGCCCGGCCGGAGCGTCCAGCCGCTCGAGCATGTCGGGGTCGTCCCAGCGGAAGAACGGGTTGGTGGCGCGCTCCTCCTCGAGCGTCAGCGGCACCGTGACCGGGTCGCCGGCCGCCGCGCGGCGCTCGAGCGCGCGCAGCCGCTCGACCAGGCGCGCGTTGCCGGGGTCGAAGCGCGCCGCCTCGCGGACGTAGGCCAGCGTGTACTCGTGCGCGCACCAGATCCGCGTCGCGGGCGGGAGCGCGCGCAGCTTCTGCAGCGAGTCGAACATCTCGTCCGGCGTCCCCTCGAACAGGTTGCCGATCGTCGCGCCGAAGACCGTGTCGCCGGAGAAGAGGTCGCCGCCGCCGGCCGTGCCGGCCACGAAGTAGGCGACGTGGCCGCGGGTGTGCCCCGGGACCTCGATCACCACGGCCTCGCGCCCGAGCAGCGCGACGCGGTCGCCCTCGCTGGACCGCTTCCGTCAGCGCGGGGAGCCGCGCCCGGTCGGCGGCCGCCCCCGCGACGCGGGCCGCGGGGTGCCGTCGCCGCAGCGCCTCGACGCCGCCGACGTGGTCGCCGTGGTGGTGGGTCAGGAGGATCGCCTCGAGGGCCAGACCGTCTCGCTCGAGCAGCGCAAGAACCGGTCGCCGCGTCGCCGGGATCGACCACCGCGGCGCGCCGGGCCGCCCCGTCCACGAGCGCGTAGACGTAGTTGTCGGAAAACGCCGGGAGCGGCACGACCTGCACGGCGGAAGCCTAGCACCGATGCCGGCCCGATCGCGTATCCTGCGCCCCGCGGAGGTCAGGGCCGGGCCGTGCGCTTCGCGTTCTCCAGCGCCGGGCGGATCGTCTTCGGGCGCGGCAGCCTCGCCGAGGCGGCGCCCGCGGCGGCGGCGTTCGGGCGCCGCGCGCTCGTCGTCACGGGGCGCGATACCACGCGCGCCATCCGGTTGGTTGCAGCGCTCGCGGAACGGGGGGTCGAGGCCGCGCTCTTCGGCGTGCCGATCGAGCCGACCGTCGGGCTCGCGTCGAGTGGAGCGACCGCGGCGCGCGATCACGGCGCGACGGTCGTGCTGGGCTTCGGCGGGGGCAGCGCACTCGACGCGGCGAAGGCGATCGCCGCGCTCGCCGCCAACGACGGCGATCCGCTGCGCTACCTGGAGGTCGTCGGGGAGGGCCGGCCGCTCGAGCGGCCGCCGCTCCCGGTGATCGCGATCCCGACCACCGCGGGGACCGGGAGCGAGGTGACGCGCAACGCGGTGCTCGCGGTCCCGGAGCGCGGCGTCAAGGTCAGCCTGCGGCACGAAGCGATGCTCCCTCGCGTCGCGATCGTCGACCCCGAGCTGGCCGCCGGCGTCCCCCGCGGTGACCGCCTCGACCGGGCTCGACGCGCTCACCCAGCTCGTCGAGCCGTTCGTCTCGAACGCCGCGAACCCGCTCACCGACGCGCTGGCCCGCGAGGCGATCCCGCGCGTCCCGCGTGCGCTGCGTCGCGCCGTCGCCGACGGCTCCGACCTCGCGGCGCGTGAGGAGATGGCGCTGGCCGCGCTCTTCGGGGGGCTTGCCCTGGCGAACGCGCGGCTCGGTGCGGTCCACGGGCTCGCCGCGCCGCTCGGCGGGCTCGTTCCCGCGCCGCACGGGGTGGTCTGCGCGCGGCTGCTGCCGGAGATCGTGGCCGTCAACGCGCGCGCGCTGGCGGAGCGCGACCCGGCGTCGCCGGCGCGGGCCCGCTGCGACGAGGTGGCGCGGCTCCTGATCGGCGAGCCAGCCGCGGTCGTGACGGGCGCGGTGGTGTTCCTGCGCGCGCTGGTCGAGGCGCTCGAGGTTCCGCGGCTGTCGGCGTTCGGGCTGACGCGCGATGCATTCGGCGAGCTGATCGCGCGGGCGCAGCGCGCCAGCAGCATGCAGGGGAACCCGCTGCCGCTCACCGACGGCGAGCTGGCCGAGGCGCTCGAGCGCGCGCTCTGACGGGTTCCGACTCGAACCCGGATGACGCCGCTAGCCTGCGCCCTTCTCCCCGCTCTCGGGCTCGAACGCGCCGGCCGCCTTGAGCAGCGCGAGGCAGATCGCGTGCGGGAGGGTGTCCTCGCAGATGTACGCGGCCGGAACCCAGCCGGACGAGAACTGCTCGGCGGAGCGCTTCACCCAGACCTCGGGGAAGGGGTATTCGATCGTCAGCTTGACGTTGCGATGCACGGCCGCGAACGCGTCGATCGCCTCGAAGGCCAGCTTGATCTCCGAGCTGTAGGCCGGATAGCTCGCGTCCGGCAGCCCACCGGTGTGGCCGCAGATCAGCGTGGCCACGAGCCGATTGAGCTTCGGTCCGGCCGCAATCCTGTCCTTCGTGAGCGCGTCCAAGGCGGGCCCCTGGGGAAAAACTGTGGCCGGGGGCGGTGAAAGGCAAGCGGCGGCGGGCAGCAGCGTACGCGCCCCGGCCCGCGGTCAGGCCGCCTGGCGGGCCCGGCGGGCGGGCCGGCGGGCGGGGCCACCCTTCCGCCCCCGCCCGGCCGCCGGAAGGCCCGCGCCGCGGCGGCTTCCGGCGCCTGCCCGACCCGGTGGCGGCCTGGGCCAGCCGGCGGGCGGGGAGAGGGCCGGCCCGGAGGCCGGCCCCGAGGTTTCGTTCCGTCAGGCCTTGCCGGTCTCGATCCGCATCTTGTAGAACGAGCGCCACACGAAGACCAGCGCGACCAGGAAGAAGACCAGCGCCAGCCCCCGCGTCATCGACACGGAGTTGGCGGCGCTGAGGTAGACCCCCAGTTCGACCGCCAGCAGGCCGAACAGCGTCGTGAACTTGATCACCGGGTTCATCGCCACCGACGAGGTGTCCTTGAAGGGGTCGCCGACGGTGTCGCCGACCACCGACGCCGCGTGCAGCTCGGTCCCCTTCATCTTGAGCTCGGTCTCGACGATCTTCTTGGCGTTGTCCCAGGCGCCGCCGGCGTTGGCCATGAAGATCGCCTGGAACAGGCCGAAGGTCGCGATCGAGACCAGGTAGCCGATGAAGAAGAACGGCTCGACGAAGGCGTAGGCCAGCGTCGAGAAGAAGACCGCGAGGAAGATGTTGAACATCCCCTTCTGCGCGTACTCGGTGCAGATCGTGACGACCTTCTTGCTGTCCTCGACCGAGGCCTTGGTCACGCCTTCCAGCTTGATGTTGGCCTTGATGAACTCCACCGCGCGGTAGGCGCCGGTCGTCACGGCCTGCATCGAGGCTCCGGTGAACCAGTAGATCATCGCGCCGCCGGTGATGATCCCGAGCAGGAAGGGCGGGTGGAGGATCGACAGCTTCGGGACGTCGGTCGTGAGCCCGTGGGTCAGCGCCATGATGATCGAGAAGATCATCGTGGTCGCGCCGACCACCGCGGTCCCGATCAGCACCGGCTTGGCGGTCGCCTTGAAGGTGTTGCCGGCGCCGTCGTTCTCCTCGAGCAGCGCCTTGGCGTGCTCGAAGTCGGGCTTGAAGCCGAAGTCGCGCTCGATCTCCTTCTCGATCCCGGGGATCGTCTCGATCACCGACAGCTCGAAGACCGACTGGGCGTTGTCCGTGACCGGGCCGTAGGAGTCGACCGCGATCGTGACCGGGCCCATCCCGAGGAAGCCGAACGCCACCAGCCCGAAGGCGAAGATCGCCGGGGCCAGCATGAAGGCGCCGAGGCCCAGCGTGCTGACCAGGTAGGCGATCGCCATCAGGCCCATGATCGTCATCCCCAGCCAGTAGGCGCTGAAGTTGCCGGCGACGAGGCCGGACAGGATGTTCAGCGAGGCCCCGCCCTCGCGGGACGAGGTCACGACCTCCTCCACGTGCTTGGACTTGGTCGAGGTGAAGATCTTGACCAGTTCGGGGATGACCGCTCCGGCCAGCGTGCCGCAGGTGATGACGGTCGACAGCATCCACCACAGGTCGGTGTTGCCGGCGATGTTCGGGATCACGAGGTACGACACGATGTAGGTCAGCGCGATCGAGACGATCGAGGTGATCCAGACCAGGGAGGTCAGCGGGCCCTCGAAATTCATGGTCCGCGCGTCCTTGTAGCGCCCCTTGGCCACGGTCTCGTTGATCAGGTAGGAGACGCCCGAGGCCACCACCATCACGATGCGCATGATGAAGATCCAGGTCAGCAGCTGGATCTGGACGATCGGGTCGTGGACCGCCAGCACGATGAAGGAGATCAGCGCCACGCCGGTGACGCCGTAGGTCTCGAAGCCGTCGGCCGTCGGGCCGACCGAGTCGCCCGCGTTGTCGCCGGTGCAGTCGGCGATCACGCCGGGGTTGCGGGCGTCGTCTTCCTTGATCTTGAAGACGACCTTCATCAGGTCCGACCCGATGTCGGCGATCTTGGTGAAGATGCCGCCGGCGATCCGCAGCGCGGCCGCGCCCAGCGACTCGCCGATCGCGAAGCCCAGGAAGCAGGCGCCGGCGACCGAGGCCGGGATGAACAGCAGGATGACCAGCATGAACAGCAGCTCGACCGAGATCAGCATCATCCCGACGCTCATCCCGGAGCGCAGCGGGATCTCGTAGACGCCGAAGGCCTCGCCGCGCAGCGCGGCGAAGGCGGTGCGGGAGTTGGCCAGCGTGTTGATCCGGATCCCGTACCAGGCCACGGAGTAGCTGCCCGCCATGCCGATCAGGCTGAAGACCAGGATGACCGCGATCTTCCAGGCCTCGAGCCCCGTCAGCCAGAAGTAGAAGACGATCACCGACGCGATGAACGCGAGCAGGATCATCAGGAACTTCCCCTGCTGGATCAGGTAGGCCTTGCAGGTCTCGTAGATCAGCGCCGAGACCTCGGCCATCGAGCGGTGGACGGGGAGCTTCTTGACCCCGGCGTAGGTCCAGGCGCCGAACAGCAGGCCCAGCACGCAGACCACGAGGCCGACCAGCAGGATCTGGTGGCCGGTGAAGCCGAGGAACTGGGCCGCGGGGTCGTAGAGGTTGGGCAGCTTGAGGTTCACCTCGCCGCCGGGACGGTGCGTCTCCGGTCTCCGAGGCGAGGGCCGGAGCGGCGAGGGCGCAGGCGAAGAGCGCCAGCAGCACGACCGACACGGCGAAGCGGAGGCGGCTGCCGCGGGCGCGGGAGCCGGCCGGGGTGGGGGTGTTCGCACGGACAAAGCTCATGACCATCCTCTCCTGCGGGAAGGCGAAAACAGCGGTTTTCTGCGAGGGACCTTGCCTTATAGCAAAGCGTGGCCGCGGTGTCGATACGGAGGGAGCGACCCTAAACCGTAAGCCCGGTTCGGCTTGCCGCCGCTCTTCCGTATGCTGGTACCGATGTCCCGCCCCCCCCTGCCTCCGGGCGCCCGCCTGCCGCGGTTCTTCGTGGAGCACCGGGGCGTGGCCTGGGGCCTGTTCGCCCTCAGCCTGGTCGCCGGAACGTGGGCCTTCCTGGACATGCCGCGCCGGAAGAACCCGGCGATCAAGGCCGGCATCGCGATCCTGGTCGCCCCGTGGCCCGGGCACCCGGTGGAGGAGGTCGAGGCCGAGGTCGCCGCGCCCCTCGAGGTCGCGCTGGGAGCCGACCCGGAGGTCGCGGTGGTCCGGAGCGCCATCCGGCCCGGGCTGGTCGTCCTGGAGGCGGAACTGGACGAGAACGGGGGGCCGCCGCCGCAGAGCCTGGCCCGGATCCGGGAACGCGTCGCGCGAACCCAGGGGCTGCCGCCCGGCGCCGGACCGCTCTTCATCGCGCTGGACTCGGGGGAATCCGCTTCGCTGCTGCTCGCGGTCGCGGGGCCCGCGGGCCCCGCGGGGGAGCGCGCGATCGACGCGGCCGCGCGGGAGCTGGCGGGAGCGCTGGCGAAGGTCCCCGGGGTGGCCCGCGTCGAGCGCAGCGGCGCCCGGGGCGAACGGCTGCTGCTGGAGATCGACCCGGAGCGCCGCGTCGCGCTGGGCCTCCCGGAGCCCGCGATCCGCGACCTGCTCGTCGAGCGCGGGCTGGCCGCGCCCGGCGGCGTCGTGGAGTACCGCGCCGAACCGCCCGCGCTGCCGTTCCGCGATGCCGAGGAACTCCTGAACGCGCCGATCGGGCTCGGGCCCTTCGGTACGCCGCTGCTGGTGCGGGACATCGCCGACCTCCGCGTCGATGCCGGCGGCGGACCGCGGCAACTGCTCGGCCGCCGCGACCCGGCAAGCGGAGCGTGGGTGCGCACCCCGGCCGCGACGCTGGCCGTCTATCGCGACCCCTCGGTCGGCGCAGGGCCGTTCCGCCAGGGCGTCGAAGCCGTGCTGACCGCCGCCGCCGCCGGGCTGCCGGCCGGCGTGACCGTCCGTGCCGTGACCGACGAGGCGCGCGAGGTGCGCGGGGCGCTCGCGCTCTTCTCGTCCAGCCTGCTGGAAGCGGTGGCCCTGGTGGTGGCGGTCGCGCTGATCGGGTTCCGGGGCTGGCGCAGCGCGGCGGTGCTGGCGCTCGCGATCCCGGTGACGCTCGCCCTGACGTTCATCGTGATGCGGCTCGTCGGCGTCGACCTGCAGCAGGTCTCGATCGGCAGCCTGATCCTGGCGCTCGGCCTGCTGGTGGACGACCCCGTCGTGGCGGCCGACGCCGCGCAGCGCCGCGTGGAGCGCGGCGAACCCGCGCGCGAGGCGGCCTGGCGCGGGCCGGTCGACCTGTCGCGCGCGATTCTCTACGCCACGCTGACCAACGTCGTCGCCTACCTCCCGCTGCTCGTCGTGCGCGGTCTCCTCGGGCGGTTCATCTGGTCGATCCCGATCGTCGTCACCGCGTCGCTGGTCGCCTCGCGATTCGTCTCGATGAGCTTCGTGCCGCTCTTCGCCAGCCACCTCGGCGCGGGCGGCCGCCTGCGCATGCAGCCGAGCCGCATCTCGAGCCGGCTCGGCGATGCCGTGGAGGCGATCGTCGAGCGGCGCTGGGCCGTGCTCGCGACGGCGGTGCTCCTGCTCGTCGCTTCCTGCGCGTGGGCGCTGGGGGGGCTGCGGTCGCAGTTCTTCCCGCGCGACCCGAGCCGCCACTTCTACGTCGACATCGTCGCGCCGGACGGAACCGCCGCGCGCGGGCTGGCGGACGCCTCGGAGACGGCGGTGCGGGGGGACGCGGTCGCGACGCTCAGCTTCCTCGGCCGCGCCGCCCCCCGTTTCTGGTTCTCGATGTTCCGGGACCTGCCGCGACCCGGGCGCGCGCAGGTCGTGGTCGAAGCGGAGGACCCCGAGGCCGTCGACCGCAGCGTCGTGCCGGCGCGGCGCGCGCTCCCCTCGGCCCCCGGCGCCTTCGTCGACCTGCGCGAGCTGGAGATCGGCAAGCCGGTCGGGCCGCCGGTGCAGGTGCGGATCGCGGGCCCCGACCCCGTGACGCTCCGGGCCCTCGGCGCGCGGGCCGCGACGGCGCTTGCGGAGTCGGGTGCGGCGGTGGGGGTGCGCGACGACTGGGGCATCCTCGACGGACCGGATCGCGGACGCGGGCCGGTCGAGCTGGCCGTGGGCACGATCGGCGAGGGAGCGGAGAGCCGGGAACTCGTGCTGAAGGTCGTGGCTCCGGCCGGATCGGCCGTCGACGCCGGCTCCGCGGACGCTCCGGCGGCCGCGCCCGAGGCCGGGCTCCCGCGCGCGCGGCGCGACGGCCGGCCGGTCGTCACCGTGGCGGCCTTCCCCGCGCCGGGGCTCTTCCCGTCGGAGTTGCTGGCCGCGGCGCGGCCGGCGCTCGACGCGCTCGAGCGGTCGCTCCCGGAAGGCTACCGGCTCGAGTTCGGCGGCGAGGCCGAGGAGCAGGCGCGCGGCTTCAGGCAGCTGGGCCGGGCGCTGGCCGTCTCGGTGCTGCTGATCGCGCTCGCGCTGGCGGTCCAGTTCCGCAGCGCGCGCAAGCCGCTGCTCGTCTTCGCCACGATCCCCTTCGGCGTCGCCGGCGCGCTCGTCGCGCTGCGGGTCGCCGGCGCACCGTTCGGCTTCATGGCCTTCCTCGGCCTGGCCAGCCTGATCGGCGTGATCGTCAGCCACGTCATCGTGCTGTTCGACCGGGTCGAGGTGCTGGAGGCCGAGGGCCGGGCGCTGGTGCCGGCGCTGGTCGATGCGGTCCGGTCGCGGGCGCGGCCGGTGGTCGTCACGGTCGCGGCGACCGTGATCGCGCTGGTGCCGCTGGCGCGCCGCGGCGGCCCGCTCTGGCAGCCGCTCTGCTACGCGCAGATGGGCGGGCTGACGCTGGCGACGCTGGTCACCTTCGCGATCGTGCCCGCGCTCTACGCGGTGGCGGTGCGGGACCTGCGGCTGATTCCCTGGGGCTCGGCCGGAACCCGGCCGCGGCCAAGGGACTAGAATCGTCCCGGGACCCCGCTCCCTGCACGGGCGCGGGAAGGAGCCACGAGCCGTGGGCGACATGCTCGACCTGCTCGTCATCCGCAACTTCGCGATCGCCCTGGCGATCGGCGCGCTGGTCGGGCTCGAGCGCGAGAAGAAGAAGGAGATCGAGGGGGACATTGGCGTCGGCGGGCTGCGGACCTTCATCCTGATCGCGATGACCGGGGCCGTCGGCGGCTGGCTGACGCAGGTCCTCGGCTCGCCCTGGATCCTGATCGCGGCGCTGCTCGCGGTCGCGCTCGGCGTGGTCGCCGGCTACGCGATCCAGGGCCTGCGCAACCCGCGCTTCTACGGCATGACCACGGAGGTCGCGGCGGTCGTCGTCTGCCTGCTGGGCGGGGTCTGCCTGCTCGGCCACCCGGAGATCGCGGTGGCGCTCGGCATCGCCACCTCCGCGGTGCTCGCCTTCAAGGAGCCGCTGCACCGGCTGGTGGCGAAGATCGGGACCGACGACATCTACGCCGGGGTCAAGCTGCTGGTCGCGTCGTTCATCGTGCTGCCGCTGCTCCCGGACCGGGCGATCGACCCGTGGGGCGCGATCAACCCGCTAGAAGCTCTGGCTGCTGGTCGTGCTGATCTCCGTCGATCTCGCTGGTCGGCTACGTCGCGGTGCGGTGGCTCGGCTCCGAGCGCGGCACCGCGATCACCGCGCTGGCCGGCGGCCTCGTCTCGTCGACCGCCGTGACGCTGACCTTCGCCCGGCAGAGCCGCGACGAGCCGCACCAGGCCTCGACGCTCTCGCTGGGGATCCTGATCGCCTGGTTCGTGATGGCGCTCCGGGTCGTGGCGCTGGTCGCGATCGTCGACGCGTCGTTCGTCGTCACGGTCCTCCCGCCCTTCGTCGCCGCCGCGGTGGCGACGCTGGCGATGATCGCGCTGGCCTGGCGGCAGAGTGCTGCCGAGGGGCAGGCGCACTCCAAGGAACTGGTCCTGAAGAACCCCTTCAGCCTGACCGAGGCGGTCAAGTTCGCGCTCTTCTTCGCGGCCGTGCTGCTGGTGGTCCGGCTGGTCGAGCTCCACGCGCCGGGAAAGGGCTTCTACGCCGTCGCGGCCCTGGCCGGCCTGACCGACGTCGACGCGATCACGCTCTCGATGACGAGGTACGCCGGGGAGAGCGGCGACGGGCGGACAGCGGCGCTGGCGATCGCGATCGGGGCCCTGTCCAACACGCTGGTCAAGGGGGGCTACGTGCTGGCGCTCGGGGCCGCGCCGCTCAAGCGCAAGATCGCGCTGGCGACGGCGGTGATCGCGGCGGCGGTCGTGATCGGGATGCTGCTGGTGCGTTAGGAGTCGGCCTCGTACGACAGGGCACATTCGCGCAACGCTTCGGGGACGTCCTCGGCTTTCGCGCCCACCTCCGAAGGTCGGGACGCCCGGGTAGGCGACTCGAGAGCGACGGAGAGGTCGCGATCGACGGGTCGGGGTGGGGAGAGCCGGCGGGACCTCCGGCACCCGGTCCTCGCCTTCGAAACGGGAGTAAGCTCCAGGCACCGTCCGTATCGAGGGGAGGACCAGTGATGATCCGTTCGCGCTCCTGCCTCCGTTCCCTGCTGGTGGGCCTGGCTCTCGGTGTCGTCGCGGCCGCCGGCTCCTTCGCCGTCGCGCAGACGGAGGGGCAGAAACCCCTGACCAACGACGACGTCGTGCAGATGGCGAAGCTGGGCCTCGGCGACGCCGTGATCATCGCGAAGATCGAGCAGTCGGCGGCGATCGATTTCCAGCTGGACGTCCCGGATCTCGAACGCCTCAAGGCCGACGGTGTCGGGAACGACGTGATCGCCGCGATGCTCAGGAAGGCCACCGCGCCGGCCGCTCCTCCGCCCGCGGCCGCGCCGGCGCCCGCGAGGCCCCTGGAGGGGAGCATCTTTCTCGTCGCCCCGGATGGGGGCGAGACCGAGCTGGACATGGTGCCGGGGACGGTCAGTTCGACCTATGCCTTCGTCACCGTCCTCATCTTCAGCAACTTCGAGGGGCTGAAGGCCACGGTGCGCACGACGGGCCGCCAACCGAGCCTCCGGATCTACACCGCGCGGCCCCCGAAGGGCCGGTATTTCCTCGTCACTGCCAAGCCGGACGAAGGTGACGACGTGCGTTCGGTCAAGCTCGGCAACATGGGATGGTGGGCAAACAAGCGGATGAACGCGCCCGACAAGGACAACCTGGTCGAGTGCGAGATCGTCGAGAAGGAAGCCGGCGTCTGGGAGTACAAGCCGAAGAAGGAGCTCAAGCCCGGCGAGTACGGGCTCTGGCTCATGGGAGACCCGGGCCAGATGGCCGGGTTCGGGATCGACTAGACGATCGCCGCGATCTTCCCGTTCTCGACGATCACGTTGCGATCGTCCAGCGGCGGAGCCCCGGTCCCGTCGATCACGCGGAAGTGCGCGAGCAGCGCGGGCCAGAAAGTGACCGCCAGGAGCAAGGGAACGATGCGCACGATTCCTCCTCGAGTCACGGCGCGGATCCCTGCCGTACCGGCGTCACCGGGATGTGCACCTCGGCGCGCTTGAGGAACCACGGCTTGAACGGCCCGTCCCAGTAGACGGCATAGGGTTCTCCGGACGCCGCGTACTCCGGATGCGCGGCCAGCCAGGCCCGCAGCTTCGCCAGCCCCTCGTCGTAGCTTTCGCGCGAGTAGGCGCCGCGCTGGCCGATCGAGACGACCTGCTGCGCGGGACGCTCGTACACCTTCACGCCGCCCTCTCCGGTCGGGAGCTCGCCGGTGCGGTCGCGCTCGACGAAGAATCGCATCCGCGCCGGGCGCGGGTCGGCCTCGACCGGGACGGTCATCGCGAGGTCGTTGGTGCGGATGTAGTCGAACAGCGTCATGAATGGCCCGTTCCGACCCTCGAAGTAGTCGGAGCCGCCCACCGCTTCCATGACCCGGGCCGCTGGAAGCTCCTTGATCTCGATGACGTCGACCTCGGTCGGCGCGTAGTTGGACTCGGTGGCCATGGCGAGGGCTCCCGCGGTCAGGAACGACACGGCGAGGACGAGAACTGCGCGAAGCGCCGGGGAGGTTCGGGGCATCGGGGGAGGGTAGAGGGCACGCGGCCTTCCCGCAAACGACGCGCGCCGGTGTAGGATCGCCTCCCGCTCCCGGAGGGAGGCGGGGGAGACCGGCCGTGCGAGAGGGTGCGAAAGCGCGCGCGAAGAACGGAGGCCGCGTCAGCGCTGCCCTGCGGGCGGCGGGACCGGTCATCGTGCTGCGCGAAGAGCACCTCATGCCGGGCGCGCGGATCAAGGCCGGGCCGGCGCCGGACGGACGTGCGGCTCGAGGTCCCGGTGGCCCCCGGCGTGACGCTGCGCGGCGTCACCGTCCGGCGCCCGGATGCCCGGCTCGCGGTGCTCTACTTCGGCGGCAACGGCGAGATCGTCGGGCCGGACGCCGGCATCCTCTGGCTGGCGCGCCAGCACCCGTTCGATGTCTACGCCGTGAACTACCGCGGCTTCGGCCCGAGCGACGGCGAGGCCTCGCTGGATGCGGTGATCGGCGACGGCGTCGCGATCTTCGACGCGGTCGCCGCGCGGCCCGAGATCGCGGGCAGGCCGATCCTGGTCTACGGCTTCTCGCTCGGGTCGTGCCCCGCGCTGACGGTCGCCGGCGCGCGCGAAGTGGCGGGGATCGTCCTGCAGAGCCCGCCCGACGCCGCCGCCGAGGTCGTCCCGCACCTGACCAGCCTGCTGCCGTGGTACCTGCGGAGGATCGCGCGCCTCGCGCCGGCCCCGGAGGTCGCCGCGCGCGAGGATCAGCCGGTGCTGCTCGCACCGCGGGTCCGGGCGCCGCTGCTGGTGCTGCACGGCGACGCGGACCTCTCGGTCCCGATCGCGTGCGGGCGGGCTGTATTCGCGGCGGCGGGATCGGGGGAGAAGGAGTTCGTCGCGGTCCCGGGCGGCGGCCACATCGATCTCTGGGAAGCGGGAGGCGAGGCGCTGCACGCGCGCTTCGCCGGTTTCCTGGACAGGATCACGAGGAGAGGGAGGGCATGATGAAGCAGATCAACACGCAGCGGGTCGTCGTCGGGGGTGTGCTCGGCGGAATCGTCTTCTTTCTGTGGGGCCTCGTGATCAACCTCGCGGTGCTCGGCAGCAAGTATCCCGAGGCGCAGCAGGCCGGTTACTTCCTGCAGCAGCCGCGCTACAGCTTCTTTCCCGTCGCCTGGATCGTGATCGAGCTGGTGCTGGCGCTGATCTGCGCCGCGCTCTACGCCGCGGTGCGCGAGGGCTGGGGACCCGGGTTCGGGACCGCGCTCCGGCTGGGCGTGATGGTCGGCTTCGCGGCCGGTTTCCCGCTCGCTTTCGCGACGGCGACCTGGTCGCCGGCGCCGCGCAGCTTCCCGCTCTGGTGGATGCTCGAGCTGTGGATCGGCGCGATCGCCGCGACGGTGGTGGCGGGGTGGTACTATCGCGAGTGAGGAGGGCTGGTCGATGAAACGAGAAGCGCTCCTGGTGTCGTCCGCAGTCCTGGGCCTTGCACTGCTCGCCCCGCTGCCGCCCGCCATCGCCGCGGAGAAGGACGAGAAGCTGCCCCGCGCCGAGGTCAAGCCCGACGCGGCGCTGATCTACGTCGCCCGGCCGGCAGGGATGGGGTTCGCGGTCCCGATGTACTTCTTCGCGAACGAGCAGTTCCTCGGCATGAACCACGGGAACGGCTATTTCTGGGCCTACCTGCCGCCGGGCAAGTACATCTTCTGGTCGAAGGCGGAGAACGTGAACGCCGTCCCCGAGATGGAAGTCGAAGCCGGCAAGACCTACTACTTCCGGCAGAAGACGGTCCCCGGGTGGGTCAAGGCGCGCACCGCCGTCGAGCTCGTCGATTCGGCCCAGGGAGAGGCGCTGATCGACGACTGCCAGAAGCACTCGGAGCTGACGGACGAGCAGCGCAAGCGTGGCGAGGAGGACGCGCAGCAGTCCTGGGCGCGGGCCCAGAAAGAGGCGGCCGAGGCCGCCGCCGAAGCCGCCGCAACGCCCGCCAGGAAGCAGGACTAGCTCATCTCGACCGTGCCAGCAGCGCCGCCGAGACGAGCCCCAGCCCCGCCATCGCCGGCCACAGCACGCCGCCGCCGAATCGCTCGAGCAGGAACGTCCCGAGCGGCGGGGCCAGGACCAGGGCGAAGCCGAAGGTCATCGTGAACAGCCCCATGTACTCGCCGCTGCGCGACTCGGGTGCGATGTCGCCGACGTAGGCCGCCATCCCCGGCAGCAGGATCATCTCCCCGAAGGTCCAGATCACCACCGTCGCCGCGATCCCGGTCCGGCTGCCGGTCAGCGCCATCGCGCCGAAGCCGGCGCCGACCAGGGCCGCGCCGAGCGCCAGCTGGCGTCCGGCCGGCCAGCGCGCCATCGCTACGTTGAGAGGCACCTCGACCGCGACGATGATCAGCGTGTTGAGCGTGAACAGCGCGCCGTAGAACGCGGCCGAGAAGCCGAGGTCGCGCACCAGGAACAGCGGCAGCGAAGCGGTCAGCTGGAAGAAGACGACCAGCGCCGGCAGGGAGGCGGCGAGGAAGTAGAGCAGGCGCCGGTCGCGCCACGCTTCCCCGAGCAGGGAAGGGCGCGGCGCCCCGTTCCCCGCTCCGGTCGTGGAGGGAACGGGAGCGGGAGCCGGGACCGGAGCGCCCGTTTCCCTTCTCACCGCACCCGCCGGGACCCAGGCCAGCACTGCGGCCGCCGCCAGCGACGACGCGCCGTCGACCCAGAAGAGCGCGCTGAAGGACCACGCGGCGAGGAAGCCTCCCAGCGCCGGCCCGACGCTCATCCCGAGGTTGATCGCCAGCCGGTTGAGTGCGAAGGCCGCCTTGCGCTGCTCGGGTCCCGCGGCGAGCGAGACGGCCGACAGGCTGGCCGGCCGGTAGGCCTCCGAGACCGCGGCGAACAGCACGGTCGCGGCGACGATCGGGGCGACGCCGCGCACCAGCGGGTAGAAGGCCAGCACCGCCGCCGAGAGCACGAGCGAGACGGTCATCACCCGCGTCGCGCCGTAGCGGTCGGCCAGCCGGCCGGAGATCGGCGCCGCGACGATCGAGGTGGCGCCGAAGATCCCGACCACCGCGCCGGCGAAGGCGGTCGAGAAGCCGAGCGGCCCGGTGAGGTAGAGCACCAGGAACGGAATGACCATCGTCCCGACGCGATTGACGAAGGTCGTCGCGGCCAGGGCCCAGACCTCGCGTGGCAGGCCGGCGACGCCGCGCCAGGGGTTCATCAGTAGCCGATCGCCGCGCCGTCCTTGCGCGACTCCGAGGCGCCCGCGCGCACGCCCGTCGCGGGGTCGATGCAGACCGCCTGGTAGCCGCCGTACTGGCCCGGCAGCGCGACCAGCCGGTGGCCGCGCCGCGCCAGCTCGCGCAGCACCTCGGGCGGAATGCCGCTTTCGAGCGCCAGCTGCCCGCCGTCCGGCATCGGCGTGCCGGTCGGCTCCTGCGAGCCGTCGTGCACGAAGCGCGGCGCGTCGCCGGCCTCCTGGAGGTTCATCCCGAAATCGACGAGATTGACGACGACCTGGACGTGGCCCTGCGGCTGCGTCGCGCCGCCCATCACGCCGAAGGCGCACCAGGGCTTGCCGTCCTTCGCCAGGAAGGCCGGGATGATCGTGTGGAACGGCCGCTTTCCGGGCTCGAGCCGGTTGGGGTGCTGCGGATCGAGCGAGAACTGCGCGCCGCGGCTGTGGAGGCCGAAGCCCAGCTCGGGGATCGCGTAGCCGGAGCCGAAGCCGGTGTAGTTGCTCTGGATCAGCGAGACCATGTTGCCGTCGGCGTCGGCGACGGCGAGGTAGGTCGTGTCGCCGCGCTGCAGCTCCGGCGGGTCGCCGGGCGCGACGGTGCGCGCGGCTCGGGCCCGATCGATCAGCTTCGCGCGCGCCGCCGCGTACCCCTTGTCGAGCAGGCCCGCGACGGGGACGGTCTCGAACGCCGGGTCGGCGTACCAGCGCGCGCGGTCCGCAAAGGCCAGCTTCTTGGCCTCGACCAGCAGGTGCCAGAAGTCGGGGGACTCGCGCCCGAGCGCGGCGAGGTCGAAGGTCTCGAGGATGTTCAGCATCTCGAGCGCGGCCAGCCCCTGCCCGTTGGGGGGCAGCTCGTAGACCGTCACGCCGCGATACGTCGAGGAGATCGGTTCGACCCAGCTCGCGCGGTACGACCTGAAATCATCGAGCGTGAAGAAGCCGCCGTTCGCGGCCGAGTAGCGCACGATCGCCTGCGCGACCGGCCCGTCCTGGATCGCCGTGCGGCCGTCCTTCGCCAGCGTCTCGAGCGTTCGCGCCAGCGCCGCGTTCGCGAAGATCTCGCCTTCCTTCGGCGCCCGACCGTTCGGCAGGAAGACCGCCGCGAAGCCCGGCTTCTCCTTGAAGGCGCGAGCGCCGCGCTCCCAGGCCGCCGCGATCGACTGCGGGACCGGCGCCCCCTCGCGTGCCAGCCGGATCGCCGGGGCGAGGACCTCGGCCAGCGGCAGCCGGCCGAGCTTCGCGTGCAGCTCGAACCAGCCGTCCATCGCCCCCGGCACCGTCCAGGCGTAGGGGCTGTAGAGCGGGATCGTCCCGTCCTTCTCGGGCGGGACCTTGTCGCGCGTCAGACCCTTCGGTGCCGGACCGGAGGCGTTGAGTCCGAGCAGCTTCCCCTGCTTCGCGTCCCAGGCGAGCGCGAACAGGTCGCCCCCCGGGCCGCACGAGACCGGCTCCAGCACCGCCAGCGCGGCGTTGACGGCGATCGCGGCGTCGGCCGCGCTGCCGCCCTTTCTCAGGATCTCGATCCCGGCCTGCGAGGCGAGCGGGTGCGCCGAGGCGACCATCCCGTGGCGGGCGTAGACGACCGAGCGGGTCGCGAACATCTTCCCCTCGGTGCGGTCCGCGGCGTGGGCCGCCGCCCCGGCGAGCAGGGCGACGGCGACGACCGCGAGCCGGAGCGGCCGGTGGCGCGCGGGATCCGCCGGCAGTGCGGCGCGGCGCACGAGCTCTCCCGCCTACTTCGGCCGCGCGAGCGCGGGCGGCGCGAGGTTCGGCGGCACCGGCTGCTGCGGCTCGTGCGGCGGGTTCTTCGCCAGCTCCTTCATCAGCACCTCGACCGCCTTCTCCACCGACGGATCGCCCCCCTGCATCATCACCTCGGGCAGGTCGACGACGTCGATGTCGGGCACCACGCCCTCGTTCTCGACGATCCACTGGCCGGATGCGTCGTAGATCCGGAAGGCCGGCACCTGCACCGCCCCGCCGTCGACCAGCGCCGGGCCCCCGGACAGGCCGATCAGCCCGCCCCAGGTCCGGGTGCCGATCAGCGGCCCCAGGCCCCGGGCCTTGAACCAGTAGGGGAGCGCGTCGCCGCCCGACGACGAGTAGCCGTTCATCAGCATCGCCTTCGGGCCGTCGTGGGCGAAGGCCGGCGAGCGCATCGCCTCGACGTTGCGTCGAGCCCACCAGGCCATCGTGTTGCGCTCGAGGTAGTCGATCATCCGCACCGGGATGAAGCCGCCGCCGTTGTAGCGGTCGTCGATGATCAGCGCCGGCTTGTCGACCTGCGCGTAGAACATCTTCTGCAGCATCCGGTTCCCCTCGCCGGCGGTGTTGGGGAGGTGGATGTAGCCGACCTTGCCGCCCGAGAGCTTGTCCGCCAGCGCCATCCGCGAACGGACCCAGTCGAGGTAGCGCAGGTTCAGTTCGCTGTCGATCGTCCGGATCGTGACTTGACGCGCCCCCTCGGGCGACGGCTTGCCGTTGACGGTCAGCACGACCGGCTTGCCGGCCTTTGCCTCGAGCAGGCGGTAGGGGTTGTCGGCCGTCGTCAGGTCGACGCCGTCGATCGCGACCAGGAACTCCCCCTCCTTGACGTTGACGCCCGGTTCGGAGAGCGGGCCGCGCCACGCTTCGTCCCAGTTCTCGCCCGCGTAGATCTTCTCGATCCGGTAGCGGCCGGAGGGGTCGGCGAACAGCTCGGCCCCGAGCATCCCGCCCTCGATCCGCTCGACCGCGGGCTCGTCCCCGGGGGCGACGTAGGTGTGGCCGGCCTCCAGCTCGCTCATCATCTCGCCCAGCAGCCAGTCGACTTCGGCGCGGTGCGCGACGTACGGAACGAGCGCGTTGTAGCGCTCGTAGAGCGCCTTCCAGTCGTAGCCGTGCATGGCCGGGTCGTAGAACCAGTCGCGGGTGATGCGCCAGCCGTCGGTGAACATCTGCTGCCACTCGGCCCGCGGGTCGAGCTTCATCCGCAGGCCGGAGAGGTCGAGCTTCCCTTCGCTGCCGGTCAGGCCGGGCTTCGCGTCGGTGAGGCCCCAGCTCGGGCCCTGGCGGTAGAGCAGCTTCTTGCCGTCGGCCGTGAGCAGGTACCCGCCCGAGTTGTCGAGGACCTTCTCCTCCTTGCGCTCCTTGAGGTCGAAGCGGTAAAGCGCGCGCGCGCCCGCCTCGCCGTTGCGGACGTAGTAGACGAAGCCGGGGACGGCGGTGAGGTTGCCGTACTCGCCGGCCGGCAGGCCGGGGAGCGCGACCGTGCGGGCGACGAAGCCGTCGGGGACGATCGTGGTGGGGGGCGGTTTCGCGTCGGACTGCTTCGGGCCGGCACTGAGGCCGGCCCCTACGGCTTCGGCCTGCTTCGGGCCGGCACTGAGGCCGGCCCCTACGGCGTCGGACTGCTTCCCGGCGGCGTCCTTCTTCGGTTCCTCCGGCTTGCCCTTCTCTTCGTCGGACTTGAGCGGGAAGAGCGGCTCGGCGGCCGGGTCGAGCGCGGCGGCGAAGACGCGACCCGCGTTGCGATAGAGATAGTCGAACTCGAAGGCGCTGGTGACGAGGTTGAAGTCGCGCAGGCTGGTGAAGAACAGGTACTTGCCGTCGGCCGAGAAGGTGGGGTCGCCGTCCATCGTCATCCCGTCGCCGAGGAA
The DNA here is from genome assembly GCA_963800865.1 of uncultured Acidobacteriota bacterium. Taxonomy (GTDB): domain Bacteria; phylum Acidobacteriota; class Polarisedimenticolia; order J045; family J045; genus JALOKP01. Next base: position 51,509 of record CAWDCL010000005.1, on the reverse strand, counting down.
GAAGCTCTTCTTCTGCTCGAGGGAGTAGACCGCCAGGCCGGGCATCCGGTTCGGGTGGCTCTTCTCGTAGGCCAGCCAGCGCGAGTCGGGGGACCAGCCGTAGCTGACCAGGTCCTCCTGGTCGCTGTGGTCGGCGACCGTCACCGCGCCGCTGGCGACGTCGACGATCAGCAGCCGCTGCTGGCGGTCGGCGAACGCCAGCTTGCTGCCGTCGGGGCTGAAGGCGGGCGCGTAGTACCAGCTGACCGCGCCGGTCGTCAGCCGGCGCGGCGTGCCGCTGCCGTCCTGGTTGCCGAGGTAGATCTCGTACTCGCCGGTCTGGTCGGACAGGTAGGCGATCGTCCTGCCGTCCGGCGACCAGGCCGGCCCGCGGTCCCGGACCCCCTGGCTCGGGAAGAGCGCGCGCGTCGCGCCGTCCTTGGCCGGGACCGAGAAGAGGTCGCCGCGCGCCTCGAACAGGGCCCGCGCGCCCGAGGGGGACAGCGCCGCACCGCCGATGTTGGCGGCGACGCTCTTGAAGGACGGCAGCGCGTACGGCTGCTCGGCGCCGAGCGTGATCGCGAGCCGCTGCGTCTTGCCGCTCGCGGGGTCGAACCGGTAGAGGAAGCCGCCGTTCATGAAGACGATGCCGCCGGGGCCCGCCGCGGGCCAGAGCACGTCGTACTCGGTGAACTCGGTCAGCTTGCGCGTGGACTTCGTCTTCAGGTCGTAGGCGAAGAGGTTGAGCGTGTCGTCGCGATCCGACGTGAAGTAGATCGTGTCGCCGAGCCAGATCGGGAAGTTGTCGGTGACGCGGTTGTCCGTGATGCGCTCCGACTTCGCAGCCACCAGGTCGTAGATCCAGATGTCCTGCGCGCGGCCGCCGCGGGTCCGCTTCCAGGTCCGGAACTCGCGGTCGATCGGCGTGTACGCCAGCTTCGTGCCGTCCGGGCTGAACGTCGCGCTGCCGCCGTGGGGGAGGGGGAGCGGCTTCTCGAGGCCCCCCCTGGGATCGACCAGGAAGTAGGTCCCCATCCGCTCGCCGAACGGGGTGCGGTTCATCCGGACCAGGATCCGGCCGTCCCGGGTCCAGTCGAGGATCCAGTTGTCGAAGCCGCCGCGCGGGGGCATCGCCCCGACGTCGGTGTAGAAGGTCAGCTGCTTCGGCTCGCCGCCGGCGATCGGCATGACGTAGACCTGCCGCGAGCCGGTGTACTCCGCGGTGTAAGCGATCCACCGGCCGTCCTGCGAGATCTTCGGGAAGAGTTCCTGGCCCGGGTGCGCGGTCAGCCGCATCGCCGTGCCTCCCGAAACCGGGGCGCGCCAGATGTCGCCGCCGTAGACGAAGACGACGACGTCGCCATGGATGTCGGGGAAGCGCAGCAGCCGTCCCTCGGGCGCGGCCCCGGCCGCCGTCCCGGTGCCGCCTCCGGTCCCCTCGGCCGCGCGGGCCGGGGCGACGACCAGCGCCAGCAGCACGATCAGCGCCAGCACGCAGGCGAAGCAGAAGCGGGTCGAGGTGAGCGAGGGGAGCGGGCGGAGCGTGCGCACGGAAGTCCTCCGGAGGGCGGGAATGCGCCAGATTGCCGCAAGGGCAGCGGCAAGACAAACGATAGCGGCGGCAGGGTATCCTTACGCCACCATGCGCCCCCCGCTCACAGCGCGCCTCGCGCCGTTCGGCACGACGATCTTCACCGAGATGACCGAACTCGCGGTCCGGCACGGCGCAGTCAACCTCGGGCAGGGCTTCCCCGACTTCGACGGGCCGGAGTTCGTCAAGGAAGCGGCGCTCCGGGCGATCCGCGACGGCCGCAACCAGTACGTGCGGATGTTCGGCCTGCCCGAGCTGAACCGCGCGGTGGCCGGCCACCGGCGCCGCTTCTACGGCCTCGACTACGACCCCGAGCGCGAGGTGACCGTCTTCTCCGGCGCGACCGAGGCGCTCTTCGCGACCTTCCAGGCGCTGTTCGACGCCGGCGACGAGGCGATCCTCTTCGAGCCGTTCTACGACTCGTACCGCCCCGGGCTGGCCAACGCCGGCGCGCGCGCGGTCGTGGTGCCGCTTCGGCCGCCCGACTTCCGGCTGGATCCCGATGCGCTCGACGCGTGCGGTGACGCCGCGCACGCGCGCGATCGTCCTCAACTCGCCGCACAACCCGGTCGGGAAGGTCTTCGCGCGGGAGGAGCTGGAGGCGGTCGCCGAGGTCTGCCGGCGCCACGACCTGCTGGCGATCACCGACGAGGTCTACGAGCACCTCGTCTTCGAGGGGGAGCACCTGCCGCTGGCGACGCTGCCCGGGATGCGCGAGCGGACCGTGATGATCTCGTCGGCGGGGAAGACCTTCAGCCTGACCGGCTGGAAGATCGGCTACGCCTGTGCGCCGGAGCCGCTGACGCGCGCGCTGCGCGCCGCGCACCAGTTCGTCACCTTCTGCACCCCGGGGCCGTTCCAGCTCGCGGTGGCCGCCGGGCTGGCGGCGGACGACGCCTTCTTCGCGCGCTTCGTCGCCGACTACCGCGCGCGGCGCGACCGGCTGTGCGCCGGGCTCGAAGCGGCCGGGTTCGGCGTGCTGGCGCCGCAGGGGACCTACTTCGTCGTCGCCGACATCCGCCCGCTGGGCTTCGACGACGACCTGGCCTTCTGCCGCGAGCTCCCGGCGGTACGAAGGGGGTCGCGGCGATCCCGGTCTCGGCCTTCTGCGAGGAGCCGGCACGGGCCCGGCACCTCGTCCGCTTCGCCTTCTGCAAGCAGGACGCGACGCTCGACGAGGCGATCGCGCGGCTGGCCCGCCCACCGTCGGGCCCGGCGGGCGGCGGGCCGGCACGGAGGCCGGCCCCTACGGCTTGACGGTCTCGCGGTCGTAGGCACCGTCGGAGACCGAGCGGGTGGTCCGGAACGCCAGCCGGGCGGCCTTTTCCAGCAGGGCCGGGTTGAGCGTTTCCGGCCGGTCGCTCGCCAGGTGCAGGTGGGTGTAGCTCTTCGTCGTCGCGAAGTAGAGGGTCGGGATCCCCTTCTCGTGGAACGGCGTTGCGTCGGCGCCTCCGCCGGCCCAGGTCTCTTCGATCGTGATCCGGTCCCCGTCGGCGTCGAGCGTGCGCGCCAGCTCCCAGAGCTGCGGCGCGCTCTTCCCGCCGCCGAGCTGCAACCCCTCGCCGTGCCCGATGCAGTCGAGGTTGAGCATGGCGACGATCCGGTCGACCGGGTAGGGCGAGTGGTCGACGAACCAGCGGGACCCGTTCAGCCCCTGCTCCTCGGCCGCGAACAGCACGAAGACCAGCGTGCGCCGCGGCGGCCGGTGGTTCTTCGCGAACGCCTCGGCGACCGCGAGGAGCGCCGCCGAGCCCGACGCGTTGTCGTTGGCGCCCGGCCAGACGACCCCTTCCTGGGCCCCCACGTGATCGAGGTGCGCGCCGATGACGACGACCTCGCCGCGCAGCTCCGGGTCGCCCCCGGGCAGGACCGCGACGACGTTCGCGGCCGGCTGGTCCGCGCGATAGCGCGCCGCGACGGTGATCGTCGCCGACGACGCGAGCGCCCGCGAGCGCGGCGCCTTGCCCTCGGCCATCTCCCGCGCGAGCGCCTCCAGCGTGACGCCGCTCCCGGCGAGAAGCGCTTCCGCAACGGCCCCGCTGACGTGCTGCTGCGGAAACCCGGCCGGCTGCACGCCCGGCCCGTGCAGCACGCTGGCGATCGGCGGCGCGACCTTGCCGTCCTTCGGCAGCGAGACCATCAGCAGCCCGGCGGCGCCGTGGGCCTGCGCGTTGAGCGCCTTCGGCCGCGGCAGCGGCGCGTCGCCCCAGCCCTTGGCTCCCTCCGCCGCGCGCGGCGGATCGAAGGGCGGCGCGTCCTTGAAGACCAGCACGATCTTGCCCGTGACGTCGAGCCCCGCGTAGTCGTCCCAGCCCCGGTCGGGCAGCGTGAGGCCGAACCCGGCGAACACGACGGGGGCCGCAACGCTCCCGGAGCCGGTGAAGCCGCGGCAGGTGAAGTCGGCCGGGATCGAGAGCGCGCGGGGCGCCCCGCCGCCGGACGCGATCGCGAGCCGGCAGGTCTCGATCGCGTTGTACTCGAGCGGGAAGCGCTGGAGATAGCCGCCGGCGTCGCCGCCGGGACGCAGGCCGAGCTTCTCGAGGCGGCGCGCCGCCCACTTCACGGCCTCGTCGTAGCCCGGGCTTCCCGCGAGGCGCCCGGCGAACTTGGGCGAGGCGAGGGTGCCGACGTCCTTCATCAGGCTCTCGGCGGCGATCCCGGGGATGGCGGCCGGGTCGCCTCTCTTGGCCGCGGAGACCGGCCCCGCCGCCATGAGCGCGGTCGCGACGCCGGCGAACGACACCAGGACGGCCCGCGAAACGACCTCACCCCGACCACGCCTCATCCGTGCCTCCGTCCGCGGGCCGCCGTTGCCGGGGCGCCGCGGTTGCTGAGATGCTACACGGATGGCGCCCTTCCGCCCCGCGCGTCCCCTCCCGACGGCCCGATGACCGCGCGGCTGCTCTTCGCGGACGAGCGGCTGGTCGCGATCGACAAGCCGGCCGGGCTCTCCCTTGCGACGCCCGCCAGGGATCCGGGAGCGGCGGTGCGGCGGCTGATCGAGGCGCTCCCCGACGCGGTGCGCCGGGAGGAGGGTCTCGACCCGGACGCGCTGCTCCTGGTCCACCGGCTCGACCTCGGCACCACCGGCGTCGTCCTGCTTGCCCGCGACCCCGCGACGCACCGCGCGCTGGCCGGAGCGCTCGGCGCCCGGCGGATCGGGAAGGTCTACCTCGCGCTGTGCTGGGGCCACCCGCGGCCGCGCGAAGGGCGGTACGACGCGCCGCTGGGGCCCGATCGCGACGACCGGAGGCGGATGCGCGTCGATCCCGCGGGCCGGCCGGCGCTGACGCGCTACCGGGTGCTGGCGGCGCCGTCGCACGCGGCGCTGGTCGAGCTGCGTCCCGAGACCGGGCGCACCCACCAGATCCGCGTCCACCTCGCCCAGGCCGGGCACCCGATCGTGGGCGACGACTTCTACGGCGGCCCGCGGCACCACGGCGTCAAGGACGCCGCGCTCCGCGCCGCGCTCGCGCCGGATCACACCTTGCTGCACGCGTGGCGGCTGGAGCTTCCGGAGGAGCTGGGGCCGGTGATCACCGCGCCGCTGCCGGCGGACTTCGCGGCGGCGCTCTACGCGCTCGGGGTGGCGCGCCCCTGACGCGAGCCCCGCGGGCCGGCACGGAGGCCGATCCTTACGGGAGGCGCGAGAAGCGCAGCGTCAGGCCGGCAGCGCGAGCAGCGCGCCGAGCCGGTCCGTCAGCTCGGCTTTCGACAGGAAGCCGTCCGCCCCGGCGTCTGCCGCGGCGTGCCGCACCGAGTCCGAGTCGAGGAAGGACATGACGATCACGCGCGGGGCGGGAGCCGACGCTTTCAGCCGCCGCGTCGTCTCGAAGCCGTCGATCCCGGGCATCACGACGTCCACCAGCACGACGTCGGGGTGCGTCCGGCCGATCGCATCGAGCGCCCCGAGGCCGTCCGTCGCGGAGCCGACCAGCGAGAGCGCGGGCTCGGAGGAGATCCAGTCGCGGGTCAGCGCGAGGAAGTCCTCGTTGTCGTCGACCACGAAGACCCGCAACGGGGACCGGGGCGCGGACATCGGATGTTTTCCTCGCGGGGATCCGGTGGGGGAAGGAAGTTGAAGGGGCAGCGGAGCGCAGGAAACCCGCTGCCCCCCCGGGAGGCGGAGAGGAAGCGGCCTTACTCTCCGCCGTGCTCGCCTACGCCGACCGTGTGGCCGTGAGCCAGGTGGCTGCCCAGACTCCCGGGAACGTCGACGTCAATCATCTGCACTGCCGGTCACCAGGCCCCCCATCGTCCCGAACTGGTGGGAGGATCCGTCGGGAGGGGAAACGGGACCATCGGGGAAACCCCGAGGGGAGGGCAGAAAAAACCCTAGAACGAGGGCGCTACCCCTCGGGAGTGATCAGACCGGTCCGGATCGCGAAGCGGACCAGTCCCGGGACGTCGTGGATCTGAAGCCGTTCCATGATCTGGGCCCGGTGGGTTTCGATCGTCTTGGTCGAAAGCCCGAGGTCGGACGCGATCTCCTTGGTCGAGCGCCCCTCGGCGATCAGTTGCAGGACCTCGCGCTGGCGCGGGGTAAGCCCTTCGAGGGGGTCGGACGAGGGAGCTTCCCCGCGCAGGAACGAGGCCACGACCTGCTGCGAGATTGCCGGGCTGAGAAAGGTCCCGCCGCGTGAGACGGCCTCGAGCGCCGCCTGCAGGTCCGAGGCGGCCGAATCCTTGAGCAGGTAGCCGGCCACGCCGGCCCGCAGCGCCTGCGCGACGTAGGTCTCGCCGGCGTGCATCGAAAGCACGATGACGCGCGTGCGCGGCGAACCCTCCCGGACCCGGGCCGCGACCTCGAGCCCGTTGAGCCCCGGCATCGTGATGTCGAGCAGCGCGATGTCGGGCCGGTGTCTCACGATCAGATCGAGCGCCTCGCGACCGTCTCCCGCCTCCGCGATCACGGTGACGCCCGCGATCGACTCCAGCAGCGCGCGGATGCCGCTGCGCACGAGGTGGTGATCGTCGGCGAGGATCACCTTCATCGAGATCCCCTCAGGCCTGCCATGGTAACTCAGCCCGGACCTTCGTACCGCGCCCCTTCGTGGAGTGAATGGTCAGTTCCCCGCCCAGGGCCTGGGCCCGCTCCTGCATCCCCAGGACCCCGAAGTGCTCCCCTGCGGCGGCGAGCCCGGCCAGGCTCGCCCGGCTCGAACCCGTGCCCGTTGTCCTCGACCTCGATCGAGAGCCGCCCGCCGGATGCCCGCAGCCGAACCGCCGCGCGCGTCGCGCCGGCGTGGCGCACGAGATTCGTCATCGCCTCCTGCACGATCCGGAAGGCCGCGATTTCCACCTCGGCCGGGAAGTGCTCGGGCAGGCCGTCGGCCGAGAAGGTCATCGCGAGGCCGGTGCGCTGGGCCTGCGACTCGAGGTGCCCCCGCAGCGCCGCGACCAGCCCGAGCTCGTCCATCAGCGGCGGACGCAGCTCGAACGAGAGGGCGCGCACGAGCTGGATCATCCGGTCCAGCAGCGACACGGTGTCGGTCAGCCGGCGCGGCGAGGCGTCGTCGAGGCCGAGCTTCTGCAGCAGCTGGATGTTGATCTTGGCGGCGGTGAGCAGCTGGCCCATCTCGTCGTGCAGTTCGCGCGCGATCGCCTTGCGCTCCTCTTCCTTCGCCGCCTCGAGCCGCCGGGTGAGCGCCTGCAGGCGTTCGAACGCCGACTGCAGCTCCGCTTCCTTGGCGTGCGCCATGCGCAGCGCCGCCTCGCGCTGCGCCTGCAGCTCGGTCAGCTCGCGGTTGCGCTGCTCGAGGCGCGTGGTGCGCACGTGATGCCAGGCGAGCGCGGCGGCGACGAGGGCCAGCACGCTCGACACCCGGAACCACGCCGTCCGGTAGAAGGGGGGAACGACCCTCACCGCCAGCAGGAGCGGCGGGTCGCTCCACCCGCCGCGCGCCCCGCGGGCGCGCAGCTCGATCAGGTGCTCCCCGGGGGAGAGGTCGGTGAAGGTCAGCTCGCGCTGCGCACCGAGATCGGTCCAGGGGGCGCCTTCACCGCCGATCCGGTAGGAGTAGCGATGGCGGCGGTGCGGGTCGAAGTCGACGACGGCGAAGGAGACGGTGAGGGGCTGGCCGTGGGGGATCGCGACCGACTGCGGTGGCCACGGCGAGCCCGGCACCGCGGCGGGCCCCTCGAGCGTGCGCACCGAGGTCAGCGCGAGCTGCGCGGGCGGGGGGGTGGGGAACGGCGTGCCGCGCGGAATCACGATCAGGCCGTTCAGCGTGCCGACGTAGAGCGCGTCGTGGGCCCGGATCGCGGCCGAGAGGTTCCCCTCCGACGAGGGCAAGCCGTCGGCGATGTCGTAGCTGACGAAGGTCCGGCGGACGGGGTCGAAGCGGGTCAGGCCGCGCCGCGTCGCGAGCCAGAGGCTGCCGTCGTCGTCCTCGACGATCGACATGACGTTGTCGTTGACGAGCCCTTCCCGCGAGGTGATTCGCTCGAAGCGCGCGCCGCGCTCCGGGTCGAGGCGCAGCAGCCGCGCGAGACCGCCGCCGGCGCTGCCGATCCAGAGGTTTCCGGTACGGTCCTCGAGCATCGAGGTGACGTACTGGTGGGCCAGCGCCTCGGGGTCCTGGGGATCGACCCGGATTCGCTGCGCCCGGCCCGTGACGCGGTCGATCAGGTTGACGCCGCCCGAGCGCGTCCCCTCCCAGATCCGTCCCTGGCGGTCTTCGAGCAGGACCGTGACGAAGTCGTCGCTCGGCGTGGCCGGGTCGTCCGCGCGGTGCGGGAAGCGCTCGAAGCTGCGCCCGTCCTCGCGCAGGCGCGCCAGGCCGCCGCCTCCCATGCCGGCCCAGACCCGGTCGTCGCGATCGACCAGCAGGGTGTAGCCGTACCCTCGCGGGAGGGACGACGGGTCGTCGGGATCGTTCCTGAAGTGCGTCACCGAGGCCGTCGCCGGGTCGTACCGCGTGACGCCGTCGGTGGCGCCGATCCAGAGCGCCCCCTTGCGGTCCTCGCGGAGCCGAAGCACGCCGTCCGCGACCGGCTTCCCCCCGGCCTGCGTGGGAACGACCCGGAACGCCTCGCTGCCGGGCTCGAGGACCTCGATGCCCGAGCCGAACGTGCCCACCCAGAGCCGCTGTTGCCGATCCTCGAGCAGCGCGGTGACGTCGCCGTAGATCAGCGACAGCGGACCGTCCTTGGCGCCGATCGTCCGGAACGGGCCCGCCGGCTGCAGCAGGCGCGAAAGGCCACCCCCCGTCGTCCCGAGCCAGAGCGATCCGCCCGCGTCCAGCGCGAGGGCGGTGATCCGCCCGGCCGTTTCCGCGGTCCGGCCCTCTTCGTGGACGTGCATCCGGTACTCGACGAACGGCGGCTCCTCCACGCGGAGCAGTCCCCCGAGGGTGCCGAGCCAGACCGGGCCGGCGGGCGTGGGCGCGAGGGCCGGGGTGACGTTCTCCTGCAGGTCTGCTTCCTGGCCGGGCCGCGCGATCGTCCGGCGGGTCGAGCCGTTGCGCGGATCGTGCAGCACGGCCCCGTAGCGCGTCCCGACCCAGAGCCGGCCCGCCGCGTCGAAGGCCAGCGAGAAGGCGTCGGCCGAGGCCATCGCCTTGGCGCTGCCCGGCGGGACGGGCAGCGGCGTCGCGGCGCCGCTCGCCGGATCGAAGCGCAGGACCCAGTTGCCGATCGTCGCGACCCAGAGCGAGCCGTCGCGGTCGGGGAGCAGCGCGCCGACGTACTCGCTGCCCGACCGGGGATCGGACGGCGCGAGCACCGGGATGCGCCGCGCCCGCCCGGTCGCGGGATCGAAGCGGTTCAGCCCGGACTGCGTCCCGATCCACAGCGTGCCGTCGCCGGCCTCGGTGATCGCGTAGACGCTGTCGTGGCTGATCGTCCCGGCGTCGCCCGCGTCGTACCGGAAGGCGGTCACCCGGCCCGAGGCGCGGTCGAGGCGGTTCAGTCCGCCGGCATTGGTCCCGACCCAGAGGTTGCCGGCGCGGTCCTCGAGGATCGTCCTGACCCAGTTGTCGGCGAGCGAGTTCGGCTCGCCGACGACGTGCTGGTGAATCGTGAAGGAGTAGCCGTCGAACGAGAACAGCCCCTCGCGCGTCCCGACCCAAAGGATGCCGCTGCGGTCGAAGTACAGCGCGTTGATCGTCTCCGCGAACAGCCCCTCGCGTGCGCCGTAACGCTCGAGTGGCGGGGTCGGAACGAGCGGCTGCGCGAGCGCGGGCGCCACCGTGGCAAGGCCCGCGACGGCCAGCGCGAGGCCCGCGACGAAGTGCCGCGCCGCCGTGTGCATCGGGCTCAACCCTCGAACTGCACCCGGCCGCCCCGCAGCCGCTCCTCGATCAGCCCCCGGACCCGCCGGTTGAGGCTGTCCGCGGCCTCCCCCTCGCGCGGTTGCACGGGGTCGAGGTAGGTCACGCGGACGCGGCGCAGCAGGCGCGGGAACCAGCCGCCGACCGGCAGCACGCGGTGCGTGCCGTCGATCACGACCGGGACGACCGGGACGTTCAGTTCGCGGGCCAGGATCGCGTAGCTCTCCTTGAAGGTGCCGAGCGTTCCGCCCGGCGAGCGCGTCCCCTCCGGGAAGATCACGACGTTGTTCCCCTTCCGGAGCGCCGCGGCGACCTTCTGCAGCGACTGCAGGATCCCCTCTTCGGGGGTCGCCACGATCACGTTGCTGCGGTCGGCCAGGAACTTCTTCCAGGCGCCGCCGAAGTGCTTCGCCTTGGCGTAGTAGATCGTGCGCCAGACGGCGCTCTTGCGCATCGCGGCGTTGACGAACATCCCGTCGAAGAAGCTCTGGTGGTTGGGCGCGATGATGCACGGGCCGTCGGGCAGCCGGTCGCCGCCCTGGGACTCGGTGCGGAAGGCGAAGCGCACGAAGAGATCGGAGACGAAGACGATCATCCGGTGCAGCAGGCTGCTGTGCGGCAGCGCGGGCGGCCGCGCCGGCTTCAGGATCTCGGCCCACGAGACGGCCGGCGCGTCGCCCTTGTCGGTCTTGTACTGGGCGACGAAGCGCGCCAGGTCGCCGGCGGTCGCGAACTCCGCCAGCCGCGCCTCGGGGATCGCGACGCCGAACGACTGCTGCAGGAAGGCGGCCAGCTCGACCCGGCCGAGCGAGTCGACGCCGAGATCGGCGTCGAGGCGGCTCGCGGCGCGCACCGGCTGGCGGTACTGGCGCTCGAGGAAGGCGGCGACCTTCGCCAGCGTCGGGTCGCCGCTCTCGGCGGCGGCGGCGGCCGGCGCGGCGGCGGCCTCGCGGATCGCGCCGGCGATCGCCTCGAGCTGGTGGCGCCGGAGCTTGCCCAGCCGCGTGCGCGGCAGCTCCTCGCGCGCCAGCGTGACCCGGGTGACCCGCTTGTAGGGCGCGACGGTGGCGTTGTACGGCTCGAGCACCTCGCGCCGCAGCCACTCCTCGGCCGCGCCGCGGTCGGCGATCGGCAGCCCGTCCCAGTTGGGCACGACCAGCGCGTGGAGCGTCTCGCCGTCGAGGAACACGCCGGCCTCGCGCACGGCCCCGGTCGCCCCCTGCAGGGCCGCTTCGATCGGCGCCGGGTTCACGTTCTTGCCGCTCGGCAGGATGATGATCTCCTTCAGCCGCCCGGTGATCGTCAGGAACCCCTCGTCGTCGAACTGGCCCAGGTCGCCGGTGTGCAGCCAGCCGTTGCGGATGATCGCCGCGGTCTCCTCCGGCCGGTTGTAGTAGCCCAGCATCATGTTCGGGCCGCGGGTCACGATCTCGCCGTCGACGGTCTTCACCTCGGTGCCGGAGAGCGCCTGGCCGCAGGTGCCGAGCTTGATCTTCCCCAGCCGCGGGAACGTGATCATCGGCGCGCACTCGGTCATCCCGTAGCCTTCGCAGACGGTGAAGCCCAGGACGTCGAAGACCCGCGCGGTCTCCTGGCCGAGCGCGGCGCCGCCGCAGATCAGGTGCTGCAGCTTCCCGCCGAGCTTGCGGTGCACCGAGCCGAAGATCAGCCGCGAGAAACGCGGCGAGCCGACCTTCGCCGCCAGCGCGAACAGCGTCCGCGCCAGGCCGCTGGCCTCGATCCGGTCGCGGAAGGCGTGTCCCAGCACGTCGTAGAAGCGGGGCACGCCGACGATCGTCGTCACCTGGTTGCGCTTGAGCGTCGCGACCAGCTCCTCGCCGGCCAGCGAGGTCGCGAAGACGATCGTCGAGCCGCCGAAGAGCGGCGCCATGAGGCAGCCGGCCAGCGGCAGGACGTGGTGCAGCGGGAGCAGCAGGAAGACCCGCGAGTCGGGGGTGTAGTACCCCTCGTTCACGACCGCCGTCACGTTGGCCAGGAGGTTTCCGAAGGAGAGCATCACCCCCTTCGGGCTGCCGGTCGTGCCGGAGGTGTAGACGATCGCGGCCAGCGCGGCCGGGTCCGCGTCGATCGGTTCCGCGGCTGCGGGCTCCGCGCCGGCAGTGTTCCGGTCCCGTTCCATGTCGAGCAGCCGCGGCCGGTGCGACGCCAGCGTGAGCGCCCGCTCGACGATCGGTCGCGTCCTCGCCGAGCAGTAGACCGCGCCCGGCGTGCAGTCGTCGAGAACGTAGGCGACCTCCTCCGCGGTCGACATGAAGTCGAGGGGGACCAGGACCTTCCGCGCGCCCCAGATCGCGTAGGCCGCGTAGACCCACTCGAGGCGGTTCTCGGAGAAGACGACGACGCGCTCGTCGGCGCCGTCGAGATCGCGCGACCAGGCGCGGGCGCGGCGCAGCAGCTCGTCGTAGCCGATGCGCTCGTCGTTCCAGACCAGCGCGGTCGTCGGGCGGGTCTCGAGGAGGGGGGTCATCGGCGGGCGCTCCGAGGGGCCGGCAACGAGTATGGAGTGGGGCCTACCGAGGGTCTACGACGCCGGTCCCCGGACGGGCCGAGCCCCGCGTTAGAACCCCATAAGTAGCTTTTCATGAGGAGGTTGACTGATATTCGACGAAGCCGCACAATAGCCACATGTTCCTCCAGCGGCTCCTCGAGACGCACTTCCTCCGGGTTTCGGCCGGCTTTCCCGTCGTGCTCGTGACGGGGGCCCGGCAGGTCGGGAAGACGACGCTTCTCCGCCACGCCGCCGAGGGGGAGGGGCTCGGCCGCCGGCTCGTCTCGTTGGACGAGTTCGGTCCGCGCAGCGCGGCGCTGGAGGACCCCGAGCTCTTCTTCCAGCGCTTCCCGCCGCCCCTGCTGGTCGACGAGATCCAGCACGCTCCGCGGCTCTTCGACGCGATCAAGCCGATCGTCGATCGCGGCGCGGCGATGGGTTCCTTCTGGCTCAGCGGGTCGCAACCGCTTCCGCTGATGCACGGCGTCTCGGAGTCGCTCGCCGGGCGCGTCGGCGTGCTCGGCCTGCTGGGCCTCTCCGTGGCCGAGGGCGCCGGCCGCCACTCGTCGGGCCCCGCCTTCCGGCCCGACCGCCCGGGAGACGACCGCGCGCCCCGACTCGGGCTGCGCGACGTCTTCGAGTCGATCCTCCGCGGTGGCCTGCCGCGGCTTGCGCACGCCGACGCACCGCCGCGCGACGTCTTCTTCGACTCGTACCTGCAGACCTACATCGAGCGCGACGTTCGACTCCTCTCGCCGATCGCCGACCTCGCCCGATTTCAGCGCTTCCTCCGCGTCGCAGCGTCGCGCATCGGGCAGCTGCTGAACGTGGCCGACATGGCGCGCGACGTCGGGGTCGCGCCCAGCACGGCACACGAGTGGCTCCACCTGCTCGAAGCCACGGGGCAGGTCCACCTGCTGCGCCCGTACTTCGAGAACGTCGGCAAGCGGCAGATCAAGTCGCCGAAGCTCTACTTCCTGGACACCGGGATCGCGGCTCACCTGGCCGGGTGGAGCTCGCCGGAGGCGGCGTCGCGCGGCGCGATGGCCGGGGCGCTCTTCGAGAATCACGTCGTCGTGGAGATCCTGAAGAGCTACCGGCACCGCGGGCGGGAGGCGCCGATCTGGTACTTCCGCGACAAGGAGAAGCGCGAGATCGACCTGCTCATCGCCGAGGACGGCTTCCTTTTCCCGGTCGAGGTCAAGCTGACGGCATCCCCCGGAGCCGGGGACCTCGCCGGCTGGAACGCGCTGGCCAAGGCGGGCGCGCCGCTCGGCCCGGGTGCGGTGATCTGCCTCGTGCCCGAGCGAGCGCCGCTGTCGCGTGCCGTCGACGCCCTCCCCGTGACGGCGATCGGGTAGGCGGCCGCCGCGCGACGTCACTCCCCGACCGCGTACTCCCGCGCCAGCGCCTCGAGCGCCTGCAGCAGCTCCGTCTTCGATGCGAAGCGCGCCGGCGTTCCGCCCTTCGCCAGCGCCGCGTCGGCGGCGCGCCGGCCGGGCGGGCGCGATCGCGGCGCGCGCCGCGAGGCTGCGCTCGGCGCGCGCGACCGCCGCGTCGACCTGCTCGGCCAGGCCGGGCGTGCCGAACCAGATCGGATCGGCGGCCAGGTCGACCGGACCGGGGACGAGCAGCACGACGCGCCCCGACTCGAAGCCGCGCGTGACCCGCTGTGCCGGCAGGGAGCCGACGAACAGGACCGGTTCCTGCGTCTCGCGCGGACGGAGCAGCGCGGGGTCGGCCTCGAGCACCAGCATCAGCCCCTCGCGGACCTCGGGGTGTTCGGCCGACCAGTCGTAGCGGAAGGGCGTCCCGAGCGTGAAGGGCCGCGCGTAGAGCAGCCCGCGCACCGGCGCGGGGGTCTCCGGCAGCGGCGGCATCGCGACCGCCGGGCCGGCGAGCGCGCCGGCGGCTGCCGCGACGAGCGCCACGAAGGCGAACCGGGCGAGAACCGCGGAGATCGTGTGCGGGGTGCGGCGTCTCATCGCGCTACTCCTTCACCAGCTCGACGTCGTCGACCGCGACGCGGCCCTCGCTCGAGCCGAACACGGAGCCGAAGTTGAAGCGCACCGAGCGCACGTTCCCCAGGTCGAGGTCGTTGCCGTCGCGCAGGAAGTCGGTCAGCCGGATGCGGATCGTCTCGAACTCGTTCTGCCAGCCGGTGCCGGCGCCGTAGCCGGTGCGCTGGTACGGCTCCTCGATCCCGCCGCCGAAGGCGCCGATCCCGATCGTGCTGCTCCGGCCGCCGGTGTCGGTCAGCGTCACCGCGAAGGTCAGGTCGCCGAGGGCCGCGATCGTGCGCGGGTGGCGCGTCATCTGGGTCGCGCGGAACGACAGGAACGCGTCGTCGCGGAAGTCGCGCGCCGACGGGATCACATCCAGCTCGTAGAAGCCGCCGCTGGCCTGCGTGAACTCGAAGACCACGCCGCGCCCGAGGTCCTCGGCGCGCCCGCGCGTCATGCCGTTCATCGGCTCGCCGCCGGTCCACTCGAACGAGCCACCGGTCTCCTGCTCGCGCTGCTCGGCCAGCGCGCCGACGGTCGCCGTGACCGCGCCGCCCGAGCTGCTCGTGTCCGGAGCGGGTTGAGCCTGGTAGTCGTCGACCACGAAGCTGCGCCGCGCGGGCGGCTCGCGCAGCTCGTTGACGACCACCGTCCCGGCCCCGACGCCGGGCGGCCGGAAGGCCTCCCACTGGCGCCAGAGCAGGTCCTTCGCCGCGGGCTGGCGCTCGACGTAGAGCTTGAGCAGGGCGAGCTGGACCGCCTTCTGGACCCGCTGCGCCTCTTCGCGGCCGATCGCGCTGCCGGCCGGTCCGCTGAAGTCCTCGAAGCCGCAGCAGTTGAAGTCGTTGTGGTCGGCGCCGTGGATGTAGGTCGACTGCCGCGCGCCGGTGGCCCGCTCGTAGAGGCCGAACGACTGCGCGACCGCGTTGTTGGGGCAGCCGCAGACGTCGCCGTCGGCCGAGCCGTAGAGCAGGTGGTAGGGGACGCCGTGCGGATCGGACTTCGCCGGCCCGAGGAAGTCGGTCGGCGCGATGCTGCTGATCACGACGATGTCCTTGGCGGTGTACTGCGCCGCCGGGTAGCCCTCGTCGACCAGCCGGTCGAAGGCCCGGGCGACCCCCTCGCCGCCGCGGCTGTGACCGATCCATGCGATCCGCGTGTCGTCGATGTGCCCGTTGAGGACGCCCCCGCCCAGGGTGGCCTGCTGGGCCAGGATCTTGTCGGTGAACTGGAGCGTGGTCGTCGAGGCGGTCTCGATCCCCGGCCCGGTGTTGTTGTCGTGCGACATCGCGATGAAGCCGTAGGACGCGAGGTGCCGGCCGAGGAAGTCGTACCAGTCGTAGCAGTGGCCGTTGCCGTGGCTGATCACGACCAGCGGGTAGGTCCCGGTCGCGCCGGGATCGTTCAGCACCGAGGGGTAGTAGATCCGCATGTCGTCGTTGCCGCTGCCCGAGCAGTGGGGCGGCTCGGGGCCGATGTCGTCGAACTGCGACACGGCGAGCGGGCCCGGCTGCGTCAGGTCGCGCAGGACGGTGAAGCCGGCGGCGTCGGAGAGGCCGTCGGCCAGCTCGTCCGCGTCGAGCCGGCCGTTGCGGTTGCAGTCGATCGCCAGGTCGTACCCGCGGCCGACCGCCGTGCCGTCGGCCGCCGGGAGGGAGATGCTCCCGGCGAGCGCGAAGGTGTTGTCGCGCACTCCGCCGGCCACGAAGGTCCGCGTCTCGGGCGCACCGCGCACGTCGGTCAGCTGCGCGTCGGCGCACCAGCCGGCCGCCGGGCGCTTGGCCAGGACGTAGACGTCGCAGGTCTTCCCCGGCAGCGCCGGGTGCGCCGACGGATCGACGGCCACCTCGACCGCCGTCCCCTGGTTGGCCGCTGCCGTGTACTCGAAGTGCGGGAAGACCGCCAGGCTCCGCCCGGCCAGCTCGGCCGCGGTGCCGATCCCCGCCCCGGGGTCGACGGTCGCGAAGCAGCCGCCGCCCGGGCGGCAGCTGTCGATCGTGCAGGGGTTGCCGTCGTCGCAGCCGATGCTGGCGTACTCGCAGCCGCCGGTCGCCTCGACGCAGCGGTCGGCGGTGCAGTCGTCGCCGTCGTTGCAGGTCACGGGCGCGCCGGGGACGCAGACCGGGGTCACGGTGCCGCAGGTCTCGACGCCGTCGCAGTTGATCCCGTTGTCGCACTCGGCGTTGCTGACGCAGCGCTGCGGGTCGTCGACCAGGTAGTAGCTGATCGGGGCGATCCCGGCGCCGACCGGCTCCTCGTAGAACAGCTGCTGGGTCGCTCCGACCAGCCAGGCCGGCCGGACGAGGTCGGCCGGGTTGGGGGAGCGGTAGATCCCGTACGGTCCCTTGTCGGCCTGCCAGCTGACGCGGACGGTATTGCCGGTCCGGGTGACCCGGACCGAGCCGGGGGCCGGGTCGGCCAGCGCGGTCGGTCCGGTGCCGAGTCCCAGCGCCAGGAGGGCGAGGACGGGGGAGACCGCGGCGAGCGCGCGAAGTCCGCGCGATCCGGCGGGTACGGCCGGCAGGGGGGGACGGGTCACGGGGATCCTCTCCGGGGGGTGGGCGTGAATATACGGTGCCCCGACCGGGGGGCTAGCCCGGGGCCGCCGCGCCGCTCCCCGGTCCGCGCAATCGGACGAAAACAGGCTGACAGATGGCTTGTACCTCGTACGATCGCGGCGTAAGTAGTTGTCGGAGAACCGAGCGCCCTGCTGCCGCCCGCCCCGGGGAGGCCCAGAGCGGGGGGGGGAGGTCACATGTCGTATCGCTGGCTGGATCCGCGCTCGGCCCCGTGGCTGTTCCTCGTGCCGCTGTCGTGCGCGGCGGCGACCCTCGCCGCTCACGCCGAGCCGCCGCGATGCGGCGGCGTCATCCCCGCGGTCGCCGACGCCAGCGTGGTCGAGGCCGCGCCGGGCGAGAACTTCGGCGCCGAGCCGGAGCTGCGGGTCGAGCACCCCGGCGACGGGACCCAGGTTTGGCGGAGCCTGGTCGGCTTCGACCTCGGTGACGCGCTGCCGCCCGGCGCGACGGTCGATCGCGCCTGGCTCCGGCTGAGCGCCAACGGCGTCGCGCCGGTCCCGTTCGAGATGGAGGTCCGCTCCGTCCTCTCCCGATGGAGCGAGAGCCGGGTGACCTGGGCGAAGCAGCCGGCCTACGGACCGGCCTACGCGGTCCCCTCGGTGGGCGTCGAGTCCGGCGACGTGCTCGTCGACGTGACGGCGCTGATCACGCACTGGGCGACGGGCCGCGTCGCGGAGCGCAGCCTTGCCCTGTTCCCGCTCCCGCCGTCGCGGGCCCGCTTCCTGAGCCGCGAGGGAGGCGGTCCGGACGCTCCCGGCCCGGAACTGCTGATCAGCTGCCGGATCGTCCCCGCCGTCGAGCCGCGCGATCCGGCCGAGGGGGATGCGCTCCAGGCTGCCGCGCTCGAGCGGCTCCGCGCCGCCTCGCTCGACCCGCTCGAGATCCGGCTGGCGCGCGGCGCGGTCGCGGCGGCGTCGTTCCGCGCGGTCGTGCCCGCGGCCTTCCGGCGCGATCCGGTGACGCGCGCAGGCTGGTTCCTGTCGGAGTACGGCGACCTGCTGCGGGCCGGCAACCCGGCCGCGGACTGGCAGCTGCGGCGCCGCTCGGAGGACGGCCTTCACCTCGTCTTCCGTCAGCGCCACAACGGCATCCCGGTCTTCCCGGGCGAGTTGATCGTCCACCTCGACGGGGAAGACGTCGTCGGCCTCTCGGGCTCCTACGCCGCCGCTCTCGACCCGGCGCTGGGTGCTGCCGTCCCGCCGATCGATGCCGCACGCGCGCAGGCCCTGGCGCGCGCCGACTCCGGCGAGGGCGCGGAGCCGGTCGGCGACGTGCAGCTGGCGATCGTCGACGGGCGGCTGATCGGGACGCCGGACGGAGCGCCTCGCCTCGCCTGGACCGCGCCGGCCACGGGCCCCGGCGCCGGCCTCTACGCGATCGATGCGACGACGGGGCAGACGCTGCACCTGGAGGACGCGATCCAGGAGGCGTTCGACCTGACGCTGCGCACGGCGCAGGGCACCGATCCGCCGCCATCCAACGACAGCCGCTGCTGGGCCCTGAGCAACCAGGACGTGGAGTGGTTCGACGAAAGCGGGCAGACGCGCTCTACGCCGCCGCTTCCCGACGCGGAGGGGAACGCGGCCTTCGGCCACGTCTCCGCGATCGACGCCACCTGGCGCACCGTCTTCTCGCGCGACGGGCACGACGGCGGCGGGGGGCAGGAGGGGTTGTACCTCGACGTCATCCTCCGGAACCGGCTCGGTCTTCCCTCGAACAACGCGATGTTCGTCCCGTTCTGCAACGACCTGCGCTTCTCGAACGACATGGCGACGCGCGACGTCATCGGTCACGAGTACACGCACGGGGTCGTCGCCAACGAGGCCAACCTCGTCTACCAGAACGAGAGCGGTGCGCTCAACGAGAGCTACGCCGACCTTTTCGGCTACTTCGTCGACCCCGGCAACTGGACGATGGGCGAGGGATCGGCCGCCGGAGCGCTCCGCGACCTGTCGAACCCGCCGCGATTCCTCCAGCCGGACCATATGAGCCGCACGCAGAGCGGCGACGGCTGCGGCTTCCGCGCGCTGACGCTGACGGCCGCCGATCCCTGCTGGCCGGGGGGCCCCGACAACGGCTTCGTCCACACCAACAGCGGCATCCCGAACAAGGCGGGCTACCTGCTGATCCAGGGCGGCGTGCACGGGGGTTACGGCGTTGGCGGGCTCGGGATCCCGAAGGTGCGCCGGCTGCTCTACGACGCGATCGCGAACCGCCTGACGAGCGGCGCGCAGTTCATCGATCAACGGGACCAGATGCTGGCGGCGGCCAATGCCGACCCGGGCTTGACCGCACACGAGCGCTGCCAGGTGCGGAACGCCTACGCTGCGGTCGGCCTGGGGGTCGGCGACGCGAACTGCGACGGCGTCCCCGACGACGTCGCGACCGACGACGACGGTGACCTCATCGCGGACGGCTCGGACAACTGCCCGCAGCTCTACAACTCGCTGCAGACCGATCAGGACGGCGACGGCAGCGGTGACGGGTGCGACGTCGACCGCGACGGGGATGGATTCACCGACGCGCTCGACAATTGCCCGCGCACGTCGAACGCGGACCAGGCCGACACCGACGGCGACCGGATCGGCGAGGCCTGCGACGACGACGACGGCGACGGCGTGCCCAACGCGGTCGACCGGTGCCCTCTCGTCGCCGACCCGGGCCAGTCCGACGCCGACGGCGACGGGGCCGGCGACGCCTGCGAACTCGACGACGACGCGGACGGTGTCGAGGACGTGGCCGACAATTGCCCCGTGGTCGCCAACACGGCCCAGGCCAACCGCGACGGCGACGAGCGGGGCGACGCCTGCGACAACTGCCCCGACCTGCACATCAGTTCCCAGATCGACACGGACGGCGACGGGCTCGGAGATCCCTGCGACGACGACCGCGACAACGACGGCGTGCTCAACGACGCGGACAACTGCCCGAGCACGCCCAACCCGGCGCAGTCCGACTTCGACGAGGACGGCGCCGGAAACGCCTGCGATCCGCCCGAGCAGCGCCGCGTCTACGAGGACATCCGGTTCTTCGAGCTGGAGCGGAACGTGATCTGGCCGCTGACGCTCGACCTGCCGGTCGAGATCGGCGTGCCGATCTGCCCGCGCTGCGGCGGGACGGAGCTTCCATCCGGCTTCAGGCCGGAGATGACGGTGCGGATGACGACGCCGTTCCTGGCGATCCTCCGCGACGAGGCCACCGGCCGCGCGCTGGCCGTGACCGGGGAGCCGGCCCTCGAGCAACACCTGCGTTTCCGGCCCGAGAGCCACGCCTTCAGCCGCTTCGACTTCGGGCCGCCGGGCAAGGGCGGGCCGGGCGGGCCGCCGCCGGGTCTGCCGTCGTTCGTCGGCGCGGACCAGCGGCGCTACGCGCTGGAGCTCTACCCGCCGCCGGGCACCGATCGCGCGGCGACCTACGGCGTGCAGATCGCGCACACGCAGTGCGAGGACGCCGACGGCGACGGCTTCGCCGCGGGCGGCGTCGAGGGCTGCCCCGGGCCGGCCGACTGCGACGACGCCGAGTGGCGGCGCGCGCCCGGGCGGGCCGAGGCGTGCGACGGGCTCGACAACGACTGCGACGGCGCCGTCGACGAGGAACCCGCACCGCCGCCCGGCTCCGCGCGATTGTTCGTGCGTGCGGCCGGCGGCGGCTCGCCTCCATCGGTGAGCGAGATCTGGTGGACGGAGCTGACCGACGTCGCCGGCTACGACCTGGTGCGCGGGGGCGTGGCGAAGCTGCGGGCGGGCGGCGGCGACTTCGCCGCCGCGGCGGACACGTGCCTCGCCAACGACGCGCCGGAAGCGCGCCTCAACGACGACGCGCGGCCGAAGCCGGGCGACGCGTTCTTCTACCTCGTGCGCGGCGTGAGCTGCGCCGGGAGCGGCACCTTCGACGGAGCCGGCGCGGGCCAGCAGGGGTCGCGCGACGGCGCGGCGGCCTGCGGGCCGTAGCGGGGCCGTGATTGGCGGATCTTACCGGTCGGGGTGTAGCATTTAGGCTTCCGTGAAAGGAAGACCCCATGGCCGACAAGAAGATCATCGCCGTCATCGGCGCCACCGGCGCCCAGGGTAGTGGCTTGGTGCGCGCGATCCTCGAGGACCCCAGCGGCGAGTTTGCGGTCCGCGCGATCACGCGCGACGTCAACTCCGACAAGGCGAAGGAACTGGCGAAGCTGGGCGCCGAGGTCGTCGCCGCCGACGTCGACGACACCGAGAGCCTGAAGAAAGCGTTCGCGGGAGCGTACGGCGCGTACTGCGTCACCTTCTTCTGGGACCACTTCTCGCCGGAGAAGGAAATCGCCCAGGCCACGGCGATGGCCGAGGCCGCGAAGGCGGCGGGCGTCCAGCACGTCATCTGGTCCACGCTCGAGGACACCCGCAAGTGGGTGCCGGTCGGCGACGACCGGATGCCGACGCTCCAGGGGAAGTACAAGGTCCCGCACTTCGACGCCAAGGGGGAGGCCGACGCGGTCTTCGCGCGGGTCGGTGTGCCGACGACCTACCTCCTGACGTCGTTCTACTGGGACAACCTGATCCACTTCGGGATGGGCCCGAAGAAGGGGCCGGACGGCGTGCTCGCGTTCACGCTGCCGATGGGCGACGCGAAGCTCCCGGGGATCGCGGCCGAGGACATCGGGCGCAGCGCGTTCGGGATCTTCAAGGGCGGGCGGGCCCTGGTGGGGCAGCGGGTCGGGATCGCCGGCGAGCACCTGACGGGCGCGCAGATGGCCGCCGCGCTGGGCAAGGCCTTCGGGCAGGAGGTCCGCTACAACGCCGTGACGCCGGAGATGTACCGCAGCTTCGGCTTCCCCGGCGCCGACGACCTGGGGAACATGTTCCAGTTCAAGCGCGACTTCGAGAAGGACTTCTGCGGCGCGCGGCCGATCGACGCGACGCGGGCGCTGAACCCGAAGCTGCAGTCGTTCGAGGCCTGGCTGGGGCGGAACAAGGGGCGGATCCCGCTCTCCTGAGCCGGTCTGAGACCGCCTGGCGCGTCCTGTAGGGGCCGGCCTCCGTGCCGGCCCGAAACACGCGACGTGCGGAACGGGCCGGCACGGAGGCCGGCCCCTACGGTTCGCGCAGCATCCCCGTCCGGGCGCATCCTGTAGGGGCCGCCCTCCGTGGCGGCCCGCACGCGACGGCGAACCGTCAGGGGCAGAGGTTCGGGCCGTAGGCGGGGGCGCGCTCGGCGCCCGCGCTCGTCTTGCCGAGCGACCCCTCGCCGGCCGCGTTGCGCGCGCCGACGACGAACATCGTGTTGTTCGGCAGCGCCGGCAGCAGCGCGGTGGTCCCGCTGCCGAGGTTCTGGTTGCACGCCGCGCGGAAGGTCCCCGGCAGCGGCGACTGGTAGAGCGCGTACTGCTCGACCGGGCCGCCCGCTTTCGGCGCCGACCAGGTCAGCCGGTACTGCGTCCCCTCGCGCCGGATCGTGAAGGGCGTTCCGCCGGCCTTGACGTCGGCGGCCTCGCCCGGCAGCGTCACCGCGCCGGGGCGCGGGCCGTACACCGGCGGCGCCGCGCCGTACTCGAACGCCCCGATGTCGGGCGCGCTCCCCGCGTAGCCGTCGTTGATCCCGGGGAGCGCCTTGCCGGTATCGACCGTGAGCGCGGCCGGTCCGCGGCCGCAGGTCGTACTCGCTCGTGGCGTAGGTCCGCCCCTCGCCCGCCGGGTAGGACGCGCTCTGGAAGATCGAGTAGTCGACCTCCTTGCCGTGCTGCTCGAACCCTTCCCCGGCGTAGAACGCCGGAAGGTCGACGTAGTTGCGCCAGTCGCTCCCCAGGTACGGCGCGCGGTTCCACTTGATCAGCCGCGAGCCGGTCGAACCGGTGTAGGCGTTGTGGTCCATCCGGTTGCGCGGGTGGGTCGCGGCGCCGGTGTAGACCTGCAGGTCGGCCGACGACGGGTTGGCGACGGCGACGTTGTTGTAGATCTGCGCGTTCAGCCAGCCAGCGTCGGATTCCCAGGAGAACTCGTGGACGACCAGCGTGTTGTGGAACGCCTCGAGCCCCGCCGGCTGGTTGTGGAACTTGAACGAGTTGGAGGCCATGTTGTAGGCCACGTTGCGGATGAAGTAGGCCGGCCCGCCGTACTGCGGCTGCGACGACAGCGCGGTGTGGGCGTTGGTCATCCGGTTCCTGAGAAAGCGGATGTTGTGGAAGTTGTAGTCCGAGCTGAGCGCGTCGTCGAAGCAGTCGTAGATCTCGTTCTCGGCGACGTCGATGTTGAGTGACGGGGGATTGCGCCAGTCGACGGTGGCGTTCGTGACCTGCCCGCCGCCGGTGTCGCTGTGCGCGATGCAGTCCCAGAACTTCCCGACGCGGTTGTGCTCGACGACGTGCCCCTTGCCGTAGACCCGGATCCCGGTGTGGCTGATCGAGTACGACTGGTCGGCGTACGGGTACCACTGCGTGTTCCAGCCGACGATGTCGTTGTCGGCGATCACCCACTTGGCGTCGGTCGCGGCGGGGCTGTCGCCCCCGCCGACCCCGGCGTAGACCGCGTCCATCTTGATTCCGCGCACCGTCAGGCCGAGAGCGTTGACCCCGGAGAAGACCGTCCCGGCGTTCTTCACCGTGAAGCGCTCGAAGGTCAGCCACTTCGTGCCGCCGACGAGGAAGTAGCCTGCGCTGTTGGAGCGCGACGGGCTGACGCCCGCGTCAAATACCACCAGGTCGCGCCCCTCGCCGCGGAAGATGATCGGCGTGGTCTCGGTCGTCGCGCGGCCGGACAGCGAGCGCAGGTCGATCGCCTGGGTCCGCACGTAGGTCCCGGCATGGATGAAGACGACCTCGCCCGGCTGCGCCGCCTGCGCGGCGGTGACGATGTCGCTGTAGCAGGGGGTCAGCTTGTCGGCCCCGACGCAGCTGGTGTAGACGTGCCGGGTCGTCGTCCCGCGCGACCGGACCGGCTCGCTGCGCGTCATCTGCGTGAAGGTGGTCGTGGCCGTTCCGGTGATGCCGTCGGGGTCCGAAAGCGTAATCCGGACCTCATAACTGACACCCGGGTTGAGGTTCAGCACGCTGCCCGCGAAGAGGTTGCCGCAGACGAAGCCGTCGCGGCCGGCGGGCTCGGAATGCACCCGCAGCATCGGGTGCCCGAGGGTCCAGACCGTGTCGCCCTGGAAGCGGTACTCGACCTTGGCCTCGGCGTCCTTGTCGTCGTCTCCGCTCAGGATCCAGCGGAAGCCGAGGCTTCGCAGCGTCGGCTCGTCGATCTTGAATTCGCCCGGGACGAGGTCGTTGCCGGCGAGCGCGGGAAGGGAAACGGACGCCAGGAGCGCCAGGCTGACCGCGGTGAAGAGAGCTCTCGCCATCGGATATCGATCCGTCCGCACCGTCCCCACGGCGGGGAGATGCAAGATCGGGGCCGCCAAGGGGCGGTTCGACTCAAAGCGTCAATCCACCGAGCCAATTGGCTGAGGCGCGGCCATGCCTTCGCACCGGCCCGCAGGCCGGCGCGTTGCCGCGGAGGGAGGACGTGGCCCGCGAGGCCGGCCCCGACGTTTTCCCGCCCGGTATCATGTCCGGCACTCGAGGGCGGGAGTGCTGGTCGCAGCAGAGGCAAGGCGCTTCTTCCAGGCGAAGATCCTGGCGCGCGGCGAGAGCTACGTCCGCGCGGGCGCGGTCCGGCTCTGCCTGGAGCAGCCGCAGCAGGTCGCGGCCCTCGTCACCGGGACGGACATCTACGACGTCGTCGCCGTGCGCGAGGGGGCGAAGCTCCGCGCGGCGTGCGACTGCCCCTACGCGGCCTCGGGAACGCCCTGCAAGCACCTCTGGGCCACGCTCCTCGTGGCCAGCACGAAGGGCCTGCTCAGCGGGACGCCGCCGCTGAGCCAACTGGAGATCGTCGAGGCGGTGGACCTGCTGGGAACCGCCGCGACGACCCGCGGCCGGGATGACGGCGACGTCTTCGTGGTCGACTGGGGCGAGGACGATCCCTGGGACGACGACCTTCCCTCGCAGCACCGCACCTACCGCCCGGCCCCGCGGACCAGCCGGCCTGCAGCCCGCGGCGCCCCGCTGGCCCTCCCCGTGGCCGCGTGGCGCGACACCCGGCGCGCGCTCCAGTCCGCGGCGATGGAATCCGCGCCATCCCACGCCGCTCGGCGCGGCCTTCGAGATCGACTACCTGATCGATCTCCCGGCCTCGCTGCGCGGATCGGACCTCGTGCTCGAGACCCAGCGCCGGCTGCGGCGCGCCGACGGCTCGTGGGGCACGCCGCGTCCGGTCCGGCTCACCCGCGCCGAGCTGGCCGCCCTCGGCGCGGACGATCGCCGCCTGGTCACGCTGCTGATCGAGCAGGACGCACGCTCCCGCGGCTGGATCCCCGGCTACGAAGACGCGGACGGGCGCCTGACGGTCCCGCGAAGCGCGCGCCTGCACGACGGGCTGCTCGAGTTCGTCCTCCCGCTGCTCTGCGCGACGGGCCGCCTGAGGATCAAGCCCGCGACGCCGCGGGACGAGTCGCCGGCCCTCGCCTGGGACGATGGGCCGCCCTGGGAGCTGAAGCTCACGCTGCGCGCGGCCGGGCGCGGCACCGACTACCTGCTCGCCGGCGCGCTGGTTCGCGGCGACGAAGCCGTTCCGCTGACGGAAGTGACGCTCGTCCACTTCGCCGGCTTCACGCTCGCCCGCGGCAGGGTCTCGCGCCTGCGTGTCGGGAGCGCGCTGCCGCTGCTGCTGGACCTGGTCGGCGAGGCGCCGCTGGCCCTGCCCGCGCGCGAGGCGCCGCAGCTGGTCGAGGCACTGCTCGCGCTGCCCGCCGGTCCGCGGGTGGAACTTCCGGAAGACCTGGCGTACCGCGAACTGCGCGCCCGGCCGGAGCCGCGGCTGCGCGTGCGGGCGCCGGGAAAAGGGGGTCCGGGCGAGCGGCTCGCGGCCGAGATCGCTTTCGCGTACGACGGGGAGGAGGTCGCCTGCGACCACCCGTCGCCGGCGGTCCCGCGCCCCGGCCGGCGGCTGGTCGTGCGCGACCTCGAGGCCGAGCGCGCCGCGCTCGACACGCTCGCGGCGCACGGCTGGCGGCGCGAGCCGCCCGGCCGGCGCGGTGGCCCGGCGGTGCACGCCTCGATCGCCGCGGGTCGGTTCGCGGCGAGCGTCGCGCCGCTCCTGGTCGCGGGGTGGCAGGTCGAAGCCGAGGGCCTGCGCTACCGCTCCGCCAGCCGGCTCTCGGTCGCAGTCACGACGGGGATCGACTGGTTCGAGCTCGACGGCTCGGCGCACTTCGACGACGCGGAGGTGCCGCTCCCGCAGCTGCTCGCCGCGCTGCGGCGCGGGGAGCGGATGGTCCGGCTCGGCGACGGGAGCTTCGGGATGCTCCCGGAGGACTGGGTCGCGCGCTTCGCGCCGCTCGGCGAGTTCGGGCGGGTCGAGGGGGACGGGGTCCGCTTTGCGCGGAGCCAGGCCGTGCTGCTCGACGCGCTGCTGGCCGCGCTGCCGGAAGCCTCGTGCGATGCGTCGTTCGAGCGGCTGCGCGCCGGGCTCGCGCGCTTCACGGGGGTCGCGCCGGCGGACCCGCCGGCCGGCTTCGTCGGAACGCTGCGCGGTTACCAGGCGGAGGGGCTGGGCTGGCTCGAGTTCCTGCGCGAGTTCGGGTTCGGCGGCTGCCTCGCCGACGACATGGGGCTGGGCAAGACGGTGCAGGTCCTGGCCCTGCTCGCCCGGCGCCGGGCAGCGCGCGGGCGCGCCGGCCGCCGGCCGTCGCTGGTCGTCGCGCCGCGCTCTTTGATCTTCAACTGGCTCGAGGAGGCGCGCCGCTTCGTGCCCGCGCTGCGGCTCTGCGACCACACCGGGCAAGGCCGCGACCAGGACGGCGACTTCTCCGGGCACGACCTCGTCCTGACCACCTACGGCACGCTGCGGCGCGACATCGAGCGGCTGCGGGAGGTTCCGTTCGACTACGCGATCCTCGACGAGGCGCAGGCGATCAAGAACCCGCGCAGCGAGGCCGCCAAGGCGGCGCGGCTGCTCCGCGCGGAGCATCGGCTCGCGCTCTCCGGGACGCCGATCGAAAACCACCTCGGCGAGCTGTGGAGCCTGTTCGAGTTCCTGAACCCGGGGATGCTCGGGAGCGCGGCGGTCTTCGGGCGCTTCGCGGTGCGGGCCCGCCAGATCGAGCGGGAGGACGGCGCGCTGCTGGCCCGCGCGCTGCGTCCCTTCGTGCTGCGCCGCACCAAGGCGCAGGTCGCGCGCGAGCTGCCCGAGCGCACGGAGCAGACGCTCTCCTGCGAGCTCGAGCCGGCGCAGCGCGCGCTCTACGACGAGCTGCGCCGCCACTACCGCACCGGCCTGCTGGCGCGCGCAGCGGGGGCCGGGCTGGGCCGGATGAAGATCGAGATCCTCGAGGCGCTGCTGCGGCTGCGCCAGGCCGCGTGCCACCCCGGGCTGATCGATCCGGCGCGTGCCGGGCAGGCCTCGGCCAAGCTCGACCTGCTCCTGCCGCGGCTGGAGGAACTGCGCGAGGAGGGCCACAAGGCGCTCGTCTTCTCGCAGTTCACGAGCCTCCTGGCCCTGCTGCGCCGCCCGCTCGACGAGGCCGCGGTCCCCTACGCCTACCTCGACGGCCAGACCCCCGCGGCCCGCCGCCGCACGGAGGTTCAGCGCTTCCAGGAGGACCCCGCCTGCCCGCTCTTCCTGATCAGCCTCAAGGCCGGCGGACTGGGGCTGAACCTGACCGCGGCCGAGTACGTCTTCCTGCTCGACCCCTGGTGGAACCCCGCGGTCGAGGCGCAGGCGATCGACCGCGCCCACCGCATCGGGCAGCGCCGCAGGTGATCGCGTACCGGCTCATCGCGCGCGACACGGTCGAGGAGCGGATCCTCGAGCTGCAGGCCGAGAAGCGCGCGCTGGCGGACGCGATCCTGCAGGCCGACGCCGGCACCCTGCGCGACCTGACGCGCGAGGACCTCGAGCTGCTGCTGTCGTGAGGCGGAGGTGCGGCCCTCGTGGGCGCGCGCACCGCGGCCTACCGGCCGGATACGACGGGGCCGAGGTCCCACGGCAGGGCGAGGTCCGACTCGCTCAGGCGCAACGGGCGGTCGATCGGGGCGAGGACGAGTCCCGGGGCGATGCGGAGCGACGGGTACGCCTCCCGGAACGCCCGGAATCCAGCCGCGGCCGCATGCGTCGGATGCGAGGTCGCCTTGATCTCGATCGGGAAGAACGTTCCGTCGCGCTCCAGCAGCAGGTCGACCTCGGCCCCGGAGTGAGCCCGCCAGTGCCAGGCCTGCGGGCGTGTCGGAAGCGCACCCGCAAGGCGGCGGATCTCCCCGGCGACGGCGGTCTCGAAGATCGCGCCGAACAGGGGATGGCCGGCGATCGCGGCCGGGGTGGAGATCGCCTGGGAGGCACAGGCCACGCCGACGTCGGTGAAGTACCCCTTCGGCCGGCCGCTCACGCGCTTGACCGTGTTGCCGGAGTACCCCGGCACCTCCGACCACTGGAACGTCGCCCTGAGCAGCTCGAGCCACCGCCGCGCGGTCTGGGGGGTGATCCCGATCTCGCGGCCGAACTGGCTGTGATTGACCTCCTGCGCGGTCAACGCCGCAGCCAGCCGCGTGAAGCGGCCGAAGAGGTGCCAGTCGGAGATCTCAGACAGCAGGCGGACGTCGCGCTCGACGTAGGTCCTCTGGTACGCGGCGTGGAAGTCGGGGACCGTGTCGAGCGGGATGAACTGAGCCTCCGGCAGGAACCCGCGCCACAGCTGCTCGAAGAGGGGACGCGGGAGCGCGAGCCGGGCGGGTGGCGACGCCATGACGCGGCCTGCGTCGTCCAGCCACTCTTCGAGCCACGAGCGCCCGGCCGCGGCCGCGGCGAGCTCCGCCAGGCTGAACCCCTCGAGATCGAGGAAGGCGGCGCGGCCGGCGAGGCTCTCGGCCACGGACCGGAGCACGCCCCACTGCTGCGAGCCCGTGAGCAGGTACTGTCCCGGGCGACGGTCGCGGTCGATTCGCCGCTTGAGCGCGGCCACGAGCGGGGGCGCGTATTGGATCTCGTCGAGGATGAGCGGCGTCCGGTGGCTCTCGAGGAAGAGATCCGGCTCGGAGCGCGCGCCCCCGACGTCGAGGACCGGGTCGAATACGACGGCCTCGGCACGGCCGCGGAAGGTCTCGGCGAGCAGGGTGCTCTTTCCGACCTGCCGCGCGCCCGTAATGACGACCGCGGGGAAGGTCTCCGAGAGCCGGAGCAGGCGGGACGCGAGCGATCGCTGGAGGTACATTATGCTTGAATTCTAGTGATCAGATCATCAGAAATCAAGCCAATTGAGTGTTCTTGGCTCCCTTGGGCCCTGTGCGCACCCGGCCTCGCCCGCCGGCTACCAGAGGGTCCGGGCCCGGTCCCACTTCCGGAGCGGCCCGTCCTTCGTGACCAGGCGCGCGCGGTGGTGGAC
Organism: uncultured Acidobacteriota bacterium; assembly: GCA_963800865.1. GTDB lineage: Bacteria > Acidobacteriota > Polarisedimenticolia > J045 > J045 > JALOKP01. The sequence goes on along the minus strand of CAWDCL010000005.1, from coordinate 22,188 downwards.
GGCGGTCGCGAAGATCAGCCGGTCGCCGGCACGCCGATCGCGCGCGCTTCCGCGAGCGCCCGCCGGGCCGGCCCGAAGTGCTAACGGCCGGCCCAGTACATCGGCCGCCTGCGCAGGTTCATCACAGCCAGCACCCGGATGTCGTCTGGCGAATGCCGGTAGAGCAGGGCGTAGGGGAAACGACGCAGCATCAGTCGTCGAACGTCGTCGTCCACCACGACGCCTGATTGCGGGTGTACGAGGAGACGGCGGAGACAGCGGGCCCACTCGTCCAGGAACGCCGTGCCCAGCCCCGGCGACAGCGTCTCATAGTAGAGAAGTGCATCCGCCAGCTCGCGCGCGGCGAGCCGTTGGACAACGATGCGGGTCATTCAGCGGAGCTTCGCGCGCAGGGCGCGGAGGACGTCATCCGCAGGAAGGAGCACGGACGGGTCGGAGTCGGCCTCAGCGGCCCGAGCCTTGGCTTCCAGCACCCAGGCTTGGAGGTTCTCCTCCTCCGAGAGCGTCTCGAGGCTGTCGAGGAGCGCCTGCGCGAGCCGGGCCCGTTCCTCCGGCGCGAGCTTCAACGCTTCAGCTTCAATCTGCTTCACGTCCATGTCCTCCATTGTAAGGCCGCGCTTCGGCGGGTGCCGCAGGCGCCGCGGGTCCCGGAGCGAACCATGACCATCGTGAGGACCATCAGGATACGCGCCGGTCACCGTGCGCTCGACGCTCTGTCGGCCCCGCTGTTGCCGTCCCGGGATCCCGGGGAGCGCAACGCCGACGTGGCCCAAGAACGCTGTAGGGGCCGGCCTCCGTGCCGGCCCGAACGACGGTGCGTGCGTGACGGGCCGGCACAGAGGCCGGCCCCTACAGGTCGCGGCGAACGACGGCGCGTGCGTGACGGGCCGGCACGGAGGCCGGCCCCTACCGCCCGCTGAGGTCGATCAGCTCCAGCTCGACCGCGCGCTCTTTCCCGTCGCGCGCGACGGTCAGCGTCACGACGGCGCCAACGCCCGCGTCCTCGAAGACCTGCGCCATCTCGTCGATCGTCTTCACCGGCCTGCCGTTGACGGCGACGATCAGGTCGCCGAGCGCCCAGCCGCGCGCGGTGCGGCGCAGCCCCTCGAGCCCGGCCCGTGCCGCCGGCCCGCGCGGCTGGACGGAGCGGATCACCACGCCTTCCACCTCGCTGCGCCGGGCCAGGTCGTCCGAGAGGATCGAGACGCCGATCCCCGGCTGCACCGCGCGGCCGGTCGCGATCAGCTGCGGCACCAGGCGCTTGACGGTGTCGACCGGGACCGAGAAGCCGATCCCCGCGTTGGCGCCGCTCGGGCTGTAGATCGCGGTGTTGACGCCGATCAGCCGGCCGTGCGAGTCGATCAGCGGGCCGCCCGAGTTGCCGGGGTTGATCGCGGCGTCGGTCTGGATGACGTCGCGGATCGTGCGGCCGGAGGGGGACTGCAGCTCGCGCCCGAGCGCGCTGACGACGCCGACCGTCAGCGTGTTGTCCAGGCCGAACGGGTTCCCGACCGCGTAGACGCGCTGGCCGACGAGCAGGTCGCTCGAGTCGCCGACCGGCAGCGGCGTCAACTTCTCGGTCGGGGCGTCGATCTTGAGCACCGCCAGGTCCTTGTCGGGCGCGACGCCGACGACGCGCGCCGGCCACTCCGAGCGGTCGGCGAGCACGACCGACAGCTCCTGCCCGGCCTCGGCGACGTGGAAATTGGTGACGACGTGACCGTTGCGGTCCCAGACGAAGCCGCTTCCCGTGCCCTGCGGGATCTTCGCGACGTCGAACGAAAGCGGGTTCTGCCGCACGGCGATCGAGTTGATGTAGACGACCGACGGCGCGGCGCGGCGGAAGACCTCGATGTCGCGGCGCTCGTCGGGCATCAGCTCTTCGGCGAGATCGATGCCGGAGTCGAGCGCCGTGCGGGGCGGGGAGGCGGGGGGCGCGTCGGCGGGCGGTGGGGGGGGCTGCAGCGGCTGGGGCGCGCGCGGCTCCCGCGGGGCTGGCGGTTCCTGCGGAGCCGGTCGCGGCCGCCGGGGGCGGATCTCCCCCTTCGGCTGCGTCGTCCGCTCGACCCGCTCGCGCTCCGGCCCGGTCATCTGGCGCCCGTCGTCCCGATCCGAGGTCGGAAGTCCGCACCCACCGGCGGCCAGCAGCGCCGTCGCGATCGTCACCAGGAGCCGCACGTCCCTTCGTCATGCCTGCCACTCTCCCAGCAGCCCGTCGAGGGGCCGCAGCTCCGCGCCGTTCTCGGTGCAGACCGCAAACTGCGCGGCCGGCGACGAGTAGAGCGCGGCTCCGGCGACCTCGCCAGTCTTCGTCACGGCGTAGAACGAGATCCCGAACTTCGGCTTGCCGTCCGGCCGCAGGAGCCGCGGCTCGACCGTCGCGGCGACGATCCGCCGCAGCGCGGTCACGATCGCGTCCTTGGGGTGCGCGCCGCGGCGCATCTCCTCGACGATCAGGAACGACGACAGGTTGTAGAGGTTGGCCTCGCCGCGGCCGGTCGAGCCGGCGGCCCCGACCTCGTTGTCGACGTAGAGCCCGGCGCCGAGGATCGGCGAGTCGCCGACCCGTCCCGGGATCTTGAAGGCCAGGCCGCTGGTCGTCGTGACGCCGGCGACGGCGCCGCTCGCGCTGACCGCGTTGCAGTTGATCGTGCCCCAGGCGTGCAGCGGGTCGAGGCTGCCTGCGGCGATCATCGACCAGCGCGCGCGGTCGGCCGCGGCGCGGAAGGCCGCGGCGGCCGCGGGAGTGGCCGCCGAGCGCTTCGCCGGATCGAGCCAGTGCTCCGGATCGATCTTCCGCTTCCATTCGATCCACTTGGCGCGCGAGGCGTCGGTGTTCAGGTCGGCCTCGATCGTGAACCCGACCTGCCGCGCGAAGGCCTGCGCGCCCGCGCCGACCAGCAGGTGGTGATCGGTCTGTTCCATCACCGCGCGCGCCACCGCCGCCGCGGTGCGCACGCCCTCGAGCGCCGCGACCGCCCCGGCCCGCTTCGTCGGCCCGTGCATGCACGAGGCGTCGAGCTGCACGACGCCGTCGGCGTTGGGGATGCCGCCGTAGCCGACGCTCAGGTCGCCCGGGTCGAGTTCGTTGAGCGCGACGCCGGCGATCACGGCGTCCAGCGGATCGCGCCCCGCGGCGAGCATCGCGAAGGCGGTCTCGACGCAGGTCTTGTCGCCGCCGTTCCTGAACTTGCCGCCGTTGCCGGAGGCGACCACGACGGGGAGCTTCTTCGCGCCGGTGAGGATCGCCGGGGCCTTCGGGTCGACCGCGACCGCGGCGAGGCCGCCGGCGGTGAGCTGGACGAAGCGGCGGCGGGAGAGAGCGGGTGTCGGGCATCCGGCGGCGGCTCCGGGCGCGGGAACGGCGCGCCGCCCGCGGCCCGCCGGGATGATGCGCGAGCGGAGTGAACGGGGGGAAGCGGGGCTGGCCGCCCAGGGTCGTATTACCCGCACGGAAGGACGAGTATCGTAGGCACGGCGAGACGGGCCGCTGCCGGCCCGAAGGTGTATTAAGAGTGCGCGGAACCTCGACCAGGATGGCCAGGTGCTTTCGGGTTATTGGGCGCAGTCTGCACGACGCTCGTCGGGTGCGGCAGCCAGCCCGCTCCGAAGGTCCCCACGGCCGAGGAACTCGCCGCCCAGAAGGTCGAGCGGGGGCGGTACCTGGTCGAAGTCACGGGCTGCAACGACTGCCACACCCCGATGACGATGGGGCCCCAGGGACCGCAGCCCGACATGACGCGGATGCTCTCCGGTCACCCGGCCGAGATGCCGATCCCGCCCGCGCCGGCCGCGGCCGGCCCCTGGATCTGGGGCGGCCTCGCGACCAACACCGCGTTCTGGGGGCCGTGGGGAGTCAGCGTCGCGCCGAACCTCACGCCGGACGAAGCGACCGGGCTCGGCGGCTGGACCGAGGAGATGTTCCTCGGTGCGCTCAAGCACGGGAAGTTCTACGGCACCGGCCGCCCGCTGCTGCCGCCGATGCCGTGGCCGTGGTACTCGAAGCTTACGGACGACGACGCGAAGGCGATCTTCGCCTACCTGAGGACGATCCCGGCGGTCAGCAACCAGGCGCCGCCGTCGGTGGTGGCGCCGGCGCCGGGGACCGCGTCGCCGACCTCGTCCGGTACGTAGCGCCGCGCGTCGCCCGCGCGGCGAGCCGCGTCAGGGCTTCGGGGCCCCGGACTCGCTCACCGCGCGATTCGCGCCCTGCCGGATCTGCGCGACCACCGCGGGATTCTTCGACGTCGCCGTGACGCGCACGCCGCCCTCGATCTCGGTGACCGTCATCGCGACCTCGCGGTGATGCGCGGCGAGCGCCGCGAAAAGCGGCTCCGCCGTTCGCGCGGGCTGCCCGTTCTCGAGCCGGTCCGTCAACTCCGCAAGGTCCCTGGCGATTCGCGCCCGCGGCCTCGGGGTCCTGGCTCGTGATCTCGGCGCGATCCCGCCGGCGATCTCCGTCACCGAGCGCTGGATCTTCCCGTCCTTCCGCTTGCGACAGATCCCGCGCTCCGCGTCGCAGTCGACCGCCGGTCGACTGCGAGCAGGCACCGACCGCGAGGCACAGCGCGATCGCACCAAGGCTCAACGAACGGAAGCTCATCGGGATCTCCAGGTCGAACGGGGCCGGTCGGCCGCCCGCGCGGCGCGCTCATCACTTAGATGAGGCGCGCGGCCGACGGTTACGCGGACGGGGAGAATGCCCGGCGGATCGACTTACCGGCAAACGATGACCGAGTTAGCCAGCGGCCGGATCAGCCCGCGGTCTCGGCCACGGAGTCGGGCCCTCCGGCCCCCCCCACCGTCCCGAACCGCCGCTCCCGCCGGGCGAAGTCGTCCATCGCCGCGGCCAGGTCCGCCTCGGCGAAGTCGGGCCACATCACGGGCGTGAAGCACAGCTCGGCGTAGGCCGACTCCCAGAGCAGGAAGTCCGACAGCCGCTGCTCGCCGCCGGTGCGGATCAGCAGGTCGATGTCGGGGACCGGGTCGCGGCCCCCCTGGGCCTCGTCGATCAGCGCCGCGAAGCGCTCGCGGGTCAGCGTCGCGGCCTCGCCGTTGACGCGCCCGACCGCGCGCAGCAGGACGTCGCGCGAGGAGTAGTCGACCGCCAGCCGCAGGTGCATCCCGCGGCCGTGCGCGGTCGCGCTCTCCGCGGCCGCGACCGCGGCCCGCAGCGTCGCCGGCAGGCGATCGCGCCGCCCGATCAGCGACATCCGGATCCCGTGCTCGAGGCAGCGCGGCGTCTCGCTGCGCAGGTAGCGCAGCAGCAGGCGCATCAGCGTCGCGACCTCGAACTGCGGCCGCTTCCAGTTGTCGGACGAGAAGGCGTAGAGCGTCAGCGTGCCGACGCCCGCGCGCGCCGCGGCCTCGACCGTGCGGCGCACGGCGTCGGCGCCGACGCGGTGCCCCTCCGTGCGCGGCAGGCCGCGCTGGGTCGCCCAGCGGCCGTTGCCGTCCATGATGATCGCGACGTGGCGAGGGGTGCCGCGCGGCTGCTCCGCGGGAGCGGCGTCGGGCATCGGGAAAGGACTTTGGCTCATGAAGTCGGGCGCTCCGTCCAGGGCGAAGATTGGTCGCGGGGGTCTCGTCGGGCCAGCGATTCCGGGGGTGTGTCGTCGGGTCGAGGTCGTCAGGGTCGGGGTCGTCGGGGTCAGCGGTCGCGCACGGCGTGGATCAGCGCTTCCATGTGGTCCAGGTAGCGCTGCAGGGCCCGCCGGCCGCCGGGGGTGATGCGGAACTCGGTGCGCGGGATCCTGCCGGCGAACGACTTCTCGCACAGCACGTAGCCCGCCTCTTCCAGCTTGCGGGCGTGCACGGAGAGGTTGCCGTCGGTCGTCTCGAGCATCTGCTTGAGGTCGTTGAAGGAGAGCGTCTCGGTCACGGCGAGGGCGGAGAGGATCCCCAGGCGGATCCGCTCGTGGATGATGCGGTCCAGTTCCGCGGCGGCCGCGGCGGCGTCCGCGCCGGCCCCGTTCCCGGCCGGGGCGCCGGTTCCGACGCCGGACGCGCCGCCGCGCACGGCGGTCATGGACGGGGTCTCCTCGGCCGCGGCGCCCTTGCGCCGCGCCCGGGCCGACGACGATCTAGCCACCGTACCTCCTCGCGATCAGCACGCCGAACAGGATGTGCAGGCCGCCGAATCCCAGCGCCAGCAGGAGGTCGCCCAGCGACGGCGGCGCGAACAGCGCCAGCGCGCCGAGCGCCATGAACGACAGCCCCATCACCGGGATGATCCGCACCGAGAACGCGCCGCCGGTCACGACCGCCGTGCCGTAGAGCAGCAGCCAGCTGCCGGGGAGCAGCGCGTAGCCGGCCGCGCGCCACAGCGCCAGCGTCACGAACCCGCCGGCGACCATCGGCGGCGCGAAGCCGCAGGCGAACTTCAGCCCCGGCCCGGAGAACAGCGGGACCTGCGCGCGCCGCGCCTTGCGCACGATCGCCAGCACGGCGATCGCCAGCGCGAGCGCGGCCTCGACCAGCCAGGCGGTCACCCACTCGGCGCGGCCGGGGGCGCGCGAGGCGATCACCGCGGCGGCGAGCGCGGTGAAGCCGACCAGCACCGTGCCCCAGCCGGGGACCGCGGTGAAGGCCGAGGCCCGCTCCATCGCCCGGCGGATGAAGCGCAGGTTGTCGAGCGCGTGCTCGTGGAGCGCGGTCGGGGGGGTGGGGTCGGGGCGCTCCGGGCGGGCGGGGGCGGGGGCGGTCATCGAGGGGAAAAGTACGGCCGGGAAGGGGCTGTGTCAAGTGCTTTGCAGTGCAAAGCTAACCCCGGTCTGGCGGCGCGCTCCCTCCGGCGGCCGCGGATTCCCGTCCGGACGAGCCGCTGAGTCGGCGGCCCGGCGGGGCCGCGGCGGGCCGCCATCGCCGTCGGGCCAGGGCGCGGCGAACTTCCTCGTCCGCGGAGTTCGCCGATGGTCAATACGCTCCCCGGTGCCTTCCGGGGTCCCGCGAGCGCAACCGACCGCCGCCTCGCGCACCGGCCCGCCCGAGCGCGCGGCGCGTCCGAACTCGTGACGGCTCTTTCGATTGCGCGAGCACCGCGGCACGAGCGCTAGCCGCACGGGTGCCCCCGCCGGCGCGGAAATTGAACAACTGATGGGATCGACAGATCGGTCGACGCGCGGAGTTGAACGGAATTCCCTGCCGCTACGACAGCGACACTTCGCGTCCGTGTAAGCCGCGGCGCTGTGAACTCACTTCAAGCACTCGGAAAAGCGACGTCGAAATCGACCGAAATATTGACTTGCCGGAGGTTGTGTTCGGCGTACGCATCCATCTCGAGCATCTGGGGGTTGGCCTGCGGCTACAAGAGAAGATGCAGCGCGAGCGGCGTGCCGAGCGTCCCTGCGAGAGCCTCGCAGAAACGGTCGTCTCGCGCTTCGCGAGGCGTAAGTCCGGCCAAACAGAAATCGACATTACCCGGTTTGCTCGGACTGTTGCGGACGAGCGCCGCGCCTAGGATGGCGCACGTCACTTGACTCCGGCTCGCGCCGGAGGGGGTCGACTCCACCGCCAGTGGGGGCGGTGAAGGGGGGAACATGAACCGGACTCACGTCCTTGCTTCGGCATTGGTCGTCCTCGTGGTGCTCTGCGGCAGCTTCGCCGCGACGGCCGCCACGGTGACGCTGCAGCCCGCGCAGAACGGAGGAACCGGTCACGATCTTGTCGTCCCCGTCGTGGTCGACCCCGCGGACGGTGTTACCGCGATGGACTTTCTGTTCACCTACGATCCTGCCGTGCTGCAGGCGACCGGTGTGTACCTCACCGCGTACACCGACGGCTTCGCGCTCAGCTCGAACCTCGCGACGCCGGGACAGGTCAGCGCGTCGCTGTCGTTCGGTGGGCCGCTGGCGGGCAAGGGCGAGGTTGCGTGGGTGGTGTTCCGGGTGCTCGGGGCGACGGGGACATCGTCGGCGCTGACCTGGGTGAACTGCACGCTGAATGCCGGCGCGATCTCGTCGACGTGCCAGGCAGCAGCATCAGCGTCGTCAGCCGGACGGCGGTGATGAGCGTGCCGGACGGGCTCAAGACCGGCCCGGCGACGACGATCACGGTCCCGATCTCCCTGGCGCCTGCCAACGGCGCGGAGGGGATCGACATCACGCTCAAGTTCAACTCGACGATCCTGACGGCGACGGCGGTGAACAAGACCGCGCTGACGGGCAGCATGACGCTGACCCCCAACCTGGCGACCCCCGGCGAAGTCAAGATCTCGCTCTTCGGCACGGCGCCGCTCTCGGGCTTCGGGCCAATCGCTGAGGTCGTCTTCAACGTGATCGGCGTGATCGGCGAGGCCACGCCGCTCAACCTGACGCGGGGCTCCGTCAACGAGGGCACGATCTCGACCAACCTCGACGACGGCCTGGTCTCGATCTGCGACAACGTCGATCGCGACGGGGATGGGGTCACCGCGTGCAACGGTGACTGCGCGCCGAACGACGGGGCGGTGTACCCGGGCGCGCCGGAGATCTGCGACGGCAAGGACAACGACTGCGACGGGCTGACGGACGACGCGGACCCGGGGGTGTCGGCGCCCACGTGGTATCGCGACGAGGACAATGACGGTTACGGTGCGGCAACGGGCTCGATCACGGCCTGCACGCCGCCCGCGCCGCCGCCCTACTGGCGCGCGGTGGACGGGGACTGCGACGACGTGGACCCGCTGATCAACCCGGGCCGGGCCGAGCTGTGCAACGGGAAGGACGACGACTGCAACGCCGGGACCGCGGACGGGGCGGGGGAGACCTGGTACGGGCAGGCGTGCGACGGGACGGATGTCGACCTGTGCGCCGAGGGCGCGTTTACGTGCACGGCCGGGGCGCAGGCGTGCAGCGATCCGAACGACGCGGATCCGGACCTGTGCAACGGGGCGGACGACGACTGCAATCCCGCGACGGCGGACGGGTCGGGGGACCCGGGTCTGGGTGTCGGGTGCGACGGTCCGGACAGCGACCTGTGCGCGGAAGGGACGACGGTTTGCACGGCGGGCGCGCTGACCTGCAACGACGCGACGGGGAGCACGGTCGACCTGTGCAACGGGACGGATGACGACTGCGACCCGGCCAGCGTGGACGGGTCGGAGGATCCGGGGCTGGGCGTGGCCTGCGACGGCCCGGACAGCGATCTGTGCAAGGAAGGGGCGACGGTCTGCACGGCCGGGTCGCTGAGCTGCAACGACGCGACGGGGAGCACGGTCGACCTGTGCAACGGGACGGACGACGACTGCGACCCGGCGACGGCGGATGGCTCGGCGGAGCCCTGGGTGGGGCAGGCGTGCGACGGCGCGGACACGGACCTGTGCGCGGAGGGGACGTACTCCTGTACGGCCGGCGTGCAGGCCTGCAGCGATCTCACGGGCAACGCGCCGGACGTCTGCAACGGGACGGACGACGACTGCAACCCGGCGACGGTGGACGGGTCGGGTGATCCGACGGTCGGCGTGGCGTGCGACGGCCCCGACGGCGACCTGTGTCTCGAGGGGACGACGGTCTGCTCCGGCGGGACGGTGAGCTGCAACGACGCCACCGGAAATGCGCTGGACATCTGCAACGGGACGGACGACGACTGCGACCCGGCCAGCGCGGATGGGTCGGAAGATCCGGGGCTGGGCGCGGCGTGCGACGGTCCGGACAGCGACCTGTGCTTGGAGGGATCGAAGATCTGCATCCTCGGCTCGCTGATCTGCGAGGATCCGACCGATGACTCGCCGGACCTCTGCAACGGCCTGGACGACGACTGCGACCCGAGTACGCCGGACGGATCGGGAGAGGATTGGTACGGCCAGGGGTGCGACGGTCCGGACAGTGACCTGTGCAGGGAGGGCACCTACTTCTGCACGGCAGGCGTGGCGGGCTGCGGCGACACGACCGGCAATACGCTGGACCTCTGCAACGGACTGAACGACGACTGCGACCCGGCGAGCCCGGATGGCTCGGAGGACCCGGGGCTGGGCGTCGCGTGCGACGGTCCGGACAGCGACCTGTGCGCCGAGGGTACGAGGATCTGCACGGCCGGGTCGCTGACCTGCAATGACGCGACCGGCGACAACCTCGAAACGTGCAACAACGTGGACGATGACTGCGACGGCCAGACAGACGAGCTGTTGACCCGTCCGACGACGTGCGGCCTTGGAGCGTGTGTCGGAAATGTCGGCGCAGAGACCTGCACCGCCGGGATCTGGGGTGGCAGCACATGTGATCCATTCGCTGGCGCCACTCCGGACACGAGCTGCGACGGTGCGGATCAGGACTGTGACGGTATCAACGATGACGGGTACCTTCCGGTCGGCACGAGCTGCGGGATCGGGGCCTGCGTCGCGAGCGGCACGACCTCCTGCGTCGGCGGCCTGGTGCAGGACAGCTGCTCGCCGGGGACCCCGGCTGCGAACGACCTGACCTGTAACAACGTGGACGACAACTGCAACGGGACCGCGGATGAGGGCTACGTGCCGGTCGGCACGAGCTGCGGGATCGGGGCCTGTGCGGCGTCCGGCTCGACGTCCTGCGTCGGCGGCCTGGTGCAGGACAGCTGCACGCCGGGGGCCCCGGCTGCAAGCGACCTGACCTGCAACGGGGTCGACGACAACTGCAACGGGACGGCCGACGAGGGCTACGTGCCGGTCGGCACGAGCTGCGGGATCGGGGCTTGCGTCGCCAGCGGCACGACCTCCTGCGTCGGCGGCCTGGTGCAGGACAGCTGCACGCCGGGCACCCCGGCGCCCAGCGACCTGACCTGCAACAACATCGACGACAACTGCAACGGGACCGCGGATGAGGGCTACGTCCCGGTCGGCACGAGCTGCGGGATCGGGGCCTGCTTGGCGTCCGGTACGACCTCCTGCGTCGCCGGCGCGGTCCAGGACAGCTGCACGCCGGGCACCCCGGCTGCGAACGACCTGACCTGCAACAACGTCGACGACAACTGCAACGGGACCGCGGATGAGGGCTACATCCCGGTCGGCACGAACTGCGGGATCGGCGCCTGCCTGGCGTCCGGCACGACGTCCTGCGTCGCCGGCGCGGTCCAGGACAGCTGCACGCCGGGCACTCCGGCCGCGAACGACCTGACCTGCAACAACGTGGACGACAACTGCAACGGGACGGCCGACGAGGGCTACGTGCCGGTCGGCACGAGCTGCGGGATCGGGGCCTGTGCGGCGTCCGGCTCGACGTCCTGCGTCGGCGGCCCGGTGCAGGACAGCTGCACGCCGGGGGCCCCGGCTGCAAGCGACCTGACCTGCAACGGGATCGACGACAACTGCAACGGGACGGCGGACGAGGGCTACGTCCCGGTCGGCACGAGCTGCGGAGTCGGGGCCTGCCTGCGTCCGGCACGACCTCCTGCGTCGGCGGCGCTGGTCCAGGACAGCTGCACGCCGGGCACCCCGAGCTGCGAACGACCTGACCTGCAACAACGTCGACGACAACTGCAACGGGACGGCGGATGAGGGCTACGTCCCGGTCGGCACGAGCTGCGGCATCGGGGCCTGCCTGGCGTCCGGCACGACCTCCTGCGTCGGCGGCCGGTCCAGGACAGCTGCACGCCGGGCACCCCGGCTGCCAGCGACCTGACCTGCAACGGCGTCGACGACAACTGCAACGGGACGGCGGACGAGGGCTACGTCCCGGTCGGCACGAGCTGCGGAATCGGCGCCTGCCTGGCGTCCGGCTCGACGTCCTGCGTCGGCGGCCTGGTGCAGGACAGCTGCGCGCCGGGCACCCCGGCTGCGAACGACCTGACCTGCAACAACGTGGACGACAACTGCAACGGGACGGCGGATGAGGGCTACGTGCCGGTCGGCACGAGCTGCGGAATCGGCGCCTGTCTGGCGTCCGGCACGACCTCCTGCGTCGCCGGCCTGGTGCAGGACAGCTGCACGCCGGGCACCCCGGCTGCGACGACCGACCTGCAACAACGTCGACGACAACTGCAACGGGACGGCGGACGAGGGCTACGTGCCGGTCGGCACGAGCTGCGGGATCGGCGCCTGCGTCGCGAGCGGCACGACCTCCTGCGTCGCCGGCGCGGTCCAGGACAGCTGCGCGCCGGGCACCCCGGCTGCAAACGACCTGACCTGCAACGGCGTCGACGACAACTGCAACGGGACGGCCGACGAGGGCTACGTGCCCGGTCGGCACGAGCTGCGGCGTCGGCGCCTGCCTGGCGTCCGGCACGACCTCCTGCGTCGGCGGCGCTGGTCCAGGACAGCTGCACGCCGGGCACCCCGGCTGCAGCGACCTGACCTGCAACAGCATCGACGACAACTGCAACGGGACGGCGGACGAGGGCTACGTCCCGGTCGGCACGAGCTGCGGGGTCGGGGCCTGCGCTGCGCGACGCGGCACGACTTCTGCGTCGCCGGCGCGGTCCAGGACAGCTGCACGCCGGGCACCCCGGCTGCGAGCGACCTGACCTGCAACAGCATCGACGACAACTGCAACGGGACGGCGGACGAGGGCTACGTCCCGGTCGGCACGAGCTGCGGCATCGGGGCCTGCGCCGGCGACCGGCACGACCTCTGCGTCGGCGGCCTGGTCCAGGACAGCTGCACGCCGGGCACCCCGGCTGCGAGCGACCTGACCTGCAACGGCGTCGACGACAACTGCAACGGGACGGCCGACGAGGGCTACGTCCCGGTCGGCACGAGCTGCGGCATCGGCGCCTGCCGGCGTCCGGCACGACCTCCTGCGTCGGCCGGCGCGGTGCAGGACAGCTGCACGCCGGGCACCCCGGCTGCAACGACCTGACCTGCAACAACGTGGACGACAACTGCAACGGGACGGCCGACGAGGGCTACGTGCCGGTCGGCACGAGCTGCGGGGTCGGGGCCTGCGCTGGCGACCGGCACGACCTCCTGCGTCGCCGGCGCGGTCCAGGACAGCTGCACGCCGGGCACCCCGGCTGCGAACGACCTGACCTGCAACGGCGTGGACGACAACTGCAACGGGACGGCGGACGAGGGCTACGTCCCGGTCGGCACGAGCTGCGGCATCGGGGCCTGCGCTGCGCATCGGCACGACCTCCTGCGTCGCCGGCGCGGTTCAGGACAGCTGCACGCCGGGCACCCCGGCGCGCCAGCGACCTGACCTGCAACAGCATCGACGACAACTGCAACGGGACGGCGGACGAGGGCTACGTCCCGGTCGGCACGAGCTGCGGCGTCGGCGCTTGCGCCGCCACCGGCACGACCTGCCTGCGTCGCCGGCGCGGTCAGGACAGCTGCGCGCCAGGCACGCCGGCGCCACGCGACCGACCTGCAACGGCGATCGACGACGACTGCAACGGCGACGGCGGACGAGGGCTACGTCCCGGTCGGCACGAGCTGCGGCATCGGCGCCTGCGCCGGCACCGGCACCACCTCCTGCGTCGCCGGCCTGGTCCAGGACAGCTGCACGCCGGGCACCGCCGCCCAGCGACCGACCTGCAACGGCGTCGACGACAACTGCAACGGCGACGTCGACGAGGGCTACGTGCCGGTCGGCCACGAGCTGCGGCGTCGGCGCCTGCCCTCGGCCGGCTTGACCGCCTGCGTCGCCGGCGCGGTCATCGACGATGCGTCCCGGACGCCCGGAGCCCGAGCCTGCAACGGGATCGACGACGACTGCGACACCTACATCGACAACGGCTTCGACGTCGGCGCGGCCTGCGCCAACGGCGCCGGTGCCTGCCAGCGCGCCGGCAACAAGGTCTGCAGCCTCGACGGCTCCGCCACCGAGTGCAACGCCATCCCGGGTCTCCCGTCACCGGAGACCTGCAACGGGATCGACGACAACTGCGACACGATCGTCGACAACGCCCCGGTGCCGACCGGTTTCGCGCGCGTCTCGCTGATGAGGGGCATCACCCTGACGTTCGTCGAGTGGCTGCCGATCCCCAGCGCCACCGGCTACGACCTCGTCCGCGGCTTCAGCTCGCTGCTCTCAAGCAACCGCGGCAACTACACCACGTGACGCAGCAGTGCCTGGCCAACGATCAGCCGGGCACGGCCTACGTCGAATCCGACACCGACCGCCGGGGGACTCTACTGGTACCTCGTGCGCCCCATGAGCTGCGGAGGCCCCGGGACGTACGACGAGCCCGGGACCGGACTGGTGGCCCCGCGCGACGCGGAGATCAACGCCTCGCCGAACGCCTGTCCCTGATCGACAACGAGCGGGGCGGGGCTGCGGCCCCGTCCCGCGCGCAAGACGCCGGCCCGGCCGGCGGCACGACCTGAGGACGACTGCCACGAGCGACTCCGGCCACACAGCTTCCGGACGATGAACCCCGGAAGCGCAGCGTCGAGCGGATGCGTCAACCATCCGATGAAGTCCCAAACCCCGAATGCTTACAACGACTCACAAGTCAATAAACAGGGCCGCGCCGTGTGCGGAGTCGATCCCGCACGCGTCGGACCCGGATGGATGGAGCAAGCGGCCGTTCCTGCGCCGTGGGAGCATGACGCCCACGGCAGGCGCGGGGGGTACAGAGGAGCCAGTCCGACCGCGCTGTCGCGCGGGCGCGCTCATCGCGCCGCGCGACCACGATCCACCGACTCTAAGGTCCTTCCCCGGCGGCCGCAGCAAGGCTCAGCGGGGCGAAGGCCCCGCGGGCGAACACCTGACTGCCGCGCAGCGTACCCGCGCTGCCGACGGCCGGGGGGGCCAACATGACGAAGAGCGTCCGGATCGGAGCGAAATCTTCCTTCCTGCTCCTGCTGTCGGCGTCGGTGCTGTACGCGATCGGCGTCCAGGGGATCCGCTCCGGACCTGGGCCGTCCTCATTCGACGGGCTGGCGTCGCTCTTTGGAATGGAGCGGCGGGCGGAGAGCGAGCGCATCCAGTCGCCGGCGGTTGACATGACGGTCGGGGAGCCGGCGGTGGCGGTATTCGCGCCGGCGGTGGCGGAGGCGGATGCGGGGGCGGACGTCGCGCCGGTCATCGCAGCGCCGACCATCGCCCAGGCGACCGTCGCTCCGGCGGTGGTCCAGCCGCTGGCCTCCGCGGCGCCCGCGCGCCCGGTCGCTGTGCCGATCCTCCCGCCGTCCCCGGCCGAGTGCGTGGACCTGGTGCCCGCGGCGCTGATGATCCTCGACGGAGGCGTTGGGCGAGGAGTGCTCGGTGGACCTGCCGGCGATCGGCCCGATCTCCTCGATGCCGGGGCCGATGGCGCCGGCGGAGTTCATTGAAGTCGACGCTGACGTTCCAGCAGGGGGTGGGCGGATACGCGGGTTCCGTCGATACGTACATCCAGTCCGGCGTGGGCAACCCCAAATGGAACCGGGACAGACACTCACCGTGATGGTGTTCCGCCCTCGATCGGATGAGCGACAAGTTCTAATCCGCTTCGACAACTTGTTCGGAAGCAATCCCGGCAGATTCCCCCCGGTTCCACGATTACGTCCGCTACGCTTACGATCTACGTCTCCAACGCCCCATGGCGCGCAGCTGACGAACTTCCACCGCATGAAGCGCAGTTGGACTGCCGGCGACGTTTGGAGCACTTTCGGCGCATCGCCCTGGAACGACACGCCGGGAGTCCAGGCAGACGACGTCGAAGCAGTTGCGACCCCCGACGCGGCGCCAACGAGCATCGCAGTGAGCCCGCCGGCGCAGGCGGTCACCGTTACATCGTCTCCAGGCGTGGTCACTTGATCCGGCGAACAACTTCGGTTGGGTATTGCGTGCTGCCGCCGCTGATTCACTGGTTTTCGATTCGTCCGAAGGGAGCTGAACCGGCCGATCCTGACAGTTACCTTCACGCCTCCCCCTGCCAGAACGAATCCGATTGCAACGACAACATCGCGTGCACGACAGACACATGCAACACGGTAACGGGCGAGTGCTTCAATGTTGATAGCTGCTACGGCGGACTCACCTGCAACCACACGACCGGAAATTGCGAGAGCGCTCCCGTCACTGTGGCCTTCCAGCAGGGTGTGAGCTCCGTTCTTACAGGGGCCGCGGACAACGTACAATCGATTCCTACCCTGGTAGAGCCCCAGGCAGCGGCCGTCCTGATCGTCATCGACCCCGGCAGCCCCCGGGGTGCGACAGGCGCTCCTCTTCGCTTCGACGGGATCATCGGATCTGGGGCTGAACCAGATCCCCGAAGGGTCGACCATCGTTTCGGCGACGCTGACGCTCCGGGTCGGGGAGCGCGACGAACGACCCCAGCCCGAGCCCCCGTCCATTCCACAGACTGCTGCACGCTTGGGAACGACGGGGATGTGTGGGCTGCGTATGGCTCGTGCCGCCCTGGAACGCGACGGGGGGCGGAGTTCAGGCTGACGGCGTCAGATGCCCCGTGGCGACGGCTGAGGCCCGCGGCGACCATGAGCGGCGCGGCAAGCACGGCGTACCCCGTGACGGTGACGGGAAGCGTGCAGGCCTGGGTCAACCCAGCCCGTCCGAGCAACCACGGGTGGGCGATCCTCCCGCATCCGGCTGCCACAGACGGCCCCGCGCCGGAGTCCGCGGAATTCAGCCCACCGCCTCGTTCCCCGGCCGCTCCTGACGGTGACGTACACCCGCCCCCAGCAGCAACGCCCCGCCGGACGCGCCCGCCCAGCCCGTCACCCGCCAACGAAAGCGACCGGCGGTTTCAGAGAGCCCGACGCTGAGCGTTACCGTAAACGATCCTGAAGCCGACCTGATGGATGTCACGTTCTATGGGCGGAAACCGACGGTGATTTCACGATTGTCCACGTGACGGATTCACAGTTCATGGTCCAGAGCAATCCTGCAGGCTGGCGGGCGATGATGCAATGGGTCCACGACAATCAGCAGGCGCTCAACATCGCCGCACGTCATCCATACCGGTGACATCACCAATGACAACGGCAGCACGGCAGTGGACAAGCGCCGATTCCGGGATAGATCTGCTGGAAGCCCCCCTCGCGGGGCTACCGTACGGCGTGCCTTACGGCCTGCTGCCCGGGCAACCACGACGGCGCACCGGGATCCACGACGCTCTTCAACCAGACTTCGGCGCAAGCCGCTTCGCAGGACGGTCCTACTACGGTGGCCACTACGGATCGGACAACGACAACAACTACACGCTGTTCAGCGCCGGTGGGCAGGATTCATTGCCATCCAGCTCGAGAAAGCGCCCTCGACCGCCGTGCTGGATTGGGCGGACGACCTGCTCAAGACCTACAGCAACCGCAGGGCGATCGTCGGCAGTCACTACATCATGGAGGTCGGCGAGAACGCCCCGATGAGCAGCGAGGGGCTGACGATCTACAACGCGCTGAAGGACAACCCCAACCTGTTCCTGATGCTGTGCGGGCACATGCACGGCGAGGGCAAGCGCTACGACGATTACAAGGGGCGCCGCGTCTGGACCATGATCGCGGACTTCCAGGGCGTGGACGGCGGTACTGGGGGCTGGCTGCGGCTGCTCCGTTTCCTCGGCGGACAACAAATCAACGTCAAGACCTACTCGCCGACGGCAACAGGACGCATCTTACCGAAACGGGTTCCACCAGCGATTCTCGCTGGACTATACCTCGCCGTTCACAGCGATCGGGACGGTCCACGGGCGTGGCGAGCGGCGGCACCGTGACCATGCCCTGGCCGAGTCGCGCGGTCGGCAAGACTTACCAGTGGTACGTCACAGCTCCTGACGGGATCCACTACCACAGGCCCGTACTGGGCTTCACGACCACCAGTCTTGCACGCATGCACGCAGACTGCGACGATCTCAATCCGTGCACGGACGACGACTGGAGTCGGGAACTAGTGCGCGCACAGCAACAACACGGCGTCCTGCGACGACGGGAACGTGTGCACCCAGACTGATAATTGCCAGAGCGGCGAATGTGTCGGGTCCAATCCCATCGCCTGCGATGACGGCGTGCCTGCACGGACGACACGTGCGTTCCGGCAACGGGGGCCTGTCAGTTCGCAACCAAGTCCTGCCCGACGGGATGGACGTGCAACGCCTCGAGCGGCCTGTGCGAAGGTCCGCCGCTCCCGATCAACGTAGGCGACACTTGGCTGTACTTCAAGGGCAGCCAGGAGCCGGTCCCCGACGATCCGACCGCGTGGACCGAGATCTACTACGACGGCGAAGCCGGGTGGCTCAGCGGTCCCAGCGGGTTCGGATTCGGCACGGACTGCACGGGACAGCGCGGGACGCCGCTCAGCGACATGCAGTATCTCGGGGGCCTCCGGTTGTGCCCGGCTACATGAGTGTCTACATGCGGCGGGTGTTCCGCGTGAACGACCCGTCGATCGTGAGCACGCTGACCCTGACGGTCGACGACGACGACGGTTTCGTCGCCTATCTGAATGGAACCGAGGTCGCGCGCAGGAACGTCGTCGGGACACCGCCACTCTACAATCAGGTGGCGACAGCCGACCACGAGTGCTCGGTGTGCGGGGGAACCTGCAACGCGGCTGAGAGCATCAGCCTGACGAGCTACAAGAATCTCCTCGTCGCGGGCACGAACGTCTTGGCAATCCAGGCGCACAACCTGACGCTCGCCAGCTCGGATTTCACGATCACGCCGACGATGACCGCCACGTATGCGGGCTGCACGAGCAATGCTCAGTGCGATGACGGACAGTGGTGCAACGGCGCCGAGACCTGCGATCTGGGCGTCCACACGTGTCAATCCGGCACAGCGCCAAACTGCGCCGACGCGTTCGCCTGCACGACCGACTCGTGCAACGAGACGACCGACGGTTGCGTTCACACACCGAGCAACGCCACATGCAGCGACGGCCTCGCGTGCAACGGGACCGAGACGTGCGATCCGGTGGCCGGATGCCAGTCCGGGACCGCGCCGAACTGCGACGACGGGATTGCCTGCACCGCGGACGCCTGCGTGGAGCCGACGGGTTGCCGGAACGTCGACGGCTGCACGGGTGGACAGGTCTGCAACCCCACCAGTGGGCTCTGCGAGACGCCATCGTATCCGCCGCTCCCGATCGAAATCGGAGACACCTGGAGCTACCTCAAGGGGACGGCCGAGCCGTCGACCCCCGTCCAGCTGCCCCCCGTCTGGGCAGGCCTCGGCTTCGATGACGCGGCCTGGCTCACCGGCCCGAGCGGCTTCGGTTTCGGCGCCGCAGGCGCCGATTGCGAGACCCAGCGCACCGGTGGCACGAACCTCGGCGACATGCAGAACCCGCCCAGCACCCCGGGCTACATGAGCCTCTACCTGCGGAAAAGTTCTATGTCGCGGACCCGGCGGCGATCTACGGTCTCCAGCTCACCATGTCTACGACGACGGGTTCGTCGTCTACCTGAACGGGCAGGAAGTCGCGCGGAGCAGCCTGACCGGCGCGCCCCCGCCGTATAGCACGGCCGCGACCAGCCACGAATGCACGGCCGGCGAGACGTTCACGATCGACAAGTCGAAATTGGTAACGGGACTAAACGTCATCGCCATTCAGGGCCACAACCAGGCCATCGGCAGTTCGGACTTTGTCATCGCCCCCGAACTCGTGGCGACCACCCCGCCGAACCAGGCCCCGAACCAGCCGACGAATCCCGTCTCCGGCGGACGCCGCGACGGGCGTGGGCCAGAGCCCGCAGCTATGCGTGAATCCGGATCCGAACGGTAGCCGCTGAATGTCACATTCTACGCCCGCGAGGTGACCGGCGCGGCTGGTGACCCGTTCAGCATAGTCGTCCTACCCGATCCTCAGATGTACGCGGCGAACTCGCCGACGACCTACTACGCACAGACCCAGTGGTGTGCAGACAATCGTGTGGCGAGAAACATCCAGCTCGTCATTGGGCTGGGGGACATGACCAACGACAACAGCCTGGCGCAGTGGGGTACCGTGGATACCGCGTTCGATACCCTCGACGCGGCGGACCTCCCGTACGGAATTACCATTGGCAATCACGATCAGAATCCCAGCGGGAGCGCTCGAAGCGGATCCGATGAAGCTGCTACAACCGTCAACTACACAGCCACCTTCCCAAAGACCCGGATCCAGGCCCGCGGCCATTTCGGTGGGAACTATACGTTTGGCGGCCTATACCCCGACAGCATGGACAACTACTACGAGGTGTTCAGTGCCGGCGGCATGGACTTCATCGTCTTCTATCTAGAAACGGAAATGGGTGGGGGGTACGACGGAATATGCACGTCTGCGACGTGCCTCTCGGTGGTTCAGTGGGTTGACGACCTCCTGACAAATACATATCCGAACCATCGGGCAATCATAGTATCGCATGCCCTTCTGCAGCCGACCGGTAACCCACCAGCGTTCATGGGACATGGCCAGGTTCTCTACGATGCGCTGAAGAATAACCCGAACGTGTTCCTCATGATGTGCGGGCACTGGGACCAGGCGAACCACCGCGCTGATACGTACACTGTCGGCGGGCAGCCGCATACGATCTACACGACGATCCAGGACTACCAGCAGCGAAATAACGGCAACGGTTTCCTGAGGATTCTCACGTTCGAGCCGCAGAACGACAGAATCCATGTGGAGACCTACTCGCCGACGCTCGCACGCTATATCAACAAGCCGACGCCTCACGCGGACAACGCCCCGGGGGATGCCTGCGCGCGCGACTGCTGGGTCGAGACGGGCGGGACCTATGCGGCCGGTGGCAACGAACTAATGCTCCCGTACGACATGGAGGCTGGGCTTCCCTTCACAAGTCTCGGGACTAACACTGGTGTCACAAGCGGCAGTCAGACCTGCATCTCGTGGCCGGGCCGCGCGATGAATACATCGTACGAGTGGTACGCAACCGTCTCGGACGGCAGCTCAACCAGCACCGGGTCCCGCTGGACCTTCACGACGGCCACGACGTGTGACGACGACACCGACTGCAACGGCAACCTCTGGTGCAACAGAACCGGCAGGGCTCCAACCTGGCGACCTTCACCTGCGTCGACGGGACGTCGCCAGCGTGTGCGCTGACGGCTTCAACTGCACGACGGACAGCTGTAACGAGTCGACAGACTCTTGCGATTACGTCCCGAACCACGGGGCCTGCACTGACTCGAATGCCTGCACGGACGACACCTGCGACCCCGCTCTAGGCGACCCGGTGACCGGCTACACGCTTCGTTAATGACGACTCGAACGCCTGCTCCGACAATAACGCGTGCACCGCCCCCGACCACGTACAAGCGCTGGGAGCTGCGGTTCCGGTTCGGCAGTGACCTGCAACGACGGCGTGGCCTGCACGAACGACTCCTGCGCTCCGGCCTCCGGCTGCCCAGTTAGACAGAGCATCTTCCCGACGGGTTGGGAGTTGCAGCCTCGGGACGGGGATCTGCGAGGAATTCTGCGCCACCGGCGCCGACTGCGACGACGCAACGTTGCACGACGCGACTGTGCGTCCTGCCGAACGTCGCGGCCCTGAACTTCGACGGAGCAACGACTACGTGACGATGGGAGCCGCGCCGGGGTGACGGCTCTGGGCGCGCGCGCCTTCACTCTCGAGGGTTGGATCCGGCGCGACGGCGCGACGTGGGGCGCGACGACCAGTACGGGGAACGGGGGGGTGACCGGGGTGCCGCTGATCACCAAGGGCCGCGGCGAGGCGGAAGGGCAACGTCGACTGCAACTACTTCCTGGGCATCACGACGACCGGACGCTCGTGGCCGACTTCGAGCAGCTCGCCGGCGCCGGCGGCTGGCCGCGGCCAGAACCACCCGACCTGCAGCTCGGCCTGATCACCGACCAGATCTGGCACCACGTTGCGGTGACCTACAGCATGGCGACGGCTGGAAGCTCTCCTCGACGGTGTCGAGGGCACCACGCGCCGACGGGACGGCTGCACGACCTGCAGCCCCGCCGGCTCGTGCCCCAGAATCCCGGGCGTCGAGCCGGTACGACAGCATCCAGCATTTCGGTCTCGGCACCGCGATGACTTCGACGGGCGTGCCGGGGGTTTACGCCGGCCTCTGGACGAGGCGCGGGTCTGGAATCGCGCGCCCTCGCCGGCCGAGATCCAGGCGAAGATGACCCGGGCCCCGTCGGGCACCGGACTCCTCGGGCGTTGGGGGCTGGATGAAGCGGCACCGGCACGAGCGCGGGCGATTCCACGACACCCGCCGAGAACGGAACGCTCACCAACGGTCCGGTTTGGAGCTCCACCGACAAGCCTCCGCTGGCGACGGGAACGTGTCAGAACACCTCCATCCCCGGTTGCTGCAATACATCTCTGGAGTGCGACGATCACAACACCTGCACCACCGACACCTGCGATTCCGGATCGCACGCG
>CAWDCL010000004.1:2425000-3269294 GCA_963800865.1 uncultured Acidobacteriota bacterium | reverse complement strand
GGACGCCTGCCTGTACGACCCGGTCCCGATGAACGGGACGACCTGCGACGACGGGCTGTACTGCACGGTGAACGACGCCTGCTCCGGCGGGACCTGCGCGGGCGCGGCCCGGGACTGCGCCGATGCCAATGTCTGTACGTCCGACTCCTGCGACGAGGCGGGGGATGCCTGCCTGCACGAGCCGGTCCCCATGAACGGGACGACCTGCGACGACGGGCAGTACTGCACGACGGGGGAGATGTGCTCCGACGGGGCTGGCCGGCGGCGCGGCCCGGGATTGCGCCGACGCCAGTACCTGCACCGCCGACTCCTGCGACGAAGCTGGCGATGCTTGCGTTCACAACCCGGCCCCCCTGAACGGCACTGGCTGTGACGACGGCCTGTGGTGCACGACCGGCGACGCCTGCTCCGACGGGACGTGCGCCGGCGCGGCTCGGGACTGCGGCGACGGGACTTCTGCACCGCCGATTCCTGCGACGAGGCGGGCGACGTCTGCCTGCACAACCCGGTCCCGCTGAATGGGACCAGTTGCGATGACGGGCTGTACTGCACGGTGACCGACGCTTGCTCCGGAGGGAGCTGCGCCGGGACGGCCCGACTCTGCGACGATGGGATCTTCTGCACCTCCGACTCCTGCGACGAGACGGGCGACGCCTGCCTGTACGACGCGGTCCCGAAGAATGGGACGACCTGCGATGACGGAAACCTGTGCACCTCGCCAGACGTCTGCACGGGAGGCCTGTGTGGAGGCGCGGCGATCCCGAACTGCTGCATGGCCGACGCCCAGTGCAACGACGGGCTGACCTGCACCACCGACTACTGCCCGGCCGCCACCAACACCGGGGCCCTCAACTTCGACGGGACCGACGATTTTGTGACGATGGGCGCCGCGGCGGGCGTGAACCAACTGGGGGCCAGCGCGTTCACGCTTGAAGCGTGGATTCGAAGGGACGGTGCCACGTGGGGGAACGCCAACGCGTCGACCGGCACGGGGGGCCTTGGAACCGCCGTGGCCCTGATCACCAAGGGCCGCAGCGAGGGCGACAACTCCAACGTCGACTGCAACTACTTCTTCGGACTGGCCAGCGACGGCCGGCTGGTGGCGGACTTCGAGCAGTACACGGCAGCCGGCGGTGGACGGCCGGCCAGAACCACCCGATGTGCAGCTCCGCCACGATCGGCGCTACGGACCAGACCTGGCACCACGTGGCGGTGACCTACGACAAGGCCGCGGGCAAGGGCTGGCGGTTCTACCTGGACGGCGTGGAGGTCACGGCGGCCAATGGGACCACGGCCGTCTGCGGGTCGGTGTCCACCTGCACCGATCCCGCGATCTGTCCCCAGAACCCTGGCGTCGATCCGCGGTATGACAGCATCCAGCACTTCGGCTTGGGCGTGGCGCTGAACAGCATCGGGGCGAACCCGGGTGGGTACTTCGGCGGGATGATGGACGAGGCGCGCGTGTGGAACTACGCCCGTACGGCCGCAGAGATCCGGGACGGGATGTGGCGGGAGATCGACACCATCGCCGGCCTGATCGGTCACTGGGCCCTGGACGAGGGGACCGGGACGACGGCGACCGACACGACACTGACCCCCTTCCAGAACAACGGGACGCTGACCAACTTCGGCGGCGGCGGGTGGATGGGCAGCGGAATCCAAGATTTGGGTGACGCGAACTTCTGCGAGCACAAGCCAGTGGCCAACTGCTGCGACACCGCCGCCGACTGCAACGACGGGAACGTCTGCACCGAGGACCTGTGCACCGGGAACGCTTGCCAGCACGTGCCGGTATCTGGCTGCTGCCTGACGGCGGCGGACTGCAACGATGCGAACACCTGTACGACGGATTCCTGTGTCGGGAACGTCTGCGCTAACGACGCGATCGCGGGCTGCTGCACCACTGCGGCGCAGTGCGAGGACGGGAATGTCTGCACCACCGACTCGTGCGACGCCGCGAACGACGCGGCTCTCAAGCTCAACGGCACGAGCCAGTACGTGAATCTCGGGAACGACGGAGCCACCACGGCCGTCAACTACCTCACCAACTTCGGGAACGGCAGCTTCACGATCGAAGGCTGGTTCGCAATCGACAACACCGTGGCCCCCGCGCAATACACCGGGATCCTCCGGCAGGGCCGGCAGGGAACGAATCCTCAGGTAGTCATCCAGTACAACGGCGGTCTGGCCGTTTCGGTGGAGGCCGATAACGGGTTCCAGAAGGACATCGCCACGACCGTGTCGTTCCCGACGGGCTGGCACCACGTCGCCATGGTGGTCAACCGCACGACCCAGCAGCTCGAGCTGTGGCTCGACGGGGTCAAGAGCAACAGCATCGCGACCACTGACTGGGGCGCGGCTGCGATCAGCAACAAGTACCCGACGGACGCGGTCTGGCTGGGCGTGGCCCGCGACAGCAACGGCGCCATCATCGGCACAACCTACCTTAACGGGAAGGTCGACGAGTTCCGGACCTGGGACTACGCGTGGACACCGACCGACTTCACGAGCTACATGGGGGCCAAGGTCGCGGCGGCCCCGGGATTGCGCCACAGGTGGGCGATGAACGAGGGCTCGGGGACCTCGGTCGCCGACACGGGGGCGACACCGACGGCACCGGGGACGCTCGTCAACGCCCCCACCTGGCTCTCGGACCCATCGGCGATCCCCGACCTCGGCTCCGCCACGTGCGCGCACGACAACAACACCGATCCCTGTGACGACGGGAACCCGGCGACCGTAAACGACGTCTGCGCCGGCGGGGCGTGTCAGGGAGCGCTCGACCTGTGCTACGGCGTCACCTGCACGGCGCTCGACCAGTGCCACGACGCGGGGATCTGCGATCCGGGTACCGGCCTGTGCTCGAATCCTGCGAAGGCCGACGGCACCTCCTGCGACGACACGAACGCCTGCACGCAGACCGATAGCTGCCAGAGCGGGACTTGCACGGGCGCGAGCCTGGTGGTGTGCACCGCCCTCGACCAGTGCCACGAAGCCGGGACGTGCGACCCCGGCACCGGGCTGTGTTCGAATCCGATCAAACTCGACGGCTCGGCCTGCGAGGACGGGACCGCGTGCACCACGGGGGATGCATGCGCCGCGGGCGCCTGCCAGCCCGGGACGCCGCTGGTCTGCGACGACGGCCTGTACTGCAACGGGGTGGAGAGCTGCGACACTGGGCTGGGCTGCCAGGCCGGGACCGCGGTCAACTGCAACGACTCGAACGCCTGCACGAACGACAGCTGCGACGAGGCTGGGGACACCTGCCTGCACGCCGCGGTGGTGATCGACGACGGCGACGCCTGCACGACCGACGCCTGCGACCCGCTGACGGGTGTCAGCCATACCCCGCTGGTCTGCGACGACGGCCTGCACTGCAACGGGGTGGAGAGCTGCGACACTGGGCTGGGCTGCCAGGCCGGCACCGCGGTCAACTGCAGACGACTCGAACGCCTGCACGAACGACAGCTGCGACGAGACGGGCGACACCTGTCCGCACGCCGCGGTGGTGATCGACGACGGCGACGCCTGCACGACCGACGCCTGCGACCCGCTGACGGGTGTCAGCCATACCCCGCTGGTCTGCGACGACGGCCTGCACTGCAACGGGGTGGAGAGCTGCGACACTGGGCTGGGCTGCCAGGCCGGCACCGCGGTCAACTGCAACGACTCGAACGCCTGCACGAACGACAGCTGCGACGAGACGGGCGACACCTGCCTGCACGCCGGCGGTCGGTGATCGACGACGGCGACGCCTGCACGACCGACGCCTGCGACCCGCTGACGGGCGTCAGCCATACCCCGCTGGTCTGCGACGACGGCCTGTACTGCAACGGGGTGGAGAGCTGCGACACTGGGCTGGGCTGCCAGGCCGGGACCGCGGTCAACTGCAACGACTCGAACGCCTGCACGGACGACAGCTGCGACGAGACGGGCGACACCTGCCTGCACGCGGGCGTGTCATTGATGACGGCGACGCCTGCACGACCGACGCCTGCGACCCGGTGACGGGTGTCAGCCATACCCCGCTGGTCTGCGACGACGGCCTGTACTGCAACGGGGTGGAGAGCTGCGACACTGGGCTGGGCTGCCAGGCCGGGACCGCGGTCAACTGCAACGACTCGAACGCCTGCACGAACGACAGCTGCGACGAGACGGGCGACACCTGCCTGCACGCGCGCGGTGGTGATCGACGACGGCGACGCCTGCACGACCGACGCCTGCGACCCGGTGACGGGTGTCAGCCATAGCCCGCGGTCTGCGACGACGGCCTGTACTGCAACGGGGTGGAGAGCTGCGACACTGGGCTGGGCTGCCAGCCGGCACCGCGGTCAACTGCAACGACTCGAACGCCTGCACGAACGACAGCTGCGACGAGACCGGCGACACCTGCCTGCACGCCGGGCGTGTCATGACGACGGCGACGCCTGCACGACCGACGCCTGCGACCCGGTGACGGGCGTCAGCCACACCCCGGCTGGTCTGCAACGACGGCCTGTACTGCAACGGGGTGGAGAGCTGCGACAGCTGGGCTGGGCTGCTCTAGGCCGGGACCGCGGTCGCTGCGACGACTCGAACGCCTGCACGACCGACAGCTGCGACGAGACGGGCGACACCTGGCTGCACGCCGCGGTGGTGATCGACGACGGCGACGCCTGCACGACCGACGCCTGCGACCCGGTGACGGGCGTCAGCCACACCCCGGCTGGTCTGCGACGACGGCCTGTACTGCAACGGGGTGGACAGCTGCGACAGCGGGCTGGGCTGCCAGCCGGGACCGCGGTCAACTGCGGACGACTCGAACGCCTGCACGACCGACAGCTGCGACGGGACGGGCGACACTGCCTGCACGCCGGTGCGCGTGATTGACGACGGCGACGCCTGCACGACCGACGCCTGCGACCCGGTGACGGGCGTCAGCCACACCCCGGCTGGTCTGCGACGACGGCCTGTGCTGCACGGCGTGGACAGCTGCGACAGCGGGCTGGGCTGCTCAGGCCGGGACCGCGGTCGACTGGACGACTCGAACGCCTGCACGATCGACAGCTGCGACGACGACGGGCGACACCTGCCTGCACGCCGGCGGCGGTGATCGACGACGGCGACGCCTGCACGACCGACGCCTGCGACCCGGTGACGGGCGTCAGCCACACCCCGGCTGGTCTGCGACGACGGCCTGCACTGCAACGGGGTGGAGAGCTGCGACAGCGGGCTGGGCTGCCAGGCCGGGACCGCGGTCAACTGGACGACTCGAACGCCTGCACGAACGACAGCTGCGACGAGGCTGGGCGACACCTGCCTGCACGCCGCGGTGGTGATCGACGACGGCGACGCCTGCACGACCGACGCCTGCGACCCGGTGACGGGCATCAGTCACACCCCGGTGGTCTGCAACGACGGCCTGTACTGCAACGGGGTGGAGAGCTGCGACAGCGGGCTGGGCTGCCAGGCCGGGACCGCGGTCAGCTGCGACGACTCGAACGCCTGCACGACCGACAGCTGCGACGAGACGGGCGACACCTGCCTGCACGCCGCGGTGGTGATCGACGATGGTGACGCCTGCACGACCGACGCCTGCGACCCGGTGACGGGCATCAGTTACACCCCGGTGGTCTGCGACGACGGTCTGTACTGCAACGGGGTGGAGAGCTGCGACAGCGGGCTGGGCTGCCAGGCCGGGACCGCGGTCGGCTGCGACGACTCGAACGCCTGCACGACCGACAGCTGCGACGAGACGGGCGACACCTGCCTGCACGCCGCGGTGGTGATCGACGATGGTGACGCCTGCACGACCGACGCCTGCGACCCGGTGACGGGCATCAGTTACACCCCGGTGGTCTGCGACGACGGTCTGTACTGCAACGGGGTGGAGAGCTGCGACAGCGGGCTGGGCTGCCAGGCCGGGACCGCGGTCGACTGCGACGACTCGAACGCCTGCACGACCGACAGCTGCGACGAGACGGGCGACACCTGCCTGCACGCCGCGGTGGTGATCGACGATGGTGACGCCTGCACGACCGACGCCTGCGACCCGGTGACGGGCATCAGTCACACCCCGGTGGTCTGCAACGACGGTCTGTACTGCAACGGGGTGGAGAGCTGCGACAGCGGGCTGGGCTGCGTCAGGCCGGGACCGCGGTCGACTGCGACGACTCGAACGCCTGCACGACCGACAGCTGCGACGAGACGGGCGACACCTGCCTGCACGCCGCGGTAGTGATCGACGATGGTGACGCCTGCACGACCGACGCCTGCGACCCGGTGACGGGCATCAGTCACACCCCGGTGGTCTGCAACGACGGTCTGTACTGCAACGGGGTGGAGAGCTGCGACAGCGGGCTGGGCTGCCAGGCCGGGACCGCGGTCGATTGCGACGACTCGAACGCCTGCACGACCGACAGCTGCGACGAGACGGGCGACACCTGCCTGCACGTGGGTGTCGTCATTGACGACGGTGACGCCTGCACGACCGACGCCTGCGACCCGGTGACGGGCATCAGTCACGCCCCGGTGGTCTGCAACGACGGTCTGTACTGCAACGGGGTGGAGAGCTGCGACAGCAGGCTGGGCTGCCAGGCCGGGACCGCGGTCGACTGCGACGACTCGAACGCCTGCACGACCGACAGCTGCGACGAGACGGGCGACACCTGCCTGCACGCCGCGGTGGTGATCGACGATGGTGACGCCTGCACGACCGACGCCTGCGACCCGGTGACGGGCATCAGTCACACCCCGGTGGTCTGCAACGACGGTCTGTACTGCAACGGGGTGGACAGCTGCGACAGCGGGCTGGGCTGCCAGGCCGGGACCGCGGTCGACTGCGACGACTCGAACGCCTGCACGACCGACAGCTGCGACGAGACGGGCGACACCTGCCAGCACGCCGGTGGTGATCGACGATGGTGACGCCTGCACGATCGACGCCTGCGACCCGGTGACGGGCATCAGTCACGCCCCGGTGGTCTGCAACGACGGTCTGTACTGCAACGGGGTGGACAGCTGCGACAGCGGGCTGGGCTGCCAGGCCGGGACCGCGGTCGACGCGACGACTCGAACGCCTGCACGACCGACAGCTGCGACGAGACGGGCGACACCTGCCTGCACGCGGGTGTCGTCATTGACGACGGTGACGCCTGCACGACCGACGCCTGCGACCCGGCGACGGGCATCAGCCACACGCGGTCACGTGCAACGACAGCAACCTGTGCACGGCGGATTCGCTGCGACCCGGCTATTGGGCTGCGTCTACGCCCCGAACACATCGCCCTGCGACGACGGCAACCTCTGCACGCGGTTGACACTGTGCCAGGCGGGGCCTGCACCGGCACAACCGGTGACCTGCACGGCGAGCGACCGTGCCACGACGTCGGGGCCTGCGATCCGGGACCGGCGCGTGTAGCAACCCGGCGAAGGCCGATGGCGCGGCCTGCAGTGACGGGGATGCCTGCACGCCAGACCGATACGCTGCCAAGCGGGGCGCCTGCACGGCGGGCACCCCCCTCACCTGCACCGACACCCTCTACTGCAACGGCCTAGAAACCTGCGACGCCGTCCTCGGCTGCCAGTCCGGCACCCCCCCCACCTGCGACGACGGCATCGCCTGCACCGCCGACTCTGCAACGAGACCACCGACTCCTGCGTCTTCGCACCGCAGAACACCGCCTGCAACGACGGCCAGTGGTGCAACGGCACGGAGACCTGCGACGTCAGCCCTGGGCTGCCAGCCCGGCACCGCCCCCAACTGCGATGACACACATCACCTGCACCGCCGACACCTGCAACGAGGCCACCGACAGCTGCAACCACGCCGACGCCTGCCCGACCGGCCAGCACTGCGACGCCTACCTCAACACCTGCATCTCCAACGGCGCGCACCTGACCCTGCCGGCCTCCGTCAGCACCGCGACCGGCGGCGACGTCCTCGTCCCGATCACGGCCACGACGATCGACGGCGTGATCGCGATGGACCTGGCGTTCACCTACGACCCGGCCCTGTTCCGGGCGACGGCGGTCTGGAAGACGCCGGTGACGGAGCCCGCGAGCCTCACCTACAACGTCACGCTCCCGGGCACGGTGGACATCTCGCTATTCGACTCCAACCCGATGGCCGGCTCCGGCACGATCCTCTGGGTCAACCTCGAGGCGCTCGGCAGCGCGGGCGGCACGACGCCCCTGCACTGGACGGAGCACTCCCTCAACGAGGGCGGCGTCCCCAGCACAAGCGCCGACGGCAGCGCCCAGGTGGTCGGCTGCACGGCGCAGCTGAGCATGCCGGACGACGGTCTCGGCGTGGCCGGGAGCGAGACGATCATCCCGGTCCTCGCGCGGCCGGCGGCCGGCCTGGCGATGGACCTCACGGTCGAGTTCAACCCGGACCAGTTGCAGGTCCTGGACGTCACGACGACCCCGCTCTCGACGGGCGCCATCCTCAACTTCAATGAAACCCCGCCGGGGCGGCTCCTGATTTCGCTCGCCCGCACGACCGAGTTCTCCGGCGAGGGCCCGATCGCCGACATCCGGTTCAGCGTCAAGAGCGGGGCCCCCGAGGGGTCGCCGGTCTACCTGACGCGGGGGAGCATCGATGAGGGCCAGGTGACGTCGTGCCTGGATGCCGGGGTCCTCCAGACCTGCGCCATCGACTGCAACGACGAGAGCTACTGCACGAGCGATTCCTGCGAGGCCGGCCCGACCTGCGGCCACGTCTCGAGCGGCTTCTGCTCGGTTGGCGGGCGGGCTCTCTTCTACCGTGACAGCGACGACGGGCAGGAGCCGTCCAACCCGGCCAAGCCGGTCCCGAGCGTCACGGTGGCGCTGTCCGGCACCAGCAGCGGACAAGCAACGACCGACACCGACGGCCGGTACGCCTTCGCCGGAGCCTTCGGCAACGTGACGATGACGCCCAGGCGGATCGACACGATCCTCCAGCCCACCGTGTCGTCGCAGGACGCGGTCCTGGCCGCGAGGCAGGCGGCCGAGATGCTCGTCCTCACCCCGCGCCAGTTCATCGCCGCGGACGTCACCAACAACGGCGAAGTCTCCAGCTTCGACGCCTCGGCGATCGCCAAGTACGCAGTGGGCCTGATCGTGCCGATGGGGAAGACGGGCGACCACTTCGTGGTCGCCATCGCGAAGGGCTCCGACTGGCAATTCGAGCCGGTGCAGTACCAGCACCCGGCGGTCAATGGCTCGTTCTCGGCGGACGACTTCGTCGGGATCCTGTACGGCGACGTCACCGGGAACTGGACCGCCGCGAGCGAGGAGGAGCTGGGCCCCTTCGCGCCGCTCGCGGCCCCGGCGACGGCCGAGACTCCGCTCGCGCCGCGCACCGGCCCGGCGGTCCTCTACCTGGCAGAACCGCCGGTCCGGGTCGCGGGCACGAACGACTGGAAGGTCGTCCTCGGGCTGCGTGACGCGGACGGGATCCTGGGGCTCGACCTGGCGCTCCGCTCCGGCGGGCGCCTGACGCTCAAGAGCGTCCAGGCGGTCGGCATCGCGCAGGGCTTCACGGCCCTCGGCAACGACACCGGCAAGGCCGGCAAGGTGGCGCTGTTCGCAGCCTCTTCGATGCGCGGCAGCGGCGCCTTCCTGGAGCTGGTCGTCAGCGGCAATCGTGCGGCGATCGACAGGCTCGCAACGAGCCTCACCGCACGGGCCAACGAGGGGGCGATCCCCGTCAAGTGGGAACCAACGGAACGCGGACGACCGCCCAACAAGGTCGCGCCGCGCGTGGAGGAACGGCCATGAATCCGCGCCGGCGCGACATGCAAATGGAATCGGGAGAGGGAAGGCAGGGAAGGGGAGGGTGGATCATGAAGCGGACCTGGAGCTGCTGGGCCCTGGTGGGCGTTCTTGTGGCCTTTGGGCTTACTTATTCCTCAGTCGGTTATGCTCAGCAGGTCATCATCAATGAAATCCACTACAACCCGCTGGACCCGACCCCCGACCCCGACGGGACGGAGGATGCGCAGGAGTTTGTCGAGCTTCACAACCCGGGAACCACCGCCGTAAACATCGGCGGCTGGAAGCTCTCGGGGTACTCGGCGGCCGGATACACGTTCCCGGCGAACACGATGATCGCCGCGGGCGGATACATCGTGGTCGCGCACTATGCGGACCAGCTGCTCGCCGCGACCGGGTACTCGACGCCCTACGACTGGCCTGACGGCGACGCGCTCAGCAACGGGGGTGAGCCGGTTACGCTGCTGAACGCCAGCTCTCGTCGAGGTGGATGGGCTGGTGTACGACGACGCTGTCCCGTGGCCGCTCTCCCCGGACGGCTCGGGACCCTCGCTCGAGCTGAAGAACCCCGCGCTGGACAACAGCGTCGGCGGCGTCGTGGAGCGCGTCCATCGGCACCCATGGGACCCCGGGCGCTCGCAACAGCACGTACAGTGCGGCGCCGACGGTCTCCGCCACGAATCCCGCCGAACGGTGCGGTCGTACCGACGCTGACCCAGATCGCCGTCACATTCAACGAGTCCGTCACCGACGTCTCGGCCGACGACCTCACCGTGAACGGCGTCCCTGCTTCCGAACTTCACGGGCAGCGGCGCCGGCCCGTACGTCTTCACCGTCACGGACCCGCCCGCAGTCGGTCATGAACGTCGTCCTGAGCAGCACCGGCGGGATCCAGAACGGCTCCGGCACCCCCTTCGCCGGCGCCGCCTGGGTCTACTACGACCACGCGCCGAAGGTCGTGATCAACGAGCTGAACTACAACGCCTACCTTGAAGTCGAACAGTACGACTTCTTCGAGCTGTACAACAACGACACCGTCGCCTTCGACATCTCGAAGTGGGTCATCAGCAAGGGGATCGTCTACACGTTCCCGGACGGCACCGCTGCTCGACCCCGGGGAGTACCTCGTCCTCGCCAAGGACGCGCTGGCCTTGCGTGCCCTGCTGCCGGCGATTCCCGCAGAGGTCACCGTCCTGACGTGGACCAGCGGCAACCTGTCGAACGGCGGGGAGACCGTCGAGCTGTCCGACAACTATCGGAATGTCATCGACACTGTCGACATACGACGACGCCGGCGAGTGGCCGACTTCGACGGACGGGGGCGGGCCGTCGCTGGAACTGATCAATCCGGCGCTCCCGAACACCGCTGCCGCGGCCTGGAAGGCGTCGGTCGGAACATACGGCACGCCGGGCCAGCGTCAACAGCGTCTGGGAGGCAAACCCGGCGCCGATCATCTCCGAGGTCGCTCCACCAGCCCGTCATCCCGCAGCCCAACCAGTCGGTGACGATCACGGCGCGGGTACTGGACGACGCAGGCGCGCCGCAGTCGGTCACGCTGCACTACCGCCTGGACGCGCAGGTCAGCTTCGTCAACCCGAACCCATACATTGACGTGCCGATGTACGACGACGGGACGCATGGTGACGTCAGCGCTGGAAACGCCCTGTACACCGCGGTCGTACCCGGCCAGGCGAACGACCAGCAGATGGACTTCTACATTTCCGCCGGCGACGGAGTCAACACCGGCGTCGCTCCGGCCTACCATTCGACGCTGGACGCGAAGGGGAACCCGTCGCAGACCTTCCTCTGCAAGTTCTCCAACGAGGTCCTGCCGACCGACTTCCCCGTCTACCACATGCTCATCACGCAGGCGAACCGCGCCTGGCAGGAGAGCCTGACCGGGGAGATCGACGGCAAGATGAAATTCGACGCGACCTTCATCGATGGCTCAGGGAACCTCTGGTACAACGTCGTCGAGCGCTACCGTGGCCAGAGCAGCATGTACATCTGGCCGCGCTCGTTCCGGATCGACTTCCCCTCGAACCGCCCGCTCACCTCCGTGCTCGGCTTCCCCACTTACAAGCTGCAGCTGCTGGGCCACTTCCCGGTGCGGCAGAAGATGGGCTACGAGCTGTTCAACAAGGCCGGGATCCCGGCACCGATGACGGGCTGGGCGCGGTTCCGCAGCACCGGTCACAACTACGACACGTTCGGCTACGGTTCGGACGGCTTCTACGGGTTGTATTGCGCCGCGGAGCGGATCGAAGGGGATTTCCTGGACTCGCAGGACGGCGGCGTCACACCGCCGCGCAACACGACCGGGGACGGAAACCTCTACCGCGGCGAGCACGACGGTGACCTGCGCTGGGAAGGCTGGGACCCGAATGCCTACCGAACGGACGTGAACGGGAGAAACGGCTACAGCAAGGAGAACAACGAGGAAGAGGACTACTGGGACGACCTGATCGACGTGATCGACTGGCTCAACAACCACGGCGAGGGTGACGAATACGCCGCCGGCGTTGAGGCGCGGATCGAAGAGAACGAGTGGGCCGGCTTCTTCGGAGTCCACACCGTCATGGGGAATCGCGAAGGCGCGATCTACCGCGACACGGGCGACGACTACTACATCTACTTCAACCCGCCGACGGATCCAAACGGCTGGAACTCACAGCTGATCCCGTGGGATCTCGATGCGGTCATGACCGACGGCAACGAGACGATCTGGCGGCAGAACGTCAACGCCGTCCGCAAGTGGATCCGCCACAACGCCTTCGCACCCTACTACCTGCGGTGGCTCCGCAGGCTGATGGACGACGAGTTCTCGCAGGCGCAGATGGACGCGCTGATCGACAGCATGCCCAATGCGGCGTTCGCGCCCTCGGGCGGGAGCGACACTTACCCGCTGACCAAGGCGCAGTTCAAGAACTGGACGCGCAACCGCCGGACGTTCATGGAAAGCGAGATCCGGGATGGACTGACGGTCACGGGGATCCCGGCGAGCCCCTACACCGACACCAACCCGGTGATCCAGGTCTCGGGCCTGCTCGACCAGAACCACACGGCGACGGTCCGGGTCAACGGCGAACTGGCGACCTTCAGCATCTACGGCGGCACCTGGTCGAAGTCCGTCACGCTGATCCCGGGACTGAACGACGTCGTGGTGGAGGCGTACGACCTCGACGGCTCGGTGAGGGACACGGTTTCGAACGAGGTGTTCTACAACCCGCCCGGCTCGCAGCAGTTGAGCCTGTGGATGCGGGCGCCGCGGCGCATGATCAACGACAAGCCGCTGACGATCGAGGCCAAGATCGTCGACGAGGCGGGGCGTCCCGACTACACGAAGTGGAACGTGCTCGGGTCGGTGTCGGTCGTGAGGCTGCCCGACCGCACGCCGGTTGCCATCACCGACACGGTCTTCGACAGCCACCTGCGCGGTCCCGGACGACTCGATCCGCTTCTACAGCGGCTGGGCCAGCGTCTCCTTCACGCTCGATCAGGGCGCGGCGTTCACACCCGGCGACATCGAGGTGACGGTCAGCTACTCCGGCATGAGCGACTCGCAGGTCGTGACCGTGATCGGCAGCCCCGCGTTCCGGACGATGTCCGGGACGATCGGAGGCGTCGACCTGATCTGGGGTCCGAACGAGAACATCCGCGTCACCGGGAACATGACGGTTCCGTCCGGAAGCACGCTGACGATCAACCCCGGCACGCTCGTCATGGTCGACACGACCGGCGGCTCGGAGAACGGCACGCTGATCACGGTCCAGGGCCGGGTCCAGGCGCTGGGAACGGAGGACAACCCGATCCACTTCTTCTCCGAGCGCGGCCCTCTCGCCATGACCCTGACGCAGTCCGGGTCGGCCTCGAACGCCAACTGCTGGCGCGGCTTCCAGTTCTACGGGTCGGGCTCGTCGACGTTCCAGCACGTCTTCCTGTCGGGCGCCGGGCAACGGGCCGGTGGTGTCGCATCCGCGGCCGCCGATCCTGGGCTGTTCGACACGCACTCGATCACCGCCGAGCGCTGCGTGTTCGCCGACAACAACGGGATGGTGTTCTCGGGCCAGGGAACCGGGCACTACACGATCCGGAAGAACCTGGTCTCGCGCGCCGGGATCGGCGGCGAGTTCTTCGGGAACGGCCACACGCTGCTGATCGAGGACACCTGGTGGACGAGCAACGGCCGGGCGCCGGAGGCGGCGAACCTGGACGGCGACCACATCCACATCGACGGGTCGGCGTCCAACCAGCTGATCCGGAACTGTATGTTCGCTGACGGCGGAGACGACGCGATCGACCACAGCGGCGTCGAACTTCACGCGTCGAAGACACGATCATCTGGGACATCGACGACAAGGCGATCAGCATGACCGGCGGTCACGCGACGCTGCGGAACGTCCTGGTGTTCAACACGGCGATGGGGATCCGGGGAACCGCCTCGCTGGACCACGTGACGATCAACGTCGGGAGCCCGCTGGCCACGAACGACATCGTGCAGAACAGCATCGTCTGGCCCAGCTCGATCAGCACGTGCAGCGGCACGGTGAGCTACACCGACGTCGGGAACCCGGCGGATGCCACCTGCGGCACCGGCAATTTCTCGGCGAACCCGCTGTTCGTCAACACCTCGGCCGGCGTCTACGACTTCAACCTGCAGGCGACCTCGCCGGCGAAGACGGCGGGTCCGGGCGGCACGCGGATCGGCTGGCTGGGCTTCCCGGACGGCGCGACCTGCACGTCGAACGACGCCTGCAACGACAACAACCCGTGCACCTATGACAGCTGCGACACCACGGCGAAGGAGTGCAAGTACACGCCGATTGCCGGCTGCCAGGTGTGTGCGACGAGCGCCGAGTGCGACGACGGCAACCCCTGCACGACCGACACCTGCCAGGCGAACCTGACCTGCCAGTCGGTCGCCACGGTGGCCGACGAGGGACGTGCCTGCAACGACGGACGCGCCTGCACGGCGCCGGACACCTGCTCCGCCGGCATCTGCGTCGGAGAGGAGAGCTGCCCGCCGGGCCAGCACTGCAACGCGTCGGACGTCTGCTCGAGCGAGCCCGTGACGATGACGTTCCAGGAGGGCATCGAACGGCTACGCGGGAACCCAGGACACCTGGCTGCGGGAGGATGCAGCCGGGACGCCGCAGGGCGCCGCGACCGAATGGCGCTGGGACGCGAGCCCCGATCTACTACGGCCTCATCCGGTTCGACGGCATCTTCGGGACCGGTGCCGGGCAGATCCCGCCCGGCTCGCAGATCACCGGCGGCCTCCCTGAGCATCACCATCTCGAACGGCAGCATCACGCCGGCCGGGGAGATCTGCGGGAGGCGAAGGCGTCGTGGGACGAGGCGAGCACGACCTACAACAACTTCGGCGGTGAAGCCGGCGTCGCAGTCCGACGAGTACGGCACGCAGGTAATCGCGACCGCGCCGATCGCCATCGGCCGAGCGACGCTCGACGTCACGGCGAGCCTGCAGGCCTGGTCGAATGCGCCGGGAGCGAACCTCGGCTGGATCTTCCTGCCGGCGGCACGGGAACGCGGACGGCGTCTACGTCTGGTCGGCGGAGTATGCGACGACCGCCGACCGGCCGACTCTGTCGGTGACCTACGTCCCTCCGTTCGGTTGCTTGACCAACGCGGACTGCGACGACGGCGTCTACTGCAACGGCGCCGAGACCTGCTACACCGGCACCGGCCAGTGCCAGACCGGGACCTCGGTGATCTGTGGCGACGCGGTCGGCTGTACGGTGAACGCCTGCGACGAGAACCTCAATACGTGCACGACGGTACCCGACGCCGATCTCTGCGACGACGGCAACCCCTGCACGATCGACACCTGCGACATCGCGCTGGACTGCCAGCACCTCAACAGCACCGATCCCTGCAGCGACGGTGACGCCTGCACCACGGGCGACGTCTGCAGCGGCGGGATCTGCCTGTCGGGCGGCCCGCTCAGTTGCGACGACGGCGTGGCCTGCACCGACGACTCGTGCAGCCAGGCGACCGGCTGCGCCAACGTGTCCAGTTGCCCGGTCGGCCAGTTCTGCAACGAAGGGACCGGCGAGTGCCTGTCGTCGACGGCCCCGCCGCTGCCGATCCTGGCCGGGGCGACGTGGAAGTACATGAAGGGAACGGTCGAGCCGACGCCGACCGACTTGACGGCGTGGACGAGGCAGACGTTCGACGATCAGACGTGGCTTTCCGGGGCCTCGGGCTTCGGCTACGGGGCCGACTGCGTCGCGAGCCGGGCAACGCTGCTCACGGACATGCAGAACGGCTACGTCAGCGTCTACCTGCGGCACGCCTTCTTCGTCAGCAACCCGGGCCGCGTCACGGCACTGACGCTGACGGTGGACTACGACGACGCCTTCGTGGCCTACATCAACGGGACGGAGGTCGCGCGGCGCAATGTCACGCGGCAACCCGCCGCTCCGAACGGCCGTCGCGGGCGCCGACCACGAGTGCTCGGCCTGCGACAGACCTGCAACGCGGCCGCAGACGATCGACCTGTCCGCCTACATCTCACTGCTGACGTCGGGCGACAACGTGATCGCCATCCAGGCGCACAACCTGACGGCGGCCAGCACGGACTTCACGATCCTGCCGACCCTGAGCAGCGTGGAGTCGAGCGGCTGCGTCGTCAACACCGACTGCAACGACAACAACCCCTGCACCGACGACACCTGCAACACGGTGAGCGGGGTGTGCACCTTCACTCCCGATAACACGAACACCTGCTCCGACGGCGATCACCTGCACGACCGACGTCTGCTCCGCGGGCGCCTGCGCGAGCGCGGATGCCTGCCCCGTCGGCCAGGCGTGCAACCACGGCACGGGGGCCTGCGAGACGGCCCCGGTGATCGCGACGTTCCAGCAGGGAACGGGCGGCTACTCCGGAGAAGTGGACACCTTCCTCTACGCCGGCTCGCCGGACGCGAGCCAGGCCGCGGCGGCGACGCTGATCGTGGACGGTCCGCCACCGGTCGCGGACGAGCGCCAGATCCTGCTCCGCTTCAACGCCCTGTTCCAGAGCGAGGGCGGCCCGATCCCGAACGGCTCGACGATCAACTCGGCGACCCTGCGGATCAATGTCACCAACGCGAGCGCCAACGGCGCCGAGTTCCACCGGATGCTGCTCGGCTGGGCGGACACCGACACCTGGAACATCCTCGTCAATGGCGTCCAGCGCGACGGGATCGAATCGGTCGCGACGGCCGACGTGACGTCGCTCTACAACGGCTCGGTACCGGCTCTCCACAGCATCGACGTTACCAGCAGCGTGGCGGCCTGGTCCGCCGGCGCTGCGAACCGGGGCTGGGTCCTCGTCACCCCGGGCGCGGGCACCGACTCGTGGCAGTTCGACTCGGCGGAGGCGGCGACGGTCGCGAGCCGCCCGCTCGCTCACCATCGACTACCTGCCGCCGATCCAGGGCTGCACCAACAACTCCCAGTGCGACGATGGCCTGTTCTGCAACGGCACCGAGACCTGCAACCTCGGCACGAGCACCTGCCAGTCCGGCACCGCGCCCGACTGCAGCGACGCCCTGCCTGCACGACGGACACCTGCAACGAGACCACGAACTCCTGCGACCACGTGCCGAGCAACGCCGCCTGCAGCGACGCCAACGTCTGCACCGACGATGTCTGCAACCCGACGCTCGGCTGCCAGTACACCAACAACTCCGTCTCCTGCAGCGACTCCAACGCCTGCACCACGGCCGACACCTGCAGCGGCGGGTCTTGCGTCGGTGGCCCCGCCCCGGACTGCAGCGACGGCGTCGCCTGCACGACCGATTCCTGCGACACCGGACTCGGTTGCCAGCACCTCCCGAACTGTCCGGTCGGCCAGAGCTGCAACCTGGGAACCGGTCTCTGTGATACCTCGCTGGCCCCGCCGCTGCCGATCGTCAACGGAGACAGCTGGCGGTACGCCAAGGGCACGGCCACACCGCCGGCCAACTGGGCAGCGAGCGGCTTCGACGACGCCGGCTGGCTGCTCGGTGCGAGCGCCTTCGGCTACGGAACGGACTGCCAGGCGCTCCGGGGGACGACGCTGACCGACATGTCGGGCGCGTACGTCAGCCTGTACATGCGGCGCGGATTCCGCGTCGACAACCCGGCGACGGTGAGCACGCTCACGCTCACTGTGGACTACGACGACGGCTTCGTTGCGTACCTCAACGGCACGGAAGTGGCGCGCCGCAACGTCGCCGGCACACCGCCGTCGAATACGCAGCTCGCTACGGCTGATCACGAGTGCTCGGCATGCGGTGGCACCTGCAATGCGGCCGAGGCGATCGACATCTCGGCGTTCAGGAACCTGCTCGTCGCGGGCACGAACGTGCTCTCGATCCAGGCGCACAACCTGACGAGCACCAGCACCGACTTCACGATGATGGCCGAGCTGTCTGCGACCGAAAGCCAGTGCACCGGCAACCCGGATTGCGACGACGGCCTCTTCTGCAACGGAGCGGAGACCTGCGTCGGGAGCGCCTGTCAGTCTGGTACGCCGCCCAACTGCGACGACGGCGTGGCCTGCACGACCGACAGCTGCAACGAGACGACCGACGCCTGCGACCACACCAGTTGCCCGCTGATCGTGAACGCGGAGGGCTCGCGCTACATCGCGGTGACGCCGCCCTCCGGCGTCACGACGGTCGCGCTGCGCGTCAGCTCGGCCGGCCTGGCCTGTCTGCCGCGCTACGTGGCGGCGGACGGGACGCTCGGCACGACTCCGGTCTACCGGACGCCGGCCGAGTGGGGCACGGTCCACCTCCACGCCCAGCCGATCGCCCCGAGCCGCCTCTACACCGTTGAGGCACTGCGAACAGGGGGAGTGGCGATCGGCTCGGGCTCGGCTACGACCTGGGCCTGGGGCGACGCCAACAACGCCAACGGTGTCGACATGTTCGACATCCTCTGCGTCCTCGACGGCTCCCAGAACAAGTTCGTGAAGTGCACGCTCTACGCAACGGACTTGCGAGGACCGATACCCAACGGTGTCGTCGACAACGACGACATCCAGGCGATGCTCGACGCCTACGAGTCGAAGCCCTATCCCGAGAGCGATCCGTGCTTCGGGGTGACCCCGTGAAGCCCGCGGAAGGAAGGGAGGCAGCCATGAAGATCACGCGGACGACCATGGGAACCAGGGACCTCGGGACGCTCGGACGCGCCGCGCTTGCGACGCTCCTCGTCCTGCTGCTCGGTGCGGGCGCCAGCCTGGCCGCGACCAAGACCTTCCGCCAGGGCGAGAACAGCTACACCGGCGCGAAGGACACGATGCTGCAGCAGAGCGCGCCGACGACGAACAACGCGGCTGCGACGGCGATCGGATGGGACTCCGACGATCCGAGCACGACGGGCCAGGACAACTACGCTCTCCTGCGCTTCGATAACGTCTTCGGCGGGGGCGCCGGCCAGGTGCCGTCCAACGCGGTGATTACGCAGGCCACGCTGACCTACTACGTCTCCGACATAGGCGACAACGGCGAGCTCCGCGAGCCGCTGATCGCGTGGTCGGATACCGACACCTACAGCACCTTCTGTGGCGGCAACGGCTGCTACGAGAACGAGGAGTGGGGCCCGGTGACCGGCACCGCGACGGCCGCCGCAACCGGGACGGTCACGATCGATGTGACCGCGACCGTGCAGAACTGGGCCAACGGTGCGACGAACCGAGGCTGGATCGTCGTGCCGACGGGGATCGGCGGGGTGGACATCTCCTCGTCCGAGAACGGTACGCTCGCCAACCGGCCGCTGCTGACGGTCCGCCACGACGAGGGAACGCCCGGTGCGAACCTCGTTCGCACTCCGTACCTGCAATCGGTCACGCCGAACCGCATCACGGTGGCCTGGCGAACCGATACCTCGACTCCGAGCGTCGTCGAGTACGGGACGAGCCTCGGAACGTACGGCAGCAGCGCCTCCGGCTCCGCCGGGACCGATCACTTCGTGACGATCACCTCGCTGTCGCCCAACACGAAGTATTTCTACCGTCTCGGCACGGGTGGCTCCCAGCTGACCGGCAGCGCGGAGTACTACTTCGTCACCGCCCCGCCGACCGGCACC
Source organism: uncultured Acidobacteriota bacterium (assembly GCA_963800865.1). Lineage (GTDB taxonomy): Bacteria > Acidobacteriota > Polarisedimenticolia > J045 > J045 > JALOKP01. The sequence goes on along the minus strand of CAWDCL010000004.1, from coordinate 3,249,472 downwards.
GCCCAGCCGTTCCGCTTCTGGATCTTCGGCGACTCGGGGATCTGCAGTTCGATCCAGACGACCGTCATGAACTCGATGCTGAGCTACACGGGGAGCGATCCGCCGGACCTGTTCCTGCACACGGGCGACGTCGCGCAGTCGAGCGGCCAGGACGCGGAGTACACCGACTGCCACATCGCCTACTACAAGGACGTGCTGCGGCACACGCCGTTCTGGCCGGCGATGGGCAACCACGACAGCATGTCGTCAAGCTGCACAGGATCCAGCGGCACGACGCCGTCGTGCAGCGGGCCGTATTTCAGCACGTTCGTCCTGCCCACGGCGGCCGAGGCCGGCGGCGTGGCCTCCGGAACGGAGCTGTACTACTCGTACGACTACGGCAACACGCACTTCATCGTGCTTCAGGGGACCTATGACACGTGGCGGCAGACCGGCAGCGCGATGATGACCTGGCTGCAGTCCGACCTGGCCGCGACCAGCGCGCAGTGGATCATCGCCTACTGGCACCAGCCGCCCTACACCAAGGGGACACACGACTCGGACACCGAAGCCGAGTGCCGTGACATGCGCGAGCGGGTCCTGCCGATCCTCGAGGCGGGCGGCGTGGACCTCGTCTTGGGCGGCCACTCGCACGGGTACGAACGCTCGTACCTGATCAACGGCGCCTACTCGACCCCGACGCCGACCTACGGCACGCTCGTCAGCCAGGGGAAGATCGTCGACAACGCAAACGGGTCCCCCCTCGATCCGTACTCGAAGCCGGCCGGGAAGGTCGCAAATGCCGGCACCGTGTACACCGTCGTCGCCACGGGCGGCCAGCCGCCCGGCGGGTCGCACAACCACCCCGTCATGTACTACTCCGAGTCGGCCAACGGCTCGGCGATCGTGAACGTCGAGGGCACGACGCTGACGATGACCTTCCTGCGCCAGGACGGCAGCGTTCGCGACACGATGCAGATCGTCAAGGGACCGCAGGCGCCGCGCGTCGCGTCGACCGATCCGCCCAAGAGCTCGGTCCTGGGCGCCCTCCCGTCGATCAAGGTGATCTTCACCGTCGACGTCACGGGTGTCGATGCGGGCGACCTGACCGTGAACGGAGCGCCGGCGACGACCCTCCAGAAGAACAGCGACAAGGAGTACGTCTTCACCGGCTACACCGCACCGGTGCAGGGGACGGTCAACGTCGTCCTGGCCGCGGGCGGAATCGCCGACAAGAACAACGCCAGCCTGCAGTTCACGGGCGACACGTGGGGCTACACGCTCGATACCTCTCCCCCGCGGATCGTCAGCCAGATCCCGTCGCGCGGCTCGACGATCGGCACGCTGGCGAGCGTGACGATCACGTTCTCCAAGCCGGTGTTCAACGTCACGGCCGATGACCTCCTGGTCAACGGCAACGCGGCCACCACCGTCCTGGGGATCGGCGGGACGCCGGGTCCCTACACCTTCTCCGGCTTCCCGAAGCCGGCCGACGGCATCGTGAACGTCCAGGTGCTGGCGAACGGCATCCAGGACGACCAGGTGCCACCGAAGCCGTTTGCCGGGGACAGCTGGACCTACAAGCTGACGCGGCGGCTGATCATCAACGAGTTCCTCGCCTCCAACAACACCGGACCGGTGGACGAGAACGGCGAACACGACGACTACGTCGAGATCTACAACCCGACCCGCGAGCCGGTCGACATGTCCGGGATGTTCCTGACGGACGACCTCGACTCGCCGGCGCAGTTCCGGATCGCGGACGGCGTGGTCGCCCCCGCGCTGGGCTTCGTGCGCTTCTGGTGCGATTCGCAGCCCGGGCAGGGGCCGCTGCACACCAACTTCAACATCCTGCGGGCCGGGGAGGACCTGGGGCTCTACGACACCGAGGCCAACGGCCTGGCCCCGATCGACACGCTCACGTTCACGACGCAGACCACGGACATCTCCTCCGGGCGGTTCCCGGACGGGGTCGATGGCTTCGTCGCGATGCCGCCGACGCCGAATGCGACGAACACGATCAGCTGCACCCAGGCGTCGCAGTGCTCGGCCCTGAGCGGATCCTGCTCGACCGGCGCGTGCACGAGCAACCGGTGCGTCTCCCAGGCCGCCAACGAAGGCCTGACCTGCGACGACGGGATCGCCTGCACGACGGGCGACGTCTGCGTGGCCGGCGTCTGCAACAACGGGACGGAGAACTGCGCGCCGGGCGAGGAGTGCAACAAGGCGACCGGCATCTGCGAGGCGACGCCGGTCGACCCGCTGCCCATCCAGGTCGGCGAGAGCTGGCGCTACTTCAAGGGAGCTTCGGAACCGACGCCGGTGGCCAGTCCGCCCACGTGGGCCGGGCTGGCGTTCGACGACGCGGCGTGGCTCAGCGGGCCGAGCGGCTTCGGCTACGGGCCGGACTGCACGACGCAGCGGGGGACGCTGCTGTCGGACATGCAGAATCCGCCGACTGCCCCGGGCTACGCCAGCCTCTACCTGCGCAAGTCCTTCCACGTCGACAACCCGGCCCGCGTCACGTCGCTGACGCTGACCATGGACTACGACGACGGCTTCGTCGTCTACATCAACGGGCAGGAGGTCGCGCGCAGGAACGTGGATGTCGCCCTGGTGCCTCCGCTCTATGGCACGTTGGCCGCGGTCGACCACGAGTGCTCGACCTGTACCAGCGGAAGCTGCAATGCCGCCGAGACGATCGACCTCACCGCGCACATCGGGAAGCTCGTCGCGGGCACGAACGTGATCGCGGTCCAGGCTCACAACCTGACGCTGAACAGCTCCGATTTCACCCTGATTCCGAGTCCTGTCCAGCACCGAGCTCGCAGGCTGCACATTCAACTCCGACTGCGACGATGGCAACCCCTGTACGGACGACGTCTGCGCCATCAGCGGCGTCTGCTCGAACTCGGTCGACGACACCAATTTCTGCTCGGACGCGATCGCGTGCACGAACGACGCGTGCTCGGCGGGAACGTGCGCCAGCACCGACAGCTGCACCGGGGGCAAGACCTGTAACCACGCGACCGGGATCTGCGAGACGCAGTCTTCGCCGCAGACCGTGACGTTCCAGGACGGTGCGGGAGCCTACACCGGGACGTCGGACACCTTCATCGACACGGCGCTGGGAAGCCAGGCCACGGTAGCGATCATCGTCGTCGATAGCAGCCCGGTCGAGCAGATCCTGATTCGCTTCGACGGGATCGTCGGGTCGGGAGCCGGCCAGATCCCGCAGGGGTCGACCATCAGCTCGGCCACCCTGACGCTCCGCGTCGGGGGCGGCACGAACGACCAGAGCGCCAACCCGGTCAACTTCCACAGGCTCCTGCATCCGTGGATCGACACCGATGTCTGGGCCGCCTACGGGGTCCCGCCGTGGAACGCCACGGCCGGGATCCAGGCGGACGGCGTCGACGCCGTGAGCACGGCCGAGGCGACGGCCACGATGACCACCGCGAGCACCGCGTACCCGGTCAGCGTGACCGGGAGCGTCCAGGCCTGGGCGACCAATCCGACGAGCAACTACGGGTGGGTCATCCTCCCGACCGGGACGGACGGGCTGCGCCTGGAATCCTCGGACTCGACGACCCTCTCCTACCGACCCGTCCTGTCGGTCACCTTCACCCCGCCCTCCGCCGGTTGCACCGTTCCCGGTGACTGCGACGACGGCCTCTGGTGCAACGGCGCCGAGACGTGCAACACCGTCACCAGCCAGTGCCAGGCCGGGATCGCGCCGGTCTGCAACGACGACACCGCCTGCACGACCGACAGCTGCAACGAGTCAGCCGACCAGTGCGTATTCACGCCGAGCGACGCCGCCTGCAGTGACGGCCTCTTCTGCAACGGCGTCGAGACCTGCGCAACCGGCACCGGCTGCCAAGCCGGCACCCCGGTCTCCTGCCCGGGCCAGGTCTGCAGCGAGTCGCTGGACCGCTGCGCCGAGTGCGACACGAATACCGACTGCCAGTCCGGCGAGACCTGCAACCTGGCGACCGGCCTGTGCGAGATCAACGCCCCGCTCCAGGCCGGCGACGTCATCATCTCCGGCTTCCAGGAGACCAACACCGTCACCGGGCACGGCTCCGAGACGAGCGAGTTCATCGAGCTGTTCAACACCACCGACCGCGTCATCTCGCTGGAGTCGATGAACGTCATCATCCGCGACGACGTCGACCCCGGAGACGGCATCGTCCAGATCGACTGGCAGCTCTCCACCCAGGCCCCGAACCTCACTGGCAAGCAGATCGCCCCGCACTCCTTCTTCCTGATCGGGGAGGCGGGCGTCCTCGCGCCGGGAGGCAACTTCCACGACCTGGCGGCCACGCTCGACCTGACGACCGCCGAGGGCGGCGTCGCCGAGCGGGCGATCTCGATCGAGCTGGTCGTCAACGGCACGCACATGGACTACGTCCTCTACGGCCGCCACGACGGCAGCACGCCGGCCGGCGAGTTGCCGCCGGGCGACATCCCGTTCTCCGGCTTCGGTGGGTCCTCCAGCACGCTCGTCCCGGCCGGGTCCAGCTGGCGCTACCTGGACAACGGCTCGAACCAGGGGACGGCGTGGAAGGAGGTCGCGTTCGCCGACGGCGGCTGGAGCCAGGGGAACGCGGAGCTGGGTTACGGCGATGCTCCGGTCACGACCGTCAACTGCGGCCCCAGCGCGCCCGCCTGCACCTCGGGCAACTACATCACCACCTACTTCCGGCAGCACTTCACGGTCGCGAATCCGGCCTCGATCCAGGGCCTGACGCTGCGGCTGCAGCGGGATGACGGCGCGGCGGTCTACCTCAACGGGACCGAGATTCGACGCGACAACCTCGCGGCCGGAGCCGCCTATGACGCCATCGCCACCGCCACGGTGAGCGGCACCGACGAGTCCACGTTCTTCAGCTCGACCGTCGACCCCGCGCTGCTCGTCGCCGGAGACAACGTGCTGGCGGTCGAGGTTCACCAGGTCGGCGCCACCAGCTCCGACGTCTCCTTCGACCTCGAGTTGACTGCAACCACAGGCCCCTCGGGCGCGCGGACCGAGGTGATCCGCAACACGCTCGGCGGCGACTCGTTCCTCGAGGGCCTGGTCCGCCGCGAAGGCGCTGACGCACTCTACGCCGGCCACGCGATCGAGGGCTTCTACACTGACGAGGTCGCCCAGGGCGACGGCTATCCGGTCGGCGTCTGGACCAGTCCGCACGTCGCCACGTACGGCAGCTACGAGGCCCGCAACTCGCTCTCGCCGCAGGTCTTTCCCGGCGGCGTGCAACGACGACGGCGACTGCACCGACGGCCTGTACTGCAACGGCGCGGAGACCTGCAACACCGGCACCGGCCAGTGCGTCGCCGGCACGCCCGTCAGCTGCGGCGACGGGGTTTCGTGCACCGACGATTCCTGCAACGAGGCCACCGACTCCTGCGGGCACCAGGCCAACAACGCCGCCTGCAACGACGGCGTCGCCTGCACGACCGACACCTGCGACCCGGTCCTCGGCTGTCTGCACCCCGACAACTGCCCGGCCGGCAAGTCCTGCAACCTCGGTACCGGCGCCTGCGAGTACGACGCCGGCAGCCCGCGGGGACGGATCGAATGCTCGCCGTCGAGCAACCTCGCGACGCCGGGGAGCAGCCTCTCCTTCCGGACCTTCCTCACGAACCTCGGCGGCCTCGCCGGGATCCGCGGCTACCAGTCGCAGGTCTCGATCGTCCGCACGGGCGGCACCGGGTCGCTCACACTCAGTTGCCCGGGCGGTGTCCGAGTCGAGGACGGAAGGGGGGACTACCTCTTCACCGGCCGTTCCGACGACTACCCGGCAGCGAACTGCGGGCTCTCCCGCGGCGCATCGACCCTGCTGACTGGCAGCGTCACCGTCGGCTCCCCGGCCTACCTGACCACCTACGACGCGGTCGTCTCGGCCGACGCCACGCCGGGCACGACCTTCGAGGTCCGGGTCGCACCGTACCCCGCCTCGGAGCTGGCCGACGCTGACGCCGAGTCGGTGCCCTTCGTCACCGGCAACGCCTGCACGATCACCGTCGGCGGCTGCATGAGCGCCGCCGAGTGCGCCGACGGCGACGCCTGCACGACCGACGTCTGCAATCTCGGCACCTGCGTCAATACGCCGAGCTGCGGCATCACCGGCTGGGCGCGCTACTACCACACCGGCAGCGGCAGCGAGCCGAGCACCAAGCCGGTCCCGTCGGTCGCGATCGACACGACGAACGACCTCCTCGCCAACGGCACGACCGATGCGACCGGCAGCTACGACGCCGGCGGCCACCACGGCACCGTCACCGTGCGCACGCTCCCCAAGTGGGGCACGCCGCGCGCCTCCGACCACAACGACGCGGTCACCTCGTTCGACGCGGCGCAGATCTCGCGCTTCTCGGTCGGGAGCGTCGCGTTCTCGAGCAACCAGCAGATCGCCGGCGACGTCTCCGGCAACGGCCAGGTCACCTCGTTCGACGCTGCCAAGGTCGCCCAGTTCGCGGTCCAGATGATCGACCACTTCGACGTCGCGACGACTGCCGGCTCGGACTGGAAGTTCCTGCGCTGCGACACCTACACCAGCGCCAGCAATCAGACCTGCACCACCGCCGAGTACGTCCACGGCCCGCTCACGGGGCCGGTCAACACCGACAACTTCTACGCGATCCTGTACGGCGACGTCACCGGCAACTGGGCCGCCCAGACCGGCGGCTTCGCGCCGATGGCGGTCGAGACGGCCGCCTGGCCGGGTCCGGTCGACCGCGAGGCGCTCCGGGCCCGGGCCGCAACGCTGCGGCCGCGTGCCGCGGACGCTCCGCCGGCCGAGCTCGGGCTCGAAGGCTTCGGCCTCGAACTGGCCCGCGGCGAGACCCGCGACCTGGTGCTGTCGATCGAGGACGCCGACGGAATCGAGGCGCTCGACCTCACGTTCCACTACGACCCGTCGCGGCTCGCGATCCGGAACGTCCGCCCCGCCGGCCTTGCGGCCGACTGGGCGCTCCAGTCCGCCAGCGAAAAGGGACGCTGGCGCGGCAGCCTCTACGGTCTGCTGCCGCTCCAGGGCGACGGGACTCTGCTCGTCGTCACCGTCGAGGCGGTCGGCGCCCGGCCAACCCCCGCGGTTCCGCTCACCGTCTCGGCCTCGGCGAACGAGGGCCGGATCCCGGTCCGCCTGCTCGCACCCGAGTCACCTGACCGGGGCGAGACGCGGTACCGGAAGGAGTCCCCGCCCGAGCGGGAGCGCTAGCCGCTCCCGCCCGCATCCTCCCCGGGGGCGCGGCGCACGGCAGCGTGCGCCGCCCCCCGGGCTTTTTTCGCGCGCGAGGCCGCGGAACGGGGCTGCGGGCATCGCGTATCATCGGACCGATGCCCGGCTGCCGCTGCGCAGCCCTCGGGCAGGGAGGGAGAGACCGTCGTGGCCACCAAGGGGAAAGACAGCCCGGGCGACGCCGCCGGGACGCCGTTCGGGAGCGTCGTCGTCGCCGCAGTGATCGTCGCCGCCGCCCTGCTCGCCGGCAGCTTCCTGGTCAAGGGCGCGATCGACCGCACCGCCGCGCGGCTCGACGCGATTACCGCCGGCCTGGCCGAGACGCAGAAGGCCGTCCAGGCGGTCGCCCAGGCGCAGGCCCAGGCCAAGCCCGCCGACGCCCGCCGCGGCCCCGACCCGAACCGGCGCTACACCGTCAACGCCGCCGGGGCGCCCGCGCAGGGGCCGATGGAAGCGAGGGTCAAGATCTTCGAATTCTCCGACTTCCAGTGACCCTTCTGCTCGAGGGTCGGTCCGACCCTCAAACGGCTCCGCGACGAGTACCCGAAAGACGTCCAGATCGTCTGGAAGAACCTCCCGCTGGCGATGCACCAGAAGGCCCCGGACGCGCACGCCGCCGCCGAGGCGGCGCACCGGCAGGGGAAGTTCTGGGAGATGCACGACCTGATCTTCGCCAACCAGCAGCAGCTCGAGCCGGCGCAGTTCGAGAAGTACGCGGCGCAGCTGGGGCTCGACGTCGCGCGCTTCAAGGCCGACTCCGGCTCGATGGAGGTCCGCTCGCGCGTCGACGCCGACGCGCGGGAGGCGGCCGGGCTCGGTGTGACCGGCACCCCCGGCTTCTTCGTCAACGGCCGGTTCGTGTCGGGCGCCAAGCCGTACGAGGAATTCAAGAAGATCGTCGACGAGGAGCTCGCGCGGCAGTAAGCTGCGGCCCCTGGCGAAAGGGAACGAACACCCGGGCCCGTCACCGGGTGTTTTTCCAGCGCGGAAGCCCCAGATTCCCTGAAGGCGCCGGCTCCGGGGGGCGGCAGGGTAACGTGTTCCAGCGCGCACTCATCCAGATCGCTGCGAGCCTTCTCCTGGTCGCCGTCGCGTGCGTTGCGCCGGCAGCGGCGGCCGAGCCGTGGCCTGCGGAGCCGGCCAGTTCCGCGACCAACCTGACGAGCGTCGAAGGTCCCGAGCCGAACGACTTCCACTCCGACATGTCGAGCGCCTTCTGGAACGAGACGACGCGCCGGCTCTGGGTCTGCCGCAACGGCCCGGGCGGCGAGCCAGTCGAAGTTCTGGGCGCTGGTCGAGGACGGCGCGGGCAGCTTCAAGGTCGACGAGCGCGCCGGCAACCGCGGCGAGTGGACCGGCTTCGGCGACCTCGAGGAGGTCACGCAGGCCAACCTCGCCGAGGATACGGTCTACGCGCTGATCGAGGGGGAGGAGCGCGTCAAGGAGTACGACGTCTCCGTCTACGGGACCGCCACGCTGCGCAACAACTGGAACCTCGCGCCCTACCTGCCGCTCAACGGCGGCTACGGCTCGGAGGGTCTGGCCTTCGTGCCCGACAGCTTCCTGGCCGCCAACGGCTTCGTCGACAGGAACGGCGCACCGTACGTCAGCCGCAACGGGATGGGCGGGCTGATGTTCGTCGGCCACCAGAACGGCGGCGCGCTCTTCGCCTTCGACCTCAACCGGATCAACGGGACATTCGACTTCGTCGGCGAGTACCGCACCGGCTACGCCGAGACCGCCGGGCTGATGTTCGATCGCTCGACCGGCCGGATCTACATCTGGCACGACGACGCCTACGACACGCTCGAGACCAGCAGTCTGCAGTCGGACCCTGTCGCCGGGCAGACCTACCGCCGGCTGCGGATCGACCGCGCCTTCGACGGGCCCGATCACAACAACAACGAAGGCTTCGCGGTGATGCCGATCTCCGAGTGCGTGAACGGCAAGCGCTCCGCGTTCATGACGATCGACGGCGGCGGATTCACCTCGCTGCTCTGGTACAGGCAGTTCAGCGAGGGCTGCCCGGTCAACGGCCAGCCGAACCCGGTCCAGAACCTGCGCCGCACCGACACCCGCTAGGCCGCCGTGCGGGCCGCCACAGAGGGCGGCCCCTACAGAGGGCCCGCCGATCGACCTGTAGGGGCCGGCCTCCGTGCGGGCCGCCACAGAGGGCGGCCCCTACAGAGGGCCCGCCGATCGACCTGTAGGGGCCGGCCTCCGTGCCGGCCCGCCCACGGTCGATCCGCGTACTACCCCGGCGGCCAGGCGAACGAGCGGCCGCCCATCAGGTGCAGGTGGACGTGGAACACCGACTGCCCGGCGCCGCCGTTGCAGTTGAGCACCAGCCGGTAGCCGGCGCCGTCGATGCCGCGCGCCTTCGCGATCGCCGCCGCGACCGTCACGAGGTGCCCCGTCATCGGCTCGTCCTCCGGCAGCAGGTCGTTCGTCGTCTCGATGTGGTTCTTCGGGATCACGAGGACGTGCACCGGCGACTTCGGGTTGACGTCCTCGAAGGCCACGCACAGCGCGTCGTCGTGGACGACCTTCGCGGGGATCTGGCCGTCGACGATCCTGCAGAACAGGCAGTTCGGGTCCTTCATCGCGGTCCCCCTCGTACTCACCCGTCGGACAGGCGCTCGACCCGCGCCCCCAGCCCGGCCAGCTTCTTCTCGATCCCCTCGTAGCCGCGGTCGAGGTGGTAGACGCGGTGGACGACCGTCTCGCCGCGCGCGGCCAGCGCGGCCAGCACCAGGCAGGCCGAGGCGCGCAGGTCCGACGCCGTCACCTCGGCGCCGGTCAGCGGCGTCGGGCCCTCCACCCGCGCGGCGTGCCCGGCGAGGTCGATCGACGCTCCCATCCGGCGCAGCTCCGGCACGTGCATGAAGCGGCTCTCGAAGATCGTCTCGTCGATCGTCGACGCGCCGCCGGCCTGCGTCATCAGGACCATGAACTGGGCCTGCAGGTCGGTCGGGAAGCCGGGGTAGGGCTCGGTCGCCAGGTCGATCGCGCGCAGCGGCCGGCCGTTGCCGATCCGGATCCAGTTGGGCCCGGTCTCGACGCGCAGCCCGACCTTCGTCAGCGCCTCGAGCACCGCGCCCAGGTGCCCCGGCTCGCAGTCCTCCAGCGTGACCTTGCCGCCGGTGATCGCGGCCGCGATCAGGTAGGTGCCGGCCTCGATCCGGTCGGCGATCACGCGGTGCTCGCACGGGCCGAGCGCGTCCACCCCCTCGATCGTGACCGTGGCGGTCCCGGCGCCGTCGATCCGCGCCCCCATCCCGGTCAGCAGCCGCGCCAGGTCGGTGACCTCCGGCTCGCGCGCGGCGTTCTTCAGCACCGTCGTCCCGCGCGCCAGCGTCGCCGCCATCATCAGGTTCTCGGTCCCGGTGACGGTGACGTCGGAGAACTCGATCGTCGCGCCCGTGAGCCGCTCGGCGCGGGCCTCGACGTAGCCGTGCTCGAGCTTGATCTCGGCCCCCAGCTGCCGCAGCCCCTCGAGGTGGCGGTCGATCGGGCGCGCGCCGATCGCGCACCCGCCCGGCAGCGACACCCGGGCCCGCCCGGCCCGCGCGACCAGGGGACCCAGCACCAGCACCGAGGCGCGCATCTTCCGGACCAGGTCGTACGGCGCCTCGGGGCTGGTGATCTCCGGGGTCGAAACGGCCCAGCGGTGGACTCCCAGCCGCTCGGCTCGAGCGCCCAGCCCGTCCATCAGCTTGACCAGTGTGCCGACGTCCCAGACGTCGGGGACGTTGTCGAGCCGGACCTCGCTGCCCGTCAGGAGGCAGGCCGCGAGCGCCGGCAGCGCCGCGTTCTTGGCCCCCGACACGCGCACCGCGCCGGCGAGCGAGCGGCCGCCCTCGATCCGCAAACGATCCATCGCGTGCTGCCTTTCATGCCGCGTGGCGCGGCCGGGCGATCAGCCCAGCTCGCCGCATTTCCGCTTGAGCCACTCGCGCAGCCCGGGCCCCAGGTCGTCGCGGCTCAGCGCGACCTCGATCGTCGCCTGCACGAAGCCCAGCTTGTCGCCGGTGTCGTACCGCGTCCCCTCGAACTCGAGCGCCAGCACCTTGTCCTGCTGCGCCAGCACCCGCAGCGCGTCGGTGAGCTGGATCTCGCCCTTGGCGCCGGGCGCGGTCTCCTCGAGCAGCGGGAAGATCCGCGGCGACAGGACGTAGCGCCCGATCACCGCCAGGTTCGAGGGGGCCTTCTCCGGCCGCGGCTTCTCGACCATGTCGACGACCTCGTGCACCCGTCCGTCCGAGGCGCCGATCTTGACCACGCCGTAGCTCGAGGTCTTCTCCGGCGGGACGCGCTGGACGGCGACCACCGAGGCCCCGGTCCGGCGGTGGACGTCGATCAGCTGCCTGATCGCCGGGTCCCTCGCCACGATCAGGTCGTCGGCCAGGAAGACCGCGAAGAACTCGTCGCCGACCAGGTCGCGGGCGCAGAGCACCGCGTGCCCCAGGCCGAGCGCCCGCTTCTGCCGGGTGTAGGTGAAGCGGCAGAGGTCCGCCACCTGCCGGACCAGCGACAGCAGCCCCTGCTGCCCCCGTTCCTCCAGCAGCGACTCCAGCTCGACCGAGTGGTCGAAGTGGTCCTCGATCGCGTGCTTGCCGCGGCCGGTGATGATGATCACGTCCTCGATGCCGGAGGCGATCGCCTCCTCCACCGCGTACTGGATCACCGGCTTGTCGACGATCGGCAGCATCTCCTTGGGCATCGCCTTGGAGGCCGGCAGGAACCGCGTGCCGAGCCCGGCGGCCGGGAAGACGGCCTTGCGAACGCGCGACGACGAGAACGACGAGGAGGACTGCGAATCGGCCACGTGGGCTCTCCGGAGGGCGGCCCGGGCCGGGCGCCTCAGCGAGCCTCGGATGATATCACCGGCGCCGCGGAATCGGGCTAAACTGCCCCTTTCCGCGCCCCCCGGCGCGCAAGGGACGCCCCCGATGCTCGACCCCAAGTGGGTCCTCGCCCACCTCGACGAGGTCCGCCAGTCGTTGAAGAACCGCCGCTCGGCCGTCTCCCTCGCCGAGATCGAGACGCTCGACCGCGAGCGCCGCGCCGCGATCACCGAGGCCGAGCGCCTCAAGGCCGACAAGAACGAGGCCAGCAAGCGGATCGGCGCCGTGATCAAGAGCGGCGGCGACGCGGCCGAGCTGCGCGAGCGGGTCCGGGTCGTCGGCGAGATGATCAAGGTCCTCGACGACAAGGCCGCGGCGATCGAGCACGACCTCGACAGCCTGATGCTGCAGATCCCCAACGTCCCGCACGCTTCGGTCCCGGTCGGGGCCGACGAGACCGCCAACCGGGTCGAGAAGACCTGGGGCACGCCGCGGACCTTCGACTTCGCGGTTCGCGACCACGTCGACATCGGCGAGATCACCGGCACGATCGACTTCGCGCGCGCGGCCAAGATCTCGGGCGCGCGGTTCGCGGTGCTGTCGGGCGAGGCGGCCCGGCTCGAGCGGGCGCTGATCAACTTCATGCTCGACCTGCACACCACGAAGCACGGCTGCCGCGAGGTCCTGCCGCCGTTCATCGTCAACAAGGAGTCGATGTTCGGCACCGGGCAGCTCCCCAAGTTCGAGGCCGACCTGTTCAAGCTGGTCGGCGAGGAGAGCTGGTACCTGATCCCGACCGCCGAGGTCCCGGTGACGAACCTGCACCGTGACGAGATCCTCGACGGGAAGGACCTGCCGCTCTGGTACTGCGCCTACACGCCGTGCTTCCGCTCGGAGGCCGGCTCGTACGGCAAGGACACGCGCGGCCTGATCCGCCAGCACCAGTTCGACAAGGTCGAGCTGGTCGCCTTCGCGACGCCCGAGACCAGCTACGACGTCCACGAGCAGCTGACCGGCTACGCCGAGGCGGTGCTGGAGCGGCTCGAGCTGCCCTACCGGCGCGTCACGCTCTGCACCGGCGACACGGGATTCTCGTCCGCCAAGACCTACGACCTCGAGGTCTGGCTGCCGTCGCAGAACACTTACCGGGAAATCTCCTCCTGCTCGAACTTCGAGGATTACCAGGCCCGCCGCGCGCAGATTCGCTATCGCCCCACGGACGGCGGAAAGGCGCGGCTGGCGCACACTCTCAACGGTTCGGGGCTGGCGGTCGGGCGCACGCTGATCGCGATCGTCGAGAACTACCAGAAGGCGGACGGGTCATTCGAGATCCCGGCGGCGCTCCGGCCGTACACCGAGAGCCGGCTGTAAGCCGGGGCCAGGGGGCGCCCCGCTACCCGGCCGCCCGGGATCGGGCAGAATACGGACGCTGTCCGGCTCTTGCCGGCGCGGGCGGGCCGATGTTCCGGCCCGGGAGGGAAGCATGGCCAGGAGCAGAAGTTCCGCCCATCGGGCGCTCGTCGTCGTCGTCGCGTTCGCGATGGTCTTTGCCGGCTGCGGCTCGAAGCCGGACAGCGGCACGGCCGCACCCCCCGCGCAGACGCCGGCTCCCGCCGCACCGCCGGCGCAGGCGCCGCCGCCGGAGGCGATGCCCGCCGCCGAGACCGCGCCCGTCCAGTTGTCGTGGGAGGAGATCGACGCGCTGGTCGCGCCGATCGCGCTCTATCCCGATGTGCTCGTCGGGCAGATCCTGGCCGGCGCGGCCCAGCCGCAGGAAGTGCTCGACGCCGCGACCTGGATGACGGAGAACGACAAGCTCGACCCGCAGGCGCGCAACGCGGCGGCGGAGAAGGCCGGCTTCTCGTCGTCGGCGCGCGGGCTGATGCAGTTCCCGCCGGTGCTCCACATGATGGCGACGAACATCGACTGGACCAAGCAGCTGGGCGCGACGTTCGCGACGGACCAGAAGGCGGTGCTCGACTCGATCCAGTACCTGCGCGGCGAGGCCCAGAAGTCGGGTGCGCTCAAGACGACCCCGCAGCAGAGGGTCGTCACGCAGAAGGCGCCGGCGCCGGCCACGGCGACGGCCACGACTACCGCTACCGCGATGGCCGCACCGGCGGAGATCATCACCATCGAGCCACAGGACCCGAAGGTGGTCTACGTGCCGCAGTACGACCCGGCGACGATCTTCCAGGCGCCCGCGGGGACGACGGTAACGTCGACGGCCCCCGATGGCACGACAACGACGACCGTGGTCGGGAGCGGAACCACCGCTCCGGCCGCGGCCCCGACGACGACCGTCGTGAAGGAGGGCTACAGCACCGGGACGGTCGTGGCGACCGGGCTGCTCAGCTTCGGTGTTGGAATGATCCTCGGCGCGGCGATCTCCGACAATCACAACGACTACTACTACCCGAACTACGGCTACGGCGGGATGTACTACGGCGGCCGTCCCTGGTACCCGCCGCCGGTCTACCGGCCGCCGTACTACCCCGGGTACCGCCCGACGCCCTACTACAGGCCGCCGCCGGGCTACGGCAACCGCTACGGCAACAACAACGTCAACGTCAACATCAACAACAACTACATGAACCAGTGGAACGTCAACAACTCGAATCGGCCGGGGCAGGGCTCCGGAAACCGGCAGCCGGTCACCCGGCCGAACCCCAGCCGCCCGGCGCCGCCGCGAGCGACGCAGCGGCCGGTGACGCGCGACGTGGCCAGCGCGCAGCGCCCCGGGACACGCGAGGCGGAACGGCCCGATCGTCCCGCGACGCGCGACGTGGCCAGCGCGCAGCGTCCGGGGACGCGCGACGCCAGGCCGGACGCCCAGCGCCCGTCGACGCGCGACGCCCAGCCGAGCGCCCAGCCGAGCGCCCAGCGTCCGACGACGCGCGACGCCCGGCCGAGCGCCCAGCGTCCGACGACGCGCGACGCCCAGCCGAGCGCGCAGCCGAGCGCCCAGCGTCCGACGACGCGCGACGCCCAGCCGAGCGCCCAGCGTCCGACGACGCGCGACGCCCAGCCGAGCGCCCAGCCGAGCGCCCAGCGTCCGACGACGCGCGACACCAGGCCGGCCGCCCCGCAGGCCTCGACGCGCGACGCGAAGCCGAGCGTTCAGAAGCCGCAGGGCGGCGGCGATCGCGGCTACGCCAAGCCGGAAGCTGCCAGGCCCGCCTCGGCCAAGCCGAGCGGCGGCGCCGCGAAGGGCGACGCATTCTCCAAGCCCAAGGGCGGCGGAGCGACCGATCGCGCGGCGAGTACCCGCGGCCAGCAGAGCATGAAGGGCGGCGGCGGGGGCGGTGCAAAGAGTGGCGGCAAGGCGCCGCAGAAGAAGGCGAAGTAGGGAAGGGAGGATCCCATGAGGACACGCCAAGCGATCGTTCCGTTCCTGCTCGCCGTCGCACTCGCCGTTCCGGCGTCGGCGCAGACCGCGGGCCAGCAGACCTTCGCCTCCGCCGAAGAGGCGGTGAACGCGCTGGTCGCCGCGCTCAAGACCGGCGACAGCGCCAAGCTGCTCGCGGTCCTCGGTGCCGGCGCCGACCCCGTCATTTCGTCGGGTGACCCGGTCGCCGACAAGGCGGAGAAGGCGGCGTTCCTTGCCGACTACGCCGCGAAGAACGCGCTCGTTCCGGACGACGCCGACACGATGGTGCTGGAGGTCGGGACGGACGAGTGGCCGCTGCCGATCCCCGTCGTCCGGCGGAACGGGCGCTGGTTCTTCGACACCGCGGCCGGCGCGGAAGAGATCGTCTACCGTCGCATCGGCCGCAACGAGCTGGGCGCGATCGACGTCTGCCACGGCGTCGTCGCCGCTCAGCAGGACTACGCTGCGGACGGGCACGACGGACAGCCGGCCGGGCTCTACGCGCAGAAGCTGCTGAGCGACCCGGGCCGCCGTAACGGCCTCTATTGGGAGCCTGCGGCCGGCGAGCCGGCGAGCCCGGCCGGTCCGTTTCTCGCCAAGGCTTCCGCCGCGAGCTACGTGTTCAAGCCGGGCCAGTCGACCCCGTACCACGGCTACTTCTACCGCCTGCTGACCGCGCAGGGACCGGCGGCCCCGGGTGGCGCGAAGAGCTACCTGGTCGACGGCGGCTTGATCGGGGGCTTCGCGCTCGTCGCGTTCCCGGCGGAATACCGCCAGAGCGGCGTGATGACCTTCATCGTCGGCGCGAACGGGGTCGTCTACCAGAAAGATCTCGGTCCGAAGACCGCTGAGCTGTCCGTGGAGATGAAGGAGTTCAACCCCGATCCCACCTGGACCGTGGTGGAGTAGCAGGACCGATACCGGGGCAGGGCGGCGGGCGGGCGTCGGGGAGGGTCCGCCGCCTCACCACGCTCCGACGACCTGGAAGTCGATGCGCGCGCCGTTGCCGGCCGCCAGCTTCACCGTTGCGAAGCCGGGCGCGGTGCGCAGCGTCGCACCCTTCGCACCCATCGGCGTGACGCGGTAGGTTCCGGGCGCGAGGCCCGTGGCACGATAGGTGCCACGGTCGGGCGTCACGCGCGCCGCGATCCGCGTGATGTTGTCCGGGCCGGCGATCACGAGCTCCGCGACCAGCGCCGCCTGTCCGCGCAGCATCGCCCGCGATCGTGCCGGCCGCGGGGGCGTCTTCGACGAGGGCGGGGGGCGGCTCGATCTTCTCGGCCGGGGGCGGCGGCGGGGGCGGCGGCTCGACCTTCGCGACGGGCGGCGGCGGGGGCGGCGGCTCGACCTTCGCGACGGGCGGCGGCGGGGGCGGCTCGGTCTTCGCGGCGGGCGGCGGCGGGGGCGGCTCGGTCTTCGCGGCGGGCGGCGGCGGGGGCGGCTCGGTCTTCGCGACGGGCGGCGGTGGCGGGGGCGGTGGCAGGGGCTCGCTCTGCGCGATCGGCGGCTCCGCTTTCGCGGCCGGTGGCGGTTCGGGGAGTGGCTCCGCTTTCGCAACCGGCAGCGGCGCCGGCGGCGCCTCGCTCCGCGCAACCGGCAGCGGCTCGAAGCGCGGCGCCCGCGCGCCGGCCAGCGCGTCGGCGCTAGGCTCCGCGACGTGCGCCTCCCCCCGCGTGTCGAGCCACAGCACGCGGCCGCCGTCGAGACCCGCCAGCGCGGCCGGCATCTCCGGCAGTCGCGACCCGCTCCAGCTCGCGCAGGTCCTGTCCGGCGTAGAAGACGAGCGAGGGTCCCTGCGCCAGCAGCGCCGCCGCGACCCGCCCCGCGTCGTCGGCCCAGGCGAGCGACAGCACGACCGAGTCCAACGCCGCCGACTCGCGCGCCGGCAACACCCCGCGCACCGGGACGTCGCGCAGGTCGAGCGCCTCGAGCGCCCCCGCGCGCGCCAGCAGCACCCGCGGCACGCCGCGCCGCGCCGCCAGCGCGGTGGCCGCGCCCGGAAGGTCGTAGACCAGCCAGGTCCCGCCGTCGGCCGCACGGAAGGTCTTGAGCCCGTCGTCGAGCGCGACCAGGAACGACTCCCCGTCGGGACTGGCGGCGAGCGCCCGCGGCATCGCCGGCAGCTCGCGCTCGTCGAGCCGCCCTCCCGCCGCGCCGACGAAGCCGAGCACGGTCCGCTTGCGCTCGCGCACGACGATCGCCACCCGGTCGCCCGCCAGCGCGATCGCCGCCGGCACGCCGCGCAGCGCGATCTCCGCGGCCGGCGTCCATCCCGACGTCCCGCGCTCCAGCACGATGGCCCGCCCGCGCCCGTCCTCGCGCGTGAGGCCGACCACGACACGCGCGCCGTCGCAGGCCAGCGAGAAAACCGTGCCCGCGTCGGCCGGCGCGCTCCAGAGTGCCTCGCCGCCGGGCCACGCCTGCAGCGCGCCGCCGCGCGCCACGAACGCCCCGTCGGCGCCGGGTGGCGCGCACAGCGCATCGGCGCGCAACGGGACGGAGGTCGCCGCGAGGCTCACGGCGAAGCGCGATCGCCGGGGACAGCAGGGCACGCGGAACCACGGGCGTCCTCCTGCGGGACGGGCGCAGGTTCACCCCGGGTCGCGAGGAATGCAACCGCGGCGCGGATCGCCGCGGCCTGCCGTCAGGCCGGGCCGGTCAGCCCCACGCCGCGGCGCGCGGCCAGCCCGCGCAGCGCCAGCGACGCGACGCCGGCGACGAGCTGTGCGAACTCCAGGTCCTCCGGCGCAAGCTCCCGAGCCGGACTGTCGTTGTAGACGACCAGCATCGCCGGCGGCCCCAGCTCGATCTCGAATGGGCATGGCGATCACGCCCGCGGATCCCGGCCAACGCCTCGTGCGATCGCCCGAAGAGCAGTTCGGCCTCCGAGGGGTCGGTCACCAGGCGCGGCTCGCCCTTCTCCAGCAGCGAAGCGGCCAGCGAGCCGATGCCCGCGACGTCCACGGCATTCAATGGATCGGCCGGACGCCCGGCGAGCACGATCTCCCGCAGCGGCCGGCCGCGCCCCGTCGAGGCGACCACCGCGCCCAGGGACACGCCGAGCCCGGCCATCGCCGCCGTCAGGGCCATGCGCAGCACCGGGCCCGAAGCGCCCGCCGTGTTCGCGACCTGGACCAGCCGCGCCAGCGCGCGCCGCTCGCGACGCGTGCGATTCGCCTGCTCCTCCGCCGAGGAGGACGCGACGAGCCGGTCGCTCATCTTCAAGTTGGCGCTGACCGCCTCGTTGAGCAGGTCGTCGAGGCCCAGCGAGCCGCGCGCCGCGCGCGACTCCTCGCTTGCCGCCGGATGCACTCCGAGGTGGATGTCGTGCTTCTCCGGCTCCACGGGGCCGGCCGGCTGCACGCGCCGCGCCGTCTCGTGGATCTGCGCAAACAGCGCCTCGACGTGCGCCCGCGCCTCGCCGGCGCGCTTGCGGTCGGTCAGCGTCGGGGAGCGCCGGGCCAGGCCTTCGACCGTCTCCGCGGTGATCGCGCCGAAGGTCTCCAGCACGCCGAGGCCGGTGGTCGCCACCGCTTCGAAGGCCGGCACGTGGCGCCAGTTCAGCTCGCGGTCCAGTTCCTCCGGCGACATCAGGTTCGGCAGGTCGCGCTTGTTCCACTGGAACACGAGCGGCATCGTCTCGGGATCGAGCCCGTTGTCCTCCAGGTTGTTCTTGAGGAAACGCAGCATCCAGGCGTTGGCCTCGCGCTGCGCCAGCTGCGAGTCGGCGACGAAGACCACGCCGTCGGCGCCGGCGAGGACCTGCTTGCGCGTCAGGTCGTACTGGATCTGGCCGGGGACGGTGTAGAGCTTCAGCCGCACGTCCATCCCGTACAGCCGGCCCAGCTCGAACGGCAGCAGGTCGAAGAACAGCGTCCGGTCGCCCGCGGTCTTGAGCGACACCATCGGCTGGCGCTGCGCGGGATCGGTCAGGCGGTGAATCGATTCGAGGTTCGAGGTCTTCCCGGACAGGCCCGGTCCGTAGTAGACGAGCTTCACGAAGAGCGCCCGGTCCGCGGTGCTGAACTGCATCGGGCAGAAGCCTCCCCGGACGCGCTCTCCCCCCGGCAGGCGTATCGGCAGGGGCCCCGGGGCGCTTGAGCCGGAAGGGGTAAGATTTCCGCCCCCGGAGGGCCCGCGTGAGCGTCGCTTTCAAGGACTACTACAAGATCCTCGGCGTCGACCGCGACGCCTCCCAGGACGAGATCAAGAAGGCGTACCGCAAGAAGGCGCGGGAGCTGCACCCGGACGTCAACAAGGCCAAGGAGGCCGGCGAACGCTTCCGGGACGTCAACGAGGCCTACGAGGTCCTCGGCGACCCCGACAAACGGCGGCGCTACGACCGCTTCGGCTCGGCCTACCGCGAGGCCCCGCCGGGGGGCGGGCCTCCCCGGGCTTCGAGGAGTTCGACTTCGGCGGCGGGGCCGGGGGGGCCGGCGGGTTCGAGGAGTTCCTCCGGCAGGCCCAGCAGCGGGGAGGGGGCGGCGGCGGCCGCAGGGCCGGGGAGACCGGCTTCTCCGACTTCTTCGAGGCCCTCTTCGGGGCCGGGTTCGGCGGGGCGGCGCCGGCCGAGCCGCACGGGGGGCGGGCCGGGAAGGGGCGCGGGCGCGCCCGCGGCCGGCGGGGGCACGACATCGAGGGGGAGATCCAGCTGGACGTCGCAGACCTCGTCGGCGGGGGCCAGCGCAAGTTCACGATGGAGATCCCAGGGGCCGACGGCCTGCCTGAGGCCCGCGATTTGACGATCAACCTGCCGCGGGTGATCCGCCCCGGGCAGACGATCCGGCTGGCCGGGCAGGGCGGCCCCGGGAGCGGGGGAGCGCCCAACGGCGACCTCTTCCTCCACGTCCGGATCCGCCCCGGCGCCGAGTTGCAGGTGGAGGGGGACGACCTCGTCGCCACGATCGACGTCCCGGCCCCGGTGGCGGTCGTCGGCGGGACCGCGCGGGTCTCCACCGCCGAGGGCCCGGTCACGCTGCGGATCGCGCCCGGCACCCAGGCCGGGACCGTGCTGCGGGTGAAGGAGCGGGGCCTCGCGCGCCGCGACGGCACGCGCGGCGACCTGCGCGCGCGGGTCCGGCTGGTCGTTCCCGAGCAACCCACGGCCGAGCAGAAGCGCCTCTACGAGGAGCTGTCCCGGCTGCCCTAATCGCCGCCCGCCCGGCGTAGGTCGCCCTTGCGGGCTTGGCTCGACCGTCGGCCTGTAGGGGCCGGCCTCCGTGCCGGCCCGCCCGGCGACCTCGTTCGTTCGGGCCGCCACGGAGGGCGGCCCCTACAACCACCTGCTGGGTTGCCTCGCGGGGAGCGCGATCGCAGATACTGTCGATCGCTCACGGAAGGGCCGGGGCCGGTCGGTCCCGGAACGGTGACTTTGCATGGCCATTCACCTCGACCGCTTCACGGAAAAGGCCCAGGAAGCGCTGCAGGAGGCGCAGAAGGAGGCGCTGAAGCGCCACCACCAGCAGTTCGACGACCTGCACCTGCTCTCCGCTCTGCTCCGCCAGGAAAGCGGCCTGGCCCAGCCGCTGCTGCAGAAGGCCGGTGCGGCGCCCGCGCTGCTCGACCGCCAGGTCGACGAGGCGCTGGCCCGGATCCCGGCCGTCACCGGCGACGGCGCCGGCAGCGTCTCGCTGGCCGTCGGCCCGCGCCTCTCGCGCGCGCTGCTCGACGCGGAAGAGCAGGCCAAGCAGCTCAAGGACGAGTACGTCTCGGTCGAGCACCTGCTGCTCGGTCTCATGGGGGTCGGCGGCGACGCGGCCCGCGTGCTGCGCAACGTCGGCATCACCCCCGACGCCTTCATGAACGCGATGAAGGAAGTCCGCGGCAGCCAGCGCGTCACCTCGCAGAACCCGGAAGCGACGTTCCAGGCGCTCGAGCGCTACGGCCGCGACCTGACCACGCTGGCCGAGCAGGGGAAGCTCGACCCGGTGATCGGCCGCGACGAGGAGATCCGGCGCGTGATCGAGATCCTCTCGCGCCGCACCAAGAACAACCCGGTGCTGATCGGCGAGCCGGGCGTCGGCAAGACCGCGATCGCCGAGGGGCTGGCGCAGCGGATCGCCAAGGGGGACGTCCCGGAGAGCCTCAAGGAGAAGCGCGTCATCGCGCTCGACATGGGGAGCCTGGTCGCCGGCGCCAAGTACCGCGGCGAGTTCGAGGAGCGGCTGAAGGCGGTGCTCAAGGAGGTCGCCGACGCCGCCGGGCGGATCATCCTGTTCATCGACGAGATCCACACCGTCGTCGGCGCCGGCAAGGCCGACGGCGCGATGGACGCCGCCAACCTGCTCAAGCCGATGCTGGCCCGCGGCGAGCTGCACGCGATCGGCGCGACGACGCTCGACGAGTACCGCGAGAACATCGAGAAGGATCCGGCGCTCGAGCGCCGCTTCCAGCCGATCTTCGTCCAGCCGCCGTCGGTCGAGGACACGATCTCGATCCTGCGCGGCCTCAAGGAGCGCTACGAGCTGCACCACAAGGTGCGGATCCAGGACGCCGCGTTGGTCGCGGCGGCGACGCTGTCGGACCGCTACATCGCCGACCGCTTCCTGCCCGACAAGGCGATCGACCTGATGGACGAGGCCGCGGCCCGGCTGAAGACCCAGCTGGAGTCGATGCCGACCGCGCTGGACGAGCTGAACCGCCGGTCGATGCAGCTGGAGATCGAGCGCGAGGCGCTGCGCAAGGAGAAGGACGACGCCAGCCGGCAGCGCCTGGCCGACCTGGAGAAGGAGTTGGCCGGCGTCAAGGGCGAGCGCGACGCGCTCCACGCCCGCTGGGAGGCGGAGCGCGAGGCGACGCGGCGGATGTCGGAGCTGGCCGAGCGGATCGACCGCGTCAAGCAGGAGATGGTCGAGGCCGAGCGCAAGGGGGACCTGTCGCGCGCGGCCGAGCTGAAGTACGGCGCGCTGCCGGCGTCCGAGCGCGAGCTGGCCGCGGCCGAGCAGTCGATGCGGAGCGACACCGCGCGGCTGGTGCGCGAAGAGGTCACTCCGGAGGACATCGCGCAGGTCGTGGCGCGCTGGACCGGGGTGCCGGTCTCGAAGCTGCTGGCCTCGGAGAAGCAGCGCCTGCTCGAGCTGCCCGGGCAGCTCCACCAGCGGGTGATCGGCCAGGACGAGGCGGTCCGCGCCGTCGCCGACGCCGTGCTGCGCTCGCGCGCCGGGCTGTCCGATCCGAACCGGCCGATCGGGTCGTTCCTGTTCCTCGGCCCGACGGGCGTCGGCAAGACCGAGCTGGCGCGCGCGCTGGCCGAGACGCTCTTCGACGACGAGCGGGCGATGATCCGGATCGACATGTCGGAGTACCAGGAGCGGCACACCGTCTCGCGGCTGATCGGCGCGCCCCCGGGGTACGTCGGCTTCGAGGAGGGGGGCCAGCTCACCGAAGCGGTGCGGCGGCGCCCCTACTGCGTCGTGCTGCTCGACGAGATCGAGAAGGCGCACCCGGAGGTGTTCAACGTCCTGCTGCAGGTGCTCGACGACGGGCGCCTGACCGACGGACAGGGCCGCACGGTCAGCTTCAAGAACGTGATCCTGATCATGACCAGCAACGTCGGCAGCGATCTCATCCTGGAGGAGCTGTCGGGCCCGGCCGCCGACTGGAGCCTCGATCACGTACGCGAGCAGGTGATGACGCAGCTGCGTCAGCGCTTCCGGCCGGAGTTCCTGAACCGGGTCGACGAGATCGTGCTCTTCGCGCCGCTGACGCGCGAGGACCTGGTGCAGATCGTCCGGCTGCAGGTCGACCGGGTGCGCCGGCGGCTCGCCGAGCAGCGGATCGCGATCGAGCTGACACCGGAGGCCGAGGAGTTCCTCGTCGGCGAGGGCTACGATCGGGCCTGGGGCGCGCGGCCGCTCAAGCGCGCGATCCAGCGGCTGGTCGAGACGCCGCTCTCGCGCGAGGTCCTGGCCGGGCGGGTCGGGGAAGGGGACGCCGTGCAGGTCGGACTGAAGGACGGAAAGCTGACGTTCGAGACCGTGGCCGCGTCGCCTGCAGCCACGCGGCCGGCGGCGGGAGCCTGAGATGCGCGTGTTCCTGTCGCGCTGGACCTGCCTCGATGTCGCCTCCAACCTGGCGCGGGTTCCGCGCGAGGCCCGCGTGGCGGCCGACGGCGGGGCGCGCATGGCGGTCTTCCCGGAGAGCTTTCTGCACGGCTACACGCGGATCGTCGAGCCGGCGCGGGTGCGCGGCGTCTTTGGCGAGACCTCGGCGAAGCACCCCGAGATCGCGTTCGTCTTCGGGTCGTTCTCGGAGGAGCGGCGCAACCGGATGACGGTCTGGCAGGACGGGCGCGAGATCGCGCGCTACGACAAGGTCCACCTCTTCCCGCCCAACGGCGAGCTGGAGATCTGGGACCCCGGCGACCGGTACGCCGCACTTCGCCTGGACGAGTGGACGCTGGGCCTGATCAACTGCAACGACATCCGGTTCCCTGAACAGGCCCGCGCGCTGCGGATGAAGGCCAGGGCCGATCTGTTCGTGACCGTCGCCTGGTGGCCGTGGCGCCGCGATCACGTCTGGTCGGCGCTGCTGCGCGCCCGCGCGATCGAGAACGCGGCCTTCTGCCTGGGCTGCAGCCTCGCCGCGTCGGAGGACGAGGACGAGCGCTTCGCGGGGGCGGGGAACCACGTCTTCGACCCGCTGGGGGACCCGGTGCTCACTCCAGACGAGGGGTTCTACGAGCTGGATCGCCGGCGCTTCGAGCAGGTGATCGTGGATCCGTTGGAGAACTACGTTGAGATCGGGAACGTCGAGATCTACTAATCAGGAGCAGTTCTTCGTTAGCTGGCCTGCGGCATCCTCGAGCGTCCTCGGGGCGCGCACCTGCCCCGACAGGTCTTGATCTCCCGGCGGGATGAAGAGTAGAAAGTGGGCCGGGGGGAGCGCCTGCGTGGCCGACAGTCTCGCCGCCCGTCGCGGGCGATCCCGATCGACGTCCGGATCCTGTTGAGCGGATTCGCGGAGAAGGCTTCATGGGCCTTCTCGTGCAGCGTTTCGACATGGCGTGGGGTGCGGCGCCCGGCCTGCGCGCGGGCTCGCGGACGTCTCGCGAGAAGGGGGGAGGCATGGCGAAGTGGCTGGTTCCGGCAGTGCTCGGCATGGCCCTGTCCTGCAGTGCGGTCTGCGCACAGGAGGCGGGGAGCGTGGGCATCAGCTTCGAGGCCGGCGGGCAGGCCGCGGCCGGCGTGATCTGGCACGTGACCGACGTCTTCGCGCTCCGCCCGCTGCTCACCTATGACTCGATGGAAACGACCTACGCGTACTACTACGGACCCAAGACGGTGCGGGTGACCTACTACGGGGTCGACCTCGGGCTGCTGTTCAGGGTCTACTCGCACGAGAAGCTCCAGCTCTACACGGGTGCCGTCCTCAGCTACGACAAGAGCGACTCGGACTGGGTTGGCGCTTCGGACAGCCTGGGCGGCGAGGCCCTGTTCGGCGTGCGCTACCTGCTCGCGGAGCACCTCGCCCTGTACGGCGAGGTGGGGGCCCAGTACTCGCAGAACGGCGGGGGCCAGGACACGAGCAGCTGGGGCCTGTTCACGGGTGCATTGGGCGTCACCTTCTACCTGAACTGATCTCCGGGAGCGGAGGTCCGGAGCGGCGTCTCCCGGATGACCGAGGCTCGAGCCCGGGGACGCCTCGAGGAGCGAAGCCGATGACCACCTACAACCAGCACGATCTGATCCAGGCGTACATCGCTGCTCAGCGGCGACCGTATCCACACGAGGACTTCCGTACCTTCCGGCGAGCACGCCTGGCCGCCTTGGAAAGGGCGTTTGACGTGAGTATCTCGGACGAGGGGACGCGTACGGCCGAAGGCCGCATCCTGTTCTTCATCTTCCGCGGCGAGGTGGCGGCACAGGTGGACTACCTGGATGGAGGAGCGGGAGTGCTGGAGGGAGGGCTCCTGGAGACGGTGATCGACCGGAACGACACGCCGGAGCTTGGCATCCGCGAGAAGCAGCAGCGGATTCACTCGCTCACCGCCCAGTGCGCTCAGGAACGCCTGGCGCTGATCGAGACGCTGTTTTCGGTGATCTGGGGGAAGACCGATCGGACCGTCTCGTCAGCGGACCTTCTTGCCTTCGGGTTCGACGATTCGGACGAACCGAAGGTCGCGGACTACTGGGACATGATGTGACGCGCGACTGACACCTGCGCCGCGCGATTGGGAGGGGGCAGAGATCAGGGCCTCTTGTCCGCAGGAGCGTGCTCCCGCAGCTCCCGCCGCGTGTCGCGCCACTCGCGCACCTGCCGGTCCACGTAGGCGCTCAGGTCCGGCGGCGGATCCGGTCCGAGCCGGGCGTACCAGTGGCGCGCACCGAGCAGTCTCACGCCGGTCTTCTTCCCGTCCAGGCCGATCCCGATCCCGAGCCAGTGGTAGACGATGAGCAGTTGCCCCGAGGGCTTTCTGTCGTCGACCTGGACCCGCGCCTTGGCCTGCGCGCGGTTACTGACGACCTCGAGGTCGCGCACCTCGACCCGCTCCGGGCTGTACGTGACGCCGGCCCCGCCGGAGACGTCACGGACAACCAGGGCGCGGGCGAGAAATCGCGGGATGTGGGTCCGCGAGGTGAAGAACTGCACGATCGGCGCCGTGTCGCGCATCCTGAAAGAGACGTCGCCGTCGGCGGTGATGTCGCCCTTCAGCACCAGGTCCGCGTCGTCGACGCCGAGGGCGGCCCACCAGCCCTCGGTCCGGGCGCCGCGGCCGGTCTCGCCGCCCGCCACGTCGAACTTCGACAGGCCAATCGTCGCCCCGTCGATCTTGAAGCGACCGGCCACCAGGTCGCCCTCCGACAGCGGGACGTCGACCGCGAGGTCGCCGACGAAGTCGAAGCCCGGCGCCGACATGGCCAGCCGTTCGCCGCGGACCCGGATCGAGCCGTGCCCATCCTGGCCGCCGGACGAGCCCGACAACTCGGCGTCGACGTGCGCGCTGCCGTCCGTGAAGACCACGCCGGTCCCCTTGGGGAGCAGTCCGTTCAGGCCGACGATCGTGTCCAGGCGCGCGTTGCGGAGCGCGACCTTCACATCGACGTCCTTCGGCGCCTTCCCGAGCTGCAGCTCGCGCGTGCGGGCCGTGAGCGTCACCCCGTCGGCCTCGGCCAGGCCCTCGGTCCCCTTGCGCGAGACCTTCACGTCGGACAGCTCGGCCTCGAGCGCCCCGAACTCCCCTCCCGCGTCGCTGCCGATCCAGGCCCGGACGTTCGCGTCGCCGCCGGCGCGGAAGTCGGTGACGGTCAGCGCCAGGTCGTCCAGCTGGAGCGTGGCGCTGGAGCCGGGCTTCAGCGAGCCCTTCTCGGCGACTGCCTCCAGCGTGACGAAACCGATCCCGCCGTCGATCTCGAGCCACTGGACGCTCTTCAGCAGGTTGTCCAGCGCCCGTAGCCCGGCGGCGGTGCGGGCGGTGAGCAGGGCGCGCCCCGAGGTCACCGGCAGGATGCCGCCGCGGCCGCGGGTCCCGTAGTCGTAGGGCCCCAGCGTCGCGTGGCCGGCGAGGGTGGCGCGCTCGAACAGCGCCGTGCCGTCGATGTCGAGATCGAAGTGCGGGAAGTCGACCGTGTCGCAGTCCAGCAGGAACTGGCTCCCCGGGCCCAGCGCCAGGTTTCCCGCGACGCGCGCGGTCCCGGCCAGGGCCAGGTCGAGCCGCATAGTCTCCGGCCCGATGTCCTCCTGCACCTTCTGCGGCAGCGGGTCGTCGAGGCGCGTCACGTCGTCGAGGTGCAGGTCGGTCATCGTCAGCGCGAAGTCCACCGCTTTGCGCGGCCCTTGCAGCACGCCCAGCGGGGCGTGCGCCGTCAGCACGAGGCGCTCGCCGCGGCCCGCCGCGCTCTCGGCTCCCGGGTGCGCGACGCGGATCCCGGTGAGGGTCGTCTCGAGCGCCAGCTCGTTCTCCGGCTGCACCCGCGCCAGGAGGTCCACCGCCGCCCGCGCCACCACCCCCGACGCGGTGACCTCGAGCCCGTCGCTCTGGACGGCGACGCGCGAGCCGGGGAGGACCGCTCCGCGCTCCAGCGAGACGTCGGCGGCGACGCTCGCGGCGTCCCCGCCGAACGCGACCTGCGCGTCGGCCGGCAGCAGCGCGCGCAGTCCGGCCAGGCCGGGCGGCGTGAGGGCGTCGAGCTGCACGCGCCCGGACGCGGAGTCCAGCAGCCGCTTGCCGTCGATCCGCCCGGACAGCGCAAGCGGACCCAGCGTGCCGCGGGTCGCCAGGCGCAGCTCGTCCAGCAACGGCTGCCCCGCGAGCCGGACCGCGAGCCCTGGGACCTCCAGCGGTCCCCAGCGCAGGAGCGTGGCGCCCGCGGCGGTCGTCGCGCCGGCGTCGATGTGCACCGGGCCCGTCGCTGTTACCGACAGCGCCAGTGCGCGTGGACCGACCGCGCCGTCATAGCCCAGCCCGGAAAGGTCGGCGACGACGGAGAGCTGCCGCGGCAGGCCGTGGAGCGTGA
Organism: uncultured Acidobacteriota bacterium; assembly: GCA_963800865.1. GTDB lineage: Bacteria > Acidobacteriota > Polarisedimenticolia > J045 > J045 > JALOKP01. Next base: position 3,221,571 of record CAWDCL010000004.1, on the reverse strand, counting down.
TGCCGTCCCCGGTCGCTTTCAGAACGACCCGCTCGCCGCGCAGCTCCGCGCCACCGGCAGCCGGGAGGCGCAGGTCGAGCCCGCCGAGCACGACGTCGGCCTTGCCCGCCCCGTCGGCGGTCACCACGGCGTCCAGGTCGATCGCCCCGAGCGCCTGGAGCCCCTTCCCGGCGCGCACCCCGACGCGCTCGGACTGCAGCGACAGCGCCGAGCCGGCCGCCGGCCGGCCTCGGTCCACGGCGCCCTTCAGCGCGACGCGCACCGGCCCGCCCGAGAGCGAGAACCCGGCGCGCGGTCCGAGGACCGGCTGCAGCGCGGCCAGCTCCGGGCCGGCCACGAATTCCAGGTCGACGGTCCCGGAGATCGTCGAGGCCCACGCGCCCCGCGAGGCGCTGTCCTTCGGGATCGGCCCCACGCTCCCGGTGCTGGCGAATCGCCCCCCGTCGACGATCGTCCGGCCGTCGATCGTCGCCACCAGGTCGGCGAACTCGACCGGGCCCCAGCGCGCGGAGAAACCGCCCCCGTCGCCCAGCTCGACCTGGCCCGCGGCGTGCGTGTTCCCCTCCAGGGTCACGTCGAGGCGCGGCCCGACACGCTCGCGGGAGCGGTCCGGTGGCAGGTCGAGCACGTCCTCGATCCGCAGGTCCGTCACCGCCAGGTCGAGGTCGATCCGCTTCGGCGGCACCGCCAGCGCGAATTCCGGCAGGCCGGCGACGAGGTGCACCGTGCGCGCGCCCGCGACCTCCGCCGTGCTGTCGCGTCCCTCCGCGCGCACCCGCAGGCCATCCAGCGCCAGGTCGAGGTCCAGTCCGTGCGCCGGCCCCGCGCCGCCGATCGTCGCCGCGAGGCGCAGCGCCGTGCTCGCCTGCATGCCCCGGAACGCGGCGTCGCCGCGGGCCGTCGAGAGGTCGACCCGCGTCCCGGGGACCAGCGCCCCGGACTCCATCCGCACCGCGACCGTGTACGCGAGCGGCTCTCCGGCCAGGGACAGCCCCTCGACGCCCGCCAGGAACGGCTGCACGGCAGCGAGCCCGCGCGACGCCGTCCCCTTCACGTCGGCGCGGCCGGAGAAGTGCGACAGCAGCTTGGCGGTGTCCTTCTCGTCCGACTCGAACGGCGTGATCCTGCCGGTCGAGCGCAGCTCGGCGGCGGGAAGGACGGTCTCGTTCCGGTAGAGCAACTCGAGCGCGGGGAAGTCGCACTCGTCCCAGCGGACCTCGACCAGCTGAGCCGGCCCGACCGTGAACGCGCCGCGCACCGTGCCCGGCCCCTCGACGCGCAGGAACTGGTACCAGAACTCCTGGATCGTCCAAGACCTCGACCGACTCGATCACGATCTTCCACGGCGAGGGCGGCGGCAGCACCAGCGGGACCCGGAGGCTGAAGGGCAGCCCCTCGATCGGCGGGACGAAGGGCTCGGCCGCCCCCTGCTCCTCCGCGGTCTCCGGGCGCGAGCGCAGCCAGACCTTCGGACCCCAGACCTTCCCCTCGAGGATCCGGACCTCCTTCGAGAAGAGCGGCAGCGGGTTCGCCACCGCCCAGACCTTCTCGGCCGTGATCTGGAGCTGGCTGCGCGAGGCCTGGTTGCGGACCGTCACGCCGTAGGCCAGCACGTGGCCGGGGAAGAAGGTGAAGGCCCGCCGATAGGTGATGAGCAGCTTCTCGGGCCGCCTGTTCGTCAGCGACTCGACGAACGGCGTCTGCAGCAGCAGGTTGGCCGCCAGCAGGTAGGTGGCACACAGGCCGACGACACCCAGGATCAGGGCACGGAGAACCCGGCGGCCCCGGCCGCTCGGCCGCTCCGCCGGCTCCACGCGCTCGCTCTCCTCCGCCATCAGGAGGGCATTATGGAAGCCCCCGGCGGCCGCCAGCCAGCCCCGGCGGGCGAGTACAATCCGCCGCATGAAGGACGAATCCCTCGACCAGACCCGTCGCAATCAGCGCCGCCTCCGGTGGATCGCGATCGCGCTGGTGCTGCCGCCGCTGCTGATCGCGGCGGTGATCCTCTGGCTGCGTCCCGGGGCGCCGCGCGCGATCCAGCTCTTCACGGGCCCGGCCGGCTCGGTCGACGCGGCGCCGGCGGAGCGGTTCGCCTCGGCCGTTCGCGCGCGGGGGCTCGGGGTCGAGCTGGTCGCCACCTCCGGCCCGGCGGAATGCCTGGGCCGTGTCGCGAAGGCGCACGGCGACGCCGCCGCGCTCGTCGCCGGGAGCGCGGAGGAGCTGCTGGGGGAGGTGCCGGGCGGAAAGCCGCTGACCTCGCTCGGCGCGGTGGCGATCGCGCCCCTGTGGCTGTTCGTGGGGCCGTCGATGGAGGCGTGGGACCCCCGCGGACTGGCCGGACGGCGCGTCGGCAGCGGGTCGGCGGAGAGCGCGAGCGGCCTGCTCGCGACGCTCTACTTCCGCGACAACGGGCTCGACCCGGCGGCGATCGTGCGCGCCTCGCTCGACGAGGAGCGGGCCGCGACCGCGGCGCTCGCGGAGGGGCGGCTCGACGCGGTCTTCGTCGCCGGGCTGCCGGGCTCGCCCGCCGTCCGGGCGCTGCTCGAATCCCCCGCCGCGCGGCCGGTCTCGTTCGAGCGCGCGGCGGCCTTCCGCGTGCGCCACCCGTGGCTGCTCCCGATCACGGTGCCGCGGGGCGTGTTCGACCTCGCGGCGGACCGTCCCGCGACGGACCTGCAGCTGCTGGCGGCCGGGGTGAACGTCGTGGTGCCGAAGCGCATGCACCCCGCCGTCGTCAAGGTGATCCTCGACGCGGCGCGTGAGGCCGCCCGCGGCGGCACCGAGCAGCCGCAGAAGATGATCGCCGAGCGGTTCGACCTGCCGACGCCCGCGTACGCGACGCTGCCGCTCAACGCGGCCGCGCAGGCCTACTACGACCGGCGTGACGAACAGGACGTGAAGTACCTCGTGTTCCGGATCCTGCCCTACCGGGTCGCCCGGTGGATCGACCGCTGGGGGATCGTCCTCGCCGCGCTGGCCGCCTCGCTGCTGCTCTTCGTCAAGGTCCTGCCCGATGCTGGTGAAGGCCAACTTCGCCCTGCGGCTGAACCGGGCCTACCGCGCGATGGGGAGGTGGAGAAGGCCGCGGCCGGCGCGGGCGCCGACCGGGCGGCGCTGCTGGCGCGGATCGACGAGATCGACCGGGCGAGCCTGGCCGTGCCGGTGCCGCGGCGGCTGGGCCAGGAGTACATGGACTTCCGCCAGTTCCTGCACGACCTGCGCGCGCGCGTTGAGCGAGCTGCCGGAGCGGGGCCGGTAGGACACCCGCGCGTCAGCGCTTCGCGACCCCCAGCTCGCCCAGCCGCTTCGCGACGTCCGCGCCCGCCGTCTTCGTGTTCACCTCGCGGTCGACGAGCAGGACGTTGCCGTCCTTCCCGATGTAGACGGTGCAGCGCGAGGCGAACCCCAGCCCGGCCAGGACGCCCCAGGCCTTGGCCGTCTCCTTGGTCGGATCGCTGAGAATCGGGTAGTCGAGTCCCAGCGACTCGGCGAACTTGCGGTTGGTCTCGGCATCGTCGGTGCTGGCTGCGAAGTAGGCCACGTCGAAGGCCCGGATCGCGTCGCCGCTCTCACGGAGCGACTTGCACTCGGCGGTTCAGCCGCCGGTGAAGGCCTTGGGGAACCAGGCGACGACGACGGCCTGCTTGCCCTTGAAGTCGGCCAGCCGGTGGGTCTTGCCGTCCGAGCCGGCGAGCGAGAAGTCGGGTGCGGGGACCCCGGCCTTCAGCTCCTGGCTCCCGCCCGAGGCGAACGTCAGCCCGACGAAGACGGCGAGGCCGATCAACGCCGTGAGCACGATCCCGATCAGGAACCACTTCATCGTCGCCTCCTCTTCGCCCGGGTCGCGGGCCGGGCCGGGCCGTTTCGGGCCGAGCCGGGCCAGGTGCCGCAGGCCGGAGTGATTATGCCGCGCTCCCGGGCGTCGCGCTCCGCGATACAATCCGCCGCTCCGGAGGGACCTCGTGGACTTCACGCCGTTCGATCCCCACGCTGCCGACCTGGGGGTGCCCACGCTGGACGCCGAACACCGCGGCCAGGTCGAGCTGATGAACCGGGTCGGCGCCGCCATCGCCTCCGGCACCCCGCCGGCGGAGGTCGCGCTCGAGGTCGGGAAACTGGCCGGCTTCCTCGACGTCCATTTCATGTCCGAGCTGATCGCGATGCGCGAGCAGGGCTATCCCGGCTACGACGCCCACGTCGCGGAGCACGACCAGGCGATCGAGCTGCTCTACCGGATGCGGGACCGCTGCGCGCGGGGGGACCGGCAGGCGCTGCTCGAGCTGCTGGCCGCGCTGAACACCTGGCTCATCGGTCACATCCGGAGCGCCGACGCGGCGTTTGCGCGCTTCGGCCGCGAGGGGCAGTCCGCCGGTCACTGATCCGGCGCGGCGCGGCCGCCTCTCCGGTCAGCGCAGACCGGCCGACTCGGCCCAGACCGACAGCGAGAGCAGCGCCCAGAGCGTCCCCTCCCACGGGCCGTGGAAGAACTCGGGGTCGTGGGAGACCCACGCCTCGAGCCCCGGCAGGGCGCGCCGCACCGCGGGCGAGCCGAGCAGCATCGCGCGCAGCGCCGGGCCGTGCTCGCGCAACAGGCCGCGGATCGAGCCGTAGGGGAAGGTCCGCTTCGGCGCGGCCAGGATCGCCGGCGGGATGTGCCGCTCGCCCCACCAGCGCAGGATCCGCTTGGTGTTGGCGTGCCCCGGCCAGCGGCTGACGCGCGCGTCGTCCGGCAGGCCGAAGGCGTAGTCGACGACGTCGCGGTCGAGCAGCGGCATCCGCAGCTCGGCCGAGGAGTCCATCGCCACCGAGTCGGCGAACGAGAGGATGTTCTCGGACAGGAAGCTGCGGATCATCACTTCCTGGATCCGGTCGATCGCGGTCCCGTCCGCCGACGCCTCGCGGTAGAGCCGCTCGACCGTGCCCAGGTAGGGCCCGGGGGCGGCGTCGGGCCCGCCGAAGAGGTCGTCGATCTGGGGCCGCGGCAGCGGGCGGTGGATCAGGTAGCGCGCGATCGCCGGGACGTCGGCGGCCCGCGCGCTTCGCAGCGCCGCACGCCGCGCCGCGGGGGTGTCGTCGCCGTAGCTGTAGCGGGCATAGGCGTCGATCGCGCGCCGCGACGGGATCCACGCCAGGCGGTGCAGCAGCGCCAGGCGGAAGCGGTCCTGGCTGAGCCGGTAGCCGCCGAGGATCTCGTCGCCGCCGTGGCCGCAGAGGAAGACGGTCGCGTGCGGCCGGGCGTTGCGGATCAGCAGCCAGGTGGCGAGCGACGCGCCGTCGCCGACCGGCTCGGTGAAGCTGCCGAAGCAGGGCTCGATGTACGCCATCCGGTCGGCCGGGGTCAGCACGATGTTCGTCGTGACGACGCCGTCGACGACGGTGTGGTCGGCCGGGATCTCCTCGCGCCGCGCGACGGCGTGGTAGGAGAAACACGGCACCTCGCGGCCGGCCTGCTTCAACGCCGCCCGGACGGCGTTGCTGTCGATCCCGTCGGAGAGCAGCAGCGCCACCGGGACGTCGCTGACCAGGCAGCGTGCCGCCGCCTGCTGCAGCCGGCTGCCGAACTCCTCGACCATCGCCTCGCGCCCGGGCCGGGGGCGGGCCGGCCGCCGGAAGCGCGGCTCGAACCAGGCGCGGATCGTCGTCCCGTCCGCGCCCGCCGAGAGCAGGTGGCCGGGCGGAAGCTTGCGAGCGTCGCGCAGCACGGTGCGCGGGGCGACGACGTAGCGCAGCGCGAGGAACTCGGCCAGCGCGTCGCGATCGAATTCGCCCGGCACCCACGGCGCCGCGAGCAGCGCGGCGAGCGACGAGGCGAAGGTCAGCGCCCCCTCCGCCTCGTGCCAGTAGAGCGGCTTCTCGCCGAAGCGGTCGCGCGCCAGCCAGAGCCGCCGCTCCGCGCGATCGTACATTGCGAAGGCCCACTGGCCCGCCATGCGTGCCAGCGCATCCGGGCCCCAGCGCTCCCAGGCGCAGAGCAGGATCTCGGTGTCGCTGGTCGAGCGCAGCTCCGACGGCGCGAGGCCCAGCTCGTCGCGCAGGTCGCGGAAGTTGTAGATCTCGCCGTTGAAGGAGACGACGAAGCGCCCGCTGGCCGAGATCATCGGCTGGCGCCCCGCGGGGGAGAGATCGAGGATCGAGAGACGCCGGTGGCCGAGCGTCGCGCAGGGCTCCTGGTCCAGGCCGTCGGCGTCGGGGCCGCGGCGGACCAGGCGCTGCATCATCGACGCGACGACCTCCCGGTCCGCGGGCTGCGCTCCCGTCGCGCGGAAGATCCCGGCGATGCCGCACACGGCGGCCATGCTAGCCCGGATCCGCCGCGAGCGGTCCGGGCCGGCCTCAACCGGAACCTACCGCGCGGCGGGAGGCCGGGGGGCGGCGTCGAGCACGAACCGCTCGACGGGGAAGTGCCCGTCCTTTTCGACCTTCTCGCCCTTGAACACGGCCCAGGCCGGCAGGCCGCCGCGGTAGGTCTTCGTCATCTCGTAGAGCTCGAGCGGGCCGTTGGCGAGCAGGACGTGCAGCACCCGGTCCGCGGCGAAGGGGCTGGGGAGCGCGAGGTACAGCCCGTCGTCGGTCGCGTTGTAGAGCGTCCCCTCGAAGCGGAACCACCCCGGGCCGGCCTCGAGCGGCAGCCCCGGCAGCAGCCGCGCCAGCAGCGCGTTGTCGCGCGGATCGCCGATCACGAACAGGTCGCTCGCGGCGAGCTGACCCTCCGTCACCTCCGAGTCCTTGACGACCGGCGGCAGGATCTCGGAGAAGGCGTCGGCCAGCACCGCCTGGAAGCGCAGCGCCAGCGTGTGGTTCGCCTCGAGCTGCCGCGCCGTGCCGTAGACGATGATCGTGTCGTTGAAGTCCTCGGCGAAGCTGCCGAAGGTGTGGAAGCGCGTGGCCGCCACCGGGAAATCGGTCAGCGCGTCGAAGACGACGCGCTCGGGCTGCTCCGGCACGGTGAAAGCGGCCGTCGAGGTCGCGCCGTCGAGCGTCATCGGGAACAGGAGGCGCTTGCCGGCCGTCTCGACCGCGACCGTCCCGGCCAGGCGGTAGGGCGCGGCCGGCTGCGTCGCCGTCACCGCGACGCGCCACTCCTTCGCCTTCGATCCCTTCGAAGTCACGTCGATCGACGGGGCGGGATCGGGGAGGCCGGTGCGCTCGATCCACGGCGACAGGTCGGCGGCGACGTCGCGGCCCAGGGCCTCCTTCGCCTCGGCCAGGAACTGCGTCCCGGTCACCTCGTGCCCGCGGTGGCGCTCGAAGTACCCCTTCATGAACTTGAAAAATGCCTCGTTCCCCGACAGGAGCCGCAGCTGGTGCAGCGCGAAGGTCCCCTTGATCCGCGGGACCAGGTAGGGGGCGAAGCGGTCGTAGGCCACGCCGCCGTCCTTCGCCGGCAGGTCGGCCTCGTGCGCCAGCACGTAGTTGAGCCGGCTCTGCAGGCCGGCCAGCTGCTTGGCCAGGGCGTCGGGGCGCTCGGATTCCTTCTCCGGCAGGCCGTGGAGGATCTGCCAGTAGGCGGCGCTGCCGGAGACGAGCCAGTTGTCGGCGTCGGACGCAGGGAACACGGAGCCGCGCCAGAGGTCGTCGTTCGTGAAGGCGTAGCGCGCCTTGACCGCGGCGAGGTCGAGTTCGCGCTCCTTCGCCGCGGGCTGCTCCTTCGCCCGCGCCGCGTGCGCCGCCTTCAGCTGCTCGCCGATCACGACCGGGCTGAAGGTCGCGTAACCGTAGGTCAGGTGCGGAATCGCGCCGGGGAGATCGGGCATCCGGCGGCTGCCGGGCGCGGGGAACTTCTCGCGCAGCGTCACCTTCCCCTGGTGCGCCATGAAGACCAGCTTCTCGGCCATCGCCGAATCCGTGACCTTGCCGTCGCAGGCGTGCGGCCGGTTGGTCGGCGAGGAGGCCATCAGGCCGATCGTGTTCTGGACGTCGATCTTCCCCCTGTGCTCCTCGTAGAAGCGGTAGAACGCGACGTCACGGTTCCAGGGGGTGAACGCCGAGTCGTACGGGGCGTCCTCGGGCTGGGTGGCGACCTCCCGGCGGACGGCGGCATCGCGCGCATTGTTGTTGGCCCAGAGGAAGCCCGGCGTTCCGAACGGCGCCGGCTGGTCGGTCGAGCGCCAGAGCTTCCAGCGCTCGGTGCCGAGCAGCAGGACCGCCGATTCCTCCTTCTTGATGTCGGCGAGCGTCCAGTCGTTGGTGTACATCCCGTTGCTCTGCTCGGACAGGATGCGGGTCACCTCGTCGATCGACGTCCCGTACTGGATCGCCTTGCGGACCCGGTTGCTCTGCGGCGTGCCGTCCTGGTTGAAGGGGGTCTGCAGCGTCGTCGTCTCGCCGATCAGGATCCCGGCGTCGTTGATGTAGAAGTCGGTGCCGGAGTGGATCCCGCCCGGGAAGGTCTCCATCACGAAGCGGTGCCCCTTCTCGGGGACGACGTCGAGGATCACGTTGAAGTGCACGCCGGTGTAGCCGGCCCACATGAAGAGCTGGAAGAAGACGACGCGGCCGTCGGCCGTCGCGGGGCCGGTGGCCGACAGCGACGAGCACTTGTGCGTCCGCTCCGGGACGTTCAACTCGTCCTCGGCCGTGAGGAAGGTCCGTCCGCTCGTCGCGTTGGCGGTGACGGGGAGCGCGTCCTCCATCTGGTCGAGGTCGATGAAGGCGTTGATCGTGACGATGTCGAGCAGGTCGATCTTGCGGTCGTGGACCTTGGCCCCCGCCTTGGCGGCGCCGTCGGCGGTCCCCTTCATCTCTTCCAGGAACTCCGTGTCGAAGCGGCGCAGCATCAGCGCGTCGGCCATCGTGCGCAGCGTGGTCCACCCCGCGGCGGGGTCCCTGGCGTCGCGCTGGATCGAGAGCTTGTTGATGTAGGCGACGATCTCGTCGGCGACCAGCGCGCCGAACTGCCGGCCGCGCGCGTAGGGCGCGCCCTCGATGTGGACGACGATCCAGCCGCGGTCGTCGTAGCGGAAGGCCGGTCCCTCCCAGCGCACGCGCTCGAGCGGGATGACGGTCGTGATGTCGCCGACCTCGGCCAGCCGGACGTCGTCGAAGAGGGCGCGGCCGGTCGCGCTGCCGTTGAGGCCCAGGTGGAGCTGAACCCGGTCCTCGGCGGCGGTGGCGACGAAGGTCGTCTCGACGAAGGTCCAGTCGCGGGTGTCGCCGACGGAAGGAGAGTGATTGGTGAAGGGGAAGGAGGCCATCGTCAGCGCGGCCGGGACGGCGGTCGGGTAACGGGCGAGCGGGTCGGAGACGGCGTTCTCCGTCTTCACCCAGGCCGACAGCCGGTAGAGGTGGCCGATCTTCAGCGCGACGGGAGCGGAGGCCACGACGAGCGACGCCGGGACCTTGGTCGCCAGCTCGAGCGCCGCTTCGCCGCTGCGGCCGGGCGTGACGCGCCGCACGACGGTCCCCGCGCAAGGCAGGCCGACGAGCGACCAGCCCTGCGGCAGGGAGTCCGCTCCGGCCGCCTCGAAATCGGCGTGGGCGACGGGGACCGGGACGTCCGGGGTGGCTGCCGGCGAGGCCGCGCCGGCGGCCAGGCCGAGGCAGAGCAGGACGGAAAGGACGATGGGAACCCGCGCGCGCATCCAGCCTCCGCAAGCAGCCGCCCCGCGGAGGGCGCGGGGCGGGCGGGCAGGGTAGCGCAGCCGCGGGGTGGTCGCACCGGGGCCCATCGGGCGCCGAGGCACCCTGCGCAGGACGGCCGGCCGGCCGGTCACGCGAAGCGACCGCTGGCCGCGGCAGCCGGCGGACCGTGACGGTCGCCGTTCCCAAGCCGGTTAACCTCGAGGCCCCCGCGGCGTTGTACCGGTCGAGGGCCCACGCCCCGAAGGAGATCGTCCATGGAAGACATCGCCCCCCTGCTGGGTCTCTCCACCCTGGCCCTGGTCATCGGCTGGATCATCCGCACGATCTCGGACAACCGGCGCCGGAAGGAAACGGCGCGGCTGCAGACCGAGATGCAGCTGAAGCTGATCGAACGCTTCGGCAGCCCCGAGGAGCTGCTGCGCTACCTCGGCAGCGAAGCCGGCCGGAAGTTCGTCGAGTCGGCGTCGCTGGAGCGGACCAACCCCTTCCGGCAGATCCTCGGCTCGGTCCAGGCCGGGATCCTGCTCGCGGCGGTCGCGATCGGGCTCTTCCTCGTGCAGGGGATCCTGGGGGCCCACGGCGACCCGGCGCTGCAGGTGCTGGGCGTGGTCGTGCTGATGCTGGGCCTCGGGTTCCTGGCCTCCGCAGCCGCCTCGTACCTCCTGTCGCGGCGCTTCGGCCTGCTCCAGCGGCCCGGCGCAGGCGAGGCCTGAGTCCCCCTCTCGATGGGCGCGGGATCGGAGGTCGTGAGCCGGACGGTGGCCGGCCCGGCGACGGCGGACGCCGTCTCGCCGGGCCGCCTCGCGCTGGGCGACGCCGAATTCGCGGCGTTCCACGCCGCGACCGCGCGGCCGCTGTGGAACTACCTGAGGGCCGCGTCGGGCAGCGCGGCCCTCGCCGACGACCTGGTGCAGGAGAGCTTCCTGCGCCTGCTTCGCGCCAAAGAGCTCCCCTCCGGCGATGAAGACCGCCGGCGCTATGTATTCCGAATTGGCTCCAACCTGCTCCACGACCACCGCCGCGCCACCCGGCGCTTCCTCGACGCCCCCGACGCAGGCGAGCGGACCGAGGCACGCGGCGCCTTCTCGCCGCCGGCGCCGCGGGACGATCTCGATCGCTGTCTCGCGCGCCTCGCACCGCGCGAGCGCCAGCTGCTCTGGCTGGCCCACGTCGAGGAAGCCAGCCACGCGGAGATCGCGGCCCTGACGGGGGTCGCGGCGAAGAGCGTGCGGGTGCTGCTGTTCCGCGCGCGGCGCAAGCTCGCGGCGCTGCTCGAGCCCGGGACCGGAAGGAGATCGCGATGAACGACGCCCCCTGCGACCGGACCGAGACGCTGCTCCGCACCGGGCGTGCGGGCGCGCTGCCGGACGGGCTCGCGGCCCACGCGGCCGCCTGCGCGGAGTGCGGCGCGGCCCTCGCCGTCGAGTCGGTGCTGCGCCGTTCGGTTGCGAGCGACGCCCTTCACCCCGCGGCCGGCGCGCCGCGGCTGGCCACCCCCGAAGCGCTGCTCTTCCGGGCCCGGCGCCGCGCGGCGGTCGAGCAGGCGGCACGGGCGACGCGGCCGATCGCCTGGGCGCGGTGGGCGGTGGTTCCGGCGGCGATCCTGGCCGCGGCCTGGGCCTGGCGGGTGATCCCGCGGGGCGGCGCGGACTTCGTCGCCGCGCTGATCCCGGCCGAGCCGGTCCCGGTGGCCGGGCTGCTGCTGCTCGCGGTGGTCGTCACGCTGGGCGCGGCGCTGGTCGTGACCGACATCTGCGCGCCCGAGTCCTGACGCGGTCGCGCCGCCCCTACCTCTCGAACGCGCCCCCGACCGGCAGCTGCCGGCCCAGCGCGATCCGGAACCCGGCCGCAGCGGGGACGAGGATCGCCAGGATCGAGGCGTAGCCGTACGGCGCCCACCAGCGCGACGGGTCGAGCCCGACCGGCAGCAGGATCAGCACCTCCGCCGCCATCAGCATCGCGACGAAGGCGAGCAGGCCGAACCGCACGTAGACGAAGACCGAGAGCGCGGCGACCGCGAGCGCCAGCGGCACGTTGACCCACGGGTTGTCGCCGAAGTAGCTCCCGACCGCGAGGACGGTGAAGAGCGCGGCGACTGCGGCCCAGCGCGGGCGGAAGAAGGTGATCGCGAGGGCCACGACGACCGTCGCGAACAGGCCCGTGAGCGTGGGGAAGACCGCCTCCTCGAGCAGCCCCGCGAGGAAGAGCCGGGGGCTCGAGACCATGCGCACCGACGCGCTCAGCGGCGGGAGCCCCTGCACGGCCACGAAGGCCGGCAGGGCGTAGGCGGCCAGCGTCAGCAGCGCCGCCGCCGAACCGGCGAGGAACCCGATGAGCACGCTGCGTCCGACCAGCGGGTTGCGCCAGTCGCCGCCGAGCAGCCGGGACCACGCGACGAGCAGCTCGGGCCAGCGCCGCCTCACGTAGGGCTCGATCGCCAGGTAGCCGGCCCAGACGGTCAGGGCCGAGAGCGACGCCATGCCGAGCCCGCCGATGAAGAGCCGCAGCTCGCCGCCCGGGTCGAGCACGTGGTCGGCTCCGAAGAGCCACGACAGCGCGCCGGCGACGCCGACGAAGACCGCCACGCGCAGGGCCCCGCGCGTGTCGCCGCGACCCAGCCGCAGGTTGCGGCGCGCGAAGAAGAGCACCCCGACCGTGGCCGCCATCGCGAGTGCCGCCATCAGGCCGAACGCGATCCGCGCGGACGGCGCGATCAGCTCCTCGACCTGGCGGTGGTCCCAGTCGTGCGGCCCGGTGACGTTGAACTGCGCGACGCGGCCGCCGAGCGAGGCGGCTTCGACCAGCAGGCGCGCGCCCGCCTGCTCTCCTTCCCAGGCGTAGACCCGGTCGGCGCCGTTGAAGGGGGTCACCGCGGGCGTGACCGCGTGGAAGTGCGCGCGGTCGAGCAGCGCGTACTCGAAGAGCGTGTCCCAGGCGGACTCCGGGGTCGCCGCGCCGGGAGTGTCGGACGGCGCCGAGATCGCGCGGAACGCCTGCAACCCTCCGGTCGGGCCGAAGCTCGCCTTGACCTCGCCGAAGAAGTACTCGGGCGGGTCGCGCCAGTCGACGCGCCCGCCGGCATTCAGCGGCACCAGGGTGCGCGGGCTGCTGCGGAAGAAGTACTGCAGCGGGTTCGGCTGGAGCGTCGGCAGCTTCTCGACCCGCGCCGGCGACGGGGTCTCGCGGACGTAGTTCACGAGCATCAACTGGTCGGTGAGCAGGAAGCTGACGATGTCGCCCCGCCGCTCTCCGTAGCCGAGCTGCTGCACCATCTCGATCGCCCGCTCACGGATCGCGGCCGGCGGCTTGAGCGTGGTCTCGATCCCCAGCAAGGTCGCGAACGGCGCGAGCAGCGCGCAGCCGGCGACGGCCAGCGCGGTCCCGGCGAAGAGGGCCCACGCGACGCCCCGCGACAACGTCCCTTCCTCGCCCGCCGCCGCGACCATCTCCGGCGACGGCGTCTCGCCCGCGGCCAGCGCCGCGGCGAGCGGGTCGCCCCCCGGCAGCGCCAGCGCGACCTGCGTCGCGCTCTTCGGCCGCGACACGGGGTTCTTCTCCAGGCAGCGCAGGATCACCCGTTCGACGGCCGGGTCGAGGTCCGAGGTGTGGGTGCTGGGCTGCGTCGGCGTCGCCGTACCATGCGCGCTGCGCCAGCCGGCGAGGGTCGTCGCCTCGAAGACGCGGTGGCCGGTGAAGATCTCGTACAGCACCAGGCCCAGCGCGTAGATGTCGCTCTGGGCGGTAGCGGGCCGCCCCTCCAGCCGCTCCGGCGCCATGTAGGCCGGCGTGCCCGCGCTCTCGCCGACCAGCGACTCGTCCTCCCGGACGGCGAGCCCGAAGTCGGTGATCCGCGCCCGGCCGTGGCCGTCGATCATCACGTTCGACGGCTTGAGGTCGCGGTGCAGGACGCCGCGATCGTGCGCGGCGCCGAGCCCCGCGCAGACCTGCCGCGCGATCTCGACCCCCTTGGCGGGCGGGAGCCTCCCGATCCGCCGCAGCAGCGTCGCGAGGTCCTCGCCGTCGACGTACTCCATCGAGAGGAACAGCTGCCCGTCGTACTCGCCTATGTCGTAGACCCGGCAGACGTGCGGGTGGCTGACCTGCCGCGCGTGGCGCACCTCGGCGTGGAAGCGCTCGAGCCGCGCCGGGTCGTCACCGAAGCGGCGCGGCAGGAACTTCAGCGCGACCGGCTGGCCGAGCCGGAGGTCGTCGGCGCGGTAGACGTCGCCCATCCCGCCGCGGCCGAGCGGGGCGACGATCCGGTAGCGGTCGAGCAGGACCTGGCCGGGGGCGAAGCCGGCCTCGACCGCGGCGGCGGCCTTGCTCCCCGAGAGGCTCCCGGTGGTCGTCCCGCCGGCCGGCCGGAAGGCCGTCTCCGCCGCCGAAGGGTCGTCCAGCGAGACGCCGCAGCGGCCGCAGAAGCGCGCGTCGGAGGCGGTGTCGGCCGAACAGCTGGGGCAGCGGGACATGGGCCGATCTTACTCCTGCCCGAGAGACAGTTTGCCGGCGGTCAGCGGCCGGTTTACGGGCGGCCTCGCGGGCGCTTTCAACGGCGGCTAGCCGAACCGGTAGTGCTTGCGGACCGGGCCCTTGACGTCCCAGGTGCAGGACATCCCCGCGGGGAAGGTGACCAGGTCCCCCTTGCCGACGCGGACCGGCGTTCCTCCGTCGGGGGTGACGATCACGTCCCCCTCGAGGAACAGGCAGGTCTCGGCCTCGTCGTAGGTCCACGGGAAGACCGAGATCTCCTTGGTCCAGATCGGCCAGGCGGTGCAGCCGACTTCCGCGATCCGGCTCGCGGGCGCGGCGCGCTCGACCCTGATCTCGTGCATGGGGCGTCTCCTCTCGCCTGATCGGGTGGCACGATACCACGCGCTCGGAGCGTGCCCTTACGCCGGCGAATCACTGCATTCTCGGCCCGCGGAAGCCGCTCCGTTACGCGTACTCTCTCTCCGTCACGCAACCGTGCCAGGGTTCCGTTCGCGATAGCCGGAGAGCGGAGCACGCCGCGGGCCTTCGCGTGAAGGCGCCGCACGCCCCGTCTCGCCGGCCGGGAGAGGGGGTCGGTCATGTCGAAGTGCGCGGCTCTGCGGAGAGGTCTGAGCGTTCTGCTCGTGTCGTGTGTGTGCGTCGCTGCCGGTGCTGCGCCGCTCCTGGCGGACTCGGCGCTCAACACGAGGCTGCTGGGGAAGTGGGCTCCTCCGGTGGGCCGCGGTCCGTGTTTCGCCGTCACCGTGCAAGGGAACATCGCCTACTTCTCCGAGGGGAGGCACTTCAAGATTGCGGACGTCACGAACCCGGCGGCGCCGTCCCCCCTGGGCGCACTCGCGTTCCCGACACAGATCAGTGCCATCGCGGTCTCGGGCGGGTACGCCTACGTGTCCGGCGTCGGGTTCTTCTCCGTCGTCGACGTGCTCGACCCGGCACATCCCGTCGTGCTCGTGTCGACGTCTGACTTCGCCTACGACATCGCCGTCGCCGGCACGCACGCCTACCTCGCCTGGGGAACGGTCGGGCTCGTCATCGTCGACATCTCGAACCCGGTCGCCCCGGCTCGCGTCGGGAAGTACAACACGCCCGGCTCTGCAACGGGCGTGGAGGTCTCCGGAAGCCTCGCGTACGTCGCCGACGCCGCGGGGGGACTGCGGATCGTGGACGTGTCGAATCCGGTGACGCCGGTCGAGGTCGGCGCCATCGACAACCCCGACGAGTCGATCGAGGACGTTGCCATCGTGGGCTCGCTCGCGGTCCTGGCCGTCAACGGCCCGTCGTCTGGCGTACGCGTGCTCGATCTCTCGAACGCGACGGCACCGGCGGTGCTCGGCTTCGCGCCGCTCACACAGGCTCCCAAGAGCGTCGTGGGATCCGGGCGTTACGCCTATGCCGGCGACTCGTGGGCAGATGTCCAGATCGTCGATCTGGCCGTGCCGGCGGCGCCGGTCGTCGTCGGGTCGGCCGACGCGGGCTTCAACGACATCGGCGACATCGCCGTGTCGGGTCACCTCGTGTTCACGGCGTCCAACTGGAGCGGAGCGGGGATCGTGGACGTCGCGGATCCCGCGCACCCCGCTCGCCTCACGTACCTCTATACCAAGGGCGACTCGTTCAGCGTCACGCGCCAGCAGGACCGTGTCTTCGTCTCCGAGGTCGACAGCGGTCTGTTGATGCTGGACGTTGCCGATCCGGCCGTGCCGGCGCCGCTCGGGACGATCCCGCCGTCGTCCATCGTTCTCGACAGCGCCGGCGGGCCCGGCTACCTCGCCGTCGCGGACGGCGGTTGGCTCAGGATCTTCGACGTTTCGAGCCCGACCAGCCCGGTCCTCCTGGGATCGGCTCAGACGTCGACTCAGCATTGGATCAGGGAGGTCGTCATCCACGGAAACGTCGCGGTGGCCGCAGCGTCGGGGACGCTCGAGGTGTTCGATGTCGGTGATCCGTTCCACCCAGCACGGATCGGCACGCTCGACGCGCCCGTCTCGGCGCGCGGACTCGACCTCTCCGGCAACCTGGCATACGTAGCCGACGAGAACCACACGCTGCGAGTCGTCGACCTGTCGAACCCCGCGGCCCCCGTGGAGATCGGCTCGGCGACCGCGAGCGATCCGCTGATCGATGTCGCCGTCTCGGGGACCCACGCCTTCGCGGTTTCCAATTGGAGCTACCTGCGCGTCTTCGATGTCGCCAGTCCCGCGTCGCCGGTCGAAATCGCGACCGTAAAACTCGCGGCGAGCGGAGAACGCATCGTGGTGTCCGGTCCCCTTGCCTACATCGCGGCGACATACTCGGGCCTCCGCATCTTCGACATCTCCGACCCGGCGGCGCCGCTGGAGGTGGCCTACTACGACACCGTCGGCTCTGCCAGAGGCATTGCGGTAGCGGGGCGGCAGGTCGTCGTCGCCGACGGGGCGGAGGGGGTCTTCATCGTCGACTTCGACAATTCCGACGACGACGGCGACGGGGTCCTCGGCTATCGCGACAACTGCCCAGCCATAGCGAACCCGAACCAGGCCGACGCCGACGCGGACAAGCGGGGCGACGCCTGCGACAACTGCCCGGCCCAGCCCAACCCGGGCCAGGAGGACCCGGACGGGGACGGCCTCGGCGACGCCTGCGACAACTGCGGTGCGGTCGCCAACGCCGGCCAGGAGGACGTGGACGGCGACCTTGTCGGAAACGCCTGCGACAACTGCCCGGCGGTGACCAACCTCGCCCAGCAGAACTCCGACAGCGACGCCATCGGCGACGCCTGCGACAACTGCGATGCGGTCGCCAACCCGGGCCAGGAGGACGCGGACGCCGACGGCGCGGGCGACGCCTGCGACAACTGCGTCTCCGTTGCCAACCCCGGGCAGCAGAACTCCGACAGCGACGCCTTCGGCGACGCCTGCGACAACTGCGATGCGGTCGCCAACCCGGGCCAGGAGGACGCGGACGCCGACGGTGCGGGCGACGTCTGCGACAACTGCCCGCTGATCGCAAACGCTGGCCAGCAGGACGGGGATGCCGACGGCGTCGGCGATGCCTGCGACAACTGCCCCGCGGTGGCCAACCCCTCCCAGGCGGACTCCGACGGGGACGGGCTGGGCGACGCCTGCGACCTCCTGCCGGTCAGCCCGCCGCGGGGGAGCGTCGGCACGCGGATCGTGATCCTCGGAACCGGCTTCGGGACCAAGCGTGGCACCGTGAAGATCGGAACGGCGCCCTGCGTGGTCTCGTCCTGGTCGGCCACGAGTGTCGCGTGCACGGTGAACAAGGCGCTGCGCGCCGGCCGCCACAACGTGACGCTCAAACCGCCGGGCGGCACGGCGATCACGCTGGCCCAGGCGTTCGAGGTGATGCGCCCCCAGGTCCTGTCGGCGGCGCCGGCGAGCGCGGGGAAGGGAGCCTCGGTGACGCTGCAGGGGCTCTACTTCGGGAGCCTGAAGGGGGCCATCACCCTGGGTGGCAAGAAGTGTGCGCTGACGCGTTGGACGATGGACGCCGCGACGGGGGTCAGCACCGCAACCTTCAAGATCCCGAACCAGGTCGCGCCGGGTGCCCAGCCGCTGGTCCTCTCGGACAAGGCGAAGAACACCGCGCAGACCTTCACGTTCACGGTGCAGTAGGGATGACGCCGGCGGTGCGGCGCGCCGGAGACGCGCGCCGCGCCGCAGCGGCGCGCGCACGAGCGGGAATCGCGCTACCATCCCGAGCCGATGACGCTTCCCGCGCCCGTCCCTGGTCCCCGCTCGTGATCGCACCCCGCGCGCGACGCCTCTGGCTCGCGACCTGGCTCGCGATCGCGCTCCCGCCGGTGTCCGCCGCCGCTGCAATCGCCGCTCCCGCCGACCCCCCCGTCCCGCTCGACGCCGTCGTCGCCGTACGCGCCGTGCGCGGCTTCCAGGGCCTGTTCGAGCAGCCGCGCGACGGAGGCGAGCCGGACCCCGCGGCCGTGCTGGGGGGGCCGCTCGTGACCAGCGGCGTGCTGGTCGACCTGGCTGCCTTCGCCACCGAGCGCGGCCTCGTCCCGAAGGCCGCGCCGGCGCCAGGCGAGCGCTTCGTGCTGACGGCGCTGCGCGGCGTCGACGGCGCGCAGAGCATCATGGTGCGGGCGCTCGAGCGCGGGGCCGGCACGATCCCCGTCATGCGCGAGCTGCGCGCCGAGCTGGTCGTCGCCGACCCGACGCTCAACCTCGCGCTGCTGCGGACGAGCGGGCTCCCGGCCGGGGTCCGGCTCGCCGCGGCCGCGCCGTCTCCCGGGGCGAGCGTGCTGCGGCTTGCCGTGACGGGCGGACGCGTCGATGCGCGCCGGGTCACGATCGCCGGCGAGGGCTTGACCGGGCCGGGCGACCCGCTGCGCGTCGGCGCGCTCCCGGCGCTCTTCCTCGACCAGCCGATCGAGCGCGACGCGTCGGGCGGCGCGCTGCTCGACCCGGCGACGATGGCGCTCGTCGGCCTCGCCGCGGACGGCGAGCGGATCGCGGCAGGCGGCGAGCGCCGCCGAGCGACCGGCCCGCAGTACGCGATCCCGGCGGCCGAGATCGCGCAGTTCCTGGCGGCGTGGCTCGACGGTCGCGCCCCGTCGCACGGCGCGCTGCCGTGGCCCGGGCCCGAGCTCGCGCCGATCGACGGCCGACTCGCCGGGCTGCTCGGCCGGCCGTCGCCGGGAGGCTACCTCGTGCTCGAGGACTGGACCGTCGACGGGACCCTCGTCCTTGCGGAAGGGGACGTGCTGCTCGCGGGAGGCGACCGGCCGCTCGGTGCGGGCGGCTTCCCGCTGGCGCAGCTCGCCCACGACGCGCCGCCGGGCCGCCCGCTCGCGGTCCGCGGGCTGCGCGCGGGCCAGGCCTGGGCCGGGGCGATCCCGATCGTCGCGGCGCAGGAAGCGCGCGCCGGAACGGTCCGCGCCGTCGAGTTCGCGGGGGCCTGGTTCCAGGACCCGGCCGACGTCTTCTTCGCGCGCGGCGACGAGCGGCGCGGCGCGCTGGTGGCCTACGTGGCGGAGGGGAGCGCCGCGGAAGCGGCCGGGCTGCAGGCGCTCGACCTGGTGCAGGAGGTGTTCGGCGCCGGGCAGTTCGTGCCGGTCGCGGACGCGGCGGAGTTCGAGCGCGCGGTCGGCGCCGTGCGCGCCGCGCCGGCGTTCGCGGGGACGGTCGCGCTGCGCGTCACCGATCCCTCCTCGCCCAATGTCTTCGCCGGCATCCGCGTGATCCACCTCGGCGAGACGGAGGATCAGCCGTGAACCGGCCATGCGGTGTTCTTGCCGTGCTTGCTGCGGCGATGTTCGCCGCGGCCGCGCCGAGGCCGGCCACGTTCGGCCCGGTGGCCTTCGTCGACGCCGCGCTCGGCTACCAGGGAGTCGTCGGCGAAGGGTCCCTGGGAGCAAGCGTCTCGGGATCGGCCTTCGCGATCGACCCCGAGCCGGCGCTCGGCCCCGGAGCCTGCGCCCCCCCGCCGGACGCGCTGCTGATCGTCACGAACGCCCACGTCGTGCGCTCGGCCAACGAGCTGCGCGTGACCTTCTTCCGCGACGGGAACGGCGCCGAAGCCTCGGAGCTGACGCTGCCGGCGTCGATCGTCGCGACCGACGACCGCGCCGACCTCGCGCTGCTCTCCGTCTCCGGGGAGGACCTCTCGGCCCGCGGCGAGACCGTCGCCTCGGTCGCGCGCCGCCGCCTCGCGGCCGGCCCCGCCGAGGAGCTGCCGCAGGGAGAGGAAGTGCTCGCGGAAGGGAGCCCGCTCGGCCTCAAGCGCACCGTCACGCGCGGCATCGTCAGCGTCCCGCTGCAGCCGGTCGAGGAGAGCCCGTTCCGGCTGGTCCAGACCGACGCCGCGATCAACCCCGGCAACAGCGGCGGCCCGCTGGTCCGGGCGCGGACCGGCGAGGTCGTCGGGGTCAACACGCTGCGCGAGAGCGACGTCGACAACATCGGCTTCGCCGTCCCGGCCGAGCGGGTGCGCACCTTCCTGCGCGCCGCGCTCTGCGGCGGCGGGGTGCGCCACGCGATGCTCCCCGTGGTCACCGAACCGGTCGACGCGCGCGTCGCCGAGGCGCTGGACTTCGACGAGCAGCGCGGCGCGGTCGTGGTGCGGCGGCTCGACCGGCTCGTCCCGCGGCCGTGCCCGCTCGAGCCGCTCGACGTCGTCCTCGAGGTGCGCGGCCGGCGCCAGGCGGCGGCCGGCGGCGGCTCGGTGGCGATCCCCGTCGAGGGCGGCGGCGCGCCGCTCACCGAAGCGCTGTTCGATCTCGAGCCGGGCTCGACCGCGACCCTCGTCGTCTGGCGGCGCGGCGCATCGCGCGAGGTAGAGGTCCTGCTCGAGCCGCTGGACGGCAACGCGATGACCTCGGCGCTCTACCTCGACGCCTGGGGCGCGATCTTCGAGGACGTGCCGTGGGACCTGCGCTACGAGGACGACTTCGCGGGCACGGGCGCGCTCGTCGGGGCGGTCCGGCCCGGCACCCCGGCCGACGCCGCCGAGCTGGCGCCGCTCGAGGTCGTCGAGGAGATCCTGCTGCGCGACGGCGAGCGGCTCGAGACGTTCCCGATTGCGTCGCTCGCCGACCTCCGGCGCGTTGCGCCCAGGATCGACGCGCAGGTCGACGCGGCCCGCCGCGCGGGCCGGACGCTCGCCGTCGGGATCAAGGTCTACGACCTCGACACCCGCGCCCACGCGTTGCGCTTTCTCGGGGCGCGCTGAGAGGGACGCGCACCGGGGAGGTTCGCGATCGCCGGCTGCCGATCCTCGACTATCTCTGGTCCGACGAGGGCTCGACGAGCTGCGCCTGCCACTCCGACGGACTGCGCCGAAAGACGTCCCGTCTCCATCCCCTGGCGATCCCGAGGTCGTACCCGTAGCTGATCATCACGACGATGACATCCAGCCCCTTCGCCTCCGGGTAGTCCCGCAGCGCGATCCCGGCGACCATGCGGGCGGCCGCGGACGAGTCAACCGGCGGCTCCCGCAGGATCGCGTTGACCTGCAGGAACTGCGTCTCCTTGCGGATGTCGCCGGTCGTGCGCCAGGCCGTTCCCACGTTGACCGCCGAGGTGTGGACTTCGCCCGTGGCCTGGATGCCCTGCTGCACCGCCAACAGTCCCGGGAACACACCTTGCCGGCTGAGGTGGCTCATCCAGACCGTCGCGCCGAGGACCACCACGAACCATGCATCGACCAGGAGAAGGTGCGGGCGCCAGAGGCCGCCCGCTGCCGGCTTGCCGGGCGCAGCCACAGTCACGAAGCTGCCGACGGCGAGGTCGTGCAGGCTCTGCCCGGTCCGGCGGTTGAAGAGGGCCAGATAGGCCAGGGCGCCGCCACCTCCGAAGACGATCAACGCCAGCGGGAATGCGATCGGCCCCAGCGCCACGCTCGGCGGGAGCAGGAGCCCGTTCAGGAAGAAGGGCAGGCCGAGGACCGCGAAACGCACGAAGGATCGACGGAGCGGGATCGGCTTCCCGGCGCGGTCGGCGACACGGATGCCCATGACCCGTTTTCCGAGGGTCTGCCCCCGCCCGAGCGCGCTGTTGAGCAGCCCGAAGTAGGAGAGCGCCACTCCGAAGCCGAGCAGGCGGCCCCACGCACCCAGGCGGGCGAGCGGAGCGAAGAACAGCCCTCCCAGCAGCGCGCCGGCGAGCCCGAGCAGCAACCCGTCGAGAGTCAGTGCGACGAAGCGCCGCCACAGGGGACTGAGGCCCGCCTGCGCCGGCAGTGCGTCATCGATCGGAGGCATCCCCGATCCCGGCTCGTCGTCCGCGTTCATGATCCCCCCTCCCTGGCTCCTGCACAGGCACAATCGACGCAAGCGGCGGCTCGGTCGCTCCCTGCGTGACGAACGACACCGGTCCCCCCGCGCGCCGCCACCGGAGCCGCCCGGACGGCTCCTCGGCCGCGTAGACGATGTGCAGCACCCGCCGGTGGACAGGCTGCCGGGCTGGCGACGAGCGGTGGACGAGCAGGGGACGCATGAGGAGCAGATCGCCGAGGTCCGCCGCGTGAACCCGGAAGGCCTCCAGCGGAAGCTCCGCGAGCTGCGCAGCGGTCAGCCGGCCGCGCCGGTGGCTTCCCGGCACCACGGCCAGCGCCCCGTTGTCGGCGTCGCAGCCGTCCAGGTGGATCCGCACGGCGAGCAGACCCGCGAGAACGCGCGCCGGCAACTCGACGTGGGGCACGCCGGCCTTGACGCTCCAGCCCGCGCAGCCTGCCTCCTCGACCTGCTCGGCGACCGGCATCACCACGTCCTGGTGGCCGGGGACCAGCCAGTTCGCCGCGGGGTTCTTGTCGAAGAGGATGGCCTGGACGCCGAATGCCGGGCGCTCCATCACGGCGCTCGCGAGTCCGTCGATGCCGGTCTCGGCCAGGAGCCGCACCAGCGGGGCGTTCTCCCAAAGAATGTTGCGCACCGCGTAGGTGTCTCCGGCCCGGCGCCGGGTTCCACGGGTGCCGGCGTCGAGCGCGTCCCGCAGCGCCGCACATTGCGCCGCGGACAGGAACGCGCGGATCGGGGCCGAACCCGCGATGGCGATTTCGTGCCTGAGCGCGGTCGCGTCCACGCGTCATTCCCCTGGCCGGGGATCAGTACCCCAGGTTCTTGTCGACGACGTTGAGCAGCGGCTCGTCCTTCAGGAAGCGCTCGAGGTTCCGTTCGAACAGCTCGGTCGCGCGCTCCATGTGGCCCGGATCGGTTCCCGCGACGTGCGGCGTGATGACCACGCGCGGATGGCCCCAGAGCGGGCTCTCGCGCGGCAACGGCTCCTCGTTGAAGACATCCAGCCCCGCCCCGCCGACGCGGCCGGAGGCCAGCGCCTCGGCCAGCGCCGCGTCGTCCAAGACTTCGCCGCGCCCGATGTTGACGAACAGCGCGCCGGGCTTGAAGGCGCGGAAGCGCTCGGCGTCGAACAGCTTGCGCGTGTCGCGGGTCAGCGGCAGCGCCAGGACGACGACGTCGGCCCGCTCGAGCTGCGCCTCCAGCGCCTCCGGGCCGTGGATCTCGTCGGCCTCGGGGGGCGGCGTCTTGTCGGCGTCCTTGGCCCGCAGGCCGACGACCGTCATCCCGCAGGCCTTCAGGCGACGCCCGATCGCGGCGCCGATCGAGCCGAAGCCGACGACCAGCGCGGTCTTGCCGGTCAGCGCGAACGGCACCCGGTCGCCCGACCAGAGCAGGTCGCGCCCCCAGACCCGCTGGCGCTGCAGGTCGCGGGACTCGGCGAGCCGCCGCGACAGCGAGAGGACCATCCCGGTGGCGTGGTCGGCGACGCTGTCGTGCGTCACGCCGGCGCAGTTCGTGACCACGATCTTCGACTTCACCAGCTCCGGGCTCAGCAGCCGGTCGACGCCCCCCTCGGCCGTGTGGATCCACTTCAGCTTGGCCGCCCGGGCGAGGTGCCGGCGGGGCATCGACCAGGTGTACAGGACGGTCGCCTCGGGGAGCAGCTTGACGAACGCCTCGCCGTCCCGCGACTGGACGACCCGGACGGAAGGGAAGGCCCGGGCGATCCGGTCGGGGACCGACTCGCCCAGACTCCAGAGCCGGTAAGGCGAGAAGGCGTTGATCTGGACGACGATCCGGGCCCGTGAGACCGCCATGGTGCACCTCGGAGAGCGGATATACTGCCACATCTCGACCGCGCGCCAGTCCCGCCGGCCGTGCGGCCGCGTTCGAGCCGCGAATCAGAGGAGTACGGGCATGTCGCACCACCAGGACGTGAAGAAGGTCGGCATCGTCGGCGCCGGTCAGATGGGGAACGGGATCGCGCACGTCTTCGCGACCGCGGGCTTCCCGGTCGTGCTGCAGGACGTCAAGCCGGAGTTCGTGTCGAAGGGGCTGGCGACGATCGACAAGAACCTCCAGCGCGCCGTCGACAAGGGGAAGCTCGACGCCGGCACCAAGGCGGCGGTGCTGCAGCGGATCGCGACCACCGTCGGGTTGGGCGACCTCGCCGGCTGCGACTTCGTCGTCGAGGCGGCGACCGAGGACTTCGCGGTCAAGCAGACGCTGTTCCGCGAGCTCGACTCGCTCTGCGGGCCGCACGCGATTCTCGCCACGAACACCTCGTCGCTGCCGATCACGCGGATCGCGGCGGTGACCAGGCGGCCCGACAAGGTGATCGGGATGCACTTCATGAACCCGGTCCCGGTGATGCAGCTGGTCGAGATCATCCGCGGCCTGGCCACCTCGGACGAGACCTATCACGTCACGCACGCGCTGGCCGAGGCGCTGGGCAAGACCCCGGTCGAGGTCAACGATTTCCCCGGCTTCGTCAGCAACCGCGTGCTGATGCCGATGATCAACGAGGCGATCTACACGCTGTACGAAGGGGTCGCCGGGATCCGGGAGATCGACACGGTCATGCGGCTCGGGATGAACCACCCGATGGGGCCGCTCACCCTGGCCGACTTCATCGGCCTCGACACCTGCCTGGCCATCATGCGCGTGCTGCACGACGGGCTCGGCGACGCCAAGTACCGCCCCTGCCCGCTGCTCGTGAAGTTCGTCGACGCCGGCTGGCTGGGGCGCAAGACGGGCCGCGGCTTCTACGACTACAAGGCCGATCCGCCCGCGCCGACGCTCTGACGGCGCGCGGCTCAAGGCGAGGAGAGGGCCGGCATGGGCCTGTTCGAACATTTCGACCCGGCCCTGATGGCGCTGTGGTACGTGGCCTTCCTGCTCTCGACGACCGTCCACGAGGCGGCCCACGCCGTGGCCGCGCTGCGCGGCGGCGACCGGACCGCCTACGAGGCGGGGCAGGCCTCGCTCAACCCGCTGCCGCACATGGCGCGCGAGCCGTTCGGGATGGTCGTCATGCCGATCCTGGCCTACCTGTTCGCGGGCTGGATGATCGGCTGGGCCTCGGCCCCCTACGACCCCCTCTGGGCCGAGCGCCACCCGCGGCGCGCCGGTCTGATGGCGCTCGCCGGCCCGCTCGCCAACCTCGCGCTCTCGGGCCTCGCGATCGCGGCGATCTACGCGCTCGTCGTCTCGGGCTGGGGGACCTTCCCGCAGGTGCCGTCCCTGAGCCAGCTCTTCCAGCCCGCCGACCCGGGTTCGGCGCTCGCCCCGCTGGCCTCGTTCCTGTCGATCCTCGCCGTGCTCAACGCGCTGCTCGGGGTCTTCAACCTGCTCCCGGTCCCGCCGCTCGACGGCGCCTCGGTCGTGGCCGGCCTCGGCGGCGCGGGCGCGGCGCGCTTCATGGGCTCGGTGCAGCGGATGCCGATGGCCGGGATCCTCGGCCTGATCCTCGCCTGGCGGCTGTTCGACTTCCTCGCCGGCCCGATCATCCGGGCCGTGCTCCACCTGGCGTTGCCGGGCGTCTGATCGCGAGCCGCCCGTGCCCCGCCGCCACTGGACCTTCCTGCGCCGCGCGCCGGTCAGCGACCAGCGGATCTTCCGCGTCGTCAACGACCACTACCGCTTCGAGCCGAGCGGCGTCGAGCGCCCGTTCGTGGTGCTCGAGGGGCCCGACTGGATCAACGTGATCCCGCTCACGCCCGAAGGGGAGGTGGTGCTGATCCGGCAGTACCGCCACGGCGTCCGCGAGGTGACGCTCGAGATCCCCGGCGGAATGGTCGACGCCGGCGAGGACGCCGCCGCCGCGGCCGCGCGCGAGCTGCGCGAGGAGACCGGCTACGCGGCCGAGCGGATCGTCCGGCTCGGCTCGGTCTGGCCCAACCCGGCGATCCAGTCCAACGCCTGCGTGTCGTTCCTGGCGCTCGGCTGCCGCCGCGTCGGCGAGCCGGAGCCCGACCCCTTCGAGAGCATCGAGGTCGAGACCCGGCCGCTGGCCGAGATCCCGCGGCTCGTCGAGGACGGCGCGATCCGCCACAGCCTGGTCGTGCTGGCCTTCGGGTTCCTCGGGATCCTGAAGCCGCCGCCGGGGGCCGGCCCGCTCTCCGGGGATCCCGCGCCGTGATCCCGCCGCTGGCGTTGGGGCGGCGGACGATCGACCCGCCGCTGGTGCTGGCCCCGATGGCCGGCCTCTGCGACCGCCACTTCCGCCTGCTGGTTCGGCGGATCGGCGGCGTCGGCCTGGTCTCGATGGAGTTCATCTCGTCCGAGGAGGTCGTGCGCGGCCACCGCGGCGCGCTGGCGAAGCTGCGCTTCTCGGACGAGGAGCGGCCGCTGGCGATCCAGATCTACGGCAAGGACCCGGCGCGGATGGCCGAGTGCGCGGCGCGCGTGGAAGAGCTCGCGCCCGACGTCTGCGACATCAACATGGGCTGTCCCGCGAACAAGGTCCTCAACGGCTGCGCCGGCGCGAACCTGATGGCCGACCTGAAGCACGCCGCGGCGATCATCGCCGGCCTGCCGCGCGCGGCTGACGATCCCGCTGACCGTGAAGTTCCGGATCGGCACCGGGCGCGGCCCCGAGCCGGCCAACTTCGTCGAGCTGGGGCGGATCTGCCAGGACCTGGGGGTCGACGCCATCACCCTCCACGGCCGCACGGCGAAGCAGATGTACACCGGCCGCGCCGACTGGGAGGCGATCGCGCGGCTCAAGCAGGCCGTCGCGATCCCGGTGATCGGCAATGGCGACGTGACGACCCCGGAGGAGGCGCTCGCGCTGTTCCGCGAGACTGCCTGCGACGCGGTGATGATCGGGCGGGGCGTCCTGACCGACCCGTGGATCTTCCGCAAGACCGCGGCCGCGCTGGCCGGCGCGCCGGTGCCGGAGACGACGCTCGCCGCGCGCCGCGAGGCGATCGTCACCCACTACCGCTGGATCATCGCCGAGGAGGAACGCGGCGCCGCGATGCAGAAGCTGCGCACCTTCACCGGCCGCTACACCCACGGAATCCCCGGCGGCCGGCGCCTCCGGCAGGCGATCGCCGGCATCCCCGCCCCGGAGGCCTTTCTCGAGCTGATCGAGGGGCACTTCGACGCGCTGGCGAGGGGTGAGATGATGGAAGAAGCCTCATGAGCGGCGAGATCGGCGCGCGATACAAGCTCCCCCAGGGCACCGAGGCGGTGCGCATCGCCCTCGGCCTGCTGGGGCTCGGCCTGCTGCTGTGGGGCACCTACAAGGTCCTCGCCCCGTTTACCCGCCCGATCCTCTGGGCGCTGGTCCTCGGCACCGCGACCTGGCCGATCTACCGCCGCCTGCGGCCGCTGTTCGGTCGCTGGAACGACGTGGCCGCGGTGGCCATGACGCTGCTGCTGCTGGTCGTCGTCGTCGCGCCCGCGACCTTCCTCGGGCTCGCGATGGTGCGCGAGCTGGAACCGGAGATCGTCCGGATCAAGGACTGGGTCACGGCCGACACCCTGGAGCTGCCGGCCTGGATCAAGGAGGTCCCGGCGCTCGACGAGACGGTCCGCTCCTGGGCCAAGGAGGTCACCAACTCCGAGCTGCGCCGCAACTGGCTGCGGCAGCTGGTGCTGGCGCCGACCCAGCGGACGCTCGACCTGGGCAAGAACGTGCTCCACTACCTGGTCGACGCCTTCCTGGCGGTCTTCACGCTCTTCTTCGTCTACCGCGACGGCGAGCGCGCGGCCGACGAGATGCGCGCCCTGCTCGACCGGATCGCCGGCGGCCGCGGCCGGATGCTGCTCGCCCACGTGCGCGACACGGTCGGCGCCGTTTTCTACGGCTGGGTCGTGACCGCCGCGGCGCAGGGGCTGTGCGCGATGCTGGGCTACTGGATCGCGGGGCTGCGGGCGCCGGTCCTGCTGGGGGCCGCGACCGGTCTGGCCGCGATCCTGCCGTTCGGGGTCGCGCTGATCTGGGTCCCGGTCGCGCTCGGCCTGATCGCCGCGGGCTCGTGGGGCAAGGCGGTCTTCATCGCGATCTGGGCAGTCGCCCTGGTCTCGACGATCGACAACTTCCTGCGGCCGTACCTGATCTCCGGGGCGGCGCGCATCCCCTACATCCTCGTCTTCTTCGGGATCATCGGCGGGCTCCTGGCGTTCGGCCTGATCGGCCTGGTGCTCGGTCCGGTCTTTCTGGCCGTCCTGTTGACGCTCTGGCGGCAGGCTCGGGAAGCGCTGGCCGACGAGAACGGGCCGACGGGGGAGCAGCCGCTCTGACCGGGAGCCCCTGGTTGACGGGCCGGGGGCGGGTGCTAGAATGCGCGCTCGCTTGATCTTCGGGTCGCACCGCCCGGTGCGGGAATAGCTCAGTTGGTAGAGCACGACCTTGCCAAGGTCGGGGTCGCGGGTTCGAGTCCCGTTTCCCGCTCCATCCCGGCGGCACCCGGAGGCTCCTCTTGATCCCCCCCCCCATCCCGACGCTCCGGCCGGCCGGCGGACCCTGGTCACGGGCGCGGGCCAGGGGATCGGGCGCGCGATCGCGCTGACGCTGGCGGCCCCGGGCGCACGGCTCGCCCTCTACGGGCGGAATCCCGACACGCTCGACGAGACCGCGGCGCAGTGCCGCGCGTGCGGTGCGGAGGCGCTGGCGATTCCCGGCGACGTGACCGACGAGCCGGCGGTCGCGGCGGCGGCGGCGGCGATCGAGGCGGCGTGGGGCGCGCTGGACGGCCTGGTCAACAACGCCGGCATCGCGCACTTCGGGAGCGTGGAGACGACCGCTCCCGACGCCTGGCGCCACGTGCTGGAGGTCAACCTGACCGGCCCCTACCTGGTTTCGCGCGCAGCGCTTCCCCTGCTGCGACGCGGCGACACGCCGGCGATCGTCCACGTCGCGAGCAACCTCGGCCTGGTCGCCATGAAGAACGCCGCAGCCTACTGCGCGGCGAAGGCCGGCCTCGTCAACCTGACCCGCGCGATGGCGCTCGACCACGCCGCGGACGGGATCCGCGTCAACGCGGTCTGCCCGGGGGCCGTCGCGACGCCGATGCTGCTCGCCGACCGCGGCGACGGCACCGATCCGCTGGAACGGACCGAGGAACTGGCCCGCGTCCACCCGTTGGGCCGGATCGCCGAGCCCGCGGAGGTGGCCGCGGCGGTCGAGTTCCTGCTTTCCTCGAAGTGCCCGTTTGCCACCGGAGCGGTCTTCGTCGTGGACGGCGGTTCGACGGCCGGATTCGCGCGCTGACCTTCCAGGGTTGGCCGATCGGCGGGAGCGACGTACGATCCCTCTCGCCGATACCGGGGGGACGGGTCGGGAAGGCCCCATGATGATGGACCTCGCGCGCACGCCACAGGGCCCGCGCCGCATTCTCGTTGTCGACGACGACGCCGATGTTCGCAACGGCCTGACCCGCGCCCTCACGCTGCGCGGCGGCTACCAGGTGGCGGCCGCCGCGGACGCCTTCGAGGCCGGCTATCACTTTGCACGCCACCGCCCGGACCTCGTCATCCTCGACCTCGTCATGCCGGGAATGGGCGGGCTGGAGGTCTGCGAGCGGATGCGCCGGCTCGCCGGGGTCGAGCGGCTGAAGATCGTCGTGCTCACGGGCTACTCGGGCGCGGGAAACAGCGAGCGCTCGCTGCTCTCCGGGGCCGACCTGTTCCTGACCAAGCCGCAGGACGTCGAGACGCTGATCACCCACATCGGTGACCTCCTCGGTGATTGACGGCCGGTCCGGCTTCGACTCGCCCGCGGCCGGAGCGGCGGCGCGCGGGCTCGATGCCGCGGTCCGGACTGCCGACGCGCTGGGGTGGTGGTTCGCGGCCGTCGACGCCGGAGGCTCCCCGCTCGCACTGGCCGGCGCAGCGAGGCTCGACGCGCCCGCGGCCCCCGGACGGCGGGCCCGGCTGCGCGATCTCCTGCGCGCCCTGGCGGGCGACCGGGGCGGGCGGGTCGCGCTCGTCGCGGCACTGGACGCGGTGCTCGAGCTGGGCGAGCGGCGCACCGTCCGCGTCGCGGGCGGGACGGCCGGGCGGGAGGTGACGATCGCACCGGCCCCGTGGCCCGGTGGCGGCGCCGTGCTGAGCGCGTTCCCGCTCGAGCCCCTCGCCGTCGAGTTGGCCCGTGCGGAACAGCGCGCGACCGACCTCCAGGCGGACCTGCTCGCCCGCACCCGCGAGCTGGCCCGGTCCGAGGACAAGTACCGCGAGCTGTTCGACGCCAGCCCCGACCTCTACCTCGTCGTCGACGAGCGCGGCCGGATCGCGGAGGTCAACCGCACCGCGCTGCGCGCGACCGGCTACCGCTACGAGGAACTGATCGGGCGCCGCGTGCCGACGCTCCTCGTGCCCGAGGCGCGCCCCCGAATGTGGGCCGCGCTCCCCGCCTTCGTCGAAGCCGGCCGCGTGGAGAACCTCGAGCTGACCGTCCGTCGCCGCGACGGCTCGCCGATCGAGACGATCGTGAATGCGGCCGCGGTGCGCGACGAGCGGGGGCGCCTGGTCGGCGCGCACGCGGTGCTGCGGGACGTCACCAGCCGGCTGGCGCTGCAGCGCCAGCTCCTGCAGGCCGACCGGCTGGTGGCGACGGGACGCCTCGCGGCCGGCGTCGCGCACGAGATCAACAACCCGCTGCAGGCGATCATGCTGCACCTGGCGCTGACCGAGGGGGCGCTGCCGGAGGACTTCCCGGAGCGCGACGCCTTCGAGCGCGTGCGCGAAGGGGTGCGGCGGATCCGACAGATCGTGGCCGCGCTGCTCGACCTGCACCGCGGCGGCGACCAGCAGCTCCAGGCCGTCGACGTGCACCACGTGCTGGAGGAGGCGCTGGGCCTGGCCCAGACGCCGCTGCGGCACGGCGGCGTGCGAGTGCAGCGCGATCTCGCGCCCGAACTGCCCCGCGTGCGGGCTGTCGAGCGCCACGTCTACCAGGTCCTGCTCAACCTGATCCTCAACGCGCACGACGCGATGCGCGAGGGCGGGCAGCTGACGGTCCGCACGCGCTACCTGCTGGCGGCGGGCGAGATCGAGATCGACATCGGCGACACGGGGCCGGGGATCCCCGAGAACCTCCTGCCGCAGATCTTCGACCCGTTCTTCACCGGCGGCGACCGCACCAAGACCGGGCTCGGGCTGTTCGTCACCTACGGGCTCGTGCGGCAGCACGGCGGTCGGCTGCAGGTCGACTCGCAGCCCGGTCGCGGCACGACGTTCCGCGTCTTCTTCCCGGCGAACGAGGATGCGGAGGACGCGGATGGCGGCCCCTCGATCGCGCTCCCGGCCGGCGACGCGCCGCACTGAGCGAAGGATGAGCTCGAGCCGACCCCGCTCCCTGCCGGTCCTCCCGGCGCCGGCCTGCCGCGCCGGATGCCGCGCGCGGGCCTGGATCGGCGCCGGCGAGCGCTGGCTCGGGCTCGAAGGGGACGACGGGCTTCCCGCGTGCGACGACTGCGTCGCCGCAGCCCGCGCGCTGGCCGATCCGGCGCGACCGGGGACGCCGCTGGTCCGCGCACGCGGCGCGGGCGAGCGCTTCTCGGCGGTGCGCTGGGACGAGGCGTACGACCGGCTGGCGGCGGCCCTGTCCGAGGCCGTGGCCGGTCGCGTCCGCCTGGTCTGGCTCTCGGGCGCCCGTCATCCGCGCCTCTCGCACGCGCTGGCGCGGCGGGTCGCGCATCTCGTCCCCGGGACGCGCTTCGTGCGGGCTGCAGGAGCCCACGCAGCGGCCGCCCGCGCCTTTGCGGCGCTGCTCGCGCCGGACGAGCTGGCGCCGCCCGAGGCGCTCGAGGGGGCCGACCTGCTCGTCGCCTGGGGAGCCGATCCCTCCCGCCTCCCGCGTGCCGTCGGGTTTGCCTGGCGGCGCGCGGCGGAGCGCGGCGTCGCCCGCCTGTTCGTCGACCCCTGCGCCGCGGCCGCGGCCGGCGCCGGGTGGGCCCAGCTCGCCCCTTGGCCGGGGACCGACGTCCCGGTGGCGCTGGCGCTCGTGCAGCGGCTGGTCGCGACCGGGCGCGCGCACCGCGTCTCCGACGCGACCCGCCGCGAGATCGAGCGCTGGCCGGCGTCGCGGGTGGCGCCCGTGGCCCGGGTGAGCGAGGCGGAACTGGCATCCATTGCGGACCGGCTGGCGGAGTCGCAACGGCCGGTGATCGTGGTCGGCGGCGGCGTGGCGCGTCACGGCGGGGCGTCGGAGGCGGCGGCGGCGATCGTGGCCCTGGCCCGCGCCGCGGGCGCCCGGCTGGTCGTCCCCCCGCTCGAGCCCGACCCGGCCGCCCTCGTGCCGATGCCGCTCGGGACGTCTCCGGTCGACGAGGCCGGCGAGCCCGCGTGGGGCGCCCCGTCGCTGCCGGAGGATGGGCGCGGGGTCGTGCTGATCGTCGAGGGTGCCGAACAACTCGCCGGGCGCGGCGGATGGGGGGCGCTGGAGCGCTTCGCGCGCACCGCCCGGCTGGCCGTCGTGCTGGGGCAGCACCCGGGCGGGCTGGCGCAGGAGGCGTCGATCTTCCTCCCGGTGGCGGGCCATCTCGAGCAGGAGGACATCGTCGGGCTGGGCGGCGCCGCGTGGCGCGGCGAGGCGGCACGACCGCTTCCGCGCGGCGTGCTGCCTGCGGCGGCGGTGATCCGTGCGGCAGCGCGGCGGCTCGGGTGGCCGGAGCGGTGGTTTCCGGCCGAGCCGGCGGCGTGGGTTGCCGAGGCCGGGGAGCGAGTAGCGCCTCTTCCCGCGGCGCCGGGTCCGGGAGCGGCCCCGGTCCTGCGCGAGGGCGGGGAAGGCCCGCGCACCACGCCCACCCTTTTCGAGCGCTTCCCGCTCGCGCTGATCGTGGGCCGCCTCGACGACCATCCCCCCGCGGGCGAGGGCGGCGGCCCCCCCGCGCTGCTCGTCGAGCCCGCGGCGGCCTCCCGGCGCGGCCTCGCCGACGGAGCGACGGCGCTGGTGGGGAACGACCGGGCCCGGCTGGCGGTCACCGTCCGCTGCGACCCGCGCCAGCCGTCCGGGCTGGTCGCGATCCTCCCGGGCCGGGCCGAGCCACCGGCCGAGATGGGCCGGCTCTTCCCCGATCCGGATCCCTCGGGCGGAGGCGGCGCGGCCGTCGCGCTGGTCGAGATGGGGCCCACGGGCTCCGCCTGACCCTGCTCACCGGGGGATTTCCACCAGTTCGTCCACAGCTGTGGAAATCGACCTTCCGGGGTGGGGGATCTTACCCACTTCATGCGGGTTTTCGCGCGTTTTCTCGATCGACATTCGGCTCGAGGGCGCTTGCTGCAACGGTTTGGAAGGCCTTGTGCACGGCATCCGAATTGCTTACTATTTAGCCGCCAGGACCGAAGGTCATCGTGATCTCCGGCCTTGGCACCCGGGGGGCCCTGGAGAGACTTGCTGGAGCCCGGGAAACCGAGAACGGGTCCACAGACAACGGGTGGGGAACGGCCCGTCGGACCGGATTCGGAAGCCTCCAACCCTCCGCCGATTCAACGATCGTCCCCCGCGGCCCTCAGCCGCGGGGGCTGTTGTTTTCGGGCTCGCCGCGGCGCGGAGCGCGTTGCGTTGACGCTCCCGGACCCCGCTGCTAACTTCCGGCGGCCCTTCCTTCAACGCGTTCCGCCGACACGGTCCGCCGGGCCGGCCGCTGCGGATACGCCCTGAGGTGACCCGATGACGCACAAGACCCTCGACCAGGTGCGCAACATCGGGGTCATCGCGCACATCGACGCCGGCAAGACGACCGTCAGCGAACGGTTTCTCTACTACACCGGCCTGACCCACAAGATCGGCGAGGTGCACGACGGCGAGGCGGTGATGGACTTCCGCCCCGACGAGCGCGAGCGCGGGATCACGATCTCCGCGGCGTCGAGCACGCTCAGCTGGCGCGACGTCCAGATCAACCTCGTCGACACGCCGGGCCACGTCGACTTCACCGCCGAGGTCGAGCGCAGCCTCCGCGTGCTCGACGGCGCGGTCGTCGTCTTCTCCGGCGTCGAAGGGGTCGAGCCGCAGAGCGAGACGGTCTGGCACCAGGCCGATCGCTACGGCGTGCCGCGCCTCGCGTTCATCAACAAGCTGGACCGGGTCGGCGCCGACCACGAGCGCGTGCTCGAGGAGATCCGCGGCAAGCTCGGGGCCCATGCGCTGTTCGTGAACCTCCCGCACGGCCTCGAGGACAAGCTGGACGGCGTGATCGACCTGCTGACGATGAAGTGGCTCGTCTTCGAGCCGGACAACCGCGGACGCGAGCTCGAGGAGCGGGAGATTCCCGCCGACGCGCGCGAGGCGGCGGCGGCGGCCCGCACGCGACTGATCGAGGGGACGGCCGAGGTCGTCGACTGGCTCGGCGACATGTACCTGATGGAGGAGCCGATCTCCTCGGTCGATCTCAAGCGTGCGATCCGCGACGCCACGGTCGCGGGCCGGCTGGTGCCGGTGCTCTGCGGCGCGGCGCTCAGGGACCTCGGCATCCGGCCCGTACTCGATGCGGTGTGCGACTTCCTGCCGTCGCCGGTCGAGCGGCCGCCGGCGGAGGGACACGACCCGGTGACCGGGGACCGGATGCAGCGGATCCCCGCGCCCGGAGAGCCGTTCTCGGCGCTGGTCTTCAAGGTGGTCGCGGCGCGCGAGACCGACTTCACGTGGGTGAGGGTCTACTCGGGGACGCTCGACGGCGACCAGCGCGTCTACAACCCGCGGACCAAGGTCCGCCTGCGGTTGCGCAACCTCGTCCGGCTCTACGCCGATCGCAGCGAGCCGGTCAAGCTGGCCGAGGTCGGCGACATCCTCGCGGCCCAGGGACTGAAGGACGTCGTCACCGGGGACACCCTCTGCGACCCCGACGCGCCGATCGCCTTCGAGACGATCCACTTCCCGCCGACCGTCGTGTCGGTCGCGGTCGAGGCGCGGACCAACGCCGAGCGCGAGCGGTTGATCGAGGTCGTGGCGCGCCTGACGCGCGAGGACCCGACGTTCCGGTTCCACACCGACGCCGAGACCGGGCAGCTCCTGCTGTCGGGCATGGGCGAACTGCACCTCGACGTGATCCGCAACCGGATGCAGCGCGAGTTCAACGTCGCGGCCCGCTTCGGGCGGCCGCGCGTCTCGTACCGCGAGACGGTCGGTTCGCCCGGGCGCGCGGACGGGAGCTTCGAGAAGCGGATCGGCGAGGCGGCGATCCACGCCACGGCGCGGGTGCTGGTCGAGCCGCGGCCGCGCGAGCTGGGCGACCTCAGCCGGCCGCCGGTCGAGATCGAGCTGGCGGGCAGCGCGCGGACGCTGCCGCCCGGGCTGCAGGCCGAGGCGGCGGACATCCTGCGCTCCGGCCTGGAGGCGGGCGGCGCGTACGGCTACCCGGTGGTCGACGTCAAGGCGACGCTCGAGGCGGTCGACCTCGGCGACGCGCCCGATCCGCTGCTGCCGCTCGGCGCGTCGATCTCCACCGCGCTGCGCCACGCGCTCGCGCAGGCCGCGACCGTCGTGCTCGAACCGGTGATGAAGTTCGAAGTCCGCGTCCCGGAGGATTTCCTCGGCG
Source organism: uncultured Acidobacteriota bacterium (assembly GCA_963800865.1). Lineage (GTDB taxonomy): Bacteria > Acidobacteriota > Polarisedimenticolia > J045 > J045 > JALOKP01. Next base: position 3,186,258 of record CAWDCL010000004.1, on the reverse strand, counting down.
TCGTCGTGAAGGACCTCGGCGCGCGCCGGGCGGAGATCCGCGATACCGGCCTGGTGGGGCCGGTGGCGCTGGTCCGGGGGCTGGTGCCGCTCTCGACGATGTTCGGCTACTCGACCGACGTCCGCTCGCTGACCCAGGGACGCGGTTCGTTCTCGCTCGAGCCGTTCGACTACCAGGCGGTCCCCGAGCACATCGCCGCCCGGGACCACACCATGCTCTGACCGGCCCCGTCTTGACAGCCTCCGCGGCCGATCCTAATTCCGGGTCGGCAAGCTGAGGAGGAAAGAACCATGACGCTGGTCAGATGGCAACCTGTTCGTTCGATCAACCCCTTCCAGGACGAGGTGGCACAGCTGATGCGCGAGGCGTTCGAAGGCGCGGAAGCCGGAAGCGCCCGTCCGTTCGTGCCGCCGGTGGACATCATCGAGAAGGGCGACACCCTGCTCCTGGTGGCCGACCTGCCGGGCTTCCGGAACGAGGACATCGAGGTCTCGGTCGAGAACCGGACCCTCACGCTCTCCGGCGAGCGCAAGCCGAACCCCCTGTACGAAGCGGCGTCGACGTTCCGCACGGAGCGCAGCTTCGGCCGCTTCGGGCGCGTCTTCGCGCTGCCGGCCACGGTCGACGTTTCGAGGATCGCGGCCGAGGTCCGGGACGGCATCCTGACGGTGAGCCTGCCCAAGGCCGAGGAAGCGAAGCCGCGGAAGATCGAGGTCCAGTCCGCGTAAGCGCCGTCCCGGTAGAAGAATCGTCGGAGGGGGGGCAGGCCCGCGTCCTGCCCCCCCTTCGTTCTCATCCGATCGGACACGACCGGCGGCCGCGGGACCGTCTGGCACGACGGAGGGGACGGTGGCAGACTCGCCCCATCTCCTGCCGTGCGGTCTCGAGGAAGCCATGACGAAAGAACGGGAACGCGGCGACGATCCCGACGTCGCGGGTGCCGGACACGATATCGACACCAGCACCCCGAACGAGGACGTGCTGGGCGTCCTTCCGCTGCGCAACAGCGTGCTCTTCCCGCACGCGGTGATGCCGATCTCGGTCGGCCGGCGCAAGACGCTGGCACTGATCGAGAGCGCGCTCGAGCGGGACATGCCGGTCGTGGTCATCAGCCAGAAGGACGCCGCGGTCGATGACCCCGGTGCCGACGACCTGTACGAGTACGGCACGCTGGCGCGGATCCTCAAGGCGATCCGGGTCGGCGGCGGGAACATCAACCTGATCATCCAGGGCCAGGAGCGGATCCGGATCAAGTCGTTCACCCAGATGGAGCCGTTCCTCGCCGCCGAGATCGTCCGCTTGCCGACGGAGCAGGAAAGCGGGATCGAGGTCGAGGCCCAGGCGCGGAACCTCGCGCTGCAGTTCCGCAAGCTGGTCGAGATCCACCAGAGCCTGTCGGGCGAGGTCGAGTTGTCGTTGCCCGAGGACGAGCCGGACCGGCTGGCGGACATCATCTCCTCGGTGATGCCGATCCCGGTCTCGGACAAGATGGAACTGCTGCCGGTCGTCTCGCTGCACGAGCGGCTGACCCAGCTCACGATGCGCGTGGCCCGGGAGATCCAGGTCACCGAGCTGGGCTCGCAGATCCAGTCGCGGGTGATGGACGAGGTCGGCAAGACCCAGAAGCAGTTCTACCTGCGCGAGCAGATGAAGGCGATCCAGCGCGAGCTGGGCGAGGGCGACGACCGCGCGCGCGAGGTCGAGGAGTTCAAGAAGAAGGTCGAGGAAGCGGGGTTGACGCCCGAGGCCAGGGAGATCGCCGACCGCGAACTCGACCGGCTGTCGCAGATGTCTCCCGCCTCGGCCGAGTACACGGTCTCGCGGACCTACCTCGACTGGCTGACCAGCCTGCCGTGGAGCAAGGCCACCGAGGACCACATCGACCTCAAGCAGACGCGCGAGATCCTCGACGAGGACCACTACGACCTCGAGAAGATCAAGGACCGGATCCTCGAGTACCTGGCGGTGCGCAAGCGGCGCCCGGAGCTCAAGGGCCCGATCCTCTGCCTGGTCGGCCCTCCGGGCACCGGCAAGACCTCGCTCGGCCGGTCGATCGCCCGCGCCATGGGGCGCAAGTTCGTCCGCGTCTCGCTGGGCGGCGTGCGCGACGAGGCCGAGATCCGCGGGCACCGGCGCACCTACGTGGCGGCGCTGCCGGGACGGATCCTGCAGGGGCTCAAGCGCGCCGGGACCCGCAACCCGGTCTTCGTGCTCGACGAGATCGACAAGCTCGGCGCGGATTTCCGCGGCGACCCCTCGAGCGCCCTGCTCGAGGTGCTCGACCCCGAGCAGAACAACAGCTTCTCCGACCACTACCTCGAGGTGCCGTTCGACCTGTCGCAGGTCTTCTTCATCTGCACCGCGAACGTCCTCGACACGATCCCGCCGGCGCTGCGCGACCGGATGGAAGTCCTGTCCCTGCCCGGCTACACCGAGGAGGAGAAGGTCGAGATCGCGCGGCGGCACCTCATCCCGCGCCAGGTGACGGAGAACGGTCTCTCCGGCGCGATGATCGAGTTCGCCGACGAGACGATCCAGCGCGTCATCGCGGACTACACCCGCGAGGCCGGGCTGCGGAACCTCGAGCGCGAGTTCGCCAGCCTCTGCCGCAAGATCGCGCGGAAGCTGGTGGAAGAGGGCGAGCCGGACGAGCCGATGTTGATCGGTCCCGACGAGATTCCGGGCTACCTGGGGCCGCCGCACTTCTACCGCGAGCTGGCCGAGCGGGCCGACCGGCCCGGCGTGGCGATCGGCCTGGCCTGGACGCAGGCGGGCGGCGACATCCTCTTCATCGAAGCGACGAAGATGCCGGGGCGCGGCAAGCTGATGATCACGGGCCGTCTCGGCGAGGTGATGAAGGAGTCGGCGCAGGCCGCGCTCTCCTGGATCCGCGCCAACTCGGAGCGCTTCGGGATCTCGGCCGAGGTGTTCGAGAAGACCGACCTGCACGTCCACGTGCCGGCCGGAGCGATCCCCAAGGACGGACCGTCGGCGGGCGTGACGATCGACGTCGCGCTGCTCTCGCTGCTCACCGGGCGGCCCGTGCGGCCGCAGCTGGCGATGACCGGCGAGATCACCCTGCGCGGCAAGGTGCTGCCGGTCGGCGGGATCAAGGAGAAGGTGCTGGCCGCGCGGCGGGCCGGCGTGACCCGGGTCCTGCTTCCCAAGCACAACGAGAAGGACCTCGTGGACATCCAGCCGGAGCTTCGGAAGAACCTCGAGTTCGTGTTCGTCGAGGACCTCGACCAGGTCATCGCGGAGGCGCTCGGCCCGAACCTGATCGCCCCGCCGTTCCCGCCGACCCCGCCGCGGGAGCGGCCGCTCGAGGTCGCGGGCCAGGTCGAAGTCGGGGACGAATAGCGGCGAAGAAAGGGGACGGCGGCATGCGGAGCCAGCAGGAGGCATTCAAGGTCGGCGAGCGGATCGCGGCGGGCGGGACCTACTACTGCGCGGTCTGCGACGCACGCGGCGCGGAGACGCGGGCCGTGCTCGACGAGGGAGAGGTTCTCCCGCAGTGCGCGACCTGCGTTGCGGCCGGGCGCCCCGAGACGGATCAGCTGTGGGTCGAGCTCGGGACGCGCGAAACCTACCGGCACGCGACGAACACCCGCTGGCGCGAGATGTGGAAGGTCCCGTCAGCGCGAGGGTGACGAGGGACTCACCGACGTCGTCTCGCTCCCCGGATCGGTGAGGGCGATCATCGCGCCCACCAGCAGCACACCCGCCCCGACGATCACCGCGACCCCCTTGCCCGTCTGGAACCAGGCCAGTCCGGTGGGGCCCGTGCGCTCGAGCAGGCGGGCCACGCCGACCGGGACCTTGTCGGTCCCCGGCACGGGGTCGGTGCGGGAGAGACCCAGCTTGTCGTCCTCGGGAAGGAAGGGCGTGAGATCGACCTCGATATCCACCCCGCGATCGGGCGGGACGAGCAGGATCCGGTTGCCGATATAGACCCCGCCCCCGGCCTCGACGCTGTAGCGGTAGTAGCCGTAGCTGAGTTGACGCAGCGTGACCCGGCCGAGCCGGTCGGTGACGGCCGAAACGGGCGGCACCCGGCCATCCAGCGAGACCAGCAGGAAACTCGCCCCGACGAGTTGCTCTCCCTGCTCGTCTCGAAGCCAGGCCTCGATCGAGGCCAGGCCCCCCGGGGGCCCTTCCACGGCGGCGGGCGGGGCGACCGGTTTCGGCGCCTCCTGGGCGACCGCCGGAAGCGGCGCGACCAGCAGCGCGATCGAGAGGGTGGCCGCGAGCCCGCGGCGGACGGGGGACGGTTCCATAGCGGCGAGATGCTACCCGAAATCCGGTACCGGCACCCGCCGGGGGATCCGTCCGGCTCAGAACGGGTTCTTGCCGCGCCGGAGCTGCTCGACCTGTTCCCCGATCTCGACGTTCCCCGGATCCACCGCGAGGGCGCGCTCCGCTTCGTCGATCGCCCGCTCGAAATCCCGCTTGTGGGCGTACGCCATCAGGAGGCTGCCGCGGACGTAGACCTCCGAGGTCGGGTCGAGTGCCGGCTGCTGCACGAGGCTCCGGCCGGCACGGATCACGAGGTCCCACTCCTTCGACCGGATCCCGTAGGCGAGTTCAGCCCACCAGCGCGAAGGCGACTGCTCCATCGCCTCGAAGACCGTCTTCGCCTCCGGGAGCCGTCCGGCGTCGAGCAGGTCGGTGGCCAGCCAGGCGCGCGCGTACTCGGCGTAGACGGCGTCACCTGCCTTCTCGAACAGCCCGAGGCAGGCGCGCAGGAACGGCTCGCCGTCCGTCGCGTGGGCCCGCTCCAGCGTGTTCCGGATGGCGCCGCCGGCGCGGCAGGTTTCGAGCGACGGAGCGATGTCGCGCGCCACGACCAGCCCGGCGCTGGCCTCGTCTCCCCGCTGGGCGAGCTCGGACAGCAACTGGTTCAGCACCCGTCCGTCGCCCCCCAGCTTCTCGCCGACCAGGGGCGCCGGGAGGCCGGCATTGAGCAGCGTCCGGATGACCTGCGCCGCACTGTCCGGCGCCTGGCGCGCGGCGGTCGCGGCGTCCTCGAAGGCGTTGTCCAGCTGGCCCAGCGCGAGGTCGATCGCGACCAGGCTCCGCCGGTTGACGGCATTCCAGGGGTCGATCCGGCGCGCCCGCTCGGCGGCGTGGCTCGCCTCGTCGACGGCCGTTCCGCGCCCCGCGCTGGCGATCGCCGAGGACTCCATCGCGCCGACGAGCTGCGTCGCCTGCTGGATCGCGTAGCCGGCGGCGAGCGGCCGCAGCTCCTGCGCCCGCGCCTGGGCGGGGAGCGCGCGGCACAACAGCGCCTTGTCCTTGCGGTCGCGGCGCCAGGCGCGCATCAGTTCGGTCGCCTCGGCCTGCCGCACCGTCGGCAGGTCGGGGACGCGCAGCCGGCCGGAGAAGGCGCTCCACTGCGCGGCCGCGAAGAGCAGCGCCGGGAAGGCGAGCAGGATCCCGAGCGTTGCGAGCGCGCCGGCGAGGCGCGGCGCGGGGCGCGCGAGGCGGCCGGCCTCGGGCCAGCGGCCGGAGAGCAGGCCCGCGAGGAACGCGACGAGCAGCAGGTTCGACGGGATCTGGAGCCCGAAATCGACCAGCTCGTGCAGGGCGACCGCGAGCAGCGCGGCCCAGAGCGGCCAGGTCGCGGTGGAGGGGAAGGTGCCGGCGGCCGCCCGGTCGCCGCGCCGCCGCCGGCCGAGCATGCCGCGCACGACCGGCAGCGCGACGAGCACCACCGGCAGCAGCGCCAGCACCAGGCCGGGGAAGCCCGTCTCGGCCAGGATCTGCAGGTAGTCGTTGTGGGCGTAGTCGTAGTAGACCTTGATCTCCTGCGGCCGGTAGAGGCGGAACGCCTCCTCGAACGTCGCGCCGCCGCTGCCGACCAGGGGAAAGTCCGCGACCATCCCGAGGCTGGCGCGCCAGACCGCGCCGCGGCCGGCTTCCGCCGTCCACTCCTGCTCCAGCGCCGCCTGGCGTTCCATCAGCGCCGGGCCGGCGAGCAGCAGCGCGGGGATCACCAGCAGCCCGACGAGGAGCAGGCCGACCGCGCGCCCGCTGCGGCGCTCCGGCCGGCCGACGACGAGCACGCCGCCGACGAGCAGGACGAGCAGCATCCCGGCGAGCCCGGCGCGCGACTTGCTCGCCAGGATCCCGAAGATCTGCAGCCCGGCGAGCAGCGCCAGCGTCGCGGTGCGGGCCATGGCGCGGCCCGGCTCCTCGCGCCGCCACTCGTCGCGCGGCGAGCGGTCGAGCAGCAGGGCCAGCGTGCACCCCAGCCCGACGTAGAGCATCAGCGCGAAGTGGTTGCGGTTGATCAGCGTGCCGGTGGCGCTGTCGAGATAGGCGGCCTTCTCCAGCCAGAGGACCATCGGCGACCCGGAGGTCCACTGCAGCAGGCCGTAGAGCGCCTCGGCGGCGGTGAAGGTCGCGACGACGGTGAGCGCCGCGCGCCGCGCCGGCCGGTTGCCGCCGAGCGCACTGCGCGCGGCGATGAACGTCATCAGGCCGGCTGCCACGACGAACAGGAAGGACCAGGTCGAGAAGCGGTCCACCGAGAGGGTGATGAACGACGGCGGGGACGCCGCGAGCAGCGCCGCGCCGTCGCAGCCGGTGAGCGGGCCGGGCCAGTATGCGCGGGACCACTCGGCGGCGCGGGGACTGAGCAGCCCGACCACGCCGACGGGGAGCGGCACCAGTTGCGCGGCCAGCCAGAGCGGGAAGGCGAGCGCGGCCAGCGACCAGCCGAGCCCCGGCCGGCGCCCGGCCGGAGCGAGCAGCAGCGCCGCGCCGCCCAGCCCGAGCGCGAGCGCCGCGAAGAGCGGCTTGACCTCCGGTTCGACGGCGCCGAACCAGACGGCGCCGAGCAGGATCAGGCCCAGGAGGGCCCAGGCCAGGCGTCGGGAATTCCGTTCGCGGTCCAAGCTCCGGCGTCCCGCGAACTCAGGTCCGGTTCGCGCCGCCCGCCGGCACTTCCTCGTCGCGCTCGCGCTCGACCCGGTCGGCCTCGTCCTTGTTGTCCCGCGCGTAGCCGTAGCGGTAGTAGCGGTACTGGTACGGGACGTTCTCGGTCTGGACCGCGTTGAGCACGATCCCGAGCACGTTGAGCCGGCCCGACTCCAGCTTCTCCTTGCCGAGCCGACCCGCCTCGCGGGTCGTGAAGCCCGACTTGACGACCAGGATCGTGCCGTCGGTGTGGCGGCCGATCAGCAGCGGGTCGACGACCGACAGGACCGGCGGCGAGTCGTAGATGATGTGGTCGTATTCGTCGTGCGCCCGCAGCAGCGCGACCATCTCGCGGAAGCGGTCGGAGTCCAGCAGCTCGGCCGGGTTGGGCGGGATCGGCCCGGCGGCGACGAGCGAGACGTGCTCGACCGGCGTCGGCTGGACCAGCGCGTCGAGGCCGCTCATCCCGGTCAGGAAGGTGCTGACGCCGCGCGACGGCGAGGCCTTGAGGACCATGTGGCAGCGTGGCCGGCGCAGGTCGGTATCGACCACCAGCACGCGGCGGCCGAGCTGGGCCAGCGCGATCGCGAGGTTGATCGCGGTCGTCGTCTTTCCCTCGCTCGGCTGGCAGGACGTGACCGCGATGTCGCGCGGCGGGTGGCCGGCGGTCGCCAGCAGGACCGAGGTGCGCAGCTCGCGGTAGGCCTCGGAGATCGGCGAGAGCGGTTTCTGGGCGGTGATCAGGGCCGGGTCGGACGCGCCCGTGGCGTGCTCCGGATCGACGGCGCCCCGCCGTTTCGACGGCCGGCGCTTCGGGTCCGACTCCTGCGCCGGGATCATCCCCAGGACCGCGATGTTGAGCGTGTTGCGGATGTCCTCGGGCGTCTTGAGCGTGTTGTCGATGTACTCCATCAGGAAGGCGACCGCGACGCCGAGGAACAGGCCGAAGAGCAGGCCGAGCAGCGTGTTGAGCTTGACCTTCGGCTTGTAGACCTCGCGCGGGGGCTGGGCCGCGTCGATGACGCGGACGTTCTGGCCCTTGTCCGGCGCCGTCGAGCATGAGCCCCGACATCTTCATGTCGGTCTGCTTGGCCAGGAAGTCGTTGTAGGTCTGACGCGTGCGATCGAGGTCGGCCTTCGCGCCAGGTACTCGACGTAGTCTTCCTTCAGCTGCGTCACCTGCGTGGCCGACTGCTGCTGGAGGCCCTCCAGCCCGCTGAGCACGCGCTGGGCGCGCTCGTAGTCGGCGCGCGCCCCGGCGATCGCTTTCTGGGCCAGGGCCTGGGTCTCTGTCGCGAGCTGTTCCCTCGAGCTGTCGAGCGCCTCCTTGAGTTGTCGCACCTGCGGCAGATTCGGGCCGTACGTCGTCAGCTGCTCGCGGTACTTCGTGTCCTGCTCGGCGACGGTGCTGGACAGCCGCTGGATCAGCTCGTTGGTCCGGACCTCCTCGATCGCCGCCGGCGGCGTCCGCTCCAGCGACTGCAGCCGCGCCCGCGCGCCGGAGGCCTCGGCCTGCGCCTCGGTCATCTTCTTGCGCAGCTCGTCGAGGTTCTTGACGGTCAGCTCGTTGAGGTCGCCGGTGCCGGTGATGATCCCCTTCTCGGCCGCGTACTTCTGGAGCTCGATGTCCTGCCTGCGTGATCTCTTCCTGCAGCCCCACGAGCTGCTCGGTGAAGAAGCCCTCCGACTGTCTCCGCGATCTCCCTGCGCCCGCTCAGCGTGAACTCGATGTAGCCGTCGGCGATCGCGTTGGCGGCCGCTGCGGCGAACGCGGGGGACGGCGAAACGAACGAGATGTTGACCAGGTGGCTGTCGCGCACGGGCTCGACCGAGAGGCCCCCGCGCAGCTCGCGGATCAGCGGGTACTTCGGGTCCTCGGGGATGCCCGCTCCCGGCGTCTGCCGGCCGATCGCGCGCGACATCGCCCCCGTCAGGTCGCCGATCGTCGGCAGCCGGAACTTGTCCTTGAGCTTCGGGTCCTGGCTCGGGAAGAGGACCGCGTTCTTCTCGAGGATCTCGACGGCGTACGTCAGCACCTTGTCCGACTGCAGGATCTTGTACTGCGTGTTGTAGAAGTTCTGGTAGTCGATCCAGCTCGGCTCGGCGGAGGTCAGGTCCTGGCGCAGGATCCGCACCCCCTGGCGCTCGATCGAGATCGTCGTCGTGGCCTTGTAGACCCGCGTCGCGACCATGCTCGAGACGAAGGCCGCCACGGTCGTCACCAGCAGGAAGGTGTAGATCAGCCAGCGCCGCCGGACCAGGATCTGCCAGTAGTCCCGGAGGTTGAATTCCTGCTGGTTCGTCGCTGAGGTCATTGCAAGCTCCGCCGGACGCGTTCGCGCCTGCCCGGTCCGATCAGAAGAAGGACTCCGGAACCACGACGACGTCGTTTTCCTCGAGGAGGATATCCTCCTCCTTCCCCTTCTTCACATGGTTCAGGTTTACCTTGAAGACCTCCCGCGTGCCATTCGTGTGCCGCCGGACGATGTTGACCCGGCTCTCGTTGGCCCGCTCGGTGGCCCCCCCCGCGGCCGTGACCGCCTGCAGCACCGTGGCCTCCTGGTCGACCGGGAACTTGTACATCCCGGGGTTCCGGACCGCCCCGTTGACGTAGACCCGGACCTCCTGGAGGTAGGGGACCATCACGATGTCCCCCGGCTGGAGCGGGACGTTGAGCAGCGGGTTCCCCTGGTAGACCAGTTCTTCGATGTCGATCTCGACCCGGTCGTCGCCCGACCCGGCGTACGGCCGCTGGACGATGATCCGCTTGCCCGCCCGGTCGTTCAGGCCGCCCGCCTCGCCGATCATCTCGAGCAGCGTCTTGGGGCCGAACATCGGGTAGAGCCCCGGCTTGTCGACCGCGCCCTGGATGCTGACGCGCCGCGACACGTACTCCTTGATGTTCACCGTGACCTGCGGAATCTTGACCAGGTCGCGCTCGCGGAGCAGCTGCGCGATCGCGTCCTCCGCCTGCTGCGGGTTGAGCCCGCCGACCATCACCTTCCCGAGCAGCGGCAGCGTGACCGAGCCGTCGTTGTCCACCCGGCGCGTGACGTCGAGGTCCTTCAGCTGGTACTCGCGGATCTCGAGCACGTCCTGGGCGCCGATCGAGTAGTCCTGGTCCGACGTGGGCGGCATCGCGAACGGCGACGCCAGGACCTTCGCGGGCGGCGCGACCGGCCTGGCCTTGGCCGGCGGCGGGGCCGCGGGCGGGGCCGGCTGCTTCTGCGGCGAGGCGCACGCGAGCGAGATCGCCAGCGCGATCGCGAGGGGGAGGAGGTGGCGGAAGGACGGCTTCATGGCGATGCTCCTGGTCCGGTACGGTTCGTTTCAGTACTCGATGCTGCCGGTGGTGACGAAGTACGGCTGGCGGTCCTCGGCGAAAGGGTCGTTCGAAGTGCGGTCCCGGACCCCGTAGCGTAACCCGATCTGGAAGTTGCCGACGATCCGGGTCAGCACGCCGATGTAGACGTCGTCGATCGTGTCCCGGCGCCGGACGCCGGGGTCGAACCCCTGCCCGGTCGTTCCGCCGGGGAAGGGGGGGTAGTTGATCTTCTGCGGGCTCTTCTCGGGGAAGAACAGCCTGTCCCGGCCGATGCCGCCCTGGACCCCCCAGCGGCGGCCGAAGAAGTACTCGACGTCGAGATTTCGCGCCGTCGACTGGTAGTAGAGGTTGTTCTCGAAGATCGAGATCTGGACGTCCCGCTCGTAGTCGAACGTGACCCGGGACGCCCCGCTCGGGCGCCAGGTCAGCGTGCCGACGCCGACCGGCCCGTCGAACGGCTTGTAGCCCGAGCCGGAGTCGATCGGATCGACCGTCGCCTTCCCGATCTCGAGCGTGCCCGAGAGCCGGGCCAGCGGGTTGAAGTTGATCCCGAGGAGCCAGCGCCGGCCGGTGGCGTCGCGCGGCGCGGGGACGTCGAAGGGGACGCCCTCCGCGTCGCCGGTCAGCTGGTCGTAGGTGAAGTCGATGTCGGCGCGCTCGTAGGCCAGGTAGAAACGGATCGAACCCCGCGGCCGCCAGCCGAGCTCGCCGCGGGCCGACAGCCGGTTGCGGTCGAGCGCCTGGTCGACCGGGACCGTGGCCGCGTTCACGTCGTTCGGGTCGCCGTTGGCGGGGACGAGGACGGTGTATTTCTGCTGCGGGTTGCTGTAGCGGAACCGGACCTCGCGGGCCGAGGCCGAGACGTCCCAGAACGACGAGCAGGAACAGGCGGATCGCGGCCTTCGGCGTGTTGGTGCGGATCCGCGTCTGCTGGTTGGGCAGGTTGTCCTCGGCGTCGAGCGTCGGCGTGTCCTGGATCGACGAGTACTCCCATCCCGCCGTCAGCAGCGCCCGTCCGAGCAGCACGTCGAACTGGCCGTCGGCCTCGTTGTCCAGGTGGTTCAGGGCGGAGAGTTCCGACTTGGCGTAGAGCTCGCCGATGGCGCGGTCGTGGAAGGTGAACGCCACGTTCGGCCCGAGCTGCAGCTGCCCCGTCAGGTCGGCGCCGGCGCGCGCATAGAACGACGACACCGGCTCCTGCGTGCTGACCGAGACGGGGGCCGTCAGGAAGACGTTCCCCTCGTACCCGATGCTCTCGAGCACCAGCTGCGGCTGGACGAGCAGCGGCCCCCACCGCCGCGGCGCGACCAGGACCGGGAACGGCTCCTCGCGTGTCGGCACCTGCGAGAACGCCGCCGGCGCGATCGTCGCCAGCACCAGCGCGATCACGGAGGCGGCGCGCGCACGGGTGCGGGACAGCATCCTTGGCGGCTCCGCGCCGCGGGCCCGGGTGGGCCGCGGCGCCTCCGGCCCGCGGGCCGGACGGGATTTCCGGGCCACCCCGCAGAGCGGGGCGCGAGGGGGGACCCGGAAGCGGTCGAAAGCGAGCGTTGGGAGGATCGGCGTCAGCGCTACGGGCGCGACTTGCTGACCGGAATCTCCGTGGTGTCGGTGTCATCGTTCGTCAGCTGGTCGGCGCCGACGGCGATGATGGTCGCGGAGGCGAGCAGTACCACCGTCGCCCCCACCGGGCTCGAGACCCACGTCGAGAAGCCGGACTTCGGGGCGGCCTCGGTCGCGGGCTCGTCCTTCTTGGGCTCCTCGGTCTGCCCGGGCGCGAGCGAGCCCGGCTCCGGCAGCGCGAGGGTGATCGACATCGCGGCCTTCTCGGCCACGATCGGCGCCGCGGCGAGGGGCGCGCCCTGCGCATCGTAGAGGACCAGCAGGTAGTGCCCCGCGGGGATCTCCTGGAGCTGGAACCGGCCGCGGGGATCGGTCGTGGCCCGGGCCAGCGGCTCCTTTGCTCCGTCCGGGACCGCCTGCACCGACAGGCCGGCAGCGGGGGTCTTCAGGTCGGCGGCGAAGACGCGGCCGGAAACCGCGCTCGAGAGCTCCGGGGCGGCGAGGGCGAGCGACGGGGCCAGGGCGAGCGCGAACGCGAGCGCCACGGCCAGCAGGTTGCGATGGACAGTCCTCATGAGATCGAATTCCTCCGTGCGACGGTGCGGCCTCGTGCCGCCGCCTTCCAGGCAGGCCCCAACCCGCTCGCGCACCGACTCGCCCCAAAGGCGAAGATACAACGTCGGCCCGCGGACGGCTTCTCGTTTCAGAGCGCTATGCTGCTGCGAACCCGCGTAACGATTACACCGAAACGGCATGGACTGGCAAAGGGGAGACGATGGCGAAAAGCGACGAATCAAGGGCCCGGCTGGCGGAGATCCTGCGCCGGGAGTCGATCCGGCGGGGGCATTTCGTGCTCGCCTCGGGCCGGACCTCGGATTACTACCTGGATTGCCGGCGGACGACCCTCCACCCGGAGGGGGCTTACCTGGTCGGGGTCGAGGTCCTCGCGGCCATCGCCCGGCGGGGCTGGAACGCCGTGGCGGTCGGGGGTCTGAGCCTCGGGGCGGACCCGATCGCGGCCGCGACCGCGGTGGTGTCCCACCTCCAGGGAACCCCCGTCTCGGCCTTCCTGGTCCGGAAGGAGGCCAAGAGCCACGGGACCGGGCAGCGGATCGAGGGGGCGCCCCCGTCCGGGTCGGCCGTGGTGATCGTCGAGGACGTGATCACGACCGGCGGCAGCTCGCTGGTTGCCTTGGAGGCCTGCCGCGAAGCCGGGCTGCCGGTCGCCGGGCTCGTGGCGATCGTGGACCGCCAGGAAGGCGGCCGGGAGAACCTCGAGGCCCAGGGGCTGGCCGTCGAAGCGCTGTTCACCGCCCGCGAGCTGCTCGCGGGCGAGTGACATCGGGCCGGGCGGGCCGCCGGGTTTCCGGCGGCCCCGGTCCACCCCGATCGGCCGGACAGCGTGGGACAGCCTGTCCGGCAACCGGACGCCGGCTCCGTCGCCGGCCCTTTCCGGTTCGCGCAAGTCCATTATTTTCAATAGCTTGATCTGGAGCACGCGGCTTGCAATACGGCTGTGCGCCGGCCCGCATCGAAGCCTTCGCTTCGGAGCCGGGCCCGAGGAGCCACCGATGGTCCGCCAGCCGTTTCACGAAGATCTGCTCGAGGAACTCACCCGGCTCGTCGGGCGACCGGCCCCGGTGGTCCGCGACGCCTTCTCGCGGCTGTTCAAGGTGCTCCTCCGCGAGGTCGATAAGGACGTCGCCCGGACCCTGGCGGCGTATCCCATGACCGCGTGGCAGTCGATTGCGCCGGGCTGCCCCGCGCTCAGGAACCTCTGGAGCGCCACGCTCTCGGCCGGGCTGACGGTGGAAGAGGTGTTCACGGCCTTCGCGGTGATCGACGACCACGTGCGGCGGCGCTTCGGCGCGGACGCCTGGAACTCGCTCGACGAGTGGGGGCCGCGGTTCGAACTGAAGTACGTTCCGGAACAGTCTGTCGCGGGGGTCGGCACGCGTCCCGAGCCGGGGCTGTGGCGCGCCGAACTCTGAGGCCTGCCGCCGGAGGGGGGAAACGGCGATGAAGATCACGGGCTCGAGCCGGGCCCAGCAACTCCGCGCGGAACTGGTCGCGCGCTTCGGCCTGGACGAGGAAGAAGTGAGCAAGGGGCTCGTTGCGCTGGTCGCGGCGATCCGGGGGCGGCTGCCGCGGCCGGTCGAGATCTCGCTCGCCTCCTGGGTGCCGGAAGCCTGGCGCGTCGTCGCCGACGCCCCCTGCGCGAGCGGGCTGACTGCGGCGCGGGGGGCCGAGGAGATCAAGTGCCGCGTCGCGGCCGCCGGCATCCCGTACCGGGTTGCGGGGCCGTTCGTGGTCGCGGCCGTGCGCTTTCTCGGCGACCACTGCGGCTCGCCCCTGGCCACGGCGCTCCACCGCAGGGTGCCCGAGTTCGCGCTGCTCGAGCAGGAAAACGAGTCCTCGCTCGCCTGACCCCCTGGGATCAGGGCGTCGGCGCGCGCAGGAACGACTCGAGCCGCGCGAGCGCCTCGTCGTAGGCCGACGCCGAGAACGAGCTCGCGCGCGGGTCGAACAGCTCGCTGCCGGCTCCCGGGACCGGGTAGAGCTGCAGGTTGAGGCCGGCGCGCCGCGCCGCGTCGTCCAGCGCGATCCGCCGCTCGATCGGGTAGCTCGAGCTGTCGTCGCCGAAGAGTGCCAGCACCGGTCGACCGGCTGCGGCGAGCGAGGCGATCTCCTTGTCGCCGAGGGCGGCGCTGTCGAAGGCGAGCGCCGCAAAGGGCTGCGCGCGTTCGCCGAGCGGAATCGTCCACCGGTCCGCAGCCCCGAGCACCACGAGGGCGATCGGCTTGCCCGGAAGGTCGCGCTGCAACCGTGTCAGCCCGGCCAGGATCACCTCCTGCGCGCGCGGGCGCGAGATCCCCGCGGTCAGCTCCTTCATGCCGAGGCGGGTCGTCGCCTCGATCCCCTCGAGGACGTCGGGGATCACCACCGCGAAGCCGCGGGCGGCGAGCGAGCGGGCGAGGTCACGGGTCTCTCGCGAGATTCCCCAGGGCGACGAGACGAGGACGACCCCCCCCGCGGGCGCGGTGTCCGCCGGGCCGACGACGAACGCGCGGACGCCGGGCTCGAGCCCGGCGAGCGCCTCCCAGGTCCCGGGGCTGCCGGCGTCGGCCACCACCGGGCTCTGCGGAACCTCCGCGACGACCGGCGGGTAGGGCTTGACCGGCGGGCCGGTCCGCTCGGCCGGGCGGCAGCCGGCAACGAACAGGGCGCTTCCGGAAAGGAGCAGCGCCAGGGCGGCCGCAGGGGCGGTCGGCCGCAGCGCCGCGGGCAGGTTCGAGCGGGTCGATCTCATGGCGGTCCTCGGTGGAGCGGTGGCGCGGGTCTGCGGGATCACGGAAGAAAGGGGGAGACGCGCCGAATCGGCAACGGCAGCCCCTGCTTCAGCAGCCGGGCGTCTTCCTTGAGCTGCTGCAGGAGCGTGAAGACCTGCTTGCGGGTCTCCTGCCAGTGGCCGGAGTTGTCGACCAGGTAGTCCGCCAGCGCGGCCTTGCGCTCGATCGGCATCTGCGAGCGGATCCGCGCGCCGGCGCGATCGGGGCCCGTCTTGTCGCGCTCCATGATCCGCTCGATCTGCACCGAAGGGCGGGCATAGACGACGACCAGCCGGTGGAACTGGCGGTACCGCTCCGTCTCGACCAGCAGGGCCGCGTCGTAGACGACGAAATCGGCCCCGGTCTCGCGCGCGGCGGTGATCATCCGCTCGCGGCTCTCGGCGACCACGAGCGGGTGGACGATCGCTTCGAGCCGCTTTCGCTGCGACTCGTCCTTGAAGACGATGTCGGCCAGCGTCGCGCGGTCGACGCCGCCCTTCGGCTCGGCCACCCCGCCGCCGAAGGCCTCGAGCACCGGCGCGACCGCCGCGCCGCCCGGGTCGAGCAGCCGGTGCACGATCGCGTCGGCGTCGACGACCGGGCAGTCGGCCTCGCGGAGCATCCCGGCGACGGTCGACTTGCCGGTGCCGATCCCGCCGGTGAGGCCGACCAGCAGCAGGTGCGGCAGTCCTTCCTCGTCGAGAAAGAACCGGCTCATCCGGCGAGCCCTTCCGCCCGCCGAGCCCCCTCGAGCGTGTTGCGCAGCAGGAGCGCGACCGTCAGCGGTCCGACCCCGCCCGGCACCGGCGTGATCCACCCGGCGACGGCGCTCGCCTCGCCGTAGTGCACGTCGCCGACGAGCGCGTGGCCGTTCCTGCGGAACTTCTCGAGCCGTTCCGGCTGGCCGGCCAGCAGGTCCTCGGCCTGGGCCGCGTCGGTGATCCGGTTGATCCCGACGTCGATCACCGCCGCGCCCGGCTTGACGAACGCGCCGCGCACCAGCCCCGGCACCCCGACCGCGGCGACGAGCACGTCGGCGCGGCGGCAGACCCCGGCCAGGTCGCGCGTGCGGGAGTGGGCGATCGTCACGGTCGCGTGGCGGTCGAGCAGCAGCTGCGCGACCGGCTTCCCGACGATCGTCGAGCGCCCGACGACGACCGCTTCGGCCCCCTTGAGCGGAACCTCGGCCTCGTCGAGCAGCGCCATCACGCCGAGCGGCGTGCAGGGCACGAATCCGCCCTTCTGGCCGAGCAGCAGCATCCCCGCGTTGACCGGGTGGAAGCCGTCGACGTCCTTCCCGGGCGGGATCGCGCGCTGGACCGCGAGGGGATCGACCTGCTTCGGCAGCGGAAGCTGGACGAGCATCCCGTCGACGGCCCGGTCGGAGGCCATCCGGGCGATCAGGTCCAGGACCTCGGCCTGCGTGGCGCTGGCCGGCAGGCGCACGACGGACGAGACGAAACCCGCCTCGCCGGCGGCCTTCTCCTTGTGGCCGACGTAGACCGCGCTCGCCGGGTCCTCGCCGACCAGGATCACCGACAGTCCCGGCTGCCGGCCGGCCGCGGCCAGGAACGCCGCCGCGTCGGCCGCCACGCGGGCCCGGATCGTCTTCGCCAGGGCGTTGCCGTCGAGGATCTTCGCGCTCATTTCGGTGTCGCCTCGCCTTCGTACTTCTTCTGGAAGTAGAAACGGCTGCGGGCCGTGTCCGCCCCGGACTGGATGAACGGGACGTCGAGAAAGAGGATCTCCCACGAGCCTTCCGGCTCGACGAAGATCAGCAGCCCCTCGATCGACTGGCCGGCGGCGAGGTCGATCGGGCCGTCGAAGACGCCGCGCATCAGCGTCTCGACCATCCCCCCGGTCGGCAGGGTGCCGCGCTCGGGGCGCAGCAGCTCGAAGGCCCGGGTGTAGTCGAGCGGCGGGAGCATCGAGCTGCCGCCGTTGGGGAGCAGCCGGATCGACTGCGTTTCGACGTGGACCGGGAGGTTTCCCGGGGCCGCGACCGCCAGGTGGAAGGCGAGAAAATTCTTGATCCCCCCCGCGAAGGCGTCGCTCCCCGCGCCGGCGCGCGTCGTCAGGAAGGCGGTGCGTTCCGCGGCGGTCAGCGCCTTGAGCTCGAGCACGACCCCGTCCGTGCGGTAGCTCTGCACGCCCCCGGGGAGGGGGGTGCCGGCCGGGTCGGTCGCCTGGAGCGTCCAGGGGCCGGTCGGCGTCTTCAGGGTGGCGCAGCCGGCGGCCCCGAGCAGCGCGACGGCGGCGAGGATGGCCGGGCGCGCCCAGGCGGCTCGCGGCATGCGGGCTGGGTCGGGCTGCATCGGGCGTCTCCGAGCCGGGGAGTTTACCTCGCGCGACGGCCGCGCGCGGACCCCGAATCGTGCCTTTCCCCCCGGCGCGGGATACACTCACCGGCTTCTTCCCGCCGGAGGATCGGCCCTTGATATCCGACAGCATCGTGGTCCGCGGCGCCGCGGAGCACAACCTCAAGAAGATCGACGTCGAGATCCCGCGCCACAAGCTGGTGGTCATCACCGGGGTCTCGGGGTCGGGCAAGTCGTCGCTGGCCTTCGACACGATCTACGCCGAGGGGCAGCGGCGCTACGTGGAATCGCTCTCGGCCTACGCGCGGCAGTTCCTCGAGCTGATGCAGAAGCCGGAGGTCGAGTCGATCGAAGGACTGTCGCCGGCGATCTCGATCGAGCAGAAGACGACCTCGCGCAACCCGCGCTCGACGGTCGGGACCGTGACCGAGATCTACGACTACCTGCGGCTGCTCTTCTCGCGCGTCGGCCGGCCGCACTGCCCGAGCTGCGGCAAGGCGATCGAGCGCCAGACGGTGCAGCAGATCGTCGACGACGTGCTGGCGCTGGGCGCGGAGACGCGCGTCTCGATCCTGTCGCCGGTGGTGCGCGGCCGGAAGGGGCACTACAAGAAGGACCTCGAGCGTTTCGCCGCGCAGGGGTTCGTGCGGGCCCGCGTCGACGGCGAGATGTTCGACCTCGACCAGCCGCCCGACCTGGACAAGAAGCGGGCCCACACGATCGAGGTCGTGGTCGACCGGCTGGCGGTGCGCGAAGAGCTGCGGCAGCGGCTGACCGACTCGGTCGAGACCGCGCTCAAGCACGCCGAGGGGCTGGTGCGGATCGTGCCGGAGGGGGCCGACGAGCGGCTCTACTCCGAGCACTACGCCTGCGTCGACTGCGGGATCTCGCTGCCCGAGCTGGCGCCGCGGGCCTTCTCGTTCAACTCGCCCTACGGCGCCTGCGAGACCTGCGGCGGCCTCGGCGTGCACCGCGAGTTCGACCCCGAGAAGGTCATCCGCGAGTCGGACGCGCCGATCACCGGCGGGGCCACCGACGTCTGGGGCGGGATCGAGTCGTCCTACATGAAGGAGATGCTGGCCTCCGTCCTGCGCGCCCACCGCGTGCCGGCCAACACCGCCTGGCGCGACATCCCGCTCAAGGTGCGGCGGGTCATCATGTACGGCTCGGGGACGACGGAGTACGAGTTCATCTTCGAGGGCGACCGCTCGAAGTACACGATCCGCCGCAACTTCGAGGGGATCATCCCGCGGCTCGACCGCAAGCTGAAGGAGACCTCGTCCGACCAGGTGCGCGAGGAGCTGGAAGAGTACATGTCCTCCTCCCCCTGCCAGGCCTGCGGCGGCGCGCGCCTGAAGAAGGAGACGCTGGCGGTCACGATCGGCGAGCAGAACATCGCCGAGGCGACGGCCTTCACCGTGCGCGACGCCCAGCAGTACTTCGACGGGCTGGCGCTGACGCCGCGCGAGCGCGACATCGCGCGGCTGGTGCTGAAGGAGATCAAGGAGCGGCTGGGGTTCCTGGTCAACGTCGGCCTGGGCTACCTGACGCTCGACCGCTCGGCCGCGACGCTCTCCGGCGGCGAGGGGCAGCGGATCCGGCTGGCGACGCAGATCGGCTCGCGCCTGACCGGCGTGATGTACGTGCTCGACGAGCCGTCGATCGGGCTGCACCAGCGCGACAACCGCAAGCTGCTCGACACGCTCTCGGCGATGCGCGACCTCGGCAACACCGTGATCGTCGTCGAGCACGACGAGGAGACGATCCGCGCCGCGGACCACGTCGTCGACCTCGGGCCGGGGGCGGGGGAGCTGGGCGGGGAAGTGGTCGCCGAGGGGACGCCCGAGGCGATCGCCGCGAGCAAGCGCTCGCTGACCGGGCAGTACCTCTCCGGCCGGCGCCGGATCGAGGTGCCGCCCGAGCGTCTGAAGCCCGACGGCCGCTGGCTGACCGTCAAGGGGGCGCGGCAGCACAACCTCAAGTCGGTCGACGCGCGCTTCCCGGTCGGGCTCTTCACCTGCGTCACCGGGGTCTCGGGCTCCGGGAAGTCGACGCTCGTCAATCACACCCTGTTCCCGGCGCTGGTCAAGCACTTCGGCTTCGGCGCGGAGAAGCCGGGGGACCACGACGCGATCACCGGGCTCGACCACTTCGACAAGGTGATCGACATCGACCAGTCGCCGATCGGCCGCACGCCGCGCAGCAACCCGGCGACCTATGTCGGCCTGTTCGCGCCGCTGCGCGACCTGTTCGCGCAGGTGCCCGAGGCGCGGGCCCGCGGCTACACCGCGGGGCGCTTCTCGTTCAACGTCAAGCGCGGCCGCTGCGAGGCGTGTGAAGGCTGCGGCGTGATCCGGATCGAGATGCACTTCCTGCCCGACGTCTTCGTGACCTGCGACGTCTGCAAGGGGAAGCGCTACAACCGCGAGACGCTGGAGATCCTCTGGAAGGGGAAGTCGATCGCCGACGTGCTCGACATGACCGTCCACCAGGCGCTCGAGTTCTTCCGGAACGTCCCGGTCGTGGCCCACAAGCTGCAGACGATCTACGACGTCGGCCTCGGCTACGTGCGGCTGGGCCAGCAGGCGACGACGCTCTCCGGCGGCGAGGCGCAGCGCGTCAAGCTGGGGAAGGAGCTGTCGCGGCGCTCGACCGGCCGGACGCTCTACATCCTCGACGAGCCGACGACCGGCCTGCACTTCGAGGACGTCAAGAAGCTGATCGACGTCCTGATGCGGCTGCGCGGCGAGGGGAACACGATCGTCGTGATCGAGCACAACCTCGACGTGATCAAGACCGCGGACTACCTGGTCGACCTCGGGCCGGAAGGCGGGAACGAAGGCGGGCGGATCATCGCCGAGGGGTCGCCGGAGGAGGTCGCGCGGGAGGCGGGCTCGGCGACGGGGTCGTACCTGAGGCGGGCGCTGGCGGCGGGGACGGGAGCCGGCCGCCGCGGAACTGCCGGCTCAGGTGCAGAAGGCCGGACGGCGGGCGGCAGCGCGCGTGGGGCGGGGATAGGGGACCCGGCCGCGGCCGGGGAGCGCGATGGAGCCAAGTGGTTGCGCCCTGTGCGCGTGGGCTATCGTTCGGGTGGCATGACCCGTCGCTCGCACGCCCCGCCCGCGGCGCCGCGTATCGCGCTGGCGGCCGCACTCGCCCTGCTGACGATCGCGGTCTTCTGGCCGATCACTCATCATCCGTTCATCCAGTACGACGACGAGGCCTACGTCGTCGACAACCCGGAGGTGCGGGGCGGCCTGACACCCCACGGCATCGCGTGGGCGCTGACGACCGGGCACGCGGGCAACTGGCATCCGCTGACCTGGCTCTCCCACCAGCTCGACGTGACGCTGTTCGGCCTCGATCCCGGCGCGCACCATCGCACGAGCCTGCTGCTGCACGTGGCGACGGTGCTCCTGCTCTTCGAGGCCCTGCGCCGGATGACCGCGGACCTGGTGCGAAGCGCGTTCGTGGCCGCGGTCTTCGCCGTCCATCCGCTGCACGTCGAATCGGTCGCCTGGGTGGCGGAGCGCAAGGACGTCCTCTCGGGCCTCTTCTTCGCGCTCGTCCTGCTGTCTTACGAGCGCTATGCGCGCGCGCCGACGCGGGCTCGCATGGTCCTGGTCGGATTTCTCCTCGCGCTGGGGCTGATGGCCAAGCCGATGCTGGTGACCGCGCCGTTCGTCCTGCTGCTGCTCGACGCGTGGCCGCTGGGCCGCGCCTCCTGGGGCGGACCGCTTCGCGCGCTGGTCCCACTGGTCCGCGAGAAGCTGCCGCTCTTCGCGCTCTCCGCGGCGTCCAGTGTCGTGACCTTCCTGGTGCAGCAGCGCGCCGGCGCGATCGCCGCCGTCGACGCGCTGCCGCTGGGAGCCCGGCTCGAGAACGCCCTCGTCTCGCTGGCCTGGTACCCGCTCAAGGCCGCCTGGCCGAGCGGGCTCGCCGTGCTCTACCCGCACCCCGCGGACGGGGTCGGCGCAGGCGCGCTGGCCGCGTCGGCAGTGTTCGTCCTCGCGGCGACGATCGGCGCGCTGGCGCTCCGGCGCCGGGCGCCCTGGCTGCCGACCGGCTGGTTCTGGTATGTCGGGATGCTCGTTCCGGTGCTCGGCCTGCTGCAGGTCGGGTCCCAGGCGCGCGCCGACCGGTACACCTACCTGCCGCTGATCGGGATTGCGCTCGCCGCGGCGTGGAGCCTGCGGCCGCGCGCGCGCCCGCTCGTCGTGGCGTCCGTTGCGGCGGCCAGCGTGGCGGTGCTCGCGCTGGCGCTCGCGGCACGCATCCAGGTCGCAACCTGGCGCGACTCGACGGCGCTGTTCGAGCGCGCGCTGGCCGTGACCGGGAACAACTTCCAGGCCCACGACATGCTCGGCGTGGAACTGGCCCGGAAGGGCCGGCTCGACGAAGCCGCGCGGCAGTTCGAGCAGGCGATCCGGATCAACCCGCGCTCGAAGAAGGCCTGGAACGATCTCTGCTTCGCGCGCGGCCAGGGGGGCGCACCGCGGGAGGCGCTGGCGGCCTGCGACGCCGCGCTGCGGTTGGACCCCGACTACGCCGACGCCCTGCAGAACCTCGGCGTCGCGCAGGCGAAGCTCGGCGATCTGGACGCGGCCGTTCGTTCCTTCGAGCGGGCGCTCGCCATCGAACCCGGCCACGCGGCCGCCCGCCAGTCGCTCGAGATCGTGCGCGCGCGCCGGGCGGCTCCGCGCCACCCGCCCTGACCCGGCGGAGGGGCTTGCCTGGGGCGGGCATGCCGAACGGGACGGGGCAGGGGGATCCGCCGCATGCCGCCCGCCTTCCGTTGACGTGGGCCCTCACCCGTGGCATCAACCCCGCATGGAGCGAGGCCTCACGGACACCGACCCGGCCGTCGTCCGGCTGATTGCCGAGGGATATCGGCGCATGACACCCGAGCGGCGCCTCGAGCTGGCCGGGGAGATGTGCGAGGCCCTCGACGAGCTGGTCCTCGCCGGGCTTCGGCTGCGACATCCAACGGCCGACGAGGCGGAGCTGATGCGGCGGCTGGCCGAGATCCGGCTCGGCCGCGAGCTGGCATCCGTGGCGGCGAGCGCCGCCGCCGCGAATGCCCCGGCTCGGGGAGAGTGAGCTCGTGACCCGGCCGGTAGAGCTGGCGGTCGCGGTGGCGCACCTGTTCGAGCAGCTCGGCATCCCGTACTACCTCGCCGGCTCCCTGGCCTCGTCGATCCACGGCGAGCCGCGCGCGACGCGCGACATCGACTTCGTCGCGGAGATCGGGGCAGGGCAGGTCGAGCCGTTCTGCCGCGCGCTGGGCGACGCCTACTACGTGGATCGGGAGACCGTCGCCCAGGCGGTGATTCGCCACAGTCACTTCAATGTGGTCCGGCTCGATTCGATGCTGAAGGTCGACATTTTCCTCCCTGCTGACCGAACCCGTTTTGCGGAAGAGCTGCGCCGCTCGCGGGTCACCGGCGTGGGATCCGACACGCTCAGGGTGGCGAGCGCCGAGGACACGATCCTGGCCAAGCTCGACTGGTTCCGGCTCGGTGGCGAGCTGTCGGATCGCCAATGGTCCGACGTCGTCGGCGTGCTGCGCGTCCAGCAGGAGTCGCTCGACCTCGGCTACCTGACCGCGCAGGCGATCGAGCGCGGGCTGGCGATGCTGCTGGAGCGGGCCCTCGCCGAAGCGCGCATCTGACGCCCGCGCCGCCCGGAGCGGCCCGGCCTACGCCGTCGCCGGATCCGTCCCGTTGAGCAGGTAGTCGAGCAGCTCGCGGACCGACCGGATCTGCTCGCCGATTCGCCCTGAACGGGCGACCACGATCTCGCGGATCGCGAAAGGGCGCGGGACGAAGGTCCTAGCGCAGATCCGGGTCGAAGTTCTCGATCAGCCACGCGTCCGAGCGGGAGTCGGGAACCGAGAAGACGAAACTCCGCCCGTCCGGCGCGACGTCGTTGCCTCCCTCCACGACGTTCACCTCCTTGAACGGCAGCTTCATTGTCGCGACGGCCGGGCCGCCGCGGGCCGGCATCTTCAGCACCTCGGGGCCGGCGAAGGCCATCGAGGGTCCCTTCTTCGTCGAAGCGATGACGTAGACGCAGGTGCCGTCGGGTGTCCATCCGAGCGGCCAGACGAATCCTTCGAGGAGGCGCTGCCTGACGGAGCGGTCGAGGGAGACGACCCAGGTCCCCTCCCCGGGCCCGTCCGGCCTGCTCCAGTAGATGGCCACGCGGCTGCCGTCGGGGGAGTATCTCGGCCGGAACACAAAGCCCGGGCCCCCGTCCTCGAACAGCGGCGTCTCCTCGCCGGTCGCGGGGTCCAGCAGCGCGAAGTTCCGGTTGCCGGCCCTCTGGTACACGATCCGTGCGCCGGGCGACCAGGCGAGATCCCCCGCCCGGTCGCCGCTGTTCAGGGTTCGCGCGAAGGGCCTCGCCTCGCCGCCCGCGGCCCCGATTCTCGAGACGATCGACGTGCCGCGTTCCTGCGAGATGAAGGCGATCTCGCGGCCGTCGGGCGACCAGGCGGGAGCGAAGTGATCCGCATCTCCGAACGTCAGCGGCTCCGGGGCGCTCCCGTCCAGGCGCAGGACGAACAGGTTGTTCCCGCGGACGAAAGCGACCGACCGGCCGTCGGGGGAGAACCGGGGAGAGACGTCGAGCGCCGTGCCCGAGGTCAGCTGCGTCGTTCGGATGCCGCCCTCGGACCGAGCGTCCAGCTCTGCCAGCCAGAGGTTCGCGCGGGTCGTGTTCCGCGCGTAGGAGAGCCTCGTCCCGTCGCGAGAGAGCGCGAACGCGGCATCGACCGGAGGGAAGGACGGGATCTCCAGCGTGGCGAGGACCAGCGCCGGTCCCCCCGCAGCGCGACCGCTCTCCGGGTCGATCGGTACCTTCCAGAGGCTCGACGTCGGGCTTCCCGATCGTCCCGACAGGTAGTAGAGGGCGTCGCCGTGCAGGGAGAATCGCGGCGAGAAGAGAATCTCCTTGTCGACGACCCGCTCGGGAGGTCCACCGGCCGACGGCAGCGTCCAGATCGTCGACAGGTTCTTCTCGTCGGCGTAGGTCACGATCGCGAAATGCCTGCCCGTGGGCGACCAGGCCAGGCCGAGGAACCACGGCGAAGGGGCGCCGATCGGGACGGTCCGCCGGTCCCCCGTCGCCTTGTCGACGATCGTGATCTCGCGCGAATTCTGGTTGGCGCCTGCGAAACGCGCTCCATCGGGTGCCCAGGCGAGGTACTGGAACATCGGGAAGCGCCGGGGCGCTCCGCCCAGTCGGGGGACGAGGTGAGCCATCCCGACGCCGTCCTCCCCAAACGCGACGGCGAGGAGCTCGGTCCCGTCCGGCGTCCAGCGCGGCGTCCCGATGCCCGGCGCGGAGGCGATCACGAGGGGCTGGCCCCCCGAGACGTCCTGCACCGTCAGTTGATCCCCGCCCGACGCCCCGGTTTCTACGTAGGCGACGAACTGCCCGTCGGGCGAGAGAACAGGGGCGCGCGCGGTTCCGGTGTAGGTGAGCTGCCGGTGGGTGGCAGGCGCTGCCGCCGAACCCCGATGGTCCCATGTCCGGACGAGGAAAAGGCCTGCGACGGCAGCGACGAGCACGAGTCCCGCCGCACCCCGCCACACGCTCCACCGGCGCAGCACCGACGGCTCGGGTGCCACCCGCGAGTCGCCGCTCGCCATCCGCGGCGCGCCCGAGGTCGTCTCCTGCCGAAGCGCCTTCAGCGCCGCCACCAGGTCGCGGGTGTCGTTGTAGCGGTCCTCGGGCCTCTTCTGCAGGCAGCGGCGAATGATGCGCCGCAGCTCCACGGGAATGTCGGTCCGTGACTCGGGAATCGGCTCGGGTTCCGACTCGATGATCTTCGCCAGCGTGGAGAGCGTCGTCGCGCCGCGGAACGCCCGGGTCCCCGTCGCCAGCTCGTAGAGCACGACCCCGAACGAGAAGACGTCCGAGCGCGAATCCACCGGCTCGCCCTTGGCCTGCTCCGGGGCCATGTAGGCGGCCGTCCCGATCACCAGTCCCTCGCGCGTCAGCTCCGCCGAGGCGGTCTCCGCCGCCGACCCCGCCGCATCGCACGGGCGGGCTGGCTCGAGCGGCTTCGCGAGGCCGAAGTCGAGGATCTTGACCCGGCCCTCCGGCGTCACCATGACGTTGCCGGGTTTCAGGTCGCGGTGGACGATCCCGCGGGCATGGGCCGCAGCCATCCCCTCGGCGAGCTGGAGCGCGATCGGAAGCAGTGCGTCGAGGGGAACCGATCCGCGCTCTCGGACTATCGCCTCGAGCGGCCGGCCTTCCACCAGTTCCATCGCGATGAACGGCGTTCCCGCCTGCAGGCGCCCGCCGCCTCCGGCGACCTGCTCCTCTCCGGGCTCGACCTCTCCGACCTCGTAGATGGTGCAGACGTTCGGATGGTTGAGCGCGGCCGCGGTCCGGGCCTCGCGGAGGAACCGCGCGCGGGTCAACTCGTGGGAGAGCAGGGCGCCGCCCAGGAACTTCAGCGCGACCGGCCGCTCGAGGGTCAGGTCCTCGGCGCGGTAGACGACCCCCATCCCGCCGGAACCGAGCTTTCCGATGACCGAGTATCGGGAGAGCATGCCGTTCACCGTGAGCCGATGTCCGGATCAACGCTTCCCACCGCGGGGCCGAGCCGAGCGGACGCCGCGGATGCCCCGCTCGCAATGTGAGGCTAGTTCTCCAACCTGCGGAGGGTCAACCGCCTGCGGCGGGCGGTGCGGGGAAGGGGGACTCCGGACGTTCCCTCACCGTTGACGCGGGCCTCCGCGCGTGGCACGAACTCGCCATGGAGCGAGGCCCTCGACGAGCTGGTCCTCGCCGGCTCCCTGGCCTCGTCGATCCACGGCGAGCCGCGGGCGACGCGCGCCATCGACTTCGTTGCGGAGATCGGGTCCGCCCGGAGCGGCCCGTCCTACGCTGTCGCCGGATCGGTCCCGTTGAGCAGGTAGTCGAGCAGCTCGCGGACCGACCGGATCTGCTCGCCGAACGGCAGGCTCTCCGAGCCGCGGAAGAAGAGCCCGCGCTCGACGTCGCCCTTCAGCGCCGCGGCCAGCTGGGCGTCGATGCAGAACTGCCCCATCTTGGCGATCCCGTCGCGCAGGCCGCAGTGGGACAGGCAGTTGAAGGCCGAGGTGCAGCGGTCCCGGAAGCGGCCGGCGCGATCCTGCAGCCGCGACTCCATCTCGAGGTAGCGCTCCAGCCACGGCGTGAGCACGGCGCGGGCCGGGAGCCCGGCGGCGCTCATGAAGGTGATGATCTGGTCCGGCCGCGCGCGGGCCAGCACGCGCTTGAAGTTCGGGTGCGCGTCCCCCTCCGCGGTCACCGCGAACGGCGTGCCGACCTGCACCGCGGACGCGCCCAGCTCGAGCAGCGCCGCGATCTTCTCGTGCGAGTTGATCCCGCCGGCCGGGATCAGCGGGATCGCCTCGCGCTCGATCCGCAGCTCCTTGAACAGCTCGAACGCCGACTCGAGCACGCGCGCGAAGTCGAAGCGCTCCTCGCCGACGTCCTCGGCGCGCGCCACTCCCAGGTGGCCACCGGCGTAGCGCGGGTGTTCGATCACGATCGCGTCCGGCAGGCGGTTCCGGCGCAGCCAGCGCTTGACCAGCACGGCGATGCCGCGCGCGTCGGAGAGGATCGGGACCAGCGCGACCTCGGGGTGGTCCGCGGTCAGCTCGGGGAGGTCGAGCGGCAGCCCGGCTCCCATCACGATCGCGTCCGCCCCGCTCTCGCAGGACTGGCGGACCAGCTCGGCGTGGCAGGTCACCGCCTTCATCACGTTGACCGCCACCAGCCCCTCGCCGCCGGCGACCGCGCGCGCGGCGCGGATCTCCCGGTCGAGGGCGACCTTGTTCGCGGCGTCGATCCGCACCTGGTCGCGACAGTCGCGCGTCGTGGCGAGGAGGTCGGGGTGGTGGTGCCGGAGGTCGATGCTGGCGATCGTCCCGACCGCCCCCTCGCGGGCCACGGCCCCGGCCAGGCGGTGGGAGGAGACGCCCACCCCCATTCCCCCCTGGACGATCGGGAGGAGCGACTTCCCCTTCAGGCGCAGGCGTTTCAGGGGGGACTTCACCATCCGGACTCCGTCGGCGGCGAAAACAAAGCGAATTTAATGCCCGCCGTCCGCGCCTCAGTCGAACGCGGTCGAGAAACCCATGATAACCCGGACAGCTCGAAAGGCCATGGACGGCGGTGGGGAAGCGGCCGCGCCCTCAGCGCGGCCGCCCCTCCAGATCGACCCGCTGCGGCGCCCCGAACCCGGCCTTCTCGAGCTGCGGGACGATCGCCGCCGCGTCGCCGACCAGCACCACGGTCAGCGCGCTCCAGTCGAAGAGCCCCGAGCGCGCGTCGGCGTTGACTGCCTCGAGCGTCGCCCCGTCGAGCGCGGCCAGCTGCCGGGCCAGCGCGTCGAGCGGCCGCTCCTGGACGATGAAGCCGCCGAAGACCTCGGCCGTGGCGGAGGTCGTGGCGATCGCCTCGACCAGGTCGTGCCGCGCCGTCTCGCGCGCCTTGGAGAACTCCTCGGCCGTGACGTTGCCCGAGGCCAGCCCCGCGAACTCCTTCTTGAACTCGCCGAGCGCCGCCGCGGTCACCTCGGTCTGGACCGAAGCGGACGCAACGAGCAGCGGCTGCGCCCCGTCCTGCGAGAACTGGCTGCGCGCGCCGTAGGTGTACCCCTTGTCCTCGCGCAGGTTCTGGTTGAGGCGCGAGGTGAAGCTGCCGCCGAAGAGCGTGTTGAGGATCGCGCGCCGGCCGCGGCTGGTCTCGTCGACGGGGGCGACCGGGCGGGCGAGCAGGATCACGGTCTGCGGCGCGCCGGGGCGGTCGACGAGCAGGATGCGATGGCCGGGGCCCGAAGCGACCGGCGCCGGACGCGCCGGCGGCACGGCCGTCCCCGCGGCCGGCTTCGCCGGTCCCGAAGCGGCGCCTCGAGCGCAGTCTTGAGCGCCGCCGGGTCGAGGTCGCCCGCGAAGACGAAGCGCGCCCGCGCCGGGTTGACCAGCGCCGGGTACGCGGCCTTCACCTCCGCGAGCGTCAGCGCCCCGACCGACTTCGCACTGCCGTCGGCCGGGCGGCCGCGCAGGTCGTCCGGGCCGAACAGCCCGGCCAGCGCGACGAGCTGCGCGACCTGCGTCGGCCGCTCGGCGCGCGCGCCGATCCGCGCCAGTGCGAGCGACTTCTCCCGCGCAAAGTCGGCCTCCGTCAATGCCGGGCGCAGCAACGCGTCGGCGAACAGGTCGAGTGTCGGCCCCAGGTTCGACGAGAGGCCGGAGACGCCGGCGACCAGCACGTGGCGGCTCCCCTCGGCGGCGATCGAGGCCCCGAGCGACTGCGACCGCGTCGGCGAACTGCGACGCGTCGCGTCCCGCCGGCGCCCGAGGTCAGCAGCGTCGCCAGCAGCGGCGTCAGCCCGGCCTCGCTCGGCCGGGACCGCCCGCTCGCCGCCGTCGAAGATCGCGCGGCCCGTGAACAGGCCCGCGCCGGGGACCGGCACGAACGCCACGCTCGCCCCGTTGGCCAGCTTGAATTCCTGCGGCGCGGGGGGCGTGAAGGCGCCGGCCGGCGCGGGACCCGGCCGCGTGTCGAGCGCGTTCTCGGCCGACGTCGCGCCGACCGGGACGATCCGCAGGTCGACCCGTCCCTCGCCCAGCGCGCGCGCCGCGTCGCGCACGCTGTCCGCGGTCGCCGCACGGTAGCGCGCCAGGTCGCGCTCGAAGCCGTCGGGCGTGCCGTAGAAGTAATAGTAGCGGTTGAGCATGTCGGCGCGGCGGTTGAGGTCCTCGGAGCGCCGCCGGAACGCGGTCTCCTCCATCGCCTGGGCGCGCTGCAGCTCGGCCGCGGTCGGGCCCGCCTCCTGCAGTCCGGCCAGCACCGCCAGCGTCTCGCGCTTGATCGCCTCGAGGTCGGCGCCGGGCTTCGCCAGGACGTGGATGTGGAACTCCCCGCCCAGCTCCAGCTCGTCGAAATAGACGTCGACGTTCTGCGCCAGCTCGAGGTCGAGCACCAGCCGCTTGACCAGCCGGCTCGAGCTGCCGTCGGCCAGGACGCGCGCGACGAGGTCGAGGTTCGCGGCGCCGGTCGTCATCGGCTTCGGACCGGGCCAGACCAGGAAGAGCTTGCCGTTCTCGACCTTGTCGGTCGCCAGCCGCCGCACCTCGCGCTCCAGCACGATCGGCGGCGCCTCGCGGTGCTCGGGCAGCGGCTTCGCGGGGATCGCGCCGAAGGTCTTCGCGATCAGCGCCTTCATCGCCGCCGGGTCGAAGTCGCCGGCGACCACGAGCGAGGCGTTGCCGGGGACGTAGTAGGCCGCGAAGAAGTCCTTGACGTCCTGCAGCGTCGCCGCCTCCAGGTCCTCGTGGCTGCCGATCACCGGGTGGTGGTAGGGGTGGCCCGGCGGGTACATCGCCTCCGGCAGGATCAGCTCGGCGATGCCGTAGGGCGCGTTCTCGACCGTCTGGCGCCGCTCGTTGCGCACGACGTCGCGCTGCAGGTCGAGCTTCTGCTGCGTCATCGCGTCGCCCAGCTCCTCCAGGCGGTCGGCGTCGAGCCACAGCAGCGTCGGCAGGAGCGACGACGGGCCCCACGAGTAGTAGTTGGTCCGGTCGTTGCTGGTCGAGGCGTTGTTGGCCCCGCCGCCCGACTCCATCAGCACGTCGAACTGGTTGCCCGGCACGCGGTGCGTGCCCATGAACATCAGGTGCTCGAACAGGTGCGCGAAGCCGCTGCGCCCCGGCGCCTCGTCCTTGGAGCCGACCGCGTACCAGATGTTGATCGCGACCTGCGGCAGCCGGCGGTCCTGGTGGAGGATCACGGTCATGCCGTTGGGCAGGGTATAGGTCTCGGCGGTGAAGGCGAGGGCGCGGCCCTGGCCGAGCGCCCCGGCGATCAGGGCGGGCGCGGCGGCACGCACCAGGTCTTTCATGGTCATCACGGTCCTCCGGGCGGGGAGTCTCCCACGGCGGGCGCGGCGGGCGCCAAGGCTCGGCGGGGCCGGCTGCGGGCGTCCCGCGGCGGCCCCCGGGGCCGCGGGGATGCGCCGGGTCCCCGGAGGCGGGTAGGCTTCCCGCCATCTGCCCGGCCCGCGGCCGCCCGCGGGCCCCGCCCCGAGGACTCCCCCATGCGCCGCGCCCTGCCCCTGCTCCTCGTCCTGTCCGCTCTCGTCGGTCTCGTCGCCCTCCCCGTCCTGGCCGTCGAGGCGAAGCTCCCGCGGCACCCCGCACCGTCGCCGGACGGGACCGCGATCGCCTTCTCCTGGCAGGGAGACATCTGGATCGTGCCGGCGGCCGGCGGGGCGGCGCGGCGGCTTACGGTCCATCCGGCCTACGACCGCTTCCCGGTCTGGTCGCGCGACGGGAAGTCGATCGCCTTCGCTTCTGACCGCTACGGCAACGCCGACGTCTTCGTCGTCGCGGCCGACGGCTCGAGTGCGCCGGTGCGGCTGACCTGGGCCTCGAACGGCGACATCCCGGTGGACTTCACGCCGGACGGGAAGAGCGTGATCTTCGCCTCGCGGCGCGACGAGGCGGTCTCGCGCATGCCGGTGCTCTACGTCGTCCCGGTGACCGGCGGCACGGCGGCGACCTGGCAGTCGGCGCTGGGCCACAGCGCGTCGATCGCCCCGGACGGCGAGCGCGCCGTCTTCGTGCGCGGCGGAACCCCCTGGACGCGCCGCGGCTACCGCGGCTCGGCGAACCGCGAACTGTGGGTGCGCGAGACCGACGGTTCGTACCGCCGCCTGGCGGCCTTCGACGGCGACGACGACGCCCCGACCTGGACCGCCGCGGACCAGGTGGTGTTCCTCTCGGCCCGGAACGGGCGCAAGAACGTCTTCACCGTCCCGGCCGACGGCAGTACCGCCCCGCGCGCGCTGACGGCCCACGACGGCTCCGACGTCCGGTTCCCGCGCGCGGCGGCGAACGGTTCGCTGGTCGCCTACGAGTTCGAGGACGCGATCTGGACCGTCGCGCCCGCCGGCGGCACGCCGAAGAAGCTGACGATCGACCTGCCCGCCGACGCGCGGGTCAACACGCTCGAGCGGAAGACGGCGAAGGACGGCGCCTCCGACATGGCCCTCTCGCCCGACGGCAAGCGGATCGCCTTCGTCGTCGGGGGGGACGTCTTCGTCACCGCCGTCCGCTCCAAGGACGACCAGGAGATCGCGGCGCCGCCGACGGTGCGTGTCACCGCCACCCCGGAGCGCGAGCAGGACCCGGCCTGGAGTCCCGACGGCAAGACGCTCGTCTTCGCCTCGGCGCGGACCGGCAACCTCGACCTGTTCGCGGCGCGCCGCGCCGACGACGCGAAGGACTGGACCGAGAGCTTCGAGTTCCCGGTGACGGCGCTGACGGCCACGCCGGCTCACGAGCGCGCGCCCGAGTTCTCGCCCGACGGCAAGCAGCTGCTCTTCGTGCGCGGACGCGGGGAGCTGGTCGTTGCCGACGCCGACGGCGGTAACGCGCGCGTGCTCTTCACGCACTTCAGCGCGCCCCAGGTCGCCTGGTCGCCGGACGGGAAGTTCATCGCCTACGCGCAGGAGGACGAGAACGCCAACAGCGAGGTCTTCGTCCTGCCGCTCGCGGGGGGCGAGCCCTACAACGTCAGCCGGCACCCCGACAACGACCTCGCCCCGGCCTGGTCGCCCGACGGCCGGAGGCTGATCTGGCTCTCCCGCCGCCACGCCAGCACGCTCGACGTCTGGTCGGTCTGGCTGACGCGCGCCGACGACGAGCGCACGCCGGAGGAGTGGCTCAAGGTCTGGAACGACAAGCCGGAGCCGAAGAAGGACGACAAGGACGCGAGCGAGAAGGAGGCCCGGAAGGCGGCGGATGAGAAGAAGGGTGGCAAGGCGATGGCGGGAAGACGGCCGGGAAGTCCGCCGAGAAGAAAGACGAAGAAGCTCCCGGCCGTGACGATCGACTTCGAGCGGCTCTGGGAGCGCGCCGAGCCGGTGACGGAGCTGAAGGGGGACGAGGGGGCGCCCGGTTTCGCGGACGGCGGCAAGCGGATCGTCTTCACCGCGGAGGTCGAGGCCGAGCGCGATCTCTACTCGGTCCGCTGGGACGGCAAGGACCAGAAGCGGCTCACGACCGGCGGCCGCGCGCCGTCGGTGATCGAGCCGGACGAGAAGGGGACGACGCTCTTCTTCCTGGACGGCAAGGGGACGCTCGGCCGCGTCGCGCTCGACGGCAAGGCGGGCGATCCTCTGCCGTTCGCGGCACGCTACGAAGTCGACCTGCCCGCGCTGCGCGGCGCGGTCGTCGACGAGGCCTGGCGCGCGCTCGACGAGAACTTCTACGACCCGCAGTTCCACGGCGTCGACTGGCCGGCGCAGCGCGAGAAGTACCGGCCCTGGGCGCTCGCGGCCTCGACCCCCGAGGACTTCGCCGACGTGATGAACCTGATGCTCGACGAGCTGAACGCGTCGCACATGGGCTACCGGCCGCAGGGCGGCGGCCCGGCGGGCGCCGTCGGGGGCGAGACGACCGGCTTCATCGGCGCGCTCTTCGACGCCGCGGCCGGCGGGCCCGGGATCCGCGTGCGGGAGGTCCTGCCCGACTCGCCGGCGGCGCGGGTCGACGTCGCCCTGGTGCCGGGCGACCGGATCCTCGCCGTCGGCGGCCAGAAGGTGCGCGCCGACCAGGACGTCTACGCGCTCTTCGCCGACACCGTCGGGCAGCGGGTCCCGCTGACGATCCTCGGCGCCGACGGCAAGGAGCGGGCCGCGGTCGTCATCCCGGTCCCGTTCGCGCAGCAGCAGGAGTGGCGCCGCGACGCCTGGGTCCGGCAGCGCCGCGCGCTGGTCGAGCAGCTCTCGGGCGGCCGGCTGGGCTACCTCTACATCCCGGCGATGGACATGCCGTCGTTCGAGGAGTTCGAGCGCGACCTCTACGCCGCCGCGCACGGCAGGGAGGGGCTGGTGATCGACGTCCGCAACAATGGCGGCGGCTGGACGACCGACTACCTGATGGCGGTGCTCAACGTGAAGCGCCACGCCTGGACCGTCGAGCGCGATGCCTCGAAGGAGGTCAAGGCCTACGCGCAGGAGCGGCTGCCGCTCGCGGCCTGGACCCGGCCGGCGGTCACGGTCTGCAACGACGAGTCCTACTCCAACGCCGAGATCTTCTCCCACGCCTTCAAGACGCTCGGTCGCGGCAAGGTGGTCGGGTGGCCGACCTTCGGCGCGGTGATCTCGACCGGCGGCACGCAGGTGCTCGACGGGGCGCTGGTCCGCCTGCCGACGCGCGGCTGGTACGTCGCCGGGACGGGCGTGAACATGGAGAACAACGGTGCCGTGCCCGACGTTGCAGTCGAGCAGCCTCCGGCGCAGGACATGGCCGCGGCCGACGACGCGCAGCTGGCGAAGGCGGTCGAGGTGCTGCTGGCCGACCTGCCGGGCGATCCGCGGCGCGGGGCCTGGTAACCCCATCCGCGCGGGCCGCGCCGACCTGGGATCGAGAGGAAGGGGATCGTCGCGTCCCCTCAGTGGCTGGACGGGACGATCCCTTCCCGCAACAGCCTCCCAGTGTCGGTCGCCGCTGGCACTGCGCTTGCAGTCACTCGGGTGGGCCAGGACGCCCGAGTCAACCTGGAGCGGACCGGGCCCGAAGGGGGGGCTCATGAACCGCACCGGTCGCAACAGCTCGCACTCGGCAAGGATGCTCGCGGTGCTTGCGCTCACGCTCGTGGCAGCGCTCGCGCTCGGCGGCACGGCGCTCGCCGGCGGGGGGCACCAGGCCGTGCGCACCGACGGTCCGATCGCCGTCGGCGGGCAGGTCTATCCCGCAGGCCTGCTCGAGCTCGAAAGGACCGCTTCGTCGCGCCACCTCTGGGCCGTCACGATCGATGGCCGGCGGGTCGCGCTGATCTTCCGCGATCCCTCCACGGGCGGTCCCGGGTTCGTCCTGTACCGCGACGAGGCGGGGCTGCTCCACCTCCCGGGCGTGCAGGTCGCCCAGGCTGCGGGCGGCGCCTCCGAGTACGTCTACCGGCGCAGCGGTCAGGTCACGCTCCACGCCGCGGCCCCGTCGACGCGCTGGAGCCTCGAGTGAATCGCTTCGCCCCCGGGCCCGGGCCGGGCCCGGGGTGCTCATCTCCATCCGGGAGCCGACGGATGCCGGAACATCTCGCCCGGGCGCAGCGGGGCGACTAAGATGCCGCGATGAGAACCGTGATCCTGCTCTCGGCCACGCTCGTGGCGGCCACGGATGCCGCGAAGGCGGCGGGAATCGTGCTGGCGCTGCTCGCCGCCGGCTGGGGCGCGGCCGGCGCGGCCGTCCCGGATCGCGACGCCGCCTGGCGCGAGCTGGTCGGCACCGAACTGGCCTTCGCGCACGCCGGCGAGACGCGCGGCTCGAAGGACGCGTTCCTCGCGTTCCTCGCCGACGACGGCGTGCTGTTCCAGCCGGGACCGGTGAACGGGAAGACCTTCTGGAAGGACCGCCCGCAGCGGCCCGGCGTGCTGCGCTGGCGGCCCGCCTTCGCCGCCGTCTCGCGCGCCGGCGACCTCGGTTTCACGACCGGGCCGTGGCTCTTCGACGCGGCGGGGAAGCCGGGTGAGAGCGCGAGCGCTGCGCCGGCCGCCGGAGCACCGGGTGCCGCCGCCGCCCCGCCGGCCCACGGCTGGTTCGCGACGATCTGGATCCGGCAGCCGGACGGCAGCTTCCGATTCGCGGCGGATGGTGGAATCTCGTCCGGCGGCCCTGCGCCGGATCTCGGCCGCGTCGACGCGAAAGCCGCGTACCCGGCCTCGGTGGCCGACCCGGCGAAGGACGACGCGGTGCGCGTCATGTCGCTCGAGGCGATGGAAGCGCGGTTCCTCGCGGTCGCGGGCGGACGGGGGATCGCCGCGGCCTACTCCGAGTTCCTCGACGATGACGCGCGCGCGCTGCGCGAGGAGACGGGACTGATCACCGGGCGGAAGGCGATCGTCAAAGCGGTCGCCGCCGGGCGTGCGCTGTCGAGCTGGAAGGTGGAAGGCAGCGGCGCAGCGGCCAGCAACGACCTGGGCTACACCTACGGCGCCTGGGAAACCACCGGGGAGAAGCCGGAGCGCGGCTGGTTCCTGCGCGCCTGGCGCCGCACGCCCGGGGAGGGCTGGAAGCTCGTGCTGGACCTCCTGATGCCGGCGCCGGCGGCGTCCTAGCCGGCGCTACTCCGGCAGCGCCACGGCGGACAGGGAAAGCTCGAACGAAGGGAAGAGCGCGGGCCGGAAGGCGTCATCGAACGAGGTGACGCTCCGTACGCGAAAGACCTCGTCCGCTCGCAGGTACTCCTCGATGGTGCGGGCGTCGAGATCGACGATCCAGTAGTGGGGGACCCCGAAGCGCGCGTACGAGCTCGAGCTTGCGGACGCGGTCGAGGCGCTCGGTCCCCGGCGACAGGACCTCGACGCAGAGGTCGGGCGCACCCCGCAGGTTCTGCGGCACCACGACCCCGCGGCGCTCGGTCGACACGAAGAGCACGTCGGGCTGCAGCACGTTGTGGTCGTCGAGGACGACGTCGAGCGGCGCGACCATCACGCGGCCGATACGGGCGGCGTCCACGTGCAGCCGGAGGCGGTGGTAGATCTCCCCGACGATCAGTTGATGCCGGGTGTTGGGCGAAGCCATCACGACCAGTTCCCCCTCGACGAGCTGGTAGCGACGCCCGTCGTCGGGGAGGCTCGCGTAGTCGGCGTAGGTCAGCCGGCCGCGCGGTTCGGTACCTTCAGGTGTCGACATCGGGTTAGCTCCGCCCCATCATCTCGAGCAGCCCGAGCGACATCCACGGCACGTAGGTGATCAGCAGGACGCCGATCGCCAGGATGATCAGGAAGGGAATGACCGCGCGGTAGAGCACCGTCATCGGCTTGTTGAAGCGCGACGACGAGAGGAACAGGTTCAGCCCGACCGGCGGGAAGAGGAACCCCAGCTCGAGGTTGGCGAGGAAGATCACGCCGAGGTGGATCGGATGGATCCCGAACGCCACCCCGAGCGGCACGACCAGCGGCGTCAGGACGACGATCGCCGAGAAGATCTCGAGCACGCTCCCCAGCACCAGCAGCACGACGTTCAGCACGAGCAGGAAGACGAGCGGCGAGGAGACGTGCGCCTGCACCCAGGCCAGCAGCGCGTCGGGGATCTGCGCGTCGACCAGCCAGGAGGTCAGCCCCAGCGCGCTGGCCAGGAGGATCAGCACCGCGCCGACCAGCGCCGCGGCCTTGGTCAGGACCTTCGGCAGGTCGCCGAGGAACGACAGGTCGCGCTGCACGAAGCAGGCGAAGAAGACGGTGTAGGCGAAGGCGAAGGCCGCCGTCTCGAGCAGGGAGGCGATGCCGGTCGCGAACAGGACGATCATCAGGACCGGGACGGACAGTTCCCACCCGGCCTGCGCGGTCGCCGCGAGCAGCTCCCGCGCCGAGAAGCCCTGGCGCTCCGCGCCGACCCGCCCGCCCACGAAGAGCCCGTAGGCCGCGACCAGCACCAGCAGCAGGAAGCCGGGGATCAGCCCGCCGATGAAGAGCTGGTCGGCCGGGACCTTGGCCACGACGCTGTAGAGGATCACCGGCAGCGACGGCGGGAACAGCAGCCCCAGACTCCCCGACGCGGTGACGAGGCCCAGCGAGAAGCGCTCGGGGTAGCCGTCCTTGAGCAGGATCGGCAGCACCAGGCCGCCGAGCGCGATGATCGTCACGCCGGAGCCGCCGGTGAAGGCGGTGAACAGCGCGCAGACCGCGGCGACCAGCACCGCCACGCCCCCCGGCATCCAGCCGAACAGCGCGCGGAAGAACCGCACCAGCCGCTCGGCCGCCTTCGTCTCCGCGAGCACGAAGCCGGTGGCGGTCAGGAGCGGGATCGCGGGGAGGGTCGGCGAGGCGACCAGGCGGTAGATCTCGGCCGTCACCGCCGAGACGGGGACCTGGTCCTTCCAGAAGAAGAGCGCCGCGAAGCCGGCCATCGCGGCGAAGACCGGCATCCCGAGCAGCAGCGCGGCGAGCAGCATCGCCCCCAGCAGCCAGACGATCGGCGCCGCCGGCTGGACGAAGGCCAGCAGGAAGACCGCGCCGGCCGCGCCGAAGGCCACGAGCCGGCCGCGCCAGCGGGGCGCCGCCATCCAGGCGAAGGAGAGCGCCATCGCCCCGAAGCCGCACGGCATCACCAGCTCGCCGACCCACTGGGGAAGCCCGAACGACAGCGTGTTCCCGAGCTCGCGCTCCGCCATCACGACCCCGAGGCCCCCGTAGGTCAGGACGGCGCAGACGACCGCCGCGGCCGCGCCCGCCAGGACGTGCGCCGCGCCCCGCGACCTTCCCCTCCGGCAGCAGCTCGGCGGTCGAGAGCGTCAGTTGCTTGCGGGCCCAGGTCGCGACGAGGCCGCCGAGGAAGGTCAGGTAGAAGGTCAGCTGGTGAACGTAGCTCGCCGAGCCGGGGACGTGGAAGCCGGCCAGCGGCCGGCCGAGCATGTCGATCAGCGGCAGCAGCGCGAGCAGCAGGAAGAGCGCGGCGAGCAGCCACTCCCCGGAGCGCGCGATGGCGTGCCGTACGCTCAACGCGCGGGGGCCTTGGCGGCCGCGCGGCAGGCGTCGCGGGCCTTGAGCCCGGCGTCGAACGCCTCCGCCGGGATGAACTTCCCGCGGATCGTCGGGTAGACCCCCTCGGCGATCGCGCGCCACTGCTGCAGCGCGGCCGCGTCGAGCTTCACCACGGTGAGCCCGCGCTTGGTCATCGCCTCGATGTCCTTCGGCTCCGTCTCCCGCGTCAGCTCGGCCAGCCGCCGCGCGGTCCTGCGGGCCGACTCCTTGAGCGCCGGGCGGAACTCGGCCGGGATCTTCTCCCAGGCGTCCTTGGAGACGACGATCCCGCCGACGAGGATTCCCCAGTTGATGTCGGTCATGTTCTTGGCCTGGTTGTACCACTGCAGCAGGACCGCGGCCTGCGGTGGAGCGGGGACCACGGTGACCAGCCCGGTCTGGAGCGCGGTCGAGATCTCGGTGGACGGGAGCGGGATCGGGTTGAAGCCCGCTTTCTTCCACAGTTCGACGAGCAGGTCGTCGCCGGCCCAGACGAACAGCTTCTGCTTCTTCAGGTCGTCGGGAACGCGCACCGGCGACTTGGCGAAGAAGTGGACGAATCCGCCGTCGGTCCAGCCGAGCAGCACGAAGCCGCGCGCCTCGAGCGTCTGCTCGATCGCCGGGCCGACCTTCTCCAGCGCGCAGTCGAACTCGGAGTAGTCGGCGTAGGCCATCGGGATCTGCAGCGCGAGCACGCTGCGGTCGACGTCCTGCAGCCCGGTGCCGGTGACGAGCGCGCCGTTGAGGGTTCCCAGGCGCATCTTGCGGATGACGTCGCTGTCGTCCCCGGCGACGCCCCCGGGGTAGAGCCGCACCGTGACCTTTCCGCCGGAGATCTTCTGCCACTCGGCGGCCATCTCCTGCAGCGCCTGGTGCCAGGACGAGCCCTGCGGCACGAGCGTCGCCATCTTGATCACGGTCTGGGCGGAGGCGACGGGAAGCGAGAGCAGCGCCGCGAGCAGCGCGGCGGTGCGGGCGGCGGTCCGGATGGAGAACGGCAGCATCGGGTCGTTCCTTTGTTGCGTCACTCGAGGAAGAGCTCGTCCTGGCGCGCGAGCAGCCAGCGTGCGCGCTTCTGGGCGATCAGGTTGGCCAGCCGCTGCTCGGGGGCGGCGTCGGGGTCGATCGCCAGCGCGGTCTCGAGCAGCGTCGCGAACTCCCTGCGGTCCTGGGTCGAAATCGACACGGTCTCGGCGTAGCTCACGTACGGTGCCGCGCGCTTCCCGCCGGACGCGGCCACCGCCTTGTCGAAGGCATCGCGCGCCTTCGCCGGCGAGCCGCCGGCCGCGGCCGGGCGGCCGCCGTCGTAGCTGATGAAGAAGTCCCAGATCGCGCCGTCGCCGTAGCCGGGGTCGAGAGTCCGCGCGCGGGTCATGATCGCCTCGACCGTCGGCAGGTCGGCCGACAGCTCCGAGTCGTCCTTGGCGCTCGCGATCGCCGCGGCCCAGGCCGCGCCGGTCCAGTACAGCAGCGGGACGTCCTTCGCGGTCGTCTTCGCCAGCGCGGCGGCGGGGTCGCGGCGCAACTCGGCCGTGAAGCCGGGGTGCCGGGCCTCGAGCCCGCGCTGGCCGTAGCCGAGGGCGCGCTCGTACATCCGGGTCGCCCGCCCGCGCAGGTGGGTCGCCCGCGGCAGGTCGGTGGCCTCGACGTAGTCGGCCTCGGACTGCAGGTAGGCGTAGCTGTACTGCGTGAAGCCGCTGGCCGCGGAGAGCAGCAGGTCGGGGTTCTCGGGCGAGATCGCCAGCAGGCTCTCGATCGTCTTCAGCGCGAACGGCAGGGCGTCGCCGACCAGCTCCGGGTCGTCGTCCGTGGCGTAGGCCGAGTTGCCCGAGGCCAGGGCGGCGCCGAGGCGGTCGGCGGCCATCTTCTGGACCGAGCAGGCGGGCAGCAGGGGGGCCGCCAGCAGCAGCGCCAGGACGGCGCCGGCCGGGCCCGGCCGCGCCGCGGAACGACCTTCAAGCCTCACGACCCGTCCCTTCCCCTGCATCCCAAGATAGTGTCCGAAGTGTACCGCGCCCGCCCCGGCCCGTCCCCATTCGGGGGCGGAGTCCACTAGATTGTGCAGCAGGGGGCCGCGGCCCCCGGAGAGCGCCGCCGATGCTCGAGACGCTGGACCTGAAGGCGCGGCTGGGGAACAAGGCCTTCCGCGAGGCGATGGACCGCCTGGAGCTCGAGCTGCCGATCCTGCAGCGGGCCGTCTTCGAGCACGACATCCCCGTGCTGGTCCTCTTCGAGGGCTGGTTCGCCTCGGGGCGCGGCGACTCGATCGGCCAGCTCGTCCACCACCTCGACCCGCGGGCGACGCGCGTCCACGTGACCCACGCCTCGTCCGAGGAGGACCGGCTGAGGCCCTGGCAGTGGCGCTTCTGGCGCTGCACCCCGCCCCGCGGCCGGATCGCGGTCTTCGACCGCTCCTGGTACTACCTGCTCTGGAACCAGCGCGACGAGGGGACGATCGACGCCGCGCGCTGGGAGCGAGAGCTGCAGGCGGTGGACGAGTTCGAGCGGCAGCTCGTCGAGGACGGCACCGCGATCGTGAAGTGCTGGCTGCACATCGGTCCGGACGAGCAGAAGCGCCGGCTCAAGGCCTGGGCCAAGGACGAGACGCAGCGCTGGCGCGTCTCCGACGAGGACTGGAAGCGGCAGCGCAACTACCCGCGGCGGCTGGCCCTGGCCGAGGAGATGCTGGCCCGCACCAACACGCATCGCGGCCCGTGGACGCTGATCGAGGCGGAGGACGAGAATCACCGCCGCGTGAGGGTGCTGTCCGCGGTCGCGGACGCGATGCGCCGCGCGCTCGAGCAGCGCGGGATCCACGCCCCGACGCCGGAGGAGCTGCCCGACGCCCCGGTGGCGGGCAAGAAGCTGAAGCCGATCGTCGCCGCCGACCCGCTCAAGGCGCCGCCGGTCATCCCGAAGGACTCGCCGCTGGCGCGGGCCGACCTGTCGCGGCGCCTCGAGCGCGACGAGTACGCCAAGCGGCTGAAGAAGGGCCAGGCGCGGCTCCGCGAGCTGGAGTTCCTCTGCTACACGAAGCGCCTGCCGGTGGTGATCGTCTTCGAGGGCTGGGACGCCGCGGGGAAGGGGGGCGCGATCCGCCGGCTGACCGAGTCGCTCGATCCGCGCGGCTACCAGGTCGTGCCGTTCGCCGCCCCGACCGCGACCGAGAAGGCGCACCACTACCTCTGGCGCTTCTGGAGCGAGATCCCGAAGGACGGCCACTGGGCGATCTTCGACCGCTCCTGGTACGGGCGGGTGCTGGTCGAGCGGGTCGAGGGGTTCGCGGCCCAGACCGAGTGGGGCCGCGCCTTCCAGGAGATCAACGAGTTCGAGCGGTCGCTGGTGACGCACAAGACGGTGGTCGTCAAGTTCTGGCTGCACATCTCGCCGGAGGAGCAGCTCGCGCGCTTCCGCCGCCGCGAGCAGTCGCCGCTGCGGCGCCACAAGATCACCGAGGAGGACTGGCGCAACCGCGCCCAGTGGCCGCCCTACCTGGCGGCGGTGACCGACATGCTGCGCCAGACCAGCACGACGCACGCGCCGTGGACCGTGGTCGAGGCGGACGACAAGCTCTGGGCGCGGGCCAAGGTGGTCGAGACGGTGATCAAGGCGGTCGAGGCGCGGCTGTAGCCGCGACTCGACCGCCTCTCCCCTCCTGCTACTGCGTCATCACCAGCACGCGGATCGTGCCCAGCCCCGCGTCGAGCGGGTCGATCGCCTTGCCCAGGATCGTGCCGGGCGCGGCCCCGTCCGGCGCGGCCATCGCGGCGCCCGGCGTCGGCGAGGCGACGAGCAGGGCGTTGGCGCGGATCGGCGCGAACGAGGCGTCCACCTTGCAGGCCACGATCGACCCGGCGAGCGCGAGCGGCGCGCGGCCGCTCCACGCGGTGCCGGGCTCGCCGGCGACGATGCCCAGCACGCCGGGGTCGGCCGCGGCGCGGGCGCGGGCGATCGAGCCGGGGCGGAAGGCGTCGTTGGCGACGACGTCCCCGGCCTCGACGGTCTCGTCGACGGCGATCGCGATGCTGTGCGGGACGGCGTCGGCGATGGCGGCGGGCGGGGCGGCGGACGGAGCGGCGGCCGGTGCGGCGGCCGCGGGTGGCGTCGCGAACGCGACCTGGACGGCGAGCGGTGCGGCGGAGGTCCCGGCGGCGTCGGCGGATCGCGCTGCCAGCGGAGCCTCTCCGGCGGCGGACGTCGCACCGTTCCCGCCGTACCAGCCGCGGTGCACGAACGCCAGGATCCTCCCCGAGCCGGAAGCGAGCGGCTGCAGCGCGGTTCCGATGATTGGGCCCGGCGCGACGGCCTTCATCGCGATCCCCGGGAGCGGGCTCGGGGTGAGCGGGTCGCCCGCGGCGATCGCCCCGTAGCGCGCGTCGACCTTGACCGGGACGCGGCCCGCGAGCGCGACCGGC
Organism: uncultured Acidobacteriota bacterium; assembly: GCA_963800865.1. GTDB lineage: Bacteria > Acidobacteriota > Polarisedimenticolia > J045 > J045 > JALOKP01. Next base: position 3,143,851 of record CAWDCL010000004.1, on the reverse strand, counting down.
GCCGTGGCCCGGGCGTGGAACCGCTCGAGCGCCAGCTCCTCGATCCGCTGCGCGGTCTCCTCGGGCCCGCCGAACTCGGCCGCGGAGGCGAGCGAGGGGTCGGCCGCGACGACCTCCGCGGCGAGCGCCTCGCGCTGCGCGAGGAAGGCCTGCTGCGCCGCCTCGCCCCAGGTCCGGCCGAGCGCGTCGGCGTCGAACGGGGCGCTGCCGAGCACGACGCCGGGCCGCGCGCTGACGACGCCGAGGACGAGCGGGTCGCCGGCGCCGTGGGTCCTGACGATCGCGTTGGGGCGCGCCGGGTCGACGGCGACGAGGTCGCCCGGCTCGACCGGCCCGGTCGCGAGGAACGTCTCGGCGAGGTCGAAGGCGACGTTCTGGGACAGGGTGCCGTGGATCCGCAGGTTGCCGGTCTCCGACAGGTCCGCGAGCTTGTTGGCGGCGGCCTCGGCGCCGTTGGCGAACCACTCGAACTGCAAGGACCCGGAGGTGTTGTCGAAGTCGATCATCTGCTTGATGCCGGAGTTCGAGCGCGGGCGGAAATTGCCGTCGGAGAAGACCTGGAGGCTCGCCCCGGTGCCCCCGTCGATGTTCGCCCCGGTGACGAGCAGGTCGCCCTTGATCATGAGGTCCCCCGTGGACGCTCCCAGGGTGGCCACGGCAGGGTTCGAGGAAACCACGGAGTCGTAGAACTCGAAGCTGTTCGGACCGTGAAACTGCATCCCTGCCTCGGTGCTCGCCGGGATCACGATCCGCGCCCCATTGCCGGCGGGGTTCGTCCTCAGGGTCAGCGAGCGCTTCGTGTCGGCGAAGTCAGTGGTCGTGATGAGCGTAGCTGTGGTATCGCGGACCTGGAGCGTCACCGGGTCGTTCTTCGTTCCCTCGGTGTTCAGAAACTCGAAGTCGCCCGAGCCGGTCGGCACTGAACAGGAACCCGTCCCGCAACCCATCGCTGACCAGGAAGAGCCGCCGGCAGTCGTATTGAATAGAAGGAGGAGAACTTCCCAACGAGGCCGTCGGAGTCGCCCCGTACGCAGATGAGGTGTTACCATGTCCAGGTCGGTGATGAGCAGGCCGGCGATCTCGAGCGATCCCGCTTTCACCTGGCCCGATGATCGACGTGTCGAGCAACGTCCCGCCGTCCTTCCCGTCCACCGTGCCGGCGTCGTCTGCGCTGTTGGCATGGCTCGCGCTCAGCGCGTAGGCGGCCGACACGACGCGCACGCGCGGGGCCAGCAGCTCCGGCGTCGCGCCGTTGCGGACCTCGACCTCCATGAAGACCGCGCCGAAGTCCCGGAACAGCTTCTCGCAGCTGGTGTAGGGCTCGCTGGGACCGGTTGCCGGACCGTCCTGGACCGTCCCGCCGCAGAGGGTCGCGCTGAACTGCCCGCCCGTCACGGAGACGGCGCCGCTGCCGGCCGCGAGGTGCTCGTCGCGCATCAGCTCGGTGCCGCCGGTCGAGGACGGATAGAAGTGGAAGACCATGCTGTAACTGCCGCTGAGCGGCTGGTCCTGCGCGTTGCGCAGCACCCCCTGGTAGTTCAGGGCGTCCGGCGGCGCGGCCGCGAGGGCGGGCGCGGCGAGCAGCGTGGCAAGGAGGAGCGTTGCGGCAGGCAATCGGCGTGCGGGTCGTCATGGTCTGCTCCCTGGACGGTCTCATGGGCAGAAGGTGCCGCGGCGCTCGGCGCCGCCGCTCTGCCATCCCTTGGTTCCCTCTTCGCTGAGCCGGTTCTCGACGGTGACGAGGTAGAAGAACCCCGCGCCGGCGGCGAGCGGATCGGAGTCGGACGTGGTGGTCGCGGCGAGCTGCTGCCTGAAGCAGGCGCCGAAGCCTCCCCCGCTGAGCGCGGCGAGCGCGTCGCGGTAGAGGTTGTAGCTCCCGGCCGACTTCTCGGCGCCCCAGGCGAGCGTCGTCCGGTCGACGAAGCGCAGGCCAGGCACCTCACCGGGCGGCGGGAAGAGCGAGCCGAAGCCGCCCGCAACCCGGAAGGAGGCGGATGCGAGCGCCCCCTCGCCGCCCAGCTCGCCGAGCGAGCCGAGGCTGATCCGGAAGCTGCCCGAGGCGGGATTGGCCGACGCGCCCGGGTGACCTCCCGCGTTGACCGAGCTCTCGGTGAGCTTGAAGCTGGCCGACTGCTGGGCAAGGCCCTCGCCGGGGGCGGCGAGGCCCAGGGCGACCAGGGCGATGCAGGGGATCGCAAGGCGCATTCGCTCCTCCCAGGTGGTTCTCATGGAAGGAACGATGTCGGCCGGGGAACTACTCACCCGCGCGCATCGAAAGCCGGGAGCGGCAGTGGCGTCGCGGCGCCGCCGCGCACGGGTTAGTAAGACGGACTCGGAGCTACGGGCGCGCCAGCAGCCGCTCCGCGACCTCCGCGATCGACCCCAGCACCGCCTCGGCGCGCGAGAAGTCGCCGTGCGCCGTGAGCACCGTCGGGATGATCCAGCAGGGCACCCCGGCCGCGTGCGCCGCGGCCAGCCCGCGCTCGGAGTCCTCGATCGCGAGGCACTCGCCTGGCGCCAGGCCGACGCGCGCCACGGCGCGCCGGTACGGCTCCGGGTCGGGCTTGCAGCGCGCGCACTCGTCGATCGTGATCGCGAAATCCAGGTAGGCAAGGAACCCCGTCCGGCGGTGGATGATCTCGAAGTGGTGCCGGCGGCTGCTCGTCACGACCCCCATCGGGAGCCGGCCGTGCAGCGCGCGCAGGACCTCTTCCGCCCCCGGCACGGCGGCCGACTCCTGCGCCAGCCGCCAGGCGTACAGCTCGTCGCGCTCCGCGCGGTGGCGCGCGATCTCCTCCGGCGACAGCGTCCCGCCGCGCGCGAGGTGCCAGGCCCCCTTCGCCTGGACCAGGAACAGCTCGTAGTACTGCTCGCGGGTCAGCTCGACCCCGAGCCGCGCCATCGTGTCGCGCGTCGCCTCGAAGTAGATTCGCTCTGTGTCGACGAGGACGCCGTCGTTGTCCCAGAACAGCGCGCGCGTCACGGAGCGAGCAGCTTGGCGACCCGCGGCGCGAGCAGCCGTGCGGTCTCGGGGAAGCCGGAACCGAGCAGCGGCCGCAGGTAGTCCAGGAACGCCGGCGTCACGTCGTTCGCCGCGGGCGAGATGAACGCGGCGTCCATCGTGCGCGTCTTGGCCGCGACCGCCGACAGCGGGACCAGCGCGTAGTCGACCGCGTAGTTCCCGACCCGCCGGATCGCGACCGAGCCGCTCGCCTCGCCGGAGACCGCGAACTGCACGCCCCGCTCGCCGGCCTCGCGCGCCTCGCGCTGGTCGACGTCGGAGACGACCCCCATGAACGAGCGCTGCAGGTAGCCGAAGGTGTCGGCGCGCGCGCGGCTGATCTTCAGCTCCTTCTTGACCAGGTCCTTGAGCAGGTCGCCCAGCTCGCCCGACCCCGAGAGCTGGACGTTGCCGTGCGCGTCGCGCTCGACCGTCTCGGCCAGCAGGGTCGCGATCGGCCGGTGCTGCTCGTCGGCCACCCCCTCGCTGACGGCCACGATGCAGCGCCCCAGCCGCTTCATCACCCCGTCCACGTCGGCCAGGAAGAGCTCCTTCGAGAACGGCCGCTCCGGCAGGTAGACCAGGTGCGGCCCGTCGTCGTCGAAGGTCCGGCCCGCCGCCCCGGCCGCGGTCAGGAACCCCGCGTGGCGCCCCATCACGACCGCGATGTAGACCCCCGGAAGCGAGCGGTTGTCGAGGTTGGCGCCCATGAAGGCCTGGGCCACGAACCGCGCCGCGGAAGGGAAGCCCGGGGTGTGGTCGTTCTCGGCCAGGTCGTTGTCGATCGTCTTGGGCAGGTGGATCGCGCGCAGCTCGTAGCCGTCCTTCCCGGCCTGCTCGGCGACGATCCGCACCGTGTCCGACGAGTCGTTGCCGCCGATGTAGAAGAAGAAGCGCACGTCGTGCGCCTTGAGCGTGCGGAAGAGCTTCCGGCAGTACTCCTCGTCCGGCTTGTCGCGGGTCGATAGCAGGGCCGAGCTGGGCGCCGCGGCGACGCGCAGCAGGTTCGCCGGGGTCTCCTGGGAGAGGTCGAGGAACTCCTCGTTCAGGACCCCGCGCACCCCGTGGACGGCGCCGTAGAGGCGCGTGATCTCCGGGTGCTTCATCGCCTCGAGCGCGACCCCGGCCAGGGTCTGGTTGATGACCGCGGTCGGGCCGCCGCCCTGGGCCACGACCGCCTTGCCGACGAGCTGCGCCATGTGAGGAGACCTCCGTAAAGGCTCGCGCCGCGCGGATCTTCACCGACCGCGATGGCGGGGTCAATCGCCGGCGGGGCCGGGAATGGCCCGATGCGGCCCGGGCCTGTCTCCCGGGCCGGTCCCGGAGCCTTGACAATGGAGCGCGCTCAGCCTGTAATCGCGCGCCGCAGCGGGATCGCGCGCAGCGGGACCCCGCTTCCTTACGACCTAAGGAGAAGAACCATGAAGCTATCCACTCGTTGTGCCGCCGAGCTCTTCGGCACCTTCTGGCTGGTCTTCGGCGGCTGCGGGAGCGCCGTGCTCGCCGCCGCATTCCCCGACGCCGGAAACGCGATCGGCATCGGCTTGCTCGGGGTCGCGTTCGCCTTCGGCCTGACGGTCCTGACGATGGCCTATACCGTCGGCGGGATCTCCGGCGGCCACTTCAACCCGGCCGTGACCGTCGGCCTCTGGGCCGGCAAGCGCTTCCCGGCGTCCGACATCCTGCCGTACGTGGTCGCCCAGGTGGTCGGTGCCGTCGCCGCCTCCGGCGTGCTGTACCTGATCGCCAGCGGGAAGGCCGGCTTCGACGCCGTGGCCAGCGGATTCGCTGCCAACGGCTACGGGGCCCACTCGCCGGGCGGCTACAGCCTGACCTCGGCGCTGGTGGTCGAGATCGTCCTGACCTGCTTCTTCCTGCTGATCATCCTCGGCGTGACTCACAAGCGCGCGCCGGCCGGCTTCGCCCCGCTCGCTATCGGCTTCGCGCTGACCCTGATTCACCTGATCAGCATCCCCGTGACCAACACCTCGGTGAACCCCGCGCGCAGCACCGGGCCGGCGCTCTTCGTCGGCGGCTGGGCGGTTTCCCAGCTCTGGCTCTTCTGGGTCGCGCCGATCGTCGGCGCCCTGGTCGCCGGGTTCCTGTTCAATCGCTTTTCGAGCACGACGAAAAGCGCTGACCCTCCTCGAGAAAGGAACGATGCCATGCGGACCCGTCTGACCCCGTTCGCCGTCGCCGCGCTGCTCGCGGCCGCCGTTTTCGCGCCGGCGCTGGCCCAGGCCCCCCCGCCTGCGCCCGAGAAGCCGAAGCTCGGCTGGTCGAACCAGGGCGAGCTGGCCTGGACCCTGACCGCCGGCAACGCCGACTCGAGCTCGATCAGCCTCGCCAACACGCTCCTGTATCGCTGGTCCGAGGCGCAACTCAAGCTCTATGCGTTCGGCATCCGGGCAAAGACCGACGAAACGCTCTATTTCGGGATCGACACCGACCCGGACGACAGCGCAAACTGGGACGTGCTCAGCAGCCAGAAGTTCTCGAGGACGGTGGCCGAGCGCTACGTCCTCGCGATCAACTACGAGGGCAATATCAGCCCACGGATGTTCTGGTTCGCAGGGACGGGATGGGAGCGGAACCCGCCCTCGGGAATCGACTCACGCCTGCTGGTCTCCGGCGGCGTCGGCAACAACTGGTACGAGAACGACCGCGGCCACTTCAGGACCAGCTACGGGCTCAACTACACCTGGGAGAGCTGGACCAACGGCGACTCCGACGACTACCTGGGCGGCAACGTGACCGCCAACTGGCTCTGGAAGTTCAACGCGAACACCTCGTTCCAGACGGTCGACACCCTCTTCCTGAATTTCTTCACGGGGAGTGACTGGCGGATCAACTCCAACAACTCGTTGACCGTCCAGATGAACAAGATGCTGGCGCTGAAGGTCGGCCTGACCTTCCTCTACGACAACGATCCGCAGTCCGTGGAGTACCCGGTCTACGGACAGGGCGGAAACCAGGTCGGAAATACCGGCCCGATCGAGTTGGACAAGCTCGACACGATCTTCACCACTGCGCTGGTCATCGACTTCTAGCCGGGGACCCGGGACGATACCTGGGCGGGCGGCCGGTCTCCGGCCGCCCGCGCTCTTTTCCGGGGCGCGCTTTTCGTCGTGCGCGCCCCCCGCCCTCGCGGCACATTCAGTCCACGCCTCGCCCCGGGGAGCGAGGCCCGGCCCGCCCGCGCCCTTTCGAATCCGTTCGCGCGCGGCGGCCGGCGTTCGGTACCGGAGCCGTCATGCCCGAGCGCGTCCTCGCCGGACTCCTCGTCTGCCTCGCCGCGCTTCCCGCCCTGGCCGACCCCTGGCACCTCGAGCTGACTGCTCCCCCGGCCCGCTGGGGCGGCCCGGTCGCGGTCGAAGTTGAGGAGCTGGCGGATGCACCCGGCCGGCCGGCCTGGCTCGACCCCTCGGGCCGCGCCGCCTCGGTCGGGCCGCTCGCCTTCCGGCTGGCGACCGTGCGCGACGCGCTGGGGCGTCCGCTCCCGGCGCGCCTCGTCCCCTCCGCGACGGGCGTCTCGATCGAGTTCGACGACGCCGGCGCGCTCTACCCGGTCAGCGTCGAGGCAGACTTCGGCCCGTCGAGCTGGTCCGTGCTCGGCGGCCAGCAGGATGCCTTCCTCGGCGTCTCGGTCGCGCGCGCCGGCGACGTCAACGGCGACGGCGTCGACGACCTGATCGTCGGCGCCTACCAGTACGACAACGGCCAGCTCGACGAGGGGCGCGCGCTGGTCTACGCCGGCTCGTCCTCGGGCCTCGCGACCGTCCCGCTCTGGACGATGGAAGGGAACCAGGCCGGCGCCTTCTTCGGCCGGCGCGTGGCGGGCGCGGGGGACGTCAACAAGGACGGCTTCGACGACGTGCTGGTCTCCGCGACGTCGTTCGACAACGGGCAGGCCAACGAGGGGCGGGTCTTTCTCTACCTCGGCTCGGCCACGGGGCCGAAGACGACGCCGGCGTGGACGTACGAGCCCAACCAGGCCGACGCCGCGTGCGGGATCGCGATCGCCGCCGCGGGGGACGTCAACGGCGACGGTCGCGACGACGTGCTCGTCGCCACCGCGAACTGGGACGCGGGGGCGGCGGATGCGGGGAAGGCCGAGCTGTTCCTCGGGACCGCGAGCGGCCTCCAGGCCTCGCCGGCCTGGTCGTTCGCCGGCGCGCAGGCGGGAGAGCTGCTCGGCCTCTCCGTCGCCGCGGCCGGGGACCTCAACCGTGACGGCTTCGACGACGTGATCGTCGGCGCGACCGGCTGGTCGAACGGCGAGAGCGGAGAGGGGCGCGCGCTGGTCTTCCACGGGCGGTCTTCCGGCCTCAACGCGACCCCGGCCTGGAGCGCGGAAGGCGGCCAGGCCGGCGCGGCGTTCGGGCAGTCGGTCGCGGGGGCCGGCGACACGAATGGCGACGGATGGGGCGAAGTGATCGTCGGAGCGCGCGTCTTCGACAACGGTGAGGTCGACGAGGGACGGGCCTTCGTCTTCGGCGGCTCGGCGGCGGGGCTGTCGGCCGCGCCGGTGTGGACCGCCGAGCCCAACCAGCCCGGCGCTTCCTTCGGCGTCGCGGTCGCCGGGATCGGCGACCATAACGGCGACGGCTACGCCGACGTGCTGGTCGGGGCGTTCCTGCACGACGGCTCGTTCTCAGACGAAGGCAGGGCGCTGCTCTACCTGGGCAGCGCGGGTGGCCTGCAACCGTCACCCGGATTCGTCACCGAGGGGGGTGCGTTCGACGCGCGGCTGGGCTACTCGCTGGGGAGCGCGGGCGACGTCAACGCCGACGGCCGCCCCGACCTGGTCGTGGGCGCGCACTTCTTCTCCGGCAGCCAGTCACGGGAAGGGAAGGCGATCGTGCTCTACGGCCCCGTGCTTGCGCCGCCGCCGTCGCTGGGCGGCACGCTCCGCGTCGCGCGGCAGGGGACGAGCGCGCGGCTCGACTGGCAGACGCCGGAGTCCGCGCCAGGATCGGGCCCGGTGACCTTCTACGCGATCCACCGCGACACCGCGTCGAACGGGAGCTTTCCCGAGATCGCGCGGGCCGGCGATCCGTTCTACGTCGATCCCGGCGCCGCCTCCGCGAGCCCGCGCTACTACGGCTGGCTCGTGACCGCCGAGAACACGGGACCGCTGCCGTAGCCCGGCCTTCCGCCGGACCACCGCAGCGGCCCCGCTCCGCCGGAATCAGCGCGCGGCTTCAGTGCGCGGAAGTGCGCTGCTCCTCGAGCTTCTTGCGCAGCACCGTCTGCAGGATCCCGCCGTTGCCGTAGTAGACGATCTCGACCGGGGTGTCGAGCCGGCAGGTGGCGTCGAACCGGACCGCCGTGCCGTCGGCCTTCGTCGCCGTCACGCCGACGGTGCAGCGCGGCGTGAGCGGGCTCGGCAGGCCGAGGTCGAAGACCTCGGTCCCGTCGAGTCCGAGCGATTCGGCGCTCTTGCCGGCGGGGAAGGTCAGCGGCAGGATCCCCATCCCGACCAGGTTGCTGCGGTGGATCCGCTCGAAGCTCTCGGCGATCACCGCCCGCACCCCGAGCAGGAAGGTCCCCTTGGCCGCCCAGTCGCGCGAGCTGCCCATCCCGTAGTCCTTGCCGGCGAGCACGACGAGCGGAGTTCCCTCGGCCTTGTAGTTCTGCGCGGCGTCGAAGATCGCGGCGATCGCCCCCGCGCCGGCGCGGCTCATGTCCTTCGTGTAGCCGCCCTCCTTGCCGCCGGCCAGCTTGTTGCGCACCCGGATGTTGGCGAAGGTCCCGCGCGTCATGATCCGGTCGTTCCCGCGCCGCGAGCCGTAGCTGTTGAAGTCGGCCGGCTGCACGCCGCGCTCGATCAGGTACCTCGCCGCCGGGCTGTCCTTGGCGATCGAGCCGGCGGGGGAGATGTGGTCGGTCGTCACGGAATCGCCCAGGAAGGCCAGCACGCGCGCTCCCTGGACGGGGATCACGCCCGGGGGCGCCTGCTTCATCCCGATGAAGAAGGGCGGGTTCTGGATGTAGGTGCTGGTCTCGTCCCAGGCGTAGAGCTCGCTCTCCGCGACCGGGATCCTCCGCCAGGCCTCGGTCCCCTCGAAGACCTTCCCGTATTGCGTCCGGAACTGCTCGGCGGAGAGGGCCCGCTCGCGCACCGCGGCGACCTCGGCCGTGGTCGGCCAGATTTCCTTCAGGAAGACTTCGCGGCCGTCGCTCCCGACGCCGATCGGCTCGGTCAGGAGGTCGCGGTCGATCGTCCCGGCCAGCGCGTAGGCGACGCAGAGCGGCGGGCTGGCGAGGTAGTTGGCCTTGACCTGCGCGTGGACCCGCCCCTCGAAGTTGCGGTTGCCGGAGAGGACCGACGCCACGACCAGGTCGCCGTCCTTCACCGCCGCGGCGACCTCGTCGGGCAGCGGGCCGGAGTTGCCGATGCAGGTCGTGCAGCCGTAGCCGACGGTCTGGAAGCCCAGCGCGTCGAGATCCTTCGTCAGCCCCGCCTTGTCGAGGTAGTCGGTGACGACGCGGCTCCCCGGCGCGAGCGAGGTCTTGACCCACGGCTTGCGGTTGAGCCCGCGCGCGAACGCCTTCCGCGCGACCAGCCCGGCGGCGATCATCAGGTCGGGGTTGCTGGTGTTGGTGCAGGAGGTGATGGCCGCGATCACGACCGCGCCGTGGCCGATCTCGGGCGAGACGCCGGGGCCGATCGCCACGACCGCCCGGCTGTCCACCTTGTCGGGCGCCACGCCGAGGCCGCGCGTCGACGGCGGCTGCGTGAGCGCCTCCCGGAACCCCTGCTTGACGTCGCCCAGGTCGATCCGGTCCTGCGGGCGCTTCGGCCCGGCGAGCGACGGGACGACCTTCGAGAGGTCGAGGTGCAGCAGGTCGGTGAACTCGGGCTCCGGCGCGTCGGCGGTCCAGAACATGCCGTTGGCGCGGGTGTAGGCCTCGACCAGCTCGACCGTCTTCGGGTCGCGCCCCGTGAACGCCAGGTACTCGAGCGTCCGCGCGTCGACCGGGAAGAAGCCCATCGTCGCGCCGTACTCGGGGGCCATGTTGGCGATCGTTGCGCGGTCGGTCAGCGACAGGTCGGCCATCCCCGGGCCGGTGAACTCGACGAACTTCTCGACCACGCCGCGCTTGCGCAGGATCTCGGTCACGGTCAGCACGAGGTCGGTCGCGGTCGCGCCCGGCGCGAGCCGGCCGGTGAGCCGCACGCCGATCACCTCCGGCGTGACCATGTAGACCGGCTGGCCGAGCATCACCGCCTCGGCCTCGATCCCGCCGACGCCCCAGCCGACCACGCCCAGCCCGTTGATCATCGTGGTGTGCGAATCGGTGCCGACCAGCGAGTCGGGGAAGGCGACCAGCGGCCCCTCGCCGTCGCGCCGGGTCAGCACGCCGGGGGAGAGGTACTCGAGGTTGACCTGGTGGATGATCCCCGTCGCCGGCGGGACGACGCGGAAGTTGTCGAGCGACTTCTGCCCCCACTTGAGGAACTCGTAGCGCTCGCGGTTGCGCTCGAACTCCTTCTCGACGTTCAGCCGCAGCGCGTCGGCGCTGCCGAACCAGTCGACCTGCACCGAGTGGTCGATGACCAGGTCGCACGGCACGGCCGGGTTGATCGCCTTCGGGTCGCCTCCGAGCGCCTTCATCGCGTCGCGCATCGCCGCCAGGTCGACCATGCACGGCACGCCGGTGAAGTCCTGCAGCACGACGCGGCCGGGGAAGAACGGCAGCTCGGTCTGGGCGGGGCGCTTCGCGTCCCACGCCATCAGCGCCTCGACGTCGCTCCGGTGCACGACGAACTCGTCGAGGTGGCGCAGCAGCGACTCCAGCAGGACGCGCAGCGAGTAGGGGAGGCGCGACAGCCGCCCCAGCCCGGCGCGCTCGAGTGCGAGCAGGTCGTAGCGGGCGTAGGCGCCGTGCGGGGTGGAGAGCGTGGTCCGGGAGCGGAAGGGGTCGAGCCGGTCGGCCATCGGGAGGGTCTCCTGGGTCCCCGGCGGGCCGGGGGCGGCGAGAAACCGGCATGTTAACCCGATCGCCGCGGCGGGGGGAGCCGGCACCGCGCTCCCGCCCGACAGGCGGAGCCGTCCGGGTCCCGCGTCCCGCCGTCCACGCCCGCCGGTCTGACCGATCGTCACCAGGGAACCACGTCGCCCCGGTAGTCGACGAAGCTGCCGTTCTGCCGTGGTCCGGCGGCGAGTGCGACGCGGATCATCCCGGCCACCGACTCCTCCACCGCCGTCGGTGCGCGCGGTCCGCCCATGTCGGTGCGCACCCACCCGGGCGAGATCAGCAGGATCGTGACCCCGCGCGCCTCCGCGTCGAACGCGAGCGAGCGGTGCAGCATGTTGAGCGCGGCCTTCGATGCGCCGTACCAGTAGGGCGTCCCCTCGTTGAGCGCGAGCGAGCCGTAGCCCGACGAGAGCGCCACGAGCTTCGGGTTGCGGCCGCGCCGGAGCAGCGGCAGGAAGGCGCGCGCGACCAGCAGCGGCCCCACCGCGTTCACGGCGAGCACCGCCAGCCCGTCCTGCGCCGCGAGCGAGGCGAGCGGACCCTCCTCGGTCTCGATCCCCGGCGAGCCCGGGTACACCCCGGCGTTCGACCACAGGAGGTCGACCTCACCGAAGCGTTCCGCGGCGAAAGCAGCCGCCCGCTCGATCGACGGCTCGTCGGTCACGTCGAGCGGCGCGATCTCGATCCGTCCCGGCCAGCGCTCGGCGAGCGCGGACAGCCCGGCCGCGGCCGCCGGCCGGCGGCATGTGGCGAGCACGCGATCGCCCCGTGCCGCGTGCTGAAGCGCCAGCTCGAGCCCCAGGCCGCGGGACGCTCCGGTGATGACGACGCGTTCGACCATTCGTGTCTCCTCGTGCCGGCCGAGCGGCTGGCTCCTGGCGGGTCACCGTTCCGGCGCGATCCGGGCCTCCGCCAGGCGCCGCGCGAGATAGCGCCGCTCGGCCTCGTTGGCGGCGGTCGAGAGCGCGCGCCGGTATCCGTCCGCGGCCTCGCCGAACCGGCCGAGCCGCCGCAGCAGGTCGGCGCGCGCGGCGTGGAAGAGGTGGTGCGAGTCGAGTTCCCCGTCGGCCCCGAGCGCTTCGAGCCGCTCGAGCCCGCGCGCGGGCCCCTCCGCCATCGCGATCGCGACGGCGCGGTTCAGCTCGGTGATCGGCGTCGGATGCACGCGCACGAGCAGCCCGTACAGGGCCGCGATCTGCCGCCAGTCGGTGTCCCCGGCCGTGGCGGCCTGGGCGTGGAGCGCGGCGATCGCCGCCTGAAGCCCGTAGACGCTCGGCCCGCCGCTGCGGAGCGCGTGCTCCGCGAGCGCGATCCCCTCGCGGATCTTCCCCTGGTCCCAGAGCCGGCGATCCTGGTCCTCCAGCAGGACCAGCTCGCCGTCACCGGAGACGCGAGCCGGCCGCCGCGCGTCGTGCAGCAGCATCAGCGCCAGCAGCGCGCGCGCCCCGGGCTGCGCGGGCAGCAGTTCGACCACGAGGCGCCCGAGGCGGATCGCCTCGTCGCACAGCTCGGCGCGCAGGAGCGAGTCCCCCGCGGTCGCCGCGTAGCCTTCGTTGAACACGAGGTAGATCGTCGCCAGGACCCCGTCGACGCGCCCGGCGAGCTGCTCCGCCGGGGGGACGCGGTACGGGATCCCCGCGTCGCGGATCTTGCGCTTGGCGCGCACGAGGCGTTGCGCCATCGTCGCCTCGGGCACGAGGAAGGCGCGCGCGATCTCGACGGAGGTCAGGCCGCAGAGCGTGCGCAGCGCCAGCGCGACCTGCGCCTCCAGGCCCAGTGCCGGGTGGCAGCAGGTGAAGATCAGCCGCAGCCGGTCGTCTTCCACGTCGGCGTCGGCCGCCTGCCCCGGCAGCGGACCCTCCGTCTCGCCGGCGAGCGCTTCGAGGTCGTGCCCGGTCACCATGCGGGCCTGCCGCCTCAGCCGGTCGAGCGCCTTGTGACGGGCCGTTCCCACCAGCCAGGCGCGCGGGCTCGCCGGCTCGCCGTCGACCGGCCAACGCTGCAGCGCCAGCGCATACGCATCCTGCAGCGCGTCTTCCGCGACGTCGAAATCGCCGACCAGACGGATCAGCGTGGCGAGGATCCGTCCGTGCTCGGCGCGCTGGATCTCTTCGAGTGGCATCGGGCCGCCCGCGCAAGGTTAGGCCAGATTGCGGCGGGCGGCCCGTGAATCGGTGACGGTTCGCGGGGCGCTACCCCATCTCGGCGATCGGTCGCACTTCGACGCAGCCGATGCGGGCCGAGGGGACGCGTGCGGCGAGCCCGAGCGCTTCGTCGAGATCCCTGGCCTCGACGATGTAGTAGCCGCCCAGCTGCTCGCGCGTCTCGGCGAATGGCCCGTCGCTCGTCACGGCCTTCCCCCCGCGGACGCGGAGGGTCGTCGCGGTCGCGGTCGGCTCGAGCGGGTCGCCCGCCAACAGGTGTCCGCTCTCGCGGATGCTCTCCGTGAAGGCCATGTACTCGCCGAAGAGCGCGTTCCGCTCCGCCTCCGGCATCGACTCCCACGCGGATTCCGGGTCGTAAATAAGCAGCATGTAACGCATCGCTGTCCTCCTTCCGGCCTGACGGCTCACCGTGTAGTCGATCGGGAACGACGCCAATCGACAATCGGCGGGAGAATTTCGCCGGCGCGGAGGAGGGCTGAACGAACGGCCCGGCGCCGGTGATATCCTCTCCTCCCCGCCCGGCATCGGACGAGGAACGCCCATGGCCGTCATCTCCAGCTTCGGCGAGGTCAGTGGCCTGCCGGTCATCGACCGCGACACCTGTACGCACTGCGGCGCCTGCGCCGAGACCTGCCCGACCGGGGTCCTGACGATGGACGGCGACAGCGTTCTCGTCGACGTCGCCGTCACCTTCGGCTGCATCGCCTGCGGGCAGTGCATGATGGCCTGCCCGACCGGGAGCGTCACGGTCACCGGCCGGCGGATCTCCCCCGATCAGCTCGTCGAGCTGCCCGGACCGGCCCGGCGAGCTTCCGCCGACCAGCTCGAGGCCCTGTTCCTGGCGCGGCGCAGCGTCCGGCGGTTCCGGCCCGACGACGTCCCCGGCGACGTCGTCGACCGGGTCGTGGCGGCGGCCGCGACCGCGCCGATGGGGATCCCGCCGTGGGAGGTGGGAGTGGTCGTCTTCCGCGGCCGCCCCAAGGTCCGCGAGCTGGCCCGCGATGTCGCGCACACCTACGCCGGCCTGCTCAAGTGGATGGACAACGCCGCGGTGATGGGCCTGCTTCGCGTCTTCGCGAAGAAGGCCACCTACGACCAGTTCCGTTCCTTCATCCTGCCGCTCGGCCGCGACGTCGTGGCCGCACGCCGGGCCGGCCAGGACAAGGTCCTCTACGACGCCCCGGTCGCGCTGCTGTTCCACACCTCGCCCTACGCCGACGGCGCCGACGCGTTCATCGCCTGCACCTACGCCATGATTGCGGCCGAGTCGCTCGGCCTGGGATCCACCATGATCGGCTGCGCCGCGCCGCCGCTCGCGAGGCGGCGCGACCTGCTCCGGAAGTACGGCGTTCCCGAGCGCAGCAAGCCGGCCATCGTCCTGATCCTCGGCTATCCGGCGGCCACGTACGTCAGGGGCATCCGGCGGCCGTTCCTGGCGGTCAAGGACTTCTAGGATCGCGAGAGTCGGCCGGGCGGCGCGGCAGCCGCGCCGGGCCTGGCGAATCGCCGCGAGGACGGAGGCCGGGGTGACCACGCTCGGGTACTTCTCGCTCGGGGCCACCTTCGGCTTTGCCGCCGCGGTCCAGCCCGGACCCACCCAGACCTTTCTCGCCTCGCGGGCCGTTGCCAACGGTTGGCGGCGGACCCTGCCGGCCGCGCTGGCGCCGCTCGTGAGCGACGTGCCGATCGCTTTCGTCGCCCTGGTGGTACTCAGCCGCATGCCGCCGTGGCTCCTGCGTTCGATGCGGGCGGCGGGCGGGGTCTTCCTGCTCTACCTGGCGTACGGTGCGTACAGGACCTGGCGCGAACACGACGCGACGGCCGCGGCGGCGACCGATTTCTCCGGCGGAAAGACCCTGGCGCAGGCCACAGTGGTCAACCTGCTCAATCCGAACCCCTACCTGGGCTGGAGTCTCGTGCTGGGGCCGCTCGTCCTCGAGGGCTGGAGCGCCGGCCCGGCAAGTGGCCTCGCCGTGGTCGCCGGCTTCTACCTGGCGATGCTCGCCAGCCTGGCTGCAATCGTCGTCCTCTTCGCCGCCGCCCGAACGCTCGGCGCGCGGGTCAACCGGGCGCTGATCGGGCTCGCCGCCGTCGGACTGGCCGGGTTCGGCGCCTGGCAGCTATTCCTGGCCGCGGGGGCGGTGACCCGCTGACCCGCCCCGCCACTCGCGGTCTCGCGCCGGTCGCGCTCAGACGAGCATCCGCAGGCGGAACTCGCGGTCGGCCTCCGGGTCCGCCGGCTCGCCGTCCGCCGCTGCGCGCTGCAGGAGGCGTCCGATCTGCGGACCCAGGACGTCGACCGGCGAGTAGGCGAAGCACTCGCCGCCGAAGGCGCGGATCGTCTTCGTCTGGAGGGCGAGCATCTCCGCGTCCTGGCGGAAGATCCGGTTCATCACCGGCACCGCCGCGAGGCGGACGAGCAGGCTCGGCAGCGGCGAGCGCAGGGCCACGACCGCATAGAGCCGCGTCGTCAGCGCGTCGATCGGCGTCAACGCCGCGCTGCTCACGAGGTGGGTGCTGTCGCCGAGCCGGTACTCCACCTGCACGATCGACGGCAGGATGAAGCGGTCGACGTGCGTCACGACCCCCCCGCGAGGCGCGAGCAGTCGCGGCGCCAGGCCGGTCGGCCGCGGCTCGCCGATGTACTCGGCCTCGACGCGGTCGGCGCTGCGGCGCACGACGACGTCGATCGCCGTCCGGCGCGCCGGGGAGCGGAACAACCCGGCGTGAAGGAACGCGGTGTGCGGCACGTCGAGCGCGTTCTCGGCGGTGGCGTGCAGCGTCGCCCGTACGTCGAACTGCCGCCGCACGATGACGTAGCGGCGGTCGTCCAGGTGCGGGACGCGCCACGGCTCGCCGGGCGGCGGCGGGCCCGGGCTCGCGGCGACCCAGACGAACCCGTCCTGCTCGCGCACCGCGAGCGGCGTCGCATCGCGGGCGCGGTGCTCGCCGACCTCGGCGTCGAGCCCCGGGATCGCCCGGCAGCGTCCCTCGCCGTCGAACTGCCAGCCGTGGTAACGGCACTCGAGGTGGCCGTTCCCGAGGACCCGCCCTTCGGACAGCGGCACGTTGCGGTGCGGGCAGCGGTCGAGCGCCGCGACCGCGCGGCCGCCGCGCGCGGTAGAGCACGATCGGCGTTCCCTGGATCGTGCGCGCGATCGGGGAGCCGCGGAGCTCGCGCGACGCGCACCCGACGAACCACGCGCGCGTCAGCCGGACCGCCGACAGGGGGTCCGGGAGTCCGGTCGCGGGGCGCGCTTCGTCCACGCAGCAACGGTAGCAGAACGGGCGGCGATCGCGCCCGCGGCACGGTCGCAGGCCGAACGGAGTCAGGCGCAACGGTCAGGGCAGCGCGGCCGTCGCCTCCTGCCCGGCCGCGACCTCGACCGTCACCGGAACGCGCTCCTCACCGCGCAGCAGCACCGCGACCCAGCGGCCGGGGGCCAGCCCGGCGACGCGGATCTCCTTCTCCGCCTCGCCCCGCACGGTCGAGACCTGGTCGGTGGCGTTGAAGTACCCGAGCCAATTGGCCTCCGCTCCCTCCGGCCGCAGTTCGGCCAGCGCGAACGTCTTCGGCGCGGGCAGCCGCACGGATAGCGTGCCGGCGGGGACGAGCCGCACCTCGCGCACGACGTTGCCGTCGGCGCCGGGCTCCAGCGCGCCGAGCTTCTGGACCGCCAGCGCCAGGCCGGGGCTCGACACCGCCATCTCGGCGCCGGCGAGCCAATCGGCCAGCTCGTACTCGAAGCGGTCGCTGCCGCCCATATTGCACATCTGGTTCCTCGCGCTCATCAGGCAGACCGCCCACGGCGACGCCGGTCGGCCGTCGGGGCCCAGGATCGTCACCACGAGGCGCTTCTCGAGGCCCAGCTCGAGCCGCACCGGCTCGTTCGAGCCCGGCGCGAGCTCGACGGACTCCTCGCGCCGCTGCCAGGCCCCGGCTGCGACCCGCACGCCCGGGCGCGTCCTCGACGAACAGCTCGAACCGCCCCGCAGCGTCGCTCGCGGTCTCGTCCTCCTCGCCGCCGCCGGCGGTCATTCGCTCGTCTCGCCGGTCGCGTCGTCGCCGTGGAGCATCGAGATCTTCCCGCTCATGTTGCCGCGCGGCTCACCCGGTGGCGCGCGAGATGACGTGGGCGCCGGCGATCGGCTCGCCGTCCTCCTTCGCGACCACGACCCCCGTCACCAGCCGCGCTGGGAGCGCGACGTCGAGCGTCGACACCGGCTGGTCGGCCACCGTCACGACGCGCCGCGTCTGCTGCCGTCCGGCGCCGACCTCAAGCAGCTTCTCGCCGGGGCTCACGCCGGCGATCGCGTAGCGGCCGTCGGCGTCGGTGAAGCCGGCCTGGACCTGGAAGTCGAACGATGGGCGGTTCCCTTCGCCCTCGCCCGGCATCGCCAGCTCGCTCAGCGCGATCGCGCGCGCCCGGGGACCGGCAGCCCGCCGCGGCGCACCGTCCCCTCGACGCGGTTCCCCAGCACGAAGTCGACCCGCACCGTCGCGCCGTCGGCGAGTGCGACCGAGCGCCGCTCCTGGTCGTCGAGCTCCGCTCGTCCCGCCGCGGCGCACGACCTTCCCCGCGCCGGCCGGCAGGTGCGCGAGGCGGTAGCTGCCGTCGGCGCCGGTGAGCGTCCCGGCCAGCACCTCCTCGCGCCCTGCCGCGCGACTCGCCGTGGGCCTCGATCCGGATCCCGGCCGCGGGCTCGCCGCCCGCCTTCGTCACCGTCCCCTCGACCGTCGCGCCCGCGCCGAGCGCGATCCGCACCGGCTCGGGATCCTCCTCGCCGACCACGACGACCTGCGTCGACGGCGCGTAGTCGGGGTGGCGCACCGCGAGCACCGCCTGGCCGGCGACGAGCCCGTCGAGCGCGAACCGTCCGTCGGCGCCGCTGGCCGCGGCGCGGTTCGGGTGCCGCCGGCGTCGCCGTCCGCTCCGCCGCTCGCGGGCGCGGACGCCCCCTCGACGGCGACCGCCGCGCCGCCGATCGGCGCGCCGCTCTCCTTCGCGACGACCGTGCCGGTCAGCCGCAGGCCGCGCGCCAGGCGCAGCGCGACGCCCGTCCGCTCCTCGCCGGCGACAAGTGCGATCGGGTCCGACGCCGCCGGGGCGAGACCGCGCGCCGCGGCGCGCACGACGACCTCCCCGGCGGGGAGCCCGTCGATCCGGAACGCGCCCGTGGCGCGGTCCTCGATCGTCGCCGCGCCGACGACGCGGCCCGAGCCGCGCTCCGGCGCGATACGCAGGGCCCAGACCGAGAGCCCCTCGGGCGCCGCGCCGTCGGGCCCCGTGGCGTTCCCGCGGATCACGGCGCCGCGCTCGAGCCGCAGCTCGAGCGGCGGCCCCGGCACCGCGAGGTCCTCGCGCTCCGCCGGCAGCCAGCCGCGCGCCGACTTCGGCTCGACGTCGAGGTCGTAGCGCCCCTCGGCGAGGCCGCCGAGGCGGAACCTCCCCTCCTTGTCGGTGGCGGCCTGCCGCTCGAGCGCGCGGCCCTGGCCCAGCCGCCGGAACGCGCGCAGGCCGATTCCCTCGAGCGGCTCGCCATCGTCGCCGGTGACCGTGCCCGAGAGCGCGAGCCCGGGGCGCGCGCGGAAGGTCCCCAGGTCGAACGTCCGTCCGCGCGCCAGCTCGACCGCCTCGCGCCGCTCGACGAGCGCGTCGGGCGGGCGGACCTCGATCCGGTAACGCGACGCCGCGAGGCCGCCGACCCGGAAGACGCCCTTGTCGTCGCTCGTCGCGCGGCGCTCCGCCGCGGCGTCGCCGCCGCGCAGCTGGTCCGTCACGCGGACCTCCGCGCCCTTCACCGGCTTCCCGTCGCCGTCGACGACGCGCCCCGTCAGCGCGGCCGCGGGATCGAACACGACGTCGATCACCAGCGGCGCCTCGCGCGGCGCCAGCTCGAGCGCCTTCACGAAGGGCGGCTGGTCGGGGTGCGTCGCGGTCAGCCGGCAGGCGCCGCGCGCGGGGACGACGCCGAGGTCGTAGCGGCCGTCCTCCGCGGACTTCGCCTTTGCCAGGGCCTCGTCCCCGGCGCCGCAGCGCAGCGCGACCTCCGCTCCGGCGACGGCCGGGCCTGGCGCGCCCGCCCCCTTCACGGTTCCGCGCAGCGCGACGCCGCGCTCGACGACCAGCGCCACGCTGCGGGCCGCCCCGGCCGTCACGACGACGTCGTCCAGCCGCGCGGCGGCGAAACCGATGCGGGTCGCCTCGAGGCAGACGCGCCCCGGCGACGATTCCGCCGGCGCGGAACCAGCCGCGCTCGTCGGTGGTCGCGCTGGCCCCTGGTTCCGCGCACCCGATCCGCACCGCGCCGCCGGCAACCGGCGCGCCGGCACGGTCAACGACACGCCCCTCGACGGCGCCGGTCGTGGCGGCCTCCTGGACGGTCAGGCCAGCCGCTGCAGCCGCTCCAGCGTGCGCCGGCGCGGGTGCGAGCGCGGGTGCGAGCGAGAGTGTCAACAGCGCTGCGCAGGAGAAGCCGGCGATTCGAACGAACGGGGCGACGTGGCGGCGCGGGCTCGGGCTCACGGGGCCTCCTCGACCGGCGGGCCGGGCGCGGGGAAGAGTGCGCCCATCATCGCGCGCCGCCGGGCGACGAGAAAGCACCCGTCGTCGCGCCCCGGCCGCTCGGTCCGCCGCCGCGGCGAAAGGCGCTCTCGCCGAAGCAACGCCTCGCTGGGCCGGCGGTTCCCGGCCCGCTGTCCCACCGGCCGAGCTGCCGCCGCTCCCCGCCGGGGACGGGCCCGCTACTTCGTCAGCGCCGGCGTCGGCGCGACCAGCTCGATCTCGGCCCGCTCGGCGTCGTCGATCTCCTGCAGGAAGCGCCGCAGGTCGGTGTACTCCGGCGGCTCCACGCGCCGCGGCGGGATCGCGACCGTGCGCTCCAACACCAGCCGGTCGCCGTCGACGGTCGCCGCCAGCGCGTAGCGGCCGTAGCCGTTGTCGCGCGCCACCGGCGCGGGGAGCGTGCTCACGCGCAGCCCCTCCGGGATCCGGATCCGGACCCGGTCGCGCCGGAACTCCTGGGCGTCGAGCAGCAGCGGGTACTGGCGCGTCGGAAGCGAGGCGTACTCGGAGAGCAGGTCGAGCTTCTGGGCCACGACCGGCACCGCGAAGCCGGCCGGCAGCCGCCGGCCGAAGCCGCCCCCGGTGAAGGCGAAGGTCAGCGTCACCGCGCCGTCCTGTGCGTCGAGGCCGTCCACCTTCGCCGAGATGACCTGCGCACCCGCGAAGTAGTTGCCGACGAACGAGCGGTAGGCGGTGTCCTTGCGGTCCGGAGGGACCTCCGACATCACGCGTCGAACGATCCCCGACAGCACGCCCCGCAGCGTCAGGGTCAGGTTGCCGGTGACGCGGCCATCCGCCTCGAGCACCAGCTCGGCGTCGGTCTCCTGCAGCACGCCCGGATCGCGCCGCGCGATCTCGACCAGCCGCGCCGGAGCCTCCGGCTCGAGCGGGATCGACAGGCCGTCCGAGCCGGCCAGGCGCAGCGGCAGCGAATCGAACGGGAAGTCGGCGTCGGTGTAGTCGAGGTAGACGGTGCGGTCCGGCAACGGGATCTCGACCAGCGCGTAGGGGAAGAGGTCGGGCGCCGGGCAGTCCATCGAGGTGCCGCGCAGCTCGAGCGGTCGCGCGAGCAGCAGGCGGGCCTCGAGCCCGACCATCCGCGCCAGCGCCAGCGCGACCGTGACGCGGTTCCCCTCGCCGGCCGAAGCCGACATCGAGGCCGCGGTGCCGAGCGACAGCGGCGCGGCGCCGGGACGGATCCGCTCGTTGACGACCGCGTGGAGCGCGCGCGCCAGCGCCTCGGGGTCCTTGCCGCCGGCGCGCCGCTGGATCTCCGCCGCCATCTCGGGGAGCGGGGCATCCGGGAGCAGCGAGCCCGCGATCGCGCTCTTCACGAGGTCGCCGATGTCGGTCCAGCTCGTGTTGAGACTGAGCTTCACGTTGGGGATGACGGCGGTCGGATCGGCGATGTGCGGCTCGGGGCGGAGCTGCGGGACCTCGCGCGCGGTCCAGCTGCGGACCCGCAGCCCGTCCTTGACCTCGTCGGTCGTCGCCAGCCCCTCCTGGTGGCCGCAGACCTGGACCGCGAGCGCGGGGTCGTGCATCACGACGTAGCGCGAGAGGACGAAGTCGCGGTCCGCGCCCTGGAACACGAAGACGGAGCGGTTGTCGAGCCCGCCCGGCACGTAGCCGGAGGGGGGCGTGTAGCGCCGCCACGAGTAGTCGATGAAGTCGCCCGGCTCCAGTCCCGGCAGGCTGATCGGCCGCTTGCTCCCGGGGTCGACGTCGACCACCCGGCCGTCGGCCTTGCGCAGCCGCAGGCCCTGGATGCGCGCGTTCGGCAGCACCTCCAGCTCCCCCTCGCTGCTCGACGCCGGCCCGCGTGTAGACGCCGTGGATCCCCTGGTAGAGCTCGGTCTGCCCGGCCTCGCGGTCGATCAGCACCGTCGCCATGTCGCCCAGCAGCGCCGCGTCGACGCCCGGACCGGGCTTCTCGGCGGTGCGGATGACCTCGGTGGCGTCGACCAGCCACGGCGACAGCGGGTCGGCGACGCCGCGCAGGCGCAGCGCCTCGCGCACCTCGAGCCGCCCCGGCTGCAGGTCGAGCACGAGGGCCAGCGCGGCGGTCGCCTCGGCCTCGCGTCCGAGCTGGGCCAGCAGCCCCGCCCGCTCCTCGTACAGCGCGATCTCCCGCGGCAGCACGGCGATCCCGCGATCGATCACCGCCAGCGCCGCGTCGGGCCGCCCGGCGTCGGCCTCGAGCCGCGCCAGCCCCAGCCACGCGCCGGGCGCGGTCGGGCGTGCGGCGAGCAGCCGCTCCCAGGCGGCTCGCGCCGCGTCCGTCTGTCCCGACGCCGCCAGCAGCAGCGCCCACCGCTCGTCGTAGAGGTCGCGGCGATGCCGCTCCTCGACCGCCGGAACGAGGCGGGTCGCTGCGCCGCTGCGCCCGTACCAGTCGATCGAGGCGTCGAGCAGGTCGTTTCGCCCGGGTGCGGCGGCCCGCGCGCGTTCGATCCGGTCGTCGGCCTCGGCCCGCCAGTTGCGGCGGGCTGCGATCCGGTACTGCAGGAAGAGCGCGTCGGGGTCGTTCGGAGCGTCGGCCAGGATCGCTTCCGAGGCCTGCCAGGATTCCGTCAGGCGGTTGGCGTCCTCGTCGTGCCGGGCCAGCGAGACGCGTGCCGTGATCCACTCCTGTCCCTCGCCCTGGACCGCCTGCTCGAGCAGGGCCCGCGAGCGCGCGAGGTCCTTGGCCGGGTCGGCGCCGGTCTCCGCGGCCCGCAGGTGATCGGCCAGCAGGACCGTGAACAGGCGCGCTTCGGGATAGGCGGCGTGCGCGGCCTCGAGCAGCACCGCCGAGCTGCGCTCGAGCCGGCGCGAACGCATCCACCAGGCGTCGGCGAGCAGCGCCGGCGGGGTCAGCGTCGCGAGGTCGGCCGGCAGCGCATCGGCGGTGACGGGCAGCGGCTCGATCCGCACGCTCCCGTCGGGACTTCCGTCGAGCGCCACCTCGTGCCACAGCCCGCGCGCGGATTGTGCGCCAGCCGCGTCGAGCGGCTCCAGGCTGAGCGCGAAGCTCGCGCTGCCGTCGAGCGCGACCTTGACCGCGATCCGGTGCCGTCCCGGCGAGAATGCGACCCTGGCCGCGATCGCGATCGGTTGCCGCTCGCGCGTGCGGTCGGCGACCAGCGCGCGACGGCCGTCCACGCTCACCGCCAGCGAGCCCGGCGCGAGCACCCGCAGCCGCAGCGTCACCGGCCTGTCGACGACGACGTCGGAGATCGCGAAGACGACGCCGTCCTCGCCGAAGGACTCCGGGATCAACACCCGGCCGTCGGGGAAGGTGGACTCGACGCGGATCGGCGGCCGGCCATCCGGGCCCGGCGGATCGTCCGACGGGTCGAGGTCGCCGGCATCGGGCGGGAAGTCCCGGAACAGGTCGAGCCGCTCGAACTTCCCGTACGGCCCGATCAGCGTCCACCGGACCAGGCGCCCGCCGTAGCCCTGCAGCATCTCCTGCGCCGGGATCGGCTCGCCGCTGCGCGCGAGCGTGTCGGCCAGCGCCAGCACGGCGAGCGAGCGGACTTCCGGCTCCGCGACGGCGATCTCTCCCGAGACCACGCCCGACAGGAGCGGGATCGCGCCGGCGCCCCCGTCCGGGGCGCGGGAGCCCAGGCCCATCAGCCGTGCGAAAGCGCCCGGGGCGAGCGGGGAGGTCGACGACCGCTCGAGCGAGCGCGCCAGGACGGCGATCGCGCCGCCCGGGTCGCCCCGGCCCTCGAGGAGCGCGGCCAGGCCGATTGCGCTCTCCAGCTGCGCGGGGTCGGCGGCGAGCCGCCTGATGAACGCCTGCTCGGCTTCCGCGTCCTTTCCGGCGAGCACGAGCGGCCAGCCGTCCGGGAGCGCCGGCTTCGCGACCGGCCGGCTGGCCGGCCGGGCCGGCACTCCTCCAGCCGGTTTCGCGGCCGGCTTCGCGGCCGGCTTCGCGGTTGGCGGCACGGCCGGCTTCGGCGGGGCTGCACCGAGGCCGAGCACGACGGCGGCCAGCACGGCGGCGAGCGCCTGGCGGTTCACGGTGCCACCTCCAGCACGACCGGTTGCGAGAGCAGCTGCCGCGCCTGCTCGACGAAGGTCGAGAAGGCGGCCAGGTCGGGGACGGCGACCGCGCCGCCGCGCCACTCGAGCAGTGCCCGTACGCGCAGCGCGCCGCGGGTGCGGTCCGACTCGAGCGTGACCGTGCCCCAGGCGGAATCGACCCGGCCCGCGCGCGGTGCGTCCTGGACCCGGAAGCCCGAGGGGGCCTCGAAGGTCGTCTCGCTCGACATCCGGTAGGGACGGGGCAGCTCGAGCGGAACTTCGCGCCCCGCGGAGACCGGCTCGACCGGCAGGTTGAGCGGGAAGAACGAGAGCGGCGCGCGGAGCAGGTCGCCTTCGCGCAGCGCGAACCGGCCGACGCGGGCCTTGAACGAGTAGGTCAGCGGGGTCTCGAACAGCCCGATCGGCCCGAAGCGGGACTCGATGACGGAGATCTCGGGGTAGATCCGGCGCAGCCGCGACGTCAGCACGGCGCCGCGGTCGTCGGCCGCGCCGAAGTAGGTCCGCTCCTCGGCTGCGCTCTCGCCGCGGGCCGAGACCTCGGCCCGCACGGTCGCCGCGCCGGTCTCGTCCAGCGTGACCGTCTGGGTGTAGGCCGTCTCGGCGCTCGTCAGCTGTGGTTTCGGTGTCGTCACCAGCCGGCCACCGCCCCCGTTCGACGGGTCGACGATCATCGCCAGCGCGCCGAGGTCCAGCCGCGGCGTCTCCGTCGGACCGTGGTGCAGCACGGTGCCGTCGAGGTAGAGGTCGAACTCCGGGACGTAGACGATCGCGTGGTTGAAATGGGCGAAGGTCGGGACCGTGGTGTCGGGAATCCCCAGGTCGGCGGTGCGGATCGCGACCACGTTCGCGGGGATGCCGGCCTCGCGCAGCATCGCCACCATCAGCGTCGCCTTGTCCTTGCAGTCGCCGAAGCGGCGGCGGAAGACCGAGGGGACGTCGTAGGGCTTGAGCGCGTGGATCCCGAACTCCAGCGCGACGTAGCGCGTGTTCTCGATCACCCAGGCGTAGATCGCGTCGACCCTGTCGCGCCGCGTCTTCGCGCCGGCGATCGCCTCCGCCACGGCAGCCTTCACGTCGGCGTCGGGCACGGCCTGCTTCTCGATCAGCGCGGCATACATCCGCCCGAGCGCGTTCCAGTCGGCCGCGCTGCCGAGCACGGCGTAGGGGACGCGGGTCACGACCGGCGGCGCGCCGGGGAGGCTGAGATAGGCCGGCAGCGGCGGCAGGTCGATCACGGTCAGCGTGCGGTCGCCCCGCGGCTCGGTCGTGACGCGCGGTTCGGCCGGCAGGTGCAGCAGTTCGTGCCGGATCGGCAGCGACGGCGCGGTGTCGATCACCAGGCGTGCGGCGAGCACCGGCACCGTCTGGCCCAGGAATTCGATCTCGCCGAAATAGCCTGCGCCGATCGGGTTGGCGGTGCCGCGGTCGGCGATCCGGTAGCGGATCTCGATCAGGTCGCCTTCCTCGAGCCGCGGGAAGGTCAGCGTGATCAGGCGCGTGTCGTACCACATCCGCAGCTCGGGGTCGGGGAGCAGCGGCTGCTCCGAGCGGCCGGCGATCAGGGTCGAACCGTCGCGGCGCACCAGCCGCGCCTCGAGCACCGTCGCCCGCTGGAGCATCGGCGAGTAGGCGAACTGGTGCTGGCGTGCGGACTGCGCCTGCTCGGGGTGACGGATCCGCAGGATCTCCTGCTTGAAGCGGATCGCCTGGCCGTCCTCGCGGACGCGCCAGGCGGCGGTGGAGGAAAGCACGACGAGCGCCGGGTCGCCCTCGATCGGGCGCTCGCGCTCGATCGCGCGCGCCTCGTCGAGGGTCTTCGTCCACTCGGTCCCGAAGCTCTCGTCCACCCCCGTGACCGCGGCGATCCGCTCGGCCAGCCCGAGGTCCTGCTCGAGCGTCTGCGACGCCGTCTGCCAGGCCGCGGCGGCCCCGGGGCCGTCGCCCAGCGCCAGCAGCGCTTCGCCTTTCAGGATCAACAGCTCGGGGTCGGCGGGGCCGACCGCGAGGCCCCGATTCGCGGCCTCCAGGGCGGCCTCGGGCCGCCGGTCGGCCAGCAGCAGCCGCGCCCGCTGCGCGTACCAAGGCACCGCCGCCGGGTCGAGCGCGATCGCGGCGTCGGCCAGCTCCAGCGCCGCAGCCGAGCGGCCCGCTTCCAGCTCGAGCTGCACCAGTTCCATCCGCACCTCGTCGCTCGCCGGCTGCAGCGCGAGGTATTGCTGCCAGGCCCGACGGGCCGTCTCCGGCCGCCCCGCACGCCGCGCCACCGCGGCCAGGCGATCGAGCAGGACCTGCTGGGTCGGGAACTGTCGCGACAGGCGCTCCAGCTCGGCCAGCGCGCCGCCTGGGAAGCCGCGCGCGTTCTCGGCGACCGCGACCCAGCCGAGGAGGTACGGGTCGGGGCGTTCGCAGGCGGCGAGCGCCCGCTCGGCGGTGGCGCGCGAAACGTCGTCCTGTCCGAAGGCGAGGTAGTACTGCGCGAGCAGGCGCAGCGCGGACGGGTGGGACGGGTCGATCGCCAGCGCGCGGTCCAGCGCCGCGCGCCGCCGCGCCGGGTCGCGTTCGACGTCGTGGAGCACGAGCTGCGTCTCGAGGTCGTCCGGCCGCTCGGCCGCGGCCTGGCGTGCGAGCGTCAGCGCGAGATCGTTCTGGCGGTCGGGGAGCCGTCGCAGCTGGAGGTCCAGCGCCTGCTGCGCGAGCGCCGCCGGGCTGCCCCCGCGGGCGAGCGCCTCGAACGTGGCGGGGAGGGTCCGGCCGCGCGTCGTTTCCGGAGCCGTGGTCCGTGCGGCGATCTCGCGCTCGGCCGCCGCGAGATCGTCCGGCAACTCGAGCGACACGCCGGCGGGCAGCGCTCCCCCGTCGGGTGCGGTGACCCGCGCGACCAGCCCCCACGGGCCGGATTCCTGCTCGACCCGGAAGGTCACCCGGTGCCATCCGGCGGCGAGGCGAACGAAGGCCGCATGCTGGTCGAACGAGAGGTCGTGACGCCCCTCCGGCTTCAGCACCGCAGTCCCATCGATCGAGAGCTCGGCCCGGTCGTCCGCGCCGTAACGGATGGCGACCTCGGCCGCTCGCGTCGCGTGCAGGTAGAAGGACGCGAAGGCGGTCGTCTTCTCGGCCGGGTCCATGATCAACGCCAGCGGGACCGCGCCGTCCGGGCCCGCGGCGAAGGTCCGCCATCCGGCTCCCGACGCGTCGTGCAGCAGCGGGTCGCCGGACGCCGGCTCCTCGCCCGCGGCGTAGGGGCCGGCGAGTCGCCAGCCGGTCACGAGCCCGAGCCGGTCGGCGCGCTTCGTGGCCGCCTCGCGGAGCCCGGCCGCCAGGTCGCCCTGCAGCAGGATGGCGTCGATCTCGGCCGCCACGAGCGGGTCCTCGGGTGCCACCGTCCCGCGCAGCTGGTCCATCGCCGCGAGCACCGGGGCCAGGTCGGTCGCGGTGCGCGCGACGTCGTTGACCAGGCGCACGGCGAAGAGCGCCTGCGGAGCGGTCTCGGGAGAGGTCGCGGCATGGGACGCGGCGGCCAGGCGCGCCCGCCACCAGTCCTCGAAGCAGCGCGGGGCCGGGGCCGCTTCGGGCGCGGCGGCGGCGTACGGCGCGGCCGGACCGGCGAGCCCTGCGAGGAGTGCGGCGAAGATGGCGATGCGCAGCAGCGGAAGCGGCCGCGCGGGGCGGCTCGCGGGGGCGATCATCGAGGACCTCGTTCCGGCATGGGCCCGGCGCCGGGCGCCGTGGAGCGGGGAAGGATGCCACGCGGCCCCGCGCTCCGCTCCCGCTCGCCCGCCGGGCCGTCGTGACTGATCCGGGTCAGGGTTGCCGTCCCCGCTTCGGCGGCTTGCCGCCGAAGTAGCCGCTCACGCCGCGCACGACCGCCCGCGCCATCCGCTCGCGGCCGGCCGGGTCGGCGAGCAGCGCGGAGTCGGTCGCGTTGTTGATGTTGGCCGTTTCCAGCAGCACCTTCGCCGGCACTTCCGTTCCGCGCAGCACCGCCGGCACGAAGACCCCGCGCCGGCCGCGCACGCCGCGCACGATGTGGTCGCGGATCGGCTCCTCGGCGTGCACCGGCAGCTTCTCCGCGCGATAGCCGTCGAGGATCGCCTGCGCCAGCTTGGTCGACAGCTTCTCGTCGCGCAGCCGCTCGGCGCGCGAGAAGCTCACGGAAGGAGCCTCCCGCCACTCCGCGTAGCGGGAGTAGCTCTCGCCGCGCACGCCGTAGGAGCCGCGCCGATAGCGGTCGCCCGGGACGTAGACCATCGCGCCCGAGAGGTCCCGGTGCAGCGAGTCGGCGTGCAGGCTGAGAAAGACGACGCTCTCCGGCGCGACCCCCCGGCCCCGCAGTTCGCGGTAGATCGAGTTGGCGAGGTACCAGCGCAGGTTCACGCCGGCCTTCGTCGACGCGCCGGGCTGGTTGAGGTGAGGCGGGCGGGTGCCGACGACCCGCTTCTTGTTCATCGGCAGCTTCCGTGCGTCCTGCACCCGGCACCCCGGCTTGCCGTCCCGCACGAGGTAGTGAACGGTCACCCCCGGCTCCTTCTCCAGCAGGCGCCCGACCCGGCAGGTGAGGTCGTAGACGTAGTCGCTCTCCCAGACCCCGTGCCGGCCGCTGCGGGCGCCGATGTCGGCGCCGCCGTGCCCCGGATCGAGCAGCACGTGCGCCCCCTTCAGCGAGCGGGGCAGCACCGGGAGCGGCGCGGCCTCGAGTTCGCGCTCGTCGAGCGTGGCCGCGACGCGCCGGGGATCGTTATCCGGGAGGTAGGGGGTCGCGAGCAGCTCCAGCGGGATCTTGAGCTTCTGCCCGGTCGGCATCTTCGTGACGTCGGCGATCCCGCTGCGCTTCGCGACCGCGTCGGCGGCCTCGAGCACGGCGGTCGGGTACAGCAGCCCGGTGAAGCGGATGATCACCGCGGAGTAGAGCGCTTCGCCCTTCTGCAGCGTGTATTCGGCGTACGGCCCCTCGGCGTCCTCGCCGTAGGCGAGCACGCCGCCGGCCGATTCGATGGCCGGCCGGAAGGGGGCGAGCAGCATCGGCGCCGGGATCCGCACCACCTGGCCGGGGGGTACGTCCGGGCCCGCGAAGCCGTTGAACCGGGCGATCTCCTGCCAGTTCTCCCCCTTGCCCGTGAACCAGTCCGCGACCTGCCACAGCCCGACGTGGTAGACGAGCGCGCGCGCCTGCGCCGGGTCGTGCTCCCAGGCACCGCTCCGGAAGGCATCGCGCGGGAACAGCGTGCGCAGTGCGAGGTAGCGGTACTCGTTGCGCAGCAGCTTCCAGGGGATCTCGATCGCGCGCCCCGGGACGACCGGCGCGTCTCCGTTCGCCTCCCGCAGCGGTGAAGCGAGGCCCGCCGCGCCGCCGAAGCGCGCCGCGAGCGAGCCGTAGTCGTCCCCTTCGTCGGGCTCCACGGAGAGCGCGAGGTCGCGACCGCTCTGCACGAGGACCCGGACGCCGGGCTCGATCTCGAGCGCGTCGGCCAGGCCGCGCTCGATCTCGTCCTCCTCCTCGTCGACACCGTTCTCCACTTCGCCGCTGCCCGGCTCGTCGTCGTCGATCGGCGCGGGCGGCGTCGCGGGCGTGGGCGGTCCGGCGTGCGATACCGTCGGCGCGGCGGCGGCCAGCGCCACCGCGAAGAGGAACGCGAGGAGGGCGGCGGGCCTCACCTAGGGAGCGTCGGCGGCCGCGGCAAAACCCCGCTCCTCGAGCGCCAGCGCGGCGCGGAAGAGCGTCGGCTCGCCGAAGCGGCGTGCGATGAGCTGCACGCCGACGGGGAGCCCGGGGGAGCTGCGCGGCCCGGGGATCGAGATCGCCGGGTGGCCGCCGAGATTGGCGGCGACGGTGAAGACGTCCGAGAGGTACATCGCCAGCGGGTCGTCCAGCCGCTCGCCGCGCCGGAACGCGACGCCCGGACTGGTCGGAAGCAGCAGCACGTCGAAGCGTTCCAGGAGCGCGTCCAGTTCCGCCGCGAGCCGCGCGCGGGCCTGCATCGCGCGGCCGTAGTACGCGTCGTGGTACCCGGCCGAGAGCGCGAAGGTCCCGAGCATGATCCGCCGCTTGACCTCCGGTCCGAACCCTTCGCCGCGCGACGACTCGATCATGCCGCGCGCATCGACAGCCCCTGCCGCGCGCCGGCCGAAGCGGACGCCGTCGTAGCGGGCCAGGTTGGACGAGGCCTCGGCGGTCGCGACGAGGGAGTAGATCGGGACGCCGTAGGCGGCGAGCTCGAACTCCGCGGCCTCGACCGCGGCGCCGCCCGCGGCCAGCGCCGCCGCGGCCGCCAGCACCGCCTCGCGCACCGCGGCCTCGGTCCCCTCGCTCTCGACCAGCCCGCGCAGCAGCCCGACCCGCAGCCCGCGCGGGTCGCCCTCGAGCGTCGCGAGGTAGTCGGGGACCGGTTCGGACGACGCCGTCGCATCGCGCCGATCCGCGCCGGCCATCAGCGAGAGTGCCAGCGCGGCGTCGCGGACGTCGCCCGTGAGCGGCCCGACCTGGTCGAGCGAGGAGGCGAAGGCGACGAGCCCCCAGCGCGATACGCGGCCGTAGGTCGGCTTGAGCCCCACGATCCCGCAGAAGCTCGCCGGCTGGCGGACCGAGCCGCCGGTGTCGCTCCCGAGCGCCAGCGGGACGAGGCCGGCCGCGACCGCGGCCGCCGACCCGCCCGACGAGCCGCCCGGGACACGCCCGGGGTCCGCGGGATGCGCGACGGGGCCGAAAGCGGAGTTCTCGTTCGACGAGCCCATCCCGAACTCGTCGCAGTTGGTCTTTCCGACGACGATCGCCCCGGCCGCAGTCAGCCGCTCGACCGCGGTCGCGTCGTAGGGCGGCACGAAGCCGTCGAGGATGCGCGAGCCGCAGGTGGTCGGGAGCCGGCGCGTGCAGAGGTTGTCCTTCACCGCCAGCGGCACCGCGGCGAGCGGCCCCGGGGAGTGGCCGGCCGCGCGCCGGCGGTCCTGGCTGCGGGCCGTCTCCAGCGCGCCGTCGCGGTCGACCGCCAGGAACGCGTTCAGCCCTTCCCGGCGGTCGATCGCCGCCAGCGCTCGGCCGATCGACTCCTCGGCCGTCAGCTCGCCCGCGCGCACCGCGGCCGCGATCGAACGCGCGCTCGGCCGCGCTGCGGAACTCACGGGCCGACCATGCGGGGGACGATGAAATGGCCGCGCGCGGCCAGCGGCGCGCCGTCCAGCGCAGTCCGCTCGTCGAGCGACGGGGCGGGGAGATCGGGGCGGGTGGCCGCGAGGCCCGTGGCCGGGAGCGGCGCTTCCGCCGGCAGTTCGAGCGCGTCGAGGCGCGCCACGTAGTCGAGGATCGCCGACAGGTCGCGCGCCAGGCTGCGGACCTCTTCCTCGGTCAACGCGAGCCGCGCCAGCGCCGCGATCCGGCGCACCTCCGTCGCGGAGATCACGTCACCGCCCATGCGCCCATAGTACCGTCAGAAATAGGGGGTGACCCTGAACAGCAGCGCGGGTTCGCCGGGCTTCCGCGGCAGCGCGATCTCGACGCCGCTGCCGGGCGGCACGTGATCGGTGAGCGAAAGGTCGAGCGGCGGGACGGGAGCAGCCGGGTCCGCCGCCTGGTACTGCAGTCGCAGCGCCAGCGTCAGGAGGCCGGCCTCGATCGACTCCGGCAGGGCCTCGAGTACCAGCCGCGCGCCCGCGTCGTCGCTGCCGGCCAGCGCCCGGCCGGTACTCGAGACGAGCTTCCCTCCGGCGCGGGCGAACGTGTAGCGCGTCTTCGCGCCGACGATCCCTCCGAGGCGGTGCCGCTCGAGCAGCTCGGGCTTGGCCGGGTCGGTCGCGTCGATCAACTCGAACAGCAGGTCGAGGGGCTCGCTTTCCGGGGCCAGCGTGGTCAGCCGCGGGACGATCTCCCAGCTGGCGGTGAAGGCCGCGACGAGTCGCAGCCGGTCGGCGCGATCGGTCCAGATGTCGACCAGGCTCAGCCGGCCGGAGGCGGTCGTCAGGGTGCGGCTGGTGACGACCGGCACCGGCTGCCCGCGCGAGACCTCGGAGCGGACCTCGAGCCGGCACGACCCGGTCTCGTCAGCCTGCGGGACGATCGTCAGCACCACCGAAAGAGGTCGGGGCCCGTCTCCCAGCGACCGCTCGAACACCAGCGTCTCGCCGGCCAGGCCGTGGAGCGTCTCCTCGGCGGTCCCGAGCACCCCCTCCGGGCTGCGCAGCGTCAGCTGGACCGTCAGGTTGACCACCGTGTCGTGGACCAGGCGGACCGGGGGGAGGCCTCCCTCCGCGCGGACGGAATTCGACGTGCTCCCGGCCAGGACGGCAAGCAGGAGCACGCCCGAAAAGGCTAATATGAAACGTTTCGAACAATACCGGATTTTAGGCACTTCGGCATCCGCACCGCATGGGCTCGACCCGAGGGAACCTCCCGGGGGAGCCGATGCCATAATAAGTGTAGGGCCCGGCGGGTGCGCAGGATCCGCGGCAGGCGGCGCCACCTCCGAGCGCCCACGGCGTTCGTGTAGGCGGAGCGGGCGAGGGAGGCGACAGATGGCCGTACCAATCGCCGAGAGACCGGTCGCCTGGCGGCAGCGCGTAACGGTCGCGGTCACCGTGCTCGTCGCGACGCTTCTCTTCGCGGGGCTGTTCGCTCCGGCCGCGTCGGCGGCCGGACCGCGCTCGCTCGCCGGCGTCGCCGTCGACGACACCGGCGTGGCTCTCGCCGGGGTCGAAATCCGGATCGCGCCGTGGGCCGCTGCGGCCGGAACGGCCGCGTTCCTCTCCGCGACGCAGACCGATGCGGAGGGCCGCTTCGAGTTCGAGGGGCTGCCCGCGGGTGACTACCGTCTCATCGCCGCGAAGGGCGGCTATGCGGTGCTGGTCGGCAAGGTCAGCACGCTGGCGCGCGAGACGCTCCAGTTGATCCTGCGCCCGAGCAGCGCGGACGCGGTTCCCGGCGTCGCGCCCGAGGGGCGCCGCTGGGCGCTGCGACTTCCGTCGAGAGACCTGCTCGAAGATGTCGATCAGAGCGTGCCCGCGGTCCTTTCGCAGGTGCCCGACGCAGGCGCGCGGCGCGAGCAGGCGGTGCTCGTCGAGGTGGCGGGCGGGCGGGTCGAAGACGGCGCGGGGGATGGGCTCGGGATGTCGGCTCACCTCGGTGCGTGGCTCGACCTGGGCTCGGTCGGACCGCTCGGCTTCGATTTCGTGCGCGTGACCGACGCTTCCTCCTCCGGCGTCGACGGGACGGCGGACGCGCTCCAGGTCGCCTGGATCTCGCCGGTCGAAACGGGACTGGGGTCGATCGAGGCGCGCCTCGGCGGCGCGAGGGACGAACGCCAGGGGCAGGTGCCCGGCAGCGGGTCGTTCGCCAGCTCGTTCGACGGCCAGCGGTTGCATGCGGCCTCGCTGCGCGCGGGCGAGGGCGACCTGCTGGGCTTCGTGTTCGACGCCGAGACGCTCGCCGGCAGCGAGTCGGTCGGGGGCGCGGACAGTTCGCCCGCCGATCCGTTCCGTGCCTACCGCGCGTCGTTCGGGGTCGACTGGAACACGACTCACGGCAGGCATGATGTCGAACTCTCGGCTGGCGCGCAGTCCGCCGACACCGGCTGGACCGCGGCCGCAGGGGAACTCGCGTCGCCGCTCGCGCGGACCGCGCCGAGCGCGACCCTTCAGGGTATCGGCGCCTCGGGCGGCATGGTCCTGCTTCTCGATCGCGTGCGGCTCTCGGAGGAGGTCATCCTCGTGGGTCGCGCGATGGCTTCGACCAGCCGCGGGCCGTGGGGGGCGACGGTGGGTGGCATGACCGCCGGCCTTCGCTGGGAGTTCGTACCCGGGATCGCCGTGCGTGCCGAGGGCGGGGCAGCGCTCGACTCCGCGGGACCGGCGACGCCCGTGTACCTGGTGGGGCTCGGAGGCGAGGGGAGAAGCTACGCCTGGTCGATCCAGCGCTCGGTCGAGACCGGCTTCGCGCCGTGGAACGGCGTGCAGAGCGGGGGTGCGGCGCAGATCGTGGTCTCGCAGCGCAGCGCCTCGACGCAGCGCTGGTCCGTGCGCGGATCGTGGGTGCCGGGATGGGACGGGCTCTCCGTCGAGGTCGGACTGGACCGGTTCCGCGTCGAGGGAACGCTCGCGACCGTCCTCCCGTACGACCTGCTGCTGGTGCCGGTCGTCGGCGAGGCGGCGATGTCGGGCGACCGCGCGCTGATCGCGGTCAACTGGGCCCGTCTCGGCAGCGCCATGGAACTGAGCTGGGACCGGCTCGCCGACGCCGGTGGCGCGGCGGAACTCCTGTCCGGTGCGGAGGCCTGGCGGCAGGGCGCGGTGCGGCTGCGCCAGCGGGTGCTGGCCAGTGACGCCTGGGGCGCGACCGCCTCCGTCCTCGTCGCCTACGAGTCGGCGCAGTACCAGGGCCAGCCACCGCCCTCGGCGCGCGCCGCGCTGACCGAACGGAGCCGCTTCTCCGGCGGCCTCGCCGTGCAGTTCTAGTCCAGGGAGCCCGATCGTGGCCGCCCGCCGCTTCACCACCGTCGCCGCCTTCGCGGCGCTCGCCGTGGCGCTCGCGCTGCTGGCGATCTCGGCCCTCCGTACCTGGCGCGAGGCGACGCCGTGGTACGGCGTGCGGTTCGCCCAGGGAGAGTTCGGCGTCACCGTGACGAGCGTCGATCCGGCCGGCCCGGCGGCCCAGGCGGGCGTGCAGGAGGGCGACCGCCTCCTTCGCCTCGGTGGCCGGCCGGTCGAATCCATGGTCGCGGCGCAGGCGATCCTGACCGGGAACGCCGCCGGAGACCGGCTGGGCTTCCTCGTCCTGCGCGAGGGCTCGACCGTGCCGCTGCGTGTCGTCCCGGCCGCGCTGGTGAGCTGGCGCCCCGACCGGATCGTAGGGAGTCTCGTCGGACTGGCCTTTCTCCTCGGCGCGCTGGCCGTGATGCTGCGACCGCGGGGTGCCGCGGCCGACCGGCTCTACGCGGTCTGGTGCCTCGCCGGCGGGGTGCTCGTCGGCGTCTCCTGGTCGTCCGCCGGCACGGCCGCCGACTGGCCGCTCTTCTGGGCCGACCGGGTGGCCCGCCTCTTCTTCCCGGCCCTCTTCGTCCACCTCGTCGTCGCGCTCGAGCCCGGTTTCCGCCGCCTTCGCGCCGCGATCCCGGTGCTCTACGCGCCGGCGGTCGCGCTGCTGTTCGTCGAGATCCAGCTCGTCGGGCTGGGGAAGGCGCGCCTGGCCACCGAGCCGGTCGGGCTGATCGACCTGCTCCAGTCGCGCGCCGAGCTGCTCTGGGTCGCGAGCGGGCTGTCGCTGGGCCTGCTGCTG
The DNA here is from genome assembly GCA_963800865.1 of uncultured Acidobacteriota bacterium. Taxonomy (GTDB): domain Bacteria; phylum Acidobacteriota; class Polarisedimenticolia; order J045; family J045; genus JALOKP01. The sequence goes on along the minus strand of CAWDCL010000004.1, from coordinate 3,108,844 downwards.
CTGGCCGCTGCGGCACTGCGCGCGCGGGACGGCGCGTCCCGGGCCAAGGCGCGCTGGATCCTCGTCGGATCGACTGCCGGGTTCGCGCCGTACCTTGTCTTTTCCGCCTTCCCGCAGTGGCTGACCGGCGCCGAGCCGAACTTCAGCTGGCTCTCGCTCCCGCCCCTCGTGCTGGTGCCGCTCGCCTTCACCGGGGCCGTGCTCGAGTACCGTCTCATGGACCTGGCGCTCTTCGGCCGCCGGCTGGTCACGGCGACCGCGACCCTGGCGATCACGCTCACGCTCTTCCTGGGGGTGCTGAGCCTGACGCGCTGGGCGCTGGTGCCGCTGCTGCAGCCGGCCGGCCTCGCGCCGGCCCTCATCGCGGCGATGATCACCGCGCTGCTGGCGCCGGCGATCCGCGCCGGCACGCGCGACCTGGTCAGCCGGATCTACTACCGCCGCCGGCACAGTTTCCGCCGCGCACTCGAACGGGTCGCGCGCGACCTGAACGCCGAACTCGACCTGCCGCGGCTCGCGAGTTCGCTCGAACGGCGCGTGGCCGAAGCGCTCGATGCCGGCGTCGTGCGCCTGCTGATCGTCTCGCCCGCGGCGCGGCTGCTCGATCCGGTGACCCAGAACGCGCTCCCCGACTCGCTCCCTCCGGACGCGGCCCGGCGCCTGGACCGCGGGGAAGTCGTCTCGCTGGCGATGGTTCCGGCTGCGCACGAGAGCCTCCCGACCCTGCACGGCGCCAGCGTCCAGGTGCTGGTCCCGCTGTCGGTCGAGGAGCGGCTGATCGCCGTCCTCGCGGTCGGGCCGCGGCACACGGCGCGGCTGCTCGACTCCGACGACCTGGACCTGCTGCGCTCGGTGGCGCACCACGCCGCCGCCGCCGTCGCCGGGGCCCAGCACCTCGCGCGGCTGGAAGAGCAGGTCGCGCTCGTCCAGCGGCTCCAGGCGCGCAGCGAGGCGCTGATCGACGGCAGCCCGATCGGGATGGCGGTGATCGACGGCGAGGGGCTGATCCGCCACTTCAACCCCGCGCTCGAGCGCCTCTCCGCGCGCGCGCGCGCCGCGGTGCTCGGGCAGCCTTACGCCCAGGTGCTCGATGCGACGATGGCGGCGCTGGTGGCCGACATGCTGCGGCAGGTCGACCGGCAGGGCCAGGCGCGAGCCTACCGCGTACGATTGGGACGCGGTGCGAACGCGAGGCTGGTGAACCTCGCGGCCTGCCGGCTGGCGTCGGCGGACGGCACAGACGGCGTCCTGCTGACGCTCGACGACGTCACCGACCGCGTGCTCATGGAAGAGCAGCTGATCCAGCAGGACCGGCTGGCGTCGGTCGGGCTGCTGGCGGCCGGGGTGGCGCACGAGGTCAACACGCCCCTGACCGGCATCTCGTCCTTCGCGCAGATCCTGCTCGAGGAGACCGGCGGTGAAGACCCGCGCCGGCCGCTGCTGGAGAAGATCGTGCAGCAGGCCGATCGCGCCTCGGGGATCGCCCGGGGCCTGCTGCGACTCTCCCGCCCCAAGGCGGTGCCGGAGCTGAAGCTCGGGCCGGTCGACCTCGGGGAGCTGTTCGACGAGACGATCGGCCTGCTCTCGCACCAGGTCCGGCAGGCCGGGGCGACGGTGCTGACCGCGCGCGAATTCCCGCGCGTCCTGGCGCTGGGGGACCGCGCACGGTTGCAGCAGGTCGTGCTCAACCTCCTGCTCAACGCGCTCGACGCGGTCCGGCCCGGCGGGCACGTGCGCGTGCGCGTCGGCGACGGTCCCGGCGGGCGGGCGTTCTTCGAGATCGAGGACGACGGCGTCGGGATCCCGGAGAGCGTCAAGGCGCGGATCTTCGACCCGTTCTTCACGACGAAGAAGCCGGGGCAGGGGACCGGCCTCGGCCTCTCGATCAGCTACGCGATCGTGCAGGAGCACCAGGGGACGCTCCTCGCGGAGAGCGAGGCGGGGCGGGGCACGATCATGCGCGTCGTGCTGCCCGGTGCGCTCGCTGCGGCGTCGCCCGGCACCCGGACGGAGGAGCGGAGTGGCAGCCTTGCCGGCTGAGGCGCCGGCCCTCCGGAACTGCGGAACGATCCTGGTAGTGGACGACGAGGAGGTCATCCGCGACGTCCTGTCCACGCTGATTGCCCGCCGGGGCCACCGGATCGTGCTGGCGCGAAACGCAGTGGAGGCGGAGCGGGCGCTCGCCTCCGAGCCGATCGACGTCGTCCTGCTCGACCTTTTCCTGCCCGGAACGAGCGGCCTCGAGCTCCTGCACTCGATGCGGGCGGGACATCCGCTGGTCGAGGTGATCATGGTCACCGCGCACGGCTCGGTCGAAACCGCGGTCGAGGCGATGCAGGGCGGGGCCTTCCATTACCTCACCAAGCCGTTCCAGAACGAAGAGGTCGTGCTGCTGGTCGAGACGGCGCTCACCCAGCGGCGGCTGCGCGAGGAGAACGCCGGCCTGCGGCGCGCCCTGGCGGACCGGCGGCGCGTCGGCGAGCTGGTCGGGCGTTCCGCCGGGATGGAAGCCGTCTACCGGATGATCGAGCAGGTCGCGCCGGCGCGGACGACGGTCCTGATCCAGGGCGAGAGCGGGACCGGCAAGGAGCTCGTCGCCGTCGCGATCCACCGCAACGGCGCACGGAGCGAGGCCCCGTTCCTCGTGGTCAACAGCTCCAATCTCCCGTCGGACCTGATCGAGTCGCACCTGTTCGGCCACGCCCGGGGAGCCTTCACGGGAGCAGTCTCCGAGCACCGCGGGCTGTTCGAGGCCGCCGACGGCGGGACCCTCTTCTTCGACGAGATCAGCACCCTGCCGCCCGAGGTCCAGTCCAAGCTGCTGCGCGTCCTGCAGGAGAAGGAGTTCCTGCCGCTCGGGTCGGTCAAGCCGGTCCGGGTCGACGTCCGGATCCTCGCGGCCACGAACGAGGACCTCGAGGAGCAGGTCCGGCAGGGTGCGTTCCGGGAGGACCTGTTCTACCGCCTGAACGTGGTGACGATCCGGCTCCCGGCGCTCCGCGAGCGCCGGGAGGACGTACCGCTCCTGGTCGAGCACTTCCTCGAGGAGTTCGCGGCCGAGCACGCCCGCCCCGGGGCCCGGCTCTCGCCCGAGGCGCTGCGGGCGCTCGTCCGGTTCGACTGGCCGGGGAACGTCCGCCAGTTGCGCAACGTGGTGGAGCGGGCCGTGCTCCTGGGGCCCGCCGGCGAGATCGGGCTGGACTCGCTGCCGGAGGAGATCCTGCAGCCCCGGGCCGCGGCCGCCGTCCCGGGGCTCCCGCCGGGGTCGACCTTCGAGGACGCGGTGAGCGAGTACGAGCGCGCGCTGATCCGCTGGGCCCTGGACGAGTCGGGCGGCGTGCAGCGGCGGGCCGCGGAACGGCTCGGCCTGAGGCCCACGACCCTCAACGAGAAGATCAAGCGCCTCGGGATCCGCGAGGCCTGAGTCCGGGGGGCCCGGGCCGCCGGCGGGGTCCGCGGCTTATCCGCCGCAGGGACTGGTCCGGACGGGGTTCTCCGATGCGCCCCCCGCGGCTAACCTCCCCGGTGGAGGGACGTGGGAAGGCGTGGCGGGGCCTCGTGTCGATCGTCGGGCGGCGCCGGAAAGCGGCGGCGATTCGCCCGGCCGGGTCGAGCCGGCCGGGCGCGGCTGCTTCCGGGACGATCCGGCTTGACCCGGGCGCGGAAGGGGCGGTATACGGAGTCGCCCGCGCCGCATCGAACCCGCACGGCCTGCCGAAAATCGGCACCGGCGCCCCCTCGGAGGGTCATGCGGCAGCAGCGGGCGGAAAGCCGGAGAGGCGAAGCTCGGAGAAGGCTCCCCGCGCGGGGAGGTTCCGCCCTCCGGTCGTGATGACCCGGGAGACTGGGGAGGAAGGGATGAGGTCGAGGCTGTTTGTCGTGGGGACGGTCGCCCTTTGCATGGCGCTGTTTCTCGCCGCCTCCACGGCTGCGCTGGCCGCGCCGGGCAGGCTGAAGGTCACCGTCTTCACGCAGTCGGGCAAGACGAAGGAAACGATTCCCGGCGCCCAGGTTGCGCTGGCGAGCAAGACCAACAAGATCCAGCCCAAGGCTGCGATCACCGACATCGACGGGATCTCGGCTTTCGAGAACCTGGCGCCGGACGACTACTCGGTGACGATCAGCTTCCCGGGATACTCGACCGTCACCAAGGAGATCAAGCTCGGTGACGGCCAGTCGGTCGAACTGGTCATCACGATGCTCGCCGACATCCAGGAGCAGGTCACCGTCGTCGGCAAGGAGAAGACGGTCGAACTCGACAAGGGCTCGGAATCGAGCACCAGCATCAGCGCCGAGACCTTCGCCGACCTGCCCGTGGCCGGCCGCGAGTACCAGCAGGTCCTGACGCTGGCTCCCGGCGTGCAGGACTCGGACGGCGACGGGAATCCGAACGTCCACGGCTCGCGCGAGCGCGACTTCAAGATGGACGTCGACGGCGTGAGCAACGTCGATCCGCTCTCGGGCCAGGCCCAGGGGAACATCAATCCCGATGCGATCGAGGAGATCCAGGTCGTCGACTCGGGCGGTGACGCGTCGTTCGGCGGTGCGGTCGGCGGGTTCGGCCGGATCACCACCAAGACCGGCGGCAACCAGTTCGAGGCGACGTTCAACCTCTTCTTCCGCAACAGCCTGTTCGACTACGACGGCGCGGGCGGCGGCGATCCCCTGAATTACCAGCTGTTCCAGCCGTCGGTCTACTTCTCCGGCCCGCTCGTGAAGGATCACCTCTGGTACATGCTGAGCCAGGAGTACATCAGCGCCTCGTTTCCGATCGAGGTGATCGGCGGCGTGTCGTACGTGCAGGAGCAGACGCGGATGCTTCCGCTCTACCAGCTCACCTGGCAGGTCTCGCCGAAGAACCGCCTCCAGCTGCAGTACCGCGCCGACCCGTTCGAGATCAAGCCGAACAACGTCGACAGCATCACGCCGCTGGAGACGGGGTCGATCCTGGAAGGGGGCGGGCCAACCTACACCATGCGCTGGACGGCTCCCTACTCGCCCACGTTCTTCTTCGAGGCCCTCGTCGGCTACTCGGATGTCGGCTTCGACGTCTACCCGTACGACAAGCAGGCGATCAACACCTGCGGCATTCCGGGCCTGGAGGGCCTCTACTGCACCGACCTGCGCACCCAGCGCCGCAGCGGCCCGTTCTTCGCCGACTACTCGGACACGCGCGAGCGCTGGACCTACAAGCTGGACGCCGAGCAGTTCGTCCAGGAGTGGCTCGGCGGGTCGCACCGGATCAAGAGCGGTTTCAACTACGAGATGACGTCGTTCGGCCGCAACCTGATCCAGAACAACGTCATCGACATCAATCGGCTCGCGGCCAGCGGGGACATCGAGAATCCGGGCCTTCCGCGACCGGACTCCCTGATCAACCTCACGCAGTTCTACCCGCGCAAGAGCAACGTTCAGGCCTCGGGCGACTACTACGCGATCTACCTCTCGGACACCTACGATCCGCTGCCGAACCTGTCGGTGACGGTCGGGGCCCGCTGGAGCCGCGAGGAGATCGGGTCCACCGGCTTCGGCAAGATCACGCCGCAGCAGGAGCGCGACGTCTACCAGACCGCCGTTCAGGAGTGCATCCTGGGCGGCGACAACGCGATCTACTGCACCCAGATCAACGCCTATCTCCTGACGTTCGCCGATCTCGACAACCCGGACCTCTATCCTTCCTGCGAGTCCGCTCCCAATCTCCTGATCTGCGGCACGCTCTCCGGGCTGCCGGCCGACCAGCGAAAGTTCCGCCAGCCCGAGGTGCTCTCGGTCACCAACAACAACCTCGCGCCACGCATCTCGGCGTCGTGGGACCCCGACAACGACGGCAAGACGAAGCTTTCCGGCAGCTGGGGCCGCTTCTACGGCGACACTTTCCTGCTCCCGTTCGTCAGCGAGAACGGCCCCGACCGCACGGTCACGCCGATCATCCTCGACCAGAACGGTGAACGGCTGGGGCCGAGCCTCGGCAGCGGGTTCGCCATCAACCAGGTCTCCCGCGACATCCGCTCGCAGAAGAACGACGAGTGGACCCTGGCGGTGGAACGCGAGATCGCCCCGGAAACGACGGCGAAGCTCCGATACGTCAATCGGAAGTACATCGACCTGTTCCAGGACGTCGACTCGAATCACCGTCCCGTCTACTGGGACGAGCTGACGCCGGAAATGCTGCAGCGCGTGAGGGTCGATCAGGCGAACTGCCGGCGCATCGGGAAGTTCGCAGACTGCACCGGGGGACTGGCGGTCCAGAACGGGAGACTCGTCACCACTTTCGACGGGATCGCCGACCTCGAACTGTGGAGCCCGGCCTTCTCCAACATCTACAACATCGACAACAACAACTACGCGACCTACCAGGCGTTCATCTTCGAGGTCGAGCGCAGGTTCTTCCAGAACTGGGAAGCGCGCATGTCCTACACCTGGTCGCAGTCCTACGGACAGGCCGAGGACTTCAACCTGGGCCTCGGCGACGATCCGACGACCCTCGACGACGAAAAAGGGCCCCTGTCGACCGACCAGAGGCACGTGGTGAAGTTCAACGGCCGCGTGTTCGTACCCTACTGGGGCGGGTTCCGGCTCGGGAGCGCGATCTCCTTCGAGACCGGACTCCCGTACTCGCTGATCCAGCAGCGGACCGTGCTCGACTTTCCGACCGACCTGACCGGCGGCACGGGACCCCGGGCGGTCACCGTGGCCTATACCACGCCGCGCACCATCTACCCCACCGGCCAGCGCAACAGCTTCCGGAACTCCCCGTTCTGGGATCTCAACGTCAACTTCCAGAAGGAGTTCCCGATCCGTTCGGCGACGGCCACCTTCCAGGTCGACGTGTTCAACCTGCTGAACGACAACACGACGGAAATCCAGGCGCTGGTCCTCACCGAGGTGCAGGACAACGTTTCCGGCGTGATCCGCAACGTCAGCACGCCGATCGCCACCACGCGCTTCGGCCGGCAGTTCCAGGTCGCGTTCAAGCTGAACTTCTGACCGTCCCTCCGACCGCGCGCGCCCCGGGGCCTCCCCCCGGGGCGCGTCGCTTTTCGGGGTGGCAGAATGGGGACGCCATGCGCCTCTACAACTCGCTGACCAGGACCGTCGAGGAGTTCCGCCCCGGGACCCCGGGCAAGGTCGGCCTGTACACCTGCGGCCCGACGGTGCACGACTTCGCCCACATCGGGAACTTCCGCTCCTACGCCTGGGAGGACCTGCTGCGCCGCCACCTCGAGGCGCGCGGAATGGACGTTCACCACGTCATGAACATCACCGACGTGGAGGACAAGATCATTCGCAAAGCGGCCGCGGCCGGCGCCTCCCTGCGCGAGTACACCGATCGCTACACGGTCGCGTTCTTCGACGACGCGAGGACCCTCCGGCTGCTTCCGGCTCACGTCTACCCGCGCGCGACCGAGCACATCCCGGAGATGATCGAGCTGATCGGGAAGCTCGAGGCCGCGGGGCACACCTACATCTCGGACGGCTCGGTCTACTACCGGATCGGGAGCTTCGCCCGCTACGGCCGCCTGTCCGGGCTCGATCCCGACTCGCTGCGCGCCGGGGCGCGGGTGGACGCCGACGAGTACGAGAAGGACGACCCGTCCGACTTCGTGCTCTGGAAGGCGCAGAAGCCCGACGAGCCGTCGTGGGACTCGCCCTGGGGCCCGGGCCGGCCGGGCTGGCACATCGAGTGCTCGGCGATGGCGATGAAGTACCTCGGCGAGTCGTTCGACCTGCACACCGGTGGCGTCGACAACAAGTTCCCGCACCACGAAAACGAGATCGCGCAGTCCGAGGGGGCGACGGGACGGCCGTTCGTGCGGCACTGGATGCACTGCTCGCACCTGATCGTGAACGGCGAGAAGATGTCGAAGTCGCTCGGCAACTTCTACACCCTGCGCGACCTCCTGGCGCAGGGTCACGAGCCGCGGCTGATCCGCTACCTCCTCGTCGGGACCCACTACCGGAACCAGCTCGACTTCGCGGAGAAGGCGCTCGAGCAGGGGCGGGCGGAGCTGAGCCGGATCGACAACGCCGCCGAGCGGATCGCGCGCCTGGCGACCGCGGCGCGCGGCGAAGCGCGCCTGGCGTCGCGCATCGCGGCCGCGCGGGAGGCCTGCTTCGCCGCGCTGGACGACGACCTCAACGTCAGCGGGGCGATGGGCGAGATCTTCCAGCTCGTGCGCGACGTCAACGCGGCGGTCGATCGGGGCGAGGCGTCGCGCGAGGACGCCCTGGCCTTCGAAGCCTTCCTGGCCGACGCCGACCGGGTCTTCGGCGTGCTGCAGCCGTGGGAGCAGGCCGAGGCGGCCCCGCCGGAGGTCCTGGCACTGCTCGCGGCCCGTCAGGCGGCCCGTGCCGCGCGGAACTGGGCCGAGTCCGACCGGCTGCGGGACGCGATCCTGGCCGCGGGTTTCGTGATCGAGGACACGAAGGAAGGCCCGCAGCTCAGGCGGCGCCCCGCTCCGACGGCCTAGTCTCGTCCCGATCCCGGCGGCGGGAGGGCGCGGCCGCGACCGGCGTGCAGGCGCGACCGCGCGACCCGATCATCGCGCGGGAGGACGCGATGGCGCACACCGGACCCGGCTCCTCGCGCGGCGCCGCGCCGCCGCACGCACGGAGCGCGCGCGGGCGCGAGGCGGAGACGATCGCCGCGCGCTACCTCGCGGCCTGCGGGCTGACGATTCTCGAGCACAACGTGCGCCTGCCCGGCGGCGAACTCGACCTGGTGGCGCGGGACGGGGACGAGATCGTCTTCGTCGAGGTGCGCTCGCGGCGCCGCGGCAGCCGCTACTCGCCCGAGGCGACGATCGACCGCGGCAAGCGCGACCGGCTGGCGCGCGCCGCGGACGCGTGGCTTTCGCGGCGGGACCTGCCGCTGGCGCGCTGCCGGTTCGACGTCGTGGCGGTGGTCGCGTCGTCCGCCGGGTACCGGATCCGCCACCATCGCGGGGCCTTCGTCGCCGGCTAGCCGGGCAGGGGGGCGGCCTCGCGCTCCGGCTTCGTCACGACGACGAGCAGGTGGAACGGTGCGCGACGCAGTTCGGCCTCGAGTCCCGCGTCGGAGAACAGGCTCGCCAGCTCGCGGCCCGGCAGGATCAGGCTCTCCATCCCGGCCCACCGCTCCAGGCGCGCCACCCAGCGGCCGGCGAACCGCTCGGGGTCGGGCTCGAACAGGACCGCCCGTCCGCCCGGCCTCAGTACGCGGGCCACCTCCCGTGCGATCCCGGGCAGGTCGCCCATGTGGTGGAAGGCATCCACGATCGCGACGCGGTCGAAACTGCCGTTCGCCAGCGGGATCCGCTCCGCCTGCGCCCGGACCGCAGGCAGCTTCTTCCTGGCTGCGCGGGCCAGCATCGCGGCCGACGCGTCGGCTACGACGGCAGCCCCCCCGTGCGCCACGACGCGCGCGGCGAGGCGCCCGGTTCCGCCGCCGAGGTCGAGGAGCTTCAGGCCCGCCAGGGGCCCGAGGGCCTCGAACAGGCGGGACAGTCCGTAACTCCCGGCAAAGTAATCGTAACCGGGAGCCAGGAGATCGAAGAGGCCGTTCCGGGGCCGGCGCATGGGGAGATTCTAGCGGGCAGGCGTCGTTGGCGATGGGGCAGCACGGCCGAATATTAATCGCCTGGCGGGCCGAAAGACCAAACGATCAATGGACGAACGCCTCTACTGGTGCTAGTCTCACGCGAATTCCGCCGCACCGGAGGCCGTCATGCGCGACGCCGTGATGAAGCTCTGGCCCGAGATCGATTGGATCGAGAATGCCCCGCTGCGCGAGGCGGTCCTCGCGACCTGGGTCCGCGCGCTCGAGCTCAGTCCCCTCGAGCCGCGGGATCTCGACGAGATCCCGTTCACGCTGCTCGTCCCCAACTGCCCGGTCACGTTCATGGAGCACAAGCGCTGTGTCGTGCACATCGCGCGTCGCTCCGCCGAGGCGATGCAGGCCTTCCTCGGCCGCTCGCTGCCGATCGACATGGACACCGTCGTCGCGGGCGCGATCCTCGCCGACGTCGGCAAGCTGCTCGAGTACGAGAAGATCGACGGCAAGGCCCGGCAGAGCGCGCGCGGCGAACTCCTCCGGCACCCCTTCACCGGCGTGGCGCTGGCAATGGAGTGCGGCGTGCCCGACGCCGTCTGCCACGTGATCGCCGCACACGCCGGCGAGGGAAACATGGTCAGGCGCACCCCCGAGGCGTTCATCGTTCACCATGCCGATTTCATGAGCTTCGAGCCCTTCAAGCAATGACGTAGGGGCCGGCCTCTGTGCCGGCCCGGAACATGGCCGGCCTCCGTGCCGGCCCGGAACATGGCCGGCCTCTGTGCCGGCCCGAAACATGGCCGGCCTCTGTGCCGGCCCGAAACATGGCCGGCCTCCGTGCCGGCCCGAGAACGGCCGGCGTCCTCGCCGGCCCGGAGACTCACGATGGCCGATGCCACCCCCGGCAGAGCGACGATCACCGCGACGATGGCCCGCTGGGCCGCCTCCCTCCGCTACGAGCAGATCGCCGCCGACGCGGTCCACGAGGCCAAGCGCTACCTGCTCGACTCGCTCGGCTGCGCGCTGGGCGGCTACCGCCAGCACGACGTCACGATCGCGCTGGCGGTGCTCGACGAGATCGCCGGTCCCGGTTCCGCGACGGTGATCGGCAGCGGCAAGCGGATCGACCCGGTCTCGGCCTCGCTCGCCAATGCGCTGATGGTCCGGGTCATGGATTACAACGACATCTACTGGCAGCAGGACCCATCGCACCCGTCGGACATCATCCCGGCGGCGATGGCCTGCGCCGAGCGCGCCGGCGGCGACGGCCGGGAGCTGATCGTCGGGATCGTGCTCGGGCACGAGTTCGAGATGCGGCTCTGCGAGTGCGCCTTCCCGGGGATCCGCGAGCGCGGCTGGCACCACGCCACGCTGACGGCTTTCGCCTCGCCGATCGTCGCCGGGCGGATGCTCGGGCTGACGCCGGAGCAGATCCAGCACGCGATCGGGATCTCCGGAAGCCGCCACGCCACGCTCGGTGCGGTGACGGCCGGCAAGCTGACCATGATGAAGAACACCGTCGACCCGCTGGCGACGCAGAGCGGCGTGCTGGCCGCGCTGCTGGCCGAGAAGGGCTACTCCGGCCCCGAGCACGTGATCGACGGCAAGGAGGGGCTGGCGCACTGCCTGAAGCCGGAATGGAAGCTCGAGGTCCTGACCGACGGGCTGGGCGCGTCGTGGCGCATCCTGCGCTGCGGCATGAAGGCCTTCCCGACCGAAGCGCTGACCCACGCGCCGATCTCGGCGACGCTGGAGCTGGTGAAGGAGAACGATCTCGCGCCGGGGCAGGTGAAGGAGGTTCACATCCGCTCGCTGGCGCGCGCGGCCGATATCCTGGCCGATCCGTCGAAGTACGACCCGCGCACCAAGGAGACGGCCGACCACTCGCTCCCGTACGTGATCGCGGCGGCGGTCGCGGAGCGCCAGGTCACGCCGCTCCAGTTCACGGACGCCAAGATCATGGACCCCGTGATCCGCGCGCAGCTGCACAAGGTGAAGGTCGTCGCCGACCCGGAGATCGAGGCCGACTTCCCGAGGCTGCAGCGCGTGATCGTGAAGATCACCGCGACCGACGGGCGGACCTTCGAGAAGCGGCTCGACTACCCGAAGGGCGATCCGCGGCACCCGCTGACGGACGCCGAGGTCGAGGAGAAGTTCGATGCGCTGGCCGAGCCGGTCCTGACGGCAGCGGCCCGCAGGCGGCTGAAGGACGCGGTCTGGAGCCTGGAGCGCGCCGGCTCGGTGGCCGAGCTGATGGCGCTCTGCAAGGCCGACCGGTAACGCGGGCGGGCCGGCACGGAGGCCGGCCCCTACGGGGCCCGAAAGGGGCGGGCCGGCACGGAGGCCGGCCCCTACGGGGCCCGAAAGGGGCGGGCCGGCACGGAGGCCGGCCCCTACGGGGCCCGAAAGGGGCGGGCCGGCACGGAGGCCGGCCCCTACGGGGCCCGGGCAGGAGAAGCGATGGGACAGACGATCGTCGAGAAGATCGCGCAGGCGCACATGGCGGAGGGGCCCGACCGGCCGCTCCGCGCCGGGGATTTCCTGTCGATCCGGCCGCGGCACGTGATGACCCACGACAACACCGCCGCGGTGCTGAAGAAGTTCCAGGGGATCGGGGCGAAGACGGTCAGGGACCCGCGGCAGCCGGTCTTCACGCTCGATCACGATATCCAGAACCAGGCCCCCGAGAATCTCGGCAAGTACCGCCGGATCGAGGCCTTCGCGAAGGAGCAGGGGATCGACTTCTACCCGGCCGGCTCCGGCATCGGCCACCAGCTGATGGTCGAGCGCGGCTACGTCGTGCCCGGCAGCCTGGTCGTGGCGTCCGACTCGCATTCGAACATGTACGGCGCGCTGGGCGCGATCGGGACCCCGGTCGTACGCACCGACGCCGCGGCGATCTGGGCCACCGGCGAGTTCTGGTGGCAGGTTCCGCGGACGGTGCAGGTCGTCCTGACCGGCCGGCTGCGGCCGGGAGTCTCCGGCAAGGACGTGATCCTCGCGCTGTGCGGGATCTACAACCGGGAAGAGGTCCTCAACGCGGCGGTCGAGTTCGTCGGGCCGGGCGTGGCCAGCCTCTCGATGGACTCGCGGCTGACGATCTCCAATATGACGACGGAGTGGGGCGCCCTGGTCGGCTGGTTTCCGGTCGACGACGTCACCCTCGCCTTCCTGGGCGCGCGCGCCGCGGAACTGGCCGCGCAGGGAATCCGCCGGATCACCGACGACGATCTGAGGCGCTGGGAGATGCGGCCTCCCGCGCCGGACGCCGACGCCGTCTACGCCGCGAAGATCACGCTCGACCTGTCCGAGGTCGGGCCCTTCGTCGCCGGCCCCGACCAGGTTCAGGTGACCATGCCGCTGGCCGAGATCGAGGCGAAACGCGTGGCGGTGCAGAAGGCCTACCTGCTGTCCTGCGTGAACGGCCGGGCCGAGGACCTCGCGGCGGCGGCGGCCGCGCTGCGCGGCCGGAAGGTCGCCTCCGGCGTGACGCTCTACCTCGCCCCGGCCAGCGCAGCGGTCCAGCGCGTCGCCGAGGCCGCCGGGGACTGGCAGGTCCTGCTCGACGCCGGGGCCGTGGCGCTGCCCCCGTCGTGCGGGCCGTGCATCGGGCTGGGGGAGGGGTTGCTCGAGCCGGGCGAGGTCGGGATCTCGGCGACCAACCGCAACTTCAAGGGGCGGATGGGATCGCGCGACGCGCGCTGCTACCTGGCCAGCCCGGCGGTCGTCGCGGCCTCCGCGGCGGCGGGGTATATCTGCGGGCCGGGCGAGATGCCGCGCGGCACGCTCGCGCGCGACTACGTCGTATTTCCCGACGAGGGCCCGCCGGCCGAGGCGGTCGAGATCCTGGACGGCTTCCCCGCCGCGATCCGGGGCCGGCTGGTCTACATCCCGCAGGACAACCTCAACACCGACGGGATCTACGGCAAGGACTACACCTATCGCGAGGACATGACCCGCGAGATGATGGCCGGCGTCGTGATGGAGAACTACGACCCGGAGTTCGCGGCGCGCAGCCGGCCCGGCGACATCGTCGTCGGGGGCTTCAACTTCGGCACCGGCAGCTCGCGCGAGCAGGCGGTCACCGCGCTGCAGGCCAAGGGGATCCCGGTCGTCGTCGCCGGCAGCTTCTCGCAGACCTACCTGCGCAACGCGTTCAACAACGGCTTCCCCTGCGTCGAGAACGCGGCCTTCCCGCGGCGCCTGGCCGAGCTCTTCGGGCCGGAGATCGCCCAGCGCGTGCGGACGATCGATTCCCGGCGACGAGGTGGAGATCGACTACCGCAACGGCGTGATCCGCTTCCGCGGCGAGACGTTCGCCTTCCCGGCGCTCGGCAGCGTGCCGCAGTCGCTGGTCGTCGCGGGGGGAATCGAGAACCTGGTGGCCCGGAAACTGGGCCTGGCGTAACGGCCGGCTCCGCCCGGCCCGGGAATCGTAGGGGCCGGCCTCCGTGCCGGCCCGGGAATCGTAGGGGCCAGCCTCCGTGCCGGCCCGGGAATCGTAGGGGCCGGCCTCCGTGCCGGCCCGAAAGAGGATCGAGATGGCGAAGAGAACGGTCGTGTCGATGCCCGGTGACGGGATCGGGAAGGTGGTGCTCCCGGAGGCGATCCGGGTGCTCGACAAGGTGGGGTTCGAGGCCGAGTACGTCCACGCCGACATCGGCTGGGACTCCTGGATCGCGGAGGGCAACCCGCTCCCCGAGCGCACCGTCGCGCTGCTCGCCGAGCACCGGCTCGGCCTGTTCGGCGCGATCACGAGCAAGCCCAAGAAGGAGGCCGAGGCCGAGCTCGCCCCGGCGCTGCGCGGCAAGGGGCTGCAGTACTTCAGCCCGATCGTCGCGATGCGGCAGCGCTTCGGCCTCGACATCTGCCTGCGCCCCTGCCAGTCGTTCCCCGGCAACCCGCTCAACTACGTCCGCAAGACGCCCGACGGCCGGATCGAGGAGCCGCGGATCGACGTTCCGGTCTTCCGGCAGAACACCGAGGGGATGTACGCCGGCGTCGAGTGGACCAACCCGCCCGCGGCCGTGCGGGAGGCCTTCGCGACCCACCCCCGCTGGAAGCCGTTCGCGGGCGTGCCGGGCGGCGAGCTGGCGGTCTCGCTGCGGATCATCACCCGCGGAGCCTGCGTCCGGATCGCCGACGCCGCGTTCCGCTACGCGAAGAAGCACGGCTACAAGTCGGTGACCGTCTGCGAGAAGCCGAACGTCGTGCGCGAAACGTCCGGGATGTTCGAGGAGACGGTGAAGGAGGTCTCGAAGAACTACCCCGGGATCGCGCTCTGGTCGACGAACATCGACGCCCAGCTGATGTGGCTCTCGAAGAACCCCGAGGAGTACGGCGTGATCGTCGCCAGCAACCTGTTCGGCGACATCATCTCCGACGCCTTCGCGGGGCTCGTCGGCGGGCTGGGGTTCGCCTGCTCCGGCAACATCGGCGACGAGGTCGCGGTCTTCGAGCCGACCCACGGCTCGGCCCCCAAGTACGAGACCCTCTCGCCCTCGATCGTCAACCCGATCGCGATGATCCTCTCGGCGGCGATGCTGCTCGACCACGTCGGCGAGGAGGCGAAAGGCCGGCGCGTGCGGGACGCCGTGGCCGCCGTGGTCGGCGAAGGGAAGGTCCGGACCTACGACATGCTGCGCCTCACCGGCGGCCCGGGCGTCTTCCAGCGCGGCGCGGCGACCACGACGCAGATGACGGACGCGATCCTCGCGAACCTGTAGGGGCCGCCCTCTGTGGCGGCCCGAGCGAGCGGACCAGGAGGGGCCATGGCGACACGAACGACGAAGGCGTCCAGGGCGGCGTCGGCGGGCCGGCAGGGCCCCGACGTCCGCTCCGACTGTCACGTGACCGTCGAGCCCCGCCGGACCGGCGGCGTTTCGCTCGCCATCCGGTCCAAGGTGAAGCCCTACTACGGGGCCGCGATCGACGAACAGCTCCGGTCGGTGCTGAAGGCGCTGGGGGTCCGGCACGCCCGGGTCGAACTCGACGACGCGGGAGCGCTGCCGTTCGTCATCGCCGCGCGCCTGGAAGCGGCGGTGCGGCGGGCCGGGATCGCCGGAGGGGATGGGCGCCCGCCGCGCCTGGCCCCGGAGCCCGCGGCGACGGCGCGCGAGCGCCGCCGGCGCTCACGCCTCTACGTTCCCGGCGCCGAGCCGAAGTTCATGGTCAACGCGGCCCTTTACGGCGCGGACGGCGTCATCCTCGACCTCGAGGACTCGGTGCACGCCGCGGAAAAGGACGCGGCGCGGCTGCTCGTGCGGAACGCCCTGCGCACGGTCGACTTCGGCGGCGTGGAGCGGATGGTGCGGATCAACCAGCTGCCGCTCGGGCTGGCCGACCTGGACGCGCTCGTGCCGGAGGGGGTCGACCTGGTGCTGATCCCGAAGGTCGAGAGCGCCAGCCAGGTGCGCGAGGTCGCCGCCCGGATCGCGACCGTCGCGCGGCGCGCACGCCGCCGCGCACCGGTCTGGCTGATGCCGATCCTGGAGTCGGCGCTCGGCATCGAGAACGCCTTCGCGATCGCCCGCGCGCACGCTTCGGTCGTCGCGTTGACGATCGGCCTCGAGGATTACACGGCAGACCTGGGCGTGGTGAAGACGCCGGACGGGGCGGAGACGCTCTGGGCCCGCCAGCGGCTGGTCAACGCCGCGAAGGCGGCCGGGGTGCAGGCGATCGACTCGGTCTACGGCGACGTGGGCGACCTCGACGGGCTCCGCGCCTGGGCCCTGCGCTCGCGCGCGATGGGGTTCGAGGGGATGGGCTGCGTCCACCCGCGGCAGATCCCGGTGATCCACGACGGGTTCGCACCGGGTGCGGCAGAGCTCGAGAAGGCGGCCCGGATCGTCGCGGCATTCGAGGAGGCGCAGGCCCGGGGGCTGGGCGTCGTCAGCCTGGGCAGCAAGATGATCGATCCGCCGGTGGTCAAGCGGGCGCTCGCGCTCGTCGGCCGGGCGAAAGCGTAGGAGGCGGCGATGGCCCAGCGGACGAGACGGCCGAAGCTCGTGACGAACGCCGCCGGCCGGCAGGTGCCGGCGGAGGTCAATGGACGCGAACAGGCCCCCTACGAAGGAGTCGGCAGGCACCGCGCCCGCGGCCGCAAGTACGGCCCGCGCATCGCGCGCAGCGCCGACTACCCGGCGAACGGGGACAAGCGCGTGGGCTCGCTCCGCGAGGCGCTGGAGCGCTGCGGGCTCCGGGACGGGATGGTGATCTCCTCCCACCACCACCTGCGCAACGGCGACCGCGTCGCGCTGGAAGCGCTCCGGATCGCGGAGGAGATGGGGGTCCGCGACCTGATGTGGTTCCCGTCGGCCTCGTTCCCGTGCCACGAGCCGGTGATCGACATGATGCGCCGCGGGACGGTGCACCACATCGAGGGCAGCATGAACGGCCCGATCGGCGAGTACGTTTCGCGGGGCGAGATGCGCGGACTGGGCGTGCTGCGCTCGCACGGCGGGCGCTGGCAGGCGATCCAGGACGGCGAGGTGAAGATCGACATCGCGGTCATCGCGGCGCCGACCGCCGATGCCTTCGGCAACGCCAACGGCGCGTCCGGCAAGTCGGCCTGCGGCTCGATCGGGTTCGCCCTGGCCGACTCGATCTACGCCGACAAGGTGATCGTCGTCACCGACAACCCGGTCCCGTTCCCGTGCGTGCCCTGGCAGGTCCAGGGGAACAACGTCGATTTCGTCGTACCGGTCGAGTCGATCGGCGACCCGGCGAAGATCGTCTCCGGGACGACCGAGATCACGAAGAGCCCCGACCGCCTGCTGATCGCCGAGTACGTCGCGCGGTTCATCAAGGACGCCGGGATCATGCGGGACGGCTTCTCGTTCCAGGCCGGGGCCGGCGGGACGGCGCTCGCCTTCGTGCCGTTCCTGGCGCAGCTGATGCGCGAGGCCGGCGTGGCGGCGGGATTCGTCCGCGGCGGCTCGACCAAGGTCCTGGTCGAGATGCTGCGCGAGGGACTGACGAAGTTCATCCTCGATGGCCAGACCTTCGATCTCGACGCGGTCCACTCGATCGCCAGCGACCCGCGCCACGTCGCGACCTCGCCGTTCACCTCGTACAACGACCACGGCAAGGGGTGCTTCGCCTCGATGGTCGACGTCGCCGTGCTCGGCGCGACCGAGGTCGACCTGGGCTTCAACGCCAACGTCGTCACGCACTCCGACGGCCGGCTGCTGCACGGGATCGGCGGCTGGCAGAACTGCCTGCACGCCGGGTGCACGATCCTCGCGGTCCCCTCGTTCCGCGACCGGATCCCGGTCCTGGTGGACGAGGTCACGACCCTGGTCGGGCCGGGTGAACTGATCGACGTCGTGGTCACCGAGCGCGGGATCGCGGTCAACCCGCGCCGCACCGACCTGCTCGACGCGGTGAAGGGGAAGGGGCTGCCGATCCGGCCGATCGGGGAGATCGCGGCGGAAGTCGAGCGCCTGTGCGGCGGGAAGCCGCGCCGGGCCCGCTTCACGGACCGCCCGGTCGCGGTCGTGAAGTGGGTCGACGGGACGGTGCTGGACACGGTGTGGCAGCTGGCGTGACGCGCTGATGCGGGCCGGCACGGAGGCTGCCCCCTACGGTCCGCGCGGGGGGCGACGGCGATGATGACGCGGGTCTTCACGTCGAAGAAGGACGCGTGGCTCGTGTCCCTGATCTGGGGCTCGGCCGTCCTGCCCCTGGCCGCCGGCCTGCTCATCGTCTGGACCGACGCCAAGGCGGGCAGCTACCTGATCACGATCTCGGTCGTCACCTTCACGCTGATCCTGGCGGCGAGCTTCCCGCTCTACTACGAGCTCTCCGAGCAGGAGTTGCTGATCCGGAGCGGGCTCTTCCGCTGGAGGGTGCCGCTCGACGGGATCGAGGAGATCCGGCCGACGCGCAGCATCCTCAGCGCGCCCGCCCTCTCGCTCGATCGCCTGCAGATCCGCTTCCGGAGCCGGAAGGGTGGCTTCGGCCTGGCGATCATCTCGCCCAGGGACCGGGCCGGCTTCCTGCGCGAGGTCGCCGCCCGCACCCCCGGGATGATGTTCGTCGGCGACCGCCTGGTGCGGACGGGGTCAGCGTAGCAGTGCCGTCAGCCAAGCAGCGCCGTCACCGCAGCAGCGCCGTCACCGCCTCGGCGACGGCCCCCGCGGTGAAGCCGTAGCGCTCGAGCACCTGCTCGCCCGGCGCGGAGTGACCGAAGCCGTCGACGCCCAGCGCGCGGCCACGGTCGCCGAGGTAGCGGTACCAGGGCATCGTGATCCCGGCCTCGATCGCGACCCGGACCCGCAGCTCCGGCGGCAGCACGGCGCGCCGGTAGGCCTCGTCCTGCGTGTCGAAGTTCTCCATGCTCGGCACCGAGACGACGCGCGCGCGGACTCCGGCCGCCGCGAGCGATTCGCGCGCGGCGAGCGCCAGCTGGACCTCCGAGCCCGACGCCAGCAGGAGCGCCTGCGGCGCTCCCCCCTCGGTCTCCGCCAGCACGTACGCCCCGCGCGCGACCCCTTCGTCCGCCATCCGCTGCGTGCCGGGCAGCACCGGCAGCTTCTGGCGCGTCAGGATCAGCGCGACCGGCCCCGACGAGCGGCCGACCGCCCAGCGCCACGCGGCGGCGGTCTCGTTGGCGTCGGCCGGCCGCAGCACGACCAGTCCCGGGATCGCGCGCAGCGAGGCGACCTGCTCGATCGGCTGGTGCGTCGGGCCGTCCTCGCCGACCGCCAGCGAGTCGTGCGTGAAGACGTAGATCGTGTGCAGGCGGTCGAGCGCCGCGAGGCGGATCGGGTTGCGCATGTAGTCGGCGAAGGCCAGGAACGTCCCGACGAAGGGGCGCAGGCCGCGGTGGTAGGCGAGGCCGTTGGCGATCGCCCCCATCGCGTGCTCGCGGACGCCGAAGCGGATGTTGCGCCCGGCCGGCGTCGCGATCTGGAAGTCGTCGCTCCCCTTGATCCGCGTCTTGGTGGAGCCGGAGAGGTCGGCGTCGCCGCCGACCAGGGCCGGGAGGCGCTCGGCGATCGCGTTCAGCACGATTCCCGACGCGTCGCGCGTGGCCAGCGCGTCGCCCGGCTTCCAGGACGGAACCGCCCCGTCCCAACCCTCCGGCAGTTGCCCGGCGAGCGTCGAGCGCGCCTGCTCCGCGCGCTCCGGGTCCTTCGACTGCAGCTCGCCGAGCCGGCGCATCCAGTCCTGCTGCGCGGCCAGCCCGCGCCGGCCGATCCCGGCGAACCGCTCCCGGACCGCGTCCGGCACCGTGAACGGCTCCGGGTACGGCCAGCCGAGCGCCTGCTTCGTCGCCGCCACTTCCTTCGCCCCGAGCGGGGAGCCGTGGGCTTCCGCCTTGCCGGCCTTGTTGGGCGAGCCGTACCCGATGGTCGTCCGCACGACGATCAGCGACGGCCGGTCCGTCACGGCCAGCGCGGCCTCGATCGCGGCGTCGATCGACGCCAGGTCGGTGTCGCCGTGCGACGACCTCGTCGACGTGCCAGCCGTAGGCGGCGTAGCGCCGCCCGACGTCCTCGGTGAAGGTCACCGACGTCGGCCCGTCGAGGGAGACCGAGTTGGCGTCGTAGAGATAGACCAGCTTGCCCAGCCCGAGGTGACCGGCGAGCGAGCCGGCCTCGGACGAGATCCCCTCCATCAGGTCGCCGTCGGAGACCAGCGCGAAGGTCCGGTGGTCGACGATCCCGGGCAGCCCGGGCGCGTTGAGCCGCGCGGCGAGCATCCGCTCCGCGATCGCCATCCCCACCGCGACCGCCGAGCCCTGCCCGAGCGGTCCGGTCGTCGCCTCGACCCCCACCGTGTGGCCGAACTCGGGGTGGCCCGGGGTCCTCGAGCCCCACTGCCGGAAGGCCTTCAGCTCGTCCAGCGGCAGGTCGTAGCCGGCCAGGTGCAGGAGCGCGTAGAGCAGCGCCGAGCCGTGCCCCGCCGACAGCACGAAGCGGTCGCGGTCGGGCCACTTCGGGTCGGCCGGGTTGACCCGGAGGTGCCGCTGCCAGAGGACGTAGGCCATCGGCGCGGCGCCGAGCGGAAGGCCGGGGTGGCCCGAGTTCGCCTTCTCGACCATGTCGACGGCGAGCGTGCGGATCGTGTTGACGGCGAGCAGGTCGGTGGCGTCGGGGGTCCAGGGCATGGGGTCCTCGGTGGGGAGCGCGGGCCGGCCGGCGGCTCGACTGCCGCGCGTGGCCGGGATTGTCCTTCAATCGGCCCCTCGGCTTCTACCCTCGCCGGCGAGCCGTCCGGCGCCCTCCGTCGGCCTCCCCGCCTCAGCCCCGCATCATCGGCTCCGCCTCCGGGCGGGGCCGGTCGTGCGCGGGGTCCCAGTAGGGAGAGAGCCGGCGCAGGCCGCGGACGATCTCGGGGAAGACCTCGAGGACGCGGTCGACGTCGTCGTCCGTGTTGTAGCGGCTGAAGGAGAAGCGGACCGAGCCGTGGACCGCGGTGAAGGGGACCTGCATCGCGCGCAGCACGTGCGAGGGCTCGAGCGAGCCCGAGGTGCAGGCCGAGCCCGACGAAGCGCAGATCCCGTGCCGGTTGAGCTCGAAGAGCATCCCCTCGCCCTCGATGAAGTGGACCGAGAGGTTGAGCGTGTTGGGGAGGCGCTCGGCGCCGGCGCCGTTGACCTCGACGCACGGCAGCCGCGCGAGGAGCCCCTCCTCGAGCCGGTCGCGCAGCCGGCGGATCCGCCGCTCGTCGTCGTCGTGGGTTGCGCGCGCGAGCTCGACCGCCGCGCCCGAGGCGCGGCGATGGAGGCGACGTTCTCCGTCCCGGCCCGCCGCCCCGACTCCTGGTGCCCGCCGACCATGAACGGCCGGCATGCGCGTGCCGCGCCGCACGAACAGGGCGCCGACCCCCTTCGGCGCGTGGAGCTTGTGGCCGGAGAAGGCCAGCAGGTCGACCGCCGCCAACTCGCCGGCCAGGTCGATCGGGAGCTTGCCCGCGGTCTGCGTGGCGTCGGTGAGGAACAGGATCGACGGATCGGTCTCCTTGGTGAGCCGCGCCAGCTCCGCGACCGGGAAGACGACGCCGGTCTCGTTGTTGGCGTGCATCAGCGCGACGATCAGCGTGTCGGGGCGGAGGGCGCGGACCAGCTCGCGCGGGTCGAGCCGGCCGGCGCGGTCGACCGGCAGGAAGTCGACCTCGAGCCCGTCGCGCGCCAGGTCCCTGCAGACCTCCAGCACCGCCGGGTGCTCGACCGCGGTGGTCACGACGTGCCGCCGCGCCGGGTTGGCCCGGACCGCGCCGAAGAGCGCCGCGTTGTTGCTCTCGGTCGCGCACGAGGTGAACAGGACCTCGTCCGGCGCGACGCCGCCCAGCGCCTCCGCGATCGTCCGCCGCGCGGCCCGGATCGCGTCGGACGCGCCGCGCGCGCTCTCGTACGTCGAGCTGGGGTTGAAGAACTCGTGCTCGAGGAACGGCCGCATCGCCTCCAGCGCCTCGGGGGCGACCGGGGTGGTGGCGTTGTTGTCGAGGTAGGTCAGCACCGCCGCTCCGTCCTCAGACCGCCACGACGCGGATCCGCTCGTCGACCATCTCCTTGAGCGTCCGCTCGACCATCAGCTTCATCGTCTGCGTCGAGTTCGGGCAGCCGGCGCAGGCCCCCTTCAGCCGGCAGTAGACGCTGGTGTCCTTGATGTCGACCATTTCGAGGTCGCCGCCGTCGCGCTTGAGCAGCGGGCGGACGTACTCGTCGAGCGAGCGCTCGACCTGCTTGGCGAACTGGAACGGCGAGAGGACCGGCCGGCCGGTCGCCGCCGCCACCGCCTCGGCCGCGGCCCGCTCGCGCGGGGCGGGGAACTCCGGCAGCGGCACGAAGCTCGTCGCCTTGCGGCCCCAGACGTCGTCGAGCAGGTCCTGCAGGCCGCCCGGCGCGTGGTGGCACGACATGCAGGCCCCGCCGGCCTTGATCGCGTCGGTGATCTCCGCGATCGTCTGCAGGCCCAGCTCCTTGATCTTGCGCCGGATGTAGGGCTCGGTGAGCGTGAAGCACTTGCAGACGATCCGCCCCTCCTCCTTGCTCCTCGGCGTGCATGTCGACCCCCAGCGCCTCGAGGTCGACGCCCCGCTTCTGGGCCCAGTTGAAGACGGCGGCCTCGAGCGCCTCGGCTCCCATCACCGAGCAGTGGATCTTCTGCTCCGGCAGCCCCTCGAGGAACTCGACGATGTCGTGGTTCGTGATCTTGAGCGCCCCGATCGGCGTGTAACCGCCCCCCTCGATCAGCGTGCAGAGCGCCTCCGAGGCGGCGATCGCCGAGGTGCAGCCGAAGGTCAGGTAGCGCGCCTCGACGATCAGGTCCTGCAGCGGATCCGCCGGGTGGCGCTCGACCCGGAAGGTGAACCGCAGCGCGTCGCCGCAGGCGATCGACCCGTGCTCGCCGAAGCCGTCGGGGTCCTCGATCTCGCCCAGGTGCGTGCCCGGCTTGCCGTGGACCGCGTCCATGAAGAGTCTGCTTGGTCTTCTCGCTGTATTCCCAGGCCATGAGAAGGAGCTCCTCAGCGCCGGGGCGCCAGCAGCGCCGCCGCCGCCCGGTCCAGCACGAACGTCCCGCGCCGCGCCAGCTGCGCCGGGCAGATCATCGGGTCCCAGGCCCCCTCGACGGCGCGCTGGATCGCCTCGGCCTTGTCGCCGCCGGTGGCCAGCACGATGATCTCGCCCGCTTCGACGAGCACCGGCGGCGTGACCGTCAGGCGCAGCACCGGGGGCTTCGGGCCGCGCACCGGCACGACCCGCCGCTCGGTTTCGTCGAGCGCCGGCTGGCCAGGGAAGAGCGACGCAGTGTGGCCGTCGGCGCCGACTCCCAGCAGCACCAGGTCGAGCGACTCCGGCAGCGCCGCGCCGTAGCGCTCCGCGGCGGCGTCGATGTCGAAGTCGTCGGCCTCCATCCGGAAGACCTGCCGCGGCGACGCCCCGAGCGGGTCGAACAGCACCCGGCGCGCCATGTCGTAATTGCTCTCCGGGTCCTCGCGCGGCACGGCCCGTTCGTCGCCGAAGTAGAAGTCGACCCGGTCCCACGGCAGCCGGGCCGACAGCGGCGGCGTGGCGAGCGTGCGGTAGACCGCGCGCGGCGTGGAGCCTCCCGAGAGCATCAGCGACGCCCGCTCGCGCTCGGCGAGCAGCGCGGCCAGGCGCCCGGCGAGCAGCGCCGCCGCGCCGGCATCGAATGCCGGTCGGTCGGGATGGACGATGACGCGCGAGCCCTCCACGGCGCGGCTCAGAGCGGCTGCCAGGCGTCGCCGCCGGGACGGAGGAGCGCGTCGGCCTCGCGCGGGCCGGCGCTTCCCGGCGGGTAGACCGCGGGCGGAGGCGCGTCCGGCGAGCCCCACCACTCGAGGATCGGCGTCACCCAGCGCCAGGCGGCGACGACGCTGTCGGTGCGGGCGAAACGCGTGGCGTCGCCGCGCATCGCGTCGAGCAGCAGCTGCGCATAGGCGTCGGCCAGCGGGACGCCGAAGCTGCGCGCGTACGAGAAGTCCATCGTCACCTCGGAGATGGCCAGCTGCTCGCCCGGCGTCTTGGCGGCGAAGCTGAGCTTGATCCCTTCGTCGGGCTGGATCTTCATCGTCAGCACGTTGGGGCGGACGAGCGCGCAGAGCTCGCGGTCGGGGAACAGGCAGAGCGGGATCGGCTGGAAGTAGACGGCGACCTCGGTGCTGCGGCTCTTCAGCTTCTTCCCGGCGCGCAGGTAGAACGGCACGCCCTGCCAGCGCCAGTTCTCGACGAAGACCTCGAGCGCCGCGTAGGTCGGCGTGCGCGATCCGGGGGCGACGTTGGGCTCGGCACGATAACCGTCGTACTGGCCCAGCACGACGTGATCGGCGAACTCGCCCGGGTAGATCGGCCGGAGCGCGCGCAGCACCTTGACCTTCTCGTCCCGCACGTCGTCCGCCCCGAAGGAGAGGGGGGCCTCCATGGCGCAGAGCGAGAGGACCTCGAGCAGGTGGTTCTGGACGACGTCGCGCAGGACGCCGGCCTCCTCGTAGAACTTTCCGCGCCCCTCGACCCCCAGCGTCTCCGAGGCCGTGATCTGCACGTGGTCGACGTATTTGCGGTTCCACAGCGGCTCGAAGATCGCGTTCGCGAAGCGGAAGACCAGGATGTTCTGGACCGTCTCCTTGCCCAGGTAGTGGTCGATCCGGTAGATCTGCGACTCCTCCAGGTGCCGGTGAACCGCGGCGTCGAGCGCGAGCGCGGAGGTCAGGTCGGTGCCGTAGGGCTTCTCGAACACGACCCGCGCCCAGGGGGTCGCACCGCCGCGCCGCAGCAGGCCGCGCGCGGACAGTTGGTCCAGGATCGACAGGACGATCCCCGGCGGCACCGCGAGGTAGAAGAGACGATTGCCGTGGGTCGCCCCGTCGACCGCGGATCCCGACAGCGCCATCTTCAGCTGGTCGAAGGTCAGCGCGTTGTCGAAGGCGCCGCCGAGGTACGAGACGCGTTCCGCAAAGCGCGCGAATGTCCCGGCGTCGTAGATCGGCGCGGCGTGGGTCCGGATCGACTCCTCGAGCGTCCGGACGGCCGCCTCGCGCGGGCCCGTCTCGCGGGCCAGGCCGAGAATCCGCGTTCCCTCCGGGAGCAACCCCTGCCTGAAGAGGTAGTAGAGCGACGGCAACAGCTTCCGCCGGGCCAGGTCGCCGCTGGCGCCCAGGATCACGACGGTCGCGGGCTCGGGGAGGATGGCGTCGCGCGGGGCCAGGGGGCCGGGCGCGACGCTGGTCCGCGTGGCGTCGGGCGCGGCAGGGGACGAGGGGTCGGACTGCACGGGGCGGAACCTCCGACTGACCGGGCCTTTTGACGGCGCCCGGCGGCGGGGATTATCCTCCGGTTTCCGCTCTCGGCGCCGTAGCCAAGTGGTAAGGCGAGGGTCTGCAAAACCCTTATTCGTCGGTTCGATTCCGACCGGCGCCTCCAGCGTTCCCGATCAGACGTTCCAGCGCAGCAGCAACGAGCGCACGAACCGCGGATCGGGAGCGTCGTCCGGCGGAAGTTCGCTCGCCTCGTCCGCGAGCCGCCGTCCCAGGTGACTCGCCGCCGCGCCGAGGCCCAGTTCCTCCGCGATCTCGAACAGGCGCGCCGCCGGACGGCGCGGGTTCTCGCCCTCGAGCAGCAGGGAGAGCGCGCGGCGGGCCTCGTCCGGGCCGAGCGGCCGCGGACGGGCCGGCTCGCCGAGCGCCGCGCGCGCGATCGCGGTCAGTGCAACCGCCGGCCAGTCGAGGTCCAGGGGGCCGCCCCGCGCCGCGGGAAGGGGATCGAGCTCGGGCCAGCGACCGTCGTCTCCCACGCCCAGCCGCTCCTCGACGAACCGGCCGAGCGCCTCGGTCGTGTCGAGCGCCTCGTCGGCGGCGGCGAGGTCCTCCGGGTTCCGGAAAGGACGAGTCGCGATCCCGGGGGCGCCGAATGCCGGGCGCGGCGCGAGCAGCGCGGCGAGCATCTCGTCGCTCTCCGGATCGAGCCGCTGCCGGCTGCCAGGGACGCGGGCCAGCCAGCCGGCCGCGAGTCGCCGCGCGCGCTCCGCGCGCTCCATCACCGCTCCCGTCCCCGCGCGGACCAGGTCCGGCACGGGGACCGTGGCCAGCAGCGCCGGGCCGAGTGCGCCGGCGCGCACGCCGCCCAGTTCGTGCAGCCCGAGGCTGGCGTGCGAGAGCGCGATCCTCAGCCCCTCGCGGTGGGTTTCGATCTCGCCGAGGTCGCCGAGGCCGGAGACCGCGAAGCGGTTGCCGACCCGCAGCAGGTCGGCCAGAACGCGGTGCTGCTCGACCGGATCGAGACCGGCGACCGCCTGCGCGAGCGCGCGGCCGGCGTCGGCGACCGGCGCGGGGAGATGGCGTGCGGTGTCGGCGGGAGCCGGCCCGGCGCTCATCAGGTGGGATGCGGCGGCCGCGACCGCCCGGTCCGCGGCCTGTCGTCGAACGGCCGGATCGGTTTCACGTCCCGCGGCCCAGACCTCGATCGCCTCGTCGAACGGCGGGAAGCCCTTCTCCGCGAGCCGCGAGGCCCGGCGCTCGTAGGCCTCCTCCTCGCGCTCGGCCGGGACGGCCCACATCACCTGCTCGAGCAGGGCTTCGAAGGCCGGCGAATGGGTGGAGCGCAGCCGCGCCAGGGCGTCCCAGAGCGCGACGGCCGCTTCGTCGGGCACCTCGTCCCGCGGCTCGACGAAATAGGTCCCGTCGAGCGTCGAAAGCGGGCGGTCCGGAGGCCAGAACGCAGAGTCGCTCGACTCGTCGTTCTTGAAGACGTGGAAGATGCGCGCCAGGGCCAGCACGACCGCCGCCTCGTCCCCGTCGAGCAGCCAGCGGGCGACGCGCTCCGGGTTGGCGGTCGCGATCGCCGAAAGCCAGCGGGAGAAGCGCACAGGATCGAACGCATCGCGGTCCCACCCGCCCAGGTCGAACAGGAACTCGATCTGCGGCACGCTGGCGTGCTCGAGCAGCACCAGCGCGTCGTCGAAGCCGGTCTCGACGAGCGTCAGGAACAGGTCCTGGGCCGGAAGCGCACGGACCAGCTCACCCGGGCTTCCCGAGGCCTCGATCGCGGCGACGCGCTCGCGAGGCGGGAGGGCCAGCAGTCGGAGGCGCTGGGCGGCAAGGTCCTTCGGCGATCCCTTCACGACCGACGATTCTGCTCACCCGCGCGCCGGCGCGCCACGCAGAACCGCTACGGGTGCGCCGGCAGGCTGGCCGCCGAGGCCGTGGGTGCGAGCCTCGACACGGGCAGGAGCAGCCGGAAACAGCGCAGGCAGTGCGCCACCTCGAGTTCCTGCTCCGCGACCTGGTTGTGGTGTCCGCAGTGACAGACGATGGTGATGATCACCGGTTCTCCCGCCCCCCGTAGAGCGTTCCCCGGACGCCCCTAATGTCCGTCGAGCCGGCCGGGCGCGCGAGCCTGATTTCCCTCGAGGGAGGTTAGATCGGATTCCGGGAACATTCAGGAACAAATATGAACAAATCTCCTGGGGGTCGAAGGGGTTCGCGCCGGGCGGCCGGGTAGAATGCGTTCGATGTCGAGTTCCAGGCCGCGCGCGACGTCCCCTTCACGACACCGTGCGGCGCCCCGCCCATCCCGCTACGAGCCGCTCCGCCTCGTGCGGCTGGGCGCGATCGTCCTGCTCGTCGTGATCGTGGCGTCGACCCTGGTCTACTACGCGATCGGGCTCTACCACGGGCGGGAGCAGTGGACGCTGCTCAACTGCCTGTTCATGACCGTGATCACGCTCTCCACGATCGGCTACGGCGACTGGCTCGACATCAAGGGGCTGCCGCTGGCGACGGTGTTCACGATGATTCTCGCCGTCGTCGGGGTTGCCGTCCCGGCCTTCCTGATCACCAATTCGACCGCCCTGATCGTGGACGGGCTCTTCACGGACGTCTTCCGGAGGCGCCGCATGGATCGCGACATCGCCAGGCTGACCGGCCACGTCATCGTCTGCGGCGTCGGCTCGACGGGGACGCACTGCGTCGAGGAACTGCGCGAGATGGGAACGCCCTTCGTGGCGATCGACAAGGACGCGGACCGGCTGCGGCGCGTGTTCCAGCAGCTCGGCGGGTTCCTCTACGTCGTCGGCCGCGCGGACGACGACGCCGTGCTGCGCGAGGCCGGGATCGAGCGCGCCACGGGGCTGATCGCCGCGCTGACCGACGACAAGGACAACGTGTTCGTCACGCTGTCGGCGCGCGCGCTGAACCCCCGCCTGCGGATCGTCAGCAAGGGGGTGGACGACTTCGCGCGGAACAAGCTGGATGCGGCCGGTGCCGACGCGGTGGTCAACACGACCGCGATCGGCGGCCGCCGCCTGGTCGGCGAACTGCTCAGCCCGACCGTCGTGACCTTCATCGAGCGGATGCTGCGCGAACCGGACGACCCGTACCGTTTCGAGGAGATGGTCGTAGAGTCCGGCAGCGACGTCGACGGCAAGTCGCTCGCGGAAGCCGACGTGCGCCGATACGGGCGGCTGCTCGTCGTCGCGGCCCGCGAGCCGGGGTCGGAGGAGGTCGTCTTCAACCCGCCCGGCGCCCACCGCCTGCGCGCGGGAGAGACGGTCGTCGTGCTCGGGCGGGCCCAGGACCTCGTGGGTGCGCGCCGCCACTTCGGCCGCGCCATGCGGTCCGGACCGGACGCGCCGTGACGCTCCGCCGGCCCCGGGCGGTGCGGTGGAGCGCGCTCGCCGCGCTCGCTGCGTTCGTCGTCGCCGCGCCTTCCCCGGCCCCGCTTCGCGCGCAGTCGGACGGGGCGGTCGACGTCGCGACGCGCTCCGGCGTCGAGGCCGCGGCGGTCGAGGCGCGCGTCGCCGAGCTGGTCAATGCGGAGCGCGCGCGGGCCGGGCTGCCGCTGCTCGCGACCGACCCGAAACTGGCCGACATCGCGCGCCGCCACTCGGCCGACATGGCGACGCGCAAGTTCTTCGACCACGTCTCGCCCGACGGAAAGGACCCGGAGCGGCGCGGGCTCGACGCCGGGTATCCCTGCCGCAGAAGTCACGGCAGCTACGTGACCCACGGCCTCGGCGAGAACATCTTCCAGTCGGCGGTCTTCTCGTCGGTCACCTTCGGCTCGGCCGGGGTGCGTTCCTACCAGTGGATGAGCGTCGACGAGATCGCCCGGCAGGTCGTCGAGGGCTGGATGAGCAGCGAGGGGCACCGCGAGAACGTGCTCAAGCGCGGCTTCGAACGCCAGGGGATCGGGGTGGCGATCACCGCCGGGGGGAAGGTCTACGTCACGCAGGATTTCTGCTGACGGGCTACGGGCAGCTCACGGCCGGCTCCTGGGAGGTCACGCCGCAGCGGCCCACTCCCGTCGCAGGCGACGGCAGGCCGTTCGATCCGAACCAGTGCGGTCCCTCGACCCCCTCCATCGACGACGCGGCGACGACGAAGTAGAGGCTCTCCCCGGGAGCCGGCATCGGAAGCAGGGCCTCGCCGCCGCGTCCGACGTCGCACGCCTGCCCCGAGTAGGCGGCTTCGGACACCGCGCCGAGCGGGCCGTAGAAGAGGTGGTAGCGCGCGGCCGTGCAGGCCTCGGTGTCCCAGCGCAGCCAGAGCGAGCCGTCCGCGGTCCGCTCCGCGCGCAACGGGCGGCCGGGCACCGACCTTCCGTCGGGCACGGCGAGCGGGCCGCTCGCAGCCGGCCGGAAGCGGTAGAAGCTGCGTCCGTGCGTCGCCGCGACCAGGTCTCCGCTCGCGGCGTGCGTGAACAGGTCGGCGATCGCCGAGAGCGGCAGGCCGTCCGAGAAGCCGGTCCAGTGCGCTCCGCCGTCGACGCTGCGGAAGACCCCCAGGTCGGTCCCGGCGATCAGCACCCGCACGTCCCCGGGATCGACGACCAGGTCGGTGACCGGCAGGTCGGGGAAATCGCCGGTGACGTCGGTCCAGGTGACCCCCGCGTCGACGGTGCGGTAGAGCTTGGGATAGCCGTAGCCGCCGATCACCGCCCAAGCCGACGCGGGGTTCGCCGGGTGCGGCGTGACCCGCGTGACGGTCCGGGTCGGCCATGGCCCCTTGCGGGCGACGAAGCTGGGGACCGCGGCCAGGGCGTTCGCCGAGCGGTACAGGCCGCCCCACTCGTAGCCGACCCAGAGCACGTTGCGGTCGGCGGGAGAGACCGCGAGCGCGCTCACCAGCCGGCTGTAGTAGACCGGCCCGAGGATCTCCTTCCACGCCGTCGTGTGGAAGTCGGTCGTGCGGTAGACGCGGCTGGTGCCGAGGTAGATCGTGCGACCGGCCGACGGGTCGCGGTCGAAGATCCCGACCCACGCCTTCGGGTCTTCGCCGCGGATCCCCGAGTTGGCGTCGCCGAAGCTGTTCCCGCCGTCGCTGGACTTCTGCAGGCTCGTCACCTGGTACTCGGTCAGAACCTCCTGCCCGAAGGCGACGCACTTCCCGCCGTCGCCGCCGCGGATGTAGCGCCAGGGCTCGCCCGTGCGGGTCTGGTCGGTGCCGTTGTCCTGCGTTCCGCCGGCGAGCCACGCGCTGTCGGTGTCGTGGCCGCAACCCCCGTAGAACTGCGTGGTGGGCAGGCCCTGTCCCGTGGCCACCCAGTTGTAGCCGAGGTCGGTGCTGCCGTAGACGCCGGAATCGCAGCCGAAGATCACCTCGCCGCCGGGGAAGGTGAGCACCGCGTGGTAGTCCCAGCCGACGGGGCCGGCCGTGGTCGGCAGCCCGGCGAACGTGGCACCGCCGTCGCGCGAAACCTGGCTCCCGACGCCGGCGACGAAGATCGTGGCGCAGTCGTCGGGCGCCATCGCGACGGCGAGGTCGTACCAGCCCTGCCCGCCGGCGAAGTCGGGGGCCGCGGTGAGCTGGCTCCAGTGCGCACCCGCGTCGGCCGATTTCCAGAGGTCGCCGCCGTTGAGCTCCGAGACCGCGAGCATCGCGTCGGGGTTGCCGCCGCACATCGTCACGTCGACCCGGCCGAGATTGGCGGGCAGGCCGCCTCCGACCTGCGTCCAGCTCGCGCCCCCGTTCCCGCTCCTCCAGACCCCGCCGCCCCAGAGGCCCACGAAGATCACCTGCGGGTCGTCGGGACGGATCGCGATTCCCGAGGCCCCGTTGGCCGGGAGCCCGGGGACCTTCGCGAAGTTCGACCCGCCGTCGGTCGAGCGGTAGAGGCCGTCGTCGCCGCAGGCCCAGACCCGCTGCCGGTTGGACGGGTGGATCGCCATGCAGCGGACGGTGCCGGAGAAGCGGTTGGAGGCCGTCCAGGTCCGGCCGCCGTCCACCGTCTTGAGCACGCCGATGCCGCCGTAGTTGTCGATCGCCCCGTTCCCCTCGCCCGTGCCCCACCAGAAGACCCGGGGATCGACCGGATCGGCCAGGACCGAGCCCGAGGCCTGGGTGGCCTCGCGCTCGGTCAGCGGCTCCCAGTTCGCTCCGCTGTCCCGGGTGAGCCACAGCCCGCCGTCGGCGTTGGCGACCAGGAGCTGCCCGGGCGAGTTCGCCGGCCGCGCCAGGCCGGTGACCCGGCCGGGGATGTTGTACGGCCCGGCCGCGACCCAGCGGCCGATCGACGGCAGGAGCGGGGCGTCGCCTTCCCCGGACGCCGGCGCCGCCGGAGGAAGGGCCGGCGCGGCCAGCTGGCGCGCCCGCGCCCGCTCGCGCCAGCCCACGGGAACCGGCCGGTCGAACGGCATCAGTCGCGGCTTCAGCCAGGCGTGCTGGCGCATGATCCGCTTGTCGGCCCGGCCGGCGACGATCTGCTCGACCAGCCAGCGGTAGCCCGGATCGACCGCCTGCAGCTCGGAGGGCTCGACCGGGGTGAGCTCGCGATAGAGGACCCCGTCCGATTTCGGCGACGCGCCGTCGGCCGCTTTCTTCTCCTCAACCAGCGGGGCGGGGGGAGGCGATCCCCCGTCGGCCGGGACAGCCGGCGGGCCGGCGGGCGCGGTCTGGGCCCCGGCCGGAACGGAGAGGACCCCGAGGGTCAGCAATACGAGCGGGAGCGGGAGCAGACGGCGCATCGGAGACCTCCGCCGGCCCCGGCCCGGGGGCGGTCGTGCCGCGGTTGTACGGGGAAGCCCCCCCGGAATCAAGGACGATCCGCACGCCTCGGCCCGGCGTGTTGATGGCGCCGCCGCGGGACGGTATCTTGCGCCGTTGCATCGGGAGCGACCCGGCCGGCGCCGGGTCCGGCAACCTGGGCGGACACCCAAGGTGCCATCCCGAGACGGTCCCGCAAGGGCTCGTCCCGGGGATGCGGTCCTGAAGGCCTGGGCAACCAAGTGTCCGGTCGATCCGCGTTCCCCGGTGCGCGGCCGCGGATCCGAGTCCAACGCGCGTTCGCGGGCCCCGAGGCCCGCCCGGAAGAAGGAAAAGGCCCCATGGCGAAAACGAACGAGTTCCTGTTCAGCTCCGAGTCCGTGACCGAAGGCCACCCCGACAAGGTCTGCGACCTGATCGCCGACACCGTGCTCGACGAGTGCCTGAAGCAGGACAAGCACAGCCGCGTCGCCTGCGAAGTGATGTGCAAGAGCAACCAGGTCATCCTGGGGGGCGAGATCACGACCGGCGCGAAGCTGAACTTCGAGAAGCTCGTGCGCGACACGATCGAGAAGATCGGGTACACCGATCCCAACGAGTCCTTCAACGCCGCCGGCGTCTCGGTGCAGATCCACCTGACCCGCCAGTCGGCCGACATCGCCCAGGGCGTCGACCGCACCGACCCCGACCAGCAGGGCGCCGGCGACCAGGGGATCATGTTCGGCTACGCCACCGACGAGACGCCGGAACTGATGCCGCTGCCGATCCTGCTGGCGCACAAGCTGTCCAGCGCGCTGGCCGCCGAGCGGCGCGGCGACGGTCCGAAGTGGCTGCGCCCCGACGCCAAGACGCAGGTGACCGTGCAGTACCGGGACGGCCGGCCGGTCGAGGTCGAGTCGGTGCTGGTCTCGACCCAGCACGCGCACGGGACGAAGCCGAAGGAGATCCGGTCCTGGGTCGTCGACCAGTTCGCGCCCCGCGTGCTGGGCGACTGGGCGCACCGGAAGATCGAATACCTCGTCAACCCGACGGGTGCGTTCGAGATCGGCGGCCCCACCGCCGACGCCGGCGTGACCGGCCGCAAGATCATCGTCGACACCTACG
The DNA here is from genome assembly GCA_963800865.1 of uncultured Acidobacteriota bacterium. Classification (GTDB taxonomy): domain Bacteria; phylum Acidobacteriota; class Polarisedimenticolia; order J045; family J045; genus JALOKP01. Next base: position 3,075,759 of record CAWDCL010000004.1, on the reverse strand, counting down.
GCGGCTTCGCGCGCCACGGCGGCGGCGCGTTCTCGGGCAAGGACCCCTCGAAGGTCGACCGCTCCAGCGCCTATTTCTGCCGCTACGTGGCGCGCCAGCTGGTCCGGCACAAGCTCGCGCGGCGGGCCGAGATCCAGGTGGCCTACGCGATCGGCCGCGCCCAGCCGATGTCGGTCCTGGTCGAGACCTTCGGCACCGGCGACCCCGACAAGGCCGCGGCGTTCGTGCGCGAGAAGTTCGACTTCCGGCCGCACGCGATCATCGAGCGGCTCAAGCTGCTGCAGCCGATCTACACGAAGACCACCAACTACGGCCACTTCGGAAAGCCCGGGCTGCCCTGGGAGAAGTGATGGCGGGGGACGGCCGCCTCACGATCCTCCACACCGATTTCCACCGCGGGTGGGGCGGCCAGATCAACCGCGTGCTCGCCGAGTGCCGCGGCCTCGCGGCGCGCGGGCACACCGTCATGCTGGCCGTGCCGGGCGACGGGAGGCCGGCGGCGACGGCGCGCGCGGAAGGGATCGCCGTCTTCGGCGACGTCCGCTTCCGGCCCAAGAAACAGGTCGCCTCGCTGCTCCGGGACGCGCTCACGCTGCGTCGCCTCTTCGGCGCATACGCCCCCGGCATCGTCAACTCGCACGGTTCCCAGGACACCTGGGCCGTGGCGCTGGCGCGGCTCTCGATGCCGCGGTCGGCCCGGCCGGTGCAGCTCTACACGCGGCACAACACCAAGCGCGTGCGGAACACGGCGGCCAACCGCTGGCTCTTCGGCCGCGGCCTCGACGGGCTGATCGTCGTGGCCCCTGAGGTGAAGGACCGCTTTCGCGGGATCATCGCCGCCGGGGCGCTGGACGAGGCCGCGATCCCGGCGATCCACAGCCCGTTGCGTCCCGAGGTCGCGGAGCCCTCCCGGCCGCCCGACCGCTCGAAGGTGCGGCGCGAGGTCGGGGCCGGGGAAGGCCGACCTGCTGGCCGGAACGGTGGCGCGGCTGGTGCCCGACAAGGGGCAGGAGTTCCTGATCGACGCGCTGGCGATCCTGGCGCCCGAGTGGCCGCAGCTGTCCGTCGTCCTCGCCGGCGACGGGGACGCGGCGGAGGCGCTCCAGGCCCGCGCGAAGGCGCTCGGGCTGGCCGGCCGCGTTCACTTCCTCGGCTATCGCGACGACGTCAACGACGTCTACGCCGCGCTCGACATCGCGGTCCTGCCGGCGGTGGACTGCGACGCCTCCTCCGGGATGATCAAGGAGGCCCTCGCCTCCAAGGTCCCGGTCGTCGCGACCGAGATCGGTGCGGCGCGCGAGTTGACCGGTGATGGGAAGTACGGAATCGTCGTCCCGCCGCGCGATGCCGCGGCGCTGGCGGGCGCGATCGGTGCGGTGGCGCGCGACCTGCCGGCCTGGCGGGCCCGCGCGCTGGAGGGCGAGCGCTTCGTGCGGGCGCGCTTCACGCGCGAGCGGATGATCGACGAGCTGGAAGCCGCCTACCGTGCGGCGCTGGCGAGGACGGGACGCGCGTGACGCGCGCGGGAGGAGCAGCGATGCAGGTCGGGATCGTCGGTCTCGGGCGGATGGGCGGGAACATGGTCCGGCGCTGGATGGGCCACGGGATCTCGTGCGTCGGCTGGGCCCGGTCCGCCGGCGCGGTGCAGGAGCTGGCGAAGGAGGGGATGACCGCCGCGTCCTCCGTGGCCGACCTGGTCGGCCGGCTCGCGGCGCCGCGGACCGTCTGGCTGATGGTCCCGGCCGGGGCGGTGGACGGCCTGATCGACGAGCTGGTGCCGCTGCTCTCGCCCGGCGACGTGATCGTCGACGGCGGCAACTCGTACTACCGCGACGACGTGGACCGCGCGGCGCGGCTCACCCCGCGGGGGATCCACTACGTCGACGTCGGGGTGTCGGGCGGAGTCTGGGGGCTGGAGCGCGGCTACTCGCAGATGATCGGCGGCGACTCCGGGACGGTGCGCCGGCTCGACCCGCTGTTCCGCGCGCTGGCGCCGGGCCGTGCGGCCGCGCCGCCCACCCCGGGGCGGGACGCGGAGGCCGGTACGGCGGACATGGGCTACCTGCACTGCGGCCCGGCCGGCGCCGGGCACTTCGTCAAGATGGTCCACAACGGGATCGAGTACGGCGTCATGGCAGCCTACGCGGAGGGCTTCAACATCCTCCACCAGGCCGGGATCGGGCGGAAGGACCACGCCGTCGACGCCGAGACCGCCCCGCTCCGGCAGCCCGAGTACTTCCAGTACGACTTCCCGATCGCCGAGGTGGCGGAAGTCTGGAGGCGCGGGAGTGTGATCGCCTCCTGGCTGCTCGACCTCACCGCCGAAGCGCTCTCCGCCGACCCGGCGCTCGCCGGCTACTCCGGGCAGGTGGCCGACTCCGGCGAGGGGCGCTGGACGGTGCTGCAGGCCGTGGACGAGGGGGTTCCAGCCCACGTCATCACGGCCTCGCTCTATTCCCGGTTCGACTCCCGTGGGAACGCGCTCTATCAGAACAAGGTCCTGTCCGCGATGCGCCGGGCCTTCGGCGGCCACCACGAGAAGAAGGGGCAGCAGTCATAGAGCGGCTCACTGGCTAACGGTTGATTTTCTCTGCCGCGGAGGACTCGCTCGCGTCCCGGCGCCGCGCGAACGCGACGGCGGCCGGCGTCGTCAGCGTCGCCTGAGGCTGCGCTCCATCGAGAGCCGGTTCTCGCCGTTTTCGTAATCGTAGCTGACCATGTCCATCAGCTGCCGGACCAGGAAGATCCCGAGCCCGCCGATCGGGCGATCCTCGGGGGCGACGTCGAGGTCGGGGTCGGCGGCATCGAGCGGGTTGAACCGGGCCGCCGCGTCGCGCACCTCGAGCCGCACCCGGTCCCCGGGGCACTCGATCAGGACATGGACGGTCCCCGTGTCGCCCACCCCGTAGCCGTGCCGGATCACGTTGGCGAGGACCTCGTCGAGGCAGAGCCGCAGGTCGTAGAGCGCGTCTTCGACCACCCCGTGGCCGGAACAGAACCCCTGCAGCCACGCGTCGGCCCGGGCGACCTCGTCCAGGTCGCAACGGAGGGTCAGGTGGGCGGAGCCGGGGGCGACCATCGGGGAAGAAGATACTGCCACGATCGGGCCCGCCGCAGGTAGCGCTTCGAACGGGGCGGAACAGCCGCGGGGCACCCGCTGTTCAGCTCCTGAACACCCCGTGAAAACTCTCTCCGATCCGCGGGAAGCCGCGCGCCGCAAGGCCTTGCCCGGACCCGGCCCCGAACCAATATTCGACCGGGGATCCTTGCGCGGACGGAACGCCCGTGGACATCACGCATTGCACTGACCGCGGACGCCGACGCCGTACTCGCCGGGAGTGCGGCTACAGCGTGGCTGAACTGCTCGTCGTGCTCGGCATCCTGGGCGTCACGACGAGCATCGGCGTCTACGTGGCCAACACGTCCGGGTGGCGCACCAGCGCCGTGGCCTCGGACGTGGCGCGCCGGCTGGAACTGGCTCGTTCCCAGGCCGCGTTCAACGACTACAACTTCCGCGTCGTGTTCAACGAGGTGGATGGCCGCTACGCCGTCCACGCCGACCGCAACAGCGACGACGACCTCGACGAGTCGATCGGCGAGACTCTGACGGAGTCCCGCCTGTCGGCGTCGGCCGAGCACATCGTGTTCGGCTGCCCGAGTGGAGTCATCGGGCTCGACGGGGCGGCGGTGACCGACCCCGTGACCTTCGCCGGCAGCCCGCCGGCCGCGGTCTTCCGCCCGGGCGGGTCGTCGACTGCCGGGACCGTCTACCTGATCGACAAGAAGGACCTGTTGCTCAACGACCCCTCGAAGATGCGTGCGATCAGCGTGAACGAGGCCACCGGGCGGGTGCGCCGGTGGAAGTACGACCCGGACAGCGGCGGACCGGTGCCGTGGAGGCTCGAGCGATGACCAGGCGCGGACTCTCGTCGGACGCGGGCGTGACGCTGGCGGAGGCGCTGGTCGCCGTCGGCATCTTCGGCATTGCGCTGCTCGGTCTGAACATGCTGCTGATCTCGACGCTCCGGACCTCGCAGTTCACGAAGGACTACGGGACCGCCCGCTTCCTGGCCGGGCACCGGCTGGAGCAGATCAAGAACTCGCGCTACCAGGACGGCGACCGCGACGCCTACCGCGATCCGACCGACCCCTGCACCGACATCGACGAGATCACGACCACCGTGTTCACCGACGAGAACTACGGCCAGGTCGACCTGCTGAACGGCACGCGCTTCAACTACCGGAACTGCGCCAACGTGCCGGACATCAAGCTCTCGCCGATCCCGGTCACGCTCGCGACCTACCCCGCCGGCAACCAGGGAAAACTCGACTACGCCGTCAATGCGGGTCAGTACAAGCGATTCCGCCGCGAGGTCTACATCGTGGATTCCGCGGACTATGCGCAGGCGATCACGAACGTCCGCCTCGGGCCGGCATCGCCCGATTCCCGGGACAGCGTCACCGTCGAAACCACGACGCCGACCGCCGACCAGCCGGCGAGCCGCTACGTCAAATACGTGCTCGTGCGCGTCAAGTGGAAGGACCTCAATGGACAACTACATCACGTCACGCTCTCAACGGAAAAGGCGTTCTACATTCCGTCGTTCTGACCGCCTTCGCCCGAGCGCGAGGACGGCACGGCCCGCCGGGACGGAACGGGGGTTCTCGCTCGCCGAGGCCCTCGTTGCGATCGCCATCACCTCGATGGTGTTTCTCGCCGCGCTGTCGATGCTGGCGATCGACAACCGCGTCTACCATCGCGACGACGCGGTGCTGGAGGTCACCCGTGAGGCCCGCCACACCGTCGAGACCCTCGAGCACGACCTGCTGATGACGGGGTTTCTCGTCGACAAGCAGACGATCGCGGACATCGGGCCGGACGGGACGGCCGACACGGGCGACGACATCGTCGGCCAGTCGGCGGTCGTGTACGCAGCGCCCTACGAGCTCGTCGTCAACGCCGACGTGAATCCGGAAGTCGAGGCGATCGTCGACGGAAACACGGGCGACACGCTTCCCACCGGGTACGCCCCCGTGACCTTCCACACCGGGGCCGAGACGGTCCGCTATACCCTCGATTCGAACGGCGACGGCACGCTGAACACGGCCGACAAGCAGGACGAGGCCGAAGAGGCGGTGGTCGACAACAAGGGTCTCTACCTGCTCCGCCGGGAGGTCTACGGCGACAACGGTACCGACAACGTGTCCGGAGCGGGGCCGGTCGGCCTGGTTCGCGGCCCGGACGCGTACCCGAACGGGGCCAAGCCGCTGCCGCTCTTCCAGTACTGGGGCGAGTTCTACAACCGGAAGGGCCTCACCCTGTGGGGCGACACCGGTGCCGGCGGCGGCGTCGCGTACAACGGCGTCCTCGAGACCGGCGAGCTGGCCGCGCTCACGGTCGTCACCGACGAGGACGCGAACGACAACGCCGTGATGGACGCAGGCGAAGACCGGAACGCGAACGGCCTGCTCGACCGCCGCATCGGAGACATCATCAAGAAGATCGACGTCCACGTCACGGTGGAGACGCCCTATCCGGACATGAAGTACACCGACAAGTCGCGGTCGACGGTCGCGACGCCGTTCCGGTTCCGGACGGTCACGATGTCGACGCAGATCAAGCCGCGCAACATCGACCTGCCCGGCGGCGCGTGCGGCGACCAGCCGCACCCGACGTCCTCGATCACGGTCGAGAACGCGTGCCCGGATGCCATGGCCGACGGCAAGGTGCGCATCAGCTGGGCCCTGTCCTCGGACGACGGCGGCGGCGAGATGGACGTCGAGAAGTACATCATGTACCGCACGGACGTCGACAGCGTGTTCGGGACGACGCCCTACAGCGAGGCGAACAAGGGCGAGACGCAGGTCGTCGACGACTGGGTCATCATGAGGACCTGGCCGCCGCGGCAGTACTGGTACAAGCTGCGCGCGATGGACTGCACGCCGCAGCTGTCGGTGCTCGACCCGACCGGCGGTGCTTACCCGGCAAGGATCGGCGGCCAGTACCCGGAGCAGATCGACATCCTCGACATTCCGGGGGACGACGGGACCCAGCTGGACGTCGCGTTCAGCCGCTCGGCCGACGAGGTCGCGAACACGACCGGGTTCGGTGGAATCGTCAAGAAGTACTACGTCCACCGCTCGGAGAGCCAGGACTACCGCTGTGTCGCGCCGGTCAACAACGCCGCGATCGACGCGACGGCCGCAGCCTCCTACACCTTCACCGACAACGCGACCAACTCCTCGTCCGGGCTGACGTGGGGGACGCTCTACTACTACTGGATGCGCGCGATGGACGCCGCGAGTGCGCTCTCGCCCTACAGCCCGCGCTACTGCGCGCGGCCCTACAAGGGCCCCGTCTTCCCCATCGAGCAGCACGCGCGCGTTGCGGAACACGCCGTGAACGACCACCCGGTCGAGGTCTTCTTCTCCGTGAACCCGCGCAACGATGACCCCGGTTACAACCCGCACCTGATCGACTACAACATCTACCGGGCCCACGACTTCGACGGCGACGGAACGTTCACCTCGCTGGCCGACCACAGCGCCGGGTACCGCGTGTCCGACCGGGTCGCGACGATCCGCTGGACCGGGCTGGCCTACGCGGCCGGCGGCAACTCGCCGGGCAAGGTGTTCCAGAGCCTCGACGGCGGCACGAACTGGAGCACGATCGGCAGCACGGGCGGCTTCCGGCCGACCGGGATCGCGTTCGGCAACCGCCTGAACGCCGTCGTCGTCGGCGAGGCCGGCAAGGGCTACTACTCGACCACCGGGGGTGCGACCTGGAACGCGTCGAGCATCGCGGGCAGCGACGACCTGAACGCCGTCGCTTTCCTCTCCGAGCGCACGGTGATCGCGGTCGGCAACAACGGGACCGTCCTCAAGTCGTCGGACGGCGGCGCGACCTTCAGCTCGGTCACGGTCAGCATCACGGACGACCTGACCGGGATCGCCGCCGACGGGAACTTCGTGGTCATCGTCGGCGACAACGGAGCCGCGGCGCGCTCTCCGGACGGCGGCACGAACTGGACGATCCTCGGGTTCGCCGCGAGCAGCGACCTCTACGGCGTCGCGCTGGCCCGCGAGGGCTCGGGCGACCGGACGGTCGTGGTCGGGGCCGAAGACCGGATCTGGCGCTCGACCGACAGCGCGGTGAACTGGGCGGCGCAGGACTTCCCGGGCGCCGGCCGGTTCCGCGGCGTGGCCGTCGCGCCGGGCGGGCCGGCGATGGCCGTCGTGACGGCGGCGAACGCGATCTACCGGACGACCGACGGGGCGACCTGGTTCACCGAAGCGCCCGCGCCAAACGGCCCGCTCGCGGTGACGATGCTCGACGGCGACAGGGCCTGGGTGTCGGACTCGAACGGCTACGTCTTCCACCGCGACCACGCCGGGAACTGGACCAGCGTGATGGCCGACAGCTCGGGCGAGCCGCTGCGCGCCCTGGCCGTCCGGCCCGAACTCGCGTGGGAGGACACCAGCACCAAGGCCGCCGCGAGCGGAACCCCCTACTTCTACGTCGTGACCGCCAGCTACTCCCAGACGAGCGCGTTGGACGGCGAGTCCGGGATGATCACCGACCGTGCCGGCCCGACCGAGAATCCGGACGACGGGGAGGACCAGATCCTGGTCGATTCCTGCAACAGCTTCGAGCTGGGAGTGGCGATGCCATGAGGTCGACGATGAACATCGGAAAGCAGCGTGACGAGCGCGGCGCGGCCCTGCTCGTCGTCATGTTCGTCGTGTCCGCGCTGACCCTGATGGGCCTGGCGATGCTCGGATCGTCGATGCTCTCGCTCAAGACGACCGACCAGGACAAGGACAACAACGAGCTGCTCTACATCGCGGAGGCGGGTCTCGAGCGGATGACCGGCGACGTCACCTGCTCGCTGGTCGGCAATCCGAACCTCGACCACATCTTCGACAACTACGTCAATCTCCACCTGACGCACGGCCGATCGCGGGGCGCCGACGGGACCGCCGGGACGGCCGACGACTCCGGCCGCGAGTACGTCAACGTCCAGCACGGCCGCGGCAGCTACACGATCAACATCCTGACCTACCCGACGACGATCGACGAAGCGCGCCAGTTCGAGTACGTCGACATGAACATCCGCTCGACGGCAGTGCTGGAGGGCAAGCAGAAGACGCTGTCGGCCGTGATCCGGCTCAAGCTGATCCCCTCGCGGGTGTTCGACAACGCCTACTTCATGAACAACTTCGGCTGGATGAGCGGCTGGGGCTGCGGCCAGCTCTACTTCCACGGCAACCTGCGTGCGAACGGCGACGTCCGGCTCTACGGCTCGTGCATCTGGGGCCGCGGCACCCCCTACTTCGAGAAGATCCAGGGGAACAAGTTCATCCACCGGCTGCACAACGGCGGCGTGATCGCCGGCAAGCGGATCCTCGGCCCCGAGAACCTCAAGGGCGACTACGGGGTCGCAGCCAACCGCCTCGAGTACCAGGACATCGTCCCGATGCCGAACCTCTCGGACCTCTCCGTCTATGTCAAGGCGGCGCGGGAGTGGAACGGCGGCACGTTCGGGCCGGACGAGATCTGGGGCACGCCGGACGACACCGGCGGCTCGACGCTCAAGGTCTGGGACCAGAAGCTGGGCCGCTATCGCACCTACCGCGGCTGCATCGGGTGCAACGTGGGTCCGGACGCCACCTGGAACACGGCGGACGACAGCTGGGGCCGCGACGGTACGGCCAACACCGACGACGACGAGTCGCCGTTCATGATCCTCGACGGCCGGACGCGGCCGTTCATCATCGACGGACCGGTGGTGATCGGCTCCCCCGGCACCGACGGGTTCTGGAACACCAGCGACGAGTGGGACGCCGCGGGCCTGCGCCCGATGACCGGCGGCCATCATCGTGCTGGGCAAGGTCTCGGGGCAGGGGAGCCTCTACACCTCCGGCAACGTCTACCTGCCGAACGGCCTGCTCTACGACAATCCGCCGAAGCCGCACCTCCCGGGGTCCGGCCCGCCCTCCGGGACCGGTTACGGGAACGTCGCCAAGACCGGCTTCGCGTCGATGGCGACCGAGGATATCCAGGCCTGGCGGACGCTCACCTCCGCCACGTCGCCGGCCGGCACCTACGCGGTGCGCGACGCCGACCTGGTCGGGCTGTTCGCGCGCGAGAACATCATCATCGGCCGCTTCACGGGAGGGAACAGCTGGGGCAGCGTGGACAGCTGGCTGGCCAACGCCGACAACCAGTCCAAGGAAGACCTGGGCATCGACAACCTTCCGAACACGGGCGACACGAACGAGAACAACAACGTCTGGAACGTGAAGTACTACGCCGCGGACGGACAGGGCCAGTGCGGTTCCGGCCTGCTGCCGGCGGGCTACGCGATCGGTGACGTCATTCCGGGCTCCGGCGAGGACATCGACGGCGACGCGCGGTTCGACGACCGGATCCAGCGCGGTTCGCTGAACGTGCAGGGCCTCCCGACGGCCGGCTCGTCCAGCTTCGCGCTGCCGGAGAACCTCAACGACCGCCTGAACTCCTCGGCCGCGGACCCGAACACGGCCGCGCCGCTCGACACCGACGCCGACGGGAAGGTCTGGCGCGGCAGCGCGCTCTGGCTGGACGCCGTGACGACGCACAGCTGGAACGAGATCGCCCCCGACCCGCCCAGCATTCCGCAGATCGCCGGCGTGCTCTACAACAACCACGCCACGGCGGGGGTCTTCCGTCCCGACGCCTCCGGCATCGTCGAGACCTACGGCGCGTTCGTCTCGCGCATCGAGGCGACGGTCGGCGCGTCGATCACGATGTTCACGCACGACCCGCGCCTGCTCGGCGGGGCCAAGGACTTCGGCATCTACCTGCCGCGCGAGAAGGCGGTCGAGATCCGGGCCTGGAAGGAAGAGGTCGCCGACCAGTAGTCCCGGAGCCGGGAACGAACGCGTCGGGCCGCCCACGGGCGGCCCGACGTGTCTCGGGCCGCGGCGTCAGGCGTTCGGCAGGCGCTCGAGCGCGAAGAGCGTGACGTCGTCGCCGCGTGGCACGCCGGCGTGGAAGGACTCGAGGTCGTCGCGGCAGGCGGAGACCAGCGTCTCGGCCGGCCGTCCGGCCAGCGCCGCCGCGCGCGCGGCGAGCCGCGTCAGCCCGTACTCCTCGCCCGCGGCGTTGCGCGCCTCGGTCACGCCGTCGGTGAAGAGCAGCAACGACTCCCCGGGTGCGAGCGCCAGGCGGTGCGACTCGTAGTCACCGTCGCAGAACATCCCCGTCGGCAGCCCGGTGGCGCCCAGCTCGGTGACGCCGTCCGCGCGCACGAGCAGCGCCGGCAGGTGCCCGGCGTTGCAGAGCTCGACGCGGCCGTCGGGCGCGGCGCTCCCGACGACCAGCGTCGCGTAGTGCGACTCCAGGATGCTGCGGCAGAAGAGGTGGTTGATCCGGGCCGCGAGCCGCGCGACGTCGGGCTCGATCGGCGCCAGCGCGCGGAAGGTGGCCTGCACGTTCGACATCAGGAGTGCGGCGGCGACCCCCTTGCCGGCGACGTCGCCGAGCACGAAGGTCAGGCCCGCCGCCGCGCGGGCTTCCCCGGGCTCCCCTCCGGCGACGAGGTCGAAGATGTCCCCGCCCACGGGGCCCGCCGGGACGTAGGCCCGAGCCGTGCGCCAGCACGAGCCGGCGGCCGCCTCGGACGGCAGCAGCCGCTGCTGGATGCGCGCGGCCAGGTCGAGATCGGCTTCCAGGCGCTTCCGCGCGCCGCGGTCGAGGTGGTCGATGCAGAACTGGATCAGCGGATCGGCGCGGAGCAGCTCGGCCTCGATCGGGTCGTGGCAGGTCCGGCAGATGCCGAACGTCCCCCCCTCGAGCTCGCCGAGGGCCTCGTCAATCCGCGCCAGCAGCGCGGACAGGTCGGGCCGGTTGCCGATCCGCAGGGCGGTCTGCTCGGCGCGCTGCCGCCGATCGACCAGTTCATCGCGGTAATAGGCCTCTTCGGGGCTCATCCTCGGCTCCTCGCGGGGCACTCCCCGGCAGCTCCACCGACCTTCGCGGGTCCCGGCGAAGTCAAGCGGGAGCTTCATGCTAATCCTGGGGAGGAGGCGGAGGTGGCGCCGGGCTCCGCGAACGAACGACCGGCCGACGGCTCGTGCTGCGCGGTCAGCGGGCCGGCACCGGGACCACGATCAGCGCGTGGCCCGGCGCGCCGCCGTCCTTCCCGGCCCGCTGCGCGGCGAAGAGCAGCCAGCCCGTCTCGCCCAATGCCGCCGCGCGCGGCGGAACTCGCCCCCAGGGCCCGGACACGACGTACTCCCCGGGCAGTGCGGCCGTGAACGACGGCGTCCGCTCGAGCGGCATCCGGCCCCGCTCGGGGGCCACGCCGCGCGCGACCCAGACCCGCTGCTCCTCGCGCCGGACCAGGTCCATCCGCCCGTCGCCGTCGACATCCCAGGCGAAAGACCAGCTCCCGGACATCGTCTCGGACTTGCGCGACCAGCGCAGCGGCTGGCGGGCGAAGCCGCCGGCCGCGTCCCCGGCCCACACCAGGGCCTCGAGGTCGGGCTTGAGACGCCCGCTGATCCCGATCGCGACCAGGTCGTCGACGCCGTCGCCGGTCTCGTCGCGCACCAGCAGCGTCGCCCCCGCGAAGTAGTTCGCGAGCGGCGTGTCGAGCAGCATCGTGGGCGGCTCGCCGCGCCCGCTGGCGCGGCAGACCAGCGGCGCGACGAGGAGGCGGCGCTCACCGAGCAGGGCGATCCGTTCGGTCGGCTCGACCAGCGCGACCAGTCGCGGGCGGTCGCCACGGGTGACCGCCGCCGCCACGGCCTGCACGCGCGACCCGGGCGCGATCCACGCCGAGCAGGCCGGCCCCGCACCCTGCGCGCCGATCGCGATCCGCTCGACGCGCAGCCGGTCGCCGGTCCAGCTCGCGGGGTGGGTCCAGCGCGGGGACGCAGCCTCCTCGCCGGCAATCACGCTCGGGCTCCAGACCGTCACGTTGCCGCCGGCCGCCGCGGCGCGGCGGGGCAGCGCGGCCGCGGCCAGCGCTTCGAACCCGTCGCCCGCCCAGCGCCACGCGGCGAGGCCGTCCCAGGTCGTCTGCAGCAGGTCTCGCGTGCCGTCGCCGTCGAGATCCGGGCGATCGGCGAGGGACGAGGGATCCAGCTTCCCGTCGAGAAGGGCGCGCGCCTCGACCGGCGGTTCACCGGGCGGGCCGAGCAGGAAGGTGCGCACCCCTCCGGTCACGCCGACCAGCACGCGGACCCGGCCGTCGCCCAGCGCGTCCGCCGCGAGCGCTCCCGCGCCCGCGAGCCCGGCCACCAGCGGTCGCACCTCGGGTGCGTCGGCCGGCGACGGAGCGCGGCAGACCGCCAGCAGGGCCCGCTCGGCGCCGCGCTCGGGCGGACCTTCCAGCACGAAGGCGCAGCCCTCCCACGCCGGGCCCGAGGGCGCAGCCTCGAGCGCCTGCACCGGCGACGGCCGCTCGAGGACGATCGGGGCCGGTGCCTTCGGGGCCGTCGTCCGGGCGGCCAGCACGGGTTCGCCCAACGCCAGCGCCGCGAACGCGGCCACGCCGGCGGCGACCCGGCCGGTCCCCGCCGCGCGCCGCCAGGCCGTGGCCGCGACGGACCTCACGGCGCACCCGTCGCGGTGAAGCGGTGGAGCGAGAGCTGCGTCGGCCGGGCCGGCTCTCCTTCGCGCTCCTCGAGCTGCTCCACCGCGATCAGTTCCAGCACCGCGTCGCCGTCGAGGTCGACGAAGAGGGGCAGGAATGTGCTGCCCGACTGGGCGCGCGGCAGCCTGCTGCGCGTCCGGGCGCGCGGCTCGATCGTCCCGTTCCGGCGTCCCGCGTGGACGAGGACCTCGTCCCCGTCGAGCACGACCATGTCGTCGATCCGGTCCCCGGTGACGTCGCCCGGCAGGAGCGCGAAGCCGCGCAGCTCCCCCTGCCGCAGGTTGAGCCGGACGTCGAAGGCCGGGGCGAGGTCCCGGATCTCGGTCCAGCCGTCGGCCGTCTGCCGGAAACCGCGTGGCGCGACGCCGACCTTCGCGGCCCCGGTGACGACGGCCCTGGCCACCCCGAAGTACCCGAGGGACAGGTCGAAGGCGAGAAGCTCCTTCGACCCGTTGCCGTCGACGTCGACGAAGGGGGAGAACAAGTCCTCGCGCGGCACCGGCAGCGGCGCGGTGAAGCTCGCGCGGAGCGTCGACTCCGGCTGCGCCGCCGCGGGCCGGCCGGGCAGCGAGCGCGTGGAAGGTCACCGCGTGCGGGCCGCCCTTGAGCGCGCGCAGGCTCGGTTCGTCGTCCTCGTCCCCCTCGCGCACCGCGATCGCCGCTTCCAGCGTCCCGTCGGCGTCGACGTCCAGCACGTCGAGCAGCCACGGCGAGCGCAACTTCCCGGCCTTCAGCGGGCGATCCGCGAGCAGCCCGCCCAGGCTCCAGCTCGTCGCGTCCGCGAACCGCCCGCCGCCGAGTCCGCGGCGCAGGGCCACCCGCTCCGTCCGATCGTCCACGTCCAGCAGGTCGGCCGTCCCGTCGCGGTCGACGTCGAGGACCCGGGGCAGGGTCGTGCGCATCCGGCCCTGTGCCCCCGACACGTACTCGGCGAGCGGGGCCCCCAGCTCGATCCGCTCGCCGCTCGCGATGCGCACGGCGACGAGGCCGCGGTCGGTCGGCACCAGCGATTCCGGCTGCCCGTCCCCGTCGAGATCGGTGAGCAGCGGGGCGAAGGAGAAGAAGCGCTCGACGCCGGCGAACACCGGCCGTACCTCGGCCACCGGGACGAGGGCCAGCCGCGCCGCGGTTCCGGTCGGCGACTCACCGGGCGATCCGGCGACCGCGGGCTGGACCACGATCCGCGCCGGCCCGGTCGCGGTCATCGCCACGACCGGTCCGCCGCGCGGCAGCGCATCGATCGCGAAGATGCTCCCGTCGAGCGGCAGGGGCGGCGCCGCGAGCCGCAACCGCGTTCCCCCCTCGATCCCGTACGCTCGCAGCTCGCGCCGGTCCTGCAGCGCGGCGACGACATCGACCTCCTGGCCTTCCTTCGTATCGCGAACTTCCGCGGCCGAGCCCCAGGCCGGGTAGAGCAGGAGCAGCACGATCTCCGCGCGGCCGTCGCCGTCGACGTCGCCCACCGCGACGTCGACCGGGTTCGCCGGCAGCTGCACGCTGTCCGCGGCCGGGATCGTTTCCGGAGCGGGTGGAGCGGGCTCCTCGGCGGCCGCGAAGCCGGTGGCCGCGCCGAGCGCGAGCAGCAGCGCGAGCGCGCGCATCGTCTCCGCTATCGCCCCTCGAGGAACGGTTCGCCGCCGACCACGGCCCCCAGGCAGTGGGAGGTGTATTCCAGCGGGTCGCCGTCGTACAGGGCGAGGTCCGCGTCCTTGCCCGGCTCGAGCGAGCCGACCCGGTCCGCGATCCCGAGGATCCGCGCGGCGCCGATCGTCAGCATCGCCAGCGCCTCCTCGTCCGGGAGGCCGTTCGCCACCGCCGCCGAGGCCTCGAACAGCACCACGCGCGTCTTCGGCACGTAGCTCTCGTAGCCGCTCTGGAACGCCACCGGGATCCCGGCGCGCCGCAGCGCGGCCGCGGTCTCGAAGCTGGCGTTCTCCAGCTCGCCGTAGTCGCGCGCCATCGGCGGGTGGACGATCACGGGCACGCCCGCAGCCTTGATCTCGGGAAGCAGCAGGTAGCCTTCCGCGGCCCCCTCGAGCCAGACGCGGATCCCGAATTCCTCCGCAATCCGCAGCGCGGTGGCGATGTCCTGTGCGCGCTGCGCGTAGACCAGGAGCGGCAGCTCGCCGTCCAGGACGCGGACCAGCGCCTCGAGCCGCAGGTCGCGCTCCGGCTTCCGGTCGGCCGCGGCGCCCCGGAGCTTGCTGCGGTACTCCTGCGCCCGGACCAGCTCGGCCCGCAGCAGCGCGGCCTGCTTGCCGCGCGTGCCGGGCGATTTCCCCTCGTTCCTGGTCGCGATCGGCCCGAGCGAGACCGCGACCGCGGCCGGCTCGCGCACCAGCGCGGCGTCGGCGGTGCGTCCCGCGGTCTTGACGATCATCGTCTGGCCCGAGACCGTCTCGCCCGGCGCGTGCCCGGTGTGCAGCGTCGTGACGCCGAACCCGCGCACCCACGCCACCAGCGGATCGAGCGGGTTGTAGGCGTCGATCGCCCGCAGCTCCGGCTGCAGCGGAGCCGAGTGCTCGAGCTGGTCCTGGTCCTGCTTCTGGTTGAGCAGCCCCGACAGCCCGACGACCGAGCGCGCGTCGATCAGGCCGGGCGTGACGACGGCCGCCTCGATCACGCGGTAGCCCGCGGGGACCGGCGTCGTCGCCGCCGGACCGACCGCGACGATCCTGCCTTCGGCAACGATCACGACGCCGTCCGGGATCGCCGGGCCCGCCATCGTGTGGACCAGCCGCCCGCGCACCGCGACCTGCGCGACGGCGGGGGAGCTCGCCGGGGATGCCAGCAGCGCGGCCGCGACGGCCAGCGGCACGGCTGGCGCGATCGCGAGCGTCCGGCAGAAACGCCCGAAGCCGCTCACTGTGCGCCTCCCGCGGCCAGCGCCGCTTCGTCCGCGCAGCACAGGTACGGCTTGCGCTCGCTGCCGGCGCCGAAGCCGCCGGTCGCGTAGAGGCGGTCGGCCGGGAGGCTGCGGTCGAAGACCTTCCGCCCCTCGATCCATGTCTCCTCCACGTGGCTGTGGACGCCGAACGGGTCGCCGTCGAGCACGACGAAGTCGGCGTCCTTCCCGGGTGCGAGCGAGCCGACGCGTGCCGCGAGGCCCAGGATCTCCGCGCCGGACAAGGTCAGCGCGCGCAGCGCTCCCTCGCGCGACATGCCGCCGCGCACCGCGATCGCCCCCATCCGCAGGAAGAACCGGCTGTCCGTGATCCAGTCGTCGGTGTGGAGCGCCACCGTGACGCCGGCCCGCTCCAGGACCCCGGGCGTCTCGAAGGAGAGGTCGCGCGTCTCGAGCTTGCCCCCCGGGCTGTCGACGAGGATCGCCGACACCGGGACCCCCGCGGCCGCGATCTCGTCGGCGATCTTCCAGGCCTCGCTGGCGTGGTGCAGGACCGGCCTGAAGCCGAACTCGTGCGCGAGCCGGAGGACGGTCATCATGTCGTCGGCGCGGTGGGAGTGGTACTGAACGATGCGCGTGCCGTCGAGCACCTCGACCACCGCCTCCATCCCGAGATCGCGCGCCGGGCGCTTCGCCGGGTCCTTGTCCCGGCTCTTCTCGCGGTAGGCCTGCGCCTTCACGAACATCTCGCGGACGAGCGCCGCCGACTTGCCGCGGGTGCCGGGGAACGGGGTGTCGCGCATCGAGTTGGTGCCGTTGGCCATCTTCATGCCGCCGGCAGGGCGGCCGTCGGCCGTCAGGATGAAGAACGCGTCGATCGTCTCGCCGCCGCGCGGCTTCAGGTAGACCGTCTGCCCGGAGAGCAGGTGACCCGAGCCCGGCATCACGTTCATCGTCGTCAGGCCGCCCGCGACCGCGCGCCGGAAACCGGAATCGAACGGGTTCAGCGAGTCGTAGATCCGGACCTCGGGCTGGATCGGCCCGCTCCCGTCCGCCCCGCCGACGCCGCCGATGTGGCTGTGGGTGTCGACGAGGCCCGGGATCACGACGCGTCCGGAGAGGTCGCGCACCTCCGCGCCGGCGGGGATCGACACCGACCCGCGGGCTCCGACCGCCGCGACCTTCCCGCCGGAGACGACCAGCACGCCGTCGTCGATCGGCGGTCCCGCGACCGGCAGGATCTGCGCGCCGACGAGGACCAGCGCCGGCGCCCCGGCCGCGCCCGGAGCCGTCCGCTCGTCCGGGCTGCCGTCGGCCGGAACGCCGAACCCCGGCGCGCCGCTGCCGGGCAGGACCAGGACGAGGGAACCGAGGAGGACGAGCGCGGTTCGTGCGGCGGGCATCGGCTGGGTCACGGGGTTCCTCGCGGGCCGGTGATTATCAGGGGGATCGGGCGACGCGCCTATACTCGCCGGCCGAAAGGTGGGCCGCCATGGAGCCGTTTCCGATCGACCGCATCCGAGCCCAGTTCCCGGCCCTGGCGCGCCGGGTGGGGGAGTTTCCCGCGGTCTTCCTCGATGGGCCGGGGGGGAGCCAGGTCCCGCAGCGGGTGATCGACGCCGTCGCGGGCACCCTGGCGGACCGCAACGCCAACTCCGGGGGCTCCTTCGTGACCAGCGTCGAGACCGACGCGATGCTCGACGAGGCCCACGCGGCCGCCGCCGACCTGCTGGGCGCGACCGATCCGGGCGAGATCGTCTTCGGCGCGAACATGACGACGCTGACGATGGGGCTGGCCCGCGCGCTCGCCCGGAGCTGGAACCCCGGCGACGAACTGCTGGTCACGCGCGCCGACCACGACGCCAACGTCGCGCCCTGGCTGCTGGCCGCGCGCGACGCCGGCGTGGTCGTGCACCACGTCGAAATCCGGCGCGAGGATTGCACGCTCGATCTCGAGGACCTGGCCCGGAAGCTGTCGCGCCGCACGCGTCTCGTCGCGGTCGGCTGCGCCTCCAACGCCGTCGGCACGATCCAGCCCGTCCGCCGGATCGTCGAGCTGGCCCACGCCCGGGGCGCGCTGGTCTTCCTCGACGCGGTCCACTACGCCCCGCACGCGCTGGTCGACGTCGCGGCGTGGGACTGTGACTTTCTCGCCTGCTCGGCTTACAAGTTCTTCGGGCCGCATGTCGGCCTGCTGTGGGGCCGCCGCACGCTGCTCGAGACGCTCCCGGCTTACAAGGTTCGTCCGGCCGCCGAAACGCTGCCGCACCGCTGGGAGACCGGCACGCTGAACCACGAGGGGATCGCGGGAACGCTGGCCGCGATCGAGTACCTCGCCGACCTCGGCCGCACGCTCGACCCGGCCGCGGCGGGGCGCCGCGCGGCGATCGCCGCGGCTTTCGCGGGAATCCAGGCCTGCGAGCGGGAGCTGTCCCGGCAGGCCCTCGAGCGTCTCGCCGCGATCCCGGGCCTCACGCTTCACGGAGTCGCCGACCCGGCACGCGTCGCCGATCGCACCCCGACCTTCGCCGTCACCCACACTCTCCGGTCGCCGGCCGAGATGGCACGCTTTCTTGCCGGGCGAGGGATCTTCACCTGGAGCGGGCACTTCTACGCGATCGCGCTGACCGAAGCGTTGGGTCTCGAGCCGGACGGGGTCCTGCGCGCCGGCCTGCTGCACTACAACACCGCGGAGGAGGTCGAGCGCCTCGCTGCCGCGCTGGCCGAGCTGGCGTAGTCCGCGTACAGCCCCGGTTACACCGCACCGCGAACGGATCCCGGTAAGGCCGGATCCGTCGCTCCGATCGAGGCGCATAATCATTCTCGGATCGGGGCGTGCGCCGCGTCCCGCGCCGCCCCGGCGCGCGAGCGAGGAGGACCCGATGCCGCTGTGCCAACGTCTCAAGTCATACCTCGATGACCACCACGTGCACTACACCGTCACGGTCCACACTCCGGCCTACACCGCGCAACGCGTCGCCGAACGCGCGCACGTGCACGGGCAGAAGATGGTCAAGCCGGTGATGGTCCGGATCGACGGCGAGCACACGATGGTCGTCACCACGGCCAACGACCGGATCGACGTCGGCAAGCTCAAGACCGCGCTCCACGCCCACGACGCGGTGATGGAGCACGAGCGCGAGTTCGCCGGCCTGTTCCGGGACTGCGACGTCGGCGCGATGCCGCCGTTCGGGAACCTCTACGGCGTGCCGGTCGTCGTCGACGACAAGGTCTTCCACAACGACCGGATCGCCTTCAACGGCGGCGACCACACGGAGCTGGTCGAGATGGCCTTCGACGACTTCGAACGCCTCGTGCACCCGAAGCGCGCGACCGTGAGCGGCCCGCCCCACTGAGACGGGGAATCGGCGCGGGATGACTGACAAACGCATCGGGCAGGGCGCGGTGCGGCCCGTGCCGCGCCGCCTCCGGAGTTCGTGATAGCCTCCCGCCGGCAGCCTCGGGAACGGCTCCTTGCCGCGATTCGAGCCACTGGTCCACGTCCAGGAGGAAGGAACTCATGTCGCTGCTCAACCAGCTCTCGCGCACCTGGTGGATCTTCCTGGTCCGCGGGATCCTCGCGATCCTGTTCGGCCTTTTCGCGCTCCTGAAGCCGGGCCTGACGATGGGGGCGCTGCTGCTCTACATCGGCGCCTGGTTCCTCGTGGACGGCGTCTTCCGGCTCTTCGCGGCCTTCTCGAGCAACACCCCCAGGGACGACAAGTGGCTGGTCGGGATCGGCGGCCTGCTCGGCATCCTGCTCGGCATCCTGACCTTCACCTCTCCGCTCGCCACCGGCCTGGCGATCCTGATGTTCATCGCCGCCTGGGCCATCATCGGCGGCGGGTTCGAGATCTACACCGCGCTCAAGCTGCGCGACGAGATCGAGGGCGAGTGGCTGCTGGTCCTGCTCGGTGCGATCTCGATCCTCTTCGGGATCTACTGCGTCTACGCCCCGCTGGTCTCGGCGGTCGGCATCACGATGGCGCTGGGGCTGTTCGCGCTGGCGATCGGGATCTTCAACATCATCTTCGCGTTCAGGATCAAGGGCTTCGCCGGCCGCGTGAAATCGGCGGTCGCCGGCGGCAGGTCGTAACCGGACCCGTCGGCGCCCTCGATCCGTGACCATTGCGCTCTATCTCGCGGGAATCGCGCTCGTGGGGCTCGGCATCGCGGGCCTCGTGGTGCCGGCCCTGCCGGGCGCGCTGTTCCTGGTCCTGGGCGTGGTCGCGATCGCCTGGGCCGAGGGGTTCCAGCGGATCGGCTGGCCGACGATCGTCGTCGCGCTGGTGCTCGCGCTGCTGATGACGGTCGTCGACTTCGCCGCCTCGCTGCTGGGGGCGAAGAAGCTGGGAGCTTCGGCCTGGGGCCTGGCCGGTGCGAGCCTCGGGCTGCTGGTCGGGCTGTTTTTCGGGCTGCCCGGAGTGCTGCTGGGCCCCCCCCTCGGGGCTTTCGCATTGGAGTATTTCAAGGACCCGGAATTCAAGCGGGCGGCCCGCGCCGGCCTCGGGGTCGCGCTCGGATTCCTGCTCGGCACCGTCGGCAAGCTGGCGCTCGCGGCCGTGATGGTCGGAGTGCTCGTCCTGGCCTACTTCGTCTGAGGCACCTCCGATGCACGATTCCGACCAGACGGCGCTCGTTCGCCTGCCGCTCTTCATCGCGCACGGCGCGAAGCGCTTCGGACTCGACCCCGACGCCCTGCTGAGGGAGGCCGGATTCGGCGCGGACGAATTGCGCGACCCGGACGCCCGGGTCCCGATCTCGAAGCTGCGGCGGCTCTGGGGAGTCATCGCGAAGCGCGTCCCGGACCCTGCGGTCGGCCTGCTCGTGGCGGAGAGCCGAACCTATCGCGACCTCGGCCTCGTCGCCTACACGATGCGGCTCGCACGCACGCTGGGGGAAGGGCTGCACCGCGTCTCCCGCTACAGCCAGATCGTCGCGGAGGACCTCGTCGTCGCGCTGCGGCGGCGCGAGGACCGGGCCGAGGTCCAGCTGCAACGCGCGTTCCTGTACGCTCCCGTGCGCCCGCCGGTCGACTTCCGCCTGTCGCTGCTGCTCGCGGGCGCTCGGCTGACGACGGGGGTCGAACTCGTCCCGCTCGAGGCCCGGTTCCCGTACCCGGCTCCGGCCGACCTCACCGCGCTCCGCCGGATCTTCCGCTGCCCGCTCCGCTTCGAGCAGGAGGCGCCCGCCTTCGTGCTGCATGCTTCGGACCTCGAGCTGCCGATCGCCACCGCCGACGAGACCCTGCTCACGTACCTCGACCAGCTGGCCGAGCAGGCGCGGAAGGAGCTGTCGCGCGACGACTCCATGGGCGACGGGGTGCGGCGCGTGCTCTGGCAGGAGATGGCGTCCGGCAGCCCGTCGATCGGCACCGTGGCCGCCCGGCTCGGCGTGAGCGGTCGGAGCCTGCAGCGCCGCCTGGCCGACGAGGGGACGAGCTTCAAGGAGGTTCTCGACTCCTTCCGCAGCGGGGTCGCACGGCGCCTGCTGCAGGAGCGCGACGTCACGGTCTACGAGGTGGCCTATCTGCTCGGCTACTCCGACCCCAGCGCCTTCCATCGCGCGTTCCGCCGCTGGCACGGCGACTCGCCGCGCGGCTTCCGCGCCACGGGGCGATAGCCGGTCCGCAGCGATCCGGCTCCCGCCGGACTGACCCGCTTCAGGCCGCCCTCTGGCGCGTCGGAACAGAATCTTGGCGCCCCCGGACACGGCGGAGTCCGCTCCCGCAGGTCACCATCACCCTGCATTCCGGTGGTGCCCCGGGAACGCGCGAAGGCCGCTTTCCCGTCCCCCCCGACGGCTTTGCCGGTCCCGGGGTGCTGCCGGACGCTTCGGGGGGACGGGTCCGGGCGCGGAGAGTGTGCGCGCCTCCGCCACGCGGCGGGGACTTCGCCGCCCGGGCCCGTCCAACCGGCCATCACCCCCGCGGCGCGTGCTCGTCCCCGCCCGCTAACCTGACCAGGACAGCGGTTCATCAGGACTCCGATCGCGGCTAGACTCCGGTGTTCCTGGGAGGGGCGCGATGGGCGTTCCAGACGGTGACACCGCGGCGGTCTGGCGGCTGGCCGGCGAACTGGCGCGGGCGACCGGAGAGGCACAGGCGGCGGGGGCGCTGGCGCGAGCGGTCGGGGCCCTGCTCGGCGCCGACAGCGTCCGGGTGTTCGTCTTCGATCGGCGGCGCGGGTTCCGGTATGCGGGGGCCTGGCCGGCTGAGGCGCGCGGCGGTGGCGGCGACGTCGAGCCGCCGGACGCGGCGGCGCGCGCGATGGCTTTCGACGCCCCGGTCGCGGCCGCGGCGACGGACGCCGGCTTCCGCTCGCGCCTCGTCCTTCCGCTGCGCGCCTCCGGGCGCCCGTTCGGAGTGATCGAACTGCTCGAGCGTGCGCGCGGCGAGGGCTCCTACACCGTTGCGGACGCCGCCTCGGCCGGCGAGCCGCTCGGCGCGGCCGAGTCGGCGCTGGCCGCGGTGCGCGAGCGCGACCGCGCGCAGCAGGACATGATCGAGGTCATCGAGCGGCTGAGCCGGCTCTACGACATCGGGCGCTCGTTCGCGGCCACGCTCGAGATGACCGCTCTGACGGAGGTGATCGTCAACCGCGTGCAGGCCGCGCTCGACGTCGAGCAGGCCTACCTGTGGCTGCTCGACGCCGGCGGCGACACGGTGAGCGTGACGGCCGCCGCGGGCACCGCGGCGGAGGTCGTCGCGGGGTGGGAGCTGCCCGCGGCAGACGGGCTGGTGGGGGCCACCCTCGCGTCCGGCGAATCGATGCTCGCTGCGGACGCCGGGGCGATACCCGATGTCGAGACGCGACCGGACGTGGACGCCGGGCTCGAGATCCTGAGCGCGGCTGCCGCTCCGATCCTCGATACCGACGGCGACGCGGTCGGCGCGATCGAGGTGGTGAACCGCACCAACGGCGATCCGCTCGACGGCGACGACCTGACCTTCCTGCAGGAGATCGCCGGTACCGCCGCGATCGCCCTCGCCAACGCGCGGCGGCTCGATGCCGAGCGGCGCGCCGCAGACCTGGGCGAACTGCTCGGCGTGTCCCAGGAACTGGTCTCCCAGCTCGACGCGAAGAAGGTGGCCTTCACCCTGGTGCACCGGCCGGCCGAGCTCTTTTCCTTCGAACGCGCAGCGGTAGGACTGCGGCGCGGGAACCGCTTCGAGATCGCGGCCGTCAGCGGCCAGACCTTCGTCGACGAGACGCTGTCCGAGATGAAGGACCTGCGCGGGTTGCTCGAGTGGGCCGCAGCCCTGGACGAGGGGCTCTACGTCGTCCAGGAAGAAGACGGCTCGATCGACAGCGACCGCCCGGAGACCCGCGAGAAGTTCCGGGCCTATTTCGAGAAGAGCGGGACGCGCAGCTTCCTCGCCGTGCCGCTCGCCGACGAGGAGGGGCGGCTGGGAACGTGGGTCCTCGAGTCGCCGACGGCGTACGCGTTCTCGGCGCGCGACATCGAGGCCGCACAGCTGCTCGGCGCCCAGGCCACCGTCGCGCTGCGCAACGCCGCACTGTTCGACCAGATGCCGATGCGGCAGGTGATGCAGCCCCTGGCCCGGACCAAGGCCCGGCTCGAGCGGCTGGGCCGCAACCGGGCGACGTGGCTGGCCGGCGCCACGGTCGCGGCGCTGGCGCTGCTGTTCCTGCCGGTGCCGCTGCGGATCGCCGGCGATGCCCGCGTACTGCCCGAGCGCAGTGTGCCGGCCTCGGCCGAGACGGGCGGGCGCGTCGTCGACGTGCTGGTGCGCGAGGGCGATGTGGTCGTGGCGGGCCAGGAACTGGCGCGTCTCGACGACGTCGAGATCCAGGCGGGACTTGCGGAGGCGCGGGCCCGGCGAGCGGTGGCCGAGCGCGCACTGGCCGCCCGCCGCGCGGAGGGCGACGCGGCGGGCGCCGCGTCCGAGGCGGCCCGGCTGGCCGGCCTCATGGCCGACGTCGAACGCTGGGAGACCGACCAGGCGCGGACACGGATCCGCGCCCGCGAAGCGGGCGTCGTGGCGACGCCACGGGTCGAGGACCTCATCGGGCTGAAGCTGGCGCGGGGCGATGTCTTCTGCGCGATCGTCCAGCTCGACCGGCAGGAAATCGAGATGCTGGTGCCGGAGCGCGACGCGGGGCTGGTCGGGCCCGGGATGCCGGTCAAGGTGCGGCTCTACGCGCTTCCCACCACGCGGGTGCGGGCCGCGGTCGAGCAGGTCGGCGTCGCCGCGACCGAGGATCCCGACTCCGGACGGGTCTTCACGGTCCGGGCCCGCCTCGACGGCCATCCCGAGGGTCTCCGCTCCGGCATGACCGGCCGCGCCAAGGTCGATACCGGGCGGGCCAGCCTCGGGCGCGTCCTGTTCCGGCGCCCGGCGCGCTGGGTCTGGAACGTCCTCTGGGGCTGGCTGCCGTGAGCCTCGCGGCCGCGCGTCCGCGCCTGAAGCCCGGCGTCGTCCACCGCCGCCTCGCGACCCGCGAAGAGGACTACGTCATCGTCAAGGACGGGACGACGCAGAAGTACTTCAAGTTCGAGCCCTGGGAAGACGACCTGCTCGCGCTGATCGACGGTTCGCGAACACCGGCGGAAATCGCGCGCGACTTCACCGCGAAGAACCCGCAGCGCCCGCTCCCCGAGGAGTTCGTGCTGGACTACCTCGAGGCCATCAAGGGCCTGGACCTGCTCGAGCGCAGCGAGCGCGAGCGGCACCTGGTGATGATGGACAAGCTGAAGACGATGCGGAAGCGGCACTTCTACGACGCCGAGCGCTCGTCGATTCTCCAGGTCCACATCCCGCTCTTCGATCCCAACGCGCTGATGGACCGGATCATCCCCTGGATCCGTTGGGCCTGGTCCCCCTGGTTCGTGCTGCCCTGGATGGCGGTCTTCGCCGCGCTGCTCGGCTTCCTGCTCTACCACTGGGACCTCTACTGGGCCGGCTTCTTCGAGATCTGGAACTTCAAGGACAAGACGTTCGGGGGCTGGGTCGGCTTCTTCGCGCTGCTGGCCGGCGTGAGCATCTGGCACGAGTTCGGCCACGGCTTCACCTGCAAGCGCTTCGGCGGCGAGGTTCACGACATCGGCTTCATGATCTTCTACTTTCAACCCGCGTTCTACTGCAACATCGACGACTCGTACCTGTTCACCAAGCAGTCGCATCGGCTGTTCTCCACCTTCGGAGGGCCGTACTTCGAGCTGATGATGGCGTCGGTTGCTGCGGCCGTCTGGTTCGCCACGCCGGCCGAGGCGTGGATTCACCAGGTGGCGCTGACGATCGTCTTCTTTACGGGGTTGTCGGTGATCATCCTGAACGTCAACCCGCTGCTCAAGCTCGACGGCTACTACCTGCTCATGGACTGGCTCGACGTTCCGAACCTGCGCGAGGAGAGCTTCGACTACATCGGAGGGAAGTTCAAGAAACACGTCCTGCGACTCGAGGTGCCGGAGCGGGCGATCTCCCGGCGCCGGAGGCGGATCTACCTGATCTACGGGCTCGCCGCGGTGGTCTACACCGCCCTCGTGATCGTCGTGATCTACCACTTCCTCGAGCGCTGGTTCGTGGGGTGGCTCGGGCCGGCGGGCTACATCGCGCTGGGACTGTTCTTCTACTGGCTGCTGCGCAGCAAGCTCAAGGCACTCGGCCGATTCGTGCGACACCTCTGGCTCGACAAGCGCGAGTGGCTGGCGACTGCCGGCGGCCGGGCGAGTGTGGCCGTCGCGGTCGCGCTGCTTGCCGTGGCGCTGCTGATCGTGCCTTTCCCGAACCGCATCACGGGCCCCTTCGTGGTCGAGTCCGCCGAGCGGGCGGTCGTGCGGGTGCCCTCGGACGCGCTCGTCGCCTCCGTCGCGGTCCGGGAAGGGGATCGCGTCGCGGCGGGAACGGAGCTGGCACGCCTGGCGAGCCCGGAACTCGACGCGGCGCGTGCGCAGGCCGAGGCGGACCGGATGAAAGCGTTGCGCGATGCCAGCCGGGCCCGCGACGCCCGCGACACCGCCACCGAAGCCGCGGCCCGGGAGCTGGCGCGCGGCGCGGAGAGCCGGTTGGAGATGCTCGAGGCGCGGCAGGCTCGGCTGGTGGTCGCAGCGCCCATGGCAGGGATCGTGTCGACCTATCGCGTCGAGGAGCTGGCAGGGCGGCAACTCGCGGAAGGCGACACCCTCTGCGTGATCGAGGGCCTGGAGCGGGTCCGGCTCGCGGCGCGGCTGTCAGAGCGCGACATCGAGGAGATTCACGCGGGTCTGCCGGCGAGGATCCGTGCCGAGGCGTATCCCGGGCGGACGCTCCGGGCCACCGTGCGCGACGTCGCACCGGTCGCCGAGGCGCCGCCGGAGGGGGGTCTGCACCTCGACCTCGTGCGGCGGGCCCGCCAGGTCCGCGTGCTCGTCGAGATCGAGAACCCCGGCGAGCAGCTGCGGCCCGGCATGACGGGAAGCGTGCAGTTCTCCGGACCGCGTCGCAGCGTCCTGGGGCTGATGTGGTGGCGCTTCTCCCGCTGGATCTCCACCGTCATCTGGTAACCGGCGGACCCGGAAACGAAAACGCGGCGGCCACGGCCGCCGCGTTTCGATCCCCTGATCGACCGCGAACTAGAAGGACGACGAGCGCAGGGCGCTCTTGGAGGCCAGCGCCGACTTCGAGGCGAGGGCGCTCTTGGAGGCCAGCGCCGACTTCGAGGCGAGGGCGCTCTTGGAGGCCAGCGCCGACTTCGAGGCGAGGGCGCTCTTGGAGGCCAGCGCCGACTTCGAGGCCAGGGCGCTCTTGGAGGCGAGGGCCGACTTCGAGGCGAGGGCGCTCTTGGAGGCGAGGGCCGACTTCGAGGCGAGGGCGCTCTTGGAGGCGAGCGCCGACTTCGAGGCGAGGGCGCTCTTGGAGGCGAGGGCCGACTTCGAGGCGAGGGCGCTCTTGGAGGCCAGCGCCGACTTCGAGGCCAGGGCGCTCTTCGAAGCGAGCGGAGCCTTGGAGGCGAGCGGGCTCTTGGCGCGGAGCGGGGCCTTGGCGGCAAGCGGGCTCTTGGCGCGCAGAGGAGTCTTGGCGCGGAGCGGCGTCTTGGCGGCGAGCGGGCTCTTGGCGCGGAGCGGCTGCTTGGCGGCCAGTTCCTCGGAGGCCTTGCTGTCGATCGATTCGACCCGGATCTCGGAGTGGTCAACACCGGTCGCGGACTTGATCTGGGTGCGCTGCTTGTCGGTCAACTTGATCGTCACGCTCTTCGGCTTGCTCATTTTCGGTCTCCCTGCCCTGACCGGGCTGGCCTCGCTGATGCACGGTGTGTGCCAGCGGTCGCCGGGGATCCGCGAGCGGCAGAAGTCGTTGAAAGTAATAGACTTACCGAAAAGACGCAAGAAATGACTCTTACTTCGTCACGACTTCGGTAAGAATTCTCTACCCCGCTGGGGTGAAAAAATCAGCCCTTCT
Source organism: uncultured Acidobacteriota bacterium (assembly GCA_963800865.1). Taxonomy (GTDB): domain Bacteria; phylum Acidobacteriota; class Polarisedimenticolia; order J045; family J045; genus JALOKP01. Next base: position 3,048,869 of record CAWDCL010000004.1, on the reverse strand, counting down.
CCCGCGGCCGGCACCGGGTGCTGTCGTCACCCTATCGGAGGCCGTGCTTCCGAACGAGGTACTTCATCTGGGCGGTGTCGAGGCCGAGCGCCCGCGCCGCGCGGGCCTTCACCCCCCCCTCGCGCGCGATCGCCTGCTCCAGCAGCTGCCGCTCGAATCGCTGCACCGCGACCTTGAAGTCCGTCGGATCGGTACCCGGGTCGAGCGGGGGAAGGGCCTCCGGCGCGGGCGGGAGGTCGTCCGGGCCGATCGTGTCGCCGTCGACGGTGAGCGTCAGGTTCTCCATCACGTGGAGCAGTTCGCGGACGTTGCCGGGCCAGCGCCGGCTCATCAGCTCGCGTCGCGCGGCGGCGTCGAGGTGCTTGACGGCCCGCCCGCCGCGCTCTGCGGCCGCGCGGAGGAAGTGCTCCGCCAGCAGGGGGATGTCCTCGCGGCGCTCGCGGAGCGGCGGCAGCGCGATCGGGAAGCCGCGGATCCGGAACAGCAGATCCTGACGGAACTCCCGACGGGCGACCTTGGCCTCCAGGTCCTCGTTCGTTGCGACGACCAGCCGGATGTCGATCGGCCGCGGCTCGTTCGAGCCGAGGCGGACGACGGAGCGCTCCTCGAGGATCCGCAGCAGCTTGACCTGCACCGGCAGCGGGAGCGTCGGCGATCTCGTCGAGGAAGAGCGTCCCGCCGCGGGCCGCCTCGAAGCGGCCGATGCGCGGCGCGTCCGCTCCGGTGAAGGCGCCCTTCTCGTGGCCGAACAGCTCGGACTCGACGAGCGACTCCGGCAGCGCCGCGCAGTGGACCGCGAGGAACGGTCCGCCGCGGCGAGCGCTCGCGAAGTGGATCGCGCGCGCGACCAGCTCCTTGCCGGTCCCGCTCTCCCCCTCGATCGTAACCGTGATCGCGCTGTCGGCGACCCGGCGGATCGCTTCGAAGACGCGGACCATCGCAGGCGCCGCACCGAGGATCCCCTCGACCTGGAAGCGGCGCTCGAGGTCCTGCCGCAGCCGCCGGTTCTCCCGGGCGAGGTCGTGGCGCTCGAGTGCGCGGGCGAGCACGACCCTGAGCGTCGCCATGTCGATCGGCTTGGAAAAGAAGTCGTACGCCCCGTCCTCGACCGCGCGCAACGCCGGTTCGCGTTCTTCGAGCGCGGACATCACGATCACCATCGTGTCGGGGTGCTGCGTGCGCGCAGCGCGCAGGACCGCGAACCCCGCCTCGGGCGTCATCTCGGGGGGCATGCAGAGGTCGAGCAGGACGAGATCGGGCGCGGACTCGGTCAGCGCGTGGAGACCGGTGTCCCGGTCCGCCGCGAAGCGGAGCGAATAGTCGTCACCGAGCGCCCAGCGCAGCTGGTCGGCGTGCAGCCGATCGTCCTCGACGACGAGCAGCGAGGCCCGCGCGCCGGCCACCGGCTCACTCCTCGTCCACCGGGAAGAAGAATCGAACCTCGGTCCCGGCCCCTGGCTCGCTCGTGATCCGTACCGAGCCGCCGTGCAACGCGACGACCTGCCGCACGGAGTAGACCCCGAGCCCCAGGCCGTCCGCCTTGCCGCTGGCGAACTGCCGGGCCAGGAGGCGGCGCTTGAAGTCGGGCGACATCCCGGGGCCGTCGTCGATGAACTCGACCAGCAGCCCGGACCGGCCGCCGCGTCGGACCTCACCCGACGCGACGAGCAGCGTGCCGCGTCCCGCCATCGCCTCGAGCGCGTTCTCGATCGTGCAGGAGAAGGCCCGGCGCAGCAGGAAACGATCGCCCCAGATGAGGGGCAGCTCGGTCAGGCGCTCTTCCAGTTCGACGGCTCCCGCGAGGTCCGGATGGCACGAGGCCAGCGCGTCGTCCAGGATCTCGTTGAGATCGACGCGCAGCTTGACCATCAGGCGCCCCTCGCGATCGTGCATCTCGGCCGCGAGGCGTCGCAGCTGGCGGACGGTGTCGTCGAGCAGCTCCCAGGCGCTCCGGCGGAAGTCCGGCTCGTCGGCGTGCCGCGCGAAGTTCTCGTTCAGCAGCTGCAGGCGGCCCGCGAGGTGCTTGAGTTCGTGGACCAGGAGGTTCGGGGCGGCATGGGCCGCCGGGGGCCGCCGACGTGACCCGCTGCGCGCCGCGAGGCGCGGGCTCATCGCTTCCCCCGCGCCCCCGCGGCGGGGCCGGTGCCCGGTTCGAACCGCACCGTCACCGCCGAGCCCGGGCGCAGCGGGACCCCCGCGGCCGGCAGCTCGACGATCACCGGCGCGGTGCCGCTGGCCGCGTCGACCGACGGGCTGACGAAGACGACCCGCGCGCCGTACTCGGACGCCGGGTCCCGGTCGAGCGTGACCGTTGCGCGGCCACCGACCGCGACCCGGGCGAGCAGCGCTTCGGGGAGGTCGACGCGCGCCCGCAGCGGGCCGGACGCGACGATGCGGAAGAGCGGCGTGTTGTCGTCCTCCTGCACGCGCTCTCCCAGGACCACCCAGCGCTCGGCGATGACGCCGGCGAACGGGGCCGTGACGGTGCAGCGCTCGAGCATCGAGCGGGCCCGGGAGACCCGCGTCTTCGCGAGGTCACGGTCGATCTGCTTCTGCTGCAGTTCCTGCTGCGAGACGATCCCCGAGTCGGCCAGCGGCGCGACGCGCGCCAGTTCGGCCTCGGCCAGGCGCAGTTCCTCCTGTGCCAGCTCCAGGTCCCGCGTTGCGAGGTCGGTCTCGAGCAGCGCCAGCGGCTGGCCGGCGCGCACCGACTGCCCGCGGTCGACCAGCACCTTCTCGATCACGCCCGAGCGCCGTGCCGCGACCTTGACGTCCCGTTCCACGTACAGGCTGGAGGGGAAGGGGGTCGTCATCTCCGTCCCGGCGGCTGCCGTCTCTGCCGGGTCCGCGGTGGACGCGGTAAGGCCCGGGCCGGCGAACAGGACGACCAGGACGAGACCCGCGGGCAGCCAGGCGGTCCGGTCGGGCGTACGGGTGGGTTGCGTTCGAGTCACCATCGGGTCCCCGCTCATTTAACCTCGGGCAAGACCGGCATTATTCCACGGTCGGCAGGCCGGTGGGAGGTCATGCGACGGGCGGAGCCGCCGCGTGGCGCTGGGACCCGCGGGGTGTGGCGCCGAGCCGGGACGATGCCGGCATCCCCGGCGTGGCCAGTTCGCGCGCGGCGAGTCCGAGCGCCTGGACCAGGAGCACCCGGTTCGCACGGTGGAGCCGATCGAACGGGCTGCAACGCCTTCACACCCGGGGGGGCACCACGCTCCCGATCGGCCGGCCCGCCGGGGGGCAGTCCGGCAGGCGTGGCCCCCCGGTTTCCTGCGGGGCCCCGGTCCGGCGTATCAGGTCGCGGATCGCCCCCTCTTCCGGTCCGAAGGGGCCGTGCTGGAGGGACCCCGGAGAGCGCCGATGAACGCCACCCTCGCGACCCTGTTTCGACGGCACGGCAGTCCCTTCCACCTCGCGCGAGGAACGGGACTCTTCGCCGAGGGGGAGCCGTGCCGCCACGTCGGCCTGCTCGAGGAGGGGTCGGTCCGCGTCTTCCGCTCGCGGCCGGGCGACCGCGAGGGGACGCTCTACCACATGCGTCCGGGCGAACTGTGCCTCGTCTCCTGCCTCGGCGCGCTGAACGACGAGCCGCTCGTGGCCAGCGCCTCGGTCGAAGAGCCTGCGGTCGGGTGGGCCGTCCCGGCGGCAGCCTTCCGGCGGCTCTTCGGCAGCGACGAGTTCCTGCGCGGGCTCTTCCTCGCGTCGCTGTCGGGGCGGTTGCGCGTGATACTCGAGCTGCTGGACGACATCCAGAACCTGTCGGTCGACGGCCGCCTCGCGTGCTACCTGCTCGATCGCGCGCGCGTTCGCCCGGGCATGGCCGGGGAGGGGCGGCTCGAGATGACACACGAGAAGATTGCCGCCGACCTCTGGACCGCGCGGGAGGTCGTCTCGCGCGCGCTCAAGGCCTTCGAGCAGCGCGGCTGCGTCCGGCTCGAGCGCGGCTCGGTCGTCGTCCTCGACCCGGACCGGCTGACCGGGGTCGCGCGGCGGCCGGGAGCCTGAGGCGATCGGCTAGACTCCCCTCGAAGGGAGATCGTCGATGCTGCCCCGTACGCCCGGCCGCGCCGTCCTGGCGCTGACCGCCCTCGTCGCCGTCGCCGTCGCGGCGGCGCCGTCCGTTCCGGCCTGCACGACGGCGGTCATCTCCGGCTCCGCGACCGCCGACGGGCGGCCGATCCTGTGGAAGAACCGCGACGCCGACAACCTCGCCAACCAGCTCGTCTTCAACGACGACGGCAGGCACGCCTTCGTCGGCCTGGTCGACACCGGGGACGCGGCGGGGATGAAGATCTGGGCCGGCGTCAACGACGCCGGTTTCGCGATCATGAACTCCGCCTCGTACAACATCGAAGAGAACGACGAGGAGGCCGACGGACAGTTCATGCGGCTCGCGCTGCAGACCTGCGCGAGCCTCGCGGAGTTCCAGGCGCTGCTCGAACGCACCAACCCGGGCGGCCGCGCGGTCGCCTCCAACTTCGGCGTGCTCGACGCCAGGGGAGGAGCCGCGTATTTCGAGACGTCCCCCAAGGCGTACAAGCGGTTCGACGCGACCGACCCCGCGCTCGCGCCGCAGGGCTTCCTCGTGCGCAGCAACTTCAGCGACTCCGGTGACGACCAGCGCGGCTCGGGCACGCTGCGCCGGCGGCGCGCGAGCGCGCTGCTCGGCGCGGCCGCCAGCGCGAAAACGCTCGACGCGCCGCTCCTGCTGTCGCGGATCGCGCGCGACGTCGCAAACGAGGCCCTGGGGAGCGACCCGCTCGGGTCGGCCGCCGCCGCGGGGCGCTTCGCCTACGTCGGGGACAGCATCTGCCGCGACGCCACGTCGGCGGCGTTCGTGATCGCCGGGGTGAAGCCGGGCGAAGACCCTCTGCTCGCGACTCTCTGGGTGATCCTCGGGCAGCCGATCACCGGCGTCGCGGTTCCGGCCTGGGTCGCAGCGCGCGGTGTTCCCGCGGAGATCGCGGCCGCTCCCGGGCCGGCGCCGCTGACGCAGGCCTTCGACGCGGTGAAAGCGGTCTTCTATCCCGCGACGCGCGGCGAGCTGAAGCGTTTCGTCAGCGTCGACGCGTTGCGCGCGAACGACCGCCGGCTCGTCGACGGGCTGCTCGCGATCGAGCGGAAGAACGTCGCCGCCGCGGGGCAGGCCCTGGACGCGTGGCGCAAGGCCGCACCGGCGCCGGAGGCAGTCCGTGCGGTGCAGGACGGGATCGCGCGCCGCACGCTGCAGGAGGCCAGGGCGCTGCTCGCGCCATGAGCCGCCCCGCCCGGCCCCGGGTGCTCGCCCGGTTCGAGGACGCTTCGGGAGGCGTGACGCACCGCCAGTTCTCGGACCCGCTGGCGGTGCTCGAGGCCCGGCGGCCGGACGAAGTGCCGCCGCTCCTGGCAGAGGTCGAAGCCGCCGCAGCAGCCGGGCGGTGGGCGGCCGGTTTCGTCGCCTACGAGGCCGCGCCGGCCTTCGACGCCGCGCTCGTCACGCGCCCCTCCGGCCCCCTCCCGCTGGCGTGGTTCGCGCTGTTCGAGGCGCCGGCCGGGGAGCCGCCGGACGAGCGCGGGGCGATCGAGCCGCCGCTCGCGCTCGGCTCCTTCGAGGCCGATGCGGACGAGGCCGCGTGGACTGCGTCGGTCGCGGAGGTGCGTGCCGCCATCGCCCGTGGCGACACCTACCAGGCCAACCTCACGCTGCGCCTCGCGGCGCGCTTTGCGGACGATCCCGGCGCGCTGTGGCGACGGCTCGCGGAGCGGCAGCGCGGCGGCTATGCGGCCTGCCTCGACCTGGGACGGTACGCCATCGTCTCGGCCTCCCCCGAGCTGTTCTTCCGGCGGGAAGGGGACCGGCTCACCGTGCGCCCGATGAAGGGCACGGCGCGGCGCGGCCGCTTTCCCGACGAGGACGACGCCCGGGCAGCGGCGCTCGCCGCGTCGGAGAAGGACCGCGCCGAGAACGTGATGATCGTCGACCTGATGCGGAGCGATCTCGGGCGCGTGGCCGTGCCCGGGAGCGTCGCCGTGGCGTCGCTGTGCGCGGTCGAGCGCTACCCGACGCTGCTGCAGATGACCTCCACCGTGACCGCGACCGCGCGGCCGGGGACGGGGCTCGTCGAGCTCTTCGGCGCGCTTTTCCCGAGCGGCTCGGTGACCGGCGCGCCGAAGGCCAGCACGATGCGCCTCATCGCCGCGCTGGAGGGCTCGCCGCGCGGCGTCTACTGCGGCGCGATCGGCGTCGTGGCCCCCGGGGGCGATGCGGTCTTCTCGGTCCCGATCCGGACGGCGGTCGTCGACCGCGAGTCGGGGCGCGTCGAGTACGGGGCCGGGGCCGGCATCACGTGGGGGTCCGAGGCCGCGGCCGAGTACCGCGAGGTGCGGCTCAAGGCGGCCGTGCTCGGCGAGCCGCCGCCGCACTTCGAGCTGCTCGAGACGCTGCGCGCCGAAGCCGGGGAGCCGGCGCGCCTCGCCGCGCACCTGGCGCGCGCCGGTGCGTCGGCGCGTTACTTCGGCCGGCCCTTCGACGCGGAGGCGGTGGAGCGGGCGGTGCTCCGAAAGACGGCCGGTCTCGATTCCGGACCGTGGCGCGTGCGCCTGCTCGTCGCGCGGGACGGGGCGCCGCGGGTCGAGGCGACCCCGCTCGAGCCGCTGCCGGGGCAGCCTCTCGCGGTCGCGCTCTCGCCGCGCCCGGTCTCGCGGGACGACCTCTTCCTGCACCACAAGACGACGCACCGGGCCGTGTACGACACCCGGCGCGCCGAGCGCCCGGACGTGCACGATGTGCTGCTGCTCAACGAGTCGGGCGAGCTGACGGAATTCACCCGCGGGAACCTCGTGCTGGAGCTCGACGGCGCGCGTTTCACGCCGCCGCGGGACTGCGGCCTGCTGGGCGGTGTCCTGCGCGGCGAGCTGCTCGCGCGCGGCGCGATCGCCGAGCGGGTCCTGCGGCCCGGCGACCTGCGGCGCGCCGCGTCGGCGTGGCTCGTGAGCAGCCTGCGCGGCGAAGTGCGGGTGCACTTCGCCGCGCAGTGAGGGAGTGGGAGGAGTCGAAGGTCAGTCTTTCGGGCGCTCGATCGCGACGAAGACCGAGTTCCCCTGGCGCTGCACCAGCAGCACGGTGGGCCGGTCGCCCGACCGCTCGAGTGCGGCCTTGAGCTCGGCCACCGAGGTCACCGGCTGGTTGTTGGCGCGCTCGATCACGTCGCCCGGGGCGATCCCCGCCGCGCCCGCCAGGCCGCCCGGATCGACCTCGGTGACGAGCAGCCCCCTGGAGCCGGCGGGAAGGCCGAGCTCGCCGAGATCCTCGCGGCCGAGCGGACGAACCCCGATCCCGAGCTTGAATTCGTCGGCCGGCTCGGCGCTCGCCGCGACCTGCTCGCCCTTCGCGGCCAGCTCGCCGAGCGTCACGCTGAGCTGCCTTGCGGACCCGTCGCGCAGCACCTCGAGCCCGACGCGCGAGCCGGGGGCCGTGCCGGCGACGAGGTTGCGCAGTTCGTTGCCGTCGGCGACCGGCTTGCCTTCGAAGCCGACGATCACGTCGCCGCGCTCGACCCCGGCCTTCGCGGCCGCGCTGCCTTCGCTGACGTTGCTGACCAGCGCGCCGCGCAGGCCGTCGAGCCCCAGGCCCCGCGCCAACTCCGACGTGACGGGCTGGATCGTGACCCCGAGCTGCCCGCGACGGACCGCGCCGCCGTCGAGCAGCTGATTCATCACGCTGCCCGCCATCGAGGCCGGGATCGCGAAGCCGATCCCGATGCTGCCGCCCGAGGGGGACATGATCTGCGAGTTGATCCCGACCAGCTTCCCCTGCAGGTCGACCAGCGCGCCCCCGGAGTTGCCGCGGTTGATCGGCGCGTCGGTCTGCAGGAAGTCCTCGAAGCCGCCGTCGTTGAGGCCGGTATGGCGCCCCTTGGCGCTGATGATCCCCATCGTCACGGTCTGTCCGACGCCGAGCGGGTTGCCGAACGCGAGCACGACGTCGCCGACCCGCACCGCCGAGGAGTCGCCGAGCGGGAGGTAGGGGAGTTGGCGGGCGTCGATCCGCAGCACGGCCAGGTCGGTCGGCGGGTCGGATCCGATCACCTTCGCGTCGTACACGCGGCGATCGGAGAGCTCGACCTTGATCTCGTCGGCCCCCTCGATGACGTGGTGATTCGTCAGGATGATCCCGTCGTCGCTGACGACGACGCCCGAGCCGAGCCCTCCTTCGCGGTGGCCCTGTCCCGGGGCCCCGGGTGCGCCGGGCTGCGGGACCCGGTCGCCGAAGAAGCGCCGGAACATCGGGTCCTCCGCGAACGGCATCGGCTGGTTGGCCGCCTTCACGACGCGCTCGGCGCGGATCGTGACGACCGCCGGGGCGACCCTGGACACGAGGTCGGCGTAGGAGGCCTGCAGGGGCACCCCGGCGAGGGCGGCGGCGCCGGCCGGCGCGGGAGCGGCCGCGGGGGCGGCAGGTGCGGGAGCGGGGGCGGCCGCGAAGGCGTGGGAGGCCACGGCCAGGGGCTCGGAGCCACGGCCGGCGACGGCCCAGCCGAGGGCCGACGCGGCGAGCACGGCGGCGAGGCCGAGAATCACGGTTGCGTTGCGCGCCGCGGAGCTCTGGGGGCGGGCGGAGACGCTGTCGATCGTGTCGGTGATCTGCATGGTGTCGTTCTCTCCAGCGAGCAGTGGAACGGCTCGTAGAGAGAAGACCACGGCGACCCTGACATGTCGCTTTCAGGACCATGACACGCGTGAAAGGGAGGCGCTCGGCGCGGGCGCCGGGCGCGCGGCGCGTGCGGCCGCGGAGGGCGCCGGACGGGCTCAGGCGGCCGGGATCTCGATCGTGAAGGTCGCGCCGCCGCCGGGGGTCGAGCCCGCGCGGGCCTTCCCGCCGTGGGCCTCGACGATCGCCCGGACGAGCGACAGGCCCAGCCCCAGGCCGCGCTCCGACCGGCTGCGGTCGCCGCGGTAGAGGCGGTCCCAGATCCGCGGCAGGTCCTCCGCCGCGATCCCCGGGCCGTTGTCGCTCACCTCGATCGCCACCCGGTCCGCGCGCCGCCGCGCGCGCAGCACGACGCGCCCTCCCGGCGGCGTGTACTTGAGCGCGTTGTCGACCAGGTTGGAAAGGACCTGCCGCATCCGCTGGCGGTCGGCATCGAGCGTGAGTCCCTCGGCCGGTTCGGCGACGAGCGCGACCCCCTTGTCCTCCGCCACGTCCTCGTACAGCTCGGCGGTCTCCGCCAGGAGCGCTCCCGCGTCGAGCCGCTCGCGGGTGAGCGCCATCGCGCCGGTCTCGGCCTCGGAGATGTCCATCAGCGTGTCGAGCATCTCCGACACGCGCTCGGTCTCCTCCAGCACCTCGGCCAGCGCTTCGCGCAGCTCCGCTTCGCCGCGGGCGTGCGTCATCGCCCCCTCGGCGACGCCGCGCAGCCGCGCCAGCGGCGTGCGCAGGTCGTGCGCGACGTTGTCGAGCGACCCGCGCATCCCTTCGACCAGCGACTCGAGCCGCGCCAGCATGCGGTTGAAGAGGACGCCCGTCTCCTCGAGCGCGTCGCCCCCCATGCGCACCGGCACGCGCTCGGAGAGGCGTCCGGTCTCGAGAATGTTCCCGACCGTGGCCGAGAGCAGGTGCAGCGGCCGCAGCGCGCGCCGCGTGACCAGGGCGCCGCCGGCCAGCGCAGCCAGCACGATGATCCCCAGGATCAGCGCGGAGAGCGCGCGGAAGCGCTCCAGCAGCTCGGCACGGCTCTCGGTGCTCTTGCCGACCTGGAACAGCGTCCCGTCCGGCAGCACCACCGACTCGACCTCGAGCGTGGCGAGACCGTCGGGCGAGGGGATCCGCGTCCAGGCCGTCTGTCCGGGCGGCGGCCGCTGGTCGAGCCGGGCGAGGTCGAAGCCGCGCCAGTCGGTCGGCAGCGTGTAGAACAGCGCCTGGGCGGTGCGCCCGACCACGCGCACGAGCAGGCGCTCGTGCCGGCCGGCGACGCGGTCGGCGACGATCGTTTCGTCGAGCGCCGGGAGCCCGCCGCGGACGTAGGCCCCGGCGTAACGCTCGAGCGTCGAGGCGACGATCTGGCGGTCGCGGGCCTCGAGTGAGTTGGCCAGCAGCAGGTAGGTCAGGACCGTCAGCAGCAGCGCGCCGACGACGAACAGCGCGGCATACCACGCGCCCAGCCGCAGCCCGAGACGCGGCAGCGCGTCAGGCGCTTTCGAGGACATACCCGATCCCGCGGACCGTCCGCAGCAGCTTGCGCTCGAACCCCTCGTCGAGCTTCTCGCGCAGCCGGTGGATCAGCACGTCGACCACGTTCGTGCGCGGGTCGAAGCTGTAGCCCCAGAGTTGCGCCATGATCATCGTCTTCGGCACGACTTCCCCGGCGTGACGCGCGAGCAGCTCGAGCAGTGCGTACTCGCGCGGCCGCAGCTCGATCGGGCGCCCGGCCCGCTCGACCCGGCGCGTGACCAGGTCGATCGCCAGTTCGCCCGCCACCAGCCGGGTCGGCTCCGGGGCCGCCGCGGCCGGGGTGACGGCCGCGCGCCGGGCGAGCGCCTTCACCCGCGCCGTCAGCTCGGAGAAGGCGAACGGCTTGGTCAGGTAGTCGTCGCCGCCGGCGGTGAGGCCCTTGACCCGGTCGTCCACCGTCCGCCGCGCGGAGAGGATCAGGACCGGGGTTGTCGCCCCCCGCGCCCGCATCTTCGCCACCAGCGCGAGACCGTCGAGGCCGGGGAGCATCACGTCCACGATCGCGACGTCGTAGGGGTGATCCACGGCGAGCGCGAGGCCGGCAATCCCTTCGGCCGCGTGGTCGACCGCGTGTCCCGCCTCGCGCAGCCCGCGCGCGACGAACGACGCGATCTTGGGGTCGTCCTCGACCAGGAGAATCCGCACGGCCGCCTCCGGGAGGAGTCTGCCAACTCCGGCGGCGGCTGTCACGGCCCGGCTTCGCTCCGGGATTCCGGCCGCGCGGGGTTCCCGGGGCGCTACGCCGGGCGCTTCCGTGCGGCGGCGCGCTCCCGTATTCTGACCCGCCTCCCGGAGGACCGTCTCCCTTGCTCGCCGGCCTGTACGACCTGCTCGCCACGTCTCCCGTCGCCCTGCTCTTCGCGGTCATCGGCCTGGGCTGGTTCCTCGGCACGGTCCGCTTCAGGGGTTTCTCGCTCGGCGTGGCTGCCGTGCTGTTCGTCGGCCTCGTCTTCGGCGCGGTCGACCCCGGCCACTTCGTGCTGCCGGAGTTCGTCTACCTGCTGGGCTTGATCCTCTTCGTCTACATCATCGGGCTGCAGTCGGGGCCGATGTTCTTCAACCTCTTCCGCCGGCAGGGGCTGCAGTTCACGCTCGCCGGCACGCTGATCCCGGTCGTCGCCGCGGTCGGAGCGTGGGGCGCCGGGATCCTGCTGGCGACGGGAACGCCGGTCGCGACCGGGCTCTTCTGCGGCGCCCTGACCAACACCCCCGCGCTCGCGGCGGCGATCGAGCGGCTGCGCGGCGTCGTCTCGGCGGGGGCTGCCGACGGCCCGACGGTCGGCTACTCGATCGCCTACCCGCTCGGCGTCGTCGGGCTGATCCTGGTGATGCAGGTCGCGACGCGGATTGCGCGCGTCGATTTCAAGGAGGAGGACCGAAAGGCCCGCGACGCCAGCGGCCTCGGTGGCGACGACCTGATCACGCGCGAGCTGCGGATCGCCAACCCCCAGCTCATCGGGAAGGCCTTCGAGGCCGCCCGCTTCGCCGAGCTGACCGGAATGGTCTTCACGCGCGTCAAGCGGGCCGAACAGGAGATCCTCGTCACCCCGGAGCTGCAGCTCGCGGCGGGGGACGTGCTGGTCGGTGTCGGCCCGCCCGACGCGATCGAGCGCGCCGTGCTGCTGATCGGCCCGCTGGTCGGCGAGCACCACGAGCGCTTCGGATCCGACATCGCGCACCGCGACCTGGTCGTGCTGCAGCGCAAGGTCGCCGGGACGAAGCTCTCCGAGCTGTCCGCGGCCTGCGGCTGCCCGGTCGTCGTGAGCCGGATCCGGCGGGGCGGGATCGCGATCACGCCGGAAGCCGACACGACGCTCGAGCTGGGCGATCACATCCGCGCGGTCGCCCACGCGCGCGACCTCGACCGCGTCTCGCAGGTCGTCGGGGACCCGCTCCGCGACCTGACCGAGACCGATTTCATGTCGTTCAGCTTCGGGCTGATCCTCGGGGTCTTCCTCGGCACCTTCCCGATCCCGCTCCCGGGCGGCCAGACGATGTCGCTGGGCCTGGCCGGCGGACCCCTGGTGGTCGGGCTGATCCTCGGCCGGCTCGGCCGGACCGGGCCGATCGTCTGGACGATGCCGGCCAACGCCTCGCTCACGCTGCGCCAGCTCGGGATCCTGCTGTTCCTCGCCGGCGTCGGCACGCGGGCCGGGGCGACCTTCGTCGCGACCTTCGAGAAGCAGGGGCTGCCGCTGCTGGCCGCCGGCGCGGTGATCACCGTGCTGTCGGCGACGGCCGCGATCCTGCTGGCGCGGCGGGCCTTCGGGTTCGACATGATCACGACGCTGGGGCTGGTGGCCGGGATCCACACCCAGCCGGCAGCGCTGTCGTTCGCCAACTCGCACACCGGCTCGGAGACGCCGAACGTCGCCTACGCCGCGGTCTACCCGGTGGCGACGATCTCGAAGATCATCCTGGCCCAGATCCTCGCCGGGCTGTAGCGGGAAGTCCCGCGAAGAGCGGTGCGAACGAAAGCCGCCGGGGCGGCGCGGGGTCGCTCGCGCCGGCCGCCGCGAGCTGCGCCGCCGCCGCCGCGTAGGCCTCGTCGACGACCGCGTCCAGTTCCGGGCCGTGCGCCGCGACGAGCGCGCCGACGTGGACCCGGAACGCCTCCGGCCCCGGGAAGCCGTAGAAGTGGTGCTGGATCTCGAGCTGCTCGGCAAACCACGGCTCGACGCGCTCCGGCCGGCCGGCGAGGTAGGCGCAGCTCACGACGCAGCAGGCGAGCTCCTCCCAGAGCCAGCGCCGCTGTTCCTGTTGCGCGGTGTCGAAGGGAATGAGGCGGTACTCGAAGCCGTGGTCGACCGCCAGCGGCGGGCGCAGGACGAAGTGCACGAACTCGTGCAGCAGGTTGGGAAGGCCTTCGACCTCGACGACGAACGGGTGCGGGACGCCGTCCGCGGGAAGGGCCCGGCGGACGAGATTGCCGGCGCCCGCGACCTCCCGCACCGCGCCGCCCGAGCGGGCGAAGGCGCGGGCGAGTGAGTGCCGGAGAGCGGCGTCGCCGCCCTCCGGCGCCCGGGCAGCTAGCTCTTCGCTTCCACGATCTTCGTGGCGACGATCCACTGCTTGCCGTCCTTCTCGGCAACGACACCGGTGACGACGGCCGGCTTCTCGCCGCTGCAGCCGTGGCCGAACGCCTCGAGCGTGTCGTTCTTGGCGAAGTAGTAGTAGGTCGGCGCGGCGCCGTCCTTGCCGGCGACGACGAGCACGTCCTGGCAGGTCGAGGCCCCCTCCAGCTTGAGGGTGCACTTGGCGCAGGCGACCTTGCCGGTCAGCGTGACTTCCTTGGCGTTGGCTGCGAGCGCGACGGCCGAGAGGCCGAGAACGAGGGCGAGCGCGAGCGTGATCAGGGCAAACCGCTTCATGGTGTCTCCTTCTTGAGCGCCGGAACGCAGGACGGCGGGCTCCGCCGGTCCGGTCGCGACGAGATCCGATTCTAGCGGCATCGGGGCGCGGCGCCAGCCGGCCATGGGAAACGGCGTCCCGCGGGGCCTCCCCCTTGGCCGGCCGGGTAAGCCGGGTCACAATGCCGCCCCCCGGCGCGCCCCGCCGCGCGCCCTGCGACGAGGGCCCCGTGGAGCTGATCCACTCCGCGATCGACATCTTCCTGCATCTCGACAAGTACCTGGCGAAGATCATCGAGAGCTACGGCGCGTGGACCTACGCGCTGCTGTTCGTCGTCGTCTTCTGCGAGACCGGCCTGGTTGTCACGCCCTTCCTGCCGGGCGACTCCCTGCTGTTCGCGGCCGGGGTCTTCGCGGCCAAGGGCTCGCTGTCGCTGCCGGCGGTGTTCGCCGTGCTGATCGTCGCGGCCGTCCTGGGCGACGCCGTCAACTACGCCGTGGGCCGCCGGATCGGCCACCGCGTCTACGACATGAAGGACAGCCGCGTCTTCCGCAAGGAGTACATCGACCGGACGCACCGCTTCTTCGAGAAGTACGGCGGCAAGACGATCATCATCGCCCGCTTCGTGCCGATCGTCCGCACCTTCGCCCCGTTCCTGGCGGGGGTCGGCGAGATGAGCTACCCGCGCTTCGCGATGTACAACGTGACCGGCGCGGTCCTGTGGGTCCTGGCCTGCGTCCTGGGCGGCTACTTCTTCGGCAACCTGCCGTTCGTCCGGGACAACTTCAGCGTCGTGATCATCGCGATCGTCATCATCTCGATCCTGCCGGCGGTATTCGAGTTCCTGCGCCACCGGAAGGAGGAACGGGGGTGAGGCGCCCGGCGGTCCGGCGGGCGGCCCTGTTCCTCGCCGTCCTGCTCATGGCCGGCTGCGCGACCGTGCCGATGACCGGCCGCAAGCAGCTGAGCCTGGTCTCGGGCAGCGAGATCAACGGGCTCGCCGCCACCGAGTACGGCAAGTTCCTGAAGGAGAACCCCCCGGTCCAGGGGACCCCCGACGCCGCCTCCGTCGAGCGCGTCGGCCGCCGGATCCAGGCGGCGGTCGAGAGCTACATGGTGAAGCACGAGTACGCCGACCTCCTCAAGGGGTACGCCTGGCAGTTCCACCTGGTCGACGACAAGGAGGTCAATGCCTGGTGCATGCCGGGCGGGCGCGTCGTGGTCTACAGCGGCCTCCTGCCGATCACCCAGGACGAGACCGGCCTGGCGGTCGTGATGGGGCACGAGGTGGCGCACGCGATCGCCCAGCACGGCGCCGAGCGGATGAGCCAGCAGCTGGCGACCCAGCTCGGCGGCGTGGCGCTGGGGGTGGCGTTGTCGAGCAAGTCGGCCGAGACGCAGGCGCTGGCCATGGCCGCGTTCGGCGCCGGGAGCACGGTCGGGATCCTGCTGCCGTTCAGCCGGGCCCAGGAGAGCGAGGCCGACAGGATGGGGATCAACTTCATGGCGATCGCCGGCTACGACCCGCGGGCTTCGATCGGTCTCTGGCAGCGGATGGCCGCGGCCGCGAAGGGCGCGGGGAAGCCGCCGGTCTTCCTCAGCACCCACCCTTCCGACGAGCAGCGGATCCAGCGGTTGAAGCAGGAAATGCCCGAAGCGCTCAAGCGCTACGAGAAGGCGACGGGGCAGGCCGTGAAGCCGAAGGAGAAGAAGAAGTCGAAGTGAGGCTGTCCTACTCGGCGTGCAGCGCCTCGATCGGGTCGAGGCGCGCCGCGCGCCGGGCCGGCATCACCCCGCTCGCCAGGCCGACCCCGAGACTCACCGCGAGGGCCGCGACGACGTAGCCTGGCGGGGTCCGCACCGGAAGATCGGGCAGCACCACCTGCAGCAGCCGCGCCGTGCCGAGCCCGGCCGCCACGCCGAGCACCCCTCCCAGCAGCGAGAGCATCCCGGCCTCGACCAGGAACAGCGCCTGGATCTGGCGCGAGGTGCCGCCGAGCGCCTTGGCCAGCCCGATCTCGGCGGTCCGCTCGTTGACCGCGATCCACATCATGGTCAGGATCCCGATCGCGCCGACGACGAGCGAGATCGCGCCGATCCCCCCGACGGCCGCGCTGACGATCCCCAGCACCCGGTCGAGCACGCCGAGCATCTCGTCCTGGGTGACGACGTCGAAGTCCTCCTCGCCGTGGCGCGCGATCAGCAGGTCCTTGACGCCGCGTGCGACACCCGCCGCGTCGAGGCCCGCGGAGAAGAGCACGTCGACCTCGACCAGCTCGTCGCGGTTGAAGAGCTTGAGCGCCCGTCCGACCGGGATGTAGGCGGTGTCGTCGAGGTCGAAGCTGAGGAAGCTGCCCCTTCGGCTCGATGCAGGCCGATCACCTGGAAGCGCTCGCCGCCGATCCGCACGTACTCGCCCAGCGGGTTGTCGTCGCCGAACAGCTCCTGCTTCAGCTTCGGGCCGAGCACCGCCACCGCCGAGCCGCGCCGCGGGTCCTCCTCGGGCAGGAAGCGGCCGTGCCGGATCTTGAACTTCCAGACCGCGGGAACCGTCGTGGTTGACGCCGTAGACGTAGACCGAGCGGCCGCGGCTGCCGGCCTCGACGCGGGCCTGGCCGATCGCCAGCGGCACGATCTTCTCGACGCCCGGCACGCGCAGCAGCGCCTCGCGCGTCCTCGACCGTCAGCTTGCGCTGGGTCGCGACGATCGAGCCCGGGACGCCGGTGGTCCGCACGTTGCCCGGGTGGACCGCGAGCAGGTTGGTTCCGAACTGCGAGAACTCGCTGAGAATGAAGACCCGCGTCCCTTCGCCGATCGAGGTCAGCAGGATGACCGAGGCGATGCCGATCGTGATCCCGAGCATCGTCAGGCCGGAGCGCAGGCGGTGGGCCGCGATCGAGCCCCACGCCAGCCGCAGCAGGTCGGCCAGGCTCACGCTCACCTCCCCGCGAGCGCGGCGACGGGATCGAGCCCCGCCGCGCGCCGCGCCGGCAGCACGCCGAAGACGAGGCCGACGGCGATCGAGACCCCGATCGCCGCGGCGACCGCCCAGGCCGGCGCCGCGACCGGGTAGTCCGGGAAGACGAGGATCACGGCGCGGCCCAGCGCGAACCCCAGCACCACGCCGACCAGGCCGCCGAGCGTCGAGAGGATCGCGGCCTCGGCCAGGAAGACCGCGACGACCTGGCGCCGGGTCACCCCGAGCGCCTTGAGCAGCCCGATCTCCCGCGTGCGCTCGGAGACCGAGACCAGCATCACGTTCATGATCCCGATCCCGGCCACCGAGAGCGAGATCGCCGCGATCCCCGCCAGGGCGGCGGTCAGGATCGCGAGGATCCTGTTGAACGTCGAGAGGACCGCGTCCTGGGTCAGGACCGTCACGTCCTCGACGCCGCCGTGGCGCTCCTTGAGCACCGCCAGGACCTGCGCCTTGGCCGCCTCGGCGTCCTCGTGCGACGTGATCTCGATCAGCAGCCGGAACAGCCCGCGGCGGTTGGCCATCTTCAGTCCCTGGCCGATCGGGACGTGGATCACCTCGTCGAGGTTCTCGCCGAGCGAGGTCCCCCGCTGTCCCATCACGCCGATCACGCGGAAGCGCTCGTCGCCGAGCCGGATCGCGGCCCCGAGCGGGTTCCGGCCCGGGAACAGCTCGTTCCTGATCTTCGCGCCGAGGACCGCGACCCGCGCCCCGCGGTCGAGGTCGCCTTCCGGGAGGTACTGCCCCATCGGCACCGAGATCTTGCGGACCTCCTTCATCGCCGGCGAGACGCCGGCGACGACCACGTCGCGCTCGAGGGAGTCGACCTGGGCCTTGGCCAGCACGACCACCAGCGGCACGACCCTCCGCACGAGCGGGACCCGCCGCTCGACCGCCTCGGCATCCTCGACGGTCAGGTCGTTGGTCGAGCTGCCGAAGATCGGCGGCGCGCCGGAGGTCTCGACCTTCCCCGGGATCACGATCAGCAGGTTGCTCCCCAGGACCGCGAACTCGCCCGTGACGTACCGCCTCGCCCCCTCGCCGAGGCTCGTCAGGAGGATCACCGAGCCGACGCCGATCGCCACGCCGAGCAGCGACAGCCCGGCGCGCAGGCGGTGGCCGGAGAGCGAACCCGCCGCGAAACGCAGCAGGTCGCCGGCCTTCACGACGCGCTCCCCGGCTGGCGCACGTCCTCGACCACGCTCCCGTCGGCGAGGCGGATCCGCCGCCGCGCGCGCGAGCCGATCGCCGGGTCGTGGGTGACGACGATCAGCGTCAGCCCCTCGGCGTTCATCCGCTCGAGCAGCCGGATCACTTCGCTGCCCGACGAGCTGTCGAGGTTCCCCGTCGGCTCGTCCGCGAGCAGGATCTTCGGTCCCATCACGATCGCCCGCGCGATCGCCGTGCGCTGGCGCTCGCCGCCCGAGAGCTGGTCCGGGCGGTGCGTGGCCCGCGGCGTCAGCCCGACCGCGGCCAGCGCGCGGCCGGCCCGCTCGAGGCGCTCCTTCCGCGGCAACCCGGCGAAGACCATCGGCAGCTCGACGTTCCCCGCCGCGGTCAGGCGCGGGACGAGGTGGAACGACTGGAACACGAAGCCGATCTGGTGCCGCCGGATCTCCGGCAGCCGGTCCTCGCCCAGGGCGCCGACGTCCAGCCCGTCCAGGCGGTAGGTCCCCGCCGTCGGGCGATCGAGCGCCCCCAGGATGTTCAGCAGCGTCGACTTCCCCGAGCCCGATGGGCCCATGATCGCGACGTGCTCGCCCGCCTCGATCGTCAGGTCGACGTCGCGCAGGGCGTGGACCGCCTCGTTCCCCACCTGGTAGACGCGCTCGACGTGGGACAGCTCGATCACTTCGCCGGTCCGTTCGGCCCGCCCGAGTTGCGGCCGTCGGGGGAGATCTCGGCGGCGATCCGCACCGTCGCGCCCTCCTTGACCTCCATCCGGTCCAGCGAGACGGTCACGCGGTCCCCGGCCGACAGGCCGCTGGTCACTTCGGCGAACTCCCAGTTGCGCAGCCCGGTGGTCACCGGCCGGCCGACGAGCCGGCCGCTCTCGACGACCAGCACGCGGCCCCCCTCCATCAGCGCCGAGGTCGGCACCCGCAGCACGCCGTCCTTGAGCGGCGAGGATCACCTCGACGTCGGCCGACGCGCCCGGCACGAGGCCGCGCGCGAACGCCTCGTCCTCGAACTCGGCCTCGATCTCGAAGGTCCGGTTCTGCTCCTGGATGTCGAGCACGTAGGGAGCGACGCGCACGACCTTGCCGGGGAAGTCCCGGCCCGGGTAGGCATCCATCGTGATCCGGACGGGCTGCCCGAGGCGGACCTTGCCGACGTCGACCTCGTCCAGCGGGGCCGAGATGTAGATCTCCTCGGGGGCGATCAGCTCGATCACGGGCGGGATCGGAACGCCCGGGGGCGCCGGCGTGATCCACTCGCCCAGCTCGGTCTTCAGCTCGGCCACGACGCCGGGGAAGGGGGCGCGCAGCACGGTCTTGGCGAGCTGCGCGCGGGCCAGCGCCAGCGCCGACTCGGCCTGGCGGACGCGCGCGCGCGACGCCACGCACCCGGCGCCGGCAGCGTCGCGCCGGGACCGCGCCTGTTCGCCCAGCTCCGCCGAGATCACCCCCTCGCGGGCCAGCGCGTCGTAGCGCGCGTCGTCGCGCTTCGCCTGCTCGGCGGTCAGGCAGGCCTCGTTCGCGGCTGCCTGGGCGGCCTCGAGCGAGCGTGACTGCAGCGCGACCTGGGCCTGGTAATCGGCGTCGGAGAGGCGCAGCACGACCTCGCCCGCCGCGACGCGGCTCCCCTTGCGGGCCGGCAGCTCGACCACGAGCCCGCCCATCTCGGGACTGAGCGACGCGCGCTGCCGCGTCTGGACGGTGCCGGCCTTGCTGTTGGTCACGGTCTGTTCGACGCGCCCGGTCGCGATCCGGGCGACGGTCACCGGGACGGGATCGGTCCGGAAGACGGTGTAGCGGAGCGCGACGGCCGCGGCGAGCAGGAGCAGGACGATCGCGACGCGGCGCAGCGTGCGGGAGGTGAGGATCGACATGGTAGAACCAGCTTACTCCACGGCGCGTTGCGCCGGGCCCACCCCCCGTCCCCTCCGCGAAGCGCGCTAGAGCCCGTGAACTGGCGCCGGCGCCGCGGCGTGCACGATCCGGTCCAGGACGCGTTCGAGCGCCTCGGACTCGTTGCGCAGCAGCTCGCGGTAGGGAGCGTGGTCGGTGTGCGCGATCTCGAGCGGCAGCGCCTTCAGGCGCCACTCCACGATCTCGCGCAGGAACGTGGCTTCGTCGTCCGAGAGGTCGATTCGGACCGCCATGATGACCCCCCTTTCAACGCCCCCATTCTACCGCCGTGGCGAACCGCCGGCGGCCGGTCCCGCGCCGGCTCCGGTCGCCGCGCGCTCGGCAGCCGCCAGTGCCTGCTCCACCGCCGGATCGCGCCCGCCGGACAGGCGCGAGGCGTCCCGGAGCTGGGCGACGGCCTCGGCATACTGCCCCTGCTGGGCCAGTACGACGCCGAGCTGGGTGCGGGCCCGGACGTAGCCCGGGTCGAGCGCCACCGCGCGTTCGAGCGCCCGCCGGGCGTCGGCCGGCCGTCCGGCGGCGGCGTAGAGTCCCGCCAGGTTGTACTGCGTCGTGGCGGCGTCGGGCCGCAGCGCGGCCGCGCGCTCGACGTGCTCGAGCGCCCGCGCGCCGTCCCCCTTCTGGCGCAGCGCGAGGCCGAGCAGTTCGTGCGCCTCCGGGTCGTCGGGATCGGCCGCCAACGCGGCCTCGAGGTGCACGATCGCGCGCTCGCCGCGCCCCGCGCGCTCGTACAACTTCGCCGCGCGCTTGTGCCCGTCCGGCGTCGCACCGGCCGCCGCCAGCGCGCGCTCGGCGTCGGCGGCGTCCTCGAGCGCGCGGTGACGCGCCTGGTGCGCGCCGAGCAGCTGACGCTCCATCTCGCCCCGCGGCCGCACCCGGACCCACAGGTCGCCCATCTCGTCGAACGAGCGCGGGCCGTAGGTCACGCGCACCGGCGGCTTGTGCGGGTTGCGCTCGTTGGCCGCGGAGTTGTCGTAGGTGTAGCGCATCGCCAGCACGGTCCCACGCGGGAGCGCGAGCGGCACGGCGTAGCGGTACTCGTCCTGCCAGTTGAAATCCCAGTCCCGGATCCGGACCAGCCACTGCTTCGTGCCGTCGGGGAGCGTCGCCCAAGCCTGCATGTCCTTGCCCAGGTAGTGCGCGTGCGGCATCACCGACAGCACCTCGACGTCGACCGGAAGGGTGTAGGTGTCCTCGATCACGTAACGCGCCTCGCCGGCCGGGATGTCCATCGAACGCGAGGCGAGCCGCAGGTTCAGCGGGGTCACGTCGGTGGGCGGCTCTTCGGCGAAGTGCAGCCCGATCTGCGGCGCGACGCGCTCCTCCTTGCCGGTCGGCAGCAGGTGCAGCTGGACGACGAGGTCGTCCCCGGCGCCGAGCCGCCAGGCGCGGCCCGCAGGCTCGAACGCCGGCAGCTTCCCCGGTACCCAGTTGAGGAAGTGGCCCTCCGGGTAGTGAGCGGTTTCGGTTTCCATCCCCTCGAAGCCGGGCACCGGATCGGCGTCGTCCAGCGCCCGCGAGCCCGGCGTCTCGTCGAGCCGGATCTCGGCGTGGTGGATCGCGCGCGTGCCGCCCGAGCGGAACTCCAGGCCGCGCACCCAGTGCGACGCGGGCAGCGCGTCCGGGATCACGAAGTTGCGGAAGACGTCGCCGCCGTCGCCACGCAGCAGGTAGGGGGCCGGGAAGCTGACGATCGCGTCCGGCTCGCCGAGGGTCCACCCCGCCGGGAACGAGGGCGGCGCCGGGGCCCGCGCGAGGTCGCCGGGGGGCGCCCCCTCCTCCGCCCACTGGGCGAGCAGGCCGATCTCCTCCGCCGACAGGCGCCGCTCTCCCTGCCACGCGTTGGTGCCGTGATCCGGCTGCCAGGGGGGCATGTAGCGCGACCGCGTCACGGTCGCGATCTGCCCCGCGCGCTTCTTCACCTCGTCGTAGGCCAGCAGGCTGAAGGGCCCGGCGCCGTCGGGGTGGTGACAGACCGCGCAGTGCGCGTGGACGATCGGAGCGATCTCGCGCGCGAAGGTGACGGAGCCCCGCGGCCGCGGGGCGGGGGAGGGCTCGACCGGCGGGGCGATCTCGGGCGGCGGGGTCAGCGCGCGCGCGTCGAGCGCGATCTCGGGGTCGGGCGGCAGCGCGGTCCAGGGGGTTGCCGCGGGCGGCCGGCGCTCTCCGCCGCAGGCGGCGAGCAGCGCGGCCGCGACGGGGAGCGCGGCCAGTCCGAGCGCCGCGCGTGCGAGCCCGCGGGCCGCGGGGCCGCCGGTCTGGAGCTGACGGATCACGCGCACGTTTCTCACGGGGCTGCTGCTCACGGGGCGACGTCTCCGATGAGGCATCCGATCGCCTCGGTCTCGCTGCGTGGGACCGCGCGGCCGGCGAGAACCGCGTCGAGGGCGGCGACCAGGTCGCGTTCGGACGGCTCGCGCAGCGCCTTGCCGAACCCGGGGTAGCGATCGTCGATCCGCCCGCGGTAGACGAGGCGGCGGTCCCGCGTCACGACGGCGGCGGTGGGGGTGACCTTCGCGCCGGTCGCGGCGACGAGTTCGTGCCGCGGGTCGCGGAGCGGCGCGAGCGGCAGTCCGTACTCGGCGAGGTGCCGGCCGATCGCCTCCGCCGACTCGCCGGGATCGACGTAGACCATGAAGAAGGCGATCCCCTTCGGCCCGTACGCGTCGACCAGGCGCTTCATCTCCGGGGCGTAGCGGTTGGCGATCGGGCAGTCGGTGCGGGTGAAGAAGAAGACGGTCGCGAGCGGGGCGCGGCCGTCGCCCGCCGGGGCCAGCGGATCGATCGCGGACCCGTCCGGCCGGGCGAGCGCGAGCGCGGGGAGCGGCTGCGCCGCCGGACGTACCGGATCCGTCCCCGCCGCGGCGGAAGCGCTCGAAGCGACCCAGAAGCGCACGGTGCCCGAACCGATCACCGCCCCGCCCGCATCGAGCGCCTCGACCGACCACTCGTGGATCCGGCCCGGGCGGATCGCCTCGCGCTTGTCGGGGGGGAGCGGCAGCCGCGCTTCCGTCGTGCTCGCCATGACGAGGGGCCAGACCGTGTCCGCGTCGCCGACGGTCACCCGGTAGCTCGCGGCGCCGGCGACCGGCTGCCATGCGAACAGCTCCGGGACGTCCTGGACCTCGCCCTTCGGGGCTTCGAGGCTCACCAGCGGCGGCGGAGGCCCGTCGTCCGGGCCGCCGCGGCCACAGCCCGCGAGCGGCAGTGCGGCGAACGCGATCAGCGCCGGGACGAGCGCGGCGGGCGCGATGCGGGGCCGGGAGGCGTGACGCACGCGCGGAGGGTACCGCGGGACGGGTCGGACGGGCGAGGCGAGTCGCGAGCGGCTTGACCGGCTCGCGGGCGGGACGCACGATCCGCCGGTCGATGCGCCCGAGAATCCCCTGGCTGGCCACGCTCGCGCTCCTGCTCGTCGGGTGCGACGCCGGCCCCGTGCCGCGGAAGCGTCCCCGGGAGCCGCCGCCACGCCCGCTGCCGCATCCGTCCCCATCCCCGCCTCCACCCCGGCTCCGGCGCCGGCCCCCGCGCCGGGCTCGCTGCAGACCGCGGGGCGCGAGGCGATCGGCTTCCGCACCCCCCGCGCCCTGGCCGAGCACTTCGCCAAGCACGGCGCCGAGTTCCGCGCCGCCTCGGCGCAGGAGTACCTCGCGCTGGCGCAGGCGCTGCGCGACCGGCCGGCCGGCGGCGAGGTGCTCGAGATCGTGCGCGGCGACGGCGTGATCACGCGCTTCGACCGCGCCTCCGGCGCGTTCATCGCCTTCGATCGGGACGGCGTGATCCGCACCTTCTTCATTCCCAACGACGGCGAGCGCTACTTCCGCCGCCAGGCGACGAGGCAGAGACGATGAGTCAAGACGACCCGGTCACCGAGTACCTGGCGGAGCGCGGCGTCGCGTCGCGGCTGGTCGAAGGGGGCCTCGCCGGCCTCGCCGACCGCTGGGAGGCGATCGCCGACGCGCTCGAGGACGGCTACGACCTGACGCTCGACGACTGGCTCAACGACATGGACCTGCGCGACATCCTCGCCGGCGCGCTGGCGGTGGCGCCCGACGCCGCCCGGACCGCGGTCTCGGCGCAGGTCGCGGAGGCCGACCGGCGCTTTCTCGCCGGCACGCTGCCGACCGGCGCGCCGCTGTGGGGCGAGGAGATCGCGGCCGAGGAGGGGCACGACCCCGCGACGCAGCCGTGGTTCTTCCGGCGGCCGAAGCGGATGGGGCCCGACCTCGCGGCCGAGCTGGAGGACGCGGGGCTGATCTGACCGGACGACGCTCCCCGGCGAGGCGATGCGACAGAGCGCTGAGGCCCGGGTCGGAAGCCGACTTCAGCGGTCCATCCAGAGGTACTGGAGGGCCACCCCGATCGTCTGGAAGTCGCCGCCGACCCGGGTCGTCAGCCCGTCGGCGACGGCCAGCTTGGCCGACAGGCCAGGTGCCAGCCGGACCGACAGCGTCAGGCCGTAGCGCGAGTTGGCCTGGAGGTCGTGCTTCGCGACCCCGTTCACCGTGGTGGCCCCGCCCCAGTAGTAGTTCGCGTCGGCGGCGATCCAGAAACCCGGCCGGAACTGGTAGCCGCCGTGCGCCTGCAGAGGTAGAGCGGATCCTGCGCCCGTCGCACTCCGCCGTAGAAGTCGGTGTTGTCGGTGTACAGCCAGACTCCGGCCGCCCCCTCGAGAAACCACTTCCCGAGCGGGATCGAGACCCCGAGCTCGGGCCGGAAGGACCAGCGGTTCGAGCCGATGTTGATCAGCTTCGTGTCGTCGTACTCTCCCGTCGGCGCGACGACGAACAGGCTGACCCCGAGCGTGGTCTGCTGCTGGCGCTTCGCGAACTCGGCCGGGGACAGCGCGGGGCCGCCGATCAGGTTGACCGCGAAACGGAGGCGCACGTCGCCCAGGCCGACGCGCTCGATCGTCCGTCGTTCCTCGCCGACGTCGCCGCTCAGCGTGCCCCAGAACCAGGGAACGAACGCCGCGATGCTCGCCGCGTGGCCGGCGAGCCCGAAGGTCCGCGAGTAGCCGGCGGACAGGCTGTCGATCCGCGCCTCGACGTCGCTCACGGGCAGCGACGCGTCGAGCAGCACCTCGCCGCCAGACCAGGAGTAGCCGAGCACGGCGAAGTTCGCCCCGACCGGCGAGGCGGAGTAGGCGCGGGGCTCGAGTTCCTGGGCCAGCGCCGCGGCCGGGCAGGTGAGGGCTCCGGCGAACCCGAGCAGGACCAGCCCGGGCCACCACCGCGGTCGTGCTCCCCGGGTGCGCTTCATGGCGTGGAGTATCTCACCGGACGCCGCGGCGTCGGGAAACCGGCCGGGGCGGCGCTTCCTGTACCCGGTGGGCTCCAACTCCTATCATGGCGGCATGCAACGCCCCCCCGGAACCGTCCTGGTCGTCAATTGCGGCTCGTCCTCGCTCAAGTATCGCTTCTTCGACGCCGCGGACGAGTCGCGCCAGGCCCGCGGCGAAGTGGAGCGGATCGGCATCGCCGGGACGCGGCACACCCATCGCGGACCGCAGGGAGAATCGGCCCGCGACCTGCCGCAGGGCGGGATGGCCGACGCGTTCCGGGCGATGGTCGGCGCCCTGACGGCGGCGGAGACGGGCGTGATGCGCGACGCCGGCGAAGTCGGCGTCGTCGTGCACCGCGTGGTGCACGGCGGCGAGCGCTTCACCGGGGCGACGCTCGTGACGGACGAGGTGCTGGCCGAGATCGAGGCGCTGAGCCCCCTCGCCCCGCTGCACAACCCGGTCAACGCCGCCGGCATCCGCGAGATGCGCCGGCTCCTTCCCGGCGTGCCGCAGGTTGCCGTGTTCGACACGGCGTTTCACCACACGCTGCCGGAGCACGCGTACCTCTACGGCCTGCCCTGGGAGTACTACGAGGAGCTGCGCGTGCGCCGGTACGGGTTCCACGGCACCTCGCACGCCTGGGTCAGCCGGCGCGCGGCGGAGTACCTCGGCCGTCGGCCGGAAGAGCTCCGGATCGTGAGCTGCCACCTCGGCAACGGCGCGTCGCTCTGCGCCGTGGATCGCGGCCGATCCGTGGACACGACGATGGGGTTCACGCCGGCCGAGGGGCTGATCATGGGGACGCGCTGCGGAGACGTCGATGCGGGGGTGCTGGCGTTCCTCGAGCGGGAGCGGGGGCTGACCGCCGGGCAGAGCGAGGAGATCCTGAACCGGGCAAGCGGCCTGCTCGGGCTCTCCGGGATCTCGAGCGACATGCGCGAGGTGCTGCAGGCGGCCGACGCGGGGGTTCCGCGGGCCGTGGCGGCGGTCACGGCGTACTGCTATCGCGTGCGGAAGGCGATCGGCTCCTATGTGGCGGCCCTGGGCGGACCGGACGCGGTGGTCTTCACGGCGGGCGTCGGCCAGGGCAGCGAGCGAGTCCGCGCCCTGGCGCTGCAAGGGCTGGAGGTCATGGGGATCCGCGTCGACGACGAGCGCAACCGCACCGCCCGCGGGTTCGACGCGATCTGCCGGATCTCGACGGACGACTCGCCGGTCGCGGTCCTGGTCGTCCCGACCGACGAGGAGCGCATGATGGCGGACGAAGCGCTGCGCGCGCTCGGTCGCCGGCCCGGCTAGCCGCGCCGGGTCACTGGCCGAAGACCGGGGTCCAGCTCGAATCCGGGTTGTAGCGCTCCATCGCGCGGAACTCGTCGGCCGATTTCGGCCCGAGGTCCTTCTGATAGACGATGCCGTCGTGGCTCACGATGAACGTCATCACGCCGCTGACCTCGTAGTCCGCCGGCGCGGCGACGAGCGCGAAGCCGCCGATCATCGCCCCCTTCACTACAAAATCCATCTCGCCCAGCGGTGCGGCGGGACCCTGTCCCTTCAGGACCTTGTAGTAGTAGCCGTGGAAGGGAGTGGGCCGATTGGGATAGCCCTCGGCGATGATCCGGGCGACCCCCTCGCCGACCGGTCCCTGCCACGTCCCGTCCGCGGCCTGCCACGCGAGGCCATCCTGCTTCCCGGGCGTGCTGACGACCCGTTGCGCGTACTGGTTCACGAGCGCGCCGTCGTGCTTCGTCAGGGCGTATTCCTGCTGCGCTTCGACGAACCCGAGGCATACTTGGATCGCGTCCAGCTCGTTCCGTCCGATGCGGCGGAAGAGGATCTCCTGGCGTCCCGCCGCGGTGTCGAACCGCCACTTGCCCCCCTCCCTGACGATCGGGATCGGCAGCGGCCAGTCCTCGGGTCCCACCGAGAGGATGGCGACGTTCGGGTCCAGCGGGTCGACCGCGACCACGGTCTTTGTCCGGGCCTCCGCGGCGAAGCTCTTGCTCAGGTTCTCCGACTGGACCGCGTCCTCGGTGGTCACGAGATCCACGCCGTCCGGTCCGAGAATCGCCTTCATGGCCGCGGTGTCGTATCGCTCCGCGGCAAGGATCAACGCGTCGCTCGCCTTCTCGGGGGTGTCGAAGGTCCGCTGCTGGATCGCGGCGAGCCCCTTGGACGGCTTGGCGGGCTCCGCGGCGCGCGCTGCCGGAAGCAGCGGGAACGCGCACGCCACCCCCAGGCAGAGGCCGACGCGCAGGGTTCGGGTGTGGAACCGGGCAGGAATCCGATCGTCCGATCCGTGTCTCATCGCACCTACCTCCGGCCGCCGCCGCGGCCGCCGCCGCCGCCCCGCGACCCCATGCTGGACGCCCCGCGCGAGCTGCTGCTCCGGGCGCTGCTTCCGCTGTAGCCGTGCGAACCGCCGCTGAAGCCGCTGTTGACGCTCGCCCCGCTGCCCGACGGGATGCTGCGGTTGCCGACCTGCGCGCCGCCCGCCGATTTGCCGCCGGCTCCGTAGTCCATCGTGCCGGCCGAGCTGGGGCGGGAGCCCGCGCCGGCCGCGCTGCGGTCCATCGTGCCCGCGCTGCGGTCCATCGTGCCCGCGCTGCTGGGGCGGGAGCCCGCGCCTCCGGTGCCGCGGTCCGCGGCGCTCGGTGTGCCGGTACGGGATCCCGCGCCGCCGGCGCCGCGGTCCATGGCGCCCGCGGTGCCGGAACGCTGTCCGCCCCCGCGCGCCTCTCCGCCGTACTTGCTGGCCGTCGCCTTGTTCGAGTAGGGGGTGCCCCCGCGGTGCTGGGGGTTGTGCTGCCAGTTGTTGTTCCCGCCGCGGTTGATGTTGGTGTTCTTGTTGAAGTTGTTGTTGACGTTGATGTTGACGTCGTTGCCGCCCCAGCCGCAGCCGCAGCAGGAGCCGCCCCACGCCGCGCCCCACATCACCCCGACGCCGAAGCCGATCAAAGCGCCGCCCGCCGGGTAGGGTGGGTAGTAGATCGGCGGATAGGGATAGATCGGCGGCCCGTAGACCACCGTCGGGCTGTAGGACGGGACGTAGATCACCTCGGGGTTCGCAGGCTGGACGACGATGACCGTCTTCTGCTCGACCACCTGCGTCTGGACGACCTGCTGCTCGTTGCTCGTCAACGCGCCCTTGTCCGCCGCCTTCTTGCGCATCCGCTGGACGGCTTCCATGACGTCGGCCTGTTGCGCGAGGAAGGCGTTCCCGAGGTCCGTGGTCCACTGGACGTCGTCCGCCAGCCGCTTCACCACCTCGGGGACCGCCGCCATCGACTGGATGCTGGGGTCCCAGGGCTGCTTCGCGACCGCCTCCTCCAGGGCCTTGTCCTTCAGGCCCGGGTTCTTCGCGAGCCACTGCTGGAGCTGGATGATCTCGAGCGGATAGGTGGAGGCGACGAGGGTCTGGGCCAGGAGCGGGTCGGGATAGAGGGCGATCGGAGCCACCAGCGCATCGAGCTGGTCCGGCGGAATCCTCGGCACCGTCTCCTCGACTGCGCCGGCCGCCGCCGGAACCGGCTGCGGTGCCGGCGCCCCCTGCTGCGGCAGGGCCAGGCTCGCACCGGGCGCGAGCAGGATCACGCAGCCGAGCGCAAGGAGGCGCTGGAGAGACCGGCTCGACGCGCGGGAGCACCGTGCTTCAGTCCGGGCCATGGAATTCAACTCCCTTCGGATGCCGGCGTTGCTGCGGGATTCGCTCGTGCCGCGACTCCCGAGGATAGGCCCGCTCCAGCCGGCCGCGCAACGGCGCGCACCGATCGCTACGCGAGCGGCAGGCCCTCGATCCAGCCCGATTCGAGCAGGTACCGGTACAGGTGCCCGAGCGGCGGCGGGAAAAGCAGGTCCTCCGCCGTGACCGGACCCTCCGTCGGATAACCGACCGAAGACGCGCCGGGAGGCTGCGCGGCGAGCGCTTCCCGCACCGCTTCGGCCGGCATCGGGTGGACGTAGATCCGGACGTTTGCGGCGAGCAGCTTCCCGAGCGCCTCGAGCCGGCCACCCACCAGCTCCGGGTAGTTCGCCATCTGCAGCAGCGGGATCAGCGCGGACGTCCCCGCGGTGAACCGCAGCGCCAGCGCCGTGTAGCGCCGGAGGTAGCCCGACAGCTCGTAGTTGTGGGGGTAGCGGCTGAGGAGGACCGGCCGGCCCAGCGCAGCCAGGGCCGCGAGCCGGTCCAGGATGGTGCGATCGTCGGGGCGCTCGGCTGCGCCGATCGGATCGGTGCTCATCTCGAACAGGCCCAGCGGCTCGCGCTCGGTCGAGCCGGTCTCGGAGCCCAGCCGGCGGAGCGCCGCCTCGAGGATCCGCGCATGGATCGACTCCACCTGGCGGAAGATCCCGCGCTCGACGACGATCGGCCGCTTGCGGAGGACCTCCGACGGCGGGACGAGCTGCAGGTCCTCCCTGAACAGGACCGCGCTGCCGTAGCCGCCGCGCACGAGGGCGACGCCGACCGCCCGCGGGTCGGTCTCGCGGAAGTCGGGCCCCGACAGCTCGATGACGTCGATCTCCATCCGGGCGAGCGACAGCCCGGAGGCGAGGGCCGCGAGCAGGGCGTCCACGGAACCGCGCTCGAAGTAGGCCGCGTGCACGAGGTTGACGCCGAGCACGCCGAGCGCCTGCTGCTGGAGCAGGTTGCCCGGGTCCATCATGTTGACGTGAAGCAGGACGTCGTTCGGCCGCCGCGCGGAGAGGCTGGAAGCGGATCCCCAGCCAGCCGTGGCACTCGTTGGTCCCGGCGAAGTTACGCGCCGAGACCGTGTCGGCGAAGACGAAGAAGCGGGTCGTCCGCACCGCGGCCCGCGTCGAGCCGCTCGATCAGCTGCGCGTACTCGTGGTCGAGCATCGCGAGCAGCCGGTCGCGCGAGACGTATCGGGCGCCCTTGCCGTAGATCGCGTCGCTGACGGTCATGTCGTAGGCCGAGATCGTCTTCGCGACCGTCCCCGACGCGCCACCGACCTGGAGGAACCAGCGGGCCACCTCCTGGCCGGCGCCGATCTCCGCGAACGTCCCGAAGATCTTCGGGTCGAGATTGAGCTGGAGCGCCTTGTGATGGGTGTCGATCCTCCCGGTCTCGCTCATGGGGGCCTCCAGGACGGTCCAGCCGACTTCATGCTACCGCAGGCCCCACGCCTCGCGAGCCGTGCCACAGCTGGCGCCTGTTACGATCATCACGGTGCTAGACTTCCTTGCGAAACGTGACCTGGATCTTCCGCGAATCACCGCGCGTTCCATGGAGGAGACCGACCATGACCGAGCCGCGACCGGACATCATCCGCACCGTGCTCGTCGTCCTCGTCACCCTCGCCCTGATGCTCGGGTCCTTCTGGATCCTCCGCCCGTTCCTCGGGGCGATGATCTGGGCGACGACGATCGTCGTCGCGACCTGGCCGGTCCTGCTCGCGGTCCAACGCTTCTTCCGCGGCCGGCGGTGGGCGGCGGTGGCCGTGCTGTCGCTGGTCCTGCTCGGTCTCCTGTTTGTGCCGTTCCTTCTGTCCGCCAGCGCCCTCGTAAGGAACTCCGACGCGATCGTCGCCCGGGCGCAGGAACTCTCGACGCTCCAGATCCCGCCGGCACCGGGCTGGGTGGCCAGCCTGCCGGCCGTGGGAACGCAGGTGGCCGACGCGTGGGACGGGTTCGTGGGGATGGAGCTCCAGCCGCTGATGGCCAAGGCCGCACCGTACGCGAGCGACGCGGCGAAATGGCTGATCGGGAGGATCGGGAACGTCGGCCTCGCACTCGTCCAGTTCCTGCTCACCGTTGTCATCGCCGTCATCCTCTGGTCGAACGGAGAGCAGGCGGTCGCCATGGCACGGCGCTTCGCGCGCCGCCTGGGCGGGGAGGGGGGCGAGCGCACGCTCGACCTCGCCGGCGCGGCGATCCGCGGCGTGGCGATGGGGGTGGTGGTCACGGCTCTCCTGCAGTCGGTCCTCTGTGGGCTCGGGCTGTGGATCGCCGGCGTTCCGTTCCCGGCAGTCCTCACGGTCGTGGCGTTCGTGCTCTGCATCGCGCAGATCGGACCGCTCCCGCTGCTGGTGCCTGCGTTGGTGTACGTCTTCTCGACGGGAGGTACCGGCTGGGGCGTCTTCCTCCTCGTCTGGACGATCGTCGTCGGGCCCCTCGACAATTTCCTGCGCCCCATCCTGATCAAGAAGGGTGTCGACATGCCGCTCATCATGGTCTTCGCCGGGGTGATCGGGGGCCTCATGACGTTCGGCCTGATCGGCATCTTCGTCGGCCCCGTCGTCCTCGCCGTGACGCACGCTCTCGCAGAGTCCTGGGCGACCTCGGATCTCAGCGAGTCATGACGCTGCGCCCCGAAGCGACTCGTATTGCCGGATCGCCGCGCGCGCGTTGAAGAGCATCCGCTCGCGGCCGAGCCGGTCGGCCAGGCCGGCCCGGCGTACGACCTCGAGCACTCCGGGATTCAGACCGACCAGCCAGAGCTTCACGCCCCGCTCGGTGATGCGCTTCTCGCCTTCGATGAGCGCCAGCAGCGCCGAGTACTCGATGTCCGGCACCCGGCTCATGTCGATCGCCAGCACGCGCGGCTCGTACTGCTTTACCAGCGCCGTCGATCTGCTCGCCGACGCTCTGGGCGTTGACGAAGAAGATCCGCCCTTCCGGACGGACGATCAGGAGGCGATCGAACAGCTCGTCGTCCGGATGCTCGGGCGACAGCGGCCGCAGCACGTCGGCGCCGCGCTTGCGGCCGATCACGGACACGCGCGGGTGGGCAGACTGGCTGGCGAGGCCGATCAGCGACGCGACGATGGCGACCACGATCCCCTGCAGCGTGCCGAAGATCAGCACGCCGAGACAGGCCACCAGCGCCCAGCGGAACTCCATCGTGCGGACCCGGCGGATCGCGAGGAACTCCAGCGGCTGGATCAGTCCGGCGGAGTAAACAATGACGACGGCCGCCAGCGTCGCGAACGGGAGGAGGCCCAGCAGGGGCGCGAGCAGCAGCATCGTCGCCGCCGCGGCGCCCGCCGTCACCAGGGATGCCTTCTGCGTCCGGCCGCCGGCCGCGCGAACGACCGCGCTCTGGGAGGTGCCGCCACCCGCCGGCATCGCACCCAGGAACGCGCCGCCGAGGTTGGCGGCCCCGGTGGCGAGCAGCTCGCGATTCGCGTTGATCGGCGGGTCCGATGGTCCGGCGAAGGCCCGTCCTGCCGCGATCGACTCGGTGAAGCTCATCAGGGCGATGCCGAGCGCGCCCGGCAGCAGTTGCCCGACCAGCGCCACGTCCGGCATCGTCGGCGACGGGAATCCCAGCGGAATGAGGCCGACCGTCGAGACGCCCTGGGCGTGCGGGTTGAAGAACTACGACGCGGCGATGCCGCCGCCCACGGCGACCAGCGGGGCGGGGGAGTGTGGCCAGAGGCGCTCCATGCCGATCAGTACGACCAGCGTCGCCGCGGCCACCGCCAGCGTGATCAGCGAGGTCTCGGGCAGGTGCCGCGCGACGTCGATCAGGTCGCGGAAGAAGCCCTGTTTGGTGATGTGGATGCCGAGCAGCTTCGGCACCTGGTCCAGCACGATCACGAGTCCGATCCCCGCCTTGAAACCCGTCAGGACGGGGGTGGAGATGAAGTTGGCGACGAATCCGAGGCGGAGCAGGCCCGCGAGCAGCAGCAGGACGCCCACCAGGGCGGTCAGCGTGGCCACGGCGGTGGTCAGCTTCGCGGGGTCGCCGTCCGGCACCGCCAGGCCGAGCTGCGTGCCGGCCAGGATCGCCAGGGTGGTGGTGGAGCTGACGCTGAGCACCCGTGAGGAACCGAGCAGGGCGTAGATGAGCATCGGGAGGAAGGCGGTGTAGAGGCCGACCTCGACCGGCAGGCCGGCCACGGTCGCGTAGGCCATGGCTTTCGGCAGAACCACCGCGGCCGCGGTGAGGCCGGCGACCACGTCGAAGCGGAGCGCCGGAGTACCGGTCGGGATCGCGCCTGCGGCCGTTGGATGCTGGCTCATTCCGTGTCCCTTCGGCCGGCGTGCTGCTTCGAGTTGCTCCAGCTCACGCGGATCCCGGCGGTGCACCCCCGCTCACCCGCGACACACACCTGAGTATCGGGGGCCCGGACGTACGGATCAACCGTCCCTCCATCCGAATTGACTAGAATGGCGACATGAGCGACAACCAGCGGGATCCAGGATCCGGGTGGGTGACGGCGCGCGAGGTGGTGACGGGTGCGCTCCGCGATCTCCGCCGATCGTGGAGGAGCCTGGCGCTGACCGACATCGCCTGCAAGCTGCTTGCGTTCGCGCTGCTCACCCCGGCAACGACGATGCTGCTCCACTGGCTGATGTCCCGCGCCGGCAGCGGAGCGATCGCGGACGCCGACATCGCGCGGTTCTTCCTGACCACTCGCGCCGGGGTCGTCGCGCTCGTCGCGTGCGGAGCGCTGCTGCTCGCGATCGTGGCCCTGGAGGCGGCGTGCCTGATGGCGATCGGGCTTGCCGAAGCGCGGGGCGGCCACCTGAGCGCCAGGG
Source organism: uncultured Acidobacteriota bacterium (assembly GCA_963800865.1). GTDB lineage: Bacteria > Acidobacteriota > Polarisedimenticolia > J045 > J045 > JALOKP01. Next base: position 3,015,448 of record CAWDCL010000004.1, on the reverse strand, counting down.
ACGCGCTCGTCTTCGGGGGGGTGCGGGCGCTGGACGTGCTCCGCCTGACCGCGCAGATGGTGGTGCGCGTCCTGGCCGGCCTGGTGCCGTTCCTCGCAGCCGGCGGCGTCGCTTACTGGGCGCTGCTGCGGCGACACGACATCAACTATTACCTGTCGCACCGTCCGCCCGAGTTCTGGGCCGCGGCGGCGCTCGGGGCGCTGATCGCAGCGGGGCTGGCCGCGCTGCTCGCGTGGACGACCGCCCGCTGGGCGCTCGCGCTGCCGCTCGTCCTGTTCGAGGACGTCAGCCCCCGCCGGGCCCTCGGCGAGAGCGCCCGGCGGTCGGCCGGGAACCGGTGGGTCGTCGTGACGGTCCTTGCCGCGTGGGCGGCCGCAGCCCTGGCGCTGACGATGGCGCACGACGTATCCGGTCCAGTTCCTCGGCCGCAGCCTGGCGCCGCACTTCGGCGGCTCGCTGGCGCTGCTCCTCGCCGTTCATCGCCGGGCTGGCGTTGCTCTGGGCCGCGCTCGGCCTCGCGGCGGGAATCGCCAGCTTCTCGCTCTTCTCGCTGCTCCTCGCGAGGCTCTACCTGCGCATCGGCGAGCCCCGCGACGCCTCGACACCCGCAGCGATGGCGGTGCGCCCGCACCCGGGCGCTGCCCGGCTCCTCTCCGGTCGCGCCCGGGCGGGGCTGGCGGCCGTCGCGGTCCTCGCCTCGGTGGGTTTCGCGCTGCTCGCGCTTCCTCGTCACCCGGACGAACCAGCCGGTGCTGGTGATCGCCCACCGCGGCTCCTCGGCGGCGGCGCCCGAGAACACGCTGGCCGCCTTCCGCCTGGCCGCCGAGCAGGGCGCCGACTTCGTCGAGCTGGACGTCCAGGAGTCGGCGGACGGCGAGGTGCTGGTCGTGCACGACAGCGATCTGATGAAGGTGGGCGGCGCCGCGCTGAAGATCTGGGAGACCGACGCGGCGACGCTCCGGACGGTCGACATCGGCAGCCGTGCCGGCCCGCAGTTCTCCGGGGAGCGGGTGCCGACGCTCGCCGAGGCGCTTTCGGTCTGCAAGGGCCGGACCCGCGTCATCGTCGAGCTGAAGTCCTACGGCCACGACGAGCGCCTCGAAGAGCGGGTCGCGGCGATCGTCGAAGCCGCCGGGATGGAAAACGACTGCATCTTCATGTCGCTCGATCGCGACATGGTCCGGAAGATGAAGCAGACGCGGCCGTCGTGGCGGTCGGGGCTTCTGGTCGCCAAGGGGCTCGGCGACCTGACCGTGCTCGGCGCCGACTTCCTGGCGGTCGAGGCGCGGATGGCGACGCGCCGCTTCGTCCGGCGGGCGCATCGGGCCGGGCAGGAGGTCTACGTCTGGACCGTCGACGATCCCGCCTGGATGCTCGACACCATGGGGCGTGGGGTCGACGGGCTGATCACGAACAGGCCCGACCTGGCGCGCGAGGTGGTGGCGCGGCGGGCCCGGATGAGCGACGCGCAGCGGCTCCTGGTGGCGCTGATGGTCGGGACGGGAGCGCGCAGCGAAGCGCTCGAGTCCGAGGCTGCCCTGAGACCCTGACCGGAGGCTCCTTCAGCCCGCCATCCAGAGCGCGTCGAGCAACCGCTCGGCCTCCGCGATCCGCGCGAACAGCCGCTTCGGCGCACGGCGCAGCGAGGCGTCCGAGAGCAGCGCCTCGGCCAGGAAGGGCGCCGCGATCGTGACGTCGGTCCGGAGGTAGGCCGACGAGGTCTCGACGCACTCGGCGCTGGTCTTGCCCCAGGTGTGCCCTTCGCCGGCGGAGCAGGGGGACAGGGCCCCGTTGTCGACGACGTCGACGCAGACCTGGGCGTCGTAGTCGAAGCCGCGCGCGTCGACGCCGAGGATCTGCGAGAGCAGCGGCTCGCCCTGCAGCGTGTAGTTCTTGGGGACCCCGCCGCCGAAGATCCAGATCGCGGCCTTGCCGCCCCCCTGGCGCGCGAGGTTCTGCAGCGCGGCCATCTGGTAGACGTCCCGGCCGGCGTCGATCCGGAACAGGAACTGCGGATCCTCGCGCTGCAGCCGGACGGCGTTCAGGAAGATCGAGCCGTCCTGCACCGCGCCCGAGAAGATCGGGACGTCGGCGCGGAAGCAGGCGCCGAGCACGGTCGAGTTCGCGGCGCCCCGCTCGTCCTCGACGACGGCGACGGCGCGGCCCAGCGCGTGGTGGAACTCGGGCGTCGTCATCGGGCGCTGGAACTCGGGCCGTTTGATGACCTCGAGGAAGAAGCGGTCGGTGTCGAGCAGCACCTCCTCGTCGAAGCCGAGATCGTAGATCCGGATGATCCGCTCCTCGCGCAGCGCGAGGTCGTCGGCCAGCGGCGACAGTTCGTGGATCGTGTGCCCGAGCAGGCGGTGCACGTCGTGGTAGAGGTTGGCCCCGGTCGTCGTCAGGCAGGAGATCGCGCCGCTCGTGACCAGCGGGATCACCACCGAGGTGTGCAGCCCGGCCGGCGTCATCGCACCCGACAGGGTCGCGAAGACCGCGCAGTCGTCCTCGAGCGAGCGGCGCATGATCCGGTGGACCTCGCGCACGTTGCGGCCGGCGAAGGCGGGAAAGCGGGTCTCGATCAGCGCCCGCAGCGACTCGCCGCCGGTCACGGCGGGGGGATCGACGGGGCGGCCGGTCTTCTCGGCGGACATCGGGCTCTCCTGGCTCGAAGGGGCTAGGGCGAGTCGGCGGACGGCTCGCCCGGGAGCCCGGTCGGGTTCTTGCGCATCCGGATTTCGGTCCCGCCGTGCGCGAACTCGACGTGGTCCATCAGCCGGTTGATCAGGAAGATCCCGCGGCCATGGGACTCGAAGATGTTCTCGCCGAGGACCGGGCTGGGGACGTTGCAGGGATCGAAGCCGGGGCCGGGATCGCGCACGACGATCAGGATTCCGCGGTCCTCTTCGCAGGCGACCGAGATCGCCACCGGCTTCGAAGCGTCGCCCTGGGCGCCGTGGACGACGGCATTGGCCAGCGCCTCCTGGAGCGCCAGCTCGATCGTGTGCTCTTCCCCCACCGCGCAGCCGAAGTCGCGGACGAGGCCCATCACCCGCTGCACGAGCGGCGTGATCGCGCCGGTATCGGCCGGGATGACGTCGTCGAAGCGGAGGACCATTTCGTCGTCGTGGAACTCCCGGACGGGCGGCGGGGGCGCGTCTGGCGACGGTAGCTTGGGATCGGACATCCGGCGCTCCCCCGGCGGCAGGACCGCCTGCGAGACCATCCTAGCCCTCTCGCGAGGTCCGGTAAATCGCGTTCGGATCGACCCGCGGTCGCGCTAGGCTGGAGCGGTCGGAGGGCGGCCCGTGGCCGAGCGCGTCCGGTTCCGCGACCTCACGCAGGCCCGCGAGGTCCTGTCGTCGGCGGAGCTGCGCTTCGAGCGCGCGCGTCGCACGGCCGGGCTCTTCGCCGGACCGGTCCTGTTCGCCCTCCTGCTGGCCCTGCCGGTTCCCGGGCTGCCGGCGCCCGCCGGGCGCCTCGCCGCGGTGCTGGCGTGGGTCCTCACTTGGTGGATCACCGAGGCGGTGCCGATCCCGGTGACCTCGGTCCTGGGACCGGCGCTGGCGGTCGTGCTGGGCGTCGGCTCCGCGGCCGAGATGTTCGCCCCCTTCGGCGACCCGATCGTCTTCCTCTTCCTGGGTGGGTTCGTGCTGGCCGAGGCGATGTTCGCGACCGGTCTCGACCGGCGCTTCGCCTAGCGATCCTGGCGCGGCGCTGGGTCGGGTCGTCGTCGACGCGCATTCTCGCGGCGTTCGCGGTGGCGACCGCCGGGCTGTCGGCGTGGCTCTCCAACACCGCCACCACCGCGATGCTCTACCCGATCGCGCTCTCCGTGCTGACGGCGCTCTCCCGCCTGCTCGAGCGCCAGTCGGGAGGCCCGGTCGACGCGACCCGCCTGCGCTTCGGGACGTCGCTGATGCTGACGATCGCCTGGGCCGCCTCGATCGGCGGGATCGTCACCCCGGTCGGGACGCCCCCGAACCTCGTCGTGCTGGGGCAGCTCGACCAGCTGGCGCACGTGCGGGTGCCGTTCTTCCAGTGGATGCTGGTCGGCGGGCCGATTGCGGCGCTGATGGTGGCGCTGCTGCTCGCCCACCTGCGCTGGGCGCTCCCGCCGGAGGTGGGCGAGATCCGCGGCAGTCGCGACGAGTTCGTGCACGAGCGCGCCGCGCTCGGGTCCCCCTCGCGGGCCGAGAAGAACGTCCTCGGCGCGTTCGCGCTGACCGTCGCGCTGTGGGTGCTGCCCGGCGTCCTGGCGCTGCTGCTGGGGACCGAGTCGGCCGCCGCGCGGCAGGTCCAGCGGCTGTTCCCGGAGAGCGTCGTCGCGGTGCTCGGCGCGAGCCTGCTGTTCGTGCTGCCGGTCGACTGGCGCGAGCGCCGCTTCACGCTGCGCTGGAGCGAGGCGGTGCGGATCGACTGGGGCACGCTGCTGCTGTTCGGCGGCGGCCTGTCGCTCGGCGCGGCGATGTTCCGCACGGGGCTGGCGGAAGCGATCGGGCAGGGGATCGTCCGGGCCACCGGCGCCCAGTCGCTGGCCGCGCTGACCGTCCTGTTCACGCTGCTCGCGATCGTCCTGACCGAGACGACCTCCAATACCGCCGCCGCGACGATGGTCGCCCCGCTGGCGATCGCTGCGGCCCAGGCCGCCGGCGTCAGCCCGGTGCCGCCCGCGATGGGGGTCGCACTGGGGGCCTCGATGGCCTTCATGCTGCCGGTCTCGACGCCGCCCAACGCGATCGTCTACGGCTCGGGCTGCGTGCCGATCACGGTCATGCTGCGCCTGGGGACGCTGCTCGACCTGGCCAGCGCGGTCGTCGTGCCGGCCGGGGTGCTGTTCCTGACGCGCCTGTTCGGAATCGGCTGATCGGCGTACAATCCCCTCGAACCCGTCGAAGAGGAGCGCGCTCGATGAGAACGATCGTCAACCGGACCGTTCAGCCCCTCGCGGTGCGTCTCCCGCGCGGCAAGGTGCTCCGCCTCGGCCCTGGGAAGTCGGGCCAGATCGCCGACGACGCCATCGACGCGCCCGGCGTCGCCAAGCTGGTCGAGGCCGGCCAGGTCGAGCTGCTCGCCGAAGGGGAGCAGGCCCACGGGACCGGCGGGTCGTCGGGGACGATCCACACCGACACCCACGGCCACCACGGGTCGTCGGTTCCGAAGGTGCGGGGGGACCGCGGCGCGTGATGCGCGTCGGCGGCCAGCCGCTGCCCCGCTAGAAAAGTCGCCCCAGGAACAGGTAGAACGAGTCGACGCCGTCCGACGAGATGCCGTACGCAAGGTAGAGCGGCCCGATCAGCGTGTCGGCGCCGAGGTACGCGGCTGCCGCGCCCTTCCATCCATCCGTCGGAACGCCGGCGACCGGGTCCCTGGAGTATGCCCCCTCGACCGCCAGTCCCGCGAAGATGCCGGAGCCCAGCTGCGGCGGGAGTTCGAGCAGCCGCCTGTAATAGGCCAGCTTGGCCAGCGCGGCCTCGGTCCCGAAGTAGCGCTGCAGGCCGTAGCCGGAGAGGTTGAACAGGCCGCCGAAGGCGTACTGGTCGAACACGGTGGGCGAGCCCCCGGCCCAGCCGAGGAACACCGACGGGGAGAACGTGTTGTTGCCGAAGCTGATCGCGCCCCCGGCGCGGAGACTGGCCGTCTCGAACGACTCGTCGTTGATGCCGCCCTTGTAGGCGAACTCGGAGTCAAGCAAGGCCCGCCACCCGCTGCGCGGGAAGTTGACGCTGTCGAGGGTGTCCCACTCGAACCGCAGCCTGGCCCCGATCGGGTCGCTCGAGATCTTGAAGGGGACGATGCCGAGCGTCTCGAGCTTGGCGTCGCGCCGGGAGGCGAAGGCACCCAGGCGAAGCTCGGCCCAGCGGCCGAACTGGCGGCCGAAATCGATCCCGGCCGTCCCGCGGTCGACCCGGAACTCCAGCTCCGCGCCGTTCGCGGCGGTCAACGGGTACGGCTCGCGGCGCCATCCGCCGTAGGGGGCGAAGAACCAGCGGCCCCGATAGTCGAGCGGCTGGTAGAACTCGGTGTCGACCAGCGGCCTGGTCCCGACCCCTACGGTGGTGCGCCACTCGGCGCCCAGCCCGTTCAGCTCGGTCATCGTGTACGACGCCAGCGCCGTGAACTCCCCGTATCCGGTCAGGTTCGAGACCAGGTTGAGGCCGACGCGCAGGAAGTGGCGCCCCCAGGTCTTGGTGTTGGCTTTGATCACGAGGTCGAAGCGGTCCTTCTCCCCCTCGATCGGCATCAGGCGAAAGTCGACCAGCTCGAAGGCGTCGAGCTCGTAGAGCCGCGCCAGGTCGGCGTTGAGGACCATGATGTCGAGCGGGGAGTCGGGCTCCACCCGCAGGCGATCGAGCAGGACGCGATCGTCGAGGTGGGAGTTGTTCTCGATCGTGACGTTCCGGACCTGGACCACGCGGGTGGTGTTGCGGAACCGCCGCTGCTGGTAGGCGGCGTAGTCCGCGGGAGAGACCGCCAGCCGCTCGAGCGCCGTGGCGTGCTCCCGCGCCGCCGCCTCGCCGTCGAGGATCGCCGCCGTCATCCTCTCGCGCTCGAAGCTGCCGGCTGAAATCCCCTCGAGCTCGGGCACGATCAGGATGTCCTGCGGCCCCAGCGTCGCGATCTGCTCGAGCACGTTCTTGCGGGTCTGGAATCCGTTCATCTGCCCGGCCACGTTGAGCAGCGTCCTGATCTGGTCGGACGTGGCGAGGGGCGTGCTGATGTCGACCGCGATCACGACCTCGGCCCCCATCTGGCGCGCGACGTCGATCGGGAGGTTGGCGACGAGCCCGCCGTCGAGCAGCCGCCTGCCGTCGATCTCGACCGGCGTGAACGCGCCCGGGACCGACATGCTCGCCCGCATCGCCAGGGACAGGCTCCCGCGGTCGAGCACGACCTTCTCGCCGGTCACGAGGTCGGTCGCCACCGCGCGGAACGGGATCGGCAGGTCGTCGAAGCGCTCGATCCCGGCGGACGGGAGCGTCAGTTCGTGCATCAGGATGGTCACATTCTGGCCGGTGATCAGCCCGGGCGGGAGCGCGGGCTTCCCCTTCTCGATCCCGATCCGGATCGGCGACAGTACCCGGGCGTCGTCCTGCTTGCGGCGGAAGGAGAGGTACTGGCGGCGGGAGCTGTCGTTGAAGACGTCGAACCAGTCGGTCGTGTCGACGACCTCCTGCAGCTCGTCGACGGACAGCCCGCTGGCGTAGAGGCCTCCGACGATCGCGCCCATGCTCGTTCCGGCGATGTAGTCGATCGGGATCCGCAGCTCCTTCAACACCCTCAGCACGCCGACGTGTGCCGCTCCGCGAGCGCCGCCGCCGGAGAGCACGAGGCCGACCTTGGGACGGCGGGCGATCTCCGGCGGGACGGGCTGATCGCCGGCCGGGGACGCGGCAGGCGGCCCGGGCGTCGCCGCGGGCTGCCCCGGCGCGTCGGCGGGCCGGGGCGCCGGCTGCTGGGCGCGAGCGGGGGCGGCGAGGGCAACCAGCAGGGCGAAGGCGGCAAGGCAGGGTCGGCAGATCACGGTGGCACCTCTTTCAGGACTTGGACGGGGGCGCGTCGGGCCGCATGAGCGGCACCGGGAACGGGGCGACAGTCGCCCCCTTGGCGGCCGCCTCGAGGATCCGCGGAGACCCTTCCTTCTCGACCTCGTCGATCCGGACGACGGCGTGCATCGGCACGAAGAAGCGGGGGACCCCCTCGAACTCCCGCTCCAGCCGCTCTTCCGAGGGGTCGACCACGAGCCGCCCCCTGGCCCCGAAGGCGAGCTCCGCGACCTCGACGAACCCGAGCAGCTCGCCGTGGCTCACGCGCCGGGCGTAGACCTCGTAGAGCTGGCCCTGGTTGTGGAACGCGACGCGGAAGAGCGGCTTCTTCGCGGCCATGCGCGCATGATAGACGGGTCGGCCTGCGGCGAGCGACCGGCGCCGGCCGGCTGGAACGCCGCCACGCCGGTCAGTTCGCGGCCGACGGCCAGTTCGTGGATCGTCTCGGTCCCCTCGCAGGTGATCACGATCTCGAGGTTGAGCATGTGGCGGATCGCGTGCTGGTCGAGCGTGATCCCGCCCTCGCCGAGCAGGTCGCGCGCGACGTCGAGCGCCATCCGCACGTTGTTCCACTTGGCCAGCGAGACCTGGCTGTGGTGCATCCGGCCCTGGTCCTTGAGCCGGCCGAGCTGCAGCGCGAGCAGCCGGGCGGTCGTGATTCGGCGCGCCATGTCGGCCAGGCACGCCGAAGCGGCGCCGAGTCCGGCACCCGGACGTCGTCGAAGAACAGCTCCGAGGTGACCGAGGCGCGCAGCGACATCTTGCGCTTGATGTCGCGCGCGACGTAGCCCCTCGTCCCGCGCTCGACCAGGAAGCCCTCGCTGGCGGCCCTGACCGTGCCGTTCACGCTGCTCGCGATCGTCCTGACCGAGACGACCTCCAACACCGCGGCGGCGACGATGGTCGCCCCGCTGGCGATCGCCGTGGCCCAGGCCGCCGGCGTCAGCCCGGTGCCCTCCGCGATGGCGGTCGCGCTCGGGGCCTCGATGGCTTTCATGCTGCCGGTCTCGACGCCGCCCAACGCGATCGTCTACGGCTCGGGCTGCGCGCCGATCACGGTCATGCTGCGCCTTGGGACGCTGCTCGACCTGGCCAGCGCGATCGTCGTGTCAGCCGGGGTGCTGCTCCTGACGCGCCTGTTCAGAATCGGCTGATCGGCGTACGATCCCCTCGCACCCAGTGAAGCGGAGCGTGTTCGATGAGAACGATCGTGAACAGGACCGTTCAGCCCCTCGCGGTGCGTCTCCCGCGCGGCAAGGTGCTTCGCCTCGGCCCCGGAAAATCGGGCCAGATCGCCGACGACGCCATCGACGCGCCGGGCGTCTCGAAATTGATCGAGGCCGGCCAGGTCGAGCTGCTCGCCGAAGGGGAGCAGGCCCACGGGACCGGCGGGTCGTCGGGCACGCTCCATACCGACACGCACGGCCACCACGGGTCGACCGGTCCGAAGACCCGCGGGGACCGGGGCGCGTAGCGCGCGCCACCGGCCGCCCGCCGGACGCTCAGAACAGCCGGCCGAGGAACAGGTAGAACGAGTCGACGCCGTCCGACGAGATGCCGTAGGCGACGTAGAGCGGGCCGATCAGCGTGTCGGCGCCGACGAAGGCGGAGGCCGAGCCCTTCCATCCATCCGTCGGGGCGCCGGCCACGGGGTCCTTCGCGTAGGCCCCATCGATCCCGACGCCGGCATAGATCCCGGAGCCGAGCTGGGGGGGGAGTTCGAGCAACCTGCGGTAGTAGATCAGCTTCGCCAGCACAGCCTTTGTGCCGAAATAGCGCTGCGCACCGTATCCGGAGAGGTTGAAGAGGCCGCCGAACGAGTACTGGTCGAAGATCGTCGGCGCGCCTCCCGCCCACCCGGCCCGCATGCCCGGGACGAAGGTGTTGTTGCCGAAGCTGAACGCGCCGTTGACCTGCAACTCGGCCGTCTCGAACGAGTCGTCGTCGACGCCGCCGTTGAAGGCGTACTGCCCCTCGAGAATCGACCGCAATCCGTGGCGCGGGAAGTTGACGTTGTCCAGCGTGTCCCACTCGAAGCCCAGCCTCCCGGCGAGCGGGTTGCTGTCGAGCTTGAAAGCTCCCGGTTCGAGGGTCTGGAGCCTCGCCGTGCGCCAGGCCTGCACGACGCCGAGGCGGAGTTCCGCATAGCGCCCGAACTGGCGGCCGATGTCGACGCTGACCGCGGCGCGATCGAGCTCGAAGTCCACGATCAGGTTGTCCTGGCTGACGACCGGGTAGGGGACACGGCGCCAGCCCCCCTCGGCGGAGAAGAACCAGTGACCGGCCCAGTCGATCGGCTGGTAGAACTCGGTCGTGATCAGGGGCCTCGTCCCCACCCCCGCGAAGGTCTGCCACTCCGCCCCGAGCCCGTTGAGCTGGGTCATGGTGTACGACCCCAGCGCGGTGAACTCCCCGTAGCCGGTCAGGTCCGAGATCAGGCTGAGGCCGACGCGGAGGTAGTGGCGGGCCCAGGTCTTGGCCTTTGCCCGGATCAGGAGGTCGAACCTGTTCTTTTCGCCCTCGATCGGAATCAGGATGTAGTCGACCAGTTCGAAGGCGTCCAGCTCGTACAGCCGGGCCAGGTCGGCGTTGAGGATCGACAGGTCGAGCGGCGCGTCCGGCCGGACCCTCACGCGGGCGAGCAGGACACGCGAGTCCAGGTTCGAATCGTTCGAGACATCGACGTTCCGGATCTGGACGACCCGGGTCGCGTTCCGGAAATGACGCCTTTGATACGCGTCGTAGTCCTCGGGGGACACCGACAGCCGTTCCAGCCCCGAGGCGTGCGCCCGCGTGGCCTCCTCTCCGGACGCGATTGCCAGCTTGAGCTTCTCGGGCTCGAAGCTCCCGGCACCGATCCCCGCCAGCTCGGGTACGATCAGGGTGTCCTGCGGGCCGAGCGTCTTGATCTGCTCCAGCACGTTCTTGCGGGTCTGGAACCCGTTCATCTGCCCGGTCACGTTGAGGAAGGTCCTGATCTCGTCGACCTTGGCGAGCGGAGTGCTGATGTCGACGGCGATCACGACCTCCGCCCCCATCGCGCGGACGACGTCGACCGGAAGGTTGCGCACCAGCCCGCCGTCGACCAGGTGCTTGCCGCCGATCTCGACCGGGGTGAAGACGCCCGGGACCGACATGCTCGCGCGCATCGCCTCCGGCAGGCTTCCGCTGCGGAGCAGGACCATTTCGCCGGTGGCGAGGTCGGTCGCCACCGCGGTGAACGGGATCGGCAGGTTGTCGAAGCTCTCGATCCCGGCGGCACTGATCGCGAAGTCGCGCAGCATGCCGCTCACTTTCTGGCCGGTGATCAGGCCCGGCGCGAACGGCGCCTTCCCCTTCTGGATCCCGATCCGGATCGGCGACAGCACCTGCGCCTCGTCCTGCTTGCGTCGGAACGAGAGGTACTGGCGCCGCGAGGAGTCGTTGAAGACGTCGAACCAGTCGGTCGTGTCGACGACCTCTTCCAACTCGTCCACCGACAGGCCGCTGGCGTAGAGGCCACCGACGATCGAGCCCATGCTCGTTCCGGCGATGTAGTCGATCGGGATCCGCAGCTCGCGCAGCACGCGCAGCACGCCGACGTGCGCCGCGCCGCGCGCGCCGCCGCCGGAGAGCACGAGGCCGACCTTGGGGCGGCGGCCCAGCTCGGGCGGGACGGTCGAGTCCGGGGCCGGCGCCGGGGGCGGCCCCGGCGTGACCAGGACCTGGCCCGACACTTCGGCCGGCACGGGAGCCGGCTGCTGGGCGGGTGCGGGCACCGACAGCGCGGCCAGGACGGCGAGGGCGGCGAGCAGGCGGGAACGGGTCATGGGCACACCTCTCCGATCGGTTGGTTCAGGGCTTGGACGGCGGCGCTTCGGGCCGGATCAGCGGCACCGGGAAGGGCGCGACGATGGCCCCCTTGGCGGCCTCGAGGATCCGCGCGGGCCCTTCCTTCTCGACCTCGTCGATCCGCACCACGGCGTGCAGCGGCACGAAAAAGCGCCGGACCCCCTCGAACTCGCGCTGGAGCCGCTCCTCCGAGGGGTCGACGACGAGCGTCCCCCTGGCCCCGAAGACCAGCCCCTCGACCTCGACGAAGCCCAGGAGCTCGCCGTGGCTCACGCGCCGCGCGTAGATCTCGTAGAGCTGACCCTGGTTGTGGAACGCGACGCGGAAGAGCGGCTTCTTCGCCAGCATGGGAGCATCATAGCGCCGTCCGGGCGGGGCGAGGGAGATCTAGAAGGCGGCCACCCCCGTCAGCTCGCGGCCGACGACCAGCTCGTGGATCGTCTCCGTCCCCTCGTAGGTGACGACGCTCTCCAGGTTCAGCATGTGGCGGATCGCGTGGTGGTCGAGCGTGATCCCGCCCCCGCCCAGCAGGTCGCGCGCGTCGCGCGCGATGTCGAGCGCCAGGCGCACGTTGTTCCACTTGGCCAGCGAGACCTGGCTGTGGTGCATCCGCCCCTGGTCCTTGAGCCGGCCCAGCTGCAGCGCGAGCAGCTGGCCGGTCGTGATCCGGCGGGCCATGTCGGCGAGCCGGCGCTGGATCGTCTGGGTGTGGGAGAGCGGCCGGCCGAACATCACGCGCGCGGCCGCGAACTCGAGCGACTCGGCCAGGCAGGCCGAGGCGGCGCCGAGCACGCCCCAGGCGATCCCGTAGCGGGCCTGGGTCAGGCACGACAGCGGCGCCGCCAGCCCGGCCGCTTCCGGCAGGCGCGCCGAGTCCGGCACCCGCACGTCGTCGAAGAACAGTTCCGAGGTGACCGACGCGCGCAGCGACATCTTGTGCTTGATGTCGCGCGCCACGTAGCCCTTCGTCCCCTTCTCGACCAGGAAGCCGCGTACGCCGTCCCCGGTCATCGCCCAGACGACCGCGACGTCGGCCAACGTGCCGCTGGTGATCCACATCTTGGCGCCGTTGATCACCCAGTCGGACCCGTCGCGCCGCGCGTGGGTTTTCATCGTGCCGGGGTCGGAGCCGCCGTCGGGCTCGGTCAGGCCGAAGCAGCCGAGCGCCCGTCCGGCGGCCATCGCCGGGAGCCAGCGCTGTTTCTGCTGCTCGCTGCCGTAGCGGTGGATCGGGAACATGCAGAGGCTCGACTGCACCGAGACGAAGCTGCGCAGGCCCGAGTCGCCGCGCTCCAGCTCGTGGCAGACCAGGCCGTAGCAGACCGAGTTCATTCCGGCGCCGCCGTAGCCATGCATGCTGACGCCGAACAGGCCCAGCTCGGCCAGCTTCGGCACGAGTTCGATCGGGAACCGCTCCTGCTCGAAGCAGTCGGCCGCGCCCGGAATCACCTGCTCGTCGACGAAGCGGGCGACGGCGTCCTGGACCGCCTGCTCCTCGTCGGTGAGCAGCGAGCGAACGTCGAAGAAGTCGCGCGGGTTGGGAGAGGCCATCGGATCCTCACCGGCAGGGCCGCGGGGCGGCAGGGAGCGGGGAGTATAGGGTCGGACCGGCACGGACGCTGGCCCCTACGTCTCGAACGGCCGCCTCGCGCGCGGCGCGCGCGACACCGCCGGGTGCCCCTTGATCACCAGCCGCATCCGCCGCCGCGCCCAGCGGCCGGCGTAGTCGACGCCGATCCGCGGCGTCCGCGCGACCAGTCGGTCGGGCACCGGCTCACCCGCCTCGAGCCACAGCTCGGGGCCGGACAGCGGCGCGCCGTCGAGCGCGCGGTCGATCGCGAAGACGCGCGTCAGCCGCCCGGGGCCCGAGGCCGACGTGCCGGGCACCGGGCTCTCGGCCGCACGGACCAGGATCGCGGCCGGGTAGCCGGCCGCGCCGGTGACGACGTTGAGGCAGTGGTGCATCCCGTACACGAGGTAGACGTAGGCGATCCCGCCGGCCTCGAACATCGGCGCGGTGCGCGCGGTGAGCCCGGCGCGGGCGTGGCTGGCCCGGTCGTCCGGCCCGTCGTAGGCCTCGACCTCGACGATCCGCCCGCCCAGCACGCGTCCGCCGGGCAGGCGCCGGCACAACCTCCGCCCGAGCAGGTCGCGCGCGACCTCCATCGCCGGGCGGCGGTAGAAGGCGGGCGGAAGAGAGGCCGGCGGCATCCGGCGCATGGTACACGGCGCCGCCGGCGGGTCCCCCTCCCGGCTACGGGATCAGCTTGCGCTCCTTCGCCTCGCGGATCAGCTCGTCCCGGTGGGCCGGGTCGGCGATCCCGATCAGCGCTTCGGCCCGCTCTCGGAGGTTCTTGCCGAACAGGTAGGCGATGCCGTGTTCCGTGATGATGTAGTGAACGTCGGCGCGAGAGGTGACGACCCCCGCGCCCGGCTTCAGTTTCCCGACGATCCGCGAGACGTTCTTCGCCGTCGTCGAGGGGAGCGCGATGATCGGCTTTCCGCCCTTCGAGCGCGCGGCGCCGCGGATGAAGTCCACCTGCCCGCCGAAGCCGGAGTAGATCCGCGTGCCGATCGAATCCGAGCAGACCTGCCCGGTCAGGTCGATCTCGATCGCCGAGTTGATCCCGACCAGGTTGTCGTTCATCGAGATCACCCACGGATCGTTGACGTGGTCGACCGGGTGGGCCTCGACCATCGGGTTGTTGTTCAGGAAGTCGTACAGCTCCGCCGTGCCGAGCGCGAAGGTGATCACCGCCTTGCCGGGGTGCAGCGACTTCCTGGCCCCGGTGACGATCCCGCGCTCGATCGCGCGCATCGCCCCGTCCGACATCATCTCGGTGTGGATCCCGAGGTCCTTGAGGCCGTCCATCGTCTCGAAGACGGCGTCGGGAATCCCGCCGATCCCCATCTGGATCGTCGCGCCGTCGGTGATCAGCGGGCGGATGTGCTCGCCGATCCGGCGCTCGACGTCGCTGATCGCGTGCGGCTTGAGCTCCGGCAGTGCCTGGTGATGCTCGACGATCGCGTGGACGCGGCTGACGTGGATGAACGAGTCGCCGAGGATGCGCGGCATCTTCTCGTTGACCTGGACGATCACGTGCCTGGCGCAGCCCGCGGCGGCGCGCGCGTTCATCGTCTCCACGCCGAAGCTCATGAACCCGTGCTCGTCCGGCGGCGAGACCATCAGCATCGTCACGTCGAGCGGGATCAGCTTCTCGTTGAACAGCCGCGGGATCTGGTACAGGAAGACCGGCACGTAGTCGGCGCGGCCGTCGTTGACCGCCTCGCGATCGGCCGGGCCGACGAACAGCGAGTTGTGACGGAAATGGCCCTCCATCTCGGGACGGGACAGCGGGTCGTCCCCCAGCAGGAGGACGTGCACCAGCTGGACGTCGTGGAGTTCCTGGTGGCGGGCGGCGAGGGCGTGGACCAGGCCCTGCGGGATCGCGGCGTTGCCGCCGTAGTAGACGCGGTCGCCGCTCTTGATCAGTCGAACCGCCTCGTCCGCGGTGCGGAGCTTGCGGCGGTAGTCATCGAGCCACTGCATGGTCTCTTCTCCTGCGACGCGCCCGGCGGTCAGCCGAGCAGCTCGGACAGGCGGCGGGTGGGAAGGCCCAGCGCCTGGCCGGCGGTCTCGTGAACCATCGAACCCTGGTAGAGGTAGGCCCCGCGTGCGAAGCCCGGGTCGCGCTTCAGAGCGCCCGCGATCCCCTCCGCGGCGAGCAACTCGAGGTAGGGAAGGGCCGCGATCACCATCGCCCTCGACGCCGTGCGCGGGGCGTTGGCGGTCATGTTCGGGACGCAGTAGTGGGTGACCCCGTGGACCTTGAAGGTCGGCCGGTCCGGCGTCGTGGGACGGCTGGTCTCGACGCATCCTCCCTGGTCGATCGACAGGTCGACCACGACTGCTCCCGGCTTCATCCGCTTGACCATCTCCTCGGTCACGAGGTCCGGCGCGCGGCCGCCCGGGACGAGCACCGCGCCGATCACGACGTCGGCGATCGCCGTGAAGCGTCCGACGTTGCGAGGCGTGGCGAGCGCGGTGACCGCCTGCTCGCAGCCGTGCGTCAGCGCGCGGCGCAGGCGGTGGACCCGCTGGTCGAGCACGATCACGTGAGCGCCGTTCGCGAGCGCGATCCGCGCCGCCGTCCAGCCGACGGTGCCGGCACCGATCACGACGACCGTCGCCGGCGGGATCGCCGGGATGTTGCCGAGGATCAGGCCGCGGCCTCCCGACTCGTACTCCAGCAGGTGGGCCGCGATGTGCACGACCATGTGGCCGGCGATCTCCGACATCGGACGCAGCACCGGGTGGTTGGCGTCGGTGTCCTCGATGACCTCGTAGCCGATCATCGTCAGGCCGCGATCCATCGCCTTCTGGATCGCCTCGCGGGGCGTGACGGCGAGGTGCAGGAAGCCCATCACGGTGGCGCCGGGCTTCAGGTGGTCGATCTCCTCGGCCGTCATCTGGCCGACGCGGCAGAGCACGTCGGCGCGGCCGAAGGCCTCCTCACGGCTGTAGACGATCGACGCGCCGGCCGTGGCGAAGTCCTGGTCGGCGAAGTGGCTGTCCTTGCCCGCGTCGTGCTCGACGTAGACCTCGTGGCCGTAGTTCACCAGCCGCGAGACCCCGAAGGGGGTCAGTCCCACGCGATGCTCGTGGCGCAGGGTCTCCTTGGGGACACAGAAGATCATGGGCGCGCTCCTTGGCGACAAACCGAACGAAACGATGCCGATAGGGCCGGTTGGGCGAACGATCCACCCGGCCAAGTCCAGTGGGGCTGAACAGGATACTACGATAACGCCGACGACTCAATTACTGGTACTACAGACCCAGTTCGTCGCGGTGCTCCCTCAGGACGCCGATCACGACCTCCGCCAGTTCCTCGACCGGGAGACCGAAGGCCTGGGCCCCGGCCAGCATCTCCTCCCGGTCGACCTTGGCCGCAAAGGACTTCTGCTTGAACTTCTTGACGACGGAAGCCGCCGACAGGCCGCCGATCCCCTCGGGGTGGACCCGCGAGCAGGCCGTGACGAAGCCGGTCAGCTCGTCGCAGGCGAGCAGCGCCCGGGCCATCTCCGTGTCGGCCGGGATTCCCCACTTCGTGTAGTGGGCCGCGATCGCGCGCGCGAGGTCCGCCGCGCCGGCCTCCTCGAGCCGCGCGACGATCCGCCGCGGGTGCTCCTCGGGGAAGGCCTCGTAGTCGGCGTCGTGCAGCAGGCCGCAGACCCCCCAGCGCTCCTCGTCGACGGGGCCCGCCGCGGCGCCGCCCGCGACGGCCCGCCGAGCCAGGACACGCATCACGAGTTCGACGCTCCGCGCGTGCCGGCGCAGGCTCTCGGTCCGGGTCCATTCGAAGAGGATCGCTTCGGCATCGCTGCGCGTCATGGGGACCTCACCCGCGGGGCCCCCATTCTCCCACGCGGAACGCGATAATCGCGCCGTGAGCGGCTCCGCCCCCGTGACCCGCGGCGACCTCGACGGCTTCTTCGGCCTGATGGTCGACAACCTGCTGCAGTTCCTGGTCATCCTCGCGCTCTGCACCACGCTGGTCGGGATGCCGGCCGACTTCGTCCTGGGCCGGATCTTCCCCGGCGCCGCCTTCTCCCTGCTGGCCGGGAACCTCTACTACGCCTGGCTGGCCCGGTCGCGCGCAGCGGCGACGGGCCGGCCCCATACCGCGCTCCCCTTCGGGATCAACACGGTCAGCCTGTTCGCTTTCGTGCTGTTCGTGATGGCGCCGACCTACCAGGAACTCGCGGCCCGTCCCGGCTTCGGCCCGGAGCGGGCGGCGCGGGTCGCCTGGCAGGTCGGGCTCGTGGCGTGCTTCCTCTCCGGGCTGATCGAGGCGGCCGGCGCGCTCTTCGCGGGGTGGGTGCGACGAGTCACGCCGCGCGCGGCACTGCTCTCCACGCTGGCCGGGATCGCGCTCGGGTTCATCTCGATGGAGTTCGCGCTCAAGACGTTCGACCGGCCGCTGGTCGCGATGGCGCCGCTGGCGATCGTGCTGCTCACCTACCTCGGCCGCTTCCGGTGGCCGTTCGGTCTGCCGGGCGGTCTCGTGGCCGTCGTCGCCGGAACCCTCCTGGCGTGGGGGCTGGCGCTGGCCGGGGTTGCCGGGGCGCCGCCCCTGGCGCTTGCAGGCCTGTGGGAGGGCGCCGGGCTGCGGCTGCCGCGGCCCGCGCTCGGCGACCTGGCGGCAGCGCTGTCGAGCCCCTTCGTCTGGGAGCGGATGGCGATCATCGTGCCGATGGGGCTGATCAACGTGCTCGGCTCGCTTCAGAACGTGGAGTCGGCGGAAGCCGAAGGGGACGCCTATCCGACCGGCCGTTCGCTCTTCGTCAATGGCGCGGCGACCGTCGTCGCCGCCGCGCTCGGCTCGTGCTTCCCGACCACGATCTACATCGGCCACCCCGGCTGGAAGCGGATGGGTGCCGGCTGGGCCTACTCGGCCTGGAACGGCCTCTTCTTCACGGTCGTGGCGCTGACCGGGCTGATCGGACCGATCGCCCGGATCGTGCCGATCGAGGCCGCGATGGCGATCCTGGTCTGGATCGCGGTCGTGATCACGGCGCAGGCCTTCCGCGCCACCCCGGCCGAGCACGCGCCGGCGGTCGTGATCGGGATGCTCCCCGGGATCGCCGCCTGGGGCTGGTTCCTGGTCGAGATGACCTTCACCGGCGCGCGCGCGAACGGCTGGTTCCCGGCGGCCGTCGATCTGCCGGCGCTCGTGAACGGGCTGGCGGCGACGACGATTCCGTACGTGCGGGGCCTGCTGGCGCTCAAGTCCGGCTTCCTGTTCTCGGCGACGCTCCTGGCGGCGATCGCCGTCTACCTCGCCGAGCGCCGCTTCGCCCGCGCCGCGCTCTGGGCCGCGGTCGCCGCGCTCTTCGCCGAGACGGGACTGATGCACGCCTACACGCTCACCCCTGCGGCGGTGCGCGAGGAGATCGTGCCCGGCCAGGCCTGGCCGATCGCCGCCGGCTACCTCCTCGCGGCGGCGGCATTCCTCGGGGCCGCGGCTTTGTCACGCCGGCGCGGGACGCCGTAGAATCGCCCGGCTTTTCCCCGGAGACCCCCGTGATCACCACCGCCGACTTCAAGAAAGGGCTGCGCGTGCTGCTCGACGGCGCGCCGTACGCCGTGACCGACTTCACCGTCCAGAGCCCGTCCGCGCGCGGCTCGGCCACGCTGGTCAAGGCGCGGTTCAAGAACCTGCTCGACGGGACGCTGCTCGACAAGACGTTCAAGTCGGGCGAGGCGTTCGACGAGCCCGACCTCTTCTACCGCCAGGCGCAGTTCCTCTACGACGACGGCTCCGACCTGCACTTCATGGACGAGGAGTCGTTCGAGCAGTTCTCGCTGCCGCGCGACCGCAACGAGGATGCCGCCCCGTGGCTGTCCGAGGGGCTCGTCGTCCGGGCGATCTCGTTCCAGGGGCAGATCGCCGCGATCGAGCTGCCGAAGGTGATGGAGGTCGAGGTGCTCGAGACCGAGCCGGCGGTCCGCGGCAACACCGCCTCCGGCAAGGTGCTCAAGCGCGCCACCGTCGCCGGCGGCGTCGAGATCCAGGTGCCGCTCTACCTCGAATCGGGCGAGCGGATCGAGGTCGATCCTCACGAGCGGCGTTTCATCCGCCGCGCCGTCGGTTGATCCGGAAAGCGAACTAGAAGTTGTTCACGAACCCGATCGTCGCTTCCCACGTCGGCAGCGAGACCGACGTCACGTTGATCGTGCGGTGCAGGTTCTTGTACCGCATGTCGACGAAGAGCGACCACTTCTCGCCGAGCTTGAAGCCGTTGTAGACGCCCAGGAACATGGTCCCCGCGCCGGCCGACTTGAGCGACAGCGTGTAGTTCGAGCCCGGCACGTCGCCGTCGGCCAGCGGTCCGTCCGCGTCGAACTGCGCCCAGCCGAATCCGAACGGGATCCCGAGCTGGTAGAAGCCCCATTCCCAGCGCGGCATGATCGCGGCGTCGATCATGTAGACCATCGAGTCGACCCGGCCGTTGGGCGTGTCGAAGTAGGTGGTCTGGCCGACGGCCGCGCGAACCTGGAACCAGGTGTGCTTGGAGAGCGCGATCGCCCAGATCCCGCCGAACTCCGTGATGTCGTCGAGCTCGGGTGTCAGAACCTTGGAGTCCGGCTCCCCGTTCGGCGGCGTGGTGTAGAACTTCGCCTCGGAGACGACCCCGCCGGGCAGGTAGCCGAAGTACAGCCCCCACTGCATCGGCTGGCGGGGTTCGGCGGCCGGCTCGTCCGGAGCCGCCGCCTCCTGCGTCCAGGCGACGGACGACGCCAGGAGCAGCGGGAGCGCAAGGGCCACGAGCAGCTTACGGAACATCACGATCTCCTTCGGCAACGGGACCGGGGTGGCGACCGGCGGCCGGGCGCCCGGGGGGAAGGCCGGAATCGGCGCATTATCCACAAAGGGGGAGGCCGTGTCACCGCGCGGCCTCCGGGGGTGGGGCCGGGGGGCCGGCCACCCGGATCCGCGCATCGACGGCAGCGGCCCGGCCGGCCTCGGCGTAGAGCAGCAGCGGGTTGAGGTCCAACTCCAGGATCGACGGGTGATGCGCCATCAGGCGCGCGACCCGGCCGAGCGTGTCGACTGCCGGGCCGAGATCGACGCCCGCCTCCCCCCGCACGCCGGTCAGCAGCGGCAGCCCGCGGATTCCGCGCACCATCCGCTCCGCGTCCTCGCGGGTCAGCGGTGCGAGGCCGAAGACGACGTCGTGGAAGACCTCGACGAAGCGGCCGCCCAGCCCGAACATCACCAGCGGCCCGTAGTGCGGGTCGCGGGCCGCGCCGACGATCACCTCGCGCCCGCCCGGCCGGAAGGCCTGCACGAACCACTCCCAGCTGCCCGGCGCCTGGCCGGCACGCACGAGCGCGCCGGACATCGTCGCCGCGGCGCGTTCGACGGCGGCGCGGTCCCGGAGATCGAGCGCGACGCCGCCGGCGTCCGACTTGTGCACGAGCGCGTCGCCGGTCGCCTTGAGGACGACCGGGAAGCCGATCGCTTCCGCCGCGCCGGAGATCGCGGCGGGGTCCGCGGCGGCGGGCAGGCTGCGCCATCCGGCGCCGGGGATCCCCGCGGCGTCGAGGACCTGCCACGTCGCGGAGGCGTCGAGGTAGCCGCCGCCGGCGGCAGCGCGCGCCGCGAGCCGGGCCGCAATCGCCGTGTCGTCGGCCGCGAACTCGGGCACCGTCCCCGGTCCGGCCGCGCGCCAGTGCGCGGAACGCCCCATGTCGGCCAGCGCCCGGGCCGCCCCTTCGGGCTGAGGGAAGGTGGGGATCGCGCCCGGCGTCGCCGCCAGGCGCTTGAGGTCCTCGCCCACCATGAAGACCCCGAGCGCCGGCTTGGTGTGACGGGCCGCCGAGGCCATCAGCGCCTTCAGGACGTCCAGCGCGTCGCAGGCCGGAGGCGTGACCACGACCGGAACCACGGCGTCGACCTGCGGGTCGGCCAGCAGCAGGTCGAGACATCGGCCGTATTCGGCCGGGCCGGCCGAGGCGATCATGTCCACCGGGTTCGTCACCGCGGCCTCCCGCGGCAGGATCGCGCGCAGGGCGTCTTTCGTCGCCGCCTCGAGGTCGGCGACGCGCAGCCCCGCGCGGTCGAGCGCGTCGGCGGCCATGATCCCCGGCCCCCCGGCGTTGGTGAGGACCGCCACGCGGTTTCCTGCGGGGAGCGCACAGCGCGAGAGCGCGAGCGAGGTCTCGAGCATCTCCTCCACGGTGTCGACGCGCAGCACGCCGGCCTGGCGGAACAGCGCCTCCGCCCCCTGGTCGGCCCCCGCGAGCGCCCCGGTGTGCGACGAGGCGGCGCGCGCGCCGGCCGCGGTCCGGCCCGCCTTGACCACCACGACCGGCTTCGTCTTCGTGACCCGGCGCGCCGCCGCGAGGAAGCGCTGCGGGTCGCGCACCGACTCGAGGTACATCGCGATCACGCGGACCTCGGGATCGTGTCTCCCAGGCCTCGAGCAGGTCGTCCTCCGCGACGTCGGCCTTGTTCCCCATCGACACGAACTGCGAGAAGCCGATCTGCCGCTGGTGGCAGATGTTGAGCACCGCGACGCCCAGCGCGCCCGACTGCGAGGCGAAGCCGATCGGGCCGGCCAGCGGCGGGACCGGCGAGAAGGTCGCGTCGAAGGTGCACTGCGGGCTGGTGTTGGTGATCCCCATGCAGTTGGGGCCGATCATCCGCGCGCCCCGCGCGCGGACCAGCGCGACCAGCTCGCGCTCCAGCGCCGCACCCTCGGCGTCGACTTCCTTGAAGCCGGCGGTCACGACGCAGATCGCCGGGATCCCCTTGTCGAGGCACTCCACGACGGCGCCGCGGACGGCGTCGCGCGGGATCGCGATCAGGGCCAGGTCGATCGGGCCTTCGGCGTCGGCGACCGAGGCGACCGGGGCGAGACCGTGGATCGGGTCGGGCCGGGGGTTCACGGGGATGAGGCGCCCCTGGTAGCCCGATCCGAACAGCCGCGCGGTGACGCGGCCGCCGAGCGAGTTCGGGCGGTGAGAGGCGCCGATCAGCGCGATCGAGCGCGGGCGCAGGAAGGCCTCGAGCGACGCGGGCATGGGATCTCCGGGGACGGAAGCGTGTTCCGGAACGGTTTCCGGCGAGGCGGGGGACCGGTATTGTAGCCGCTTCGCCGGGAGCGAGACACGCCATGCATCGCGAGACGATCGACACGCCGGCCGGACCGATCACGCTGGAGACCGGGCGCATCGCCCGCCAGGCCCACGGCGCCGTGGTGCTGCGCCAGCGGGACACGGTCCTGCTGGCGACCGCGGTCGCGGCCGAGGAGCCGAAGCCGGGGCAGGGGTTCTTCCCGCTGACCGTCGAGTACCGCGAGCGGCTTTCCGCGGCCGGCCGGATCCCCGGCTCCTTCCAGCGCCGCGAGGGGCGGATCACCGACGCCGAGGTCCTGACCTCGCGCCTCGCCGACCGCAGCATCCGGCCCCAGTTCCCGGACGGCTTCCTGAACGAGGTCCAGGTCCTCCTGACCGTGCTGTCGGCCGACGCGGAGGTGGACCCGGAGGCCTTCTCGATCCTCGGCGCGGCGGCCGCGCTGCACATCTCGGACGTCCCGTGGGACGGCCCCCTGGCCGGCGTGCGGATCGCGCACGCCCACGGCGAGTGGCACCTGTTCCCGACGCGGGCCGTCCGGGCGGTCGCCGACCTCGACCTGGTCGTCGCCTCGGGGCCGCACGGCATGGTGATGGTCGAGGGGGAGGCCGACGAGGCGCCGGAGAAGCTGGTGCTCGAGGCGCTCGCCCGCGCCGACGCCTGGTGCCGCGAGTGCTCGGCGGCGCTCGACGGGCTGCGCGCCATGGCGGGGAAGGAGAAACGCGCCTTCGCGCCGCCGGCGCCCGACGCTGCGATCGCGCGGCGCGTCGCCGAGTCCGCCGCCGCCCGCGCGGGCGAGGCCCTGGCGCTGGCCGGCAAGAAGGAGCGGCGGGCGGCGCTGGCCGCGCTCGGCGCGGACGTCCTGGCCGCGCTGGCGGAGGAGTTCGCCGGGCGCGAGGAAGAACTGCGCGAAGCCTGGGAAGACCTGGTCCGCGGCACGATGCGCGGCCGGATCGTCGACGACGGCCTGCGGCTCGACGGCCGCGGCCCGGCGGAGATCCGCCCGATCAGCGCCGAGGCGGGCTGGCTGCCGCGGCCGCACGGCTCGGCGATCTTCACGCGCGGGGAGACGCAGGCCCTGGTCACCTGCACGCTCGGCACCTCGTCCGACGAGCAGCTGGTCGAGTCGCTGGCCGGCGTCGCCTACGAGCGCTTCCTGCTGCACTACAACTTCCCGCCCTACTCGGTCGGCGAGACGCGCGCGCTGCGCGGCCCCGGCCGGCGCGAGATCGGCCACGGCAACCTCGCGCACCGCGCGCTGGCCGCGGTCCTGCCGTCCGCCGAGGAGTTCCCTTACACGCTGCGGATCGTCTCCGACATCAGCGAGTCGAACGGCTCGTCGTCGATGGCCACGGTCTGCGGCGGCAGCCTGGCGCTGATGGACGCGGGCGTCCCGGTGCGCCGCGCGGTCGCCGGGATCGCGATGGGGATGATCGGCGAGCACGGCAAGGTCGTCGTGCTGTCGGACATCCTCGGCGACGAAGACCATCTCGGGGACATGGACTTCAAGGTGGCGGGGACGGCGGAGGGGATCACCGCGATCCAGCTCGACAACAAGCTGGGCGCGGTCCCGGCCGAGACGCTGGCCGCGGCGCTCGAGCAGGCGCGGGCCGGGCGGCTGCACATCCTGGGCGAGATGGACAAGGCGCTGGCCGCGCCGCGGCCGGAGCTGAAGCCGGGCGCGCCGCGCGTCAGCTCGCTGCGCATCCGCCGCGAGCGGATCCGCGACCTGATCGGCCAGGGCGGCAAGACGATCCAGGAGATCCAGCAGGTCGCCGGCGTCAAGATCGACGTCAAGGACGACGGCCTCGTGCGGATCTACGCGCCGAGCGCCGCGGCCACGGCCGAAGCGCTGCGCCGGGTGCGGCTCGTGACGCTCGAGCCGGAGGTCGGCCAGGTCTTCCGGGCCGAGGTGATCCTGGTGCGCGACTTCTTCGCGATCGTCAAGCTGGCGCCGAACGTCGAGGCCAAGCTGCCGATCGGCGAGATCGAGACGCACCGGATCGGCAAGGTGCAGGACGTGTTGAAACCGGGCGACACGACGCTGGTGCGGGTGCTCGGCGTCGACGCCCAGGGGAAGATCCTCGCCTCGCGCAAGGCCGCGAAGGACGCCGACGAGTCGGACGCGGTGCTCTGACCCGCCCGCACCCGGCGGCCTCCGAGCCGGCCCGCCCGCACCCGACGACTTCTGTAGGGGCCGGCCTCCGTGCCGGCCCGAACACGCGGGCCGGCACGGAGTCAGCTGCCGGCCGGCAGCTTCAGCTCCCCGCTCTTCAGCGCCGCGCCGAGCCGCTCGCCGAGCCACTCGCTGTAGATCGCCGTCCCGTTGCGGTCGAGGTGCACGAAGTCGTGCCAATCGTCCGCCGGGATCGGCCGGTCGTCGGGAAAGCGCCAGAAGGCCACGCCGTGCTTCGCCGCGACCTGCTCGATCGCCGCCAACGCCGCCTCGTGGTCCGCCGCGCCGCGCCCGTAGCCCTCGATGACGTGCGGGTGGACCGGCATCTCGATCGCGATGACTTCGAGCTCCGGCGAGCGCAGCGCGAACAGCGCGTCGAGCGCCTCGACGTGGGACGGCGAGACGCGGAAGTCGGCGAGCGCCGCGGCCGCCTCCTCGTCGACGTCGCGGAACCGGCCGGGCTCGAACGCGCCGTGGCCGTCGGACTCCATCCCGTTCACGGCCCGCTCCTGGACCTCGAGCTTCTCGGCGTCGGGGTTCGACCAGTAGAGGTAGCCCTGGTACTGGCGCATGGCGTACGAGTGCTCGAGCAGCCAGCCGTCGAGGTCGAAGCGGCCGGAGTGGTACCGGAACCACGGGCTGGCCTCGAGGTGCTCGCCGAACTTGATGTCGCGCCGGTCGTCCATCCCGTAGGACGAGACGCCGACCAGCAGCAGGCGCGGGTGGTACTTCCTCACCAGGATCCTCGCGACCGGCGCCTGGCCGACCTCCGAGATCCCGTTCAGGCCGAAGTTGAAGAGGCGCAGCTCGCGTCCCGACGCTTCGCGGAGCGGCCCCTGAACCAGCGACGGGTCGACCGCCCGGTGGACCTGCGAGCTGCCCAGGAACAGGGCGTCGACCTCCCCCTGGCCGGCGATCGCGTCGCGCAGCAGGACCAGCTTCCGGTCCAGCTGCTGTTGCCCGCTTCCGACGCTCTCCGGGCTCAGCCGGTCGCGCACGCCGTCCATCCGCGCCACCGCTTCGCAGACCCCGGCCCCGGCGACGGCGAAGAGCAGCGCCAGCGCGATCGTCGCGCCCGCCGGCCAGCGCAGGCGGAGCACGGTGGAAGTCGGTGGGTCGGTCGGCATCGTCCGGGTCCTGCCCCGAGGCGGGGGGCCCGCAGATTGTACGGCGATCCGCGCCTGTCATAATGCCGATCCGCGCGGCCGGGAGCGCCGCACGGTTCATCCACTCGAGGGGACGCGATGGCGGGGACGCTGGCGACGTGGACCGGCCGGGTCGGCGACGCCTGGCACGACCTCTGCGGCCCGGCGGAGGGCCCGCGCGTCGCCGTCACCAGCCTGCCGAAGGCCGGCACGCACCTCCTGATCTCGGCCCTGAAGCGGGTCCCCGGCGTGCGCGTCATCCCGGAGCTGCTCCTCGGCAAGGTGAGCGTCGACGGCAAGATCCGCCGCCTGCGGCGCATCGCCCCGTTCCAGGTCCTCGTCGGGCACATCGTCTACGAGCCGCGCGTCGCCGGGGCGCTCGATGCCGCGGGGATCCGGCTCGTGCTGATGATCCGGGACCCGCGCGACGTTGTCGTCTCGCTCGCCAAGTACATCCCGCGCGAGCACGTCGGTCACCGCTTTCACGAGCACTTCACGCGCGTCCTGACCTCGGACCACGAGCGGATCATGGCCTGCATCCGCGGCGTCGATGGGGCGCACGCCCGGGACGGGCGCGCGCAGCCCGACATCGGCGCGCTCTTCCGTTCCTACCTCGCCTGGACCGAGCGGCACGCGGTGCACACCTGCCGCTTCGAGGACCTCGTCGGCCCGCACGGCGGCGGCTCGGAGCGGGCGCAGCTCGACGAGCTGCAGCGCCTCACGGACTGGCTCGGCTTCGGCCTGAGCGGGGAGCAGGTGGCCGCGATTGCCGGCGCGACCTTCTCGAGGGACAGCCTGACCTTCCGCAAGGGGGAGATCGGCGACTGGAAGAACCACTTCGCGCCGGAACACGAGGCGGCGTTCCGGGAGGTCGCGCCGGGCCTCCTCGAACGGCTCGGCTACGCGGACGGTGCGGTGACGGCGTGACGGACCGAGAGCCGGGAGCGGCATGAGCGTCCCGTCGAAGCCGGGCACGGACGACGTCCGCTTCGTGGCGAAGGAGGGGGGCTGGGCCGGCCTGCTCGGCGCCGCGGGCGCCGCCTGCCGCTACCTGAATTCGGTCCTCCTGGCGCGCCTCCTGGGCAGCGCCGGCTACGGACTCTTCGCGCTGGCGAACACCGTCGTCATGATGCTGGCGATGCCGGCCAACATGGGGCTGCCGGTCTCCAGCGTCCACTTCGTTGCCGCCAGCGCCGCCCGGCGCGACTGGGCGACGCTGCGCTGGGTCGTCGCCGCCAGCCTGCGGGTCGTCGTCGTCTCGAGCCTGGCCTGGACGGCCCTCGTGGTGCTGGCCGCGCCGTGGGGCTCGCGCGCGCTGTTCGCCAAGGAGGGGCTCGCGCTGCCGCTGGCGGGGCTCGCGCTGGCGCTCCCGCTGCTCGGCATCAACGCGGTCGCCGGCGGCTGCCTGCAGGGGCTGAAGGAGATCCGCGCCAAGGTGATCGTCGACCGGATCGCCCACCCGGTGATCTTCTCCGTGCTGCTCCTCGCGCTGTTTCTGCCCGGCCCGGACGCGGCCCGCAGCCTGCCGTGGGTCCTGGTCGCGTTCTTCGCCGCCGCGGCGGCAGTCGCCGTGCTGAGCGGCCGCTGGCTGGTGCGGCGCATGGCCGCCGTTCCACCGGCCGAAGGCCCCGCGCCCCGGCGCTGGCGCGAGCTGTTCGCCTTCGCCACGCCGGTGATGTTCCTCAACCTGCTCAACCACTTCGTGCTCTGGGCCGACGTGCTGGTGATGGGGGTCTACCGCAGCGCGGCGGAGGTCGGGATCTACGCCGTCGCATCCCGGCTCGGCACGGCCGTCAACATGCCGACCGAGGCGCTCAACACCTCGCTCGCCCCGAGCTATGCCGGCATGCACGGACGGAGCGACGCGGCGGGTCTCGAGCGGACGTTCCACACCTCCACCCGCTGGATCTTCTCGCTCAGCGCGCTGATCGCGCTGGTGGTCGTCTTCGGCGGCCGGCCGCTGCTGCGGCTCTTCGGGAGCGAATTCGAAGCCGGGCACCTCCCGCTGGCGCTGATCGCGGCGGGACAACTCGCCTCGTCGGCGATGGGAACCAACGGGATGCTGCTGACGATGACCGGCTACCCGCAGATCAACCTGGTCAACGCCGCCTGCGTGGCGCTGGCCAGCCTGGGGCTCAACGCGCTGCTGGTCCCGGCCTACGGCGCGACCGGCGCGGCGGCGGCGGGGGCCTCGTCGCTGGCGCTGATCAACGCCGTCCGGTGCGTCGAGATCTGGTTCCTCTTCCGGCTCGTTCCGTGGGACCGGACGATCCTGAAACCGGTCGCCGCGTTCCTGCTGGGTGCGGCCGCCGGCGGGGCGCTTTTTTCACACTCGGCGGGGTCCCGGCGGCGGCCGTCGCGGTTGCGGTCTTCGCCGGGGCCTGGTGGCTGCTGCGGCCGGAACCGGAGGACCGCGAGCTCCTGGGGCGCGTGCTGTCGAGGCTCCGTTCGCCCCGGCCGCGATGATCCCCGGCCGCTCGCGAGGGAACTCCGCTAGAACCCCTGGTAGATGAACGGCTCGGGCACCGAGAGCCGCGTCATCACGAACACCGCCAGCAGTACTGCACCGAGGAGGGCCGAGCGCGCCCAGAGCGGCCAGCCGCGGAAGGCGGTCTCGTCGCTCGACTGCGCCTGGATCCGGTCGATCGCCAGCGAGGCGAGGATCAGGAGGATGGCGGGTCCCATGCCCGGCAGCCAGCGGGCGCCCGTCGTGGCCGCGCGCAGGAATTCTCCGGCCACCCGGAAGTTCATCTCGAAGAGCAGGTTCGAGCCGGTCAGCATCGCGATGACGCCGGCCGTGCCGGCCAGCTGCCGCCAGCGCGGCTGCCGGTCGGGCGGTACGACCGGGCGCCAGAGCGTCGGGATCCGTCCCAGGAACAGGAAGATCCCCCAGAGCAGTCCCCACGCCAGCGTGTGCCACGCCACCTGGTGCCAGAGCGCGCTGACCAGCATCGCCGCCAGTGGGGGGAGGACCAGGGCCGCCGGCGGATTGGCGCTCGCCGAGCGCCGCAGGAGGGCGCGGCTCAGCGGCATGTAGACATAGTCGCGCAGCCACGTCGACAGGCTGATGTGCCAGCGCATCCAGAGCTCGGAGAAGTTGCGCGCGAAGAAGGGCTGCGCGAAGTTGCGCGGCAGCTCGATCCCGAACGCCAGGCTCACCCCGCGGGCGATGTCGGTGTACCCGGCAAAGTCGTTGTAGATCACGAAGACGTCGGCGAGCAGCCAGAACACGAGCGCGATCCCGCCGCGCGGCGGCGGGTCGGTGAAGAGGGTCGGCGGCAGCAGCCCGCGCAGCGAGTCGGCCAGCAGCAGCTTGCGCGCCAGGCCGGTCGCGACCAGCGTCACCGAGCGGGCGAGCACGTCGTTGTCGATGACGACCGGCCGCGCGAGCTGCGCGAAGAAGGCCTTGCCGCGCTCGATCGGGCCGGAGAGCAGCTTGGGGAACCAGGCCAGGTAGAGCGCGAAGTCGAGGAACCGCGGGAACCCGTCGAACTGCCGGCGCGAGGCGTCGACGAGGAACGAGATGTTCTCCAGGACGCGGTACGAGAAGCCGATCGGCAGCAGCAGCTGGAGCATCTGGTGCGGGCCGAGCGCGCCGGTCGCGTGCAGCAGCGTCGTCACGAAACTGGACGAGTACTTGAGCGCCGCGAGCGAGAGGAGGTTCAGGGCGATCCCCGCTCCCAGCCAGAGCCGGCTCGGCGACGACCAGAGGCGGCGCCCGATCAGGTAATTGACGGCCGTGAGCGCGAGCAGGCCGAGCGGGAAGGTCCACGACCAGCTGGCGTAGAACCCGAACGACGCGGCGAGCAGCAGCAGGAGCTGCGCGCGGCGCGGGAGCAGGAAGTAGAGCGCCAGGACCCCCACGACCAGTGCCGCGAACGGGAGGGAGGTGATCAGCACGACGGACCCTCGGCGAAGGAGAGGGAGGATACGGCCATCCGGCCCCCGTGGCAGGCGGGGAACGGCCCCTTACCGCAGGGTAACGGCCGGGTTGCCGGGGGCGGCCCACCGCGGTCCGCCCCGGAACTATCATCCCGCCCGCCGCGAGTCGACGAATCGCGCCGGGGAGAGCCCGCATGTTCCCGATCGGAGATACCCCGAATCCGAAGGGGTTTGCGTGGATGAACACGCTCCTCATCGCGATCAACGTCGCCGTCTTCCTGTTCACGTGGCCGATGAGCCAGCGGCCGGCCGACCCGAACGACCCGAACTACCGGGCCTACATCGAGGCCGTCAGCCGGGAGGCCAGGCTGCCGCCCGCCGAGCTCCAGGCGCTCGGCGAGCAGGTGTCCGAGTACGACATGGTCGTCTTCGAGCACGGGCTGCGTCCGGCCCAGCCGTCGGCGCTCGACATGCTCTTCAGCATGTTCCTGCACGGCGGACTGATGCACCTGTTCGGGAACATGCTCTTCCTCTGGATCTACGGGAACAACGTCGAGTTCCGGCTCGGCCCCGTGCCGTACCTGCTGGCCTACCTCGCCACCGGCTTCGCGGCGGGGTTCGGCGACATCCTGCTGCGCCCGGGAAGCAGCATCCCGGCCGTCGGCGCCTCCGGCGCGATCTCGGGCGTGCTCGGGATGTACCTGATCTGGTTCCCGCACAACCGGGTCCGGATGCTGCTCTTCCTGCCGCCGCTGGCCGTGCGGCCGTTCGAGCTGCCCGCGCCGGTCGTGCTGCTGTTCTACATCGTCGGCCAGAACCTGGTCCCGGCGCTGCTCGGCGGCGGCGGCTCGACCGGTGTCGCGTACGGGGCGCACATCGGCGGATTCATCGCGGGTGCCGTCCTGGCGCTCGCCGTCGCGCTCGGGGCCCGCCTGTGGAGTGGGGGGAAGGGGGCGGAGGTGCGGGCGACCTCCACCGCCGCCGAAGCGCTGGCGGCCGGCGACGAGCTGGCCGCGTCCGGCGACCCGCGCGCGGCGCTCGCCGCCTACCAGCGGGCGCTGACCCTCTCCCCGCAGGGTGAGGCGAAGGTGGCGGCGCACCTCGGCGCCGCGCGCGTGCTGCTCGAGGGGCTGGGGCAACCGTCGGAGGCCTACCAGCACCTCTACCGGGCGATGCAGTCGAGTCCCGCTCCGGCCCAGGTCGAGGAGGTCCGCCGGTTGATGGCCGCGATGCAGGCGGCGACGCGGGCGGTGCCGATGCGGATGCCGGGAGGGTTGCGCTTTCAGGCGTAACGCGCGGTCCAGTCGACGCGTGGCAGCTCCTGGAAGAGCCGGTGGAACAGGTCCACCTGCGCCAGCCCTTCGTGCGTGCGCGGGTAGGTCGCGAGCACCCGCGGGCTGCCGATCACGACCAGCTTCGTGCGGGCCCGCGTCAGCGTGACGTTCAGGCGGTTGGCCGAGAAGAAGAAGCTCGCGTCGCGGCGCAGCGCGTCGGGGTCGGAGCAGGCCAGCGAGACGATGACGGCCTCGCGCTCCTGCCCCTGGATCCGCTCGACGGTGTCGACGACCGGCAGCGGGGCGCCGGGAGCCTGGCGGCGCCGCAGTTCCCGCTCGATCTCGCGGTTCTGGACGCGGAAGGGGGAGATGACCGCCAGCTCGTGGGCCGGAAGTCCCCGGCGCAGCAGGTCTTCGGCGAGATCCGCCGCCGCGCGCACCTCGGGCGGGCAGTGCCGCTGGTAGCCCTCGTGCTCGAGGATCACAAGGACCGCCGGCGGTTCCGGGCCGAGCACCTCGTCGAAGGCGGCGTTGCCGCCCGACGGCAGCGCGAGCCGGCGATCCCGCGCGCCCTCGGCCGGCTGCAGCCGGCCGCCGTAGAACTGCGTCGACGGGAAGTCCGCGAGGACGTCGTTCATCCGGAACGTCTCGTCGAGCAGGACCGGCGGAGCCGTTGCGCGCAGGTGCGCGAAGATCGACGGGGCCAGCACCGGGTCGGGCTCGCCGGCGACGACCGGCCCCAGCTGCCGGTCGTCGCCGAAGAAGACGAAGCGGCGGCCGGCCGACAGGCCGAGCAGCGCGTGCGGCACCGCGACCTGCGCCGCCTCGTCGAACGCGACGCGGTCGAATGGCGCCCCCTCGAAGCGCGCGGCGCCGAAGAGCGTCGCGCCCGCGATCAGGCCCCGGCGCGCCCCGGGGGCAGGCCATGCGAGCTGCGCCGGACCGCGGGCCAGCCCGATCCCGAGCCGCTCCAGCTCCTCGCGCTGGTCGGCGCGCGCGCCGACGCGGACGACCGGGACGCCCCCGCCGGCGCTGCGTACGATCGCTGCCGCGCACTGCAGCACGTTGTCCACCGCCCGGTGCGTGAACGCGGTGACCAGCACGCGCTCGCCGCGAAAGGCCCACGCGCTCAGGAGCAGCGCCAGCAGCCAGGTCTTGCCGGTTCCGGGCGGCCCTTGGACCAGCTGGAACGGCCGTGTGCCCCAGGCCGCGGCATAGGCCTCGGCCTGCGCCGGCCGAAGCGCGAGGCCGCGCGCGGCGAGCCGCGCCAGCGAATCGCGCGCGGAGGCCTCGCCGGCGGGGTCGGGGCTCGGTTCCAGGCGACCGGCGAGCAGGTCGCGCAGTTCGCGTTCCTGCGGTCCCGGGGAGGCGTAGACGCGGAGGATCGCACCCAGCAGCGCGTCGGTCAGGTCGGCGTCCCCGCGGTCCAGCACCAGCGCGGGCTCGCGCCGTACGAGGCGGTCGAGCGCCTCGCGGTCGCCGCCCCACGGGACGGCCAGCGTCAGCAGCCCGGCGGACGGGTCGTAGTCGACGAACTCGACCGGCAGGGCGGTCCACGGGTCGTCACCGCGCCCGAGCCGCAGCCGTTCGCCGGGGCGGAAGCCCGAGTTGTTGTTCGAAGCGCGGAGCGTCATCCGCCCGGTGCCCGGCTCCCACCGCGCGAACGACAGCCCGTCGATCGCGTACCCGGCCTCGACCCGTCCCGCGACCGGCAGGCTGTACAGCTCGTCGAGGTCGCGGCGCGACGCCGCCCGCTCGCGGAGCACGGAGCGCAGCAGCCGGTCGCGCCACGCGCCGTCGGTCGCGGGTGCCGCGCCATCCGGGGCGCTCACCGCCGCACCATCCACGCTGCCACGCGCGCGAGCCGCGCGAGGCGCTGCGCCCCCAGCTCGGCCAGCGCCTCCGGCCACGGGCCGGGTACGCCGTCGCGCAGGAATGCGGCGTAGAGGAAAGCCGGCTCGTCCGCGGCGTCCGGTCCGGGCAGCGGCTCGCCGGCGAGCGCGGCGTCGACCTGCTCCAGCTCGTAGCGGTGGACCGGAAGGAACGCTGCGGCCCGCCGCAGCACGGCCACGACGTCGACGAGGTGCGCGGCCAGCGCCGCCTGCCGCTGCGGATCGGTTCCCGCCGCCTCGCCCAGCGCATCGAACGCGTGTGCGACCGCGGTGCCGAAGTGCAGCACGGGCCGCGGCGTGCGCTCGAGAAGCGCCGCCAGCTCGCGCGCCGCCGCCGCCCGTTCCGCGGCCGTCAGCAGCACGCGCACCGTTGCCGGGCCGGCCGCACCGCGCGCGTCGCATCCCGCCCAGGCTGCCAGCACGACCTCGTCGGCGGCCAGCGGGTCGCGCTCGAGGTGGACCAGGACCGCACCCGCCGGAAGCGCCGGCAGGTCGAGCGTGCCGGCCGACGCGACCCCGCCGCCGGCCAGCGCCGCGGCCTGTCGCGTCAGCAGATCGAGGCCGAGCGGGGGCCGCCCCGCGGCGCGCCACGCCGCGGGATCGAGCGCGGCCAGCGCGCGGACCGTCGCCACGCCGTGGCGTCGCAGCACGCGGTGCCGGGTGCGCGTCATCCCGTCGACCAGCGAGAGGTCGTCGCCCGCGACGAGCTGCGGGATGCAGGTGCCGCGCCAGCGGCAGCCGGCGCAGCCCGGGCCCAGGAACGCGAACGTCTCCCCGGCCCCGGCGTCGCCGTCCGACTCGACGATTGCCTCGACCTGCGCCACCGCCGAGGCCAGCACGTGTTGCAGCTCATCGAGCGGGAAGCGCTCCTCGCGCCGGTCGCCGAGCACCAGGAAGCCGTGTGTCGGAGCCCGACCCTGGAGCGCGGCGAGCAGCTTCCCGCCGTAGGCGACCTGCAGCACGTGGTCGGCCCGGGGCGTCAGCCCGGCCTTGACGTCGCCCGGCTCGTAGTGGAACGGGCCCAGCGCGGAGGCCCCCTCGACGCGCCGGAGCAGATCGGGGATCGCCAGGTGCCGGCCGTCGAAGAGGACCGCCTGGTAGACGCCCGGCACGCCCGCTTCGAGCAGCGCGCGGGTCCGCCGTGTCCCCTCGGCGAAGTCGCCCGGCGCGTACTCCGGCTGCGGGTAGCCGAGCGTCGCCGCGACCTCCGCCTCGAGCACCAGCCCGTGCTCGAGCAGCCGCTCGGTCGCTGCGCTCGGCGGGGTGCGCGCGTCCCGCGGCAGGCGCCGGTCGAGCGCGATCCGGTGCGGGCAGACGGCGAGGTCGTAGAGGTCCGTCGCGCGGATGCGCGCGGCCGGGACGGCGCGGCTCACTCCTCGCGCGGCCCGGCGAAGGCGCGATCGACCGCCTCGCAGAGGATGTGCGCGACCAGGATGTGAACCTCCTGGACCCGCGCCGTGACGCCGTCTTCGACGACCAGCGCGACGTCGCAGAGCGCACGCGCCGCGCCGCCATCGCGGCCGAGCAGGCCGATCACCGCGATCTCCCGCGCGCGCGCCGCGTGGATCGCCTGGAGCACGTTGGGCGAGGCGCCGGAGGTCGTGATCGCGACCAGCAGGTCGCCGGGCCGGCCGAGCGCCTCGATCTGCCGCGCGAAGATGCGGTCGAAGCCGTAGTCGTTGCCGATCGCGGTCAGCGCCGAGGTGTCGGTGGTCAGCGCGATCGCCGGCAGCCCGCGACGCTCGCGCAGGAACCGCCCCGTCAGCTCGGCCGCGATGTGCTGCGCGTCGGCTGCGGAGCCGCCGTTCCCGCAGAGCAGGACCGTTCCGCCCCGGCCCAGCGCGGCGCTCAGCAGCTCCGCCGCCCGCGCGATCTCCTCCGCGTGCCGCGCGAAGAAGCGCTGCACGGCCTGCTGGTGCTCGTCGGCGATCGCGCGGATCTCGTCGGGACGCATCGGGTCTCCCGGGGCCGGCGCCATTCTAACCCGCGGCGGCGGCGGCCTGCGCCGCCCGTGGCCGGATCACCCGCCGGTCGTAGATCCAGAGCGCGCCGGCGGTGACGACGGCGATCAGCGCGAACAGCAGCCACATCAGGTCGGGGCGCCGCATGTCGCGCGCCAGCTTGCCGTAGGCCTGGCCGGAGAGCAGCCCGGCGAAGAGGTTGCCCAGCGCCGTCGAGACGAAGTAGTAGCCCATGTAGAGCGCGCTCTTGTCCTTGGGTGCGACGGTCGAGACGTACTCGAAGGTCTTGGGCGACGCGGTCATCTCGCCGAAGGAGAAGATCAGCACCGCGAGGCAGGCGATCCAGCCGGTCGTGGCCCCGGCGCTCACCACCATCGCGACGGCGGTGACGAGCGTGCCGGCGACGATCGCGCGGAACGGCGCAACGCGGGACAGCATCGCCGAGATCGGGATCTGCAGCAGGATGATCGCGAAGGAGTCGACGTTGACGATCCACTCCGGGTTGACCTTGAACCCCTGGGCCAGCAGGCCGTCCATGCGGCCTGCCATTCCCGACAGCCCCAGCGCCTCGGCCCCGCCCCGCAGCCCGATCAGGATGTCGTCCGTGTTGGTGAAGTCGCGGATGTACTCCGGCAGGGTGATGAAGAGCTGCTCGTAGACGGCCCAGAAGCCGGCGACCAGCAGCAGGTAGACCACGAACGCCCCGTCGCCGATCCGCATCGGGGCCAGGATCCCCCGTCCGGTGCCGCCGGTGCCGCCGGACGGCCCGCGCCGGCGCAGCACGGTGTCGAGCAGGAGGTTCCCGCCGACCCACGCCGCGGTCAGGCCCGCCCACAGCCGCCACGAGATCCAGTCGCCGCCGGCCAGCATCAGCAGCACCAGCCCGACCAGCGAGGTCACGAACAGGCGGCCGTTGCCGATGACCCGGACCATGTCGTCGACCGCGCCGCGCAGCTTCTCGCCGGTGCTCGCCGGACGGTCGTGCTCGTGGCCGGCCTTCGGCTCGCGGTAGAAGAGGAAGAGCACGACGAAGTTGAGCCCGATCCAGAGCGACGACGCCTTGAAGACCGCCGGCCAGCCGAACTCGTTGCGCAGCAGGCCGGCGACGACCGGTCCGAGGAACCCGCCGATGTTCACGATCAGGTAGAAGACCCCGAACCCGAGCGACTCGGTCGTGGCGTCGGTGGTCCGCGCGACCGTTCCGACGACCAGCGGCTTGAACAGCGCGGCCCCGACCGCGACCACGAGGAAGACGAAGAAGAAGCCCCAGAACCCGCGCGGCTGGCCGAGCAGCCAGTAGCCCGGCAGCAGGATCGTGTAGGCGACGAAGAAGGTGCGGAAGTAGCCGAAGCGGTCGGCCAGCGCGCCGGTGAAGACCGGAAAGAGATAGAGCAGGAAGGGGATGATCGCCTGGATCACCCCGCGTTGCTCGGCGGTCAGGCCGAGTCCGCCCTCGGCCACCGGGCCGGTGAGGTAGTTCGAGGAGACGGCGAAGAAGCCGTACCACGCCATCCGCTCGAACACCTCCATCAGGTTGGCGGTGTAGAAGGCGGCCGGGAGCGCGCGCAGGGTCGGGCCGAGCCGGAGCTTCTCGGGGGCAGGGGAGGGGGCCATGGCCGCTCCGGGGAGGGGTGGGGATCTTACCGCGTACCGGTCGCAGCTTGAAGTCACCCGGCACCCGATGGCAACATAGAAGAGTGAGCCCGATCCCCTCCTCCCTGCTGGTCGACCGGATGCGCGACGCCGGCATCCGCGTGACCTCTCCGCGCCGCGCCATCGTCCGCGTGCTCGAGGAGTCCAGCGATCACCTCGACGTCGAGGTGATCACCGAGCGCGCCAGGGCGATCGACCCGTCGGTCCACCGCGCGACCGTCTACCGCACGCTCGGGCTGCTGAAGGGGCTCGGCCTCGTCGACGAGCTCGACCTGCTGCACCTCGAGGGGGATCGCCACTTCTACGAGGTCCGACGCGAGACCGAGCATGCGCACGTGATCTGCCTGACCTGCCGGAAGGTGCTCGAACTCTCCGGTCACGTGATGGCGGAACTGCGCGCCGGCCTCGAGCAGGAGACCGGTTTCGCGGTCCGGTTCCTGAGGATGGAGGTCGGTGGGGCCTGTCCCGACTGCGCGGGGCGCCGGGCGCACCCACCGTAGGCCCTAGGCGTAGGCCGCCAGGAACCGCTCCGCCTCCAGCAGGAAGAACCGCGGCGCGCTCCAGCAGGCGGGGGGTGCGGAGCCGGGGACCATCGCCACCGCCACCGACGGGGCGCGGCGCGCCACCTCGTGCAGCGCGATCGCGGCCGGGCCGTCGGCCTCGCCGGGGGCGACCAGCAGCCCGGGGCAGTGCGGCCGGCCGGCGAGGTAGGGGTAGCCCGGCTGCCGGGCGAGCCCGGCCAGGTAGTTGCGGTAGGTCTCGCCGAAGGCCGCGCCGGCCCGTGGTCCCATCTCGTTGAGGCCGGGCCACGGTTCGGGGCCGATCGCTTCGTGAATGCCGGGCAGCGAGTCGACCAGGGCGCACGACACCCGGCGCGGCGCGCTGGCCGCGAGGTTGAGCGCGACGAGCCCGCCGAACCCGATCCCGACCACGGCTGCCGTCGGGACCGCGGCCGCGTCGAGCACGGCCTGCGCGTCGGCGACCGAGCGCTCGAGGTAGGCGTCCGGGAAGAACTCGCGTCCGCCGGAGGCGCCGTGGCCGGCGAGGTCGAAGCCCACGACGCGGCAGCCGCGCGCGACGATCCACTCGGCGACGTTGCCGAGCTGGGGGTCGCTGTAGCCGGCGAAGGTCCCGAGCGCGTGGTGCACCAGGAGCACCGGCACGTCGAGGCCGATGACCTGGGACCACAGGCTGTAGCCCGGACGGTCGACGGTCAGGGTCGAAGCGAGCGCCTCGGTCACGCCCCCCGTATCGGCCCGTGCCGCCGGGACTTGAGGGACGGTATAGTCCCGCCCATGGTCGTCAGCCGCCGTGTTTCCGAGAACCTGGGCCACGCCTCGTGGATCCGCCGGATGTTCGAGGAAGGGGCCCGCCTCAAGGCCGAGCGGGGAGAGGACAGGGTCTTCGACTTCACGCTCGGGAATCCGGAGGTCGAGCCGCCGCGGATCGTGATCGAGGCCGCACAGCGCGAACTCGCCTCCCCCCGGCCGCACCGGCACGCCTACATGCCGAACGCGGGCTTCCCGGAGGTGCGGGCGGCGATCGCGGCCCGGCTGGCCGCCGCGAGCGGCCTCCCGTACACCGCGAACCACGTGATCATGACCGTCGGTGCCGGGGGCGCGCTCAACACCGTCCTGAAGGCGCTGCTGGACCCGGGCGACGAGGTCATCGTGCTCGCGCCGTACTTCGCCGAATACACGTTCTACATCCAGAACCACGGCGGCGCGATGGTCGTCGCGCGGACGCGCGACGACTTCCAGCCCGACGTCGCGGCGATCGCCGCCGCGATCACCCCGCGGACCCGCGCGATCATCGTCAACTCGCCGAACAACCCAAGCGGCGTGATCTACCGCGCGGAGATCTTCGAGGAGCTCGAGGCGGCGCTGCAGCGCGCCGGCCAGCCGATCGTGGTGCTGGTGGACGAGCCGTACAAGGCGCTCACGTACGACGGGATCCGCGCCCCGGAAGTGCCGGCGCTGGTGACGCGCGCCGTGATCGGGACCTCCTGGTCGAAGGCGCTGGCGCTGCCGGGCGAGCGGATCGGGTACCTGGCCCTTTCGCCGCGCATGCCCGAGGCCGCGGAGCTGTTCGAGGCCTGCTGCTTCACGCAGCGGGTCCTGGGGTTCGTCAACGCGCCCGCGCTCTGGCAGTGGGTCGTCGCCGAGGTCGGCGACCGGACCGTCGAGATCGCCCCGTACCAGGAGAAGCGCGATCTCGTCTACGACGGGTTGACCCGGATCGGCTACCGCTGCGTCAAGCCGGAAGGGGCGTTCTACGTCTTCCCGCGGACGCCGATCGCCGACGACGTGGCGTTCGTCAAGCTGCTGGCCGAGGAGGGGGTGCTCGCGGTGCCCGGCTCCGGCTTCGGTTGCCCCGGCCACATGCGGGTCTCCTTCACCGTCCCGAAGGAGACGATCGTGCGCAGCATGCCCGGCTTCGCGAAGGCGTTCGAGCGCGCGCACGCTGCGCGCTGACCGGGCGCGATGACCGGCGCACGCCCGGGAGGGAGCGGACGGCGGACCCGGCGCCGTCGCTTCCTGCGGCGCGTCCTGATCGGGCTGGTGCTCGCCGTCGCGCTGTTTGCGGCCTGGCAGGCCCTGACCTGGCCCGACGTCTCCGCGCTCGCGACCGCCAACCCGCAGGACACCGCCTTCATGGAGGCGTTCCGGCGCCGGCAGCGCGCCGCGGGCCGGCCCGACGAGGTCGCGTTCCGCTTCGTCCCCTACGCGCGCATCTCGGACCAGCTCAAGCGCGCCGTGCTGGTCGGCGAGGACATCGGTTTCTTCGACCACAAGGGGTTCGAGGTCGCGGAGCTGAAGAAAGCGCTGGCCGAGGCGCGCGAGGATCTCGAATTGCCGCGCGGCGCGTCCACGATCACGCAGCAGCTGGCGAAGAACCTCTGGCTGTCGCCGTCGCGCAACCCGTGGCGCAAGGCGAAGGAAGCCGCGCTCACCTGGCAGCTCGAGCGCGCGCTCCCCAAGAAACGGATCCTCGAGCTGTACCTCAACGTCGTCGAGTTCGGGCCGGGGGTCTATGGGGCCGAGGCCGCCGCACGGCGCTACTTCGGAAAGAGCGCGGCGGACCTGTCGGCGCACGAGGCGGCGCAACTCGCGGCCGGCCTGCCGAAACCGTCGACGTGGCACCCGGGGAGCGCGAGTCCGGGCTACGCACGGCGGGTCGCGACGATCGAGCGGAGGATGGAGCGCGCCCGGCACCTTGCGAACC
Organism: uncultured Acidobacteriota bacterium; assembly: GCA_963800865.1. Lineage (GTDB taxonomy): Bacteria > Acidobacteriota > Polarisedimenticolia > J045 > J045 > JALOKP01. Next base: position 2,976,222 of record CAWDCL010000004.1, on the reverse strand, counting down.
AGATCTGAGCTGTTCGGACGCGCCGGCTCGCCCTGCCGAGGCGTCAAACTGCCATGAGTTCGCATCAAGTTCGATTCACGTCGAAAACCCCTCGAGGCCCTTGACTTCCCGCCTCCCACGGGGCTAAACGGGGATGTTTCGTCGGCCTGTGGGAGGGTCGTTCTGGGCGCCGCGCCGCGGCGCAGTGGGATAGACGCACCGGCACCACCGGAAGCTGGGGTCAGGACCGCGGGGTCCCTCGCACCGCAGCAGCAAGGGCTCCGTCGCACCCGGTCCAACACGGTCCGCGGGCCGCCCGCGGACCAGTACGTCCGCGCGCTGCGGGCGCGGGCGAGAGGCGGGGTCATGGCGAGACGCACTTCACTGCTGGTCATCCTCCTGGTTGCTTTCCTGTGCCTGATGTTGCCCGAGTCCTCGACGGGGCCGGGCAGCGGGCCCGCCTTCGTCGATGGAGAAGTGCTCCTCAAGTTCCTTCCCGGGGCGCCCGCTTCCGAGCGGGTCCGCCTGCAGGGCGAACTGGGAGCCCAGACGGTTCACGCGTTCCTCTCCGGCGCGGAGCACTGGCGGCTCGCGCCGGGCGTCTCCGTGCAGGAGGCGCTGGCGCGGCTCTCGGCCAGCTCGCTCGTCGTGTACGCCGAGCCGAACTACATCTGCTCGCGCCGACGTGATCCCCGACGACCCGCGCCTTTCCGAGCTGTGGGGCATGGTCAACACCGGCCAGACCGGCGGCACGGCCGACGCCGACATCGACGCGGACCTGGCGTGGGGCGTCTCGACCGGCAGCCCCGACGTCGTGGTCGGCATCATCGACACCGGCATCGACTACAACCACCCCGACCTCGCCGCCAACATCTGGACGAACCCCGGCGAGATCCCCGGCAACGGCATCGACGACGACGGCAACGGCTTCGTCGACGACATCCACGGCTACGACTTCGTCAACAACGACGGCGACCCGTTCGACGACAACGGCCACGGCACCCACGTCTCGGGCACGATCACGGCCCGGGGAAACAACGCGGTCGGCGTGGCGGGCGTGGCCTGGAACGTCAAGATCATGGGGCTCAAGTTCCTGAGCGCCGGCGGCTCGGGCAGCACCGACAACGCCGTCCGCGCGGTCGACTACGCGACGATGATGGGCGTCGACCTGACGAGCAACTCGTGGGGCGGCGGCGGCTTCTCGCAGACGCTGCTACGACGCGATCGCCCGCGCCGGCGCGCAGGAGATCGCCTTCGTCGCGGCGGCGGGCAACGACAGCGTCAACAACGACACCTCGCCGCACTACCCCAGCAGCTACGACCTGCCGAACATCATCTCGGTCGCGGCGACCGACCACAACGACGCCAAGTCGTCGTTCTCGAACTGGGGACCGACCTCGGTCGACCTGGCCGCGCCCGGCACGAACATCCTGAGCACGATGCCGGGCAACACCTACGGCTCGCTCTCCGGCACCTCGATGGCGACGCCGCACGTCTCCGGCGCCTGCGCGCTGATCCGCTCGATCTCGCCGAACATCCCGGTGGCGCAGATGAAGAGCGTGCTGCTCAACTCGGTCGACCACATCGCGTCGATGCAGGGGCTGGTCGTCAGCAGCGGCCGGCTCAACGCCTTCTTCGCGATCGCCGAGCCGGACGACGTGCCGCCCGGCCGGGTCGTCGACCTGGCCGCCGCCGACCCGGGCTCGAACACGATGGGCCTGGCCTGGACCGCGACCGGCGACGACGGCCTGACCGGAACGGCGACCTACTACGAGATCCGCTACTCGCTGTCGCCGATCGACGAGGGGAACTTCGCGGCGGCGACGCGCGCCGGGAACGAGCCGGTGCCGGCGGTAGCCGGGACGATCCAGCAGATGGAGGTCCGCGGCCTCGACGCCAACAAGCTCTACTACTTCGCGATCAAGGCGTTCGACGAGTGGGGCAACGTCGGCCCGCTCTCCAACGTCGTCGAGGCCTCGACGCTGCCGCCGCCGACTGCTGCCGCGGATCCGCTCACGATCGCGGACGCGCTGTTCACGGGCGAGCAGTCGGACCACGTCGTGACGCTGACCAACACCGGCGTCGGGACGCTCGACTTCATGATCCCGCCGCCCGCGGTGGGCGAGCCGCAGGCCGTCGGCCGAGCCGCTCGAGCTCGGGAAGGACGAGGTCGACCCGCGCCATGGCGAGCCCGTGGTGGAAAACGCCGGCGGGCCGGACACCTTCGGCTACCGCTGGACGGACAGCGACGAGCCGGGCGGCCCGGTCTTCTCCTGGACCGACATCGCCGCCACCGGCACACCGGTCAACATCACCGCCGACGACGCGACGAGCGGACCGCTCGCGCTCGGCTTCAACGTCGCGTTCTACGGGACCTTCTTCGACTCGATCCGGGTCTGCACCAACGGCTGGCTGTCGTTCACCAGCAGCGCGACCTCGTACTCGAACCAGCCGCTGCCGAACACCGGGGCGCCGGAGAACCTGATCGCGCCGTTCTGGGACGACCTGAACCCGGCCGGGACCCAGAAGATCTTCTTCGAGTCCTTCGGCAACCGGGCGATCGTGCAGTGGAACGGGATCGCGCCGTACAGCGGCACGGGGACATTCACGTTCCAGGCGATCATCGACCAGGGCGGAGCGGTCACGCTTCCAGTACCTGACGATGACCGGCACGCTGACCAGCGCGACGGTCGGGATCCAGGACGCCTCGAAGACCGCCGGGCTGCAGGTCGCCTTCAACCAGGCCTACATCCACGACAACCTCGCCGTCCGGATCGCCGCGACGCCGCAGTGGCTGACGGCGGCGCCGTCGTCGGGCCGCCTGCACGCGGGCGAGTCGATCCCGATCAACGTCCACATGAACGCCTCGGGCCTCGAGGGCGGGACCTACCCCGGGACGGTGAGCATCCTCACCAATGACCCGGCGCAGCCGGACATTCCGGTCGCAGGTCACGCTGCCAGGTCACGGGCGCGCCGGACATCTCCGTCCAGCCGGCCTCGATCGAGTACGGCGAGCGGTTCGTCAACAACCCGCACACGGCGACGCTGATCGTGGCCAACGACGGGACCGACGTCCTGCACGTGAACGACATCGCCGCCAGCGCGCCCGAACTGGCCGCCGTGCCGAACGTCTTCGACGTCCCGCCGCACGGCTCGCAGAACGTCACCGTGACCTGGACGCCGACACTGCTCGGCCCGTTCAGCGGCTCGCTGACGGTCCTGAGCAACGACGCCGCCGATCCGAGCCTGCTCGTGCCGGTGACCGGAACCGCCGTTGCGGCGCCGATCATGATCGTCGATCCGCCGCTGTTCGACGAGACGCTCTACAGCGGCTACCAGGTCACGCGACAGCTCACCGTCACCAACACCGGCGGATCGACCCTCGAGGTCACCGCCGCGGCCGACCAGGGAGCGAGCGGAAACGGCACCGGCCTGGTCTACGCGCCCGACGCGGGCGCCGAAGGCGCGGGCGGGCCGGACGCGTTCGGCTACCGCTGGAAGGACTCCGACGAATCGGGCGGTCCGGCCTACGACTTCGTCGACATCAGCGCGACGGGCACGACGATCACGTTCTCGAGCCAGGACGACGCGCTCTCCGCCGCGATCAGCATGGGGATGACCTTCCCGTTCTACGGAAGCAACTTCTCGTCCCTGAAGGTCGGGACCAACGGCTTCCTCACCTTCGACACGACCGATACCTCGACGCGGCTGTCGAACTACAGCCTGCCGTCGACTTCGGGTGCCAAGAACCAGATCGCGATGTTCTGGGACGATCTGCACCTGAGGAGCGGGAACGTCAAGTACCTCAACGACGGGACCCGCTTCATCGTCCAGTACACCAACGTCGAGAAGTACTCGCCGTCGGGCAGTCCGATCACCTTCCAGGTCCAGCTCTACCCGAGCGGCAAGATCCTGCTGCAGTACAGGACGATGGCCGGGACGCTGAACTCGGCGACGATCGGGATCCAGGACGGAACCCGGACGATCGGGTTGACCGCCAACTACAACGCGAACTACGTCCACAGCGGCCTCGCAGTGCAGTTCAGCCGCGTGCCGGACTGGCTGACGGTGACACCGAACCAGGCGTCCGTCCCGCCCGGCGGCTCGTTCGCCTTCGACGTCAAGTTCGACTCGACGAGCCGCAACGGCGGCGACCTGACGGGAGCGGTGGTCCTGACGACCAACATCCCGTCGCAGCCGTCGGAGCGGGTCCCGGCGACCCTGCACGTCATCGGCGCCCCGATCGTGTCCCTGGTGCCGACCTCGTACGCCTTCGGCACGCGCTACACCGGCTACTCGTACCTGACGACCTTCCAGGTCGTGAACAACGGGACCGACGTGCTCAACGTCGCGAACGTCTACAGCAGCGACCCGAGCCTCTTCGTCGAGGACCCGCAGGGCGGTGAGGCGAGCCCCGAGGCCGAGTTCCCGCTGCAGCCGGGCCAGGCGCGGCTCTTCAACCTGCGCTGGTTCCCGGCGCTCCCGGGCGCGCTCGACGCCCAGGTCCACGTCCTCTCCAACGACCCCGTGACGCCGGACGCGATCCTGCCCGTGACCGGCAACGCGATCCTCCCGCCGGTCGCCGTCTGGGCGCCCGACCACTTCGCCGAATCGATGAACAGCGGCGAGCTCGTCCACCGGACGCTGAACCTCGCGAACCAGGGCGGCTCCGACCTGACCTTTGCCGTCGCCGTCCAGCTCGACAGCGGAGCCGTCGTGAGCGTCGACTCCAGCCCCGAGCTCAAGAAGGACGAGGCGGACACCCGGCCGGGGATCCTCGGCTCGGGCGGCCCGGACGTGTTCGGCTACCGCTGGAAGGACTCCGACGCACCGGGCGGCCCCGCCTTCGGCTGGGTCGACATCTCGGCGATCGGAACGCCGATCCCGCTGAACGCCGACGACCAGAACCTCGGGACGTTCCCGATCGGCTTCGACTTCCCGTTCTACGGGCAGACCTTCAACACCTTCCGCGCCTGCACGAACGGCTTCCTGTCGTTCACGTCGACTGCGACCAGCCTGACCAACTACCAGCTGCCGAGCACGTCGGCGCCGGAGAACCTGCTCGCCGTATTCCACGACGACATGGACTTCCGCACCGCCGGCGCCGCCTACTACTACAACGACGGCAGCCGCCTGATCGTCTCCTACGTCGCGGTGCCGCGCTACTCCTCGGGCGGGCCGTACACCTACCAGGTGATCCTGTATCCGAGCGGCAAGATCGTCTACCAGTACCTCGACATGCAGGGGACGCGGCTCAACGAGGCGACGATCGGCATCCAGAACGCCGCCAAGAACGACGGCCTGACGGTGGTCTACAACGCCGCCTACGTCCACGACAACATGGCGGTGGAGTTCTCGCCGCCGGCCAACTGGCTGCGCGTGTCCCCCACCTCCGGCACCGTCGGCGCCGGCCTGGCGACCGATCTCGACGTGACGATCGACTCGACGGGACTGCTGGGGGGCAACTACGCCGCGACGATCGACCTCGTGACGAACGACCCCGTCCACGCGGCGATCGCCGTCCCGGTTTCGCTCCACGTGATCGGCACGCCGGACATCGACGCGCAGCCGACGTCGATGATCTTCCCGACGACCTTCGTCGGGTTCAGCAGCCAGCAGGTGCTGAGCGTCCGGAACACCGGCAGCGACACGCTGCACATCACGGGCCTGACGGTCGAGGGCGAGTTCCAGGCCGCGGGGCTCACGCCTCCGGTCGACCTCGGGCCGGGCGGCTCGATCCCGGTCACCGTCAGCTTCCTGCCGCTCGACGAGGGGACCCGGTCCGGCGCGCTGACGCTGGTCAGCGACGATCCGGACGAGCCCGCGGTCATCGTCCCGCTCCAGGGCGAAGGGCTCTGGCCGCCCGAGATCCACGCCACCCCGCCCGAGATCCACGCCGCGCTCCCGCCGGGCGGCCAGGGGACGAAGCTCCTCAACATCGCCAACGCCGGCGGCTCGGACCTGGTCTGGGACGGCGGCACGAACCTGATCTCGATCGCGGCCAGCGTCACGCCCGGCACCTACCTCGAGCTGGAGAAGGGACAGGCGGACACGCGCGAAGGATCACTCGGCACCGGCGGCCCGGACCTCTTCGGCTACCGCTGGGTCGACTCCGACGAGGCCGGCGGCCCGGCCTACGACTGGTTCGACATCAGCGCGATCGGCACGCAGCTGACCGGGCTGACCGGCGACGACCAGACGGCGCTCAGCGTTCCGCTCGGGATCTCGTTCCCCTTCTACGGGAACTCCTTCACCACCGCGAGCGTCTGCACGAACGGCTGGCTCTCCTTCACCTCCAGCCTGACCGCCTACACCAACCAGCCGCTGCCGAACACCGGCACGGCGGTCCCGGAGAACCTGATCGCGGCGTTCTGGGACGACCTGCACATGCGGACGACCGGCAAGGTCTTCACCTGGTCGGACGGCTCGCGCTTCATCGTCCAGTGGAACAACGTGGAGCGCCTGACCTCGGGGTCGCTCTTCACCTTCCAGATCCAGCTCTTCCCGAACGGCCGGGTCCTGCTCCAGTACAAGAGCATGAGCGGCCTGCTCAACTCGGGCACGATCGGGATCCAGGACGCCGGAAAGAGCGACGGCCTGACCGTCGTGTTCAACCAGGACTACGTCCACAGCGAGATGGCGATCGAATTCAAGAACATCCCGCAGTGGTTGCACATCGCGCCCGAGGCGGGGACGGTCCCGGAGGGCGGCAGCCAGGACGTGAGCGTGCTGCTCGACGTGGCCGGCCTCGAGGACGGGATGCACGAGGGGACGATCCAGCTGCGCTCCAACGACCCCTACAACCCGCTCGTCGAAGTCCCCGTCTTCGTCAACGTCGGCGTGATCGAGCCGACGCTGACGGAGTTCGTGCCGAAGGTGATCCGCTTCGCCGATACCGGCATCTTCCGGGTGCGGATGACGATCGAGCTGCCGGCCGGGTTGAACCCGCACGACATCCTGCTCTCCTCGGTCGTGATGAACGACGTGGTCCCGGCGCTGGCGGACCCGGCGCCCTACTACACCGACGACAACCACAACGGGATCGAAGAGGTCACGTTCTGGTTCGACTGGAGCCTGCTCAAGACCACGCTCGCCGAAGGGATGATGATCCCGGTCACGATCATGGGCGAGGTGGAAGGCATCCAGTGGTTCCGCGGGACCGCCTACATCCGCACCGGTGACCCGGACCAGTACATGCCGGTCCCGGGCGCCTTCTTCCTGTCCGGCCAGTCCGTGCCGATCCGCTGGAACGAGTCCTCCAGCGAGACCGCGCACCGTTACACGGTCCAGCTCTCGCGCGACGGCGGAGCCACCTGGGAGACGCTCGCCACGCAGCTGATCGGAACCTCCTTCGACTGGCCGGCGAGCGGGCCCGCGACGGCGAACGCGCTCGTCCGGATCCTCTCCTACGACACCCGCGGCACGCTCCTCGGCAGCGACGACTCCGAGGCGCCGTTCACGATCGCAGGCGGCGCCCTCGCGCCGCCGCTCCCGATCGACGGCGCGCAGCTCCTGGTCGAGAGGCTGGGGGCCGAGACCGTCCTGACCTGGAAGCCGCCGGTTGCCGACCTCGCGCACGGGCCGGCCGACCGTTACCACGTCTACCGCGGCACCGACCCGCAGAACCTGGTCGAGGTCGCACTGGTGAACACGACCGAGTACCGCGAGGAGGCGGGAGCGCCCGTATCGGGCCTCGTGTACTACCGCATCGTCGCGGCGAACGCCGCAGGGAGCGCTGACTGAGCGATCCCGTCCCAAGGCGCCGGGGCCGGTGACCCTTCGCGGGTCACCGGCCCCGGGCCGCTTCCGACATCCAGTAGACGAGTCCCTGGGCCAGCCAGATCGCGCCCACCACGCGGAACAGCCACATCACGGCGTTGGTCCCGATCAGCGCCTGGATGTGCACCGGGAACGGGACGCGCGGCGGCTCCGGTCCCGGGTCGCGCGAGAACGGGCCGATCAGCGCGAGCGGCAGAACGGTCAGCGCGACTAGCGTGCGGAAGGCGCTCGACAGATCCGGGACGGTGACCGGTCCGAGTCCCCCGCGGGCGGCGAGCGGGCCGCCGATCACCAGCGCCAGGATCGCCCCGCCGATCCCACCCAGCACCAGCGGCCGGTGGCGCGCGGCCCAGCCGAGCGTACGCCGCAGCCGGTCGGCGTGCGGGGCCGAGCAGGCGCGCCAGGCCGTCCGCCCGGGCGGCTCGACGACCTCGACCAAGAGCGCGTCGGCCGGCGCCGGACCGCCGCACCACAGGCAGCGCCGTTCGGCGCGCGCCAGCGCCCATGGCCGGGCGTAGAGCCGGTGGGTCAGCATGATCACCACGCCCAGCGCGAGCGACGGGCCGATGCCGAGCGGTGCGCGCGTGAACAGCCAGAGCACGAGCGGGACCGGCAGGAAGAGCAGGAAGCCGACGAGGCGTTCGGAAGCGGCGCGGGTGTCGGACCATTCCGGCATTCTCCCCGACCGCCGGGCGGGGGTCCACGGGCGGGCGCCCGCTCGCGGGATAGAATCCCCAGCCGTCTCCGGCGCCACGCACCGACGATGACCTCCCGCCGCCACAGCATCGCCCTCGAGACCTCCGTCATCGCGCGGCTGGCGACGCCGGTCGTCCTGGCGCAGATCGGCTGGATGTCGCTCGGGCTGGTCGACATGTGGATGGTCGGCCACCTCGGGCCCGAGGCGCTGGCCGGCGTCGCGCTCGGCGACCTCTGGATCTACGGCACGCTGCTCGTGGCGCAGGGGGTCATGATGGGCCTCGACCCGATCGTGTCGCAGGCCCACGGGGCGGGGGAGGGGGCGCGCGCCGGCTCCGCGCTGCAGCGCGGCGTGGTGCTGGCGGTGCTGCTGTCGCTCCCGGTGATGGCCCTCTGGGCGGTCACCGGGCCGGTCCTGCGCCTCGCCGGGCAGGACCCCGTGCTGGCCGAAGTCGCGCAGCGCTACACGATGATCCAGATCTTCTCCCCGGCGCCGTTCCTGGTCTTCGTCGCGATGCGCCAGTACCTGCAGGGGCGCGGCATCATGCTGCCGATGCTGGCGGTCGTGATCCTGGCCAACGTGATGAACGCCTTCCTGAACTGGGTCTTCATCTACGGCAAGCTGGGCGCGCCCGCGATGGGCGCGGTCGGCTCCGGCCTCTCGACCGGGATCACGCGGACCGTGATGCCGCTCGCGATGGCCGGGATCATCGTCGCGCTGGCGTTGCACCGCGAGGCCTGGATCCCGTGGAGCCGCTCGGCGTTCGACCTGGGGGAGATGCGGGAGATCCTCGAGTACGGGATCCCGGTCGGCGCGCAGCTCGGGCTCGAGGTCTGGGCCTTCTCGATCGCGGGGCTGTTCGCCGGGTGGCTCGGCCCCGACCAGCTGGCGGCGCACACGATCGTGCTCAAGCTGTCGGCCTTCTCGTACATGGTGGCACTCGGGATCTCGCACGCCAGCTCGACGCGCGTCGGGAACCTCGTCGGCGCGGGCGACCGGCGCGAAGCGCAGCGCGCGGCGTGGGTCGCGGTCGGGATGGCGGCGGGGGCGATGGCGCTGTTCGCCGTCGCCTTCACCCTGTTCCGGTTCGAGCTCCCGGCGCTCTTCCTGCCGGCCGGCGCGACCGCGACGATCGGCTTCGCGGCGGCGATCCTCCCGATCGCTTCGGCGTTCCAGGTCTTCGACGGGACGCAGGCGGTCGGCGGCGGCGTGCTGCGCGGGCTGGGCGACACCCGGCCCGCGGCCTGGTTCAACTTCTTCGGCTACTACGTGCTGGGGCTGCCGCTCGCGGTCTTTCTCGCGTTCCGCGGCGAGGCCTGGGGGCTGCCGGGGCTGGGCTGGGGACTCCCCGGGATCTGGATCGGCCTGGCGCTCGGGCTCGGGGCGGTCGCCGTGCTGCTGGTGATCTACATCGCGCGGCGCGGGCCGGCCTACTCCGTGCGGTCCGGGGGCGCGGGAAGGGCGACCTGATCGAGCCGGAAGACGAACCCGGCGGGTGCGGCCGGGCGGAACTCGTCGAGGAAGCCGGTCACGCTCCTCACGCGGTAGACCTCCCCGCCCAGCGTGTACTCCTCGATCGAGCGCGCGCGAACGTCGACGATCCAGTAATGGGGGACGCCGAAGCGCGCGTAGAGCGCCAGCTTCCGCAGCCGGTCGAGGCGCTCGGTCCCGGGAGACCGCGCCTCGACGCAGAGGTCCGGCGCGCCCTGGATGTTGGCGTCGGTCAGGGCCGCGTCGCGCTGATGGGAGACGAACAGCACGTCGGGCTGCAGGACGTTGTGGTCGTCCAGCACGACGTCGAGCGGGGCCATGAGCACCTCGCCGAGGCCGTGCCGCTCCACGAACTCGTGGAGGCGGGCATGGATGAGACCGATCACGAGCTGGTGCCACCGCGTCGGCGACGGCGTCATGACGAGTTCCCCCTCGACGAGCTGGTAGCGTTGCCCGTCGTCGGGGAGCGCGGCGTAGTCCGCGTACGTCAGGCCGCCGTTCGCGCGCGTGCCGTGAGGTCCGCTGGTCCCGTGGTCCGACATCGGCGTCGCTCCTGGGGCCGAGGGTAAGGGCGATCGGTGCCGCGACCGCGAGAACGCGCGGGGGGCTGTCGCCCACGCGGGATTCCCGGGTCCTGGACGCGGGGCCAGTCAAACCCTTGTCCGGCGCCGCGCAGTCAGCGATTCGCCGGGCCCGTCGCCGCAGCCCCCGCCGCTGACCAGGTCTCGATGTCGCGCTGGATCCCCTTATCCTCCGGATCGAGCGCCAGCGCGGACTCGGCCGCGGCGATCGCTTCGTCGTAGCGCCTTTGGTCGGCGAGCAGGCTGGCGAGCGCCTTCAGGGTGTCGCCGTTCAGCGGATCGGCTGCGGCGCCGCGCCGATAGGCGGCCTCGGCCCGCTTCGCGTCGCCCGCCCGGTCGAGCAGCTGGCCGAGCCGGAGCCAGCCGGTCGCCGAGTCCGGGTGCGCGGCGACGAGCGCCTCGAAGGCCACGCGCGCGCGCGGCAGGTCGCCGGCGAGGATCAACGCCTGGCCGTACTCGAAGAGCGCGGCGTGGTTCGCCGGCTCCGCGTCGACGAGCGGCGCCAGCAGCGCGGCCGCGTCGCCGGGCCGGCCCCCCTGCGTCAGCGCAACCGCTTCGTCGAAGCGGGCGAGGAACGGGACGCGGTCGTGCGGATCGGGCTTCCGCGGATCGACGAGCGGGCCGCCGTCGCCGCGCCGGCCGCTCGCGGCGTAGCCGAGGCCGCGCAGCGACTCGCGCTCGGCCTCGGGCAGCGCGGCGGCGGAGGCCGTCGCAGCGGGGGCGATTGCCGCCGCCCGGCGCAGCAGCGCGTCGAGCGCCGACGACGCGGAGCGCACCGCATCCGGGCGCCGCGCGGCGAGGTCACGCGCCTCGCCGGGATCGGCGTCGAGATCGAAGAGCTGAGCGCGCGGCGCTTCGATCAGCTTATCGGCGCCGCGCACGATCGCGCGCAGCCCCGACCAGCCGTACTCGAGCGCCGGCACGTGGGCCTCGGCGAAGACGCCGCGGTCCTTCGGCAGCGGCGCGGTGCCGCGCGCGGCCGGTGCCAGCGAGAGCGCGTCGACGGCGTCGAGCGCCGGGGCGCCGGCGAATTCGACCAGCGTCGGTCCGAGGTCGGCGACGCTCACCGGCGCGCGCTCGACCGTCCCGCCGGCGATGCCGAAGCCCGGCCCCCAGAGCACGAGCGGGACGCGCATCGTCGTCTCGAAAAGGAAGACGCCGTGAGTCGGCTCGCCGTGGTCGCCGAGCCCCTCGCCGTGGTCGCCGACGACGGCGACCAGCGCGCGCCCGCCGCGGTTCAGCGCGGAGAGGCCCTCGAGCAGCTGGCCGACGGCAGCGTCGGCCGCGGCCACCTCGCCCTGGTACGGATCGCCCGGGTGCTGCGCGGCGAACAGCGCCGGCGGCGCGTAGGGGCGGTGCGGTTCGAAGAGGTGGACGAACAGGAAGACCGGCGCCTCGCCCTGCATCGCGAGCCAGGCCAGCGCCGCGGTGACGGTGTCGGGACCGGCTCGTTCCTCCCAGTGCGCGGCGCCGCTCCGCGTCCGCGGAATCCGGTCATCGTAGGTGTCGAAGCCGCGGGCCAGGCCGGTGCGCCGGGCGAGGACCGGCGCCGAGACGAACGCGCCGGTGCGGAATCCCGCCCGTTGCAGCGCCCCGGCCACGGTCGGGATCGAATCGGGCAGCGCGAAGCCGCCGTTGGCGAGCACGCCGTGCGCCGGCAGCGAGCGGCCGGTCAGCATCGAGGCGTGGGCGGGGAGGGTGAGCGGGGCGGTCGTCTGGGCGCGGTCGAAGCGGACCCCCTCCGCGGCAAGGCGGTCGATCGCCGGGGTCCCGGCCCCGGCGCGGCCGTAGGCGCCGACGCGGTCCGCGCGCAGCGTGTCGATCGAGACCAGGACGATCGTCGCCGGTCCGGCCGGCGATCCTGCGCCGCCACAGGCTGCCGCGGCGGCGGACAGGGCGCAGACGGCGGCCAGCAGCGCGGCGCGACGCATCGCGGCGCTCAGCGCGTGAACTTGCGGTACTTGATCCGGTGCGGCTGGTCCGCCGTGGCGCCGAGCCGGCGCTTCTTGTCGACCTCGTAGTCGTCGAAGTTCCCCTCGAACCAGGTGACCTGGCTGTCCCCCTCGAAGGCCAGGATGTGGGTCGCGATCCGGTTCAGGAACCAGCGGTCGTGGCTGATCACGACGGCGCAGCCGGCGTAGTCGAGCAGCGCGTCCTCGAGCGCGCGCAGCGTGTCGACGTCCAGGTCGTTGGTCGGCTCGTCGAGCAGCAGGACGTTGGACCCCGACTTGAGCATCCGCGCCAGGTGGACCCGGTTGCGCTCGCCGCCGGAGAGGGTGGCCAGCTTCTTCTGCTGGTCGGCGCCGCGGAAGTTGAACGAGCTGACGAAGCCGCGCGCGTTGATCGTGCGGCCGCCGATCTCGAGGTTCTCCTGCCCTTCTGAGATCGCGTCGTAGACCGACATCTCGTCCTTGAGCACGTCGCGGCTCTGGTCGACGTAGGCCAGCTTGACGGTGTCGCCGACGCGCAGCGTCCCTCCGTCCGGCTTCTCCTGTCCCGTGATCATCCGGAAGAGGGTCGTCTTTCCCGCGCCGTTGGGACCGATCACCCCGACGATCCCGCCGCGCGGCAGCTTGAACGTCAGGTCCTCGATCAGCAGGTTGTCGCCGTAGCCCTTGTTGAGGTGCTCCGCCTCGATCACGACGTCGCCCAGGCGCGGTGCCGGGGCGATGTAGATCTCGACCGACTCGGGAAGCTTCTGCTGTTCCTGCTCCACCAGCTTCTCGTAGGCGTTGAGTCGCGCCTTCCCCTTGGCCTGTCGCGCGCGCGGCGACATCCGCACCCACTCCAGCTCGCGCTCGAGGGTGCGCTGGCGGGTCATCTGGGCCTTCTCCTCCTGCGCCAGGCGGTTCTTCTTCTGCTCGAGCCAGGAGGTGTAGTTCCCCTCCCAGGGGATCCCCTGGCCGCGGTCGAGCTCGAGGATCCAGCCGGCGACGTTGTCGAGGAAATAGCGGTCGTGCGTGACGGCGACGACCGTGCCGGGGTACTGGGCAAGGTGGTGCTCGAGCCAGGCGACCGACTCGGCGTCGAGGTGGTTCGTCGGCTCGTCGAGCAGCAGCAGGTCGGGCTGGGAGAGCAGCAGCTGGCAGAGCGAGACGCGGCGCTTCTCGCCGCCGGAGAGCTTCGCGACCTCGGCCTCGCCCGGCGGGCAGCGCAGCGCGTCCATCGCCATCTCGACCTTCTGGTCCAGGTCCCACAGCCCCTGGGCGTCGATCTTGTCCTGCAGGTCGGACTGCTCGGCGAGCAGCTTGTCCATCTCGTCGGCCTCGAGCGGCTCGGCGAAGCGGTCGGAGATCGCGTTGTAGCGGTCGATCAGCGCCAGCTTGTCGGCGGCCCCTTCCCGGACGTTGTCGAGGACCGACTTCGACGGGTCGAGCTGCGGCTCCTGCTGCAGCATCCCGACCTTGATCCCCTTGGCCGAGAAGGCCTCGCCGTTGAACTGCGGGTCGAGCCCCGCCATGATCTTCAGCAGCGAGCTCTTCCCGGCGCCGTTGGCGCCCAGCACGCCGATCTTCGCGCCGAAGAAGAACGACAGCCAGATCCCCTTGAGGATCTCGCGGTTGGGCGGGACGACCTTGCGCAGGTCCTTCATGACGTAGATGAACTCGGGCATCGACACCTCGACGGGGACAGCAACCGTTAGTCGGTTAGCCAGCAAAAAGGGGGACAGCTTAACCGAGGCGGCAGGTGTCCGCCCGTGGCTGCCTTTGGCCGACCGGTGTCGACCTCCCGGGGGCTTACCGGCTTACGGTTGCTGTCCCCGATTCGGCCGGCTTACCGGCTAACGGTTGCTGTCCCCGCACGCTACCGGGTCGTCTGCGCCGGCGGCCGCGGCGGCTTCTGCGGCGGTTCGGTCCGGATCTTCTCCATCAGGTAGTCGACCGCCTTCATCAGCTGGGCGTCGACGCCGCGCTGCATCCCGGCCGGGTCGATGTCGACCACGATGTCGGGCTGGACCCCTTCGTTCTCGATCACCCACTTGCCGTCGGTCGAGTAGACGCGGTAGTCGGGCGCGGTGATCCCGCCGCCGTCGACGAGCGGCGTGAACATCGAGATCCCGACGAGGCCGCCCCAGGTCCGGGTGCCGATCACCGGGCCCATCTTCTTGAGCTGGAACTCGGCCGGCAGCATGTCGCCGCCGGAGCCGGCCTGGCGGTTGGTGAGCAGCGCCTTGTGGGCCTGGGTCGCGACCAGCGGCGTCGAGTAGTCGTGGGTGTAGCGGCGCGTCCAGTTGTAGAGGATCGGCAGGTTCATCCGGTTGAGGAACGGGTCGGGATCGAGCCCGCCGGCGTTGAAGCGGCCGTCGACGATCAGCCCGTCCTTCTGCGTCTGTCCGTACCAGTACTGCGGGAACATCTCCGCCGCGCCGGTGAAGGTGTCCGGGAGGTGCAGGTAGCCGATCTTCCCGCCCGAGGCCTCGTCCACCGCCTTGCGGTTGCGCTCCAGCCAGTCGAGGTAGCGGAACGTGGACTCGTCGCCCGAGGGAACGACGACCGCCTCGCGCGTGGTCTTTCCCTGCGGGTCCGCCGCCACGGTCAGCCGCACCGGCTTCCCGGCCAGCCCTTCGAATGCGGCGTAGGCTTCGCGCGCCGTCGTCACCTCGCGTCCGTCCACCGCCAGCAGGAAGTCCCCTTCGCGCACGTCCACTCCCGGCGCCGCCAGCGGCGGGACGTTGCCGTCGGTCCAGTCCGGCGCGCGCAGGATCCGCTTGATCTGCCAGCGGCCGCTCGCCGGGTCGGCGACGAGGTCGGCCCCCAGCATTCCGGTCGCGACCCGGTCCGGCCGCCGCCGCCGGTCGCCGCCGAAGACGTAGGTGTGGGAGGTCGCCAGCTCGCCGATCAGCTCGCCGATCACCCAGCGGACCTCGGCGCGGCTCGTTGCGGCGTCGATCAGCGGCTGGTACTTGGCGCCGGTCGCGGCCCAGTCCAGGCCGTGCATCCCGGGGTCGTAGAAATAGTCGCGCTCGATGCGCCAGACCTCGCGGTAGATCTGCTTCCACTCGGCGCGCGGATCGAGCTGCATCGTCAGGCCGGAGAGGTCGAGCGGTTCGGCCTTGGCGCTCTCGGCCGAGCTGTCGACGATGCCGATCTCGTTCCCCTTGCGCCAGGCCAGCCGCTTGCCGTCGGCCGACAGGGCGTAGTCTTCGACCGATTCCAGCATGGTGCGCGGCTTGCGCTTCGCGAGGTCGAACGCCTTGAGCGCGCGCGCGCCCGGCTCCCGGATGTCGAAGCGGTTGAAGTCCCCCTCGTCGCCGTCGAGATAGAAGAGCAGGCCGCCCGCCACCCCGAGCCGGCGGTAGTTGCCGCGCGGCAGCGGCAGCGGCTCGACCCGTCCCTCGATCCCGGCGAAGTCGACGACCGTCTTCGGCGCGGGCTTCGCGGCCTCGTCCTTCCTGGCGGCCTCGTCCTGCTTCTTTCCGGCCTTCTCATCCGGCTTCTCGACCGCCGGCTCCTCGTCGCCGGTCTGCGGCGGGAAGAGCGGCTTCGCGCTGGCATTCAGCGCCAGCGCGTAGATCCCGGCGACCTTCTTGTAGACCAGCTCGAAGTCCATGTCGCTGTAGGTCGGGTCGAATCGGCGGTTGCTGACGAAGAAGAGGTGCTCGCCATCCTCGGAGAAGACCGGCCCGAAGCTCTCGAGCGGGCCGCCCGTGACGGCGTTCTTCTCCTTCGTGTCGAGCCCGTAGATCCAGACCCTGTTGACCAGGTCCGCGCCCATCTTCGTGTAGGCGAGGAAGCGCGAGTCGGGCGACCAGGCGTGGTCGAAGACCGGCTTGGCATCGATCGCCAGGTCCATCGCCTCGTACTCCGCCTTGTCGACCTTCGTGACGGCCTTCGTGTCGACATCGATGTACGAGAGCGTCAGGGTCTGGTCGGTGAAAGCCAGCTTCTTCGAATCCGGCGACCAGCGCAGTGCGAAGCGGTAGCCGTCCTTGTGGGTCGTCAGCCGGACCGGCGGCTGCTTGCCCAGCGGGTCGATCACGAAGATCTCGTACTCGCCGGTGCGGTCGGAGAAGAAGGCGATCCGCTTGCCGTCGGGCGACCAGGTGGCGTCCTTGTCGCGCGTGCCGGAGTCCTGGGAGAGGTTCCGGATCACGCCCTTCTCGCGAGGAACGGTGAAGATCTCGCCGCGCGCCACGACCACGGCCCGGTTGCCGTCCGGCGAGAGCCCGATCCCGGTGATCCAATCCTTGACGTTCTTGAGATACGGGCGTGCCTCGGGCGAGTCGGCGAGGACCTGGAAGGGGACGGCCTTCGCCTGCCCGGTCGCCGGGTCGAAGATCTCGATCCCCCCGGCGCGGTCGTAGACGATCTTCCCGCTCCCCTCCGACGGACGGCCGATGTCGTAGTCGGTGTAGCGCGTCAGCTGCCGGCTCTGGCCGGTCTTCGGATCGAGGGCGAACAGGTTGAGCACGCCGTCCGGGTCGGCCTCGTAGTAGAGCGTGTCGCCGAGCCACATCGGGAAGCGCTCGGTCCCGCGCGCGCTCGTCAGCTGGCGGTCCGTTCCCGTGCGGAAGTCGTAGAGGTAGAGGTCGGGCGCCAGTCCACCCCGGTAGCGCTTCCAGGTCCGGTCCTCGGTCGCGACGCGGGTGTAGGCGATCTGCGAGGCGTCGGCGTTGTAGGCGCCCCAGCCGGCTTCCGGCAGCGGGAGCGCTTCGAGACCCGACCCGTCCGGCGCGATCAGGAAGAGCCGCTGGAAGCGGCTGTAGGAGTCGCGCCCGGAGCGGAACAGCACCTTGCCGCTGACCGGGTGCCAGCCGACCACCTCGTCCGGACCCGGGTGCCAGGTCAGCCGCGTGATGTTCCCCCCCTCGGTGTTCATCACGTAGACGTCGGTGTTGCCGTCGTATTCCGCGGTGAACGCGATCAGCCGGCCATCCGGCGAGAACTTCGGGGCCTTCTCCTCCCCCTCGTGGAAGGTGATTCGGCGGGCGACGCCGCCCGACGCCGGGACGGTCCAGATGTCCTCGGCGTGGACGAAGGCGACGAGGTCGCCGTGCAGGTCGGGCTGCATCGCCAGCGCCTGCGGGGCGGCGGCGGGGGGCGCGGCCCAGGCAGGCGTCCCGGCCGGCAGCAGCAGGAGGCCGAGCAGCGCGAGGACGAGGGGCGGGGAGGCGATCGGGGAGGCCCCGGCGCGGGGCGCGCGACGGGCGGCGGGGGCGGACGGGGTCATGGGGGGGTGCTCCTCAGGCAGGGGGAAGTAACGGGTTATTGTCGCCGCGGAGCCCGTCCCGCGAAACCCCGCCCACCGGTGTAGGCTGACCGCCCGTCCGCAGCCGGGAGGCCGCTCGTGAGCGCCGCGCCGCGCATCGTCCTGTGCTACCGCGCCGATGACCCCCACGCCGGGGACGTCTTCTCGCGGATCGTCCCGTACGGCGTGATGACGATCCACGGCTATCTCCGGGCCCACGGGTTCGACTCGCGGCTCCACAACTTCACCGGCCGGTCCTGGGACGAGGTCCGCGCCACCTTCGCCGCCCTGCAGCCGGACGCGATCGGCGTCTCGCACTTCACCTTCAATCACGCGTCGGCGGCCGGGCTCTACCGGGCGGCCGACGAAGCGGTGCCCGGTGCGCTGCGCGTCGCCGGCGGTCCGCAGGCGACGCACCTCGACGAACCGATCCTCGCCCGCGGGCCGGCGCCGCACCTGATCGTCCGCGGCGAGGGGGAAGACCCGATGCTGGCGATCGCGCGCCGGCTGGCGGAGGGCTCGCGCCGCTTCGACGACATCCCCGGCCTCTCGTGGCTCGACGGCGGCGCGGTCCGGCGCACTCCCGAGGCCCCGCCGGCGGAGGACCTCGATCCGTTTCACCCGCCCGAGCGCTACGAGGAACTGCACGGCGTCGCGCCCGGGGAGCAGTTCCCGATCGTCATCACCTCGCGCGGCTGCCCCGCGGCCTGCACCTTCTGCAACACGCCGCTGTTCTGGGGCCGGCAGATGCGCTACCGCAGCGCGGCCGGGGTCGTCGACGAGATCGAGCTGGTCTGGAAGCGCCACGGGATCGACTTCTTCAGCCTGCGCGACGACACCTTCACGGCGAAGAAGTCCCGCGTGAAGCAGCTCGCCGACGAGCTGCAGCGTCGCGGGATCTTCGTGCTCTGGAACTGCCAGTCGCGGGTCAACCTGGTGGACGAGGAGCGGCTGCTCTGGATGCGCCGGGCGGGCTGCGACCAGATGCAGTTCGGGGTCGAGGCCGCGTCGCCGGAGATCCTCGCCGAGCTGAACAAGGAGATCCGTCCCGACCAGATCGAGCGCGCGCTGACCCTCTGCCGGCGGATCGGGATCAAGACCAGCGCCTACTTCATCACCGGCGTGCCGGGCCAGACCGACGCCGACCTCGAGGCCAACCGGCGGCTGTTCGAGACGGCCGGGCTGATGGACGGAATCGTCGCGCCGCTGGCCTACTACCCGGGCACCTCGCTCTTCGACGACGCGAAGGCGCGCGGCGAGGTCGACGAGGAGCTGTTCCTCGCGGGCGATCCCGACGCGCTGTTCGTGCGCCGCGACCCGCACGCGGAGCGGCAGTTCCGGAAGATGGTCGGCGCGATCGAGCGCGAGGCCCCGAAGCGCGGCTTCACGCGCGAGGAGATCGAGGCGCACCTGGCGCTGACCGAGCGCTGCTACGCGTCGCTGCTCGACCTCGGCGCGTGGCACCAGGAGCGGCGCGAGTGGCGCGCGGCGGAAACGGCGTACGGCGAGATCGTGGAGCGCTGGCCCGGCTCGCCGTGGGGCCGGCGTGCGCTGGACGGGTTGGCGAAGGCGCGGCGCCGCGCGACGGCGGGTCCGCGCGCGAATCGGGAGGCCTGATGGCGCACGAGACGCTCGACTTCGAGAAGCTCCCCTGGCAGCCCGGCGCCCATCCGCTGGAAAAGAAGAAGCTCGGCGCGCTCGGCGGCGCAACGCTGCTGCGCTTCGAGCCCGGCTTCGAGGACCCGAACTGGTGCGTCAACGGCCACGCGGGGTGCGTGCTGGAGGGGACGCTCCGCCTCATCCTCGACGACGGCGAGATGGAGGTGCGCGCGGGGCAGGGGTTCGTGATCGATGCCGGGACGCGACACCGGGCATCGAACCTCGGCCGCGGCGTGGTCGTGCTCTTCATCGCCCCGCGCGCCTGATACCGCCGACGAGATCTCCAGGCGCCTCGACTACGAGTCGTTTTGACCGCGGACAGGGAGCAGACCATCCGGCGGTGCGCTGGTTTTCCTCGAGAGGAGAAAATAGTCGGACGTCGTATCAGTTACGAGTTATTTTCTTCCATGGAGGTCGCTCCATGGGTTGTTCGAAGGCTCTGCTCCGTTTCGCGGCGATTCTGAGCGTCCTGGCACTTCTCCTGCTCACTCCTGGGTTCTCTCTGGCCCAGCTTTCGGTCGAGCCAGAGGAGGATTCGGGCGGCGCCGACAGCCCCTCGTCACCGGTGGTGACCGCGGCGTTCGAATCCCGGGCCCCTCGCTTCTCGCATCCGGCGGTGAGCGGGGATGGGAAGGTGGTGGCCTTCCTCGAGCAGAGCGCCGCCGCTCCCGTCACGGACCTCAGGGTCTGTGCGTGGGAGCGGGGAGAGTGGACCCTTCCCGTCACACTGCTCTCCCTGCCCGCGGCGACGGTGGCGCGACCGGTGATGAGCGCGGACGGCCGGACTCTCGCGATCGCTGGCGACCGTCGGGAGAATGGCTACGCGATCTGGACCGTCGACCGCCCGGGAGAGGTCTGGGCCGACCCGCAGGAGTTGCCGTTTCTCGTCCTGCATCCCTGGGTGAGCCTCGACCAGCACGGCCAGCTCCTGGCGTTCATCGGCGAGGCGTCCGGTTCGCCCCAGGTGCATGCCGTCCGGCGAAGCGGCGTGGGCTGGGGGGAAAGGGAACTCGTGTCCGATCCGCGGCAGGGTCCTGCTTCCCATCCGTATCTCGCCCCGGACGGAAAGAGCCTGGTCTTCGTTCAGCGGAACCGGTTGGTGCTCGCGCAGGCCGTCGAGGGAGGGTGGACGGTTTCGGAATGGCGCGGGACGGCGGCCACGGGCGGGGCACTGCTGTGGCCCGCACTTTCCGCAGACGGCTCGACCGCCTTCGTCTGGCGGATCACGGCGCGTGACGGGAAGAAGGTGAAGGAGTTGTTCGTGGTCTCCCGGGAAGGGGCCTCTCACCGGCTCCGGCGAATCGGAGGGCCCTCCGCCTTCCTGGAGCAGGACACCGGCCCCGCCGGAGTCGATGCGGCCGGTTCGACGGTCGTGTTCAGCGTCGACGACATGGTCATGACTTCCCGCCGCGAAGCGAACGGCTGGATCTCGAGTTCCCTGCCGGCCTCGCCGGGCGCCGTTTCGATTCCGGCCCTCGCTGCGGACGGCGAGACGGTCGTCTGGGCGGGCGGCGACCCCCGCTGCCCCGCTGCTTCGGCCGTGCTCGCCACAAAGCTGGTCAAGTCACCGGTGATCTCCCTGCCCACCCCCCAGCTGGAGTTCGGCAGCGTCAATCTGGATTCCTCCATCACCAGATCGTTCACGATCAGGAACGTGGGCAAGGCGAAACTCAAGATCACCAGGCTGCAGTTCGACGGGGGCAGCGGCGGTCCTTTCGTCCTCGGAAAGGTGAAGCTGCCTTCCTCGGTCTCACCCAACAAGACGCTGACCATCAAGGTCACCTACACCCCGCGGGAGCTGACCGAGTCCTCCGCATTGCTCTGGATCACCTCCAACGACAAGGTGTCGCCGGTGGTCGGAGAGATCCTGAGGGGCACCGGCACCTGGCCGGCCCCGGTACTGACCAGCATTTCCCCGACCGAGGGAGACGAAGGCAGTTCGGCCACCTTGCAGGGTTCCGGTTTCGGGACCACGGCCTCCCTGGTCAGCGTGACCGTGTCCGGAGGCTACATCCTCGACGCCGCGGTCGGCTCGGTCAGCGACAAGTCGATGTCGGTGACCATCCCCACGGGCTTCTGCGCCTGGAAGAAGTACCAGGACGCCGTGGTGTGGGTGACGGTGCGCGGTGTCCAGAGCGGGGGCGCGTACTTCCGCCTGACCAACCTGATGCCCTGTGAACCCGCGATCGTCCTGACGGACCCCCACGCCGGCGGGATCGGGGACCCGGTCACCCTCAAGGCCTACGGGCTGCCCGCCGAGCTGGACAAGATCCTGGTCAGTTTCAATGGCGCCGTCACCCATCCCGAGACGATCAGGCCGGACTGGGATCCGGAATTGGCCTACATCACCGTGCGGGTTCCGGAAGGGGCCACAACCGGTCCGTTGCGGCTGAAACGAACCGACGGCGTCGACCGCTGGAGCCAGCCCGCCGATTTCACCGTCCTGGAACCCACCCCGCTGGTTCTCGCCGCGGGCGACGAGGCCGATGGCATCGTCGTCCCCGTCGTCACCTTCGACATCGGCCTGCCCAGCGAACACACCCAGGAATACGGCCCGGCTCCGTGGCGCCTTGGAGGCGCCTATCTCACCAGGATCCGGGCGAGCCTCGATCATCCCCCGGGCACCTTGAACCTCGAAGTGAGCACCCCGAACGGCACCGCCACGACCGAGCTGATGGCCGCCGGGGACACGGTGGGGATCGCCAACCGCCCGCCCTGGACCCTCTTCAAGGGAATGAAGCCCGGAGACACGTTCACCGTGCGGGCTTCGGGGTACGAGCTCTACAGCCGGGTCGTTCGCCAGAGTCCCTGGCTGACCCTGACCGTCGGCCGGGTTCTCCATCCGGGAACTGCCACGGTCATCAACTCCGCTTTCGAACTCCCGGTCCGCGACGGAAGACTGGCCATGGCGCAGGGAGACACGCTCCTGGTCGCCGGCAGCTATCGCGATGAAGCCCTCTCCGCCGCCGGCCTCTGGAACGGCACCGTCACGTTGAACCAGTATGCGCACCCCTTCGCGCTGGCCAGCGGCCAGCTCTTCAGCACCCTGGTCCTGCTCGACCAGCCGGGGACATTCACCGTCGCCAACCAGACGACCGGGCAGTCGATCCAGGTCGAAGTCCTCGCCGCCGGCAACAATTCGGCGAGCTACGCCGACAACAACCGCGGGTTCGCCTTCGGTGAGGCGCTGGCGCGGGAAGGAGTCATCCTGGGGTGCGGTGGCGCCCGCCTGACGATCCCTCCGGGGGCCCTGCCGGCGCGCCAGACCGATCCCGAGCACATCTCCGAATATTATTATGTCAGCTGCGCTCACAACCCGGAGATCCGGCCGTTCGCCGATGCGACCATCGGCGACGCCGGGCACAGCCTGGCCATCGGCATCGATCCGACCCCGCCCGAGCTGCTCAAGCCGATCACGATCGAGATGCCCTACACGATGGAGGGCCGTTTCAGCCCGCCGGACTTCGGCGTCTACGACCCGGCGACACAGTTGTATTTCAAGCTGACCGGGGCGGAAGACGACGGTTCCGGCCACCTGCGCCTGACGCTCCCGGCCCGGCGCTACCCGGAGGACCCTGCCCCCGCGGTCGCTACGGCTTCGAGGACCGCGACCGGCACCCAGCCCGCCGCCGTACCCGATACGACCCTGGACAAGATCGTGGGCGGGTTGGGCGTCTACTCCGCCAAGAACACCAACCCCACCCTGACGGACGACACCCGGAAGTTGATCGTGGACTACATCAGCGATCCGTCCAGCAGCAGCCATGTCAGCGACGCCTACGCCCAGGAGACCTTCACCACCGCCCAGCAGACCTACGACCTGCTCGTGGCGCAGGGTTGGCCCAGGCCGGACGGCTGGTTCGGGGGGTGGCTGACCCTGAGCATCCGCACGCCCTGGGTGTGGACCAGCCAGCACGGATCGACCAGCGCCGGCGTCTTCGGCCAACCCTGGATTACCATCAATCCTGCCAAGACCTCCCAGGGCGCGAACCTGAAGACGACCGTCGCGCACGAGATGGGGCACGCCTTCCAGCGGCAACTGACCACCAATGCCAGCGCCAAGTGGTTCGACGAGGCGTCCGCCAACGCCATCGCCTGGATGCTGCTGGGGGTCCAGGCGGATCTCGGCACCGACATCTCGAGCTTCCCGACCTTGCCCAACAAGTCCGTTCCCGGGGGCTTCTATCTCGGCTATTCCACGGATGAAGGCTATGCCGCCGGGTCCTTTGCCATCTGGATGGAAAAGACCTACCCGAAGTCGATTCTGAAGACCTATCAGGCCCTGAACTACGACCCCCGCTACTGGTCCGACTCCTACGGCACATTCGCCGAGGTGACGGGCGCGTCGGGCGGAATGTCGACGCTCGTTGACGGTTGGGGGAAGTGGTTCTGGACTCAGCAGGAGTCCCCCGTCTCGGGACTGGACTTCGGCCACCTTGCTCCCCAGATCACCGACTGGAGCGGCGTCACGATCCAGCAGTCGCGCCCGCCGGCCAGCAGCGACCGGGCCGATGTCTCCGCCTCCAGCGCCTTCGCACCCCAACTCCGGGGGAAGGACCTGGTCGCCAGTTTCCGCACCGACGGAAACGCCCAGGAGGTCACCATCTACGGCGATACCCACATCTGTACCTCGCCGCCGGGGACGCTCACCGAACTGGCCATGATGAACCCGCTCACGCAAGCCGCGAAGAAGCTGGGGCCGCATGGGGCCTACGCGTGCTACCGGGTCGTGGTCACCAATTACGACCTGAGCGACCCGGCGGCCGTGGTGGTGAGGATCTACCCGCCTCACATCAACACCATCTATCCATCGTCAGGCAGCAGGAGCGGCGGGTATCCGCTGGAGATCAACGGCAGCGGTTTCGGGACCTCGGGGACCTACTCCCAGGTGACGGTGGAAGGCTGGAATTGCCCCGTGACGAGCTGGTCGGACGCACGGATCACCTGCAGGATGCCCTCCCTGCCGTTCACCGGCCCCCACCTCGTGCAGGTTCAGACGCAGGAGTTCGCCAAGACCAACACGCTGACCTTCACCGCCAACTGAAACGGGACTGCGGGACACGAGCTGGGTTTTCAGCGAAAGGGAGGGGTTCGTGATCGACCCTGGCACCCGGCATCGCGCGGCGAATGCCGGACGGGAGGCGGTCGTGCTCTTCATCGCCCCGCGCGAGGCCACCCCCTGACGGGAGCCGGGAAGGGGACGAACCGACCCTCGGCCGAGCGGCCTAGACGCGGGTTTCCTCTTCCTGGGGGGCGGGCGCGTCCGCCGCGACCTCGACCTCGACCTCGGCCGGCTCGGGCTCGCCGTTCCGCTTGGCCTGCTTGCGAGCGGCCCGGGTCGCGCGCTTTTCGGACGCCCGGGTGAGGCGGGCCTGTTCTTTCTGGCGCTTCAGGAATGACGGTCGCTTGTTTGCCACCAGGGGGCTCCTCGGGGCGCGTCGATGGAACGCGCACACTGCATCGTCGCAGGTTCCGGGGGAATCGGCACCCTATGGGCGGGTATCCGTCCCCTGGACGCGATTCGACCAGGTTCAGTAGAAGTCGACTAATCGACGCGGAGATTCGCGTAAGCTCCCTGTGCAGTCATGGTGCGTGTGAGGTGTGTGAGACAAATCACAGACCGACTTGACTGGGAGCCGAGAAGAACAAACAATCATTCTAGTTTCACTCACGCTTCCCGCCGGCCCGAGGCGGACGCACTTCAGCGCCGAGACGATCGTTCCGCATGCGGGAGATCTGGCGCTGCACGGTGGGGAGCCCTCCATGAACGTCACGCCGTATCAGCAAGCCGCGGGGCGCGCACGTCGCCTCGTGCCGGTGGCCGCGCTCGCGGCCGTCGCCGCGGTCGCCAGCCTCGCCCTCGCCTACGACCAGTACTCGACCGACGGAAGCACCGGCAACTGCGCGACCTGCCACGGCGACTTCCGGGCCAGCCCCTACACCTCGAAAGTCGACGGCCAGAGCTGGGGCAACGACATGCACGACGTCCACCGCAACAACATGCTCGGCAGCGACTGCAATACCTGCCACGTCTCGGCGGGCCGCTTCCCGACCTATATCGGCCGGTCGGCGGGCGGTAATGGCCTCTCGGCGTACTCCTGTTCCGGCTGCCACGGCCGCTCGCAGGACGGGACCGGCACCGGGACCGAGGGGTTCGGCGCGGGGCTGCGCCAGCTGCACTGGCGGGCCGGGCAGACCGGCTGCGTGAGTTGCCACGCCGACTCCAACCCGGCGGCCAAGACGCCCGTCGGCGAGAACATCCTCCCCCCGTACTACGCCAACCCGGGGACCGGCCATACGATTCCGAACAACCCCTGCAACCCCTCGCCCGCGTTCGTCGAGAACTACGCCGCGTCGACCCTCGGCCTCGACAACGACGGCGACGGGACCTTCGACGCGCTCGACTCGCAGTGCGCCACGGCCGCGGCAACTCCGGGCGAGGTCTCGCGCGGCGGGCTGCCGCAGCTGCTGGTCACCGCGCACAACCCGGTGAACCGGCAGATGGCGATCAGCTATGGGCCGGCCTGCACCTCGACCAACAACACGATCTACTACGGCCCGCTCAGCGCGGTCTCGACCTACGGTTACTCCGGCCAGCAGTGCGCGATCGGCAACACGGGCGCATACACCTGGACCTACCCCGCGAGCCCGGCGTCGTTCTTCTTCCTCGTGGCCGGCCGTAACGCGACCAACGAGGGGCCGTACGGCAAGTCGAGCGCGGGCACGGAGCGTCCGAGGTATGCGGGGAACACCGTCTGCCCGCTGCCGCAGGACCTCGCGAAGCGCTGCGAGTAGCGCCGGCGGGCCCGGGCCGCTCTTGAATCGACGACGCCGGGTGCGGATCCGGTTCCGCACCCGGCGTCGCCGTCCTCAGCTCCCCTTGACCGCGACCTGCGCCCCGGCGACGAGGCCGCCGGCGCCGGTCGTCACGACCGCCTGGCCCGGCGCGATCCCCTCGACGACCTCGACCCACTCGCCGTCCGCGAGCCCCTCGCGGATCGGGAGGGTCTTCGCGTGGCCGCCGTCGACGATCCAGACGAACGAGCGCCCCTCGTCGCGGATCACCGCGGCGGAGGGGACAGCGACCGAGCCGAGCCGCGGCGGCAGCTCGAAGCGCGCGGTCGCGAACAGGCCGGCCTGCAGCCGCAGCCCCGGGTTGGGAATCGAGACCTTGACCATGAAGGTCCGGTTGGCCGAGTCGATCGACGGGTTGACCGCGATGATCGCGCCTTCCAGCGGCTCTCCCGTGGTGCGCACGACGAGGTCGGCCTTCATCCCCGGAGCCAGCGCTCCGGCCAGCCGCTCGGGGACCTCGAACTCGCCGTGCAGCGTGGAGAGGTCCGCGATCTTCACGACCGGCGCGCCGCGCCCGACGAACTCGCCGCGCTGCAGCATGCGGGCGGTGATCACGCCGTCGTAGGGCGCGGGGCCGGTCGTGTCGGCGAGCCGCTGCTTCGCCGCGTCGCGCCGGGCCTGGGTCTCGCCCAGCATCGCCTCGGCCCGCTCGGCCGCGGCGACGGCCTGGTCGAGCATCTGGCCGGTCGCCGAACCCTCGCGCGCCAGGCCTTCCATCCGCTCGCGCTCGCGCCGGGCCTCCTTGAGCGCCACCTGCGCCGACACCACCGCCGCGTCGGCCTGCTGCAGGTCGAGCCGGTACTCGGTCGGGCGGACCTGGAAGACCGTCTGCCCGGCGCGCACGCGGCTGCCGACGTCGACCGGGACCGCCTCGAGCTGCCCCTCGGAGAGCGCGCGCATCTCGGCCTCGCGCGCGGCCCGCAGCGTGCCCGTGGCCTCGAGCGTCGGACGGAAGTCGCGGCGGGTCGCGGCGACCAGTTCGACCTCGCGCGCGGCCAGCACCTCGGCGCTGCCCGAAGCGGCGGCCGACGCGGTCTGCGCCGCCGCCGGCGGGGGAGCGGCGGCCGCGGCCTTCTCCGCATCCGCCTTCCGGCTGCAGCCGACGGCGGCCAGGGCCGCACCGAGGACGATCAGGGTGACGAACGACGTTCTCGCGTTCATGCGTTGCCCGCCTCACCGGGGACGCGCGCCGCCGCCGCCGCCGGTTCCTTCGCCCGCGAACGGGCACCGAAGAAGTGCTTGACCCGGGCCGTGGCGTCGTCGAGCGCCAGGTAGACGACCGGGATGATCAGGAGCGTCAGGAGGGTCGAGGTCGCGGTCCCGCCGATCACCGCGATCGCCAGCGGCGCGCGCGTTTCGCCGCCCTGGGAGAGAGCCAGCGCGACCGGAACGACGCCGATCATCGTCGACGCCGCCGTCATCAGGATCGGCCGCAGCCGGACCGGTCCGGCCTGCAGCATCGCGCTCACCTTGTCCGCGCCCTTCTCGCGCTGCTGGTTGGCGAAGTCGACCAGCAGGATCGCGTTCTTGGTGACGATCCCCATCAGCATGATGATGCCGATGAACGAGAAGATGTTGAGCGTCGTGCCGGTCAGGAAGAGCGCGCCGAACACGCCGATCATCGTCAGCGGCAGGGAGAGCATGATCGTGAAGGGGTGGACGAACGATTCGAACTGGATCGCCAGGATCATGTAGATCACCAGGATCGAGAGGATCAGCGCCGTCAGCAGCGACTGGAACGACTCGCGCTGGGTCTGCGCGTTGCCGGTCAGCGCGATCCCGTAACGGCCGTCGTCCGGCATCAGCCGCGCCACGAGCCGCTCCACCTCGGTCAACGCGTCGCCCGCGCCGATCCCCTTGCCGTTGGCGAACAGCGTGACCGCGCGGCGCCGGTCGAAGCGGTTGATCGAGTTGGGCCCGGTCCCGACCTCGTACTCGATCAGGTTGGGCGACTTGATCAGCCGCCCGCTGTCCGCGCGGACCGCGATCCCGTCGAGGTCCTCGGGCCGGCCGCGGAACTCGGGCAGGGCCCGGATCCGGATGTCGTAGCGGTAGCCGCCGTCCTTGAACTTGGCGACCTTGTTGCCGCCGAAGAGGGCGTAGATCTCGCCCGAGATCGAGCGCACGTCGACGCCCAGGTCGTTCGCGAGGCCGCGGTTGATCCGCACCTTGACGTCGGGCTTGGTGATCCGCAGGTCGGTGTCGACGTCCTTGAACCGGCCGCTCGACTTCATCTCGGCAGTGATCCGCTCGGCCAGCTCGCCCAGCTCCCGCGTGCCGGGCCCCTGGATGACGTAGCTGACGTCGGTGTTGCGGCCGGCCGCCCCGAACGGGTTGAAGGTCTCGAGCGTGACCAGCATGGCCGGGTCGAAGTCGAGCTGGCCGCGGACGCGCTCCATGACCGCGCGCTGCGAGGCCTCGCGCTTCGCCTTCGGGACCAGGTTGACGAAGAACAGACCCTTGTTCGGCTCGGCGCCGGCCCCCATCTGCATGCCGAGGGCCGCGAAGGCGCTCTCGATCTCCGGGTTGGCGAACAGGCGCTCCTCCAGCTCGCGCATCCGGACGTTGGACTTCTCGAGCGAGGTCCCGGTCGGGAGCTCGAAGTTGACCATGAAGAACCCCTCGTCGGCCTCGGTGATGAACTCCGAGCCGATGAAGGGGACGAGGACGAGCCCGGCCGCGAACGCGGCGACCGCGAGCCCCAGGACCGCGACGCGGTGCCGGACCGCCCACTCGAGCGCCCGGCGATAGGCGCGCTCCAGTCCCTGGAAGCCGCGCTCGAGCAGGTTGTAGAGCCGCCCGTGACTGGTCTCGTGGTGCATCAGCCGCGACGACAGGAACGGGGTCAGGGTCAGCGCCACCACGGCCGAGATCAGGATCGTCAGCGCCACGGTCAGCCCGAACTGGTAGAAGAACCGCCCGACGATCCCCTCCATGAAGGCGACCGGGATGAAGACCGCGGCGATCGAGGTCGTGGCGGCCAGCACGGCCAGCCCGACCTCCGAGGTGCCGCTCCGCGCCGCCTCCAGCGGCGATTCGCCCATCTCGATGTGGCGGTAGATGTTCTCGATCACGACGATCGCGTCGTCGATCACCATCCCGACGGAGAGCGACATCGCCAGCATCGTCATGTTGTTGGAGGTGAAGCCGAGCGCCTTCATCACGATGAAGCCGCCCATCAGCGAGATCGGGATCGCGACCACGGCGACGACCGTCGTCCGCACGGTGCGCAGGAAGAGGTACATGATCACGGCCGTCAGCAGGATGCCGAGCAGGATGTCGGTCTGGACCCCCTTGATCGACTCCTTGATCGAGGACGACCCGTCGTAGGCGATCGCGATCGAGATCCCGGGCGGCAGGTGCAGCTTGATCTCCTCGAGCCGGGCCTTGACCCGGTCGGCAACCTCGACCAGGTTCGACTTGGGCTGCTTCCGGACCCCCAGGCCGACGGTCGGGCTGCCCGAGAAGCGGGCGATCGCGCGCAGGTCCTCGAAGCCGTCGTCCACGCGGCCGACGTCGGCGAGCGTGATGATCGTCCCTCCGCGCTCGGCGACGACGAGCTGGCGCAGCTCCTCGACCGAGCCGTATTCGCCCTCGACCTTGACCGAGAACTCGGTCTCCGGCGTCTCGATCCGGCCGCCCGGCAGCTCGACGTGCTTCATCTGGATCGCGCGCGCGACGTCGAGCGCCGTCAGGCCGCGCGCCTCGAGCTTCTGCGGATCGAGCCAGACCCGGATCTCGCGCTTGCGCAGCCCGCCGACCTCGACGTTGCCGACCCCCTTGATCGACTGCAGCTGCTCCTTCAGCACCTTCTCCGCGTAGAACGACAGCTCGCCGTAGGGAACGCTCCCGGAGACGCCGAGCCACATGAAGGGGAAGCCGCCGATGTCGAACTTCTCGACGATCGGCTCCTCGATGTCGTCCGGCAGGAAGCGGCGCGCCAGCGCGACCTTGGCCCGCACCTCCTGTGCGGCGACGTCGATCTCCTTGTCCAGCTCGAACTCGACGGTGACCATCGAGAACCCTTCCATGCTGGCGGAGGTGAGCTGGCGGATCCCGCCGATCGTCTTGATCTGCTCCTCGATGACGTCGGTCACGTCCTGGTCCATGACCTCGGGGCTGGCGCCGACGAGCACCGTCTGGACCGTGACGATCGGGAACTCGACCTCGGGGAAGGCGTCGACGCCCATCCGGCTGAAGGCCAGCCAGCCGAAGACGACCAGCGCCGCCATCAGCGTCAGGGTCGTGACGGGGCGCCGGATGGAGGTGTCGGAGATCCACATGGCGGCTACCTCTCGGTCTCGCCGGAAAACGCCGGCGGGGGAGGCGGGGGCGGGAGCGTCACGGGCTCGCCGGCCTTCGGGCCGAGCGTGCCGGTGACCCGCGCGAGGTAGAGCTTCGCGACGTAGTAGTCGTAGAGCGAGCGGAAGTAGAGCAACTGCGCGGAAGTCAGCGCGGTCCGCGCGTCGAGCACCGCGACCTGGTCGAGCGTCCCCTCGCGGAAACCGACCTCGGCCAGCCGCAGCCCCTCCTGCGCCTGCGACAGCGTCTTGTCCTGGGCCCTGAGCGCCTCGAGCGCGTTCTCGATCGCGTCGGTCGACTTGCGGACCTCCTGGCTGGTGCGCTCGACCGTATCGAGCCAGTCCAGCTCGTACTGCCGCTGGCGGGCCTTCTCCTGGATCAGGACCCCCTCGCGGCGCATCCCGTCGAAGACGTTCCAGCGCATCAGGATCCCGGCGCTCCAGGTCGAGCCCCAGTCATAGACGAAGGTGTCGACCGGGTCGGGCTTCGCGTAGCGGAAGGAGTAGAAGGCGTCGAAGGTCGGCCAGTACTCGGAGCGCAGGACCTTGAGCTTCTGCTCCTGCAGCTTCACGACGAGCGCCGCGGCGGAAATCTCCGGGCGGTTGTCGAAAGCCGTCGCCCGGGACTCCTCGAACACCGGGATCGTGCTGTCGCGCTCCAGCTTCTGGGTCAGCTCGACGGCGCTGTTCTGCGAGACCCCCAGCACGCGGAACAGGTCGCTCCAGGCGAAGTCGAGGTCGTTCCGGGCGCGGATCAACTGCGCCTTGGCGTTGCTGACCTCGACGTCGGCCCGCAGCACGTTGAACTCGGAGGCCACGCCGTACTTCTTCTTGGTCTCGGTGTCCTTGAACTGCGCCTCGGCCAGCTGCAGCGAGGCCTCGAGCACCCGGACCTGCTCGCGCGCCAGCATCGCGTAGTAGTAGGCCTGCGTCGCGTCGAACAGCGTCTGCTGGACCGCCCCGCGCAGGGTCTCGTCGGTGAACATGTCGTAGTACTGCGCGGCACGGATCGCCGCGACGCCGCGGCCGGCGCGGAAGAGCGGCTGCTCGACCAGCAGGCCGAGGCTGTAGTTGTCGAGATAGGTGAAGTTGACCGGGGCCTCGCCGCCCGGGCCGTCGAAGTCGACCGTGAACTCCCGGTCGAGCCGGTCGTACTCCCCGGCGACGGAGACCCTGGGGAGGACCTCGCTCAAGGCTTCCTTGCGCCGGCCTCGGGCGATCTCCTGGTCCTCGCGGGCGCGGCGCAGCGGCACGCCGTACTGCAGCGCCAGCTTGAGCGCGTCCTCCAGCGAGAGCGGGCCGGTCACGACCGGCAGCGCGGCTTCGGCGCGCGCGCCCGACGGCAGGGCGGGGGCGGGGGCGAACAGCGAGCCGGCCCCGGCGCCCGCAGCGGTCGGCGAGGCGGCATCCAGCAGCGCGAGCAGGGGGACGACGGCGAGCAGGACGCGTCCTGCGGCGTGTCTGGCGTTCATGCGGTCTTTCCGGGCGCGTAGGCGGCGAGCCCCGCGGTCGAGAAACGGACGATGTCGTCGACCAGCGCCTCGAACGAGCTGCCGAGCGCGTGCCGGCCGTCGAGCGTGCCGACCAGCTCGGCCATGTCGACGATGTACATCAGCTGGGCGACGAAGAAGTGCGCGACGAGCACCGCCTCGCGCTCGCCGAGGCCGGGAACGGCGCGGCGCAGCGCGGCCACGAAGGCCGCCTCGACCGGCCGGATCATCTCGTCGCAGAAGATCTCGGGCGGAAGATTGCGGTCGACGAACTCGCGCGTCAGGAGCCGGACCAGGTTCCGGCCGCGCTCCCAGTCGCTGACCGGCTCCAGGAAGGCGTCGGCGAACGCCCGCAGCAGCCGGGCCGGATCGACCGGGCCTGCGGCCGCGTCCGCCGCCTCGAGCACCCGCCGGATCGCCTGCAGGCGCAGCTCGCGCATCGCGCGCAGCCGCCGGACGAACAGTTCGCGGTAGAGGCTGTCCTTGCTGCCGAAGTGGTAGTTGACCGCAGCGACGCTCGTCCCGGCTTCGGCGGTGATGTCGCGGACCGAGGTGGCGGCGAACCCGCGCTCGGCGAAGAGCTTCTCGGCCGCGGCGAGCAGGCGCTCCTCGGTCGAGGGGCCGGCCTCGGCCGAGGGGCCGGCCTCGGCCAGCGGGCCGGCCTCGGCGGGGGGAAGGGCGGGAAGGGGGTCTCCGGACATCGATGACTGCCCTCATCGAAACGATCATTCAAAACGATCGTTTGGAGGGCAGAGTATGCACCCTTACCGAACGGTTTCCAAGCCCCGCGGGCTGGCGGTCGAACGAATCAGGCGAACGGTCGGACCGTCAGCGCCGGCTGCCGCCCCGGACCGAGAGCAGGTGGGCCTGCGCGGAGAACGGCGACTCTCCCCGGTCGGCCGGCGCGCGCTCGTAGCGGCCGTCGGGCAGCATCCGCCGCGCCTTCAGGTTGTCCTTCAGGTAGACGCCGAGGACCTCGTCCCTGAGGTACCGCACCCAGCGCGCGTCCTGGACCGGGAAGAGGACTTCGACCCGGCGATCGAGGTTGCGCGGCATCAGGTCGGCACTTCCCAGCAGCACCTCCTCGGCTCCCCCGTTCCGGAACCAGAAGATCCGGCTGTGCTCGAGGAAGCGGCCGAGGGTGCTGATCACCCGGATGTTGTCCGACAGGCCCGGCACGCCCGGCTTGAGGCAGCAGATCCCGCGCACGAGCAGGTCGACCTTCACGCCGGCCTGCGAGGCGCGGTAGAAGTGCATGATCATCTGCTTGTCGAGCAGCGCGTTGAACTTGAAGATCAGGTGGGCCGGCTCGCCGCGCCGCGCGTGCTCGATCTCGCGGTCGATCCGCTCCGCCATCCGCTCGCGCAGGTTGATCGGGGCGACGAGCAGCTTCCGGTAGTCCTGCTTGGCCGAGTAGCCGGTGAGGTAGTTGAAGAGGTCCGACACGTCCTCGCCGATCTCGGGGTCGCAGGTGAAGTAGCCGATATCGGTGTAGAGATTGGCCGTGACGGTGTTGTAGTTCCCCGTGGAAAGGTGGATGTAGCGGCGCAGGCGCTTGCCCTCCCGCCGCACCACGAGCGCCACCTTGCCGTGCGTCTTCAAGCCCAGCAAGCCGTAGATCACGTGCGTCCCCTCGGCCTCCAGCTTGCGGGCCCAGCTGATGTTGCTCTCCTCGTCGAAGCGCGCCTTCAGCTCGACCAGCACCGCGACCTGCTTGTCCTCCTCGCGCGCCTCGAGCAACGCCTCGACCACCGGCGAGTTGCGCCCGACGCGGTAGAGCGTCTGCTTGATCGCCAGGACGTCGGGGTCCTGCGCGGCGGCTTTCAGAAAATCGACCACCGGGCGGAACGAGTCGTAGGGGTGGTGGAGCAGGATGTCGCCCTGCCGGATCGCCGCGAAGATCCCCTCGTCGCCATCCTGCTGCGGATCGAGCGCGCGCGGCAGTGCCGGCTTGAACGGCACGTCCTTGAGGTCCCAGCGGTCCGACGCACCGAAGAAGCCCATCAGCCCGGCCACCGCCAGCGGCGCATCCAGGACGTAGACGTCCCGCGGGTCCATTTCGAGGTTGTCGACCAGCAGGTCGCGCGTCCCGGGGGGCATCGCCGGCGGGACCTTGAGCCGCGTCACGCTGCCGAACTGCCGCGCACGCACCCCCTGCTCGATCGTCTCGAGCAGGTCCTCGGCCTCCAACTCCTGGATCACCATGTCGGCGTCGCGGGTGACGTGGAACGGGTAGGCCTCGAGCACGGTCATGCCCGGGAAGAGCGCGTCGAGGTTGGCGGCGATCACGTCCTCGACCCAGGCGAAGGTCTCGGCGCGCCGCGGGCCCGCCGCGGCCGCGCCCTTGCCGCCGCGCCCGTTGGAAGCGGGGCGGCCGACCGGCAGCAGCCGCGGAAGCTGGCTCGGCACCTTGACGCGCGCGAAGCGCTCCTGCCCGTCCGTGCCGCGGATCAGCACCGCGAGGTTGAGCGAGAGGTTCGAGATGTGCGGGAACGGACGGCCCGGGTCGACCGCCAGCGGCGTCAGGATCGGGAAGATGAACTGCTCGAAGTACTCGGTCATCTCCGTTCGCTGGCGGGCGGACAGCTCGGACCAGCCGCGGATCTGGATCCCTTCGGCCTCGAGCGCCGGGACCAGGTCGCGGTGCCAGGTGGCCCGCGCCGCGTCCATCAGGTCGAGCGCCACGTGCCGGATCTCCGACAGCTGGTCGTGCGGCGTCAGGCCGTCCGGGGGCAGCTCGCCGACGCCGACGGCGGCCTGCTCCTTGAGGCCCGGCACGCGCACCATGAAGAACTCGTCGAGGTTCGAGCCGACGATCGACAGGAACTTCACCCGCTCGAGCAGCGGGTGCGAGGCGTCCTGCGCCTCCTCCAGAACCCGGCGCTGGAACTGCAGGAGCGACAGCTCGCGGTTGACGAAGAGGTCGCGCTTGCGCCAGCCGGGCGGGAGCGCCAGCGGCAGCGACTCCTCGGACCCCGGGTCCACCGCCGCGTCGCTCTCCCCCCACGCGGTCCCGGGCTCGAGGTCGGCTTCCGCCGCGTCCCAGGCCGCGTCCTGTTTCCGGGTCATCGGTCCTCCGAAGCGTCAGGGTGGCACCGGGGTGGCCGGTCTGCCAACCGGGCGGGCGTTCCAGGCGCGGTCCGGGCCCGGTCGGGCTACCGGGCCTCGGAGAGCGCCTCCTGCACCTGGTCGGCGTGCTGATCGGTCGCCTGCTTCATCTCGCCGACGCCGGGGAGGGTGCGGCGCGGGGCCCCGGCGTCCCCGGCCGGGTCGATCCCGGTATCCGCCACGCCCGCGCGGGCTGCCTCGGGCCGCGCGCGCATCGTCTCGGACAACTGCGGCGCCGCAGCCTGCCAGTTCTTCGCGACCAGCAGCAGGACGATCGCCATCACGACGACCAGCAGCACCAGCCCGAAGCCTCCGCTCTTCCTGCTCATCGAGGGGTCCCTCGAGGAGAAGCTAGGGCGGGGGAAGGCGGGGGGCCCGTCGCGGGGCGGGAAGCCGGCCGCGCCGACCCGTCGCGCTGTCGACGCGGGCAAACTGCCCGCGGCAGCCCTAGATTTCCGCCGAGACCGAAGCCTCCGCGGGCCGGGGAGTCCGGCGGAGGGAGGCGTTCACTCATGCCCGCCCGTCCAGGCACCCCGTCCTGCCCAGTGCGCCGCCTCGCCATCATCCTCGTCGCCACGCTCTGCGCCTGCGCAGGTCCGGTTTCCTGGGCGCAGCCGCCCCGCAATCCCGAGGGAGTCGGGCCAGGACGCCGGGACCGGACGAGCGACGCCGATCCATCCGAGCAGCCCTACGCCACCGGCCTGCGTCCGCCGAACGCCGCGGAGCGTGACTGGATGGAGCGGCACCTCGTGCGTACGGGTCGCGTGCGCCTGAACCCGCTGGGGTGGCAGCGCGTTTCCGAGTTCCTGCGGCTGGGCGACGGCACCGGCCCCGGGGAATCGCCCGCCGTGGCGAGCCTCGAGCCGCCGGTCCCCTTCGGCGAGGAGGTCCTCCCTGAGGAGCTCGTGCCCGCGGCGACCCGCGAGACGCCGCTCGCGCCGGCGGCCCCGGCCGCCCCTCCTCCGCTCCCCCCGAGCGTCGACAACAGCAAGCTCAACGCGTTCCCGCCGATCGACACCCAGGGGAGCATCGGCTCGTGCGCCTGCTTCTCGACGACGTACTACACCCTGACCCACATGACCTGCCTCGCGCGGGGCTGCAACGCGAAGAACGACCCCACGCGCGCCGTCGCCTTCTCGCCGGCGTTCACCTACAACCTGATCAACGGCGGCGGCGACAACGGCTCGTGGCTCACGACGGCGTACGCCGTCATGCAGACCAACGGCACGCCCCACTGGAAGGACTTCCCCTACGTCGGCAACCACGGCGACCCGCTGAACTACCTCAAGTGGCCGACCGACTTCGCGACGTGGCGCAGCGCGCTCGACTACCGCATCGCCCAGACCGGTGCGATCTACGGCGTCGACACCGACAGCGGCCTGACCCAGCTGAAGCAACTGCTCGTGAACGGATTCGTGGTCAACTACGCGACGTACATCTCCAGCTGGCAGTTCGGCAAGGTCGTCAACGACCCGTCGACCACGGCCGACGACACCTTCGTCGGCAAGGACGTCGCCACGTGGGTCAACGGCTCGGTCGGCGGGCACGGGATGACCGTGGTCGGGTACGACGATTCGATCTGGGCCGACATCAACGCCAACGGCACGGTCGACCCGGGCGAGAAAGGCGCGCTTCGCATCGCCAACTCGTGGGGCGGCGGATGGCGCGACGGCGGCTTCACCTGGCTGTCGTACGACGCGCTGAAGGCGGTGTCGGGCGTAGCGGGCGGTCCCTCGGCGGGGCGCCAGGGCGCGTTCTGGTCCGGCGCCGTGTACTGGATCACCGCCCGGTCCGCCTACACGCCCCTCGTCGTCGGCCAGGTCACTCTCAACACCGCGATGCGCGGCCAGGTCGGCGTCCGTGTCGGCGTGTCGAGTCCCTCGAAGACCTCCGCGGAGTCGTGGTTCACGCAGAACGCGGTCGACTACAACGGCGGCAACTACGGCTTCGCCGGGACCACGACGGCCGTCGACGGCAACTTCGTGATCGACCTGACCGACCTCGCAGGGGACATCCGCCCGTACCGGTGGTACGCCGAAATGCAGGATTCCACGGCCGGCAGCGCGTCGATCCTCTCGAGATTCCAGGTGGTCGACGTGCGCGCGAGCAGTTCCTCCACCGCCAGCGACACGCCGGCGACGGCCGACGCGACGGCCGTCGTCTCCAGGACCGACCTGGCCACGGGGTTTCCCGCGCTGCTCTCCGAGGACTTCGAGGGCGGGCTCGTTCGCGCGCGCCAGCGCGGGTGGGGCGTGCTCAACGGCGGGACCGACGCCGGCACGACCGGGACACCCGAGACCTGGACGGACCAGAACCCGGGCCACCTCGCCGTGCCGCCGCCGCTCGCGGGCAGCTTCATGACCGCCGACAACTTCTTCTACCGGCCGCACATCCTCAACGAAGTCCTGATCACGCCCGACATGGACTGGTCCGCCCTCGGGAGCGTCCGAGTGCTCTTCGACGGTGCGTGGCGGCAGAACAGCTCCCCGGAGCCGAGCCTCCGCCAGGTCGAGGTCAGCTATGACGGCGGCGCGACGTGGCAGGCGCTGGCGTCGTACGCCTGGACCCCGTGGTCGTGGAACACGCTGGGGGCGGCAACCGAAACACTCGACCTGCCCGCGAGCGCGGCGCACCGCCCGCGCGCCCGCCTGCGCTGGCACCTCGTCGGCGCCCCGAACGGGTCGAACCAGTGGCTCACGGGAGCGGCGACCTGGCAGGTCGACAACGTGCGCGTGCTGGCCCAGGACAGCCCGTTGCCCGCGCGCACGCTGACGATGGCCGTTACCCCCGCGGGCGCGGGATCGACGACTCCCGCAGCCGGCGCGCGCAGCGTCGCGCTCGCCGTCGCGACCAGCGTGTCGGCGGCGCCGGCGGGGGGCTACCGCTTCGTGCGCTGGGAACTCACCGGCGACGGATGGCTCGACAATCCGTCGGCCGCGACCGCGAAGGTGACGCTCGTCGGCAACGCGACGCTCAAGGCGCGCTTCGTCCCCTCGGCGAGCGCCGATCCGAACCCCCAGGAGGCGAGCCCTGCCAGTTCGCCAATGACCGCGCAGCGGAACGGAGACGGCCGCACGTCGCTCGGCTTCACGCCGGGCTGCGGTGCCGCCGACCACGCCGCGTACTGGGGCACGGGACGGATCACCTCGGCGCCACAGTGGGCCGGGGCGCAGTGCAACCTGGGCTCGCGCGGCAGCGCGGAGCTCGATCTCCCCGCGCCGGCCGCCGGCTCCGTGATCTACTTCGTGGTCGTCGCGCAGAACGGGTCCAGCGAGGGTTCCTACGGACAGGACTCCGCAGGGCAGGAGCGCCCGGCGGCGGCCCCCGCGATCGCGCCCTGCGTGAAGCCGCGGGTGCTGGGGGGTAGCTGCACGCCGTAGGGGCGCGTCCAGGCCCGTCGGTGGGGTCGCCGGCGGCGCGTGTCTCGCGAGGCAACAGTAACTAGCTCGTGACGATCGGCTCGATCGACTCACGGCACGGCGGCGCGGTTGCCTCGAGTATTACTTCCCACCAGGAATTCGTTAGCTATTCCTCCCCCGGCGACATACCATCGCGGCGAAACGGAGGAAGCATGTCGAAAAATCGTTCACGGTTCTTCGCCCGGGTCGGACTTGCCGCGCTGGCAGCGGTCGGCTTGCTCACGTCGGTTCACGTCGCGACCGCGGCATCTCCGCCCAACCTGCTCGGCAACTTCTACGGAACCTACACGTCGGACCGCCCGGGGAGCAGGGCCCTGACGATGCAGATCGAGGTCGAGTCGCAGCACAAGCGCCACGCTCGCGCTGAGCATCTTCGCGGTGGATCAGCCGGAATTCCGGGGACCGGGCAACCGTGCTGCCTGACGGCGTCAGCCTCAAGGCCAACACGCGTGCCACGGGCAAGAACGCGCCGCGGTTCTTCATGACCGCGACGACGGATGGCACGACCATCTCGGGGACGTACTCGCTGAAGCGGCATGGCGACCTGCCCGACGACACCGGGACGTTCTCCGTCGCTCGCTAGTGCAAGGGACCCTGGCTTCGGAGACGTGACACCGGTGTCCTGATTCCCGCACCGCGGTGCAGGGGCTGACCCTGCACAGGATCGTAGAACGCGTGGAGGTCCGGACCATGGACCTCTTCCGGCTGCCCTCCCGGGATCGGAGCCGTCCGCCATGCGCCTTGCCGTTCCGCTTCTCGCCCTCGTGCTGTCCGGTGCGGCCGGGGCCGCTCCCCCGAGCGCTTCGACCTCATCGTCCGGGGGGGCACCGTCTACGACGGCACGGGAGCCCCGGGCCGCAGGGCGGACGTCGGGGTGCGCGGCGACCGCATCGCCGCCGTGGGCGACCTCTCCCGGGCCCGGGCGGGAAGGGTCATCGAGGCGAAGGGCCTGGCCGTCGCCCCCGGGTTCATCAACATGCTGTCGTGGGCGACCGACTCCCTGATCGCGGACGGCCGCTCGATGAGCGACATCAGGCAGGGGGTCACGCTCGAGATCTTCGGCGAGGGGTGGTCGATGGGCCCCCTGAACGACGCCATGAAGAAGGAAGCGAAGGACCTGCAGGGGGACATCAAGTACCCGATCGACTGGACGACGCTGGGCGGCTACCTCGACCGGTTGGTGGCACGCGGCATCTCGCCGAACGTCGCGAGCTTCGTCGGCGCGACCACGCTGCGCGTTCACGAGCTGGGGTACTCCGACCGCGAGCCGACCGCCGTGGAACTGGCGCGGATGGAGGACCTCGCGCGCGAAGCGATGCGCGAGGGAGCGCTCGGCCTCGGCGCGTCGCTGATCTACGCGCCGGCCTTCTACGCAAAGACTCCCGAGCTCCTCGCGTTGACGAAGGCTGTCGCGGAGTCCGGCGGCGGGTACGTCGCTCACATGCGCAGCGAGGCCAATCGCCTGCTCGAGGCCACGGACGAGCTGATCGGCATCGCGCGGGACGCCCGGGTGCACGGCGAGGTCTACCACCTGAAGGCCGCGGGGGAGGCGAACTGGCCGAAGATGGCCCAGGCGATCGCACGCCTCGACGCCGCGCGCGCGGCCGGGGTGTCCGTCAGCGCCAACATGTACACCTACGTCGCCGGGGCCACCGGGCTCGACGCCGCGATGCCGCCGTGGGTGCAGGAGGGCGGACTCGACGCGTGGGTGGAGCGCCTCGGGGACCCCGCCACGCGGGCCCGTGTCCTCGCCGAGATGCGCGCCCCGACCGATGCGTGGGAGAACCTCTGGCTGATGGCAGGGTCTCCCGACCGCGTCAAGTTCATCGGCTTCAAGTCCGGCAAGCTCAAACCGCTGACGGGGCTGACACTCGCTGAGGTCATGAAGCGCCGCGGGACCTCGGCCGAGGACACGATGATCGACCTCGTGATCGAGGACCACTCGCGGGTCGAGACCGCCTACTTCCTGATGAGCGAGGAGAACGTCCGGCTCGGGATCCGGCAGCCCTGGATGGCGTTCGGTTCCGATGCCGAGTCGTCCGCCCCCGAAGGGGTCTTCCTGAAGTCCAGCACGCACCCGCGCGCGTATGGGAACTTCGCCCGCCTGCTCGGCCACTACGCGCGGGACGAGAAGATCATCACGCTGCCGGACGCGATCCACCGGCTGACGGGGCTGCCCGCGACGAACTGGAAGCTCGCGGGACGCGGATGCCTCGATCCCGGGTGCTTCGCCGACGTCGTGGTCTTCGACCCCGCGAAGATCCGGGACCACGCGACCTTCGAGAAGCCCCAGCAGTACGCCAGCGGCGTGAGGGACGTCCTCGTCAACGGTGTCCAGGTCCTGAAGAACGGTGAGCACACGGGAGCGAAACCGGGCCGTGTCGTCCGCGGCCCGGGATGGACGAAGTAGCGTCGATGTGACACCCGGGGACGCTCCGTGCCGGCGGCGTGACCGCGTTACCGGGTGCGCGACTCCTCGAGCTGGCGAATGAGCTCCGGCAGGTGCATCCGCGCCTCAGGGCTGTCCGGCGCGAGCGCCACGGCGCGCTTGAAAGCCGCGAGCGCCTCCGCGTTCCGTCCGGCGGCCATGCAGGCCAGGCCCAGTTCGACCTCGGTGTCGGCGTCCTGCGGGTTGAGCCGCCGCGCGGCGAGGAGCTGCTCGATCGCCGCGTCGTGGCGGCCGAGCCGCCGCAGCACGCCGCCGAGGTTGTAGCGCGCGGGAGCGGAGTCGGGCGTCGCCGCGACGCAGGCGGTGAACTCCCGTGCGGCCTCGTCGAGCCGTCCCGCATCGGCGAGCAGCCCGGCGAATTGGAACCGCTCCGCGGCGGTCGGCGGCGCGAGCGCGAACCGGCGCGAAAGCGCGTCGATCGCCTCGGGGAAGCGCCCCTCGGCCAGCAGGATCTCGGCGAGGTTCTGCTGCAGGGCCGCGTCGTCG
Organism: uncultured Acidobacteriota bacterium; assembly: GCA_963800865.1. Lineage (GTDB taxonomy): Bacteria > Acidobacteriota > Polarisedimenticolia > J045 > J045 > JALOKP01. The sequence continues at coordinate 2,934,740 of CAWDCL010000004.1, read as the reverse complement.
GGGCGCACCGCCACCGCCGCGCGGACGTCGGCCTCGGCGGCGCGGGGCTCCCCCTGCAGCAGGTGGCACCAGGCGAGGCCCAGCTTGATCTCCGGGACGTCCTTCAGCCCCCAGCGGTCGGCGGCGGAGAAGTGCGCGAGAGCCGCAGTCACGGCGTGCCCGTGCCGCTCCGTGTAGTGCTTCCCGCGGAATGCTCCGCTCAGCACGTCCGCGCGCGCGGCCTCGGTCCGCTCGAGGTGGAAGCGCCCCCAGGCGCGGTGCCACTGCACGAAACCGCTGTGCGCGGTGAACAGGAGCAGCACGGCCGCGAAGGCCGCGAAGGCCCACCCCTGCGTGCGCAACCGCCCCCCGGTCTTGAGCGCCAGGTTCTGCACGCGCACCGCCGGCTCACGGGCCAGCCGCAGCAGCGTCAGCGCAACGAAGGCGGTGATGCTCCCGAGGCCGACCGACATCAGCAGCGGGGGGCCGTCGTAGAGGCCGCGGAAAGAGAGCGTCGCCGCGAGGGCGACCACGGCGACGAGCATCTCCTCGACGAGCCGCAGGTCGTACCGCCGCGCGGGGCGGGCGGCCGGCTTGTGCAGCAGGAGCGCGGGCCGCGCGAACGAGTAGCTGAGCGCACCCTTGGGGCAGACGCTGACGCAGTCGAGGCACTTCATGCAGCCGCTGTCGACGACCCTGCCGTAGAGCCGCACCTCCTCGTGGACGCGCACGTTGGAGGTGCACGTCGCGGTGCAGTGGCCGCACTGCTCGCAGGCATCGCTGACCACGATGCGGCCCGGCGCGAGGCGGTCGAAGCCGCCGAACAGCGCGCCGTACGGGCAGCCGTAGGTGCAGAACCCCTTCGACCCCAGGAAATACACCGCCGCGAAGCCGCAGGTCAGGAAGGTGAGCGCCGTGAAGAGCGGCCCGGGAAAGGTGGCCCAGAACGAAGTCGTCACGAGGTGGTTGGTGAACCCCGGGAAGGGCGGCGCCGCTGTCGCCCGCGGCGATCCGCGCGAGCGTCGGCCAGCCGAACATGTAGAACGCCACCGCCGCCGGAGCGAGCGCGAGCAGCCGCGAACGGAACGGCCGCGGCCGGATGCCGAGCTTCTTCATGATCCAGGCGCACGCGTCCTGGAGCGCGACGAGGTGGCAGGCCCAGCCGCAGAAGAAGCGGCCGAAGATCAGCGTCCCGAGCAGCGTCACCGCGAAGAAGATGAAGCCGGCATTCACGAAACCGAGTTCGAGGGTGTACATCGACTCGGACGGCTCGACGGGAGAGAGCGTGCGGCCCGCGACCGCGAAGTGCGCGATGTGCAGGGCGATCAGCCCCTGCACCCCGAGCAGCACCGCCGCGCGCCACCGGCTCCGCCGCGAGGCGCGAACGTGCGACAGCGAGCCGGTGCCGGCGACCGGGAGCGCCGGGTCGGCGACGTCGATCCCGACGCCGCAGCGGCCGGGGCGCGCCGGGCTAGCTCTTCGCGCCATGCCGCCTTGCCGGCCGCGGGCTCCTTCCGCCGGGCGGCGTCAAGGGCAGTTCCGGCCGGAGATCGGCTGGCCGGCCGAATCGGCGCCCAGCGGCCCGAGCCCCGACGGGCAGTCGTTCTTCGCCCGGGCCAGGTAATGGAGCGCCTGGCCTGGGGCCGGCAGGGTGGAATCGGTGGCGGCGGGCAGCGAGGGGTCCGGCAGGGCGAGGCAGCTCGCGGCCGTGACGAAGTCGGCCGGATCGGCCGAGCGGATCACCTGGTAGGTGACCGCGATCGCTCCCCGATCGACAGGCGGACTCCACGACAGGCCGGTCGCGTTCGGCGGGCCGGACAGCAGCAGCTCCCGCACCTCGCCCGGCGGCGACCAGACGAGGGGATTCGCGTCGTCGCAGTCGCACGGGCGTCCGTCGCCGTCGTGGTCCACCCCCGCGCAGGCCGCGTCGCTGCAGCAGTCGACGTCGGCGCAGTCGCTCTGCCCGTCGCAGTCGTCGTCGACGAGGTTCTGGCACGAGAACTCGGCCGCCTGCTGGGGACCGCAATCGGCGGCGCACCGGCAGGGGTTCTCGCCCGGGTCGCACGTCCCGTCCCCGCAGCATCCCGCGCCGCCCCCCTGGCCGGAGCAGTCGGAGGGGCAGAGGGTGCAGTTCTCACCCGGCTGGCAGATGCCGTCGTTGTTGCACAACGCGGGTGCGAGCGTGTTGACCGTGAACGAGGCCGGGCTGCCCGGCTTGAAGATCCCCGCCGTGATCGCGAAGTTGCCCGGCGGCACGTCGGCGTCGAAGCGGAAGTTGTAGAGCGTCCCCCAGCGCAGCGCGTTGGCGTTGGGATTGGTCGCGAAGCTCTCGGTCGTCCAGCTGACGGAACCGGCATCGACCGTCGACGGCCAGTCGGCCCCCGAGAACGGCTCGCCGCTGTGGTAGTCGACGTCGTGGAAGCCGACGTTGCTCACGGTGGTGCCGGGCGGGATCGGGACGCTGAAGCTCCCCACCGCGCGCTCGGCGTTCAGGTTGAGGAAGGCGTACTCGTAGTGGTAGACGCCGCCGCCCAGCCCGGTCACGCGTGCCGCCAGGATGACCCGGCCGTCGCCCGGGACGGCGGTGTTCGTCAGGACGACCTCCGGATCGACCGTCGCCCATTGCTCGAGCGCGGTCTTCATCCGCTGCGTCGTGCCGGTCAGGGTGATGTCGAAGTTCGCCGGCGAGAGGGTCGAGACGGTGAGCGTCCGGGAGGACGCGTTGTTGTTCTGGTTGCTGGACGACGCGTCGTCGCCGGTCACGTACTGCGCCTCGACCCAGTAGAGCGCGCCGGCGTTCTGCGCCGGGTCGAGATCGACGCTGCGGACCTGCAGGCGCTTGTAGATCGAATTGCCCGTTCGCGACCCGTCCGTCGGCGGGTAGGGGAAGACGCCGGTGCTGGGATTGACCTCGAATTTCGGCCCCAGCCGGGTCTGGGACCCGTTGAGCGTGCTGCTGTAAGGGTCGGAACAGTTGACGCCCAGGTGCGTGCCGTCGGGGGGCGCGATGCACGCGCTGGAGCAGACGGTTCCCGCGAGCGCCGAGAAGCCGTGCTTCACCCAGCTCTGGCCGATCTGCTCGAAGCGTCCGTCCCGCAGGCGGTACATGTTCTGGGCGATGACCGGGTGCTTGTTCGTCGAGGAGAACCAGTTCAGCCAGCACGAGCCGAGGTTGCAGGAGGTGGTGCCGACCGAGAAGGCGTGGATCCCCCCGAGGCGCCCCACCGGGTGCGGCCGACGAGATCGCCGACGATGACGTCGGGGGACTTCCCGCTGAACGTGCACGAGGACGTGCAGCAGGAGTTCGCGCCGCCGTTCTGCAGCGATCCGTCGTCGCACTGCTCGCCCGGCTCGACCGTTCCGTTGCCGCAGGTCGCCGCCGGCGTGGCAGGCAGTGCGAGGAGGACGGCAGCCAGCACGAGGAGCGCCCGGATCGTGAGACGCGGCCCGGGTCCGGGATGCGCCGCCCGCCCGCCCGTCACCGTCCGTTCCGTGCCCGCCCCGGGACCCACTCGCCCTCCCCGCTCCGTCGCCGACACCGCGGGTCCCCGCGGCCAATCGCCCCGCGCCGAGCCCCCGTTCGCTGCGACAAACCGGGACTCTTTACCGTGTTATTCCTCTCGGTGCAAGGAGTTCCGCGGCCGGGCGGCAGCTACTCGAGCGTGAAGCGCACGGTCACCAGCAGCCAGACCCGGACCGGCCGGCCGTCGAGCGTGGCGGGGCGGTAGCGCCACGCCGCCACCGCCTCGGACGCTGCCGGCACGAGCAGCGGGTGCCCTTCGAGGACCGTCACGTCCTCGATCGCGCCGGACTCGTCGATCACCGCGCGGAGCACCACGGGCCCCTGGACTCGCGCCAGCTTCGCCGTGAGCGGGTAGTCGGGGCTGACCCGCCGGATCAGCACCGGGGCCTGGACCGCGCCGCCGATCGCGAGCGGTTCGTCGGTCGCGTCGGCGGATCCGGAGCCGCCGCCGGTCGGGCCGAGGATCGAGCCCGGGCCGCCCGGGCCGGAGCCGCCCGCAAGGCCGTCCTCGACGCCCCCGGGAACGCCCTCGGAATCGCCGGCCGGCGGTTCCTCGACGGATGCATCCGGTGCCGGCATCGGCTCCGGCGGGCGATCGGGAACCGCGGTGGGCTGGATCAACTCCTGCGGGTCGCGCGGCGCCGGCGCCGCGACCTGCGGCGCGCGCGGCGGCTTCGGCCCCGCCGGTCCCGCGGGTGGCGGAGCGGGCAGGAACAGGACGATCCCGTCCGGCAACTCGGGACCGGGCAGCACCCCCAGCGTGACGTACGAGGTCGCGACGATGAGCAGTCCGGCGGCCAGGTGAAGTGCGGCGGCGATCGGCAGGGACCAGGCGGGAGCGGGTCCGACCGGCGGTCGAGGTGAGCGCGTGCTCGAACATGGGCCACCTCCGGGTTGTGTCTCCAGTGTGAGAGACCGCCGAAGGCAGCGGAAGTTCCCGGGGCGATGCGATGCGGTGCCCGAGTCGCGCGGCGCTGCGGGCGCGGGACAGCGTGCGCCGCGCCGCGTCGGGCGGACTAACGAGACAGCTCGGCGACCGCCTCGCGATCGATCGACTCGAGCCGCGGGCCCAGCTTGGCCACGACCTGCGCCGCCGCGTACGAGCCGATGCGCCCCGCGGCGGGCAGCGCCAGCCCGTGCGTCAGGCCGTAGAGCAGCCCGGCCGCGAACATGTCGCCGGCACCCGTCGTATCGACCGCCCTGACCGCAAAGGCCGGGATCTCGTGCGCGTCGCGGCCGTCGTCGATCACCGACCCCGCGGCGTCGCGCGTGACCGCGGCGAGACCGTTCCGCGCCGCGAGCGCGCGGGCCGCCGCCCCGGCCTCGGGCACGCCGGTCAGCATCTTCGCCTCCTCGGCGTTGCCGACGACGAGGTCGACGCCCGGCCCGCCCTCCAGCCCGACGAGGCGCCGGAAGTCGTCGAGGTGGCGGTTGACGCAGAACGGGTCGGACAGGTTGAACGCGACCTTGACGCCGGCCCGCCGCGCGGCGTCGAGCGCGAAGAGGAAGGCCTCCTTCTGGCTGTCGGTGTCCCAGAGGTAGCCGGTCAGGTAGAGCCAGCGGCTGGCCTCGATGTCGGGGACCGAGACGTCGGCCCGCTCGAGCGCCTGCGAGTCGCCGAGGTAGGTCAGGATCGTGCGCTGCGCGTCGGGCGTGATCAGGATCACCGCCACGCCGGTGCGCCCGCGGCCGGCGCCGAGGTTGGCCTGCACCCCCTGCCGCGCCAGCGAGGCGCGGTAGAGCGCGCCGTAGCGGTCGGGTCCGACGCGGCTGGTGAAGCAGGCCTGTCCGCCGAGCAGCGCCAGCCCGATCATCGTGTTGGCTCCCGAGCCGCCGGCCTCGTGGTGCACGAGGTGCGGTTCGACCAGCGGCAGCAGCTGCGCCTCGCGCGCCTCGTCGACGAGCTGCATCGTCCCCTTGGCCAGGCCGAGCCGGGCCAGGAACGCGTCGTCCACCTCGGCCTGCGCGTCGTAGAGCGCGTTGCACATCCCGAACACGTCGTGGCGGATCAAGGAACCTCCTCGCGGGAACCGCGTCAGTCTGCCGGAAACGGGAGGATAGCCGCCGCCCGGGCGCAGCGACCAGGGGACCTTCGCGCCGGCCGCCGCGAGCCGTGCCGCGCCGAGCACCGTCGCTTCCGGCTGCCGGGCCACCGCCAGCGTGCCGCCCCAGGCGCGGGCGATCAGCGTCAGCAGCTGCGGGCTCCCGATCCCGCCGCCGGTGACCGCGACCGTCTGCTGCGCGGGGCCGGAGAGGCCGCGCAACGCCTCCGCGACGCGGCGCGCGAACTCCGCCGGCGCCGGATCGCCCAGCGCGACGCGCCGGGCCAGCTCGCGCGCCGCACCGTCCACGGTCTGCGCGGCGAGCCCGCCCTCCGCCGGCGGGATGACCGGCACCTCGATCAGCCACGCGTCGCGCCCGGGGCGGACGCGCGAGGTCCAGAGCGGCGCCCGCCGTCCGCCCGGCGGAAGCGGCTCCTCGATCCGGCCGGCGCGCATCGCGAAGCCGGCCGTGCCGAGGTTGAGCACCAGCCGCTCGCCGAGCGGTCCGACGGCGCCGACGTAGGCCGCCTGCTGGTCGCCGACGAGCGTCGTCCAGGGGACCGAGCCGCCGCCCGGCCAGGGGAGCGCGCCGTGATCGTCGACGGTCGGGACGAGCCGCGGCAGGACGTGGGTGGTGAGACCGAAGGCCTCGAGCAGGTCGGGCGACCAGCTCCCGCGGCGCGCGTCGACCAGGAACATCCGGTTGGCGAGCGTCGGGTCGGCCCGCGGGATCGCGCCGGTCAGCACCGAGCCGAGCCAGCTGCCGAGCGGCGCCAGGACCTGGTCCCAGCCGAGCTGGCGCGGCCCGAGCAGGGCCCGTCCCTTGACGGCGGTCCAGGCCCGGTCGAGCGGCAGCAGCGCGATCGCCTCCAGTTCCGCCGCCACGGGAGCCAGCTCGGCGACGACCTCCTCGCCGCGGCGATCGCGCCACGAGACGGCCGGCGTGAGCGGCGTGAGTGACGAGCGGTTGGCCCAGAGGCCGGTGGAGCGCTGCGACGCCAGGCCGAACGCGGCGGGCCGGGCGCCCGGCGCGCGCTCCGCCAGCGCGAGCAGCAGCGCGCGCGCCGCGTCGGCAACGCCGGACGGGTCGTGCTCCACCAGCCCGGGGCCTGGGAACGAGGTCGGGGTCGGCACGCTGAGCGTGGCCACGACCCCGGCCGCAGGGTCGACCAGCGCGGCCTTCATCGACGACGAGCCGAGGTCGAGCACGGCGATCGGCGGGCCCGGCGGCCGGCCGGCCTCCGCGGCGCCCGTCGCAGGCGTCCCGACGGGCCCGAGGACCTCCTGCTGCATGCGCGGCCAGTCGTCGGTGAAGAGCGCGTGGCAGCCGAGATCGAACAGGCGCTGCGCCGCGACCGCGTCGTTGACGGTGTAGGTCCAGACCCCGAGGTTGGCCTCCCGCGCGGCCGCGACCAGCCGCTCGCCGACGCGCTTCGCGCTCGGTACGAGCAGCGAACAGAGGGTGCGCTGCGCGACCTCCAGGGGGTCGCGGAGGTCGAGCGCGCGCACGACGAGCCCGCGGGGCACGCGCGGCAGGGCCCGCGCGAGCGCGGCCAGGATCTCCTCGCTCTCGCTGGTCACGACGACCGCCGGCGGGTCGCCCGCGCGCTCGAGCGCCGCGGCGACGCGCGCCGCGAGGTCGTCCGGGCTCGCACCGCGGTCGGGCTTCACCTCGATGTCCAGCAGCGTCCGCCCGGCGAGCAGCGCCAGCGCCTCGTCGAGCAGCAGCAGGCGTTCCCCCGGCTCGGCCGCGAGCGGCGCCTCCAGCAGCTCCCGCGCGGTCCTTTCCGCGGTGGCCGCGCGCTCGCCGGTCAGCCGCCGCGGCGTCTCGTCGTGGAGCACGACGAGCAGCCCGTCGCGGGTCGGCCGGACGTCGATCTCGACCGCCGGCGCCCCGGCGTCGCGGGCCAGCGCGAGCCCCGTCGCGCCGTTCTCCGGCGCGCGGGCGGGCACGCCGCGGTGCGCGATCAGGAACCGCGCGGGCAGGGACGCGAAGGGCGAGGGGCGGGGGTTCAGGAGCGGCTCCCGGGAGCGGGCGGATGGCGCGGGGAGGGTAATACGGGGTGCCGTTCCGGGTGAACCGGAAACGGCCGGGGAGGGACATATACTGCGCCTCCCATCCGGCCGACGGGCCCCGGGCCCCGGCCGCGGAGGATCCGATGCGTTTCCGTCTCTCCCCGCCCGCGCGCGGGGCCTTCGCCCTCGCGCTCGCCCTGCTCGCGCTCCTTCCCGCCTCGGCCCAGCCCGCCGCCCCGTCCGCGGCCCCGGCCCGGCCCCCCACGGCGCCGACGCCGCGGCCTTCGTCGCGCGCGCGGAGACGGAGCTGCTCGCGCTCTGGAGCGACCAGCAGCGCGCCTCGTGGATCCAGAGCAACTTCATCACCGACGACACCGAGGCGCTGTCCGCGCTCTTCAACGAGAAGATGATCGCCGGCACGATGCGTCTCGCCGCGGAGGCGACGCGTTTCGACGGCCTCGCGCTGCCGCCCGACGTCGCGCGCAAGCTCAAGCTGATCAAGCTCTCGATCGTGACCCCCGCGCCCGGCGACCCGGCGCTGCGGAAGGAGCTGACCGAGATCACGACCAGCCTCGAGTCGGACTACGGCAAGGGGAAGTACTGCCCGCCCGGCAAGGACGAGAAGGCCTGCCAGGACCTCGAGGTGCTGTCCGCGACGATGGCCGCCAGCCGCGACCCCAAGGCGCTGCTCGAGGCGTGGCAGGGCTGGCGCACGATCAGCCCGCCGATGCGCGCGCGCTACAGCCGCTTCGTGACGCTCGCCAACCAGGGGGCGAAGGACCTCGGCTACCCGGACCTCGGCGCGCTCTGGCGCGCCGGGTACGACATGACCCCCGACGAGTTCGCGAAGGAAGTGGACCGGCTCTGGCTGCAGGTGAAGCCGCTCTACGACGGGCTGCACTGCTACGTCCGCGGCAAGCTGCAGGACAAGTACGGCAAGCAGGTCGTCCCGGACGGCCAGCCGATCCCGGCGCACCTGCTTGGGAACATGTGGGCCCAGTCCTGGGGCGGCCTGTGGGACGTCGTGGCCCCGCCACCGTCGGGAACGCGGATCGACGTCACAGCGCTGCTGAAACAGAAGAAGGTCGACGCGCTCGAAATGGTCCGGATCGGCGAGCGCTTCTACACCTCGCTCGGGATGATGAAGCTGCCCCCGACCTTCTGGGAGCGCTCGCTCTTCGTCAAGCCGGCCGACCGCGACGTCGTCTGCCACGCCAGCGCGTGGAACATCGACTTCGACGAGGACGTGCGGCTGAAGATGTGCATCAAGATCGACGACGAGGACTTCGCCACCGTCCACCACGAGCTGGGCCACAACTACTACCAGCTGGCCTATCGCAACCAGCCGCCGCTCTTCCGCGACAGCGCCAACGACGGCTTCCACGAGGCGATCGGCGACACCCTGGCGCTCTCGGTCACGCCCGACTACCTGGTCAAGGTCGGGCTGCTCGACCAGGCCCCGGCCGATGCCGGCGACCTCGACCAGCTGATGCGGCAGGCGCTCGAGAAGATCGCCTTCCTGCCGTTCGGCCTGCTGGTCGACCAGTGGCGCTGGAAGGTCTTCAGCGGCGAGATCACCCCCGCGGACTACAACCGGTCCTGGTGGGAGCTGGTCCGCAAGTACCAGGGCGTCGCCCCGCCGCTCGCTCGGAGCGAGGCCGACTTCGACCCGGGCGCGAAGTACCACGTCGCCGCCAACGTGCCGTACACCCGCTACTTCCTGGCCCACGTGCTGCAGTTCCAGTTCCAGCGCGCGCTCTGCCAGACGGCGGGCGTCAAGGGGCCGCTGCACCGCTGCTCGATCTACGACAGCAAGGCGGCCGGCGAGAAGCTCTGGTCGACGCTGGAGATGGGACGCAGCCGGCCCTGGCAGGACGCGCTGTTCGCGATGACCGGCCAGAAGCAGATGGACGCCAGCGCGATCCTCGACTACTTCGCGCCGCTGATGAAGTGGCTCGACGAGCAGAACAAGGGCCGCACCTGCGGGTGGAAGTGATGGGGACGATCCCGGTCCTGCTGGCGGCCGCGGCGGCCCTGGCGGTGCCGGTGCGGCCGGTCCACACCTACTCGATCGTGGCCCGCGACCCGGCGACCGGCGAGCTGGGGGTCGCGGTCCAGAGCCACTGGTTCTCGGTCGGTTCGGTGGTCTCCTGGGCCGAGCCCGGCGTCGGCGCCGTCGCCACGCAGTCGATGGTCGAGGTCAGCTACGGCCCGGAGGGGCTGCGCCTGATGCGCGAGGGGAAGAGCGCGAAGCAGGCGCTCGAGCTCCTGCTGGCGAAGGACCCGCAGAAGGACTCCCGCCAGGTCGCGATGGTCGACGCGCAGGGCCGCGCCGCGGCCTGGACCGGGAAGCTCTGCATCCCGGAAGCGGGGCAGGTCCAGGGCGACGGCTTTTCGGTGCAGGCCAACATGATGGAGCGGGCGACCGTCTGGCCGGCGATGGCGAGGTCCTGGGAGGGCTCGAAAGGGAAGCCGCTGGCCGAGCGGTTGCTCGCCGCGCTCGACGCGGCCCAGGCCGAGGGAGGCGACGTGCGCGGCAAGCAGAGCGCGGCGCTCCTCGTCGTCAAGGGGACGCGATCGAAGACCCCGTGGAACGACCGTGTCGTCGACCTGCGCGTCGACGACGCCCCCGAGCCGCTGGTCGAGCTGCGCCGGCTCTACGAGCTGGACCTGGCCTACGACGCGATGAACGACGGCGACGCGCTGCTGGCCGCCGGGAAGACCGACGCCGCGCTGGCGAAGTACAGCGAGGGGATGAAACGCGCGCCGCAGGTGACCGAGATGCCGTTCTGGGTCGCGGTGACGCTCTTCTCAACAGGCCAGGAGGAGCAGGCGCTGGGGCTGTTCGCCGAGGTCTTCCGGAAGGACCCGCGCTGGAGAACGCTCGTGCCGCGTCTCCCCAAGGTGGGCCTCCTCCCCGACGACCCGAAGAAGATCGAGCAGATCATGAAAATGTAGGGGCCGGCCTCCGTGCCGGCCCGCGCCGGCCTCTGTGCCGGCCCGCAAGCGGGGCACTTGATCGGGCCGCCACAGAGGGCGGCCCCTACAGGACGGACACCGTAGGGGCCGGCCTCTGTGCCGGCCCGCGCCGGCCTCTGTGCCGGCCCGCACGCGGGGCACTTGATCGGGCCGCCACAGAGGGCGGCCCCTACAGGACGGACACCGTAGGGGCCGGCCTCTGTGCCGGCCCGCACGCGGGGCACTTGATCGGGCCGCCACAGAGGGCGGCCCCTACAGGACGGACACCGTAGGGGCCGGCCTCCGTGCCGGCCCGCGCCGGCCTCTGTGCCGGCCCGCGCCGGCCTCTGTGCCGGCCCGCTCCAAGACCGGAGACGACGCGATGCGCCACGTGCTCTTCCGCTGCAAGCCGCTCTCCCTGCTGCTCGGCGACACGGCCGAGGAAGGCCACCGCCTGAAGAAGACGCTCGGCCCGTGGGACCTCTTCGCGCTCGGCATCGGCTGCATCATCGGCGTCGGCATCTTCGTGCTCCCCGGGGTCGAGGCGGCCAACCACGCCGGCCCCGGCATCATCCTCTCGTTCGTGATCGCCGGCGCCGCCTGCGCCTGCGCCGCGCTGTGCTACGCCGAGCTGGCGGCGATGATCCCGGTCGCCGGCTCCGCCTACACCTACGGCTACGCCACGCTCGGCGAGATCGTCGCCTGGATCATCGGCTGGGACCTGATCCTCGAGTACATGGTCGCGGCCTGCCTGGTGTCGATCGGCTGGTCCGCCTACTTCGTCAACCTGCTCAACCACCTGCTCGGCCGCTGGGCGTCGTGATCCCGCCGACGCTCGCCAGCGCGCCGCTGGCCTGGCGCCGCGGCCGCGCGTTCGAGCCGCCCGGGCTGTCAACCTGCCGGCGGTGCTCATCGTCGCGCTCCTCACCTGGCTGCTGGTCCGCGGCATCAAGGAGAGCGCGCGGGTCAACCTCGCGATCGTGATCGTCAAGCTCGCCGTGATCCTGCTCTTCATCGCGCTCACCGTCTGGTACGTCAACCCGTCGAACTGGAACCCGTTCATGCCGTTCGGCTTCAAGGGGGTGATGACGGCGGCGGCGATCGTCTTCCTGGCCTACGTCGGCTTCGACGCGGTCTCGACCGACCGCCGAGGAGGCGATCAACCCGCAGCGCGACATGCCCATCGGCATCATGGGCTCGCTGGCCGTCGCGACCGTGCTCTACATGGCGGTGGCCGCGATCATGACCGGCATCGTGCCGTACACAGCAGCTCGGCGTCGCCGACCCGGTGGCGCTGGTGCTCAACGTGCTGGACATGCCCTGGGCCTCGGCGCTCGTCAGCGTCGGGCGCGCATCGCCGGGATCACCAGCGTGCTGCTGGTGCTGCTGCTCGGCCAGCCGCGCATCCTCTTCGCCATGTCGCGCGACGGCCTGCTGCCGCCGGCGCTGTCGCAGTGTCCACCCGCGCTTCCGGACGCCCTACGTCACGACGATCCTCACCGGCATCGTCGTCGGCCGTCGCCGCGGCGCTGCTGCCGATCGACGTCGTGGCCGAGCTGTGCTCGATCGGCACGCTGTTCGCCTTCATCATCGTCTGCGCGGGGGTGATCGTGCTGCGGCGCGACCGATCCGGCGCGCCCGCGGCCGTTCCGCGTGCCCGGTGGCTGGTTGATCGCACTGGCCGTGCTCGCGGTGGCGCTGCTGATCAACACCATGGTCCCGTGGCCGGAGATCGGCCCGAAAGTCCTGGCCGGGGTCGGCCCCTTCCCATCGCCGGTGCCGTCGCTGGCGGCCGTGCTCTGGCCGATCAAGGCGCTGGTCTGGACGATGCACGCGGTCGAGGCCCAGGCTCTCCACGGCTGGTCGCTGCTGCCGTGGTGGCTGCAGTGGCCGCTCCTGGCGGCATTCTTCCTGCTGCTGCGCCGGAACATCCTTCCGGCGCTGGGGATCCTGCTCTGCGGGGCGCTGATGCTGAGCCTGCCGGAGACCGCCTGGGAGCGGTTCATCATCTGGCTGCTGCTCGGGCTCGTGATCTACGCCCTCTACGGCTTCCGGAAGAGCCTGCGCAACGCCGACCCGCCCGGAACCCGGTAGGGGCCGCCCTCCGTGGCGGCCCGCGTTGCGCGGCCCGAACCATGCCCCGCCTCAGCGCACCGTCTGACCCTGGACGACCCGCGCATCGTCGCCCGGCCGCCCGCCCCGCCGGCCGGCGGGCTGCACCGGCTCCGTGCGCCTCCGGCGCCAGCTTGCGAACAGCAGCGTCAACAGGCCGAGCAGGATCTCGTCCACGAACGGGATCAGGTCGGGCACGACCAGGTCGAGCAGGAAGAGCCCGGCCGTCAGCGCGAAGAGCTGCGGGAAGCGCAACCGCTCGGCGAAGCGGAACAGGGGACCGGTCAGGGGGCTGGGCATCGGGGGGCCTCCGTGCGCGCCCGACGATTATCGCGCGGGATCCCCCGGTGCGCCCGGGCCGCGCCACGGCGCGACCTTGGGCAGCAGCAGCAGCCCGGGGATCGCCGCCAGCGCGCAGAAGACGAAGAAGCCGGTCCAGCCGAACATCTCGGCCAGGATCCCGGTCGGCGCCGAGAGCAGCACGCGCGGCACCCCCATCAGGCTCGAAAGCAGGGCCAGCTGCGTGGCGGTGAAGCGGCGATTGGTCACGCTCGCCATGTAGGCCGAATAGGCCGAGGTGCCCAGCCCGAACGAGAAGTTCTCGGCCGAGACCGCCGCCGCCAGCAGGCCGTAGTCCTTGCCCGCCTGGGCCAGCGCTGCGAAGACGAGGATCCCCAGCGCCTGCAGCACGCCGAAGATCCAGAGCGCACGGTGGATCCCCAGCCGCACCATCGCCAGTCCGCCGACGAACGCCCCGGCCATCATCGACGCCAGCCCGAAGACCTTCACGATCGCGGCCAGGTCGGTCTTGGAGAAGCCCAGCGCGAGCGCGAACGGGGTGGTCATCGCCGAGGCCATCTGGTCGCCGACCTTGTAGAGCAGGACGAAGAGCAGCACGAGCAGCGCCTCGCGCAGGCCGAGGCGCTGGAAGAACTCCTGCAGCGGGCCGAGCACCGTCTCGCGCAGGCCGCGCGGCGGCGGCCCGGAGACCGCCGGCTCGCCGGCGATCAGTGTCGTCACGACGCCGACGCCGACCAGGCCGGCCATCAGCAGATAGACGTCGTGCCACGGGATCCGGTCGGCGAGGTAGAGCGCCAGCGCGCCCGAGACGAGCATCGCGGCCCGGTAGCCGTTGATGAAGATCGAGGTCGCCAACCCCAGCTCGCGGTCCGAGAACGATTCGCGTCGCCAGGCGTCGGCGACGATGTCCTGCGAGGCGCTGGCGAAGGTCACCCCCAGCGCGAGCAGCGCGACGGCCAGCGGGCTGCGCTCCGGCTGCGCGGTCGAGAGCGCCCCGATCGCCACGAGGAGCGCGAGCTGCGTGATCAGCAGCCAGCCCCGTCGGCGGCCGAAGAAGGGGGGCACGAAGCGGTCGAAGACCGGCGACCAGAGGAACTTCAGCGTGTAGGGCAGGCCGACCAGCGTGAACAGGCCGATCTGCTTGAGGTCGACCTTCTGGTCGACCATCCAGGCCTGCAGCGTCGACCCGACCAGGAGGAGGGGAAGGCCGCTGGAGAAGCCCAGCAGCAACGAGACCAGCATCGGGCGGCTGAACAGGGCTCGGGCGACGGAAGGCTGGCCGTCAGGCGGGGCCGCGGGCATGGGGCGCACCCTAGCACACAACGCCGCGGGGTCCGCGGGACGGGAGGGGGAGACGAAAGCGGCCCCCGGGGCCTACGATTCCCACCCGCGCGCGCCGCTGCCGGCGCTCGGCCGCGCGCGCCGCGACCCGAGGATCCGAGGACCCGATGAGCCGCTCCACTCCCCAGCAACCGGCGGCCGACCAGGCGAAGCTGCTGCTGCTCGCGGCGGGGGTCGGGCTGCTCGGCGGCGGGGTGGCGGTGATCTTCCGCGCCTTCGCGGTGATGCTCCCGGCGCTGCTCTGGCCGAGCGACCCCAACATCGTCCACGCGGTCGAGAAGTCGTCGTACCTCTGGCGCATCGCCGTCCCGGTCCTCGGCGCGCTGTTTGCCGGCGGGGTCCTCGCCGCGGGCGCACGCTGGGCCGGCACGATGCGCGGCTGGGACATCCTCGAAGCGGTCGTGCTGCGCGACGGGATCCTGCACGCGCGCTCCGCGGTCGTGAAGGCGACCTCCTCGCTGTTCACGATCGCCTCCGGCGGGCCGGTCGGGCGCGAGGGCCCGATGGTGCTGCTCTCGTCGACCGTCGCTTCGTGGGGAGCACGGCGGCTGGGCACCCCGGTCCGCCAGCGGCGAATCCTGGTCGCCGCCGGCGCCGCCGCCGGGATCGCCGCGGCCTACAACGTGCCGGTCGGCGCGGCGCTGTTCACGATGGAGATCATCGTCGGCAGCTTCGCGCTGGAGGTCTTCGCCCCGCTGGTCTTCGCCTCGGTCCTGGCGACGCTCGTCTCGCGCGCGGCGTTCGCCGACTGGCCGGTTTTCAAGGTCCTGCCGTTCCAGATGGTCAGCGTCTGGGAGATCCTGCTGTACGTCCTGCTCGGCGTGCTCTGCGGCGCGGTCGCGGTCCTTTTCCTGCGCGCGCTGCGCCGCGCCGGGGTCCTGTTCCGGGCCAGCCGGTTGCCGCAGGTCGCCTCCATGGCGCTCGTCGCGCTGGTCTTCGGCATCGCGCTGATCTGGTTCCCGGAGCTGGTCGGCAACGGCCGCGAAGGGATCCTCGACCTCTTCTCGGAGAACTGGATGCCGCGCTACCTGCTGGCGCTGTTCGCGCTGCGGCTGGTCTTCAGCTCGCTGACCGTCGGCGCCGGCGCGGTCGGCGGCGTCTTCACCCCGACGCTCTTCCTCGGCGCGCTGCTCGGCGACGCCTTCGGCGGCACCGCGCACTGGCTGTTCCCGGGGTGGACCGCCGATCCCAAGGCCTACGCGCTGGTCGGGATGGGCTGCCTGCTGGCCGGGATCACCCACGCCCCGATGACCGCGGTGCTGATGGTCTTCGAGATGACGCTCGACTACCAGCTGGTCGTGCCGCTGCTCGTCGGCGCGGCGGCGGCGAGCCTGGTTGCGCGCGGGATCGAGGGCGAGTCGATCTACACCGAGGCGCTGCGGCGCAAGCGCGGCACGTCGCCGATGGCGGGCGGGGCGGCCGTCATGCGCTCCCTGACCGTGAGCGACGTGATGCGCACCGAGCAGGCGACCGCGGCCGCCGACGAGGCGCTCCCCGAGCTGCTCGACCGCTTCCTGCGCGAGCGCCGCAATCACATCTACATCGTCGACGAGGAGGAGCGCTTCCTCGGCGTCGTCAGCCTCTACGAGGCCAGCCGCGCGCTGCGCGAGGCGGCCGACCCGGGCACGCTCCGCGCGCGCGACGTGGCCGACCGCCACTTTCCGACGGTGACCCCGGAGGACCGGCTGGAGAAGGCGCTCGACCGCTTCTGGGTCCAGGATTGCGAGCGACTGCCGGTGCTGGAGTCGCTCGCCTCCCGGCGCCTGGTGGGGACCGTCTCCAAGCGCGACATCCTCGGCGTCTACTCGCTCGAGGTGCTCCACCGGCGCTCGCTGCTGGCCCGGCTGGAGGCGCACGAGGACGACGAGACCAAGCCGACCTACGTCGAGCTGCCCGAGGACCACGAGGTGGCCGAGGTCGACATCCCGGCGGCGCTGATCGGGCAGACCTTCGGCGAAGCGCGCCTGCGCGAGCGGTTCGGCGTCTCGGTGCTGGTGCTGCGGCGGCGCGAAGGGGGACGCACCGTGCGCCTGCTGCCCCAGGCGACGACGCGCCTGTTCGCCGGCGACCGGCTCTACGTCTTCGGCACGCGCGACGCGCTGCGCCGCTTCAAGCGCGAGGACTCGCGGATCTGACCCGGCTCAGACGCCGTCGGGCTGGAGCGCCCCGGCGGCCGCGGCGCGGGACGCGAGCGCCGCGGCCAGGGCGCGCGCCGGGCCCTCCGGCAGGTCGACCACCTCGGATCCCGCGGCGGCCCCCGCACCGGCCGTCGCCACCTCGAGCGTCGCGATCGCGAGCCGGCGCTGGAACGGACTCTGCTCGACCGCCACCCACTGGATCTTCGCTTCCGGGATGATCCAGACGGTGCGCCGCCAGACCCCGCCGGCTGCCAGCCAGAACTCCCCGGCGCGGGCCCAGCGCAGCGCGCGCCAGCGCAGCCAGGCCCAGCCCGCGGCGGCCGGCAGCAGGAGCGCGAGCGGCACCCAGGGCCAGCGCCCGAACGAGACCCCGATGGCGATGAAGACGAGAACGATCAGCCGCGCCGCGCGCAGGAAGCCGCGGCGGATCGCGTGGCGGCTGACCGGCTGCCAGTCCGCGGCCTCGAGATCGAGCCCCGGAAAGATGCGCCGCGCGAACTCCCCCCGCTCGCGGGCGTCGAGCAGCGGCACGACGATCGAGGCGCCGCCCGCCTCCTTGTCGACGAACGAGCCGGCGGTTTCGGCGTAGACCGTCCAGTAGCCGAGGGCGCGCCGGGGCCAGTTGGCGACCAGCCGCAGCGCCTGCACGCGTCGCAGCGGGATCACGCTCTCGTAGCGCGTCGTCAGGCCGTACGAGCGCACGAGGCGCCCGCCCCCCGCCTCGGCCAGCGTGAAGCCGGCGTACTTCACCACCGTGAAGACGATCGACAGGATCCAGCCGCCTGCGACCAGCAGCATCAGCGCGAGGACCGCGACCGCTGCGCCGGCCCACGGCGTCATCCCGAACAGGGCGTTGGCGGCGTCCTCCCCGGCCCGGGCGCTGATCCCCGCGATCCCGTCGAAGAAGAAGAAGAGGCTGGCGATCCCGCCGAGGATCGCGCCGGCACGGTTCTGCGTCGCGCCGAGCAGCAGCAGGTCGCCGAGCGAGGCCTGCCAGATCGGGACGCGCGCCCCGTCGGCGCTGGCGGGCGCGGTTGGGCGCCCACTTCGGGCGCCGCCGGTCCGGTTCGCTGCGCGGCCAGCTCGGCCTTCAGTCGCTCCGCCGCGGCCCGCGACAGCACCGACAGCTCCGCCTCGGCGCCGCTGCCGGACGCGGTCTCGACCCTCAGGTCCACGACGCCGGTCAGCCGGCCGAGCAGGTTCTGCTTCAGGTCGATGTTCTGGATCCGGTCGATCGGGATCGCGCGGGCCTGGCGGAAGATGACCCCGCGGCGGATGTAGAGCGTCCCCTCCCAGACCGCGAAGCGCAGCGACAGGTAGCGCAGCAGCGCGATCAGGATGCCGACACCGCCGACGGCCAGGAGGAACGGGTCGTCGAACCGCTCCGAGGCGCCGAGGAAGCGCGCGGCCAGCGCCGCGACCAGCACGTACGCGAACTGGCCGGCCAGGCGCAGCAGCTCCGTGACGACGGTCAGCGGGTGGAGGCGGTGCCACGCCTCGGGCGGGACGGCGTGCTCGCTCACGGGCGCGCGGAGAGGCCGAGCAGCGCGTCGCGCAGGCCGTCGGCGGTGGCCGGCGCGAGGCCCGGAATCGTCTCCACCGCGCCTTCCGAGCCCGCGGTGTAGATCGAGAGCTGGGCCAGGCCCAGCGCGCGGTCGAGCGGCCCCGAGTGGACGTCGACGTGCTGGATCCGCACGCGCGGAATGGTGCGTGCGAGGCGCCAGAAAACGCCGTGCTCGACGGCCAGGTCGTCGGCCGACAGGGCATAGCGCCAGGCGGCGTATCGCCTGCCGGAGAACCACCAGTTCGCGGCGAAGAAGAGCGGCGCGGCGATCAGCCCGATCGCCCACCACGCGAGCGGCAGCGCGACCGCCTCCTCGAGCGCGCGGGCCAGCGCGGCGACCGCGATCCCGAACAGCGGCGTGGCGATCGCGGTGCCGATCCGCCAGACGGTGCGGATGCCGGGGTGGAGGGTGAGCCAGCGCGGGACCGCGCCCACCTCGGGGGGGGGAAGGGGATCGTCGGTCATCGCGTCATTCTACGGTCCCCCGGGACCGCCTGCCCCGCGCCGCCGTTGGCATCCCCGGACCCCGCAGAATAGGCTCTCGCGTCCACTCCTTCGCTGCTTCGGCCATCCCGTGAGGAAGCCATGAAACTGCGCACCCGCCTGCTGCTCGCCCTGCTCGCCGCCTCGGTGCTGCCGGTCGCGCTGGTCACGCTCCTGTCGTACCGCTCCTCCCTGGCCGCGCTGCGCGAGACGGCCGAGGCGCAGGGGCGTTCGACGGCGGCGGAGATGACGCGGCGGATGGGTGCGGTCGCCGCGGACGTCTCGCGTCGGGTGGAAGGGCTGGGGCGGCGGGACGCCACGGCCCGACCGGTTGCGGCGATCCCCGCGCTTCCCGGCGCGCCCGCCGATCCGGCCGGAGCCGGGGGCGAGAGTTCCGAGCAGCTGCTCGCCGAGCTGGAGCGGGAGCTCGGCGCGGCGACGGCGCTGCTCGACCGGGTCGAGCTGGTGCCCCAGGGGAGCGACGCCGGTGGCCCCGGTGCCGGGGCGGCCGCGGCTCCCGTCGTGGTCGATCTCGGCGAGATCCTGAAGAACGTCAAGGGGTTCGTTCCTGACGTCGTGGTCGACGGCACGAACGTGACGTACGGTGCGCTCGACAAGCTTCCGCCCGAGGCCCGCCGAGCGATCGAGCAGTCGATTCGCCAGGGGGCGGAAGCCACCGAGCGCGAGCTGGCACGCGTCGCCCGGCAGGTCGAGACGGAGCAGCGCCGCGCGGAGATCGCCGGCCAGGCCGTGCCGCCGCCGGAGCCGCCGCCGTCCGTGGGCGCGGTGGAACCACCGCCCGCGCCGCCCGCACCGCCCGCACCACCCGCGCCGGAAGGCCGCGAGCTCACCTTCCGGATCCGGCGACCCAGCGGTGCGGAAGCCGACCTCAAGGCGCGCCTGTCGATCCCGCGCCTGCTCGGGACGGTGGTCGCCAACACGCGCGGAGAGACGGGGGAGATCCCGTTCGCCGTCGCCGCGGACGGGAGGCTCTTCACGCCCGATCCGCGGCAGGAGCCGGTGCTGCGGGCGCTCTCCGTCGCGGAACGGGTGCGGCCGGGCAAGAGCGTCGAGGTCACGGGCGGCGGCGAGACCTGGGTCGTGGTCGCCCAGCGCGACGAGGCGAGCGGGGTGATGCTCGGCCTCGCGCGGCCGATCGGTGAATCGCTGCGGGCGATGCAGATCTCGCTGGTCCGGAACCTCGGCATCGGGCTGGGAGTGATCGCGCTCGCGTCCGGGCTGGTCTTCCCGCTGTCGCGGCGGATGACCCGGCCGGTCGTCGACCTGACGAACGGGGTGCGGAAGATCGCGGCCGGCGACCTGTCGGCGCGGATCGACGTCCGCGAGGGCGGCGAGATCGGCGAGCTGGGTCGCGCCGTGAACCAGATGGCCGCCGACCTGGAGCGCCAGCGCTCCCAGGTGGTCGAGCAGGAACGGATGCGGCGCGAGCTGGAGGTCTGCCGCCAGATCCAGGTCGAGATGCTGCCCAAGCTGCCGCTCCGCGTCGGGCTGTCCGAGGTGAAGGGCGTGTCGATCCCGGCGCGCGAGGTCGGCGGCGACTTCTTCAACTACTTCGCCCTCGACGATGGCGCGCTCGCGCTGCTGGTCGGCGACGTCTCGGGGAAGGGGGTCGGCGCGGCGCTCCTGATGGCCAACGCGCAGGCGGCCCTGCGGGCGCTCCTGCCGCTCGAGCCGAGCCTGGCGCGACTGGTCATCGACCTCGACCGCGAAGTCGCCGCCAACACGCCGTCCGAGGTCTTCCTGACGCTCTTCGCGGCGGTGCTCGAGGCCGACGGGCGCACCCTGCGCTGGGTCAACGCGGGCCACAACCCGCCCTTCGTCGTGCGCGCGGACGGCGGGGTGGACCGGCTCGAGGCGACCGGCGTGCCGCTCGGCATGTTCGACGGGATGCACCACGACGAGCAGCGCACGCTCGTCGCGCCCGGCGACCTGCTCTTCTTCTACACCGACGGGATCGTCGAGGCCTTCGACCCGCAGGGCGAGCAGTACGGCACCGAGCGGCTCGAGGAGCTGCTGGCCACCGTGAAGCGGCACGGCATCGACGCCGTCCTCACGCGCGTCGACGACGCCGTCCGGACGTTCCGCGCGGGAGCGGAGCTGTCCGACGACGCGACGATGATGGTGCTGCGTGTCGGCTGATCGCGGCGCGAGCGGATCGGCGCGCCGCGGCTCGGGGCTCGACGCTCCAGTTCCAGGAATCGGGCACCGCAACCCACTGCCCGCGTTGCTCGCGTGGATCTTGCTGGGGCTTGCGTTCGTCGCTTCCCCTGCCGTCCTCGGTCAGACCCCGGCACCACCGAGCGGGGCGCGGTGCCCGGGCGGCTACACGGCCGCGAAGCCGCGGCCCGTCCCGACCTTCGATGCCGTGCATCCGTTCGCGCTCGAGGCCCTGCTCGAGGCGTATGGACCGCTTCCGGAGTGCCTTGTCCAGGCGCTGGAGGCCCTGCTGGATCCGTCCCTGGATAAAGCGGGAGATGAACGCTTCACCCGGCGCGAGTGGACCGTGGCAGCCGGCGAACAGACGATCGAGGTGAAGGAGAGCCTCTTCGAGGGGGAGCCGTACTTCATTTCTCTGGCCGGCCAGTTCTTCCTCGATCCGCTCCGCGAGACGTCCGCCAAGCCGCTGTGCCTCACGCTCGAGATGGGGTGGGTGACAGACCCGGTGGTGCTCTTCACCTGCGACCCGGAGACCGTCGAGCAGCTTGCCCGCGTGATCAGGACGCGGTCTTTCGTCAAGCAGAATGCAAGCGCCCGCCTCCACCGGACGGCGACGGGAGAACTTGCGCCACTGTTCCGGATCGGAGGCGTCGGAAGCGGCTGCACGCACTGCCTTCGCCTGACGTTCGAGGACGCATATGTCTTCAAATCCGACGTCTCGCGTTCGGCGGACGGAACCGGGTCCTTGGACTTCGGATACAACGACGCGATCCTCGGCATGCTGGAGAAGATCGCGCGCGAGCAGGGGATGACGCTGCGCTGGTAGCCACGGCTCGAACCGCTGTACTCCGGTCCAGCGTGGAGCCTGCCGCGGCGCGCGGGCAGAGCGGCGAATCGGCGCGCGTGCCGGACCATCCGCAATCGACAGAGAGCCCCCTCGAATGCCCACCCGCCGACAGAGAAGCGGGTCGAGTGCCCCGTTTCCGGCCGCGAGAAGGCGGCAGGAGGCCGGATCGTCGTGCCGATGACGGCTTTTCGCGCCCTGGCGAGGCATCGCGAGATTCTGCGGGTGTCGACTGGGGCACTCGACCCCCTTCTCTGTCGCGAAGTGGGCATTCGGGGCCGTTCTCTGTCGCCGATCGGGCATTCGGGGGCGCTCTCTGCGAGCGCTGCGACTCGCGATCCCTCTGGGTCGGCCCGGAGGCCGGCGCCCTCCGGGCCGGCACGGAGGCCGGCCCCTACAGGGGGCGTGACCGCGGGCGCCAGCGCGCCAGCCGCAGGCTGTTGGTCACGACGCTGACCGAGCTGACCGCCATCGCGGCGCCGGCGAGGATCGGGCTGAGCAGGATCCCGAAGGCGGGGTAGAGCGCGCCGGCCGCGACGGGGATCCCGATCACGTTGTAGACGAAGGCCCAGAAGAGGTTCTGCTTCATCGTCCGCATCGTGCGGCGCGAGAGCTCGATCGCGTCGGGGATCCCGGACAGGTCGCGCCGCATCAGCGTGACGTCGCTGGCCTCGAGCGCGACGCCCGCGCCGGCACCGACTGCGATCCCGACGTCGGCCTGCGCCAGCGCCGGCGCGTCGTTGATCCCGTCGCCGGCCATCGCGACGACGCGCCCCTCGGCCTGCAGCCGCCGCACCTCCTCGACCTTCCCCTCCGGCAGCACGCCGGCGACGACTTCCGACTCCGCCAGCCCGACCTGCCGCGCGACCGCCTGCGCGGCCCGTGGCGCGTCGCCAGTCACCATCAGCGGCGCCAGCCCCAGCCCGCGCAGCCGCGCGACCACCGCGCGCGCGTCCGGCCGCGGCGGGTCGATGGCCGCGATCAGCCCCGCGGCGACGCCGTCCACCGCGACGAAGATCACGCTCCGCCCCTCGGCCGCCAGGCGCTCCGCGTCCGCCGCCAGCGGCGCGATCTCTACACCGAGCGACGCCATGAACGCGGCGCTCCCGGCCGCCACCCGGCGCCCGTCGACGACGCCCGACGCGCCGCGCCCCGGCAGCGCCACGAAACCGGAAACCTCGTCCAGCGGCAGGCCGCGCTCCTTCGCCGCGGCCACGATCGCCGCCGCCAGCGGGTGCTCGGACGAGCGCTCGAGCGACGCCGTCCGCCGCAGCAGCGCGGCTTCGGCCTCGGCCCGGCCGCCCTCGGCGCCGCCGGCCCCGGCCCGCGCGACGACTTCCGTTACGCGCGGCGCACCCAGCGTCAGCGTGCCGGTCTTGTCGAGCACGATCGTGTCGACGCTGCCCGCGCGCTGCAGCGCCTCGCCCCCCTTGATCAGCAGGCCGAGCTGCGCCCCCTTGCCGGTCGCCACCATGACCGCCGTCGGGACCGCGAGCCCCATCGCGCAGGGGCAGGCGATGATCAGTACCGACACGGCCGCGGCCAGCCCGCGCACCAGCGCCCCGTCGCCCGCGAGCAGCATCCACGCCAGGAATGTCGCCGCCGCGATCCCGATCACGACCGGCACGAAGACCGCGCTGACGCGGTCGGCCAGCGCCTGGATCGGGGCCCGCGTCGCCTGCGCCGAGCGCATCAGCTCGACGATCCGCGACAGCACCGACTCCGCGCCCAGCGTCGTCGCGCGGACCGTCAGCGCGCCGTTCCCGTTGATCGTCCCGCCGATGACGGCGTCCCCTTCGCCCTTGGCCACCGGCAGCGACTCGCCGGTCACCAGCGCCTCGTCCACCGCCGACGCGCCCGACAGCACGACCCCGTCCACCGCGATCCGCTCACCCGGCCGCACCATCACGGTGTCGCCCGGCCGGACCTCCTCGACCGGCAGCTCGAGTTCCGCGCCGTCGCGCACGACCCGCGCGCGCGGCGGCTGCAGGTCGGCCAGCGCGCGCAGCGCGGCGGAGGTCTGCCGCTTGGCGCGCGCCTCGAGCGCGTTCCCCAGCAGGATCAGGGCGATGATCATCGTCACCGCCTCGAAGTAGACCTCCGGCGCGACGCCGTGCTCGAGGAAGAAGCGCGGCGCCAGCGTCGCCGCGACCGAGAAAACGAACGCCGCCCCGGTGCCGACGGCGATCAGCGTGCTCATGTCGGCGGAGCGGTGCTTCAGCCCGGCCCAGGCGCGCGCGTAGAAGCGGCCGCCGGCCCAGGCCATCGTCGCCAGCGTCAGCGCGATCAACGTCCCGCCGAGTGCCGCCGCCGGCAGCCGGTAGGCCCACGGCAAGGCCGCCCGGAGCAGCGGGTCGAGCCAGCGCATCGCGGCCCGCATCAGCGGGTCCGACGCCTCGGCGTGGTGGCCGCCCGCGAGCGCCGCCATCAGCGGCATCGAGAGCAGCATCGCCAGCACGCTCGCGGCGGCGGCGAACAGGGCCCGGGTCGCGAGCGCCCGGTACTCCGCCTCGCGCTCGGCGTCCTGGCGCGCCTGCTCCTCGATCGCCGTGACGCGCGGGTCGGGGAGGGTTGCGTCGTACCCGACCTCTCGGACCGCGGCTGCCAGCTGCGTTGGCGAGACGGCCGCGGGATCGAACGTCACCGCGGCCTGGCCGGTCATCAGGTTGACGTGGGCTTCGACCACCCCGGGCAGCGCGGCGAGCGCCTTCTGCACGCGCCCCTGGCAGGCCGCGCAGTGCATTCCGCCGACGCCGAGCGTGACCTCCCGCACCGCATCACCCGCGCGCGCCGCCCTCCGCCACGCGCAGGCCGCGCGCGAAGGCGACGAGTTCGCCGATGGTACGCCCGGCGTGCAGGTTCGGCTCGGCGGGGAACGCCGCCGACTCCAGCGCCCGGCCCCCGACGACGACCGAAGTTCCCAGCGGCGCCACCGTTCGCGCGAGGGCCGCGACCTCTTCGCCGAAGGCCGCGACGTCGCGCGGCGCGGAGACCGACACGAAGGCCAGCGCCGGACGGACCTCGCGCACCGCGCGTTCGAGGCTGGAGAGCGGCAGGTCGGGCCCGAGGTTCGCGGCCTCGAACCCTTCCGCCGCCAGCGCGATGGTCGCCGCGAGCGGGGCCAGCAGGTAGGGGTCCCCGGGCGCGCCGCCGCCGATGATGCGCGGGCCGGACGGTTCGGGGAGCAGCCCGCGCAGCCGGCCGAGCGCCTGGGCGCAGAGGTCCGTGGCGCGGTGCTCCAGCCAGATGCCGTCGGGAGCGTCGCGCCACAGCTCGCCGATCCGGTGCATCGCCTCGGCGACGACGAGGTCGACGATCGCCGGGACTCCCGTGCCGCGCAGGTAGAGGGCCTGCAGCAGGCCGTGCGCCTCCGCGCTCCGGCCGTCGCGCAGGAAGACGAAGTACTGCGCGGCCTCGTCCGTGCCCGGCGGCCGGCCGGCCAGGGTCGCGACCTCGAGCAGTCCGAGCAGCTCCGGGCGGACGACCGGATAGCGCGCCTCGCGGATGAACCGCACCGCCTCGCGCAGCGCGATCCGGCGGTGGCCGCCGGCGGTGCGCGACGCGACGATCGTGCCCTCGTCGGCCCAGCGCTTGATCGACGACTCGCTGACGCCGATCGCCTCGGCGAGCTCCCTGGTCGTGAGGAGGGAGGCCGCGCTCATCGTCTCCCCAGGGCCGCGATGAACGATTTGGTCGATTGTTCGGGGCGAATCCGTGCCATCACGGGTGGATTATCCGGCGGGAGTTCCCGCCCGTCTATCGGAAGAAAGTCACCAAAGAAGGTCTTGACGGGCCCGCGGGTGTCGCCGTACCATGAACCCAGCGTGAACGATTTGACCGATTCTTATCGGACCTGTCGCACGCTCCTCCCTCAAGGCACCGGCCCCCCCCGGTGCCCCTACCCCCAACGGCCCCGCTTCCGGCTCCCCGCCGGCAGCGGGGCCGGCTTCAACCGGGGCGGTCGCCGGACCCCCTCTCTCCGAGCGCCAGCTCGGCCGCCGGCTCGCGCAGGTTGTACCGGGACCCCATCGCCGCCCCGTAGGCTCCGGCGAAGCCGATCAGCAGCACGTCCCCCGGCCGCGGCTCCGGCAGCCAGCGGTCTCTCCCCAGCACGTCGCCGCTCTCGCAGATCGGGCCGACCACCTGGACGAACGCGTCTGCCGGCTCGTCCAGCCGCGAGAGGTTGACGATCGGGTGCCACGCGCCGTAAAGCGCCGGCCGGATCAGCGAGTTCATCCCGGTCGCCGCGCCGACGAGCTGCGCCTCCCCCTTGCGCCTCACCTGCGTGACCGGAGCCAGCAGCACCCCGGCCTCCGCGACCAGGAACCGCCCTGGCTCCATCCGCAGCTGGACCGGCCCGAGCGCGGCTGCGAGCGGCTGCAGGGAGAGCCTCCAGGGCCGGCAAGTCGAGCGCCCGCTGGCCCGGGCCGCTCCGGCACCCCGAGTCCACCGCCGAGGTCGATCCACGCCAGGTCCGGCCCGACCGCCTCGGCCAGCGCAGCCAGCGCGCGCCCCACGCCGGCCCAGGCGGAAGCGTCGAGGATCCCGCTGCCGAGGTGCGCGTGCAGGCCGCGCACGCGAGCGCCCGCCGCGGCGGCCGCCTCGAGGAATCCCGCCAACTCCCCGGCCGGGTGCCCGAACTTCGAGCGCGAGCCTCCGGTCGTGACCTTCTCGTGGTGCCCGAGGCCCCAGCCGGGGTCGATCCGCAGCGCGACGTCGACGCCGCGGAAGAGGCCGGGCGACTGTGCGAACAGGTGCGGCCCGTCGAGCGTCAGCTCGGCGCCGGCATCCCGCGCCGCCCCGTACTCGTCAACCGGGCAGAAGTTCGGCGTGAACAGCAGCGGCACCGCGGGTCCGACGACCTCGCGCGCCCGCCGCACTTCGTCGATCGAGACGCACTCCAGCCCGAGTCCCTCGGCTGCGACCGCCTCGAGGATCGCGGGGAAGGGGTTGGCCTTCATCGCGTAGTAGAAGCGGCCGACCGAGCGGAGAGTGCCCGTGAGCTGTCGCGCCCGCTCGCGGACCGTCGGCAGATGGTAGACGTAGCGCGGCCGGCCGTCCGCCGCGAGCGCGATCAGCGCCTCGCGTTCGCGCCGCCACCAGGCGGCCGGCGTCGACTCGTCCGGTGCGCCACGCAGCCGCGCCCAGGCCGGTCCGAGCCGCGGGTCCTCGGCGCGGTCGGCGAACAGCGCGGCGTGCAGCCGCCGCACCAGCACCGCGCCGTCGTCCTCGTCGACCACGAACGAGAGATTGAGGTCCTCCGACGAGTTGCTCACCAGGTGGACCGGCTTGTCCTGGAACGCGCCGAGCGCGCCGCCCAGCTCGCCCAGCACCGCGCGGATCCGCCGCCCGACGATCGAGACGACGGCGCAGGGGTGGACGACGCGCACCTCGCCCAGGTCCTGCAGCCGGTCGACGAGCGCGGCGAACGGCGCGCCGTCGACCCCGCCCGGGACGCGGTCGAGCGTCACGCTGACCGCTGCCTCCGAGGTGCCGACCAGGTCGACCGAGAAGCCCAGCTCCTCGAACGGCGCGAACAGGCGCGCCAGGAAGCCGGACGTGTCCCACATCGCGACGGTCGAAATCGTCAGCAGCGTCGTGCCGCGCCGGCCGGTGACGGCGGTGACGGCGGGGTGGTCCTCGCTGGCGCTCTCGATCACGGTCGAGGGGAGCGAGGGGTCGGGGGTGCAGCGGATCGTCACCGGGATCCGGGCCCTCGCTACCGGCTCGAGGCACGGCGGGTGCAGCACTTTCGCCCCGAGCGTGGCCAGCTCGCGCGCCTCGCGGTAACCGACGCGGCGCAGCAGGCGGGCCTCCGGGACCTCGCGCGGGTCGGCGGTGAAGAGCCCGGGAACGTCGGTCCAGACCTCCAGCAGCTCGGCCCCTGCGAGCGCGGCGAGCAGCGCGCCCGAGGTGTCGGAGCCGCCGCGGCCGAGCAGGCAGGTCTCGCCATCCGGGGTCCGGGCGATGAAACCCTGCGTGATCACGACGTCGGCCCCGTCCGCCGCCGTCTCGAGGCGCGCCGGGTCGTGCGCCGCCGGAACCGTCGCCTCGAGGTAGCGCCGCGCGTCGAGGTCCCGCGGCCGCGGCGCGGAGACGAGCAGCTCGCGCGCGTCGATCCAGCGCGCCGGACGCCGCGCGCGGCCAGCAGGGCGGCACCCAGGTGCGTCGACGCCAGCTCGCCGAGCGCCAGTACCCGGGCGCCGAGCCGCGGCGAGGCCTCGCCGGTCAGCCGGACCCCGGAGAGCCAGCGCTCGAGCTCGTCCCACAGCCCCTCGACCGCGGCCGGTGCGACCGAGCCGCCCGGCCCGGCCTCCGCCACCCCGCCGGCCTTCGCCAGCGCGCGATGCGCCTCGCGGATCGCCCGCAGCTCGTCCTCCCCGCCGCCGGCGCAGGCCTGGGCGAGCGCCCGCTCCAGCCGGTTCGTCACGCCCGACAGCGCGGAACAGACGAGCAGCACGCGCCGGCCGGAGGCGCAGCGCGCGCGCGCCTCGGCCGCAATCGTGTCCCAATGCTCCGCGGCCGCGACCGAGGTGCCGCCGAACTTCAGCACGACCCAGGGCCGGCTCACCCCGCGATCCGCCCCAGCACCATCGGGAGCAGTTCCTCCGAGCGCGCGGCGACGTGCGACAGCGTCGTCCCCGAACCGGGCGGCGCGGGTGCGGGGTCGATCAGCAGCGCCGGAATGCCGCGCTGCCGCGCCGCGGCCTCCAGGATCGCGGTCACGCCGACCGAGAGCGAGGTCCCGATGAAAGCGATGAACGCGGCGCGCGCCGCGGCCGTCTCGACGCGGTCGAAGGCGTAGTCGACGTGCTCGGTGTAGAACTCGTCGAACAGCAGCACGTGCGGGCGCAGCACGCCGCCGCAGGCGGGGCAGGTCGGCAGGCGGGACGCGGCGAGGTCCTTCGCGAAGCGGTCGAGTTCCTCGTCGGGCAGCGGCAGCGATCCCGTGGGCGCGCCGTGCTCGCAGCCGTAGCGCGCGCAGCGGACGCGGTCGGAGGTGCCGTGCACCTTGACGATCCGCTGCGCCCCGGCCTGCTCGTGCAGCGTGTCGATGTTCTGGGTGACGAGCAGGAAGTCGCGCCCCTGCCGGGCGAGTGCGAGGTCGATCCCGGCGAGCGCACGGTGGGCCTCGTTGGGCTGCTTGCCGCGCAGCGACAGGAAGCGCCGCGCGTACCAGTCCCAGAAGCGCTGCGGGGTGGCCTTGAGCGCGCGGGAGGTGGCGAGCTCGATGTCGTCCTTGCGCCAGATCGCGTCCGGGTCGGCGCCGCGGAAGGTCGGGATCCCGCTGGCGACGCTCACCCCCGCGCCGGTTACGAACAGCGGCAGCTCGTCCCCGGCCCCGGCGATCAGTCCCGCGATCCGGTCGGCGTGGGCCTCGAGATGGCTCATGACTCTCCCCCCCTCGCGATCAGCCCGGCGTGACCTCGCCGGCGATCGGCGTGCACAGCCGCTCGCGCACCTCCTGCGCGCTGCCGAAAGTGCCGAGCAGGTACATCAGCTTCACCGCGGCGGCCTCGGTCGTCATGTCGCCCGTACCGACCGCCCCGACCTCGCGCGCCAGCCGCCCGCCGGCATAGTGCGACAGGTCGACGCGCCCGTGCAGCGACTGCGAGCCGATCGCCACGACGACCCCGGCCTCGACCAGCTCCGCGATCGCCCGGGCCACGCCGCGGTCGACGACGGGGAGGTTGCCGACGCCGAAGGCCTGCAGCAGCACCGCCCCGATCCCGCTCCCGGCCAGCGCGCGCAGCGGCTCGGCCGGCTGTCCCGGCAGCAGCCGGACCGCCGCGACGCGGGCGTCGAAGCGCCCCTCGATCGTCAGCGCCCCCGACGGGCGGAGCGGCTCGGAGATCATCCGCACGCCGGTCCCGATCTCGGCCAGCGGCGGGCAGTTCGGCGAGCGGTAGGCGGCGAACGCGAACGAGCTGCGCTTGGTCGTCCGGTTGCCGCGCAGCAGGTGGCCGTCGAAGTAGATCCCGACCTCCGGGATCGGGCGGGTCGCCAGGTCGACCGCGCCGACCAGGTTGGCGCGGCCGTCCGAGCGCGGGTCGGCCAGCGGCCGCTGGGCGCCGGTGAGGATCACCGGCTTGCCGAGGTTCCGCAGCAGGAACGACAGCGCCGAGGCGGTGTAGGCCATCGCGTCGGTCCCGTGCGTCACGACGATCCCGTCCCAGCGGTCGATCGCGCCGGCGATCTCGCGCGCGAACGACTCCCAGTGGGCGGGCGTCACGTCGCAGGAATCGAGGTTGCAGAGCACCCGCGCGTCGATCGCCGCGATCTCGGCCAGCTCCGGGACGCTCTCCAGGATGACCGACCCGAACTCGTCGGGGGCCAGGGCCTGGTCCGCGGCGCGCGGGCGCATCCCGAGCGTCCCGCCGGTGTGGAGGATGAGGACCCGTCGCTTCACGGGCGGCATTGTAGGGGAACTCGCCGGGCCCGACGGGCGGCGGGGGTCCGATCCGCGCTACGATCGGCTGCAGCCGCCCTTCCGGCGCGGCGACGGGAGAGACCACTCATGCAGACGCGAATTGCACGCCTCGCGCTCGTCGGAATCGCGGCGGCCCTGGCACTTCGGTGCGGCGCTGGCCGAATCGCCGGTGACCCGTGCGCGGATCGAGATCGACGGCCGTGCCGACAGCAACGGCTACATCAACTTCAGCTTCACCCCCGCGGCCGGCGAGGTGAAGGAGGTCCAGGTCCCGGTCGCCGACCGCGACCGCGAGGAGGCGATCTCCGAGGCGATCGCCAAGGCGTTCAAGGTGGCGCTCGGAGACGCCTACCGGGTCGACACCCGCGGCGACGACGAGGTCAAGATCGAGGCGCGGGACAAGAAGAACGCCTTCACGCTCGCGGTCAAGGAACTGTCCGTGAAGGGCGTGTCGGTGAAGCTGAAGTAGGACGGGACTGGCGGAGAGGGAGGGATTCGAACCCTCGGTAGAGGTTTTAGCCCCTACAACGGTTTAGCAAACCGTCCTCTTTAGCCACTCGAGCACCTCTCCGCGGCGGGACGGGCAAAAGCGGCGTGATTATGGCGACGGGGCGGGGCCCGGGCAACCGGCGACCCGTTTTCGCCGGCGCCGGCCGGTGCGGGACCGGACGGAGGAGCCGGGCTACGGCGCCAGGTCCGGGACGGGGGCCACGAAGGCCAGTGCCCGGCCCGCGCCCTCACCCTCGCGCCGATACGAGGGCCACCCCGCGCCGCAGATCGTGCACGGGCCGACCTGCTCGATCGCGTCCGGGTCGAGGCCGGCCTCCCGGAGCCGGTCGGCGACCACGCCGCGCAGGTCGAGCAGGGGGCGTCCGTGCGGTCCGGGCTCGACCCGCGGTGGAGCAGGGGCGAGCGCCGCGATCACCTCGGGCCCGACCTCGTAGCAGCACCCACCCGCGGCCGGCCCGATCGCCGCGACCAGTGCGCGTCCCGGCGCCGCGGTTCGCAGCCGTTCGACCGCGGCCTCGATCACGCCGGCCGCGACCCCCCGCCAGCCGGCATGCACCGCCGCGACCGCCGCCCCCCCCTCGATGGCCAGCAGGAGCGGGACGCAGTCGGCGGTCACGACCCCTACCGTGGGACCGCCGGCCCGGGAGAGGGCCGCGTCGGCCGGCACGGCCGGCGCGCCGGCGTCCCCCGGCTCGGCGACGACGGCGCCGTGGACCTGCCGCGGCCGCCAGGCCTCGATCCCGGCCGGGCTCGGGGAGAAGCCGTGCCGGACGCCCGCGCAGCGGGCCAGGAGGGGGCTCGTCAGAGTGTCCGTCATCGACCGTCCGCTCCTTACTCCGGGGTCCCGGGCCGCGGCCCGAGCTTGACCGGTCGCCCGTATCCCCCCAGAATGCGACGTTTTTCGCGGCCCCGGCGGTCTTCCGCCCGGCCGCCCCTTCGACCCGGGGTGCCGCCATCGCCCCCGGTCCGGCGAGGTCTTCTCAACCATGACCCAGTTCCAAGAGCTCGTCACCGGCACGGGTGCGCCGCTCGCGCTGCTCGCGCAGCAGCCGGCAGCGCCGGGGCCAATGGCCTACCTGATCCAACTGGCCCCGATCCTCCTCGTCTTCGTCATCTTCTACTTCCTGCTGATCCGGCCGGCGCGCCAGCGGCAGAAAGCGCACGAGGAGATGCTGAAGCAGATCCAGCCGGGCGAGACGATCGTGACCTCCGGCGGACTGGTCGGGAAGGTGATCAAGGCGGACGACACCAAGCTGAAGGTCCGCATCGCGCCGACGGTCGAGGTGACCGTGCTCCGCTCCCACATCGCCGGGAAGTCGGACGAGGAGAGCCTGTGAAGCCGCTCCACTGGAAGCTCGCACTGATCGCGGCCGTCACGCTGTGGGCGATCTGGCAGGTCTGGCCGCGGACCGAGCACACCTTCGCCAACGTCAAGCTGGGCCTCGACCTGCGCGGGGGGTCCTACCTCGTGATGCAGGTCCAGACCGACGACGCGATCAAGGCGGAGGCCGACATCGAAGCGACCCGGATCGGCGAACGCCTGCGCAAGGAGGGGTTCACCGAGGCGCGCGCGATCACCGGCGACACGACCGGTTCGGTCGTGGTCACGGGAGTCCCCGCGGCACGGCTCGGCGAAGCCGAGCGGATGGTGACGGAGGAGTCGGGCGACTGGACGGTCGGCACCGCGGGCGCGGAGATCCGCGTCCAGATGCCGCGCGCCGAGGAGCAGCTGCTGCGCGACCGGGCGGTCCGGCAGGCGCTGACGACCGTCCAGAACCGCGTCGACGCGCTGGGCGTCGCCGAGGCCTCGGTGACGCGGCTCGGCGGCGAGAACGCCAACCGGCTGCTGGTCCAGATGCCGGGCGTCGAGGACCCCTCGCGCGTGAAGCGCGTGATCCAGGCCCAGGCCCAGCTCGAGCTGCGCTCGGCCTTCTACACGCCGGACGGGCAGGGGCCGTTCATCGCCGCGACCAAGGAAGAGGTCGCCGCCCAGCTCGGTGGCAACGTCCCACCGGGCGTCGAGATCCTGCCGATGGAGGCGGAGCGCAAGATCCTCGATCCCAACCAGCCGCCACCGCCGGCGCAGATCTCCGGCTACATGGCGGTCGAGAAGTCGGCCGTGATCTCCGGGACCGACCTGCAGAACGCGCAGGCCTCGCAGGGCGAGTGGAACAACACCGTCGTCTCCTTCAGCCTGCGCGTCGGGGCCGCCGACCGCTTCGGGAACTTCACCCGCTCGCACATCGGCAAGCAGATGCCGATCGTGCTGGACGGGAAGATCAAGTCGGCGCCGTCGATCCGGGGCGAGATCCGCACGAACGGCCAGATCGAGGGGAACTTCACGCCGGCCGAGGCCGACGAACTCTCGCTGGTCCTGCGCGCCGGCGCGCTGCCGGCCCGCATCCTGACCCTGGAAGAGCGGACCGTCGGCCCCTCGCTCGGACGCGACTCGATCCGCGACGGCCTGCGGGCCGCGGCGTTCGGTGCCGCCTTCACCTGCCTGTTCATGCTGGTCTACTACAAGGCCGCCGGGATCAACGCGATCCTCGCGCTGGCGCTGAACATGCTGATCCTGTTCGCGGCGATGGCCCAGATGGGGGCGACGCTGACGCTCCCCGGCATCGCCGGCCTGGCGCTGACGGTCGGCATGGCGGTCGACGCCAACGTGCTGATCTTCGAGCGCATCCGGGAGGAACTGGCCGCCGGCAAGACCGTCAAGGGGGCGGTCGAGGCCGGCTTCAACAAGGCCTTCTCCGCGATCTTCGACTCCAACGTGACGACGATCATCGCGGCGCTGTTCCTGATCGGCTACGGCACCGGGCCGGTCAAGGGGTTCGCCGTGACGCTGATCATCGGCCTCTTGGCCAACATGTTCACAGCGGTCTTCGCGAGCAAGGCACTCTTCGAGCTCATCCTCCAGCGCCCGATCAAGACGCTGTCGATCTGACGGGCGGAGCCAACCATGCGAATCAAGTTCCCGCGCAAGTACGACTTCATGGGCCAGCGGGCCTTCATCGCCGCGTTCGTCGGCGGGGGCCTGGTCTTCGCCCTCGTCGCCGTGGCGGTGTTCGGCATCCAGAGCGGTGTCGAGTTCACCGGCGGCGCCGAGGTAGCCCTGCGCTACATCGACGCGCCGGACATCGCGACGATCCGCCAGACGCTCGACGCGGCCAACCTGCCGGGCGTGACGGTCACGACCTTCGGCGACACCGGGGGCCGCGAACTGGCGATCCGGGTCGGACTGCCGAAGGACGGCTCGCAGCCGAAGGACAAGGACCTCGCGACCCAGGTCGTCGAGGCCCTCCGGCCGGCCGACGTGAGGCAGAAGATCGACGCCGGGCAGGTCAACCTCAACACGGCCGACCAGGTCACCGTCGCCGACCGGATGGCGGCCGACGCGGGGCTGGCCCGGGCCGAAGCCGAGGCCGCGGCCGACGCGATCCTCGCCCTGCGGCGCGAGAGCGGCGGCGTGCTGACCGGGCTCGACCAGGTCCGCGCGCTGCCCGCGGTTCCGGAGGCGGCGAAGGGCTGGATGGCCCAGCACGCGTTCGTCGGGCCGTTCGGATTGCGCGGCCAGGAAGTGATCGAGGCCTCGATCAGCCAGGAGATGCGCAACCGCGCGCTGATCGCCAGCGTCGGCGCGCTCGTCCTGATGATGTTCTACCTCTGGATCCGCTTCGCGGGCCTCAAGTGGGGCCTGGGCGCGATGGTGGCGCTGGCTTTCGACGTGATCGTGACGCTGGGGCTGTTTGCGCTCTTCAAGGAGGAGTTCACCCTCCCGGTCGTGGCGGCCTTCCTGACCCTGATCGGCTACTCGGTCAACGACAAGATCGTCGTCTTCGACCGGATCCGGGAGCTGATCCGGAACCGCGGGACGGCCGGCTTCGCCTCGACCGTCAACGAGGCGCTGAACGAAGTCCTGCCCCGGACCCTGATCACCGGGATCTGCACGATCGTCACCGCCGCCTCGCTGTTCTTCTTCGGCGGGATCGTGCTCCACGGCTTCTCGTTCGTGCTGCTGTGGGGGATCATCATCGGCACGCTGTCGTCGCTCTACGTCGCCTGCCCGTTCGTGGTCTGGTGGACGAAGTGGCGCGCCTCGCGCCAGCCGGCCGACGCCAAGGCCGCCCGCGCCGCCAAGGCGGCCAAGTCGACCGGGCGCGCGCAGGCCTGAGGCCGGCGCCCGTCCCCGCTCGCACCGTCCGGGCCGCCCCGCGGGGCGGCCCGGCGCGTTTCGGGCCGCGGTCCTTATAATCCTCCGGGCCGGGAGGCCCGCCGTTGATCCGGTTCGAGGACATCCAGGAACGAGTCGAGCGCAACCGCCCCGACGCGGACCTGGAGCTCCTGCGTCGCGCCTACATCTACAGCGCGATGGCCCACCGCGGGCAGCTGCGGCGCAACGGCGAGCCCTACCTGATCCACCCGCTGGAGGTCGCCCACATCCTGGCCGACCTCGAGCTGGACGTGCCGACCGTGGCGGCCGGCCTGCTCCACGACGTCGTCGAGGATTCCCACTCCACCGAGGCGGACATCCAGGAGAACTTCGGCAAGGAGGTCGCCCAGCTGGTCGACGGCGTGACGAAGCTGTCGCGCCTCGACATGGCCTCCGAGGCGGAGCGCCAGGCCGAGAACATCCGCAAGATGATCCTGGCGATGGTCGGCGACATCCGGGTGATCCTGGTCAAGCTCGCCGACCGGCTGCACAACATGCGCACGCTCGGGTTCATGCCGCCCGAGAAGCAGAAGCAGATCTCCGCCGAGACGCTCGAGATCTACGTCCCGCTGGCCAACCGGCTGGGTCTCGGCCGGATCCAGTCCGAGCTGCAGGACCTGTCGGTCAAGTATTCCGACCCGGAGGCGTACGTCCAGCTGATCGCGCAGCTCGAGGCCAAGCGGCCGGTTTCCGACGCGCTGGTCGCCGAGGTCCGGGAGAAGCTCTCCGTGGCGCTCGCGGCGCACGGGATCGAGGCCGACATCCACGGCCGGCTGAAGAGCATCTTCTCGATCTACCGCAAGATGCAGGTCCAGATGATCGACGTCGAGCAGGTCTACGACGTCGTCGCGCTGCGGGTCATCACCGATTCGGTCAAGGACTGCTACGGCGCACTCGGCATCGTCCACTCGCTCTGGCCGCCGGTGCCGGGGCGGATCAAGGACTTCATCGCGATGCCGAAGCCGAACCTCTACCAGTCCCTCCACACCACCGTGATGTCGGACAAGGGCTACCCGTTCGAGGTCCAGATCCGCACGCTCGAGATGCACCGGCTCGCCGAGGAGGGGATCGCCGCGCACTGGCGCTACAAGGAGCGCGGCATGCTGACCGAGAAGGAGGTCGCCGGCGTCCAGTGGCTGCGCCAGGTGATGGACTGGCAGAAGGACATCGCCGACTCCCGGGAGTTCGTCAAGTACGTCAAGGTCGACCTGTTTCCCGGAGAGGTCTACGTCTTCACGCCCAAGGGCCGGGTCGTCTCGCTGCCGAAGGGGGCGACGCCGGTCGACTTCGCCTACGAGATCCACACCGAGGTCGGTCACACCTGCGTCGGCGGGCGCGTCAACGGCCGGCTCGTGCCGCTCAAGACCGAGTTGAAGTCGGGAGACATCGTCGAGATCGTCACCCAGGCCGGCCACAAGCCCAGCCGAGACTGGCTGGCGATCGCGCGCACCACCCGCGCCCGCAGCAAGATCCGCGCCTACCTCAAGTCGGCCGAGCGCGAGCGCTCGATCGAGCTGGGCCGCTCGCTGCTGGAGAAGGAGGCGCGCCGCTACAACGTCTCGCTCAAGGGGATCCCGGAAGAGAAGCAGAACGCCGCGCTGAGCGAGCTGAAGTACCGGACGCTCGAGGACCTGTACGCCGCGCTCGGCCACGGGAAGATCACGCCGCAACAGTTCCTGGCCCTGGCGTCGCCGGTCGCCGGCATGAAGCCCGACGAGCCTCCGTCGCTCCTGCGTCGCGTCTCCCGGGCCCTGACCCGGACCGGCCGGGACAAGGTGCTCGTCCACGGGATGGGCGACACCCTCGTGACCCTTGCCCGCTGCTGCTGCCCGATCCCGGGCGATGCGATCGTCGGGTACATCACCCGCGGGCGCGGCGTGTCGGTCCACCGCGACGACTGCGGGAACCTCGAGGGGCTGCTGGTGGAGAGCGACCGCCGGATCGAGGTCGCCTGGGCCGCGGGAGAGGATGCCTCGCGGTTCAACGTCGGCCTGCGGGTCCTGACGCGAAACCAGCCCGGGATGCTGGCCCGCGTCGCCGAGATCCTGGAGAAGGAGCGGATCAACATCGGCCACGCCGACGCCGGCGTCGACGACGCCGGGCGCGGCGTGATCTCGATCGTGGCCGAGGTGGGGCACCGCGCCCAGGTCGAGAAGCTCCTCGAGCGCATCCGGCGCACCGAGGGCGTCTACCAGGTCGAGCGCGTCTCGCCGCAGCACGCGGCGGGGCAGATCCACGGTTGAGTCGAAGCGGCCAAGGCAACGAGGGAGGCACGGCATGACGATGAACCCGATCGCGACGAACAAGGCCCCGCAGGCCATCGGTCCCTACGTCCAGGCGCTCGTCGCCGGAGGATTCGTCTTCTGCTCGGGGCAGATCCCGCTCGACCCGGGAACGGGCCAGTTCGTGGCCGGCGACGTGGCGGCCCAGACCCGCCGCGTCCTGGCCAATCTCGCAGCGGTGCTCGAGGCTGCGGGCTCGAGCCTCGCGCAGGTCGTGAAGACCACCGTCTACCTGGCCGACATGGGCGATTTCGCGGCGATGAACGGCGCCTACGAGGCGGCGTTCGGGGCGCACCGGCCGGCGCGCTCGACGGTGCAGGCCGCCCGGCTGCCGCGCGACGCGCGGGTCGAGATCGACGCGATCGCGATCCTGAGTTAGATCCCGCGGCTACTGGAGGAGCTGGCCCGGCGACGGCCCCCCGGTCGCGGGCGGCGGCTCGGGGCGGAGGAACGTCAGCCCCAGCATCATCTGCCGCAGCGCCGGGAGGTCGACCGACTCGCGACCCGGCGGGAAGCCGGCCCGGAAGGCGTAGAGCGTGTCGCCGTGCCGGACCGCCCAGTAGGCGACGGCGGTCGGCGGGTCGCCCGGCCGGACCAGGACCGGGAACACGGCCTCGAGCGCGGGGTGGCCGCCGATCAGGACGTCGTTCAGCGCGGGCTCGCCGTTGCGCTTGTAGAAGAACTCGGTCCAGCCGGCGAGCTGCGGCAGGATGCTCCGCGGGAGCCCGGCGAGGAAGGTCTTCTCCGCGTCCTCCAGCGACTTGGTCTTGAGTTCCCAGACCGTGCCGCCCGGCGAACGAACCTCGTCCAGGAACGGCGACCACTGCTCGGGGATCGTGTAGCGGATGCCGAGCCCCTCGTCGTTGACGGTGCGCTCGGCGACACTCCGCGGCGGGGGAGACGAGCAGGCGCCTGCGGCGAGCACGCCGAGCAGCAGCAGGAAGCCGGCGACCGGGCGAAACCCCACGGAACCCTCCCTTTCCGCCCGATCATCGTCCGGGCGCCGGCGGGATTCAAGGCACCGGCGAGGCATCGGGCAGGACCTGCGGGGGCCCCTCCGCGGCGCCCGGGCCGGCCGGGCGCCGGAGGGCCCGTTTCGGGCTATGATCTCCGACCGTCACTTCGGAGGCTGACAGAATGAAGATCGACTACTCCCAAAAGGGCAACACGACGATCATCACCCCGCACGGCGACATCCGGATCAACCAGGGGGACGTGGCTCTGCGTGACGCCGTCCGCTCGCAGCTCGACGAGGGGAAGCGGCAGATCGTCATCGACATGGCGGGCGTGAACTTCATGGACAGTGCCGGGCTCGGCGAGGTCGTGGGGTGCCACAAGTCGGTGTCGGAGAAGGGCGGCGAAATCAAGCTGGCCGCGCTGAACCCGCGCATCAACGATCTCTTCACCCTGACCAAGCTCTTCCTCGTGTTCAAGATCTTCGATACGGTCGACGAAGCCGTGGCGTCCTTCACCGCCTGACGCGGGTCGGGGACCGAGCAGGGTGTCTCTCGGTCCGGCCCGGGGCGCGAGGTTTGTGTGACCGGGGTCGATTTCCGCATCCCGCCCCCTCCGGAGATCCCGATTCCCGCTTCGAGGAGCTTGCGGTTCAAGGCAAAGTGACTCACAATTTATTCACTTTTCTGCCGTAGGAAACTGCTCTCTGTTCGTTGAAGGGCACGCGAAACCGAACGAATCTGCGGCGGCGGCCGGATCCGCCGGCGAGGCGCAGTCGGTCGATGAACGGTCGCCTAGGCGATTCGAACGAGCCACCCTCGGGGGTTCGATGGTATTCTCCCCCGCCGCTCGCCCGACGCGCAGCGGGTTGCCCGGCCCGACTGCTCCTGGCCGCCGTAGCCGTTCGGCGCCGGCATCGCTCGATCGGCGAGTGCGGGGCCCCAGCAGCGGGATCGCCGCGATTCGTTGGACCCGTTGCCCGTCCGGGAGGCACGCTGCTCCCGGCGATGGAACGAACGAGGGACATCGCGAAGCCAGGCTTGCCAGCCACCGAAAGGACTCCCGGGCCGCGGCGCGAACCGCCGGCCGGGAGACGATCGAGCGGCGAGCCCCTGCCTTCGCCCGACACGTGGGCCTGCCGGCCGCCTCGGCGCGGCGCAGGAGGTGAGGCATGAGGCGCAGTCTGGTGGCCGTTCTCGTTCTCGGGGTGCTGCTCGTTTTCGCGCCTGGATGCCAGGGCCTGCGCGAGCGCATGACGATGAAGAAGGGCCACGAGCTCTACAAGGCCCAGAAGTACGACGAGGCGATCAAGAAGTACAAGGAGATCCTCGTCATGGACCCGGGCAACTACACCGCGACCTACCAGGTCGCGATGTCCAACCTCGCGATGTACCACCCCGGTTCGGCGCACCCGAAGGACAAGGAGTACGCGAATCAGTCGATCGAGTACCTCGAGAAACTGATGACGCTCAAGGCGCCGGACGCCGAGACCCAGGACCGGGTGGTGAAGTACTACCTCTCGCTGCTCGCCTCGGCCGAGATGAGCGACAAGGCGATCGCCTTCATGGAGAAGGAGCTGGCCAAGG
Source organism: uncultured Acidobacteriota bacterium (assembly GCA_963800865.1). GTDB lineage: Bacteria > Acidobacteriota > Polarisedimenticolia > J045 > J045 > JALOKP01. The sequence goes on along the minus strand of CAWDCL010000004.1, from coordinate 2,895,286 downwards.
ACCCCAAGAACTCCGAGACGGTCCTCCAGCTGGCCAATCTCTACGCGAAGAAGGGTGATTTCCCCAGCGCCTGGAAGTACTTCAAGAGGCGCGCGGAACTCGACCCCAAGAACAAGGAAGCCTGGTACACCCTGGGCGTCGTCGCCTGGGAGCGCTCGTACAAGGGCAAGGAGATGGTCTCCGACGGCGAGCGCGAAACGACCCTGATTCCCGAGGGTCTCGCGGCCTTCGACAAGGCGATCGCAATCGACCCGGACTACTTCGACGCGCTGGTCTACGCCAACCTGCTCCACCGCGAGAAAGCGGCCGTCCTGGGGCGTCAGAACCGCCTCGAGGAAGCGCAGGCCGAGATGACGGTCGCCAACGGCTTCAAGGACCGGGCCGCGGCCGCGCGCAAGAAGCAGATGGAAGCCGAGAAGGCAAAGGCGGGCGCCGGCGCCTGACGCGGGCGCGGCCGAGGAACCGATATGTTCGATACCAACATGCTCGACAGTCGCAAGGGCGGCATGGACAAGGGAAAGTGGTGGAGCTTCCCGCTCGCGCTGCTCGTCCACGCGGTCCTGATCGGCGGCGTGATCCTGGCCTCGTTCCTCGTGGTCGAGGCCGTGCAGGATCCCGAAATGATGCTGACCTTCGTCGGCATGTCGGCGCCGCCCCCGCCCCCGCCCCCGCCTCCCCCTCCGCCCAAGGCGTCCTCCGCCCCGAAGACCACGGACATCAAGCCGATTCAGCCCAACGAGCTGGTCCAGCCGCAGGAGGTCCCCAAGGACGTCAAGATCGAGGAGGACAGCGGCGGCGGTGACGATTCGGGCGTCGAGGGCGGCGTCGAAGGCGGCGTCGAGGGCGGCGTGCCGGGCGGCGTGCCGGGCGGCGTGCTCGGCGGCGTGGCCGGGGGCGTGCTCGGCAGCGAGGGCGGCACAGAGAACGAGCCGATGCTGGTCGTCGGCAACGTTCAGGCTCCCGTCCTGGTCACCAAGATCGACCCCGAGTACCCGGAGATGGCGCGGCGCGCCCGCGTCACGGGAAAGGTCATCCTGCAGGCCGTGATCAACGAAAAGGGCGACGTCGTCGACGTGAAGGTGCTGAAGTCGCACCCCCTGCTCGACGATTCGGCCATCTCGGCAGTCAAGCGCTGGAAGTACAAGCCCGCGACGCTGGAAGGGAAGCCGGTCGCGGTCTATTTCACGGTGGTCGTGAACTTCACCCTGGACTGACCGCGGGGCAAGCGCGGTTCAAAGAGCAAGAGCGAGAGCATCTGCAAGAGGAGAGCCCGTCATGAGTTTCGATCTCATCAGCATGTGGCAGTCGTCCGGATTCATCGCGAGGACGGTGATCGTCATCCTCGTACTGTGCTCCATCTGGACCCTCAAGGTCGCCGTCGAGAAGTTCCTCGCGTACAACGCGTCGCGGAAGCAGTCGACGGAGTACCTGCCCCACCTGGTCAACTACCTCAAGCAGGGGAAGATCCAGGAGGCGATCGACGCGTCCAAGAAGTTCAACAAGGCGCACATCGCCAAGGTGGTGTCCTCCGGGCTCCTGGAGTACCAGTCGACCAAGGACCAGGGCGAGCTCGTCATGCTCGACTCGACCCGCCGCGCCCTCGACATGGCGATGGCGGTGACCTCGGCCGAGCTGCGCAAGGGCCTGGGCGCCCTCGGAACGATCGCCACGACCTCCCCCTTCATCGGGCTGTTCGGGACGGTGTTCGGCATCATCAACGCCTTCCACGGCATCGCCACCGCCGGCTCGGGCGGCCTCGCCGCCGTGTCCGCCGGTATCGCCGAGGCGCTGATCACCACGGGCGTCGGGATCGGCGTGGCGATCCTCGCGGTCGTGCTCTTCAACTACTTCACCGAGCGGCTCGAGCGGTTCCAGGTCGAGATGACCAACGCCTCCTCCGAGCTGATCGACTTCATCGTGAAGCGCCATGGCCACGCGGGGTAGCAGCGGTGCCGGCCCCGGCGCGCCGCTGAAGGCGGGCGCCGTCAAGTCGGACATCAACATCACGCCGCTCGTCGACGTGGTGCTGGTCCTGCTCATCATCTTCATGGTCGTCACGCCGATGCTTCAGAAGGGCCAGTCGGTGAAGCTCCCGATCACCGACAACCCGGACAAGAAGCCCGACGAGAAGTCCCAGATCATGGTGGTGATCGCCTACGACAGCTCCGTGACCAAGAACAACCCGATCTATATCGAGAAGGAGAAGATGTTCCTTCGAGATTTCGATCCGAAGATCAAGGAAGCGTTCGAGCGCAACCCGGCCGGGACGGTGGTTGTCAAGGCCGACGCTCGACTCACTTTCGGCGACGTGAAGGACGTGGTGTTCAAGATCAGGAACGCGGGCTTCCGCAACGTGGGCCTGATCACGGAAAAGAAGTCGTCCTAGGCTGCGGCCCGGGACTGGGGTGATCCGATGGCAATGGATGTCGGTGGCAGCAAGAAGGGCGTCAAGTCGGACATCAACATCACGCCGCTCGTCGACGTGGTGCTGGTGCTGCTGATCATTTTCATGGTCGTGACGCCCCTGGCCCAGCGCGGCTACGACCTCGAGGTCCCGCGCGAGGAGACCAACGTGATCCCGCCGAGTCCGGAGGATCTCGCCAAGCAGGTCATCCTCTCGATCACCGAGGAAGAGTGCAAGATCGCCACCCCGCTCTCGCAGCCCGGCTTGCCCCCCGGCTGCACGGTGCGCATCAACAAGGACGTCGTCCGGGTCGAGGAGCTCGCCCGCAAGATGGACGAGGTCTTCCGGAACCGGAAGAAGTCCGACAAGGTGGTCTTCCTCGCGGCCGAGGAGAAGCTCAACTACGAGGCCGTGATGCGGATCCTCGACATCGCCAAGAACGGCGCCGGCGAGGACCTGAAGGTCGCGCTGGTGAAGGACTCGGGGATCGCCCACACGGCCGGCGGCGGCACCGAGTAGCTCGATCTCCTCTTGCGACGCGGGCCTGGACGCGCTCCGGGCCCGCGTTTCGCTTTTCCGGGGACCGGATCGCCCCTCCGGAGGGGGAGCGCGGTTTCCCGCCGCCGGGCCGGGCGCGGCGGGCCGGGGTAGAGCCGTGCCCGGGAGGCGCTCCGCGCCGCAGGGGGGCGTTCCGGGACGGGCAGGGCGCCGGGGCGGCGGGACGGGGGGGCCGCGGCCGGCGGGTCAGGAGACGCGCTTGGCGACCTTGCCGGAGCGCAGGCAGCGGGTGCAGACCGTGGCCCGCTTCGGGGTCCCGTTCTCGGTGACCACCCGGACCTTCTGAAGATTCGGCATGAAGCGCCGCTTGGTCACGTTGTGGGCGTGGCTGATCGTGTTGCCGGAAACCGGCTTCTTGCCGCAGACGTCACACATCCGGGCCATGACGGGGCACCTCCGCGGCCGGAAGGGGCCGCCGCAAACCGCGTGATCTTAGACGGCGCGTCCCGCGCGGTCAACTCGCGTGGGTCCCGGGGGTTGCCCGGTCGACCTCGGGACCTATATTCGCGGCGAGGGGGCCGGCTCGGCTTCCGGCGGACAGGGGGCAGCATCGCCGCCGGGGAGCGAGGCCGGTCCACAACCGTGCGGTGGCGGCGGCAGGCTGCCTCCCGCGGGGCGAACGGAGGAAGGGCCAGGCCCAAGGAGAGGCTCGCGGGGTTCGGGACCGGCGAAAAGGGTCCGAAACTGTCCGCATTACTCCTTGACCCGGTCCCTAAACCTCGGTTAGTTTCGCCCCGTCCGGAGGGAGGCCGACCGTCCGGCCTAGGCGGAGGCCCGAAATGCAATTCGGCCGTTCCAAGGACCTCGTGGGGCTCGACATCGGCGACAGCTCCATCAAGGTCGTAGAGCTCAAGGAGCTGGGCCGGGGCCGGGGCTGGGAAGTCCAGTCCATGGCCCACGAGCCGCTCCCCCCCGAGGCGATCGTCGACGGCGCCATCATGGATGCCGGCCTCGTGGTGGACACCCTCCAGCGGATCTGGAGCCAGCGGCGCATCAAGAACAAGCGCGTCGCGACGGGGCTGTCCGGACACTCCGTGATCATCCGCCGGATCAACCTCCCGGCGATGGGCGAGCAGGAGCTCGCCGAGCAGATCCGGTGGGAAGCCGAGCAGTACATCCCCTTCAACATCCAGGAGGTGTCGCTCGACTACCACGTGCTCGAGGGGTCCTCCCTGGCCGGCGAAGGGAACATGGACGTCATCCTCGTCGCGGCCCGCAAGGAGAAGATCGAGGACTACACCTCGGTCATCAACCAGGCGGGACTCGATCCGGTGGTGGTCGACGTCGGCACCTTCGCCGCGCTGAACTGCCTCGAGGCGAACTACGGCGCCGACATGCCCGCGCACGCCGCGCTGATCGACATCGGCGCGTCGGTGACCAGCATCGCCATCCTGCAGAACGGCGTCTCGGTCTTCTGGCGCGACATCCAGATCGGCGGCAACCAGTACACGGCGACCCTCCAGCGCGAACTCAACCTCTCCCGCGAGCAGGCCGATGCGGCCAAGCGGATGGAGACGATCGAGGGCGTGTCGATGGAGCAGGTCGCGACGATCCTCGCGTCGGTGAACGACGACCTGTGCCACGAGATCCACCGCACGGTGGACTTCGTGAAGGCCTTCGCCGGGACGGAGACGCCGCTGCAGGCGATTCTCCTGACCGGCGGCGGCGCTCGCCTCCCGGGGCTGCAGGACGCGCTCGGCAAGCAGTTCGGCGTGCGGGTCGACATGCTCGACCCGTTCCGCAAGGTGAAGCTGCCGAGCCGTCTCGAGGGCCAGTTCGCGGAGACGGGGCCCGAGACGGCGGTCGCCGTCGGCCTCGCGCTCAGGAAGGCGGGTGACCGATGATCCGCGTCAATCTGCTGGAACGGAAGCAGAAGGAACCGTCGAAGCTGCCGAAGGTCAACCTGGGCGGAAGCACCGGACTGGTCGCAGCCGCCCTGATCCTCGCGTCGCTGGGCTGGATCGGCTGGCGCTACGCCGACAACAAGAGCCAGATCGGCGAGCTGAAGACCCGCATCGCCGACGCGGACAAGCAGATCGAGAACCTGAAGAAGGTCCTCAAGCAGGTCGACGAGTTCCAGGTCAAGAAGAAGGCCCTGGAGAAGAAGGTCGAGCTGATCTCCAATCTCAAGCGCCAGCAGCGGGTGCCGGTCCACCTGCTCGACCAGATCTCGCGCCAGATCCCGGACTACCTCTGGCTCGAGTCGATGGAAGAGAAGGAAGCCGGCGTGTCCCTGAAGGGGAAGGCGACGAACTACAACGCCGTGTCCAACTTCTACAACAATCTGAAGGACTCCCCGTTCTTCAGCGACGTCACGCTCGGCAACACGCAGAGGGCGCCCCAGGGAGTCAGCTTCGTACTCTCGTGCCGCTTCACCCCCCCGCCCGACGACGGCACCCAGCCGACCGTCGCGCCGGCGGGCGAAACGGCGCCCCCACCGCCGCCCGCGGCGCCGAGGAGCTGACCATGACCTTCAAGACGCTGCCGTGGTGGGGTCAACTCGGGCTGGCGGCTGCCGGCGCGGGCCTGATCGTCTTCAGCCAGTACAAGTGGGCGCCGGCGAACCTCTCCGCGCAGAAGACAGAGATCGTGCGGCTGAAGGAGTCGCTGGACAAGAAGGACGCCGAGATCGCGAAGGGCAAGCAGGCGCTGGCCAAGCAGGAAGAGCTCGCGCGCGACATCGCGTCGCTCGAGCGCAAGCTGGCCGACCTGCGCCAGATCCTCCCGACGCAGCCCGAGCTGGGCGATCTCCTCAAGTGGATCAAGGCCCTCGCCGACCAGACGAATCTCGAGCTGAGGGTGTTCGGGCCGGGGTCCGCGCAGGAGCAGGAGTTCCTGCGCGAGCAGCCGATCCGGATGGAGGTCCACGGCAACTATCACCAGCTGGGGATGTTCTTCGACCGGGTCAGCAAGTACGCGCGGATCATCAACGTCGAGAACGTGAAGATCACGCCCAATACGGACCGCAAGGTGCGCGCGACGATCGTGTCGAGCTTCGTCGCCAAGACCTACGTCTTCCGCGACGAGACAGAAGACAAAGAGAAGAAGAAGGGAGGTGACGCGTGACCGGGCAGAGCCGAGGTTCGGTCCTGCGCGCCCTGGCGCTGGCGGTCCTCCTGATCGCAGCGGCCGTGCCCGCATTCGCGCAGGAGGAGGCCAAGCAGGCCCCCGCTGCGCCGCTTTCGCCCAACGAGCAGGTGGTCGAGCAGATCCAGGCGGAGAGCGAGGCCGTCATCACCGGCCGGCAGTTCTCCTACGATCCGGGCGGCCGCCGCGACCCGTTCGAACCGCTCGTGAAGAAGGACGTCGAGACGACCGGCAAGCGCCCCAAGGGGATCGCCGGGATGCTCGTCAACGAGATCGCGCTGAAGGGTCTCGCGGTCGATTCCCGCGGTGTGCCGGTCGCCCTGTTCCAGGGCTCCGACAACCGGGGCTACACGCTGCGCGTCGGCGACATCGTGTACGACGGCAAGGTGATCGACATCGATGCGAACCGCGGGATGGTCATGTTCCGCCAGCAGGTGGACGACCCGCGCCGGATCAAGCCGTATCGCGACGTAATGAAGCGCCTCAACCCGACGGGGGAGGAGCAACGGTCCGAGTCCGACGAGGAGGAGGAGGGTGCATGAGGAGGGATGACCTCCCGAGCCGCATGACGCGGCTCATCGCGTTTGCCTGCGCGGCCGCCGCCTGCGGCCTGGTCGTGCTGGCCAACGCCGTTCCCGGCGACGAACGCCCGCCGCTGCTTGCCGCGGCGCAGCCGCCGGACGGCCTGAATCCCGCGAACCGGCTGGTCGACGTCAGCGTCGCCGAGCCGGGGGGCGCCGTCTACGACGTCGTCCTGCGCGGCGACGGAGGCCTCGGCTACCAGGTCTTCGCCCTCACCGGACCCGACCGGCTGGTCCTCGACCTGCCCGGCGTGTACGTGGCGTCGGCGAAACCGAGGGTCGAGGTCGACCGCGAGGGCCTGATCCGCGTCCGGGTCGGGCAGTACCGCGACGCGCCCGAAGCGATGACGCGCGTGGTGCTCGACATGAGCGCGCCGCTCAGCTGGAACGTGATCCAGGAGGGCGACACGCTGCGTGTTCACGTCGGTCCCGAAACCGCCGTGGCGCGCGCTGCCGAGCCGGTCGCGCCGGCCGTCGTCGAGACCGCATCCGCGGCCCGGCCGGCGGTCGTCGAGACGCCGGAGAGCCTCCCGTCCTGGGCGGTCGCGCGTCCGGATCCGGTCCCGACCTCCGCGACGAAGGCCAGCCGGGCACCGGTGCCGGCGAACGACACGACGCCGAAACCGATCGGCGAGCCGGTCGCGGTCCCCATCGTCGAGACCCGCCCCGCCCCGCAGCCCGTCGCCGAGGTCCGCCCGGCGCCGCAGCCCGTCGCCGAGACGATGCCGGTCGTGAACGCCGCGCCCGTCCCCGTCCCCGCCGAAGCTCCGGTCCCGTTCACGGCTCCGGCACCCGTCGTGGCCGCCCCGATCGCGGTTTCCGCCCCGATCGCGGCTCCGGCCCCGATCGCGGCTCCCGCGCCCGCGCCGGTCGAGAGCCCGCCGCCCCCGGCCTGGAACGCCAGCGAGGTCCAGGCGGCGCTCGGCGCGCAGCCGACGCCTCCGCCCCCGGCCCCGCTGACTTCCGTGGTCAACGCCGGCAGCACCGCTCCCGCGGAGATGGCGAGCTCGGGCACCGTACCGCTGCCGAGCGACGACATCAACGCGATCGGCGAGATCCGTAAGGAGTACACCGGGCAGCCGATCAGCCTCGAGCTGGTCGACGCCGACATCAAGCAGGTCTTCGGCGTCTTCCACGAGATGTCCGGCCTGAACTTCGTGCTCGATCCGGGCGTCTCCGGTACGGTGACGATCGTCGTCGACCAGGTTCCCTGGGACCAGGCGCTCGACATCATCCTCAAGAACAACGGCCTTTCCATGCAGATGGAAGGGAACGTGGTCCGCGTCGCCCCGGTGACGAAGCTCGCGCAGGAGGCGCAGCAGAAGCGCCAGCTGTGGGAGAACCAGGAGCTCGAAGCGCCGCCGGTCACGATCACCCGCACGCTGTCCTATGCCCGCGCGAAGGACATCGAGAAGGTCGTCCGGGACGCGATCATCAGCAGCAAGGGGCGCGTCGTGATCGACGAGCGGACCAACACGCTCGTGATCCGCGACGTGCCGTCCCGCCTGGCGTCGATCGAGGGCCTGATGGCGGCGCTCGACGCGGAGACCCCGCAGGTCATGATCGAGGCCCGGATCGTCGAGGTCTCGCGCGACTTCCAGCAGTCGCTGGGGATCAACTGGGGCTTCACCGCCGACGCCGACGCGGCGCACGGAACCAACACCGGTCTCGACTTCCCGAACCGTGCCAACGTGAAGTGGGACCTGAACCTCCCGCGCAACCCGAAGGCGAGTTCCCTCGGCTTCTCGTTCGGAAACGTCCTCGACTCCTTCACGCTCGACATCACGATCGACGCGCTGGAGAGCGAGGGCTACGCCCGCCGGCTGTCGGCGCCGAAGGTGGCGACGCTGAACAACGAGACCGCCGAGATCGAGCAGGGCCTGCGCTACCCGATCGTCACCACGACCGCGACGGAAGTCGACGTCCAGTTCGTGGCGGCGTCCCTGCTGCTGCGCGTCACCCCGCAGATCACTGCGGAAGGGACGATCGCTCTCGACCTCGATGTCGAGAACAACTCGCCCGACTTCGTCGTGCAGGTGGCCGGCGTCCCGTCGATCAACACCCAGCGGGCCTCGACCAAGATCCTGATCAAGGACGGCGGCACGGCGGTGATCGGCGGCATCTTCTCCGTGAACGAGGGCAACGACGAGGTCGGCGTGCCCTGGCTGCGCAAGCTGCCCGCGCTCGGCTGGCTGTTCAAGTCGCGGGGCATTCAGAGCAAGAACCGTGAACTGCTGATCTTCGTCACCGGGAAGATCATCAAGGCCTATTGAGATGCGGAGGACAACGAGCATGTTGCGGCATCACAAACTGGCCGGCTGGCCGCTGCTCCTGGTCGCGGTGGCGCTGTTCGCCTTCGGGTGCAACAGCTCGACCGACAACCCGGACGTCGCCAACTCTCAGCTCTCCGTCACCGCGTTCAACCCGAGCGAGGCCTGCGTCGACTGGGACGGCACCGAGGTGGATACCAACGGTGACGGCACGATCGACGGGACGGCCTACATCGGGACGACGCAGGTCGTGAACTTCCAGTCGATCGTCCGGGGATCCAGTCCCGACTCGCCCTGGAACGACGTCGTGCTCACCGAGTGCGAGGTCAGCTACAGGATGGACTACGGCTTCCCGCCGCCGCCTCGACGCTTCGGCGTGCAGGTCGCGATCCCGGCCAACGGGACCGGCTCGATCGGGATGACGACCGTCGATCCCAACGACATCCCGGCCTTCTTCGGGCCGGGCGACCAGGGGACCGTGATCCTCAAGTTCTACGGCGAGGACGCCAGCGGGCAACCCGCGACGGCCGTCGGCAGTACGCGGCTCCTGACCGCGACCGAGTGCAAGTAGGGACCCATCCGGGCGGGACCCCCATCCCGCCCTCCGAACCCGACGACGGGCTGCGCGGCCTCCTGGCCGACGCAGCCCGCCTCTGTCCGGACGTTCTCGAGGCGCTCGTGGTCGACGCCGACGGCGTCCTCGTCGCCCGGTCCGGTCCGGACGCCGAGGCGCTGCGCGCCGAGGAGCTCGGGGTCGAGACCCAGTCCGCCACTCCGGTGCTGGGACGGATCGCGTCCACGGCGCGGCTCGGCGGCGTCGCCGAGTGGCACGTCGTCGGTGAGCGCGGACTGCTCGTCGTGCGGCGCGTTCCGCGGATGCACCTGTTCGTGGCGCTGCGGGTGGCCCCGTCGGGTTGGCTGGGGCGCGCGCGGTTTGCGGCCCGGGTCACCGCCGGGCGCCTGTCCGAGCACCTCTCCCGCTGACCCACCCTGCGCGTGATAGCATCCGGCCCGCATCGCGCGCGGCCCGGATGTTCGGGGGCCACGAGGGGTAGGCTGCCGTGGACGCAAAAGAGATCAAGGACCTGCTCCGTTTCGTCCGGAGCGCGGAGTTCCAGGAGTTCGAGCTGGAGCAGGAAGGTTTCCGGCTGCGGGTCGTCGCGCACGGCACCGCGCCGGTCCAGTACGCCGCCCCCGCGGTCCAGGGCCCGCCTGCGTACGCCGCGCCGCCCGCCGCCGCGCCGCCGCCGGTCGCCGTCGCGGCGGAGCCGGCCGTCGAGGAGGGTCTCTTCGCGCAGCTCTCGCCGATGGTGGGGACGTTCTACCGCGCCCCGAGCCCCGGTTCTCCGCCCTTCGCCGACATCGGGCAGCGGGTCTCGGTCGGGCAGACCCTCTGCATCATCGAGGCGATGAAGCTGATGAACGAGATCGAGGCCGAGGTGAGCGGGACGGTCGTCGAGATCGTCCCCGCGAACGCGCAGCCCGTCGAGTTCGGCGAGGTGCTGTTCCGGATCCGGGCAGACCGGTAGGCGCTGCGCGGTCCCGCCGGCGAGGAGAACCGGATGTTCCGCAAGATCCTGATCGCCAACCGCGGCGAGATCGCGTTGCGCGTGATCTGGGCCTGCCGCGAGCTCGGGATCAAGGCCGTCGCGGTGCACAGCGACGTCGACCGCGACTCGCTGCACGTGCGCTTCGCCGACGAGGAGGTCTGCATCGGGCCGGCGAAGAGCTCGGACTCCTACCTCAACGTGACCGCGATCATCGCGGCGGCCGAGATCAGCGGCGCCGAAGCGATCCACCCCGGCTACGGCTTCCTGTCCGAGAACGCCTACTTCGCCGAGATCTGCGGCGAGTGCGGGATCACCTTCATCGGGCCGCGGCCGGAGACGATCCGGCGGATGGGCGACAAGGCCGAGGCGCGGCGCACGATGATCGAGGCCGGGGTTCCGGTCCTGCCGGGCAGCGAGGGAACCGTCGAGAGCGTCGAGGAGGCCGAAACGCTGGCCCGCGAGATCGGCTTCCCCGTGATCGTCAAGGCCGCCGCCGGCGGCGGCGGACGCGGAATGCGCGTGGTCCACGACCCGGCGGACCTGGGTTCCGCCGTGGAGACCGCCCGGACCGAGGCGGCCGCCGCTTTCGGGGTCCCGGACGTCTACGTCGAGAAGTACCTCGTGCGGCCGCGCCACATCGAGTTCCAGGTGCTGGGGGACCTGCACGGGAACCTGGTCCACCTGTTCGAGCGCGAGTGCTCGATCCAGCGCCGTCACCAGAAGGTGATCGAGGAGGCCCCCTCGCCGGCGCTCACCCCCGAGCTGCGCGAGCGGATGGGCGCGGCGGCGCTCAAGGCGGCGCGGGCGGTCGACTACCAGAACGCCGGGACGATCGAGTTCCTGCTCGACGAGGACGGGTCGTTCTACTTCATGGAGATGAACACCCGGGTCCAGGTCGAGCACCCGGTGACCGAGAACATCACCGGGATCGACCTGGTCAAGGAGCAGATCCGGATCGCCGCCGGCGAGCCGCTCCCGTTCCGCCAGGAGGACCTGCGGATCCACGGCTGGAGCATCGAGGCCCGGATCACGGCCGAGAACCCGTTCACCTTCGTTCCCTCGCCGGGACTGATCACCTCGTTCCACGCGCCCGGGGGGCCGGGGATCCGGCTCGATACCGCCGCCTACGCGGGCTACAAGGTCCTGCCGTACTACGACTCGATGATCGGCAAGCTGATCGCCCGCGGGAATACCCGCGCGGAAGCCGCCGGACGCCTCCGGCGGGCGGTCGACTTCTTCGTCATCGAGGGGATCCAGACCAACCTGCCGCTGCTCCGGGAGATCCTCGACGACGCCCAGTTCGCGCGGGGCGAGCTCTCGACCAAGTTCATGGAGCAGCTCCTCGAACGCCGCAGGGAGCGCCTGGCGGCCGGCTGATCGGCCCCCTGCCGGGCCCTCCCCGCCGGACCGCGTCCCCGCCCGCGCCGCGGCCCCGGCTTCGCCCCCCGCGGCGCCCCGGCCCCGCCCCTCCCGGCCCCGCCCCTCCCGGCCCCCGTCGGCCCCCCGGGGAGGCCGATTCCCGCCCGGGGACGGCCGTCCGAAACCGGACCTTGCCCCTCCTTCCTCCGAAACCCAACTTTGTCCGCGGAGGTCCGCCGGAGGGGCTGACATCGTCGGCGGCGGCCCGCATCCGCGGGCCAGAGAGGACGCGCATGGGCGACCGCTTGGGAGACCTGCTCCTGGAGGAGGGACTGGTCTCCCGGGACGCGCTGAAGGAGGCTCTCGACCGCCAGAAGGCGGAGGGCGGCCGCCTCGGCTTCCACCTCGTAAAGCTCGGGACCGTGAGCGAGGAGGATCTCGTCCAGATCCTGTCCGAGCAGTACGGCATGCCGGCGATCGACCTGCGCAGCCTCTACCCGCACGTCGACCGCGAGCTGCTCGAGCTCGTCAACGAATCGATCGCGACGCGCTACCACGTCTTCCCGGTCCACCGCACGGGCAATCACCTGACGCTGGCGATGGCCGACCCCACCAACGTCGTCGCGCTCGACGACATCCGCTTCCGCACCGGTTGCGAGGTCGAGCCGGTCCTGGCCAGCGAGTTCGCGATCAAGGAAGCGATCGAGGGGTCGTACGAAGAGCGGCGGATCGACATCTTCGGAACCGTGGAGCAGGCCTCCGGCCTGACCGGGCCGATCAGCAGCGAGGAGCAGGACCTCGAGCTGCTGGCCGAAGAGGACGAGATCGACGCCTCGAACCTCGAGGCGCTCTCGGCCGATGCCCCGGTCGTCCGGATCGTGAACCGGATCCTGGTCGACTCGATCAGCCGCGGCGCGTCGGACATCCACATGGAGCCCTACGAGAAGGACTTCCGCATCCGGCTCCGGATCGACGGCATGCTCAACGAGTACCTCCGCCCGCCGAACAAGATGCGCGACGCGATCATCAGCCGCATCAAGATCCTGGCCAAGCTCGACATCGCCGAGCGCCGGCTGCCGCAGGACGGCCGGATCAAGATCAAGATGAAGATCGACGGCCGCTCGCGGGAGATGGACTACCGCGTGTCGACGGTCCCCACGCTGCACGGCGAGAAGGTCGTGCTGCGTCTGCTGGACAAGGAGAACCTCGCGCTCGACCTGACCAAGCTCGGGTTCGAGCCCGACTCGTACGCGCGGTTCGAGCAAGGCGATCCTCAAGCCGTGGGGCATGGTGCTCGTGACCGGCCCGACCGGATCGGGCAAGACCAACACCCTCTACTCGTCGATCGCGCGGGTCAATACCTCCGACACCAACATCATGACGGCCGAGGACCCGGTCGAGTTCAACCTGCACGGGATCAACCAGGTCCAGACCAAGGAGTCGATCGGCCTGACCTTCGCGGAGGCGCTGCGCGCCTTCCTGCGGCAGGACCCCAACATCATCCTGATCGGCGAGATCCGCGACTTCGAGACCGCCGAGATCGCGGTCAAGGCGGCCCTCACCGGCCACCTCGTGCTCTCGACCCTGCACACCAACGACGCCCCGTCCACGATCAACCGGCTCGTGAACATGGGCATCGAGCCCTTCCTCGTCGCGACCTCGGTCAACCTGATCGCCGCCCAGCGCCTGGTGCGCCGGGCCTGCCGCGACTGCAAGCAGCCGATCGACGTCCCGGCCCAGGCGCTGATCGACATCGGCCTCACGCCCGAGGAAGCCGAGACGGCGACGGTGATGAAGGGCCGCGGCTGCGGCACCTGCAACAACACCGGCTACAAGGGACGCGTCGGTCTGTTCGAGGTTCTCGAGGTGTCGGAAGACATCCGCGAGATGATCCTCACCGGCTGCTCGGCGCTCGAGCTCAAGCGGCGCGCGATCGAAGAGGGAATGATCACGCTGCGCCGCTCGGGCTTGCAGAAGATCAGGGACGGCGTCACCACGATCGACGAAGTGGTGCGCGAGACGGTGTTCTGATGAACGCCGACGGAGAGACCCCGTGTCCGTAACGCTGCAGCAGCTCCTGAAGACGATGGTCGACCAGGGGGCGTCCGACCTGCACGTCACGACCAGTTCCCCGCCGCAGATCCGGATCGACGGCGAGCTGGTTCCGCTGCAGCTCCCGCCGCTCTCGGCGGCCGAGACCAAGGCGCTGGTCTACTCCGTGCTGACCGACCAGCAGAAGCACCGCTTCGAGGAGAACCTCGAGCTGGACTTCTCGTTCGGCATCAAGGGCATGGCCCGCTTCCGCGCCAACGTGTTCAACCAGCGCGGCGCGGTGGCCGCGGCCTTCCGCACGATCCCCTGGGAGGTCCGCAGCTTCCAGGAGCTGGGCCTGCCGGAGGTCGTCTCCACGCTCTCCGACCGGCCGCGCGGCCTGGTCCTGGTGACCGGGCCGACCGGCTCCGGCAAGAGCACCACGCTGGCCGCGATGCTGGACAAGATCAACCGCGAGCGGCACTCCCACATCGTGACGATCGAGGACCCGATCGAGTACCTGCACACGCACAAGCGCTGCCTGGTCAACCAGCGCGAGCTCGGCTCGGACACCAAGACCTTCCCGGCCGCCCTGCGCTCGGTGCTGCGCCAGGACCCCGACATCGTGCTGATCGGCGAGATGCGCGACCTCGAGACGATCGAGTGCGCGCTGCGCGTCGCGGAGACCGGCCACCTGACCTTCGCCACCCTGCACACCAACTCGGCGTCCCAGACGATCAACCGGATCGTCGACGTCTTCCCGCCCAACCAGCAGTCGCAGGTGCGGGCCCAGCTGTCGCTGACGCTGGAGGGGATCCTCTGCCAGTCGCTGCTGCCGCGGGCCAGCGGGCACGGGCGGGTGATGGCGATGGAGATCCTGGTCCCCAACTCCGCGATCCGGAACCTGATCCGCGAGGACAAGATCCACCAGATCTACTCGATGATGCAGACCGGCCAGGCCAAGCACGGGATGCAGACCTTCAACCAGTCCCTGGCAACGCAGTATTTCCGCCGGCAGATCACGCTGCAGACCGCGCTCGCGGTCTCGCACAACGCGGAAGAACTGCAGGAGATGATCAATCGCGGCGTCGGCACGCTCGGCGGCGGCGCGAACGCGGCCCCGGAAGAGCGCCGCGCGCGATAGGGGAATCGGAGGGGGCCGGTCCCGAAGCCGGCCTGCAGGGGCCGGCCTCCGTGCCGGCGTGTAGGGGCCGGCCTCCGTGCCGGCCCGGAGGGTTGGACCCATGACGACCTACGCGTGGAAGGCCAAGAGCCGCTCGGGCGAGCCGAAGGAAGGGGTGCTCGAGGCCGCAAGCCCGGACGCGGCCATCCTCGCGCTGCGCAAGCAGGGCTTCCAGACGCCGACCGTGGCCAGGAAGGGGGCGGGCTTCGCGATCCCGAAGCTGCGCGGCGGCGTGAGCCGCAAGGAGATCGCGATCTTCACCCGGCAGTTCTCGGTGATGATCGACGCCGGACTGCCGCTGGTGCAGTGCCTCGAGATCCTGGCCAGCCAGCAGGCCAACAAGGTCTTCCAGGCGGTCCTGACGGACATCCGCTCCGACGTCGAGTCCGGACAGACGCTGGCCGAGGCGATGCGCAAGCACCCGAAGGTCTTCGACGACCTCTACTGCAACATGGTGGCCGCGGGCGAGGCGGGCGGTATCCTCGACACCATTCTCCAGCGGCTGTCGGTCTACATCGAGAAGATCGTCAAGCTCAAGTCCGCGATCCGCGGCGCGCTGGTCTACCCGGTGTCGGTGATCGCGATCGCGGTCCTCGTCGTCTGGGTCATCCTGACCTGGGTCATCCCCGTCTTCGCCGACCTCTTCACCGGGCTGGGCGCGACCCTGCCGACGCCGACGCGGATCACGATCGCGCTGTCGAACTTCCTGCGCCGCTGGTGGTGGCTGATGGCGGCCGGCTTCGTCGGCCTCGGGATGGGGATCAAGACCTACTACAAGACCGACCAGGGCCGGCACGTGATCGACAAGGCGCTGCTCAAGGCGCCGGTCGTCGGGATGCTGATCCGCAAGATCGCCGTGGCCCGGTTCTGCCGCACGCTGGCCACGCTGACCACCTCCGGCGTGCCGATCCTCGACGGCCTCGACATCACGGCCCGGACCGCGGGCAACGCGATCGTGGAGGACGCGATCATGGCCGTGCGCCGGAGCGTCGAGCAGGGCAAGACGATCAGCGAGCCGCTGCAGCAGACGGGAGTCTTCCCCTCGATGGTCGTGCAGATGATCGGGGTCGGCGAACACACGGGAGCGCTGGATACCATGCTGTCGAAGATCGCGGACTTCTACGAAGACGAGGTGGACGAGGCGACGGCCAACCTGCTGGCCCTGCTCGAGCCGCTCATGATCAGCTTCCTCGGCGTCGTCATCGGCGGCATCGTGATCTCGATGTACATGCCGATGTTCTCGCTGATCAGCAAGATCGGCTGACGCGGGGCGCGGGCGCGCGCGGGCCGTGAGGTCGTTCCGGCGGAACCTGCAGCGGCTCAACGCCGCGCGCGCCATCGCGGTCGCGACGCTGCTCGTCGCGACCTTCGCGATCGAGCTGGTCTTCCTGCCGGGCCGGCCGCTGCGCCAGCTCTACGCGCTGACGGCGGCCGCGTTCGGCTCGATCCTGCTCTACGCGCTGCTCGACCGGCGCTTCGGCGAGTCCCGCGCGCTGGCGATCCTCGAGGTCGCGGGGGACATGGCCCTCGTCACGCTGTTCGTGCTGGTGACGGGGGGTGCGCTCTCGCCGCTGACCTTCCTGTTCGCGGTCCCGGTCGTCCTGGCGGCGGCCCTGCTCGGCACCGGCGGCGGGCTGACGGCCGCGCTCAGCGCGGGCGCGATCTTCGGCGCGCTGATCGCGCGGGCGGCGCTGTCGGATCCCGCGGGCGAGCTGGCCGTCGGCCGGCTGCTCTACGCCGGCACGTCGCACCTGGGCGGGTTCCTCGTGCTCGGACTGCTCGGCGGCGCCCTCGCCGACCGGCTGCGGCGGGCCGACACCGAGCTGGCGCAGCAGCGCAACGCGGTCGCCGCGCTGCGCGCGCTGCAGGCCGACATCGTCGAGTCGATCAGTTCCGGCCTGATGACCACCGACCGGGAGGGGCGCATCACCTTCCTCAACCCGGCCGGCGGCCAGATCACCCGGATGGAG
The DNA here is from genome assembly GCA_963800865.1 of uncultured Acidobacteriota bacterium. Lineage (GTDB taxonomy): Bacteria > Acidobacteriota > Polarisedimenticolia > J045 > J045 > JALOKP01. Next base: position 2,878,293 of record CAWDCL010000004.1, on the reverse strand, counting down.
CTGTCCGAGGTCGCGGGCCGCCCGGCGGCGGCGGTGCTGGGCCTCGCCCCGCGTTTCCTCGAGGAGGCCGGCGAGCAGCTGCGCGCCGGCCAGCGCGTGCGGCTCGAGCGGGCCTGGCGGCGGCCCGCCGACGGCGAGGAGCTGTACCTGGGCTACACCGTCTCGCAGCTCAAGGGCCACACCGGCGAGGCGGTCGGCTGGCTGATCGTGTTCCAGGACCTGACGGGGCTGCTGGCGCTCGAGCAGGAGGTTCGGATCCGCGAGCGGATGGCGGCGCTGGGCGAGATGGCGGCGGGGATGGCGCACGAGCTGCGCAACCCGCTGGCGGCGATCAGCGGCTGCGTGCAGGTGATCGGGACCGGCCCGGTGGGAGAGGAACAGCGCCCGCTGGTGGACGTTGCGATCCAGGAGACGGAGCGGCTCAACCGGATCATCCGCGACTTCCTGCAGTACGCGCGGCCCGGGCCGTTCCAGGCCGCGCCGCTCGAGTTGCTCGGCCTGATGGAGGAGATGGCGCGGCTGTTCCGCAAGAGCCCCGACATGAGCCCGCGCCACCGGGTCGAGGTCACGCGCGGCCCGGGCAGCACCTGGGCGCTGGCCGACCGGGACCGGATGCGGCAGGTCTTCTGGAACCTCGCCGGGAACGCGATCAAGGCGATGCCGGAGGGCGGCACGCTGGCGGTCCGCGTCTCGGGCGAGGGTGGGGACCGGGTCGTCCTGTCGTTCGCGGACGAGGGGCACGGGATGGACTCGGACGCGCTGCGACGCTACTTCCAGCCGTTCGAGGGGACGTTCCGCGAGGGCTCGGGGCTGGGCGCTGCGATCGTCTACCGGATCGCCGAGGAGCACGGCGGACGCGTGCGCGTCACCTCGCGCCCGGACCGCGGCACCGAGATCCGGCTGATCCTCCCGGCGGCGGAGCCGCCGGCGGCCGGCCAGGCGGTGCGGGACGGCGAGGCCCTGCCCGCCTCCGACCGCGAGCCGGCCCTGGCCGGCGCAGGGAGCTGACGTGGCGCTGGTCCTGGTCGTCGACGACGAGCCCGGCATCCGCGAGATGCTGCGCGCGGTGCTGCGCGCGGACGGGCACCTCGTGCGGGTCGCCGCGTCGGGCGAGGAGGGGCTCGCCGTGCTGTCGCGCGAGGGCGTCGACCTCCTGATCACCGACCTCTCGATGCCCGAGATGGACGGCGTGGAGCTGCTGCGCCGCTCGTCGACGGTCAGCCCCGAGACCCCCGCGATCGTCATCACCGCCTTCGGCTCCAAGGAGACCGCGATCGAGGCGATGCGCCACGGCGCGGTGAACTACCTCGAGAAGCCGTTCAACGTCGAGGAGATGCGGCTGCACGTCCGCAACGCGCTCTCGGCGCGCCGGCTGTCCGACGAGAACCGGCGCCTGCGGGAGCGGCTGGCGGTCCACACCGAGATCCTCGGCCGCTCGCCCGGCATCCAGCGCGTGCGCGAGCTGGTCGCGCGCGTCGCCGGGACCGAGAGCACGGTCCTGATCTGCGGCGAGTCGGGGACCGGCAAGGAGGTCGTGGCGCGCACGATCCACGGCGCGTCGCCGCGCGCCGCCCGGCCGTTCGTCGGCATCAACTGCGCGGCGATCCCGGCCGAGCTGCTCGAGTCGGAGCTGTTCGGACACGTCAAGGGGGCGTTCACCGGCGCCGACCGCGCGCGGCCGGGGCTGCTCGAGGCGGCCGAGGGGGGGACGCTCTTCCTCGACGAGATCGGCGACATGCCGGCCGCGATGCAGGCCAAGCTGCTGCGCGTGCTGCAGGAGCGGACGATCCGCCGCGTCGGCGGCAACGAGGAGATCCCGGTCGACGTCCGCGTGGTCTGCGCGACGCACCGCGATCTCGAGATGCTGGTCCAGTGCGGCGACTTCCGCGAGGACCTCTACTACCGGATCAACGTGATCCAGGTCGCCATGCCGCCGCTCCGGGCGCGGATCGAGGACATCGCGGAGTTCCTGCAGGTCTTCGCCGCCAAGCACGGGCAGCGGATGGGACGCACGGTGGCGGGGGCCGAGCCGGCCTTCGTCGAGGCCCTGTCGCGCTACCGCTGGCCGGGGAACATCCGCGAGCTGGAGAACGTCGTCGAGCGGGCGGTGGCGCTCTCGACGGGCGACCTCCTCCAGCACGACAGCCTGCCCCCCGAGGTCACCGGGGCGGAGCCGGCGGGTCCGGGGGACCGGCCGCGGCTCCCGGCGGCGCTGGACCTGGAGCAATACCTGGAAGAGGAGCGGCGCCGCTACATGACCGCCGCGCTCGACCAGGCGGGGGGGGTCCAGACCCGGGCCGCCGAGCGGCTGGGCATGACTTTCCGCTCCTTCCGGTACTTTGCGAAGAAATTCGGCCTGACCGGGCGGGACTCCGGCAGCGCCGACGAGCCCGCCGGGGAACTCCTGGAGGGACCAGGGAACGAGGCCGGGGAACCCGTGGGAAGCCGTGCCGGGCAGGGCTGACGGGCCCGACCGGACCCCGCCGGACTGACACTCCGCGTCAGCCCGACGGCCGCCCGGTGTCAGGTGCGGGTGCCCGGGCGGCGGGTGGCATCTGCCCGATCCGGGCAACATATTGGGCAGCGTGAAGTTGCAACCCCCGCGGGGGAACGGGACGAGCTGGCACCAGGGTTGCAAACGAGAGGTCGGAACCCAAGGGAGGTGACGAGCATGAAGAAGGACCGTGGCTTCACCCTGATCGAGCTTCTCATCGTGGTCGCCATCATCGGCATCATCGCCGCCATCGCAATCCCGAACCTGCTCAACGCGATCGACCGCGGCAAGCAGAAGCGGACGATGGCCGACATGCGGTCGGTGGGCACGGCGGTCGAGAGCTACTCCGTCGACTTCAACTTCTACCCCGTCTACACCGGCAACGTTGACGGTACGGCGACGGGCATGGAGATCGAGCCGACCTACATCAAGAAGACCCCGGCCAAGGACGGCTGGAGCGGTGCGATGCAGTACGAGTGCGCCGCCCCCGGCACCGAGTACACGATCCAGTCCTACGCCAAGGGCAACGCCAACGACGGGCTCGTCGGCACCGGCGGCCCGACGCAGACGTTCGACGCCGACATCTTCTTCAGCAACGGCGTGTTCATCCAGTGGCCGGAAGGTCAGCAGCGCTAGCCTGATCCGCGACGGGGGGCGCGGGCACGGCCCGCGCCCCCTGTCGCTTCTCGAGAGGCCCGGCGCACCGCGCACACGCGAAGGAGCCCGACGATGACCCGGCCGCAGAGCAAGGGAGCCGACTGCCCCGACGGTCGCTCCACCCCCCGGGAACGCGGCTTTACGCTGGTGGAACTCCTGGTCGTCGTCGCGATCATCGGCATCCTGGCCTCGATCGCCGTCGTCAACCTCCAGTCCGCGCTCGACAAGTCACGGCAGCGCCGCACGATGACCAACATCCGGTCGGTGGCGGGCGCGATCATGGCCTACGGCGCCGACTTCGGTTACCTGCCGACCGACGGGATCCAGGGGCCCGTGCTGCGCAACGCCCTGCGCCCGAACGTCTTCAAGGACCTGTCGGTGCAGGACGCCTGGATGAACAACCTGATCTACAACACCGATCAGTCGCACTACACCGTCGAGAGCTTCGGCCGGGACGGGACCGACGGGCCGGCGGACATCACCCATGCGACGCGGACCCAGTTCGAGTGCGACATCCTGATGGTGGACGGGCTCTTCACGTCCAGCCCGGAGAGCTGACGGGCAGCCCGGCAGGCGGCCCGACGCATCGCGCAGGGGCGGCCGGTGGGCCGCCTTTCGCTTTTTTCGGGGCCGGTACTCGGGGAGAATCGGCGTGATGGACGACGCGGCGCGAGCAGGAGGCTCCCGGCCCGCGGCCGCGGCGGGTGCCGCCTGGGCCGCCGCCGCGCTCGCCGTCGCGGTCGCGCTCGCGCTGGCCTGGCCGCCGGAAGTGCACCCGTGGACCGGCCCGCCGGTCGCGCTCCTCCTGGCGGCGGGGCTGCTGCTCCTGCCGCGCCGTCTGGCGCCCGCGGCGCCGCTCTTCGCGCTGGCCTTCGTCGCCTTCAACCTCGCCGTCTCGGTGGCGCCCGGGCGCACGCTCGAGGTCGCGGCCCGGCTCGCGCTGCCGGCCGGCGCGCTGGCGCTCGGACTGCTCGTCGGGCGCTCCGGCGCGACCCTGCCGCTTGGCGCGCTGGGCGCCGTCGGGGCCGGCCTCGGGGCGTTCGCCGTGGCGCAGCGTGCCGGTCTCCTGGCGCTCGAGGAAGCGGCCGCGCGCGAGCAGGGGCTGCCGGCGCTGGTGGTCGCGCGGCTCGCCGAGAACCGACCCTTCGCGACCCACCTCGTCCCGGCCGCGCTGGCCGGGGCGCTGGTGCTGGCGCTCGCGGCGCTGCTCGCGCTGGCCGCGCGCGGAGTGTCGTGGCGCTGGATCGCGCCCGGCCTCGCGCTCGCCGGCGCCGGGCTCGTCGCGACCGGATCGCTGGGCGGGCTGGTCGGGCTCGCCGCGGGCGCGCTCGTCGCGGTGCCGTGGCGCACGCTCGCGCGGCGGCGCGCGGCGTGGGGCGCGCTCCTGCTCGCGCTCGCCGCCGGGGCGGCGCTGGTCGCGCTGCGCCCCGGCCCGGTCTTCGATCTCTCGCGGCCCGAGCACCCGTTGGCGATGCGCGCCGGCAACTGGCGCGGCGCCCTGCTCACCGCGCTGCACCAACCGGTCGCGGGGACCGGGCTCGGCAGCTTCGCGTCGCTCTACCCGGCGGTGCGCCGGCCGCAGGACATCGAGACGCTCTACGCGCACGACTCGTGGCTGCAGCTCGCGGGCGAGGGGGGGCTGCCGGCGCTGGTCCTGCTGGTTGCCGCGGCGTGGCTGATCGTGCGCCGCGCGCGGGCCGGCCTGCCGGCCGACCAGCGCTGGGCGCTGGCCGGGACCGCGGCGTTCGCGGCCCACAACCTGGTCGACTTCACGGCCTACCTGCCGGGGGTAGCGGTCGCGGCGATGACGCTCGCCGGGCTGGCCTTCGCGCGCGAGGACGACGGCGGCGGGGCGGACCCCGCCGGCGGGGCGGACCCCGTCCGGGCGCGCGCCGGCAACGCCGTTGCCGCGCTCGCGCTGCTCGCCGCCGGCGCCGTGCTGGGCGGCGACGCGCTGGCGCGCCGTGGCCTCGAGCAGGCCGAGGAGACGTGGCGCGCCGCCGCCGAGGCGGCGGCGCCGGGGACGCCGGCGGCTGCACCGGCCGCGCCGGAAGCGGCCCGCGAGGCGCTCGCCGCGGCGCGCTGGGCCCCCTTCTCGACCACCGTTTCCGCGCGCGCCGCTGCGCTGGCCCTCGCCGCCGCTCCCGGCGATCCGGCGCTGCGCGGCGCGGCCACGGCGCTGGCCGCGCGCGTGGCGCGGCGCGACCCGGAATCGCCGACGGGATGGCGACTGCTCGGCGAGGCCGCGCTGCTCGATGATCGCGGCGGCGACGCGTGGCGCTTCCTGCGGCTGGCGCAAGCGCGCCACCCGGCGGACCGCGCGCTGGCCGGGAAGGTCGCCGCGCTCGAGGAGTCGTTCCGGCGCGCCGGGATGCTCTCGGCGCCGATGGCGTACGGCGGCGAGGCGGCGGTGCCGCGCGCACCGCGGTCGATCGGCTGGGAGACGCTGCTGCTGTGCGCCTGGCTGGCCGCGGCCGCGCTGGTCGTCGCGCGCCGGCTGGCGCCCGCCGCGGAGTCCGGCGGTGTGCCCGGGCTCGCGGTCGGTGCAGCGCAGGGTGCGGCCCCGCCCGAGGCGCTTGCGCTGGCCGCGCTCGTGCTGCTCGCGCCCTGGGGCGAGGGGACGGCGCTCCCCGGGCCGCTGCTCGGGCGGGCCGCGCTGCTCGCCGCCGGGCTCCTGGTCGCGCTCTGGCCGCGGGCCGCGAGGCCGGGCAGCGATCCGTCGAAGGCTCCCCGGGACTGGCCGGCCGGGCTGCTCTGGTGGGCGCCGCTCGCGCTCTGGGCCGCCCTCTCGGCCGCGCTCTCGCCCGAGCGCGCCGCGTCGCGGGACGGCCTCCTCGCCCTGCTCTGGGCGCTCGTCGCGCTGGCCCTGTCGTGGCGCCTGGCTGCCGTGCGGGAGGCCTGGCCGCGCGCCCTCGTCACGCTCACCGCGGTCGCGGCCGCGGGCGCGGCCGCGCTGGCGCTGCTGCAGCGCGCAGCGCTGGCGGCCGGGCTCGACGTCGCCGCCTGGCCGTCCCCCTTCGGGCTCTCGGCCGACGGCCGCCCGGCGGCCGACTTCCTGCACGCCGGTCACCTCGGGAGCTGGCTCGTCGCCGCCGGGCTCGCGCTTTCGGGCTCCGCGCTGCCGGGGCGCGGGGCGGGCGAGCGGCTGGCGGGGCGTCGTTTCGCGGCCGGAGCGCTGCTGGTCGCGGTCGGCCTCGCCGCCGGCGCGCGCGCCTCGCTGCTGGCGCTCGCCGCGGGCGGCGCCGTGCTGGCGCTCCTCTCCGGCCACCGCGTCGCGCGCCGCGTCGCGCTGGCGCTGGCCGGCAGCGGCCTCGCGCTCGGCGCCGCGGCCGTCGCCTGGCGCTTCTCGAGCGGCGATCCGCACGCCTGGACGCGGCTCTCGATCTGGCGTGCGGCGCTCGGCGCGCTGCCGGACCGCCTGGTGACCGGCTTCGGCCCCGGCGGCTTCGCGCCGCTCGCGCCCTCCTACGCCTTCCCCGATCCCGGTCCGATCGCGCGCTACGGGCGCGCCTTTTCCGGACCGCACTCGGACCTGCTCGGGCTGCTGCTCGCGCTCGGCGCCGCCGGCGCCGCGTTCGCGCTCGTCGCGCTGCTGCCGACGCTCGGGCGCGCGCGCTCCGCGCTGCGCGGCGACGCCGGACGCCCCTGGCTGCTCGGCCTCGCAGCGGGCCTGGCGGCACTGGCCGCCCACGCGCTGGTCGACGATCTGTTCGGCGCACGCCCGGCGGCCGGCCTGACCGCCGCGCTGTTCCTCGGCGCGCTGGCCGGCCGGGCCCAGCCGCCCGACGCGCGCCGCACCCCCGGGGTCGCGCTGCGCGCCGCGCTCTCCGTCGCCGTGCTGGTCGCGCTCTTCGCCGGCGAGGCCTGGCCGTGGGCCGCCGACCGCGCGCGCCGCGCCGGCGCGCCGGAGCTGGCCGCCGCGCTCGATCCCCCGCGCGCGGCCTACGAGATCGCCGCCGCGCGGTCCGCCGCCGGCCCGCCGGTCGAGCGCCTCGCCCGCGCCCTGGATCACTCCACCCGCGCCGAGCTCGATGCGCCGCGCAACGCGGTGTCGCGCGCCGAGGCCGCGCGCGTGCTGCACGCGGCCTGTCTCGGCCCGCTGCCGACCGAGGACACCTGCCACGCCGCGCTCGGCACCTGGAGCGAGGCGCTGGCCCGCCGCCCCTCCGACGTGCAGGGGCGCCGGGCCCTCGCGCGGCTGCTCGCCGCCACCGGCGACACCGCCGCGGCCCGGGTCGAGCTGGAGCGGGTGCTGGCCGACGAGCCCAACTACCTCGGTGCGCGCGTCGACCTGTCGCGCGTGCTCGGCGAGCTGGGCGATCCCGCCGGCGCGCGGGCCGCGCTCGACGAGACGCGCCGCCGGATCGCCGCGCTCGAGGGGGCCCGGCCCGACAGCGCCTGGTCGCTCCAGCTGCTGACCCTCTCCGAGAGCGAGCGCCAGGCGCTGGCGGCGGCCCCTTGACCCCCCGCCCGCCGCGCGCCTAGCGTTGCCCCGAGCGATGGAAGCTCCGAAGGTCAGCGTCGTCATCCTCACCTGGAACTCGCGTTCCCTGGTCGGCGAGGCCGTCGCCTCGGCGCTGGCCCAGCAGGGCGACGCGCCGGAAGTGCTGGTCGCCGACAACGCCTCGGAGGACGGGACCGCGGACGAGGTCGCCCTGCGCTTTCCGGACCGGGTGCGGATCGTCCGCTTCGAGCGCAACGAGGGCTACGCCGGCGGCTACAACCGCGCGCTGGCGCTGGCGCGGGGCGAGTTCCTGCTGCTGCTCAACCCGGACGCGCGGCTGGCGCCGGACTTCCTGGCGCGCGCGCTCCCGGCCTTCGACGACGCGCAGGTCGGGATCGTCGCCGGGCGGCTGATGCGCGCCGACGGGACGACGGTCGACAGCGCCGGGCAGTTCCTGGCACGCAGCCGCAAGGTGATCGACCGCGGCTACGGCGCGCCGCTGGCGGCATCGGCGGAGCGCGCGGGCCCGGTCCTCTCGGCCTGCGGCGCGGCCGCGCTCTACCGCCGCGCGATGATCGACGACGTCAGCGACGGCGACGACTTCTTCGACCCCGACTACTTCGCGTTCCACGAGGACCTCGAGGTCGGCTGGCGCGCCTGGCGCGCCGGCTGGACCGCGGTCTACGTCCCCGGCGCCACGGCGGTCCACCTGCGCAGCGGCGGGGCGGCGGCCGGGGCGCTCGGCCGGGCCGTCGCGCGGCCGGCCTGGCTGACGGCCCACATCGTCAAGAACCGCTACCTGGCGATGCTGCGCCACGACCGGCTCGGCGCCGTGCTGCTCGACGCGCCGTTCATCCTCGGGCGCGACCTGGCGCTCTGGTCGGTGCTGCTCGCGAAGAAGCCTGCCGCGCTGCGGCTGGTCGCGGGCCACCGCGACGCCTTCCGCCGCGCGCTGGCCAAGCGCCGCGCCGACGCCTCGCGCCGCGGGCGCTTCGGCCCGTGGCGCCGCGCCGTGCCGCGCCGCGGGATCTGGCCGCTGCCGCGGGAGGCGACGCCGTGAGCCCGCTGCCGCCCGACCTGATCCGCGACGACGTGCAGATGGTGCTGGCCTTCGCGGTCGCCTTCGCCACCGCGCTGTTCGCCACGCCGCGGCTGCGCGCGGCGGCGCTGCGGCTGGGGATCGTCGACGCGCCGGACGGCCGGCTCAAGACGCAGCGCGAGCCGGTCGCCTACCTCGGCGGGCTGGCGGTCGCGCTGGGCGTGCTGTTCGCGCTCGGCCTGACCTACCAGTTCGACCACGCCGGGCTGGCGATCCTGCTCGGCGGCTCGATCATGCTGGTGCTGGGGCTGATCGACGACCTGGTGCGGCTCGATCCGGTCTCCAAGCTGGGGGGCCAGGTGCTGGCCGCGCTGGTGCTGGTCAAGGCGGGCGTCTTCATCCAGCTGACCTACCTGCCGGCCTGGGTCGCGATCCCGCTCAGCGTGCTCTGGATCGTCGCCGCGACCAACGCCTTCAACCTGATCGACATCATGGACGGGCTGTCGTCGGGGGTCGGGGCGGTGGCGGCGGCCTTCTTCGGGGTGATCGCCTTCGCCGACGGGCGGCTGACGACCGCCTTCCTCGGCGCGGCGCTGGCCGGGGCGCTGATCGGCTTCCGGCGCTACAACGTCCACCCGGCGAAGATCTACCTGGGCGACACCGGCAGCCTCTTCACCGGCTTCCTGCTCGGCGCGCTGGCGATCGCCAACTCCTACACCCGGATCGACCCGCTCGGGGTGCTGGCGCCGCTGCTGATCCTCGGGGTCCCGCTGTTCGACATGCTGTTCGTGATGTGGATCCGCTGGCGGCGCGGGATCCCGGTGATGCTCGGCAGCCCCGACCACGTCGCGCTGCGGCTGCGGCGCTGGCGGCTCTCGGTGCCGGCGACGGTGCGCGCCAACGTCGCGGCCAGCGTCCTGCTCGGCGCGGCGGGGCTGGCGCTGACGATGGTCCCCCCGGCCTGGGCGCTCGGGATCCTCGGGGCGCTGCTCGTCGCGGCGCTCGGCCTGGCGCTGTGGCTGAAGTCGATCGACATGGCACTATGAGCGCGATGCGGATGGATACGGGCGCGGACACGAACACGGACACGGGGCCCCGATGATCCTGGTTCTCGGCGGCGGCCTCGCGGGGATGGCGACGGCGCACCACCTGCGGCGCCTGCTGCCGGACGTGCCGCGCCTGGTGCTCGAGAAGGAGGCCGTCCCGGGCGGCCTCTCGCGCTCGCGCCGCGCCGGCGGCTTCACCTTCGACTTCACCGGCCACTACCTGCACCTGCGCGACCCCGGCACGATCGCCTTCGTCGACGAGCTGGTCGGCGACCGGATGATGCAGGTCGAGCGCCGCGCCTTCATCCACTCCCAGGGGGCGCGGCTCGACTTCCCCTACCAGGCGAACCTCCACGGCCTGCCGCCCGAGGCGGTCGCGAGGATGCTCGTCGACTTCGTCGAGGCCGCGAAGACGCCGCTCCCCGAGCGGCCCGAGGAGCTGCCGTTCGGCGAGTGGGCGCGGCGCGTCTTCGGCGCCGGGATCGCCGAAGGGTTCATGATCCCGTACAACACCAAGCTGTTCGGCTGCGCGCCGGACGAGCTGACCTCGGAGTGGGTCTCGTGGGCCGTCCCGCGGCCGGACCTGGCGCAGGTGATCAACGGTGCGCTCGGCCTCCGGAACGCCGGGATGGGCTACAACCCGAGCTTCCGCTACCCGAAGGAGGGCGGGATCGGGATCCTCGCCGAGGCGTTGGCCGGGCGCGTCGCGGACGACCTCCGCTGCGGCGCCGCGGTCGTCTCGATCGACGCCCGCGAGCGGCGCGTCGTGCTGCAGGGCGGGGAGGTTCTCCCGTTCGAGCAGGTCGTCTCGACGCTGCCGCTGCCGTACCTGCTGCAGCGGATCCGCGGCGTCGACGGCTGCCCGGGGCTGGGGATGACGCTGGCCGAGATGGCCGGGACGCTGCGCTGGAGCGCGGTCGTCGACCTCGAGCTGGGGGTCGAGCGCGAGCCGATCGCGGACGGGGCGCACTGGATCTACTTCCCGGACGCAGACGTGCCGTTCTACCGCGTCGGCTTCCCGTCGAACGTGTCGCGCTCGCTGGCGCCGGCCGGCTGCTCCTCGCTGTCGGTCGAGTTCCACCACCGGCCGGGGGCGCCGCTGCCGCCGACCGAGTCGCTCGTCGCGCAGGCGCGTGCCGGCCTCGAGCGGGCCGGGATCCTGCGGCCGGCCGACCGGATCGTGCACGCCGAGGCGGCGCTGCTCGACCCGGCCTACGTGCTGTTCGACCGCCGCCGCACCCCGACGGTCGAGGCCGCGATGCGGCGCCTCGCCAAGGCCGGGATCCGCTCGATCGGCCGCTTCGGGGCCTGGACCTACAGCTACATGGAGCGGGCGCTGCTCGACGGGCAGGAAGCGGCCGAGGCGATCGCGGCGGAGCGGAGCGCATGAACGACGCGCCGCTGCCGCCGCGCGCCGGGAGCCGCCCGCTCGGCGTCCTGCAGCTGATCACGATGCTCGAGCTGGGCGGGGCGCAGGAGCTGGCGCTCGACAGCGTGGCCCGGCTCGATCGCCGCCGCTTCGCGCCGCGCCTGGCGGCCGGACCGGGCGGGCTGCTCGACGACGACGCGCGCCGGATCGAAGGCGCCCGGTTCTTCTCCGTGCCGCACCTCGTGCGCGAGGTCCGCCCGGCCGACGACGCGCTGGCCTTCGCCGAGCTGGTCGGACTCTTCCGCCGCGAGCGGCCCGACATCGTCCACACCAACTCGTCCAAGGCCGGGATCCTGGGGCGCTTCGCGGCGGTTGCGGCCGGCGTGCCGATCGTCGTCCACACCGTCCACGGCTGGGGCTTTCACCCCTGGCAATCGCGCCGCGCGCACGCGCTCTACGTCGGGCTCGAGCGCGCCGCGGCGCGGCTGACGACGCAGCTCGTCGCGGTCTCGGCGGCCAACGCCCGCGCCGGCGCCCGCGAGGAGATCGCGCCGTACGAGGCCTTCGCGATCATCCGGCCGGGGGTGCACACGGCGCGCTTCGCCGGCGCGCGGCGCACCGGGCGGCTGCGGGCCGAGCTGGGGCTGACGGAGGCGACGCCGCTGGCCGGGATGGTCGGCTGCCTCAAGCCGCAGAAGGCGCCGCTCGACTACGTGCGCGCCGCGGCCCACGCCGCGGGGCGCGTCCCGGGTGCGCACTTCGTGCTGGTCGGCGACGGCGTGCTGCGGCCCGAGGTCGAGCGCGCGGCGGCCGAGGCCGGGATCGCCGATCGCTTCCACCTGCTCGGCTGGCGGCGCGACCCGGAAGTGGTCGTCGGCGACCTCGACCTGTTCGTGCTGTCGTCGCTGCACGAGGGGCTCCCGATGGTCGTCCCCGAGGCGATGGCGGCCGGCGTGCCGATCGTGGCGACCGCGGTCGACGGCACGCCGGAGGCGGTCCAGGACGGCGTGACGGGCCTGCTCTGTCCGCCGGGCGATCCCGCGCAGCTGGGGGCGGCGATCGCCGCGCTGCTGGCCGACCCCGGACGGCGGCGCCGGATGGGGGAGGCCGCGGCGGCCGACGCGCCGCGCTGGGACATCGCCGAGATGGTCCGGCAGCAGGAGGCGCTGTACCTGCGGCTGGCCCGCGAAGCAGGCCTCCCGGCAGCGGGACCGGCCGCGCGGAGCGCCGCTTGACACGCCCCCTTCGAGGGGCATAAGTCTTTCATGGAGCGCGGCTTGCCGGGGAGCGATGCCATGGACGGTCCAGCCCCTCTCGTCTACCGGGGGGTCAGCAAGAGCTACAAGACGCACTTCTGGCAGCGGCCGTTCAAGTCTCTCGACGGCTTCGCGCTGGAGGTCCGCGCCGGCGAGATCCTCGGGCTGCTCGGCCCCAACGGCGCCGGCAAGACGACCGCGATCAAGCTCGCCCTCGGGCTGATCTTCCCCGACGCCGGCGAGGTGACGCTCAACGGCCTCTCCGCCGCCGACCCCGCCGCGCGCCGCGGCACCGGCTACCTGCCCGAATCGCCCTACTTCCCGGACGACCTGACCGGCCTCGAGCTGGTCGAGTTCGCGGGGCGGCTTGCACGGCCTGCCGGCGGCCGGGCTGCGCGCCCGCGCAGGGGGGCTGCTCGAGCAGGTCGGGCTGGCGGCGGCCGCCGACCGCAAGCTGCGCAAGTACTCCAAGGGGATGGTGCAGCGGGCGGGGATGGCGCGCGCACTGGTCGCGCGGCCGCGCTTCGTGATCCTCGACGAGCCGATGAGCGGGCTCGACCCGGTCGGCCGGCGCGAGTTCCGCGACCTGATCCTTGCGCTGCGCGAGCAGGGGACGACGGTCCTCTTCTCCTCGCACGTGCTGACCGACGCCGAGATGCTCTGCGACCGGGTGGCCATCCTGAAGGACGGGAAGCTGCGGGCGCTGGAAACCGTCAGCGAGCTGTTCGCCTCGCGCCGCGTGCGCGGCTGGGAAGTCGAGGCCCGCGGCGGCGGCGCGGTGGCCGGGGCGGAGCTGGTCTCCGAGCGGGGCGACGAGCGGCTCTGGCGCTTCCCGGCGACGCGCGAGGCCGAGGAGATCTTCGCCGCCGTGCGCGCCGCCGGGGCCCACCCGGTGATGCTCACGCCGCAGCGCGAGACGCTCGAGGACCTGTTCCTGAGGACGCTGGCCGACGAGCGGCGGTGCCGCCCCGGTCCGGCCCGGCGCTCCTCCGCGGGGGCCCCATGAGGCGCCTGCTGGCCGTCGCGCAGGCCACCCTGGCGGAGGCGATCCGCCACCGGATCCTCTACCTGCTGCTGATCTTCGCGCTGGCGCTGATCGCGCTGTCGCGGACCCTCTCGCTGCTGACCGTCGGCGAGGGGGGAAAGATCATCAAGGACGTCGGGCTGTCGGCGATCAACGTCTTCGGCCTGCTGATCGCGCTGTTCGTCGGGGTCGGGATCATCTTCCGCGAGATGGAGCGGCGGACGGTGCAGGTGACCCTCTCGACGCCGATCGCGCGCTGGGAGTACCTGCTGGGGAAGTACCTCGGCCTGGCGGCGGCGATCACGATCATGGTCGCCGTGATGGCCGCGGCGCTGCTGGGGCTGGTGGCGCTGCGCGGCGAGTTCACGGCCTCGCTGCTGGTCGCGGTCTTCATGCTCTGGGTCGAGCTGATGTTCATCACCGCCGCGGCGGTCTTCTTCTCGTCCTTCTCGACGCCGATCTTCGCCGCGCTCTTCACCGCGGCGGTCTACTTCGTCGGGCACCTCGCCTGGGCGCTGCCGCTGCTGCAGGAGCGGCTCCCGGCCGGGGCGTTCCGCGCGCTGATCGGGGCGGTCTACTTCGCGCTGCCCGACCTGGAGTACGGCGACGTGCGGGCGCTGGCGGTCCACGGGGTGCCGATCCCGTGGGAGCGCGTCGCGACCGCCACCGTCTACGAGCTGGGGTACGCCGCGCTGCTGCTGGTCGTCGCCTGCCTCGCGTTCCGGCGGCGGGACCTGGTGTGATCAAGCGCACGCTCGCGATCGCCACGCTCTGCGTCGTCCTGGCCGGCGTCGTGCTGGGCGCCCGCGCGCGGCTCGAGGCCGGCGGGGAGGCGCGGGTCCCGGTGTCGCTGCTCTACCTCCCGAAGGGACCGTTCCTGCGCGCGCTGGCGCTGGGGCAGGAGGAGACGCTGGCCGACCTGCTCTATATCTGGTCGATCCAGTACTACTCCAACTACGAGGACGCGACGCGCTACGACTACCTCGAGCAGGTCTTCAGCGGCGCGATCACCGAGCTGGACCCGCGCTACATCGAGCCCTACCTGGTCGGCTCGATGATCATGTCGATGGAGGCCAAGGACCCGCAGCGCTCGCTCCGGCTGTTCGACAAGGGGCTTTCGCTGAACCCCGACAACTGGGAGCTGGCCTACTGGGCCGGCTGGGAGTGCTACGGGATCAAGGACTACGGCTGCGCGCGCGACTACTGGGCGCGGGCCTCGAAGATGCCCCAGGCGCCGCCGCAGCTGATCCGCCTGGCCGCCCGGATGCTGGAGAAGGAAGGGGACGTCGCGGCGGCGCTGGCCGAGTACCGCACGATCCTCGACACGACGACCGACGAGAACACGCGCAAGGTCGTCGCGCAGTGGTACGAAAGGACGCGCGTGCAGTTCGAGCTGCAGCGCGCCGGGCAGGCGGTCGAGGCCTGGCGCGCGCAGCGCGGCGGATGCCCGCCGTCGCTGGACGCGCTGGTCCGGGCCGGCCTGCTCCCGGCGCTGCCGGTCGATGCGGCCGGGACCGCCGTTCCACCTCGATCGGACCGACTGCACCGTGCTGCCGGCGCCGGGTCAGAGCTTCCAGAGGCAGCCGTGACCCCGGCCCAGCTGCTGCGGATCGAGGGGTTCGTGCTGCTCGGCCTGGTCGGGCTGCTGGTCGGCTCGTTCCTCAACGTGGTGATCTACCGCGTGCCGCTGCAGGCGCTCGGTCGTGCGGCCGCGCTCCGCCTGCCCGGCCTGCGGCGCGGCGATCGCCTGGTACCACAACATCCCGGTCGTCTCGTGGCTCGCGTTGGGCGGGAAGTGCGCGGCCTGCCGCGCGCCGATCGCGGCCCGCTACCCGCTGGTCGAGGCCGGGAACGCGGCGCTCTGGCTGGCGGCCGGCTGGCGCTACGGGATCACCGTCCAGACGCTCGTGCTGCTGCCGTTCCTGTCGGCGATGCTGGCGCTCTTCTTCACCGACTGGGACCACAAGCTGCTGCCCGACCGGATCACGCTGCCGCTGGTCGCGCTGGGGATGGCTTCGGCGCCGTGGAACGGGCGGCTGGACCTGGCGCGGATCGCGCTCGGGCCGGGAACGGCGGGGCCGCGCCTGGCCACCGCGCTGGCGGGGGCGCTGGCCGGCTTCGGCGCCCTCTTCCTGGTCGGCTGGCTCTGGCAGACGCTCTTCCGGCGCGAGGCGCTGGGCGGCGGCGACCTCAAGCTGATGGCGGCCGTCGGCGCCTACCTGGGGATTCCCGGGGTGCTGGTGACGATCTTCGGCGGCTCGCTGGTGGGGACGCTGGTCGCGCTGCCGTTCCTGCTGGGCGGGCGCTGGACGATGACGCGCGAGCTGCCGTTCGGCTGCTTCCTGGCGCCGGCGGCGGCGCTCTTCGCGCTGTACGGGGAGCCGGTCGTGCGCTGGTACCTGGGGCTGATCACCTTCCCGTAGCCCCAGCTACCAGAGCCCCTCGGTGCCGTCGGGTGCCACTGGGACGATCGAGTAGGCCTTCGCGCCGGTCCTCCCGGCTTCCCCCTCGTCCCGGTAGGTGGTTGCCGTCAGATCTTCCTCGAGCGTCCACGAGCTGTACGGAAGGTTGATCGTGAGGCTGCTGTAGACGTGGTACTCCGCGGCGCCGGAGGCCGCGGGCCAGGTCAGGATCACGTCGTTCGCCGCGCGCTGCACGACGAGCCCGCGCACGGCCCCCAGCGCCGGGCTCTGCGGCGTGGTTTCGATCTCGAGCGGATCCGTCACCAGCTGGAAGTGCTTCAGCGCCAGGTCGACGCTCCCCTCGCTCGAGCAGAGCGGCTCGACGCGGAAGGAGAAGGTCACGGGATTGAAGTTCGAGTCCAGCAGGTTCAGGACGGAGAGGCCGTGCGTGCCGTAGGCCGAGTCGTCGTCGTCGGGGTAGCTGCTGCCCGCCGGCGCGTCGTTGTAGGACGCATCGTCGCGGTAGTAGAGCCGCCGTTCCCCGAAGAGTGGCGACGGCGGGAAATCGTAGGCGACGAACATCCCCCCGCCCGGGCCGCGCACGAGGTTCCACGCCGCGAAGCTGGAGTTGACCCCGGCGTCCGGCACGCCGTCGATCGGGACCGGGCCGGCCAGCCCCTCGCGGTAGAACAGCGCGTTCGGCCGCGGGAGCCAGTCGAAGTAGGCGTCGAACTGCTGGAGCGGGTGCACCCGCAGGTGGACGGTCCGGGTCCAGCGTCCGCGCGAGACGCGGTCGAAGTGGATCGTGTTCGGGCCGCTCTTGGCGCCACGCACGTAGCGCAGGGCGCGGATCGGGCCGATCAGCCCGCCGAGGTACAGGGAGTTGGTGTTCACGACCTCCTCGTCGACGCTGGGGAGGCCGAACGGCCGCGAGCGGAGCTTGTACCGGTCGATCAGGTCGGCGCCGCTGCCGCACGGCGACGCGACGCGGTACCCGGTCAGCAGCCAGCGGTCGGCGTAGTCGAGCGAGAACTCGGGCGTGACGATCGAGCTGGAGGCGCTGCCGACCCACGAGACGTAGCTGGTCGGGGAGCGCTGCAGGGCGGGCCCGGCGAACAGGTAGGCCCAGCGGGTTACCGGGTGCGCCTCGTCGCGATCGTCGCGGACCGTCGTCTCGTAGCGCAGGTTGCCGGTCCCGGCGGGCCACGTCGCGCCCGCCGGCGCCTGCGCGCCGCCGTCGCTGAACATGAAGACGACCTCGTCCTGGTCGTCGAGCAGGCCGTCGTCGAGGTGGAGAACGTCGTACATGTCCTCCTCGACGAACTCGGTGTGCTGGCCGATGTCGAACGTGACGTCGAGCCGCTCGTCGACCTGGAAGGGGATCGGCACGAACGTCCCGGTCGGCGGGTCGTAGCGGAAGACCGCCAGCTGGGCGATCGGCGTGCCGAGCAGGGCGGTCAGGCCGCTGCCGGTGATCACGACCGGCTCGTCGTCGCGGGAGATCCCGGGTTCGGAGGTGGGGATGACGCCGGCGTGGGCGGTGCCGGGCTGACAGAGGGCGGTCAGCGCGAGGACCACCAGGAAGGCGAGGGTAGCCGGCCGACGCGCGGTTCCTGCTCTCATCACACCGCGATCCCGCATGGTTCTCCTTCCTGCTGCACGTGAAGGCCGCGGGACCGGGACCGGACGTTCCCGACGATCTAGTACGCCGGACGGTGGACCGTTGCAAGCGAAAGCGAGCGCCTGCGGGGGAGCGGGGACCGCAGCGGTCGCGGTGAGTTGCGGCGGGTGGCGAACGCGAGACGAAGCAAGTAAGGGACCCGGGGCTTTCGGTAATGTCCGGGTTGCGCCGGTAACCTCGTGCTGCGCTGCGCGACGGATCGGTGGGGTGCATCCGCGTCGAAGCGGACTCGTCATGGAGGACCGCACTCCCGAATGCGGGCCGGTCACGCCGGCCGCGGCGCGACGGTTTCGCTCGGGGGTCGGTGCCTGGCGGGCAAAGTCCACAGGGGGTCAAGACATGAGGGGTTCTCTGCTTCGGGGTCGGGGTCCGTGGGGTGTTCTGGCGTTGGTTCTGATCCTCCTCGGTGCGGCGATCGGTGCGATGGCCGCGGCCACAGCGGCCGCGGAGCCCGCCCGGCCCGAGGTCTCGCCGCTGCTGCCGGGCGCGGCAGACAGCCCGGAGTGGTGGAGTGCGGTTTCCCGCTCGATCGCGGCGACGGAGTACGCGGTGACCCGGCAGGCGGGAGCGGCTGCGGTGGACGGAGCGGATGGCTGGCAGGCGCCCAACCGCGCGAACGGCTTCCGTTCGTTGTTCGCGACCTCGGGGGTGACGGTGGTGCCGCGCGGCGGGGACGAGTCGGGGTGGGAGTGGGGGATCGCGCTCGTCGGCGTGGGGCGCGCGGGGGCCGACGTTGTCGCGGCCGCGCCGGCGCAGCTCGAGGTCGACGGGAACCGCGTGGAGTACCGCCGCGGCGCGATCGTCGAGTGGTACGTCAACGACCCGAAGGGGCTGGAGCAGGGGTTCACGATCGCGGCGCGGCCGGCCGCGGGTGAGCGGGGCCCGCTGGTGCTGGCGCTGGCCCTGCGCGGCGACACGGTGCCGTCGTTCGCGGCCGACGGGTCGGCGGTCGATTTCGTGCGCAGCGGCGTGCGGGTGCTGCGCTACGGCGCGCTGCGCGTGACGGATGCGACGGGGCGGGAGATCCCGGCGCGGCTGGAGGGGCGGGCGGAAGCGGGCTCGACGGACGCCGGGCCGGGGCTGGCGATCGTGGTGGAGGACGGCGAGGCGGTCTACCCGCTGACGGTCGACCCGCTGCTGACCAGCCCGTCGTGGACCGCGGAAGGGAACCAGGTGCTGGCCAACCTCGGCTGGGCGGTCGCCACCGCCGGCGACGTGAACGGGGACGGGTACTCGGACGTGGTCGTCGCCGCGCACCGGTTCGACGGCGGGCAGACCGACGAGGGCCGGGTCTTCGTCTACCACGGCACCGCCGGGGGACTGTCGGCGAGCGCGGCGTGGACGGCGGAGGCCGACCAGGCGGTGGCGCTGTTCGGCGTCGCGGTGGCGACGGCCGGCGACGTGAACGGCGACGGCTTCTCCGACCTGGTCGTGGGCGCGCGGCAGTTCGACGCCGGCAAGACCGACCAGGGGGCGGCCTTCGTCTTCCTCGGATCCGCGACGGGACTCGACCGATCCGGACGCGACCCTCGGGCACGCCCGCCAACGCGGACTGGACCGCGCTGGGCGCGCAGTCGAGCGCGTGGTTCGGGGCGGCGGTGGCGACGGCCGGGGACGTGAACGGCGACGGCTACTCGGACGTGATCGTCGGCGCGCCGCGATTCGGCGACGGGGAGGTCGACGAGGGGGCGGCGTCGGTGTTCTTCGGCTCGGCGAGCGGCCTGGCCGCGGCGCCCGCCTGGACCGCGCAGGGGAACCAGGACTCGGCGGCGTTCGGCGGGGCCGTGGCGACCGCGGGGGACGTGAACGCGGACGGATACGCCGACGTGATCGTCGGAGCGAGCGAGTTCACCGAAACGGAGGTGGCGGAAGGGAAGGTGTTCGTCTTCTACGGCTCGGCGACGGGGCCTGGCGCGAGTGCCGACTGGACGGCGCGCGGCGAGCAGTCGGTGGCCCGGTTCGGGTCGGCCGTGTCGACGGCCGGCGACGTCAACGGCGACGGTTACGCCGACGTGATCGTCGGGGCCGACCTCTACGACCGCGACCAGGTCGACGAGGGGTCGATCTTCGTCTTCCACGGCGGCGCGAGCGGGCTCGACGCAGGCGGTGCGCGGCCGTCCGGGACGCCCGACAACGCCGACTGGAGGGCCGAATCGGACCAGGCCTCGGCGAGTTCGGGATCGCGGCGGCGACGGCGGGAGACGTGAATGGGGACGGGTACGCGGACGTGGTCGTGGGCGCATCGACCTTCGGGAACGGCGAGGCGGCCGAGGGGGCGGCGTTCGCGTGGTTTGGGTCGGCGCAGGGGTTGAACCGCGGCGGCGCGCGGCCCTCGGGCACGCCGACGAACGCCGACTGGCGGGCCGAGAGCAACCAGGCCGCGGCGGAGTACGGGGCGGCGGTCGCGACTGCGGGGGACGTGAACGGCGACGGGTTCGCCGACCTGGTGGTCGGCGCGCCGCGCTACGACGACCCGGAGACCGACGAGGGACGGGCGTACGTGTACCTCGGGTCGTCGGCCGGCCGGCGACGACGGCGGGGTGGACGGTGGATGGGTCGCAGGGGCTCGATGCTGCTCGGGTGGTCCGTTGCCGGGCGGGGGACGTGAATGGGGACGGGTATGGGGATGTGCTCGTCTCCGCACACCTGTTCGACAATGGAGATTACGACGAGGGGATCGTGTACGCGTACCTCGGGTCGCCGATGGGGTTGGCAACGTCTCCCGCGTGGTTCGCAGAAGGGAACCAGAACTCAGCCTACTTCGGCTACTCCGTGGCAGGGGCAGGGGACGTCAACGGCGACGGATATGGCGATGTGATCGTCGGCGCCTATGAATACGACAATAACGAGTCGCGAAGAAGGCCGAGCGTTCGTATTCCGCGCGCCTGCACGACGCTCTGGCGCGGGCCTGGCCGCGTGACTGTCTACTTCGGGAGTGCCGGCGGTGCGACTCAAGCCCAGCTTGGAGCACAGAAGGTGGAATGCTGAACGGCTCGGGGACTCTGTCTCCGCGGCGGGTGACGTGAATGGGGACGGTTATGGAGATCTAGTAGTTGGCGCATACCTCTACAATTCTGGCTACTGTGGGGAGGACGGCGCAGCGTTCATCTTTCTCGGCTCCGCTATCGGTCTCGCTTCAACCGCTGCGTGGACCGGCCGACCCGCGCAATGCAACGCCTACTACGGCCAGTCCGTCGCCGGTGCCGGCGACGTCAACGGCGACGGCTACGCGGACGTCCTCGTCGGCGCTCCTCGATACTACTACACCTCGGCGACGCCGGCCGCGCCTTCCTCTACTACGGCAACGGCAGCGCCGGCCCCTCGCTCACCCCGCAGCAGCGCCGCGCCGACGACAGCGCACCGATCGCCCCGCTCGGCTGGTCCGACAGCAAGACCGGCTTCCGGCTGGCGATGCTCGGCCGGACGCCGTTCGGAGCGGGCCGCGTCGGCTCCAGTGGGAGGTCGAGCCGGCCGGCACGCTCTTCGACGGGCTCGGCCTCGGCGAGAGCCCGACCTGGCAGCCGGTCGCCAGCACTCCGGCCTCCTTCAACGAGCTGGTGAGCGGCCTCGCGGAGAGTCAGGCCTACCACTGGCGGATGCGCCTGCTCTACGACCCGGCAACGACGCCGTTCCAGCCGCGCAGCCGCTGGATCTCAGGCTCGTGGAACGGCCCGCAGGAGGCGGACCTGGCGCTGCCGCGCTCGGCGTCGCTCTCGCTCTCGATGGTCGATACCCCCGACCCGTACGTGATCAACTTCGACACCGCCGGCATCACCTACACCCTGTCGATCGGGAACGCCGGACCCGCCCAGGCGAGCGTCTCGGTGGACGACACGCTCCCCGCGGGCGTCACGTTCGTCTCGGCGACACCCAGCCAGGGAAGCTGCTCGCAGGCCGCGGGTGTGGTGACCTGCAACCTCGGCGTCCTGCCGCAGGGCGGCAGCGCGAGCGTCCAGATCGTCGTCACCCCGGACGCGCCCGGGACCTTCGTCAACGCTGCGCAGCTGAGAACCGGCTTCATCGACCCGGACCCCTCGGACAACGCGGCCCAGGAAACGACGACCGCCGTCCGCGCGGCGCTCGGCAACCGCGTCTGGCAGGACCTCGACGGAGACGGGCTGCAGGACGCCGGCGAGCCCGGCGTCGTCTCGGCGCTGGTCTACCTCTTCGACGGCGCCAGCGGTGCCTTCCTGGACGTCACCTTCACCAACGCCAGCGGCCAGTACAGCTTCCAGAACGTGAGCGGCGGCCCGCTCTACCGGCTGCGCTTCATCCCGCCCCCGGGCTACGTCATTTCCCCCCGCGACCAGGGGGCCGACGACGGCAAGGACAGCGACGCCGACCCGCTCTCCGGGGACACGGTCGCGTTCGCGCTCACGGGCGCACAGGACGCGACGATGTGGGATGCCGGGATGGTTCCCAGCGTCCCCTGCGTCGCGCCGGACGAGACGGTCTACATCTCCGCGGTCACGCTGACCGCCGACGGCAACGCCTACCCGATCCTCCACTTCATGGACCCCAATCAGCCGGGCCAAGTGACCGGTTACAACCTGTATCGGTCGTCCAGCCCCGCGCTCCCGCCGGGCGACTGGCCGCTCGTCGCCAGCGACGTGATCGACATGGACGAGGCGACCCCCAACAAGCAGTGGATCGACACGACGGGAGACGTCTCGCCGACCGGGGTCTGGTTCTACCAGGTGGCGGCGTACCACCACCGCTGCCCGGTGGAGGGGCCGCGCTGACGGCCTAGCCCCGCCGCTTCTCGAGCCACCGGGCGATCGACTCCGCCGTCTCGGCGGAGCGTCGCCCGGCGAGCAGGCCGGCGACGCTGATGTCCTCGTCGAGGTCGGGCCAATGGACCCCGCATCCGTCCGCGGCGAGGCGCCAGTTCGCCCGCTCCGCGGCAGAGCCGTGAACGAGGCGCGGGAACCAGGCGAGCGGCACGGAGATCCAACGCCCGTCGATCAGTTCGACGGACAGCGCCTCTTCGGTCACGCGGACGGCGCGGGCACGCTGCGACAGTTCAGGCTCCGAAATGCTCATCCCAGGCTCGCTGGAGATCCGCCGCATTCCCGGCGATCAGCGGGATGATACGCGTGAGTTCCGGACCGGAGATTCGCTTGCCTCGGGCGAGTCCCGGTGGCCCCAGCCGGGACTTGGCCCTCGCCCCGCCGCGGCGCAAGCGAGTCCGGTAAGGACCACTCCCGTTCCGGGATGCGGGACCGATGGGTGGCGTGATCGGCCTGCGCGTGGAGCGGACGGTCTTCGCGCTTGCGGGCCCGGAAAGGCGCGGGAGACCTGTGCTCGGTCCCCCCGGGCTGCGAAGGACCGTGAGATTGAGGGAAGCGGCTTGGCAGGAGGACCTCCCGCCCTTACCGCGTCCCGCAGGTGTTGCAGTCTGCACGACCTGGTTAGTCACTGTTTCAACTTTCGACCACTTCAGGAAAAAAGCCGTTCGGAAGTGTCCGCCACGGTTCCCTTTCGAGTGGCAGCCCCCTTGCATAACAACACAACAAGGAATGATGAGAGGTAACGCGCGCCACCGCTTTGAAGGGCTCCACCCGATCAGATCCCCGAAGCAGCCCGTGGCACCCACCGCCCCGTGCCCGCTTCGTTCTCGATACCGCGGCGACCACCCGGCTTGCCGCGAGGAACTGGAGGCGCTCCTCCCCGGAGCGCCTCCCAAGAGAGAGAGAGGAATCATGAAGCGGAGCGCGCTCCTCGCCCTCGCGGTGGTCGTGCTGGTGCTCGCCACGACCGCGGCGTACGCGGCAGACCCGGCCACCGGCTACACGCTGGTCGGCTGGAACAACCTCGGAATGCACTGCATGGATGCCGACTTCCAGGTCTTCACGATCCTTCCGCCCTACAACGTCATCCACGCGCAGCTCATCGACGCCAACGGCCACTTCGTCACGAACGGGGCGTCGTACGTCGTCACCTACCAGGCGGTGGCCGATCCCAAGGGGTCGGTCAACAGCAGCTCGGTCGGGAAGACGAACTTCTGGCAGTTCGTCGGGCCGCTCTTCGGCGCGACGCCGGCCCCCGACATGGGGCTGGCCGGGTACGGCATGCCCGGGCCGGGCAACGTCCCGCAGAACATGAGCTACGACCCCGGCATGCGCTGGTGGATCGCCGATGGCATCCCGATCACGCCGGTCAACGACAAGGGAGCCAAGGACACCTACCCGATGATGCGCCTCGTTGCGCGCGACCTGTCGGGAAGGTTCCTGGCGCAGACCGACATCGTGCTGCCGGTCTCCGACGAGATGGACTGCCGCGCCTGCCACGCCTCCGGCTCGGGTCCCGACGCGCGGCCGAGCGGCGGCTGGATCAACCACGCCGACCCGCAGCTCGATTTCCGCTACAACGTCCTGCTGCTCCACGATGACTACCAGGGCGGCAGCCCGCGCTTCCAGCAGGCGCTCGCCGACGCCGGCTACGACCCCGCCGGGCTCTACGCCACGGCGCACGACCGCGGCACGCCGATCCTCTGCGCGAAGTGCCACGCCAGCAACGCGCTGCCGGGCACCGGCATGACCGGGATCCCGCCCCTCACGCAGGCGGTGCACTCGATGCACGCCAGCGTGAATGACCCCACCAACCAGATGGCGCTCGACGACAGCACGAACCGCTCCGCCTGCTACCGCTGTCATCCCGGCTCGACGACGCGCTGCCTGCGCGGCGCGATGGGCAAGGCGGTCGCCGGCGACGGCACGATGGCGATGCAGTGCCAGGGCTGCCACGGCTCGATGAGCGCGGTGGGCAGCGCCTCCCGCGTCGGCTGGCTCGACCAGCCGAGCTGCCAGAACTGCCACACCGGGACCGCGGTCCGCAACAACGGCCAGATCCGGTACAGCAACGCGCTGGAGGCCAACGGCAGCCGGCGCCAGGCGGTCGACGCGACCTTCGCCACGAACCCCGACGTGCCGGGCGTGGGGTATTCGCTCTACCGCTTCTCCTTCGGCCACGGCGGACTGGCCTGCGAGGCGTGCCACGGCGCGACGCACGCCGAGTACGCCAGCTTCGAGGCCAACGACAACGTCCAGAGCCAGCAGCTGCAGGGGCACGCCGGTACGATCTCCGACTGCAGCACGTGCCACGCGGTCACCCCGAGCGGCTCGTCGGGCGGCCCGCACGGGATGCACCCGGTCGGCCAGGCCTGGGTGGAAGAGCACGGCGACGCCGCCGAGGACGGCGGTTCGGCCGCCTGCCAACGCTGCCACGGCAGCGACTCCCGCGGGACCGTGCTCAGCTACGCGCTGGGGCCGCGGACGCTCAACACCGAGTTCGGCACGAAGACCTTCTGGCAGGGGTTCCAGATCTCCTGCTACGCCTGCCACAACGGTCCGAACAGCGAGAACTCGAACCCGAACCGTGCGCCCGTCGCGTCGGACCTGAACCGGAACGCCAAGCCGGACAGCGCGACCCCGATCACGCTGCACCGCCACCGACGCGGACGGCAACGCGCTGACCTACCGAGTCGTCTCCCAGCCGCAGCACGGCACGGTCGGCCTGTCCGGGAGCGTCGCGACCTACTTCGCCGACGCCGGCTACAAGGGCGCCGACAGCTTCACCTACGCCGCCTGGGACGGGATGATCAACTCCAACCTGGCGAAGACCTCGCTCGACGTGAACGACGCGCCGCCGCCGTCACCCCCCGCCGCCCCCTCGAGCCTCACCGCCAAGTCCGGTGCCACCGGCAGCGGCTCGAGCCGGAAGACCTACGTCGACCTGCGCTGGAAGGACAACGCGAGCAACGAGACGGCCTTCGTCGTCGAGCGCTGCCAGGGCCGGCGCTGCACCAACTTCGCGCCGATCGCCACCACCGCCGCGAACACGACCACCTACCGCGACGGCACGACCGCGTCGCGCACCTTCTACCGCTTCCGCGTCAAGGCCCGCAACGCGGGCGGCGACTCGAAGTACAGCAACTTCGCCTCGGCGACGACGCCGTAGCGCGACGAATGCCGGGCCGGATCGCCTCGCGTGGGACAGAGCGTCCCGCGCGGGGCGGGCCGGGCCGGGCGGCCGCGCGGCCGCGCAGGCGGCGGGGGCGCGAGCGCCTCGGCCCGGCCGTCAGCCGCGCTGCGCGTCCAGCACGGCCTTGGGGTTCTTCGCGACGACCTTGAGCAGGGCGCGGGCCGGGCCGTGCGGCTGGCGGCGCCCCTGCTCCCAGTTGCGGAGCGTCGCCACGCTGACGCCGATCAGCCGTGCGAACTCCGGCTGCGTCATGCCCAGCCGCCTGCGGATCGCCTGCACGTGGACCGGCTCGACCACCGTGACGCGGGCGGGCTTGCGCTGGCCGCGCATGATGGCGCCGGCCTCGCGGACGCTCTCCAGCAGCTCCTGAAAGTCCGCCTCGCTCATCCCAGGCTTCTTCGCGCGTCTCTTGCCAGCCGTCTGAGCTGCTCCCATGAGGGCTCTCCCCGGTTCTTTCCGTAGACGTGAACCAACACGATCGACCCGTGGGCCGGCCACAGAGCCGTCTCGATGAATCTCATCGGCATGTATACGCCATTGGCGTACTTCCGGCAACGGCGATTCCGGGGTGCGCCACCGGGCCTCGCCGCCTCCATCGAACCTCGCGAACAGAGTGGCGAGCGGTCCGGCGCCGCGACAGCGGTTTCGCATGCAACCGTCCCAGGTGCGGGAATCCTGCCCGGTTGTCCGGAGAGCTGAACGGCGGATTACGACCCCGCCAGCGGTGACTTCCAGTCGGCCTGACTCGCCGGGAGCGGGCGGAGCGCGAACGAGAACAGGTGCTCCACCTCGAGATCCTCGTCCACGTCGGGCCAGTGGATCCCCTCGCCGCGCCCGATCAACTCCCAGCGGCCGCGCTGATCCGGTGTCGCGCGGTGCAGCCGCGGGAACCACCAGAGCGGCACGGAGAGCCGGCGGCCGTCCGACAGCGTGATCTCGAGGGCGTCCTCGGTGCAGAGCACGTTGACCGCCACCGGCGGATCCGCGATACCCATCACGCTCCTCCGAACCGCAGCGGGTACCGCTCCGGGTGCAGCAGCGAGTCGACCGTCAGGTCGACGTCCAGCTCCGGCCAGCGGAGCTCGTCGGGGAAGGGGCGCTCGACGTTCTGCAGCTCCTCGCGCGAGCGGCCGCGGAACCACGGGAACTCGCGGAAGTCGACGAAGATCCGGCGGTCGTCGAGGACCAGCCAGAAGCCGTCCTCGGTCAGCTCAGCGATCGTCGGAGCGGCGATGTGCTTCCCACGCGGCACGGAGGAGGTCCTCGTTCTGGCGCACGAGCCGGAGTGCACGGGAGAGGCTCGGTGCGTCCATGCGGGAGTGTGACGCAACTTCGATGGCAGGAGCAAGCCGGATCTTGACCCGGCCGGCGCCGTGCCGGACGTGCACGGGAGGGCCGGGCTCCTCGCGGATCGCCGAGCCCAACCAGGACCGCAACGACAATCCCACTCCGGCAACGCTCGTAGTCGCCGTGGCGGGCACGGAATGTGACACTCGCAGGCGATGGACCGCGCCCGAGCGGTGCCCCGGGCGCGCGGGGGTGGGAAAATGTTGACATATAGACACAAATGAATACACTTACACACATGAGCGCCTCCGACAGCGACAGGCTTCTCGCACTCGCGCGCCGGCGCGGCCTGATCCGCGCCGGGGACGTCACGCGCGCCGGGATCCATAGCCAGGCGCTCACCCGCCTCGTCCGGCAGGGCCGGCTCGAGCGGGTGGCACGCGGTTTGTACCGGGTGTCCGGTCTCGCCGTCACGGAACATCACGGTCTGGTTCTGGCGGCACGGGCGGCGCCGCGCGGGGTTGTCTGCCTTCTGTCCGCGCTGAGCTTCCACGGGATCGGGACTGAGGTCCCCTTCCAGGTCTGGCTGGCGATCGACCGAGGCGCGCGTGCTCCGCTGCTCCGGCAGCCCCCCCTGCGCGTGGTTCGCTTCTCCGGCGGAGCGCTGACCGAGGGGATGGAGACCCACCGCATCGAGGGTCAGCTCGTGCGCGTCTACAGCGTGGCCAAGACGCTGGCCGACCTGTTCAAGTACCGGCACAAGGTCGGGCTCTCCGTGGCGCTGGAGGCGCTGCGCGAGGCGTGGCGCGACCGCCGTTTCACGATGGCCGCGCTGACACGCCACGCCCGCACCTGTCGCGTGGAGCGAGTGATGCGCCCCTACCTGGAGTCGCTGGTGGGATGAGCCGGGCGCCGACCGGGCTCGCGCACTCGGTCCAGGTGCGCCTCGTTCGGCACGCCGAGGAGATCGGCGTGGACCCGAACCTCGTGCTCACGCGTTACGCGACCGAGCGGCTGCTGTACCGGCTATCGATTTCTCGTCACGCAGGGCGCTTCATTCTGAAGGGCGCTCTCCTCATGCTCGCCTGGCTTGGCGAGACGCTCCGGCCGACCCGTGACGCGGACCTTCTCGGCCTCGGGGAGATGACGGACGAGTCGATCGTGACGATCTTCCGCGAGGTGTGCGCCGTCGCAGCGGAGCCGGACGGGCTCTCCTTCGACCCGGCCGCCGTGCGAGTCGCCCCGATCCGGCCGGGAGAAGCGTACGGAGGACAGCGGGTGGACCTGCTCGCGCGGCTCGGGCCCGCTCGCATCAAGGTGCAGGTGGATATCGGCGTGGGCGACGCCGTGGAACCGGAGGCCGAGTGGCTCGAGTATCCGGGTCTTCTCGACCTTCCGAGGCCGAGGCTCCGCGCCTACCGCCCGGAAACCGTGATCGCCGAGAAGGTCCACGCGATGGTCACGCTCGGCACAGCGAACAGCCGGATGCGGGACTTCTTCGACATCTACGCCCTGGCCGCGCACGAACGGTTCGACAGCGGGCTCCTGTCCCGCGCGATCCGTGCGACCTTCGCTCGTCGTCGGACGGTGGTACCAGGAGAACTCCCGATCGCCCTGACCGCCGAGTTCGGGAAGCTGCCGGAGAAGCAGGCACAGTGGGCCGCCTTCTGCGGAAGGGACGGGCCCGCGGCGTCTCTACCGAGCTCGCGGTCGTGGTGGTGGAGCTGGCTCGGCTTCCTGGAGCTAGTGCTCGTCGAGAGCGCCGCGGCGGGCGACCTGCAGCAGGAGTGGCTCCCTGGCGGACCATGGAGGCCATGGCCTTCCACGGGAGGAGCAGAGGCTGACCTCGGGTGAAGCGCAGGCCGCGCGATCTCCGGGACGGTGTGCAGTCGCGGCGCAGAGCCCGCGCGAACCGCGATGCGGTCTCGCCTCCCCGCTACCGCTTGCGCCCGATCACGCTCCGCTGCCGTGGCAGCTCCTCGCGGATCACGCGGCGCAGCAGGTCCTCCAGCGGTTCCTCGCGGGACGCGATCCACTCGCGGAGCGCCTGGTTCATCAGCGCCTGGTAGCTGCCGCCGCCGGCGGCGTCGACCTGGTCTCGGAACCACTCCAGCACGTCGTCGTCGATGCGGATCGTGATCCGCGTCTTGCCGGTCGGCACGGGGAGGACTGCGCCGCGGCGGCCCTTCGAGAAGTCGTATTCGCGCTTCATGGACCGGCCTCGTATTGCCGGCGCTCGGCCGGCGTGGCGCGGCGGGCGGAGATGAGGCGGATCCGGTCCCCGCGCCAGGTGTAGGCCACGACGATCACCCGTCCGAGCGAGTCGAGGCCGAGGGTGACGAATCCGTGTCTCCTCGGGATCGCTGTCCTCCATCGTGACGGCACGCTCGTCCTGGAACACGGCAACGGCACATCCGGGAAGGCCACGCCGTGCTTGCGGCGGTTCAGGAGCGCCTTCTGAGGGTCCCACTCGTACGCCGATTTCAGAGTATATGCACATATGTACGACCAATTCAATCAGCCAACCAGTGAGCGCCCGATCAGCGCGAGTCCTCGGCGGCGTCGCGCGCTCCGCGAAGCCCATGAAGCGTCGGGTCGGATCATCGGTGCTGAAGTCGGTCTGCGCCGGCGACCGTCGAGCCCAGCGTTGCTGCCGCGGGAGATCCCGCGATGGCACCGGTTCCATGCGTCTCCGTGTCGAGGGCCGCGCGGGACGCCCTACCATTGGACAGCCCGGCGCCCGCGGCCTTAAGCTGCAGAAGCCGGGCCAAGAGGAGCCGGCATGATGGGGATCAGCGTGGCGAGCGAGTTCACCGCGATCATCGAGCAGGACGGCGAGTACTTCATCGCCTACTGCCCGGAGATTCCGGGCGCGAACGGCCAAGGGAAGACCAAGGAGGAGGCGTGCGCGAGCCTTGCGCAGGCGATCGCCCTGATCCTCCAGGATCGCCGGGACGATGCGCTTCGCGGCCTGCCCCCGGGGGCGATCCGCGAGACCATCGTGGTCAAGTGAAGCTCGGGGCGCTCCTCCGGCACCTTCGACGCCACGGCTGCTACCTCAAGCGCGAAGGCGCCGCGCACTCGCTCTGGTGCAACCCGCGGACGGGTGCGATCGAGGCGATACCCGGCACACCGAGACCCCGAACCGGCTCGCGGACGGATCTGCGACGGGCTGGGCGTTCCTCGGGTGCGGGCCGGCTCGTAGCTGGTCGCTGGCCGCCCTACTCGAACCCCCGCAGCTTCTCCTCGAGCCGCGCGATCTCCTGCTCGAAGCGCGCGATCTCGTTCTTCGACTGCCGGATCGACTCTCGCCGGCGCGCGATCTCGCTGCGGGTGCGGTCCCGCTCCCGGAGGGCCGCGGAGGCCTGGAGGACGGCGAGGAAGTCGTCGCCGCGCGCCTCGCGGTGGGGGTCGTGGCAGTCGACGGGGATGCCGAGCGCGGAGAGCAGCTCGACGAGGCTCTCGTCGAAGCGGGGCACGGGGCTGGCCATGCACCGGTTCTGCATCCCGACGCGGCAGAGGAAGAGGGTCGCGCCGTCCCAGCCCCACCAGGGCGGCTGGGCGTCGCGCACCGTGGTGCAGATGCGGGAGAACACCTCCGCCGGGCGCGGGTGGGTCGGCTTCCTTCCGTTCGGCCGGTCGTAGCGGCGGAGCAGCGCCGCCGACCTCCGTCCGCCGGTCCCGCAGCCGGGCCGCCGCGTCCGGCCGGCCGGCCGGGGGCTCCAGCCCCATGCTCTCGCAGCCGTAGTCGTGCCAGAGCCGATGGATGGCCGCGTCGAGCGCCCCGCAGGGCACGAAGCGCTCCAGCTCGGCTGCTGGTCTCGACCTCGGGGTTGTCGCAGACCATCCAGACGGCGACGTACCCGCCGACCCGGAGCCCGTGGAGGCAGAACTCGATCCGGTCGCCGTAGCGGTCGCGCTCCGTGGGGTTCGCGGAGTAGTAGATCGGGCTGGCGAGGGCCAGGAGGGCTTCGGGGAGGCTGGTGCCGTCGTCGGCGGCCTTCATGGGGTGCTCCTCTCGGGGTGAGGGGCGCGGCCCGCGTGGGCCGGGGAGGGCGATCCCGCCCGTGCCGGCGCCACCAGCCGCCGCCAGCCGACGAGCCCGAGGTGTTCGGTGAAGCCGAGGTGCGTGCGCGATCCCGCCATGTCCGATCCCTCCTCGAGGGCGGACCCCGTCGGGCGGCCGGGCCGCGGGACGCTGCGGGCGCCGGTGGGCGCCCCCGAAACGAAAAGACCCGTGCCGCACCAGGCACGGGTCCTCGTCCGGACACTTGGTTGCCCGGGGCTGTCGCCCGGACCGCATCCCCGCGTCCCGCGGGAAGGCACCTTGGGTGTCCGCCCAGGTTGCCGGGCCCCTCGCGTGAGCGGGGGCCACTCCTGATGCACGGAGAAGAAGTTACGGCGGATCAGCAGGGAGCGCCATCGGCCGCATGATGGCCCCGCTCGCTACGGTGCCGCTCTGTGACTCGCGACGCGAGGCGGTGGTCGGCCGGACCGAATCGTTGGCGGCGCGGCCGAGGTCCGCGGTCTCCTGTGAAGCGCCGGCCCACTGCGGATTCCCGCGCCGTTGGCCGCGACTGTCCGGCGGTGTTGACGCTGGGATTGCTTTGTGTCAGCCTGTCACAAATCGGTCCCAGAGGAAAGCGGTCGTGGGCGACCCGGAACTCACCGAATTCGCGAAGCTGCGTCGGCGCTACGGCCTCCCGGTCGAGGAAGCGGCGGCTCTTGCCGGCGTCGATAGGCGCACCGCCTATCGGTGGGAACGCGGCGATTCGAAACCCAAGAAAGCGTTTCTTGACGCTATCCGCCAGGTCTGCGAGCGGCACGCCTCGTACCAGGCAGGCAATGAGAGGCTCCGCTTCGTCGACTTCTTTGCGGGAATCGGCGGCTTCCGTCTCGCGCTTGAATCAACCGGGGCTGATTGCGTAGCGAGTTGCGAGTGGGACCAGCGCTGCCGCGAAACCTATAGCGCGAATTTCCCTGCCGACAATCACCCCTTCTTTGGCGACATCAGAGAGTTGCCCGAGAACGCAGTACCGGAACACGACATCTTCGTCGCCGGATTTCCCTGCCAGCCGTTCTCGATTGCCGGAGTCTCGAAGAAGAACGCCCTTGGTCGCGCTCACGGCTTCGCCTGCGAAACGCAAGGAACCCTTTTCTTCGAGATTGAGCGGCTTCTCCGGGCCCATCGCCCCCGCGCGTTCCTGCTCGAGAACGTGAAGAACCTCGTGTGCCATGATCACGGGCGGACGTTCACGGTAATTCTCCGCACGCTGCGCGACGAGTTGGGCTACCACGTTGAGTGGGGGGTCGTCGACGCGAAGCCCTACGTCCCGCAGCACCGTGAGCGTACTGTCATTGTTGGAACTTCGGTCGACATCGGATTCCGAATCGCCGATCGACGCTCCGGAGCAGAGCAGAGTGGCCGCTTCTGGGGTCGATCCTGCATCCGGAGGATGGTTCGGAGGAACCGAGCCGCCGTTCACTGAGGGGAGGAGAGCGCGAGTTGCAGCGAAATACACGCTATCCGATCATCTCTGGAACTACCTGCAGCGTTACGCTGAGAAACACAAGGCCGCCGGACACGGATTCGGTTTCGGGCTCTTGGGTCCCGATGACACGGCACGGACGCTCTCAGCGCGGTACTACAAGGATGGGTCGGAGATTCTCATTCGCCAGAAGCGCAGGAACCCGCGACGTCTCACGCCGAGGGAGTGCGCGCGACTCATGGGTTTCGACCAGTTCCGTCCGGATGGCTTCCGGATTCCAGTTTCTGACACTCAGGCCTACAAGCAGTTCGGGAACTCCATCGTAGTTCCGGCTATGGCTGCCGTGACGGGCCAGCTGACGAGATGTCTTCGTGGCGAAACCCCGGCACAGTCTGGTCAGGCGCGTCTTCCGTTCCCCGGACTGCACGCTGTTTCGCAGCGGAGCGCCGCCCTTGACTGATACCCTCTCGCGGGCAGAGCGGAGCCGGAACATGGCACGCATCCGCGGCAAGGACACGCATCCCGAACTGCAGGTGCGATCCGCTCTTCATCGTGCAGGATTCCGCTTCCGCCTCCACGACCGGCGGCTGCCTGGTCGGCCAGATATCGTCCTTACACGCTATCGCAGTGTGGTTGAGGTGCGAGGGTGCTTCTGGCACCGGCATCCAAGCTGCCCCTTCGCATATGAGCCGAACACGAGACGCGCCTTCTGGAGCGAGAAGTTCCGTGCGAATGTGGTTCGCGACCGGCGCAATGCTCGAGAGTTGCGTGGATTAGGATGGCAACTCCTCGTTGTCTGGGAGTGCGAGACCCGCGCCGGATCGACATTCCACCGCCTGATTGAACGGATTCGGGAGAATGAGCACCTCCACCCGGAGAAGCCACTGTGGCTACCCAAGACTGCGAAAAGGCCATCGCCGAGGCGCTCGAAGCGGGAAAAGCGGTGCTCAAGTTCATCTCGGCGAACGACGTTGGACTGACCGGCAGTCACCAGCGGGGGTTCTACCTGCCGAAAGGAGTTTGGCGCCTCTTCACGACGCTCTCACCGGTTCAAGGCGAGAACGGCACCGAGGAGGTCGAGATCATCTGGCCGGACGGCAGAAAGACGGCATCCAACGTGAAGTGGTACGGACGCGGCTCCAGATCGGAGTATCGGCTTACGCGGTTTGGTCGCGGTTTCCCGTATCTCTCTCCGGAGCGAGTGGGCGACCTGCTTGTCTTGGTACCAACGGCCGCCTGTCGCTTCCTTGCCTTCGTGCTCTCAGACGACGACGACATCGAAGAGGTGCAAGCGGCACTTGGAACGGCTACGTTCCAAAGCTGGGGAGCGTATGACAAGGACCAACCGACAACGTTGCCCTACGCCGAATGCGAGAAGAGGGAAATCGAGGCCTTCTGCAGAGGTCTCGAGTGCTTTCCCGCGACCGATGCATTCTCAGATGAAGCGTGGCGAGTATTGGAGCTCTGCAATCGTGGTTTCTCCTGCGCCGATGCCGATGACACCGTAATGCGCTGCATGGAAACGGAGTATGCGATCTTCCGGGCCGTCGAAGAGGGGCAGTGCGGGTCTCAGATCAAGAGAGGATTCGCAAATGTAGGGGAGTTTGTCGGGGTCGCAGCGACCATCATGAACCGACGAAAGGCACGCGCCGGAGATCTCTCGAGAATCATGTCCACAAGGTTCTGAGCAGGGCGGGGATACCACATACAATGCGGCCCCGGATCGACGGGAACCCGGATGTCGTGATTCCAAGCGCAGAGGCCTATCGTGACCCGGACTACGCCGCGGACAGCCTCTGTGTGCTCGGAATAAAGACGACCTGCAAGGACCGCTGGCGACAAGTGGTGCAGGAAGGCAAGCGTGCGTCGAAGCGGTTTCTGGTGACGATCCAGCCCGGGATCTCGGCAGGGCAGCTATCAGAGATGGCAGGTTGCGGCCTCAAGCTGGTCGTGCCAAGGCAACTGCATAACGCGTATCCGTCGAACAGCCCAATGAACGTCATCACGCTGGAGGAGCTTGTGACCCTTCTCCAGCGGAGGTTCTGCGGCGGATCCTAAGAATGAGAAGGCGGTCTCGTGCGCGCGGTAGTCAGAAAGGACCAGCCACACTAGGAGTTCGTCCAAGCAACCGCCTCCTCGGCTGTTCGTCGAAGCGGTCGGGGCCGGGATTGGCGCGATCGGGCTGATTCCTTCCGGCAGTTCGTCACGAGCGACCAGGAGACGCCCGAGGGTTCTCGCGGGCGAGAGGACTGCTCCCCTCGCAGAAATCTTGTAAGCGGTCAGCGAACGGCGTCGTAGACAGGCGGGTCGATCGCTGACCGCAGGCGGGTCTGCGGCGAAGCGGCTCCTTCCACAGCCGCGGCGTGAGGGCGGCCACGTCGTTCGCCGGGTGGCTGTCGACCCGCTGCAGCACGTCGACCAGGTAGGTGTACGGGTCGACCCCCTGGACCCGGCAGGTCGCCAGCAGGCTCTGGAAGATCCCGACGTACCGCGCCCCGACCTCGGTCCAGCAGAAGAGCCAGTTCTTCCGGCCCACGGCGATCGGCCGGATCGCCGCTCCAGGTGGTTGGTGTCGATCGGCACGTCGGGGTCTTCGAGGAACACCCGCAGCGGCTTCTCCGCGCGAGCGCGTAGCCGGCCGCCTTGGTGAACGGATTGCGCGGCAGCAGGATCCGGTCCCGCAGGACGCCCTTAGCCACTCGAAGAAGCCGGCGACGATCGGCTGGCAGTGCAGCGCCCGCCACTCGAGGCGCTTCTCGCGCTCGAGCAGCTTGGGCCGCAGCAAGGCCTCCTGCTCGTACAGCCGGCGGATGAACTCCAGCGCCGTGGCGGTCAGCTCCGGCTCGACGCCCTCGGCCTTCACGAACTGCCGGCGCGTGTGCGACCAGCACTGGGCGTGCACGACCTCGGCCCGCTTCTCGGCGTAGCGCTCGTAGGCCTCGTAGCCGTCCGTCAGCAGGACGCCGGTAGCCGGCCAGCACCTCGCGCACGACGGCGCGCGACCGCGCGTCGGGGCAAACGGGAAAGCGATCTCGCCTGGTCGCCGTAGAGCGGCCAGAAGTAGCCCGTCTTCATCTTCCCCGGCTCCGTCGCGGCCGGCCTTGATCGGCGTCTCGTCCATCGCCAGCACCTGGCCGGAGCAGGATCGAGTCCAGCTGCGCCTCGTAGACCGGCTCGAGCAGTCCCCCGTCCGGTGGACCAGGCTGGTCAGCGTCGAGCGGCCGAGGTGGATCCCGGCCGCCTCCATCGCTGGTGCTGGCGGTAGAGCGGCAGGTGGTAGAGGAACTTGTCGATCACCAGGCCGGCCAGCAGGCTCACGTCCGCCAGGCTGCGGCCCAGCACCGCCGGCGGCGCCGGCGAGCACGAGAACGTGCCGTCGCTCTTCGTCTTGTACCACCGGCCGGATGTACCGCAGCACCACGTAGGACGCCGGCCTCTGGGCCAGGCGGTAGGTCACCTTCTCGCTCACCAGCTCGTGGTCGATCGTCGAGCGCGGGAGCCGGCAGCCGGATCTCCTCGACGGGTACGCTGGGTCGAAGCGCAGCGGCTCCTCGCTCTCCGGGTCTCGCTCCGCGGACGACCGGCGACGCTGGTGCTCGGCGACCGTGATCCCGGGCGGCGGAGCCGGCGGCGCGGGCAGCGCTTCGCCGAGCGCCAGCTGCCGCCCGTTGGCCCCCGAGCGGCCGCCGCTCCGACTTCGCGCCGAAGAGCTGCGCTTGAACCACTCGAGCTGGCGCGTCATCTCGGCGACGCGGGCTTCCAGCTGCTCGTGCGAGGCGAGCAGCGCGGCGATCTCGTCGCGCGTCATCGTCGCTGCTCGCTCGTCGAACTGTCATGCGTCTTTCTTACCGCATCGCGCGTCGCTTGCCAAGCACAATTCCATCGAGAATCAAACGCAACGCCTGCTCGCTCAGCTCCTGCGTCGCGTCGTCC
Source organism: uncultured Acidobacteriota bacterium (assembly GCA_963800865.1). Classification (GTDB taxonomy): domain Bacteria; phylum Acidobacteriota; class Polarisedimenticolia; order J045; family J045; genus JALOKP01. The sequence continues at coordinate 2,842,189 of CAWDCL010000004.1, read as the reverse complement.
GACGGCAGATGGAAGCGGCCCTGCTCCAGGCGCTTCGCGAACAGGCAGTATCCGGTCCGATCCCACGCGATCAGCTTGAGGTATTGCCGCGGCGGTTGAAGAATACGAACAGGCTGCCCGACAGGGGATCCTCGCCCAGCACGCTCTTCACCTGCGCGATCAGGCCATCGAACGACTTCCGCATGTCGACCGGCTCGCGACAGGCCAGGATCCGGGGTGGCGCCGACGACAAGAACATCGGCTACCCTCGCCAGCGGACAGTCACGCCACCCGGGAACTCCAGCTCCAACGACCAGTCGGAACTGCCTGGCCTCGTGACTGTGGGCGGAGCTGTCGGCGGTGGCACCAACTCCACGAAGCGAGCGCGACGGCGCGCGGTCCGCTGCCCCCGGAGTCGCTGGCACCAGCGCTGGAAGGTGCTCGCCGCCACCCCTTCCTGCCGGCAGAACGCCCGCGAACCCAGGCCGCTCGCTTCGTACCGCCGGATGATTGCCGCCCAGTCCCGCTCGCTCCGCCGCACACGAATGTCCCGAGAACCTGCCACGCCCCGCTCCTCGCCGTCTCCACGGCTCGCCCGATCGCCGGGCGCGGGGCTATTCGTAGCCGATCGTCACGTCGCTGGGAAGAACGCCGCTCGCTGACCGCTTACGAAATCTTTGCGCGAAATTGAGCTGAAATAGGTGGAGTACGTGCCTTCTCCTCAGGCGGCCGGAGGGTCGTAGCGAGGAGGCAGGATGAGTGGAAGGCGGCAGGACGAAGGCGGATGGGACGAGGGCTTGGACCCGCAGGGGATCGAGTTCCTCGGGGGTGTCGGAGGCCGGCGCGGAGGTTGAGGAGCCGGCGTCGGAGTCGGTGAGACCGTCGGGCTTCGCGCTGGGGGCGGCCCGGGGCGGCGGCGGGGACGGCCACGGGGCCTCGAGGACGAGGGGTGGTCGCCGCGGTCGGACCTGGGGACGCTGACGGCGTCGCAGCGGTTTCTGATCCTCGACAGTTGGTCGCGGGCGAGTCTGAGGTAGCGACACCTCAGTGAACGCCGGTAGGATCATCTGGATCCCCAAGAGTGCCGCTGACAGAGTCAGTAGATTTACAGGTGTCGGCGAATCCTGGATCGAACTCGCAACGATGGCCCCGGCCTGTCGCGGTTGCTGACAGGGACCAGCAACCAGAAGGGAATCCGAGGGCGATGCGCGGCGCTAGCCGGTCTTAAGGTTGCGTTTGCACGGTCACAAAGGAAGCCTTCCAAGGCAAGCGGTTCGACGGGAACGAGACGAAGAAGCCGAGATTCACTCGGGGTTCTCCGTGGTCCCGACACGCGTACGCAACGAGAACGGCGCATTGGGGACGTCGAAGCCGTCCGACCTCGTCATTGGGCAGAAGTGAGAGATCACCCACGCCAGCCAAATACGTTGAAATGACGACGTGTGCAGGCTCGCTGAAGACCTTATAACGATGCGCGCCATCTCCGATCCGCGCGCGATGTCGAACCCCGATCTGATGTCCGTTTACCGTGTACGAGTCACCGGCTGCTTGGTGGACCCGATGCGGCATGAGTACTATCCACCCCTCGATCTCTGGGCTCCCCTTGGAGCCCTCAAGGAACCGCAAGACGGGGTCGAACGACCCTTCTCGTGACCATCGATAGCTGCGGAGAAAGCGCAGAACGGAAGCTGGATCGCGCTCCCCTACGAGTGCGCTGAATTGTACAGGGCCAAGTGATAAGGAGGCATTGCGCAGGCAGGCAGGACTGAGCATAGTCTCGAACGCATCCCAATTCGCGACGATATCGGCTTCCGCTCTGGGAGCCATCGTGCGCTCGATTGTCTTGCCGCCGAAATTCGCGACTGCCTGCCGAGCATGGAACATCTTGTTACTGCTCGTGGGAAGCAGGGCGCCTGAGGAGTATACAAGCGGGGGGACGTCAATTGGACGCAGTGGGGAAGCTCCTTCGCTCGCGTATTGGATTAGCTCGCTGCGGAATTCCTCCTCGTCCATGCAGCATGCGCGGAACTCCTCATGAAGGTCGAGCGGCGGCTTGTTGGGCCGGTTCTCGACGCCGATAAACACGCGGACGAGATCCTGATATCCGCGCCGAAAGCCAAACCAACGCCCCATCTGCATCAGCGTGTCCGCGCTGGCAACCTTGCGGCGGTAGTAGCTGATCGTCAGCCCCTCAACCGTGTACCCGCGCGAGAGCTTTGTCCCACCGACGATGACCGCCCAGATCGAGCGAAGATCGAAGTCCGGTGCCAGCTCGCGATAACGAGGGTCGCCGTTGACGACGAGGACGCCATCCGGATGCACCTTCTCGCCAAAGAACACGTCACATAGCTGTCGGAGATCACCTTCGGCCGGGAGCGGCCCGACGAGATCGCGTCTGCCGGCACTCTCAAAGCGAGAGGCAGCTTCGAGAAAGTAGCGTCGATAGGCTGCGCGCACTCGGTCAAGATCCGTCGCGGTCGTGAATCGGTTCGCCGCGAAAAGCGACTTTAGAAGAGTGCGATCCCTCTCTTGGAGCGACAACTGATGAGAACGATGCACGAGCATCGTATGATGACGAAACGCACCAGCATTCGATAGTTCGCGGAAGAGCTTGATGCAGCCCGTCAAGACAAAGCAGTCTACAGCTGCCGGCAAATTCGCCGGCGCTTCATCGTTGTGTTCGACTTTGATGACAAACGACTTCTCGCGATAGCGCGCATCATTCGACAATCCCGGTGGATCGAAGAACTCAGCAGCTCCCATATAGCCGTGTGGTCTTGGAAGCGGAATGATGAAATCGCGAGGGAAAAGCTCTTCCCGCTCGTTCATTAGTACAGTCGCTGCTGGCGTTGCCGTGTAACCGACATACGCTGATCGCGGCAGAAGGTCCAAGAGTTCGACGATCCGCGCGTTGGTCTGTGTGCGCTTCTGCTCCTCGATGGCATTGCGCCTGGGCGGAAGCGTGTTTACGGACGCCAAGTCGGATTCGTCGTCGATAATCAGCGCAGGAACGGTAGCGAGAGCGGTTCGAAGGCGCTTAAGATCTCTCGCGATTCTCCGGAGAATCGTTGGCGTCTTCTTAACCACTAGTAGACGAGCAGCATCACGATGGAGATTCGCGGGATCGTTGTAGCGTCGTCCTGGCACAGCATGGCGAAACTCGAGTGCGTCGATTCCGGCTTTCAAGCTCTTGAAGTCGAAACGGGCTGTCGTCAGACGTTCCCAATTGAAAGAGCCGAGGCTAGACGGAAGATCGCCGTGCGAGACGAAGCTCAGCCACTCCGCGTCGGTGGCGTAGTCGTGGATTCCGTCGTCATTTGGATGGGACTGGATGAGCTCGCGACCGACGAGTTCCATGTCGAGCCGTCGCTGCGTTTGGTTGCGGAGCACATTGAGAGTTCCCGCGAGGACGATGATAAGCCGGTACCCTGCATCCGCCGCCTTTGCGACGACCGCGGTGAAATTCGCAGTCTTCCCACTCTGAACATAGCCAACAACGAGGCCACGAACAGCCGTTGCCGTGGCGGCCTCGGGGTCGCCAAGACGCTCGACGATCTTCGTAGAGTCACGATCGAGGTCCTGTACGGAGGCAGCCGGCCAACCCGAACGCAGTAGGTGGTCGCGATACCGGGGCCAGTAGAAGGCTCGTAGGCGACGCTCCGGAAGATACCACGGAGTCCAAGCTGCTCCGATCACGACCGTGGTCTGGAAGCCGGCAAGGCGGGGGGGGTGCAGCGCCTCGCAGCGGTTGTTCCATTCGCGTGAAGTTGCCAGTAGGGAGTAGATCAGGTCTCGTCGCTGCCTCGAGTGACGTGGAGTCGCCTGCGTCCAAGACGCCTCATCAATGTGGTCCCAAGCCCGGATCACCTCACCCCAGTAACGATGCAGCACGTCGTTGGGGTCATCGGAGAGAAGCGCAGCGGCGAGGCGCTCCGCATCCTCTGGGCCGTCGGTCGTGTGGCCTCTAAGGCGGAAGGCCTGCAGGAGAGTGCTGTGAAGCGGCAAAGGCCCGAAGGAGTCGAAGCTCGTTCCCATCTGATCGATGGTTGAGCGCAATACTGCTGTCCACTGGCCGCTCGGCATAGCGTCCCTCCGGAGTCCTTGGTTCTAGTCGCGTAGGTCCTCGAGGCACACAAGTGGACGGCCGAGCCCCTCAAGATCGACAACGTACCGCGCGTCGAGAACTCGCGCGGCGCGAGCGGGTCCCAATAGGGAGAGTAGGTCTGCAGGGCGGATGATCGGGCAGGCCTCGTCTACGGGAACCAGGACTGGATCAGCGCGGAGGACAAACGAATCCCGGTACGATGACGCGTCATCAGGGATATAGCCAGCGCGCTCGATTAGGTGCTCGAATTGCTCCGCGCCTGACGAAGTGAGAAGTCTACGCACCTTGTCAACCATGGCGGGAAGGGTAAGACCTTCGGGAGCGGGGGCGAGTAAAAGAGAGAGTATGGAAAGTCGACAAGCGCGCGAGCTAACGAGCTGGTGCAAGCTGCTAATGGCGTGGTGTCTATGTACTCCGAGATGCGTCTTGGCCTCGAGCTCCAGCCCACCGAATCGGAAGTCGTGGGGCTCGCCGAGCGGCCCGATCCAGGAAGCGACGGGGTCATCAACTCGCATCCCGACAAGCCACCCCAGTACCCATAGTTCACCCCATAGCCCGATTTGCTCTTCAAGCGAGAAACACGCGCGGTCACGTAGCAGCTCTCTCCATGCCCGTATCGCCTCCTCAGTCGCGGCGATCGGCTCCGCACCATGATGCACTCGTGAGACAATGTCCTCAGCGAGCGAGAAAAACTGCTGGTAGAGCGTTGGAACCGCCGTCGCAACCTCGAGGAAATGGCCATCAGCTGTGGAAAACACCCGGACAGAGACGGCCTTCCCGCTTCGACAAACAGTATCGAGCGCCGCTGCAAGGCGCAGCCAGAGACCGATGCGCGTGGCTCCTCCGTCGACGAAGAGTCGCAAATCACCCGACCCACGTATCGCGTGGACAGCGGGAATCGCCGGTGAGATAAAGGACTCGGCGAACGTCTCCCAGGAGAGGTCGAGGGACACCGTCTACTCCTCCTCCGTCAATGTCCCGACCGTCGCGAGCAACACACGATTCAGCTGCTCGACTGCTTGTCGCTGCTGTGACGAGAAGCGCTCGCTAACGATGATGTCTCGAGTTAGCATGAAGAGGAGCACTTTCAGAATCGCGGCATCACTTGCGGTCGCGGACTGTCCCTGTAGGAGCCTGTGACGAAAGAGGCTGTTCAGTCGGATTCGAGGAGCGTCGCGCTCAAGTTCGAACACCCGTGCTGGGTGCAAGGGTGCCCACACGAAGTGGACCTTGCGGACTCGACCGGCGCCATTGCCGAGTATTTCCTGAAGCTCCTTCTGAAGCTGCTTGCGAAGGCCGTTCTGCGGAACTAAGGGGTGATTCGAAGCATTCTGTCGTTCTCCTGATCGATACACAGTTTGGGCGGCCTTGGTGTAGTCGGAGAACCGTGAGGTATCCTTAGCAGTCGCGTCAGGGAGGGCGATCGTGAAGGCAGGCGGTACCTGCACGCTGGCCTTCTGCACGGAGAGGCCAAACAGCTCATCGAAGGTATGTGGTAGGTCAATGCAAACACGAGCGAGAGACAGGTGTGGCTCCGCATCATTCGCGCGCACACCATTCCATCCGCCCGCCTGTATTAGGCGGTCGTTGCGGTAGAAGTAGAGCCCCTGCCGATTGGCTGCTTTCCCGCCAAGTCTGTAGTTTGCAGCAGTCGAGTTGGGTGGCCATATGTGGGCCTCGAGCGAGAGCGCCTTACCCTCCCCCATGGGGAGCATGAAGGTCTTCGGATACTCAGAGTGGCCCGAGCGGTCGTAGCTGAACGGGTTAAGAGCGGGAACAACTTCAGCGCGTATCGCCGCGGGATCTCGCTCGGTGCAGCGCTCCAAGTAGATTCGCAGACGATCATCCTCCAGAAAGCGGTGGAAATGAACGCCAAGATGCTGCCGCAGGTGCGTAAAAAGTAGGCTGATGGTCGCGTCGACTCCACCCTTACTCGGCCTAATCTTGTCGAGTTCTTCCCAGATTACGACTGTGCCGCCCTTCGAGAGATCGATGCTGTCATGCGGGTTGTCAACGTCATGAAGAACCTCGTGATCTGGCAATATCTCACATTCCCAACCCTTGCTGATACCGTCGATGGTCCAACGTCGACCCCCACAGTGAGTGTGGCTCCTGGTCAAGACGGTCATGCGCTGGGCTTGGCTCAGGGATGCTAGCTTCAGGCCCATGCCGTACTTGCCAAGGGAGTTGACGTCTCGGTGAGTGTCAGCGCCGAGACGCATCGATTCGTCGAGTTCGCTGCGGGTCATGCCGCGACCGTTATCGACGATGAGAATGCGCATGATCCCACGGGGGCCGGCGACGGCGCGTACGGCGACCTCGGTGGCTTTCGCGTTGACGGAGTTGTCTACGAGGTCCGCGATTGCCTGGGGGAAGCTGTAGCCGATCGCACGCAACGCGTGGATGAGCTTACTCGGCTTGGGGTCGAGGCGAATGTGGTCAGGGGGCGTCAAGAGTTCCTCTCGGGGGAGGATAACGAGCCGAACATCTCCCTGAGAACATAGCAGCTGCTGGCCGCGCTGGGCTAGCCGGTGGAGCGGCAGAAGGGTCGGAATGACGGCGCGTCGAGCCGGTCCCGAGATAGGGGGTAGTTGTCGGTTGACCTGTATGACGAGGAGCATTCCCCCAGTAGATCGCTGTGTTCCGCGAGACCGTGCCGCCAACCTCGGCCGCCAAGTCTCTCCATCCCCGGTTCCGGCACCTACACCGCCCCCTCCGGCACCCGCATCGACCTCCGCGCCGCCATCTCCTTCGCCCGCGACGGCACCCTCGAGTACCCCCCGGACGCCACCCTCCCCGCCGCCGCCCCCGGCCCCCACGCCACCCGCATCGAGGTGACCCGCGAGTCCTGTCAGTTCTCGCCCGATAGTAGGCCAGTCGTTCTCGGCATAGGGGGCCAGACGTTTTCGGCCGATCGGGGACCAGGCGTTTTCGCCCGAAAGGGGACCACCCGTTTTCGGACGAAAGGGGACCAGGGCGCCCGTTGCCGTTCTCAATCTCGGTCCGGTACACCTCTCCGTTTCGAGCGGGAGGCAGGCCGTGGCTGGAAGGAGAGCGGACGTGTTGGACATTGAAGAAATTCTCCGGCGGCTGGGAAAGGGCGAGACGGAGCGGCGGATCGCCCACGAGCTGAAGGTCAGCCGGAAGACGGTGCGGCGGTACCGGGACTGGGCGACGCAGCAGGAGCTGCTGGGCTCGGCACTGAACCGCCCCGTGTTATCCGGAGACCCCAAAGCTCGGGAGGATGGGGTCATGGGAAAAGCGAGCCAGTTCTCATCTGAGGTCCGGGAGCGGGCGGTCCGGCTGGTCCCGGAGTACCAAGCCGAACACGAGTCTCAATGGGCGACGATGGGTTCGATTGCCGCGACGATCCGCTGCTCGGCGGAGCCGGTACGCAAGTGGGTCCGGCCGGCCGATCGGGATCTCGGGCGGCGACCAGGCCTGACGAGCGCCGAGCGGGACCGGCTAGCCGAGTTGGAGCGGGAGAATCGGAAGCTCCGCCGCGCCAGCGAGATACTGCGAAAGGCGTCGGCTGTTTTCGCCAAGTCGGGACTCGACCGTCGACCGATATGATGGCCTCGATTCATCGACGCCCATCGCGAAACGTACGGGATCGAGCCGATCTGCACCATGCGGCCGATTATCCCGTCGACGTACTAGGAGCAGGAGGCGCGTTAACAGGATCCGACTTCCGCCATAGCGCCTAAAGCACGACGCCGCTTTGCGTCCGCGAATTGAGCGCGTCTGGCGGGAGAACTTCGCGGTTCATGGCTCCGCGGGATGTCTGGCGCAAGTTGGAGTGGGAACAGGTCGAGGTGGCCCGCTGCACGTTCAAGCGCCTGATGCGCCAGATGGGCTCCTGGGGGTTGTCCGGGGCCGGAAGACGGTCACGACCGTCCCCGATCGAGCAGCGCCCGGCCGCCCGATCTGGTGGATCTTCACTTCCGGGCCAGCCGCCCGAACCAGCAGCGGGTCGCCGACTTCAACTACGTCGCCACCTGGTCCGGGTTCGTCTACGTCGCATCTGTGGTCGATGTCTGCACCTCCCAGATCGTTGACTGGCGCGCTTCGACCTCGATGCGGACGGACTTGGCCCTCGATGCGCTCGAGCAAGCCCTGTGGGCCCGCCCCGCTTGGAGAAGCATGTTCACCATAGCGACCGCGGGGCGCAGCATCTTTCGATTCGCTACACCGAGCGGTTGGCCGAGGCCGCCTCCAACCGTCCGTCGGCAGCCTTGGCGACTCCTACGACAACGCCCTGATGGAATCCACATCGGGCTGTTGAAGGCCGAAGTGATTCGTCAGCGAGGTTCCGTGGCGCAATCTCAAGGGTGTCGAGTTAGCCACCCTGGAAAGGGTGTCGTGGTACAACAGCACGCGGCTGCTCGGAGTGATCAGCCATGTCCCGCCAGCCGAGTTCGAGAAGAGCTATCATCGTAGCCAGCCGAGGCTCGCCGCCGTCGCGGGACGCAACTAATCCTGTCTCCGGGATCCCCGGGGCGGTTCAACAGCGTGTGCGTGTGCGCTGGTGGAGGTGCTGCGGAGTGTGACGGCGGACGCGAGGCGATGACCGCGGGAGGGCTGAAGCGCGGCACTGAGAAGGCGGACCCTCGGTGGCGTGCTCAGCAGAAGACGGTGATCGTGTTCCTCAGAGGAGGGGAGAAGTCATGGGCCGTGAGTCCAGATCAATTGAATCGTCGCGTGTGCTGGGCAGGCTCCAGATGCGGAGCCGAGGTTGCAGATGAAACCGAGAGAGGATTACACCCTTGAGTGGATTGCTCTGCGAGATTTGAAGCCCGGCCCGATCCGCCATCTGGCGTTGACCCAGCAGCAGCTGGAACGAATCGCGAGGATCCATGCGGTGTTCGCGGAGTTCAACTCGAGTCCACTCGAGGAGATGGTGGAGAACATGCAGAGGGAAATCAACCCGGACGCGGAGATCGCGGTGTGGGCGGCGATGGCGCGCGTCTACACGGCATTCTGCGGCCAGCGGGAGTTGACGCATGAAGCCAGGTTCGATGTGTATCAGCTGCTCTTGTGGCGGTCCGTCAGTAGCCGGGAAATCGCACTGGATCGCGCGCGCCTCAAGTCGCTCGGCAAGGAGGATGCCGAGAATGTAATGGACCTCTGGGAGCGGGGCTAGGCGCGGAAAGAGCAGGTTGACCCGCACGGCCCCCGCCGGTGCCGCGACATCAACCGTCGGAAGGACCCTGCGCATCGAGACCTGGAGCGAGAATCACCGATGCCCTCCTACAACCCCCGCATCCCCCGCCCCCTCGCCACCGCCCTCGGCCGCGAGGCCGTCGCCATCGCGGAAGCGGGCACCTACACCGCCCCCTCCGGCACCCGCATCGACCTCCGCGCCGCCATCGCCTCCGCCGTCGCCCGCACCGTCGAGTACCCGCCCGACGCCACCCTCCCCGCCACCGCCCCCGGCCCCCACGCCACCCGCATCGAGGTGACCCGCGAGTCCACGCTGGCCGCCTCCCGCCGCCTGCTCGCCGACGGCCACGCCGCGGCCGCGCTCAACTTCGCCTCCGCGCGCTCCCCGGGCGGCGGGTTCCTCGGGGGCGCCCGCGCGCAGGAGGAGTCGCTGGCCCGCTCGTCGGCGCTGTTCGCGTGCCTGGTCGGGCGCCGGATGTACGCCTTCCACCCGGAGCAGGGCGGCGACCTGTACAGCGACTGGGCGATCTGGTCGCCCGACGTGCCGGTGTTCCGCGGGGACGATCACCGGCTGCTGGAGAGCCCGTACCCGTGCACGATCGTGACCTGCGCCGCGCCGTACACCGCGGCGCTGGCGCGGTTCGCGCCGCAGCGGCTGGGCGAGGTCGAGCCGGCGTTCCGGTCGCGGATCGCGCGGGTGCTGGCGCTGGGCGCAGTCCACGGCCGGGACGCGATGGTGCTGGGGGCGTGGGGGTGCGGGGCGTTCGGCGGCGACCCCGCGCTGGTCGCGCGGCTGTTCCGCGAGGCGCTGGAGGGGCCGTTCCGGGGGGCGTTCCGGCGGGTCGTGTTCGCGATCGCGGACACGACGGCGGAGGCTCGTATTGCGGGGCCGTTCGAACAGGAACTCGGGCGAAGCAGAGCATCAGACCGGTGACGCGACCAACGGAAGCCCGATCCCGGGGAGCGTGGCCGAGGCCGCCGCGGCGAATCCCCTCCAAGCCGCGACGCCTCTAACTCACCCCTAACCTGCCGCGTCTCCAGGGTTCGCTGGCCGGGGGCGTACAATCCCCTCGAGAGCGGTCGAGCGCCGGATCCGTCCCGCGGGCTAGGCGGCCGCTCAAGCCAGGCCCGGGGCCCGTTCGTCGCGCGCACCCTCTCGCCGGGGGGAGGGGTCATGCGTCGTCGCCGTCTCGCGTCGGATTCGCCGTCGTGTCCTTGCGGGCTCCGCGTTCGCCGCCTTGGTCCTGCCAGCGCCCGGCTGCTGCTCGCCTTCCTCGCGCTCAGCTGCGTGGCTACGGCGGGCCCCGCCGCCCCGCCCGCCGAGGAGCCGTGGGAGCGCGAGCGCGCCTTCTCCGCGCGCCCCGAGGAGGTCCTGCGCGCCGCGGCCGCCGTGCCGGCCGTCCCCGACGACGAGATCGTCTCGCTGCTCGAGGAGATCGAACTGACGTACGACTCCGAGGCGCGCGCCGTGGAGCGCTACCGCTACGCCTTCCGCGTCGACGGGAGTTCCGACGGCTGGGACACGGTCTCGGCCACCTACGCGCCCTGGTACCAGGAGCGGCCGGAGATCCGGGCGCGTGTCGTCACCGCCGACGGCAAGGAGCACCGGCTGGATCCCGCGACGATCGGCGAGTTCGCGCTCGACAGCGAGGAGCCGGTCGTGCTCAGCGACCGCCGGCGCCTGCGCGCGCCGCTGCCGGCGCTGGCGGCCGGCGCCGTCGCGGAGGTCGAGATCGTGACCCGAAACCGGCGGACCTACTTCGAACACGCGAGTTCCTTCGGAATGGTGATCCAGGTCCCGTATCCCGTCCGGCGGTACCGGATCGTCGTCGATGCCCCCGCCGACCTGCCGCTCAAGTGGTCGGTGCGCGGGTTCGAAGGGGCCGCGCCCAACGCGACGGTCGACGGCCGCCGGCGCCGCGTCGTCCTGGACCTGCGCGACGTGCCGGCCTTCGAGGAACCGGAGCCGTCGCTGCCGGCCGACATGAACCGCGTCCGCTCGTTCCAGGTGACGACCGGCACATCGTGGGCCGAGCTGGCGGCGGAGTACGGCGCGACGGTGGACGGCGCGCTGGCGGGGAGCGACCTCTCCGGGCTGGTCGCCGAGGCCACGGCGGGGGCCACCACGCGCCCGGAGAAGATCGCGCGGCTGGTCGCGGCGCTGCACCGCAAGGTCCGCTACACGGGGCTCGAGTTCGGCCAGGCCGCGATCGTCCCGCGCGCGCCCGGGGAGACGCTGAAGCGCGGCTACGGCGACTGCAAGGACAAGGCCACGGTACTCGTCGGACTGCTGCGCCAGGCCGGGATCCCGGCGCACGTGGCGCTGCTCTCGACCGGCCCGGGGGCGGACGTCGACCCCGCCCTGCCCGCGACGGGCGAGTTCGACCACGCGATCGTCTTCGTCCCCGGCGAGCCGCCGCTGTGGATCGATGCCACCGTGCCTGAAGCGCGGGTCGGCCAGCTCCCGCTCCCCGACCAGGGCCGGCTGGCGCTCGTGGCCGCCCCGTCGACCACCGGGCTGTCGCGCACGATGCAGACCACGTCGGCCGACAACCGGACCGTCGAGACGCGGGCCGTCACGCTGGCGGAATCGGGCCGGGGGCGCGTGCTCGAGACGACGGAAGCCTGGGGCTCCTATGAGTTGAACTACCGCCTGCAGTTCGAAGGCGAAGACGAGTCGTCGGCGCGCGAGAGCCTCACGGACTACGTCAAACGGACCTACGGCGCCGAGGCGCTCGGCACGGTCCAGCTGAGCCCGGTCGAGGACCTCGCGATCCCGTTTCGCCTGCAGCTCGAGGCGTTGCGCGTGGAGAAGGCCACGACCGCGCAGGACGAGGCGACGGTGGAGATCAACCCCTGGACGCTGCTCTCGGAGTTGCGCGGCGCGCTGGGATACGAGTCCTCCGAGTCCGAGACCCCCGTCCGCCGCTCGGACCTGGTGCTCTGGCGCCCGCATCGCGCGACGTGGAACTACGTCATCACGCCCCCCCCGGGCTACACCGCGTCCTCCCTCCCGGAGCGGAGCGAGACGAAGCTCGGGCCGGCGCTGCTCACCAGCACCTACGACCGCCAGCCCGACGGCACCGTCCACGCGACGCTGACGGTGGACAGCGGCCCGGCGCGGTGGACCGCGGCCGAGGTGAACGAGGCCTACGCCGCACTACGGCGGATCGGCGACGGGTCCATTCCGACCGTGCACTTCGAGCAGGCCGGCGAAGCGCTGCTGGCGGCGGGGAAGATCGCCGAGGCGCTCGCCGAGTTCCGGCAGCTCGCCACGGCCGCGCCGGCCTCGCCCGGGCCGCCGGCGCGGCTCTCGCGGGCGCTGGTGGAGGCCGGGATCGGCGACGCGGCGGTCGAGCAGGCCCGCCGGGCGGTCGCGCTGGCACCGGACTCGGCGATCGGCTACGCGGCGCTGGGCTGGGCGCTGCAGCACGACGCGATCGGCCGGCGCTTCGGCGGCGGCTGGGATCGTGCCGGCGCGCTCGCGGCGATGCGCCGCGCCAAGGAGCTGGACCCGAGCAACTTCGTGGTGCGCGGCGACCTGGCGATCCTGCTCGAGTACGACGCGACCGGGCAGCGCTACTCCCCGTCGGCGCAGGTGGGCGAAGCGATCGCCGAGTACCAGGCGATCCGCACCGAGCTGGGGAACCACGGCCTGGACAAGAACCTGATGGCGGCGCTCGCGCGGTCGGGCCGGATCGCCGAGCTGCGGGCGCTGACCGAAAGCCTGGAGGCCACGACCGACAACACGGCCTGGCGGCTGGTCGCGATCGCGCTTGAGAGCGGCCCACCGGCCGCGCTCCAGCAGGCGAAGCAGCTCTGGCCGCGGGCGGCCGACCGGAACCCCGTCCTGCTGCAGGCGGGCGGGATCCTGGTGCTCATGAGGTGCTACCCGCAGGCCCGGCCCCTCCTCTCCGAGGCGGCGAGCGCCGCGCCGGACCCGCAGCAGGTCCGCGCGCTGCTCGAGATGATGTCACGCGTGAAGCGGCACGAGGACGTGAAGCTGGACGCAGAGGATCCTCGCGCGCCGGTGCTGGAGCTGCTTCGGGCGCAGCTGGCCCCGCAGATCGACCTCGACGCCCTGAGCCGCGTTCACGTGAGCTGGGTCGAGCCGCTGGTGAAGCCAGCGGCCGACTGGACCGCGACCGCGTTGCGCGCGCGACTCCGGTTCATCGAGGAGCAGGGCCTGGAGCGGGAGGCAATAATCGACCTGGCCTGGGCCAACAGCGACATCACCGTGACCGGAGATGCGGCCACCGTGCAGCGCGTGCGGCTGAACTTCGCCCAGGAGGGCAAGCGGGCCATGGTGGTCGTGTACGTGCGGCGCGAGCGCGGGGCGGCCCGGATCCTGGCCTACGAGGGGTCGGCCGCATTCGTCGGCACCGCGGCCCTGCGGCTGCTCGACGCGGGCGACGCGCCGACCGCGCAGCTGCTCCTCGACTGGACCCGGCAGAACGCGGCCTCGGCCGACCGCCAGAGCGTGCGCGCGATCGACATGTTCCAGTCGTTCTGGCACGGCGAGCCGGCGGCGGGCGCCGAGGTGATCCGCGTCGCCGCCGCGGCGCTCCTGGTCACGACCGAATCGGACCGCGAGGCGATCCCGATCCTGACCGCGGCGCGCCGGGGTGTGAGCGGTCCCGAGCACGAGAAGTACGACGTCGCGCTGCTGATCGCCTACGCGTCGCGCGGCCAGCTGGCGGAGCTGGAGAAGGGGGCCCGTGAGCTCTACGCGGCGTTCCCGGGCGTCGACTTCTCCAGCATGATGCTCGGCGAGGCGCTCTACCGGCAGGGACGCTGGGACGAACTCGGACCCCTCGTGAACGCCTGGCTGAAACGGTCTCCGGACAGCACCGAAGCGCTGTTCCTGAAGAGCGCGGTGGAGGCGGTCGCCGGCCGCTACGACGAGAGCGAGAAGATCCTGCGCCGGCTGGCGGCGCAGGGCCCCGCGGCGGCGCAAGCGAACAACAACCTGGCGTGGTGGCGCGTCCTGCGCGGCGCCGTCGACGCGGAGGCGGTCGAGTGCGCGCAGCGCGCCGTCGCGCTGGAGCCGTCTGCGGCCACGCGCCACACGCTGGCGGCGGCGCTGGCCGAGGCGGGGCGGCCCGTCGAGGCCCGCGACCAGATCCTGCAGGCGATCGACCTGCACGGCGGCCTGGAGCCCGCCTCGGAGGACTGGTACGTGCTGGGCCGGATCGCGGAGTCGTACGGGGAGCGCGGGACCGCGATCGAGTGGTACCGGCGGGTCGGGTCGACCCGGGGCTCACCGCGCGAGTTCTCGACCGAGACGCTCGCCCGCCGGCGCCTGGCGGCGCTGACGGCGCCGGAGGCGGCGAAGACAGTGGAGGCGGCGCGGTAGGTTCGCCGTGGCGGGGCGCGGGCGGCGGTGCGCTGAGGAGGCGCCGGACTTCGGCCATCACGTCCTCGGCGGTCGGGAACCGCTTGCGCCCCTTCTGGAGCGCCCGCTTGGCAAACTCGCCATCGAGGAGGATCGCGACGCGCTCGGGGAAGCTCATCGGGGTATTCCACCCAGAAGAATGCCCCTGCACCACGTGTGGGCCGAAACCCACTTGGATCACGGACGTGGCACAGGGGCTGGGTTCGATACGAACACAGAATGCGTCGACACGACGGACGAGGCCATCTCCGAGCGGGCGGGAGCAGCAATGACGTTGCGGCGGCGGGACGGCAGGCCGAATCACCCGGTTCGCCGACGGCGACGCGACACCTACGCCGGCACCTCGACCACCGAGTAGCGCGCCGACGGCTCCGGAACGGGGAGCCCCTCGCGCCGCAGCCCCTCGATGTGGAAGGCGACGGCGTCCCGCATCTCCCGCTCGGCGGCCTCGAGGGAAACGGCCGCTGTGACGCAGCCCGGCAGGTCCGGGCAGTAGGCCGAGTAGCCGGTCGAGGTTCGCTCGATGACGATCAGGTAGCGCATGGAGTCAATCCCGTGGAAGGCCCGCTTGCTGGAGGATACTCCGCAGCGTCTTCGGGGCAAGGTCAAGCGAATGA
This sequence comes from uncultured Acidobacteriota bacterium, assembly GCA_963800865.1. Taxonomy (GTDB): domain Bacteria; phylum Acidobacteriota; class Polarisedimenticolia; order J045; family J045; genus JALOKP01. The sequence continues at coordinate 2,826,930 of CAWDCL010000004.1, read as the reverse complement.
TGTCCAGCCACGGTGACCAATCCCGGTCGCTCGGGATGCCGGAACTGCCGGTGACTGCCACGGGTGCGGGTCAACCTCCAACCCTCTCGCTCCAGGAGCCGGATGACCTCGCGGACCTTCACGGTGACCATCCCCGACGCGGCGTGTCCATGCACGCGACCAAGGGAGGACAGTAGCCCGCTCCGACATAGCGCACCTCGAGTCTCATACGAGTTCGTCCCGCTCGCGGGATCCGGTCCAGGAGCGACCGCTCTCCCCGGTTCTCGGCTGGGCCTCTCCGCAGCTCGCACTCGTCAACTCGATGAGCGACCTGTTCCACGAGTCCGTCGAGGAGGAGTTCATCCTGTGCGCGCTCGAAGTCATGGAGCAGGCCCGTTGGCACCGGTTCCAGGTGCTCACCAAGCGCTCGCTCCGGCTGCGGGAGCTTGGCCGGGCGGCTGCTCGAGGGCGGACCCGGGACGAGAGGCAGCGGGCTGCGATGCGATGAGTGGGGGCCAGTCGATCGGCTCGGCCCCCGCGCCACGGAACCCCTCTCGGTCGGCGTGAGATCTCGGAGGGGGGTTGCCATCAGGCATTCCCTTGTTTAAAATTAACCGCACAACATTGAATAGAGCGATCCGCTATTCAGCTTTCCGATATTCAGGAGGCGGACCGTGGCGAACCGTGGCGAAACCGGACGGTACGAAACGAGCACCTTAAGCGGGGAGTCGGTCCGCGCCTTCGTGCCCGCCCCTCTCCCGCCGGTCCCACCTCTCGACCTCGCCGCCGGGCGGCAGCAGGCCCTCGAGGCCGCCGTGCTCGCGATCGGCCGCCTCGACGGCGTCTCGGCGCTGCTGCCGGACACGGCGCTCTTCCTGTACTCGTACGTCCGCAAGGAAGCGGTGCTGTCCTCGCAGATCGAGGGGACGCAGTCGTCGCTGTCGGACCTCCTGCTCTTCGAGCTGGAGGAACTGCCCGGCGCGCCCGTGACCGACGTCGTGGAGGTCTCCGACTACGTCGCCGCGCTCGACCACGGGCTCGCCCGCCTGCGAGCGGGGTTCCCGCTCTCCAACCGGCTGATCCGCGAGGTCCACGGCGTGCTGCTGTCGCGGGGCCGGGGGAGCAGCAGCGCGCCGGGCGAGTTCCGGCGCACGCAGAACTGGATCGGCGGCACCCGACCCGGGAACGCCCGCTTCGTCCCGCCGCCGCACACGGCGGTCGAGGACTGCATGGCCGACCTGGAGCGCTTCCTCCACGCGGATGACGACGGCCTGCCGACGCTGGTGCGCGCGGGGCTCGCGCACGTGCAGTTCGAGACGATCCACCCGTTCCTCGACGGCAACGGTCGCGTCGGCCGGCTGCTCATCACGCTGATGCTCTGCCGCGCGGAGGTACTGCACCAGCCGCTCCTCTATCTCAGCCTCTACCTGAAGCGGCACCGCGCGACCTACTACGACCTGCTCGACCGCGTACGCCGCGAGGGCGACTGGGAGGCGTGGCTCGACTTCTTCCTCGAGGGCGTGCGCGTCACGGCCGATGGCGCCGTGGCCACGGCGCGGCGACTGGCCGGCATGTTCCAGGACGATCGGCGTCGGATCGAGCCGATGGGGCGACGGGCGGGCTCGGCGCTGCGTGTCCACGAGGCCCTCAAGGCGCGGCCGCTCCTCACGCTGACGTTCCTCGCGGAGTCGACCGGGCTCTCCTTCCCGGCCGCCGCCTCGGCGATGGACCTGCTCGTCGAGCTGGGAATTGCACGGGAGCTGACCGGCAAGCGCCGCAACCGGCTCTTCGCCTACGACCGGTACCTGGCGACCCTCAACGAGGGGACGGAGCCGTTCGAGCGGGAACCGGGGACCGGTTAGGGCTCAGCCGCGCCTGGGAGGACGGCGGGCCAGGGCGCGCGGCTTCCGTCGCGGCGCCTCGCGATCGGCCTGCGGGGCCGCCCCCCGCTCGAGCACCTCCGCCACCCAGAGGTTGAGGCTCTTGCCCGAGCGCGTCGCGGCGGCCGCGATCGCGCGGTGGACCTCCGGCTCCACGCGGACGATGAAACGGCCGGAGTAGGGACGCTCCGGCGACTCGCCCCGCGTCGCGCAGTACTCGAGGTAGTCCTCGACGGAGGCCGAAAGCTCCCGCTTCAGCTCGACGACGGAGCGGCCCTCGAAGGTGATCACGTCGCGGACGTTGAGCACGCGGCCGTGGAACGAGTCGCTCTCCGCGTCGTACTCGACCTGGGCCAGGTAGTCCTTGTAGCGCAGCGTGTCGTTCATGGCTCGATCCGCGTCATCCCAGGCCATCCCGGCCCGCGTCGGCTCCGCGAACAGGGCCTCGAGCGTTCCGCAGTGGCGGCTACTCAGGCCGGCGCTCATGGGGCCGGGGGACCTTCGTCGATAATGATACTATCATAAGATACCAAAAACACCGCCAAGAGGGCCTCCCCTCGCCGAGGGGAAGACTACGCTGGCTGCCGAGCATCCACGGGCCCGATCGAGCCCAACTGCAGAGCGGGTTTCCGGCCATGAGAGAGCGGCGTTCGAACCCGGCGCGCTCTTCCCCCTCACTCCTCCCGCCCCACGCCCAGCTGCTCCCACAGCCAGCCGAAGTCGTAGCGCTGGCCCGGCGGGAATGCGCGCGCCTCGGAGTTCTCGATCGTCCTCAGCAGGTCGACCAGCCGCGGCCGCAGCGCCGGGTCGGCGGCGGCCTGGCGCGGGGTGAGGCCGTCGAACATCGGGATCGACTCGTCGAGCCAGCCGCGGTAGTGCTGCTCCATGAACCGCGAGCGCAACTCGAGCTGCAGCTCCGGCGGGATCTCCGCCGCGGCCGCGGCAGTGGTGCGGCCCGCGGGCTCGCGCTGCCGGGACGACCGCTGCCGCTCGAGCTGCTCCTCCACGGAACGAGAACGAGTCGCCGCGGTGCCAGACCAGGTCGCCCAGCAGCTTGTCCAGCAGCGCGCGGCCGCGCGCCAGTCGCTCGCGCGAGTTGGTCTCCAGCTTCATCCGCCGCGGCGAGAGCGCGATGTGGCCGAGGATCAGCCCGGCCGGGCGGGTGGCGATCCAGTCGAACCCGCGGCCGGCGGCGACGAGCCCACGTGCGCCGGCGAGCCGGCGGCGGACCTCCTCGGCGTCGCGCACGTCGTAGCGCGCCACGGAGAGGACCATCGGATCGCCGTCCTCGTTCGAGACCTGAGGCAGCGGCCGGTCGCGCATCGCGGTGCGCTGGCGCTGGAAGACGCCGGCGGCGAGGGCCAGGCGATCGGCCTCGGCCAGCTCCGGCCGCTCCGCCTCCAGACGCGCCAGCTCGGACTTCCAGGCGCCCAGCAGCTCCGGCTTCTCGGCGGCCGGGAAGTGCAGCACGCCGCCCGCCATCTGCATCACGCCATCGCGCGCGAAGAGCCGCGCGGCGAGCAGGTCCCAGGGCTGGACCGCCCGGCTGCCGACCTTCTCGCGGACCTCGACCGGCCGCCCGTCGAGCAGGTCGAACAGCGTGAGACCCTCTCCGGGGCGGATGCCGCGCACCTCGTAGAGCCGCAGCCGGGAGCGATCGAGCTCGTCCAGCAGCCCCCGCGCCGGGGCGCCGAGCTCTTCCGCGTGCCAGTCGGCGAAGCGCTGCAGCGCGGTCCGGCCGGTCTCGTCGCGCAGGTCGATCATCCGCCACTCGATGAACGTCGCGATCTCGTTGTCGTCGTGCTGCCGCGTGAATTGCGCGCCCATGTAGAGCCGCAGGACCTCGTCCAAGTCCTCCCAGGTCTCGGTGAGCAGCCCGAAGGGGACGATCGCCTCGAGCAGGGCGCTCGCGTCGGGCGCCGCGGCCGCCGGGGCGCTGACCGAGCCGCAGCAGTGCTTGAACTTCCGGCCGCTGCCGCAGGGGCAGGGGTCGTTGCGGCCGGCGCGCGCGCTGGCGATCGGGACGACGTTGGCCGGGCGCCGCAGCACGAGCGGCGCGGCGTGGCGGCGGTAGACCGCGCGGGCCTCGTCCTCGCGGCTCTGGCGCAGCAGCAGCGGGAGCAGCAGGCCCAGCGCGTCGCGGACGATCTCCTCGGGCTCCGCGGACAGCCCCATCGATTCGCCCGCGGTCCCGGACGGTCCGCGGCGGGCCAGCTCGAGCGCGCGGCGCAGCAGCGGCTCGGCGTGCGCAGGCTCGTCCAGCTCGATCCACGCATCGCCGCAGGAGAGCGCCGTGAAGGCGCCGCGCGGGAAGCGAGCCAGGCCGCGCTCGATCTCGCTGACCGCGCGCTCGCGGGGGCCGTACTGGGCCACCGTCACGACGAAGTCGCCGACCACGAGGTCGGCGTCGAAGGCCTCCGCGACCGGGTAGGCGATCGCCGCCGCCTCGTCGATCCGGCCGTCGATGACCAGCGCCAACCCCAGTTCCGCGAACCACTCCAGCGCCCCGCCGGGGAGCGGTTCGAGCGCCTCGAACGCCGCCGCCAGGCGCTCCGGGCGGCGGCCTGCCCAGCCCAGCAGGCGCTGCACCGCGGCCACCGCCTCGTCGAGGCGCGCGGTGCGGGCGCGGGACTTCCGTCTCGGGGAGGGGAGGGTGCGCTCGGCGGTCGCGGCGACGGCGTCGACCGCGGCGCGGCCTTCGGGATCGAGGAGGCGGGCCATGCGGAGCTCCGGGTCGCGGCATTATCGCCGGGAGCGGGGCGCGCGGTGTGAGGGAGCGTCGGAGCCCGACCGGGCGCGCGTCCTGCCGCGGCGGCTCAGCCCGCGATCCGCTCGAGCCCAGGCACGGCGTCGAACGCGGCGTCGAAGCTCAGGATCCGCGTGACGCCGTGCGCCCCCATCACGGCGACGTGCAGCGCGTCGCGGGCGGAGAGGCCCGGCCGCGCCAGGACGATGGACTTCGCCTGCGCGACGTCCGGGCCCGTCACGGGGAAGACCTCGTCGACGACGCCGAGCAGCGCGTCGAACGCGGGCTGGATCGCATCCCGCCGCTCGATGGCGACGTAGCGGTGCAGGATCTCCTGCAGCACCTCGGCGTCGGTCACGAGGCGCTCGCCGGCGACGATCAGCTGCTCGAGCCGCCGCTGAGCGTCCGCCTTGTGGGGGTGCGCGGCGCCCACGAGGTACATCGGGATGTTGGAGTCGACGAAGATCACTCGCTCACCGGCCCCAGGTAGCCCTGCTCGATCTCGCCCAGCATCGCGTCGATCTCCGCGGTCGGGAAGGCGTGTCGTGCGGCGGACCGCACGGCCGCGAGCTTCCGCCCCGAGTCGGCCGCGGGCTGCTCCCGGCGCGCGGCGCGCAGCGCCTGGCGGACCCACTCCGAGAGGGTCATCCGGCGGGCGCGCGCGACCTTCTGGAGTTCGCGGAACTCAGCATCGTCGACGATCAACTGCAGCCTCTTGCTCATACATGGAGTATGGAATGATCATAGTCATGAGTCAACTTCCCAAGCCCGTCGGAGCCGGGCTGCGAAGGACATCCTCCGTCAAAGGGACGGCCTGGCGCGCCCGCACTGCGACCGCGCCCGTCCCCCTATGGCGATTTCGATGCTCGCCGCTACGACTCGAACGACCATGAGCGCGCAGCGTCCCGCTGCCGCACCGCTCCGCACGCTACCGCGAGAACTTCCACGGTAAACGCCCCGCGTTCGGCGTACCCTTTCAGGGTTCCGATGGGCCGCTCCTCGGGGGAGCCGAGCCGTGAACTTGAACCCCTGCCGCCGATTCCTTTCGCGCCGGTTCGCGCCGGCTGCCGCGCTGCTGGCGCTGGCGGCGTTCGTCGTGTCGGCCGCGCCGGCTGGGCCAGCCGGGCCGGCCGGAAGCGACGGCAGCGAGGCGGCCGGGAACGCGGCGGGCGACGCGCTCGACGCCGTCGCGCGCGACGTCTCCGCGCTCGAGGCGGTCTACGCGCGGCACCGGTCCGGCGGCCCGGCGTCCGCGGCCCCACGAGCGCCATCCCCGCTCCCCCTGGCTACCGCTCTCACCCGCGTCGCCGACTCGCAGGCGAAGTCGAGGGCGCTCGCTCAGCTGTGGGGCTTCCGCGTCGGAACCGCCGCGCTTCAAGCGGAACTCGACCGCATGGCGCGGACCTCGCGCGATCCCGCCTTCCTGCGCGAGCTGTTCTCGGCGCTCGACGACGACCCGGCACGCCTCGCGGAAGCGCTGGCCCGGCCGCGGCTCGTCGAGTCGCTGATCCGGCCGCGCTACGCGCGCGACGCGCGGCTGCACGCCGGGACGCGGCAGCGCGCGGCGCAGCTCGTCGAGTCCGCCGCCCGCAGCGGCGACTTCTACGCGCTGCCCGGCTTCCACATCGACACCTGGCGGCTCGACCCCGCGGCGTCGGCCGACCCGCGCGAGAGCGAGCGCTGGCTGGCGCGCGGCGTCGTGGTGCTCGACGAGGAGCGCTGGGAGACGCGGGTGCGCCAGCTGGCGGTCGAGCTGGGAATCCCCGTGCGGACGGCGGCGGGCACGCCGCTCGCGGACCTGCTCGCGCAGCTGCCGCTGGCCCGCCCGACGCGGCTGCTCGAGGACGACGAGTCGTTCGAGGCGCAGGTCGTGCTGGGATCGGGCGGCCCGCAGCTGACGGTCGGACACGCGCGCTTCGCGAAGACGCCGTTCGAGGCGTGGTGGGCCGGGGCGCAGGGTGCAGTTCGCGGGGGACGCGCCGGCGCCGCCTGCGCGCGCCGCCTCCACCGACGACACGCCGCTCCGCCTTCCCGCGCTCGACGACGCAGGTTGCGCGGACGACACCTGGTCCGGGCCGCTGCAGGTCGAGCCGCGCGCGCGCTGGAAGCACGTCGCCGCCTGGACCGGGAGCGAGATGCTGGTCTGGGGCGGGCAGCTGAGCGACGAGGCCTCGCTCGTGCTGGGCGACGGCGCCCGCTACGACCCGACGACCGACAGCTGGACGCCGATGTCGTCCGAGGGCGCGCCCTCCCCGCGGCGCGAGGCGCTGTCGGTCTGGACCGGCAGCGAGCTGGTCGTCTGGGGCGGACGCGGCGCGGGCTACTCCGCGCTGACCGACGGCGCGATCTACGACCCGGTGCTCGACCGCTGGCGCCCGATGGCGCCGACGAGCATCCCGCTGACCAGCCCTTACGGCACGCTCAACGCCGTCTGGACCGGGACGGAGGTCCTCTTCTACCTCGGCGACACGCGGACGGGAGCGCGTTACCGGCCGGACCTCGACGCGTGGTTCCCGATGCCGAGCGATGGCGCGCCGCAGATCCCCAGGGTCACGCCGCGGTCTGGACCGGGACGGAGATGATCGTCTGGGGCGGCGATGGCTTTGACCAGCAGAACGGCGGGCGCTACGACCCGGCCACCGACGCCTGGCGCGGGATGGCGGTCGACGAGCGCGTGCACAGCTCGTACGGCCACATCGCGGTCTGGACCGGGACGGAGATGATCGTCTGGGGCGGAGAGGGCCTCGGCGACGCGGGCGGTGCCTACGACCCTGTCGCCGACGCGTGGCGTCCCGTGCACTTCGGCGAACCGGCGTAGGCACACACTGCGGTCTGGACCGGCACCGAGATGATCGTCTTCGGCGGGTGGTGGGGGCAGTGCTACTCGACCGAAGCGGGATATCGCTACGATCCCGTCGACCGACCACGCGACGCCGATCGCGTCCGCCGGTCAGCCCGCTCTCGCGCGGCTATCACACCGCCGTCTGGACCGGCAGCGAGATGATCGTCTGGGGCGGCGAATACCGCTTCCACACCGACGGCCAGACCGGCCTCTCATCCGGTGGCCGCTACGACCCGCCAACGACAGTTGGACGCCGACCCGCACCAGCGGCGCACCGCTCGCCCGCGTGCGACACTCCGCGACCTGGACCGGGGCCGAGATGATCGTCTGGGGCGGCGGGCGCGGGTACTTCCGCTGCGGCGACAACGAATATGCCCGCAAGAGCGGCGGCCGCTACGAGCCCGCGACGAACGCCTGGCTCCCGACCGCGGAGCCCGCGTCGCTGCCCGCGCGCATGCAGCACGCAGCCGTCTGGACCGGCGATCGCATGGTCGTGTGGGGCGGGCGCGAGGTCCAGTACGCCTACCCGACGAACGCCCCCGGCGTCGCCTACGATCCCGCGCTCGACGCGTGGACCGACATCGCGAGCGACGGCGCGCCGGAGGGCCGCGCGCTGCCGGCCGCGGCCTGGTCGGGGACCGAGATGCTCGTCTGGGGCGGCATCGGCGGATACGGCTGGAACGACCCGTCGCACGCCGTCAACACCGGCGGCCGCTACGACCCGCAGCTCGACCGCTGGCTGCCGATCCCGACGAATGGCGCGCCGAGCCCGCGCCTCGACCACACCGCCGCCTGGGCCGGCGACCGGATGATCGTCTGGGGCGGGACCGGTGCCGACGGCGCCGTCGCCGCCGGCGGCGCGGCCTACCGCGCCGACACCGACGCCTGGACGCCGCTCTCCGAGATGAACGCGCCGCTCTCCTGCACCGGTCACGCCGCGGCGTGGACCGGCGCGGAGATGCTCGTCGCCGGCTGCGTCGACCCGCCCGCGCTCTACGACCCGCAGCTCGACGCCTGGCGCCCCACTGCCACCGCGAACGCACCGGCCACCGGCTGCGGCGGGCAGGCGCTCTTCACGGGGCAGGAAGTGCTCCACTGGTGCCCGGCGGGCGGCACGCGCTACGAGCCCGCGTCCGATACCTGGCAGCCGATCTCCGCGGTCGCGTCCCCGGTCGCTGCGGCCGCGCAGCGCCCGGTCTGGTCGGGCGAGCAGATGCTGGTCTGGGGCGCAGCGTCGGACGGCGCCGACTCCGGGGCCTACTGCGCGCAGTGCACGGCGCGGCCGTGGTACGCGGATGCCGACGGCGACGGCTTCGGAGTCGCGGGGGACGAGGTCGCCGCCTGCCGGCAGCCGGCAGGGACCGCCGCCACGCCCGGCGACTGCATGCCTTCCAACCCGGACGTTTTCCCCGGCGCCGGCGAAGACCTGCAACGGCGTCGACGACGACTGCGACGCCGCGACGGCGGACGGCGCGTCGGAGCCGTGGCTCGGCCAGCCCTGCGACGGGGCGGACGAGGACCAGTGCCTCGAAGGCGTGTCGCGCTGCGCCGCCGCCGCGCCGGTCTGCGACGAAGCGCCGGAGAGCACGCCCGAGGTCTGCGACGCGGCCTTCGCCGACGAGGACTGCGACGGCCTCCAGAACGAGGACCCCGAGGCCGGCCGCAGCTGCCCGGAGGTGAGCTTCTGCACGGCCGGCGCCTGTCCCGAGGGCGCCTGCGCATATGGCCCCAGCGGGCAGTGCCCGGTGACCGGCATGGTCCGCTACTACCGCGACTCGGCGGGCCACGAGCCTGCTCAGCCGTTCGTCCCGGAGGCGGGTGTCGCGCTGGCCCTCACCGGAGCGAGCAGCGGCGCCGCCACGACCGGCGCAGACGGCCTCTACGACCTCGGCCCCCGCTTCCAGCAGGTGACCGTCACGCCCCAGCCGCGGCTCGACGCCGAGAGCAGTCCCTTCGTGACCAGCTACGACGCCCTGCTCGCGGCCAAGTCCGCGCTGGGCTGGACCGTCCTCACCCCGCTGCAGCGGCGGGCCGCCGACGTTTCGGGCGACGGGTCCGTCACCTTCTTCGACGCCTCGCTCATCGCGCAGTACGCGGTCGGGCTGATCGTGCCCGTGGGTTATCCCGACCCCGATCCCGCGCATCCGCGGCCCCGGTTCCCGACGGCGGCGGCGGCGGGATCGGACTGGCAGTTCGCGCCGGCCCAGCGCTCCGTCTTCCTCTCCGCCGCCGCGCCCGCCCCGCTGAACTTCGCCGCCATCCTGTACGGCGAGGTCAGCGGCAACCGCGCCGAAGCGGACACGGCGCCGGCGGCGCCGCTGCGCCTCACCGAGGCCGCGCCCGCGCGACTCGAGTTCGCGCGCCCCGCCGGAGCGACGATCACGCTCGAGCACGCGCGTCCGCCGCGCGCGGCGCGCGGCACGACCACCGTGCTGCTGACGATTCGCCCCGCGGCGGGGCTCCAGGCGCTCGAAATCGGCGTCGAACCGACGGCCGGCGCGGCGGGGCTCAGCGCGGTGACCGGGCGGGGGAGCTCGCCGACTTCGAGGCCCTCGTCGACGCCCGTCCGCGCGGGGGAAAGGCGGGGCTCTACGGCGTCGTGCCGCTCGCGGGTGACGAGGCGCTGGTCGAGCTCTCGCTCTCCGGCAAGCTGTCCCTGGCCGAGGTGCGCCGACTGCTGCGCGTCGTCGCCAACGAGGGGCTGATCCCGCTGCGGTGGGAAGGGGAGCGCGGCGATGGGGGTGAGAAGGCGAAGGGGCGCGTCGGGAAGTAGGCCGCCCCAGGTTCTCCGGAGTCCCGCTCACCCGACGTTCCCCTGGAGTGCGAGAACCGCCCCGTGACCTCCTTCGCCCCCCGCATCCCCCACGACCTTGCCTCGACGCTGTCACCACCCCACCCCTCCGCCCGTTAACCCTCCAGCGACCCCGCGGCTCCGCTTCCCGGACCCCGCCGGCGGCCGCGAGGAGGCGGTACGATGGCCACGAGCGGGGTGCAGACGGTGGGGAGCAGCACGCAGCGGGGGCTGGTCGCGGTCGACGGCCGCACCTACCCCCTGAAGTCCGCGGCGATCAGCGCCCGGGCCGGGGCCGGGGTGGCCGCGGCGACGCTGGTCCAGGAGTTCGAGAACCCCTACGCCGAGCCGCTGGAGGCGATCTACACGCTGCCGCTGCCGGCCGACGGCGCGGTGGTCGGGTACGCGATCCAGGTCGGGGAGCGGCGGATCGTCGGCGAGATCGAGGTCAGGGAGACAGCCACGCGCCGCTACGCCGAGGCGCTGGCCGCGGGGCGGACCGCGGGCCTGCTGGAGCAGGAGCGCGCCGACACCTTCACGCAGCGCGTCGGGAACATCCCGCCGGGCGTCGCCGTTCGGGTCGAGATCCAGGTCGTCCAGCCGCTGGCCTTCGTCCGCGCGGACGGCGTCGCGCCGGAGTGGGAGTGGCGCTTCCCGACCGTCGTCGGGCCGCGCTACCTCGGCAACGCGGGGCGCGTCCCCGACGCCGGGCAGCTCGAGCCGCCGCGCGCCGCGAACGGGGGCACGCCGGCGCGGGTGACGCTGGCGCTCGAGATCGCCGACGGAGCGGCGGCGGAGATCGCGCCGCACTCGCCGAGCCATGCGCTCCAGGTGGCGGCCGCCGACGCGCCGATCACGGCGGCCTCGTCCTCAGACCTGCCGCGGACCCACCCCGCCCACGGCCGCACCTCCGCCCCACGCGACGCTGACGCTCGCCGACGCCGCGCAGCTCGACCGCGACGTGGTCGTCCGCTGGAAGGCTGCCGCCGCCGAGCCGGGCGTGCGATTCGCCGCGGGCCCCGGCCTGCCCGGCGACCCTGGCCGCTACGCCGTCCTGACCGTCACGCCGCCGGCCGCGCCTCACGCCCGGGTGCCGCGCTCGCTGACGATCCTGCTCGACGCCAGCGGTTCGATGAGCGGCCGTCCCATCGAGCACGCCAAGGCCGTGACGATCGCGCTGCTCGACGGCCTCGGCCCCGCCGACCGGTTCGAGATCACCGCCTTCGCCTCGCAGCCGACGCGGTTGACCGTCAGGGCTGGTCGACGCCACGCCCGACGCGGTCGCGACGGCGCGGGAACGGGTTCGCGAGCTCCGGGCCGGCGGCGGCACGGAGATGCTCCGCGCGATCGAACAGGCGATCGCCACGAGGCGCGCCGGCGAACAGCGCCAGGTCGTGCTCCTGACCGACGGCGAGATCGGCTTCGAGGCCGAGGTCGTCGGCAAGGTCCTGCGCGACCTGCCGGCCGCCTCGCGCGTCCACGTCGTCGGCGTCGGCTCCGCCCCCAACCGCGCGCTGACGCGCGGCCTCTCCCGCGCCGGCCGCGGCCTCGAGCTGCTGATCCCGCTCGCGGACGACCCCGGCGACGCGGCCGCGCGGCTGTGCGCGGCGACCGAGGCGCCGGTGCTGGTCAACGTCGCCGTGTCCGGGAGCGCGGTGGTTCGCGTGGCGCCGGAGCGGGCGTGCGACGTCCACGCCGGGCGGCCGCTGACGCTGCTCGTGGAGCTGCGGAGCGAAGGCGGAACGGTTCAGCTGACGGGGACGATGGCGGGCGCGGCGGAGCCGTGGCGCTGGAGCGGGACGGTGCCGGCTGCAACCGGCCCCGTCGCGGATTCACCCGTCGCGGCGGACTCCGCATCCAACGCCGCCGCCGCGGCCGCGCCGTCGTGCTCGCCCTCGCCCGCGATCCCCGCCGGCGCCCTCTTCGGCCGCGAGCGGATCGAGGACCTGGAGATGCACCTCGCCGCCGCCGGCAGCGAAGCGTCCCAGGTCAGCGCCCTCGAGGGTCAGATCGAAGCGGCCGGCCTGCGCCACCGCGTCGTCTCGCGCCGCACCAGCATGGTCGCGATCAGCGAGGAGCCCGCGGTCGACCCGCAGGCCCCGCGCCGCCGCGTCCGCCTGGCGGTCGAGCTGCCGGAGGACGTGTCGGCGGAGGGGGTGGGGTACGGCGGCCCGCCGGTGATGAGGGCGGCCGCGATGCCGATGGCCGTGGACGAGGTCGGAGTGGACAGAGCGTTGTTCCTGGAATGCCGGGCCACGCTCGTTCCGGGCAGCTCCGGAAGGCAGCACGGCGGCGTCGGACGGGACGCCATCCGGTATTTCAGCGAGAGGCTGGCGGGGCCGTCGTTCTCCGCGGCAGGCCGCCCGCGCCACATCAACGCCCGCATCCTGCTCGTCAACGAGGACAAGCTCCTGCTCGAGTTCGAGGTCCCGGAGGGTATGACCGTGACGATGCCGGACCGCGGCACGCTGCTCGCCCTCGCGAACCGGCCCGACCCCGAGGAGCTTCCGGCAGTCGCACGACCGGGTCCGGCTCATCGAGCGCGAATCCTCCCACCCCTCGGTCTACGACCCCGGCCTCACACTGCGGCTCGCGCTCGAAGGCCCGGACTGGAGGCGCCGCCTCGCGCAGGGCCCGCTCTTCGTCGCCTGGGAAACCGCCGACTGGCTGATCATCCTCGCGATCGAGTGACCCCTGATGACACCAGTCGACGCAGCGTGGCAGGAAGTCAGGCGCGGATCCGAAGCCGGATTCCGCGCCTGGCTTCCGCTCGTCGAGCCGGTGCTGTGGCGCACGCTCCGGCCGTTCGCGCGTGCGGTCGACGTCGAGGCGATCGTGCAGGAGGCGCTGCTTCGGATGTGGGTCGTCGCGCCGTCGCAGCAGCTCGAGGGCGAGAACGCCTCGCTGCGCTTCGCGCTCCGCCTGGCGCGCAACCTGGCGATCGACGAGGCGCGGCGGCGGGGGAGGGAGGTCCCGCTCGCGCCGGACCTGCCCGGCGGCGGCGACGACGGATCCGACCCCCGCCCGGCGACCGAGCCGGCGATCGACCCCGCCCCGCCCCCCGACCCGCTGCTGCGCCGCGCGATCCTCGCCTGCATCGACAAGCTCCCGCGCCAGCCGAAGACCGCGCTGCGTGCCCGCCTCGACGCCGCCGGCGCGCTCCCCGACCGCCTGCTCGCCGAGCGCGTGGCGATGCAGCCCAACACCTTCCTCCAGAACGTCATCCGCGCGCGCCGCCTCGTGGAGGAGTGCCTCGCCGCCTCCGGCATCGCCGTGCAGGAGTACCTGCGATGATCGACGACCGCGACCCCGGCGATCCGCGGGACCCGCGCGACGAGCGCGGCACCCTGCTCGAAGCCGCCACGACCGCCTTCCGCGCGCGCGCCGCCTCCGGCCGCATCCTGCCGTCCCCCGCCTGGGCCGACCTCGCGCCCGACGACTGCGCGGCGCTGTTCGAGCTGCAGCGCGTCACGCGCGGGATCGAGCGCGCACTCGACCCGCAAGGGCTCAGCGCGACGGCGCGGGTCGTGCTCGGCCGGGCGCGCGGGCTGGAGCAGGTGGAAGGGTAGACCGGGCCGGAACTGCGCTAGTCTCAGTCGAGATGAGACTCCTGCTTCCGCGCCTGCACTTGTTCGAGTTCGAGGATCTCGCCTGGTGCCCGCGGGCGGTGCGGGACGGTCTCACCGACTACCTCGAGTTCGTCCTCGGCTCGTTCGCGCCCTACCACGTCCTGCTCCCGCGGCTCGCGGAGGCCATCGAGGCCACACCCGCGACCCGCATCGTCGACCTCGGAGCCGGCGCAGGCGGCCCCTGGCGGCGGCTCCTGCCCGACCTCTGTTGCCGCACCGAACGGCCCCTGTCCTTGTTGCTGACCGACCTGTATCCGCATTCAAAGGCCGCCGCTCCGGCGAATCTCGGCGTCGGCGTCGACTACTGGCCGGATCCGGTCGACGCGCGGGAGGTCCCCGGGATCCTCGTCGGGTTCCGCACGCAGTTCGGAGGGTTCCACCATTTCGAGCCGGCGGATGCCCGGAGGGTGCTCCAGGATGCGGTCCGCTCCGGGCAGGGGATTGCCATCGCCGAGATCACCGAAAGGCGCCTTCTCACCGCCCTCCGCATGGTCGTCGTTCCCTTCGCGATTCTCGTGGGTGCACCGTTCATGCGTCCGATCCGCTGGGAGCGGCTCTTCTGGACATTTCTCGTACCCGTCATCCCCGCGGTCGCGCTCGTCGATGCGATCGTTTCGTGCCTGCGGTCCTACACTGCCGCGGAACTGCTCGCCATGGCCCGGGAAGCGGGCCACGGCGATTACGAGTGGCAGGCGGGACGCGAGCCGTCGCCGGAGGCGCTGCTGCCGGTCACGTGGCTCATCGGCCACCCTGCCCGGCGATCGACCTCGCCGTGAGATAGCGGCTCCATCGGGCGCGTCGCGGTCGCCGTTGGCCGACCGAACCGCGAGCGCAGAGTCAGCACCGTCGCCGGCAGCGCCTGCAGTCCCAGCCCGACCGCTCCTACGGTGCGGCGAGGACCCGCGCCAGCCACGCATCGCGGCTCACGCGCGCGGCGTCGTCGAAGAAGTGCCCGGTGTCGAACCACTCCACCGCCGCGCGGTCACCCACGGCGAGGATGGACAGCTGCGCGTCCCACGGCGCGATGAACTCGTCGCGCCGCGCAAACTGCAGCAGCACCGGCCGCGGCGCGAGCTGCGGCAGGAAGCGAATCGCATCGTACGGCGCGATCGCGTCCAGGAAGGCCTGCTGCTGCGCCGGGCCGAGCAGCCCGCGGAAGGTGACCGGCAGCCGGCCTTCCCCCGTGGACCAGAACGCGGTCTCGGCCGCGAAGCCGGCCATCAGGACCGCCGCCGTCACGCGCGGGTCCAGCGCCGCGACCGCCGCGCCGACCTTGAACCCCAGGCTGTGCCCGACCAGCGCCAGCCGCCTGCCGTCGACCTCCGGCCGCGCCGCCAGCAGGTCGAGCCCGCGCCGCGCGTCGACGACCAGCCGCGCGCGATCGGCGCGCGCCGCCTCCGCGTCCCACGGCCGCGGGCGGGGCGCGCCTTCGGCCGTCTTCTGCTCCGGGTCGTCGATCGTCAGCGAAGCGATCCCGCGGCCGGCCAGCGCGACGGCCTCGTCGAGGAACGTCGATCGGCCCCCCTGCCCGGGGTGCAGGAACAGCACGCCGGGGAAGGGACCCTTGCCGCGCGGCAGCACGAGGTATCCGGCGACGCGCCCGCCCCGTGGGCTGGCGTAGGAGAGGTCCATCACCGCCGCGCCGTCCTTCTCGGTCAGCGCCTTCAACTCGACGCCCAGCGGCGCGGTCGCGTCGTAGGCGGTCAGCTGGCGCGCGGCGTCGCTGCCCGGGTTCGCCCGCCGCTCGCGCCAGATCCGCGCGGCGACGTCGCCCGGCCGCAGGAAATCCAGCACGAGCGCGTTGAACGCCGCGGGCTGCTCGAGGTGCACGAGGTGCCCCGCGCCGTCGACGAGCACCCGCTTCGCGCCCTTGACGCCCGCTTCGAGTGCGCCGCCTTGGGAGTGGACGTCCTGGATGTCGGACACGCCGATCACGATCAGCGTTGGGACGGCGATCTCGCCAAGCCGCCCGGCCGCCGGCCGCTCGGCCTCGCGCGATCGGCTGGCGCGGCCGTCGAGCGACGACGGGTCGGCGGTCAGGAGCGCGCGCAGGCGCTCCCTCGCGGCGGTGCTGCGGGCGTCGGTGAGCCAGGAATCCTCGACCCAGAAGTCGATCGCCGCCGCCAGGTCCTGCGATTCGAACATCGGGCGGAAGCTCACCACGGCGCGCCGCCAGAACTGGTCGGAGAGCGGGAGGCCGCTGACCACGGCTCCCTCCAGCACCAGCGCGGTCACCCGCTCCGGGTGGGCCAGCGCGAAGTCGATCGCCAGCGCCCCGCCGCTCGAGCAGCCGACCAGCACCGCGCGCGGGATCGCCAGCGCGTCCATCAGCGCGGTGATGTCGTCCACGTCGGAGTACTCGATCTTTGCCGGTTCGGAGCGGCCGCGGCCGCGGCGGTCGAAGCGCACGACGCGGTAGCGGGCGGGAAAGGCGTCCGGCGCGAACTGCGCGTCCCATGTCGGGCCGGCGACCATGCCGTCGTGCAGCAGGATCAGCGCGTCGCCCTCGCCACGCACCTCGTAGTAGAGCCTGCCGGCCGGGGTTTCGAGGAAGGCGCCGGCCGTCGGCGAAGCAGGTTCAGGCCGTGGAGCAGCCGGCGCGGCGGCGCACGGTGCGGCGGACACCGCCACCAGCGCGAGGAGCCCCAGTACCAGGACGCAGCGCCGGTCGGTTCCGCGCATTCCACCTCCCGCGTGTGACCACGACACTACACCGGCTCCACGGGCCGGGGTGCCCCGGAGGGGTCGCCGCGCCCGAGCCCGCGGCGAGCGGAGTCCTCGCGGAATAGGCCCGCCGGAGATCGCGCGGGACTCCAGGGGGCGAACTCGAATCCCCATCCACCGGCAGAAGGCGGTCGGTGCCCAGGTGCCGACAGAGAGAGGTGTCGAATGCCCATCCGTCGACAGAGAGAGGGGTCGAGTGCACCAACCGGCTTGCCCGATCCAGAACTGGTGCACGCGGCGAACGAATCCGGGCCGAAACGGACGCGCCGTTGTCGGATCAGCCGACTCGGCGCGCATCAAGTTCGCCCGAACAGGGAACTCCCGGGGGCGATTGGTGCACTCGACCCCTCTCTCTGTCGACGGATGGGCATTCGAGGCCGCTCTCTGCGCGCCGCACCCGCTGCCGCGCCGCACCCGCTGCCGCGCCGCACCCGCCGCCGCGCCGCACCCGCTGCCGCGCCGCACCCGCACCCGCCGCCGCGCCGCACCCCTACAGCGCCGCGACCGCCCGCTCCGCCGCCGCGATCAGCGGCTCCGCCGACACCGGCGCCCCGACCGCCGCCCGCATCCACGCGTCCGGAGTCAGCCGCCCCAGCGTCGTGATCCGTTCGACCTCGCGGCCGAAGGCCCCCGGCTCCACCGCCACCCGGCGGAAGTGCTCCTCGATCTGGAAGCAGACCAGGTGCCCCAGCGGGTAGTCCGGCAGGTAGAGCGGGTTCGAGATGGCGTGCGAGTAGACCCCCAGGAGCAGCGCATCCCGCGCCCCGAAGAGCGGCGCGTACCAACGGTTCCAGGTCGCCTGCGCGAGCGCCGTGACCGCCTCGCGCAGCTCCGCGGCCGTCGCCTCGGGGTGCTCGTACAGCCAGCGCCACGCCGCGATGTCGACCAGCGCCACGCCGGCGATCTCGCGCACGTTCCAGAACAGGTCGAGCGCCCGCAGGCCGCGCGCCGCCGCGTCGTCGTCGCCGTGGCCGAGCAGCGCCAGGTCCTTCCCCTGGAACAGGAACGCGAAGGCCTCGGTGAAGGCGACGTTCGGGACCCCGGCGAGCAGCGTGTGGTCGATCCCGGCCAGCGAGAAGATCTGCTCGACGTTGTGGCCCAGCTCGTGCATCGCGACGTTGTAGCCCTTGTAGTCCATCCCGCCGGCGCCGACCCGCGTGCGCAGCCGCACGCGGTCCTCCCGCATCCCGGCCGGCATCGCGTGGCCCGCGCCGCGCGCGGGGTCGACCACCAGCCGCTCGGCGACGAAGCGCGCGCGGTCGGGCGCGAAGCCGAGCCGCTCGAGCAGCGCGGGAACGGCCGCACCGAACGACTCGGCGCGGGGATACAGGGCGCGCACGGTGCGGTCGAGCTGCGCCTCGTCGAGCGCCGCCCCGGGCTTGAAGCCGGCGTACCAGATGTCGAACGGCTCGAGCGGCCGCCCGATGCGGCGCGCGATCAGCGCCGCGACCTTCGCCCCGACCGGCGCCTCGAGCACCGCCGTCAGCAGCGCCTCGACCTCCTCCGGCGCCAGCTCGCGGTCGCGGTCGAAGCGCCGCGCGAGGAAGGTCGGGTGCGCCGGCTCGTGCGGGTCGGCCGCGCGCGCGGCGTGGAAGCAGGCCAGCCAGTGGGCGTAGCGGGTGTCGGGTTCGCGGGCCGGGTCGGGGACGCCGGGGCCGCTGCTGCTGCCGGCGACTGCACGGCTCGCGAGCGCACCGTGCGCATCGCCCGCATCGCCCGTGCCCGCGACCCCGTCGCGCGCAGCTCCGCCCCCCGCCGCTTCACCGAGCGCGGCCCCGCTCCCCGCCGATCCCGTCGCCGGCCGGACCTCGTTCGTCAGCGGGTTCCAGTCGACCGCCGCGTTCCCCGGCACGCAGGCCGGGATCTCCTGCGCCACGATCCGCTCCAGCACGCGCTGCAGCAGCCGCTGCGCGGCGAGCCCGGCCGGGTCGGCGTAGCGCGCCTTGATCTCGTCGCGCAGGCCCCAGTGGCTGATCAGCCGCAGCCCGTCCGCGAAGGGGCGCCCTCCGCCGGCGTCGAGCAGGTGGTGGGCGTGGATGTCGTAACCGTTGATGTAGGCGTCCGCGGCGACCAGCGCGCGTGTCATTCCCTGCGCGATCTCGGCCGGCACGCGGCGCGCGAACGCCTCCGCCAGCCGCGCCTCGGCCCACTCGCGGCGCGACCAGCCGCCGCCGGCCGCGCGCCGCTCGGCGAGCGTCGTCAGCGGGAAGTTGAGCAGCCCGACGAAGGCGAGCTTCGTCGCGAACAGGTCCTCGTCGACGTGCGCGAACGGGTCGAGCGTCGCCAGCCGCTCGTCGAGCGGCGTGAGCGGGCCGGTCTCGACGTCGATCGGGAAGCGCAGGTCGCGCGCCAGCGCCAGCAGGTGGCCGTGGACCCGCTCGAGCGCGGCCTCGAAGCGCGCGAAGGCGGCGTCGAGTGCGGGGCCCATCGGCAGGAACTCGGCCTCGAGGAAGGCGCGGAGGTCGTCGGGCGGGCCGTCGGCCGCGCGCCAGAAGGTCGCGACCTGGCGCACGCCGCGCTCGATCCGCGTGCGCTCGGTCTCGCCGTGGCGGGTGATCAGCGCGGCGGCGGCCCGGGCCGTGGCGGCCTGGGCCGAGGCGGACGCGGCTGCAGCCGAGGTCGCGGGCGCGGCATCGGGGGCGGCGATGGCGGAGAAGGCAGCGGCGCCGGCCGGGGGGCCGGCCGCGGAGCGGGCGTCGGGCACGGGTTCCTCACGGGGGTCGGAGCAGGGATTCTAGTCCGCCGGCGGACGAGTGTCCGCCGTGAACCGTCCGCCGGCGGACGCGGGCCGGCCGCGCTCCTCGGCCTGCCGCGGGCTCCCGCCGGCACGCGGCGTGCTTTGCCTCCGGTGCATGAGCAGGACCGAACGCAACCAACGGGGTTTCGCCCTCGCCGAATCGCTGGCTGCGATCGCCATCCTCGGCGCGACCGCGCTCGGTGCGGCGTCGCTGGCGCAACGCGCCGCCGGGGTGGCGGCCGAAGCCTCGCGGCTGGATCTCGCGCGCGAGGCCGCGGAGGCGGTCCACGCGCGGCTGGAGACGGTCGGCTGGTACCGGCTGCCGGAGCTGTTCGACGCCTCGGCGGGAGACGCGGAGGCGTCGGTGGCAACCGGCGAGGGGGCGCCCGCCGAGTGGGATGAACTGGTCGCGCGGCTCCCGCGCGGTCGAATCCAGGCCCGGCTGGCCGGCCTCGGCCGCGACGGCGCGCGGGCCGCGTTCGGCGAGGCCGTCGCGCTGCGACTGGAGGTGCGCGTGGCCTACGACGAGCAGGGCCGGCGGCGCGTCGTCGCGCTGTCGGCCAGCCGCTTCTAGCGACGGGGAGGGACGGTGGCTCGAGCAGGACCGGTCGCCCGCGGGTTCACCTCGATCGAGGCCCTGGTCGGCGTCGCGGTCGCGCTCTCGGCGATCGCCGCCACGCTGGTCCTGGTGCGCGGCCTGCAGCAGCTCGCGGTGCGCGCCGCGCGCGACGCGGACCGCGCCGCGGCGGCGCAGTGGGCGCTCGACCGGATCGCGCGGGAGGTCGCGCGGGCCGGGCTCGGCAGCTGTCCGGGACGCGAGCCGAACTGCCCCGACGAACCGGTCGAGTTGTTCGAGAGCGGCTGGGTGGGCGTGCGCGGCGATCTCGACCGCGACGACCCGGCGCTTGCGGCCGAGCCGGAGCGTTCCCTGGCTGGCGCGTTCGCGCGGACCGACACCGGCAACGACGAGGTCGTCCTCTTCCTGCGTCGCGGCCGTGGACTGGCGCGGCCGTCGTTCGACGCCGACCTCGAGTCCGGCGGACGGGCGACGACGGCGGCCGGCGCAGAGGTCGCGCCCCGCGACGGCCTCGTCGAACGGGTCGACGCCGGTCCGGCTGACCGGCCCGGGGAAGGGGGTCGCGGGACGCTCTACCGCGTCACCTTCGTCAACGACGCTCGCCACATCGGCACCGCCCGCTTCCGGGTCGCCGAGCCGCTCGTCGACGACGCGCTCGATTTCGCGGTCCGCGCCTGGGACGGGCGCGGGGCGCCGCTCGCGCCGTGCGGCGGGCGCGACGACGCGGCGGCGCGGGCCTGCCGGGGCTCGATCCGGCGGATCGCGCTGGAACTGACGGTCGGCCGCGCCGGCGGGCGTCAGCAGACCTTCCGGCGCGAGGTCGCCCTGGAGGGGCCATGGTAGGCGGGATGCGCGGGAAGAGCGGCGGCGACGGCGCTACGCGCGCCGCTTCGAGTGCTGCGTCGCGTGCTGCGTTGCGTGCCGCGTCGCGTGCTGCGTCGCGTGCTGCGTCGCGTGCTGCGTCGCGTGCTGCGTCGCGTGCTGCGTCGCGTGCTGCGTTGCGTGCCGCGTCGCGTGCTGCGTCGCGCGCCGCCGTCCACGCTGCTGCGCCGGCAGCACACGCTGCAGCGCGCGACGACCGCGGCGCCGCGCTGGTCGCGGCGCTCTGGATCGCGCTGCTCGTCGGGGCGCTGGCGATCGCCGCCTGGAGCGTCGCCGACGCGCGGCTCTCCGTGGCCCGCGGCCGGGCCGACGCGGTGCGCGCGGAGGCGCTCGCCGTCGCCGCGGTGCAGGCCGCAGCCGCCTGGTTCGAAGGCGAGGAGCGCGGCGGGCTGGTCCCGCCGCCGGGGCGCGACGACGCGCTGCGGGACCTGCGCGTGATCGATCCCGACGGCGACGGGGAGGGGCGGCGCTGGAGCGCCGAGAGCGCACCGTGGGACGTCCGCTACAAGGACGGCGCCGGCACCGACGACCTCTTCCGCCCGCCGGACGGCCCCTCGCCGCGCGACCGCTTCCTCGGCACCGCGGACGGCCCGGACCTGCTGCTGCAGGCCGACGGCGCGGGGGCGTTCGTGCTGCGCCGGCTCGCCGCAGCGCTCGGCGCCCCGGTCGGCGCGCGCGTCGAGCGGCTCGCGTTCTTCGGCCCGGCGCGCGGTGGACGCGCCGGAATCGCGGTCGGCGGAGAAGAGCTGGCGACGATCGAAGCCGTGGTCAGCTGGCCGACCAGCGGCGGGATGCGGACCCGCGCCGTGGCGCGCGGCGAGGTGGCGCGCGTCGAGTGGGGGCGGCTCGACCGCCCGCTCGAGATCGCCGGCGATGCGCGCCTCGCCGGCGCGGCAGGCTGGTCGCGCGGCGAGGCTTTCGTCGCTGGCGACCTCTTCGCGCCGGCTGCAACGTGGGGCGGTTGGCCGGGCGGCATTCCGTGGCGCGCGGTCGACTCGCCGCTGCACGACGACGAGGACGGCGACGGTCTCGACGACGATGCCGACGCCGACGGCGCAGCCGATCTCGAGGCCTTTCGCAGCGCGCCCGGCGCGGTGCCGGACCCGTGGTGGCGCGGACGCGTCGGCGGGACCTGGCACGGTGCGCCGGCGGTGTCCGGCGCGTGCGTCGCGCCGCTGCCGTTCGGGCCGCGCGCGACGCCGTCGGCCCCGCCGGCGAAGCAGCACGACCGCTCGGGAGTCTTCGTCGCCTGCCCGCTCGTCGCGAGCGCGCCGCTCGACCCGGCCTGGGAGGAGTTGGCGCGGCTGGGGCGGCGCGGCGCGGGGTTCGCGGAGGAGGACGCGCGCGTGCCGGGGGCCTTCCGGATCGACGGTGTCGGGCGCGCGGTGACGCTCGACGCGCTGCCGGATGACGCGCTGTGGTGGGTCGTCCCGTCGGCGGCGCGGCGTACGCCGCTCGACCTGCCGTCGGGCGGACGCCACGGCGCGTGGTGCGTCGCCGCAGGCGACGCCGCGCTCGCGCTGGCGCGCGGCGCCCCGCTGCCCCTCGCGGCGCCGGGCGACCCGCGCGACACGCGCGGCGCATCGCGGCCGGGCAGCGCCGGTGACGACCACCTCCCGCTCGCGCACGAGGCCGGGGGCTGGCAGGTCGCGCGCTGGAAGGAGCCGGGCAGCCTCCCCGCCCCCGAGCGCTGGTACCCGGAGCCTTCGGCGAGCGTGGCGTTCGAGGGGCTGGTCGCCGCCTCCGGCGGGCTGGAGCTGGCCGGCTCCGGGCTGCTGCTCGGCCAGGTGCGGGCGGCCTCCCTGGGGCTGGACGGGACCGCGGGGCCCGTGGAGGTCCGTGCCGCGCGCTTTGCCCGCGATGACCCCCGGACGAGGCCGGGCCCCCCCGGGGCGCCCCGGATCGTCGTGCGGGGGCTGCGGGTGGTCTCGGGGCCGTGAATGGACGATTGTCGAGCAAGGGTGTCATATTGAGAGAGAGAGGGACGGGGACCACCGTCATCGAGGACCGCATGTCCACGCGCATCTTCCTCGCGGCCGCCGGACTGGCGCTCGCGCTGTGCTTCACCGGCACGGCCCCGGCCGTGGCCCAGGACGCCCCGCCGCCGCCAGCACCGGCGGCGAAGAAGAACCCGATCCCGCAGCCCCGCGGCCCCGCAGCGGAGGCCGCCCGCGCGGCGAAGGAGTCTTCCACGGGCGCGGCCGATGCCGCCGAGGGCGCCACCGCCGCGGCCGCCGCAACCGTGGCGGCGCCCCGCGCGCCGGCGGCCATTCCAGCCTCGCCGCCGCGCCCGCTCGGGCAGTCGTCACAGGTCGGGAGGGTTGCGCTGCCGACCCGGACCGACCCGAGGACCGGCAAGCAGGTCGTGACGATCGGCAACGCCGACCTCGAGCGCCTCTACGGCACGTCGGTCGTGCCGGTCTCCTCCTCGGTCAGCGCCGCCGGCCCCTCGACCGGTTCGGCGATGCGCGACGACCCCTCGGAGAGCGACCCCGACGACGCGAAAGCCGCGTCGCCCGGCGGGAACGGCGCCGTCCGTGCCGCCGAACTCGACGCCGAACTCAAGCGTCTCAACGATAATGTCCGCTCGATGGCCAACCCGTTCCTTCCGCCGCCCAAGCTGACCGACGCCGAGAAGGCGGCGGTCGACGGGAAGGACAACAAGGAACGGATCGACATGACGCGCCAACGCATCCAGGAACTGCAGCAGGAAAAAGCCCGTCTCGAGTCGTCGCCGTCCGGTGCGGAGCCTTCCGGACGGTGAGCGCGTGACCCCAGCCGCTTCCAGGACATCGCGCGAAAACGCGTTCGTGCCGCTGCTCGTCGTCGCCCCCGCCCCCGCGGGGGGGGCCGCCGACGTCGCCGCGCGCGTCGCCCGCTCGTGGGGCGCCGGGCTCGAGGTCGCGGCGGAGAGTGCCTCCTGGGCGCAGGCGCCGGCGATCGCGAAGGAGCGTGGCGTCGGGGCGGTGGTCGTCGTCGCCGACGGGGCCGACGCCGAAGCGCTCGACAGGCTGCTCCACGCGATCGTTGCGGCCGACCCCGCACTGCCGATCGTCGTCGCCGGGAGCGACCTGCCGGGAGCCCTCGTCGCCACCGCGTTCCGGCGCCGGGCGGTCGAGGTCGTCACCGCGCTCGACGCCGCACCCGACAGCGCGCCGGATCCCGCGCTGGCCGCGCAGCTCGCGGCGCTCGTCGCGCGCCGCCGCGCGCGGACGCAGGGCTGGCTCTTCGAGGATCGCCCCGGTCTGCCGCGCTTCATCGGCACGACCCCCTCGATGAAGGAGGTCGCGCGCCTGGTGGAGCGGGTCGCGCCGTCGGAAGCGACGGTCCTGATCCTCGGCGAGTCCGGCACCGGCAAGGAGCTCGTCGCCAAGGCGCTGCACGGGCTGTCGCCGCGCCGCCGCGGGCCGTTCGTCGCGATCAACTGCGCCGCGATCCCCGAGACGCTGCTCGAGAACGAGCTGTTCGGTCACGAGCGCGGCTCCTACACCGGCGCCAACGCGACCGCGATCGGCAAGGTCGAGGCGGCGGAGAAGGGGACGCTCTTCCTCGACGAGATCGGCGAGATGCCGCTCCCGCTGCAGTCCAAGATCCTGCGCCTGCTGCAGGACCACACCTACGACCGGATCGGCGGGACGAAGACCCGCAAGGCCGACGTCCGGATCGTGACCGCCACCAATCGCGACCTCAAGACCGAGGCCGCCGCCAAGCGGTTCCGCGAGGACCTCTACTACCGTCTCTCGGTCGTCCCGATCCTGCTGCCCGCGCTGCGCGACCGCCCGCCGGACATCCCGGTCCTGGCGCAGGTCATCGTCGAGCGGCTGGCGAAGGACCTCGGACGCCCCGGGCTGCACATCGAGCCCGAGGCGCTCGACCGGCTGACGCGCTACCGCTGGCCGGGGAACGTCCGGGAGCTGGAGAACGAGCTCGAGCGGGCGGCGGTCCTGGCCGGCGGCGACCGGATCGGGGTCGCCGAGCTGGAGCTGCGGGCCCGGGTCGAGGACCCCGACATGGCCGCGCTGGCCCGGCTGCTCCCGCTGGAGGGGCCGCTCGACGCCACGCTCGACGCGGCCCGCCTGCACGTGATCCGGCTGCGGATCTCGCTCGCCCTGGAGCGCACCGGCGGCGACCTCGACCGCGCCGCGGCCGACCTGGGGGTGGACCGCGCGGAGTTCGACCGGCTCCTGGGGGTCGGTCCCTGACCCCCCTCGCGCCGAACGAACCGGGCCGAAAACGGCTGCGGATCCTATGTTTGTTTGGTAAGATCCTCCGCTCAACCCACCTTCATCCATAACCGCGGGCGCCCCCGGGGCGGCCCGAGAGGCTGAATCCCGATGTCTGAGCGCAAGGTCGTCATCGTCGGCGCGGCCGGCCGCGACTTCCACAACTTCAACGTCGCCTACCGCAACGATCCCACCCAGCGGGTCGTCGCCTTCACCGCGACCCAGATCCCGGACATCGACGGCCGCACCTACCCGCCCGAGCTGGCCGGGCCGCGCTACCCGCAGGGGATCCCGATCGTCGACGAGAGCGAGTTGGAGCAGCTGATCGCCACGCACGGCGTCGACGACGTCGTCTTCTCCTACTCCGACGTCTCGCACGAGCAGGTCATGCACATCGCCAGCCGCGTGCTCGCCGCCGGCGCCGACTTCCGCCTGCTCGGCCCCAAGTCGACCGAGCTGAAGTCGATCAAGCCGCTGGTCGCGATCTGCGCGGTCCGGACCGGCTGCGGCAAGAGCCAGACGACGCGCAAGGTGGCGAAGATCCTGCGCGACGCCGGCCTCAAGGTCGTCGCGATCCGCCACCCGATGCCCTACGGCAACCTCGCCGAGCAGCGCGTCCAGCGCTTCGCCGAGCTGGCCGACCTCGACCGCCACCACTGCACGATCGAGGAGCGCGAGGAGTACGAGCCGCACATCGTGAGCGGCACGATCATCTACGCCGGCGTCGACTACGAGGACATCCTGCGCGCCGCCGAAAAGGAAGGGGACGTCGTGCTCTGGGACGGCGGCAACAACGACCTGCCGTTCTACACGCCCGACCTGCACCTGGTCGTGGCCGACCCGCTGCGGCCCGGCCACGAGCGGAGCTACCACCCGGGCGAAGCCAACTCCCGCGCCGCCGACGTCTTCGTGCTCAACAAGGTCGACAGCGCCGATCCGGCCGCGGTCGAGACGGTTCGCCGCAGCTGCGCCGAGCTGAGCCCCGGCGCCGCGATCATCCTGGCCGACTCGCCGGTGACGGTCGAGAACCCGGCGGCGATCAAGGGGAAGAAGGTCCTCGTGATCGAGGACGGCCCGACCCTCACGCACGGCGGGATGAAGTTCGGCGCCGGCGTCGTGGCCGCGAAGCAGGCCGGCGCGGCCGAGATCGTCGACCCGCGCCCCTGGGCCGTGCGCACGATCGCCGGAACCTTCGCCAAGTACGCCGGCACCGGCCCGATCCTCCCCGCGATGGGCTACTCCGACGAGCAGGTCAAGGACCTCCAGGAGACGATCGACCGCGCCGCGCCGCACGTCGACGCCTACGTGATCGGCACCCCGATCGACCTGCGGCGGCTGGTCAAGTTTCCGAAGCCGGCCGTGCGCGTGACCTACGAGCTGGCCGAGCGCGGCACCCCGAACCTCGCGACCGTGCTGGCCCCGATCGTCGCCGCGGCGAAGAAGGCGAAGTCGGAGCGGGCGTGAGCCCGGCCCCCGCGGACACGCGGCCGATCGCGCTGATCGCCTTCGGCGGCAACGCGCTCGTTCCGCGCGGCAGCGAGGGGACGGAGAGCGAGCAGCTCGCCGAAGCGGGGAAGGTGGCCGCGATCCTGGCCGACCTGGCCCGCGACCACCGGCTGCTGCTGGTCCACGGCAACGGCCCGCAGGTCGGCCAGCTGCTGATCCAGAGCGAGTCGGCGCGGCGGCAGGTTCCCCCGTGGGGCCTCGCCGCCTGCGGTGCCGCGTCGCAGGGGGTGATCGGCTTCCTGCTCGAGGCCGCGCTGCGCGGCCAGCTCGAAGCCGCGGGGCTCGACGCCAAGGTCGCGTCGCTGGTGACCCTCACCGAGGTCGACCCGGCCGATCCGGCTTTCGCGCACCCGACCAAGCCGATCGGTCCGTACTATCCGCAATTCGTGGCCGACGACCTGGCCGGGCGGCGCGGCTGGAAGATGGTCCGGCAGGACCAGGGGTGGCGGCGCGTCGTCCCCTCGCCCGTGCCGGTCCGGATCTACGGTGTGCGCACGGTCGCGGCGCTGCTGGAGGCCGGCGCGGTCGTGATCGCCGGCGGCGGTGGCGGGATCCCGGTGGTGCGGGGTCCCGACGGCACGCTGGAAGGGGTCGACGCGGTGATCGACAAGGACCTCACCGCGGCGCTGCTGTTCCGCGAGCTGGGGGCCGATCTGTTCGTGATCCTGACCAACGTCGCGCGGGTCGAGAAGGACTACGGCACCGACCGGGCGATGCCGATCGACCGGATGACCCCGCGCGAGGCGCGGGCCCTGATGGCGGAGGGACAGTTTCCGCCGGGGAGCATGGGTCCCAAGATCGAGGCCGCCGTACGCGTCGTCGAGTCGTCGGGCCGGCAGGTGCTGATCACCGCCGCCCCGGCCCTGGCCGATGCCCTGCGCGGCCGCGGCGGCACGCGGATCGTGCCGTAGGGGCCGGCCTCCGTGCCGGCCCGAAAGTGCGCCACGGCGCCCGCGCAACCGTAGGGGCCGGCCTCCGTGCCGGCCCGAAAGTGCGCCACGGCGCCCGCGCAACCGTAGGAGCCGGCCTCCGTGCCGGCCCGAGAGTGCGCCACGGCGCCCGCGCAACCGTAGGGGCCGGCCTCCGTGCCGGCCCGAAAGTGCGCCACGGCGCCCGCGCAACCGTAGGGGCCGGCCTCCGTGCCGGCCCGAAAGTGCGCCACGGGATCCCGGGCCGGCACGGAGGCCGGCCCCTACAATGCGCCGGGCTGAACGCTCGCACGGGATCCCGGGCCGGCACGGAGGCCGGCCCCTACAATGCGCCGGGCTGAACGACTGCCTGGCTGGAGGTGCAAGGGTGAAGAAGCGTGACCTGGTGGCCCTGTGGGATTACACGCCGGAGGAGCTGGCCGCCCTCCTCGACCTGGCGGCGAAGGTCAAGAAGAGCCCCGCCGCGTACGCCGACGCCCTGAAGGGGCGGACCGCGTTCCTCTACTTCGAGAAGCCCTCGCTCCGGACCCGCGTGACCAGCGAAGTCGGGATGACGCAGCTCGGCGGCGGATCGCTGACCCAGACCCCGGAGATGGGGCGGATCGGGGTGCGCGAGTCGGTCCACGACGTGGCCAAGAACCTCGAGCGCTGGGTCGACGTGATCGCGATGCGGACCTTCTCGCACCAGCTGATCGAGGACGTCGCGAAGCACGCGCGGGTCCCGGTGATCAACCTGCTGTCGGACCTGCTGCACCCGATGCAGGCGCTGGCCGACCTGCTGACGCTCAAGCAACACTTCGGGAAGCTGAAGGGGCTCAAGCTGGCCTTCGTCGGCGACGGCAACAACGTCGCCCACTCGCTGATGGTCGGCGGGGCGCTCTCGCAGATGAAGGTGGTGGTGGTCGGCCCGCGCGGCCACGAGCCGAACGCGCGCGTGCTCGACCGGGCCCGCGCGATCGCCGCGAAGACCGGCGGCGAGGTCGGATACACCAGCGACGTCGACGCCGGGCTCAAGGGAGCCGACGCGGTCTACACCGACGTCTGGGCCTCGATGGGCCAGGAGAAGGAAGCAGCCGAGCGGCAGAAGCTGTTCTGGCCGTATCGCGTCGACGGCGCGCTGTTCCGCAAGGCCAAGCCGACGGCGGTCTTCATGCATTGCCTGCCGGCGCACCGCGGCGAGGAAGTGACCGACGAGGTCTGCGACCACAAGCGCTCGGTGATCTTCGACGAGGCCGAGAACCGCCTCCACACGATCAAGGCCGCCTACCTGGCGCTGATCAAGGGACTCTGACCCGACTTCGCCTCGGCCCGGGCTCCGCCCGGGCCGAGGCTTCGCCGGGCTCCGCCCGGGCCGAGGCGGCGCCGGGCTCTACACGCCCTTGGGCAGGAAGAAGAAGGCCAGCGCCAGGATCGCGTAGACCGCCAGCAGCAGCGCCCCTTCCAGCCAGTTCGATTCCCCCTCCTGGGCCGCGGTGTTGGCTACCATGACCGCCGCCAGCACCGCGAAGACCTCGAAGGCCGTGAAATTCAGGTCCATCGGCCCGCTCGGCATCAGGTAGCTCGCGAAGACCAGGACCGGTGCGACGAAGAGCGCGATCTGCACCGACGAGCCGACCGCGATGTTGACTGCCAGGTCGGCCTTGTTCTTCATCGCGACCAGGATCGCCGTCGAATGCTCGGCCGCGTTGCCGATGATCGCGACCACGATCACGCCGACGAAGACCTCGGTCAGCCCCAGCGCGTGCGAGGCCTCGGCGACCGCGCCGACGAGCAACTCGCTCATCCAGGCCACGCCCACCGTCGCAGCCAGCAGCGTGACGATGGCGCGCCCGATGGCCACCGGGGGGTGCGCCCCGGAGGTAGACGTCCCGCGGCCGGCGCCGCGATCGTCGTCGTCCCCGTGGCGGTCGAAGGGGCCGTGTCCGTTCCCCGCTCCGGAATAGTGCGCCCTGTGCGTGCGCAGGCTGAACAGCAGGCTCGCGACGTAGGCCACGAACAGCACGATCGCGATGAACAGCGACAGCCGGTGCTCGGCGATGATCTCCACGTCGGCGGCGACCTTTCCGCTGGCGACGGCGGCGGTCGCGGTGGCGTGGAAGATCGTCGGGACCAGCAGGCCCAGGGCCGCGAGCAGCAGCAGCAGCGCACCGGCCGACGCCGCCGTGCGGTTGAAGACCTGGCGGTCGCGCTTCGCGCCCCCGACCAGGAACGCCAGCCCGAGGACCAGCAGGACGTTGCCGACGATCGAGCCGGTCAGGGAGGCCTTCACGACGTCGTAGAAGCCGCGGTGGAGCGCGACCAGCGCGATGATCAGCTCGGCCGCGTTGCCGAAGGTGGCGTTGAGCAGCCCGCCGATCCCGGCGCCCAGACGTGCGGCCAGGACCTCGGTCGCCGCGCCCATCAGTCCCGCCAGCGGGATGATCGCGATCGCCGCGAAGCAGAAGATCGCGGTCGGGCGGAAGTGGGCGAACTCGGCGACGGCCGCGAGCGGGACGAAGATCAGCAGCAGGTTGAGCAGGTTCGCGCCCGTGAGCAGGGCGCGCAGGGCGCCGCGGCGCGGGCCCGAGGAAGACGTCACGGCGAGGTTCCTCCGCGGCGATCGCCGGCCTCGGCGGGAGGCGACGCCGGCGGGCGATCGCCGGCCTCGGCGGGGGGCGACGCCCGCGCGAGTCTCGCACAACCGCGCGCGCCCGGGGACGGCCTCCAGCAACCGCGGCGCGCGCCGCGTCGGGCGGCCCCGCCCGGCGGGCCGCGCTGTGGCTCGATCAGCGCGCGCAGTCGCCGGCGGCGGCGCGCCGGTCGCGGTGCCGCGACGAGCCGCCGTACTCCCCGGCACCCGGCGCCCCGTTGGGACGGACCAGGTAGAAGAACGACCGGCCCGCGGGCGGCACCGCGCCGTCCTCGCGGCCCAGCAGGTCGGGCTCGGCGGCGTCGTTCAGCAGGCAGGTGACCGCGCCCAGCGCGACCCCCGCCGCCGATTCGCCCAGCTGCGCGACGTCGCCGCGGACCATGTCGTAGCTCGTCGCGACCGGGCTCTTCTCGGTCAGCCGCACCCGCGTCGCGCCGCCGCCGTTACCGCCGGCGCCGCTCAGCGCCAGGCTGGTCGCACTGCGCGCCGCAAGCAGCGTGCGGTGCGCGTTGAGCCGGCCCCAGCCGTAGAGGAAGTCGAACCCGGGCGTGTCCTCGAGCCCGCCGGCCTGGTCTTCCGCGCCCGAACGCAGCAGGTGCCGCGCCTCCTCGCGCCCCAGCGAGGGTTCGACCGAGAGCGCCAGCGCGGCCAGTCCGCTGACGAACGCCGTCGCCTGGCTGGTGCCGCACCAGTACGACTCGCCGCCGCCCAGCCGTGCGCCGAGGATGTACTCGCCGGGCGCGACGACGTCGATGTGCGGCCCGTAGTTGCTGCCGCCGCCGGTGCAGAAGGGGAGGGCCCGTTCATCCAGCTCGTTGGTCGCGCCGACCGCGACCGTTTCGTCGTAGACCGCCGGGTAGTAGGGCGTGGCGTCGCCGTCGTTCATCATCGCGGCGACGATCACCGCGCCGCTGTCGGCGGCGTAGCGGATCGCGTCGCGCAGCAGCGTCGAACCGCCGGTCCCCCCCATGCTCATGTTGATCACCGGAGCGCCGCGGTCGGCCGCGTAGACCAGCCCGTCGGCCCACCACGAATAGAAGCCGAGGGTATTCGAGTCGAGCACCTTGAGCGGCAGGATCGCGCAGTCCCAGCAGACGCCCGCGACGCTCACGCCGTTGTTCCCGCGGGCGGCGGCGATCGAGGCCACGCTGGTGCCGTGCCCGTTGTCGTCGCGCGGGTCATCGTCGCCGTGAACGAAGTCGTGTCCGCCCAGCAGCTTCCCGGCGAAATCCGGATGGGAGGGATCGACGCCCGTGTCGAGCACCGCGATCACCGTCCCGGCCGCACCGTGGGCCAGGTCCCAGGCCTCGGGAGCGTCGATGTCGTGGTCGCCCGCCTGGGAGAGGCCCCACTGGTCGGGCAGGCGCGGGTCGTTCGGCGTCGTGCCGGCACCGCGCCCGACCGGGTCGGGTTCCGCCCAGTCGATCCCCGGGACGCCGGCCAGCGCGACGATCGCCTCGCGCCAGCCGGCGCCGGCCGCGAGCCGCATCCGGTAGGTGCGGTCGAGGCCGAAGCGCGCCTGGCGCGCGGGATCGCGCCCCGGCGCCGCGTCGGCCCCCGGCAGCGCCCGCTCGATCGACGCCACCCCGGCGTGCGCGAGTGCGGCGTCCAGCGCCGGATCGCCCGTCGCGCGCCGGATCGAGCCGTCGGGCGCGAGCGCCAGCGGCGCGGCGGTGCGGACCACGATCCAGCCCTGCGCGACCGCCCCGGGGAAACGCTCGCCCGGTGGCACCCCCGCGGCCGCCGCGGCCCCCATCCCGGCGGCGGTGGCGATGCCGGCGAGCATGGCGGCGGTGGCGAGGCGTGGGCGCATCCCGAGAAACTACCGGGGCCGGCCGGTAACGGCAAAAAAAACGCGGGCGGCACGATGCCGCCCGCGGCGAGGTTGGGGAGGCCGGGGAGAGTACCCCCCCGCCCCGCGGACCAGTTCTTCGCCGCTTTCTGAAGCACGGTGCGTGCCATCCGGGACTCGGCCGTTAACTGCCTGTGCATCAACGACTTGAACGACCGGACCCGAAAGCGCGGCGGGGCCGGTTTGTGCAGTCGCCGCCAGCGCTCGGCACAACTCGCCGTTCCCCAGCGGGTTGGCGCGGTGTTCAGGATCCGACACCCGCGACGCCCCATCCCGGAACGCCCCGCGCTCCGGCTTTTCCCCACCGCCGGACCTAGATTCGGCCAGAGGGACGCGTGCGCACGCACGAGGCCCTCCCGACGAGGACGAGCGTTGCCCAATCCGACCCGAGAACGTCGCGAGCAGCGCGACGAGATCGACGCCGCCCTGGATCGCAAGCCGCGCGTGCCGCTGTTCCTGGTGCTGCTCGCGGTGGTGCTCGCGGTGTCGCTGGCCCCGCTCTTCTTTTTCAGCGTCTACACCGTCCGCCAGATGCGCGCCTCGCTCGTCGCCGGCCAGCAGGAGCGGCAGTTGCAGCAGGCCGCGGCCGCGGCCGAGCGGCTCGACGCCTTCCTCGAGCAGACGGGCCGCGAGGCGCTGAAGCTCGGTCACGTGCTCGGAGCGCGCGTCGGAGACGACGGCGGCGTGGCCGGCGCGGTGCTGGCCGGGATCCGCGACGAGTCGGTCGTGCTCGCGCGCTTCCGTCCGGTCGTCGGCCCGGACCAGACGGTGGCGCCCGAGCCCGTGCTGCCGCCCGAGATCCTGCAGGGGTTGAACCGCGACGCGGAGCTGCTCGCGCGGAGCGTCGGCCCGGCCAACGAGATCGTGCTCGGCGGGCCGTTCGCGATCGGTCCCGAGGGGTTGCTCGCGGTCACCGTCTCCGCGCCGGTGACGGCCGGGTCCCAGCGCTTCGGCGTGCTGCAGGAGGTCGCGAGCTTCCAGTCGGTCTGGACCCAGGTCGAGGCCGCGATTCCGCCTCCGACGCGGGTCTACCTGCTCGGCCCGCAGGGCTCGGTCGTCGCGCGCGCGGGACGCGCCGCGGGTGACGGCGTCAGCGCGCCGGGCCGGCGCGAGGCGGTGCAGGCCTTCCTCGGCGCGGGGAGCCGCTCGCGCGGCTCGCGCGCCTACGACGTGATCGGCGAGCGCGGGGTCGCCCGCCGCTGCCTGGGCTCGTTCGCCTCGACCGAGCGCGGTTGGGGCGTCTTCCTCGAGGTCGACGAGAGCCTCGCGCTGGCGCCGGTCCGGCGGATGACGCAGGGCGTGATGATGGGCGGCGCGTTCGCGGCCCTGCTGGCGATCGGCGCCGCGCTCCTGCTGGGCAGCATGATCAGCCGCCCGATGGCCCGCCTCGCGGCGATCTCCAAGCGCCTGGCGGCCGGAGACTTCTCGGTCAGCGCGCCCGGCTCCCGCGTGCGCGAGCTGGACGAGGTCGCGGCGGTCTACAACACGATGTCCCGCCGCCTCGGCGACCTGGTCGAGAAGTTCCGCACCGCGGCGCGCGACGCCAACGACCTGTTCCTGGGCACGATCCGCGCGCTGGCGGAGGCGATCGATGAAAAGGACCCCTACACCAAGGGGCACTCGATCCGCGTCAACCGCTTCGCGGTGATCATCGGGCGCTACCTCGGCCTCGCGAAGGACGACCTCAAGGCTCTGCACGTCTCGTCGCTGCTGCACGACGTCGGCAAGATCGGGATCGACGACGCGATCCTGAAGAAGCCGGCCGCGCTGACCGCCGACGAGTTCGACATCATGAAGACCCACCCCGAGCGCGGGGCCAAGATCATGGGCCGCATCCCGCAGATGAAGAACACCGTCCCGGGGATGCGCTTCCACCACGAACGCTGGTCGGGCGGCGGCTACCCGCTCGGCCTGAAGGGCGAGGAGATCCCGCTGCAGGCCCGGATCGTCGCCGTCGCCGACACCTTCGACGCGATGACCACCGACCGGCCCTACCAGCGCGCGCTGCCGATCGCCGACGCCGTGGCGCGGATCAACGACATGAAGGGCGTGCACCTCGATCCGCAGGTCGTCGAGGCCTTCAACCGCGCGTTCGAGGCCGGCGAGTTCGACGGCTCCCTGGCGTCGCTGTCGGGTCCGGTCGTGGAGGAGGAGATCTCGGAGCCGGTCGCGCCCTGAGGCCGCCCGGTACGGACCGGCACGGAAGCCGGCCCCTACCGCACGTCCGAGACGTCCTCGAGCGGGATCTCCTTCCCGTTGCGCAGCATCCGCAGCGCCCAGACCGCCTTCTCGTTGCGCTGGACCTGGATCGCGCCGCGGCGCCGCAGCAGCAGCGGCTTCATCGCCAGGATCTCGGGCACGCCGTCGATCCCGCGCAGCCGCGCGTAGGCCATCAGCGGCACGAGGTCGAGGCCGCGCTCCTCGATGAAGGCGGTCCGCAGCGCGGCCACCGCCGCGTCCGACCGGGTGTAGGCCGAGAGGGCGCGGGCCGCTTCCTGCCGCGAGCGCTGCAGGCTCGGGACGCGGTAGAGGTCGTCGCTGACCAGCGCGATCAGGAACGGCGTCGCGCGGTCGCTGCCGATCCGGCCCAGCGCCTGCGGGATGCGGTGCGCCCGCTCCGGCTCGATCCGTCCGAACAGGCGCCGCAGCGGCTCGACGGCGCGCGGGTCGCCGATCTCTCCCAGCCGCTCGATCGCGAGGTCGACCTCCGACGGCGTGCCGGAGTCGAGCAGCTCGATCCACGGCGCCGGGTCGGGCCCCAGCTCGTGGACCAGCCGGATGCCGGAGGCGACCGAGCGGAGCCGGTGCTGGATGGCGGGGGCCTGGACCCCTTCGGCCAGCGTGTTCAGCGACGCCGCGGCCGACGGCGGCGCGGTCACCAGCAGCTGCTCCAGCAGCGACTCGGCGCCGAGGCCGAAGCCGGCCGGGTTCTCGAAGTCGGCGCGCAGCCGCTGCAGCGCGCACGGGATCGCGCGCGGGTCGCGGCGTGCGACCGCCTCGCGCGCGGCCTCGAGCCCGGCCTCGGGGACGGGCGCGCGGTCGCAGACCTCGAGCATCTTCTCGAGTGCGGCGGGGCCGGGGATCAGCACCAGGCCCTGCGCCGCCTGGGCCGCGACCAGGCGGTCCTCGGAGAGCGCCTCGCGCGCGAGGGTCGGAACCGCCGCCGCGTGCCGCGTCCGGCCGAGGGCCTGCAGCAGCTGCAGGCGGTCGTTCGCGTCGCCCCGCGCGACCGCGTTGACGAGCGCCTCCGTCGCTTCCGGGCCGCCGATCAGGCCGAGCGCCCAGATCGCCTGGTAGCGCGTCGTGGACGGGGCGGTGCTGGCGATCATCGCGGCCAGGGTGGGGGTGGCGTGCGGATCGCGCAGCGTTCCGGCCCCTTCGGCCGCCGCTTCGCGCACGCCGGGGTCGGGATCCGACAACGCCTCGAAGATCCGGGGGCGGGCCCGGGGATCGCCGATCCGCGCGAGCGCGACGATCGAGAAGCGGCGGTCGATGACGTTCGGCTGCCGCGACCACTGCATCAGGAACTCGACGGCCGACGCGTCGCCGATCGTACCCAGCGCGGAGAGCGCCGCGACCCGCGACTCCTGGGCGCGGCGCGGGATCTCGCGCACGAGGATCGGGACCGCGGGGGACCCCAGC
Organism: uncultured Acidobacteriota bacterium; assembly: GCA_963800865.1. GTDB lineage: Bacteria > Acidobacteriota > Polarisedimenticolia > J045 > J045 > JALOKP01. The sequence continues at coordinate 2,791,362 of CAWDCL010000004.1, read as the reverse complement.
GCGCCGGCGATGAAATCGAGCGCCGTGGCCCCGGGCTCGAACTGGATCGCGCGGTTGCTCCGCAGCGAGCGCAGCAGCGCGTCGTTCTGCCCGGCCAGCGCGAGGGCGTAGAGGACCTCCTGGTAGGATGTCGCCTCCCGGCCCCTGAGCTGCTGCTCGAGCACCGGGATCGCCCGCGGGTCCCCGATCGCGCCGAGCGCGTAGATCATCGTCGGCCAGGTGCGCACCAGGCCGCGCTCCATCTCGGCCAGCAGGAACGGCATCGCGTCCGGGCCGATGGCGACGATCTGGTCGGCAATCGCGAGCCGGTCGGCCACCCCTCCCGTGGTCCGCAGCTTCTCGATCAGTTCGCCGACCCGGCGGGCCAGCGCCTGCGTGGCGGGGTCGGGCTTCGCGGTCGGGTCGGTCAGCGGTCCGGCCGGGACCGGGGACGCGGCCGGCGCCGGAACCGGCGCCGAGGGCGGGGCCGAGGGCGGGGCGGGGTCGGCCGCGTAGGCCAGGGCGAAGATCAACCCCAGCGCTCCCAGGACGGGCGCGACGCGCGGCGAAAGGCGGCGGGAGGGCGGGGGGAACATCGACCTTACGGCACCGTAGCAGAGCGCCCGGACCCCCGCAAACGCCGCCGGGCGTGCACTTACCTGCGGCAGAAGGTCGCTAACTTTCCACACCCGGCTTTCGCTCTCCGTTTGCTAGAATCCGGCAGCCGGACGCACCCGGGAAGGGAACCCGATGGGGCTGACCCGCAGGCAGAAGCAGATCCTCGATTTCGTGCAGGAGTTCATCGAGCGGCAGGGCTACTCGCCGAGCCTCGAGGAGATCGGTCGCCACTTCGGCCTGTCTTCCGTCGCGACCGTGCACAAGCACGTCACGAACCTGGTCCAGAAGGGGCTGCTGCGGCGGGTCTGGAACCAGAACCGCTCGCTCGAGGTCGTGCGCGAGGACGACGCGCCGCGGGCCGCCGAGGTCCCGGTCCTGGGGCACGTCGGAGCGGGCGCCCGCGCGCACGAGGCCCCGGAGGATCCGTCGCGCCTCGAGGTCCCGTGCTGGATGGTCGGCCGCGGACGGATGTTCGCGATGCGGGTCGACGGCGACGCGCTGATCGACGAGCAGATCCGCGACGGCGACTACGTTGTCATCGAGGAGCGCTGGTCGGCCGAGTCGGGCCGGGTCGTGCTGGCGCTGGTCGCGGGCGACGACGCCGCGGTGCGGCGGATCGAAGTCGACGGCGCCGCCGCGCGCGTCCACAACGGCGTGCGGCGCGCGGAGCCGGTCGTCCTGCCGCTCGACAAGCTCGCCGTGCGCGGCGTCGTGCGTGGCGTGCTGCGCCGCTGCTGAGCCGGGGAGCGGTGCCGCGACGGCGCGCCGGAGGGGCTGTGCAACCGATGTGCGGACGGAGCTGAGGCGCGGATGGTCGGGCCGGGGGTGCTCTCGCGGTGGGTCGGGCGCGGCACGCCCGCGGGCCGCCTGCGCCTCGTGCCGGCCGAACGGGCGCACCGCGAGGCGGCGCGGGCAGTCGTCGCCGCGTTCCCGGCCGCCCATGTCCACGTCGGCGCGCTCCTGGCCGACCCCGTCGAGCCCGAGCAGGAGACCTGGGCGCTGCTCGACGGCGCGCTCCTGGCCGGGATCGTGATCCGCTGGCGGGGCACCGCGTGGGCGCTCGAAGCGGGGTACGCCGACGACCCGCGCGTCCCGGCCGCGCTGGCCCGCCTCGTCGCCCAGGCCGCCTGGCCGCAGGAGGTGCTCTTCGGGCCCGAGGCGATGGTCGAGCGGGTGGCCAAGTGCTGCGAGCCGCACGGCGCCCACCTGGTCGAGATCCGGCGGCAGCAGATGATGCTCTGCCGCGAGGCCGTGGCACCCCCGGTCCGTGCGCTCGACACCCCCTTCCGGGTCCGGCGCGCGCTGCCCGACGAGCTCGGCTGGCTGCTCGCCACCCACGCCGCGATGTGCCGCGAGGATCTCGGCGTCGACCAGGTGGCGCGCAACGCAACCGGCTACGAGCGCTACTTCACCGAGCTGGTGCGGCGCGGCCGGGCGTTCGTCGGCGAGTTCGGCGGGGAACGGGTCGTCAAGGCCGAGGTGCCGCTCGTCTCCGAGCAGTGCTGGCTGATCGAGGGCGTCTACACCGCCGAGCGGCGGCGCGGCCTCGGGCTGGCCACGCGGCTGATGATCGAGCTCGACGCGCTGGCCCGCGGGGAAGGGCGGCTGCCGTCGCTCTACGTGCACCGCCGCAACCGGCGCGCGACGGAGATCTACCGGCGCTGCGGCTACGAGATCGTGAGCGACTGGGCGACTGCGGTCGTGGGGCGCGAGCGCCGCGGCGGAGGGAAGCCGGCGGAGTGGTAACATCCGCCCCGGCCGTCCGGTCTCCCGCCGCGGACGGCCGCGCGGTGAAGGAGGAGTGGGTGAGCGCCGAGACGGTCTTTCAGTGGGCGATCGGGTTCCTGGTGGTCTGGGGGATCGCGGTCATCGGGTATGCGTTCTGGCAGGCGACGAATCCGGCGTGGAACCCCGCGCCGCCCGAACCGATCGAACTCCACCACGGGCACGGTGCCGATCACGGCGGCCACGGTCACGGCCACGGCCACGATCACGGCCACTAGCGCGCCGCGTCAGCTCGGCGGCGCGTTCTCTTCCAGCGGCACGCCCAACCGGGTCGCAATCGCCTGGCGCACCTGGTCCGCCAGCGCGCGCCGGTCGTCGCCGGGAATCACCGGCTCGAGGTAGGCGACCCTGACCCGGATCTCCGGCTCGGCGAACAGCGCCCAGAGGTTCCGGACGACGTCCTGGTCGCCGACGAACGGAACCTCGCGGCTCGGCCGCGTCGGGTCCACCAGGTCCTCGTAGAAGAGGGCGACCGGCTGGACCGGGACGCCGAGGCGGCAGGCCGCGGCGAACAGGCTGGTATGGAAGCGGCGCACCCGGTCGCCCGGGCTGGTCGTTCCCTCGGGAAAGAACAGCACGCGCCGCCCGCCCTGGATCGCCCGCTCCATCTGCGAGAGGACCGAGAGGCTGTCGCGCGCCCGCTCGCGGGCGATGAAGATCGTCCCCGCCGACGCGATGATGTACCCGAGGATCGGCCACTCGGCGATCTGGGCCTTGGCGACGAAGAGCCCGCGGTGGGCCGCGGACATCGCCGGGATGTCGAGCAGCGCGACGTGGTTCGCGGCGGCGAGGTGGCCGCGGGCGAGCGGGGTCCCCTCGTCGGTCACCTTGAGGTGGAAGACGTCGAGGATCTGGATGAAGAACCAGGTCTGCTTTCCCTCCGCCCACTTCTCGGCGAACTCCCGCGGCCCCCGCTTCCAGATCCTGCGCACGTGCCAGCAGGTCCAGAGCGCGAGCAGGATCAGCCAGATCAGGCGGGCCCCGCGCCAGGCGCGCCGGCCGGCGCGGACGAAGAGTCCTCCGCGCGGGTCGCGTCCGGCTCGTGGCGTAGGGGAGCTCAACTATTCGATCGGTCGCGGCTTCTCGGTGAAGCGCCGCCGATAGCGCGCGGTGATGGCCTGCGCGGCGAGCCAGATGAAGAAGTCGGCGGTGTGGAAGGCGGGGTCCCAGCAGGGCTCGCCGCCGATCGTCGCGCCGGCCCGAAGGTAACCCTTGAGCAGGGCCGGCAACTCGGCCGGCTCGGCGCGGCTCGCCGGGTCGAAGCCCGGAAGCGGCTGGAGCGGCCGCACCCGGTCCGCTTCCGGCGCGAGGTGGCGCTCCGCGAGGCGGTTGTAGAGCGCCCCGACCCGCGCGCCGTCCTCGTCGTGCACGGACGCGCAGCCCATCAGGTAGTCGGTCCGGTACATCTGCAGCGCCGCGCCGATTCCCGACCACAGCAGCGCGATCACCCCGCCGTGGCGGTAGTCGCGGTGGACGCACGAGCGGCCGACCTCGAGCACGCGGCGTCCTGGCCGGATCACATTCTCCAGGTCGAACTCCCCCTGCGAGTAGTAGCGGCCGGCCGCGGCCGCCCCCTCGGGGGTCAGGATCCGGTAGGTGCCGACAACTTCGCCCAGGTCGTCGTCGGTCACCAGCAGGTGGCCGCAATGGGGGTCGAACTCGTCCTCATCGATCCCCGGGCGGGAGCCGGAGACGTCGGCTCCGAACTCGTGGGCAAAGATCTCGTAGCGCAGGGTCAGGACGGACTCGATCTCGGCCGCGGTGTTGGCGAGGAAAACGGAGAGATGGCTGACCGGCCGCTCGGACCGCAACCCTCGTATCTCCGTGCTCACCACGGGAAGGCTCATCGCGCTCTCCTGCGCCGGGCGGACGCCTCGACCGCCAGCTTACCAGACCGGGTCCGCGATGGACTGCCCCCGGGAAGTCCGATCACCGGCGGCATCTCACCACCGGGGCGTCACGGACCTGTCACGGCGCCAGCGAAGGTCGGGAGAAAGAACGAGACGCCGCCCGCGGGGTGCCGGACGGCGTCATGGGTGACCTGCGCGAGCCGTTCTCCGGTCCGGTCAGGCACCCTTCTTCAGCGACTTCAGCAGCTCGCCGAACGCGGCACGCTGCGCCTCGACCGTCTTCGCCGGGCCGGTGAACTTGAAGAACCAGTTGGCGTCCGGTCCCTCCGCCACGGCGCCCAGCAGCATGTAGTCCGACTTCGGCGCGGACGGGCCGCCCATCATCGCGCCGCCGCCCATGTAGGTGCCGGCCACCTCGACCGTCATCACCGGGATCTCGCCGACCTTCAGTTCGCCCATCTTCAGCGCCTGCTCGGGCGACATCCCGCCGGCCGGCTGGAACTGCGAGGCCCAGCGCAGGGCGTTGGACTTGGGATCGCCCCCTTCGCCGGGGCCGAAGTAGAAGACGACGCACTCGCCGTCGCCGCCCGGGCCGGGCACGCGGTACTGCGCGCGCCGCATCGCGGACGAGGGGACCTGCGACTCCCAGCCGCCCGGCGCGGACCAGCTCAGCCCGGCATGGCCGGTGCCGGTGCCGGGGGCGGGCGGGGCGAGCTGCGGTGTGGGCATCGCGCCCGGCGCGCCGCCCATCGCGTCGACCGGCGGGTGCCCCTCGGGCAGCGCGGCCGGGGGGCCGGCCATCATCTGGCCCGGGTCCCCCGACGGGGGCATGGCGGGCGGAGGCGAGGCCTGGCCGGCCGGGGCCGAGCCGGGATTCGAAGCCGCGGGCGGCGGGGCGTCGCCGCCCTGCTTGCCGCAACCGGTGGCGACGACGGCCAGCGCCAGCAGCGCGAAGAGGACGGGGCGGACGGGTACGGAGCGGGTCGAAAGCATGGTCCGATCTCCTTGAGGGTGCGGGCGGTCCCTACCGACCGGGCGCCCGCAACGCGAACGGGCTAGTTTAGGGGCGGACCTGGCGGGGCGCACGCCGCAGCCCGCGGCCCGGACGAGGCGCCGGGCTAATCCGGCCCCCCCGGCTCCTTCCGCTCGCCGGTCCGGGCGTGGATCGTCGCCATCACCTCCGACGCCGTCTCCTCGATCGCTTTCGCGGTCACGTTCAGCACGGTCCAGCGCTGCTGGTGACAGAGCCGCTCGGCGGCCCGCAGCTCGGCGCGGATCGCCTCCTCGTCGACGTAGGCGTCCCGCGCGGCCATGCCGAGGTGCCGCGCCCGCTCCTGGCGGACCAGCCGCAGGAACCCGGGGTCGATCGTGAAGCCCAGCACCCGCCGGGGATCGACCTCGAACAGCTCGGAAGGCGGCTCGACGCCGGCGACCAGCGGGACGTTCGCGACCTTCCAGCCGCGCAGCGACAGGTAGAGGCTGACGGGGGACTTCGAGGTGCGCGATACGCCGACGAGCACGATCTCCGCCCCGCCGAGCGTATCGGGCCGCTGCCCGTCGTCGTGCTGGATCGTGTACTCGACCGACTCGATCCGCCGGAAGTAGTCGCGGTCGAGGTGCCGCAGCAGCCCCGGCTGCGACAGGGGCGAGATCTCGAGGTGGTCGGACAGCCGGGTCAGGATCGGGCCGAGGATGTCCACCGTCGGCACCCCCAGCCGCCGCCCGCCCTCGAGCATCTCCTCCCGCAGCTCCGGCAGCACCATCGTGTAGACGACCACGCCGTTCACGACGGCCGCGCGCTCGAGCACCCCGTCGATCTGCGACGGGGTCCGGACGAACGGCACCCGTTCGAGCAGCACCTCGGTCGCCTGGAACTGGGAGAGCGCGGCCTGGACCACGATCTCGCAGGTCGCGCCGGTCGCGTCGCTGACCGCGAAGACGTGCCGCTGGCGGAACGGGCGCTCGCTCACGGCGCACTCAGAAGCGCAGCACCAGGCCGACGCTGGCTTCGATCTGCCAGATCGCGGTCCCGCTGGCGCCGACGAAGCAGACCCCGCCGCCGCCGCCGCCGCCGCAGGCGATCTCCGAACTGTCGGAGGCGAACGTGCCGTAGCCGCGCAGCTCGAGCCGGACGCCGACGTGCTCGGAGGGGTAGAGCTTGTAGCCGCCCCCGAACGAGCCCGAGAAGAAAGTGCCGCCGGAGAGGTCGGGGTCCTGCGGGCTGATCATCGAGGCGCCGAGCGTGAGCACGATGTACGGCCGCGCCCGCGGGTTGGGGCTCAGGAACAGCAGCCCGCCGGCCTGGATCGTGTCGATCGTGAGGCCGGTGTCGATCTTCACCGGCTCCTCGTAGAAGGGCACGTAGCCGTCCTTCAGGTCGAGATCGGTCGACTGGTGGGTGTAGATGAACTCGTACTGCCCGTCCTCGCGGGCCTTGATGTCGAGGATCAGGCCGTAGACCAGCGAGCCCTGAATGTTGGCCTCGATGCCGGTCGAGGTCTCGCGGGCGGAGCCGCCGTAGCGGTAGCCGACGATCGGCGTGAGCTCGACGTTGTTGCCGGCGACGGCCGGGAGCGCGACACCGGCGACGAGCAGGCCGGCAACGAGGGAGAGGGCGAGGCGACGCGTCATGCGAGCTCCTTCTCGGGAATGGCGCGGCGCGATTCTATACGCGCCGGTGGAGCGAATATGGGGTCCGCGGGGCCGATCGGCCCGATTCCGCCCCGCCTTCCCGGCCGGCCCGGCGGGCGCCGCCTGTTTCCGCCGTGCGACCGCTCGGCGGGAGAGCGTTCACGCCGGTCGCCGGATCGGCCAGGCTCTCCGCCGGAGGTGACGCCGATGACCCGCTTCGCGGCCACCGCGCTGCTCGTGGCCTTCGCGTACGCACCGTTCAGCCCCGCGGCGACGGAGCTTGCCCCCGGGGTCCAGCTCGTTCCGGGCGCCTTCGTCCCCGGCCGGCAGCCCGACGGGAACTCCGTCCTGATCGTCGCGACCGGCGGGCTGATCGTGATCGACACCGGGCGGCACCCGGAGCACGCGCGCTCGGTCCTGGAGGCCGTCCAGGCGGCGGGCCGGCCGGTCGTGGCGGTCGTCAACACCCACTGGCACCTCGATCACGTCGGCGGCAACCCGCGGCTGAAGAGCGCCTATCCCGGGCTGACGGTCTACGGAAGCGCCGCGTTCGAGGGGGCCCGGACCGGGTTTCTCGCGCGCTACCGCAGGCAGCTCGAGCAGCTGATCGCCGAGACGCCCGACGCGAAGGCACAGGAGCCGTTCCGGGCGGAGCTGGCACTGCTCGACGCCGGCGCGGCGCTGGGGCCGGACGAGGTGGTGCGCGCGGCGGGAGAGCGGACGATCGCGGGCCGGCGCCTGGTCGTCGGGCTCGAGGGGCCGGCGGTCACGGCCGGCGACGTCTGGGTCTTCGATCCGGCGAGCCGCGTGCTGGTGGCCGGCGACCTCGTGACGCTGCCGGTCCCGCTGCTCGACACCGCCTGCCCGAGCGGCTGGAAGGCCGCGCTCGGCCGTCTCGCGCAGGTGGACTTCAAGCTGCTCGTTCCGGGGCACGGCGCGCCGCTGGACCGGGCCGGCTTCGAGCGCTACCGCAAGGCGTTCGACCGCCTGCTGGCCTGCGCCGCGTCCGACGCGGCAGGGGAGGCCTGCATCGACGGCTGGCTGCGCGACGCCGGGCCGCTCGTCCCCGCCGGCGAGCAGGCCTTTGCGCGGACGCTGATGGACTATTACGTCGGCGTGCTGCGCGACGGGGAGCAGGTCCGCGCGCTCTGCACGGGATCGTGAGGGCCGCCGCGGCCCGCCGTCACGCCCGCCGCTCGTAGAGCAGCGTGTCCTGCCAGCGCCCGCCGATCCGCGCGATCCGCTCGCGGCGGCCGACCAGCCGGAAGCCGCAGCGCTCGTGCAGCGCAACGCTGGCGGCGTTCTCGGGGAAGACGACGGCCTGCAGCGTCCAGAAGCCGGCGGCCTCCGCCGCGCGGACCAGCGCCTCGAGCAGTGCGCGGCCGGTACCGCGGCCGCGGGCCCGGGCTGCGACGTAGATCGACAGCTCGGCGACGCCGGCGTAGCAGGCGCGGCGCGAGGCGGGAACCAGCGCGGCCCACGCGAGCGCGCTCCCGTCCGCGTCCCGGGCGACGAGCCGCGGGGCGGGGAGGTGCGCGGCGTCCCAGTCCTCCCAGGGGGGGACCGCGGTCTCGAACGTGGCCGAGCCGGTCGCGATTCCCTCGGCGAGGATCGCCGCCACGGCCGGCCAGTCTGCGGGCTTCAGGGTGTCGATCGTGAGCGCGGTCACGGGGGGGATTGTAGAGGGCCGGGCCGGGATCGGCGCAGCGTGCGGGCCGGCGTTTCCCGGAGCCGTTACAATCCGAACATGCGCGTGGTTGGGATCATGGTGTTGAAGCGGCGGCTCACCGAGTACGTCCGGCTCGCGGGGAGCGGGGAGACCGTGTTCGTGACGAACCACGGTCGCGTCGTCGCGGAACTGGTACCGCCGCGCGCGCAGCTCTCGCCGCCGCGCCTCCCCGTGGTACCGCTCACGCAACTGCTCCGCGAGCTGGGCGATGATCGGCGGGACCGGTAGCCGCCGTCTGGCGATTTACCCTCGCAGCAGTCCCAGGCACGCCCGCGCCGCCGGCGCGGGGTCCTCGCCCGCGCGCGCGTTGTTCGGCTACCGCTCGAGCTTCAGCTCGATCTTCTGCCCCTGCCGCAGGACGACGGTGGTGAGCGGCATTCCCGGCTTCATCTGCCGCAGCAGGGCGACGATCTTCTCGCCCCCGTCGGGGTCCGCGACGCTGACCCCGCCGATCGACAGGATGACGTCGCCGCCGAGAGTCAGTCGGTCGCCCGCGATCGTCGCCGGCACGGTCCCACCGCGCAGCCCCATCTTCTCCGCCGCCGAGCCGGGCACGACGTGCTGCACCAGCAGCCCCGCCGACTGCGGCAGGTTGAGGATCCCGGCGAACTCCGACTTGATCAGCATCGCTTCCAGTCCCGACCAGGGGATCCCCTCGGTGACGATCCGGCGCAGCGTGGCGGCCGCCACGGCGTAGCCGGAGGTGGCCGGGGTGCGGGTCGGGACCCCGGTCACGACGCCGACGAGGTGTCCCGCCATGTCGAACATCGGCGCGCCCAGCTGGCCCGGGTGGACGGCGTCGCTCTCCAGCAGTTCGGCCTTGGCCAGCCCCGCATAGATGATGTTGGCCGAGCGGCGCGAGGCCAGGTGGCCGACCGAGAGCGCGTGCGCGCCGGTGGTCGCGGCGGCGATCACCACGACCCGGCTACCGAGCTCGGGCGCGACGGGATCGGTGATCGGCGCCGGCGCCGGCTTCTCGGGCAGGCGCTCGAGCTGCAGCACGGCGAGGTCGGCCAGCGTCTGGCGCGAGAGCAGCCGCGCCGGGTAGTTCACGCCGCCCAGCTCGACCTCGATCGCCGACCCCGGGGGCACCAGCTGCGCGGCGGTCGCGACGTGTCCCTCGGCGTCGAGCAGCACGCCCGATCCCGCGCTGCCGGAGGCGCTGCGCACCGTCGCGACCGCGCCGTCGACGCGGCGCGTGAGCTCGGCGACCTCCTCGGAGGCGGGTGGAGCGGCGCCGGCCGTGGCGAGCGCGGCGGAGAGCGCGGCGGCGATCACGGTCGGGACGGTCAGGCGGCTGGAACGCATGCTGATTCTCCTTGGTTCTCCGGGCGGCGGCGCGCCGAGTCGGCGGCGCGTCCGCGCCCGGTCACTGCGAAAAGCCACTGGTCGGCTGCCACGACGAGTCGATGATCGGCCTGCTCCACTGGGTGCGGCTGCCGGCCATCACGTCGGCATTCGGGTCGAAGGCGTTGAGTCGGGGTCCAGGTCGGGTCGATGATCGGCTTGCTCCACTGGGTGCGGCTGCCGGCCAGCACGTCGGCGTTCGGATCGAAGGCGTTGGTCGGCTGCCAGGTCGGGTCGATGATCGGCGCCCGCGGCTGGTAGGGACTGGTGAAGACGGCCTGCTGCTGCGCGACCGTCGGGGCGTTGATCACCGGGCCGGAGATCGGCCTGGGGGCCCCGTCGGGAGGCTTGGGGAAGGTGAGCGCCGGACCGGAGATCGGCTTGTTCTCGCCCGCGGGTGGTGGCGGCGTGTAGGGAAGCACCGGGCCGGAGATCGGCGGCGGCGGTGCGGTCGGCACGGCATCGGCGGAGAGCTCGATCGAGGCCACGGACGACGACGGGTACGACAGCAGGTCGCCCGTCGCGAGCTGGATCTCGACGACGTCGCCGTTGCGGGTCGCCTCGACGGCCTGGATCCGCTGGCCGTCGGTGAGCACGACGACCGTCTGCGCGGCGTCGGCGCACGGCGCGGCCGCGAGCAGCGCGAGGGCGCCCGCCGCGACGGCTCCGATCCTCCGGACGATGCTCAGCGAACGGCTCCCCGTCTCCGGCCGCGCGCCGTCAGCCGCGCCGGGAGCGAAGCCACGCCAGTGCGGCGTCGCGATCGGCGTGGTCGAAATGCCGGACCTCGGCGTGAAGGAAGTGGTTGGCGATCCGCGGCAGGGCGGCGAGCACGGCGCCGTCCGCCACCGCCGCCACGCGCTCGATCTTCTGCTGATGGTCACGCACGAACTTCAGGTGGGCGACCAGCGCCGCGAAGTCCTCCCAGCCGGGGAACCCCGTGGCGTCGATCATCAGCCCGTGGAGCGAGCCCGACGCCTCGATGAACGGGTCGACCTCGGCGGCGATGCGCGCGAAGTCCGCCGCCGCGAGCGGGCCCTCGGGCGAGAGGATCAGGATGCGATCGTCGCGAAGCAGTTCCGACTTGAGCATGACCCGGTCTCCCGCTTCGGCGCGTTCCGGCGCACCGTGACACGGGTGGAGGATACCCCGCGCGGGCGTCGGGCACCGGTTCTCGCGCGGGCCTTCGGCGGCGCGCCGGGAGGTTGCGCGGGCGGAGCGAGGGGCGCGCGATCCGGCCTGCATCCCGGGTGTAAGTTGTTGACCTGATTGGTGCCCAGGGACGGAATTGAACCGCCGACACCGTGATTTTCAGTCACGTGCTCTACCAACTGAGCTACCTGGGCACGGTGTCGAGACGCGGGATTGTGCCGCCGGGGCCGGGGAGCGTCAAGGGATGGGGCGCGGATCCGTCGGGCCGGGAACGCCGATCGGCGCGGCGCGGAGTCCGGATCCCGTCGCGCGGGCCGGCCGGGAAGCCGACCCGTCCGGTCACGCTGCCGCGAACGGGGAACGCGCGCGGATCGCGGACCGCCGACAGAGAGCCCCCTCGAATGCACAGTCGGCGACAGAGAAGGGGATCGAACGCACACCTTTGGCTTTCCGGAAGCGATGGCGGGTCGCATGGTCGCGCGGCACGGCCCGGTTGCGGCCCGAGGCGTGCGATTCCGGGCCCTCCAGCCGCCGGCGGGTGCGTTCGAGGCGGTCCTCGGCCAGGGCATGTGCATTCGACCCCCTTCTCTGTCGCCGACTGTGCATTCGAGGGGGCTCTCTGTACGGGCGGGGAGCGGCGCGCGCCCTGCGGGCCGTCACGGAGGGGGAGATCCCTGCAGTCCGCTCACGCATCCGCCGTGGGACCGGTTTCCGTACCGGCCCGAGCCGTCCGCCAGGGACCGGCGTCCGGGCGGAGCCGTCAGCAGGACCCGCCCGACGATCAGGGTGATGTCGTCCTGCTGCGGGACGTCGCCGACGAAGGCGTCGATCGCGGCCAGGATCTCCGCGGTCACCTCGCGCACCGGCCGCTCCGCGAGCACCGTCGCCAGCTCGGTCAGCCGCTCCTCGCCGAACTGCTCGCCGTCCGCGCGCTGCGCCTCGGTCACGCCATCGGTGTAGACGACCAGCGTGTCGCCCGCCGCGAGCGCCAGCTCGCGCTGCTCGTAGCGTTCGTCGGGGAGGATCCCGACCACCATCCCGGTCGGCTCGAGCCGCAGCACTTCGGCCGGCCGGCCGGCCCGCGCGGGCCGGACGACCAGCGGCGGGTTGTGGCCGGCATTGGCGTAGATCAGCGTGCGGCGCGCGTCGTCGTAGACGCCGTAGAAGAAGCTCGCGAACCGGCCGCCGGAGACCGAGCCGTACATCAGCCGGTTGATGTCGGCCAGCAGCTCCGAGAGCGCCGCACCGCGCAGCGGCGCGTGGCTGCGCAGCGCCCCCTGCAGCGTCGCCATCAGCAGCGCCGCCGAGATCCCCTTGCCGGCGACGTCGCCGATCGCGATCCCCAGCCGGTCCGGCGCGACCGCGATGAAGTCGAAGTAGTCGCCGCCGACCCCGCGGGCCGCGCGGCACAGGCCGCCGTATTCGAGCGTCGCCATCTCCGGCCGCGACTGCGGGAAGAGCTGGGCCTGGACCTCCTGCGCGATCTCCAGCTCGCGCCGCATCAGCTGGCGTTCGGCGACTTCGCCCACCAGGCGCGCGTTGTCGAGCGCGATCGCGACCTGGGCCGCGACCGCGGACAGCAGCTCGCGGTCGTCGCGGGTGTACGGCTCCTCGGAGAGCTTCTCGCCCAGCACGAGGAAGCCGATCACGCGCTCGCTCGTCGCCAGCGGGACGATCACGCGCGCGTTGTGCCGCTCCAGGAACCGCGCCGTCGCGTCCTCGGACGGCAGGATCAGCGTCGCCTGGCCGCGCGCCCGGCGCCACGCCGCCCCCGCCGCGGTGATGTCGAAGGCGTCGCGCTCCGCGGCCGGGATCGTCTCCAGCGCGGCGACGAGCGCCGGCGGCGCGGGCTGCGCGTCCTCCGCGTCGAGGTCCTCGCCGCGGAAGACCCAGCGCCCTTCGGCCGAGGCGGTGGCGTGGATCAGGCAGATCGACGCGTCGGACGCCGGCCCCGGCGCGCGCCCCGTGCCGTTGGCCATCCACGGCGTCGCGTCGGCGTGCAGGAAGATCGCGACGTGGTCGGGGTGCAGCGCGTCCTGGATCTTCTCCGCGACCGTCTCGAGCAGGCGCGCCGGCTGGGGAACGAGCTGACGGGCCGCGGCCCCGAGTTCCCCCAGCACCCGCTGGGCGTTGTACTGGTCGCGGAAGAAGGCCCGGTCGACGGACGGCATGACGCGGCGGTAGACCCCGCGCATCCCCAGCGCGACCGCCATCGCGAACAGCAGCGACACGCCGGAGGCGATCCCGCTCCAGGTGTCGGGAAGCTGGTGCGCGATCCAGGGCGAGGCGAAGGCGTAGGTCAGGCCGAAGATCGCTCCGCCGAGCAGCACGATGCCGGAGGAGAGCAGCGTGTACTGCAGGCCGCGCCGCAGGATCCGGCGCAGGCCGAAGACCCGGTCGCGCAGCACGACGTAGATCAGGGCGGCGGGGAAGAGCCAGATCGTCGCCACCGCGACGAAGACGGTCCAGGTCGGGGCGTCGCCGGTGATCGCCTGGAACGTCGTCAGCACGACCAGCGGCACGAAGGCCACCAGCAGCCCGACCAGCAGCACGCGCATGCGGCGCCGCTCGCCCGGGCTCTCGAGGTGCCGCAGGTTGCTGACCAGCACGCCCGCCGAGAGCCCGATCAGCAGGACCGTCAGCGCGGTGGAGATCCGGCCGATCGTCTCCTCGAGGGTCAGCACCCGCGGGCCGAGCGCGGCCAGCGGGTCCCGCGCGACGTCGTAGGTGACGAAGGCCGTCCTCACCAGGGCATAGGCGACCTCGAGCCCGACGAGCGCGAACAGCGCGTACCTCGAGCCACGGCCAGCGCTCGTCGAGGCGCACCCGGCGCGGGAAGCGCAGGAAGAAAGCGAACAGCAGGAAGGGCGCGAAGAACCCCGACGGCGCTGAAGATCAGCGCCGCCTCGCGCAGTCCCGGCGGGAGCGAGAAGGCGTTCACCCCGACCAGCGCCGCGGTCCCCAGCAGCACCAGGCTGGCCAGGAACGCCAGGTCGTTGCCCGGGCGCGAGAAGCCGATGAAGGCCGCACCGCCGATCGTCAGCAGCGGGACGACGATCCGCAGCAGCACCAGCAGCAGCAGCCGGGTGAAGCTGCGCGGCGGCGCGGTCGGGACCAGCGACAGCGTCACCTCGCGCGGGGTGCCCGACGCGTCGGGCCGCGCGACGACCAGCGTCCACGGGCGCAGCCCGGTGCGCCGGACGACGTCGCCCAGCGCCGCGAGCCCGCGGACCGGGCCGCCGCGTCCGTCGGCGTCGTAAGCCGCGAGCAGGACGTCGTCCGGGCGGAGTCCCGCGACCGAGGCCTGGGTCGGCCGCTTCCAGGTCGTCGTCTCGGCGATCTCGGTGACGACGAAACGGCCGCCCACCGGCTGGGCCACGAAGCCCAGCGTGGCCGACCCGTCCACGGCGAAGAAGTACTGCCAGCCCCCGCCGACCGCCGCCAGCGCGGCCAGTCCGACCAGGACCGTGAGCAGGGCGAGGCGCGCCCGCACGCTCCGCGGTACGAGACGCGGCCCCGCTTCGCTCCCGGCTGGAAGATCCCGCGTCAGGCGTTGGCTCCAGGCCGGCGCCGCGCCGCTTCGGGCGCCGGCGGGGCGGGCTTGTCGGCGGCCGCACGGGCCTCGGTCTTGGCGTCCACCCGGGCCGCGGCGTCGGCGCCCGTGGCTCCGGCGGCCCCGGCCGCGCCCGCCTCCGGCTTCTTCACGAGCCCCAGGATGTCGCGCAGCTTGCCCTCGATCTCGCGCGCGACGTCGGGGTTGTCCTTGAGCGTCTGGCGCGCGTTCTCGCGCCCCTGGCCGAGCCGCGTCTCGCCGTACGACAGCCAGGCCCCGGACTTGGCCACGACCTTGTGGGCCATCCCGAGGTCGAGCAGGTCGCCCTCGCGCGAGATCCCCTCGCCGAACATGATGTCGAACTCGACCTGGCGGAACGGCGCGGCGAGCTTGTTCTTGACCACCTTGACCTTGGTCCGGCTGCCGGTGACGTCCTCGCCCTCCTTGATCGAGCCGATCCGGCGGATGTCGATCCGCTGGCTGGCATAGAACTTGAGCGCGCGGCCGCCGGTCGTGGTCTCGGGGTTGCCGAACATCACGCCGATCTTCTCGCGCAGCTGGTTGATGAAGATCAGGCAGGTGTTCGAGCGGGCCACGACGCCGGTCAGCTTGCGCAGCGCCTGGCTCATCAGCCGGGCCTGCAGGCCGACGTGCGAGTCGCCCATCTCGCCTTCCAGCTCCGCCTTCGGCACCAGCGCCGCGACCGAGTCGATGACCAGCACGTCGAGCGCGCCGGAGGTGATCAGCATCTCGGTGATCTCGAGCGCCTGCTCGCCGCTGTCGGGCTGCGAGACCAGCAGGTTGTCGACGTCCACGCCCAGCAGCGCGGCGTAGTCCTTGTCGAGCGCGTGCTCGGCGTCGATGTAGGCGGCCCAGCCGCCGGCCTTCTGGGCGTTGGCCACGACCGACAGCGCAAGCGTCGTCTTGCCCGACGATTCCGGCCCGAAGATCTCGGCCACCCGGCCGCGCGGCATCCCGCCGATCCCCAGGGCCCAGTCGAGCGAGATCGAGCCGGTCGGGATGACCTGGACGTCGACGTGGGCGGTGCTGCCGAGGCGCATGATCGAGCCGCGGCCGAACTGCTTCTCGATCTGGTCGATGGTGTTCCGCAGGGTCGAGACCTTGTCCTTGCCGGCGGTCTCGGAGGGCGCCGGCCCGCCGAGGCCGAGGGGGTTCTTGGGCGCGTTCATCGGATGGATCCTCCCGGACTGCCCGGGTTACGGGCGGCGGCCAGATTAGGCGGGCCGGGGGGCAGGGTCAACTCGCGCCGCAGAAAAGGCGTCCGGTTTGTTGACACCGCGGGAAAGGGCGGCCTAAATTACCCACAACCGGGCGCGCATTCTGGCAGATCAGACCAGGATGAGGAGCATTGTTTCCATCGCAAAGGAGAGCCGCTAGGGCGAGGACGCTGGCGCGGGCTTCCGGCCTGATCGCCGCCCTGTCGCTCATCGGCGCCTGCGCCAGCGGGCCGCGGGTCGCTCCCGACGTCGGGAGTGCGCCCCACGCCGGCTCCTCCCGCACCGGCGTCAACGCCCCGGCCCACTCGCGCGAGGACGCGCTGAGCGACGCGGCCAGCCTCGTCCTCCTCGCCCGCGAGCAGGCCCGGCTCGGGCTGATCGACCAGGCCTCGCAGTCGTGGGACCGCGCGATCGACGTCCTGACCCCCTTCGCCTCGGACGACCCGTCGTTCGGCGAGCGGATCCAGCAGATCGCGGCCGAGCAGGACCGGGCCGAGGCTGAGGCCGCGCTGCACGAGGACTCGCTCCCCGAGTCGGACGGCGAGCTGGCGGCCGAGCGCGAGGAGATGCTCGACGGCCCCGGCCCGTCGCTCGACCCGGACCACGTCGGCGAGGTCGACCAGGCCGCCCGCGGCGTCCAGCCCGACTGGCCGATCCAGCTCAACGACCAGACGGTGGCCTGGCTCGAGGCGCTCTCCTCCGGCCGGCTGCGCGACTGGTTCGCCCGCAGCCTCGAGCGCTCCGGCGGCTACGTCGAGCGCTTCCGGAAGATCTTCGCCGAGGAGGGGGTCCCGCAGGACCTCGTCTACCTGGCCCACATCGAGAGCGCCTTCCAGTCGCACGCCCTCTCGCGCGCCCAGGCGCGGGGGATGTTCCAGTTCATCCCCGGGACGGGGCGCCGCTACGGGCTGACGATCGACACCTGGCTCGACGAGCGGGCCGACCCCGAGAAGGCCTGCCGCGCCGCGGCGAGCTACCTGCGCGACCTCTACTCCGAGTTCGGCGACTGGAACCTGGCGCTGGCCTCGTACAACGCCGGCGAGGGGCGGATCCGCGGCGCGATCGCGCAGACCGGGACCCGCGACTTCTGGCTCCTCGCCCAGCGCAGCACGCTGCGCCCCGAGACCCGCAACTACGTCCCGGCGATCCAGGCCGCGACCGTGATCGCCAAGGATCCCAGGCGCTTCGGCTTCGCCTGGGTCGACCTGCAGGACCCGGTCGTCTACGAAGTCGTCCCGGTCCCGTTCTCGGCCGACCTCAAGACGCTGGCCGCCGTGGCCCAGACCGATCCCGCGATGCTGCGCAACCTCAACCCCGACCTGCGGCGCGGCATCACCCCCCCCGGCCGCACCTACCTGCTGAAGGTACCGGTCGGGGCCAGTGCCGGCTTCGCCGAGCGCCTGGCGCAGATCCCGCCCGAGCAGCGCGTGGCCCAGCTCGAGCACCGGGTCCGTCGCGGCGAGACGGTCTCGTCGGTCGCGCGGCGCTACCGGGTCAGCACCAGCGCGCTGCGCGCCGCCAACGGCCTCGGCAAGAAGTCGCGCCTCGCGGCGGGCCAGGTGCTGGTCGTCCCGCGCGGCAGCGTGGACGTCGCCAGCCTGGCCGACGATGAGGCGGAAACGGTCCGCGGGCCGTCCCGCACGCACAAGGTCCGCTCCGGCGAGACGCTCGGCACGATCGCGCAGCGCTACGGCGTCAGCGTGAAGAGCCTGCAGCGCTGGAACGGGATGGGCCACTCCACGAAGGTCGTGGCTGGAAACAGCCTGAAGGTCTCGGCGCCGGGGACGGCGGTCGCGTCGAGCCGCAGCTCGCGCGGGACGTCCGCGCCGGCCTCGGGCCGCGCCGCGACCCACCGGGTGGTGCCGGGCGAGACCGCCTCCGCGATCGCGCGCCGCTACGGTGTCGGCGTGGACCAGCTGCTGAAGGCCAACGGGCTGACTGCGAAGTCGACGATCAAGGTCGGGCAGCGGCTGAACGTGCCGGGGACCGGGCGGTCCGCGGCGGCGCCGGCCGATGCGAGCGAGCGGCGGGCCGAGGCGCGCGTCGCCACCGTCCACGTCGTGCGCAAGGGCGAGACGCTGTTCCGGATCGCGCAGCGCTACGGCACGACGATCGAGAAGATCTGCGCCGCCAACGACATCGCACGCGACACCGTGCTGACCCCCGGGACCGCGCTCAACATCGCGAAGTAGCCGCTAGTCCTCGTTCGTCGCGACCCGGTCGAACTCCCCCCCATCACGAAATCGAGGCGTCCGGTGCGGTAGCCGCGGACGTGGTCGCGCACGAGCGGGGAAGGCGCCTCGCGGTAGTGGCGCACGATCGTCCCCGTCACCGTCGGCACCTCGGCCAGCGCGCGGCGCGCCTGCTCCGCGAGATCGATCCCCCGCACGTGCGGCGGCTCGGGCGGCTGCGGCGCGATCCGCACCCGCATCGGCCAGCGGTCGAACTCGTGCCCCTTGCCCGACGGCACCTCGTAGAGGTGCCAGCCGTCCTCCGGCGCCAGCAGCGCGTGGGCGCCGAGCCCGGAGACGGAGAGCACGAGCCGGTAGCCCGCCGCGCCGTCCGGGGCGCGGTCCAGCTCGGCCAGGCGCATCCCGCTCCGGTCGGACCAGCGGCGGTACATCTCGCCCAGCCGCCGGGCGAAGGCGAGCGCCTCGGGCGGCGGCTTGCGCCCCGCGTCGGAGGTCGCCTCGATCGACACGAAGGCGTCGTGCGGGCGCTCCTGCTCGACGTCGTCGCACGCCGTCTCGAGCAGCCGCAGGCGCTGCACGAGCCGCTCGACCTGCGGCGCGGGGCCGCGCCCGCGCCCCGCTCCGCCGCTGCCGCGCAGGCGCGAGAGCAGCGACTGGGCCGACTGCAGCGCGTGGCCGATCCGGTCGCGGTACTCGATCCGGTCGAGGATCGCGAAGCGTTCGGGGGAGGTCCAGAAGGCGTCGAGCCCGGTCAGCTCGAGCTCGCCGCGCTGGGCGTTGCGCCAGGCCGTGCCGCGCACGCGCTCCGTGAGCGCCTCGAGCCGCGCGGCGAGCGCTTCGAGGTCGGACTCCTCGGCCGGTGCGCCCGGGGCCGCACCGGCGCGCGCCTCCAGCGCCGATGGGGCGGTCAGCGGGGCCGGCGCGTCCGGGTCGACGAACTCGACCGACAGGCCGTCCCCCTCGCGGTGCACGAACAGGAACTGGTCGCCGTGCGGCACCTCGCGATCGACGATCGTCCGCGCCAGCGGGGCCAGCACGTAGCGCTCGATCGCGCGCTGCAGCGGCCGCGCGCCGAGGTCGACGGTGAAGCCGCGCTCGAGCAGGAACTCGAGCGCCGCGTCGTCCCACTCGACCGCCCACTGGCGGTTGCGCAGCCCGCGGCGGTTGAAGCTCTCGCGCAGCTGCTTCTTGAGCACTTCGCGCATCGTCTCGCGCGTCAGCGGGCGGAAGACGACGACGCGGTCGATCCGGTTGAGGAACTCCTTGCGGAAGGCGCGGGCCACCGCGCGCTCGACCGAGGCCGCGCTGAACCGCCCGCTGTCGTCGGTGAAGCCGACCGTCGAGCCGGCCGGAACCTGGCCCCCCAGGTTCGAGGTCATGATGATGATCGTGTGGCGGAAGTCGGCCATCCGGCCGCGGCGGTCGGTCAGGCGGCCGTCGTCGAAGACCTGCAGGAAGAGGTCCCAGACCGCGGGGTGGGCCTTCTCGAACTCGTCGAGCAGCAGCAGCGAGAAGGGCTGCATCCGGACCTGGTCGACCAGCGCCACCTGGCCCGGATCGGGGTGCGGCTCGCCGACGATCCGTCCGATCGCGTCGTGGTGCGCCAGCTCGCTCATGTCGAGCCGGATCATCCGCGCGGCGTCGCTGAAGACGAACGCCGAGAGGGCCTTCGCCATCTCGGTCTTCCCGGTGCCGGTCGGCCCGACGAAGAGGAAGACGCCGAGCGGGCGGGTCGGGTCGGTCACGCCGGCCTTGACCATCGCCAGCCGCTCGACGAGGCAGTCGATCGCCTCCGGCTGGCCGACGACCTGCTCCTCGAAGTGCTGCCGCAGCGCGGCCAGGTCGAGCCGCTCGCGCTCGTCGAGCAGCGCCGCCGGGAGCCCGGTCATCGAGGACAGCGCGGCGATCAGCTCGTCCGGCGCGAGGGGCGCGGCCTCGGGGCCGAGGGCGGCGGCCGCGCGGCCCCGCAGCGCCCCGTGGACGAGGCGGAAGAGGTTCCCGGGCGGCGCGGCCTCGGCGACGTACTGCCGCGTCAGGTTCCAGGCCTCGCGCAGCAGCGCATCGGGGACCGGCGGAGCGGCGCCGCGCGCCCGCTCGGCGGCGAGCCACGCCCCGACCAGCTCGAGCGTCGCCTCGCGGTCGAGCGGAGCGATCCGCCGCTCCTCGACCGCCGTGCGCACCCGCGGCTTGGCCAGCAGCATCCGCTCGTGCATCGCCGGCCCGGCGGTCCCGAGCACGACGATGTCGCCGCGCTCGATCACCGGCAGCAGCATGTCGAGCGCGCTGGTCGCCGACTGCATCGAGACGCCGGTCCAGGCCAGGGCGGGGAAGTCGCGGATCAGCCAGACCACGCGCTTGCGCCGGTCGATCTCGCGGACCAGCTGCTGCACCCGCCCCTCGAGCGCGCCGACGAACTTCTGGTCGGCGTTCAGCTCCTCGGGAGCGGCCTCGAAGACCGTCCAGCCGGACTGCTGCAGGCGCTCGAGCGCCACCCGCGCCAGGCTGGTCTTGCCGACCCCCAGCTCGCCGACGAGCAGGACCGAGCGCGGCGGATCGGCGGTCAGGGCGCGCTCGATCGCGTCGGCCTCGGCCGCCAGCGCGGCGTGCCGGACGATCGCCGGGCCGGCCGGCGACCCGCCCCCGGGCCAGATCCGGCCGAACGACTCCAGGAAGGTCTCGTCCACGACCTGCGCGCGCACGGCGCGCAGCTCCTCGCGCAGCGGCTCCGCCACCTCGCCCAGCTTCTCGGCGTACTGCGCGGCAAGGTCGATCCGGCTCCGCGAGGCCCCGTCGAGCGCGCCGCCGAAGGTCAGCCACTCGCCGCGCGCGGCCCGCGAGCGGGCGTAGCTGGCGAGCAGCCCGATCCCGTCGTCGTGGCTCCAGCTCTCGTCGATCGCCGCCAGGATCGGCCCGACCAGCGGCGCCGGCGGCGGAACGTGGGTGTCGAGCAGCCGCAGCGCGAGAATCCGCGTCCAGTTGTGATAGCGGCTCATCGTGTCGCGGATCCGCCCGGTGACCGTCGCCCCGTCGGGGCGCAGGGCCAGGGCGCGCGTCGCGGCGCAGGCCACGAGCAGGTGCTGGCCGGTGTAGAGCTCGAACAGCTCCTCGGCGCTCCAGTCCGGCGAGCCCAGCCACTGGACGACCTCGACCACCGGCGGCCGGTCGAGGAACTCGTCGAGCGTCTGGATCTGCTCGAACTCCCGGGTGAGCACAGGGCGGGCCTGGTCGAGCCGGGCTGCGCGCGCGGCCGGGTCCGATGAGGCGGGATCGGAGGAGCCGTCCGGCAGCGGCGTGCCGGAGTCGTCGGCGAGGGAGGAGAGAGGCATCATCGACGGCGGCTTGGGGCGGTGCATCTCCCAGAAGTAGCGCCCGATGAAGAAGAGCACGACCAACAGGAAGAAGCCGCCAAGTGGCGAGGCCTGATCGGACACGACTCCCCCTCCGCCGAACCGCCCGATTGTACGCCCGCCGCTCCCGCGACCGGGACGGTCGGCCCCGTCCGCGGGCGCGTCCTCCCGCCGTCGGTCCTACCCTCGACGCATGGCCAGCGAACTGATCGTCGCACGCTCGTACGGCGCCGCGCTCCACGGGATCGACGCCGTGCTGGTCGAGGTCCAGGCGGCGCACGCGGTCGGCGTGCCGCGCTCGGCGATCGTCGGGCAGGCGGAGGCCGACGTGCGCGAGGCCCGCGAGCGGCTGAAGGTCGCGCTGCAGTCGGCGGGGCTCTGGCCGCGCGGGGCCGGCGAGCAGCCGGTGATCCTGAACCTCGCCCCGGCCGGGTTCCGCAAGAGCGGCGCCGGGCTCGACCTGCCGATGGCGCTGGCCGTCGCCGCGCTCGAGCAGCCCGCGCTGGTGGCCCCGCTGCGCCGGTTGCTGGCCTACGCCGAGATCGGCCTCGACGGGAAGCTGCGCCCGGCGCGCGGCACGCTCTCGGCGGCCTTCACCGCGCAGCGGCGCGGGCTGGCCGGGGTCCTCGTCCCGCCCGAGGCGGCCCGCGAGGCGGCCGAGGTCGGCGGGATCGAGATCCTCGCGGTGCGCACGCTCGGCGACGCGGTGCGCGCCGCGTGCGGCGACCGCGCGGCGGTCGCGCCCTGGACCCCGGGCGCGCGCGCCGCCGCGGAGGAAGGGGCCGACCTGGCGGAGGTGAAGGGGCAGCACGCCGCGCGGCGCGCGCTGGAGGTCGCGGCCGCCGGGGGGCACAACATCCTGCTCGTCGGCCCACCCGGGGCGGGCAAGACGATGCTGGCGCGGCGCCTGCCCTCGGTGCTGCCGCCGCTCACGCGCGAGGAGGCGCTCGAGGTCACGCGAATCCACTCCGCGGCGGGCCTCGTCCCGCCCGGCTCGGGGCTGATCGAGGTCCGGCCGTTCCGCGCGCCGCACCACTCGATCTCGGTCCCGGGCCTGGTCGGCGGCGGCAGCCCGCCGCGCCCGGGAGAAGTCTCGCTGGCGACGCACGGCGTGCTCTTCCTCGACGAGCTGCCGGAGTTCCCGCGCGGCGCGCTCGAGGCGCTCCGGCAGCCGCTGGAGGACGGCCGCGTGGCGGTGGTCCGGGCGCGCGGCAGCGCGCTCTTCCCGGCGCGGTTCCTGCTGGCGGCGGCGATGAACCCCTGTCCCTGCGGCTGGCAGGGGAGCGGCACGCGGGGCTGCCGCTGCGGCGAGGCGGCGCGCGCGCGCTACCGGGCGCGGATCTCGGGTCCGCTCTACGACCGGATCGACCTCCACGTCGCGGTCCCCGCCGTGCGCCCCGCGGAGCTGTCGCGCGCGGCGCCGGGGGAGGCTTCCGCCGTGGTCCGGGCGCGCATCGCGCTGGCGCGGGCGGCGCAGGAGCGGCGCGCTGCCGAGACCGGCACGGCGTGGAACGGGCAGCTGCGCAGCCGGGCGCTGGAGCGCAGCGCCGGGGTGAGCGCGGCCGCCCGGGCGACGCTGGAAGACGCGATGGAGCGGCTCGGGCTGTCGGCTCGCGCGCACGACCGCGTGCTGCGCGTGGCGCGCACGATCGCGGACCTCGCCGGGTGCGCGGAGGTCCTGCGGGGGCACGTCGCGGAGGCGGTCTCCTACCGGCAGCTGGACCGCAGCGGGTGAAACGGTCCGGCGGCCGGGCCGGGCGCTCGCGCAGCGGCCCGCCGGCCGCACGGGAGCCCGCCGTTTGCCGCGCCCCGGGGGCGCGCCGTACCCTGTCGGGCCACCCGGCGGAGGGTTCCTGTGACGGACGACACGCGCTCGCGTGCGACGGCGATCGTGGGGACGGTCAGCGCCGTCCTGCTCGGCCTCGTGCTGATCTTCTCGGCCTGGGCCAAGGCGCTCGATCCCGAGGGGTTCGCCCAGCTGATCGTCGAACGCGGCCTGATGCCCGCCGCGCTCGCTTACTGGGCCGGCGTGGCGGTGATCGCCTTCGAGGCCGCGCTCGGGGTCTGCCTCGTCCTGAACCTGCGCCGCCCGCTCGTCCTGGTCCCGGCCGCGCTGCTGATGCTCTTCTTCCTCGCCCTCTCGGCCTGGACCTACCTGTACCCCTCGCAGGAGGCCTCCTCCTGCGGCTGCTTCGGCAACCTGATCGCCTCCTCGCCGGGACAGGCGCTGGCCCGCGACGCGGTGCTGTCGGGCCTCGCGCTGCTCGCCTTCCTGGGGCGGCCGCGGGAGCTGCGGTCCGGCTGGCGCACCCTGCTCGCCGCCGCCGCCGCCCTGGTCTTCGGCGCCTTCGCGCTGGCCGCGCCGTCGCTGCCGCTGGACGATCTCGCGACCCGGCTCAAGCCGGGCGTGACCATCGCTTCGCTCCGGATCGACGAGATCATCCCGGAGCTGCAGGACGGCACGCGGCTGGTGCTGCTCCTCGACCGGGCCGACGAGCCGACGCGCGCGGCGATCGCGCGCGTCAACGAGAAGCTGGCGCTGGCCCGGCCCGACGCGGTCTTCGGGATGGCGAAGAAGGACGACGCGCTGGCCAACGAGTTCCAGTGGACGGCCGGACCGGCCTTCGAGGTCCGCGACGCGCCGCAGTCGATGCTGAAGCCGTTCTACCGCCGGCTGCCGCGCAGCTTCCTGGTCGAGGACGGGACGATCGTGAAGGTCTGGAACGGGATCCCCGGCGACGACGTGCTGGGCGCGCTGGCCGAAGGGAGGACGCCGTGAACCCGCGGGCGTGGGGCGCCGCCGCCGTGCTGCTCGGCGCGCTGGCGACGGTGGGAGCGATCGCGGCCGACGCTCCGCAGCCGTACTACCTGTCCGGCAAGCGGGTCGTGCGCGTCGCCGGCACCGTCGACGACAAGGCCAGGGTGTACATGGGGGTCGGAACGCCCCGCGCGGTGATCCTCTCGCCCGTGCTCGGCGCGCCGGTCTACGTCGCGAGCGGGGAGAAGACGGCGACGGTGCTCGACGCCACCCGCGTGCAGCCCAGCCCCGACGACCCGGATGCGATCCTGGTCGACGTCGACGGCGCCGCCGCCGGCGTGCCGCTGACGATCGACGGGCTCGAGCTGCGCTTCGCGGTGGCCGGCAAGTCCGTGGTCCTGGAATCGCGCCCTCCGAAACTGACCGGGGACCTCACCGCCGAGCAGCTGCTGGCGGCCATCCCCGAGTACCGACGGAACGCGAAGACCTACACGCCGGGGAAGGGGGACCTGCGCCTGCTGGCGACGATCACCGAACCGGCCGAGATCGACGTCTTCTTCGGAACCTGGTGCCCGCACTGCGAGCAGAACGTCCCGCGCCTGATCAAGGTCGCCCAGGAGCTGAACTCGCCGGCGCTGACCTTCCGGTACCACGGGCTCTCGGAGCGTTTCGCCGACGACCCCCTGGCGCGCCAATACCAGATCACGGCAGTGCCGGTGGGGCTGGTCAAGCGGGGCGACAAGGTCCTCGCGCGGATCGAGGGACCGTCCTGGGCGCGGCCGGAGGCGGCGCTGTCGGCGGTCCTGGTCGGAGAGGCCGCCCTGGCCCCGGCGGGCGGGGGCTCGTGACGGGGGCGCGACGACCGCTTGCCGCTCGCCCGTGCCCACAGGGCAGGGAATCGCCCCGGGGCGGTGCCTTTTCCGGTTGACCGCGTCACATTTTCGTCGCTAGGATCCGCGACCCCACCAGGGAGCCCCGCGTGTTCGAGGAGCCGATCCGGATCACGATGTCGCTCCCCAGCCGGCCGGAGTTCCTCGACCTCGTTCAGGACCTGGCCGTCAGCGTGGCCCGCCTGTGCGGCTTCGCCGAGGACGGCCAGATGGACATCGGCCTCGCGATGCGCGAGGGGGCCGTCAATGCCATGAAGCACGGCAACGGCCTCGATCCCCGGCTGCCGATCGACGTCGAGATCACCGGTTCCGTCGAGCGGGTGACGATCGCGGTGCGCGACCGCGGGCCGGGATTCGATCCCAGGGCCGTGCCCGATCCGACGCAGCCGGAGAACATCATGAGGTCCTCCGGCCGCGGCCTGTTCCTGATCCGCACGCTGGTCGACGAGGTGCGCTTCCACCGCCGCCCGACGGGGATGGAACTGGTCCTCGTCAAGCGGCGTCCCGCGCTGGCGGCGGGCGCCAGCGCCTAGGCGGGGGGGCGGTGAAGACCCGATTCGAAGAGCGCGGCGAGGTCGGCGTCCTGGCGGTCGCCGGCAGCCTCGACGCCGGACCGCACGCCGACGCCTTCCGGCATGTCGTGCAGGAAGTGCTCGACCGCGGCGTGGCGCGCCTGGTGCTCGACCTGGAGGCGGTTCACTTCCTCGACTCGGCCGGGCTCGGCGAGATCGTCGCCGCGCGGCGCCGCTGCCGCGAGCGCGGCGGCGCGCTCGTGCTCGCCCGTCCCCGCGGCAAGCCGCGCGACCTGATCGCCCTGACGCGCGTCGACATCCTGGTCCCCGTGCTCGACGATCTCGACGCGGCGGTCGCCCGCGCCGCGCAGTAGCCGCACCGGGGCGGGTCAGCCCTCGCGGAGCCGCTCGAGCAGCCGCGCCAGGAGCGCGTGGGCCTCGCGTGGCGACACGGCGTCGAGGTCCAGGGCGCGCAGCGCGGCGAGCGCCTCCTCCTCGCGCGGATCGCGCGGGGCCGTCTCCCCGAACAGTCCGAGCTGCCGGCCCGGCACGGGGCCGCCGTCGGCGCGCGGCGCGAGCACCCCGGGGCGCGGGTGCTCGGCCGTCAGGTGCTCGAGGATCTCCCGCGCGCGCCCGACGACCCGGTCGGGCAGGCCCGCCAGCCGCGCCACGTGGATCCCGTACGAGCGGTCGGACGGGCCGGGCTCGACCCGGTGCAGGAACAGCACGTCGTGGCCGTGCTCCTTGACCGCGATGTGGACGTTGGCGAGCCGCGGCAGGACCGACGCCAGCTCGGTCAGCTCGTGGTAGTGGGTCGCGAACAGCGCCTTGGGCGCGAGCCGGGTGTCGTCGTGCAGCGCCTCGACCACCGACCAGGCGATCGCCATCCCGTCCCAGGTGGCCGTCCCGCGGCCGATCTCGTCGAGGATCACGAGGCTGCGCGGGGTCGCGTTGTGCAGGATGTTCGCGGTCTCGGTCATCTCGACCATGAAGGTCGATTCGCCGCCGGCCAGGTTGTCCGAGGCCCCGACCCGGCAGAACACGCGATCGACCAGCCCGATCGCGGCGCGTCGCGCCGGCACGAACGACCCCGCCTGGGCCATCACGACCGCCAGCGCGACCTGGCGCAGGAAGGTGCTCTTGCCGCCCATGTTGGGCCCGGTGACGACGAGGATCCGCTGCGCCGCGTCGAGCCGGCAGTCGTTGGGCACGAAGCGGCCCGTGGGGATCAGCCGCTCGACCACCGGGTGCCGCGACTCCACCAGCTCGATCCGGTCCTCGCGGTCGATCTCCGGCCGCGTCCAGCCGTGTTCCGCCGCCGCCTCCGCGAAGCCGCTCAGGGCGTCCAGCTCGCCGACCGCGGCGGCGGTCTCGCGCAGCCGCGAGGCCCGGGCCGCGACCTCCCGCACCAGCGCCTCGAACAGCTCGTTCTCGCGCGCCGCCAGCCGCTCCTCGGCCGACAGGATCTTCGTCTCCAGCGCGCGCAGCTCGGTCGTGTTGTAGCGCTCGCCGGTGGCGATCGTCTGGCGCCTTTCGTACTCGGCCGGAACGCGCCCGATGTTGCTCCTGCTGACCTCGATGAAGTAGCCGAAAACGCGGTTGTAGCGGACCTTCAGCGAGGCGATCCCGGTCCGCTCGCGCTCCCGCGTCTCGATCTCGGCGACCAGCTGCTTGCCGCCCCGTGCCAGCTCGCGCGCCTCGTCCAGCGCGGCGTCGTGCCCGGGCCGGATGACGCGCCCCTCGCCCGGCAGCGCGCCGGGGTCGTCGGCCAGCGCCGCGGCCAGGAGCGCCGCCAGGTCCTCGAGCGGATCGATCCGCGCGGCCAGTGCGGCCGCCGCCTCGGGGCCCAGCTCGGCCAGCCGCGCCCGCGCCTCGGGCAGCGCTTCGAGCGAGTGCCGGAGCGCGAGCAGGTCGCGCGGCGTCGCACTCCCCAGCGCGGCGCGGCCGAGCAGCCGCTCGAGATCGCGCACCCGCGCCAGCGCCTCGACGATCCCGCGCCGCGCGAGGCTGCGCTCGAGCAGCTCCGCGACCAGCGCGTGGCGCCGCGCCAGCGGCAGGAGGTCGGCCAGCGGCTCGAGCAGCCAGGCGCGGACCGTCCGTGCGCCCATCGGCGTGCGCGTGCGGTCGATCGTCTCGAGCAGCGTCGCGGCGCGCGTGCCGTCGCGCAGGTTGGCGACCAGCTCCAGGTTGCGCCGCGTCGCCGCGTCGAGCAGCAGCTGCCGCCGCGGGTCGTCGACCTGCAGCCGGTCCAGGTGCGCCGGCCGCACGCGCTGCGTCGCCGCCAGGTGCGCCAGCCCGGCGGCCGCGGCGGGCAGCGCCGGGTGATCGTCCGGGCAGCCGAAGCCGGAGAGGGTCGCGACGCCGAGCGCCTCGAGCACCCGCGGCCGCGCCAGCGCGGGGTGAAAGCGCTCCGCGGCGAGCGGGGTGACGAGCGGCCGCCGGCCGGCCACTTCGGGCAGGAACGGCTCCACCGCGCCGCGCTGCGCGTCGGCCAGCAGCACTTCGCGCACCTCGTGCCGGGCCAGCAGGTCGCCCAGTTCGACCCCGTCGCCGGCCCGCGCCAGCACGACGCTGCCGGTCGAGAGGTCGATCAGCGCGACGCCGAACCCGCCCCCCGCGGCCTCGCCGACGGCGGCCAGGAAGTTGGACGAGGCCGGGTCGAGCCGCTCCGGATCGGTCACGGTGCCCGGGCTGACGACCCGCACCACCTCGCGCCGGACCATCCCCTTCGCGGTGCGCGGATCCTCGACCTGCTCGCAGATCGCGACCCGCAGGCCGCGCTCGACCAGCCGGGCGACGTACTGGTCGATCGCGTGGTGCGGCACGCCGCACATCGGCGCCTCGACCGCGGTCCCCTTGCCGCGCGCGGTCAGCGCGATCTCCAGGATCGGCGCGGCGGTCTTCGCGTCGTCGAAGAACAGCTCGTAGAAGTCGCCCATCCGGAACAGCAGCAGCGCGTCGGGGTGCTGCGCCTTGGCCTCGCGCCACTGCCGGAACATCGGCGTCAGCCTGTCCGGCGCGACGCGCGCCGCGCGGCGCCCGCAGCGATGGGATCGTCCGGTTTCACGGCGCCGAAGGGTACCCGAAAAGGGCGGCGATGTTGACAATCGGTCCACGGGGTCGGTACAACGGATGCTACCGGGCCGACCCGGAGCAGGCGGATGACCGATCTCGACGAACAGGGCGCCGATCTCGACGGTTCGAACGGGGCGACCCACGTCGCGCACGCGCTGCGCGACGAGGACCGCCTGATGCTCGTCTTCGCCTACCTCGGTCCGCTGAGCCTGATCCCGCTGTTCGCCAGCCGCGAGCCGTTCGTGCGCTGGCACGCCCGGCAGGGGACGATGCTCGGTCTCGCGCTGGTCGCGCTGATCGCGCTGCTGACCCCGTTCCACTGGCTCTTCTCGATGATCCCGCTGCTCGGCCGGATGTTCCACGCGGCCGAGGTCTTCGTCTTCCTGGGCTTCTTCGTCGTGCTCTGCTTCTGCATCGAGCGGGCGCTGGTGGGCCAGCGCTACCGCGTCCCGTGGCTGGCCGACCTCGCGGACGAGGACTGACGGCGGTGGAGGGGACCGAGCGTCTCGACCGGAGCGCCGCCGACGTTCCGGGCGCGGTCCCCGGCTCGGCCGCGCCGCCCCGGCCCGGCGCCCCCGGTCCCTCCGCGGCGCGGCTGCGCTGGAGCTCCGGCGGGATGGTGCACGAGCTGCCGCTCGGCCCGACCGCGGGAGAGCCGCTCCTGGTCGGCGCCGGGCCGGTGGCGAAGGACCTGCTCGTCGCGCTGCTCGGCGCGCTCGACCGGGCCGCCTCGTCGCGCGAGACCCGGGTGCGCCTGCGGCAGGGCGCGGTCGAGGTCTTCGTCGACGTGCCGGGCGCGTGGCCGCGAGCGGGCGCGGTGCCGTCGGCGATCCTGACCGGACCCTCGCGCTGGCCGCCGCTCCCGCCGGCGGGCGAGGCCGACACGGGGCGGCTCTATGCCCGTGCGCTGGAGGCGCTGGGCCCGCAGGAGCTCGAGGCGCTGCGGGTCTACCCGCGCCGCCGCCGCGCGATCGCGGCCTGGCGGCGGCGGCTCGAGAGCGCGCAGTGGCAGCTGGACGAGGCGCTGCGGGTGCGGAACCGGTGGTCGGTGGCGACCGCCGCCGCGACCCTGCTGACGGTCGGCGCCGCGCTCGCCGCGGCCCGCTGGCGCCAGCCCGCTCTCGTGCTCGCGGCCGGCGCCGTCACCCTGGTCCTGGCCGCGGCCTGGACCGCCGGGCGGCGCCGTGCGCGGGCACTGGCCGCGCGGCGGGCGGCGCGGGCGGGGCGCCTGGCGCGCCTCACCGCGCGCCACGACGAGCTCGAGCGGCGCGCGCACGAGGCGGCCGCGCGCCTCGGGGCCGAGGATCCCTGGGCGCTGACGGCGCGGATCGACGAGGCCGAGATGCGGCGGCGCGAGATCGAGGCCCAGCTCGCGCCCGGGCCCGAGACGCTGGCCTGGGCGGAGCGGATCGCGATCGCGATCGGCGTCGTGCCGCCGGGACCGTTCGATCCGCGGAGCTTCGCGATCGAAACGCCCGACGAGGCGGCCGGCTGGCCGTTCGAGGTCGCCGCGGCGCACGCCGGCAGCGATCTCCGCGCGGCCGCCGCGCTGGCGCGCATCGCGGAGCGGGTCGAGCGCGAACTGCCCGCTCCGTGGCCGGTGCTGCTCTTCGAACCCTGGTCCGCGGACTCGCCCGAAGTGCGGGCGCGCCGGCTGATGGCGCTCGCGAGCGTGCTCCCGGGGCGGGCCGTCCTCGCGATCGTCGCGCACCGCTGAGGGGCCCCGCTTCGACCCGGCGCCAGTCCCCGCGCGGCCGGCCCCGCGGCCGGCGCCTTGGTCGGCGCCGGCGTGCGACTTGGCTGCGCCAAGTCGAAGCGGGGCCCCCCTACGGTTGTTTCAGGTCGATCACCTCGGCCTGGCGCGCGGCCGAGTCGCGGTCGATCACGAGCCGCTCCCACGGCTGGAGCACGAGCGGCGCGAAGCCTCCCTGCACGGCCCATTCCCGCAGCGGCGCCCCGGAGGCGACGGCGTCGAGCAGCAGCCCGGCGAAGCGCGATTCGATCGGCAGCAGCCGCGCCAGGGTCTCGGCCGAGGCGGCCGGGCGCGTTCCCTGCAGGGTCCGGTTCTTGCGCGGCACCTCGACCACCCGGCCCTCGCCGATCGCCCCCCAGGCCTCGCGGCCGGTGGCGGCCAGCGCCTCCTCGAGCGAGAGGCTGCCGGGATAGACCCCGCCCCCTTCGCCATCGACGGTCGCGCGCGGGTCGGGCTGGCCGCCCTGGGCCGCGACATCGCGCACGCGGTCGAGCGCCCCCAGCGCGTACTGCGCCACCATCCCGACGTCGCCGCGGTCGCGGGCCAGCCCCTCCAGCGCCGTGCGGGCCTCGTCGTACTGGCCGGCGCGCACCAGCGCCCGCATCCGCTGCAGCGGATTGTCCGGCGCCCCGCCCGGCGTCGCGGCGCCGTCCGCCAGCAGCATCGCGTTGGCGCGCTGGGCCAGCGCCGGGTCGCCGGCCTGGCGGGCGGTGTTCGCGATCCGCTCGAGGTAGGCGGAGCGCAGCGAGCCCGGTTTCGCCGCGGCCGCGTCGAGCGCCCGGCCGAGCGGTCCCATCGCGCCCTGCGGGTCGCCGGCATCGTTGTAGAGCTTGCCCAGCCGGAACCAGGCCGCGGCGTCGTCCTGCGCCACCGTCAGGGTCCCCGCCTGGAAGCGCTCGACGGCGAGTTTGGCCGCGGCCTGCGCCTCCGGCTGCAGGTCGAGGTTCAGCAGCGCGTTGACGCGGTAGAAGTAGGCGTCGAGCGGGGCCCCGGGCGACGCGGTCTCGACCTGCAGCTTCTCCGCCGCGCGGCGGTAGTACTCGAACGCGTCGGTCCCCCCCGCGCTGCCCGAGCAGAATCCCCAGCGATAGAGCGAGATGCCGTCGAGCGCGGCCGCGGCTCCGGCCGGGAGCGAGCCGAACGCCGCCAGCACGTCGGCGCAGCGCCCGCTCTCGTAGGCCTGGGCGGCGCGCGTCACCGCCGCGGACTGCTCGGGCGGGACGGCCGCGCCGGCGGGGCCGGGCGGCGACTGCGCGCCGGCAGGGCCGCCTGCGAGCAGGACCGCGGCGAGGCCGGCGAGGACCGGGAGCACGGAACGACGAGCGCGCACTGGGGGACCTCCTGGAAGTGAAGCCAACGATAGCGCGACTCGCGCGGCGTGGCCGACGGGCCGACGGACCCCGATAATCGGCTTCCGGAGGCACAGGATGATCCCCCCCAGGCCCGCGCGGCGGCTTCGCATCGTTCCCGCGCTTTTCGCGCTCGGCGTCGCGGCGGCGGCCGCCGCCGCAATCTCCGCAAGCCCGGGAGAGGCCCCCGTCCCCGCCCCCGCCGCCGCCGCGCGCCGCCGGCCGCTCCCGACGCGATCGCGGCCCTGCTCCGGAAGTCCGAGGCGCGCTACCGCGGGAGCGGCTCGTTCCGCGCCGCGTTCCGGCAGTCGTTCGAGTCGGCCTCGTTCGGTGCCGATGACGAGGCGCACGGCACGATCCACGTCTCGCCGCCGCGCCGGATGCTCTGGGACTACGCCGAGCCGAAGGGCCAGCGCGGCGTGCTCGACGGCGACACCTGGTGGTTCGTGGTGCCGGAGGATCGCGAGGTCCAGGTGCGCCAGGCGCAGCCGGGCGAGGACAGCCCGCTCTCCGACCTGCTCGCCGGGCGCAGCGACCTCCTGAAGCTCTTCGCCGCGCGCCCGCCGGACTCCGCTGCGCCGACCGTGCCCGGCCGGGTGCTGGTCGAGCTCTGGCCGCGCAGCACCCGCGACGACATCGAGTGGCTGCGGCTCGAGATCGACCCCGCGACCGGCGATGTGCGCCGCGTCGAGGTCGCCGATCCGCTCGGCGGCCGCATGGTCCTCGAGCTCGGCGTCCCCGCGCGCGAGGCGCCGCTGCCGGACGCCTCCTTCCGGGTCGAGGTGCCGCCCGGGTGGACGCTCGTGCGCTAGAAGGGATCGCCCGCGCCGGCCCGAACACCGTTTGTTGTCCCGCTTCCGGGGGGGGTGCTATCCTCCCCGAATCGTGCGTTTTGACCGCCGTTCTACTGCCCCGGGACGCTCCCGGACGCGCCTCTCGTGTCGCCTCGCCGGGGTGGTGCTCGCGCTCTGCCCGTTCGTCGCGCAGCCGGCGCCCGCGCAGGCCACGGCGCAGTCCCAGCCTCCGGCAGGCGCGCCGGCCGCGACGAAGACCGTGCTCCAGGGCCAGGCATTCGATCGCTCGGGTGCGTCGCTCTCCGGCCTGGCGGTGCGCGCGACGCTGCGCGTCGAGAAGGCCTCCCTGCCCTGGAAGCCGATCGAGGTCAACGAGCGCGTGGTGGCGAGTGCGGTCAGCGATGCCGGCGGCTTCTTCACGCTGGCGCTCGCGGACGCCGATCTCGAGGGGACGCTCCTGCTGCGCTGCGGCGACCCGGCGCACTGGGACGCGATCCGGTACGCCCCGCCGCTCGAGCGCGACGTGACCGCGCAGGTCCGCAAGGGACGCTCGGCGGTGGTCAACTGCGTGCTCGCGGACGCGGCGGGCTGGCCCGAACTGGCGCGCGAGATCAACCAGGTCGGCGGTCTCAGGACGCCGCGCGGCAAGGTGCTCCGGGCCCGCGGGTTGCCGCCCGAGACGGTCACGCTCGTCGACGGCGTGGTCGAGTGGCGCTACCCGGACGCGGCCTACCGGTTCCGCGGCGCCGAGCTGGTCGAGGCGCCGCTCCCGGCGGGGTCGAAACCGTGAGCGGCGACGCGCGCCGGGCGGCGGCGGCGGGGATCCCGGCCGCGCACCTTTTCGCCCAGGTGAACACCCTGGTCGGGCCGCGGCTGGAGCGGGTCGAGGAAACGATCCAGTCCCACCTGCGCTCGCAGTTCGACCCGATCGACGACGCCGGCCGTTTCCTGGCGCAGGGGTCCGGCAAGCGGCTGCGGCCGACGCTGGTCCTGCTCTCCTCCGGGCTCGTCGGTTACGAGGGCGAGCACGACATCACGCTCGGCGCGGTGTTCGAGTTCATCCACACCGCCACGCTGGTCCACGACGACATCATCGACGAGGCCGAGACGCGGCGCGGACTGCCTTCCGCGAACCGCGTCTACGGCAACCAGTTCACGGTCCTGCTCGGCGACTACCTCTACATCCACGCGATGAACATGGCCCTGGCGGCGCGCGAGATCCGGGTGATCGACGTCCTGGCCGAGGCGACGGAGCGGATGATCGAGGGGGAGATCCTCGGTCACCACCTGCGCGGCCGCGCCGACGTCACCGAGGCCCAGCACCTGGCGATCGTCGAGCGCAAGACGGCCTGGCTCTTCGCCGCCTGCTGCCGCGTGCCGGCGATCCTCGGCCACCGCGGCGCCGCGGTCGAGGAGGCGCTGACCGGCTACGGCATGGCCCTGGGGCTCGCCTTCCAGCTGGTCGACGACCTGCTCGACGTGACCGCCGACGAGAAGACGCTGGGGAAGCCGGTCGGGCAGGACCTGTGCGAGGGGCGGCTGACCCTCCCCTGGATCGACCTGCTGCGCACCGGCACCCCGCGCGAGCGCGACGCGGTGCTCGCCGCGCTGGCCAGCGGGCGGTTCGAGACGCTGCCGTTCGCCGAGCTGCGGGCCGCGCTCGAACGCACCGGGTGCCTCGCGCGCAGCCGTGCGCTGGCCGAGCAGTACGCCGAGCAGGCCCGCGAGCTGATCGAGGGGTTCGCGCCCGGGCCGTATCGCGACGTGCTGCTGGAGCTGCCGCTGACGATCCTCGACCGCGATCGCTGATCGTAGTGCTACCATCGCCGTTTTGAGCCCACGGAGGTACGCGGTCCGATGCTGCGGATCGAGCGCATGGAGGTCGTCGGCTTCAAGAGCTTTCCCGAGCGGACGGTCGTCGATTTCCCGGACGGCGTGACCGCCGTCGTCGGTCCCAACGGGAGCGGGAAGTCCAACATCGTCGACGCGATCTCCTGGGTCCTCGGGGAGCAGTCGGCGCGCGCCCTGCGCGGCGGCCGCATGGAGGACGTGATCTTCGCCGGCACCGAGGGGCGCGGACCGGGCGGGATGGCCGAGGTCACGCTCCAGTTGTCGGCCCGCGAGGACATCCTCCCGGGCGGCCGGAACAAGGTCACGCTGACGCGGCGGCTCTACCGGACCGGCGACAGCGAGTACCTGATGGACGGACGGCCGACCCGCCTGACCGACATCCGCGGGCTGCTCGAACAGGTCCGGGCGGGCGAGCGGACCTACGCCATCGTCGACCAGGGGCGCGTCGGCTCGTTCGTCACGAGCAAGCCGCGCGAACGGCGCCAGTTCATCGAGGACGCCGCCGGGATCGCCAGCTACCGCCAGCGCCGCCGCCTGGCCGAGATGAAGCTCGAAGCGACCAAGGCCAACCTGCTGCGCGTGGACGACATCCTGCGCGAGGTCGAGCGCCAGCGCCGCTCGCTGCAGCGCCAGGCCTCGCTGGCCCGCCGGGCGCGCCGGCTCGACGAGGAACTGCGCGCGCTGCGGACGCTCTGGTACCGCCGGCGGGCCGTCCTGCTCGAGCGGAAGACCGAGGAGCTGTCGGAGTTCGCGGCGGTCGCGCACCGGGAAGGGGAGCACCTCGAGGCCGAGCGCACGCGCCAGGCGCACGTCGTGGCCGAGGTGCGGGCCCAGCTCGAGGCGGCCCACGCGGCCCGCACCGCGGCGGTCGACGAGACGCACCGGCGCCAGCTCGACGAGGAGCGGCTGGCGGCCGAGATCGAGACGGCGCGGGCCCGCGCCGGGACGCTCGAGGAAGAGGCCGGCCGGCAGGATGACGAAGGCCGGCGGCTCGCGCTCGATCGCACCGCGCGCGTCGCCGAGCGCGATTCGCTGGCCCGGGACGTCGAGGGGCTGGATGGCCGGCTCGCCGCGCTCGCCGCCGACGTCGCCACGGCCGAGGCGCACGCCGAGGAGACGCGCCGGGAGCAGCGCGCGCTGGCCGACGAGGCGACGCGGCTCGAGCGCGGGCTGTACGAGAGCCTGCACGAGCGGGCCGAGATCGTGGCCCGCCTGTCGGCGGCCCGGGAGGCGCTGGCGCGCGAGGGGCACCGGGCCGAGGAGGCGCGTGCGGCCGGGGCCCGGATCGGCGTCTCGCGGGCCGAGGCCGACGCGCTGCTGGAAGCGGCCTGGGGGGCCCTGCACGCGGCCGAGGCGGAGGTCCTGGCGAAGCAGCATGCGGTGCAGGCGGCGCGCCAGGCGGACGCCGAGGCCGCCGCCGCGCTGGACGCGGCGCGCCGCGACGAGGCCGCGCTGGCTTCGGAGCTGGACAAGAAGAGCGGCGAGAGCGCCGCGCTCGCGTCGCTCGCCGTGCGCCTGGCCGGGGCCGACTCGGCGCGCGAGGCGCTGGAGCGGGCGCGCGAGGCGCAGCTCGAGGCGCGCGGCGTCGCCGCCGACGCGTTGGAAGTCGACCCGGAGGTCGAGCGCGCGGCGGAGGCGTTCCTGAGCGCGCTCCTGCCGG
This sequence comes from uncultured Acidobacteriota bacterium, assembly GCA_963800865.1. Classification (GTDB taxonomy): domain Bacteria; phylum Acidobacteriota; class Polarisedimenticolia; order J045; family J045; genus JALOKP01. The sequence goes on along the minus strand of CAWDCL010000004.1, from coordinate 2,755,299 downwards.
GCGTGGTCGTCGACGGCGAGGCGGACGTCCTGCGCGCGGCCGAGCTGGGGCTCGCCGGCCGGGTGAACTACCTGCCGCTCGACGCACCGGACGGTGCCGGGGCCCGCCCCGAGTTGCCGGCCGAGCTGCTGGCCGACCCCCGCGTGCGCGGGCGCCTGGCGGCCCGGGTCCGGCCACGGCCGGGCTGGGGTGCGGCGGTCTGGGAGCGGGTCGAGGACGCGATCCTGGTCGACGACCTGCCGACCGCGCTCGAGCTCCACCGCCGCTTCACGCGCTTCCACTTCCTGACGCCGGAGGGGCACGCCGTCCACCGCGACGGGATCGTCGCGATCGAAGGGCGTGCCGCGGAAGCCGGACTCGGCCTGCTGGCGCGGGCCCGGCGCCGCGACGAGCTGGTGCGCGAGGTCGGCCTGCTCGGGACCCGGCGCGAGGAGGCGTCGGCGCAGCTCGAGGCGGCGCGCGGCCTGCTGGAGGCGGCCCGCGAGGCCCGGGCCGCGGCCGAGGAGGGACTGGCCGAGGCGCGCGGCGGCGGGGCGACCGCGAAGATGGCGTGGGAGCAGGCCGGGCGCGACCAGGAGCGCCTGGCGCGCGAGGCGGTGCTGATCGGCGGCGTGCTCGAGGCGGCCGAGCGCGGGCGCGAAGACGCGATGCGCCGGGCCGAGTCGCTCGAGGGGCAGGTAGCCGGCGCGGACGAGCAGATCGCCGCCGACCGCCTGGCGCTCGAGGCCGCCCGCGAGCGGGTCCTCGGTCACGAGGACGCGGCGCGCGGCGCGTCGTTGGCGCTGGCCGGGCTGATGACCGAGGTGCGCGCCCAGGAAGAGCGGCGGGCCGCGCAGGCCCGCGAGCTCGAGCGGCTCACGCGCGAGCTGGCGGAGCTGGCCGAGCGCAGCGAGCGCGGCGTCGAGGCCGGCCGGCGGGCGCTCGCCGAGGCCGGGGAGTCGCGCCAGCGCGCGGCCGAAAAGGAGATCGAGCTCGAGCGGACGCGCGCCGCGCGCGCTGCGGCCGAGGCCGCGGCCGCGGTCGAGGGCGAGCGGCTGGCCCGCGAGGGGGGCGCGGTCCGGGAGGCGGAATCGCGGCTGGACCTCGTGCTCCAGGAACTCGAGGAGGCGCGGGCCCGGCGCGAGCAGCGCTCGATGGAGTTCGAGCGCTCGCGGCTGGAGCTGGAACACGTCGTCACGACCTGCCGCGAGGAGCTCGGCGCGCTGCCCGGCGAACTGCCCGCCGAGGCGCCGCAGCTCGAGGGGCTCGAGATGCTCGACGACGACGCGGCCCTGGCCGGGCGGATCGCCGATGCGCGCGCGCGGCGCGACCGGGTCGGGCCGGTCAACCCGCTGGCCGAGGAGGAGTACGAGGAACTCTCGGCCCGCTTCGAAACGCAGTCGACGCAGAAGCAGGACCTCGAGGCGACGATCGCCGAGCTCAACAACTCGATCAAGAAGATGGACCGCGAGAGCAAGGAGCGGTTCAGCGAGGCCTTCGTCGAGATCCGCCGCCACTTCCGCGAGCAGTTCGCGCTGCTCTTCCGCGGCGGCAAGGCCGACCTGCTGCTCGAGGACGAGAGCAACCCGCTGGAGTCGGGGGTCGAGATCGTCTGCCAGCCGCCGGGGAAGAAGCTGCAGTCGGTAATGCTGCTCTCGGGCGGCGAGAAGGCGCTGGCCGCGACGGCGGTGCTCTTCGCGATCTTCCGCTACGCGCCGCCCCCCTTCTGCCTGCTGGACGAGGTCGACGCCCCGCTCGACGACGCCAACGTCGGCCGCTTCGCCGACGCGCTGCGCGGGTTCGCCGAGCGGACGCAGTTCATCGTCATCACGCACAACAAGCGCTCGATGGAGATGGCCGACCTGCTCTACGGCGTGACGATGGCCGAGCCGGGTGTCTCGAAGCTCGTCTCGATGACCCTCGACTGACGGACTCACCGTGATCGTCCCGGCGCAGGCGAAGAGGACCGCACCCGGGTCCTCCCACGGCTCGCCGGAGCCGGGTGCCGGCCCGGGCTGGTGGCGCCTCGCGCTCCTCGGCGTCTTCGTCCTGGCCCTCGCGGTCCGGCTGGCGATCATCGTCCAGGGTGCCGGCGCGCCCTACAACCGCTTCCTCGTGCTCGACGCGGCGACCTACCACCGGATCGCCGTCACCGGCGACCCGGCCGAACCGTTCTGGCAGCCGCCGCTCTACCCGTGGTTCCTGCGCGGCCTCTATGCCCTGGCCGGCGGCCCCAGCCCATTTGTGGCGCGGGTCGTCCAGGCCCTGCTGGGCGCGCTCACCGCCGTCCTCGCCGCGCTGCTCGCGCGGCGCTGCGCAGCAGGCCCGCGGGCCGCCGCTGCGGCCGGCGTCGCCGTCGCACTCTACGCGCCGCTCGCGACGCTCGACGGCGAGCTGCTGCCGGCGAGCCTGGCGACCTTCCTGGTCAGCGCGTTCGTGCTGACGCTGCTCTCGTCCGGGCGGAGCGGATCGTGGTGGCGGCGGATCCGGCTCCCGCTCGCGGGAGCCCTGCTCGGGGCAGCGGGGATCCTGCTCCCCCCGCTCGGCCTCGCGGCCGCGCTTGCGCTGGCCTGGCTCGCGCGGCGCGAGGGCTGGCGCCCGGCGCTGCTCGTCGGCCTGATCGCACTGCTCCCCGTCGCGGGCGTGACGCTGCGCAACCGGGGCTACGAGCGGTCGATCGTTCCGGTCTCGTGGAACGGCGGTCCCAACCTCTGGATCGGCAACAACCCCGACTACCCCGCGACGGTCGGCATCCGGCCCGGCGTCCGCTGGACCCGGCTGATGGAAGCGCCGCGCTGCGAGTCCGGGGCCACCACCCGCGCCGCCGAGTCGGCCTGGTTCGCGGCGCAGGCCCGGGCCTGGGCGCTGGCGGACCCGCTGGACTTCGCCGGCAACGTCCTGTGGAAGACCGCGGCCGCGGTTTCGGCGCAGGAGCTCGGCCGCAACCGCGACGAGTACGACGCCCGCGACGAGTCGCTCGTGGTGCGGCTCCTGCTCTGGCCCTGGGGGTTTCCGTTCATCGTGCTCTTCCCGCTCGCGGCGGCGGGAACCGCGGCGCTGGCGCGCTCGCGGGCGCTGGGCGGCGACCCGCTGCTGCCCCTCCTGGTCGCGCTCGGGGTACTCGCGGTCTCGGTGGTCTTCTTCCCGGCCGCGCGCTACCGCGCCCCGGCGATCCCGATGCTGATCGTGCTCGCCGCCGCCGGGTTGCCGCGTGCGCGCCCGCACGCCGTCGCGGCCGCGACCGCCGCCGCGGTCGCGCTGGTTCTGACGCTCGTGCCGCACGGGATCCCCCCGATCCCGGCCGGCGAGACGCTCTACGAGATCGCGGTCGACCTCGACATCGACGGGCGCCCGGTCGACGCGCTGCCGTTCCTGGTCGAGGCCGCGCGCGGCGCTCCCGGCAACGCCGACATCGCGCTCTACCTCGGCCTGGTGCTCGGCAAGCTGGAGCGCGGCGAGGAGGCCCGGGTCCAGCTCGAGCGCGCGGTCGCGCTGGTCCCCGAGGCCGATGCGGGGTGGCAGGCGCTGGCGGTCTACTGGCAGCGGCGCGGCGATCGCGCGCAGGCGCGCACGATGATCGAGCGGGCCGTCGCCGCCAACGGCTGCAACCGCCGCGCGCGGGCGCTCTACGCCCAGCTCCTGATGGATGCGGGCGAGTTGGAGGCGGCCCGCCGGCAGCTCGACGAAGCCGAGCGCGTCTACCCGCGACCCGACGGTTTCGTCGCCCGGGCGCGGCAGCGCCTGGCCCAGCTCAGCGGCCGCTCTCCGCCCGCGGCTCCGCCGGGTCCACCGGCAGCTCCGCCTGCACCGTAGCCGAATCCCCCGACACCGGCTCGTCCAGCCGGACGGTCGCGAGCAGCACGTCGCCACCGGTACCGGCCGGGACCGCGATCGCGAACGGACCCAGCAGCGTGCGCGCGCCGGGCGGGACAGCCGTCCCGGCCGGGTGGCGGGCCGCGAGCGCCGGGGCGTCCTCGATCAGCGTCGAGACCGGGCGCTCGCCGTCGAGCAACGTCAGGAAGACCTGGTCCACCTGCCACGCGACCCCGGCACGGCTCACGAGCTCGAGGCGCACGAGGTACTGGATCGAGCCCGCCGGTCCGGCCGCCGACTCGAGCGCGCCGGCGAGCGAGAACGCGGTCGGGCGGGCTGGTGGCGGCTCCGTACTGCGGAGCACGATCGCGGCGGCCGGAAACAGCAGCAGCAGTCCCGCGAGCACCGCGAGCCGCACCACCGTCCGTCGCGTCAACCGATCCAAGTGGCCCTCGCACGGCACCGCTGCCGGGTCCCTGCGCCGGCGCATCTTAACCTCAATGTGACATTCCGCTTCGGCCAGAACCGCTGCGCTCGCGTGATAGCGCGCCATCTGTGGTGTCTGCGGGGGTTTGCAAGGCTTCACCTACCGTGACGGTAAGCCTCGCCTTCCAAACCCCCGCAAACACCACATCTGACGCACTCTGACGCGTTCTGGCTCGAACCGGGATGTCACATTGAGGCTAGCCCGGATCATTCGCGCGGCGCCGACTCGAGGGCGTGGGGAAGGGCGCCCGGTTCGGCGCCTCCGGCCGGACCGCGAGGTTCCCGCGGTCCGCGAGGCTGCGGCGTCCGCCGCCGCGCGCGATCCCGGATATCCTCGTCCGCTCATGCGCGACATGGTCCTCTCGTCCCTCTTCTTCGCGGTCATGGCGGCGGCCGCCAAGATCGTCGGGGAACGGGTGCCGATGCAGCAGATCGTCCTCGTCCGGGGGGTCCTGTGCGCGCTCGTCACGCTCTGGTGGCTCAGCGCGGCGGGGGTCTCGTGGCGCGGACGGCGCCCCGGCATCCTGCTGCTGCGCGGCGCGCTCGGCTACGCGGCGCTCTCCTGCTACTTCTGGTCGGTGCACCACCTGCCGCTGGCCGAGGCGATCCTGATCCAGCAGACGCACCCGGTTTTCGCGGCCGCCTTCGCCTGGCTGTTCCTGCGCGAGCCGCCGGGGCGCCGCTTCGCCCCCGCGCTGGTGCTGGCGATTGCCGGGATCGCGGTCCTGGTGCAGCCCGGCGCGGCGGGATCGTTCGTCGGCGGCTGGGGCGTGCTGATCGCCTTCTCCGGCGCACTGCTCAGCGCCGGCGCCTATGTCGCGGTGCGCGACGCGTCGCGCACGGAGCACCCGATGGCCCTCGTCTTCTGGTTCCCTGCGGTGAGCGCCGTGCTGGCGCTGCCCGGGACCGTCGCCGCCGGGCCGGTCTGGCCCAGCGGTGCCGAGTGGCTCGGCCTGGGGTTCATCGCGCTCGCCGGCCAGCTGGGGCAGGTCTTCCTGACCCGCGGGCTCTACCGCGTCCCGGCCGGGAGGGCCACGCTCGCCAATCCGCTGACGACGGTCTTCGGGGCCTTTCTCGGATGGGGGGTCTTCGGCGAGCGGATCGGCTGGCCGACCCTGGCGGGGGGCGTGCTGCTGGTGGCCGCGGTGCTGCTGGCGGGGTCTCCGGGCGGGAAGTCGGCCGGGGGTGAAACCTTAACCACCGGTTAGCCTTCCGGTCGCCGCGGCATAATATGAACCCATGCGGCCGTGCCGCGGGCGAGGGGCCCGCCGCGGGCCGGACGACCCAGTTCACGGAGAAAGGGGACACTGCAGATGCCGATCACGATCGGGCTCATGGGCTTCGGTCGCATCGGGAGGAACGTCTTCCGGCTCCTCGCCCGCAGCGAGGAGATCCGGATCGGCGCGATCTCGGACATCGCCGACCCGGAGGCCCTGACCTACCTCCTGCGCTACGACACGACCTTCGGCCGCTTCGAGGACGAAGTGCGCCACCGGGACGGCAAGCTCTACACCTGGGGCCGCGAGATCCCGCTGCTCAACGCCCGGGAACCGGGCGAGATCCGCTGGAGCGACTACGGCGTCGACTACGTCATCGAAGCCACCGGCAAGCCGCGCGACGTCGGCGCGCTGCGCCGGCACCTCGACGCCGGCGCCCGCCGGGTGGTCCTCTGCGCGCCGCCGACGCCGGCCGAGCACCCCGACGCCTACATCGTCTATGGCGTCAACGACCGCGTGCTGAAGCCGGCGCACAAGGTGATCAGCGCCGCTTCGTGCACCGCGCACGCCACGACGCCGGCCCTGGCGGCGCTGAACGACGCTTTCGGAGTCGAGCGCGCGCACCTGACCACGATCCACGCCTACACCAATGCGCAGCGCCTGGCCGACGTGCCGGCGGGTACCAACCTCCGCAATTCCCGCGCGGCCGCGCAGAACATCATCCCCTCCGAGACGAATGCCGCCGCGGTGATCGGCGAGGTCCTGCCGCCCATGGCGGGGAAGCTGACCGCCGCCGCGCTCTCGGTGCCGGTACAGAACGGCTCGATCGTCGACCTCACGCTCTGGTTCGGCCGGGCCGTGACGAAGGACGGCATCAACGAGATCATGCGCAGCGCCGCCTCCGGGCCGTTCCACGCCATTCTCGAGTACCTCGAGGACCCGATCGTCAGCAGCGACGTGCTGAAGAGCCCGTACTCCTCGCACTTCGACTCGCTGGCGACGATGGTCCAGGAGGGGAACCTGGCCAAGGTCCTGCTGTGGTTCGACAACAGCTGGGGCTACGCGAACCGCGTCACCGACCTCGTGCGGCTCTGCGGCCGGCAGGACGGCAAGCTCCCGGAGGTGCGGGCATGACGAAGATCAAGGTCGGTATCAACGGATTCGGGCGTATCGGCCGCGCCGTCTTCAGGATCATGAGTCACCGCGACGACATGGAGGTCGTGGCGATCAACGACCTCTTCGACGCGAAGACGCTGGCCTACATGCTGCGCTACGACACGGTGATGGGGCCGTTCAAGCGCACGATCAGCTGGGAGGAGGGAGCGCTGATCCTCGACGGGCGCAAGGTCCGGCTGACCTCGGAGAAGGACCCGGCCAAGCTGCCGTGGAAGGCGGTCGGCGCCGACGTCGTGATCGAGGCGACCGGCATCTTCCGGGACCGCGCGAAGCTCGAGCCGCACCTCGCGGCGGGGGCGAAGAAGGTCATCCTGACCGTGCCGCCGAAGGACGAAGTCGACGCGATCGTCGTGCTGGGCGTCAACGACCACGTGCTGGGGCCGGGCAGCAACATCGTCAGCAACGCCTCCTGCACCACGAACTGCCTCGCCCCGGTGGCCAAGGTGCTGCACGACAGCTTCGGGATCGAGCGCGGGTTCATGACCACGGTCCACGCCTACACCAACGACCAGCGGCTGGCCGACGTCCCGCACAAGGACTTCCGGCGCGCCCGGATGGCGGCCGAGAACCTGATCCCGACCACGACCGGGGCCGCGCGCGCGGTGGGCAAGGTGCTGCCGGAGCTGAAAGGGCGCCTCGACGGCACCGCGATCCGCGTCCCGGTCCCGGACGGTTCGGTCGTCGACCTCGTCGTGCGGCTGAACCGGACGACGACCGCCGAGGAGGTCAACGCGGCGATGAAGACCGCCGCGCTCGGGCCGCTGAAGCGCGTGCTCCAGTACTCGGAGGAGGCGCTGGTCTCGTCCGACATCATCGGCAACCCGCACAGCTCGATCTTCGACGCGCCGTCGACCCTGATGGTCGGGCCGAAGGAACTGCGCTGCCTGGCCTGGTACGACAACGAGTGGGGCTACTCGCAGCGCGTGGTGGACCTCACGGAGCGGCTCGGCCAGTACCTCGCGTGAGGATCCGGGCGGCGCCCCTGGCGCCGCCCCTGTGCTATCGTTCCAAGCCGGGCGGGTCTTCGGGCCCGCCCGCTTGCTGTCGGCGCACACCGCGCCGGGGACCCCATGCGCAGAGCGCTCCTCACGATGCTGGTCGCCCTCGCCGCCGGGCTCCCGGCGCTGCTGCTGCGCCTGGCCGGCGCGCACCCCGACGAGGCGACCGGCACGATCGCGTGGAGCGGTGGCCAGCTGAGCGCCCCGGCGGCGAGCCTCGTCTTCGGGATCGGCGTGCTGGCGGGAGCGTTCGTCGTCTCCTGGGCGGCGGAGCTGATGCAGTTCGACGTCAGCCGCAACCTGGCGACGGCGATGGTGGCCCTGCTGGCCGTGCTTCCCGAGTACACGGTCGACATCTACCTCGCCTGGACGGCCGCGACGGTCCCGGCCAACGCCCCGCTGGCGCTGGCCAACATGACCGGCGCCAACCGGCTGCTGATCGGCATCGGCTGGCCGGCGATCGCGCTGGCCGTGCTCTGGACGCGGGGCCAGAAGCTGATCCGCATCGAGCGCTCGCGCTGGGGCGAGACCTTCTTCCTCGCGCTCGCCACGCTCTACTCGTTCGTGGTCCCGCTCAAGGGGAGCCTGAACCTCTTCGACTCGGTCGTGTTCCTCGGGATCTTCGGGTTCTACCTGCGCTACGTGACGCGGCAGGAGGTCCACGAGCCGGAACTCGAAGGTGGGCCGGTCGGGATCATCGGCGGCCTGCCGACCACCCTGCGGCGGCTGGTCACGGGGGCGCTCTTCGCGTACGCCGGTGCGGTTCTGTTCGCCTCGGCCGAGCCGTTCGCGGAGGGGCTCAAGCTGACCGGCCACGCCTGGGGGGTGTCGGAGTTCCTGCTGATCCAGTGGCTCGCGCCGCTGGCCAGCGAGTCGCCGGAATTCCTGATCGTCCTGATCTTTGCGCTGCGCGGCCAGGCGGCGGCCGGCTTCGGAACCCTGGTGTCGTCGAAGGTCAACCAGTGGACGCTGCTCGTCAGCATGGTCCCGATCGCCTACGCGGCGGCGCTCGCCTACCACGGCCTTCCCTGGCACCAGCTCCCGCTCGATCCGCGGCAGACCGGCGAGCTGCTGCTGACCTCGGCCCAGTCGTTCTTCGCGCTGGCGATCGTGCTCAACCGGCGCTTCGCGATCGGCGAGGCGATGTGGCTGCTGGTGCTGTTCCTGGCCCAGTTCGCGGCGTCGATATACATCGAGAACTTCACCCCGGCGGCCGGGCACCAGCAGCTCTTCAACACCGAGAAGTGGCTCTTCAGCGCGATCTACATCGCGCTCGGGCTGCGCTGGTTCTGGCTCGAGCGTTCCTTCGTCCGGCCGCTGGTGCGGATGGTGGCGCGCAGCGGCCGGCGGCCGGCCGCCTGACGGCGACCGCTCGTCCCCCCGGGGGCGCCCGTTCGGAGCCCCCGGGCAACCCCCGCGACCCCTCTCTCGTACCATTCCGCGAAAGGGGATGACCCATGTTCTGCTCTTACTGCGGCAAGGAACTCGCGCCTCACGCCGTGGTCTGCGTCGGCTGCGGCGCGCCGGCGCCCGGGGCCGCGGACTCCGTTCCCGCGGCCGCGGCCGTCGCGGGTGCCGGACCGCAGACGAAGTCACGGCTCGGCGCGGGACTGCTCGGGATCTTCCTCGGCTCGCTCGGGGTGCACCGCTTCTACCTCGGCTTCGTGGGGATCGGGCTGGCCCAGCTGCTGCTCACCGTGCTCTCGCCACTGACCTGCGGCCTGACCTGGTTGATCGCCGGAGCGTGGGGCTTCATCGAGGGGATCCTGCTCCTGGTCGGCGTCATCGATCGCGACGCGTTCGGCCAGGTGCTCAGGGATTGAACACCCGCCCGGGCCGCTTCCGCCGGGTTCTTCCGCACCCGTTCGTTGGCCGCGCGCGTTCGCGGAAACCCGCGCGCGACGCGCGAAATCCGTTGCGTCGGCGCCGCGCATTCCCCATGTTCCCGTTCGGGAGGAACGCTTGGCGCGCGTCATCACGCTCGGTTCGGGAAAGGGTGGAACGGGGAAGTCGTTCCTCGCGGCCAACCTCGGCCTGGCGCTGGCGCACTCCGGCGTGCGCACCACGCTCGTCGATCTCGACCTCGGCTGCGCGGACCTGCACCTGATGCTCGGCGTGCTCTCGCCGCAGCGCGGACTGCTCGAAGTCCTCCGCGGCGAGGTGGCCGCGATGCAGGACGCGGTGATGCCGGTGGCCGGTCAGCCGCTGCTGTCGCTCGTACCCGGCACCGGCGAAACGCTGCGCATGTCGGGCCTGACCGGGGCCGAGATCGTGCAGCTGGCAAGCGGGCTCCGGCAGCTCGAGGCCGAGGTGGTCGTCGTCGACCTGCCCGGCGGCGTCACGCCGCAGGTGCTCGACCTGTTCCTGGCCGGCGACCAGCAGGTCGTCGTCGCCACCCCCGACCCGGTCTCGCTGGCCGACGCCCGGCGGCTGCTGTCCCTGGCCCGCGTGCGCCGCTCCACGCGCGGCCAGCGGGGCAAGTCCCCGCGCCGGCCGCGCGTCTACACCTCGCTCGACGACCTGGTGCGCGACATGAACGCGCTGCGCGAGGAGTCGGCCGTGGAGCGCGGAACGCTGCGCCCGGCGCTGATCCTGAACCGCTGCCGCCCGGGGGCGGGGGTGAGCGCGGAGCAGCACCTGCGTTCGCTGGCCCAGCAGCTGGGCGGGCTGGAACTCCCCCTGCTGGCGGAGGTCCCCGACGACCCGCAGGTCGAGATGTCGATGCGGATGCTGCAGCCGCTGATCGCGCTGGCCCCCAGCGCACCGGCCTCCGAGGCGCTCATGAGGCTCGCGCAGCGGGTCGCGGCCGAGATCGGGCGGGCCGTGCCCGGCCCGGCGACGGCCCCGGCGCGCGAGACGATCGGGGTCTGAGCCCGGGCGCACCGGGCGGCGGGCCCGATCGCCGGTCCCCCCTACAATGGAGCCGCCGGAGGGGTGTCCGAGCGGTTTAAGGATCCGGTCTTGAAAACCGGCGTGGCGCAAGCCACCGCGGGTTCGAATCCCGCCCCCTCCGCCAGCCTCCGTCCCGCACGAATCCCCCCCGTTCCCGGGTCAAGCGCCGGCGTCTGCGGCCGATGAGTCCGGCGACCCGCTGCGGCGACGGAGGGGAGAGAGCGTGGAGTCGGTTGCCGTCGATCCGAATTTCTTCGCGATCCAGCTCGCGCACCTCGAGCCGGCGACGGTGCTCGATTTCGACCTTTACCTCTGGCACCCCGGGCGCAAGCCGCTGCACTACCGCCACAAGGACATGGAGTTCACGCCGGAGATCCAGGCGCGGCTGATCGCCAACGGGGTCGAGCGGCTGCTCGTTCCGTCCGTGCAGATGGGGGTCTTCGAGAGCTACCGGGTCCGCTACAACAAGGCGCCGCTCGGCCCGCCTCCCGCGGCCGCACCGCCGCCGCCGCCGTTGCCGCCCGACGAGGCCCGGCTGCCGCAGGTCCTGAGCGATCCCTGCCGGCCGGTCGACCAGCGCTGCGTCGCGCTGCTCGGCGTCTCGCGACGCGTGGTCGAGGCGGCGATGGCCGACCTGGCCTCGCCCGGGCTGCCCGAGCGCGTGCACCACGTCGCGGAGGCGACCGGGCGCTTCCTGATCGACGAGCCGGCCGCCTACGGCACGATGGTCCAGCTCATGCGCCTGGACTACAACTCGCTCTCGCACTGCCAGCACACCGCCTTTTACACGACCGAGCTGGCGCTTGCGTGCGGCGTCAGCGACCTCGACGAGGTCGCCCGGATCGGGCGCGCCGCGCTGCTGCACGACATCGGCAAGGCCGGCCTGCCGCGCGCGATCACCGAGAAAGACTGCCCGCCCGGGGACCCCGACTACCCGAAGTGGTGCGAGCACGCGATGCGCGGCACCTCGCTGCTGCGCGAGGCCGGCTGGGACGACCAGGTCTGCCTCGAGGTCGTGGCGCACCACCACGAGAACGCCGACGGCAGCGGCTTCCCGGCCGGGCTCGCCGGGCGCGCGATCCCGTTCGCGGCCCGGATGGTCCGGATCGCCGACACCTTCGACAGCCTGACGACCTCGTTCCGCAACCGTCCGGCATTCACCGGGTTCCAGGCGCTGTGGCTGATGCGGCGCGAGATGGGGGCGCATTTCGACCAGGAGATCCTCACGGTCTTCATCGAGTCCCTCGTCTCGCCGGGCAGCACCCGCCGCAGGTAGAGTGGGCCCGGCGCCCCCCGCGCCGTACAATCGCCAGCCTCTCGTGGAGGGTTCGATGGGCCGACGCCCGTTCGCCATGCTCCTGCCGCTCCTGCTGGCCGCCGCCGCCGCCCTGGCCGCCGAGAAGGCGCCCGCCCCCGGCGCGCCCGCCGCGCCCGTCGCCGCACCGGCCGCCGCGCCCGGAGCGCCCGCGCCGGCCGCCTCCTTCGAGACGCTGAACATCGACCTCGGTTCGATCCCCGAGGGGGACGACGCGGTCGGGACCTTCGTGGTGAAGAACACCGGGAAGGCCGAACTCAAACTGCTCCAGGTGAAGCCTGGGTGAGGCTGCACGGTCGCCGAGTACGACTCGGCCATCCCGCCCGGTGGGTCGGGGAAGATCGTCGCCAAGGTCCACACCCGCGGCTACCAGGGGCGGGTCACGAAGTCGATCGCCGTCACGACCAACGATCCGGCGCAGGCGAACCCCTACCTGACGATCGCGTTCGACGTGAAGATGCCGGTCGCGCAGTTCCCGCCCGGCACGATCGCGCTGCCGACCACGATCGGTGACAAGGCCACCGCCGCGGTCTACTTCCGGCGCGACGACGGGCAGCCGCTCGAGGTCGGACTGGCCGACGGTACGGCCCTTCCGCCGGGCGTGGAAGCCCGCTTCGAGCCGGTGACGGCGGCGGACCCGGGCACGCCGGGCGTTCCCGGCGGGACGAAGGCCGGCGACGTCAAAGCCACCCTGAGCTTCGGTCCGGCGGACGCAGCGACCCAGCAGAACGCCTCGCTCGCGCTCAAGACGAACCACCCGGCGCGCCCGACCATCAACCTGCCGGTCTGGATCCGTGTCGCGGCGCCCCTCGAGGCCTACCCGCCAACGGTCGCGATCGTCGTGCAGGGCGCGGCCGCGGCGGCCTATGGCCGGGTCGACCTGCGGGCCAGCGGCGCGCAGCAGTTCGAGGTCACCGGGCTCGCGGTCGAGGGCGACCTGGCCGGCGCCACCGCGCGCTCGCTGAACTCGGGCATGGCCGGGGTCCACCCGATCGAGATCGCCGTTCGCGGCCCCGCCCTGGCGCCCGGCGTCCACCTCGGCACGCTGGTGGTGAGCACCTCCCATCCCAAGGTCCCGCGGCTCGAGGTTCCCGTCCGCCTCCAGGTGACGCCGGCTCCCGCCGCGCCGGCGCCCGCCGCAGGGAGCGCCACGGGGGCCCCCGCGGGCTCCTGAGGGCCGGGGAAGGGACCGGGCGGCCGGCCCCCGGCCGGCGGCGCGTCGGCCGGGTTATCCTGACCGTCCGCCGCCGAAGCGGCGGGGAGGCTGGATGACCCCGAATCGCGCCGTCACCCCCGGGCTGCTGGCGGTCCTGCTCGCGGCCTGGGGGATCGCCCTCGCCGCAGAGTCCGTGGCCACCGTTCCGCAGGATCCGCGCCAGGTCCCGGTCGGGGCCCGCATGAACTACACCCGCAGCAGCGCCGACCTCGACGGCGACGGGGGGCCGGAGACGCTCGTCATCGTGACCGCCATCACGCGCGAGAAGGACCCGGCCAAGGGGACCGAGGTGATCGTCGGCGTGATCGAAGGGAAAGCCCCGGCCGAGAAGGGCGCGCTGCTGTGGACGCGGCACGTGGTGGCGGCGACCGGCCGGCCGGCGCACGGCGGCGACCTGCAGGCCATGGACATGGACGGCGACCGCCGCAACGAGCTGATCCTGACCTGGGACCGCTCGCTCACCGCCGAGAAGGTCGATCGGTGGGGCGAGATCTGGGTCTTCGACAATTTGTCGCAGCCGCGCAAGGTGTGGGAAGGGCAGTGGGAACTCGACACGCGCAAGGACCCCGAGACGCCGGTCGCGTCGCGCGAGTTCATGAAGCGCTCGATCGACTACGGGGCGACGCGCAAGGCGGCCGGCCGCGCGATCGTTTTCTCGAAGAGCTACGGGATGACCGCGGGACGCGCGCTCAACCCGCCGCGCGTCGTCGCCGAGCGCGTCGACGTCGGCCTCCGGAACTCCTGACCGCGGAGGATATCGATGAGCCCAGTGAACGTTTCCGGGGCCGGCTCCCCGCTCGACGAGGACCTGGCGCGCCGGGCGCGGGCGACCGGCGCGGCGGTGGTCCGCCACCGCCACGCGCTGCACGAGATCCCCGAGCGCGGCTTCGAGGAGCACGAGACCGCGGCCTACCTGGGAGCGGCCCTCGCGGCGTGCGGGATCGCGGCCCGGACCGGCGTGGCCGGCACCGGGCTCGTGGCCGAGCTTCCCGGCGCGGGCCCGGGCCCGACCGTGCTGCTGCGCTCGGACATGGACGGGCTGCCGATCGAAGAGGACCCCGGGCACGCCCCCCGCTCGCGCCGGCCGGGCTACATGCACGCCTGCGGGCACGACGGGCACATGGCGATCCTGCTCGGCGTAGCCGAGTCGATCGCCCGCGCGCAGTCCGAGGGGTCGGGACCGCTCCCCGGACGGATCGTGCTGCTGTTCCAGCCGGCCGAAGAGAACGGTCCCGGCGCCGCCCGGGTCGTCGAGGAGGGGGTTCTCGACACCTGGGGCGTCGATTTCGTGCTCGGCCTGCACCTCTGGAGCTTCCTGCCGCGCGGACAGGCGATCATCCCGGACGGCCACGTGATGGCCTCGTCGGACGAGTTCCACGTCTCCATCACCGGCAAGGGAGGGCACGGCGCGCTGCCGCACGAGGCGCGGGACGTCGTGCTGGCGCTCTCTCACCTGGTGGTCACGCTGCAGCAGGTGGTGGCGCGCGAGATCGATCCGCTCAAGCCGGCCGTCCTGTCGGTCGGCAAGATCGCGGCCGGGCACGCCTGCAACGTGCTGCCCGAGCGGGGCGAGCTGCACGGCACGTTCCGCGCCCCCGACGGCGTCGTGCGCGGCCGGATCCTGCACCGGATCGGCGAGCTGGCGCAGGCGATCGCGCTGGCGCACGGGGTCTCGGTCGAGGTCGACTTCGGGACCGGCTACCCGCCGACCGTGAACGATCCGAAGGTCGCCCGCGTGCTGCGCGAGGCGGCGCGCGCCGTGCTCGGCGAGAGCGCGGTGCGCGAGGGGCCGCCGACGATGGCGGCGGAGGACTTCGCGATCTACCTCCAGCAGCGGCCGGGGGCGTTCATGCTGCTCGGGATGCGCGACGAGGCCCAGGGCGCGATCCACCCGCACCACAACCCGCGGTTCCGGGTGGCCGACGAGGTCCTGCCGACCGGCGTCGAGATCATGATCCGTGCCGCGCTGCGGCTGATGCGAGGGGAGGCCGCGGGATGATCGACGAGGCGATGTACGCGATCCCGGGGCGCGTCGCGCTGGTGACGGCCGCCAGCTCGGGGATCGGGTTCTCCTGTGCGCGCGCGCTGGCGCGGGCGGGGGCGCGGGTGGCGATCCTCTCGCGTGACGCGGAGCGGCTGGCCGGCGCCGCGCGGCAGATCGCGGAGAGTTGCGGGCGCCCCGTGCTGGCAGTGCCCGGCGACCTGACCGACCCCGAGGCGCCCTTCCGGGCGGTCTCCGAGGTGACCCGCGAGCTGGGGCCGGTCGAGCTGCTCGTCGCCAACGTCGGCGGGCCGCCGCCGGGGAATTTCGACTCGCTCGACGAGCCGGCGTGGCGGGACGCGATCGACAGCGTGCTCTGGCCCGCCGTCCGCCTGTCGCGCGCGGTCCTGCCGCGGATGCGGAACCTGCGCTTCGGCCGGATCGTCCACGTGCTGTCCCTGACGGCGCGCCAGCCGCTCGGGGGGCTCACGACGAGCAACACGCTGCGCCCCGCGGTGGCCGGGCTGATCGGCGACCTGGCGCGCGAGAATGCGGTCCACGGAATCACCATCAACGCGGTCTGCCCGGGCATGACGCGGACGGCGCGGATCGAGGAACTCGCGGCGACCCCGGAGCGGGTGCGCGCCCTCGAGGCGATGGTGCCGATGGGGCGCCTGGCGTCGCCGGAGGAGATCGCCGCGCCGGTCGCGTTCCTCTGCTCCGAGCAGGCGAGCTACGTGACGGGCGCGATCATCCCGGTCGACGGGGGCGTCACCGCGCGCTGCCTGTAGCGGCGGCCGGGCCGCGGCCGGCTACGGGAAGCGGATCTCGCGGATCGCGCGCTGCGCGACGAACAGCCGGACGTTGTTGTCCGCGGGGTCGGAAGGGAAGAGCGAGAACCCGGTCGCCCCTTCGACGTAGTCCGGCGTCGTGCCGAAGATCACCTCGCCGTCCTGGAACGTGACGACGCAGCGCCGGCCGCGTCCCGAGGCGCTGGCGAACCCGAGCGGCGGCTTGTACTCCCGGTTGCCGAAGAAGTCCTTGACGTAGAACAGCGCCTTGAGATCGTGCAGCCGCAGCCGCACCGGAACGCCGCCCCCTTCCGCCGGCAGCAGGTGGAAGAACTCCGCGCCCGGATCGAAGTCGTGCGTGATCCCCTTGTGCACCTGACCGTCGAGCGTGTGGGCGACGACCTTGTTTTCCACGCGGGCACCCCCGGGTGCTGTCGCACCGCGGCCATTATCGCGCCGCCTCCTCCTGCCGGCGCAACACGGTCGCCGCGCCGGCCGCACGCGGGCGGGCGCGACGCGGCGAGTCGCCGTACACCTCTCGGGAGCGGCGCCGGCGCGCCCGGGGGACCAGGATGAACCGTCAGGAACTGATCGAGGGGCTGGCGGCCCGCACGGGCCTGCCCGAGGCCGCCGCGCGGCGCGTCGTGAAGGCGCTGTTCGGCTCGCAGGGCGAGAACGGCCTGATCGCGGACACCCTCGACCGGGGCGAGCGGGTCGCGGTCGCAGGTTTCGGCACGTTCGTCGTGCGCGAGCGCGCCGAGCGGACGATCCGGGACCCGCGCACCGGCGCGCCCCGCACCGTGGGAGCCCGGCGCGCGGCGGCGTTCCGGCCCGGCATCGCGCTCCGCGACCGGCTGCGCTGAGCGCGGCACGGCCGGTTCGTGGGACCGCTCCGCGCTACCCTCCCGTCCGGCGCCGCGCCTCCGCCAGCCCGCTCCGCAACTGCGGGCTGTCGGCCCCCAGCGCGAGCGCCTGCTCCCAGGCCGCGCGTGCCCCGCGCCAGTCGCCGGCCTGGGCCCGCAGGCTTCCCAGGTTGACCCACACCGGCCCGCGCCGGCTCCCGCCCGTCGCCAACCGCTCGTAGATCGCGCGGGCCTCCGCGCTGCGGCCCGGACCGCACCAGCACGGTGGCGAGCGTCATCGCGAGTTCCTCGTCGTTCGGTTCCAGCTCGGCCGCGCGCTGCAGCGCCGCGAGCGCCCCGGCCCCGTCCCCAGCCTCGAGGCGCATCAACCCGAGCATTTTCCAGTACACCTCGATCCGGGCGTCCGCGGCCAGGCCCCGCTCGAGGTAGGGGACCAGCGCGGCGCGTTCCGCGGGCCCGGCGGCGAGCGCGGCGAAGCGCTCGGCCGCGCGGGTCTGGCGCGGATCGACGGCCAGCGCCTGGAGGTAGAGCGAGCGGGCCCGCGCCGCGTCGCCGCGCGCCTCGGCGATCCGTCCCTGCGCCACGTTCCGCACCGCAGGGTACTTTCCGAGCGTCGCCGAGAGCCGTTCGAGCGCCGCCTCGGCTCCCGCCACGTCCCCCTCGCGCAGCAGGAGCTCGATCAGCCACAGCGTGGACTCCGCCGGCATCCCGTCGGGGACGGCCGCGAAGCCGTCCTCCAGCGCCTGGCGGGCGCCCCGGATGTCGCCTCGTGCCGCCCGCGACTCGGAGAGGAGCGAGTAGGTCTTCGGCAGCTTCTTGATCGCGTTGGCTTCGAGCAGCGCCCGCTCCGCGTCGGCGAAGCGGTTCTCGTTCATCAGCCAGGTCGCGAGGTTGCGGTAGTAGTTGACCAGCGGCCGCTGTCCACCCGGCCCGGCGTCGGCGCCGCCGGGCGACGCGGGGGCGGCCGGCGCCTTCGCGTCGTCGACGTAGCCGAGCCCCTTGAGCGCTTCCACCATCTGGGCCTGGACCGCGTCCAGTTCCTCACCCGTGGCCGTCTCGACGCGCCGGGGGTCGACCAGCGCGGCCCAGGCCGGGACCCGCTGGCGCGGCAGGCGGGCGGCCGCCGCCGGGTCGAGCAGGTCGTCGCGCACGCGGCCCGGCATCGCCTCGTCGGCGGGAACGCCGCGCAGCGCGAGGAGCAGCGGGGTGATCTCCGTCAGCACGACGGGCGGAGCCTCGATCCCGCGCCGGAAGGGGCCGCCCGCGGCGAGGAAGACGCCCTGCAGCCGGTGCCACTCGACCGGCTGGCCCTTCGTGTAGGGCATGATCCCGGCCGGCCGGCGCGTGCCCCAGCGGAAGCCGTGATCGGAGTGGAGGACGATCGCAGCGTTCGGGCCGGCCGCGGCGGCGAGGCGGCCGACGACGCCGTCGAGCACGCGGTAGGCGTTCTCGACGGCGCCGCCGAAGCGGGCCCGTTCGTCCGCCGAGGCCAGCGGATGGGGCGGCGGGGCGAGGTGCTGGAAGTTGTGTCCCGTCTCGTCGGGATCGCGGAAGTAGAGCCCGACCACGCCGAGCGAGGGGTCCGCCAGCAGCGCCAGCCCCATCCGTTCGGTGTTGACGACGTGGGTCGCGTTCTTGAGCAGGAACGCGGGGATCGGCGTCTTGCGGTCGTCATCGGCCGGGTGCGCGCGCTCCCAGGCCTGGCGCAGCGCGGGCTCGCGCCAGAAGCGCCGGGCTTCTTCGATCTCGGCGTCGGTCAGGGACGGCGCGTACGCGCGGACCGCCGCGGCCGGGAGCGTGTCGGTGGTGGCGTATCGCGCGAGGTCGGCCTCGAGGAACGAGCGCGGCGTGGCGATCCCGGCGGGGAACGAGGCCGGGCGCCCCGGTTCGCCGATCAACCGGTCGGCCATGTCGGAGACCAGCACGCCGTCGATCGCCTCGGCCGGTTGGGTCGCCCAGAAGTTGACGAACCCCGACGGCTGCCCCGCGGCGGTCAGGATCTCCCACAGCGCCGGCGCGGTGCGGAACCCGGAGGGGATCGGCACGATGTCGCCGTCCGGCTCGCTGACCACGAAGTCGGCGATCCCGTGCTCGTCGGGGCCGCGTCCGGTGATCGCGGTCGTCCAGAGCATCGGCGAGACCATCGGCTCGAAGGCCTGGAGCTCGGCCCGCACCCCCTCGCGGGCCAGGCGCGCCAGGTGCGGCAGCTCGCCGCGCGCGATCATCGGGCCGAGGACCTCCCAGTCCATGCCGTCGACGCCGAGGTAGAGCACGCGCGCCAGCGGTGGCACCGCGGCGCCGCGCGCCGCCGCGCGCGCGGCCGCGCGGGCCTGCTCGGGCGGCGCGCTCGACCCGCACCTCGACGGAGTCGACCAGCAGGCCGCGCGGGAGGGCTGCCGCGAGACTCCGCGAGACGGGATCCTGGAGGGCCGCCGGGCGGCCCAGGACCCGCTCGCGCCCGATCGCTGCGACCGCCTCGTCCACGGCGGCCGGGACCCGGGACCGGATCAGCCCGGCCGCGTCGCCGCCCAGCAGCGCGGCGCGGCCCGGCGCGTCGAGTGCCGCCGGATCGATCCGCAGCGCGACCCGCACCGCCAGCGGCCAGGTCGAACCCTCGCCGAGGTCCAGCGGGATCTCGAAGACCTCCTCGATCCGGACCGGGACCGCGCGGCGCGGGGACCACGGTGCGGCCAGCACGCGGGCCGGGCCGGCCACGACCCGGTCCGGCAGGACGAGCAGCTCGTCCGTGCCGGCTGCCGGCAGCGCGCGCACGGCGAGCAGCGCGAGCAGGGCGAGCGCGGCGAGGAGGATCGCGGCGACAGCGGCGGAACGGCGCACGAGACGCTCCTGAAAAGGGCCGATTCTGCCACCGATCGGAGGCCCGGGAAAAAAAGAGCGGGGCCCGCAAGGGCCCCGCCGGATGAGCTTCATGCCGCCCGGGCCTCGCGGCCCGGGCGGTGGTCCAGGATCAGAAGTCGAAGATCGCGCCGAAGCGCCACGAACGGGGGTTCTGATACCCGATGATCTTGTTGTAGTTCGGGTTCAGCAGGGCCACGCCGCTCTCGACGAAGTCGTTGAGCAGCTGCGGCTCCTGGTTGTTGAGGACGTTGGTGACGTCGAGCACGAACTTCAGGTTGGTGTCGCCCAGCTTGAGGTTGTAGCCGATGTGGGCGTCGAAGCTCGCGAAGTCCGGCGTCCGCCCGAGGCTGCCGCGCGGGGCGTCGGTGTAGGAGGCGAGGAAGGAGGTGGAGTCGCCGTTCGGTCCGGCGCACCCACTGGCCCAGCTCCTCGCTCGTAGCGGAAGTACTGCGGGTCCTGGCCCGGCAGCTCGCCCGCGTTCTGGTAGTTCGGGTGGGCGAGCAGCGGGGTGCGCGGGACGCCGGACTGCCACTGCATGGCGCCGCCGAGCTCCAGGCCGAAGTCGAAGAAGTAGGTGCCGAACATGTTCATGACGTGGGGCCGGTCGCTGTTGAGCGGGCCGGCCGCGAACTGGCCGCGCATGATCCGCGAGTACGGGAAGTCGAACAGCGAGGTGATGTTCGGGTCCGACTGGCCGTTGTCGTTGCGGAACAGGCCCTCGTAGTTGCCCTCGAGCTGCGACCAGCGGTAGTTGGCGGCGAACTGCCAGTTGTTCGACAGCTGCTTGACCAGCGCGATCTCGATCGCCTTGTACTCGCGCTGCGCCTCGGGGAAGCCCTTGCCCGCGTTGACGCCGGGGTTGGAGAGGACGTAGGCGCCGAAGGTGCCGATGCCGTAGTCCGGGAACGGGACCTCGGTGATGTTGAAGTCGATCTCGCCGTTGCCGTTGGCATCGACCCAGTTGTAGTAGTTCTCGATCGCTTCGACCGGTGTGGCCTGGGTGTCCTCGAGGACGCGGCCCTGGTCACGGTAGATCCCGCGGACCTCGATCGAGAGGTCGGGCCGGATCAGCTGCTGCCAGCCGAGCACGAACTCGTCGATGTACGGCAGCTTGGTGTTGTTCGCGACCACGCCCGGCTCGAGGCCCTGCGTGAAGACGGTCGTGCTGGCGCGCGCCGTCAGGTACGGGTCGGCGAAGGTGAAGCGGGAGACGCCGACCTCGTTCGAGAACTGGCGCACCGCCAGGTCGGACGGGATGCGCTGGTAGTAGCGGGCGTAGTTGAAGGAGATCTTCGACTTGCCGTCGGCGCCCGGGTCGAAGGTCACGCCCACGCGCGGCGAGTAGGCGATCGGGAAGTCGTAGCTGTTCGGCTTGTAGGTCGTCGGCTCGTCGGTGAAGCCCGTGCCGACCTGGGTGAAGTTGAGCGTGAAGCCACCCGATCCTTCGAGATGCTGGTCCGACGTGCGCAGCCCGGCCTTCACCACCCAGTTGTCGTTGATCGTCCAGGTGTCCTGGAGGAAGAAGGCCAGCTCGTTGCCGGTGGTCGGGTCCTGGGCCGGGTTGAACCGGGCGCGGGTGACGCGGTACTGCGGGTAACCGATCGAGAAGAGGCACTTCGGGCAGGGCTGGTCCGCGGGCATGCCCAGCTCGCGCCAGCCGCCGACGATGCTGACCAGCGCGCCGTTGGCGGACTGGACGACCACGTCCGGGCCGCCGTCGGCGCCCGGGAACGGGAACGCAGCGGTCGGTCCGGAGTAGACCGCGACCTGGTTGTACTCGAGGTCGAAGTACTGGACGCCGGCCTTCAGCTCGTGGTTACCGAAGACCTTGGAGACCTTCGCCGCGTAGTCCCAGCTCTTGTCGGTCTGGGGGCCGATGTAGCCCGGTCCGCCGGTCTGCGGGGTGACCGAGTAGGGCAGCCCCTCGGGGCGGCCGAACGACCACTCGCGCTGGATCCGGGTGTCGGCGTAGGAGTAGTCGTTGACCACCGGCGTCTCGGTGAACGAGTTGTCGCGGTAGTTGACCTGGGCCTCGACGAACCAGTCGCTGCCGAACAGGCCGGAATACTTCAGCGAGTACTGGTCGGCGCCGTAGTCCAGCGTCGACTTGCCGCCGTTCCCGTAGCCTTCCGCAAGCTTGGAAACCGGAACCGTCAGCGCGCCGGTCTCGGGATCGGCCTGGCGCCCGGTCATCTCGAACTGGCTGTACCGGATGCCGGTGCGGCCGTCGCCGTCCGACGGGTCGCCGAAGCCGGTGAACTCGATCCGGTGGCTCGGCGTGATCTGCCAGTTGACCTTGGCGGCGTAGTTCATGTTGTCGCGGGAGGTGTCGACGCCGGTCCCGTTCGAGCCGGGGAAGGTCTGCTCCGGGTAGATGTCGGAGAGGTTCGGCTCGAAGGACAGGATCGGGTTGATGACGCCCTGGGTCACGAACCGGTTGGTCGTCCGGACCGGGTTGAAGGCCACGAACCAGAACAGCTTGTCCTTGACGATCGGGCCGCCGAGCGAGATGCCCGCGTCCCACTGGTCGGAAGCGGTGTAGTCCTGGTTGGTCGCGCCGGTCGGCAGGTTGACGTACGTTCCGGCGTTGTAGAAGGTGTAGTACGCGCGGACCGCGCCGCTGAAGGCGTTGGTCCCGGACTTCACGACGCCGGTGATCACGCCGCCCAGCGCCTGGCCGTACTCGGCGTCGAAGGCGCCCGTCTTGACCGCGACCTCGTCGAGGAAGTCGGTCGTGATGCCGGTGCCCAGCGAGCCGTAGACGAGGCTGTAGGTTCCGACGCCGCCGTAGCCGCTGTCGGTGATGTTGACGCCGTCGATGATGTAGCTGTTCTCGAGGCCGGACGAGCCGCCGATCGAGTAGTTGCCGGCGCCCGTGCCCAGTCCGGAGACGACGCCCGGCGCGAAGGCCACGGCGTCGGTGAAGTTCCGGCCGATCGGCAGCGTCTCGAGGTTCTTCGACTTGAACGTCGTCGACACGGTCGTCCGCTTCACGTCGAGCAGGGGCGCGGCGCTGGAGACGGTGATCTCCGCGGTCTGGCCCGGGAGCAGCGTGATCGGCAGCCGGGTCCGTCCCGCCGCGTTGATGTCGACCCCGCCGACCTCGACGGTGGAGTAGCCCGGCATCTCCGCCCGCACCGAATAGGTTCCGGCCGGCAGGAAGCGGAACTCGAACTGGCCCTTGGCGTCGGTCTGCGCGGCGCGCTCGCCCAGGGGTCCCTTCACGACGACCGTCGCGCCCGGCAGCGGCTTCCCGTCCTGCTCGCCGACGATACCCTGGAGGGTACCCGTGGTCGGCTGCTGGGCGAGGGCCACCGGGATCGCGAGGATCATCGCCAGGGCGACGATCAGAAACGCTTTCCTCATGTGCGTGCCTCCTCTGTTCCCTGACTCTCCCGTCGGCCGCCCTCGTGGCGACCGACGCTCCGTTCTGACCGCGCACCGCCCCACGCGCTACGCGGCACTCCCATGCTCCGCCGGGACATCCAGGCCCGGCGTCACTTCTTCTTCGCGGCCCCGCCCTTCGGGAGGGACTTCTTCAGCGCGTCGATCATCTGCTTGACCTCGGCCGCGTCCGACGCGCCGGGGTCGGCCTTCAGGTACCCTTCGTACACGTCGATGGCTTCGACTCGCTTCTCCTGGGCGACGAGCACGTCGGCCAGGTAGCGCTGGGCGCTGACCAGCGTCGGGTCGAGCGCGATGACGCTGCGGAAATGCTCCTCGGCCCCGGCGTAGTTCTTGCTGTTCGCCAGGTTCGCGGCGATGTTGAAGTGCAGCGTCGCCGCTTCCTTCGGGGGCAGCTGGTCGGAGATCAGCTTCGACGCATCGTCGGTCCGGCCCAGCCGGGTGTACACGTCCACGAGGTTGACGAGCACGTCGGTGTCGTCGGGCGCGAGGGTGCGCGCCTCTTCGAGATAGACGACCGCCTGGTCGGCCTTTCCGGCCTCGACCAGCGACTTGCCCAGGTTGGACAGCAGGGCCGGCTTGCGTGCCGGATCGGTGTTCAGCTCGAGCGCCTTGCGGAACGCCTCGGCGGCCTCGTCGAAGTGCTTCCCCTCGGCCAGCATGGCGCCGCGCATCGCGTAGGCTTCCATCATCGCCGGGTCGGCGGCGGTCGCGTTGGCCAGCGCCGCCTGCGCCTGCTCGAGCCGCCCGAGCTTGAAGAGGGCATAGCCCTTCATGTACTCGGCGATCGCGATGTCCTTGGGGTCCTGGATCAGGTCCTTCTTGGCCAGCGCGGCGTCGATCTCGGTGACGGCGGCTTCGAAGTTGCCGGCGAGCAGGTCGTCGCGGCCCTGGTTCAGCTCCTTGAGGGTGCTCGCGGCGGCGACGGCCGCCGGATCGGCCTGCGTGGCCTGCCTGGCCGCGACCGGCGGCCCCATCGTGACCACGAGGTCGACGTAGAACGCCCCCTTGGGAATCCCCACCGTGATGCTCTTCTTCGACGGGTCGACCGCGCCTTCGATGTCGGTCAGCTCGGTGCCGTCGGCCATCGTCATCGGCTTCTTGCTGGCGTCGCGGATCTTGATCGCGATCTTCTGCATCGCGAGCTCGGGGACGGTGACCGAGAGCTGGTACTCGCCGGGCTTCCCGAACGCGAAGGTGAAGTGCCCCTTCTTGTTCGTCTTGGCCCGCATCGGGACGCCACCGTTCACGAGCTGGCCACCGGTGGAGGGGCTCATCAGGACCTCCGCCTCCACGACCGGCTGGCCTTCGAGGTTCAGCACGTCCCCCGCGATCCGCAGCCCTTCCATCGCGAGCGCGCTGCCCGAGACGGCCAGCGCGAGCGCCAGCGCCACGGCAGGCCGGAGCCGGCGAATCGATCCCAGGGTCATCTGCTCGAGCGTCATTCCAGTCTCCTCAGGCCCGGGGGCGACCCCGTCGCCGGGGTCGAGCTGCGGGGGGGGGCCTTTTCGCCGGCCTTCGGCCCCGTTCTCGCTTTCCCGGCGCCGGGTGGGGGACGTCGGGAATCGCCTTACCGGGACACCTCCGTCGGTCAGACCGGCGCCACGGCGCAGCCTGCCGACTCGTATCCAACCTCTCCTTGGCAAAATGCCTGCCAACGAGGGTTAGAGACGATAACTCCCTAGTTAATGGCCACTTCAGCGGTCAAGGCGCTGGATGAGCGGTCGCTTCCGGAGGGGTGGACTGCCCGGTTCCTTGAATCTGAACGGAATTTTGGATGCCGGGCGTCAACGTGCCGTCGGAGTTGAGCGTGATGTCGATGGCCCGCTCCGAGGCGTGGAGGAAGCTGGTTTCGCTGAGTCGGACCCGGAGCCGATACGGCCCCGGTTGGAGCACGAGCGGGATCTCGTGCGAGAACATCATCCGCGGGCGGTCGCCGCGCCGGCTGGGATCCATCCGGATCTCGACCTGCTGGTAGGCCGAGTTCTCCCGCTTGCCCGCGGGGGTGATCGCTTCGGCGTAGACCGAGATCCGCGCCACGTCCTGGCCCTCCTCGTCCTGGAAGTCCAGGGACGAGGCCCGCGCCTGGACCACGATCGGAACGAGGATTCCGCCGGCGAGCCCCTGCGTCTGCGCCACCGCCACCTCGAGCGGGATCGTCGTCGGCTCGGCCCGGCGGTTGTCGAACCGGTCCGGGTAGGAGACGGTCGTCCCGCGCCGGAGCACCTTGACCTTGACCGAGGGGACGCGGCCGGCCAGGGGATCGCGGTAGAAGCCGAGGGCGTAGATCCCCTCGATCGCCCGGGCCAGGATCGGCAGGTTCTTGCCGATGTCGGTGCCGTGCAGCGAGCGTCCCCCGGTACGGATCGAGATCGTGTCGAGCGAGCTGCGCGTGCCGTCGAAGACCTGCTGGAACGGGTCGAAGAGCTTGCGCTCGTTCAGCGCATCCCTCTGCTCCGCGGTCGACGACCCATCGCGCAGTCCGGCCGGGCGGGTGTCGAAGGTGAAGAAGCTCACGTCGGCCGCCGCGGCGATGCGCGTCATGTCGAGCATCTGCTGGTTGAGATCGGCGTCGCGCTTGCCGAGGGCCCAGTTCACGCTCAACCGGTCGGTGCCGAAGACGGAGACCGCGGCATTGGCGAGGGTCATGCGGGGATCGAGCACCACGCCGGGGCCCAGGAAGAGCACGACCTTCCGCCCCGGGATCGCGCCAAGCGATCCGGAGAGCTGCCTCAGCCCCTTCAGCGTCTGCCCGCCGCGGCCGTTCCACTCGAACACGTAGGGCTCGGCGAGACCGCTCGCGCAGGTGCCGGGACTCGTCGCTTTCCCGCAGGTCTCGGACAGGTCGTCGACGACCTGCCGCATGTCGTTCGTGTAGTCCCGGTGCGGGAACCCGTCCAGCATCGAGTCCTCGAGCAGCGCGTGGGCCAGCAGCTCGCGATCTCCGGTGAAGGGGACGATCTCGCGAATCACGCCTCCGCTCTCGAGGACCATGATCGCGACCCGGTCTTCGGGACGCATGTCCGTGGCCGCCCAGTGGCGGGCCGCGGCCACCCAGTGCTTGCGATCGGTCGTGCGCGAGTTCAGGACGTCGAAGAGCAGCACGATCCAGCGCTGCGGGGCGGGGTTCGGGATCGCGACCGGGAATTCCGGTGCCGTCGCCTTCTCGCCGGGCGCCGCCACCGGGGTCGGCAAGGCGGCGGCCTTCCCCAGGGAGCCGGCGGTCGAGAAGGGTTCCAGGTAGGCGATCTTGAGCGCCTTGCCGTCCTCGCGGACCTCGACGTCCCCGGGCTTGAGGTCGGTGACCGGGTTCCCGTCGCGGTCGGTGACCAGGATCTGCACCTCGGAGAGGCGCACGGTCACCTTCTCCTCCAGCTCGGAGTCGGCGGGCGGGGGGGCGGGCGCCGCCGCCGCCGCCGCGGGAGGGGCCGCCTGCTGGCCGCGCGCGAGCGGGGCGATGGCGAGAACAAGAAGGCCGAGTGCGGCGAGCAGCGGAGCCCGGGAGTTGCGACGCATGGCGGCAGTCTAGCCCGCTGCGCGCGCGGAGGAAAAAAAGCGGGGAGCGGCGTCCCGCTCCCCGTGAATCCACCCTGGCCGCCGCGCGCACCCGGGAGCCCGGCCCGGGTCTGGTTCGGAGGAGGAAGGAGGAGAGGCTGCGGCGGCCTCCTGTGCCGTTCCATCTGCGATCCCGGTGCCACGGGCCAAG
Organism: uncultured Acidobacteriota bacterium; assembly: GCA_963800865.1. Classification (GTDB taxonomy): domain Bacteria; phylum Acidobacteriota; class Polarisedimenticolia; order J045; family J045; genus JALOKP01. The sequence goes on along the minus strand of CAWDCL010000004.1, from coordinate 2,728,602 downwards.
CTTCGGCGCATCAACGGCTTGCGCGGACAGCAGCGGGCCGCAGGGCGGGCCCGTCCGGACGGCGCGTCCGAAAACCGGCCGTCCCGTCCGGACGGGCGGGCACCCGGTCAGGGAGTGGCCCCGTCGACGGTGTACGGCACGACCCCCCAGTGCGTGCAGCCGATCGCGCAGCCGAGCGCGATCGCGTCGTAGCAGACCGCGAGGCAGGGGTTCGTCATCGGGTCGTGCGAGCCGCACTGGTTGACGCACGCCGGCCACTGGGACTCGACGCAGGCCACGTAGCAGTCGAGCCACGAGCCGTCGAGGCGGGGGTCGTCCGCCCCCGGCAGTCGCGCGTCGAGCAGCAGCCGTGCGCCGCGAGGCGCCGGGCAGGCGGGGGCGGCGTGATCGACGGGGGGCGGCGGCGCGAGCGCAAGCAGCAGCAGCGGAACCGCGAACGGAATTCCTGTCATGACATGTCCTCCTTGTCTCCGTATCATCGTCGGCTTCCACGTGAGAAATGGAAAGCGCGCGCCGTGCGTCCCCTCCCCGGCGCGGGATTCCCGCGGGCGGGACGGCGCGGCGGCGATCGGCCGGAAGGCGCCGGCCGGCTCCGGATGATCCGGGCGAGCCCGGATCATTCACGAAGGGCCGGCTACAACCGCGGATCTGGCTGTCATCTCGGGCGGTTCGTCCGGTTTGGGCCCTCGACGTACTGCACGAGTACGCCGGCGGCCCCAACCGGACGAAGCGCCCGAGCTGACAGCCATCTGCGCGGTTTCGCTCGGCCCTTCGTGAATGATCCGGGCTAGAATCCGCGCCGCATGGCCGCTCCCGCGAGACAGCCCCGCCTGCCGGCTTGCGTGGCCGTTCCCGTCGCGCTCGCGGCGGTGCTGCGCCTCGCCCACCTGGGCCTGCTCGCCGCGCGCGATCCGCTGTTCGCGGTTCCCGTCGTCGACAGCCTGTTCCACGCGAAAGAGGCGCTCCGGATCCTCGACACCGGCTGGCTGCTCCCCGGCAGCGCCGCGTTCTACAAGGGTCCGCTCTACTCCTACCTGCTGGCGGCGCTGATGGCGCTGTTCGGCCCGGTGGGCGGCGTCGTGGCCGGGCGGCTGCTGTCGGCGGGGCTCGGCGTCGTCGCGGTCGGACTGGTGGCACGCGCCGCCGAACGCCTCGGCGGACCGCCGGCGGCCTGGGCGGCGGGCCTGGCGCTGGCGCTGAACGGCACCGCGCTCTTCTACGACACGGTGCTGCTGCCGGTCTCGCTGACCTCCGTGCTGCTGCTCCTCGCGGCGGACCGGCTCGCCGACGCGCCGGCGCTCCCGGACCGCGCGCGCGCCAGGACGCTGGCGATCGGCGGAGCCCTGCTGGGACTCGTCGCCCTGACCCGTGCCGACGGACTCCTGGCGATCCTCGCCGCCGTCGCCTGGGCCGCCGCGCGCGCGCGGCGCGGCGCCTGGGGAGAGCTGCACCCGGTGCGCGCGGCGGCGCTGGTGCTGGTGCCGGCACTCGCCGTGATCCTGCCGGCGACGGCGCGCAACGTGCTCGTGGCGAACGACCCGGTGCTGATCTCGTGGAACGGCGGGATCAACCTCTTCATGGGAAATGATCCCGGGTTCGACCAGGCGTCGGGGAACTGGAATCCCGACCTCGCCTGGATGCGCCTCTACGACGCCCCGGCCGAACTCGGGCAGACCCGCGGAGCGGACCATCAGCGGTTCTTCGTCCGCCAGGCGCTGGCCGCCGTGGCCGCGCATCCGGCCACGGCGCTCGGGCTCGTCGGGCGCAAGCTCCTGCTTTCGCTCTCGGGCTACGAGATCGCCAACAACCAGCGCTTCGAGGACGCCTCGCGCCACTCCCCGCTGCTCGCCGCGCTGCTGGTGCAGGGGCGCCGGGTGGCCCTGCCGTTTGGCCTGCTCGCGCCGCTGATCGGGGCCGGCCTGGCGCTGGCCGGCCGGCGGCGCGCGGCCGCAGCCGCGCCCTGGCTGGTGCTTGCGGCGGCCTGGGCCGTGACGCCGATCCTGTTCTTCAACACCGCCCGCTTCCGGCTCCCGGCGGTGGTCCTGCTGCTCGCCCCGGCCGCCGCCGGCTGGGCCCGGCTGCCCGCGCTCTGGCGCGGCGGCGGGCGCCGCCGCATCGCGCTTTCGATCGCTCTCGCCCTGCTGCTGGCGGCGGTCGCGTCGGCGACGATTCCCGCGCACACGCAGCTGCCGCCGTCGGAGGAGCTGAACCTGGCCGACGCGGCGGCCGACGCCGGACGTCCCGCCGAAGCGCTCGCCTGGCGCCGCCGCGCCGCCGAGCGCGACCCCGACGACGTGCTGGTCCGGATCCGCCTCGCCGACACGCTGCGCGTGCAGGGGGCGTGCTCCGAGGCGCTCGGCCACTACGCGCTCGTCAGCGCACGGGCCGACGCGGCAGCCGAGTGGCGGCTGGCGGCGACGCGCTCGACGGCGCGCTGTCTCGCCGCCCTGGGGCGCTACGACGAGGCGGCCGCGACCTACCAGCAGGCCCTCGACGCCGACCCCGACCACCCGCGAACGGCGGGGCGCCCCGATTTCCACCTGCGCGGCGTGCCGCCGCTCGCCGCCTGCCGCATCCGGCTGGAGCGCGCCGACGCGCTGCGGCGCGGAGGGCGGCGCGCGGAGGGTGCCGCGGAGTTCGCGCGGGTCATCTCCGAGTGCGGCGAAGCGGATAGACTCGCCGGACGGGCCCAGGCCGGACTGCGTGCGCTGGCCGAGACGCCGGCCGGGGTGCCGGGCGCCGGGGCTCCCGACACCGCCCCGGCCGACGAAGCCGGGGAGAGGCCGCGCTGATGGACCGAGAACTGGCCGACCTGAGGCGCGAATACCGTGCCCGCGGACTGACCGAGGCGGATGCCGGCGACGATCCGCTGCGCCTGTTCCGGGCCTGGCTCGACGACGCGATCGAGGCCGGGCTTCCCGACCCGAACGCGATGGTGCTCTCCACGGCCACCCTGGACGGGCGGCCGTCGTCACGCGCGGTACTGCTGAAGTCGATCGACGACGGCACCTTCGTCTTCTTCACCCACGACGCCAGCCGCAAGGGCCGCGAACTCGCCGCCAACCCGGCCGCCGCGCTCTGCTTCGTGTGGCTCGAACTCGAGCGCCAGATCCGGGTCGAAGGCCGGGTCGAGCGCGCCGCCGATGCGGTCGCCGACCTGTACTTCGCGCGGCGTCCGCGCGCGAGCCAACTGGGCGCCTGGGCCTCGCCGCAGAGCGAACCGGTCCCGTCCCGCGACGAACTCGAGCGCCGCCTGGAGGAGGCGTCGGCGCGCTTCGCGGAGCGCGACGTGCCGCGGCCGCCGGGGTGGGGGGGTACCGGCTCCGCCCGGACCTCCTCGAGTTCTGGCAGGGGCGGCCCAGCCGGATGCACGACCGCCTGCTGTACAGACGGCGGGGAAGCGACGGCTGGGAGTCGCAGCGCCTGGCGCCGTGAACGGCCGCCCCAGGCCGGTCGCTCGTCCCGTTCCAAGTCTGTCAAATCTAGCCCTGTCTATTGTTTAGCTTCGATCTTCGAAGCCTCCTGCGGAGCCGGCGAGCGGCACCGCGCCGGGGCGGGCTCAAGTTCGCGGAGGATCGGCCGATGAGGGGGATGAGCGGGAGTCCGGACGCCGGACCCCCCGGGGAGCGAGAGCCTCACGAGGTGAACGGGTGTCCAACACGGCGGTTCCCCCGCTGGTCGGTACGGCCGACGTCCCCCGCGCCGCCCAGGAGCACGCGGCCCAGCCGCTGGAACGACCGCGTCGCGGCGGGGAGCGGAACGAAGTGCGAGGTGACGGCAAGGCGCAGCCGGTCACCTCGAACGGCCACGCGGGGCCTGGCGGCGAGAAGGGCGGCCGCCTGAACGTCGTCGCCTGAGCGCGACGGCCCAGAGCAGGGCGGAGACGATCGACGCCGCGCCGAGCAGCGCCAGCGTCCGGCCGAAGGTGCGGGCGGCGATGTCACGCGCGCTCCGGCGGCTCGGCACGGTCCAGAGCGTGAGCTTCGCGGCCGTCGCCGGGGCCGATCGCGCGAGCCGTCGCGATTCCTTGTAGGGGTTCGAAGACCAGGCGGAAAGGCGCGCGCGGAGCGCTTCCACCTCCTCCGCGGCGAGCGGGGCGCGAGCCAGCAGCGCCCAGCGCCAGCCGGCCTGCAGCGCGGAATCGGCGAGTACCGACAGGCCGCTCTCTGGCGCTCCTGCTCCCGGCATCGCACGCAGGCCGACCGCGATCAGGCCCGGTCCCCGCGTAGGCGAGATCGTCTGGATCGACTCCGGTCCGAGCCACCCCGTGCTCCTCAGGTATCCGGGAGGAACCAGCCATCCCGCCGACAGCGGCGCCCGTGCGGGAGCCAGGCCGGCCCCGGCGAAGACCGGCCAGCGCACCAGGCTGCTTCCCGCCGCGCCCGGCGCGGCGGCGGCGGCGCTGCCCGGCGGCGGCGGTGCTTCCGCCAGCGCCTCGACCAACTGGCGGAGCGGACGATCGGGTCCCGGCCCGACCGTCGGCGCCGGTTCGTCGCCGTCGTCGGGCAGGCTGGTCGGGAACCCCTCACCCTGCGGAACGGGACTGATCCAGCGCAGGAAAAGCCGCTGGTCGCCGGGCGCGGGCGAGAGGCCACCCTTCGCCGGGGCCGGCCCGGCCCAGTAGATCGTGCTCGCTCCCGCGCACGGCGCCGCAGCGAACGCCGCGCCGGGGGTCGTGACCTCGAACTCTCCGCGGTAGCCGACCGCGAGCGCCGGCGCGGCCTCGCCGAGCGCCGCGAAGACCGCGCAGCTCCCGCGCGGGATGCTGGGTGCGAGCTTGGCCAGGTCGTCGGGCCACGGCGCCTCCAGCAGCGACCAGCTGCGGGCGGCGCGCCCCAGGTTGTGGACGAACGTCCCCGCGGCATCCCGGGGTTCGCGGCCGAGCGCCAGCACCGCGCGGAACAGCAGGCCCGCGAGCTCCACGGCCCGCTCCGACGGGTTGCCCGCCAGCGCCCGCGCTTCCGCTGCCGGCTGCGGGCCCCCTCGCGCCGCTTCCTGGACGTCGAGCATCCCCTCGCGCGCCTGGGCCCGGGCGCGCTCGGGATCACTCGACACGAGGGCCGCCTGCGCCGCCTCCACGCGGGCCGCGGCGAGCAGTGCGCCCGGCACCCCGGCGGTTTCCAGCGGGCCGAACTCGAGCACGCGCAACGCCGCGGCCGGATCGCCGGCGCGGCGGGCCATCCGCGCCTCCACGAGCGTCGCCGCGAGCGCGAGCTGCGCGGGCTCTTCCCGCCCCGCGATCAGAGCCTGGGCCAGGCGCAGCTCACGGCGCGCGCCCGGCGGATCGTCGTCCGCCAGGCGCCACGCGGCGAGCGTGCGTACCCGCGCGGCGCGCTCGGCGAACCCCTCGTCCTCCAGCCGCGCGGCGAGACGTTCGAGCGCCGGCACCAGGTCGGTGGCCGGGGGACCGCCGTCGCCGGCGATCGCGGCCAGCGCCGCCGACCGGTCGGCCAGCGCCAGCCCGTCCGGAAGCGCCCCAAGCGACGCCTCGCGAACCGCGGCCGGAATCGCTCCGAGCAGCGCGAACGCGCCGGCACGGACGGCGAGCGCGTACTCGCGCACTGCCGGGACCTCGTCGAGGCCCGGCGTCTCGTCGAGCAGCGCGAGCGCGCCGAGCGGATCCTCGCGCGACAGGGCCCACTCGGCTTCGGCGGCACGCGCGAGCGGCCGCAGCGGCACCTCGCCCGGGAAGCTCACGGCCGGGCCGAGCGCTGCGAGCACGCGGCGGGCGGGCTCGGTCCGGCCACAGGCGATCAGGATCCGGGCCAGGGCGACGCGGCGCGGCACGCGCAGCTCGGGGACCTCGAGCTCCGGCCCGACGACCGAGCCGACGAGGGTCGCCTCATCGCACGCCGCCCGTTCCCGTCCCGCGGCCCGCAGCAGGATCGCGTGCTGCAGGGAGAGCTCCTGGTGCTCGACGCCGCGCTCGAGCGCAGCCTCGAGCGTGCGCCGGGCCTCGACGATCCGGCCGGCGGCGAGCGCCGTGCGGACGGCCAGCGCGGCCAGCAGCCCATCGCGCGGGTGCCGGGCGATCTCGGCGTCGATGAAGCGCAGCGCGGCCTCCGTCCCCGGGGCCGTTTCGAGCAGGAGCGGGACGATCAGGGGATCGCGTTCTCCGGAGGCGACGGCGCCGGAGAGGAAACGCCAGGCTTCCGCCTTCCGCCCCCGCGCGGCGAGCAGGGCCGCCAGCCCGACCTGCGCCGCCCAGTCGCTTCCGCCGCGCAGGGCGCGAGCTCGCAGCAGCGGCTCGACCGTTCCGGCCCGCTGGGCCGGCACCGCGAGCATGCCCCACGCGCGATGCACCGCGACCGAGGACGGGTGCTCGGCCGCCAGGGCCCCGAGGCGGTCGCAGGCCGTCTCGACCTGCCCGCCGCGGGCGAGCTGCGCGGCGGCGATGTAGTCGTCGAGCAGGCTCGACTGCGCGTGGGCACGACCCGACGCGGTCGCGGAGAGGATCAACGCGAGGGCAAACACGACCTGCGGGCGGCGGACACTCACCGCGGGGGATTCTAGCGCGGATCAATCACGAGGCGCCGAATCGGCGTTCCGGCCGAATCCTACCCGCCCGCGCGGAGGGCGAGGCCGCACCACGTCAGGCCCGCGCCGAACGCCACGAGCAGCAGCGTGTCGCCCCGCTTCACCTGCCCCGCAGCCAGCAGTTCCGACAGCGCGAGCGGGATCGAGCTGGAGGCCGTGTTCCCGTAGCGGTCGATGTTGACCACGAAGCGCTCGGCTGGGATCGCGCAGCGGTCGCGCAGCGCCGTGATCATGCGCAGGTTGGCCTGGTGCGGGATCACCCAGGCGACGTCGTCCGGCGCGAGCCCGGCCCGCTGGCAGAGCTCCTCGATCACCTGGAGGCCGCGCTCGATCCCGAAACGGAAGACCGCGCGGCCGTCCATCTCCACCGTCCGGACCTCCTCGAAGCGGTGCCCGTTGACCGGTGGCGTGGCGGTCCCGCCGTGCGGCACCCAGAAGAGGTCGGCGCCGGCGCCGTCCGCGCCCATCGTCGAGGCGACCATCGTCCAGGCCCGCGGGTCGTCCGGGCGGGCCTCGGAGATCAGCATCGCCGTGGCGCCGTCGCCGAAGACCAGCCGGGTCTTCGGGTCGTCGGCGCGCACGTAGCGCGTCGTCAGGTCGGAGGTCACGACGAGAGCGGTGCGGAAGACGCCCGCCCGCATCAGGGATGTCGCGGTCAGGAGCGCGGTGTTCCCGCCCGAACAGGCCGCGTTCAGATCGAAGGCGCCGGCCCGGGTCGCGCCGATCTGCCGCGCCAGGTCGGGCGCGGTGGGGCAGAGCCAGTGGTCGGGGGTGTAGGTCGAGAGCAGGACCAGGTCGATCTCCGACGGATCGACCGCCGCCTGCTCGAGCGCGGCCCGCGCGGCGCGGGCACCGAGCGACGACGCGGTGTCGTCCGCGGCCGCGATGCAGCGCTCGACGATCCCGGTGCGCGACAGGATCGACTCGGCGTCCATCCCGAGGGCCTCGCCCAGGCGCTCGTTGTCCAGCCGGCCGGTGGGCAATGCCGTGCCCATCCCGCGCAGCAGGAACCGTGTACCCGTTTCCGACATCCAAGCCCTCGTCACCCGCGGGCGGCCGACCCGCGGGTCCTGCCCCGGCCGCTCCCGCCTGACCCCGGTCGAGCGGCGCCGGAGAAGATACGCCGAATGCCGCCCCGCCGCAGGGAAAGGCCCCCTCTCACGGGAGGAACTGCTGGGGCTGGGCCAGTTTGCGCGGCAGGTACTCGTCGAGGACGTAGTTCAGTCCCCATTTCGCCAGCGCCTGCTGCTCGGCGCGGACCCCCATCTTCAGCAGCTGCTCGATCGCCCGGGCCCAGACCGGGAAGGCCTTGAAGAACGGGTCGTTCTTCAGGGCGTCCTTGGCCCGCTTGATGTCGACGTCCTTGAGCGGATGGGTCGGCAGCTTGTAGTCGACGATGTCCTGCGGCGTCACGCCCAGGTAGTGCGCGCCCGGGACGCAGAAGAACCGCGAGATGTGCGCCGCGTTGCCCGAGCCGACCTTGAGCGTGCGGTAGATGTTCGAGATCCCGTAGGGATCGCAGTCGACGAACGCGAAGACGGGCAGCCTGCACTCGTCCGACAGCTTGCGGATGAAGCGCCGGGTGGCCCGCGTCGGGACGCCCGCCATCGAGATCAGGATGCAGTTCGCCTTCTCCCAGAAGCGGTGGCTCTGCAGCCGCTGGAACATACCGCCCGTTTCGATCGCCAGGACGAACTTGGCGTCGGTCTCGAACGAGAGGTGCTCGACGAGCGAGGGGATGCTGTAGGCGCCGGAACCGAACTGCGTGCAGTCGATCCGGTGGACCTCTCCGCTGGCGTAGTCCGGATCGAAGACGACCAGCCGGCCGGCGACGGCGCCGCCGTGCTCGTCGGGGACGAAGCGCAGCTGCTCGCGGCTGATCCCCTCGACCGAGAAGAGCGCCTCGATGTCGTCCATCACCGTGTCCGACTCGCCCTGCTCGGCGAAGGCGGCGTCGGCCCAGTTCTTGGACTGGTAGTAGGCGTCTCGCTTGGTCGCGAAGTCGTCCGTTTCGACCAGCTCCTTGGAGAGCGACATCATCCGCAGCGTCTGGGCGAAGGTCCGGACGGTGGAGACGGTCATGGTGCGGCTCTTCTTCGAGCGGCCGATCTCGAAGTAGCCGCGGTCCTTGTCGTAGCGGACGTTCGAGAGCGTGCGCAGCGGGAACGACATCGAGGGCTTCTGGCCCTCCATGATCCGGTCGTAGACCCGGTCCGCGGCGCCGACGATCGCCGTCACCGTCTTGCGGTCGAGGGTCTCCTTGGACTTTCGCGCCTGCGACGTGTCCTTGCGCTTGGCCATCGCGTCCTCGCCGGGTTCGGGTCCCGTGCCGTCCGGCCGGCGCTCCGGCCGGCCGCGGGGGGCGGGAGAGTGTTCCACCGCTCCCGGCGGCGGGCAACGGCAACCGTTCGTCGCCCGGGAGCGACCGCTCGAGGCCCCGCGGCCCGCCGTCCGCGACGAACGGTTGTAGTACCGTGACCGAGACCCCCGGAGGAACGGACCCGCCGTGTCGGCTCTTGCCGAGCCCGCCCGCCTCGCCCGGCGCCGCTCCGTGCGGCTGCTCGGCGCCTGGGTGCTGGTCGCCGCCGCCTCCGGCGCGATGATCGGCGCCGCCGTCGGCGTCGCCTCCGGCACGGGCGTCGAGTGGTGGTTCGTGCGCAAGGGGGTGCTCGTCGCCGAGACCGTCCTGGCGTCGGCGCTGGTCGCCTCCCGGCTGGCGATCCCGCTGCTCTCCGGATTGCCCGCACCGCTGCGCTACGGGGTCATGCTCCTCACCCTGGTCGGTGGCGCGATCGCCGCGACCGGGGTCTCGATCGCCGACCGGCTGGGCGTCGTCTACACCCGGCCGGCGGCCGTCTTCTGGCAGCTCGGGGCCAACTCCGCGCTGGCGCTGCTGGTGGGCGGCGCGATCGTGGCGTGGGACTCGCTGCAGGCCCGGCTGGAGCGGACGATCGCGGAACTGCGCCGGAAGGAGACGATCGAGCGCGAGGTCGAGCTGGCGCGCCAGGTGCAGGAAGAGCTGCTGCCGAAGGCCGCCCCCGATCTGCCCGGCTACGAGCTGGTCTTCAGCTCGCGGCAGGCGGGGATGCTCGGCGGCGACACCTTCGACTTCGTCCGCCTGCCGGACGGCGCGATCGCGCTGTCGATCGGTGACGTGATGGGGAAGGGGGTCGCCGCGGCGCTGCTGATGGCCGGCGTGCAGACCCTCTTCGAGTCGCTGGCGATGGCCGAGCCCGATCCGGCGCGGCTCAATGCAGCGCTCTCCGCGGCGGTCGCGTCGCGCACCCGCTCGGGGCGCTACGTGACCTTCGCCTACGCCGCGCTCGAGCCGGCAACCGGGCGGGTGTCGTACTCGCTGGCGGGTCACCCGTTCCCGCTCGTCACCGGTCCCCGCGGGGTGCGGGCGCTCGAGGAAGGCGGGCTCCCGCTGGGGATGGCGCCCGGGATCCCCTACGGCTCGGGCGAGACGACGCTCGAGCCCGGCGAGACCCTCGTGCTCTACACCGACGGGCTGGTCGAAGCGCCCGCGGCGAACGATCCCGCGGACGAGTTCGGCCGCGCGCGGGTCGCGGAGATCCTGCGGCGCGACCACGCGCTGCCCGCGCGGGAGCTGCTGGCCCGCCTGCTCGAGACTCACGCGGCGCACACCGGTGACGGGCCGCTGGCCGACGACACGACGCTGGTCGTCGTCCGCCGGCGGATGGAGGCGGCGGCATGAGCACGCGCTCCGACGCGCCCGCCCGCCGGCCGAAGCCGGTGCGCCGCCCGGTGATCTTCCACGTCACCGAGATGGCGCTGCCGCCGCCGCCCGCGTACGACTGGCTCGGCCGGCGCCGCGGCCGCTCGTACCTGGTCAACATGCTGACCGAGCTCGCGCTGGCGGGACTTGCCGGGGCGGTCAGCGGGGCGGTGATCGGCTTTCTCGCGGCGCTGCTCGAGGCGGGCGGGTTCCAGCGCCCGCTCGTGCTCGTCGGCGCCGCCTCCGGGCTGTTGGCCGGCGTGATCGCCACGGTCGCGGGCCGCGAGGTGCTGCCGCGGCTGTCGGGCTTCTCGCTCCCGGCGCGGGTGGCGATGGTGCTGCTCACGCTCGTCGGCGGGGCCCTGGGCGCGACCTTCCTGGGCTTCCTGATCGACCCGGCGTTCAGCGTCCACGCCGGCCGTTCGGTGCTGCTCGTGGGCTCGATGAACGGCCTGCTGGCGCTGGTCGCGGGGACGCTGGTCTTCGCCTACGAGGACCTGCACCACCGGCTGATGCGGGCCAACGAGATCCTCGCCGCGACGCGCCTGGCGCAGTCGCAGGCCCGCGAGCGGGCCGCGCGGGCCGAGCTGCTCGCGCTTCAGGCGCGGATCAACCCGCACTTCTTCTTCAACGCACTGAACACCGCGGCGGCGTTCGTGCGCGACGACCCGCGCCGGGCCGAGGACCTGCTCGAGCGCTTCGCCGACCTGTTCCGCTACGCCTTCCGCCGGGGCGGCGAGCCCTCGGTCCCGCTGGAGGAGGAGTTGCATTTCATCGGCGACTTCCTCGAGATCGAGCGGGCCCGCTTCGGCGACCGCATGCGCTGCGAGGTCCAGGCCGCGCCCGAGGTGCGGGGCGAGCCGGTGCCGCCGCTCCTGCTCCAGCCGCTGGTCGAGAACGCCGTGCTCCACGGCCGCGATCCGGAGACGGGCGAAGGGCGGATCTACGTGCGCGCCTACCGCGGGCGGGGCGATGCGCTGGTGCTGGAGGTGCGCGACCACGGGCCCGGGCCGGGCCGGGTCGGGGAGGCCCTGCCGCGGGGCCACGCGCTGGAGAACATCGCCGCCCGCGTCGCCGCGACGCGCGGCGGGTGGCTGGAAATCGACCGGGCGTCCGACGGACCGGGGACGCTGGCGCGCATCGTGCTGCCGCCGGCGCCGTCCGGCGACGCCCGGGACGAAGAGGAGGAGTGATGCCGAAGATCCGCGCTCTCATCGTCGAGGACGAGCCGCCCGCGCGGCGGCGCCTGATCCGCATGCTCGAGGAATCGGGGCAGATCGAGATCGTGGCCGAGGCCGACACGGTCCGGGACGCGGTCGCCAAGGCGCGGGAGTTCGATCCCGACGCGATCTTCCTCGACATCCGGATTCCCGGCGGCGACGGCTTCGAGGTCCTGCGGCGGCTCGAGGAACTGCCGGAGGTGGTCTTCGTCACGGCCTATGACGACTACGCGGTGCGCGCCTTCGAGGCCGACGCGGTGGACTACCTCGTGAAGCCGGTGACGAAGGAACGGCTCGACGAGGCCCTCGGCCGCCTGGCGCGACGGATCGAGAAGGAGCAGGCGCCGGAGGCCCTGGCACGGGTCGTGACGGGCCAGCCCGGCATGCCGCCGCGGGTCGTGGCCCGCCGGCGCGGCCGGATCATCCTGCTCGACCCCGGGCAGGTGACGCACGTGACCGCCGACCACACGCTGGTCTTCGCCTGGAAGGACGGGCACTCGTACCTCGTGCCCCGCACGCTCCAGGAACTGGAGGACCTGCTCGGAGCACACGGCTTCCGCCGCACCCACCGCGGTGCGCTGGTCAACCTGGCGCACATCGCCTCCGTGCAGCCCGCCGAGTCGGGGAACTTCGAGCTCGAGCTGGACGACCCGGAGCACACGCGGATCGCGCTCTCGCGGCGCCGCGCCCGCGGCCTGCGCGACGAGATCGGCTTTTGAGCTGGAGACCGCCGGACGCCGCGGATCGACCGTTGGGGACCGCTTTCAGCACCGCTCGCCGCTCCGCGGCGGACGACGGAGGAAACGAGGTGTTTGCTTGTCCTCGCATGGCGAAACGAGCGAGCGAGAGGAGGCCGTCATGACCCTCAAGAGCGCCCGAGCGGTCGCGTGGGTCGCCGTCGCGCTCGCGGCGTGCGCTGCGGCGCGGGGCGCCGACGCACCGGGGGAGCCGCCGTCGTCGTCGCCACCGTCGTCGTCGCCACCGTCGCCAGCGCAGCAGGAGATGAAACTCGGCGGGATCTGGATGGTCAAGGGAGGCCGAGTCGACGTACCGGCCGGGCAGGCGACCGCTGCCGACCTCTACGCCTTCGCCCGGACGACCCGCATCGACGGCACCCTCCAGGGTGACGTCGCGACCTTCGCCGGCAACGTCCACGTGCCGGGAACCGTCCAGGGCGACCTGCTGAGCTTCACCGAGGACGTCTCGATCGACGGCAGCGTGACGGGCGGAGTCCGTTCCGCTTCGAACAAGATCGTGATCCGGGGGAGCGTCGGCCGCAACGCGATGATCTTCGCCAACAGCTTCCGGCTCGATCCCGGCGGGCGGATCGCGGGATCGGTCGCGGCCTACGCCGGAGCGACGACGATCGAAGGCGGGATCGGCGGAAGTCTCGTCGCGCGCTCGGGCAAGGTCGAGATCAACGGACCGGTCGGCGGCGACGTCGACGTCCGCTGCGACGAGCTCTCCTTCGGCCCGCTCGCCCGGATCGGCGGGCGCCTGACCTACTCCGCGCGCAACGAGGTCGCCGTTCCGCCGGGGATCGTGGCCGGGGCGGTGACGAAGGGGACCGAGCCGGGTGCGAGCGAGACGCCGGACCAGGCGGCGGAAGCGGAGGGGAGCGGTTTCGGGCTGCGCGCCCTCTGGCGCGGCTATCTCGCGGTCGTGGCGCTCGTCGCCGGCGTCGCGCTGCTTCTGTTCTTCCGGCCGTTCGTGGACGGGGCGCTCGAGCGTACCGCGAGCGGCAACGGCCTGGGGGCGTCGTTCGGGATCGGGCTGGTCGGGTTGCTCGTCCTGCTCGTCGCCGGCGTGCTTTGCGTCTGCCTGCTGCAGCTCCCGCTCGCCGCCGGGATCTGGTCGGCCCTCGGCGCGCTGGTCTACTTCGGCGGCGTGATCGGGAAGATCGTGCTCGGGCTCTGGGCGCTGGCGACGCTGCGACGCCTCGCCGGCCGCGGCCCCGCGGAGAGCGTGACGCCGCGCTCCCGCTGGTCCGTCACCCATCCCGTGCTGGCGCTGGTCGTCGGGGTCGCGATCCTGTTCCTGCTGACGCTGATCCCGTACCTCGGGAACCTGGCGTGGCTGGTCGTCACGGTGACCGGGATGGGTGCGGCGCTGCTGCAGCTGCGGGGCGAGCGGACCGAGGACGTGCTGCCGGACGCCGCTGCGGCGTAGCCGCGAGGCGCGCCCGGGGCGGCCGATCTAGGCGGTGAAGGTCCTGTAGGCCTTGAGGTCGCTGGCCGCCTGATGGCGCAGCGCGTCGAGGTCCGCGCGCTCGAGGCCATGGTGCTGCGCGACCGGATCATCGCCGGGCATCACCGCGAACAGGCCGTCGGGCCGCTCGAGCCCGCGGACCGCCACGTTCGCCAGGTAGACCGTCGCGTCCAGCGGGAACTCGCAGGCCCGCACGGGGTCGTGGTGGACGGCGACGCTGCGGCAGATCTCGGCCGGCATCTCCCAGCTGCGGCAGGCCATCTCGCCGAGCGTCGTGTGGAAGGCCCCGAAGGCCTGGTTCAGCAGGCGCTGCGTGATCGTCGCGCGCAGCTCGTTCTGTACGCGGGCGATGATCCCCAGGAGCACCAGCTTCCCGACGTCGTGGAACAGCCCGCCGAGATAGGCGTTGCTGGCGGCGGCCCCGGTGCGCTGAGCGACGTGGCGCGCGGCCAGCGCGGCGGCGAGGCCGTGCAGGCCGAGCTGGTTGACCCGCTGGTCCTGGCCCTTGATCCGGACCAGCCGGCTGCGCAGCGTCTGGGCCATCGCGATCTGCTCGACTTGCGAGAGCCCGATCCGCACGATCGCCTGGTTCAGTGCAGCGCACTCGTAGAGCGACGAGAAGAAGGCCGAGTTGGAGGCGCGGATGATCGCGCGCACCAGCGCGGCATCGGCCTCGACGACCCGCGCGATGTCGGAGACGCCGGTCCCGGTATCGCGCGAGAGGGTCAGCAGCCGGCTCGCGGTGGCGGGCAGGATCGGCAGCTCGAATTCGCCGAACATCACGACCCGCGAGAGGTGGTAGCGGAAGAGCATCTCGTCGCGCGGACAGTCGGGCGAGATCTGGATCAGCCGCCGTGCGAGCTGGGCCTCGTCGGTGATCTTCACCAGGTCGTCGAGCTGCTCGCGCGACATCCAGCCCGCGGCCGGAGCGCGGGTCGGTCCGCCGGAGGGAGCGGCCGGCGCCGCGGCCGTGCCTGCGGCGGCTGCCGGCCCGGGAGCCGGGGCAGACGGGTGCTCCGCTACGGCCGTGGCCGCGCCGCGATCCGGCGAAAACCGGGACCGGAACCAGCCCATGGGTCCGCGCGATCCTCCCGATGGGGCGTTTCGGACCGGCCGGGACCGACTTGAGCGCGGTCAGGAAGAAAGCTGCCGCTCCAGCCCGGCGACGAAGCGGACGAAATCGGCGCGCTCCGGCCAGTCGTCGACGAGCTGTGCCGCCAGTTCCTCGCCCCACTCCGGCCGGCGTGCCGCGAGAAACGCCCGGCGCTGCAAGCCAGGTGGGAGGCCGGGGTGGCGCCGCTCGTGCTCCGCGAGCGCCGCGGCGACCCGCCTCGCGCGGGCCGCGGGGCTGTCGTGACGGATCCGGCCGAGGAGCGTCACCCCCAGCAGCGCGGCAGCGCCCAGCCCGGCGGCCGGGGCGCCGAGCGCCAGGAGCACCAGCCCGAGCACCGTGAGGAGCGCCAGCGCGGGGCGGACCGCACGCGCGGCCGGCCGCCAGGCGAGGGCGGGCCGCTGCAGCGGCGGGCGCCGGAGGAGCGCCTGCCAGCGCACGGGCCCCCCCGGCGCCGGCGAGGATCAGCAGCGTGCCGGCAGCGCTCAGCGCGAGTTGGAGCCGAGCGTCGTCCATTCTCCGCCGACGATACCCGAGGCGCGAGCGTGCCGGGCGCGGCGGCGGGCGGGAGGGTGGGCCGCCCCGGGGGATCCGGGTAACCTCCCGCCGATGCTGACGCTCGATCGCCTCGGCCGAACCGTCGCGGGCCGAACGCTCTTCCGCGAGATCACCTGGGCGATCCACGCCGGGGATCGCTACGGGCTGGTCGGCCCCAACGGCTGCGGCAAGACGACCCTGCTCCGGATCATCGCCGGCTTCGACGAGGCGGACGAGGGGTTCGTGCACAGGGGCAGCGGGCTTCGCGTCGCCTACCTGCCGCAGGAGGTCGAGGCCGAGCTGCCTCCCGACGCGTCGATCCTCGAGGCGGCGCTGATGGCGGCCGACGAGGTGCGGCGGCTCGGCCGCGAGTGCGACGAGCTGGCCGAGGCGATCGCGGACGCGGCGGCGGTGCCGGGCGACGAGGAACGCGTCCACCGCCTGACGGAGGCGTTCGGCGAGAAGCGCGCGCTCTTCGAGTGGTCGGGCGGCGACGGGCTCGAGGCCCGGGCGCGGATCGTGCTCACCGGCCTCGGCTTCGTGCCGGCCGAGCTGGAGCGCGCGGTGCGCACTTTCTCCGGCGGCTGGCGGATGCGCGCGCTGATGGCCCGGATGCTGCTCTCCGGCGCCGACGTGCTGCTGCTCGACGAGCCGACGAACCACCTCGACCTCGACGCGCTGGCCTGGCTCGAATCGCACCTCGCGGCGAGCCCGGCCGCGCTCGTCGTCGTCAGCCACGACCGCGTCTTCCTCGACCGCGTCGCGACGCGGGTCGCCGACATGGTCCGGGGGACGCTGCGGATCACCAAGGGGGGCTACACCGAGTGGCAGCGCGTGCGCACCGCGGAGCGCGCGGCGAACGCGAAGAAGGACGCGCTGCTGGCGCGCGACGAAACGAAGCTCACGCGCTTCGTCGAGCGCTTCGGCGCCAAGGCGACCAAGGCGGCCGCGGCCAAGGACAAGGCCCGCCTGCTCGCGGGGGTGCAGGACGAGCGCGCGGCGATCGAGGTCGACCCGTCCTGGGGCTGGCGCTTCCGCTGGCCCGACCCGCCGCACAGCCACGAGCTGCTGATCAAGCTCGAGCACGCCCGCAAGCGCTACGGCGAGAAGACCGTGCTGGACGACGTCTCGCTCGAGATCCGGCGCGGCGAGCGCTGGGCGGTGATGGGGCCGAACGGGGCCGGCAAGACGACGCTGCTGCGGCTGCTGACCGGGGCGCTGCCGCTCGACGGCGGGACGCGCGCGGTGCACCGGGGCTCCTGGTCGGCAGCTTCGCGCAGCACCAGCTGGAGACGATGGACCCCGAGGCGACCGTGCTCGACGACACGCTGCGCGCGGTGCCGGGGCGCCGGCCGGAGGAGGCGCGGCGTGCGCTCGGCACGTTCGGCGTCGGCGAGCTGCAGGTGGAGCGGAAGATCCGGACCCTCTCCGGCGGCGAGCGGGCGCGGGTCGCGCTGGCGCGGCTGGTGCTGCGGCCGGCCGCGCTGCTGCTGCTCGACGAGCCGACCAACCACCTCGACCTGCCGTTCCGCGAGGCGCTCGAGCAGGCGCTGGCGGCCTGGCCCGGGACACTGCTCGTGGTCAGCCACGACCGCGCCTTCCTGTCCCACGTCACGACCGGCGTGCTGGCGGTCGAGGACCGGCGCGTCGAACGGCTCGACGGCGGCTGGGAGGAGTGGCTGGCCTGGCGCGCGGCGCGGCGCGCGGCGGCGCGAGGGGAGGCCGTTGCCGCGGCCGGCGGCACTCCGCCTCCGGAGCGCGGCCGCGAGGGACGGCGCGCGCGGGCCGAGGCGCTGCAGGACCGCAACCGAAGGCTGAGGCCGCTGCGCGAGGAAGTGTCGCGACTCGAGGCGCGGATCGCGTCGATCGAGCAGCGGGTCGGCGCGATCGACGGCGACCTTGGCGACCCGACGGTGCACGCCGACGGCGTGCGGATGCGCGAGCTGGCCCACGAGCGCGCCGCGCTCGAGCGCGAGCTCGCTACGCTCGAGCCGGCGTGGGAAGAGGCCGCGCAGCGGCTCGAGCAGTTCGAGGGCGAGTCCGGCTGACGCCGGACCGCGCGGATCCGGGCCGCGACGCGCGGCGCGCTACAGCACCAGCTCCGCGACCTGCCCCGGTGTCGTCGTCGCCGTTCCCTGCCAGCTTCGCCCGTCGGGGGTCTTCACCGTCACCGTCCAGGGCCCGGCCGGCAGGTCGTCGAGCGTCGCGCGTCCCTCGGCGGCCGGGCGCTCGGCCTGCGGCGACGCGCCCCAGCCGATCGAGCGGTGGATTCGCCCGTCGGCCCCGATCACCTGCACCGTGGCGATCACCCGGCTCCCCTCGAGCTCCGCGACCCGCACCTTCAGCTGCGTCGCGGCCTGGAGCTGGATCGGGATCGGACCGCCGGGCGCCGTCGCCTGCAGCGAAGCGACGGCCGACCCCGCGCTGCCCACGAGCACCTCCCAGCCCCCGGGCGGGACGGTCGGGATGCGGCACCCGTCCCGCCTCTCCGGTCGGGTAGCGCCCGCCGGTGATCGCGCGGCCGGCCGCGTCGAGCACGCTGACGAAGACCGCGTCCGGGACGCCGCCGCCGGGCAGGCGGACCTGGAGCGACAACCCCTCGGTCGGATCGAGCGTGAGGTCAAGGTTCTCGATGTCCTGGCCGGACATCACCGAGACCGTCTCGGTGCGCGCCGCGTACCCCTCCTTCTTCGCGGTGAGGCGATAGGTGCCGGACGCGACGTTGGCGATCGCGAAGCGCCCGGACTCCGCGCTCAGCGCGCCGTAGCCGCCGCGCATCCAGCCCGGCTCCTCGGCCTGCCCTTCCGGAGCGAGGGCGACCGACACGCCGGCAAGCGGCGCCCGGTCGAGCGCGTCGACGACGCGTCCGCCGACCTTCATCGTCGGCAGCCGCAGCGTGATCTCGCGGCTGGCGGTGACCTCGACCGTTTCGTTGTAGGTGATCCCCTTCTCGAAGACGCTCAGCGTCACGTCGTAGCTTCCCGGCTCGAGCCCCTCCACCGCGAACTTCCCGTCGGCGTCGGTGCGCCCCTGGCCGAAGGCCTGCACCGTCTTGCCGCGGGCCCAGATCGCCGCCCCGGCCACCGGCTGCTCGCCCATCAGCGCGCGGCCGGAGAGGGTCAGCCCCTTGCCGAAGTCGAGGTCGAGCCGCGTTTCCGGCGTCCCGGCGACGATCTCGACGGTGCCGCTGGCGGAGCGGCCCCCCTCGCGCGTCGAGGCGCGCACCGTGTACCGGCCGGGGGCGAGGTCCGCGATCCGGTAGTTCCCCTTGAAGTCGACGTTGCCGGAACCCCAGTTCCCCTCGGCCCAGGCGTTGACCATCACGCCCGCGTACTCCTCCTGCGCCAGGCCCTGCACGGTGCCGGCGAGCACGCCCCCCGCGCGCAGCGTGACGACGAGGCCGGACACCGGCGCCCCCTTGACCTCGAGCTTCACCTCGCCGTTCGACGGCGCGAAGCCGTTGCGCGTCACCCCCAGCTCGTAGCTGCCGTCCTGGACGCCGTCGACCGTGAAGCTGCCGTCGGGCCCGGTCGTCGTGTCGTTGCCGCCCCAGCGCTGGCCGGCCGGCTGGACCTCGACCGCCGCCCCGGCGACCGGCGCGCCTCCGGCGTCGACCACGCGGCCCGCGACCTGCTGACCGCCGGGGAAGGTGAGATCGAGCCGGTTCAGCCCCGGCTTCAGCTCGATGTCCTTCACCGCGCGGCCGTACTCGTCGTGGGTCGCCTGGATCGAGGCCGTGCCGCCCTTCAGCCCCTCCAGCCGGAAGCGCCCGTCGCCGTCGCTGGCAACCGAGTTGACCATCATGCGGGGCCCGCGCGTCTCGCTGCGGTCGACCGGCTGCACCATCGCGCCGATCGCTGCGCGCCCGTCGGCGAGCAGGACCGTCCCTTCGACGACGGCCCCCGGTTCGAGGATCAGCGCCAGCCCGGTGAGGTCCTCGCCCTCCGGGACCTCGAGTTCGTCGAGCTTCTTCTCCTGCAACCCCTCGGCCGTGGCCTGGAGCGAGATCTTCCCCGGCTCGACCGTCTCGAACTCGAAGTAGCCGGTGTCGTCGCTGCCTGCCCAGTCGCCGCCGCCGATCATCACGAAGGTCATGTTGCCCGCGCCGCCGACCGCGCTGCGCGAGAGCACGATCCGCGCGTCGGCCACCGGCTTGCCGCCGGAGGTGACGGTGCCGCTGACCTTCGATGCAGCGCGCAGCGAGACCTCGAGCGGCCCGGCCACGCCGGCCTCGATCCCCGGCCGGCGCTCGGTGACGTAGCCGCTGCGCCAGAACATCAGGTCGATCTTCTCGCCGGCGCGGCGATCCTCGATCGCGAAGAAGCCGTCCGACGCCGTGACGGCGTTCGGCTCTCCGGGAGGCCGCATCCCGGGGAGGTTCGGGAAGGGCCCGCCGGGCAGGGCCCGCACCTCGACCCCTTCGACCGGCGCGCCGCCCGGTCCCGTCACCGTCCCCTCGATCCGCGCCGCCGGCTCGAGCGTGATCGCGCCCAGGTCGATCGGCTCCGCGGAGGCGGGGATCTCGAGGCCCGGGACCGTCTTCGTGGCGAAGCCGCGGTGCCGGGCGGAGAGGTCGTGCCGCCCCGCCTTCAGGTCGCCGAGCGCGAAGGCGCCGTCGGCGTCGGTGGTCGCGTCGGGGCGCGAGTCGGTCTCGCCGAAGCTCATGACGAAGAAGCGGCGGCTGCCCCCCTCGGGCGTCTCGCTGGCCCGGATCTCGACGCCGGCGATCGGCCGTTGCTCGGCGTCGACGACGCGGCCGACGGCGCGCGCGCCGGGCTTCATCACGAGCGCGATCCCGCCCTTGGTCTGCCGCGGCCGCAGTCCGTTCACCTCGACCTCGGCCGGCGCGTATCCCTTCAGCTCCGCGGACAGCGTGTAGGCCGCCGCGGGGTCGAGGCCGCCGATCCGGAAGCGCCCCTGCGCGTCGGACCGCGCCTGGTCGCCCACCTCGGCGTCGCGGAATGCGCGCCGCATCATGCGGCCCCGGCCGCCGCCGAAGCGCGGGTCGTTCTCGGACGCGCTGACGAGCGCGCCGGCGACCGGCCGCCCCTTGTCGTCGTTGACGGTCCCCTCGACGCGGGCCGCCGGCTCGAGCGCCAGCGTCGGGCCCTTCGTGCTCCCGGCCGGGACCTCGAGCGACGAGGCCCGCCCCGCGCTGCGGTAGCCGGGAGCCGCGGCAGCGACGTGGGAGCCCTTCGCGCCGGGCACCTTCAGCGTGTAGCGCCCGCCGTCGTCGGTGACGGCGGCGAGGCGCCGGGTGCCCGGCTCGTAGGCGAGCGCGCCCGGCGATCGGCTTGCGCGACTGCGCGTCGATCACGCGGCCGGAGAGTGCCGTCAACGCCGGCAGCGCCAGCGGTACGACCTTCGGCGGCTGCGGCTCGGCAGGCGGCGGTGCGAGGCGGGTTTCCAGCGAGCGATCGTCGGCGGCATGGACCGCGACGGCGAGGCCCGCAGCGGGGAGGATCAGCGAGGCCCGGCCGTCGGCGCCGCTCCAGCCCAGCGGCAGTCCGGCCTCGTCGGCGAGCACGACCGCGTCGGGTACCGGCTTGCCGTCGGCGCCGCGGATCTCGACCGGCAGCGCGGGGGAGGCGACGAGCGCCAGCGCGAGCGACGCCGGAGCGCGGCCCGAGCGCGACGCGGGGGCGAGCCCCGGCGCGACCGCGCCGACCGTGAGCAGCTCCTTTGCGCCGCGCGGCAGCTTCACGGTCCCCTCGGGACCGGTCAGGGCGATCCGCGGTGCCGGGTTCCAGAGTCCGCCGCCGAAGCTCCGCGTCGTCGTGTCGCGCCGCGCCGCGACCAGCGCTCCAGCGAGCGGCTGGCCCTGGGCACCCGTGACCGTGACCGTGAGGCCGGCGTCGGCCTCGAGCTCCGCGTCCGGGAGGTCGGCCTCTTCGACCACCGCGCCGAGCCAGGCCGCGACGGGGGCGTGGCCGGGCGCTTCGATCCGGATCGTGAACAGGCCGGCGCGCGGCGCTTCCAGCCGGAAGGCGCCGCGGGGATCCGTGACCGCCGCCACGATCGGCTCGCCGTGGGATTTCCCCGCCAGCGCGGCGCGTGCCGCGTCGACCGTCGAGGGGATGCCGAGCAGCATCACCGTCGCCTCGGGAAGGGGGGCGCCGTCCGGACCCAGCACGCGGCCCGTCAGCGGGAGGCCGGCGAGAGCCGGTCCGTTGGAAGCGAGGGCCACAGCGAGAAAGAGCGAAAGGACGGCGACGACGACGAGCCGGGAACGAACGCGCATGGGATCACCTCGGGGAGCGACGGGGAGGGTCTCGCCTCCCGATCCTCGACACTCTAACGCCGTCGCGCGGCACCGGTTCCCGGTCGATCCGGGGTGCGCACGAAAAGGCGCGTCGCGCGGGCGTGGGCTATTCTCGGCTCCGATGAGCCTCGTTCACCGCGCGCTCCGGCTGGCGGCCCTCGGGCCGCTCGCGCTCGCGCTCGGCGCTCCCGCCGCCGGCCGCCGCCCAGTCGGCGCCGCCGCCGGCCGCGGCGCAGTCGGCGGTGCCGCGGCGGGCGGTCTCCGCGCCCGTCCCCGCCGGTACGCCGGCCGCCCCCGATCGGGGTTGGATCGGCGTCTCCCTCGACCGCGAGCCGCCGCCCGCGGCACCGTCCGCCTCCGACGATTCCGCCTCCGTTGCCACGGCGATCGACTCTTCGGACGCGCCTCCGACCGGCATCCGGATCGGTGCCGTCATCCGCGGCAGCCCCGCCGATCGAGCCGGCCTGCGGGGCGGCGACCTCGTCACGACGATCGACGGCCAGCCGATCGAGAGCACGCAGGAGTTCATCCAGTCGATCTCGACCCGCGGGCCGGGGGCGTGGCTCGACCTCGAGGTCTGGCGGCGCGGGTCCACCCGGCGCGTGACGGTGCGGCTCGAGCGGTTCCCGGTCGACGCCGCGCGGCTGCGCGACGTCAAGCTCGGCTGGGCCGGGATCGAGGCGCTCGATGTGCCGCTGCAGCTGCGTGAGCAGTGGGGCGGCTCGGAGGAGCGCGGCGTGCTGGTCGGTGCGGTGGTCGAGCTGGGCCCGGCCGACCGCGGCGGCGTCCGCCCGGGAGACCTCGTGCTCGAGGTCGACGGCGAGCCCGTCGCGACGGTCCCGGAGATGGTCCAGCGGATCGCGCGGGTCGGGGACGGGGCCAAGGTGGAACTGGCGCTCAGCCGCCAGGGTCTGGCCCTCACGGTCGAGGTCCTGCTCGAGATCGAGCCGCCGGACGACGCGGAAAGCAGCCCGCCGCGCCGGAACCCGGCGGAAGGTCCCGCGCGCCGCCCCAACGGTCGGTAGCCCGCCAACTCGCGCTCCTACAATCGCTTCGCCGGGTCCGACACCCGGCCGGAGGGGTGATGCGCAAGAAGTGGGTATGGATCCTGGCGGCCGTCGTGGTGCTCGGGGGCGCGGGCGCGTTCGTGGCCAGCAAGCGCGGCCCGAAGCCGACGCCGGTCCAGCTGGCCGAGGTCAAGCGCGAGGACCTCCAGGCCAAGGTCGCGGCCAACGGCAAGATCCAGGCCCAGAAGAAGGTCGAGATCTCGGCCACGATCATGGGTCAGATCACGCAGCTCGCCGTGCGCGAGGGGGACGCGGTCAGGAAGGGCCAGTTCCTGCTCGAGATCGACCCCGCCAACCCCCGTGCCGCCGCCCGCAGCAGCGAGGCCTCGATGCAGGCCCTGCTGCGCGACGTCGAGTCGGCGCGGGCGAACCTCGAGCTGGCGAAGAGCGACTACGAGCGGGCGCGGGCGAACTTCGAGGCGAAGATCATCCCGCGTGCCGACTACGAGCGGGCCGAGACCGGGGTGACGACCAGCGAGGCGATGCTGCGCTCCGCCGAGCGCCGGGTCGAGCAGGCCCGGGCGCAGCTCGAGGGGGCGCGCGACACGCTCTCCAAGACGGTCGTCCGCGCGCCGATCGACGGGATCGTCACCGCCCGCCGGGTCGAGGAGGGCGAGGTCGCCGTGATCGGGATCCAGAACAGCCCCGGCACGGTGCTGTTGACGATCTCCGACATGTCGGTCGTCGAGACCGAGCTGGAGGTCGACGAGGCCTCGATCCCGCAGGTCAAGCTGGGCCAGGAGGTCAAGCTCCGGATCGACGCCTACCCGAACCGCACCTTCAACGGCGTCGTCACCGAGGTCGGCTCGAGCCCGATCCTGCAGTCCGGCGGCATCGACCAGGCGGTGAAGTTCAAGGTCAAGGCGCAGATCAAGGACCCGCCGGAGGGGATCAAGCCCGGGCTGACCGCGCAGGCCGACATCCTGACCGGCTTCGTTCCGCAGGTCCTGGCGATCCCGATCCAGTCGATCGTGCTGCGCGAGAAGGAGCGGCCGGCGGGGACGCAGCCGCAGGTCGGCGAGGCGCGCGAGGAGGAAGGGGTCTACGTGATCGAGGGCGCGAAGGAAGAAGGGAAGGTCGCCTTCCTCCCGATCAAGACCGGCCTGATGGGCGAGCTCTCGATCGAGGTCAAGGAGGGGCTCAAGGGGGACGAGAAGGTCGTCTCCGGGCCGTTCAAGGTGCTCCGGACCCTCAAGCCCGGTGACCCGGTCGTGAAGGAGAAGGAGCAGCCGAAGGGAACGGCCGGCGCCGGCGAGGCGAACCGGACCTGACGATGGACTTCGGCGACCTCATCCGCGAGTCGATCGATGCGATCCGCTCCCACGCGCTGCGGAGCTTCCTGACGCTCCTGGGGATCATCATCGGCGTGGCGACGATCGTCGGCGTCGTCTCGGTGATCGCCGGGCTCGACCACGTACGTCCAGGAGCGGATCATCATCCTCTCGCCCGACGTCTACGTCGTCACCAAGTTCGGGATCATCCAGGGGCGCGACGAGTTCCTCCAGGCGCTCAAGCGGAAGGACATCACGAAGTCCGACATCCACCGGCTCGAGGACACGCTGACGCGCGCGGCGGAGATCGCGATCCAGGCCGACGGATCGCGGGCCCCGGTCAAGTACCGGGACAAGCGGCTGGCCGACGTCCAGGTCACCGGGACCAGCGCCAACTTCCCGGCGCTGATCACGGTCGACCTCGAGTCGGGCCGCTATTTCGTCGAGGCCGAGGACCGCGCCGCGGCGCCGGTGGCGGTCATCGGGTGGGACGTCAAGGACGAGCTCTACCCGCAGCTCGACCCGGTCGGCCGCAAGATCCTGGTCGGGGGCCGGGAGTACGAGGTCATCGGGCTGATCAAGAAGCAGGGGCGGACGCTCGGCCAGAGCCAGGACAACCTGGTCCTGATCCCGCTCGAGAGCGCGCTGCAGCAGTTCGGCACGCGCCGCTCGCTCGACGTGCTGATCCGGGCCAAGGGGGGCGTGCCGGGCGTCGAGGCCTCGGTGGACGAGGTCCGCGGCGTGCTGCGCGCGCTGCGCCACACCTCCTTCAAGGGTGACGACCCCTTCGGCGTCGTGACCGCCGAGGCGCTGCAGGAGCTGTGGCGCAACATCTCGGGCGCCGCCTTCATCCTGCTGTTCCTGATCGCGTCGGTGTCGCTCGGCGTGGGCGGGATCGTGATCATGAACATCATGCTGGTCTCGGTGATCGAGAGGACGCAGGAGATCGGGGTGCGCAAGGCGGTCGGCGCGAACGAGTCCGACGTCCGGCGCCAGTTCCTGCTGGAGGCGACGATCCTGTCGCTCGCCGGCGGAGTCGATCGGGGCCGCGGTCGGGGCCGGCGCCGCGACGCTGGTCGAGTCGCAGACCGGCTTCCCGGCGCGCGTCACCCCCGGCATCATCGGGCTCGGCCTCGCGCTCTCGATCGTCGTCGGACTGGTCGCCGGCTACTTCCCGGCGCGCAACGCCTCGCGGCTCGACGTCGTCGAGGCGCTCCGGGCGGAGTGATGGGCCGGATCGCGCGCACCGCGCTGCTCGAGAACGCGGCCTCCGCGCTGACGGCGATGTGGGGCCAGAAGCTGCGCTCGTTCCTGACGCTGCTCGGGATCATGGCCGGCGTGGCGACCGTGATCCTGATGGTCAGCTTCGTCGCCGGCTTCAACAACGTGATCACCGAGCAGTTCACGCAGTTCGGCACGCAGCTCGTGCAGTTCCAGAAATTCGAGCCCCGCTTCGGTCCCAACGGGCCGACGGAAGAGCAGCGCAACCGCCGCGACCTGACGCTCGAGGACGCCGAAGCGCTGAAGCGGCTGGTGCCCGCCGCGGCGGCGGTCTCGCCCGAGCGCTACAACTTCTTCCGCACCCCGCGGGTGATGGCCGGCGACCGCGAGGCCAACTCGCCGCTCGTCTTCGGCTGCGCGCCGGACTACATGCAGGCCAACGTCCACTGGGTCGAGGACGGCCGCTTCTTCACCGAGGCCGACCTCAAGCACGCGGCGCAGGTCGCCGTGATCGGCCCCGACGCGGCGGAGACCCTGTTCCCGTTCCGGGACCCGATCGGCGAGACGATCCGGGTCGACGGGCGGGCCTTCACGGTGATCGGGATCTTCGAGCGCAAGGGCGGCTTCCTCGGCGGCGACGGCAACAGCTACGTCGCGCTGCCGATCACGACCTTCGACGTCATGTACCCGGAGGTCAAGAACAGCCACGGCGACACGATCCACATCGCGACGGTCCCGAAGACCCCCGAGCTCTACGACGCCCTGATCGAGCAGGGGACCGCGGTGCTGCGCACGCGGCGCCAGCTGAAGCCGGACCAGGAGAACGACTTCGCGGTCTTCACCAGCCAGGGCCAGCTCGACAACTTCCGCCAGATCACGGGCGGGGTGGCGGCGGCGATGATCGTCATCGCCGGGATCGCGCTGCTGGTGGGCGGCGTCGGCGTGATGAACATCATGCTGGTCAACGTCACCGAGAGGACGCGCGAGATCGGCCTGCGCAAGGCGATCGGTGCGACCGACGGAGACATCGCGACGCAGTTCCTGGCCGAGGCGGTCACGCTGACCGCCGTCGGCGGGGCGCTGGGGATCGCGATCGGGATGGGGCTGGCGCTGATCGTCAAGGCGACGCTCAACTTCCCGGTCTCGACCCCGCTGTGGTCGGTCGCGCTGGGGCTGGGGGTCTCGACCTCGGTCGGCCTGCTCTTCGGGATGTGGCCGGCGCTCAAGGCGGCGCGGCTCGACCCGATCGAGGCGCTGCGCTACGAGTAGGCGGTCGCGCGGGAATCCAGCGGGGGAACGAAAGTTGAGGGGGCAGCGGAGCGCAGGAATCCCGCTGCCCCCCCGGGGGTGGAGAGAAAGCGGCCTTACCCTCCGCCCTGCTCGCATGGCGCCCGCCGCCTCGTGACGGCGGGCGCCGGTCACCGGGTTCCTATTTCTTCAGGTACGAGATCTTCGTCGTGCCGATCGTCCCGTTGAAGGCGAACGGTGCCTGGTCGTAGTAATCGAGCGACACGGGCGAATCCAGGTCCATGCCGAGATCGAAGGTCGCGTTGGATGTGAAGTGGAGCGACATGGCTGCCGGCACCTGGCCCTGTCCGACCACGGCGCCGTTCACCTTCAGGGTGACGTTCATCGGCCCCCCGATGGCGGCGGCCAGCTTCGATTCGACCTCGATCTTCGCCTTGCCCGTCGGCAGCTTGCCCTTGGCCTTGATCTTCGTGCGCTGAACCTCGAACAGGTTGAACTCGTAGCTGAGGACGCCGTCCTTCACGTAGCAGGTCACGCCCCCGGAGAAGCCGGCCAGCGCGTAGAGCACGCCGTTGGCGTTCGGCGGCACGTCCAGGTTCATGACCACGAGGCTGTCGACCTTCCCGAGCTTGGGGGCGGCGGATTCGGGCATTCCGGTCATGGGACCCTCGAACGTCCATTCGGTAAGGGACGAGGCCGGGGCGTCCTCCGGATGGAACATCGCGGTGGACCACATGCCGCCGCCGATCGGGAGGTTCTTGTTCTTCGTCGACTCGAGCAGGAAGAGGAGCTTCATTTCCTCGAGCTTCTGCGGGTTCGAGGCGGCGAGGTCCTTCGCCTGGCTCCAGTCCTCGTCGATGTTGTAGAGCTCCCACTTGTCCGTCAGGGGCGACCACTCCTTGATGCCTTTCGGCATCCCGCCGACCCACGGCTCGCGCGGGCCCGGGGCGCTCGCGAACCAGCCGGCGTCGTAGATCCCGCGGCTGGCCATGATGTCGAAGAACTGGGTCTTCCGCGTCCCCGGGGCCCTGGGATCGCCGAACGTGTAGACCATGCTGACGCCGGCGATCGGGTCCTGCTCGAATCCGTTCACGACCCGGGGCGGCGTGATCTTCGTCAACTCGTAGATCGTCGGCACGATGTCGATGACGTGGTGGAACTGCGGCCGGGGCGTCGGATCGGACTTGATGCGGTTCGGCCAGGCGACCGCCATCGGCTGGCGGATGCCGCCGAAGTAGGCGCCCATCAGCTTGGTCCCCTGGTACGGGGTGCTGCCCGCCCAGGCCCATCCGGCGTGGTACATGTTGTCGGTCTTGGGGCCGCCGAGCGCTTCGAGCCCGCCGAGTTCATTCAGGGCTTCGATGTGCTGCGAGATCTTCGTCGGGATGCCGTTCTGTGCGAGCTGCTCGCTGATGGTGCCGTTCAGGCCCTCCGACGAGGAGCCGTTGTCGCCCCAGATGTAGAAGATCAGCGTGTTGTTCAGCCGGCCTTCCTTCTCGATCTCGTCGATGATCCGGCCGGCGTTGTAGTCGGCGTGCTCGGTGAACCCGGCGAAGACCTCCATCAGGCGGCGCTGGAACGGCCTTTCGGCCTCGGGGATCGAGTCCCAGGACGCCATGGAGGCGGGCCGCGGCGTGAGTTGCGCGTTCTGCGGGATCCAGCCCCTGGTCTTCGCCCGCGCGAAGACGCGCTCGCGGTACTTGTCCCAGCCGTCGTCGAACTTGCCCTTGTACTTGTCGGCCCACTCCTTCATGACCTGGTGCGGGCCGTGCGATGCACCCGGCGCCCAGTACATGAAGAACGGCTTGTCCGGCGCGTAGGCCTTCTGTTCCCGGAGCCACTTGATCGCGTCGGTCGCGATGTCGTCGGTGAGGTGGTAGCCCTTCGGCTTCTCCTCGGTGACCGCGGTGGTGTTGCGGGTCAGGGTCGGCTCGTACTGCGAGGCCTCGCCGGCCAGGAACCCGTAGAAGTACTCGAAGCCGTAGCCGGTCGGCCAGTAGTCGAACGGCCCCTTCGACGTGATCTGCTCTTCGGGCGTGTTGTGCCACTTGCCCCACGCCCCGGTGTTGTAGCCGTAGTCCTTGAGCACTTCGGCGACGGTCGCCGACGACTTCGGGATGATCCCGCTGAAGCCGTCGAAGTCGTTGGAAATCGCCGAGATCTGGCCGTTGCCGACGAAGGTGTGATTGCGCCCGGTGAGCAGCGACGCCCGCGTCGGCGAGCACATGGCGGTGGAGTGGAAGCGATTGAAGGAGATCCCCATCTTCGCGACGCGATCGAGCGTCGGGGTGTTGATCTCGCCGCCGTAGGTCGAGGGCGTGCCCGCCCCGACGTCGTCCATCAGGATGACGAGGATGTTGGGAGCCCCCTCGGCGAGACGCCTCGGCTCGACCCGCTTCTCGTAGGTGGAATCCGCCATCGTCAGCCCCGCGGTGGAGGCCGACGGCGTCGGGGGGAAGGGCAGGACTTCCTGCGCCCGTGCCGCCGGCGCGCAGACCGCGCCCAGCGCGAGGCTGAGGACGATCGCCGGGACTCTCGTCATGAGCTTCGTCATCTCGACCTACTCCTTTCCGATCAGCGCGTTGTAGAACTCGTCGGTGACGACGACCTTCCAGCCGCCGCCCTTCCTGACCATCTTCACCTTCTCCGACCGGCGGAAGTCGATGTTCCCGACGGCGTCCTCCGCTCCGTTCATGGCCGCGCTGCCGGCGGCGCCGACCACGTTGCCGCTGGCCAGCTTCCCGGCCGTGCCGGCCTTGTCGGTGACGTTATCCACCCTGTCGCCGGTCTTCTCCGTGAACTTCGTGTACTCGATGTCGGCCTTGATCGTGGCCTCGTCCCTGCCCGACTTCTCCGAGACATCCTTGATGTCGTACTTCAGTTCACCCGGGAGCCGCGCGGCAAAGACGTTCCTGTCGTTGCGCTCGTCGACGCCGTACTCCTTGATCGCCTTCTTGATGTCGTTGTCCTTGGCCAGCTTCATGAACGACTTGAATGCCTGCTCCGGGGAGTCGTTTCCGGCCAGGGCGGCCGGAGCGATCATGGCGCAGAGAATCAGGGCTGCGAGAGTGCCTCTCATGTTCGTACCTTTCCCCGACGCTTCCGTCGATCAGAACTTGAATGCGACCGAGACCATCGCGTAGTTGCTGTTGAAGCGGTTCGTGTGCGTCACGTCGATGATGTACTTGCCGATGAAGTTGACGTCCGTGTTGCCGATCTTCGGCGTGTAGAGGACGGCGGGCCCGAGGGCGAAGGCGTCGGCGCGGAAGCCGCCGAGGGGCTCGAGCCCGAGCGCCGGCAGCACCCTGTTCGCCTGGTCCAGCAGCGCGCCCGAGTCGTCGGTGACCTGCCGCAGGAGGTAGCCCTTCGAGCCCGAGGGCGAACTTGGCCGAGAAGTGCTGCGCGAGCATGAAGTCGAGGTGCCACTCGTCGCCGCTCGAGTAGTCGGTGGCGTCGTTCGAGGTGTTGAACATCAGGCCGGTGGTGACCGAGATCTCGTGCCCGCGCTTGGGGTCGAGCCAGGTGTAGGTGACGACCGGATCGAACGACCAGTAGTTCCGGCCGAGGTTGATGATCCGGTCCGGGTCGTAGCCGCCGACCGGGATGTAGACGTTCACCCCCGCGCTGATGTGGCTCGTATTGCAGGTCCAGTTGAGGAACGAGGTCAGCGTGACGTCGCCGAAGCCCGAACGGCTGCCTTCCTTCGCACCCTCGACCGGCGAGACGGCCTGGCCGGCGACCTTCGCATTGATCACGATCGGGACCGAGAGGACGACGCCGATCCGCGCGCCGAGGATCCCGCCCTTGGACAGGTAGATCCCCTTCACGGTGTTGACCCAGACGTCCTGGCTCGCCGAGCTGTAGATCCGGTCGCCGAGGGTCACCGAACCGATGTCGCCCTCGAAGTAGATGACGTCGTTCCGGAGGTAGAAGCCCGGCGGACCGATGACCGCCATCGCGAAGTCGCCGACGGTCCCCGGCATGTAGTGGCTTCCGCCGCCCTCGGTCGCGAGCGCGGCGGCGCCGTCGCGAGCACAGCGAGCAGCAGGGCGAGCAGGAGTGCGCCCCGGGCGCATGGCATCGTGGGGCGGGTCGGGCAGGGGATCGTGCGGTGGGTCGACGCTCCGGGCAACATGATGGCTCCTCGGTGTTCACGGCGTGTACCAGATGGGAGAGCTCCAGGCCCGCTCCTGGACCGTTGCCGGGACCTCTTTCAGCAGCGGGAGCTGGGCCCGGACGGCGTCGTAGGTGCTCCAGCGCGGGGTCGGGATCTGCAGGACGCGGACGTAGTAGAGCGCGTGCTGCTTCGGGTCGAAGGTCGGATCGGTCCAGCGGCCGATCAGCTCCGGGCTGCCGATGTCGTTGGTATAGGTGGCCTTCGTGACGTCGACCGTGTTCCCGACCGCCGGGACCTTGCCGTCCTTGCCCGGCTTGCGGTCGCCGGACCACGCGACGTCGAAGACCCGGTCCTGCGGCTCGCCCTGGGCGTCGACCCAGCCCTTGACGATCTGGATCCGGTCGAGGTTCGCGTCGTCCGGCCCCTTCATCGCCCAGACGGTGAAGCTCGCGGCGCCGCCGGCTGCCGCCCTTGAGCGTTCCGCCCATCGGCACGCCGTTCGCGTAGCCGCTCTCGACGAGGGCTCCGGGCGTCGGCGGGCACCTCGACCGGTCCGAGCCGGCCGAACAGGCGCACCTTGATCCGTGGCCCGCTCGTGGCGAAGGTCTCGCGGGCCTTCATCGCGTCCCAGATCGCCGCGCGGGTGTTCTGGGGCGCCCAGACGCCGGTCAGCGCGCCGGGGTTCAGGTCCGGGCCCTTGAGCCAGCCGCCGATCTCGCCCGTCCTCCGGCGCTCGACCGTGCCGTCGGCCGCGCCGTGACTGCCGGTCTGGAAGTTGTCCTCGTCGACGTTCGAGGGGGTGCCGTTGTGGTTGTCGGTGCCGCCGACGACGCCGTAATGGTAGGGATTGACCCCGAGCGACTGCTGATACGCGAGCCCCTTGGTCAGCCCCCAGCGGACCCAGTTCTGCTTGCCGAACTGCTTGAGATCCCGGCCGCTGAACTCTCCCAGGGAGTCGGCGTTCTCGAAGTTGGCAAACTCGTCGGCGCTCCAGAACCAGCGGTGCACCTCCGAGTTCCCCTTGATCTGCATCATCTCGATCAGCGGCTCGAAGCGGCTGCGCATCTCGGCGTACTCGAGGTCGATCGGCTCCCCCTTCGAGTCCTGCGCCGCGAACATCATGGCCTTGCTGGCGTTGGAGTTGTGCGGGATGGCGATGACCTTCATCCCCTGCTTCTCGAGGTCTGCGAGCCAGGCCCACAGCGCCTCTTCGCGGTTGATGTCGACGTAGCTCATCGGCCGTTCCGGCACGTTCGTGTCGCGGAAGAAGACGTTGCGGTGGAGGTTCCCTCCCTTGGGCGCGGCGCTCCACTCGAAGGCCGGGATGGTCGTGAACTTGCCGGGCTCGTTGTGCTCCTCGGCGGCCGCCAGGACCACCTTCCAGCCACCGACAGCGGTCTCCGGGCCGGCGTAGAAGGGCGGGTGCAGCGGCGTTTCGCCGCGGTTGTTCTTGACCACGTACTCGAGGAACCACTTCTCGCGCTCCTCGATGGTACTGAGGGCCCGCAGTTCCTTGAGTTGCGCATTGTCGTGGCCCGGCGCGCCGTCGACCATCGTCGAGTACATCTCGCCGAGATACTCGGCGTGGTCGGTGACCGCGGCCCAGTCGAGCGGGGCGCGGAGGCGGACCTTCACGCCGCCGACCTCGACCTCCTCGGCCCTTGGCGAAGCGGTAGGCGTCGGACGGGGTCAGCCGCGCGCCGCCGATGTAGGCGTCGAGCGAGTAGGCCGTGTGCAGGTGCTGCTCGCCGAAGTACGCCTCCTTGAGCGGGTTGGTCGGGATGGCAGGGGCCGCCCTCGGGGGGGCGGCAGCGGGCGCCGGCGTCGCCTTGCTCTCCCCGGGCGGCTTCGTGCACGCGGTCGCGAACAGGGTCACAGCGCAGGCCAGTGCGATGGATGCGGGGTGGACGGTCCGATGAATCGACATGGCTGCTCCTCCCGGACTAGCTGCCCGGCGTGTACCAGATCGGCGAGGCCCAGGCCCGCTGCTGGTGCTTCATGGGGACTTCGGGCGGCATCGTGATGCCGAAGCGCACGGCGTCGCAGGCCGGCCAGCGCGGCTTGCCGGCGTCGATCGTCCTCCACACTCTCCTCGTGTCGGTCACTTCTTCTCCGGGACCAGGAGCTGGACCGTGACCTGGATCGAGGCGCGCGGCCCCCCGGGCTGGTCCTTGAGGTCGTACTGCGGGTTCACGGCGAAACGCATCGGCTGGCCGGCGATCGGCACGACCTTGCCCAGCTGCACCCCGATCGGCATCGACAGGAACTCGTGGCGGTCCCAGTCGTAGGGCCACTGCAGGTCGCCCAGGCTGAGCGACCAGCCGTGGCCGAGCATGTAGGCGACGATCGGCTGGAACTGCGAGATCGCGACGTCGTTCCCGAACAGGTTCTGGTTGAACAGCCCCATGTTGAGCGTGTCCGTCACCCGGGCGACGAAGCCGATCGCGGGGCCGCCCGCCGCGTGGGAATCGACGTCGTCCGTCCGGGCGGAGAAGCTCCCGACCACCCCCACGCCGAGCCGTCCCCACGACTGCGGGAAGATCAGCAGATCGAAGATGGAGACGTCGTCGAGCCCGCCGGGTCCGGGTCCGGTGACCTGGTAGGGGAGCGTCATCCGCAGGATGTGGGCGACCCCCCAGGCCTTGAAGGGGAGCACGGGCTGGAACTTCAGCAGGTAGCCCGTCTCGTCGACGGACGATCCATCGGCCCGGTCGAAGTAGCTGGTGGTGAAGCCGTTGATGAACGCGAAGTTCATCGGGGAGGCGGTCGGGTCGGTGGCTCGGCGCGCCAACTCATCGGCTTCGCTGGGCGTCGGGGCGATCAGCTCCTCGGCGATGGAAGCGGAGCCGGCAGCGAGCAGGCACGCCGCGGCAAGGCGCAGCGCGGCGATCCGCGAGCGCGGAGCCGGGCGGATCACCATCGTCCGGCAACAGTCCGGCACGCTGCGTCGGGGCCACCCGGATCACGAACCACTCCGCCCTCCCCGACGGCACTCGGCGCGTCCTGAAGCGGGGACACGGTAGCTGGTGACACGCCGCGGCGTCTGTCGCCCAGGCGACACAACTGGTTGATTGTGCTTTACTTGTAAGCCGCTGATTGGCGCGAGGACTGCGCATGAACGAGCAGGAGCGGGAGCGTCTTCTCGACAGCCTCCGACGCGGCGCCTGGTTCGGCGGGCTCGAGGCTACCCTTCAGCGCCTGGTCGTCGAGCGGCTGACCCCGCGCAGCTTCGGGAAGGGCGAGGTGATCAGCCGCGAACAGGGCCCGTCCCGGGGCCTGTTCGCGCTGCTCAGGGGGCGTGTCGGTTTCGTCCGCGCGACGGAAGGCGGCGACGAGTACCTCGTTCACGTCGCCGAACCGGGGTTCTGGTTCGGGGAGATGGGGCTGCTCACCGGGCGGACCGTCGTGACGATCCTCGCCCTGACGCCGGTCCGTGCGCTGGCCCTTACGAAGGCAGCATTCGAGGAGATCGTCGCCGCGGAGCCGCGGTACTACCGCCCGTTCGCGGAACTGGCCCTGGAGCGGTTCGCCGCCGCCTACCGTTTCGTCGCCGAGAATCACCTGCTTCCGGCCGAGATCCGGCTCTGCTCGCGGCTGGCGGACCTGGCCGAGATGCGCGCCCGGGATGCACCGCAGGCGGGTCCCGTCACCCTCGGTCTCTCGCAGGAGGAACTGGCGCGCGTGGTCGGCCTCTCGCGGCAGACCGTGAACCCGCTGCTGCGGGGACTGCAGGCCGAGGGGCTGATCGAGCTGGAGTCCCGCAAGATCCGCATCCTCGACCCCGCGCGGTTGCGCGCGTGCCGCGCCGTCGGCGAGACCCGGCTCGAGGCGGACCGCGGCCGCTGAGCGTGCTCCCCTGCGCCTCCGCGCGCGGGGTGTAGAATCCGCCGCCCGATGCGCATCCGGTCCATCCTTCGCGAGCCGCTGCTGCACTTCCTCGTCCTCGGCGGCCTTCTCTTCCTCTGGTACCAGTGGAGTGGGGGCGGGTCCGGCCCCGGCTCGAACCGGATCGTGATCACGGGGGGGCGCGTCGCGTCGCTCGCCGCCGGGTTCGAGAAGACGTGGCAGCGGCCGCCGACCGACGCGGAGCTGAAGGGGCTGGTCGACGACTACGTGCGCGAGGAGATCGCGACGCGCGAGGCCGCGGCGGCGGGGCTCGACCAGGACGACACGATCATCCGCCGCCGGCTGCGGCAGAAGCTCGAGTTCCTGGCGGAGGAGGCGATCGACAGCGTGCCGCCGGGCGAGGCCGAGCTGCAGGCCTGGCTCGACGGCCATGCCGACGCGTACCGGAC
This sequence comes from uncultured Acidobacteriota bacterium, assembly GCA_963800865.1. Taxonomy (GTDB): domain Bacteria; phylum Acidobacteriota; class Polarisedimenticolia; order J045; family J045; genus JALOKP01. Next base: position 2,693,769 of record CAWDCL010000004.1, on the reverse strand, counting down.
CGAGCCGCAGGTGGCGTTCCGGCAGGTGTATGTCAGCCGCGATCGTCGCGGGCGGTCGGCCGAGGCCGACGCGCGCGCCCTGTTGCCGCAGCTCGAGAGTGTGGGCCCCGACGGATCGATCGAGGGGTTGGGCGACTCGCTGATGCTCCCGGCCGAGGTCGAGCTCGAGTCGCAGCGCGAGGTCACCCGCACCTTCGGGCAGGAGTTCGCCGACGCCGTCCTGGCGCTCCCGCCGGGCCACTGGTCGGGTCCGATCGAGTCGGGCTACGGGCTGCACCTCGTGCTCGTGCGGGAGCGGATCGAGGGGACGCGGCCGGACCTGGCGAGCGTGCGCCCGGAGGTGGAGCGGGACTTCCTCGCCGATCGTCGAAAGCAGCAGCTGGGCGCGATGTACGAGCGCCTGCTCGAGAAGTTCACCGTGGTGATCGAGCAGCCGGAGGGGAAGCCGGCGGGGGCGAGCCGATGATGAGGCGCCTGCTGCTCGGCGTCGCCCTGCTGTTTCTCCTGGTGCCGCCGCTCGCCGTCGCGCACGAGGCCCGGCCCGGGTTCCTCGAGCTGCACGAGACCGGGCCCGAGACCTACAGCCTGCTCTGGAAGAAACCCTCCGGCGGCGAGGTCGAGATCCAGATCGCCCCGATCATCCCGGAGGGCTGCCGGCTCGCGACGCCCGATCGCCAGCAGATCACGCCGGGAGCGGTGATCGTCCGCGGCACCCTCCGCTGCGACGGCGGGATCGCGGGGAAGACGCTCGCGATCGCGGGGCTGGAGGTCACCATCACCGACGTCCTGGTGCGGGTGCACCACGCCGACGGGCGGCTCGAGAGTCACCTGCTCCGCCCGACCAGCCCCTCGGTCACGCTGGGCGGCAGGACGACCCGCACGGAGCGGGCGTGGGGCTACCTGACGCTCGGGATCCAGCACATCGTGCTGGGGGTCGACCACCTGCTCTTCGTGCTCGGCTTGCTCCTGATCGTCAAGGACCGCTGGACCCTGGTGAAAACCGTCTCGGCGTTCACGGTGGCCCACAGCATCACGCTGGCGATCGCGACGCTCGGCTACGCGAGCGCGCCCCTGCCGCCGCTGAACGCCGCGATCGCGCTCTCGATCCTCTTCCTCGGTCCGGAGATCGTGCGCTCGTGGCGGGGCGAGACGAGCTTCACGATCCGGCACCCGTGGGTCGTCGCGTTCGCGTTCGGCCTGCTGCACGGCTTCGGCTTCGCCAGCGGGCTGACGGCGCTGGGCCTGCCCCAGGCCGAGATCCCGCTGGCGCTGTTGCTCTTCAACGTCGGCGTCGAGATCGGGCAGCTGGCGTTCGTCCTCCTCGTGCTGCTGCTGGAGCGCTCCTTCCGGATCCTGCAGGTCGCGTGGCCGCGCTGGGCCGAAATGCTCCCGGGCTACGCGGTCGGCTCGCTCGGGGCGTTCTGGACGATCCAGCGCGCGGTCATCCTACTTCGGGGGGCGTTGATGAAGCAGATCGCGAAGGGACTGCTCTGGGCCGTCGCGCTGACGGCCGTCCTGCTCTGGCCCTCCCCGGCGCTCGCCCACGAGGAGCGCGGCAAGGCGATCGGCCTCTTGGCCGGCCTGAAGCACCCGGTCTCCGGCCTCGATCACGTGCTGGCGATGATCGCGGTCGGGATGTGGGGCGCCCAGCTCGGGGCGCCGGCGGTCTGGGTGCTTCCCGTCGCGTTCCCGATGGTGATGGCGTTCGGCGCGGCGCTCGGCGTGCTCGGCGTCGCGATCCCGGGGATCGAGGTCGGGATCGCGCTCTCCGCGATGGTCCTCGGGGCGATGGTCTTCCTCGAGGCCAAGCCCCCGCTGCCGGTGGCGGCGCTGATCGTCGGCGTCTTCGCGATCTTCCACGGCCACGCCCACGGGACGGAGCTTCCGCTGGGAGCGAGCGGCCTGCTCTACAGCATCGGGTTCGTCGTCGCGACGGGCTGCCTGCACGGCGTCGGGATCGGGCTCGGAACGGTCCACCGCTGGCCGAAGGGGCGGGTCGCGCTGCGCCTCGGGGGGGCCGCGGTGGCGCTCTCCGGCGTGGTCTTTCTCCTGAAGGCGATCGCGTGACGCGGCGGCGCAGCTGGCGCGGCGCGGGACGCGGCGCCGCGGTCCTGGCGGCGGTCCTCGCCTGGTCCTCGGCCGCCGAGGCGCACCTGGTCCAGTCGGGGCTCGGTCCGTTCTACGACGGCGTCGCCCACTTCGCGATGTCCGCGGACGACCTGCTCGCGGCGCTCGCGGTCGCCCTGCTCGGCGGGCTGCGGGGGGCCCGCGCGGGGCGGTGGGCGCTGTTCGCGCTGGCGGGGGCGTGGCTGCTGGGCGGGCTCGCCGGGATGCCCCGGGAGGCGGCCGCCGACTGGCCGCTTGCGGCGGCGCTGTCGTTGATCGTCGTCGGCGGGCTCGTGGCCTTGAACCCGCAGCTTTCGGAAGCCGCCGTCGGCGCGCTGGCCGCCGCGGTCGGAGGGCTGCACGGCTACCTCAACGGCTCGCTCGCGGCCGGCGGGGTGTTCGGCTTCCGCGGGCTGCTCGGCGCGGCGCTCAGTGCCTTCGTCGTCGTCGCACTCGCCGCCGCCCTCACCGTCTCGCTGCGGCGCGACTGGACGCGCATCGCGGCACGGGTCGCGGGAAGCTGGATCGCGGCGATCGGGCTGCTGATGGCGGCCTGGGCGCTCCGCTGAGCCGCCCCCCGGACGCGGTCGCCCTGTCCTCCGGGGGGCCGCGGGGCTAGAATCGGCGTGGAGGCTCTCATGTCGACCCGTTACGATTTCACCGACCCCGAGGCGGTTGCCTACTGTCCGGAGTGCGGCCTGGGTTTCCGGATCGCCGCGGGGCGCTGCACGGACTGCGACGCGGCGCTCATCTCTCGCGCCCAGGCGCTCGAGGAGTGGCGGAAGTCGCCGCCGCTCGACACCGCTGCAACGGAGCGTTCTCCTGTGCGCCGCCGCCACGATGGTCGACACCGAGTTGACCCGCGCCCGGCTGGAGAGCGCCGGGATCGGTTTCGTCACCGGCGACATGCCGCAGGTCTGGGGCCCGCTGCTGGGGACGGACGCCGAGGTCCGGTTCTACGTCGAGGAGCGCGACCTCGCGCGGGCGCTCGATGCGCTGGCCGACGTCCCGCCGAACGAAGATCAGGGGCCGGCCGCGCCCTGAGCGCGGCGGCCGGTCCCTGCAAGACTCGATCGGTACGCCGCGCTAGTCGGCCTTCTTGTTCGGGTTCTTGAGCTTCGCGGTCGCATCGGCGTCCGTCGCTCCATCGACCTTCGCCTTCGCCTTGTCGGCGGTCGTGTCGGCGTCCTTCTTGTCCTTCTGCACGCTGCCGCCCCGCGTGTTGAAATCGGTCACGCGCCCGTTCTGGGTCGCCGTGCAGGTTCCGCGATTGTCGCCCGCGTGCCAGATGAACCGCGCAGAATTGCCGCTGTCCTCGTCGAAGTCGACCTTGATCCGGTTCTGGTCGAAGCGCAGCTCCTTCTCGACCCGGTCGCGGCAGCCCTTCTTCGCCTCCGCCCAGGCTCCGAAGTCGTCCTTGTCGTCCTTCCCGCCGCGCGGCACCTTGAGGCCGCTGACGCGATTCTTGTCCTTCTCCTTGCCGGTGGCCTCGAACTTGAGCGAGCACTCGCCGCTCCCCGTCCGGAACACGTAGGCCCGGCAGGACTGGTTCCGCAGGCACTGGTCCTTGCACTCGTCGAGGTCCCCGGTGACGAAGGTGCGGATCTCCTTGCCGGGGCGCTTGTAACCCCACTCCTCGGTCATCTTCGAGTTGTCGTTCTGGGACTGTTTGGAGTCGGGCTTGGGCAGTTTGTTGTCGTTCTTCTGGGCCAGCGCCACGCCGCCCACGAGGGCAAGCCCCACGGCGCCCGTCAGGGCCATCCTGGTGATCCACTTCATCGATCGTCCTCCCCGAGGCTGCGCCTCAGTGCCTGAAGCGATGGCACGATAGCGGCAGATGGTCGGCGCGTCTGTCGTCCAGGCGACAAGAGTGATCCGCTGTGCCTTACTGGTAAGCGCAGGCCGACCCGAGGCAGGCCGATCCGCGAGCGGGAACGGGCGCGAGGTCCTCTTCTGCTGGCCGCTTCCGTCTCAGGTATTCAGGGGATCCTTCGCCTCCGGATCGATCCCGAACTCCTCGATCGCCCGCTCGACGACGTGCCCGGCGATGCGCCCTTCGCGCGCCAGCGCGGCCAGCGCGGCCACCGCGATGCTCGCCGCGTCGACCTGGAACAGCCGCCGCAGCGCGTCGCGCGTGTCGGAGCGGCCCCAGCCGTCGGTGCCGAGCGCGATCCACTCGCGGTCCCGCGGCGCCCAGCGGGCGACCATGTCGGGGACGGCCTTGACGAAGTCGGTCGCGGCGACGATCGGGCCCTCGCTCCGCTCCAGCGCCTCGGCGACGAACGGCCGGGCCGCCGGCTCGCGCGGGTGCAGCCGGTTGCGCCGCTCGGCCGCCAGGGCGTCGCGCCGCAGCTCGCCGTAGCTGGTCACGCTGTAGACGTCGGCCGCGACCTGGAACTTCTCGGCCAGCAGCGCCTGGGCGGCCAGCGCCTCGCGCAGGATCGGGCCCGAGCCGAGCAGCGTGGCGCGGTGCTTGAGGCGCTGCGGCGCCGGCCGTACGAGGTAGATCCCGCGCAGGATCCCCTCTTCGACGCCGGCCGGCATCGGCGGCATGACGTAGGCCTCGTTGTAGAGCGTGACGTAGTAGAAGATGTCCTCGCCCTTCGCCATCATCCGCTTCACGCCGTCCTCGACGATCACGGCGGTCTCGTAGGCGAAGGCCGGGTCGTAGGCCCGGCAGCTCGGAACGGTCGAGGCGACGAGCAGGCTCTGGCCGTCCTGGTGCTGCAGCCCCTCGCCGTTGAGCGTCGTGCGGCCGGCGGTCGCGCCCAGCAGGAAGCCGCGGCCGCGCGCGTCGCCGAAGGCCCAGATCGAGTCGGCGATCCGCTGGAAGCCGAACATCGAGTAGAAGATGAAGAACGGCAGCATCGGCTCGCCGTGGGTCGCGTAGGCGGTCCCGGCGGCGATGGCGGAGGCCATCGAGCCGGCCTCGGTGATCCCTTCCTCGAGGATCTGGCCGTCGGTCGCTTCGCGGTAGGAGATCAGGAACTCGGCGTCGACCGGGGTGTAGCGCTGGCCCAGCGGGTTGTAGATCTTGAACTCCGTGAACAGCGGGTCCATGCCGAAGGTGCGGGCCTCGTCCGGGACGATCGGCACGACGCGCGGGCCGAGCGTCTCGTCCTTCATCAGCTTCCGCAGCAGGCGGACGAAGGCCATCGTGGTCGAGGCCTCGCCCTTCTCGCCGGTGCCGCGGCGGAACTCCTCGAAGAGTCCCTGTTCCCTGACGTGCAGCGGCAGCGGCACGTCGCGGCGGACCGGCATCACGCCGCCGAGCGCGGCGCGGCGCTCGAGCAGGTACGCGATCTCCGGGCTGTTGGCGGGCGGCCGGTAGTACGGCGCCTCGTCGAGCTTGTCGTCGGGGATCGGCAGCTCGAGCCGGTCGCGGAACGCGCGCAGCTCGTCGAGCTTGAGCTTCTTGACCTGGTGGGTGACGTTGCGCCCCTCGACCGCGCCGCCCAGGGTCCAGCCCTTGACGGTCTGGACGAGAATGGCGGTCGGGACCCCTTCGGTCTCGGTGGCCACCTTGTACGCCGCGTAGATCTTGCGGTAGTCGTGGCCGCCGCGGCGCAGCCGCACGATCTGGTCGTCGGTGAGGTGCTCGACCAGCTTCGCCAGCCGCGGGTCGGTGTTGAAGAAGTGCTCGCGGACGTAGGCCCCGCTCTCGACCGCGAAGCGCTGCCAGTCGCCGTCGAGCGTGTCCTGCATCTTCTCGACCAGTACGCCCTCGGCGTCGCGGGCCAGCAGGTCGTCCCACTCGCGGCCCCACAGCACCTTGATCACGTTCCAGCCGGCGCCGCGGAAGATCGCCTCCAGCTCCTGGATCACCTTGCCGTTGCCGCGCACCGGCCCGTCGAGCCGCTGCAGGTTGCAGTTGACGACGAAGACCAGGTTGTCGAGCCCCTCGCGCGCGGCCAGCGTCAGCGCGCCCGTCGCCTCCGGCTCGTCCATCTCGCCGTCGCCGCAGAAAGCCCAGACGCGCGACTCGGCGCCGCGCTCGGTGAAGCCGCGGGCCCGCATGTAGCGGTCGAAGCGGGCCTGGTAGACCGCGTTGAGCGGGCCGAGCCCCATCGAGACGGTCGGGAACTCCCAGAACTTCGGCATCAGCCGCGGGTGCGGGTAGGAGGAGAGCCCCTTGCCGAACGCCTCGCGCCGGAAGTGGTCGAGGTCGTTCTCGTCGAAGCGCCCCTCGAGAAACGCGCGGGCGTAGATCCCCGGCGCGGCGTGGCCCTGGAAGCAGACGTGGTCGCCCGCTCCCATCTCGGCCGGGGCGCGGAAGAAGTGGTTGAAGCCGACCTCGTAGATCGAGGCCGCCGAGGCGTAGGTCGAGATGTGGCCGCCGAGGCCGGGATAGCGCGTGTTGGCGCGGTGGACCATCGCCACCGCGTTCCAGCGGATCAGCCGCCGGATCCGGCGCTCCATCGCCTCGTCGCCGGGGAAGGGGGGCTCCTGCTCGGGGCTGATCGTGTTGATGTAGCGGGTCTGGGTCGTCGGCGGGAGGCCGAGGTGCAGCATCCGGGCCCGCTTGAGCAGGCGGTAGAGCACGAACTGGGCGCGTGACTTGCCGGAGCGCTCGACCAGCTCGTCGAGCGACTCCATCCAGTCGTCGGTCTCGTCCGGGTCGACGTCGGGAAGCTGGTGCTTGTACTGCTCGAAGATCATGCGGACTCCGGGCGCGCTGCGCCGTCCTGGACCGGGGAAACGAGCCGGGCATTCTCCTCCGCGGGGGAGACGCCTTCAAGCTCGGGGCTTACGGAGAAGTTCGCCGCTCGGCGCCGAAGACGGTTTCCTCGTCGAGGACCCGGCGGGTCGCCGCGAACCGACCGGGAAAGCGCTCGAGCCCCTCGCGCCGCAGCGCCGGCGCGTGCTGCTCGAGATAGGCCTCGAGGGCGGCGCGGTCGACGAGGGCGTACTGGACCGTGAGGTGCACGCGGCCCTCGTCGGACCGGCCCTCTTCGGCCGGGTCGCGGCGGAAGAGCCGTGCGCCGGTGAACCCGGGCAGGGCGAGAATCCGCCGCACGTGGTCGTCGAGCCACGCGCGGAAATCCCGTTCGATCTCCCGGTCGACGGAGAGGTTGACCTCGTAGACCACCATGCGCTTATTGTAGACGCGGGGGCGGCGCGAGGGAGCTCGGAGGCTCGATGGCGCAGGGATGGGCGCGCGCGTGGCGGTGGAGGGAGGTCGCGCTGGCGGGTGCGGTTGCGGCGGCACTCGGCAGCGGATGCGGGAACGGGCGCGAGCGGGCGGCGGACGGTGCGGCCGCCGTCGATCCGGCGCCGGTCTCCGGCGGGACCCTGGTGGTCGGGATCAAGGCCGACCCCGACTCGCTTGAACCCCTACCTGGCGCGGCAGTCCGAGTCGCTGCTGATCGCCAGCCGCGTGCTGCCGCGGCTGTGGCGGGAGGTCCTGCCCGGCGACGCCGAGCCGGCCGGGCTGAAGCCGGAGCTGGTCGCCGGCGAGCCGCAGTTCGAGGACGGCGGGAAGACGGTCCGCCTCGCGCTCCGAGGCGACGCCCGCTGGGCCGACGGCTCGCCGATCACCTGCGAGGACGTGCGCTTCACCTGGCAGGCCCAGGTCGATCCCGCGCTCGGCTGGCGCGCGGCGTCGATCAAGCGCCACATCAGGGCGATCGAGTGCGCCGATCCGCAGACGGTGCTGGCGTTCTTCGATCGGGCCTATCCCGAGATGCTGGTCGACCTGAACGACCTCCACGTCCTGTCGCGAGCCCTCGCCACGGTGCCGCGCGGCGAGTGGCGGCAGGTCGACTGGGCGAACCGCCTGCCGGCGGCGGGGCCGTACCGGATCGAGCGCGTCGCGGCGGGCCAGGAGATCGTGCTGGCGCGCAACCCGTCGTACGCCGGCGCGCCGGGCGAGCCGCACATCGACCGGATCGTGTTCCGCGTCGTCCCCGACACGACGGCGCGCCTGACGCAGCTGCTGGCGGGGGATCTCGACCTGGTCGACGGCGTGCCGCCCGGCAGCGCGGCGCTCAACGCGCCGGGAAACGGCGTGACGACCCTCAAGCGCCCCGGCTGGGGCTACACCTACCTCGGCTGGATGGACGTCGATCCGGCCGCCTACCGGACCTTCCGCGCGCGGCGCGAGGCGGCCTGCCGGGCCGCGAAGCAGGACGAGTGCCCGGACGACGCGGCGGCCGTGGCGCGGCTCGCCGCCGAGCGGCCGCACCCGCTCTTCGGCGACCCGCGCGTGCGCCAGGCGATGACGCTGGCGATCGACCGGCAGGCGCTGGTCGACACGCTGCTGGCCGGGCAGGGCGAGGTGCCGGCGAGCCCGATCCTGGCGCCGCTGCCCGAGCACGACGCGTCGCTCGTCGCGCCGGCGCGCGACCCGGCGCGCGCACGGGCGCTGCTGGCCGAGGCCGGCTTCGCCGACCGCGACGGCGACGGCACGCTCGACAAGGCGGGGAAGCCGTTCGCCTTCGAGCTGGCGGTCCAGGCCGGGAACGCGCTGCGCCGCGACGCCGCGGTGATGGTCCAGCGCGACCTCGCGGCGCTCGGCATCGCGGTCACGATCCGGCCGGTCGAGGACTCGGCCTTCTTCGCCACGCTCGCGTCGCGCGGCGCGGACGCCTGGATCGGCAGCTGGCGCGTGCCCGGCCGCGTCGACATGGTCGACCTGCTGCACGCCGAGGCCGCCGGGACCGGCGGGCTGAACTTCGGCGCCTGGAGCGAGCCCGAGGCCGACCGGCTGGCGCTCGCCGCACGCGACGAGGGCGACCGCGCGCGCCGCGCCGAGCTGTGGCGCGCCTGGGAGCGGATCTTCGTCGCCGAGCAGCCCTACACGCTGCTCTTCCGCGAGGCCCGGCTGACCGCCGTCCGCGAGCGGGTGCACGGCGAGGAGGCGCTGCTCGCGAACGACCCGCTCAACGGCGTCGAGAGCTGGTGGCTGGCGCCGCGGTAGGACTCCCCGGCTCGAGCGCGCGGCGTGCGCGGTCGCCGATGTAGTTGGCCGCGAGGACCGCGGCGGCGAGGGCCACGCCGGGCAGGGTCGAGACCCACCAGGCGTCGAGCAGCACCTCGCGCCCGTCGGCGATGATGTTCCCCCAGGACGGGTCCGGCGGCGGGACGCCGAAGCCGAGGAACGAGAGCGAGGCCTCGATCAGCAGGTAGGACCCGACCCGCAGTGCGGCGGCGACGATCAGCGTCGGCAGCACGGCGGGCAGCGCGTGGAACAGCGCGCGCCGGACCGGCCCCGCCCCGGCCGCGCGGGCCGCGGCGATCAGCTCCGAGCGCGCCACCACCCGCGCGTCGGCGCGCACCAGCCGCGCGAGCGCCGGCCAGCCGGTCAGCGCGAGCAGCGCGGCCAGCACGCCGGCCGACGGTGCGAGCCACGCGGCCAGCACCATCACCAGCACGATCCGCGGGAACGACAGGACCGCGTCGCCGGCCCGCGAGAGCAGCGCGTCGACGAGCCCGCCCCCCAGCCCGGCCGCGAGCCCGACGGCGAGCGCGAGCAGCGCGGCGCCGGCGATCCCGGCGAGACCGATCACCAGCGAGACCCGCGCCCCGGCGACGATCCGCGACAGCAGGTCGCGGCCGAAGCGGTCGGTTCCGAGCGGGAAGCGCAGCGTCGTCAGCCGCGGCCGCCCCGCGGCGTCCCGCGCCAGCGTGGCGAGCGGCACGCGGCGCTCGGTCCCGCCGCGCAGCCGGGCGACGACGGCGTCGCCGTCGACGCGCCACGCCCCGGCCGCCGGGCCGTCCAGCGGCAGCAGCCCCCCGTCGACGGCGACCAGCGCGGGGACGCGCGACCCCGGCGGCAGCAGGCGCAGCGCCGCGGGGGCGGCGCTGGCCAGCGGATCGTCCGGTGCCAGCAGCGGCCCGAGCAGGCCGGCCGCCAGGATCGCCAGCGACAGCGCGAGCGGCGCGGCGCCCCTCATCGGCGCGGCTCCTCGCGCAGCCGCGGGTCGGCCCAGAGCGAGAGCAGCTCGGCTGCCGCGCCCCCGGCGACGACCAGCGCCGCGTAGAGCAGCAGGGCGCCGAGCGCGAGCGGAACGTCGCGCGCGAGCAGCGCGCGCTGCGACAGCGCCCCCAGTCCCGGCCACGAGAAGACCACCTCGACCACCGCCGCGCCGCCGACCAGCGCGGGGAGTCCGAGCCCGAGCAGGACCAGCGCCGGTTGCAGCGCCGCGCGAAATGCCTGGTGCCAGACCACGCGCCGCTCGGGTACGCCGAGCGCGCGCGCGGTGTGCGCGGCCGGGGCATCGAGCGCGCGCCGCATCGCGTCCCACTGGTGCCGCGCGACCGCCGCCGCGCCGGGGAGCGCGAGCACCGCCACCGGCAGCGCGAGGTGCGCGAGCAGGTCGAGCGGGGCCGCCGGTCCCGCGCCGTCCGGCGAGCGCATGTGCGACGCCGGCAACCAGCCGAGCTTCCACGCGAAGACGAGGATGGCGACGAGGCCGAGCCAGAAGGGGGGTGCGGCGTCGAGCGCAGGCAGGCCGAAGCGGACCATCCACTCCGCGGCCCCGCGGGGGCGCGCCGCAGCGCGGGTGCCGAGCGCGATCCCGAGCGCGAAGGCGACCACGAGCGCGCAGCCCGAGAGCAGCAGCGTCGGGGGGAGCGCTTCGCCCAGCACCTCGGCGACCGGCCGCGAGCGGCTGAGCGAGATCCCGAGGTCGCCCCGCAGCAGGCCGCCCAGGTAGCGCGCGAAGCGCTCGGGCGCCGGCCGGTCGAGCCCCAGCGCGGCCTCGAGCCGGGCCCGGTCCGCGGCCGTGACCGACGGATCGTCCCCGGGTCCGACGGCGCTTCCGGGCGCCGCCTCGAGCAGCGCGAAGACGAGCCCGACGACGATCGCGATCGTCACCAGGCCCGCGCCCAGGCGGCGCAGGACCCTCACGGCGACCTGTCCCTCGTCGGCCATCCCGGCCCGTCCCTCCACGATCCGGCCCCGCCTGCTCCCGCGGCCGCGCCGCTGCAGCCGCGAAACGAGACGATACAAGGCATACGGCCCCGGCTGCGGCCCGTCACCCGGACCGGCCCCGGGAGAACATCGGTTTCGCCCTAGATTCGCCTCTGGTTCGCGGCGCGTGCCCCGGGTCCGCGCGCTCCCTAGATTGTCCGTAGCGTCCGCTCCCGATCCGGGCGGCGAGGTGAGGAGTGCTGCAGTCGGGGTTCAATCGCGCGACGACCGCGTTTGTCGCGGTGTTGCTGGGTGCGTCGCTCGTCGCGGCCGCATCGCTCGCCGGCGGTCTGTCGCGCCTCACCCCGAGCGACCTCACCGCGCTCGGCACCTTCCTCGGCGTCGGCATCTTCTGGTCGCTGCTCACCTTCAAGGTCGCTCGCCAGCGCGGCGGCCGCGTCGCGGTCTGGCTCGCGCCGGTGGCGTACCAGGCGCTGCTCCCGGTCGCCGACCCGTCGGCCGCGATCGTCGTCGCTGCGACGCTGCCGCTGGTCGACTGGGCGATGCACCGCCGCCAGCCGACGATCGGGCTCTTCAACCTCTCGCAGGCCCTGCTGGGCGTGTGGGGCGCATCGAAGGTGGTCGGGCTGCTCGACCCCCTGCCCGACGACCTGACCTCGATCGCGATCGCCGCCCTCGCCGGCGCGGCGACCTGCTCGCTGACCACCTTCGCCACGCTCCCGGTCGTGATCAAGCTCGCCACCGGCCGCAGTCCGAAGGACAGCGGCCTCTTCTCGTGGACGACGACGATCAACGAGGCGGTCACCGGGAGCTTCTCGGCGCTGACCGCCGTGATGTGGTCGATCCACCCGCTGCTGCTGGCGCTCTCGGTCCTGCCGCTGACGCTGGTCTTCCTGCTGCTCTCGCGGCTCGAGTCGCGCGAGGCCTCGCTGCGCCAGGAGATCGTCGAGCGCGAGCGGGCCGAGCTGGAGCTGCGGCGCGCCAAGGACGCCGCCGAGGCCGCGAGCCAGGCCAAGAGCGACTTCCTGGCGCGGATGAGCCACGAGATCCGCACCCCGATGAACGGCATCGTCGGGATGGCCGGCCTGCTGCGCGACACGCCGCTCGACCGCGAGCAGGGCGAGTACCTCGACATCTGCCTGCGCTCGGCCGACTCGCTGCTGTTCCTGATCGACCAGATCCTCGACCTCTCGCGCGTCGAGGCCGGCAAGCTGGAGCTCGACCCGCAGCCGTTCGCACTGCGCGCCTGGCTCGGCGAGCTGCTTCGGGTGCACGCCACGCTGGCCCACGGCAAGGGGCTCGACCTGGCCTGGTTCGTCGCGCCGGAGGTTCCCGACGCGCTGGTGGCCGACACGCTCCGGCTGCGCCAGGTGGTGATGAACCTGGTCGCCAACGCGATCAAGTTCACGCCGGCGGGCGAGGTCGTGCTGCGCGTCGGCCTCGACGAGCGGGCGGAGGGCGAGGCCCGGCTGCACATCACCGTGCGCGACACCGGGATGGGGATCGAGCCGGAAAAGCAGCAGCTGATCTTCGAGGCCTTCACGCAGGCCGAGCGCTACATGACCCGCCAGCACGGCGGCGCGGGGCTGGGGCTCGCGATCTGCGCCCAGCTGGTCCGGCTCTGGGGCGGCTCGATCTGGGTCGAAAGCGTGCCCGGCAGCGGCAGCACCTTCCACGTCACGATCCCCTGCGGGATGCGCGATCCGGCGGAGGCCCCCGCCGTGCTGCCGAACGGCGCCGCGCGGCGCGTGCTGGTGCTCGACACCCACGCGGCGAGCCGCGCGGCGAACGCGGAGGCGCTCGGCGCGGCCGGCTTCGCCGCCGTCACCGCCGCCGGGGAGACCGAGGCGCTCGGGCTGCTGCACGAGGCCGCGGCCGCGGGCCGGCCGTTCGAGGCGCTGGTGGTCGATGGGGCGCTGCCCGATCCGGGGCCGGCGGGATTCCTCGAGCGCGTCCACGCGCAGCCGGCCTACGCCTCGCTGCCGGTCGTGCTGACGACCACCGCCGATGCGCGGCCGGCCGGCGCCGGCGGCGGGATCGACGCCTTCGCGCGGATCATGAAGCCCGCGCTCTGGGGCCAGCTCGCCGAGGCGGTGTCGGCCGCGCTCGACGACACCGAAGCAGGGCTGCGCCGGGCGTCGCAGGGATTGAGCGCCTGGTCGGGGAAGCAACCGGTAGAAGCCGTCCCAAGCGCGGTGGCGGGCGCCTCGCTCGAGATCCTGCTGGCCGAGGACAACCCGGTGAACCGGACGCTCGCCGTGCGGCTGCTCGAGCGCCGCGGGCACAAAGTCATCTGCGCCGTCAACGGCGCCGAGGCGGTTGCACTCTGGAAGGCGCGTCCGTTCGACCTCGTGCTGATGGACGTGCAGATGCCGGAGATGGACGGGCTGGCAGCGACGCGCGCGATCCGCGACCTGGAGTTCGCTGCCGGCCGCCGGATCCCGATCGTCGCGGTCACCGCCCACGCCTCGTCCGAGGACCGGGCGCGCTGCCTCGAGGCGGGGATGGACGCGTTCCTCGCCAAGCCGATCCAGCCCGCGGAGCTGTACCGCGTGGTGAGCGAGGCGGCGGGCCGGCTGCAGCCGGCGTAGCTCCGGCCGTCCGGCCCGGCCCGGGCGACGGGCCGCCCCGAAAAAGGCGGGCGCCGGCCTCGCGACCGGCGCCCGTCAGCCAGCAGGGGGCGGTGAGGAGGTCAGTCGCCCCAGAGGATGCCGTCGCCCCAGAGAATGCCGTCGCCCCACAGGATCCCGTCACCCCAGAGGATCCCGTCGCCGACCAGCAGGCCGTCGCCCCAGAGGATCCCGTCGCCCCACAGGATGCCGTCCGGCGCGAGCACGCCGTCGCCCCACAGGATGCCGTCGCCCCAGAGGATGCCGTCGGCGCCGAAGCTGGTGCTGTCGCCCCAGAGGATCCCGTCGCCCCAGAGGATCCCGTCCGGGCCGAGGCGCTGCGCTTCGTCGATCAGGCCGGCGGGGGCGTGGGTCAGGTCGCCCCAGAGGATCCCGTCGCTCCAGAGGATTCCCTGGTCGCCCGCGGAGGCGTCGCCCCACAGGATGCCGTCACCCCACAGGATGCCGTCGCCCCAGAGGATTCCCTCTCCGCCGACCTTGCCGTCGCCCCAGCGCACGCCCTTCGCGCGGTACAGGTGGTCGTAGAAGAACCAGCCGTCGCAGTAGACGACGCGGCGGCCGGCCGGCGCGGCGGCCCCGCCGATCGTCGAGGCGAGCGCGCCCTTGCGCAGGTCGAGCGCCGGTGCGGCCGATGCCCCGAACGCCAGGGCGCCGGGGTTGGCGACGAGCTGGCGCGCGACGCTCACCGCCAGGCTCGCATTGAGCAGGCCCGCGCCCTGGTCGAGGAAGCCCGCGTCCTTCAGCTCCTCGGCGGTGTACATCAGGATCGACTTGGCCAGCGCGGGGGTCAGGTCGGGCCGCGCCTGGAGCATCAGCGCCAGCGTGCCGGAGACGACCGGCGCCGCCATCGAGGTGCCCGAGAGTTCGAGATAGAGCGGTCCGCGCGCCAGCTCCGGGTGCTCCAGCGCGAGCCGGCTGCCCGGCGCCTGCAGCGACACGAGCTTGTTGCCCGGGGCCACGAGGTCGGGCTTCATCAGGTCGTCGTAGCGCCGCTCTTCGGGCGCGAACACGCCGTCGCCGTTGAGGTCGCGCTCGCGGTAGGAGCGGGTCGGCCCGCGCGAGGAGTAGCTGGCGATCCCGTCGTCGCTGCGCACGTCGCTCTGGAAGCTGTTCGCGGCGCCGACCGTGATCACCTTCGGCGCATTGGCGGGGGAGAGGATCCCACCGTAGATCTTCTGGCCGTCCTCGGACTTGCCGTGGTTGCCGGCCGCGACGACGACCACCAGGCCGGCGTCGACCAGCTTCTCGACCGCGCGGCAGAGCGGGTCGGTCTCGTACGACTCCTTCGGCGCGGTGCCGACCGAGAGGTTGACGACGCGGATCCCGAGGCGGTCCTTGTTGGCCAGCGTCCAGGACAGCCCGAGCAGCAGGCCGTCGAGCGATCCGGTGCCATCGCTCCGCAGCACGCGCACGTCGACCAGCTTCGCCTTCGGCGCGGCCCCGGCGAGCGGGCGCCCGGCCGGCGCGCCGGCGCCGTTGCCGGCGATCAGGCCGGCGACGTGCGAGCCGTGGCCGTACGGGTCGCGCAGGGTCGAGGCCTCGCCGGTGAAGTCGGCGCGGGCCGCGATCCGGAGCGCGTTGCCGTCCTTGAGGGCGGCGTGGTCGGCGATCCCGGAATCGAGGACCGCGACGGTCACGCCGCGGCCGTCGAGGCCGGTCAGGTCCGACACGCCGGTGGTGGCCCGCACGTGGCTGTCCGATCCGCCCGCGGGCGGCGGCGTCGCGGTCGAGAGCAGGGCGCGGTTCGGCACGACGTACTTCACCGCCGGCGCTCCCGGCGAGCGAGTCCAGCCGCGAGGCCAGCGCCGAGCCCGGCAGATCGAGGACCGCCAGGCCGAACTCCGGGATCATGACCGTGCGCGTGGCGCCGGTCGCCGCGGCGATCGAAGCGGCACTGGCCCCCGGGGCCAGCTCGACGATCACCCGCATCGAAGACGACGCGGGGACGACTTCCGCCTCGGCCGCGAGATCGGGCGCTGCCTTGACGACGGCGACGGCCGTCGCGGCGAGCGCCGGTCCGCCGGCCAGCAGGCCGAGCGCGAGCAGCGCGAGTCCCATCCATGGGTGCCGCCGGGTCCGCGTGAACATCGGTCCACTCCTGTGCGCAGCCACTCGGGGAGGCCGCGTCCGGGCATCTGAAAGGCAAGGGCCGTGCCGCGGACGGGCGCGGAGCAACGCGGCCGGGGTGGGACGCTGGACGACAGCCGGCGCCCGCGACCTGTCCGGCCACTCTGTCCGACCGGCTGACACCGCGTGGCACACTCCCGGCCGAATCGGTAATCCCCGGAAGTGCCGTTTTCGCGCGAGTTTCCGCGGGTCGGCGAAACGCGGGCTTGACGCCGCGGGCGGGTCGCGGTACCCCTTCCCGTCCATGACCACACCGCGCGCCGCGTCCGAACCCGTCGCCACCTGCTGGTGGTGGCCCTCCTTCCCCGAGGTGGCCCCGGCGAGGGTCTGAGCGCGCGCACCATCGACTTGCCGGCCCACCTCCGATGCGGGGTGGGCTTTTTCGTGCCGCCCGGCGCCGGAGAGGGGAGGGCAAGGGGAGCACGGCATGAAGCCGCCATTCGACATCGCCGCCGACCTCGACACCCCGGTTTCGGCCTTTCTCAAGCTCGGCCCGTTCGAGCCCCGCTTCCTGCTCGAGTCGGTCGAGGGCGGGGAGCGCCTCGGGCGCTATTCGTTCATCGGGTTCGGCGAGGCGCTCTCCGTCAGGCTCGACGGCGGTCGGCTCGCCGTCGACGGCAGCGCCGGCCCGGCGCCGGAGACGCGCGAGGCGCTGCTCGCGGCGCTGCGTGACGCGCTGGCCCGCGCGCCCCGGCCGGGGGCGGACGCCGGGCTGCCGTTCTCGGGCGGGCTGGTCGGGATCGCCGGCTACGACCTCGTGCGGCGCCTCGAGCGCCTGCCGGCGGCTCACGCCGAAGCCGCCCGCGCCGCCGCGTCGGGAGCGGTCTGCGGGCCGCCCGAGGCCGCCTTCGTTGCGCCCCGCGCGCTGCTCGTCTTCGACCACCTGACGCGCCGGGTCGCGTTGCTCTTCGACGGACCGGACGACCAGCGCCGCGCGCTGCGCGCCGCGGTCATCGATGCGCTGCGCGGCCCGCTGCCGCGGCGGCCCGGAGCGGTCGCGCCGCACGCCGCGCCGGAGCCGAGCCTCGATCCGGGCGCCTTCCTCGATGCCGTGCAGCGCGCGCAGCACCACATCCGGCTCGGCGACGTCTTCCAGCTCGTCCTCTCCTCGCGCTTCTCGGGCGAGACCGAGGTCGATCCGTTCGAGGTCTACCGCGCGTTGCGGCTGATCAACCCCTCGCCCTACATGTACTACCTGCGCTTCGGCGGGCTGGCGGTCGTCGGCTCGTCGCCGGAAGCGCTGGTCCGGCTCGAGGGCCGGCGCGCGGCGCTGCGGCCGATCGCCGGGACGCGCCTGCGGTCGGCATCGGACGCGGAGGACCGCGCGCGCGAGGCCGAACTGCTGGCCGATCCGAAGGAGAACGCGGAGCACGTGATGCTGGTCGACCTGGCGCGCAACGACCTGGGACGGGTGGCCGTGCCGGGATCGATCGCCGTCGAGCCGTTCCGCTCGATCGAGCGCTACAGCCACGTGATGCACATGGTCAGCGGCGTCACCGGCGTGCTGGCCCCCGAGCACGACGCATTCGATCTCTTCGCGGCGGCATTCCCCGCGGGCACCGTCGTCGGGGCCCCGAAGGTGCGCGCGATGGAGCTGATCGACGAGCTCGAGCCGGTGCGGCGCGGGCTCTACGCCGGGACGGTCGGCTACTTCGGCCACGGCGGCGCGATGGACCAGGCGATCGCGATCCGCACGCTGGTCTTCCAGGAAGGACGGTACGCGTACCAGGCCGGGGCGGGGATCGTCGCCGACAGCCGGCCGGAGGCCGAGCTGGCCGAGGTCCTGGCCAAGGCCGCGGCGCTCGAAACGGCGCTGACGATGGCCGAGGAGGGGCTGTGAGCGCGCGCGTGCTGCTCGTCGACAACTACGACTCGTTCACCTACAACCTCGTCCAGGCGCTGGCGCTGCTCGGCGCGGAGGTGACGGTCCACCGCAACGACCGGATCGCCGTCGACGCGGCGCTGGACCTGGGGGCGACGCACCTCGTGATCTCGCCCGGCCCCGGCCGCCCGGAGCAGGCCGGGATCACGATGCCGTTGCTGGCGCGCGCGGTGGGGCGGATCCCGGTGCTCGGGGTCTGCCTCGGGCACCAGGCGCTGGCGGCGGTCCTCGGCGCGCGGGTCGTTCCGGCGCGGGAGCTGGTGCACGGCAAGGCCTCGCCCGTCTACCACGACGGACGAACGCTGTACGAGGGGCTCCCGAACCCGTTCCGCGCCGGGCGCTACCACTCGCTGGCGGTGGCGGAGGAGGGGCTGCCGCCGGAGCTGCTGGTCACCGCGTACACCAGCGACGGCGAGATCATGGGACTGCGCCACGCCAGCCTGCCGGTCGAAGGGGTGCAGTTCCATCCCGAAAGCGTGCTGACCCCGGACGGCGAGCGCCTGCTGCGCAACTTCCTCGATCTCTCCGTCGCGCCCGCCAGCGGAGGCGCGGCCATGAGCCCGGTCTTCGAGCGGCTGCTCGCCGGCGAGGACCTGACCGAGCCGCAGGCGGCCGAACTGATGACGCGCCTCGCGGACGAGACGCTCTCGCCGGCGGTGGCCGGCGCGGTGCTGGCGGCGCTGGCGGTGAAGGGCGAGACCGCCGACGAGCTGCGCGGTTTCGCGCGTGCGATGCGCGCGCTGGCGACGCGGCCGCGGATGAACGGGCACGCCCCGCTGGTCGACACCTGCGGGACCGGCGGTGACGGGGCCGGCAGCTTCAACCTGTCGACCGGCGCGGCGCTGGTCGCGGCCGCGGCGGGGGCGAAGGTCGTCAAGCACGGCAACCGGGCCGCCTCGAGCCGGAGCGGCAGCGCCGACCTGCTCGAGGCGCTCGGCGTCGCGCTGCCGGCGGACGCCGCCGAGGCCGAAACCGCGCTCGCGCGCCACGGCTTCGCCTTCCTGTTCGCGCCGACCTTCCATCCGGCGATGCGGGCGATCGGACCGGTGCGCCGGGCGCTCGGCGTGCGAACCGTCTTCAACCTGCTGGGCCCGCTGACCAATCCGGCCGAGCCGCCGTTCCAGCTCGCCGGCGCCTTTTCCGAGCGCGCCGCGCGGCTGATCGCGGATGCGCTCGCAGGGATGCCGCTCGAGCGCGCGTTCGTCGTCCACGGCGCGAACGGCTGGGACGAGCCGACGCCGGCGGGCCCCTTCCAGCTGCTGATCGTCGAGCCGGGGCGGGTGCGCGAGGAGTGCCGCGACGCCGCCGACTACGGCCTGCCGCGCTGCCGGCCGGAGGCGCTGCAGGGCGGGTCCGCGGGCGCCAAC
The DNA here is from genome assembly GCA_963800865.1 of uncultured Acidobacteriota bacterium. Taxonomy (GTDB): domain Bacteria; phylum Acidobacteriota; class Polarisedimenticolia; order J045; family J045; genus JALOKP01. The sequence continues at coordinate 2,674,782 of CAWDCL010000004.1, read as the reverse complement.
GCCGCCGCGCTGCGGCGCGTGCTCGACGGCGAGCGCGGGGCGCACCGCGACGCGATCCTGCTCGGCGCGGCGCTCGTGCTGGAGCTGACCGGGCTCGAGACGCGGCCGCGCGAAGCGCTCGAGCGGGCTGCGGCAGCGGTCGACGACGGCGCCGCGCGCGCGCTGCTCGAGGGGCTCGCCGCGCCGCCGCGGGAGGCCCGCGCCGGGACCACGCCGGGTGGAGGCGGCCGTGCCTGACTTCCTCGACACGATGGCGGCGGGGAGCGCGGCGCGGGCGCGCGCGCTGCGCGAGCGGGCACCGCTGCCCGAGCTGCGCCGCCTGGCGCTCGAGACCGCGCCCGCGCCGCCCCTGGTCCTCTCGCCCGCGGGGTTCGACCTGTTTGCCGAGGTGAAGCGCCGCTCCCCCTCGGCCGGTTCACTGGCCCCGCCGGCCGCCGATTCCGGTGCCGTGGTGACGGTGCGCGCGCTGGCCTACGCGCAGGCCGGGGCCGCCGCGGTCTCGGTGCTGACGGAGCCTTCGGCGTTCGGCGGCGCGCTCGAGGACCTGGCGCGCGCGGCGCGCGCGCTGACGCGCTGCCCCGTGCTGCGCAAGGACTTTCTCGTCGACGAGGCGCAGCTTTTCGAGGCCCGCGCCGCTGGCGCGGGCGGCGCACTGCTGATCGTCCGGCTGCTGCCGGGCGCGCGGCTCGCCGCGATGCTCGAGGCCGCGGTGGAGGCCGGGCTGTTCGTGCTGCTCGAGGCGTTCGACGGCGAGGAGCTGGCGCGCGCGGCCGCGGCGGCGCGTGCGGCGCCCGCCGCGCGGCCGCCCGGCGCGCCGCCGGTGATTCTCGGCGTCAACGCGCGCGACCTGGCGACGCTCGCCGTCGATCCGGCACGCTTCGCGCGGCTGGCCCGCACGCTCCCGCCTGACCTTCCGGTGGTGGCCGAGAGCGGCCTCGCGCGGCCGGAAGACGCGTCGCGGGTCGCGTCGCTCGGCTACCGCGGCGCGCTCGTCGGCGGGGCGCTGATGCGCTCCGCCGAGCCGGCCGCGCTGGCGGCGGCGCTGATCGGCGCGGGCCGTGCCGCAGCGCGTCAGCGGGCCGGGCGCCTGTTCGTCAAGATCTGCGGCCTGACGACCGAGGAAGCCGTCGACGCCGCGGTGCACTCCGGCGCCGACGCCGTCGGTTTCGTGCTCGCCCCCTCGCCGCGGCGCGTCGACCTCGCACGGGCGGCCGAGCTCGCGGCGCGCGTGCCGGCCGGCGTGGCGCGGGTCGCCGTGCTCGCGGACGCCGCGCCCGGGGAGCTGCTGGCCGTCGACGCGGAGCTCCGGCCGGACGCGATCCAGGCCGACGCCGGCGCGCTGGCTGCGGTGGCCGACCGGCTGCGCGCGCGGCCGCTGCCGGTCGTGCGCGACGGGACCGCGCTGGACGCGGCGCTCGACGCGCTGCTCGGCGGACCGCTCGCGGGGCCGCTCGCGCGGCGCGCCTACGCGCTGCTCGACGGCGCGGCGAGCGGCACCGGCCGCGCGGTCGACCGGGCCCGCGCCGCCGCGGCCGCACGCCGCACGCCGCTCGTCCTGGCGGGCGGCCTGGCCCCGGCGACGGTCGAGGAGGCGATCCGCGCCGTCCAGCCGGCGGGGGTCGACGTCAGCAGCGGCGTCGAGTCGGCGCCGGGGGTGAAGGACCCCGCTCGGATCGCCGCCTTCATCGAGGCGGCCCGCCGCGCCGAGCGGGCGCTCGGCGCGGTGCAGGCCGCGCGACGCTTCGAGCCCTTTCCCGACCTGACCGAGGAGACGCGATGATCTCGACCGCCCTGCTCGGCGACCTCGTCGCCGGCCGCCTGCCCGACGCCCGCGGCCGCTTCGGCCCGTACGGCGGGCGCTTCGTTCCCGAGACGCTCGTCCCCGCGCTCGAGCGGCTGGAGGCCGGGGCGCGCGACGCGCTCGCCGATCCCGCCTTCCGCGCGCTGCTGGACGCCGAGCTGAGCGGGTGGGTCGGGCGGCCGACGCCGCTGACCGAGGCGCCGGCCCTCTCCGCGGCCTGGGGCGCGGAGCTCTGGCTCAAGCGCGAGGACCTGGCGCACACCGGCGCGCACAAGATCAACAACGCGATCGGGCAGGCGCTGCTGGCGCGGCGGCTCGGCGCCCGGCAGGTGATCGCCGAGACCGGCGCCGGCCAGCACGGCGTCGCGACCGCCGCGGCCTGCGCGCGCGTCGGCCTGCCGTGCCGCGTCTTCATGGGCGCGATCGACGTGGCGCGGCAGTCGCCGAACGTCGACCGCATGCGGCGCCTCGCGGCGGAGGTCGTCGCGGTCGAGAGCGGCGACCGCACGCTGCGCGCGGCAATCGACGCCGCGCTGCGGGCGTGGGTGCAGGACCCGGAAGGGACCTACTACCTGCTCGGTTCGGCCGTCGGGCCGCACCCTTATCCGTGGCTGGTGCGCGAACTGCAGGCGGTGATCGGCCGCGAGGCCCGGGCGCAGATCCTGGCGCGGCGCGGCCGCCTGCCGGACGCGGCGATCGCCTGCGTCGGCGGCGGCTCGAACGCGATCGGTCTGTTCCACGGCTTCCTGGCCGACGCGGCGGTGGACCTGATCGGAGTCGAGGCCGGCGGCCGCGGCGCCGGGCCGGGCGAGCACGGCGCGACGATCGCGCACGGCCGGCCCGGGGTGCTGCACGGCAGCCTGTCGCTGCTGCTGCAGGACGAGCACGGGCAGGTGATGGAGACGCACTCGATCTCGGCCGGGCTCGACTACCCCGGGGTCGGGCCCGAGCACGCCTTGCTGCGCGACACCGGACGCGCGACCTACGTGACGGCCAGCGACGACGAGGCTCGTGCGGCGCTCGACCTCTGCGCGGCGCGGGAGGGGATCCTGCCCGCGCTCGAAACCGCGCACGCACTGGCGGCAGCACGTCGCGTCGCCGCCGAACGCCCGGGCGCGCGCTGCTCGTCGTCGGGCTGTCGGGACGCGGCGACAAGGACCTGCCGGCGCTGGCGGCGGCGGTCGAACCCGCGACGCCTGGAGCGGCCCGGCGATGATCGGCCCGACCGCGCAGGACACGCCCGCCGCGCGCCTCGAGGCCGCGCTGCGCGCCCCGGGCCGCTCCGGCCGCCCCGCGCTGGTGGCGTTCCTCACCGCCGGCTACCCCGAGCGCGCGCGCTTCCGCGAGACGCTGTCGCGTGTCGCCGCGGTGGCCGACGTGGTCGAGATCGGGGTGCCGTTCAGCGACCCGATGGCCGACGGCCTCACCATCCAGCGCGCCAGCGCCGCCGCGCTGGCCCAGGGCGTGACGCTCGGCTGGATCCTCGAGGAGCTGGCGCGGCTCGCGCCGCCGGCCGCTCCGCTCGTCCTGATGGGCTACCTCAACCCGTTCCTCGCCTACGGTCTCGACCGTCTCGCCGCGGACGCGGCGGCGGCCGGCGTCGCCGGCTTCGTCGTCCCCGACCTGCCGCTCGACGAGGCGGCCCCGCTCGCCGCGGCGCTCGCCGCGCACGGGCTGGCGCTCGTGCAGCTCGTCACGCCGGTCACGCCGCCCGAACGCCTGGCCCGGCTCGCGGCCGCCAGCCGGGGGTTCCTCTACGCGGTCACGGTGACCGGGGTGACCGGGGGTGCGGAGTCGGACCCGGCGGCGATCGCCGGCTACCTCGACCGCGTGCGGCGGGTCAGCCCCTGCCCGGTGATGGCCGGGTTCGGGGTTCGGACCCCGGAGCAGGTGCGGGCCCTCGCGCCGCACGCCGACGGAGTCGTCGTCGGGTCGGCATTGATCGAAGCCCTCGAGCGGGGCGATGATCCGGGTCCGTTCCTGGCCCTGCTCCGGGGCGCGACGGGCGACGCAACCAGCGAGGTCGACGGCCGATGATCGCGGTCCTGGAACGTGGCTGCTCCCTGAAGACCAAGGCCGAGATCGTGCGCTTCGTCGAGGCCGAGGGGTTCCGGCTGCACGTCAGCGAGACCGGCGGCGAGAGCCTGATCGGCGTGATCGGTCCCGGCGCCGAGGCGCTCGCGGCGCGGCTGCTCGAGATGCCCGGCGTGGCCGAGGTCCGGCCGGTCGCGGCGCCCTATCCCCAGGTTTCGCGCGAGCACCACCCCGAGCCGACGCGCGTCAAGGTCGGCCCGGTGACGATCGGCGGCGACGAGGTGATCGTGATCGGCGGACCCTGCGCGGTCGAGAGCGAGGCCCAGCTGCTCGCCACCGCGCGCGCGGTCGCGGCGGCCGGCGGCCGCATGCTGCGCGGCGGGGCGTTCAAGCCGCGCAGCTCGCCCTACACCTTCCAGGGGCTCGAGGAGGCGGGGTTGAAGATCCTCGCCCGGGCCCGCGAGGAGACCGGCCTGCCGGTCGTCACGGAGGTCGTCGCGCCCGAGGACGTCGAGCTGGTCGCGAGCTACGCCGACGTGCTGCAGATCGGGGCGCGCAACATGCAGAACTTCCGGCTGCTCTCCGCCGTCGGCCAGCAGCCGCGCGCGGTGCTGCTGAAGCGCGGCCTGATGGCGACGATCGAGGAGTGGCTGATGGCGGCCGAGTACGTGATCGCCGCCGGCAACCCCCGGGTCGTGCTCTGCGAGCGCGGGATCCGGACCTTCGAGCGGGCGACGCGCAACACGCTCGACATCGCGGCCGTCCCCGTGCTGCGGCAGCTGACCCACCTGCCGGTGATCGTCGATCCCTCGCACGCCGCCGGCCGGCGCGAGCTGGTCCCGGCGCTGGCCTGTGCGGCGGTGGCCGCCGGCGCCGACGGGCTGATCGTCGAGACCCACCCGGAACCCGAACGCGCGCTGAGCGACGGCCGGCAGAGCCTGGCGCTGCCGGATTTCGAAGCGATGGTCCGCTCGTGCGCCCGCGTCGCGGAGGCGGTCGGGCGCTCGATGCGCGGTCCCGGCGCCCTCCCCGGCGCGGGATCGTGAGCGGCGCGCCGCGCGCGCTGCGTCCGGTCCGGCGGGTTGCCGGGACGCTCGTCGTTCCGGGCGACAAGTCGATCGCGCACCGCGCGCTGCTGTTCGCCGCGATCGCGGCGGGTCGCAGCGTCGTGCGCGGCCTGCCGCCGGGGGCCGACGTGCGGACCTCGCGCCGCGCGATCGAAGCGCTGGGCGTGAGCGTGCACGACGAGGCCGGCGCGGTGGTCGTCGAGGGACGCGGCTGGGACGGCCTCGCGCGCGCCCCGGCCGCGCCGCCGCTGGCGCTCGACTGCGGCAACTCGGGCACCACCTCGCGGCTGCTGCTCGGCCTGCTCAGCGGGCGCCCGGGGCGCTTCGTGCTGGCCGGCGACGCCTCGCTGTCGCGCCGGCCGATGGGGCGCGTGACGCGACCGCTGGCGGCGTTCGGGGCGGCGATCGAAGGGGGGCAGACGCTCCCGCTCACCGTCGCCGGGCGCGCGCTCCGCGCGGCCCGCGTCGCGACCGGCGTCGCCTCGGCCCAGGTGAAGAGCGCGCTCGTGCTCGCCGCGCTGCAGGCCGACGGCGAGAGCACGATCGAGGAGCCGGAGCCGACGCGCGATCACACCGAGCGGATGCTGGCGTCGATGGGGGCCTCGATCGCGCCGCTCGCCGGCGCGGCCGCGGCCTGGCGCGTGGCCGGCGGCTGCCCGCGGCTGGCGCCGCTCGACCTCGCGGTGCCGGGCGATCCCTCCTCGGCCGCATTCCTCGTCGGACTGGCGAGCGCGCTCCCGGGGAGCGCACTCGCCGTGCGCGGCGTGGCGCTCAATCCGCGCCGCGTCGGGTTCCTGCGGATCCTGCGGCAGATGGGGGCGAGGGTGAGCTGGAGCGAGGAGCGGGCCGACCCCGAGCCGATCGGCACGATCGAGGTCGCCGGCGGCCGCCTCGCCGGCACGACGATCGCGGGGCAGGAGGTCGTCGACGCGATCGACGAGCTGCCGCTGCTGGCCGTGCTGGCCGCCGTCGCGGAAGGGGAGACGCGGATCGAGGGGGCGGCCGAGCTGCGGGTCAAGGAGAGCGACCGGATCGCCGCCACCCTCGCGCTGCTGCGGGCCTTCGGCGCGGAGTGCGAGGAACGGCCCGACGGCCTCGTCGTCGCCGGCGGCGCGCGCCTGGCCGGGACCGCCTTCGACGCCCGCGGCGATCACCGGATCGCGATGGCGGGTACGATCGCGGCCGCGCTGGCCGACGGCCCGTCGTCGCTCACCGGCGGAGAGTGGGTGACGATCTCCTATCCCGCGTTTTTCGAGGACCTCGAGCGCCTCGCGGAGTCGCCGTGAAGATCGCCCTGTTCGGACACCCGGTCGGGCACAGCCGCTCGGCCGACCTGTTCGGCGCGCTCCGGATCGCCGGCGGTCCGGCGGTCGAGTACGAGCCGCTCGACGTCCCGCCGGGCGGCCTCGCCGACGCCGCGCGCCGGATCCGGGAAGGGGAGTACCGCGGCGCGAACGTCACCGTCCCGCACAAGGTCGCCGCGGCCGCGCTCGCCGACGAGCTGGACCCGGCGGCGCGCGCGATCGGCGCGGTCAACGTGCTGGCGGCGCGCGTCGGGGGCGGCCTGTATGGCGCCAACACCGACGCCCGCGGCTTCTTCGACGCGCTGCTGTCCGAGCGGCGCGCGGTGGAGCGCCTGGCCGGCGCCCCCGCGCGGGTCGCGGTCCTCGGCGCGGGCGGAGCGGCGCGCGCGGTGGCCTGGTCGCTCGCGCGACAGGAGTTCGACGTGCTGATCGTCGCCCGCGACACCGCGCGCGTCCGGGAGTGGCCGCGGGAGATCGCGGTCCGCGCCGTCCCGTGGGACGACCCGGCGCTGACCGCCCGCGTAGCGGCCTGCCCGCTGGTGGTGCAGGCCACGCCGCTCGGCACCTGGCCCGACGTCGCGGGCTCTGCCCCACTGGGGGCGGAGGGCTTTCGCCCCGAACAGGTCGTCGTGGACCTGGTCTACAACCCGTGGCAGACGCGATTCCTCGAGCGCGCCCGCGAGGCGGGCGCGCTGGGGGTCAACGGCTGGCCGATGCTCGTCCGGCAGGCCGCCGCGGCGGCGGACCTGTGGTTCGGGCCGGGGGCGGGAGAGCGGCTCATCGCCGCCGCCCGGCTGCTCGAGGATCGCGACCCGGCCGGAGCGCCGTAGCCAGCGTTCGCTGGCAGAGCGGGGGGCCGAACTCCAGAATACCCGCCCAGCGGAGAACCCGACCGATGTCACGAACGATGCCGTCCCGTGCGCCACGGTGGGCCGCGGCGACGGCCCTGGGGGTCCTGGTCGCCGCGCTCGCGGGCGGCTGCTCCGGCCCGGGGGCCGGCGGGGCGGGCGCGAAGCGCAGCGGTCCGGCGCCCGCGACCGTCCTGCTGGTCACGATCGACACGCTGCGGGCCGACCGGGTCGGCTGCTACGGCCGCGCCGACGCCGGCACCCCGCGCCTCGACGCGCTGGCCGCGGCCGGGGCCCGCTTCACGGCGGCCGAGACGGCCGCGCCGATCACCGCGCCGGCCCACGCGTCGATCCTGACCGGCCGGACCCTCCCGGCGCACGGCGTGATCGAGAACGGGACCTTCGCGCTCCCGGCCGAAGTCCCGCTGCTCTCCGAGGCGTTCAAGCGCAAGGGGTTCGCGACCGGCGCCTTCGTTTCGAGCCAGGTCCTGGCGCGCAGCCACGGCCTGGCCCGCGGCTTCGACGTCTACGACGACCGGATGCCCGCCGCCGAGGCCCACCAGGGACCGGTCCTGCGCTTCGCGCAGCGGAGCGGCGTCGACACCGTGGACAGCGCGCTGACCTGGCTGATGGCGCTGGGCCCGAAGCCGGCGTTCCTCTGGGTGCACCTGTTCGAGCCGCACGCCCCCTACGAGCCGCCGCCCGAGCTCGCGGCGCGCTACAAGGGCAACCTCTACCAGGGGGAGGTCGCCGCGGCCGACCTCGCGCTGGGCCGGCTGCTCGACGGGCTCGCTGCCGACGGGCGCGACGCGAACCTCCTGGTGGTGGTTGCCGCCGATCACGGGGAGGGGCTCGGCGACCACGGCGAGGCGACGCACGGGATCTTCCTCTACCAGAGCGTCATGCACGTGCCGCTCGTCGTGACCGGGGCCGCACACGGGATCCGTCCGGCGGTCATCGACGGCACGGTCAGCGTGGTCGACATCGCGCCGACGCTGGCCGAGCTCTCCGGCCTGGGGCCGCTGGCCGGCGCCGACGGGCTGTCCCTCGCGGCCGTGCTCACCGGGAAGGGGCCGCTCCCGGCCCGGCCGGGCGTCTTCGCCGAGAGTCACACGCCGCGGATCCAGTACGGCTGGTCCGGCCTGCGCGCTTTCGTGAGCGGGGCGACCAAGCTGATCGAGGCCCCGCGCCCGGAGCTGTTCGACCTGGCTGCGGACCCGCGCGAGGAACAGGACCTCGCGGCCGCGCGCCCCGCGGACGTCGACGCCGCGCGGCGCAGCCTGGCGCTGCTGGTCCAGCACGCGCGCGACGCGGCCCCGCAGGAGTTCGCGGAGCGGGCGGTGTCGGAAGAGGAGATGGCCCAGCTCCGCGCGCTCGGCTATGCCGCCAGCGGGCGGCGCGCGGAGGAAGGAGAGCTGGTCGTCCTCGACGCGGTCGACCCGAAGGACCGCGCGGCGTTCCTGAAGCAGTACGACGCGGCGCTGGTGGCCAGCCAGTCGGCGCACCCCGCGACGTCGCTGCCGCTGTTCGAGGCGCTCCAGGCGATCGAGCCCGACAACCCGGCGTTTCTCGAGAGCTACGGCCGGGCGCTCATCCTGTCCGGCCGGCAGCGACGAGGCGATCGTCGTCTTCCGCCACGCGGTGTCGGTCGATCCGGGATTCGCCCTGGGCTGGCACCGGCTGGGCCAGCTGCTCGACGCGAAGAAGGACCGCGCCGGGGCCGAAGCGGCGTACCGGCGTGCGATCGCGACCGATCCGCTCTCGATCCTCTCGTTCAAGGCGCTGGCCAGCCTGCTGGTCGAGGCCGGCCGCGACGCGGAGGCCGAGGCGATCCTGGCCCAGGCCCAGGCGCTCGACCCCGGAGACAAGGCGATCGCGAACCTGCTCGCCCAGGTCCGGGTCCGCACCGGGAAGTAGCGCGCGGTCAGCGCGGCTGCAGGTCGAACGCCAGCCGGGCGTAGGCCCCGCGCGGGTCGTTGAGGCGTCCGAGCCGCTCGACCTCGGCCGAGACGCGCCGGGCCTCGGTCAGCAGCAGCCCCTCCGACGCGCGGTCGCGCTCGTCGCGGCGTCCCATCGACTCGAGGAACTGCTGCCACGGCGTCTTCTGCTCCTGGTAGAAGGTCAGCCCGTAGTCCTCGCCCAGGCCCGCCTTCTTCGCGGTCCACTCGATCGCCGACGACAGGCCGCCGAACTCGTCGACCAGCCCGAGCGCCTTGGCCGATCCGCCCGACCAGACCCGGCCCTGGGCGATCTCGCGGACCCGCTCGATCGGCAGCTTGCGGCTCTCGGCGACCTTGGCGGTGAACTCGTCGTAGATCCGGTCGACGAAGCCCTGCACGATCGCCAGCTCCTCCGCGGTCTTCGGGCGGTAGATCGTGAACAGGTCGGCGTACTGGCCGGTCTTCACGACGTCGGTCGTGACGCCGACGTTGTTCATCAGGCGCTGGACGCTGGGCAGCATCCCGAAGACCCCGATCGAGCCGGTGATCGTGTTCGGCTCCGCGAAGATCCGGTCGCCGTAGGTGGAGATCCAGTAGCCGCCCGAGGCCGCGACCGTGCCCATCGAGATCGCCACCGGCTTCTGCTCGCGGGTCAGCCGCACCTCGCGCTGGATGACCTCGGAGGCCGAGGCGCTGCCGCCCGGGCTGTTGACGCGCAGCACGACCCCCTTGACCTCCTTGTCGAGCCGCGCGCGCCGCAGCAGGCGGGCGAGCACGTCGCCGCCCACCTCGGCCTTGTTGTCGCCGTCGACGATCTCCCCCTCGGCGTAGATCACCGCGATGCGGTTCCGGCCGGCGGCCGGGCGCTTGCGCGCCTCGCGCCAGAGGATGTAGTCGTCGAGGTCGATGCGGCGGAAGGTCCGGGCGTCGGGATCGGCGCCGGTGACCTTCTTCAGCTCGGTCTGCAGCTCGTCGTAGTAGGCCAGGCGGTCGACCAGCTTGCGGGACTTGGCGTCGGCGGCCTCGAACACGCCGCGCTCGTCGGCCAGCGCCTGGAGCCCGGTCACGGACAGTCCGCGCGACGCGCCGACGTCGCTGAGGAAGACGCTCCACATGTCGCCGAGCAGCAGCCCGATCTGCTCCCGGTTCGGATCGGACATCCGGTCCAGCACGAACGGCTCGACCGCCGACTTGTACTTGCCCACGCGCGTCACCTGGACGTCGACGCCGTACTTCTCGAAGGCCCGCGCGAAGAACATCGGCTCGCTCGCGAAGCCGTTGAGCTCCACGTCGCCGAAAGGGTGAACGACGAGCTGGTCCGCCACCGAGGCGAGGTAGTAGGAGGCCTCGTCGTAGCCCATGTCGTAGGCCCAGACCGGCTTCTTCGAGGCCTTGAAGGCGAGCAGCGCGCGCCGGATGTCGCTCAGCGCCGCCCAGCCCGAGCTGTAGCCGTCGCGCGCGACGCCCCCCGTGATCAGGATCCCGCGCACCCCGTCGTCGTCGGCCGCCTGCCGGATCGCCTGGGTGACCGACCAGAGCGAAAGCCGCTCGCCTTCGCGGCCGAGCAGGGCGTCCTGCAGCAGCTGCCCCGGCTGGCGGACCGGGGGCCGGTCGGAGACCGGCGTCGAGAGGTCGACCACCAGCATCGCGTCGCGCGGCGCCCGCGGCGCGGCGCTCTGGCCGGCCGATCCGGCCGCCAGGATCGCCACCAGCAGGAACGCCAGGAACAGCCCGGCCGCGACGAAGCCGATCGCCAGCAGGCTCGCGAAGAACATCTTCAGGAAGTCTCTCATCAGAGCCTCTCGCCGGAACGCGGCGGGTTCAGTCCGCCGCCTTGATCTGGTCCCAGACGCGGGTGTACTTCACGTTGTCGTCGCCCAGGTCGAGGATCACCTCGCTCCTGGCCTTGACCGCCGGGTCGAGGAAGACCGCGGGGTTCGAGCGGAACTCCTCGGGCAGCAGCGGGTAGCTGGCGGCGTTGGGACAAAGGTAGCCGATGAACTCGCTGTTCGCCGCCGCGCGCTTCGGGTCATGCAGGAAGTTGACGAAGGCGTGGGCCAGGTCCACTTCCCGGGCGGCCTTCGGGATCACGAAGTCGTCGCACGAGACGGAGGTCCCCTCGCGCGGGGCGACGAACCCGATGTCGTCGTTGTCCGCCTCGATCTGGACGATGTCCCCGGAATAGCCGTGGACCATGACGAACTCGCCCGAGGCGAGGCCGCTCTTGTACTGCTCGTTCTCGAACTTGGCCAGGTTCTTCTTCCAGCGGATCACGACGTCGCGAGCCTCTTCGAGCTGCCGGTCGTCGGTGGTGTTGAGGCTGTAGCCCAGGAACTTGAGCGCCGCGCCGATCGTCTCGCGCATGTCGTTGAGCATCGTCACGCGCCGGCCGAGGTCGGCGCGGTCGAACATCGCCCAGGACGGCTCGACGTTCGGGACCTTGCTCTTGAGAAACGCGATCCCCGTGTTGGTCAGCATGTAGGGGACGCTGTGCTGCATCTTCGGGTCGATCGCGATCGCCAGGTAGTCGGGGTCCACGTTGACCAGGTTGGGGACCTTGGCGTGGTCGATCGGCTGCAGCAATCCCTCCTTGTTCATGATGCTCACCATGTAGCTGGAGGGGGTGATCAGGTCGTAGCCCGCCGCGCCCGCCTTGATCTTGGCGTACATCGACTCGTTCGAGTCGAAGGTGTCGATCACGACCTGGGCCCCGGTCTCGGCCTCGAACGCCTTGATCAGCTCGGGCTTGATGTAGTCGGCCCAGGTGTAGACGTGCAGCACGGGCTGGCTCTTCGAGCAGCCGGCGGCCAGGAGCAGCGGCGCGGCCAGGAGCAGGGCGGCGGCGGCGGTGACGGCGGCGAGGCGCGGGAGGGTCATCGTTTGTCCCCCATCAGGCGCTGGCTGAGCCAGACCGTGACGAAAGTGACCACGAGCAGGAGCGTCGAGAGCGCGTTGATCAGCGGCGGCTGCCCGTGCTTGATCATGCTGTAGATCCGGACCGGCAGCGTGGTCGAGCCCGGCCCGGCGACGAAGAACGTGATCACGAAGTCGTCGATCGAGAGCGTGAAGGCGAGCAGCGCGCCGGCCGCGATGCCGGGCGCGAGCAGCGGGAGGAGCACCCGCCGGACGGTCGTCCACCAGTCGGCGCCGAGGTCCTGGGCGGCCTCGATCAGGGACCAGTCGAAGTCCTGCAGCCGGCCGAGCACGGTCATCGTCACGTAGCTCATCGAGAAGGTGATGTGGGACAGGATGATCGTCGCCAGGCCGAGCTCGAACCCGATCGCCACGAAGAACAGGAGCAGGCTCATCCCCATCAGGATCTCGGGGATCACCAGCGGGGTGTAGATCATCAGGTAGTGCAGCCGCTGCAGCCGGTCGTTGTAGCGGTGGAGCGCGAACGCGGCCGTCGTGCCGAGCGCGGTCGAGACCGCGGTGGCGACGACGGCGATGATCAGCGTGTTGCGCAGCGCGTGCCAGATCTCCCGGGCGTCCCAGAGCCGGCGGTACCAGTCGAGCGTGAACCCCTCCCAGCCCGCCGAAAAGCGCGAGGCGTTGAACGAGTTGACGACCAGCACGAGCACGGGCAGGTAGAAGAAGACCAGGACCGCGGCCGTGACGACGAGCGGGGCGCGGCTGCGTCTCACGGCGATTCCTCCGGCTTCGGAGCCAGCAGCGTCCGGCCGCGATTGAGCGCGAGCACGCCGAAGGTCGGGAGCAGCACGGCGAGCGCCAGGAGCGCGGAAAGGGCCGACGCCTCCGGCAGGTTGCGGTCGACGAAGGTGCGCTGCGCGATCTTGTTGCCGATCATCTCCGAGGACGGGCCGCCGACGATGTCGGGGACCACGTAGGCGCCGAGGGCCGGGATGAACGTCACCAGCATCGCGGTCACGACGCCGCGGCGGATGCCGGGGAGGAAGACGCTCCGGAAGGCGCGGAACGGCGACGCGCCCAGGTCGCGCGCCGCCTCGATCAGCCGGAAGTCGAACTTCTCCGCGGCGGCGTAGATCGGCAGGATCGCGAACGGCAGCTCGGTGTAGATCAGGACCAGCAGCACGGCCCAGGAGTTGTAGAGCAGCTGGCTGTCCGGCGCGGCCGCGCCGATCGCGACCAGCGCGCGCTTCAGGAACCCCTCGGGGTGGAGCAGCATCTTCCAGGCGAAGATCCGGACGAGGAAACTGGTCCAGAACGGGATGATCACCGCGAGCAGCAGCGCGTTCTGCCAGCGCTTCGGGGCGCGCGCCATGGCGTAGCCCATCGGGATCGCGAGCAGCAGGCAGCCGACGGTCGTGACGACGGAGAGCCAGAGCGTGCGCCAGACGATGGCGGGGTAGTTCGGGTTGCCGAGGGTCCGCAGCGTGTCGAACGTCCAGCCGCTCCCGATCCCGCCGTAGGGCGTCGCCGGCTTGAAGGCGATCGCGAACACGATCACCGACGGGATCACGAACAGCACGATCAGCCAGAGGAACGACGGCAGCGTGACCGACCACTCCGCGCTGCGCCCGCGACGCCCCTCAGCCACGCGGACTCCCGGTCGGCGCGCTCTCGGCGCCGTCGTTCGCCTCGCCGACCTCCTCGGGCGGGGTCCCCATCAGCCGCTCGTCGGACTCGGAGTAGCGCTCGAGCATGAACCCGTCGTCGGCGTGCCAGCGGATGAAGACGTCCTCGCCCCAGCGGATCGGCTGCTCGTCCAGCAGGAAGCGGTTGTGCTGCTGGTAGACCGCGATCCGGTAGTCCTGCACCCGGACCCAGTACTTGGTGTGCGAGCCGAGGTAGACCACGTCCTCGACGTGCGCCGGGACCACGGTCGAGTGCGCCCCCTGCGCGGGCCGGTCGCGGGAGATCGAGATCTTCTCCGGCCGCACGGAGAGGTAGATCAGGTCGCCCGTCTTCAGCTGCTTGTCGTTGAAGACGACCACGTCGGGGAAGCCGTCGATCGCCAGCCGGCTGTAATCGGGCCCGACCATCTCGGCGACCGTCCCCTCGAAGAAGTTGGTGTCGCCGATGAACGCCGCGACGAAGCTGCTGCGCGGCGCTTCGTAGATCTCGGCCGGGCTTCCGAGCTGCTCGACCTTGCCGTGGTTCATCACCGCGATCCGGTCGGAGAGGCTCATCGCCTCGCCCTGGTCGTGGGTGACGTAGACGAAGGTGATGCCGACCTCGTCGTGGATCAGGTCCAGCTCGATCAGCATCTTCTGGCGCAGCTTCAGGTCGAGCGCGGCCAGCGGCTCGTCGAGCAGCAGGACGTCCGGCTTCTTGATCAGGGCGCGGGCGATCGCGACCCGCTGCTTCTGGCCGCCGCTGATCTGGTCGGGGTACTTGCCGGCCTGGTCCTCCATCTGGATCAGCGCCAGCATGGCGTCGACCTCGCGCTCGAGCGTCGCCTTCTCGATCCCCTCGATCTTCAGCCCGAAACCGATGTTCTGACGCACCGTGAGGTGCGGGAAGAGCGCGTAGTTCTGGAAGATCGTGTTGACCTTGCGCTTGTGGGGCGGCAGGTCGGTGATGTCCTGGCCGTCGAGGAGGACGCGTCCCTGGTCCGGTTGCTCGAAGCCGGCGAGGATCCGGAGCAGCGTCGTCTTCCCGCAGCCGGACGGGCCGAGCAGCGAGAAGAACTCCCCGCGGCGGATCGACAGGGAGACGCCGTCCACCGCACGGACCTTGCCGAAGTGCTTGTGGACGTTCTCGAACTCGAGGAACTCGGCCAAGGCGGGCGCTCCCTGCGGTCGGCCGCGCCGGGACCGCCGCGGCAGGCGGGAGTCTAGGGCGGGGGGGGCTGCGGGTCCAGCGCCGCCGGCGCCGCTAGAAGTGCCACTCGAAGACCGCCGCGACCTCCTCGATCGTGTCGTCGCCGTAGACCGCCTTCGCGGCCTCCAGCGGGCGCGCCCAGCCGACGATCCCCCACAGGTCGAATCGCTCGCTGATCGTCCACTCCCACGTCAGGTCGATCTCGTCGGCGAACTCGTTGCCGACCCCCTCCGGGACGCCGTGGTAGGCGCCGGTGTCGACCCAGATCCGGTGCAGGTAGGCCCGCAGCAGGAGCGGCTCGACCGGGGTCCAGGCCGCCTCGAGCCAGAGCGCCTTCTCGTCGGTGTTGTCGTCGAGGGTCGAGCCGATGATGTCGCCGATGAACCACCGCGACCAGTCCTGGTCGCCGTAGTACCAGGGGAAGTACCCCTCCTGCTCGGGGGTCGCCGGGTCGTCGCCGCTGAAGAAGGCGTAGTTGAGCGCGAAGTAGTTGTCGAGCTCGGTCGGGAGGCTCCACTGCGCCAGCGCGTGCCAGGCGCTCGCGTCGTAGTCCGCGCCGCCGACCGTGCCGAACTCCCAGACGTACTGGCCGCGGAAGAGAAACGGACCGGCGGGAACGTGGCCCCGGACCCACGCGGCGCGGGCGTCGTTGGCCGCCGGGCTGGTGTCGTGCCGCGCCACGTAGTCGATGCCGACCTCGGGGCCTTCGTCCCCCTTGCTCCAGCGCAGCTCGGCGCCCCACGCGTACCCGTCCTCGGTCTCCCCCGTCGTCCGGTCGAGCAGGATCGCGTAGCCGGTCGCGCCCAGGCCGCTCGCTCCGTTCCAGTCGACCTTCACGGCGTCGAAGAAGTAGAACGGGTTGAGCCAGAGCGCGGCCTTCTCGCTGCGGAAGCCGTCGGCGATCACGAGGCCGTCCCCGATCGAGATGTCCTGCCGGCCGATCGTGACGTCCACGCCCGAGCCGCCGATGTCGGGGAACTCGAGGTTGGCGAGATAGAACAGGAACTGGGTCGTCGTCCCCGTTCCGTACGCGTCGTCCCCCAGCGTCCAGGTGGCCGCGCCACCGACGTTGAGCCGGACCCAGTCCGCGGGCCGCCAGCGGGCCTCGAGCTGCAGGTTCCCTTCGCTCCACCGGTACTTTCCGTCGGGGTTCGGCTGGTCGGGCGAGCCGAAGTACTGCCCGCGCTGCGCCATCCCGGCGATCGCCAGCGTCCCGTTCCACGAGAAGGCCTTCTCGTCGGCTTCCTTCGGCTCGGGGGGCGGCTCAGGCGCGTCGGACGCGGCCGGCGGGCTCCCGGTGGCAGGCTCCTCCTGCGCCGCCGCGCCCGGCAGGGCGAGCGGTGCGAGGAGCAGGACGGCCAGCGCGAGGGCGGCGGAACGACGCATCGTGGGCTCCCGGTCCGCGCGGCGGGGCGGCCGCGGGCGGGCGCATCGTGCGCGAGCCGGGAGCGCCGGGTCAACGGGGGCGGCGCGGCCGGGCCGGCGCGACCGCCGCGGGCCCCCGGCCGTGCTGGCCGTCGCGCACGGAGCGGGTCAGACTCTCGCCATGACGAAGAACCGACCCGGCTGGTCCCGCGGCAGCGCCGGCCCCCCGCCCGCGACCGGGGACAGCGACGAGTTCGCGCGCCTGCTGGCCGAGACCGGGCGCGAGCGCTTCGCGTCGCTCGCCGCCGGCGACCGCGTGGAGGGAACGGTCGTGCAGCGCACCGCCTCGGCCCTGCTGGTCGACGTCGGCCAGCGCAGCGAAGCCGTGATGCCGCTCGAGGGGATGACGCCCGAGGAGCTGGTCGCGTTCCGCGTCGGCACCCGGGCCCAGTTCCTCGTGACGCGCGCCGCGGGCGGCACGATCGAGCTGTCGCACGCGCTGGCCGCGCGCGCGCTCGACCTCGAGCGCCTGCAGGAAGCCCGGCGCAGCGGCGTGCCGGTCGAGGGGAAGGTCGCGGGCGAGAACAAGGGGGGCTTCACGGTCGAGCTGGGCGGCCAGCGCGGGTTCGTCCCGTTCTCGCAGATGGAGCTCGGGCAGGCCCGGCCGTTCGCCGAGTACGCCGGGCACACGCTGCGCTTCAAGGTCACCGACGTCCGCGGGCACGACATCGTGCTGTCGCGGATCGACCTGCTGCGGGAGGAACAGGCTGCCGCGCGTGCGACGCTCCTGGCCGGGCTCGACGAGGGCCAGATTCTCGAGGCGACGGTGGTCCGGTCCGAGCGTTTCGGCGTCTTCGTCGACCTCGGTGCCGGCGTCCACGCGCTGGTCCCGCGGGCCGAGCTGGCCTGGTCGCGCGAGGATTCCGCGCGCCCGGCGCTGCCGCCGGGAACGGCCGTCACCGTCCGCCTGCTCGAGATCGATCTCGAGGGGGAGAAGCCGCGGATCGCCGCCAGCCTCAAGCAGGTCGGCGAGGATCCGTGGCGCACGGCCGCGGCGCTCTTCACCCCCGGCCGCACGCTGATGGGGCGCGTGACGCGGATCGCCGCGTTCGGCGCGTTCGTCGAGCTCACGCCGGGGATCGAAGGGCTCGTGCACGTCAGCGCGATGGGCGGCAACCGGCGCGTGACCCACCCCGGCGAGGTCGTGCGTCCCGGGCAGGAGGTCGAGGTCGCGATCCTGTCCGTCGATCCCGACGCGCACCGGATCGCGCTCTCGATGGATCCGGTCGAGGGGGCCGCGCTCGACGACGCGCAGCGCGCCAAGCTGGCCGCGCCCGAGCCGGCCGGCGCCGGCGGCGCGCTGGCCGACGCGCTCAAGCGCGCGCTCGCGGGCAAGGCGGGGAAGCCGCGCGAGCCGTCCGATTGACCCCGGCAGGGGGATGCCGTAGCGTGCCCCTGCCCGCTCCGGACGCCCCTTCCCATGCGCATCGACGCATTTCCTCGTGACTCCAATCCGCTGGCCGCGCACTACCGCGCGTTCCGCGTCGCCGAGCGCCTGCTGCTGACCGGCCACTCGCACCAGGCCTGGCCCGACGTCGCGCTGGAAGGGTCGATCGAGGCCTTCCGCGACGCCGCGGAGCAGGTCGACGACAAGTGGAGCCGGGCCTTTGCCAAGGCGGAGCGGGTGCGCCGCGGGATCGCCGCGCGGCTCGACGACGCGGAGGGGGACTACGCGCTGGCCGCCAGCACCCACGACCTGCTGGTCCGGCTGCTGTCGGCGCTCCCGCTGCGCGAGCGGCCGCGGATCGTCACGACCGACGGCGAGTATCACAGTGCCCGCCGCCAGCTCGACCGCCTGGCCGAGGAGGGGCTGGAGCTGCTCCGGCTTCCGGCCGAGCCGCCCGAGACGCTCGCCGCCCGGCTCGCGCGGGCGGTCGACGACCGGACCGCGCTGGTCGTCGTCTCGCACGTCCTCTTCGAGAGCGCCCGGATCGTCCCCGGGCTGGCGGAGCTGGCCCGCGCCTGCGAGCGCGCCGGCGCGGCGCTGCTGGTCGACGCCTACCACGCCGTCAACGCGGTACCGCTCTCGCTCCGCGCGGAGGGGCTGACGCGCGCGTTCGTCGTCGGCGGCGGTTACAAGTACCTGCAGCTGGGGGAGGGGAACGCCTTCCTGCGCCTGCCCGCGGGCACCACGCTGCGCCCGGCGGTCACCGGCTGGTTCGCCGAGTTCGACGCGCTGGCCGCGCCCCGCCGTCCCGGCGAGGTGAGCTACGGCCGCGGTGCGGCGCGCTTCGCCGGCGCGACCTACGACCCGACCAGCCACTACCGTGCCGCGCGGGTGCTCGACTTCTTCGAGGCCGAGGGGCTCGACCCGGAACGCCTGCGGGCGATCAGTCAGCGCCAGGTCGGTCGCCTCGCGGCGGGATTCGACGCGCTGGGGCTCGATCCCGCACTGATCGACCGCGACCGTTCCGCGCCGCTGGCCGCGCTGGGCGGCTTCCTCGCGCTGCGTGCGCCGCGCGCGGGCGCGCTGTGCGCCGCGCTGCGCGAACGCGGCGTCCTGACCGACTTCCGCGACCGGACCCTGCGGCTCGGGCCCGCCCCCTATCTCTGCGACCGGCAGCTCGACGACGCGATCGCCGCCCTCGGCGACGCGGTGCGCGCGCTGTCACGGAGTTCCGCATGAGTCGTCGCACCGTTCCCGACCCGGCGCTTCCGGTCCGGATCGCCGGCATCGCTGTCATCGCCGTGATCGCCCTCGCTGTCCCCACCGCGCTCGCCGCGGGCGCGATCGAGCTCCCGCCCAGCTCGATCGACTACCGGATCGACGCCCGCCTCGACCCGGTCACGCGCGCGCTCGCGGGGAGCGAGGAGATCCGCTGGACCAACACCACCAGCGAGACGCTCGCGGTGCTGCCGCTGCACCTCTACCTCAACGCCTTCGCGCACCAGCGCACGACCTGGCTGTCGGAGGAGCAGATCGGCCGCTTCGACGCGATCGAGAAGCTGATCGCCGAGGAGCCCGATCCGTGGGGCTGGATCGAGCCGAAGTCGATCGTCGCGCGCGGGCCCGACGGCCGCGAGACGCCGCTCGCCTGGCGCCCCATCCAGCCCGACGACGGGAACCCGCTCGACCGCTCGCTGGCCGAGGTGACGCTGCCGGCGCCGCTCGCTCCGGGCGAGACGGTGACGCTGGCGATCGCGTTCGAGGCCCGGCTGCCGTACCCGATCGCCCGCACCGGCGGCGCGCGCGACTTCTTCCTGGTCGGCCAGTGGTACCCGAAGATCGGCGTCCCGGGAAAGGCGCGGCAGTTCCACTCCACGACCGAGTTCTTCGCCGACTTCGCCGACTTCGACGTCACCTTCCGCGTCCCGTCCGGCTGGCTGGTCGGGGCCACGGGCCGGCCGGCCGGCCCGGCCGCACCGGGCGACGGCGGCCTCGTCGCGCACCGCTTCCGGCAGCGCGCGGTGCACGACTTCGCGCTCGTCGCCGGTTCCCGCCTCGCCGAAGTCGACCAGCCGGCACACGCCGAAGGGAGGCGGGCCGCCGGTCGACGTGCGCTACATCTTCCCGCGCGGCCTGGAAGCTCTCGTCCCGCGCTGGCGCCACGCGACCGAAGCGGCGCTCGACACGCTCGGCGCCGGGATCGGGCCCTACCCCTACGATCACCTGACCGAGGTCTTCCCGCCGGCGTGGGCGCAGGAGACCTCCGGGATGGAGTACCCGACTTTCTTCACCGGCGATTCCGCCGACCTCGCCGACCTGCGTTTCCCGGCCGCCGCGCTGCGGTTCCAGGAGGGGACGCTGGTCCACGAGTTCGCGCACGAGTATTTCTACGGCCTGATCGCGACCAACGAGCAGGAAGAGGCCTACCTCGACGAGGGGTTCGCCACCTACTGGCAGGAGCGGACGATGACGGCGCTGTTCGGCGGCGACGAGTCGTCGAGCGTCCTGCTCGGCCGCCCGCTGCTCCGCGGCGGCTTCGGCCGGCTGGCGCTGGGTTTCGGCGACGAGAAGATCAGGGAGCCGATCGCGCGCTCGCCGTCGTGGCTCTACGCCCCCGGCACGCTCGGCCTGCAGGTCTACATCCGCACCGGGCAGACGCTCAAGACCGCGGCCCTCCGCTTCGGTCAGGAGACGCTCGACCGCGTCTTCCGCGAGTACTACCGGCGCTGGGTCTTCCGGCACCCGACACTCGCGGACTTCCTGGCCGTGGCGCGCGAGGAGGGGGGCGAGCCGATGGCCCGGTTCCTGGCCGAGGCCTTCACCGCCGGACGGCAGCCCGACTACGCGATCGAGAGCGCACGCGTCTCGCGCTGGGAGACCCCGCTCGGCCGCGTACCCGGCAAGGCCGGGACGCTCGAGGTGACCCGCGCGACGCAGGAGGAGCACGCCGCCGCGCTCGTGCCGGACGACGCCGACGAGACCGACGGAGCCGTCCTCGTCGAGACCGCCGACCCGGGCTGGACCCGGCCGGACGGCGCCGCGCCCGGCAGCATCGTCCGGCGCCGGGTCAAGCCGGTGACGGGCCCCGCCGAGCCGGGGTACGAGGCCGACCCGAAGGTGGTCCACGAGAGCCGCGTGCGGGTCACCGGCCCGGCCTGGACGAACCTCCCGGTGGAGCTGGAGTTCCGTTTCGCCGACGGCGCGGTGGTGACCGACGCCTGGGACGGCCGCTCCCCCTGGCGGATCTACCGCTTCCTGCGCGCCGCGCCGCTCGTCTCCGCGCGCGTCGATCCGCAGGGGACGATCGCGATCGATCCGGACGAGCTGAACGACGCGCGCCGCGTCGAGCCGAAGGCGGGGTTCGCGAGCGACTGGGGCAACTGGTTCGGGGCGGTGGCCGGGTGGGCCGTGGGGGCGTTGACGCTATGGCTCTGAGACGCGGTGCCGGCTCCGCTTCGCACGGGACGCTGCGGGTGACCCTCGCGCGCTTCGCGCTCGTCGTGCTCTGCGCCCTCCCGGCGTGGCTGCTGATGCGCGGGGCGCTCTCCAGCGGCCCGGCCGCCAACCCCTACTTCGTCGACGGCGCGGGCCCGCTCCCGTGGATTCTCGTCGCGCGCATGGTGATGAAGGCCGGGGCGGCGTGGGCCGGCGGCCTCGCCGCGGGCGCGCTCATCGCGCTGATTCTCGACCAGCTCCTGCTGGCGGGCGCGGTGCGGGTGCTGGCGCCGCGCCGCGGGCCGTGGGACCGGCCGCGGCTGCTCCCGGCGATCTTCCGCGGGGGACTCGCGCACCTCTGGCCGCTGCTTCGCGTGGCGTTCCTCGCACTGCTCGCGGGGGGCGGCGGCGTGGCCGCGCTGCGCTGGCTGTCGCGACGGCTGCACGAGGCCGGCCTCCGCGCCGGCTGGTGGTCCTACACGATCGACGTCGCGATCCCGCTGGCGGTCCTCCTGGCCAGCCTGCTCTGGCTCGCGCTCGTCGCGGCCTTCGCGCTCTGGACCCGCGTCATCGTCGTGGCCGACGGCCGGCGCCGCGCCCGGCGTGCCGCCGCCGTGGCCCTGGGCGTCTTCCGCCGCCGCCCCGGGCGGGCGCTCGCCGGGCCGGCGGCCGCGCTGCTGCTCGCCGCGCTGCTGCCGGGAGTCGCGCTCGCCGGGTGGCGCGGCAGCGAGCCGCTCGGCGGCGTGGCGGTCGCGCTCTTCACGCTGCTGGCGCTGGCGTCGTTCGCGGCGCAGGCCTGGATCTGGGCGCGCCTGGTCGCCGCCGCGGTCGCACGCTACGCGCAGCCGGAGATGGACGGGCCGCGCTACGCGCCCGACACGCCGTTCGGGATCTTCCGGGCGCTCAGCCGCCGGGCGCGCGGGGCGGGGCCGTGGCGGCGGGCGGGGAGGCCGGCGGGCCCGGCGCTGTCGTAGCCGCCGACGGTTCGTGCGCCGTGAGCGTCGCCTCGACCGTGCGGTTGGTCTCGACGAGGGAGCCGCCCGGCGTCCCGCCGGCCCCCGGGGGACCGACGGTCTGCGCGCTGGTCGTCGTCGCCACCTGCGAGAGCGGGATACCGAGCGTGGGCGAGAGCAGGAGCGTCGCTTCGGTCGCGTAGCGGGTGGTGGTGACGACGACGCTCTGCTCCCCCTGCGTGACCGTCGTCGGTGGCAGCGCCTCGGCCGACAGCGCGCGCACGATCCTCAGCGCTTCGCGGCCGTCGACGGTCTCGACGCCGGTGAAGGTGATCGTCGCGTTCTGCGGTTCGGCGCTGCCCGGGACCGCCAGAGGGACCGGCAGCGCGGTGCCCTGGGCAACCGCCCGGTTTGGAAGCGGCAGGACGATCGCGGCGATCCGGTCGGCGAGGTCGGCCTCCGAGACCGGGAGGATCGTGCGCAGCAGACCGTCGCGATTGCGGGCTCTCCGGCAGCGCGGAGCGCGCGGCGTCGAGGAAGGCCGCCAGCCCCTCCACCCGCAGCGCCCGTCCGCCCGGCGAGAGCGCGATCCGGAGCGGGGTGGCCCGCGTTGCCGCGACGACCTTCGGCAGCGCGGCCAGCGGTCCGCCCCGCGGGTTCGAGGTTGCGTCCGAATCGGCGTCCAGCCCCTGGGGTTCGAGCTGGATCCGGACCCGCTCGAGGCGCACCTCGATCAGCGTCTCCTTCTCGCCGCGCGCGCCGGGCAGGAGCAGCAGGTCGGTCTCGACCGTCGCGGTGCTGGGCGTGCTCTTCCCCTCGCGGACCGTGACCGACTCCTCGTGGTGGACGACCCGGTAGCGCGCGGAGACGACGTTCTCCCAGTGATAGCCGAGCCAGCGCTCGCCTTCGGCGTGGGCCGGAGCGGCCGCGAACAGCGCGAAGGAGAGCGCGAGGGGCAGCCGGAGCGCGCGCATCGCCGTCTCCATTCAGGGACTGCCCGCCGCCGTCCGGGCGGCGGCCACGGCAGCGGGCGAGACGGGCGACGCTCCGCCGCCGAAGGTCTGCCGGACGTAGGTGATGACCGCTGCGACATCGTCGTCGCCGAGGTGGTCGAACGCGGGCATCACGTTCTGGAAGCGCCGTCCAGCGGGAGCCGGCTCGGCTTCCGATCCGCGGAGCACCCAGCGCACCAGCGTCGCCGGGTCCCCCGCCACGCGCGACGAGCCGGCCAGCGCGGGCTGCAGGTCGGCGACACCGGCGCCGCTGGCCTGGTGGCAGACGACGCAGTTGTCGGAGTAGAGCTCGCGCCCGCGCTGCATGACGGGATCGTCGGCCGCAAGGCGGGACCCGCCGCAGGCAGCAGCGCACAGGATCGTCACGAGAGCGGCGGCGAGGCCGGAACGCGGCATGGCACGATCTCCGCAGGAGGGATCGGCCATCGTAGCAAGCGCCAGCCGCCGCCGAAAGGAGAGGTGCCGCCGCCGCGAGAGCGCGATCAGCGGGCGCCACATCGGTCCCACGAGCCGGTGCCGGATCAGCAGCGGCCAGGCGCGATTCGTTTTCTTGTAGAGCACCGACATCGCCAGGTAGGGGAGCACCGCCCGCGGATCCTCCGGCCGGCGGGCCCAGATCGAGCCCGGCGAGAAGAGTCGCCGGTAGATCCAGGAGTAGCCCGCTTCCAGTTCCTCGACGGACATCCGGAGCGGGCGGAAGACGGCGTGCGCGGTGTCGTAGAGCTCCCAGTCCCGGTGCAGCAGGCGCCCTTCCGCTTCGAGACGGCGGAAGAGCGGCGTGCCGGGGTAGGGGGTGAGGATGTGGAACGTCGCGCACTCCAGCCGGTTCTCCTCGATCCACGCCGCGGTGCGCTCGAAGACCTCCGGGCCGTCGGCGTCGAAGCCGAGCACGAAGCTGCCGTTCACCTGGATCCCGACGTCGTGGAAGATCCGGACCCGGCGCGCGTAGTCCTCAGGAGGGGGCGAGCGCTTGCCGGCGGCACGGAGGTTCTCCCGGTCGAGCGTCTCCAGGCCGACGAAGACGCCGGTGCAGCCGGCCAGCGCCATCTCCCGGACCAGCGACGGGTCGTCGGTGACGTCGATCGTGACCGCGGCGCTCCAGATCCCGCCGAGCGGCGCGAGGGCCCGGCACAGGGCGCGCAGGTCGCCGGGCCGCGAGCCGAGGTTGTTGTCGAGGAAGACCGCGTACGGCTCGCCGGTCGCCGCCCACTCCGCCGCCACCGCGGCCGGGTCCCTGGCCTGGTAGGGGATGTCGAGGCCGTCGGTCGCGAGGTGGCAGAAGGCGCAGCGGTTGGCGCAGCCGCGCGTGGCGAGCAGGCTGGCGGTGCTCAGGAAGCTGC
The DNA here is from genome assembly GCA_963800865.1 of uncultured Acidobacteriota bacterium. GTDB lineage: Bacteria > Acidobacteriota > Polarisedimenticolia > J045 > J045 > JALOKP01. Next base: position 2,650,490 of record CAWDCL010000004.1, on the reverse strand, counting down.
CGCGCGGCAGGAGGTCGCGCCGCGGCGTCGGCTCCCCGGTGAGTGGCGCGCGGTAGCTCCCCTGGTACTCGGCCGAGAGCATGCCGCGCTCCGCGTCGGCCAGGATCCGCGGCCAGGCGCGCACGCCGCCCGAGAAAACGAGTGCGTCGGCCCGGTCTCGCGCCTCGCCGGGGCAGCTCTGGACATGCGGGCCGCCGAGCACGACGAGCGCCCCGCGGGCGCGATACCACGCCGCCAGCTCGTAGGCCCGGCGCGCGAAGGTGAGGTGGACCGTGATCCCGACCAGCGCCGGGAACGGATCGAGCGGCGGCGGTCCCTGGAGCAGGTTCTCGTCCCAGACGGCGACGGTCCACTCCGGGGGAGTGGCGGCCGCCAGCGAGGTCAGCGCGAGCGACGGGGTCAGGACGTGCTTGCCGAAGCTGCCGTGCGGATCCTTGGGATAGAACGGGTTGAGCAGCAGGGCGTGGCGCGGGGTCGGGGGCGGGGCGGGGGCCCGGGGATCGAGCGGGGGAGCCAGGCGCATCGCGGGGGGGAGGTGGCGGAGGGGCATCGGAAACTCCCATGAAGCACTTTGCAGTACAAAGTACGAGCTTTGCGGGTCCCGGTCAAGCCGTATCCTCCGCGCCCGGACTTCCCGTGACCGACCCGCCGTCGCCAGCCCGCCTCCCCGCCGCCGGCCCCAGTGCCTGGGCCGCGCTCGCCGTGCTCGTGCTGGCGCAGGTCTCGTCGTTCCTCGACCGCGCGGTGCTGTTCGCGCTCGCCGTCCCGCTCAAGCGCGACCTCGCGCTCAGCGACACCCAGTTGAGCCTGCTGATGGGGGCGGCGTTCTCGACGACCTACGTCCTGTTCGGCCTGCTGCTCGGCCGCCTCGTCGACCGCGGCACGCGCCGCACGATTGCGGCCGCCGGGATCGCGGCCTGGAGCCTCGCGACCGCGGCCTCGGCGCTGGCCGACGGGTACGGCGAATTGCTGCTCGCGCGGGCCGCGGTCGGGATCGGGGAGGCGACCCTGGCCCCGGCCGCGTACTCGATGATCGCCGACCTGTTCCCGCCGCGGCAGGTCGCCGGCGCGAGCGGGCTCTTCGCCGCGGGGAGCACCGTCGGATCGGGCCTCGCGACACTGCTCGGCGGGACGCTCGCCAGCGCGGCCGGCTCCGGCACGATCACGCTGCCGACGGGGCAGACGATCTTCGCCTGGCAGTCGGTCTTTCTCTGGATCGGGCTGCCGGGCCTGGCCCTGGCGGCGCTGATGCTCGCGGTGCGCGAGCCGGAACGCCTCGGGGCGGGCGCCGCGGCGGCCGACGCGCCGCTCGGCGAGCTGGTTTCCTACCTGCGCGGCAACACGCGCGCCCTGGCCGCGCTGTTCCTCGGTGCCGCGGCACTCGGCGCCGCGGTCTACGGCGTGCAGGCCTGGGCCGTCACCTTCTTCGTGCGCGTGCACGGCCTCTCGCTCGCCGCCGCCGGTGCGCTGCAGGGGTCGACGATGCTCGTCGCCGGGACGGCGGGGATGGTCGCGGGGGGACGGCTGGCCAGCCGCTGGGACGGCCGCGGGGTTCGCGCGGCTCGTTTCCGCGTCCCGCTCGTGGCCGCGGCGGGGGCGCTGCCGCTGCTGGCCGGCTTCGCGCTCGTTCCCTCCGCGGGCCTGGCGGCGGCGCTCTTCGTGGCGCTCGTCTTCTTCCTCACCGCGCCCTGGGGCGCGCTGGCGGCGGCGATCGCCGACCTCGCGCCGAACCGGCTGCGGGGGCAGATCGTCGCGCTCTACCTCCTGTTGCAGAACCTCGTCGGGCTGGGCCTCGGCCCGACCGCGGTGGCGCTCGTGACCGACCGCGTCTTCGGCGACGAGGCCGCGCTTCCCGCCGCGCTCGTCGCGGTCGGCGGGCTGTCGCTGATCGCTGCGGCGCTGGTGCTCGGCCGGGGGATCGGCGGCTACGCGGCGACCGCGCGGCGCGCCGGCCTGTGGCGCGTCAGCCGCGGCTGAACTGCCACGCCAGGCGGACCAGCAGCGCCAGGCTGACCAGGATCACCGCTCCGCGCACCAGCCCCTGGCCGCGGCGGACCGTCAGGTGCGCGCCGAACCAGCTCCCGACGAGCTGCCCGGCTCCCATCGGCAGCGCGACGCTCCAGACCGTCAGGCCGGCCGCCGCGAAGGAGACCGCGGCCGCGAGATTCGAGCAGAAGTTGACGACCTTGGCGTTCGCGCTCGCGGCGTCGAGCGGGTCGCGCCAGAGCAGGGTGTAGATCGCGATCAGGAACGTCCCCATCCCCGGCCCGAAGAACCCGTCGTAGAAGGCCATCACCAGGGCGACCAGCGCGGCCAGGGTCCAGGACCGGTCGACGGGCGGCGTCCGCGCGCCGTCGCGTGCCGGCGGGCGGCGCAGGATGAAGAAGAGCGCCACCGCCGCCAGCAGCACCATCACCAGCGGCGCGAGGGTCGCGGGCGCGATCGCCCGCACGGCGAGCACGCCGGCCGCCGACCCGGCCAGCGCGGGGAGGACGCCGATCCGCGCCCGGCGCCGGTCGAGCAGCGGCGAGCGGGCGAAGCGCAGCAGCGAGGAGGCGGTGCCGAAGACGCTCTGGCCCTTGTTGGTCCCCAGCGCGAGGTGCGGCGGCAGCCCGGTCAGCAGGATCGCCGGGAGCGTGAGCAGGCCGCCGCCGCCGGCGATCGCGTCGACGAAGCCGGCGGTCGCGCCGACCGCCGCGAGCCCGGCGACGAGCGGGGCGGTGAGTTCCACCCGGCCGCCGGCTAGCCCGCCGCGGCGCGGCGGATCGCGGCCAGCAGGTCGACCAGGTCGGCCTCGCTGGTCCGCGGGTGGATCAGCGTCGTGCGCAGGTGAACCGCGCCGTCGAGGCGCGTCTGCACCAGGTAGAAGCTGCCGTCCTCGATCAGCCGCCGCCGGACCCGCTCCTGGACCGCGTCGAGATCGTCGTCGCGGCCGAGCGGCACGTGGCGGAAGCAGACGATGTTCGCCTCCGGGACGACCGGCAGCTCGAAGTCGGGCGCGTCCTCGAGCAGCTCGCCGAAGCGGCGCCCCAGGTCGAAGCAGCGCGTGACGTAGTCGCCCAGCAGCGCCGGGCCGTGGGCCGCCAGCACCGCGTAGAGCTCGAAGGCCATCATCCGCTTGGTGCACTCGAGCGTGCGGTGCGCGAGGTTGAACCACTCGGCGTCATCGCCGTCGCGTTCCCCCTGGAACAGGTAGGAGGCCTCCTCGGCGAAGGGGTCCCACGAGCGCCGGCCGTCCCGGAACAGCACCGCGGTGACCAGCGCCGGGACGAGCAGCATCTTGTGCGCGTCCCAGACCACCGAGTCGGCGCGCTCGATCCCGGCGACCAGGCCGCGGTACTTCGGCGAGAGCGCGGCCGCCGCCCCGTGCGCCCCGTCGACGTGCAGCCAGAGCCCCTTCGCGGCGCAGAAGTCGGCGCTCGCGTCGAGCGGGTCGAAGGCGCCGACCGCGGTCGAGCCGGCGTTGGCGACCAGGCCGATCGGGCGCCGCCCGGCGCGGGCCGCGGCGTCGAGCGCCGGACCCAGCGCGTCGGGATCGAGGCGCCGGCGCTCGTCGAGCGGCACGCGCACCAGGCCCTCCGCGCCGAGCCCCATCACCCCCGCCGCGCGCGCGACCGCGTAGTGCGCGTCGGCGCCGGCCAGCAGCGCCAGCGGCGGTCCGGCGTGCGCGCCGGCGCCCCAGGCGTCGTACCCGGCCCGGGACTGCCTTGCGGCCAGCAGCGCCGTCAGGTTGCCGAGCGAGCCGCCCGAGGTGAGCACGCCGTCGCAGCCCGTCCCCCCTGGGCCGGGCGTGCCGCCGTCGAACCCCAGCGACCGCCCGAGGAAGTCGACGACCGCCCGCTCCATCGCGGTCGCGGCCGGGCCCATCTCGTAGACCGCCATCCCGTTGTTGAGCAGCGCGCCGACCAGTTCGGCCAGCGCCGCGAGCGGCAGCGGCGCCGTGACCTGGTGGCCGACGAAGCGCGGGTGGTGCAGATGGGTGGAGCCGGCGAGCGCGCGCTCGACCAGCTCGGCGAACGGCGTGCCGCCGTGCCCGGGGAAGTCGGCCGGCCACTGCTCGAGCATCGCTCGCGGCGGGGTCCAGGGCAGGACCGGCAGGCTCCGCTCCTCGAGCGCCGCCCGCAGGTAGCCCGCGAGCAGTTCGACCGCAGCGTGGCCGTCGCGGCGGAAGACCTCGGGATCGAAGGCGCGGTGGAGCGCGTCGCCGGCCGGATCGTCCATGCGACACAGGATGGAGCGGCGCGCCGCGCGCCGCCACCGCGCCCGGGCTACATCGCGGCGCCCGCCGCCGGGGCCTCCGCGACCTCCGTGCGGCGCTCCGCGCGTGCCGTGCGGGCCGCGGCGCGGTCGAGCCGCCGCACGATCCGGTCGACCGTCCGCAGCGGCAGCTCGATCCGCACGTGGTCGCCGTGCTCGTCGACCTCGACCACCAGCACGCCCGCCGCGGTCCGGATCGTGACCCGCTCGTCGCGTTTCACCACCGAGACGAGCGTGAAGTCCCCGGCCTTGCCGAGCTCCGCGGCCGCCGCGCGGGCGACGTCGAGCCAGGGCCGCGCCTCGTCGAGCGCATCGGCCAGGGCCGCGTCCGGCGCGAGCGCGATCGCCAGCCCGACGACGAGGCCGGGGACCGCGATCCGCACGTCCTCGCCGTTCTGTTCGTGGACCTCGATCCGGACCGCGCCGCCGGAGGCGTGGCGGACCGCCGAGCCGGCCCAGGCGACGCCGGCGAGCGCGAGCAGCGCCGTCGCGACGACTCCGGTGATGACGATCTTCGTTCCGCGGGTCATGGCCATCGATCCTCCCGTGCCGCGCGGCGCGCTACGGCGTCTCGTTCCGGTCGTCGATCCAGATCCGGACGGTCTCGTCGCCGTCCTCGACGGTCATCAGCTCCCCGCTGCCGGCGCGCTGCAGTTCGCGCAGCGCGGCGACGAGGTCCAGCTCGCCCGTCTTTCCGGCGGCGCCGAACATCGCGTCGGCGACGGCCAGCGGGACCTTCACGCGGACCGTGGATCGCTTGCCGTCCTCGCCGTCCCGTTCGTCGGCGAGCACCAGCAGGTAGCCCTTCTCCTTGGCCACGCGCACGTTCTCCGAGCGCGACTTCACGGTGACGAACTCGGCGTCCGGGGCCTCGCGGACCGCTTTCCACATCGCGACCAGGTCGACGTCGGCGTGGTCTTCCAGGTCGAGGACGACCTTGCCCCCCTTGAGGTGTTCGTCGTCGACGGCGGCCAGCACCTTCGCGGCGAGATCGAGCGGCACGTTGATCGAGACCGTCTCGGGATCGTCCCCGGCCGTGTCGACGCGCAGGTGCAGCCAGGCGTCGGCGGCGAGTGCCGGGGCGAAGACGAAGAGTGCGGCGGCGACGGCGAGCGATGCGGTGGTGATCCGGGCCTTCATGGTCGTGCCTCCCAGCGGCCGGTTCCGCGGTGCCGTCCCGGCCTTCGCCGCTCGAAACGGCGGGGGCGGCGAAAGGTTGCGGGGCCGGGAGGGAGGGACGGCGAGCGGCCGCGGCCGGGGGGCGAGTGGTCGCGGCGGGGCCTGGGGGGCGGTCGCGGAGGGGCGGGACCGGCTCAGACGGTCGCTGTGAGCGCCTGCTCGATCGCCGCCAGCACCTGCTCGCGCGCCACCGGCTTGGCCAGGTAGCCGTCCATGCCGGCGGCCAGGCAGCGCGCGCGGTCCTCGGGAAAGGCGTGGGCGGTCAGCGCGATGACCGGGACGCGCCGCCGCCCCGACGCGCTCTCGCGCCGGCGCAGTTCCTGGGTCGCCTCGAGCCCGTCCATGACCGGCATCTGGACGTCCATCAGCACCACGTCGAACGGCTCGGCAGCCAGCGTTTCCAGCGCCTGCTGCCCGTCGGAGGCGGTTGCCGGGCAGTGCCCCTCGCGCTCGAGCAGCCGCACCGCCAGCTTCAGGTTGACCGGGTTGTCGTCGACCAGCAGCACGCGCAGGCCGCTCGTCGCCCCCGCGGCCGCGGTCGCCGGTCGCGCCGCGGGCGCCGCGTCGGGCGCGCCGTCCGCGGCCGGCAGGTCGATCTCGAACGCGAACGTGCTGCCGCGGCCCGGTTCGCTGTCGAGCGTCACCTCGCCGCCCATCTGGCGCACCAGCTGGGAGACGATCGCGAGCCCGAGGCCGGTCCCGCCGTAACGCCGGCTGGTCGAGCCGTCGGCCTGCTCGAACGGGCGGAAGACCCGCTGCTGGGCCTCGGGCGGGATCCCGATCCCGGTGTCCACGACCGCGACGGCGACGCGCCCCGCAGTCGCACCCGGCCGGATCCGCAGCTCGACCGTCCCCTCGTTCGTGAACTTCATCGCGTTGCCGACCAGGTTGGTCAGGACCTGGCGCAGCCGCCCCTGGTCCCCGACGACGCGCAGCGGGAGCTCGGGCTCGACGGCGACCTTCAACTCGAGCCCCTTGCGGCGGGCCTCGGGTCCGAAGGTGGCGCCGATCGACTCGGCCAGCTCGCGCAGCGCGAACGGCTGCGGGTCGAGCCGCAGCGCCTGCGACTCGATCTTGGAGAAATCGAGGATGTCGTTCAGCAGGCCCAGCAGGCCGAGCGCCGCGGCGTAGGAGGCCGCGAGATTGTCGCGCTGCTCGTCGCCGAGCTCGCTGTCGAGCGTGCAGGCGGTGAGGCCGATGATCGCGTTCATCGGCGTGCGCAGCTCGTGGCTGACGTTGGCGAGGAAGGCGACGCGCGCACGGTTCGAGGCTTCCGCTTCGGCCAGCGCACGCGCCAGGTCGGCGGTCCGCTCGTCCACCCGGCGCTCGAGGTCGAGGCACGCCTCGTCCAGCGCGCCGCGCGCGCTCTCGAGCGAGCCGAGCGTCGCGTTGATCGAGGTCCCCAGCTCCGCCAGCTCGTCCCGCCCGGCCACGGTCACCTGGCCGGCGAAGTCCTGCCGCCGGCCGATCCGGCTGACCTCGTCGTTGAGCCGCTGCACGCGGCGGAGGATCGCGTGGTCCAGCAGCAGCGCCGTCGCGGTCACCGCCGCCAGGACGACCACCAGCAGCGCCAGGACCTGGTTCCAGACCGTACGCATCGCGGCCGCGCGCAGCGGCCGGGCCGCCACGGCGCGAACCTCGAAGACCGGCCGGCGGTCGATCCCGCCGAGGGCGAAGACGCCCGCCATCCGGTCGATCCCCTCGGTCAGCACCCGCGGACTGTTCCCCGGGGGGAGCGCGTCGCCGTTCGTCCCGGGAGGCTCGAACGCGACCTCGGCGTCGGCTCGCGCGGTCAGCGGGGCAAGGAAGGCCTCGTCGATCCGGCGCGCCATGAGCAGCGTCCCCTGCGGCGCTTCCGAGCCGTCGGAGCGGTGGATCGACGCGGCCGCGACGAGCGCCGGCTCCCCGTCGAGCGTCATCGTGCCGGACCAGGTGCCACCCCGGCCGGGGCGGGCCCGCGGGACGGCGCGCGCGAACTGGCGGGCGAGTTCGACCGCGGGAGCGGGCGCCGGGGACCCGATCAGTCCCTTCACCGCGCACCCGGCCACCTGCTGCCCGCCGTCCAGGATCACGATCGCGTCGAGCGCCAGGTTGTCCAGCGCGTCCGCGGTCAGGTTCTCGCGGACATAGGCCTCGCCGCGCGTCGAGACGAACCGGTAGGTGTCGTCCCAGGTCGCCCAGTCGCGGGCGTTCGAGCGCAGCCGCGCCTCCTCCGCCGCGAAGGCCGAGGCGACGAGCGCGACGCGCTGCGTGAACAGCGCGTGCTCGAGCCGCTCCTGCCCCGCGAGCAGGCCGCGGGCCGAGAGGGTCGCCACGCCGGCGGCGAGCGCCGCGGCGGGAAGGACCAGGATCAGCAGCGCTCGGGTGCGCAGCCTCATGAATCCCCCGCTCCCGGCCGATCCACCGGCCGGGGCAGGGCGAAGCTACGTCCCGGCGGCGCAGCCGGGCAAGCCCGGTGCAGCGCGGACGCGCATCGGCGCGCGAGAATGGGGGCGGGCCGGGATACCCTTGCCGGCCGCCCCCTGCCGATGCCGACCGCCCCCGCCGCCCGCCGCCTGGCCCAGCTCCTGCGCCCCGAGCGCGGCCGCTACGCCTTCGGGCTGCTCTCGCTGCTGGTGGTCAACCTGACGGACGTCCTGGCCCCGCTCTTCCTGGCGGTGGCGATCGACCGCGTCGCGTCCGGGGTGACGGGGGGGACCGCCGCCATCCCGCGCCTGCTCTCCTGGCTCGGGCTGAGTGGCGCGACCGGCTCGGTCGGTACGGCGGTCGCCGCGTTCGTGGCGATCTCCCTGCTCTCCAACCTCTTCCGCTACCCGATGCTGATGAACGTCTCGGTCCCCTCGCACCGTGTCGTGCAGGGGGTCCGGCGGGCGATGATCGGCCACCTGCTGCGGCTCGCGCGCCCGTTCTTCGACCGTTCCCGCTCGGGCGACCTGATGTCGCTGGCGACGGCCGACACCCAGGCCCTGCGGATGTTCCTCGGTCCCGGGGTGCTGCTGCTGGTCGACACCGTCCTGCTCGTCGTCTTCGTGCTGGGGACGATGGCCACGCTGTCGGTCCCGCTCACGCTGGCGGCGCTGATCCCGCTGCCGGCGATCGCGCTCTTCACGCAGCGCGTCTCGCACGCCGAGTTCGCGCGCTTCGGGGCGGTGCAGGAGGACCTGGCGAAGCTGACCGAGCGGGCCCGCGAGACCTACGCCGGGATCCGCCTGCTGCAGGGCTACGCGCGCGAGGAGTTCGAGCGCGCGCGCTTCGCCGCCGACTCGCGCCGCCACTTCGCGCTGAACCTGCGGCTGGCCCGGATCCGCAGCCTGTTCGACCCGTCGCTCGAGTTCTTCCTCGGGCTGTCGACGCTCTTCGTGCTCGTCGCGGGCGGCGTGCAGCTGGCGAAGGGGACGCTGTCGATCGGCGCGTTCACCGCCTTCCTCTACCTGGTGGGCCAGCTCTCCGGCCCGATGATCGGGTTCGGCTGGGCCGTCTCGCTGATGCAGCGCGGCCGCAAGTCGCTGGAGCGGATCGACGCGCTGCTGGCCGAGCCGGTCGAGATCGAGAGCGCGGCCGACGCGGTCGAGGCCAGCGGGCCCGGGCGGATCGAGGTGCGGGACCTGACCTTCAGCTATCCGGGAGCCGAGACGCCGGCGCTCTCCGGGGTGTCGTTCACCGTGGCGGCCGGTGGAACGCTCGGCGTCACCGGTCCCGTCGGCGGCGGGAAGTCGACGCTGGCCGCCCTCCTCGTCCGGCTCTACGAGCCGCCGCCCGGCAGCATCCTGCTCGACGGGGTGGACGTGCGCCGGCTGACGCTCGACTCGCTGCGCGGCGCGATCGCGGTCGCCCCGCAGGACACGTTCCTGTTCGGCGACACCGTCCTCAGCAACATCGCGCTGGCTTCCGCGACCGAACCGTTCGACGCGCGGCGGCTGGCCCGGCTGGCGGCGATCGACGACGAGATCGAGGCGCTGCCGGAGGGGTACGCGACGCTGCTCGGCGAGCGCGGGGTCAACCTCTCGGGCGGCCAGCGCCAGCGGCTGGCGATCGCGCGCGCGGTCGGGGCCGCGCCCCGCGTGCTGGTGCTCGACGACTGCCTGGCGGCGGTCGACGCCGCGACCGAGGCGGAGATCCTGGCCAATCTGGACGAGGCCCTGGCCGGGCGCAGCGGGATCGTGATCAGCCAGCGCGTGCGCGCGGTCCGGCGCTGCGACGAGATCCTCGTTCTCGACGGCGGACGGGTCGCCGAGCGCGGCACCCACGCCGAACTGGTCGCCCGCGGCGGCTGGTACGCGACGATCGCGCGGGCCCAGACCCGGACCGAGGGGGACGCCCCGTGAGCGGCCGCCGCCCGGCCGCACCGCGCGACCCGGTGCTGGAGCGGATGATCGCCGAGGAGCGGGTCGAGACCCGCCTGCTCGACGCGGCGCTGCTGCGCCGCTTCGCGCGGGCCCTCGGCCCGCACCCGGCGCTGGCCGCCGCCGCGCTCGTCCTGGCGCTGGTCGAGGCGCTCGTGATGACGCTGCCGGCGTGGCTGATCGGCCTGGCGGTCGACCGACTGACCGGTTCGCCGCGCCCCGGTTCGGCCTTCGAGCACGGCGTCCTGGCCGTCACCGATGCGCTCGGCGCGCTGCTCGCCGCGATCGGTCCGCGCGCGGCGCTGGTCGGCGGGCTCGGCCTGCTGCTCCTGCTGGTCTGGTCGCTGCGCTGGGCGATCGCCGTGGTGACGTCGTACATCGTGCAATGGCTCGGCCAGGCGATCGTGCACGACATCCGCGTCGACGTCTTCCGCCGGATCACGGCGATGGACGCCGGCTGGTTCGCGGTCCACCCGGTCGGGCGGCTCGTCAACCGGACCACCTTCGACGTCCAGGCGCTGGCCGAGCTGTTCTCGGACGCCTTCGCGCAGGGCGTGCGCGACCTGTTCTTCGTGGTCGTGCTGGGCGCGGTGATGTTCGCGCTCGATGCCCCGCTGGCGGCGATCCTCGTCGGCACCTTCCCGCTGCTGGTGCTGATCGCCTGGGGCTACCGCCGGCTGGCGCGCGGCCCGCTCCGGACCAACGCCGCCGTGCAGTCGCGGATGAACGCCTGGCTGGCCGAGAACCTGGCCGGGATGCGCGAGAACCACCTCTACCGGGCGGAAGGCCGGCGCCGCGACGAGTTCGCCGCGCTGACCGACGCGTACCAGGCGTCGATCACCGAGGTCGTCCGCGCCTGGGCGCTGCTGCGGCCGGCGATGCTGACGGTGACCGCGCTGGCGACGGCGCTGGTCCTGCTGGTCGGGCAGCAGCGGGTGACGGCGGGGCTGATGTCGGTCGGGATGCTGCTGACCTTCCTCCAGTACACGACGCGGCTCTGGATCCCGGTGCGCAACCTGACCGAGAAGTTCAACACGATCCAGGCCGCGCTGACCGCGGCCGAGCGGATCGCCGAGGTGCTCGACGCGCAACCGGCGATCGCCGACCGCGCGGAGGCCGACCCGGCCCTGGCGGTCCGCGAGGGCGCGCTGCGCTTCGAGGGGGTGCGCTTCACCTACCCGGGCCAGCGCGTGCCCGCGCTGGAGGGGATCGAGTTCGCGGCGCGGCGCGGCGAGATGATCGCGCTGGTGGGCGACACCGGGGCCGGGAAGACGACGATCGCGAAGCTCGTCTCGCGCTTCCACGACCCGGACGAGGGGCGCGTGCTGGTCGACGGGCGGGACGTGCGCGACTACACGCTGGCCCGGCTGCGGGGCGGGATCGCGATCGTCCCGCAGGAGGTCGTGGTCTTCGCGGGCTCGCTGCGCGAGAACGCCACGCTGGGGCTCGAGGTCCCGGAGGAGCGGGTGCGGGCCTGTCTCTCCGCGGTCGGCCTCGACGGCCTGGTCGAGCGCCTGGGGGGGCTCGACGCCCCGCTCGAGGAGGGGGGGCGGACCCTCTCGGCCGGCGAGCGGCAGCTGCTGTCGTTCGCGCGCGCGCTGGTCGCCGACCCGCCGCTCCTGATCCTCGACGAGGCGACGGCCAACGTCGACTCCGAGACCGAGCAGGCGCTGCAGCGCGCGCTGGCCCGCCTGACCTCGGGTCGAACCAGCCTCGTCGTGGCCCACCGGCTCTCCACAGTCCGCCACGCCGACCGGATCCTCGTGCTCTCCGGGGGGCGAATCGTCGAGCAGGGGAACCACGAGGCCCTGCTCGCCCGGCGCGGCGAGTACGCCCGCCTCCTCGACCGGGGACGGCAACCCTAGGCCGGCAGGCTGTCCCCGCCCGGGCGCTTCCGAACCCGGGGACCCATATTCGGAACGGCGGCCGAGGGCCGCCCCCGAGGGACCAGGGCCCCCATCGAAATGGCACTTTCGGCGATCCGAAGCTCGCGCGGGAGGAGCGCTGCACGCGGCGCGCTCGCGGCCGCGGCGTGCCTGCTCGCCGCCGGCTCCGCGGCGCTGGCGCTCGACCCGCTGCGCGGCGTGACGCAGTACACCCAGCGCGGCTGGGCCGCCGAGCAGGGGTTGCCGCAGAACTCGGTCACCGCGATCGCCCAGGGCCGCTTCGGCTACCTCTGGCTGGGCACGCAGGAAGGGCTCGTCCGCTTCGACGGTGTCACCTTCCAGGTCTTCAACCGGCGCAACACGCCGGAGCTGCACTCCCACAACGTGACCGCGCTCGCGATCGGCGCCGGCGGCGACCTCTGGATCGGCACCGAGGGCGGGCTCGTCGGCCGCACGGCGCACGGCTTCACCCGGATCGCCGAGAAGGACGGCCTGCCCAGCGGGCGGATCGCCGCGCTGGCCGCGCCGCCCGACGGGTCGCTCTGGATCGGGACTGCGGACGCCGGCCTGGCCCACCTCGAGCACGGCAGGATCACGACCTTCCGGGGCGCGGACGGGCTGCCCGACGAGCGGATCCGCGCGCTGGCCCCGGCCCCGGACGGCGGGCTGTGGGTCGGGACCGCGGCCGGGCTCGCGTACTTCGCGAACGGACGCTTCCGGCTGATCGGCCCCGAGCAGGGAGTACCGGCCGGGGAGATCCACGTCGTGATGGCGGCTCTCGACGGGTCGCTCTGGTTCGGCAGCGACCAGGGGCTGGGCCTGCTGCGCGGGGAGCGGGCGACGCTGTACGGGGCCCGCGAAGGCCTGCGACGCCCGCGGGTCCAGGCGCTGACCGAGGACGACGAGGGGACGATCTGGGTCGGGACCCAGGGGGGCGGACTGGCGCGGTTCAAGGGCGGCCGGTTCGAAGCGTACGGCACGCCCGAAGGGCTGGCGCACGACGACGTCGTCTCGCTCGGCGTCGACCGCGAGGGGAACCTCTGGGTCGGCACCGACGGCGGCGGACTGCACCGGTTCTCAGACGGGGCATTCACGACCCTGGGGCGCAAGCAGGGGCTGCCGGTCGACGACGCCTGGTCGGTCTTCGAGGACCGCCGCGGCCGCCTGTGGATCGGGACCAACGGCGGGGGGCTCGCGGTGTTCGAGCGCGGTCGCGCGCGGCGCGTCGAGCTGCCCCGGGTGGGGGGAGCGGACGGGGAGATCGTGGGCGCAATCGCCGAGGACGCCGAAGGGGCGATCTGGGCCGGTCTCTCCTCCGAGGGGCTCGCGCGGATCGATCGAACCGGGCGGGTCCGCGTCTTCACGGCCGCCGATGGCCTGCGCCCGCGACGCATCAACGCGATCATCCCGCGGGCGGCGGGCGGGCTCTGGATCGGATTCGACGACGGTGGCGGCCTGCAGTGCCAGGACGGCGGCCGCTTCTTCGAGTGCGCCGCGACAGCGCTGCCGGGCCGCACCGTGCGGGCGCTGGCCGAAACCCCGGAAGGCACGCTCTGGATCGGGACCGAGGGGCGGGGGCTGATCGCGCAGAAGGACGGGAAGGAGCGGACCTGGTCGCTGCGCGAGGGCCTGCCGTCGCTTCGCGTCCTGGCGCTGTACGCCGAGCCGGACGGGACGCTCTGGATCGGCACCGACGGCGGCGGCCTGGCGCGGATGCGCGGCGGAAAGCTCGAGCACGCGGACGCCGGCACGGGCTTCTTCGACGACATCGTGTTCTCGATCGTCGACGACCGGCGCGGAGCGCTGTGGCTGGCCTCGAACCGGGGTGTCTGCCGCCTGCCCAAGCGCGACTTCGACAGCCTGGTCTCCGGCCAGGCCTCCCGCACGGTGGGCCAGGTCTTCGGCACCGCCGACGGGATGCGCAGCGCCGAGTGCAACGGCGGCTACCAGCCCTCCGCCGCGCGCGGCGCCGACGGGCGGATCTGGTTCCCGACGGTCAAAGGGATCGTCGTCACCGATCCGTCGCGCGACTTCGGCGACGGCGTGCCGCCGCAGGTGCTGATCGAGCGGATCGAGGCCGGGCACGAGGTCCAGCCGTTCGCCGCCGTGGCGTCGCTTCCCAGCGGCGTGCGCGATCTCGAGATCGGCTACGTCGGGATCTCGTTGAAGGCCCCCGAGAAGGTCGGCTACCGCTACATGCTCGAGGGCTACGACAAGGAGTGGGTCGAGGCCGGCGACCGGCGGACCGCCTTCTACACCAATCTCCCGCCCGGCGAGTACACCTTCCGCGTCGTGGCCAGCAACGCGGCCGGCCGCTGGAGCGAGGCCGGCGCGGCGCAGCCGATCGTCGTGCCGCCGCTGTTCTACGAAACGTGGGCCTTCTACCTGCTGGCCGGCACCCTCGCGGTGGCGGCCTTCTCCGGGATCTACCTGGTCCGCATCTTCAAGCTGAACCGCCAGAACCGCGCGCTGGAGGACCGGGTCGCGGTGCGCACGGCGGAGCTGCGGCAGCAGGCCGACCAGCTCGCCGCGGCGAACGTCGAGCTGCAGGCGGCGCGCGAGCAGGCCGAGGCCGCGAACCGCGCCAAGAGCGAGTTCCTGGCCACGATGAGCCACGAGATCCGCACGCCGATGAACGGCATCATCGGGATGACCGAGCTGGCGCTCGGCACCGAGCTGTCGCCCGAGCAGCGCGAGTACCTCGGCCTCGTGCAGCTCTCGGCGCACTCGCTGCTGCGGCTGCTCAACGACATCCTCGACCTGTCCAAGGTGGACGCCGGCCGGCTGCAGCTGCGGCAGGAGGAGTTCCCGCTGCGCGAGCGGCTCGGCGACGCGCTCAAGGCCCTGGCCTGCCACGCCTTCGAGAAGGACCTCGAGCTCGTCTTCCGGGTCGCGCCCGACGTGCCGGACCGGCTGATCGGCGACGAAGGGCGCTTCCGCCAGGTGCTGGTCAACCTGGTCGGCAACGCGATCAAGTTCACCTCCCGGGGCGAGGTGGCGATCGAGGTTGCGGTGCGCGGCCGCAGCGAGGCCGAAGTGCTGGTCTGCTGCACGGTCCGCGACACCGGGATCGGGATCCCGCGCGAGAAGCTGGACCTGATCTTCGAGCCGTTCCGCCAGGTCGACGGGTCGCACACGCGGAGCTACGGCGGGACCGGTCTCGGGCTGACGATCTCGCGCCGCATGGCCGAGCTGATGGGCGGGGATCTCGAGGTCCGGAGCGAGCCGGGGCGGGGAAGCACGTTCGAGCTGACCGTGCGTTTCGAGGTCGCCGACGCGACCGGCGAGCCGGGCGCCGACCGCGACCTGGCGACGCTGTCGGCGGCGCGGGTGCTGGTCGTGGACGACAACGCCAGCGCGCGGGCCCACCTCGTCGCGCAGCTCACGGAATGGGGACTGCGCGCGGGCGGTGCGAACTCCTCGGCGGACGCGCTGGCCGTGCTCACCCGGGCGATCGAGGAGCAGGATCCCTACGTCCTGGCGCTGGTCGACGAGCGGCTCGGGGACGAGCCCGGCTTCGCCTTCGCCCGGGCGATCACCGAGGACCCGCGGCTGCGCGGGCTGCGCACGATCTACCTCGCCGTGCTGGCGCCGCACACGGGCGGCCTGCCCGAAACGGAGCCGGGGCGCAGCGCGCTGGTCACCAAGCCGGTCACGGCGGCGGAGCTGCGGCGCGCGCTGGTCGACGCGATGGGGGTGCCGTCGCCGGTCCGCGCGCCCGACTCTGACGAGAACGCGCCGACCGGTTCCACCCTGCGGCCGCTGGCGGTGCTGGTCGCCGAGGATCACCCGGTGAACCAGCGGCTGGTGACGCGGATCCTGGAGAAGGCCGGGCACCACGTCACCGTCGTGGCCAACGGGCGGGAAGCGGTGGAAGCCTGGGGCCGCGCGCCGTTCGACGTCGTGCTGATGGACGTGCAGATGCCCGAGATGGACGGGCTCGCCGCGACCCGCGCGATCCGCGCGCTGGAACGGTCCCGCGGCGGGCACGTTCCGATCGTCGCCATGACCGCGCGCGCCATGCCGCGCGACCGGGAGGAGTGCCTGGCCTCCGGGATGGACGGTCACCTCGCCAAGCCGATCCAGCCGCGCGAGCTGCGGGCCTACCTGCGGCGGATCCCGGTGACCGAACTGCCCGAGGTTCCCGCGTAGCCCGGACCCGGAATCAGGGCCGCACCATCCGCTCCGGCCGCACGCGGCGGTCGAACTCCTCGCCGCTCATCAGGCCCATCGCCACGACCGCCTCGCGCAGCGTCAGACCCTCGTCGTGGGCCTTCTTCGCCGCGCGGGCGGCGCCGTCGTAGCCGATCACCGGGTTGAGCGCGGTGACCAGCATCAGGGAGCGCGCGAGCAGCTCCGCGATCCGCGCGCGGTCGGGCTCGAGCCCGGCGACGCAGCGGTCGGCGAACGAGCGCGCGGCGTCGCCGAGCAGCCGGGCGCTCTCGAGCACGTTGCGCGCGATCAGCGGCTTGGCGGCGTTGAGCTCGAGCTGGCCCGACAGCGCGCCGACCGCGACCGCGACGTCGTTGCCGACGACCTGGGCCGCGACCATCGCCAGCGCCTCGGCCTGCGTCGGGTTGACCTTGCCCGGCATGATCGACGAGCCGGGCTCGTTGGCCGGGAGCCGCAGCTCGCCGAGCCCCGCGCGCGGGCCCGAGGCCAGCAGCCGGACGTCGTTGGCGACCTTCGCCAGCGCGGTGGCGGCGGTCTTCAGGGCGCCCGAGAGCGCGACCAGCGGCTCGTGGCCGGCGATCGCGGCGAAGCGGTTGCGGGCCGGACGGAACGGCCGGCCGGTGGCCGCGGCGAGCGCGGCGATCGCGCGCGCCCCGAACTCCGGGTGTGCGTTGAGCCCGGTGCCGACGGCGGTCCCGCCGAGCGGCAGCTCGTGGACCGGGCCGAGCGCGGCCTCGAGCGCCTCGATCGCCAGGCCGACCTGCGCCGCCCAGCCCGAGATCTCCTGCCCGAGCGTCAACGGCACGGCGTCCATCAGGTGGGTGCGGCCGATCTTGACGAGGTCGTCGAACTCGCGCGCCTTGCCGTCCAGCAGCGCCGCCAGGTGCCGCAGCGCCGGGAGCGTGTTCTCCTCGACCTCGCCCACGGCGGCGAGGTGCATCGCGGCGGGGAAGACGTCGTTGCTGCTCTGCCCGCGGTTGACGTCGTCGTTGGGGTGGACCCGGCGGCCGCCGCCGAGCAGCTCGCCGGCGCGGCGGGCGATCACCTCGTTGACGTTCATGTTGGTCTGGGTGCCGGACCCGGTCTGCCAGACGACGAGCGGGAAGTGGTCGTCCAGCGCGCCGTCGGCGACCTCGCGCGCGGCGGCGGCGATCGCTTCGGCGAGCTCCGGGTCGAGCAGCCCGAGCTCGGCGTGGACGCGCGCGGCGACCTCCTTGATCAGGCCGAGCGCGTGGACGAGGCGCGGGTTCATGCGCTCCTCGCCGATCGGGAAGTTCCGTCGCGAGCGCTCGGTCTGCGCGCCCCAGTAGCGGTCGGCGGGGACCTCGACGGGGCCCAGGCTGTCGGTCTCGGTGCGGGTCTTCATGGGAACTTCTCCCGGGAGGAAAGGAGGACGGCGCTACGGTACCCCACCGTCGGCCCGAACGCTCCGCCTCCGCGCCGTCACACGGTGTTCACACGATCTTCGCTGATTCGTCACAACGAAGTGACAACCTCCTCCCGCGGGCGTTCCAGGGCCCGCTTCGAGGAGGTTCTGACACATGGACATGACACACGCGGGACGCCGCCTTCACCTGGCCGTCACCCGCATCGCCTGGGTCCTGCTCCTGGCCGTCACCGCCGTCACCGGCGCGACGCGGCCGGCGGAGGCGCAGGTCGCCCGCCTCTACTACCAGGAAGTGCAGAAGGAGGGGCGGTACTACGTCTTCAACACCCCCGAGCGCTTCAAGATGTTCCAGGAGACCGGCGACATGGGGACCAGCATCACGCTGGTCCGGCAGGGTCCCAACGGCGAGACCGTCGTCGCCGAGAACGAGACCGCGCTCGACCTCTTCAACTTCAAGCACAACCTGCCGGCGTACGAGCGGCCCACCCCGCCTCCCGCGCCGCCCAGCGTGCCGACCGCCCTCCGGATCGGCCAGGAAGGCGAACTGAAGTTCGGGGCGCTCCTCCAAGTCTGGTACATCTTCGACGACTCGCCGGTCGGGACGGGCGTCAGCTGGCTGGGGAACGACCCCGGGCAGAACACATTCCGCATCCGCCGGGCCGAGTTGAAGATGTCCGGGAAGTTCTCGCCGGACTGGGGTTTTGAACTCATGCTCGACCCGGCCAAGAACATCAACGTGTCGGCCGGCCAGGACGGCAAGATCCTGCAGGACATCGCGATCAGCTACCTGGGCTTCAAGGGCCAGGAGATCGCGATCGGGCAGAAGAAGATCGTGCTGACCTGGGAAGGGCTCCGCTCGTCGTCCGAACTGGACTTCGCCGAACGGGCCCAGATCACCCGCCGCTTCGGCGACCGGCGCCAGGCCGGCCTCTTCTACAAGGGGGAGCTGGGCCGGCACTGGCTCCTGTACGGCAGCCTGACCAACGGAACCACGACGAACACCAACGCCAATTCGAACGACACGCTGCTGTCGGTGGCACGCGTCGACTACAAGCCGATGCCGGGTCTCCTGCTGGGTGCATCGGGTGCCTACGGCCAGCTCACGCTCAACCACCTCGAGCGCAGCCGCTACGGCGCGCACGTGATCTTCGACGGGACCGAGACGCTGCCGCTCTGGATCCGCGGCGAGTACATGGGCGCCACCGACGAGCAGGCCGACGGAACCGACGTCGAGGCCGACGGCTACTACCTGTCGGCCCTCTACACCTTCGTGAAGAAGTTCAGGGTCGGCCTGCGCTACGACTTCATCGACGTCGACAAGTCGAACCCCGACGCGACCTCGACGATCTGGACCGCCGGGTTCGCCTGGTTGCCGAAGGGGAAGAACGTCAACTTCAAGTTCGAGTGGTACGGCATCGACGAGCCGCTGCGCAAGGTCGGCGGCCAGCCCGACCCCAGGTACAACGAGTACGTGATCGCGGCGCAGCTCGCGTTCTAGGTTCCCCGGGACCGGGGCCACCGGCGCGGAGGTGCGGCACCTCCCCGCCGGGGCCCGCGGTCCCGGTCCACGGGCGTTGCGCCGGCCGCGCCGGGCGCGTCACGAGCACGGCCCTCGAAACTGGCAACAGGGCGATTCCCGATGCCCTGGGCGCGGCCGCTTGAACTCGCGGCCCACTTCGCTTCACAATGCAAAAAAATGGCGAAGAAAGGGTCTGCCTGCCGAACGGTGTGGTAGCAGGGCACCGCAATCCGCCATCGGTGGTCGCCGTCAGGGTCAGGGGGTGCCGCGATGCGACCCGCTCCACCGGACCGGCCGTCGCGTTTCCCGGACATCGCCCACGCGCCGTCGCGCGGAGTCCTGCTCGCCGTGCTCGGGTTCTGTTGCAGCGCGTCGCTCGCCCAGGACACCGGCGGCAGCCTGCAGGGTCGGGTCGAGGCGCCGGATGGGGCGCCGGTCGCGGCGGCGGAGGTCGTGGTCGAGGGGCCGGCGCTGCAGGCCCCGCGCCAGACCAGGACCGGCTCGTCCGGAGAGTTCCAGTTCGCGGCGCTGCCGCTCGGCCGGTACACGGTCCGGATCGCCGCCCCGGGCTACCGGCCCGCCACCTTCCAGGACGTCCCCGTGCGCCTCGGACGGACCACCGGCCTTCCCACGGTCACTCTCGCGCCGCTCGGCGGCGTTGCCGAGGAGATCGAGGTCGTCGGCCAGGCCCCGCGGATCGATCCGGTTTCGACGAGTGGCGGGGGCACGCTCTCCGCGCGGTACTTCGACGGGATCCCGCTCGGCCGCGACTACCAGAGCATCGCGGCCCTGCTGCCGAGCGTGAACATCAGCTACCTCGGGGACGGCTTCAACATCAACGGCGGGACCGGCTTCGAGAACCGCTACTTCGTCGACGGGATCGAGGTGACGGATCCGTACCGCGCGGCGGGCGGGATCAACCTGCCGTACGACGTGATCCAGGCGGTCGAGGTGAAGACCGGCGGCTACGACGCCGAGTACCGCTCGTCGCTGGGGGGACGGTCAACGTCGTGACCCCCTCGGGCGGGAACGCGCTGGCCGGGAACGCGTTCGTGTACTGGGCGGGGCACCAGATCTCGGGCGAGGCCCGGACGGGCATGACGGAGCTGGCGACCGAGAACTACACGCAATACGACGCCGGGTTCAGCCTCGGCGGGCCGCTCGGCGGCGAGAGCCTGCGTTACTTCCTCGCCTTCAACCCGCTGGTGCAGCGCGCCGACGTCGAGATTCCCGGGCAGGGCTTCTATCCCGACGAATCGACGGCCTACCGCTTCGCGGGGAACCTGAGCTGGCAGATCGACCCGGCCAACAACCTGGTCTTCACTGTCGTCGGCGATCCCACCGAGCGCGACGCGGTGGGCGACGTCTTCGCCGCGCTGGGGATCCCGGTCGCCTTCGAGAACCCGGACCCCTACCTGCGGCGGGTCGAGAACGGCTCGCTCGGCGCGGCGCTCCGCGGCACCCACGTGCTCGGCCCGCACGTCCTGCTCGAGACCTCGCTGGCCGGGCT
Organism: uncultured Acidobacteriota bacterium; assembly: GCA_963800865.1. Classification (GTDB taxonomy): domain Bacteria; phylum Acidobacteriota; class Polarisedimenticolia; order J045; family J045; genus JALOKP01. The sequence continues at coordinate 2,630,236 of CAWDCL010000004.1, read as the reverse complement.
GCGGCGGATCGACCAGAACCTCCCCGCGACGAAGCGTGGCGGCGAGGAAGGGCTGCTCATCGACGCGCCGACCGGCATCTGGTCGGGCGGGTCGGGGTTCGACATGGACGACGTCACGCGGCAGTGGACGCTGGGCGTCAAGGCGACCTGGGCGCTCGACCGGCACACGCTCAAGGCCGGAGCCGAGTACCGGGAGTCGACGGTGCAGATCGACTGGGGAGCGTCGATCCTCACGCGGTTCAGCCCCGACTCCTACAACCTGTACGCGCTCGAACTGGCCGGCAGGGTCCAGAACATCGTCCCCTCGCTGTTCGTCCAGGACGCCTGGCGGATCGGATCGCGCGTCAACCTCAACCTGGGACTGCGCTGGGACGGGCTCTGGATGGTGGGCTCCGATGGCCGGGTCGCGCAGACGATCACCAGCCAGTTCCAGCCGCGGCTGGGGATCGTCTACGAGCCGGGCCGGCCGGGGACCCAGAGGATCTACGCCTCGGCCGGGCGGTACGTGCAGGATCTCGCGCCGTCGGCCACCGCCGGCTACTACGTCGACGACTACACCCAGGCCGTCTGCAACTACGACCACGACCCCCGGGTCGACCCCTCGGGTTGCGACGGGTTCGAACTGGACGGCGCCATCCAGCCGGAGATCGACGGCCTGCGCGGCCAGTACTTCGACGAGGCCACGCTCGGGTACGACCGCCTGCTCGGGACGCAGTACCGCGGGCAGGTCCGGGCGATCTACCGCACGCTGCGGTCGATCCTGGAAGACGGGCTGGTCACCGCGACACAGACCTTCGTCCTCGCCAATCCCGGACGGGGGATCATGGACGCCGACTATCCCGACCCGGTGCGGACCTACAAGGCACTCGAGCTGGTCCTCGAGCGCCGCTCCGCGCATTTCAACTGGCTCGCCTCCTACGTCTGGTCGGAGAGCTGGGGCAACTACACCGGGATCTTCAACTCGGACGGCAAGGCCCCGAATCCCAACACCGCCTACGCGTTCAGCGTCCCCGACCAGGAGATCGACGGGGAGGGGCGGCTCCCCAACGACCGCACCCACCAGTTCAAGGCCTCGGGGTTCTACCTGTTCGACTTCGGGCTGAACGTCGGGGCCTCGATCCTGTGGGAGAGCGGGGCCCCGCTCAACGAGTTGGGCGGCTCCGCCTACGGCCGGCCCAACTGGACCTTCCTCCAGCCACGCGGCACGGCCGGGGAGTCGCCCTCGATCTTCGACCTGAGCCTGCGCCTGGACTACACCTTCTTCGCCCGCTCCGACCGCCGCTGGAAGCCGCGGCTGATCCTGGACGTCTATCACCTCTTCAGCGACGAGCGCCCGGTCGACTACGACCAGTTCCACTACTACAACCAGGACGCGGACGGGAACCAGATCGATCCCAACCCGACCTACGGCGAGCCGATCCGGTACTACCCGCCGACGACGGTGCGGCTGGGGCTGGAGCTGAGCTTCTGAGGCGCGGTCGTTGCCCGGCGCGTCGCCGTCCCCTACACTATTATCATGGGTGATAAGTATGAGGAGGCCCCACCCGTCCTCGGGAACCAGATCCGCACCCTGCGCCGGGCGGCCGGCCTGACGCTCGAGGGCCTCGCGCGGCGCACCGGGACCAGCGCTCCCACGATCCACCGCTACGAGAGCGGCTGGGACCGCTTCGAACTGGCGACGCTCCGCCGCATCGCTGCGGCGCTCGGCGCCTCGCTCGAGGTGCGCCTCGTCGCGGGCCCGGGCCCGGCCCGGGACGGGCGCCCCTCGCGAGCGGCCCTGCGCCGGCTGCTCGCGCCGCTCTTCTGGGACCGCGACCTGTCCACGGAGGACCTGGAGACGAGCCAGGACTGGGTGATTGCGCGGGTGCTGACCGCCGGCGGCCTCGAGCAGGTGCGGGCCGTGCGCGCCGCGTTCGGGGACCGTGCCATCCTGCGCGCCGTGCGGCGCCGGGACGTGGACGCCCGGACCCGCAACTACTGGCGGCTGATCCTGGGCGGAGCGTGAGCGCGTGCATCCGAAGGTCGTGGGACGAGCGGGCTGGGAGGTCGTGACCAGGCTGGCGGGGTCCGGCCTGACCGCGGGCTGGACCCTTGCCGGCGGCACGGCGCTCGCGCTCCAGCTGGGGCACCGCGTCTCGCACGACCTCGACTTCTTCCGCGCGGAGCCGTTCGACGCGGAGGCGCTGCTGCACCGGCTGGCGGGACTGGGCCGCGTGACGGTCCAGGGCCGCGCCGCGGAGACCCTGCACGTCACGCTCGACCGGCTGCGGCTGAGCTACCTCCGGGCGCAGGCCCCCCTGCTCTTTCCCGGCACGCCCTACCGGGACCTCGTGCTCGCCGATCCCCGCGACATCGCCGTGATGAAGGTGATCGCGATCGGCGGGCGCGGCAGCCGCAAGGACTTCGTCGACCTGTACTTCTACCTGCGCGGCGGCGGGACGCTGCAGACCGTCTTCGGAATGCTGCGACGGCGCTTCCCGCGGCTCGACCACAACGAATACCACCTGCTGCGCTCGCTCGTGTACTTCGACGACGCCGAGACCGAGCCGATGCCACGCCTGATCCGCCGGGTCGGCTGGCGCGAGATCAAGGCGGCGATTGTCGCCGAGGTGCGGCGGCTGGCCTGAGGCGCGTCACCAGTCCGGGGCGTCCTTCCAGCCCGGGAACGGATCGAGCGCGAAGCCCCACCCCGTGGCCGACGACGCGTCGGGAACGGCGCGCAGGTTCGTCAGGCGATCGAGCGTCGCGAGCAGCCGCCCGCGGCACGGTGTGCAGCGGCGGCCGGTCGAGGTCGGGCATCGGCCAGAGGAACAGCTCGTTCCCGGCGACCGACGCGATCCAGCGCCCGTCGGGCGAGATCGCGAGCGACTCGACCATGCCGGTGTGGCCGGGAAGCAGGTGCGGCGCCTCGCCCGTCGCGCGGCCGACGCGGACGACGCCGTCGAGGTCGCCGGTGGCGAGGATCCGGCCCGTCGGGTCGAGTGCGGCGGCGAAGGGGTGCGGCCCGTGCGAGGTGATCTCGCGCAGCGCGCCCGACGCGAGGTCGACCAGCTCCAGCCGGTCGAACTCGAAATCGCGCGGGTTGTCGCGGTCGTGGGAGAGCAGGGCCAGCGTGCGGCGGTCGGCGCTCAGTGCGCTCCGCGCGCGTGTCCGCGGGACGATGCACTCGGCCGGCGCGGGCCCGTCGAGGCCGTCCGGCAGGCGGATCCGGAAGACGCCGCCCGCCGCGACCTCGTACAGCGAGCCGTCGGGCCCGAAGTAGATCGCGTCGCAGCCGAACCAGGTCGCCGGGAGCACGTCGGCGAGCGAGACCGTCCGCTGCCGGCCGGTCGCCAGGTCCCAGACCGCCAGCACGCGCAGCGCCGGGTCGGCCAGCGGGTCGGCGCCGATCCCCATCGGGCAGGCCGCGGCGCGGCGCCCTTCGGCGTCGATCGCCACCGCGACCGTGCCGGCCCGGCCCTCCCAGCCGGTCGCGAGCTGGCGCGGCGGGCCGCCGGCGATCGGAAAGAGGAAGACGCGGCCGTCCGGCTGGGCCTGGTTGGCATGGGCCCAGGTCCCCACCAGCACCTCCGTGCTCGCGTCATCGACGGCGATGCTCCACGAGCGCAGCCGCGGCGAGAGGTCCCGGAAGCTGCCGTCCCGCGGATCGAGCGGCCAGAGCCGGACCGGCTCCTCGATCGCGCAGGAGACCAGCCAGCGGCCATCGCGCGAGAACTGCAGGAACCAGGTCCCCGCGCCGCGATGGGGCAGGGCGCGCCGCCGCGGCGTCGCCACCGGCCAGAACGAGAAACGGTTCGCGTTGTTCATCGCGAGCCAGCGGTTGGCCGGATCGAAGGCCCCCATGCAGGTCTGGTTCGCCTCGTAGCGCAGCGACAGCGGCTGCACGTCCGGCGGGTCGGCGAGGTTCCAGACCGAGAGCCCCAGCATGTCGACCCGCGCCAGCAGCGACCCGTCGGCGCTCGCCGCGAGGAAGTCCCCAGCGTCGGGTCCGCCGAAGGCGCGCGGCGCCGGGGCCGCTCCCTCCCCGAGGGGCCACAAGCGGATCGCACCCGAGCGCTCCATCGAAACGAGCGTGTGTCCGTCGGGCAGAAAGTGCAGCGCCCCGTTGTCCCACGGCTCGGTCTCGAGCCGGCCGACCACGCGGTCGGGGGCGCTGGCGGTCGCGCCCAGTACTCGGAGGAACAGCGTGCGGTCGCGCTCGTAGGCCAGGCTGTGCCCGTCGGGAGAGAGCCGCTGGACCGTCGGGCCGCCGGCGTCGTAGCGGGCGAGCAACTCCGGCTCTCCGGCGGGAAGTGGCCAGGCGCGGACCAGCGTCCGCAGGCCGCCGGCCGCCTCGCGCGTCGCGGTGATCAGCCTGTCGCCGTGCAGCCAGCCGGTCGAGGCGACCCCGCCCAGCTCGATCCGGCCGTGCTCGCGCAGGTCGGGCAGCGAGCGGACCGCCAGGCTCGCGCCGCCGCCCCCGCTGACGAGCGAGTCGCTCCGCGGTCCGAAGGCCAGCACCGCGGCGTTCCCCGGCGGCGGCGCCGGGAGCCAGCAACGGCTCGCCGCCGTCGTCCCGCAGCAGTGCGATCCGGCCGGCGTGACCGTTGAGCGCGGCGATCCATCTGCCGTCGGGACTGAAGAGCGGGGGCTCGAACCAGGTCGAGAACTCGGACCGTTCCAGGCCCTTCACCGACGCTTCGGGCGAGAGGATCCGTGCCACCGGGCCGCGCCAGAGCAGCTCCACGACGAACTGCCGGGCCGCCGGCGTGTCGGCCAGCTCGAGGCTCTTGCGGGCCAGCGCGAGCGCCTCGGTGGTGTCGCTCGCCGTCGCCGTCCGCGCCAACGCGAGCAGCTCGTTGGCCTGGGCGCGGAGCGCCTCCTGTTCGGCCATGACCTTGGCGCGCTCGCTCTGCTGGCGCAGCAGCGTGACGACCGCGATCACCGCGACCAGCGCCGCGATCAGCGTGCCGACCGCGGTCCACTGCCGCCGCCGGCGGCGCTGGGCGTGGCGCCGCATCGCCTCGGCGAAGGCCTGCTCGGTCGCGCTGAGCGCACCCGGATACCGCTCCTGCCAGACCGAAACTCCTGGTAGGCGGTCCCGGACCAGAGCAGGTCCGCGGCCCGTCCGCGCTCCTCCCACGTCGACGCCGCCTGGCGGAGCTGGTCGCGCAGCAGCGCCCCCTCGGCGTCCTGGGCCTGCCAGCGCTCGAGCCGCGGCCACGCCGTCAGCAGCGACTCGTGGATGATCTCGACCCGGCGGCGCTTCGCCCCCCCGTTCCGCTCGGCGGCGCGCTCCCGGTACTCGGTCAGCAGGCGCGCGTCGACCAGCGCGCGCAGCACGGTCTCGGCCTCGGCGCGGCGCTCGCCGAAGACCGAGAGCAGCTCGTCGTAGTCGCGGACCGCGCGGGTCCCCTGCGCGGTGACCAGGTTGCGGAACAGTTCGCGGACGACCGGCAGGTGCTCGGTGCCGATCCGCTCCACCGTCGCCTCGGCGTGCTGCGCCAGCGCGCCGCCGACGCCGCCGATCCGCGCGTACGCCTCGCGCGTGAGCAGGCCGGAGGCGCGGTCGCGCTCGTCCCACAGCCGGGAGGCGGCGAAGGCCAGCAGCGGCAGCGCGCCCCGCTCGCGGGCCACGGCCTCGATCATCTCGGCGGCCAGGTCCTCGTCCTCGAAGCGGTAGCCGCAGAGCAGCCCCGGCTGGACCACTGCGCGGCGCAGCGCGGCGCCGGTCGGGGGGCGCAGCACCGTCAGGTCCGCGAGGATCGGCTGCAGCGCGGCGTGCTCGTGGCACCGGACCAGGAAGTCGTCGCGCAGCGAGAGCAGCACGCGGACGTCGGCCTCCACCGCCGCCCGCCCCAGCAGCTCGGCGAATCGGCGCTGCGTCGCGTCGTCGTTGAGCGTGAACAACTCCTCGAACTGATCGACGATCAGCAGCGTCTCGGCATGACGCCCGCGCCAGCGCCGGAGGATCGCCAGCGCGGCCTCCGGGTCGTCGAGGCGCAGCAGCTCGCGGACCGCGTCCGCGTCGCCCGCGAACTCGTCGGCCAGCGCGTGCGCCAGCGCGACGAACGGCTGCGTGCCCGGCGTGGCGACGACGGCGTGCCAGCCCCGGGGAGCGCGGGCAGCAGGCCGGCGCGCAGGAACGAGCTCTTGCCCGCCCCGGACGGCCCGATCACGGCCAGCAGGTGCGCCTGCCCCAGCTTCTGCCAGAGCGCCTCGACTTCCAGCTCGCGCCCGAAGAAGTACTCGGCGTCGGCGGCGGTGAAGGCGGCGAGGCCGGGGTAGGGCCGGCGCTCGTCGGCGCCGGGGACGCGCAGCGCGACCTGCTCGAGTGCGCGCAGCAACTCGCGCGCCGAGGCCCAGCGCGCCTCGCGCCGCTCGGCGAGCGCGCGCAGCAAGGCCGGGCGCCACGGGCCGTCGGGCAGGCGCGGCGGGTCCTCGCGCGCGGCGCGCTGGAGCGCGGCGCGGACCTCCGGCGTGCCCGACGACCCCACCATCTCGGCCAGCACCAGCCCGGCCGCGAACAGGTCGGCCCGCGCGTCGACCCCCGTCCCGCGGACCTGCTCGGGTGCCATGTAGGCCGGCGTGCCGGCGATCGACAGCGTGCCGTCCTGGGCCTGCGGCCGCGCCAGCCCGAAGTCCATCACCACGACGCGCCCGGCCCGGGTCAGCATCAGGTTCTCGGGCTTGAGGTCGCAGTGGACGAAGCCCGCCTGGTGGATCGCCTCGAGCCCGGCCAGGAACTGCGACGCGATCTCCATCGCCTCGGGCAGCGGGAGCGGGCCGCGCTCGCGCAGCAGCTCGGCCAGCGTCGCGCCATCGACGAACTCCATGGTCACGACGTCGTGACCGTCGAGCTCCACCATGTCGAAGATCCGGCAGACGTTCGGGGAGACGACGTCGCGGGCGGCACGGACCTCGCGCCGCAGGCGCTCGAGCATCCTGCCGCCGGCCCACTCGGCGCGCAGCGTCTTCAGCGCGACGACGACCCGCAGCTTCAGGTCGAGCGCCTGCCAGACCTCGCCGATCCCGCCGCGGCCGAGCGGGCGGAGGACCTGGTAGCGGCCGCCCAGGACGGCGCCGGGGAGGAAGGTGCCGGCGGCGCGGCGGTGCGGCGGGATGGCCGGCCGCGGGCGCGGCGTCGATCGGCAGGCCGGGGTGCAGCGTCGGGAGCGTGTGGCCCACGCCGTGCGCACCCTGCCCGCAGCGACGGGCAGGCACCGGAGGGATCGAGTTCCCCCTGCAAGCACGCGGGGCAGCGCGCCATGGGGGGATCTTACGCCAGGGGACAGTCGTGGATGGACGGGAGGCGGGCCCGCTCAGGAGGAGCGGGGCGCTTCGCCGTCTCCCCCGACGATCCAGCGCGTCTCCTCGCGCAGCACGCGCGCGAACCGGGTGTTCCCGGCGGAGAGCCTTCGCCAGCTCCTCGGGCGTGTAGACGAGCAGGTCGGCGTCGACGGGGAGCGTCTCGAGCGGCCAGTCCCGCGCCCGCTCGATGAACGGCCGGTCCGAGCGGCGAACCACGGCGAGCGCCAGATCACCGTTTCCGGGGCGGATCGTGGCCGACCCAGGGTCTTTCCGATCGATGCGCCTCTGCCAGAATCCGCTGCATGGCATTCGAAGAAGACCCCAGCGCGCGTCCGGGTTGGACAGCGAGGCGCCTCCGCCACGGGGCAGAAGCTCTCGACGCGGAGATCGAGTTCTGGGCTCGCTGCGCCTCCCGCCGTGCGGCTCGCCGCCGCGTGGCAGCTGGTCGAAGAGGCGTGGGCAATCGAGGGCCACGATGGACCTCCACCCCGACTTGAGGACTGTCTTCGGCACTCGCCGCGGCGAGCGCTCGAGTACCTCGTCGTCGGCGGCTACGCCGTCGCGTTCCACGGCCGGCCGCGCTTCACGAAGAACTTCGGACTCTGGATCGGCGAGGAGCCGGAGACTTGCGCCGCGTCCTCGCGGCGCTCCGTGCCTTCGGCGCCCCGGCGACGGCTCTGCCGAGCTCAGGACGCCGGGCCGGACGACATCGTCTGGATGGGAGTGGCACCCGTTCGCGAGTCGAGACCTTCCGCACGATCCCGGGCGTCGAGTTCGCGGCAGCCTGGCAGCGTGCGTCTTCATGCGCGGTGGGCCAGCGTCCCGTTCAAGATCCTCGGCCTCGACGATCTGCTCGCGGCCAAGCGGGCCACCGCGCGCCGAACAGCACCTGGGCTGACGTCCGGGCATTGGAGCGGAGCAGGCAGCACCGCTGAGCCGGCCCGTCGTGGCCGGCTACCAGCTCGGCACGTCCTTCCACCCCGGAAACGGCGCCAGGTCGAGTTTCCAGCCCGTTGCGCTCGACGGCATCGGCGACGACGCGCTGGTTGGTGAAGGAGTCGAGGGTCGCCAGGAGCTGCGGCAGCGGCTGCGTGTGCAGCGGGGGCTTCGCCAGGTCCGGCATCGGCCAGAGGGAGATCTCCTCTCCGGCCGCGGCCGCGACCCAGCGGCCGTCCGGCGAGACGGCGAGGCTCTCCACCATCCAGGTGGCTCCGAGGAGCAGGTGGGGCTCTTCGCCCGAGATCGGGCCGACGCGGACGACGCCTTCGTAGTCGCCGCTGATGATCAGCGTTCCGGTCGGATCGAGGACCGCCACGGAGAGGCGCCGGCCGTGGGTCGTCACCTCGCGCGAGGCGCCGGTCGCGAGGTCCAGGATCACGAGCTTCTCGGATTCCGTCATATCCGTAGGTTCGGATCTTCCGCTGCCAGGACGAGGAGCGTCCGTCCGTCCGGACCGAGGGCGATGCGGGTGCGGCCCTTCGCGGTGAAGAGCTTTTCGGCCGTCACCGTGCCACCCGGGTCCTCGGGGATCACGAGCCGGTGGACGACGTCGCCGGAGGAGACCAGCAGGCTGCCGTCCGGCGCGAAGACGGCCTCGAGGATGGTTGAGGCCTGGAGCTCGGTGAGCTGTTCGAGCAGGTAGGTGCGTCCCGCTCCCGACGCGAGGTCCCAGACCCGCAGCGTCGGCGTCCCGAAGCCCGGGAACGCGACGGCACGACGGCCCGGTCGATCGTAGGCGACGTGCCACACGCCGGACTCGCCCTCCCATCCCGTCGGGAACAGCCGTGGCGGCCCGCCGGCGACGGGATAGAGCAGGACACGGCCATCCGGGCGGCCCTTCTGCCGGTCCTGCGCGGTCCCGACGAGGACGTTCGTTCCGGACGGGTCGAAGGCAAGGCCCAGCAGCCGCAGGCCGGTTGCAGGTCGCGCGACGTTCCGTCGCCGTCGTGCATGGGCCAGAGGCGCGCCGGCTGGTCCATGGTGCAGGAGGCGAGCCACCGGCCGTCCGGGCTGAACCGCGACGGCCCAGGTGCCGCCGCCGACGATCGGGATCACGCGCCGGCGCGGGACGCGGACTGGGTAGAAACGGAGGGTCTGACCGTTTATCAGGACGAGCCATCGGCCGCCGGGGTCGAACTCGGTCGAGACGCCCACGCCGACCCCGACCGGCAGTTCAGCCGGCAGCGTATCGGGCGGATCCCGGAGGTCCACCAGGGACAGGTTCATTCCGCGCGTCCAGCGAACGAGCAGCGACGCCTCGCGGTCCGTGGGGAAGATCCCAGCTTTCCCCAGGGCGAGCGGACCACGCGCACGGGGTTCGTGACGCCTTCCTCCAGCGACCAGAAACGGATGTCGCCGCTCTCCTCGGCCGTGAAGAGCCCGCTGCGGTCGTAGAACAGCACGTACTGATCCCCGGCCCACGAGGTCCGACGGGAGGCGCCCGACGACCCGCTCCGGCCCGGCGCCCGACGGACCGATCGGCCGCTGCAGGATCGTCCGGTCGCGCACGTGGATCAGCCACCGTGCGTTCCGGTCGATCTTCCAGTCGACGAGATCCGACGGGTCGAACCGTGCGATCGTGCGCGGCTCACCGTCCGGAAGGGGCCACGCCCGGACCAGCTCCGTCGGGTCGCTCGCGGACGGTCTTCGTCATCGTGAAGAGCGCCCCGTCCGAGACCCAGCCCCTGGAGCGGCTGCCTCCCAGCTCGATGCTCCGGATCTCGTGCAGATCGGGCAAGGAGTGAAGGCGCAGGCTCGCCCCCCCGCCCGGCATGACGAGCAGGTCGCCCTGCGGGCCGAACGCGAACGCGGACGCGTTGCCGTCCGGCGGGCGTGGCAGGAAGCGCGGCGTCCCCCCGTCGCGCGGGAGTAGCAGGGCGCGGCCGGTCGTGTTGTTGGGGAATGCGAGCCACGCGCCGTTGGGGCTGAAGACGGGCTGGCCGAGCCACCGCGCGGTCTCTTCGGGCTGCAGCCCCGGGAGGGCGGTCGGGGAGACGATGCGAGCGATCGGGCCCTTCCACAGGACCTCGACCGCGAAGCGTCGCGCCGCGGGCGTGTCGGCCAGCTCGAGGCTCTTCCGCGCGTAGGCGAGGGCGATCGCCGGGTCGCGCGCGAGCTCGTTCCGGCCGAGCGCGAGCAGTTGGCTGGCCTGGGCGTGGAGCGCCTCGGTCTCGCGGGCTCGCTCCGCCTTCACGCTCTGGCGCCAGAGGGCGCTGACGACCAGGAGTCCGCCGAGGAGGACCGAGACCAGGGTCGTGACCGCGATCCGCCGCCGGCGCCGCCGGCGCTGCCGTTCCGCCTTCATCGCCTCGGCGAAGGCCTGCTCGGTCGCCGTCAGCCCGCCGGGGTAGCGCTCCTGCCAGACCGAGAACTCCTGGTAGGCGGTGCCGGTCCAGAGCAGGTCTCGAGGCGCGGCCGTGCTCCTCCCAAGGTCGCGGCCGCCTGGCGCAGCTGATCGCGCAGCTCGGCCCCCTCGGCGTCCTGGGTCTGCCAGCGCACCAGCCGCGGCCAGGCCGCCAGCAGCGACTCGTGGACGATCTCCACCCGCCGGCGCGGCCGCTCGGCGTCGTTCGGCCGGCCGTTCCTCGTACTCGACGTCAGCAGGCGCGCGTCGATCAGGCCGCGCAGCACCGTCTCCGCTTCGGCGCTGCTGCTCGCGGAACACCGACAGCAGCTCGTCGTAGTCGCGCGACCGCCCGGGTCCCCTGCGCCGTCACCAGGTTGCGGAACAGCTCGCGCACGAGCGGCAGCTGCTCCGTGCCGATCCGCTCGACCGTGGTCTCCGCGTGCTGCGCCAGGCGCCCCCGCCACGCCGCCGATCCGCGCGTAGGCCTCGCGCGTCAGCAGGCCCGCGCTCCGGTCGCGCTCCTCCCACAGCCGCGCCGCGGCGAAGGCCAGCAGCGGCAGCGCGCCCCGCTCGCCGGCCACCGCGTCGATCATCTCCGCGGCCAGGTCCTCGTCCTCGAAGCGGTAGCCGCACTGCAGAGCCGGCTCGACCAGCGCCCGGCGCAGGGCGTCCCCGGTCGGCGGGCCGAGCAGCGTGAGATCCGGCGAACATCGGCCGAGCGCCGGGTGCTCGTGACAGCGGACCAGGAAGTCGTCCCGCATCGAGACCAGCACGTGGACGTCCGCCTCGACCGCCAGCGCGGCCGAGCAGCTCCGCGAAGCGGGCCTGGACCTCGGCGGGTTGAGCGTGAACAACTCCTCGAACTGGTCGACGATCAGCAGCGCCTCGGCGTGCCGCTCGCGCCAGCGGCGCAGCAGCGCCAGCGCCACGTCCGGCGTCCTCGAAGCGCAGCAGCTCGTGCGACGGCCTGCGGGTCGCCCGCGAACTCGGGCGCCAGCGCTTGCGCCAGCGCCAGCGAACGGCGCGTCCCCGGCGTGCACGACCAGCGCGCCGCCAGCCCTCCGGCCGGCGCCGGGATCAGCCCGGCGCGCAGGAAGCGAGCTCTTTCCCGCCCCCGACGGCCCGATCACCGCCAGCAGGTGCGCCGGCCGCAGCTTCTGCCAGAGCGCCTCGACCTCCAGCTCGCGGCCGAAGAAGTACTCGGCGTCGGCCTCGGTGAACGACGCCAGGCCCGGGGTACGGCTGCTGCGTCCTCGGCCCCGTCGACCCGCTGCGTCACCTCCTCCAGCGCCCGCGCCAGCTCCCGCGCCGAGGCGTAGCGCGCCTCGCGCCGCTCCGCCACCGCGCGCTCGCAGCACCGGCCGCCACGGGCTGTCCGGCAGCTGCGGCGGCGTCCTGCCGCACCGCCTGCCAGATCGCTCGCGCACGCTCCGGCGTTCCGCCCGTCGGCGCCACCATCTCCGCCAGCACGATCCCCGCCGCGAACATGTCCGCCCGCGGGTCGATCGCCGCCCCGCGCCTGCTCCGGCGCCATGTAGGCCGGCGTGCCGGCCACCGTGCCGCCGCTCGTCCGCCTGCGACCCCTTGGCGATGCCGAAGTCCATCAGCGACCACCCGGCCGGCCCGGGTGATCATGACGTTCTCCGGCTTCACGTCCCGGTGCATCAGGCCCGCCTCGTGGATCGCCTCCAGCCCGGCGAGGAACTGCGGCGCGATCTCCGTCGCCTCGCTGGAGCTCGAGCGGCCCGCGCTCCCGGAGCACCTGCGAGCAGCGTCGTGCCCGTCGACGTACTCCATCGACACGCACTCGTCGCCCGTCCTGCCTCGACCAGGTCGAAGATCCGGCAGACGTTGGGGGAGATGACGTCGCGGGCCGCGCGGACCTCGCCGCGCAGGCGCTCCAGCATCCGCGGGTCGCCGACCCGCTCGGGGCGCAGGACGACTTGAGCGCCACCTCGACCTGGAGCTTGAGGTCGTAGGCCTGCCAGACCTCGCCCATCCCGCCGCGGCCGAGCAGGCGCACGACCTGGTAGCGGCCGCCCAGCAGGAGGCCGGGGGCGAACGTGCCGGATTCTCCGGGCTGCCCGCGGGGCGGGGAGCCGGCGCGCGTCGCGGTCCGGGTACGCGTGAGCGGCGAACCCGTGACCGCAGACGCCAAATAGCCACACGACGAGCACGACCCCCCCGGGCCGATCTCCCCCTCGAAGCACGCGGGGCAGCGTGCCATGGATAGATCATACGCGGAGGACGTCTCGTCAACGCCTGAGATATTCAGGAATCATTCTTCGTTCACTTCCGGAGCCAAGACCCTGGCACCCGTTGATGGTGACTGTCGGCACGCGCATACTCGCGCCAACGGAGCGGGGGCTCCGTGTCTGTCCGGGGGGAACGACAATGCGCGTCCTTCGAGTCGCTGCCGCCGCGGCGTGCCTCGCCGCGGTCGTTCCGCTGTGCGTCCGCCCAGCAGGCGACGACCGGCACCCTGATCGGAATCGTTCGCGACCAGGAGGGGTCTGCGATCGCCGGGGCGACCATCACGGTGACCGGACCTGCAGGCTCGCGCGTCGTCCAGAGCGATGCCGCGGGGGCCTATTCGTTCCGCTTCCTTCCGCCGGGATCCTATGTCATCGAGGCCGCCATGGAAGGCCATGCGACCTTGCGCGCGGCGAGGTCGTGATCGCCGCCGGTGTGCAGACGCGGCAGCCGCTGGCCCTTCTGCCGGGAAAGAGGAAGAGGTCACGCTCAAGGCCTCGGCGCCGCTCGTCGACCCGAAGAAGATCGAGCTGACGTCGGTGTTCAAGACCAACCAGGTGATCGCCGGCAAGCCGACGGGGTCCGATTTCACCGATGCCGTGATGTTCGCGCCCGGCGTCGTCTCGGGCCTCGGCACCGGCGACGGCAACTGGTCGATCGGCGGGTCCTCGGGCTTCGAGAACAGCTACATCGTGGACGGGGTCAACGTCACCGACTCCGGCTTCGGCAGCGTCAACTCGTACAACTTCGTGTACGGCACGCTCGGGGCCGGGGTGACGACTGACATCCTGGACGAGGTCCAGGTCAAGACCGCCGGGTTCGACGCCGAGTACGGCCAGGCGCTGGGCGGCATCGTGACCGGCGTGATCAAGAGCGGCACCAACCACTTCTCCGGAACAGTGCGCGCGTCGGCGACCGAGTTCAGCGCCGGTGAGGAGGTGTCGTTCGTGAGGGCGGCGGCCAACACCGACTGGGAGGCGTCGCGCGAAGCCAACCTGGCGTTGACCGCGGGCGGACCGCTGGTCAAGGACCGCCTGTTCGCCTTCGCGGCCTTCAATCCCCTGCGCACCACGCGACAGGTCACGATCCAGCGGGTCACGAACCCGATCCTCGAGCTGGATCCGGGTGCGGCCGCGACCTACCCCGACGCGAACCCCTACCCTGCGTCCCTGACGCCGGGCCGCGAGATCGAGCGCACGCGCTACAACTACGCCGCCAAGCTGACCTGGAACGCCTCCGCCAGCCAGCGGGTGGAGTTCGTCGCGTTCGGCGATCCGTCCACGGGCGACGGCCGCAACGGCCTGCGGAACGGCGACATCATCATGACGGGCCTGGCCGACACCGACGGCGACGGCACGGGAGACGCCGAGGTCACGAAACAGGCGGCGAGCTTCGGGGACGGCGGCGGCTGGTCGGACATCGAGTACGGGGCGCAGCAGTACTCGGCCAGCTACGACGGCGTGCTCGGGGACGACTGGTTTCTCGAGGCCCAGGTCGCCTACCGTCGGAACACGTTCGAGGAGACGTCGACGGTCGACGACTTCCGCTACCGGGACTATCGGGGGATCCGCGAGTGGTACTTCGGCGGGGCGATGCCCTACGGAGTCGACATCTACGCGGGAGGAGCCGGGTTCATCGGGCCGATCGAGGACAGGTCGTGGGACGTCGCGGCCAAGGCGAGCAAGATCCTCGGAGACCACGACCTCAGGTTCGGGGGCGAGTACTTCGACCTTCAGTACATGCAGGGGGAAGCCTGGTCCGGTCCGCGCCGTGACTACTCATTCCCGCGCATCGACGGAACCAGCTTCACCATGCGGGGACTCTCGGGCGGCTGGGTCGACATCCTCGGCGGAATCCCCGGGTGCGACGCCTGCGTCATCGCCACGGGTCCGCCACAGTACCGGGTCCGACAACGTCCAGTTCAGCGAGGATCGGCCGACGACGGGCTACGAGTGGGCATTGTTCGTCCAGGACACCTGGTCGATCGGGGACCACTGGGTCCTGAAGATGGGCGTGCGGGCCACGGCGCAGACGCTGCGCGGAGCCGGCGACTACACCTTGAATTTCGCCGATCGAGACCCCAACGCCATCCCTTCTTCTTCACCGACACGCCGACCTTCTACCCCGCCCACGAGTACTCTTTCCGGCCGGAGTACTCGCCGCGGCTGGGGGTGAGCTTCGACCCCGGCGGCAATGGCAAAACGAAGATCTACGCCAGCGCGGCGCGGTACTTCGAGCGCGTGCCGGCGGACCTGGCGGCGCGCCAGTTCTCGCAGAGCACCTACCTCGGAGAGATGCGGTTCTCCGATCCGCAGCTGACGACTCGGGCCCCCGGGCCCATCTACGCCGCGGGCCTGAATCAGAGCTACGTGATGGACGGCACGCGCCTTCCCTACATGGACGAGGCGACGCTGGGCTGGCAGCAGCTGCTGCGCCCAGACCTCTCGCTCGAGGTCCGCGGCATTTACCGGACGCAGGGCCGGGTGCTCGAGGACGTCAACTACACCCCCGCGGAGAGCGTGCTGAACTTCTACTACTGGATCGACTGGGACGGAGACGAAGTGCCGGACGACGACAGGACCGAGCTGCCGTTCCCGGGCTACGCGCCGAAGCCCTTCGGCCCGTACGCGCTCGGCAACTTCGGTGGCGGCACGGCCGAGGAGTTCGGCCAGCCGCAACGCGACTACGAGGCGCTCGAGATCCTGCTCAACAAGCGCCTGTCGAACAACTGGCAGCTGACCGCCAACTACCGTTACGCGCGCCTGCGCGGCAACTACGAGGGCCTCTACCGGAACGACAACGGCCAGGCCGACCCGAACATCACCTCGCTGTTCGACTTCCCCGACACGCCCCTGATTCACGGCCAGTACCAGGCCGGACCACTCAACACCGACCGGCCGCACGTCCTGAACATCTTCGGGTCCTGGTTCTTCAACCACGGCTTCGAGCTGGCCGGGGCGTTCCAGTGGGCCTCCGGCGTGCCGCGGACGCCGCTCCTGGCCCACCCAAACTATGGGAACGCTGGAGAACTGCCGGGGACCGACCCGCGCTACCTCTTCTACGACTTCGAGGCGGGGCTGTACCGGCTGGCGGGGCCCGGGGAGCCCGGCTGGATCCTGGGCGACTACGACGCCGTCACCCGCGGAGACCTGGGCCGCACGCCGGACCTGATCACGCTCGATCTCCACGCCGGGTGGGCGATTCCGATCCGGGACACCAGTCTCAAGCTGGGGCTCGACGTCACGAACGTGTTCAATCGCCAGGCCGCCCAAACCTACTACGACTACCTCGAACTGCTGAGCTGCGTCGGCAACCCGGACTACGGCAGCGCCGTGGGCTACCAGGCGCCGCGGAGCTACACGCTGTCGCTCGAGTGGGCCTGGTAGCACGTCACCAGCCCGGCACGTCCTTCCAGCCGGGGAACGGGCCAGCGTCGAGCTTCCAGCCGGTGGACGCGGACCACGACGATCAGGTCGAGGTCCGAACCGACCCCCCAGTCGCCGCGCACGAAGGAGCCGAAGACCCCCAGCCGCAGCAGCTCGGGCCGCAGGCGCCGCTGCTCGTCGGCCCACGCCGCGAGCGCCCGGCCGACCGTCGCGCGGTCAGGGTACCTGCGAACGGGCATGGTCGACGACCTGCGCGCGCGAGGCGCCGGGCCTCGCCGCTCTGGAGCGGACCGTACTGCTCGAATGGCGCCCCCTCGGGGTGGCCGTTGGGGTCGCGCGTCGGGATGTAGAGAGCATCGAGCGACCGGCCGACTCGACGAGTTCCGCCGGAGCGTCTCGCAGTTCCTGGAGCAGGCGCGCGACCCGGTGTCCCCACGACTCCTGCCCGCGCGCGAGGTGGACCGCCTTCACCGCCTTCTCGGCGGCCTGCTGGCAGACGAAGCAGGCCCACTCGTGGTGGCCCGCCTGCGCCAGGGACGCCGCGGCTTGCAGGTCCTGCTCGGCCTGCGCCGACCAATCCCGGGAACGGTCGGCCATTTCGGTCATCATTGCACCCCCACTCCAGCTGCGTGGAGCGTGCGCCGCGCGGCCGTTGCCGGGGCGGGATTGCAGGCGAACCGGGGTCCTCCCGTTCGATGGGCCTCGGATCGGATCTGTTCACGGACGTCGACGAAACCCATTCGGCCCGGAGCGGGCCGGGGCACGACCTTCAGGTCATGAAGCTGCGCCTGAAGGCCGTTTCACCTGACCCGGGCACGCCGCACTTCCGGGGCAGTACTGCTGCGATCGAGCCGGCCAGCGCGTGCGAGGCCGCCGCGCTCGCGGCAGCGAAGCGCGCGATCCCCCCCGACCCGAAGCCGTCCGCGCAGGCCGAGCGCGGCGACGTCCTGAGGGCGATCCGGGGGCAGCAGCTGCCCCCGGATCGCCGAGACCGCCTACTTCTTCGTGTAGGTGATCTCCATCATCTTCATCTCCTTCCCGTCGCGGCCCGGTGCGTACATCTCGAAGACCTCGGTGCCGGGCCCGGTGCGGCGCGTCGTCATGCGCGACTTGACCGGACCCTTCTTGATCGCGTCGTTCCAGCTGCCCGAGAAGGTGCAGTTGTGCTTCTCGTCGCAGGTCCCCTCGCTGACCATCAGGCCGGTCGACATGCTGTCGGTCCAGGTCGCCCAGTACTTGCCGGAGACGTTGTCGAAGCCCGTCAGGCTCAGGCCCGTGAACGGCATCCCCATCATCTTGGAGTTGAAGCGCTCGATCACGACGCGGCCGTCGAGATCGACGGTCCGCACCGCGGTCCCGGTCTCCTCCATCGGCGGCGCCCCCGGGTCCTGCCAGCTCCGGACCTTGACGTCATACGTACCGGCGGACGCTGCCAGCAGCCGGTGCGGTTCTCCCGGGGTGCCGGCCTTCATGTAGGCGTCCATCTCCGCCTTCTGCTCCGGAGTCATCTCGGGAGCGCCCTGCTGGGCGATGGCGGGCGTGGCGACGAGTGCAAGCGCGGCGAGCGCCGCGCAGACGATGTGGCGTGACATCGGTCCTCCCTCTGCTCGGCGACGGACTCCCGGACCGGCTGCGGGCGGAGCTGCGATCGGGCCGGCCGGAGGCGCGCGTCGAGTGCGGAGATCCTAGCGCCGACGTCGCCTGTTCGGACCCCGGGATTCTCGCGGCGCTCGCCGGGTAGGGCCAGCCTCGCCCCCTGCGCGGAGCATGACGAGCCTCCGCGGGGATCGGACGCGGAGGCGCGGACAATGCCGCCCCGCATCGCCGCCAGACGCCATTCAGCACCGGCCCGCGGGGGCCTCGATGGGCTCCCGGACGTCGGTCTCGGCGCGGGTTTTCATGGGGTATTCTCCCGGGACGGAGGACGGATGGCGCTTCGGTACCTCACCGCCGGGGAATCGCACGGCCCGGTGCTGGTCGGGATCCTCGACGGACTGCCGGCGGGGATGCCGCTGACCGAGCGCGACCTCGCGCCGCGGATGAAGCGCCGGATGGGCGGCTACGGCCGCGGCAAGCGGATGACCTTCGAAGCCGACCGCCCGCAGCTGGTCGGCGGGGTCTGGAAGGGCGAGACGACCGGCGCGCCGCTGGCCGTGCTGATCGAGAACCGCTCGAACCGCCAGGGCCGCACGACGGTGCGCAAGACCGTCCCTCGTCCCGGGCACGCCGACCTCGCCGGGATGCTCAAGTACGGCTTCGCCGACGCCAACCCGGTGATCGAGCGCGCCTCGGCGCGCGAGACCGCGATGCGCGTCGCGCTCGGCGCGGCCGCCTGCCGGCTGCTGGAGCTGGCCGGCGCTCGGCTCGCGGGGCACGTGATCGAGCTGGGCGGGATTTCCGCGGCGGCGCGCGGGCCGGGTGCCGCGGGCGGCCCGGACGGCTCCGCAGCTGCTGCCGCAACCGCCGCCGACCGGCTGGAAAAGGCGCGCGACGCGTCGCCCGTCGCCGCCGCCGACCCGGTCGCGTCGAAGGCGATGGTGGCCCGCATCGACGAGGCCACGGCGCAGGGCGAGACGCTCGGCGGCCGGGTCGAGCTGATCGTCTGGGGCCTGCCGCCCGGCCTCGGCAGCTACGTCCAGCACGACCGGCGGCTCGACGCGCGGCTGGCCGCGGCGCTGGCTGCGATCCCCTCCGTCAAGGAGGTCGAGCTGGGCGACGCGCTCGCCGCCGGCCGGTCGTTCGGGCACGACGCTCACGACGTCATCGCCCGCGCCGGGTCCGGCCTGGGGCGCGAGAGCAACCGCGCCGGCGGGCTGGAAGGCGGGGTCACGAACGGCCAGCCGCTGGTCGTGCGGCTGACGCTCAAGCCGATCTCGACGCTCAAGCGCCCGCTGCCCTCGGTCGATCTCGACACCGGCCGCGCGGTCGAGGGGCGCTACATCCGCAGCGACGTCACCGTCGTCCCGGCGGCGACGGTGATCGCCGAAGCGGTCGCGGGGATCGTGCTGGCCGACGCGCTGCTGGACAAGTTCGGCGGCGACGCGCTGTCCGACCTGCTCGCCGCGCTCGCCGCATACCGGGGCCGGCTGCCGCGCTGGCCGAAGGACCGCGAGCGGTGAGCGCGCGCCGCGATCTCGTCCTGGCCGGCCCGATGGGCTCGGGGAAGACGACCGTCGGCCGGCTCGTGGCCGCGATGCTCGAGCGCGCCTTCGTCGACCTCGACGCGCGGATCGAGCTCCTCGAGCAGCGCTCGATCGCGGCCCTCTTCGCCGCCGGCGAGCCGGCCTTCCGCGCGGCCGAAGAGCGTGCGGCCCGGCTCTGGCTGGCCCGGCCGCCCGACGCCTGGCCGGAGGTGCTCGCGGTCGGCGGCGGGACGCTGGAGAACGCCCCGCTGGCCGAGGCGCTGGCGCGGCGCGCGGCGATCGTCCACCTCGACGCGCCGGCGCAGGACCTCGCCGCGCGCCTCGCCGCGCACGAAGTCGCGGCGCGCCCGCTGCTGGCGAGTGCGGCCGATCGCATCGCGCGGCTCGAGGACCTGCGGCGCGAGCGCGCGGCGGGGTACGCCCGCGCCGACGTCCGCCTCGACACCGGCGGCAGCGGGCCGCGCGACGTCGCGGTGAGCGTGCTGCGCGCGCTCTACGCCGACGATGCCGGGCCGTGGGCCGACCGCGCGCGGCCCCTGGCGCCCGAACTGCCGTCGGCGCGCGGGGTCACGGTCGGACGAGGGGCCCTGCCGTTTCCGCCGGTCCTGCGCGCCGCGATGCTCTGGGACGCGCACCTGCCGGCCTGCCACCGGGACGCGCTGCGCGGGCCGCTCGCCTCCCACGCGCCCGGCGGGCTGGCCTGGCTCGAGATCCCGGGCGGCGAGCCGGCCAAGTCGCCGGAGACGCTGGCGCGCGTCTGGAGCGCGCTGCTCGAGGCCGGCCTCGACAAGGACATGCCGCTCTGGGCCGCGGGCGGCGGGACGATCACCGACCTGGCCGGCCTCGCTGCCGACACCTTCAAGCGCGGCGTGCCGCTGGCGCTCCTGCCGACGACGCTCCTGGCGCAGCTCGACGCCGCGCTGGGCGGGAAGAACGGGATCAACCTCGCGGGGGCGAAGAACGCGGTCGGCACCGTGCGCCTCCCGGACCGCGTGCACCTCGACCCGCTGTTCCTGCTCACGCTGCCGCCGGCGGAGATCGCCGCCGGGATGGCCGAGGCGGTCAAGAGCGCCCTGATCGGCGATGCCGCGCTGCTCGAGGCGATCGAGGAGGGGGCGGCGCGCGAGGAAGGATGGCCGCTGCCACGGCTCGAGGAGGTCGCGAGCCGCGCCGCGCGCGTCAAGCTGGCGATCGTCGAGCGCGACCTCGAGGAAAAGGACGAGCGCCGCAAGCTCAACCTCGGCCACACGCTCGGCCACGCGCTGGAAACCGCGACCCGGGCCCGAACCGCGCCGCTGGGACACGGCGAAGCGGTGGCGATCGGCACGGTCTTCGCGCTCGAGCTGGCGGATCGCGCCGGCGTCCTGAAGGAGCGCCCCCTGCTCGACCGTATCCCGGCCCTGTTTCACGCGCTCGGGCTGCCCTCGGCGCTTCCCGCGCTCGACGCGGCGGAGCGCGAGACGCTCGCCGAGGCGCTGGCGCACGACAAGAAGCGGGCCGGCGGCGAGCAGCCCTGGGTGCTGCCGGTGCGTTCGGGCGAGGTCGTGATCGCGCCGGTGCCGTCGGCGACGGTGGGCGCCCTGCTGGCGGAGGACCTCGCGTGACCCCGCGGACGCTGCTCGTCCTGCACGGCCCCAACCTCAACCGTCTCGGGCGGCGCGACCCGGCGCACTACGGCACGCTCACGCTGCCCCAGCTCGAGGCGCGCGTCGCGGCCTGGGCCGCCGAGCGCGGGGCACGCACGGTCTTCGTCCAGTCGAACCACGAGGGGGCGCTGATCGACGCGCTGCAGCACCACGCCGGCACGGTCGACGGGGCGCTCGTCAATCTCGGCGCCTTCACCCACACCAGCTACGCGCTGCTCGACGCGCTGCTCGACTTCGGCAAGCCGGTGGTCGAGGTCCACCTGTCGCGGCTCGCCGAGCGCGAGGCCTGGCGGCAGGTCAGCGTCGTGCGGCCGGCCTGCGTCGCGGCCGTCGACGGGAAGGGGGCCGACGGCTACCGCGAGGCGCTCGAGCTGCTGCTGAGTGCGATTGCGGACTGACTCCTAAGTCAGCGGACCCAGGTCACACACGCCGGGTCCGCGGGCCCCGCATCCTCGCTCTCCAGTCGTGAGGGGAGGGGAACGGGTGCCCGCAGCGCACAACGATTCCGTCGGCTGCACGCGG
The DNA here is from genome assembly GCA_963800865.1 of uncultured Acidobacteriota bacterium. Lineage (GTDB taxonomy): Bacteria > Acidobacteriota > Polarisedimenticolia > J045 > J045 > JALOKP01. Next base: position 2,608,650 of record CAWDCL010000004.1, on the reverse strand, counting down.
CGACGACCGCTCCCGCCGCTGGTCGCGCTCGCAACGCTGCTCGCGGGCGCCGGCTGCAGGAACGCCGACCCGCGCATCTTCCCCGACCCGCTCGACCCCTCCGGCGGCACGATCAGCCTGAGCCGCCAGGTCCAGCCGATCCTCACCCTCAACTGCGTCCCCTGTCACGGCGGCGCGAGCCCGGAGATGAACCTCTCGCTGGAGCCGGGCCGGCTCTACGATCCCGCGCTCGGGGCGGTCGGCGTGCCGAGCCGCGAACTGCCGCCGCTGCTCCGGATCGAGCCCGGTGCCAGCGGCAGCTCCTACCTGGTCCACAAGATCACCGGGAGCGGCATCGTCGGCGACCGGATGCCGGTCGGTGGCGCTCTTTCGGCCGAAGAGATCGATGTCATCCGCGAGTGGATCGATGACGGCGCGCCGAACAACTGACGCGCCGTGCGCGGCGCCGGCACGTCCGCGCGCCCGCGCCGCGGCCCGTTCCGGGCCGGTCGCGCTGGCCGCGCTGGCCGCGCCCTGCTGGCGGGCTCGGCGTTCCCCGCCGCCGCGACCACCGAAGCCGCGGCCTACGCCGCCGCACAGCGCCTGGTAGCCGCGCGCTGCGGCAACTGCCATGGCGAGGAGGAGCCCGAGGCCGGGCTCGATCTCACCCCCCGAAGGCTGTCCCGGTCCACGGTCAACGTCCCCTCCCGGACCCAGCCTGGGCTCCTCCTCGTCGATCCCGGCCATCCCGAGCGCAGCGCGCTCTTCCTGAAGACGCTGCCGCCGACCGAAGGGCGCACCCGCGGTCCGCGGATGCCGATGCACGCGCCGCCGCTCGATGCGGGCGAGGAGGCGGTGCTGCGCGACTGGATCGGGTCGTTCGATCCGGCCGTGTGGGGCGATCCCGAGCCGGTCCCGCCGATTGCCGAACAGGCCGCCACCGCGCCGGCGCCGCACGACGAGCGCCCGGTCCCGATCTTCCAGGACACCCACCTGATCAACCTCCCGACGACCGAGACGCTCGGCGCCTCGGGTCTCGAGATGCGCTTCCTGCACCGCTTCAAGGAGTCGGTGAAGGAGGCCGGCTGGTACGACCTGGGCGGGCTCGACGGCGGAGCGTGGATCTCGTTCGGCGTCGCGGCGGGGCTGGGGGAACGCGTCGATCTCGGGCTGCGGCGCACGAACCTCTTCAAGGACTGGGAAGCGTACGGCAAGTACGCCCTGGTCCAGCAACGGCCGGGAGGCGCGCCGCTGTCGTTCTCCGCCGTGCTCGGCTACGAGTACCTGCAGGACCGCAACGCGGCCAACCGGAACCGCGTCTCGCTCTCGCTGCCGCTGGCGCGGCGCTTCGGCGAGCGCGTGTCGCTGCTGGCGGTCCCGATGATCGCGACCCGCACCGATCCGTTCGATCCCGACGACACCGACGGCACCGTCGCGCTGGGACTGGGCGGCGAGCTGTGGCTCAACTCCTACCTCGCGCTGACCGGCGAGTGGATCGGCCAGCTGGCGGGCGTCGATGCGCCCTACCAGTCGGGGTCGATCGCCTTCTCGATCTTCACCGCCCGCCACGTCTTCCGGCTCGTGCTCACCAACACGAACGGGACCCACACCAGCCTCTACGCGCCGGGCGGCGAACTCGACTGGGGCGAGGGAGAGTTCCGGCTGGGCTTCAACATCGTGAGGACCTTCGACCGCTCCGCTTTCCACCGCCGCAATCCGTAACGGCCGGCCTCCGTGCCGGGCCCGCAACAGGAGGATCTACGATGCGCCACCCGCTTCCGCTCACCCTCGCGGCTTCGCTGGCCGCCCTCGCTCTTGCCGCGCCGGCCGCGCGCGCCCAGACCACCTGCCGTACGTCCAACTGCGCCGGGTCGGCCACGCCGCCCGCCGCGTGCCAGAGCCTCGCCGCCCCGCGCACCCTCAGGGTCGCCGTCGCCAGCTTCAGCTTCACGCCGTCGCGGCCGGTCATCGAGCCCGGGGACTGCATCTTCTGGGACGCGACCGGGGGGCCGCACAGCGCGGCCAGCGACACCTGCCCCGACGACGGAGTGAACTCGTGCGCGAACCCGGCGCCGCCGGCCTGCAAGTGGGACACCGGCAACGTGACGGGCCCCCCCAGCCCGAACGTCGACGCCACCTGCAGCTTCGGGGCGAGCGCCTTCCCGGCCGACTCGCAGTGGGGCTTCTACTGCCGCCAGCACGACAACCCGAACCACAACGGCGTCCCCGGGATGTCGGGGACGCTCAAGGTGTCGCGGCTGATCGTGCTCAGCGCGATCCGCAGCGCGGCCGCGGCAAGCCTGTCCTGGACCGGCGGCGACGGGACGTTCAAGGTGGAGATCGCGGCCAACGACCGGACCTTCAACACCGGCCGGACGACGACCGATCCGATCGGCGGTTCGGCCGGAACGACCTACAGCGACGCCGTGATTCCCCCGGCCGGCACGGCCCGCTATTACCTCGTCCGGAACAAGCAGTCGAACGACGTCTGACGGGGGCGCGGGGCCGGCGCGACGGCCGGCCCCGCCCTGTGACTCACATGTGCGAGATGACCGCGTCACCGAACTCCGAGCACTTGATCTCCTTCGCGCCGGTCATCTGCCGCGCGAAGTCGTAGGTCACGGTCTTGGCCGCGATCGCCCCGTCGAGCCCCTTGATCACCCGGTCGGCCGCCTCGCTCCAGCCGAGGTGGCGCAGCATCATCTCGCCCGAGAGGACGACCGAGCCCGGGTTGACCCGGTCGAGGTCGGCGTACTTGGGGGCCGTGCCGTGCGTCGCCTCGAAGATCGCGTGGCCGGTGATGTAGTTGATGTTGCCGCCCGGCGCGATCCCGATCCCGCCGACCTGCGCGGCGAGGGCGTCGGAGAGGTAGTCGCCGTTCAGGTTCAGCGTCGCGACCACGTCGAACTCGTCGGGACGGGTCAGGACCTGCTGCAGCGTGATGTCGGCGATCGCGTCCTTGATCAGCAGCCGGCCGGCCCCGAGCGCGGCCTTCTGCTCGGCGTTGGCCGCCTCCTCGCTCTTGTCCTTCTTGGTCCGCTCCCACTGCTCCCAGGTGTAGACGCGGTCGCCGAACTCGCGCTCGGCCAGCTCGTAGCCCCAGTTGCGGAACGCCCCCTCGGTGAACTTCATGATGTTGCCCTTGTGCACGAAGGTGACGCTCTTGCGCTTGTGCTCGAGGGCGTAGAGGATCGCCGCGCGGACCAGCCGCTCGGTCCCCTCGCGCGAGACCGGCTTGATGCCGATCGCGACGCTGTCGGGGAAGCGGATCTTCCTGAACAGGTCGGGGAAGTTCTGGCCGAGGAAGTCCCGGATCTTCTTCAGCTCGGGCGTGCCGGCCTCGAACTCGATCCCGGCGTAGATGTCCTCCGTGTTCTCGCGGAAGATCACCATGTTGACCTTCTCGGGGTGCTTCACCGGCGAGGGGACGCCCTCGAACCAGCGCACGGGGCGCAGGCAGACGTACAGGTCGAGCAGCTGCCGCAGCGCCACGTTGAGCGAGCGGATCCCGCCGCCGATCGGCGTCGTCAAGGGCCCCTTGATCCCGACGAGGTACTCGCGGAAGGCGTCCACCGTCTCGTCCGGGAGCCAGGTGTTGAACTTGTTGAAGGCCTTCTCGCCGGCGTGGACTTCCATCCAGGCGATCTTCTTCTTGCCGCCGTAGGCCTTCGCGACCGCGGCGTCGAGCACGCGGACCGAGGCCCGCCAGATGTCGCGGCCGGTGCCGTCGCCCTCGATGAAGGGCAGGATCGGCCGGTCGGTCACGGTGAGCTTGCCGTCCTTGAGGGTGATCTTGTCGCCTTCCGGGACTTGGATCGTCTTGTAGGCCATGAGGGGGGCTCCTGACGGAATCGGAAAGATGCGCGATCCTAAACCAGGAGCCGGACCTTACATAAGGAGACGAATCAGTGAGCCGAAGAGGTTATCCGCAGCCGGGCGCGCTTCCTTCCTCTCGCGGGCCCGCGGCCCGGCGTGGCGAGCGGGGTGGCGTCCTGGCCAAGATCCTCGTCGCCGTCGCACTGGTCGCGCTCATCGTGGTGGCGCTGGTCGGGGTGGCCGGCTATTTCGCGGTCCGGAAGGCCTCGCAGGTCGCGGAGGAGGTCGCCAGGGACCCCGCCGCCAAGGCCGTCGAGTGGATCACCCGCCTGAACCCCGAGCTGGAGATCACCCGCCAGGCCGATGGCCGCTACCTCGTCCGCAACCGGAAGACGGGCGAGGAGTCGACGGTCGACCTGACCCGGCTGAAGGAAGGGAAGTTCGAGCTGAAGCGGCCCGGCGGCCGGGACGTGAAGATCGCCGCCGGGGAGGGAGGGCTGACCGTCGAGAAGGACGGCAAGGTGTCCCACCTCGGCGCCGCCGGCCCGGCGCCCGACTGGCTGCCGGTCTTTCCCGGGACCGGCGGCTACGGAACCGGCGTGGGGGCGTCCGGGATTCCCGGCCTCCCGGCCGAGTTCGAGGGGGCCGCGGTCTTCGCGGTGACTGCCGACGGGACGCCGGACGACGCGCTCGCCTGGTACCGCGAGCAGTTCGCCGCGGCGGGGTTCGAGGTGACCGGGCCCGACGGCTACGGGGCGTCGGGCAGCGCAGGCGGCGCGGCCGGGAGGATGCTCACCGCCCGGAACCACGACGGCTCGCGCGTCGCGCGCGTCGTCGCCCTGGGAGGCACCGCGGCCGGCTCGTCGGGAACGCAGCTCTTCATCGCGGTCAGCGAGTAGCGTCGCCGTCCGGAGGACCGACCAGCAGTACGACCTTCCCGAGCGTGTCGTTCTGCTCGAGCAGCGCGTGCGCCGCGGCCGCCTCGGCCAGCGGCATCACGCGGTCGACCACCGGGCGCAACCGCCCGGCCGCCAGCGCCGGCAGCATCCGCTCCGCGAAGGCGCGCGTCAGCGCCGCCTTCTCCGCTGCCGTGCGCGAGCGCAGGACGGTCCCGATCAGCGTCGCGCGCCGCCGCATCAGCAGCGCCAGGTCGAGTTCGACGCGCGCGCCGGACATCGTGCCGACCGCGACGATCCGCCCGCGCGGTGCCAGCGCGTCGAGTGCCAGCGGCCAGCACGCGGCGCCGACGAGGTCGAGCACGACGCTGACTCCGCGCCCGGCCGACGCCGCATGGATCTGCGGCCCCAGGTCCGGGGCCCCGGCGTCGAGCAGCGCGACGTAGCCGAGGTCGAGCTGCTCGACCCGCGCGCGCTTGGCGGCGGTGCGCAGGGTGCCGATCGCGAGCGCGCCGACCTCCCGCGCCACCTGCGCGGCCGCGGTTCCGACGCCCGACGCGGCCGCGGTCACCAGCAGCACCTCTCCGGAGTCGAGCCCGGCCTGCAGCACCAGCGCGTCGAAGGCGGTCAGGAACGCTTCCGGGACCGCGGCCGCCTGCTCGAAGGAGAGCGACGGCGGGATCGGGAGGCACTGCCCGGCCGGCACGACGAGCCGGTCCGCGTAGCCGCCGCCGCCGAGGATCCCCATCACCCGGTCGCCGGTCCGGAAGAGCGTCCCGCCGAGGTCGCCGCCCAGCACCGTTCCGGCGAACTCGAGCCCCGGGATCTCGGCCGGCGCACCCGGCGGCGCGGGGTAGAGGCCACGGCGCTGCAGCAGGTCGGCCCGGTTGACCGCGGTCGCCCGGACGGCGACGAGCAGTTCGCCAGGGCCCGGAGCCGGGTCGGGCAGGTCGCTGAGCGCCAGCACCTCGGGCGGCCCCGGCCGCGTGATCACGATCGCCTTCACGAGCGGCATCTTCCCATGGGCGGGCGGCGGGCCGCACGGTTCGCGCGCGCTGGCGGAGGGGAGCATACTCGCCTCCGCAAGCGAGTAAGACGGGAGGTTCCGATGCTGCCGTTGCCGTCGTCCGCCGCCCCCGACCGCCGCGTGCTCGCGCTTGGCCACGACCGGCTCGACGAGGAACACCGGGCCCAGTTCGAGATGGTCGACGCGGTCGCCGAGGCCGTCGCTGCGGGACGCGAGGCGGCGGAGGTCGACGCGGCGATGGGCCGCCTGATCGAGTACCTCCGCGCCCACTTCCTCTCCGAACAGCTGCTCATGGAACGGCACCGCTTTCCCCAGCGCGAGGTGCACGCCCGCGAGCACGACCACGCGATCCAGCTGCTCGAGGACCTCAAGCGGCGGCACGCGGTCGGCGTCACCCGTTGGACGCTGGACAGCATCCACCTGCTGCGCGACTGGCTGGCCGGTCACGTACACGGCGCGGACCGCTCGCTCGCGACGTTTCTCGCCGCCGGCGGGACGCCGGCCCGCCGGGGGTAAGATCGTTGCGGAAGGGGACGGCCATGACCCGCACGATCGACTGGTACTACCGGCGCAAGGGATGAACGAGTTGCCAGAAGGCTCAGGGGTTCCTTGAGCCGCGCGGCGTGAAGGTGGCGGAAGAGGTCGACGCCGGCCGGACGAAGCTGGGCCGCAGGGAGGCGCTGGCGCTCGCCCGCGGGGTCGACCGGGTGATCGCGGCCCGGGGCTCCCGGATCGTCTCCTACGACCTCCGCAAGGACCGGCCGAGCGACGACGAGCTGCTCGCGGTGCTGCTCGGGCCGACCGGCAACCTGCGCGCGCCGACGTTCCGCGTCGGAGCCACGCTGGTCGTCGGCTTCAGCGAGACCGTGTACGCCGAACTGTTCTGAGGGCGGCCCGCGCGCAGCGTCGGCCGGTCCAGCACGAGGACCCCGATGAGACGACAGCTGGTCCTGGGAGCGATCGCGGCGGCGGCGCTGCTCGCCGCGGTGTCTCCCGCGTTCGCCGACAAGAAGTACAGCGTGCCGGAGGTCGACGTCGACGCGCTCGTGCTGGCCGACGGCCGCACGTCTTTCGTCGAGACGATCGTCTACGACTACCGCGGCAGTTTCCGCTACGCATACCGCGACATTCCGCTCGCTCCGGGGCAGTCGATCGACCGGATCGAGGTCGCGGAGGCCGGCGTTCCCTACGCACCCGGCGACGGCGAGGAGCCGGGGACCTTCCGCGTCGAGCGGAAGCCGGACACCGTCCACGTCACCTGGTACTACCGGGCGAGGGACGAGCGCCGTGCCTTCACGCTCTCGTACACCTTCACCGGCGCGGTGACGCGCGGCCCCGAGGTGGCGCAGTTCTACCACCAGTTCCTCGGCGACGACTGGGACCGGACGATCGGCGCCGTGACCGCGCGCCTGCGCTTCGCCGAGCCGGTGGCAGCGTCCGACCTGCGCGCCTGGGCCCACGGCCCGCTCTACGGCGCGGTCCGGATCGAGCCCGAGGGAAGCGTGCGGTTCGACGTCGCCCCGCTGCCGCGACGCACCTTCTTCGAGGGGCGTGCCGTCTTCCCGCCGTCGGCCGTGCCCGGCCTGGCCGAGAGCGCGGACGGGCCCCGGCTGGACGCGATCCTGGCCGAGGAGGGGCGCTGGGCCGACGAGGCCAACCAGGCGCGGGCCCAGGCGAAGGCAGTCGCCGCGCGCCGCCGCCCGGCGCTGATCATCTCGGGCGTGCTGGCGGCGCTCGGCCTGGCGGCGTCCTTCGTGCTGTTCCGCAGGAGCGCGGCGCCGCACGCGGTCACGCCGACGCAGGCGCCCGGCGAACGCCCGTCCGACCGTCCGCCGGCGCTGGTGGCGCGCCTGGTGCACGGGACGGTCGACGCGCGCGCGCTCGGAGCCACGATCGCCGACCTCGCGCGGCGCGGCCACCTGTCGATCAGCGAGGACCGCGCCGACGTGAGCTGGCACCACAGCACGCCGCACTACTGGATGCGCCTCACCCCCCGCGCCTCCGACCGGCTGGCGCCGTTCGAGTCCGAGCTGCTGGACTTCCTGCGCCGCCTCGGAGCGTCGGGCCAGCAGATCGACCTCGGCGACCTGCAGGGCGCCGCGCGCCGGTCGGGCGAGCGCATCACGAGCTGGTTCCCGGGCTGGAAGGCGCTGGTGGACGAAGCCGATGCGGGCCACCCGGCGTTCGAGCCCCGCCCGACCGGAGCGATCGCCGCCAACCTGGGAATCGCCGCCCTGCTGTTGACGACCGCGGCGGCGCTGATCGCCTGGACCCGCGCTCCCGCCCCCGCGCTCCCGGCGCTGATCGGCGGCGTCGTGGTCGCGGTCTTCACCATCGCTTTCCGGCGGCGCACGCGCGAGGGTCAGCGCGAATACGACGCCTGGAAGGCGTGGGCCGCGCGCGTGAAGCAGGAGTCGAAGTCGGGGCTCGCGCCGCGCTTCGCGGCGGGCGAGTGGGGGACCGCGTTCGCGCTGGCGATCGGGCTCGGGGTCTCGAAGGAGTTCGCCGCGCTCGTCGACCGCCTGCCGCGCGAGCAGGCCGCCGGCTACTACGGCTGGTACGCGGGGGCGATCGCGGGCGGCGATGGGTCCGGTGGAGCCGGCGGCGCAGGCGGCCTCGGCACGGCCCTCGGGTCGTTCGCGGGGATCGTCGCCTCGGCCCAGAGCTCCGGTGTGGGCGCGGGCGGCGGTGCCTCCGGCGGCGGGGGCGGGGGCTCGGGCGGCGGCGGCGGCGGCGCAGGCTAGCGCCCGACCGCCGCGACCGACTGTTCAGCGCTCGATCGCCCCGATGTCGCCGCGCCCGCCGGCCGGGCGCCGCTCGCCACGCTGGTCGAGTTGGGTCGGCTGAACCAACCGGTTGAGCAGTCGCCGGCTCAGCTTCAACCCCGCGTCGGGCGGGAACGCGTCGAACGTGCCCCAGAACCCGTCCGCCAGGCCCGCGTCGCCGAGCCGGCCGCCGATCGCCGCGTCGAGGTCGCGCCAGAACCGGATCCACGGCGCGTTGGCCGGCTCGCTTGGCCAGGTCTCGGGGGTCGGCACGAAGGGGATCCCGGAGACGTCGCCGAATTCCTCGCCGAAGTCGTCGCCCAGCTCGGCCGCGTACTCGGTGCGGAGCCGCTCGAGCACCGCGACGAGGAACCGGTCCTCGTGGCCCCGCTCGACCTGGTACTGCGCCATGACGACGGGGACCCGGTAGCGCCTGTCGGGGACCTGGTCGCGCGCCGCGCTTCCCGGCGGGTACCAGAGCACGGCGGGCCCGCCGGCGTCGAGCGCCCACCGAGACGATCGCGTCGTCGAACGCGATCCCGTCGAGTGCCACCGCGGCCGACAGCGGCACCCCCTCCTGGTCGCCCACCTTGGGCCAGTGCCGGCGCGAGAGCGACCACCAGGGCGGGACCGGGACCAGGATCTGGCTCGCGTCCAGCGCGCCGACGAGGTTGTAGCCGTCGCTGGCGAAGTGCATGAGCGATCCGGTGAAGATGTCGCTCGGGGCGCCGTTCAGCGTGTTCCCGGCGAGAATCGAGTGCCGGACGAGCATCTGCTCGACGACGTGGGCGTCGCCGATCGTGGCCGCGATCGCGCCCCCGCCCATGTTCGGCCTCCCCTTGAAGATCGCCGGGAACCCGGTCACCGCGTTCTCGACGATCGTCGAGCTGGTCAGGGCGAGCGAGCCGTTGGACATGTAGAAGCCGCCGCCGCGATAGTAGTACTGCGAGCCCGGCGGCTCGGGCAGGGCGGGATTGTCCTCGACCAGGTTGCGCGCGACCGTGCAGTTCTCCAGCGTGATCGTCTTCCGGTTCCCCGGTCCACCGCCGTCGCTGTAGACCCCCCCGCCGTACGCGTGCTGCGCGGTGACGCGGTTCCCGCTGACGGTCGTGCGCAGCAGCGACGATTCGCCGGTGATCCGCGCGCCGCCGACCGAGTAGACCCCGCCGCCCGCGCCGCCGTACCCGGAGACGGCGTTGCCGGCGATCACGCAGCCGGTCAGGACCAGCCGGTTGCCGTAGATCGCGCCGCCGAACGCGCCGCGGTCGCGGCTCGCCTCGAGGTCCCCGGCGACGCGGTTCCCGGCGAAGGTGCAGTGGCGAAGCGTGGCCGTGCCCCAGATCGCGAGACCTCCGCCGCGGGCCAGGGTCCAGGGCTGCAGCGGGTCGGCGGTCGGTGCGGCCTCCGCAACGCCGGAGGTGACGGTGACGTTGGTCATCGCCAGGTCGCCGTACACCGCGAGGACGCGGGCGCGGCGCTCCGCGCCGCCGTCCCAGGCGAGCGTGATCCCGTGCGGCAGCCCGGAGGCATCGATCGTCACGCTCTTGCGCACGGAGAGGGCCGAGCGGCCGTAGTCCCGCTCCGCGTACTCGAGGAACTTGCCCTGCTCGAACGTCTCGCCGAGCAGCACCGTGTGCTCCTCTCCGACGAGCGAGAGCCGGATCGTCCCGCCGTCGAGCGCGCGGGCGAAGGTGATCTTCCCCCGCGGCCGGATCCGAGCGAGAGCCGAACGCAGCGTCACGCTGCCGTCCGCCGGCGCCGCGTCGTCGGCCAGCGAGTCGACGACGAGCGTGCGTGGGGCCTTCGCCGCCTTCGCGGCGCCCGGGGCCGTGCCGGCGAAACCGGCCGAACCGAACACAGTGAAGACCAGGGCCAGTCCGCCGGCGACCAGCAGGAGGCATCGGGAACGGGAACGACGCCCGGCGGGCGATCCCTGCGGGTGGTCGGGGGTGCGGGGTGTCGGGGTTTTGATCGACATGGCGGACCTCCTCTCGGCTGAGGGCCGCGCGCGGGTCCACGCGGGGACAGACCATCTGTAGGCCCGTCTCAGGGGGGGTGTCAATCGTCCCCGAGGTGGCTCCCCGGCGGGCCGCGGCGCGACCCCGCCAGAGGGCGCGCGGGGCTCTGCCGGACGCCCGTCCAGAACCCGGCTAAGATGAACGGCTTCCGCGGTCAGCAGGCGGCGCGGGGTGTGGTGTCCCCGGCCCCGGAACCAGGGCGAACCAGATGAGCGACGGCGAGCAGAGCCCCCCCGATCACGAGCACGTCCCCCTGAACCTCGCGTTCGTCGAGGCCCTCTACGAGGACTGGCAGCACGATCCGCTGTCGGTGTCCGAGGCCTGGCGGGGCTACTTCGACGGCCTGCCGGCGATGGACCAGCCGGCCCGGCACGGCCCCTCCTTCCGGCCGCCGTCCCTCTTCCACCCGACGAAGGACGCCTGCGAGTCGTGCGCCGTGATCCGCCAGGAGGCGGACGTGGCCGCGCGGCAGGATCGCGTCGACCAGATCGTGCGGGCCTACCGCGTCCGCGGGCACCTGATCGCGCAGCTCGACCCGCTCGGGCTGCCGCGCCCGCCGCACCCGGAGCTCGACCCGGCGTACTACGGCTTCACCGAAGCCGACATGGACAGGTCGTCTCCTCGCGCACGATCGCCGGCTCGCCCGGCGCGCTGACGCTTCCGCGAGGTCCTCGAGCGGCTGCAGAACACCTACTGCCGCTCGATCGGCGTGCAGTTCATGCACATCGACGACCTGCGCGTCCGACGATGGCTGCAGGAGCGGATGGAGGCGCTCGCAGAACCGGCTCGCACCTGACCCGCGACGAGCAGCTCCGCATCCTCACCCGGCTGACCGACGCGGTCGATCTTCGAGGAGTTCATCCAGCAGAAGTTCCTCGGGGCCAAGAGCTTCTCGCTGGAGGGCGCGCGAGAGCCTGATCCCGCTGCTCGACCTGGCGATCGAGAAGGCCGGCCGAGCAGGGCATCGACGAGATCGTGCTCGGCATGGCCCACCGCGGCCGGCTCAACGTGCTGGCCAACATCATGGGCAAGAGCCCGCGCGAGATCTTCCGCGAGTTCGACGACATCGACCCCGAGCTCTACCTCGGCCGCGGCGACGTGAAGTACCACCTGGGCTACAGCACGCGACTGGACCACCGGCAGCGCGGCCGCAAGGTCCACCTGTCGCTCTGCTTCAACCCGAGCCACCTCGAGTTCGTCAACCCGGTGGCGCTCGGGCCGCATGCGGGCCAAGCAGGACCGCGCACGGCGACGTCGACGCGCGACACGCGGCATGGCGATCCTGATCCACGGCGACGCGGCGTTCGCCGGCGAGGGCATCGTGCAGGAGACGCTGAACCTGAGCCAGCTGCCGGGCTACGCGACCGGCGGCACGCTGCACGTCGTCGTCAACAACCAGATCGGCTTCACGACCGACGCCCGAGGAGGCGCGCTCGACGCACCTACGCCACCGACGTCGCGCAAGATGCTGCAGATCCCGATCTTCCACGTCAACGGCGAGGATCCCGAGGCGGTGGCCCAGGTGGTCCGCCTGGCGATGGACTTCCGGCGCGAGTTCCAGCGCGACGTCGTCATCGACATGTACTGCTACCGCCGCTGCGGCCACAACGAGGGCGACGAGCCGGCGTTCACCCAGCCGCTGCTGTACGCGCGCGATCGAGCAGCGCAAGACGGTGCGCGAAGGCTACCTCGAGCACCTGCTCGCGCTGGGCGGCGTGACGCAGGAGGAGGCCGACGAGATCGCGCGCGGCGCCGGCGCGAGACTGCTCGAGCGCGAGCTGTCGGACGCCCGCAGCGCGAGTACCAGCTCAAGCCGGAACGCAGCTGCGCGGCATCTGGGACGGCTACCACGGCGGGCCGCGAAGCGGCCGCCGACGAGGTCGACACCGGCGTGCCGCGAGGCGACGCTGGCCGGACTGCTCGAAGCGCAGACGCAGCGTCCCGGACGGCTTCCACCCGCATCCCAAGATCGAGCGCTTGCTGGAGCCAGCGGCGCGAGATGGCGCGCGGGCGAGCGCCCGCTCGACTGGGCCGCCGGCCGAGGCGCTGGCCTTCGCCACGCCTGGCGGCGGAGGGCCATCCGCGTGCGGCTCACCGGCCAGGACTGCGAGCGCGGCACCTTCAGCCACCGCCACGCCGTGCTGCACGACGTACGAAGACCGGCGCACGCTACACTGCCGCTGCAGCACCTCGCGCCGGACCAGGCGCCGGTCGAGATCGTCAACAGCCCGCTCTCCGAGGCCGGCGTGCTGGGCTTCGAGTACGGCTACAGCCTCGATATGCCCGGACGGCGCTGGTGCTGTGGGAGGCCCAGTTCGGCGACTTCGTCAACGTCGCCCAGGTGATCATCGACCAGTTCATCGTCAGCGCCGAGGACAAGTGGCAGCGGCTCTCAGCGGCCTGGTGCTGCTCCTGCCGCACGGCTTCGAAGGGCAGGGCCCGGAGCACTCCAGCGCCCGGCTCGAGCGCTTCCTGCGCTCGCGGCCGAGGACAACATCCAGGTCGTCTAGCCCGACCACGCCGGCGCAGTACTTCCACCTGCTGCGCCGGCAGGTGCTGCGGCCGCTGGCGCAAGCCGCTGGTCGTGATGACGCCCAAGAGCCTGCTGCGCCACCCGCAGGTCGTCTCGCCGCTCGACGAGCTGCGCGACGGGGCGCTTCCAGCGCGTCATCCCCGACGCGCGGCGGCCGCGCCGGCGCGAGCGTCGAGCGGCGTGCTGCTGTGCACCGGGCAAGGTCTACTACGACCTGGCGAAGGCGCGCGAGGAAGCGGGCCGGCGACGACGTCGCGATCCTGCGGCTCGAGCAGCTCTATCCGCTGCCCGACGCGGCGCTGCTCGCAGGCGCTCGAGCCGCTACCGCCGACGGCACGCCGGTCGTCTGGGTGCAGGAAGAGCCGGAGAACATGGGCGCCTGGCGTTCCTGCGGTGCACGCTTCGGCGAGACGCTGTTCGGGCGGCTGCCCGCTTCGCGGCGTCGTGCCGCGCCGGCGTCGGCCAGCCCGGCGACCGGCTCGGCGCAGCGCCACGAGCTCGAGCAGGCAGCAGCTCATCGACGCGCGCCGTTCGGCGACGGCGAGCGATGACCAGCCGTCGGCGATGAGGCACTCCGTGCCGGCAGCTGAGCCGATCGTCCGCGAACCGAAGGAACGATCATGCCGCTCGAACTGAAGGTCCCCGTCGGTCGGCGAATCGATCACCGAGGTGCAGATCGGCGCACTGGCTCAAGCAGCCAGGGCGAGCGCGTTCGCGCAGGACGAGACCGCTGGTCGTGATCGAGACCGACAAGGCCACGCGTCGAGCTGCCCGCGCCGGTCGCCGGCGCGCTCACGCGAGCTGCTGAAGCAGGACGGGCGAGACGGCCAAGGTCGGCGAGGTGCATCGGCTGATCGAGGAGCCGCGCCGGCGGCGAGCCGCGCCGTCGCAGCCGCGGCGCCCCGCGCCGCGCCGCCGGCGCGCGTCCGCGCGCCCGCGCCGCGCCGCCGACGCCGCCGCGCCGCCGGCGCCGCGCCGCGTGATGCCGGCCGCCGCGCGGGCGCTCGCGCGACGCCGGGCTGACGGCCGCGCAGGTGCCGCCCACCGGCCCCGGCGGCCGCGCTGCTGAAGGAGGACGTGCAGCGCGCGGCGGCCGCACCGAGCGCCGCGCCGGCCCCGCCGGCGCCGCGACGACCGCGCTCCGCCGGCTCCCGCGCGCAGCCTGCCGGCCGACCGCGAGGAGGAAGTCGTCCCGATGAGCCCGATCCGCCAGCGCGATCGCCGAGCGGCTGGTCGCAGGCCCAGCAGACCGCCGCGCTGCTCACGACGTTCAACGAGATCGACATGTCGGCCGTCATGGCGCTGCGCAAGCGAGTACCAGGAGCGCGTTCCAGGAGAAGTACGGCGTCAAGCTCGGCTTCATGTCGTTCTTCGTCAAGGCGGCGATCGAGGCGCTCAAGCAGGTGCCCGCAGGTCAACGCCGAGATCCGCGGCAACGACATCGTCTACCACAACTACTACGACATCGGCATCGCCGTCGGCGGCGGCAAGGGGCTGGTCGTGCCGGTGCTCCGCAACGCCGAGCGGCTGAGCTTCGCCGAGATCGAGCTGGCGATCGCCGACTTCGCGCCAGCGGGCCAAGGACAACAAGCTGACGCTCGAGGAACTGCAGGGCGGCACCTTCACGATCAGCAACGGCGGCGTCTACGGCTCGCTGCTCTCGACGCCGATCGTCAACCCGCCGCAGAGCGGCATCCTCGGCATGCACGCGATCCAGGACCGCCCGGTGGCCCGCGACGGCCAGGTCGTGATCCGGCCGATGATGTACGTCGCCCTGACCTACGACCACCGCATCGTCGACGGCCGCGAGGCGGTCACCTTCCTCAAGCGGATCAAGGAGTGCGTCGAGAACCCGCAGCGCATGCTGCTGGAGGTCTGAGATGGCCGCGAAGCAGCACGACCTCGTCGTCATCGGCGCCGGGCCGGGCGGCTACGTCGCCGCGATCCGCGCCGCGCAGCTGGGGCTGACACGGCGTGCGTCGAGAAGGAGCCGGCGCTCGGCGGCACCTGCCTGCGGGTCGGCTGCATCCCGAGCAAGGCGCTGCTCGAGTCGACGCGAGCTGTTCGCTGAGGCGCAAGAGGGGCTTCCCGCGCCACGGGATCAGGCTGGCCGGCGTCGAGCTCGACCTGGCCGCGATGCTGAAGCGCAAGACCGACATCGTCACGCGCGCTCACCAAGGGGGTCGAGGCTGTTCAAGAAGAACAAGATCACGCGCTACGCCGGCACGGCCGGCTGGCCGGTCCGGGCCAGGTCGTGGTCGAGGCCGCGGACGGGACGCAGACGGCGCTCGGCGCGAAGCACGTCATCATCGCCACCGGCAGCCGCCGGCGCCGCTGCCCGGCGTGACCTTCGACGGCGACCGGGTCGGCACCAGCACCGAGGCGCTGTCCTACCCCGAGGTGCCGCAGCACCTGGTCGTGATCGGCGCCGGCGCCATCGGGCTGGAGCTGGGCTCGGTCTGGGCGCGGCTCGGGGCGAAGGTCACGGTGCTCGAGTACCTCGACCGCATCCTGCCCGGCATGGACGCCGAGATCGCGGCCGAGACGGAGAAGCTCTTCAAGAAGCAGGGCCTCGAGTTCCGGACCGGCGTGCGCGTCACCGGCGCGCGCGCGGACGGCGACAGGCGCGGTCGTGGAGTGCGAAGGCAGCGAGCCGATCGCGCTGCGACCGCGTGCTGGTCGCCGTCGGGCGCGTGCCGAACACGGAAGGCCTCGGCCTCGAGTCGGTCGGCATCGCGACTCGACGAGCGGGGGCGCATCCCGGTCGACGCGCACTGCGCGCACCGCCGCGCCCGGGGTCTTCGCGATCGGCGACGTGATCGCCGGGCCGATGCTGGCGCACAAGGCCGAGGACGAGGGCGTCGCCTGCGCCGAGTTCATCGGCACCGGCTACGGCCACGTCAACTACGACGCCATCCCCGGCGTCGTCTACACCGACCCCGAGATCGCGTCGGTGGGCAAGACCGAGGAGGAGCTCAAGGCGGCCGGCGTCGCCTACCGCAAGGGGAGCTTCCCGTTCCTGGCCAACGGCCGCGCCAAGGCGCTGGCCCAGGTCGACGGGCGGGTCAAGATCCTGGCCGACGCGGAGACCGACCGCATCCTCGGCGTGCACATCCTCGGCCCGCGGGCCGGCGACCTGATCGCCGAGGCGGTCGCGGCGATCGAGTTCGGGGCGTCGTCCGAGGACATCGCCCGCACCTGCCACGCCCACCCGACGCTGGCCGAGGCCGTCAAGGAAGCGGCGCTGGCCGTCGACGGGAGAGCGATCCACGTCTAGCGCCGACCGTCACGCACTCCGCACGGCACGGCGGCCCGCCGCCGCGTGCCGTGCCCGCTCCTCCCGGTGGTGTAGCATGCGCCTTTCCGACCCCGCGAGAGGATGACGGTGGAGTGGACCATCAGCAACATCGCGCGGCTCTTCGGCACGACGGAGCAGGCGGTGGGGCGGCTCGTCGCGGAGGCCGGGCTCCCCGTGCACGTCGTCAACGACCAGCACCGCTTCCACCGGGCCGAAGTCCTCGAGTGGGCGACCTCGCATGGCCAGGACGTGGCGCCCGAAGCGCTCGACGAGCTCGGTGGCGAGTCGCCGCAGCGCGGGCTCGCGGACGCCCTGCGGCGCGGCGGGGTCCACGACGACGTGCCCGGCGCCGACCGCGACGCGGTGCTGCGCGCGGTCGTGGAGCGCCTGCCGTTGCCGGAGGGCACCGACGCGCAGTTCATCGCCGACGTGCTTTGCGCGCGGGAAGGCCCGGGGTCGAGCACCGTCGGCGACGGGATCGCGATCCCGCACCTCCGCAACCCGCTGGTCCTGCGCGTCCGCGAGCCGATCGTGGCGCTCTGCCGGCTCGCCCAGCCGGTCGACTTCGGGGCCCGGGACGGGCGGCCCGTGCGGATCCTCTTCACGCTGGTCAGCCCGACCGTGCGCGCCCACCTGCACCTCCTGGCGCTGCTGGCCCACGCGCTGCGCGATTCCGGAGTGCGCACGCTGCTGAGCGGTGCCGCCGGGCTCGACGAGATCGCCGGAGCGCTCGAGCAGCTCGAGCGCGGCGAGCCGGCGTGATGGTGCTGATCCCGCTGGCGGTCGCGGTGCTCGCCGGGGGCGGGCTCACCGCGTGGCTCGGGCGCCGCTCGCCCCGCGTCGTCGCCCGGGCCGGTTCCGGTGCGGCGCTCTTCGCGAGCGCGCTGCTCGCGATCGCCGCGGTGCGTGGACTCGGGGCCGCAGTGCCCGCCGGTCTCGTCTGGCCCGGCCCGGCGGGGGACTTCGTGCTCGGTCTCGACCCGCTGTCGGCGTGGTTCCTGCTGCCCCTCGCGCTGGTCGGCGCGCTCAGCACGCTGTTCGGTGCCGTTTACCTGCCGCGCCACGCGCCGGAGCGCGCGCGGGGGACCGCATGGCTGTTCTTCAACCTGCTGCTGGCCGCGATGACCGTCGTCTTCTGCGCGTTCGACCCGCTGCTCTTCCTCTGCGGGTGGGAGGCGATGACCGTCGCGGCCTACGCCCTCGTCGTCGGGACCGAGGGGGACGGGGCGGCGCGGCGAGCGGGCTGGATCTTCCTGATCGCCTCGCACCTCGGGACGGCCTGTCTCCTGGCCTTCTTCGCCGGAGCGCCCGCGCTGCCGGCGGGCGCGCTGCTCGTGCTGGCTCTCGTCGGCTTCGGCATGAAGGCCGGGCTCATGCCGTTCCACGTCTGGCTGCCCGAGGCCCATCCGGCCGCGCCGAGCCACGTCTCGGCGCTGATGTCGGGGGTGATGATCAAGACGGGGATCTACGGCCTGGTGCGCTGCTGCCCGCTGCTCGTCGTGCCCGACGCGGCGGCGTGGTGGGGTTCGGCCCTGTCGTCGGCGCTCGGCGCGGTCACGGCGCGTGCTGGGCGTGCTCTTCGCCGCTGGCGCCAGCACGACCTGAAGCGGCTGCTCGCGTACCGCACCGTCGAGAACATCGGGCATCATCGCTGCTCGGGCTCGGCGCTGGGATTCGCCGGCCGGCGCGGCCGGTCAGCCGGCGGTCGCTGTGCTCGGCTTCGCCGGCCGCCCTGCTCCACGTCGCTGCAACACGCGCTGTTCAAGGCGGCTGCGTTCCTGCGCTGCCGGAGCGGTCGATGCACGCGGCCGGCACACGCGCGACATCGACCGGCTCGGCGGGCTGCGGCACCGCGCATGCCACTGCACCGCGCGGGTCTTCCTGGTCGCGGCCCGGCCGGGATCTGCGGCCTGCCGCCGCTCGAACGGCATTCGTCGGCGAGTTCCTGATGCTACCTCGCGGCGCTCGCGAGACTCGTCGCACGCTGAAGGGGCCGCGGCCGCTGACGATGGCGCTGGCGCTCGGCGGCGCTCGGCGCTCGATCGGCGGGCCTGGCGGTCGCGTGCTTCGCCCAGGCGTTCGGCATCGGCTTCCTCGGCGAGCCGCGCTCGCCGCGAGGCCGCCGCGGCCCACGAGGCCGCGCCGGCGACTGCGTGCGCCGATGCTCGTCGCTGGCGGCGGCGCTGGTCCTGGCTGCGGCCGTGGCCGCGCCCTGGCTGGCCGGCCGTGCTCGCCGGGCCGCTCCGGTGGCCGGTCGGTGGGCCGACGCCGTGGACTCGCCGGCTGCCGCTGGTGCGGCACGGTCCTGCTGCGCGCGCTCGCGGGCTCGGCCGCGGTCGGCGCTGCTGGCTGGGGCTGCTCGCGCTCGTTCCGGCGCGCGCTGCTGGCGGGTCGTGCGGTCGGCCGCGCGGTGACGTGGGACTGCGGCTACGCCGCGCCCGACCGCGCGCATGCAGTACACCGCCTCGTCCTTCGCCCGCCCGATCGTGCGAGCTGTTCGCGGCTGCTCGCTCACGCCGCCGAGCGCCACGCGCCGCCGCGGGGCTGTTCCCGGCGCCGGCCGGCCTCGCGGCGCGGACCCGCGACGTCGTCCTGCTAGCGCGTCTACGGCCCGCTGTCGCGGTCGCTGGCGCGCATGTCGTCCGCGCTGCAGCTGGATCCAGCACGGCCGGGTGCAGCTCTACGTGCTCTACATCGCGGTGACGCTCGTGGTGCTGCTGGTCTGGAAGCTGGGGATGAGCGATGTCACGCTGCCTCGATCGCCGAGCTCCTGCTCGCGCCTGGTGCTGGCGCCGCTGCTGCTCGGGCGTGATCAACCGGACCAAGGCGGTCTTCGCCGGGCGCCGCGGCCCGCCGCTGCTGCAGGCCTACTACGACTTCGCCAAGCTGCTGCGCAAGGGGGCGGTCTACAGCCGCGACGACGACCTGGGTGTTCCGCGCCGGGCCGATCGTCGGCGCTCGCGGCCGTCGCTCGCGGCGCTGGCTGCTCGTGCCGCTGCGGCGGCGCCGCGGCGCCGTTGGCGTTCCCGGGCGACCTGGTGCTGTTCGCGGACCTGCTCGGCGCTCGCGCGGTTCTTCACGCGTGCTGGCGGCGCTCGACACCGGATCGGCCTTCGAGGGCATGGGCGCGAGCCGCGAGGTCGCAGTTCGCGGCGCTGGCCGAGCCGGCCCTGCTGCCTCGGCGCTGGCGCGCGCTGGCCGCGGCGACGGACAGCCTGTCGCTGGCGGCGATCTACGCGGCGCTGCGGCCCGGCGACGCTCTGGGCGGCCGGTCCGGTCGCTGCTGCTGGTCGCGGCGGCGCTGTTCGTCGTGTTCCTGGCGGAGAACGCCGCATCCCCGTCGACGACCCGAACACGCACCTCGAGCTGACGATGATCCACGAGGTCATGGTGCTCGACCACGGCGGGCCGGACCTCGGCGTTCGATCCACTACGGCGCGGCGCTGAAGCTCTGGATGCTCGGGCGCTGGTGGTCGGGCTCGTGCGTGCCGCTCCGCACGGCGCGCGCTTGCGCCGGACCTGGCGGCGGTCGCTGGCGGGCATGCTCGCTGCTGGCCGTGGTGGTCGGCGTCGATCGAGTCGAGCGATGGCGCGGCTGCGGCTGCGTGCGGGTGCCGCAGCTGCTCGTCGGCGCGCGGTCGTGCTGGCGGCCCTGGCCTTGTCCTGCTGCTGGTGAGGTACGACGCATGAGCGGCTGGATCGACGCTGCTGCTGGTCGCTGCTGGTGCTGACCAACCTGGCGCTGCTGGGCTCGAGCCGCCTGCGGCGCGTGCATCCGGATCGTGGCGGTGCAGGGCGTGGCTGCTCGGCCTGCTGCCGCTGCTGGTCGCACGGCGAGCGACCTGCGGGCTCCGCGTCGCGCTGCTGGCGGCGGGCAGGATCGCGCTCAAGGGCGTCGTCTTTCCCTGGCTGCTGCTCGCGGGCCCTGCGCGAGGCCAACGTCCGGCGCGAGGTGCGAGCCGCTCGTCGGCTTCACGCCGTCGCTGCTGGTCGGCGTGGCCGGGCGTTCGGGTGCTCGCTCTGGCTCGGCGGCGCGCCTGCCCGCTGCCCGGACGCGGGCGCTCGCGCGCTGATCGTGCCGGTGGCGCTGCTTCACGATGCTCGTGCGGGCTGTTCCTGATCGTCAGCGCGGCGGAAGGCGCTGACCCAGGTGCTCGGGCTACCTGGTGTTCGAGAACGGGATCTACGCGTTCGGGCTGGCGCTCGCGCTGCGAGGAGCCGCTGCTGGTCGAGCTGGGCGTGCTGCTCGACGTCTTCGTCGCGGTGTTCGTGATGGGGATCATGATCTTCCACATCAGCCGCGAGTTCGACCACATCGACACCGACCGAGCTGTCAGTCGCTGAAGGACTGAGCCGGATGAGCCTGCGCTGCTCGGTGCTCCTGCCGCTGCCGGCCCTGGCCGGCGGTGCTCGCGTTCGTGCTGCGCGCCGTGCCGGCCCGGCGCGCGCTGCTGGTCGGCTGGCGGCCGCTCGGCGCACGCGGCGCTCGTCGGCGGCCGTGCTGGCTGCGCGGCAGCGCCGCCGCCGGTGGGCGACCGCTGGCTGGCGCTCGACGCCGCTCGGGCTGCTGTTCCTGCGATCACCAGCGTGCTCTTCCTCGCGGCCTCGGTCTACGCCGTGGGGTACCTGGCGCGCGAGGCGCACGGCCGGCGGCCGCGATTTCGAGGAGCGGCGTGCTCGTTCGCCAACGTCCCGGAGGCGATCTTCATCGGCTGCCTGCTGCTGTTCCTGGCGACGATGACGCTGGTCGCCGTGAGCCAGCACTTCGGGCCTGCTGTGGGTCGGCGATCGAGGCGACGACGCTGGCCAGCGCGCCGCTGATCTACTTCCACCGCCACCACCGCTCGCTCGAGGCGACCTGGAAGTACCTGCTGATCTGCTCGGTCGGCATCGCGCTGGCGCTGCTCGGCAACTTCTTCCTCGCGGTGGCGGCCGCGCGGCCGCTGGCCGAGCCGATCCCGCTGGTCATCGGACGCTGCTCGCCGCGCGCGCCGGCGAGCTGCGACCGGCCGTGGCTGCAAGGCGGCGTTCCTGTTCCTGCTGGTCGGCTACGGCACGAAGATGGGCCTGGCGCCCGCTGCACACCTGGCTGCCCGACGCGCACAGCGAGGCGCCCGTCGGTGGTCTCGGCGCTGCTCTCGGGGGCGCTGCTGAACTGCGCCTTCCTCGGCGATCCTCCGGGTCCAGCAGGTGCTCGTCGCGGCGGGGCCAGGCGGCGTTCGGCGCGCGACCTGCTGCTGGCGCTTCGGCGCTGCTCTCGATGGCCGTGGCGGCGGTGTTCATCGCTCGGCCAGCCCGACTACAAGCGGCTGCTCGCCTACTCGAGCGTCGAGCACATGGGCATCCTGGCGCTCGGCGTCGGCCTCGGCGGCTGCGGCGCGTTTCGGCGCCCTGCTGCCACGCGGTGAACCACTCGCTGGCCAAGGCGATGCTGTTCCTGGTCGGCGGGGAACATCCTGGCCGCCTACCGGACCAAGCGACGCGGCCGCGGTGCGCGGGGTGCTGCGCGCGCCTGCCCGCGTCGGGCGCGCTGTGGCTCGCCGGCTTCCTGGCGATCATCGGGCGTTGCCGCCGTTCGGACCGTTCCTGAGCGAGTTCATCGATCCTGACGGGCGCGTTCGGCGCGGGGCGGCCCGTGGCTGGGGATCGCGCTCCTGGCGCTGCTCGCCCTGATCTTCGTCGGGATGGGCAAGACGATGCTCGGCATGGCCTACGGCACGAGGCCGGCCGACCGCCACGGTCCCGGCGCGAGAGCCCTGCGCTGGCGATCGCCGCCGCCGGCCGTGCTCGCTGGCTGCTGCTGCTCGTCGCTCGGGCCTGTGCGCTGCCGACCCGGTCCGCCGGATCCTCGAGCAGGCGGCGCGACCAGCTGGAGGCCTGTCGTGAGCGCGCGCCGCTCCTGGAACTCGCGCAATGGCGAGCGGTTCGCCGGGGGGAGGTCCCGCTCCTGGGCGTCGGACGAGTTCCGGCGAGACCGTCGTCGCGCAGCCGTCGCGGGGGGCATGCGGATCGCCGTCGCTCTTCGGCGTTCCGGCGACGCGAGGCGTCGTCGCGGCTGCTGGCCGTCGCTGGCGCGGCGAGCTGCGGTGGGACTCACGTGCGCGCGACGGCACGAGGCGCCGGCGCGTACGCCGCGCTGACGCCGCGACTGTCCCGCAGGCTGCACTGGTTCGAGCGCGAGATCGCCGAGCAGATGGGGAGTCGTGCCGGAGGGTCATCCCTGGCTCAAGCCGATCCGGTTCCAGCCGCCGCGCGGCGCGGAGCCGTCGGCCGCGCCCGGCGTCGGGGTGACGACTTCTTCCGCGTCGAGGGCGACGGAGGTGCACGAAGTGGCCGTCGGGCCGGTCCACGCGGGAGTCATCGAGCCGGGCCACTTCCGGTTCCAGTGCCACGGGGAGACGGTGCTCCACCTCGAGATCGCGCTGGGCTACCAGCACCGCGGCGTCGAGCGGGCCCTGCGCGGCGGGCCCGACCGGCGGACGATCCACTACGTGGAGACGCTGGCCGGCGACACGACGATCGGCCACGCCACGGCCTACGCGAGGTGCGTCGAGGCGCTGGCGGGCGTCGAGCTGCCGCCGCGGGCGCAGGCGATCCGCGGCGATCGCGCTGGAGCTCGAACGCCTCGCGAACCACGCCGGCGACCTCGGGCGCTGGCGGGCGACGTCGGGTTCCTGCCGACCGCGTCAGCTACTGCGGCCGGCTGCGGGGGGATTTGCTCAACCTCACGGCGCTGATCTGCGGCAACCGGTTCGGCCGCGGCCTGGTGCGGCCCGGCGGCGTCGGCGTTCGACCTGGAGCCGGCGCGTGCGCAGGAGCTGGCGTCGCGGCTGGCGGTGACGATGAGCGAACTGGAGCGGCCGGTCGAGCTGCTCTGGGACCGCCCTCGGTCCTCGCCCGGTTCGAGGAGACCGGGCGTGGTCACGCGCGAGCCAGGCGCTGGAGATCGGCCTGGTCGGGCTGGCGGCCCGCGGCCTGCGGGCTCGAGCGCGACGTGCGGTACGACTCACCCGGCGGGGATCTACCGTTTCGCGCAGATTCCCGTCTCGACCTGGACGACCGGGGACGTGTTCGCGCCGGGCCTACGTGCGGTGGCTCGAGATGCAGCGCTCGGCGGCGTTCATCGCGCGCAGCAGCTCGAGTCGCGCTGCCGCGCGGTCCGATCCGCGCTGCACTGCCGGATCGCTCGCGCCGGGCCGGATCGCGGTCGCGCTCGTCGAGGGCTGGCGCGGCGAGATCTGCCACGTCGCGCTGACCGGGCCGGCGGGCGCTTCGCGCGCTACAAGGTCGTCGGACCCGTCGTTCCACAACTGGTTCGGCCTGGCCTGCGCGATGCGCGGCCAGCAGATCTCGGATTTCCCGCTCTGCAACAAGAGCTTCAACCTCTCGTACTGCGGTCACGATCTGTGAGCTGGGGCGCTCGATCGGCCGGCTCGCCGGGAGGACGAGATGCTGAGTGCGCTCCGGCAGCGGCTGGCGCAGGGCCACCGGACGATCCGGTTTCCGCACGGCGCTCGCCGGCGCTGCCCGACCGGTTCGCGGCGGCCCGCGATCGACCAGGCAGCGATGCGCGGTGCGGACTGCGACGCCTGCGTGCGAGGCCTGCCCGACCGGCGCGATCGCGGTGGCCGGGACCGGCCTGCGCGCTGGACCTCGGCCGTTGCCTGTTCTGCGCCGATTGCGTCGAGGCCTGTCCCGAGCAGGCCATCCGGTTCACCGCGGACTGGCGCATGGCGACTCGCGGACGCGACGACCTCGTGGTCGGTGCCGGCGCGCTGCGCGCTCGCCGAGGCGCTCGGACGCGACGCACGCGACGCCTGTTCGGCCGTTCGCTGAGTCTGCGCCAGGTCAGCGCCGGCGGCTGCAACGCCTGCGAGGCCGACGCGAACGTGCTCAACACGATCGGCTTCGACCTGGGACGCTTCGGGATGCAGTTCGTCGCCTCGCCCGCGGCACGCCGACGGCCTGCTGATCACCGGCCCCGTGACCGCCAACATGGAACTGGCGCTGCAGAAGACGATACGACGCCGTCCCGGCGCCGCAGCTGGTCATCGCCGTCGGGGCGTGCGCGATCTCCGGCGGGCCGTACGTCGGCCACCCCGAGGCCCGCGACGGCGTGCCGCCCGGCGTCCGCGTCGACCTCTTCGTCCCGGGCTGCCCGCCGCACCCGATCACGATCCTCGACGGGCTCCTGCGCCTGCTCGGCCGCTTCGAGTTGCCGGCGCCGAACGAGCCCTAGGCCACAGACGCTGTCGCAGGCGCTCGAGCGGATCGGGAACCTGTATACTGCCGGATTGGCGGCCCGCTCCACAAGCGCGGCCGCGCTGGAGGGAGAATGTCCGTTGCAAAGGTGATCGAAGTCACGTCCTCGTCGACCAAGGGGTTCGAGGACGCCGTGCGCTCCGGCATCGCCACGGTGGCCGAGACGGTGGAGCATGTGCACGGGGCGTGGGTCTCCGAGCAGAAAGTCGTCGTCGACAAGGGCAAGGTCGTCGAGTACCGCGTGACGATGCGCGTGACCTTCGTCGTCGAGCACGACGAGCCGAAGAAGTCCCGGAAGAAGTAGCGCCCCGCTCAGTCGTCGTCGTCACCCGCCCGCGGCCAGCTCGGCCAGCTTCTGGACGGTGCGCCAGTTGCGGGCGGTGACGGCCGATCCGGCCAGCCGGTCGATCAGCGCGGGCGTGAGCTTCGAGCGCGCCACGCCGCCCGCGAAGTGGAACCAGAGCGCGTCGCCGGCCGCCTCGACGCGCTCGCCGGCGGTCGCGCGCTCGCGCAGCGCGTCGACCGCGCCCTTCCGCGGCGGCGCCTTGGCGAGCCCCATGAGGACGTGGTTCGGCTCGCGCGCAGAAGCCTCGGGGAAGGGGTTGCCCGCGACGTAGCCGGGCCAGGTCGCAGCGGAACGGACGATCACCGGGATGGCGAAGCCGAAGCGCCGCTCGATCGCCGCCTCGAGCGCGGACTCGATCGCCGGCGCCCGGCCCGTGCCCGCGAACACGACGTTGCCGCTCTGGATGTAGGTCCGGACCTCGCGTGGCCCCGAATCTTCTCGCAGAGCGCGCGAAGCTCGGCCATCGGGATCGTGTTCCGGCCGGAGACGTTGATGCCGCGGAGGAGCGCGATGTAGGTGGGCATCCGGGAACCCCGGCCCGCCGGTCAGCGTACCGGCTCGGCGAGCTTACGAGAGCGGTCTTCGGCGTGCGGGGGACCGCCTCCTGCCGGAGCCGCGGAACGTCGATGGCCGAACCGGTCACCCGGCCCGGCCACCAGTGCCGGCCTCAGGGAATGACGTTCACGATGTAGGTCGAATCGATGCAGCCCCAGCCGAAGGCCGGGTCGAAGCAGCCGCCGAAGTGGATGACGTGCTTCCCCACCTTGAGCGGCTCGAGCATGATGAAGAACCCGGCGTCGACGGAGTAGTAGGTCTTGCCCGGGTCTGCAATCACCCCCGGGCCACCGAGGTTCGGGTTGGGCAGGTTGAGGAACGCG
The DNA here is from genome assembly GCA_963800865.1 of uncultured Acidobacteriota bacterium. GTDB lineage: Bacteria > Acidobacteriota > Polarisedimenticolia > J045 > J045 > JALOKP01. Next base: position 2,582,832 of record CAWDCL010000004.1, on the reverse strand, counting down.
AACATCGGGGTCTGTTCCCGGTAGATGTCGAGGTTCTTGACCTGCTTGCCGTCCACGTCGAAGTAGAGGCCGTAGTAGTTCTTGAGATTGGCGTTGGCGCAGACCGCCAGGGACTGTTGGTCGAACCCCTGGAAGGGCGGGGGTTCGAAGAGTCGAGCACTCGTTGTTGATCAGGGGGAAGAAGATCGCCTGCCACGACTTCACGGTGACGTCGCGGGTTCCTCCACCCCAGATGCCGGGCAGGAAGTAGACCCGGTGGTCGTCCTGCCCGGCCCCAACGTTTCCGTTCATGGGGTTAAATTCATCGTTCGGGTAGGAGTACGCCCACTGCCAGAAGGCCGCGGCCCAGTCGGCGTAGCTCTGGCAGGCGTAGGTCCCGCCCGCCGGGACGATACGGGGATCGGTCTCTGACTGCCCCGCCTGGATCGCGGCACGGCCACGATGGGGACCGCGCCGCGTGGACGAGGGCCTTGGTCACGAGTCTCATGTTTCGATTCATTGCGTCTCTCCTTCGTGGGTTGTGCAGCCCCGGCGCCCGAATCCGACTGTGTGACCGGTGACGCGCGACCACCGGTCCTGGAATGGCGACGCTGGTTCCGCCTCTCACTCCTGAAAACACCGGGGGCGCGGGAACGGAACGCACTTTCTCCAATGGAGATCGCGCCGCGACATCGGCCCGACTTAATAGATGGCTACTTTCCGGACGGGCCAGAGCACGCCGTGTCTGGCGCTCACCGATCAGCGACGGGGCGCGCTCCAGGCCAAGGCCTCGGTGGGACGCCCCGTTTCCTCGTACAGCCGGATGATCCAGCCGCGCGCCATCTGCCGCTGCGGCACCAGCGGCCCGTCGGTGTCACGGAGCGTCCGGTAGCCCGCGAGCAGCAGCGGTTCGGCAGCGTCGTAACGCTTCCGCGCGAGGAAGCAGAATCCGAGCGCGCTCTCGACCGGTGCGGTACGCCACGGCTTCGGCTCGGCAGCCGCGCTGCGGATCGCGAGCGCCTCGCGCAGCGGCGCTTCAGCGTCCGCCGGGCGTCCCTCCTGGGCGAGCGCCAGGCCGAGCCCGAGAAGGGAGACGGCGATGTCCGGGCTCTGGGGAGCCAGGACCCGGCGGCGGATCTCCAGTGCCCTCCGGTACGACCGCCCGGCCTCGTCGAACTTCCCTTCGAGCAGCAGCACCGAGCCGAGCGTGTTCTCGAGGTACGCCGTCGTGGTATGGGACGGTCCGAGCGTTCTCTCGGCGATCTCCAGGGTCTCGCCGAGCAGGGCAGCGGCCCCCCGAAGGTCCCCGCGGTCCCTCAGCAGCGTGCCCAGGTTGTGCATGGCGATCAGCGTGTCGGGATGCTCCGGCCCCTGGACGCGTTGACGCGCAGCCAGCGTGCTGCGCAGCAGCGGCTCGGCGGCGTCGAGCTGCAGCCGGTTCTGCTCCAGCGTGGCCAGGTTGTTGCCCGCGTTGAGCGTCATCGGGTGGTCCTCCCCGAGTACGCGGCGCGATCCGTCGTAGGCCCGGGTCAGGAGTTCCTCGGCCTCGGCCCACTTCCCGCGCCGCTGCAACACCAGGCCGAGCGCGTTGGCGACGACCAATGTTTCCGCGCCGTCGTCCCCGAGCACCTGCCGATACCCCGCGTACGCCTCCCGGAGGAGCGGCTCGGCCTCCTCCACTCGTCCCTCGTACTGGAGCGCCGTGCCGAGGTTCGCGACCGCCGCGAGGGTCTCCAGGTGCGTCGGGCCGAGAACGCGCCGGCGCGATTCGACGACCCGGCGGAACAACGCCGCAGCTTCGACCGGCCGGCCGGCGTCCTGCAGGGTCCCCGCCAGCTCGTGGGCGACGGTCAGCGTGTCGGGGTGCTCGGCCCCGAGCTGCGTCTCCAGGAGTTCCAGCGCCTTGCGCATCTGGAGCTCGGCACGGTCGTACAGCCCGAGCTTGCGCCACGCGTCACCGATCGTCAGTCGAATGTGCGGTTCCACCTCCGGCTGCGTCGCCAGCGCCCCGGCGTCGACCTTGGCCGACGCGGCCTCGAGCACTTCCTCGACGGTCATCTTGCGGCCGAGCGCTTGCTCCGGCTTCGCCGCGCCGAGCATGTCGTCGATCAGAATCCGCTGACCGCGGTGGCCTTCGCCTCGGCCTGTTTCGCTGCATTGCGCTGCCGCACGACCTCGCGCTGCTTGCTGCCCAGGACGACCAGCCCGACCGAGGTGGCGATGAGCGCGGTCACGAGCAGCGCGACGGTCCCGGCGACGAGCGGCTTGTGGCGCCGCGCCCAGCGCGACAGTCGGCGCACGGCGGACTCGGGGTGCGCGGACACCGGCTCGTCGGCGAGCCAGCGCTGGACGTCGTGCGCCAGGTCGAGCGCCGAGGGGTAGCGATCCTCGCGCCGCTTCGCGAGGGCGCGCACGCAGATCGCCTCCAGCTCGGGCGGCGTGCCGGGCCGCAGTCGGCGCGCGGCAGCGGCGCTTCGTGCACCACCTTGCGCAGCACCTCGGAGGAGCGGGCGCCGCTGAACGGCGGCTGGCCGGTGAGGATTTCGTAGAGGATCGCCCCCAGCCCGTAGACGTCCGTCCGGGCGTCGATCCGATCCAGGCGGCCCTCGGCCTGCTCCGGTGCCATGAACGCCGGGGTGCCGATCACCTGGCCCTCTGTCGTCAGCGCCGCGTCGTCGGAGGGCGAGTCGGTCGATCCGGCCCCCGGCCCCCTCACGCCGCCGACGACCTTGGCCACCCCCCAGTCGAGGATCACGACCTCGCCGAACTCCCCGACCATGACGTTCTCGCCCTTGAGGTCGCGGTGGATCACGCCGCGCGAGTTGGCGTAGGCGATCGTGTTGCAGACGGCAACGAAGGCCTGCAGGAGAGCGATCAACGCCACCGAGCCGCTTCCGGTCGGCTCGCCCAGGCGCGCCCGCGCCGCCTCGGTCAGCGTGCGGCCGTGGATGAGCCGCATCGTGTAGAAAGGGGAGTCGCTGCCGGCGCCCCGCACCAGCTCGTGGACCGGGACGATCCCCGGATGTTCGAGCCGGCCCGTGATCCGCGCCTCTTCCAGGAAGCGGGTCTCGGCGGAGGGGTGGCCGAGCCGGTCGGGGCGCAGCTCCTTCAGTGCGATCTCCCGCCCCAACTCGGCATCGTGCGCGACCCAAATCTGGCCGAGGCCGCCGCGCGCGTGCAGGCGCGTCAGCGCATAGCGGCCGCGCTCGCGCGGCGCGGAATCGGCGATCCGGTCCACAGTCGCTGCCGTTCCCGCCGTGCTGTGGTGAACGGCGGCGACGTTGGCCAACGCCCGCAGCCGCCGGATCACGTCACGCTGGTGCGGTCCCTCGGCCTGTTCGACAACCTGCTCCCAGTCGATCGCGGCGCCGTCGGACACCGCCAGCGCAAGTTCGGCCAGGTCCGACTCATTCACGAGCCATCGCTTTGGCGAGCCGCAGCATGGCCCGGCCCGATGCCATGCGCGCCGCGCCGGCCGACGGCTTCCCGACCGCCACGGCGAGGTCGTCGTACTCCATTCCCAGCTCGAGGCGTCCGACGATGACCTCCCGATCCTGCGCACTCAGCGCCTGCAACGCGCGCTCGTAGGCGTCGAGCTGCTCGCGCCCGACGGCCTCCTGCAGCGGCGAATCCGCCGGATCCTGGAACTCGACGCTCCCGAGGCTCGCGGCCGGCGGCTTGCGATGCGCGCTGCGCACGATGTGTCGGATCCCGTTGTCCAGCGCCTCGCGGAGATAGGCCCGGAGCGCCCCTTCGTGTCGCATCTCGAAGTGGCCGAGATTGCGCAAGGTCTTGATGAGCGTCTCCTGGACGAGATCCTCGGTGTCGTGCATGCCGCGCGCGTAGCGCGGCAGACGGCCGGCGGCCCAGCGCCGCATCAAGGGCAGGTAGCGGGCGCACAGCCGATCGAGCGCGTCGCGATCGCCGTTTCGTGCGCGCTTGAGCAGAGCGAGGGTCGCGTTCTCGCTGGCCGGCACGCGGTCGTCGGGGAACCCCTGATCGGCAGGACTTGCAGCGCAACGGTCCACGTCTCCCCCTTCCTTCGACGCGGTTCAATGAACGATACAGTGAACGGTACTCTCGATCACCACAAAGTAATAGCGGCGAGTAAGCCAGCTGCGACAATGGTGCAAGTTCTTGTTACTTCCCCTCCCGGTCCAGATCGTGGCAGATCGGGGTCGACACGCAGTGTCGGCAGCGGCGGTGGAGGCGTCCGCTCCCATTGGCGATCGCCTTCCCCGCGAGGAAGCCGCGCACCGCGGGCGGTTCCGGGCACGCCGGGAATCACGAGACGCCTTCCACGCCCGCGGCTCCGGAGGAAGCGGGCATTCGCGAGAGGGTCACTTTCTCGCTCGTCAGCTGTTAATCCCGAGCGGCTCCGGCGTTATCAGGTATCGAGACGGCCTGTCGAATCCTTCGCCAGGCTCCGTCCGCATCGCCGAGGAAACCTGGGGAGGTGCACCGATGGTCAGTGGGAGCGCGCGATTCTGTCGAACGATCGGTTTGATCCTCCTCATGGCTGGCGCTTCAGCGGCAATCTCGACTCCGCGCGCCAACGGCGGGGAACTCTCGGCCGAGGAGCGCGTCGCTGCACAGCGAGCGATCGAGGAGGTCTACTGGCGTCACCGGATCTGGCCCCAGGAGAACCCGCAGCCCAAGCCGCCGCTGGCTTCGGTGATGAGCGACGGCGCGATCCGGGCGCGCGTGGACGACACGCTGCGGAAGTCCGCCGCGCTCTCCGTGTTCTGGAATCGAGACGTCACCGCTCCCGAACTCCAGCGGGAACTGAATCGCATGGCGCGCGACAGTCGCGATCCCGCACTGCTCGCGGAGCTGTTCGGCGCATTGGGCAACGATCCGCAGCTGATCGCGGAGACGCTGGTGCGTGAGTCCCTCGTCGAGGGGCTCGTGCGCGCGGCGTACGAATCCGATCCAACGCTTCACGCTGACGCCCGCGACCGCGCGGAGAAGGCGCTGGCGGCGGGATGCAGGGTCGAGCAGATGAAGCGGCTTGACGGCGAGTACGACGAAACGACCATGGAAGCCGGCAGCTCGTCGGCTCGCCCCGTGTCGGGAGCGGCTGACCGCCGGGCGACGCTCCCGCTCGAGACCTCCGACTGGGATCGCCTGGTGACCGACCTCGCGCAACGCTTCGCCATACCGCTTGCTGTGGCCGGGAGCGCCTCGGACCTCGTCACGCGGCTTCCCGTCGGGGTCGTAAGCAGCCTGCGCGAGGAGAGCGACCGCTTCTCCGTCGTCGCCGTGCTGAGCCGCACCGCGACGAGCCTCAGGCTCGCCGCCGTCACCTGGCCGAAGCGGTCGTTCGACGCGTGGTGGGCCGAGGTAAGGCTGCCGCTCGCTACGACAGCCATCATTGCACTCTCGAGCCCGGCCAAGGCGATCTCGATGCCGGCCATCATCGCGTCGGGGTGCACCGACGACACGTGGAACCCAGTGAAAGGCGGGCGCCAACCGACAGGGCGTGCCAGACACACGGCCATCTGGACCGGAAGCGAGATGATCATTTGGGGTGGGATCAACGGGCCTGCCCAGGGAGGCGGTGGCCGGTACAACCCTGCCACGGACACATGGACAGCAGTTTCATCGGCCGCGAGTCCCGCGAGCCGCTACATACACACGGCGGTCTGGACCGGGACCGAGATGATCGTGTGGGGAGGCTACACCGGTGCGACGGGAATCACAAACACTGGCGGGCGGTACAATCCTACGTCCGACGCGTGGAACCCGACGTCTATCGGCGCCAACTGCCCATCTGCTCGCGAATACCATACCGCGGTGTGGACCGGAAGCGAGATGATGATCTGGGGTGGTGACCAATACTCCAGCCCCTCCAAACTCAATAGCGGTGGTCGTTACAATCCCGCGTCCGACGCCTGGACCTGGATCTCGAACGGGACGAATTGCCCGAGCGCGCGAACCCGGCACACCGCGGTGTGGACCGGGAGCGAGATGGTCATCTGGGGAGGTCAGGACCAGTTCTCTACCTATCTCGACACCGGTGGACGTTACGACCCTTCGACCGACGCGTGGACGGCGACTTCGACAGGGACGAACGTTCCTGCCGGCCGCTGGGACCAGACGGCAGTCTGGGCGAGCGTCGAGATGATCATCTGGGGTGGCAGGAGTTCACTCGGCCAGGTCAACACTGGCGGCCGCTACAACCCTTCGACAAACTCGTGGACGACGACCTCTACGGGCGCGAACGTTCCCGCCCCTCGCAGTGAGCACACGGCCGTCTGGACAGGCACGGTGATGATCATCTGGGGGGAAGCGGCAGCACCGTGTTCAAGAACGGTAGCCGTTACGATCCCTCGTCCAATTCGTGGGCCCTCGTATCGACCGGCACGAACGTACCCGCGGCGCGCTCCAGCCACACGGCCGTCTGGACCGGGAGCGAGATGATCGTGTGGGGAGGCGGCAGTTACGACACCGGTGGACGCTACGCGCCGGCTACCAATTGCGTGGGCACCGACGTTCACCGACAACAACATACCGACACCGAGGTACGAACAGACGGCCGTCTGGACCGGGACCGAGATGATCGTCTGGGGCGGATACGGCGATGTGGGACGCCTGAACACCGGTGCCCGCTACGCCCCGGCAACTGACACCTGGACTGCGCTTCCTACCTCCGGTCTCTCCGCGCGCAACTGGCACGGCTCGGTCTGGACCGGGACGGAGATGATCATTTGGGGCGGCTACAACGGCAGCGCCGACGAGCAGTCGGGCTCCCGATTCAACCCGACCACAAACGCTTGGACCACAACGACCGGTCTCGGTGTACCGACGGCGCGTGAGGGATTCGGCGTCATCTGGAGCGGTACCGAGATGGTGGTCTGGGGCGGCTGGACCACGACGCTCGGGAGCGTGATCAACACCGGCGGCCGCTACAATCCGGTCACGAACACCTGGACCGCGACATCGATCGGTACCAACGTGCCCGACGGTCGACTCACGCCCACGGCGGTGTGGACCGGCAGCGAGATGATCGTGTGGGGCGGCGACAATTACTTCAGCGGTGCCGATCACGCCGTCGACACCGGAGGCCGCTACTCGCCGGGCACCGACACGTGGGCGACCGTACCGGCCGGCACGAACCACCCGTCGCCGCGCTTCGCGCACAGCGCGGTCTGGACCGGGAGCGAGATGATCGTCTGGGGCGGCTACGACGGCGCGAACGATCTCAACTCCGGCGCGCGCTACATTCCTGCGACCGATACGTGGGCTCCCACATCGCAGGGCGCCGGCACACCGAGCGTGCGCGACGCGCACACCGCGATCTGGACCGGCAGCGAGATGATCGTGTGGGGCGGAGAGATCGCGACGGCGAACTACAACGACGGAGCGCGCTATAGTCCCGTTCTCGACGTGTGGACGCCGACGAGCACGACGCTCGCTCCGGAAGAGCGCTGGTACCACACCGCGGTCTGGACCGGCAGCGAGATGATCGTCTGGGGCGGCGCGGACTGGTGGTACCTCGGCGACGGCGCGCGCTACTGCGTCGCGTCCTGCAGCGCGACCCCGCCGTCTGGCGCGACGTCCGTGAGCGTGACGGCGAGCGGCGCAACGGCCACGATCGACTGGACGACGATCGTCAGCGCGACAACCTACGACGTAGTGCGCGGCGGCTTGCTGTCGCTCGCGGCCACCGCGGGCGACTACGCGCTAGCGACCGGAGCATGCCTGGCGAACGACACGTCGCTGAACAGCGTCGTGGATGCCAACGTCACAAGTGCTGGAGACGGCGACTGGTACCTCGTGCGCGGTGCGAACTGTGGGGGCGCCGGGACCTACGACGAGGCATGGACCGCGCAGCAGGGTAGCCGCGACGCGGAGATTGGCGCCGCGGCGAACGCCTGCCCGTAGGCGGGCGGAGCGGCGGCTGGTTCAGCCGGTGAGGCGGCGCGCGCCGCCGCCTCGCCGGCCTGCGATCTCCCCGCGGGCGCATCCCCCGGTCGGCTCCTACAATCGGCCCCGGCAGACGAAAGATGGCAAAGCCCGCTGGAACACCCTCCGCCTCGAGCGGCCCCGGCGCTGACGCGCCGGGGCTCTCGTTCAACCTGCTGCGCTACTTCACCGGCGCCAGCCTGGCGATCATGCTGGCCGTCTTCCTCGCGCTCTCGGCCTCCGGCGCGTGGCTCGTGAACGAGGCGTTCGAGAGCGTCGCCAAGGACCAGGCCGACAGCATCGTCGAAGACCTCGTGCTCCTCTGCCACGAGGGCGGCTATCCGCGTCGGTCCTGGGGCGAGCCTCCCCCCGCGGGGCTGCGCGAGGAGATCCTGGCCGAGATGGAGAACTTCGGCCTGACGGACGTCCGCCTGCTCGCGCTCGACGGGACCCCGCTGCAGCGGTTCGCGCTTCCCGGCGCCCCGCCGCCCGCTCCCTGGCACGAGGGGTTCGAAGAAGCGGCCGCGGGACGGATCGCGCTGCGTCGCGCCGGATCGACGCCGTGGCCCCTCGCAATCTTCGGCCTGGGCTCGCTGGGCGGGAGCGAGCTCTGCATCCCGGTCCGCGAACGCGGCCGCGTCGTCGCGGTGGCCGACGTGCGGCGCGAGTTCACGCCGGCCCTGGGGCTTTCCCAACGGGTCGTGCCGTGGCTGGTGATCCTGGCCGGCCTCGCCGCGCTGCTGGCGTTCGGTGCCCTCTGGCTCCTCGTCCGGCGGGCGGACCACTTGATCCGCGTCCAGACCCAGGCGAACGAGCGAGCGCAGGCCGAAGTGGCGCGCCGGAATGTCGAGCTGGTCGAGCTGCACCGGCGCAAGGACGAGTTCCTCGCGGTCTGCAGCCATGACCTTCGCAGCCCGCTCCTCTCCGTCCACGCCGGTTGCAAGCTGCTGCTGCGCGAGACCCCGCGCGCCGACAGCGCCGCGACCGAGATCCTGCACGAGAACATGCGGAGTGCCGAGATGGTCATCCACCTGGTCGACAGCCTGCTCGACCTGGCCCGGATCGAGGCCGGGGTCGAGACGCCGCGCCTGGCGCCGGTCGACCTCGCGGCGCTGGCCCGCGAGGCGGTCGCGGGCGCGCGCAGCTACGCCGCGACGCGCGGCGTGGAACTCGAACTCGAAGAGCCGGTGGAGCGCGGGCGCGCAGGGCCGGTCGTCCGGGGTGACCGGCTGATGCTGCTCCGCGTCGTGAACAACCTCCTCTCCAACGCGATCAAGCACGCGCCGGCTGCGAGCGCCGTCACGGTGGCGACGCGATCCCGCGACGAGACCGCCGTGCTGTCGGTCACCGACCGCGGCCCCGGGATCGAGCCGGACCGGATCCACCTGCTGTTCGAGCGTTTCTCGCCGCTCGCCCGCGACAAGGCGACGCGCGAGGAGGGGACCGGTCTCGGCCTGTCGATCGTGCGCCAGCTGGTCGAGCTGCACGGCGGCACGATCCGGGTGCAGTCGCGCCCGGGGCAGGGGGCGACGTTCGAGGTGGTGCTGCCGACGTAAGGGCCGGCCCCGCGCCGGCCCGCACCGACGCGGCGGCTCGAGCCCGCCGATCGCTCCCGGCGCTATCCTCTTCCTGACGCCATGGCCCACGCCACCGCGCGCTCCGCCTACCAGGCGCTCACCGAGCGGCTGAACCGCTTCCCGCAGGGTGCGCCGCCGTCGGAGCTGCTCCACCGGATCCTCGCCCTGCTCTTCACCGAGGAGGAAGCCGCGCTGGTCGCGCAGCTCCCGATCCGCCCCTTCACCGCCGCCCGGGCGGCGCGGATCTGGGGGGTGGAGCCGGCGCGCGCCGCAGCGGTGCTCGAGAGTCTCGCCGACCGGGCGATGCTGCTGGACATCGAGCAGGACGGCGAGTCGACCTACGTCCTGCCGCCGCCGATGGCCGGCTTCTTCGAGTTCTCGATGATGCGGGTCTCGGGCCGGCTCGACCAGCAGCTGCTGGCCGAGCTGTACTACGAGTACCTCAACGTCGAGGAAGAGTTCATCCGCGGGCTCTTCACCGACGGCGAGACGCGGCTCGGGCGGGTCTTCGTTCAGGAGCAAGCGCTGCCCGAGGCCATCGCGCTCCACGTCCTCGACTTCGAGCGCGCGAGCGCGGTGATCTCGGCCGCGAGCGCGATCGGCGTCGGCACCTGCTACTGCCGGCACAAGATGGCGCATCTCGATCGCGCCTGCGACGCGCCGCTCGAGATCTGCATGACCTTCAACAGCACCGCCGCGTCGCTGGTCAAGCACGGCGTGGCGCGCCGGGCGGATGCCGCCGAGGCGACCGACCTGCTGCAGCAGGCGGTCGAGCGGGGCCTGGTGCAGTTCGGTGAGAACGTCCAGCGCCAGGTCAACTTCATCTGCCACTGCTGCGGCTGCTGCTGCGAAGCGCTGCTGGCCCAGCAACGCTTCGGCGCGCTGCACCCGGTCCACACCACGAACTTCATCGCCGCGGTCGACTCGGCCGCGTGCACCGGCTGCGGCCGCTGCGCCGCGCGCTGCCCGATCGGTGCGATCGCGCTGCCGGAGCGAGCCGGAAGGACAGGCACCGCCGCCGCGGTCTCGACGAGGCGATCTGCCTCGGCTGCGGGGTCTGCGTCGCGGCCTGCGCGACCGGCGGCCTGGCGCTCGCGCCGCGCGCCCGGCGCGTCATCACGCCGGTCGACTCCACCCGGCGCATCGTGCTGATGGCGCTCGAGCGCGGAAAGCTGGCGGAGCTGATCGCGGACGGGGAGGCGCTGGCCAGCCACCGTGCGATGGCGGCGGTCCTCGGCGTGATCCTCGGGCTGCCGCCGGTCAAGCGCGCGCTCGCCGGCCGCCAGCTCCGCTCGCGCTATCTGGACGCGCTCTTCTCCCGGCATCCCGCGCCGGCCGGCTGACCCGGCGGGCTAGGACAGGATCTTCCGCAGGTCGTTCCTCGTCAGCCCGATCCCGTGGTGCGCGTCGGCGCGCTTTGCCGGGCGTCCGCCCTCGAAGAGGATCAGCGTCGGCACGACGTCGATCCCGAACTCGTCCCAGAGCGGGTTCTCGTCGTCGTCGATCACGGCCTCCACCGGGACCCAGTCGGTCGCGGCCGAGCCGGCCTCCTCGAAGACAGGGGCGAAGGCGCGGCAGTAGGGGCACCAGTTGGCGTGGAACAGCACGAGCGCCCGCTTGCCGTCGATCGCGGCGACGAGCGCCCGCGTGTCGTTGACCTTGATCATCCGTCCCCTCGTACGAGCTGGGGACGTTCTATCACGCGGCCCGACCCGGCGCCGCCCGTGGCCGGAGGCCGCTACTTCTTCGCCGCGACTTCGGTCCTGGGGTCTTCCTGGCGCGGCCGTGCCGCCGCCGCACCGTTCCTGACCGGCGGAAGGTCGATTCGTTCCAGCAGTTTCCCGATCGCATCGAGCTTGGCCGGAGTGTCCGCCACGATGAGGACCGCGCGGTCGGGGAGTTCAGCCACCCGGCGTGCCTCGTAGATGGTGCGGATCACGAGCTGGGCTTCCTTCGTCGGGAGGTGCTTCAACTGGTAGACCCTGACCTGCAGGATGTCTTCGCTGGGCTGCGGCGGTTCGGCCGCGGCGACGAAGCCGGTCCCCAGGACTGCGATCGACACGCCAAGAAGCAGCAGCCAGCGCGCTCGGATCATCATCGTTCCTCCTCAGGTACCCGCACGAACTACGGATCCGGAGCGCAGCCCGTCTATCCCGGGCGCCGCCGCTTGCCCCCGGGAGCCGGACGGTGCTACAACGCGAACGTCGACACGCGGTCCGGTAACGGGAAAGGGGTGTGATTCCCCTGCCGCCCGGCGACTGTGAGCGGTGACGGCATCCGCAGTCCCTGCCGAAGGGCGGGGAAGCCACTGGGAAGGCGCGACAGCGCCGGCCCGGGAAGGCGCGGAGGGCCGGTTGACCCGCGAGCCAGGAGACCGACCGGGACGCGCGAGGTGGACCCGACCAGGGCCAGGGTCCGCCGCTTCGTGCGCACCGGCCCCCGCGCCCCGGCGGCGTGGGGTTTTTTGTCGGCCGACGCGCCCGGGGATCGATCTCCGCCCCACGGAGATCGCCATGCGTCGCACCTTCACCGCGCTCCTCGCGCTGGCCGCGCTGGGCGCGATCCCCGGCGCCGGGCCGCCGGCCGCAGCCGCCGAGCCCCCGGCGCCTGCCGCAGCGCCGGCCGAAGCCCCCGATTCCGGCCTGACCGAAGAGGTCCTGGTCCGCGCGCGCGCGCCGGGCCCGGAGGACGCGGCCTTCGCGACCGTCGTCCCGGCCGACGAGCTGGCGCGCCGTGGCGCCGACCTCTCCGACCTGCTGCGCCGCGTCCCCGGCGCGCGCGTCACCAGCTACGGCGGGATCGGGCAGTTCGCGACCATCTCGCTGCGCGGCTCGACCGCCGAGCAGGTCACGCTGCTGGTCGACGGCGTGCCGCAGAACCGCGCGCTCGGCGGACCGGTCGACCTCTCCTCGATCCCGGTCTCGCAGGTCGCGGGGGTCACGGTCTACCGCGGCTTCGCGCCGGCCGCGCTGGGGCTCGACGGCCTCGGCGGCGCGATCGACATCCGCACCCGCCGCCCGGTCGACGAGACGAGCAGCGCGGCGGTCGACCTGGTCGCCGGATCGCTCGCCACCGCCCGGCTGGCCGCGGCCTGGGGAACCCCCTTCGCGGAGGCCCGCGGCGGGATCCGCCTCGCCGTCGAGGGGTTCCGGAGCAACGGCGACTTCGTCTATCTCGACACCGCCGGCACGATCTACGAGCCATCCGACGACCAGCAGCGCGCGCGCGCCAACAACGACAGCTCGGCGCTCTCGCTCCAGCTGCAGGGAAGCGTCGACCGGGTCGCGGGCGGCGAGTTGTCGTTCGGATTGCGGGGGCGCAGCGGCGACGGCGGCGTTCCCGGTCCCGACTCGCTCCCCTCGGAGACCGCGCGCCTGGCCGAGCGCGCCGCGAACCTGGCGCTGACCTGGGTCCGCGGCGGCTGGGAGATCGCGGCCGACGGCTTCGGCGAGCGCACCCTGTTCGATGATCCCGACGCCGACCTCGGCGTGCGGCGCGCGCAGGAAACGCGCATCGACGGCGCCGGCGTCGGCGCCGCCTGGCGCGGCCAGGCGGGGATGCACCACCTGCTCGTGCGCGCCGACGCGCGGCGCGAGCAGGCGCGGCTCACCGACGACGCGCTGGTCCTCTCCGACCGCGGCGGCGGCACCCGGACCGCGCTGGCGCTGGTGGCGGAGGACGCGCTGACGTTCGGCCGTGTCACGCTCTCCCCGGCGCTGCGCTGGAAGGTGCGCGACGACCGGTTCGTGGCCGGCGCCGAGGGGTTGCTTCCGCCGCCCGCGACCTCGGGCCAGGAGTCGTGGCTCGACGGCAAGCTCTCCGCCGCCTGCGCGATCGGCCCGGGCGACGCGCTGCGCGCCAGCGCCGGGCGTTTCTCCCGCGACCCGAGCCTGCTCGAGCTGTTCGGCGATCGCGGCGCCGTCGTCGGCAACCCGCGCCTGAAGCCGGAGACCGGCGTCAAGGCGGAACTGGGCTACGCCCTCGGCGAGCGCGACTGGAGCGGCTGGCGGCTGGGCGGCGAGCTGGTCGCCTTCGGCAGCCGCCTCGACGACATGATCCTGCTGTGGCCGAACGCGCAGGGAGTCGTCATACCGCGCAACATCGCGTCGGCGCAGCTCTACGGGCTGGAGGGCTCGATCGCGCTGCGCGTGCCCGGGAACGTGACGATCGAGGCCTCCGGCACGCTGCTGCACTCGGAGGACACCTCGGGTGGCTTCGCCGACGGCAACCCGCTGCCCGGCCGGCCCGCAGAGGAGGGATTCCTTGCGGCGCGCTGGTCGCCCGGCCGCTGGCAGCTCGGCTGGGAGGTGACCTACGTCGGCGAGAACTCGACCGATCCGCTGAACCTTCCGCGCTACCGGATCCCGGCGCGCAGCCTGAACGACGCGCGGGTCGCGCGCGCGTTCGGCCGGGGGTTCACCGTCGGCCTCGAGGCCCGCAACGTCTTCAACGTGCAGACGCGCGACGTGCTGCGCTTCCCGCTGCCGGGACGGATGGTCTTCGCCAGCCTGTCCTGGGCGCCCCCGGAGGGACGATGAGTCGGCTCCTGCTCGCGCTCGCCGCCGCCTCCGCCGCGGGCGCCTGCGGCGGGTCCTACATTCCGCCGTCGGCCCCCGCCACGGGGCAGCCGGCGGCGCCGCTCGGCCGCGCCTTCGACCTCTCCGTCTCGCTTCCGTACCTTGAGTTCCCGTCGGTCCCCGCGCGCGGGGCGACGCTGGCGGTCGAACTCGACGTCGAAGGGGTGGGCGACGGGCGGCACGACGTCGCCGTGCGTTACGGCAAGGCGCGGGTCGCCGGGCAGGAAACGGACGTGCTGGACCTCTCCGGCGGCAACGCCGTGCTGGTCGAGAGCGGCGGAGCCTGGCTGATCGCGCGGCTCGGCCCGGTGCAGATCGCCGGGACGGCGTTCGAATACCGGCTCGAGGGGACGAGCGGCGCAACCGGCTGGACGGTCGCCGGGTCCAGCCGCGAGTCGCAGACGGGAGGCGAGGGGACCTTCGTCGGGTCGCGCCGCCACCGCTTCGCGGTCGCCTGCACCGACTACGCCTCGGGCGGCCAGGTCGTCCTGCTCGAGTGGCGGGAGGGGGGCGAACTGAGCACCCGCGAGGGGGTGACGGAAGCCAGCTCCGACCCGCGGCTGAAGCTGACCCGCGACGCGCTCTTCGTCGTCAATGGGTTTTCCTACGACAACATCCAGCGGCTCGACCCGGCCGAGGAGTTCGCGACCGCCTGGCAGGCCGGCACCGGCCCCGGCTCCAACCCGCGCGACGTCGCGCTGATCAGCCCCGCGAAGGCCTACGTTTCGCGCTACGAGCCGCCGTTCGACGACCTGCTGGTGATCGACCCGCGCGGCGGCGCACGGCGCGGCGCGATCCCGCTGGGGCCGCTCGCCGCCAACCCCGACGGCACGCCGCGGGCCGACGAGATCGCGCTGGTCGGGGAGACCGCGTTCGTGGCCCTGCAGGACATCGACCGGACCTTCACCCGCTACGGCGACGGGAAGCTGGCCGTGATCGACACCCGGACCGACAGCGTCGAGCGCAGCATCCTGCTGCCGGGGAAGAACCCGGTCGCGATCCGCCCGCTGACCGGACGCGACGGCCGGGAGCGGCTCTACGTCGCGCTGGCCGGGATCTACCCCGGGCTGCTGCCGCAGGAGCTGTCGGGCGGCGTAGCGGTGGTCGACGTCGCCAACCGCGCGTTCGAGCGCTGGGCGCTCGACGACGACGACGCGGCGGGGAACGTCGGCGGTCTCGAGCTGGCGGGCGAGCGGCTCGGCTACGCCCTGGTCACCGACGCCGCGTACGTCTCGCGCGTCGTGGCCTTCGACCCGGAGCGGGCGGAGCTGCTGCGGGAAGTCACCCGCACGACGGAGTACGTCGGCGGGATCGAGCTGGACGGGGGCGGCGTGCTGGCGGTCGCGGAGGCCAGCTTCTTCGCGCCGAGGGTCTGCCTGTGGCGCGTCGCGGCCGACCCGGCCGCGGCCGAGACGCCGCTGGGCTGCGCCGCGATGCCGTTGCCGCCGGTCGCGCTCGAGCCGCTGGACTGAAGGGGACGGCCCCGCGGTCGGCCGGGCGGGCTGCCCCGCCGCGCTCCGGCCCACGGGCCGGAAGCGGGGGCGGCCCGTACAATCCGCCCATGAAACGACCCCTCTCCCTTCCGCTCCTCCTTGCCGTTCTGCTCCCGCTCGTCCCGCTCCCGGTCATCGCCGGCACCGGCGCCGCCGAGCTGCAGCTCGACCGCGGCGCGGTCGGCGCGCTGCTGCAGGCGCACCTTCCGTCCCGCGTCGGCGTGGCGCTGCCGCCCCTGGGGAAGATCACGCTCGCGCTCGCGGCGCCCGACCCGGTGACGTTCCTCCAGGGGGCGCTGGAGACGACGCTGCGGGTCGAGATCGTCGAGGCCAAGCTCTCCGGCCGGGTCACGGTGCGCCTCGTTCCGGAGGTCGACGCCGACGGCGAGACGATCGTCTTCCGCCCGACGCGCGCGCAGCCGACCGGCGACCTGGCCGGGCTCCCGGACCTGGCCCCGCTGCTGCCGCCGATCGAGCTGCCCCGCGTCTTCGACTGGCTCGCCGCGCCCGACTCGCGCAGCAACGCGACCCGCTTCACGATCGCCGTCCAGGGGGTCGAGGTCGGCAAGGACCGGCTGACCGTGAAGCTCGGACTCGCCACCCGCGCCGCGCCGCCGCGGCCCGCGTCACCCGCGCCGCCCCCGTCCAAGGCGCCGCCACCGGCCCGGCCCTAGCCCGGAAAACAATCGGCCCGCCGGGGAGGCGGGCCGTCGCGTCGGGCACCGGAAGCTGGCAGGGCTACGGGGATTCGAACCCCGGTTACATGGCTGAGAACCACGCGTCCTAGACCCCTAGACGATAGCCCCGCGTGGACGGCCCCGGGCCGAGTAGTGGCGGATTATAGGGTGCCCGGAGGGGCTGTCAACCGAGCCCGCAGGTGCGCCGCGCGGGTCCCCCCGAAAATGACGAGGCGGACCACCGTGGCGATCCGCCTCGCGCATTTCCCTGAGCCGGGATGCGGCGTCAGGGCGTGTCACCCGAGAACGGGGGCGGCGGTGGCGGAACCGGCGGGGTCGAAGGAGCCGCCGGCGGCGCCACGGTCGGCGTCACGGCACGGCGCACCACGATCCGCGCTTCCTTCTGCGGCTTGGGGCCGGGGGCGGGGGCCTTCGGGGCCTTGGTCGGCGTGGGGGTCATCTTCGCCGCGCTCGCCGCCGCCAGCGCCGTCTTGACGGGGGCGCCCTTGGCCTTGCTGACGACCACCGCGACGACCTCCGCGACCTTCTTCTCGATCTTCTTCTTCTCGATCTTCTTTTCGACGGCGGCTACGGCCTTCGCGGCGGTCGTCTTCAGGGACTTGCCTTCCGCCTTGGCCGTCTTCACGGCGCGCTTGACGGCTTTTTCGGCCTTGCGCACCGCGCGCTTCACCTTGACCTTGACCACCGCCTTGCGGACCGCTTTCTTCAGCCTGCCGGGGGGCTTGACGGCCTTCTTGGCCTTCCGGACGGCCTTCTTGACGGCCCTCTTGGCCTTCCTGACGGCCTTCTTGGCCTTCCTCGTCGCCTTCGCCTTGGCCTTCGCCTCGGCCTTCGCAGGAGCCTTCTTCTTCAGCGCCATGAGATCGCCTCCGTCGATCATCTTTCGCAGACAACGATCGACCGAGGAATCATAGCAAAGATCGCGCGCACCGATCGATGTTCAGCGCGCGTTTCGGCGGCGGCTCGTCCCGGCCGGTGGAGGCGACGCGGTGCGCGGATCGTCGGGCCAGGCGTGCCGGGGATAGCGTCGCATCAGTTCGCGTCGCAGCGCCGGGTAGTGCCGCTCCCAGAAGCCGGCGAGGTCGGTCGTGACCTGGACCGGCCGCTGGTTCGGCGCGAGCAGATGCAGCACCAGGGGCACGCGGCCGTCCCCTGCGCGCGGTCCCGCGCCCAGCCCGAAGAAGTCCTGCAGCCGCGAAGCGATCCAGGGCGCCTTCCCGGGCTCGTAATGGACGGCGACGCGCCGGCCGCCGGGGAGCGCGACGCGCTCGGGCGCCAGCCGCTCGACCGCGGCCCGCTGGGCCGGCGTCATCCGCGCCAGCCAGCCCGCGAGAACCCCCGCCTCGCGCAGTTCCGCCAGGCTGCGGCGCCCGGCGCAGGCGATGCGAAGCGCGTCGTCGAGCGCCGCGTCGTCCAGCGCCGGAAGGCCCGGTTCGAGCGAGGCCGCGAAGGCGATCCGGTGCCGCCAGCGGGCCGCCTCTTCGAGGTCGATGACCGCCCCCGGTCCCAGTTCGCGGACGGCCCGAAAGAGGACCTCCGCGGTTTCGTCGTCGGGCGGGGCGGGGGAGCGGCTGGCGTCGAGCGTCAGCCCTTCGAAGCGCAAGGACGAGAGGCGCTCGACCCGCCCGGAGGCGGCTTGGAAGAGGGTCTCGGTCCGCTCCTCGACCCGCTCCGGGAACAGGTCGAGCAGCCAGGCGGGATCGATCGCGCCGGCCAGACGCACGAGGATCCCGCGCTCGCGGCGCTCGTCGGCGTCCACCGCGACGAGGAACTCGGCGCCCCGCACGACCGACGACGGCGCCAGCTCTCCCGCGCCGCCGCGGGCGAAGACGAGCGCCGGCTTGTCCGGCTCCCGGCGCCGCGCGACCCGGTCGGGGAAGGCGGCGAGCGTCGCCTCCAGCAGCACCCGCTCCTCCGCGTCGGGAGCGAGCGACGCCCCGTCGGCCGCGCCGCGGCCCCGCCGGCGGCGGCGGCCCCGTGCGCGAGCCGCAGCAGCTGGTCGCGCGCCCGCAATACGGCCAGCGTCGCGGCCGGGTCGAGCCCCCGCGCGCGCAGCCGCTCGGGGGAGTGGGCGCCGCGGGTCGCCTCCTCGACCGCGTCGAGCTGGGCCAGCAGGTCCGACGGCCCCGTCGGCGCCACGCCCGCATCGCTTCCGGCCGCCCCGGCGCCGCCGGGCCCGCCGGCGAAGCGCGTGCGCGCGGCCAGCCGCACCTCGCGCTCGCCCAGCAGCGCGGCGAAGAGCGCGCCGCGCCGCGCGGCGCCGCGCCGGGCGGCCTCGTCGAGCAGGCGCGCCGCCCGGGGGTGGAGCGGGTAGCGCAGCAGCGCGCGGCCGGTCGCGGTCAGCACGCCGCCGGGGCCGGTCGCCCCGAGGTCGGACAGCAGGCGCCTCGCCGGCCTCGAGCGCCGCCGGCCGCGGCGCCTCGAACCACTCGAACGCCGCGGCGTCGCGCACGCCCAGCGCGTGGAGCAGGAGCAGGCAACCGGCCAGGTCCTCGCGCCGGACCGCGGGCTCTTCGAAGGCGGGGCGCGTGTCGTGATCGTGCTTCGTGAAGAGCCGCAGGCAGCGACCCGGCGCGGTGCGGCCGGCGCGACCGGCCCGCTGCTCCGCGGAGGCGCGGCTGATCGGCCGCGTGACCAGCGTCGGCAGGCCGGACCACGGCGAGTGTCCGGCGACGCGCGCGAGGCCGCCGTCGATCACGACCGTCACCCCGTCGATCGTCACCGAGGTCTCGGCGACGTTGGTCGAGAGGATCAGCTTCCGGCGCGGCGACGGTCGCACCGCGCGGTCCTGCTCGGCCGACGGCAGGTCGCCGTGGAGCGGGGCGACCTCCAGGTCGTGCTCGGCCGCGAGCCCGGCGCAGGCCTCGCGGGCCCGGCGGATCTCGGCCGCGCCGGGGAGGAAGACGAGGATGTCGCCGCCGTCGCCTGCGCTGCCCGTGCCGTCCCCGGCCTCCAGCGCGGCCCGGACCGCCGCCGCGACCTGCTGCTCGAGCGGGCGGGCGTCGGGGCGCGGCAGGTGCTCGATCGCGACCGGGAAGGGGCGCCCGGCCACGCGCTGCACCGGGGCGCCGAGGAAGGCGGCCACCGGCTCCGCGGCAAGCGTGGCGCTCATCACGACCAGCCGCAGGTCGGGGCGCGGGCCGCGCTGGAGCCGGCGCAGCAGCGCCAGCGCCAGGTCGGCGTCCAGCGTGCGCTCGTGGAACTCGTCCAGCACCACCGCCGCGACGCCGTCGAGCGCCGGGTCGCTGGCGAGGCGGCGCAGCAGCACCCCCTCGGTGAGGTAGACCAGGCGCGTCGCCGGCCCGGCGGCTTCTTCGAAGCGGATCCGGTAGCCGACGCGCTCCCCCAGCCGCTCGCCGCGTTCGTCGGCGACGCGCCGCGCAGCGAGCCGGACCGCGAGGCGGCGCGGCGCGGTGACCAGGACCTCGCGCCCGGCGGCGAAGGGGGCGTCGAGCAGGGCGGGGGGGACGCGGGTCGTCTTCCCGGCGCCCGGCTCGGCGACCAGGACCAGGGACGGATGCCGCTCCAGCGCCCCGACGAGGCCGGGAAGCTCGGGGTCGATCGGGAGCGGGGTCAAGGGCGCGGCGGCGGGCCTACGCGCCCGCGGCGGGCGGCACGAAGACGCGGGTCGCCAGCTCGCGGTCGATCATGAAGAGGCCGGCGCCGTCCTTGCCGGCCAGCTTCAGCTTCTGGACCACGTCCTCGGCGGTCTTCTCCTCCTCGATCTGCTCGGAGATGAACCACTGGAGGAAGTTGTGGGTGCCGTGATCGCGGTGCTTGACGGCCAGGTCGGCGATCTTGTGGATCCGCGCGCTGATTTCGCGCTCGTGGTTCAGCGCGGCCTCGAAGGCGGCGAGCGGCGACTTCCATTGCGCTCCCGGTGCGGCGACCGCGCCCAGGGCGACGCGCCCGCCGCGGTCGACGATGTACTCGAAGTACTTGCTGACGTGGACCAGTTCTTCCTGGGTCTGGATCCGCATCCAGTTCGCCGCGCCGGGGATCCCGGTCGATTCGAAGTAGGCGGCCATCGCGTAGTAGAGGTAGGAGGAGAAGAGTTCGGCGTTGATCTGGTCGTTCAGGGCTTTCTCGATGTCGGCGTGCAGCATCGCGGTCACTCCTCGAGCGTCCCGGGCGGGACGGGAGGGAGAGGATAGCCGACGCGGGGGGCCCCGTCGCGGGGCCCCGGCGGCGGGGCGCGCGGGCCCGGCGGGCCCCGCGGGCTGGCTGGGGAGCAGGGATTCGAACCCCGATTCGCGGATCCAAAGTCCGCTGTCCTGCCGTTGGACGACTCCCCAAGTCAATCACTTGGCCGCGACCCGCGCGCGCGCCGCGCGCGCGCCTTCGGCAGGAGCGCGGTCGCGGCCGCGCCGGTCGCCGCGGCCCCGTGATGGTAGCCGATGGACGGCCGGAGGTCCGGCCGGTGCGCCCGGCCCGCCGGGACCCGACCTCGCGCTCGAGTTGCGCGCCCGGCCGCCCGCTGGCGCCGCCGTCGCCGAACCGCCTCGTGCCCGGCGACGAGGGCGGCGCGACAGTCGGCGTCCGCACGCGGACGGCAACGCCGCGGCCTGCGCCCCGGCCTCGATCCCTCAGCCCGCGAACGACAGACGATCGAGCGCGTCGCCATCACCCGCGCGCTCCTGGACCTCGACTATCTTCACATCCGGAGGAGGCGACCTGCTCTACCGATTTCGCGCTGGAAATAGGCCAGAATCCCGTAAGGGTTAAATGCGCGCGTGGTTCTCGGCTCACCCGCGCTTTCACCTGCACTTCATTCCGACGAGTTCATCCTGGCTCAACCTGATCGAACGCAGGTTCGCCGACCTGACCCGAAAGCGCATCCGGCGTGGGACGTTCAAGAGCGTCCCGCAGCTCATCACGGCGATCAAGGCCTACCTCCGTGCGAACAACCGCGATCCCCATGCCTTCGTGTGTACCGCGACACCGGCGAAGATCCTGCGTAAGATCAGGCATTGTAAAGAAGCGTTAGAGACAGCACACTAGTATGATGAACAAAGTTTGCACAGCGGTGACCCTGCTCGTCATGGGCATCACGTCGGTCACGCTTCCTGGCTGCGCGTCAGACGCGATGAAGCGGTCGTCGGCAGAGTCGCAGCTCATCTCTCTCTACTAATCACACGGCGTCGAGGTGCCCGTCGACTCGGTGCTTGAGGTGCAGGAGGATGGATGGGCTCGTTTTATGGATTCTGGCGGAGCGA
Source organism: uncultured Acidobacteriota bacterium (assembly GCA_963800865.1). Classification (GTDB taxonomy): domain Bacteria; phylum Acidobacteriota; class Polarisedimenticolia; order J045; family J045; genus JALOKP01. The sequence goes on along the minus strand of CAWDCL010000004.1, from coordinate 2,561,384 downwards.
CCTATAGCTTTCGAATCGGAGACGCGGAAATGAAGCTACTGCGGACAGAGGTGACCAGCGACCGGTTCACTGGTGAGCTCTCGCAGCAGTACAGGAAGAGTTGGGCCGACGCCGCCGAGCTCGAAGTACGAACCGCTCACGTGCAAACCGTGATCCCGTGCGACGCAGCTGGACCAGCGTTGCGAGAGCTCCTTGCCATGATCCAAGCGATCGTCGTGAGCGAGATCGGCGACGTGAGGAGAGACTTCCGGAGTATTCCTTGCCCGCAATAGGAGGCCACCGTTGTTGTAGACCACCGATCTTGGATCGCGACGACTGGCCGTTTCGGACTCGCTGCACGCGGGCAGCGACTTCGGGGTGCCTGGAGCCGGCGTTTCCGTCGCGGAGGCCGTGGCTCGACGCCGCATCGCGGGCGTCGCGGGAAGGCGAAGGAGGGTCCTGGCACGCCGCTCCGGCAGGAGGGCTCTACGGAAGGCTCGGCGAAGGAGCCGATCAAGTTGCTGCAAAGAGGGAGTGTCCGCGCTGTCACGGGCCGATGCGGATTCTCGCGGTGATCCACCCGCCCGACGCGGCCGCCGCGATCCTGGAGTGCCTCGGCCTGCCGGCCCGACCGCCACCCGCGGCCTCGGCCCGCCGGCCCGTCGGGCTGTTCGACCCCGATCCGGAGTGGTCCCGCGATCCGGAGTGGTCCCGCGAGTGAGGAAACGCCTCACGCGGGGAGGGGTCTGCCGGGCTGCGAGTGAGTTCGGCCGGCCGCGGCCGCGGACCGGTCGGCCCGGCGTCGAAGCGGAACCCTGATTACCCCTGACTCGATCTCAGCCCGCGGTCAGCCCCGTCCCGACTCGCCGGTGCTACCCACAGCCCGCGATGAAAAGCGGGCCATTCCGCTTATCCCCCGCGACTCGTGTCGGGCGGGTGGATCTGGGCCAGGATCTTCATGCGGGACGAGCAGCGCGGACAGCGGGCACGCGGGGCAGCGCGCCATGGGGGGATCTTACGACGGCGGGCGGGCCGATTGAACGGGGGGCGCCGTGCGAGACACCACCTGCGCCAGGTCGACGGCGATCCACGCTGCCCACCCGACAGCCAGGGCGACCGCGCACCATCCCAGGATGCGCATTGCCGTGGGGACCCTCGCTTCGCGCTGAATGCACAGGAACGCCGTCACGCTCCGGGAGCCGACGAGAACCGCCCCCGCCCACACGCATCCGAGCAGGATGACGCCGGAAACCACGGCGCGACCGGACGGGACGGCCCCCGGTCCCTTGGTGAACTGGAGCAGGCCCCCCACCCCGAAGAGCAGCGACCAGACCGCGACGACCCAACGGGCCCAGCTCAAGCCGAGGTAGAGGTAGGCCCCGACCAGCACCATGGACGCCACGGGGAGCCACAGATCTCTCCAGCGGACGTCCGGAATGAGGCTCATTACCAGGAAGGGAGCGGCGTTGAAGACCAGGGCGGCGACCGTGAGAAGGCGCCCGCGCTCGGCCGCAGTAGCGCCGGCCTCCGCGGGAGTCACCGCGAGGCTCGGCAGGGAGAACCGGTCTCCGACCTGCAGGACGACCGTTCCGCCCATGAAGTCCTGCAAGGCCCGCCGTCTCTCGTTGAAATTCATCGTGACGAACTCGCTGAAGACCCAGATCTGCGCGAGCCGATCGATTGGAGTTCGCCACCGCTCCGCCATGCTGGCGAGCTGTCGGTACCTCTCCGCAAACGACAGGCTGAAGTAGGTTCCGTCCGTCATCGAGAGCACTCCGGCCGCGAGCAGGGCCGAAGACAGGAACGTGAGAGCGAACCTGACGACATAGCGCAAGGCCGCCGCCTTCCACGTCACCGACGAGCCATCTACCATCGCGACGCGCAGCTTGAGCAGCAGCATGCCTGGAGTGCCGCCGTAGCGCCGGACGAGGTCGATGTTGTACCAAAGCTGAAACAGGCCGAACGGCACTAGCAGGTAAAGCCGGACAGCGCGGGACACTCCGTCGAGCTGGTAGGCCAGGCCGTACAGCGGCAAGGCGATGAGAGCATCGAGCCACAACGCCGCGAACCGGCGCCAGACGCCTGCGTAGGCCATGGCTCCCCCCCGGGTGAGCCGATCATACGCCCTGTCCGCACACGGATTCATGCGCGCCCGCCGAGGACTCGACGCTCCAGCTCCGGGCTCGCCGTCGGCCGCCATTCTGTTCGGCCGAGGTCGTCTGATCGTCGCGTCGGAGAGGATAAGCGATTCAAGCCGCGGATTCTGAGGCGGAGAGCGTAGCCGCGGGCCTGCCGGGGAAGGGGGAGCGGCCGGTCGCGGGGGCGGGCCGCAGTCGGCGCAGCGCGGCGCGGGGATCGGCGCCGAAAGGGACCCGCGGAGGTCGGCCGCGGAGGCGGAGTTCGGCCCTCCGGGTCGGCACGACCCGCGTGGGCCCGGGCGTTCGTCGATGAGTTAAGTCCGCGGTGGCGTTCCCGCGAAAGGGGAGCAGGTCCGGCTCGGCGCGGGCCGGCGCGCGGGGCGGGGCGCGAGAGGCCAGCCCGAGGCAGTCGAGGATCGCGCGAGTCGTGTCGGGCGGACTCGACGGCTTCGAGTCGGCCTACCCGCGCGAGCTGTCGGGCGGGATGCGCCAGAAGGTCGGGTTCGCCCGCACGATGGCGGTCGAGCCGGAGCTGCTGTGCCTGGACGAGCCGTACTCCGCGCTCGACGTCCTGTCGGCCGAGGCGCTGCGCGGCGAGCTGATGGAGCTGTGGCAGAACCACGCCCTGCCGACGAAGGCGATCCTGATGGTCACTCACAACATCGAGGAAGCGGTGCTGCTCGCCGACCGGATCGTCGTGATGGGGAAGGACCCGGGGCACGTCGTGACCGAGATCGCGGTCCCGCTGCGCCACCCGCGGCACCGCAAGGAGGCGGCGTTCCAGGCCCTGGTCGATCGCGTCTACGGTGCGGTGGCCGGGCGGACGCTCGCGGACCTGGCGCACGAAGCGGAAACGCAGACCGGGCGGTTCGGCCCGCGCCTGGCGACCGCGCGCCCGAACGCCGTGGCCGGCCTGGTCGAGAAGCTCAAGGCCGATGCCGGTCACGTCGACCTGTACCGCCTGGCCGGCGAGTTGAACTACGAGCTGGACGACCTGCTGCCGATCGTCGAGGCCAGCGAGCTGCTCGGCCTCGCCACCGTCCGCGAGGGGAACCTCCTGCTGACCCCGCTCGGCGAGGCCTACGCGGACGCCACGATCCTCGCCCGCAAGGAACTGGTCGCGGGACGCCTGCTGCGGCTGCCGGTCATCCGCTGGGTCTTCGAGACGCTGCAGCGGCACGACGACCAGCGGATCGCGCGCGACTACTTTCTCGAGGAGCTGGCCGCGCAGTACGGCGACTTCGCCGAGCTGCAGCTCGACGCGGTGATCTCGTGGGGCCGTTTCTCCGAGCTGTTCGCCTTCGACAACGACACCGACGAGCTGTTCCTCGAATAGCGGCCCGGCCCGCGGAGCGGGCTTTCGCGCGGCGAGTCCGTCCGGGTCGGGCGTGCCCGTTCATGGCAGAGCAGGTCGAGCGCCGTCGCCATCCCTGGCCCGGTTGCGGGCGGACGAGGAGCGCGCTGCTCGCTTACCCGGAGCGAGTGCGAGTTGGCGGCTCGCACCGCGTGCACGCCGCCGAGGCCTGCACGAAAGGGCCGACGCGTCGCGATCTCGAGTCGGACGAGGCGTACAATGCCCATGGGGGAGCGCGTGGGCCATCGGTGGCCCCACTGTGCGCGGCGACGGCGTTCCGACGGGTGTCGAACCTCGAAGAGCCCGCGCCGAGAAGGCATCCACCGCCCGGCGGCACGCGCCACGAGGGATCGAGTCCGCGCCCATCCGGTGCAGGTGTCTCGATCCGGGGGAGGGGGTATGAGCTCGATCCAGGCAGAGGACCCCGTTGAGAGGATGGTCACGGTCGGTCACCGGGAGATCAGGGTCGCGCAGGCCGAGCAGGTGGTGCGCCAGAGCGCCGGCTGGTTTTACTGGATCGCCGCGCTCTCGCTCGTCAACTGGGTCGCGCTCGCGCTGGGCCAGGACTTCGGCATGATCATCGGCCTCGGGATCACGCAGGTCGCGAGCGCCATCGCCTTCTTCCACGATGCGGGGCTCGCGGACCTGCACGGAGTCCTGGTGGCGGGTTCCCTGGCGGTGACGCTGCTCGCCGCGGCGATCTTCGGTCTTCTCGGGTACTTCGGCCGGCAGGGACGACTCTGGGCCCATGGGACGGGGATGGCGCTCTACGGACTGGACACGATGATCTTCATCTGGGCGCAGGACTGGCTGGCCGTGGGATTCCACCTATTCGTCCTGGTGATGCTCGGAGCCGGCATCTCCACGATGCTGGCGCTCAACGAGGCGCGGGCGCGCGAGGTGAGCCTGGGGGCGCTGCTCCGCCGCTGAGGCGCCCGGTCGCGAAGCCACGCCGAAGGGACGCGTGACGTTCCGGCCTGCGGGACCGACTCCGGTGGTCCGACGATGGGAGGATAAGCGCTTCAAGCCGCGGATTCTGAGGCGGAGAGCGTAGCCGCGGGCCTGCCGGGGGCTCCACGTCATGCAAGAGCTGGTCTATCGACTCTGAAACGCCCATTCCGCTTATCCCCGCCCCTCGTTGGAGAGACGGCGGACGTTCGAGCCGGTCGCGGACATGAGGTAGATCTGGGGCGAGCCGGCGCGGTCGGAGGTGAAGGCGATCTCGGTTCCGGTCGGCGACCAGGACGGGGCCGTGTCGATCGCCGGGTGATTGGTCAGCCGGACCTCGCGCCCCGTCGTGACGTCGAAGGTGTAGATCTCGCTGTTGCGGTCGCGATCGGAGGAGAAAGCGATCGTCCGGCCGTCCGGCGAGTAGTCCGGGGCGGCGTTGAGCTCGCCCCCCTTCGGCGCGAGGGTGATGATCTTGCCGTTCTCGTCGAGCAGGTAGATCGACGGCTTGCGGCCCTTGAAGGACAGGAAGGTCAGCTGGCGTGAGTCCGGCGACCAGGCGGGGGAGAGGTTGATCGTCCCGGTCGAGGTCAGGCGGCGCACGCGGGCGCCGTCGTAGTCCATCAGGTAGACCTCCTTCACCCGGTTCTGTCCCGAGACGAAGGCGATCCGGGTCTGCGCGATCCCCGGCCGGCCGGTCAGCGTCAGCACGATCTCGTCGGCGGCGACGTGCGCGAGGCGACGCAGGTCCGCGGGCAGCGTCCCGCTCGCGCTCGAGTTGCGCGTCCGGCCGCCGGGAGACGCCGTCGTCGCCGGACCGCCTCCTGCCCGGCGACGAGGGCCGCGCGACAGTCGGCGTCCGCAAGCGGAAGGCAACGCCGCGGCCTGGGCCCCGGCCTCGATCCCTCAGCCCGCGAACGACAGACGATCGAGCGCGTCGCCATCGCCCGCGCGCTCCTGGACCTCGACTCTCTTCACATCCGGAGGAGGCGACCTGCTCTACCGATTGCGCGCTGGAAATAGGCCAGAATCCCGTAAGGGTTACGGGCTGCCAGACCCCGTCCTCCCCGCCGGTGCTACGCTGAGCACGTGCTGAATCGCGGGCAATTTCCCCTATCCGTGATTGGACTGTGCTGCGTTCTTCTCGCCGCGGCGATCGCCTGCGACGCACTCGAGAGAGTCGAGGAATCGTATCCGTCGATGGCCGAGGCGCGGCGAGCGGGTGTCCCGAAGCGGGGCTGGTTGCCCGACTGGCTTCCGGACAGCGCCACGGAAATCAAGGTCTGGTACTACGTGGACGGGCCGGACGTTCGAATCCGCTTCCGGTGCGGGAGCGGGTGTCGCGTCTTCCTGGAGCGCTGTTGCGGACCGGACGGACTTACTTCGATGGTTCCGGAATTCGGACCGGGCGGAAGGCCGGCTCAGGCCCAGCGAGGATGCCGCTTCTCCTCGGCGTCGCTGGCAAACTGCGGAGTTGACGCGCAAGACGCCGGCACCATGGTCTTTCTCGAGAACGGCGACGTGTACATGCTCGTGAACTGACAGCCCGCTGGAGGGCGAGCGGCGCATCGGGCCGGGATGGGGGCCGGCACGGAGTCGATCCTGACAAACGTCCGGCCCACCACACCCGCTTCTCGGCACGGGTTCAAGGGAGCGCTGGTGAATGACCGCGGGTCGGCCCCGGACCACCGGGGCCGACCCGCGCCGTCGCGCGCTTCAGTCGGCGTGCAGGTGGGACTCGAGGAACCAGAGGTCCTTGTCGGCTCCGCGGGAAACCTCGGTGAAGAGGTCGGCGGTGTCGGCGTCGCCCAGCGCCGCAGCCTGGTCGATCGCCTCGCGGACGCCCTTCGCGAACGCCGCCAGCGCCGCGCTGAGGGCCTCCAGGTGCTCGCCTTCGGAGAGGATGTCGAGCGGGTAGGGCGGCAGGGAGCTGGTGCGGGAGATCGCCTGGACCGTCCCCTCGGCGATGCCGCCCAGCTGCACGATCCGCTCCGCGAGGTCGTCGGTCCAGACGTCGGCGTGCGCCGCGAGCTGGTCGAACAGCTCGTGCAGCGCGATGAAGTTGGGTCCCTTGAGGTTCCAGTGGGCCTGCTTGGCCTGCAGCTTGAAGTCCCCGGCCTCCGCGAGGCGAGCGGCGAGCAGCGGAACGACCTTGGCGCGGGCGGCGGCCGGCAGCGAGTTGAGCGTGGGGTGGAGCAAGGGCTTCCGGGAAGCCCTGTCGGTCTTCTTCATCCGGTTGTTCTCCTTCGTCGATATGCTCCCGGGATGATAGACCGCGTCATCGCAGCCCGCACGCGGCGACGGGCCGGGGTTCGAGCTCCAGGAGCTCCTGGCGACGCTCGCCCCCTGCATTCGCTCGGCCGTCGTCGTGCGCTGGGCGAATCTGCAACTCCTCGCCGGTGCTACCCTGAGCCCGTGTCCAGGCACGGCCGATTCCGCACCGCGCGACGCATGCGGCCTTTCCATGGTCCGCCGGTATCGACGCGCGTTTCTCCAGTGCCCGCGGAAGGCGCCAGATGAGCGGAACTGCAGCAGCGAGACGACGGCGATGAGTCGCGCGCCTCGCGCCGCACGCTCTGCCCCCCATGGCCTCGCGCACTCCGGGATTCGGCGGCTCGGCCTCCTCGGCGTCGGGCTGGTCGCCGCGATCGCACTGGCTGCCGCGGGCGCGCTGCCCGCGGGTCCGCCCGCGGAGGTGACCTTCTTCGTCGTCGCGGACACGCACTTCAACGACAACGGACTCGTCCCCGAGTTCTCGCCGGCCAACCGGGCGGTGATCGAGGCGCTCAACGGGCTGCCCGGGCAGGCCTGGCCGCCCGGGATCGGCGGCGTCGTCGCGGCGCCGCGTGGCGTGCTGGTGCTGGGCGACCTGACCGACGGAGGAAAGTCGGTGCAGTGGCGCGGGCGCTGGTTCTGGCGCGGCGGCTTCGACTTCCACTACCCCAGGGACGGTGCGCCGGGTTCAGCGGATCGGGTGCGGTGGCCCGTCTACGCGCTGCCGGGCAACCACGACGGGACCTCCGGACGGACCGTCGTCGCCGAGGAGCTCGCGCGGCGCTACGGAAGCCTGCGCTACGCGCTCGACTGGGGCCCGCTCCGGCTCCTTGTCGTCGGCCAGTACCCCGACGCCGAGTCGCTCCGGTGGCTCACCGAGGAACTCACGCGCACTCCCGCCGGCCGGCCGGTGGTGCTGCTTCAGCACTACTCCTTCCCCGGTTCGGCCTTCGGCGGTGACGATGACCGCTGGTGGTCGGCGCAAGAGAAACAGCAGTTCGCGACGGCGATCGAACGGCGCGGCGTGGTCGCGATCTTCCACGGGCACGCTCACGCGCACGAGAGCTACTGGTGGAACGAGCTCGCGGCGTTCAACCCGGGATCGGCACAGCACAACCGAACCTTCATGGTCGTGCGCGCCGGAGCGGCCCGGATGGACGTCGCGTGGTACAGGGTCCATCCGGACGCATCCGGGCACTGGACCGGCGGCGCCTGGATCCAGTCCGGATCGCTTCCATTCCTGCCCCCGCCCTGACGAGGGCCTGGCTCGGCGGCGTCAAGGCGCGGAGGCGCTCCCGGAGAGTCTCTCCCTCGAGCGGCTCCGTGACGAGGAACACGACACGGTCGGCGTCGCCGAGGCCGATGACCGAGAGGATGTTCGGGTGGGCGTGTCGGGACTGCGGGAGTTCCGCGGGCAGCCCGTTGCCGCCAATGATCGGCCCGTCAAGAGCCGGCCCTTGACCAGCACTACCGACTCCACCACAATCAGCCATGGCAACGAACGTCAGCGCTGTCGACGGCTTCGAGTCCGAGGTTGCGGCCGTCGCGTTCGTCGATCTGGCCGGCTTCAGCGCGATCGCGGATGTCCATGGAGATGCGTCCGCGATCGCGGTGCTTGGGCGCTTCGAGGAGCTGGTGAGACAGTCGCTCGAAGGGCTTGGGCCGCCGATCAAGTGGATCGGCGACGAAGCGATGTTCGGATTCCCTGACACGGCCACCGCCCTCCAGGTGCTCGGGCGCCTCATCACCAGCCTGCCGATCCGAGCCACGGATTCCACTGACGAGGACCGGGATCAACTACGGCCCCGTACTCCGCAGATCGAACGACCTCTTCGGTTCGACAGTCAACATCGCAGCGCGCATCGCCGCCTTTGCGTCCCCGGGTCAGTTGTTGGCGACCCAGGCGGTCGCGAACGTCGCGGCACAATCTGGAATTGTGGCGCGGACCATGGGGGAGGTCGCGCTGCGATCGATCGCCGACAAGGTGTCGCTCTATTCCATCGAGTTCGCGCCGGCCTTCGATCCCGCCTGGATAGATCCAGTATGCAAGATGCTCGCGCCCTACGCGGCATACCGCAGAACCACGCCGACTGAACCGTGGTTCTGTTCTGAGCCCTGCGCCGATGCCTATCGACGGTCACCGGAAATCTACTCCGCTAGATCGGCGAGATCGTCATCACCCGGCACTGGCGACCATGGGGGATGACCAGCCTGCCACAGACGGATTCGGGGTCACGCTGACACACGCCGCCTGATGACGACTGCGGGGCCGATCGAAGATCGCTGGTCCACCGCACCCGATCCTGGAGCCCCGGCCCGGCGTCCCGCGCGGCGGCTCGCCAACGCGGGGCGGTGGAAGACCGTGGCAGCCTGACCTTCTGCGTCACTCCGGGGCCGTGAAGGCCGCCAGTACGGCGGTGCTGTCGTTCCCGTTGTAGACGAAGTTGAGGCCGAGCTTGTCCTTCTGACCGTTCATCAGGGCGGCCTGGGCACCCATCCTGGTCACGTCGGTCGTCCAGCCCCGCTCCTTGAGGAGCGCCTCGTAGCGGTCAACGGCGTCCGCTTCGACCTCGCCCAGGTAGACGTTGAAGGTCCGCCTCGCATCCGCCGTCGTCTTGCTGACTCGCTGGACCTTTCCGAACGTGAACTCGGGCACCTCGGCGAACATGTCGGCCGGCCACTGGGCAGTCTGCTCCAACTCGGCCTTCATGTCCTGATTCTCGATCACGACGTTTCCCTTCTCGAGACTGACGTCGGTCTTCTTGCCGGTCGCGGCTTCGAGGGCCTGCTCTGCCATCGCTTCGGCCGTCTTCTCTTCACGCGGCGCCTTGCCACCGCAGCCGACCACTCCGGCGAAGCCGACGAGCACGACCGCCAGCGCGAGCGCCATACCCCATCCCAGGCTCTTCATCGTCCCTCCTGCACTGAGGATAGCCGCGAGGAGCACGCTTCGGAACAGCCGGCAGTGGGGTTGGGAAGGAGCATCGCGCGGTCGAGGCTGGAACCGCTGGCACTTGCGCTGGAGGGCCATGCGACGCACCAAGGATCCCTGTGAGTAAGCCGACGACGCCGACGCGAATAATCGCCCCGACATCTGTGCGAGACGCTGCGATGGACGACACGCCGGGGGCGGGGGCGACGCGGGGCTGAATTGACAGCGTCTTGAGGGCGGTCTCGGCGCTTTCCTTCAGCAGCGTCTCACCGGCGGCCGCGATGACGGCCTGTTCCCGGCTTTTCAAGGCGTCGCCGCCGAGCTTCGCGCACTGGTCGAGCGCCTGCTTTGCGTTCCGGACCGGGCCCGAGCTTCAGCCGGTGTCCATCCCGTGCCCCCTCCGCCGGTGCTACCCTGAGCCGATCGCGAAACGCGGCCCATACCGGCTATCCGTCGTGTTCGCTCGACGTCACCGATGACCGGCGCCGCGATAGCGGTTTTCCCAGCGTACTATGCTGGCTCAGCACTGGGCTCTGGAATCGATGTCTCTGTGGTAGATGCGGTGACGTGTGAGGTGGAGTAGTGGAATGCTGATACTACGGCTCCGTCGCCCTCCTGCTCAGAAGGAAGCCACGTTCCGACTCTACATTTGGCGACTCACGTTGGTGTGGTCGACTACGGTCCTATGGTTGGGAGGAGTGTGGATTCTAGCGACAGAGCAGATCGAGAACCCGGTCGCGCTGGTCTTGCTCTTGCTATTCCTTTGGCTCGGGCTTCCGGACCCATTCCCTCTCTTCTGGAGTTACAGGCGATTCCAACGATTCATGCAGGAAGTGCAGGGTGCCAGGGAGTGAGAGGTAGAGGAAGATCGCGTTCCCGGCGCTGGATGAACACATCGAGGGAATCCAGGGAATACGACGCCCCTGCTCGTAGCACGCGACGCCAGCGCGTGTCGCTTCGACGAAGACGCCGAGCGGCGGACCAACTTCAGCGCGGAGCGCGCCGCCGTCTCCTCGAGCCAGGCCGAGATCTTCGAGCCTGCCCATCTCCCCCTCCGAGGCAGACACCGGCCGGGGGAGGCGGTGACGGGAAGAGTGTACGGCGATCGTCCTCGCGAGTTGACTCACTATCAGGATGCAGGGTGAGCAATGTCCCGCGGCGCAGCGAGCGGCGACCGGGGCTCGCGCGTCCCAGCGGCCGCTCCTGGACCGTCGTCCGTACCCGCGGGCCGGCCCGATGCGACAGGCGATGACGCTCGACGTCCAGGAGCGTCCGCGCCGTCACGGTCCGATGACGATCCTCGCGATCCACCCGTCCGACACGGCCGGCGCGATCCTGGAGTGCCGCGGCCTCCCGGCCCATCCACCGCCCGTGGCACGCGCGCGCCGCGCGGCGCCGCCGCTGTTCCCGCTGCCGCGCGGGCGATTCCCACCTTCCGCGGGTCGCTGCGGATCGACGAAAGCGACGTCGCGCAGGGGGCCGCCCCGCGGGCACGACGATCGACGACGCGGCGGGCGAATCACAGAACTGATCGTTGACCCGGGCCGCCCGGCGGCCCATCCTTACGGTGTCCTTGTGGGAATCCGCGCTCTCGTCGACCGCCCGCCCAGGCGGTGCGACATTCCCCGGGAGGACCGTCCCATGGCGAGCTGTTTCCTGCGTCCAAAGTCCAGAACCGTATCCATCCTCGTCGCGCTCCTCGTGCTCGGGCTTGCCGCACCTGCCCTCGCCGCCGAGATCGGCGGGACCGGCTGGAACGTCGGCGGCAACTTCAGGGTGAAGCTCCGCGGCATGACCAACGGGCCGACGGGGCTGGCCGGCGTGCTGGCGTTCGACGGCCTCCCGACCGACCGCGCCGGGACCTGCCTGCTCGACCTGGCCCGCACCGACACCGGCGAGCCGCTCGGCATCGTGCCGTGCACCTGGACCGCCGCGCGCGGCCGGAAGTTCATGGTGACCTTCGATCCCGTCGCCTTCGACGCGGCCTTCGGCGGGTTCATCGAGGACCGCCTGCCCGGCGCGAGCGCCAGCGTGACACCCGAGCCGGCGTCCGGCGTGATGGCGCCGAAGAACGCGCGGATCACGCTCCGGCTGAAGGTCGTGACGGAAGTGGCCGTTCCGCCGGGCCGGGGTGCCAAGCTGAAGACCGACCTGCTGCTGGTCGGGACGCCCGTCGTACCTTAGGAGTTCCGGAGCAACCCGGCGTAGCCCCGGCAGGCCCGGGGCTACGCCGGTGCCCTTCGCCTTGGCAGGGAAACACTCCAGCCGAGCCCGCCCGAGTGAGTCGGCGACGATCATCCCCACCGGCTGACAGAGAGCGCGGCGGTCTGCGTTCCGAAAGGGCGCACGCGCGCCACGATCAGGCCGCGGCGACGGACGGGTCGAGCGGAATCGTCGAGCCGCGCGGCGCCAGGCGCAGCGATGATGCAGTCCACCAGGGCGAGGCAGGGCGACGATCTCGGCGGCTGGATCCAGCGTCGGCTCCACGCCTCGCACCGCGGGCGCGTCCTTCTGCAGGGACAGGTGCGTGCGGTCGTAGAGTCAGCACGAGGCGACGCAGGCGAGAAGGCGCCGGAGGCAACCGGGATCATCCCCGGGCGATTCGGATGCCTGCTCGGGAACGCAGCGCGTTGAAGGGCAAGGCGGACGGGGTCGCGACGAGGGCCAACGTCCGTTCAGAGTCGCTGGCCGTCGTCACCGGCTCCCGGCACCGGGGCTCTGCCCGCCCAGGCACCGCACCGCCCCCTCCGACGGGCACGCCGGCCCACCGGGCTCGCCCATCGGGACCGGCCGGACGGCGCCCGGCGCGACGGGGCACTCCGGCCCGTCGGCCTCGCCCGCGGCGCGCTTCTTCCCGACGTAGCCGATCGAGCGCAGCGCCTTCTCCAGCGACTGCACCACCTCGGGCGGCTGCGACGCCTGCGGGATCCTGGCGTCGGCCAGCTTCGTCAGGCGCTCCAGCAGGATCGCGCGGAAGCGCGCCAGTTGCTCCGGCTGGGCGGCGGCGAGGTCGTTCTGCTCGCCGGGATCCGCGGCCAGGTCGAACAGGTTCTCGCGGCAGGAGCGGTGCTCGACGACGTACTTGTAGCGCTGTCCGACCAGCCCGGTGAAGCACGAGTCGCGCAGCGTCTCGGTCATGGCGATCGGCTCGACCGCCGGATCCTGCGGTCGCTCGACCAGCGGCAGCGCCTCTTCCATGCCGAACTTCTCGGGGCTCAGCCCCACGAGCTGCAGGAGCGTCCGTCCGAGCTGCGCGGTCGAGACCACGCCCGCCTCGCGCCGCGGGGCGATGTGACCGGGCCAGCGCAGCATCAGCGGCACGTGCACGACGGGCTCGTCGACCCGCCCCGCGTGGGTCAGCCACCCGTGCTCGAGAAAGGCCTCGCCGTGATCGCCCATCACCGCCAGGACCGTCGTGTCGGCCAGCCCCTCGCGGCCCAGGGTGTCCAGCAGATCGCCGAAGAACTTGTCGGTGAACAGGACCTCGCCCTCGTAGCGCCCCTTCAGGTAGAGCGCCTGGGCCGGGGTGACGGCGTTCTCGTACCACCGCAGGCACTGCAGATCCTCGCTGGGGGGGCGCTCGCCCTGCGGAAACCGATCGAACTGCGGCGGCGGGATGTAGTCGTAGTGCGGGTCCCACAGGTGGACCCAGAGGAAGAACGGCTTCCCCTTGAATGCGGCGAGCTGCTCCGTCACGGCGCGCACGAGCTGCTTCGAGGAGCGCTTGTCGTGGCCGAAGTGTTCCTCCGTGTAGACGTCGAAACCGGCGCCGAACCCGAACGTCGTCCGAAGCGTAGCGGCCGGCACGTACGCGGCGGTCGCGTAGCCGGCGTCCTTGAACTGCTGGGCGAGCTGCGGCACGGAAGGGGAGAGCATGCGGTCATAGGCGGCGACGCCGTGCGCCCGCGGGTGCAGGCCGGTCATCACCGACATCATCGAGGGCGTGGTCCAGGGGGCCGCGGCCACGGCCCGGTCGAAGCGAAGCGATTCCTTCGCCAGCGCGGACAGCCGCGGTGCGACGGCCTTGCCTCCCACCTGGCGATCGAGCTCGTCGACGCGCAGGGAGTCGATCGAGACGAGGATCACCGAAGGGCGTGGGCGGCCGCAGCCCGCGGCGAGCAGGGCCAGGGCGATCAGCAGGATGGCCGGTCGTTTCACGGGGCAGCGCTCCTCTCGCGACGGCGCCGGACGATCCGCGTGCCGGGTCCGGGCGCGGATTATCGGGCGCGCGGGCCCGACCCGCCACGGCCGGCCGGGGCGCGCCCGCGGCGCGTCGAGGGGCCGGGCAGGCACCGTATACTCCCGCGGTGACGAACCGGGAGCGGCGCGGGTGAGTGCAGCAGTCCAGCCGGAGCAGGTGACCGCGAGTGTTCTTCGCCTTCACTGGCCGTTCGGAAGGACCGTCGTCCTGGGCCTGGTGCTCGCCGCCGCGATCGCGGGCGTCGTCGAGCTGGCGGCGCGCAACCGCTCCCTGCGCGAGCGGCTGCCCCCCGAGACCTTCGGCGGCGGGCTGGTCCAGCTGGACCGGAAGCTCGTGCTCCTGGGCGAGATGGTCGAGCGGCAGGGTCCCGTGGACTGTCTGTTCGTCGGCAGCTCCCAGGTCTACCGGGGGATCGATCCGGAGATCGTGGACCGGAACCTGCGGCAGGCGGCGGGGGAAGGGATCCGCAGCTTCAATTTCGGGCTGGGCGGCATGTCGGAGACCAGCGAACCGGCGGTCGCGAGAATCCTGCTCGAGAAGTTCCACCCGACGCTGATGGTGGTCGGGGCCTCGTCGTACGGGCTCCACGAGCGCAAGGATCGCGATCAGTTCGAATCGCACCTGGCGACCAGTCCCTGGTTCCGCTACCAGGGCGGCGACTTCAGCGTCGGTGGCTGGCTCAGCGAGCACTCCGTCGCGTTCCGCCAGTACTCGGGATACCTGTTCTGGCGCGAACAGACCGGGGAGGCCGAACAGAAGCTGCGCCTGGCCGTCGAGAACATGTCCGCGAACGGCTTCGGCGCCTTCGAGCCGGGAGAGTTCCGCGGCATCGACCGCGGTGCCATCCGGGCGCTCCGCCGGTACCAGGTCTCGCCGGACCGCCTCGCGTCCCTGTCCGAGCTGCTGCGCCTGCGCTCGCCCGGGCTCGAGCTGCTGGTGGTGGAGCTGCCCGTCAGCGAGACGGCCCTGCAGCACTACGGCGGGGGAGAGTTCGACCACCAGCAGGGGCTCGACGCGATCGAGAAGCTGGCCGCGCAGCACGGCGTGCCGTTCTGGCGGTTTCCCGCCGACCGCGCGATCCCGGCCGACGGCTGGGCGGATTTCATCCACCTCAATCGAACCGGCGCGGAGGCGTACAGCCGGTGGCTGGGCGAGCAGCTCCGCGAGGCGGTGCAGGATGGCCGGCTGAAGCTCCCGCCGGCCTGACGAGCGCGCCGTGTCGATCACCTCCTGGCCGTTCGCCGCCTTCGTCCTCGCCCTCTTCGCGCTGCACTTCGCGCTGCCGCGACGCGCTCAGCTCTGGCTGCTGCTCGGTGCCTCGCTCGTCTTCTACGGCACCTGGTCCTGGCAGTTCCCGCTCGGCCTGCTGGCGCTCACCGCGGCGAACCACTGGTTCGCGCGCCGGCTGTGGAGGGGAGCCGGATCCCCCTGGCTGTGGGCCGGGATCGGCGTCAACGTCCTGGCGCTCGGGCTGCTCAAGTACTCGGGGTTCCTGCTGCCGCCGGTGGTGCGAGCGCTCGGCGCGGGGAGCAGCGAGGGCTCGGTGACATTCGTGCAGCTGGTGCTGCCGATCGGCTTGTCATACCGCGTGCTGGAGAACATCTCGTTCCTCGTGGACGCCTCGCGCCGGCAGCTGGCCGAGTTCCCGCGGTGGCCGGACTACGCGCTCTACGCGGCCTGGTTCCCGAAGCTCGTTTCCGGGCCGATCGAGCGCGGGCGGGCTTTCCTCGCGCAGCTTCCGCACGGCCGGGTGATCGACAACGATGTCGTCGCGCGCGCGGTCACGCTGGTCCTCGTCGGGTTGCTGCGCAAGCTCGTGATCGCGGACACGATTCGGGGGCTGATCCCGGAGGGACAGTTCGTCACGCCGGCGGAGCACGCCGGGTGGCAGGCGCTGCTGTGGCTGCTCGCCGACGTCTTCGTGATCTACAACGACTTCGCCGGCTACACCGACATCGTCCGCGGCGTCAGCACCCTGTTCGGCATCGAACTCTCCCGGAACTTCGCCGCCCCGTTCTTCTCGCGGAACTTCAGCGAGCTGTGGATGCGCTGGCACATCAGCCTCTCGTCGTGGCTCCGGGACTACGTCTACATGCCGGTCAGCCGGGCGCTGCTGCGGCGCAGCGCGCGCCCGAACACGCCCCTGAACCTGGTCGTGCCGCCGCTCGCGGCGATGCTGGTCAGCGCGCTCTGGCACCAGGTGGCGTGGCACATGCTGGCCTGGGGCCTGCTGTGGGGCGTGTTCCTGTTCGCGGGGCGGATCCCGACGCTGTGGCGGCCGGTCGTGCCGCCGGACCGGCAGCCGGCCTGGCGGCAGGCCGCGGGAGCGCTCGGCGTCGTGATCATGCTCGCCGCCAGCAACGTCCTGTTCCAGATGACCCTGCCGGTGGCGGGGGAGTTCGTGCGCAGCGCGTTCCAGCCGGGCTACTGGAGTGGCTCGATGACGGCGGCGTGCCTGCTGATCCTGGTCTCGCTCGGGATCGACCGGATCCAGCACCGGTCCGGCGACGAGACCGTGTTCCGGCGCTGGCCGCTCTGGGGCCGCTCGCTCGCGCTGGCCGTGGCGCTCCTGGCGCTCATTCTGGCGACATCCAGCGGGGAGTCGGCGCCGTTCATCTACCAGTACTTCTAGTCTGGGCCGGCCCGCGCCTCACCCCACGTAGTCGACGCGGTAGTACCAGGGCCCCCCGGCCGCGGTGTCGGTGCAGTAGCCCAGCGTATTGGAAGCGATCACGACGGCGTCGGAGAAGTCGCGCCGCGAAGCGCGGCGCACCTCGCAGGTCCCCGTGAAGTAGTGCTGCCACTCGAGCCGGACCGAGCCGCCGGCCTGCCGCTTCACCGTCAGGGTGGCCCCGCCCGGCCAGAGGTCGAGGTAGCGGTAGATGATCCGCTTGTAGCTCATCCGTGCCGGGTCGAAGCGCTGGCCCGAGGGGAGCGCCACGTGCTCGTAGACGCCCTGCCCGCGCGCCTCGGCGATCGACAGGTAGCGCCGCGTCCAGGACGAGATCCCGCCGCAGTCCCCCGACGCCGGTTCGGGCTCGAGCAGGTCCGACATGACCGAGTCGGCCGCGACCGGGTCGTCGGAGACGACGAGGGAGTTCGGCCACTCGCGGCCGAAGGTGACCCACGCGGTCGGCGTCAGGCCGAAGTTCTTGCACGGCTGCCCGTAGAGCATGTCGCCGACGGTGAGGACGGTCTTCTGGGCCAGCGACTTCACGCTCGCGTCGCCGGGCACGACCGGGCTCCCCATGATGTCCGCCAGCACGGAGGCCGACGCGATGTCGTTGTAGACGTAGTTGTGCAGGTTCGCGCAGTTCTCGATCGTGCCGAAATGGTTCTTGTAGCCGAGCGTCAACCCGGCCCCGATGTGCCGCTTCACGATCGGCACGTTGACCAGGTAGTGGACCTGCCGCGGCAGGTCGTGGATCCGCGTCACGGCCGGCTTCGTCGAGTAGCCGCTCGACCAGGTCACGTGAGTGGATGCGCTGAAGGCGCCCCCCTTGTTGGCCGCGTGGTCCGCGAACTGCACGTCGGGATAGGCGGCGAGCACGCGGTTGCGGAGCCAGGTCGGGATCGTGCGCCCGCCGCCGCTCGAGGTCAGGTCGTAGACACGCGCACGTTCGCCGAGCGGCCGCCGGCGCGCACGAAGCCGCGGATCACGGCGATGACCGGCTCGGGGATCGCGTCGATCTGGCTGCCGGCGCCGGTGGCATCGTTGGAGTTGTTGCAGTTGATCTTGATCCCGAGCAGGCGCGTCTCGTTCGCGGCCAGGGAGAAGACCCGCCCCCAGGCCGCGGCGAGCGTTCCGCCCTTGAGCGCCTGGACCGCCTCGTCGAGCATCAGGTTGACCGCGGCCTGCGAGACGAAGTCCCGGTACAGGCCGGTCGACCGCGACCAGGTCGCGGCCCGGCCGTGGCGGACGTGGACGACCCGGCCCGTCACGGACTCGGGCGCGGGGTCAGCCCAGCCGAGCCGGCCGGCGAGAAGGGTGCCCGCGGACAGGACCGTAGCGCTGCGCAGGAAGTCCCGGCGCGGAACGGCGGGTGCCATGGCATACCTCGGATGCGTGGGCCGGACGCGGGCGGGCCCGGACCAGGGCATGGTACCGCCGGGTAAGCCGCACGCAAAGCGAAATCTGGAACACGGCACGGGCCGCGGGCTCCGGCCTGCCGGCCGCCCTAGAAGCTGATCTCGAACCCCAGCCGGGCCGTCGCAGGCGGGTAGTAGCGCAGGACCTGCCCGTAGGTCGGGTTCGGGTCGATCTGGTTCCCGTCGGCGTCCTGGCGGAAGGAGCGGACCTGGTCGTAGTCCACCGCCTTGCGGCCGCTGAAGAGGTGGTAGACGTCGAGGATCAACCGCGGCTTCCACCGCGAAGTGGAGCGGAGCCGGAAGGTGTAGTCCAGCCGAAGGCTCAGGTCGAAGATCGAGGGCGTCCGCCCCGCGGTGCCCCGCTGGCGCAGGAAGGTCAGCCACGGCGGACCGAAGGAGGCGCCGCCGAACTCGTTGAGCGGCGTTCCGCTCTCCCAGAGCAGCGATGCGCCCAGGTTGAGCCCGAAATCCAACCGGTAGAAACCGGCAGCCTTGAAGACGTGCGTCCGGTCGTTGGGCAGCAGCCCTTCGGCGCCCACCATCGACTCCGGCAGGTCATAAGAGATGTTCGCGTTGGGCCATGGCCACTTCTGGTCGGTGTTGTAGAGGCCCGGGTAGTTGCCGCGGTTCTCGGACAGCACGTAGGACGCGAGGTACCCCGAGCGACCGTCGGGTTGACCCTCGACGGTGAACTCCAGCGCCTTGTAGACCCGGCTCGGACGCGGGAAGTCGCCCGCCAGCGGCCCCCGCCCGGGGTTCCCCCAGGTGAGCTGCCCCGTCGCCGGCACCACGCCGTCCTCCAGCGCGTCGCCGAGCGTGCGATAGACGGCGCGCACCCCCGCCCGGTGCCGCCCGCCGAACTGGACCTGGTAGCCGAACGCATAGTCGTCGTAGTAGTTGCCGTGCAGGTCCTTCACCTCGGCCTGCACCGGGAGGTAGAACTCGAGACAGTCTCCGCCCGCGGGATCGACGCGGGGGTCGTGATCGAAGGTGCACGCGGACGCGACCACCGTCGCAGCCTGCCAGGCGTTGAGCGCCCACCCCGCCACCTCCTGGTAGTAGCGGGCCGCCGAGCCGTAGATGCGCTGCGTGCCGAGGCGGCCCGGCTGGTAGACGAACCCGAGGCGGGGCTGCCACTCGTTCTCGATCGTCTGGTTGACCCGCCCGGACTCGTCGATGAAGATCTCGCGCGCCCACCTCAGGCCGAAGTTCAGGGTCCAGCGCGACCCGATCCGCCACGAGTCCTGCGCGAAAAGCGATGGCACGCGGGCCGTCGGGGAGCCCGGCTGGACGCCGTAGAAGGTGACGTACGAGCCGTCCGCGTAGTAGGTGATGTTGTCCGACTTGTTGGTCGAAACCGACTCCCGGTGCTGACGGTACTCGGCGCCGGCTTTCACCTCGTGGTTCTCGAGCGCCCACGTCGCCTTCAGCGCAGCCGTCAGCTGGCTGTTCCGCCAGGCCACCTCGAAGGGAGAGCCGCCGGACCACGTCCCGGTGACGGCGTCCATGAACGCCGGCTCCCGGCGCCCTCGCTCCGTGAGCGGCAGGTTGCTGTACTCGCGCCACAGGTTCGAGAGCTCGGACTCGAGCAGGACATCGGGGCCCAGGGCGTGCGTCCCGCGCAGCGAGGCGCCCACCCCGCCGTCCTCGATGCGTCGCAGGTAGGGATCGGGATTGAGGAAGTGCATCGGCGCGACCGGGAAACCCGCCTGCAGATCGCCGACGGCGTCCCGCCGGCTCGGGTCGCCCACGACCGTCAGCGCGAGGCGATTGGCCCCGTCGATCTGCCAGTCGGCCTTCGCGGCGAAGCGCTGGGTGGTCGTCGAGTCCTCGTAGTACCCCAGGTCCGGCAGTTCGGTCTCGACGCTCGTGACCTCCGGGTCATAGGCGACGAAGAACCACGCGCGGTCCCGGACCAGCGGACCCGACAGGCTGAACCCGGCGTCGTACTGGGCGAAGTCCCGCTTCTGCAGCTGCAGCGAGCTCTGCTTCGCGTCCGCCGACACGAGGTAGCTCGTCCAGTAGCCGATGAACTTGCCCGCGAAGACGTTGCTCCCCGACGGCGTCACCACGTTCAGGACCCCGCCGAGCGCGCTGCGGTACTGCGCCTCGTACCCGCCGGTCTTGACCTCCACCTCCTGGATGAAGTCGGGCGGGAGCATCGTCCCGGTGGCCCCGCGGCCCGGGTCCGTCATGTCGATCCCGTCGAGGAAGTAGCGGTTCTCGAACCCCGTCGCGCCGCCGATGTTGAGGCCGTCGCCGAGGAAGCTCGGGCTGACGCTCGGCAGGAGGGCGGCGATGCTCCGGTAGTCGCGCTGGACCGGCAGGTTGTCGAACAGCGGGGCGGAGACCGAGCCGCCCGCGGTCGTCGACACGGGGTCGATCAGGGGCAGCCTGCCGACGACGTCGACCTGCTCGACGAACTCCCCGCGCGGGGCGAGCCGCAGCGGCGGGAGCGCCGTCGTTCGGCCGAGCCGGACCAGCACCGGCCGGACCGAGACGGGGTCGAAGTCCGGCTCGTCGATCGTCAGCACGTACTCGCCGAGGGGGAGGGTGCCGAAGCGGAACCCCCCGTCGCGATTCGTGAGCGCGCGGCGGGCGACCTGGGTCGCGGAATGCGTCGCGACGACGACCACGCCGGGGACGGGTTGGCCGTCCGGGGCGAGGACCGTGCCCTCGATCGATCCGGTGATTTCCTGCGCGAAGGCGGCGCCGAGCGGCAGACACAGCAGCAGGACGAGGAAACACGCGCGGAGGCGCACAGGTACTGAAGACAGACCGCGTGAAACCGGACCTGTCTTGCGAAGCGGCATCCCCAGTGCCTCCCGGCACGCCGACAGCAGTCTAGCCGCTCCGTGGCCGCAGCCGGGGAGCACCGGTCCCCGGGGTGCGGTAAGGGGCGCTTCCATGGCCTCCCCCCGGCGTAGGATGCGGGTATGGCACGCTGTCCGGTGTGTGAGCGCGACGCGCCCGGCCCGCCGGGATCGTGCCCTTCCTGCGCGCCGGCGCCCGCCGCCGAAGATCGCACGCTGCTCACGCTCCACGCGGCCCAGCCGGTCGGAGCCGACGCAGCCACCGCGCCCCCCGGCGCCACAGGGCCGATCGCCCCGGGTACCCTGCTGGGCGGCCGCTACCAGATCGTGCGCCCGCTCGGCCGGGGCGGGATCGGCGAGGTCTGGCAGGCCTTCGATCTGAAGCTCCGCGTCACGGTCGCGCTCAAGACACTTCGCAGCGAGTGGGTCGGGGGCCAGCGGATGCTCGAGCGGCTGCACCGCGAGGTGCGCTCGGCCCGCGACGTCGTCTCCCCCAACGTCTGCCGGATCTTCGACCTCGTCGAGCTCGACGGCCACGACGTCGTGACGATGGAGTTCGTGGACGGCACGACGCTCGCGGAGGTGCTGCGCGAGCGCGGGCCGCTCGGGCCGCGCGAGGCGATGGAGATCGCCTCGCAGTTCCTCGCAGGGCTGGAGGCGATCCACCAGGCCGGCTTCGTGCACTGCGACGTCAAGCCCGAGAACGTCATGCTCACGCGCGCCGGGCGCGTGGTGGTGATGGACTTCGGGCTGGCGCGGCCGCAGGCGGAGGACCGCACCGCGAGCATCGCCGGCACGCCCGCCTACATGGCGCCCGAGCAGCTGCGGGGCACGGGGGTCGACGGGCGGGCGGACGTCTTCTCGGCGGGGATCGTGCTGGCGGAGATGCTCGGCTCGTCGGGAACGCGGGACGAGCGCGAGGCGATCCAGCGCGGCGCACGGGAGGAGCCGCCGCGGCTGCCGGACAGCCCGTGGCGCCCGGCGTTGCTGCGGGCGGTCGCCGAGCGGCGCGAGAGCCGCTGGGCCTCGGCGCGCGAGCTGATGCGGGCTCTCGAGCAAGTGGCGCTGCGGGTCGCGGGGGCGGAGGAGCAGCGGCCCTACCCTGGTCTGGCGTCGTTCACCGCGGCCGACGCGGAGTACTTCTTCGGCCGCGAGCTGGAGGTCGAGGCGCTCTGGCAGAAGCTGGGGCAGGCCCAACTGCTGGCGGTGATCGGACCGTCCGGGGCGGGCAAGAGCTCGTTCCTGCGCGCCGGCCTGCTCCCCGCGATGCCCACGGGCTGGCGTGCCGTGCTCGCGACGCCCGGCACGCGCCCCTTCGCCGCGCTGGCCCACGCGCTGGCCGACGAGTTTTCCGGCGACGCGGCCGCGGTGCACGACCTGCTGCGTCTCGAGGAGCCCGAGATCGCGCTGGCGACGCTCCGGCGCTGGCGCGGGCGCCATGGCTCGACGCTCCTGGTCGTGGACCAGTTCGAGGAGCTGTTCACGCTCAACGACGAGGGCGTCCAGGCGCGCTTCGCGGAGCTGCTCGGGCGGATCGCGCTGGAAGCCGACGTGCACGTGCTGCTCTCGCTGCGCGACGACTTCCTGATCCGCTGCCACGATCACGCGGCCCTGGCGCCGATCTTCTCGGAGCTGACCCCGCTGAAGCCGCCGACGGGCGCGGCGCTGCGGCGCGCGGTGGTGCAGCCCGCGCTGCAGTGCGGCTACCGCTTCGAGGACGAGGACCTGGTCGCGGAGATGATCGACTCCGTCGCGCGCGAGAAGGGGGCGCTGCCGCTGCTGGCCTTCGCCGCGGCGCGGCTGTGGGAAGAGCGCGACCGCGAGGCGGGCCTCTTGACGCGCGCGGCCTACGCCCGGATCGGCGGCGTCGGCGGCGCGCTGGCGCAGCACGCCGAGGCCACGATCGAACGGATCGGGAACGAGCACCTGCCCGTCGTGCGCGAGCTGTTCCGGAACCTCGTGACGGCGCAGGGGACCCGCGCGGTCCGCGACTACGACGAGCTGCTGTCGGTGTTCGGGAAGCAGCGGGACGAAGCGGAGACGGTGCTGCGCGGCCTGATCGGCGCGCGGCTGCTGACCGAGTACCGCGAGCGGGCGGGCGAGCGCGACGACGAACGGCGCCGCGGCCGCCGGGTCGAGATCATCCACGAATCGCTGCTCACGGCGTGGCCGCGGCTGGAGCGCTGGCAGGCGCAGGATGCCGAAGGGGCGCTGCTGCGCGACCAGCTGCGGCAGGCCGCGGCGACCTGGGCCGAGCGCGGGCAGGCGGCCGACCTGCTCTGGAGCGGCACGGCCTACGAGGAGTTCTCGGTCTGGCACGAGCGCTACCCGGGCGGCCTCTCCGCGACCGAGCAGGCCTTCGCCGAGGCGATGCAGGCGCACGCGCGGCGCCGGCGGCGGCGGCAATGGACTGCCGTCGCAGTCGTGATCGCGACTCTCGTCGGCGTGATCGCGGTCGTCACCGTCCTGCGGCAGCAGAGCGAGCGCGCGAAGATCACAGCGGAGCAGGAGGCGCGCCGCGCGCAGGCCAACGCGCTGCTGGCGCTCGCGCGGACCGAGCTTGCGCTGGAGACGACGGCCGCGCTGGCCTACGCGCGCAAGAGCCTGGAGCTGGCCGACACGCCCGAGGCCCGGCGCTTCGCGGTCGAGGTCCTGTGGCATGGGCCGGTGGCCCGCATTCTCACGCCCGAGAGCGTTGCCGCGGGGATGGAGCCGCAGGAGCGCTCCCGCTGGGAAGAGACCCCGGTGTTCAGCCCCGACGCGAGCCTGCTGGCGCTGCCGAACAGCGCGAGCGGCCGCATCTTTCTCTTCCCCAGCGACGGCGGGTCGCCGCGGATCCTCCCCCGTCCGCCGGACGGCAACGCGTCCGCCCTCGCGTTCGGGCCGCGGGGCGACCTGCTCGTCACGCGCGGCGCGGGGTCGAGCCTGCGCCTGCTGTCGCTGCCCGGGATGGAGGAACTGCGGACGATCGAGCTGGGCGGGGCACAGTCCACCGCCTGGGTGGAGGGCGACCGCCTGATCGCGGCGACGCGCGCGACGCCCGAGGATCCGCGCCGGCTGGTCCGCGCCTGGACGCTGCCCGATGGCGCGGCGGAGGACCTCGCGCGGTTCGACACCTCCGGCGTGGCGAACTGGGCGATCGACCGGCAGGCGCGCTGGCTCGCCTACGAGAAAGGCCGGGCCCTTTTCCTGCGGCCGGCTGCCGCAGGCTCCCGGTTCCGGGACCGGATCGTGGGCCACCTCCCGCCGGAAGCGCCGGAGATCAGCTACCTCGGGTTCCCCGGGAGCGGGGATCGACTCGTCACCATGGACCGGACGGGCGAGATCCGGGTCTGGTCCGTATCCGGCGAGTCTCCGGCCCCACCGCGTGTCCTCTCGACCCCGGTCACGTGGGGTTCGTTCGCCATGGACCCGCAGGGTAATCACCTGTTCTTCTACTCCAGCCTCTGGGACCTCCGGGATCCCCCGGGCGTCGAGCCGGCCCTGCTGTCGGAGCGCGACACCCGCAACGTCTCGGTGGGAGCGTTCGACGCCACCGCCCGGTGGTTCGTCTCCGGCACCGGCCTGAACCTCCGCTTCTGGCCCCTCGCCTCACCGCAGCGACGCGTGCTCCGGACGAGCAGCAATGCCATCTATGGCCTCGAATTCACCCCGGACGGCCGCCGGCTGCTGACCTGCATGCTGGACTGGCCGGTTAAGGTGTGGCCGCTGAACGATCGCGCCGGACCCGTTCGCGAGCTTCTGCCCCGGGCCTCGTGCTGGGGGATCGCGCTCGACCCGGCCGGCACGCACGTGCTCGCCGGCATGTTCGCCAACCCGAGGACGGAGGACCTCGACGGACGCGTCCTTCTCTACCCGATCGACGGAGGACCCG
Source organism: uncultured Acidobacteriota bacterium (assembly GCA_963800865.1). Taxonomy (GTDB): domain Bacteria; phylum Acidobacteriota; class Polarisedimenticolia; order J045; family J045; genus JALOKP01. Next base: position 2,536,782 of record CAWDCL010000004.1, on the reverse strand, counting down.
TGCGCAGGCTGCGCACGGGCTGGGAGGGGGTGGTCGGAACGTACGCGGTCGGCTTCGACCGCGAGGGCCGTCGCGCCATGGCGATCCCGGCTCTCGGCACGTACTACGAGCTGCGGGATCCCAGCCTTCACGTTCTGCGCGTCTGGGATCTCGACTCGGGCCGAGAGCGCTCGTACCCGCTTGGTCACCTGACCGATCCCGCCTGGCAGGGCTGCTACGAGGAGAAGCTCCACGTCGCGCCGGACGGCAGCATCTACTGCGGCGGGGTCGGCGGCCTGATGCGCCTCGTGCTTCCCGACGATCCCGACGGGACCGTGTCGGGCGAGATCGTCTTCCCGGCGACGCGGGCGAGGGCGACCCTGAGCCGCGACGGCCGCTACGCGCTGGTGATGGCCAACGCGCCTCCCGGGACCAACCAGGTCTTCAGCGAGCTGCACCTGCTCGATCTCGCGACGCGCGCGTCCCGCCGCATCACGACTCACGGCGATCGGCTGACCTGCGTGGGCTTCGATCCCTCCGCGCGGATGATCGTCACCGGGTCGTGGGACGGCACCGTGCGCGCCGGCCCGGTCACGGGCGAGGAGCCGCACCTGCTGCTCGGGCACCCCGACACGATCCACTCCGTCACCGTCTCGCCCGACGGCCGCTGGATCGCCTCGACGAGCGGAGGAAGCCTCATCCTCTGGCCGATGCCGGACGTCACCAGGCCGCCGCTCCACACGCTGCCCCACGACGAGCTGATGGCCCGGCTCGACGCCCTCACCAACCTGCGCGTCGTCGCCGACCCGGCCGCCTCGACCGGCTGGAAGCTCGAGGTCGGCCCGTTCCCCGGCTGGAAGAACGTGCCGGCGTGGTGAGGGGCCGCCGACCCGCCCTCCGAGGCGTCCCCGCGACGGCCCGCTACCCCTCCTTGCGGATCAGCTTCCCCAGCGCGACGCGGTCCGGCCGCCAGCAGCTCCGCGACCCGCGGCGTGTTGACGTCGGCGACGATGATCTGGCCGACCTCGGTGTTGACCTCGCGTGTAGATGCCGTGCGCCTTCATCTTCGCCGTCTGGTACTGGTTGTCGTCGGTCGGGCTGACGTAGTGGACCGAGTCGACCTTGTAGCGGTGGATCAGGAACAGGTGGATCAGGGTCATCAGCCGCTTCTTGCGCAGCGCCTCGTCGAAGGTGTTCTGGTCGCGCACCGAGAGGATGCTGCGGCCGCGCCGGTCCTGGATCGAGGCGAAGACGACGTTGGCGAGCTTCGCGCTCGCCCTTGCCGACCAGCGCCAGCTCGAGCAGCTCGGAGCCGGCGCGGTGCGGCTGCAGCTCGACCCGCAGCGCGTCCGGGAGCTGGTAGTGCGCGCTCCACATCGCCAGCCACTCCTCGAGCAGCTTCTTCGGGCACCTCGGTCTGGATCAGGTGCTGGTGCTGGGTCGAGCCCTTGCCCATCGCCTTGGTGGTCGCGGTGCGGCCCGAGGAGGCCAGCAGCGCCGCGTCGAGGCGCGGCCCGCCGACCAGCGTCTGCGGCGTCTGGTAGGGCGACTCGACCAGCCGGATCTTCCGCTGCAGGCGGGCCAGCGCGAGCATCCCGTCCTGCCTCAGCGCGGTCGCGAACTCCTCGGCGGCGACGCCGTCGATCTGGTGGCCGCCGTAGGTGATGAAGTTGAAGACGAAGCCCATCTTGCCGAGCTCCTCGGGGAAGCGCCGCATCTCGTCGTCGCTCATCCCGGTCGAGTCCCAGTTGAACGACGGCGAGAGGTTGTAGGCGAGCATCTTGTCGGGGAACTCGGCGTGGATCGCGTCGGCGAACTGCTCGCGCGTCGGCGAGGTCGGCGGTCTTGGTCTCCATCCAGAGCAGGTCGGCGAACGGCGCCGCCGCGAGCGACTTGGCGATCGCGTAGGGGATGCCGCCGCGGACCTGGTAGTAGCCCTCCGGGCGTCTTGGCGTGCTCGCAGTCCCAGACGATCGTGGACGCCGAGCGACTTCGCCTTCGCCTTGGCGCGCCGTACAGCGAGGCGCGTCGCGGCGAAGCGCCGCCACTCCTCGGCGCTCATCTCGAGCGGCTCGCCCTCGCTCGGCGCGGAACTCGAGCACGTCGGCCACGGCCTCGCCGTAGGTCTCGAGGCCGGCCTCGGTCTCCCAGGCCTCGAGGAAGCCGGCGCGGCGACCTTGTCGAACAGCGGCGTCGACGCGGCGCCTCGGCGTCTTCTTGCAGCGCCGCGGCGCCCTCGGCGGCCAGCGCTGGCCAGGCCGGCTGCGCTCGAGCCAGGCGTCGGCGGCGCGGTATCTCGTCGTCCGAGATCGCGTAGAGCAGGTGGCCGTTGAGCTCGCTTGATCCCGAGCGTCGTAGAAGCGCCGCATCAGCGCCAGGAAGCAGGCCTTGTACGACGGGCACGCTGACGTTGGTGGCGCCGAGGATGAACGGCTGGTCGCGCTCGTCGCCGCGGCCGTCGAGCAGGTTGGCCGCCTCGGCGTCGGTGCGGGCGACGATGATCCCGGGCACCCTCATGATGTCGAGCTGGAAGCGCGCCGCGTTCAGCCGCTTGATCTGCTCGTCGGACGCGCACCAGCACCTTGCCGCCCTGGTGGCCGCACTTCTTGGTGCCCGGGCGCTGGTCCTCGATGTGGTAGCCGGGCACGCCGACCTCGACGAAGCGGCGGATCAGGTTGCGCACGTGCGGGTCGCCGCCGTGGCCGGTGTCGGCGTCGGCGATGATGAACGGCCGGTAGTCGTAGGCCGGCGTCGCGGCGCGCTGCTCGTCGGTCATGCGCGAGCGCAGGAACTGCTGGTTGCGGTCGGCGGTGAGCAGCGCGCGCACGAGCGCCGCCGGCCTCGTCGGGCACCTGGCTCGAGCGGGTAGCTCGCGAGGTCCGGCCCCGGGTCCTCGGTCGATCGAGCCCTTGGCCGAGGTCGCCCAGCCGCCGAGGTAGATCCCCTCGATCCCCAGCCGCTTCATCGCCACGGCCTGGCCGGGCGAGTACGGGCCCGAAGGTCGTGATGCTCTTGCGCTCGGCGAACAGCTCGCGCAGCCGCTCGTAGAACGCCGCCGGCGGCCTCGCGCGCCACCGTGTAGTCGTGCGGCGATCGTGCCGCGCTGCTCGACCACCTGGCGCGCCGAGTAGAGCCGCGTGATGCCCGCGAAGCGCGGGCTGTCGAACCACTCCTGGGTCGCGGCGACTTCCTGCTCGAAGGCGTTCATGGCGTCGGCTCCTGCTCCGGCGGGCTTCGAAGTCGAGGTTCTCGGTGATGCGCGTGCCGTCGCGGCGGAAGGCGTCGAGGTAGCGCGCGATGCGCTGTCTGGCGCGTCGCCGAGGTCGTGGTTGTCGAGGTTGATGTTCAGCAGGTCGATGTACCAGGGCGGCTTGACCGGCGTCGCGGACGTAGGCCTCGACGATCGCGCGGGCGATCGGCAGCGTCGTCGGCTTCGAGTCGTCGTGGACGTCGCGGTTGCCGGCGCGGCAGCAGCTTGTCGTACTCCTCGTCCAGCAGCCGCGCGAACAGCGCCGCGGTGAACGTGTCGCCGGCCCGCACGCCGGTCGCGGCGTCGTCCTCGGTCAGCGGCGCGCCCTTGTGCAGCCACTCCCAGAGGATGCTCAGGCGGATCTCGCCGGTCGCCATGTCCTCCATCAGGTAGAGCACGTCGTCGTTGCCGAAGAAGTCGGCCGGCTTGAGCGCCGCGGCCTGGAAGCCCTGGCCGAAGGCGTTGCCGTACTGCAGCGCGACGCTGAGCAGGTCGCGCGCGCCGCGCACCGTGCGCGGCGCGGGCTCGAGCAGGGTCAGCCCCGCGGCGTCCGCCGGCGTGTAGGTCAGCCGCGGGAACGCGCGCCCGAGCTGGTTGTCCGCGCCGGCGCGCTCCCAGACCGGCCGCACGATGTGGACCATCTTCCAGTGCGCGACCCACTTGCCGCTGGCGCCCTTCGCGCTGCTCGCGCTCGCCGCCGGCGACGGCGCGCTTCATCCCGGCGGCCACGCCCGCCGTCGGAGCCGACCGGGATGTTCGGCTCCATGCCCGCCCTGCCAGAGCGCGCAGCGGCCGTCCCGGTCGGGCGTGTTCACCGCCCGGCGCACGCGGTCCTCGTAGTTCCGCATGTAGCCGTAGGTCATGGCGATCGCGTCGATGTTGGGGTTGACGAAGGCCGGGTCCCAGGCCAGCGCGTCGGAGACGCTGTTGATGTAGTCCCAGCGGCCGGTGTTGAAGCCGACGAAGTGCGGCCCCAGCGCGGCGCGGATCTCCATCAGCTGGAACGAGGCCTCGATCTGCTCGACCAGCACGTAGACCTTGATCGTGCCGACCGCCAGGCCGAGGTGGCGCTCGAGCGCCGCCAGCATGTCGTTCCACAGCGCCGCCTCTTCGGCGGTCTGGATCTTCGGCAGGTAGAGGACGATCGAGCGCCCCTCGGCCCGCAGCCGCTCGTGGTTGTTGACGACGTAGAGCGCCAGGTCGACGATCGAGGCCGAGAAGCCGGTGCCGTCGCCGCTCGCGGACGTGGCGGTCGTCGAGGTGCAGGCCGCGGGCGCGGAAGATGCGCGTGGTGAAGTCGAGCTGCCGGCGCCAGTCGTCGATGATCGGGCGGCCGAAGAAGCCGCGCGCCCAGTCGTTCATCTCGCCGGCGACCTGCTCGGCGACCTCCAGGAAGACCGGGTCGCGCGCGATCGCCAGCTTCAGGTTGCGCTGGTTGTCGAGCGACATCGTCTCGACCTGGCCGAGCGCGTCCTCGCCGTCGAACATCCAGCCGTCGGCGCCGGAGAGCAGCGCGTAGGCGACGTTGCGCAGGCCGCTCTCGAGGCCGGCGTGCGGCCTGGTCGCCGGGCCCGGTCCCCTGGATCCACTGGCGGCGCAGGTCGGGGGGGATGTCGCTGCCGACGAAGCGGCCGTCGCGCGCGTCGCCGCACGCGGAGCGTGGTGCGCGGGATGATCGCAGTCGGGGTCGAGGAACTCGATCCGCCGGCCGGTCCGCGCGCGCTCGAGGCGGCGCGCGATCCGCGCCTGCCATCAGCGCGCGGCGGTCCGCGTTGAAGGGCGCCAGCGCCTCGAGCGCGGCGAGGGCGGCCGGGGTGTAGATGTCCGGGTAGGAGGTCGGCAGGTGGTCGCGGATCTCGAGCGTGTGGCCCATCGGAGTCCTTCCTGCCGGTCGATCAGCCTCCCGGCGCCAGCTTCTTCTCGATCTTCGCCCAGCTGTCCCGCAGCGACACCGACCGGTTGAACACCAGCCTGCCGTCCCGCGAGTCCGGGTCGACGCAGAAGTACCCCTGCCGCTCGAACTGGAAGAACGCCTCGACCGGCGCCCCCGCGACGCTCGGCTCGACTCTGCACCCGGTCAGCGCCTGCAGCGAGTCGGGGTTGATGTCGGCCAGGAAGTCGCCGCTCTCGTCGCCCGGGAACGGCTTGCCGAAGAGGTGGTCGTAGATCCGCACCTCGGCCGGGAGCGCGTGCGCGGCGGACACCCAGTGCAGCGTCCCGCGCGGCGAGCGCCCGTCGGGCGCCGTCCCGCCGCGCGTCGCGGGATCGTACTGGGCGTGGATCTCGACGATCTCGCCGGCCGCGTCCTTCACGACGTGCGTCGCCGTCACCAGGTAGGCCGCGCGCAGCCGGACCTCGCGCCCGGGCGACATGCGGTGGAACTTCTTCGGCGGGTCCTCGCGGAAGTCCTCGCGCTCGATGCACAGCTCGCGCGAGAAGGGGACCTGGCGCGTGCCGGCCGCCGGGTCCTCCGGGTTGTTCGGGACCTCCATGAACTCGACCTGCCCCTCGGGGTAGTTGTCGAGCACCAGCCGGACCGGCCGCAGCACCCCCATCACGCGCGGCGCGCGGCGGTTGAGGTCCTCGCGCAGCGCGTCCTCCAGGACCGCGACGTCCACGACGCTGTCGCGCTTGGCGACTCCGATCCGGTCGCAGAAGGCGCGGATCGCCTGCGGGGTGAAGCCGCGCCGGCGCATCCCGGCCAGCGTCGGCATCCGCGGGTCGTCCCACCCGCTCACGATCCCTTCCTGCACCAGCTGCAGCAGCTTGCGCTTGCTCATCACCGTGTAGGTCAGGTTGAGCCGCGCGAACTCGATCTGCTGCGGGTGGCAGGGGGTCTTCAGCTCGTCCAGGAACCAGTCGTAGAGCGGCCGGTGGTCCTCGAACTCCAGCGTGCAGATCGAGTGCGTGATCGCCTCGAGCATGTCGGAGATCGGGTGGGCGTAGTCGTACATCGGGTAGATGCACCACTCGTCGCCGGTCCGGTGGTGGGTGGCGCGCTTGATCCGATAGAGCACCGGGTCGCGCAGGTTCACGTTCGGCGACGCCATGTCGATCTTCGCCCGCAGCGTGCGCGCGCCGTCGGGGAACTCGCCGGCCCGCATCCGGCGGAGCAGGTCGAGGCTCTCCTCGACGGAGCGGTTCCGGAACGGGCTCTCGATCCCCGGCTCGGTCAGCGTGCCGCGGGTCCCGCGGACCTCCTCCGCCGAGAGATCGCAGACGTACGCGCCGCCCGACAGGATCAGCTGCTCGGCGTAGTCGTAGAGCTGGTGGTAGTAGTCCGAGGCGTAGAAGAGCCGGTCGTCCCAGTCGAACCCCAGCCAGCTCACGTCGCGGACGATCGAGTCGACGTACTCCTGCTCCTCCTTCTCCGGGTTGGTGTCGTCGAAGCGCAGGTTGCAGGTCCCGTCGAACTGGGCCGCGATCCCGAAGTTGAGGCAGATCGACTTGGCGTGGCCGATGTGCAGGTAGCCGTTCGGCTCGGGAGGGAAGCGGGTCGCGACCCGCCCGCCGTGCTTCCCGCTGGCGCGGTCGGCGAGGACGATCTCGCGGATGAAGTCGACGTTCCCGGAGGGGGCGCTGTCCGCCGTGCTCATGATGTGAGGCCTCGGTCGCTGGAGGGAGGGTGCCGGAAAGGGCCCCGGCCGTGAGGAGGCATTCTGCCAGAACGGCGCGACGCCGGGCGAACCGGCCCACCGGGGCGCGTTTCGCGGGCGTGCGCCGGGGACGGCGCGGCGCCGCGCCGGAGGGCCTGACTTGACGGTTCGAGCGTCTTTCCTTAAGGTACCCGGCGGTTGACCTCGCTGGGGGGTCGTCCAACGGTAGGACATGCGGCTCTGGACCGCAGAATCGGGGTTCGAGTCCCTGCCCCTCAGCCAAATCCGCTCCGCCGCCCGTCACGCCGCCCCCCCGCCATTTGTCCAGAGTTGCCCGTTGACCCGCGGTCGCCTCCGCGGTACCTAGGCTCTGCGCGCCCGGAGCGATTTCCGCGCGGGGCGCGCTCGGGACGAGGAGGCGGGATGCGGGGAGTCGGTTTGCGGTACGGGTGCGCCGCGTGGGCGGTGCTGTGCGTGATGTCGCTCCCGCTGGCGGAGCCGCTCCAGACCTCCAAGCTGCGCGGCGACCTCGTACGGGTCCTTGCTGCCGCCGCGCCGGACGAGCTCGTCCCGGTCAGCGTCGTCCTGGCCGAGCAGGTCGAGCCGGACACGATCGCCCGCCTCGCGCGCGCCGAGGAGCCACGCCGCGCGATCGTCGAGCGCCTGAAGCAGCACGCTTTGCGGACCCAGGCACCGCTGCTCGTCGCGGTGGCCGCCTACGAGCGGGACGGGCTGGCGGCGCGCGTCCGCCCGCTCTGGCTCTCGAGCGTCGTCGGCCTCGACGCGACCCCGGCCGCGATCCGCGCGCTGGCGGCGCGCCCCGAGGTCGCCTGGATCAACCACAATCCGAAGCGCCCGGTCTTCGTCGAGGGACCGCCGACCGGCCCCGGCAGCGCCGCGGGCAGCGGCGCCGGCCCCGACGCCAGCACCGATTGGGGCGTCACGAAGATGCGCGCGCCGGAGGTCTGGAGCGGGCTCGGCCTGACCGGCCGCGGGGTCATCGTCGCCGACATCGACTCCGGCTCCTGCTACGACCACCCCGACATCGTGAACAACGTCTGGATCAACCCCGGCGAGGACCTCGACCACGACGGCGTCGTGATGGACGCCTCCGACATGAACGGCGTGGACGACGACGGCAACGGCTTCGTCGACGACCTGATCGGCTGGAACTTCGAGGTCAACAGCAACGACCCGCGCGACACCGCCTCGGGCCACGGCTCGCACACCACCGGCACCGTCGCCGGCGACGGCACGCAGGGGACGCAGACCGGCGTCGCGCCGGGCGCGAAGATGATGATCGTCAAGGTCGGGCTGAGCCTCTCCGACGAGGTCGACGTCTGGAACGGGATGCAGTACGCCGCCGAGAACGGCGCCGACCTGATCACGATGAGCCTCGGCTGGCAGCACTCCTGGAACCCCGACCGCGCGACCTGGCGCCGCAACAGCGAGACCACGATCGCGATGGGGACGATCATGATCGTCGCCGCGGGGAACGAGGGCGGGGGGGCCGAGCCCGACAACGTCCGCACCCCCGGCGACGTGCCGAAGGTGATCACGATCGGCGCGACCGACCCCAACGACGCGGCGGCCTACTTCACGTCGCTGGGCCCCGTGACCTGGACCGACGTGCCCGAGTACGGCGACTACCCGTACCCGCCCGGCCTGATCAAGCCCGACGTCGCGGCTCCCGGCACCGACACCGTCTCGCTCAACTACTGCGACGGATACACGACGATGTCCGGGACCTCGATGGCCACGCCCCACGTCGCCGGCGCCGCGGCGCTCATGCTGGAGGGCGACCCCTACCTGACGCGCGACGAGATGGCCGCGATCCTCGAGCAGACGGCGATCGAGCTGGGGCCGCCGGGCAAGGACAACACCTTCGGCTCCGGCCGCGTCGACGCCTACGCCGCCGCGACCGAGGCCAACGCCAAGCTGCGCTACCTCGCGCACCGCATCGACGACACCGGCCAGGACCGCGGCAACGGCGACCTGGCGCTCGATCCGGGCGAGGTCGCGACGCTGGTCGTGACCGTGAAGAACGTCGACGCCGTCCGCAGCTTCACCGGGATCACCGCTTTCCTGGCCTCCGAGACGCCGGGGCTGATCGTGCTCGACAACCACGCCGCCTACCCGGACCTGGGACCCGGCGCGACGAGCGAGCCGCTCGGCCCGGCCTTTGCGATCCAGGTCCAGACCCCCTGCTTCACCGACGCCACGCTGCGGCTGGACGTCTACGACGCCTCCGGGCGCCGCTCGCGCAGCCGCTTCGTCGTGCGCGTCGGTTCGCCGGTCCCGACCGTGCTCTTCGCCGACGACGCCGAGCAGGACCGCGGCTGGACCTCCGGGGGGACGGCGACCGACGGCCGCTGGGAGCGCGGCGTACCGAGGCCGACGACGAGCCACGGGAAGATCGCGAACCCGGGCGAGGACGCCGGCCCGGCGAGCACGCGCGCCTGGGTCACGGGCAACACCGGCCTGACCGCCAACGACGACGACGTCGACGGCGGCGAGGCGACGCTCACCTCGCCTGCGCTCGACGCCTCCGCCTACGCCTCGCTCACCATCACGTACTCGCGCTGGTACTTCCGCGAGGGGCTTCCGTCCTACCCGCCGGCGCAGTGGTACCGGGTCGAGGCCTCCGCGAACGGCGGCTCGAACTGGACCGAGCTGGAAGCGGTGATCTCCGCGGAAGCGACCTGGACGGCGAAGTCGTTTGCGCTGGGCGAGCTGATCCCGCTCACGAGCGCGCTTCGTGTCCGCGTGCGCGTCAACGACACCGGGGGAGGGGACGCGGTGGTCGAAGGGGGCCTCGACGAGGTTCGCCTGAACGGCGACCGGATCGTCTGCGATGCGTGGACACCTCCTGCGCTCGCGCTGCCGCCGCCGGTCGGGAACACGCTCCGCGTCGTCCGTGCCGGCGACGACGTGAAGCTGACCTGGACCGCCCCGGTGCCCGGCCCGGGCCAGGGGCCGGCCACGCGCTACGACGTCCTCGGATCCGACGCACCCGCAACCGCGATGACGACGATCGGCGGCGCGACGCAGACGGAGTGGTGGGATGCCGGGTCGCGGCTCGACGGGCGGACGCTGCGGATCTACCGGATCGTGGCCGAGAACAGCAGCGGTCAGGCCTTGGGCGACCTGCCGTAGCGCGCGAGCCCGGGTCGTCCGCGGACGATCCGGGCTACAGCGCGGCTGCGGGCTGCAGGGTCGCCGCGGGCTGCGGCGCCGCCTGGGGCTCCACCGCCGCCGTCGGCGCAAAGGGCAGGGGGGCGTGGCCGCGCCACGCAGCGACGCCGCCCGGGAAAAGCTTGGCGTCGCGCACGCCGAGGCCGTAGCGCAGGACGAACCAGCCGAGCGCGCCGTCCTCGAGACCGTCGCCGACGACGACGATCTCGCGTTCGGCGAAGAGGCCGGCGGCAGCTGCAGAGCGCTCGAGCTGGGTGGCGTCGAACGGCGCGCCGGCCGCGCCCGACAGCGCCGGCTGCGGCAGCGGCCAGGCGATCGCGCCGGGGATCGCGCCGTCGTGTTGGACGCCGGAGTTGCTGAAGGCCTCGCCGCTGCCGTGTGTGTCGTCGCCGGGGCGTCCGTCACCGCCGGCACCACCGCGCACGTCGACGATCGCCCCCTCCGGCCGCGCGGTCGCCTCGCGCACGAAGTCGAGCGAGGCGAGGGCCGGGGGGCGGGTGTGGATCCGGATCCGCGCCGGGTCCTTCGGGGCCGTGGGCTCGTCGGTGACGAGGTCGCCACCCGCGGCACGCCACGCGTCGGTCCCGCCGGCGAGCAGCGTGCAGCGCCGTGCGCCGGCCAGCGCCAGGAGCCAGCAGCCCGCCGCGGCGCGGCGCAGCCCCTCGGGGCCGCCGCCGTCCGTGACGACGAGTTCTGCGCCGGGATCGAAGCCGGTCGCTGCCAGCGCTGCCGCCACGTGCTCCTTCGCCGTGCCGTCGAGGTCGCCGCCAGGCGGGGCGAGTTCGTCGAGCGGAAGCGGCCACGCGCCGGTGATGTGCCCCGCCGCATAGTCGCTGCGCGCGCGGCTGTCGAAGACGACGGCGCGGCGCTCGACCACCCGCGGCATCAACTGTTCGGTCGTGACCCACGGCGGGAGCGGCCCGTCGGCCTTCTCGGGCGCGCCGCCCCGTCCCCGGCCGCAGGCCGAGGCGAGCAGGGCGGCCCCGAGGGCGACCGGCAGCAGGATCCGGAGGCGCGTTGCCACGCCGGAACGATGGGTCCCCGCGCCGGGCCGGACAACCCGCGGCTTTGACACCCAGGGGCCAGGCGGCTAGCATCTCCGGGCTTTGCGAGGCGTCCGCCGCACTTCCCATCGGGGCCCTCGCGTCGTCGTGGGGCCGTAGCTCAGCTGGGAGAGCGCCTGACTGGCAGTCAGGAGGTCGACGGTTCGATCCCGTTCGGCTCCACCATCGTTCCGCTAGCCGCGGAGCGTCCCCTCATCCAGGTGGAACAGTTCCTCCACCGGCGCGCCGAGGGCCCGCGCCAGGCGCAGCGCGAGCACCGTCGACGGGACGAACACGCCGTTCTCGACGGTGTTGATCGTCTTGCGCGAGACGCCGACGCGGAGCGCGAGCTCCGCCTGGGTCAGGCCCAGCCGCGCGCGGGCCTCCTTGAGGCGGTTGCTCAGCAGCGGCTCAGTCACGGGGCTCGCCGCGCCGGTCGAGCATCACGAAGCGCAGCGCCGGGATGGTCACCCCGACGACGAGCAGCAGCGGGATCGCGGTGGCGGCCGTCAGCGGGGTGAGGAGCGACACCGCGTAGAGCGCGCCCGCCGCGATCAGCATCACCCAGTAGCCGAACTGGAACGCGTCGCGCCGGTTGGCCTGGGTGAGCTCGTCCTCGAGCGCCGACCGCACGCCGGGGTTCCGGGCCGTTCTCCCGCCGGCAACGAGCATCGCGACCAGCGATCCGGCCCAGAGCGCGAAGCCGGCGAGCCGGACGACGTCGACGAGACGCGTTGCGTGCCCCGCCACGGCCGTCGTCGACGCGACGATGCCGCCCTGCCACGAGAGGAAGCCGATCGCCGAGGCGGCGAGGATCCGCCTCCGGCGGCGGGCGAGGCGCTCCACCTCTGCGGTGCGCTCGACTTCACCCATCCCGGGACCGGGACTCCTGCCCTCAGCGCTCATGGGGCCTCCTTAGTAACCTAAGGGTGACATGATACCCATAGGTTACATCGCGTCAACCCCCTGCCGATGCGGCGCCAGCTGCCACCCGGGGGAACCCCAGGCCTGTGCGAGGCGACCGCCGGACCGGCGTCGACCGGCGGGGAGGAGCCGTCAGCCACGCCGGATGCCGGCCGACGGCAGAGACCCGGGCCCGAGGCCGGAGGTCCCGGCTCCCAGGTCCCAGCCGACCACAGGTCCCGCGCAGTCCCAGCGCCCAGGTCCCAGCGCCCAGGTCCCGGCGTCCCGGGTCCCGGCCCAGGTCCCGCCGCCCAGGTCCCTGCGCCCAGGTCCCAGCGCCCAGGTCCCTGCGCCCAGGTCCCTGCGCCCAGGTCCCAGCGCCCAGGTCCCAACTCGCGGGCACAAGGCCCGAGGATGGGGCTTGGGGAGGATCGCCCGAGTTCCGCGGAGCGCGACCGCGGACGCTCCCAGGACCTCGGGGTCGCGGGCGCTTCCCGGACCACGGAGTCGCAGGCGCTTCCCGGACCACGGAGGCCGCGGGCGCTCCCCGGACCACGGAGGCCGCGGGCGCTTCCAGGACCTCGGAGTCGCGGGCGCTCCCGGACCACGGAGGCCGCGGGCGCTTCCAGGACCTCGGAGTCGCGGGCGCTTCCCGGACCACGGAGGCCGCGGGCGCTTCCCGGACCTCGCAGGATGCGGCCGGCGCGCCCGCGCCGTCGAGCGCCCGGCGACCGATGGTGAGCACGCTGGCACCGCGGTGCTCCGGTGTCAGCGACCATTCGCGCCGAATCCGTGGGCGTTTCGGCGCACGAGTGGCGTCCTGCCCACCGAGCGGTTGTGCGACCGGCCTTCTCCCCGGGTTCCTCCCGGGCCTCCGCACCGGAGAGTACGCTCCACGGTTCAGACTCATCCCCCCATCCGATCGACGTCGAGCGGCCTCCGGCAATGTCCAGATCGCATCCCGATCCGGCAACAGAATAATCGACAGATTCACTTGACAGTCTAGTGTATGCCTTCTAGAATGTACCACGAGCTGGCAACGAAGGGGGGACCGATGGCCGTCAGCTGCACGCAGCAACCCGATCGAACGCTCCCGCCCGGCCCGGCGCACTGCGGTGCGGCCACGCCCGCCTCGTCCAGCACCGCGACCGTGCGCGGCTCCTCGCGCACCCCGATCTCGCGCGACTCTTCCCGCACCCCGATCACGTCCGCCTCGTCCGGCACCCCGACCGTGCGCGGCTCCTCCCGCACCCCGATCGCTTCCCTCGACGCACGCGCCGCGACGCTCGCAGCGCGGATGCATCGCCTGGCCCGTCCGCTCGCCCGCGTGGCTGAGGCCTTCGTGCGGCAACGCGGGTGGTTCGATCTCGGCTACGCGCGGGCCGAAGATTTCGCACGCGAGCGGCTCGGCCGATCGGGCCGCTGGCTGCGCGACCACGCAGCCCTCGGCCGCGCGACCCGGCACTCCGACCGACTCCTCCGCGCCCTGGACGGCACGGACGGCGGGCCGCCACTCGGGAGCGTCGCCGCTGTCGCGATCGCGCGCGGCACGGACACGGATTTCCTTCCGACGTGGATCGCCGTCGCCCGCACGGTCGGCGTGCGCGAGCTCAGGCAGCGGCTCCGGCAGTCGCGCGCGGCCGGGTGTTCCTTCCCCGTCGACGACAGCGGCCGCCGCGACGATACCCTGCGCCCTCCCGACCCGCTGATCGAAGAACTTGCATCACTGTGCCCCGAGGCCCTGGCGGGTCCTGCGTTCCTCGAGGCGGCCGCGCTCCCCTGGAACCGGCGCCACCTCGAAGAGCTTGGCCTCCCGGTCGCCCCGCACGCTCCCGCCGACATGGAGGGGGGGATCCGCGATCCGCAGACTCGAGCCCTCGCCGCCTGGGCGCAGGAGCAACTCCCGGGACCGGGAACAGAAGACGGGCCCGACAGCGACGCGCACGAACCGCGCGCGACGATCCGGATCGATCTCCCGGCCCCGGTCGCCGCCGCGTTCTTCGAGGTCCGGGAGCTGCACCGCTGCGTCTGCGGGGCGCGAACCGGGACCGTCGGTTTCGTGGAGGCGCTCGTAGCGGAGGCGCGGGCAGCCGGTCTCGACCCGCGCCCGGACCTCTACGGCGCCCTCGACCGGCTGCGTCGCACCGACCCGCCGGACGAGGCGGAGCGCGAGTCCACCTGGGACCGGCGCCGTCGCGCCTGGATCGGATCGCCGCCGGCGCCGGGCAGCGATCCGCCTTCCGGTCCGGAATCGGACCCGGTGCTGCGGCGCGCGGACGAACTCCTCGGCCGCGCCGACCGGCTGTTCCGCCGGGCCGGCGAAGGGGACGCGAAGGACCTCGCCGCCCAGCTGCGCGAACTGGTCGGGATCGAGCAGGAAATCCGTCGCGTCCTGGGGGATCTGCTGGCCGCGCTGGCGGGCTGTCGCGCCTGGCCCGCGCTCGGCTTCCACAGCATCCGTCACTACTCCGAGGTCCGCCTCGGGGTGTCGCGCAGCGGCGCCGAGGACCTCGCGACGCTCGCCCGGGCGCTGCGTCGCCTTCCGGTCGTCGAGGAAGCGCGGGAGGCCGGTCGGCTCTCCTGCCTCGCGGCGCTCCGCGTCGTCCGGATCCTGGGCCGCGACGTCGCCTGTACCGAGCTGCAGCGGGAATGGGTCGCGCACGCGGAGTCGACCACGATCAAGCGCCTCGACGACGAGCGCGACGCGCTCCGGCTGCAACGGCTGCTCGCGGCTGCTCCCGAGGGGCGAAGCGCCCGCCCCCTCGCCGACGCCGACTGGCACCGCTCGCTCGGCCGGCTGCCCGGCGAGACGACCGCGCGAATCGGCGCGTTCGCCCGACTGGCCGCCGATCGCCCGGAGGACCTCGCCACCCTGCGGCTCGTTCTCCCGTTCGGCATCGCCGCGGACTTCCTGGGAGCGCTCGAAGCGGCCGCGCGTCGCGTCCGAACGTTTTCCAGCGACCTCGCGCCTTTCGATGCCCGCTGGCTCGGTCTCCATGCGCTGCTCACGTCGTACGTGGCCTCGCACGACGTCCACCGCGGCCCGCGAGCCGTCTACGCGCGCGACGGCTGGCGCTGCATGGCTCCGGGCTGCACTTCGTCGGCCCACCTGGAGAATCACCACGTGCTCTATCGGGCCCGCGGCGGTGACGACGGGCCGGACAACCGCGTCACGCTCTGCCGCTACCACCACCAGCGGGGCGAGCACGGGGGCGCGATGCGGGTGCGAGGCCAGGCCCCGCTCGGGCTCGACTTCGAACTGGACGGGATTCGCTACCGGAACGAAAGGGCGCTGCCGTGATCCGGGCTAGCGGTCGCCGCCCTCCACGCGGATCTCCTCGAGCAGCCGCACCAGGTCGCCCCGCGGTACCTCGTAGCGCTTGTGGCAGAACCCGCAGGTCAGCTCGATCGACGGCTCGTCCGGCTTCTCGTCGATCAGCCGTACGACCTCCTGCTCGCCCAGCAGCTTCAGCGCCCTTTCCACCCGCTCGGCCGAGCAGCCGCAGCGGAAATCCACCGGCTGCCGCGCCAGCAACGTGGCTCCCTCGGGAAAGAGCCGGGTCAGCCAGGCTTCGGGCCCGATCCCCGCGCGCAGCCGGTCGGTGATCATCCCCAGTTCGCGGACGCGTTCGGCCAGCGCCGCAGCCTCCTCCTCCGGCACCCCCGGCAGCAGCTGGATCATGTACCCGCCGGCCTGGGCGACCGTCGCGTCGCCGTTGAGCCGGACCCCGACCCCGACCGCCGAGGGCGTCTGTTCCGAGTCCAGCAGGTAGCGCGCGAGGTCCTCGCCGATCTCTCCCGAGACGAGGTCGACCACGCCACGGTAGGGCTGTCCGGCCCCGAGATCGCGGGTCACCGCGAGCGCGCCGACGCTGCCGACGACGGCGCCGACATCGAGCTTCCCGTCCGGGCGCGACGGGGCGTCCGCTTCCGGATGCGCGGCCGTCGCCCGGACCCAGCCGGCAGGGGAGGCCGTCGCCAGGATTCGCCCGCCCGGGCCGTTTCCTTCGATCTCCAGCGTCAGCGTCGGCTCGCGGTGCGTCACCTTCTCCAGCGTCGCGGCGAGCAGCAGGGCGCCGGTCGCAGCCCGGCCGAGGGCTGCCGTCATCGGGGGGGAGGGGGCGTGGATCCGCCGCAGTTCCTCGACCGTCTGGCAGGTGTCGGCCGCGACGACCCGGGCGCGGCCGCCCAGGGCCAGCGCGCGGATCAGTTCGTCGTGGCGGGGTCGATCGGACATGCGCGCTCCTCAGGATTCGGCCGGTGAGTCTGCCGCCTCGCGCACCGCCCGGCCAGCCGGATGGGGTAGCCTCGCCGGTGATGCGTCCGCTGACCCTCGCCACGCTCGCGCGCCAGCTCGCGCGCGCACTCGCCGGTCCGCTCCCGGGGCCCGCCGCCCAGGGCAGGATGGCCCCGGCGCCGCGCCCCGGCTGGCAGCCCGGCCGCGTTCCCGGGGGGCTGCGCGACGCGGCCGCGCTGGCGCTGTTCTACCCGCGAGCTGGCGCGCCGCACCTGCTGCTCACCGTGCGCGCCGCCGACCTCCCCCACCACGGCGGTCAGATCTCGCTGCCCGGCGGAGAGGTCGAGCCGGGCGAGTCGATCGAGGACGCCGCGCTGCGCGAGGCGGACGAGGAGGTCGGCGTCGACCGTGCCTCGGTGCGGCTGCTCGGCCGGCTCTCCGCGATGCACATCCCGGTCAGCGGCTACGCGCTGCACACGGTCGTCGGGATCGCGAACACCGCCGGCGCCTGGGTGCCGCACGCCCGGGAGGTCGCGCGGGTTCTCGAGGCACCGCTGGACGCGCTCCTCGACCCGGCGCGCCGTGCGGTCGAAACCCGCCGGTACGAGGGTCGCGACTACGACGTCCCGTTCTACGAGGTGGAGGGCGAGAAGGTCTGGGGTGCGACCGCGATGGTCCTTGCCGAGCTGCTCGCCCTGCTCACCGTCGACGAAAACGAGTGACCGGCGGATCCGAACCGGCGACAATCGCCCCGATGCGCATCCTGCTCGTCAAGCCCCGCCCGCGCCTCGCCCCGATCCGGGCGCTCCAGCGCTTCCAGCTGCTCGAGCCGCTCGAGCTCGGCTACGTCGCCGCCGCCGTCCCGCCCGGCCACGAGGTCCGGGTCCTCGACCTGCGCCTGGCCCGTTTCCCCGGGCTGGCCTTCCGCCGCGCGCTGGCCCGCTTCCGGCCCGACCTGGTCGGCTTCACCGCCTACTCGCACGAGGCCTCCGACGCGAAGCGCCTGGCGCTCGCCGCCCGCGCCGCGCTCCCGGCGGTGCGCCTGGTCGTCGGCGGCCACCACGCGACGGTCGCCCCCGAGGACTTCCTGAACGACGACCCGCCGCCGTTCGACGCCGTCGTGCGCGGCGAGGGGTGTGCTCCCTTCCGGGCGATCGTCGAGCGCGCCGCGGCGGGCGAGCCCTTCGACGGGATCCCGCAGGTCGCGGTCCCGGGCGCGAGCGAGAGTCCCGGATGGCCGCTCTACCCCGACCCGGCGACGCTCCCGCGGGCCCGGCGCGACCTCTGGGATTCTCGGCGCTACCACGCCGTCTGGGTCCGCGAGGACGCTCCCGACTGGACCTCGATCGATCCGCCGGTCGCGATGGTCCGCGCCTCGTGGGGCTGCCGGATGAAGTGCACCTTCTGCATCGTTCCGTCGCTCTGCGGCGGCCAGCACCTGCCGCGCCCGCCCGACGATGTCGCCGACGAGATCGCGTCGCTCGCCTCCGGCCACGTCTACTTCTGCGACGACGAGAACTTCATCGACCCCGAATTCGCGCTGGCGCTGGCCGAAGCGCTGGCCCGTCGCGGCGTGAAGAAGCGCTACTTCGCCTGGGCCCGCTCGACCAGCGTCCTCAAGCACCCCGAGATCTTCCGCGCCTGGCGCGCGCTCGGCCTCGACGCGGCCTTTGTCGGCTTCGAGTTCCCGACCGACGAGCAGCTCAAGCGCGTTGCCAAGGGAGCGACCATCGCCGACAACGCGCGGGCGCACGACGCGTTGCGCGCGGACGGGATCGCCGTCCACGCCGGCTTCATGCTGATGCCGGAGAGCGGCGAGAACGGACTTCGAGCAGCTGGCCGACTACGTCCGCGCGATGCCCCCCGCGCAGCTCTCGTTCACCGTCTGCACCCCCTCGCCCGGGACGCCCGACTACGAGGCGATCCGCGACCGGATCTGGGTCGACAATCCCTACGAGCTCCACGACTGCATGCATCCACTGACGCCGACCGCGCTCCCGCTGCGCCGTTTCTGCGCGCTCTTCGCGCGCCAGGTCGCCGAGGCCGGGCACAAGACGCCGCTGCGCACGCAGAACCACCCGGTCCCGCCGCTGGAGCTGGCCCGCATCCTGGCCGCGGCCGCGCTCTACCCGCGCGCCTTCGCCGCGGTCTACCGCGACTACCCGCGCGAGTTGTGGGGCTGACGCCCGGCTCAGGGCACGATCCAGGTCCCGGTCTTCCCGTCGAGCGCCTCGACCAGCGAGTCGATTCCCGTGATCAGGCAGCGCGACCCGCCGCGCTCGACGAAGCGGCAGGCGGCCTCGATCTTCGGCCCCATCGAGCCGGCCGGGAACTGCCCGGCCGCCAGGTGCCCCCGCGCCTCGGCCGCGCTCATCCGTGCCACCGCCCGGGCGGCGGGCGTGGCGTAGTCGAGCATCACCTGCTCGACCCCCGTGAGGATGAACAGCTCGGGCGCCCCGATCTCCAGCGCCAGCACCGCCGACGCGTGGTCCTTGTCGATCACCCCCTCGAAGCCCGCCAGCGTGCCGTCCGCGGTGCGGCAGACCGGGATTCCGCCGCCCCCCCCGCTGATCACCACGGCGCCGGCGTCGAGCAGCGTTGCCAACTCGCGCCGCTCCACGATCCCGATCGGCTCGGGGGAGGGGACCACGCGCCGCCAGCCGCGGCCGCGGTCCTCCTTCATGACCCAGCCGCGCGCGCCGCAGGCCTCGACCTGCGACGCGTCGAAGACCGGCCCGACGAACTTCGTCGGCTCGCCCAGCGAAGGGTCGTCGGCCCGCACCTCGACCATCGAGAGCATGCAGCAGACCGGGAGGTCGAGGCCGCGCGCCCGCAGCTTGTCGCGCAGCACGCGCTCGATCATGTAGCCGAGCCCCCCCTGGATGTCGGCCCCCATCACGTCCAGCGGCAGGTCGGGCGCAGCGCCGCGCGAGAGCTCGACACGGATCATCTGGTTCCCGACCTGCGGGCCATTGCCGTGGGTCAGCAGCAGCGCGTACCCGCGCTCGAGCAGGGTCGCGATCCCCTCGAGGCTCCGCCCCAGGTTGGCCAGGTCCTGCGCGACCGTCCCCTCCTCGCCGGGGCGGGTGATCGCGTTGCCGCCGAGCGCCACGACGGCGCGCGGGCGGAAATCGGTTCGCGGCACGACATTCTCCGGGGGCGGGGAAGCCGGAAGGCTACTCCGCGGGCGGTCGGCCGCCAGCCGGGCTGCGGGGCGCCGGGCTGGGAGCTCCCGGGTCCTCGCCGTGCGCCCGGCTCCTCCCCATGGGCCGTCCTGGGGGGAACCCCGCCGCGGCCGGGGTGCGAAAACCGGGCCACGGCCCCCCCGCAAACCGCCCCGGATGTGTATCATGGCCTCGGCTCCGGGCCTTCCCGGGGCGGAGTTGCGGCCTCCGCGCGGGGCCGTTCGAACGGAATCGGTAGCCGGGCCGTCCGGCCCGGCTGGGGAAGTTGGATGAGTTTCTGGACATTCCGGGACGGCACCGCGGGCCGCCCCGGGGGAGAGGACAGACGATGAAGCGTGTCTCGAAAGTGCTGCCGCTGACCCTCGCGATGGTCCTCGTGGCCATGTTGCTGGTCGGTGCGACCGGGTGTACCTGCAAGAAGCCGATCGAAGAAGTCCCGCCGCCGCCGCCGCCGCCGCCGCCGCCGAAGGTTTGCGCGATCGACGCGATCGACGCGAACCCCTGGACGATCAATGTCGGCGCGTCCTCCGCTCTCAGCGTCCGGGGCACGCCCAACTCCGGCCCGGTGACCGCGCTGCTCACCTGCATCGAGGGGACCGCCCTCGGCACCACCAAGTCGATGACGCTCTCCGAAGGCACCCCGGGCGTGTACTCCGGGACCGCCACGGCCGACGCCACGCTCCCGCCGTGCAAGTACCGTGTCGAGGCCGAGATGGCCTGCCCGGGCGGCTCGCCGGTCAAGCTGGTCTCGTCGCGTGCGCTGACGGTCGTTGCGCCGGCGCCTGCCGCTCCTTCCGCCTGCGTCCAGTTCATGGAAGAGCTGCAGCGCGACGCGAAGAACCCGAAGGTCCTGTTCAACTTCGACAAGTCGCTCATCACCGGCTCGAGCGCGGACTACGTCAAGTACGTCGCGGGCAAGCTGGCCAGCTTCAAGGGCGACATCGAGATGGTGCTGATCGAGGGCCACACCGATCCGTTCGGCACGACCGAGTACAACCTCAACCTCGGTGCCGAGCGCGCCCGGGCCACGCTGGACGCCACGCAGGCGGCGGCGGACCTGAGCGGCGTCAACTTCGAAACCAAGAGCTGGGGCGAGGAGCAGCTGCTGGTGATCGTGCCCTCCACGGTCAAGACCCAGCAGGCGATTGCCGAGAACCAGCCCAACCGCCGCGCGACCTACACCCTGCAGTGCCGCGGGAAGTAGTCGCCGCGTGACCTGACCCGGGGCCCCGCCCGCGAGGGCGGGGCCCTTTTCTTTTCCGGCGTCCCGGGAACCCGGGTGGTTTGCCCGCCGGCCCGTCCGAGACGAACATCCCCCCGTGCCGTCCCCGCACGGCTGAGGAGCCCCCCCCGATGAGCCGTCCCCACCGCGCCGCCCCGCTCGCTGCCGCGCTGGTCGTCCTTGCGCTCCTGCTCGCCGCCCCGCCGGTCCCGGCAGCCGGCACCCCGCCGGCGACGATCTCCGGCGTGGTCGCGGCGGTCGACCTCGACGGGCGCACCCTGACGGTGAAGGACCCCAAGGCCGGGGAGGTCGTCGTGCTCGTCCCCGACAACGCCGTGATCGTGCTCGACGGAGACGAGCAGGCCGTGCTGGAGGACGTCTTCGAGGGCGACATCGTCGAGAACGCGACGCTGCGCGATCTCGGGCAGGGGAAGCTGGCCCTCGTGAAGGCCGTCGTCTCGACCGCCCCGGAAGAGGACGACGAGGAAGCGGCCCCGCCGGAGCCCGAACCGGCCGACCCCGGGAAGCCCAGGCAGGACTGACCGATTGGCCTCGGCTGCGCCCGGGACCCAGATTCCCCGGGGGTGCCGCGCCGTCCGCCCGATGGCGCCGCGACCCGCGCGAAGCCCGAGGAGTCTCCCTTGCCCGCCGTCTCCGACCCGGTCGCCCCGCGACTGCGCGCTGGGCTCGTCGTCCTGCCCGACGACGAGACGGGGACCGGCCGTATCGTCAA
This sequence comes from uncultured Acidobacteriota bacterium, assembly GCA_963800865.1. Classification (GTDB taxonomy): domain Bacteria; phylum Acidobacteriota; class Polarisedimenticolia; order J045; family J045; genus JALOKP01. The sequence goes on along the minus strand of CAWDCL010000004.1, from coordinate 2,515,439 downwards.
GGACCCGCGCTCGCGGAGGTATTTCCGGTTCGACGCGCTCGAGGCCGCGATCCTCGATCGACTGGACGGGCAGCACACCCCCGTCGACATCCAGGTCGAACTGGCCACCGAGTGGTCACAGGAATTCGCGCTGGAGGAGGTCCAGGACTTCCTCGACGACCTCGGGGACAAGGGGCTGCTGGAGTCGAGCGGTCCCGACGTTCCCGCGCGCTCGGCGGAACTGGGCCGGAAGGTCGTCGCCGCCCTGGAGCAGGGCGGGTTCGCACTGGCCGCCCCCGAGGCGCCCCGTCCGCCGGGCCTGCCGGCCCGCATCGATCCCGCCGGGGAGCGCCTCGCCGAGGCCATCGCCTGTCTGCGCGAGGGGCGCTTCGCCGCCGCCCTCCGGACTCTCGACGAGATCCTCGCCGCCGACCCGCACCACGCGCGGGCGACGGCGCTGCGCCAGTTCCTGCTGCAGGCCGGCTCGGCCAGCGCGCTCGCCACCGCCGGCCGGGAAGAGACGCCGCCGCGCTCCACGAGCCTGATCTACTACCAGGTCCCGCTGGTCGATCCCGACCGGGTCCTCTCGCGGGTCACCCCGTTCCTCCACTGGGTCTTCACGCCGGCCTTCGCGAGCGCCCTCGCCGCCCTGGTCGTTTTCGCGGGCTACCTCGCCCTTCGCAACGCGCGCGAGATGTTCGAGACCCTGCCGGTCGTCCCCGGCTGGGGCTGGACCGTCGGGTTCGTCGCCGCCGCCCTCGTGTGCACCGCCCTGCACGAGATGGCCCACGGCGTGACCTGCAAGCACTACGGCGGCCGCGTGCAGGAGATGGGATTCCTGCTGATCTTCTTCACGATCCCCGCGCTCTACGCCGACGTCTCCGACGCCTGGCTGATGCGTGAGCGCCGGCACCGGGTGCTGGTCGGGCTCGCCGGACCGCTCTGGGACATCGGGCTGGCCTCCGTCGCGATCGTCGCCTGGCGGGTGCAGCCACCGGGCTTCGGACGCTTCGTCGCCGTGCTGTTCGCCTCCGCCTGCGCCACCAGCGTGCTGGTCAACCTCAACCCGCTGATCAAGCTCGACGGCTACTACGTGCTGTCCGATCTGTCCGGGATCCCGAACCTGCGCGCCGCCGCGAGCCGGCTGATCGCGCGGGCCGGCGCGCAGTTCATGGGCCGGCCGGTCGAGGGACCGGCGCCGACGCGGCGGGCTGCCTTCTTCCTGCTGGCCTACGGGCTCCTCTCGGCGGTCTACACCGCCGCGGTCTTCGTCTTCCTGTTCGCGGTCATCTACCACTTCGCGGCGCGGATCGCCGGGCTCTGGGGACCGGCTGCGATCACCCTCGGACTGCTCGTCATGCTGCGCCGGCCGCTCGCGCTGCTGGCGCGCGCGGGCGCCCGCGCGATCGCCGGCCTCACGCCCGTGGCGGTGCTCAAGCTGGCCGCGGTCGGTGTCGCGCTCGTCGCCCTGTCGCTCCTGCCGGTGCGGCTCAAGGTCGCGGGACCCGTGGCGCTCGACGCGCGCGCCCGCGTCGCGATCCGCCCCGAGGTCTCGGGGAAGATCGCGGAGATCCTGGTCCGCGAAGGAGAGCGCGTCGCGGCCGGGCAGGTCGTGGCGCGGCTCGACACCAGCGACCTCCTGGTCCAGCTCGCGATGACGCGCGCCGACGTGCAGCGCGCGCAGGCCGGCCTCGACATGATCGAGCGCGGCCCCGAGATCGAGCGCGTGCGCCAGGCGCGCGAAGACGTCGTCGCGGCCCGCACCGAGGTGAACCGGCTGCGGAGCCAGCAGGCGCGGCTGGGCCGGCTGCAGCGCGAGGGGCTGGTCTCGGCCGAGTCGTTCGAGCAGGTCGGGAGCGACCTCGAGGTGCGCGAGGCGGCGCTGCGGGCCGCCGCGCAGCAGGTGCAGCTGGTCGAACGCGGCCCTCGTCCCGAGCTGGTCGCCGGGGCCCGCGCGGAGCTCCTCCGGCTCGACGCGCTGGCCGGCGAGTTCGAGCGCAAGCTCGCAGCCTGCGCCCTGGTCACGCCGGCAGCGGGCACGATCATCACTCCCGGCCTGGAGAAGCGGATCGGCGAGTTCGTGCCCGCCGGCGGGACCGTGCTGGAGCTGGCCGGCGAGGACGGCCTCGTCGCCGACGTCGAGGTCCTGGAGAGCGAGATCGGCGACGTGGCTCCGGGGCTCCCGGTCCAGCTGCGATTGACCGCCTTCCCGGACCGGGCATTCGAGGGAGCGGTGATCGAGATCGCTCCGGTCGGCGTCGCGGACCGGCTCGGCCGCACCAGCTTCCGGGTCCGCTGCAGCGTCGCCGATCCCGCGGGCCGGCTGAAGCCGGGCATGACCGGCGCGGCGAAGATCGCGGGCGCGAAGCTGACGCTCGGCCGGCTGGTCGCGCGGCGCGCGCTGCGCATGATCGATCCGTCCCTGCTCTGACGGACCTCACCGCGGCTGCTGCGGGCTAGTCGCTCGGTGCCGGCCGGAAGGTGAACGGACCGCGCTGGGCCTCGCGTTCGATCACTCCGGTCCGCACGTGGCGCTCCGCGACCTTGACGACCGCGTCGAGCGCCTCGTCCACGCTGCCCGCCAGCCCGAAGGTCAGGCCGCGCAGCCTCTGGTCCGGGCCCGGGACCACCTCGTAGAGGTTCCAGCGCACGCTCGGCCGGCGCCGCCCGGGGGTGGGGAAGGCGAACACGTGGTAGCGCCGCTCCCCGACGCAGAAGGACGTGTCGACGCTGCTCTCGCCCGCACCGGCGAGCAGCTCTTTCGCGCTGGCCATCCCGCTCCTCCGCGGCCGCCCAGGGCGGGGTTTCCCGCCGGGCGCCTCCACCGGCAACCTAGGGTCCCGAAGAGCCCTCGGCTACCGGCCGCCCGGTCCCCGATAATCGGGGGCGTGCGGGACCTTCTCACCACGCCGCTGGGCATCGCGCTCCTCGCCGGCCTCCTCGCGGCGGCCCTGGCCTGGCGCCGGCGCCGCCGGGGTCGGGGACCGGGTGCCCCCTTCGTCCTGCTGCTGGGCGCCTGGGCCGTCGTGATGGTCGCCGCCGCCCCTCCCGTCGCCTGGCTCGCAGAATCCTCCCTGGCGCGACTGGGGGAGCGCTGGCCGTCCACACCTCCGCCCGGTCCGCCGCCGCAGGGGATCCTGGTCTTCGGCGGCGGGCTCGACGGCAGCGGGACCTCGGCCCCGCTCTCGGACTCGTCCCGCGAGCGCCTGCTCGCGGCCCTGGCGGCGGCGCGCCGCTGGCCGGACGCGCCGCTGGTCTTCAGCGGCGGCGCGGGCCGGCCGGGGCGGCCCGGCGTCGGGCAGCGGATGGCGGAGGAGGCGCAGGCGCTCGGGCTGCCGCCGGGGCGGATTCTCCTCGAGCGGGAGGCCCGCACGACGCGCGACAACGCCCGGCTCTGCGCGGCCGAGGCCCGGGCCCGCGGCTGGACCCGCGTCGCGCTGGTCACCTCGGCGGTTCACCTCGCGCGATCCCGGGCGTGCCTCGTTCGGGAGGGCTTCTCTGGCGCTCCCCGCGGCGGCCCCGCTGGGCGATCCCGGGCGCTGGGACGCGGCCGACCTGCTGCCGAGCGCCTCCGCGCTGGCGCGCACCACGGGTGCCGCGCACGAGGCGATCGGGCTGGTTTACTACGCGCTGCGGGGGTGGCTGGCGACGGATCCGGCGCCGGCGCTCAGGTCGTCAGCGACCGGCGCAGCTCCTCGCTCCAGCCCTCGGTGATGAAGCGGAAGAAGAACCCGTTGGCCGTGTGCATCCGGTGGTAGCACTCCCGCAGGTCGAGCACGAGCGTGATCCGGCGCGAGGCGCAGTTGAGCTCGCCGACGTCGTGCGTCGCCACCGGCCGGAAGCCCAGCACGCGCGTGTGGAACTCGTAGGGGCTGTGCGGATCGTCCTCGAAAACGTCCGTGATGTAGTGGGTGTAGCCCCGCGAGACCGTCTCGGTGATCGCGGCCCGGATCAGGGCCAGCACGATCACCGTGTACCGCCGCTTTTCGGGCAGAACGGCGAATCGCCCGATCTCGGCGATGCGGTGCGCCCGGATGAAGGCCTCGATGTCGACGCCGAGGTCGATCAGCGAGAGCCCGTACTCCTTGTACAGGTGCAGCGGCGGGTCGTACAGCACCCGCAGCACGCCGACCGGCGCGCCGTTCTCCTGCACCACGAACCAGGAGACGTCGGGACGCACCAGGTCGTTCTCGGGGACCTGCTTCTCCTCGTCGCTGACCCAGCCCTTTTCGTCGCGGTAGGTGGCACGCAGGACCTCGAGCGCCTGCAGGCGCCCCTCTTCGTCCTCCACCCGGATCGTGGAGACGCGGTCCTTCAACGACGTCATGCGCGGCTCCCGCCGGAGCGGGGTTCCCAAGCCTTGCCGGACAGGCGGGACAACTCCCTCATCATCCGATCATGCCACGCCCGAACCTCTTCCGGCGAGGGGCGTCCCGGCCGCTGGGTCGCGGGCGGCACGAGCGGCTCGCCGATCTCGAGCACGAAGCGCGACAGGTCGTGGATCGGGCGGTCCGGCGGGTGGCCGGGGAAGCGCAACCCGGCAGGGACCAGCGGGCGACCGCTCTGCAGCGACAGCCGGGCGGCCCCCGGGTGGCCGGGAAGCAGGCGCGTCGGATCGCGGTTGACCGTCCCCTCCGGGAAGATCCCGACCGAGCGGCCCGCGTCCAGCAGTCTCCGGGCGCGAACGAACACGGGATCCGGATGGTCGTAGAGCGGCTTGAGGACGTTGAGGAACCGCGGGCGCGCGTCCTTCCGGACCAGCGTCAGCACCTTGCCGCGGCGCATGACGTAGCCGACGAACGGGATCAGCATCGAGTTCCAGTCGGCGATGAAGTGGATGATCCGCCCCCCCCGGAACATGTAGAGCATCGTCGGAATGGCCACGGCTTCCGGCCGCTGGTTGTGGTTGACCACGAAGATGAAGGGGTCGTTCTCGACCGCGACGCGCTCGACCCCGCGGGCCTCGATGAACAGCCCCCGCAGCACCGAGACCACGAACCGCTGCAGCGGGCGGTCGCGCCACGGCAGGTCGGGGAGGGGCCGGGTCAGGATCTCGCGCCGCGACGGCAGCGACGGGGGCGGAGCGTCGACGCGCCGGCCCTGGTTCACCGGACCGCGGCCGTGGTGGCCGGGGTCACGGTGATCGGCAGCGAATCCGGCGCGTCGGTCGCGTTGTCGGTCGGATACGGGCGACCGTCGACGGGGATCAGCGACACCGCGCGGATGTAGATCTTCGGCTCGCCCGGCGCGATCGCGTCGAAGCGGAATCCGAACAGGGTCCCGGAGACCGTGACGCCGGTCTGCGGCCGGTCGGTGCGGGCGTAGTTGATCCGCATGTTCCCCCGCGGCGCGTCGACGACGTGCAGGTCGGTCGGTGTCGGAGCGCCGCCGGCGTCGATGTCGTTGAACATGCTTCCCTCGGCCGTCGATTCGAACGACACCACGGTCGGGTCGTACGAGATATCGAACAGCGCCTGGCTCACGAAGCACAGCCCGGAGACCGTGACGATGATCGTGACCTGGTCGCCGACCGGCACCGAGTTGTCCTGGGTGAGCAGCGCAACGCGCGGGTTGGGGGGGGCCTCGATCTCGACCGAGTCCTGTTTTCCGTCGGGAAGGGTCCCGGTGACCAGGATCTGGTCGTCCGGCGGCCGCCGCGTCGTCAGGACGAGGTTCACGATCCCGGCCTCGCCCGTCTTCGAGGTTTCCGTTTGCGTTCCGTTGGGGAAGACCCCGTCGGTCGTCGTCATCGTCACGTCGACCCCCGGGGCCACGGAGCCGTCGAGGCCGTAGACCGTGGCCTGCACGTTGACGGTGCTGTCGGCATCGGGGAGCGGGCAGAGGTTGGAGGAGATGCTGCCGACCACGATCCGGCGCTCGCCCTCGGAAAGCCCCTGGCTCTTGTCGCACGCGGCCGCCGTCAGCAGCGCCAGCAGCACCGAGGCCGCGGGCAGCCAGGTCGCCTTGTTCCAGGAGGGATTCAACGGGTCCTCTCGAAGGGCCGGATTGTCCCCGGCCCGAAGGCGGGGCGCAAGGCCGCGGAGCGGCGGCCGCCGGCAGGCGCGATTTGACGGCCCCGTCGCCGCTGAGGATCATCCGTGACCCACGGAAGGGACCGGGCATGGCGTCAGTCGAACGGGAAGAGCTCGAGGTCGACGTCGCGATCGTCGGGGGCGGGCCGGCCGGCCTCGCCGCGGCGATCCACCTCGTGCGGGAAGCGCGCCGCCGGGGCGTCGACGAGCCGGCGATCGCCCTGCTCGAGAAGGCGCCCGAGCTGGGGGCCCACTCCGTCTCCGGCGCGGTGATGGACCCGCGCGGCCTCGACGCCCTGCTCCCGGGCTGGCGCGAGCGGGCCCCCACCGAAGGCGTCGTGCAGGAGGAGGCGATGCTCTTCCTGACCGCCACGCGGGCCCTCGCGCTCCCCTGGCTGCCGCCCGCGATGCACCACCACGGAGGCGTCATCGTCTCGCTCCAGAAGCTCGTCGCCTGGCTCGAGAGCGAGGCCGAGGAACTGGGCGTCAATGTCTTCGCCGGCTTCGCCGCCGCGGCCCTGCTGCGCGAGGAAGGTCGGGTCGTCGGCGTCCGCACCGGCGACCGCGGCGTCGACCGCCGCGGCGAGCCGAAGGGGAACTTCGAGCCCGGCTACGACGTGCGGGCGCGCCTGACGCTGCTCGCCGACGGGGTGCGAGGGAATCTCTCGCAGGAGCTGATCCGCGCCGCGCAGCTCGACGAGGGGAAGAACCCGATGATCTACGCCGGCGGCGCCAAGGAGATCTGGCGCCTTCCACCCGGCCGGGTGAAGGGGGGGCGCGTCTGGCACACGATGGGCTGGCCGCTCCCGATGCACACGTTCGGCGGCGCCTTTCTCTACGACCTGCAGGGCGACATGGTCTCGCTCGGGCTGGTCGCCGGCCTCGACTCGCCGGACCCGCGCCTGAACGTGCACGAGCGGCTGCAGGTGCTGAAGACCCACCCCTTCTTCCGCGAGTTCCTGGAGGGCGGGGAGATCGTCTCCTATGCCGCGAAGGCGATCCCCGAGGGGGGCTACTGGGCGATCCCCAGGCTCGCGGTCGACGGCGCGCTGCTGCTCGGCGACGCCGCCGGGCTCGTGAACGCGCTGCGCCTCAAGGGGATCCACCTGGCGATCGAATCCGGGATGGCGGCCGCGGAGGCGGCCCTCGCCGCGCTCGCCGCGGGCGATCTCTCGGCGGCGAAGCTGATGGCCTACGATCGCAGCCTGCACGACGGTCCGATCGGCCAGGAGCTCTACCAGGTCCGCAACTTCCGCCAGGCGTACCAGCAGGGGCTGGCGCGCGGGATGGTGAACACCGCGCTGCAGTTCGCCACCGGGGGACGGGGCCACTCCGAGCGCTACCCGGCGGTGGAGGACCACCGCCTCACCGCCCGCCTCGCGGCCTGGAAGCGGCCGGCGCCGGCGCGCCCCCCGTTCGACGGGAAACGGATCCTCGACAAGGTCTCCGACGTCTACCACTCCGGGACGCGGCACGACGAGAACCAGCCGCCGCACCTCGTCGTCACCGATCCCGACCTGTGCGGCTCGCGCTGCCGCGCCGAGTACGGGAACCCGTGCGAGTCGTTCTGCCCCGCCGGCGTCTACGAGATGCGGCCCGAGGGGCAGGACGGCGCGCGTCTGCACCTCAACTTCTCGAACTGCGTGCACTGCAAGATCTGCGACATCGCCGACCCGTACGGGGTCATCCTGTGGGTGCCGCCCGAGGGGGGCGAGGGGCCGCGCTACCGCTTCACGTAGCGCGGGGCCGCGCTACCGGTAGAAGAGCCGGCCGAGCACCCGGTTCACCGGGTTCTCGCGCCCGAGGAACGGCAGCGGCGGCGGGCGCCGCCGGCCCATCTGGGTGCGAAGCTCCTGCAGGCCGTCGTGGTCGGGGGCCAGCGCGAGCCCGCGCTCGAGCGTGGAGACGGCGTCCTTCCGATGCCCGCAGGCCAGTTCGAGGCGCGCCAGGTTCTCGTGGACCTGCGGCTCCCAGAACAGTTCGCTGGCCGCGTTGCGGCAGAGCGAGAGCCCCTCGCTCCGGCGGTTCCCGACCGTTCCGAGCAGGAAACCGTACCAGGACGGAATGATCGCCGCGTCGCGCGGAGCGCCCGGGATGTCGCGCAGCATCCGGTAGGACGCCTCCGCCAGCGCGAGCGCCTCGCGGGACTGGCCGCTCTTGTGGGCGGCGCGCGAGCGGACGAGCGTGGCGAAGCAGGGGTGATCGCCCATCGGGACCCTCGGGAACGCGTCGACGCCGAATCTAGGCGCGGCGCGCGAGGGTCTCCACGCCGATTTTCGCGCTCGCAGGCGCAATAACGTAACCGGCGCGGCGAACCCGTGCGGGAACGTGCGGACGGAGCGTCGTCAGCCCTTCCCGCCCCGGCCGAGCAGGGAGTCGTTGAACTCGACCTCCGCCGCGGAGCGCAGCTCCTGGATCCGGTACTCGATCAGGCGCTGGGCCTGCTGCGCGCGCAGGGAGGCCCGGATCGTCTCCGCCTCGTCCGCGAGCTTCGCCATCTCGGCCTGGCTGCGGCCGGAGATCCGCATCACGAGCACGGCGCGCTGTCCGGCGACCGGCCCGACGATCTCGCCGACCGTCCCGGCGAACGCGGCCGCTTCGATCGCGGGGTCGAGCCCGACGCCGGGGAGCGCCTGTCCGCGCGCGAGCGAGGGCTGCGTGCTCTGCACCGTCGTGCCGAGAGCCTTGGCCATCTTCGCCAGGTCGGCGTCCCAGGCTCCCTTGACGCGCGCGAGGGCGAGGTCCCTGGCCTGTTCGCGCCGGTAGTCGTCCGCCACCCGCGCCCGGACCGCGTCGAGCGGCGGCTTGTAGTCGGCCACGATCTCCTGCAGCTGGATCACGGCGTCGCCGCGCGGCAGTGCGACCGGGTCCGAGATCGCCCCCTTCTCCAGCGCGAAGAGCGCGGTGACGAACTCCGGCGCCGGCCCGAGGCCGGGAACGGAGCCCTGGCGCGTGACCACCCCCGCGTCCTGCACCGTCAGCTTCATCTCCTCCGCCGTCTTGCGCAGGTCGGCGCCCGCCTTGACCTTGGCGTGGAACTCCTTGGCCAGCTTCGCGGCCTCCTCGCGCAGGCGCGGGAACCGGAGCTGACCCTTGATCTGCTCCTTCACGTCGGCCAGCGGGCGCTGCCCGGCGGGCCGGACCTCCTGCAGCTGGATCACGTGGTAGCCGAACGAGGTGCGGATCGGGTCCGAGATCGCGCCCGGCGCCATCGTGAAGACCGCCTCGTCGAATTCCGGGACCATCCGGCCGCGCGGGAAGAAGCCGAGATCGCCCCCCTGCGTCTTGCTGCCCGGATCGTCGGAGTACTTCGCCGCGAGCTGCGCGAAATCGGCGCCGGCACGGGCCTGCGCCGCGACGCTCTCGATCGTCTTCTGCGCCGCGTCCAGCGTGGCCTGGTCGGCGGTGGCGTCGACCTTGACCAGGACGTGACGCGCGCGCCGCTCTTCCGGCCTCGAGAACATCTCCTTGTTCTGGTCGTAGAAGGCCTGGATCTCGGCGTCGGTCACCTGGACCCGCCCCTCGACCGCCTTGTCGTCCACCAGCACGTAGATCGCCCGCCGTCCGTCGCCCTGGGCGTAGCGTGCGATGCGCGCGGCGTACCACGGCCCCAGCTCGGCGTCGCTGGGCGTGCCGGCCTGCGCGGGGTCGATCGGAACGACGAGGTAGTCGAAGGAGACCGTCTCGTGGCGGTCCCGGAACGCCTTCTCGACCTCGGCCGGCGTGACCGCGATCGACGACGCGATCAGTTCCTGCCAGCGCTGGGCCACGATGTCCTGGCGCACGGCCGTCTCGAACTGCTCCGGGGAGAAGTAGGGGGCGACGGCGCCGCGCTTCAGCAGCTGCCGGTATTCCTCGAGACCGACGAACTTCCCGTCCCGCTGGAGCTGGGGGATCCGCAGGACCGCGGCGGCGAGTTCCTCGTTCGAGACCGTCAGCCCCTGCCGGGCGGCGTCCTGGAGGATCAGCTCCTTCTGCACCAGTTGCTCGGCGGCCTCGCGGCGGACGTCGATCCGGTCGCGGAGCTGGGCGTACTGCGCGCCCAGCATCCGCTGGTACTGCGCGTCCATCCGCTGCGCCGTCTCCTGCCAGAGCTGAACCGGGACCTCGGTCCCGTTGACCTTGGCGATCCACGGCCCGCCGCCGCTCGAGCCCTGCCCGGGCCCAGACCACCAGTTCACCCCGAACAACAGGGTCGAACGAGACGATGATCAGGACGAGGATCCACTTGAAATGCTTCAGGTTCTGGCGAAAGACTTCGAGCACGATCGAAACTCCTCGGAAGACGCCCTGGCACACATGGGGCGTTCGGCGGGACTGCCGAAACCCGCGGAGCGTAGCGCGAACCGGCCAGGCCAGGCAACCCACGGCCCGGCCGGGGTTTGCCCGCTTCCGGCCCGGGCACCAAGTTAACCGGGGGCCCGGCGTCCGGTCCCCGAAGGGGTCCGGCTTGGGCGCGGGGAGCGTTTGATGGACGCGGGAAAACCGGCCGGCCGCCGCGGCGCCCAGAAGCTCCGCGTCGAGTGGATCTACATCCGCTACCGGACGATCGCGATCGGTGCGGCGCTCCTGGTGCTCGGTGTCGGGGTCGTGCTCTGGGGGCGCTTCGGGCCCTCGGCCCGGCACGGCGCCGACCGGAGTGCGGCCGAATCGGCCGTCAAGCCGGGCGAGTTCGATGACGGCGTGCGCGTGGTGCGGATCGACGGCGACGTCCGCGTCAAGCGCGCCGGGCAGTTCCTCTGGGAATCGGCCAGCGATCGCACCGTGCTGCGCGCCGGCGACCAGATCCGCACCAGCGAGGGGGGGACCGCGCAGCTGCTCTACTTCGACGGCACGGCGATGACCGTCAGCCCCGACTCGCTGCTCGAGATCCGGGACCTCTGGCGCGATGCGACGCAGCGCCGCCAGAAGGTCTCCGAGCGCCTCGCCTTCGGTTCGCTCTCCGCGCGCACGCAGGACAATGCCGGGATCTCCTCGGTCCACGAGGTGGCGACCGAGAAGGCGGCGGTCCGGGCCCGCAAGGCGTCGGAATTCCAGCTGCGGCACGACCCTGAGAAGGGAGAGTCCGAGGTTCTCAGCTATCGCGGCGAGCTGACCCTCGCCACCGCGGACGAGGAGATCCAGCTGCCGCAGAGCGCGCGTGCGACCGTCGAGCGCGGCGGAAGGGTGGTCGAGGTCGTGGCGCTGCTCGAAGCCCCCCGGATCAACTTCCCGCCCGACCAGAGGTCGTTCGCCGCCGGGAAGGAAGGGACGGTCGGGCTGGGCTGGAGCGAGGTCCCCGGCGCGGCGTCGTACCGCGTCCAGGTCTCCGACCGCCACCACTTCGCGCAGGCGATGCGCGACGAGGGTCCGCTCAAGGCGGCCGGGTACGAGTTCGCCGGCCTGGCCCCGGGGACCTACTACTGGCGGGTGGCGGCGATCGACGGCAAGGGCCACGACGGCCAGTGGTCCGAGACCCGCGCGTTCCGGCTGCTGGGATCCGAGTTCCGCGATGCCTCCGACCGCCAGGCCCCGCCGCTCGACGTCCACGAGATCCTGGTCGTCGGAACCAACGCGATCGTCTCCGGCCGGACCGAGCCCGGGAGCCAGGTCTGGATCGACGGGGAACGGGTCGACGTGGAGGACGACGGCAAGTTCACCTGGCTGGTGCGGCTGCGCGAATACGGCAAGAACAAGATCAGCTTCCTGGCCCAGGATGCCGCCGGCAACGAGACGCGGCGGGTCGGGTCGGCGTACGTCGATGCCTTCTGAGCGGCGCGGCGAGCCCTCGCGCGACCCCCTGGCGCGGGCCGAGCGGAACGCCGCCCGGCAGCGGGCCCGGGCCGACGCGCTGGCCCGCCGCCTGGAGCTCTTCACCTCCACGGTGCGGGCGGCCGGCTCGCTGCTGGATCCCGAGATGGTCGCGCAGTTCATCATGGAGCGCGCGGCGGCGATGCTCGGCGCGCGCCGTTTCCGGCTCTACCGCGTCGACGAGGCCGCCGGGCTGCTGCGGCTCGACGCGCGCCGCGACCCCGAGGAGGCCGCGGCGCCGGTCGCGGAACTCCCGCTCGGGACCGGCCTCGCCGGCTGGGTTGCGCGCTGGCGCGAGCCGGTGCGCCTGTCCGACGCGCGCCACGACCCCCGCGTCGACACCCGGCTCGAGTGGCCGGAGGGGGCGCCGCCGGCGCTGCTCGCACTTCCCCTGGTCTCGCGGGGCCGGGTGATCGGGGTGGCCGAGCTGGCGGACCCCTCGGAACGGGGCTTCTGCGCCGCCGACGTCCGCCTGCTCGCGGCGCTGCTCGACCCGGCGGCGATCGCCCTCGAGAACGCGATCCTGTTCCGGAAGCTCGAGGAGCGGACCGTCACCGACGACCTGACGCGGCTCTACAACGCCCGCTTCATGCAGAACTACCTGCGCCGCGAGACCAAGCGGGCGGCCCGCTACGGGCACCAGGTGGCGCTGCTGTTCCTGGACCTCGACGGCTTCAAGCAGGTCAACGACAACCACGGCCACATGGCCGGCTCGCGCACCCTGGCCGAGGTCGGCGAGGTGCTGCGCTGCAACGTCCGCGACATCGACGTGGTGGCGCGCTACGGCGGGGACGAGTTCTCGATCGTGCTGGCCGAGACCGGCACCCCCGGGGCGCTCGCGATGGCCGAGCGGATCCGCCGCCGGATCGAGGAGCACGAGTTCCTGCAGGGGATGGGGCTCGCGGTCCACATCTCGGCCAGCGTCGGGGTCGCCTGCTTCCCCGACCACGCCCACGGCCCGGACGCGCTGCTCGCGGCCGCCGACGCCGCCATGTACCGGGTGAAGTACTCGGGGAAGAACGGGGTCCAGCTGGCCCGCCCGGCCGGGGTCCCGGAGCCGGTCACGGTCTCGTGAGCCGCCCCGGCCGAGCCGCGGGGCGCGCCGGAACTCCCGCGGAATCCGTGGTTTCGCGCCCGGCTTCCTTGTCTACCCGGGGATGTTTGGCTACTATTTCGTTCGCTCGGGGCCGGATTTTCCGCGCGGCAGGGCCCAACCCCGACCCCATCCCCCGGAACCGGTGGCAGGTGGCGCCCGGAACGTAGCAAGAGAGGGGTTCGCCTGACCGGCCGCCCCGGAGGAAGTCCGTTGGCATTCTGGCCCCGTTCGGTCCTGTCGCTCTTCTCGAACGACCTGGCGATCGACCTCGGCACCGCGACGACGATCGTCTTCGCGCGCGGCAAGGGGATCGTCGTCAACGAGCCGTCGATCGTCGCCGTGAACCAGAAGACCGGGAAGGTCGAGGCGGTCGGGCGCGAGGCCAAGGAGATGCTCGGCCGCACGCCGGGCAACATCCTCGCGATCCGGCCGATGAAGGACGGCGTCATCGCCGACTTCGAACACACCGAGAAGATGCTCGAGTACTTCATCGTGCGGGCCCACAACCGCCGGCTCGGGGTGCGGCCGCGGATCGTGATCGGCGTCCCCTCGGAGATCACGCAGGTCGAGAAGCGCGCCGTCCGCGACTCCGCGATCAAGGCCAAGGCGACCGAGGTGTTCCTCGTGGAGCAGGCGATGATGGCGGCGATCGGCGCCGGCCTGCCGATCACCGAGCCGACCGGCAACATGATCATCGACATCGGCGGCGGGACGACCGACATCGCGGTGATCTCGATGGCCGGGATCGTCTACAGCCGCTCGGTGCGCGTGGCCGGCAACGAGATGGACGAGGCGATCATCCAGTACATCAAGAAGAAGCACAATCTCCTGATCGGCGAGCGCACGGCCGAGGAAATCAAGATCAGGGTCGGCTCGGCCTTCCCGCTCGACGACCCGCTGGCGATGGAGATCCGCGGCCGCGACCTGGTCGAGGGGATCCCCAAGACCGTCCCGGTCACCGACGACGAGATCCGCGAGGCGCTCGCCGAGACGGTCTCCGTGATCGTCGACGCGACGCGGATCGCGCTCGAGCAGATCCCGCCCGAGCTTTCGGCCGACATCGGCGACCGCGGGATCATCCTCGCGGGCGGCGGCTCGATGCTGCGCAACCTCGACAAGCGGCTGCGCGAGGAGACCGGCCTGCCGGTCAGCCTCGCCGAGGAGCCGCAGGCCGCGGTCGCGCTGGGGATCGGGCGGATGCTGACGGACTTCGACCTGTTGCGGAAGGTGTGCATCGATTGAGCGCCCCGGGCCGCTCTCCCGAGCGGCCGGGCGCCCGCTGCGGGTGCGGGCCATGAGCGAGCGGCAGTCCTTCTTCGTGTTTCTCATCGGCGCGCTGGTGCTGCTCGCGGCGATGGCGCTGCAGGTGCGCCGCTCGGGCGGCGAGACCGCGCTCGGCCACGCCTTCCGCGTCGTGACGGCGCCGGTCGTCGAGGGGGTGTCCGGGGCCGGCGGCAGCGTGCTCGGCGTCTGGCGGGGCTACGCCGGGCTGCGCGGCGCGCGGGCCGAGCGCGACCAGCTGCTCGCGCGCGTCCGGGCGCTCGAGGCCGAGCGCGTCGCGTGGCAGGAGGCGCTGCGCGAGAACGAGCGGCTGCGCTCGCAGCTGGGCCTCAAGCAGGCGGTCGACCCGACGCGCGGCGTCGTGGCGCGCGTCGTCAGCGACCTTTCGGCGGGACCGCTGCAGCGCGCGATCATGATCGACAAGGGGCGCAGCAGCGGGATCGGCCCGGGCTGGGTGGCGATCCAGGGCGGAGCGCTCGTCGGCCGCGTGGTCGACGCCACGCCCGGTTCGGCCAAGGTCCTGCTGATCGTCGACTCCGACAGCGGCGTGGCGGTGCGGCACCAGGCCGACCGCTTCAACGGCGTGCTGCGCGGCGGGAACCGGGGCCCGTCGCGGCTCGCGCGCCTGGAGTACGTGCCGCGCGACCAGGCCGTCGCCGTCGGCGACACGCTCGTCAGCTCGGGGCTCGACGGGCTCTATCCGCCGGGGATCCTGGTCGGCGCGATCCGCGAGATCTCCGGCGAGTCCCCGCTGACCTGGCGGATCACGGTGCAGGTCGCGGCCGAGCCGTCGCTGCTGGAGGAAGTGCTGCTCGTCCCGCCGGTCGCGGCGCCGCCGCAGGTGGGGGGGTGGGGCCGTGAGGCCGCGCGTCGTTCTCGCGCTGGCCGCGGCCGCGGTCCTGCTGCGCTGGCTGATGGGGCTCTGGCCGCCGCTCGCCGGCTACGCCAACCCGCTGCTGGCGATCACGATCGTCGCCACCCTGCCCGGGCGCGCGCTGCCGGCGATGGGGGTCGGGATCGCGACCGGGCTGGCGCAGGACATCTGGACCGGGCGCTGGATCGGCCAGAACGCCTTCGCGCAGCTGGTCGTCGCCTACCTGCTGTCGCTCGTCTCCTCGCGGATGGACATGGTGGGGTGGGTGCCGGCGGCGGTCGCGCTGCTGGTCGGCAGCCTGGTCGACTGGGGGATCCTGGTCGGCCTCTCGGCGCTGTTCGACCGCCGGGTTTCGGGCGTGCCGGGGCCGGCGGCGTGGGCGATCATGGCGCTGGTGAACCTGGCGATCGGTCTCGCCTTCTTCGCGATCGCGCGCGAGCGGGCGCCGCAGAAGAAGGCACGGCGGTAACCGCGGTGGACTTCCGCAACCTCAAGCCCTTCCGCGACTACCAGCGCAGCCTGATGCTGTCGCGGCGCCTGACCGTCGTGAAGGCCCTGGTGACGATCCTGTTCGTCACCCAGCTCGGCGTCTTTGCCCACCTGCAGCTGGTGAAGGGGGCCCACTACCGGCGGTTGGCCGAGGAGAACCGCCTGCACCGCAAGGTCGAGCGCCCGCTGCGCGGGATCCTGCTCGACGAGGCCGGGCGCGTGCTGGTCACGAACCGCCCGTCGTTCTCGGTCTACATGGACCGCGAGCGCTCCCTCGACCCGCGCGCGGAGATCAGGACGCTGGCACGCTTCCTCGCGCTGCCCGAGGAGACGCTCCTGGCGCGCTACGACCGGGCGAAGAACGGTCCGCGCTACGTGCCGGTCCTGCTGCTCCCCGATGTCGGCCTCGACGTGGCGGCGCGCCTCGAGGCGCACCGGCCCGAGCTGCCGGCCTTCGACGTCGCGATGGACTGGAAGCGCCACTACCCGCTCGGGACCGCGGCCTCGCACATCGTCGGCTACATGTCCGAGGCCACCGAACGGGAGATCGAGTCGCGGCGGGACCTCTTCATGGGCGACCGCGTGGGACGCATCGGGGCCGAGCGCGTCTTCGACGAGGACCTGCGCGGCCAGCCGGGGATCCTGCTCGAGGAGGTCAACGCCCGCGGCCGCTCGCTCGGGGTCGTGGCCACGCTCCGCCCGACGCACTTCGGCCGCTCGATCAGGACCACGCTCGACGCCGCGATGCAGCGCGACCTCGAGGAGGCGTTCGCCGGGCGGTCCGGGGCGGCGGTCTTCCTCGACCCGCAGACGGGCGCGGTGCGGGCCCTCTACTCCGGCCCCGGCTTCGATCCGAACGTCTTCGCGGGGCACCTGACGGCGACGACCTGGAAGGAGCTGATCGAGAACGTCGAGAAGCCGCTCCAGAACCGCGCGCTCCAGTCGGCCTACTCGCCGGGGTCGACGTTCAAGATCGTGATGGCCGCGGCGGCGCTCGAGGAAGGAGCCGTCGACGAGCACTCGACGATCTTCTGCGGCGGCGGGGCGAACTTCTTCGGGCGCTTCTTCCAGTGCCACAAGAAGGGCGGGCACGGCAGCATGGACGTCCACGAGGGGATCGTCCGCTCGTGCAACGTCTTCTTCTACACCGTCGGGAACCGCCTCGGGATCGAGAAGATCGCCAAGTGGGGCGCGCGCTTCGGGCTCGGCCAGGAGACCGGTCTCCCGCTCCGGCAGTCGACCGGCATCCTGCCGTCGGCGGCCTGGAAACAGAAGGCGCGCGGCGAGCCCTGGTACGCCGGCGAGACGATCTCGGTCGCGATCGGGCAGGGCTACCTCCAGGTGACGCCGATCCAGATGGCGGTCGTCGCCGCGGCGATCGCCAACGGCGGACTGCGGGTCACGCCGCACCTGGGAGAGCGCCCCGGGGAGTCGCAGCCGCCGCAGCCGATCGGTCTCTCACCGCGCACGGTGGAGATCATCCGGAGCGCGATGATCGACGTCGTCGAGAGCGAGCGCGGCACCGCGCGCCGCGCCCGCGTGCCGGGGATCCGGATGGCGGGGAAGACCGGCACCGCGCAGACGATCTCGCGCGAGGCGAACCGCTCGGACGTGAAGGACAACGCGTGGTTCATCGGGTTCGGCCCGGCCGACCGCCCGACGCTGGCCTGGGCGATCATCGTCGAGTCGGGCGGACACGGTGGCGAGGCGGCCGCGCCGATCGCCTCGTTCGTGGTGGAGCGGGCCCTGGCCCGCACGGCCCAGGCCCCGGCCCCGACAGGAGCCGCGCCGGGCCAGCTGGCGCGGGTGACGAACGATGCCGTTTCGGTCCGATAAGTTCGACCTGAAGACCCTCGCGATCCTCGTCGGGCTCGCGCTCGTCGGCGTGGTCGCGATCGCCAGCGCGACGCAGGGGAAGAGCGCCTCGCTCTGGGGTGGCCCCGCGGCCAAGCAGTTCGTCTTCCTGCTGGCCGGGATCGCGATCTACCTGCTGGTCCAGCAGCTCGACTACCACACCTGGGCCGACTTCTGGGTCCCGCTCTACCTCGCCGGGCTGGGGACGCTCGTCCTGCTGCTCGTCTTCGCGCGGCCGATCGCGGGGACGCGGTCCTGGTTCGAGCTCGGCCCGCTGCGCTTCCAGCCGAGCGAGCCGATGAAGGCGATCACGGCGCTCGCGGTCGCCGCCTTCCTGGCCGAAGCGGGCGGGACCCTCAGCCTGCGCCAGCTGCTGAAGCTGGGCGGGATCGTCGCCGCGCCGATGGCGCTGACCGTCATGCAGCCCGACATGGGGACCGCGCTGACCTTCTTCCCGCTCTTCCTCGTGCTGGCCTGGATCGCCGGGATGCGCACCCGCCTGCTGGCGGTGATGTTCGCGGCCGCCCTGCTGGCGGCCCCGGTGATCTGGCTCGAGGTCCTCAAGCCCTACCAGAAGGAACGGATCCTCAACGTCTTCCAGCCCGAGCGCGATCCGGCGGGCACCGGCTACCAGGTCATCCAGTCGAAGATCGCGGTCGGCTCGGGCCGGGTCGTCGGGACCGGCGTGTTCGAGGGGAGCCAGTCGCGGCTCGATTTCCTCCCGGCGCGCGAGACCGACTTCGTGCTCGGCGTCGTGGCCGAGGAGACCGGCTTCGTCGGGGTCTCGGTCGTGATGACGCTGTTCCTGGTCCTGATCCTGCGCGCCCTCGACACCGCCAAGCTGGCCCGCGACCAGCTGGGCACCTACCTCGCGACCGGGATCGCCGCGATCTGGTCCGGGCAGGTGTTCATCAACACCGGCATGGTCACGGGGGTGCTGCCGACGATCGGCGTCCCGCTTCCGGTCCTGTCCTACGGGGGGTCGTCCCTGCTGGCGACCTTCGTGGCCTTCGGGCTCATGGCCTCCGTGCGCTCCGGGCGGGTCGTCAACCAGTAGGTAGACGGGCCCGCGCCCGGGTGCTACCGTCAAGCCTCACCGGTGGGCCGTCGCGCCCCCGGAAGTTGTTGAAAAAGAAAGGACCCGATCACCTTTTGAGCGCCCTTCCCGTGATTGCGGCGGCGCTGCGGGCCGGCCCGTGAGCGAACCGCGCTCCGAGCCGCCCGGCCTGCGCGTCGCCTTCGGCCCGGACGCCTTTCGCGCGATCCTCGGCCAGTACGACGCCAATCTGCGCCTGATCGAGCGGACCTTCGGCGTGCGCCTGGTGGCCCGCGACGGCGAGGTCCTGGTCGCCGGGGACGCCGTGCCGGCCGCGGCCTGCGCGCGCTTCCTCGAGCAACTTGCCCGGCTCGTCGAGTCCGGCCACGCGATGAGTGCCAGCGACGTCGCGGCGGCCGCGCGCCTCACGCGCGAGGCCCCGGAGACGCCGCTCGCCGAACACTTCCTGCGCGGCGGCGTGCGCGGTCCGGGACGGCGGCTGGTCACGCCGCGCACGGCGCGGCAGTCGGAATACCTCGACGCGATCCGGCAGCACGAACTGGTCTTCGCCGTCGGTCCGGCCGGGACCGGCAAGACCTACCTCGCGGTCGCGATGGCGGCGGAGGCGCTGGCGCTGCGCCAGGTGCGGCGGCTCGTGCTGGTACGGCCCGCGGTCGAGGCCGGCGAGCGGCTCGGATTCCTGCCCGGCGATCTGGCCCAGAAGGTCGACCCCTACCTGCGCCCGCTGTACGACGCGCTGTTCGACATCCTCGACGCCGAGAAGGTGCGCAAGATGATCGAGCAGGGGGTGGTCGAGATCGCGCCGCTCGCGTTCATGCGCGGACGCACCCTCAACGACAGCTTCATCATCCTCGACGAGGCCCAGAACACCACCCCCGAGCAGATGAAGATGTTCCTGACCCGGATCGGGGAGGGATCGAAGGTCGTCGTCACCGGCGATATCACGCAGATCGACCTCGGCCCGGGCCGGCTCTCGGGCCTGATCAACGCGCGCGACGTCGTCGCCGGGATCGAGGGGGTCGTGTTCATCGACTTCGACAAGCGCGACGTCGTCCGCCACGCGCTCGTCCAGCGGATCGTGCACGCCTACGAGCTGTTCGGCGAGCGCAACGAAGACGCCGGGAACGACCGCCGCAACGGAGGGGGCCGGTGAGGGTCGTCTTCGCCGGTGCCGCGAGCGACGCGGCGCTGCGGCGCGGACTCGTGGGCGTCCTCGCGACGGCCGCGTCACAATTGCGCGTCGGCGCCGGCGACGTCGTCGTGCGCTTCGTGGACGAGGAGGAGATCCGCGGGCTGAACCGCGAGTGGCGCGGCAAGGACCGCCCGACCGACGTCCTGTCGTTCCCGTCGGGGGTGATCGACCCGGCCGGCCGGCGGCACGTCGGGGACATCGCGCTCTGCCTGCCGGTCGCCGCGCGCCAGGCCGCGCGCCGGCGCCACGCGCCGGACCGCGAGGCGATGCTGCTGGCGCTGCACGGGCTGCTGCACCTCCTGGGCTACGATCACGAGCAGGACGACGGCGAGATGGAGGCGCTCGAGCGCCGGCTGCGGCGCGAGTGCCTGCCGCCGCGAGCCTGAGCGCGATGGATCCCGCCGTCGCGCCGGCCGTGACCGCCGCCTGGCTCGCCGCCGGGCTCGCCCTGCTCGCACTCTACTCGGCGCTGTCGCTCGCCGTCGGCGCCCGGCTCGCGGTCGGCCGCCTGGCGTCGGAGCGGCTGGCGGACGAGTCGGGCCTGGCCGAGCCGCTCGACCCGGGTTCGCGCATCTGGTCCGCGGCGGCCCTGGTCCGCCAGGTCTCCCTCGTCGGGCTGACGCTCGTCGCCGGGTTCGCGCCGCTCCCGGCCGCCGGTTTCGCGGCCGCGGCCGCGGCGGGGCTGCTCGCCGTCCTGTTCGGACGCGTGGCCGAGGCGCTCGTCGCGCCGCGCGCCCCCGAGCGGTTCCTGACCGCCGCGGCCCCGCTGCTGCGCGCGATCGACACCCTCTTCGGCTGGCTCGTGGCCCCGCTGGTCAGGAAGCGCGAGGAGCTGGCCAGCGAATCCCGGCAGCGCGCCCTCGGCGACGACGAGGGGCGGGAGGAGCAGCTCGAGGAGTACATCCGCGACGCCGAGGAGGAGGGGCTGTTCGAGCGCGAGCAGTCGGAGATCCTGCGCGAGATCGCGGACACCGGCGACCTGACGGTGCGCGAGATCATGACCCCGCGGACCGAGATCGCCGCGGTCGAGGCCGACGAGCAGCTGGCCGAGCTGGCGCGGGCGTTCGACGAGTCGCGGCACTCCCGGCTGCTGGTCTACGACGACAGCCTCGACCGGATCGTCGGCGTCGTCGCGGTGCGCGACCTGTTGCCGCACCTGCTGGCCGGGGACGAGCCGCTCACCGTGCGCGACCTGATGCGCCCCGTGCCGCTGGTGCCGTCGACGAAGAAGGTGCTCGAGCTGATGCGCGAGCTGCAGCTGGAGCGGCAGCAGATGGCGGTGATCGTCGACGAGTACGGCGGGACCTCGGGGCTGGTGACGCTGGAGGACCTGCTCGAGGAGATCGTCGGCGAGATCCGCGACGAGCACGAGGCCGAGGCCTACCGCCCGGACGGCCGCGGCGGCTTCATCGCCGACGGCCTCCTGCCGGTCGACGACCTGGCCGAGGCGCTGGGCGTCGAGATCCCCTCGGACGGGGTCGACACCGTGGGCGGACTCGTCTTCTCGAAGCTCGGGCGAATCCCCCGGGTCGGCGAGCGGATCGCGATCGCCCCGGGGATCGACCTCGAGGTGGTGCGGATGATCGGCCGGCGGATCGCGACGGTGCGGATGTCCCGCGCGCCCGAGCCGCGGCCATCCGGCGGAGGCAACTCGTGAGCGAAGAGACCGGGTTCCCCGGCGCGACCGTTCCCCCCGGGTTCCGCTCGGGCTTCGCTGCCCTGGTCGGGCGCGCGAACGTCGGCAAGAGCACCCTGCTCAACCGGCTCGTCGGGGCGAAGGTGGCGATCGTCTCGCCGGTGCCGCAGACGACGCGCAACCGGATCCTCGGCGTGGCCAACCTGCCCGGCCGCGGCCAGGTCGCGTTCCTCGACAGCCCGGGGCTGCACCGCCCCCAGCACAACCTCGGGGAGCGCCTCAACGAGACGGCGCGGCAGGTGGCGGGGGAGGCCGACGTGCTGGTCTTCGTCTTCGACGCCTCGCTCGGCTTCGGGCCGGGCGACGAGCACGTGCGCGGCGAGATCCAGCAGGGACGCGGCTCGCGCCCGGTGATCCTCGTGCCGAACAAGGTCGACCAGATGAACAAGGGGAAGCTCCTGCCCCTGATCGAGCAGGCCACGAAGGAGTGGGGCTTCGACGACGTCGTCCCGGTCTCCGCGCTCTCGGGCGACAACGTCGTGCGACTCTGCGAGGTCGTCCTGTCGCGGCTGCCGGAGGGCCCGCCGCTCTATCCGCTGGACTACGTCACCGACCAGGGCGACCGGCGGATGATCACGGAGATCGTGCGCGAGAAGCTCCTGGCCCGGCTGCGGCAGGAGGTGCCGCACGCGATCGCGGTCGTGCTCGACCAGCTCGAGCCCCGTCCCGGCGGCCTGCTCCACATCGACGCCTCGATCCTGGTCGAGCGTCCGACGCAGAAGGCGATCGTCATCGGCAAGGGCGGGGCGATGCTCAAGGAAGTCGGGACCGAGGCGCGCAAGGAACTCGAGGAGCGGCTCGGCACCCGGGTCTACCTCAAGCTCTGGGTCAAGGTGCGCGAGAACTGGCGCGACCGCGACCCGATCCTGCACGAGCTGGGGCTGTAGCCGCCCGGCGCTCAGTCGCCCGAATTCTCGGGGTCCTCGTCGACCGGCGCCGCTTCGTCGTCCTCGCCGAGCGGGTTGGCGGGCGTGCAGGCCACGACGCGGGGCCGCGCCGTCAGCCGGGCGTTGCCGATGTCGACCAGCGCGCCGAAGCGCGAGCTGATCAGGACCAGCTCACCGGCCACCGTCGTGCCGGCGAGGTCGACCCCCTGGGCGATGTCGCTCCCCTCGATGCGGAGCGTCTTGCCGACCTGGACTTCCGTGATGGCGACGTCGCTTCCGAGCGTCGCACGCAGGAGGACCAGGTTGCCGTCGACCGCCGAATTCGCGATCGCGAGCGCGCCGTCGCCGGTCAGCGTGTCGAAGGTCAGGTCGCGCCGGAACTTGCCGCCCAGCACGACACCGTCGGGCGCCGTCACGCGCGCCGCCCGGGCATCGCCCCCGATCTCCAGTCCCTCGCCGTCCAGGGCCCCGGCCAGCGCGAGGTCCTCGAGCACCAGCGCACCCGAGAGCTTCAGGCCGCGCAGGCTGGCGGCGCCGAGCACGACGCTCTTCGCGAAGGTCAGCCCGGTTCCGCCGCCGAGGCCGAGCGCGACGTCCCCCCCGATCGCCGCGTTGCGGATCTCGACGCCGCGCGTCACGGGGGTCTCCGCCAGCGACAGGGCGCCAAGGCAGCGCAGTCCGGTCGCGGCGAACCGCCCCTCGATCGTCGCGCGGTCGACGAGCACCGCGCCGCCCACCAGGACGCGATCGAGCACCACGTCGCCGCCCGCCCGCGCGCCCGTCAACACGAGATCGCCGAGGATCTCGGTCGCCTCGAGCGACAGCCCGACGGCGAGGTCCGCCCCGCCGAGGTCGAGTTCGCCGTCGACGACGACGTTGCGCACGGAGAGCGGTGCGGTGATCCGCGTGCAGGCCAGCTTGATCGGCGCGGGGACGATGCACGGGGTCGTTTCGTCGGGCACGCCGGGGCACAGGACCGAGCGGTCGATCGCCCCGACGATCACCGCGCCCGACGGGACCGAGACCGGGCCGCCGCCGAGGATCATCTCGCGGAGTTCCTCGGCGCGGATCGACGGCCCGCGCCCCGGCTCGCAGGCCGGCTGGGTGGCGGCGGGAGCCGGCAGACGGAACGAGCAGGAGCGCGCCGCACAGGGCAGCGAAGCGAAGGGTCACGTCGTCCTCCGCCGCGAGTCTGCCACGGACCTTCAGGCGGGGGCTAGGATCGTCACTGCGCGCGCGTCGTCCCCGAGCCCGGCGGCCGGGCCGAGGATCACGCGCCAGGCCTCGCGGCGCAGCAGCGGCGGCAGCCGCTCCCCCCATTCCACCGCCACCACCCAGCCCAGGCCGAGCGCCTCGTCGATCCCGAGATCGTCCACGCCGGCCCCGGGCGCGAGCCGGTAGAGGTCGACGTGCAGCAGCGGGATCCGCCCCCCGGGATGCTCGACCGCGAGCACGAAGGTGGGGGACGCCACGCTCTCCGGATCGTGCCCGAGCCCCTCGGCGAGACCGCGCACGAAGACCGTCTTGCCGGCGCCGAGGTCGCCCTCCAGCGCGACCAGCGTGCCCGGCGCGAGCGTCTCGCCCAGCGCCCGTCCGGCGTCCCGCGTCGCGCTCTCGCCCCGGCAGAGCCTGGAGTCCGGCGCCCCCATCGCGGTCAGTGGCGGTGCCCGGCTTCGCCCGCGCCGTCCGCGTCGTCCTCCTCGGCGGCCGCGTCGGTGAGCCGTTCGAAGGCCTCCGAGAGCGCCTCGAGCACCGCGCTCGCCGTCAGCGTCGCCTCGGTCTCGGCGCCGTCGTCGACCGCGAGGTCGGCGGCGAGGCCGTGGACGAAGACCCCCAGCACCGCCGCGTCGAGCGGCTCGAGCTCCTGGGCCAGCAGCCCGGCGATGATCCCGGTCAGCGCGTCGCCCATCCCCGCGGTGGCCATCCCCGGGTTGCCGGACGGGTTGATGAACGCCGTTCCGGAGGGATCGGCGACGATCGTGCGGTAGCCCTTGAGCACCGCGACCGCGTTCGCGCCGCGCGCGATCGCGCGCGCCGCCGCGACCCGGTCGGCCTGCACCTCGGCCACGCTCGCCCCCAGCAGGCGCGCCGCCTCGCCGGGGTGGGGCGTGACGACCAGCGGGGCTGCGCGCCGGGCCAGCGCGGAGAGCCGGCCGGCGTAGGCGTTGATCCCGTCGGCGTCGAGTACGATCGGAACCGGTGCGCTCTTCACCAGCGCGCGCACTTCGGCCGCCGCGCCCGCGCCCAGGCCCGGCCCGATCGCCAGCACCGAGCAGTCCTTCGCCAGCGCCAGCGCCCGCAGCGCCGCGCCCCGCGCCAGCACCCCTTCGCGCGAGGCCGGCAGCGCCTCGGTCATCAACTCGGGCGCGAAGAGCGCGACCTCGCCCCGCACCGGCGCCGGCGCCGCGACGGTCACGAGCCCGGCCCCCGCGCGCAGCGCGCCCCAGCCGGTGAGCGCCGCCGCCCCCGCCCTGCCGGTGCTTCCGGCGACGACCAGCACGTGGCCGAAGTGTCCCTTGTGATCCTCCGGCCCGCGCTCGGGGAGCATCAGCGCCGCCTCGTCCAGCAGCACCCAGTGCAGGTCCGGATCGGTGGCGTAGATCGCGGCGTCGGGGATCCCGATGTCGGCGACCGTGACGGTTCCGCAGAGGTGCTCGGCCGGCGGCAGCAGGTGCGCGATCTTCGGGCGCGCGAAGGTGACGGTCAGGTCGGCCTGGACGGCCGGCCCCGGGACCTCGGCCGAGGAGGCGGACAGTCCCGACGGGATGTCGACCGCGACGACCACCGCCCCCGCGTCCGCCGCGCGGTTGATCGAGTCGACGGCCGCCGCGGGGAGTCCGGCGAGCGGCCGGTCGAGGCCGGTGCCGAACAGCGCGTCGACGATCACGTCGCCGGCGAGGAAGCGGGCCGCGGCGTCCCAGCGCTTCGAGTCGGGGATCTCGATCGTCTCGCCGCCGATCCCGGACCAGGCCGCGGCCATGGTCCCCGCGTCCCCGGCCAGCTTCGCCCGCGTGGCCCCGACGAGCAGCACGACGACGGAGACCCCCTGGAGCGCGAGGTGACGCGCCACGACGAAGCCGTCGCCGCCGTTCTGTCCCGGCCCGGCCACGACGAAGACCCGCCGCGTCGCGAGGCCCGGCACCTCCTCGACCATCGTCTCGGAGACCGCGCGCCCGGCGTGCTCCATCAGCACGAGCCCGGGGATCTTCATCTTCTGGATCGCGATCCGGTCCGCCTGCCGCATCCGTTCGCCGTCGAGCACTTCCATCGCCGCACTCCTTCCGGGCGAGTCTGCCAGAAAACCCCCCGCTTGCGGGGTATGCTCCTCCTGCGATGAGTCCGCTCTCCGCTCGCTCCGCACCTCCGCCGCGCCCCGGCGCGCGCCTCACGGTCGCGATCGAGGACCTGACCTCGGAGGGAGCCGGCGTCGCGCGCGCCGACGGGTGGGTCGTCTTCGTCCCGGGCGCGGTGCCGGGAGACCGCGCGGAGGTGCGCGTCGGCCGCGTTCGGCGCGGCGTGGTCGAGGCCGCGCTGGTCGCCCTCCGCGGCCCGTCACCGGCGCGCGTCGACCCGCCCTGTCCGTTCCAGGCCGCGTGCGGCGGCTGTCCCCTGATGGTCCTCGCGCCCGACGCTCAGCAGGCGCTCAAGGTGCGGCACCTCGAGCAGACGCTGCGCCGGATCGGGGGCCTCGCGGCGCCCGAGGTCGCGCTCGTCATTCCCTCGCCGCACGCGCTGCGCTACCGGGGGCGCGTGCGCTTCGCGATCTCACCGCGCGCGGACGGCCCGGCGATCGGGTTCCACCCGCGCGGCGCCGCCGGGGCGATCGTCGCGGTCGACGACTGCCGCCTCGCGCCGGAGGCGGCCTCGCGGCTGGCGCAGCGCCTGGTCGCGCGCCTCGACGAGCTCTCGCCGGGGGACGGCTACTGGCCGCTGCAGGTCGAGGCCCGCGGCTCGTTCGCCGCCGACGAGTGGCTGCTCGTCCTGTTCGGGCCGCCGGGCGAGGCGAAGGCGCTCGAGCGCGCGTCGCGCGAGCTGGTCGCAGCCGAGCCGCAGCTGGCGGGGATCGTGCGGGTCGAGGGGGCTCCCGGCGACGGCGGCCGCGAAGCGCTGCTGGCCGGTCGGGACGAGTTGCTGGAGCGGATCGGCGCGGCCGAGCTGGAGCTGGGTGCGACGACCTTCCTGCAGGTCAACCCGTCGGCGGCCGCGGCGCTCTACGGCGCGGTGCGCCGGATGCT
The DNA here is from genome assembly GCA_963800865.1 of uncultured Acidobacteriota bacterium. Lineage (GTDB taxonomy): Bacteria > Acidobacteriota > Polarisedimenticolia > J045 > J045 > JALOKP01. The sequence continues at coordinate 2,488,977 of CAWDCL010000004.1, read as the reverse complement.
CGCGCAGGACGGGCCGCCGGGCCGCCTGCTCGATCTCTTCTGCGGCGTGGGGGCGATCGGGCTGCTCGGCGTCGACGCGCCGTGCGAGGTCCTGGGGGTGGAGAGCCACCCGGCGACGGTCGAACGCGCGCGGCGCAGCGCGCGGCGCGCCGGCCGGGACGGCGTGACTTTCCTGGCGGGCGACGCGCAGGCGGTCACCCGCGCACTGGCCGCGGCCGGCGAGCGTTTCGACGCCGTCACCGCCAACCCGCCGCGCGCCGGTCTCGGACCCGACCTGCCGCGCGCGATCGCGGCGCTGGGGCCGCGCCGCGTGGTGCTCGTGTCGTGCCACCCGGCGACCCTGGCGCGCGACCTCCGCGCGTTCGCCGCCGCCGGCTTCGAGCCCGGCGAGATCGCGGCGGTCGACCTCTTTCCGCAGACGCCGCACCTGGAAGCGGTCGTCCGGCTCGTTCCGCGCGAGGTGCCGGAGTGATCGCCGCGTCCGTCGCACGCCGCGCCGTCGGGCTGCTGCTGCTCGCCGCCGCGGCGGCCGGTCCGGTCCGGGCCCAGCGCGAGCCGGGTGCCCCGGCTCCGGCGGATCCCGGGCCGCCGCTCGTCGCCACGCGCTGCGCGGCGGCCGGAGCGGCCCGGCTCGGGGAGACCACGGCGCTGCTGGAGCGGCGAGCGGTCGAGGCGGCGCGCGACGAGGACCCGGATTGCGCGGCGCACGGGCTGGCGCTCGCCGACGCGCTGCAGCGCACCGGCCGCGGGGCCTGCGGCGCCGCCGACCGGGTGGCGCTCGAGCCGGCCCTGGCGGCCGACGCCGACCTGCTGGCCTGGCACGCGCTGCTCTCCTGGCGCTGCGGCCGGCCGCACGACGCGTGGGTCTCGGCCCGCGCCGCGATCGCGCTCGACGAGCGCGCGGCCCTGGCCTGGACCACGCTCGGCCGCGTGCTCTCCGCGCGCTTCCGTCCGCGCGCCGCGCGCGCGGCGTTCGAGCGCTCGCTCGCGCTCGACCCGCAGGAGGTGGGGGCGCTGCTGGGGCTCTCCCGCATCGCCGAGACGCGCGCCGCCTCGCGCACGCTGCTCTCGCGCTACCTCGACACGGCCACGGCGCGCGGCGAGTCGCCCGACCGGGTCCGCGCGGCGCGGGAGACGCTCGACTTTCTCACGACCCTCGGCGAGCGGCCGATCTGGGTGCTCGAGAAGGCCGAACTGCCGGGGACGCTGGCGCTCGAGCCCTACACCGCGCGGCCGGGCCAGGTCAACGGCTGGATCGTCCGCCTCGGCCTGGGAGGAAAGACGGGCGTGCCGGCGCTGTTCGACAGCGGCGCGTCGGGCCTCCACCTCGCGGACAACGTGGCAGCCCGGCTCGAGCTCCAGCCGGTCTCGAGCGGAACGCTCGTCGGCGGCGGCGGCGACAAGGAGCACGGCGTCGAGCGCGCGATCGTGCCGCACCTCGACTTCGGGCCGGTGCGGTTCGCCGACGCGCTGGGCGTCGTCGCCGAGGGGTCGCTGCAGGTGCAGGGGGTCTACGGCGCGATCGTCGGGTTCGACGTTCTCGGCGGGACGCGGCTCCGGCTCGACGCTGCCGCGCGCACGGTGTCGATCGAAGAAACGGAAGCGGTCGAGGACGGGGACGATCCGCTGGCGCTCGACCCCTGGCCCGCGCCGCCGCGGATCCCGATCGTCGAAGTGGAGGGACAGCTCCTGGTGCCGGCGCGCCTGGTCGGCGCGGCCGGCACGGTCGACGGGCTGGCGCTGCTCGACACCGGGGCCTCGCGCACCCTGATCGAGCTCTCGGCGGCGGAGGAGTTGTCGGCGTTGACCCGGCGCGGCCAGCGCTCGGCCGCGGCCTACGGCGGACAGGTCGAGTTCGCGGGCGTGGTGCCGACGGTGCGCGTCGTGGTGGCCGGCGCCGACGCGCCGCTCAAGGACGTCGGCGTGATCGATCTGGCGGAACGCGCGCGGCACGCGGGGGTGGGGCTGATCGCCTTCGTCGGGCTCGACGTGCTGACGAAGGGGACGCTCGACGTCGATCTCGCGTCGGGGACGGCCCGCATGGAACTGCCCGCCGCGAACGGGAGGTCCCGGTGACGGACGACGGACGGGACGAACTCCGCCGCCTGGCGGAGCGCCTGCTCGCGGGGGAGCCGGTCCTCGCCGAGCTCTACGCCGAGGCGATGCGGCGGCTCGACGACGAAATCGACCGCGTCACCCCCGGCGAGCGGGCGTTTCTCGACGAGGTCCGCTTTTCCTGTCCCGCCGCCGAAGAGGGATCGCCGGGCGCGCGCAGCCGCGCGCGCGAGCGCGTCGTTGCCGCAGCCGAGCGGTTTACGGGCGGCGTGCGCGCGGCGCCCCCCGGCTAGGCGCTGAACTGCGGCGGCGGCATCGGCGGCTGGCCGCGCCGGATCGCGCCGTGGTCCTTCTCGTAGCGCGCGACGTTCTCGGCCAGCGCGTCGAGCAGGGCGGCGGCGTGCGAGGGGGACGTGATCACCCGCGCGACCACGACCGGCCCGGGCGGCAGTTCGGCGATGAAGTCGAACACGAACTCGTCGCGGGTGTGGCCGATCACGACGCGATTGGCGTAGACCCCGCGCTGCATCTCCTCGCTGATCTTGATCGTGAGCTGCGGGGCCTCTCGCCGCGCCGGGGGCTTCTCGGGCATCTCGTGGTTCCTCCTGGTTCGACGGTCAGGGACGCAGCGCGCCGGCGAGGGCCAGCACCGCCCCCTCGACGCCGAGCCGCGGGTTGCGGTTGATCGACACGATCTCGCGCCGCAGGGTCTCGACCGCGTTGGCGCGGTCGAGCGCGGGCCCCAGCAGCGTCGTCGCGGCCGGGGCCAGCCGTGCCGCGGCCTCCGGCGAAAGCGTCCGTGGCGGGGCCCCCGCGTGCGCCGCGGCGACGTCGCGCAGCGCGGCGAGCAGCACGGCGAGCCCTTCCAGCGCCTCGGTCGGGGAGCCGCCGAAGGCCTCGCCGGCGAGCACGGCCAGCGGGGGGGCGGGCGCCCGTGCGCCGAGCCGCTCGAGGATCTGCACCCAGGCCTCGAGCCGCTTCGCCTCGCCGTCGAGGTCGAGCGCACGGGCGCGCGCGAGGCTCCCCGCGGCGCGCCGCGCCCGCGTCGCGGCGTCCTCCGGCGGCAACCCCTCGGCGACGAGCAGCCGCTCGACGATCGCCTCCGGCAGCGGCCGGAAGCGGATCGGGCGCAAGCGGGACCGGACGGTGATCGGCAGCGCCCACGGTGCGGCCGTGACGAGCACCAGCACGCCGTAGGGGGGCGGCTCCTCGAGCACCTTCAGCAGCGCGTTCGCGGCGCCGGCGGTCATCGCGTCGGCCGGATCGACGACGTAGATCCGCCGCGTCAGCTCGAACGGCTGGAGCGACAGCGACTGCGCGATGTCGCGCGCCTGGAGCACGGAGATCCGGGTCTTTCCCCGGGGGATCGAGACCAGGCCGGAGTCGGGATAGGAGCGGGGGGCGTCCTGCGCGGTCGCCCCTTCGCGCAGCGCGGTCACGGCCTCGGCCGCGGCGATCCGCAGGCACGGTCCGCAGCGCCCGCAGGCGTCGGTCCCGGCGCGGTGCGGGCAGGCCAGGGCGGCGGCGAAGGCCAGCGCGGCGGTCCGCTTGCCCACCCCTTCCGGGCCGAAGAGCAGGAGCGGCGGGACCGGGTCGCCCGCGCCGGCCAGCGCCGCGAGAGCCGCCAGCGCGTCGGTGGCGGCTTCCTGCCCGAGGACGCCCGAGAGCGGGGGGGGTGCGCCGGGCACGTCGCGTTCGGTCACGCCCCGCTCCCGGCCGGCACGAGTCCCGGCACGAGGTCGGCCAGCGCCGCCACGAGGCGCGCGTGGACCGCGCTCTCACTTCCAGTGCCGTCGACGACCCGCACCCGCTCCGGCTCGCGGCGCGCGATCGCGAGGAACCCGTCGCGCACGCGGCCGAAGAACGCGACATCTTCCTCGTCGTAGCCGGAGGGCGCCTCTTCGGTCCGCTGCCGGGCGCGCGCGAGCCCTTCCGCCACGGGCACGTCGAGCAGGAGCGTGCGGTCCGGCCGCAGGGTGAGCGGCGGCAGGGCGTGCAGCTGCTCGATCAGCTCCGGCGAGCGGCCGCGACCGACCCCCTGGTAGACGCGGGTGGAGTCGAGGTAGCGGTCGCAGACGACGACCGAACCGCGCTCGAGCGCGGGGAGGATCAACGACTCGAGGTGATGGCAGCGCGCCGCGGCGTAGAGGTAGATCTCGGCCAGGCCCAGCTCCCGCCAGACGGCGGGGTCCTTCAGGAGCGCGCGGAGCGCCTCGCCGAGGGGAGTGCCGCCGCCTGGCTCCCGCGTCGCGACGACCGGGCGGCCCGCTGCCGCCAGGGCGCGGGCGAGCCGCCGGGCCTGGGTCGACTTACCCGCCCCCTCGATCCCTTCCAGCGTGACGAACAGCCCGCGAACGGGTGCCATGGGGGAATCCCTCTCGCCGCCCGTTCCGGCAGCCTGTGACAGGTGTGTGACAGGGCCCGGGAGGGGGCGCCGGGATTATAGAATCCCCCCGCATGCTTCAGCGGCCCGATCTGAACGATCACCACCAGGAGTTGATGCGCCGCGAGCGCGAGCTGCGGCTCGAGGGCTACCGCTTCATCGCCGGCACCGATGAAGCGGGGGCCGGACCGCTCGCCGGTCCGCTCGTCGCGGCGGCGGTGGTGCTGCGATCCGGGGCCGGCCTCGTCGGCGTGGACGACAGCAAGCGCCTCACCGCGCGCCAGCGCGAGGCGATGGCGCAGGAGATCCGCCAGCGCGCCGCGGCGTGGGCGATCGCGGTCGTCTCCGCGGCGGAGGTCGACGAGGTCGGACCGCTCACCTCCGCGGTGCGCGGCATGACGCGGGCCGTGCTCGCGCTCTCCCCGCCGGCCGACTTCGTGCTGATCGACGCGCGGCGCCTGCCCGACGTCCCGATCCCGCAGCAGGCCGTGGTGGGCGGCGATCGCCGCCACCTCTGCATCGCCGCGGCGAGCATCCTGGCGAAGGTCCACCGCGACGAGATGATGCGGGACCTCGACGCGCTCTACCCGGGGTACGGGTTCGCGCAGCACAAGGGGTACGGCACCGCGGACCACCTCGCGGCACTGGCCAGCCTCGGGCCGAGCCCCGAGCACCGGCGCCGCTACGCCCCGGTGCGCGAACTGCTCGGCGAGCCGCCGCAGCTGTTCTAGACTCCGATCCATGCGCGTTCTGATCGCCGGCTGCGGCTACGTCGGCCGCGAACTCGCCCTCCGTCTCGTTGCGGAGGGACACGCCGCGTGGGGCCTGTCGCGCCACCCGGCGGGGCTGCCCCCGGGCGTCCAGCCGTTCGCCGCGGACCTCACGGACCGCGCCACGCTGCGCGGCCTGCCTGCGGCGCTCGACGCGGTGGTCCATGCCGCGGCCGCGAACGGTCCCACCGAGCCGTTCTACCGGGCGGCCTACCTCGACGGCCCGCGGAATCTTCTCGCCGCGCTGGCGGAGCAGGGGCAGGCGCCGCGCCGGGTGCTGACCGTGTCGAGCACCGGCGTCTTCCCGCAACGCGACGGAAGCTGGGTCGACGAGGCCTCGCCCGCCGCCCCGGAGGACGTCCTGGGCCGGGTGATGGTGGAGGGGGAGCAGGCTGTCCTGGGCGGGCCGTTCCCGGCGGTCGTGCTGCGCCTCGCCGGGATCTACGGCCCGGGGCGCACGCTCTGGATCGACCGGGTGCGCGAAGGGACCGCACGCCGGCCCCCGCCGGGCTCGTGGACGAACCGGATCCACCGCGACGACGCGGCACGCGCGATCGCGCACCTGCTGGCGCTGGACGCACCGGAACCGCTGTACATCGGCGTCGACGACGAGCCCGCCGAGCTGGCGGACGTGCTGGCTTTCCTCGCGGAGCGGCTGGGCGTGGCCCCGCCCCCGCCCGAGCCGGACGGCGCGGCCGGCGGCCCGATGCGCGGGCGCGGCACCAAGCGCTGCAGCAACCGCCGGCTGCGCGGATCGGGGTTCAGCCTGCTCTACCCGACCTACCGCGAGGGCTACGGCGCGCTCCTCGCGGCTTCCTAGCCGTTCGTGCGGAGGAACTCCTCCATGAACGAGACCAGCGTCTTCACGTTGTCGACCGAGACGGCGTTGTAGGTCGAAACGCGGATCCCGCCGACGGTCCGGTACCCCTTGAGGCCGACCATCCCGGCCTGCTTCGCCTCGGCCACGAACTTCGCGTCCAGCTCCTCGCTCGGCAGCCGGAAGGTGACGTTCATGAACGAGCGGTCCGCCTTCACCGAGACCGTACTCCGGAAGAACCCGGGGTGCTGGTCGATCGTGCCGTAGAGCAGGCGCGCCTTCTCGCGGTTGCGGCGCTCGATCTCCGCGAGGCCGCCGATCGACTTGTTGTACTCGAGCACGTTGCGCAGGATGTAGATCCCGAAGCAGGGCGGGGTGTTGTAGAGGCTGTTCTTCTCGGCGTGGATGGAGTAGCGCAGGTAGGTGGTGAGCTTCTCGGTCTGCGCCTGCGCCAGGAAGTCGTCGCGGATGATCACGACCGTCACGCCGGAGGGGCCGAGGTTCTTCTGCGCGCCGGCGTAGATCAGGCCGAACGGCGCGACGTCGAACGGCCGCCACATGATGTCGGACGACATGTCGCAGACCAGCGGCGCCCCGCCCCCGTCGGGGAACGACTGCCACTGCGTCCCTTCGATCGTGTTGTTGGAGCAGAAGTGCAGGTAGGCCGCGCCGGGCGTCCGCCTGATCTCGTCCGGCCGCGGCAGCCGGGCGTACTGCTCGGCCTCGGTCGTCGCGGCCAGCTTCGCGGCGTCGCCCGCGACGATCTTCGCTTCCTTGTAGGCCTTCTTCGCCCAGTTGCCGGTGTCGATGTAGTCGCCGACCCGGCCCCCGCCGAGGTAGTTCATCGGCAGCATGCCGAACTGGAGGTTCCCGCCCCCCTGGATCAGCAGGATCCTGTAGTTGTCCGGGACCGCGAGCAGCTCCCTGACCAGCGCGATCGCCTCGGTGTGGACCGCGTCGTACTCCTTGGCGCGGTGGCTGATCTCCATCACCGACATCCCGGCGCCGCCGAAATCGAGCAGCTCGCGCTGGGCCTTCTCCAGCGCCGGGAGCGGCAGGCCGGCGGGGCCGGCGTAGAAGTTGATGACCCGAGCCATGCGAATCCTCCGTCGGCGGGGTCAGGCGCCCGCCATCACCTTCCTCTTGGTCAGGATCTCGACGATCGCGTCGCCGATCCGCAGCAGGTTCTCCCTGCTCGAGGCCCCGATGTGCGGGGTCATCAGCACGTTGGGCGCCGAGAGCAGCGGGCTCGCCGGGTCGGGCGGGTCCGAGGCCCAGACGTCGGTCGCGTAGGCGCGGACCTTGCCCGTCCTGAGCGCGGCGGCCAGGTCCTCCTCGACCACGACCTTCCCGCGCGCGGTGTTCACGATCACGACCCCGTCCTTCATCCTCGAGATCGCGCGCGCGTCGATCATCCCCTTCGTTTCGGGAGTCAGCGGCAGGTGGATGCTGATGTAGTCGGACGCGGCGAACAGGTCCTCCTCGGTGTCGAGCATCTCGGCCAGCGCGTGGTGCGGGACGTAATGATCGTGGGCGACGACCTTCATCCCGAAGGCCAGCGCGCGGCGCGCCACCTCGGTCCCGATCAGCCCGACCCCCAGCAGCCCCAGCGTCTTGCCGAAGAGCTCGGTGCGCTTGAGCTCCTTCTTGAGCCACTGGCCGGCCTTCAGCCCCGCGTGCCCCTCGACGACCCGGTTGGGGACGGCGAGCATCAGCGCCAGTGCCAGCTCGGCCACCGCCACCGACGACGCCCGCGGGGTGTTGCGGACTTCGATCCCGCGCTCGCGGCAGGCCTCGATGTCGACGTTGTCGAGGCCGACGCCGCCGCGGATCACGAGCTTGAGCTGCGGCGCCTTGTCGAGCATTTCGCGCGTGACCTTGGTCTTGGACCGCACGAGCAGGACCTCTGCGCCGGCGAGGTCGTTCATCTCGGTGCTCACCGTTCCGAACGCGGACAGGCGTCCCGGGAGCGATTCGTCGAAGCTGTCAGCCATCAGGATCTTCATCGCGACCTCCACGGACTCCGTGCGTCTTTCGTCACTCGTCGAGCGTCCGGACCGTCAGCCCGGAACGGAGCTTCGGTTCGAACCAGGTCGATTTCGGCGGCATCACCATCCCGGCGTCGGCGACCGCCATCAGCTGGTCGAGCGACGTCGGGTAGAGCGAAAACGCGACCGCGCAGCCCTCGCGCACCCGCTTCTCCAGCGCGGCCGTGCCGCGGATGCCGCCGACGAAGTCGATCCGCTTGTCGGTCCGCGGGTCGGCGATGCCCAGCACCGGGGCGAGCAGGTTGTCCTGCAGGATCGAGACGTCGAGTCCGCGCACCGGGTCGCCGGCGGGGAAGGTCCCGGGCTTCGCCACGAGCCGGTACCAGCGCCCCTCGAGGAACATCCCGAACTCGTGCGGCGCGCGCGGGCGCGGCCCGTCGGCCGGGGCGACCTCGAAGCGCTCGGCGACGCGTCCCAGGAAGGCCGCGGAGGACAGGCCGTTGAGGTCCTTGACCACCCGGTTGTAGTCGAGGATCTGCAACTGGTCGTGCGGGAAGACGACCGCCATGAACCCCTCGAACGGCGCGTCGGGCCCGGCCCCGGGGTGCTTCGCGCGCGCGGCCTGTCCGTGCCGGACCGCGGCTGCCGTGCGGTGGTGCCCGTCGGCGACGTAGAGCGCCGGCACGGTCGCGAACAGCTGCACCAGGGCCGCGATCTCGGCCGGATCGTCGATCACCCAGACCGTGTGCCCGATCCCGTCGTCGGTGACCAGGTCGTAGAGCGGCGGCCGGGCGCGAACGCGGTCGACGATCGCGTCGATCGCCGGCACCTTGCGGTAGGTCAGGAAGACCGGTTCGGCGTTCGCGTCGCACTCCGTGACGTGCCGGGTCCGGTCGTCTTCCTTGTCCCGGCGCGTGTGCTCGTGTTTCTTGATCAACTCGCGCTCGTATTCGGCCACCGACGTGAGCCCGACGACCCCGGCCTGGACGTGATCGCCCATCCGCTGCTGGTAGACGGACAGGCAGGGCCGCGCGTCGCGCTGCAGCACGCCCTCGGCGATCATCCGCGCCAGGTTCGCGCGGGCCGTCGCGTAGACGCGGTCGTCGTAGAGGGAGATCGCCGGTTCGAGGTCGATCTCCGGCTTGCCGACGTGGAGGAAGGAGTACGGGTTGCCCGCGGCCAGCGCGCGCGCCTCGTCCGACGAGATGACGTCGTACGGGAAGCTCGCGACCTGGCGGGCGAGATCAGGCCGGGGGCGGTAGGCCCGAAACGGCTTGACGGAGGACATCCAGGGTCCTTTCGCGGCCCAGAGGGTGGAGGACACACGCTTCCGGTGCGCCCGCGGGCAATCCGGGGGATGGGGAGGACAGGTTACTCCATGCCGCGGGACGGTTGCATCGGGGGTCCGGCCCCGCCCCCGGCGGCCTTCCAGTCCGCGAACGCCACGAGGTCGCGGCGGATCTGCGCCACGAGGTCGGCCGGTGTCGGGAAGTGCCGTTCGTCCCGCAGCCGGGCCAGGAACTCGAGTTCCGCCCGCTCGCCGTAGAGGTCGCCCTCGAAGCCGGGGAGGTGGGTCTCGACGGTGATCCGGTCGGCCCCGAAGGTCGGCCGGGTGCCGATGTTGGTCAGCCCCTCGCGGCTGTGGCCCGGCCACAGCAGGCGCGTGATGTAGACCCCCCTCGCCGGCAGGAACTCGTTCTCCGGGGCGAGGTTCGCGGTGGCGACGACGACCTTCCCGCCGCGCCCCTCGCCGTGGACGATCGTTCCGGCCAGCGCGTACGGCCGGCCCAGCAGGCGTGCGGCCTCGGCCACGTCGCCGTCGGCCAGTTCGCGCCGGATGCGCGACGCCGAGACCGGCTGCCCGCCGTCCAGCACGGCCTCCAACGCCTCCGCCGTGAAGCCGCACTCGGCGCCGACGCGGACCAGCAGCGGCACGTCTCCGGCGCGCCCGCGCCCGAATCGAAAATTCGAGCCGACCAGCACCTGGGAAGCGCGGAGCCGCCGGCCGACCACCTCGCGCGCGAAGACCTCGGCCGGCATCGCCGCCATCGGGCGGTCGAACGGCAGGAAGACCACCAGGTCGAGGCCGGAACGCTCGAAGAGGGCGATCTTCTGGTCGTCGGTCAGCAGCAGGCGCGGCGCGCGCTCGGGAGCCAGCACCCGCAGCGGGTGCGGCTCGAAGGTGACGACTGCCGCGGGTTCGCCGGCGCCGCGCGCGCGGCGAACGACCTCGTCGAGGATCGCCTGGTGGCCGCGGTGCAGGCCGTCGTAGAACCCGATCGTCGCCACCATTCGCCGTCCGTCCGGCAGCGGGAGCTGCTCGAGCCGGTCGACGACGGTCACGCGCGGCCCCAGAGCCAGAGCAGGGCCTGCAGCGCCAGGTTCGAGTAGATCCCCGCGAACAGGTCGTCGGCCATGATCCCCCACGCGCCCGGGAGCGCCTGGGAACGGCCGGCCGGGAAGGGCTTCACGACGTCGAACGCGCGGAACAGCAGGAAGGACAGGGCGAGCGCGACGGCCGAGGGGGGGACGAGCAGGGTCGCCACGAGGTAGCCCGCGGTCTCGTCGATCACGACCTGGCCCGGGTCCTTGCGCCCCCAGTGCGCTTCCGCGCCGCGGGAGGCCCAGAGGCCGATCGCCGTGACGGCGACGATCGCCGTGGCGTGCAGCGGAACCGAGCCGATCCACCACAGGAGCAGGACCAGCGGCACGCTGGCGAGCGTGCCCGCCGTGCCGGACGCGAACGGCGAGTAGCCGCTGCCGAACCAGGTCGCCAGCGTGGTCTCGAGCCTCGTCACGGTGCTCCTCCGCCGGCGCCGAGGCGAGCCGTCAGGTCGTGCGGGCCGGCATCGATCACGGTCGCGGGGACGAGCGTGCCCGGTGCGATCCCGCCGCCGCCGATCAGGACCACGTGGCCGTCGACCTCCGGCGCCTGGCCCCGCCAGCGCGCGACCGCATCGCGCGGCGAGTCTTCGCCCGGCCCCTCGACGAGCAGCTCGAGCGTCGTCCCGATCCGCGCCCGGTTGCGCTCGTGCGCGACCGATGCGGCGAGCTCCTCGAGCAGCTCGCGCCGCTCCTCCTTGAGCTCCTCCGGGATGTCGTCCTCGAGCGCGAACGCGGTCGTCGCCTCCTCGTGGGAATAGGTGAAGACGCCGACGGCGTCGAGCCCCGCGGCCTGCACGAAGGCGCAGAGCTCGTCGAACTCCGCGTCGGTCTCGCCCGGGAAGCCGACGATGAAGCTCGAGCGCACGCCGGCGCCCGGAAGGGCCCGGCGCAGCTGCTCGAGCTGCGCGAGGTGCGTCTCTCCCGACCCCGGCCGGTTCATCCGCTGCAGCGTCCCGCGGTGGGCGTGCTGCAGCGGCAGGTCGACGTACTCGACGAGCCGCGTGGAGCGCGCGAGCGCCTCGAGCAGCCGGCGCGAGATCCGCCCCGGGTACAGGTAGTGCAGGCGGATCCAGCGCGGTACCTCGGGCAGCCTCTCGAACGACTCGATCAGGTCGGCCAGCCCGTCCTTCAGGCCGAGGTCCCGCCCGTAGCCGGTGGAGTCCTGCGCGACGAGGTTGGCCTCGACGACTCCCTCCCGGGCCAGCTGCGCCAGCTCCTCGCCCAGGTCCGCAATCGTCCGCGAGCGCATCCGTCCGCGGAAGGTCGGGATCGCGCAGAAGGCGCACTGCTGGTTGCAGCCCTCGGCGATCTTGACGAAGGCGGTCCAGGGGGGCGAGAGCCGCAGCCGCGGGTCGGTATGGTCGAACAGCCCGGTCGCCGGACCGGCCAGCGGTGCGGCCGCCGGCAGTGCGAGCAGGCCCGGCTTCTCCTGCGGCAGCGAGTGGTGGATCCGCTGGATTCCGTCGAGGCCGATCAGCGCGTCGAGCTCCGGGATCTCGCCGGCCAGCTCGCCGCCGTAGCGCTGCACCAGGCACCCGGCCGCCACGACCTGGCGGCCTTCGCGGTCCTTCTTCCACTGCACGGCATCGACCAGCGCCTCGACCGATTCGGCCCGCGCCTTGTCGATGAAGGCGCAGGTATTGACGACCAGCGTATCGGCGGCGGCGGCGTCGGCGACGACCTCCCAACCCTCGGCCCGCAGCCGGCCGAGGATCAGCTCGCTGTCGACCTGGTTCTTGGGGCAGCCCAGGCTGACCAGCGCGACGCGGCGCGCGGTCCCCCTGCGGCTCACGGGTACAACCGTTGGATCGTCCTCGGGTAGGGGATCGCCTCGCGCAGGTGCTGCGTGCCGGTGATCCAACCGACGACGCGCTCGATCCCCATGCCGAACCCGGCGTGCGGCACGGTCCCGTAGCGGCGCACGTCGAGGTACCAGCGGAAGGCCGACTCCGGCAGCCCGTGCTCCGCGATCCGCGCCTGGAGCAGCTCCGGGTCGTGGATGCGCTGGCTGCCGCCGATGATCTCGCCGTAGCCTTCCGGCGCGATCACGTCGACGCACAGCGCGCGGTCGGGTCGCTCCGGGTCGGGCTGCATGTAGAACGCCTTCACCGGGACCGGGTAGCGGTGGATCATCACCGGCCGGTCGTACGGCTCGCCGAGAATCGTCTCGTCCACCGCTCCGAGGTCGTTCCCCGGCACGAACGGCGGGGCCCCGGCCTCTTCCGCGCGCCGCACGTTCTCCGGGCGCGTCAGGATCGCGACGGCCTCGTCGTAGGACAGGCGCGGGAACGGCGGCACCACCGACTCCAGCTTCGCGGTGTCGCGCTCGAGGACCTTCAGCTCCTCGCGCCGGCGATCGAGCACGCGCGCGACGATGTACGAGACCATCTCCTCGGCCAGCGCCATCACGTCGTCGAGCGTCGCCCAGGCCATTTCCGGCTCGATCATCCAGAACTCGGTCAGGTGACGGCGGGTCTTGGATTTCTCGGCGCGGAAGGTCGGGCCGAAGCAGTAGACCTTGTCGAAGGCCATGCAGGCCGGCTCGAGGTAGAGCTGGCCGGACTGGGAGAGGTACGCCTTCTCGTCGAAGTAGTCGGTCTCGAACAGCGTGCTCGTCCCCTCGCATGCCGCCGGGGTCAGGATCGGCGAGTCGATCAGCACGAACTCGCGGTCGTACATGAAGTCGCGGATCGACTTCTCGACCTCGTCGCGGACCCGCAGGATCGCCCAGGGACCGCGGTGCCGCAGCCAGAGGTGCCGGTGCTCCAGCAGGAAGTCGATCCCGTGTTCCTTGGGGGAGATCGGGTAGTCGGGCGAGGCGCCCGCCACCTCGAAGGACCGGACCTGCAGCTCGAAGCCCCCGGGCGCGCGCCTGTCCGCGTGCACCGTGCCGGTCACGACGACCGAGCTCTCCTGGCTCGCGGAGTCCATCCGGGCCAGGGCCTCGTCCCCGACGTCCTGCAGCGAGGCGACGGTCTGCACGATGCCCGACCCGTCGCGCACGACGACGAAGGCGATCTTCCCCTTCGAGCGGACGTGCGTCACCCAGCCGCGAACCGCGACCACCTGGCCCTCGTGGCGGCCGAGATCCTTGATGCGGACGGTCTCGGTCAAGGGGTCAGTCCTCGGTCTCGTGCGGCCTGTACTCGGACTGCAGCTTGACCTGAATGTCGGCCGGAACCCGCTCGTAGTGGTCGAGGTCCATCACGTACGAGCCGCGGTCGGAGGTCAGCGACTTCAGCGTCGCGGCGTATTCGAGCATCTCGGCCATCGGGACCTGCGCGCGCACGACGGTGCGGCCGCCCGCATTGTCCGACCCCTGGACCTTGCCGCGCCGCCGGGTCAGGTCGCCGAGGATGTCTCCCATGCACTCGTCGGGGCAGGTGACGACGACCTTCATGATCGGCTCGAGCACGACCGGGCCGGCTTTCTGCACGCAGAGCTTGAAGACCTCGCGCCCCGCGACCTGGAACGCGATGTCCTTCGAGTCGACCGGGTGCTCCTTCCCGTCGTAGATCACCGCCTTGACGTCGACCATCGGGTAGCCGGCGATCGCGCCGCCGTCGAGCACCTTGTGGACCCCCTTTTCGATCGACGGCCAGAAGTTGCGGGAGATCGAGCCCCCGAAGATCTCCGACGTGAACTCGAAGCCCGTACCGCGCGGCTGCGGGTCGATCCGCATGTGGACCTCGGCGAACTGCCCGGCGCCTCCGGTCTGCTTCTTGTGGCGGTACATGTCCTGCGCGCTCCTGGTGATCGTCTCGAGGTAGGGGACCTTGGGCTTCTCGAGCGTGGCCTTGACGTTGGCGCGCTTGGCGATCTTGTCGAGCGCGATCTTGACGTGGTCGGCGCCCCGCCCGGCCAGCATCAGCTCGTGCGAGCGGGGGTCGCGATCCAGCTTGAGCGTCGGATCCTCTTCCACCAGGCGCTGCAGCGCGGCCGAGATCTTCTCGTCGTCGCCCTTGGCCTCGCCCTTGATCGCGTACGCGATCATCGGCCGCGGGAACGGGATCGCCGGCAGCTGCGCGACGTGGGTCTTGTCCGCGACGAGCGTGTCACCCGTGTGGGTGTCCTTGAGCTTGACCAGCATCACGATGTCGCCGGCCCGCGCCTCCGACAGCTTCTCGCCCGCCTTGCCGTGCGGGACCGCCAGGCCGCCGAGCTTCTCCGGGGTGCCCCGGCCCGCGTTCCAGGCGTTCTGGTCGAGCGTGATGGTGCCCGAGAAGATGCGGACCAGCGAGATCCGTCCGGCGAACGGGTCGATGTAGGTCTTGAAGACCTGCGCCGTGAGCGGGCCGCCGGCGTCGGCGGCGCGCTCCTGCTCGTCGCCCGACTCGAGCTTGACCTTGACCGCGGGCCGGTCGGCCGGCGAGGGGGCGAACCGGACGAGACTGTCGAGCAGGTGGTGCGCCCCGACCATCGTCGTGGCCGCGGTCGCGAAGATCGGGAAGAGCCTGCGCTCGGCGATCGCCTTCCGGAGCCCGGCGGCGAACTGCGCGTCATCGAGCGTGCCGTTCTCGAGGAACGCGTTCATCAGCTCGTCGTCGGACTCGGCGACCGCCTCGAGCAGCGCCTCGCGCCCCGCCTCGTACGCGTCCTTCATGTCGGCGGGGATCTCGGCGACCGAGCCGTCCGGCGCGCCGGGCTTCGACAGGTAGGCCTTGCCGGTCACGAGGCAGACCACGCCCTGGACCTTCGCTTCCTCCCCGATCGGCAGCGCGATCGGCAGGGCCGCGCGGCTGAAGCGACGGGCGATCGCCGCCGCGCTGTCGCCAAACGAGGCCCGCTCGCGGTCGAGCGCGGAGACCGCGAACATCACGGGCAGCCCGGCTTTCTCCGCGTCCTCCCACATCCGCTCGGTCTGGACCGCGACGCCGTCGAGTGCGTGCACGAGGATCAGCCCGACGTCTCCGGCGCGCATCGCGGCGGCGGCTTCGCCGATGAAGTTCGCGTACCCGGGAGCGTCCACGAGGTTGAGCTTCGCGTCCATCCATCCGCACGCGGCTACGGCGAGCGACATGCTGATCCTGCGCTCGACCTCGTCGGGGTCGAAGTCGGTCAGCGTGCTGCCGTCCGCGATCGCGCCGAGCTTCTCCGTGGCGTGCGCCGCGAAGAGCAGCGAGGAGACGAGGCTGGTCTTCCCGGCGTGCCCGTGACCGACGAAGGCGATGTTCCGGATGTCGCGCGTGTCGTAGACCTTCATGCTCCTGTCGCTCCTGGCGGAGGCGTCCCCCGCGGGCGCAGGCGGCCGCAGCGCGAGGGCTCCCCACGGCGCGTCAGTCCTCGGCTGCGCGGCGCGGAAGGCGCCGCGGTCGGCGCGCGCGAGCGGGGAGCGATCGGCGGGATTTCCGGCCAACCTGGCAAAAACCGGAACTTTAGAGGTCCCGGGCGGCAGGGTCAAGCGAGCCGCTCGCGGACCCGCCCGGCTCGTCCGCGGCGGGTCCGGAGCCCATATTGGCCGTGTGAACGACACGTTCGCAGAGACGCGCCCGGACACGGGCGGACTCGGGCCCCACGCGCCGTCACCGGCGCTCGCCGAGCTCCCGGGGCCGGCTCCATTCCCCGGCTTCGGCGTTCCGGCCGGGTTCTGGCGCGGCCCGTCGGGCGCGGAGGGGGAGGAATCGACGAGCGGGGCCCAGCTCGAGGGCTCGGTCTGTCCCCACTGCCGCGAGGCGGCAGCCGTCGCGCTTCCCGGGGGGGAGGGGTGGTGCGCCGCGTGCGGCGGGCTGGTCGCGCCGACCGGGGAGGCCGAGCTGGTCTGCCGCTTCTGCGCTCTGCCGCACGCCTCCTCCGCCAGCCGCTGGCGCCCCTGCGCGGGAGAGCGGGCCGGCGAGGGGTCGACCCGAGCCTCCGGCGGCGAGGTTGCGGGCCGCCTGCGGGAGCTCCTGGGCGAGCGGCTCCGCACGACATCCGCGGCCGCCGCCGGTCGCTACGTCGCGGCGGTCGGCGCAGCGGTCACGGCGGGGCCCTGGGGCGAGGTGACTTTCGCCCTCGTGACGGAACCGCTCGTGCTCGCGCTGCCGGATCGAACGCTCGTCGTGAGCGCGGGCTCGGTCGCCGCGCTCGAGGACGAGGCCCAGCTCGCGTTCCTCCTGGCTCGCGAGGAATCGCTGCGGCGCGCCGGCTGGATCGCACGCCGCTATTCCGCCGCGGCGCACGCGCCGTTCTGGTCGTTCTGGCGGCGGCACGACGACGAGTCGCTGGCGCGTGCGGCCGAGCTGTCGTGGCGGGTCGGATTCGGTTCCGATGCCGAGCAGTCGGCCGACCGGGAAGCTCTCGCCGCGCTGGTCGCGGCCGACTACGATCCGCAGGCGGGCCCGCGCGCACTCGCGCTGCTCGATCGGGCCTCCCGGGCCAGCGGGCGCTTCCGGCTTTCTCGACTGCGCTCGCGGCTGCTCGGGCGTTCCCTCTCGGACATCGGTCGTCCCGCGCTGGCGCGGCTCAATCGCGAGGTCTACCGCCGGGCGCTCGCGCCGGTTCGGCAACCGGCTGATTGAGCGTTCTCGAAGTCCCCGGCTAGCGTCTCGACGAGCCCGAGTGACCGCCGGCCGAGCCGCCGCTTTTCGCGCCGCCGCCTTGAGGCGCACTGCTCCCGCCGGAGCGCGGCGTCGCGCTGCTGCGCGGCGCGCTGCCGCTGGAACCTGCGCGAGGGGCCGCCGCGGGAGGTTTTCCCGAGCTTCCCGATCCGCTCCGGGACCCGGCCGCCGGCGCCCGCGGCGCCTGGCCACCGCCCGGCGCACTCGGGCTCCCGGCCTGCGGGCGCGGGGCACGGGGTGCGGGCGTTGCGCGCTCGGAGCGCCCCGGACCGGATCCCGGGCGAATCGGACCGGTGCGCGGCGCGACCGGCGCCCCGCGGTTTTCCTCGGAGAGCCGGCCGAAGAACCGGCGGACCGACTCGCCGTCGCGCGGCGCGCGGGGAGCGATCCCTCCCTCGGGCGCGCGCGGGAAGATGCGGGGCGCGCGCGGCGTCGCTCCCTGCCGGCCCGGCACGGTGCCGCCGCCAGGGCCCTGGGAACCCCGGGAGACTCCCGGTCCGAGGTCGGCGGTGCCGTCCGGCGCGGTGCGGCGCGGCGCCCGGGGCGGACGCGGGGCCGAGGGCTGCGACGGAGCGGGTGATGCCGGACTGCGCGGCAGGCGCGGCGCCACGGACTTCTCGCCGCCGCGCGGAGCGGTGGCCTGGCCCGGCGGCTTCACGGTTCCCGGCGTCCCCTCGGCCCCGCGCCGGCCGACGGTTTCGCGTCGGCCGGGAGCCGTCGCGGCGTGGTCCCCGCCGCCGCGCGGACCCGCTGCACCGGCCCCGCGCTCGCGGCGCATCTCGTCCTCGACCGTCGAGCGCGGCACCGGGCGCACGGCGCGGTCGCCGCGCTCCGCACGGGTGCGGGCCCGGTCGTAGACCCCGCGGTCGAGAGCCTCGCGCCGCTCGCCCTTGGCACCGCCGACCGCGCGCGCGCGCCGCTCGTCGGGCGCGGGGATCGCCTCCCGCGACACCACGCCTCGGTCGAGCTCCGGCTTGAGGATCCGATCGCGCGAGACCGCCGCACGCGGCACGGACTCGTGCCAGAAGTTGTCGTAGCCGACGAACGTCCAGGGGCAGGTGTCGAACCAGGGTGAACCCCAGAAGCCGCCGCCGAACCAGCCGAAGACCGGCCAGCCCCAGAAGTTGTTCGGGACCCACCCGACGAAAGACGGGCCGTAGAACCACCACACGTTCGCCGGGCCCCAGACGGCGCCGGGAACCCAGAGCCAGCCGCCGAGGCCGGCGTTGAAATTCCAGCTCCCGTAGCGCCACGTGGCCCAGCCCCAGGGTTCGGCCCCGACCCAGACCGGGTCGCCGGCCGGGCTCGGGTACCACTGACCATCCTGGAAGGGCTGCCAGTCGGACCCGACGTTGGGCTGCAGCGCCCAGCCGTAGTCCTCGGTATTGACCCACTGGCCGGCCTGGGAGAGTTCCCCGTAGTAGGGCTGGACCTCTTCCGGGAGGGCTTCGAATTCAGCGCCCACCTCGCCCAGCGCGACCCCGGCGGGATCGTCGCGCTCGCGCTGCGCCACCCAGCCGTCGAAGGCGTCACGCGTTCCGGCGGCATAGCGCCACGGGTCGCGGGGAGCAGCCCCCGGGACGACCGCGGTCCGCTCGCCGCTCACCACCACGACGGAACCGCGTTCCGCCGCAACCTCGACCCTCCCGCTGGCGACCGAGACGCGGACCGCGTCGCCCGCTTCCACGTCGACGCGCACGCTGCTGGCGTCGAGCGGATAGATCGAGGCCGACGGCGTGTCGATCCGGAGCCCGTCACCACCGCGGGCATTGCCGATCAACAGCTGCACCTGCCCGCTCGCGAGTGCGACGACCGAGGTGCCGCCGTCGCGCGCGGCGAAGTCGTCGAACGAGACCTCCGTGTCGCGGTCGATCCGCAGGAGTGTGCCGTCCGGGAACTGCAGCTCCGCCCGCTGGCCGGAGTCGGTGACGATCCGTTCGCCGGCGAAGACCGGGTAATTGACGTCCACGGCCTGCGGCAGGGCGTTCCCCTGGCGGGACTCGACGCCGCCTTCCTGGTAGCGCACGCGCGCGAACGGCGTCGATGCGCCGGCCGCGGCCGGGGCGATCGACGGGAGCTCGGGAATCACCTCTTCGTTGACGAAGGAGACCGGAGGGCGGCCCTCCGCGGGACCCGCGGCCGCGAGCAGCACGGCGCACGCCAGGAGCACGGTGCCGGCGGTTCGTGTGGCTGCCTGTCGGGAGCGGTCGCGGCGAGCGGGGCGGTTCATGGTTTCCTCCTGCACCGGAGTCAGGCTGCAAAGTCTGTTCCGCCCGGTAAGTGCTCCTTTCGATTCCTCTAAGTCCATCCCCGGGAAGGGCATAGCGATTCGGTCCAGGGCGCCGGATCGTCCTCTGGAAGAGGAGAGCGTCCTCGGAAGGGGACGGGTCTCGCGGCGCATTTGCCCGGGTCCGAGGCGGGTGTTAGCTTGCGCTGACGGGTGCGCGCGGACGCGCCCCTCGAGGATTCCCGATGGCTGTCCGACCGATCGTCGCCTACCCGCACCCGGTCCTGCTCGAGCCGACGCACGAGGTCACCGAGATCACCGACGAGATCCGCACGCTCGTCCAGGACATGGTGGAGACCATGCACGCCGAGCCGGGGGTCGGCCTGGCCGCGAACCAGGTCGCCGATCGGCGCCGGATCATGGTGATCGATCTCACGGCGGGCGACGAGCCGGGCCAGGTCCAGGTCTTCATCAACCCGCGCGTGGTCGAAGCCAGCGGCAAGCAGGACGGCGAGGAAGGCTGCCTCTCGTTCCCCGGGATCTACGAGAACGTCATGCGCCCGCTGAGCGTCCGGTACGCCGGGATCGATCTCGACGGGAAACCGGTGGAGGGCGAGGCGGAGGGGTTCTTCGCGCGCGCGATCTGCCACGAGCTGGACCACCTCGACGGGATCACCTTCCTGCAGCGGATGTCCCCCCTCAAGCGGCGGCTGGTCCTGCGCCGGATCGACCGGATGCGCCGCAACGGCGAGTGGCCGGAGGTCGCGGCCGGGTGACGGGCGCGCGACAATAGCCGCGCGTGAAGATCCTCTTCTTCGGAACTCCCGACTGGGCGGTCCCCTCGCTCGAGGCGCTTGCGTCGTCGTCGCACCGCGTCGTCGCAACCGTGACCGCACCCGACGCCCCAGGGCGCCGCTCGCGTACGCCCCAGCCGCCCCCGGTGAAAACGGCCGCCTTGCGACTCGCGCTGGGGCCCGTCCTGCAGCCTTCGACGCTGCGCGGAGATGGGACGCGGGCGGAGCTGCTGGCCTTCGCGCCCGACGCGCTGGCCGTCGTCGCCTACGGCCGGATCCTCCCCGGCCGGCTGCTCGACGCCCCGCGTTTCGGCGGCGTGAACCTGCACTTCTCGCTGCTGCCGCGCCACCGCGGAGCCAGCCCGGTCCAGCACACGCTCTGGGCCGGGGACGGGACGGCCGGCGTCACCACGATGCGGATGGAGCGCGGACTCGACACCGGACCGCTGTACCTGCAGGCGACGGACGCCGTCGAGCCCGACGACGACGCGAGGACGCTCGGCGCGCGACTCGCATCGATCGGAGCCAGGCTGCTGGTCGAGACGCTCGACCGGCTCGAGGCCGGAACGCTGGCGGCCGAGCCGCAGGACGCCGCCCGGGCGAGCTGGGCGCCGCCGCTGACCCGCGAGCTGGGGGCGATCGACTGGCGCGGCGACGCCGCGGAGATCGCGCGCCGCGTGCGGGCCTTCGTCCCGTGGCCGCCGGTCGTGGCGCGGGGGGCCAGGGGGACGCTGCGGTTGCTCCGCGCCGAGGTGCCGGGAGAGACTGCGCCGCCCGGCACGGTGCCAGGCACCGTGGTGCGGCGTGTCGGCGACGCGGTCGACGTGGCCTGCGGGGAGGGGCTTCTGCGGATCGCCGAGGTGCTGCCGGAAGGCGGACGGCCGATGACCGCGGCAGCGGCGCTGGCGGGTCGTCACATCGAGCTCGGAGGGAGACTCGGGCAGTGGGCCAGTCCGTGACGGCAACGGCGCCGGGCGGCGCGGCCCCTCCGCGATCGCCGCAGGTGCGAGCGCAGGCGATCGCCGTGCTCGCCGAAGTCGAGGCCGGCGCCTGGTCCGACCGGCTGCTCGCGGCGCGCGAGCAGCGGATCGCCCTCCCGGCGGATCGGGCCCGGCTGCACGCGCTGGTCTACGCGGCGCTGCGCTGGCTGGGGGCGATCGACGTGCGCCTCGGTCCGCTCGTGCACTCCGGGCTCGGCTCGCTCGATCCGCGCGTGCGGGCCGCGCTGCGGCTCGCGAGCGCGGAGATCT
Organism: uncultured Acidobacteriota bacterium; assembly: GCA_963800865.1. Classification (GTDB taxonomy): domain Bacteria; phylum Acidobacteriota; class Polarisedimenticolia; order J045; family J045; genus JALOKP01. Next base: position 2,467,772 of record CAWDCL010000004.1, on the reverse strand, counting down.
TCGTGCTCGGCCACCCCGCGCCGCTGGCGGTCGACTCCGCGGTCCACGCGGTGCGGCTGGCGGGGGCCGCGCCTGCGGCCGGCCTCGTCAACGCCGTGCTCCGCCGCCTCGCGGCAGAGGGCGGGACGCTCGACGCCGCGCTGACGATGCCGGCCTGGCTCTTCGCGCGCTGGGCCGCGCGGTACGGCGACGATGCGGCGCGGGCCCTGGTCGAAGCCGCCAACCAGCCGGCTCGCCCCTTCGCGGTGGCGCGCGCCGACGGATCCGGCGGCACGGCCGCCGACCTCGTCGCTGCGCGGGACGCGCTGGCCCGCGAGCTGGCGGCCGAGGGGGTCGCGACCGCGCCGGGCGCACGCCATCCCGGCGGCCTCGTCGTGATGCACGGCGCGCCGCAGATCACCGCCGCTTTCGCGGGCGGCCGGTGCGTGCTGCTGGACGAAGCGGCCGCGCTGGTCGCGTTGCTCGCGACGCCGGACGACGAGCGTCCCGTGGCCGATCTCGCGGCGGCCCCGGGAGGGAAGGCCGTGCTGATCGCGCAGCGCGCGGCCGGTCCGCTCGTGGCCCTGGAGGCGGTCGCGACGCGCGCACGCCGGCTGGCGGACACCCTCGCGTTGAGGGCGCCGGCCGGAAGGACAGCCGTGCTGCGCGGCGACGCGCTCGCGCCGCCGCTCGCCGGCGCGTCGTTCGGCACCGTGCTCCTCGACGCGCCCTGCAGCGGGACGGGGACGCTTCGCCGGCGGCCCGACAAGCGCCACCGCCTCGCAGCCGAGGACATCGCCGCCTGCGCCGCCCGCCAGGCGCAGATGCTCGAGGCCGCGGCACGGCTGGTGGCGCCGGGCGGCGTGCTGGTCTATTCCGTCTGCAGCCTCGAGCCCGAGGAAGGGGAGGAGCAGCTGCGCTCGTTCCTGGAGCGCCACGGGGAGTTCGTTGCGGCCGATCCCGCCGTGAGCCTCGGCGCCGCGGCGGACGGGCTGGTGAGCGGCGATCCGCCCGCGCTCTCGACGCGACCCGACCGCGACGGCCTCGACGGCTTCTTCGCCGCGCGGCTGGTCCGGGCCGCCGCATGAGCGCCCCCCGCTCCCCGTGCGGCGCTGGCTGCGGCGCGCCGTGCTCGCCCTGCTGGTTGCCGGATCGCTCGCCCTGACGTTCGGCGTCGCGGCCTGGCTCACGCTCCGCGCGTCGGTCCGTTTCGTCTCGGAGATCACCGTGCCCGCGGTCGTCGGCACCGATCAGGACGACGCGGCCGCACGCCTGCGCGAACTCGGCCTCCAGCCGCAGGTGACGGGGCAGCGCACCGACGCGTCGCGTCCGGCGGGGAAGGTCCTCGACCAGTTCCCCGCCGCCGGGAGCCGGAGCAAGCCCGGCCGGCCGGTGCGCCTCGTGATCAGCACCGGGCCGGAGTCGACCACCGTGCCCGACCTCGCCGGCTCGAGCATCGGCCGCGCCCAGCTCGCCCTCCGCCGCGCCGGCATGTCGCTCGGCACGACTTCGAGCGCGCCGCACCCGCGCGAGGCGGCCGGCCGGATCCTCGCCCAGCACCCCCTGGCCGGCAGCGAGGGCGCGTCGGGGCAGGGGATCGCGGTGCTGGTGAGCGCGGGTCGGCGGCCGCGCGCGATGGTCATGCCCGAGTTCGTCGGCCGGTCCGCGAGCGTGGCGCTGCGGTCGCTCGAAGGGCTCGGTTTTCACGCCGTCGCAATCGGCGGGTCGGGCGAGATCCGGCCCGGGGCCATCGTCCAGGGCCAGCAGCCGCCGGCCGGCTCCCGGATCATCGCCACTACCCGCATCACCCTGACGCCGGCCCCGTGAGCGGGACGGCGCGCCAGAAGGCGAGGCTTCGCGCATGAAGATCGAGATCGCCCCCTCCATCCTGTCCGCCGACTTCGCGCGCCTCGCCGACGCGCTCGCCATGCTCGAGACCGCGGGCGCCGACGTCGTGCACGTCGACGTCATGGACGGACACTTCGTCCCTAACCTGACGATCGGGCCGCCGGTCGTGGCCGCGCTCTCGAAGGCCACCCGCCTGCCGCTCGACTGCCACCTGATGATCGACGACGCGGAGCGCTGGATCGGCGACTACGCCCGGGCGGGAGCCGGCCGGCTGACCGTTCACGTCGAGGCCTGCCCGCACCTCTACCGGACCGTCCAGCAGATCAAGGGGCACGGGATCGCGGCCGGCGTCGCGCTCAACCCGGCGACGCCGCCGGAAACGCTCTCCGAGATCCTGCCGCTGCTCGACTTCGTGCTCGTGATGTCGGTCGAGCCCGGCTTCCCGGCCCAGTCCTTCATCCCGGGCTCGCTGCGGAAGATCGAGCGCGTCGCGGCGCTGATCGCCGCCGCCGGCTCGCCGGCCCGGATCCAGGTCGACGGCGGGATCGGCCCCGCCAACGCCGCCGCGGCGGTGCGCGCCGGGGCGAGCAGCCTGGTCGCTGGGAACGCGGTCTTCGGCGCGCCCGCCCCGGCGGCCGCGCTCGCGGCGCTGCGCACCGCGGCCGGGGGCGGCGCGTGAGGATCGAGTCCACTCCGTTCCGCGTGCGCTACCCCGAAGTCGACCGGATGGGGGTGGCGCACCACACGCACTACCTCGTCTGGTTCGAGCTCGGCCGCACCGAGCTGATGCGCGCCGCGGGCCTCCCGTACGGCGTCCTGGAGGACGAGCGGGGGGTCCTCTTCCCGGTGATCGAGGCCGGGGCTCGCTATCGGCGGCCGGCGCGCTACGATGAGGCGCTCGAGGTCCGCACCGCGATCGGCGGACTGTCCCCGGTGCGGGTCCGGTTCGAGTACCGGATCGTGCGGCCCGGAGACGGCGCCGACCTGGCCGAGGGCTTCAGCGTGCACGCGGCCGTGGGCCGCGACGGGCGGCCGCAGCGGCTCCCGCCCGAACTGATGGAGAGGCTCCTGCCGTGGACCGCCTGATCACCCGAACGACCGCCGGCCCCGCCGCCCGGCTCGCCCTCGCGGCGGCGCTGGCCCTGCTCGTCGCCGCCGCGCCGGGCTGCAGCAGCTCCAAGAAGCGGCAGGGAAAGCTCAGCGAGGACAACGAGGCGCTCTACCTCGAGGCCCGGCAGATGATCGAGAAGCGGCGCTTCTCCGAGGCCACGACGCGGCTCGGGGACGTCGGGATGGTCAGCCCGGTCGGGGAGACGCTCGACCCGATGGTCAAGCTCGCGCTCGCCGACGCCTACTTCTTCCAGCTCGGCACGACCAGCGCGATCGAGGCCCAGAGCCGCTACGAGCAGTTCCTCAACTTCTACCCGCTGCACCCGATGTCGTCGTACGCCCGGTTCCAGGTCGGAAGCTGCCTGATGCAGCAGGCGAGCGACCCGGCCAACGACCAGGAATACCCGCGCCGCGCCCGCGATCATTTCCAGGCGATGATCCGCGAGCTCCCGGAGCCGGACGTCTGGCGCCTGGCCGCGATCCAGGCCATGGCCCGCGCCGGGGACCTGTTGTCCGAGCACGAGTGGCTGGTCGCCGAGTTCTACCGGCAGCGGGGCAAGCCGCTGGGCGAGATCGGGCGGCTCTCCGGGATGATCGATCTGTATCCGTCGTCGCTGCGGCGCGAGCAGGCGATGTTCCAGCTCGGGCAGGCCTACGCGAAGGTCGGCGACCCGGCCAAGGCGCGCCTCTCGTTCGAACGGCTGATCGCCGACTATCCGGCCGGCAAGCTCGCGGAACAGGCGAAATCGGAGCTGGCCGCGCTCCCCGCCGCCCTCCCCGAAGCGGCCCCGGCCGCCGCGCCCGAGCCGCCGCCGGCGACGAGCCCGTCGCGCCCGGGGGGCGCGTGACGAGGGCTCGGGTCACTTCGACCACCGTCGTCGCGGTGCGTCGGGCGGGACAGGTGGCGATGGCCGCCGACGGGCAGGTGACGCTCGACCGTACGATCGTCAAGGAGGGGGCGCGCAAGGTACGGCGGCTCTCCGAGGGCCGCATCCTGGCCGGCTTCGCGGGCGGGGCGGCCGACGCGTTCGCGCTGCTGCAGCGCTTCGAGGAGCGTCTCGAGCAGCACGGCGGGCGGCTCGAGCGCGCGGCGATCGAGCTGGCGCGCGACTGGCGCCAGGACCGCGCGCTGCGGCGCCTCGAGGCCCTGCTGCTCGTCGCCGACCGCGAGCACACGCTGCTGCTCTCCGGAACCGGCGACCTGATCGAGCCGGACGACGGGGTGATCGCGATCGGCAGCGGCGGCTCGGCGGCGCTCGCCGCGGCGCGCGCGCTCGTTCTCCACACGGAGCTGCCGGCCCGCGAGATCGCGGTCGCGGCGCTGAAGACCGCGGCCTCGATCGACATCTATACCAACGACCGGATCGTCTGCGAGACGCTCGGGGATTGACCACGGGGAGTCGACGATGGTGTTCTACATGCCCGGCAGCGGCGGTCCGCCGCCGCTCGAGCCCGGCGGGCCGCTCGGGCGCCAGGACGACCTGACCCCCACCCAGGTGGTGGCCGAGCTCGATGCCTACATCATCGGGCAGCGGGAGGCGAAGCGTGCGGTCGCGGTGGCCCTGCGGAACCGCTGGCGCCGCAAGCAGCTCCCCGCCGAGCAGGCCGAGGAGGTGCTGCCGAAGAACATCCTGATGATCGGGCCGACCGGGGTGGGGAAGACCGAGATCGCGCGGCGCCTGGCGCGGCTCGTCGGCAGCCCGTTCCTCAAGGTCGAGGCGACCAAGTACACCGAGGTCGGCTACGTCGGCCGCGATGTCGAATCGATGATCCGGGACCTCCTGGAGCTCTCGATCGAGCTGGTTCGTCGCGAGCGGCGGCGCGAAGTCGCCGCCGCGGCGGTCCGCGCGACGGAGGACCGGCTGCTCGAGCTGCTCGCCGGGCCGCGCTCCGGCACCCCGGACGGGCGCGAGTGGATCGAGGCCCGCGAGGAGCTGCGCGGCCGTCTGCGCGGCGGGGAGCTCGAGGATCGCACGGTCGAGATCGAGCTCCCGGACGAGGAGAAGCCGGCCTTCCGGATCGCCGGCGGTCCCGGCATGGACGAGATGGAGGTCAAGCTCGGCGAGATGCTGCCCGGGTTCACGGGGCACCGGACGAAGCGGACCCGGGTCAGCGTGCGCGAGGCGCGCGAGATCCTGCAGCGCGAGGAGGAGGACCGCCGGCTCGACGAGTCGACGCTGGTGAAGGAGGCGACGCAGCGCGTCGAGCAGACCGGGATCGTCTTCATCGACGAGCTCGACAAGGTCGCGGGCGGGGGGAGCGCCAGCGGGCCCGACGTCAGCCGCCAGGGGGTGCAGCGCGACCTGCTGCCGATCGTCGAGGGGACGATCGTCCAGACCAAGCGCGGCCCCGTGCGCACCGACCACATCCTGTTCATCGCGGCCGGCGCGTTCCACTCGGCCAAGCCGTCGGACCTGCTGCCCGAGCTGCAGGGCCGCTTCCCGATCCGCGTGGAGCTGCAGCGCCTGACCCGGCAGGAGCTGTACGAGATCCTGACCGTGCCGAAGAACGCGCTGGTGCGGCAGTACCAGAGCCTGCTCGCGGTCGACGGCGTGGAGCTCCAGTTCACCGATGAGGCGCTGCGCGAGATCGCCGAGATCGCGGACCGCGTCAACGAGGCGGTCGAGGACATCGGTGCCCGGCGGCTGGCGACGGTGCTGGAGCGGCTGCTCGGGCCGCTGCTGTTCGACGCGCCCGACCGCACCTCGGGGTCGGCCGCGATCGATGCGCCCGCCGTGCGAGCGGCCCTGTCCGAGCTGGTCGCGCGCCAGGACCTCGCGCGCTTCGCCCTGTGAGATGAGAGCCGCCGCCGCCCTTCTCCCGCTCGCGCTCGCGGCCTTCGGTTGCGGGCACCGCGGGCCGCCGAGGCCGCCGCTGCCCCACTTTCCCGAGCCCCCGCGCGAGGTTCGCTGGCGCGAGCGCGGCGAGGAGCTGCAGTTCGAGGCGCGCTACGCGCTGCGGATCGTGGGCGGAGGCGCGCTGCGCCCGCCCGCGCGCCCGGTCATCCTCTTCACGCCCAGCGGCGCCGGGCAGGGCTCGTCCTGGATGGCGGCGAATCGCGACCGCGAGTTCCGTCGCGTCGCGCGGGAGCTCCCCCTGCCGCCGTTCGCGCCCGACGCGGAGACCTCCGCGACGCGGCGCGACGCGGTCCCGCTGACGGCGTTTCCGGAAGCCCAGGAACTCGTCCTGGCGCTGACCCTGGCCGACGAGCGGGCCCGCTCGCTGGCCTCTCCCCGCGCCGCGCTGCCGGTGCTCCGGCCGTCCCTGCCGGCGATGACGACGCTCGCGGCCGAGCCGCGCGAGAAGGGGATCGAGCTGCGCTGGACTCCGCCCGAGGATGCGCGGGCCGAGGCGGTCCGGATCTACCGCTGGTCGCCGCCCGCCGGAGAGCCGTGGGATCCCCTCCGCACCGTGGCCGCGAAGACCGGGGTGTTCCTCGACGAGGCGCCGCGCTACGGCGAGACGGTCGTCTACCTCGCCGCGTTCGCCGGCGCGGGGACGCAGCTGCCGGTCGAGGGGCCGCCGCAGCAGCTCGCCGCGATCGACTACCAGGACCGCTTCCCGCCCGCTCCACCGCGCGATCTCGACGCGGTCGCCGAGGCCGGGCAGATCCGCGTCCTGTGGTACCCGGGCGGCGCGCCGGACGAGAAGGCCTGGATCGTCGAGCGCCAGCGCGACGGGGAGCCGGAGTTCCTCGCACGCGGGCGCGCGGAGGCCCCCGACGCGTTCTTCCTGGACGACGCGGTCGAGCCGGCGGCGCGCTACCGCTACCGGGTCTTCGCCGAGGACGCCAGCGGGAACCGATCGGCCACGGTCGGACCTACCGACTGGGTCTCGGCCCGACCGCCCGCGGGGGACGCGCGATGACCGGCGACCTCTCGTTCTGGAAGATGGAGGGGGCCGGCAACGACTTCGTCGTCCTCGACGGGCGCGACGGGCTGCCGGGTCCCGGCGACGAGCTGGCGCGGCGGCTCTGCGCGCGCGGAACGGGAGTCGGCGCGGACGGGCTGCTCGCGATCACCGACGCAGGTCCTGGGCGCGTCGTGGTGGACTATCGCAACGCCGACGGCAGCCGCGCCGCGTTCTGCGGCAACGGCGCGCGTTGCGCGGCCCGTTTCGCGGTCGAGCGCGGCCTTTCCCGTTCGCCGCTCGAGCTGGTCTTCCCGGGGTTCACCGTCGAGGCCACGGTCGACGGAGCGGCGGTCGCCATCCACGCGGCGCGTCCATCGATCGACGAGGCCCCGGTGTCGCTTTCGCTCCCCTCCGGCGAGGCCCTCCCGGCGCGGCTGGTCCGTGCCGGCGTCCCGCACGTCGTCGCCCGCGAGCCGGAGGGAGCGCGCCTCGCCCTGCCGCTGCTGGCCGAGCGGCTCTTCGCGGCCCGCCCCGACCTCGCGGGTGAGGTGAACGTCACGCTGGTGCGGGAGGCGTCGGACCGGACCCTGTTCGTGCGCACCTTCGAGCGCGGCAGCGGCGAGACGCTGGCCTGCGGGAGCGGGGCCTGGGCCGCGGCGGCCTTCTGCGAGTCCCCGCCGGGGGCCGGCGGGCGATTTGTCGTCTTTCCCCCGGCCGGCATCCCGCTGGCGGTCGAGCTCGCGCCGGCGGGGGGCGGCGCGGTCCTCTCGGGTCCGGCGCGCGTCGTCTTCCGGGGCCTGCTCGCGGAGTGGTAGCGCGCGCGGCCGGGTGCCGCCCGGCCGCGGTCAGATCGCGGCGCGGCCCACGCGCCCGAGCGCGTTCGCATCGCCGGCGGCGAGGACGCGCACCAGCGCTTCGTCGAAAAAGTCGCTCACCCCCCGGACCTCCGCCGGAACGCGCTGCTCGTACATCTGCCGCGCGCGCTCGACCTGCTCCGAGAGGCGCGAGAGCAGGTCGCCCTGGGCCCGGCCCTCGTCGACCTTGTCGGCGTGATAGAGGCAGATCTCCTCCATCAGCAGCCGGGCGAAGCGCCGGGCATCCTGGACCTCGGGGGAGACGCCGCCCGGGCCGGATTCGGGTCCGGTCGGGGGACCGATCGGTCCGGTCGGCGCGGCGAAGCCGGCGTGGAGCGCAGGCGCGGAGGCGACCGGCTGCGAGACCATCGCCGAGGTCCCGTCCGCGGGGCGCGCCGCGGGCTCGCCCGCCGAGCCTTCGGCCGGCCGCTGGGACCAGCGCGCGAGCGCCAGCCGCTCGATCGCGAGCCCGCCGACCACGCCCAGGACCTCGAGCGCGGTGACGTCCACCGGGGAGCCGTGCTCGGCCGGGTCGGCGTAGACGATCGCGACCAGCTTGCCGTGGACCAGCACCGGCACCAGCACCGCCGGCGAACGGGGAGTCTGCCCGAAATCGGGCGCCGGAACGCCGGATTCGGCGTCGAGGGCGATCGGCCGCTGCTCCGCGAGCAGGGCCTCGATCGCCGCCTCGCCGCGCGGGAGCTCGACGCCGTGGAATTCCAGGTCGTCGAAGCCGGTCCCTTCCCAGCCCTCGATCCGGTCCTGCTTCACCACGAACAACGCCGCCCGCGCGCCGGCCTCGCGCGCGCTCGCGAGCAGCGAGCGCAGCAGCGCCACCTGCCCCGGAGCCTCGCGCAGCGCGGTACAGGCGGCCCGGAGCCGGTCCGGCGTGCGGATCACCGGCGGCGGGAGCTGGATCGCGGAGAGCTCGTCGCGAAGCGCGTCGGCGAGCCGATCGATGACGCCATCCATGGTCTCGGCGGACAGGGCACGCTCGTTCATCGGATCCTCCGGGCCGGGAGCCGCCATTGTCGATGGCAGGTCTCGCCGGGTCAACAGTATAGAATCGTCTCATGGTGCGTCAGCAGCGGACCCTTGCCGCCCCCGTCCGGCTCGAGGGGATCGGCCTGCATCACGGCCGGACCGAGCGGATCGACCTCCTGCCGGCGCCGCCGGGCGGCGGTGTCGTGTTCGAGCTGGAGGCGGCCGGCGGGCTGGAGATCCCGGCGCTCGAGCAGTTTCGCAGCCCGATGATGCACGCCACGCGCCTGGAGCGGGACGGGGCGACGATCGACACCCCCGAGCACCTGATGGCCGCCCTCTATGCCCTGGGCGTCGACAACGTCCGGGTCCGGATGTCCGGCGCCGAGCTGCCGATCCTCGACGGCTCCTCGCTCCCTTTCGTGCGCGCCATCCTGGATGCCGGCCTGGTCGACCAGGCGGCCGGCTACCCGCGGATCGTGGTGACGCAGAAGCTGGTCGTCGGCGACGAGGAGCGCCGGATCACGATCGAGCCGGGCGACGGCCTGCGGGTCACCACGGCGATCGACTTCGAGCACGAGCACCTCGGCTACCAGGAGGTCACCGTCCGGCTCGACCAGCCCGACGACTTCCTGAACAAGCTCGCCGCCGCGCGCACGTTCGGGATGCGGCGCGACATCGAGAAGCTCCAGCGCGCGGGGCTGATCAAGGGAGGCTCGCTCGACAACGCGATCCTGGTCGACGACGACGGGATCAAGGGGGTCGACCTCCGGTTCCGCGACGAGTTCGTGCGTCACAAGATGCTCGACCTGGTCGGCGACCTGGCCCTCCTGGGCTGCGGGCTGTCGGGCCGGATCGTCGCCTGGCGCGCGGGGCACGACCTGCACGGCCGGTTGGCGGACGCGCTGCTCGCCGATCGCTCGAACTGGATCTTCGAAAGCGGCCCGGGGGGGCCGACCGAGCCGCCGTCGCGGCCCGCCCCGCCCGGCCGCGCGCGTTGACCGGATGCTGCGCGACCGCCTCCGCTCCGACCGGCTGCTGTTCACGATCGTCGGTCTTTCGTTCCTCCTCACCGCCGTCCTCTACTACGTCATCCAGCGCGGCAAGCTCGGCGACACGCGGCTTGCCGGCGACAAGACCCTGCTCTCCGGCCTCGCCGCGGCGCTGGTCCTGCTGGCCTTCGCGGTCGCCGCGCTCATCGTCCGGAACGTCGCCCGAGTCCTGGCCGGCCGGCGCAGCGGCATCCTCGGCGCCCGGCTCCAGGCGCGGGTCTTCTTCGCCTTCTTCTTCCTGGTCCTGATCCCTTCGCTGACCCTCTTCGGGGGTGCGGTCGCGATCGTGCTGCGCTCGTTGTCCGACCTGATCCCGCCCGACATCGCGAAGACGATGGACCAGGCCGCCGCGGTCGCGCAGCGGGCCCAGCGCGAGGCCTCGGAGGAGGCGCGGCACTTCGCGCGCGTGGTCGCCGAGGACCTCGCTCGCGGCCCGCTCGGGAAGGACCCCCCCGCGCCGCGCGGCGAGCTGGCGCGTGCGCTCGACGAGCTGCGGCGCCGCTACGCGCTGACGGCGGTCGGGGCGGCCTTCGAGAGCGGGAGCCCGGTCGCGGTCGCGGAAGTCGTGCGGAGCGGCGCGTCGACGGCGCTTCCGACCGAGCTGACGCGCGTGCCGGAGGCGATCGTCCGCGAGACCTTCGAGACCGGGCGCGGGGGGCTGACCAGCGACCGGCTCGTCTACGGCTGGCGCACGGTCGCCACCGAAGCGGTGCGGGTGAAAGGGGAGACGGTCGCCGTGGCCTGGGCGGCGGTCTACATCCCCGAAGAGGAGGCGCGCCGCATCGACAGCGTCCTGCTCTCGGGGCGGGAGGTCGAGGACTACGGGGCGCGCCGGCCGGTGGTGCAACGGCTCTACGTCGCGCTCTTCGCGCTGCTGACGCTGCTCGTCCTGTTTGCCGCGGTCTGGACCAGCTTCTACGTCGCGGGCCAGATCACGAACCCGATCCTGGCGCTCGCGCGCGGCACGGAGGCGCTGGCCGGAGGAGACCTGACCTACCGCGTCCCGGGGAGTGGCGACGACGAGATCGGGCAGCTGGTCGCCTCGTTCAACCGCATGGCCGGCGAGATCCAGCGCCAGCGGCGCGAGATCGAAGGCCGGCGGCGCTACATCGAGACGATTCTCGAGGCGATCCCGGTCGGCGTGCTCAGCCTCGACGCCGACGCCCGCGTGGCGACCGCCAACCGCGCGGCCCTCGAACTGCTGCGGCTGGCCGACCTGCCGCGCGGCGCGCCCGTGGCCGAGGCGCTCTCCGGCGGCCGCGAGGCGGTCTACCGCGTCGTCCAGCCCGTGCTGGAGGGCTGGGCGCGGCGCTCGAGCCGCGAGGTGCCGGTCGCGGTGGAGGGGACGGAGGCGATGGTGGAGGCGACGGCCGCCCGCTTCGGCATCCCGGGCCGCGGCGAAGGGGTGCTGGTCGTGCTCGAGGACCTGACCCCGCTGCGTCGCGCCGAGCGGCTCGCGGCGTGGGGCGAGGTGGCGCGGCGGCTGGCGCACGAGTTCAAGAACCCGCTGACGCCGATCCGGCTCTCCGCCGAACGGCTCCTGCGCCGGTATCGCCGCAGTCCCGGCGAAGCCGGAGAGGTCCTGGAGGAGATGGTCGGCAACATCGTGCGCGAGGTGGACAGCCTCAAGGGTCTGGTGGACGAGTTCTCGCGCTTCGCGCGGCTGCCGGAACTGCGCCCGGAGCCGGGAGACGTCGGCAAGGTGGCCGAGGAGGCGCTCGCCCTCTACCGGACCTCGCACCCGCAGATCCGCTTCGTGACCGAGTTCGCCGCCGACCTGCCGCCGCACGCGGTCGACCCCGAGGCGATGCGCCGCGCGCTGATCAACCTGCTCGACAACGCGGTCGCGCTGCTCGGCGCCGGCGGCCGGATCGGCGTCCGCACCCGGCGGCAGCCCGGGCAGTGGCCGGTCGTGCTGGAGGTCGCCGACAACGGCCCCGGGCTTCCCGAGGGGGCGCGCGAGCAACTGTTCCTGCCGAGTTTCACGCGGCGCCCCGGCGGTACCGGGCTCGGGCTGGCGATCGTGCACCGCATCGTGACCGACCACGGCGGACGGATCCGCGCCGAGGACAACCCGGGCGGCGGTACGCGATTCGTGATCGAATTGCCGGCCGCGGCGGTGGCCCCCGCGGACGAGGAGACCAGTCCATGACCCCTCCGGCTTCCCGCCGCGAGCTGATCCTCATCGTCGACGACGAGGACGCGGTGCGCCGCTCGATGACCGAGATCCTCGAGGACGAGGGCTACGAGGTCCTCCAGGCGGCGTCCGGCGAAGAGGGGGTCGAGCTCGCGCTGGCGCGGTCGCCCGACGCGATCTTCCTCGACATCTGGCTGCCGGGTGTCGACGGTATCGAAGCCCTGCGGATGATGCGCGAGCGCGGGTCGAGCGCGCCCGTGATCATGATCTCCGGCCACGGGACGATCGAGACCGCGGTCAAGGCGACCAAGCGGGGCGCCTACGACTTCGTCGAGAAGCCGCTGTCGCTCGAGCGCGTCCTGCTCGTGCTGCGCAACGCGCTGCGCCACGCGCGGCTGGAGCGGCAGCACCGTGCGCTGCAGGTCGAGCTGAGGCGCGAGGCGGAGTTCATCGGGCGGGGCGCCGCCGTCGAGGCGCTCCGGACCCGCCTGGCGGCCGCCGCGGACGGCCGGCCGGTCCTGCTCTGGGGCGAACGCGGCAGCGGCCGCAGCCTGGCCGCGCGCTGGCTCTCGCTGCGCGGTCCGCGGCCCGACGGTCCGTTCCTCGACCTGCGCGTCGGGACGGTCCCGCCGGAACGGCTGCTCGGCGCGCTCTACGGCGGCGGCGCGGGCGCAGCGGGGGAGGCGGGCCGGATCGCGCTGGCGGACGAGGGGACGTTCTACATCGAGGGGGCCGAGGCGCTTCCCGCCGAGGTCCAGCGTTCGCTGGCCGAAGGGCTGCGCTCCGGCGTCTTCCCCGTGCCGGGTGCGGCCCGCAGCGTGCCCGCGGAGCCGGTCCTGGTCGCCTCGCTGTCCGGTCCCCCGGACGGGAAGGCGATCGCGGGACGGCTCGAGCCGGTCCTGCTCGACAGTTTCGCGCACCGGATCGAGGTTCCGCCGCTGCGCGCGCGGGCCGAGGACCTGCCGGAGATGGCGAGCGTTTTCCTGCAGGAGATCTGCCGCGAGTACGCGCAGCCGGTGCCGACGCTGGCGCTCGATGCGCTGCACGCGCTCGCGCGTCACGCCTGGCCCGGCAACGTGCGCGAACTGCGCCGCGTCGTCGAGCGCGTGGTCCTGGGCGCCCCGCAACCGGTGGTTCACGCCGAGGACCTGCCGCCCGGGTTCCTCGACGGGGCCGAGACGGGGCCGCCGGAACCCCCCCCGGCGCGCGAGCTCGAGGCCGGCTGGCTGCGCCGCCTGCTCGACGAGGTGGACGGCGACGTGGCCCGCGCTGCTCCGCGGCTCGGCCTCTCCGAGCCGGATCTCCGGGCGCACCTGGCGGCGCTCGGACTGCTCGCCTGACGCGGCCCCATGCCGGGCCCCGCGGCACTGGACACGATTCTCGCGCGCCATCCGGCCGGGCGCCGGGACGCCCTGGTGCCGCTGCTGCGGGAGATCCAGGCCGAGCGCGGCTGGCTCGCACCCGAGGAGATCGAGCGGATCGCCGATCACGTCGGCGTGCCGGGTGAGGTGGCCTGGAACGCGATCCGCGCCTCGGGGACCTTCCGCGTCGAGCCGCCCGGCCGCTGGCCGGTCCGGGTCTGCGTCGGGACCAGCTGCCAGGTCCGGGGGGCGGCAGCGACGCTGGCCGCCCTGGAGTCCGCGCTCGGCGTGCCCGCGGGGAGGACGACCGCGGACGGCGCCATCAGCCTCGATGCGGTCCCGTGTTTCGGCGCCTGTGGCTACGCCCCCGTGATCGAGGTCGCCGGCCGGTTTCGGCCCGAGTTCCAGGCGCCGGACGTGCCGCGACCTGATCGACGAGCTGCGCGGCCCGGGCGGCGACCCGCCGCGTGCCGGGAGGGGGGAGTGAAACCGGCCCTGCGGCACGCCACCCGGATCGCGGCGCTCGCCGCGGTGCTCTGGACGGCGGGTCCCGGCCTCGGATCGGGCGCGCGGGCCGAGGCCTCGCGCGAGGGACCGTTCGGCTGGACCTACGCGACCTACGCCCCGGGACTCTACGGGCCCGACGAACCGCTCCCCGCCGTCCTGGAGCGGGCCGGGATCGCGCTGGTCGACGGCCGGATCGCGGGCGCCCGGCTGGTGGTGATCAAGTCCGAGCGGCGCGTGGAGCTCTGGGTGGGCGAGCAGATGGTGAAGGCCTACCGGGCCCAGCTCGGCCAGCGGGCGACCGGGCGGAAGTCCCGCCGAGGCGACAAGCGGACGCCGGAGGGGGCCTACTTCCTGTGCGCCCGGAAACCCTCGAAGTACCACCGGGCCCTCTGGATCAGCTATCCGAACCTCGACGATGCCGACGACGCGCTTCGCGCGGGGCGAATCAGCCGCCGGGAGCGCGACGCGATCGCGGCGGCGCTGGCCCGCGGGGAGTGCCCTCCGTCCGGTACGGCGCTCGGCGGGCTGATCCTGATCCACGGCCAGCAGCCGGCGCTGACCGCGACCCAGCGCGCCCGGTACGGCAAGCGCCCCGGGCATGCCCCCGCCGGATTCGAGCCCGGCGACGCCGACCCGGCCGCCATGCGCGAGTACCTCGACTGGACGAACGGCTGCGTGTCGCTGTTCAACCCCGACGTGCGCGAGCTCCACGCGCTGCTCCCGGTCGGCACCCCGGTGACGATCCTCGCGCGGGGGGCCGCGACCCCGCCGAAGGCCTCCCCCCGCCGCGAGGCGCGGCAGGCCACGGCGCCGCGGGGCGGCGGGTCGTGATGCGCGGCGCGGTGCTGGTGCTCGAGGGCGCGCTCCAACCCGCGGGGGCCGCCCTCGTCAGCGACGGGCGCGTGATCGAGGCCGCACCCCTCGAGCCGGTCCGCGGCGCGCGCCTGGACCTCGCACGCGCCGCGCGGGACCTCCTCGCGCGGCACGCCGTCGCGCCGGCGGAGCTGGCCGGGCTGGCGGTCGGCATCGGGCCCGGATCGACCACGGGATTGCGCGTTGCACTCGGCCTGGCCCAGGGCCTGTGGGACGCGGGCAAGCCGGCGCCGGTGGCCTTCGCCGACAGCCCGAGACTGCTCGCGGAGGCCGCCGGTCTGCCGCTGCCGGCGTGGGTCGCGATCCCCCTGGGCCGCTGGCGCGTGCTGCTCGCGCGGTCGCGCGAGGACGGCGCGCGACCCGAAGAGGCCACCCTGCTTCCGCTCGCGGCGCTTCCCCTGCGCCTCGATCTCGCGGGCTCGGCGGTCGCGGTTCCGCGCGGTGCTGCGGGCCTTGCCTGGGCCGAAGGGGTCCGGCCGGTCGAGACCACGATCGACGCCGCCACGGCGCTCGCGCGGCTGGTCGCCGCGGGGTGCCTCCCCGTCCTCGATCGCGTGCCGGGGCCGAGCTATCTCCTGCCTCCCGACGCCGTGCTGCCGGCCGGCCGTCCCGCGGCCGGAGCGGTGGAGGCGATCGTCCGGCTGGCGTCGACCGACCTCGACCGCCTGCTCGTGGTCGAGCGCGAGTGCTTCGCCGAGCCGTGGAGCCGCGCGATGCTGGACGATGAGCTGCGCGGTGGCCCCGGTCACGTCGCGCTCGGCGTGGAGGGCGCCGACGGCGCGCTCGACGCCGCGGCGTTGGCGCGCCTCGCGGTCGGTACGCTCGAGATCCAGAGCGTGGCGGTCCGGCCGCGCGCGCGCGGCCGCGGGCTGGGGCGCGCGCTGGTGGGAGCGCTGCTCGCCCGGGCCCGCGCCGACCGGGCGGAGCGCGCCGACCTCGAGGTCCGGGCCGGGAACGCCGCCGCGATCGCGCTCTACGCCTCGGAGGGGTTCGTGCCGGTGGGGCGGCGGCGGCGCTACTACGGCGACGGCGAAGATGCCCTCCTGATGAGCCTCGTACTCGGCCGGAACAGCGTCACGAACGGGTGACTCGGCCCGGGTTCACAGGGGGGTGGACGGTTTGTTGCCCTTCCCGGCGGCCGGGTGCTAGCCTCGCCCGAGCCGATGACATTCCCCGCCGAAACGAACTCCGAAGCGGTCGCGATCACGCCGCGGCGGCGGCTTCCCATCGACCGCGCCGGGCTTCCCTTCGTGGCCGTTCCGTTCATCGCCGCCGTCGGGCTGCTCCTCGCGCCGCGACCATGGGCCGCGCTGGCGCTGCCCCTGGCGGCACTCGGACTGTTCTCGGCCTGGTTCTTCCGCGATCCCGAGCGCGCCGTCCCCGACGACCCCGCGCTCGTTCTGTCGCCCGCCGACGGGCGCGTGACGGAGGTCCGCGACGGGGAGTCGGGCCTCGTCGTCACGATCTTCCTGAACGTCTTCAACGTGCACGTCAACCGCGTTCCCGTCGCGGGGCGGGTGGCGAGCGTGACGCACCGCCCGGGGCGTTTCCTCGCCGCCTACCGGCCCGAGGCGACGGAGGTCAACGAGCGCACCGACCTCGTGCTCGAGACGCCGCGCGGCGCCGTCGCGGTGGCGCAGATCGCCGGGCTGATCGCGCGGCGGATCGTGGTCCGCGTGGCGCCCGGCCAGCAGCTCGCGGCCGGGGCCCGCTACGGCCTGATCCGCTTCGGATCGTGCACGCAGGTGACCCTCCCGCCGGGGGCCGAACCGCTGGTCCGGGTCGGCGACACCGTGCGCGGCGGAACGAGCGGGATCGCGCGCTGGCGCGATGCCGCGGCGGCTGCGCCGTGACCCCTCCGCCGCGCCGGCCCTACCACCAGCCGCACCCGCTCGGGACGCGCCTGCGCAGCGTTGCCGGCTGGCTCCCGGGAACGCTGACGATGGGCAACGTCCTCGCCGGCTTCGCGTCGATCATCATGGCCTCGCAGGGGCACCTCGCCATCGCTGCGGTGCTGGTGCTGTCGGCGGCCGCGCTCGACGGGCTCGACGGGAGGATCGCCCGCCTGACCGGCACGACGAGCGAGTTCGGCGAGCAGTTGGACTCGATCGCGGACGGGATCTCCTTCGCCGTGGCGCCCGCCCTGTTCGCGTTCTTCGCCGGCCTCGACGGCCTGCACCGTATCGGCTGGGCGACGGCCTTCCTGTTCACGGCCTGCGGGGTGATCCGGCTGGCCCGATTCTCCGCCGGGATGCAGGACCCACGCTATTTCATCGGGCTGCCCAGTCCCACCGCGGCGGCGATCGCGGTCTGCCCGGCCCTGATCAGCCAGGGGGAGCGGATCCCGCGGGAGTACGTGCCCCTCTACGCGTCGCTGGTCGCGCTCGCGGGGCTGCTGATGGTGAGCAAGATCCGCTACCGCTCCTTCAAGGACCTGCGCTTCGGACTGCGTCCCTACCGGGTGCTGGCGGGCTGGGCGCTGATCCTGGCCGGCTTCGTCGCGCTCGGCGAGTGGATGGTCCCGGCGATGATCGCGGGCTACGTCCTCTCGCCGCTCGCCGGCCTCTTCCGGCGGCGCCCCGCCGGCTTGCCGCACGCGCCGGCGCGAGACTACGATCGCCACGGGGCGGTCCCCGCGGGAGACGGCGATGAAGAGCGTGCTTGAGCGCGCGGCGCTTCGGCTGGGGCTGGCCCTGGCCCTGCTCGTGCTCCTCGTGCCGGCCACCGGGGCGGTCGAGGAAGAGGGAGCCGGTACGGCGCGTGCGGAGGAGCCGAACCCGCTCGAGTCCCACAAGATCGGGGTCGCACTCGCCGGGCTGGAAGAGCGGGCGCGCCTCGTCCAGGACATGATCAACGAGGCAGCGCGCCAGTACCGCCAGGTGGCGCTCGAGCGCGCGGCCGCGGACCAGGAACTGGTGGCCGCCCAGGACCGGCTCGATCGCGAAGCAGTGCGCGCGCGCGAGGTCACGGCGTCCTCGCTGACGCTGCTCTACCGCGAACTGCTGGCCGCCCGGTCGCACGTCGACGTCGTGCGCGCGGAAGCCGACGCCCGGCTGCTCGACCTGCGGCGGATGCTCGGTGAGCGCGACGCCCTGGCACGGCGCGTGGCGGACCTCAGGACGCGGCTTCCGATGCGGGAAGAACTGCTGACCGGGGCCTGGGACGTGACCTGGATGCCGGCCGGCGTGCAGGGGACCTTCTTCCTCGATCAGTCGGGCACGCTCGTGACCGGGCAGTACCGGCTCGGGTCGTACGGGAGCGGGAGCCTGCAGGGGACGTTCGTCAACGGCAAGCTCTTCCTGCAGCGGATCGATGCCGAGCGCGGGCGCGATGCGGACATCGAGGGGGTGCTTGACCCCGACGGGACGCGCATCCGCGGGACCTGGCAGGGCTACGAGTTGGTCCAGGGGGGGATCCCCCGCGGACAGTGGGTTGCCAAGCGTGCGCGCTGAAGCGGCGCGGGGCGAACCGTACGCTCCGTACATCGCGCGCCGTTTCGTGCTGGCCCGCCGGCAGGGGTTCCTCTCCCTGATCTCGCTCCTGTCGGCGCTCGGGTTCCTCGTCGGGGTCGCGTCCCTGATCATCGCGCTGGCCCTGATGACCGGCTTCCAGGAGGACGTGGTGCGCCGCATCCTGGGCGCCAACGCGCACCTGATCGTCTTCCCGGTCAACGCCACGCGCACGATCGAAGACCCCGCCGCGGCACGCGCGGCGCTGGCGCAGGTCCCCGGGGTCGCGGCCTCCGAGCCGGTCGTCCAGGGGTACGGCGGAATCGTCGCGCCGGGCGGGGAGATCCAGTGGACCTCGCTCTCCGGGATCGACCCGACGCTGAGCCGCGAGGTCACCGACATCGCGACCAGCGTCCAGGAGGGCTCGCTCGACGCGCTCAAGGTGACCGGTCCGTCCGGGAGGCCCGGGATCGTGATCGGCCGCGAGATGGCGACGCGCCTCGGCGTCGCGGTGGGCGACGTCGTGCGGGTCATGATTCCGCGGCCCCGGATGTCGCCCTGGGGCGTCACGGTCCGCACGCCGACCTTCGAGGTCGTCGGCGTCTTCTCGACCGGGTTCCACGACTACGACCTGAACTGGTCGTTCGTCCCGCTCGCGACCGCGCAGGAGATCTGGGGCACCGGGACCGGTGTCCACCGGCTGGCGGTGCGGACCAGGGACCTGGCCGACCTGATGAAGACCCAGCAGGCCGTGACCCGGGCGCTCGCGGCCCCGGCGTCGGGAGGCGGGTTCTTCGTCAGCTCGATCCTCGAGCACAATCGCCCCTTCTTCGCGGCGCTGCGGCTCGAGAAGCTGCTGATGTTCTTCGCGGTGGGGCTGATCGTCGTCGTTGCGGCGCTGGGGGTGGTCAGCACGCTGGTCCTGACCGTCACCCAGAAGCGGCGCGAGATCGGGGTGCTGGTCGCGCTCGGCGCCACGCCGGGCGGCGTGATGCGGATCTTCGTGCTGCAGGGGCTGTCGATGGGCGTGCTGGGGACGCTGCTCGGCGCCCTCCTCGGCGTGGGCCTGGCCGTGCTCCTCGACCGGCTCGAGCTGATCAAGCTCGATCCCAGCGTCTACTACCTGGACCACCTGCCGTTCACGGTCCGTCCGGGCGACCTCGCGGCCGTCGTCGGCTCGGCGGTCGTCGTGGCGCTGCTCGCGACCCTCTACCCGGCGTGGCGCGCGGCGCGCCTCGACCCCGTGGAGTCGCTGCGCCATGAGTGACCGGGCGCTCGTCGTCGAGGCGAAGGGACTCGCCAAGAGCTACCGCCGGGCCGGCGGCGGGGACCCGGTCCGCGTCCTCGACGGTGTCGACCTGGCCGTCCTGGAAGGCGAAAGTGTGGCGATCCAGGGGGAGTCCGGTACCGGGAAAACGACCCTCCTCAACCTGATCGGGGCCCTCGACCGGCCCGACGGCGGGGTCCTCCGCTGCTGCGGCCGGGAACTGCCCCGGGAGCCCGCGGAGCGGGCCCGGTGGCGCCGCGCGGAGGTCGGCTTCATCTTCCAGTTTCATGGGCTCCTTCCCGAGTTCTCGGCGGTCGAGAATGTCGCGCTCGCCGGTCTCGTGGCCGGCCGACCGCGGCGTGAGACGCTCGGGCGAGCGCGCCAACTGCTTGAGCAGATGGGACTCACGCCCCGCGCGGAGCACTTTCCCGACGAGCTGTCAGGGGGCGAGCAGCAGCGGGTGGCGGTGGCCCGCGCGCTTTTCGGACAACCTGCCGTGGTGCTCGCCGACGAGCCCACCGGAAACCTCGACCCGAAGACCGGCGACCGCGTCCTGGACGCCCTCTTCGAGCTCCAGCGGCGGCAGCGCTTCGCGCTCCTGGTCGCGACCCACAGCGCCCGCCTGGCGTCGCGCTGCGATCGGGTCGTGCGCCTGGACGATGGTCGGTTGTACGCTTCCAGTGTGGAGGACGGCGGCGTCCTCCTCCCGCCGTGACGGCGCCCGGGTGACGCGATGATCGAACAGTTCACGGAGAAGGCGAAGCGCGTGCTCTTCCTGGCCCGCTACGAGGCGACGCAGCGCGGCGCCGCGGTGATCGGGACCGAGCACATCCTGATCGGCCTGCTGCGCGAGGACGACCCCTTCGTGCGGGAGCTCTTCCACCGCTCGAACCTCTCGGTCGACCTGCTGCGGACCGAGATGGAGACGCGGCAGGGGAGCCTGCTGCAGGGCTCGCGCGGCGTCGACATCCCGTTCGCCGAGGACGCGCGCCGGGTGCTCGAGTGCGCCCAGGAGGAATCGCGCGGCCTGATGTCGCCCGCGGTCGACGTCGAGCACCTGCTGCTGGGGCTGATCCGCGTCGACGACGCGCCGGCGGGACGGATCCTGGCCGAGCGCGGGATGCGGCTGTACACCGTGCGCGAGGACGTGATCAACCTCGCCAAGCGGCGGGCCGTGGCGCAGGGCAAGGCGCCGGGCAAGAAGAAGGAGACGCCGTTCCTCGACGAGTTCAGCCGCGACATGACGAAGATCGCCCGCGAGGGCGGCTTCGACCCGCTGATCGGGCGCGAGATCGAGCTCGAGCGCGTGGTGCAGGTCCTCTCGCGGCGGCGCAAGAACAACCCGGTGCTGCTGGGCGAGCCGGGGGTCGGGAAGACCGCGATCGTGGAAGGGCTCGCGACGCGGATCGTCGGCGGCGACGTACCGCCGTCCCTGACCGGCAAGCGCATCCTGGCGCTCGACCTCTCGCTGGTCGTGGCCGGCACCAAGTACCGCGGGCAGTTCGAGGAGCGCCTGAAGGGGATCATCCAGGAGCTGATCTCGGCCCGCGACGTGATCCTCTTCATCGACGAGATCCACACGCTGATCGGCGCCGGCTCGGCCGAGGGCTCGCTCGACGCGGCGAACATCCTCAAGCCGACGCTCTCCCGCGGCGAGGTCCAGTGCATCGGGGCCACGACCCCCCGCGACTACCACAAGCACATCGAGCGCGACCGGGCGCTGGTGCGCCGCTTCCAGCCGATCAACGTCCACCCGCCGAGCGAGGACGAGACGATCGGCGTGCTGATGGGGATCAAGGAGCGCTACGAGCGCTTCCACGGCGTGACCTTCACCGACGAGGCGGTCCGGGCCTCGGTCTACCAGTCGAACCGCTACATCACCGACCGTTTCCTGCCGGACAAGGCGATCGACGTGATCGACGAGGCCGGGGCCTGGGCCAAGCTGCGCAAGCGCACCTCGTACCGGGCGCTGCGCGACGTCGAGCGCGAAATCCAGCGGGCGGTCGAGGGGATGAAGGCCGCGCTGGCGCGCAAGGACTTCGACGAGGCCGTGACCTGGCACGACAAGGAAGTCACGCTGCGCGAGAAGGCCGACGCGCTGCGCAGCCAGGCCGAGCGCGAGGCGGCGACGCCGATCGAGGTCGATCGGGCGGACGTCGAGGAAGTGATCGCGAAGTGGACCGGGATCCCGGTGACCCGCGTCCAGGCCGAGGAGATGGACCGCCTGCTGCACATGGAGGAGTACCTCCACAAGCGGGTCGTCGGGCAGCACGACGCGATCCAGGCGCTCTCCAAGGCGATCCGCCGCTCGCGCGCCGGGCTCAAGAGCCCGCGCCGGCCGGTCGGCTCGTTCATCTTCCTCGGCCCCACCGGCGTCGGGAAGACCGAGCTGGCCAAGACCCTGGCCGAGTTCCTCTTCGGCGACGAGAAGTCGATGGTCCGCTTCGACATGTCCGAGTACATGGAGAAGCACGCGGTGGCCAAGATGATCGGCTCGCCTCCCGGCTACGTCGGCCACGAGGAAGGCGGCCAGCTCACCAAGCGGATCAAGCGCCAGCCCTACTCGGTGCTCCTGCTCGACGAGATCGAGAAGGCCCACGACGACGTCCTGAACATCCTGCTCCAGGTGCTCGACGACGGGCAGATCACGGACGCCTACGGCGACTCGATCGACTTCAAGAACACGATCATCATCATGACCAGCAACCTCGGCTCGTCGGAACTGGCGAACAAGGCGCGGCTGGGGTTCGGCTCGAGCAAGTGGGCCGAGACGGTCAAGGACACCAAGGACCAGGTCCTCGCCGTCGTACGCCAGCGGCTGCTCCCCGAGTTCATCAACCGGATCGACGAGATCATCGTCTTCGACCCGCTCTCGGACGAGGACCTGATGACGATCTCGTCCCTGATGATCGAGCAGCTCAACGGCGTGCTCGCCGACAAGGGGATCCGCCTCACGGCGCGCCCCGAGGTCTTCCGCTGGCTGGTCGACAACACCTGTTCGGACCGCCGGCTGGGGGCCCGGCCGCTGCGGCGCGCGATCCAGCGCCACATCGAGGACCGGATCTCCGAGAAGATCTTCGAGGGCCAGATCCAGGGCCAGGGCGGGATCGAGATCCTCGTCGGCGAGGACGGCCAGCTCGCGTTCCGCAACGCGCTGACGACCGTCTAGCCGCGCGGCCTGCCCGCGGTTTCCGGCTGGTCCGCGGCGGTCCCTCCGGGCCCGCCCGGCTGCGCGGTCTCGCGCGCGTCCCCCGGTTTCGGGCTAGAATCCCGCCGTTTGGCCGCCGTCGCCGGCCCCCGGCCGGCGTCCGCCTCTTCCCGGATTCCGCAAAGGAGCGATGCATGACCGCCAGGAAGCTCTTCCCGCTCGCGTTGGGCCTCGCCGTCTCGGCAATCTTCGCGCTGGCCTCCCAGCCCGCCGATGCGCAGACGGCACCGAAGATCGGGGTCTTCGACCCGCAGCGCATCACCCAGGAGACCGCGGAGGGCGCGCGGATCCAGGCCCGGCTCAACGCGCTGCAGGAGAAGAAGCGCGCCGAGCTGGACAAGAGCCAGGGGGATCTCAAGAAGCTGCAGGACCAGTTCGCGGCCGGCGCCGTCAGCATGACCGAGGACAAGCGCAAGGAACTGCTGATGCAGATCGAGCGCAAACAGCTCGAGCTGGAGGGGATGCAGAAGTCCGCGTCGCGCGAGCTCCAGATCGAGGCCGAGCAGGCGCAGCAGCAGTGGCAGCGCGCGGTCCTCGCCGCGGTCGGCGGCTACGGCAAGGACAAGGGCTACACGATCCTGCTTCCGACCGAGGTCGCCCCGTATTACTCGCCGTCGATCGACGTGACCGACGACCTGATCAAGGTCATCGACGCCGCGAAGCCGGCGACGGCCCCAGCCGCCGGCAAGTGATTCCGTCCTCCTCCCGGCCCTGGCGCGCAGCCGACCTCGCCGAGGCCCTCGGTGCGACCTACCGGGGCCCGGAGGAGGTCCGGATCGTCCGCGCGGCCGACCTGGAGGGGGCCGGCCCCGACGACCTCGTCGCGCTCTACGACCGGAAGTACGCCGGCCGGGCCCGCGACTCGCGCGCCGGGGCGCTGATCGTCCCGGAGGAGGCGGCGGCCGACCTGCCGGGGCGCGCGTTGCTCGTGGTCAAGGCCCCGAAGGCGGCGTTCGCCCGCGCGATCGCGCTGCTCCACCCGCCGGTTCGTCCGCCGGCCGGCGTGCACCCGACCGCCGTCGTCGGCGCGGAGGTCACGCTCGGCAGCGAGGTCTCGGTCGGTCCCTGCGCGGTGATCGGGGATCGCTGCCGGCTCGGGGACCGCGTCCTGGTCGGGGCCGGGAGCGTGCTGCTCGACGGGGTCGAGCTGGGCGACGACGTCACGCTGCACCCGCGGGTCGTGATCTATCCCCGGACCGTCGTCGGCGCGCGCACGACGCTGCTGGCGGGGGCGGTGATCGGAGCCCCGGGGTTCGGCCACGCGTTCGACGAGGCGGGCCGGGCGCTGCGCGTTCCGCACCTCGGACGGGTCGTGATCGGTGAGGACTGCGAGGTCGGGGCGAATGCGACGATCGATCGGGCGACGTTCGGGGAGACGCGCCTCGGCGACCGGGCCCGGCTCGACAACCTGGTCCAGATCGCGCACAACGTCGAGATCGGGCCGGACTCGATGATCGCCGCGCAGAGCGGCGTCGCCGGCAGTTCCCGGCTCGGCCGCGGCGTGCTGATGGGCGGCCAATCGGGGGTCGCCGACCACCGCGTCGTGGGAGACCGCACGATCGTGGCGGCCAAGTCGGCGGTCCTGAGCGATCTTGCGGGCGGCGAGGTCGTGGCCGGCATTCCCGCGCAACCGATGAAGCGCTGGCGCCGGATGGTGGCGATCCAGGCGCGCCTCCCCGAACTGTGGCGCCGCGTCATGGGCGGCGCCGGTCCGCCGGAAGGAGATCAAGAGTGAAGACGGTGTTCGACATCCAGCAGATCTTCGAACTGCTGCCGCACCGCTACCCGTTTCTCCTCATCGACCGCGTCATCGAGCTCGAGCCGCGCAAGCGGATCGTCGGTCTCAAGTGCGTCTCGGTGAACGAGCCCTACTTCCAGGGGCATTTCCCCGGGGTCCCGGTGATGCCCGGGGTGCTGATCATCGAGGCCCTGGCGCAGACGGCGGCGGTGCTCGTGCTGCACGAGGTCCCGGAGCGGAAGGAGCGGCTGGTCTACTTCACCGGCATCGACGAGGCCCGCTTCCGCCGGCCGGTCGGGCCCGGCGACGTGCTGCGGCTGGAGATCGACGTGCTGCAGCTGCGCCCGCGCGCGGCGAAGATGCAGGCGATCGCCAAGGTCGGCGCGGAGGTCGTCGCCGAGGCGATCATCCGCTCGCACATGCTCGACCGGAAGGAGGCCGCGCGATGATCGAGTGGATCAAGGGGATCGATTCGCGGGCGGTCGTCCATCCGGACGCGCGCCTGGGCGAGCGGGTGACCGTGGCCCCGTTTGCGATGATCGGGCCCGAGGCCGTGATCGGCGACGACTGCTGGATCGGCCCCCACGCGATCGTGGACGGCCGGACCACGATGGGAAAAGGGAACATCGTCTGGCCCTACAGCACGATCGGCGTCCGCCCGCAGGACCTCAAGTACCGCGGCGAGCCGAGCGAGCTGGTGATCGGTGACCACAACACCTTCCGCGAGAGCTGCACCATTCACCGCGGCAGCGAACACGGCGGGAACGTGACGCGGATCGGCAGCAACGGCCTGTTCATGGTCGGGACGCACATCGCGCACGACTGCCAGGTCGGCAACGGCGTCCTGTTCGTCAACGGCGCGACGCTGGGCGGGCACATCGAGGTCGGCGACTACGCCACCGTCGGGGCCTTCTCCGGCGTGCACCAGTTCTGCCGGATCGGCCCCCACGCGTTCATCGGCGGCTACTCGGTCATCACGCGCGACGCGATGCCGTTTTGCACGACCGTCGGGAACCGCGCACACTGCTACGGTGTGAACAAGATCGGTCTCATCCGCAGGGGCTTCGCGAAGGAACTGATCGAGGCGCTGGACCAGGCGGTCCGACGCATTTTCAGCCCGCAACTGCGCCGCGAGCAGGCGCTGGCGGAGGTCGAGTCGCGATGGGGCCAGGTGCCCGAGGTGCGCCAGATGGTCGAGTTCGTCCGGAACTCGCCCCGCGGCGTGATTCCGATCCGCCTCGGAGACCCCGCCGAGGTCTGACGCCGCACCCCTGCGCCTCGGGCCGCCCCGCCGGCGCGCCGGGTGGGCTCCCGGAGAGATGGACCGAGCCGACGGTGAGGAGGGCTCGATGACCGCCGCCGCCCCCCGATCCGCGGGGCACCCCGGCCTCGACGCCTGGGCCGGAGCGCACGCCGCACGCGGCGATTGGCCCGGTTGCGCCTGGGCCGTCGGACCGCCGGGAGAAGAGCCCGCCTGGCAGGGCGCGGCCGGCCATCTCGCGCTCAGCCCGGCCGAGGAGCCGCTCCCGGCCGGAGGAGACGCGCTCTACGACCTGGCCAGCCTGACCAAGCCGCTCGTCACGGCGACGGTCGCGGCGCGGCTGGCGGAGCTCGGCCGGGTCGATCTCGAGGCTCCGCTGGACGACCTGCTGCCGGAGTTCGCGGGCTACGCGGGGCGCACGCCGAGCCTGGCGTCGCTGCTGGCGCACGACAGCGGTCTCCCGGCATGGCGGCCGCTCTACCGGTTGTCGCCGGACGGGTCGAGCGACCGCGTAGCCTCGACGATCGCGGGCCTCGCACCGGCGGGACGCGCCGGCGAGTCGGGGCCGCTCTACTCCGACCTCGGGGCGATCGTCGCCGGGATCGCGTGCGAGCGGGCCGCCGGCGAGCCGCTCGACGCGTCCTTCGCGCGGCTCGCGTGCGCGCCGCTCGGGCTCGGTCCGGCGGACTGCGCCTTCGGCCCGCTCCCGCCGGCCGACCTCGGCCGCGCCGCGCCGACCGAGTGCGGGCGGCGCCGAGAGGCGGAACTGGCCGGCCCGGCCGGGGCCGGAGGGGAACTCGTTCCCGGCCCTTCCGCGCCCCTGAGGGGCGTGGTGCACGACGGCAATGCGGCGTTCCTCGGGGGGGTCGCCGGCCACGCGGGCCTCTTCGGCACGGCGCGCGCCGTCTTTCGCCTCGCGTCGGCCTGCGTCGGGGCGCTTCGCCTGTTCTCCGCACCGGTCGTCAACCGGTTCCTGACGCCGCGCGTCATCAATGCGAGCGATGCATATACCCTCGGATTCCAGTCCGCGATCGCGCCCAGGGCACCGGCCGGGGATGCGTTCGGGCCGGGCTCGATCGGCCACGTGGGGTTCACGGGCACATCGGTCTTCGTCGACCCCGGCCGGCCGCTCGTTGCCGTGCTGCTGACCAACGTGGTCCACCCGGCATGGCGCGACCTCCCGATCCGATCCTGGCGGATCGCGTTCCACGAGCTCGCCGCCGGGTGCGCGGACGGAGCGCGACGGTGACCGGGCCGTCGCTCTTCGATCGCACGCCGCTGGTCGATCCCGCGCCGGATCGCAGCCCGTGGACCGGACTCGCCGTCTCGGTTGTGGTGCACGGGGTGTTCGCGCTGCTGCTCGTGATCCAGGCCGCGCGGCTCCCCGACCGTCCGCCCGAGCCGGCCGCGGAGCCGGACGTCGCCCTGTCGTTTCAGGAACCGCGCCCGCCGCTCGAGATCCCGGCACCCGTCGCGCCGCCGTCCCGTCCGGCCCCCTCCCAGCCGCCACCCGCTCCGCCCGCTCCGGCGAAACCGCCGGAGCCGCAGGTCCCGCCCGACGCCCCCCTCCTGGGCTGGAACAGCAAGCAGGGACCGGACGAGGGCCGGGTCCTGCGGCCGCCCGGGCCGGAGGCAGAGGTCCACGCGCCGCCGCCGCCCGGCGGCGGAGATGCCGCCGCGGCCCGGGACGCGGTTCCCGAGCCACCCGCGACGGCGGCCGAGCAGGTCGATCCGACCAAACGGCCCGTCGCGCCCGGCGTCGAGGGACCGACGGGCCTCGACCGCGGACCCGACGGAGACGTCGCGACGCGGCGGCCCGAGGACGAGCCGCCGTCGTCTCCCCGGACCGAGAACCCGACCTTCCCGCGCCGCTACGAAGTCCCCGACCGGCCGCGGCCGGGCGAGGGGACGGGCGGTACCGGGCGGGGGCGAAGCACCGGGCCCGGCGCCGGGCCGGACTTCAACCAGAAGATCACCGGCGGCCTGTTCGGCGACCTGCACTTCGACAGCGGCGACTACAACTGGTCCGACTACTCGACGAAGGTCTACTTCGCGGTCTACCGCGCCTGGCTGCGCGAACTCCTCGGGCGGGCCCGGCGCTTCGAGCGCGACCAGAACGTGCTGCGGCTCCCCGACCTCGACGGCCAGGTTGCGATCCACTTCTACCTCACGCGACCCGGCCCGGTCGAAGCGGTCGACGTCACGCGTCCGTCGCCGATCCCCACGCTCGACGAGGCGTCGGCCGCAGCGCTGCGCCGCGCCGTGATGCCACCCCTGCCCGCCGACTTCCCGCGCGACCGCGAGGGGGTGACGTTCACCTTCCGCATCTCCGGCTTCGACAGCGCGACACAGCTCGAGCGCCAGCTCGAGTGGGCGCAGGACAACGGCGAGTTCTGAGCGCGATGCGGATCGTCTCCGGGGAGTTCAAGGGCCGCACGCTGGCGCCGGTCCCGCGCCGCGGGGTCCGGCCCACCGCCGACCCGGTGCGCGAGGCACTGTTCAACATCCTCGGGGCCGGGGTGCGCGACGAAGCGTTCGTCGACATCGCGGCCGGCACCGGGGCGGTGGGGCTCGAGGCCTATTCGCGGGGCGCGCGCCCGGTCGTGCTCGTCGAGAACGACCGGCACGCGGCCGAGACCATCCGCCGGAACTTCGAACGGCTGGGGCTCGATCCGCGCGGCGCCGAGGGGCTGGTGCTGGCGACCGCCGAGGCCGGCCAGTGGCTGCGCGGCGCTGCCCGCGAGCTGCTGCCCGCGCGCGTCGGGTGTTTCTTCCTCGACCCGCCCTACGGGGAGCGGCGTCTTCCCCGGTGGCTCGAAGCGATCGCCGGCGGGGGCTGGCTGGACGACGAGAGCCTGGTCGTCGTGGAGCACCGGACCGGCGATCCCGTGGCGTGGGGATCGCTTTCTCTCCGCTGGTCGCGCCGGTACGGGGACACCACGCTGAGCGCCGCGGGGCTTCACGCGGCCGATTCCGAAGAACAGGAATGAACCGTCCCGGACGGCTCTTGCCGCTCGCCACCTCCCGGACCTAGATTTCAGGGCGAACACCGGTCGTGTGGAACCGGTGCGGAGGCAGGCATGTCCAGGGAGAGGGGCGTGGGCATCGCCCTCATCGTCGTTTCGCTCGTCGTCTGTTCGGCAGCCGCGGTCCCGGCGCAGATCGAGCAGCAGCGCGGCAGCGCTGCGCCCGCCGCGGACGGCCGGGTCACGGGCTTCGTCCCGCCGCCGAAGGGGCTGCGCCTGGTCGGTGACCACTGGACCCCCTACGACCCGCCGGTCCCGCCGGACGGGGCGCAGGTCCACGTCGTGGCCCCGGGCGACAGCCTGTGGGCGCTCTCCCAGCAGTCGTTCAACGACCCCTACCTGTGGCCGACGATCTGGGACGCGAACCGCTGGATCACCTACTCGCACTGGATCTACCCCGGCGATCCGATCGTGATCCCGGGCGCGCCGACCGTGGTCGGAGAGGCCCCGGCCTCCGCGCCCACGGACACGGAACCGGTCCGGGAGCCCTGGACCTC
This sequence comes from uncultured Acidobacteriota bacterium, assembly GCA_963800865.1. Lineage (GTDB taxonomy): Bacteria > Acidobacteriota > Polarisedimenticolia > J045 > J045 > JALOKP01. The sequence continues at coordinate 2,438,772 of CAWDCL010000004.1, read as the reverse complement.
CGCGCCGCCGAGGCCGACGCCCGCAGCGGCGCCTTCGGCCGCGCCGGGCGTCCCCCTCCGGTTGCCCGTCGCGTCCGAGACCGAAATGCGCTGCGCGCCCCAGCTCGCGGCAGGGATCGATCCCACCGCGTCCAGGATCTTCGCGCGCGAGGAGCCGGACAAGATCCTCCAGGGGGAAGGGGACATCGTCTACGTCGAGGGGGGCGCGAGCCGCGGCATGGTGCCGGGGCAGGAGTTCGCGGTCCTGCGCTCGGCAGGGACCGTGCGCCACCCGGTGACATCGGCGGCCCAGGCCCAGTTCATCCGCCACCTGGGATGGTTGCGCATCATCGCCGTCCAGGCCGACACCGCGACCGCCGAGATCCGGACCTCGTGCGACGCGATGCTGCTGGGCGACCGCCTCGTCCCGCTGGACAGCTCGCCGTTGCCGGTCATCGAGGTTCGCCGGCTCGAGCAGCTCACCGGGATCACCGAGGGGACGCTCGGCTGGGTCGTCACCTCGTTCGAGCCGAGTTCGATGATGTCGGGCGAGGGATACGTGGTCGGGATCGATCTCGGGAGCGGTGCGGGGCTCACGGTCGGCGACCAGGTCCTCTTCTGGAGGCCGGGTGAGAACAACGCGCCGCGCCGCGTCCTCGGCCAGGGGGTCGTGCTCGCGACCGGCGAAGCCGGCTCGACCGTCAAGCTGCTCGAATCGGTGGTCGAGATCCGGATCGGGGACCGCGCGCAGGCCCTCTAGGCGCCGCTCTCGCGCAGGATCTTGCCCCGCAGGATCACCGCCTCGAGCGCCCACGCGGTCAGCGCGGCGAGCCGCCGCACCCGGACGAAGTCGGGGGGGCGCGAGGTCCCCTCGGGGTCGTCGCCGTACAGCACCACGACCGTCCGCTTCTTGACCTGCACCGGGACCACGAGCGCCACGCGCGGGATCCGGCCCCCGAGCAGGATGTAGAGATCCTGGTTCGAGGGGGTGGTTGCGACCGGGCCGTAGCGGATCGTCGGCGCGTCGTCCGGGAAGGACAGGACCGAGGTCTCGTCGAGCGGGATCGCGATCGGCCGCGTCGGCGGGCGGGGCAGCCCCGAGGAGCTCCAGAGGACCGCCTCGTCCCCGCGCAGCGCGAACGCGCAGGCGCGCGGGAAGTGGGCCGCGACCTCCTCCAGCGCGACCGCGAGCACCTCGTCGCGGGTCGTGGCCGCGGCGAGCCGTCGACCGACCGCCGCGAGCGGGTCCGGCGCGGCGTTACCGGAAGGCGAGGTCGCGCCGATCGCAGCGGCGGGGTGGCGCAGCGCCGCGGTGGGTGACTCTTCGTCGTCCGATCCGTTCCGCGCGGCTTTTCCGGCCGGCGGGAGTGTCGACGCGCGCGCGGGAGTTCCCGCCGCGACGACGACGGGGTTCGTGTCGACCGCAGCCGCGGGAGAGGGAGCGGGAGGTGCCGGCCGGGGCGCGGGCGCCGGCCGGGCCGTCGCGAGCATCGGGCCGGTGGTGACGTCCTGGACCGGAGGGCCGGCGAGAGGGGGGCGCGCGGGGGGGCGGCCGGCGCGCCGGGATCGAGCCGGAGGTGCGCGGCGAGCGCGTCCCTGATCACGGCCTCGGGGGCGACGTGCGGGACGACCCGGAACCCGGTCAGGAACGCGGCCTCGTGAAGCGCCAGCGTGTCGGCCGGGTTCTGGAGCGCGATGAACAGCTCGTCCCCCTCGACGCGGAACGGCAGCGCCCGGTGACGCCGCGCGTAGTCGGCGGGGAGCAGCGCGAAGACCTCGGGGGCCGCCGCGAGCAACTCCGCCCGGCTCACGCCCGGGACGCCGTGCACGCTCTCGAGCGCGGTCCCCAGTTCCGCCTCGGACACGAACCCGAGCTGGAGCAGGTGGGTGCCGAGCGAGCCGCCGAAGATGCGCTGGGCGCGCAGCGCCTCCTGGAGTTCGAGCGGCGTGATCCGCCCCTGCTCCACGAGCAGATCGCCCAGCTTCCTCGACACCGACGCCTCCCGCCGGAGCGGGGACTCAGGGAGTCCCCGGCTCCGGAGCTGCTGCGCTGGTCTGCTCGCGCATCGCGGCCTTGCGCGACAGGCGGATCTTGCCGTTGTTGTCGAGATCGATGACCTTCACCAGGATCTCGTCGCCTTCCTGGACCTCGTCCGTCGTGTTCTTCACGCGCTGCTCGGACAGCTCCGAGATGTGGACCAGCCCCTCGGTCCCCGGCAGGATCTCGACGAACGCGCCGAACGACGTCGTGCGCACCACCTTGCCCAGGTAGATCTTCCCGAGCTCGGCCTCCGCGGTCAGCCCGCGGATGATGTCGGCGGCACGGCGGGCGCTGTCGAGATTGACCGAGGCGATGTCCACGCGCCCGTCGTCCTCGATCATGATCTCGCAGCCGGTCTGCTCCTGGATCGAACGGATCATCTTCCCGCCGGGCCCGATCACGTCGCGGATCCGGTCCTTGGAGATGTGGATCGTCAGGATGCGCGGCGCGAACTGGGACACGTCGGAGCGCGGCGCGGAGAGCGCACCGTCCATGATCTCGAGCAGCTGCATCCGCGCGCGGCGGGCCTGCTCGAGGGCCTCGCGCATGATCTCCCGCGTGACCCCCGTGATCTTGATGTCCATCTGCAGGGCCGTGATGCCGTCCCGCGTCCCGGTGACCTTGAAGTCCATGTCGCCGTGGTGGTCCTCGGCGCCCGCGATGTCGGTCAGGATCGCGTACTTGTCGTCCCGCATGACCAGGCCCATCGCGATCCCGGCGACTGCCCGCTGGATCGGCACCCCGGCATCCATCAGCGCCAGCGAGCCGCCGCAGACCGAGGCCATCGACGACGAGCCGTTCGACTCGAGGATGTCCGAGACGATCCGGATCGTGTAGGGGAACTTCTCCTCGGCAGGGAGGACCGGCCGCAGGGCGCGCTCGGCGAGCGCGCCGTGGCCGATCTCGCGCCGGCCGGCGCCCCGGAGGAACCGGACCTCGCCGACCGAGAAGGGCGGGAAGTTGTAGTGCAGCATGAAGCGCTTCTCGCCCTCGAACTCGAGCCAGTCGAGCCGCTGCGTGTCGTTCGAGGTGCCGAGCGTGGTCGTGGCCAGCGCCTGGGTCTCGCCGCGCGTGAACAGCACCGAGCCGTGGGTCCGGGGGAGCGGCCCGACGACGATCGAGACCGGGCGGATCTGGTCGAGCGCGCGGCCGTCGAGCCGGACGCGCTTGTCGATCGTGTGGTTGTGCAGGATCTCGTCCTGCAGGTCGTAGAACGCCTCCTTGACGTAGCGCTCGTCGGCCTTGCGGTCCTCGGGGAGCGCGGCCACCAGCCCGGCCAGGATGGCGTCCACCGCACGGTAGGACTCGAGCTTGCGCGGGATCTGCATCGCCTCGTAGAGCGGCCGCCCCGCGCTCTCGAACACCCTTTCACGGATCCCCTCGGGGAAGGGCGCCGGCGCGAACTCGCGCTTGGCCTTGCCCGCGGCAGCGGCGAGTTTCTTCTGCGTGGCGATGATCGTGCGGATCGCCTCGTGCCCGGCGAACAGCGCGCCGACGACCTCCTCCTCGGAGGCCTCCTTGGCGCCCGCCTCGACCATCACGACGGCCTCCTCGGTTGCGGCCACGATGATGTCGAGCTTGCTCGCTTCCACCTGCTCGTGCGTCGGGTTGATCAGGAACTTCCCGTCGACGAGGCCGACGCGCACGGCCGCGATCGGGTGCGGGAAGGGGATGTCCGAGAGGGCGAGCGCGAAACCCGCGCCGGTGAGCGCCAGCACGTCGGGGTTCGTCTCCTTGTCGGCCGAGAGGACCATCGCGATGACCTGCGTCTCGAAATTCCAGCCCTTGGGGAAGAGCGGACGCAGCGGCCGGTCGATCAGCCGCGAGCTGAGCGTCTCCTTCTCGTTCGGGCGTCCCTCGCGCTTGAAGAACCCGCCCGGGATCTTGCCCGCGGCGTACATCCCCTCGCGGTAGTCGACGGTGAGCGGCAGGAAGCCCGCGTCACGCGGGGTCGGCGCGGCCTGGGCGGTCACGAGCACGACGGTGTCGCCCTGCCGCACGGTGACGGATCCCGCCGCCTGCTTGGCCATCAGGCCGGTTTCGACGATCAGCGGGCGCCCGCCGACGGAGACTTCCACTTTGTGATGGGACACGACTCACTCCTCGCGGGCGCCTGGCCCGCCGGCAGGTGCAGGGGCGGTTTGACGCGACCGAAGCGCCGCCGCCCGGGAGAACGCGAGACGCGCTCGAAAACCGGCGCTCCTCGCCGGAGCGCAGGGCACCGGGCTACTTGCGGATTCCGAGCCGCTGGATGACGTCGCGGTAGCGGGCCGGATCCTTCCGCCGCAGGTAGTTCAGGAGGCGCCGGCGCTGCCCGACGAGCTTCAACAGACCGAGCCGCGAATGATGGTCCTTCACGTGGTCGGCGAAGTGCCCGGTCAGGTGGTTGATCCGCTCGGAGAGCAGGGCCACCTGGACCTCGGGGGAGCCGGTGTCGCTGGGGTGCTGGCGGAACGCGGTGATGATGTCGGATTTCTCGATGCGCTGGGACAACGTCAGACTCTCCCGGGCCCGGAACCCGTCCGCGCCCGCTTGCACTGCTGCCTTCGTTTCAACTCTCGGTCTTGTCGCGGTTTAGGAACGGCGGAGGTTACCACCCGTCGACCGGGTGGGCAAGCGTCCAGATGCCCGGTCCGCCCTCCGTGACCGGGTCCGCCTCGCGGAGCACGGTCCGGGGGGCGAGGTCGCCCCCTTCTCCGATCTCCGCGATCCCCAGGAGGCGGCCCTCGGCGTCCAGCGCCCGGACCGGTCCCGCGGCCGTCCCCGGCGGACCGGGCACCGGGCGGCCCTGGGAGAAGAGCCGGCTCCCGTCCGGGTCGAGCACCACCGTGGGGAGGCGCAACGGGATCATCTCGAGCCCGAGAAGGCGGTCCGCGATCCCGGGGCAGCCCGCCTCCCAGGAGGGGCGCAGGGCCTGGCGAACCCGCAGCGGGCCGATCCCGGTGCGGCGCAGCGCCGCGAGATAGGCTCCCGTCCCGAGCAGACGCCCCAGGTCGCGGGCCAGGCTGCGCAGGTAAGTGCCGCTCGAAACCTCGGCCGCAAAGTGGATCCGGCCGCCGGAGGCGCGGACCAGCCTCAGGCGGTGGACGGTGACCGGGACGGGGGCGATCGGGGCCTCGTAGCCGCGCCGCGCCAGCTGGTGCGCCCGCACCCCGCCGATCTTCTTGGCGGAGAAGGCCGGCGGCTGCTGGAGGTAGGTTCCGCGCAGCCGTTCCTCCGCGGCGAGCACGACCGCGGCGGGCGGCGTCGGAACCCCGGGCGGCAGGGTGCCGCGGAGCCCTTCGAGGTCGCCCGTCGGCGACTCGGCCCCCAGCGCCACCACGCCGACATAGGTCTTCGGCCAGCCGTGCAGGTACTGGACCAGGCGCGTCGCCGGGCCCACGAGGCAGGGCAGAAGCCCGGTCGCGAGCGGGTCGAGGGTGCCGGCGTGGCCGACACGGCGCAGCCCGAGCTCACGCCGGACCCAGCGGACGACGTCGTGGCTCGTGCGCCCTTCGGGCTTGTCGACGAGCAGCAGGCCGGACGGGGACGCGGACGCGGACGGCGTCATCCGAGGATGTCGCGCGCGATCTCGCTGACGCCGCCGGGAGCGAGCTGTTCGGCCTCCTCGAGGATCCGGTCGAACAGCCGCTCGAGCGGAGCGTCCGACCCGGCGACCGAGGCAAAGGCCAGCTGGGCCCGCTGCAGCAGATCCTGGTGGTCCACCTCGGCGGTGGCGACGTTGTGGCGGGCGCGCGTGCCCTCGAGCAGCGAACGCACCACCCGCCGCTTGTCCTTGAGGGACGCGGAGCCGGGCAGGTAGAGTTCCAACACCAGCAGTCCGACCCGCACGAGAGCTCCCGCTGCCCCGCCGCCTGTTACGCCGAAGCACTCGGGTCGAGCGATTCGCGGCGCGTCATCTCGATCGTGAAGGCCTCGATCTCGTCCCCCGGCTTGAGGTCGTGGTAGCGCTCGAGGGCGACGCCGCACTCGAAGCCGGAGCGGACCTCGCGCGCATCGTCCTTGAACCGCCGCAGGGTCGCGATCCGGCCGGTGTGAACCACGACGTTGTCGCGCAGCAGGCGCACCTGGGCGTCGCGCCGCACGACCCCCTCCGTGACGTAGCAGCCGGCGACCGTTCCGATCTTCGCGATCCGGAAGACCTGCCGCACCTCCACCCGGCCGAGCGCGACCTCCTTCTCGACCGGAGCGAGCTGGGCCAGCATCGCCTTCTTGATCTCTTCGGTCACGTTGTAGATCACGGTGTGCAGCCGGATGTCGACGCCCTCCTCGCGCGCGAGGTCGGAGACGCCTCGGTCCGGACGGACGTTGAACCCGACGACGATCGCCCGGCTGGCCGAAGCGAGCAGGATGTCGGTCTCGCTGATCGCGCCGGTGCCGGAGTGGATCACACGGACCGTGACCTCCGGGGTGGAGAGGTCCTCGATCGACTTCCGCAGCACCTCGACCGAGCCCTGGACGTCCGCCTTGACGACGATCGCCAGCTCGCTGACCTCGCCCTCCTTGATCTGCTGGTGCAGGGTCTCGAGGGTCGGGAGCTTCGTGCGGCGCGCCGCTTCTTCTTCCCGGCGCTTCGTCTGGCGGTAGAGCGCGATCTGGCGCGTGCGCTGCTCGTCCGGGAAGACCTGGAGCGTGTCACCGGCCTGCGGGACGTCCTCGAGGCCCATCACGACGACGGGCGTCGACGGTCCGGCCTCCGCGATCCGCTTGTCGTGCTCGTCGACGAGGGCGCGAACGCGCCCGACCAGCGAGCCGACGACGAAGACGTCCCCGACGCGCAGCGTCCCGTTCTGGACCAGCACGGTCGCGATCGGGCCGCGGGCCTTGTCCAGCTTGGCCTCGAGCACGGTGCCGGCCGCCGGAACCTCGGGATTGGCGCCCAGCTCCAGCATGTCGGTCACGAGCAGGATCATCTCGAGCAGGCTGTCGATCCCGGTCAGGGCCTTGGCCGAGACGGGGACGGAGACCACGTCGCCGCCGAAGTCCTCGACGAGGACGCCGCGGTCGGCGAGCTGCTGCTTGACGCGGTCCGGCCGCGCGCCGGCCTTGTCGACCTTGTTGACCGCGACGACGAGCGGCACGCCGGCCGCCCGGGCGTGGTTGATCGCCTCGATCGTCTGCGGCATCACGCCATCGTCCGCGGCGACGACGAGGACGACGATGTCGGTGACGCGGGCGCCGCGGCTGCGCATCAGGGTGAAGGCCTCGTGGCCCGGGGTATCGAGGAACACGATCTCCCGGTCGACGCCCTCGCGCCGGTGCTTCACCTTGTAGGCCCCGATGTGCTGGGTGATGCCGCCCGCCTCGCGTTCCGCGACCCGCGTCTTGCGAATCGCGTCGAGCAGGCTCGTCTTGCCGTGATCGACGTGGCCCATGAAGGTCACGACGGGGGCGCGCGGCGCCTTCTTCTCGGCGGCCAGCGCGGTGGCCTCGGCCGACTGGCCGGACATCGCCTCGGCGATCGCCTCCTGCTCGACGCCGACGACCGTGACGATCCCGCCGAAGTTCTCGACGACCCAGCGGGCCGTTTCCTCGTCGAGCGCGTGGTTGATCGTCGCCATCACCCCGCGCTGCAGGAAGAGCCGCGTGATGATGTCCTTCGCCTTGCGGTTCATCCGCTCGGCGAGGTCCTTGATCGAGACCCCCTCCGAGATCCGGACCTCGCCGACGGGCGGCTCGGCCTCGACCGGCCGGCGCGGTGCGGCGTGGACGGGCTGCTGCGGACGGGAGGAACGGGAGGAAGAGGGCGGGCCCTGCGGTCGGCGCCCGGCGCCCGGGGGCGCGGCCGGCGCGGTGGAGGTGCGCCCGGGCCCCGACGGAGCCGGGACGCGGCGCGTCGGCGCGGTGGCAGTGCCCCGCATCTGGCTGAGCGGACGGCCGAGCAGTTCGGCCCGTTCCTTCGCGGTGGCCGGGGGCGGCGCGATGACCGCCCGTCCGAGGCGACTGGCCGGGGCAGCCGGCGCGTGCCGGACAGGAGCCGGCGCCGGCGCCGGAGGCGACGGCTCGGCGGTCGGAGGAGCGCCATCGGCCGGCGCGGCCGGTGCCGGGCGGGTCGCCACGGCGTCGAGCCCCGCCGGCAGGGTCGGGGCTTCCTCCCCTGGCGCCCCCGTTGCGACGGGCAGCGTCTCGGTCGCGATGTGGATCGCGTCTTCGGGGCCGGCAGCGGGGCCCTTCTGGGTCGTCTGGCGTCGGCGCGCGGCGCGCTCGAGCGCCTGGCGGCGGGCCTCGGCTTTTCTTTCCTCCTCGCGCCGCGCCGCGTCCTCGGCCGCGCGCTCGCGCGCTTCGCGCTCCGCGATGGCGCGTCGGACCGCCTCGTCCTTCGCGCTCGGAGCCACCTTCACCTTCGGTTTCGGCTTGAACAGCTCGCGCAGGTCGGCGACGACGCTCTCCTCGAGCGCCGCGAGATTGGACTTGGCCTGGATGCCCATGTCGGCAAGGGCGTCCATCAGCTCGGTGCTGTCGATGTTCAGCTCCTGAGCCAGCTGGAAGATGCGCACCGTGCTCACTCCTCACCCCGCGGAGCGCCGGGTTCCGCGCCGTGGTCCGGCGGCGGGCCGGTATCCTGTTCGGCCTCGGGTTCGAGCGAAGCGCTCTCGAGGTCGACCTCCGGCGGGGTGGCGGCGGCCAGTTCTTCGGCGAGTCGCCGGGCCTCCTCTTCCTCCACGCGCACCTGGGCGAGCACGGTCTCGGCCTGGTCGTGGATGCTCAGCGCGAGGTCCACGTCCACGCCGGGGACCAGCGTGAGGTCCTCGAGGTCGGCGTCGATGAGCTGCTCCAGGGCGCGGAAACCCGCGTCGACCAGCGCGTCGACCACCTCCGGCGGGGCGCCGAGCCGCCCGAACAGGTCGAACGCGCGGTGCCGCGAGTACGTCTCCTCTTCGACCTCCGAGCGCTTCTCCGTCTCGCTCTTGACTTCGATCCGCCACCCGACGAGGCGTCCCGCGAGCCGGACGTTCTGTCCCTTCTTGCCGATGGCCAGCGACAGCTGGTCGTCGGCGACGATCACCTCGACCTCGCGCCGCTCGGTGTCGCGCATGCCGACCCGGTTCGCGGTCGCGGGTTTCAATGCCTCGCGTACGAAGGCCAGCGAGTCCTCGGAGTACTGCACGATGTCGATCTTCTCGCCGCGCAGCTCCCGGATCACGCTCTGGACCCGGTTCCCCTTCATGCCGACGCAAGCGCCGACGGGATCGACGTCGCGGTCGCGCGACTGCACGGCGATCTTGGTCCGCTCGCCCGCATCGCGCGCGATCGAGACGATGCGTACCGTACCGTCGTAGATCTCGGGGACTTCCATCGAGAACAGCGACAGCACGAGCCGGGGGTCGGTGCGGGAGAGGACCACCTGGGGCCCCTTTCCGGAGCGCTCGACGTCGACGATGATCGCGCGCATGCGGTCGCCCTGGTTGTAGTGCTCGACCCGCGAAACCTCCTTGCGCGGAATGATCCCTTCGGTGGTTCCGAGGTCGATGATGATGTCGCCCCGCTCGATGCGCTTCACGATCCCGTTGATCAGCTCGCCGACCCGATCGATGTACTCGTTGTAGATTTTCTCGCGCTCGGCTTCCTTGATCTTCTGGTAGATGACCTGCTTGGCGGTCTGGGCCGCGATCCGGCCCATCTCCGGCGCGGTCCGCGGGAACCGCAGCTCCTGGTCGAAATCGGCCGCTGCGTCGATCTCGATCGCTTCGTCCAGGCTGATCTCGGTGTCGGGGTCCTCGACCTCCGCCACGACCCGTTTCCTGGCGAAGATCCGGAACTCGCCCGAAGTGTCGTCGAACTCCGATCCGATGTTCTCGTGCGTGCGGAGGACCTTGCGCGACGCAGCGGCGTACGCCTCCTCGAGCGCGCGGACGAGGATCTCGCGGTCGATGCCTTTTTCGCGTCCGGTCTGCTCGATCACCTGGAGGAGCGGGTTCTGGGCCATGGTGCGCTTGTCTCCTGCGTTTATTTCCAGTCGGCGTGAATCCGGGCCGAGATCACGTTCCCGAGCGGGATCCCGCGCGGCTCGGCGCCGGGAACGGCGACCGTCGCGGTGCCGTCGTCGACGGCCAGGAGCTCGCCCACCGCATGCTGCGCGCGCCCGCTCTCGTCACGCCACTTGACCTGGATGGATCGGCCCGTGGCGCGTTCCCAGTGCCACGGGAGGCGCAGTGTGCGCTCGATGCCGGGCGAAGAGACCTCGAGGTCGTAGCTGTGTCCGATCGGGTCGAGGACATCGAGCTCCCGCGCGAGTTGGCGGCTGAAGGTCTCGCAATCGTCGAGGGAGACCCCGCCGGGATCGCGGTCGATGAACACGGCGAGCTTCCAGCGGGGCCCGGAGCGGCGATAGACCAGGTCGTACACGAGGATCCCCTGAGCGCGCGCGATGCTCTCGCACAGCGTGCCGAGACGCACATCCATCTCCTCGGCGCTCGACATCGGGACCATCTCCCGCCGCACCTGCGGCATGAAAAAAGGCGGCCCGCAGGCCGCCTCACGAAGTGAGGATCGAACTGGACGCATCGTACCAGCCGGCCCCCCGGCTGGCAACCGGAGAATCCGCCTAAGTGCATGGCGGCGCGTCACCTAGCGGCGCGCAACGGGGGGGCGAAAGGGCCGCCCGGAGGCGCCCGCGAGCCGCGCTGCGCCCAACCGCGAGGGCGGATGGAGGGCCGGGCCCGCTCGGCTTTTCTGGCCTTAAGAGACTCGAAAGAAGAGACTTAGCGAATTCGAAAAAAAGTATGTTCACGATTGCTTGACAACCCCGGGGGGTATCCCCATAATCCCGCTCGTTGCCCCCGAGGACCTCCAAGGGAGCTTGGAGGCCGGGGGTCTTGCGGCCTCAAAAGGTTCAATCCGCATCACTGGCCGTTGTTCTTTGAAAACTGAGTAGCGTGAAGTCGAGCTTTGCGACCAACATCATCGGCTCGCAAGAGCCTATACCTCTAGTCTACGACCGGCGGCTTTGCCGCCGTTTCGAAAGAAACTGGAGAGTTTGATCCTGGCTCAGAACGAACGCTGGCGGCGTGCTTAACACATGCAAGTCGAGCGGGCCTGGGGCAACCCAGGTCAGCGGCAGACGGGTGAGTAACACGTGGGTAATCTGCCCTCGAGTGGGGAACAACCCGGGGAAACTCGGGCTAATACCGCATAACATCGCGATGCCCCTGGGCGTTGCGATCAAAGCTGGGGACCGAAAGGCCTGGCGCTTGAGGAGGAGCCCGCGCCCGATTAGCTAGTTGGTGGGGTCATGGCCTACCAAGGCGACGATCGGTAGCCGGCCTGAGAGGGTGATCGGCCACACTGGGACTGAGACACGGCCCAGACTCCTACGGGAGGCAGCAGTGAGGAATTATGCGCAATGGGGGCAACCCTGACGCTGCGACGCCGCGTGGGTGATGAAGGTCTTCGGATCGTAAAACCCTGTCGAGAGGGGCGAAAGAGCGGGACGTCAACACCGTTCCGTTTTGACGGTACCTCTGGAGGAAGCCCCGGCTAACTCCGTGCCAGCAGCCGCGGTAATACGGAGGGGGCAAGCGTTGTTCGGAATTACTGGGCGTAAAGCGCGCGTAGGCGGTTGGGTAAGTCAGATGTGAAATCCCTCAGCTCAACTGGGGAACTGCGTCTGATACTGCTCGACTTGAGTCCGATAGGGGATGGCAGAATTCCCGGTGTAGCGGTGGAATGCGTAGATATCGGGAGGAATACCGATGGCGAAGGCGGCCATCTGGGTCGGTACTGACGCTGAGGCGCGAAAGCTAGGGGAGCAAACAGGATTAGATACCCTGGTAGTCCTAGCTGTAAACGATGACCACTTGGTGTTGCGGGTTTCTACCCCCGCAGTGCCGGAGCTAACGCGTTAAGTGGTCCGCCTGGGGAGTACGGTCGCAAGGCTGAAACTCAAAGGAATTGACGGGGGCCCGCACAAGCGGTGGAGCATGTGGTTTAATTCGACGCAACGCGAAAAACCTTACCTGGGTTTGAACTGCTGTGGAAAGCTCCAGAGATGGGGCCTTTCCTTCGGGAACCGCAGTGGAGGTGCTGCATGGCTGTCGTCAGCTCGTGTCGTGAGATGTTGGGTTAAGTCCCGCAACGAGCGCAACCCTTGCCCTTAGTTGCCAGCGGTTCGGCCGGGCACTCTAGGGGGACTGCCGGTGACAAGCCGGAGGAAGGTGGGGACGACGTCAAGTCATCATGGCCTTTATGTCCAGGGCTACACACGTGCTACAATGGCCGGTATAAAGGGCTGCGAACCCGCGAGGGGGAGCCAATCCCAAAAACCCGGCCCCAGTTCGGATTGCAGTCTGCAACTCGACTGCATGAAGGCGGAATCGCTAGTAATCGCGGATCAGCACGCCGCGGTGAATACGTTCCCGGGCCTTGTACACACCGCCCGTCACATCACGGAAGCCGGTTGCTCCCGAAGCCGCTGGGCTAACCCGCAAGGGAGGCAGGCGTCTACGGAGTGGTTGGTGACTGGGGTGAAGTCGTAACAAGGTAGCCGTAGGGGAACCTGTGGCTGGATCACCTCCTTTCTAGGAGTCCTTTGCCCGCGAGAGCGGACAAGACATCCAGGTAGAACGCGAAGTTCGCTCACGCTACTCAGTTTTGAGGGAGCAACAAGGGCTTCCCTGGGGCCCCGAAAGGGCCGGCCAGCGGGGCGGGCCTATAGCTCAGCTGGTTAGAGCGCACGCCTGATAAGCGTGAGGTCGGTAGTTCAAATCTACCTAGGCCCACCAATCCACGCGGCGCTCGGTTGATTGCACCAGCGGGGGCATAGCTCAGTTGGGAGAGCGCCTGCTTTGCAAGCAGGAGGTCAGCGGTTCGATCCCGCTTGCCTCCACCAGCCCTTGCCCGAAGAAACGATCCGGCGTCGTGACGCCGGGCGGTCTTTGACAATCTGGATAGTTCGCTGAATTTCAAATTGAGCTCGTATTTTCGAGCGCGTCTAAGGAAACTCTGATTCGTAGGTCAAGCTACTAAGGGCGTACGGTGGATGCCTTGGCGCGGGGAAGCGATGAAGGACGCAGCAGGCTGCGATAAGCCCCGGTGAGCCGCGAGCAGGCTTTGACCCGGGGATTTCCGAATGGGGCAACCCGGCCGGAGTCATGTCCGGTCACCCCCTCCTGAATCCATAGGGAGGGCGGAGCGAACGGGGGGAATTGAACCATCTCAGTACCCCCAGGAAGAGAAAGCAACCGCGATTCCCTAAGTAGCGGCGAGCGAAAAGGGAACAGCCTAAACCGGTGGCGTGCCAAGCCCGCAAGCGTTGCGTTGCCGGTGTCGTGGGTCCGTATTGGGCTTCTTTGCGGAGAGGCCGGGAAGTAAAAAACCCGAAAGCTAGTCGAACGGCTTGGAACGGCCGACCATAGAAGGTGAAAGTCCTGTAGACGAAAGCTTGAGGGCTTCCTGGATGCGGCACCCGAGTACCACGGGGCACGAGAAACCCCGTGGGAATCTGGGAGGACCATCTTCCAAGGCTAAATATTACCCCGCGACCGATAGTGAACTAGTACCGTGAGGGAAAGGCGAAAAGAACCCCTGCTAGGGGAGTGAAATAGAACCTGAAACCGTATGCCTACAAGCAGTGGGAGGGCTATGGCCGCAAGGCAAGGCCTGACCGCGTGCCTTTTGCATAATGAGCCGGCTAGTTGTTCTCGGCGGCAAGGTCAAGCGATAAGCCAGCCGGAGCGAAAGCGAGTCCTAATAGGGCGTCGAGTCGCCGGGAGCAAACGCGAAGCTTAGTGATCTACCCTTGGCCAGGGTGAAG
>CAWDCL010000004.1:0-2422500 GCA_963800865.1 uncultured Acidobacteriota bacterium | reverse complement strand
ATGGCGTAGAGCAACGAGGGTGAGGGTGACATGTTGAGCACGACTCGGATACGGCTCGTCGGCGCCGCCGCGGCAGTACTGATCACCGTCTTCGGTGCCCACGCCGAGGAGACGAAGGGGCGTTGGCGGTTCGAAGTTGCGGTCGGTGGATACTCTCCCGTCGACACGATCCCCTCCGCCGCGGCCAACGTCCAGACGGGATACGACGAGTCCAACCAACTCGTGAACGTCTTCGACCCGAGGCCCGACCAGTTCGGGACCTACGAGGCGGGAAACAGGAGCGGTCCGCGGATCGACCTGCGCGCGTCGTACGGCATCACGTCCTTCGACAACGTCGAACTCGTGCTCAGCGCCGGCGTGGGCTTCTTCAAGTCGCAGATCAAGGATGTCGAGCTCTCGTACTCCTTCGATCGGCTCGACCCCAACTACGTGATCCCGGTCATCCCGTTCCCGGGAGAGGACCCGGTGCTGGTCTGGATGCCGGGCTGCGAGAGCCTGCCTGCCGATCAGCAGCAGCCGGACGTGAACTGCAGCTTCTTCAGCCAGGACATCCGTGGCGATCAGTTCAACTCCTCGGACTTCGAGACCTGGAAGACCGAGCTGGTCGATCCCGCGACGCTCTACGTCTATCCCGTCTCCGTCGACCTGCTGGCTCGATTCCGGCCGACCAAGCGGTTCAATCCCTACATCGGTCTCGGCCTCGGGTACTACATCGTGTCGCAGAAGTCGACCGAGCGCTGGCGCGAGATCCAGGACCAGCTCGACGCGAGCATGGTCACCTACGTGCAGAAGGTCCCGGGTTCGCTGACGCTGGCCGAGTTGAAGGGGAACGGTCCGGACGGTGCACCGACGGACCTGAAACGCCCTGAGATCAACTCTCCGGACACGTTCTTCGTGGAGTCGCGCGGCGGCGCCGAGTGGCAGTGGCGCCCGAAGACGGCGTTCTTCTTCGAGGCCGCGTTCGCGTGGGCGAGAGACAACGTCGAGCTCACGGTCGACGGCATTCCCGAATGGGGCCGCGCGACCCCGTCGGTCCTGTTCCGCGACCCCTTCGACACCGACGCCTTCCCGTACGGCGGCCTGCCGGCCTACATCACCAAGGGGGGGCTCAAGAAGAGGCTGGTCAACGAGAGCGGGCAGCTCGTCGGAGACGGCCCCTGGCCGGGGGAGTACTACATGAACGGCGGAACGATGGACTACGGCGGCTGGGCGTTCTCCTTCGGGATCCGCTTCTCGATTTGACTTGACAGCCCATCGGGCGTGTGAGATTATCTTCGGACCTGAGATCAAGAATTTCCCGGTGACCATAGCGAAGGGGCCACACCCGTTCCCATCCCGAACACGGTAGTTAAGCCCTTCAGCGCCGATGGTACTGCGCGGGAGACTGCGTGGGAGAGTAGGACGTCGCCGGGGATTTAATCTGGAGCCCCCGCCCCATGGGCGGGGGCTTCTTCGTTTCAGGTTCAGTCCAGTCCGGCCCGGCCCAGGGCTTCCTGGCGTTCCCATCCGCCGCCGCCCACTCGAGTCGGGGCTGTTCCGGTCGCGTGCTAAAATCAACTGGTTAGGGAGGTTCGGATGTCCGGCCACTCCAAGTGGGCCAACATCAAGCACCGGAAGGGCGCCCAGGACGCACGGCGCGCGAACGTCTTCACGCGCATCGGCCGGGAGATCCAGATCGCCGCCCGGGAGGGGGGCGGGGACCCGGCGGCGAACTCGCGGCTCCGGGCCGCGATCGCCGCGGGCAGGACCGTCAACATGCCCGGCGACAACATCGAGCGGGCGATCAAGCGCGGAACCGGCGAACTCGAGGGGGTCAGCTACGAAGAGGTCGTGTACGAGGGGTTCGGTCCGGGCGGCGTTGCCATCCTGGTGCAGGCCCTCACCGACAACCGCAACCGCACGACGTCGGAGATGCGGTTCCTGTTCACGCGGAACGGCGGCGATCTGGGCGGCGCCGGCAGCGTCGCGTGGATGTTCGAGCGCAAGGGCTACCTCGAGATCGCGCGCGAGGCGATCGGCGAGGACGCGCTGATGGAGGCCGTGCTCGAGGCGGGCGGCGATGATCTCAAGGTCGGAGACGAGGTCTTCGAGGTCTATTCCGCGCCCGGAGCCTTCCACCAGCTGCGCGACGCGCTCGAGAAGTCAGGACTCAAGCCTGCCCACGCGGAGCTCGCGATGATCCCGCAGAATCCGGTCACGATCGATCCGGCGCGGCAGCGGCAGTTGCTCGCCCTGCTCGAGGCGCTCGACGACCACGACGATGTCCAGCAGGTCGCAGCGAACTGCGAGCTCTGACGGGCCGCGGGCGACGAGAGGGGACGCCGGGACGTGGTCGCATTGAAGGTCCTCGGGCTCGATCCGGGCTCGCGCGTGGCCGGCTACGCGCTGGTTACGATGTCCGGCGGTCGGGTCCTCGACCTCGAGATCGGCGCCTGGGACGTTTCCGCCGCGGGGAGCCGGGCGGGAGCGCTCGGTGCGCTGCTCTCGGCCACACAGGACTGGCTGCGGGGACGGCAGCCCGACGTCGCCGCCGTCGAGTCCCCGTTTCTGCATCGCAACGCGCGGTCGGCGCTGGCGCTGGCAGAGGCGCGGGGCGTGCTGCTCGCGGCGCTCGGAGCCGCCGGCGTCGCGGTTGCCGAGTACTCCCCGGCGACCGTGAAGAAGACGATCTGCGGCGACGGTGCGGCCGACAAGGAGCGGGTACGCTCGCTGCTCGCGCGCAGCGTGCCGGGGCTCGACCGGTACCCGATCGGCGAGGCCGGCCTCGATGCGACCGATGCGCTGGCCGTCGCGGTGTGCCACTTCATTCACGCCCGCTTCGAGGCCCGCATTCCGGGGACGCTCCGATGATCGGCTATCTGTCGGGTACGATCCGGCGGCGGGCGATGCCGCAGGTGATCGTCGACGTCGGCGGCGTCGGGTACGAGCTCACCGTATCGCTCGCGACGTTCGAGAACCTCCCGCCCGAGGGGCGCGCGGTCGAGCTCGAGGTCCTGACGCTGTGGCGCAACGAGTCCCTGCAGCTCTTCGGCTTCACGACGCCGGACGAGAAGGCGCTCTTCGGCACGCTGACGGCCGTACCCGGGATCGGCCCCCGGCTGGGGATGGCCCTCCTGTCGTCGCTCTCGGTCGGTGAACTCGTGAGCGCGGTGCACGAGGAGCGCGCAGCGGTTCTCCAGGGGGTGCCCGGCATCGGCAAGAAGACGGCCCAGCGCCTGATCCTCGAACTGCGCGACCGGCTCAAGGACTGGCGAGGCGGCGCGACCGGGGCCGCCAGTGCGCCGGAAACGGGGACCCCTTCCGCGCTGGAGCGCGACGCCGCCAGCGCGCTCGAGAATCTCGGATACAAGCCGGCGGAGGT
This sequence comes from uncultured Acidobacteriota bacterium, assembly GCA_963800865.1. Lineage (GTDB taxonomy): Bacteria > Acidobacteriota > Polarisedimenticolia > J045 > J045 > JALOKP01. Next base: position 2,419,139 of record CAWDCL010000004.1, on the reverse strand, counting down.
GCAGGCGGCGCTGGCGCGCCTTCCGGCGGCCGGGAGGAGCGCGGGGCTGGCGGCCCTCGTCCGCGCGGCACTGCACGAGCTCGGGGCCCGCCGATGAACGACCAGGGGCCCGAGCGCGACATGCTGACGCCGATCGCCTCGGGGGAGGACCTGCGCCACGAGGCCAGCCTCCGCCCGCGGACCCTGCCCGAATTCGTCGGCCAGGCCCGGGTGGTCGACAATCTCGGGGTCTACCTCGAGGCGGCGCGGCGCCGCGGCAAGCCGCCGGACCACGTGCTGCTCGCCGGTCCGCCCGGTCTCGGCAAGACCAGCCTCGCCCACATCATCGCGACCGAGCTGGGCAGCCGGCTGCACATGACCTCGGGACCGGCGATCGAGCGGCCGGGCGACCTCGCGGCGCTCCTGACGCACCTCGAGCCGGGCGACGTGCTCTTCGTCGACGAGATCCACCGCCTCGGCACGGTCGTCGAGGAGGTGCTCTACCCCGCGATGGAGGATTTCGGCCTCGACCTGACGATCGGCCAGGGCCCCGGGGCGCGCTCGGTGCGGATCGACCTCCCGCCCTTCACGCTGGTCGGGGCGACCACGCGCTCGGGGCTCCTCAGCGCCCCGCTGCGCGACCGCTTCGGGATCGTGGAGCGGCTCGAGTTCTATCCCCCGGCCGACCTGCAGACGATCGTCCTGCGCGCGACCGGGCGCCTGGAGGTGCGGGTGGAGGAGGCCGCTGCCGCCGAGATCGCGGCCCGCGGGCGCGGCACCCCGCGCGTCGCGCTGCGCCTGCTGCGCCGGATCCGCGACTTCGCGGAGGTCGAGACCGGGGGGCAGGTCGATCTCGCGCTCGCGCGCCGCGCCCTCGAGCGCCTCGGGGTCGACAGCCTCGGGCTCGACGGACTCGACCGGCGGCTGCTCACGCTCATCGTCGAGAATCACGGGGGCGGTCCGGTCGGCCTCGGCACCCTCGCGGCGGCGCTCGGCGAGGAGCCGGACACGCTCGAGGAGGTGTCCGAGCCGTTCCTGATCCAGATCGGGATGCTCGAGCGGACGCCGCGCGGACGCTGCGCGACCGAGCGGGCCCGCCGCCACCTCGGGTTCGGTCCGGCCCGCGGACCGGCGCTCTTCCCGTGAGCGAGGCGCGGGTGAGCGACATCGGCCGGCTGGGGCGCCTGCTCCTCAGGTATCGCACGACCCTGGTCGCCGCGGCCGTGGCGTCGCTGCTCGCGTCGCTGATGCTGGCCGGCGCGGTGGGGCTGCTCAAGCCGCTGTTCCAGGAACTCGGGGGTGGCGCGGCCGGTGCGGCCTCGCCGGTCCCGACCGTCCCGGGGGGGTCGGATGCGCTCGTTCCCGGCTGGGCCCGGGGCCTCCGGAACCACCTCGACGCCGCGTTCGAGCCGCTCCGGGCGTGGCTCTACGCCCGGGGCTACGTGCGGATCCCGCTGGCGATCGCGGCCCTCTACCTGGTCAAGTGCCTGCTCGATTTCTTCGCCGCCTACAGCATGCAGCGGGTCGGGCTGAGGATCGTTGCCGACCTGCGGCGGCGGCTCTACGAGAAGACGCTTTCGCAATCCGACGAGTTCTACCGCGACCACGGCGTGGCCGAGATGCAGTCGCGGATCATGAGCGACGTCACGCGGCTGCAGTCGATCGTCGGCTCGAACTTCAGCCTGGCCCTGCAGTCGATCCCGCTCGTGATCGTCATGCTCGCGGTCTCGTTCCTCGGCTCGTGGCAGATCGCGCTGGTGACGCTGATCACGATCCCCGTCTTCGGGTACGGCGCGGCGCGCTTCGGCCAGCGCGTCAAGACGGCGACCCGCCGCAGCCAGGAGCAGGCGGCGCGACTCTCGTCGCTGATCGCCGAGACGCTGATGGCGCGCCGGGTCGTCCAGGCCTTTGACGGGGTGGGCCACGAGCTGGCGCGCTTCGGCAAGGCGCTCAACTCGATGCTCCGCCAGGACCTGAAAGTGGCGCGCGTGCTGGCCGTCACCCCCGCCGCGATGGAGTTCACGGGGACCCTCATCGGCGCCGGGCTGATCGCCTACGCCGGCTGGCTGGTGCACGCGGGGAAGGTCTCCGGCAGCGACCTGATGCGCTCGCTGGTCGCCCTGCTGGTGGTCTTCAACAACGTGCGGAAGCTCTCCAGCCTGAACAACTCGGTGCAGCAGGCCTCGGCCGCGGCCCGCCGGGTCTACGAGATCGTCGACGCTCCCGTGGCGGTGGTCGACAAGGCCGGCGCGGTGTCGCTGCCGGACTTCCGGGACTCGATCCGGTTCGAGGACGTGGTTTTCACCTACGGCCGCGGGCCGGTTCTGGAAGGGGTTTCGATCGCGATCGGAGCCGGCGAGGTCCACGCGCTGGTCGGCCCGTCGGGTTCGGGCAAGAGCACGCTCGCGGCGCTCCTGCCGCGCTTCGCCGATCCCACCGGCGGCCGCGTGCTGATCGACGGGCACGACCTGCGCGACGTCACGCTGAACTCGCTGCGCGACCAGCTCACGCTGGTCGCACAGGAGACCCACCTGTTCGACGACACGGTCTACGCCAACATCGCCTACGCCCGCCCCGGCGCGACGCTGGAGCAGGTGCGCGCCGCCGCACGGGCCGCCCAGGCCGAGGAATTCATCCAGGCGCTGCCGGAGGGATACGACACGCCGCTCGGCGAGCGCGGCGGCCAGCTCTCGTCCGGTCAACGCCAGCGGCTGGCGATCGCGCGCGCCTTCCTCAAGGACGCGCCGATCCTGATCCTCGACGAAGCGACGTCACAGCTCGACGCGACCTCGGAACGGGCGGTGCAGGTTGCGCTCGATGCGCTGCTCGAGGGCCGGACGGCGCTGATCATCGCCCACCGGCTCCACACCATCGCCGGCGCCGACCGCATCCACGTGCTGGAGCGGGGGCGCGTCGTGGAGAGCGGAACGCACGCCGAACTGCTGGCCCGGCGCGGGCCCTACGCGCGCATGATCGCGCTGCAGTCGGAACCGGTCGACCGGCCGGACGCCTAGGCCAGCGGCCCCGGGATGAGTTGCATCGCCCGGACCACGAGGTACGCGGCGATCAGGCCGAGCCCGACGATCATCATGTACTCGCGGTTGCGCATGAAGTTCTCGAGCTTCCAGCGCTGGTCGCTCGCCGGCCAGGCGCCCCAGCGCGGGAACAGCGCGGGGACGGCGTCCCGGTAGCGGCGGTAGGGCTCGCCGTGCGTCTCCTCGAGGCGGGCGGGCTCGATCCGCTCCTTGCGCGGGAGGTAGTATCCGAAGAACCCGATCCAACCCGCGACGAGCAGCGCCAGGTTGAGGCCCCAGGGGAGCCAGGCGGCGATCCCGAGGCCGGTGAGGATCAGGAAGCGGCCGAAGTAGAGGGGGTTCCGGGTGTGTCTGTAGGGCCCGCCGGTGATCAGCTGGCGGGTCTTGACGAGGTAGCCGGCGGCCCACACCCTGACCACCTCGCCGAGGGCGATGAGCGGCACGCCGATCGCGACGCTCCACGGCGTCGGCTTGGAAAAGTAGACCAGGACGGCGATCCCCGCGAAGAGGAGCACGAGGCGGACGATGTTGGCGACCGGACGTTGGCCCATGATCTCTCCCGATTGGCGGCCGGGCCGCGAGGGCCGGGCGCGGGGATTATAAGGGGATGAACGCGGCTCCCGACGAACGGCCCGCTCCGCCCCCGCGGCCCCCGCCCGCGGCGCTGTGCCGCGCCGATCTCGAGACCCGCCGGGAGGGATGGCTCGTGCACGGGCGCTGGTCGAAGGCCGACCTCTGGACCGCCACGCTCGGCGACGGGCGCCGCGTGGTCGTGAAGGACTTCGCCGGCAAGCCCTGGTTCGGCCGGGCGCTCGGCCGGTTCCAGTTGCGCCGGGAGCAACGCGCCCTTCGGGCGCTCTGCGGCCTGGCGGGCGTGCCGGCGCTCGTCGGCCGGCTCGACGACGACGCCTTCGCGATGGAGCGGGTCGAGGGGGTGCGCCTCCAGCACTGCGGCCCCCCGGCCCGGCGCCGCGCGCTGGGTGAGTTCGAACGCATCCTCTTCGCAGCGCACGCGGCGGGCGTGGTGCACAACGATCTGCGCGGCCGGGAGAACGTCCTCGCGTCGCCCGACGGGGAGCGCGTCGCGATCATCGACTGGGGGGGAGCGACCTTCTTCCCGCCCGGCTCGTGGCGCCGGCGGCTGTTCTTCGAACTCGCCCGCAGGGTCGACCTGGGCGGTTTCCTGAAGTGGAAGGAACAGTTCGCGCCGGACCTGCTGAGCGAGGGAGATCGCACCTTCCTGCGGCGCTTCCGCCGCTGGCGCCGCCTCTGGCCATTCAACCGGAAGGGAGCGAGGGAACAGTGAACGGGGAGGGGCAGGGGACGGCCGTCGCGACCGCCGGTCCGCCGGGCCCGGACGCATCGCTGGTGATTCCGGTCTTCAACGAGATCGAGTGCCTGCCGGCGCTCGTCGAGGAAATTCACGCCGCCCTCGATCCGACCGCGGCGCGCTACGAGGTCGTGCTCGTCGACGACGGCTCGTCGGACGGCTCCGCGGAGTGGCTCGACCGTGCCGCAGCCGTCGATCCGCGGCTGGTCGTGGTGCACTTCGCCCGGAACGCCGGCCAGAGCGCAGCGTTCGCCGCCGGGTTCCGCGCGGCGCGCGGAGAGATCGTCGTCACCCTCGACGCCGACGGGCAGAACCCGCCGGCCGAGATTCCGAAGCTGCTCGCGGCCCTGACCGGCGGCGTCGACCTCGTCGCCGGCTACCGGGAGACGCGGCGCGACAGCGCCTGGCGCCGGGTGCAGAGCCGGATCGCCAACGCCGTGCGCAACGGCCTGTCGGGCGAGACGATCCGCGACACCGGCTGCTCGTTGAAGGCGTTCCGCCGGCGCTTCCTGCTCGAACTGCCGGTCTTCAACGGCATGCACCGCTTCCTGCCGACACTCTGCCGGCTGGCCGGGGCCAGGACCGTGGTCGAGGTCCCGGTGTCCCACCGTCCGCGCCAGGGCGGACGCTCCAAGTACGGCATGCTCAACCGCGCCTGGCGCGCGTTCGTCGACCTGCTGGGCGTGCGCTGGCTGCAGCGCCGCTGGATCCGCTACGAGGTCCGCCGATGATCCTCGACCTGGGACCGTGGCACTTCACGCTCCACCCGTGGGACGCGATCGGGTTCGCCGGGCAGGCGATGTTCTTCTCGCGCTTCCTGGTGCAGTGGATCGCCTCCGAGCGTGCGAAGCGAAGCTTCGTGCCGACCGCGTTCTGGTGGCTGTCGCTCGCCGGCGGCTCGATCTCGCTGGTCTACGCGATCGGGATCCACAACCCCGTCTTCACCCTGGGCCAGGCGGCCGGGCTGATCCCGTACGTGCGCAACCTGGTGCTGGTCCACCGCCAGGCGCGCGGCGGTGAACTGCCGGCCGACTGAAAGGGCGGGACCTAGCGGACGTAGTAGCCCTGGCGGGCGCGCAGCGTCACGCCCGGCCGGGTCGTCGTGACCTCGATCGTGCGCCACGATTCTCCGGGCTTGCCCGGCCCCGGCTTGAACGCGAGGTCGTAGCGCTGGCGCAGTTCCTCGAGGACGTCGCTGTACGCGCCAGCCAGGTTCCGGGAGCGCTCCACGGCGAGATAGCGGCCTCCGGTCGACTCGGCGAGGCGGGTCAGCACCTCCTCCGTGGTCCACCGATCGGTGAAGTCGGTCTGCCGCTTGAGCGCGCTGCCGATCCCGAGCGTGAACAGGGCGACGTCCTTCAGGTGGGTCTGCCGGATCGCCTCCTCGAGCGTGTGGAACGAGCCCGGCTCGAGTCCGGACGAGGCCTCGTCCCGTCCGTCGGAGAGCACCACCATGATCCGCCGCGCCTCGCTGCGGCCGGAGGCCAGGGCCTTCGCCGCGTCGTACACCGCGTCGTAGAGCGCCGTTCCCCCGGCGGCCTCGAAGCCCGTGACGGCGTTTCGAGCCGCCTCGCGGTCGCTCGACAGCGGTGCCGAGATCCGCACGTCCTCGCCGAAGTCGAGCACGACGACCTGGTCCTGGGGCGGCAACGCCGCGAGGAAGGCCAGGGCCGCGCGCTGCGCGTCCTCCAGGCGCTCGCCGAGCATGCTGTTCGAGGTATCGAACACGAGCGCCACGTCGAGCGGCGGCCCGGCGTGCCGGAAGCGCTCGAAGCGGACGGGCTTGCCCTGGTCCCTGACCTCGACCTCGCTCGCCGCGAGGTCCGGCACCGGGCGTCCGCGCCGGTCGAGCGCGGTGAACGAGACGCTGATCAGCCGGACGTCGACCTCTTCGATCCCCCCGACCGGCTCGTAGACCTGGCTGGCCCTGAGTTCCGTATCGTTCGCGAGCCGGACGACGACGTCGAGCTGGCGACGGCCGATCTCCTCTCCGGCGTCGATGGTGGCCTGCCAGGGGGGTTCGGCGAGGCGCGCCAGCGGTCGCCGGTCGAGCAGGATCGTGACCCCTTCGACCGTCGACGGATCGACCCCGTCGATCCGGAACGCCACCTCGACCGTGCCCACGAGCAGGGCTCCCTTGGCGGGCCGCAGAATCACCACCTTCGCCGCCGCGGCGGCAACGGGGGCACAGGCGAGGGCGGCCGCCAGGAGGGACGCGGCCGCGCGGGCAGGGGAACGAGGCATCTCGGCGAAGGCTCCTCGACGATGCTGACACGGATCGCTCCCGCCGGCATGCGCGCGGCCGAACCGCCCGGAGCGCGCCGGCAACCGCCGGGTTGGGGTTAGGATCTCCCTGCCTGTCCCCGAGGACGATCCCGTGGTGCGACCCCGCCTGGACAAGTACCTGATCCCTCCCGATCGGCTGGCGTGGCGCTGTCCTGCCGGGTGGCTGCCGTTCGCGACGACGGCGGAACTGCCGGGAGACGGGAACGAGGTCGGTGGCCAGCCGGGCGCGATTGCGGCGCTCGAACTGGGGATCGGGATCGAGGCGCGCGGATACAACGTCTTCGTCGCCGGCGCGCCCGGCACCGGCCGCACCAGCACCGTGCGGCGGGTCGTCGAGAAGAAAGCGGCGATGAACCCGGCGCCGGACGACATCGTCTACGTCTTCAACTTCGAGGATCCGCGCGCGCCGCGCGCGCTGCGCCTGCCGCCCGGCAAGGGGCGCGTGCTCCGCGACCGGCTGGCCGAGCTGGCCGACAGGGTGCGCGACGGCCTGGCCTCGCTGCGCGCCTCGGGTTCGCACCGCCGGCGCCGCGACAAGGTGGCCAAGGGGCTGCGCGGCAAGCAGTCCGCGGTTGTCGCCGAGTTCCAGGCCGAGGTTGCCAAGCAGGGGTTCGGACTGGTCGAGGTGGCGATGGGCCCCTACCGGACGCACGACCTGGCCCCGCTCGTCGGCGGGCAGCCGGTCGGCCTGGCCGAACTCCCCGGCCACGTCAAGGAAGGGAAGCTCACCCAGGAGCAGGCCGACCGGTTGACGGCCCAGCACCCGCTGCTCGCGGCGCGACTCGCCGAGACCAGCGCGATGCTCAAGGAACTCGGCGAGAAGCTGAACGAGGCGCTCGCAGCGGTCGACCGCGCGGCGGCCGAACCGGTCGTGCTCGCGGGGCTGGCGGAGTTGCGCGAGGCTCTCGGCGTGCCCGAGGGGGAGCGCGAGCCGCTCGACGTCTACCTCGCGCAGGTCTGCGGGTTCCTGCTCGAGTTCGTTCCGGTCGCCTTCGCCGCGGGCGATCAGGCAGCCGCCGGGGTGGAGGGGGGAGACGACATCGCCGAGCGCGGCCCGGCCCTCGCGATGGCGGTCAACGTCGTCGTCGATCGGACCGGGCAGGAGGGCCGGCCGATCGTGGAGGAGACCCATCCCACCGCGGGGCGCCTGCTGGGCACGATCGAGACGCAGCGGGGCCCCGACGGCAGCCTGCGCGCCGATCTCTCCGGAATCCGCGGCGGGGCCCTGCAGCGCGCCGACGGCGGCTTCCTGCTGCTCAATGCGCACGACCTCCTGGCCGAGGACGGGGCCTGGGCGGCGCTGCGGCGCGCCCTGCGCACCGGCCAGGCGGCTCCCCTCGCCACCTTCGCCGCGGACGGGCCCCCGCCGCTCGTCCCGCAGCCGATCCCGATCGCCGCCACCGTGATCCTCGTCGGCACCCCGGCGCTGCGCGACGCGATGGCCCAGGGGGACGAGGAGTTCTCGAAGCTCTTCAAGGTCACCGCGCTTTTCGACGAGCGGATCCCGCTCACCGAAGCGACCGCGCTCTCCTACGCCCGCTTCCTGGGGCGGGTCGTTGCCGAGGAGGGTCTTCTCCCGTTCGAAGCGGCCGCGGTGGGACGGATCCTCGAGCACCTGGTCCGGGTGGCGGGCGGCGCGGGCAAGATCTCGACCCGCTTCCGCTGGCTGGCCGACCTGGCGCGCGAGGCGTCGTGGTTCGCGCGCGACGGCGGCGCGACGCGCGTCGCCCGCGCTCACGTCGCGCGGGCGCTGGTGGCCCGCCGCGAGCGCGAGGGACTGCTGTCGGGACGGGTCCACGAGTCGATTCGCGAGGGCTCGCTGCGGCTCGACCTCGTGGGCGAGCGGATCGGCCAGGCCAACGCGCTGGCCGTGATCGAAACCAACCTCGAGCGCTTCGGTTACCCGGTGCGCGTCACGGCCACCGCCGCGGCCGGGCGCTCGGGGATCATCGACATCGAGCGCGAGGCGGAGCTGTCGGGCGAGATCCACACCAAGGCCTCGCTGATCCTCGCCGGCTACCTGCGATCGCTCTTCGCCCAGCGCCACCCGCTGGCGGTGACCGCCAGCACCTGCTTCGAGCAGTCGTACGGCGGCGTCGAAGGGGACTCCGCGTCGGGCGCGGAGCTGATCGCGCTGCTCTCGGCCCTGGGGCGCGTGCCGGTCCGTCAGGACCTCGCCCTGACCGGGGCGGTGGACCAGCACGGCCAGGTCCTGACGGTCGGGGGGGTGAACGAGAAGGTCGAGGGGTTCTGGCGGGTCTGCCGGGAGCGCGGCTTCTCGGGAACCCAGGGGGTGATCGTCCCGGCAGCTGCGGCGAGCGCGCTGCAGCTCGAGGCCGAGGTCGTGGCGGACGTCGAGCGGCGGAAGTTCAGGGTCTACGCCGCCTCGACCGTGGACGACCTTTCCCGCCTGCTGATGCGGATGCCCCTCGGCGCCCCCGACCCCCGGGGGGAGTGGCCGGAAGGGAGCCTGGGCCGGCGGGTCGACGAGCGCCTGAGGGAGATGGCCGAGTCGATGCGGGCCTTCGGAACGCCGGACGGGGTCTGAAGCCGGCGTCCCCGGGCGATCAAGATCATCTTGCCGGAGAGCGGCCCCGGGAGATATTATTCTCCCATGAGCACTCCCGGCAAAATGATGTTGGGTTCCCACACCCCCCCTTCCGAACCTCCTCGGCTGGACGCGGTCGATCGCGCGATCCTCGAGATCCTGCAGCGCGATGCCCGCTGCTCGCGCGCGGAGATCGGCAAGGCGATCAACCTCTCGGCCGCCGCGGTCCACGAGCGGATCAAGAAGCTCGAGCGCTCGGGCGTCGTGCGGGGGTACGCCGCGCTGCTGGACCCTGAGAAGGCCCAGTGCGACCTCCTCGCTTTCGTCCAGGTCTTCATCGAGCACCCGCGCCACGAGCAGCGGTTCCTCGACGAAGTCGCCGAGATGGCCGAGGTGCAGGAATGCCACCGCGTGACCGGCAACGCGACCTGCTTCCTCAAGGTCCGCGTCCCCGACCGGCGCTCGCTCCAGCTCCTGATCCTCGACCGGTTCAACGCGCTCCCCGGCGTGCGGGGGACCGAGACGGTCGTCGTCCTCTCGTCCACCAAGGAGTCGCCCCGCATCCACCTGCCGGTCCCGGCCTCCGAGGCGGGAGAGGGGCCGGGAGGGCCGGCCGGGACGCGCGGATGAGCTCGGCGCGCGTGGCCCCGTCCGGCGTCCTCGATACGCTGCGCCGCCGCATGCAGGTCGACGGGCTCGACCTCGTCCTCGACCTCGAGCGCTCCCACGGCTGCCGCCTGGTCGACGCGCGCGACGGACGCGAGCTGCTCGACTTCTTCACCTTCTTCGCCAGCAACCCGCTCGGGATGAACCACCCCGCGCTGACCGAGCGCGGAACGCTCGAGCAGCTGGCGCGCGTGGCGGTCAACAAGCCGAGCAACTCCGACGTCTACACCGAGACCTACGCCGAGTTCGTGGACGCGGTCGACCGCGTCGCGCGACACGAGGCCATGCGCTGGTTCTTCTTCGTGGACGGCGGCGCGCTGGCGGTCGAGAACGCGCTCAAGGCGGCGTTCGACTGGAAGGTCCGCCGGAACTTCCGCAAGGGGCACACTGCCGAGCGCGGCCACCAGGTCCTGCACCTCGAGTGGGCCTTCCACGGCCGGTCGGGATACACGCTCTCGCTGACCAACACCGCGGATCCGCGCAAGACGATGTACTTCCCGAAATTCGACTGGCCGCGCATCCCGTCCCCGGCGATCCACTTTCCGCTCGACGCGCGCGAGGCGGAGCGGCTCGACCTGGCCGAGGACGACGCCCTGGCGCGGGCCCGCCACGCCTTCGAGGAACGCCGCGACGACGTGGCGGCGATCATCGTCGAGCCGATCCAGGCCGAGGGGGGCGACCGCCACTTCCGGCCGAGCTTCCTGCGCGGGCTGCGCGCGCTGGCCGACGAGTTCGACGCGCTCCTGATCTTCGACGAGGTCCAGACCGGCGTCGGGTTGACCGGGACCTTCTGGGCCTTCGAGCAGCTCGGCACCGTGCCCGACATCGTCACCTTCGCCAAGAAGATGCAGATCGGCGGGATGATGGTCGGGCCGCGCCTCGAAGAGGAGCCGGACAACGTCTTCCACGTCTCATCCCGCATCAACAGCACCTGGGGCGGGCACCTCGTCGACATGTTCCGCGCGACCGTGATCCTCGAGGTCATCGAGCGGGAGCGGCTGGTCGAGAACGCGGCCCGGGAAGGGGCGCGGCTCCTCACAGGGCTGGAGGCCCTTGGGACGCGCTACCCCGAGCTGGTCGGGAACGTCCGCGGTCGCGGCCTGATGGGAGCGATCAGCTTCCCGGACGGGGCGACGCGCGACCGCGTGATCCGCGACTGCCACGCGGCCCGCCTGCTCGTCCTGCCCTGCGGGCAGCGCTCGTTGCGCTTCCGGCCGGCGCTCAACATCGATTCCGCCGCGATCGACGAGGCGCTCTCGATCCTCGATGGCGTGCTCCGCACGACCGACGCCCCGAAGGGGAAGACACCCTCCACGGCGCCCTGAGGGGCCGATCCATATACTCCTCCGATGGCGCCCCGCCCCGGGCGCGCCGCGGAGGGTCGCGTGGCTTCCAACAGGTTCCTGGTTCCATTGGCCGTGCTCGGCGGGATCGGCGTGGCCGGTATGGCCGGATCGTGGCTTGCCGCGGGTCCGAGCGCGGCGACGCCGGTCGCCCCTGTTCCGGCCGGCGCCGTTCCGGCGGGCCTCGACAGCGAGGCGCTCCGGACCCTGCCGGCCCGGGTCCTGGCGGACCTGCCCGTTCCCCAGCAGGCCACCTTCTGCGGCCAACCGGTCCCGCTCGACCGCCCGGAGATCCGGGAAGCGCTGGCCTACGAGCTGATCCTCACCGTGGGACGTCCGACGATGCCGATGCTCTGGACGCGGCGCGCCCCCATGGTGCTGCCGATGATCGAGGCGCGGCTGCGCGCGGCCGACCTCCCCGACGACCTGAAGTACGTCGCCATGATCGAGTCGGATCTGCGCTGGACGACGCGCTCGCCGGCGGGCGCGCTCGGCCTGTGGCAGTTCATCGCCGGGACCGCGACGCGCTACGGGCTGGTGGTCGACAAGGTCCTCGACGAGCGGCTCGACCCGGAGCGCTCGACCGACGCGGCGCTGCGCTACCTGTCGGCGCTCAAGGGAGAGTTCGGGGACTGGTTCCTCGCGATGGCGGCCTACAACTCGGGCGAGAACACGGTCCGGAACGCGATCAAGGACAACGGCGCCAAGGCGCCCTACTTCGATCTCTACCTGCCGTACGAGACGCGGCGCTACGTCTACCGCGCGCTGGCGGCGAAGCTGGTCTGCCAGGACCCCGAGGCCTACGGCCTCGTACGGATGACGCCGCTGTTCGTTCCCGAGTTCACCCGCGCCGTCGTCGAGGAGAAAGCCGGGACGATCGCCCTGCGCGATGTCGCGGCCCGGCACGGCATCGGGTACGCCGCGCTTCGCACCGCCAACCCGCAGCTCAAGGAAGCCGTGCTGCCGCACGGCCGCTACGTGATCCGGATTCCGAAGAAGGGGACGGCGGTCGGGGTCGAAGGGAACCCCTGAGAACTACGGGGCGAGCCGGGCGTTGGCGATCTTGCGCACCGCCGGCTGCCGGCTCGCAACGCTGAACTGCCCGTACTTGTCGAGCACGCGATCGACGTAGTTGAGCGTCAGTGTTCCGCGCGCGAAGCCGTGGGGGAGGCCGGCCGCCACGCGGCGGTCTTCCTTGAGCGGGAGCACCGCCGCGACGTGACCTTCCCAGCGGTCCGGATCGAGCCCCTGCGCTGCGGCGAGCGCCCGCACGTCCTCGAGGTGGCCGAGCCCCATGTTGTAGGCCGCCAGCGTGAACGCCAGGCGATCGCGATCCGCGACCCCCGGGAACATCTCCCAGAGCCAGCGCAGGTGGCGCGCGCCGGCGAGCACGTTCTGCTGCGGGTCGAGCGGGTCCGCGGCCCCGAAGGCCCGGGCGGTCGCCGGCATCAGCTGCATCAGGCCGACCGATCCGCCGGGACCGACCGAGGCCGGGTCGAAGCCGCTCTCGGTGGCCACCAGGGCCGCCAGGAGCCGCCAGTCGAAGCCGTGCTTGAGCGCCGCCTGCTGGAGCAGGCCGTCCCAGGGGGAGATCGCGCCGTCGCCGTGCCAGGCCTCGAAATGACGCGACTGGCGCAGGCGCCGGGGATTCTCCAGGTACTGCCGCTGAAGCTCGGCGAGCAGGCCGACCTCCCGGGCCGTGTCGAGCAGCCGCGAGACGGTCTGCGCCAGGTGCGGCGCATTGGGTCGTGTCGCCCAGCGCACCGGGATCGGGTCCCCCAGCGGCGCGCTGACCTCGAGGTCGTCGAACAGCGCACGCTCGAGGCGCGCCCGCCGCTCGTCCATCACGACCAGGGCATAGCGCCCGCCGGCCGCCGCTCCGGCGAGGTCCTCGTCGGAGAGCCGCTGGGGCAGGGTCCGGATCTCCAGCGCCAGGCCGGCCGCGGCCCAGCCGCGGGCGGCTTCTTCGAGCCGGGTGTCGCGGCGGACCGCCACTTCCCGCCCGCGGAGGTCGTCGAGGGAACGGATCCCGCCCGCATCGCGCCCGGCCACCACCACGCGCGAGATCTCGATCGGCGAGCTCCACGCCGCCTGGTCGTGGATCGGCGTCGGACCCGGGTCGATCAGGGCGAGCAGGTCGGCCTTGCCGCGCGCCAGGTCCCGCAGGCCGGTGCCGGGCTGGGAGACCGTGTAGACCTCGAGCCGGACGCCGAGCCGCCGCGCGATCCGGCTGGCCAGCTCGAATGCCATCCCGTCCTCGTGGTTGCCGTGCCTGGCATAGGCCACGTCGTCGGCCGGGATCGCGACGCGGAGCACGCCCGACTCGGCGATCGCCGCGAGGTCGCGATCGACGGGGGCCCGCCGGACGAGCGTCGAGGGGTGGAGCGGCTCGTCGGCGAGGAGCGCGTAGAACGTCCCCAGCACGAGGCCGCACGCGAGCACGGTCAGGGCGGATAGACGCCTCGTACGCTTCCAGCAGAACACGCAGTCACCCTCTTTCCGGCCGGCGTCCCTGTCGGTTCACCCCACAAGGGGTGGGGGACGCGTCGTACGGGACCACAATCGGTGAGTCCCGCGGCCCCTCCCCGGGGCCGGACCCCTCTCTTGTACGGGAGGAACCCCGGCTTGGCAAGCGGGAAGGCTTACCGAAAAGTAACAGCTGAAGACGACTCAGTACGCCCGCGCAAAGACCATCCGGCCGCTCGCCGGAGCGCCACAGCGGACGCACGGACCGGGGTCCGGGGACCGGTCGAAGGGGATGACGCGGACCGTCGCCTTCGTTTCGTCCTGGATCGCCACCTCGCACTCCGTGCTCCCGCAGTGCCGGGCGTGGAGGAACCCGCCGGCCTCGACACCGGCGACGAACGCATCCCAGGAGTCGATCGCCCGGGTCGTCTCGTCGCGGCGCTGCCGGGCCCGCTCGAATAGCGCCGACTGGATCGATGCCAGCAGTGCCGGGACGCTCTCCCCGAGGCCGTCCCAGGGAAGGGCCGACTTCGAGCGGTCGACCCGGGAGACGGCCATCACCGACCGCGCGGCCACGTCCCGCGGCCCGAGCTCGAGCCGCAGCGGAACCCCCCGCAGCTCCCACTCCGCGTACTTGAAACCGGGATTGACCGTGTCCCGGTCGTCGACCCGGATCGAGACCCCGGCCCGGCGCAGCACCGCCTCGAGTTCGCGCGCGGCCGCGACCGTCTCGCGCTGCTGGTCGTCGTTGCGCCAGATCGGGACGATCACCGCCTGCACGGGGGCGATCCGGGGCGGGAGAACGAGGCCGTCATCGTCCCCGTGGGCCATCACGACGGCGCCGATCAGGCGGGTCGAGACCCCCCAGGAGGTGTTCCAGACGTGCTCCCACCCGCCGCTGGCGGCCTGGTAGCGGACGTCGAAGGCCCGGGCGAAGTTCTGGCCCAGGTCGTGCGAGGTGCCGGCCTGGAGCGCCCGGCCGTCCTGCATCAGGGCCTCGATCGCGTAGGTCCGGAGCGCGCCGGCGAACTTCTCCTTGTCGGTCTTGACCCCGGTGAGAACCGGCAGCGCCAGGTACTCCTCGGCGAACCGGCGGTAGATCTCGAGGATCCGGAGCACCTCCTCCTCGGCCTCCTCGTGGGTCGCGTGGGCGGTGTGGCCCTCCTGCCAGAGGAACTCGGTGGTGCGCAGGAAGAGCCGGGTGCGCATCTCCCAGCGCACGATGTTCGCCCACTGGTTGATCAGGAGCGGCAGGTCGCGCCACGACTGGATCCACTTGGCGAACATCGAGTAGATGATCGTCTCGGAGGTCGGGCGGATGATCAGCTCCTCCTCCAGCGCGCTCTCGGGATCCGGCACCACCGCCATGTGGCCGGGCTCGCCGGTGGCCTTCAGCCGGGTGTGCGTGACGATCGCGCACTCCTTCGCGAACCCCTCGACGTGCTCGGCCTCCTTG
Source organism: uncultured Acidobacteriota bacterium (assembly GCA_963800865.1). Lineage (GTDB taxonomy): Bacteria > Acidobacteriota > Polarisedimenticolia > J045 > J045 > JALOKP01. The sequence goes on along the minus strand of CAWDCL010000004.1, from coordinate 2,404,030 downwards.
GCCAGGAACGACTTCGGGATGAAGAGCGGGAAGTAGGCGTTGACGTGGCCCGTTTCCTTGAACATCCCGTCGAGGATCCGCTGGATGTTCTCCCAGAGCGCGTAGCCGTTGGGGCGGATGACCATGCAGCCCTTGACCGGGCTGTAGTCGGCGAGCTGGCTCTTGAGGACGACGTCGGTGTACCAGCGGGCGTAGTCGGTCGCCCGGGCAGTGATTTCCTTGGCCACGGCGGAAGGCTCCTGGGCGCGGCCATCCGGCCGCGAAAGGACGGAAGTCTAGCCCAGGCCGCTCGCAATTACCGTTTCTGGGCCTCTCCCGTCATCGGCACGAAGCGCACCCCGCCCGCCGAGAAGCGGGAGATCGTCCCGTCCGGGGCGCGCTCGACCACGATCAGCTCCTGGTGACCCTCCCCGACCGGGATCACGAGCCGGCCGCCGGGGGCGAGCTGATCGATCAGGGGCTGGGGGATCTCCTCCGGCGCGGCCGCCACGATGATGACGTCGAAAGGGGCCGCTTCCGGCCAGCCCGCGGTAGCCGTCGCCGCAGCGGACCTCGACGTTCCGGTAGCCCAGGCGCGCCAGGCGGGCCTCGGCCTCGCGCGCCAGGTCGCACAGGATCTCGATCGAGTAGACCCGGCCCGCGACCTCGGCCAGGACCGCGGCCTGGTAGCCCGAGCCGGTGCCGACGTCGAGCGCCCGGCTTTCCGGGCCGGCCTGCCCGAGCTGGGTCATCAGCGCCACGATGTAGGGCTGGCTGATCGTCTGGCCGAGCCCGATCGGCAGCGGCGAGTCCTGGTAGGCGGCGTCGGCGATCTCCGGCGGGACGAACTCGTGGCGCGGGATCGCCTGCATCGCGGCCAGCACGCGCGGGTCGGTGATGTCGCGGCCCGCGAGCTGGCGCGAGACCATCGCCGCGCGCTCCTCGACGCGTGCGGCGTGAACGGCCGCGCCCGGCCGGCCCGCACCGCCGCCCGCCGCGTCGCCGCCGGCGCCGCGCGGTCCGCAGGCGACGAGCAGCAGCAGGACGGCGAGCGTCATCAGGACGACCACGGGCGGCGTGGCGGAGGAGACCATGGGCGCACCTTCGGCGCGGGGACCGCGCCCCGCGATCTTATCCCGTCCGGGTCATAATCAGCGCTCCCCGCGCGGTGCGGGGCGGAGGCCGAGGGATGGGGCGGTGGGTTGCGGAGTGGCCGCGGGCGGCCCACTTCATCGGCGTCGGCGGGGTCGCCATGTCCAGCCTGGCGACGCTGCTCGCCGAGCGCGGGGTGCGTGTTTCGGGCTCGGACCAGGCGGTCTACCCGCCCGCCTCGGATGTCCTCGCCGCGGCCGGGATCGAGGTCCGGACGCCGTACGCGGCGGCGCACCTCGATCCGGTGCCGGACCTGCTGGTGGTCGGCAACGCCGTTTCGCGCGGCAACCCGGAGCTCGAGCGCGCGCTCGACGAGCGGCTCCCGCTGGCCTCGCTGGCGGAGGTGGTCGAGCGGCTCCTCGTGCCGGGCCGGCGCGTCAGCGTCGTCGCTGGAACGCACGGGAAAACCACCACCGCGAGCATGCTCGCCTGGCTGCACCACGCGGCAGGGCGTGACCCCTCCTTCCTGATCGGCGGCCGGCCCGGGAACTTCCCGCACGGCGGGCGGCTCGGGGGCGGCGACGACCTCGTGCTGGAGGGGGACGAGTACGACACGGCCTTCTTCGACAAGGGGCCGAAGTTCCTGCACTACTGGCCCCAGGTGGCGGTGATCGGGGCGGTCGAGTTCGATCACGCCGACATCTACGCCGACCTCGCGGCGGTCGAGCGCGCCTTCGCGCTCCTCGTCCGGATGGTGCCCGGGTCCGGCCTGCTCGCGGTGCCGCACGACGATCCGGTGGCGCGGCGGCTCGCCGCCGCGGCCCGCTGCCGGGTGGCGACCTTCGGGCTCGACGAGAGCGCCGGCCTCGCCGCGCTCGAGCGCGCGGAGGGGGGTGACGGCCAGCGATTCGTCCTCGCCCGCGACGGCCGGGCGCTGGCCGAGGTGCGGCTGGCGCTGCCCGGTCCCCACAACGCGCGGAACGCGCTGGCGGCGCTGCTCGCCGCCGAGGGGGCGGGACTGCCGATCGAAGAGGCGGCGCGCCACCTGGCGTCGTGGGTGCCGCCGCGACGGCGGCTCGAGGTGACCGGGCGAGGGGGCGGCATCGTCGCCTACGACGATTTCGCCCACCATCCCACGGCGATCGCGCACACCCTGGCGACCCTGCGTGCGCGCGTACCGGCGGGCGGCCGGCTGGTCGCCTGCTTCGAACCGCGCTCGAACACGATGGTGAGGAAGGTCTTCGAACGGGCCCTGGGCGACGCGCTCTCCGCGGCGGACGCGATCTACCTCGGCGCCGTCGACCGCCCCGAGCGCTTCCCCGACGACGAACGCCTCGACGTCGCCGCGGTCGTGGCGCAGCTGCGCGCGCGCGGGCGCGATGCCGCGGGACCGCTCGCTCCGGACGAGATCTTCGCCCGCATCGCGCAGGAGCTCTCGGCCGGAGACGTCGCCGTGGTGATGTCGAACGGCGCGTTCGGAGGATTGGCCCGCCGCCTCGGGGAGGCGGTCGCGGCGCGGGGCCCGGCGTGAGCCGGCGCGGCCCGGTCACGCTGCCGGTCGCCGGCGCGCCGTGGCAGGCGCTGCTCGACGCGCTCGACGCGGCGGTGTCCGGCGGTCCTCGCCGCGGGATCGCCCGGCTCGCCGAACAGGAGGAGATCGACGCCGGCGAGGCGTTGCGCGAGCTGGCGGCCTTTCCCGCGCGATCCTGCACGGCGCGCGAGGCGCGGGTCGGCGTCAACCCGGCGCGCTGCTCCGCCTCCGCGGGCTGCCCGGTGGCGGACGAGTGCCCGCTCGCGCGTCGCGGTGACCCGGCAGCGATCGCGCGCTCGCACACGGCGCGCTTCGTCGCCACGCTGGCGGGCCGCACGGTGCTCGCCGCGCCCGAAGCCGTCGCGCTCCCCTTCGTCGCCCTCGAGTCGGCGCTGGCGGCACTCGTCGAGCGAAGCGGCCGGGCCGGTCCGGATGCCCCGCCGCGAGTCCGCACGGGACTGGCGGTCGCCGGGCTCGCGCGGCGGCGCGGGGGGCCGTTCGGTGCGACCGGGCCGTTCCTGGCCGCCGCCGAGCTGGAGCAGGTCGCAGCGCACGTGCCGCCGGGGAGCGGGCGCGGCGATCGCGAACTGGCCCCGGTGGAAGCCTGGCTGCGCCGGGCGACCGCGCACGACGCGGCGCTCGTCGAACTGCGCTGAGGAGCGCGCGATGCCGCCGAGGCTCGGGGCCCACATGTCGATCGCGGGCGGCGTCGACCGCGCCGTCGACCGCGCCGTGCGCGCCGGCTGCGAGGTCCTGCAGGTCTTCACCGCCTCCGCCAACCAGTGGCAGGGGAAGCCGCTCACGGAGGAAGTCGTGGAGCGGTTCCGCGGGAAGCGGTCCGCGGCCGGCCCGCTGCCGGTCCTGTCGCACGACTCCTACCTGATCAACTGCGCTTCGCCCGACGACGCGCTGTGGGAGCGCTCGATCGCCGCCCTCGGCGAGGAGCTGGCGCGCTGCCGGCGGCTCGGGATCGAGCTGCTCGTGATGCACCCCGGGGCGCACATGGGGACCGGCGAAGAGGCCGGCCTCGAGCGGATCGCGCGGGCGCTCGACCGGGTGCTCGCGCGCGAAGACGGGGCCGGGGTGACCGTGCTGCTCGAGAACACCGCGGGCCAGGGGTCGGCCCTCGGCCACCGGTTCGCGCAGCTCGGGGCCATCGTCGCGCGCTCGTCATCCTCCGCTCGGCTCGGGGTCTGCATCGACACGCAGCACGCCTTCGCCGCCGGCTACGACCTCGCCTCCGCCGAGGGCTGGGAGCGGGCGTGGGAGGAGTTCGAGCGCGAGCTCGGCCTGCCGCGGCTGCGCGCGCTGCACCTCAACGACTCGAAGCGGCCGTGCGGGGCGCGGGTCGACCGGCACGACCACATCGGCCTCGGCCTGCTCGGCGCGGCCGCTTTCGTGCGCGTCATGAACGACCCGCGGCTGGACGGGTTGCCGGCCTCGCTCGAGACCGAGAAGACCGAGGACGGCTGCGAGGACGAGCAGAACCTCGCCGTGCTGCGGCGCCTGGCCGGCCGTGACGACGCGCCGGACCGGGCGACGATCGACGGCTGGCGCAGCGCGGCGCTGCGCGCGGCGCGGGCGGCGCGGAAGAAGGCAAGCCGGTGAAGCGGGCGGCGGGCGAGTCGTGGGAGACCGCGCGGGCGCGCCGGCTGCGCGTGGCCGAGGTCTTCCTCTCGATCCAGGGCGAGGGGAGCCGCGCCGGGTTGCCGAGCGTCTTCCTGCGCCTGACCGGGTGTGCGCTGCGCTGCCGCTGGTGCGACACCGCGTGGGCCTTCACGGAGGGGACCTGGCGCGGCGTGGGCGAGCTGGCGGAGGAGCTGCTCGGCTACGGGGTGCCGCGCCTCTGCGCGACCGGCGGCGAGCCGCTGCTGCAGCCCTCGGTGGTGCCGCTGCTGCGGCACCTGGCCGACGATCACGGCTGGGACGTCGTGGTCGAGACCGGAGGCGACCAGGAGATCGCGATCGTTCCGCCGCCGATCGCCCGGATCGTCGACATCAAGCTCCCGGGGTCGGGGATGGAGGCGCGGATGGACCCGCGCAATGTCGCCTGCCTGCGCCCGGGCGACGAGGTGAAGCTGATCGTCAGCGACCGCCGGGACTACGAGCGGGCGCGCGAGCTGATCCTCGGACCGCTCGCCCGCTGCCCGGGGCACGTGCTGCTCGGCGCGGTGCACGGCGAGCTGACGCCGGGCGAGCTCGCGGACTGGGTGCTCGAGGACCGGCTGCAGGCCCGCGTGCAGCTCCAGCTCCACAAGCTGCTCTGGCCCGGGAAGGAGCGTGGCGCATGACGGCGGCGCGGCCGCTGGCGGTGGTGCTGGCCTCGGGCGGGATGGACTCGACCGTCGCCGCGTGGCTCGCGGCGCGCGAGCACGAGCTGGCGCTGCTGCACGCGAGCTACGGCCAGCGCACCGCGGCGCGCGAGCGGCGCGCGTTCGAGGCGATCGCCGACCGGCTGGCCCTGCCGGCGGCGCGCCGCCGGACGCTCGACATCGGCTTCCTGGCGGCGCTCGGAGGGTCGGCGCTGACGGACCCGGCGCTCCCCGTGCCGACCGAAGTCGAGCGCAGGGAGGGAGCGACGGGCCTCCCGGTGACCTACGTGCCGTTCCGCAACGCGCACCTGCTGGCCGCGGCGGTCTCCTGGGCGGAGCTGCTCGGCGCGCGCTCGGTCGTGATCGGCGCGGTCGAGGAGGACGGCTCGGGCTACCCGGACTGCCGCGCCGACTTCCTGGCTGCCTTCGAGCGCGCCGCGCGGCTTGGCACCGGGCTCGGGGAGCGGATCTCGATCGCGGCCCCGCTCGTGCACATGACGAAGGGGGAGATCGTGCGCGCGGGGACCCGGGCGGGCGCGCCGTTCGAGCTGACCTGGTCGTGCTACCAGGCCGAGGCGGAGGCCTGCGGGCGCTGCGAGTCGTGCCGGCTGCGGCTCAAGGGGTTCCGCGAGGCCGGCGTCGTCGATCCGATTCCGTACCGCGCCGGCACGGCGCGCTGAAGGGGCGATGGACGTCGCGCTGTTCGACTACGATCTGCCGCCCGGGCGGATCGCGCAGGAGGCGCTCGAGCCGCGCGACGCGGCCCGTCTGCTCGTGCTGGATCGCGCCGGCGGAGCGCTCCGGCACCGGTCCGTCGCCGACCTGCCGTCGCTGCTCGCGCCGGGCGACCTGCTCGTGCTCAACGACACGCGCGTCGCGCCGGCCCGCCTCTTCGCACGCCGCGCGACCGGCGGCCGGGTCGAACTGCTGCTGCTCGAGCCGGCCGGGGTGGACGGGCGCGCCGAGTGCTGGCGCGCGCTCGTCGGCGCCTCGCGCGCGCCGCGTCGCGGCGAGCCGCTGACCCTGCCCGGCGGGTACACCGCCGAGCTGCTCGGCGACCCGGGAGCCGGGGACGCGGCGGGCGAGGCGCTGGTGCGGATCGAGGGCCCCGGAACGGTCGCGGCGCTCGCCGCCGCGCACGGCCGGCTCCCGCTGCCCCCGTACATCCGCCGCGCGCCGGACGACCCGCGCCTGGCGCGCGATCGCGAGCGCTACCAGACCGTCTTCGCCGCCGAGGAAGGGGCCCTGGCGGCGCCGACCGCCGGGCTACACTTCACCCCGGGCCTGCTGGCCCGGCTCGAGGAGGCGGGAATCGCGCACACCACGCTGACCCTGCACGTCGGGGAAGGGACCTTCCGGCCGGTGCGCGTGGACCGCACCGAGAAGATCGCGCTGCACCGCGAACGCTTCACGCTCCCGCTGCCGGCGTGCGACGCGATCGCCGCGGCGCGCGCGCGCGGCGGGCGCGTCGTCGCGGTCGGCACGACGGTCGTGCGTACGCTCGAGTCGCGCGCCGCGCGCGGCGACGGCGCGCCCGAGCCGGGGGCGGGCGAGACCGCGCTGTTCGTCTCTCCGGGCTACCGTTTCCGCTTCGTCGACGCGCTCGTGACCAACTTCCACCTGCCGCGCTCGACGCTCCTCATGCTCGTCGCCGCCTTCGCCGGGCGGGAGCGGGTGCTCGACGCCTACCGCGAAGCGATCGCCGCGGGGTACCGCTTCTACAGCTACGGCGACGCGATGCTGGTGCTCTGATGCCGGCCCTCGCCTTCGTGATCCGGGCCACCGACGGCGCGGCGCGCACGGGGACGCTCTCGACGCGCCGCGGCGCGGTCGCGACGCCGGCGTTCATGCCGGTCGGCACCGCCGGGTCGGTCAAGGGGTTGATGCCGGACGAGGTCCGCGAGCTGGGCGCGGAGATCGTGCTCGCCAACACCTACCACCTGCACGTCCGGCCGGGCGAGGCGCTGGTGCGGCAGCTCGGCGGACTGCACGCCTTCGCCGGCTGGGACGGGCCGATCCTGACCGATTCCGGCGGCTACCAGGTCTTCTCGCTCGCGCGCCGGCGGACGATCGACGACGACGGCGTCACCTTCCTCGACCACGTCGAGGGCTCGCCGCGCCGCCTGACGCCGGAGTCGTCGATCGCGATCCAGCAGGCGCTCGGTTCGGACATCATGATGGCGCTCGACGACTGCACCGGCGCGCCCGGCCAGCGCGAAGAGGCGGCCCGGGCGATGGAGCGCACGCGGCGCTGGCTGCCGCGGAACCGCGCGGCGCGCACCGATCCCGGGGCGGCGCTGTTCGGGATCGTGCAGGGCGGGACCTTCGACGACCTGCGCGAAGAGAGCCTCGCCGCGACCGCCGCCGAGGCGTTCGACGGGATCGCGCTGGGCGGCGTCTCGGTCGGCGAAGGGCGCGGCGAGGTCCGGCGCATCGTCGCCACCTTCGGTCCGAAGCTGCCCGCCGACCGGCCGCGCTACCTGATGGGGATGGGGCGCCCGGAGGACCTGGTCGAGGCCGTCGGCGCCGGCTTCGACATGTTCGACTGCGTGCTGCCGACGCGGCACGGCCGGACGGCGCAGCTCTTCACCGCCCGCGGGTTGATCAACGTCCGGAACGCGCGCTACCGCGACGAGGCCGCGCCGCCCGACCCGGACTGCGGCTGCCCGGTCTGCCGCCGCTTCTCGCTGGCCTACCTGAGGCACCTCTACAACGCAGGGGAGATGCTCGGCCCGCGCGCCGGAACGGTGCACAACCTGTGGTTCTACCTCGACCTCATGCGGCGGATGCGTGCGGCGATCGCCGCCGGCGGGTTCGCCGCCTTCCGCGCGGCGTTCCTGGAACGGCTCGCCGAGGCGCGCGACGAGGAGGGAGCGTGAGCGCACCGCCCCGCCCCCCGGACGACCTGGTCGTCGCTTCCGACCTGCACCTGGTGGCCGGCGACCCGGACCTCGAGGATTTCTGCGACTTCCTCGCCGCGCGGGCCGACGACACCGGGACGCTCGTGCTGCTCGGCGACATCTTCGCCGCGTGGCTGGCGCGCGAGAGCCTGGTCGAGCCCCACCACCGCGCGGTGCTCGACGCCTGCGCGGCACTCCGCGCGCGCGGGACGCGGGTCGTGCTGGTCGAAGGGAACCGCGAGTTCGGCGCGCAGCGCTGGGCGGGCCGCGCCTTCGACAGCGTCCCCGCCGAGCTCGAGGCCGGCCCGTTCGACGGGCGCCGCTGGCTCCTGACGCACGGCGACGCGATCAACGCCGACGATCGCGCCTATCGCCGCTGGCGGGCGGTGGCGCGCTCGGCCGCGGTCCAGGGAGCGTTCGGCCTGCTGCCGCCGCGCGCCGGCCGCGCGCTGGTGCGGCGCATCGAGCGCGCGATGCGCGGCCGCGGCCCGGCCTACCGGACGCGCCTGCCGGAGGCGCACCTCGCGGCCCACGCGCGGGCCCTGGCGGCGCGCGGGTTCGGCGGCGGCGTGGTGGGGCACTTCCACGTCGAGCTGGAACGGCGCTACGACACCGGCGGCGCGCGGCCGTTCGAGCTGCTCGTGATGCCCGACTGGCGCTCGACGCGGCGCGCGCTGCGCTTCGCGCCCGGCGCGCCGCCGCGCTTCGAGAGCTGGGGGCCCGAGCGCCCGCCCGCGCCGGCCATCGTCGCCGTCGACGAGCAGCGCGAGCGGGCGCAGGTCGTCTTCGACCGCGTCCCCGGCGTCGCAGCCGGCGAGACCGTGGCGCTCGGTTCCGGGCACGGGCCGGATGTGCGCAGCGCGCAGGTGCGTTCCGTGGACAGCGACGATCCGCGCCGCATCATGCTGATCCTCGAGCCCGGCCCGGCGCTGCAGGTCGGCGACCGGCTCCACGTCCGACCTGGAAGGAGCGACCCGCGATGATCCCCCGGCCGCAGATCCCCGCCGCCCCGCCGCGCCCGCCGCGGCCGATCGACCCGAACGCCCCGGCGGCCGTCGAGGGGGCGCTGTTCGGCGTCCCGCTGCCGCTCGAGGAGGCGCGCATCGTGGTGATTCCGGTGCCGTACGAGGCGACCGTCTCGTCGCGCGGCGGAACCCGGGAAGGACCGCGCGCGCTGCTTGACGCCTCCGGGCAGGTCGACCTCTTCGATCCGCTCGCGGCCGAGCCGTGGCGGTTGGGTCTCGGCGCGCTCCCGCTCGAGGAGGCGATCGCCGACCTCTCCGAGGCGGCAGCCGCGGCCGCGGAGCGCGCCCGCGACGGCGACGGCGAGGCGCACGCCGAGGTCGAGCGGATCGGCCGGGCGGTCTGGGCCTGGGTGCGCGACGCGACGCTGGCGGCGCTCGACTCCGCGCGCGTGCCGCTGGTGATCGGCGGCGAGCACGCGGTCAGCTTCGGCGCGATCGAGGCCGCAGCCTCGCGCTCGCCGGGGCTCGGCGTGCTGCAGGTCGACGCCCACGCCGACCTGAGGGGCGCCTACGAGGGGTGGCAGACCTCCCACGCCTCGGTGATGCGGCGGGTGCTCGAGCTCGACGCGATCGAGTGCCTGGTCCAGGTCGGACTGCGCGACCTGTCGCTGGAAGAGGTCGCGGCCCGCGACGCGGCCGGCGGGCGCGCGCTGTGGTTCACCGACGCCGAGCTCGCCCGGCGCGCGTTCGAGGGCCAGCCGTTCGCGGCCGTGGCGCGCGAGATCGTCGCCGCGCTGCCGGAGTCGGTCTGGATCAGCTTCGACGTCGACGGCCTCGAGCCCTCGCTCTGCCCGGGGACCGGGACGCCGGTCCCGGGAGGGCTCGGCTGGCGCGAGGCGACCTACCTGCTGGCCGAGGTCGCGCGTTCCGGCCGCCGCGTCGTCGGCGCCGACCTGGTCGAGATCGGCGCCGGCTTCTGGGACGGATTCGTCGCGGCGAAGCTGCTCTACCTGCTGGCCGGGGTCGCCGGGGGCACGATTCCCGCCCGCTGAACGGGGCGGCGGGCCGATGGCCCGCCGCCGGGCGTAGCCCGCAGGGCGAAGCCCGGTCAGGGCCCGACGCCGAGCTCGGTCAGCTTCGCGCGCGCCGCGGCGGCGTCGCTGCCGCTTCCCGCCGCCGCCGCCTTGAGCTGCGTGATCGCCGTTTCGCGCTGTCCCGACGAGAGCGCCGCCAGGCCGAACGCATAGGGCTCGGGCGCCCCCTGCGACGCGGCCAGCTCGAAGGCCGCGGCCGCCTCGGCGTTGCGCCCGGCCGCGAACAGCAGCTCGGCCCGCTCGCGCTGCAGCTCGCCGAGGCCGTAGCCGGCCTGGTTCGGGTCCTTCGCGGCGGCGGCGAGGGCGGAGTCGATCGGCTGAATGGCCAGCTCGGGGTAGCCCAGCCCGCGATAGACATCGGCGAGCGTCTTGAATCCCGCGACCGACTGCGGGTCCTCGAAGACCGCGCGATCGGCCTCGACCAGCGCCGGCACGTAGAGGCGGCCGTCGAGGAAGCGCCGGGCCGCGCGCACGCGTGCCGCGGGGGCCGGCGGCGGACTGGCCTGCGAGGCCCCGAGGAAGTACTCGACGACGGCCGTTGCACGCGGGTCGGGCTTCTCGACCTTGGCCAGCGAGCGCTTGACCTCGAGCCAGATCGGGGTCGCCGAGCGCGGCTCGACCCGGCCTCGCGCCAGCGCGAACCAGGTGGTCAGCTCGGCGGAGTTCGACGCGACCGGGGCCAGCGCGTTGACCGCCGCCGTCCAGTCGCGGCGGAGGATCGCCAGCAGCGCGAGCTCACGGGCCTGCTCGACCGTCAGGGTGCCGCCGGCGGCGGATTTCTCGAACGCGGCCGCCGCGGCGGCGAGGTCGTGGCGTGCGAGGGCGGCGGACCCTTCGGCGGCCTGCGCCGCGGGCGAGGCGGGGGCGGTCGCCACGAGCGCGGCGGCCAGCGCGGACGCTTCCTCGACACGGCCGAGCGCCAGCCGGTCCTCCACGACCCGGTAGAGATCGGCCCGCGCCGCCTCGTCGAGCCGGGTCGCGCTCGCGGTGACGAGCGCGACCGCCTGCTCGGGCCGCCCCCCTTCGAGCCGGGCCGCGACCGTGCCGACGATCAGGTCGTTGCGTCCGGGCTGGAGCGCGAGGGCCCGGTCGAAGAGCGCGAGAGCGGCGTCGCGGGCCGGCCCGTCCCAGGTGAACTCCCAGGTGTAGAACCGCGCCGTCGCGGCGGGATCGAGCGCTGCGCCGCCCGCCCCGATCCGCGCCCGCTCGTAGAGGCCGGCATCGAAGACCTTCTCGCGGCGGGTCGCCTCGCGCAGCCGGCAGTTCCCTTCGAACACGAGGAGGTCGGCCTGCGGCGGTTCCTTCGGCAGCGTCGCGATCCGGGCCAGCACTTCGCCGCACTGGCCGGCGGCGAGCAGGCCGCGCAGTTCGACGATCGTCTCGGGGCTGGGCCCCTTCTCCGCCGGACGGGCGGTCGTCGCGGCCGGCGGGGCGGCAAGGGCGGAACCGGCAGCCACCGCGAGGGGCGCGAGCACGAGCAGGGCACGCTTCAGCATCAGGACGTCTCCGGCGAGCGCGTCCCGGGCGCCGCGGCGAGGCGGGCGAGGGCGTGCTCGAGAACGAGGTCGGGGCCGATCCCCGGGAACTTGTCGGCGTCGTGCCGCGCCGACGGACGGTCCGGCGCGAGGATGACGTGGCCGTCACCCCAGGGGGCATTGAGCACCGGGTCGGTCGGGCCGTAGATCGCGATCACCGGTGCGCCCGCCGCCCACGCGAGGTGCATCGGGCCGGTATCGCCGGCGATCACGAGGCCGGCCCGGCCGAGCAGCGCGGCGAGCGGCTTCAGCGGCAACGGCGCGGCCGGGAACGCTCCCGGGCCGGCCGCGGCCGCGAGGGCGCGCGCGTCGTCCAGCTCTGCCGGACCGCCCACGATCGCGACGGCGAAACCGCGCCGGGCAAGGCCTGCAGCGATCGCCGCCCAGCGCTCGGCCGGGTAGCGCTTCCACGCCTGGCGGCGGCTGCTGAACGGTACGACCGCCACCAGGCGCGCGTCGCCCGCGAGACGCGCGCGCTCCCGCTCCGCCGCACGGTGATCGTCCTCGGACAGCGCGAGGTCGGCGATCAGCGGCCCGTCGACTGCGCCGGCTGCACGGGCCAGGGCCGCGGCGCGCAGGACCCTCGAGATGCGCGGCTCGGGGAGCAGGACGCGGAGATTGGCGAAGTGGTGGCTCCCCTCGCGATCCTGCGGGGCGTCGAAACCGACGCGCACCGGAGCGCCGGAGAGCCGCGCCACCAGCCCGCTCTTGAGCGAGCTCTGGAAGTCCAGCGAGAGCGCGGGGGAGAAGTCCGCGAGCGCGCCGCGGAATCGGCGCAGCGTCCCGAGCGCGGTCCCCGGGTGGCGCCAGGCGCCCCCCCCGAGCGCGCGGCGCTCGAGCACGATCACCTCGTCGACGTCGGGGTGACCGGTGACGAGCGGTGCCGCCCCCGGCTCGACGGCCCAGGCGATCCGGGTCGCGCTCCACGTCCGTCGCAGCAGGCGCACGGCGGGCAGGGTCCTCACGACGTCGCCCACGGCGCCGAGCCGGACGGCGAGCAACCGGGCCGGGGGAGCGTCGGGGCGGAACGGGGGCACGGCGGGCATGGGGACCGGATTATCGGGTCGAGTCCCGGCGCCGGCCACGCTGCCGCGGGGGGGACGCGGGCGGGACGCCGCACCCGCCGTCCGTCCCGGAAGCGGTGGGTGCGGGATCCCGCCGGCGAGGCGACTCGCCGTGCGACTTGACCCCCGCCCTTCGGGTTTGGCAGTCTTATCCGTTCCGCGTTCACGGAGGAATCGTCATGCCGCCGATCGAGTCCTGGCTGCTCGAGGTCCTGGCCTGTCCGAGGTGCCACGAGAGGGTCACCCTGACCGCCGGCGGCGACGGCCTGCGCTGCGCGCGCTGCCGGGTCGTCTACCCGATCGACGATGGGATCCCCCAGATGCTGCCCGAGTCGGGGCGGCCGGAGGACGGCGGCCCGAAGGACGCTCGGTGAGGGGGCCGGACCTCGCGGCCGCGGCCGGCCACCTGGCGGGTCGCCGGGTGCTGGTGGTAGGGGACGTGATCCTCGACCGCTACGTCGTCGGCGTGGTCGAGCGGATCAGCCCCGAGGCGCCGGTCCCGGTGGTGCGCTGGATGCGCGAGGAGTCGCGTGCCGGCGGCGCCGCCAACGTCGTCCACAACCTCGTCGCCCTGGGCCTCCGTCCGAGCGTCGTCGCGGCGATCGGCGACGACGCCGCCGGCGACGCGCTGGCGGCGCTGGTCGCGGGCTGGGGCGTCGACGCCGGCGGGCTGGTGCGGGTCCCGGGGCGCCCCACTGTCGAGAAGACCCGCGTCATGGCCCGGCACCAGCAGGTGCTCCGCCTCGACCGCGAGGACGACTCGCCGGTCCCGGAAGCCACGGCCGAGGCGGCGCTCGAGCGCGCCCTCGGCGCGCTCGATGCGACCGACGCGGTCGTCGTCTCCGACTACGCGAAAGGGTTGCTCGACGGCCGGGTGCTCGCGCCGCTCCTGGCCGCGGCACGCCGCCGCGGGGTGCCGGTCGTCATCGACCCCAAGGTGCGTCACTTCGGCCTCTATGCGCCGGCGACCGTGATCACCCCCAACACGCTCGAGGCGGCGGGCGCGACCGGGCGGGAGATCCGCAGCGACGACGACGCGGTCGGCGCCGCGCGTGCGATCCTCGAGCGGCTCGCGCTCGAGGCGGTGCTGATCACCCGTGGAGAGCACGGCATGGTGCTGCTCGAGCGCGATCGGGCGCCGCATTTCATCGGGGCCCGGGCGCGCGAGGTCTACGACGTCACGGGGGCGGGCGACACGGTGGTTGCGACCCTGGCGGCGGCGCTGGCCGCCGGGCTGCCGCTCGCGGCCGGGGCCGAGCTGGCGAATGCCGCGGCGGCCATCGCCGTGGGAAAGCTGGGAACGGTGGCGGTATCATTCGAAGAACTGCGAACGAACTTGGAAGCCGAGGGTTCATGACATATGGCCTCGACCACCCTCGGGGAACAGATTCTCCTTCATGGAACTGCTCGTCGGTGAGGTGCAGGTGACCGGAGGAGATCCCGTCCACGCGAGGATCGCCCCAGAGGGGCGTCTCGAGGGGATCACCGTGCCCGAACTGCTCTGGCGCCTGGCGCAGGAGCAGCACACGGGGGCCGTGGTGCTCGAGCGGCAGGGGGTGACCAAGACCCTCGCGCTGCGCGACGGCCGCGTCGTGTTCGCGACCTCCAGCGACCCGGAGGACCAGCTCGGCCCGTTCCTGCTGCGCCGGGGAGAGGTCCGGCTCGGCGCGCTGCTCGAGGCCGACGAGCGGCTCGACGGTGGCCGCCGGCTCGGCGAGATGCTGGTCGAGCTGGGGTTCCTCGCCCCGTCGGCCCTGCCGCGGGCGGTCCAGGAGCAGGTGCGCGAGATCGCGCTCTCGGTCTTCGCCTGGCGCGACGGAACCTGGCGCGTCACGCGTGCGGCGCTGCCGCTCCACGAGACGATCACGCTCGACCTTGCGATCGAGGACCTGATCCTCGCCGGTACGCGGCGCGTGCGGGACTGGAACTGGGTGCGCCGGGTCGTCGGCGGCAGCCGCGCCGTCTACCGCGCAACGCCGGCCTCGCGCGACGATGCGCTGGGGCTGGGCCTGACCGAGCGCCTGATCCTCGAGCAGCTGCAGCTGCCGCTGCGCGTCGACCAGCTCTGCAGCGCGGTCTACGCGCCGACGCACGACATCTATCGCGCGCTGTGGGCGCTCTACATCACCGGGCGCGTCGAGCACGTCGATCGCCGCGCGCTGGGCAGCCCGGCCGCGTCCGAGCAGGAGGGGCTGGTCGGCAGGGCGGGAATCGGCGGCCTGCTGCTCGACCTCGCCGATCGGCGATTCAGCGGGACCCTGCGGCTCTTCCGCGAAGCGGAGGAGGGGGCTCTCTTCCTGCGCGACGGACGCGTCGAGTTCGCCTCGACCTCGGACCAGGAGCAGAGCCTCGCGGCGCACCTCGTCCGCCGGGGCGTGATCTCCGACCGGGACCAGGACGAAGCGGTCCGGCAGCTGATCACCGGCAAGCGGATGGGGATGCTGCTCGCCGAGCGCGGCGTGCTGCTCCCCGAAGACGTCGACCGGTTCGTGCGCGAGCAGGTCATGTCCGTCGCGCGCGGCCTGGTGCTCTGGGACTCCGGCGAGTACGAGATCGAGCCCGAGGTGACGGTCGACGAGTCGATCCTGCTGGGGATCGCGCCCGAGGACCTGGTCGTCTCGGCGTGGGAGTCGCTGACCGCGTGGCAGCGGATCTCCGAGCGCCTCGGCTCCACCGGGACCTGCTACCGGCTGCGGCCCGACTATCTCGACCGCCTCGACCGGATGACGCTTCGTCCGGCGATGTGGGACGTCGTGGCGCTGCTGGCCGAGCCGCGCACGGTGGACGAGATCCTCGCCGCCCGACCGGACGCCGACTTCGAGCTTTGCCGGTTGCTGTGCGCCCTCGACGCCGCGCGGGTGATCGAGCGGACGGAGCAGGTCGCGGCCGCCCCCGATGTCGAACGGCCCGGCCCCGCGCACCCCGCGGCAGCCGAACTCCCTGCGGCAGCCGAACTCCCCGCGACACCCGGGCCCGCGGCCCCGCCGCGCTCGGCCGCCGATCTCGCGCCCGAGCTGTTCGGCGGCACCGCGGCCGAGATCCCGGCCGCGCCGGCCTGGCTGGAGGCGGCGTTCGAACTCGCCACGCCCGGCGACGAGGAGCCCCTTCCGCCGACGTTCGACGAGTATCCGGACCCGGCGGCCCTCGCGACCTCGGTTCCGATGGAGCTGGGCGAGCCGTCGGCCACCCCGATCGAGGGCTACCAGGAGGCGTTTTTCGCCCCGCTGGCGGTCCCGGCCGAAGCCGCGCCCGAGGCGATTGCGCCGGCCTCGGCCTCTGAGCCCCTTCCCGACCCCGAGCCCGCGACCGCCGCCCTCTTCGAGCCGCCCCCGCCGCCACCGGCCGAGGAAGCCGACTGGGAGCCGATGCCGTGGAGCGAGGCCGAGTTGACCGGCCCGCTCGCTGTCTCGGCCCCGGCGGTCCCGGCGCCGGCCTCCACGGAGCTCCCGTGGGAACCGCTGACCGCCGAGGAGATGGCCCAGGCCGAGCATTCGCCCACCGGCCCGCTGACCAGCGCCGTCTTCGGCGCCGAGGCCCGCTCCCTTGCCGCCGAGCGCGCCACGCGCGGCGGGGCCGAGGACGGCCCGCTGGCGATGCCGCCGCCGCTGCCGCCGCCGCCCGAACTGCTCGACGCGGTCGAGGCGTTCAACCGCCGTCACGCGCTGGTCTACCAGCAACTGCGGCTCGAGATCGGCGCCGCGGTGCGGAACCTGGTGGTGGCCTGCGTCCGCCGGCTGGGGCCGGCCGGGGCTCCGTTCGAGGGGATCGTGCTCGACCGCAACGGCGTCTTCGATCGCGAGGCGCTCGCGTGCGCGCTCCGCGACCGCTGGGACGGCGCGCCGGCCGAGCCGCTGGGAGGCCTGGTCCGCGAGGAACTGGCGATGGTGCGCGACCTCGTCGCGCCGCAGCGCCTGTCGGCCATTGAAGCGCAGCTGAACCTGCTCTAGCAGGCTACGCCAGCGACTCCCAGGCGCGACACGAAGGGCAGCGCCACTCGAACTCGGCGACGCTGAGCCCGCAGCGCTGGCAGCGCCACGGATCGCCCCAGCCGCCGGTCCCTTCCCAGTGCGTTCGCAGCGCGACCAGCGCGCGGCTCGTCGTGCCGTCCTCGAGCAGCGCGAGCCGCCCCCGCAACCGCGGGACCGCGGACGAGCGTGGCGCGAGCTGCTCGATCCGCTCCACGGCGCCGCGGGCCTCCGCGACCTGTCCGCGGCGCAGAGCATCGTCGGCCAGCCACCCGGCCAGGCGCCACGCGGCCGGACCCTCGGGATCGCGCGACAGCGCGTCGCGCGCGAACTGGCGCGCCGCGTCGCGTCCGCCCGCCGGAGCCTCCAGGTCCTCGAGCCGGTCGACGACGAGCGGCGCCAGGGCCGGCGATTCGAGCGCGGCGCGCAACCAGGCCTCGCGCGCACGCTTGGCGTCCCGCGACTGGTAGAGCGCGTCGCCCAGGGCCATCTCCGCCGCCGGCAGCGGACGCGACTCCGCGAGGGCGCGCTCGGCCTCGCGCGCCGCCTCCCGCGGCAGCCCGTCCGCGAGCAGCTCGCGCGCCAGCAGCACCCGCCTCCGCGCCGAGATGAGCCGTCCCCGCTCGCGGTCGATCGCGGCCAGCCGCCCGCCGGTCGCCACCGCGTCGCGCAGCCGGCCGAGGCGCGATTGAAGCTGCTCGAGCGCGACCAGCGGCGGCGCCCAGTCGCGCGCCGCGGCGGCCGCTTCCTCGCAGCCGGCCAGCGCCGCTTCGAGATCGCCGGCGCACTCGAGACCCCGGGCGCGCAGCAGCAGGGCGGCGGCGCGGGTGCGGTCGGGGAGGTCGCGCCGCGCGAGCAGGACCTCGAGCGTGCGGGCGGCCCGCGCGGCGTCGCCGGCGCGAAGCTGCTGGTCGGCCAGCAGCAGGTAGAGGTCCTGTTCGCCCGGCCCGCCTTCGACCGCGTGCCGCAGCGCGGCGGCGGCGGCGGGGTGATCCTCCGCGACGATCTCCGCGATCGCGCGCTCGGCCAGCGTGCGCGACGGGCCGCCGGCGTCGCGCACGGGCCGCAGGTGCACCACCAGCGAGGTGACGAGCACGCTGACCATCACCCCGGCGAGAAAGGCGAACAGGAGCAGCAGCGCGCTCATGGCTCGTCGTCGGGCAGGAGCACGTTGGAGGAGGCCGGGACGGCGTCGGCGCCGCGCCCCGACGACAGCGCGCCGGTGCCGGAGATCGCGAGATTGCGCAGGTCGAGGATCTCCTCCTCGAGCTGGTGCAGGCGCCGCTTCAGCCGCAGGTTCTCGACCCGGAGCGTGATCCCCTCGACCACGGCGAGCAGCCCGATGAAGAAGACCCCCGCCAGCACGCTGCCGAAGATCACCTCGGCCATCGAGAGGGTCCGCGTCACCCCGCCCGCGCCGAGCGTCAGCGTGACTTCCTGGCCGGCATTGGCCAGCGCCACCCAGAGCACGACGATCGCGAATCCCGCGGCGAGGAGGAAGATCAGGACCCGCATGACGGCTCCCTCCCGGCCCGTGCCGCGAGCAGGAGGTCGACCACCTCCCGCACGGCCCCGGCGCCTCCCGGCCGGCCGGTGACGAACGCTGCCGCGTGCCGGACCTCCTCCGCCGCGTCGGCGACGGCGACGGACAGCCCGACCTCGGCGAAGGCGGGAAGGTCGTTGAGGTCGTCCCCGATGTAGCAGGCCGCCTCGCGCGGGATCGCCCGCCGCGCCAGGATCTCTCTCAGGACCGAGGCCTTGTCGTCGACCGCGAGGTGCACCTCGTCCAGCCGGAGGTCCTCCGCGCGGTGGCGGACGGACGGGGTGCCGCGCATCGAGACGACGCCCGTGACGAGCCCGGCGCGCCGTGCCATCACGAGGCCGAGGCCGTCGCGCACCGAGAAGCGCAGCCCGACCTCCTCGCCGACGTAGTACAGAAACCCGTCGGTCAGGGTTCCGTCGACGTCCGACAGCAGGAGCTGCACCCGGGCGGCGTGCTGCATGAGACCGGTCCGGTCCATGGGGCCCACGATACCAAAACGCGCCGGAAACGCGACCGGCCGCCGGCCGGCCCGGGTTTCAGAAGAGCTGCGTGCCCCAGAGATCGTGGATCTGCACGATCCCCTCCAGCGTTCCGTCCGCGGCCACGACGGGGAGCATCGTGATCTTCCGCTCCTCCATCAGCGCCAGGGCCGCCGAGGCCAGCGCGTCGGCCGCGATCGTGGTCGGCCGGGCGGTCATCGCTTCCGCCGCGGTGCGGTCGAGCGGGGTCGCGTCGCGCTGCAGCAGGCGTCGCAGGTCGCCGTCCGTCACGATTCCGAGCAGCCGGCCGGCCCCGTCCACGACCGCCGTCGACCCCAGCCGCTTGCGGCTCATCTCGAGCACGACCTCGCCCATCGTGGTCGCCGGCCCGACCCGCGGCACGGCCTCCCCGGTGTGCATGAACTGCCGCACGCGGGCCAGCCTGCGGCCGAGGCGGCCGCCCGGGTGGAGCCGCGCGAAGTCCTCCTCGGAGAACCCCTTCGCGACCATCAGCGCGGCGGCCAGGGCGTCGCCGAGCGCGGCCATCGCGGTCGTGCTCGCCATCGGGGCCAGGCCGAGCGGGCAGCCCTCTTCCGCCACGGAGGTGTCGAGCAGCAGGTCGGCCTCGCGGCCGAGGGTCGACCCGGCGCGGCCGGTCATCACGAGCAGTTTCCCCTGGAGTCGCCGGACCGTCTCGACCACGCCGAGGATCTCGGCCGTCTCGCCGCTCTGCGAGAGCGCGACCACGACGTCCCCCCTGACGATCATCCCGAGGTCGCCGTGGATCGCCTCGGCCGGGTGGAGAAACAGCGCGGGCGTGCCGGTCGAAGCCAGCGTGGCCGCGATCTTGCGCGCCACGAGGCCGCTCTTGCCCATTCCGGTCAGCACGACCCGCCCGCGGCAGCCCAGGATCGATTCGACCGCGTCGTCGAAGACGGGGCCGAGCCGTTCGGCCAGCGCGGCGAGCGCGCGGGCCTCGGCCTCGATCACGCGCCGCCCCTCGGCGTGCCTCATCGTCCCGCCCTCGGGAGACCGTCCGGCGGGGAGCCCGCGCGCACGAGGCGGTGGATCGCGCGCAGCGAGCCGAGCAGCTCCGCGACGAGGTCCAGCCGCAGCGCGTTGGGCCCGTCGGAGAGGGCGCGCGCCGGGTCGCGGTGGACCTCGAGGAACACGGCGTCGGCCCCGGCCGCGACCGCCGCCCGCGCGAGGGTCGGGATGTGCTGCGGGTCGCCGCCGGAGGCCGTGCCCCGTCCGCCGGGGCGCTGGACCGCGTGCGTGGCGTCGAAGACGACGGGGACGCCGAGCGCGCGCATCGTCGGGATCGAGCGGAAGTCGACCACGAGGTCGTGGTATCCGAAGGTGGTGCCGCGCTCGGTGAGCAGGACCCCGCGCGCACCCCCGGAGCGCAGCTTCCCGACGATGTGCTCGGCATCCTCCGGGGCCAGGAACTGCCCCTTCTTGACGTTGACGGCGCGCCCCGTGGCCGCGGCCGCGAGCAGCAGGTCGGTCTGCCGGCAGAGGAAGGCCGGGATCTGCAGCACGTCGACCACCGCCGCGGCGGCCGCGCACTGGGAGGCCTCGTGGACGTCGGTCAGGAGCGGCAGCCCGGTCTCGGCGCGGACCTCGGCCAGGATCGCCAGCCCCTCCTCGACGCCGGGGCCGCGGAACGACTCGACGGAGGTCCGGTTGGCCTTGTCGTAGGAGGCCTTGAAGACCAGCGGCAGCCCGAGGTCCCGCGCGATGCCGGCCAGGGCCCGCGCGTGGGCGAGCGCGCTCTCGCGGCTCTCGACGACGCAGGTGCCGGCGATGACCAGCAGCGGGCCGTCGCCGCCGGCGACGGCCCCGGGACCGACTGCGACCGGCGGCACCGGCGCGACCACGACCGGGTTCACGCCGCCGCGTTCCCGCTTGCGGCGCAGCGCCGCGCCGGCGAACCCGCGGAACAGCGGGTGCGGCACCAGCGGGCGGCTCTTGAACTCGGGGTGGAACTGACAGGCCAGGAACCACGGGTGATCGGGCCGCTCGATGATCTCGACCAGGTTGCGGTCGGGGTTGATTCCCGAGCAGACGACGCCGGCCTCGCGCAGCCGTTCCATGTAGGCGTTGTTGAACTCGTAGCGGTGGCGGTGGCGCTCGCTGACCTCGGGCCGGCCGTAGAGCTGGTGGGCCAGCGTTCCCGGCGTCAGCCGGCAGGCATAGGCGCCCAGCCGCATGGTCCCCCCTTGGCCTCGATGTCGCGCTGCTCGGCCATCAGGTCGATCACCGGGTCGGGCGTGTTGGGGTCGAACTCGGTCGAGTTGGCGCGCCGCAGGCCCAGCAGGCTGCGCGCCATCTCGATCGTCGCGCACTGCATCCCGAGGCAGATCCCGAAGAACGGGATCCCCTGCTCGCGGGCGTAGGTGATGGAGCGGATCATCCCCTCGATTCCCCGGATCCCGAACCCGCCCGGGACCAGCACGCCGTCGAGCCGGGACAGCTCCGTTCCGGGGTCGGCGGACTCGAACTTCTCGGCCTCGAGGAACTCCAGCTCGACCTTGATCTTGTGCGCGAAGCCGCCGTGGCGCAGCGCCTCGTTGAGCGACTTGTACGAGTCCTCGTAGGCGACGTACTTGCCGACCATCCCGATCGTCACCGTGTCGACGGGGTTCTTGACGCGGGAGACCAGCTCTTCCCAGGGGGCGAGGTTGCGCTTGCGGTAGGGGAGGTCGAGCAGCTTGCAGATGATCTCGTCGATCCCCTCGGCCGAGAAGCGCAGCGGGACCTCGTAGATGCTGGCGACGTCGGGCGCGGCGATGACCTGGTCCTCGCTGACGTTGCAGAACAGCGCGATCTTGGCCCGCACGTCGTGCGGCAGCGGCCGGTCGCAGCGGCAGAGCAGGACGTCGGGCTGGATCCCGATCGCGCGCAGCTCCTTGACCGAGTGCTGGGTCGGCTTGGTCTTCAGCTCGTGGGCCGCCGGCAGCCAGGGGACCAGCGTCAGGTGGATGAAAATGGCGCGCTGCGGGCCGACCTCGAGCCGGAACTGCCGGATCGCCTCGAGGAACGGCAGCGACTCGATGTCGCCCACCGTCCCGCCGATCTCGACCAGCTGGATCTCGTGGCCGTTGGCCAGGTCGCGGATCGCGCGCTTGATCTCGTCGGTGATGTGCGGGATGACCTGGACCGTCCCGCCCAGGTAGTCGCCGCGCCGCTCGCGCTCGATCACCTGGTTGTAGATCCGGCCCGTGGTGTAGTTGTTGCGCTGGCCGGTGGTGATCGAGGTGAAGCGCTCGTAGTGCCCCAGGTCGAGGTCGGTCTCGGCGCCGTCCTCGGTCACGAAGACCTCGCCGTGCTGGAACGGGTTCATCGTCCCGGGGTCGACGTTGATGTAGGGGTCGAGCTTCTGGATCTGCACCTTGAAGCCGCGCGACTCCAGCAGGTTGGCGATCGAGGCCGCGGCCAGGCCCTTGCCCAGCGACGAGGTGACGCCCCCGGTGACGAAGATGTAGCGCGTGTCCTCGCGACGGTTCATCGGCTGCTTTCTCCGGTCCGCCGCGCGAGCCGCTGCTCGGCGCGGGAGAGGTCCTCGGGTGTGTCGACGCTGAACGGCTCCCCCAGCGCGCGGAGCACGGCGACGTGCCAGCCGGCCTCGAGCGCCCGCAGCTGCTCGAGCCCTTCCGTCCGCTCCAGCGACGAGGGGCCCATGGAGGCGAAGCGCAGGAGCGACTCGCGCCGCCAGCCGTAGACCCCGACGTGGCGCCAGGTCACGCCGGGCGCGGGCCCGGCGGGCGGGAAGGGGAGCGCGCCCTGGGCCGGCCGAGGGTAGGGGATCGGCGAGCGCGAGAAGTAGAGCGCGCGTCCGCCCGGCGTGGTGACGACCTTCACGACGTTCGGGTTGGCGAACTCCGACGACTCGACCAGCGGCACGGCGAGCGTCGCCAGCGCCGGCCCGTCGGGCTCGGCCAGCGCGCCCGCGAGCGCGTCGACGTCGGCGGGGGCGAGAAACGGCTCGTCGGCCTGGAGGCCGATCACGATCTCGTGGGACAGGCGCGACGCGACCTCCGCGACGCGGTCGGTCCCGCTCGCGTGGTCGGCGCGCGTCAGCTCCGCGCGAAACCCGGCGCCCGTGGCGGCCGCGGCCACCCGGTCGTCGTCGGTGGCGACGACGATCTCGCGCACGCTCGTCGCCCGCCGCGCCAGCTCGCAGACGTGGAGCAGGAGGGGGCGGGATCCGAGGGTAGCGAGAACTTTGCCGGGGAAGCGCGAAGAGCCCCAGCGGGCCGGGATCACGACGACCGTGTCCGGCAAAACATCCTCCGTCGGAGAGGGTGGCGATCTCTCTCCGACCCCGTCAACAGCGCGGAATGGTAGTCGACCGGGACCGAAAGGGCAACGGTGCGTCGCCGACATGCGCGCCGACATGCGCGCCGGGCCGGGCGCCGCAGCGGGCCGCCTGCGGCACGCACGTCCGCCTCGAAAGGCGCGGCGTCGCGGCGCGCCGGAATTTCGATATCCTTGCGCTCCGTGACCTCGAGCCGCCCCGCGCATCCCGCCCCCCGTGCCGCCGTCGTCGTCGCCGGCCTGGTCAAGTCCTTCCCGCGCAAGCGGACGATGCGGGAGATCGCGCGCGCGCCGTTCCGGCGCCCCGAGCGCGTCGAGGCGCTGCGCGGGGTCGACTTCACGGTCCAGGAGGGCGCGCTGGTCGGGCTGCTCGGGCCGAACGGCGCCGGCAAGACGACGCTCCTGAAGATCCTCTGCGGCCTGGTCCTGCCCGAGAGCGGCCGGGCGGAACTGTTCGGCGTGCCCGCCGGCGACCCGCGCCTGCCGGACCAGCTCGGGCTCGTTCACGGCGACGAGCGGTCGTTCTACTGGCGCCTGACCGCGCGCGAGAACCTCGACTTCTTCGCGCGCCTGCACGGCCTGGCCGGATCCGCCCGCACGGCCCGGGTCGCCGCGCTGCTGGAGAAGGTCCAGCTGTCGGCCGACGCCAACCGCCGCTTCTCCGACTTCTCGTCGGGCATGAAGCAGCGGCTGGCGATCGCCCGGGCCCTGCTGGCCGATCCCCCGGTCGTCCTGATGGACGAACCGACGCGCAGCCTCGACCCGGTCAGCGCCGCGCTCCAGCGCGAGTGGATCCGCGACGAACTGCACCGCCGCGACGGCAAGACGATCCTGCTCGCCACGCACAACCTGCGCGAAGCGGAGGAGCTGTGCGATCGCGTGGTGGTGATCGCCCGGGGAGAGCTGCGGGCCGAGGGGACGCCAGAGGAACTGCGGCACCGCGGGCTGGGCGGGATCGTCTATCGCCTCCGGCTGGCCGGGACGGTGCCGGCCGCGCTGGCCGCCGGCCAGGTGCTGGCGCGCAAGGAGGCCGATGACGGCGCCGTCGAGCTGCTGGTGCGGCTGACCCGGGACGAGGCCGGGCTCGACCCCGTGCTGAAGGAGCTGGGCGCGGCCGGGGCGCGGATCCTCGCGGCCGAACCGGAAGAGCCGGAACTCGAGACCGTCTTCCGCGAGCTGGTCGAGGAACGGGGGGCCGGCACCGGCCCCGTCGCCGCCGCGGCGGGGCAGCGAGGCACGCCGTGAGGAACTTCCCGCGCATCGTCTGGGCGTTCCTGCTGCGCGATCTCCAGACCGAGGTCTCCTACCGGCTCGCTTTCCTGCTCTCGGCGATCGGGCTGTTCGTCAGCGCCACCGTCTGGTACTTCATGGCGCGCTTCATCACCTCGTCGGCCGATCCGGCGCGGCTGGCCTCCCAGACCGGCGGCCTCGACTACTACAGCTTCGCCCTCGTCGGGCTGATGGTGAACCGCTTCCTCGACGTCTCGCTCCACTCCTTCAGCTCGTCGATCCGTTCCGAGCAGGCGACCGGCACGCTCGAGGCGATGCTCGTCACGCCGGCCCGGCTCGGCCACCTGGTGCTGGCCTCGTCGGCCTACAGCTACCTCTACGCCGGGTTGCAGGCCGCCGCGTACCTGGTCTTCGGCGTCTTCGTGTTCGGCGTGCGGCTCGAGCTCGGAAGCCTCGTGGGCGCGGTGCTGGCCGTCGTCCTGACGTCGCTCGCGCTGTCGGGGATCGGGATCCTCTCGGCGGGGTTCGTGCTCTACTTCAAGCGCGGCAACCCGCTCGACTTCGTCATCACCTCGCTCTCGCTGCTGTTCGGGAACGTGATCATCCCGCAGCAGGCGCTCCCGGCGAACATCAGCTGGATCTCCAACCTGGTGCCGGTCTTCTACGCCAACAACGCGGTGCGGGGAGCGCTGCTCCAGGGTCGCGACCTCGCGACCCTGGCCCCCGACCTGCTGGCGCTGCTCGCCTTCTCCGCGGTCCTGGTGCCCCTCGGGCTCTTCGGCGCGCGGATCGCGGTGCGGCGCGCCAAGCAGGAAGGGTCGCTGATCCAGTACTGAGTCGCCGCCGGGGAGGAGCCTTGCACTGGCTGCAGTCGGTCGAGCACGGCTGGTTCGTGCGGGAGATGCGACCGTCCGGCGCGCGGGCGACGATCCTCTACATCCACGGGCTGGGCGAGTCCGGGCTCTCGTTCGAAGGGCTGCTCGTCGCGCCGGATCTCGCATCGTACCGCCAGGTCGCCCCGGACCTGCCCGGCTACGGACGCAGCCCCTGGCCGGACCGGGCTTCCTCGATCGACGAGACGGTGGAGGCGCTCGCCCGGTTCTGGACCCGCCGCGGCGGCGAGCCGGCGGTGATCGTCGGCCACTCGCTCGGCGGCGTGCTGGGGCAGCTGCTCGCCGAGCGCCACCCGGAGTTGGTCCTGGCGCTCGTCGACGTCGACGGGAACAAGGCCGGGGCCGATGCCGTCTTCTCCGGCCGGGCCGCGGCGGAGTCGCTGGACGAATTCCTCGCCGGCGGCTTCGAGCGGCTGCGCGAGGCGGTCTACCGCACCGGGCGCAACGAGCGGGCCCAGCGCGGCTACTACGCCAGCCTCCGGCTGGCCGATCCGCGCGTGTTCCACCGCCATTCGCTGGACCTGGTCGCGCTGTCGCACGCCGAGGACCTGGCGGCGCGCCTCGCCGCGCTCCCGATGCCGAAGTACTACGTCGCCGGCGCCCCGGGCGGGGCGAGCGCCCGCTCGCACGAGCTGCTGCGCCTGGCCGGCGTGCCGACGATCTCGATCGCCCCCTCCGGGCACTGGCCCTTTCTCGACCAGCCCGCGCTCTTCGCCGCGCTGCTCCGCGACCTCGTCGAGCAGGCGCTGCGCGAGATCGCGGGCGATTGAACGCACGGGAGATCACGATGCCGGTCCCGCTGTTTTCGCGCGAGGAGATCCTGGCGGCGCCCGCCGGAGCCCACCGCCACCCGCTCTCGGTCCGGCTGCAGGACGTCGACGCCGCGGGGGTGGTCTTCTTCGCCCGCTTCTTCGAGTACGCCCACGACGCCT
Source organism: uncultured Acidobacteriota bacterium (assembly GCA_963800865.1). Taxonomy (GTDB): domain Bacteria; phylum Acidobacteriota; class Polarisedimenticolia; order J045; family J045; genus JALOKP01. The sequence goes on along the minus strand of CAWDCL010000004.1, from coordinate 2,378,196 downwards.
TCATGACGACGCTCGCCGCGGGCGGGATGGACCTGCCGCGGATCCTGCGCGAGGGCCGTCACCTCGCGCCGATCCGGCACGCCGAAGCCGACTACCTCGCCCCGCTGCGCTTCGGTGACCGGCTCGTCGCCGGACCGGTGCTCGCGCGGGTCGCGGCGACGGAAGCCGTCGTCGCCCACCGGCTCGAACGCGAAGGCGGGGCGGTCGTCGCGCTGGTGCAGACCGTCCACGTGTCGGTCGACGGGGGGAGCTTCGAGCGGGTGCCGTTCCCGGAGGACTGGCTGCGCCTGTTCCGGGCGCTGGGAGCCTGAAACGGAACGAGCCCGGCGCGGGCGCCGGGCTCGTCGCGGGAGCGTCGCGAGCTCGCGAGGCGGGCGGAAGCTACTTCCCGCCGCCCCCTGCCTTCTGGGCCCCCTTCATCGGGTTGAACGTCTCCTTGGTCAGCCCGGCCGGGACGTCGTATGTCCCGGCCGGCGCGGCCTTGGTCTCGGCCGAGACGACTTCTTCGCGGCTCTTCATCGTGTTGCCCATGATGCTCATCGTGGTCTCGGTGAGGACGGAGATGCCGTCGATCTTGGCCATCTCCTTGGCCACGTCCTCGAACCCGAGCTGGAGACCCTGCAGGCTGTTCGCCAGTTCGCGGTAGGCCGTCGCATCGATCCCGAGGTCCTTGGAGACCCACATGTCGATGTCCAGTTTCATCCCCATCGCGTTCGCGATCTCGGCCTTGTAGAGCTTGGTGTTCCAGGCGCCGATCTTCTTGGCCTCGGCGGTCGGCGTGATCTTCGCGGTCATCTTCATCTGCTGCATCATCGCGCCGATCTGGGCCTGCATCTCGGGCGGGAAGTACTTCGTCATGTCGACCGGGCAGGTCGAGTTCGGAGTAGGTCTTGGCGACAGGATCGATGATGTAGAGCTTCTTCTGGTCGGAGCGGATGATGAACGAGGTGTCGCCGCCGAGGCGGGCCATGCGGTCCTTGCCGACCCACGTCGTCGTCGTCTCGTCGCGGGCCGGCTGGCCCATGATCGGGTCGGAGTGGGACTTCATCGTGATGACCGAATCGGCCAGGACGGGCGCGGCGAGCGCGGCCGCGACGGCGAGCAAGAGGGAGATGCGGATCGCTTTCATGGGTCCTCCGGGCGCGGTCGCCCGGTGGCGCCAGCGCATCGCGCGAGAGGTTACTTCGGTTCGCGGGAGTTTCCCATCCCGCCCCGTCTCAGCCGCGGAACGGGCGCAGGCACGCGGCGAGCCGCAGCCGCCGCGCCGCGGCGATCCGGCTTCCCGTCCGGAGTCTGCGGGAGCGCGTCGACCCAGGCCAGGCGACGCGGCCGTTTGAACGGCGCCAGCCGCGCGGCGAGCCAGCTGGCGAGCGCGTCGTCGTCGGGCTTCGGCCCGGCGCCCCGGACCAGCGCCGCTCCGACCACTTCGCCCAGCGCCGGGTCGGGGACGCCGAACGCCAGGGCGGCCGCGACCCAGGGGGAATCTGCGAGGGCGGCCTCGACCTCGCCGGGATCGACGTTCTCCCCACCCACGATGACCAGTTCGTCCAGGCGCCCGCTGACGTGCAGGAACCCGCGCTCGTCGAGGCGGCCGAGATCGCGCGTCGCGAACCAGCCGTCGGCAGGGAACGGCCGGCCGGCCGGCGGCTCGTAGCCGCTGAACAGCGTCGGGCCGCGGACTTCGATCCGGCCGCCGGCGATCCGCAGCTCGACGCCGGGGAGCGGCGGCCCGCAGCCGTTTGCCGGATCGGCCGGCAGGCCGGGCGGGACGGTCGCGACCTGCGCGCAGGTCTCGGTCATGCCGTAGGTCGGCAGGACGGGGACCTGCCGCGCGCGCGCGGCGTCGAGCAGTGCCGCGGACGCCGTCGCGCCCCCGAGCAGCACCGCGCGCAACGCCGCGGGCGGTGCGTGCGGCGTGAACAGCGGGCTGCTCCACGGCGGGTCCAGCTCGAGCAGCCGCGCCAGCTGCGCGGGAACGAACGAGGCCAGTGTCACCCGCCGCTCCCGGCAGGCCGCCGCCAGGGCCTCGGGCGACGGATCGTCGGGGAGCACGACCGCGCGCCGGCCGGCGAGGCAGCGCGTGACGATCGAGAGTCCGCCGACGCGCGCGAGTGGGAGCGCGAGCAGCCAGCGGTCGTCGTCGCGCCAGCCGAGCCGGGCCGCGCTCGCGGCCGCTGCCGCAGAAATCGCCCGGCGACTGAGGACCGCCGCGCGCGCCGCACCGCCGGTCCCCGAGGTGAAGACCAGCGCCAGCGGCCGCTCGTCGTCGCCGCCGGCCGGGAACCGGGCGGGAGGTGCCGTGTCGCGGGCCGCGGCGGCCGCAAACGGGTCGGTCGGCTCGAGCCCGTCGAGGTCGAGCATCGGCGCCAGGCCGTCGAGCTGGGCCGCGCGCTCCGGCGCGGCCAGCCGCGGGTGAATCGGCGCGAACGGGACCCCGAGCTCGATCAGGGCCAGCAGGCGCACCACCGTCGGCGCGTCGCCGCGGGCGGTGAGGGCGACCCGCAGCGGCCCGCCGCTTGCGCCGAGGCCCGCCTCCGCGACCAGGCGCGCGGCGTCCGCGCGGACCGCGCCGGCGAGCGCGTGCCACGAGAGCGTCCCGGCGGGGGCGACGAGCGCGTCGCCCTCCGGGCGCTCGCGCGCCGCCTCCCGGACCGACAGGCTCACGGATTGCCCGCGAACCGCGGCACGCCGAGTCCGCGCACCGGTGCCGGAACGATCGAGTTTCCGGCGATCTGCTTCACGGCGGCATCCGGCCACGCATCGAGCCCGGCGTGCAGCGCGAGGCCGCAGGCCAGCGGCGCGGGGTCGAGCGACAGCGCCAGCTCGGCGGCCGCGGCGAGCGCCAGCGGGCCCTCCAGCGCGTGGCTGACGACGACCTGCATCCCCGAGCCGTGCGCTTCGGCCGCGAGCGCACGGCAGCGCAACAGGCCCCCGAGCACCGTCGGCTTGAGCACCACCACCTGGGCGCCGCCCTCGGCCCGCAACCGGGCGAGGCCCCCCTCGAGCGCCAGCGTCTCGTCGGCGGCCAGCGGCACCGGCGCGTCGCGCAGGCCGGGAAGCTGGTCCGCCGGGACCGGCTGCTCGACGAACTCCGGCCGGAAGCGCGCGAGGGCCGCAAGCCGCACCGGGGCCTCGGCGCGCGACCAGGCGCCGTTGGCGTCGAGCCGCAACGCAACGCGCGGGCCGAGCGCTTCGCGGACCCGCTCGAGCGCCTCGAGCTCGGCCTCGAAGCGCCAGGCGCGGCCGACCTTCACCTTGGCCGCCGCGAACGCGCCGCGCCGCGCCGCGCGGGCGCCGGCCTCGAGCTCTTCCACGGTCTCGCCGTCGAGCAGCGCGGCCAGCGGGACGGAGCGGGTCGGCCAGCTTCCGGCGAGCAGCGTCGAGAGCGGAAGGCCCAGCCGCTGCCCGGCGAGGTCGAGCAGCGCGGTCTCGATCGCGAACCGGACGGACGGCAGCGCGGGCGCGTGTTCGCGCAGGAACGCCGCGACCTGCGGCACGATCGGCAGGCAGAGGTCGAGCTCGCACGGAAAGGCGTGGCCGGCCAGCCGGGCCAGCGCGCGCCAGGCTTCGTCCGCGGTCTCCGGCGACAGCCCGGGCAGGGGCGAGGCCTCACCCTGGCCGAAGTTCCCGTCGTCGCTCGCCAGCGCCAGCAGCACGCCGCTGCGCTCGGCCCAGCGCATCCGCGAGTTGGACGAGGCGTGCCGCAGCTCGCCCCGCACCGTCTCGAGCGCCGCGACCGTGACCTTCACGAGAGCAGCCCGATCGTCAGCAGCCCCGCGTAGAGCACCAGCAGCCCGCCGGTCCCGGCGAGCGCGCCGTTGAGCGCCGGGCCGTCGGACCGGGTCGCGACGCGCCCGAGCCAGCGCGAGCGCGAGCGGCAGCGAGGCGCAGGCCAGCCAGCAGCCGCGCGGCGCGCCCGCCGCGAGCACGAGCCCGGGCGGCGCGACGTAGGCCAGCGCGAGGAAGGCGGCGTACTCGATCACGCCGGCGCGCCGCCCGAGCCGGGCCGGAATGCGTGCGCCGGCCCGCGCGCCGGTCGGTCGCCGGCGTCGCGGACGTTGTTGACGACGAGGATCGCGGTCGAGAGCGCGCCGGCCCCGAGCCCGCACCACCAGGCCGCCGCGGGGACGGTGCCGAGCTGGACGAAGGCCGTGCCGCCGACCGCGACGAAGCCGAAGAAGAGCATCACGAACGGCTCGCCGAGGCCGTGGTGCGCCAGCGGGTACGGTCCCGCCGGTGTACGCGAACGCCGGCGGCGATCGAGGCCAGCCCGATCGCGATCACCGGCCAGCCGGCGACCCAGGTCAGGTAGAGCCCGGCCAGCGCAGCGAGCCCGAAGGCCACCGCCACGCCGCGGTTCGCACCTGGCCGCGGGGTGAGCAACCCCGCCTCGGTGGCGCGCGTCGGGCCGAGCCGGTCCGCGGTGTCGGTCGCCGCGCTCGAAGTCGTAGACGTCGTTCGCGAAGTTGGTGCCGACCTGGATCAGCAGCGCACCGCCGAGGGCCGCCGCCGCGGGACCGGCACGGAACCCGCCCAGCGAAGCCGCCACGGCGCTGCCCAGCACGACCGGCGCGGCGGCCGCGGGGAGCGTCTTCGGGCGGCTGGCGAGCAGCCACGCGGACGCCCGGCCCGCTGCGGGGTGGCGCGTCCCGGCGGCGACCGGCGTCACGGGAAGCGCGGGAACCGGCGGAAGTCGGGCTCGCGCTTCTCCAGGAACGCGCGCTGCCCCTCCTTCGCCTCCTCGGTCAGGTAGAACAGCAGCGTCGCGTCGCCCGCGAGCTGCTGCAGGCCGGCCTGGCCGTCGCAGTCGGCGTTCAGCGCGGCCTTGAGCAGGCGGATCGCGGTCGGGCTGTTGGCGAGGATCTCGCGGCACCAGGCGACCGTCTCCTCCTCGAGCCGCTCGACCGGCACGACGGCGTTGACGAGGCCCCAGGCGAGGGCCGTCCGGGCGTCGTACTGGCGGCAGAGGAACCAGACCTCGCGGGCGCGCTTCTGCCCGATGATCCGGGCCATGTACGAGGCCCCGTAGCCGCCGTCGAAGCTCCCGACCCGGGGGCCGGTCTGCCCGAAACGCGCGTTCTCGGCGGCGATCGTCAGGTCGCAGACGAGGTGCAGGACGTGGCCGCCGCCGATCGCGTAGCCGGCGACCATCGCGATCACCGGCTTGGGCAGGGTCCGGATCTGGCGCTGCAGGTCGAGCACGTTGAGCCGCGGCACGCCGTCCGCGCCGACGTATCCGCCGTGGCCGCGGACCTTCTGGTCGCCGCCCGAGCAGAACGCCTCGCTTCCCGCCCCGGTGAGCACGACGACCCCGACCGCCTGGTCGTCGCGCGCCGCGGCGAACGCTTCCTGCAGCTCCTTCACCGTCTGCGGCCGGAAGGCGTTCCGCACCTCCGGGCGGTCGATCGTGATCTTCGCGATCCCCTCCGCGCTCGTCTCGTAGCGCAGGTCTTCGAACTCCCGCTGGCTCGTCCACACGACCGGCTCGGTCATCCATGCCTCGGGCAGCGCGGAAGGCGCTGCGTTGGGTCCCGCTCACGCGCTGCGCGAGAGGATCGCAGCCACCGCGTCCGGGCGCTCGAGCAGCGGGTTGTGGCCCGCCCCCTCGATCTCCGCAAGGTTACCGAAGCGGAGCGCCGGAAGCACCCCGCGCGCGAGCGCCGAGAACTTCCCGTCCCGGGCCGCCGACGACCAGCGTGACCGGGCAGCGCAGCTCCGGGAGACGCGGGCGGAGGTCCGGCATCGCCCCGAGGCCGAGCGCCTCGAGCGCGCGCGCCAGCTGCTCGGGATCGTGCGCGCGGCGGGTGGCGCGCTGGGCGGCGCGCGCTTCGGGCGGCGCGGACGCCTGCGAGGCGAAGATCGGCCGCGCCTCCCAGGCCGCCGCGAACGCCGACACCCCTTCGAGCCGCAGGCAGTCGACCCAGGCGCGATCCTCCGCGCGACGCGCCTCCCGATCCTCCGCGGTCGGCAGGCCCGGGTGGAGGCCGACGAGGCTCGCCCGGGAGAACAACTCCGGGCGTTCGAGCAGCAGTGCGAGCCCGACGCGAGCGCCCATCGAGTAGCCGGCGAGGTGCCAGCACGAGTTGCTCCCGGGTGCCTCCTCACGGGCCGAGGCCAGCTCGTGGCCGAGCGAGCGCACGGCGTCGAGGAAGCCGCTGCCGTCCGGCAGCGGGCGGGCCGGGTCGTGACCGGGGAGCGCGACGGCGAGCGCCCCGCGGGCCGGGTCGAGCCTTTCGGCGACCCTGCGCCACGAGGCCGGGGCCCCGGCGAAGCCGTGCAGCAGCAGCAGCCGCGGCTGCGCGTCCCCCTCGCGGAGAACGACGGCCCCGGTCATCGCGCGAGCGTGTCGGCGACGCCCGCGACGAGGGCCCGCCAGGACTCCGCCGCGCCCGGCCGCGCGAGGCAGGCCTCGACGACCGTCGGCCCCGGCCGCGCGAGCGCGACGGCGAGAGCCTCCGCCAGCGCGCGCGGGGTGGCGGCTGCGGCGTGGGGAACGCCGAAAGCAGCCGCCGCCGCGCCGATCGCGAGCTCCTGGGGCGTGAGGAAGAAACGCTCGAAGTCGGCCGGCGACACGCCGCCGTCGGCGAGCGGGAGCATCTCGAAGAGCCTCCCGCCGCCGTTGGCGAGCACCACGATCGCGAGCGGTACCGGGCACGCCCGCGCCGCCGCGAGGCCGCCGAGATCGTGCTGGAACGCGAGGTCGCCGAGCAGCAGCAGCATCCGGCGGCGGGCGGCCGTGGCGAACCCGGCCGCGCCGGCGACCAGGCCGTCGATCCCGTTGGCGCCGCGCTGCGCGAAGACGAGCAGGTCGCGCTGGTCGGCACCGGCGAAGAGATCGACGGTCCGCACCGGCAGGCTGTTGGAGAGCCCGAGCGCGTCGCCGTCGCGGAGCGCGAGGAGCGCCGTGCGCACCGCGGCCGCTTCGGTCAGCGGGGCGTCGACTGCCGCGTCGAGCGGGGCGAGCGCATCGCACGCCGCGGACTCGAGCGCGTGCCATTCCGCGAGCCACTCCGGCGCGGCGCCTCCGAACGAGTCGCACCGCGCGAGCAGCGCGTCGAGCGTCGCACCGGGATCGGCGTTGACGACGAGCGGCGCGGGCGAGTGGGGATCGGCGACACCCCAGCGCGTGATCACGGCGCGCTGGAGCGCAGGCTGCGCGAGGAGCAGCCGCTCGTAGCCGCGGCTGGCCGGCGTCCCGCCGAGCTGCAGCACGAAGTCGGGCGCGAAGCGCGCCCGGAGCCGCGGCTCGTGCCAGGCGGTCTCGAACCGGCCGATGCGTGCCGCGTGGCCCGCGGGCGCGAGCGGGGCAAAGCGCAGCTGGCTGGTCGCTTCCGCCAGCAGCGGCCAGCCGAGGGCCGCGGCGAGGTCCCCGGCGGCGCGCAGCGCCGCGGCGTCCCAGGCTGCGAGCGGGCCCGCGACGATCACGCCGCGCCGGGCGGCGCGGCAGGCGGCGGCGAGCTCGTCGAGGGTCCGCTCGTCCGGGCGTCCGGGAGGCGGGACGATGCGCGGCGGCGGCGTGCGCTGCAGCTCCTCGATCGCGGCCGCGAGCGCCCGGTCCTGCTCGTTCGGCGGCTGCGGCTCGAGCGGCTTGTCGAACGGCGCGTTGACCTGGACCGGGCCCGGCTCCGGGAACCGGGTCCGCGCGGCGGCGAGCGCCGCGGTCTGGCGCAGCGCGCGCAGCGCCGCGGGCCGCGCGTCGGGCAGCCCGAGCTCGAACGCGGCGCGCGCGAACGGGCCGAACAGCCGGGCCTGGTCGACGGTCTGCGGCGCGTCGCGCTGCTGCGCGTGCGGCGGCCGGTCGGCGGTCACGAGCAGCAGCGGGACGCGCGCCGCCGCGGCCTCGATCGCGGCCGGGAGATAGTGCGCCCCGGCGCTGCCCGAGGTGCAGAGGGCGAGCGCGGGGAAGCCGCTGGCCTTGGCCAGTCCGAGCGCGTGAAACCCGGCGTCGCGTTCGTCGAGCACGACCGTCGCGGCGAGGCGCGGGTGCTCCGCGAGCGCGAGGACGAGCGGCGTCGAGCGCGAACCCGGGCTGACGACGGCGTGCCGGACGCCGGCCTCGGCGAAGCCGTCGACGAGCAGGCGCGCCCACGCGCCGGCGAGGTTTGCCGGGCGATCGTCCGTCACGGCCGGGGCTCGAGGCCGAGCGCATCGAGCAGCGTGCGCAGCTTGACCGCCGTTTCCTCGTACTCGGCGTCCGGGTCCGAGGCGCGGACGATTCCGGCCCCCGCGTAGAGGTGCGCCCGCGGCCCTTCGAGCAGGGCCGAGCGGATGCCGACCGCGAACTGGGCGCGCCCGGCGGCGTCGACCCAGCCGACCGGTCCCGCGTACCAGCCGCGCGCCGCGGGCTCGCGCGCGCCGAGGAAGGCCAGCGCCGCAGCGGAGGGATCCCCGCCCACCGAAGGGGTCGGGTGCAGCAGCGCAACCAGTTCCAGCGCGGGCGTCGGCTGCTTCAGCCGGCCGCGCACCGCGGTGACGAGGTGCGACAGGTGAGCGAGCCGGCGCACCGACGGCTCGGCGGCGACGACGAGTTCGTCGCAGAGCGGGGCCAGCAGCCGGCGGATCTCCTCCACGACGATCGCGTGCTCGGCGCGGTCCTTCGCGCTCTCGAGCAGCGGCCCGGCGTCGCCGGCCTGGCCGGCGACGCGGTGCCAGGACCCGGCCACGGCCTCGGTCGCGACCCGCGACCCGTCGCTTTCGACCAGCAGCTCGGGCGAGAGCCCGACGAAGGCTGCCGCGCCCTCGCGAAAGCAGAAGCGGAAGGAGGGTCCATCGCCGGCGGCGCGGGCGAGGCGCGCGAAGACGGCCAGCGGCTCGAGCGGCTGCTCCGCCGCGACGATCTCGCGCCGCGCGAGCACGATCTTGGTGAACGACCCGGCGTCGATGCCGCGGCGGATCTCGTCGACCAGGGCCCGCCAGGCGCCGGGATCGAGCCCCTCGCGGCCGGCGATCGCGGGGGCCGGGCCCGGATCGGCCGGCGGGGACGGAACCTGCCGCGCGGCGATCCCGCGCAGGGACTCGACCCAATCGGATTCTTCGCCGCGCTCGCAGCGCTCGTCCGGTTCCCCGCCGATCGCCAGCGCCAGCGCCCCCGGGACGAAGGTCCAGCGCGGCAGGTCGAAGTGGCCCGCGCCGAACGGGGCCCAGGCCCCGCGCGCGGCGCCCGGAGCGAACGCCAGGCCGCCGATCAGGAACGGGACGAACTCCGGCGCCGCGGGGTGCCGCACGACGCGAAGCTCGCGAAGGAGGGCCGCCGCGCGCGGCGCGACGGCGGGCAGGCCCCCGGCGTCGTCCACCGCGAGCCGCTGCGCGTGACCCGACGTGGCGGCGTCGCGGGCGAGCGCCGTGCCGCGCGCGGACCAGAGCACGCCGTCGCCGGGCGGGAGCGCCGCCGCCGCGTCTTCGACCGACCGGCCGGGCGCCGGAAGGACGACGACCAGCGGCGCGCCGCGTCGCGGCTGCTCGCCGAGGACGCGCTCGAGGAATCGCACCGCGTCCTCGCACACCGGCTGCTCGAGGAACGGCCGGTCGCGCTGCGCGGGCACGACGCTCACGCCATCCCCCGTCCCGGCCGCGCGACGAACAGGCAGACCACGCCGAGGGTCAGGGGGCGCGTCGCGAGCGGTTCGAGGCCCGCCCGCCGCATCGCCTCGGCGAAGGCGTCGGGGGAGGGGAAGGCGGCCATCGAGCGCTGCAGGTAGCGGTACTCCGGGGCCCCCGAGAGCAGGGCCCCGACGCGCGGCACCAGCGAGCGCACGAAGCTCCGCGCGAGCGGCGCGAGCGCTCCCTCGCGCGGCTCCATCAGCTCGAGGATCGCGACCCGGCCGTCGCGCTTCGTGACCCGCGCCATCTCCGCGAGCGCGCGAGCCCGGTCGGGCACGTTCCGGATCCCGAAGGCGATCGTCACGCCGTCGAACGAGCGGTCGGCGTAGGGGAGCTCCTGGGCGTCGCCGAAGAGCAGCTCGACGCACTGCTCGAGGCCGGCGCGACGCACCTTGCGGCGCCCGATCGCGAGCATCCGGAGCGAGGGGTCGAGCCCCAGGACGCGGGCGTCGCGGTGCTGCCGGAGGACCTCGAGCGCGACATCGGCGGTGCCGGTGGCGAGGTCCAGCACGCGTGCCGCCGGCGGCAGCGCGAGCGCGCGCACGGCGAGCCGGCGCCAGTGCCGGTCGATGCCGAGCGAGAGGATCCGGTTGAGCGTGTCGTAGCGCGCCGCGATCCGGTCGAACATCGCGCCGCTGCCGAACGCGGTGCCGGGGAGATTCTCGTCCGGGTGCGGCCGTTCGTCGCCGAGCGCACTCATCGCCACCCGCCCGCCGGCGCGCCCGCGTCGATTTCCGCCGCGAGCCGAGCGAGGGCAGCGGTATCGACGGCCTGCGGGCCATCGGAGAGCGCGCGTCCGGGATCGGGATGCGTCTCGATCAGGAGGCCGCAGGCGCCCGCGGCGAGCGCGGCGCGGGCGAGCGGAAGGACGAGATCGCGCCGTCCGGCGGCGTGCGACGGGTCGACCACCACCGCGTGTCCGTGCACGGCGGCGACCAGCGCGACCGCGCCGAGGTCGAGCACGTTGCGGGTGTGGGGATCGAAGCTCCGGATCCCGCGCTCGCAGAAGATCACTCCCGGCGCGCCGCCGTCGAGGCAGTGCTCGGCCGCCAGGAGCCACTCGTCGATCGTCGCCGCCATGCCGCGCTTGAGCAGGATCGGCCGGCCGGTCGCGCCGGCCGCCCGCAGCAGCGCGAAGTTCTGCATGTTGCGCGAGCCGATCTGGATCAGGTCGGCGTGCTCGGCGACGCGTTCGACGGTCGACTCGCCGAGGGCTTCGGAGACGACGCGCAACCCGTGGGCGCGCGCCGCCGCCGCCAGCCAGCCCAGCGCAGGTTCGCCGTGCCCGCGGAACGAGTAGGGGCTGGTGCGCGGCTTGAACGCTCCGCCGCGGAGGAAGCGGGCTCCGATCCGGACCAGCTGCCGGGCGATCGCGTCGATCTGCTCCTCGGACTCCACGCTGCACGGGCCGGCCATCAGGACCGGCCGCTGGCCCGTCCCGAACGGGACCCCCGCGACGTCGACCACGGCGGGGAGCCCGGCCAGGCGCGGCGTGCCGCTGGGCCGGGTGAGCACCTCGGCGACCCCCTCGATCGCCGCGATCGCTTCGCAGGCGGCCTCGGTCGAGCAGGGGTGGACGGCGAACTGCGGCCGCCCGGCCTCCCCCTCGTAGCGGTCGACCCAGAGCCCGAGCGCGGCAAGGCGCTCGCTCACGGCGGCGGGGTCGGCGTCGGGATGCAGGCGAATGATCATCGGGCGCAGTCGTCCGGACCCGGAACGATAGCACCCCCCGGCCCGTCCGGCCCGGGGGGCGGCTTCAAGCCATTCGGGAGCCCTGCCGGCGAAGCAGCGCCCGCACGGCGGCCTGGGCCGCCAGCAGCCCGGCGTAGTGCCCGTCCTCGTAGACGAAATGCGGGTCTCCGGCGAGCGCCGGAACGTCGTCGAAATTGTGCAGGTCGTCGCGCGACAGCGCGGGATGCAGGCGCCGGCCGAGCGCGACGAGGCGCCGCTCCTGGTTCTCGACCAGTTCGCCGAGCAGGGCCTCGAGCTCCCGTGCGAGGTCGCGGTCCGGGGGGAGCGCAGTTCCGTCCAGGGTGTCGTCGGCCACGGTCTCGCCCTCGGGCGGAGTCGCGGGCCCCGGGGGCGGCCGCCTCCGCGTCATGGCGCCCCTTCGGGCGGCGCCTAGAATAGCGGCTCGATGCCGTCCGCTCCCGCATGGTGCCGGGTCACCGCGCAGCCTCGGCCGCGCTGAACCGTGGAGCCGCTGTCCCGGCAGCGCGCCGCGCGCGCGGTCAACGTCGGCCTGGTGCTGGCCGCCGCAGTGGTGCTGGTCGTGCTCGGCAGCGGCGGGGCCACGGTCGAACTGGGGACCACGCGCCTCCCGCTGCGCCACGCGTTCGTTCCGCTCGCGGCGCTGGGCCTGCTGGCCGGGGTGCGGGTGCTGCTCGGTTCGCGCTCCGGAGGGCTGGAGGCCCGCGTGCTGCGCGCCTTCGCCCGCCTCGGGCTGCCGCCGCGCGACCTGCCGGCGACGCCCGGCCGCGCGGCGCGGGGCGGGGCCGTGCTCGGCGCCGGGTTTGGTGCCGCGATGGCGCTGGCGGACGGGGTGAGGGTGATGCTCTCGTCGCGCCTCGCGTCGACTTCCTCTTCCGCGTTCGGGGCCTTCGCCGCCTCCGGCCTCGCGGCGGTGGTCCTCTCGGCCGGCTTCGGCGCCCTCGTCGGGGCCCTCGTCGCGGCGCTCTTCCCACGCTGGGCAGGGCGTCGAGCCGGGCGCTACGAAGCGGGGCGGTGGACGGCCGCAGCGCTGCTGGCCGCCGGGCCCTTCGTGCTCCTGCTCGGGCCGTCCCTGGCGGCCGCCGAGCGCACGCCGCTGGTCCTGCTCGGGACCGGCTGCGCTTTTCTCGCGGGGCTCGCGATCTTCTGCTTCCTGCTGCCCGCCGCCTGGCTGCAGCTCGCCGCCGGGCGTTTCACGCTCGCGCTGGCACTGGCCGGGGTGCTGGCGCTGAGCCTCGGGGCCTGGGCCCTGCGCGGCGCGGCGCTGCGGAGCGAGGGGACCGCCGTCGGTGCCTTTCCGAACGTGCTGATCGTGACCGTCACCGGGCTCCGCGCGGACGCCGTCGGGACCTACGGGGCGACCACCATCGCCACCCCGGTGCTCGACGCGCTCGCAGAACAAGGGGCCAGCTTCCGCGACACGCTGACCCCCTCGCGAGTCGCGCCGGCAGCCGCGGCCTCCCTGCTGACGGGGCTCTATCCGACGAGCCACGGGCTGCGCGACGACGGGGACGCGCTGCGCCCGGGGATCGAGGGGCTGCCGGAGCGGCTCACGGCGCACGGCTACCGCTGCGCGGCGTTCGTCTCGGCCCGTCCGCTCGAGGGCCGCAACACCGGCCTGGCCACCCTGTTCGAGACGTACGAGGACGCGGCCACGATCTCCGACTGGTTGGCGCGCTTCACCTTCGGGCGGCTGGCGCGTGGAGCGTTGCCCGCCGACGCCCGCCCCGTGCGCAGCCCGCGGCAGGCGCTCGAGCACTTTCGAGACTGGGTCCGGGAGTTGCCCTCCGGGGTTCCGTGGTGTGCCTGGATCGAGATCGGGGAGCCGGCGTGGCCGCGCCCCGCGCCTCCCCGGGGCGGCAGCGACGCGGTCGCCGTCGCGGGCGACCAACGCGATCTGACGGCGCCGCTCCGGGCCCCCCCCGACTGGATCGACGACCCGGAGAGGGGCCGTTCGCTCGCCGCCTGGCTGGAGGGCTACCGCGTGGCGGTCGCCGCCGCGGACGCGGCGGTCGGGACGCTCCAGCAACTGCTGCTCGAGCGCGGCGAACTCCATCGAACCCTCGTCGTGATCACGGCCGAGGGGGGGATCCCGCTCGGCGAGGCGGGGGAGTGGATCGAGGGGGGATCCGGCCTCGAGGACGGGGTGGTGCGCGTCCCGTGGCTCGTCGCCGGTCCCGGGGTCGCTGCCGCGGTGCGCGTCGCGGGACCGACCTCGCTGGTCGACGTGGCCCCGACGCTGCTCGGGCTGCTGCGGCTCGGCGGGGCCCGGGACGTCGAAGGGGAGGACCTCTCCCGGTATCTCGGTGCCGCAGCGCCCGAGGAACGCGACCCCGGTTCCGGGCCGGTTTTCGCGGAGGCGGCCGGCGAGCCGGGCGGTGACCGGACGCGAGCGGTCCGGATCGGGGGATGGAAGCTCGTGCGGGGCGCCGGTGGTGAGGAGCGGCTCTTCCAGTCCAGCGGGGGAGAGGAACAGGAGATCGCCGCCCCCGGGGACCGCGCGCTTCGCGTCCGCGAGCAGCTTTCCGGCGAGATCGCCGAGCGGATCCTGCGCGAGCGGGAATTCCCCGCGGATCGGCGCTGAGGGTGGGGCGTTCCCGTCGGGAGCGGACGGCGGCGGAGCGGGCTGCCCGCGGCCGAGGTGAATTCGGTGCAGATCGAAGCTAGGCTTGGCGCCGCGATGAGGATCGGACGGGTGGTCAGGGGCGCCGTTGGGGCGCTGATCGTGGTTGGTCTGCTCACGGCGGGCCCGGCGTTCGCCCAGGAGCCCGCCGTCCCCGACGACGTCCCGGCTTCGTGCGCCACGATCCACGCGGTCGAGGTCCGCGGCAGCCAGAAGATGAGTGCGGACGCGGTCCGCTTCGATCTCGGGATCAAGCCCGGCGACCCGTGGGACCCGGTGAAGATCGACCAGGAGTTCCGCCGCTTCTGGGGTCGGGGCTACTTCTCGGACCTGCGCTTCTTCCGGCGCTGCGAGCCGGATGGCGCGATCCTCGTCGTCGAGATCAAGGACCGCCCGACCGTCCTCTCCGTCTCCTATGCGAAGAACAAGGTCGTCAACCAGCAGCAGATCGAGGACTACTTCAAGGAGCGGAACTTCACCTTCACGGTCGGGACTCCGCTGGACCGGAAGCGGGTCTGGAAGGCGCAGCAGCTGATCAAGGAACTGCTCGGGACGAAGGGCTACCTCGATGCCAAGGTCGATCCCCAGGTCAAGGAGGTCTCGACCAGCGCGCGGAGCATCACCTTCAAGATCGTGCCGGGCGGGAAGACGCAGATCAAGGACCTCGAGTTCACCGGGAACGACCACTTCTCCGACGCGGCCCTGAAGAAGCAGCTGAAGCTCACCGGCGAGTACCAGTTCTACTACCCCTGGGGCAAGAAGGCGCTCTATCACCCGCTGAAGTTCCAGCAGGACGTCAACAACATCCTCCAGTACTACCGCGACCGCGGGTATCTCGACGTCGACGTGCGCCCGCCGATCGTCGAAGTCCGGTCCGAGAAGGGGCAGGCGGACGAACAGGCGACGCAGGATGCGGTCGCGATGCTCGCGGGCCAGGGGATCCCCGCCACGGCGGGACCCGCACCCGAGTCCCAGGCCGCGCCGGTGCCCGCACCCGCACCCGACGCCGGATCGCAGCTCGTCGCCTCCGACGAGGAGAAGCGCCGCGACGACGAGAAGGCCGCGGCCGCGGCCGAGAAGGCAGCCAAGGTCAAGAAGTGGGCCTTCGTCACGGTTCCGATCGTCGAAGGGCCGATCTACACCCTCGGCAAGATCACGTTCGAGGGGAACACCGTCTTCACCTCCGACACGCTGCGGACCACGATCCCGCTGCCCGATGGCGCGGTTCTCTCGGACAGCGCGATCGAAGGCGGGATGCGGATCATCCGGAACATCTACGGCCGGCGCGGCTACGTCTACGTCGCGGTGACGCGCCGCATCGAGCGCAGGGAGGGCGAGCGGGTCGCCGACGTCGTGATCACGATCGACGAGGACCGGGCCTACACGGTGCGCCGGCTCGAGTTCGCGGGGAACACGACGACGAACGACGAGGTGCTTCGCCGCGAGTTCAACATCTCCGAGGGCGACATTCTGGACCGCTCGCTGCTCGACCGCTCGACGCAGAAGATCCAGCAGCTGGGTTTCTGGGTGCCGGCCGAGGAGCCGACGCTGGCCCCGGTGGAGGGAACCGACCAGGTCGACGTGATCGTGCGCGGCGAGGAGCAGTCGCGGAACGAGGTGCAGGTCGGCGGCGGCTACAGCGAGCTCGAGGGCGCGTTCTTCCTCGCGAGCTACCAGACCCGCAATTTCCTCGGCCGCGGCGAGACGCTCGGCCTCAACCTGTCGATCGGCGGCCGCTCGAACCAGGCGGCGCTCAACTTCGTCGAGCCCTGGCTGTTCGGCAAGCCGATCACGCTCGGCATCTCGGTCTTCCGGCGCAGCTACGACTTCGGCGTCGCCCGCGACATCCAGGGGAACACCCAGAACCTCAACCAGGCCGGGACCGGGGGGTCGATCACGGTCGGCCGGCGGCTGGGCGACTTCACGCAGATCTCGCTGATCTACGCCTACGAGCAGGTCGAGGCCAGCACGATCGACATCTCGGCCCAGTTCGCCACGACCCAGACCATCCTCTCGACGATCACCCCGGTCTTCAACTACAAGCGCGTCAACAACTTCCTGCGGCCGACCTTCGGCTACGAGCTGAGCGTCGTGCCGACGATCTCGCTGCAGGCGCTGGGCAGCGACCTCGACTACTTCAAGCCGCGCCTGTCGGGCACGATCTACCACCCGTTCGGTCCCCGCTTCTTCGCGGCGGCCCACGGCGAGGTGGCGTGGATCTGGCCGTTCCGCGACGTCGAGCGCGCGCCGGGGTACGTCGACGGGGTACCGCGGTTCCAGCGCTACTTCATCGGAGGCGACGTCATCGGGCCGCGCATTTTCGAGACCCGCACGATCTCTCCGGTGCGATTCATCGTTCAGCTCGACCAGAACGGCAACCCGGTCGTCGGTCCGGGGGGCAATCCCCAGGTCACGCTGGCCCAGGTCGGCGGCAGCAAGATGGCGCTGGTGCAGCTCGAGGCGGGCGTGCTGATCGGCAAGACGGCGACGCTCGTCGGGTTCTTCGACACCGGCGGCTCGTACGACAACGGCGTCGACATCAACTGGGACGACGCCCGGGCTTCGGCGGGATTCGAGTTCCGCGTCTTCCTGCCGGTCTTCCAGGCCCCGATCCGGCTGATCTACGGCTGGCCGGTGAAGGAGAAGCCGTTCGACCAGACCAGCCAGTTCCAGTTCTCGATCGGACTGCCGTTCTAGTGTCCCGTCTCAACACATCTTTACAGACGGCCGCCGCTGCATCCCGCATGGCAGCGTTGCTCCTCCTCGGCGTACGGCGGAGTACGCCGTCGTCGTCGCGCCTTGCCCTGCGGGCGCTTCGGCGGCCTTTGTTGTAAAGCTCTGTTTGAGACGGAACACTGGGCCCGGCCGCTAGCCGAAGATCCCGAGTGCTCCGAGCGTCCCGAAGAGGACCATGAGCAGCGCCCCCGCGGTTGCCACGAGGATCCGCCAGCGCGCGAGATGGCGGCAGCGCTCGCTGCAGTAGGGTTCTTCGGGCCGGACGCGCGCGGGCGCGCCGCAGGCGGCGCAGCGCGTCACGAGGCCTTCCCCGCGCGGCGCGGCAGCGCATCGGAGGCGGCGAGGAGCGAGCGCAGCACGCGATCGACGTCGTCGGGGCCGGCTCCCGGACCGTTGACGAGGATCGCGAACGCGATCTCGCGTCCCTGGCGGTCGACGGCATAGCCGGCAAGGGCGGAGACGCCGTTCAGGGTGCCGGTCTTGGCACGGACCCGGCCACGCAGGTCCGAGAGGCGGTTCCTCAGCGATCCGTCCTCGCCCGCCCGCGCCAGCGAGGCCTCGAACTCGGCCCGCCAGGCCGGATCGCGGCGGGCCGCGAGCAGCACGCCGACGAGCGCTTCGGCGGTCAGGCGGTTCTCTCTGCCGTAGCCGGAGCCGTCGGCGAGGACGAGGCCGTCGGCCGGCACCGCCCAGTCGGCGAGGCAGGCCGCGATCCGTCGCGTGCCGCCGGCGGTCGAGCCGGGCGGTCCGCCGGTGTAGGCGTCGAGCGCGCGCGTGAGCATCTCCGCACCGAAATTGGAGGAGGGCTTGTTGACCCCGGCGACGATCTCGCCGAGCCCGGGGCTCTCGTGTTCCAGCAGCAGCACCGCGCCGGCCGGCGCCCGGCCGGTGCGCGCCCGCCCGCCGACCTCGATCCCCGCCTCGCGCAGCAGCTCGGTGAGCGCATTGCTCACCGCGAGACCCGGCGGGCCGAGGTGAATCCAGGTCCGGTACGGCGCGCTGCCGGCCGCGATCGTCCCGTTGACGACCACCTCGGCGCGGCCGCCTGCACCGTCCTGGAGAAACACGGCGAGGTCGGTCGCCAGGCCGGTGATTGCGCGGTTCACGACCGGCGCGGCGGCTCGCAGCGGCGAAGAGGCGACGCGCGCGGGCGAGCCGCGGCCCGCGCCAGGGAGCACCACGATCTCGGTCGCGTCCCAGGACAGCGAGAGCGCGCCCTGCGGCGCGTTGTACGGGCTCGGCCGCATCTCGTCGGGCCAGCTCGCGGGCCATCCCGGGGCCTCGAACAGGGACTCGTCGACGACGACGTCGCCGCCGATGCGCCGGAGCCCGAGCGCGGCCAGCTCGCGGACCGCGGCCCAGAGCCGCTCGGCATCGAGCGCCGGGTCGCCGGCACCGCGCACGTAGAGCGAGCCGCGCAGCGTCCCCGCGGCGTCCGGTCCGCGGTCGGCGAGGAACGCGGTCCGGAACCGGAACGCCGGGCCGAGCGCGTCCAGCGCACAGGCGCTGGAGAGGATCTTCATCGTGGAGGCCGGCAGCATCGGCCGGCGCGCCGCGTGTGACGCCAGGGGCGCGCCGGAGTCGGAGAAGACCGCGTGAAGACCGACTTCCGCGCGGCCGACCGATTCGATCGTACCGGCGACGACCGCCGGCAGGATCGCCGCGGGCGGGGCGACGGGAGCGCTGCCGGCCCGCGGGGCCTTCGCGCCGGCCGCGAGCACGGCGACGCCCGCGATCGGCGCGGCGAGCAGAAGGAGCCCGAAGCAGGTGCGAGCGGAGGGACGGCGCATCGCAGGGGATGTTACGGGGCCCTTCCCATTTGGGCGAGACCGGCGTAGAAAGTCGCCAGGAGGGAAGATGCCCCCGAGGCCCCGGGGGGCCCTCTGGATGGGTGACTGGATCCGTGCGCGCCGCGCCCGGCTCGGACTCTCGCGCCGGGCGACGGTTCGGGCGGGTGCGGTCCCTCCGGTGCCCCTGACGCCGACGCTGCTCGCCGACTTCGAGTGCGGCGACCGCCTCCCGACGCTCGCGCGTCTGCCGGCGCTCGCCCGGGCGCTCGACCTGTCCCCGCGCGAGGTGGCCGACTGGATCCTGCTGGCGCCGCGCCTCGAAGAGGCGCTGGCCGGGCCGGAGAACGGGGTGCGCGGGCAGCCCCCCGCGGCCGACGAGATCCGGGCCTGGGCAGCGGCGGGACGCCACGAGGCCGCGATCGCCCACGCCGAGCGGGCGACCCGCGCCGCCGCGGGCGAGGCGGTCCAGGACTACCAGCTGGCGCTGGCCTCGTCGCTCGTCGCGATCGGGTGGGGCGGCCTCGCGGCTGCGGTCGCGCAACGGGTGCTCGACCGGCCGGGCACGCCCCGCTTCGCGCGGGAGGCGCGCGTGGTGCTGGCCGAGACGGCGCTGGCCGAGGACCAGCGTGAACTGGCGCGCGCCTGGCTGGGCGAACTGCGGACGGTGGACGGACCGGAGCCGATGGATGAGGCCCTCGCGTTGCGGCTGGAACTGCTCCGGGTCGAGATCGGTGGCGAGGGACGCGCGGCGCGGGCGCGGCGCTTCGCGGCGCTGGCGGAGCGCGCGCAGCGCGCGGGGCTGCCCGCGCTCTCGCGCAGCGCGGCCGGCGCCGCGGCGAAGGCGCGCGGCGCGACCCGGCCGCCGCCGCTCTCCGAAGGGCGCCCGCTTGCCCGGTCGCGGCCATCCGACTAACATGACGCTTCAGTAAGTCCGATCGCAGTTCCCCGCAATCTCAAGCTCGTCCGGCCGCCCGGCGGCCCGGTCAGGGAGGAGTTCCCTTGAACGTTCACGAGTACCAGGCCAAGGAGATCCTCGCGCGCTACGGCGTTCCCGTCGCCGGCGGCGGGGTCGCCACCTCGGCGGAAGAAGCCCGCAGGATCGCCGAGACGATCGGCGGACCGGTCGTCGTCAAGGCCCAGATCCACGCCGGCGGACGGGGCAAGGGGGGCGGGATCAAGCTCGCGAAGAACGCCGCCGAAGCCGAGGCGCACGCCCGCGCGATCGTCGGGATGACCCTGGTCAGCCCGCAGACGGGCCCCAAGGGCCGGCTGGTCCGCAAGGTCTACGTGACGGCGGCAAGCGAGATCGCGCACGAGTACTACCTGGGCCTGCTGGTGGACCGGGCCAAGTCCCGGTTGACGATCATGGCGTCGGCGGAAGGCGGCGTGGAGATCGAGAAGGTGGCCGCCGAGACGCCCGAGAAGATCATCCGCGGGGACCTCTTCCCGTCGGCCGGTTTCTCGCCCTACATCGGGCGCCGGATCGGGCGCGGCATCGGCCTCGGCCCCGACCAGGTCAAGCAGTTCGTCGCGCTGCTCGGCGCCTGCGTCCGCTGCTTCACCGAGATGGACTGCTCGCTGGTCGAGATCAACCCATTGATCCTGACGCCGCAGGGGAAGCTCTTCGTGCTCGACGCCAAGGTCAACTTCGACGACAACGCGCTCTTCCGCCACCCCGACGTGAAGGAGATGCGCGACATCCACGAGGAAGACCCGCTCGAGGTCGAGGCCAGCAAGAGCGACCTCAACTACATCAAGCTCGACGGCGGACAGGTCGGCTGCATGGTCAACGGCGCCGGCCTCGCGATGTCCACGATGGACATCATCCAGCTCGCGGGAGGCAAGCCTGCCAATTTCCTGGACGTCGGCGGCGGCGCCAGCAAGGAAACCGTCTCCAACGCGTTCGGCATCCTGATGCGCGACGAGGACGTCAAGGCGGTGCTGGTCAACATCTTCGGCGGGATCGTGCGCTGCGACCGGGTGGCCGAGGGGATCATCGCGGCGGCCAATGAAGTCCACATCGGGGTTCCGCTCGTGGTCCGGCTGCAGGGGACGAACGCGCGGGAGGCCCGCCAGCTGCTCGAGGCCTCCGGGCTGAAGCTGACGGTGGCCGAGACGCTGGACGAAGCCGCGCGCAAGGTCGTGGCGGCGGTGGGAGGTGCGGCATGAGCATCCTCGTCGATGCGGCCACGCGGGTCGTCGTGCAGGGGATGACCGGCGGAGAGGGGTCGTTCCACACCCGGCAGATGGTCGAGGCGGGAACCCGTGTCGTCGCCGGCGTGACCCCCGGGAAGGGGGGAACCAGGCACGAGGGGATCCCGGTCTTCGATACCGTCGCGGAGGCGGTCAAGGCGACCGGCGCGAACGCGTCGGCGATCTTCGTCCCCCAGGCGTTCGCGGCCGACGCGATCCTCGAATCGGTCGACGCCGGCGTGCCGCTGGTCGTCGCGATCACGGAGGGGATCCCGGTTCTCGACATGCTGCGCGTCAAGAACGCGATCGGCGAGTCGGGCCGGACCCGGCTGATCGGGCCGAACTGCCCGGGCATCATCACTCCCGGGCGGTGCAAGATCGGGATCATGCCGGCGTCGATCTTCTCCCCCGGCACCGTCGGGGTGCTCTCGCGCTCCGGTACGCTGACCTACGAGGCGGTGGACCAGCTGACGAAGATCGGCCTCGGCCAGAGCACCGCGATCGGCATCGGTGGCGACCCGATCATCGGCTCGCCGTTCACCTCGCTGCTCCCGCTCTACGAGGCCGACGTGCAGACCGAGGCGCTGGTCCTGATCGGCGAGATCGGCGGGACGGCCGAGGAAGAGGCGGCAGCCTGGATCCAGTCCCACATGTCGAAGCCGGTGGTGGCCTTCATCGCCGGTGCGACGGCTCCTCCGGGCCGCCGGATGGGCCACGCCGGTGCGATCATCAGCGGAGGGAAGGGGACCGCGACCGAAAAGAAGGCGGCGCTGCGCGCCGCCGGAATCGCCGTCGTCGACTCGCCGGCCGAGATCGGAGTCACCGTCGCGCGCCTGCTCGGGCGGGCCTGACGGCCGGGACAGCGAACACGCGAGACGCCGTACGACAAGCGATCGTCCCTTGTTAAGCTGCTGACTGGAAGCCACTTACAATTCGGCCGCGCCGCCCGAAAGGGCGGCGCGGCAATGCGGAAGGAAAGACGCCGATGGCCATCGAGAGAACGCTGGCGATCGTCAAGCCCGACGCCACCCGCAAGGGTGTCGTGGGCGAGGCGATCCGAGCCGCCGAAGAGGCGGGATTGACCCCGATCGCGATCAAGCGCCTCCACCTGACCCGGGCCCAGGCCGAGGGGTTCTATGCCGTCCACAGGGCCCGCCCGTTCTTCGCCGACCTCACGGCCTTCATGAGCGAGGGGCCCATCGTGGCGATCGTCCTCGAAGGTCCGGACGCGATCGCGACCTGGCGCCGTCTGCTCGGCGCGACCGATCCCGGCAAGGCGGAGGAAGGGACGCTGCGGAGGCGGTTCGGGGCGAGTATTCAGGCGAATGGGTTTCATGGGTCGGATGCCGTCGAGACGGCGGCCTTCGAAACAGGCTACTTCTTCGCGGCCCTGGAGACGTGCGCATGAAACAGCGCGCACCTGCGACGAGTCGCAGGTGCGCGGCGGGGGAAGTTCGGGCGCGCCGCCGGGGCTGAAGCCGGCGCCGCGCTCGATCGGCTGCCCGGGGGCTATCCGACGTACTTCGGGATGTAGGGCGCGACCTTCTCGCGGGGCCGGGCGCGGAAGCGTCCCTCGTAGGCTTCGCGGAATTCCTGGGGTAGCCCGGTGCGGCGCGGGAAGCGCCGCCGCTGGCACAGGCCGGTCCAGCCGCGCGGCCGTCGGGCCAGGCCCAGCCGCATCGCCGGGGTCGTCCGCGCCAGGGCCACCGTCCGCTCCGCGACCCCCTTGGTGTTGTTCTGGCCCAGCAGGAAGACCCAGCTGCGGTCCCACAGCCCGGCCGCCGTCTTCGGGAAGGCGATCGTCTCGCGCACCAGGCCCCGGATCGCGTGCCGCCCGTAGCCGTGCAGCGTGTTCACCTTCCAGAGCGGGTTCCCGGCATCCCGCCGGGCCCGGCTGCTGACCGTGGTGTGCTCGATCCGGCCGGGCTCCAGGGAGGCGACGGCCCGCGCGTAGTCCGGCTCCTCGTCGCTCCTCAACTTGAGGCTCCGGCCGGGCGGGACCAGGTCCACCAGCCGCGCCAGGATCTGCCGCGTCCGCCGCTCCCGCGCCCGCGGCTCCGGAAGCCCCAGCCGCGCGTCGCGCTCGGCTCGCCGGCGCCGCTGCTCCGGCCGCATCGTGCCCGAGCGCCGCAGCGCCGCGATGTTCACGTCCAGCACGAATCCGCTCTCCACTCCCACGGGCGTGTGCAGGTCCAGCGGCTCGTACTGGCTCCCCGCGAACGAGCGCAGCCCGTCGAACGCCACGTCCTCAGTCCACCGGCCGTGCAGCGCCTGGAGCTGCTCGAAGTGCGCCAGGAGCGCCTGCCGCGCCATCCCCCGGATCCGCCAGCGGACCGTGGTCGGCGCCACCTCGAGCACCCGCGCGGCCTGCCGGATCCCGGACCCGTTGAGCAGCAGGCGATAGATCCGGTCGTTCAGCCCGCAGCGCTTCTTCCAGTAGTCGTCGCTGAAGGTCGAGGAGCGGAACCAGCGGCCGCAGGCGAGGCAGCGGAAGCGCCGGACCCAGCCCGGCCGGCGCTCGATCTGGACGTAGCCCCGGGGCTGCCACAGGTCGTACGTCCCGGCCGGCGCCATGTGATGCGGACAGTCGGGGTTGGGGCAGAACGGCGGGACGAAATCACGCACCCGCTCGGGGAGTTCCTTGCCGCGGCCCATGCGCCAAGCAGACCACGCGGGCGGCGGTCGCGCAGCCTCCGTTCGCTCGTGGTGTCCCGGAGCCGGGAATCCCGCAGGCCAGGCGGTGCTGAGCCCCGCTCCGCGAACGAGCAAGTGCTGTTTCTGGCGCACGTCTAATGAAAAGGGGCGCCCCGAAGGGCGCCCCTCGTCAGGAGCAGTTCACTACCCGCGTACCGCTACGGGCAGGCCGTCAACGTCGCACCCCGGAGCCCCGACTGCCCCGTCCCCGCCGGATCGTCCCACGTCCCCGCGTCGCAGCGGACGAGGTAGTAGAAGGACGCACCCGAGGCAGGATTCGCAGCATCGTTGGTCGAGGTGTCGGCGCCGTTGTTCTCGAGGCAGATCGCCCCGGCGAAGCTTCCGCCGGAGCTGCGGAGCGCGGCCACGTCACCCCTCGCTGTATCGAAGGTGCCGCTGCCGGTCCAGCTGATCGTCGTGTTGGCAGGCAACCGGAGCGACGTCGGCGGGCTGAGGCTGCAGAGCCCCGTCGGGACGTTGATCCGGATCGCGTCGGTCTGGACGCAGCCGCCCGGGTTGGCCGAGCAGCGCACGTCGAGGGAGTAGTCGGTGGAAACGGCCGGAGTCACGATCAGGTTGCCGCTGTTGGTCTGCGGAGTCGCGCTCCAGTCCTTGAGCACGGCGCCGGATCCGTCGCGGAACCGGTACTCGAGCTCGCCGCCGACGCAGGTTGCCCCCGGCGTCTGGATGCCGGTGAGCTGGAACGGCCGAAGAGCGGCGTCGCTCGTGGCCGTGTCCGACAAGGCGTCGGCGGTGCCGTCGCCGTTGAAGTCACAGGCCGAGACCGTAGGATCGGAGCAGGCCGCGGCTGGGCGGGTCCGGTTCGTGTTGGGGTCGAAGGTCGGGTAGGGGATCGCGGCCAGCGCCGGGTCGATCTCCGTGTTCGTGCAGATCGTCGGAGCGGGCGGGGCGACGCCCTCACCCGCGTTGTCGAGCAGGAGGGTGAGGTCGTTGGCCAGGCCGTTGACCTGGATGTCGTCGATGAACCAGCCGTCGTCGCGGTTGCCGCAGCCCCAGGTGAGGATGTCGGCGCAGTTCTCGACGCCTCCCAGCTCGCCCGGCGTCATGTGCCAGCGGAACAGGACCTTCCGGCCGGCAAAGTCGTCGAGGTGGTAACGCTTGAGGATCCAGCGGGCATCAGTCCAGTTCGCGCCGCCGGCGAAGCCCTTCACGCCGTCGGTCTCGATTCCCGTCTCCGGGAAGCACGCGGGGCCGAGCACGACGGGAACGATGCCGTTGGTATCGTCGTTGCGCGTCCGGCCGACGCAGGTGTCGACGGCGTTCGGGAGGCAGGTGGAGGAGGGGCCGGTCGTGACGGAGTTCGGGAAGAACTGCGTCTCGGTCGATCCGTCGTCCGTCGGGTCGTACATGCAGTTGATGAAGTTGTTGATCCGGTAGCTGGTTTCCGGCGAGTACCAGGCCTTGACCGGCTCCCACTTCTCGGAACCGCTCAGGTCGCCGGTTTCCTTGGTGTCGCACGCGCCGGTGTTGTTGTGGTCGACGCAGACGTAGACGCGGGCGGCCGAGAAGGCGTAGTCACCCGGGTCCTGCGGCGCCACGGTGAACATCCGGGCATCGATGATCGCCAGCTGCGACCAGAAGGTGAGTTCCGGGCCGGTGAACTGGCCCTGCAGGCGCGGGCTGGTGACCGTCTTGTTCGGGTCGGGGAAGCCGAGCTGGAACGTGTTTCCGGGACCACTGGCGGTCCCGGCCCGATGCCACTCGACCCAGGTCATGCGGTTGTAGTCCTCGGTCATCCCGTCGCCGACCCCCGGGGTGTTGTCGCCGTCAACGAGGTTCGTCGAGGAGAGGCTCTTCTTGCCCGCCGCGGCCAGCGTCGTGGACGACCGGCCTCCGTCGGGGCAGCTGCCGTCCTCGCAGACGCCGGCGGCGTTCGGAGCGTGCAGGTGCCAGTGATTCTCGGTGTTGCTGAAGCCGTTGCCGATCTGGCAGAAGTCGGCCGGATCGGTGTTGTTGCCGGCAGGATTGTCCGGATCGTTGATCTGGCAGTGGTTGCCGTCCAGTTCGCTCACCTGGTCGCCGGTATTGAACGGCCGGAACGTGAGGCGGACGTTCGCGTCGGTGGTGAAGGCCTCGAACGTCTCCTGCACGTTTGCCGCCGCGGTCACCCCCGCAGGCTTGTCGAGGTTGTGGACCACGCGGAAGGTCTGCGCTACGGCGGTTCCGAGGATCGGGACGTCCGTGGCGAGATCCGAACCGGCCTCGGCCTTCCCCAGCGCCTGGACGGTCACCGTGAAGGAAGTGGACAGGTCCTGGGCGAGGCTGGAGCGGCTCACGCCCGCCGGCGGGACCACGGTGAAGACGAAGTGGTCGTTGGACGGGCAGCGAGCGCCGTTCGCCTGGTTGTTCTGGTTCGTTCCGAGGCGGGTGTCACAGGTGTCGTATGTGCCGGGCAGCCCGCCGGCATTCTTCTCCAGGCGAGCGATGGTGATCGTGTTGTCCCGGATGTCGTTGATGTAGGGGCTGGTGCTCTGCAGCGTCAGCTTGAGATCCTCGAGCGGGAAGTTGGCGGCATTGCGGACGACGACGTCGACCTGGATCGTCTCGTTCGGGTCGGCAAAGCCGTCACCGTCGCCCGTTCCGGCGCCAGTGGCGCCGCCGTCCTTGATGAAGACGTTGCCGAGCCGGATGTCGGCGAAGTCGAAGGCGGCGACGACCTGGGCCGCGAGAGGATTGTTCACGCAACCGCAGGTGTCGTCGGAGTAACGGGCCGCCGACCCCGGGATGTGGGGCGTACGCCCGGCGGCGAGCTGGGTCGTCTGCGGGCAGAGTTCGTCCGCGTCGTCGACCGTGCCGTCCCCGTCGTCGTCGAAGTTGGCGACGCCGGGCTTGGTGTCGGGACCGTTGCTGACGACGTTGACGCCGTCGTTCTTGTCGAAGTAGCGCACCGTGACGGTCGGGGTGATGGCGGCGTCGTAGGTGATGTAGACCCGCTTGTCGCCCGGTCTCGCGGTCCGCGAGGAGGTGACGATGCTGCCCTTGAACTCGATCCCGGCCGTGCCGACCGGATCGAGGCAGAAGGTCTCGGGGATCCGCTCGGATGGAGAGAAGGCCTGGACCTGGACCTCGAGCGCCGGGTCGGCGTCGCAGTTGACGAGGTTGTCGGCCGGGACCGGGTCGATCACGGTGACCGGGATCGCGCCGTCGCCGTCGGTGACGAAGAAGGTGCCGAGGTTCACGGTGGCGCACTGGCCGATGAAGTCCGGGTTGCCGGAGGTCGTGCACTTGTTGCCCGCCTGGGCGACCGGGTGGGTCTCCTGCCATTCGACGAGCATGTCGTCGATCGCCATTCCGTAGCTTCCGACCGGGAAGGGCGTACCGCTCGCCTCGTACACGATGAAGCCGACCTCGCCGGCCCACGTTTCTCCGACCGGGCCGTAGAAGTCCTCGAGGGTGTTGAAGGCGATGTTGCCGGTCTGCCGGGCGCTGCTGACGATGCGCCGGATGTTGAAGTTCCGGCTCTGGCGCAGCGACGCGTTGGTTCCGAACGTCGCCGCCATCGTCTCGTCCGTCGTGCCGTCGCCGCAGATGTCGTCGCCGTACGGCGTCGGCTTCCCGGCGGCGTCCGTGGCGGACACACACGCGAAATTGGTGGTGTTGCCCGTGTTGCACTGCGTGTTGCTGACGCAGGGCTTGCCGGCGTTGGGGCTGCCGGCGACGCACTTGTAGCACGGGCAGATCTCGAGGTCGTCGTCGACCAGGCCGTTCGCGTCGTCGTCCACCCCGCAGTTACCGGGGCAGCTGTTCGGGCCGAGGTTGACCTCGTTGTCACAGTCGTCGTCGAACGGGGCGGGGTTCGCAGTCTGCCGCCAGGCGGCGGTCTGGACGCCGGGGCCGGAGCCGTCGACGTCGATCAGGTTGAGGTCGTTGAACCAGCAGCCGCGAACGCCGGTGCGGTTGTTGCCCTTGGTTCCGTTGGCGCCATCGCCCTCGTTGGCGGTGCCGTCCTGGGTGATCGTGGGCGCGAAGACGTGGCCGCCGCCCAGGATGTTGAGCTGGCCGCCCGTCACCACGCCGTACGCGTTGCCCCAGATGAAGGAGATGAACTCGGAGCCCAGGAGCACCGGCTCGGCGTTCGCCGTGTCGAGGTCCCAGTTCCAGGTCCAGGCCGAGTTGCCGTCCGAGGCGAGGTTGATCTGCATGTTCCAGGCCCAGTCGAGGACCTGGGTCTTCCACTCGTAGCCGTCGACCGTGTCGGCGCCGAGGCTGATCGGGTGGATCGACGGCGTGCGCAGCAGCTCGGCCCAGAACTCGGCGCCGAGCGTGCCGTTGTTGGTGTCGTACTGCTCGCAGATGCTGTCGTTCGGACGGCACGCGGCGCCGCCGTTGTTGTTGTAGGTGCCGATCGTGCCGGTGTGCCAGACGCCGCCCACGGTGGAGCTGGTGCCGGTCATGAAGCCGCAGCCTCCGCCCGTGCCCCAGTTCTGATCGAGGCCTGCGGTGCCACCGCCCTGGTTCTCGCCGGAGTCGAGGACGTCGTTCCAGTTCTTGTCCTCACCCCAGTTCGAGCAGCCGTCGGTGTCGGTCGTCTGCAGCTTGGAGGTCTGGCTGACGCCGGAGCGGAACCCCTCGCGGTTCGAGTCGAAGTCCCACGGGCCGCCGACCGCGCTGTTCTGGGCGCAGTTGGTGCAGCTGGTGGTCCGGGTCGCCGTCGTCAGCGAGAGGTAGCTGATCGCCGTCTCGTCCTTGCCGCGCAACGCGAAGTCGAACGGGTCGAACGGGTTGGGCGGGATGCGGTTCTCGAGCTTCTCGTCGTTGTTGCGGTCGAAGTTGAGCGTGCAGCCGGTCTGGCAGTCGGTCGAGAAGTAGCGGGTCTCGTCGTCCGCCTGGGCCAGGAGCTGGAAGGCCTCGATGTTGCGGAAGCTCTGGCAGCTCTTCTCGCCCTGGCCCGCCTTCTCGCTGCGGATGCCGATGATGAACTCGAGCCGCTTGCGGGCGGGAGGAGTCCCGACGACGGACAGGCTGAACGTCGAGTTCTGCAGCGTGAGCGGCGGCAGGAGGCCGATCTTCTGGACCGGGTTGTCGACCCGGATGAAGCTGGCCTGCGTGCAGCTGTTGCGGCAGGGGTCGTTGTCATTGGCGGGGCAGGCGTCCGCGTCCACCACCTTCAGCTCGATCTCGGCGTCGGGCAGCTCGCGCTCTTCCTGGTTGTAGAACCGGAACGTGAGGCCGAAGGCTTCGCCCTGGTCGAGGTAGCGGTCGTCGTCGCAGCCGCCGGCGAGGGAGAAGAAGGTGTCGCGGCCGACCTGCCGGAGCAGGAAGACCTCGAGACCGGCCTGGCAGTCCACCGCGGCCTCGGACTCGCGCACCACGGTCGACGTGCCGTTGTTGTCGTTGTAGCGCACGCGCACCCGCCAGCCGTTCCGGACGTAGAGCACGCCGTTGGTGCCGGCGGCCGAAGCGTCGACGCTGACCGGGACCGGCTTCGACGTCTGGAAGCGCAGCGAGCCGGACGGGGGCGGGTCGAACACGAGGTTCGTCTCGGTGTCCTGGACGACGTTGCTGGCGTCGAGGACCTCGACGATCGTTCGCGAAGAGATGACCGATGCCGGGCAGCTGCCCGCCGCGACACAGCCGGGGTCCGCGTCGCCACCCGCCGCCGCCTTCTCCTCGACCACGATCCGGCTCTCGCCGTTGCAGACGATCGGGTTGTTGGTGAAGCGGACGGTGGAGCCGGCGGTGACCGGGCCGGCGATCGCGATCGAGAACGGCCGGCCGGAGGGGACGGCGGCGACGGCCACGACCTCGACGCGCCACTTGCCGGTCAGCGCGGTGCCGCCGTTGCAGTTCGGGTCGGCGTTGTTGCAGAGCGTGGGGAAGTCGGCCGTGCCGTCGAGGTTCTCGTCGGGACGGTTCTGGTAGGTCGCGACGAAGACCGCTTCGGAGTTGTTGCCCACGTCGACCCACTGGCCCAGGGTGCCGCCGCCGGCCGTGATGAAGCTGTCGGGGACGGTGTACCACCAGCCGTCCGGGCTGGAGCCGGAGCGGCCGCCGGGGAGCAGGTCCGCGTTCCGGGTGCCGTCGCGCTCCGGGTCCTCGCTGAAGGCGTTCCCCTTGTAGGTCGTGTCGTCGGCGTCCCCGCAGGTGCCGTTGGCGCCGCAGTAGCGGAGGATGAGATTCATGTTGTCGTTCAGCACGCCGGTCTCACCGGCGGCGCCGACCGTGTCGTCCCAGGTCAGCACGACCGCGAGGTCGTCGGTCAC
This sequence comes from uncultured Acidobacteriota bacterium, assembly GCA_963800865.1. GTDB lineage: Bacteria > Acidobacteriota > Polarisedimenticolia > J045 > J045 > JALOKP01. Next base: position 2,348,626 of record CAWDCL010000004.1, on the reverse strand, counting down.
GCCGTTGACGGTGAACTCGGAAGTGAGCGTCTGGCCGCCGTTGATGGTGCCCGGAAGCGAAAGGTCGCTGACCCCGTCCGGGGTGGTGCCGTCGCCATTGATGTCGGTCGGCGGCAGGTCATGGACGATCAGCCCGCTCACCGTTTCGGGGAATTCGACGAGCGGCAGGACGCTGGTCAGCTGGAGCTGTCCGTAGCCCCAGATGTTGTTGAAACGGTCGCGCGGGATGAAGGTCTTCCCGCTCGTGATCGGCGTGGTGCCGGCGAACATCAGGGCCCGGAGGAGCCGGGCGGAGATCGCCTTGGTCGGCTTGTTGTTGTAGAAGCCCTGGTCGAAGTACTCGCGGATCAGGGCGCCGGCGCCGGCGATGTTCGGCGAGGAGAACGAGGTCCCCTGCGCCTGCTGGAGCTGGCAGGTGGCGGCGCCGGTCTGGTTCTCGGTCCCGACGTCTTCCGAGCGGCAGGCGTCGTCCAGCCCCTCGGCCAGGATCGTCGGCGCGATGCGCGACCTGTTGACCGGGGAGGAGCTGAAGAAGGCCGGGCCTTCCGACGAGAAGCTGAACATGCTGCCGAGGCCGAAGGAGGCGCCGACGACGAGGCAGTTCTTGCAGGAGGCGTTGTCGCCCAGGGTCGAGCCGTTGGCGTTGATCCCGTTGAGGCCGGCTTCGCCGTCGTTTCCGGCGGACTGGGTGACCAGCATGATCGGGTTGTTCTGGACGCCGAGGTCGTTGTTCCGCCCCGACGGGGAGTAGATGGGGTTCGTGTCGGCGTGTCGCGGAGCCCCACGAGAAGTTGATCACCGTGGCGCCGTTCTGGGTCCGCGCCTGGCCGATGGTATTGACGACGTCCGGGCCGAGGACCGTGCCGTCTTCCGGGCAGCCGGCGTCGATGTCGAACATCACGATGCGCGCGCCCTTGGCGATCCCGTCGAGTCCGGTGTCCTGGGCCTCGCTGAACTGGCCGTTCTTGTCGTTATCGATGTAGAAGCCGCTGCCGCCGGGGTTGAAGGCGCGGGTGCGGAAGCTGTTCGGATCGTCCGCGGCGACGGTGTCGGTCGGGCTCGGGTTGACCGGGGCCGGGACGCGGCCGCGGGTCGGGTTGCCGGCCATCACGCCGGCCACGATCTGGCCGTGGGTGAAGCCGCCGGAGGACTGGCTGTCGCACGCGGAGTAGTCGGCGGTCACGCCGACGCCCCAGCGGTAGCAGACCACCTTGCGGTGGCAGTTCGTGGGCCCGGTCGGGTCCGCGCCGTTGTTCGGGTTGTTGCAGCCGGCGAAAGTGGCCAGCGTGGCGCAGGCGCCACCGGCCCCGTTAGCCGACCAGCCGGAGCTGGCGGCGGTGTCGGAGTGGTCGGCCGCGTCGACCGACATACCGCTGTCGGCCGCGGCGACGACCTGGCCGTCGCCGTCGATCCCGGCCTTCCAGTAGGGGAAGTCGCCGATGCCGGCGTCGGTGCTCTGCATGAAGAGCGCGCCGCGGGCGCCGTTCATCAGCATCGGGGCGAACTCGGTGACCAGCACCACCGACTCGAGCTTCGCGATCTCGGGGATCAGCGCCGCGTGAGCCGAGACGTCGATCGTCTCGCCGTGCTCCTGCAGGCCGGTGACGCGCGTGACCGTCGCGCCGAGCTGGCGCAGCAGGTCCGCGGTCGCGGCGGCGGGCTCGCCGGGCCACAGCGTGACCTGGAGCCGGAAGAGCGGCGAGGCGGCCTCTTCGGGAGTCGACTGCGCGACGTGCCCGACGGAGGGGTGAATCTTGTAGGCCGGGTGGTAGGGCTCGATGAACTGGATCAGCGGCGAAGCGGAGAGCAGCTCGAACGCCGCCCGGTCCGCGCGCACGAACGCGCCGTTGGCCGGGGTGCGCCCGACGACCGTCGCGCCCATCGAGGCCAGGGTCTGCAGCCACTCGGAGTTGATCGAGTCGCCGCGCATCTGGATGAGGAAGTACTGCTGCTTGCCGGTCGCGATGCCGGACAGCGAGCCGGTCAGCTCGGCCGGGATGGCGAGCCCCTGGCCGATCCGGAAGCTGCCGACATGGGTCAGCAGGACGTCGTCCGGAAGGTCCTCGCCACGGACGTCCACATTGCCGTAGTGCGGACCGGTCGTGAACGGCCACCACGCGACGTTGCGTGCGTAGAGGCGGGGCTTGTAGCTGGGCTCGGCCGTCTGGGGGTCGACGTCGGTCGCCGCCATGACCACCTTGCCCGGGTTCGCCGAGAGCGGCGCCTGCGGGGTGGTGTCGGCTACGGCCAACGAGGCCCAGAGAGCCCCGGCGCAGAGGATGACAAGGATCCACCGCGCGGTTGTCGAACGAGTCTGCATGACCTCCTCCTCCAGGAGAATTGCGTTGCGCTCCCCACGTCGGCCGCACCTCGCTCGGGCGCGGCCCTCGGTGGGCGTCCTACATGGCGTCGATCGGAACGGCACCCGAGGAGTGCCCGCGAGGCGGGCGGACTCCGGTCAGGCGACAGGGCCCGAGAAAGCTACGGTGACGCTCAAGGTGAGTCAAGATGGAAGGGGGGCAATCGTCGCGGGGCGATCACCGCAAGCCGTGAACCGCATCGAACGGCCGCGAATCGGATCTCGGCGTCGACCGGCCGCGCGATGCGGCGTCGGGTATCTTGGCGAAGCTCCACCGACGAGGAGGCCGCGGATGAACGGACCGATCGATTCCAACCCCGGCCTGGCCGAGCGCGAGGCGGTCCTGCGCGCCTCGATCCGCGGCCTGCCCCGCGCGGTCGTCGCCTTCTCGGGCGGGATCGACAGCGCGCTGCTGCTCCGGATTGCCACCGAGGAGCTGGGTGACAGGGCGTTCGGCGTCCTGGCCGTCGGCCCCTCCCTCCCGGGACGCGACCGGCGCGACGCGGTTGCCCTGGCCGCGCGGATCGGGGCGCGGCTGGAACTGGTCGAGGCGCGCGAGTTCGAAGACCCGCGGTACATCCGGAACGAGAGCGACCGCTGCTTCTGGTGCCGGTCGGCCCTGGTCGACGTCGTCCGCCCGATCGCCGAGCGTGAAGGGGCCGCGATGCTCTACGGCCCGGTGCTCGACGACCTCGACGAGGACCGGCCGGGGATGCAGGCCGCGGAGGCGGGGGGCTTCCGCGCCCCCCTGCTCGAGGCCGGGATCAGCAAGGCCGACGCCCGCACGCTCGCGCAGCGGCTCGGGCTGCCGATCTGGGACAAGCCCGCTTCGGCCTGCCTCTCCTCGCGGGTCCCCACCGGCACCCCGATCGACCCCGGGGCGCTGGCCCGGATCGACCGGGCCGAGGAGGCCGTGGTCGCGCTCGGGTTCCGGGTGGTGCGCGTCCGGGACCACGGTGAGGTGGCGCGGCTCGAGGTCGGAGCGGACGAGATCGCGCAGCTGCTCGACGGCGTGCTGCGCCTGAAAGTGCTGGCCGCCGTCCAGGGGGTCGGCTACCGGAAGGTCGCGGTGGATCTCGAGGGGTACCGGCCGGCCGGGCTCCGGATGAGGCTCCCGGCAGCGCGTTGACCGGAGTCAGTTCTCGGCCCGGGACGCGATCCGGCCCCGCAGCCCGTCTCCGGCGAGGAAGCACCCCAGGACGGCAAGGAACAGGAACGCCCCCGGGAAGAAGCTCAGCCACCAGGCACTGTCGATGAAGTAGAGGCCGTCCGCGAGCAGGTTGCCCCACGACGGCGCCGGCGGCCGGACCCCCACGCCGAGGAACCCCAGCCCCGCTTCGGCCAGCACCGTCCCCCCGGCCACGAAGGGCGCGGGGGCGAGCAGCGGGACCAGGGCCTGCGGCAGCAGGTGCCGGAACGCCACCCGGCCGCGTCGCGCCCCCGCGGCGCGCGCGGAGTCGGTCAGCGGGCTCGCCCCCAGCCGCCGGGTCTCGGCGCGCACGAACCGGAAGAGCGCCGGCCAGTAGAAGAGACCGACCACCAGCCCGACCCGCGGCCCCGCCGGGAGGGCCGCGAGCGGGCCGGCCCCGGCGCCGAGCAGGGCCAGCGCCGCCACCAGCGGCGGGAAGGCGTGAAACGCGTCGGCCGTCCGCGAGAGGAACGTGTCCCCCAGCCGTCCCGCGACGCCGGCCACCGCCCCGAGCGCTGCTCCGAGAGCCAGCGCGATCGCGGTCGCGATCGCCGCCGCCCCGAGGCTCGCCCCTCCCCCGTGCAGGGTCCGCGACAGGACGTCCCGTCCCAACCCATCGGTCCCGAACCAGTGCTGCGCCGAGGGCGGGGCGAGAACCCGATCGATGTCGACCTGCAGCGGATCGAGCCAGCCCAGCGGCGCGACGGCCACGGCCCCCGACGCCAGCGCCGCGAGCAGCGCCAGCAGGACCAGTCCCGCCGCCAGCGAACCGCTTCCGCGGGGGCGGGTCACCGTCGCCCCTCGGCGGCCCCGGCGGCGCGCGGATCGGCGGCACCGGCGAGTGCGTCCGCCAGCAGGCTGCCGGCGACCGTCAGGCCGCTGGCGAGCAGGGCGAGGCCCATGACCACCGGGAGGTCGCGGGCCAGCACCGCCTGCACGAAGTAGGTCCCCAACCCCGGCCAGGCGAAGGCGTTCTCGATCAGCACCGAGCCCGAGGCGAGGCCGGGGACCATCAGCCCGAAGAGCGCCGCGAGCGGCACGAGCGACGGACGTACGCCGTGCTGCAGGAAGATCCGGCGCTCGGTCAACCCGGCGCTGCGTGCCAGTTGCGCGGAACGGGAGCGATACCCGTCGCGCGCGGTGTCGCGCGCGAAGAGCGCGACGAATGCGACCTGGTGCAATGCCAGCGTCACGGCCGGCAGCGCGAGGTGCGCGAGTCGCTCCGCGATGCCGCCGCCGGAACCGGGATCGGTTCGTCCGTAGAGCGGGAGGAGGCCGAGCCGCACCGAGAGGAGGTACTGCAGGAGCAGGGCGATCCACAGCGTCGGCAGCGCGTAGACCGCCAGCAGGACGGCCGAGCCCCAGCGCGCGCCGCGCGCGGCCGAACGGCGCGCGGCCCACCAGCCGAGCGGCAGCCCGATCCCGGCGATCAGCGCGATCGCGGCCGCGTTCAGTTCGAGCGTCGGCCCGAGGCGCTCGACGATCTCGCGCGCGACCGGGCGCCGCGACCGGAACGAGGTGCCCAGGTCGCCCCGTGCCGCGCGGCCGAGCCAGTGCGCGAAGCGCACCGGGAGCGGGTCGTCGAGCCCCAGCTCGCGTACGAGGGCGGCACGCTGCGACGGGTCCAGCGCCGAGCGCTGTTCTTCGGCGACGAAGGCGGCGAGCGGGTCGCCGGGGAGTCCCGCGAGTGCCGCATAGGTGAGGAACGCGGCGACGAGGAGGGTGACGGCCGCCGCGGCGAACTGGGGTACGGCGCGCGGGCCGCTCACCGGGCGCCCGAGGGCGCGGCGGCCGGCGCCTGGCGGGACCAGGCGAAAGGGCCGGGCCAGAAGGCCAGGACGCCGAGCGGCGAGGTTCCCAGCCCCGACAGTTCGCGGCTCACGGCCAGGCGCGAGTCGGGGTAGAAAAAAAGGTGTCGGGCTGCAGCGCGTGGAGCCGGGACTGCAGCAGGCGGTAGAGCCGCGCCCGCTCGTCGCGGTCGAAGGTCTCGCGCGCCGCTTCGATCCAGCGGTCGACCTCGGGGTCCTTCAGCCCGGAGTAGTTGACGCCGCCGGTGGCCTGCGAGGAGTGCCACAGGTCGTAGGGGTCGGGGTCGGGGTCGAGGCTGCGCCCGAGCATCACCGCCTCGAATCGATCGCCGCGCAGCCGCTCCTGGAAGACGGCCCACTCCAGGGGCTCGAGTTCGACCGCGACGCCCACGCGCCGCAGCTGATCCTGCACGAAGGCCGCGATCCGCTCGTTCTCCTTCGACGATTGCGAGATCGTCAGCCGGAAGGAGAACGGGACCCCGCCGCGCTCGAGCACGCCGTCTCCGTCGGCGTCGCGAAACCCGGCCTCGGCGAGCAGCGCCGCGGCCGCCTGCGGATCGAACGGAAGCGGAAGCAGCGAGCCGTCGAAGCACCAGTGGTCGGGGTGGATCGATGTCACCGCGGGCCGCCCGAAACCGGGCGCGACCTTCTCGAGGTATCCCGCCCGGTCGATCGCCAGCGTCATCGCGCGCCGCACGCGTGGGTCGGCGAACCACGGGTTGCTGCCGTCCATCCGCCACGCGATGTAGAAGAAGTAGAGCTGGCGGTACTCGCGCACGTCGAAGCGGGCGCGGAAGGCCGGCTGGTCCTTCACCGCGCGCCAGGTGTCGGGGAGCAGCGGCGCGGCGTCGATCCGGCCCGCTTCGAGCGCCGCGAAGCGCGTCTGGTAGTCGCGCAGGACCTCCAGCAGCAGCTGCGGCGCGCGCGGCGGGCCGTCGTAGTAGTCGGGGTTGGCGCGCAGCACGACGCGCTCGCCGGGGTCCCAGCGCTCGAAGATCCACGGTCCGCAGCCCACGGGTGGTTCCCGTTCGGCGCGGTGCGCGGGCAGCAGCGGGTGCGTCCAGGCGCCGAGCGCCGGCGCAAACGGACGGCGGTAGCGGACGACCACCGTGTCCGGCGCCGGCGCCTCGACCGACTCGACGAGGTTGAAGGCGACCGCCTTGTCGGGCGCCGCGTCGGGCGCGGTCAGGACCCGCCAGGTGTGGACGACGTCGTCCGCGGTGACCGGCCGTCCATCGTGCCAGCGCACCCCCGGCCGCAGCGAGAAGGTCAGTACGAGGTGGTCGGCGGACCAGTTCCAGCTGCGGGCCACGCGCGGCACCGGCTCGAGGCGGTCGTCGAATGCGACCAGCGAGTCGCCGATCAGCCGGGCGATCGCGAAGGAGGTGGTGTCGACCGCACGCGCCGCGTCGAGCGTGACCGGGTCGGCCGGCAGCGGGAAGCGGACCGGCAGCGCCGGGCCCGCGGCCGGAACGGGGCGGGAGCGGTCGGAGCATCCGGCGAGCGGGACCAGCAGCAGGCCGAGCGCTGCGAGCGCGGCCGCCAGCCGGGGGGTGGCCGGGCATCGAACGGCAGGCCGGTTCGGGACGCGATCCGGGCCGGTCAACGGCGCTCCGGCGCGGGGGCCCCCGGCGCGGCACCCGGGGCCGCCGGCGGCACGGGGCCGAGGTGGGCGGCCAGCCACGACGAGACCGCCGCCGCCCCGGCGCCGTTTTCCGCCAGGAGTGCGTCGCCGTTGAAGAACTCGCCGACGCAACGCACGGTCCGCTCGCCCAGTCCGTACTCGGAGAGTGCCGTGGCACGCTCCTTCGAGACCGGGAAGCCGGAGCAGAGCAGGAGTGCGGGCCGCGAGCCGAACAGGCCGAGGTCGCGTTCCGCCGAGAGGCCGCCGATCGACTCCGCCGCGTCCACCATCACGAGGGCGCGGGCCGCGGGGATGCCGGCTGCGGCCGCCGCGGCGACCAGCGCGCCCTGCGCGACACCCACCAGCGCGACCCGCGACCGATCGAGTTCGGGAAACTGCGTCAGCGCCTCGAGCAGCTGCGCCTGGTCGCCGGCCGCGAGCCGCAGGTAGCCGGGCGGGAGCAGCTGGCCGGAGTAGAGCTCCTTGTCGCGCGTCGTCATCGAGTCTCCCTGCCCGCGCAGGTCGACCATGACCGAGGCGATCCCCTCCCTGGCCAGCGCGTCGGAGAGCGGAACGAGGCTGCTCCGGGGGCGGCCCTGGGGCGGCACGAGGATCGCGACCGGCCAGCGTCGCGGGCCGCCGGGATCGCCTTCGGGGTCCGGGATCGCGACGATTCCGCGCAGCACGACGCCGTCGGTTGCGACCACCTCGAGATCGACGTCGCGGGAGGGAATCTCCAATGCCGCCGCGCCGGAGGGGGCGACGAAGGCCACGAGCACGGAGGCGAGGAACAGGGAGCGCAGCACGGGGTCGACCTCGACCCGAGAGCGTACGACGGGCCCCGCGGCCGGGGAAGGGGGGGAGGGGGCGACCGCGGCATCGCCCCCGCGAGCGCGAGCCATCCGGCCGCGCCGTCGGCGCGGCGGAGGACGCTCCGTCACATCCGCGCCGGGAGCGGGACCCCCATCAGGTCGAGCGCACGCCGCAGCGCGCGGTCGGCGACCAGCAGCACCGCCAGGCGTGCGTCGCGCACCGCCTCGTCCGGCTCCTGCAGCACCGGGTAGCGGTGATAGAAGCCGTTGATCGCCTGGGCCAGCTCGAACGCGTACTTGGCGAGTGTCGAGAACTCGAGGTTCTCGGTGGCCTGGCGGACCGCATCCGGCAGCCGAGCCGCGCGGTGGACGAGCGCCCAGTGATCGGCGGCGACGTCGGCCGGGAGGCTCTCGAAGCGCGCCGCCGCGGCGCGCGCGCGCCAGCTCGCCTCGTCCCCGCCGAGCTTCTCGGCGAGCTTGTCGAGGATCCGCGAGACCCGCACCGCGGCGTACTGGCAGTACGGCCCCGTCTCGCCCTCGAACGCCAGCGCGGCATCGATGTCGAAGGCGACGATCGTGTTCCGCGCGAACCGGAGCATGTAGTACCGGACCGCGCCGACCGCGACGGTCCGCGCCAGCTCGCACGCCTCCGCCTCGGGCAGCTCGGGGTTGCGCTGGCGCACCTCATCCGTGGCCTTGGCCTCGAGCCGGTCGAGCAGGTCGTCGGCCTTGACGCCCAGCCCCTTGCGGCCGCTCATGTCGAGCCAGGGGCGCCTGCGATCCTCGGCCGACAGCACGAGGCCGGGCTGCAGCGCGAGTGCGGTCTCCGGCGAGAGCGCGACCTTCTCGTAGGAGAAGTGGACCGAGCACTCGGCCTGTTCCGGGTAGCCGAGCCGCTGGAGCGCCGCCTTGACCACGCGCTGCAGGTACGCCTGCCCCACGTCGATGACGTTGATCACCCGCGTGGCGCCGCCGTGGGACGGCGCACCGGGAACGCCGGCGCCGGCCGGCGCGGTCTCCCAGAGCACGCTCCCGTCGCCGTACTGGAACGGCGCGAACGGGCGGTAGTCGAAGTCGGCCCCGAGCAGGCCGAACTTCCAGAGCTGGTAGGCGATGTCCTTGCCGACGTAGGTCACCGTGCCGTCGGAGCGGACGATGATCTTCTCGTACTCGGCGGAGTCTTCCTGGTCGTCGGCGTGCGGCAGGTTCATCACCCAGCAGCCGGCGGCCTTTCCCTCGGCCTGGAGCGCGATCGTCCCGGTTTCCTTCAGCCTCCCGAACGCCGTTTCCCAGAAGCGGTGCCCGAGGATGTCGCTCTCGCGCGGCAGCAGCTCGTAGCGGATCCCCAGCCGCTGCATCGTGAGCAGGTGGCGCGTCAGGATCTCGGTCGCGACCAGCGCACCGATGCGAGCCGTCTCGCTGTCGCGCTGCTCGAGCGCGTGCAGCGTGCGCTGGCGGTGCGACTCGCGCGCCTTGTCCGCCTCGTACCACTGCGTGACCCGCGCGTAGAGATCCCACAGCTCGTAGTCGAAGCCGGGCCCGCCGGCCGCGGCGCGCGCCCGGGCGCGCTCGATCCGGTCCCGCACGCCGGCCTCGTCGAGACCCTCGATCGCCGTCAGCCCGACGACGGCGTCGGCCACCTGCACGCCCGTATCGTCGACGTAGTTCTGCACTTCCACGCGCTCGCCGAGTGCGATCAGCGAGCGGACGAGCGTGTCGCCGAGCACGGCGTTCCGGAGGTGCCCGATGTGCGCCGCCTTGTTGGGATTGATGTTCGTGTGCTCGACCACGATCTTGCCCGCGGCGGGCGCCGCCGGCGGCTCCGGGCCGAGCAGCGCCCGGACCGCCGCGGTGCGGTCGATGCGCACGTTGACGTAGCCCGGTCCGGCGATCTCGACCGAGGCCACCCCGGGGAGCGCCGCGATCGCCGGCGCGAGCGACTCCGCGATCTGCCGGGGCGCCCGCTTCAGGGCCCGCGCCAGGCCCAGCGCGGCGGGGGTCGCGAGGTCGCCGAGCGCGGGATCGGGCGGGAACTCGATGGGAACGGCGGCATCCGGCGGGACGGCCGCGCCGGGTACTGCGGCGCGGATGGCGCCGGCAAGCGCGTTCCGGAGCGAGGAGAAGAGATCGATCATGGGTGGCGGCGCGCTCCCGGCCGCGGCGGTGACCGCGGCGCAAGCGCAAATACTAGCGCAGCCGCTTCGGGGCGGCGGGGATCAGTGATCGCGGAGCGCGACCGCCGGACCGCTGATCCGCAGCCCCAGGTCGGTCAACGCGACGACGCGGTAGTAGAGCGTTCCGCCTTCGCCGGGGAGCGCGTCCTGGATGGTGTACCCGGTCCCCTCGCGCTCGAGGCCGACCGCCGGCACCGGCACCGCGTGCACGGCGCTCCAGGGGCCCTCCGGCCGCGCCGCGCGCTCGACGATCCAGCCGAAGAGCGAGCCTTCCCACGCGCTCGACCAGCTGATCTCGGCGAGGTCTTTCGAGCTGGCGCGCACGCCGAAGGAGGAGAGCCCGACCAGGGTGGTCGGACCGATCCCGGCGGCCTGGGCGCGCAGCGTGCCCGCCGGCCCCCCGGCCACCGCACGCACCGCGAACAGCACCGCCCGGTCGTAGTCGGACCACGGCACGAGGAAGGTCAGGTGGCCGCCCGCGGGAGCGAGCGGGACGACGTCCCAGCCGCCCCCCCGCCGGCGCGCGAGCAGCGACGCGCTCCAGCCCTCCTCGGACCACGAAAAGGTCATTCGAGTCCCTTCCGGGTCGCGGCTGTCCGGGAGCAGCAGGACCGCGGCCGCCCCATAGGGGGCGATCGGCAGCGCGGCTTCGGTCTCCAGCATCGGCAGGGACTGGATCGTCAGCGCCCAGCGCGTCGGCGCCGGTCCCTCGACCAGCTGCCAGGCCCCGGCCCGTCGGAAGGCCGAGACCAGGTCGAGTCCGGTCGAGGAGAGCAGGGCGCGGTCGACCGCGGAGCTTGCGCTCTCACCCTCGGTGCGCGACGCCAGCGCGTTCCAGCTGGCGACCAGCGCCCGCGTCTCGAGAGCCTCGTCCTCGAGGCTCCAGAGCAGGCCGGCGTTGCCGCGCGCCAGCAGGGGGTCGTCGACGAACAGCCCGCGCTCGGGGTGGTTCCAGCGGGCCTGGAGGTCGCGCTGGAACTCGAGGTCGGGACCGGTGACCTGGGCCTGGATCCAGAGGGCGCTCGGCTCGCTCCACCACGACGGCGCGGCCGCGTCGCGACCGGCCAGCACGAGGCGCGCTACGGCGCGCCCGACCATCCCGCGGAATTCCTGCTCGTCCTGGCGCGACGAGGCGTCGAGCACCGCGAAACCGGGAGCGGAGCGCTCGCCGGGGGTGGCCGGTTCGATCACGGCGAAGCCACGCGCGTCGCCCCCGAGGTCGACCATGTAGATGTCGAGTTCGCGGTCGGCGTCATCGGCCGGCGCTCCGAGGCCGACGGTTCTGCAGAAGGTCAGCGTCCGGAGGGCGGTCCGCAGCGCGGCGGTGGCGCGGTCGGGCACGCCATCCAGGTCGCCGTCGCGCAGCCCGGGGAATCCGGCCGGCCAGTGCACGCGAACCGCGGGCTCGCGGGAGGCGATCGAAGCCAGCGTACCCGGCGCGGCGGAGGCTGGGCGGCGTCGCAGCGGGTGATCCGGGGCCAGCGCGCCGTCCGGGCGCAGGGCGGGGGAGAGGTCGTCGCCGCTGAGTCCGGTCTGCGCCGCAGCAGCCCGGACCGCCGCGCCGAAGGACGCGGGGTCGCCGTCGGCCGCTGCCCGGGCGGGCGCGATCGCGAACGACACGACCACGAGGGTCGTGAGCAGCAGGGCGGGGCGCGGCATCATCGGGGTCGGAGCGACTATAAGGAGCGGTTCCCGTCCGGTCAAGAAAACGGCCTCCCGGCGCGGGAATTCGGCGGATCGGGGCCCGCTGGCGGCCGCTTCAGGCCTCGGCCGTCGGCTCGGTCTCCGAGGACGGCTCGGCCCCCTCGGTGGGCGGGGGGGGCGGTGGGGCGGGGCCGCCGTCCGTCGCGTCGCCTTCCTCCTGCCACCGAATGGCCACGACCGAGATGTTGTCCTCGCCGCCCGCGGCGTTCGCGGCGGCGACGAGGCCGGTGCAGGCTTCCTCGAGCGAGGCGCCCGATTCCTGCACGACGGCCAGGATCCGCTCGTCGGCGAGCATCGTGTTCAGTCCGTCCGAACAGAGCAGCAGGGTGTCGCCCGGCTCAACCCGGTACTCGTGGATCTCCGGCACCACCATCGCGCCGCTGCCCAGGGCCCGGGTCACGACGTTCCGGCGCGGATCGCGCGCCGCCTGCTCGCGCGACAGCATCCCGAGCCGGACGAGCTCGTTGACGAACGAGTGGTCGGCCGTCAGCTGAGTGATCTGTTCCCCGCGGACCAGGTAGGCGCGGGAATCACCGATGTGGGCGATCCAGCAGCGCGGCCCCTCGGAAACCGCCACGACCAGGGTCGTTCCCATGCCCCGGCACTCGGGCTGATGCTCGATCTGCTCGGCGATCCGGCGGTTGGCGTCCTCGATCGCGCTCCTCAGCCGGGACGGCATGTCCCGGTCCGGAAGCGGGCCCTCGGCGAGCGCCGCGCGGACGGCTTCGATCGCCAGGTGCGACGCGACCTCGCCCGCGGCGTGCCCCCCCATGCCATCGGCCACCGCGAACAGACCGTGATCCGCCGCCACGAGGAGCGAGTCCTCGTTGTGCGGACGCAGCCGCCCGCGGTCGGTCAGGCCTGCCCCGGCGACGATCATCGACGGTACGCTTCTCCTCGGCCGCGCCACGACCGGGATCCCGGGGATCTCGGAGGACGCAGCGTCTAATCTAGCTCAAACAGGCCCGGTGCGGCGCAACCGGGTTCAGTGCTTTCCGGGCGTGACGCGGACGCGCTTCCGCTCCTCCCGGACGTCGAACACCTTCTTGGCCTGCCGCCGCACCGCCTCGCCGATGTTCCGGTTTCGCAGCATCAGCTTCAGGTCGTGGTCGTTCAGCACCGCCACCAGGTTCAGCGCGAGGTCGGCCGGGCAGCGCGGGTTGACGACGAGGTTCTTCTGGATCGAGTAGGCCTTGCCGAAGTCGCGGTGGCGGGCGATCAACCGCAGCACCTCGGTCGAGATGTTCCGGCTCTTGGCGACCTGGTCGGCCTCGGTCACCGTGAACTTCGGGTTCTTGACGACCGAGCAGGAGACCAGTCGGTTGCTGTCCCGCACGAGGATCCCGCGCTCCTCGCGCGAGCCGAACAGCGCCGCCCGCAGCTTCTGCCCCACGTTCATCTTGGAGAGCCGCACGATGAGCGAGAGGTCGTCCCCCTCCTCGACCGAGCCGAGCAGCTCCGAGCGATCCGCCAGCATCCCGAGGTCGAGGTCGAGCTGCGGGAGGAGCGCCTCCACCTCGGCGTCGATCCCGAGCGAGGCCAGGAACGGGTCCCGCGCCGGCGGCGGGGCGTCCGGGACCGGGCCCTCCGGGAGCTCGGGCTCGGCCGCCGGCGCCGACTCCTTGGCGAGCTCGTCCAGGAAGTCGAGCAGCCGGGCGCGGGCCTGCCCCGGCAACGAGGGGTTGGCGGCGAGCAGCGTTCCGAGCCCGGGGTCGGCGGCCAGCGCTTCCTGGTTGAGCGCCAGCATGTCGAGCGGCGCGGCCGCGCTGGATTCGGCCAGCGCGCGGTAGCAGACCGGATCGAGTCCCCGCCGTCCCGCCAGGGTTGCAGCGGCCGCGGGCCAGCGCTCCGCCCCGGCCGCGAGAAAGCCCAGCACCTCGGGCGCGGTCTCCCGGTCGTCGGCGAGGGCCAGGGCGGTCTCGGGATCCAGCTCGGAAAGCGATTGCTCCGCGGACTCCGCGATCTCCCGATCCTCGTCGTTCGCGAGCAGCACCTGGAGCAGCACCAGGTCGCCCGGATCGAGCGGCAGCGCGCCGCGAGCCGCGGCGAGGCGTGCCGGCCGCGGTGCGCTCGCCGCCCGCACCGCGGCGACGATGCGCGCACCGGTTCCGGAGGGAGAGGTCACCGAGCGGGAGAGCCCGGTACGGGGGCCGTCACCGGCGCCGCGGCCTGAACGCGCGCCGAGTGGGCGACGAGCCAGTACCCGGCGCCGGCCGCGGCGGCCGCGACCGCGAGCGCCGCGAGAAAGAGGACGCTGCGCGCGTGCCGCCGCCGCCGATCGTCGCTGCCCGATTCGACCTGGTAGTGCGAGCGCAGCGAACGCACCGTCGGGTCGTCGGTCCGGAGCGGCACGACGATGTGCGGTTCCTCCGCCGGCCCCTTCCTGTGCTGCACGGTCGACTCGTAGAGGAAGGCGTTGACCATCTCCGCCTCATCCACGCCGATCTGCCTCGCGTAGGCGCGCACGAAGTTGCGGGCGTGGATGCCGCCGGGGATGTAGGTGAAGTCGTTGCGCTCGAGGGCCTCGAGGTAGCGGAGGTTGATCTTCGTCGCCTCGGCCACCTCGCGCAGCTCGATGCCGCGCAGTTCGCGGGCCCGCCGGATGATGTCCCCGAAGGTCTGACGCCCGCCCTTCGTGGTGCCCGAAGGCTCCGTCAAGGGCGGCCGCGTCGTGATCGCGGGCCGCTTTTCGACGGGCGGCGGCACCGCGGCGGCGCTCCGCGGGTGCTGGACCACCTTCCCGATACGCGGCTGTTGGGAGGGAGAGGCCATCCCGAACTCCGGGCCGGACGAAACCGGCAAATCCCTGTTCCGGGGCAATATAGCGACCCGATCACGGGCCGATCAAGGGAAACCACGGGGGCCCGGGGGCCGAACTCTCCGGAGGCCCGCGCGAGGGTACCACCGCGGGCGGCCGGCGGACCCGACTAACGTGCAATTAGGGCCAGCTAGCCGGTCCTATCCGCCCTGCAGGATGCCCGGCACCCGCTCCGCCGCCCCCTTCCGGATGCTGTCCGACACCGGCTCGTCACCAAACCAGGCCAGCAGCAGCGCCTTGCCGAGCGGTTTCGAATTGACGGTGCCGACGACGGCGCCGGCGCGAATGACCGACACCGCGCCTCCGGACCCGATCAGGATCGAGGTCTCGTCCCCCTCCTTGATCGGATCCTTCCAAAGGGCTCGGAACTGCGCTCGCGCGGGGTCTCCGGAAGGGAGCGTCCGGGAGACCGCCGCGTCGAGCGCGTCCCCGATCTGGCCCCCCTCGAGGTTGCGCACGAACTTCATGACCACCAGCTTGTCGCCCGGGAAATCGACCAGGGCCTTGTAGAACGCCGGGTCGGAGCGGAGCGCATCGGCCGGCTTGCCGGCCCACGCGGCGAGCCCCGTCACCGCCGCGCCCGGATCGACGTAGAAACCCAGGGCGTAGACCTTGAAGACCACCTTGGTCCGGACCCCGCCGCCGGTCAGGACGAGCGCGGTGGCCCCGCCCGGCGGCGTGACCGTCACCGGGAAGACCTCGCCGGTCGCAGGTTCCTTCCAGCTCGAGGCATCGCTGGCACGGGTCGGGGGCGCCGCGGCGAGCACCAGGGCGAAGGCCGCCAGCGCGACGGAAAGCGGACGGGAAGCGGTCATCGCGACCTCCAGGGGCGGCCCGGCGCCGCCGCGAAAGGCTACCATTCCGGGACGATGCGGAACCATGCCTCCCTGTCGCGATCGTTCGCGGCGCGCCCGCCGCGCTCGATCGTCGTCGCGCAGCTGGCCTTCATCGGGGACATGGTCTTCACGACGCCGCTGCTCGAGGAACTCGCCGAGCGCTGGCCGGCTGCCGAGCTCGCCGTCGTCGGGCGGGCGGCGGCGCTCGAGGTGCTGGCCGGAGATCCGCGCGTCGCGTCGCTGCTCGCCTACGACAAGGCCGGAGCCGACCGCGGCGTGCGGGGCCTGGCCCGGGTCGCGGGCTTCGTTCGGGAACGCCGGCCCGAGGTCTTCTTCGGGGTCTCGCGCTCGGCCCGGACGAGCCTGCTCGCGCGAGGCTCGGGCGCGGCGGTGCGGGTCGGGTTCTCCGGCCGGGGCCAGGGTCTTGGCTATACCCACCTCGTGCCGCGCGACGACGCGGGCCGGAACTTCCCGGCCCGGCCGATCGCGCTGCTCGAGCCGCTCGTCGGGCCCGTCCCTCCGCGCCCGCTGCGCCTCGTCGTCGACGACGGGCGCCGCCGGGCCGCACGCGAACGCCTGGTGGACGCGGGGTGGCGGGACGAGCCGCTCCTGGCCGTCGCGCCCGGTGCGCACTACGCGACCAAGCGCTGGCCGGTCACGCGCTACGCCGCGCTGCTCGCGCTGGCGCGCGAGCGCGGCGGGTTCCGGCCCGCGCTCTACGGCGGACCGGCGGAGGCGCCGCTGCTCGATGCGCTGCGCGCCGCCTGCCCGGACGCGCTCGACCGGCGCGACGCCGGGGTCGGAGGCCTCGTCGCCGAGTTGACCCACGCCGCCGCCTTCGTCGGCAACGACTCCGGACCGACACACATCGCCCGTGCGCTGGGGGTTCCGGCGATCGCGCTCCACGGCCCGACCGATCCCGACGCACTGCGCGACGGGCGTCCCTACCACGCGCTCGCGCTCGGACTGCCCTGCCAGCCCTGCAGCGCGAGCGGCGACCCGCGCTGCCCGCTCGCCCATCACGCCTGCCTCGCGGCGCTCGACGAAGCGACGGTCTGGGCCGAGCTGAGCCGTCTCGCGCGCGCGACGCCGGCGTAGCGCCGCTGCCGGGGAGGATCGAGTCCGTGGACGCCTTGCCGGCGATCGTGCACCTGGACCTCGAGCGCGGCTGGCGCGGCGGACAGCGTCAGCTGCAGCTCCTGCTCGCGGCCCTCGCCCGGCAGGGCGTGGGGTCGACCGTCATCGCCCGGCGGGGCGAGACCGCGGCGGGACGCTACCGGGAGATTCCCGGGACCGAGGTGCTCGAGGCGGCCGGTCGGGTCGAGGCGCTCCGGCTGGCGCGGCGGCTGGCGGGTCCGAAGCTGCTCCACGCGCACACCGCGGCGACGACCCCGCTCGCGGTCCTCGCGCGCCGGCGCGGGGACGCGGCGCTGGCGACGCGCCGGCTCGACCGGCCCGCGTCCCCGTTCTTCCTGCGCCGGCTCGACCGTGTCGTCGCGATCTCGGAGAGCGTCGAGCGCTCGCTCCTCGCGGCCGGCGTGCCGCCGGGCCTCGTCGAGCGCATCCCCTCCGCGATCGATCGCACCCGCCGCGCCGACCCGGCAGCGCGGGCGGCGCTGCGGTCCGCGCTCGGGGTTCCCGCGACCGCGCCGCTGGGGCTCACCGTCGGCGCGCTCGAGCCGCAGAAGGACCCGCTGACGCTCGCGCGGGCGATGGCGGACACCCTTCCCGGATACCACCACGCGTGGGTCGGCGACGGTTCGCTGCGCGAGCCGACGCAGGCTGCGGCTCGCGCCGCGGGCGGGGGGGCGGCGGAGCGGCTGCACCTCGTCGGGTACGACCGCGATCCGGACCGGTGGTTCGCCGCCGCCGACCTCTTCGTGCTGCCGTCGGTTCACGAGGGGCTCGGCACCGTGCTGCTCGACGCCTTCCACTTCGGCGTGCCGGTGATCGGCTCGCGGATCCCGGGCACCGCGGAACTGCTCGAGGAGGGCGTCAGCGCCCTGACCTTCGCGCCCGGCGACGCGGCGGGGCTGGCGGCCGCCATCGCCGCGCTCTCCGCCGACCCCGCGCGCCGCGCCGCGCTGGCCGCGGAGGGGCGCCGGCGCGTCGCGGCGTACGACATCGAGAGCACCGCGGCCCGGTACCTTGCGCTCTATCGCGCGCTCGCGGCCGCCCGGCGGCGTTGACAAGCGCGGGCGCGGGTGGTTGGCTTTCGGTTTCCGTGAGGGAGGTGACCGTCGTGGCTTTCTGGACCGCGCGCCAGATCTGGAAGACGATGCCGAAGGAGCGCCGCACCGAGGCCGCGCTGGCGCTCTGGGAGAGCGATCAGATTTCGCGCGAGGACAGGCTCTCCGCGCTCATGCCCTGGATGACGGCGCGCGGCTTCCGCGCCTCCTACCTGGAACAGCTGCCGCGCCCGCGCCGGGCGGCGCTGCTGGCCGAGGGCGGGCTGCCGGAAGAGACCGCGATGCAGGTCCTGAGCGCGTTCCACCTCGCGCACCGGCGCCCGCTCCTGGCGCGATTCCTCGACCTCCTCGAGATCCCGCACGACGACGGCCTGTTCAAGGAAGGCGAGGGCCTGGACCTCGACAAGCTCACCCCCGAGAAGCTCAAGGCCGCCGTCGACGCCGTGAAGTCCGAGTTCCCCCCCGACGACGTCGAGCTGTACGTGCGCACCCTGACCGCGCAGGACGCCGCGACGTGGGAAGGGCTGTCCGCGCTCGCAGGCGATCCGGCGTAGTCCGTTCCTTGTTCGGCGGGCGCGTGACGCGAGGTGCCCCCTGGCGAGTGGGTCGCGGGCTCCAACACTCGCCAGGGGGCACCTCGCCTCACGCGCCCTGTTCGCAGGGAACGACCGCCCGCCCTACCGGCTCGGACCAATAAAATAATAGAAAAATGTATGCATCGCACGGGGACGCCAACCGGACGGTGAATACGCTCTCTCCCATCTCACCGGGGCGCCGGTGCGACCACCGTCCCGAGCGCGACGTACTCACCGAGCGGAACGCACCCCGTTCGCCGAACGACTTCTCTCATCCCTCTCGACGGTGGCCCGGCAGGCCGGCGACGGAGGTGCGGAGGCGGAGGGAGGCCCCGGCGAGTGTTGGAGCCCGCGACCCACTCGCCGGGGCCTCCCTCCGCCTCCGCACCGCCCCAACGCCTCCCCCGCCGCCTACAACCGAGCCACAAACGAACCAATCCGCCGATAGGCCTCGTCCAGCTGAGCCTCAGCGGCAGAAAGACGATCCGAACGTGCTGCGTCCCCGGCTTCTGCCCGAAGCCCGACCCGTGCACCAGCACCACCCCCTCCTCCAGCGCCAATCGTCTCACCAGCTCGACGTCGTCGATCGGCAGCGTGAAGCGCGGGAAGGCGTAGAACGCCGCGGTCGGCGGCACGATCGAGAAGCCGGGGATCTCGCGGATCTTCTCCACCGTGATGTCGCGCCGCCGGCGCAGCTTGGCATTGGCCGCGACGATGTGGTCCGTCGGCCCCTCGAGCGCCGGCTTGATCGCGCACTGCACCGGGTGGCTGGCGCAGAGCCGCGCGCGGGCGAGCCGCATCATCGCGTCGTCGAGCGGCGCCACGGCCGCCGCCGGGCCCGAGAGCACGCACCAGCCGATCCGCAGCCCCGGCCCGAGCCAGACCTTGGACAGGCCGTAGAAGGTCGCCACCGGGACGTCGTCGCGCAGCGAGGCGGTCGAGACGTAGTCCGTGTGCGGATCGAGCAGCATCCGGTCGTAGATCTCGTCCGACATCACCAGCAGCCCGTGCCGCGCCGCGAGCTCGAGGACCCGCAGGAGCGTCTCGCGGCCGGCGACCGACCCGGTCGGGTTGTTGGGGTTGATCAGCACGATCGCCCGCGTGCCCGCGTCGACGGCGCGCGCGATCTCGTCCGGATCGGGCTGCCAGCCGTTGGCCTCGTCGAGGTAGTAGGGGATCGCGCGGGCGCCGAGCTTGGCCAGCACCGCGGTATAGAGCGGGTAACCTGGACTCGGCACGAGCACGGCGTCGCCCGGGTCGAGCAGCGCGGTGAGCAGCAGCTCGATCGGTTCCGAGGCGCCGTTGCCGACCAGCACGCTGCGCACCCCGCGGATCCCCTTGCGGAGCTCGGCGTCGGCGCGGATCGCATCGACCGCCTCGCCGATCCCTTCCGAGGGGGTGTAGCTGGTGCGATTGTCCTGGAGCGCGCGGACGATCGCCTCGACGACATGGGGCGGGGTCTCGAAGTCGAACTGGCAGGGGTCGCCGATGTTGAGGTAGATCATGTCCTTGCCGGCGGCCGCGGCCTGGCGCGCCCAGAGCACGACGTCGCGGACGGCGTAGGTGACCTCCTCGACGCGCCTGCTGGTCCGGAGCGGGAGCGGATCGCGAGTCATCGGGGGATCTCCGCGGGGGCGCGGCACGGGCCGCGCCCCCGCCGCAACGGCTCAGTCCTGGTCCGGGGCGAGGAACGGGTAGGCGAAGTGGGTCGCCGGGACGAAGGTTTCCTTGATCGCCCGCGGCGACGTCCAGCGCAGCATGTTGAGCAACGAGCCGGCCTTGTCGTTCGTGCCCGAGGCGCGCGCGCCGCCGAACGGCTGCTGCCCGACGACGGCGCCGGTCGGCTTGTCGTTGATGTAGAAGTTCCCGGCGGTGTGGCGCAGCGAGTTCGCGATCGCCAGGATCGCCTGCCGGTCGCGCGCGAAGACCGCGCCGGTGAGCGCGTAGGGGCTGGCGGTGTCGCAGAGCTGGAGCGCCGCGTCCAGCTCGCGATCGGGGTAGACGAACGCGGCGAGCACCGGGCCGAACAGCTCTTCCTTCATCAGCCGGTGCTTCGGGTCGGTGACCTGCACGACCGTCGGCTGGATGAACCAGCCTTCGCGCGCATCGTATTCGCCGCCGAAGACGATCGAGCAGGCGGCCGAGCGCTTCGCCGAGGCGATCGCGCCGGTCAGGTTCTGGTACGACGCCTTGTCGATCACCGCCCCCATGAAGTTGGTGGGGACGGTCGGGTCGCCGACGCGGACCTCGCGCAGCTGCTCGACCAGCGCGCGCCGGACCTTCGGCCAGAGCGACTGCGGGATGTAGGTCCGGCTGGCCGCCGAGCACTTCTGTCCCTGGTATTCGAACGCCCCGCGGACCAGCGCCGTGGCGACGGGCAGCGGGTCGGCCGACGGGTGGACGAAGACGAAGTCCTTCCCGCCGGTCTCGCCGACCAGGCGCGGGTAGTTCCGGTAGCGGCGGATGTTGGCGGCGACGCCTTCCCAGATCGAGTGGAACACCCCGGTCGAGCCGGTGAAGTGGACCCCGGCGAGGTCGGGACTGGCGATCGCCATCGGTCCGACCAGCGAGCCGGGGCCGGGGATGAAGTTGATCACTCCCGGCGGCAGCCCGGCCTCCTCGAGCACCTTGAAGATCACCCACGACGAGGCGATCGCGGTCGAGGCCGGCTTCCAGAGCACGGTGTTGCCCATCATCGCCGGCGCGGTCGGGAGGTTGCCGCCGATCGAGGTGAAATTGAACGGCGTGATCGCCAGCACGAATCCCTCGAGCGCACGGTACTCCAGCTGGTTCCAGGTGCCGGGCGAGGAGATCGGCTGGTCGGCGTAGATCGTCTCCGCGAAGCGCGGGTTGAAGCGCCAGAAGTCGATCAGCTCCGCGGCCGCGTCGATCTCCGCCTGGTGCGAGGTCTTCGACTGCCCGACCATCGTGGCCGCGTTGGCGGCCATGCGGCGCGGGCCGGCCAGCAGGTCGGCGGCCTTGAGGAAGATCGCGAAGCGCGCCTCCCACGGCGTGCGCGACCAGCTCTGCCAGGCTTCGCGCGAGGCCTTGATCGCGGCCTGCATCTCGCGCGGGCCGGCCTGGTGGGCCCGGGCCACGACGCGCCGGTGGGCGTGGGGAACGTGCTGTTCGAGGATCCGCCCCGTGCGCACCTCGCGGCCGCCGATCACGCAGGGGATCTCCATGACCTCCTGCGCGAGGGCCGCGATCGCGGCGCCCAGCTCGCGCCGCTCGGGCGAGCCCGGTGCGTAGCCCTTGACCGGCTCGTTGACGGGTGGCGGAACGCGGTAGATCCCGTTGGGCATGAGGTACCTCCTCGGCGGACGACGATCGGGCCCGGGACGCAGCGCCGGGCGCGTGGGGGTGGGACGGGAGCGACAGATTACACCGGGCCGGGTCTAGAATGGCAACGCGCACCCCAGCGGCGCGCGAGGATCATCGTGACCGAGCGCGACGTCCCGACCGCGGCACTGTCCCACGAGCAGCTGCTCGAGGTGCTCGACGCGAGCGGCGTGCAGCTGGCGCTGGTCGGTCCCGGTCGCAGCGTCCTCTGGGCCAGCCCGTCGCTGATCCGGTCGCGGGGCCCGCAGCTGATCGGCGGCGACTGTCACGGCGCGCTCTGGCGGCGCGATGCCGACTGCCGGACCTGCCGGCGCGAAGAGGTCCTCTCGACCGGCGTCGCCCACCGCTCCTGGATCCCCGAGGGGCGACCCGGCGCGACCGGACCGCGGCGCCTGCTGATCCAGGTCCGGGTCGGACCGGAGGCGATCCTCGAAGCGGTGATCGACACCGCGCTCTCCGACGGCGAACAGGCCTACGAAGTCTTCCGCGAGCGGGTGCTCGCCGAGGGACTCCGGCATGTCCCGGCCGGCGTGCTGCTGCTCGATCGCGAGCTGCGGATCGTGGCCGCCAACCCGGCGGCCTCGGCGCTGCTCGGCCGCGGCGAGTGGGAGCTGCGCGGCGCGCCCTACCCGACGGTCTTTCCGGAAGGGCTCTACCCGGCGGCCGATTTCCCGACCGCCGCCGAGCTGGCTGCCCACCGCCCGGTGGAGGAGCGCGAGCTGGTGCTCGGGAGCGGCCTCGAGCGGCGGGTCGTACGGGCCTGCCTCGCCGCCGTTCCGGGCCCCGACCACGGCCTCGCCGCCGCCGTCGCGGTCCTGACCGACGTCACGCGGCAGCGCTCGCTCAACGAGGCGCTCGCCCGGAAGGTCGGCGAGCTCACCCTGCTGCGCGAGATGGGCCTGGTCCTCTCGCGGACGGCGCGGCTGGACCGGGTGCTGCGCGTCGTGCTGGCCGCCGCGGTCCACCCGGGCGGCCTGGGGATGCACGCGGCCGCGCTCTTCCTGGCGGAGGAGGACAAGGGGGTGCTGCGCGGGCGCCTCGCGCGGCGGGCGCCCGAGTCGGCCGGCCCGCCCCGGCGCGGCGCGGCCGGGCACGAGCTGGAAGCCCTCGCGTTCGACCCGCCGACCGCGGCCGACCGGATGATCGAGACGCTGGCGCGCCGGCTTGCGGTCCCGCTCGACCAGGCGAATCACCCGCTCGTGCTCGCCCTGGCGGGCGGGTCGCCGGTGCAGATCTACCCGGCCGGCGCGCTCACCGCGGCCGAGCCCTCGCTCGGACCGCTGCTCGAGCGCTGCCCGGTCGTGCTGGCGCCGCTGATCGACCAGGGCAAGCACCTGGGCGTGCTGCTCGGCGCGGTCGCGCCCGACGCCGGCTTCCCGGACGAGGACGAGCTGGCGCTGGCGGCGATGATCGCGTCCACCGCGGCGGGTGCGGTCGAGCGGGCGCGCCTGCACGACGAGCTGTCGAACCGGCTCGAGGAGCTGCGCGAGGCCAGTGCGCGGGTGCGCAACCTGCAGGTGCAGGTGCTCAAGGCCGAGCGGCTGTCGGCGATCGGCGAGCTGGCGGCCGAGATCGTGCACCAGATCCGCAACCCGCTCTCGGTGGTCGGCGGCTTCGCGCGACGGCTCTCGCGGCAGTTCGCAGAGGACGATCCGCGGGCCGCGGACGTGCAGATCGTGCTCGACGAGACGCGGCGGATGGAGGCGATCCTCGAGCGGATCCGGCAGGAGGTGCGCGTGGCGCAGGCCCCGGCCGGCCGGTCGCTCGACCCGGGCGACCTCGTGCGCGCCGTCGTCGCCCGCTACCGCGACCTGGCGCTCGAACGGCGGGTGCGGCTGTCGGCCCGCGTCGAGCCCGACCTGCCGGCCGTCACGGGCGACCGCGATACCATGCTGGAGGTCCTCGACAACCTGCTCTCGAACGCCTTCGACGCGGTGGGCGAGGGGGGCAAGGTGACGGTGCGGGCCCAGCGGCTCAAGGAAGCGGTTCACCTCGTGGTCGAGGACAACGGGCCGGGGATCGAGCCCGACCGGTTGGAGAAGATCTTCGAGCCGTTCTTCACCACGAAGGTGGGAGGGACCGGGCTCGGACTGCCGCTCAGCAAGCGCCTCGTGGCGCAGTGCGGCGGCACGCTGGGCGCCGACAGCCGTCCCGGCGAGGGGGCGCGGTTCCGCATCCTGCTGCGGCCGCACGAGCCCGCGGAGAAGACCCCGGAAAGCACCCCGGAGGAGAGCGACGATGCGAAGAATCCTGATCGTGGATGACGAACGGCACCTGCGGCTCCTCTACCGCCGCGAGTTCGAGGACGACGGCTACCAGGTCGTCGAGGCGGCAACCGCGGAGGAGGGGATCCGGGCCTTCGAGCAGCAGCGCCCGGACCTGATCGTGATGGACGTCCGGATGCCGGGCATGAACGGGCTCGAGGCGATGGCGCGGATCCTGGACAAGGACCGGCGCGTGCCGATCGTGCTCAACACCGCTTTCGACTCGTACCGCGACGACTTCACCTCGTGGGCCGCCGACGCCTACGTCACCAAGGGTCCCGACACCGAGGAGCTCCGGCGCACGGTGCGGAAGCTGCTCGAGGAGCGCGAGCACCTCGGGCCGGGAGAGCTGTGAGATGGATCGTGCCGCCGGCGGCAACGCCTCGCTCCACCCCGATACGCTCAAGACCGTCCTGGCCTTCGTGCTGGCCGGCGGCAAGGGGGAACGGCTCTACCCGCTGACCAAGGACCGCAGCAAGCCGGCGGTTCCGTTCGGGGGGACCTACCGGATCATCGACTTCACGCTCTCGAACTGCGTGAACTCCGGAATCAAGCGGATCTGCGTGCTGCCGCAGTACAAGGCGCACTCCCTGATGCGGCACGTGAAGGAGGGCTGGGACCTGTTCGCGCCCGAGCTGGGGGAGTTCATCTACACCATCCCGCCGCAGCTGCGCGTCGGCAGCACCTGGTACCTCGGAACGGCGGACGCGATCTACCAGAACGTCTACACGCTCGAGGAGGAGCGGCCGGCGCACACGCTGATCCTCTCGGGCGACCACATCTACCGGATGGACTACCGCGACATGCTGGCCGAGCACCTCGCCCGGGAGGCGGACGTCACGATCGCGGTGCTCGAGGTGCCGGCGCGCGAGGCCTCGCGCTTCGGCGTGCTGGAACTCGGCCCGGGGCAGGAGGTGATCGGGTTCCGCGAGAAGCCGCAGGATCTCGACCCCGACGGGCCCGGCGTGGTGGCGAACATGGGGGTCTACCTGTTCCGGACCGACGTGCTGGTGCAGTCGGTCTGCCGCGACGCGCGGCGCGACGACACGCAGCACGACTTCGGCCACGACGTGCTGCCGGGGCTCGTGCGCGCCGGGGCGCGCGTGCAGGCCCACGTCTTCCGCGGCGCGGGCAGCGCGCCGACCCCGTTCTGGATGGACATCGGGACGCTCGACGCCTACTTCGACGCCAGCCAGGACCTGATCTCGGTCACCCCGCAGTTCAACCTCTACGACCGCTCCTGGCCGATCCGCTCGGCGGCGATCCAGGCCCCTCCCGCCAAGTTCGTGTTCGCGGGCGGGGAGAAGGGGCGGATCGGCGAGGCGCACGACTCGCTCGTCTCGCCCGGGTGCATCGTCAGCGGCGGCCACGTGGAGCGCTCGATCCTCGGACCGGGCTGCCGGATCAACTCGTGGAGCCTGGTCGAGGACTCGATCCTGATGGATGGGGTCGAGGTCGGGCGGCGCGCGGTCGTGAAGCGCGCGATCGTCGACAAGGGGGTCCGGATCCCGGCCGATTTCCAGGTCGGCGTCGATCCCGAGGCCGATCGCCGCCGGTTCACGGTCACGGAGGGGGGGCTGGTGGCGATTCCGAAGGGGGAGAACCTCGGCGGGCCGGCCTGATCGGCTACCAGAACAGCGGCAGCTGGCGGGGGCGCTGCGGCGCCGAGGCGGCGAGGTCCTCGCGCACCGGTCCCGCGCGCGGGGCGCGCGCCGCGCGCAGTGCAGCCGGGGAGGCGGGACGGTAGAGGCCGCGGGCGCGGGCCGCCTCGAGCAGCTCGCGGTAGAAGCGCACGAAGCTCGGGCCGTGGTGGAAGTGGCGCAGGTGCGCCAGCTCGTGGCAGAGCGTCGCGACGAGGCTGGAGTACCTGAGGAAGCCGCCGGTCGTACGCGAGCGCAGCCGGATCCGGATCCGCCCGTCGGCGTCGCAGGTCCCGTAGAGGCGGGCGTCGCGGCGGGTCTTGCCGATCGAGCGCAGCGGCAGGCCGTAGGACCCGGCCAGCAGCTGCCCGTCGGCCCGCAGCCGGCGCAGCAGCTCGTCCTCGTTCCGCCGGTCCGCCGCCGTCATCGTTCGCTTCAGCCCTCTGTCGGGGCCGAAGCGTAGCACCCGCCCGCGCAGCGCAACACGCCGAAGCGTCGTGCGTCGTCGCCGCCCCGGGACGCGAGGCCAGCTACCAGGGGATCTCGTCGTACGGCAGGACCCGGTGGCTCGCCTTCTGGAACAGCCAGATCCGCTGGCCGTCCTTTTCGGTCCGGGCCTGGCCGGGCTCGAGCGGTTCGCCGACCGTGACCACCGACTTCATCGGATCCTGGACCCAGAGCAGCTCCCAGCCCAGGTCGCCGACCCGCTGGAGCCGGACGTCGCCGGTCTCGACCAGGTGCGAGCGCCGGACGCCGTCCTGCTCGCGTCGATAGCGCACCACGAGCTGGTCCGGCGTCGAGGCCTTGCGGTCGACGGCCAGGTCGAACAGGCCCTGGAAGCTGCGGTACGAGAACTCGGCGTGCGTCTTCCAGTCGCTGTCGAACTCGAGCCCCTGGTCGGTCCACCAGTAGAGGCGGACTTCGAACGCGCTGGACTTCCCGGCCTGGCGAATCCAGACGACCTGTTTCGCCCCGGGCTCCTGCCGGAACCAGGTCCCTTCGAAGCGCCCCGCGGTGCTCGGCGGCGGGATCTCGGGCAGGGCCGCCCGGGCCAGGTCGATCGCCGCCGGGCCGAGCGCCAGGACGAGTGCGCACGAGGCGAACAGGGTGAGCGGGGCGGCGAGCGCGGGGTGGCGGGAGCAGCGGGTCACGGGCGGCGTCCTCCGCGCGGCAAGGTACGGGACCGCGGGAGTCCCGTCCAGCCATCGAGCGCGGCGCGCACCCGGGCGTGGGCCACCTTCGAGAGGGAGCCCGCCCGCGCCGCCCGGGCGGCTCCCGCCCGGGCGAGCGCCCGGTGTGCGTCCGCGGCGGAGGATCCGGCGAGCCCGGCCGCAACGAGCGCCGCGCGATGCCGCAGCAGCGTCCGCGCGTCGCCGCGCGCCGCCGGTCCGGTCAGCGCCCGCGCCGCCCCATGCGCCGCGAAGGCCCGGGCCGAGCCCTCGCCGAGCCCGGCCGCGATCGCGCGCGCGGTGCGCGGCGGGATCCCGGCGCGTTCGAGCAGCGCGGCCGCCTCGGCCAGCAGCGCCACCGTGTCGCCCGCGGCCAGCACCATCCCCAGGTGGGCCAGCGGTCGCAGGGCGTCGTCCACGGCGACCGGGCGCAGCCCGACGGCGCGCGCCAGCCGGCCGGCGGCGAGGCGTCCCGCCGGCGTCGCCCCCGACACCGTCGCGTACGCACGGGACAACGCCTCGGAGCTCGCCACGCCGTGCAGCGCGACCGCGGGCTGGCAGACCCCCACGGCCGCGCCGCGCGCGGCGAGCGGCTGCAGCACCGTCGACGGCAGCGCCCCCGCGAGGTGCAGCGCGGCGCGCGGCGCCGCGCCGCCGCGCGCCGCGGGCGGCCAGGCCCGGGCCAGCGCGCGTGCCACCTCGGGCAGCGCGTCGTCGCTCACCGCCAGCACGAGCCGCCGTGCGCCCCGCGCGAGCTCGCTGAGGCTCCCCGCCCGCTTCGCTCCCGCCGCGCGCGCGACGCGCCGGGCCACGGCGGGATCGCGGTCCCAGACCAGCACCGTCGCGCCGCGGCGCACCAGGGCCCGGGCCAGCGCCCCGCCGGCCCGGCCCGCTCCGGCGAGGCCCCATTCCGCGCGCGTCACGGATGCCGTCCGCCCAGCGCGCTCCAGAGCGCCTGCAGGTCGTCCGGCCAGGGGGCCTCGAAGACCAGCCGCTCGGCCGTTCGCGGGTGCTCGAAGGCGAGCCGCCGCGCGTGCAGCGCCGGCCGGCCGATTCCCCGGACCGCGGCGCGCCGCCGCGCATCGCCGACCGAGGCCGAGCGCTCGCCTCCGTAGGTCGCGTCGCCGACGATCGGATGGCCCAGCGCGGCGAGGTGGACCCGCACCTGGTGCGTGCGTCCGGTCAGGATCCGGACCTCGAGCCAGGCGAAGCCCGGGACCTCCTCGATGACGCGGTAGAGGCTCCGCGCCGCGCGTCCGCCGGCGACGCCGGCCCGCATCCGGACGCGGTTCTTCGGGTCGCGGCCCACGCCGAGGTCGATCTCGCCCTCGCGTTCGCGCGGCCGCCCCCAGACGATCGCGTCGTAGACCTTCTCGACCGTGCGGGCGTGGAACTGCGCGGCGAGCGCGCGATGCGCGGCGTCGTGGCGGGCCACCACCATCAGCCCGGAGGTGCCGCGGTCGAGCCGGTGAACCAGCCCCGAACGCTCCGCGCCGCCGACGCCGGAGACGGCGGGATCGCGGTGCAGGAGCGCGGCGGCCAGCGTCCCGGTCCGCACGCCCGAGCCCGGGTGGACGACGAGACCGGCGGGCTTGTCGAGCACCAGCAGGTCCTCGTCCTCGTGCAGCACGGCGAGCGCGATCGGCTCGGGAACGAGCGAGGAATCGGCGGCGGCCGGGAACGCGATCTCGACCCGCGCCCCGGCGCGCACCGTCTCCGACGGCCGCGCGGGCTGCCCGCCGAGCGTGACCTGGCCCTCGCGGATCAGCGCCGTCAGCCGCGAGCGCGAGACCTCCGGGTGGTGCAGCGCGCAGAAGCGGTCGAGCCGCAGCCCGTCGTCCGCGGGCGTCGCGTCGTGCCGCGCGATCGTGCCCGGACCGGTGTCGCTGCGTTCGCGGCCGGGTCGGATCACGGGGCCGGTTCCGCCGGGGGCTTCGCCGGGCCCCGCTGGCGGAGCGCGATCCAGAGACCGGCAGCGACCGGGAAGACCGCCAGCGAGACGATCTGCCCGGAGGAGAGTGCGCCTCCGAACCAGATCCCGCGCGCGCCGTCGCCGCGGAAGAACTCGACCAGCGCGCGGCCGACGCTGTAGGTCGCGAGGTAGGCCAGCATCACCTCTCCCGCGAAGCGCTGGCGCCGCCGCACGAGCAGCAGCACGGGAAGCACGACGGCGAGGTTCCAGGCCGATTCGTAGAGCGGGGCGGGGTGGAGCGGGACACCGAGCGGGACGCCGGTGCGCTCGTGCGCTTCGGCCGAGGTGTAGACGATCGCCCACGGCAGGCTGCAGGCCGCGCCGTGGCAGCAGCCCGCCAGCAGGCAGCCGACGCGGCCGATCGCCTGCACGACCGGGATCGGCAGCGCGGCGCAATCCAGCACCGAGGCCACCGGAAGTCCCCAGCGCCGGCACAGCGTGATCAGCGTCGCGATGCCGGCCAGCACCGCCGTCCAGACCACCCCCCCGGCGCGCAGGAAATCGGCGCTCAGCAGCCGCGACGGGTCGCCGAGGTAGTAGCCGGGCTCGACCAGCACGAGGCCGAGCTTCCCGCCGGCCAGCGCGCCGACGATCGACCAGAACAGCACGCCCGAGGCGAGGTCGAGGTCGAGCCCGCGCCGGCGTGCTTCGCGGTGGTACCAGATCCAGCCGAGGAGCGTGCCCAGCGCCAGCATGAGGCCGTACGACGGCAGCGCGAGCCGCAGCTCGCCCAGCAGCGGCAGCGAGACGGTCCCGAAGTCAATCAGAAACGGGTGCAATGTCGTCCTTCTTCTGCTCGCCCGGGCGCTGGAAGAACATGTCGAACAGCAGCAGGGCGGCGCCGATCGTCAGGCCCGAGTCGGCCACGTTGAAGGTCGGCCAGCGGTTCGTGCCGAAGGTCGAAACCAGCCAGTCCGACAGGGGCGGGGAGGACCAGTAGACGTCGATGAAGTCGATCACGTGGCCGTAGATCACGCGGTCAGTCAGGTTGCCGATCGCGCCGCCGAGGATCAGCGAGAGCGCGAGCCGGCTGGAGGACTCGGCCGGATCGGAGCGCCAGATCAGCCAGGCGATGCCGCTCACCGCGAAGATCGGGATCAGCGTGAGCAGGATCGACCGCCACGGGTCGCCCAGGGCCGCGAACAGCCCGAACAGCGCCCCCGTGTTGTGCGAGAGCGCGAGGCGGAAGAAGCCCGGAATGACCGGGACCGGCACCTGGTAGTGGGTGCTGGCCCAGGCCTTGGTCGCCTGGTCGAGCAGGATCACGAGGCCTGCGATGGCGAGATCGCGCGTACGCGGCGACACCGGGCAGCTCCTTCCGGCCGGGCGCGGCGGGGGCCCGAACCGCGGAAGGATAGCCCGTCTCCCGTGTCCCGGCCCGTCGCGGCGTGGCAGAATACCGCGTTTCGCCGGGACCCCCTTCCGACACGGAGCCGAGCCTTCATGCCCTACCAGCGCCCCCGGGGAGAATTCCGCTTTGCCGAGGCCGAGCGGGAGATCCTCCAGTTCTGGAAAGACGGAAAGGTCTTCGAGCGGCAACTCGCCGAGCGCGCGGGCGGCCCGACCTTCGTCTTCTACGAGGGGCCGCCCACCGCCAACGGCCTGCCCCACAACGGCCACGTGCTGACCCGCGTCGTCAAGGACCTCTTCCCGCGCTACAAGGCGATGCGGGGCTACCACGTGCCGCGGAAGGCGGGCTGGGACACGCACGGCCTGCCGGTCGAAGTCGAGGTCGAGAAGGAACTCGGGATCCACGGCAAGGCCGAGATCGAGCGCTACGGGATCGAGCCCTTCACGCGGCGCTGCATCGAGTCGGTCTTCCGCTACACCGAGGAGTGGGAGCGGCTGACCGAGCGGATCGGCTTCTGGATCGACATGCCGACCGCGTACGTCACCTTCCACCGCTCCTACGTCGAGTCGGTCTGGTGGGCGCTGGCCGAGCTCTTCCGCAAGGGGCTGCTCTACCGCGGCCACAAGGTGGTCTGGTGGTGGCCGCAGGGCGGCACCGCGCTCTCGTCGGCCGAGGTCGGCCTCGGCTACAAGTCGGTCGACGACCCGGAGGTGATCGCGCGCTTCGCCAGCCGGACCCGCCCCGGGGTCTCCTACCTGGCCTGGACGACGACCCCCTGGACGCTGCCCTCGAACGTCGCGCTCGCGGTGCGGCCCGACATGGAGTACGTGCTGGCGCGGGTGGTCCGCGAGGGGCAACCGGAAGAGCTGGTGATCGTCGCCGAGGCGCTTGCCGAAGGCGTGCTCGGCAGCGACGGGGTCGAGGTCCTCGAGCGCTTCCTCGGCGAGACGCTGGTCGGCGAGTCGTACGAACCGCTGTTCCGCTACGCGACGCCGGAGGGGGGCCGCGCCTGGCAGATCATCCCGGCCGACTTCGTCGGCGCGGACACCGGGACCGGGATCGTCCACACCGCCCCGGCGTTCGGAGAGGACGACTTCCGCGTCTGCCGCGAGCAGGGGATGGGGTTCCTCCAGCTGCTCCAGCCCGACGGCCGGTTCCCCGAGGCGGTGACCGACTTCGCCGGCCGCTTCTGCAAGGAGGCCGACCGCGACATCGTGCGCCACCTGCGCAGCCGCGGCCTGGTCTTCAAGGAGGGGACGGTCCGCCACGACTACCCGTTCTGCTGGCGGGCCGGAGACGAGCCGCTGATCCAGTACGCGCGGCCGGCCTGGTTCATCCGCACGACCGAGCGGATCGGCGACGCGATCGCCAACAACCAGCAGATCGCCTGGCTGCCGGAGCACATCAAGGACGGCCGCTTCGGCGACTTCCTGGCCAACAACGTCGACTGGGCGCTGTCGCGCGAGCGCTACTGGGGCACGCCGCTGCCGATCTGGGAGTGCGAGGCCTGCGGCGCGCTCGAAGCGCTCGACAAACTCGACCGGGCGCTGGAGCGGAACCCGGGCTGCCTCGCCGACTGGGCAACGGCCTGCGCCAGGGACCCCGGCCTGCCCGAGCACCTCGTCGTCCACAAGCCGTGGGTCGACAAGGTGACCTTCCCCTGCGCGGGCTGCGGCGGGACGATGCGCCGCGTGCCCGAGGTGATCGACTGCTGGTTCGACTCGGGCTGCATGCCGTTCGCGCAGTGGGGCTTCCCGCACCAGGGGCTCGAGTCGTTCCGCGAGGCCTTCCCGGCCGACTTCATCTCCGAGGCGATCGACCAGACGCGCGGCTGGTTCTACTCGATGCTGATGGTCTCGACGCTGGTCTTCGACGAGGAGACACAGCGGCGCTACGGGGTCGTCCCGCCGCGCGGCTACCCGCATCCGTACCGGACCTGCATCGTGCTCGGGCACGTCGGCGACGCCGACGGCAAGAAGGAATCGAAGAGCGTCGGCAACTACACGCCGCCCGACCTGGTGCTGGAGGGGAGCTTCACGCTGCGCACGGCCCCCGAAGGCCGGCTCGGCGAGCCGCCGCCGCCCGACGCGGTCGTGCTGCTGCCGGCACAGGTCAAGTCGCTCGGTCTCCCGGAAGGGGCGCGGGTGCGCGTGCACAACGCGCGGCAGCCGCAGCGCTCCTTCGAGGCCCGCCTGCTCTCCGGGGCGGCCGGCAAGGAGTCGATCGTGCTCGGCTCGGCGGTCCGCGCGACGCTCGGCGTCGCGCCCGACGACCCGGTGCTGATCGACGTCCTCGACGATCCGCCCGGGGCCGACGCCTTCCGCTGGTTCTTCTACGCCTCCGGCCCGACCTGGAGCAACACGCGCAACTCGCTGCGCGGGATCCGGGAGCAGCAGAACGAGTTCCTGGTCCGCTGGTCGAACGTGCTGTCGTTCTTCCTGATCTACGCCGCGATCGACGGCTTCGACCCGGCGGACGGACTTCCCGCGGCCGGGGGGCGGGTGCCCGACGTCCGCCGGGGGAAGGGGTACCGGCCGGCGGCGGCGCGGCCGCAGATGGACCGCTGGATCCTCTCGGAGACCGCCCTGACCTGTCGCCGCGTGACCGAGGCGCTGGACGGCTACCGCATCTACGACGCCGCCCGGGCGCTCGGGGAGTTCGTCGACGGGCTCTCCAACTGGTACGTCCGGCGGACCCGCGACCGCTTCTGGGCCCCGGGCTTCTCGGACGACAAGGCGGACGCGTTCTGGACGCTGTGGGAGGTGCTCGTCGACCTCTCGCTGATGGCCGCGCCCTTCGTCCCGTTCTTCTCCGAGCACACCTGGCGCACGCTGGTCGGCGGGGCCTGGCCGGGCGCGCAGCCCGACAGCGTGCACCTCGCGCCCTGGCCGGAGCCGCCGGCGGCCTGGATCGACGAGCCGCTGTCGCAGTCGATGTCGCTCGCGCGCGAGGTCGTCTCGCTCGGGCTCTCGGCGCGCGCCAATCAGAAGCTGCGCGTGCGGCAGCCGCTGGCGGCGGCGCGGATCTTCCTGGCGGACCACGCCGGGGACGCCGCGCTGGCGGCCCTGGCGCCGATCGTCGCGGAGGAGCTCAACGTCCGGGAAGTCGTCGTCGGCGGCGATGCCGACGCCTTCGTCGTCTGGAAGATGCAGCCCAACTTCCGGTTGATCGGGCCGCGGGTCGGCGCCCTGGTCCCGGGCGTCAAGAAGGCGCTCGGTGCGGCCGACGTCGCTGCGCTGCGGCGGCAGCTCGACGCGGACGGGGAGATCCGGATCACCGTCGACGGCCAGGCCGTGACGCTCGGGCCGGAGGAGGTCGCGATCTCGCTCACCGCCCGGGAGCACTACGCCGCCTCGTCCTCGGCGCGCGCGGTGGTCGTGCTCGAGACCGACCTCGACGAGGCGCTCCTGGCAGAGGGGCTGGCGCGCGAGGTGGTCAACCGGATCCAGACCCTGCGCAAGGAGCTCGACCTCGACTACGCCGACCGGATCGAGGTCACGGTCGACGCCGCGGGAGCGCTCGCGGCGGCGATCGAGACGCACCGCGAGCTGATCGCCGGCGAGACGCTCGCGGCGTCGCTCGAAGTCGCTGCGCCGCGGCCGGGGGCGTCGGTCAAGGAGACCGACATCGAGGGGCAGCCGGTCCGTTTCGGGGTCGCGAGGCGGGCGTGAGCGGTCGGATCTACCTCGACCACAACGCGACCGCGCCCCCCGCGCCCGGAATCGCCGACCTGCTCGGGCGGCTCTGGGCCGAGGGGTGGGGCAACCCGTCGTCCGCTCACGCCGAGGGCCGCCGCGCGCGGGCGCTGCTCGAGGCGGCACGCGGACAGGTCGCCGCGGCGGCGGGCGCGACACGCCAGGCCGTTGTGTTCTGCTCCGGCGGCAGCGAATCCGACGCGCTCGCCCTGCGCGGGCTGGTCGAGCGCGGCGATGTCGACGCGCTCGTGATCGGCGAGCTGGAGCACCCGGCGGTCGGCGAGACGGCGGCCCGGCTGGCGGCGACGCACGGCCTGCCGCTGCTGACCGCGCGGGCTTCGAAGCGGGGCGTGATCGAGCCCGAAGCGGTCGCCGAAGCGCTCACCGGCACGCGCCGCGCGCTGGTCTCCGTGATGCTGGCGCAGAACGAGATCGGGACCGTGAACGACGTCGCGGCGATCGCGGCGCGGGCCCACGCCGCGGGGGCGCTGGTCCACGTCGACGCGGTGCAGGCGCTCGGGAAGATCGCGCTCGACTTCGCTGCGCTCGGTGCCGACCTGCTGTCGCTCTCCTCGCACAAGATCGGCGGACCGCCCGGGGTCGGCGCGCTGCTCGTGCGCGAGGGGCTGGAGCCGCTCCCGTTCTGCGCGGGCGGCGGGCAGGAAGGGGACCGCCGTCCCGGCACCGAGGCCCTGCCGCTGGCGGTCGCCTTCGGCGCGGCGGCGGAGCGGGTGCCGGAGCGCCTTGCGGCGGGCCCGGCCGTTGCGGCCCGGCGCGACCGGTTCGAAGCCGAGCTGCTGCGGCGCGTTCCCGGCACGCGCGTCGCCGGAGCGGGGGCCGAGCGGCTGCCGAACACGACGGCGCTGGTCTTCGAGCAGCGCGACGGGCGGGCCGTCGCCGCCGCCTGCGATGCGCGGGGCCTGGCGGTGTCGGCCGGCTCGGCCTGCCACGCCGGGCGCGAGGGCCCGTCGGCGGTGATGCGCGCCCTGGGCCTCGAGCCGGCCTGGCAGCGCGGGCTCGTGCGCGTGAGCCTCGGACCCGCGAGCGGGGACGACGAGCTCGCGCGGGCCGCGGCGATCCTCGCCGACGCGGTCCGGGAGGCGGCGTGAAGTTCCGGTTCCTCACCCGTCCGGAGGCCCCCGCCTACAGCCAGGTCGGCCGCGGCGCCGCCTGGACCGGGACGATCTCGGGATCGGGGATGCTGATCGTTCTCGGCGAGGCGACGGCCGACCTGGCGCTCGGCGGGGAGGTGATCGTCGGCGCCGGCGGGCAGCTCGTCGCGGGCGCCGCGCGCTGCGCCTCGCTGCGCGTCGAGGGCCGGGCCCGCGGGGGCTTCCGGGTCGACGGTCCGGTCCTGGTCGCTCCCGGGGGCGCGCTGGCGGGGACCGTCGCGGCGCGCCGGTTCGATGCAGCCGGTGCCGCGGTTCTCGACGGTCGGATCGAGGTCGGCGTCCCGCCTTCGAACACTCCCTGACCAGGATCGATCCACCTCCGTCTCAAGCCCGGCCCGCCGCGACCGATAGGTCTGTCGGCTACCTGCGGGGTCGACCGGAGCGCCTTCGGGCGGAGGGGACCGATGGAATTGCTGGGCCGCGTGCTGCTGATCGACGACGACCCGTTCGCGCTCGAGACGCTGACCGAGGCGGTCACGCGCGCCGGCTTCTCGGCCGACACGGCGGGAGACGTCCCGGCGGCACTCGAACAGCTCGGCCGGGCGCACTACGACCTCGTCGTCGCCGATGCCCGGGCCGCCGTCGGGGATGGCCTGTTCGAGCGTGCAGCCGCGGAGGCCGCCGTCCTGCCGCCGATCGTCGCCATCGGTCCCGCGACGATGGACTTCGCCGTGGAGGCGATGCGCGCCGGGGCGGTCGACTACCTCGCGAAGCCGTTCCACGCCGCCGATCTGTTGACCGCGGCACGGCGCGCGCTGGGCGTGGCCCGGCCGGCCGCGAGGACGGTGGAGGAGGCGAGCCTCGCGGGCCCGGCGCGCCCGGCCGAGTTCGAGGAACTGATCGGCCGCAACCCGCGGATGCAGCGCGTCTACAACCTGATCCGCACGGTCGCCCCGGCGAGCAGCACGGTTCTCGTCACGGGCGAGTCGGGGACCGGCAAGGAGCGCGTGGCCGAGGCGATCCACCGCCGCAGCCCGCGGCGCGCCGGCCCGCTGATCCGCGTCAACTGCTCGGCCTTCGCCGAGGGGGTGCTCGAGAGCGAGCTGTTCGGTCACGAGCAGGGGGCTTTCACCGGCGCGGTGCGGGGGCGCGCCGGCGTCTTCCGCAAGGCCGACCGCGGAACGCTGTTCCTCGACGAGATCGGCGACCTGCCGCACGCGACCCAGGTGAAGCTGCTGCGCGCGATCCAGGAGCGCGAGGTCCAGCCGGTCGGCGGCGACAGCACGGTGCCGGTCGACGTGCGCCTGATCGCCGCGACCAACCGCGACCTGTCGGCGGAGGTCAAGGCGGGCCGTTTCCGCGAGGATCTCTTCTTCCGGCTCAACGTGATCCCGATCCACCTCCCCGCGCTGCGCGAGCGGCCGGACGACATCCCGCCGCTGGCCGAGCACTTCCTCGGCAAGTTCGCGGGGCAGAGCGGCAAGACGGTCGCCGGCTTCACCGACCGGGCGCTTGCGGCGATGGAGCGCTACGGCTGGCCGGGCAACGTGCGCGAGCTGGAGAACGCGATCGAGCGCGCGGTCGTCCTGGCGCAGGGCGAGGTGATCGACCTCGCCGACCTCCCGCCCGAGGTGCGCGGCGGCCAGGGGAGCAGCGACGGCGTCTACCAGGTCAACAGCGTCCGCCTGTCGGAGGTCGAGGAGATCATCATCCGCCGCGTGCTCGCCCGGACCGGCTGGAACATCAAGCGCTCGGCGGAGATGCTCGGGATCACGCGCGCGACGCTCTATTCGAAGATCCGGAAGTTCGGCCTGGCGGCCGTGCGCTGACCGCGCCACGGATAGGGGATCGGGGACAGCAACCGTAAGCCAGTTAGTCGACCGCGCGGCCGACGAGAGCGCTGGAACTTCCCGCGACTAACTGGCTTACGGTTGCTGTCCCCGATCCCCGTTGCGACCCGGCAGGGGCCGCGCTACAGTCCGCCTTCGTCCGAGCGGGCGTAGCTCAGTTGGTAGAGCATCAGCTTCCCAAGCTGAGGGTCGCGAGTTCAAGCCTCGTCGCCCGCTCCAGTCCTTCCCTGCAGCCCGCCTCGCGATCCTCCGTGGGGCGCGCCCGAAACCGGATTGTTCGCCCCCCCCGAGGGTGGTACATTCCGGTCCGGCAGCGGGGTCGATCGGCGAAAACGCTTGCCGCGCAAGGCTTTTCGAGCGCTTTCTATCCCGTTCGCCCGGTTCGGACGAGGCGGCGCCCGCGGGGCGCCGGGAACGCCGTGAGGGCGTCGAGGGATCGATGACACGCGTCCTGATCGTCGACGACGTGCGGCTCCTGGCGGAGATCAGGGCCACGCCGCTCGGCCGGGCGGCGGTCGAGGTCGCGCTGCTGCGGCCGGGCGACGACGCCGTCGTCCGCGCGCGGGCCTCGCGTCCCGACATCGTCGTGATCGAAGAGGGCGAGTTCTTTCCCGAGGCCTTCGACGCCTGCCGGAGCCTCGGCGACGCCCCGGACACCGCCGGCATCCCCGTCCTCTACATCGGGCTCTCGCTGCACCGCGAGCGCTGCATCGAATGCGGCGTGGCGGAGTTCCTCTCCAAGCCGGTCACGCGCCACGACCTGGAGCAGGCGGTCCGCCGGCTGCTGAGCGGGAGCGCGCGCCGCGGCGCGCGTCGCGTCGTCGACGTGCCGTGCGAGCTGCAGCAGGACGGTGCCGGCTTCGCCGGACGCTGCGTCGAGCTGTCGCTGGACGGCGCGTTCGTCCGTTTCGACGCTCCGCCGCACGGGCGGCCGGGCGTGCTGGTCTTCCAGAACGGCGCGCGTCCGATCGAGGTCGCGATCGAGATCATCCGCGAGGGAGAAGGGCGCGGCGGCGAGCGCGGCTGGGGATTGCGGTTCCTCCCGCTCGGGGTCGAGGCGAGCGCGCAGCTGGCGCGCTTCATGCGTGCCGCGGCCGAGCGGCGCGGGCACGCCATCGGAACCACCGCCCCGGACGCGTCATGAGCGCGACGTTGCGCGCGCGGTGCGGAGCGCGGACGGGGGAGGAGGCGCAGTGACGGCGGGCGCGTTCACGGCCTGGTGGCCCGCGCTCGTCGGGGCGCTGGCGGCGGCGCTGCTGCTGGCGCTGGGGTGGTTCCTCGGCCGCCGTTCGCGGCCGCGCGGGCTGCGGCGTGTCGAGCAGGCGCTGGCCGAGGTTCTCGACGGACGCGCGCCGGAGTCGGACATCACGCCGGGGGATCCCTCCGAGCGTGCCCTGCACCAGGTCACGGCGTTGGCTCACGAACTGGCCGACCGGCGGGGTCCACGCGAGCGCCGGCTGGCGCGCTTCGGGGCCGCGACCGACGCGATGAGCGGACCGGGGCTGGTGCTGCTCGATCGCGACCTGCTGGTCGCCGCGGTCGGCGAGCCGTTCGCGCTGGCCTCCGGGGAACGGGCGGCGGACCTCGAGGGGCGCAAGGCGGAACTGCTCTTCACCCCGGAGTCGTGGCGCGAGGTCGCCGTGGCGCTGCTCGACGCGCGCCGCCGGCGCGAGCCGATGACGGTCCGCGGCGAGATGCGCCGCACGGGGCGCGCGCCGATCGTGGCCCAGATCCACGTCGGCTTCGTCGACGACCCGATCGACGGGATCGCGCTCTGGATCGATCCGCAGGCCGAAGCGCAGCCGGAAGGCGAGTCCCCGGCGCAGGCCCTCGCGTGGACCCGAGCCGTCCTCGACGGCGTCGCGGACGGCGTCCTGGTCGTCGCCGGCGGGACGGTTCGCGAGGCGAACCCCGCGGCGCGCGCCTGGTTCGGCGGCGATCCGGCGGGTCACCTGCTGCGCGACCTCTTCGACGCCGAATCGCTGCTGGTGGTGCTGGACCGCGTGACCCGTGCCGGGAGCGGAGACGCGTGCGGGGCGGTCCGGGCCCGGCTGCAGCCGCTGGGCGAACGGGTGCGCGCGAGGGAAGTGGAGCTCGAGGCCGTTTCCGCGGGTCCCGCATTCCGCGGCGAGGCGGTCGTCACGCTGCGCGACGCGGCCCCCGAACAGGTGGCCCGCCGCCGCGCGCGAACCCACGAGGCGCGCCTGCGCTCGGTGCTCGACGCCGTGGCGGAAGGGGTCGCCCTGCTGGCCCCGGCCGGGACGGAGACCCCGGAGTGGCGCGTCGGCCTGGTCAACCGGCGCATGGCCAGCCTGATCGGGATGGACGCGGTCGGCCTGCTCGGGGCGAGCGAGGCCGAGTTCGTCGCCCTGCTCGCGCAACGGTTCCGCGACGCGGCCGGGTTCGTGGGTTTCCTCGAGCGGGCCTCTGCCGGGCCTGGTGGCGACCACCTTGCGACGTTCGATACCCGCGGGCCGGAGCCGCAGAGCATCGAGATCGTCGCCCGTCCGGTCTCCGGCGAGGAGGGCGAACTGCTCGGGCGCCTGCTCGTGCTCCGCGACGTGACGCACCACCGCGCGACCGAGCGCCGGCTCGAGGCCGACGCCGCGGCGATGACCCGCTCGCGCGAGGCGCTGCAGCGGGCCTACGAGGAGATCTCCGCCGTCCACCGCGACCTCGAGAAGAAGACGACCGAGCTGGATCGCGTGAACCACGAGCTGCTGGAGCTGGACCGCGTCCGCGCGCAGCTGGTGACCGACGTGTCGCAGGAGTTGCAGACCCCGCTGGTCTCGATCCGCGGCTACACGCAGATGGTCCTCGAGGGCCGGCTCGGACGGATCAACGACGAGCAGCGCCGTGGCCTGGAGGTGGCGCTGCGGAACGTCGACCGGATGGTCGAGATGATCGGCAACCTGCTCGCGCTGGCCCGCACCGACCGCTCGAGCCCGCTCGAGGCCGAGCCGGTCGATCTGGCGGGCGCGCTGCAGGAGGCGTTCGACCGCGTGAACGAGGCCGCGGTGCGGCGCGGCGTGCGGCTCGAAGCGCGGCCGATTCCGCCGGGCCTGGCGCTGGTCGCCGAGCGCGAAGGGCTCGCGCGCGTGCTCGACAACCTGCTGGGGAATGCGGTCAAGTTCAACCGCTCCGGCGGCAGCGTGATCGTCGCCGTGAGTTCCGGCCCGGGCGACACCATCACGCTGGAGATCAGCGACACGGGGATCGGGATCGCACCGGACGAGCGGGAGCGGATCTTCGAGCGCTTCTACCGGGGCCGCGGGGCCGCGGCGATGCCGGGCACCGGGATCGGGCTCGCGCTCGTGCGCAGCGTCGTGCTGCGCCACGGCGGCCGCGTGGAGGTCGAGAGCTCGGTCGGTCAGGGCTCGACCTTCCGGGTCACCTGGCCGCGCGCCATCTCTGCCGCGGCGTCGGCCTAGCCTTCCGGCGCGCGACGGGACGACGCGGCGAGCGCGAGCAGGATCGATCCCGCGATCGGCACCGAGAGCGACTCCACTCCATCCGCCATCGGGATCGTGACCGGCTCGGCCCGTTCCACGAGTTCCCGCGGCAGCCCCGCCACCTCGGCCCCGAGCAGGAGCGCGACCGGTCCGGACCAGTCGACCGCGCCCGGATCGGCTCCGCCGCGCGGCACCGCGGCGACCAGCCGGAAGGCCCCGTCGCGCAGTCCCGCGACCAGCGCGGGGTCGCTCTCGCCCCCCTCGGCGCGGGCGACCGGAAGGCGGTGGATCGCCCCGGCGCTGGCTCGGACCGCCTTGGGCCCCCACGGGTCGGCCCCCCCCGCGGCGACCAGCCCGGCGGCCCCGAACGCGGCCGCGCTGCGGACCAGGGTCCCGACGCTCCCGGGGTTCTGGACCCGCACCGCCAGCACCACGAGCCCGCTCGCGCCGGCGAGGATCGCACCCGGCCGGTCGCAGGCCTCCGGCAGGGCGCAGGCCGCCAGCAGGCCGCTCGGCGACTCGGACGGCGCGATCCGCTCGAGCAGCTCGTCCTGGACCTGCTCGATCCGGACGCCGGCCTGCCGGCAGCGCTCGACGACCTCGCGGGTCGGCGAGCGGTCGACCCGGCCGGCGGCGACCAGCACGAACGCCAGCGCGGCGCCGACGTCGAGCGCTTCCGAGAGGCCCCGCGGGCCCTCCACCAGGAACATCCCCGCCGTCCGCCGCTCCCGGACGCCGCGCGCCAGGTCGCGGGCCAGCGCCGCCCGCGGATGGGACATCGCCTTCACGATCGGTAAGGGGCGCTCCATGGGCGGTCTCCGCGCCCGATGGTACA
This sequence comes from uncultured Acidobacteriota bacterium, assembly GCA_963800865.1. Lineage (GTDB taxonomy): Bacteria > Acidobacteriota > Polarisedimenticolia > J045 > J045 > JALOKP01. The sequence continues at coordinate 2,307,856 of CAWDCL010000004.1, read as the reverse complement.
TTTCCGCGTTCCTCTCGGGGTAGGAGAAGGTGGCATGCGTCGTACGGCGTGGCGGTGGTGTCTCGTCCTGGGGGGTGCGCTCGCGCTCGCGGCCGGTTTCGCGGGGTGGGCCGCCGGCAAGCCCAAGGTCGTCGTGATCGGCTTCGACGGTGCCGATCCCAACCTGGTCAACTCCTACCTCCAGCAGGGGAAGCTGCCGCACGTCGCGGCGATCGCCCGGGAGGGGACCTACTCCTCGCTGATGCCGACGAATCCGCCGCAGACCCCGGTCTCGTGGTCGACCTTCGCCACCGGGCTGAACCCCGGGCGGACCGAGATCTTCGACTTCCTGCAGCGCCGCGAGGGGCAGTACGTGCCCGATCTCGCGCTGGCGACGCCGGGCCGGACGCCGCTGCTGTTCCGCGAGAAGAACGGGTTGTTCCTGGCCGGGATGGCCGGCCTGCTGGTCGGGCTGGTGTTGCTGCTCGTCCTGCGGCTGCTCCGCGTGCGCTGGCTGGCCGCCCTGGCCGGCGCGCTGATCGCGACGGTCGGGATCGCGGGCGGGCTGGCCCGGCCGCTCGGGAACCTGCTGCCGGCGGAGGTCCCGTCGGCGACGAACAACCGCCAGGGGACGCCGTTCTGGACGCTCGCCGCGCAGGCGGGCATGAAGGTGAAGGTCACCCACGTGCCGGTCACCTTCCCGGCCGAGCCGCTCCCCTCCGGCTCGACGATGATCTCCGGTCTCGGCGTGCCCGACATGCGCGGCCGCGTCGGGACGCCCTCGTACTACACCTCCGATCCGCAGTTCCAGCTGGGCGACAACCAGTTCAGCCTCGAGCCGATGCGGCTCCCGGCCAAGCGCGGGGCGATCGAGACGACGGTCGTCGGGCCGTTCAACTACCCCTTCTACCAGTTCGTCATCGACCGGGCGCGCGAGAACTGGGCCAAGGAGGGTCTCTCCACCGCCGACCGCAAGGCCAAGGAGAAGGAGCTGACGGCCGCGCTCGAGGCCAGGGGAACGCTCAAGCGGCTCGACCTGCCGATGAAGCTCGACGTCACCGACAGCGCGCTGAGCTGGGAGGTCAGCGGGCAGAAGGGGACGCTCAAGCCGGGGGAGTGGTCGGACTGGGTCGTCTTCGACTTCCCGCTCAACTGGCTCGTCGACTGGCTGCAGCCGGTGCGCGGGATGGGGCGCTTCAAGCTGATCCAGCTGGAGCCGGAGATCGAGCTCTACCTCTCGCCGGTCAACTTCCACCCGTCGTGCCACCCGGTGGCCTATTCCTGGCCGCCGGACTGGGCCAAGAAGCTGTCGGGCGACATCGGCCTGTTCAAGACGATCGGCTGGACGATCGACACCTGGTCGTACCCCTCGGGGGTCGGCGGGATCGACCTCTTCCTCGAGGACATGTGGTTCACCGTCGACGCCTCGACGAAGATCCTCGAGGCCTCCTTTGCGCAGCAGGACGCCGACGTGCTGGTCCAGATCTTCGACTTCCCCGACCGCGCCGGGCACATGCTGTGGCACGAGCTGGACGAGGGGCACCCGCTCCACAACCCGGAGCTGGCCCCCAAGTACCGCGCCGCGATGGAAGCGACCTACCGGCGGATGGACGAGCTGATCGGCCGCGCGCACGAGCTGGCGGGCGAGGACGCGCTGTTCATCGTCCTGTCCGACCACGGCTTCTCGTCCTTCCGGCGCCAGATCAACTACAACACCTGGCTCTACAAGAACGGCTACCTGGCGCTGAAGGGGCAGCCCCGCACCCGCAGCCTCGAGCAGCTGTTCGACAAGGACGTTTCCGGCGTCGACGTCTTCTCCGGGATCGACTGGAGCCGCACCAAGGCCTGGGCGATGGGGCTGGGCTCGCTCTACATCAACCTCGTCGGCCGCGAGTCGCAGGGGATCGTGATGCCCGGGGCGGAGTACGAAGAGGTCGTCAAGGCGCTGCAGGAGGGGCTGGAGAACGAGGTCGACCCGGTCACCGGCGAGAAGCCCGTCTACAAGGTCTACCGCCGCGACGAACTCTACAAGGGGTACGACCCGAACAAGATTCCGGACCTCAGGCCCTCCAACAAGCTCAACTACCGCGTCTCGTGGCAGGATACGCTGGGAGGGCTGGCGACCGATGTGTTCGAGAACAACGACCGCGTCTGGTCCGGCGACCACTGCTCGCTCGAGCCCAGCTTCGTGCCGGGGATTCTCATCGTGAACCGCAAGCTCAAGGTGAACGACCCCCGGATCATCGACGTCGCACCGTCGATTCTCGGCACGCTCGACCTCAAGCCCGACGCCGAGCTCGACGGGAGGGTGATCTGGTAGCGGGCCCTGCGCGTCGCCTGCCCGCCGCGGCCCTCGTGCTCGCGGCGGCAGTCGCCGCCGCCTTCGGGGCCGGCCCCGGGCCCGGGCCGGTCGACGAGAACCCCGAGCGCCAGCTGCAGCGGGTGCGCGAGGAAGTCGCCCGGCTGTCGGCGGAGCGGGAGCGTCTCGACAAGGACTCGGCGGGCGTGCTGGCACGGCTCGACGCGCTGGCCGCGGAGGCGCGCTTCCAGGACGCGCGGATCGAGGAGCTGACGCTGGAGCGGACGCAGGCCGAGACGGCACTGGCCGCGACGGCGGCAGAACGCGCCGCGGCGCAGGAGCGGCTGGACGCGGGACGGGTCCGGCTGTCGACGATCGCGCGGCTGCTCCAGCAGGCGGGGCCGCTCGGCCGGCTCAAGCCGGTGCTCGGGGCGGCCAATACCCAGTCCCTCGGCGCCGGCCTGCGCAGCACGCACGAGCTGGCCTGGCGCTACAAGGGAGAGGTCGCCGCGATCCGGGACAACGAGGCCCGCCTCGGCGCGCTCGAGGCCGAGCAGCGGACCCGCCAGGCGGAGGTCGCGCGGCTGCAGGGCGACGCGCTCGCCGCGCGGGCCGCGCTCGACCATTCGATCCGCGCGCGCCAGGACCTGCTGGCCGACATGCGCCAGCAGACGGCGGTGCGCGAGCAGGCGGTCGTCGAGCTGGAGCGCGCACGCGGCAGCCTCGAGTCGGTGATCGCCGGCGTCTCCGACGCCGACCCGGTGCGCCTCGACGCCCGGCGCTTCAAAGGGGTGTTCCGGTTGCCGGTCGAGGAGGGGACGATCGACGAGCCCTTCGGCGATCGGGTCGACCCGCGCTTCGGCACGCGCCTGCCGCACCCGGGCTGGGACCTCGCGGCGCCGTTCGGGGCCGTGGTCCGCGCACCGTTCGACGCGCGCGTCGCGTGGAGCGGCTGGCTGAAAGGCTACGGCCTCGTCGTGGTGCTCGACCACGGCAGCGCGGTGCACACGGTCTACGGCCACCTCTCGGCCGCGATCGTGCAGGCCGGCGACCCGATCGCGCAGGGCGAGAGCCTCGGCCGCGTCGGCGACACCGGCTCCGTGCGCGGGCCGTACCTGTACCTGGAGGTGCGCGTCGACGGCAAGCCCGAGGACCCGGCGGCGTGGTTTGGAACGGCGAGGGGAGCGCGCTAGGGCGGCCGGCCGCGGGCGGGAATGTCCCCCTGGCGAGTGGGTCGCAGGCTCCAACACTCGCCAGGGGGACATTCCCGCCCGCCGCCGGCCTCCGGGCCCGCTCCCGGAGAGAAGAGAAGAGTCCTTACACCGCCCGAACACTTCATGTGACCGTGATCACCGCTCAGGTCAGAAGGCCTGCATTGAGTCGCCTGAGACTGCCGTGCTTCTGATACCGAATACCAACGCCTGACGCAGTGCAGCGCCGATCAGGGGCCACGCTACGACAACGAGCAACGCCACCCAGAGGTAGGGGCCGGATCGGGCCGATAGCATCGAGCCGATCAAGACCGCCGCAGCAGACACGACTGCGCACCAAACCAGACCCGACGCCGCTGGCCGGAGCTTCAGACGATACGCTACGGAGACCACGTGACGGTCCTCAGCGAAACGCAAGTGCGCCTCCCGGACGGGCGCGAACCATACCCTCTGAGGCGACTCGAGTTGGGAACCGACTTGCTCGGCGATTCTGCGACACTCGAGAGCGTCCTGCGTCTCGCCATACGGCTCAAAGCCGACCCGCCCGAGATAGCTGGCAGACGCCGTCTTCACGCGCCCCATCGGATCCGTCACGGTCATGGGGACGAGAACGGTAAAAACCCCACGCAAGCCGAGCATCTAGCGCCCCCCGCCGCTCGATCCGAGCTACTCCGACCCCGATCTTGCCGCATCGGTCCTTGTCCCTGAGGATCCTTACAGCGACCGAACGCGCCCCGGTCGCTGTACAGACTTCTCTCCCATTTTTTCAGTGGCGGTGCGCCGCGCGGGAGCCGCGATGGGCCCCCTGGCGAGTGTTGGAGCCTGCGACCCACTCGCCAGGGGGCCCATCGCGGCTCCCGCGCCCCCCGCGCGCTCCGCGCGCACCAGCTACAGACCGCTCGCCTCCAGCCAGCGCTCCGCTTCGATCGCCGCCATGCACCCCGTCCCCGCGGCGGTCACCGCCTGGCGGTAGACCCAGTCCTGGACGTCGCCGCAGGCGAAGACCCCCTCGATCTCGGTCGAGGTCGTGCCGGGTTTCGTGACCAGGTAGCCGTTCTCGTTCATCGCCAGGCGTCCGGCGAAGAGCTCGCTGTTGGGGTGGTGGCCGATCGCTACGAAGACCGCGCCCGCGAGGTGCTCCTCGATCGCGCCGGTCTTGAGGTTCTCGATCCGGACCCCGGTGACGCGGTCGTCGCCGAGCACTTCCGCGACCGCCGAGTCCCAGAAGAAGCGGATCTTCGGGTGCTCGAGCGCGCGCTGCTGCATCGCCTGCGAGGCGCGCAGCCGGTCGCGCCGGTGGACCACCGTCACGCGGCTGCCGAAGCGCGTCAGGAAGAGCGCCTCCTCCATCGCGGTGTCGCCGCCGCCGACCACGAAGATCTCCTGGTCGCGGAAGAAGAACCCGTCGCAGGTCGCGCACATCGAGACGCCGTGGCCGAGCAGCCGCGACTCGGACGGGATGCCCAGCTTCTTGGCCGTCGCGCCGGTCGCGATGATGACCGTCTTCGCCGTCACCGTGCGCCCGTCGTCGATCGTCAGCGTGAACGGACGCGCTTTCAGGTCGACCGCCGTCACGCGGTTCGGGAAGAGCTGCCCGCCGAAGCGCGCCGCCTGGGCGCGGAACTTCTCCATCAGCTCCGGCCCCATGATCCCCTCCGGGAACCCGGGGTAGTTCTCGACGTCGGTCGTGATCATCAGCTGGCCCCCCGGCTGGATCCCCTCGAAGACCACGGGGGCGAGGTTGGCCCGCGAGGCGTAGAGCGCCGCGGTCAGCCCGGCGGGGCCGGAGCCGATGATGACGACCTTGTGCGTGGCGCTGTCCTGGTTCACCGGAAATCTCCTCTGGTGCGGCGCGGGGCGGCCCGGCGCCGGGCGGGTGGGGGAGCGGCCAGCATCCAGTCGGCCAGCTCCGTCATCGTAGATACCGTCGCCAGCGCGGTGATCTCCTCGGGGAGCGGCTCGCCGGAGCGGTCGAGGTAGACCCCAGGGATGCCGAGGTCCTCCGCGGTGGCGAGATCGAGCTGCGGGGAGGCCGAGACGTGGAGCAGCTCCTCCTCGTCCAGCTCCAGCTCGTGCAGCAGCGCCAGCAGATGGTCGGCCTCCGGCTTGTAGCAGAGAACGTCGCTGCTCGTCACCGCGCGCGTCACCGGGATCGGCAGGCGCTGCGCGATCCGCTCCCAGTCGTCACGGTCGAGGTTGGTGACGAAGGCCAGCGGAAAGCGCGCCGCGAGCCGCGCGAGGGCCGGGACCGCGTCCGGGAAGATCGGCCACGCGGGAAGCGTGCCGGCGATCGCCTGGGCCTGCTCCGGGGAGATCGACATCCCGGCGCGGGCCGCCGCACCGGTCAGCGTCTCCGCCAGCACCTCGGCGTACGGCCGATAGTCCTCGAGCTGTTCGAGCAGCTCCCATTCGGCGTCGGCCCGGGCCGCGGCGAGCAGGCGCAGCTGCTGCGGGTGGCCCGTGCCGGTCGCCGCACGCACCGCCTCGGCGAGCCCGCGTTCCCCGTCGATGACGGTTCCGAACGGGTCGAAGGAGGCGACGCGCACGCTCTTCGGGAAGGACATCGGCGCTCCGGGGGGGGTGGGTCGCGCGCCGTGGGGCCGCGCGCCGGCGAGGAGTCTCGCGCGGCCATCCCGTTCGGGCAACCCCGTGAGGGTTGACCTCGGCCCGGCCCGCTCCCTACCATGTCCGTTCCGAGGAGCGCCTGCCTGCCGTGGAGACCGCGACGATTCTGGTGGTCGATGACAACCGGCTCGTGCGCGAACTGATCCGCGACGCGTTCACGGAGGCCGGCTTCGGCGTCCTGACGGCCGCCGGGGGCGCCGAGGCGCTCGAGCGGCTCGAGGAGTCGAGGACCGACCTGATCATCACCGACGTCGCGATGCCGGAGATGGACGGCTGGGCGTTCTGCGAGGCGGTGAAGGGGGACGCGCGGTTCAGCGGGATCCCGCTCGTCTTCCTCGCCAGCCACCGCGAGGTGCCGGAGCGGCTGCGCGGCTTTCGGCTCGGGGCGTACGACTACCTCTGCAAGCCGTTCTCGGTCGAGGAGCTGCTCGTCCGCGCCCGGCTGATCCTCGACCGCACCCGCGGCCCCGCCGCGGCGGCCGGCGGGGGCGGTGCGACCGACGCCGCGCGCCAGGCGCTGGCCGGACACACCAGCCACCTCACGATCGCCGACCTGCTGCAGTTGCTGTCGGTCAACGGCAAGACGGGGACCCTGCTCCTCAGCGGCCGGGAGAGCGGCCGGGTGCACGTGCGCGAGGGCCGGATCGTCGGAGCCGTCGCCGGAGCGGCGCGCGGACGCAAGGCGCTCTACCGGATGGTCGGCTGGACCGATGCCGACTTCCGGTTCGATCCGCAGGACGACCCGGCGGCCGCGGACGATCTCGGCCCGAGCGCGCAGCGCCTGGTGATGGACGCGCTCGTCGCGCTCGACGACCTGGCCCGCCTCACGAGCCAGCTTCCCCCCAGGGAAGCCCCGTTCGGCGTCGCCGAGGGGGTGCGCGAGCTGCTCGGCAGCCCGACCGCGCTGACGCCGCTCGAGCTGGCGGTGATCCGCGAGGCGCGCGAGCGCTCGAGCCTCGGCACGATGCTCGAGCGGATCGAGGCCTCCGACGTCGAGATCGCGCGGGCCGTCGCCACGCTGCTGGCCCGGGGCGCGATCGCGCCCCTGCCTCCCGGTGCGGCGGGGGGCGCGTGAGCCCGCGCGCCCGGCCTGCGGCGTGAACCCGGTCCGTCCCGACGATCCGGTCACGGTGCTGCGCGGGATCGGGCCGCGCTGGGCTGCCGAGCTGGCCGGGAAGGGGGTCGTCAGCGTCGGCGACCTGCTCGCCTGCCTCCCGTTCCGCTACGAGGATCGACGGCGGCCCCAGCCGCTGGCCGAGGCCCGCGCCGGCGAGGAGCTCACGGCGGTCGGCCTGATCCTCTCCGCCCGGCTGATCCGGACCCGCGGCCGCGGGATGGAGATCCTGACCGTCCTGCTCGACGACGGGACGGCCGCGCTCCCGCTGGTGTTCTTCAACCGGGGCTACCTCGGCCAGTGGATGACGCCCGGGACGCGGCTCGTCGTCCACGGCACGCCGCGGCTCGCGGGACGCAAGGTCGAGCTGCACTCGCCCGACTTCGACCTGGTGCGTCCCGGCGAGGACCCGGCCGACGCGCTGGGCTGGCTGCCGGTCTACGAGAAGGTCGGTCCGTTGACGCCGAAGCGGATGCGGGCGGCGGTCCGCTTCGCGCTGGATGCGCTGGCGGACGTCCCGGACCCGTTCCCGCCGGCGCTGCTCGCGCCGTACCGCTTCCCCGCGCGATTCGACGCGCTGCGCGCCGTCCACCGCCCTGCTCCCGCGACCGCAGCGGACGAGCTGGCGCAGGGCCGCACGCTGGCCCACCAGCGCCTGGCCTTCGAGGAGTTCTTCCTGCTCGAGCTGGGGCTCGCGCTGCGCCGCTTCCGCCGCCGGGCGGAGCGCCGCAGCGGCGGCTACGCGATCGACGACGCGCTCCGCGCGCGGCTCGCCGCGCTGCTGCCCTTCGAGCTGACCTCCGCCCAGCGGCGGGTGGTGGCGGAGATCGAGGAGGACCTGCGCGCACCGTGGCCGATGAACCGCCTGCTGATGGGCGACGTCGGAGCGGGGAAGACGGTCGTCGCCGCGCTGGCGATGATGGTCGCGGTCGAGAACGGCTGGCAGGCGGCGCTGATGGCGCCGACCGAGATCCTGGCGCAGCAGCACGCCGGCTCGCTGCAGCGCCTGCTGGCCCCGGCCGGGCAGCGGGTCGAGCTGCTGACCGCCGGGCTGCCGGCGCCGCTGCAGCGCGACGCGCGCGAACGGATCGCCTCCGGCCGCTCGCGGCTGGTGATCGGGACCCACGCGCTCTTCTCCGAGAGCACCGCCTTCGCGCGGCTGGGCCTCGTCGTGATCGACGAGCAGCACCGCTTCGGCGTCGAGCAGCGCGCCGACCTGGCCGCCAAGGGGACTCACCCCGACACGCTCGTCATGTCGGCGACGCCGATCCCGCGCACGCTGGCGATGGTCATGTACGGCGACCTCGACGTTTCGATCCTCGACGAGAAGCCGCCCGGACGGCGGCCGATCCGCACCGTGGTCCGCCTGCACGACCAGCGCGAGGGGGTGCTGGAGGGGGTCGGGCGCGCCCTCGCGGAAGGGCGGCGGATCTACGTCGTGCGGCCCGCGGTGGAAGAGGGAAGTGCGGGGCTCAAGGCGGCCGAGGAGGGGCTGCGGGAGTACGCCGCGCGTTTTCCCGGCGTCCCGGTGGCGCTGGTCCACGGCCGGATGAAATCCGCCGAGCGCCAGCGGAACCTCGAGCGCTTCGCCACGGGCGAGGTGCGGATCCTGGTCGCGACGACGGTGATCGAGGTCGGGATCGACGTGCGCGAGGCCTCGGTGATCGTGGTCGAGGACGCCGACCGGTTCGGGCTGGCCCAGCTGCACCAGCTGCGCGGCCGCGTCGGCCGCGGCGACGTCAAGTCGTACTGCGTGCTGGTGGCGTCGACCGAGGCGGCGCCGGAGGCGCTGGCGCGGCTCAAGGTGCTGGAGGAGACCGACGACGGCTTCCGCGTCGCGGAGCAGGACCTCCGGATGCGCGGTCCGGGCGAGCTGGCCGGGACGGCTCAGTCCGGCCTGGCGTCGTTCCACGCGGCCGATCTGGTGCGCCACCAGGACCTGCTGATCGCCGCGCGCGAGGCGGCGTTCCGGCTGGTCGACGAAGGGGGCGAGGCGCACGTCCCGCCGGCGCTGCACGAGGAGGTCCTGCGGCGCCACGGCGACCGCCTGCGGCTGGCGGAGGTCGGTTGACGGAGGCCGGGCGGCGGCGTTTCGACCGCGGAATGATCGTCGGCCTCGTTGCGGCGCTGGCGATCGGCCTCGTGATCCGGCCGTCGGTCGAGGACGGTACCGTCACGCTGCGGCTCTTCGGCCTGCCGCTGCCCTCGGCCTGCTGGTTCCGGCTCGCTGCCGGCGTCCCGTGCGCCGGCTGCGGGATGACGCGCGCCGTCGTGCTGGCGCTGCACGGCGCGCCGCGCGCGGCCTGGGAGACTCACCCGTTCGCGCTGCCGCTCCTCGCGTTCGCCGCGCTGCAGCTGGCGCTGCGCACGGCCAGCCTCTCCGGCACCGGAGCGCCCCTGGCTGGCGCGGGCCGACCGGGCCTTCCTCGGTGCGTTCACCGCGTTCCTCGTGGTGCTGCTCGCGTGGTGGGTGGTACGGCTCGCGCGCGGCGGCTAGTCGCTGAAGGCGATGTAGGGGAAGACGGCCAGCTGGATGCAGGGGATGATCCCGAGCAGCCCCAGCACCGCCGGCTTGCCGCGCTTGGCCGCGATGTCCATCAGCACGATCGCGATGAAGACCAGGTCGATGCAGGGGACCAGGAACAGGATGATCCACCACAGCGGCCGGCCGGCGATCTGCAGCGCGAGCAGGCCGTTCAGGATCGGGATCCAGGCCCACCAGGCGTTCTCGGCGTGCCCGGTCTTCTGCGCGATGACCATCAGCGACCAGGCGACGATCGCGTAGGTGATCAGTCCGGTGCCGCAGCCGTACCAGCTGGTCCACCACTGCGTCAGCCATCCCGTGGATTCCCAGCCCGTCTGGGCCAGGAGCGCGAGCGCGTTCATGACAACCCCTCCTGCGGCCAGCCATTCCCAGCCTCGGAACTCTAGCGCGGCACCGAGACCCCGTGTCAACCCCGGCACGTGACGAACGCGCGATACTCTCCTTCACCCCGGACGGCCGATGACCCTCCAAGACCACCCGGCGCGCGAGCGCGCCGCCGTCACCTCCGCGCTGCTCGCGGTGCAGCTCTTCTTCGGGCTGCACTACCTCGCCGCCAAGCTGGTCCTGGCGGAGATCCCGCCGCGCGCCTGGGCGGCGATCCGGATCAGTGCGGCGGCGCTGATCCTGCTGGCCCTCGTGCGCCTGCTCGGCCGGCGCCTCCCGACCGGCCGCGCCGACCTGAAACGGCTCGCGGTCTATGCGCTGTTCGGAGTCGTCATCAACCAGCTCTGCTTCGTCGAGGGGCTCAAGCGCACGACGCCGACCCACTCCGCGCTGATCAACACGACGATCCCGGTCTTCTCGCTGCTGTTCGCGGTGCTCGCCGGCCGCGAGCGGATCTCGGGCCGGAAGCTGCTCGCCCTGGTGGTCGCGCTGGCCGGGGTGCTGCTCGTGATCTGGCCGTTCGGGCGGACCGACTTCTCCGGCGCGACGCTCACCGGCGACCTGCTCACGCTGGTCAACTCGATCTCGTTCTCGCTCTTCCTGGTGATCTCGCGCGACCTGCTGGTGCGGACCGATCCGCTGGCGGCGACGGCCGTGCTGATGACGTTCGGCGCGCTCGGGATCCTCGCCGTCGCCGGACCGGCGCTGCTGGCCTTCGACCCCGCTCCCGTCTCGGCCGGCACCTGGGGACTGGCGGCCTTCGTGATCGTCTTCGCGACGGTCCTGACCTACGTGCTCAACTACTGGGCGCTGGCGCGCGTCCCGTCGTCGGTCGTGGCGCTCTTCATCTACGTCCAGCCGCTGATCGCGGCGACGCTCTCGGCCGCCCTGCTCGGCGAGCGGCCGCCGCCGCCGGTGCTGGCGGGGGCACTCCTGATCTTCGCCGGCGTCTTCCTCGCGCTCCGCCGTTGACCGGTCGCGCGCAGCCGGCTCAAAGGAGGAACGGCAGGATCGCCCGGCGCCGCGGCGGGTAGTCGGGGAAACGGTCGCGGTACCAGCGGTGGTGGGCGAGCGCGCGCGGCACGAGGTTGGCCGCGGTCCAGGCCGCGAAGGCGAGGCCGGCCGGGGACCAGGTCGCGATCGCCCACCCCGCCCACTCGACGATCTCGCCGAGGTAGTTGGGGCAGGAGACCAGCTCGAACAGCCCGCCGCGCGGAATGGCGTAGTCCGCCGCGCCCGGCCGGCGCAGGCGGCGCAACCGGGCGTCGGCGCTCCAGTTGACCGCCATCCCTCCCAGGAACAGCGCCGTCCCGCCGAGGAACCGCGGATCGGCCAGCCAGGAGGCGTCGCGCGCCGGTCCGGTCACGAACAGCCACGAGCCCTGCAGCGCCCCGTTGACGACGTTGAAGAGGAACCCCATCGCGGCTACGGCGAGCGGCATCCCGCGCGCCGAGTGACGCGCGCGGAACGGGTAGACGAGCGCGCGCTGGACGTAGTGCAGCTCCCACAGCAGGAGGAACGCGATCGCCGCCGGCTCGCGCGTCCGCCCGGAGGCGGCGAACAGCGCCGCCACGACGACGACCGCCGGCAGTTCCATGAGGACCCAGCCGGCGCGACCCGGGAGCGCCGGCCCCCAGCCCCGGCGCGCGTGTCGCCCGTACGGCGCGGGCAGGAACAGCAGCACGACGAAAGCCAGCACGGCGACCGCGAGCCACGCGGCGAACAGCAGGCCCGGAGCGGAGATGCCGGTCACCCCCTGTCTCCGGCTGCGGCCGGGGCGAGCAGCCCCTGTGCCGCGAACCAGGCCAGCGCGTCGCGCACCGTCTCGCGCAGCGGCCGCGGGTGGAAGTCGAGTTCGGCCGACGCCCTGGCGTGATCGATCCGCGCGTGGCCGGTCCGCAGCGCGAGCAGCGAGTCGGGCGTGAAGCGCGGCTCGCTTCCGGTCAGCTTCGCCCACCCCAGGACCGCCGGCGCCACGGATCGCGCGAGCCACTGCGGGACCACGAACCGCGGCGCCGGGATCCCGGTGAGCTCGGCGACCAGTTCGGCAAGCGCGGTCACCGGCAGGAAGGCCCCGGACAGCAGGTAGCGCTCGCCGGGCCGGCCGGCGTGCTCGGCCGCGATCGCCGCGCGGGCGACGTCGCGGCCGTCGACCCAGTCGAACCCGCCCTCCACGAGCGCCGGCATCCGGCCCTGCGCGAGATCGAGCAGCACCCGTCCCATCCGCGACGGCTTGAAGTCGAACGGGCCGAGCACCGCGGTGGGCAGGACGATCACCGCCGGCAGGCCGCGCGCCACGCCGGCCGCGACCGCGCGCTCGCCGGCGGCCTTGGAGCGGTCGTAGGCCGGCGCGTGGCGCGGGTCGGCGGCGCCGCGGCGCTCGTCGAGAGCCTCGTCGCGCGGGGCCTGCGAGCAGGCGTGGATCGAGCTGAAGTGGACCAGTCGCGCGACGCCGCGCGCGAGGCAGCCCTCGACGACGGTGCGCGTTCCCTCGACGTTGACGGCGCGAACGCGGCCCCCCTGGTCGCCGGTCAGGGAGATCAGCGCCGCGAGGTGGTAGACCACCTCGACCCCGTCGAGCGCGCGCCGGATCGACGCCGGGTCGCGCACGTCGCCCGGCACTTCCTCGACCGGCAGCCCGGCGAGCGCGCGCCGATCCTCCCGGACCAGCGCCCGCACCCGCCGGCCGTCGGCGAGCAGCTCGCGAACCAGCTGGGCGCCGATGTGGCCGGTCGCCCCGGTGACCAGGATCCGCTGGCCCGGTGGCGGATCGCCGCCGGGGGGCACCACCGGCCCCGTCACGCAGCCGTTCCGTGGACGCCGCGAGCTATGCCCCCGCCAGTCGCGCCAGCGTCGGGACCATCACGCCGGTCGCCCCTTCGGGGCCGAGCTCGCCCGCAGCGTCGGCCCACGAGGCGGGGGAGATGTCGAGGTGCGCCCAGGGGACCGTCCCGGCGAAGTGGCCGATGAAGAGCGCGCCGGCGATCACCCCGGCCTCGCTTCCCTTGCCCGTGTTCTTCAGCGTGGCGATCCGCGAGCGGATCGCGTCCTTCACCTCGGGATCGGCGGGGAAGCGCCAGACGCGCTCGCCCGCCAGGGCCGCCGCGCGTTCCACCTCGGTCAGCCAGGTCTCGTCGTTGCCGACCAGCGGGACGCGGGCCCGCCCGAGCGCGACGAGCGCGGCCCCCGTCAGCGTCGCGACGTCGAGGATCCGGGACGCTCCCTCGCGCACCGCGAGCGCGACCGCGTCGGCCAGCACCAGCCGCCCCTCGGCGTCGGTGTTGCCGATCTCGATCGTCGTCCCGTCCAGCGCGCGGATCACGTCGCCCGGCCGCAGGGCGTTGCCGGCGACGGAGTTCTCGGCGAGCGCGAGGTAGAAGCGCACGTTCTTCTTCGGCCGCTGCCGGCCGACGGCGAGCGCCGCACCCAGCACCGCCGCGGCGCCGGCCATGTCCTTCTTCATCAGCGCCATCCCCTCGGCCGACTTGAGGTTCAGGCCCCCGGTGTCGAACGCGATCCCCTTGCCGGCGAGCGCGAGCCACTCGTCACTGCGGGGCGCACCGCGGTGCTCCAGTACGACCAGCCGCGGTGCGCGCGGGCTGGCGCGGCCAACGGCAAGCAGGGCACCCGCTCCGATCCGCCGGAGCCGCGCGCGATCGAGCACGCGCAGCGCGAGTCCGCCGTGCCGCGCCACCCGGCGCGCCGCGTCCTCGAGTTCGTCCGGCCCCATCTCCTCGGCCGGGGTGTTGACCAGGTCGCGCGCCAGCCGGATCCCGCGCGCGACGTCGAGCGCGCGGCGTCCGGCCGCCTCGAACGAGCGGCGCGGGGCGACGACGGTCACCTCGGGGCGCGGCGGCGGATCGGGGCGGTAGCGGTCGAAGCGGTAGAGGCCCCGCGAAAGGCCCAGCACGACGGCTTCCGCGGCACTGTCCGGCAGGTCGTCGGGGACGAGGACCGCCGCGCTCCGCACCCGCTCGGCGAGCAGCGCCCGCGAGGCCGCGCCGAAGCGGCGCGTCGTCGCCGGCAGGTCGTCCCAGTCGGGGGCGCGCAGCGCGACCAGCAGCGGTTGCGGCAGCCGGTCGAGCGTCGCGGTGACGGCGACCGGTCCGCGGGCCCACTGGCGCAGCACTTCCCGCCGCACCGTCAGGGGCAGGGCGTGCCCCTCGAGGACGACGAGCGCCTCGACGGGGACCGGCGGGCGGCGCGCGAGGCGCAGGCGCGGCACGGTGCGGCGGCGGGGCGGCTAGCGCTCGCGCCCCTTCGGGGCGGGCGGCGCGGCCTCCGGCTCGATCGGCTCGGAGAAGAGCGCTTCCTGGTTGTCGTCGACCAGCGGTGCGCCGTGCAGGCGGATCTCGCGGGTCTCGGGGTCGACGGTGACGCAGCCGTCGATCACCTCCTCCAGCACGACCTCCAGCTTCGACTCGCCGAGCCTGGTCTCGACCAGCGGCGGCGCCCCGGCGACGATGTTCTCCCAGCGGCGCGCCACCACGGTGGTCAGCAGAAACCGGTTGCTGATCACGTCCAGTGCCTTCTCGATCGGCTTGTTCCCCAAGGTCCCCTCCAGTGGCGCGGGCGTCAGGCGCCGTCGCGCATCATGCGGATGAAGTCCGCGTTGTCCTTCGTCTTCGAGAGGCGGTCGAGCAGCAGCTCGAGCGCCTCGGTCCCGTTCATCTGCGCCAGCACCTTCCGGAGGATCCAGACCGCGTTGAGCGTGTCCGGGTCGAGCAGCAGCTCCTCCTTGCGCGTCCCGGAGCGGGTGATGTCGAACGCCGGGAAGACGCGCCGGTCGGCCAGCCGCCGGTCGAGGTGCAGTTCCATGTTCCCGGTCCCCTTGAACTCCTCGAAGATCACCTCGTCCATCCGCGAGCCGGTGTCGACCAGGGCGGTGGCGATGATCGTCAGCGAGCCCCCTTCCTCCAGGTGGCGCGCCGCGCCGAAGAAGCGCTTCGGGCGCTGCAGCGCGTTGCTGTCGAGCCCGCCCGAGAGGACCTTGCCGGACGAGGGCTGGACGTTGTTGTAGGCCCGCGCCAGCCGGGTGATCGAGTCGAGCAGGATGACCACGTCGCGCCCGTACTCGACCAGGCGCCGGGCGCGCTCGATCACCATCTCGGCGACCTGGACGTGGCGCGTCGCCGGCTCGTCGAAGGTCGAGGCGATCACCTCCGCCTTGACCGCCCGGAGCACGTCGGTGACCTCCTCGGGCCGCTCGTCGATCAGCAGGATGATCAGCACGACCTCGGGGTGGTTCTCCGTGATCGAGTTGGCGATCGACTGGAGCAGCATCGTCTTGCCGGTGCGCGGCGCGGCGACGATCAGGCCGCGCTGTCCCTTGCCGACCGGCGTCAGCAGGTCCATCACCCGTCCGGTCAGGTTCTCCGGCCCGGTCTCGAGCCGGATCTGCTCCAGCGGGTAGAGCGGGACGAGGTTCTCGAAGAAGATCCGCTCGCGCGACTTGTCGGGGTCGGCGCCGTTGATCGCCTCGACCTTGATCAGGGCGAAGAACTTCTCGTCCTCCTTCGGCGGCCGGACCTGCCCCGCGACCGTGTCCCCGGTCTGGAGCAGGAAGCGGTTGATCTGGGACGGCGAGACGTAGATGTCGTCGGGGCCGGGGAGGTAGCTGTTCTCCGCCGAGCGCAGGAACCCGTAGCCCTCGTCCAATGCCTCCAGCACCCCTTCCGCGAAGACCAGTCCCCGGCGCTCGGTCTGGGCCCGCAGGATCTCGAAGATCAGGTCCGGCTTGCGCAGCCCCGTCGTGCCGGTCATCCCGAGCTCGCGGGCCAGCACCTGGAGCTGATCGGCGCGCATCTTGTTCAGCGCGTTCAGCGAATGGGCTTCCGTCCGATCGCTGCCGGTCGGGCCACCGTTCGTGGCGCTCATGCCCATGGGAGGTCTCGCACTGTTGGCCGGGGGGGATGGCTCGGGGGGGTCGCTGGCGGGGCAGCCCGGCGACGGTGCGCCGCGGGGCATCGGGTGCCGCAGGGGGAAAGCCCGAGGAGTCTAGGGTTTGGGTCGGTACCCTGTCAAGAATCAGAATCCGGTGAAGGTGAAGGCGGTGAACTGCCAGCCGTCCTCGTCCGAGGGGAGCCCGGAGCGGTTCAGGGGGTACCCGGCATAGGCGGCGAGTCCGGCCCCCTTGGTCCCGCGCAGCAGGGAGATCCGCACGCCGAGCCCCGCGTCGGGGCGGAGATCGCTCCAGGAAAGCCGTTCATCCGGGCCCCAGGCCGCTCCGACGTCGACGAAGCCGACGAAGGCCAGCCGGACCAGGCGCAGCCACTCGCGCGTCAGGAAGATCCGGTGCTCGGCCTGCAGCAGCAGCATCCGGTCGCCGTCGAACTGGCGGGCGGCGTAGCCGCGCAGCCCGGTGTCGGCACCGAGCAGGAACTGCGAGGTGCTGGGGAGGTCGTCGCCGAGAGACGCCGTGAAGGAGAGGAAGGTCGTGTGGAGCGGCGCGGGCTTGAGGTAGTACTGGGCCCCGAGGGTGGTGATGACGTCGTACCAGTCGCCGCCCGACATCCGGACGAGCTGGGCGACCTGGATCAGCAGCTTGTTCTTCTCCCCGAACGCGAACCCGGTCGAGGCGGTGGCCTCCAGCTCGAAAGCGCGCGACTCGCTCGGGCCGGCGACGGAGCGGCCGGCCGACAGCAGGACGTGCGTCGAGAGGTCGAGGTCCTCGACCCGGCGCCCGGAATCGAGGTAGGAGGCCTTCACGAAGCGGGGCACGATCCACTCGAAGCCGCCCTCGACCAGCCAGGCGTCGGCGTCCGGCGGCACGATCTCGGGAACGACGACAGGCTTCGCCGGATCGACCCGTTCCCATTTTTCGACCAGCTGCCGCACCCCCGCCATCCAGCGCAGCACGCTCCGGTCGCGGCCCCGCGGGTTGGCCCAGCCGACCATCGCCTTGGCCCCCTGGTAGTTCTCGCGCCACAGGTCCACTTCCTCGCCGTTCGAGTAGACCTTCTGCTCCAGCCGCTGGCGGTCGTAGGAGGCCACGCTGTTCCACGGGGTGTCGAGCGAGTAAAACGGGCGCGAGACGACCAGCGTGCGCTGGTAGCCGTCGGAGTTGTCGCTGTAGAGCGCGTCGACCTGCCAGCGCTGGCGGGTCAGGGCCGGGGCGTAGAGGTCGAAGGTCCGCAGCGTCCGGTCGATGTCCTTCTCGTAGCGCCAGCCGAGCCCGACCCCGGTCCCGAGCAGGTTCCGCTCGACGATCCGGAAGCTCGCTTCCCCGGCGCCGCCGGCGATCCCGGCGGAGATCCCGATCCGCGTCGACCAGGAGTCGCGGACCCGGACCTTGACCCGGACCTCGTTCCCCTCGCGGGCGACCGGCTCGACCCAGGCGTCGGAGAGGAAGGGCAGGTTCCGCAGCTCGCGCTCGGCCTCGGCCAGCCGCTCGAGGTCGCAGGGCTCCCCCGGGCGCAGGATCAGCAGGCTGCGCACCCGCGACTCGCGCGTCTGGTTGATCGAGTGGACCCAGTTCGCGGCCCGGTAGACCCACTTGTCCTCGGCCGGGATCTCGGTGTCGAAGACGTTGACGCAGACGACGTCGATCGCGCCGATCACGGTCCCTGGCGCGCAGAGCGCCGCCGGATCGGGCGGCGCGGGGGGGACCGGGGGCGGCGGCTCGGCCTCGCCGGCCAGCACCGGCAGCACCGCTGCGATCGCGCAGGCGGCGAGGCTCCGTCGCGCCCGCCGGATCACGTCCCGCAGCCTGCGAGGACCCAGTCGCGGTAGGGGCCGTGGATCCGCGTGGCGGGGACGGCGAGGACCTCGGGCACCTGGTAGGGGTGCGCCTTGACCAGCGCCGCCGCCAGCGCCTCGAAGCACGCGGCGCGCGTCTTGAAGAGGATCAGCACCTCGCGCTCCTCGTGCAGGGCCTCCTCCCAGGTGTAGATCGAGGTCAGCCCGGGCGCGACGTTGGCGCAGGCGGCGAGCCGCTGCTCGACCGCCATCC
Source organism: uncultured Acidobacteriota bacterium (assembly GCA_963800865.1). Classification (GTDB taxonomy): domain Bacteria; phylum Acidobacteriota; class Polarisedimenticolia; order J045; family J045; genus JALOKP01. The sequence goes on along the minus strand of CAWDCL010000004.1, from coordinate 2,289,748 downwards.
GGGCGAGGCGGCGGGCCGTCTCCTGGTCGGGCGCGGTGCAGAACACGAGGACGATCTCTTCTCCGCTGGGGCCGTTCATGGCGTGGTTCCCCTCCGTCGCGTCGCGTCCCGGCGGCTCCCCGCGGGGGCGCGGCGCGATATAGACTAGCGCGGCACACGCCGCCTGCGAGGCGGCCGGAGGTTCCGAAGCCCATGCCCGAGATCACCGCGGTCTTCGCACGCGAGATCCTGGATTCGAGAGGCAACCCGACGGTCGAGGTCGAGGTCACGGTCGAGGACGAGGTGATCGGACGGGCCTCGGTGCCGTCCGGCGCGTCGACCGGTTCCCGCGAGGCGCTCGAGCTGCGCGACGACGAGGCCGCGCGCTTCGGCGGCAAGGGGGTCCAGAAGGCGGTCCGGCACGTCAACGAGGTGCTGGGGCCGGCGATCGAAGGGCTGCCGGCGACCGACCAGCGGCTGATCGACCAGGCCCTGCTCGACCGCGACGGCACCCCGTTCAAGAAGAACCTCGGGGCGAACGCGATCCTCGGCGTCAGCATGGCCGTCGCGCGGGCCGCGGCGGGCGTTTCCGGCATGCCGCTCTACCGCTACCTCGGCGGGGCCAATGCGCACATCCTTCCGACGCCGATGCTCAACATCCTCAACGGCGGGGCCCACGCCGACAACAACGTCGACGTCCAGGAGTTCATGATCCTGCCGGTCGGGATGCAGACCTTCGCCGAGGGGCTGCGCGCCTCGGCGGAGATCTACCAGGTGCTCAAGAAGGTGCTCAAGGGACGCAAGCTCGCGACCGGCATCGGCGACGAGGGGGGATTCGCACCCGACCTGAAGTCCAACCGCGAGGCGCTCGACCTGATCCTCGAAGCGATCCAGAAGGCCGGCTACCGCCCGATCGAAGACGTGGTGCTCGGGCTGGACGTCGCGGCCAGCGAGTTCTTCAAGGACGGCGCCTACCGGCTCGAGGGCGAGGGGAAGTCGTTCAAGCCGGACGAGCTGGTCCGCTTCTACGCCGACCTGGTCGACTCCTACCCGATCGTGACGATCGAGGACGGGATGGCGGAAGGGGACTGGGACGGCTGGCAGGCGCTGACCGACGCGCTCGGCGACCGGATCCAGCTGGTCGGCGACGACATCTTCGTCACCAACCCCGAGATCATCACCGAGGGGATCGAGAAGGGGATCGCCAACGCCGTGCTGATCAAGCTCAACCAGATCGGCAGCGTCAGCGAGACGCTGGATGCGATCGCGCTGACGCGCGCCAACAGCTACGGCGCGGTCATCTCCCACCGCTCGGGCGAGACCGAGGACACCTTCATCGCCGATCTCGCGGTGGGCAGCGGGGTCGGGCAGATCAAGACCGGCGCGCCGGCGCGCGGCGAGCGCGTCGCGAAGTACAACCAGCTGCTCCGGATCGAGGAGGAGCTGGGCGAGGTGGCGGCGTACGCGGGCCGCGAGCCGTACGGGCTCGTGGAGGACTAGCGGGGCGATGGCGGGGGCAGGGGAGAAGCCCGGCAGGAAAGGGGCGGCCGGCGGGGCGGCGGCGAAGCGCGAGCGGGCGCTGCGGGTCACGGCGCTGCGCTGGGCCGTCTACCTGCTCGCCGCACTGGGCTGGGTCTACGCGCTGTTCGGCTCGGAAGGGTTGTTCCGCCAGTACGAGCGGCTGCAGCAGCGCGATGCGCTGCGCGCCCGGCTGGCCACCGAGCGTGCGGTCAACGACGGGATCCGGCAGGAGGTCGAGGCGCTGCGCAGCGACGACCTGCGGATCGAGCAGGAGATCCGGCGCCGGCTCGACTACCAGCGGCGCGGGGAGATCGTGCTGATCACCGGCGAGGACGATCCGCTGGCCCCCGAGAACCGCAAGAAGCCGAAGCCGGCGGCTCCCGCCGCGGGAGGCTCGGTGCTGGCCTCGCCGGCCGCCGCTTCGACCGCGAAGTAGCCGAACGGCGCATTCAGGGACCACCCCGCGGCAGGCGCAGCTCGGCGACGAGGTGCGCCACGAGTTCCGGCCCCGGCCCGGCGGGTAGCCGGCCCTCCTTCGCGAGTTCCCGGTCGAGGATGGCGCCGGCCACCGCACCGCCGGCGACGACCCCGAGCGAACGGCTCGCCGCCCGCTGCGGCACGAGCGTCGCCTCGGCGCGGATCCCGATCGTCCGCCCCTCGGGGGACCGCAGTTCGCGGAAGCGCAGCAGCAGCGTCTCCGTCGCCCCCGCCCGCGCCGGAGGGTCGATGCGCGCGACCGTTCCGAGCGCGGTCCAGCCGGTGCACGGGACGGTGCCGGCGTCCCCCGCCAGCGCGGAGAGGACCGTGCCTTCGACCGGCTGCCCGACCCGCGCGCTCCCGCGGGCGAGGTCATCGCGCAGCCGGACGGCGAACGCGGTGCCGCGCTCGAGCACGATCTCCCGCCCGGGCTGCGCCGCGGCAGACCGCTCCCGACCGCAGCCCGGGCCGGCGACGATCCCCAGCAGCGCGAGCGACGCCAGGGCCGGAGCGGTGCGGAGTTTCCTGGATCGGGTCGTTGGCGTGGCGTCCTCCGGCGGCCGGACCGGGCCGCGGCCGGCCAGCGCATTGTAGGAGCAGGGGATCGCGGAAGTTGACACGCCGGGGTGTGCCCCCTACAATCCCGCCGCTCTGAACGACTTGACGCGGGGTGGAGCAGTCCGGTAGCTCGTTGGGCTCATAACCCAAAGGTCGCGGGTTCAAATCCCGCCCCCGCTACCATCGCTGTTGCGCGCTTCGGCATCGCCGAGGCACAGAAGGTTCGGGCCGGAAGGCGTCAGCCTCCCGGCCCGTTTCGTGTTCCGCCGTGGTCGCACCGTGCCGCGCGCGACCTTCCCTCAGGGCGCCGGCGCCGGCGCCGCGTCGATCATCGCCTGGACTCCCAGGCCGTGGACCAGAACGCCGCCGGCGTGACCGGTGTTGGCCACCAGCAGCGCGCCGCCAAGGGCGGCGACCAGCGCGACGGCGTTCAGCAGCCGGAGCGCTCCGGCACCCCATTCCTTCCGCCGCAGCTTGGGCCAGAAGAGAAGGGCCGCGTAGGCGACGGTAAGCACCGCGAAAACGTTTCGCGTCGTGCCTGCGAGATCCTGGTGGCGCTCGATCTGCGCGTTGATCTCGGGGGTGCGGTCGGCCAGCCGGGCCGCCGCCTCGCCGCTCTCCACCGCGACGAACGACGCGGTCGTCCCGAGCGCCAGCAGCACGAGCGCCGACCGGCCGAAGCAGCCCGCCTTCGACGGGAAGAGCGCGGCGAGGGCGAGGAAGAGCGGCGCCACGCTCAGCAGCGCGACGGGGAAGTGGACGACGATCGGGTGCAGGCCGTCGAAGCTCGGGATCGGGGGGAACATGGCTGACCTCTGCGGCGCGCCCGGTCTCGATCAGGAGACCGCTTCGTACTTGTCCTTCGGGCTGAAGCAGGAGACGCACTTGTCCTTGGGAAGATCGATCACGGTGTAGCCGCAGATGGTGCAGACGTAGAAGGTCCGCTTGGCCTTCCACGCGTCGAGGTTCTTGAGCGCGTCCGCGTAGAGCACGGCGTGCTCCGCCTCGGCGGTCTTGGCGTAGTTGAAGCTCTCGATCGCGTCCTTGCTTCGGTCCGCCCTGGCCTTGCCGATGAACTGCGGGTACATGGCGTCGCGCTCGTAGCTCTCGCCCGCGATCGCGGCCTCGAGGTTCTCCTTGGTCGACTTGACCGGGGCCGGCTCGATCTTGGCGGTCGGCGTTCCGCCGAGCGACTTGATCACGGTGGCGTGCTTCGCGGCGTGGACCTGCTCGGCCCGGGACGCGGCGCGGAACAGCGAGGCCACGCCGGCGTAGCCTTCCTTGTCCGCCTGCTTGGCGAACTCGAGGTACTTGGCAGAGGCGTTGGATTCGCCGTTATAGGCGGCCTGGAGGTTCTCGAGCGTGGTGCCGACCGTCACCTGCGCCATGCCGGCGGCGAGGGCAAGCGGAGCGACGAGGGCGACGAGCGCGGCGATCGTCGCGAGGAGAGCGAGGCGTTTCATGGGATCTCCTTTCGGGAGGGAGAGGAACCGTTCGGCCTCGTACATTATTTGCCGGTAAGTCTCCGCCGAGCAAGCGCCGCCCCCTCGCCGGAGCCCGCGCCTAGCCCTTCTTCACCGGCACCGCCCGCACGATGAACCGCTGCGGCGCCGGACCCACGTGGTAGAACGGATAGCAGCCGACGAGCGTCACGGCTGCCCCCTCGGTCGGGCCGACCACGCTGACGTCCTCCGGCGTCGTGACCCGGGTCCACTCCACCCGGTAGTGCTCGGTCGCCGCCGGCGTCTCGAGGACCAGCGCGTCGCCCGCCTTGATGTCCTTGAGCACCCGGAAGAACCCGTCGCGGTGGGCCGCGATCCCGACGTTGCCGGAGGTCCCGGGCAGCGCGGTGCCGTCGATCCGCCCGGCCGCGAGATCGAGCACGGCGTCGGTGGTGCCGTCGTAGACCGGCACCTCGAGGCCGAGTCGCGGGATCCGCAGGACGGCGAGCGCGGGCGGCGCCTCCAGCTGCTTCGCCGCCTTGTAGGCCTTCACCCGGCCAGGCGACCAGAGCTTCATGTCGACCTTGCCGCTCCAGCTCAACGGCCGCGGTGGCGGCGCGGGGGGCGGAGGCGGTGCCGGTGGCGGAACCGGCGCAGGCTGGACCGGTGCGGGGGCGGGTGCCGGCGCGGCCGCGTCGGGCGTCGTCCGGGCTCCCGCCGGGGGTGCCTCGGGGCCGCGGCCGCAGGAAGGCAGCAGCGCTGCGAGGGCGAGTGCGGCCCCCAGGGCCGCCAGGGTACGTGTCGAGCGGGCGAGGAGGTGCATCGTCAGGTCCACTCCATCGGGCGTCTCGCCCGTCAGTCGAGCGCGTCGCCGAAGTATTCCCGGTGCGCCTCGCACCGGCAACGCTTGTTCCACGGTTCGGGGCAGCGCCCGATCAGCGCCAGGCGCCGCACGGCCTCGTCCTCCGAGAGAGCCGCCGCCTCGGTCACGACGACCTCCTCGCCCGCGAACCGGTCGCGCACGACCGACAGGGTGCAGGTCCCGCAGTGCGGGCAGCGGTAGTACGACTCGACGTACTCGTCGCCCAGCAGCGAGCCGTGCATCGAGGCGACCAGGCAGGCCGACTCGTCGTCCAGCCGGTGGCGGCACCCGGCGCAGCGGGTCATCGTCTCCCTCCTCTCCGGGCGGTGTTCACGCCTGTTTCACGCACTCGGCGAACAGGTCGATTCCCTCCGGCTCGGACACGATCCGCGTGCACGGCCGCCCGAAGCTCGAGGCCTCGAAGAGCCGGTCCATGTCCGCCTCGCTGCGGTGAATCAGGGTCCACTCGAGCACGTGATCCATGAACTCCCGGGCCGGGTTTGCCGGGTGGAAGTTGCCGATGATCACGCGGCCTCCCGGGGCCAGGCTCCGCTGGCAGAAGTCGAGCAGCTTGATCAGCAGCTTGTCCGGGAGGTAGTCGGTGATCCCGAGGCTGTAGATCAGGTCCTGCGGCTCGAGCTCCGTCCTGCCGCGGCCGAGGAAGAGCGCGAGCAGGTTCTCGTTGACCAGGGTGATCGGCGCCGCGAGCCGCCGCTGCGCGCGGATCTCGTCGACGAACGCCAGCGCCTTCGGGTCGATGTCGAGCAGGGTAACCACCGGGAGGTCCGTGTCACCGAGCGCGTCGAAGGCGTCGAAGACCTCGCGCGCCGGCCCGCTCGCGAGGCAGGTGACGCGCACCGGCTCGGAAGGGCGAGCCCGCGCCGTTTCGACGATCTCCTGAGCCATCAGCGCGCGGCGATTCCGCACCGCGCGCGCTGGGGGAGAGTCGAGGAAGAACCGGTCGACGATCGGGCCGATCCGCCCCGTCCCGCCCGGCGCGTTGCGGTAGATCATGTCGATCGCCAGGTAGTCGCCGGCGTAGCCGCGGGGCTTGGCGTAGAAGCGCTCGGCCGCCTCGGTCGCCAGCACGTAGGGGAGGACCTCGCGCTGCATCCGCGCGCCGAGCTGCGCGCGCAGCGCGTCGTGCAGGGGGGATGACGCGCCCAGGATGGCGTGCGTGGCGTGCATCAGGTCGCGGGCCAGCGCCGCGAACTCGCGGTACCGGTCCTCGCTGACCTCACCCCGCTTCAGGGCTTCCTTGTCGAGTTGCAGCAGCTGCGACTTCCAGCCGTCGAGCCCCTCGATCGCGCGCTCCACGGCGGCGTCCGGACGAGTTGCCGGGAACTCCGCCCCCTCGGGTGCGGCCACCCGCAGCCGCGCGTTCGCGGTACGCAGCCGGCCCGAGATCGTCGCCGCCAGCGCGCGATAGAAGCCGGCTGCGAAGGCCGGATCGGCCGACAGCTGGGCGGAGAGAACGTCGCGCGGCAGCGCCAGCACCAGCGCCGCCTCGATCGCCACGACGCTGGCCGAAGCCGGGGCCTCGTCGGCGAACGACATCTCGCCGACCAGGCTGCCCGGTCCGAGCCGCGCCAGCCGCCGGCCGTCGGCGGAGATCGCGTCGAGGACCCCCTCCAGCAGCATGAAGACCGCCGATGGAACATCCCCCTCGCGGATCAGCACCTCGCCTTCCGCGAAGCGCCGCTCCCCGGAATGGCGGACCATCCACTCGGCGACGCCGTCGGGGAGGAGATCGAGGAACGGCCTCACGCGCGGCTCACTCCGGCTTTTTCGCCGGGGGCGAACCACTCGCCCTGAGGCACCACCTTCTTCCCCTCCGGGTCCATTTCGTAGTGCGGCGACATGATCTGGACGCCGTACTCGTTGAACAGGTCCTGGATGTTCTCGTGCAGGATCGCCAGCGTGGCGATCCGCAGCTCCGGCCGCTCGGGGCAGACCAGGAGCGTGTACTCGACGTAGAAGTCGCCCAGCCCGGTCTGCAGCACGCGCGGGTCGGGCGGCCGCCGCAGGCCGGGGGTGCGGTCCGCCGCCTGCACCAGCAGCGAGTGGACCTGCCGCCAGGGGGTGTCGTAGCCGATCGTGACCGTCGTCCCGGCCAGGACCCCTTCCGCCGCGTACCGGTGGTAGTTGGTCGTCGATCCCGAGACGACGACCGCGTTGGGGATCGTGACCTCCTCCCGGCGGTTGGTCCGGAGCTTGGTCGAGAGCAGCGAGAGCTCGCAGACGGTCCCCTCGACGCTGCCGATCCGGACGTAGTCGCCGGGGCGCACGGCGCGCGAATACATCAGCACCAGCCCGCTCATCAACTGACCGACGATTCCCGCCGAACCGAGCGAGATGATGACGCCCATCATCACCGAAACGCCCTTGAGCGCTGCGGTTTCGCTGCCCGGCAGGTAGGGGTAGGCGAGGACCAGCGCGAAGATCCAGACCAGGCCCTGTAACAGGCGCCGGGTGGGCGGGGCCGTCTCGCGCAGCGACTCGGAGGCGGCGAGGCGCCCCTCCTCGATCGCGTGGAAGAGGTGGCCCACCAGGCGCGAGACGACCCGAGCGGCGAGCCCGATCAGCAGCACCACGAGCAGCTTGGGGATCGAGGCGACGATCCCGGTCCCGACGGTCTGGAGGGCCGAGAGGAGATAGTTCCCCATCTGCTCGCCCCAGGGCCGCGTAGAGGGGAAGCGCTGCAGCGCGAAGGTGATCCAGAGGAACAGGATCGCCAGCCCGATCGACCAGGCGGCAACCGTCAGCAGGCGGTTGAGCAAGAGGAAGAGCTGGGCCGAGCCCACCGTGGCGAGGTGGCCGAGCCTGGCCCTGCCCAGCCGTTCCTCCGCTTCCCGGGTCAGCCGCCGGGCCAGGCGCTGGCGCAGCCGGAGCACCACCAGCACGCCCGTCGCGGCCAGCGCGGCTCCCATGAGCGAGAGCACGAGCGCCCGCAGCAGGTAGGGGAGGAGCATCTCCTCGGTCGCCTCCTGCACGACCCGCTTCAGGGTCGCCCGGGCGCTGGCCGTCGCCTCGAGGAGCGATTCGCCGCCCGCTTCGTCGAGGTCTTCGTGGACGATCGCGAGGATCGGCGTCGTGCCGACGGTCAACAGTGCGCCCTGGGCGATGGGATAGGCCGACACCGGTTGCCGTCCCACGGTCCGGAGCACCCGTTCCAGGCGCCGCGCGGCGCCGGCGGCACGCTCGGCCGGGGTGAACGCGGCGATGTCGGCGCGCAGCGTGGCGATCGGGCGGTGGTTGTACTCGAAGACCGCGGCCTCCGATTCGCTGCGGACGGGGGGACCGGATTCGGCGAGCATCGCGTCGGCGAGCGCCTGCGCGGCCGCGGCGCTGTCGACGGGCGCCGTCGCGACGTCGAGCGGCGCGACCGCGGCGCGGGCGGAGGACGGGGCCGCGGGCGGTGCAGCCGGCGGGTCCGCAGCCTGCGCCCGGGCCGACGAAGCCGGCAGCAGCAGCACGAGGCATGCGAAGCAGGCCCTTCCGGTGACACGGACTTCCCGGCGACGGCTCATGGCGGCAGGCCTCCTCACGGGCGCATTATCGGCGAGAGTGGCCGGACGGGGGCGGCGAACGCAGCGTGTCCCGCTTTGCGTCGGCGGGTGAGGGGGAGGCACGGTGCGTCCGTCGTGGGTCCCATGGGCCGCGTTCGCGTGCTTGACGGCCCCGGCGCTGGCTTCGCCCGACGCGCCGCTCGTCGCTCCGTCGCTTTGCGAGGCCTCGGCCGCGATCGCTGCGCCGTGGGATCCCGGCCTGGTCCTCGTCGGCGACAACGAAGTGGATGACCAGATCTTCGCCTTCGCGCGCGAAGGGGAGCGGCTGGTCTTCCGCCGCGCTCTCGCCCTGCCGAAGGAGGGCCGGCCGGACGACATCGAGGCGCTGGCGGCGGTCGGCGGACAGCTGCTCGTGGTCGGCTCGCACGGGCCGGCGAAGAGTGGCGAACCCCGGCCCAGGCGCGCGCGCCTCGCGTTCTACGGGCCCGACGGGGCGGGGGGCTCGCTGCGCCTCGTGCGTGCGCTCGACGACGCGGCCCGGCTGGACGCTGCGCGGCGCGATCCGGCCGCGTGCCTGGCCACGCTCTTCGTCTCGCCCGCGCCGGCGCAGGCCGGGGCGGTCTGCCGGGCGCTGGTCGCCGCGGCGCCGCAGGTCGAAGGGGCGGCCGCCTTCGCCGGGCCCGGCAGCGCTGCGCCGCGCGTGTGGCTCGGCCTGCGCACGCCGCTGGTCGAAGGGCGCGCGGTGCTGCTCCGCCTCACCCCGGATCTCGAGCAGTTGCGCTTCGACGCGGTCGCGCTGGCCGATCTCGCGGGGCGCGGCGTGCGCGAGCTGGCCGTCAATGGCGAAACGCTGGCCGGGATCGCCGGCGACCGCGCCGACGGGGGTGCCTCCTCGCGTCTCTGGCAGGTCTCCCTGTCGGAGGTCTTCGACGGGGCCAGGCTCGCGCCGAGCTGGGGCGAGGTGTTGCCCGACGACGCGGAAGGGCTGCTTCCGCTCGCCGCCGGGGCGATCGTCGTCGTCGACGTCGAGCGGACGGGCGGCGGTTCGACACCCTGTTCCGCCCCCGCGCGGCAACTCTTCGTGGCCTGGCCGAAACCCGGGGGAGCAGCGCGCTGACGGGGCCGCCGCGCCGCGAACGCCCGGCCCGTCCCGCCGGAAATGGCCTTATCCTACGGCGTCCGTCGGCTGCGTCCGGCGCGGCGCCGAGGCCCGTCCCATGGCAATGACGATCGACGTGATCTCCGACGTGGTCTGCCCCTGGTGCTACATCGGGAAGCGGCGGCTGGAGCAGGCCCTCGCGGCCTACGGCCGTGAGAACCCGGAGGCGCCGCCGACGGAGGTCCGCTGGCGGGCCTTCGAGCTCAACCCCGACCTGCCCGCCGCCGGGGTCGACCGCCGCGAGCACTACCTGGCGAAGTTCGGCGAGGATCACGAGGTCACGATCGGGCGCGTTCAGGCGGCCGGGCGGGACGCCGGGATCGTGTTCGCATTCGATCGGATTGCGCGCCAGCCGAACACCCGGGTGGCCCACGCGCTGATCGCTGCGGCCCCGGACGCGGCGGTGCAGGAGGAACTCGTCGAAGGGCTCTTCCGCGCGTTCTTCGTCGAAGGGGTCGATCTCACGCAGCCGAGGAACATCGAGACGGTCGCGCTCCGCGCGGGGCTCGACGGGGGCGCGATCCGCGCCGTGCTGGCCGACGGGGCCGGCCTGGACCGGGTCGCAGCCGAGGAAGAGGCGGCGCGCGAGATCGAGGTGGACGGCGTGCCGGTCTTCGTGTTCAACCGCCGCTACGTGGTGACCGGTTCCCAGTCGACGGAGGTCCTGCTCGACGCGATGCGCCACGCGGCGTCGGAGGAGGGCGCGGGATGAGGCGCTCCGCGGCGGCCGCGCTCACGCTCGCCGGCCTGCTCGCGATCGCCGCGTGCGCCACCTCCTTCAGCCCGGCGACGATCCGCAACGAGATCGCGCGGCAGTCCGGACAGGATCCGCAGCGGGTGTTCGAGTTCACCCTCGGTCCGACGACGATGTCGCTGGCCCGCGCGGTCCTCGGCGGGGCGGCCAGGGACGGCGCCGGCCTGCCGCTGGCCGGGCTCGACGCGCTGGAACTGGCCGTCTACGACGCCCCCGCAGGGGCCGGCGTCGATTTCACGCGGATGCCGATCACCGGGTGGGAGCCGGTCGTGAAGACGCGCGACGGCGCTCGCTCGGCGCTGGTGCTGGTGCGTGGCGAGCAGGGCGACACGATCGGCGACCTCGTGCTTGTGGCGGGGGGCGACAGGCAGGTCCTTTACGCCCGGCTGCGGGGCACGCTGAGCCGGAAACTTCCTGAAGCACTGGCCGAAGCGGTGCGGACCGGCGGGACCGAAGGAGTCAAGGACGAACTGATGTCCCTGACCGCCCCCCAGGCCGCCCCGGCGCGGTAAGCCGTTCACCCTTCGCCGGCCGCGATCGCGCGCGCCAGCGCGACGAGCGTCAGCGGCGCCGACCCCTCGGCCTTGTTGCTCGCGATCACGCAGGCCGGCTTTCCGGCGCGAGCGGCGTCCCGTGCGAGGCCGGCCACGGCGTGCCGCACCGCCGGGTCCTCGTCGACCAGGCGGTCGAACGGCTGGTAGCGCAGGCGCGCCCCCTCGTCGGTCTGGCCGGCGCCGAGCATCCAGCGCACGACGAGCTGCGGGTAGCGCGCGGGATCGCAGACCTCGAGCTGGCGCGCCAGCGGCGGCATCGCCGGGTGGACGACGAAGGCCGGCGACGCCCCGGCCTCCTGCAGCACGTGGGCGAACGTGCGCGTCATCAGCTCGCGCGTCCGCAGCTCGACCGCATAGGCCGGTCCCCGCGGCAGCGCCGCGAGGAACGCGGCGAGCCGCGCGGCGAAGGCCGCCGGGGTGCCGCTCTCGCTGCGGCGCAGCGGCGGGAACTGGAACAGCACCACGCCCAGCTTCTGCCCGAGCCCTTCGAGCGCGGGGTGAAGCACCGCGGCCTCGGCGACGGATCCCGCGAGGAAGTGCGGATTGCGGGCGAGCCCGCGGTGCCACGCGGTCTCCTCGACCACGCTCGGGCGCACCAGGTCCTGCCAGGCCTTGACGACGAAGCGGAAATCGTCCGGCACCTGGGCCGCGTAGCGCGCGAAGTCGGACGCCGGGAGCGGGGCGTCGTAGGTCCGATCGAGGCCGACGATGCGAAGCAACGGATGTTCCACGTAGGCCGCGAGCCCGTGGCGTGCGAGCGCCGACGGGTCGAGGTTCGCCGCCGGGTCGTAGACGAGACCGGCCCATCCGGGGAAGGTCCAGGACGAGGTGCCGAGCCTCACGCCGCGAGGGAGCGCGGCCGCCAGCCCGGCGAGTTCCTCCCGCACCGGCGCCGGACCGGGAACGGCGTCGCCGAACAGGTCGAGCTGCGGATGCGGCGGCTGCGGGGGCATGGAGTCCCTCCGCGGATCGAGCCAGTGTGACACGAAGACCGAGCGGCTCCACCCCGCGCGCCGCGCCGGCGATCGAGACGCCGTGGACGCTGCGGCGGCACGAGGCTACCTTTCGCTGGCGATGGCGGGCCTGAAGGGCGTGATGAGGTGGGGACCCCTCGAGGTGCTCGAGCGCCTCGGCGGCGGAGCGTCCAGCGAGGTCTTCCGGGCCCGTGTGACGGTCGGCGGCCGGATCGTCGTCCTGCGCCTGCTGCTGGCGGGGGCCCGGCCCGACGCCGCGGAGGCCCTCGCGCTGGTCGAATCGGGTCGGCAGCTCGCCCGGATCGAGCATCCTCACCTCGTGCGCGTGCTCGGCGCGGGGGTGCACGGCGGCCGTCCCGGGCGCTACATGGAACTGCTGGACGGGATCACGATGGCGCAGTTCCTGGACGAGCAGGGCCCGCTTGCGCCCCAGGAGCTGGTCGCGACCGGCAGCGCGCTGTGCCGTGCGCTCGGGGCGCTGCACGCGGCGGGCGTGGTGCACGGCGACGTGCGGGCCCGGAACGTCCTGCGGGCGCGCGGCCAGCGCATCGTGCTGATGGACCCCGGCGCCGCGGCGTTGCCGGCCCGCGGTGCGTCGGCCTCGATCCCGCTGTCCGCCGGCTCCCCGGCCTGCTTTGCGGCGCCCGAGTTGCTGCAGGGCGAACCGCCCTCGCCGGCCAGCGACCTGTACGCCCTGGGCGCGACGCTCCACCTGCTGGCGACCGGGGCGCTGCCGGTGGTGGGCGAGGACCTGATCGCGCTGCGCGCCGCCCACGACAAGGGCGGCCGCCGGCCCGTCGGAAAACTGCGGCGCGACCTTCCCGAAGCCATCGCGGAGTCGATCGATCGCGCGCTCGCCCGCGATCCGCGCGCGCGGTTCGTCGACGCCGCGGAGATGGAACGGGCGCTCCTGGGGGAAGCGGTCCCCCCGCCGGTGCAGCTCGAGGGTCCCCTCGAGCGCGCTCCCGGCCGTCGCCACGTCTGGACCTGGCTCGCGGTGGCGGCGGCGCTGCTGGCGGGCGTGGCCGGGATCTGGCCCGTGCTGCGCGGCGGAGTGTCTTCCCCCCGGAACTCCCGGCAGCCGGGACCGGGGCGGCCGAGCCCGTGACCGCCGACACCCCGCTGCTCACGGCCCGCCTCTTCCGCTCCGGTCTCGTGCGCGACGAGCCGCTGGAAGCGGCGTCGCAGGTGGCGCCCGGCGACGAGCTCTACCTGATGCTCGCGCCGGCCGAGGACCAGTTCCTGTACGTGCTGCACCGCTCGGCCGACGGACGCCTGGCCGCGCTGCTGCCCGAGACGCCCGGGACGGCAGCCGGGCTCGTGCCGGCCGGCCGGCGCGTCCGCGTCCCCGGCCCGGCCGCGGACCGGATCGTCAACTGGAAGGCCGGGACCGGGGGGGCCGAGACCTTCCTGGTGCTCGGGGCGCGCGAACCGATCGTGCTGCTCGACGCGGCGCTCGTCGGGCGCACCGTCGAGAGTCCGCTGCTGCTGGAGGACCTGGCCGGCCGGTACTTCGACGAGGTCGAGCTGCCGCCGGGGGTCTCTCGGCTCGGCTTCGTCGTCGCCGTGCGGGAGCGCTGAGCGACGAACCGCGCCGCCTCGTGCCGTTTGGCGGTAAGATCATGGGGTCGATCGCGCGCGGGGCCTCGCCCCGATCCGGGGGCGCAGTGAGGGCCCCCGGCTTCGCGGCGCGACTTCGCGGCAGGGAGGCGCCATGAGCCCCGCGAAGAGCGTCCAGGAACTCGTCGAACACCAGGCGCGATGGAGCGGCCTGCGCAGCGCCTTGGAGCAGCGGCCGATCTGCCCGGCGAGCGGAGAGCACCGCTGGATCTCCGTGTCGCGCCAGGCCGGCTCGGGTGGAGCGGCCCTCGCGCGCACGCTCGGCGAGCGGCTCGGCTGGCGCGTGCTCGACCGCGAGATCGTGGTCGAGATCGCGCGCACGATGCACCGCTCCGAACCGATCATCGCGGCCCACGACGAGCACGCCTCCGGCCCGCTCGACGACTACCTCTCCTACCTCATCGTTCCCGGCGACCCGGGCCAGACGCGATTCATCGCGGAGATGGTCGGGACGATCCGCGCGATCGCCGGCAGCGGCCACGCGATCATCGTCGGGCGCGGCGCGAACTGGTTCCTCGACGCGCGCTGCGGCCTGAGGCTGCGGATCGTCGCGCCGTTCGACCAGCGGATCGACGCGCTGGCAGCGAGCCTGGGAGTCCGGCGTGAGCAGGCCGCACGCCGGATCCGAGACCTGGACGCCGAGCAGAAGGCGTTCATCCGGCAGTCCTTCGGGCGGGACGTGGACGATCCGCTGGGCTACGACATGATCCTGAACCTGGGAGCGATGACGCCCGAGTCCGCGATCTCGATCGTGCTCGCGGCGCTGGAGCGGAAGCTCGTGGCGGCTCCGGCACCCTGACCTCGCGCACCGGCCCGGGAGCCGGGACGCACCGGCTGATCCGGGCTGGCGGTCGCCCCGGCCGGCTGAATGGCGGCAGCGCCGCGGCCCACCCCGGCTAGGATGCTCGCGGTCGATGGAGGATCGGGGCGATGACGGCAGGGACGGCAGCGGCGGCGAAGCGGAGGGAGAGCCGGCGGGCGGTGCTCAAGGGACTGGCGCTCGCCGCGCCGGCGCTCGGGTTTCCGGCCGCGATCTCGAGCCGGGCGGAGGCCCAGGAGAAAGCGGCCGCGAGCGACGGGGGCAAGTCGCTGCTCGTGCTCGGCGGCACGATGTTCCTCGGGCCCGAGGTCGTCGAGGCCGCGCTCGCCAGGGGGTGGAAGGTCACGCTCTTCAACCGCGGGAAGACCAACCCGCAGCTCTTCCCGGACCTGGAGAAACTGCACGGCGACCGCGATCCGTCCAAGGGGGACGGCCTCAAGGCCCTCGCGGGCCGGCGCTGGGACGCGGTCGTCGACACCTCGGGGTACGTGCCCCGGCACGTCCTCGCCTCGGCCTCGCTGCTCGCTCCCACCGCGCGCCAGTACCTCTTCGTCTCCACGATCTCGGTCTACGCCGACAACAGCAAGCCCGGCGCAGACGAGACCGCGGCGGTGGGCACGCTCAAGGACGCGACGGTCGAGACGGTGGACGGCGGGAGCTACGGGCCGCTGAAGGCGCTCTGCGAGCAGGCGGCCGAGAAGGCGATGCCGGGGCGGACGACCATCGTCCGCCCGGGCCTGATCGTCGGCCCGAGCGATCCGTCGGACCGCTTCACCTACTGGCCGGTCCGCGTCGCGAAGGGGGGCGAGGTGCTCGCACCGGGCACGCCGCAGGACCCGACCCAGTTCATCGATGTGCGCGACCTCGGGAACTGGATCGCGCTGATGATCGACAGGAACCGCACGGGGGTCTTCAACGCGACCGGGCCGAAGGAGCCGCTGCCGATGGGCGACCTGCTGGCGAGCTGCAAGCGGGTGTCCGGCAGCGACGCCGCCTTCACCTGGGTGCCCGGTCCGTTCCTCGAGGCGCAGCAGGTGGCCCCCTGGTCCGACATGCCGGTCTGGGTCCCGCCGGTCGACGACATGGCCGGTTTCGCCCGGGTCAGCATTGCGCGCGCGACGGCGGCCGGATTGACCTTCCGCCCGGTCGACGACACCGTGCGCGACACGCTCGCCTGGTGGAAGACGGTGCCGGAGGAGCGCCGGGCGAAGATGCGCGCCGGCCTCGGCGCCGAGCGCGAAGCCGCGGTGCTGGCGGCGTGGCGCGCCGAGGCGGCCAAGGCGAAGCCGGAGCCGGGCGCCGGCAAGTGAGCCCCGCCCCTGCGCGTTCCGTCCGGCTCGCGGGCGACCGGTGAGCGAGGGAGGGGCGCGCGGTCCCGCCGCGGCGCTCGCGGCACGGCTGCGTGGGCTGGCTCGGATCGAGCCGGGCGAGGGGCGGGCCCTCGCCTGGTCGTGCGCCTACTTCTTCCTGCTGCTCTCGTCGTACTACGTCATCCGCCCGTTGCGCGACGAGATGGGCCTGCGCGGCACCGACGACGCCCTGAGCTGGCTCTTCGTCGGGACGCTCGCCGGCACGGTCGCGCTCAACCCGCTCTTCGGGGCGCTCGTGCGCCGCTTCCCGCGGCAGGTCTTCATCCCGGTGGTCTACCACCTGCTCGCGGCGACGCTGCTCGGGTTCTACATCCTGCTGCGCACGATGCCGGCCGACGCCGCGCTGCCGGTGGCCCGCGTCTTCTTCGTCTGGGTCAGCATCTTCAACCTGTTCGCCGTCTCGGTCTTCTGGGGCTTCATGGCCGACATCTGGAGCGCGGCGCAGGGCCGTCGCCTCTTCGGGCTGGTCGGGGTCGGGGGGACGATCGGGGCGATCACGGGCGGAGCGCTCACGGCCGGGCTGGCGCACGCGCTCGGCGCGACGCAGCTCCTGCTGCTTGCCGCGCTGCTGCTCGAAGGTGCCGTCCTGGCCGTGCGCCGGCTGACGCGCATCGCGGAGCCGCGGAGCGCCCCGGCGCCGCCCGGCGAACTCGGGCTGACCGGGCCGAGGGCCTGGCTCGAGGGGTTCCGCCTGATCGCGCGCTCTCCGTACCTCGCCGGGATCTGCGTGTTCATCCTGCTCTACGCGGTCAGCTCGACCTTCCTCTACTTCGAGCAGGCCCGGATCACGCGGGCGGCGTTCGCCGACTCCGCCTCGCGGGTCGCGTTCTTCGCGCGCATGGACCTCGCGGTCAACCTGATCGCGCTGGCGACGCAGCTCTTCCTGACCGGGCGGATCATCGGCTGGGTCGGCCTCGGCGCCAGCCTGGCGGTGATGCCGCTCCTCAGCGCGGGCGGGTACGCCGCGCTCGCGCTGGTACCGGCGGTCCCGGTGCTGGTGGGGGTGCAGGTGCTGCGCCGCGCCGCCGAGTTCGCCCTCGTGCGGCCCGCCCGCGAGGTCCTCTTCACCGTCGTGACGCGCGACGAGAAGTACACGGCCAAGAGCCTGATCGACACCTTCGTCTACCGCGGCGGCGACGTGATCGGCGCCTGGGCCGACAGGCTGCTGGCCGCGGCCGGGGCGGGCGCGGGGGTCCTCGCGCTCGTCTCCCTGCCGCTGGGCGCGGCCTGGGTCGGGTTGGCGGCGTGGCTCGGCCGGCGCCAGCGCGCGCTCGCCGCGCGCGAGGAGGTCTCGTGAACCACGCGATCCGGATCCACGGGTACGGCGGGCCGGAGGTCCTGCAGTGGGAGGAGTCGGCGCTCCCGTCCCCCGGCGCCGGCGAAGCGCTGGTGCGTCACACCGCGGTGGGGGTCAACTTCATCGACACCTACCAGCGCTCGGGCCTTTACGCGCTGTCCTCGCTCCCTTCGGGGCTCGGGAGCGAAGCCGCCGGGATCGTCGAGGCGGTGGGCGATGGCGTGAAGGAGGTCGTTCCGGGAGACCGGGTCGCGTATGCGGGCGGGCCGCCGGGGTCCTACGCCGAGCGGCGCGTGATGCCGGCGGCGCGCCTCGTCCCACTGCCTCCGGCGATCGACGACCGGACCGCGGCCGCCGGGCTGCTCAAGGGAATGACCGTGGAGTACCTCGTCCGCCGGGTCCACCCAGTGCGGGCGGGGGAGACGGTCCTGTTCCACGCCGCGGCGGGCGGCGTCGGCCTGATCGCCTGCCAGTGGTTGAAGAGCCTCGGGGCGACGGTCATCGGCACCGTCTCCACGGACGCCAAGGCGGAGCTGGTGAGGTCCCACGGTTGCGACCATCCGGTCGTCACGTCGCGCGAGGACTTCGTGGCCCGCGTCCGCGAACTGACCATGGGACGCGGCGTGCCGGTCGTGTACGACTCCGTCGGGCGCGACACCTTCATGCGCTCGCTCGACTGCCTGGCGCCCCGCGGGATGATGGTCTCCTTCGGCAACGCCTCGGGCCCGCCGCCCGCGATCGACCCGCTCCTGCTCGGCGGGAAGGGATCGCTCTTCCTGACCCGCCCCTCGCTGCTGGCCTACACCGCGACGCGCGGGGAGCTGCTCGAATCGGCGGGTGCGCTGTTCGCGCTGCTCGAGCGCGGCGTGGTGCGGATCGAGTCGCACCACGCGTGGCCGCTCGCCGCCGCCGCCGAGGCGCACCGCGCCCTCGAGGGGCGGCGGACGACCGGCTCGGTCCTGCTGCTTCCGTAGCCTAGCGTGCGGCGCGCAGCGTCGGCTCGGACTGCGGGAAGCGGTAGGGGAGCGTGAGCAGCCCCGGCGTGAGTGCGGCCGGCCTGAGCGCGATCAGCGCCGTGCTCTCGCCCCGCTCGGACCGGAAGCGGACCGCGGCGAGGTGCGGCAGGCCCTGGTCGTCAACCCGGAACTCGAGGTACGGAACCGAGTGGGGTGGGCGGGCCCCGAAGTCCTGGCGGTGAAGGAGGGCGACCTGCCGGCCGTTGATCAGGATCGCGACGAGACCGCTTCCGACCGAACGGATGACGACGTCGCCCCCGTCGAAGACCTGGTCGCCGACGACGAACAGGCCCTCCACGCGCGCACTGATCGACGTCGCGTGGGCGGTGGGAACGACGGAGATCAGCAGGACCGCGGCGATCATCAGGCCCAGCGCGACTCGCGTGGTCTTCATGTCTCTCCCTCCTGTGGGGCGGAGCGGAGGGATACGAAGCAACCGGCGTGCCCGCCCCGGCGAGGCGCGCCAAACCGCTCTGCCTGGGAGACTTGCCAGTCACGGGCCGGAAGGCCTCCGGTCCGGTGCCGTCTCACCCCGAGACGGTACGAGGCGCAACGACGGGCGTCCACCCGGTAAGGCGAACCGGCGTCAGCGGATCGGGATCGCGCCTTCGTTGGCCGAGGCCTCGATCGGGAACGGGAGGCGTCCCCGCTCCGGCGGGCGGATCGCCTCGAAGACGACCTCGAGCACCGCGCCGCGGCCGGCCAGGGCTCCGGCACCGTAGAGCGCGATCCGCTGCCCCGCGGTCCCGGGCGGGCCGAGTGCGGCCGTCCAGTCGGCCGCCAGGCCGACCGGGCGCACCGACACGATCCTGTGCCCCTGTTTCGGCGCGGCCGAGAGCAGGTCGAGGGCCGTGATGCCGTCGGCCCCCTTCACGCCGAGCACGACGCGGTAGAGCCGTGGTCCGACCCGGGTCGGGCCGGAGATGCGGACCAGCCGAGCCGGATCGTCCGCGGAGCGCTCCACCCGTGCCACGCCGCGCGGCTCCGCGGCCCGCGACGGGCGTCGACTCCCGGGAGGGGGCCGGTGCCGCCGTGAACACGCCGCCGTCCAGCCCGCGACCAGCGGCCAGTTCCCGGTGACGTCGCCATACAGGATGGCGAAGAACGGGGCGGACTCGGGCTGTGCGATCGGGGTCCAGCTGTACGACGGCGTCGGCGGGTGCGGAGGCCAGGCGGGGCAGTTCCCGGGCAGCCCGCCGTCGCAGCGGACGAACGCCCAGTCCGAGCCGAGGCTCGTGCGGACGGGGAAGTAGTCGATCAAGCCGACCGTGTACTGCGCGATCAGCGAAGCATCGTAGGAGCTGATCGTCCCGTTCTCGGAGACGTCGGCCGCGATCAGCTGCAGATTGGTCAGCGTCGTGAGCCCGACGGAGTGCTTCGCCACCGCCGAGGCGTCGAGCCCGCTGATCGAGCCGGCCGCGGTCCCTTCGGCCCGCGGCGCGTTCACCCGGTCGAGCGGGACGAGCACCAGGTTGCCGAACAGCGCGGGGAGCGAGTAGCTGCCGTCGATCCCCGTGATGGTGTCGGGAAGCGAGCCGAGGCCGACGAGGTCGAGCGCCACTCCTGCTACCGGATCGGCGCCCGTCAGTTCCGCCGGGTCGTCCGAAGTGCCGTTGCGGTCGGCATCGGAGATCCGGTAGTACGTCACCGAGCCGGTGACCCCGCAGGCGCCGCTGGCTGCGGCGGCGCAGGTCGCGTTGGCCCCGCACAGGTCCGCGGTGCAGAGGTTCCCGTCGGCGCAGCTGTTGGCGCCGGCCTCGGGGTTCTCGTCGGTGGAGGCGTCGCAGTCGTTGTCGACGAGATCGCACAGCTCGGCCGCGCTCGGCTTGATCGCGGCGTTGCGGTCGTTGCAATCGGGGTTGCCGGCACCGCCGTTGAAGCCGTCGCCGTCCTGGTCGGGGTCGCAGGCATCGCCCAGCGCGTCCCCGTCCAGGTTGTCCTGCGACGAGATTGCACGATCGCCGGGCAGTTGTCCGCCGCCTGGCAGACCGCGTCACCGTCGGCGTCACCGCCCGCGCCGAAGCAGGGGGCGCCGATCGCGGCCAGGGCGGCATAGGCGTCGACGATCCCCTCGCCGTAGTCGGGGTCCCAGCCCGGTGCGCCCCGGTCGCGGGCCGAGGTATAGAGCGCCTGCGCGACCTGCGCCGGCGTCGCGCCCGGCTTGGCCTCGAGCAGCAGCGCGACGACGCCGGCGGTGTGGCCGGCCGCGCCGCTCGTTCCGTTGAAGTTGCCGACGTTGTAGTCCGGTGCCGCACCTTCCCAGAACGCATACGGTGCGGTCGATCCTTCGCCGTAGTTCGCGACGTCCGGCTTCAGCAGCCCCTGCTGGGCGCCGCCGGCGTAGGGATAGTCCCGGTAGGCGAGCGGCATCGGGTAGGGGTAGGTCGCGTCGGAGGCCTGCAGGTCGATCCACTCCGACGGACCGCGCCGGCTGGTTCCGACGACGTTGTCGCCGAGATCGACGTTGGCCGACGGCAATCACCGACGAAACGCCTCCGATCAGCGTCTGCGCGGAGTGCAGCAGCGGCGGGGGAGCGTTGGCGGGCGCGTTGACCTGGTAGGGTGATCTCCTGAGCTCCCCGTCGGTGCAGCCGAGGCAGTTGCCCGCCGAGTTGACCCGGATGATCGCCGGCGGCCAGCTCGTTGTCGGTGACGGTGCGCCAGCTGCCGTAGTCCGGCGGCGACCCGACGGCTCGAAGCGCCGCACCGAGCGGGCCTGGAGCACGATCTGCGCCCCCTTCTCGATCGCGTACTGGCTGGCCGCCCACATCGTCGACTCGGTCGAGCCGCGCTTGAGGACCATCAGTTCCGCGTCGGGGGCCACGCCGGTCTGCGTCCCGGCCGTTCCGTCGCCGAGCGCCAGCCCGCCACCGGCGTGCCGTGGTTCTGCAGGTCGGTCAGGCTGGCGTTGTTGCTTCCGAAGTTCCAGCCGTGGACGTCGTCGATCTTGCCGTTGCCGTCGTTGTCGATCCCGTCGCCCGCGATCTCGCCCGGGTTGACCCAGAGGTGGTCGGCGAGGTCGGGGTGGGTGATGTTCACGCCGTCGTCGATGATCGCCACCAGCACGCGCCGGCCGGTGTACCCCGCGGCCCAGACGTCGTCGGCGTTCAGCTTGACGACGGCCGTCGTGCGCGGGGCGGTCGGGCTGGGGCCGGAGGTGTCGCCGTCGCCGTCGTCGGGGCTGACGGGACGGTCGAGACGGACCTCCAGCACGCCGGGGAGTCCAGCGAGCCGGGGCACGAGCTCGGGCGCGATCCGCGCAGTCACGACGTGCGCCACCCACAGCACCTCGCACGCTTCGGCCTGTCCGTCCCGTTCGGCGCCGCGCAACATGGCGATCACGGCGGCCGCCGACGCTTCGGTCTGGGCGCGACGCACGGTCACGAGTTCGGCGCGGGTCTCCGGCAGGCGCAGCGGCAACGCGGGGGGGGCAGGCTCCAGTCGAACGACGACGGCGACGCGATCGGTCGCGCGCGAGCGCAGCACCGCGGCCGCCAACTCGGGCTGGACCGAACCCGACCACGCGGCCGGAGTCAGGCCGACCAGCGTCCAAACCGCGAGGGCGGCGCCGGTGAGCACCCGGAGCACCTGGTGCCCTGGACGCCGCGTGCATCGCCCCAGCACGGACATCGGTCTACCCCCCACGGAATAATACGCTCACAGATCCAGTTTCCCCGATCTTTCTGACCGGCGCCAATCGAAGACGCCGGTGGCGCCGGACCGCCTCCCGGGGCCGCGGCGCGGACAGGAAAAGAGCGGGCACCAGCGGCGATCTCCCCCAACTCCCCCCGGCGGCAGCCCCCCAAGCCCCATGACGTGACCTCGGGCCCGCCTCGCGCCGCTTGTGCCCGCTCAAGAGAAGGCCAAGCGCGCTTTCCTTAAGCAAACGGCGGGCCAGAGATTCCCGGCCCCTTCAGCCCGAAAACAGGAAGCGTTGTTCCCCTGGGCGGGCCGGATGGGAAGTATGCTTCCCGCGACCAGGGCAGGAGGGCCCCGATGTCCACTCTCTGGATGGTCGGCGGCGGGGGGAACGCCGGTTCGGGTGAGGCGATCGAGCTGGGCGACCGGCGCCCCCGGGTGCTCGGACGATCCCGCAACTGCGACGTCGTCCTCGGCGACCAGCGCGTCACGGCGCGCCACACCGAGGTCAGCTGGGACGGCGAGCAGATCGTCGTGCGCGACCTCTCGAGCCGCAACGGAACCTGGCTCGAGCGCGGTGCCTCGCTGCGCCGCCTCGATCCCGACGAGTCGGTCGCGCTGCAGCCGGGCGACCGGGTGCTGGTCGGGCCCTACCGGTTCGTTCCCGCGATGGCGCTCGACCAGTCGGTGTGGCTCGACGACGAGGAGCCGCTCGGCGCCACGCTCGCCGACGCCCACGCTCCGGACCGGACCGCGCGGGGAGAACCGCCGATCCTCGACGCCCTCGAGCGGATCGCGGCGATCGGAACGGGGCGCGAGGTCTTTTCCGGCGTGCTGGCCGAACTGCTCGCGCTGGTCGACGCCGAGCGCGGCTACCTCGTGACCCTCGCAGGCGATCGCTGGGTGCTGCGCGGCTCGCACGGCGGCAGTGGACCGGTCTGCCTGTCGCGGAGCTTTCTCGAGGCGGCGCGAGGGCGCGCCGAGGCCTGGTCCGCGAGCCCGGCCAGCGTGCTGCGCGTCCACGCCGACGAGAAGACCGCGCTCGATCAATACGCTGCAGGCACGGTCCTCACCGCGGTGCCGCTGCGCAGCGCGCACGCCGACTTCCCGGCGGTCGCCTACCTCGAGGGGACGCGGGTCCCGGGCGGCGAGGCGCTGGCCGCGGCAACGCGCCTCGGCGCGATCGCCTGCGCCCTCGTCGAAGGCGCGCTGACGCTCGATCGCGAGCGGCGCCGCCGCGAGGCCGCCGAACGGCTGGTGCGACGCGGCCGCGGCGGGGCCGAGGTGCCGGCCGGCACGGAGCCGCTGCTGATCGGGGACGACCCCACCTTCCGGGCCGCGGTCGAGGCGGTGCGCCGCGCCGCGGGCTCGCGCGCGACGATCCTGCTGCGCGGCCCGAGCGGGACGGGCAAGGAAGAGCTGGCCCGGCTCGCGCACCGCGCGGGTCCGCGCCGCGAGCACCCGTTCGTGGCCCTCAACGGCGCGGCGTTGCCGGAGGGCCTGGTCGAGGCCGAACTGTTCGGCGCGGATCGCGGGTCCTACACCGGCGCCGAGCGCGCGCGGACAGGCGCCTTCGAGCACGCCGACGGCGGCACGCTCTTCCTGGACGAGATCGGCGACCTGCCGCTCGCCTCCCAGGCCAAGATCCTGCGCGTGATCGAGACCGGCGAGGTGGCGCGCGTCGGGGGGAGCCGCTGCCGCGTCGACGTCCGGCTGGTCGCGGCCACCCACCGGGCGCTCGAGCAGATGGTCGCGGAGGGCACCTTCCGCGAGGACCTCTACTACCGGTTGCGCGTGATCGAGATCGTGCTGCCGCCGCTGTGCGACCGCCCGGGGGATGTCGTTCCGCTCGCGACCCACTTCCTCGATCACTTCCTGCGGCCGGACGGCCAGCGCGTCGGTGCCCTCTCCGCCGCCGCCGTGAAGGCGCTGTCGGACTACGCCTGGCCCGGGAACGTGCGCGAGCTGAGGAACGTCATCGAGCGGGCGGTGGTGCTCGACCGCGACGGGATCGTCGACCTCGACGATCTGCCCGGCGACCTCGTTCCGGCTCCGGCGTCGATCGCGGCGCGCGGCCCGTGGCACGAGCTGCTCGCGCTCCCCTGGCGGACGGCGCGCGACCGTTTCGAGGAGCACTACTTCCAGAGCGCGCTGGAGCGCCACAAGGGCCGGGTGCAGGACACGGCGCAGGCCACCGGGCTCGACCGCCGCACCCTGTCGACGAAGATCCGCGCGCACCGCCTGCACAAGAAGAAGTAGCGCGCTACGGCAGGACCGGGGAACTCCGGGCCAGCGCGTCGTCGAGTTCGTGTGCAGCGCTCAGGAGAGCCTCGGGCGGCTGCGTTCCCGAGGCGGTGACGACCCCGAGGGCGCTCCCGCGGACGAACAGGATCCGGTCCGTCCCGCGCCGGACGGCCGCCTCGCCGAGCCCCTCGAGCGTTCGATCGCCCGGTGCGGCGGCCAGCGACAGCCGGGCCGCTTCGGGGTTGCCGAACAGCAGCAGTCGCACCTGGAGCCCGTCGCGGCGTCCGGTCCAGCCCAGGGACCAGCGCAGCGCGCCGCGCGCGGGTTCCGGGAGGGCCGGCACCTGCTCGGGCTTGAGGTCGTCCGGTCCCAGCGCTCGATCGGGAGGGGGATACCCTTCGACGCGCGGGGCCCGGGCCAGGGAGACCGGGTTGTTGACCCCCGGGATCGCGCCGGGCGATCGGGTCGGACCACCGGCCGGGAGGAAGATCCCGGTCGAGACCAGGAGGCCGCCGACGACGAGCAGGCCCACGACGAGGGCGAACGCGATCCGGCGGTCACGGGGCGACATTTCGAGGTTCTTCTTGCGGCTCATGTCCGCCATTCTAGGCCGGTCGCGCGACCGCTCGCGCCGCGCCCGCGTCCGCCGGTGGCCCGGACCGGCGGCGCCCGGCAGGGGGCGGCGACCCTCGACGCTATAGTCGCCGGGACGCGGGGATTTCCGCGGACCGAGGAACGACGATGGCCACCCAGCCGGCCCGGCCCCTGGCCGACCCCCGCGAGATGATCCGCCTGGTGGACGTGCGGAAGGTCTACGACGCCGGGGAGAACGAGGTCCACGCGCTGCGCGGGATCGACCTCACGGTGGCCGCCGGGGACTACCTCGCGATCATGGGACCTTCCGGCTCGGGCAAGTCGACCCTGATGCACATCATCGGCTGCCTCGACGTGCCGACCTCGGGTCAGTACTTCCTGGCCGGCGAGCTGGTCTCCGCGATGAGCCCGCGCCAGCTCGCGCGGGTCCGGAACGAGCGGATCGGCTTCGTCTTCCAGAGCTTCAACCTGCTGCCGCGGGCCTCGGTGCTGCGCAACGTCGAGCTGCCGATGACCTACGCCGGGATGAGCCGCGCCGAGCGCCGCGTCCGGGCCGAAGAGGCGCTGGAGCGGGTCTCGCTCTCCGATCGCGCCAAGCACTTGCCTTCGCAGCTCTCGGGCGGCCAGCGCCAGCGCGTGGCGATCGCCCGCGCGCTGGTGAACAAGCCGACGATCCTGCTCGCCGACGAGCCGACCGGGAACCTCGACACCAGGACCGGCCAGGAGATCCTCGAGGTCTTCGACCAGCTCAACGCGCAGGGGCACATCGTCGGGCTCGTCACGCACGACCCCAACGTCGCGGCCCGCGCGCAGCGCGTGATCCGGATCGTCGACGGACTGATCCAGGACGGTCCGGGCTGACGGCGGCGTTGCAGCGCCGGGGGGCGGCGTGGCAACCTCCGGCGATGCGGTCGCGGCAGCGGATGCTCGGCTTCCTGGTGGGACTGGCGGCCGTCCTCGTCTATCTCGACGCACTCCCCAACGCTTTCGTCTACGACGACAACGCGCTGGTCCGCTTCAATACCGCGATCCGCGACGGCTCCGGGCTGTGGTCCTCCTTCGCGAGCGACCTCTGGAGCCGCGGCGGGGAAGGGGAGACGAACTACTACCGGCCGCTGCCCGGGATGCTCTTCACGGTCGTTCACCGCGCCGCCGGGACCGCGCCGTGGCCCTACCGGCTGGTCAACATCCTGCTCCACGCGCTGGCCTCGATCCTCGTCTTCCGCCTGCTCCGGGACCTGCTGCGGGACCGCCCGCCGCCCGAGGCCCAGTACGCCACCGGCGCGGCGTTCGCGGGAGCGCTGCTCTTCGCGGTGCACCCGGCGCACGTCGAGGCCGTGGCGTGGGTCTCGGGGATCATGGACGTCGCCTCGACCGCGCTCGCGCTGCTGGCTTTCGACCTCTATCGCCGCGCCGACGCCTCGGTGCGCGGCCGGGTCCGGCTCGTCGCCGGCCTCGGTGCGTTCCTGCTGGCGATGCTCGCCAAGGAGCCCGCGGCGCTGCTCCCGGCGCTGCTCGTGCTCTACGACCTCCTCTGCCGCGGCGTGAGCCGGGCCACGCTGCGGGCGGCGCTCGTGCGCTGGTTGCCGTGGTTCGCGGTGCTGGGGGGATACCTCGCGCTCCGCGCCGCCGCGCTGGGGGGACTCGCGCCGCACGCGCGGCCCGACCTGCCGGGCCTTTCCGGCTCGCTGCTGATCGCGGCCGACCTGTTCGCGCGGTACGTGCGCACGATGTTCGTTCCGACGCGCCTCAGCCTGGGGGCCTTCGCCCTTCCGCCGGAGGGCTGGGCCTCGTTGCGCGGCCTGGTCGCGATCGTCGTCCTGCTGGCCACGGCGGGGCTCGCCTGGGCCGGCTGGCGGCGCCACCGCGCCGTGCTCTTCGGGGTCGCGGTCTTCGGCCTGACCCTTGCGCCCGCGCTCTATCTGCCCGGTCTCCGCCCGCTGCTCGGGAAGCTGTTCGGCGAGCGCTATCTCTACTTCCCGTCGGTCGGCTGGGCGATCGTGGTCGCGTGCGCGCTCGGCCTCGCGGCGACCCGGGCCGGGCGCGCGGCGCGGGTCGTGTGGCTCGCGGCCGCCCTCGGCGTGCTGGTCTTCGCCGGCCTGACGCTCCGGCAGAACCGCGTCTGGCGCAGCGAGCTGACGCTCTGGGGCGACGCGGTCGCCAAGTACCCCGCGGACGGCATGAACTACCTCCACTACGGCACCGCGCTGATCGCCGCAGGACAGCGGGAAGAAGGCCGCCGCGTGCTCGACCAGGGGCGCGTGGCCGACCCGGGGATCGTCGCGTTCCACCTCGAGCAGGGCGCCGGCTACCTGGCCGCCGGCCGGCCCAGGGACGCGATCCTCAAGTTCGAGCGCGCGCTCGCGCTCGATCCGCGCTCGTTCGAGGCCCTGCTGGGCGCGGCGACGGCGTACGAAGCCGCCGGGTGGAACGAGATGGCAGCCCGTCGCTACCAGGCGGCGCTGGCCCTGCGGCCGGAGGATCCCGCGGCCCGCGCCGGCCTCGACCGGCTCGTCAGTTCCCGAGCGCCAGCGTCCCCAGGGCCAGCACCCGCCCCATCGGCTTCTCCTGGATCCACACCACCGCGGTGAGATCCGGGAGCTTCCAGGACGGGTCGAGCGTCAGCAGGTAGTCGGGCGGGAAGATCGCATCCCCCTGCGCGTTGACGTGGCCCAGCGGCATCCACGCGCGGACGACACCGGTCTGTTCGAGGTGCGCCCCCTTGTTCTTGCCGCCGCCGACCTCGGTGACGAGGTTGCGCTCGGCGACCGCCAGCAGGATCGTCGCCTCGAGCCCGGCGGGCCCGCGCAGCTCGGCCGGGATCCCCGCCAGGTCGATCCCGATCCGGACCGTCCGCGCCGGGTCGTCCTCCAACGAAGGGCGCATCTCGAGCCGGATCGTCGCCTTCGGGGTCTTCGCGGCCTTCTCGATCGCCTTGCGGACCGCTCCTTCGCTGCGGCCGCTCACCCCGGTGTCGCCGTCGATGATGAACTGCGGCGTGTAGACGTCGCTGCTCTTCGACTGCTTCGCGTACTGGTTCTGGCGCCACTGGTTGTTGGTGTTCGCGAACGGGTCCTGCCAGCTGGGGCTGTCCCAGTAGGGGACGTGGAACGCGAGCGGCACGACCCTCACCCCCTCGATCGGCTGCGTCCGGTCG
Organism: uncultured Acidobacteriota bacterium; assembly: GCA_963800865.1. Lineage (GTDB taxonomy): Bacteria > Acidobacteriota > Polarisedimenticolia > J045 > J045 > JALOKP01. The sequence goes on along the minus strand of CAWDCL010000004.1, from coordinate 2,262,202 downwards.
TAGCGCGTCAGGATCGACTCCCCGGCGGGCGAGTTGGGGCAGCCGTGCGCGGTGTACATCTCGACCAGCACCGGCACCCGCTCGGGCGCGGCCGCCGGGCTGTCGCCGGCCTCCGCGGCGGACGACGCGGCCGGGAAGGCCACGGCCAGGGCCGCAGCGAGGAACAGGGTGAGGGCGAGCGAGTTCGGGCGCATCATCGAGGCCGTCCTTTCCGGGAGACGAGTGTACTAGCGCGGCGCGGTCGCGAGCGCCCGATCGAAGTCCTCGACCAGGTCCTCGATCGCTTCGAGCCCGACCGAGACGCGGATCAGCCCGTCGGCGATCCCGAGCGCCCTTCGCGCGGCCGGATCGAGCCCCGAGTGGGAGGTCCGGGCCGGCAGCGTGACGAGGGTCTCGGGGCCGCCCAGGCTCGGCGCGACGATCGGCAGCCGGAGCGTGCCGAGGAAGCGCTCGACGGCGTCGGCTCCCGGCCGCCAGCTCGAACGAGAGCATCCCCCCGAAGCCGGAGAACAGCGCCCGGGCGCGGGCGTGGTCCGGATCGGAGGGGAGGCCTGGATAGTGGACCCGGGCCACGGCCGGGTGGGCGGACAGGTGCCCCGCCAGCGCGAGTGCGCTCGCGTTCTGGGCCCGCACCCGCACCGCCAGCGTCTTCAGCCCGCGCTGCAGCAGGAAGCAGGCGTGCGGGTCGAGCGAGCCGCCGAGGTGGTTGAGCTTCAGGCGGATCGTGTCGACCAGGGCCGCCGGCCCCGCGACCGTCCCGGCGACGATGTCGGAGTGGCCGTTCAGGTACTTCGTCGCACTGTGCATGACGAGCTCGAAGCCGTGCTCGGCCGGCCGGAAGTTGACCGGCGTGGCGAAGGTGGCGTCGATCGTCGAGACGAGACCGCGCCGCTTCGCGAACGCCGCGACGGCGGGCAGATCGATCACCCGCAGCAGCGGGTTCGTGATCGCCTCGCAGTGGACGAGCCGCGTCGTCGGCCGGACCAGCCGGTCCCAGCTCCCGGGGTCGTCGGGCTCGAGGAAGTCGTGCTCGATCCCGAGCGCGGCGAGGTCCTTCGTGACCAGCTCGTGCGTCCCGCCGTAGAGGCCGGGCTGGGCCAGCAGGTGATCGCCCGGTTTCAGCAGCGCGAGCAGCATCGTCGAAAGCGCCGCCATCCCCGAACCGAAGACGAGCGCGGTCTCGGTCCCCTCGAGCGCGGCCAGCTTGGCGTGCAGCGCGCGGTGGTTCGGCGTGTTGTTGAGCCGGATGTAGCGCAGGTCGTGATAGCTCGAGCCGCCGGCCGACTCGTAGGTCGAGGACTGGAAGATCGGCAGGGTGACCGCACCGTCGACGCGCGGCTCCTCGCCGGCGTGCACGAGACGGGTTTCGAAGCGAAGGGAACGCGCGGTCATCGGGCCTCCGGGGAGCGGCGGGTCACGGGAGCCGGCGCACGATCGCCAGCGAGAGGTCGTCGGACGGCCGCGCCCCGGCCAGGAAGCGCTCGATCTCCCGCAGCAGGAGGGCCCCCGCCGCGGCCGCCGCCATCCCGCGGAGCGACGGCGTCAGCGCCACCAGGCGCGCTTCGCCGAAGAACTGGCCGGACGGGTCCTGTGCCTCCGACAACCCGTCGGAGCAGAGGACGATCATGTCGTCGCCGCCGAGCGCGACTTCCTGCTCGACGAAGACCGCCTCCGGGAACATCCCGAGCGGCATCGCCATCGGGGCCAGCCGCTCGTGCGCGCCGGCCCTCACGACCAGCGGCAGCAGGTGTCCGGCGTTCAGCAGGCGGACGTTCCCCGAGTCGGAGCGCAGCTCGGCGTAGAGCAGGGTCGCGTAGCGGTTCTCGACGCTGTCGCGGCACAGGATCCGGTTGACGTGCGCTCCCAGGTCGGCGAGCGCGGCGTCCAGCGGGACCAGCGCGCGCAGCGTCGCCTGCAGCTTCGCCATCAGGAGCGCCGCGCCCATCCCCTTGCCGGAGACGTCGCCCAGCGCCAGCGCGAGCCGCCGTCCGGGCAGCTCGAGGAAGTCGACGAGGTCGCCGCCGACGTCGTTCGCAGGGCGGGTGTAGAGCCAGATGTCCCAGCCCTCGAGAACCGGCTGGTGCCGCGGCAGGAGCGCCAGCTGGACCTGCCGCGCGACCTCGATCTCGTCGCGCGCCACCAGCTTGTCCTTCAGCTCGAGCATCAGGATCACCAGCAGCAGCAGGATCGCCAGCGGCTGCAGGTCGCCGCCGACGGAGAACGACCCGTTCGGCGACTCGATCCGCGTCTCCCCCAGGACGGCGAAGATCAGCGCGAGCACGAGCAGCACGCGGCGCGGTGCGGCGAGCCGGCGCAGCAGGCTCTTCAGGGCCCACCAGGGGACCATGAACCAGCGCTTGGGACGCGCCATCGTCGCCGCGCGCTGCTGCTGCTCGTCGTCGAGGAAGAAGCCGTAGAGCTCGGTCAGGTCGCGGCCGACCTCGCGGCGCAGGTTCCCGTGGCGGATGTCGTCGAGGACCTGGCGCGGGAGGCTGGCGCGGGGCGCAGGGGGCTTGGTTCGCGTGCCGTGCTGCATCAGCGCCCCGTCACGCCGCCGCCAGCCAGGTTGCGAGGCGCGCCACGTCCGCCTCGTCGTGCCAGCCGTGCAGCGCGATCCGCAGGTAGCCCTCGCGGACCGAGGCGTGGATCCCCGACTCGAAGCCGCGCTTCAGCAGGTCGTGCAGGAAGCGCCTCGCCGCGCCCCCCGTGGTGCAGCGCGACGATCGAGCCCAGCCGGCCGCGGGCGGCGAGCGCCGCCAGGCGGGCCGCTTCGTCCCGCCACGCGGGCTGGCCCGCGAGGCGGGCCAGCAGGGCGTCCTGCAGCGCGGCGACGTGCGCCGCGATCGCGTCGACGCCCGCGGCGTTGAGCGCCGCCAGCGAGGCCGCCAGGGCGGCCATGCCGAGCAGGTTCGGAACCCCCTGCTCGAGCGCCGTGCCGGTCTCGACGAAACGGCGCGCGAAGTCGGTCGTCGGGCGCGCGAAGTCGGTCGCGTCCTCGACCGACAGCCAGCCTCCGGGAGGGGCAAGGTGCGCGCGGAACGCGCGGTCGGTCCAGAGGAAGCCCAGCCCCTGGGGAGCGAGCAGTCCCTTGTGCCCGCCGCAGGCGAAGGCGCTCGCGCCCGTCGCGGGAAGGCGGAGCGGCCGCGTCCCGGCCCCCTGGATCCCGTCCACGACGAGCGCGACGCCGCGCGCGCGGCAGCCCTCGCCGAGCCGCGCGAGATCGAGCGCGAGCCCGTCCTGGAAGCGCACCCAGCTGACCGTGAGGATCCGCGTGCGCGGGCCGATCGCGGCCAGCAGGCGGCCCTCCGGCTCGACCGCGGCGGGAGGCGGCATCGGAAGACCAGGCCTCGGCGCCGGAGCGGTGGCCGTCCCAGAGCGCGACCTCGCGGAAGTCGACGCCGCGCGGCGCGAGCGCCAGCCACGGCCAGGCGTTGGTCGGGAACTCGCCGAGCGGGGCGACCACGTCGTCGCCCATCTGCCACGGGAACCCCTGGGCGACCGTGATCAGCCCGGAGGAGGTCGTCGGGGTCGGCGTGATGTCGGCCGGATCGGCTCCGACGAGTGCCGCGGCCTGCTGCCGGAGGGCCACGGGAAGGCCCTGGAAATCCTCGTTCCAGGCCATTTTCCAGGGCTGCGCTTCCTTGACCAGGAAGGCCGTCGCGGCGGCGACCGAGGCCCGGGGCACCGGCCCCTCGGCGCAGTGCATGACCCACAGCAGCGCCGGGTCGAGGTCGAAGAGGCTGCGGGGCAGGGGTGGGGTCGTCACGCGGGCACCGGCGCGCATTCTAAGGCCGCGGGCCTACCCAGCCGCCGCCGCCGCTGGTAAAAGAGGCGGCTCAGGGTCGGGCGGCCGCGCCGCGGCGGCGAACGGTCCGTCCCCGCGCGAGGTCCCATGAACGCACCTCCGTCCTCCTCTCTTGGCGTTGCACGAGCGGCGCTCGCCGCGCCGGCGGCCCTGCTCCTGCTCGCGATCGCCTGCGGTCAGCCGCCGGCGCCTCCGCCTCCCGCCGACTGGCAGCCGGGGCTCGAGAAGTGGCGTTCCGAGCGCGAGGCGGGCCTGAAGCGGCCCAACGGCTGGATGTCGCTGGTCGGGCTCTGGTGGCTGCAGCCGGGCGAGACGCCGTTCGGCAGCGACCCGGCGCTGCCGATCGCGCTGCCGGCCGGCGCGGCGCCGCAGCGCGCGGGGGCCTTCGTGCTCGACGGCGAAACCGTCACGCTGCGGCTCGCGCCGGATGCCGCCGTCAGCGTCAACGGCGCACCCGCGACGGACGGGATGCCGCTCGCTCCCGATGCGTCCGGAAAACCCGACGTCGTGACGGCCGGCCGCGTCTCGATGACCGTGATCCGCCGCGGCGATCGGCTGGGGGTGCGCGCCAGGGACCCGGAGAGCCCCGCGCTCGGGAAGTTCCAGGGGCTCTCCTGGTACCCGCCCGACCCGGCCTGGCGCGTTCCCGCGCGCTTCGAGCGCGCGGCCGAGCCGAGGCAGGTCACCGTGCCGAGCGCGGGCGGCGTGGAGCAGCCGATGTGGGCGCTCGGCGTCGCGCACTTCACGCTCGAGGGCCGCGAGCACACCCTGATCCCGCTCGGCGGCAGCCCGGACGACAAGGAGCTGTTCTTCGTCTTCAAGGACAAGACGACCGGCGAGGAGACGTACGGTGCGGGCCGTTTCCTGGACGCCGACCCGCCCGGCCCCGACGGCAGCTTCGTGCTCGACTTCAACGGCGCGTACAACCCGCCGTGCGCCTTCACCCCGTTCGCCACCTGCCCGCTTCCGCCCAGGGAGAACGCGCTCGACGTCGCGGTCCGGGCGGGAGAGAAGAAGTACGCGGGCGGGCACTGAGGGCGCGCCGCGTTCCCGGTCACCCGCCGTGCGGACTGCAGGGGCCGGTCTCCGTGCCGGCCCGCACGGCATGCCCCGTCGTTCGGGCCGCCACAGAGGGCGGCCCCTACCGCTCGGGTGGCTCCTGCAGTTCCCGAATCCCATAGACCCGGCAGCCGTTCGCGGTCGTGATCCGCCGGAACTCCTCCGGTGCGATCCCGCGCCAGGCGGCGATCGCGTCGGCCGTGTACGCGACGTGGGCCGGCTCCGCGCGCCGGCCGCGCAGCGGGACCGGGGCCAGGAACGGGGCGTCGGTTTCGACCAGGATCGCGTCCAGCGGCTGCTTCAGCGCGGCCTCGCGGATCGCGCCCGCCTTGGGGAAGGTGACCATCCCGCTGAACGAGGCGACGAATCCCAGGTCGAGCGCCCGCGCGGCGAAGGCGGCGTCCTCGGAGAAGCAATGGATGATCCCGCCGACGTCGCGCGCCCCTTCCTCGCGGAGGATCTCCGAGCGTCTCGTCCGGCGCCAGCCGCGTGTGGACGACGATCGGCTTGCGCGCTCCCCGCGCCAGCGCGATCTGCGCACGGAACGCGGCGCGCTGCGCGTCGCGCGGCGAGCGGTCGTAATGGAAATCGAGGCCGGTCTCGCCGATCGCCACGACCTGCGGGTCGGCCGCGAGCGCCGCGAGCGCGTCGATCACGTTCGGCGCCATGCACGAGGCGTCGTGCGGGTGGACGCCGACCGTGGCCCAGACGGCGCCCGGGTGGCGCCGCGCGATCTCGAGCGCGCCCTCCAGCGAGCCCGGACCGCGCCCGGCCCCGATCGACACGATCCGCGTCACCCCCGCGGCGCGGGCGCGCGCGAGCAGCCCGTCGAGGTCCTCGGCGAGTCCCGGGAAGTCGAGGTGCGCGTGGGTGTCGAAGAGCGGCGCGGGGGATGGGGTCGTGGACATCGGAAAGCGGCCTCCGGCGGCCGGTCACGCTATCATCGGTCGCTCCGGCTCGCCGCTGCGACGCCGGAGTTCGAGGCCGGCCGATGACCTTCACCGAGTTCCTCGCCAGCGAGTGGCGCCCGGCGCTCGGGTGCACGGAGCCGGCGTGCATCGCCTGGGCCGCGGCCAGCGCGGCCGCACTCGCCACCGGCCCGATCGTCAGCGTGCGGATCGCCTGCGACCCGCGGATGTACAAGAACTGCTACGCCGTCGGGATCCCGAACTCGGGGCGCAAGGCCGGGATCCGCTGGGCGGGGGCGCTCGGCGCGCTCGCGCCCGACCCCTCCGCGGGGCTCGAGATCTTCCGCCAGGTGACTCCGGAACGGCTGGCGGAGGCGGAGCAGCTCGTCGCGCGCGGGGCGGTGCTGGCCGAGGTGGACGCGCAGCGCGGCGGGCTGTTCGTCGACGTTGCGGTGCGCCGCACCGGTGGCGCAGGGCGGGCGATCATCGAAGGCAGCCACACCCGGCTCGTGCGCCTCGAGCGCGACGGCGTCCCGCAGCCGCTGCCTGACGCGGCGGCCGGTGCCGCGACCGGACCCGACCTGCGCGGCGCGCTGGCGACGCTCGATTTCGACGCGCTGGCGGCGCTGGCGCGCACGCTCGGCGAGGACGACCGGGCCCGACTGCGCTACGGCACGGCGCTCAACACCGCGATCGCCGAGCACGGACAGGCGCTGCTGCCGGCGGCGTTCCACCGCCGCTCGGCCGGCGACGCGGTTTCGCGCGCCGCGCGTCTCGTCGCGGGCGGGGTCTTCGCGCGGATGAGCGGCGAGGACTTCACGGTCATGGCGCTGGCCGGGTCGGGGAACAAGGGGATCACGGTCGCGCTGCCGATCGCCGTGATCGGCGAGGATCTCGGCGCTTCCCCGGAGCGGCGCGACGAGGCGCTGGCGCTGGCCTGCCTCGTGACCTCGTCGACGACGCACCGCCTGGGCGCACTCTCGGCGGTCTGCGGCTGCTCGAACGCCGCCGGGATCGGGCTCGCGGCCGGGCTCGTCCACCTCGAGGCGGGCGACGCGACGGCGCTCTCCGCCGCGGTGACCAACATGGTCGGCAACGTCTCGGGGATGATCTGCGACGGCGCCAAGATCGGCTGCGCGCTCAAGTCGATGACCGGGGTCGACGCCGCCCACCGCGCCGCGTCGCTCGCGCTCTCCGGCGTCGGGATCCCGGCCACCGACGGCATCGTCGGGGCCGACGGCCAGGCCTCGCTCGCCAACCTCGGCCGCATCGCAACGAAGGGGATGCGGGCGGTCGACGCCGAGATCCTCTCGATCATGCGCGAAAAGCTCGAACCGTGAGCGGGCCGGACGGCGCGCCGGGCCCGCCCTACCGCTTCGAGCCCGAGCTGGCCCGCGCGCGCACGATCCCGGCGCGCTGGTACACCGATCCGGCGCAGCTCGCGCGCGAGCGGGAGCGGATCTTCCGGCGCACCTGGCAGTACGCCGCGCCGCTCTCCGCGGTGGCCGCGCCGGGGGAGCACGCGGCGGTCGAGATCGGCGGTGCGCCGGTGGTCCTCGTGCGGGGCGAGGACGGTGCGCTGCGCGGCTTCTACAACGTCTGCCGCCACCGCGCCGGGGAGCTCGCCTGCGAAGCCGGCCGGCGCAGGACGCTGCAGTGCCGCTACCACGGCTGGACCTACGGGCTCGACGGCCGATTGCTCAAGGCCCCCGAGATGGAGGGGGTGCTCGATTTCGATCCGGCCGCGCAGGCGCTGCGTCCGGTTCGCGTCGACAGCTGGGGCCCGTTCGTCTTCGCCTGCCTCGATGGCGCCGCCCCGCCGCTGGCCGACCTGCTCGGCGCGATCCCTTCCGAAACGGCCCGCCTGCCGCTCGATCGGATGGGGTTCCACCGCCGCCACGACTGGGTCATCGGCTGCAACTGGAAGGTCTACGTCGACAACTACCTCGAGGGGTACCACATCCCGGTTGCGCACCCGGGGCTGTTCCGCGAGATCGACTACCCGCGCTACAGGGTCGAGACGCAGCGCTGGCACTCGAAGCAGGTGGCGCCGGTGAAGGAGCGGCCGGGCTCGCTCTACGCCCGGCACCGGGCGGACGGCGCCTCGCTCGAGGCGCTCTACTACTGGGTCTTCCCGAACCTGATGATCAACGTCTACCCGGACAACGTGCAGCTCAATCTCGTGCTGCCCGAGGGACCGGACCGCACGCGCACGGTCTTCCTCTGGTTCTTCCTCGATCCCGGCCGGCCCGGGCTGGAGCAGGAGTTCGCCGAGAGCTTCGCCTTCTCCGAAGAAGTGCAGCGCGAGGACATCGCGCTCTGCGAGGCGGTCCAGCGCGGCCTGCAATCGGGCGCGTGGGAGAGCGGGCGCTACTCGGCGCGCCGGGAAAACGGCGTCCATCACTTCCACGGCCTGCTGGCCGAGGCGCTCGGCGACGGGGACTGACGGCGATCCGATCGTCCGGCACGCCGTCGACCGGGATCAGCGCGCCCCGAGCTGCACGAGCACCCGCCGCGCCGTGGCCGCCTCCGGCGAATCCGGCGCGAGCGCGATCACCTCGCGCAGCGGCGCGACCGCGTCGGCCGGCCGCTCCAGCTCGACCATCAGCATGCCGTAAGCGAAGTGCAGCGAGGCCTTGCGCGGATCGATCCGCCGGGCCGCGTCGAAGTGCCCGGCCGCCTCCGCCATGACGGCCGGCTTCTCGTCGGGAACCGGCCGTGCGGCGTAGCGGGCGAGCAGCGCCTGCGCCAGGTTGGCGTGCGCGGTGTCGAGCCCGGGGTCGTCCGCGAGCGCGGCGCGGTACTCGGCGACCGCCGCGTCCCAGCGCTGCTGGCGCGAGTAGAGCGAGCCGAGGTTGGCGTGGGCCCGCGCGCGATCGGGCGGCCGCGTCGCCAGCTCGGCCGCGCGGCGGAAGCGGGCCTCGGCTTCCGGGGCCCGGCCGGCGTCGACGAGAGCCGTGCCGAGCGCGTCCTGCGCCAGCCACGCCCCCGGGGCCTTCTCGGCGGCGTCGGACCAGAAGGCGAGATCGTCGCGCCAGGCCCGCTGCCGGACCAGGCTCGCCGGCAGCGCGACGGCGGCGATGGCCGCCGCCAGGCCGAGGACGATCGCAGCCGCGCGGCGCCCCGCGGCCGGCCACCGCCGCAGGGCGAGGTTCTCGACGACCAGTGCCGCGAGCAGCAGGGCCCCGGCCGACGGCAGGTAGAGGTAGCGCTCGGCCAGCGGCGTGGCGGCGATCGTGCCGGCCGCGACCGCCAGCGCGGGCGCGAGCGGGAGCAGGAAGAGCGCCGCAGCGAACGCTTCCGCGCCGGCGCGACGGCGCGCCAGCGAGGCACCCACGAGCGTGCCGATCCCGCCGGCGACGAGCGCGCCCGCGATCGCGAGTCCCGCCGAGCCGGGCACCCGATCGACGAACGCGGAGAGCGGCACCGGCCAGATCAACTTCGCGGCGTACCAGCCGAGAGCGGCGAAAATCCTCCGCAGCGGATCGGTCCAGGCGATCGCCGTGCCCGGTCCCGAAGCGGCGGCGGCCCAGCGGAGCGCCAGCGCGAGCGCAGCGGCGAGCCCCGCGACGGCTGCGGCGAGCCCGGCAGCGCGTCGGGCGTCGTGCGCCGGCGGGCCGGTGCCGTGGCGAGGGAGCAAGGCGAGCAGCGGCAACAGCGCGACCAGGGCCAGCCCGACCTCCTTCGACAGCATCGCGGCCAGCGCGAGCGCGGCGGCCGCCGGCAGCCAGGCCGCGCGCCGCGTCTCGAGATAGCGCAGCCAGGCCAGGATCGCGGCGAGGGCGAACACGGCGCACAGCAGGTCCGACCGGCCCGCCAGCCAGGCCACCGACTCGACGTGGACCGGGTGGACCGCGAACAGCAGCCCGGCCGCGACCGGCACCGCGAGCGTCGACTGCTGTCCACGGAACCGCCGGGCCAGCGCGGCGCCGAGCGCCACGACGAGCGCGCTGGCCAGCCCGTGGAGCAGCACCGGCGTGGCGTGGAAGACGAGCCGGCGCCCCTCCGCGCGCGCCTCGGGAGGGTACGCGGCCCGGACCGCGAGGTCGTCGAGCAGGTAGGAGACGACGACCAGCGGCCGGTAGTAGTGCGCGCTCCACTGCGGGACGTCGCGCGGCGGGAAGAACGCATCGGCCGGGCCGTCGAAGTACGGCAGCTGTCGCTCGAGCACGATCGGGTCGTCCCAGACGAAGTCGTTCCGGAGCGACGGCAGGTAGACCGCCACGGCGAGCGCCCCGACCAGGGCGGCCGCGATCCAGGTCGTCCTTGCGGTCGGGCGGCTCACCGGTTCACGGGCAGGGTGCGAGGTCGAAGGCGTAGGCGCAGCCCGGCAGAGCCGAGGCCGGGGGGCGCTCGCTACCCGCCCCGTCCCGGCCGTACGACCCTTCGCGAGCGCCGTCGTTGCCGACGACGACGAAGTAGAGCCACGAGCCGGCGGCGAGCGGCCCCGGATCGAACGAGGCGCTGCCGTCGGCGCCGAGCAGGCAGCTCGCCGCGCTCCACGATGCCGGCCCGGCGAGCGGACCAGCGCGGCCGGCCCAGTAGATCGTGTGGTCGGTCGAGCAGGGGGCGGGGGAGTAGGCGACCTCGATCGCCGTCGGCGCCCCGCCGCTGCGCCGCGCGGTCAGCGGCGCCGCCGGCGGGCTGGCCTCGCCCGGACCGGATGCGCCGCTGCCGGCAGTGGCCGAGGCCTCGCCCGAGTCCGGGCTCTCGGTGAGCGCCCGGAAGTCGCGGGCCACGTCGCGCGCGACGTAGAAATAGGTTCGGCCGGGCTCGACCGTCTCGTCGCGGAAGCCGGTCGAACCGACGGGCAGCTCGTCGGCCCGCAGCGCGTACGGGCCGCCGCTCGCCGTGCCGCGATAGAGCCGCCAGAAGGCGATCGCCGCGCAGCGGTCGGCCGCCGCGCGGCTGACGGCGATCGCGGCGCCGTCGGCCGAGGCTGCGAGCCCGGCCGGCGGCTCGGGCGCGAGCGCGGCTTCGTAGGTGATCAGGCCGGCGGCGAGGTCCTGCTCGACGCGGGCCCCGAGCGCCCACTCCTCGTAGCTCCGGTCGCAGCGCAGGAAGTACTCGAGCCAACCGGTGACGTAGCGCAGGTAGCGCTGGTGGCGCGTCGCGTTCCAGCTGCCGCAGGTCAGGCCGCAGAACAGGAAGTCGTTGTTCTTCTCGGGGTCGCAGTGGTTGGCGCCGATCAGCTTCACGCCGCGCTTCTGCGGGACGGCGGAGGCGTAGAGGACCGCCGCGCTGCCGTCCGCGTTGCAGCTCGACGGCTCCGAGTAGGTGATTCCGATCGCCGCGCGCGCGAACGGCAGGGTGCCCGCGCCGAGCCCGTTGCTGTCGACCGGGTCGAGCGGCGCGGAGGCGATCACGCGCGGGTCGCGCCCGGCCGCTGTCAGCGCCCACAGCCCGCCCGCCGAGTGGCCCGAGGTCCCGGCCTTCGTGGTGTCGATCCGCCCGAGGAAGATCGACGCCGGGTCGGCGTTCCGGGCGAAGATCCAGTCGATCTGCGCGCTCATGTCGTCGGCGTTCTTCGAGTGGTCGCAGCCGGAGAAACCGCACGGGTAGTTGGCCTGGATCGTCAGGTAGCCGCGGCTGGCGAGGTGGTCGCCGAGGTCGTAGCGGTCCTTGTTGCGGGAGAAGCCGTGGCCGAAGATCACGACCGGCAGGCGGCCCGCGGCCGGGTCGACGCCGCCGTCCTTCGCCGGGTAGTAGATGTCGGCGTTGAGCGTCGCGCCGGCGGTGACGGGGATGTTCGCGTTGAGCTTGCCCGTCGCGAAGGGGCCGCGGGTGCCGGGGTCGGTTGCGGCGAGGCCGCTCCAGGCTGCGGTGAACAGCAGCGCGGCAGCGACCACGAAGGTGCGGCAGGGGTGTCGTTTACCGGGCATGCCGCACTCTTCTATCATCGCTCGGTCCCGGATGCGAAGCGCGGAGAGGCGATGGCGGAGGTGGAGGTGGATGTCCCGAGGGTGATGCAGCCGGCCACAGCGCGCCCCGCTCGCGACGGCTGGTGGATGCCGCTCGCCGTCGGGCTGATCGCGATCGCCGTGTTCGCCCCGACGCTCGGCTACCGGCTGGTCTGGGACGATCCCAAGCTGCTCGGCGTGCTCCAGGAGCGCCTGCTCGGGGGCGGCCTGCTGGCCGTGCTCGGGGCGGACTTCCGCCTCGATCCCGCGGTGCCGCTCGGCTTCTACCGGCCGGTCACGATGCTGTCGCTCTGGCTCGACCGCGCCCTGGGCAGCGGCGCGGCCTGGCCGTTCCACCTCACGAACGTCCTGCTCAACGCGCTGGCGAGCGCGCTGCTCTTCCGGTTGCTGCGCCGGCTCGGCGTGGAGATGTGGGCCGCTCTGGCGGGGGCCGCGCTCTTCGCGGTCCACCCGGTCCACGTCGAGTCGGTCGCGTTCGTCTCGGGGCGGACCGACCTGCTGGCCGCGGTCTTCGCGTTCGGCGTGGTGATCCTGTGGCTGCGCGACCGCGCGGCGGAGCGGAGCGGCGGGCCGTGGCCGATCGCCGCGGCGAGCGCCCTGTTCGCGCTGGCCTGCCTCTCGAAGGAAGTCGCGTTCGTGCTGCCGCTCGTGCTCGTCGCGTGGGACGCGCTGCTGCCGGCCGCGTCGAGGGCCTGGTGCGCGCGGGGCCGCTTCGCCTGGCTGGCCGGTCTCGGCGCCGCGCTCCTCGCGGTCGTGTTCCTTCGCGGCGCGGTCGCGGGTGTGCCGCTGCTCGGGGCCGGCGCCGGGACCGGCGCGGCGGTTCCCCTCGGCGAACGCCTCGCCGCGGCCCCGGCGGTGCTGCTGTCCGCGCTCCGGCTGCTGGTCCTCCCGTGGCCGCTCTCGCCGTACCACACCCCGGACCAGGTCCGGCTCGGCGCGCTCACCATCGCGGCCGCGGCCCTCGTCGTCGTCGCCTGGTGCCTCCTGGCGGGGCGACGCTGGCAGCGCGCCGGGTTGCTGTCGGCGGCCTGGACGGTGCTCTTCCTGTTGCCGAGCGCGGGAATCGCCGCGCACGCGGGGGCACCGCTCGCGGAGCGATTCCTCTACCTGCCGTCGGCCGGCCTGCCGATGCTTGCGCTCGCGGCGACCGGTCACGAGTTCCGCGCGCGGCGCGCGGTGGCCGTGCTGCTCGGGGTGGCGGCGCTGGCCGGCGCCGCACTGAGCGCCGTGGAGTCGCGGGTCTGGCGCGACGAGGAGGCGCTCTACGGGGCACTCGTCGCGCGCTCGCCGCGCTACGCCGACGGCTTCGTCGGCCTCGCGCACCTGCGGGAGGGGCAGGGGAGATACGACGAAGCCGCGGCGCTGCTCGACCGGGCGATCGCCCTCGACCCGACGCTCGAGGGGGCCCACATGAAGCTCGGGATGGTCCGCGGGCGCCAGGGGCGATGGGACGAATCGATCGCCGGCTTCCGGCGCGCGCTCGAGCTGCGTCCCGACTACCCGGAGGCGCTGGCGAACCTCGGCTACACCTTCCTGCTGATGCACCGGCCGCAGGATGCGATCCCGCCGCTCGAACGGGCTGTCGCGCTGCGCCCGGGGTTCGCCGCGGCGTGGACTTCGCTCGGCCGGGCCCGCGGCGTGACCGGCGACCCGTCGGGGGCCGCGCAGGCCTTCGAGCGCGCGATCGCGCTGGCGCCCGGCGATCCGGAAGCGCGCCTCGGGCTCGTCGTCGCCCGGGTCCGGGAAGGGCGACCCGACCTCGCCTGGAGCGAGCAGCGCGCCCTCGCCGGGATCGACGCAGAGGCCGGGGAGCAGGCGGCGCGCGCGATCCGCGGGGCCGGCTACTGATCGCCGTCGGGTTCGGGGGCGGCGGGCCCTTCGGCGACCCTGCGCCCCTTCTTCTTCAGCGCCTCCCGCAGCACGAACTCGATCTGGCCGTTGAGCGAGCGCAGGTCGTCCTCCGCCCAGGCGCGGAGCGCGTCGAGCAGCGCGCCGTCGACGCGCAGGAGGAACGACTTCCGCTCGCCCACGGCCGCCCCCGGCTAGTGGTAGATCGAGCCGGCGTTGACGATCGGCTGGGTCGAGCGCTCGCTGCAGAGCACGACCAGCAGGTTGCTGACCATCGCCGCCTTGCGCTCGTCGTCGAGCTTCACGACGTTGTTGGCGTCCAGCCGCGCCAGCGCCATCTCGACCATCCCGACCGCGCCGTCGACGATCTTCTGCCGCGCGGCGATGATCGCGGAGGCCTGCTGGCGCTGCAGCATCGCGGCGGCGATCTCCGGGGCGTAGGCGAGGTGGCTGATCCGGGCCTCGATCACCTTCACGCCGGCCTTGGCCAGCCGGTCCTGGATCTCGGTCTTGAGGTGTTCGGCAATCTCGACGATGTTGGCGCGCAGCGACATCACGCCGTCCTCGTGCGCGTCATAGGGGTACAGCGTGGCCAGGCTGCGCAGCGCCGACTCGCTCTGGACGTGGACGTAGTTCTGGTAGTCGTCGACCTCGAAGGCCGCTTCCGCGGTGTCGACGACCTGCCAGACGACGATCGCGGCGATCTCGATCGGGTTCCCCATCAGGTCGTTGACCTTCAGGCGCTGGGTCTCGAAGTTGCGCACGCGCAGCGAGAGCTTCTTCTTGCTGTAGAAGGGGTTGGTCCAGCGCAGCCCCTCGATCCGCGCGGTCCCTACGTAACGGCCAAACAGTTGAAGCACCACCCCCTGGTTCGGCGCGACCGTGAACAGGCCGAGCAGAAGGACGAACGAGACGACGATCGACACGATCCAGAGGATCAGCATCGGGATGCTGCCGGTGCCGCGGTCCAGCGCCATGACGGCCTGGACGAACATGTAGATCGACCCCGCCAGGGCGGCGAGCAGGATGAGGAGCGCGACGAGGCCGGTGACGGGACGGACTTCCTTTTCGCGGATCATGGGTGCCCCTCCTAGTGAGCAATCAGAATGATATCACTCTGATTCCAGATTCGCAAGGGAAAATTCGCCCCGATTCCGCGCCCGCCGGTACCTCTCGCAATTTCAACGGCTTACGTCGATCCCCGAAGGCCGGCGGAGCCGTCCCAGGGCGACCCTGAGGGCCGCCACCCCCGCCACCCGCTCGGCGCCGATCGTGTCGATCGCCCGGGCATAGGCCGAAACGGCCCCCCCGAACACCAGCACCGGCAGCTCCGGGCCGACCGCGCGCCGCAGCCGCTCCAGCTGCCCGGGCAGTTCCGGATCGTCCGCCGGGAAGACCAGCCCCAGGGCGATCGCCCGCGCGCCCGCCTGGCGGGCGGCGGCCGCGATGTCGTCCGCGGGGAGGTCCGGCCCGAGGTGGGTCACGCGCCACCCCTCGGCCGCCGCCGCGAGGGCCGCCATCAGCGCCGAGAGCTCGTGGTGCTGCCCGGCGGGGAGAGCGACCAGCAGCAGGGGCGCGCTGCTCGCCGCGAGGAAGCTGCTGCGCATCCCGGCCAGGAACCCGCGCAGCACGGCGGTCGCCATGTGCTCGTGGTAGGGACGGAGTTCGCCCCGCTGCCAGCTCTCGCCGATCGCCTCGAGCAGCGGTCCGACGACCCCCTCCAGCAGGTGCGGCAGGCTGAACGCCAGCCGCGCCTCCTCGAGCGCGGCCTCGAGTCGGGTCGCGTCGAGCTCGCGGATCGCGTCGAGGCAGAGTGAGACGTGGCGCGACCGCAGGTCCTCCGGGAGCGCCGCCGGCCCGGCTGCGCGCGGCAGTTTCGGCCGCGGCGCCGCGAACGCCACGCGCCGATCGGCGTCCACCAGCGCGGCGATCTCACCGGTCGGCAACGCCGCGACCTGGCCGATGCGCCGGCCGCCCTCGAGCGCCTCGCGCACCAATCCGAGGCGGTGGATGTCGGCATCCGAGTAGAGCCGGTGGCTGCCGCGGGTGCGGCCCGGGGCGACGACCGCGTAGCGCTTCTCCCAGGCCCGCAACAGGTCCTGGCTGACCCCGGTCCGGCGGACGACGACCTGGATCGGGTGGCGCGGCTCGTCGCTCAGCGGTTCGTCGGACACGGCGTCTCCCGGCGGGGTCCTGGACATTATCGGGCCGAGGGCTCGACAGCGGGCGCAGCGCGGAGGGCGGCCGTTGCCGAGGGCTCCTTCCGAGCACTAAGTTCCCCGACGGCGCGGCCGGCGACGGCCGGTCCTGCGGGGATCGCGGAGGGGCCCTCCCAACATGGCCAGCTTTGGCCGCGCGGCGGTCGCCGGGGCGCTGTTCGCCCTGGTCCTCGCCCCGCTCCCCGCCCTCGCGTCGGACGGCAGCGAGCTCTGCGTCACCTGCCACGTGCGCGCCCCCGAGTCGGAAATGCCCAACCACCCGCTCGACGTGCCCGTGGCCGGCCGGGTCAGTGGCGACGCCTCCGGACTTCCGCTCGACGGGGGACGGGTGAGCTGCCTGACCTGCCACACCGGGCACGGCCCGGAGGGGCGCGAGGCCGCCGACGCCGACTTCTTCCTGCGGGTGACGGTTCCGGAGCTCTGCGCGCGCTGCCACCGCGCGGCCAGCGGCACATGGGACACGGCCCACGCGCAGTACGCCGACACCGTGCACGGCGGGCCGCGGCTCGCCGGACCCGAGCCGGCCGGCCTGGACACGACCGCGCCGGAGCTCGATCCGTTCTCGCAGCGTTGCATGGCCTGTCACGGCGGGGCCGAACTGGTCCCCGACTTTCCCGGGACGCCGCCGCACGTCGAGGTCGGCCACTCCCACCCGCTGATCCACTACGGGTCGGCGCGCCCGACGCGAGGCGGCGTCTACCGTGCCGCCGAAGAGATCGGACCCTCGGCCCGGCTCGTCGACGGCCGCGTCAGCTGCGCCAGCTGCCACCGCGTCTACGGTTCGCACCGCGACCGGACGACGACGGAGAGCCGGCGGCAGCTCTGCCTGTCCTGCCACGACATCGGCCACCCGCGCTGGGACGTCCAGCAGGCGCTCGGAAAGCGGCCGGAGCCCCGTCCGGCGTCCGCGATGTCCGTGGCGGGGGCCGCGGTGACGGCGCGCTGACCGCGCCTGGCTATACCACGCGCCGCGCGCTCCCCGCGGCGGCGAGGACCGCGTCGACGAAGCGCTCGATCTCGGCCGGCGTCGTGTAGACGCTCGGGCTGACGCGGATCCCCTCGAAGTCGGCGTGCTTGATCGCGACGGTGAAGATCCGGTGCGCGTCCCAGAGCTGCTTGACCAGCTCGCCGCTGTCCTGCCCCTCGATCTGGAACAGCGCGATGCCGCCCGCGAGTCCGGGGCCCAGGGCGGTGTGCAGCCGGACCTGCGGGTGCGCCGCGAGCGGCTCGACCCAGAGGTCGCGCAGGTGGACCAGGCGCTGCAGCTTCCGCGGCTGCCCGATCGCCAGGTGGAAGGCGATCGCGTCGGCGATCGCGAGGTACGGCGCCGCCGGGTGGGTGCCGATCTCCTCGAACTTGCGGATGTCGCCGTCCTGCTTCTCGTCGGCGGGCATCAGCGGCCAGAGGCCGGGAACCAGGTTCTTCCGTACGAAGAGCATCCCGGTCCCGTGCGGCGCCGCGAGCCACTTGTGCAGGCTGGTGCCGAAGTAGTCGCAGTCCAGATCGGCCAGCGTGAAGTCGAGGTGCGCGAACGAGTGCGCGCCGTCGACGATGACGGGGATCCCGCGCCGGCGCCCGAGCGCCACGACCTCGCGCACCGGCATGACCTGGCCGGTCAGGAAGATCACGTGCGAGACCAGGATCGCCTTCGTCTTCGGCGTGAGGTTCTCCTCGAACAGCGCCACGATGCGGGCCGGGTCGGAGGCCGGGACGGGCAGGGGGAACTGCCGCAGCACGATCCCCTCGCGCCGCGCGCGCTGCTTCCACGCCGTGATCATCCGCGGGTAGTCCTGGGTCGTGGTCAGGACCTCGTCTCCCGCGGCCAGCGGCAGGCCCAGCTGGACCGTCTCGAGCGCCTCGGAGGCGTTGCGGGTCAGCGCGACCTCGTCCGGCGACGCGCCGGCGAGCCGTGCGAGCTGCTGCCGGACCCCTTCGCGCTGCGGCTCGAGGACCTGCCACATCGTGTAGGGCGGGAGCGTGTTCTGGTAGCTCCAGTTGCGGAACAGGGCGTCGAGCACGGGGCGCGGCGAGGGGCTGACGCCGCCGTTGTTGAGGTTGACCAGGCTGCGATCGACGGCGAAGGCCTGCTGGACCTCGCGCCAGAAGGCCTCGTCGCCGGTGAGCGGGTCCGCGCCGCCGGGCGCGGGGCCGGCCGCGGCGGCGGCGGCGAAGGCCCGTGCCAGGCCGGGTGCGCTGAACGCGACCGGGGCGAGCGCGGCCGGGTAGAGGATCGAACCGAGGAACGCGCGGCGGGGAACGGACCGGCTCATGGCGGCCTCCGGGTGCGAGGCGAAGTCTAAGCGAGGAGCGCGGCCGCCCGGTGCTGGCACCGCCGCGGCAGGGCGGGGAAGATGGCGCCCGATGCGCGGCCGGTACCTCCCAGTCCTCGTCCTCGTCGGCGTCGTCCTCGCGGTCTACGGCGCGAGCCTCGCCGGCCGCTTCGTCTGGGACGACGCCGAGCTGATCGTCGCCAAGGCGCCGTTCTTCACCCGGGCCGGCAGCGCGGCGGCGATCCTCGCCTCGTCCGACACCGGGCTCTACTCGGGCGCCACGCCCTACTACCGGCCGCTGACGACGCTGAGCTTCCTCGCGAGCTACCGGCTCTTCGGCCTCGATCCCTTCTGGTGGCGGCTGACCAGCCTGCTGCTGCACGCGGCCGTCGTGCTCCTGCTGTACGCGCTGGTGGCGCGGGCCTTCGGGGACGAGCGGCTCGGCTTCGTGGCGGCGCTGCTCTTCGCGGTCCACCCGGCGGCGGTCGAGGCGGTCGCCTTCGTCACCGCGCGCAACAACCTGCTTTGCGCCGCGGGGCTGCTCGCAGCGCTGCTGGCGCTGCTGCGCCGGACGCCGCTCGCGACCGCGGCCGCGCTGGGGCTGTTCGCTGCGGCGCTGCTGAGCAAGGAGCCGGCGGTCGTCCTGCCGCCGTTCCTGCTCGGTCTCGCGCTGCTCGCCCGGGATCCCCGCCTCAAGGCCCGCCCGCCCGTGCTCGGGCTCTTCTTCGCGCTGCTCGCCGGGTACCTCCTGCTGCGGGCGGCCGTGCTGGGCGCCGTCGCGCCCGCTGCCGGGGGCGGCGACCCTGCGGCGCACGCACGGCTGGTCGTGGGGTCGCTCTACGAGTCGCTGCGGATCCTGGCGTGGCCGGTCCCGCTCAACGCGGCCTACGGGCCGTCGGCGGCCGCTTTCTCCTTTGGAAGACTTGCCGCCGTGGCCGCCGCACTCGGCGCCCTGGGCTGGGCGGCAGTGGCGCGCCGCACCCCCGAGCCGCTCCGCGCCGCGAGCCTGTGGCTTCTCCTCGGATTCCTGCCCATCTCGAACCTCGTCCCGATCCCGAGCGCGCCGGTGGCCGAGCGCTACCTCTACGTTCCGCTGCTCGGGTTCGCGGTGCTGCTGGCCGCCGGGGCCCAGGCGATCGCGGCGCGCCGCCCGCGCCTGGCGGCGGCGGTCGTGCTGCTGGTCGTCGCGGCCCTGGGAGTTCGCTCGGCGCTTCGCGCGCAGGTCTGGCTGGACGACCGGCGGCTCTACGAGAGCATGGTCGCCGCCGACCCGGCGAACGCCTCGGCCCTCTACAACCTCGGCCAGCTCGAGGCCTCGACCGGGAACCTCCCGGCGGCCATCGCGGCGTGGGAGGGTGCGGTCCACGCGAACCCCACTCACGTCGGCGCCCACAACAACCTCGGCAACGCATACGCCCTGGCCGGGCGGTACCCGCTCGCGCGACAGCATTTCGAGCGGGCCCGGGCGCTCGATCCGGCGGAAGCGATGGTGCTCTACAACCTGGCCCGGGTCGCCGAGCTCGACGGCCGGCCGGACGAGGCGGCCGCGCTCTACGCCGATTACGTCCGTGCGGACGCCCGCGCGACGGACCCGCAGCGGCAGGCGCTCGTCGCCCGGGCCCGCGTCCGGGCCCGGTCCCTTGCCGGTTCCAGCAGTCCCGGATCCCCGGCGCATTGACCGGATTCAGGAGAATTCGACCGGCCGGATCGGGCAAATTACCAGTTGGTTTATGGTCTTTTCACCAGATCGCTGGCCGGGCGAGCTGCTTACACAATCGGAACCGCCCGTGAATGTTCGTGTTCCGCCGCCCCGGTGCGTGGCATGCGTATTGCTCTCCAGTAAGTCGCGATGAAGAGCATTCCCCATACGGTTCTGGCCCTGGTTGCGGCGCTGGTCGCCGCGATCGGCGCCGTTCCCGCGGCAGGAGTCGCCCCCCGCTACGAGTACAACCTCGCCGACTTCACGGGGACGGTGCCGTTCATGGGCGTGCGGGTCCGGCTGGACGCCGCGCGGGAAGAGGCCTTCATCCTGAGCGAAGGCTACCTCAGGGTCTTCGGTCCGACCGGGATGGAGACCTACTCGTTCCCGCTCGACTCGGCTATCGGGACGATCTACGACGTCGCCGTCGACGAGACCGGCGACCTCTACCTCCTCGGCTATGAGCCGATCCGTCGCATCGGTGGCGGCGACTTCTTCCTGCTGCGCTGCGACTACCGCGGCGTACCCCAGGAGAAGCTCCTGCCGGCGGGGATCCCGGACGGACTGAAGGACTTCTCGCCGAGCACGGTGATCTACGCCGGCGGGAAGTTCTACCTGACCGCGTCGAACCGGCTGCAGGTCCTGGTGCTGAACAAGCGCGCGGGCCTCGTGCAGGTCAAGGACTTCACCGACAGCCTTCCCGATGAGAAGGAAGTCCGCAAGAACGCCGACTTCGCCGGGATCGCGGTCGACGTGCAGGGCAACGTGATCGTCAGCGTCCCGATCGACTTCGGGGTCTACGTGATGGCCCCGGACGGCAGCACGCGGCGCTTCGGCGAGGCGGGCTCGCGGCCCGGCACCTTCAACCTGGCCGGCTCGGTGGCGACCGACGCCGCCGGGAACATCTACGTCGCCGACATGCTGCGCAGCTCCGTCAACGTCTTCGACAGCGGCTTCAGGTTCGTCACCGAGTTCGGCGGGTACGGGACCGCCGATGGGAAATTCGTCCGGCCCGCCGACCTCGCGATCTCGGCGGCCGGCCGGTTGTTCGTGTCACAGATGCGGAATCGCGGCGTGGCGGTCTTCACGCTCTCGCCTCCCGCGGAGCGCAGCTAGCTCCGGGAGGAGAAGGAGGAACGGCCGGCCGGCGCGCCGCAGCAATCCGGGTGACGAAGGAAATCAGGGATTCACGGTACGAGATGCAAACAACGCAAGCGCCCCTCCGAGAAAGGTAAACCCGCCGCAAGACGGGGACACAAAGCCGAGGGTCCTGAATGGTCAGGACGGCCGGGCTGCCGGGGGAAAGGAGGAGTGAGAAATGAAGCGGAACAGGATCATCGTAGTACTGGCGGTGCTGCTCGCGGCGGTCGGCCTGAACGCGTTCGCGTTCCATTCCGGCGGCGTCGCCGAGTGCGAAGGCTGCCACAGCATGCACGAGGCCACCTCGCTTGACGGCAACCTGCTGATCGGTGGGGACGCCAGCTCGACCTGCATCAACCCGTCGTGCCACGGCAACACCGTGGACACCGCGCCGAGCAGCTACCACGTCGCCACGCTCGACGCCAACTACCCCGCCAAGCTCCCGGTCCAGATGACGCCGGGCGGCGACTTCGGCTGGCTGAAGGTCGACTTCACGTGGGTCGCCAGCGGCACCAACTACAGCGAGCCGGGCGAGACGCATGGTCACAACATCGTGGCCACCGACTTCGGCTTCACCTCCGACTCCGAGTTCGTCACGGCGCCGGGCGGCACGTTCGACTCGTCGGTCCTCGGCTGCCAGAGCTGCCACGACCCGCACGGCAAGGGCCGCCAGCTGTACAACGGCGGTGCCGGCGGCTTCGGCGGCACGGGCAGCGGCGAGCCGATCTACACCTCCGGCTCCTACGGTTCGGTCCCCAAGGCCAACACCTACGGCGGCAGCGGTCAGAATGGCCAGCTCGCCCCGACCGGCCTCGCGGTCGGCATCTACCGGCTGCTCTGGGCCCCGGCTTCGCCGAACCCGCCGGCCGGCGCGACCTACTCCAGCTACCCGGTGGCCGTCGCTCCGAGCAGCTACAACCGCAATGAAGACATCGACCAGACGCGTGTCGCCTACGGCGGCGCGGGCACCGCGAACGATTGGGGCAGCTGGTGCGGCGCCTGCCACGGCGACTTCAACGTGGCCGGCGGCGACGACGAGCACCACCCGACGGGCGAGAGCCTCGGCACCGGCCCGCTCGGCGCGTCGACCGGCTCCGAAGCGACCAACTACAACGCCTACATTTCGTCGGGCATCCTCACCGGCAACTCGGCCCAGGCCTACAGCACCCTCGTCCCCTTCGCCGAGGCGACCACCTCCATCGCGACCCTGGCGTCGCACGCCAAGATCGACGACAGCTTCCTCAACGGCCCGGGCACCGGTGCCGAGGTCATGTGCCTCTCCTGCCACCGCGCCCACGCCTCCGGCTTCGTCGACATGCTGCGCTGGGACTACGGCTACGAGTTCATGACCAAGCAGGGCAACTACCCGGGTTCGGACAACCCGGCGATCGGCACCACCGGTCGTGGTCCCCTGCAGTCGCGCGGCCGCACCATCGCGATGTGGCAGACGGCCTACTACGGCCGGGCCGCGGCCACGCACTTCGGGCCCTACGACCGCATGATGTGCAACAAGTGCCACGCTCAGGACTAGCGTGACGGGGTCACCCGCCGCGTGAAGGTTGGAGGGGGCTGGCGAAAGCCAGCCCCCTCGTCTGATAAGATCCAGTCTCCCGACAACTCTTTGGTCCGCGAAGCCCGAAGGACAGGGACGGCCGACATGTCTCTCCGGTGGATCGCTCCCGCGCTCGCCGTCTGCCTGCTCGCCGGCTGTGCCGTACCCGTGCGGGTGCCGACGGGTCCGGCCTTCGACCCCTCCGCCGGGCCGCTCCTGGTCTTTCTCGATCCGCTCCCTCCCGACGCGAGACGCCTGACGGCGCGCCTGGCAGGAATCGACGCGGTCCGCGAGGACGGCGGCCGGGTCCCGCTGCGACTGGGCGACCCGGTGCTGGGAACCCAGTCCCACCCCCAGGCCTATCGGCTGGCCACCGGCTCGCTCCCTCCCGGGCGATACGTCGGCCTGGACGTCACCGCGGCCGAGGCGACCCTTGCGAAAGAGGACGGCCAGTCCGACCTCGGGCTGCCCGAGGGGCCGACGAGGGTCCCGCTCCCGTTCACCGTTGCCCTGGGGCGGGGCACGGTGGTTTACCTCGATCTCGACCTGAAGGCGGCGCTGGCGGACGGTTTCCGGTTCGTCCCGGTCTTCGGCGGGACGATCCCCGCCCCGCTCCCGATCGGCCTGGTGGGACTGGCCTCGCTTCCCGACGAGGGGCTGGTCGTGACCTTCGACCGCCGCAGTGGCCGGGTCTCCGGCGTGACGCCGGTGGGGCGCCGGCCGGTCGGGATCGCGATCGACGAGGTTCGCCGGCGGGCCTACGTCGCCCTTGCCGGCGAGGACGCCCTCGTCTCGATCGACATGGAACGGGGGACCATCGCCAACAAGCGTCCCCTGCGGGGAGGGGACCAGCCGGTCGACCTCGTGCTGAAGGACGACGGCGAGCGGCTGGTCGTCGCCAACGAGGGCTCGTCGAGCATTGCGTTCGTCGAGACCGCGGGCCTGGCCGAAGTCGAGGAGCGCGTGGTGGTCGGCGATTACCCTGTGGCGGTGGTAGTCCGCGAGTACCCCTTCCTGAGAACGGGGTCCGACCGTTGGAGCA
The DNA here is from genome assembly GCA_963800865.1 of uncultured Acidobacteriota bacterium. Classification (GTDB taxonomy): domain Bacteria; phylum Acidobacteriota; class Polarisedimenticolia; order J045; family J045; genus JALOKP01. The sequence continues at coordinate 2,238,739 of CAWDCL010000004.1, read as the reverse complement.
TGCAGCGCATCTTCGTCGCCTGCCGTCGCGCCAACATCGTCGAGGAACTGGGATGGGACGGGAAGGAGCAAATCTGGAAGCGCATGCAGTCGCTCGGAACCGATCCCGGACCGTTCCGCCTCCAGTTCAATCGATCCAGTGACCGGCTCTTCGTCGCGCAGGACGGTTCGCCCTATGTAATCGTGGCGAGCCTCTTCGACGAGAAGCGCAAGCCGATCCTCGAGCTGGCCCAGCGCCCCTTCGTCGGACCCGGTCAGTCAGCGATCCGAATCGAATCCCCTTCTGACCGGATCTACCTCGCGCGGCGCGGCACCGGCACGATCGAGGTCTTCGACCCGTTCTCGCTGCTGGCGATCGAGCGGCTCCCGGTCCCGGGGGACGTGTCCTACCTGACGATCGACCGCGAGACGGCCGGACTCGTCGCCGTCGTGCCCGGGAAGGGGGAGGTGGTGCGCGTGAGCCCCGTCTCGCGGAGCATCGAGGCCGTCGTGCCCGCCGGGCCGGGGGTCGCATTCGTGGCGCTGGTCGGAGAGCGATGACTGCGTGCCCGCGGCGTCACGCGCCCGGGCGCGGTCCCGCGGCCCCCGTCGGGGCGACGTGGCAGGCGTGTGCCGGCCTGGTGGCTTCCCTGGCGCTCCTCGCCCCCGCGGCCCAGGCCCAGAGCATCGCCGGCTTCGCCGAGGTCCAGGCGACGCGCGTCGACGAGACCACCGACTACCTGCCCCCCCTGGACTTCCCGAACCTGACGACCCAGACCAGCAGCTGGCGCGGACGGCTGAGCTTCGCCTTCCAGCAGCAGCTCTGGCCGAACCTGCAGTTCCAGGCCGGCGGGCTGTTCGAGGAGCTTCACGGGCGGTCGAAGTCGCTCGGCTTCGAGACCTACGGCACGCAGACGCGGCTGCTCCCGTACGCTCTCTTCCGGCTGCAGACCCCGACCAACCTCGCGGAGATCGGCTGGCAGCGCAACGAGACGCGGGCCGGCCCCGACAACGGCAGCAGCACCGCGCAGCTCGTGCGCGACACCTACGGGATCACGCTCGGCTGGACCCCCGAGTCGACCGCGTACGCGCGCCTGTCCTACTACCGCACCGACGATCGCGACGGCCAGCGCGAGCAGCTCGACCGGCAGACCGACCGCCTGCTCGCGTCGGGCGCCTACCGGCCGATCGACCCGCTCTCGTTCGACTACCGCGGCTCCTGGGCCTGGGAAGACGACCAGGTCCGGGAGAGCCGGATCGACAGCGCGAATCAGTACGCGCGCATCTCCTACGGCGACCAGTACTGGGACGGGCGCCTGACGCTCTCCGCCAACTACGACGTCTCGACGCGCGACGTCACCACGCGCCGCGCGGGGCAGGGGGAGATCGAGCTGCCGGTGACTCCGATCCGCGGCCTCTCCGCGCTCGACGACCTGCCCTCCAACGTCGCGCTGGCCCCCAACCCGGCGCTGATCGACGGCAATCGCGAGCTCTCGGCCGGGATCAACCTCGGCCTGCCGCCGCCTTCCGGCGACCGGCGCCTGCGCAACATCGGGCTCGACTTCGAGATCGTCCGCGCGGTCAACGCGCTCCGCGTGTGGGTCGACCGGGACCTGCCGATCGAGATCTCCCGGACCTTCACCTGGGAGATCTGGAGCAGCCCCGACAACGTCCGCTGGACCCGTCAGCAGACGCTGGGCGCGGCCCCCTTCGCCCCGTTCGACAACTACTTCGAGCTGCGCTTCGGCGCGGTCGCCGCCCGCTACCTGAAAGTCGTCGTCGCGCCGCTGGCCCCGGGCGTTCCCAACGCGCAGGACTACGCCACGATCAACGTCACGGAGCTCGACGCGCTGCTGTTCCGCGAGACCGAGGGCTCCGGCACCCAGAGCTCCTCGCTCGACCAGCGGGTCTACGCCGGGGCCCAGGTGATCCTGACGCGCCAGCCGTTCCTGACCTGGGACGTGACCTACGTCGCCAATGTCCCGAGCCACGAGCTGGCCTCCGACACGCTGTCCAACGTCCTGTCGCTCTCGTACCGGATCAACCGGACGTGGCTCGTCAACGGGCGGGTCGGCTACGACACCGGGCGCAGCAGACTCGCCGCCGGCACCGGGCTGGACCGCCGCACCGCCCAGCTGTACGGGGCGACGGTCACCGCGACGCCGATCTCGACCTTCTCCGCCACGCTCTCCGCGAGCGGGACGCGCGAGCGGTACGAGCGGGGGATCGACCAGGACACCAACTCGGCCTTCCTGAACACGACGACGAACCTGTACACCGGCGTGAACCTCCTGGTCGGCGGCGGGATCGCCCAGACCACATTCACGCCGGGGCCGACGATCGACAGCAACACGGCGCGGATCGCGCTCGAGCTGCTGCCGCACCCGACGACCACCCTGTTCCTCTCCTACGACCGCACGGCGGACCACCAGACGGGCGGGGGGGCTCCGGCCTCGGACACCTACCTCGATTCCTCGGAGGTCTCGCTCTCGTGGAACCCGGTGCCGTCGTTCTACTTCTTCAGTTCCTACCGCATCGAGCACTCGAGCCAGGTCCCCGACGCGCGGCATCTTGACGACGACGTCGCTCAACTGGTCGCCCTTCCCGCTCGGCACGCTGCGGTTCAACTTCCGCTACGAGGAATACTACGACTCGCTGCTCGACAGCCAGACCCGGATCTACGGGCCGGGACTGCGGTGGTACTTCAATCCGATCTCGTATCTCGACGTCTACTGGGAGATGTTCGATGCGGGCTCGACGCTGCAGCAATACGATCGGGAGACGCTCGCGGCCACGCTGCGGGTGGGCTTCTGAGGGGGTCATTGCGATGAACAGATTCGAATCGACCGGACGGACGGGACACCAGGGGCGCGTCGTGCGCGCAGCGGTCGCGGCCCTGGCGCTCGGGGCGATCGCCGTCCTCGCCGCCGGCTGCGGCACGACCCGCGGTCTCAACTCGGTCTACAAGGACCCCGAGATCGATCTCAGCCTGGTCCAGACGGTGGCGGTCATGCCCTTCGACAACCTCACCTCGGACGATCAGGCCGGCGAGCGGGTCCGCGACGTCTTCAGCACGATGCTGCAGGCCACGGGGGCGGTCTACGTCGTGCCGCCGGGCGAGGTGGCGAAAGCGGTCGGCCGCGTGCGGGTCGCCAAGTCCCAGGAGCCGGCTCCCGAGGAGGTGACCGCGATCGGCACGGCGGTCAAGGCCGACGTCGTGATCACCGGCGTGGTCCGGGAGTACGGCCAGGTGCGCTCCGGGAACAGCACGGCGAACGCGATCGCGGTCAGCGTCAAGCTGTTCGCGACGGAGAGCGGCAAGGTGATCTGGAGCGGATCGTCGACCGCCGGAGGCGTCACGGCGAGCGACCGGTTCTTCGGCGGCGGGGGCGAGCCGATGGAACTGGTCACGGAAGACGCGCTGCGCGACCTGATCGACCAGATCTACAAGTAGGGGACGGGATCGCCGTGCGTCGCTTCCTGCCGATGGAACGGGTGCTGTTCGCCGTCGCCGCCGCGGCGTCGCTGGCGCTCGGTCCCGCACCAGCACAGGCGCGGCCGGCCCCGCGCCCGCCGCTCGAGGAGCTGCGACTGGCGATCCTCCCGATCGACAACCTGACCGCCCGCGTGATTCCTGCCGACGAGCTGCGCGCGGCGATCGCCGAGCGCCTCGCGGCTCGCGGCATCGCGCTGCTCGGCCCCGAGCCGCTGACGGCCATCCTCGCCGCGCGCCGCGTGCGCTGGGTCGGCGGCCTGACTGCCGACGCGGGCCGGGCGCTCTGGGAGGAGCAGCAGACCAACGCGGTGCTGGTCACGAGCCTGGACATGTACGAAGACGCCAGCCCGCCCCGCATCGGGCTCTCGGCGCGCCTCGTCGGGACGGGGCCGGAGGGGGCTCGGGTGCTCTGGGCGACCAGCTTCGCAATGGCCGGGGAGGAGCGGCCGGGGCTGCTTAACCTGGGCTACGTCGGGGACCCGGCCGTGCTGACGGGGCGGGCGCTCGACCGCCTGGCGGACGAGGTGAGCGCCTATCTCCGGACGGGCGCGATTCCGCGGATCGAGCACGGTTCCCAGAAGCGCTTCCGCCCGCGGGCGGTCCACGTCGCGCCGGAAGCCCCGCGGTGGGGCAACGAGCCGCTGCGCGTGGCGGTGCTCCCGTTCTCCAACGACAGCACGCGCCGCCAGGCGGGCGAGATCCTCGCCTACCGGTACCTGGCGGCGCTGGTCGGGATCCCCGGGGTCACGGTCGTCGAGCCGGGCGAGGTCCGGCGCGTGCTGCTCGAGACCCGGCTGATCCAGGAGGGGGGGCTGACCTACGCGCAGGCTGAACTGCTGCGCAGCCTGCTCGACGTCGACCTGGTCGTCACGGGGACCGTCTTCGACTTTGCCGACCCGGGCGCCTCCGACGAGACTCCGATGGTCGGGTTCACCACGACGATCATCGACGCGAGGCGGCGGCAGGTGGCCTCGGTCGCGTTCTCGCACGCCACCGGGAGGGACAGGGTGTTCTTCTTCGACGTGGGGGAAATCCGGACCGCCGATCGGCTCGCGGACGAACTGGTCCGCGGCGTCGTCGACGCCAATCGCCCCTGATGCGGCCGCGGGCGCGGAGCGCCCCCGTCAGCTATCTTCCTGACCTTGAACCGGCGGACGTTCTTTCGACCCCCGCCCACGGGACCGATGCCATGAGACGACTTGCATTCGCTTCCAGTGCCTTCTTCCTCGGCGCCGCCGCCCTGGCGATCGCCGCGCCTCCCACCCCGCCTCAGGCGGCCGCGTCCCCGCTCCCGACCGTCGACGGTGTGCTGGCCGTTGCCGTCGTCAACGGCGAGCCGATCGCACTGGCCGAGGTCGAGCGGCAGCTGGCGAACCTCCACCTGCAGTCCGAGGCGGGGGACGGGGCCGCACCGGCGCGGCAGGATCCCTCGGCGCTGCTCGACCGGATCATCACCGCCAAGCTGGTCGCCCAGGAAGCCCGCACCGCCGGGTTCGATGAGGATCCGGAGTTCGGCGCGGCGCTGGAAGAGGTCGAGCGCTCGATCGCGCGCGACATCCTGGTGGCGCGCGAGACGGCGAACCTGAAGCCGGACCCCGCTGCCGTCGAGCGGGCCTACAAGGACCTGGCCCGCGAGTACACGATGGGATCGGTCTTTTTCACCTCCGAGAAGGACGCCAAGGAGTTCGAGGCCAGGATCAAGGCCGGGGGGGAGTTCTTCAAGACCGTCAAGGCCGCCCAGGCCGCCGGAAAGGCGAAGGGTCCCGAGACGGCGCAGAAGCACAAGCAGAGCGACCTGCTCCCCGGGATCGCCAAGCTGCTCACCATCCTGAAGCCCGGCGAGACCGGTCCGATCATGCAGAGCAAGACCGAGTGGGCGATGATCCACCTCGTCTCGGTGAGCTACCCCGAGGATCCCGAGGCCCGGCTGCAGGCCACCGAGAAGGCGCTCGAGGCCAAGCGCGCCGAGGCGATCGAGCGCTACGCCACCGGGCTGCGGGCGAAGTACGCCAAGGTCGACGAGAAGCTGCTCGCTTCCCTGGATTTCGAGAAGAAGGGGGCGCTCGCGGAGCTGCGCAAGGACACGCGGTCGCTCGTGACGATCAAGGGCGACGCGCCCGTTACCGTGGCCGACCTGGCCAAGGGGATGGAGCGCCGCTACTTTCACGGCGCCGACAAGGCGGCGAGCGACCCGACCAAGCACGTCAACACCGAGAAGCGGCCGGTTCTCGACGACGTCGTCGACCGCCGCGTGATCGTCGTCGAGGCCAAGGCGGCGAAGATCGAGGACTCGCGCGAGTACAAGGACCGCCTGAAGCGCGCCGAGGACCAGATGCTGTTCGAGCAGTACGTCAAGCGCGCGGTCCTGCCCGAGGTCAAGGTCACGCCGGCCGACCTCGAGGCCTACTACGCCAAGCACCAGAAGGACTACACGACGCCGGAGATGGCCCAGCTCGAGTCGCTCGACTTCACCGGCCGCGCCGACGCCCAGGACGCCTTCGCCAAGCTGCAGAAGGGCGCCGACTGGAACTGGCTCAAGACCAACGCGCGCGGACTGATGACGCCGAAGCAGGCCGCGGAATTCGACTTCCCGAAGGGAATGGTCGTCATGGCCGCGCTTCCCGCCGGGGTTCAGAAAGCGATCAAGGGGGCGCGGACCGGGGACTACCGTTTCTACGAGGCCTCGCCGACCGGTCCATACCAGGTCATCGCCGTTCGCGACCTCCGGGCCTCCCAGGTCCAGAAGCTCGACGCGGTGAAGAAACCGATCGCGGACAAGGTGTACGCGGAGCAGCTGGCGAAGACCCTCGAGAAGACCGCCGCCGAGTTGCGCAAGGCCTCCGAAGTGAAGGTCTACGCGACGGGAGAGGAGCTCAAGAAGCTGATCATGCGCGACTTGCTGGGAGGAGCCTGAGGCCCCGTCGAGATAGATTCGCCTTGCATTCGCCTTCTTTCGGGACGCCCCGCTGCGCCTTCGAGGGCCTAATCCCGGCGCTCACTTGACTTATTGCCACGCCCAGTTACTCTGAGGTCACGCCAAACTAACAAACTCGCCGCAGGATGCATTTCGGCCCGGTATCATGGCGCGATCGAGGGGTTGGGAAGTGGAGCTCAGCATGCGGCCTCAGTCTCGTAGCCGATCGAATTCCGGCGTGATCCTCCTGGCACTGCTCGCGGGGGTACTCCTCGCGGGACTGTCCGCGCCGCCGGCGTTCGCCCAGAAGAAGGTCGAGAAGAAGAGCTGTCTCGAGTGCCATACCAAGTTCGTGGAGACGGTGAAGTCCTACGCGAGTGCGCACCCCGGCGTCCGGGAAGGCAAGTGCGAGGACTGCCACCTGCGCCATGGACTGGTCCCGAAGCTGCTGCTCAAGAAGGATGGCAACGCGCTCTGTGAGTCCTGCCATTCCAAGGCCTCGATCGGCCTCGACAAGCCGCAGCTGCACACGCCGCTCAAGCACGCGAAGTGCACGGTCTGTCACGACCCGCACGGCGGGCCGGGGGCGGGCCTGCTCAAGGCGCAGGGCGCGGAGTCCTGCTACCAGTGCCACGACCGCAAGCCATTCGAGCAGGCGGTCGTGCACGCGCCGCTCAAGAGCGGCGGGTGCGCCGCCTGCCACGCTTCGCACAGCGCGGACCAGCCGGACCTGCTGCTCAAGCCGAAGGCGCAGCTCTGCGCCGAGTGCCACGACGCCGGAAAGGAGCCGTTCCGCAAGGCCCACGAGGGCTACCCGGTCCAGAACGCGGACTGCTCGCTCTGCCACGATCCCCACTCGTCGGCGCAGAAGGGCCTGCTGAAGGTCAGCGTGCACGATCCCGTGGCCTCGGGGAGCTGCAGCGCGTGCCACGCCGACGCCAAGGGCGCGAAGCCGTTCGCCGTCACGAGCGACGGCGCGGCGCTGTGCTCGACCTGCCACGACGACGCGGCGCTGACCGGCGGCGCGAAAGTCGTCCACGCCCCGTTCACGGCCGGGAAGTGCTCGTCGTGCCACGATCCGCACGCGGCCCAGGCGCAGCACCTGCTCCGGGCGTCCGGGAACGCGCTCTGCGCCGATTGTCACAAGGAGCAGACCGCGTCCATGACGGTCGCGCACAAGGCCGTCAGCGAGGGCAAGGGCTGCCTCTCCTGCCACGGTGCGCACGCGGCGAAGGAGAAGCGGCTGCTGCTCGCCAAGGACGCCGAGCTCTGCTACCCGTGCCACAGCAAGCAGAAGACCGAGACCTTCAAGGTGGCGCACACGCCGTTCCAGGAGGGGATGTGCTCGTCGTGCCACAACCCTCACGGCTCGCAGGCACCCCACCTCCTGGCGGATCGCGAGGACCGGGTCTGCTACGGCTGCCACAGCGATGCCGAGGCCGACTTCGCCAAGACCAGCGTCCACGGGCCGGTGATGAACGGAAACTGCTCGCCCTGCCACGCCGCCCACGGCGGGACCCAGCCGAAGCTGCTGGTCAAGAGCGGGTCCGACCTCTGCGCGACCTGCCACGCCGGGATGATGAAGCCGGCGGAGGGCCAGACGGTCCACGCGCCGTTCGAGGCCGGCGACTGTGCCACCTGCCACGCGGTCCACGCCTCCAACGTCGCGGGCCTGATGAAAGCCAACCAGACCCAGGTCTGCGGCGAGTGCCACGCGGACGTGACCGACGCCGTCAAGGCCGCGCGCTCCAGGCACAAGCCGGTCGCCGACGGCCAGTGCTCCGGCTGCCACAGCGGCCATGCGACCAAGCTCCCGAAGCTGCTCCTCGCGTCCGGCACCGACCTGTGCCTGTCGTGTCACAAGACGCTCGCCGAGTCGATGAAGGCCGGCACCGTCCACGCGCCCGTCGAGAGCGACTGCCAGACCTGCCACCGCCCCCACGAGGGTCCGCAGGCGGCGCTGCTGACCGAGCCGCAGGGAACGCTCTGCGCGACCTGCCACGACGTCAAGGCCGCGTCGTTCGCCAACAAGCACCTCTCGATCGACCCGGCGGTGATGAACTGCGTCAGCTGCCACGCTCCCCACGCCTCGAAGGACCCGCACCTCTTCCAGGCGGAGGTCCACGCTCCCTTCGTCGGCGGCTCCTGCGAGGAGTGCCACACCGTGACGAAGCGGTAGGAGACGAGTCATGAAGACCCGACTCATCATCGCGTTCGTCCTCTCGGCGGCCCTCTGCGCGGCCGGAGCGGCCGGCCAGACCGACGAGGCGAAGTTCAAGCTGAAGCCCGGGGCGAAGGGCAAGGCCTGCCTGTCCTGCCACGTGCAGTTCCAGGAGACGATGAAGCAGCCGTTCGTGCACACGCCGGTCAAGGCCGGCGAATGCAGCGACTGTCACAGCCCGCACGCCTCCTCGCACGGCAAGCTGCTGGCGGAGAGCCCGGACCGGATCTGCGCGACCTGTCACGCCGACATCGTTCCCGCGGGAGCGAAGAGCGCGCACCAGGACGCCGTCGCCGGCCAGTGCACCAAGTGCCACGATCCCCACGCCTCGGGGAGCAAGGACCAGCTGCTGGCTTCCGGTTCCGCCCTGTGCTTCAAGTGCCACGCCGACCTGGGCAAGGCCGTCGAGGCTGCGAAGTTCAAGCACGGCCCGGTCAGCAAGTCGTGCCTCGGCTGCCACAACCCGCACGCGTCCAAGGAGTCCGACAACCTGCTGGTGAAGTCGACTCCGGGGCTGTGCGTCGATTGCCACAAGACCGACGCCGCACCCTTCCGGACCGCGCACCTGAACTACCCGGTCGGCAAGTCGGACTGCGCCTCGTGCCACGATCCCCACGGCTCGAGCCAGAAGGGGATCCTCTGGGCCAGCGTCCACCAGCCGGTCGCCAACCGGATGTGCGCCAACTGCCACTTCGACGCGGCCTCCCCCGACGCACTCAAGGTGAAGAAGTCCGGGATCGACGGCTGCCGCGGTTGCCACAGCGAGCTGGTGAACGCCACCATGGGACTGAACCGCGTCCACGGCCCGGTGCTGGACGAGCGGGCGTGTCTCAACTGCCACCGGCCGCACGCGTCGAAGGCGCGGAAGCTGCTGGCGGGGCCGGAGATCGATGTCTGTGGCTCGTGCCACGCCGACGCCGTGCGGCAGGCCCGGGACTCCGTGGCCAAGCACGCCCCCGTCGCCGACGGGCAGTGCTCGGCCTGTCACTCGCCGCACGGTTCGAACACGATCCTGCTGTTCAACGCGGCCGACTCGACCGCCGTCTGCAGCACCTGCCACGACTGGAAGGAACACTCGTCCCATCCGATCGGAAAGGAGGTGGTCGATCCGCGGAACAAGAACGTGCGCGTCGACTGCCTCAGCTGCCACAACGCGCACGGCTCGGCGCACAAGTACATCACCTGGCTGGACAAGAAGATGGACCTCTGCGTCACCTGTCACCAGGACTTCAGGAGGTAGGGCGATGCGGCGGAGTGTCGTCGTTCTCTCGTTGGCGCTTGCGGCGGCCTGGGCACCGGCCACGCGGTTTCCCGTCGAGGCGTCGGGCGGTCTCAAGCTGCGGGCCCAGGTTCCGCTCTACACGGACTCCAAGGGGAACGCGCTCAACCTGCCGGAAGGCGTTGCCTTCGGGCCGGCATCGACCGTCGCCGTCGCCGACACCGGGGCGGGGCGGATCGTCACCTTCCGCGCTGCGCCGGACGGGATGCAGCCGGTCGCGGAGTTCACGGTCGCCGAGGTGCCGTACCCGACGCGGCTGAAGTTCACCGCGAAGGGGGATCTGCTGGTCCTCGACGGGCGGACCCGCCGCATCGCGCGGCTCTCGCCGGACGGTGCGTTCAGAGGGTTCATCGAGCTGCCGGTCGCCGGCGCGCCGGCCGCGCGCGCGCTCGCGGTCGACCGCCAGGACCACCTCTACGTGCTGGATGTCTCGGTGCCGCGGGTGATCGTGCTCGACGGGGCCGGCAAGCTGGCGCGCGAGATCGCGTTGCCGGCCGGCAAGGGGTTCTTCTCCGACGTCGCGGTCGACCCGCGCGGAAACGTCTACCTCATCGACAGCGTCGGCCAGCAGGCCTACGTGGTCCGCGCGGGCTCCAACGAGGTGACCCCGTTCGGCGGCACGCTCGAGCAGGAGCTGGAGTTCGCGACCAGCCTGGCCGCCGCCGACTCGGGACACCTGTTCATCGTCGACCAGTACGGCGACGGCGTAGTCGTCCTCGGTCCGGACGGCACCTTCCAGGGGCGCCAGGGCACGATGGGGGTCCGTGAGGGGTTCCTGCGCTACCCGTCGGCCATCGCCTACGATCCCAGCGGAATGATCTACATTGCCGATCGGAACAACAATCGCGTGCAGGTCTTCCTGATCGCGCCGTAGGCGGCGGGGATCTCCGGCCGCGGAGGAGGGCGCAGCGTGACCTGGCGGCGCACGGCCTGGCTCAGCGTCGGCGCGCTGGCCCTGTCCTGCGGGGGGGGCGATCCGATCCCCGCGGGTGCGCACGGGACCCCCCTCCCGGCACCGACCGAGGCGAAACCCGCCGCCGAGCGCCAGGAGCTGGTGATCGGCCTGCTCCCCGAGCGGAACATCTTCCGGCAGCTCGAGCGCTACGAGCCGCTCGCCGCCTACCTGTCGGCCCGCATCGGAACGAAGGTGCGGCTGACGATCCTGGCGCGCTACGGGAACATCGTCTCCAACTTCAAGTCCGCCGGGCTGGACGGCGCCTTCTTCGGCAGCTTCACCTATGCCCTGGCCCATCGCCGGCTCGACGTCGATGTCATCGCCCGGCCCCTGATGCAGAACGGCCGGTCGACCTACTTCGGCGTGATCCTCGTGCGCCGCGACAGCGGGATCCACGACGCCGAGGGGCTGCGCGGCAAGCGTTTCGCCTTCGTGGACCAGGCCACCACCGCCGGCTACCTGCTCCCGCTGGACTACCTGGCCAGGAACGGCGTGAAGGACTACCGCACCTTCCTCGGCGAGACCTACTTCACGGGGACGCACGAAGACGTCGTCCGCGACGTGCTCGACGGCCGGGCGGACGCGGGCGCCGCCAAGAGCAGCGTGCTCGAGCGGATGGCGGGCGAGGACCCGCGCGTCATCTCCGAGTTGACTTTCCTGGCGCGCTCCCCGGACGTCCCCGAGAACGGCCTCGCGCTGCGGCGGGACCTCGATCCGGGGCTGCGGGCGCGGCTGCGCGACGCCCTCCTGGCGATGCACGAGGACCCGGAAGGGCGGCGCGCCCTCGAGCAGCTGGGCGCCGTGAAGTTCATCGAGACCCGGGACGAGGACTACGAGGCGGTCTACCGCTTCGCCAGCGAAGCGGGCCTGGACCTCGATCGCTACGAGTACGACACCAGCCGATGAAGACCAAGATCATCGTCGGCCTGACGATCTACGCCATCCTGTTCCTGGGAGGCGGCCTCTACGTGCTGCACCTGATCGGCAGCACCACGAGCCGGCTGGACAACCTGATCATGTTGCACCAGGTCGAGATCCTCCGGGAGCACTACCTGATCCAGATCCGGCGGGTGCAGACCGACCTGGCGCTGCGCGGGACGCGCTTCGCGCGCGACACCGACACGGTCGTCTCGCACGTCCAGAGCATGGGGCACGTGATGCGCACCTGCTCCGACTGCCACCACGACCAGGCGACCACGGCCCGCCTCGATGACCTGGCGCGCCGGACGACGGACTACCAGGAAGCGATCAGCCGCGTCATCACGGTCCGGGCCGGTGAGGAGCGGGTGCGCGCGGAGAGCGACAACGCCTTCCAGGTCGGGGAGGACCTGATCGAGCAGGTCAGCGAGATGATCGCGCTCACGGGGGCGCGGCTCGAGTCCAGCACGCAACGGGCGCTGGCGAGCATCCGCCAGACGACCTACGCGCTGCTGCTCCTGCTCGCCGCCGGGCCCCTGGTCTCGATCGGGCTCGGCTTCGTCTTCGTGCGCGGGATCACCCGCCCGCTGGGGATCCTGCTCCATTCGACGGGGAAGCTGTCGGCGGGCGATCTCGATCACCGCGTGGTCACGCTCTCGGACGAGTTCGGGCAGCTGGGGGAAGCCTTCAACAACATGGCGTCGTCGCTGAAGGAGCACATCGCGGAACGCCAGCGCTCGGAGCAGATGGCGGTCCTCGGCCGGCTGTCGGCGGGCCTTGCTCACGAGATCAAGAACCCGCTGGCCGGGATCAAGGTCGCGATGGAGATCCTGGCCGGCGAGGAGTCGATGACGGAAGAGAACCGCGACGTGGCGCGGAAGGTGCGGCAGGAGGTTGGCCGGGTCGAGAGCCTGATGCGGAGCTTCCTGACCTTCGCCCGCCCGCCGCGGCCGCAGCCGGCTGACGTCGACGTCGATGCGCTGATCTCGTCGAGCCTGTCCCTGTACGGCCGCGACCCGCGCCTCTCGCCCGACCACCCGCGTCCGGTCCGGCTGGTGCGGGAACAGTCCGGGGGCACCGTTGCCGTTGCCGACCCGTCGCAGCTCGAGCAGGTGCTCGTGAACCTGCTGCTCAACGCCCTGGAAGCGATGCCGGACGGCGGCACGCTCGCGGTGCGTACGGGCGCGGATCCGGACGGCATGGTTCGAATCGAGGTGGCGGACACCGGGAAGGGCGTCGCGCCGGAGCACCGCGAGAAGATCTTCGAGCCGTTCTTCACGACCAAGGGGAAGGGGACCGGCCTCGGGCTCGCGATCTCGCGTCAGCTGACCGAGCAGCAGGGTGGTACCCTACGCGTCGGGGAGAACCCGGGCGGCGGTGCGGTCTTCACGGTCCGCGTGCCGGCCCGGGCTTCGGGGGCGGAGAGCGCATCGTGAAGGAAGGGAAGCCGAAGGGGCGGATCCTCGTCGTCGACGACGACGAGCTGATCGGCTCGATGCTGGGGCGCGCGTTGCGGCAGGACGGCTACGAGACGCGCGTCGAGCACGACCCGGCCGCGGTGCTCGAGGCCGCGCGGAGCTTCGTGCCCGACGTCGCCCTGCTGGACGTCAACCTGCCCGGGAAGAGCGGCCTCGAACTGCTCCAGGAGATGCGCGAGGAGGGGATCACCGCGCAGGCGATCATGCTGACCGCCGACGACAGCGCGGAGACCGCCGTGCGCGCGATGAAGCTCGGCGCCGCGGACTACCTGACCAAGCCGTTCGACCTCGAGGAGGTCAAGATCGTCGTCGGCAACGTCCTCGAGAAGCGTTCGCTGCGAGATCAGGTCGACTCCCTCCGCCGGATGAACGCGGAGATCGTCGAGCGCCCGATCATCGGCGTCTCGCCGGCCACGGAAGCGCTGAAGGAGGAGGTCGGACGGCTGGCCGAGGCCGGGGTGAACACGATCCTGATCACCGGGGAGAGCGGGACCGGAAAGGAGATGTTCGCCCGCTTCGCACACGCCGCGATGCACGGCGACGGGGATGACAAGGTCGCCCCGTTCGTCGGGATCAACTGCGCGGCGATGCCGGAGAACCTGGTCGAGAGCGAGCTGTTCGGGCACGAGCGGGGCGCGTTCACCGATGCGAAGTCGGAGAAGAAGGGGCTGTTCGAGCTGGCGCACGGGGGCTCGATCCTGCTCGACGAGATCGGCGACATGCCGCTGTCCCTGCAGAGCAAGCTGCTGCGGGTGCTGGAGGAACGGCAGGCCCGCCGGATCGGCGGCCGGCACGACATCCCGATCGAGGCCGTCGTTTTCGCGACGACGAACCGGGACCTCGAGGTCGCCGTGGAGAACGGGACCTTCCGGCGCGATCTCTTCTACCGGCTCAGCGCCTTCCCGCTCCACCTGCCGCCGTTGCGCGAGCGCCGCGAGGACATCCTCGTCCTGGCGCGGTACTTCCTCGGCCGGTTCCTGACCAAGTACAAGCGGCAGGGACCGACCGATTTCAGTCCCGAGGCCGAGCGGCGCCTCACCGCGTACGACTGGCCGGGGAACGTCCGGGAGGTGCGCAACGTCGTCGAGCGGATCGTGGTGCTCGGACGGGGGGCCACCGTCCTCCCCGAGCAGCTGCCGCGCGAGATCAGCGGGGCCTCGGCCCCCGTCGCCCCCTCGGGGGGCGGGCGGGGGTTCGAGTTCACCCTCCCCGACGAGGGCCTTTCGCTCGAGGCGGTCGAGCGGCAGCTGATCGAGCAGGCGCTGGCCAAGGCGGGGGGGAACAAGACTCTGGCGGCCAAGCTGGTCGGAATGACCTACGATTCCCTGCGGTACCAGATCAAGAAGTACGGGCTGGAGTGACGGGCCCGAAGCACGGAGAGTCCGGATGGGACGATCGGTTCGTTCGAAGCAGGGCAACGGGTGGCGCGCCGCGATCCGGGCTGCGGTTCGGGGTCTCTGCGCCGGACTCGCCGGACTCGCCGGCTCGCCGCGCTGACGGGCCAGCCGGCGTCGGCCTTTCACTCCGGCGGCGTGGCGGCGTGCGGGGGATGCCACACGATGCACGATCCCCAGCAGGCCTTCAACCCGACCAACTACCTGCTCAAGGGGGCGAACGCCACCGACATCTGCCTCAACTGCCACGGCACGAGCAACGGCAACAGCTGGGGGCAGTCGCCGACGCTGCCGGGCCGCATGTTCGGTGGCGGCCCGTTCATCTTCCTCACCGAGGACAACCTGAACGACGGCCCGGGCGGCGCCCTCCCGGCCAACTGGATCCGCGGCGACGCGGCGGGCCACAATCTGGTCTCGATCGACTTCGGGCTGGCGGCCGACTCGCTCCACGCGAACGCTCCCGGCGGCAGCTACCCTTCCGCGGCCATGGGCTGCACGTCGTGTCACGATCCGCACGGCAAGTTCGGTCACTTCCGCCTGCTGTACGGACGCGACTCCAGCGCGAGCCGCGCGAACAACCACGTCTTCCAGTTCACGACCGACGCCCCCGATGCGACGGGGATCGATCTCGACGGCACGCCGGAGGCGCCGACGAACCACACCGCCTTCCGGGGCGGGATGAGCGCCTGGTGTGGAAACTGCCACGGCCGCTACCACGACGAGACGAGCGGCTCCGCCTTCCAGCACCCGATCGACGCGGTCCTCGAGCCCGAGATGATCCAGACCTACAACGCCTACCGCGGAACCGGTTTCAGCGACGGCGTGGCGAGCGAATCCTACGAGCCGCTGGTTCCCTACGAGGCCGCGGGGATGACGACCGCCTCGACCGGCCCCACCCCCTCCGTTGCGAAGGTGACCTGCCTGTCGTGCCACCGCGCGCACGCGTCGTCAGGCCCCGCGTCGGGCCGGTGGGACTTCAAGATCGAGCTGTGGAGCCAGGAAGGGATCGCCTCGGGTTCGTACCGGATCCCGAACCCCTACGACACGACCGCGGGGGGCCGGCAGAAGCCGCTCTGCGCGAAGTGCCACGGCGACTAGCGGGGAGCGAAGCGGGGCCGGCCTGCCCCGGTTGGGTCAGGGCCGCGCTCCTGCGGTGTAGGCGAGACCCGCCAGCCGGAACTGGCTTCCCGGTGCGACCCACACCACCTGCGCGTCGCAGCCGGTCCGCAGCATCAACGCCGAGGGGTCCTCGCTCTTCGAGGCGTGCAGCCGGACGAACTGCCCGGGCCGCAGGTCGAAGGCGGTGTGGATCCTGAGGCCGCCGTCGCTGAGGTCCGTCGCCGTGGCCTCGAACGAGCAGGGGGCGGCGGCGCAACCCCGGTCCACGACGTCGATCCGCAGCGGCAGGCGGCAGAAGGTCCGCTTGCCTTCGCGCCGCTCGTCGACCGGCCCCGTGCAGTCACCGAGCACCTGCGCGATCTCGCAGAGGTCGAAGGGCTTTTCGATGAACTGCCAGGCCCCGCGGGCGAAGGCGCACTCCCGGTTGGACGGCGTCGCATCCGAGCTGAGCACGACGATCCGGGTCGCCGGCGACAGCTCGCGAATCTGCTGCATCAGGTCGAGTCCGTTCGCATCGGGCAGGTGGATGTCGACGAAGGCCATGTCATAGCTGGCCGCGCGCACCCGCGCGAGGGCGGCCGAGCCCGTGGCGGCAACGCTGACCTCGACGTGACACAGCGCTGCGGCCTTCCCCAAGGCCCACGCGACAAGGTCGTCGTCGTCGACGACCAGTAGATGGAAGTCCCCCATGGCGTACTGGTAAGCAATATCCATGCCTCTTCCGGAAGACCGCTAAAGATACCACTAAGTGGCTTCTTAACAACATCTTGAGTAGTTGACGACAGCAGTTCTGAGAGTTCGAACGCCACGCCGAACCGGTGAAACGACCGAAACGGACCGGTGATTAAGCCAATCGCCCCGGCCGGTGGGCCTCGGCGGTATGCGATCGGTCCCGGCAGAATGGCGGGACCGCGACCCGGATATCGCGAAGGAGTATCCCCCGTGACGGTCTCCGTACTTCCGCGCCCCCCGAAGGGGGTCCTCTTCGACCTCGATGGCGTCCTTGCCGACAGTTTCGACGCCTGGGTCGCGGTGCTCGACGGCTGCCGGGCGCGGCGGGGCCTCGCGCCCCTCGGTCCGGCTCCGGTGCGCGCGTCCTGGGGGCAGGGGATCGCGGCCGACGTGAGGACCTTCTTCCCGGGAGAGGAGATCGCCCGCCTCGCCCGCGAGTACGACGCCGGGTTCCTCGAGCACCTCGGGCTCGTGCGCGCGATCGACGGGGCGCCCGCGACGGTCGCTTCGATCGCCGCGGCAGGCGTCCCGATCGCCGTCGTCACCAACTCGCCCGTGGCGCTGACCCGGCGCGTGCTGGCCCAGCTCGGGCTCGCCCCGCTCGTCGGGACGATCGCCGGCGGCGACGAGGTACCGCGCGGGAAGCCCGATCCGGCAGTGGTCCTGCTCGCCCTCGAGCGGCTCGGCCTGGCGCCGGGCGAGGTCGTGCTCGTGGGAGACACCCAGCTCGACGTTGCCGCCGGGCGCGCTGCGGGTGTTCCGGTCGTCGGATACCGCATCCAGGGGGATGTCCGGATCGACGAGTTGCCCGCGCTGCTCGGGCTGCTCGGCCTGGCGCCCTAGGGTCCGTCCGGGTCCCTCCGTCCGGCGTCCGCCGGGGCGCCCGCGTCCGCGGTCCGCGCCGCGGCCCACAACGCCTGCAGCGGCAGCGCACGCGGCGCGCGGCGGTCCGTCCCCAGCCTTCCGAGCAGCACCCGGGCCGCCCGGAGCGCCGCCCGCGCGTCGTCGGCCTCCGCCGCGAGCTTGTGCAGGCGTGCGGCCTCGAAGTGCGTCCGGGCCAGCATCTCCGGCCGGCCGAGCCGCCGCGCCAGGGTGCGCGCCTCGTGCGCGGCGCGCAGCCCCGGACCGGCGCGGCGCAGGTCTGCAAGGACGCGGGCCTCGACGATCAGGGCTTCGGCCCGGGTCACCTCGTCCGCCCCGCGCTGGAGCGCCGCGCGCAGCGCGTGGAGCGCTGCCCGCGGTTGCCCGCCGCGGCGCCTCGCCTCGCCGAGCAGCAGCAGGAGCGGCCCCTCGGCCTTCCCGTCGCTGCCGGCCTCGAGCGCTGCGGCGGCGTCCGCCGCGCGCCCCGCTTCCAGGAGCGCCGCCGCCTCGAGCGCGCGGCCGGCTGCGGAGCCGTCGCGCGAGGCCCGGCCGAGCGCGAAGGCCAGTCCCGGCCGTCCCGCGCCGAGGTGCGCCACCGCGAGCCGCAGCAGGCGGCGCGGTTCGCCGCGCGTGGCCGGCCCGAGGGCCATCGACAGGGCGCGCTCGCAGGCCGCCCAGCGGCCGAGGGCCGCCTCGGCGTCAGCCCAGCGCGCCAGCGCCTCCTCGGTCAATTCGCCCGCGCCGCGCGCCACCGCGCCCCGGAACAGCAGCGCGGCCCGCGCCGGATCGGGGAGCCGCATCGCCAGCGCCAGCCGCTCGGCTTCCGGGGCATCCGGCTCGCGGGCCCCGTCGACCAGCGCCGCCAGCGATTCCGTCACCTCGCCGGCCGGCTCGCCGAGCACCCGCACGAGCGCCAGGAACCGCGGCAGCGAGAGTTCGGCCTGCCCGGTCTCGACCCGCGACAGGTGAGATCGCGTGACGCGCACCCCCTGTTCGGTCGTCCCGTGCTGGATGTCGTCGAGCGAAAAGTGCCCCTGGTTCCGCAGCCGCCGGAGTGCGGCCCCCACCGCCTGCCGCAGGTCGTCGGTCCGTCGCGCCATCGAGGAATCCTCCCGGGCGCGAGGTTGGCCGGTGCCGGCCGCGATGAACAGCCGCCGCGCGCCCGGAAAAGTGGGGAAGCCCGGCTTCGCCGCAAGGCGGCCGCGGGCGGGCCGTGGCGTCGTTGCGTCGCGACGTCTCGCGGGGGCAATCGCCCCTCCTCGGGGCGCGCCGCGCGCCGCGCGTCCGTTCAGCGCGCGGCCGGTCCCCCGAGCGGCTCGAACCGCGCGGTGAAGTGCCGCAGGAACGGCGCCTGCTCGACGATCTTCACCCCGCGCAGCCGGTCCCTGTGCGCGTGGACCTCGCCGATCGCCTCGACCACGTAGTCCATGTGCGACTGGGTGTAGACCCGGCGCGGGATCGCCAGGCGCACGAGTTCCATCGGCGCGGCGACCTCCCTGCCGGTGGCCGGGTCCTTCGACGCGAACATCACCGACCCGATCTCGCAGCTGCGGATCCCGCCGACGCGGTACATCTCGCAGGCCAGCGCCTGGCCGGGGTACTCCAGCGCGGGGATCTGCGGCAGCATCGCCCGGGCGTCGATGAAGACCGCGTGGCCTCCGGGAGGCTGCACGATCGGCACCCCCAGCGCGGCGATGTGGTCGGCGACGTACTGGGTCGAGACGATCCGGTAGCGCAGGTAGTCCTCGTCGAGCGCCTCGTGCAGCCCGACCGCGATCGCGTCCAGGTCGCGTCCCGCGAGCCCGCCGTAGGTCGGGAACCCCTCGGTCAGGATCAGCAGGTCCTTGTGCCGGCGCGCGAGCTCGGCGTCGTTGGTGCAGAGGAACCCGCCGATGTTGGCGATCCCGTCCTTCTTGGCCGACATCGTGCAGCCGTCGGCCAGCGAAAAGACCTCGCGCGCGATCTCGAGCGGCGAGCGCCCGGCCTGCCCCTCCTCGCGCGTCCTGATGAACCAGGCGTTCTCGGCGAAGCGGCAGGCGTCGATGTAGAACGGGATCCGGTGCGCCCGGCAGACCGCCGAGACGGCCCGGATGTTGGCCAGCGAGACCGGCTGTCCGCCGCCCGAGTTGTTGGTGATCGTCAGCATCACGAGCGGCACCCGCGCGCGCCCGGGCTCGTCGAGCAGCCGCGACAGGCGAGCCACGTCCATGTTCCCCTTGAAGGGGTGGATCAGCCCCGGCTGCAGCCCCTCGGGGATCAGCAGGTCGACCGCCTTCGCCCCGGTCGCCTCGATGTTGGCCCGCGTCGTGTCGAAGTGGGTGTTCGAGGGCACGATGTCGCCCGGCTTCAGGACGGTCGTGAACAGGATCCGCTCCGCGGCGCGCCCCTGGTGCGTCGGGATCACCTCGGCGAAGCCGAAGATGTCCTTCACCGCGGCCTCGAACCGCTCCCACGAGCGCGCGCCGGCGTACGACTCGTCGCCCAGCATCATCGCCGCCCACTGCGTCGAGCTCATCGAGCCGGTGCCGGAGTCGGTGAGCAGGTCGATCGTGATCTCGGCTGCCCGGAGACGGAAGAGGTTCCAGGACGCGCGCGCCAGCGCCGCTTCTCGTTCGGCCGGCGTGCTCATGCCGATCGGTTCGACGCACTTGATCCGGAACGGCTCGATGATCGTCTTCAAGGGGGACACCTCCCGGGAAGGGAGGGCAGTCTACTACGCCATGACGACCGTCATCCCGGACCGGACCGCGGCCAGCTCCTCGAGGAAGGCGAAGATCGACGAGGGGCGCCGGTTGGGGTCCTTGGCCAGCAGCCGGGCAACCAGCTCCTCGATCGGGAGCGGCACGCCGGGGCGCAGCGCGTGGAGCGGCGGGGGCGGCGTTTCCAGCTGGTCGCGCAGGACCTCGGCGACGTTCTCCGAGGCGAACGGCTCGCGCCCCGCGATCAGGAAATAGGCCAGCACGCCGAGCGCGTAGAGGTCGGCCCGGGTGTCGGCGGCCTCGCCCCGGATCTGCTCCGGCGCCATGTACGCCGGCGAGCCCATCACGAGCCCCTCGCGGGTCAGGTGCACGTCCCCCTGCCGCGCGATCCCGAAGTCGACCAGCCGCGGCCGGGCGTCGGGGTCGATCAGCACGTTCTCGGGCTTCACGTCGCGGTGCACGATCCCCAGCCGGTGCGCCGCCGAGAGCCCGGCCGCGACGCCGGCGAGGATCTCGAGCGCCTTGCCGAGCGGGATCGGCTGCTTGCCGGCCGACCACTTCCGGAGGTCCACGCCGTCGATGTACTCCATCACGATGAAGCGCAGCTCGCGCCAGCGCTCGAGGGTGTGGACGCGCACGATGTTGGGGTGGTTGATCTGCCGCGCCAGGCGGATCTCCTGCACGAAGCGCCGCTCGGTCCCCTCGTCGAGCGGACCCGCCAGCACCTTCAGCGCGACCGGTTCGTCGAGCACGAGGTCGCGCGCGGCGAAGACCGTTCCCATCCCGCCGCGCCCCAGCTCGCGCCGGATCTCGTAGCGGTTGGCCAGCAGCGCGCCGGGGAGCAGGTTCGTCCCGTGCAGCTCCTCGAGCAGCTTCTGGGCCGAGCCGATCCGCTGCGCGCGGTCGGGGGCGAGGCACTCCGACAGCACCCGCCGCAGGACCTCGGGCAGCGGGCGCTCGGGGAGATTCGGGACCTCGGGCGGGTCGAATTGCCCGGGAGTGGGGACCGGGGGCGGGGCGCCGAAGAGCATCTCCCAGGTCAGGACCCCGATGAGATAGATGTCGGAGGAGGGGTCCATCCGCTCGGCCCGGCCGGCCTCCGGCGGACGGTAGGCCGCTGACGGGGACTGTCCCTCGGCGGCCCGCAGCGCGAGGCCGAAGTCGACGATCCGTGCGTCGCCGGCGGGGGTCACGAAGACCGTCTCGGGGCGCAGCGTCCGCGCCAGCAGGCCCAGCCCGTGCGCGTAGTCGAGCGCCTCGGCGAGCTGGGTCAGCAGGTGCACCGCGCGCGGCACGTCGAGCGGCCCTTCGTGCTGCAGGAGGTGCCGCAGCGGCTGTCCCGCCACGTGCTCCTGGACGATGTACACCCCCTGCTCGTCGCGCCCGGCCTCGTGGATCGCGGCGATGATCGGGTGGTGCAGGCGCGCGGTGCGGCGCACGTCGGCCAGCACGCGCTCGGTGGCCGGCCCCTCGGGAACGGTCTCGGGACCGAGCCGCCGCAGGATCACGGGGCGCGCCATCACGGCGTCCCACGCCACGAGCGAGCGCCCCGGCCCGAGATGCGGCAGCTCGCCGTCGATACGGTAGCGGTCCGCGAGCGGCGTGCGCGGCCCGGCCGACTGGCCGCTCTTCGCCTCGAGCGCGGCCAGGCGCGCGGCGGCGTCGCGGTAGTGGATGTCGAGCGCCAGGACCCGGCGCAGCGCCTGCGTCGACTCGCGGAAGCGCCCGTTGCGCTCGAGGTTGGCGGCCAGCAGGTACCAGGTGTCAGCCGCCTGCCGCGGCGAGAGCTGCGCGGCGAGCGCGCGGCGGTAGTGGTCGACCGCCAGCGGGTCCATCCCCTTCTTCTCGAGCAGGCGGGCCAGCTGCAGGGAGGCGGCGACGGCGCGATCGTCGTCGGCCGGGATCGATTGCAGCAGCTGGATCGCGCGGTCCGGGTCCCCGAGGTCCTCGAGCACCTCGGCCGCGGAGAGGCGATCGCGTGCCTCCTCGTACAACGCCGCCGCCTCGGCGAGGCGGCCGCAGGTCCGGTAGCAGCGCGCCCCGTCGTGCAGCGCGCCGTGGCGCCGGTAGAGGTCGGCCGCCGATTCGGTGTTGCCGGCCCGTTCTTCCGCCGCGGCTGCCGAGAGCAGGTCGCCCGCCGCCTCGTATGCCGACGCGGCCTCGACCAGGCAGCCCAGCCGCTCGAGACACTCGGCAGCCGCCGCGGGCTGGCCGGCCTCGAGGTAGAGCGATGCCGCTTCGGCCCAGCGTCCGGCGGCGCGGAAGGCTTCCGCCATCAGGGCGGAATCGACTTCGCCCGGACCGGTCGTCTCAGCGACCTCGATCGCGCGCTCGACCGATCCGGCGGCCAGCAGCGACTCGATCGCCGCGGCGGGGCGGCCGGCGCGCTCCCACGCCCGGGCCGCGTCCGCCGGGCGTCCGGCGCGCTCATACCAGAGCGCCGCGCGATCGGGGAACCCGCTGGCGAGCAGCAGCTGCCCGCACCGCGCCGCGAGCGCGGGGACCTCGCGTGCTTCCTGGAACCCGGTTCCGGACTTCAGCACCGCCTCGAGCGTGCGCTCCGCCTTCTCCGCCTGGCGCGCGTCGAGATAGAGGCGCGTCGCGCGCAGCGGGTCGCCGGCGTGGTCATAGAGCGCGGCAGCGTCGGCGAGGCGCCCGCCGGCCTCGAGGATCTCCGCGGCGCGCCGGGCCTGGCCGGCCTCGACGAACATCCGCGCGGCCCGTTCCCGATCGCCGGCCCGCAGCGCCGACTCGGCGGCGTCCAGGAACAGCCCGGAGAGCTCGAATTCGCGCGAGGCGACCGCGTGCTCGCCCAGCTCGGCCGCGACCTCGGCCGCCGGCCGGTGCTGACGCGCGCGCTGGTACATCTCGAGCGCCCGGTCGAGCCGGCCGGAGAGGCGATAGAGCTCCCCCGCCGCGGCGTAGTCTCCGCGCAGGGCGGCCCACTGGGCCTTTCCGGAAGGGACACGCGCCATCGTCAACAGCCCCGTGGGAAGATAGGTTCCTGCCCTGCGGGAGGCTTGTCCCGTGCGCCCCGGCCGTGGCCCGGCCGGGGCCCCTTGCCGGAGGCCCCTGTGACGTCCCACCCGGTGATCCGCCACATCCAGCAGATGACCGCGGCCGACGTCACGGCCCTCCTGGGCCGGGACCACATCGCCCGGCGGGCCACGGACTACGCGCAGGAAGGGCGGATCGAGGAGGTCTGGGTCGACGGCGGCGCGCTGCGGGCCCACGTCGCGGGGTCGCGGGACGTGCCCTACCACTGCGTGATCCGCCTGCACGACGGCGAACTCGAAGCCGAGTGCTCCTGCCCCTACCCCCGCGGGACCTGCTGGCACGTCGGCGCGGTGCTGCTCTCCCTGATCGGGGACCCGGAGGCGGTCGAGCGGCTGGCCGGAATGTCGCGCGGGGCCCCTCAGCCGGACCAGTTGGCGCCGTCGGCGGCCGTGCCGGCCCCGCGGGACGATGCGGAAGGTGAGTTCGCGCCGGCGCCGCGGCCGTCCCTGCCGGCCGAGGCCCAGGTCGATCGCGCCGAGCGGGCCGAGCGGCGCCGGCTCCTGCGGGACCGCCTGCTCGGCTTTCCCAAGGCCGAGCTCTGCGAGGTCCTGGCGGAGCTGGCGGCGGCCGACGCGCTGCTCGAGACGCGAATCACCGCGCGCGCCGGCGACCCGGCCAACCTCGACCTGCGCCTGTTCCGGCAGGCGGCGCGTGCCGCCCTGCGGCCCGGGCGCCCGCTGACGCGCTGGGAATCGCCCCGGGTCGCGGCCGACATGCGCGAGATCGCGGCTTCCGTCGGGCGGCTCGTCGTCGGCGGCCAGCCCGAGCTGGCGCTCGAAGTGCTGCTCGAGACGGCGTGGATGACGTGGGAGCGGATCGACGAGGCCGACGACCGCGACGGGGCCCTGGGCCTGGCGGCCCGCGACATTCTCTTCGACTGGTCCCGCCGCTGGGCCGACCTTCCCGGCCGCGACCGGCCGCAGCTGGCGCGCGAGATCTTCGGCTGGCTGATGGAGGATGGCGGCCGGTCGCTGGCCGGCCTGGTCCTCGAGTCCCGCGACACGCTCGGCCCGATCGGGCTCGAGACGCTGCAGGGGCTTCTGCGCCCGGTGCTCGAGGCGCGCTCGGCGACGCGCTCGGGGTCGCTCTTCGGCGAGGGCGCGGAGGCCGGGAGCGACCCGGTGTCGCAACGCGTCCGCGCGGCACTGCGCGAGGTCGCCGAGGCCCGGAGCGATCTCGACGCCTTTCTCGAGAACTGCGACCCGGAGGGGGCGCACGGCTCGGAGATCCTCGCCGCCGCGGTGCGGTTGTCGCACGAGGGGCGGCTCCAGGACGCGCTGCGCTGGGTCGATCGGGGCCGGCGCCGCGCGACCGGGAGCGCGCGGGCCGAGATCGAGGACCTCCGGATCGGCCTGCTGTCGCGACTCGACCGGCGGCGCGAGGCGATCGAGGCGGCCTGGGAGGGGTTCCTCGCCGAGCCGGGGGAGACGAGCTACCGGCGGCTGCTCGAGGTCGTCGACGAGCACGAGCGGCACGAGTGGCGCCGTCGCGCGCTCGATCACGCCGAGGCGGGATCGGACGCGTCGGCGTTCGTCGAGGTCTGCCTCGCCGCCGACGAGATCGAGCGGCTCGCGCACCGCCTCGACGGCTCGCCGGGATTCGTGCTGGCGGCCGCGCCCGAGGCGCTGGCGCGGGCCGCCACCGTGGCCGAGCCGGCGAACCCGCGCGTCGCAGGGCGGCTCCACCTGCACCTCGCCGGCCGCCTGCTCGCCGAGGGGGACGCGCGGCAGTACGACCGCGCCCGCGAACACCTGGTGGCGGCGAGGCAGGCTCACGAGCGTGCCGGCGAGCGCCAGCATGTGGATCGACGTCCTGGTGCGCCTGGAAGCGACGCACACGGTGGTCCGCGGCTGGTCCCTGCCGCGCTAGCGCGCCGCACCGGGGCGCGGGTCAGCGCAGTCGCTCGAGCGTGACCCGCACGGTGCTGCCGCTCCCGTCGGCGGACGCAGCGACCACCGCCGAGAGTCCCGCTCCGCGGACCTGGCCGATCGCGCTCTTCCCGTCGCCCGCGGGCGCGAGGTCCGACAGGGCGTTCGGTCCGGCCGCGGCGGCGAGCGCGTCGAGCGCGCTGCGCGTGGCGTCGACCGGGCCCAGGTTGTCGACGGCAAACTCGTACCACGCGGCGGGGGCGACGCTGCCGCCGATCGCGCCGCTGCGCCGCAGCACGAACCCCTTCGGCCACGCCAGGTCGGCCGGCGCGACCGGCGTCCCGGAGGCGTCGCCCGCGGCGCTCGCGACCGGCGCGGGCTCGGTGGCGGGCAGGGAGGGGGCGGGTGAGGAAGCCGGGGCCGGCGTGGCGGGCGAGGCGGGTGCGGAAGCCGGCCGTTCGCACCCCGCAAGGAGTACGCCGGCGAGGAGCAACCCGGCTGACGGCGCGAGGGCACGCACGGCGCGAGAATGGCATGATGCGCACAGCGGGTCGAGCGGATGCAGGCGCTTCGGTCCCGCGAACCGACCCATGAATCGACCGCTCGCCCTCGTCGTCAACCTCGGCACCCCGGAGCGTCCCGACGCGGACGCGGTCCGGGCGTTTCTCGAGGAGTTCCTGTCGGATCCCGACGTCGTCGACTTCCCAAGGTGGTTCTGGCAGCCGGTCCTGCGCGGCATCGTCCTGCGCCGCCGCCCGGCACGCGTCGCCGAGCTCTACCGGTCGATCTGGGAAGCCGGCGGGTCGCCGCTGGCGGTCGGCACGCAGCGGGTCGCCGACGCGCTCGCGGCGCAGCTGGGCGACGCGGCGGAGGTGCGGATCGCCTACCGCTACGGCCGGCCGTCGCTTGCGGACGAGCTCGAGCGCGCTCTCGCGGAGGGAGAGCGCGAGATCTACCTCGTCCCGCTCTTCGCGCACCGCACCAGCTCGGCCACCGGGACGATCCTGCGGCTCGCCGCCGGGATCGCGCGCGAGAACGCCGCGCGGGGCGGGCCGGCGCGGATCCGGCGAGCGCTCGTCGCGCCCGACGCCCCGGGCTTCATCGAGGCCCAGGCAGCGCGCTGCGAGGAGGCGTTCGCGGCGGCCGGCGCGCGCCCCGGTCACCTCGTCGTCTCGTTCCACGGGATCCCCGTGCGCTACGACCGGCGCGAGAAGGGCCGCTACCAGGCCGACTGCCGCCTCACTACGGACGCGCTGCTGGCCCGCCTCGGGTGGGATCCCGCGCAGGCCACGCTGGCCTACCAATCGCGGTTCGGTCCGGAGCGCTGGCTCGCGCCGGCGACCGCCGCACTGCTCGCGGAGTTGCCGCAGCGCGGGGTGCGTTCGGTGGCGGTGGTGACGCCCGGGTTCCTGACCGAAGGGCTCGAGACGATCGAGGAGATCGGCGCGCAGGGGGCCGAGACCTTCCATCACGCGGGCGGCGAGTGCTTCGTCCGCGTCCCGGCCGTCACCGATCACCCGGCGTTCGTGGACGCACTCGTGGAGCGCTTCGAGCGATCGCGGGCGGCGCGAGCGTGAGCCGGAGACGGGCCGCGCTGCTGATCCTCGCGGCGCTCTCGTGGAGCGGGCTCTTTCTCGGCACGCGCCCGCTCGCCGATCCGGACGAGGGGCGTTACGGCGAGGCCTCGCGCGAGATGCTGGTCGCGCGCAACCCCTGGTACCCGACGCTCGACGGGCGGCCGCACCTGACGAAGCCGCCGCTGACCTACTGGCTCTCGGCGGCGGGCATGGGGCTCTTCGGCCAGAACGAGTGGGGTGCGCGCGCCGGGCTCGCACTCGCGTTCACGACGTCGATCGTCGCGGCCTATGCCCTCGGCCGCCGCTGGGGCGGAGGCGAGCGCGCGGGGCTGGGTGCGGCGCTGGCGCTGGCGACGTCGCTGCTGCCCTACGCCGCCGCGAGCGTGCTGTCGACGGACGCGGTGCTCGCCGCCGCCGAGGCGGTGGCGATCGCCTGCGCGGCGCGCGCGCTGACCGACCCGGCGGGGCGCCGCGCGGCCGTGCGCTGGATGTGGCTGGCGCTCGGTGCCGCGTTCCTCGCCAAGGGGCCGCCCGGGCTGCTGCCGCTCGCGGGGGTGGCGCTGGCCTGGCCGCTGCGTGCCGGGCCGCGCACCGGCGAGCGCTGGATCGACGCCGTCTCCGCGGTCCTCTTCGTCGGCGTCGGGCTCGGCTGGTACGCGGCCATGATCGTGGACGATCCGTCGCGGCTGCAGATGTTCCTCGGAGCGGAAGTGATCGATCGCGTCTTCACGAACCGCTTCAACCGTGCCGGCCCGGCCTGGCTGCCGCTGCTGACGCTCGTCGGCGGGGCGCTCCCGTGGACGCCGTGGGGGATCGCGGCGCTGCGCGAGCCGCCCGCGGTCGAGGGCGGTCGGGCGCTGCGGCGGCTGCTCGTCGGCTGGGTCGTGGCGGGACTGGTCGTCTTCACGCTGAGCGTGAGCCGGATGCCGTTCTACACGGTCCCGCTGATCTTCGGGATCGCGGTCCCGGCCGGGGTGCGTGTCGCCCGGCGCTTCGCGGCGTGGACCCCGCCGCGGCGCGCCGCCGGGATCGCGACCGCCGTGCTGCTGGCGTCCCTGCTGGCGGTACTGCGCCGGGAGCCCGAGCGATTCACGAAGAGCATCGAGCATTCGGCCGACGTGGCGCGCGTGGCACGGGAGGAGCTGGATTCCGGCGGCTTCGGCCCCGAGGACCCGGTCGTGGTCCTCCAGGCACAGTACCCGCCGGGCCTGGGCTTCTACCTGCGGCGGCCGATCCTGACCACCCGGATGCGCCGAGCTCGAAGGACCGCTCGGGCGCGGACCTCGAACTGACCGACCTGCCGGACTGGGTGGCCGCGCACGGCGGGCACGCGGTCGTCGTCGGGGACACCCACGCGTTCCGGAAGCTCCCCCCCGAACTGCGGATCTCCCCGCTCCGCCAGCCGGTGGGGTCGCTGGACCTCGTGGCGACGGTTTCGACCCGCTGACCCGGGCCCCCCGGAAACCTATATTCCGCCCCGGCAGCGGCTTGGCCGTGGGAGGTTCGTGTGCCGACGGAGACAACCCTCGAACTCGCGCCCGGCACGACCATCGCGGGCAACTGGACGCTGGTGACGGTGCTGGAGACGCTCGGCGGGATCCAGGCAGGGCTGGCCCAGGGGTCCGGCCGCGGCGTCGCGATCGTCTTCTTCCTCCCGGACTCGGCCCCGGCCCCGGCGCTCGACGTCGACCAGGAGGCGCTCTGGGGGACCGTGCGCCGCGTCCTCCGGGACGAGGCCTTCGGCCGGGTCGTGCTGGACGAGGTCCCGGACGGCGAGCGGCTCTCGGAGCGGATCGCCCAGGGGGGCGGCGCCGCGCTGGGGGCCCTGGCCGAGCTGAAGAAGCGGGTCGGCCAGGCCCACCAGCACGGCTGGGTCCACGGCCTGCTCGCAGCCGATCGCGTGGTGTGCGGGGCGGAGGGGGTCGCGGTTGCCGGCTGGGGGCTGATCGGCGAGGACACCCGGGACCGCGTCAGCCAGGACCAGGCGGCGCTGGCGGCGCTGGCCTCGGCTGCCGGGGTCCGGGAGCGGGGACCCGACGAGCCGTCCCTCACCGGGCCGTTGATGGTCGACCAGAGCCCGGAGGCGGCGGCGCTGCGCGCGGCGACCCGGGCCGACCACCTGCCCGGCCTGCGCCAGGCCCTCGAGCAGTGGGCGGCGGGCGGAGGCTCGGCGGAGCACCAGGATGCACGGCGCGCGACCGACGCTTTGTCCCGGTTGGAGCGCAAGGTCGTCACCCACCTGGACCAGGCGGCTGCGATGCTCCAGGCCGGAGACCCGCTCGGTGCGGTGGCGGCCTGCCGCGAGGCGATCCGGCTCGGCGCGTCGGAGGAGGAAGCGGGGCCCCTGATGCGCCAGGCGCGCAAGCAGGCGCGGCAGATGGTCGGGGGAGGGAAGCTCCCGTCGCGCCGGATGCTCGCGGCGGGGGGTGCGGGCGTGGCCGCGCTGGGACTGGTCCTGATGCTCGCCCTCGGCGCGCTGCGGCCGTCGCCGGAGGAGGGGAAGGCCCGCACGGAATCGATGATGCGCGCCGCGCGCGACGGCGAGCGCGGCGCCGCCGTCTGGCTCGCGGAGCAACGCGAAAGCGGCCAGCGCGGCGCGTGGATCGAGGCGCTGATCACGAACCACCTCGGCCGCATGGTGCAGCAGGAGCGCGATCGCCTCGTGACCCAGAAGCGCGACGCGCTGGCGCACGGGGGCGTGCCGCAGGAAGCCGACCAGCTCGCGCGCGGGGCGCTGGCAGAACTCGAAGAAGTGGCCCAGAAGCAGGACGACCCGGCGCTGGCGACGCGCCTCAAGAGCACGATCGTGGCGCTCGACCGGGCCGCCGCCAGCTACCGCGGCGGAGTCCGGCTCGGGGCCGACGACGCGGCGCGCGCGGTCGAGCAACTGGTCGCCGCCGGCGCGGCGATGCCGCGGGAGGCCCGATGAAAACCCGCTCCCGGCTCGTGCCGGCGCTGGCCCTGGCGTTGTTCGCCAGCACCTCGGCGCTGGCCATCTCACTTTCGGGGAAGTCGAGCGCGGACCGCGAGGCCGCCGCGCCGCTGCGCGCAGTCGACCTGGGAGCAGTGCTGGACGGTGCGCCGGCTCCGGCCGAGGCGGCGGGAGCCCTGGCGAAGCTGCCCGGGCGGTGCCGCGAACGCGCGGAGCGATTCGCCGACTGCGACGACGATCTTCGCTGTGCGTGGCTGGCGGCCCGAGGAGCGCTGGTGCAGGGCTGGCCGGCGGCGAGCGAGGCCGAGCGTGCGCAGGCGGTGGCGCGGCTGGTCCGCGCCGCCGACCGGCTCGCGGCGGGCGGGACCTGCGGCCTGGCGGCCGACGAACTCGCGCGCTGGGAGGCCGATCGACGACAGTCCGACCTCGACGCCGGGCGCGCGGCGCTGGCGCTCGCGGCGCGCGTTCCCGACGTCGACGCCGGCCCGGTCCTCGGCGGCGCGGCCGACCGCGAAGCCCGCGCACTGATCGCGGCGGCACGCGCGTCGGGCGTCGCGGCGGCGGATCCGGCGCGGCTCGCGGGCCAGCGCGGCGCACTGCAGCGCTTCGCGCAGCGCCAGCGCTGGATCGCGGCGCAGCCCGCGCTCGCGGAACTGCGGCGGGTCGTGGTCCTGGCCTGGAGCCCCGTCGGCGGCGTGCCGCAGAACTGCGGCGGCGAGCTGCTGCGCGGGGAACTGCTGGAAGACCAGTGGCGGGGCTACCTCGTGCGCGAGGCCGCTCCGCTGGCGCTCGACTGTCTCGGACGCCGGCTGCCGGGCGAACGCGCACGGCGCGGGAAACCGGTCGCCGACGCGGCCACCGCCGACCGGCTCACGCGCGAGCTGGGTGCGATGGCGCGGGCCGATGCGGGCGGCCGGCAGTTCGGTTCGAGCGCCCCGGCGATCGACGCCATGGCGCGCCTCGCCGCGGTCCTCGAGCCACCCGCCCCGGTCGTCCCGGCGGTCGCGAACGACACCCGCGTGGTGGCGTCCGACGCCGGCCGGAAGGGCAAGCGGGGCCGTGCGGCGCCGGCGGCCGCGAAAGAGACGACGCCGGAGCCAGCGCCCGGAGCCAATGCGTCGCTGGCAGGACTGGCGCGCGAGGTCGCGGCCGTCACCGGCGACGATGCCGCCGCCCTGTCGCGTGAGGCCCGCGCGATCGACGGGGACACGGCGCGGGCGAACTTCCAGCGCCGGCTCTTCGTCGACCTGCACCGGGCAGCCTGCCGGCCGCTGGTCGAGCGCGATCCCGAAGATCTCGACGCCGCGCGCCGGATGCTCGGGCGCAGCGGTCCCGACGAGCGGGCCTGCCGGGCCGAGCCCGACGCGCGCTCGCTCAAGCTGCTGCTCGCCGAGGTCGACGGGCTGACCCGGCTCGCCGCGGTAGCCGACCTGCGGGCCGCGGCTCGCGCCGCCGGCGCCGGGCAGTTCGTCGCCGCGCGGAGCCTGCTGCAGCGCATCCCCGAACCGCAGCGGACCCCGGCCTGGACGCTGGTCTCGGCGTGGGTCCAGCGCATCTCCGGGGACACCGCGGGCGCCGTGACGCTGATGGCGAGGCTCGACCGGGCGGAACTCGAACGCTTCCGCACCGCGGGCACGGAGGCGGCGCGCATGGTGGCCCAGGCCGCGGGATCGCCCAGCCGCTGAGGCGGCGGGGACTCCGCGGTTACGCGCGGGCCTCGCTTCCCTTGGCGGGCGCTTCGGCCTTCTTGGCGGGCGCGATCGTGACCGAAAGGTCGCGGCCGGTGTCCATCCGCGAGCGGTCCTCGACCTGGCCGACGTCCTGCACCGTGTCGATCACCTGCTGCAGCACGCGCTGGCCGTTCTCCGGCCGGCGCATGTCGCGGCGGCGGAACATCACGGTGACGCGGACCTTGTGACCCTCGGAGAGGAAATCGCGGACCTTCTTCGTCTTGGTGTCGAAGTCGTGGTCGTCGATCGCCGGGCGGTACTTGATCTGCTTGATCTCGACCGTGTGCTGCTTCTTGCTCGCCGCTCGCGCCTTCTTCTGCTGCTCGAACCGGAAGCGACCGAAGTCCATGATGCGGCAGACGACCGGTCGGGCGTCGGGGGCGACTTCGACGAGGTCCAGTCCGCGTTCCTGCGCCATGCGCAGCGCGTCTTCGACGGGAACGATGCCGACCTGGCCACCTTCCTCGTCGATCAGGCGGACGGGAGAGAAGTGAATCCGTTCGTTGATCCGAACCTGCGGAAGATCGTGACGTTCCTGATGCTCTGGGCTCATCCGGGGCGGTCTTGCCTCCAGTCTACGCGGCCTCTGCGGAGTCCGGTCCCCCCGGACGCCGCGGCGGTGCCCCACGCGTGGGCACCACGTCCTACCATCCTAACCTAGATTCCGGGGGCGTTCGCCCGCCAACCCCTGGCGGGCGGGCGCCCGCGTCCCGGGGCCGGGAGCCGCCGGGGCGGGACGGTCCGTCCCGCCCCCGCCCGCCGGGCTCCGCGCCCTCAGTCCCCGAAGTGGATCCCCTGCGACAGCGGCAGGTCCCGCCCGTAGTTGATCGTGCAGGTCTGGCGGCGCATGTAGGCCTTCCAGGAGTCCGACCCGGCCTCCCGGCCGCCGCCCGTCTCCTTCTCGCCGCCGAATGCCCCGCCGATCTCGGCCCCCGAGGTGCCGGCGTTGACGTTGGCGATCCCGCAGTCGCTGCCGGCGGCCGAGGTCCACTTCTCGGCGTCGCGCAGGCTGTTGGTGAAGATCGACGACGAGAGCCCCTGCGGGACCATGTTGTTGACGCGGATCGCCTCGTCGACGTCGGTCACCTCGATCGCGTAGAGGATCGGGGCGAAGGTCTCCTCGGCGACGATCGGCATGTCGGCGCGCGCCCGGACGATCGTCGGCTCGACGAAGAAGCCCGGCCGGTCGAGCCGGTGGCCGCCGGTGAGGATCTCGCCGTTCTGCTTCCGCACGACCTCGAGCGCGGCCATCATGTCGTCGATCGCCTGGGCGTTGACCAGCGGCCCCATCACGGTCGAGGGGTCGAGCGGATCGCCGATCCGCACCTGCTTGTAGGCCTTGACCAGCCGCTCGAGGAAGGGCCTGGCGATCCCTTTCTGGAGCAGCAGGCGCCGCGTCGTCGTACAGCGCTGACCGGCCGTTCCGACGGCCCCGAAGAGCACGGCCCGCACCGCGAGGTCCAGGTCCGCGTCGTCCATCACCGCCAGGGCGTTGTTCCCGCCCAGTTCGAGGATCATCCGGCCGAAGCGGTCGTTGACGACCGACGCGATGCGGCGCCCCATCGTGCAGGAGCCGGTGGCGGAGATCAGCGGGATCCGGGGGTCCTTGACCAGCGTTTCGCCGACCGAGCGGCCCGGGCCGATCACCAGGTTGAACACGCCCCACGCGTCGTGCTTCGCCATCACCTCGTCGCAGATCCGCTGCACCGCGATCGCCGTCAGCGGCGTGTCGGAGGCCGGCTTCCAGACCATCGTGTCGCCGCAGACGGCGGCGATCGCGGAGTTCCAGCTCCAGACCGCGACCGGGAAGTTGAACGCGCTGACGATCCCCACGACGCCGAGCGGGTGCCACATCTCGCGCAGGTGGTGGCCGGGCCGCTCGCTGGCCATCGTCAGGCCGTAGAGCTGGCGCGACAGGCCGACCGAGAAGTCGCAGATGTCGATCATCTCCTGTACTTCGCCGCGGCCCTCGATGATGATCTTGCCCATCTCCAGCGAGACCAGCGCACCCAGCTCTTCCTTCTTGTCGCGCAGCGCGTTGCCGAGTTCGCGCACCAGCTCGCCGCGGCGCGGCGCCGGAACGGTGCGCCAGCCGAGGAAGGTCTCGTGGGCCCGGCCGATCGCGCGCTCCACCTGTTCGGCGGTGGCGGTGCGGATCGTGGCGATCGTCTCGCCGGTCGCGGGGTTGACCGAGGTGGTGAGGGGGCCGGCCGCGGCCTCGCGATCGCGTCCGCCGCCGAGGCCGTCGAGGACCTCGCCGGTCAGGCCGAGCCGCTCGAGAATCGTGCGCGTGTCCATTCGGGTGAACCTCCCGGGGGGGACGCGGATTCTATACTCCCGGCGGGAACCGGGCCCGGACGGGGCCGGCCCCGGCGGGCCGGGGCGGAGCCGGTGAAAGCGAGGCCAGGGTGGCGAAGCGAGGGTGGAGAAAGGCGGGGGGGGCCGCGCTGCTGGCGGCGGCGGCGCTGCTCGCCGGCTGCGCGGGCGGCGGCGCACCGATCCTGAATACCCCGCGAGCGCTGCCGGGGCAGACGCTTCTGCTCGCCCCCGAGGTGCGGGCCGCCGCGCCCGGCAGCGCGATCAGCGACGCGGAGATCGGCCAGCTGCTGCAGTACGAGCTGCGGACGGCGCTCGACGGAGCGGGGATTTCGGTCAGCGACCGGGCGGACGATCCGGGGCTCGGCGCGCTGCGCGGCACGCTGCTCGCGGCCTGGCAGCGGCAGCGCAGCAAGGGGAGCAGCCGCTACCGGGCCGGGACCGAGTTGCCCCTCGGCGCGGCGGCCGACGATCCCGCGCTGCGCGGAGCGCAGACTGCGATCCTCCCGGTGCTGACCCGCGAGGGCGTGTCGCCGCGCGAGGATGGTTTCCTCCCGCTGCCGCCGGATCACCTGCCGAGCCTGCCCGAGGGGCGGCCGGACTACGTCGTGCCGCAGACCGGGGGAATGGACGGCACGCTGACGCTCGACCTGCTGGCCGTCGACCTCGGCTCGCAGCGCGTCGTGGCCCAGCGGCGGGCCAGCTTCCCGGCCGCCTCGGCCGGGGAGGTGGCCGGCGCGCTGCCGGTCCTCGTGCGCGAGGCGGTCCGGGGGCTGAGCAGCGGCGGCGCGCGATGAGCGGCGCGAGGGGAGTTCCGATGACGAAGGTAGCGCGGTCGATCCTGGTGGCGTTCCTGTTCGTCGGAGGCATCGCTGCCCACCGGGCCGAGCAGGCGCCGGAGCCGGTGCCCTACGCGCCCCGCGACCCGGTCGTGGCGGACGTGCTGCGCATGAGCGGTGCCGGCGTCTCCGAGAACGCGATCGTGGAGTGGCTGCAGAAGACCCGCCCCGCGGTCGCGCCCCTGTCGCCCGACGACCTGATCGGCCTGAGCCGGGCCAAGGTCCCGCAGCGCGTGGTCTCCGAACTGATCGCGCTCGGTGGTGCGCCGCCCCCGGCGCCGGCCGCGCCGGCGGGGGCCCCCGCGGTCGCCCCCACGGCGGTGCCGGCGCCTCCCGCAGCCGCACCCGTCGCCGACCCGGCTGCTCCGGTTCCCGTGCGCTGGACGGTCTCCTATCGAGCGGCCTCCGAGGTGGACGAGGACCCTCCCGACCTCGCGCTCTACCTGGACGGCCGCCTGCTGGTTCGCATCCCGGGGCGCCGCGCGAACGACCGGCGCGCGACGGTCACTTTCGCGCGCCCGCTCCCGCCCGGGACCACGTTGATCTGGGCGTTCCGCGAGCGCCCCCGCGAAGACGACGGCGTCTGGACGTTCGACACGCGCGTCGCCGCGGGGCCGATCGCGATCGAGGTTCCGCCCGGGCCGCAGCTCGCGGTGAAGGTCGAATACGCGGAAGACTGGCTCGGACTCCCGCGGCCGTCCCTGGCCTGGAGCGTCGAACGCGACGGCACGGTGCTCTCCTCGCGCGAGAAGCAGGGGGGCAATCCCGAGCGCTGGGCCTGGCTTTGCGAAGACACCGAGGCGAGCGTCGGTCCGAAGGGGCCCAACAGCGTGCAGCGCTACCACTTGAAGGGGTGCGTCCGATGGGCCTCGCTCTGGGGTGACGCCCCGGGCGTGCCGGCGCGCGACGTGCTGCTGCGCGAGTTCGAAGCCCAGGGGTTCGGCGAATTCGTGCCGAACTAGCAGCGTCGCGCCCGGCTACCCGGCCGCGGACAGCGCGACGCGTCCGCGCGGCCAGATCCCGGGGACAGCCCACCCGCAACTCGGGCACCGGCCGTCGTCGGTCAGCGCGACGCCGCGCACGGAAAAGCCCAGGCGCTCGATCAGCACCACCCGGCAGCCCGGGCAGCGGGTCGACTCGTCCGCCAGCCCCGGCACGTTCCCGGCGTAGACGTAGCGCAGCCCGGCCTCGCGGCCGATCGCGGCGGCGCGCGCCAGTTCGGAGGCCGTCGTCGCCCCGCGGTCCTGCAGCCGGTAGGTGGGGCGGAAGGCGGTCACGTGCCACGGCAGGTCGCGCGAGACGCCGGCCAGGAAACGCGCCAGCGCGGCGAGCTGCGCCGCGTCGTCGTTGAAGCCGGGGACGAGCAGCGTGACGACCTCGACCCACAGGCCGCGCGCGACCGCCCCCTCGATCGTCGCGCAGACGTTGGCCAGTACCGCCCCGAGCCGGCGGTAGGCGCGATCGTCGAAGCACTTGAGGTCGATCTTGAGCAGGTCGAGCCGCGGCGCCAGGTAGTCGAGCACCTCGGGGGTTGCGTTGCCGTTGCTGACGAATCCGGTCAGCAGGCCCGCGGCGCGGCAGGCGTCGAAGACCGCGGCCCCCCACTCGGCGGTGATCAGCGGCTCGTTGTAGGTGCTGACGACGGCCGCCGCGCCGGTCCGCCGCGCGGCTTCGGCGATCGCCTCGGGCTGCACCGGTGCCACCGCCACGCCGGCGTAGGGGTCGCGCAGCGCCTGCGAGGTGTACCAGTTCTGGCAGTAGCTGCAGTGCATGTCGCAGCCGAGCATCCCGAAGGAGAGCGCGATCGACCCCGGCCGCACGTGGAAGAAGGGCTTCTTCTCGATCGGGTCGGGGGAGAGGCCACCGGCGGTGTAGCCCCAGGGGACCAGCAGCGCGCCCTCGGTGTGGAATCGGACCTTGCAGATCCCGGCGCGCCCGGGCCGCAGGAGGCAGCGGTGAGCGCAGGCGAGGCAGCGGACGGCGCCGGGCTCGGCCGGATCGGGGCAGGCGAGGTCGCCGCGGACCGCGCCCAGGGCGCGGAGGGCGCTCTCGAGGGAAGGGCCGCTCGGCCGTTCGGACATCGGGGGCAGTCTACCGCCGGCTGCGAACGCCGGCGGATGCGCGAATCGGGCCGGCGACTTGCGATTCGGCGGATTCGCGGTACACCAAGGGCACGGACGCCGGCCGGGCACCCCCGGGGAGGGTGCGTTCCGGTCGGGTAGGAGGTCCGGTGTCGTCGTCTCTTCGCTCGCTGCTTCCGGTCGCGGTGGGCGCCTGTCTGGCGTGCGCCCTCGTCCTCTTCCCGTCGCCGGCGTTCGCTGCGCCCGGCGACTACGACAACGACGGCATTCCCGACGAGCGCGACAATTGCGTCTACAGCGCCAACGCCAACCAGGCCGATACCGACACCGACGGGCTGGGCGATGCGTGCGACAGCTTTCCGGACGGCGGCCCGCTGACCTTCGGCCTCGAGGTCGAACTGCCGGGCCTCGAGCCGGCGCTGGACTACGACAAGTTCCCGCTCTCGATCGCGCAGTCGGGCTCGAGTCTCTACGTGCTCGTCGGGACCGCCGACCCCGCCGCGGTCGACCCGGCGACCGCCCCGCGCAATCTCTGGGTCGTGAAGAGCACCGACGGCGGCGCGACCTGGGCCGCGACGACCACCACGCCCGTCAACAGCACGATCTTCTGGAAGTGGACGGCGTCGATGGCGGTCGACGACGCGGGCGTGATCCACGTGATGTGGGTCCGGCCGAACCTCTCGGTCCAGTACGCGCGCAGTACCAACGGTGGCACGACCTTTTCGCCCCCCTCCGAGATCGCTCCGATCCCCAGCCCCGCTCCGCCGACGCGGGTCGCGTCGCTGGCGGCCCGCAACGGCTTCGTCTGGATCGTCTGGGACACCAACTACGACGACGCGACCAACGACTGCGGGACCTCGGTGATCCGCCAGCGGCGCAGCAGCGACCGCGGCGTGAGCTGGGGCAGCCCGGCCGACATCAAGGCCAGCGGCAACTGCCAGCCCTCGGTCGGGGTCGCGGATTCGAACGGCGCCGTCCTGCTGACGCACCGCAGCAACACGCTCACCGGCCGCGTCGGCTTCGCGAAGAGCACCAACGACGGCGGGGCCTGGGGCAGCTCGGTCTCGATCCGCGCCACCAACCCGCCGGCCAACCGCGCGATCACGCTGCCCGCCCTGATCATCGAGTCGGCCGCGAACCTCTACCAGACCGGCTGGGTCGAGAGCGATCCCGACACGTTCGGCGAGTGGTCGTTCTCCGACTTCTACGCCGACCGCTCGACCAACGGCGGGACGAGCTTCGGCACCGACCTGCGGCTGACGACGAACGAGACCCATCCGGACCGCTCGCTGCTGCCGGGGACCGACCAGTGGGACCTGGCGGCGATCCCGAACGGCCGGCTGCGGCGGGTCCTGCGCGACGGCCCGTACAACGCGCGCCGGATCTACTACACCGTGTCCAACGACTCCGGCGCCACGTACACGCAG
This sequence comes from uncultured Acidobacteriota bacterium, assembly GCA_963800865.1. Taxonomy (GTDB): domain Bacteria; phylum Acidobacteriota; class Polarisedimenticolia; order J045; family J045; genus JALOKP01. Next base: position 2,200,868 of record CAWDCL010000004.1, on the reverse strand, counting down.
CCGCAGCCGGTGCGGCGACCGATCGCCGGGCGCAGTGAGGGCCTTCCCGTCGTCGCGGGGAACGCCTCGAACGACACGCTCGTCGCCTACGCACGCCTGCGGACCGTCGGGACCAAGCAGCTCTTCTACACCTACTTCACGAAGGCCGGGGCGATCAACGACGTGACGCTGCTGCGCTTCGACCCGCCGGCCAGCAACAGGACCATGCTGCGCTGGGCCGTAACGCCCGACGCCACCGGCTACGACGTCGCCCGCGGCCTGCTTTCGGCGCTCCGCTCGGCGAAGAACTTCTCCGGCGCGACCGGGCCGTCGTGCAACCAGCCGGCGACGACCTACGGCGACTTCTCGCCCAACCCGGCCGCGGGCGACGGCACCTACTACCTCGTCCGGGCCCGGGTCGGGGCCTCCGCCGGGACCTGGGGCAACGCCAAGCGGGACGCCGAGATCACCGTCTGCCCCTGACGGGCGGGCCGGCCCCTGCACCGGCGCTGCGCGGCGTCCCGGGGGTGGTTTGTCCCCCGCTGACATTCCTGTGACACTTGTCGGCTTTCCCGGTGGTAATCCTCTCCCCAGGCGACCGGACCGGGGAGACGGGGCCGGGCCAGAGGAGCCGGATGGACCGCATCGGCGTGATCGGGATCCCGTGGCGCAAGGGGGGGCCGGAGGCCCTCGCCCGCTTCACGATCCCGGTCGAGGAGCGGCCGCGGCGGCTCCCCGAGATCGCGCGCGAGGCCGGGGTCCACGAGCTGGTCTACCTGGCGACCTGCAACCGGGTCGAGATCGCCTTCGCCACCGACGGCAAGGCGCCGCTCGCCGCCTTCCGGCCGCGCCTGTTCGCCGCGCTCGAGGGGCGCGCGCCCTACCCCGGTGAGGCCGAGCGGGCGTTTCACGCCTGGGCCGGCGAGGGGGCGGTCGAGCACCTGTTCGTCGTCGCCGCCGGGCTCGATTCGGCGCGGGCGGGCGAGACCGAGATCGCGGGCCAGGTGCGCACCGCGCTCGACCTCGCCCGCAGCCTGTCGCTGGCCGGACCGCGGCTGTCGCTGGTGCTGGAGGAGGCGCTGCGGGTCGCCGCGCTGGTCCACCGGCGGACCGCCGTCAGCGAAGGGCACGTCTCGCTGGCCGGGATCGCGATCGACCACCTCAAGGAACGGCTCGACCGGACCGGCGGCTCCTACGCCCTGGTCGGCGTCTCGCCGATGACGATCAAGTGCGGCAAGGCGATGACCGAGACGCCGTGGCCGGCGGTGGTCGTCAACCGCACGCTCGAGCGGGCCGAGGAGTTCGCGCACGAGATCGGCGGCACCGCCGTGGCACTCGACGAATTCCGGCGGCGGCCGGTCGCGGTCGAGGCGCTGGTGCTGGCGACCGCGTCGCCCGAGCCGGTGCTGCGCCGCGCGGAGCTCGAGCGGATCGCCGCCCGCACGCCGTCGGGCGAACCGCCGCTGGTGATCGACCTCGCGGTGCCGCCCGACGTCGACCCCGCCGACGCCCGCGCCGCCGGCGTGCCGCGGCTCGGGATGGAAGAGGTCATCGCCGAGGCCGAGTCGAACCGGAGCGAGCGCCTGCTCGAGCTGGCCGACGCCCGGGCGCTGATCGACGAGTCGCTGCTCGAGTTGCGCCGCTCGATGGCCGACCGGATGCTCGGTCCGCTGCTCGGCGCGCTGCAGCGCCGCTATCGCCAGACGGCGTCGGAGGCGGTCGAGCGGCTGTTCCGCAAGGACCTGGCGCACCTCTCCGACCAGGACCGCGAGGCGGTCATGGCCTGGGCCGCGCTGCTCGCGCGGCGCTTCGCGCACATCCCCTCCCTGGGCCTCAAGGGGCTGGCCTACGAGGGGGGCGTGCCGGCGGTCGAGGCGTTCCTGGCGGGACTGGACGAGGGGTTGGCCGAGGAACTGCGCGACGCCGCGCGCACGGCGGGTGGCCCGCGGGTCGGGTCGCCGGAGGAGGCAGACGCGTGAAGCTGAGACTCGGTACCCGCGGCTCGCGCCTCGCGCTCGCCCAGTCGGGCGACGTGGCGCGGATGTTCGAGGCGCGCGGCCACGAGGTCGAGGTCCAGGTCATCAAGACCACCGGCGATCGCGACCGCGACCGCGCCTTCGTCGAGGTCGGCGCGCCGGGGGTGTTCGTGATCGAGATCGAACAGGCGCTGGTCGCCCGCACGATCGACGTCGCGGTCCACTCCTTCAAGGACCTGCCCTCGAAGAGCCCGGCCGAGCTGGTCGTCGCCGCCGTCCCCGAGCGGGTCGACGCCGCCGACCGCCTGCTGGTCCGGCCCGAGGCCCACGACCCGGGCCAGGGGCTGATCCCGGTGCGGCGGAACGGGGTCGTCGGGACCGCTTCGGCGCGGCGGCAGGCGCTGCTCCGGCACTTCCGCCCCGACCTCTCGTCCGAGCTGCTGCGCGGGAACCTGCCGACGCGCGTCGCCAAGGTCCGCGACGGCGTCTTCGACGCGACGCTGCTCGCGGCGGCCGGGCTGATGCGGCTCGACCGGACCGCGGCGACGCGCGACCCCGCGGTGGCCCTGGATCGCGGCGGGATCGTCGAGGTCCGGCTCGATCCGGCGGTCTTCGTCCCGGCCCCGTCGCAGGGAGCGCTCGCGATCCAGGTGCGGCGCGACGCCACGGCGGTCCGCGCCGAGGTCGAGGCGCTCGACGACGGGCCGGCCCACCGCGCCGTGCGCGCCGAGCGCGCGCTGCTGGCGCTGGTCGAGGGGGGCTGCCAGGTGCCGTTCGGCGCCTGGGCCCGCGCGATCGAGGGCGGGCAGCTGGAGATGATGGCGCTGCTCGAGCGCGAGGTCGACGGTGCGCTGCGGCTGGTGCGCGCGGTCGGCCGCGGTCCCGAGCCGGAGGCCCTGGCGGCCGCGCTCTGGGACGAGCTGCAGCGCGGAGGCACGCTGCTGTGAGCCCCGTGGCGGGGAGGACGGTGCTCGTCACGCGCGCCGCGGAGGACGCGGCGCCGTGGGCGGAGCGTCTCGCGGCGCTCGGCGCGACGCCGGTCGTCTTCCCGTGCCTGGTCTGCGAGATCCTCGACGACGCCGCGACGCGTTCCGCGCTGGCGGCGGCGCTCGACGGTGCGACCTGGCTGGCGCTGACCTCGCGGCGCGGGGTCGAGGCCGTGGCGGCGCTCGCGCCGGGCGGCGTGCCGGAAGGGGTCGCGATCGCCGCGGTCGGGCCCGCGACCGCCGCCGCGGCGCGCGCGCTGCTCGGGCGCTGCGAGCTGGTGGCACCGGGCGGCACCGGCGCCTCGCTGGCCGACGCGCTGCGGGCCGCGCTTGCCTCGATTCCCCCCGCGCCGGCACGGCCCGCGAAGGTCGCGATCGCCGCCGCCGACCGCGCGGTGCCGCACCTCGAGCGGATTCTCGCGCCGGTCGGGGTGGAGGTTGCGAGGGTGGACGTCTACCGCACCGTGCCGGCCCCGCCCGAGACGCCGCGCGTCCTGCTCGACGCGCTCGGCGTCGACACGATCCTGCTCGCGAGCCCGTCGGCCGTCGCCGGGCTCGTTCACCGCGCCGTCGTCCCCGGCGGCGCCGTCGTCGTCACCATCGGCCCCTCGACCACCGAGGCGGCGCGCGCCCACGGCCTGGCGGTCCTGGCCGAGGCCCGCCGCCCGGGGCTCGAAGGGATCCTGGAGGTCATTCCATGAGCATCGAGAAGCCCGCCGAGAAGTTCGTCCGCGCCGACGCGATCACGACCCCCGACCGGATCCGCCCGCGCCGCCTGCGCCGCAACGCGCTGATCAGGAACCTCGTCGCCGAGACCCGGATCACGGCCGACCAGATGATCATGCCGCACTTCATCCTGCCGGCCGCGAAGGGGCGCGAGGCGATCACCTCGATGCCGGGGATCGAGCGGCTGGGGATCGAGGACCTGCTGCGGCAGGCGGAGAGCGACCGCGCGCTGGGGATCAAGACGGTGCTGCTGTTCGGGCTGCCGGGCGAGCACGAGAAGGACCCCGTCGGCACCGCGGCGTCGGACCCGCACGGGACGGTCCCGGAAGCCTGCCGCGCGCTCAAGAAGGCGTTCGGCAAGGACCTCCTGGTGATCACCGACGTCTGCCTGTGCGCCTACACCGATCACGGCCACTGCGGCGTGATCGTCGACGACGACGTCGACAACGACCGCTCGCTGGCCCGGCTGGCCGCGATGGCGGTCGCGCACGCCGAGGGGGGCGCCGACATCGTCGCCCCGTCGGACATGATGGACGGCCGCGTGGCCGCGATCCGCGACGCGCTCGACGACGCCGGGCTGACCACGACCGGCCTGCTGTCCTACTCGGTCAAGTACGCCTCGGGCTACTACGGCCCGTTCCGCGAGGCGGCCGACTCGGCGCCCGGGAAGGGCGACCGGCAGGGCTACCAGATGGACCCGCGCAACGTCCGCGAGGCGGTCAAGGAGGCGCTGCTCGACGAGGCCGAAGGGGCCGACATGCTGATGGTCAAGCCGGCGCTGGCCTATCTCGACGTGATCGCGGCCGTGCGCGCGGTGAGCGACCTGCCGCTGACCGCCTACAACGTCTCGGCCGAGTACTCGATGGTCAAGGCGGCCGCGAAGCTGGGCTGGGTCGACGAGCCGCGGATCGTGCGCGAGAACCTCTGGGCGATGATCCGCGCCGGCGCCGACGCGGTGATCACCTACCACGCGCGCGAAGTGCTCAAGGAGAAGTGGCTGTGAGCGCGGGACCCCGCTCGGAGGCGCTGTTCGCGCGCGCGAAGAAGGTCCTGCCGGGCGGCGTGAACTCGCCCGTGCGCGCCTTCCGCTCGGTCGGCGGCACGCCGCTGGTGATGAAGCGCGGCGCGGGGGCCGAGATCGAGGACGTCGACGGCCGGCGCTACGTCGACTTCGTCTGCTCGTGGGGCCCCTTGATCCTCGGCCACGCCCCGCCCCGGGTGATCGAGGCGGTGACGCGGGTCGCGGCCGACGGGACGTCGTTCGGCGCGCCGTGCGAGGTCGAGATCGAGCTGGCGGAGAAGGTCGTCGGGCTCGTGCCGCACCTCGAGCAGGTGCGCTTCGTGTCGTCGGGAACCGAGGCCGTGATGAGCGCGGTCCGCCTGGCGCGCGGCGCGACCGGGCGCGACCTGATCGTCAAGTTCTCCGGCTGCTACCACGGGCACGTCGACCACCTGCTGGTGGCCGCGGGCTCCGGGCTGGTGACCTTCGGGACCCCGTCGTCGGCGGGCGTCCCGGAGCCGTTCGCCGGCCTGACGCTGGTCCTGCCGCTCGACGACGAGCAGAAGTTCGTCGAGCTGATGAAGGCCCAGGGGGATCGCGTCGCGGCGGTGATCCTCGAACCGATCCCGGCCAACAACGGCCTGCTGCTCCAGCGCCGCGCCTTCCTCGAGACGCTGCGCCGCGTGACCGAGCGCCACGGCGCGCTGCTGATCTTCGACGAGGTGATCTCGGGCTTCCGCGTCGCGCCGGGCGGCGCGGCCGAGCTCTACGGCATCCGGCCCGACCTGGCGACCTACGGCAAGGTGATCGGCGGCGGCCTGCCGGTCGGCGCCTTCGGTGGCCGGGCCGACCTGATGGGGAACCTCGCGCCGCTCGGCAAGGTCTACCAGGCGGGGACGCTCTCGGGGAACCCGGTCGCGATGGCGGCCGGCCTGGCGACGCTGGCCGAGCTGCAGGAGAAGGACGGCTGGGCGCGGCTCGAGGCGCTCGGCGCGGCGCTCGAGGCGGCGCTCGCGCCGGTCCTGGCCCGCTCGCCGGTGCCGGCCGGCTTCGCCCGCGTCGGCTCGATCTTCTGGCTGCCGCTCCAGGCCGGCGCGCCGCCGCGGGCGGCGGAGGGCGATCCACCCCGGCGCGGCCGAGCGTCTACCGCAAGGTCTTCCACGCGCTGCTCGCGCGCGGGATCGCGATGGCGCCCTCGGCCTACGAGGTCGGCTTCCTCTCGACCGCCCACGACGAGCGGCACATCGCGCAGCTCGCCGAGGCGCTCGCCGGCGCGCTCTGCCGACGCGGCGGCGTAGGACGGCGGATCGCGGTGGCGGCGCGGCGGCACTTCGACCCGACCCGGGCCCTGCAGTGGGGCTTCGTGGTCCTGCTGTCGATCGCCGCCGCGCAGGTCGTCTGGTGGATCCTCGACGAGGTCTGGCACACGCAGAAGCTGCACGACGCCGTCGTGGCCGAGTACGACCTCGAGGTCCAGGTCGCGCGCACGCTGCTCGAGCGCGGCACGCCGGCCACCGACGTCAGCGACATGTTCCCGCAGGTCGTCTTCTCGAGCGGCCCCGAGCGGGTCGCGGTCAACCCGATGGCGCTGGCCGCAGCTCGAGGACGACCGGATCCGGCGGCTGCGGCGGATCGGCTGGGAAGGGGCGTTCTTCCTGCTCGTGCTGGTCGCGGCGATGGCGGTCCTGGCGCAGGCGCTGCACCAGGACGCGCAGCTCCGGCGCCGGCAGCAGAACTTCCTGGCCGCCGTGACCCACGAGTTCAAGAGCCCGCTGGCGAGCATCAAGCTTTCGGCCGAGACGCTCTCGCTGCGCGACCCGCCGCCCGACAAGCGGCGCGTGCTCGTCGAGCGGCTGCTGGCCGACGTCGACCGGCTGGAGGCGATGATCGGCAACATTCTCGACACCGCGCGGCTCGAGGAGGGGCGGGTCCAGCTCAAGCCGGAGCGCGTCTCGGTGGCTTCGGCGGTACGGGCGCTGGCCGAGGAGGTCGGGCCGCGGGCCGCGGCGGCCGGCGTGACGCTGGACGCCTCCGTCGAACCGGCGCTCGAGGTCCAGGCCGACCCGCTGGCGCTGCGGACCGTGCTGCGGAACCTGGTCGACAACGCGATCAAGGCCACGGCCGCCGCGGGCGGCGGGACGGTCACGGTGCGCGCGGAGGAGGCCGGCGGGTTCGTCAAGCTGGTCGTGCGGGACACCGGGGTCGGCTTCGCCGCGCGGGAGTCGAACCAGCTGTTCGAGAAGTTCTACCGGCCGGGCGACGAGTTGCGGCGCAAGACGCGCGGCTCGGGGCTCGGGCTCTACATCGTCCGGCGCTTCGTCGAGCTGGAGCACGGGCGGGTGAGCGCGCACAGCGACGGGCCGGGCCGGGGCGCGGAGTTCACCGTGCTCTGGCCGGTGCCGCGGGGAGGTCGGGCATGAGCGGCGAGAGCGCGCGGATCCTGGTGGTCGAGGACGAGGCGCACCTCGCGGCCGGGATCCGCGAGAACTTCGAGCTGGAAGGCTACGCGGTCGAGGTCGCGGGCGACGGCCTCGACGGGCTGGCCCGGATCCGCGACGGCGGGCTCGACCTGGTCGTGCTCGACGTGATGCTGCCCGGGATGGACGGCTTCACGGTCTGCGAGACGCTTCGCGCCGAGGGGATCGACGTCCCGATCCTCTTCCTGACCGCGCGGACCACGGCCGACGACCGGGTGCGCGGCCTGGAGGCCGGCGGGGACGACTACCTGCCGAAGCCGTTCCACCTCAAGGAGCTGCTGCTGCGCGTGGCGGCGATGCTGCGCCGGCGCAGCTGGTACGGCGTGCTCCCCGGGGCGGGCGCGGAAGTGCGCTTCGGCGGCAACGCCGTCGACTTCCGCACGATGAAGGGCAAGGCCTGGGACGGCACCGAGGAGATGCTGACCCAGAAGGAGGCGATGATCCTCAAGGCCCTGGCCGAGCGGCCGGGCGAGGTCATCTCACGCGAAGAGATCCTGGAGAAGGTCTGGGGCTACGAGATCTTCCCCTCGACGCGCACGATCGACAACTTCATCGTGCGCCTCAGAAAGCGCTTCGAGCGCGACCCGGAGGCGCCACGCCACTTCCACACCGTGCGCGGCGTCGGCTACCGGTTCACGCCGGAGCCGGAGGAGTGATGACCGAGACGCTGTTCATGCGGGCGTTCCGCGGCGAAGAGACCGCGCGCCGCCCGCTCTGGATCATGCGCCAGGCGGGGCGCTACCTGCCGGAGTACCGCGCGCTCAAGGAGCGGCACTCCTTCGAGGAGCTGTGCGCCCGGCCGGAGCTGGCGGTCGAGGTGACGCTCCAGCCGCTGCGCCGCTTTCCGCTCGACGCCGCGATCGTCTTCGCGGACCTCGTCACGCCGCTCTCGGCGCTGGGGATCGACTTCCGCTTCGATCCGGGGCCCAAGGTCGATCGGCCGATCCGCGACGCCTCGGACGTCGATCGCCTGCGCGACCCGTCCCCCGGGGAGATCGCGCCGCCGACGATCGAGGCGCTGCGGCTGCTGAAACGCGAGCTGGGCGGGCGGATCGCGCTGCTCGGTTTCGCGGGCGCGCCGTGGTCGCTGGCCGCGTACATGACCGCGGGCGGCGGGAAGGACGGCTTCCCGGTCCTGCGTGCGATGGCGGCGGCCGAACCGGCGCTGCTCGACCGGCTGCTCGGCAAGCTGGCGCGGCTCTCGGCGGCCTACGCGATCGAGCAGCACCGCGCCGGGGCCGACGCGGTCCAGATCTTCGACACCTGGGCGGGCCTGCTGTCGCTGGCCGACTGGCAGCGGCTCGTCCGGCCGCACCTGCTCTGGCTGCTGGAGGAAATGGGGCGGGCCGGCGTGCCGCGGATCCTCTTCCTGCTCGACGCGCCCCACCTGTTCGCCGCGGCGGCGGAACTGCCGGCCGAGGCGATGGCGGTCGACTGGCGGCTGGACCTGGCCGAGGTGCGGCGCCAGGTCGGGCCGGCCCGCGCGCTGCAGGGAAACCTCGACCCCGCGGTCCTGCTCGCCGGGCCCGACGCGACGCGACGCGCCGCGCGGGAGCTGCTGGCGCGCGTGCCGCGGCGGGGGCACATTGCCAACCTCGGCCACGGCATCCTGCCCGAGACGCCGGTCGCCAGCGTCGAGGCGCTGGTCGAGACGGTGCACGCCGAGGAGGTTCCCCGATGACGACGCCCCCGATCTCGCGCCGCGCCACGGCCGAGCTGATCGTCCGCTACGATCGCCCCGGGCCGCGCTACACCAGCTACCCGACGGCGGTCGAGTTCCACGAGGGGTTCACCGCGGCCGACTACGAAAAGCACCTCGCCGCGGCCGACCCGCTGGGGGACGCTCCGCTCTCGGTCTACGTCCACCTGCCGTTCTGCGAGGAGCGCTGCACCTTCTGCGGCTGCCACGTGATCATCAGTCCGCACAAGGAAAAGGCCCGCCCCTACCTCGAGCTGCTCAAGCGCGAGATCGACCTGGTCGCGGCACGGCTGCCGCACCGCCGCAAGGTCGCGCAGCTTCACCTCGGCGGCGGGACCCCGACCTACCAGTCGCCGGCCGAGCTGACCGACCTGCTGCAGCACTTCTTCAGCTACTTCACGCCGATCGCCGGCGCCGAGCTGGCGGTCGAGGTCGATCCGCGGGTCACGACCGACGAGCACATCGATGCGCTGGCCGCGCTGGGCTTCAACCGGATCTCGCTCGGCGTGCAGGACTTCACGCGCGAGGTCCAGGTCGCGATCAACCGCGTCCAGTCGATCGACGAGACGCGGCGCGTAGTCGAGCGGGCCCGGGCCCGCGGCTACACCGGGACCAACATCGACCTGATCTACGGGCTGCCGCTGCAGACCCCCGAGACCTTCGAGAAGACGGTCGAGGAGGTGATCGCGATGGGGGCGGACCGCGTGGCGGTCTACTCCTTCGCCTTCGTCCCCTGGATCCGCGGCAACCAGCGCAAGCTGATCGAGGACCAGCTCCCGTCGCGCGACACCAAGGTCGAGCTGTTCTCGCTGGCCCGCGAGCGGTTTCTCCAGGCGGGCTACGAGGCGATCGGGATGGACCACTTCGCGCGGCCCGACGACGAGCTGGCGCGGGCCCGGCGGGAGCGCCGGCTGCGGCGCAACTTCCAGGGCTACACCGTGATCCCGGGCGACGACGTGCTGGGGCTCGGGATCTCGGCGATCGGCGACGTCCGCGGCTGCTACGCCCAGAACTACAAGAAGCTGTCGCAGTACCGCGAGGCGATCGAGGCCGGCCGGTTGCCGGTCGAGCGCGGCTTCTCGCGGAGTGCCGACGACGACCTGCGGCGCGAGATCATCCACGAGCTGATGTGCAACTTCCGGCTCGACATCCCGGCCTTCGAGAAGGCGCACGGCGTGCGCTTCGCCGACTACTTCGCGGAGGACCTGAAGCGGCTCGCCGAGCACGAGGCGGAGGGGCTGGTGACCGTGACGCCCGAGCGGATCGAGGCGACGCCGACGGGCGAGCTTTTCGTCCGCAACGTCGCGATGTGCTTCGACCGCTACTGGCGCGAGAAGCACGAAGGGTCGGACAAGCCGATCTTCTCGCGCACCGTGTGAGCGGGCGGGAACCGATGGGCAAGCGGCTCGTCATCGTCGGCGCGGGGATTTCGGGGCTGGCCGCCGCACGCGGGGCCGCCGAGGGCTCGGCCTCCGTGCCGGGAGGGCTCGAGATCGCCGTGCTCGAGCGGGACCCGCGGGTCGGCGGCAAGGCTGCGACGGTCGCCGAGCAGGGCTATCTCGTCGAAACCGGCCCGACCGGCTATCTCGACAACGACGACGGGATGGACGAGCTGGTCGAGCTGGCCGGGATGCGCGCCGCGAAGCTGCCGGCGAACGCGGCGGCGGCGCGGCGCTACCTGGTGCGTGGCGGCAAGGTCCGCGAGATCTTCGCCCAGCCGCTCAAGTTCGCGGCGGCCGGGATCATGTCGCCGCTGGGGATGCTGCGGATGGCCGGCGAGCCGTTCGTACCGGCCCGGCGCGACGGCGCCGACGAGAGCGTCTGGTCGTTCGCCGCGCGACGCGTCGGTGCGGAGGCGGCCGACCGGCTGATCGCGCCGATGATGCTGGGGATCTTCGCCGGCGACGCGAAGAAGCTCTCGCTCCCCGCCGCCTTCCCGCGGCTCCGCGCGCTCGAGGAGGAGCACGGCGGGCTGGTGCGCGGGATGCTGGCCCGGCGCAAGGCCAGGGGGGCGGGGACTCCGGCGGGCCCGTCGGGCGTCCTGACCTCCTTCGCGGGCGGCCTGCAGACACTCCCGGAGCGGCTCGCGGCGACGCCGGGGGTCACCGTCCGGACCGGCGTCGGCGTGCGCGCCGTGACGCCGCGCGCGGACGGAGGATTCAGCGTCGCGACGGAGGCCGGCGAACTGCTGCCCGCCGACGCGGTGATCGTCGCCGCCGAGCCGTGGGCCGCCGCGGCGATGCTCCGCGAGACGGCGCCGCGCGCCGCGCTGCGGCTCGACGAGATCCCGTGCCCCGCGGTGGCGGTCGTCGCGCTCGGCTACGGCGCCGAGGGGCTGGCGCGGGTCCCGCGCGGCTTCGGCGTGCTGATCCCGCGCGGTGAGGGGTACCGGATCCTCGGTGTGCTCTGGGACACGCACCTGTTCGCCGGCCGCAGCCCCGAGGGTCGCCTGCTCGTGCGGGCGATGCTCGGCGGCGGGGTCGACTCCGCGATCGGCGAGCTGGACGAGGCCGCGATCGGGCGGATCGCCCGGGAGGAGGTCGCCCGGCTCTTCGGCCTGTCCGATCCTCCGGTCTACGAGCGGACCACGCTGTGGAAGCGGGCGATCCCGCAGTACGAGCTGGGGCACCTCGAGCGGCTGGCGGCGATCGACCGCGAGCTGGCCGCGCACCCGGGGCTCTTCCTCGCCGGCAACGGCTACCTCGGCGTGTCGTTCGCCAAGTCGGGCGGCTCCGGGCTGGCCCGCGGCCGCGAGGCGGTGCGGTTCCTGGCCGCGGCTCCGCGGGGGATCTGAATGCTCGTCGGGAAGAAGATCGTCGTCGTGCTGCCGGCGTACAACGCCGCGAAGACGCTCGAGAAGACCGTCGCCGAGATCCCGGCCGGCGTCGTCGACGAGGTCCTGCTGGTCGACGACAAGAGCCGCGACGAGACGCTGGAAGTCGCGCGGCGGCTCGGACTGCGGAGCTTCGCCCACCGCGAGAACCTCGGTTACGGCGGCAACCAGAAGACCTGCTACCGCGAGGCGCTGGCCCTGGGGGCCGACATCGTGATCATGCTCCACCCCGACTACCAGTACTCGCCGAAGCTCGTTCCGGCGATGGCCGGGATGATCGCGAGCGGCGAGTTCGACGTCGTGCTCGGCTCGCGGATCCTGGGGGTCGGAGCGCTGGCGGGCGGGATGCCGCTCTGGAAGTACGTCTCGAACCGCTCGCTGACGGCCTTCCAGAACCTGCTGGTCGGGCACAAGCTGTCGGAGTACCACACCGGCTACCGGGCGTTCTCGCGCCCCGTGCTCGAAACGCTCCCGCTCGGCGCGAACGCCGACGGCTTCGTCTTCGACAACCAGATGCTCGCCCAGGCGATCTTCGCCGGTTTCCGGATCGGCGAGATCTCCTGCCCGACGCGCTACTTCGCGGAGGCGTCGTCGGTCAACTTCACGGGCTCGGTGCGCTACGGGCTGGGGGTGGTGCGGACGGCGCTGCAGTTCCGCGCCGCGCGGTGGGGACTGGGCGGCCGGACCGTCTTTCCGCGTGCGCTCGACGGGGTCGCCGGGCGCGCCTGATCGGCGCTAGCGGCCGCTTCGCCGCGGCGCCGGCTCGTCGAGAAACGGCCGCAGGATCGCCGCGAACCGCTCGACGTCGATCAGGAAGGCGTCGTGCCCGTAGACCGTGTCGAGCCGCACGAAGCGCGCCTCCCGGCCGCACTCGCGCAGGATCCGCGCCAGCTCCTCCTGCTGCTGGATCGGGAACAGCAGGTCGGTCGTGACGCCGACGACGAGCGTGCGGGCGTGGATCCGGGCGATCCCTTCCTCGTAGGAGGGCGCCCCGTCGCCGAGATCGAACAGGTCCATCGCCTTCGACAGGTAGAGGAACGAGTTGGGATCGAAGCCGCTCTCGACCAGGCGCTCGCCCTGGCGCACCAGGTAGGCCTCGACCTGGAAGTCCGGGCCGACATCGCTCGGGATGTCCCGCAGCCGCTCGCGCCCGAAGCGCTGGTCCCACTCGGGCCCCGAGCGGTAGCTGATCGTCCCGATCTCGCGGGCGAGACGGAGGCCGTCGACCGGTCCGGCCCCGGGCTCGTACCGGCCGCCGTTCCAGGCCGGGTCGCGCATCACCGCCTGGCGCTGCACGAAACGCAGCGCGATCGACAGCGGGTAGGACCGGCCGGGGGCCGAGATCCCGACGACGCGCGCGGTGCGTCCCGGGAAGAGCGCGCCGAGCGCGAGGGCCTGCATCCCGCCCATCGACGAGCCGACGACCGCGTGCAGCCGCTCGATCCCGAGGTGATCGAGCAGTCGGGCCTGGGCGCCGACGAAGTCGGAGACGGTGACCAGCGGAAAGCGCAGCCCGTAGGGCCGGCCGTCCTCGGGAGCAGGGGAGGCCGGTCCGGTCGAGCCGAAGCAACCGCCGAGCACGTTCGTGCAGATGACGAAGTAGCGGCGCGTGTCCAGCGCGGCGCCGTCGCCGATCATCCGCTCCCACCAGCCCGGCGACGGATCGGCGGCGCTGCTGCGGGCATGCGAGGATGCGGAGAGGCCGGTGCAGAGCAGGATCGCGTTGTCGCGCCCCGGCGCAAGGTTGCCCCAGGTCTCGTAGGCGAGCCCGTAGCCGGGCAGTTCCGCGCCATGTACGGTGCGAAACGGGACGGAGTCCTCGAAGTGCCGTGCTCCGGGGGGGGCAGGCGGCGGGGCGGGCCGGTCGGCCGCGGGGTCGCTCATCGGTCGCCCTCGCGCGATCCCGGCCCGTGCTGCCCGTCGGCGGCGCCCCCGCTCAGAAGCGGAAGGCGGCCTCGACGGCCGGGACGAGGATGGCCGCCCCCGAAGAGGCGAGCAGGTTCGAACCGTCCGGTGTGAAGCGGCGGAAAGCGATGTCGATCCGGAAGCGCCAGCGCTGGCCGGCGGCGAACTGGACCCCCGCACCGAAGTCGTACCAGTACTGGATGTCCGTCGAGTCCGGCACGCCGGAGTCGATCTTCGGGTTCTCGTAGTTCATGTTCCCGGTGCCCAGGCCTGCAAACAGCAGCATCTGGAACGCCGGAGTGTCGCCCAGGAGCCACGTGCCGCGCACCCCGTAGAAGTTGAGCGTCAGGTCGAAACCGCCGTCGTTCAGCAGGTTGTCCGAGCCCGAGGTGCTCTCGTAGTAGAGTCCGACCGCCCAGCGCGGCTTGAAGTACCAGTCGAAGCGCGCGTGCCAGCCGGGGGAGGGATCGGACGCGATCTGGGCGTTGAACAGGTTGTACTGGATCCCGGCGCCGACCTCGAACTTCTTCTCCTGGGCCACGGCCGGGGAGAGCGTGAGCAGCAAACCGCCGACCAGCACCAGGCCCGCAACCAGCAAGCGACGCTTCATGAACGGTCCTCTCCACGCGCGCCACGGCGGGGCGGCCGGCGCGCCGACGGCGGATTCTCCCGCATCGGACGGGGGCCCGGCAAGCGCGCGGTTCCGGCCGCCCGCCCGGCTCACCCCAGGTCGTAGCGGCGGGCCAGCTCCTCGGCCAGGTAGGCGAAGGCCTCGTCCACGCTGTCCACGACCCGGAAGAGGTCGAGATCGGGGCGGTCGATCACCCCCCACTCGACCAGCAGGTCCCAGTTCACGACCGCGTCCCAGAAGTCGCGGCCGTAGAGGACGATCGGGCGGGGGGTCGAGGTCTTTCCGGTCTGGACGAGAGTCAGGACCTCGAACAGCTCGTCCAGCGTGCCGAAGCCGCCCGGAAAGACGATCAGCGCCTTGGCCAGGTAGACGAACCAGAACTTGCGCAGGAAGAAGTAGTGGAACTCGAACGCCAGCTCGTGCGAGACGAACTCGTTGATCCCCTGTTCGTGGGGCAGGCTGATCCCCAGCCCGATCGACAGCCCGCGCGCCCGGGAGGCGCCGCGGTTGGCCGCCTCCATGATCCCGGGCCCGCCGCCGGAGGCGATGATGAAGCGCCGCCGCGGATGGCCCAGCGCCTTCGACCACTCGGTCATCCGGAAGGCGAGTTCCTCGGCATCGCGGTAGTAGCGCGCCAGGCGCGGGTTGGGATCGTCCTCGGGCGTGGCGCGCGCGGAGCCGAAGAAGACGATGGTGTCCTCGACGTTGTAGCGCTCGAAGCGGTAGGCGGGCTCGAGGTACTCGGCCAGCAGGCGGATGATCCGGGCGTCGCGGCTGTTGAGGAACTCCGCGTTCCGGTAGGCCTTGACGGGCCCCTTGTTCTTCTGGTTCATGTCGTTTCCCGGGGAGGAGGAGACACTAAGTGACCGGCGTCGAGGGGGCAAGCGAGCGCGATGGGGGCGTGGAGCGGGCGGCGGCAGACTGGGTCGCCGAGCCGGCCGGGCTCGACGCGCTCGTCCGGCGGCTGCGCGGCGCGACCCGGCTCGCGCTCGACACCGAGGCCGACGGGTTCAGCGCCTACCGGCCCCGCCTCTGCCTGATCCAGCTGGCCTGGGAGGAGCCGGGCGGCCTCGCCGGCGCGCTCGTCGATCCGCTCGCGCTCGCCGGCCGGCTCGGGCCGCTGGGCGGTCCGCTCGAAGATCCGGCGCTCGAGACGATCGTGCACGGCGCCGACTACGACGTGCGGCTGCTCAAGCGCGACGCCGGGATCGCCCTGCGCGGGCTGTGGGACTCGCAGCGGGCCGCGCAGCTCGTGGGCGAGCAGCAGACCGGCCTCGCGGCGCTCGCAGGAGCGCTGGCGGGCGTGACGCTCGACAAGCGCGCGCAGCGCACCGACTGGGCGCGCCGGCCGCTCTCCGCGACGGCGCTGGAATACGCGCGCGAGGACGTGCGGGTGCTGTTCGCGATGCGCGACGCGCTCGGGGCACGCCTGGCCGCACTGGGGCGGAGCGCGTGGCTCGACGAGGAGTGCCGCAGGCTGGAGGAGGTCGAGCCGGGCGACACGGCGCCGCCCGATGCCGGCCAGCTGCTGTTGCGCGCGAAAGGGGCTCAGGCGCTTTCGCCGCGGGCGCGGGCGGCGCTGGCCGAGCTGCTGCTCTGGCGCGAGCGGGAGGCCGCCTCGCGCGCGGTACCGGCGATCCATGTCATCGCGCTGGAACCGCTCGTCGCGCTGGCGCGGCAACCGGAAGACGCGCCGCCGGACCTGGCCGCGGCCGGTGTGCCGGCGCGGGTGATGGGCCGCTACGCGCGCGCCCTCGCCGACGCGGTCGGGCGCGGGCGTGCGGCGCCACCGCGCCCGGCGGAGCGGCCGGAACGCCCGCCCAAGCCGGCCCGCGACGAGCGGCGCCGGCTGGAGGCGCTGCGCCAGGCCCGGGATCGGGTGGCCCTGGAACTCGGTCTGCCACCGAGCCAGCTATGCACCAGCGCGGCGCTGCAGGCGGCGGCCCACGCCCCCCCGGACGACTTCGCCGGGCTGGTGGCGGCCGGCCTGCGGCGCTGGCAGGCCGAACTCCTGGACGGACCGTTCCGGGCGGCGCTCCGGGCGCTCGCTTCCGCTCCGCCAGCGTCGTGAGCGGCCGGCGCGGCCGGCTTCGATCCGTGCCGTGCGCTCGAGGGCCGGCCAAGCCCTTGACTTGCAGTCAGTTAGCCGGCGGCCCGGGGGGCCGTGCCGCGCCTCGCTACCGCGCGCGGGCGCCGCGGAGCGGCTCCCGGTATCTTCAATCCCCGCGGGCCGGGCCCGCGCCACGAGGAGCGAATCGATGCTGCGCAGCTTGTCGACGGTCCTGCTGACGGGTTTCGTGCTGGCGATGGCGGCCTTCGCGCCGGCGCAGGCGGAGAAAAAGGCGTCCTTCCCCGAGCGCGCGTTCGACGCCGGGGACGTGCAGCACGGCGGCGTCATCGAGCACGTGTTCCAGGTGAAGAACGATGGCGACGAGCCGCTTACGATCATCGAGGTTCACCCCACCTGCGGCTGCACGATCCTCGACTACACGAAGACGCCGATCCCTCCCGGCGGCGTCGGCACGATCCAGTTCAAGATCGAGACCAAGACCCTCGCGTCGGGCAAGGCCTCGAAGACGATCACCGTGATGACCGATGCTCCGGAGGCCGAGCGCACGGTGCTGCAGATGAAGCTCAACATCGTCACCCCGCTCGAGTTCCTGCCGCGCGCGCAGGTCTACATCTACACCCTCCAGGGCGAGGGACGGACCGAGAAGATCCTCGTGCGCCCGCACCTGGACGGTCTCAAGGTGCTGGGCGTCAGCTCTTCGAACCCGAACTTGAAAGTGTCCCTCGAACCCTCCAAGGCGACGGCCTCGGCGACCGGCGAGGTCCGGGCGGCGCTCATCGAACGCCCGGGCGACTACTGGGTCACCATCGAGCTCGCGCCCGGCGCACCCGTCGGGACCTTCAAGTCGGAGATCAGCGTCTCGACCAGCGATCCGGCGGCGACGGCCGGCTCGGTCCTGCGCATCGTCGCGACCGTGAAGGAACCGGCCGGCGCGGCGCGTCCCGGGAAACCCTCCTGACGCGCGCTACAATCACGGCGTGCAACGCGAGCTGGAGATAGCGGTCGAGCTGGCCCGGCGCGCCGGCGACGAGATCCAGCGCGCTTTCGGCACCGCCTTCGCGGTCGATTTCAAGCCCGGCGACGAGGGACCCGTCACGGAGAGCGACCGGCGTGCCGACCGCCTGATCCGGGACGGGCTGGCCGAGGCGTTCCCCGGGGACGCGATCCTGAGCGAGGAAACGCCGGACGACCTGGGCCGTCTCGGGACGCGACGGCTCTGGCTCGTCGATCCGCTCGACGGCACCCGCCAGTTCGTGGACGCCGTCCCCGAGTTCGCGGTCATGATCGGGCTCGCGGTCGAGGGCCGGCCGGTGCTCGGGGTGATCCACCTCCCGCCGGAGCGGCGCACGGTTTTCGGCGCGGAAGGACACGGGGTCGAACTGCTCGACCCGCAGGGCTGGCGCCCCCTGGCCCCGCTCCCGGACGGGATTCCGGAGGGCCGCGGTCCGGTCGTCGCGCTGAGCCGCAGTCACGCCGGGTCGCGGACGCGCGAGGTGGCGCGGCGGCTGGGCGCTTCGCGGATCGTCGCGTCGGGGTCGGTCGGTCGCAAGGCGATGCTGGTCCTGACCGGCGAGGCGGACCTCTACGTCACGCTCGGCCGGCGCTCGCGGCACTGGGACGCCTGCGCCCCGGACGCGTTGATGCGCCTCGCGGGGGGCGTCTTCACCGACGTGCGGGGGCGGGCCGTGCCCTACAACACCGAGGCCACCACGAACCGCTGCGGATTGCTGGCCGCCCGCCGGGCGCTGCTCGCGGGCGCGGTCGAAGCGGTCGCCGCCGTCGTTCCGGAGGCTCCGGCGGCGGCGGGATAGCGCGCGATGAGCCTCTCCGGGCGGCGATGGGGCGCGGTGGCCGCGTGCGCGATCGTCGCGGCGATCGGATCCGCGCGCGCCGCGGCGGGGGAGCCGTCGGCAGGCGCTTCGCGGCTCGACACGCCGCACCCGGGCCGCCTCGTGTCGATCGACCTGTACGGCCGCGGTGCGTCCGCCTTGCGCGACGGTCGCGTCACCGAGGCCGAGCCGCTGCTGGAGCGCGCCGTCGCGGCCGATCCGCTCGACGCTGCGGCGTGGATCGCCCTGGCGGCGGCGCGGATCGCGACCTGCGACCGCGACGGCGCACGCTTCGCCGCGCTCGTCGCGGCGCGCACGGCGGACACCGCGGAGCAGGCCGGGGCCGCCGACGAGGCGGCGCGCCGCGCGCTCGCGGTGATCTGCGATCCGCCGGCTGGAGGCGGCACCGGCGCGCCGGCGCGGGCGGAGGCGGCGGTGGCGGAGCGGCCCTCGGACTACCGCGCCTGGGCCGAAGCGGCCGCCGCACGGCGCGAGCGGGGCGACCTGCTGCTCGCGGCCTACGACGAGGAGCAGGCCCTCGCACTGGGCGGGGAGCCGGCGATTCGCCGGATGAAGCTGGCGCGCGACCTGGAGCAGGCCGGACTCTGGCGCGCGGCACTGGCGCTGCTGGCCGAAGCGCGGGACGCGGAAAGCCAGGCGCAGGCGGCACGGCTCGCGACGCGGATCGCGGAGCAGGAGCCCGCGGCGCGCCGGATCGCTGCCTCGCTGGCGGCGGGGAAGGGCTGGACGGACGACGCGGCACGACAGGGCCTGGCGGACCTGGCGCTGGCTGCCCTCGCGGCGGAACCCGACGAGGACCCGGATGCGATCGCCGCCCGCCTGGGCGAACTGCTCGCGGTGCCGCCTGCCGCCGTGATCGAGGGGGAGTGGGGACGCGTGCCGCTGCGCCCGGGCTGGAGCAGCGTCGTGCCGCCCGCCGGCACCGGCGGCGTTCCGCCGGCCGCGCTGCTTCGGCGCTTCCCGGGGGACACCCAGCTCGCGGTCTTCGACCCCGGCCGCCCGTGGACGGACGACGCGGCGGGGAACGAGCGATTCGTGCGCGAGACGCTGCTGGCGGGACGCGAGCCGCAGCGCGAGCAGGCCCCCGGGCCGTGCCTCCCGGAGCGGGCGGGGACGCGCTGCGAGCGGAGCCGCTGGAGCGTCTCCCTGGGAGCCGAGGGGCGGACGGGGGTCACCGTGTTCCGGCTCGCGTCGTCCGATCCGGCCGGCGCCCGCGAGATCTGGGCGGTCGGCCTGGCCGGCAGTGCCGGCTGCGGCGACGGATGCCGCGACGTCGCGGCGCGGGCGCTGGCCGAGCAGGCCGCCGCCCTCGAGCCGGCCGCGGCCCCGCCGGGCGGCCCGCTCGCTGCCGCCTGCGACTGGCCGATTCCGGCCGCCTTCCTGGCCGAGCGCACGCACCGCGAGCGCGAGGAGCCGTGGCGTCGGATCGGGGCCGGGGAGGGGTTGGTGATCGAGCTCCCGCCCGGCGTCGTCGCGGTCCGCGTCGACCGCGGCTTCCGCGACGAATCCGTGGGTCCCGATACCGTCCTCTGGCTTCGCGGCTCGTTCGAGGACCAGGCCGGCACGGCCGTCCGGATCGGTGGCGCCGGCTGGGCCGGCTGGGTCGACGTGAAGAGCACTGCCGCACCGTCCGCGGCGGGGGGCGATCCCGGGATCGCTCCTCCCCGGACCGATCCGGGAGCGCGCCGCCTGGCGAGTGCCGACCTTACGCCGGCCCGCCGGGCCGCCGGGCTGGCCGGCGAGGCGACCACGGCGCGGTTCGGCGGGGGCGCGTTCCCCGGAACCTGGTTCGTGCATCGCGTCCGGGTCGGCGCCCGCGAGGTGGAAGTCGCCCTCCCGATCGCCGCCGGCGAGAAGAGCCTCGCGCCGCTCTGGATCGCCATCACCGCGCGCGAAGGAGAATCCGAGCCGCCGCCGCCGCCCTACGACCTGGCGCGCCGCTACCGGGTCAGGCTGGACCGCCAGGCCGCCTCGCACTCTCCCGCCGATCCGCGGGAGGGGACGCTCGTGGGCGAAGGGATCCGGTTCCTCGTGCCGCGCGGGTACCGGGCGAGCCTCAGCGGCACGAGCGCGGACGGTTTCCCGGTCACGCTCCGGAACGACCGCGGATCGCTGATCGTCGTCTTCCGGCTCGGGTCAGCCGCGGAGGTCGAGCCCCGTCGCCGGGAACTGGAACTGGACTGGGGCCCGCCGGCGCGGCCATGGCAGCCGATGCGTCCTCTCAAGGGCCGAACCCTGGAACGCGCGGAGTTCCCTCCGGAGCGGGAGACCGGGGGGCCGCCGCGCCGCGCCGCGGTGCTCGTCACGGAGGGGGGGGCGTTCCTGGTCCTGCTGACCCCCGGAAACGAAACCGACCCCGCGGCGTGGGCCGCGGAGTCGGAGTTGGTGACCGGTTCCCTGAAAGGCCGCTGAGGCGGATCAGAGGCCGAGCGTGCGGCGCGCCTGTTCCAGCTCGCGGCGCACATCCCGGGCATCGGGCCGGGCCGGGGCGGAGGTGGCCCCGCTCGCGAGGGTCAGCGAGCCCGGGCCGCTACCGATCGAGGCGGCCCCCGGTGAGGCCAGCGACCCGGAGAGCGAGGGCTTGCTCGCCGCCGCGTGGCCGCGGTTGGCACTGTTCGAGCGCACGGGGTTCGTCCCGACCGGGTCGACCGGCTTGATCTCCGGCGGGAGCTTGATCCCGTCGAACTGCCCGTGCGGCGTGCCGGCGACCACGGCGCGGTAGGTGTCACCTTTGGGGCCGGTGAACCACCAGGGTGCGGGCTCGAGGTAGCGCGGGGTCAGGTCCTTCGGAGGTTCCCCGGCGGTAGCCAGCGAGGCCCCCGCGAGGACCAGCAACGCACCGAGGAGCGAGCATGTGACGATCCGGCGAACTGTCATCGCGACCTCCCTGTGCATGACACGTCCAGCATCTACTCCGTTCCACCCATGCCGTCAAGCCACATCGTCGGGCCCGATCAACGAGCGGTTCCGCGGCGACTCCGGCCGGGCGACGACCTCGACCCGGGCTGCGACGTCGAGCAGGTCCCGCGCCACGGAGGCCCCCGGGACCCGGGCGAGTTCCTCGCTGCCGGCCGCCCCGGTCGGCACCAGCAGCAGCGGCATGCCGGCGCGTGCCGCCGATACCGCGTCCAGCGGCATGTCGCCGACGTAGAGGGTTTCGGCCGGCGCGGTGCCGAGCCGGGCGCAGCCCTCGCGCAGCATCGCGGGGTCGGGCTTGGGTGGGATCCCCGGGCCGGGCCCCAGGATGGCGCCCAGCAGCGGGGCCAGGCCGAGTCGATCCAGCAGTTGAAGGGTGAAGGCCGGCGGCTTGTTCGAAGCAACCCCCAGCCGGGCGCCCCGCCGCGCCAGGTCCTCGAGGGCCTCCCGGGCCCCGGGGAGCAGATGCGTGCGGTCGAGGTGGTGGGCCGCGTAGTGCTCCTCGAACCGCCGCGTCGCCTCGCCGACGCGCTCCGGTCCGACGTTCTTCGTCAGCAGGTCGGCGAGTCCCCAACCGACCTGGCATCGGACCTCCCCGAGCGGCAGCGGGGGCAGGCCGTACGCCGCACGCGCCGCGTTCAGCGCGTCCGCCACGGCCGCGAACGCGTCCACCAGCGTGCCGTCGAGGTCGAAGATCACTGCGCGGCAGCGAAGCATGGCGAGATGCTATCATCCGCGCCGCGGGACCCACCCGGGACGGCGCGCCGGGCCGCGCTGCCCATCGCTGCCCGGTCCAGCGCCACGGCCCCGATGATATGTCTGGTTGAATGCGGAGCGTCGATCTATGAACGATCAAATAACACGTCTGCCCGTGGCCGTCCTCGGTGCGACCGGCGTGGTCGGCCAGCGGCTGGTGCAGATGCTCGATGCGCACCCCTGGTTCCAGCTGGCGGAGGTCGCCGCCTCGGACCGCAGCACCGGCCGCCCCTACGGCGAGGCCGTGAACTGGCGCGTCTCGAGCGCGGCCCCCGCCGCGGCGGCCGAGCTGACCGTGAAGCCCGCCGATCCCGGCGCGGTCGAAGCGACGCTCGTCTTCTCCGCGCTCGACGCCGCCGCCGCGGAGGAGATCGAACCGGCCTTCGCGCGGGCCGGGCGCGCCGTGATCAGCAATGCCCGCAATCGCCGGATGGACCCCGACGTGCCGCTGATCGTGCCGGAGGCCAACGCCGACCACCTCGCGCTGATCGAGGCGCAGCGCCGCCGCTGGGGCGGGCGCGGCTTCGTCGTCTGCAATCCGAATTGCTCGGTGATCGGGCTGGCGCTGGCCCTGGCGCCGCTGGCGCGCGCGGCCCGCCTCGAGAAGATCGTCGTCACCACGCTCCAGGCCGCGTCCGGCGCCGGCTACCCGGGGGTCCCGTCGCTCGACCTGATCGACAACGTCGTGCCGTGGATCCACGACGAGGAGCCGAAGATCGAGACCGAACCGGGGAAGATCTTCGGCAAGCTGGCCGGCAACCGCGTCGAGGTGCTGGACGTCGCGGTCGCGGCGCAGGTGCACCGCGTCCCGGTCTCGGATGGCCACATGCTGGCGGTCAGCCTGCAGACCTCTCCGCGGATCGGGCCCGAGCGCGCGGCGGAGTTGATGGCGCGGTTCCGCGGCGCGCCGCAGGAGCTTGGCCTGCCGAGCGCACCGGACCCGCCGATCGTGGTGCTCGGGGCCGATGACCGTCCCCAGCCGCGGCTCGACCGGATGACCGGCGCAGGAATGGCCGCGGTCGTCGGCCGGATCCGCCCCTGTCCCGTGCTGGGCCTCCGGATGGAGGTCCTTTCGCACAACACGATCCGCGGCGCCGCCGGCGGGACCCTCCTGATCGGCGAACTGGTCCGGTCGCAGGACCTCGTGCCGTGATCGTGATGAAGTTCGGCGGGACCTCGGTCGACGGCCCCGAACGGATGCGGGGAGTGGCCGCGATCGTCCGCGGGCGACACGTCGAGCAGCCGGTCGTGGTCACCTCGGCCATGGCCGGCGTGACGAACCAGCTCCAGCGGCTGACCGAGACCGCCCTCGCCGGAGACCGGGCCACGATGGAGGACGAGGCCGACCGCCTCGCGCGCCGCCATCGCGACGTCGCCCAGGCCATCGCCCCCGGCGATGCGGCGCTGGTCGAGCGGCTCGACGCCCACCTGCGCGAACTGCGGGTCCTGCTGCGCGGCGTCCGGTTGCTGGGGACCGCGACCCCCCGTTCTTCCGACCAGGTCCTCGGATACGGCGAACTGCTGGCGCAGGAGCTGCTCGCGGCGGCGCTCCGCGTGGCCGGCACGCCGGGACTCGTGGTCGACTCGCGCGAGGTCGTCATCACCGACGACCAGTTCGGCTCGGCGCGGCCGCAGCTGGCGGCGACGCGCGAGCGGGCGCGCAGCCGTGTGACGCCGCACGTCGCCGCGGGGGACGTGCCGGTGCTCGGGGGCTACCTGGGAGCGACACCGGAGGGGATTCCGACGACGCTCGGGCGGGGCGGGTCGGACCTCTCGGCCTCGGTCCTGGGCCTCGCGCTCGACGCCACGGCGGTCGAGATCTGGACCGACGTCGACGGCCTGATGACGGCGGACCCGCGCGTCGTGCCGACGGCCCGTGTGCTGGACCAGGTGACGTTCCGCGAGGCCGCGGAGCTGGCGGGCTTCGGCGCGAAGGTCCTGCACCCCGCCTCGATCGACCCCGCGATCCACGGCGGCCTGCCCGTCGTCGTGCGCAACAGCCTCGCGCCCGAGCGCTCCGGCACGCGGATCGGGGCGACCGGGTCCACCGCGCCCGCGGTGCGCGCGGTCGCCTCGCGCGCGCCGCTGCAGCTGGTGGCGCTTCGCGCGCCGGGCCGGTTGCGCGAGGCGGGTTTCTTCGCCGAGGTGCTGCGGATCGTCGACCGCCCCGGGCTGCAGCCGCTGGCCGTGCTCCCCGGACCGGTCTGGCTCGAGCTGCTGCTTCCCGCCGACCCGTCCCTCGCGCCCGCGATCGACGCGCTCGAGCGCTGCGGCGAGGTCCGCTGCACCCCGGGCCTGGCGCTGGTGGCGGTCGTCGGAGAGGGACTGGCGGAGGCGCCGGCGCAGTGGCAGCGGGTCATCGCCGCCGCGGACGGCGTTCCGCTCCGGCGCCTGATCCAGGGGCCGCACGGGGCCTCGCTCGGGCTGCTGACGGACGAGGAGCACGCGAAGGAACTGGTTCGCACGCTGCACGGCGTGCTGTTCGGGGGCTCGCCGCAGGAGAATGTCCCATGAGCGCCGACCGCCCCCTGCACCTCGCGATCGTCGGCTGTGGCCGGATGGGCAGCGCCGTCGCCGCGGCGGCGGAAGCGCGCGGCCACCGCGTCGCGCTGCGGATCGATCCCGACGCGCCGGGGGCGGACGCGCGCGGCGTCGACCACGCCGACCTGTCCGGGATCGACGCGGCGCTGGAGTTCACGCGGGCCGAGGCCGCACCCCGCAACGTGCAGCGGCTGCTCGAGGCGGGTCTGCCGGTCGTCTCGGGCACGACCGGCTGGAACGATGGGCTCGACCGGGCGCGGGCGCTGGCCCGGGAGCGCGGCGTCGGATTCCTCTGGGCCCCCAACTTCGCGCTCGGCGTGCAGGCCCTGTTCCGGGTCGTCGACCGGGCGGCCTCGCTCTTCGGTGCGATCGGCGGGTTCGCCCCGTACCTCGTGGAAGAGCACCACCAGCTGAAACGGGATGCGCCTTCGGGTACCGCGCTGCGGCTGGCCCAGTCGCTCGTCGAGCGCACGCCCGGGAAGTCGCGCTGGGACGTCGCGCCGACGGCCGCCCCCGTGCCGCCGGAGGTCGTGCCGGTGGCCTGGGTGCGGGCGGGCGAGATCCCGGGGACGCACCGCGCGGGTTGGGACGGCCCGGGCGAGACGGTCGAGATCGTGCACCGGGCGCGCGACCGGGCGGTCTTCGCGCACGGCGCGGTGCGGGCCGCGGAGTGGCTGGTGGCCCGGCCGGGACCGCGGACGCTGGACGAGATGATCGACGAACTGCTCGGCGACGCGTCGCACTGAGCGGCGCGGGCGCGGCCGGGAAGGAGCCTGCGATGAAGGGAACAGCACTGCGCGGCGTGCTGACGGCACTCGTCACGCCGTTCCGCCAGGACCTTTCGGTGGACGAGGCGGCCTTCACGCGCCTGGTGCGGCGGCAGCTCGAGGCCGGGATCCACGGGCTGGTCCCCTGCGGGACGACGGGCGAAACGCCGGTCCTGTCCGACGCCGAGTGGGAGCGCGTGATCGCGATCACCGTCGAGCTGGCGGCGGGGCGCGTGCCGGTCGTCGCCGGGACCGGGACGAACGGCACCGCGCACTCGATCGAGCGCACCCGGCGCGCGAAGGCGCTCGGCGCCGACGCGGCGCTCGTCGTCACCCCCTACTACAACAAGCCCAACCCGGACGGACTCGTCGGGCACTATCGCGCCGTGGCGAAGGAGGGCGGGCTGCCGCTCGTCGTCTACAACGTGCCCGGCCGCACCGGGCTCAACGCGCAGCCCGAACTGGTGCTGCGGATTGCCGAGATCGAGGGGGTCGTCGCGGTGAAGGAGGCCTCGGGCAACCTCGGCCAGGCGATGTCGATCGTGGCCCGGCGGCGGCCCGGCTTCGCGGTCCTCTCGGGCGAGGACGAGCTGAACGTGCCGATGATCCTGATGGGCGGCGACGGCGCGATCTCGGTCCTCTCGAACGTCGATCCGGCGGGGACCGTGCGGATGACCGAGGCGGCGCTCGCCGGCGACGTCGCAGCCGCCTGCCGCGAGCACTACCGGATGCTCGACCTGACCCGGGCGCTCTTCGCGGAGACCAATCCCGTGCCCTGCAAGGCGGCGCTCTCGCTGCTGGGACTGTGCGAGTGGACGGTCCGGCTGCCGCTGGCCCACGCCGCCGACGCGACTCTCGCCCGCCTCAAGGGCGCGCTCGAGCGCGCCGCGGTGAAGGCGTGAGCGCGGCGCTCGCGGCGGAGATCGAGCGGCTCGCGGAACTGGGCGAGGCGGCCCCGCGCGCGGCGGTGAGCCGCGCGGTCGGCGAACTGCTCGACCGGCTCGAGGCCGGCACGGTGCGCGCCGCGACGCCGCCGGCGCCCGGGGCCGGCCCCGACGCCGCGTGGACCGTCCACCCCTGGGTCAAGCGCGGCATCCTGCTCGGCTTCCGCTTCTCGGAGGTGATCGACCTGCCGCCGGCCGGGCCGCTCGGCTTCCGCGACAAGGCGACCTATCCGCCGCGGCCGGTCGAGAGCATGCCCGGGGTGCGCATCGTCCCCGGCGGCAGCGCCGTGCGGCGCGGGGCCCACATCGGGGCCGGCGCGATCCTGATGCCTCCCTGCTACGTCAACGTCGGCGCCTTCGTCGCCGGCGGCTCGATGGTCGACTCGCACGCGCTCGTCGGGTCGTGCGCCCAGATCGGGAGCGGCGTGCACCTGTCGGCCGGGGCGCAGATCGGCGGCGTGCTCGAGCCCCCGGGGGCGATGCCGGTGATCGTCGAGGACGGCTGCTTCGTCGGCGCGCTCTCGGCGGTCGTGGAGGGGGTGCGCCTGGGGGCCGGCACCGTCGTCGGCGCCGGGGTGATCCTGACGCGTTCGACGCCGGTTTACGACCTGCCGCGCCGCCGCGTGCTGCGGGGTGACGCGGACGGCACGCTGAGCATCCCACCGCGGGCCGTGCTCGTTCCCGGCACGCGGCCGGTCGGCGATCCCTGGGCCCGCGAGCAGGGCCTGTCGGCGGGCTGCGCGATCCTCGTCAAGGACCGCGACCCGGGGACCGACGCCCGCGCTGCGCTCGAAGGGGTGCTGCGGTGAGCCCGCGGATCGCGCAACGCGTCGCGGGCCTCAAGCGCACGCTGATCCGCGAGCTGTTCGAGTCGGCGCCGCCGGACGCGCTCAACCTGGGGCTCGGCCAGCCCGACATCGAGCCGCCCGAGCTGCTGCGCGAAGCGCTGGCGCGCGCCGCGTCCGAAGGGCCGTCGGGCTATGGGCCGACCGCGGGCGACGGCGTGCTGCGCGAGCGCGTCGCGGCCTCGTATGCGCCGTTCGCGCGCGGCGCGGGAGACGCCGTGATCACGGTCGGGTGCCAGCAGGCGACCTTCGTCGCGCTCGGCTGCCTGGTCGATCCGGGGGACGAGGTGCTGCTGCCCGACCCGGCGTTCCCCGGCGCACTGCGTGCGACCCAGACCTGGGGGGCGACGCCGCGCTTCTACCCGCTGCGCGCCGGGCGCGGCTTCCACCTCGACCCCGACGAGGTCCTGGCGCTGATCACGCCGCGAACGCGCGCGCTCGTGGTGATCACCCCGTCGAACCCCACCGGGACGGTCGAGCCCGCCGGGAGCCTGGCGCGGCTGACCGAGGAGACTGCCCGCCGCGGGATCGCGCTGGTCGTCGACGACACCTACCGCAGCCTGTACTGGCTGGCGGACGGCGACGCGCCCGGTGCGCCGGGCGCGCCGCTGTCTCACGTCGTCGTCTGCGGCGGGCTGTCGAAGTCGGTCGCGCTGACCGGCTGGCGGCTGGGCTGGGTCGTGGCGCCCGACGCCGAGTTCATGGCGCGGGTCGTCGCGCTGCAGCAGACGCTCCTGACCTGCGCCCCGACGCCGACGCAGCGCGCGGCGCGCGTCGCCTTCACGCCGGAAGGGGAGGCCGCGGCGCGCGCGGTGCGCGCGGTCTTCCGCCGCCGCCGCGACCTGGTCGAGCGGATCCTCGGCGGGCGGCCGGGGCTCCGCATGGCGCCGCTCGAGGGAGCGTTCTACGCCTGGGTCGACGCCTCGGCGGCGGGGGGCGGGATGGCCTTCGCGCGGCGCCTCATGGCCGAGGACAAGATCGTCGTGATCCCGGGCGAGGCGTTCGGAGCGACCGCGCCGGACTGGTTGCGGATCAGCTACGCGCAGGAGGACGGGTTGCTCGCCGCGGCGCTCGAGACGATCGCGGAGCGGCTGGCCGGCCGCTAGTCCTTGAACGTCAGCGCCGGCCGCGGCGGCAGCGCCGGCTTGTAGGTGCCGATCTCCAGCTCCGCCACCGCGCGCGTGACCCGCTCCCGCAGCTCGGGCGGGGCGCCGGTGTCGCGTTCCAGCCAGGTCGCGAGGAACGTGCGATCGTCGGGCTCGGCGACCACGAGCAGCCCCTCGATTCCGGCGCGGCGGAGCCTGGGGTCGGAGCCCTCGGCCATCGGGCGCAGCAGGAACGCGGCGCGGCGACCCATCGGCGAGGTCGCCAGCAGGGCCGCGTCGTGGATCGCGGGATCCCGGTCCCCGATCTTGCCGACGACCCACCGTGCGCCGATCGGGTCGCGGCTCTGTTCGATCGAGAGCAGCGCCCCGAGCGTCAGGCTCGGGTCGGCCTCGGCCGCGTCGATCAGGAAGTTCGCGATCCGCGGCACGTGGTTGGCTGCGGTGAAGGAGATCGTCGCCCGCCGGACCTTCGCGCTCGGATCCTCCAGGCCGCGCCGCACGGTGTCGACGAACGCGGGCTCGAAGCCGATCCCGAGCGCGTCGCGCCAGTGACGGCTGTAGAGCTGCATGACCTCGACGCGGGCCGTCTCGTCACCGCTGACGAAGATCCGGCGCAGCGCCCCCTTGGCCTCGAGGATCTCCTCGTTGAGCGCCGCGTCGACCATCTGCTGCAGCTCACCGCCGGGCCGCTCGACGAGCGCGACCTGGGCCAGGCGCTCCGCCCGCTGGGTCGGATTCTGGACCCCGACGAGCAGCGCGCGGAACGCTTCCTGCGTCGCGAGCGAGGGCTGGGGCGCCGCCGGTGGGGCCGCCGCGGGGGGCTGTTGTGTCAGGGCGGGTGTCAGCGCGGCGATCGACGCGGCGCTGGCGACGGCGACGGCCCGGAGGGCGCGGCGCGCGAGAGTGGGGGATCCGACGCGTAGGTGCGGCATCGTGGTCTAGCCCTTTCCGAAGCGGTCGAAGAATGCACCCAGCCCCCGCGGGCGCGCCGGCTGCCCACCGGCGGCGGCGGCCAGCGCCGCCTCGGCGATCGCGGTGTAGGCCCGCGCGATCGCGCTGTCGGGACGCGCCACGACGACCGGGATCCCGGCGTCGGATTCAGCGACGACCTGCGGGTCGATCGGGATCCGGCCGAGGATCGGCACCGCCTGCTCGGTGCTGGCACGCTCGACGAGCCCGCGGCCGAAGATGTCGGTCCGCTCGTGGCAGTGCGGGCAGTCGAACCAGGCCATGTTCTCGACCAGGCCGAGCACGGGGACCTCGACCTTCCGGAACATCGCGATCGCCTTGAGCGCGTCGATCAGCGCGAGGTCGTTGGGGGTCGTGACGATCAGCACGCCGGACATCTTGATGGTCTGCGAGATCGTCAGCTGGGCATCTCCCGTACCCGGCGGGAAGTCGATCACGAGGTCGTCGAGCTCGCCCCAGTCGACCTCGAGCAGCAGCTGCCGGATGAAGTTGCCGACGATCGGGCCGCGCCAGATCACCGCGTTGTCGCGCTCGACGAAGAACCCCATCGACATGATCCGCACGCCGTGAGCCTCGATCGGGCTCGGGCGCCCGTCCTCGCCGGCGAACGGCTTCTGCCCCTCGAGGCCGAACATCAGCGGGGCCGACGGGCCGTGAACGTCGGCGTCGAGGTAGCCGACGCGGCGTCCCATGCGGGCCAGCGCGGCAGCGAGGTTCACCGCCACCGTGCTCTTGCCGACGCCGCCCTTCCCGGACGCCACGCCGAGGATGTTGGCCGCTCGCGGCCCGGCCGGGGCGGCCGCCGTGGCCGGCGGCGGGGCCTCTCCGGCCGCCGGAAGGCGAGCCGGACCCTGGCGCTGCATCTGGACTTCGACCTTTCCGACCCCGGGCAACTCCGACACCGCGGCGACGACCGCCTCGCGGACCCGCTCGGCGATCGAGGCGTCGGGGGTCGTCAGGAGCAGCCCGATCCGGACGCAGTCCGCTTCGACCGCGATCGAGCGGACCATGCCGAAGGACACGATGTCGCGCGAGAACCCGGGATAGGGGACCCGAGCAAGCGCCTGCCGGACCGCGTCTTCCGTGAGGTGGGGCATCGGGCTCTCCGGGAAGGGCGGCGATTATAGGGTGCCGGGGGAAGACCGTCCCGCGGTCCCGGGCGTGCTAGCATCTGAACGCCGTGGGCGCGACGCGCGGGCCGCCGCGCGTCGGAGTCGTTTGCGTCCGGAGGGTGGATGAACACCAAGGCCGTCTCCCGGTTCTACAACCGCTGTGCCGGCGTGTACGACCTGCTCTTCGACCAGGTGTTCCGCGAGGGGCGGCGCCTGGCCTTCGAGGCGCTTGGCCTCGAGGCGGGGCAGCGCGTCCTCGAGGTGGGAGTGGGCACCGGCCTGACCCTGCCGATGTACCCGCGCGGCGTGCGGGTGGTCGGCATCGACCTCTCGGCCCCGATGCTGCGCGAGGCGGGCGAGCGCCGCGCGACGCTCGGTCCGGGCCGCCCGGTCGGCCTGGTCCGGATGGACGCCACCCACATCGCGTCGCCGGACGACTCGTTCGACGCGGTCTTCGCCCCCTACGTGGTGTCCGTCGTGCCCGAGCCGCGCCGCGTCGTGGCCGAGATGGCCCGGGTCTGCAAGCCCGGCGGGCGGGTCGTCGTCCTCAACCACTTCGGGAGCCGGCACCCGGTCCCGCGCTGGCTCGAGCGGCAGCTCTCGCCGCTCACCCACCGCGTCGGCTTCCGCCTCGACCTGCCGCTCGAGACGATCCTCGACCTCCCGACGCTCCACGTCGAGAGCGAGGCCCGCGTGAACATGCTGGGGATGTGGCGGCTGGTCGTCTTCCAGCGCCGGGCCGGGCTGCCGCGGATGGCTCACGAGGAACTGCGAACGGCGCGCTTCGCCGAGGCCAGTCGCTAGCTTCGTCGTCGTCGCGGCCGCCGCGGCCCGCCCGGGCGGAGCGGCTCGGGCCCGTCAGTGATCCGCGGAACGCAGGAAGGCGCGCTGGAACTCGGCGTCGATCGCGCCCGCCCGGCCGGCGTTGCGGACCGCCATCTCCTGGCGCTGGAGTTCCTGCCGCAGCCGGCCGATCTCGTCCTCGCGCTCGGCCAGGAGCAGTTCCGCCTGGCGGAGCCGGGCCTTGAGCAGCCCGATCTCCTTCGCGTGCCGGTCGCGGATCCGGCCCAGCTCGTCCGCTGACCGCGCCGCGTCGGCCGCCTTGCGCTCGGCGTCGCGCCGGACCTCGTGAACCTGCTGGCCGCTGACCCGGAGCATGCCGTACTGGACCAGCAGCTGCTCGTGTTTCATGAGCAGCTCGCGGAAGATCGTCAGCGGGACCCCTTCGGCGGCGACGACCGGCGGGGCGGGCGGAACGGGGACGACGAGCGCCGAGCCGGGGGCGCCGGCCGTCGAAGCGGGTGCCGCAGTGACGGTGCCCCGCGCCGGGGACGGGGCCAGCGGCTCGCTGGAGCCGTCCCAGAGCCCGGCATGGCGCAGCTCGTCGAGTTCGACGACGTACTCCGGGCCGTAGCGGCCCGGCACCAGCCGGGCGCGCAGGCGTCCCGCCTTGATGTAGCGGCGGAGCGTGGTCGCCGACATCCCGGTCCGCTCGGCAGCCTGGCGCAAGGTCAGCAACGAGTGGTCTCCTTCGAAGGAGGTCGCTTCGGACAAACCACACTCTCCCCAGCCGCCGGACGGCCTGTGCCACGGTTCGATCGATCGATGCGCCCCTCGCGCGGCCCCTAGCAAAGCAAATCTCGGGCGGGGGATCAAGCGCCGCTCCGGTGGAGGAGCGGAATCGGGTCTATTCTTCTCCGCTTTCCAGCGTCGAGGGGACCCTTCCCATGTCCGAGACCCCCGCTTCTGAGCGCCACTGGGCCGACCGCGTCGCCGACGAGGTGCTGGCCCGCGGTGCCACCGCCCCGGTGATCGCCACCGGCATCTCGCCCTCGGGCGTCTTTCACGTCGGCCACCTGCGCGAGATCCTGACCGGCGATGCCGTCGCCCGCGCCCTTCGCGACCGCGGCGCGCCGGCGCGGCTGGTCTTCGTGGTCGACGACCTCGACCCGCTGCGCAAGGTCCACAAGCTGCTGGACGAGCCGACCTACGCCCCGCTGCTCGGCCAGCCGCTCTTCCGGATCCCCGCGCCCGACGGGGAGGGGAGCTACGCCGACTACTACCTGCGCCCGTTCCTCGCCGCGCTCGGCCGCCTCCACGTCGACTGCGAGGTCGTCCGGGCGCACCAGCTCTACGCGAGCGGGGCGATGGACGACGTCGCCTTCACCGCGCTCGAGAACCAGGACCGGATCGCCGCGATCCTGCAGGAAGTGACCGGCAAGGAGGAGGTCAAGGCCGGCTGGTCGCCCTGGAACCCGATCTGCTCCCGGTGCGGGCGGCTGGACCGGGGGGAAGTGCTCGATTTCGATCGAAGCCGGAACCGGGTCCGATCGCGTTGCGGGGCCTGCGGGGAGGAAAGCGAACAGTCGCCGGCCGGCGGCGGCAAGCTGACCTGGCGCGTCGACTGGGCGGCGCGCTGGAAGGCGCTCGGGGTCTCGGTCGAGCCGTTCGGGAAGGACCACGCCAGCAAGGGGGGCAGCTACGACACGGGCGAGCGGATCGCGCGCGAGATCTTCGGGATCGAGCCGCCGCACCCGATCGTCTACGAGTGGATCGCGCTGAAGGGGCAGGGGGACATGTCGTCCTCCAAGGGGAACGTCCTGGCCGCCGACGAGCTGCTGCACGTCGCGCCCCCCGAGGTGCTGCGCTACGTCGTGCTCCGGAACCGGCCCCAGCGCTCGATCCAGTTCGACCCCGGGATGCCGTTCCTGCGGCTGGTCGACGAGGTCGACGACGCCTCGGCCGCGGGGGTCGACAGCCGGGCGCTCGAGCTGTCGCGCGCGGCAGGCTTCACGCCCGTCGGCGTCCCGTTCCACCACCTCGTGCTGGTGGCGCAGATCGCGCGCTTCGACCTCGACCGCACGCTGGGACTGCTCGAGCGGGGCGGGTACGGGCCGCTGGACCGCGCGGCCGTCGCCGAGCGGATGGCGATGGCCCGCTACTGGCTCGACCGCTTCGCGCCGGAGGAGGCGCGGGTCGAGGTGCCGGAGGATGTGCCGGCCGCGGTCGCCGGGCTCGACGCCTCCCAGCGCGCGTTCCTCGGGCGGCTGGCCGAGGCGCTGCCGGCCCTGGCGTCGGCCGACGCGATCCAGGACGCGATCCGCGACCTGGCGAACGAAGCGGGCGGTCCGGGGGCCAAGCGCGGCTTCGAGGCGGTCTACGCCGCGCTGATCGGGCGCGCGCGCGGCCCGCGGGCCGGCGCGTTCATCGAGATCCTCGGTCCCGACAAGGTGGCCGAGCGGTTCCGGCGCGCGGCCACCTGATGGCGCAGCCGTTCCAGCTCGTCTCCGACTTCCAGCCCGCGGGCGACCAGCCGGAGGCGATTGCCGGGCTGACCCAGGGGATCGTCGAGGGGCGCCGCGAGCAGGTGCTGCTGGGCGTGACCGGCTCGGGCAAGACCTTCACCGTCGCGCAGCTGATCCAGAACGTCCAGAAGCCGACCCTCGTGCTGGTCCACAACAAGACGCTCGCGGCCCAGCTCTACCAGGAGTTCCGGCGCTTCTTCCCGCACAACGCGGTCGAGTACTTCATCTCGTACTACGACTACTACCAGCCGGAGGCCTACATCCCGACCTCCGACACCTACATCGAGAAGGAAGCGACGATCAACGACGAGATCGACCGGATGCGCCACTCGGCGACCCGCTCGCTCTTCGAGCGGCGCGACGTGATCATCGTCGCCTCGGTCTCGTGCATCTACGGCCTGGGCTCGCCCGAGGCCTACCACGGCATGATGGCGATGCTCGAGACGGGCGACCGCTCGGGGCGCGACCTGCTGCTGCGCAAGCTGGTCGAGATCCAGTACGAGCGCACCGCCGGGCGACCTGCGCCCCGGCGCCTTCCGCGTGCGGGGCGACACGGTCGACATCTGGCCCGGCTACGACGACACCGCCCTGCGGGTCGAGTTCTTCGGCGAGGAGATCGAGCGGATCCGCCGGATCGACCCGCTGCGGGGGACGGCGGTCGAGGAGCTGAAGCGCTTCCCGGTTTACCCGAACTCGCACTACGTCACCCCGCGCGAGCGCCTCGACCTCGCGGTCCGGGCCATCAAGGAGGAACTGGACGGGCGCCTCGCCGAGCTGCACGCGCTGAACAAGCAGCTGGAGGCCCAGCGCCTGGCCCAGCGCACGCTGTTCGACCTCGAGATGATCCAGGAGGTCGGGTACTGCAACGGGATCGAGAACTACTCGCGGCACCTGACCGGCCGGCAGCCGGGCGACCCGCCGCCGACGCTGATGGACTACCTCCCGAGCGACGCGCTGCTGGTGGTCGACGAGTCGCACCAGATGGTGCCGCAGCTCCGCGCGATGTACCGCGGCGACCGCTCGCGCAAGGAGACGCTGGTCGAGTGGGGCTTCCGGCTGCCGTCGGCGCTCGACAACCGCCCGCTGACCTTCGACGAGTGGGAGCGGATGCGGCCGCAGACCGATCTTCGTCTCGGCGACCCCGGCCGCGTACGAGCTGCAGCTGACCGGCGGCGAGTTCCACGAGCAGGTCGTGCGGCCGACCGGCCTGATCGACCCGGAGGTCATCGTGCGGCCGGTCCAGGGGCAGGTCGACGACCTGCTGAAGGAGGTCCGCGAGCGGGCGGGGCGCGGGGAGCGCGTCCTGGTCACCACCCTGACCAAGCGGATGGCCGAGGAGCTGACCGACTACTACAAGGACGTCGGGGTGCGCGTCGAGTACCTGCACAGCGACGTCGAGACGATGGAGCGGATCCGGATCATCCGCGACCTGCGGCTCGGGACCTTCGACGTGCTGGTCGGCGTCAACCTGCTGCGCGAGGGGCTCGACCTGCCGGAGGTCTCGCTGGTCGCGGTGCTCGACGCCGACAAGGAAGGCTACCTGCGCTCGGAGACCGCGCTGATCCAGACGATCGGCCGCGCCGCGCGCCACCTCTCCGGGACCGCCATTCTCTACGCCGACCGGATGACCGACGCCGTCCAGAAAGCCGTCGACGAAACCAACCGCCGCCGGGCCAAGCAGCGCGCCTACAACGAGGCCCACGGGATCACCCCGCAGACGATCATCAAGGCGATCGACGACGTCTTCGGCTCGGTCTTCGAGCGCGACTACCTGACGATCCCCTCCACGCTGCCGGCCGAGCCGGAGCTGTCGCTGGCCGAGCTCGCGCGCGAGGTCAAGAAGCTCGAGAAGCAGATGTTCGAGTCCGCCGCGGCGCTGCGCTTCGAGGACGCCGCCGAGCTGCGCGACCGGATCCGCGGGCTGCGCGAGCGCGAGGTGCGGGCGGAGGCCGGCTGAGGTGCGCGAGGACCTCCCGGCCCGCCTGGCCGAGGCGCTCGGCCGCCTGCCCGAGCAGCCCGGCGTCTACCGCTACTGGGACGGGGCGGGGAAGATCCTCTACGTCGGCAAGGCGCTGTCCCTGAAGAGCCGCGTGCGGAGCTACTTCCAGGAGGCCGCGAAGCACGAGGTGCGGATCGCGGCGATGGTCGAGCAGGTCCGCGATCTCGACGTGATCGTCACCCGCAGCGAGGTCGAGGCGCTGATCCTCGAGAACAACCTGATCAAGGAGCACCGCCCGCCCTACAACGTCCTGCTCCGCGACGACAAGAACTTCCCCTACCTCAAGCTGACGGTGAAGGACGAGTTCCCGCGCGTCGTGCTGGTCCGCCGGCCGCGGACGGACGGCCAGCTCTACTTCGGCCCGTTCCTGCCGGCCAGCGCCGCACGGCGCACGCTGCGGATGATCCCGCGCTTCTTCCAGGTCGCGAACTGCTACCTGCGCTTCGACGGCAAGCAGCGGCCCTGCCTGCTCTACCACATGGACCAGTGCCTGGCCCCGTGCGCCGGACACGCCGACCCGGCCCAGTACCGCGAGCAGGTCCAGCAGGCGAAGCTGTTCCTCGAGGGGCGCGACGCCGAGCTGCGGGCGGTCCTGGAGGAGCGCATGGCGGCCGCGTCCGCCGCGCTGGAGTTCGAGCGCGCGGCGCGCTACCGGGACATGCTCGGGGCGCTCGAGACGCTCGCCGCGCGCCAGCAGATGACCTCCGTCGGGCTGGAAGCGATCGACTTCTGGGCCGAGTACCGCGAGGGGGATCGCGCGGCGGTCGAGCTGTTCCGGATGCGTGAGGGGAGGATCCTCGGCCGGCGCGAGTTCACGCTGGCCGACGCCCCGGGGCCGGAAGCGTTCTACGACGCGATCCTGCCGCAGTTCTACGCCGACCAGGAGCCGGCGCCGGAGATCGTCCTGCCGCGGCTGCCGCGCGAGGCGGCGCTGATCGAGGAGTTCCTGCGCGGGCGGCGCGGGGGGAAGGTGGTGCTGCGGGCCCCGGTGCAGGGGGACAAGCGGCGCTTTCTCGACCTGGTCGCCCAGAACGCCAAGCTGGCCTTCGAGGCCCGCTTCCGCACGACCCACGTCCACGGCGTGCAGATGCTCGAGGAGCTGCGCGACGTGCTGGGGCTCGACGAGCCGCCGTTCCGGATCGAGGGGTTCGATGTCAGCCACCTCCACGGGACGGAGCCGCGGGCTTCGATGGTCGCGTTCGAGGGCGGCAAGCCGAAGAAGGCCGACTACCGGATCTTCAAGGTGCGCACCGCGGCGGCGGGCGACGACTACCAGGCGATGCGCGAGGTCGTCGGCCGGCGCTACGCCCGGATCCAGCGCGAAGGGAAGCGCCTGCCGGACCTGGTGCTGATCGACGGCGGCAAGGGGCAGCTGGGGGCCGCGATCGCGGCGCTCGGCGAACTGGGCCTGGGCAGCCTGCCGATCATCTCGCTCGCCAAGCGCGAGGAGGAGATCTTCCTCGAGGGGCGCGGCGAGCCGATCCTGCTCGAGCGCGGCGACCCGGCGCTGCACCTGGTCCAGCAGATCCGCGACGAGGCTCACCGCTTCGCCGTCAAGCACCACCGCGCGGCGCGCAGCAAGCGGACCTTCCAGAGCGAACTGACCGAGCTGCCGGGGATCGGCGCGCTGACCGCGCGGCGGCTGCTGGAGCAGTTCGGGTCGCTCGACGGGGTCAAGGCGGCGAGCGAGGAGGCGCTGGCGGCGGCGGTCGGGAAGGCGCGGGCGCGGAAGGTGCGGGAGGCGCTGGGGGGGCGGCAGTCTGCTCCGGCGGAAGGCGAGCGGGGTGCGTGATACAGTCCGCGCCGGCCGCACGAGAGCCCTCGGATCCCGAATGCCTCCGCACGAACCAAGCCACGAGAGCCCCGCGACGCTGCGCGCCCCCGTCGCGCCCGGCCGCGTCGACTTCGACCTCCCACTCGGCCCGCTCGTGGTGCGCGTGCTCGGCCTGCCGGCGACCTGGGATGGCTTCGTCGCACCGCAGTATCTGCCGTTTGCCGAGCCCGCGGACCCGGCACGCCGCGCCGACCTGGTCGTGACCTGTCGCGAGGGGACGGGCGTCTTCGTGCCGCTGCCTCCGCCGGGCGGGGCCACCGAGATCGAAGTCGAGCGCCAGGCGGCGGGCCGGTACCGAGTGCGCTCCCACTGGCAGGACGGCTGGCTCGACGTGGCGGCCGGTACCGGCGAGGTGGTCCTGACCGACCGGGTCTTTACGCGCTTTCGGATGTCGCTCGAGAACTACCTGCGCGTCGCGGGGCAGTTGCTCTCGATCGAGCGCGGCTGCTTCCTGATGCACACCAGCGGGATCCTGGCCGGCGACCGCTGCGTCCTGTTCTTCGGCCCGTCGGGGGCCGGGAAGAGCACGGCGACCGCGATGTCGGAACCGCGAAGGGCGCTCTCCGACGACATGGTGCTGATCGACGTCTCGCGCGACGAGCCGGCCGCGCACGCCGTGCCGTTCTACGGCCTCTTCCCGCCGGCCGAGCGCACGCGCGGCTGCTTCCCGCTCGGCGGCGCTTTCCGCCTGCGCCAGGCCACCGAGGATCGCCTGGAGCGCCTTGGTCTCGCGCGCGCGATCGCCACGGTCTCCGCCAGCATTCCGTTCGTTCACGAGCTGGGGCTGTCGCACGAGGGGTTGACGGCGCTCGTTGCCCGGCTCTGCGATCGGGTCCCCGTCTACGACCTGCACTTCACGCGCAGTCGGCGCTTCTGGGACCTGGTCGACGCGCTCTGACTACGACGGCCGCGCCGGCGCCGCCACGGGTTCCAGCTGGACCGTCACCCGGTACATCGCCACGCCGTCCGCGGAGGCCGTGTAGCGGATCCAGCCCTGGTCCGTCGCCTCACGGTCGACGCCGAAGTCGACCCCGAAGACGAGCCCCAGCTGCTCCATCGCCGCCCGGCTAACCGCACCGACAGCCCCGACTGCACCAGCGCGGGCGGCGTCTCACCGATGACCTTCGCGACGACGGTGCGTGGCGTGGGGCGGCCGCGCTCGTCGAGCGCCGTCACGCGCACCCATCCGGTTCGCCCCTCGGGCACTCCCGCCGGCAGGCTGGCCGTGACCCGATCGTCGTCGACGATCGCTCGCGCGGTCGGCGGGCCCGCCACCGCGCGCAGCCGCCCGGCGGCGATCAGCGCGTGGCGGCCCCCGCGCCCCGCCGACACCAGCTCGCGGTACTCGGTCGAGCGCCGCCCGACCGCGACCCAGCGCCCGTCGACGAGTTTCTCGTAGCTCTGGTCGAGGTCGTCGGAGAGCGCGAAGGTCGCGCCGCTGCGCTTGGGATCGTAGGGGAAACTCATCCCCGGGCGGATGCGCACGCGGCGGAACGAGAAGTGCGCGATCTCGGCCACCAGCCGGCCGCCGGCGGGATCGAACCCCTGCCGCGGCTCGGGCTCCCAACGATTGCGGTCCGCGTCGAACGTGGCGATCTCCAGCTGCTCGGGCGCGAAGCCGGCCGGCAGGGGCAGTTCCAGCCGGGCCGGGGCGCGCAGCACGAGGCCGTCCGGCTGCAGATCGACCGAAGCGCCGCCTCCGAGCGGATCGGGCTCGGCGAGGCGCGCGACCTCGACCCGCGCGTCAGCCGAGAGCGCACCGGGAGGCAGGGCCAGCCGGGCCGCACCCGCGGGGGCGTCGATGCGACCTCCCGCCGCGGCCGAGATCTCGCTCCCCGCGGCATCGACCGATACCAGCTCCGAAGGGTCGGGATCGCGCTGGGCCGGGGCGGCCTGGACCGCCCGGAATCCCGACCGCTCGTCGTCCCCCCCGCCGCCGAGCCGGAACGGCGCGATCGTGAAGCGCCACGAGATCCACGGGCTCAGCGCCAGCGCCGCGGCCCCGAGCGCCAGCCCGGCCACCAGCCAGGCTGCCGCGGTCTGGCGGCGTTCGCGGTTGCCCTTCCCCACGAGACCTAATGTAGGAACGAGGGGCGGCGAGCGCATCGCCCCCTCTCCGGGTGGCCCGGCGCGCGGCGTCGGGCCATCATCGGGCCCCTCGGGGCAGGGCAGGACGCGAGCGGGAGCAACGGGTTGGATCTCAACGCCTATCTGGCCGACCGGCGGCGGCGCGTGGAGTTCGGCGCTCGAAGACGCGCTTCCCCCGCGCCACCCCGACCCGGGACGCCTGGTCGAGGCGATGCGCTACACGCTCATGCTGCCCGGCAAGCGGCTCCGGGCGATCGTCTGCCTCGCGGTCTCCGAGGCCTACGGCGGCCGCGAGAAGGACGTGCTGCCGCTGGGCGTCGCCGTCGAGATGATCCACGCCTCGTCGCTGATCCTCGACGACCTGCCGTCGTTCGACAACGCGCTGCGACGGCGCGGCGCACCGACGAGCCACCGCGTCTTCGGCGAGGCGACCTCGATCCTCGCCGCGGTGGCGCTGCTGTCGGGCGCCTATCGCCACGTCGCGCGCTGCTCCCGCCCGCGGATGATGGGACCGGACGACGCGGTGGGGACGGTGCAGCTGCTGGCGGAAGCGGTCGGCGAGAGCGGCATGGTCGCCGGGGAAGCGCTGGACCTGATGGCCCGCGGGGCCGCGCCGGGATTCGAGGAACTGGAGCGGATCCACGCGTTGAAGACCGGCAGCCTGTTCATCGCCTGCGCCGTCGAGGCCGGGCGGCGGGCCGGAGCCGGCGCGGCCGAGCAGGCGGCGCTGAAGGCCTACGCCAAGAACCTCGGCCTGGCGTTCCAGATCACCGACGACCTGCTCGATGTGGTCGGCGATCCGGACAAGACCGGCAAGGACGTCGGCCTCGACGAGTCGGGGGCGAGCTTCGTCAGCTTCGCCGGCGTGGAGGGGGCGCGGCAACTCGCCGCCGACCTGCTCGACACCGCCGCACGCAGCCTGGTGCCGCTGGGCCGGCGCGGGGAAGTGCTCGAGGCGATCGCGCGCACCGTCGCGACGAGGGAGCGTTGAGCGCGCCGCCGCCTCCGCCGGGACCGACCGACGCGTCGTCGCCCGCGACCGACCCGCGCGGCTACGACGCGGTCCGCGATGCGCTGCGCGAGCGCGGCTACCTGGAGGCGCCGCTCGAGCGGCTCTTCTTCAGCGGGCGCGGGGGCTGGCTGACGGCACTCCTGGGTGGACTGGTCGCCGGGCCGCCGCTGGGGATCCTGCTCGCGCTGGTGCTGGTCCGCGAGAGCCGGGGGCTCGTCCCCTGGTGGCCCGACGGCGTGCTCTACGCGCTCCTGTTCGCGGTCGTCATGGGGATCTTCGTCGCGCTCGCCGAGGCGATCGCAGGGCTCGTGATCCGGGCCTACGAGCGCGCCCGTGGCGGGCTGTCGCCGCGGCGCGCGTCGCTCGCGGCGGGGCTGGCGGTGGCCGGTGCGCTTGCGCTGTACCTCGGCGTCTGGTGGGCCCGCGCGGGCGGGCCCCGCTCGTGGGCCAGCGTGCTGTCGCTGCTCCTGCTGGCGGTGGGGGCCGGCTTCGCCGGGCGCGTCGTGTCGGCGGCGGCGCTCGTGCAGGCGGCCATCGCCACCGGGCGCGCCCCGCGTCGTGCGCCGCCGCGCGCCGCGCTGCTGACTCTCGGGATGGCGATGGTGCTCGCGGCCCTGGCGGGGCTTGCGGCGGTCGCGACCAGCGCCGGCGAGGGGAGCGGGGAGCCAGTCGCGGTGAGTGCCGGGGCCCCGGCGCGATCGATCCTCGTCGGATGGGACGGATTGTCGCTGGAAGCCGCGCGCGGGCTGGCGCGCGAGGGGGTCACCCCGTGGCTCGCCGCGCGGCTGGGCGACGGCGCGGTGTCGGTCCTCCGGGCGGGTGCCGAGAGCGACCCGGTCGCGGTCTGGACCACGATCGCCACCGGCTGCCCGAGCGCGGTGCACGGCGTTTCCGGGGCCAGCCTGCGCGGCCTTCCCGGGGCGAGCGCGCCGGCGATCGGCCGAGGTGTCGCGGCCGGGCCGATGGACCTGCTGACCCGCCTGCTGCCGACCGAGCAGCGCGCGGTGCGGACCGGCGTGCGCGGCGTCCCGGCCTTCTGGGAGGTGACGGCGGACGCCCGCAAGACGGCGCTCGTGCAGTGGTGGGGGACCTGGCCTGCCGTCTCGCCGGGTGCCGCCGGTGGCTACGTCGCCAGCGAGGGGGCGCTCGTTGCGGCCCGGCGCGGGCGCGGCGCGCCCGAGGCGATCTTCCCCCCGTCGTGGGGCGAGGCGCGCGCCGCGGCCTGGCTGGCGGCGGCGGAAGCACAAGCCGGCCCGCCGGGTGAGACGCGCGATGCCGCAGCGGTCGCGGCCCGCGAGGCCCTGGTGACCGATCTCTTCGCCCTGCACGCGCTGGAGGATGCGCTGCGCGATCCGGCGGTGGCGGTCGCGGCGGTCTACCTGCCGGGGCTCGACATCCTGCGCGAGCGCTATCGCCACGAGGGGAAGGACCTGTTCGAGATGCTGGCCGCCGTGCGCGGCCACGCGGCGCTCGTCGACGGCGAGTTGGCCCGCGTGGTCGGAGGCAGCGCCGCGGTGACGGTCGTCGGCTGGCCGGGTCGAGCGGGAGGATGGGAGCGGGGCTTCGCGGCCTGGCCGCCCGCGGCGGGCGCCCTGCCGTCCCCGGTCGGGCTGGATCAGGTCGCCGCGACCTTCCTCGCGGCGGCGGGCTTCACGATCGACGCGCGGATCTGCGGGGAGGCGGCGGGACCCCGGGCACTGGCCGGACCTCCCGCGACGGACCCGCGCCCACGTGGCAGCGCCCTCCGGGGCGGCGGCCGGCGGGGCGCTCGAGGCGGACGTCCTCGAGCGGCTGCGGAGCCTGGGGTACGTCGACGCCCGCTAGGCGCGGCGCCGTCGAACCCCTAATCTGGAAACCGTTTTCTTGTTTGACTCGGAAGGGCCGCCGTATACTCCGCCGGCACGAGGACCCGATGACCGATCCCCTCCCGACCCAGGACGCCGCGACGCTGGTCTACTCCCGCCGGCGAGACATCTCCTTCCAGGACTTCGGGGGGGAGGGGCTGCTGGTCGTGCCGCGCCAGTCGCTCCAGATCGTCCTCAACGGGACCAGC
Organism: uncultured Acidobacteriota bacterium; assembly: GCA_963800865.1. Classification (GTDB taxonomy): domain Bacteria; phylum Acidobacteriota; class Polarisedimenticolia; order J045; family J045; genus JALOKP01. The sequence goes on along the minus strand of CAWDCL010000004.1, from coordinate 2,158,488 downwards.
CTGCGCCTGCTTCAACTCGTCGACGGGCGCCGCTCCGTCGCCGAGCTCGCCGCGGCCTTCGCCGAGGAATACGACGCCCCCGCGGCGGACGTTCTCGCAGCCGACATCGCCGCCGCCCTTGCCGAACTGGAACAGCACGGCGCCATCGAGCGCCTGCCTCACGCCTGACTCCACCCCCTCCGCCCCCGCGCCCGCGCGACGAGGAGCCCCGCCGTGAGCATCACCGTCAGCACCCTGATCGAGCGGGCCTACGAGCAGTCGCGGCCGATCACCGCCCAGCTCGAGCTGACGTACAAGTGCAACCTGCTCTGCTCGTTCTGCTACAACGCACCGAAGCAGCGCCCGGAGATGGACGGGACGCAGTGGCTTGCTGCGCTCGACCGGCTGCAGGCTGCCGGTACCTTCACGATCACGCTGACGGGCGGTGAGCCGTTCGTGCACCGCGACTTCTGGAGCATCGCGGCCGGGGTGCGGGAGCGCGGCCTGGTCCTGAAGGTCTACACCAACGGCGTCCTGCTGGCGGATCGGGCGAAGGCCGAGCGCTATGCCGAGCTGGCGCCGTTCGACACCGAGATCAGCCTGCACGGCGCGCGGGCCGCGACGCACGATCGTCTGACCGGGATCCACGGCTCGTTCGATCGCCTGATGGAAGCCCTCGCAAACCTCTCGGCGATCGGCGTGAAGGTCACGCTGAAGACGCCGATCACGCGCCTGAACCAGCGCGAACTGCGGGCGGTGGACGAGATCGGCGACCGGTTCGGCTACAAGGTGACCTACGACACCAACATCACTCCGACCGACGACGGCGACCTGAGCCCGCTCTCGCTGGCCGCGGACCAGGAGTTCCTGATCGCGTTCATCGCCGACCAGGTGCGGCTGGGCCGGCGCGGCCTCAACCCGCGGCCGGTCGAGAAGATGAAGCAGAACTGCGGCACCGGCCGGACGACGGTCACGATCGACCCCTACGGGGACGTCTTCCCGTGCATCGCCTGGCGCCGGCGGGTCTGCAACATCCTCGAGGTCGAGGACTTCGCCGCCGTCTGGCAGGGGAAGGCGGGCGCGAACGAGACGCTGGACTACGTCCGGAAGGTGGCCGACGAGGTCCCGCGTTCGACGCTGGCGCCCCACGAGGAGGGGGGGTTCGCGGCCTTCTGCCCGGCCGTCGCCGAGAAGGAGACCGGGGACCCGTACGCCTTCTACGGGGCCGCCCGCGTCTCCGGCCTGGTCAAGCTGGAGGCCTTCCGGCGGCTCCGCGGACCGCGTCACGAGACTGTCGAGGGAGAAACAGTTGCGACGGACGGGAATCCAGCGTAAATCACACCCGACCTGATGACATCCCGCCCCAAGCTTGTTCCGGACAGGCTTGGAACGAGACGGGACCCGCACCACGAACCGCCGGGAGGGAATCCCGGCACCCTGCAGGGAGGATTTTCATGAAGAAGGTCTACGAGAAGCCCCGCGTTCTCTACGTGGAGAAGGTGGAGGCTCGGGCGGTGGGCTGCGCCAAGGCCGACGCGACCGCCTGCGCCGACGGGCCGGTCCAGAGCTAGGACCCGCCCCCGTAACGCGGGGCCGGAGCGACCCCGAGGGCCCGCCTTTTTGAGGCTCGAACGGAATCGTTCCAAAAAAAACGTGTGCACACGGAGACGGGCGGCCTTCGGGCCGCCCGATTTCTTTTCTGAACTCGGCAATTCCCGCTGCGGCATGGCCTCCGCGCCATCGCCCCCGATTCGAGTGGGGCGGTTTCCCGGCTCACGGTATCTTCTGGCGGTCGGGGTCAGCGGGCGCAGCCGCCGCCGAACGGGCGGTGCCGGTACGGAGAACCACGGAATCGATGAGCGCGTCCCGCCCCGCGCCCTCTTGTTGCCGCCGTGTCCTGGTCCGCGCCACCCGCGCGGCTCTGCTGGCCCTGTGTGCGCTCTCCGTCCCGGCCGCGCTGGCCGTGCCTCCCGGCCCCGCCGTCCACCACGCGACCGACCCGGCAACCGGGGATCAGGTCCTGACCCTCGACCTGCCGCCGGTCTCCTGGACCGAGGTCGACGGCGCGTTCGAGCCCTCACTCGCCGGCTTCGGGCGGGTCGGGACGGCCGGGGTGCCCGACCTCCCCGCGCGCCAGGAGCGGATCGCCCTCCCGCCCGGTGGGGCGCTGGAGATCGTCGGGGTCGAGGCGGCCTGGGCCGAGGGGCTGCTGCCGGGCCCGATCGCGCCGTACCCGGCCCGCGACCCACACCGCGCCGCGGACGAGGCGGCCTGGCCCGCCGGCTCCGGCTGGTGGCCCGCCGACCCGGTCCGGATCGCCGTCGCCGACGGCGCCTGGCGGACGCTGCGGTTCGCCGCGCTGGAGATCGTGCCGCTGCAGGTCGACCTCTCGAACGGGCGCTTCCGCGCCGCGACCCGCCTGACGATCCGGCTGCGCGTGAACGAAGCCGCGGCGGGGCCGACCGTCCTGGCGGCGACGCGCGCGGCGGTCGAGTCGGACCCGTTCGCGGCGGGCGCCGAGGAGTTCGCCCACGGAGCGTCCCGCGTGCCGCGGGCGGAGCTGTCGTCCCTGATCGCGGCGGGCGCGGCGACGCTGTCCTCCGGGCCGCTCTCCGGCCCGCTGGCGCCCCCTGGCCGCGCCGACCTACCCGGCCTGGCAGCTGGTCGTGAACGCCGACGGGCTGCAGCGCGTCACGTACGAGTGGGCGCAGGCCAACGCGCCGGGCCTCCTCGCGTTCCTCACCGCCAACGATCCGCGCCGCTATCGCCTCACCGTGCAGGGGATCCAGGTCCCGATCCGCGTCGCCGGCGAGACCGACGGCGTCTTCGGCCCCGGCGACGCGATCGTCTTCTACGGCCAGTCCGTCGGCCGCGTGGACCTGTTCGAGCCGGACGCCTGGCAGCACGGCGACTACACCGACGGGAACGTCTACCGGCTGGACACCGCGACCGGTCCGCTGCGCGTCGCCGAATCGGCCTTCACCGGGACCCCGAACGGGCTCTACGCCGTCCCGCCGAGCTTCCGCGACACGGTGCACCACGAGGAGGACGAGAAGTTCCAGGGGTTCGTGCCGGCCGACGGGCTCGACCACTGGTACGCCGACCCGTTCCTCGACGCGAACGGGGTCCCGGTCAGCCTCGACCAGCTCGTCGCCACACCGGACCAGGCGGGCGGCTCGGTCGGCCTGCGGGTGCGGCTGCTCGGCTTCCAGTACAACCGCAACTTCCACCGTTCCGAGATCTCGCAGGACGGGACGGTGCGCGACACGAAGGACTGGGACGGCTACCGCGAGTTCACGCACGGCGTGGACGGCGGCGCGGTGAGCTTCCCGGCCACGCTGGCGGGGACGACGCGGATCACGGTGCGGCTGCCGCTCGGGCGCTCCGCCGACAGCCAGCCGGTGACGCGCGACACGGTCGGCGTCAACTGGATCGAGATCGACTACGACCGCCTCTATCGCGGCCTCTCCGACCAGCTCGCGTTCGGAGCGCCCAACGCGCAGCGCGAGGTGCGGCTCTCGGCGTTCGGGGCGCAGCCGGAGGTGTGGGAGATCACCGACGGCGCCGCCTCGGCGGCAGGGATGACGATCGCGCTGCCGAAGGCGGTGACGAAGGTCGGCCCGGCGACGGGCGGCTGGGGGTTCACGCTCGAGAGCGATTCCGGGCGCCCCGCGACGCGGCGCTTCGCGGCGGCCACCGGGGCCGGCTACCGGACGCCTGCCGTGGTCCGCGAGGACCGGCCGCCGTCGTCGCTCGATGCTCCGCTCGGATCGAGCCTCAAAGGGGCCGGGCTCGGCGCCGACTGGGTCGTGATCGGGGCCCGCTCGCTGCTGGACATGGGCGCCGGCTCGCGGCTGCGCAGCCTCGTCGCGCTGCGGCAGGGCCAGGAGTGCGCGCCGGGCCGGCTGTGCAAGACGGCCGTCATCGACCTGCAGGACGTCTACGACGAGTTCAGCGACGGGATCGAGGACCCGCGCGCGATCCGCGCCTTCGTCGAGTACGCCCTGGCGAACTGGTCGCCGGCCCCGGCCTTCCTGGTGCTCGTCGGCGACGCGACCCGCGACTACAAGAACTTCTTCGGCTACAGCCCCGCGCGGCAGCTTCTCCCGACGCAGATGTTCGACCTGACCGCGAACTCGCAGTTCGGCTACTACCCGTCCGACACCTGGTTCGCGGCGGTGGTCGGGAGCGACGACATCCCCGACCTGGGCGTCGGCCGGATCCCGGCCCACTCGCTGGCCGAGGCGGAAGAGGTCTTCCGCAAGATCGTGGCCTACGAGCAGGGAGCCAAACCGGCGTCCTGGGCCGGTCGCGCCTGCCTCGTCTCGGAGATGGAGGCCGGCGCCCCGGAGACCTTCACCGCGATCCACGACGCGATGGCCGCGCAGTACTTCGCGGGCGGCCCGGCGGTCGCCCAGAAGGTCTACGAGCAGGCCGTGGACGAGGACTGCCAGGGCGGCGGCACGCCGATGAACAACCGCGTCGACGCCTGCGTCAACACCGGTGCGGCGATCCTGAGCTACGTCGGCCACGGGCAGTACAAGGGCTGGGGCAAGAGCTGCTCGATCTTCCAGACCGCCTCGCCGACCGATCCCAGCGGCTCGCGCGAGGACCTGGACGGCATCGCCATCGACTCGCCGCTGTCGTTCCAGGTCCACGCGAACTGCATCACCGGGCACTTTCCGGCCGACTCGAGCGTCGGATCGACGAACGACAGCTGGTACAGCTTCCTGGAGGACTGGCTGACGACGGCGCGGAAGGGGGCCGTGGGCGGCTTCGCGCCGGCCCACCTGACCTACCTCCAGGAGATCGACTCGGTCGTGGCGCCGTTCTACGACGAGATCTACGGCCGCAACAAGGAACGCGTCGTCGCGCGGATCGATGCCCGGCTGCGGGCCGAGTTCGCGACCTTCAACAATGTCACCGGGCTGCGGTCGTTCGTGCTGGAAGGCGATCCGGCGCTGCGGCTGGCGGTGCCGGCACCGGCAGCCCCCTCGATCACGTCGATCGTGCAGTCCGGGACCGGCGCGCTGACGGTGAGCTGGACCGCGGTGAGCGGGGCGGCGTCGTACCGCGTCTTCCGCTCGACCACCCCGGGCGGGCCGTACACGCAGGCCGGCCAGACCGCGGCGACCAGCCTGGTCGACAGCGGGCTCACCAACTGCCGCGAGGTCTTCTACTACGTCGTCGCGGTCGACTCGAGCGGCTTTGAGAGCCGCTGGTCGAACTTCAACGACACCTGCTACGGCGACCGCAGCGACTGCCGCTCGGGGATCCCGGAGAACCCGGCGGGCCCGGGCGCGCCGGCGCTGACGAAGGTCGAGGACACCCAGGCCGGCGGCGAGCTGCTGGCGAGCTGGAACGCGCCGTCCGATCCGAATCACGAGATCGTGCAGTACCGCGTGGAGTGGGCCGAGTCGGCCGGCGGCGCGGCGCTGGGGGCGCGGATCGCCGGCGCCGACGCGCGCAGCCTGGCGATCGGCGCGCTCCAGAACGGCAAGACCTACTGGATCCGCGTGCGGGCCGAGAACTGCAGCCGGCCGGGAGCGTACTCCGGCGAGCTGACCGGCGTGCCGCACCTCGTGCGCGGGATCAACCCGCCGCGGTCGATCGGCGACCTGCGCGTCGTACGGCAGGGGAGCGACCTGAAGCTGACCTGGACGCCGCCCTCGCAGACCGTGTGGGGGACCGGGACGACGCTGACCGCGATCGAGGTCTACGGCTCGACGGCCGGGCCGGCCTTCGCGCTGACGCCGGGGAACCGCCTGGCGTCGCTGGCCGCGACGGCCGCGCAGTGGACGCACACCGGGCAGGGGACCTCGGCCCCGAACCCGCGCTGGTACTACACCGTCGTGGCGCTCGACTCCGCGGGGCTGCGCTCTGCGGGAGGCGACGAGTTGCCGGACGGGATCGCGGACCTCTCCGTGCGGCGCCTGTCGGCGAGCCAGCTCCGGTTGTCGTGGAGCGAGGTGACGCGCGCGGTCGACGGGCGGCCGATGCAGGTCTTCAGCTACAACCTCTACGGCCGGCCCTCGAACCTGCCGCGCGCCAGCTGCGGCGACGCCAATCGGCTGCTCTCCGACGTCCCGCCGGCGGGAGGGACGGTCGAGGTCACGCTGTCGACCCCAGCGGGCGCCTATTACACCTGGCAGGTCCTGGCCGAGGACTGGCACGGCAGCGAAGCCGTCTGGTGATCGTTGCGCCGACGTTCGGGCCGGCACGGAGGCCGGCCCCTACAGGTTGCGATCGTAGGGGCCGGCCTCCGTGCCGGCCCGCCCCGCGACCCGTGCCCTACCGCAATGCGTCGAGGTCGCGACGCGCCGCGGCGTTGTCCGGGTCGCGCTCCAGCACCGACTCCAGCAGCCTCTTCGCCGTCTCCTTGCTCCCGAAGCGCATCTCGTAGCGCGCCCCGCGGTGGGCGAGGAGCATCTGGTTGCGGATCGCCGCCTCCATGTTGCGCTTGGCGACGTCGGCCTCGGCGGTGCGACCGGAGCGCCGCAGGATCTCCTCGTAGACCTCCCACTCGCGGATCGCCATCGGATTCCAGGAGAGGAACTTCTGCATCAGCTCGAGCCCCTCGGCGGTCTGGCCGCTGGCCATGGCGTTGACCGCCGCTTCGCCCCAGAACTCGCGCTCGAAGCGCGTGGCCGGCAGGCCGACCAGCACCTTCCCGTCGGCCCACGCCGCGGCCGGGCGCCCCGCCGCGCCGTTGACGCGCATGCGCATCCCGAGCGCCAGTGCGTTCTCCGGCTGGGTGGCCAGGATCTCGTCGAGCAGCGGCAGCGCCTCCGCCGTCGCGCCCGGCCCGCACCAGGGCGCGGGCCCGCATCATCTTCGGTTCGACGCGCTCCGGCGCCAGCTCCCCGGCCTGTTCGTACATCCGCAGCGCGGTGCCGGGATCGGGGGTCGCAGCCGACTCGAGCAGGAACCCCTCGGCACAGAGCGCCATCGCCGACGGACCCCGGCGCCTGGCCTCCGCGATCAGCCGCGTCGCGATCCCGCGCTCGACCCGGCCGACAGCATAGGCATAGGCGAGTTCGCCGACCTGTTCGGCCGAGAGCGGTGCCCCCGGCGTCTCGGCGACCGGCAGGATGCCGTCGTCGAACCGGCCAAGCAGAGCCAGATTGTCGTCGATCGAGTCCTGGATCCGCCAGGGTGCGTGCAACTCGACGTACATCGAGTCGTCGGTGTTGCGCTCGGTCGCCAGCGCGGCGATCTCGGCCAGGTTGTCCGAGGTCAGGCGCATCAGCGACCAGACGTCCGCGGTATCGAGCAGCCGCAGTTGCTCGAGGTCCTCGCGCGCGGCGGGCGGGAGCGCATCCCAGCGCGGCAGGTCGGCCGGCGTCAGCGGCCGGTCGGAGGCGAGCAGCATCAGGTCGCCGTCGTTGCGCAGGAACTGGAAGGCGTAGGCGTACGGGAACTCGGCGCGCAGGGAGTCGAGGATCGAGGCGACTCCGGCCGGGTCGAGGCCGTAGATGTGGACCCATTGCAGCAGCCGTCCCGCCGGGGGCGAGGCCCCGCCGGGCAGCTTTGAAGAACTCGCGCGTGAACAGCGAGGAACAGCCTGACAGGAAAGGATTCGAGGGTTCAGAGATGATCACGTCGTACTTCTCGCCCACGGTGCCGATGAAACTTCTCGCATCGTCCAGGATGACGCGCACCCGCGGATCCTCGAGCGGCCGATGGTTCCAGCTGTCGAAGAAACGCGACGCCTCGAGTACTGCCGGTTCGATCTCGACGACGTCGATCTGCTTGACCGGGTAGAGCGTCGTCGCGCCCGTCGTCACCCCGGAGGCGTAGCCGATCACCATCACCCGCTCGACCGGGCCGCCGAAGATGAGCGGCAGATGCCCGGAGAGGACCTGCGTCGACATGTCCCTCAGCGACGCGTCCGGCTTGCCGTTGATCTTCAACGTGATCCCGTCGGGCTGCTTGTGGATCGAGACGGTCGCCGAGACTCCGTCCTCGTAAAAGGCGATCTCGTTGACCGGAATCCCTTCAAACGGCTCGAGTTCGATGCCGAAATCGAACGCGTTCTGGGGCCGGTAGTAGGCCCCCATCGTCATCGCCTTCTGCGACCAGACCGGCGGGATCGAGCGCGACGGCGACTCCGGCCGCGGCCGCACCGGCGGCGAGCGCCGTCCGGGCCGCCCCCGTCCACTGCGTCTGCCAGAGCAGGATCACGGCGGCCGAGAGCAGGTTGATCGCGACCGCGAGGGTCATCGTGCGGGAGAGCCCCAGCCAGGGGATGAGCACGAAGCCGGCGAAGAACGCGCCCGCGGCGGAACCGATCGTGTTGACGAAGTAGACGTCGCCGACCGTCTGCGACGGCTCGCGGCCGGCCGCGGAGAGCGTGCGGGTCAGCAGCGGGAAGAGCGCGCCCAGCACCAGGGTCGGCCCGAGCATCGCCAGGATCGAGAGCACGAACGAGGCGATGACGACCGTCCGCCCGCCGAGGCCGAAGGTCTCGTAGATCCGGAGGAAGACGTCGTTCATCTGCCGCAGCAGAAAGAGCGTCAGGAACGACAGCGTGCCGAGGACGACGAGGCCGAGCGCGTAGGCCTTCACCGGCTGCTTCAGCCGGTCGAAGAAGCGGCGGCCGACCAGGCTGCCCAGCGCGATCCCGATCAGGAAGGCGGCCAGCATCGCCGAGAAGGCGTAGACCGACGAGCCGAAGATCAGCGTCAGCGCGCGGGTCCAGGCGACCTCGTAGGCCAGGGCGGTGAAGCCGACGAGCCCGTAGGACAGCAGCGCGAGGTTCCAGCGCGGCCAGTTCGCGGCGGGCGAGAGGGGCTTGCGGGCGATGCGCGCGGCCTTCTTCTTCTCAGGGGCTGCCGGCACCGCGACCGACTCGTTCCGCCGCGCGCGATCCAGGCGCGGCGCCAGCACGAGCAGCGCCACCAGCCCCGCCGTGGCGTCCATCGCGGCCCCGACGGCATTCGTCCAGCGGACGCCGAGCGCCGGGAAGAGCAGGAACGTCGCGCCGAGCGTTCCCAGCACCGCGCCGAGGGTGTTGATCCCGTAGAGCAGCCCGACGCGCCGCGCCAGGTCGTCCCAGCCTCGCGTGACGGCCGCGACCAGGATGGGCAGCGTCGCTCCCATCAGGACGGTCGGCAGCAGGAAGACGGCCAGCGCCAGGACGAATCGCACCAGCGCCGCCGGCCAGAACGACATCCCGGAGAGCAGGGCGCTGTTCAGGGAGGGGAAGAGGCCGACCACGAACGGCACCGCCAGCGCGTAGACGGCGATCGCCAGCTCCATCCAGCCGTAGGTCGCGATCCCGTTCTTCAGCCGGTGCGCGATGCGGCCGCCGAGCAGCCCGCCGATCCCCAGGCCGAGCATGTAGGCCACGAGGATCGTGCTGATCGCCAGGGTCGTGGAGCCGAAGACGAGCTTCAGCAGGCGCGACCAGCAGACCTCCATCACCAGGCTGCCGGTGCCCGACAGCAGCAGGGCGGCTGCGACCGGGCCGAGCAGGGCAGAGGAGGAGCGAGAAGGTGCAGCGGGCGTGGTCATCAGGGAGCGGTCCCCTCGCGCAGTGCGCGCAGGCTCTGGCGCGCGAGGCGCAGGTCGGCGGCGGATTCGGGCAGGCGCTCGGCCCGGGCGACGAACGCCTCCCAGGCGGCGATCGCCTCGGGGCGGCGGCCGAGGTCTTCGAGGGCGCGGGCGCGGTTGAACAGGACGTTCGGATCGCGCGGGTCGAGCCGGACTGCGGTTTCGAGCAGCGGCAGCGCGTCGGCCGGTCGCCCGGTCTGGATGTAGGCGGAGGCGAGATTCGACAGGTCGCTGGCCGAGTCGGGTGCGAGGCGTGCGGCCTTCTCGAGCAGTTCGATCGCGCGATCGGACTTGCCTTCCTCGTTGGCCAGGAGACCGAGCGCCAGGCCTCGCAGCGCCGGGACGTTCCCCTCGTCGCACTTCAGCGCCTCGAAGTACTGCGGCTTCGCGTTCAGCCACTCCTTCTTCTCTTCGTACTCCTGCGCGCGCACGACGTGGAGCCGCGCGACGCAGCGCGCCTCGGCCTTCAGCGGCTCGGTCGTCGACGGAACGGCGACGGCGCCGCGGGCGACGACCAGCAACGCGATCCCCACGAGCGCTCCGGTCCAGAGGCCGCGCCGTGCGGGATCGAGTCCGCCATCGGCCCAGCCGCCGAGGCCCCCGACCGCCGCGCCGACGACGAGACCGATTCCTCCGAGCACGATCCCGCCGAGCAGGAGCCCGCCCAGCCCGAGCGCGAGACCGACGAGCACCGCCCGCAACCAGCCCGGCGCCGGCGATCCGCCGCCCAGCAGCGCACCGGCTGCGGCGCCGGCCAGCAGCCCGAGGACCAGCAGGTCGCTCGGCACGCGGGCCAGCGCCTCGCGGCCGACGACCAGTGCGTACCCCGCGGCGACGGCCGACAGGGCCGTCACCGCGCCGACCGCGATCGATGCGACGCGCTTCATTCCCGCCGGGACCCAGGCCGCGCTCAGGACGACGAGCGGCAGCACGGCGGCCAGCAACGGGACGGCCACGCTGCGGCCGAGCCCCGCCGCGAGCGCGCCGCCGACCAGCGCCAGCCCCCCGCGCACCGCGCCGCCAGCGTCGGGGCGCAGGACGGCCGACGCGAGCATGGAGAGGGAAAGCAGTGCCCCCGGCATGGCGAGCGCATCGTACGGCGCGACGAGCAGCGCCTGGCCGAGCGGCAGGTGCAGGAAGAGCGCGACGAGGATCCCGGCTGCCATCGCGGCGACGAGCAGCGGCATCATCCCCGGTGCCGCGCTCGTCCCGCCGCGGCCGCGCAGCCACGCGGGCTGCAGCGGACGGCGTTCGGAGAGCCACCAGCAGGCGCCCAGCGCGGTCATCGCCAGGCCCAGCCACATCAGCGCGATCGAGTCGGGCGCGGTGTCGTGCTCCATCCGCTTGAGGAGCGCCTCGCCCCAGAGGAGGTCAGTTCGCGTCAGCGACGGGTTCCAGGACCGGAACAGGCCGTGCACGAGGACCATCAGCGACAGGAAGAACAGCGAGACGAAGTAGACCGTGATCGCGCCGGCGAGGGCCCGCCACCACGAGCGGCTGCGCAGCAGGATGTAGACGCCGGCCAGCAGGACCGCCGCGAGGATCTCGATCCGGATTCCCGGCGTGGTCCCGACGAAGCTCGCCGCGGGGTCGAAGAAGTGCATCCAGGTCCAGCCCAGCTCCGACGGGTCGGCGTGCAGGTAGCCGATCGTCGGCGTGTCGTGCGTGCGGTGCAGCACCAGGTCGGCGATCGGCGGCACGAGCGTGAGCAGCCAGGCCATCAGCATCAGCCGCGCGACGCGGGCTGAAGCTACGCCGGCCCAGAGCGCGAGGACCAGCGACAGCGCGAAGAACGGCGCGACATAGGCCATCGGGTAGTGGACGAAGGCCGCCAGCCCGAAGAAGACCGGGTTCTTGGCGACGACGATCTCCACCACGTTGCGGACGGCGATGATCCCGGCCAGCGTCGCGATCAGCGCGCCGGGGCCGATCGGCAGCTCCTCCATCCGCTCGACGAATGTACGGAAGCGGGACCAGAGGGAGTTCATCGCGCGTACCCCAGGCTGCGCAGCCGGTCCGGGTCGGGGTGGGACTCGATCCCGTCCTCCGTAGGCGCGTTCTTCAGCAGTTCGGTCGACAGGGTCTGCAGCAGCAGGCGCAGCCGCTGGGCTTCAGCCGCCCGGCTGCCGACGAGGTTCGTCGTCTCGCCCGGGTCGGTCGCGACGTCGTAAAGCTCCTCGTCCCACGCACCCGGCCCGCTCGGGATCCGGATCAGCTTCTGCGCGCCGTCGCGCAGCGCCCACCAGCGCCCTTCGCGGCCGGCCACCGGGCGGCGCGGGTTCTCGGCGCGGATCAGCAGGTGGTCGGTGAGGTGCACCGCGGTCGCGCGCGGCGAGGCGACCGTCCCGCCCCGGCGCAGGACCGGCGCGAGGTCCACGCCGTCGAGCCCGGCCGGGACCGGCGCGCCGGAGAGCGCGAGGATCGTCGGCGCCAGGTCCTCGACGCCGCACCACGCCGTCGATCCGCGTCCCCGGCGGGATCTGCCCCGCGGCCCGCAGCATCAGCGGGACGTGCAGCGTCGTGTCGTAGAGATACTCGCCGTGCCCGAACCAGTAGTCGTGCTCGCCCAGGCTCTCGCCGTGGTCGGAGGCGAAGGCCAGCACCGCGCCGTCCCAGTACCCCAGCTCCTTCAATGCCGCGACGAGCTGGCCCACGGCGGCATCGGTCTGCAGCACCTCGGCGTCGTACATCCGGCGGGCCTGCTCGATTTCCGCCGGGGTCAGCACGGAGGGGGCATCGAACAGCAGCCGGCCCCACGGGACCGCGCCCGATTCCACGCGCTGGGCCAGGTCGCCGGCGCCGGTACCGGACGGGTCGGTCCGGCGGGCGAACTCGGGCCGCGGCTCGTAGCTCCAGTGCGGGTCGAGGTAATGGACCCACAGGAAGAACGGCTTCCCGTCCTTCGGCCGGGACCGCAGCCACGCCACCGCCTCGCCGGTCAGCGCGAAGGCCGAGTCGCCGACCCAGCGCGGCTCGGGGTTCGAGAAGAGCTCGAACCCCTGCTCGAACCCGAAGCCGGGCTGCAGGACGATGTTGGTGATGAACGCGGCGGTGTCGTAGCCCCGCTCGCGGAACCGCTCGGCGAGGGTGGTCGCCGACTCCGGCAGGCGCATCCCCAGGCCGTCGCCGCCGTGCTGCAGCGGGTGCAGACCGGTCAGGATCGAGCCGACCGACTGGGTCGTGCGCGGGAACGGGGCGTAGGCGGTCGAAGCCCAGGCCCCTTCGCGCCCGAAGGCGTCGAGGGCGGGGGTGGGGAAGGCGAACCCGTGGAGGCCGACTCGGTCGGCCCTCAGGGTGTCGACCGTGACCAGGATGACCGGCCGAGGGGGTGGGCCGGACAGGGCGCCGCAGCCCGCGGCCGACGCGGCGCCGAGCGTGAGGACCAGGGGAAGAAGGGCGGATCGAGCGGGCGTCACGCGGGCTCCGAGCGTGCGAGTATACCGTCGCGCTCTCATGGACTCCCCTCGTCACCCGGAGCCGTCCGACGCCGAGCTGGTCCGCGCCGCACAGGCTGGCGACCGCGACGCGCTCGACCAGCTCGTCACGCGCCACGGCCGGCGCGTGCTCTCCGTCGCCCGTGGCGTGACGCGCCACCGGGAGGACGCGGAGGACGTGGCCCAGGAGGTCTTCGTCCGGCTGATCCGGACGATCGGGCGGGTCGATCCGGAACGGCCGATCGAAGCCTGGCTGGTGCGGCTGACCCTCAATGCGGCGAAGTCGGCCCGGTCCCGGTCGCCGCGGCGGCGGGAGGACGGGCTCGAGTCCGCCGGGACCGAGCTGTCCGCGGCCCCGGACCAGGGACGGGCCGTCGAGGAGGCGCAGTTCCGGGCCGCGCTGATGGAGGCGTCCCGGATTCTCAGTGAGCGGGAGCGGGAGGTCTTCCTGCTCCGGGACGTCGAGGGGCTGGAGGTGGCCGTGATCGCGGAGGTCTTCCAGGTGGCCGACGTCACCGTCCGCCGCCAGTCCTCGGACGCCCGGCGCAAGGTCATGGACTGGTTCCGGTCCCACCGGCCGGAACTCCTCGGCCCCGAAAAATAGTCGTCCCGGGGATGAACGCCCCGCCCCGGACCCGGGTATGACCGGGTGAGGGGCGATCCCGACCCCCCGGAGCAACCGACGATGACCTTCGAGAGCGAACCCGGCTGGCAGGCGATGGCGGGGAAGGTCCGCGCCACGGCCCCGGCCGTCACCGAGTTCGAGGTAGCCCGCCTCCGCAGCCGGGTCCGTGCCGCGTCCACCCCGGCCGCCGGTTGGCGGGGGCATGCCATGTCGCTGGCCGCCGGCCTCGCGGCGACCGTCCTCCTGGCGGTGACGAGCATGGCGGGACTGGTCGGCCTGCGCGTCCCGGTCATCGCCGAACAGGATGGAACGCCGCTCCAGGTCGCCCGCTCGGCGGACGGGACGGTGGTGATCCGCTACCAGGACGGGACGCCGATCCAGAAAGTGGTCTCCTCGAGCAGCCCGACAAATGGGCATGACGCGCAGGTCCACGCGGCGGCTGGCCGCCAGTTCGTGGACCGGCAGGACGATATCCGGCCCGGGACCGTAATCTTCTACCGGGTCGACTGAAGGAGCAGCAGACTTACATGACGATAACCTCTCGCCGTCACGGAGCATCCGGAAACCCGTTGCCGGCGGGCAGGACACACCGTACCTGTACCCGGACGTAGCCGCGGAGACCCGCGCTCCATCTGCCCGGCCGGGCAGCCTTGCCGCATTCCGGGCGGCGGGTGGCTGGGTGGGAGCGACGGGCTCCGAGGTGAAGTCCAATTAGCGTGAGGAGGTTTGGATGAATCGGTACCTGAAGGGAATCCTCGCGGGGCTGGCCGGCGTTGCCCTCCTTGTCGGCGGTTTCGCAACGGCATCGAACATGGGCTTCAAGTTCGTGCCGAACGTCGCGGCGAACCAGGCGTTCAACCTGTCGATGCCGTGGAACAACAACTTCACCAAGGCGAACGGGCTATTCAACGATCTGTCGGGACAGGATGCGGATATCAACCGGCTCTCGAAGTATCAGGCCAACTCGACGCTTCCGAATTGGTTCTCGGGCGCAGCGCCTTCCAACAACTTCAATGTCGTGAAGGGCGAAGCCTACGTCGTGTTCGCTAAGGCCTCCGGCCCGGTCTCCGCTGCGGTTGTTGTCGGCTCGCATGATCCGAACTTCACCTTCAGCTTCACGGCAAACCAAGCGTTCAACGCTGCCGCGCCGTATCATCAGACGTTCACCAAGGCGAATCAGCTGTTCAACGATCTGAATACGAAGCTTGGTGCCGGTTCGATCAACCGCGTCTCGAAGTTCCAGGCGAACTCCACTCTACTCAATTGGTTCAGCGGCGCAGCGCCGGCGAACAACTTCAATCTGGACCTCGGGATGGGAGTGGTGGTCTTCCCGGCGCAGACGAAGTCTGGCTACGTCTGGCCGCACTACTGAGTAGCAGCCACAAAAAACGAGGGATTCTCCACGGAGGTAGAAAGATGCGTAAGCTCGTGATTCTTAGCCTCGTACTTGCGGCTGTCGCGGTGATGACTCCGACCGTCGCGAATGCGCAGGCATACCCGTTCGAGGCCTCGGTGCTTCAGGTCCCGACCGGAAACGCGGTTTTCCAGCGCTACTACACCGATAGCAAGACGACGATCAGTCCGGGTTGCGAAGGCGCGTGCCCGACCAAGCCCTGTGATCAGCTCATCGCTGGACAGCCCTCCTGCCAGCTCATCTTCAATGCCAAGGGCCTCAGCGGTTACCGTGGGTACAGTGAGGACATCTTCAACTTCGGCGTCGGTGACGGCACCGTGTTCAATGCTGTGTTTGACTATGAGAAGAACGCGGGCGCTGGCAACCACCAGGGTTTCTACGGATGGGTTCGCGGCGCCGTCACTGTCAACTCGACGAGTCTCTGGAATGAAGCGACCTGCACCGGTACCAACGGGACCGATTGCCTCGGCGTTGCGACTGCCAGCAACGCCCGGTCTGAGGCAAATGGTGTTCCCGCGAGTTCCGGCGGTCCTGGTATTCCGAATCTGGGCGGCCTGAGCCCCATTCCGGTTCCGAAGGCGGCTCCTGGAAGTTCTTCGAGACTCGTTCAACCTCAGCTGGGCGGCGATTGCATCGGTTGGCGAGAACTGCCGGCGTTGCGCCGCTTGGCTACGAGGTTTGGGGTGCACGCACGGCGAGTTGTGCGTACGCCCGCTACTGCTGGCCAGTTCCAGTTCGTGAAGCTCGCTGCAATGGCACCTCGTCGACAGTCACGCTCCGCTGAGGTTCCGGGAACTGGCGCAGCGTGTCACGTTCGCCCTGAAGATTCGGTTCCCCGGTGCTGGCGGCAACGACGGTGTCGACTCGCGTACCTCTCGGCGAATGGTCAGTGCTTCCTTGGCGGTGGACTTTCGGCTAGCGTCTATGAGCTCGCCGCGAAGTACGCGGGCAAGACGAATGTCGAAGTCACCTGGAAGACGTCCCTTGAGGATGGCGTCCGGGGCTTCTACGTCAGCCGTGCCACGACGCAGAACGGTCCGTTCGCGCGCGTGTCCGAGTTGATCCCTGCCAAGGGTGAGGCGTCGGCCTACAGCTTCATCGACACCATCCAGATGCCCGCCGGTACCGTGAAGGCCACGGGGCTCTGGTACAAGGTCGAGACGATCGACATCGACGACAACGCCGTCGAGTATGGTCCGACGAAGGCCCAGCTGCCGGGCCCGGATCGCGGTGCCATCATCAAGCAGCGCACGGCCAAGCCGCAGCGCTAGACCAACCCTACTACGCTTCTCGGAAGGGGGCCGGTCCGCCGGCCCTCTTCTTTTGTCTGTACCATCCACTCGATCTCCGTATCCTGCACTGTGGTGCTCTCCCGCGAGGACAAGCTCCTGGGCGAACTGCTCGTGCGGCGAGGGGTCCTCTCGCCTCAGGATGTCGCCGCTGCCGAGGCGGAGCGCGCGAGAAGCGCACCCGCATCTGTCACTATCTGACTTCCTAACCGAGAAAGGAGTCCTGGTTAGTCCTCGCTGTCGCGCAGGACCGAACTCGCCACGTGCCAGAGCGAGATCGGGGAATTCGAAGTGGTCCGCGAGATCGGTCGCGGCGGCATGGGGATCGTCTATCGAGGCGATCCAACAGCCGCTTGGTCGCCGAGTCGCGCTCAAAGTACTCCCGCGCGGCCAGCGCGCTTCACGATATCCAATCCGAACGATTTGTCCGCGAGGCCCGCGCGGTGGCGCAGTCTGAAGCACCCGAACATCGTTACCGTACATGCGAGTGGCGAGAGGGACGGTTGGCAGTTCATTGCGATGGACTTAGTGGATGGCCCCTCGATCGAGGCTCTGCTCGAGCAGGGGCCGGTCGATTCGTCACCGGGCGGTCGATGATCATCGGAGCCGTGGCCAACGCGCTGCAAGCCGCTCATGAGGCTGGATTCATCCATAGGGACGTCAAGCCTTCCAACATCCTCTTAGACCGAAACGACATTCCGAAGCTCATCAGACTTTGGACTCGTTCACGACGAGTCCGCCACGAAGCTGACGCTTAGCGCGACAATCTTGGGAACGCCGGCGTTCATGTCGCCGGAGCAAGCGCGCGGTGACGTTCCGAGGCCCGAACACGACGTATATAGCCTCGGGGCCGTGCTATACGCGATGCTGGCTGGGCGACCTCCTTATCGAAGGCAATCTCCCTTCTGCTGTTCTATCGAAATTGCTTACGGAATCTCCGCCAAGTCTCCGGGAAGTGCGACCGGAGGTTCCGCCCGCCCTGGCCGCGGTGTGTGATCGTGCTCTAGCTCGGTCTCCGAGAGAGAGGTACACGAGTGCACGTGAATTCGCCGAGGATCTAGGTGAGTTTCTCGAGGGGCGACGGACCGAGCGCAGAGCGGCAGCGCGTCGTCCCGCAAGCGGAGGAGAATCGCTGCGGCGTCCTCCGTGGCTGTGACACTCGCAGGCTTCATCGGCGCTCTTGCGTGGTTATTCCCAGGGATTCTCTGACGGAAGTCAGGCCGGTGTGGAGTTCAAAGACGACTGGAGTGCGACCGCTAACGCGGATTACCGCAGTCGCCGGGTGTCGAGATCTCACCGTCTTTGTCCCCAGACGGTACTGGATCGCGTATGCCAGCGAAATCGACGGCGACTGGGATATCTACCTAGATCGGACGGGAGAGCAGCGCCCGGAGAATCTCACCAGAGACTCGAACTCAGCAGACGCCCAACCGGCCTTCTCGCCGGACGGGCGGATGATCGCATTTCGCTCTGAACGAGAGGGGGGCGGGATCTTCGTAATCGATCTCACAACGCGGCAAGTCCGAAAGCTCCTCGACATTTGGGTATCATCCAAACTGGTCACCTGATGGGGAGTCGGTAGCTGTCTCCACAGAGCAAGTAGCTGGGGTTGGGCGCTCGCCGCGGAACTTCAAGAGCGAGATCTGGACAGTCCATGCCGCATCTCGAGGAGCATCGCGCCTTCTAGCGACGGACGCGGTGGAGCCTGCGTGGTCACCCGCGGGGACGCGAATTGCTTTCATTGGTCGGCGAGACGGGGTTTTGGGACTGTGGACCGCCGCTCGAACGGCGATGACGTCGTGCTCTGCGCCAAGATCGAAGGCGTTCTGAAGGACCCCGTGTGGTCGCGCTCGGGAAAGAGCCTTCTTGTGACAAGCCGTCTCGAGCGGAGCAAGTGACATACGCGCGATTCGCGATCGACGAGCGCAGCGGTGCGTGTGGCCGGGAGCAGCTTCCGGTGGTTCGTTCCCTCGCGGAGGCGCAACAGAACCCGGCGATCTCGAAGGATGGACAACACCTCGCACTTGTGAGTTGGAAAAGGGGTGAGAGGGCGTACCGAGTGTCAGTCGGGCCGAGTGAATCGAGCAGTTCCCGTGTCGTGACCGGCGACACGCGCGTCGAATCCTCCCCCGACCTCTCCCCCGACGGCAGCTGGCTCGCACTCTCCGTCCAGGACGGCCCTTCCGACCTCGTCCTCGTCCGCACCGACAACAGCGACCGCCGGAACCTGACCCAGGACAAGTACGAAGAGCGCACCCCGCGCTGGTCGCCAGACGGCCAGTGGATCGCGTTCGCCGCCGATCGGACGGGGAACTTCGAGATCTGGCGGATGCATCCCGACGGAACGGGAGCCGAGCGGCTGACCGAGACCGCGGAGGGCAGCGCCCTCTCGCCCGTCTGGTCGCCGGACGGGAGCCGGCTGGCGTACGGGGTGAGGGGGCAGGGGATCCTCGAGATCGACCCTTCGGCGCCCGCGCCACGCACGCCGCGGATCGTGCTTCCGGCGAGCCGCCTGGCAGACCCCGAGTCCGTCCCCCGCGCGTGGTCCCCGGACGGACGGCTCCTCCTCCTCGTGGACCGCGACCGGAACGCGACCCTGCTCGACCTGCGGACGGGCCAGGAGACGGCGTTGCCCGGCAAGGCCCAGGGCGGGGCCTGGACCGCAGCGGGCGAGCTGTGGGTCACGGACGGCTCGGAACTGAAGTCCCTCGACCCGGCGACCGGAAAGACCCACGTCCTGTCCGACGTCGCACCGCGCAAGTTCTCGGCCGCCCTCTCGATCGATCGCCGGACCGGCGACGCCTACACCACCGTCGTCGAGAACGAGGCCGACATCTGGCTGATGGACCTCACCGACACGGGTGGGGCGGGGGCGCAGGCGGCCAAGGGACGCTAAGCTACCGCCCGCCAGACCTATCCCGGACACCCTCCAGATGCCTCGTGCGACGCGGACACCTCTCTTTCTCATCCTCGCCGTCCTGGCGGCTCTCACGGCCGGCTGCAGCCGCCCGAAGGAATCGGTCCTCCTCGTCACCGTCGGGGCCGCGCGCGGCGCCGACGTCGTCGCCGGCGGAACGGGCGCTCCGCGGGCTGGGCAGGCGCTGAGCCCCGTCCCCGACAGTGCCGGCGCGGCCGCCGCGCTGATGACGGGCGCCCTCCCCGGGACCCCGGGCTGGGCGGGGGAAGGGGACATGGCGCGCGTCCCTCCCGGCGCCGCGACGCTGGCCGAGATCCTGAAGCGCGAGGGCTACGAGACCCGCGCCTACCTGGGCGAGGGCTCGATCTCGACCCTCTCCGGCCTTGCGCGCGGATTCGACCTCTTCGAGAGCCCCTCCAGCCCGACGCTGTCTGCGATTGCCGCCGACGAGAGCGGCCGGATGCGCCCGTGGCGCGGCGGTTTCGTCGCCGCCCAGGAAGTCGCCTCGCAGTTCCTCTCCTACCTGCGCGCGCGACCGAACCAGAACCCGCTCTTCGTCTGGATCCACCTCGGAGACCCGGCCGGCCGCTTCGATCCGGGCCAGCCCCGGGCCGCCTACGACGCCGCGATGAAGGACGTCAACGAGGCGATCGGCCTGCTGCGCGACGCGCTCGACTCCTACGGCCTCTCCGGCCGCACGACGATGGTCGTCGCGCCGCTCTACGGGATGGGGCTGGGGGAGCAGGGGGAGCAGCGCTTCGGGCTGACCCTCTCCGATCCCGTCGTCCTCGAGACCGTGACGCTGCTTGGCAGCGGAGCCGATCGCGTCGCTCCCCCGGCCTCGCTGGCCGGCCTGCACGACGCGGTGCTCGACCTCCTCGGCATCGATGCCGCCAAGGCGCCGCGCACGGGGGCGGCGGCGGCGATCGCGGTGACGACCCTCCCGCAGCGCCTCTACGGCTGGCCCGGCCTGCGTCGCAACGCCGGCGAAGCGGCACCGCCGCTGCTCGCCAACGCCGGGGACGCCGCTCCGGCCGAGGTCCTCGCGAAGATGGGCGAGGCCCACCAGGCGCTCGCGACGGACCGGCTGCCGGACGCCGTCGCGGCCCTCCGCGAGGCGGCGCGTCTCGCACCGGCCGCGATCGCTCCGCGCGCACTCCTCGTGCAGCTGCTGCCGCCGGACGAGCGCGCCCCGGTTCTCGAGGAACTGAAGGCGATCGCCGGCGAGTCCGTGGCCCGGCGGATCGACGTCGCGCGCACGCTGGCCGGGGCCGAGGACGCCGCGGGTGCCCGCGCGCTGCTCGATCCGCTCCTGGCCGGCCGGCTCACCCCCGGCGAGCGCGTCGCCGTGGCCGAGCAGCTCTCCACGATCGGCGCCACCGAGGCCGCGATCGAGCAGGTGCAGCTCCTCATCAACGACGAGAAGGACGCGCCCGAGCTCTACGAGTGGCAGGGCGACCTCTTCATGCAGACCCAGAACGCCTACCGCGCGCGCGTCGCCTACGAGAAGGCGCTGGAGTCGCCGCGCCAGCGCTCGGCCGGCCTCGTGGCCAAGCTGGGGAACACGCTCGTCGACCTCGGCGAGAAGGAGGCGGCGCTCGCCCGCTTCGCCGAGGCTGCGCAGCTCGACCCGTCGTACCGCTACCCCTACACCCGCGCCGCGGAGCTGCTGCTCGCGCAGGGGAAGGAAGGGGAGGCCGCCACCGCGCTGGTGAAGTCGGTCGGCGCGACGGGCGACCCGGCGCAGGACGCGCTGAACCAGGCGCGCGTCCTCGAGCGCGCCGGCCTGCTCGCCTACGGCGCGACGATCATCGACGAAGCGCTCGCGAAGGACCCGCAGAACCTCGCGCTGCAGCTCGGGATGGCGCGCCTGATGGGCGCGGGCGGCCGGCACGATGACGCCCGCAAGCGCCTCCAGGCGATCCTCGCGACGCAGCCCGGCGTGGCCCAGGCCTGGGTCGAGCTGGCGCGCGTCGAGGCCGCGGCCGGCAACGAGGCCGCCGCGATCGCGGCGCTCGACAAGGCCGAGCCGATCGCCGGCCCGCAGGTCACGGAGACGGTCCGGGCGGACAAGGTCTTCGCCAAGGCCGGTCCGGAGAGCGCGCTCGCCCGGCGGGCGCAGGCGTTCGAGGGGCGCGGAGAGGCGCGCGTGAAGCCGCCGACGCAGCGCAGCGTCGCGGGGAAGCGGGCGGGGACGCCGTGACCTTCCCGAAGCGCAGCGCCATCATCCCCGTCGCGGCCCTGGTGGCCGTCGCGGTCCTCGCCTGCACCGGCTGCAGCAAGCCGAAGCCCTCGATCCTGATCATCTCGATCGACTCGCTGCGCGCCGACGAGGTCGCACGCGTCGAGAACGGCCGCCCGGTGGCGCCCACTCTCGCCGCCTTCGAGCGCGAATCGATCCGCTTCCCGAACGCCCTCTCCGCCGCCCCCTGGACGACCCCCTCGATGATGGCGGTGATGACCGGCCTCCCGGCCCCCGCGCACGGCGTCGAGGAGCACGACCGCGCGCTGGCGCCGTCGGTCCCCGTGCTCGCCGAGCGGCTCCAGAAGGCCCGCTGGCGGACCGGCGCGGTTTCCCCGGCGCTGACGCTGCGCCCCGAGTACGGCTTCGCGCGCGGTTTCGACGACTACGAGTTCGAGCCGCTCGGGCACGACGTCGTCACCTCGCCCAAGCTGTCGGGCAAGACGCTCCACCTGCTCGACCGGTACAAGGACGACCGCTTCCTGCTCTGGGTCCACTTCTGGGACCCGCACTACAACTACATCCCACCCGCGCCGTACGACGAGCAGTTCCGGATCGGCGTCGAGCCGGCCCGCCAGGACGTCCAGTGCCTGAAGTGGATCGAGAACCCGCTGCCGCCGGACGGAGCGCTCTACCTGCACGGCCAGTACCGCGGCGAGATCGCCTTCACCGACAAGTTCGTGCGGGAGATTCTCGAGCACCTGGAGCAGTTGGGCCGCGCCAAGGACACGATCGTCGTCATCCTCGGCGACCACGGCGAGTCGTTCCAGGGACACGGCTGGCTCGGCCACACGATCCGCGTCGACCAGGACATGACGCACGTGCCGATCATGATCCGCTGGCCGGGCCACCTCGTACCGGCGGAGATCGGCGGGGCGGTCGAGATCGCGCAGATCGGGCCGACGCTGCTCAAGCTGGCCGGGCTCCCGTACGAGGACTTCGGGCTCGTCAAGCCGCTGCCGCTCGCTCCGGCGGACGCGGTCGCGGAATCCACGGCCCTGACCCAGACGCTGCGCATGGGCTGCTACACCGGGCTCGTCCAGGGGAAGTGGAAGTACCAGCTCGACCACCGCACCTGCGGCGAGACGCTGTTCGACCTCGCCACCGACCCCGGCGAAACGAGCGACATTGCGCCCCGGGAGGCGCAGGCGCTGGCCGCGATGCGGGCGGCGCTGCGCGCGCGCTTCGACGCGATTGCCGCCGCCAGGATCCCGCACGCGATGCTCCCGCGGGAGCTGATCGACGAGACCGAGGCCGCGCTGCGCTCGATCGGCTACGTGCAGGCCCCGAAAGGGCAGGCGGGCCAGGGCGCGGAGATCGTCTGCGAAGCGTTGCCCGACCCGACGAAGTACAAGCACGACGCCTTCGGCGACCTGCAGGTCTTCCAGCCCTGCGCGCCGGACGGCGCGCAGCGCTGCCTCCAACGCCTGCCGTAGGGGCCGGCCTCCGTGCCGGCCCGTCCGACGCCGATGCGCGTTTCGGGCCGGCACGGAGGCCGGCCCCTACAGGTGCATGACGTCGGGCGTTTCGGGCCGGCACGGAGGCCGGCCCCTACAGGTCGAATGGACGACGGGGTCAGGCCTGCTTGAGGGTGCGGAGGGCTTCCGAGGCGGCTGCCTGCTCCGCGCGTTTCTTGGCGGAACCGGTCCCGCGGCCGATCACCTCGCCCTCGACCAGCACCTCGATCACGAACTCGCGCGAGTGATCGGGCCCGGTCTCGGAGAGCAGGCGGTACTCCGGCAGGACGAGGCCGCGCGCCTGCACCAGCTCCTGGAGCCGCGTCTTCGGGTCCCAGTTGCCCGCCGGTCGCGTGCCCGCGCTGTCGATCTCCGTGCCGAACAGCCGCAGGATCAGCGAACGCACCGGGCGGATCCCGCCGTCGAGGTAGATCGCCCCGATCACCGCCTCGGTCGTGTCGGCCAGGATCGACAGCTTCTGGCGACCGCCCGAGCGGTCCTCGCCCTTGCCCAGGCGCACTGCGAGACCGAGGTCGAGCCGCTCGGCCTCCTTCGCGAGCCTGTGGGTATTGACCATCGAAGCCCGCAGCCGCGTCATCGCCCCCTCGTCGAGGTCGGGGCGGCGCCGCACGATCCGGTCCGCGACCAGGAAGTTGAGGACCGAGTCGCCCAGGAACTCGAGCGGCTCGTTGTGGCCGACGGAACGCGCCTCGTGGGCCGCCGAACGGTGCGTCAGCGCGCGCTCCAGCAGCTCCCGATCGACGAAGGCATACCCCAGCGCGCGCTCGATGGCGCCGAGAGTGTCCGAACCCTCCCCCTTGGACTTCGGCACGGCGGAACATCCTGACCGGCGCCATCGGGGCGGCACCCGGCTCGAAAATATTACCACGACGTCAGACCGGCCAAGTGCGCGCGCGCCGGGCCTTTTGGCCGTCCGGGCGGTCGAGACTATGCTCTCCTCGATGCGCCGCCTGCACGCCCTCGTCGCGCTACTCTGCCTGGCCGAGCCGTCCCTCGCGGCGGCGGCGACCGGCGCGTGGGAACCGCTCCCCGGCGGGACCGCAACGGTCCTCCTCGCCACCGGCGGCGACACCGGGTTCATCCCGCCGAAAGGCTGCCAGGGACGGATGGGGGGCGC
Organism: uncultured Acidobacteriota bacterium; assembly: GCA_963800865.1. Classification (GTDB taxonomy): domain Bacteria; phylum Acidobacteriota; class Polarisedimenticolia; order J045; family J045; genus JALOKP01. The sequence continues at coordinate 2,134,438 of CAWDCL010000004.1, read as the reverse complement.
ACTCTATCGGCCCGCCTTCACCGCATGGCTGCGCACCGCCGAACCGGGGATCCGGCCGCTCTGGGTGAGCACCGGGAACCTGGTCGATCCGAGCGTGGAAGACCTGGCCCCGCTTTCCAAGATGATCGCCTTCTACGGAACGGTCCCGTACGCGGCGGTCGCGGTCGGGCTGTTCGACCTCGAGGCCGTCGGGGCCGAGGGGATCGCGGAGGCGGCGAAATCCGCGCCGTTCCCGCTGCTCGCCGCCAACCTGCGCGTGCTCGAGACCGGCCGCCCGCTGGTCGAGGAGGCCGCGGTCTTCGACACCCCGTCCGGCAGGATCGCCTTCATCGGGGTGATCGCGCACGATCTGACGGCGGTCTGGGGCGGCCCCCGGACCGGCACCGTCGTCACCGTCGACGCGCGCGAGGTCGTCCCGGCGCTCGTCGCGCGGCTGAAAGGGGAAGGCGCGCGCGTCGTGCTGCTCTCGAACGCCGGCTACACCGACCTGGCCGAGCTGCTCCGCGCGGCGCCCGGCGTGGATGCCGTCTTCGCCAGCAACGGGTCGACGATCAGCACGCGGCCCGAGGCCGGGTTCGACGCGCCGACGCTCTGGGTCGGACTGCTCGGCCAGCAGCTCGCGCGCGTCGCGCTCGACCGGTCGGGCACGCTGCTCGAGGCGAGCGCGCAGACCGTGGAAGGTGCGTTCCCGATCGACCCCCTGACCGGAAACCCCGTGGCCGCGGTTCCTGCGCCCGGATCCGCGCGTTGAACTCCGCCCCGCCAGGGCCGCGCGCGGCGCGCTTCCTGCCGCCGGCGCTGCTGGTCGTCCTGGTGGCGGTGGCGTGGGGGTTCACGCTGCGGATGCCGCTCACTGGCGTCGATGTCTGGCCGATCCTGGCGCAGGCCAAGGCCGCGCTGGCCGATCCGTCGATCCTGTTCTCGCAGCGCTACCTCGAGGGGCTCTGGGAGGGGGCGCGGTTCTGGCGCCCGGGACTGACCGCCTTCACGGCCCTGCAGTTCGCGGCGTTCGGGGATCAGCCCTTCGGTTATCACCTGGCACGGCTGGCACTGCTCCTCGCTTCCGCAGCGCTGGCCGGCACGCTCGCCGCGCGCCACGGCGCCGCGCCGCGGCTCGCCTGGACCGTCGCCGCGCTGGTCTACGCGCTGCACCCGCTGCAGGCCGAGACGGTTCCCGTGACCTCGCGCGACGCCGACACGCTGGCGACGGCGCTGGTCCTGGGCGCGCTGGTCGCGCTCACGGGATCGGAGCCGCTCGCGCGGGCGGCTCGCGCTCGGCGTGGCGCTGGCGCTGCTGGCCCCGACGGTCAAGGAGCCCGCGTTGCTGGCGCCGCTGCTGGCGATCGTGGCCCTGCAGCCGTGGCGGGACCGGCCCGGGCGCCGGGCCGCGGGGATCGCGAGCGCCGTCCTCGCCGCGGGGCTCGGCGCCCACCTGCTCTACCGCCTCTCCCTGCTCGGCACGATCGGCCGCTACGAACGCGACCTGCCGCTGTCGACCGGCGAGACGGTGCGCGAGCTGGCGGCGGGGCTGCTCGATCACCAGCGCTGGGGACTGGCCCCGATCGCCGCGGCGCTCCTGACCTCCGCCTTCCTGCTCTGGATCGTGCTGCGGCGCGCGGGGCTTGCCCCCGCGTCCGCACCGGAATGGGCCGCGGTAAGGCGGTCGTGCGGACTCTGGCTGGCGCTCGGGACGCTGAGCTTCCTTGCCGCCCCCGTCTTCCGCCTGCGCTACGGCGAGGGGTTGCTCGCCCCGCTCGCGGTCTTCGCCGGGGCCGGTGCGGCGGCGGCCCTCGTCGCGGCCCGCGCCGCCGTCGCGGATCCCGCCGCACGCGGCACCACGCTGCGCCGGGCACCCGCGCTGCTGCTGGCGCTGGGACTGGCCGTGGCGCTCCTCCCGGGGACTCCGCTGGTCTGGAGCTACCCGCAGTGGGAGATGGCCGGCCGCGCCGCGGAGCAGGTGCTGAAGACGACCGGGAAAACGGTGACCGCGGCCTTCGAGGCGGGAGGGCGCGCGGAGGGTCGGGTGGGCCGATTCCAGGTCGTCTCGGAAGCGTTCGGGCCGGCTTCGGCCAGCGCCCTGATCGATCCGTTCCCCTCGCAACCGGCGGAGCCGCAGCGGCGATTCAGCGGCCGCACCGCGAACGTCATGATCCTCGCCCCGTACGCGGTGCAGGCCTACCTGCAGCTCGCGCAGGGCCGGCCGGTCGGCTCGGTGCTGGTCGTCGAGGGGTCGCCGCTGCTCGGCGTCAAGCCGCAGGACCTCGGTCCGGACACGACGATTCCGGGCTACTGACGCGGAACGATCGACGGGCTACAGGTCGTTGCGCGGGTCGTTCAGCCGTTCCAGGTAGTCGGTCTCGACCAGGATCTGCCGCGGCTTGCTGCCGTCCGGCGGTCCGACGATCCCGTCCTCCTGCATCTGGTCGATGATCCGCGCGGCGCGCGAGTAGCCCAGCTTCATCCGGCGCTGCAGGTACGACGTGGAGGCCTGCCCGGCCTGCACGACCAGCCGGACCGCGTCGCGGTAGACCGGATCGTTGGGGTTGAACGCCTCGCCCGTCCCGCCGCCGTTCTCGGAGCTCGACTCGGGCTGGTCCTCGAGCACGCTCTTGTCGTACTCCGCCTTGGCCTGGGTCTGCAGCCAGCGCACGATCCGGAGGTCCTCTTCCTCGGAGACGTAGGCGCCGTGCACGCGCTGCAGGCGCGAGCTGCCGGGAAGCCGGAAGAGCATGTCGCCCTGGCCCAGCAGGCGCTCGGCGCCGGAGCCGTCGAGGATCGTCCGCGAGTCGATGCGCGAGGCGACGCGGAAGCCGATCCGGGCCGGGAAGTTGGCCTTGATCGTGCCGGTCAGGATGTCGACCGACGGGCGCTGCGTCGCCAGCACGAGGTGGATCCCGACCGCGCGCGCCTTCTGCGCCAGCCGCGCGATCGCCTCCTCGGCCTCGTGGCCGGTGGTCATCATCAGGTCGGCCAGCTCGTCCACCACGACGACGATGTAGGGGAGCGTCTTGACCTCGAACGCGCTCGCCCTCGCCGCGGCGCGGGATGCTCTCGATCGCCTTGCGCACCGCCTCCGGGTCGTCCTCGACGTGGCGGTTGAACCCCTCGAGGTCGCGCACGTTGCACGAGGCGAGCAGCCGGTAGCGCCGCTCCATCTCGCGCACCCCCCACTTGAGCGCGTTGGTCGCCAGCCGCATGTCGGTGACGACCGGGACCAGCAGGTGGGGCAGCCCCTGGTAGATCCCCAGCTCGAGCATCTTGGGATCGACCATGATGAACTTCACCTGGTCCGGCCGGGCGCGGTAGAGGATCGAGGTGATGATCGTGTTGAGGCCGACGCTCTTGCCCGATCCGGTCGAGCCGGCGACGAGCAGGTGCGGCATCTTGGACAGCGAGGTGACGAAGACCTCGCCCTCCTGCGTGCGGCCGATCGCGATCGTCAGCGGGTCGTTCGGCCGGCGGAAGCTCTCGTGCTCGAGCAGCGGCCGCAGCGCGATCAGCTCGCGGCGGCGGTTCGGGACCTCGATCCCGACCGTCGGGCGCCCGGGGATCCGGTCGATCCGGACGTTGTCGGCCTCGAGCGCCAGCGCCAGGTCGTCGCAGAGCGACGTGATCCGGGCCAGCTTGATCCCGGCGTTGGGGCGGAACTCGTAGGTCGTGACGACCGGGCCCGGGTGGAATTCCGTGACCTGCCCCTCGACCTGGAACTCGGCGCAGCGGCGCTCGATGTGGCGCGCGATCGCGAGCAGTTCCTGGCGGTCGGGCGGGGCCTGCGGCGGGGGCGAGCCGAGCAGCTCGAGCGGCGGGAGCTTGGCGTGCGCCAGCGGCATGTCGACCGGCAGCGAGGCCTGGGTGCTCCGGTGGACGGCTCGCTTCGCGGCACGCCGGCCGGCCGGGGCCGCAGCCGCGTCGGTCGCGTCGGCCAGGTCCTCGTCGGCGGGATCCTCCGGGAGCGACAGCTCGGGCGGCAGGAGGACCGGCTCGTCGAGCGCCAGCGCGGAAGGCAGCGCCGCAGCGTGCGCGGCCACCGGTCCGAGATCGAGCGGCTCCGGCTCGACGGCGGGATGGGGTGTCCGCGGGCCGCGGACGGCGGCGCGGCCGCAGGCGGGCGAGCGCGCGCCCCACCCCGGCGAGGCCGCTCCCGAGCGATCCGGTGACGCGCCACGCGCCGCGCCGCAGTGCGGGGCCGGTCCCCTTGGGAACGGCCCGCCGCACGACCCGGCTCGCGTCCTCGGCCGAATCGGCCAGCGACGAGCGGGCCGCCAGCGCGAGGCCCACGAGCAGCATCGTCCCGGCCACGATGGCCGCGCCGACGTCGCTCGCGATCGCGGTCAGCCCCTGGGTGAACAGGCTGCCGACCAGGCCGCCGGCCATCATCGAGGCGCCGCGCAGCCGGATCCGGCCGGCGATCAGGCACATCAGGATCGCCGTCGCGAGCCCGACCAGTCCCAACCCGAGCACCGCCGACCCGCGCAGGGTCTCGGAACTCCGCCGCAGCTGCCGGAGCGCCCCGGCGACCAGGATCAGCGGCAGGAACCAGGCCGCCAGGCCGAAGGTCTCGTAGAGCGCCGCGGAGACCTGGGCCCCGGCCGGGCCGATCCAGTTCCGCGTTACGCCGCTGCTGCTCGAGGCGAAGAACGAGGGGTCGGTGGGTGTGAAGGTGGACAGGGCCAGGGCGCAGAGCACGGCGGCCCCCGTCAACAGGATCCCCACCGCTTCCCGGCCCCGCGGGGCGTCGAGCAGATCGCGCAGCATCGAACGCGATGGTAACGCCGTAAACAGCAGATGGGTAGGGGCCGGCGGCCTAGCGCAGGGCGAAAAGGACCGCCGCCGCGAGCAGGATCCGGTAGACGGCGAAGGGCTGGAGCCCGTGGTGGCCCAGCCAGTGCACGAACCCCTTCACGGCCAGCGCCGCGCTGACCATCGCCACCACGATCCCGACGAGGGCCGAGAGCGGGGTGACGGAGGCCGCGATCAGGGGGCCGTCCTTCAGCAGCGAGTAGCCGGTCGCGGCCAGCAGCGTCGGCAGTGCCAGCAGGAACGAGAACTCCGCCGCGGCCGGCGGCCGGAGCCCGACCGCGAGCCCGCCGAGGATCGTCGCCAGCGAGCGCGAGGTGCCGGGCCACATCGCGACGCACTGCACCAGCCCGATCGCCAGCGCCTGGCGCCAGCCGAGCTGCTCGAGGCCGACCCCGTCCTCGGCCCGCCGGCGGCGCAGCGGCTCGCAGGCGAGCATCACCAGCCCGCCCACCGCGAGCGCCGCGGCCACGGGGCCGGGATGGAACAGCCAGCGATCGATCGGCTTCTTGAGCAGAACCCCCAGGACCAGGGCCGGGAAGACGCCGACCGCGAGGTTCACCAGCAGCCGCCGCCCGGCCGGGTCGCGGCCGGCGAGGCCGCGCAGCATCTCCGCGATGCGCTCCCGGTAGAGCCCGAGGACCGCGAGGATCGCCCCCGACTGGATCACGATCTCGTAGGCCTCGAGGCCGGGGTCGCCGGTCCGCCCGAGGAGCCACGAGGTCAGGATCAGGTGCCCGGTCGAGGAGACCGGGAGGTACTCGGTCAGCCCCTCGACCAGGCCCAGCAGCGCCGCCTCGAGCGGTCCGAGCGGTCCCGGCGCGCTCACGGGCGCTCCCGCGTGTCGTCCAGCAGCACGACCACCTTCGGCTTGCGCCGGCTCCCCTCGCGGAGGGCGTGCGCGACCAGGCCGGCGATCTCGTCCTTCACCATCTCTCCGTTCCCCGGCCGGGAGCCGAGCCGCAGCAGCAGCCGGCGCACCGCCTCCTCCAGCTCCCGCACCCGGCGGCTCCCGTCGCCGGTCCAGCCCGACACCCCCAGGGCCGCGATCCGGGCCTCCGCCTCGGGGGTCCCGTCCCGGCCGCGGCGCAGCGTGGCGAAAACGGTGGCTGCTCCCGTCTCCGACATCCGGTAGCGGTCCTTGAGGACCTCTCCCGGGATCTGCCGGCCGGTCTCGTCGAGGTAGCGCGGCGAGAGCTCGATCCGCTCGCCCCGCGACAGCCCGCGCGGGCCGAGCCGCAGCCCGTCGCCCAGCTCGATCACCTCGACCTGCCGGGGTGGCGCGTCGAGCCGCTCGGCCAGCCGGGCCGCCGTCTCGAGGTGCGTCCGGTCGCCGTGGATCGGGACCGCCGCCTCGGGCCGCAGCAGCGCGAGCACTTCGCTGATCTCCTCGCGGCCGCCGTGCCCGGAGACGTGGAGGTCGCGCACCTCGGCCGCGTGGACGACCGAGACGCCGCGGCGCAGGAAGCGGTCGGTCATCCGGCCGACGTTCACCTCGCAGCCGGGGATGATGCTGGCCGAGATCACGACGAGGTCGCCGTGGCCGAGCTCGATCCGCGGCTCGTTCTCGAGCGAGATCCGGTTGAGCGACGAGGCGCGTTCCCCCTGGCAGCCGCCGGCGATCACGAGGCGCCTGCGCTCGGGGATCTGCGGCAGCTCGTCACGGTCGCGCAGCAGCCCGGCCGGGGCGTCGAACAGGCCGCGGTCGAGTCCGTGGCGCACGGTGCGGGTCATCCGCAGACCCATCGGGACCGGCCGGCGGCCGCAGCGCGCGGCGATCGCACAGAGCGACTGGATCCGGTGCAGGTGGCTGGCGAAGGTCGAGACGACGACCTGCCCGTCGCACTCGCGGATCACCGACTCGAGCGGCCCGACGACGCTCCGCTCGCTCGCGGTGCGTCCCTCGCGCAGCGCGCCGGTGCTGTCGAACAGGACCAGTTTCACGCCGCGCTGCCCGAGCGCGGCCAGCGCCGCAAGGTCGGTCGGGGGGCCCTGGACCGGCGTCGGGTCGAGCTTGAAGTCGCTCAGGTGGACGACCAGGCCGGCCGGCGTGTCGAGCGCGACGATCCGCGTCTCGGGGACGGAGTGCGTGACGTGGACCAGCGTCGCGGCGAAGCGCCCCAGTTCGAGCCGGGTGCCGGCGGCGACCGCGTGCAGGGGAGGGGACGGGACCGCGGCGTCGCCGAGCCGGTCCTTCGCGGCGTCGATCGCCAGGCCCGGGCCGTAGACCGGGGCGGTCCGCCAGGCGGCCGGAAGGTGCGCCAGCGCCCCGACGTGATCGTCGTGGGCGTGGGTCAGGAGGACCGCGGTGAGCCGCGGGCAGCGCGCGAGCAGGGGGGTGGGATCGGGGACGATCTGACTGACGCCGAGCGACGGGCTCTTCGGCAGCCCCAGCCCGAAGTCGACCAGCACCCCCTCGTCGCCCGAGACGTAGAGGGTGGCGTTCATGCCGAAGCCGCCGCAGCCCCCGAGGGAGTAGATCTCGACGTCGTCGGCTCCGCGCATCGTCGCGGATTATAGGTGCCGGGAGAGGGCGAGCCAGACCGCGGCGGGGACCGCTTCGGCCCGCGCGTCGGGCGAGAGGCCGTGCGCGGCGAGGAACGCGCGCACGCGCTCCGCCGTCGGCGCCGAAGTTGTTCGCGAGCATCTTCCTGCGGTGTCCGAAGCCACGGAACAGGCAGCGCTCGAGCGCGGGGATCTCGGCCGCCGGGAGCGGCGGGTCGTCCCGGCGCGCGAGCGCGATCGCGGTGCTGGTCACCTTCGGGCGGGGCCGGAAGGCGCCGGGGCCGAGCGTGATCAGGCGCCGGCCCTCCGCACGGAGCGCGGCGACGATCGAGACCGGGCCGTAGTCCTTGGTGCCGGGGCCGGCGAGGAAGCGGTCGGCGACCTCGCGCTGCAGCACGACCTGCAGGTCGCTCACGCGGTCGCTGGCCAGCAGCCGCCGGACGATCGGGGTGGCGACGTTGTAGGGCAGGTTGCCGATCACGCGCAGGCGCGTGGCGCCCAGCTCCTCCGCCAGCGCGTTCCAGTCGACGCCGAGCGCGTCGGCCCGCCGGACCTCGGCCTCCGGCTGCCCGGCGAGCAGCTCCGCGATGCCGGGCACCAGGCGCTCGTCCAGCTCGAGCGCGACGAAGCGGCCGCAACGCGGCGCGAGCAGCCCGGTGAGCGCGCCGGTCCCCGGCCCGATCTCGACGACCGTCTCCCCGGGAAGCGGGTCGAACAGCTCGACCAGCCGCTCGGCCAGCACGCGGTCGGCGAGGAAGTTCTGTCCGAGACGCCGGAGCGGGCGGTTCGGGTGGGAGGAGGCGGGCATCGCGGCGATTGTCGCGCACAATGGCGGCCCGATGCGCGACGACCGCTCGCTGGGCGTCTACCTCCACGTGCCGTTCTGCGGCCAGCGATGCTCCTATTGCGACTTCGCGATCGTCACCGGGCAGGACCGCCGGGTGCCGGCCTTCGCCGACGCGCTCGCGGCCGAGATCGCGGCCTTTGCCGGCCGCTTCGGCACCCGCCCCGCGGACACCGTCTACTTCGGCGGCGGGACGCCGTCGCGCGTGCCGCCCGCGGTCATCTCGGGAACGCTCGAAGCGGTGCGCCGTGCGTTCCGGCTCGACCCCGGCGGCGAGGTCAGCCTCGAGGCGAACCCCGAGGACGTGCGGCCGGAGGCGCTCGCGGCCTGGCGCGCCGCCGGGATCAATCGCCTGACGATCGGGATCCAGTCGCTGACCACGGAAGGGCTGACCGCGCTGGGCCGGCCGGGGAGCGCCGCTGAGTCGATCGGGGCGGTCGGCGCGGCGCGCGCGGCGGGGATCGCCTCGCTCGGGATCGACCTGATCTTCGGCTGGCCCGGACAGTCGCCCGCGGGCTGGGCCGGCGAGTTGGCGCAGGCGATCGAGCTGGGCCCCGACCACGTCTCGATCTACGCGCTCGAGACGACCAGCCGCACCCCGCTGGTCCGGGCGATCGAACGCGGCGCGCTGCCTCGCCCCGACCCGGACCTGGTGGCCGAGATGTACGAGGCGGCGGTCGCCGCCCTCGAGGCCGCCGGCCTGGCCCGTTACGAGATCTCCAACTTCGCATCCGCGGGGCATGAGAGCCGCCACAACCTGCGCTACTGGCGCGACCTGCCGTACGCGGGGTTCGGGCCGTCGGCGGCTTCGTACGTCGACGGGACGCGCTGGACCAACCCGCGCCGCTTCTCCGACTACGAGGCCGCCGCGCGGGCCGGCTTCCCGCCGCCCGAGTCCGAGCCGTACGACCCCGACCGGCGCGCCGGCGAGGCCCTCGTGTTCGGGCTGCGGACCGCCGAGGGGATCGACCTCGAGCAGCTTGCGGCGCGCTACGGCGACGCGGTGGTCGGGGCTCGGGAGGGGGCGCTGGCGGGGGCGGCACGGTCCGGCCTGGCGCTGCGGGAGGGGACCCGGGTCCGGCTCTCCGCGGCCGGCTTCCTGATCGCCGACGAGCTCTTCGTCGACCTGCTCTGAGCGCGGCGGACGGCCGCCGGCGGCGGTATCATCCCCCGTTCCGCCGCCATCCCATCTCGAACCGAACCAGCCGTCGCCCCGTTTCGACGCCCGCCGGAGGACGCCGTGGACTTTCGCCTGAACGAGGAGCAGGAACAGATCCGCAGGGCCGCCGCCGACTTCGCGGCGGGCGAGATCGCCCCCCACATCCGGGAATGGGACCGTGACGCGACCTTCCCGATGGACGTCTACCGCAAGGCGGGCGAGCTCGGCTTCCTGGGGATCCTGGTGCCGGAGGAGTACGGCGGCGCCGGGCTGGGCTACGTCGAGTACGTCGCCGTGATCGACGCGATCAGCGCGGTCGACCCCTCGGTCGGCCTCGGGATCGCCGCCCACAACAGCCTCGGCACGGGCCACATCCTGCAGTTCGGGAGCGAGGAGCAGAAGCGGAAGTACCTGCCGAAGCTCGCCCGCGGCGAGTGGATCGGGGCCTGGGGCCTGACCGAGCCGACCGCCGGCTCCGACGCCGGCGGCACCCGCACCACCGCGGTGCTCGACGGCGATCACTGGGTGCTCAACGGCTCCAAGACCTTCACCACGCACGCGGGCGTCGGCCACGTCGCGGTCCTGTTCGCCTCGACCGACCCCTCCAAGGCCCACCACGGGATCTCGGCCTTCATCGTCGAGAAGGGGACCCCCGGGTTCTCGGTCGGCAAGCACGAGGACAAGCTCGGGATGCGCGCCTCCGACACCTCGGAGGTCGTGCTGCAGGACTGCCGGATCCCCAGGGGACAGCTGATCGGCGAGGTCGGCACCGGCTTCAAGCAGGCGATGCAGGTGCTCGACGGCGGGCGGATCTCGATCGCCGCGCTGGCGGTCGGGATCGCGGCCGGGGCGCTGGGGCACGCCATCAAGTACGCCGGCGAGCGCAAGCAGTTCGGCCAGCCGATCGGCGCCTTCCAGGCGGTCCAGGCGATGCTCGCCAACATGGCGACCGAGACCGACGCGGCGCGCCTCCTGACCTACCGCGCGGCGTGGCTGAAGGACCAGAAGAAGCCGACGACGCTCGAATCGTCGATGGCCAAGCTGTACGCGAGCGAGGTCGCGGTCCGCGTTTCCAACGACGCGATCCAGGTCTTCGGCGGCTACGGCTACGTCAAGGACTACCCGGTCGAGAAGTTCTACCGCGACGCCAAGCTCTGCACGATCGGCGAGGGGACCTCGGAGATCCAGCGGATGGTGATCGCGCGCCAGCTGCTCGGCCGGCTCGACAAGCACTGAGGGTGAAGTGACGAGCGGCCGGGAGATCGCGGAGCGGGTGCTGGCGGGCGACGTGCGCGCGCTGGCCCGCGCGATCAGCCACGTCGAGAACGACCACCCGCTGGCGGTCGAGGTGCTGCGCGAGCTCTACCCGCGCGCCGGCCGCGCGGCGACGATCGGCGTGACCGGGGCGCCCGGGGCGGGGAAGTCGAGCCTGGTCGACCGCCTCGTGGAGTCGCTGCGGGCGCGCGGCCGGACCGTCGGGGTGGTCGCGGTCGATCCGTCCTCCGCGTTCTCGGGCGGGGCGATCCTCGGCGACCGGGTGCGGATGATGCGCCACACCTCCGACCCCGGGGTCTTCATCCGCTCGATGGCCACGCGCGGCTTCCTCGGCGGGCTGTCGCGCGCCACCGGCGACGTGATCGACCTGCTCGACGCCAGTGGAAAGGACGCGGTGATCATCGAGACGGTCGGCGTCGGCCAGGCCGAGGTCGACATCGCGCGGCTGGCCGACACCGTGCTGGTCGTGCTCGTGCCGGGGATGGGAGACGACATCCAGGCGATCAAGGCCGGGATCCTCGAGATCGCCGACCTGTTCGTGATCAACAAGGCCGACCGCGACGGGGCCGACAAGCTGGAGTCCGAGCTGCGGCAGATGATGGCGCTGGTCGACGACGCGCGGCCCCGGCCGGCGATCCTGCGCACGGTCGCGATCCGCGGCGACGGGGTCGACGAGCTGGTCGAAGCGATCGAAACGCAGGGGACCGCGCCCGAGACGCGGGCCCGGCGGGCGGATCGCGCGCGGGCCCGCGCGCGCGGCCGGCTGACCGACATCCTGGGCCGGGCCCTGCTGCGCCGCACGATCGAGACGGGACTCGGCGAAGCGGGCTTCGAGCGCACGATCGAGCGCCTCGCGGCGCGCGAGATCGACCCCTACAGCGCGGCCGAGGAGGTGCTCGCCGCGTGCGGCGCGGCGGCCCCCGCGCCCGCCCGACGGGAGGCGTGAGATGAAGGGGAAGGTGCTCGGTCTGGATCACGTCGGGATCGCGGTCAGGGATCCCCGCCAGCGGCTGCCGCTGTGGGCCGAGGCCCTGGGGCTGCCGCTCGACCGGGCCGAGGCCGTTCCGACCGAGGGCGTCCGGACCTGGTTCCTGGACTTCGGCGGCGGGCACATCGAGCTGCTCGAGCCGCTCTCCGGCGACTCGCCGGTCGCGCGCGCGATCGAGAAGCGGGGCGAGGGGATCCACCACCTCTGCCTGGCGGTGGACGACCTCGAGGCCGCGCTGGCGCGGCTGGCCGCGCGCGGGATCGAGGCGATCGGCGGCGGAGCGCGGCCGGGGGCCGGCGGCTGCCGCGTCGCCTTCCTGCACCCGAAGGACACCGGCGGCGTGCTGCTGGAGCTGTCGCAGCACCCGCCCGGCTCGAGCGGGCCCCCGCTGGAGCAGGCCGACGCGACATCCCTTCGCGGCGGGGACGCTGGCGGTGCTCTACGTGAGGGAGCCGCGGGCCCGGATGATCGGCGCCGTCCGGTCGCTCGACGGGGTCGGCGTGGCGCTGCTCGGGCTCGACCTCGACGCCTGGGAGGACTGGGTCGCGCAGTGGGCCCGCCGGGAACAGGGGCCGCTCACGCCGTCGCTCCAGTTCTTCCCGCTGGCGCGGGTCGAGAAGCTGCAGGCCGACGACGACGCACCCGACCTCCCGTCGTTCGGACGCCAGTTCGCCGAGCGCACCGGCGTCCCCCTGCTCGAGGCGCTCGCCGGGGAGGGGCGTCGCCCATGAGCGATCCCACGCGCTGCGTCGACTGCGGCGGGCCGCTCGAGGAGACCGGGGTGTGCGGCGCCTGCAGCGGCGCCTCGTCCGGACCGCGCCGCAACAAGACGCTGATGGTGCGGATCCAGGGCGGCGAGCCGGAAGGGGTCGCTCCCGAACCGTCGGGCGACGACCTGGCCCGCGTTCCGCTGCCTTCCGGGTGGGAGATCGTGCTCGAAGTGGTCGAGGGCGCGGAGTCCGGCTCGCACTACCGCGTCACCCGCTCGCGCGTGCTGATCGGCCGCGGCGGCTGCGAGGTGCCGCTCTCCGACCCGCGCGTTTCGCGCCGCCACGCCAGCCTCGAGATCTACGGCGCCACCTGCGTCCTGCTCAAGGACCTCGGCTCCACCAACGGTACCTGGGTCAACGGGCGCCGCAGCTCGAGCTGCCAGCTCCAGGACGGGGACGAGATCCGCATCGGCGACACCCGGATGACGATCACCATCGGCGCGGCCCCGTAACGCCGCGCAGCACGCGAGGTCCTCGATGTTGTCCTACCGCACGATCCTGACGGTCGCCCTCCTGCTGCTCGCGGCGGCGCTGCCCGCCGCCCCGACGACGAGCTCCCCCCCTGCGCCGTCCGCCGCGCCCCCCGCCGCGGGGATCGAGTGGCTCGAGCTGACGCCGGGCACGATCCGGCGCGCGCTCGCCGAGGACCGCCTGCTGCTGCTCGTTCTCGAGGTCCCCTGGAGCGAGGCGGTGAAGGCCGCCAACGAGTCGGTCTTCACCGACCCGCGCGTGATCGCGGCGGTCCGGGAGGGCTACCTGCCGGTCAAGGTGCGGGCCGACATCCATCCCGACGTGCGTGCGCGCCATCCGGCCGAGGCCTGGCCGGACATCAACATCCTGCTGCCCGACGGGACGCCGCTCTTCTTCATGCCGAAGGACGGGAAGGGGGAGCCCCGCCGGATGACCGCCACGCTCTTGCGGCCGGAGTCGATGGCACAGCTGCTCAGCGAGGCGCGCGTCTACTACCAGGTCGAGGGCACGAACGCGGTCGACGTCGCGCGCAAGCAGGTCGCGCAGATCAAGGACACGGCGCGCCCGACCGCGGGCAAGATCGAGGAGGCGATGGTGCAGGGGATCGCGACCCAGCTCCAGTCGACCTTCGACCCCGAAGCGCGCTACTTCGGGGGACCGCCGCGGCTGCCGCGCTTCGACCTGGTCGAGTTCATGCTCGCGTTCGGGGCGCAGCAGGGCGATCCCTGGCGCACGATGGGCATCGCGTCGCTCGAGACGATCGTCACGAAGCTGACCGATCCGGCCGACGGCGGGCTCTACCGCATGGCATCGGGACTGGACTGGAGCGAGCCGCAGAAGGAGAAGCTGCTCGACCGCAGCGCGCGGCTGCTCGAGCTCCAGACGCTGGCCTTCCGCATCACCGGGCGCCGGTCGGCCCGGGACGAGGCGCTGAAGACCGCGGCCTTCCTCTCCGGCTCGCTGGGCAACGCCGACGGCTCGTTCTCCTCGGCGCTCTGCGCGGCGTGTCCCGGGGGGCGCGACGCGACGGTCCTGTCCGGCGCCAACGCCCTCGCCGCGGCCGCCCTGATGCGAGCTGGCGCGGCGCTCGAGGACCCGGCCCTCGTCGAGCGTGGGCTCGCGGCGGCGAGATTCCTCAAGGAGAGGCGCTGGCGCGCCGGCCAGGGCGTGGCCCACGCGGTCGTCGCCGGGGAAGGGGTGCTGCCCCTCTACCTCGAGGACCTGGCCGAGACGGCGATGGCGTTCATCAGCGCCTACGAGATCACGGGGCAGAAGGCCTGGCTCGACGCGGCGACGGACATCGCCAAGACGGCCGTCTCGAACCTGCGCGACGCGGGGACCGGGGCGCTGGCCGACCGGGTGAGCGATCCCGCGGCGCCGGGCCTGCTGCGCTACCCGCTCTTCCCGCTCGAGGCCAACAGCCACATGGCGCGCGTGCTCGTGCGGCTCTTCTGGCTGAGCGGCGAGCGACGCTACGCCGACGCGGCGCGCGACATCCTGCGCGCCTTCGCCGAGTCCTACCGGAGGGCCGCGCTGATCATGCCGTCCTACGCCCTTGCGGCCTACGAATACCACTACCCGCCGATCCGGGTCGTGGTCACGGCCCGGGGCGGCGATCCGGCCGGGGACGCCCTGCGCCGGGCCGCGCTCGGGGCCGACTTCCCGTTCGTCACGGTGCTGACCCTCGATCCGGCGACCGACGCGGAGAGAATCCGCTCCGCCGGGCTCGCGATCACTCCCGGCGCCGCGCTGATTGGGCTCTACGAGGGGCTCGAGTCGCCGCGCCTGACGGACCCGGGGGCCGTGCGCGGCGCGCTCGCCGCGCTGCGGGAGCGCGCCGTCGCCGCCCGGAACACGAAAGCGCCGCCGCCCCCCAAGGCCGACACCGGACGCCCGGGCATCCCGCGATGACCGCGCGGAGCGGCGGGGGCCGGACGGCCCGGCTGGGGGTGATCGGCGGCAGCGGCCTCTACCGGATGGAAGGGCTCGCGCACGCCGAGGAGCGCCGGATCGAGACGCCGTTCGGCGCGCCGAGTTCACCGGTCCTGATCGGCGAGATCGGCGCCACTTCGGTCGCCTTCCTGGCCCGGCACGGCCCGTCGCACACGATCCTGCCGACCGAGATCAACTTCCGCGCCAACGTCTGGGCGCTCAAGTCGCTCGGCGTGGAGTTCGTGCTGGCGGTGTCGGCGGTGGGGTCGCTCGCCGAGCAGATCCACCCGCTCGACGTCGTCGTGCCCGACCAGATGTTCGATCGGACGCGGCACCGCCCCGATACCTTCTTCGGCGACGGGATCGTGGCCCACGTCTCGCTCGCCGACCCGGTCTGCGCGGACCTCGCGGGCCGGCTGGGGACCGCGGCCCGCGGCGCCGGGGCGACCGTCCACGAGGGCGGAACCTACGTCTGCATGGAGGGGCCGCAGTTCTCGACGCGGGCCGAGTCGCGCTTCTACCGCAGCCTGGGCGCCTCGGTGATCGGGATGACGAACATGCAGGAGGCCCGGCTCTGCCGCGAAGCCGAGCTCTGCTTCGCCTCGATGGCGCTGGTCACCGACTACGACTGCTGGAAGACGGACGAGGAGCCGGTCTCGGTCGAGCAGATCGTCGACCGGCTGCACGTCAACGCGAAGCGGGCGCAGGACGCGGTCCGCACCCTGGCGGCCGACCTGCCGGCGGCCCGGTCCTGCGGCTGTGCCGACGCGCTGCGGTTCGCGATCATCACCCCCCGCGCGGCGTGGCCCGAGGCGACGGTCGAACGGCTGGGTCCGCTGCTCGCGCGCCACGCGTGAAGCGCGAGCCGGGAGCCTGGCTGGTGCTCTCCGCGCCGCTCGCCGCGGCGCTGCCGTTCGCGACCGGGTGGCGCTGGAGCGCGCCGCTGGCCGCCGGCTCGCTGGCCTTCTGGTTCCTCGCGTCGCGCCGCGACCGGACGCGGCCCGGCGTCGTGGGCTGGCTCCTGGCGTGGGCGGCGGCCCTCTCGCTGTCGTTCGTCGCCCTGACCGCGGTCGCGCCTGAGACCGCGGCGCAGGTGATCCCGCACGCGCGCAGCTACTGGAACGAGATGCGCCCGTGGCTCGAGACGGGCGTCGGCCCGGAGGCCTCGCCGGCGGCGTTCGTCCCGCAGCACCTGCTGCACCTCGTCGCCTTCGTCGTCCTGGCCGCGGCGACCGGCGGCTGGGGCGGGCTCGTGCTGGGCGCCTACCTGCTCGGCTTCATGTCGTTCTACGTCGGGATGACGGCCAGCCTGGCCGAGCGGCCGCTGGCGGCCGTCGCCCTTGCCTGGCACCCGTGGTCGCTCCTGCGCGTGGCCGCCTTCGTGCTGCTGGGGGTCTGCCTGTCGCGGTTGCTCCTGGAGCGGATGCCGCCGCGGGCCTGGCTGCACGCGGAGCGGCGGCGGCTGGCGTTCGCCGCGGCGCTATGGGGGGCGGACCTGGTCCTGAAGGGCCTGCTGGCGCCCCACTGGCCGGAACTGCTCCGCCGCGCCGCCGGGATCGAGATCTGAGGCCGGGCGGTTCGTGGAGCCCCGGCCCGGGTGCTAGACTCCGCCCGCTCGTGGGCCCGGCCCGAAGCCGCTCTGGCCCCGGTGAGGTTCAACCATGCCGATGAAGGAACTGGCCGGCAAGCTCGACGCCAAGGGTCTCACGTTCGGGATCGTGCTCTCGCGCTTCAACAGCCGCGTGACCGAGGTGCTGCTGAACGGGGCGCTCGACGGGATCACGCGACTCGGCGGGTCGCGCGACAACGTGACCGTCGTCCGCGTGCCGGGGTCGTTCGAGATCACCCAGGGGCTGCGGATGCTCGCGCGCGGCAAGAACGCGCCCGACGCGCTGATCGCGCTCGGCGCGCTGGTCCGCGGCGAAACGCCGCACTTCGACCAGCTGGCGATGACCGTCACGCGCGACCTCGCGGCGGTCGCCTCGGAGACCGGGATCCCGGTCGCTGACGGCGTCCTGACGACCGACACGCTCGAGCAGGCGATGGAGCGCTCCGGCGGGAAGTCGGGCAACAAGGGGTTCGAGGCGGCGCTGACCGCCGTCGAGATGGCGCAACTCAAGAAGCTTGCCGGCTGAGCCGGATGCGCGCCCGGACCCAGGCCCGCGAGGCCGCGCTCGCGATGCTCTACCAGCGCGAACTCTCGGGCGACGGGACGGAGCAGGTGATCGCCAGCTACCTCGAGGGCGGCCTGGCGGAGGAGAAGCTCGATCCGCAGGCGCGCCGCTTCGCGGAGCACCTCGTGCGCGGCGTCGTGCGGCGGATGGGGGAGCTGGACGGGCTGATCCGCGCCGGCTCGACCAACTGGCGCCTCGAGCGGATGGCGGCCGTCGACCGCAACGTGCTGCGGATCGCGCTGTTCGAGCTGCTCGACGAGCCCGACACCCCGGCCGCCGTGATCCTCGACGAGGCGATCGAGC
This sequence comes from uncultured Acidobacteriota bacterium, assembly GCA_963800865.1. Classification (GTDB taxonomy): domain Bacteria; phylum Acidobacteriota; class Polarisedimenticolia; order J045; family J045; genus JALOKP01. The sequence continues at coordinate 2,117,220 of CAWDCL010000004.1, read as the reverse complement.
TGGCCAAGCTGTTCGGCGGCCCGGAGTCGGGCGCCTTCGTCAACGGTCTCGTCGACGGGATCCGGCGCCGGCTGGAGAGCGGGGAACTGGTGCGGCGGTAGGCGTGCGGGCAGGGTGCGCCGCGCCCCTCAGCCCGCCACCAGGTTCAGCAGCTTCCCCGGCACGTAGATCGCCTTCCGGACCGTCTTCCCCTCGAGGTGCTTCGCGATCGCGGGGTCGGCCAGCGCGGCGGCCTGGGCCGCCGCCTCGTCGGCTCCCGCGGGCAGCACGACGCGGCCGCGGACCTTCCCCGAGACCTGGACCACGACCTCGACGGTGTCCTCGACCAGCCAGCGGGCCTCGGCCTGCGGCCAGGGGGCGGCGGACAGCGACCCGGCGTGTCCCAGCCGCTCCCACAGCTCCTCGGCGAAGTGGGGGACGAGCGGGGCCAGCATCAGCACGAACGGCTCGGCCACCTCGCGCGGGACCGCCGGCAGGCCGACCAGCTGGTTGTTCAGCTCGATCAGCCGCGCGATCGCGGTGTTGAAGCTCATCCGCTCCATGTCCTCGGTGACGACCTTGATCGTCCGGTGGAGCGTGCGGCGCAGCTCGTCCGCCGCCGGCGCATCGTCGACGCGGAGCGCGCCCGAATCCTCGTCGACGAAGGCGCGCCAGGCCCGCTGCAGGAAGCGGTGCACGCCGACGATGTCGCGGGTGTTCCAGGGCTTGCTCGTCTCGAGCGGCCCCATGTACATCTCGTAGAGGCGCAGCGTGTCGCAGCCGTACTCGACGAACATGTCGTCGGGGGTCACGGCGTTCTTGAGCGACTTGCCCATCTTGCCGTAGCTGCGGGTCAGCGGCTTGCCGTCGGGAAGAACCCGCCGTCCCGCTCCTCGACCTTCGTCGCGTCGACGTAGGCGCCGCGCTCGTCCTGGTAGGCGTGGGCCAGGATGTAGCCCTGGTTGAACAGCCGGCCGAACGGCTCGACCGTCGAGACGTGCCCGAGGTCGAACAGGACCTTGTGCCAGAAGCGGGCGTAGAGCAGGTGCAGCACCGCGTGCTCGACCCCGCCCACGTAGAGGTCGACCCCGCGCGGGGACATGAAGTACCGCTCCCTGGCCGGATCGACCAGCGCGCGCTCGTTCCGGGGGTCGATGAAGCGCAGGTAGTACCAGCACGAGCCGGCCCACTGCGGCATCGTGTTCAGCTCGCGGGTGTAGCGCTTGCCGTCTCGGACGACCACGCGCCAGGACTCCGGGGCCCGCGAAAGGGCGGTCGCCGGCGGCGCATCCGGGTCGTCGCTCACCCGCGGCCGGAAGTCCTCCATCTCGGGCAGGAGCACCGGCAGCTCCGCCGCGTCGACCGCACGGACCTCGCCGTCCTCGCCGTGCAGGATCGGGAACGGCTCGCCCCAGTAGCGCTGGCGGCTGAAGAGCCAGTCGCGCAGCTTGTACTGGACCTTGGGTTCGCCCAGCCTCTTCGCGTCCAGCCACCCGGTGATCTCCCGCTTCGCGTCGGGGGTGGGGCGGCCGTCGAGCGCCACCTCCGCGTTGCGCGAGTTGACGTTGACGGCGTCGTCGCAGAAGGCCTGCGCCGAAGGCGGCCGGTTCGGCCAGGTAGCGCGCACGCAGCGCCTCGGGTCCCGCCCCGTCCATCCCGGCCGCGGCGGCGCGCTCCGCCAGCCACCCGTCGTCGGCCATCAGCACCGCGCGGATTGGCAGCGCGAAGGTCGTGGCGAACTCGAAGTCGCGCTGGTCGTGGGCCGGGACGGCCATGATCGCGCCGGTTCCGTAGCCCATCAGGACGTAGTCCGCGATCCAGACCGGGATCCGCTCGCCGTTGACCGGGTTGATCGCGTGCGAGCCGGTGAAGACGCCGGTCTTCGTCTTGACCTCGGCCTGGCGGTCGACCTCGCTCTTCGCGGCCGCGGCGGTGCGGTAGGCAGCGACGGAGGCCCGCTGGCCCGGCGCGGTCAGCGCCTCCACCAGCGGGTGTTCCGGCGCCAGGACCATGTAGGTGGCGCCAAACAGCGTGTCGGGGCGGGTCGTGAAGACCCGGATCGCGGGCGTGTCCGCCCCGGCTCGCGCCGCCGCTTCCGGGTCGAGCGGGAAGTCGACCAGCGCCCCCTCGCTGCGCCCGATCCAGTTGCGCTGCATCAGCTTGATCGGCTCGGGCCAGTCGACCCGCTCGAGGTCGGCCAGCAGCCGCTCGGCGTAGGCCGTGATCCGCAGCATCCACTGCTTCAGGGGGCGCTTGAAGACGGGGTGGTTGCCGCGCTCCGAGCGGCCCTCGGCCGTGACCTCCTCGTTGGCCAGCACGGTTCCCAGGGCGGGGCACCAGTTGACGTTGATCTCCGCCACGTAGGCCAGCCGCTGCCCGTCGACGACCGCGCGTCGCTCCGCGGCCGGCAGCTCGCTCCACCGGCGCCCGCCGGTCGCGACCGGCAGACCGTCCTCGCCGACCGCCAGGTCGCCCTGCTCCAGCCGCGCGACGAGCTCCGCGATCGGCCGAGCCGCGTTCCGGCCCGGATCGAACCAGCTCTCGAACAGCTGCAGGAAGATCCACTGCGTCCAGCGGACGTACCCGGGGTCGATCGTCGCCAGCTCGCGGTCCCAGTCGTACGAGAGCCCGAACCGCTTGAGCTGGCGCAGCATGTTGTCGATGTTGGCCCGGGTCGTGATCCGCGGGTGAACCCCGTGCTCGACCGCGAACTGCTCGGCCGGCAGGCCGAAGGCGTCGAAGCCCATCGGGTGCAGGACGTTGTGCCCGGTCATCCGCTTGTAGCGGGCGACGATGTCGGTCGCGATGTAGCCCAGCGGGTGGCCGACGTGCAGGCCGGCGCCGGACGGGTAGGGGAACATGTCGAGCACGTAGAACTTGGGCCGCGAGCCGTCGAAGCCGGGATCGCCCGGGCCGAGCGTGCGGAAGGTCGCGCGCTCTCTCCAGCGCTCCTGCCACCGCTCCTCGATCGCCTGGAAGTCGTATCGGTTCATGGCGCGGGAGTATACCCGGCAGGGCTTGGCACGGCGTTCCGGGGCGGCTATCGTGACCCTTTCCCGCCGCCCGTGGCGCTCGCGCGCCGCCGCGGCTTCGGGGTCGATGCCGCCCATGAACGCGCTCGTCAGCACGCTGCCGCCGGGACCGGCCTACCGCGAGCCCGCCGTCGCGGGCGGCGGGGCGGGGCCGCGTCCTGTTCGCCCTGGCGGGGCTCGTCGCGCTGGCCGGCGCCGGCTGCGGCTATCGGCTCGCCGGGACCGGCGGCGTGCAGTCGGTGATCCCGCCCGGGACCGAGACGATCGCGATCCCGCTGGTCGACAACGAGACGACCCGACCGGAGATCGCGCAGCGTGTCACCGAGGCGCTGATCAACGAGTTCGTGGTGCGAGGCCGGTACCGCGCGGTACCCGACGAGAAGAACGCCCAGGTGGTCCTCGAGGGGGTGGTGCTTTCCTTCCGCACCAACCCGATCAGCTTCTCCCAGGGCGGGCGGTCGGAGCGTTCCGAGGTGGTCATCACGGCCCGCATGCGGCTGGTGCAGACCGTCCCGGAGAAGATCCTCTGGAGCCGCGACAACTTCGTCTTCACGCAGCAGTACGACATCCCCAGCGTCCCCGACGCCCCCGTCGACCAGGTGATCGTGGCCACCGACCAGATCGCACGCGATTTCGCGCGGTCGGTGGTGACCGCGATCCTCGAGGGGTTCTGACCGTGACGGCGGCGCCGCGCAGCCCGCTCGCGCGGGAACTTGCGGCCGGCCGCTGGCCGCCCGTGGTGCTGGTGGTCGGCGAGGACGAGGTCGCCGCGCGGCAGGTGGTCGAGACGCTGGTCGCAGCGCTGCCCGAGGACGAGCGGCTGACCGGCGTCGACCGCCTCAGCGACGCCCCGCTGGTGCGGGCGCTCGACGCCGCGCGCACCCGCACGCTGCTGGGCGGCCGGCGGGTCGTGGTCGCCGTCGAGCCGCAGGGGCTGGCGGCGGGCGGGGGCGCCGGAAGCGGCGGAAACGAGGCCCAGGACGCGCTCGAGCAGTACCTCGAGCGCCCTCCGCCGCACGCCACGCTGGTCTTCGTCGTGGAGAAGGCGGACCGCCGGCTCAAGGCGATCAAGCGCCTCGAGGCGGTCGGGCTGGTGGTCGACTGCCCGCTCCCGAAGGAGCGCGAGATGGCGTCGTGGGTCGCCGCGAAGGCGACGGAGCGCGGTCTCAAGCTGACCGGACCCGCGGCCCGCGCGCTGGCCGAGGCGGTCGGGACCAACACCGCGATCGCCGAACGGGAGCTCGACAAGCTCGCGCTCGTCTCGGGTGCGCCGGGCTCGACGGTGGGGAAGGGGATCGGGGTCGAGACGGTCGAGGAGATGCTCGGGCCGGGGCGGGCGGTGGGGGCCTTTGCCCTCGAGGACGCCCTGCTGGGGGGAGACGCCGCGGGGGCGGTGGAGATCCTCGGGCGGCGGCTCGTCGGCACGGACGGCGGCGCGCCGCTCGTCCTGCTCGGCCAGCTGGCGTCGATCGCCAGGCGGCTCGCAGCGGCGTACGACGTCGTCGGGCGCGGCGGCGGCGCGGACGAGGTGCGGGAGGCGCTCGGCTGCCACCCGTTCACGGCGGGCAAGTACGCGCAGGCGGCGCGCAAGGTCGGCGCGCGGGCGGGCGACGCGATGGCCGCCTGCGTCGCCGCCGATGGTCGGCTCAAGTCCGGCGGCGACGCCTGGCAGGCGCTCGCGGGCGTCGTGCAGGCGTTCGCGCTGCCGCGGAGGTGAGGACGTGGCGCTCCACGAAACGATCCTGGTCATCGACTTCGGCAGCCAGGTGACGCAACTGATCGCCCGGCGGATCCGCGAGGCGGGCGTGTTCGCGGTCGTCGTCCCGCCGGCCGAGGCCGCGGCGCGCATCGCGGCGCCGGAAGTGCGGGGGATCGTGCTCTCCGGCGGCCCGGCCTCGGTCTACGAGCCCAGCGCCCCGACCGTCAGCGACGAGGTCCTGGCGACCGCGAAGCCGGTGCTGGGGATCTGCTACGGGATGCAGATCCTGGCCCATCGTTGCGGTGGCCGGGTCGAGCCGGCCCCGGAACGGGAATTCGGCCGAGCGACGCTGGAACTCGACGGCGCACCTTCCGCGCTCTTTGCCGACTGGCCGCGCGAGAGCGTCGTCTGGATGAGCCACGGCGACAGCATCACCGCCCTTCCTCCCGGGATGAACCCCGTCGCGAAGACCTCGAGCACGCCGTTCGCCGCGGCCGAGGACCCGCAGCGCCGCCGCTACGCCGTGCAGTTCCACCCCGAGGTCCGGCACACCGAACACGGCAGCGCGTTCCTCCGGCGGTTCGCGCTCGACGTCTGCGGCTGCTCGGGCGACTGGTCGATGGCCGCCTACGAGCGCGAGGCGATCTCCGAAATCCAGCGCAAGGTCGGGAGCGAGGGACGCGTCGTCTGCGCGCTGTCGGGCGGCGTCGACTCGTCGGTGATGGCGCTGCTCGTCCACCGCGCGATCGGCGAGCGGCTCGAGGCCGTGTTCGTCGACAACGGCCTCCTGCGCAAGGCCGAGGCCGAGCAGGTCATCTCGACCTTCCGCGGACGCTACGGGCTGCACGTCCAGCGGGCCGATGCGCGGAAGCGTTTCCTCGACGCGCTCGCCGGCATCGCGGAACCCGAGCACAAGCGCCGGATCATCGGCCGCGAGTTCGTCACGGTGTTCGAAGAGTACGCTGCACGGAGCGGCGCGGCGTGGCTGGCGCAGGGCACGATCTACCCCGACCGGATCGAATCGAAGACCGTCAGCGGCGGCCCCTCGGCGACGATCAAGACGCACCACAACGTCGGCGGCCTGCCCGAGCGGATGAAGCTGGGGCTGATCGAGCCGCTGGCGTGGCTCTTCAAGGACGAGGTCCGCGAGCTGGGCGAGCGGCTGGGCCTCGACCACGCCTTCGTCCATCGGCACCCCTTCCCCGGGCCGGGGCTCGCGGTGCGGATCATCGGCGAGGTGAACGAGGAGCGCCTGCTGATGCTGCGCGAGGCCGACGCGATCTTCCGCGAGGAGCTCGAGGAGTCGGGCTGGATCAGCCGGACCTCGCAGGCCTTCGCGGTCTTCCTCCCGCTCAAGACGGTCGGCGTGATGGGCGACGGCCGGACCTACGAGCACGTGATCGCGCTGCGCTCGGTCAACACCGACGACTTCATGACCGCCGACTGGTCGCGGCTGCCGCACGATCTGCTGGCGCGCACGGCCGGACGCATCGTCGGGGAGGTCCGCGGCGTCAACCGCGTGGTTTACGACATCACCTCGAAGCCCCCTGCTACAATCGAATGGGAGTAGGGGCCGGCCTCCGTGCCGGCCCGAGGTCATGCAAAACGGCTGTAGGGGCCGGCCTCCGTGCCGGCCCGAGGTCATGCAAAACGGCTGTAGGGGCCGGCCTCCGTGCCGGCCCGAGAATGCGCCCGGCGGGCCGCCACAGAGGGCGGCCCCTACAGTCAGTACTTCAGGAAGAGCGCCGTGAGTTCCTTCGTCCACCTGCACAACCACACCGAGTTCAGCCTTCTCGACGGGGCCCAGCCCGTCGGACGGCTCGTGGCGCGGGCCAAGGAGCTGGGGATGCCGGCCGTCGCGATGACGGATCACGGCAACCTGCACGGCGCGATCAAGTTCTACCAGGCGGCGCAGAAGGCGGGGATCAAGCCGATCCTCGGCTGCGAGGTCTACGTCGCGCCGGGCAGCCGTTTCGACCGCTCGCCGGGCGGCCCGGGCCGCAAGCCCTACTACCACCTCACCCTGCTCGCCGCGACGTCGGCCGGCTTCTCCAACCTGACCCGGCTCTCGACGCTCGGCTACCTCGAGGGCTACTACTACCGGCCGCGCGTCGACAAGGAGCTGCTGCGCGAGCACGCCGAAGGGATCATCGCGCTGTCGGGCTGCCTGGCGGCGGAGGTCCCGACCTACCTGCGGCAGCGCGACCACGCCCGCGCCCGCGAGGCCCTCGACGAACTGGTCGGGATCTTCGGTCCCGAGAACGTGTACCTCGAGCTCCAGGACCAGGGGATCCCCGAGGAGAAGCTCGTCAACGAGGGGCTGGTCAAGCTGCACGAGGAGACCGGCCTCCCGCTGGTCGCGACCAACGACACGCATTTCCTGCGGCGCGAGGATCATGCCGCACACGACGTCCTGGTCTGCATCGGCACGGGCAAGAAGCGCGACGACACCGACCGCATGCACTACACGACCGAGCACTACTTCAAGACCGCCGACGAGATGGGGGAGTGCTTCGCCTGGCGGCCGGACGCGCTGGAGAACACGCTGGCCGTCGCCGAGCGCTGCGACGTCAAGCTCGAGCTGGGACGCACGCTGGTGCCGGACTTCCCGGTCCCGCCCGGCGAGACGCTCGAGAGCGTCTTCCGCGCCGAGGTCCGGCGCGGGTTCGAGGCGCGGCGGCCGGGCTGGCAGGCGACGGAAAAGGCGGGGCTGCTGCGGCACCCGCTCGAGGAGTACGAGAAGCGGCTCGCCTGGGAGCTGGACACGATCATCCAGATGGGGTTCGCCGGCTACTTCCTCGTCACCTGGGACTTCATCCGGCACGCCCGCGAGCAGGGGATCCCCGTCGGACCGGGCCGCGGCTCGGCCGCCGGCTCGCTGGCGGCCTTCTGCCTGCGCATCACCGACATCGATCCGCTGCAGTACGACCTGCTCTTCGAGCGCTTCCTGAACCCCGAGCGGGTCTCGATGCCGGACATCGACATCGACTTCTGTTTCCGCCGCCGCGAGGAGGTGATCGACTACGTCCGCGGCAAGTACGGCCGCGAGAACGTGGCCCAGATCATCACCTTCGGCACGATGGCCGCCAAGGCCGCCATTCGCGACGCGGCCCGCGTGCTGGGCTTCCCTTACGCCGACGCCGACCGGATCGCGAAGCTGGTGCCCGACGAGCTCGGCAAGCGGCTCGAGGACGCGATCCGCGAGGTGCCGGGGCTCCAGCTGCTGCACGAGAGCGAGGGCCGGGAGAAGGAGCTGCTCGACATCGCGCTGCGGATCGAAGGACTGTCGCGGCACGCCAGCACCCACGCCGCCGGCGTCGTCATCACGCCCCGTCCGGTCGTCGAGTTCGCGCCGCTGTCGACGCAGTCGAACCGCGACGAGATCACCACCCAGTGGGCCAAGGACGAGATCGAGGCCGTCGGCCTGCTCAAGATGGACTTCCTCGGCCTGAAGACGCTGACCCTGATCTCCGACTGCGTGGCGTTGATCGCGAAGTCCGGCCGGACGCCCCCCGACATGGACCACCTGCCGCTCGACGACAGCAAGACCTTCGCGCTGTTCCGCGCGGCGCACACCGCGGGGGTGTTCCAGTTCGAATCGTCGGGGATGCGCGACATCCTGCGCCGGATGCAGCCGGAGCGTTTTGACGACCTGATCGCGCTGAATGCGCTCTACCGCCCCGGACCGCTCGGGGCCGGGATGATCGACGATTTCATCCAGCGGCGTCACGGCCGGGTCAAGGTGGCCTATCCGCACCCGCTGCTGGAGCCGATCCTGAAGCCGACCTACGGCGTGATGGTCTACCAGGAACAGGTGATGCAGTGCGCCTCGGCGCTGGGCGGCTACTCCCTCGGACAGGCCGACCAGCTGCGGCGCGCGATGGGCAAGAAGAAGGCCGAGGCGATGGCGTCGGAGCGCGAGGGGTTCGTGCAGGGCGCCGGAGTGAAGGGCGTCTCGAAGGACGACGCCGCGCACGTCTTCGACCTGATGCAGCACTTCGCGGGTTATGGCTTCAACAAGTCGCACTCGGCGGCCTACGCGCTGGTCGCCTTCCAGACGGCCTACCTGAAGGCGCACGACCCGGTGGCGTTCATGGCGGCGCTGCTGACCACGGAAAAGGACAACACCGACAAGCTGGTCGAGTACCTCGGCGAGTGCCGCGAGATGGGGATTCCGGTCCTTCCGCCGGAGGTCAACCGCTCGGGGCGCTACTTCGAGGTCGAGGGGGAGGCGGTCCGGTTCGGCATGGCCGCGGTCCGGGGCGTGGGAGAGGGGACCGTCGACGCGATCCTCGAGGCCCGCGGGCGGCTGGGGAGCTTTGCCAGCCTGGACGAACTCTGCCTCGAGGTCGACCGGCGCCTGCTGAACCGCCGTGCCCTCGAGGCGCTGATCAAGTCGGGCGCGCTGGACGCGCTGGGCGAACGGTCCCGGCTCTTCGCCGCCGTCGAGGCCGCGATGGAACGGGCGGCGCGGGTCGCGGCCGCGCGTTCGACCGGGCAGCACTCCCTGTTCGGCGGCGACGAACCGCTGGCGCCGGCGTCGGCCTCGACGCTCCCCGACCTGCCGCCGTGGCCCGACCGCGACCGGCTTGCCGGGGAAAAGGAAGCGCTCGGCTTCTACCTCTCGGGACACCCGCTCGACGCGCTGCGCGAGCGGCTGGAGGAGGTGGCGACGCACATGGTTTCGGCGCTGCGTGGCGGCGGCGAGGTCACGGTCGGCGGACTGATCGCCGGCCTCAAGCGCAAGCGCACCAACAAGGGCGACTGGATGGCGACGTTCCACCTCGAAGACATGACGGGGAGCGTCGAGGTCGTCGTCTTCCCGAAGCTCTACCGCGACGTCGGCGAGTCGCTGGCCGACGAGCGGGCGGTGGTGGTGCGCGGGCGGGCGGACGGGGAAGAGGGTCCCGTCCGGCTGCTCGCCGAGGGGGTGGTGCCGCTCGACGCGGCAACCACGCGGCCGATCGAGGCCTTCACGATCCGGATCGACGCGGCCCTGGTCGGGGACGACCGGCTCCAGCGTGTGAACGAGATCCTCGCCGACTACCCGGGACCGGTACCGGTCTTCTTCGAGGTCATCCGGCCGGGCGCCTACCGCGTCGTGCTGCAGGCCGACGAGCAGCGCCGGGTCCGCGCAGGGCGTCCCCTGGTCGCCGCGCTGGAGGAGCTGCTCGGACCCCACGGGGCGCGCTACGGGCGGCCCTAGGCCCGTTCAGCGCGCGCGTCCGAGCAGCCAGATCCCGAACACGCCGACCAGGATCGGAGGGCTCCAGACCGCCAGCACGGGGTCGATGATCGATTCGCTCCCCAGCGAGGTCGAAACGGCCCACATCACCCAGAAGACGAAGACGATGACGAGCGCGTAGCCGAAACCGGCCAGCGAACCGCGCCGCGACCAGCCGGACACCGTGAGCGGGATCGCGACGAGCACGAGGACGATCGGAAGCAGCGGCATCACCAGCTTCTCGTTCAGGCCGACGATCAACGGCGCGGCGTCGTAACCCGCGTTCGCCATTCGCCGGATGTGGCTTCGAAGCTCCTGGAACGTCATCTGGTCGGCGATCCGGCGCCCGAAGACGATCCCGCTGCGGACCGCGCCGAACAACTCGGGCGATTCCGTGTCGCCGGAGCGCCAGCGTGGGAACGCCTCGTAGCTCTCGGCCCCGCTGGACATCGAAGGAACGGCGCCAGCCCTGCACGAAGTCCCAGGCGCCGTCGGCGTAGTTCGCCTCGCGGGCCTCGATCCGCTCGAGGATCCGTGCGTTGGACCAGTCGACGGTCACCACGCCCGGTTCGATGACGGCCGTGCTCCCGGCGGGGACGTCGAGGTAGGCCCAGAGCCGGTCGTTCTGGCCGACGATCCACCGCCGCCCGCCGTCGGCTTCGCGGGCGCTCGACTTGCCCGCGATCCGGTCGAGCTCCGCGCGCGATTCGCGCTCCGCGGCGGGGATGATCCGCTCCTGGACCGCGGCCAGCAGCAGTGAGACCCCCGCCGCCGCGACCACCATCGGAACGGCGATCCGGACCGGACCGATCCCGGAGGCCTTCATCGCGATCAGCTCGTTGGCGCGGGCCAGGGCGGAGAGGCCGATCGAGACCCCGACCAGGGCCGCGATCGGGACCATGAGGCGCAGCTGGCCGGGGACCGAGAGCAGGACGTAGGTCAGGACGGAACGCCAGGGGAAGTCCCCGGCGTCGTCGGGGACGTTGTCGACTGCGCCCTTGAACTCGATGGCCAGCGCCAGCACGAGCAGAACGAAGAGGACGGCGGCGGTCATCCGGAGAAAGCCGCCGGCGAGGTAGAGATCCAGGGTCTGGAGCCCGAAGCGGAAGCGGCCTCGCGGGGCGCCGACGGCCTGCTGGGGGGCAGGAAGGGAAGGGGACTGCAGCCCGGCGTGACCCGGAGGTGCCTCGGCCGTGTCCCGCCGAGCCGTCCGCTGCCGGCGGTGCGCGAAGAGGCCCGCGAGTCGCGCGGTCCACGAGCGGGTCCGCTCGGGTCGGCCCGCAGTCCGCCATGCGAGCAAGCCGAAGCCGATGGCGACCGCGTCCGGCAACCAGGCCGCGAGCCACGGGGGCCAGGCGCCCTGTTCTGCGAACCCCTGGCCCGTCGATAAGATCAAGTAGTAGAGGAAGATGACGATCAACGCCTGCGAAAGTCCGGCGAACATTCCGCCGCGACGATGGCGCATCGCGAGCGGGAACGCGGCGAAGGCCAGCGCGATGCTCGCGAACGGGATCGCCCAGCGGCGCTGCCATTCGATCCGCGCCAGCCGTCCCTTGCGCTCGGCCGCGATCCGCGCACCGGGATCCGTCGCCGCGCGGGCACGGGCGTCGAGTTCACGGACCTGCTCGTAGAGTCCGGGCCCGGAGAGCGTGCCCGGGTCCTCGAAGCGCGAGCGGGTGAACGCGCGGAACGCCGGGTCGGGCGGGAACGTGAGCGTGTGGCGCTCGAAGCGGACCCGGCTGTAGGTCGTGGGCCGGTCGGGGCGGGACATGTGCCACTCGCCGTCGTCGAGCAGGAAGCTGATTCTGCCGGACTCCCGGTCGAAAATCGGGCGGCCCCTGCGGGCGACGATCAGGTCCGACGAATCGTCGGTCTGTCGCTGCAGGAGCACTCCCTCGAAGACGGGCCCCTCGGACGACTGGGAGACGGAGCGGACGTAGAGGACGGCCCCGGGAAGACCGCGGTAGAAAACCCCGGGCTCGGTCTCGCGGGAGAGATCGCGGGCCCGAACGATCTCCTGGACGAGGGCGCGGCGCTTCATCTGGCCCATCGGAACGAGGTAGTGGGCGTTCGCCAGGGAGGCCAGGACGAGGAGGGCCGCGGCGGCCAGGACCGGCCGGAGGATGCGCGACGGGCCGACGCCCGCCGCCCGGAGGGCCGTGATCTCGCCCTGGGACGACATCCGCCCGATTCCGACCAGGACGGCCAGCAGGATCGCCATCGGGATGGTGAACGCGAAGAGCCGCGGCAGCTCCGCGACGACGAACCCCAGCAGGAGGCTGAACGGGACCCGTTTCTCGATCGTCTGGCGGGCGATCATGAAGAGCGCCTGCAGGAGAAGGACCAGCGTGAAGCCGGCGAAGCCGAGCAGGAGCGGCGGCCCGAGTTCCCGCGTCACGTAACGGTCGAGCCGCGTCCAGAGCCTCATTCCACGCCTCAGGGGACCCGGATTCTACCGCAGGCAGCCGCCCTGCACCGTTTTCCACAATGTCCGATAATGATGATTATGTCAAATACAAGAACGAACTGAAGTGGAAGGCCGCCTCGGTGCACGCGCCATCCCCTGAGCAGACGCTAGTGGGAGGTCTCCGGAACGACCGGAAGTCGGGCCCTGCCGCCCACCACCGCGGCAGATCCTCCGTCCTCGCTCGCGAGCGATGCGCTTCTCGGCCCCGACACCCGTGGGCGATCCTCGGCGACCTGTGACTTCAGGTCCGAGACGATCTGCTCCAGGATCTCGAGCAACTCCCTCGGCTCGACGACGTCCCGCTCGAAGCGCAGGCTCAGCTGGAAGTCGCGGTTCGGCGGTCGGTACCGGAAGACGTAGGGACGCCCTCGTGAATCGTCCCGGGCCGGCGTGGACGCCCCGGGGTTCCTCTTCAGTTCCCGAACCTCGTCCCGCGTCAGGCTGCCGGACAGGACCGCATCGACCAGCGCCAGCATGTCCTCCTCGGATTCCTGGCGGACGATCTCCATCAGCACGGTCCGGGTCATGATGTCGGCGCGCCGACATGCCTCCTTCACGGACTCGGGCATGCGGTTGAGGCTCAGCAGCTCGGTGACCGAACTGCGCGATCGCCCCAGCTTCCGGGCGATCTGCTCGTGCGTGTACTGGAAGTCCTCGACGAGCCGTGCGATCGCCTCGGCCTCTTCGAAAGGGGTCAGGTCGCGTCGCTGGAGGTTCTCGATCAGGCTGATCTCGAGGCAGCCGCGCTCGTCGACGTCCAGTTCGACGCACGGGACCATCGTCAGGCCAACCTGCCTGGCCGCATGGAACCGCCTCTCTCCGGCGATGATCTGGAAGCGGCCATCTTCCGTGGGCCGGACCAGGATCGGCTCGAGGATCCCGCGCTCCCGAACCGATTCGGCGAGCGCCTCGATGTCCCGCAGGCTCTTACGCGGCTGCGTTGGGTTCGGCAGCAGCCGCTCGATGTCGATCATCCGACCGACCGACCCCATCCGGCCCGAGGTGATCGCATCGACGTAGTGCGCGTCCGCGCGGGTCCTCACGTCCGGAGGCAGTCCCCTTCCCTTAGCCACGCTTCAATACCTCCTCGGAGAGCCGATAGTACTCCTCCGCTCCCTTCGACGATGGCGCGAACGTGAAGATCGATTCCTTGTAGGCCGGCGATTCCTCGAGCCGCACGCTCTTGCTGATGCGAGTCTGGAACAGCTTCTCCTTGAAGACCTCACCGATCTGGCGCTCGATATCGCGCGCCAGGATCGTACGCCGGTCGTACATCGTCAGCACGACACCCAGGAACTGGAGATCGGGATTGGCGCGGACCCGGATCCGCTCGTAGGTCTCGACCAGGTCGTCCGTTCCCTCGAGTGCGAAATAGGATGGCTGAATCGGGACGAGAAGATGCGTCGCGGCGATCATCGCGTTGACGGTGAGCATGCCGAGCGTCGGCGGCGTATCGATGACGATGTAGTCGAAGGCCTCCTGGGCTGGACCGATCTTGTCCTTGAGCCGGAAGTGCGCATCCAACTGCCCGGCCAGCGAAGGCTCGACCTTGGCGAGCGAGAGCCTCGCCGGGGCGACCGACAGGTTGGACTGCTGAGCCGGGAGAACGACGTCCAGCAGGGCCAGCGCCGGATCGACGAAGACCTCGTACATCGACTGGCCGATCGCACCGAGATCGATGAAGGACAGGGTCGCGTTGCCCTGCGGGTCGAGGTCGATCAGGAGCGTCCGCGAGCCCTTCTGGGCCAGCGCCGCGGCGAGGTTGATGGCGGTGGTCGTCTTTCCGACTCCACCCTTCTGGTTCGTGATCGCGATGATCATGCTTCCGCACCCATGGAGGTGACCGGACCGCCCCGGACGGGGCACTGCCGGAAGAATTGAACGCGGTCACGCGGCCCCGAGGGCTCCGAAAGCGAACACAAAGCGAAGCTCATCCGCGTTGCGGCTATCGTAGGCGAGTTGGGGGGGCGAATCAACGACGGAACGACGAAACGCGCGGCGAAGCGGGCGGGGACTAGATCTCGTACTTGCCCAGGTCGGATTCGTCGAGGCTCTCGAGCCACTGCCGGAAGCGTTCGGTGTCCTTGTAGCCCTGGGTCAGGTCGATGTCCTGGGCGGCCCGGATGACCTCCGGCGTCGCGAAGATCGGGGCGTCCCAGCGCAGCGCGAGCGCGATGGCGTCGGAGGGTCTCGCGTCGATCTGCTTCGGTCCCGACGCGGTTTCCAGGTAGAGGGTCGCGAAGAACACGTTGTCCTGCAGGTCCGTGACCATGACCTTCGTCAGGCGCGCGCCGAGTTCCTTGATCACGTCGCGCAGCAGGTCGTGCGTCGACGGCCGCGGCATCCGGATCCGCTCCATCTCGGTCGCGATCGCGTTGGCCTCGAACGCCCCGACCCAGATCGGCAGCTTGGCGTCCGTCTGGGGGTCCCGCAGCACGATCAGCGGCCCCTGCGTGATCGGGTCGAGCATCAGGCCCTGGATCCGCATCTCGACCTGCATGGAGTACCGCCTCCCGCGGAACGAGCCGTTCCGCCGGCCCAGATGCGACAATACTGACCGCCCGAAGTCAAGTCAAGACAACGGCCCTGGACGGCCCCGCAGACTACGCTTCCAGGGCCGCCGCGGGCGGGACTTCGGCGTCGTCGAGCGGCACGCCGCGCAGGCTGTTGGCCCCCGACGCGGTGATCCGGACCCGAACGAACTCGCCGGGACGGGCGCCCGGCGCGTCGAAATTGACGACCCGATTGCTGGTCGTGCGACCGGCCCATTCGTGCGGGGCGCGACGGCTCGGCGATTCGACGAGGACCTCCTCGACGCGGCCGACGAACCGCGCGTTGGACTCCAGCTGGATCTCCTTCTGCAGGGCCTGGAGCTCCATGAGGCGCTCGATCTTGCGCTCGGCCGGTGTTCGATCGGCGAGCAGTCCGGCCACCGTTCCCGGCCGGGCCGAGAAGACGAACGAGAACATCTGGTCGAACCGCACCTCGCGGACGAGGCTCAACGTCTCCTGGAAGTCGTCCTCGGTCTCGCCGGGGAATCCGACGATCACGTCGGTGGAGAGCGAGATCCCGGGGACCTCGTGCCGCAGCTCGTCGACCTTGGCCAGGTACTTCGCGCGGTCGTAGCCGCGGCGCATCGCGAGCAGGACGCGGGAAGACCCGCTCTGCACCGGCAGGTGCAGGTGATCGCAGACGCCGGGCACCTCCGCCATCGCGCGGATGATGTCGCTCCGCAGGTGGAGCGGGTGCGAGGTCGTGAACCGCAGGCGTCTCAGCCCCGGCACGCGTCCCGCGGCGCGGAGCAGATCGGATAGCCCGGCCTTCGCCTCCGGGCAGCGGTAGGCATTCACATTCTGGCCAAGGAACTCGAGCTCGTGGAACCCGGCCGCCGCCAGTTCGCGAACCTCGGCGAGCAGGTCCTCGAGGCGCCGGCTGGTCTCGCGCCCTCGCGTTGCCGGGACCACGCAGTAGGTGCAGGTCTTGTTGCAGCCCTCCATCACGGTGACCCACGCCTTGGAGCGCTGGGTCTCGCGCACCGCCCTGGCCCCCGCGACGAGGCTGTCCTGGTAGAGCGTCGTGTCGACGACGCCCTGCTCTTCCCTGAGGCGCGCCAGCAGCTCGGGGAGCCGGCTCGCGGCGCGCGGGCCGAACACGAGGTCGACCAGCGGTGCGCGCTCGCGGACTCCTTCCCCGGTCATCTGAGCGACGCAGCCGCAGACCCCGACGACCATGCCCGGACGCTTCGCCTTGAGCGGCGCGAGCTGTCCCAGCAGGTTGTAGACCTTCTCCTCCGCCTTCTCGCGGATCGCGCAGGTGTTGAGCAGCACGATGTCCGAGGCGCCGAGGCTGGGCGCCGGCTCGTACCCGAGGCCCTCGAGCGTGCCCGCGAGCTTCTCCGAGTCGTGCTCGTTCATCTGGCAGCCCCAGGTCTCGATCCAGTAGAGACGGCTCATCGCGGGTCGACTCCGCCGCGCGGCGGCAGCGCGGCGAAACCGTCGCGGATCGCCTGCCGCGCCGTCGCCAGGTCCTCCGAAACGACGCGCGTATCGCTGACGGTCGTCATGAAATTCGTGTCGCCGGACCAGCGCGGCACGACGTGCAGGTGGACGTGGTCCGGAATCCCTGCCCCGGCCGGTCGCCCCTGGTTGATCCCCAGGTTGAACCCGTGCGCACCGAACGTGCGCTCCAGCACCGCCACGGCGCGCGCGGAGACCTGCATCAGCTCGGCCAGCGTGTCGGCGTCGAGTGCCGAGACCGAGGCGGCGTGCTCGCGCGGCGAGACGAGCAGGTGGCCGCCGGTGTAGGGATAGCGGTTGAGCATCACGAGGCAGCGCTCGCCGCGCGTGACGACGAGATTCTCCTCGTCGCACTCGGGCTCGTCCCAGACCCGGCAGAACAGGCACCGCACGGGGGCTCCGACCTCGCTCGCGGCGGCCGACGTGACCCACGCGCGGCGCCAGGGCGCGAAGACGTGGTCCACGTCAGTCCCGGGCGGACTCGTCGTCCGGCTCGTTCGCCGCGCCGGCCGGATTGAGCAGCTCGCGGAGCTCCTTGCCCGGCTTGAAGTAGGGCACGGACTTCCCGGGCACTTCGACCTTCGTGCCCGTCTTCGGGTTCCGTCCCTGTCGCGGGCGGCGGGTCCGCAGGCGGAAGGAGCCGAAGCCCCGCAGCTCGATCTTCTCGCTGCGCCGCAGGGCTTCGATGATCGACTCGACCACCGTGTTGACCACGACCTCGGCCTCGGACTGCGTGAACTTCTCGCGCGGCCCGAGCTCGATCGCGTCCCCGGCGATCCCCTCCCGGCGCTGCTTCTCCTCGAGCATCCAGCGGTTGACGGACTCCGCCAGCCTCTCGACGAGCTCGGCCCGGGTCATCAGCCCTCCGAGCCCTTCTCGCCGTCCGGCTCGCCGTCGGCCTGGCGCTGGACTGCGCGCTCGCGCAGCGCGGACAGGTCGCCGGCCACGTCGCCGAGCGTGATCGAGGAGCGCGAGGCTTCCTCCTGGCGGGTGTTCTGGTACTGCTTGAGGTCGCCCGAGCCGAGTTCGTCCTGGGCCGCCTTGACCGAGAGGCCGATCTTCCGCTCCTCGGGGTCGACGCGCAGGATCTTGACCCTCACCGACTGCCCCGGCTGGAACTTGTCGCCGGGCTTCTCGAGCCGCTCGTGGGACATCTCGGAGATGTGGACCAGGCCCTCGACCCCCTCCGACAGCTCGACGAACGCGCCGAAGTCGGCGAGGCGCACGATCTTCCCTTCCAGGATGTCGCCCACGCGGTAGCGGCGGGAGAACTCCTGCCAGACGTCGGGCATCAGGTCCTTGACGGAGAGCGACAACCGCTGGTTCTCGGTGTCGATCTTCAGGATCTTGGCCTCGACCTCCTGGCCCTTCTTCAGGATCTCCGCCGGGTGCTTGACGCGGCGGTTCCAGGTCAGGTCGGAGATGTGGACCAGGCCGTCCACCCCCTCCTCGACCTCGATGAACGCGCCGAAGTCCGCGATGTTGCGGACGACGCCCTTGATGATGTCGCCGACGCGGTACTTCTCCTGGATCACCGACCACGGGTTCGGCGTCGTCTGCTTCAGGCCCAGCGAGAGCCGGCGATTCTCCTCGTCGACCTCGAGCACCACGGCTTCGATCATGTCGGCGGGGTTGAGCATCTTCGAGGGGTGCTTGATCCGCTTGGTCCAGGACATCTCGGAGACGTGGATCAGCCCCTCGATCCCCTCCTCCAGCTCGACGAAGGCGCCGTAGTCGGTCAGGCTGACGACCTTGCCGCGGACGCGCGAGAGGATCGGGTACTTCTCGGCCGCGTTCTCCCACGGGTCGGTCTGGAGCTGCTTCATGCCGAGGCTGACGCGCTCCTTGTCACGGTCGAACTTGAGCACCGTGACGTCCACCTCGTCGCCGATGTTGACCACTTCGGAGGGGTGGTTCACGCGGCGGTACGACATGTCGGTCACGTGCAGCAGCCCATCGATTCCGCCGAGGTCCACGAACGCGCCGTACTCCGTGATGTTCTTCACCGTGCCGCGGATCCGCTGGCCTTCCTCGATCGTCTCGAGGGTGACCTTCTTCTTCTCGGCGTTCTCCTCCTCGAGCACGTGCTTGCGCGAGACCACGATGTTCCCGCGCCGGCGGTTCATCTTGATCACGCGGACCCGGACGTCCTGGTCCTTGTAGCTCTCGAGGTTGCGGGCCGGCCGGACGTCGACCAGCGAGCCGGGCAGGAACGCGCGGACGCCGATGTCGATCGAGAGGCCGCCCTTGATGCGGTCCATCACCCGGCCGACGACGGTCTCGCCCGTGCGATACGCGTTTTCGACCTTCTCCCAGACCTTCAGGCGCTCGGCCTTGTCCTTCGACAGGTGGATGTAGTCATCCGCCTCGTCGAGCGACTCGATGACCGCCTCGACGGTGTTCCCGACGAAGAGCTTCGCGGCTTCGTCGGCCGCGATGAACTCGCTCTTCGAGATCGACCCTTCCTTCTTGTAGCCGATGTCGATCAGGACGATCTCGGCCAGCACCTTGACGATCCGGCCGTGAACGACGGCCCCCTCGCGAACCTCCGCGGAAGGGCTGTAGGCGTCGAGGAGCGCGGCAAAATCGAGCTCCTGGTCGGGCAGGTTGCCCGTATTCTGCTGCTCTGAACCGGTCTGGGTCTCCATAACTGGGCGCTACCTCCGAACTACCGCGGGTCTTGGATTGGCCGGATCGCTCGTCCGGGGGGACGCACCCCCCCGCCACCTCGACGAGGCTTCAGCGAGCGATTCTCCGGCACACCCGCGAACCGCGCATGTTAGGGGCGCTCCGCAGACCGGTCAAGTGGTTCTTTTCCGGGCGGTTCCCGGTCCGCGGGCCGGGCCGGGCCGGCGTCCGGAGGGGGGCCGGTCCGGCCGGGAAGGCACCCCGCCTCGTCCCCGCCCGCCGACCGGCCGGGATTCCGCGGCGTCCAGGGCGCGCCGCAGGGCCTCCAGCTCTCCCGCGGTGAGGACCCGCAGCTCGCCGACCTTCATCCGGCCGAGGCGCAGCGGGCCGATCGCCGTCCGCCGGATCCGCTGCACCGGGTGGCCGACCCGGGCGAACATCAGCTTGATCTGGTTCTGGCGCCCCTCGGTCAGGACGACCTTGAGCCAGCTCGCGTTGTCCCCCTCCTCCTCCAGCTCGACCTCGGCGGGCAGGGTCCGGACCCCACGGTCGATCACGACCCCCCGCCGCACCCGATCGAGCGCCCGGTCGTCGGGCAGCCCCCGGACCTTGACCCGGTAGCTCTTGGCGAGGTGGCTTCGCGGGTGCATCACGCGGTGGGCGAGGTCGCCGTCGTCGGTCAGGAGGAGCAGGCCGTCGGCGTCCCAGTCGAGTCGACCGACCGGGAAGACCCGGGTCCGCACCCGGTGGGCGTGGAGCATGTCGGCCACCGTCGTGCGGCCCTCCGGGTCGGACAGCGAGGTGATCATCTCGCGCGGCTTGAAGGCCAGGAAGTAGTGCCGCAGCACGCTGGCCGGGCGCAGCCGCTTGCCGTCGACCTTGATGTGGTCGCGCTCGGGGTCGGCGTGCATCCCGAGGCGGTCGGCCACGGCGCCGTTGACGGTCACCCGGCCCTCGCGCATCAGCTGCTCGGCCGCGCGCCGCGACGCGACGCCGGCCCGGGCCAGGATCTTCTGCAGTCGCTCTTCGGGCATCTCAGGCGTCTCCGGGGGCTGTCTCACCGGGCCCCCCCGCCCCGCTCCCCTCCCCTTCGAACAGGTCGAGCTCCGGGACGGCTTCGGGGTCGAACTCCTCGGCCGGGAACGCAGTCACGGGGAAGAGCCGTCCCTGCGCGGGAACCACGCGCGTTCCGTACCCCTCCACCGGGGGGAGGTCCTCCAGGCTGTCGAGCCCGAAGTGAATCAGGAACTCGCGCGTCGTGCCGTAGAGGATCGGGCGGCCGACCACCCGCTTGCGGCCGACGATCCGGATCAGCTTGCGGTCGAGCAGCACCCGCACCGAGTGGGCCGGGTCGGTCCCGCGGATCTCCTGGATCTCGGGAGCCGTGATCGGCTGGGCGTAGGCGATGATCGCCAGCACGTCGAGCGACGCCGGCGTCAGGCGGCGCTGGTTCCGGAAGCGGAAGAGCGCCCGCAGCGGCTCCGCCAGGTCGGGCCGCGTCACGAGCCGGAAACCGCCCGCCACCCGCTCGAGGCGGAAGCCGCGGTCGGGGTGCCCGAGCGCGCGGGCCAGGGCGTCGAGCCCGCGCTCGATCTCCTCGCGCGGCATCTGGGGCAGCCCGGCCTGGATCTCCTCGGGGCTGAGCGGTTCCGGCGAGGCGAAGAGCATCGCCTCGAGCACGGCCAGGACCCGGAGGCCCTCGGCCTCCGGCTCGGGCTCCGGCCCCGGGGCGGCGTGATCAGTGCTCACTCTCGGACTCCTCCGCTGCCAGATCGATGGCCATGCCCGCCCGCCCCTCGATCGTGATGTCTTCCCGCGCCGCGCTCTGCCAGGCATCGATCGCCCCGAGGCGGATCAGCTCGAGCAGCGCGAGAAACAGCACGACGCGTTCGAGGCGCGTCCGGCAGGCCACCAGCAGGTCGCGGAACGAGAGCGACCGGCCGGATTCCACCGCGTCGAGCAGGCGCTGCATCATGTCCTGGATCTTGACGTCCTCGCGCCGGATGACCTCGACCCGTTCCTCGATCTCGAGGTGCCGGAGCACGCGCTCGAAGGCCTTGACCAGGTCCCCGAGGTCGGCCTTGATCGTCTCGTAGCCGGCCAGCTCCGCGGGCGCCGGCCCGGGGCGCGAGAAGACCAGGTCGCGGCCGCTCTCGAGCGCCGCAAGCCCCTCGGCCGCCTTGCGGTAGCGCTCGTAGTCCAGGAGCTGGCGAACCAGCTCGGCCCGCGGATCCTCGACCTCGTCGCTCGGATCGGGCGGGAGCATCATGCGCGACTTGATGTGCGCGAGCGTCGCCGCCATCAGCAGGTACTCCGAGGCGATCTCGAGGTCGAGCTCCCGCATCTGGTCGAGGTAGAAGTTGTATTGCCGCGCGACTTCGACGATCGGGATGTCGAGGATCTCCATGTCGTTCGAGCGCACCAGGTGCAGGAGCAGGTCGAGCGGCCCCTCGAACTGCGGGAGCGTCAGGGTGAGGGGCGCCCGGCCCGTGGTCACCACGGGGAGCGGCTCGCCGTTGGCGAGGAAATCGTCGCCGAACCCCGACTCGGACATCGCGCGCACACCCTCCGGGGCGAGAAAGCCAGCGAGCCTAGCACCCGCGGCCCGCGCGCGGCAAGGTTCAGTCGCGCACGCCGCGGCACACGCCGCGGCTGACCTCTTCGGCCAGCTGTTCCCGAAGCATCCGCGAGGCCTGCTCGCGCGGCTCGTAGCTGAGGGTCGGCTTGGTCTCCGCGTGCGCCCGCATCGTGTGCTGCCTGACCGGAGCGTCGGGGGCCGGGGGCGACTCGCTGCGGTAGACGCGCAGCGTGTAGACCGTCTCGATCTCGCGCCGTCGGCCGGGCAGGTAGACTCCCCGGCTGGGATCGAAGACCGGCACGCCGCCGGGGGCCTCGCTCTCGCGCCAGTAGAGCAACGCGACGTCGACCCGCCAGACCGGGACCTCGCCCGGCTTGGGCAGGCGCAGGCCGCAGGCGCGGGCCTCGACCCTCCGCAGGATCTCGCGTTCGAGCAGCAGGCGTTCGAGATCCGGGACACCCCGCACGGCGGTGACGGTGAGTTGCGCCGGAATGCGCTCTTCCGCGGCCGGGACGACGGGGGGCAGCGCTCCGGGGGCAAGGAGCGCGAGGGCGAGCAGGAACCGTTTCACCCCGCTACTTTATTCCAGCCGGAAGATCAGGCGCACCATTCCGGCGCTGACGATGTCGCCCGGCGAGAGCGGCGCGCCGCGTCCCGGCAGCAGCCGGGTCCCGTTGACGAAGGTCCCGTTCAGCGCGCCGACCTCTTCCGCCACGTACCACGCCCCGTCGCGCAGGGTCATCCGCGCGTGACGCCGCGAGACCGAGCGCTTGGTGTCGATCTCCGTCAGGTCGATCTCGGGCTGGATCTCCGTCACCGGATCGTACCGGCCGACCAGGACCTCCTCGCCGACGAGCGGGAAGACCGGTCCCCCGCCCTCCACGATCAGCGACGCGCGGGGACCGCGCGCCGGCGCGACGTGAGGCCGGACCGGGGGAGCCGCCGCGGGACGCGCGGCCACCAGCGTCTCCTCGCCCCCTTCCGTCGAGAGGCGGCGTTCGAGCCGTTCGACCCGGGCCGCGAGCTTGCGCAGCAGCCGGACGGAGATCTCGGGGTGGGCGCGCAGCAGGCGGTGGAAGGTCGAGGGGCCGATCTCGATGATCTCGCAGGCCTCCAGCGCCTCGGCGTTGACGCCGTAGGTGCCGCCCTCGAGCAGGGTCCGCTCCCCGAAGAAGTCGCCCTTCTCGAGCTGCGCGATCTCCATCGGGGCGCTGCCGCCGCTCGCCGGGCGCGTGAGGCGCACGCTCCCCGACTGGACGAGGAACATGCAGGCTCCCGCCTCGGCCGCGGCGACGATCCGTTCGCCGGCGAGGTAGTTCACGGACAGGGCTTTCAGGGGATCGGTCGCCATGCTCGATCCGTCACGCGTTGCGCGCGTGCCGCGGTCCCCGGTGCGGGCTTCCTGCCCGACGCGGGAGCCGCCGCGAAGTCACGGCGAATATGGGTTTTCCCGGCGGGAGGGTCAACGGGACGGATCACCCCGGACGCCTTTGACCAGCGCGGCGGCGGCCTCGTACCGGACGTCCTGGCTGGGGTCGTCCTTGGCGATCCTCCCGAGAATCTCGCGGGCCCCCGGGATGCCGGCATGGGCCAGCGCCTTGACCGCCGTGGCGCGGACCTCGAACTCCGGGTCGGTGCGGGCCAGGCGGACGATCGCTTCCTGGCAGGCCTCCACCCGTTCGTCGATCTCCAGGTCGCCGCCGGGGTCGCCGATCCGCCCCCGGGTCATCGCCCCCGCGATCACCTCGAGGGTCCTCAGGCGCCGTTCCGGCCGGACGTCGCGCAGCCGCTCCAGCAGCACCGGGACCCAGTCCTCGTCCGCCATCACGAGCTGCCCCGCGATCACCAGCCCGGCGTCGATCAGCCACGGGTTCGGTCCGCCGATCCAGCGCAGCACCCGCGCCTCCTGCCCGACCTCCACGTCCTCCTGGTGGATCACGATCTCCCGGACCGCCGCGAGCAGCGCTTCCCCGCCCTCCGGGGGCAGGGGAATCTTGGCCCCTGCGAAGCCGGCCGGCATGAAGAGGTCGGGTTTCGGCTGGCGCCCCCGGGAGTCGACCCAGGGGGTGAGGACGAAGATCGCCGTCTCGCCGTCGCGTGTCTCGAACGGTGCGCTGTCGGGCTGCCGCATCAGGTTGTTGCCGCGGTAGGCCAGGCGGATCGTCGCTGGCAGGGTCCCGCCGCGCAGGACCTCGCGCACCGTCAGCGCCGCCTTGGTCTCGACCCGGATGACGGTCGCCAGGACCACGATCGGTCCGGCGGAGAGCCGCGTCAGGAGCTCGGCACCGTCGCGCGGGAGGGCGGGCTGGTCATCGGCTGCAGCACCGCACGCCGGTGTCACCACCGCGAGCGAGAGGCAACTCAGCAACGCGACGCGGGCGACGCGGGCGACGAGGGTCGCAGCGGGAGAGCGCCGCGAGCGGCTCAGGCGCGCGCCGCGCGCCGCTGGGCTCCCTGCCCGGCGCCGAGCACGGCGAAGCCGATCGCGATCAGGAGCGCGCCGGCCAGCACCTTCCAGTCGTCGATCTCGGTCCACAGCGTCACCGGGTCCGTGATCGCCTGGGCGAAGTCGGAGGGTGCATACAGCGCGAGCATCGCCGTGCTGAGGATCATCCCGACGATCGCCCCGATCGCGGTCCCCACGAGGATACCGAGCGTTCCGCGCGCTGTCGGCCCCGGGACCCAGGCGCGGTGCGGCGCCGGCTCGACCGAGGGGGTGGGCTCGGTCGTGGAAGCGATGCCCGGCTCGAACTCTTCGAACGGCCCGGCATCCAGGGCGACCGGCGGCGAGAAGGAGATTCCTCCCTCGTCGAACAGCGCGTCGCCGAACGAGGACGCTTCCGCGGGGCTCGCGAACAGGTCGTCGTCGAGCTGCGGCGCAACGGAGGGGGGCGCGGGTGCGGGGTAGGCTCCGGCCGGGACCGAGACGAAGCGCCGCCGGGAGCCGCGCGCAAACCCCGCGCTCACGGGGCGAGTTCCAGCCGGATGACGAGTCGGTAGCGCCGCGTCCCGGACGCCGTGGCGAACTCGAGCGGCACGAGGATCTCCTGCGGATCGCCGACCGCGAGCCGCGTCGGCTCGACCGTCTCGTCGGCGAACAGCGCGTCGGCGGCTCCGACCTCGATCATCCGGGCCGAAGCGACCGCCGCCGGGGTGGCAGGGAACCGCGAGGCCGCCCCCGCCGGAACGGAGACGTCCAGCACGGAGCGGTCGATCTTCACGGTCGAGGTGGGTGCCGGGGCGGGCGGAGCGAGCCCGAGCACGTCCTCCTCCTCGATCACCGCCGCGACGGCGGGGCGATCCGGCCGGGTCGGCAGGCTGAACGGCTCGGAGTCGAGCGCCGGGGAGGCGGCCCGCGCGGGTGCGGCGGCGGTCTCCACGGCAGCGCGCATCACGGCCTGCGGCGTGGCGATCGTCGGCATCTCGGTCCGGGTCCGGTCCACGGGGATCGAGAAGTCGAACTCGGAAGCCGCTTCGCTCATCGGCGGCGCCGTCGAAGCGAAGGCCTCGACGGGCGCCGGCGCCGGAGCGGCGACGGGAGCCGGCTGAACCGGCGGCGTCCGCGGCGCAGCGACGGCCGGCGACGCGAAGACCTGCCCGCTCGGCATCGCGAAGATCTCGGCCGGGTCGGCGGCCGCGGGCGCCTCGAAGCCCTGGGCCAGATCGTCGAACAGCGGCGTCCCCGCGGCGACCGCGGCGACCGGCGCCTCGATCGCCGGCGCAGGCGGCGGCGCGGGAGGCGCGAGCACCTCGGCCGCAGGGGCCGGCGCGAACTCGGGGGCGGCGAACACCTCGGCCGCAGGGGCCGGCGCGAACTCGGGGGCCGCGGCCGCGGGCTTCGCCGGCTCGCGCCGGGCGGCGCCGGGCCGCTCCGCGCCGTAGCGTTCGTTCAGCTTGAGCAGGACCAGCTTCGTGATGTGGCGCAGCGTCTCCTGCACCCCGACGCCGGTGGTGGCGATCGCCTCGTAGAACGGCGCGTTGTACTTGTTGAGCCGGTCGTTGATCGGCTCGATCGGCATCGCGTTCGGCAGGTCGCGCTTGTTGTACTGGATGACGTGCGGCGTGTCCTCGAGCGACATCCCGTGCGCCGCGAGGTTCTCCTCGAGGTTGCGGAACGAGTCGACGTTCGCTTCGACCATGTTCTCCTGGGTGTCGGCGACGAAGACGACGCCGTCCGCACCCTTGAGCACGAGTCGTCGCGTCTCGTTGTAGAAGACCTGGCCCGGGACCGTGTAGAGCTGGACCTTGGTCTTCATCCCCTGGATCTGCCCGAGATCGATCGGCAGGAAGTCGAAGAACAGCGTGCGGTCGCTCTTCGTGGCGAGCGACAGCATCTTGCCGCGCACTCCCTGCGGCATGTGGTCGTAGATGAACTGCAGGTTGGTCGTTTTCCCGCAGAGGCCGGGACCGTAGAACACGACCTTCGTCGTCAGCTCACGTGTCGAATAATTGAAGACCACCATGTCCGGCGCTCCGCAGGAGTGGCACGCGCAGGTCGGCTCCCGTCGAGGGGGCCTTCCCGCCGGCGGGGCAAACATAGGGCTGCGGGAGCGGTGGTGTCAAAACGGGGTCGGCCAGCATCGAAAGTCCCGGGGACCGGCGCGGCCCTTTCGGACCCCCCTCCGGGCCGCCCGGACCCCCTCAGCGCCGGCGGGGCGAGAGCCGGAGGTCGACCACGACCGGGATCGGGCCGAGGTCGAACTCCTCGCGGATCCGGTGCTCGAGGTAGCGCCGGACGGACGGGTCGACCCCTTCGGGGTCGCGGCAGAAGATCGCGAATCGGGGCGGCAGGGTCCCGGTCTGGGTGATGTAGAGCATCTTCGTCGTGGATCCGCCGCCCGCCAGCAGCTCGGCGAGCGAGCGCTCGAGGAAGCGGTTCAGCTCGGAGGTGGGAATCCGCCGGGTGGCCGCCAGGGCCTGCTCGCGTGCCAGGTCGAGCAGCTTGAAGGCCCGTTGCCCGGAAGTGGCCGAGACCGTCACCCGGGGGATCTTCGGCGCGAAGGCGAGCCGTCGCTCCAGCTCGGCGTCCAGTTCGCCCACCCGGGTCTCCGGATCGGCGACGAGGTCCCACTTGTTCAGCGCCAGCACCATCGGGCGGCCGGTTTCGAGGATCTCCCCCGCGATCGCGACGTCGCCGCTCGTGATCCCCTGGACGGCGTCGACGACGAAGATCGCGACGTGACTGCGCGCCAGGCGCCGCCGCGTCATCAGGATGCCGACCGACTCGTCCCGCGAATCGACCTTGGCGCGGCGACGGATCCCCGCGGTATCGACCAGCCGGATGCGCTGGCCGTCGCGCCGGAGGATCACGTCGACGGCGTCGCGCGTCGTCCCCGGAACGGGGCTGACGGTGACCCGCTCCTCTCCGGCGAGCCGGTTGACGAGCGAGGACTTGCCGACGTTGGGCCGCCCCACGACCGAGACGCACAGTTCCTCCCGCGGATCGGGAAGCCCGTCGTGGTCGGCCTCCGGCGCCGCCGTCTCCCCCTCGGGGAGCGGGGGCAGCAGCGATTCGAGCAGTTCCGCGAGTTCTTCGATCCCGCGGCCCGTCTCGGCAGAGACCGGGACCGGCTCCCCCAGCCCCAGCCGCCAGGCGTCGTGGACCAGCGCTTCCTGCGCTTCGTCGTCCACCTTGTTCGCGATCAGGACCACCGGCACCGTCGCGCGGTGCAGGATCTCGGCGACCTGTTCGTCGAGCGGGGTCACGCCGGCCCGGGCATCCACCACGAGGGCGATCAGGTGGGCGCCCTCGAGCGCCGCGACCGCCTGCCGCGACACCTGCTTGTACAGGTCGTCCTCGGACCCGGGCACGATCCCGCCCGTATCCAGGAAGACGACGCGGCGCGCGGCCAGCCGCCCGTCCCGCTCCAGCCGGTCCCGCGTCACGCCCGGCCGGTCCAGCACGATCGCCTCGCGCCGGCGCAGCAGGCGGTTGAACAGGCTCGACTTCCCGACGTTCGGGCGACCGACGATCGCGACGCGCGGCAGGGCGCGGGGGCGGCCGGGGGCTTCGCTGTCGGTCATCGGGATTCTCCGGGTCTGGCCGGGGGAGCCTACCCCCGCGGGCGCTGCCGCGCCACGACGCCCGTTCTCGCAAGCCCCTCTGTTTCCAGACTTTACCTTGACCTCCGGGAGCGTTCCCCCTAGACTTCCCCGGCCCCGGCGAGCGGTCCGGCGGCGGAGAAGCCCTCGATGGTCAAGGCGGACCTCATCCATCGCGTCCATCAGGCCCTGCTGGAGCACCAGCGCGAAGGGCGGCATGAGCTTCCCGTCGGCGAGGACCCCGCCGAGGGGGCCCGCCGCGTCTCGCACGGTCTCGTCGTCGAGGCGGTCGAGTCCCTCTTCGCGTCGCTCAAGGACGCGATGGCGCGCGGCGAACGGATCGAGTTCCGCGGTTTCGGAGTCTTCCAGGTCAAGCCCCGGAAGCGCGGCGTCGGTCGCAATCCCCGGACCGGGCGCGAGGTCAAGATTCCGCCGGGCCGGACGGTGCGCTTCAAGCCGGGCAAAGAGCTGCGCGACATCGGTCCGTGAGGGACCGGTGAGCGGACCGTACGACCCCACCCCATTCGCGCCTGCAACACCCGAGGAACTCCCTCCCCCGCTCCCGGCGGCGCTGCCTCCTGCGCGGCGAAGCAGGCCGTGGCTGGCGATCGTGATGTTCGGGATGACGGTGCTGACCACGCTGGTCGTCGGGGCGGAGACGTCGTTCCGCGGCCAGGAGTTGATCGGCGAGTGGATGCGCGGCCGCGTGGGGCTGGTCGCGATCGTCCTCCCGCTCGTGCTGAGCGGACTGCCGTACGTCTTCGCGCTGCTCGGCTTCTTCATGGCCCACGAGATGGGCCACTACCTCGCCTGCCGGTACTACGGCGTCGACTGCACGCTCCCCTACTTCATCCCGGCCCCGTCGCCGATCTCCCTGATCGGGACCTTCGGCGCCGTGATCCGGATCCGGGGACGGATCCCCTCGCGCCGGGCGCTGTTCGACATCGGGATCGCCGGTCCGCTGGCCGGCTTCGTGGTGGCGGTCCCGCTCGTGATCGTCGGCATCCTGCTGGCGCCCGTCGAAGCGGCGGCCCCGGTCCCCCGCGGCATGCTGCTGTTCGGGGACTCCCTGCTCACCTGGCTGCTGGCCTGGGCGCTGAGGCCCGACGCCCGCGACGCGATGCTGATCCTGAACCCGACCTTCCTCGCCGGCTGGGTCGGCATCTTCGCGACGGCGCTCAACCTGCTGCCGGCCGGCCAGCTCGATGGCGGCCACATCCTCTACGCCGTGTCGCCGCGCGCTCACTCGCGCGCCGCCTACTTCGTCCCGACGTTCCTCCTGTCGATCGCCGCGACGCGGGTCCTGCTCTACGGCGAGTGGACGACGGTGATCCTCTGGGCGACGTGGTCCGCGCTGATCCTGCTGTTCGGACGCCGGCACCCGCCGCCCGGCGCGTGGGAGAGCGAACTCGGGCCGGGGCGCTCGCTGCTGGCGCTCGTTGCGCTGCTGATGCTCGTCCTCAGCTTCATGCCGGTCCCGCTCACCTTCGTACCCTGAGCGCCGCTCCCTTCGCCTCGTTCGCGCCCCGGACCGTCGTCGTGCCGTTCCGGGCGCGCAGCGCGAGGCTGCCGTCGCGCGCGGTGACCAGCCACGGCACGCGGCGCGCGGCCAGGCGGGCGAGCGTGTCCTTGTGCGGGTGGCCGAAGCTGTTGCCCCTTCCGGCGGAGATCAGTGCGACCCGGGCCGCGAGCGCCGCGAGCAGTGCATCGCCAGTTGCGCCCTTCGAGCCGTGGTGGCCCGCGACGAGCACCGGCGTGCGCCGGACCAGCCCGCGCTCGAGCATCACGCGCTCGGCTGCCAGCCCCGCGTCGCCGGTTACCAGCGCCTCGATCCCGTCGCCGGCGAGGCGCACCACGAGCGAGTGCTCGTTGTCGCGGACGAACACGCCGGGCGGCGGGTGGAGCACGGCGATCCCGACCCGGCCGAGCCCGAAGCGCGCGCCGGCGGCGAGCGGGACGACCGGCACCGCGCGGCGCGCCGCGGCCGCGTAGAGCGGCCGCAGTTCCGGGTCGTCGAGCAGGTTCTCGGCGACCAGCAGGCGTTCGGGCGGTGCCGCGGCCAGCAGCTCGGTCGCTCCCCCCGCGTGGTCGCGGTCGTTCTGGGTCAGCGCGAGCGCGTCGAGCCGCGACACGCCGCGCTCGCGCAGCGCGTGGACGAGGGCCCGCGTCCCGTCGCGGGCGCGGTCGTCGGCGGCGTCGATCAGCAGCGCGTGCGGGCCCGAGCGCACGAGCACCGCCTGGCCCTGGCCGACGTCGAGCACCTCGATCGACGCCCCCGGCGGCGGGGCGGCCTCCGGTCGCAGCGGCCACCCGAACGAGGCCAGCGCGAGCAGTCCGAGGGCGAGCGCAGCGCGTCCCCGGGCGGTGAGCCAGGCGAACGAGAGCGCCTCGTGGAGCACGAGCCACGCCAGTCCGGCGGGGGCGGCAATCTGCCCCGAGCCAGGCCACGCCGCGATGGCCCGCGCGACGATCAGGAACCACTCGGCGCTCAGCCGCGCGACCGCCTCGGCCGCCGTCGCCGGCATCGATCCGGCGGGGAGCAGGACGGCGAGCCAGCCGCAGAGGAGCGCCGGTGCGGCGGCCGGGCCGGCGACCAGGTTCGCGACCGGGGACCAGACGCCGGCGCAGCCGGTCATCGCGACGAGGATCGGCCAGGTGGCGAGGATCGGGCCGAAGAAGAGCCGCAGCCGCGGACCCCAGCCCGTGCCGCGCGCCCCGCTCACGATCGCCGCCGTGGCCGCGACGGTCAGCGCGAAGGAGAGCGAGCGCGCGAGCGCCGGATCGAGCGCGAGCAGCACCGCACCCGCACCGGCCAGCGCGGAAGCGGGCGAGGCGCCCCGTCCCGCGAGCCGCCCC
This sequence comes from uncultured Acidobacteriota bacterium, assembly GCA_963800865.1. Lineage (GTDB taxonomy): Bacteria > Acidobacteriota > Polarisedimenticolia > J045 > J045 > JALOKP01. Next base: position 2,086,699 of record CAWDCL010000004.1, on the reverse strand, counting down.
GCGCGCGCGACCAGCACCGCGACGCCGGCGCGCCGGACCGGCGGCTCGGCCGGCAGCAGGAGCATGGCCGCCGCGGCCGCGGCGAGCGCTACGCCGCGCCGTCCGAGCCCGTGGGGGCCGCCGAGCGGTGCCAGCGCCCACGCCGCGGCCAGCACGATCAACCCGACCTGGACGCCGGAGACGACCGCCTGGTGCGCCAGTCCCGACGCGCGGAGCGCGCGCCAGTCTTCCGCCGTGAGCGCGTCGCGCTCGCCGGCGACCATCGCCAGCAGCAGCCCGCCGGCCGGGTCCTCCCCCGCCCCGTCCGCGGCCCTGACCAGGCGCTCGGTCGCACGGCGCAGGAAGCCGGCGCGGACCGTCGCAGCGAAGGCGGTGAGACGCGCGAGGCCGCGCGCCGGGGACAGGACGACGATCGACGACGCGGAGAGCGCGCGCGGAGTGCCCGCTCCCTCCGCGTGGCGCAGCGGGATCTCGATCGTCGCCCCCGGCGCGGCGCCGTCCGGAAGGCGGTCGAGCCAGTCCTGTCCCGTGCGGGGAACGAACACCCGCCCCGGGCCCCGGCCGTCGAGCACGACCAGGGTTCCGCCGCGCACCGGCCGCGCGTCGATCCACCGTCCGCGCGCGGGACCGGACGTCTCGGACGCGGTCCGCTCCCCGGCATCGAGGGCGCCGAGAGCCGCGCCCGCGAGCGCGAACCCGGCCAGCGCCCAGCCGATCGAGCCGCGTCCCTGCTGCCGCTCGGCGCACCACGCGGCCAGGCCCGCGGCGAGCGCCAGCGGCCCTGCCGCGGCCGCCGGCGCGGCGGGACCGCAGGCCGCGCCCGACCAGAGCGCCGCGGCAGCCAGGAGGAGCAGACCGGTTGCGTGTCCCACCCGGCCAGCGTGAGGCTGGACCGGGCAGCCCGCTCAGTCCGCCGGGCGAGGGTCTCCCGAGCCCGGGAACGGCGCCTCGGCCAGCGCCAGCAGGGTCAGATCCGGCAGGCGGAAGCGCCGCCGCAGGAGGCGGTCGCGGAGCGCGACGCGCGTGCGCTCCCGGATCTCGGGGGGCATCCCGCCGGCATAGGGAGCGACGAGCCGCTCGACCTCCGCCTCGAGCTCCTGCCGCTCCGCGGCCGCGAGCGTCGCCGCGCAGCCGTCGACGAGCTCCCGCTGCAGGGCCGCGACGCGCTCGGCCGGGAGGTCCGCCCCTCCGCTCCGTTCCAGCTGCGCCATGACCCGCGCGACGAGTTCCGCCGGCGCGGCGGACGCAGTCAGCGGGGTGCTCGCCCGCAGCGCGAGCGTTCCGCCGTCGACGGCCGCCGCCGGGTCCGCGCGCCGTCCCACGAGCGCTTCGCGCCACGCCTGCTCGGCCTCCTCGATCGCCGGCTCGCAGTACGCGAGCGAGCGGGGGCGCCGCGGTGGCCGCCGCGCGGCCGCATCGCGGAACAGCTCCTCGAGCGTGTCGATCACGAGGAACAGCGGCAGGCCCCGGCGGTACCACGCCAGGACGCGCGCCAGGTCCTCCGGGGAGAGGATCAGCGGCCGCTCGCGCAGCGCGCGGAACCGCTCCTCGACCGCGCGGACGAACTCGATCTCCTCGGCCGTACCGGGCGGGACGGGGTGCGGCGGATCGGCCTCCTTCCCGGTCACCGCGGGAACCGGAACGAGAGCGCCATGCGCTCGATCGCGTCGAACAGCTGGTCGAAGCAGCGCCTGTAGTCCGCCATCGTGCCGCCGGTCGGGTCGGCGAGGTCGCGGCCCCCCGAACCGTCCGGCCCGGCGAGCAGCAGCTGGACCTTGGGCAGCGCGTCGGGGTAGTTCTCGGCGAAGAACTGGCGGTGGCGGCGCTCCATCACGACGATCCGGTCGGCGACCGCGACGTCCTGCGGCAGCATCGGCTGGCTGCGGTGCTGCGCGAGATCGCAACCCCGGTCGGCCGCGAGCCGCGCGGCGATCCCGTCCGACGGCAACCCGCTCACCGCGTGCGTCCCGGTGGAGGCGATCTCCACCACGCTCGGCCCCAGGCGCTCGACCAGCCGGCGCAGGTAGTGTTCGGCCACGGGGGAGCGGCAGACATTCGCCGTGCAGACGAAGAGGATCTTCATCGGGGTGCGTTGCGTTCCCAGAGCAGCCGCAGGCCGTCCAGCGTGAGGTCCGGGTCGAAGTGGTCGATCCGCGGCAGCACGGAGTGCAGCGCGTGTCCGAGCCCGCCGGTCGCGATCAGCTTCACGGGCGTCTCGAGCTCCTCCTCGATCCGCCGGACCAGCCCCTCGATCATCGCCGCGTGGCCGAACACCAGGCCGGAGCGGATCGAGTCGACGGTGTTGCGGCCGATCACCCGCGGCGGCAGCGCGAGGTCGACGCGCGGCAGGCGCGCGGTGCGTGCGGCAAGCGCCTCCGCGCCGAGCAGCGGGCCGGGGCAGATCACGCCGCCGATGTACTCGCCGTCGGCGGTGATCACGTCCAGCGTGGTGGCGGTGCCGAGATCGACGATGACTGCCGGGCCGCCGTATCGCGCGTGGGCCGCGACGGCGTTGACGATCCGGTCGGCACCGACCTCCTGCGGATTGTCGAACCGGATCCGGATCCCGGTACGGATCCCCGGCGCGACCTCCAGCGGGTCGGAGACCCCGAGCCCGCGCAGCGCCTCGAGCAGCACTCCGGTGAGCGGCGGAACGACCGACGCGACGATGCCCGAGCGGACGCGCACCGGGGCGGCGCCGAGCAGCCCGCGCAGCGTGAGGGTCGCCTCGTCCGAGGTCAGGTCGCGGCGCGACGAGAGCCGCCAGGAGTGGGCCAGCCTCTCCCCCTCGAAGCAGCCGATGGCGATGTTGGTGTTCCCGATGTCGACCGCGAGCAGCACGCCCTCACCCCCACAGGCGCTCTCCGTACCGGACCGCCACGATCCCCCCGCCCGCGCGCTCGGCGATGCGGACCAGCAGCGCCCCGTCGTCCCGGATCCCCTCTCCCACCCCTTCGATCACGCGACCGTCCGGCTCCTGGATCCGAACCGGCGCCCCGCGCGACGCCGCCGACGCGGCGCGTACGGATTCTAGCGCACCCGACCAGCCCGACTCGTCGCCGACAGCAGCGGCCCGTGCGGGCAGGGCCCGAAGCAGCCCGATCGCCACGGCGGGCAGCGCCCGGGCCGGTTCCGCGAATGGGATCGGGCCCGCCGGCCCGGCCCGCCCGGGGTCGAGCGCGCGCGGGTCGGGACCGAGGTTGAGCCCGATCCCGAGCAGCACGATCGGCTCGCCCGAGGGGCCGCCGCGGCCGAGGAACTCGGCCAGGACCCCACCGACCTTCCGCCCCCCCAGGACCAGGTCGTTCGGCCATTCGAAACCGGGCGGATCGGCGCCCGCGGCCGCCACCGCGTCGCGCGCGGCGAGCGCCGCAGCGAAGCCCAGGCGCCAGGCGAGGGCCGGATCGGCCGGAGGGCGGACGGCGGCGGTCAGGTAGAGGCCGCCGCGCGGCGAAACGAAGGTGCGCCCCTGGCGCCCGCGCCCGGCCGTCTGCTCGAGCGCGATGACGGCCAGGCCCGGCCCGGCCCCGGCCGCGAGCCGCGCCCGGGCCTCGTCCATCGTGCTTGGACAGGTTGCCAGCACCACCAGCGGGCAGCCCAGCCCGCCCGGCGCGAGCCCGCCGGCAATCGTCCGTTCGAGTTCCTCCGCCTCGCTCACGCCCGGACGTCGAGCGCGACGTCCATCGAGCGTGCACCGTGCGTCAGCGCCCCGAGCGAGAGGCGGTCGACGCCGGCCTCGGCGAAGGGGCGCAGGCGGCCGGGGCGGAGGCCGCCCGAGACCTCGAGCCGGGCCCGTCCGGCGCCGCGCCGGGCCGCCTCGCGGATCGCGTCGAGCGGCATGTTGTCGAGCAGGATCCAGCCCGCCCCCCCGGCCAGCGCCTCGTCCAGCTCGTCCAGCGTCTCGACCTCGACCTCGACCTCCCGCGCCGGGTAGCCGGCTGCCTCGGCGCGCCGCAGCGCTTCGCCGATCCCCCCGGCGATCAGCTTGTGGTTGTCCTTGAGGAGGACCATCGCGTCGAGCGTCGGCCGGTGGTTCTCGCCGCCGCCTGCCGCCACGGCGTACTTCTCGAGCGCGCGCAGGCCGGGTGTCGTCTTCCGGGTGTCGGAGACGCGCGCGCCGGTTCCGGCGACCTCGCGGACCGCTTCGGCGGTCAGCGTCGCGATCCCGGCGAGGCGGCCGAGGAAGTTGAGCGCCACGCGCTCCCCGCCCAGCACCACCGCCGGGGGGCCTTCGACCGTCGCGAGCGCCGTTCCGGCCGCGACGGCGGTCCCGTCGGGAACGTGGAGCGTGACGCGCGACGGGAGCCCGGTGCGCCGGGTCATCTCCTGGAACACCAGCGGAACCAGCGGGAGCCCGGCCACCACGAGCGGCTCGCGCGCGACGATCTCCGCCACGGCGTGCCCCTCCCTCCCCGCGACGGCTTGCGTGGTGACGTCCCCGCCCGGGCCCAGGTCCTCGTCGAGCGCGCGCGCCACCGCCTCCCGCGCGGCCTCGAGCGGGAAGGCCGGGAGGCTCATCGCAGCCCGTCCAGGAGCCCGGCGATCTCCGCGAGGCGCCCTTCCAGCGCGGCGATGCGTCCCCGTTCCTTCTCCACCACCTCGGCCGGCGCGCGCTCGACGAACGAGGGGTTCCCGAGCTTGCCGCGAACCGCTTCGAGATCCTTCGCCAGCTTCGCCTGCTCCTTCTCGAGCCGCGCGCGTTCCGCCGCGGTGTCGACCGTGCCGGCCAGCGGGATCACGACCTCGAGGTCGTCGAGCACCTGGCGCAGGGCCGGGCCGGGGTCGGCCGCGCCGTCGAGCACGGTGACCTCCTCGGCGTTGGTCAGGAGCCCGATCCGCGCGGACAGCTCGGCCAGCGGCTGCGCCGCCTCGGCGGTGCGGGGCCGCAGCTGGAGGACGATCTTCCGCGACGGCGGCACGTTGGCGCCGGTGCGCAGCGCGCGGGCCGCGGAGACCGGCGCGATCAGGAAGCGCTCGACGCGGGCGGTCGCGGCCGCCCGATCGAAGCCGGGCGGCACCGGGATCCCGGGCCGGTCCGGGACCGGGTAGGCCGCGACGGCCAGGAACGCGGGGTCCCCGGCGCGGCGCGGCAGGTTCTGCCAGAGTTCCTCGGTGATGAACGGCGCGATCGGGTGCAGCAGCCGCAGCGCGCCGTCGAGCACGTCGAAGAGCAGGGCGCGGCGCACCGCCGAACGGCGCCCGTCGGCCGCCTCGCCTCCGCCCGCCAGGTCCGGCTTGGCCAGCTCGATGCACCAGTCGCAGTACGTGCCCCACAGGAAGTGGTAGATCGCCTCGGCGGCGTGGTCGTAGCGGTAGGCCTGCATCGCGCGGTCGACGTCGTCGACCAGGTCGAGGTAGCGCGCGGCGAGGTAGCGATCGACGTCGTCGTAGTCGGATGCCGCGTAGTCGACGCGGGCCGCGGACGGGTCCTCCGGCAGCCGCATCAGCATGAAGCGGGTCGCGTTCCAGAGCTTGTTCATGAACGCGCGGTAGCCGGCGAGCCGCTCCTCCGAGAGCGCGAGGTCCGACCCCGGACTGGCCTGCGCGGCGAGCGTGAAGCGCAGCGCGTCGACGCCGTGGCGCGCGATCGCCTCCTCGGGCTCGAGGGCGTTGCCGCTCGACTTCGACATCTTGCGGCCGTGCGCGTCGCGCACCAGGCCGTGATAGAGGACGGTCCGGAACGGGACCTCGCCGGTCAGGCGCAGTCCGGCCATGATCATCCGGGCGACCCAGAAGAAGATGATGTCGAAGCCCGTGACCAGGACGTCGGTCGGGTAGTAGCGCTTCAGGTCGGGCGTCTCGTCGGGCCAGCCGAAGACCGAGAACGGCCAGAGCTGCGAGCTGAACCAGGTGTCCAGCACGTCGGGGTCCTGGGTCAGCGCGGTCGCGCCGCAGGTGGTGCAGGCCGCGGGATCCTGGCGGGTGACGGTGACGTGCCCGTCGGGGCAGTACCAGGCCGGGATCCGGTGCCCCCACCAGAGCTGGCGCGAGATGCACCAGTCCTGGATGTTCTCGAGCCAGTGGAAGTAGGTCTTCTCCCAGGCGTCGGGAACGAAGCGGATCCGGCCGTCGCGGACCGCCTCGAGCGCCGGCCGGGCCAGCGGCTCCATCGTCAGGAACCACTGCGTGGAGATCATCGGCTCGGCGATCGTGCGGCAGCGCTGGCAGCGGCCCGGCGCGTAGAGGTGGTCCCTGCGCCCGCGGTCGAGACCGCGCTCCGCGATCGCCGCCTTCACCTGCTCGCGGGCCTCGAAGCGGTCGAGCCCGGCGAAGGGGCCGCCGGCCTCGTTCACCGTGCCGTCCTCGGCCAGGATCGAGATCTCCGGGAGCCCGTGGCGCTTGCCGCAGGCGAAGTCGTTCGGGTCGTGGGCCGGCGTCACCTTCACCGCGCCCGTGCCGGTCTCCGGGTCGGCGAGCAGCGGGTCGGCGATGATCGGGATCACCCGCTCGGGGAAGAAGGGGTGGATCACCCGCTTCCCGATCACCCCCTGCCAGCGCGGATCGTCGGGGTGAACCGCGATCGCGGTGTCCCCCAGCATCGTCTCGGGACGCGTCGTGGCGACGACGATCTCTCCCCCGCCCTCGATCGGGTAGGCGAAAGACCAGAGTTCCCCGGGCTCGGGATCGTCGCGGTCGACCTCCAGGTCCGACAGCGCGGTCCGGCAGGACGGACACCAGTTGATCAGCCGCATGCCGCGGTAGATCAGCCCGTCCTCGTGCAGGCGCACGAAGGTCTCGCGCACCGCGTGCGAGAGGCCCGGGTCGAGGGTGAACCGCTCGCGCGACCAGTCGCAGGAGCACCCGAGGCGGTCGAGCGTTCCGACGATCTTCCCGTGGAACAGCTCCTTCCACTTCCAGACCTCTTCGACGAAGGCCTCGCGGCCGATCGTGTGCCGGTCCTTTCCCTCGCGACGCAGCGCCTTCTCGACGACCGCCTGGGTCGCGATCCCGGCGTGATCCGAGCCGGGGACCCAGAGCGCGTCCTTCCCGCGCATCCGGTGCCAGCGGACGATGATGTCCTGCAGCGTGTAGTCCAGCGCGTGCCCGATATGCAGCGAGCCGGTGACGTTCGGCGGCGGGATGACGAGCGAGAAGCGTGGGGCGCCCGCTTCGGGGCGTCCGCGGAACAGTTCGGCTTCGCGCCACGCGGCGCCCACCCGGGCTTCGTAGGCTTCCGGGTTGAACGCCTTCTCCAGGCTGCTCATCGCGTCTTGTCTCCGGTCGGATCGGTGTGCGGTGGCGGGGGCGCGTTCTCGCGCAGCAGGCGTTCGAGGAGGTCGGGAACGACCTCCCAGGCCACCTCGCGGACGATCTCCGGCGCCAGTTCCGCGAGCCGGCGGCGCACCTCCTCGCGGAGCAGGACCGCGAGGTCGGGCGACATCCCGGGGGGGAGATCCTCCAGCGGCGGCGGCGCGAGATCGAAGCCCTCCTCGCCGGGCAGCGGAACGCGCTGCTCCCAGGGCGCGGCGGGCGGCGGGGGCAGCTCGAGCGGGAAGTCGTGGATCGCGCCGGAGGGAGCGGCGCCCGCGGGGGGACCCTCGAGGCCCGCCTCCGCCGGCTCGCGCTCCGGCCCGGTCGCGCCCGTCCGCGTGTCCGGCGCGCGTTCCAGAACCACGGTGGGCGCGGCGGGTGCGGCCGGGAATGCGATCAGGACCTCTTCGACGCGTCGCAGCAGCTGCCGCGGATCGAAGGGCTTGGCCATGTGCCCCACCGCGCCGCAGCGCGCGGCGCGGTCCTCGTCGAACGGCTCGAAGGCCCCGAAGAGCAGCACGATCGGGATCGACTGCAGGGCCGGATCGCGCTTCAGCGCCTCCGCGACCTCGTAGCCGGTCAGCTCCGGCATCAGCACGTCGCAGAGCACGAGATCCGGACGGCGGCTCCGCGCCAGCTCGAGCGCCTCGCGCCCGTGCACGGCGCCGAGCACGCTGTGTCCGGCCGCGCCGAGCACGCTCTGCACGACCTTGCGGATCGTCGTGCTGTCGTCGGCGATGAGGATCGTGGGCATCGAGCGGGCCCCCGCGGCCGGAAAAAGAACGGAACCGTAACACCCCCCTCGGAGGGGTGTCAAAGGTGACGGCGCGCGCGGCTCAGCGCCGGGCCGGGATCTTCTCGGCGACCCAGCCGACCAGCGACTCGGTGCTCGTTCCGGGGCGGAAGATCTCCGCCAGACCCGCCTCGCGGAGCGGTCCCAGGTCCTCTTCCGGGATGATGCCGCCGCCGAACACGACCACGTCTCCGGCACCGCGCTCGCGCAGCAGCCGGATGACCTTCGGGAACAGCGTCATGTGCGCCCCGGAGAGGATCGACAGCCCGATCGCGTCGACGTCTTCCTGGATCGCGGTGTCGACGACCTGCTCGGGCGTCTTGTGCAGGCCGGTGTAGATCACCTCGTGCCCCGCGTCGCGCAGCGCCCGGGCGATGATCTTCGCGCCGCGATCGTGCCCGTCCAGCCCCACCTTCCCGATCAGCAGGCGCCGCCTTCCGGATTCCTTTTCCATGGCCCGTCCGTCTCCTGCAACCCGCGCCGGGGGATCAAAGCACGGAAGTCTCTTCCCAGGTCCCGAAGACCGCCGTCATCGCCTGCGCGATCTCTCCGACCGTCGCGTAGGCCCGCACCGCGTCGAGGATCGGACCGAAGGTGTTCGCCTCGCCGCGGCAGGCCTCGGCCAGCCGCGTCAGCGCGGCCTCGACCGCGCGCCCGTCGCGCTCCGCCTTGACCTTCGCCAGGCGTGCGAGCTGGCGCACCTCCACCTCGTGCGAGATCCGCAGGATCTCGACCGGCGTGTCGTCCGCGGCCGGGATCTGGTACTTGTTGACGCCGACGATCACTTTCTCGGCCCGATCGACCTGCTGCTGGTAGCGGAACGAGGCGTCGGCGATCTCCTTCTGCGGGTAGCCCCGCTCGATCGCCGCGACGATCCCGCCCATCTGCCTCGATCCGGTCGATGTAGGCCAGGGCATCCCGCTCCATCCGGTCGGTCAGGGCCTCGACGAAGTAGGAGCCGCCGAGCGGATCGATCGTGTTCGTCACCCCCGACTCCTCCGCGATGATCTGCTGCGTGCGGAGCGCGACCCGGACCGCGGTCTCGGTCGGCAGGCAGAGCGTCTCGTCGAAGGAGTCGGTGTGCAGCGACTGGGTGCCGCCCATCACGGCGGCCAGCGCCTGGATCGTGACCCGCGCGATGTTGTTCAGCGGCTGCTGGGCGGTCAGCGAGCAGCCGGCGGTCTGGGTGTGGAAGCGGCACATCCACGACCGCGGGTCCTTCGCGCCGTACTTGTCGCGCATCCGCGTGGCCCAGATCCGGCGCGCGGCGCGGAACTTCGCGACCTCCTCGAAGAAGTCGTTGTGCGAGTTCCAGAAGAAGGACAGGCGCGGCGCGAAGTCGTCGACGGCCATTCCGCGCGCGATACAGGCCTCGACGTAGCCGAAGCCGTCGGCCAGGGTGAAGGCCAGCTCCTGGACCGCGGTCGAGCCGGCCTCGCGGATGTGATAGCCGCTGATCGAGATCGTGTTCCACTGCGGGACCTGCCGCGAGCAGTACTCGATCATGTCGACGATCAGCCGCAGGCTCGGGACCGGCGGATAGATCCACTCCTTCTGCGCGATGTATTCCTTCAGGATGTCGTTCTGGACGGTGCCGCGCAGGCGGTCGAACGGCACCCCCTGCTTCTCGGCCACCGCGAGGTACATCGCGAGCAGCATCGGGGCCGAGCAGTTGATCGTCATCGAGGTCGAGACCGCGTCGAGCGGGATCCCGTCGAAGAGGATCTCCATGTCGGCCAGCGTGTCGACCGCGACCCCCTCCCGTCCGACCTCCCCCTCGGCCAGCGCGTCGTCGCTGTCGCGGCCCATCAGGGTCGGCAGGTCGAAGGCGGTGGAAAGGCCGGTCTGCCCCTCGCCGAGCAGGTACTTGAAGCGCCGGTTCGTGTCCTCGGCGGTGCCGAAGCCGGCGAACATCCGCATCGTCCAGAGCCGGCTGCGGAACATCGTGGGGTGGATCCCGCGGGTGAACGGGAACTCGCCCGGGAACCCCAGCTTCTCGGCCGGGTCCCAGCCCGGCGGGAGCAGCTCGGGGGTCCCCAGCCGGGGGACCTCGAGGTCCGAGACCGTGGTGAACGGGCCGCGCTCCTCGGGAGCGCGCGCCAGGGCGCGCGCGAGGGTGGTCTCTTCCCAGTCCTTGAGCTTCTTCGATCGCATGAGCTCCTCGCGTCGCCGGTTACGGCCGCCTGCGCGATACCCCCGCAGAGGGCCGATAAGCATACCGCGAGACCCCCTCCGCTCCACCGGGAGCGGGGGCGGCGGTCGTCCTGGATCCGCGCGGCGGGCCCGGCAACCGGGCCCGCCGCCCCGGGTCAGGCGCCGGCCTTCTTGGGACGGCGGATCGTCTCCGCCCCTTCCCGACGGCCTGCCAGCCGGCTCGTCTTGTCCTTCCGCAGCTGCCGGGCAAGGATGTCGACGGCTTCGTTGATCGCGGCCTTCAGGTCGTCGTCCGTGACCTCGACCGAGTAGGATGCCCCCTTGCCCCACGCCGAGATCGCGCAGGTCTGGCGGTGCTTTTCCGCCTCGATCGTGACGTGCATGTCGAGACTGTCCACGAGCCTTCCGAGCTTGCGAAGCTTGTCCTCCGCGTACGCACGGTCCTCCGGCGAGAGTTCGATGTGTCGCGCCGTGAGCTCGATGGTCATCCTGTCCCTCCCAGGGTGAGAGACGCGCGCCGGCGGCAACCGCTCAGCGGGCGTCAGGTCGGTGGTGCGTCCGGCGCTGGGTCGACGGCGGGATCCGCAGCTCCTCGCGGTACTTGGCGACCGTGCGGCGCGCGATCTGCAATCCGTCGCGCCGCAGGTTCTCGGCGATCGCCTGGTCCGAGAGCGGGTGCTTTCCGTCCTCGTCCGCCACCATGCGCTTGATCTTCTCCTTCACCGTCAGCGACGACATCGCTTCCCCGTCCGCAACGGCCAGGCCGCTGTGGAAGAAGAAACGCATCTCGTACAGGCCGCGGTGGGTGTGCATGTACTTGTTGTTGACCACGCGGCTGACCGTGGACTCGTGCATCCCGATGTCCTCGGCCACGTCCCGCAGCACCAGCGGACGGATCGCGTTGATCCCCTCGTCGAGGAAGGCCCGCTGGAACTTCACGATGCTGGCCGCGACCTTGTAGATCGTCCGCTGCCGTTCCTCCAGCGAGCGGATCAGCCGGAATGCGGCCCGTACGCGGTCGCGCACGAACTCGCGGGTCGACGCGTCGCTCGTCGCGCCCCGCCCGGCCTCCTCGAAGAAGCGCCGGTAGGTCGGCGAGACCCGCAGCCGGGGGAGGCCCTCTTCGTTCAGCAGCAGGCGGTACTCGTCCCCGTCCTTGACCACGAAGACGTCCGGGATGATGTAGGTCGTCTCGCGCGGGTTGTACTTCTCGCCGGGCTGCGGATCGAGGTGCCGGATGACCTCCATCACGGCGTCGCACGCCTCGGGCGAGAGCTTGAGCGCGGCCGCGAGCTCGGCGTGGCGCCGCGCCTCGAGCAGCGGCAGGTGGTCGCGGATCGCGACCGCCGCCGGCGTGTCGCCGAGCTCCTGGAAATCGAGCTGGACGAGCAGGCACTCCTGCAGCGTGCGACTGCCGACCCCGACCGGATCGAACTGCTGGAGCAGGGCCCGGACCTTCTCGATCTCGTCGACGGACCAGGTCTCGCCGGTGGGCGCCATCGCGGCGAGCTCTTCGCTCGTCGCTTCGAGGTAGCCGCGCTCGTCGAGGTTGCCGATGATCGCTTCGCCGATCCGCCGGGCGCGGCCCACGATCGCGCTCATCTCGAGCTGCCAGGTGAGGTGGTCGGCGAGATGGGCCTGCGTCGTCGCGACCTGCTCGAACGTCGGCTGGTCCTCGGGCTGGTACTCCCGCGTGCCGCGCACCGGTTCGTAGCTGTCCTCGAGATCGCGGAAGAAAGCGCCGTAGTCGAAGTCTTCGTCGTGGCGCTCGGCGTTCTCGCCGACGGTGACCTCGCGCTCGGTATTGGCCGGAGACTGTTCCTTCTCTTCGAACTTCTCCGTCGTGGTGGTGGCTTCCTCGAGCGCGGGATTCTCGACGAGCTCCTGGGCGATCTCCTCCTGGAGCTCGAGCTTCGACAGTTGGAGCAGCTTGATCGCCTGCTGGAGCTGAGGCGTGATGATCAGCTTCTGCACCAGCCGCGTCTGGAGTCTCTGTTCAAGCTGGGGCATCGGCCGCCGGTCCGCGTCGCGAGGTGATGTTCAGTCGAGCTTGAAGTCCTGGCCCAAGTAGATCGCCCGCACCTCCGGATCCGCCGCAAGGAGCTCCGGCGATCCGCTGCGGAAAATCCTCCCGGAGCGAATGATATAGGCACGGTCGGTTATCTGCAATGTCTCCCGGACGTTGTGGTCGGTGATCAGGACGCCGATCCCGCTGCCCGCCAACGACTTGACGAGGCGCTGCATCTCGGCGACCGCGATCGGGTCGATTCCGGCGAAGGGCTCGTCCAGCAGCAGGTACTTTGGTTCGATCGCCATCGCGCGCGCGATCTCGCAGCGCCGCCGTTCCCCGCCGGAGAGCAGGTACGCCGGCCGCTCGGCGATCGCCGTCAGGCCGAACTCCTCGAGCAGCCGGGTGCAGCGCGCGTCGATTTCGGCGTCCGAGCAGCCCAGCGCCTCGAGCACCAGCTGGAGGTTCCCGCGCACCGGCAGCCGGCGGAAGACGCTCGGCTCCTGCGGCAGGTAGGCGATCCCGGCCAGGGCGCGCCGATGGAGCGGCTCCGCGGTCAAGGCCCGCGCACCGAGCCGGATCGTTCCGGCGTCCGGCTCGAGCAGGCCGACGATCATCGCGAAGGTGGTCGTCTTGCCGGCGCCGTTCGGGCCGAGCAGCCCGACGATCTCGCCCGGCTGAACGCGGACGCTCACGTCGTCCACGATCCGGTGCTCGCGGATCACCTTCAGCAGGTGGCTCGCCTCCAGCGCCTCGTTCGTCGGTTCGGTCGGAGCGGCTGCGCTCATTTCTTCCCGTCGTTCGCGGACCGCGGGCGCGCGGCCGGCTTGCCTTCGATCAGGGCCCGTCCCGACTCGCCCTCGGTCTGGAACCGCCCGTCGGCGAGATAGTAGCGCACGCGCTCGCTTCGCGTGAGCGCGCCCTCCGGCGATTTCAGCGTCACGAGCTCCTGCTCGCCGACGAGCAGGATCGTCCCCGTGTCGCCCCCTTCCCAGATCAGGCGATCGGCCGTCGCGGTCCCCTTCTCGGACGTCAGGACGACGCCCCCCTCGCCCTCGAGGTGTTCGACGCCGCCGCCGGGCGCGCCGCGCATCCGCAGCTCGCGCGCCTCGACCGTCATCGGCCCCTCGACGAATCGCGCGCCGCCGGTGACGCGCGCGGTCCGTTCGCGCGAGAGGTATTCGAGCCGCACCCCGGAGAGCCGCATCGTGCGGCGGGGCTGGCCGGGGCGCTCGTTCTCGAGCCGCAGCACGAACTCGCCGTCGGCGACGAACCGGCTCTCGGCACGCAGCAGCTCGAGCCGCGCGGAGCGGAGGATCGTGCCGCCCTGCCAGGCCTGGACCGGTCCCGAGAACTCGATCGGCTGCCGCTCGTCGCGCGGCACCGTCGCGCTCGAGCCCTTGACGTGGACCGGCTCCTTGCCGCCGAAGATCGTGTCGGAGGACGAGACGACCGACGCGACCTCGGCGACGACGCCGCGCTCGGCGATCAGCGTCGCCTGCTCGCGCAGCAGCCGCAGGACCGGCGCCTCCATCGAGTCGCCGCGCTGCCGGGTGCGCGCGGGGGTCCCTTCGAGGCGCAGCACGTTCGGTTCGGCCGCATCCCATTCGACCGTCTCGGCCTCCGCCACCATGTCGTCCGGACCGCGCGCGACGACCCCTCCGCGACCGACGAGATGCTCGGGCCGATCGCCGCCGCCCCCCTGCACCTCCATCGTCCCGCCGGTCACCTTCCAGCCCGCCGGCTGGCGCGGCACCGTGAACTCGGCCTCGAAACCGGGGCCGCCCGTCGCCTGCCAGCCGCTGCCCCGCGGCGTCATCGTCCAGCGCGGTGCGTGAACGACGCCGCGCTCCTCGCCGCCGCCCGCCGCCTCCCGCCGCATCACGAACGACGTCGGGCCGAGGGCCTCGATCCCGGCCAGCCGCGCGCCGCTGCCGGCGGTTGCGACCGCCTCGACGCGCCACGCGGCGAGCTGCCAGGTTCCGCCCTGGTGCGGCCCCGACACCTGGACCGGCGCGTTCCCGGTGAAGGAGGCCGGGCGCTTGTCGGTGGCAAGCCGGACGATGCCCGGCCCGGAATAGACCGTCTGCCCCGGCATCCGCGCCACGAAGGGGGTCGTGAGCTCGATCTCCCGGGCATCGAGCCGGTAGATCCCGCCCGCGGCGTCGATCTGCCACGGGGCGCCGCGCTCGAGATCGACCTCGAGGCGCCCGTCGACCTCGATCACGCGACGGTCGGGGTAATAGCGCACGCGGGCCGCGTGGCCCGAGATCCCCTGCCCCTCGAGCCGGACCCCGCTCTCGGAGCTGACGAGCCGGCTCACGGTGTCGTAGGCCAGGCTCTCCGAGCGCAGCGTGACGCCGTCGGGATCCTGGACGACCACTTCGCCGGAGAGCCCGATCTCGGCCTCCCGCCGCGGTCCGCCCTCGCGCTCCTGCAGCCGGCCGTTCCGGGCGTGCACCGTCACGCTGCGTCCGTCCTCGAGGTGCAGGGTGAGCGGCGAGACCTTCTGAAGGAAGTGCGCCCCCCCTTCCGTCCCGACGAGGCTCTCGGCGAACAGCTCGAAGAGCTGCCGCTTCCCGTCGGACGAGGACCAGGAGAAGCCGCCTTCGAGCCGCGTGACCTCGTCGGGCCGCTCGGGCGGCTGGCTGTTGATGGGATCGGACGCTGGCGGGCGCGGGCGCAGGCTCTCGGCGACCACGGCCGCCAGCAGGGCGGCCAGGACCAGCAGCGAGAAGACCGTCGACTTGCGCAGCCGCGCCATCCGTTCCGCCGCGGCTCAGCGCCCGCGGAAGGCGGGCTTCCGCTTCTCGAGGAAGGCCGCGGTCCCTTCGCGCATGTCCTCGGTGCCGAACGCCACCCCGAACAGTGCGGCCTCGTGCCCCAGCGCTTCGCTCAGCGGCATCGAGAGCCCGCTGCGGACCGCGGCGATCGAGAGCCGGACCGCGACCGGGCCCTGCGACGCGATCTCCCGCGCCAGGAGGGTCGCCTCCTCCACCGCGTCCCGCTCGCGCGCGATCCGGTTGACGAGACCCCACGCGAGCGCCGTCTCGGCGTCGATCGGCTTCCCCCCGAGGATCAGCTCGAGCGCCCGCCCCTCACCGACCAGCCGCGCCAGGCGCTGGGTTCCGCCGAATCCCGGGATCAGGCCGAGCCCGACCTCCGGTTGCCCGAAGCGCGCTGCCGGCGACGCCACCCTCAGGTGGCACATCATCGCCAGCTCGCACCCGCCGCCCAGGGCCCAACCGTTCACGGCGGCGACGACCGGCTTGCCCGCGGCGTCGATCGCGTCGGCTACGGCCTGGCCGGAGCGGGCGAAGGCCCGGGCCGCCTCGGGGGCGAGCGCGGCCATCTCGGCGATGTCGGCGCCGGCGACGAAGGCCTTGGCACCGGAGCCGGTCAGGACCACCGCACGGACCTCGGGATCCGCGCCGGCCTCGGCGAATCGCGCACGCAGGACGGCCAGGACCTCGGCGTTGAGGGCGTTCAGCTTGTCGGGACGATTGACGGTGAGACGGGCCACCCCGTCGGACGATTCCCGCAGGACGAGCGTGCCATCGGCCATCGGATTCTCCTCGCCCGGAGGTTATCGAAGCCCGAGACCGGCAGCCACCCCCGCCGGACGCGGCCGGCAGCACGGCAGGCTCAGAGGTGGAACATCGCGGAGCCGTAGGTCTTGCGGAAATCGGCCCCGTCGAAGCGCACCGTCCAGCACATCTCGGCCAGGCGGGAGGAGAGCCGCTCCCCGATCCGGTCCGCGAGCGACTCCTCGGGGCGCGGCGGCGCATCGAGCCGGTTGGTCGTGACGATCGTCAGCCGGCGACTGTTGTAACGCTCGTTGAGGATCAGGCCGAGCGTCTCGAGCACCCACGGCGTCGCGCGCGTCGCGCCGAGGTCGTCCAGCACGAGCACCTCGGCCTCGAGCGCCGGCTGGAGCACGGCCCAGCTCGGCGTCTCCGAGCGGCGGTCGTAGGTGTCCTGGATCCGGCGCAGCAGGAACGAGAACTCGGTGAAGAGCCCCCAGGCCCCCTTGTGCTCGACCAGCTCGCGCAGCACCGCCACGGCCAGGTGGGTCTTGCCCAGCCCGCAGGGGCCCATCAGGAGCAGGCCGTGATCGGCGAACGGGTAGAGGTCGACGACCTTGCGCGCGATGTCCAGCGCGCGCTGCAGCGAGGCGTTGTTCAGGTGCTGAAAGCTGTCGAGCGAGCAGTGGGCGTAGCGCTCGGGGACCTGGGCCGAGCTGCGGCGCAGCTCGCCGCGACGCGCGGTGCGGCAGTCGCACGGCCGGGCGCCGCTGGCGCCCTCGCGGCTCTCGACGACGAACCCCGTCCCGCCGCAGCGGGGGCAGGCCGCCTCGGGCTCCGGTGACCGGCCCGCCGCGCGCCCTTCCTCGGCCATCAGTTCAGGTAGCTCCTCAGCTGCTGGCACTTCGACGAGCGGTGCAGCTTGCGCAGCGCCTGGGCCTCGATCTGCCGGATCCGCTCGCGCGAGAGGTTCATCACCTCGCCGATCTCCTTGAGCGTCTTCGGCTCCTCGCCCGTCAGGCCGTAGCGCAGCAGGATCACCCGGCGCTCCTTGTCGTCGAGATCGGTCAGCGCCTGCCGCATGTGGGTCTTCAGCGCCCCGCGCAGCATCACCGCGTCGGCCGACGGGATGACCTCCTGCTCGAGCTTGTCGGAGAGGTGGAACTCGTGCTCCTCGTCGATCACCTCGGAGAGCGAGATGTTCTCGTCGGAGACCTGCAGCAGCGTCGTCACGTCCTCGGGATCGACGTCCATCGCCTCCGCGATCTCTTCGACCGAGGGCCGCCGCTGCAGCTCGGACATCAGCGCCGACTGGGTCTTGCCGATCCGGTAGAGCAGGTTCGCCTGCTTCTGCGGCAGGCGGAACGGCCCGCTCTGGTCGGACAGGGCGTGGATGATCGACTGCCGGATCCACCAGACCGCGTAGGTGATGAACTTGACGTTCTTGGTCGGGTCGAAGCGCTTGGCGGCCTCGATCAGGCCGACGTTGCCCTCGTTGATCAGGTCGAGAAACGACAGACCGCAGCCGCGATACCGCTTGGCGAACGAGACGACGAAGCGGAGGTTCGCCTCGACGAGCTTCTGCATCGCCGCGCGGTCGCCCTTCTGGATCTTGCGGCCGAGGTCGCGCTCCTCCTCCACGGTGATCCGCGGAAGCTTCGCGATCTCTTTCAGGTATTTGCGCAGCGACTCGGGAGACGACGGCCCCCGCCCCTGCTGCTCCGACCGCCCCTCGCCGAACTCCGCCGGCATCCGACCCTCCGCGGCTCGCTCCCCGCCCCCACGGCCCGACTCATCGGCCGGCGGGGACGCGACATGATAGGGGCAGCTTCGCGCGCCGCCCACCCCTCGGCTCAGTTGTCGCGCCCCGGGGTTCGCGCCACCGGGACCGCGCGGGCCCGCGCTTCCGGCCGCTTGGGGAGCATGACGCGCAGCACGCCGCCGTCCAGCTGAGCGGACACCCGGTCGAGGTCGAGTCCCAGCGGCAACTCGAACTTCCGCACGAACTTGCCCCGAGGCCGCTCCAGGCGGTGGAAGGCCCAGTCCTCCTGGTCCTCGGGCCGCGCCCGCTCGCCCTGGACGGTGAGCAGCTGCTCGTCGACCTGGATCTCGATCTGATCGCGCTCGAGCCCCGCGATCTCGCACTCGACGACGAGCGCCTCGGCCGTTTCGAGGACCTCCGAGACCGGGCGCCAGAAGTGGACCCCCTCCCCGTCCTGTCCCGTCGGAACCGGCCCCGTCAGGACCGTCTCGAACAGCTTGTTCATCCGGTCCTGGATCGTCAGCAGGTCGCGAAACGGGTCCCAGCTCTTCATCGGCACTCCCTCGGCCCGCCGGGCGAAAGAAAAGGCGGCGCCGGGGGGCGCCGCCTCGTCGCGCATCGTGCGCGCGTACCTCGCCGCCCACCGGCGGGCGGGATTATCGGTTGCCCGGGCCCGGATCGTCCACGACCTCGGCGTCGACGACGCCGTCGTGCGGCGGCGGCGAGCCGCTGCCGGCCGCCCCGGCCCCGCCGCCCGCCGGCCCCGGGCCGGTCGCGCCGCCCGACTGGTACAGGTGCTGTGCGACCGCGTGCCCGGCCTGCGTGAGGCGATCGTAGGCCGCGGTGATCCGCCCGGCGTCGTCCCCGGCGACGGCGCTCCGCGCCTCCGCCAGCGCAGCCTCGAGTTCCGACTTCTCGGACGCGGTCAGCTTGTCGCCCGCGTCCTTGAGCGTCTTCTCCATCTGCCAGGCCATGTGCTCCAGGCGGTTCTTGTTCTCGGCGGTCTCGCGCCGCCCCTTGTCGGAGTCGGCGTTGCGCTGGGCCTCGTCGACCATCTGCTTGATCTGCTCGTCGCTCAGCCCGGACGAGGCCTGGATCGTGATCCGCTGGTCGCGGCCGGTCGCCTTGTCGCGCGCCGTCACGTGGAGGATGCCGTTGGTGTCGATGTCGAAGGTCACCTCGATCTGCGGCATGCCGCGCGGCGCCACCGGGATGCCGTCGAGTACGAACTTCCCGATCGACTTGTTGTCGCGGGCCATCGGGCGCTCGCCCTGCAGCACGTGGACCTCGACCTGGGTCTGGTTGTCGGACGCGGTCGAGAAGGTCTCCGACTTGCGCGACGGGATCGTCGTGTTGCGCGGGATGAGGGTCGTCATCACGCCGCCGAGGTCTCGATCCCCAGCGAGAGCGGGGTCACGTCGAGCAGCAGGACGTCCTTGACCTCGCCGCCCAGGATGCCGGCCTGGATCGCCGCGCCGACGGCCACGACCTCGTCGGGGTTGACGCTCTTGTTGCGGCTCCTTGCCGAAGAACTCGGTGACCAGCTGCTGGACCATCGGGATGCGGGTCGAGCCGCCGACCAGGATGACCTCGTTGATCTCCTTCGCCGACAGCCCGGCGTCCTTCAGCGCCTGCTCGAGCGGCGGCATCGTGCGGCGGATGATGTCGCCCGACGAGCTGCTCGAACTTCGCGCGCGTCAGGCGCATCGTGAGGTGCTTGGGGCCCGAGGCGTCGGCGGTGATGAAGGGCAGGTTGATGTCGGTCTCCATCATCGTGGAGAGCTCGATCTTGGCCTTCTCGGCGGCCTCCTTGAGCCGCTGCAGCGCCATCTTGTCCTTCGACAGGTCGATCCCGCTCTCCTTGCGGAACTCGTCGGCGATCCACTCCATCAGCCGGTGAGTCGATGTCGTCGCCGCCGAGGTGGGTGTCGCCCGTAGGTCGACTTGACCTCGACCACGCCGTCGCCGACCTCGAGGATCGAGATGTCGAAGGTGCCGCCGCCGAAGTCGTAGACGGCGATCTTCTCGTCCTTCTTGCGCTCGAGGCCGTAGGCCAGCGCGGCCGCGGTCGGCTCGGGGACGAGCCGGTCGACCTTGAAGCCGGCGATCTGGCCGGCGTCCTTGGTGGCCTGGCGCTGGGCGTCGTTGAAGTAGGCCGGCACCGTGATCACGGCGCGGTCGACCTTCTCGCCGAGGTAGGCCTCGGCGTCGGCCTTGAGCTTCTGCAGGACCATCGCCGAGATCTCGGGCGGCGAGTAGACGCGGCCGTCGATCTGGATCCGGGTGTCCCCGTTCTCGGCCTCGACGACCTTGTAGGGGACGCGCTTCTCCTCGCCCCTTCAGGTCGCGGTGCTTCCAGCCCATGAAGCGCTTGATCGAGAAGACGGTCCGCTCGGGATTGGTCACCGCCTGGCGCTTGGCCTGGACGCCGACCACCCGCTCGTCGTTGTCCTTGAACGCCACGACGGACGGGGTGGTGCGGGTCCCCTCCGCGTTGGCGATCACGACGGGCTTGCCGCCCTCCATCACGGCCACCACCGAGTTGGTGGTGCCGAGGTCGATTCCGATGATCTTGGCCATCTGGCTCTCCTCGAGGGGCCTGCCGGGCCCGGCGCGCCGCGCCGGGCCGGCCTCGGGCCCGCCGGGGGACACGTCTCCCCGGTTGCGCCGCGTTTCTAAGACCGGGTTTCCGGCGTGTCAATCGGGCGCTGCGGACGGCGCGCCACCGGGGGACGAGTGCTCAGGGACCGGCCGACGCCGATCTCTCCAGGGGGGTGAGGGCGCGTTCGGTCACCTGGGCCGGCCGGCCGGCGGTCGGGCCGGCCTCGGCGATCCGGAAACTGTCCGGCAGGACCTCGTAGAGGTAGGGCCGTCCCCACGGGTCCCGCGCCAGGGAACGCGGGAGGAAGCCGCGTTCGACGACCTCGTCGAGCGTGCGGGGCCAGTTCGAGGTGTCGAGGTAGTAGACGTGGACGCCGCGCTCG
The DNA here is from genome assembly GCA_963800865.1 of uncultured Acidobacteriota bacterium. Classification (GTDB taxonomy): domain Bacteria; phylum Acidobacteriota; class Polarisedimenticolia; order J045; family J045; genus JALOKP01. Next base: position 2,066,223 of record CAWDCL010000004.1, on the reverse strand, counting down.
ACGCGCGCCATGCGGACCGCGCTCTCCGCGCGCCGGACGTCGTCCAGCCCCGCCGTGCGGGCGATCCACGCCGACGAGGCCGCCGTCGCCGGCAGCGGCAGGGCGCGGCTCCCGGGGAGAAAGGCCCGCACAAGCGCCTGGCCGGCCGCGAGGGCCCCCAGCACGGCCAGCGCCGCGACCACGACGGCCGCCACCCGCGCCGCCAGCGCGGAGCGCATGAGCGCCGGGGCGGTCGATACGGGCGCGACAGCTTCGCTGGCCACGGTCTCCAGCAGCTTCAGCTCGACCAGGTGGGCCAGCGTCTTGAACGACTCGAAGCTCCCCAGCCCGGCCAGTTCGGCGATCTCGCCCGCGGTGCGCTGCCCATCGACCCAGCGCAGCACGATCCGCTCGCGCTCCCCGAGCCGGAGACCGCCCTCCCCCTCCTGCAGCGGATCGGCCGGGATGAACCCGAAGTCGAGGTCCTGCTCGTAGACCGTCCCTTTCCCCTCCTGGGCCTCGCTGCCGGTCGCGAGGAAGCGGGCCGCCTCTCGCGCCGGACGCAGAACGACCGCGGCCGAAGGGATGTAGCGCTCGATCAGCGGCCACTCGTCGACCATCTGCGCGCCCTGCATGAGCAGCGTGTCGCAGGCGATCGGTTCCACGAACTCCCGGTCCCAGGCGGAGGTCACCCCGGGCTGGAAGTCGTACTCGCCATCCCGCCACCGGAACAGGTCGTAAACCGTCTCGCTGACCTGCAGCGTCAGGATCTGCCGGATCGTCTCGCGGTCGACCCAGCGCTTCTCCACCAGCAGGTGCCCGAGCCGCTGGAGCGTTTCCTTCTGCTCGCGCAGCGCCGCCTCGAGGCGCTGCTCGGTGAGCTTCCCGGAGCGCAGCAGGTACTGCCCGATCCGGCCCTCGGGCGGTCGCAGCGAGGTCTCCGCCGCGACGACGCGCCCGTTCTCGAAGCCGACCCGCACCTGCTCTTCGCCGCGCTGCAGGAGCAGCACGCCAGTCTTCCGCTGCAGCCCGATGAGCTGGAGGATGTCGGCGAGCGAGAAATCGCCCAGCGTACCGCGCAGCGCCACGCTACCTCCCCCCTGCCCGGCGCGGCCGCAGCCAGGGGAGTTGCAGGACGATCCAGAAGCCCGCGGCGGCGAGCGCCATCGGCAACCCGCTCCGCCAGAGCGGAGCGGCCGAAGCGACCGGGAGCAGTCGCTCGGGGAAGAGCGCGCCGAGCGCAAGGAACGCCCAGGCCACGGCGATCGCGAGGCCGCTCCAGACGCGTCCCTGGTAGACCCAGGAGAGGCCCGGCCAGAGCAGGTGCAGGCCGGTCAGCAGCCGGCTCTGCCGCCTGAGGTGACTTTCGATCCGCTGGGCCTGCTCCCGCCGCGCGTCGGGATCCAGCCCCTCGCGCCGCGAGAGGAGCTGGCCGCAGCGGAAACAGGTTCCGTCATCGCCGATCCGCGCCGCGCAGCGCGGGCAGGTGGGATGGCCGCAGCGCGGGCAGGCGATCGAGCGTGCGCCCCCCGTGCGGATCCGCAGCGCGACCGCCAGCAGCAGGGCCGCGACGGCGGCCAGCGTGACCGGATTGCCGAAGCGGATCGCGGACCAGGTCCCGGGTACGCTCCGGCCCGCCACGACCTGGCGGGCCACCTCGACCGCACCGAACTCGGGATCGGCTACCTCGGCCTGCGGCAGCTCGCGCTCGAGCCGTGCGACCGTTCGCTTGGAGAGGGCCCGGGCCTGCCGCATCGCCTCCTCGGCGCCCGGGAACTGGAACGTCGCCAGCCGGACCCGCGCCAGGTTGAACCACGCGAGCGGGTCCTTCGGATCCAGCTGCGCGGCCGCGCGGTACTCGACGCCGGCCGTCTCGTAGCGCGCCGCGCGGTAGAAGACGTTCCCGAGGAGGACCCGGGTCCGCGCGTCGCGCGGCGCCGCGGCCGCGGCCTGGCGCAGCAGATCGATGGCGCGGTCGGGGTAGTGGGCGGCGAGGTGACGAGCCGCGAGCACCTTCCAGGTCGCCTGATTCGGTTCCGCTTCGATCATCGAGGTCAGCTCGACCAGTAGATCGGGCTGCATCGACCGTTCGGCCGAAGCCACCGCGGCCCGGGCGGCCGGGGAGGCGGCGACGCCGGCCAGGTTCGCGACGACGGCCGCGGCCGGGACCGCGAGCGCCACCACGGCCAGCCAGCCGAGCAGCGCGAACCGCGCCGGCCGCTCCGCGACGATCGCCAGCGCGACCGCCCAGAGGAGCAGCGCCCACGGGCCGGGCACCACGAGGACGATCGGCGCGAGGACGACCGCCCAGGCGATGACGCGCCGCCAGGCCGGGATCCAGCCGCGCGGCAACCGTTCGTCGACCTCGTGGGCGAGTTCGCCACCGTGCTTGATCAGCAGGACGATCACCAGGCCGGCACCCGTCGCGAGCAGCGAAAGGAAGAGCCAGGTCCCGGACTGGACCAGGTCGCGGTAGGCGGTCCAGAAATTGCGGGCCCCCGCGCGGAGCGCACCGAAGCCGCCGGAGACGAGCGTGCCGATCCCCCCCTCGGTCCGCCACCGCGTCCGCGCGGCCCCCCAGATCGCGGCTGGCTGCTGCGGGTCGAGCTGGGTCGCGAGCCCGAAGGTCTCGCGCGCCGCGGAGAGATTCCCGACCTGGAGTTCGCGCCGCCCTTCCAGCACCGCCGCGTCAGCTACCGGCTCGAGGCGGCCGATCCCCTCCTCGCGCAGGAAGTCGAGCAGTTCCTGCGACGACTGTGCGACCTCCGACGCGTTCCCCTGCGCCACCAGGCCGCGGCGCCGCAACCAGCGCCCTTCGACGCGGTTGGCCAGGGACGTCGCGAAGCCGGTGTCGCTCTCGGGCGAGGCGGTCGCCGCGGGGGACGGGGGCGGGACGCTCCCCGGCAGAGCCTCCTGCGCGCGGGCCGGTTCCCCGGCCCAGCCCGCGAGGCTCGCCGCCGCGATCGCGGCGGACGCGAGCCCTTTCCCCAGCCAGCTTCGCCTCACGCGCCGCCCCGCGCCTCGACGTACTGCATCTTCAGGTCGAGCAGCGCCTGCTCGATCAGGCGCCGTTCCTCGTCCGAGGCGTTGCCCGCGGTCTTCTCGCGCAGCAGCTCGAGCGCCGCGATCGCGAGGCGGGCGGCGGCGAGATCGACCTGCGGCCGATCGTGATCGGGGTGAGGGATCACGCCCAGCGCGGCCAGCCCCATCAGGAAGAACGGCTTGACGATCGTCTCGAGGCTGACGGGGAGATCCGGTTCCGGCTGCGAGCCGGCCGGTGCCGCCTCGCGATGCAGCACCCCGCCGCCGGGGAGCGGCACATCCTCTCCCCCGCCGGCTCCGGGGGGTCTCCGGCAGTCGTCGGCATCGGTCATCGGTCTGGGATCTCCGCTCTGGACAAGGTGGTTCCTCGGCGAGAATAGTACCCGCCCTTTCCACGGTTCCAAACCGTCGCGGACCGGCTCGAACGGCCGAGGACACGGCGGCGATACGCCAGGGAGACGCCGACTTGGACGCCACCGACCGGTTGATCGCGATCATGGCCCGCCTGCGCGGCGAGAACGGCTGCCCGTGGGACCGGGAGCAGACCCCGCGCACGCTGCGCCCCTACGTGCTCGAGGAGGCACACGAGGTCGCGGAGGCGATCGACGGCGGGGACTGGGGCGAACTCCGGGAGGAACTCGGCGACCTCCTGCTGCAGGTGGCGTTCCTGGCCCGGATCGCGGAGGAAGAGGGGCACTTCCGGTTCGAGGACGTCGCGGAGGCGATCTCGTCCAAGCTCGAGCGCAGGCATCCCCACGTCTTCGGCGACGCCGAGGCGCACCGGGTCGAGGACGTCTGGCGCCGCTGGGACGAGATCAAGCGCGCCGAGAAGGCGGCCCCGGACGGCGCCGGCGGGGGGCGCCGGTCTCCCGGCTGGCCGGCATTCCGCGCGGGCTGCCGGCCCTCGGCCGGGCCGCGGCGGTCGCCGACAAGGCGTCCCGCGCCGGCTTCGACTGGCCGAAGCCGGAAGGGATCGTCGACAAGCTGGTGGAGGAAACGGATGAACTGCGGGCGGCGCTCTCCGGCAACGACCGGGACCGCGTCGAGGAGGAGCTGGGCGATCTCCTCTTCGCGGCGGCCAGCCTCGCGCGCAAGCTGAAGATCGACCCGGAGGGGGCGCTCGCGCGCGCAACCGCCAAGTTCGTGGGGCGCTTCCGGCTGGTCGAGGACGGGGCCACCGCGGACGGGGTGCGGCTGGAGGATCTCGACGCGACGGAGCTCGACCGGCGCTGGAACGCCGCCAAACGCCTCCCCTGACCGGTCAGGCGTGCAGCTCGGTGAACTTGCCGATCCGTCGGAAGCGCTGGTAACGGTCCTCGAGCAGTTCCTCCGGTGAGAGCGCCGCCAACTCGCCGAGCTGGCGCTCGAGCACGCGGCCGACGGCGTCGATCGTCCCCTGCGGATCGGAATGGGCGGCCCCGGCCGGCTCGGGGATGATCTCGTCGATCACGTCGAGTTCTTTCAGGTCGGGCGCGGTGAGGCGCAGCGCCTGCGCCATCTCCGGCGCCTTCGACGCGTCGCGCCACAGGATCGACGCGCACCCCTCGGGGCTGATGACCGAGTAGACCGAGTACTCCAGCATGTTGACGCGGTTCCCGACGCCGATCGCCAGCGCGCCTCCCGAGCCCCCTTCGCCGGTCACGGTGCAGATCACCGGCACCCGGAGCCGCGCCATCTCGCGCAGGTTGAAGGCGATCGCCTCGGCCTGTCCCCGCTCTTCGGCGTCGATCCCGGGATAGGCCCCCGGCGTGTCGATGAAGGTCAGGATCGGCCGGCCGAACTTCTCCGCCATCTGCATCACGCGCAGGGCCTTGCGGTAGCCGTCCGGACGCGGCATGCCGAAGTTGCGCTGCAGCTTCTCCCGCGTGGCGCGTCCTTTCTGGTGCCCCACCACCGCGACCGGCAATCCCCGGAACAGCCCGAGCCCGGCGACGATCGCGCGATCGTCGGAGAAGCGCCGGTCGCCGTGCAGTTCGATCCAGTCCTCGAGCAGGCCTCCGACGTAGTCCAGCGTGTACGGCCGGCGCGCGTGGCGCGCGACCTGGGTCTTCTGCCAGGCGTCGAGCTGCGAGTAGATCCGGCGCCGGACCGCGTCGAGCTTCTCGCGCAGGCTCGCGATCTCGTCGTCGAGCGCGGGATTGCCGAGCCCGGCGAGCTCTTCGATCTTCTGCTCGAGCTCGAGGATCGGTTTCTCGAAGCTGTCGTCGGTCACGTCGTCTCTCCCTGGGCCGGCGTCAGCATACCCGCCCGGCGCCGGGGTCGTCACGCCCGGGGGTGGTGCTCGTCGTAGAGCCGGCGCAACCGCTCGCGCGCGACGTGGGTGTAGATCTCGGTCGTCGAGATGTCGCGGTGACCCAGCAGCTGCTGCACCGTCCGCAGGTCGGCCCCGTGCTCGACCAGGTGGGTCGCGAACGAGTGGCGCACGACGTGCGGCGAGAGCCGCTCGGCCTCGATCCCGGCGGCCTGTCCGAGCCGCCGGAGCTGGACCCAGAAGTTCTGGCGCGTCATCGGCCGCCCGGCGCGCCCCGGGAACAGCGTGTCGCCCCGCGGGTGGAGCTCCGAACGGCCCTGTTCGAGGTAGTCGCGCAGCGCGGCAAGCGCCTTCGCGCCGACCGGAACGATCCGCTCGCGGCTCCCCTTTCCCATCACCCGCACCAGGCCGCGGCGCAGGTCCAGCTGTCCCGTGCGCAGCGCGCAGAGCTCCGTCACCCGCAGCCCCGAGGCGTAGAGCAGCTCGAGCATCGCGCGGTCGCGCAGGTCGCGCGGCGTGGTCGTTCCGGGACTGGCCAGCAGGCGCTCGACGTCGGCCTCGCTCAGCACGCGCGGCAGCGGGCGGCGCTTCCGCGGGGCCGGCAGGCGAAGGCCGGGGTCGTCGTCGCGCACCCGTTCCTCGCGCAGGTAGCGCAGGTAGGCCCGGACCGCGGCCAGCCGCCGGGCCCGCGTCGAGGGCGAGCGCCCGGCTGCCTTCTGCGCTCGCAGCCACGCCGTCAGGGAGTCCTCGTCCACCGCCACGACGTCGGCGCCGTCGCGCTCGGCGAGGAAGGCGCTGAGGTCCGCCAGGTCGCGCCCGTAGGCCTCGACCGTCCGGGCCGACAGCCCGCGCACCGCGACGAGGTACTCCAGGAACGCCGCGACCGACGGGTCGGCGTCCCTCACGGTGCGCTTCCGGGCGCCGCCGGCCCGTCGAGCAGAAAGGTCACCGGCCCGTCGTTGACCAGCTCGACCTGCATCATCGCGCCGAAGCGCCCCTCCTCGACCCGCAGCCCCTCGCCGCGCAGCGCTTCGGCGAAGGCGGCGCACAGCGGGACGGCCAGCTCCGGGGGCGCGGCCGGATCGAATGACGGGCGCCGCCCCTTGCGCGTCCGGGCGGCCAGGGTGAATTGCGAGACGACGAGCACGTCGCCGCCCACCTCGGCCAGCGTTCGGCTCCACAGCGCTCCGTCGCCCGGAAAGAGCTTCATCGAAGCGAGCCGGCGCGCGTACCACCCTGCCAGCTCGCGCGTGTCCCCGCGCTCGACGCCGAGCAGCACCAGTGCGCCGACGCCGATCGCACCGACGACCTCCCCTTCGACCGCGACCGACGCCCGGGCCACGCGCTGCACGAGGACCTTCACGCCGCGCATTATGCGCAGTTCCCGGGCCCGGGACAGGTCCTCGCCGCGGCGGGTTGACCCCCTCCGCCGCGCGTGACAATCTCACGCGCTGCCCGCGGGAGTCAGGCTGCGCGGAGGAGGGAGCACGGATGGCGTCGCTCGCAAAGATCATCCTCGTCGGAAACCTCGGCCGCGATGCCGAGCTGAAGTACACGCCCTCGGGCGCCGCGGTGCTCGAGTTCACGCTCGCCGTGAACGAGCGCTCGGGCGACCGCAACGCGGGCGGGCAGGAGACGACCACCTGGTTCCGCATCAACGTCTGGGGCAAGCAGGCCGAATCCCTCAAGCAGTACCTGGTCAAGGGGAAGCAGGTCTACATCGACGGCCGGTTGCGGGTGCGCGAGTACACCGACCGCGACGGGAAGAACCGGACCAGCCTCGAGGTCCGCGCCGACCAGATCCAGCTGCTCGGAGGCCGCGGCGAAGGGATGGAGCGCGGACCCGGCGGACCCCCGCCCGAACTGCAGGGCCAGGATCCGATCCAGGACGACGACATCCCGTTCTGACCGTCGCGGGGCGCCGGCCCCCGGCCCCCGGCGCCCCCGAGCCCGAGGCGGCTTGCCCGCCCCGGGCCGGGGTGCTTTGGTTTGCCGCGCCCCGGGGTGGGCGGTATAAGAGAAAGGCCACCCGGAGCCACGATGCGCCTGCGCCCCTTCGTTCTGCGCCTGTCCGTGTTCGCGCTCGCCGCCGCGCTCGGCTCCTCGGCGGCCCGGGCTTTCGAAGGCGAGCGTCCAGCCTCGCCCGCCCGGGGAGAAATCGTCTCCTCGACCGTCAACTTCTACATCGAGGCCTCGGGGCGGCCTCTTCCGGAGGAGTACTACCGGATCCAGGTCGCCCGCGACTCGGACTTCGACCGGATCGTCGCAACGTTCGACGGCAAGAAGGAGAAGAACGGCTGGCTGCTCGGCGACTCGTACAGCGTCAGCGACGTGCCGGCGAAGTATCTCCCCGTGAACTACCAGGGGATCCACTACCGCCTCGACGCCAAGCTGGCCGACGGCACCTATTTCTGGCGCGCCGCGAAGGCCCAGGGCAACGGCGCCTGGCAGCCGATCGACGGCGTCCAGCAGTTCGCGATCGACACCCGTCCGCCCGCGCCGGTCGACTCGCTGCGGCTGCGGCGGCTTCCCGACGGGACGCTGCAGCTCTGGTGGTCCCCGGTGATGCGCGACATGGGCGACGACATGGAGCAGGTCGCCGGGTACCGCATCTACCGCTACGACAAGACGCTCAAGCGGTACCCGCTGATGACCCGCTACCTGGCCCAGGAGACGAACGATACCCAGGCCGCGTTCGAACCGCCCCCGAACCCCGAGGACGCCACCGCGGACCGGATCGTGTTCTACCTCGTCAACGCGGTCGACCAGGTCGGGAACGAGGAAGGGCGGCGCCGGCCGCTTCGGATCGGCGACCTGGAGACCGCCTTCGAGCCTCCGAATCTCGACGAACTCTCCGACCCGGAACACCTGCGGAAGTTGAACCAGGCGGAACGCCCGCGCTGACGCCGCGGCCCGGCCGGCGCTCGAGCCGGCCCCGGGCCTACGCTCCGAGCCGGCCCAGCGCGGCGGTTGCGGTTTCGCGAACGGGCGACTCCGGGAAGGTCTCGACGATCTCGCGCCAGACCTTCACGGCCTCGTCCTTCTGTCCGGCCCCCTCCATCGTCCGGGCCAGGCCGACGAGCGCGAGGTCGCGCGGGTACCCCGAGTCCTTCTCCCCGAGTTGCCGCCAGGCGGCGAGCGCCTTCTCGCGCTGTCCCGCCCGGTCGTAAGCGGACGCCAGCACGGCGTCGGCCAGGGGACGCACCGTGGCGTCCGACTTCAGCGCCGGGGCCGCTTTCTCGAGCGTCGCGATCGCGCCGCTGGGATCGCCCTTCTCGAGCAGCGCGATCCCCTCCAGGTAGGACGCGAGAGCGGACGGCTTGCCGCCGGCGGCCGCCGCCTTCCCCAGCCGCTCCGTCGCCGCGCGCGACCGGTCGGCGGCGCTCGCGAAGCTCGGCGCGTACGCGTCGTCCGGCTTCGCCCCGGTCTGGACAACCGGCGCGTTCAGCGCCGCCTGGCCGCGGGCCAGGAGTTCGGCCGAGCGCTGGTCGCGCGAGCGCATGTACGCCGAGCCCCCCCAGGCCGCGAGCACCAGCGCGACGAAGACCCCCGCGCCGGCGAGGAGCATCGTCGGGTGGTCCTCGATCCACTGGAAGATGCGCATTCCCTCGGAAACGAACTCGTCCTGCTTGATCTTCTTGCGCTCGATCCGGTCCATCGTTCTCTCTCCGACTTCCTGCGGCGCCGCAGCGCCACCCGATTGCCAACAACCATCCGCGGCCGGGCGTGGTAGGCCCGGAGGGACTCGAACCCCCGACCCACGGTTTAGGAAACCGTTGCTCTATCCACCTGAGCTACGGGCCCGCCCGGAAAGCCGGCCATGTTAAACCCGACCGAGGGCCGGCGGCACATCGCTCCGCCCGGCCCCCCGGAAGGCGCCCTGCGGAACCCTCTCCGGCCGCTCCCGTCCGACGATGACCGACCCTCCCCGATTCCTTTCCCTCTTGATTCCCGGCTCGCGGTTTGCGAGGCTCCGCCCAGGCGCAGGCTTCCCTGCCCCCGTGCGAACCACGGAAGAGGGCAGACCAACCCGGAGGGACGATGGCGGTCAGGAAGAAGGCGGTCCGCAGGAAGGCGACGAAGAAGGTCAAGAAGGCGACTCGGAAGGCCGCCGCCCGCAAGGTCGTGCGGAAGAAGGTGAAGAAGGCCAAGAAGGCCAAGGCCGTGAAGAAGGTCAGGAAAGCCGCGAAGAAGGCGACCCGCAAGGCCCCGGCCCGCAAGAAGACGAAGAAGGCGAAGAAGACGGCGCGCAAGAAGGCCCGGCGCACCGTGATGCGCTCCAGCGCCGGCAAGAAGCTCTACGCCGTGCGCAGCGCGGACGGCCAGTTCAAGGACATCCAGACCTATGCGCGCGCCCACGCGGCCGACCTTCGCAAGAAGGCGAAGGACGAATAGCGACTCGGCCTGGCTCCCGATGGCACCGCGGTGACGGGGCGGCCGAATGGCCGCCCCTCGATCCCTCCTCGGTGCACGAATCGCCCGGGGGCTCGTGATCCCTCGCCCCCGCCCGCGCTCAGTAGGTCACGAGCGCGTGGACCTCGACCCCATCGAGCAGCGACCGGCCGCCCAGGGCGCTCAACTCCACCACGAACAGCGCCCCGGCGACTCGACCGCCGGCCCGCTGCGCGAGCCGGATCGTCGCGGCCGCCGTCCCCCCGGTCGCCAGCAGGTCGTCGACCACGAGCACGCGGGCGCCCGCGGGGATCGCATCCTCGTGCATCTGGAGCTGGCCCTGGCCGTACTCCAGCGTGTAGCTCTCGGTGAGCGTCCTCCACGGCAGCTTGCCCGGCTTGCGCACCGGCACGATCCCGACGCCGAGGCGCAGCGCGAGCGGCGCGCCGAACAGGAAGCCGCGGGACTCGACCCCGACGATCAGATCCGGCCGGCGGGGACGGGCCCAGGCCTCGAGCTGCTCGACGCTGGCCGCGAGCGCCTCCGGCGAGGCGAGCAGCGGGGTGAGGTCGCGGAAGAGGATTCCCGGGCTGGGGAAGTCGGGGATGTCGCGGATGTGGGCCTTCAGCACGGAATTGCTCATCAGGTCGGTTCCTGGCGAAGAATGGAGAAAGTCGAAGGGCTTTCCGAGGGGGCGTCCGAGGGCTCGATCCCCTGGACCCGGGCGAACCGGGACCCGCGGGAGAGGTCGAACGCGAGCTCGGTCAGCTGCTCCTCCGAACCCTCCGCGTGGACGAGGACGGCGCCGTCCGGCAGGTTGCAGACCCACCCGGTCACGCCGAGGGCGTCGGCGCAGGTCTTGGCGAACGACCGGAAGCCGACCCCGTGGACCTTCCCGCGGACCGTGAAGCGCCTCGCCGGCATCCGGACCTCCCGCGCCAGTTGGCGCTTCGGACGGGCATTCTAGCGAACCTGGCCGGTTCCCCATGCCGCCGGGGCCGTTTGGGGCGAAGATAGTCCTCGATGAGAATCCTCCGGGCTGCCGTCCTGCTCCTCCTGCTCGCCGCCCTGGCCGTGCCGGCTGGAGCGGGGATGCGGTGCGCCGCGATGGCGGCCCCGGCAGCCTGCCGCTGTTCCGGCGGCGACGGCGACGCACCCGGAACGGACCCCTGCGGCCCCTCGGGCTGCTGTTGTGCCCGGGATCGGGCGCCGGTGGCGCCGGAGCGGCCCCAGCCCTCCACCCCCCCCGCCGGGCCGGGCGCGCACGATTCCCTGGCTGCACCCGTCCCCGTCCCCGCGACCGTCCCGGACGCGGCCGCCGGTGTCACGTCCTTCGCGACGGCGCCGAACGCCCTTGCGGCCGCCGCGCCGTCGCTGTTTCTCGTCTGCTGCACCTTCCGCTGTTGACCTCGGCCTCGTGACCGCGTGACGACCCCGCGCGCCCGCGCGGGGTGGAGCCGTGTTGCACGAAACGCGGCGGCGCCGCGCGTGCCGCCGCGGACGAGGAACGACAGTGGACAGGATGACTCCCCTCGGGATGCTGCTCGTTGCCGCGCTGGCGCTGCCCGCCGCGGCCGAAGAGAGCCCGCACCCGGTCGCACCGCACGACGCCGACGAACTGGCTCGCGTCGCGCTGGCGGGTAGCCCCGCCCTCGCCGCGCTCGACCAGCGCCTGATCGCGGCCCGTGCCGCCGCCGAACCGGCCGGGGCGCTGCCCGGCCCGATGCTCGAGACGATGCTCCAGAACGTCGGAGCCGACCGGCTGACCCTCGGCGACGAGGAGATGTCGATGCTCGCGGTCGAACTGCGGCAGAGCCTGCCGAGCGCGCGCAAGCGCGCCGCGCGGCGCAGCGCGGCAGCCGCCGAGGAGTCGCTGGTGGCCGCCGAAGCGCGCGTCCTGCGGCGCGAGATCCTGGCCGAGATCCGCGAGGCGTGGGCCGTGCTGTACGCGATCGACGCCGAGCGGTCCACCCTTGCATCGGCCGCCGAGTTGCTGGAGCTGCTCGGCCAGGTCAGCGCCTCGCGCTACGCGACGGGCGGGACCGATTTCACCGGTGCGATCCGGGCGCGGCTCGAGAGCGCCCGCCTGGTCGAGCGCGAGATCGACCTCGATGCGGCGCGGGAACTGGTCCTGGCCCGGCTCGAGCGGCTGGTCGATGCCCCGGGCGGGTTGACGATTCCGCCGCTCGTGGCCCTGCCGGAGGTCGTCTTCCCGGCCCCCGGCTGGCCGTCCGACGCGGTCCGGGAGGCCGCGCCGGTGGCCGCCGCGCAGGCCGCGGTCGCCGCGGCCGAGCACCGCGCCGTCGCGGCGCGCGAGGAGCTTCGGCCCGACTTGTCGGTCGGCGGCGGGGCCGGCTACCGCGGATCGCTGGACCCGGTCGTGCTCGTGCGCTTCGGCGTCGAGTGGCCGGCCTGGAAACAGAGCACGCTGCGACCCCGGGTGGCCGCTGCCCAGGCCGAGAGCGAGGCGGCACGCCACGACCTGCGCGCCGCCGAGGCCGAAGCCCGTGCGGCCGCGGCGCGCGCGGAGGCGCTGCGCGGGCAGGCCGAACGCCAGCTCGTGCGGGTCCGCGAAGGAAGCCTCCCGCTCGCCACCGCCGGGCTCGACGCCGCGCGCGCGGCCTACGTCGCGGGACGCGGGGAGTTTTCCGCCGTCGTCGAGGAGCTCAACGCCTGGCTGGAAGCGCGGATCCTGCTCTCGCGCCGCGAAGCCGATCGCTACACCGCCTGGGCCGCCATCCAGGCCCTCGTGCCGGGCGCCGACGACCGCGCGCTCCTCGGAGAGACGCCATGAGACGCTGCGCCGTTGCGCTCGTCGCGCTGAGCCTGCTCCTCGCCGTGATCGTGTCGATCCCGGGCTGCGGCGCCGGCGACGAGAAGACCACGCCTTCGGGAGTGCTCTACACCTGCCCGATGCACCCCCAGATCGTGAAGGACCAGCCCGGCGACTGTCCGATCTGCGGGATGCGCCTCGTGCCGGTCGAGCGCCCTCCCGCGGCCTCGGGAGACGCCGGCGCAGTCGAGTCCCGAGCTACCGCCGAACTCGGCGAGAGCGGCGTCCGGCTCGCCGGCGTGCGCACGGTGCCGGTGCGCCGGGGGACGATCGCGACCGCGCTGCGCACCGCGGGCACGGTCGTGCCCGACGAGACCCGGGTCCGCCACCTCCACACCAAGGTCGAGGGCTGGGTCGAACGGCTCTACGTCAACTTCACCGGCCAGGAGGTGCGGGCCGGCGCGCCCGTGCTCACGATCTACTCGCCCGAGCTGCTCGCGAGCCAGGAGGAGTACCTGCGCGCCCGCGAGTCCGTGGCGCGCCTGGCGTCGTCGTCGCTCCCCGAGGTCCGGCGCGCGTCGGAGGAACTGCTCGTCGCGGCGCGGCGGCGCCTCCAGCTGCTCGACGTCCCGGCCGCGGCGATCGCGGCGCTGGAGTCGGGCGGCCCGCCGCAGCGGACGGTCACCCTCACCGCGCCCGTCTCGGGCTACGTGACGGTCAAGAACGTCGTCGAAGGGCACCGCGTCGAGCCCGGCACGGAGCTGTTCCAGGTCACCGATTTCTCCCGCGTCTGGATCGACGCCAGCCTGTTCGAAGCCGACATCCCGCGGCTCCGGGTCGGCCAGCGCGCGCAGGTCACGCTGCCCTTCGACCCGGCGCGGACGCTGGAGGGGCGGGTCGTGTTCCTCTCACCGACGCTCGACCCGGCGACCCGCACCCTGCCCGTCCGGATCGAGTTCGCCAACCCCGGGCTCGCCCTGCGGCCCGGGATGTTCGCGCAGGTGACGCTGGACGTCGCCACGGCCGGGGGGCTCGTCATCCCCGACTCGGCGGTGCTCGACACGGGACGCGAGCAGGTCGTCTTCATCGAGTCGGTCGACTCCTCGTTCGTGCCGCGCACCGTGACGCTCGGGGCCCGCGGCGAGGGGGACGTGCTGGTCCTGTCGGGTCTCTGGGAAGGCGAGAAGGTCGCCGTCCAGGCCAACTTCCTGCTCGACTCGGAGTCGCGCCTGCGCGCCGCGTTCGCCGGCGCCCAGCCGGCGCCCGGCGGGTCGCCCGCTCCGGGTTCGACCGGCGGCGGCCACGGGGGACACACCCCGTGATCGCGCGGATCATCGAGTTCTCGGCCCGGCACCGTTTCCTGGTGCTGATGTCCACGCTCGCGCTCTGCCTGCTCGCCTGGCGGCTGCTCGACGCCAGCCGGCTCGACGCGCTGCCCGATCTCTCCGACACCCAGGTCACGATCTATTCGCGCTGGGACCGTTCGCCCGACGTGATCGAAGACCAGGTCACCTACCCGATCGTCTCGGCGATGCTCGGTGCCCCGCAGGTGAAGGCGGTGCGCGGCTTCTCCGACTTCGGGTACTCGTTCATCTACGTCATCTTCGAGGACGGCACCGACATCTACTGGGCGCGCTCGCGTACGCTCGAGTACCTGTCGAAGATCACGCCGCAGCTGCCGGGGGGAGTCCGGACCGAGCTGGGTCCCGACGCGACGGGCCTCGGCTGGGTCTACCAGTACGCGCTGGTCGACCGGAACGGCCGCCTCGGTCTCGACGAGCTGCGCTCGCTCCAGGACTGGACCGTGCGCTTCGCGCTGCAGTCGGTCCCGGGCGTGGCGGAGGTCGCGTCGATCGGCGGCTTCGTCAAGCAGTACCAGGTCACCGTCGACCCCAACCGCCTGCTCTCCTACGGCCTCTCCCTGGACGAGATCGCAACGGCGATCCGGCGCTCCAACGACGAGACCGGCGGGCGCCTGCTCGAGATCGCCGGGGCCGAGTTCATGGTCCGCGGCCGCGGCTACGCCCGGGACGTGCGGGACTTCGCCTCGATCGTGGTCAAGACCGGCCCGAACGGCGTCCCGGTCCTGCTCGGGGACGTCGCGCGGGTCGAAATCGGGCCCGAGATGCGGCGCGGCGTGTCGGATCTCGACGGGCGGGGCGACACGGTGGGCGGGATCGTCGTGATGCGCCACGGCGAGAACGCGCTCAACGTGATCCGGCGCGTGAAGGCGCGCCTCGCGGAACTGGCTCCCTCGCTCCCGGCCGGGGTCGAGGCCGTTCCGGTCTACGACCGCTCGACACTGATCCTCTCGGCGCTCGACACGCTCCGGCACGAGCTGGTGCTGGCGATGATCATCGTCTCGCTGGTGATCCTCGTCTTCCTCTGGCACCTCCCCTCGGCGATCGTGCCGATCCTGACGATCCCGGTCTCGGTGCTGCTCGCGTTCATCCCCTTCTACTACTCGGGGATGACGATCAACATCATGTCGCTCGCCGGGATCGCGATCTCGATCGGCGTGCTGGTCGACGGGGCGATCGTCGAGGTCGAGAACGCCTACAACCGGATCTACCACTGGCAGCAGGCCGGGCGGCCCGGGAGCTTCGACGCGGTCCGGCTGGCGGCGTTGAAGGAGGTCGGCCCCTCGGTCTTCTTCTCGCTGCTGGTGATCGCGGTCGCTTTCCTGCCGGTCTTCGCGCTGGTCGAGCAGGAGGGCCGGCTGTTCAAGCCGCTGGCGACCTCGAAGAACCTGACGATGGCGGTCGCCGCGCTGCTCGCGATCACGCTCGACCCGGCGCTGCGGATGATGTTCGCGCGGATCGATCCCTTCTCCTTTCGCCCGCGCTGGCTGGCCTGGCTGACCACGAAGCTCTTCGTCGGGAGCTACGTCTCGGAGGAACGCCACCCGGTCTCACGGGCGATCGAATGGGTCTACGCCCCGGCCTGCCGGATGGCACTTCGCCGGCCCTGGGTCACGGTCGGGATCGCGGTCGCCCTGCTGGCCGTCAGCCTTCCCGTCTACTTCAAGCTCGGACGGGAGTTCATGCCCCCGCTGCACGAGGGAACGATCCTCTTCATGCCGACGACGCTGCCCGGGATCGGCGTGCGCGAGGCGCAGCAGCTGATGACGACGCAGGACCGCGTCCTGGCCTCCTTCCCCGAGGTCGAGCGCGTCTTCGGCAAGGCCGGGCGCGCCGACACCTCGACCGATCCGGCGCCGCTCTCGATGATGGAGACGGTCGTCGTCCTGAAGCCCGAGTCGGAGTGGCGCGCGCGGCCGGCGTGGTACTCGGCCTGGGCCCCGGCCTGGCTGGCCCGGCTCCTGCGCCCGTTCTGGCCCGACCGGATCACCTGGGAGGAACTGGTCGACGAGATGGACCGTTCCCTGAAGATCCCCGGCGTGACCAACGCCTGGACGATGCCGATCAAGGCCCGGATCGACATGCAGACGACCGGCTTCCGAACCCCGGTCGGGATCAAGATCCAGGGCTCGGACCTGGCCGCGATGGAGGCGCTCGGCGGGCGCCTCGAGCAGGTCCTGCAGCAGGTTCCCGGGACGCGAAGCGTCTTCGCGGAGCGCGTGGCGGGCGGCTATTTCGTGGATATCGAGCCGCGCCGCGACGTTCTCGCCCGCTACGGCCTGACCGTGGGAGACCTGCAGGACACGATCGTCACCGCGATCGGCGGCGAGACGGTGACGACGACGATCGAGGGGCGGGCCCGCTACACCGTCAACCTGCGCTATCCGCGCGAGCTGCGCGACGACGTCTCGGAGCTTGCGCGGGTGCTGGTGGCGGCGCCCTCGGGGGTCCAGGTCCCGCTCGGCCAGGTCGCCGACATCCGGCTGGTCTCGGGACCAGCGATGCTGCGCAACGAGGACGGTTTCCTCACGGGCTACGTCTACGTCGATATCGCCGGCCGCGACATCGGGAGCTATGTCGACGACGCCAAGCGCGTGGTGCAGGAGCAGGTCGCCCTGCCGCCCGGGATCGTGCTGGGCTGGAGCGGCCAGTACGAGAACATGCTCCGGGTGCGCGAGCGGCTGAAGATCGTGATCCCGGTCACCCTGGCGCTGATCTACCTGCTGCTGTTCCTGAACACGCGGTCCGCGTTCAAGTCGCTGCTGGTCATGGCGACCGTCCCCTTCTCCGCGATCGGCGCGATCTGGCTGTTCCACTGGCTCGGCTTCAACGTCTCGATCGCGGCCTGGGTCGGGATGATCGCGCTGCTCGGGCTCGACGCCGAGACCGCCGTCTTCATGCTGCTCTTCCTCGACCTCTCGATCGACGACGCGAAGCGTCGCGGGGCGCTCTCGACCGGGGCCGAGCTGGACGCCGCGATCTTCCACGGCGCGGTCAAGCGGGCCCGGCCGAAGATGATGACGGTGGCGGCAGCGGCGCTCGGCCTGCTGCCGATCATGTTCTCGACCGCGACCGGCTCGGACGTGATGAAGCGGATCGCAGCCCCGATGATCGGCGGCCTGACGACCTCGTTCCTGATGGAGCTGCTGGTCTTCCCGGCGGCCTACAAGCTCTGGATGCGGCGGCAGCTTCGCCGCGCGGCCGCCGCCCCGGACTGACCGGGGCGGCGCTCGCTCAGGGGCAGGCGTTCGGCGACGCGGCGATCCCCGCATCGCGCGATGCGGCGAGTCCGCTCTCTCCCGCGTCATAGCTGCTGACGCCGACGCAATTCGCGGCCCGAACCAGGTACCAGAACGAGTCCCCCACGGCCGGGACCTCCTCCGCGTTCCAGGCCAGCAGGTCGACGTTGTCGACCATGCAGAGGTCCGTCGCGGTGGCGAAGTCTCCGCCGCCCTGGAGGAGCGGCGACACGAACCCGCGCTGCACGTCGTAGATCAGCGCGGCGGTCACTGCGTCCCAGCGGATCGTCGCCGAGCTGGAGCCCGGATTCCGTTCCACCGTGAGCCGAACCGGCCCGACGGGTTGCGGGATGTTGTTGTCGGCGTAGCCGTCGCAGTCGTCGTCGAGACCGTTGCAGGTCTCCACGCCGGGAGGGCCGGGTGTGCACTGTTCGACCTGCTGCCCCGACTCGCAGACGATGCTGCCCAGCGCGGCGCAGACGCCGCGCCCGCAGACGGTCAGCTGATCGACGTAGCCGTCGTCCACGAGGCCGTTGCAGTCGTCGTCCAGGCCGTTGCACGAGAGGTCGTCCGGTGCGCTCGGCGGACCGGGCACGCAGCTGTCCTGCACCTGGCCCGAGACGCACGATGTCGCCCCGACGCGCTCGCAGGCTCCGGCGCCGCAGAACGTCGACTGTGGGACGTACTCCTCGTCGAACTGGCCGTCGCAGTCGTCGTCCACGCCGTCGCACGAAGTGTCGCTCGGGGCGAGCGGCGGGCCGGGCACGCAGGAGTCGCCCGGCACGCCCGCGGTACACGAGGTGACACCCGTCGAGAGACACGCGCCGAGGCCGCAACTGGACGGCCCGGCGACGAATCCTTCGTCGATCTGGCCGTTGCAGTTGTCGTCGATCCCGTTGCAGGTCGTGTCCGTCGGAGAAATC
Organism: uncultured Acidobacteriota bacterium; assembly: GCA_963800865.1. Classification (GTDB taxonomy): domain Bacteria; phylum Acidobacteriota; class Polarisedimenticolia; order J045; family J045; genus JALOKP01. The sequence continues at coordinate 2,048,263 of CAWDCL010000004.1, read as the reverse complement.
GGGTTCCCCGGCGCGCAGGTGTCCTGGACGGAGCCGTTGACGCAGCTGATCGCGCCGCTCCGCGCGCAGGCGCCGGTTCCGCAGGAGGTCGGGGTGGCCGGGTAGTCCTCGTCGACCGAACCGTCGCAGTCCTCGTCGACCCCGTTGCAGGTTGCGTCGTCCGGGGCCTGGGGGGGCAGCGGCTGACAGCCGTCCAGGACCTGGCCCGCCACGCACGAACTGGCGCCCGAGGCCGCGCAGACGCCGAGGCCGCAGTGCGTCACCGCCGGCTGGAAGTCCTCGTCCGTCGTCCCGTCGAGATCGTTGTCGAACCCGTCGCATCCGTCGAACGGGTGGACCAGCGGATTGGCGTCGTCGCTGTCTCCCTGGCATTCGGTCGCGCCGTCCTTGTCGGCGTCGTCGCGGGACGATGAGGCCAGGTAGTTCGCGTAGTCGACCCCGGTCGAGACGCTCGTCCCGGTTCCCGGTCCCGAGCCCGACGGACCGCTGGCCGAACCCCACCAGTTCCGCGTCGCGAAAAGCGTGTCGGCGGTGTTGTTGATTACGCCCGACGTGTCGGAGACGATGTCGCTGAGCGTGATCGTCGCGCCGCCCACCCAGTCGGCGACGACGCCCTTCCAGGCCCCCTGGATCGTCGAACAGGAGACCGCGGTATCGACCGGCGCGCCGTTGTCGCCCGCCCCGTGCATCAGGTGGATGCCGATCCCCGAGCGGTCGATCATGTCGAGAGTCGTGTCCTGCACGCGGGTTCGCGCGCTGTCGGCCGCCTCGCACGAGCGGCTGCCCATGATCGCGATCGCCTTGCTGACCCCGCGGTTCCCGATCTCGGGGTTGTCGTGGATCCAGGTGTCGCTTGAAGCCTCGATCCAGACGTTCTGGGCGTCCGGCTCGGGCCACTCGTCGCTCGGCACGCCGTGGATCCGGCTGCGCGCGATCTCCGTGAAGTTCCCATACCGGATCTTGACCGAGCGGGTGATGTGATAGGTACTCGAGTTGACGATGCGGTTGCGGTCGACGGTGGCCCCCGCCCCCCCCTCGCACACGCGGGCGCCGCCGTCGAACAGGAACCCCTCGCGCGAGCGGTGGCCGCAGCGGTCCTCGTTGTCGCCGTCGCGGATCATCCCGTCGAGGTAGATGTTGTCGAAGGTATTGCCGTCGGAGTCGCCACGCACCCGGATCTCGGTCGTCCCGTTCTCGCGCAGGTCGATCGACTGGAAGAGCGAGTCCCGGACGTCGATAAGATCGAGACCGACCTCGTCTTCCTGGTGGCCGCCGAAGCAGGCCGGGGTGCCGAGGCCGGCGCCGTGGAAGGTGAGGTACTTCACGGTGATGCCGCTGACGCCGGTGATCGTCATGGCCGGCGTGCGCGGACCCGACAGCTGGGTGCCATCGACGATCGCCGGATAGCAGCGGTCGCAGTACGGCAGGGGGACTTCGCCCGGGACCCCCTCGAGGTCGACCGCGCGCGACATCGTGGCGTGGCCCCGGATCTCGCCGGCGCCGATCAGGACCAGGCTGCCGGTCGGGGCGGCATTCAGGGCGCCCTGCAGCGTGTCGTAGCAGGCCCCCGTGGCCCGCGACCAGCCGGAAGTCTTGGGCGCGCGTGCGAGTACCGGCTGCAGCGTGCGCGGGATGAAGTTGCCGACGTCGACCGGGCCGACGACCGAGTCGCCCGTCCCGCCCGCCCCGGACGGCCCGCTCGCCGAGCCCCACCAGTTGTGCTTCGCATCGACCGGCACGGAATCCTGGTTCACGACGCCGCTGCCGTTCGAGTAGATCATCGTCTCGTTGAGCTTCACGCCGGACGCGCTGCCGGGCCCGATCTCGACGGCCGGCCCGGTCTGGCTGAAGAAGCGGTTCTGGAGCGCGGCGAGACCGGTCACCGTGCCGGTCACGGAGAGTCCGCCGTCGTTGTGGTGCATCTCGTTGCAGAAGAATTCGACACCGTTGGCGCCGTCGATCCACACGCCGCGGCCGTCGTCGACCGCGGCGAGACCCGTCTGCCCGGTGAAGAGATTCCCCTCGATCCGGAGGTCGGTCGCCCCGTGGAGCTCGAACGCGGCGTGGCCGCTCGCCAGGAGGGCAAGCCCGTTGTTGCTGACCGTGTCGCCGGCCAGTTCGAGGGTCCCGTTGCTGCCGGCCAGCAGCTTGACGGCCGGGCCGCCGTTTCCGGTCAACGTGTCCTGCCGGATCTCGATCCGGCCGACGCCCCCGGTCATGAGCACCCCGACGCCTCCGTTCGGAGAGCCGTCGGCGACGTTGTTCGTGATCGCGTTTCCGTTGATGCGGACCCAGTCGCCCGTCGCCCCGATCGAGTCGACGACGACGCCCACGGTGCAGCCCGACACCGTGAGGTTGGTCAGCTGAATCGTCCGCACGCCCGGGTGGGCCGCATCGCCGATCCGTACGCAGGCGTGTCCGGCGTTGGGACCGCTCACCGCGAAGCCGTTGAGCTGCGCCCCCGAGGCGAGGATGCGCACGTTGTCGGTCGTGCCGGTACCGCGGAGGATCGTGTTGGCGTTGTTCCCGGAACTGTTCACGTACACGGCACGGTCGATCAGGACGTCTTCGGCCCAGGTACCCTCGCCGACTTCGACGGCGTCGTTGGCACAGGCGACGGAGATGCCCCGATTAATGGTAAGGCAGGGAGTTGCCGACGAGAGGCAGCTGTTCGTCGCGTCGTTCCCGGTCTTGGCGACCCAGCGCGTCCCGCACTGCGCCGCGGCGGGGCTAGCCCACGCGACCAGGGCCACGGCAAGGCCCACCCACGACAGGACACGCGACACTCGAGCGCAAGCGATCAAGGGGCCTCCGATCGGCTGCAGCCGCGATGCGGACGGGCTCCCCAAACCCGACCGGCAGAGCGGCGAGCGTAGCACCGGGGCGGTGGCGACGGAAGGTCTATACCGGCGCGGCCCCGCGGCACGCTTGAACGGAAGATACGGCGAATCGTGCCTCGGCGAAGCAGAAGGATCGGGACGAGTCCGGCCGACCCTGTCCCGGGGTGTCCGGAGCCCACCGTCACCCGGCCCCGGCCTTCCGCTCGAACTGTCCCGGGAAGCCTCTACAGCCCCTCGAACAGGACCGTCGAGAGATAGCGCTCGGCGAATGAGGGGACCAGCACCACCACCCTCCGCCCCGCCATCCCAGGGCGCTTCGCGACCTCGAGGCCCGCCCAGATGGCCGCGCCCGAGGAAATGCCCACCGGGATGCCGTCCAGCTTCGCGACCGCACGCGCCGTCTGCACGGCGTCGTCGTTCGTCACGGTCACGATCTCGTCGATCATCGAACGGTCGAGGACCTCCGGGACGAAGCCGGCGCCGATCCCCTGGATCACGTGCGGGCTGTGCGTCCCGCCGGACAGGACCGGGCTCGCCGTGGGCTCGACCGCGATCATCCGGAGTCCCGGCCGCCGCGGCTTCAGGACCTGCGAAACGCCGGTGAACGTGCCGCCCGTGCCGATCCCGCAGACGATCGCGTCGACGTCGCCGCCGGTGTCGCGCCAGATCTCCTCGGCCGTGGTGCGGCGGTGGATCTCGGGATTCGCCGGGTTGGCGAACTGCCCCGGCATGACCGAGCCGGGGATCTCCTCGAGCAGTTCCCGGGCCCGCGCGATGGCGCCGTTGATCCCCTTCTCCTTCGGCGTCAGTTCCAGCCGCGCGCCGAGCAGCGCCAGCATCCGCCGGCGCTCGATCGACATCGACTCGGGCATGGTGAGGATCACCTTGTAGCCGCGCGCCGCGCCGACGAAGGCGAGTCCAATCCCGGTGTTGCCGGAAGTGGGCTCGATCAGCGTCGAGCCCGGCCCGATCTTCCCTTCGGCCTCCAGGGCGAGGACCATGCTCACCCCGATGCGGTCCTTCACGCTCGCCGTCGGATTGAAGAACTCCAGCTTGAGCACGAGGTCCGCGACCGCACCCCGTTCCGCCGACAACCGCGGCGCTCGCACCAGGGGCGTGTTGCCGATCGTCTCGGCAATCGAATCGTAGATCCGCCCGCGCCCGGGAGGATCGAGCACGATCGGCGGGAGTGCTGACTCTCCGTTCATCGAAGACCTCGCGAGGGAGCCGACCGGACCGATTGTAACCCGCAACTGGGATCAGGTAACTCGCGGGGACCGGGCGCGCTGGCCGCTGGCCGCGAAGACGCTGCGGGCGGCCGGTGCGAAGCAAGAGAGGAGATGCGAGTTGGTCGGGGTGCCGAGATTTGAACTCGGGACCCCCTGCTCCCGAAGCAGGTGCGCTACCAGGCTGCGCTACACCCCGACCGATTGAGCCGCAGGAAACTAGCCGATCAGGGGCGTGGTGTCAAAGCCCGGAGCGCCGCGGGTAGCCGAAACGGCCGATCAGCGGCACGAACGAGGCCTCGCCGTGGTCCTGTTCGACCAGCCGCCCCGCGTCGAGGGTGACGACGACGAGGCGCTGCTCGCGCCCTTCGGGCTCGCGCGCGAGGGGCAGCACGAGGCGCCCGCCCGGCTCGAGCTGGCCGACCAGCGCCGAGGGGATTTCGGGGGCCGCCGCGGTGACGAGGATGCCGGAATACGGGGCCTGCGCCGCCCAGCCGTAGCTGCCGTCGAAGTGCTTCACGGTCGCCGACAGGTAGCCCAGCGACCGGAGCCGCTGCGCGGCGTCCCGGGCCAGCGTCGCGTGGCGCTCGACCGAAAAGACGATCAGCCCCATCGCCGCCAGGACCGCGGCGTGGTAGCCGCTGCCGGAGCCGATCTCCAGCACCCTGGCCCCCGGGGCGGCGCCGAGCAGCTCGCACATTCGGGCGACCGTCCAGGGCAGGCTCATCGTCTGCCCCTCCCCGATCGGCAGCCGCTCGTCCTCGTAGGCCCGGCCGCGGAGCGCTTCGGGGACGAACGCTTCGCGCGGCACCGCGGCCATCGCCTCGAGCACACGCCGTTCGGCGATCCCCTGCGCCCGCAGCCGATCGACCATCCGCGCGCGGCGCACCGCGGCGGTCGACGGACGGCCCGTCACGGTGCGGCCGCCGCCCCGAACTCCCAGCGCTCGAAGCCGGGGATCGAGCGGTGGAAGGTCAGGTCCGAGTGGAGCGGCGTGATCGAGACCAGCCCCTCGGCGATGGCCTGGTGGTCGGCCAGCGGTTCGGGGAGCCATTCCGTCGGCGGGAGCCCGACCCACTCGAACCCCTCCGCCGCGCCTTGACGGCGCACGAGCAGGCCGTCGCGCAGCGAGCGCCTCCCCTGGCGCGTGATGCGCACCCCGCGCGGTTCCGGCGGGACGTTGACGTTGAGCACCGCGTCGGCCGGCAGCCCACGCTCGAGCACCATCCGCGCGATGCGCGCCGCGACCCCGGCTGCCCGCGCGCGAACCGCCGCTCCCGCGCCGAAGTCGACCGACACCGCGAGACTGGGCGCGCCCAGGGTGCGCCCCTCGAGCGCGGCGGCGACGGTCCCGGAGTAGAGGATGTCGTCCGCCAGGTTGTAGCCGTTGTTGATCCCCGAGACGACCAGGTCGGGCGGAGCGCCCAGCAGGTGAAGGAAGGCGAGGTTCACGCAGTCGGTGGGAGTCCCCTCGACCGCGTACCACCCCGGCCGGTCTTCCCTGACCAGCAGCGGTCCGCGCAGGGTCAGTGCGTGCGCGACGCCCGACTGCTCGGTCTCCGGGGCCACCACGGAGACCTCTCCGACCGCGGTCAGGGCCGAAGCCAGGGAGGCGAGACCGGGCGCGTTCAGTCCGTCGTCGTTGGTCACGAGGATCCGGGGCCGCTCTCCCGCTGACACCGCTCGCCTCCCCCCGGCACCGCCGGGAGGCCGAGGTTAGGCGCGCGCCCGGGGGTGGGTCAATCCGTCCGGTTGCCGTTCCCTGCTTTGGCTGTAGCTTCAGGCGGAGCCGGGGGCGCGGACTGGGGACCCGAACGGCTCGGGCGCCTTCCGACGGCGCACCGGGCGCCCGCGGGCGAGGACGTGAGCGAGATGACTGCAGTCCCCGGGCGACACCGGGCGAGGGGATGGCGCGCATTCGTGCGCTGTGCGCTGGGCGTGGCGCTCCTCGTGGCCGCCGTCGGGGGCCTCGATGCCCTGTCCGCTCCCGACACCGACCCGCGCGTGGACTGGCTTCACCGCGTCGAGACCGTTCGCTCGAGTTGGCGGGGACCGGCCGCGGAAATCCCCACGCTCGACGAGATCGCCCGCCGCGTCGCCGACGAGCGTCGGATGGAGCAGGCCCTGGTCGGGCTCACCGGCGCGCCGCTCGAGCCGCAGGCGATCGAGCGCGAATGGGCCCGCATGGTCGAGCGCTCTCGGGATCCGGCGCGGCTCGCGGCCCTGGCTGCAGCGCTCGATTTCGACCGGCTGGCGGTGGTCGAGACGCTGGCGCGTCCCGCGCTCGTCGAGCGGCGCCTGCGCACCCTTTGGGACGCCGGCGTGTCCGCCTCGCGCGGAGCGCGCACGGAGATCGAAGCGCTGCGGGCCGAACTCGACGCGGGGATGCTCGATCCCCGCGCACCGCACGCACGACGGGAGTCGGTCCTCTACCTGCCTCCATCGTCTCCAGCGTCGTGCCCCGCGACGGTCCTGAGGCGTGACGACGCGCAGGTTGTCGATGACGCGGCTCGCTGGGAAGAACTCCGGGACCGCTGGGCCGGGACCGGCCGGCCCGGCCCGGTCGTGATGACCGCCAGCGCAGTTCTGGTCGAGGTCCGGCTCGCGCAGGGGGAATGCGGCGCGATCGAGGTGGCGCGCTACGCTGCGCCCACGGTCTCCTTCCCGGAATGGTGGTCCGGCGCGGCGTCGGCCTACGACGCCGTCCCCGTCGCGCCGAACCTGACGCGCGAGATGCTGGCCGACCTTCCCCTTCCCTCGCCGCTCGCTCCGTTGGGTCCCGACGCCCCGGACGGCTGCAACGAGTCCTGGAGCGGCGCGAGCCTCGACGACCTCCCCGATCCGCGCGAGGGGCCGACCGCGGTCTGGACCGGGGCCGAGATGATCGTCTGGGGCGGCCGCGCCGGTGAGCCGCTCGGCACCGGCGGCCGTTACGATCCCGCGACCGGCAGCTGGCGCACGCTGCCGCAGACGGGCGCCCCGGCCCCGCGCTCGTGGCACACCGCCGTCTGGACCGGCACCGCGATGCTGGTCTGGGGCGGGATCGCCGGCGACCCGCTCGACACCGGTGCAGCCTACGACCCGGCATCCGACAGCTGGAGCGCAATCCCCACCGCGGGCGCGCCCGCTGCACGCTCGCGTCACGTCGCGGTCTGGACCGGCACCGCGATGCTGGTCTGGGGCGGCGAAGGCCCCGACTTCACCAACCTCGACGACGGGGGACGCTACAGCCCGGCGAGCGGGACCTGGTCCACGCTTCCGACCGCGGGCGCCCCCTCGCCGCGCAAGGACTTCGCGGGCGCCTGGAGCGGGTCCGAGATGCTGGTCTGGGGCGGCTTCGACCTCGGAAGCTATCTCGGCGACGGCGCGGCGTTCAACCCGGCAACGGGCGCGTGGCGACCGCTCTCCGGACTGAACGCACCGGCGCCGCGGCGGCAGCACACGGCGGTCTGGACCGGCGCCGCGCTGGTGGTCTGGGGCGGGGCGAACGCGACCTCGTACTTCGCGTCAGGCGGCCGCTACGATCCCGTGGCCGACACCTGGCTCCTGACCAGCGAGGTCAATCCTCCGGCCGGCCGCCGCTATCACACGGCGGTCTGGACCGGCTCGCGGATTCTCGTCTGGGGAGGCGAGTCCTCGAGCGTCGGCGAACTGCTCGCGACGGGTGCGGCGTACGACCCGCTCGCGGACAGCTGGGCCGAACTGCCCGTGACCGGCGCTCCGGCCGCCCGCCGCTTCCACGCCGCGGTCTTCGGCGGCGGCGAGATGATCGTGTGGGGCGGTCGCAGCGCGACGCGCTACGAGGACACCGGCGGCCGCTTCAACCCGCAGTCCGTCGCCTGGCAGCCCACGTCGCACGGATCGGGACCACTGCGACGCTCCCGCCACACCGGGTCCTGGACCGGCGCGGAGTTCATCGTCTGGGGCGGTGCGGACGAGGTCGACCTCGGCGACGGCGCGCGCTACGAGCCCGCCACCGACGCGTGGCGGTCGATGAGCGCGGCCTCCGCCCCGGCCCCGCGCAAGGATCACACCGCAAGCTGGACCGGCTCGCGCCTCGTCGTCTGGGGCGGGCGCCAGGCCGAAGACACCAAGCTGAACAGCGGTGCGCGCTACAGCCCGGCCGGAGACAGCTGGGCTCCCACCGCGTCGAACGGCGCGCCGACGCCGCGCTGGGGCCACTCGGCCGTCTGGACCGGCAGCCGGGTGATCGTGTGGGGCGGCAAGGAGACCGGGATCCCGACCGACACCGGGGGCCGCTACGACCCCGTCGCCGACAGCTGGCTGCCGACGGACACCAGCACCGCGCCCTCCTTCCGGCGCTGGCACACCGCGGTCTGGACCGGCAGCGAGATGATCGTCTGGGGCGGCGAGTCGGCGGAGATCCTCGGCGACGGCCGGCGCTACAACCCGGTGACCGACAGCTGGAGTTCGATGCGGACCGGCGGCGCGCCGCCGCCGCGATATCACCACACCGCGGTCTGGACCGGGACCGAGATGATCGTCTGGGGCGGCTACGGGGCCGGTCAGCTCGGCGACGGCAGCCGCTACCGCGCCGCGGACGACACCTGGACCGCGCTCCCGTCGGTCGGCGCCCCCGCCCCGCGCTATTACCACACCGCGGTGCTGGCGGGCGGCGAGATGATCGTCTGGGGCGGGCTCGGGAGCGGGAGCCTGAGGAGCGGCGGCCGCTACGGGCTCGCGGGCGACACCTGGTCTCCCACGACGCTCGTCGAGGCGCCGTCCGTGCGCCATCTCCATGCCGCGGCGTGGACGGGCAGCGCGATGATCGCGTGGGGCGGCCTCGGCGGCAGCACGCTGGGAAGCGGCAGCCGCTACCTTCCAGGCACCCAGGCCGATGGAGACGGCGATACCTATCCGGCCTGCTCCGACTGCAACGACGCCGACGGCTCGATCTATCCGGGCGCGCCGCAGCTCTGCGACGGCAAGAACAACAACTGCAGCGATCCGTCCTGGCCGACGGTCCCGCCGAACGAGGTCGACAACGACGCCGACGGCACCTCCGAGTGCCGGGGCGACTGCAACGACGCCGACGGCTCGATCTACCCGGGCGCGCCGCAGCTCTGCGACGGCAAGAACAACGATTGCAGCGACGCCTCCTGGCCGACGGTCCCGCCGAACGAGGTCGACAACGATGCCGACGGCCTCGCCGAGTGCCAGGGGGACTGCAACGACGCCAATCCGAATGTGCGGCCGGGCAAGCCGGAAGTGTGCAACAACGGGCTGGACGACGACTGCGATACGCTGACCGACGCGGCCGATCCGGAGTGCGTCCCCACCTGCCCCGACGCGGACGGCGACGGCGTGAAGAGTTCCACCTGCCAGCCGGGCGGCGACTGCAACGACGCCGACAACTCGATCTACCCGGGCGCGCCGCAGCTCTGCGACGGCAAGAACAACAACTGCAGCGACCCGTCCTGGCCGACGGTCCCGCCGACCGAGGTCGACAACGACGCCGACGGCACCTCCGAGTGCCGGGGCGACTGCAACGACGCCGACGGCTCGATCTACCCCGGGCGCCGCAGCTCTGCGACGGCAAGAACAACAACTGCAGCGACGCCTCCTGGCCGACGGTCCCGCCGACCGAGGTCGACAACGACGCCGACGGCACCTCCGAGTGCCGGGGCGACTGCAACGACGCCGACGGCTCGATCTACCCCGGAGCGCCGCAGCTCTGCGACGGCAAGAACAACAACTGCAGCGACGCCGTCCTGGCCGACGGTCCCGCCGACCGAGGTCGACAACGACGCCGACGGCACCTCCGAGTGCCGCGGCGACTGCAACGACGCCGACGGCTCGATCTACCCCGGAGCGCCACAGCTCTGCGACGGCAAGAACAACAACTGCAGCGACGCCTCCTGGCCGACGGTCCCGCCGACCGAGGTCGACAACGACGTCGACGGCCTGGCCGAGTGCCAGGGGGACTGCAACGACGCCAATCCGAACGTGCGGCCGGGCAAGCCGGAGGTCTGCAACAACGGCTTGGACGACGACTGCGACACGCTGACCGACGCCGCGGATCCCGAGTGCGCTGCGACGTGCCCGGACGCCGACGGCGACGGCGTGAAGAGCGCCACCTGCCAGCCGGGAGGCGACTGCAACGACGCCGATCCCTCGGTCTTCCCCGGCGCGCCCCAGCTCTGTGACGGCAAGAACAACGACTGCAGCGACCCCACGTGGCCGGCCGTGCCACCGACCGAGCAGGACACCGACGCGGACGGAGTCCGGAACTGCCTGGACAACTGCCCGAGCACGGCCAACCCCTCGCAGGTCGACGCCGACTTCGACGGCAAGGGCGACACCTGCGACACCTGCGCGCAGGACGCGTTCAACGACAAGGACGGCGACGGGCTCTGTGGCCAGCTCGACCGCTGCCCCTTCGTTGCCGACCCGACGAACAAGGACACCGACGCCGACGGAATCGGCGACGTCTGCGACACCTGTCCGACCGCGGCCAACCTCGGGGAACCCGACATCGACGGCGACGGGAAGCAGGGACGCTGCGATCCCGACGAGGACGGCGACGGGACGCCCAACAACTCCGACCCGGACGCCGACAACGACGGAATCAGGAACGACGGCGACAACAGCGGTCGCATCGGCGACAAGCCCTGCCTGCCGGGGCAGACCCAGAACTGCGACGACAACTGCACGCTGGCCCCCAACCGCAACCAGGCGGACGACGATGGCGACAACACCGGCAACGTCTGCGACGGGGACGACCGGCTGAACGAGCGGCTGTTCATGCGCCCCCGCGGGGCGCAGGGTGCACCGTGGGATTGGGTCCTGTGGGAGGTCGAGAAGAACGCTCTCTCCTACCAGGTCTATCGCAGCACGCTGGCCGGGCCCGGCCCGCCGCCGAACGCCGGCGAGTGCTACCACAACAGCGTCCGCACGCTGTACACGCCGGTGGCCGAGAACCCGGCCCCCGGGACCGCCTTCGGGTACCTCGCCTCGGGGGACTTCGCGGGCGGCGCCGGGTCGCTGGGGCGGTCTTCGAACGGGACCCCGCGGAGCCCGGGGAGTACCTGCCCGTAGCGGCGGCGCCCCCTCTCAAGTCCAGGGAATAGAACCGTTTAGATAAACTTGACGATTCTTTCCAGATTGCGTAGACTACTCCCGATCGACGCCTCGTCACGGGAGACTCCGCGATGAAGATCAGCACCCTCGAGGAGTACGGGATCCGCTGCCTGGCGCAGCTCGCCCGCTCGCAGCGCAAGCTGACGATCGGCGAGATCGCCGCGGCCGAGGGCCTGTCGCTCGAGAACGCCGCCAAGATCCTGTCCCGACTGCGTGCGATCGGACTGGTCACCAGCCTGAGAGGCAAGGAGGGCGGGTACCTGCTCGCCCGACCGCCGCAGGAGATCGCCGTCGCCGAGATCATCGAAGGGATGAACGGCGCGGTCTTCGAGTTCGAGCGCTGCAAGAGCGGCGCCGATGGTGCCGGCTGCGTGCACGATGCCGGCTGCGGCCTGCGCCCGGTCTGGGAGCAGCTCGGCGGCCTGATCCACAACTTCCTGTCCGCGGTCACGCTGGACGACGTCGTCGCGATCTCCGAGGCGCACGTCGACGACCGCGTGCGACGCATCGCCGGCGAGATCGCCGCCGGCGCTTCCCTCCCCCGGGCCGCCGGCTGCCGGCCGCGCCCGCTTCGGTCGCCGAATCCCGCTGAGAAGGACCCTGCCATGAGCCACCCGTCCGCCTCCCCGTTGCTCCAGATCGAAGACCTCCACGTGCGCGTCGAGGGCAAGGCGATCCTGCGCGGCGTGAACCTGTCCGTGAACCGCGGCGAGGTCCACGCCCTGATGGGCCGCAACGGCAGCGGCAAGAGCACCCTCTCGAACGCGATCATGGGCCACCCCCGCTACGAGGTGACCGGCGGCCGCATCGTGTTCCAGGGGCAGGACCTCGCCGAGCTGGCCACCGATGAGCGCGCGCGCCGCGGGATCTTCCTCGCGTTCCAGTACCCGATGGCGATCCCCGGCGTGACCGTCGCCAACTTCCTGCGCGCCGCGGTGCGCGCCGCGCGCGGGGCCGACGCTGCCGCTCAAGGACTTCCGCCGCACCGTGACGGCCGCGATGGACGAGCTGGGGATCGACCACGCGTTCGCCACCCGCTACGTCAACGACGGCTTCTCCGGCGGCGAGAAGAAGCGGCTCGAGATCCTGCAGATGCCGCTGCTCCAGCCGGCTCTCGCGGTGCTGGACGAGACCGACTCCGGCCTCGACATCGACGCCCTGCGGGTCGTCTCGGAGGGGATCAACCGGCTGCGCTCGCCCGAGCGCGGCTTCCTGGTGGTCACGCACTACCAGCGGATCCTGCGCTACGTCGTGCCCGACCGGGTCCACGTGATGATCGAGGGCCGGATCGTGCGCTCGGGCGGCGCGGACCTCGCGCAGCAGCTCGAGGAACGCGGCTACGAGTGGCTCGAAGAGGACTTCGGCATCAAGGAGGCGGCACGATGAGCACGACCCCGCGCCAGGACCTCGACTTCAACCAGGACTACGAGGAGAAGTACGGCTTCTCGATGCCCGAGCGGAAGGTCTACGACACCGGCCGCGGCCTGACCGAGGACGTCGTCCGCGAGATCTCGGCGATCAAGAGCGAGCCCGACTGGATGGCCGAGCTGCGGCTCAAGGCCTACCAGGTCTTCCTCGCCAAGCCGATGCCGACCTGGGGCAACACGGCGCTCCTGCAGGACATCGACTTCGACGACATCACCTACTACATGCGTCCCGAGGATCGCCAGCCGACCGACTGGAACGACGTCCCGAGCGAGATCAAGAAGACCTTCGACCGGCTCGGCATCCCCGAGGCCGAGCGCAAGTTCCTGGCCGGCGTCACCGCCCAGTACGAGTCCGAGGTCGTCTACCACTCGATGAACGAGGAGCTGGAGCAGCTGGGCGTGATCTTCATGGCGATGGACGACGGGCTGCGCGAGCACCCGGAGATCGTGCAGAAGTACTTCGCCACGGTGATCCCGCCGCACGACAACAAGTTCGCGGCGCTCAACACCGCGGTCTGGTCGGGCGGCTCGTTCATCTACGTGCCGAAGGGCGTCAAGGTCGAGATCCCGCTGCAGGCCTACTTCCGGATCAACGCGGAGAAGATGGGCCAGTTCGAGCGGACGCTGATCATCGCCGACGAAGGGTCCTCGGTGCACTACATCGAGGGCTGCACCGCGCCGGTCTACAGCCGCGACTCGCTCCACTCGGCGGTCGTCGAGCTGATCGCGATGGAGGGCGCCTACATCCGCTACACGACGATCCAGAACTGGTCGAACAACGTCTACAACCTGGTCACCAAGCGGGCCGTGGCCCACGCCGACGCGCGGGTGGAGTGGGTCGACGGGAACCTCGGCTCCAAGCTGACGATGAAGTACCCGGCGATCTACCTGGTCGGCGAGCGGGCGCACGGCGAGGTCCTGTCGGTCGCCTTCGCCGGCAAGGGCCAGCACCAGGACGCGGGCGCGAAGGTGATCCACGCGGCGCCGAACACGACCTCGACGCATCACCACCAAGTCGATCTCCAAGGACGGCGGCCGCGGCTCCTACCGCGGGATGGTCAAGGTCCACCCCGGGGCCCACGGCTGCAAGGTCAACGTCCACTGCGACGCGCTGATCCTGGACCCCGAGTCGCGCTCCGACACCTACCCGACGATGGAGATCGCGGACCAGGACGTGCGCGTCGAGCACGAGGCCACGGTCAGCAAGGTCGGCGAGGAGCAGCTCTTCTACCTGATGAGCCGCGGCCTCACTCCCGAGGAGGCGACGCTGATGATCGTCAACGGCTTCATCGAGCCGTTCACGAAGGAGCTGCCGATGGAGTACGCCGTGGAGCTGAACCGGCTGATCGAGCTGGAGATGGAAGGCTCGGTCGGCTAGACCGGAGGGACCCGTGACGAAGGATGCACTGGCCCACCCGGGCCTCCGCACGATCGACGAACTGGCGGCCGGCGAGCCGGCCTGGCTGCGCGAGGCGCGCGCCGCGGCGTGGGGCGCGTTCGAAGCCGCCGCGCTGCCCGACCGGGCGCGGCACCGCTGGCGCTACACCGACCCTGCGAGGCTGATGCCGGGCGACCGCGCGCTGGCGCACGCCGCATTCGATCCCCGGGGGATCGTCCTCGACCCCGAGGCCGAGCGCGCCGGCGTGATCGCGATCGATCTCTCCCGCGCCGCCGCCGAGCGCCCGGAAGCCGTCCGTTCGGCGCTCGGCAGGCTCGTCCCCGCGGACGACTCGCCGTTCACCGCGCTCAACGCGGCGCTCTGGTCGGGCGGGCTCTACCTCGAGATCCCGGCCGGCGTGAAGCTGACCCGCCCGATCGTCCGGCTGCGGCGCTACGCCGGGGACGGGGTCGTCGTGCCGCGCACCCTCTGCGTGCTCGGCGAGGGGGCCGAGGCGGTCTTCATCGACGAGCAGCTCGCGGACGACGGACACGCCGCCGACGCGCCGCTGGTGCACCGCACGCTCGAGTGGGTCGTCGGCGACGGCGCCCGGCTGACGCTGGTCCAGCTCCAGGACCTCCCTGCCGGAGCCTCCGGAACCACGACCGCCCGCGCCCGGCTGGGCCGGCAGGCCGCGATGGAGGTCGTCTTCACCGCCTTCGGCGGCGCCTCGATCAAGTCCGACTTCGCGGCCGAGCTGGCCGGCGAGGGGGCGCACGTCGAGTTCATGGGGGTCGTCTTCGGCGTCGGGCGGCAGCAGTTCGATCACCACGCCGTCCTCGAGCACCTCGCGCCGCACACGACGAGCCGGCTCAACCTGCGCGTCGCGCTCCGGGACCGGGCGCGGTCGGCCTTCACCGGGATGCTGCGGATCGCGCACGACGCGGTCCACTCCGAGGCCTACCAGGAGAACCGGAACCTCCTGCTCCACGAGACCACCCACGCGATCTCGATCCCCGAGCTGGAGATCCTGACCGACGAAGTCAAGGCCAGCCACGGCGCGACGGTCGGCCCGATCGACGAGGAGCAGCTCTTCTACCTCGCGGCGCGCGGCCTGGCGCGGCCCGAGGCCGAGCGGATGATCGTCGGCGGCTTCTTCGAGCCGCTCCTCGCGCGCATTCCCGACGACGCCGTGCGCGAGGAAGTCCGCGGCCGGGTCGACGCGCGGCTGGCCCGGTAGACGGCGCGAAAGGAGGCGGTCCATGTCCGTCAGCTTCCCCCTCCCGTCCTTCAACTGCCGGGTGGATTGCGGCAAGGACTTCGACGCGGCGCGGATCCGCGCCGACTTTCCCGTGCTCGCGCGGCTGGTGCACGGCCGGCCGATCGTCTACCTCGACAACGCCGCCACGACGCAGAAGCCGCGCCACACGATCGCCGCGCTGGTGGAGTTCTACGAGCGCCACAACGCGAACGTGCACCGCGGCATTCACACCCTGGCCGAAGAGGCGACCGACCTCTACGAGCAGGCCCGGCGCCGCGTCGCGGCCTTCGTCGGCGCGCACCGCCCCGAGGAGCTGGTCTTCACCCGCAACGCGACCGAGGGGCTGAACCTCGTCGCGTTCGCCTGGGGCCGCGCGCACCTCGCCGCCGGCGACGAGGTGCTGATCAGCGAGATGGAGCACCACAGCAACATCGTGCCCTGGCAGATGCTGGCGGCCGAGCGCGGGATCGTCGTGCGCTGGACGCCGGTCGACGACGAAGGGCGGCTCGACCGGGAGGAGTTCCGGCGCCTGCTCTCGCCGCGGACGAAGGTCGTCTCGCTGATCCACGCCTCCAATGTCCTCGGGACGATCAACCCGGTGGCCGAGCTGTTCGCCGAGGCGCGCTGCGTGAGCCCGGGGGTATTGACCGTGCTCGACGCGACCCAGACGGTCCCGCAGATGCCGGTCCGCTTCCGCGAACTCGACTGCGACGCGATGGTCTTCTCGGGTCACAAGATGTACGGGCCGACCGGGATCGGCTGCCTCGTGGTCACCGAGGCCCTGGCCGACGCCATGCCGCCCTTCCTCGGCGGCGGCGAGATGATCGACCGCGTCACCAAGGAGGGCTCGACCTTCGCCCGGCCGCCCCACCGCTTCGAGGCGGGCACGCCGAACATCGCCGACGCCGTCGCGCTCGGCGCGACGGTCGAGTACCTCGACCTGGTCGGGATGGAGCCGGTGCGGGTCCACTCCGAGTGCCTCGCCGAGTACGCGCTCGCGCGGCTGGCGACGATCCCCTCGCTGACGGTCTACGGGCCGCCTGACGCCGCCGAGCGGGTCGCGCTGGTCTCGTTCTTCGACCGCGACGTGCACCCGCACGACCTGGCGACGATCCTCGACCGGCAGGGGGTGGCGGTGCGCGCCGGCCACCACTGCGCGATGCCGCTGGCCCGACGGCTGGGCGTCCCGGCCACGGCCCGGGCCAGCTTCGGGATCTACAATACGCGCGACGAGGTCGATCTCCTGGTGCAGGCGATCCGACACGCACGGGAGTACCTGGGACATGTCGCTTGAGCTCGACGACCTGTATCGCGAAGTGATCCTGGACCACTACCGTTCGCCGCGCGGGGCGAAGCCCCTAGCCGATCCGGACGTTCGGGAGGAGGGTTTCAACCCGCTCTGCGGCGACGAGCTGACGCTGGAGCTGGAGGTCGACGACGGGGTGATCCGCGACCTCTCGGTCCGCAGCCGGGGCTGCTCGATCAGCGTGGCCTCGGGCTCGCTGCTGGCCGAGGCGCTGCGCGGCCGGACGGTCGCGGAAGCGCGGCACCTGCTCGCCGGGTTCAAGGCGATGATGCAGGGCCAGGCGCCTGGAGACGGCGTCGAGATGGGCGACCTCGAGGTGCTCGAGGGGGTCAAGAACTTCCCGGTGCGCATCAAGTGCGCGCTCCTTCCGTGGACGACGCTCGAACAGGCGTTGTCCCGCGTGGAATCGACATGAACGAAACCGCCGTCACCAGGGACCGGGTCTTCGAGGCGCTCCAGCCGGTCCAGGACCCCGAACTGCGGCTCGGCGTGGTCGACCTGGGCCTGGTCTACGACGCCGAGATCGGCGCGGAGGGGAAGGACGTCACGGTCAAGATGACCCTCACCTCCCCCGGCTGCCCCTTCGGCCCGATGATCCTCTCGACCGTGCACGAGGTCGTGGCGCTGATCCCCGGGGTCGAGAACGTCAAGGTCGAGCTGGTCTGGGAGCCGCCCTGGAACCCGGCGCTGATGGCCTCCGACGAGGTCAAGGACGTGCTCGGGATCTGGTGAGTCGGGCCGGCACGGAGGCCGGCCCCTACAGGCTGGTCGGGAGCGAGTTGCAGGGGCCGCCCTCCGTGGCGGCCCGTCCGGGCTGTTACCGCGCGGAGATCCGGATCCCGCCGCCGGAGGAACTCGCGCGCAGCAGTGCGCCGCCGCCGTTGGCGTCGCCCTTCAGCTCCGAGCGGTCCCGCTCGCCGACGACCGTCACCGGCAGGTCGCAGGTCACGTTCCCGCCGCTGGACGAGGCGTCGATCGTCAGCCGGGCGGTCGCGTCGACCGTGATCGTGATCCCGCCGCCGGAGGTCTCGAGCGAGCCGCCCTTCGCGTTTCCGGGGGCGAACTTGACCGAGATCGGGCCGCCCGAGGTGTCCGCGGTCACCTTCCCGCCGGCGTCGACGATGTCGATCCCGCCGCCCGAGGTGTCGGCCGAGATGTCGCCCGTGACCTTCGCGATGTGGATCGGGCCGCCGGAGGTGTCGGCCGCGACCGGTCCGTCGACGTCCTCGATCGAGATCGGGCCGCCGGAGGTGTCGGCCTTCACCGCCCCTTTCACCCGCTGCACGTCGATCGGGCCGCCGGAGGTGTCGGCGGTGACCCCGGCGGCCATGTCGACCACGGTGATCGGTCCGCCCGCGGTCCCGACCTCGCAGCGGGCGCCGCGCGGCAGCTGGATCTCGAAGCCCAGACCGTCGTTCCGGCCCATCGAGAACCAGGAGCCGATCGCGCTCCCCTTGCGCTTGACGACCAGCTTGACCTGCTGGGGGCTGGTCTCGTACCTGAAGTCGTAGAGGCTCTCGACGTCGTCGGCCTTCGAGGTGATGACGATCCGGGCCGTCGCCCGGTCCCCGCCCCGGACCGAAACCGGCCCGCCGTCCGTCTCCAGGACGAACGAACCGCCGGCGGCGAGCGGGAACTCCTTCTCGATCTTCGTCTCGGCGGAGGCCTCGATGGCCGCCGCGGCCAGCAGTCCGGCCAGCACGCCGGCCAGGATCAGGATCGAACGTCTCGTGCGCATCGTGGTCTTCCTCCCGTGGTTCTCATCCGTGAGACGCCCGGGTCTCCCGGAAGGTTGCACCCGGCCCCTTCGCGCCGAACTACACAGCCGCTTCCTGCACGAGCGGGGCCGGGCTGGCGGCCCCGGTGGGCTCGTCCCGCAGGATCAGCCCGTCCCGGACCTCGACGATCCGGCCGGCCCGCCGGGCCAGCGCCTTGTCGTGGGTGATCACCACCAGGGTCCTTCCCTGGCGCCAGAGCTCCTCGAAGAGCCCCATGATGTCGCCGCCCGAGGAGGTGTCGAGGTTCCCGGTCGGCTCGTCCGCCAGGACGATGTCGGGCTCCATCGCCAGCGCCCGGGCGATCGCGACGCGCTGCATCTGGCCGCCCGACAGCTCGGTGGGCTTGTGGTCCATCCGGTCGGCCAGCCCGACGCGCGCCATCAGGTCCGTGACCCGCTCCTGTCGCTCGCGGCGCGAGACCCCGCCGAAGAGCAGCGGCATCTCGACGTTCTCGAACGCGGAGATCTGCGGCAGCAGGTTGAAGCTCTGGAAGACGAAGCCGACCCGCCGGTTCCGGACGTCGGCCAGCCCGTCGCGGGAGAGCGACGCGATCGGCTGGCCGCACAGCTCGTACTCGCCTTCCGTCGGCGTGTCGAGGCACCCGACGAGGTTCATCAGCGTCGACTTCCCGGAGCCCGACGGGCCGACCACGGCCATGAACTCGCCGCGCCGCACGACGAGGTCGATCCCGCGCAGGGCCTCGACCTTGACTTTGCCGGTGTCGTAGACCTTCCGGATCCCGGCCATGCGGATGACGACGCCGTCGTCCGTCGACCTCTGACCGTTCCTCCGCCGCGGGAAGCTGCTCATCCGGGACCTCACTCGTAGCGCAGCGTCTGCGCCGGGTCGACCGACGCGGCCCGCCGCGCCGGGAAGTACGCCGCCAGGAGACCGACCAGCCCGAGGATCGCGGCGGTCGCCACGCCGATCATCGGCGACAGCGTCGGCTTGCCGAGGAACTCGAGCGCGTCGTTGCCCGCCGTCGGGATCAGCCCGATCAGCACGATCAGGGTCGTGCCGAGCAGCAGGCCGATCGCGCCCCCGACCACGGTGTAGAGCAGCCCCTCGAGCACCAGCGGCCCCACGATCCACGCCGGCCGCGCGCCGAGCGCCATCTTCACGCCGATCTCGCGCGTCCGCTCCTTGACCGTGGCGTACATGATGTTCGCCACCCCGACGCCGCCGATCATCAGCGTCAGCGCCCCGATCACGCCGAGGAAGAGCTGGATCCCGATCAGGATGTTGCGCATCACCGAGCCGCTCTCGACCGTGTCCCAGGTCGGGAAGACCTTCTCGTCGGTGGGGTCGAAGCCGTACTTGGCCCCCATGATCTTGCGCACGTCGGTCAGGACGCGGGCCATCTCCGCCGCCTGCTCCGGCTTCAGCACGATGTTCCCGACGCGGTCCGAGCCGAACATGGAGACGTAGGTCGAGAGCGGGATGAACGCGTTCTCCGCGTCCGGTCCGCCGTAGGTCCCCATCTGGATCTTGCGCCGCATGACGCCGATCACCGTGAAGGGGGTCTGGTTGACGAGCAGCGTCTTCCCCACCGGGTCCTCGTCCGCCGAAGATCTCCTTGGCGCGCTCGTTGCCGAGGAAGATCACCCGCCGCTTCTCGGCCTCGTCCAGCGCGTTCGTGAACCGCCCGCCCGGCTCGGCGTAGTAGTTCCGCAGCTCGCCGTACTCGGGCGAGGAGCCCGTCAGGCGGCCGTTGACGGTCTTCGAGCCGTAGGTGAAGGCCGTCCGCCAGTTGCGCATCTCGGCGACGATCCCGAGCAGGCCCGGGATCCGCTCGCGCAGCAGGTTGACGTCGTCCACCCGGGGGCGGATCGGCCGCCCGACCGGCATCCCCTGCCAGGGCTTGCTGGTCTCGCCCATCCAGAGCACCGCGAGGTTGGTCCCCATCCCGGCGCTGCCGCGCGACAGCTGCTGCTTCAGCCCCTCGCCGAACGCCAGCAGGAGCAGCAGCGCGACGGAGCCCCAGGCGATCGACGCGATCGTCAGCACGGCGCGCTTCTTCTGCACGCGGGACGAGGCCAGGAAGAGCTGAAAGACCAGGCCGAGGCGCATCGCTCCCCCTAGAGCTTCATCGCCACGACGGGGTCGAGGCGCGACGCGTCGCGGGCCGGGAAGTAGCCGGCGAGGAACCCGATCAGGCCCAGCAGCCCCGCCGTCAGCAGGCCCACGCTCGGCGAGATCTCGGGCTTCCCGACGTACTCCCGGAAGCCCTCGGGAAAGACGGCGCAGATTCCAGCCGCGACCAGCAGTCCGACCGCGCCGGAGGCCAGCGTGACCAGCATCGTCTCGGCCATGAACTGCCGCAGGATCGACTTCGAGCGGGCCCCGAGCGCCATCTTGATCCCGATCTCGCGGCTCCGCTCCTCGACCACGACGTTCATGATGTTCGACACGCCGATCCCGCCGACGACCAGCGTCAGCGACCCGACGATCCCGAGGAAGGCCCGGAACGCGAGCATGAAGGTGTCGATGAACTGGAAGCCCTCGGTGGTGTCCCACATCTGGAGCGCTTCCTTGTCCTTCGGGTCGAAGTGGTGGCGCCCGGCCAGGACCCGGATGACGTCGCTCTTCAGCCCCTCCGTCGCGCGGCTGCTGCTGGCCTTGAAGATCACGTTGTCGACGTACTTGGCCCCGGTGAGCGCGCGGAAGGTGGAGCCCGGGACGAAGGCCTTGTCCTTGTCGCGGCCGCTGTAGCTCGAGTCCTGCGTCTTCTCCTTCAGCACGCCGATCACCGTGAAGGGCGAGCCGAGCAGCATGACCGTCTGCCCCACCGGGTCGGTGCTGCCGAACATCTCCCTGGCCAGCTCGTTCCCGACGAAGATCACGCGGCGCTGGCCCGCTTCGTCGAGGAGGTTGACGAAGCGCCCCCCGTCCTGCGGGATCAGGTTGCGCAACTCGCCGAAGACCGGGCGGACCCCGGAGACGTCGACCGGCAGCGTCCGCGCGTTGTAGAGCACTCGGAAGGTGTCGGCGTACTCGCCGGAGATCCCGGCCAGTCCCTGCGCCTGCTGCTCGACCAGGTCGATGTCCTCCTCGCCGACGAGGACCCGCCGGCCCTTCCCCAGCCCCTCGAACGGGATCGAGGTCAAGCGACGGGAAGGCGATCACGATGTTCTCGCCGAGGCCGGCCGAGTTGACCAGGATCTGCTTGTGGAACCCCTCCCCGAACGCCAGCAGCAGGCTGATCGCCGCGGTCCCCCAGACGATGCCGAAAGCGGTGAGGAAGGTCCGCAGCTTCTGGCTGGCGAGATCGCGCCAGAGCTGCCGCATTCCGATGACCACGCCCATCTCGCCTCCCGCCGCCGCGCGCGCCGCCTAGCCCGGCAGCCCGCTGATCTCCTTGGGCGGACGCTGGATCACCTTGTCCCCCTTGGAGAGCCCGGAGACCACCTCGACGTTGAGGCCGTCGGACAAGCCGGTGGTGATCTCGATCCGCTTCGGGTCCGCGCCGGGCGCGTCGCCCGGGACCTCGACGAAGGCCTTCTTGCCGCCGTCCTCGAAGGTCACGAGGCGCTCCGGGATCACGAGGATCTCGGTCTTCTCGCGGATCACCAGGTCGGCGTTGGCGGAGTACCCGGCGCGCAGCGTCAGGCTCGCCGCCGGGTCGAGCTCGAGCTCGATGTCGAACAGGCGCGCCCCGTCCTTCTCCTTGGCCTGCGGGGCGATCCGGCTGATCCGCCCGGTGACGGGCTTGTCGGGGAGGGCGCCGATCTTGATCCGCGCCTCGACCCCGGCCTGCAGCTTGCCGACGTCGATCTCGTCGACCGTGCCCTGGAAAATCAGGTCGGACATGTCGGCCACGGTCGCCATGTCGGTCCCCGGCTGGTACGAGGTCAGCGGCACGACCGGGTCGCCGGGATTGACCTGCCGCGCGAGCAGGACACCTCCTGCCGGCGCGCGCACGATCGACTCCATTTCGCTTCCGCGCCCCTCGATCCGGCCCTTGCGGGTCAGGGCGAGCCCGTCCTCGGCGCGGGCCAGCTCGATCCGCGCGCGATCGAACGACTCGCGGGCCGCGTCGAGATCGCCGCGGGCGACGATCCCTTCGGCGTGGAGCTGGCTCAGGCGATCGAAGTCGGCCTTGGCCCGATCGAACGCGGCGCGCCGCGACTCGACCTCGCGCTCGACCTGCACCAGCTCGCTCGGGGTCGGGTCGGGGGCGATCTCGAACAGCGGGTCGCCGGCCCGCACCCGCTCCCCCACCTCGACGAAGCAGCGCTTGACGATCCCGGGGATCTTCGACTTCACCTTGAACTCGAGCCGCGGCTTGATCTGGCCGACCGCGATCGCCTTCTCGGTGATCGCGCCGGTCGTGACGTCGATCGTCTTCAGCCCGTCGCCCGCCGAGTCCTTGCCGCGCAGCCAGGCATACACGCCGACGACACCGGCCCCGATCACGACCAGGATGACGAGGAGCCTGATCAGCTTGCCCATGAGACCTCCCGCGGGGTTCCGCGCGCCCCGGCCGGGCGGCTTCGCTCCGGCCGTCGCCAGAAATACGAAAGAGGGGGTTCCAGGGTGGCAACGGGTCGACCGGTGGTCGCCGTTCGGCCCCCAGCGGTCACCCCGAGCCTTCGGCCGGGCCGATCCCGGAGGGGGCGCGCGGCCGCGAACCGCCTGCGCCCGGGTGCTACGATCCGGCTCGCCGCCGGCCCGGGTCGCGCCGGCATCCGGGAGACCCCATGACGCGCATCGTCGGCCGCGGCCGTCCGCTCCTGCTGGTACTGGCAGTGCTGGGAGGGCTCCTGGTCCCGACCGGATGCCGGTCGGCAGCTCCCCCGCCACCGCCGCCTCCGGCGCCGCCCGAAGTGGTGGAGCCGGTCCGCGTGCCGGAGCCGCCGCCGCCGCCTCCCCCCACCCTCGTGAGGGTCACCGGATCGACGGTCAACGTCCGGAGCGGATCGTCGGCCGGCGCGGTGATCGTGGGAAAGGTGAAGAAGGGCGAGAAGCTGGCCCTGCTCGAGGAAGGGCCCGAGTGGTACCGCGTCGGGTTGCCGGGCGGCAAGGAGGGCTGGATCAGCGCGCGCTACGCCCGGAAGGAGGAACCGTGCCTCCCCGACGCCGCGCCGCAGATCCTCGACGCCCCGCCCCTGTCGATCGACACGACCGGAGCCGGTCGTGGGCGCGTCGTGATCCAGGCGCACGTCGCCGCCGACGGGACGGTCGTCGCGACGAAGGTGATCGAGAACAGCACGGGCGACGCAGCGCTCGCCGAGCAAGGCGACAGCCGAGGTCAAGCGCATCCGATTCGTTGCGCCGGTGCGGAACTGCCGGAAGGTCGAGTTCCTCTACAACTACTCGCGGAGCTTCTGACGGCAGCGGCCGGTGGCCTCCCATGGCGCGGCTGCCGGCCGGGTTCGCCGAACGTGCGAGGACCGGCTGGCGCTGCGGGGCGGATCCCTTCCACGGTCGGGAATCCGCGCGTATCATCGATCCTGAGCGCTGTCTCCGGGATGGACGGAGCGACAGCGTAACCGTCGTGTTCGTTCGACCGGAGAGAGGGCGCCACCATGTGCAGATGCAGGGTTCTGATCGTGCTGTTTCTCGCTCTCGGTCTCGGGCTGCTTCGGCCCGGCCCTGGCGCAGGAGTCGAAGGCGGACGAAACACGCCAGAAGATCCGGGAAGCAGCGCAGGCGACCCTGGCGCAGCTCTACAAGACGCAACCCCGCGCCAAGGCCGCCATCGAGAAGGCGGCCGGCTACGCGGTCTTCAACAACTTCGGCATGAAGATCCTCGTGGCGGGCGGCGGCTCGGGGAAAGGCCTTGCCGTGGACAACAAGACCGGGAAGGAAACGTTCATGAAGATGGTCGAGGTCCAGGCCGGCCTCGGCTTCGGCGCGAAGAAGTTCAGCCTGGTCTGGGTCTTCGAGACACCGAAGTCGCTCGCGACCTTCGTCGACTCCGGCTGGGAACTCGGCGGCCAGGCGAGTGCTGCCGCCAAGGCCGGCGCTACCGGCTCCGCCCTCCAGGGCGCATTGTCCGTTTCGCCCGGGGTCTGGCTCTACCAGCTCACCGACGCCGGCCTTGCCCTCGAACTCACGGCCAAGGGAACGAAGTACTACAAGGACAAGGACCTCAACTGATCCGGCCCGGCGTCGTGACCGGAGCACGCGCGGGAGCCGCGCGAGGTCGTCCGTCTCGAAGGTCTGATTGGTCGGGGCGGCCGGATTTGAACCGGCGACCACTTGCACCCCAAGCAAGTGCGCTACCAGGCTGCGCCACGCCCCGACCGGCTGGACACGCAACGACCGCCCAGCGGGCGGTCGACGGTTGATTCTAGCACCGGCCCCGCTCGGCCGCTGCCTGCTCAGGGCGTGTCGGGACCATTCCCGGGGGCCGGCATCAGATCTGCCTTCCCTTCGTCGTCCGGCGGGTCGGCCCCGGCGAGGCTCTCCTGGAGGGCCTCCGCGGCCAGTTCCTCGATGTCGGCCGGAGGCTCGGGAAGCGGGGCCGCCGCGGCGGGGGCGGCGCGCCGGGGGCGGCTCTCGACCGGCTCCAGCGCCTTCTCCAGGCCTTCGGCGTGGAACGCGATCTCGCGCACCTCGCGCAGCGCGGCCGAGATGGTCCGCGACGCCTCGGCCCGCCACTCCAGGTCGCGTTGTCCCGCCTCGGCCTGCCGGGCCCGCAGCCCATCGAGCAGGGCCGCCGACTCGGCGTGGCGCTGGCGTTCGGCCCCCAGCTCGCGCTCGAGCCGGGCGAGCTGGTCGGCGAGGTCCGGGACCCGCGCGGCCTGGGTCGCCGCCCTGAGCCGGACCTGTTTCTCCTCGTCGAGCTGGCGCCTCGCCTCGGCCGCTTCCTCACGCGCGCGGCGCAGTTCGTCATCCTTCCCGCGCACCAGTTCCCGGGACTTCCCCAGGTCGGCGTGGAGCTCGGCGGCCTGCGCGGCCAGCGCGCCGCGCTTGTCGGCCTCGCTGCGCGCCAGCGCATCCTCCAGCTCGGCCACGCGCCCCTGCAGCGCCTGGACCTTCCGCAGGAGGTCCTGGGCCGCCCCCAGTTCCCGCTCGAGCAGGCCGACCCGTTCCTCGGCGCGTCGCAGCTGCTCGGCCGACGCTTCCGGCGACGAGGCCGCGACGTCGGCGTCCGGCCCCCTCCCGGGTGCTTCGTGCGCCACCGAGGGCGCCGCCTCGGAGGCGAACCGCGCGTCGAGCGCGATCCGCGCCTCCGCGAGCGATTGCCGCTCGTCGAGCACGAGCCGACGGATCTCGCGGACCATCTCGAATGCAGGGCCGTCGTAGAGCCGCTTCGAACCGACCCGGCGCCCGAGCAGCGGAAACTCGCTCTCCCAGAATTTCAGGATGTAGGGCTGGACGTCGAGCCGGGCACAGACGTCGGCCGGTCGGACCAACTCGGGCTCGCTGTCGGCGCGCTGGGTCGACACCTGGTCCTCTCCCGGGGGACCGAAATTGTAGCAGAGCGTCCGACAGGCCCCGCCACCTAGGCGTGCGCCGGGCCGGCGCCGGGGGGGGAGGCCTCGAGCCGGTTCCGCCGCCAGGGAAGCAGGCGGGCCGCCTCGGCGTCGAGGCGCTCGCGGATCTCCCGCCCCGTGGGCAGGTTCGCGGCCTCGTCCACCAGCTCGGACCAGCGGCGCGCCGAGGCGGCCGCGATCGTCTCCCGCACCATCGGGATCTGGGCCGGCGTGCACGAAAAGCGGGTCAGCCCGAGGCCCAGCAGGGTCAGGGCCCCGAGCGGGTCGGAGGCCATCTCGCCGCAGAAGGTGACCGGGATCCGGGCCAGCGCGCCGGCCTCCACCGCCATCCGGATCAGGCGCAGCACCGCGGGGTGCCAGGGGTCGTGAAGGTAGGCGACGCGGCTGTTGCCGCGGTCGACCGCCAGGGCGTACTGGATCAGGTCGTTGCTCCCGATCGAGAAGAAATCGGCCTCGCGGGCGAGCCGGTCGGCGACGAGGGCCGCCGACGGGACCTCGATCATGCAGCCGAGCGGGACCCGCGGGACCGCCAGTCCATCGCGGGTGACCTCCTCGCGCACCTGCTCCACGAAGCGCCGCACCGAGCGCCACTCCTCGAGCCCCGAGATCAGCGGCACCATGATCCAGACCCGCTCCGTCTCCGCCGCGGCGCGGAAGATCGCGCGGAGCTGGGTCCGGAAGACGCCCGGGTGCGCGAGGCAGTAGCGGACCGCCCGCAGGCCCATCACGGGGTTCGGTTCCTCCTCGTGCCGGGCTTCCGTGGCAGGCAGCTTCTCCCCTCCCAGGTCGAGCGTCCGGATCACCACCGGCGCGTCGAGGTCGATCGCCAGCAACCGCCGGTAGGTCGCGAGGTGCTCCTCCTCGTCCGGTGCCGTTCCGCCGCGGGCCAGCCACAGGAACTCGGTGCGGAAGAGCCCGACACCGCGGGCCCCGATCGCGCTCGAGAACCGCCATCTCCTCCGGGAACTCGAGATTCGCCGCGACCTGGACCTCGACCCCGTCGGTCGTGTGGAGCGGCCCTCGCGGCGCCGTTCGGATGGCCCGCAGCCGCAGGTCGGCGCCCTGGGCCCGGAACTCCTCCAGCTGGACCTCGCCGGCCTGGAGCAGCACGGTCCCGGCCACGCTGTCGACCACCACCGCCTCGCCCTCGACGACGGTCTCGAGCAGCCGATCCACTCCCAGCACGGCAGGGATCCCGAGCGCCGCCGCGAGGATCGCGGTGTGCGAGGTCGGTCCGCCCTTCTCGGTCGCGATCCCGACGATCCGCGGCTGGTTCAGCCAGATCGCGTCGGACGGCGAGAGGCTGTGCGCGAGGATGACCGCGTCCTCGGTCAGCTCGAGCCGTCCCTCGTGGCGGTTCGCGGCGCCGGCGAGGATCCGCTGCAGGCGCTCGTGCACGTCGACGATGTCGCCGCCCCGTTCCCGGAGATACGGATCCTCCACCGCGTCGAGCGTCGTCAGCAGCCCGTTGACCGTCGCGGCCAGGCTCCACTCGACGTTGTGCCGGCGGTGCCGCACGCGGGCAACCGTCTCGCGCCCGAGCTTGCGGTCCTCGAGGATCAGCAGGTGGGCGTCGAAGATGCCGGCGTACTTGGTCCCCAGCTTGCGCGCCGCGTTCTCGCGCAGCGTCAGGATCTCCTCGCGGGCCTGGCGACGCGCGGTCCAGAAGCGGCGCAGCTCGCGCGGAATCTCGTCCGCCCGGATGCGGTAGCGCGGCACGTGCAGCTCGTGCCGGCCCACCACCAGGGCCTGTCCCACGGCAATTCCGGAGCTCGACCCGATCCCCTGCAGGGCGATCATCCGTGCTCCTCCCCGAACCCGGCGGCCACGAGTTCGGCCAGCGCCGCGAGCGCCGCCTCGGCGTCGTCGCCCTCGACCACGAGCCGCAGCTCGGAGCCGCACGGCGCGGCCAGGGTCAGGATCCCGAGGATCGACTTGCCGTCCACGCCGATCCCCCCCATCTCGACGACGATCGACGAACTGAAGCGGCCGGCGAGATCGACGAAACGCGCCGCGGCCCGGGCGTGCAGGCCGAGCCGGTTGACCAGTCGCACCGTGCGCTCCGGCACGGCCTCAGGCCTCGCCGTGGGTCCCGAGCAGCGAGCCGGCCACGCTGATCGCGCTGCGCCCCTTCTCGGCCAGCAGCTGGGCCGCTTCCGCGAGCGCAGCGTCCTCCCGCAGGGTGAGCGCCTTGACCAGCATCGGCAGGTTGACGCCCGTGACGACCTCGACCTTCCCGGGAGCGTAGAAGGTCATCGCCAGGTTGGTCGGCGTGCCGCCGAACATGTCGGTGAGGATCAGCACGCCGGCGCCGCGGTCGATCGACGCGATCGCCTCCGCGATGCGCTGCCGCGCGTCGGCGACGTCATCGTCCCAGTCCAGGGTCAGCGCCACCAGCGGAGATTCCCGTGCGACGATCGTCCGGCCGGCTGCGGCCAGCTCGGCGGCGACGTTCCCGTGGGTCACGACGAGGATTCCGATCATCGGGGTCGCTCCGCGTCGCGCACGAGGTCGCGGTGGGTCACGGTCGCCTGGTAGCCCGCGGCGCGGAGCCAGGCGGAGAGCCGCTCGGCCAGCGCCACCGAGCGGTGCCGGCCGCCGGTGCAGCCGATGCCGAGCGTGAAGTAGCTCTTCCCTTCCCCGACGAACCGCGGCATCACGAAATCGAGCAGGTCCTCGACGCGCTCGGCGAACTCGCGGTAGCCCTCCTGCTGCTCCAGGTACGACGAGACCGCCGCGTCGCGCCCGTCCTTCGCGCGCAGCTCGGGCTTGAAGTACGGATTGGGCAGGAACCGCGCGTCGAAGACCATGTCGGCCTCGCGGGGCAGGCCGAACTTGAACCCGAAGGAAACGACGCGCACGTGGAGTGGCGAGGCCTCGCGCCCCGGATCGAGGCTGTTCTGGACGATCCGCCTCAGCTCGTGCGGCGACATCGCGTCGGTCCCGATCACCGCGTCGGCCGCCGAGCGGAGGTCCCCCAGCAGGCTGGCCTCCCGGCGGATCGCGTCGGCGATCCCTGTCTCGCTCTCCTTGTCGAGCGGGTGCGGCCGCCGCGTCTCCGAGAAGCGGCGCACGAGCGTCTCTTCCTGGGCCTCGAAAAACAGCAGCCGCAGTTCGAGCCCCTCACGCTCGCGCAGGTCGTCCAGCACCGCCGGGAGGTCGGCCAGGTTGGCGCTGTCGCGCACGTCGGCGACGAATGCGCCGCGCGCCTCCTCGCCCTGGCTGCGTCCGAGCAGTTCCACGAAGGACGGGATCAGCGGGATCGGCAGGTTGTCGACCGCGAAGTAGCCCATGTCCTCGAGGCAGCGCAGGGCCTGCGTCTTGCCCGACCCCGAGAGACCGGTCACGACGACGAGGCGCGTCATGGCGTCGCCTCGCCCGACTGGGCCCCGATCAGGCGGTTGATCTCGGCCTGCAGATCGCGCGACGCGTCGCGCCCGTGCCCCTTGAGCAGCTGGAGGCGGGCCGACATCTCGAGCAGCACCGCGAGGTTGCGCCCCGGAGCGACCGGGATCTCGATCAGCGGGAGCCGGTGCTCGAGAATCTCGGTCTCGTGCCGGCCGCCGAGGCGGTCGACGGTCATCCCGGGCTCGTAGCGGAACAGTCGAACGACCTGCTCGACCGGCTTGCTCTCGAGCACCGCCGTGACGCCGAAGAGCTCGACGACGTTCACGATCCCGAGCCCGCGGACTTCCATCAGGTGCCGTGTGAGTCCGGGCGAGTTGCCCACCGGCTGGTCGTCGACTTCCCGGATCTCGACCGAGTCGTCGGCGACGAGGCGGTGACCGCGGGTGATCAGCTCCAGCGCCGACTCGCTCTTGCCGATCCCCGACTCGCCGAGGATCAGCACCCCCAGCCCGTAGATGTCGATCAGGACCCCGTGGACCCGGACCGAGGGGGCGAGGCGCATCGCGAGATAGCGCACCAGGATCTCGACCACCCGGTCGGTTGGCTGCGGGGTCACCAGGACCGGGATGCCGCGCCGGCTGCATTCGGACAGCAGCAGCGCCGGCGGCTCGAGCCCGTACGCCATGACGAACGCCGGGACGGCCCCGTCGCAGAGCTGCGCCACGACCTCCGCAGCCTGCGCCGGCGGCAGGTGCCGCAGGTACTCGTCCTCGCTCTTGCCGAAGACCTGCAGCCGATCGGGATGGTAGTACTTCCAGAGCCCGGCCATGACGAGTCCGGGCTTCTGGATCGCCTGGCTGGCGATCGGGCGCTGGAGGTGGTCCTGACCGACGCGGACGGCGGCGTCGAGCCGCTCGCCCACGGTCAGAAGCAACTCTCCGACGTTCAGCTCTGGAGCGCTTCGCGGCGGCCCGATCAACTGCCCTCCACTCTTACCAACGGCATGCGCCGGATGTATGCTAGGCAGCCTGTTTCCGGGCGTCAAGAACGCTGCGCGGGCGGCGTCCCCCGGAACCGAACGGGAGCTTCGAGCCATGGCGAACAAAGTCGTCGTCTACGTCATCGGAACCGGGACCATCGGGGAGCCGCTCATCGGGATCCTCTCCGAATACCGCGAGGCCCTCGGGATCGACGAAGTCACCTTCCACAAGCGAACCCCGCTCCTGACCGACCGCTCCAAGGTCCTGAGCCTCGTGCGGCGCGGCGCCCACTTCGTCGCCGACAGGTCCTCGATCGACGGCTTCCGCGAGATCGGCCTCAACCCCGAGTACGACGAGATCGCCGCCCTCGAGCGCGCGACCGTCGTCATCGACTGCACGCCGGTCGGGAACGACAACAAGCAGCAGATCTACACGAAGTACGAGAAGTCGGCCCGCGGGTTCCTCGCGCAGGGCAGCGAGTTCGGGTTCGGCAAGCCCTACGCGCGCGGAATCAACGACGCGGCCCTCCGCCCGGGGGACGACCGCTACATCCAGATCGTCTCCTGCAACACCCACAACCTCTCGGTGCTGGTCAAGACGATCGCCCTGGAGGACGGAGGTCCGGGCAACCTCGTCGACGGCCAGTTCGTCTGCATCCGCCGGGCGAACGACATCAGCCAGGACGGCAAGTTCGTGCCCGCCCCGGAAGTCGGCAGCCACAAGGACGAGCGCTTCGGGACCCACCACGCCCGGGATGCCTACCACCTGTTCAAGACCCTCGGGTACGAGCTGTCGCTCTACAGCTCGGCGATGATCGTCAGTACCCAGTACATGCACACGATCTGGTTCTCGATCGTGGTCCGCAACCGGACGACCGTCGAGGCCGTGCTCGACCGGATGGAAGCGGACGACCGGATCGCCCTGACCCACAAGAAGAGCGCGAATACCGTCTTCTCGTTCGGGCGCGACCACGGCCACTTCGGACGGATCCTGAACCAGACGGTGATCGTGCGGAAGACGCTCGCCGTGCGCGAGACGCCGCGCGGCTACGAGGTGAAGGGCTTCTGCTTCACGCCCCAGGACGGAAACCCGTTGCTCTCCTCGGTCGCCGCGACCTGCTGGTTCCTCGACCCGGCGACGTACGAGGCCCGGATCCAGGCCCTGAAGCCGTTCTTCTTCAACGAAGTGTAGGGGCCGGCCTCTGTGCCGGCCCGCTCGGGCGCCACGGAGGGCGGCCCCTACGGCCGCCACGGAGGGCGGCCCCTACGGCCGCCACGGAGGGCGGCCCCTACGGCCGCCACGGAGGGCGGCCCCTACGGCCGCTTGAAGGCGAGGGTGGCGTTCGTGCCGCCGAACCCGAAGGAGTTGGAGAGCACCGCCCGGACGCTGTGCTCCCGCGCCCGGTGCGGAACGCAGTCCAGGTCGATCGCCGGGTCCTGGTTGTCGAGGTTGATCGTCGGCGGAACCACGCCCCGCGCGATCGCGAGGACCGAGACGATCGCCTCGAGCCCGCCCGCGGCGCCGAGCAGGTGGCCCGTCGCCGACTTGGTCGAAGAGACGAGCAGCTGGCCGGCGTGCGCCCCGAACACCGTGCGCACCGCCCGCGCCTCGATCACGTCGCCGGTCGGGGTGGACGTGCCGTGGGCGTTGACGTAGTCGACGTCCGACGGTTCCAGCCCGGCGTTCGCCAGGCAGGCCCTCATCACGCGGACCATGCCGCTGCCGTCCTCCGGAGGCGCCGAGATGTGGTACGCGTCGCCGCTCATCCCGAAGCCGGCGAGCTCGGCCAGCACGCGCGCGCCGCGGGCGCGGGCGTGCTCCTCGGTCTCGAGCACGAGCAGCCCGCAGCCTTCGGCGATCACGAAGCCGTCGCGGTCCCGGTCGAACGGCCGCGAGGCTCGCTCGGGCTCGTCGTTCCGGGTCGAGAGCGCCTTCATCGCGGAGAAGCCGCCGACCGACATCTCCGTGATGACGCCCTCCGTGCCGCCGCAGATCGCGACATCGGCGTCGCCGTGCCGGAGCATCCGGAAGGCGTCGCCGATCGCGTGGTTGCCCGTCGCGCAGGCGGTGACCGTCGCCACGTTGGGACCGCGCAGGCCGAAGAGGATCGAGACGACGCCGCTCGCCATGTTGATGATCACCCCCGGGATGAAGTACGGGGTGATGCGGCGGACGGCCTTGTCGGGCCGGTCGGGCTCGGCGAGCAGGCGCTCGACGTAGGCGCGCGTCTCGCGCTCGAAGAGCCCCATCCCGCCGATGCCGGAGCCGATGACCACGGCCACGCGGTCGCGATCGACGGCGTCGAGGTCCAGCCCGGCGTCGTCGAACGCCATTCGCGTCGCGGCGGCGGCGAAGTGGACGAAGCGGTCGAACTTCTTGGCTTCGCGCGGGTCGAGCCAGCGGTCCGGTTCGAACCCCTTCACCTCGCCTGCGATGCGCGACGGAAACCCGGCGGCATCGAAGCGGGTGATCGGACCGATCCCGGAGCGGCCCTCGACCAGGCCGCGCCAGGTCGATTCCGCGTCGAGGCCGAGCGGGCTGACCGCCCCCACGCCCGTGACGAGGACCCGCCGCAGCCGGTCGTTCACGCAGACCGCGCTCAGGCCTGTCCGGCGTGCTGGGCGATGAACTCCACGGCGTTCCCGACCGTGCGGATCTTCTCGGCATCCTCGTCCGAGATCTCGATCCCGAACTCCTCCTCCAGCGCCATCACCAGTTCGACCGTCTCGAGCGAGTCGGCACCGAGGTCGTCGGTGAACGACTTCTCGTCGGTGATCGTCTCGGGATCGAGCTTGAAGCTCTTCGCGATCAGATCCACCACTTTCCCGCGAATTTCATCCTTCGAAGCCATCGGGTCGGATCCTCCCTTTCCTGGGTCCTGAGTCACATGTCCATGCCGCCGTTGATATCGAGCACGGCGCCCGTGACGTACGAAGCCGCGTCCGAGAGCAGGAACGCAACCCCGGTCGCCACATCGGCCGGCGTTCCGAGCCGGCCGAGGGGAACGGCATCGAGCAGCTTCTTCCGCGCCTCCTCCGGCACCGCGCGCGTCATGTCCGTATCGATGAAACCGGGCGCGACGGCGTTCACCGTCACGGTGCGCGACGCCAGCTCGCGGGCCAGCGCACGCACGAAACCGATCAACCCCGCCTTGGAGGCCGCGTAGTTGACCTGCCCCGCATTCCCCATCCGCCCCACCACGCTGCTGACGGCGACGATGCGACCGAAACGGTTGCGGATCATACCGGGGACCAGGGCCTTTGTCACCAGGAACGCCCCGGTCAGGTTCGCCTGGATCACGGCGTCCCAGTCGGCGAGCGACATGCGCATCAGGAGCGTGTCCCGGGTCATCCCGGCGTTGAGCACGACCCCGTGCATCCCGCCGCTCTCCCTGGTCTCGCGGACCAGTGCGTCCAGCGCGGCCTGGGCCGCGGCCGGATCCGAGAGGTCGAGCGCGAGCCCGCGGGCCCGGCCGCCCCCGGCCCGGATCTCGCCCGCGGCCTGTTCCGCTGACTCGAGGGTCCGGGCGGTCAGGAAGACCTCCGCCCCCGCCCCGGCGAGCTCTTCGACGATCGCCCGCCCGATCCCGCGCGACCCTCCGGTCACCAGGATCCGGCGGTCCGCCAGACCCGGCCACTGCATCGCGGTCACGGCGTCACCGCTGCGCCGCCGCGCCGGCCACCGCCGCCAGCGCGGCGTCCAGCTCGTCCGGTGAGCCGAACGGCACGATCCGCAGCTTCTCGTTGATCCGGCGCGACAGCCCCGCGAGCACCCGTCCTGCTCCAAACTCGATCCCGGAGACGGACCGGAACTCGTCCTCGAGCAGCTTCATCGTCTCGACCCAGCGGACCGGGGAGGCAACCTGCGCGACGAGGGTCCGCCGCGCCGACTCCCCGTCCCGGACCGGTGACGCGTCGGCGTTCGCGACCACCGGGAAGGCCGGGTCCCGGAAGCGGACCCCCTCCAGGAACTCCTCCATCCGCTCCGCCGCGGGCTCCATCAGCGGGGAATGGAACGGTGCGCTGACCGAGAGCAGCAGGGCCTTGCGCGCCCCCGCCTTCGGCGCCAGCCCGACCAGCCGGTCGACGGCGATCTTGTGGCCCGAAACGACGGTCTGGTCGGTCGCGTTGAAGTTCGCAGGGACCAGCACCTCTCCCGAGGTGCGCGACTCGGCGCAGAGTTTCTCCACCGCCGCGGGCTCGAGGCCGACGATCGCCGCCATCGCGCCTTCCCCGACCGGAACGGCCTCCTGCATCGCGTTGCCGCGCAGGCGCACCGCCCGCAGCGCGTCGGAGAAGCCGATCACCCCGGCGGCGACGAGCGCGGAGTACTCCCCCAGGCTGTGCCCCGCCGCCGCCACCGGCGGTGGAACGCGTTCCTTCAGCACCCGCCACGCCGCGACCGAGACGGTCAGCAGGGCCGGCTGGGTGTTGCGCGTCAGCGTGAGCGCCTCTTCCGGCCCCTCGAAGCAGAGTCGGCTGAGGTTCTCGCCCAGCACGTCGTCGGCGATGGCAAAGACCTCGGCCGCCTCGGGGTAGGCCTGGGCCAGTTCGCGGCCCATCCCGACCGCCTGGCTCCCCTGGCCCGGGAACAGCGCCACCCAGCGCGCCTCGTCGCGGCTCATCATCCCTCCTCCCCTCTCTCCATCACTCCGCCCAGCCGGCACTCGGCCTGGTGCAGCAGCCGCAGTTCGTCTTCCATGTGGGCCACCATGTTCCCGGCGACCGCCTCGCGGGCCACGCGCAGGGCGTTCGTGATCGCCTTCGCCCGCGAGCGCCCGTGCGATACGACGGTCACCTGCTTCAAGCCGAGCAACGGGACGCCGCCGGTCTCGGCGTAGTCGATCTTCTTCTTCAGGGACTTGAACGCCGGCAGCATCAGAGCCGCCCCGATCCGGCGCGTCAGGTGCTTGGCCGACTCGTCGCGGATGATGTGCATGATCGACTCCGCGATCCCCTCGCCCACCTTCAGCGCGACATTGCCGACGAACCCGTCGCAGACGACGACGTCGGCCTTGTCGGTCAACAGGTCGTTGCCCTCGATGTTCCCGACGAAGTTCACGTTGGCCTCGCGCAGGACCGGAGCGACCGCGCGCAGCATCTCGTTTCCCTTGCTGTCCTCCTCGCCGATCGACAGCAGCGCGACGCGCGGGTTCTCGACGCCGAAGATCCGGCGCGCGTAGTGCGTCCCCATCACCGCGAACTGCCGCAACTGCTCCGTGGTGCAGTCGACGTTGGCCCCGGCGTCCACCAGCACCGTGTAGCCGGGCCCGATCCGCGGCAGGGGCGCCGGAAGCGCCGGTCGATCCACCCCTTCGAGGACGCCGAAGACGACCTTCGACACGAACATCACCGCACCGGTGTGGCCGGCCGAGACGAATCCCTGGGCCAGCCCGTCTCGGACGAGCCGCGTCCCGACGTGAATCGAGGAGTCACGCTTGGCCCGGATCGCCTTGATCTTGTCGGAGAACTCGACGACGTCGGCCGCCGCGACGACCTTGACCGGCGCGCCCTCGCCGCCGCAGGCCCGGAGCGCCGCCTCGACGGGCTCCCGCCTGCCGACGAGGAAGACCGTCTCTCCCGAGGCGCGGGCATAGTCCACCCCGCCCCGCACGACCTCGGTCGGACCGAAGTCGCCCCCCATCGCGTCCAGTGCGAGTGCTTTCGGCTGGGTCAACTCGGGCGCCCCCGTGCCGCGCACGCAACCCGCAGGGCTGCGTCGCGGAGGACCCTCTCCGGGAGGGTCGCGCGTCCAGCGGGAAGGGCTCAGACCTCCTGGTTCGTCTCGAGGATCTCGCGGCCCTTGTAGTGGCCGCAGGAGGGGCAGACGCGGTGCGGCAGCTTCAGTTCCTGGCAGTTCGGGCAGCGCGACATCCCCGGGATCGCCAGGGCGTCGTGGGCGCGCCGCTTGTCGCGGCGAGCCTTGGAATGGCGCCGCTTTGGATTCGGCATGCGTTCATCTCCCTTCGGTGGGCGTGTTGCCCCTCCGCTGCTCCAGCGCGGCCTTCAGCCGGGCCAACTCGGTCCAGCGATCGTCACCGGACGTTGCCGAGCAGCGGCATGTCTCCTTCGTCAGGTCGGCTCCGCACCCGGGGCAGAGCCCGGGGCAATCCTCGCGGCAGATCGCGCGATACGGCAGCGCGAGATCCACCTGCTCGCGGAGCACCTCGGCGAGATCGACGATCTGTCCCTCCAGGGGGTACAGGTCGACCGCGTCGGGATCGTTCTCCGCGCGCCGCTCAAACTCCTCCGCCTCCCCGGCGCCGACCTTCGGCACCAGGAACAGGCGGAACTCGCCCTCCAGGGGCAGGTCGAACCCGGTCAGGCAGCGATCGCACACGAGGCGCGCCTTCGTGCCGTACCGGCCGCGCAGTTCAACGCCGCGTCCGGTCGGGCGAATGCTGCCCGACAGGCGCGCAGGATCGCACTCCACCACCTGGCCACCTTCCCACTGGAACGGGGGGATCGGGATGGCCGCCTCGATGGCGACCCCGCCGGGGGCCAAATCGCTGATGTCGAAGAGCATCGTGCCCCCTCGAGGCGGCGCGGATGATAGCAAGCGCCCGGAGGGGTGTCCAGCCGCGCCCGTCCTACGCCCCGCTGGGGACGACCGGCCGCATCCGGCCCATCTTCTCCCGGACCAGCCGGACGTAGCGCTGGGTTTCGGCGTAGGGGGGGATCCCGCCGTAGCGCTTCACCGTCTCGGGCCCCGCGTTGTAGGCCGCCAGGGCCAGGTCCACGTCCCCCTTGAAGCGGTCGAGCATCATCCTCAGCCAGCGCGCGCCACCGTCGATGTTCTGGCGCGGGTCGAAGGGGTCGTGAACCGCCATCAGGCGCGCGGTCGACGGCATGAGCTGCATCAGGCCCAGCGCCCCCTTGGGGCTGACGGCCGAGGCGTTGAGCCGCGACTCGGTCTGGGCCACGGCGACGATCAGTTCGGGGTCGATTCCCCAGCGCCGCGCGGAGCGCCGGACGTGACGCGCGTAATCCCCGGCCTCCTTGCGCCAGCTTCCGCTGCTCATGCGCCTGGGGCCGGCGTCGAGGGGGGGCCGCGGGAGGGACGGACGGATCTCGCGCACCACGTCGATGGCGATCCGGAGCTGGGTGCCGCCGGGCAGGACCGCGACGAGTTCGTCTCCGTCCAGCGAGAACTCCTCGATCTCCAGCGTTCGCAGGTCGGAGAAGACCAGCCTTTCGGCCCGCGCGGGCAGCGCTCCCCCCACCGCGACGGCGGCGGCAAGAGCGAGGAGCGGCGTCAGAACGGTTCGGCGCACGGTGGGAGTCCGTCTTCGGGCCCATCCCGCCCAGGCGGCGGGCCCAGGGAAGAAGGTACCAGCCGGGGGCGGTTCCGTCAGGCCCGGTCGAAACCCCGGTCCAGCGCCGCGAGATCGACGCGCAGCGAGATCACGCGGCCGTGCGGGCAGTGTCCCGGAACCTCGCAGGCCGCCAGCCCGCGCAGGATGTAGCCCATCTGCTCGATCGAGAGGGGCATCCCCTTCCTCACGGCGCTGTGGCAGGCGACGGTGGCCAGCAGCCGCGGGAACATCGCCTCGGCTCCCGCCCGATCCCCTTCGGTCGCCCGGGCCACGAGATCGGCCAGGGTCGCGGGCCGCGCTTCGCGCCCGAGGACCGCCGGCACCTCGCGCACGATGACCGTGCTCCCGCCGAACGGTTCGAAGCGGAACCCGAGGCGCTCGAAGAGCGAGCGTTCGCGCTCGAGCGACTCGACCCCACCCGGGGGCAGCTCGATCGTCTGCGGGAAGAGCAGCAGCTGCCGCGCCATCGGGCCGCTTTCCGCCTCCTGGATCAACCGCTCGTAGATCAGCCGCTCGTGCGCGACGTGCTGGTCGACCACGATCAGCCCGCGCTCGTCGCTGGCGACGATGTAGCAGTTCGCGTACTGGGCCAGCGGACGCGCGGAGGGGCCGTCGGCCCCGTCGAACGCGAGCCGCACCGGGGCCGGGAGATTCCCGGCGGCGGGCCAGCTGGTTGCCGGAGCATCGCGGACCGCCCCCTCGGTCGGCACCGGCGCGCCGGCAGCGCTGCCGGGCAGCGGACCTCCTCCCGAAGGCTCGCCCGCGGGACCCGGGAGGACCGGCAGCGCGGCGCGGCCTCTGAGGGCCTGGCCGATCGCTCCGACGAGCAGGGCACGGACCTCCTGCGGTCGAGCGAACCGGACCTCGGCCTTCGCCGGGTGGACGTTCACGTCGACGTCCTCGGGTGCGAGATCGATGAAGAGCACCGAGACCGGGTAGCGCCCGCCCGGGAGGCCCGGGCGGTACGCGTCCAACACGGCACGGACCAGCAGCGGGTCGCGCACCGGCCGCCGATTCACGAAGAGATGAATGTCGTCGCGGGTCGGCCGATGGAGGTCCGAGCGGGCCGCCCACCCGCTGACCGCGACCCGCCCCCCATCGCCCTGGATCGGCAGGAGGCCCGCCGCCAGCCGCGAACCGAGCAGGTCCGCGATCCGGCCGGCCGGCTCCCCGGCCTCCGGGGAGCCGATCAGCGTGCGCCCCCCCTGCCGAACCCAGAAACCGACCTCCGGGCGGGCGAGCGCCGCGCGCGTGACGACGCGCAGGCAGTGATCGAGCTCCGTTTCAGGCGACTTCAGGAACTTCCGGCGCGCCGGGATCCCCAGGAACAGCTCCCAGACCTGCACCGTCGTGCCCGGCGCGCGGCTGGCCTTCTCCACTCCCTGCAACCGCCCCCGATCGATCCGGACCCGGGTCCCCACTCCGCCGGAGGCCGGACAGGTCAGAAGCTCGACCCGGGACACGGCCGCGATCGCTGCGAGCGCCTCGCCACGGAACCCCAGCGTCCGCACCGTCTCGAGGTCCTCCCCGGTGCGGATCTTGCTCGTCGCGTGGCGCTCGAAGGCCAGCAGGGCATCGTCGGGGTCGAGTCCGCAGCCGTCGTCCGCGACCGACACGAGGTCTCTTCCCCCTCCGGCAAGCTCGATCTCCACCCGGCGGGCCCCGGCGTCGAGGGCGTTGTCGAGCAGCTCGCGCAGAACGGACGCCGGCCGCTCGACCACCTCGCCGGCGGCGATCCTGTCGGCAATCTCGGGGGAGGACTCGGACGCGACCCATCGCGCGACAGGGTACAGCCGACCGGCCGGCCGGCCAAGAAACAGGGCCAGAATTGACCCGAGTCCCGCGCCAGTCAGGCGGCCCACGCCATTATGGCGCGCGGCAAGGGCGAGAAACTGCCATTTTTCAGGCGTTTACGCATGGCACACCTCTTGCTATTCTCTGGGTCCAAGCGAGGAACCGACCATGTGGATTCCCTGGCTCATGAAGGAAAAGTCCCTCGATGACTTCGTTGATCACGAGGGTGAGACCCGGCTC
The DNA here is from genome assembly GCA_963800865.1 of uncultured Acidobacteriota bacterium. GTDB lineage: Bacteria > Acidobacteriota > Polarisedimenticolia > J045 > J045 > JALOKP01. The sequence goes on along the minus strand of CAWDCL010000004.1, from coordinate 2,008,824 downwards.
TCCCAGCTCATGGAAGATCCCGGTTCGGTGCGTCCCGAAGACGACGTGTACAAGAAGGAGCTGGTCCAGCTCACCCGTCGGGCGCTCGAAGAGCTGCCCGAGCGGGAGCGCCTGATCCTCCTGAAGCGGTTCGGCGTGATGGGCAACGACGAGATGACCCTCGAGGAGATCGGCAAGATCCTCGGACTCTCGCGGGAGCGCGTCCGCCAGCTCGAGAAGGAAGCCAAGATGAAGCTCCGCGAGCGTCTCGGCTCCCTGCGCTCGCAGCTCCAGTTCTCACCGACCTGACGAAGTGCGGTGCTGGGGGCCGGTTCGCCGGCTCCCAGGGAGGAGCAACTCCCCCTCCCCCCACTGACCGACCTCCTCCCATGGCACCCCGCCCGCCGGTTCGCGCCGGCGGGTTTTTTTTGCCGGGCCTCAGGGCGGCGGGGAGCCGTGCATCACGCGCTGCCGGTCCTGGTAGTAGCTGAAAGTCGGGTCCTGCTCGGCGGTGTGGCACGAAGTGCACGATGCCAGGCTGGTCCGCCCGTAGGGGCGCGCAGGGTCGGAGAGATGCTGCGCCGCGGGGCCGTGACAGGCTTCGCATCCCACGCCCGCCAGGTGCGGCGTGGTCCGCTCGTCGATGAAGCCTCCGGCCTGGCCGTGCCCCGTGACGTGGCAGGGGGTGCAACTGGGCTGCGCCTTCTTGCCGGCGCGGACGAGGGTCCGCCAGGCTTCCGCGTGCGAGGTCTTCGACCACTGTTCGACGATCGAGAGGTGGCACCCGGCGCACGCTCCCGCCCCGGTGTAGCGCGCCTCCGGGGGCGGACTCGCCCGCCGCTGCGCGTCGTCGTCCGCCTGCTGCGCGCGGGCCATGGCTTCAACCGTGTAGGACTCCCAGCGGGCGTCCGAACCGACGTCCGCGCCCAGCTGGTGCCGCGAAACCTCGACGGTGGGGCGGCCACCCGGCTCGCCCGGGCGGAAGATCGTCGCCTGGCCGAGGAACTTGCCCTCGTCCTCGAGGTACAGGATGCGGGTGCCGCCCTCGAGAACCGGTGCGAGCGTCGCCCGCCCCCCGTAGCTGCCGAACACCAGGTCGATTCCCGGCACCCGTTGCGCCAGCAGGCGGGCGTCCTCGAGCGGCATCGACGCGAGCAGGACGACGACATCGATCTTGCCCTGCAGCCCCTTCATCGCCCGCTCGACCGCAGGGAGCGGATCGATCGTGACGAGGGTCGAACCGTCCGGCAGCGTCCAGCTCGCGATCGGGTCGTGGTTCATCGCCGCGACGATCGCGATCCGCAGGCCACCGGCCTCGACGACCTGGCTTGCCGGAAGCCAGGGGGTCGCCTGTCCGGTCCGCACCAGGTTGGCGGACAGGAACGGGAAGCGGGCCAGCCGCCCGAGTTCGAGCAGCGCCGCGGGCCCGAACGCCAGGTCGCGCTGGCCGATGCCGGCGGCGCGGTAGCCGAGTTCGTTCATCGCCTCCACGAGTGCACGCGTCTTCACCTCGCCGGAGGGGCCCGGGAGGTCCGAGAAATCTCCCGCGTCAACGGCGAATGTCGCCGCCGTCGGCCAGCGTCGCTGGGAAGCGTTCATGTGCGCGGCGCGGCGCGCCAGGCTCCCGAGCGGGAACGTCTCGCAGCCGCAGACGTCGAGGAAGCCGTGCACCGACCCGGTGACGTTCAGGATCACGGCCGGAACCGCCGCCGAGGCACCCCGCGCGGGAGCGATGGACCAGCCGAGAGCCACCGCGGCCGCGATGCCCGCGAGCGCCGCCAGCCTTGCCCCCCGGATTGCCGATCGACCAGTCACCCGCAGAGAATAGGAAGCTGGCCCGCGATCCGCAAAGCGGCAGAGAGGAACTCCGTGCCACCCTGCCCCCCCGGCCCGCCTCAGGCGCTCGTGCTGGCGTCGGCATCGCCGCGTCGCCGAGCGCTCCTCGCCGGCCTCGGGCTCGCCGTGGAGGTCCTGGCCGTGGACGTCGACGAGCGTCCTCTTCCGGGCGAAGAGGCGTCTGCGACCGCCCTGCGGCTGGCGCACGCCAAGGCCCTCGCGGCCCGCTCCGCGGCGGGCGATCGCCCGGTCCTGGCGGCGGACACGATCGTCGTGGTCGACGGCGTGGCGCTGGGCAAACCGCGCGACGTCGAGGATGCGGGCTCGATGCTCCGTCGCCTCTCCGGGCGGTGGCACGCCGTCGTGACCGGCGTCGCGCTGGCCCTGCCCACCGGGCGGGTACTCGAGGCGCTGGCCCGCACCGAGGTCCGTTTCGCGACGCTCGCCGAGGAGGAGATCGCGCGCTACGTGGCCGGCAACGAGCCGTACGACAAGGCCGGGGGGTACGCGCTCCAGGGGACCGCCGCCTGGTTCGTCGAGGAGGTGCGCGGCTCCGTGACGAACGTCGTCGGACTGCCGCTCGAGGAGGTCCGGCGGCTGTTCAGCGAGGCCGCGCTCCCGCTCCCACCGCTGCGTGCGGCGGATTGAGGGGCGGGGCACCCGCACGGTACCCCGCTGCGCCAGGCGCTAGTGACCCTCTTCCGCCATGTACTTCGCGTAGGCTGCGAAGTTCATCATCCCGTCCAGTTCCGCCGGTGACTGCAGCTTGACGCGTGCGAGCCACCCATCGCCGTAGGGGTCCTTGTTGACCTTCTCCGGGCTGTCGCCGAGCGCCCCGTTGACGGCCGTGACGCTCCCCGAGACGGGGGCGTAGACCTCCGCCACGGCCTTGACCGACTCGATCTCGCCGAACTGCTCGCCCAGCTTCAGGCTGCGGCCCGTCTCGCCCAGGTTGACGTAGACGATGTCGCCCAGCTCCTGCTGCGCGAAGTCGGAGATCCCGATCTGCGCCTCGTCGCCCTCGCGGTGCACCCACTCGTGAGTCTTCGTGAAAAGGCAGTCTTCCGGCCTCGGCATGCTCCGATCTCCTCTCGAACGGGCGCCGTTCAGGCGCCCTTCTTCGCCTTGGGACGGCGATAAAACGGCATCTCCACCACGACCGCCGGCACGCGCCGGCCGCGCACGTCGATCTCGATCTCACGCCCCAGCACGGCCGCCGCCGACGGGACGTAGGCCATCCCGATCGCCTTCCCGAGCGCGGGGGCGATGCTGCCGGAGGCCACGAACCCGGCCGGGCGGCCATCGACCAGTACCTCCTGGCCGTGGCGCGCGATCCCCGGACCACGAACCTCGAACCCGACCCTGAGGCGTCCGGGCCCGGTCGCCTTCTGCGCGACCAGGGCCTCGCGCCCCAGGAACCGGTCCTTGGTCCAATCGACGATGAACTCCAGCCCCGCTTCGAGGACCGTGATGGTGTCGTCGATGTCGTTCCCGTAGAGCGGCAGCGCGGCCTCGAGCCGGAGCGTGTCCCGGGCCCCGAGCCCGGCCGGCATGACGCCCTGGGCGGACCCGGCCTCGAGCAATGCGTCCCACGCATGGGGCGCGTCGGCGTTGGCCAGGAAGATCTCGAACCCCTGCTCGCCGGTGTAACCCGTCCGGCTGAAACGCGCCGGGCGCCCTGCCAGCGTCCCTTCGGCGAGGTGGTAGTACGGCACGGCGAGCGCGTCGAACCCCTTCGCGAGCGGCGCCACGAGCCCGCGGGCGAGCGGCCCCTGGACCGCGATCAACGCCGTCTCGTCGGAGAGGTCGTCCACCCGGACGTCAAACCGGGCGGCGTGCTCGCGCAGCCAGGCGAGGTCCTTGTCCTTGTTCGAGGCATTGACCACGAACATGAAATGCCGCTCGCCGAGGTGGTAGGCGAGGATGTCGTCGACGAACGTCCCCTTCTCCGTCGTGAGGCCCGAGTAGGCGATCTTGCCGTGGGGCAGGGCCGAAAGGCGTGACGGCGAGACGAAGTCCACGAAGGCGTCGGCATCCGGGCCGCGGATGTCGAACTCGCCCATGTGGCTGACGTCGAACAGTCCCGCCCGCTGTCGCACGGCGAGATGTTCCTCGATGTCGCCGCGGTAACGCACCGGCATCTCGTAGCCCGCGAACGGAACGAGCTTCGCTCCGAGCGCCCGGTGTCTCTCGTAGAGGGGTGTCCGCTTGATCGGAACGTCGCCGGTCGCGTCGCCTGCCACCGTGCACCTCGCCTGCCGTGCCACCTCGCCGTCGACGGTCCTGCTGAATCGTGCCCGAGAAGGTCGGGCGGGCGGAGAAGCGGCGGAGTTGTCCCCGGGTGGGGTGCGGGGATGCTAGCACCCCGGCGCCGGCGCGATCAACGCCGCGTCCAGGTGCGCTGCGTTCGCTCGTAGCACCAGACCTGGACGCGTGCGGTCACGCCGTAGACCACCACGGCGCACAGCGCGTCGCTTCCGTCCGAGACGAACAGCGAGCCCGAGGTGGCGTGACCCGCCGGATCGAACACGGTCATTCTGCTGGCGCCGAAGCGTACGGCGGGATCATCGGCTCCGATCGTTCCCCCGGAGGGCGGGATCTCGCGGATGCGCGGCCAGGCCGGCCGGCCCAGCCGCACGCCGGGATGATCCCGCGCCAGGCGGTACCCGGCACCGGCAGGATCGCGCCCATCCGCCACGCCGCGACGCCGGATGCCGTCTCCATCGGAGTCGACCGCCTCCCGGACCGGTTCCCCGTTCCCGGCGGTGGAGAAGACCATCGCCCGGGCGTGGCCGTCGCGCTGCGCGGCGCGCGCGAGCGCCCGCATGCGGGCCGCCAGGGACTGGGCCGCGGCCTCCACCGCGCGCCGCTGGGCAGCCGGCCGCAGCCGCTCCGCCGCCGCCCCGGCGATGAGCGCGAAGGCCGCGACCGCGACGAGCGCGCCCAGCAGGGTCTGGCCACGAGCCCCGCGCGGGCCGATCACCGGGGAGTACCCGGCGCGTCGAACGCCAGCCGGTCCTTGATCTTCGCCAGCAGCTTGGGCCCCACCCCGCGCACGGCGAGCAGGTCCTCCGCGCGGCGAAACGGGCCGCTCTGCTTGCGTTGCTCGACGATCCGGCCGGCCAGCGCGGGACCGACGCCGGGAAGGCTCATCAGCTCCTGGACCCCGGCCGTATTGACGTTCACCACTGCCCCGGCCGGGGGGGCGGTGCGGGCGGCAGCGGGTGCGGCCTCGGCCGCCTGGGTGACGGTCATCGAACCGCTCAGGAGCAGGGTGCAGCTGACTGTGAGGAACACCAGGAACGCGGCAGGAATCACTCGGCTCATCGTCGACCTCCCGGGCGTGAACCATCTCGCCCGGAGCGGGTATGGCAAGCGGCGTGCCGCCGGATCACCGCGCAGCGAGGCCGGCTGCCGTTGCTCCGTGTCCGGCGGCGGCCGTTCGCCCCGGACAACGCGTCCGCTGCCGGACACCACTCCGCGCTATCCTCCCCTGGGGGACCGGGCATGGACCGAGATTTCCAGTACTCCCGCGACAAGCTCCTCTTCATCCTGCGCGACCTGCTCGAGCGGGACGTCCTCGCGCGCGCCGAGTACCGGACCGAGGAGCGCGCCGAGGAGGGGTTCGAGAAGCGGCTGACGCTGGAGTTCCTGCTCTGGTTCCTCGACGAGGCGCTCCCCGCCGATTTCGATTTCCCCTACGTGCGCCGCGGGCTGGAAGAGGAGTACCCGGAACCGCTCGCGCGGCGAATCGCCGAGGGGAAGGGCTGGGCGGTGAAGTTGATGCGCGCCGCCGAGGGGAACGAGAAGATCGTCCTCGGCGACTTCAAGACCGCAGGGGCCGCCCCGGTAGCGGCCCGGGTCCGCCCTCTGTGGCGGCCCGGTTGTTGCCGCCCTCTGTGGCGGCCCGGTTGTCGCCGCCCTCTGTGGCGGCCCGGTTGTCGCCGCCCTCCGGCGCGGCCCGCATGTCGCATCGTCGCCATGCGGGCCGGCACGGAGGCCGGCCCCTACGGCCTGGCGGGGGCCTCGGCCGCGGGCCGCGGCGTTTCCGCGGCGGTGCGGCGGTAGTTCTTCAGGATGTCCATCCCGATCACCGCGACCGCGAAAATGATCAGGAATACGAAGCCCACCTGCAGGACGCGCTCCTTCAGCCGCATCGATAGATCGCGGCGCAGCGCCGACTCGACGAGCAGCGTCAGGATGTGTCCGCCGTCGAGCACCGGAATCGGCAGCAGGTTGAAGATCCCGAGCTGCAGGCTGATGAAGGCGAGGAAGTAGAGGAACGGCTGCAGGCCGCGCGACGCCTGCTCCTTGGAGATCCGGGCGATCTCGATCGGTCCCGACATCACCTGCAGGCCCACCGCGCCGGTGAACAGCTTCGACAGCGTCTCGAAGAGCAGATCTGCGTTTTGCCAGGCCAGCTTCAGCGATTCCTCGGCGGCGCCCAGCGGACCGAACTGCACCCACTTGGTGGCGGGAGTCAGCATGACGCCGATCCGGGCCCGGCCGCCTTCCCCGACCTGCGGGACGACCTCCACGGTCGACTCGGCTCCATCGCGCAGGAGCGTGACCTGGACCGGCTTCCCCTCGAACTCCTCGATCAACGCAGAGACGGCGTTCTGGCCGCCGGGAATCCGGCCGTTCACCTCGAGGATCCGGTCGCCCGCACGGAAGCCGGCCTTCTCGGCGGGCCCGCCCGGAACCACGCTCTGGACGAGGATCGGAACCCGCAGCCGCACGCCGTCGAAGCCGATGCCGTACACCGTATCGGTCTCGAGGATGACCTGGCGTGTCAGGGTCTCGGCCCCGCGCTCGACGCGGTACGACAGCGCCTGCCCGGGACTGAAGAGCACGACCTTCTCGTAGTCTTCGACCGAGCCGACCGGCTTGCCGGCGATCGCGACGATCCGGTCGCCCGGCTGCAGGCCGCCCCGTTCGGCCGGGGAACCGGCCTCGAGGGCCTCGACCTGGGGCGGGCCCACCGGGACGTCGAGCGTCTCGGTGCCGGCCATGAACAGGCCCCACCAGATGACCAGGGCCAGCAGGACGTTCATCGCCGGGCCGCCGAACAGGATCACGAGCCGCTGCCAGCGCGGCTTGGCGAGGTACGACGCCGGGTCGAGCGCGCTCGCCGTCGTGCCCGCCTCGTCGCCGGGCATGTCGGCCTGCCCGAGCATCTTGACGTAACCGCCGAGCGGGATCGCCGACACGCGGTAGTCCGTCTCGCCGCGCCGGAAGCCGAAGAGTCGCGGGCCGAATCCGAGCGAGAACACGTCGACCCGCACCCCGAACCGTTTCGCGGCCAGGAAGTGGCCGAGCTCGTGGATGAAGACCAGGATCCCCAGGACGAGGATCAGCGCGGCGGCGCGCAGCAGCATGTCGATCACGGCGTGGTCCGCTCCCGTTCGATGAAGGCCCGGGCCTCGCGCCGGGCGTGCGTGTCGCTCCTGACCAGGTCGGCCAGCTCGAAGACCGGTTCGGCCGGGGTGCGATCCAGCTCGCGCTCGATGACGCGGGGGATGTCCAGGAAGCCGATCCGCCCGTGCAGGAAGGCGTCGACGGCGACCTCGTTGGCGGCGTTGAGGCGCGCCGGCGCGTCCCCGCCCTCCTCGATCGCGCGGTAGGCGAGATCGAGGCAATGGAACGCCTCGCGATCCGGCCGCTCGAAGGTGAGGGTCCCGATCGCCGCGAGATCGAGCGTCTCGGCGATTCCGTCGCGGCGCGACGGCCAGTCGAGTGCGTACTGGATCGGCAGGCGCATGTCGGCGAGCCCGAGCTGCGCGATCACCGATCCGTCCCGGAACTCGACCATGCTGTGGACGATGCTCTGCGGGTGGACGAGCACGTCGATCTGCGCCGGGCTGATCCCGAACAGCCAGTGCGCCTCGATCACCTCGAGCCCCTTGTTCATCAGCGTGGCCGAGTCGATCGTGATCTTCGGACCCATCTGCCAGGTCGGGTGGCGCAACGCTTCGGCGTGCGTGACGTGCTCGAGCTCGTGCCGCCGGCGCCCGCGGAACGGGCCGCCCGACGCCGTCAGCACGACCCGTCGTGCCTCCCCGTGCCCGCCCGAGCGCAGGCACTGGTGGATCGCGCTGTGCTCGCTGTCGACCGGGACGATCGTGGCGCCGTTCTCGCGCGCCGCGCGGACCATCAGCTCGCCGGCGACGACGAGCGCTTCCTTGTTCGCCAGCGCCACCACGACGCCCGCCGAGCAGGCGGCGAGCACGGGAACCAGCCCGGCCGCCCCGACGATCGCCGCGACGACGACGTCCGCGCCGGTCCCGACCGTCACCTCCGCGGCGCCCGCCTCCCCGACCCGGATCTCCGGAACGCGGTCGCCGAGCAGCCCGGCCAGCTCCCGCCGCGCCGCGTCGTCGGCGACGGCGACCGCGCGCGGGCGGAATTCCCGCACCTGCTCCGCCAGGCGGTGCATCTGCCGGCCGGCGACCAGCCCCACGACCTCGAAGCGGCCGGGATGGCGGCGGATCACGTCGAGCGTGTTGCGCCCGATCGATCCGGTCGAGCCGAGGATGGCGACGCCACGGGGCACGCGATTCTCTCCGGGGCCCGTCGGGCCCCCAAGCGGTTCATTGTAGAGGGGTTCCGGAGGTTCACCCAGCCAGGAAGAGGAGGTAGTACCAGTACAGCACGGGAGCCGCGAAGAGCAGGCTGTCGATGCGGTCGAGGATCCCGCCGTGGCCCGGCAGCAGAGTGCCCGAGTCCTTCACCTCGGCGGCGCGCTTCAGCAGCGACTCGACCAGGTCGCCGACCACGCCGACGCCGCCCAGGAGCAGTCCGAGCGCGATCGCGTGTCGCACCGGCAGCGCCCGTGCGAACCAGAGGGGGGCGAGCAGGGCACCTGCCACGGATCCGGTCAGGCCCGCGATCAGCCCCTCCCACGTCTTCTTCGGCGAGATGACGGGAGCCAGCCGGTGACGACCGAACGTCCGCCCGCCGTAGTAGGCGAAGATGTCGCCGACGTAGACCGCGACCAGCGCGAGGATGATCATGTCGCCGCGATCGGTCGCTCCCGGCAGCTGGATCGTCCCCAGCGCGCCAAGATAGCCGCCGGTGAGCCCGAGATAGGCGACCACGAACAGCGTTCCCAGCACGCGGTCGACGCGCGGCGCCAGCGGGCCGCGGGCCGCCAGCGCGACGAGCAGGGTGACCAGCACCAGCGCCGTCAGGAGCGGCGGCGTGGCCAGGGGCGCGAAGCCGATCGACAGGGCGATGGCGACCGTCCCGGCCGCGCTCAGCGCCGGCCAGGGTGCGCGTCCCAGTCGGGTGAGCATGGCCTGCAGTTCCACGACGGCGCCGAGGCCCCCGACCAGCACGAGTGCCCACCAGGCCCAGGGGGGCGCCCACTTCACGGCGGGGACGACGATCGCCGCGAGGACCAGCGCGGTCAGGACGCGCTTCACGAATGCACGCGCCCGCGGACCGCTCGCGGCCGCGTCACGGCGGACACCACGCCGCCGAAGCGCCGCTCGCGGCGCTGGAAATCCACGACCGCTTCGTGGAGGTGGCGGCGCCGGAAGTCCGGCCAGAGCACGGGGGTGACCCAGATCTCCGCGTACGCCAGTTGCCAGAGCAGGAAGTTCGACAGGCGCAGCTCTCCCGAGCTGCGGATCAGCAGGTCCGGATCGGGCGCATCGGCGGTGGCGAGTCGCGCCGCGAGCGCGGCCTCGTCGATCGCGGCCGGGTCGAGGCGGCCCGCCGCCGCGTCTTCGGCCAGCGCCCGCGCGGCATCGGCCAGCTCGGCCCGGCCGGAGTAGGAGAGCGCGATCAGGAAGAGCATTCCGGTATTCGTCGCGGTCCGTTCCTCGGCCTCGGCCAGCGCGCTCCGCACCGGCGCCGGCAGCTCCTCGAGCCGGCCGATCGCGCGGAAGCGGATGTTGCGCTCGAGCAGCGTCGCCAGCTCCGCGTCGAGGTAGTCCCGCAGCAGGCGCATCAGCGCGTTGACCTCTGGGGCCGGCCTGCTCCAGTTCTCGCGGCTGAACGCGTAGAGCGTCAGGACCTCGATCCCGAGGCGCGCAGCGCCTTCGACCACCTCGCGGACGGCCGCGATGCCGGCCCGGTGACCGGCGATGCGCGGCAGGTGCCGTGCGCCAGCCCACCGGCCGTTGCCGTCCATGATCACGGCGATGTGCCGCGGCAGGCGCGTGAAGTCGATCAGCGCGAGCGGGTCCTCCGGCGCGCCGTCGCCGGCCCTCGCGCGTCGTTCCCCGCCCCGCGTTTCCCGCTTCAGCACCATCGGACTCCTCGCGCCGCCCGGCTCGGCCCCGGGGAATGTAGCATCCCGCCGAACCCGCTCAAAACAGGAGAGTTGCGCCCTCGGCCTCGTCCCACTCCGGACCGTAGTCGACGCGCACCAGGCAGAGCCCCTGCGCGGGCGCGGTGCCGCCGGCCCGCCGCCTGTCGCGCGAAGCCAGGACCGCTTCGGCTTCGTCCGGGCGGCGGCGGCCGAGGCCGACGTCGACGAGGAAGCCGGCGAGGTTGCGGACCATGCGGTAGAGGAACCCGTTGGCCTCGGCATCCAGCTCCAGAATGTCGCCGGTGCGCTCGGCCAGGTCGAGCCGATGGAGCGTACGCAGGCCGCTCTCCTGCTGCCCTCCCGCCGACGCGAAGGCCGAGAAATCGTGCCGGCCGACGAGCGCTGCGGCCGCCGCACGCATCGCCGCCACGTCGAGCGGCGGCCGGACGAGCCAGGCCCACGGGCTCTCGAACGGCAGCGCGATCCGGCGGTTGACGATCCGGTAGCGGTAGAGCTTGCCGGTGGCCGAGCGGCAGGCGTGGAACGAGGCCGGCAGGCGGCGCGCTTCGACGACCCGGACGCTGTCCGGGAGCAGCCCGGCGAGAGCGTGCAGCAGCTCCGGCAGCTCGCGCCGGTTCGGCGCGCGGTAGGTCGCCACCTGTCCGAGCGCGTGCACGCCGCTGTCCGTGCGGCCGGCGCCGACGAGCGCCACCGCGCTGCGCGGGGCACCGTGGATCGTTGCCAGCGCCGACTCGAGCGTTCCCTGCACGGTCGGCGCGTCGGGCTGGAGTTGCCAGCCGGCGAACGGTCGGCCGTCATAGGCGACCACGAGCGCGGTGACCGGCGCGTCGTTCGGCATCGGGCGTCAGCCCGGAGGACGCAGGCTCAGGGTCCCGCCGCCGGGATCGAGCGTCGCGCGGTACCCGATCGGCACCGCGCGGGCCCGCGGACCGTGGCCGATCGGCAGTCCCGACAGCGCCGGAACACCCAGCGCCTCGACGTGCTCGCGCAGCACGGCCGAGAGCGGTCGCGAAGCGCGTCCCGGGAGCGGGTTGCAGGCCGTGAACTGCCCGAGGGCCAGGCCGGCGATGCCGTCCAGCATCCCCGCCGCGCGGACCTGCCACAGCAGGCGGTCGACGCGGTACGGCGCCTCGCCGACCTCCTCGAGGAAGACGACGGCGCCCCGCAGGTCGGGCTGCCACGGCGTCCCCGCGGCCGCGGCGAGGAGCGACAGGCAGCCGCCGGCGAGCGGGCCTGCGACGCGCTTCCGTGAGCCGGGAATGGCCCGGCCGCGCAGGGTGCGCGGGGCCTGCGGCGACGCGAGCATCGCGCGCAGGTCGGCGGCGCCGAATCGCCGCGGGTCCGCAAGATCGGCCACGGTCGGCGCATACCAGGAAGCGACGCCGCGCTGGAAGAGCGCGAGCTGGAGGGATGTCAGGTCCGAGAAACCGATCAGCCAGCGCGGCCGCCGGACCAGTCCGCCGAAATCCAGACCGGACAGCAGGCGAGCCGTTCCCCAGCCCCCGCGCGCCGCCCACGCCGCGTCGATCGACGGGTCGGTCAGCGCCCAGGCCAGGTCGGCGAGGCGCTCGGGATCGCGGCCGGCAAGGTCTCCCTGGCGCGAGAAGAGGAACCGCCCGGGGACCGGCTCGTAGCCCCAGCCCGCCAGGCGCCGCATCCCGGCTCGCACCGCGTCCGGGTCCCGCAGCGACGATCCCGGCGCCACGACCGCGATCCGTCCCCCGGGTGGGACCGGCGGTGGCACACGACGCTTCACGGCCCGCCCTGCTCCGTGATGACCGGCGCGTCGATCCGCCGCCAGGCCCCGATCGCCGCGCGATGCGCAGCCTGCGCCCGCGCCAGCAGGTCCGGGTCGCTCAGCACGGCCAGACCGGTCCGGGCCAGGGCCAGCGCCGCGCGGCCGGTGGCCTCGATCGCCAGCGGCGAGCCCGCGGCCCGGGTGAACTCGGGGGTGTGCGTGGGGACCGGCTGCCCGGTGATGCGGAAGGTCGGGTGCAGCGCCGGCACGAGGTGCGAGAGCGTCCCCATGTCGAGCGAGCCGATCGTCCCGCCGGGTCCGGGGCGCGGGTCGAGCCCGGCCCGCCGCGCTTCGACCTCGTAGGCTGCCGCCAGCACCGGGTTGCTCACCATTTCGTCGTAGAGGTTGTCGATCGGCACGATCGTCGCGCTGGTGCCGCTCGCGCGGGCGACGCCGTCGACCACGCCGCGGAATCGCGCGGCCACGGTCTCGACGAGGTACTCCGCATCGGCCGCGCGCAGGCTGAACCGCGCGCGCGCGCGGTCCGGGACCACGTTGGCGCGCACCCCGCCCTCGAGGATCACGCCCGGCATCCGGACCTCGGGCCGCAGCGCCTTGAGCAGCGCGTCGCGGGCGATGAAGAGCTGGATCATCGCGTCGAGCGCGTTGATCCCCTGCTCCGGCGACGCGACCGCGTGGGCCGTCCGGCCGTGGAAGGTGACCTCGACCGACCAGGAGGCGAGGCTCGTCACCGCGGCGCGGTCCTCGCTCCCCGGGTGAGCCAGCAGCGCCACGTCGATCCCGTCGAACGCGCCGCGCGTCGCCAGCACGACCTTGCCGCCGATCGTCTCCTCGGCCGGGGCGCCGAAGACGACCACGCTCCCCGGTACGACTCCGAGCACCCGGGCCAGCCCGATCGCCGCCCCGCAGGCCGCGGCCCCGATCAGGTTGTGGCCGCAGGCGTGACCGAGATTCGGCAGCGCGTCGTACTCGGCCAGGAACGCGACGGCCGGGCCTTCCCCGACCCGTCGCTCGGCGCGAAACGCGGTGGGCAGCCCGGCGATCCCGGTCTCGACCTGGAACCCCTCCTCCTCGAGCGTCCCCGAGAGCAGCGTCACCGCGTGGAACTCGCTGCAGCCCAGCTCGGGCGACAGGTGCAGGTCGCGGGCCAGCGTGGCCAGGCGGGGGGCCTGCCGCGCCACCTCCGCGGCGACGTCGTCGTGCAGCGTGGCCAGGTCGATCATGGCGCTCGGCGTCCTCCTCGTGAGCCCGGCCGGCGAAAGGTGTCGAGCGGAGCCGGTCGTAAGCCGGATTCTGTTCCCCTTGCGGGGGAGGATCATTCCTCTGGGACGACGGTTACCCGCCGCCTCGTGCAGCCTACCCGGGAGCGGCGCGGGCCACGCCATCGCTCCCCTATTTGGCCTTGCTCCGCGCGGGGTTTACCGAGCCACCCGGTCACCCGGAGTGCTGGTGGGCTCTTACCCCACCGTTTCACCCTTGCCCGCACCGCGCCGAAGCGCGGCCGCTGGCGGTCTGCTCTCTGTTGCACTTTCCGTCGGGTCGCCCCGCCTGGGCGTTACCCAGCGCGCTGCCCTGTGGAGTCCGGACTTTCCTCGGCCCGGCCCTGCGGCCGGTCCGCGATCCTCTCCCCGGCTCCGCTCGACAGGGGTATTCTATGCCGTCCGCCGATACTCTCCCGGCGGGGTCACGGTTTGATCATGAGCGCTCCGGCACCGACACCATCCGGCGGCCCCGCCGCCGAACGCGGGGACCTTCGACTCCCGTGGGACGAGCAGGCCGAGCGGGCCGTGCTGGGAGCCGTGCTGCTCGAGCCGGCCGCGCTCGACCCGGCCCTGGAAATCCTCAATCCGGAGGACTTCCACCGCGAGTCGCACCGCCGCGTCTTCGAGGCGATGGTCGCGCTCTCCCGCCGGGCGGAGGCGATCGACGCCGTCACCGTCTGCGCCGAGATGGACCGGCAGACGACGCTGGAACGCGCGGGGGGCTCGGCCTACGTCGCCTCGCTGATCGACGGCCTGCCGCGGGCCACGAACGCCGCGGTCTACGCCCGGATCGTTCACGACCGGTCGCTGCTGCGCCAGACCCTCCACCTGGCCGACTCGCTGCGGGCCGAGTCGGCGGCCGCCGGCCGCCCGGCGGTCGAGATCCTCGACGAGGCGATGCAGCGCTTCTTCCGGCTGCAGGAAACCGGCCGGCGCGGCGGGCTCGTGCCGGTCCAGAGCATCGCCCACGAGGCCCTGCGCTCGATCGAGGAGATGGCGGAGAAGCGCGAGGCGATCACCGGCCTCGCCACCGGCTACACCAAGTTCGACCAGATGACCGCCGGGCTGCAGGGCGGCGACCTGATCATCCTCGCCGCGCGGCCGTCGATGGGCAAGACGACGCTGGCGCTCAACATGGCCCAGCACGCGGCGGTCCACGAGCGCGCGTCGGTCGCGATCTTCTCGCTCGAAATGGCGGCCAAGCAGCTGTTCTACCGCCTGCTCTGCGGCGAGGGCCGGATCGACCTCTACAAGCTGCGCACCGGGCGGCTCAACCGCGAGGAATGGGACCGGCTCGTCGCCGCGTTCGAGACCTACGATCGCACCCGGCTCTACATCGACGACTCCTCGGCGGTGACGCCGATGGAGATCCGGGCCAAGGCCCGGCGTCTGAAGGCCGAGCACGGCCTCGACCTGGTCGTCGTCGACTACCTGCAGCTGATGCGCTCGGAGCGGCGGGTCGAGAGCCGGCAGCAGGAGATCTCCGAGATCAGCGGCGCGATGAAGGGGCTGGCCAAGGAACTGAACGTCCCGGTGATCGCGCTCTCCCAGCTCTCGCGCGCCCCCGACCAGCGCCAGGGCGACCACAAGCCGCAGCTCTCGGACCTGCGCGAGTCGGGCGCGATCGAGCAGGACGCCGACGTGGTGGTCTTCATCTACCGGCCGGAAGTCTACGAGAAGGACGACGCGAAGGTCGTCGAGAAGGGGCTGGAGGGGATGGCGGAGATCATCGTCGCCAAGCAGCGCAACGGCCCGACCGGGTACGTCCCGCTCTTCTTCGTCAAGCAGTTCACGCGCTTCGAGAACCGGCTGGACGACATCGAGACCTGAGCCCGCTCACAGCTCCGCGCGCAGGACCTCGATCGGCCGCCGGGCCAGCGCCCCGCGGCTGGCGCCCAGCCCCGCGGCGACGGAGAGGAGCACGGCCAGGACGACCCCCGCGGCGAGCGTTCCCCACGGCCAGCGCCAGGCGATCTCCATCCCGCGCGTCAGCACCGCCCACGCCAGCGCCGCGGCGCCGACCGCACCGATCGTCCCGGCGACCAGCCCGACCAGCGCGTACTCCAGCGAGAAGACCGCCGCAACGCCGGCGCGGGTCATGCCGAGCGTCTTCAACACGGCCACCTCCTGCGCGCGCCGGGCCGCCGTCGCGCCTACCGCACCGGCCAGGATCAGTACCCCGGCCACGACGGTGAACAGCCCCAGGAACCGAACGGCCTGGCCGATCCGCCCGATCACCGTGGAGACCCGGTCCAGGATCTGCCGCACGTTGATCAGCGTGACGTTGGGAAAGGCCGCGGCGAGCCGGTCCTGCACCGCCAGCTCGCGATCCGCCGGCAGGCGCAGCGTCGCCAGCCGGAACTGCGGCGCGTCGTCGAGCGAGCCCGGCTCGGCCAGCAGGAAGAAGTTGATGCCGAAGGTCTTCCATTCGATCCGGCGGATGCTCGTCACCCGGAACTCGAGCGCGACCCCCTGCACGTCGAGCGTGAGCGACGACCCCACGCCGACGCCGAGCTGGCGTGCGAACTCTTCCTCGACCGACAGCTCCGGGTGGTCCGGATCCGACCAGAGCGTGCCGGCGACCAGCTCGTTTCCGTCCGGCAGCCCGGCGCGGTAGGTGATGCGCTGCTCGCGGGTCAGCGCCCAGCGGCGCCGGCCGTCCTCCCAGTCGCTCGGCTTCGTCTTCGGATCGGCGATCTCCGCGAGCGGCTTGCCGTCGATCGCGGCGAGGCGTCCGACGACGACCGGCGCGCTCTCGATCCCCTCCGCCCCCTCGCTCTCCAGCTGCGCGCGGAGCGCGCCCCATTGGTCGGGCTGGATGTCGACGATGAAGGCGGTCGGGGCCGAGGTCGGGACGTCCGCACCGAGTTGCCCGGCCAGCCGCGACTGCACGATCTGCATCGCCAGCACGACCGTCACGCCGAGGCCGAGCGCGACGATCGCCCCCAGCGTCGCCGCGCCCGGCCGGGCCAGCGCCGCCAGGCCGTGGCGCACCCAGACCGGCGCCGCGCCGCGCGGCCCGCGTCCGACCAGGCGCGCGACGGCCCACGCGCCGGCCGCGAGGGCGGCGACCGTCGCCGCGATCCCGGCCGTGAAGGCGGCCGCGGTGCGCAGCGAGCCGGCCTGCGCCCAGGCGGCCGCGAGGACGCCGCTCAGCACGATCGCTCCGAGCGCCAGCCGGACCGGCCACGGCGTGCGCAGCGGCTCGGCATCGCGGCGCAGCACGCGGACCGGCGGCACGCGCCAGACGGCAGCCAGGGACGGCACGCTGAAGGCCGCGGCGACGATCGTCCCGAGTGCCACGCCGCGCAGCATCGCGAGCGGGCTGAAGAAGCGCACCGGCACCGCCGGCAGCAGGTCCCGCAGCAGCAGCGGTGCGAGCGCGGAGAGGCCCAGCCCGAGCAGGGCCCCGGCCAGGCTCCCGGCGAGCCCCAGCAGCGCCGCCTCCGCGAAGTAGATCGAGAAGACCTCGCGCGGCCGCACCCCGAGCGCGCGCAGCACCGCGATCGCGTCGAGCCGCCCGGCGATCCAGGCCCGGGCCGACTGCGCGACGCCGATCCCGCCGACCAGCAGCGACAGCAGCGCGACCAGCCCGAGGAAACGCTCCGCGCGCTTCAGCCCCTCGCGCAGCGCCGGCTGCCCTTCGCGGTAGGTGTCGACGTCGAACCAGGTCGCGTCCGGGAGCCCGGACCGGATCCGCTCCGCGAGCGCGTCGACCGCCTCGGGCGGGTCGCCGGACAGCGCCAGCAGCGCCTTGTGCTCGACGCGGCTGCCGCGCGTGTCGAGGCCCGCGCGGGTCAATCCGGCGCCGCTCAGGAACACGCGCGGCCCGATCGAGAAGCCGGCCACGACGCGATCGGGCTCCGAGCGGACGATCCCGGCGACGCGGAACCGCTCCCCGCCGAGCAGCAGCGCGTCGCCAACGGAGAGCTCGAGCCGGCTGGCGAGCTCGGGGCCGATCACGGCCGCGTCCGCGGCGAGCAGCTCCCCGAGCGGCCGCGGCGGATCGAGCTCGAGCCGGCCGTAGAACGGGTAGGCGCCGTCGACCGCCTTGAGCTGCACCAGCAGGCTGCGGCCGGGGGCGCCGTCGGCCCCCGGGGCCGCCGCCATCGTCGCCAGCTCGCGGACGTCGGTGCGGCGCACCCCGGGAGTGCCGGCGAGCAGCGCATCGAGCTCGGGCGGGATCGGGCGGCTCCCCGAGACGACGAGGTCGGCCGCGAGCAGCGCGCGGGCCTCGCCCCGGATCCCGTCGGCGAGGCCGCGCGAGAGCCCCGCGACCGCGACGATCGCCGCCACGCCGACCGACAGGCAGGCGGCGAAGAAGACCATCCGCCCCAGGGCGCCGCGCGCCTCGCGCCGGGCGTAGGCGCCGAACGCGCGCAGCCTCACGCCGCGCCGCCCGCCGTGATGCGCTCGATCCGGCCGTCGCGCAGGTGAACCTGCCGGTCGGCGCGGGCGGCGATCGCGGGGTCGTGCGTGACCATCACCAGCGTCGTGCCGTGCCGCGCGCGCAGCGCCATCAGCGTGTCGAGCACGCGCGCCCCGGTCGCGCTGTCGAGGTTTCCCGTCGGCTCGTCGGCCAGCAGCAGCGGCGGCGCGGCGGCGAAGGCGCGGGCCAGCGCGACCCGCTGCTGTTCCCCGCCCGAGAGCTGCGAGGGATAGTGGTGCCCCCGCTCGGCCAGCCCGACCTCGGCCAGGAGCGCGCCGGCCCGCGCGGGGGCGTCGGCGGCGCCGGCGAGCTCCACCGGCAGCATCACGTTCTCGAGGGCGGTCAGGTTGGCGAGCAGCTGGTAGGACTGGAAGACGAAGCCGATCGTCCGGCGGCGCAGCAGCGCGAGGGCGTCCTCGGAGAGATCCTGGATCGGGGCGCCGTCGATCAGGACCTCGCCCGCGGAGGGCCGGTCGAGCCCGGCCATCAGGGCCAGCATCGTCGACTTGCCGCTCCCGGACGGCCCGAGGATCGCGACGCACTCGCCGGGGTCGATGGAGAGGTCGACGCTGTCTAGAATCGTCAGCTCGCGCCCGCCCGACGGCAGGCGGCGCGTCAGGCGGCGGAGTTCGAGGCGCGGCACGGGGTTCATCGTCACGGTTTCCGGGAGGGCTGGATGTTGTATCGCCGCTTCGCGATCGTCGCCAGCCTGGCCGGCGCGGCCGCCCTCGCGCCGGGCCCCGCGCCCGGATTCGCGGCGGCCCAGGCGCCGCCCTCTCCCGCCCCCGCCCCGGCCGCCGGATCGCCGCCGGTCATCGTCTTTCTCGGCGACAGCCTGACCGCCGGCTACGGCCTGGCCGCGGACGAGGCCTTCCCGGCGCTCGTTGCCGCCGCCCTCGCCGAGCGCGGCACGCCGATCCGCGCGGTCAATGCCGGCGTCTCGGGCGACACCACGGCCGGCGGCCTGCGGCGCCTCGACTGGGTGCTGAAGAACCGGCCGCAGGTGGTCGTCGTCGCGCTGGGTGCCAACGACGGGCTGCGCGGGCAGCCGCTCGAAGCGATCGAAGCCAACCTGGCCGCGATCGTCGCCAAGGCGCGCGGCGCCGGGGCGCGGGTGCTGCTGGCCGGGATGCTGATGCCGCCCAACTACGGCGGCGAATACGCCAGCGGCTTCGCCGCGATCTACCCGCGGCTGGCCCGGAAGCTCGATCTCCCGCTGGTGCCGTTCCTGCTCGAAGGGGTCGCCGGGCACCCGGAGCTCAACCAGGCCGACGGGATCCACCCGACCGCCGAGGGGCAGCGGATCGTGGCGCAGCACGTCATTACCTACCTCGCGCCGCTGGTCACGCTCGGACCCTCCGCGCGCGACGGCGCGCGCCAAGGTCGCTGACGTGCCGCGGCCCGCCGGGCGCTTC
Organism: uncultured Acidobacteriota bacterium; assembly: GCA_963800865.1. Lineage (GTDB taxonomy): Bacteria > Acidobacteriota > Polarisedimenticolia > J045 > J045 > JALOKP01. Next base: position 1,989,866 of record CAWDCL010000004.1, on the reverse strand, counting down.
GTGATCCAGGTCGCCGGGATCGCCGGCGCGGCCGATCTCCGCGCCGCGGTCGAGGGGGGCGCGACACACGTCGGCTTTCCGCTGCGGCTGCCGGTCCACGCCGAGGACTGCGACGAGCGTTCCGCCGCAGCGCTCGTGGCCACGCTCCCGCCCGGGATCGACGCCGTGCTGATCACCTACCTCGAGCGCGCCGACGAGATCGCCGCGCTGGCGCGCGCGATCGGGGCCCGCACCGTCCAGCTCCACGGCGAGCCGGCGAGGGACGAGATCGTCGAGCTGCGACGGCTCGCGCCGGAGCTCGCGCTCTGGAAGAGCCTCGTGATCGGCGCGGCGCCGGAAGAGCTGCTCGCCGAGCGCGTCGCGCGCCTCGCCCCGCTCGTCGACGCGTTCGTCACCGACACCTTCGACCCCGCCAGCGGCGCCCGCGGCGCCACCGGCCGGACGCACGACTGGGGCGTGAGCGCCCGGCTCGCTTCGCGTTCGCCGCGCCCGCTGATCCTTGCCGGGGGGCTGACCCCCGCAAACGTGGCCGCGGCGGTCGCCGCGGTGCGGCCGGCCGGGGTCGACGCCCACACCGGGGTGGAGGACGCCGCCGGCCGCAAGAGTCTCGACCGCGTCCGCGCGTTCGCGTCCGCCGCCCGGGCGGCAGCGGCGCGGGAAGGGCTCGTCGCATGAACCGGGTCGGGATCGATCTCGGCGGCACGAAGATCGAGGGGATCGCGCTCGCACCCGACGGGACCGAGCTGGCGCGGCGCCGCGTGCCGACGCCGCGGGGCGACTACGAGGCGACGCTGGCTGCGATCGCCGAGCTGGTCCAGGGCTTCGAGCACGAGGTGATGGCGCGCTGCCGCGTCGGGATCGGGATGCCTGGGGCGATCTCGCCGGCGACCGGGCTGGTGAAGAACGCCAACTCGACCTGGCTCAACGGGCGCCCCTTCCGGCGCGACGTGGAGCGAGCGCTCGGCCGGCCGGTGGCGCTGGCGAACGACGCCGACTGCTTCGCGCTCTCCGAGGCGACCGATGGCGCGGGCGCGGGCGCGCGCGTCGTCTTCGGCGTGATCCTCGGGACCGGCGTCGGCGGCGGGATCGTCGTCGACGGGCGGCTGCTCGCCGGCCCCAACGCGATCGCGGGCGAGTGGGGCCACAATCCCCTCCCCTGGCCGCGGGACGACGAGCGGCCCGGCCCGCCCTGCTGGTGCGGGCGCGCCGGCTGCATCGAGACCTTCCTCTCGGGACCGGGGCTCGCGCGCGATCACGCGCGGGCGACCGGGAGCGCGGACGGCGCCGCGCTCTCCGCTGCCGAGATCGCGGCCCGCGCCGCGGCCGGCGACGCGGCGTGCGCGCTGGCGCTCGAGCGCCACGCCGAGCGCCTCGCGCGCGCGCTGGCGCACGTCGTCAACCTGCTCGATCCCGACGCGATCGTGCTCGGTGGCGGGCTTTCGCGGCTGCCGCAGCTCACCGAGCGGGTGCCCGCGCTCTGGTCGCAGTGGGTCTTCTCCGACCGCGTCGACACGCGCCTGCTGCCGCCGGCCCACGGCGATGCCAGCGGGGTGCGCGGCGCGGCCTGGCTGGCGGCGACGGCGCGCCGCGCCTGAGCCGCTCGAACTAGACACGGCGCGGCGCCGGTCCGTAGTCTCATCGAGCGCGCCGGACGCGCGCTGGAGGATCTCGACGATGCCGACCCGCGCGACCGTCCTCGCCCTGCTCTGCGCCGCACTCTGCGCCGCCCCTCGCCCTCGCGCAATCCTCTCCCACCCCCGAGAACATCCAGCTCACGATCAGCGTCGCCGCCGAGCGCGAAGGCAAGCCCGAGCAGGCCAGGACTTTCTCGATGGTCTGTCGCTCGGGCGAGCGGACCAAGCTCACGGTCGGAACGCGCTTCCCGATCCCGGCGACGACCTTCAATGCGGCGTCCGAGAAGGGGGCCACGCCGGTCACGACACCAGCTTCACCTACCAGAACGTCGGGTTCGTGGCGTACCTGAAGTGCGATCGGCTGAAGGACGGACGGATCGTGGTCGAAGGCGCGTGCGATGACTCCTCGCTGCGCGGTCCTGCTCCGGGCGCCCCCGAGCAGCCGATCGTCACGACCTTCCGCCAGGAGCTGAACGTGCTGCTCGTCCCCGGCAAGCCGCTGACGGTGGCGCGCTTCTCGGACATCAAGGGGGCAGTGACGAGCCTGACGATCGAGGCGAAGCCGCTGGACTGACCAGGCGCGCAAAGATTTTGGGGCCCAGGCCGGGGGGATCGGCCAGGGCCCCGAGGGTGCGGAGGTCCCGAAGAGGAGAGGGTCAGGGGCGCGCGAGTCCTTTCCGAGCCGCAAGTCCGGAGGGTCGGGCCACTCCGGTTTCGTGAGGGCGGCTCTCGGTAGCGAACATCCCTATTACAACCCCCGTGCCAGCCTGCTGAACACCGGCAAGTCGAAGTAAGAAAGGGGTTTCGGGTTTCCGTCGGCGCTCGGCCGAAAGCCGCGTGCGGGTCACGCTGTCCGACGATCGGCCAGCCCGTCCGGACGCTGGCCGAACCCGGTGCGAATCCGGACCGGATCGCGCTACGGAGCGGTTTCCGGCGCGGGTTCCGGGTCGGTCCAGCGCCCCCGCGAGCGGATCAGGTCGACCAGCTTCTGCGGCGCCTCGGCCGACGGCACGTCACGCTCGACCAGCTCGCGGCCGACGAAGAGCGCCACCTTCCCCGCGCCCCACCCGACGTAGCCGAAGTCGGCATCGGCCATCTCGCCCGGCCCGTTCACGACGCACCCCATCACCGCGATCTTCAGCTTCAGGTGCGCGGTCAGCTGCCGCACCCGCTCGGTCGTCTCCTCGAGCTCGAAGAGCGTCCGCCCGCACGACGGGCAGGCAATGTAGTCGGCGCGCTCGAGCCGCCGGCGCGCGGCCTGCAGCACGTCGTGCAGGAGCTTCGCCGTCGCCGCCGCGTCGGGCCCCGCGGGGAGCCGCACCGCGTCGCCGATCCCGTCCAGCAGCAGCGAGCCGAGCCGCCCCGCGACGCCGACCCGGCGGTCGTCGCCGGCCGCAGACGGTCGATCGCCGAGCACGATCGGCGCCCGCGAGCCGGCCCGGTCGAGGCACGCGGCCAGCAGGCGATTGGACTCGATCGGCGCAGCGCGCTCTCCAAGCTGCAATCCGGCCATCACGCCCGGGGCGAGGCCGGCGACGGCCGACGCAAAGCGCGCGATCGCTTCGGTCCCCGCGGCGCCCGGCGCGCCGTCCGTGCGCAGCAGCACGAGGACGGGCAGGCCGCCGGTCGCTGCGAGGGATGCGCCGAATGACTCGTCCTCACCCACCACGAGGGTGAGCCGGTCGACCCTGGAGGCCCACGCCGCGCGGCGCGCGAAGGCCGCGGCACGCGCCTGCGCGTTCTCCAGCGTGAGCGAGCGCGTCACCACCCCCGCCGGAAACTGCGCGAGGAACGCGACGGCGGCGTCGAGCCCGGCAGCGTCCGCGACCGGCACGTCGACCACCTCGACCGGCGGCCGCAGCGCCAGCAGGGCCGCCGCCTCGCGCGCCCCGCCCGCCGCGACCGACCAGCTCGACGCGCGGCACTTCGTCGCCGCCAAACGCCATCGGACCGGCCTCGATCCGCGCCGCGGGGCGCCGCACCGGGTCGAGCGGGTCCCGCGTCTCGACGACTTCGACCGGAGGATTCCCGCCGCGCTCGAGCGGACCCGTCGTCTCAACGTCCGCTCCGGGCAGAGTCCCGCCCAGTCCGAACTGCCGGACCAGCTCCCGCGCCACCGGCACCTCGTTGACCGGGTCTTCGGTGAGCGAGACCCGCACGGTGTCGCCCAGCCCGTCGGCCAGCAGCGTCGCGATCCCGGCCGACGACTTGATCCGACCCTCGTCGCCGCCCCCGGCCTCGGTCACGCCGAGGTGCAGCGGGTACGGCCGGTGCTCGCGGTCGAGGCGGTCCACCAGCAGCCGGTAGGCGCGCACCATGACCTGCGGGTTGCTGGCCTTCATCGAGATCACGATCCGGTCGAAGCCGCGGTCCTCCGCGATCCGGACGAACTCCAGCGCCGACTCGACCATCCCCAGCGGGCTGTCGCCGAAGCGGTGCACGATCCGGTCCGAGAGCGAGCCGTGGTTGGTGCCGATCCGCAGCGCCACGCCGCGCTCCCGCGCGCGGTCGACGAGCGGCGCGAAGAGCTCGTAGAGGCGCTGCACGTCCTGCTCCCAGCGCGCGTCGTCGTAGGCCTCGCCCTTCAGGCTCTTGCGGTCGGCGAAGTTCCCGGGATTGACCCGCACCTTCTCGACCAGGTCGACCACGGCGAGCGCGAGGTTCGGCGTGAAGTGGATGTCCGCGACGAGCGGGACCGTCACCCCTTCCTGCGCCAGGATCCGCCGGATCTCCGGGAGCGCCTCGGCGTCCGGCTTGGAGGGGACCGTCACGCGCACGATCGCGCAGCCGGCGCGCGCCAGCGCGGCGACCTGGGCGGCGGTGGCCGCGGCGTCCGCGGTGCGGGTCGTGGTCATCGACTGGACCGCGATCGGGTGCCGCCCGCCGACGATCACGTCGCCGATCGCGACCTCGTGCGCCCGGCGCCGGACGGCGCGCGAGACCAGGAACGCCGGCGCACCGGCGGGCCGGTCAGAAGGCATACATGTCGGCGCCGCGGTCGAGCATCTTGATCTGCCGTTCCCACTGGTAGCGCAGGATCAGCATGATCCGGAAGGTCACGTCGGCGATCCGCCGGTTGGGGCTCTTCCAGTCCTTCTCGAGCCGGACCCACGACTGGTAGAGCGGCTTGGCGCCGAAGTACTTCTGCGGCAGGTCCCAGCGCCCGTCCTTCTGCTGCTGGGCCAGCAGCCACTCGAGGTAGCCCATCAGCGTCGGGTAGCGGTTGATCAGCCCCAGCCGCGCGAACTGCTCGAGCAGGTAGAACAGCTCCTCGAGGTTCCCCTTCTCGGTGTATTCCTCGATCGGCCGCAGCTGGATCCCGAAGCTCCGCGGAATCGAGCCGCGCGCCGTCCGGATCGACCCGATGTCGTAGCCGAGGTCCTGGTAGTCCGGCGACAGCACGTAGTCGAAGATCTTCTTGAGGATGTTCCGCGCCCGCTGCGAGTCGAGCATCATCGGCACGTGGGCGAAGGTCCGGAGGATGTAGATGTCGGGGATGAAGACGTAGTGCTGCCGGAACGCCTCCGGCCGGAGCTGCGGCAGGCCGACGCCGACGTGCTCGACCGGGCGGCGCGAGACCGGGTCGCTGACGAACGACATGACGTTGTTCATCAGCTCCTCGACCGCGTCGAGGACCTTGTCCTCGAGGTAGCCGCCGCGGGCGAGCAGCGGGAGCGCCGCGATCTTGAGCAGCCAGCGGTAGTGCCGCTCGCGCAGCGGGTCCTGCTTGACCTGCGTCTTGAACTCGAAGAGCGGGATGTCCTTCTTGTGGGTCAGGAAGCTCTTGAGCATCTTGGCCGCGTTGCGCACCTCTTTGGACTCGCGATCCCAGGTCAGCTCGTAGAGCCACCAGAGCGTGCGCTCGGTCGAGCGATCGGTCTTGCGCGGATCGCCCCCCAGCGCCACGCCGCCCCACGAGCCGTCCTGGCGCTGGTAACGCATCTCCTGCTTCGCCGCCGGCCAGGCGATGCACTCCTGCCGCAGCTTGGCGACGTTGGGGTCGGCCACGGTGAGGTTGTGCAGCTCGGTCAGCAGGCGGTACTTGAGCGGCGCCCCGGCGTTGAGCACCAGCCACTCGGAGGGATCCGCGCGCATCGGCGACTTCCAGTCGGCCATCCTTACCCTCTCCGCGAAAAGGCGCTCATGCCGAGCGCAACCGCACGGACGGAACATGCGGACGCCCGGCGGCCATCATCTGGGCGAAGCGGCCGAAGAGGTCCCACGCGTCGTGGGGCCCCGGCGCCGCTTCGGGGTGGTACTGCACGCTGAAGAACGGCAGCTCGCGGTGGGCCAGGCCCTCCACGGTCCCGTCGTAGAGGCTGCGGTGCGTGACCTCGACGACGTCCGGCAGCCCCTCGTCGGCCACGGCATAGCCATGGTTCTGCGAGGTGATGGCGACCCGGCCGGTGCGCTCGTCCCGCACGGGATGGTTGATCCCGCGGTGGCCGAACTTGAGCTTGAATGTCCTTCCTCCCAGCGCGTGCGCCGCGAGCTGGTGGCCGAGGCAGATCCCGAAGATCGGCACCCGTCCCAGCAGCGCGCGGATCGTCTCGATCTGGGACCGGCAGACCGCGGGGTCGCCGGGTCCGTTGGAGAGGAAGATCCCGTCCGGGCGCAGCGCCAGGGCCTCCGAGGCCGAGGTGTGGGCCGGGACGACCGTCAGGCGGAATCCGGAGTCGGCCAGCAACCGGAGCATGTTGCGCTTGATCCCGTAGTCGAAGGCGACGACGTGCGGTCCCATCGCCGGCGCCTCGGAGAAGGCGCCGAGCAATCCGGAGCGGCCCTCGCGCCAGGCGTGCGAGCGTGCGCAGGTCACCCGTCCCACCAGGTCGACTTCGCCGATCGCGGGGGCGGAGCGGGCGAGGGCGACCGCTTCCTCGGCGCCCGTCCCGTCGGTGGCGAGCAGGCCGCGCATCACGCCGGCGGAGCGCAGGTGGCGGGTCAGCGCGCGGGTGTCGATCCCGCTGATCCCGACGACGCCGGCCGAGACGAGGTACTGCGGGAGGTCGCCGTCGGCGCGCCAGGACGAGGCCGTCGTCGAGCCCTCGCGCACGATCAGGCCGGCCGCCTGGATCCGGTCGGCCTCGGGGTCCTGGGAGTTGACGCCGGTATTCCCGACGTGGGGCACGGTGAGGCAGACCAGCTGGCCGGCATAGGACGGATCGGTGAGGATCTCCTGGTAGCCGGTCATGCCGGTGTTGAAGACGACTTCGCCACTGACCCTGCCGACAGCACCGAACCGTTTCCCCTGGAAGACACGGCCGTCTTCGAGGGCGAGGATGGATTCCATCGAGTGCTCCGGTCCCGGCGCGCCGTCCCGGCGGCAGGCGAAAGTCAGGCAAAGGACGATTCGGCGCGGGTCGAACCGTTGAATGTTAGCGGACGGTGGCGGCCCCCGGCAACCAGAGGGGGCAACTCCCGTAACTGCTGACCGGGCGCGGATTGACACCCCCCGGGGGGGCTGATAGCATCCCCGGCTTCGCCCCTGCCGGCGTGCGAGCGCCGCGTGGGTGTGATGCCGCCCGCCGGTTTTCTGCGGCAGGCGTAGAGGCGCGTAGCTCAGTGGGAGAGCGCTACCTTGACACGGTAGAGGTCGGCGGTTCGAAACCGCCCGCGCCTACCAGTCCCGGGGCCCGGCAGACGGGCCTTCCCCATCGAAAGACCGGGGACATGTCCGCGGGCTGGGCCGAACCGGGCGGCGGCGCCGTTCCCATCACCGGCGCGCCGCAAGCAGGACGGAGCAAGGGAGCGTCAGGGTGAGCGCACAGGTCGACATCACGCTGCCCGACGGCCGGGTCGAGCGGGTCCCCGCCGGAAGCAGCGGGGCCGACCTGGCGGCGCAGCTCGGCACGGCTGCCGGCCGGGCCGCGATCGCGGTGCGGATCGACGGCCGGCTGCGCGACCTCGACGCGCCCCTCTCCGGCGCCGCCCACCTCTCCTTCGTGCTCCCCTCCGACCCCGACGCGCTGGAGATCGTCCGTCACACCACCAGCCACGTCATGGCGCAGGCCGTGAAGGAGCTCTTCCCCGACGCGCGGATCGCGCAGGGGCCGGCGATCGAGGAGGGGTTCTACTACGACTTCCGCCGCGACCAGCCGTTCACCGACGAGGACCTGCCGCGGATCGAGGCGCGGATGCGCGAGATCGTCGCGCGCGCCCTGCCGATCCGCCGCCACGAAGTGCCCAAGGAAGCCGCGCTCGAGATCTTCGGAGCCGAGGGAGAGCCCTACAAGCTCTACTTCGTGCGCGAGAAGAGCGGGCCCGTCGCGTCCTACTACCAGCAGGGCGAGTTCCGCGACTTCTGCCTCGGCCCGCACCTGCCGAACACCGCGCGCCTCGGGGCCTTCAAGCTCCTCTCGGTGGCCGCCGCCTACTGGCTCGGCAGCGAGAAGAACGAAACGATGTGGCGGATCTACGGCACCGCCTTCCCGACCCAGGCGGAACTGGACGCCCACCTCGCGCGGCTGGAAGAGGCGAAGAAGCGCGATCACCGCCGCCTGGTCCGCGAGCTCGACCTGGTCTCGATCCAGGAGCTCGCCGGCAGCGGGCTCGTCTTCTGGCACCCGCGCGGCAGCGTCGTCCGGCACGAGATCGAGACGTTCCTGCGCGAGGAGCTCACCCGGCGCAACTACGTCTTCGTCAACACCCCGCACATCGCGCGCGACACGCTGTTCAAGACCTCCGGCCACGCCGACTACTACCGCGACAACATGTACATGCTGCGGACGGCGGACGACGAGGAGTACTTCCTCAAGCCGATGAACTGCCCCGGCCACATCCTGATCTACGGCTCGCGCGGCCGCTCGTACCGCGAGCTGCCGATCCGGATGGCCGAGCTGGGCACGGTCTACCGCTACGAGCGCTCGGGCGTGGTCCACGGCCTGTTCCGCGTGCGCGGCTTCACCCAGGACGACGCCCACGTCTTCTGCCGTCCCGACCAGATCGTGGACGAGGTCGACGACTGCCTGGACCTGGTCGAGGTGATCTTCCGGACCTTCGGCTTCGCCGACCTGCACTACGAGCTGTCGATCTGGGACCCGAAGCACCCGGAGAACTACATCGGCAGCGCCGAGCAGTGGTCGGGCGCGGAGGCCGCGCTGGTCGAGGCGCTGAGCCGCCGCGGGCTGGCCTACAAGCGCTTCGAGGGCGAGGCGGCGTTCTACGGCCCCAAGATCGACGTCAAGGTCGTCGACGCGATCGGCCGACCCTGGCAGCTGTCGACCGTCCAGTTCGACTTCAACCTGCCGGGACGGTTCGACATCTCGTTCGTCGACCAGGACGGGCAGCACAAGGCGCCGGTGATGGTTCACCGCGCGATCATGGGCTCGATCGAGCGCTTCTTCGGGATCCTGGTCGAGCACTTCGCCGGCAACTTCCCGGTCTGGCTCGCCCCCGTGCAGGCCAAGGTCCTGCCGGTGTCCGACAAGGTGATGGACTACGCCGAGTCGGTGCACCGCACGCTGGCCGGGGCGGGGCTGCGCGCCGAACTCGACCGCCGGCCCGAGAAGGTCGGCGCCAAGATCCGCGACGCGGAACTGGAGAAGGTCCCCTACATGCTCGTCGTCGGCCCCCGCGAAGCGGAGGCCGGCGCCGTCTCACTGCGCGTGCACCACCAGGGCGACCAGGGGTCGATCCCCGTCGGGGCCTTCCTCGAACGGGCGAAGGTCGCGATCTCATCCCGCAGTCTGACCCCCTGAACCCGCACGAGAAGGCACCCACAGGAGTCCGCCATGCCGAAGATGAAGACCCACCGGGGAGCCGCCAAGCGAATCCGGATCACCGCCAACGGAAAGCTCAAGCGCTCGAAGGCCAACAAGAGCCACATCCTCACCAAGAAGGACAGCAAGCGGCGCCGCCACCTGGACACCGAGACGTTCATCTCGCAAGGCCGACGAGAAGAACTTCATCGGGATGCTCCCCTACGGGCGCCCCTGACGGCCGAGCTCGGCTCGCCGCGTCACCTGAAGCCGGTCTTCCCCGTCCGGCCAGGGTGAGAAAGGAGAACGCACCATGCGCGTGAAACGGGGTACCAACCGGCGCGACCGCCGGCGCAAGATCCTGGCCCGTGCCAAGGGCTACTACCTCTCGAAGCACAACTGCTACCGGATCGCGAAGCTGCAGGTCGATCGTTCCCTGCTCTTCGCCTACGCCGGGCGCAAGCAGAAGAAGCGCCATTTCCGCGCGCTGTGGATCACCCGCATCGGCGCCGCCTCGCGCGCCAACGGGATCTCCTACAGCCGCTTCATCGACGGGTTGAAGAGGGCCGGCATCGAGCTCGATCGGCGCGTTCTGGCCGACCTGGCGCTGCAGCAGCCGCAGACCTTCACGCAGCTCGTCGACAAGGCGCGCGCCGCGCTCGCCTGAGCGTTACGGCGGCCCCTCTCGTCTTCCGCCTCGCCGTGACCGCCGGCCTCGAGCCGGCGGTGGCGGACGAGGTGCGCCGTCTCGGCGGCCCCGAGCCGCTGTCCGCGGCGCGGGGCGCGGTGCGCGTGCCGGGCGACCTGCTGCTGGGGGCGCGGCTGACGCTCGGGCTGCGCTCGGCGCCGCGCGTGATCCTGGAACTCGCGACGGGGCTCCCCGAGGAAGCCGAGGGGTTTCAGCCCGAGTTGACCCGGATCGCCTGGGAGGAGTGGCTGCCGCGCGAGGTCGCCTGGGCCGTCCGCGTCACCGGCACCACGGAGGAGTTGCGCTCGCCGCTCCACACCGCGCGGCTGGTCAAGGACTCGATTCGCGACCGCTTTGCCGCGCGCGGCCTGGCGGCCCCGCCGGTCGACCCGCGCGGGGCGCGGATCCTGGTCGACTTCCGGCTCGAGCGCGGCGCCGCGTCGGCCGGGATCGACCTCGGAGGCCACAGCCTCCACGCGCGGGGGACCGGACGCCAGGGGGTCGCGCCGCTGCGGGAAGACGTCGCGGCGGGGATCGCCCTGCTGGCCGGCGTCGATCCCGAGCGCCCGCTGCTCGACCCGTTCTGCGGAACGGGAACCCTGGTCGCCGAAGCGGCGGCGCTTGCGCTCGGGATCCCGCCGCAGCGACCGCCGGATTCGCTGGCCGTCTCGGCCCTGCTTCCGTTCGCGAGCCTCCCGCTCGAGGCGATCGCCCGCGAACTGCGTCCCGAGCGGATTCCCCTGCACGCCCCGTTCCTCGCCTCGGACCGCAACCCGCGCGCGCTGGCGGAGGCGCGCGCCGCGCTCGAGCGCCAGGGACTCGGGCGCCACGTCGAGCTCGAATGCGCCGAGATCGAGACGGTCGAGCCGCCGGACGGCCCGGGCCTCGTCCTGACCAACCCGCCGTGGGGGCTGCGGCTGGCCGACGAGGCCGCCGGCGCGTGGCGCGGACTCGGAACGCTGGCGCGGCAACGGCTCGCGGGCTGGACGCTCGCCGCGCTGTCCGGAAACGCCGCGATCACCCGGCACCTCGGGTTCAAGGCCGAGCGCCGGATCCCGTTGACGATCAGCGGGATCGAGGCCCGGCTGCTGATCTACGCGGTGCGCGGCGCGCCTAGAGGGTGATCTCGGCGAGCGCGACCGGGTGGATCATCCGGTAGCGCGTCAGCACCTCGGGGTGGACCTCGCCCACGACCCCGATCCGCTCCCCCGCCCCATCGAGGATCTCGGCCCCGCGGCCCGGGATGAAGAGCGGCCAGTCCAGCGCGCGGAAGTTGGTCCCGCCGGCGTCGCGCCCGGTCTCGCGCAGCAGCGCGTCGACCGTGGAGCGCACGTCGGCGTAGCCGAACCCGTCGCCCGCCAGCGCGCAGCCGGCGACCATCGTCTCCGCCGCGCCGGTCTCGCGCGACGCGTCGGCGTGCACCACGAGACCGACCTCGAAGATCCGCTGCGGGTACGGGTGGCCCGAGGTTGATCGCCAGCGTCTCCAGCAGTCCCGGCACGACCGAGACCCGGACCATCGTCTGCTCGATCGAGATCGGGTTCTCGATCCTGACCTGGCGGTCGTCGTCGGGCAGTCCGGTCTTGCGGTAGGTCGCCTCCTCCGAGGTCAGCGCGAGCGTCATGACCTCGAGGAAGCCCATCCCGGCGAGCGCCACGCGCGCCCGCGCGGCGTCCTCCTCGCGCGGCTCGGGCAGGCCGATCGTCGCCGCCGCCAGGCCGACGGCCGGGATCCGGTCGTAGCCGTGAGCGATCGCCGCGTCCTCGACCAGGTCGCGCGGGTGCAGGATGTCCGAGCGCCAGGCCGGGACCAGCACGCGCACCTGGCCGTCGGCCACCGACGCATCGTGGCGCATGAAGCGCAGCAGCTCGGCGACTTCGTCGGCGGTCCACGCCACGCCGATCAACCGGCCGGCGGCGACCGGATCGAGGACGACCTCGTGCGGCGCGAGGTCGGGCGTGACGCGCGTCCCGTCCGCGTAGCGGACCGTGACCGTCTCGGCGTGCGCGTCCGGGCAGGCCTCGAGCAGGCTGGTGACGACCATCGCCAGCGCCTTGTCGATGTGGCGGTCGGCCAATCCCGTGACGTCGATCACGACGTCCTTCGTCGCGGTCGTGACGCGCGTCGCCTCGCTGTTGATGATCGGGGGCATCGACAGCACGCCCCCCTTCGCGTCGGCCAGCAGCGGGGCCCTGGTGTTCCCTTCCAGCAGCCAGGCGTAGGCGGTCCCCTTGGGGTGCTTCTGCAGGATCTCGCGCGGCGTCAGCGCGGCGTGCGGCTGCGCCGGATCGAAACCCAGCGGCACGAAGCGCACGCCGTCCAGCTCGACCGCGCGGTACGAGAGCGCGGGACCGGCGACGGTCGCCAGGTCGTAGACGCCGATCGAGGCCAGCTTGCGGTCGCGGCCCAGCGCCCAGTGGACGTTCTCCTGCAGCTTCATCAGGCCGCGCAGCCGCGCGTCGTCGAGCGTCAGCCCGCGCACGATCGCGGCCACGATCCGGGGGCGGTGCACGCCCGGCCCCGCCAGCGCGGGGTCCACGTCGACCGTGAAGGTCCCGGGCTCGACCCGGTAGCGCGGCGCGCCCGACTCGCGGCGCAGGAAGCCCCGCAGCCCGCGCGCCAGCCCCTCCGGGCCGAACAGGTCGGGCCGCACGGCGAGCAGTTCCATCCGCAGCACCTGGACCTGGCCGGCCGGCGCCGCGGGCGTGGCGGCGGAGCGCAGGTCGGCCCCGCAGCCCTCGCAGGCCGGCGGCGGCGCCGCGTCCTCGCCCCCTTCGGAGAGCGTGCCGCACGAGGGACAGCGCCAGCGGTAGGCGGTCGCCCAGCCCTCGACCGAGCAGCCGAAGCGGTGCAGCTGGTGCTCGAGCTCGGCGGGCTCGATGGTCGCGCCGAAGCGCGCGAAGAGCTCGTCGAGCGGGATCCCTAGGATCGGCACAGCGGCGTCTCCTTGAGCCACTCGAGGTGGGCGAGGTAGATCTCGCGGATGTCCGACAGGCCGAAGCGGAACATCGCCACCCGCTCGAGGCCGAGACCCCAGGCCAGCACCGGCGCGGTGCAGCCGAGCGGCTCGGTGACCTCGGGCCGGAAGATCCCGGCCCCGCCCATCTCGACCCAGTCCCGGCGCGACTCGAGGTAGACGAAGACCTCGACCGACGGCTCGGTGTAGGGGAAGAAGGCGGGCCGGAACTGGATCCGCGGGAACCCCATCTTCCGGTAGAAGGTCGCCAGGAGCGTCAGCAGCATCGCGAACGACGCGTTGGCGTCGATCACGATCCCGTCGACCTGGTGGAAGACCGGCAGGTGCTTGTAGTCGATCGTCTCGCGCCGGAAGACCGGGCCGACCGAGAAGATGCGGCGCGGCGGCCGGGGGTCGGCGTAAAGCGCGCGCGCGGTCGCAGCCGTCGTGTGCGTGCGCAGCACGCAGCGCTCGGCCAGCGCCGGGTCCCACCGCGTCCGCCAACCGATCGAGCCGGTGTCGCCGCCGTCCTCGTGGGTGCGGCGCACGCGCTCGACCAGCGCGGGATCGGGCAGCGCTGCGCGCTCCGGACGCGCCACGTAGAAAGTGTCCTGCATGTCGCGCGCCGGGTGGTCCTGCGGCTGGAACAGGGCGTCGAAGTCCCAGAACGCCGACTCGACCCACGGGCTCTTCGTCTCCTCGAACCCCATCTCGAGGAAGACCCGCCGGGTCTCGTGGAGGATCCGCCGGAACGGGTGTTCCTTGCCCGGGACCAGCGCGGGACCGGGCAGGCTGACGTCGTACGCGCGGAACTCGGCCTCGCGCCAGCGTCCCGACACCAGCAGCTCGGTGGTCAGCTCGTTGACTTCGCGGCGGGACTCGACCCCTCCCGCCCGGAGCGCCGCGCCGTCAACGGTCATCGCGACCAGCCGCCGGCGCCGCTCGCGGCGCTCGACGACCCCGGCCCGCGCGGCCAGCCGCTCGAGCGCGGCGTCGAGCGCCTCGCCGGCGGCCAGCACCGCATCCCGGCGCGCGGGCCCGTGCTCGACGAGGAACTGCAGCAGGCGCTCGTCGGGCTCCGCCGCGGGCTCCGTGCCGGTCCAGGCCTCCGTCGCGCGCAGCCGCGCCCCGTCCTTGGCGGCCCACCCGCGCTGGGTCAGCCAGCGCAGCGACTCGCCGACCTCCTTCGCCGACAGCCCCGAGGCCGCGGCGAGCGCCGGGATGTCGGCCTCGCCGCCCGCCGCCACCAGGGCTCGCGCGACTCGCCGCTCCGGGAAGACGGCCCCCTGCCAGGCGGCCGCCTTGGCACCGACGCGGTACTCGTCCTCGGACTCCTCGAGGACGGTCACCAGGCCGCGTTCCGCGAGGGTCGCGACCGCGCCCGCCACCGGGCTCTGGTCGAGCTCCAGGGCGCGCGCCAGGTCCTCGACCCCGATCGCCTCCCGCTCCGGCGGAAGGGCCTCCAGCACCCGCACTTCCACTTCGCGCAAGACCGCGCCCACGCCGACCTCCCGCGCCTGCCGCGCAGAACGGCGGATTGTATCCTCGATCCCCGGCCCCGGGCTCGCCCCCCGACCCCGTATAATCCCCTCCCCGGAGGACCTTCGCGTGATGCCGGAGAACGGAATTCCGCCCGCACGGCCGGCGGCGCAGGTGGTCGAGGTCGAACTCGCCGGCCGGCTCTACCGGCTCCGCGGCGAGGACCCGGCGCTGCTGCGCGCCCTGGCCGCCCGCGTCGACGACGCGCTGGCCGAGGTGGCGGGCGCGTCGGGGCTGCGCGACGACTTCAAGGTCGCGGTGCTCGCCGCGCTCAACCTCGCGTCGGAACACGAGGAGCGGCGCGAGGCCTGGCTGACCCGCGCCCGGGCGGTCGGGCAGCGCGCGCGGCGGCTCGAGGAGAGCCTGCTGCAGCTCGCCGCCGCGATCGAACCGGTCGACGAACCGCGCGGCTGACGCGCGCGTTCCGGCGGTGGTTGACCCCCTCGATGCAGCCCCGCATACTGCCTCGGTCCGGCAGGTCAGGATTGCGTGCCGGCGGATCGCGCTTGAGCCAACAGCACCACCTCGGGAGCCCGGACTCCGCGGAGGGTGTGCAGGCCTTCTCGGCGCCTTGCGCGCCGCGTTCGAAGGAAGCCTAAGCCCGCGGGAGGGCACCCACCTGGTCCTCCAGGCATCAATCCCGCATCCGCCCACCGTCCCGATCTGCCGGTCACCTCGATCGATCGACCGGCGGACCGCATGAACCCGTTGCTCTGGCTTGGCATCCTCGACGCGGCCCTCGTGGTCGCCGTCGCCGTGCTGGCGATCCTGGCCGCGCGGCGCTCGCGCCAGCTCTCGCAGCAGATCGAGCGGCTCACCCAGCTCGAGCTCGAACTCGAGCGCCGGGTGGAGGAACAGGTCCGCCGGCGGGTGGTCGACGAGGAGCGACGGCTCCGCGAGCGGATCGCCCAACGCGAGGCCGAGGCCACCCGCAAGGACGAGGAGGTCACGCGCCGGTCCGCCGAGCTGGCCGACCGCCGTCACAAGCTGGAGGAGCGCGGCGCGACGCTCGACGCGAAGGCCGAGGAGATGGCCGAGCGCGCCGGCGCCCTCGACGCCCGCTCGACGCGGCTCGACGAGCGGGAGGCGCGGATCGCCGGCAGCGAGGACCAGATCCGTAGCCGGCTCGAGGAAGTGGCCGGGCTCTCCGCCGACGAGGCCAGGGAGCGCCTGATCGCCACCCTCGAGCGGGAGCTCACGGGCGAGGTCGCTCGCCATGTCGCCCGCTCCGAGGAGAGCGCCCGCCTTGCCGCGGACGAGCGCGCGCGCGAGCTGGTGCTGCGCGCGATGGCGTCGGTCCGCGGGGCGGTCACCGTCGAGGGGACGATCTCCCTCGTCGAGCTGCCGAGCGACGAGATGAAGGGACGCGTGATCGGGCGCGAGGGACGCAACATCCGCGCGCTCGAACACACCACCGGGGTCGATTTCCTGGTCGACGACACGCCCCACGCGATCCTGCTCTCCTCGTGGGACCCGCTGCGGCGCACGATCGCCGCGCGCTCGCTGCAGAAGCTGGTCGAGGACGGCCGGATCCACCCGGCACGGATCGAGGAGGTCGTCGAGAAGTCGCGCTCGGAGGCCGACGAGGAGGCGCGCGAGCGGGGCGAGGCGGTGATCTTCGAACTGGGGATGACCGGCCTTCACGAGCGCCTCGTCCTCCTGCTCGGCCGGCTGTCGTTCGTGACCGACCACGGGCAGAGCCTGCTCCAGCGCGCGCGCGAGGTGGCCCTGATCGCGGGCGAGCTGGGGGACGAGCTGCGCCTGTCCGGCGACGCGCTGCGGCGCGCGGGCCTGCTCCACGACGTCGCCCGCGCCGACAAGGTGCCGCTCCTGCAGCACCCGGCGATCGCCAGCGCCGACCTCGCGACCCGCTTCGGCGAGCAGCCCGCGGTGACCCACCCGATCCGCCTGCTGGCGCAGCCCAACGATGCGCCACGTACGCCGGAAGGGGTCGTGCTGGCCACTGCCCGGCGGATCGTCGTCTCGCGACCCGGCGCACGGAACGACAACCTGCAGCGCCACATGGACCGGCTGGAGGAGGTCGAGCGGATGGCCCTCGCGCACGAGGGGATCGAGCGCGCCACCGCGGTCCGCGCCGGCCGCGAGCTGCGGGTCCACGTGCGGGCCGAGGCGACGACCGACGAGCAGGCGCTGCTCATGGCCCGTAACCTCGCCCTCGAGATCGAGAAGACCGTCGACTACCCCGGCCAGATCCGTGTCGTCGTGATCCGCGAGACCCGCGCCGTCAGCTACGCGGTCTGAGCGCGGCCGCGGCGCGCCATGAACCTGCTCGCGATCGGGGATGTCTTCGGGGAGACCGGGCGGCGCGCGGTGGCGCAGTGGCTGCCGCGGCTGCGCGAGGAACACGACGCGGCGTTCGTCGTGATCAACGTCGAGAACATCAAGGGCGGCCGCGGCGTGGACGCGGCCGGCGCGCGCGCGATGCTCGAGGCGGGCGCCGACTGCCTGACCTCCGGCAACCACGTCTGGGCCCAGAAGGGGCACGACCAGCTGCTCGAGCGCGAGCCGCGCCTGCTGCGGCCGTTCAACTACCCCGAGCCCTGCCCCGGCCGCGGCTTCCTCGTCGCGCCTTCGCTGGCCGGCCTGCGGATCGCGGTCGTCAACCTGCAGGGGCGCGTCTTCATGCCGCCGGTCGACGATCCGTTCCGCGCCGCGGACCGCGTCCTCGAACAGCTCTCCGGCCGGGCCGACGCGATCGTCGTCGACTTCCACGCCGAGGCGTCGTCGGAGAAGCTGGCGCTCGCCGCCTACCTCGACGGCCGCGTCGCCGGGGTGTTCGGGACCCACACCCACGTCCAGACCGCCGATGCCCGGGTTCTTCCCGGAGGGACCGGGTTCATCACCGACCTCGGCATGACCGGCCCGTACGGCGGCGTGATCGGGATGCAGCGCGACGCCGCCCTGCGCCGCTTCCTGACCAGCCGGCCGGGCCACGCCGACCCCTCGGACGCCGAGCCCGGCCTGCGTGGCGCGCTGTTCGAGATCGACGAGGGGAGCGGCCGCGCGACGGCGGTGCGCCGGATCGCGCGCGGGGCCGGGGGCGCCTGATGCTTCCCGGCGCGCACTCGCCGGACGGTGACGATCCCCTGCCCGGCTCGCGCCTCGCGCCGCTCACCGTCACCCAGCTGAACGAGCTGGCCGACGCGCAGCTCCGCGAGGGAATCGGCCCGGTCTGGGTCCTGGGCGAGATCGTGCGCTTCGTCGCCCACGGCTCCGGGCACTGGTACTTCTCGCTGACCGACGGGCGGGCCTCGATCTCCTGCGCGATGTTCCGGCGCGAGAACCTGCGCGTCCGCTTCGCCCCCGGGGACGGCCTCGAGGTGCTCGCGCTCGCGCTCCCCTCGGTCTACGCGGTCCAGGGCCGGTTCCAGCTGGCGGTCTCGGCGCTCGAGCCGGTCGGGGCCGGCTCGGCCGCGCTGGCCTTCGAGCAGCTCAAGGCCCGGCTCGCCGCGGAGGGGCTGTTCGACGCCGGGCGGAAGCAGGCGCTGCCCGCGCTGGCCCGCCGGATCGGGGTCGTGACCTCGGCCGACGGCGCGGCGCTGCGCGACGTGCTGCGCGTCCTGGCGCGCCGCGTCTCGGGCCTGCAGGTGCTGGTCGTGCCGGCGACCGTGCAGGGGGCGAAGGCTCCCGAGGAGATCGCCGCCGCGCTCGCCGCGGCCGACGCGTGCGGCCTCGACCTGCTGCTGGTCGTGCGCGGCGGCGGAGCGCGCGAGGACCTGGCGGCCTTCGACGACGAGCGCGTGGTGCGCGCGATCGTCGCCTGCCGCACGCCGGTAGTGACCGGCGTCGGGCACGAGATCGACACCACGCTGGCCGACTTCGCCGCCGACCTGCGCGCTCCGACCCCTTCGGCCGCGGCCGAGGTCGTGGTGCGCGCCGAGGTCGAGCTGGCGGCCCGCGTCGCCTCCGGGGCGTCGCGCCTGGCCCGGGCCGCGCGCCGCCGGATCGACCGCGCCCGCGCCCGCCTCGCGCCGCTCGCCGGCGCCCGCGCCCTGGGGGCCGTCCCGTTGGCGCTGAGCCGGCTCGCGGCGCACGCCGCCGATCTCGAACACCGCCTCGAACTGGCGCAGCGGGCCGTGCTCGAGCGCCGCCGCCGCGCGCTGGGCGCGCTCGCCGCGCGCCTGGCTCCCGAGGGGCAACGCGCACGGCTCGCGGCGCGGCGCCACCGCCTCGCCGTCGCCCGCGCCGCCCTGGGCGGCGCAGCGGGGCGGCGGCTCGCAGCCTGCCGCAGCCGGTGCGGCGCGCTGGCGGCGCAGCTCGACGCGCTGTCGCCACTGGCGGTGCTGGCCCGCGGCTTCGCGCTCGTCACGCGGTCCGGCCAGCCCGCGGCAGTAGTGCGCGACGCGACATCGCTCGCGCCCGGGGAGCGGGTCGCCGTGCGGCTGGCCCGGGGAGCATTCGCCGCAACGGTGGACGGTCCGCTCGGCGAGCCGGCGGCGGGCGGCGCGGATGAATGACCCCGGCCGAGGCAGACCGGGGCCGGGAAAGCGAGGAGGAGGCATGGTCGACAGGACCGGGCCGGCGGCTCCGCCCGCCGGCGACGACAAGGGGTTCGAACGCTCCCTCGCACGGCTCGAGGCGATCGTCGGCGCGATGGAACAGGGCGAGCTGCCGCTGGAAGAGAGCCTGGCGCTGTTCGAGGAGGGAGTGACGCTGGCGCGCGCGCTCGAGGCGCAGCTGCAGGCCGCGGAGCTGAAGGTCGAGGCGCTCGTTCGAAGCGCGACGGGCGAGGCCGTCGCCGTGCCGTTCGAACCGCCCCCGGAATCGCCGTGAGTGCCGCCCGGCCCGACACCGACACGCTCGCCGCCTGGCGCGCGCAGGTCGAGCGCGGGCTCGAGGAGGCCCTGGCCGCGCCGGAGGAACTCGCGGGTGCGGCCGCGGAACTGCTCGAAGCGATGCGCTACGCGCTCCTCGGCGGGGGGAAGCGGCTGCGCCCGCTGCTGACGCTCGCCACCTGCCGCGCCTGCGGCGGGGCGGTCGAGACGGCGCTGCCGGCGGCCGTGGCGATCGAGATGATCCACTCCTACAGCCTCGCGCACGACGACCTGCCGGCGATGGACGACGACGACCTGCGCCGCGGACGCCCCACGACCCACAAGGTCTACGGCGAAGCGATGGCGATCCTCGCCGGCGACGCGCTGCAGACCCGGGCGTTCGAGGTGCTCGCCCGCGGTCCGGTCCCGGGAGCGACGATCGCGGCGCAGGTCGTGGCGCTCGCGGTCGCGGCCGGGCCGGCCGGGATGGCCGGTGGCCAGGCGCTCGACCTCGCCGCCGCCGGGCGGCCGGCCGACGCGCACGCCGTCGCCCGGATCGATCGGATGAAGACCGGTGCGCTGCTGGTCGCCTGCTTCGAGCTCGGCGCGCTCGCGGCCGCAGCCCCGGAATCACTGCGCGCGCGGCTCGTCGCGAGCGGAGCGCTGGTCGGCGAGGCGTTTCAGATCCAGGACGACATCCTCGACCTGACGGCGTCCACCGCGCAGCTCGGCAAGACCGCGGGCAAGGACCTCGCGCAGGGCAAGGCGACCTGGCCGGCGCTGGTCGGGCTCGACGCCGCGCTGCAGCGCGCGGCCACGCTGCGGGACGAAGCCCTCGCCGGGCTGGCGTCGCTCGGTCCAGCGGCGGATCCGCTGCTCGCCCTCGTGCGCGCGGCCGTCGACCGGAGCCGGTGATGGGCGGGGCGCCCCGGCCTCCCCGGCGGCGCCTCGACCTGGCGCTGGTCGAGGCCGGGCTCGCCCCCTCCCGCGAGAAGGCCCAGGCGCTGGTCCTCGCCGGCCGCGTCCTCGTGGACGGGCGGCGCAGCGACAAGCCGGGGACACCGGTCCCTTCGGGCGCCGAACTCGGCCTGACGGAGGGAGACCGGCTCTACGCCTCGCGCGGCGGCCTCAAGCTGGCCCCGGCCCTCGACCAGCTCGGCCTCGACCCGGCCGGATGGCGCTGCCTCGATCTCGGGGCCTCGACCGGCGGCTTCACCGACGTCCTGCTGCGGCGCGGAGCGGCGCACGTCACGGCGGTCGATGTCGGCCACGGCCTGCTCGACGCCGCGCTCCGCGCCGACTCCCGGGTCCTGGTGGTCGAGCACTGCAATGCGCGCTACCTCGCGGCGGGGCAGGTCGCTCCCCCCTACGACCTCGCTACGGCCGACCTGTCCTTCATCTCGCTGACCCTCGTCCTGCCGGCGGTCCTGCCGCTCCTCGCGGCTGCAGGCCGGCTGCTCCTCCTGGTCAAGCCGCAGTTCGAGCTCTCGCCCCCGCTCGTCGGCCGGGGCGGGGTCGTCCGCGATCCGGAGCTGCGCGGCCGGGCCGTCGTGCGCGTGGGCCGCTTCCTCGAGGAACGGGGCTGGGGGCCCGCCGCCGTGGCGGCCTCGCGGGTCGCCGGCCCCAAGGGAAACCGCGAGGTTTTCCTGCTCGCCGCGCGGGGCCCCGGGATCGGCGCGGCGGCCTTTGATAGGCTGGTCGACGAGGAGGTCCGGCGCGATGCCAGCTGACCAGCGTGCGGTCGCCGTCTTCAGCAAGCCGCACCCCGACGCACCGGCCGTCCTGCGGCGCGTCTTCTCGAGCCTCGACCGGCTCGGCTGCGAGCCGCTCGCCGACGAGGACACGGCCCGCACGCTGGGGCTGACGTCGTTCGTGTCGCGCGAGGAAGGGGCGCAGCGCGCCGACCTCGCGGTCGTGATCGGGGGCGACGGGACGCTGCTCGCCTCGGCCCGCGCGATCGGGGCGCGCGAGACGCCGATCCTCGGGATCAACCTCGGGCACCTCGGTTTCCTCACCGAGCTGCGTTGCGATGAAATCGACGACGTCCTGGCGGCCGCGCTCGCCGGTCGGGCGCCGCTCGAGCGGCGTCCAATGCTGGCGGTCTCGCACAACGACGACCTGCCGCGCGACCAGCACCTGGCGCTGAACGACGTCGTGATCTCCAGTTCGAGCGCGGTGCGGCTGTTCACGCTCTCGCTCTACATCGATGCCGAGTGGGTGACCGACTACCGCGCCGACGGCCTGATCCTGTCGACGCCGACCGGCTCGACCGCCTACAGCCTGTCGGCGGGCGGACCGGTGGTCGTCCCCTCGGTCGACGCCCTGCTCGTCACGCCGATCTGCCCGCACTCCCTCTCGCAGCGCCCGCTGGTGCTGCCCGGAT
The DNA here is from genome assembly GCA_963800865.1 of uncultured Acidobacteriota bacterium. GTDB lineage: Bacteria > Acidobacteriota > Polarisedimenticolia > J045 > J045 > JALOKP01. Next base: position 1,968,194 of record CAWDCL010000004.1, on the reverse strand, counting down.
CGACCCGGATCCGGGTCGTGCTGCCCGAGGGGCGCCCGGGAACGACGGTGCAGGTCACGATGGACGGCCAGGTCGCGTTCCCGCTCCTCCCCGGGGAGAGCGTGACGGTCGAGCGCGCCGCCTTCTCAACGACCCTGGTGCGCCGGCCCGGGCGCTCGTTCTTCAGCGTGCTGCGCAGCAAGCTGGGCTGGGGGCACCCGTAGGGCCGGGGACGGCGCTGGGCGCGGGGCCGCCACAGAGGGCGCGGGCCGGCACAGAGGGCGCGGGCCGCCACAGAGGGCGCGGGCCGGCACAGAGGCCGGCCCCTACGGGTCCCTGAGGTCGACGCGGGCCAGCAGCGCGCCGCCGACCACGAGCAGCAGCGCGATCGAACCGATCCCCGCGCGCGGGCTGCCGGTGAAGCGGCCGACGACGCCGACCAGGAACGGTCCGATGATCGCCGCGAAGCGACCCACCATGTTGTAGAACCCGAAGAACTCCGCCGTACGCTCCGCCGGGATGAGCCGCGTGTAGAGCGAGCGCGACAGCGCCTGCACGCCGCCCTGCGCCAGCCCGACCAGGATCGCCAGCACGTAGAAGGGACTGAACGAGACCCCCCCCACGATCCACGGCTCGACCGTCAGCTGGGTGGCGAGCGCGGTGACGACGATGTACACGCCGATCCCGGCCAGGATCGGCCGCTTCGGCCCGAAGCGCTGGCCGGCCCAGCCGAACGCCAGCGCGCAGGGGAAGGCGACGAACTGGACCAGCAGCAGCGCGCTGATCAGCGTCGCCGTGGGGAACCCGAGCGACTTCCCGTAGTCGACGGCCATCGTGATCACCGTGTCGACGCCGTCGATGTAGAGCCAGTAGGCCACCAGGAAGCCGAACACGACGCGATAGCGGCGCACCTCGTGGAACGTGTCTCGCAGCTGCGCGAGGCCGCGCCGCAGCGCTACGCCGAAGGGCACCCGCCCGGACTCGCCCGGCTCCGGCACCGCGACCAGCAGCGGGATCGAGAACAGGGCCCACCAGGCGGCGACCGTGAGGAACGAGAACTGGACCGCGCGCAGCGTCCCGGCGGCGCGGGCCGCTTCGTCGGCGCCGGGCCCGACGAGCCCGAAGAGCTCGGGCCGGAGCGTCATCAGCACGTTGAACGCGAACAGCAGGCCGCCGCCGAGGTAGCCCAGGCCGAACCCCAGGCTCGAGACGCGGTCGACGTTCTCCGGGTCGCTGACCGACGGGAGGAGCGAGTCGTAGAAGACCAGCGAACAGAGCCAGAAGACGTACCCGAGACCGTAGACCGTCGCCGCGACCGGCCAGGCGCCGCGCGGGATCGCCGGGAGGGTCGCCGTCATCGCGATCGCCAGCGCCGCGAACAGCGCGAGCGAGCGCTTCCGGGCTCCCCCGCCGTCGGCGAAGCTGCCCAGCACCGGCGCCGTGACGGCGACCGTCAGCCCGGCCAGCGAGAGCGTCACGCCGAGCCAGAACGTGCTGACCGTCGGCTCGGTCCCCGCGCTCCAGAAATCCTTGAAGAAGACCGGGAAGAAGCCGGCGACGACGGTGGTCGCGAAGGCCGAGTTGGCCCAGTCGTAGAGTGCCCACGACCAGACCGTGCGCCCGTCGACCTTCCCCGCCCTGCGCCCCATGCAGCCTGCCCCTCCGCGCCGCCGGTGCGCGAGGCGACGGTTCTCGCACGCGGCGGGCGGCCTGTAAAGCCCCCCGGCGACCCCCGGCCGCCGGGGCTAGAATCGGGCGATGCAGCTGCCGCCGCGCCGTACCCTCCTGCTGTTCGCCGCGCTCTACGCCATCGCCGCCCTCGGCGGGATCGCGTTCGCCGTCGTCCTGTCGCGCGACATCCCGGGCCTCGAACAGCTGTCGGCGCTGGAACTGCCGCAATCGACGATCCTGCTCGATCGCGATGGCGAGCGCTACTGGAGCTTCGCCGAGCAGCGCCGGACCTCGGTCCCGCTTTCGCGGATGAGTCCGTGGCTGATCAAGGGACTGCTTGCGACCGAGGACCCGCGCTTCTACGACCACGTCGGAATCGATCCGCAGGCGATCGCGCGCGCGCTGGTCAACAGCGCACTCTCGCTGGACTGGGGCCTCGAGGGGGGGAGCACGATCTCGCAGCAGCTGGCGCGCGGGATCTGGCTCCACCCGCAGAAGACCGTCAGCCGGAAGCTGCGCGAGGCGGTGCTGGCCGCGCTGCTCGAGAAGCAGTACTCGAAGGACGAGATCCTCGAGCTCTACGCCAACCGGATCTACCTCGGGCACGGGAACTACGGCTTCGAGGCGGCCGCCCGTTACTTCTTCGACAAGGGTGCGGCCGACCTCTCGCTGGCCGAGGCAGCGCTCCTGGCCGGCCTCCCCCAGCGACCGGAGTCGCTCTCGCCGATCAAGTCCCCGGAACGTGCGATGCGCCGCCGTAACCACGTCCTCGACCGGATGGTGCGCGAGGGCTATCTCGAAGAGCGCCTCGCTGCGGCGGCCAAGAAGTCCCCTCTCGGGCTCGTCAAGCCCCGGCTGCGAGCTGCGGAGGCGACCTACTTCGTCGAGGAGGTGCGCCGCCGCGTCGCGCGCCAGTTCGGAGACAACGCGCTCTACCGCGACGGGCTGATGGTCGAGACGACGCTCGACCCCGCGTTCCAGGCCGCCGCCGAGCGGGCGGTCGCCGCCGGGCTCGAATCGTACGCCAAGCGCTGGAAGCACCCCGCGCCGCGCGTCCCGCTGCCGGAGGGGACCGATCCTGCCGGCTTCGACGACCCGGCGTGGCAGCGCGCCCCGCGCGCGGGCGACATCCTCCCCGCGCTCGTGCTCTCCTCGAGCGCGGAGTCGGCGCTGCTGCGCGTCAGCGACCAGCGCCTGACCTTCGGGATGCCGGAAGTGGCGTGGAGCGGGATCACGCGCCTCGAGCGCGCCCTCCCGCCCCGGACGCTGACGAAGATCCGGGTCCTCGAGGCGACCCCGGGCGGCCAGATCACGAAGGCGCGGCTGGCCGGCGAATCGGAGGTCGAGGCGGCGCTGGTCGCGCTCGATCCGGCAACGGGAGAAGTCCTGGCGCTGGTCGGCGGCCGGAACTTCGGGCGCTCGGAGTTCAATCGCGCGGTCCAGGCCAAGCGCCAGGCGGGCTCGGCGTTCAAGCCATTCATCTTCGCGGCCGCGCTCGAGAACGGTTTCACGCCCAACCAGCTGGTGCTCGACGAACCGATCGTGCTGTCGGACCCCGGATCGCCGGGGGCCTACGCGCCCCAGAACTACGACCGCAAGTTCGCCGGGCTGGTCACGCTCCGCTCGGCGCTCGAGCACTCGCGGAACATCCCGACCGTCAAGTTGCTCAATGCCCTCGGCTACGACCCCGCCGTCGACCTCGCGCGCCGGCTCGGGATCGCGACCGACCTCAAACCCTACCCTTCGCTGGCGCTCGGCGCGTTCGAGGTGACGCTGCTCGACCTCGTCGCAGCGTACGGCGCGTTCGACAACGGCGGCATCCTCGTGACGCCGCAACTGGTACGGCGGGTGGTCAACCCCGACGGAACGACCGCCTGGTCCGTGAAACCGGAGACGACCGAGGTCCTGTCGCCGGAGGTCGCCGGGATGATGACCTCGCTGCTGCGCGGGGTGGTCGAGCGGGGCACCGCGCGCGACGCGCTCTCGCTGGGCTTCCCGGTCGCCGGCAAGACCGGGACGACCGACGATTACTCGGACGCCTGGTTCATCGGCTACACCCCGCGGCTCGTGGTCGGGGTGTGGGTCGGACTGGACCAGCGCAAGACGCTCGGGCGCGGCGAGACGGGGGCGACGGCCGCGCTGCCGATCTGGACCGCGTTCCTGAAGGAGGCGCTCGCCGACGCCCCCGTCGAGCGCTTCGCCGTGCCGGCCGGCCTCACGACGGTCGAGCTGAACGGCCGGACCGGCCTGCTGCCGGGGTCGGCCCCGGGCTGCGGCGCCACCGTGACGGAACTGCTGCCGAGCGGAAAGGAACCGGTGCGCGAGTGCCGCAGTGCCGACCTCGCCCGGGTCGAGCTGCCGCTCCAGCTCCAGCGCTACACGCTCCGCGCGAACGGCACCCTCGCGCTGACGCCCGAGGAGGCCGCGCGCCTGGTCGCGCAGTCACCGGATCGCTTCTCGATCTCGCCGGGAGGTCAGACCCTGACCTGGACGGCGGCCCGTCGCGTCGCCGAGGGCTCAGGCGAGGCCACCGGACCGATGCTCGCCGTGGCCTCGATCCCGCTCGGTTGGGATGCGGACGGATGGGCGCGCTACGTCACGCGCCTCCCCCTGGCCCGCGAGGCCGCGCAGATCGACCGGGAGAACGGCAGCGGCGGCTCGGGGACCGCGCGCGCGATCCGCGTCAACCGCTCGCGGCGGGTCCAGCCGTTGGAAGAGGACCTGGACCTGCGCTGAGCCCGGGCCGCGCGGAGCGGGATCAGTCGGCGATCACCGCGACCTCCCAATGTGCCGCCTCCTCGGGCAGGCCACGGCGCTTCGCGATCGCGGCCGCGTCGGGAAGCGCGCGCGCCGCGCGCGCGGCGAGCACGAACTCGGTCACCAGTCCCACCCGCGCCGGATCGGTTCCCGCGACGATCTGGTCCGCCGGCCAGGTCTCCTCCCCGATCTGCACCGTGGTGAGGTCCGCGACGACCAGCCGCGGGCGTGCGCCACCCCGCTGCGCGATCTCCGCTGCGACGCGCTGCGGATCGGGAGCCACGGCCCCGTCGGTCCAGGCCGGCGAGACCACGAGCACGACGGCCGCCTCGCGCAGCTCCTTCGCCTCGATGTCGGCGGGCGAGTCGCAGACGACGACCAGGCGGCCCGCGGCGGCGGCCCGCAGCCGGTCGACGACCGCCTCCGCGATCGCGCCACCCGGCGGCGCCGCGATCAGTACGATCTCGCCCCGGCCACGCGCGACCGCGGTCCAGGCGTCGAGCGGCAACTGCTCCGGGAACGCGGCGAGCGCGGCGCCGTCCGCGAGCCCGGCCGCGGCGGCGGGAGTGAGCGCGCCGGACGCGCTGCGGGCGGCCCGGTGCACGACCTGCAGCGGAACCGTGCCGGTGCTGCCGCCGGCGGGCGACGTCGCGGGCAGGCTGCGGCACGAAAGCGCCAGCAACGCGACCAGCGCGCCGGCGGCCGCGCGCCGGCTCATCGCGCGCCGCCGCCCACGTCGCCCTGCGGAGCCACCGTCTCCGTGCGTCCACGGGTGAACGGATCGGCGTAGACGCGGACGCGCAGGTCCTCCGCGTCGCGGAGCGCGGGACCCGGCCAGTGCCACACGTGGGGCTGAAGGTCGACGATGCGCGCCAGTGCGTCGACCGTGCCGCGCCAGAGCGCCTCGCGGTCGATGCCCACGCACTCGGCCGCGGCCGGGGCGCGGTTCGCGTCCCAGCGCGCGGCGAACCCGCCCAGTTCCGGCGGGGCCGCCGCGAGCGGCAACGCGGCCTGCACCATCGCCGCCTGCCCGAAGCGGGCCAGCGCGACGCCGGCGACCTTCGTCGCGCCCAGCACGACCTCGTCGCGATCGGCCCGCTGGAAGCAGACCTCGGCCCGCGCGGCGGGACGGGTCAATCCGGTGAAGACGAGCGCCGGGCGCCCGCAGGCTGCGAGCCCGAGCGCGATCGCCTGCGACGTCGACCGCGCCGCGCGGCGGAATTCCCCGGCCCGCAGCGGACCGGAAAGCGCCATCGTCACGGCCAGGTCGCCCGGCAGGTGGAGCAGCCATCCCCCCCCGGTCGGCCGGCGGACGACGTCGACACCGAGCGCCGCCGCCTCGGCGGGCAGCCCCGCGGGAGGCGCCTGTCCCCGTCCCAGGCTGACAGTCGGGCGGAGCCATCCGTGGCCGCGCAGGACGATCGTCGGCGTCCCGGTGCGCACCAGGTAGCGGACCAGGCTCTCGTCGCGTGCCATCGCGCGGGCGCCCTCCTCCGAACCGCCTGCGAGCGTGGCGAGGAGCGGTGCGTCCGTCATTGCGAGCCGTCCGGGCGGAGCGCGATGCGGGTCACGGCCCGCTCTCCCCGGGTCCCTGCAGCTCGGGATGGGCCAGGAGGATCGCCGTCAGCTCGTCGCGCGCTGCCGCGGCCTCCTCGCCCGCCCCGCGTCCATCGCAGAGCTCGGCGTAGACCGAGAGCAGCTGCGCGCGCTGCGAAGGACGGTCGTCGCCCGTGACCTCGAGCCCGGCCCGTGCGGCCCGCTCCGCGGCCTCGCGGTCCCCCAGGTCCTCGTGCAGCCGGGCCAGCGAGAGTGCGGCATCGGCCGCACGGTCACGGCTCGTCAGGAGGTTCTCCAGCAGCGGGATCGCCTGCTCGTTGAGTTCCATCTCGAGCAGGCCGATCGCCATCTGGTACTCGGTCTCGGCGTCCTCCTCCGACATGAACTGGCGGAGCGCGCGGTCGAGCTCGCGCAGGTCGGGGCTGCCGGGCCCGGGAGCGGCGGGAGGCGCCGGAGGAGCGACGCCGGCTGCCCGGCCGGCATCGGCGCCGTCGAGGTCGAGCACCAGCAGCAGGCCGTCCTCGTCGGCCTCGTGATCCGCGCGCAGCGGCGGCGGCGGTTCGGGCCTCGTCCGACCGGTGTTGGAGGACTCGGAGCGGCGGGTTGCCGCCGCGGCGGCGGTCCGGACCAGCGCGGCCACCTCCTCGCGCTCGCGCCACGCGGCCGGGATCGAGGTCAGGGCCTCGAGCGCCCGATCGGGGAGGCGGTGGTCGAGAAACGATCGCGCCTCGACCAACTTCGCCACGATCTCCGGGGGGAACGGTTCCTCGCTGCGCGGCGCGGCGGGTGCGGGCTCGGCCGGACGCGCGCTGCGCCCCGGTCCCTTGCGCTCCGCGGGCGCGGGAGCGGCCGGCGCGTAGCGCGATCTCCAGGCCTCCGCCAGCTCGTTGCCGGGGCTGCGCGCCAGGAGCGCGCCAAGTGCGTCCAGAACCTCCTGCCGGAGCTCGGCCCGGTCCTGCAGTTCGGCCGCCGCGCCGTCGATCGCGGTCTCGGCGTGGGAGAGCATGAGGTGCGACAGGAAGACGCGGCCGGCCCAGAGCCGGGCGCGCGCCGGAAACGGCTCTCCTTCGTCGGCCGCGGCGCGCAGTTCCGTGATCGCGTCGGCGTGGCCGAGCTGGGTCAGCGCCGCGGCGCGCAGCACGATCCAGGCCGCGGCCGCGGCGGCGCCGACTCCGTCCAGCCGCGAGGGAAATGCGGACGCGGGGAGCGTGGCGAGCGCCGGGACGATCGCGGGAAGGAACTCCAGCGCCGGAAGGTCCTCGCCGCCGTGGTCGAGCGCCTGCGCCAGCGCCTCGAGCGTCTCGCTCGCCCGTCCCGCGTACGCACGCCCTTCCGCCGCGAGGCAGAGCGCGCGCACGTGCAGCCGGGGGGCGCCGTGGCCGGCGGTCAGCCGCAGCAGCTGCTCGCGCACCGTGAGATCGCGCGGCAGGGCCTGGATCAGTTTCTCCAGGATCCCCGCGGCCTCGACGACCTCTCCGGCCTGCTCGCGGAGCGCGGACGCCTCGAGCAGGGGCTCGCGGGCGTCTGCCGCCAGCCCGGCCTCGAGGCAGCGATCGCCGAGCAGCTCGAGCGCCTCGGGATCGGGCTGCCCGAGCCGCACGGCGCGGCGCAGCGAGGCGATCGCGCGCGACCGCAGCCCGGTCTTCCAGTGCAGGTCGGCCAGGCGGCGGAGCGTCGCGCGGGCCTCGGCGTCCTGCCCGCTCCGGGCCAGCGCGTCCCCGAGCCGCTGCAGGAGGCCGGCGTCGTGGGGCGTCTTCTCGAGCAGCTTCCGGTAGCAGGTGGCCGCAGCCGACAGGTTCCCCTTCCGGGCCTGTCGCTCGGCTTCTTCGAGGAGTTGACGGCGGTCGTCGGCCACCGGTCAGGCCTGGCGGCGCTCCCGGATTCTCGCGGCCTTGCCGGAGAGGCCCCTCAGGTAGTACAGCTTCGAGCGCCGGACCAGGCCGCGCTGCACGACCTCGATCTTCGCCACCAGCGGCGAGTGCAGCGGAAACACGCGCTCCACGCCGACGCCGCTGCTGATCTTGCGCACGCGGAACGAGGCGCGGGTCGTGTGCTTGCCGCTCTTGCGGCCGACCACGACGCCCTGGTAGACCTGGATGCGCTCCTTCTCGCCTTCGCGGACCCGGACGTGAACGCGCACCGTGTCGCCGGAGCGGAAATCCGGCACCTCGTCCTTGAGATACGGTGCCTCGACGCTGCGAATCAACTGGTCGCTCATCTCTCTGCCTCGCTCTCGCCCGCATGGGGCCTCTGACACGTCGTCTCGTGGAGCAGGTCCGGCCGGCGTTCGCGGGTGCGCTCGAAGGCCATCCGCCGCCGCCAGGACTCGATCTCGGCATGGTGTCCCGAGAGCAGGACCTCGGGCACCTTCATCCCGCGAAACTCCGCGGGCCGGGTGTACTGCGGGTGATCCAGGAGCCGCTCCTCGAACGACTCCTGCACCACGGACTGCGGTTCTCCCACGACGCCCGGCACCAGCCGCGCCACGGCGTCGATGACGACCATCGCCGGGAGCTCGCCCCCCGAGACGACATAGTCGCCGATCGATATCTCCTCGTCCACCAGCGCCCGGACCCGCTCGTCGACCCCTTCGTAGCGGCCGCAGAGCAGCACCAGGCGGTCCCAGGCCGCGAGCTCGCGCGCCACCGGCTGCGTCAGACGGCGCCCCGCCGGGTCGAGCAGCACGACCCGCGTGCGCAGCTCCGGACGCTCGGCCCGGATCGACTCGATCGCGCCGTAGATCGGCTCGGCCATCAGGACCATCCCGGCCCCGCCGCCGAACGGCGCGTCGTCGACCTGCCGGTAGCTGCCGCTCGCGAACGAGCGCAGGTCGATCGTCTGCAGCGCGAGGTCGCCGCGCGCGAAGGCGCGGCCCACGATGCCGGACTCCAGCGGACCCGGGAACATCCCGGGGAAGATCGTCACGACGACGAACTCGAACGGGCCGGAACGGGTCACGCCGGCCTCCGCACCCGCTGCGAGGAGGCCGCGCGGACGGTGTCGGGGGCCTCGACCGGCTCCGGATCGAGCAGGCCGGCCGGCGGATCGACGACCAGCAGTCCGCCGGCCGGATCGATCGCGACCGCGATGGCCGGGACGAGCGGCAGCAGCGCCTCGCCGCCTCCGTCGAGCCGTACCGCCGCGAAATCCGAGGCCGCCCCCTCCTCGATCCGTTCCACGACGCCGACCCGCCGCCCGTCGCGCAGCGTGACGGTCAGCCCGACGAGGTCGGCGTGCTGCCAGTCCCCTTCCTCGGCCAGGCGTGGCAGGCGCTCCGCATCGGCGACGATCGACGCGCCGGCATAGATCCGCGCTTCGCCGATCCCGTCCGCCCCCTCCAGCGAGAGCAGCGGGCCGACGCCGGTCTGCCGGAACTCGCGCACCGTCGCCTGCGCGGTCCGTCCATCGTCCCAGGCCAGCTCGATCGCGGCCCCCGGCACGAACCGGTCCTCGGGCCAGTCGGTGTGGAGATCGAGCAGGAGTTCCCCGCGCAGCCCCCAGGGCCGCCGGACGCGCGCGAGGATCACCAGCCTGGCCGCACTCATGCCGCGCTCACTCTCCGGGTCCCGCGATCTCCACCTCGAAGCGCCGGCGGTGCCGGTGGGCCGAGATGGCGGCGAGCGTGCGGATCGCCTTGATGGTCGAGCCTTCCTTGCCGATCAGCGGGCCGCGCTCGCCCGCCGGCAGGTGAATCTCGAATCGGGTCGCCCGGCGGCCGTCGAGGAGATGCACCTCTCCCTGCTCGGGATGCGCCGCGAGCGCCTTCACGAGCTGCTCGAGGAAGGCCTTCATCCTGAGGTCCTGGTTCACGGCCGCCTCAGCCGATCGAGACGCCGCGGCGCCGGGCGTCGGCCAGCACGCGCACGGTGTTGGAGGGGTGGGCCCCGTTCTTGATCCAGCCGTCGTAGGCCTCGAGGTCGAGTTCGACGCCGGCCGGCTGGCGCTTGGGGGCGTAGTGCCCGATCGTCGCGACGATCGGCCCGGTCGGCGTGTTCCGCGAGTCGGAGACGACGATCCGGAAGTAGGGGTGGTTCTTCGAGCCTTCGCGGCGAAGCCTGATCTTGAGCATGACGTCTCCGTGTGCCGGTGCGCGGCGCCTAGCGGCCGAGCAGGCGGCGAAGCTGCCCCTTGCTGGGGGACGGTCCCATCTGCTGGAAGAGCTTGCGCATCTCCAGGTATTGCTTCAGCAACTGGTTCACTTCCTGCACCGAAGTGCCCGATCCGCGCGCGATCCGCTTGCGCCGCGAACCGTTCAGCACCCGGTGGTCGCGCCGCTCGCGGATCGTCATCGAATCGACGATCGCTTCCATCCGCACGACCCGCCGGGAATCGACCTTCGCGTCGGCCGGAAGCCGAACGCCGGGGATCATCCCCATCACCGACTCGAGCGGCCCCATCCGGCGCACCTGGCGCAGCGTGTCGCGGAACTGCTCGAGCGAGAACTGGTTCCTGCGCAGCGACTGTTCGAGCTTCCGCGCGGACTCGACGTCGAAGGCTTCTTCGGCCTTCTCGATCAGGCCGAGCACGTCGCCCATGCCGAGGATGCGGCCGGCCATCCGCTCGGGGTCGAAGACCTCGAACGCATCGGCCTTCTCGCCGACGCCCGCGAAGCGGACCGGGACGCCCGTGATCGCGGCGACCGAGAGTGCGGCGCCGCCGCGGGCGTCGCCGTCGAGCTTGGTCAGGATCACGCCGGTCAGCGGGACCCGGGCCTTGAACGCCTCGGCCGAGCGGACGGCGTCCTGCCCGGTCATCGCGTCCGCGACGTAGAGGATCTCGGCCGGCTCGACCGCGGTGCGCAGCGCGGCCAGCTCCTCCATCAGTTCCTCGTCGACGTGCAGCCGCCCGGCGGTGTCGAGCAGCACGACGTCGAATCCCTTCTGCCGCGCGTGACGCACCGCCTCGCGCGCCCGCTCGACCGGGGTGCCGGTCCCGTCGTGCTCGTAGACCGCGAGGTCCGCGCCCTTCGCGACCTGGATCGCCTGCAGGACCGCGGCCGGGCGCTGCAGGTCGACCGGCGCGACCAGCGGGTGCCGCCCCTGCTTCTTCAGCCAGCGACCCAGCTTGCCGATCGTGGTCGTCTTGCCCGAGCCCTGCAGGCCGCAGAGCATGTAGACCGACGGCGGCCGGGAGGCGATCGCCAACGGCCGCATCGCCGCACCGCCGCCGAGCAGCCCGAGAAGCTCGTCGCGAACCACCCGGATCACCTGCTGACCCGGGGTCAGGCTCTGCATCACGTCCGCGCCGAGCGCCTTCTCGCGGACCCGGGCGAGGAAGTCCCTCACCACCTTGAAGGACACGTCCGCCTCGAGGAGGGCAACCCGGATCTCCCGAAGGGCCGCGTCGAGATCGGCCTCGGTGACCCTTCCGCCTCCGCGGATCTTGTCCAGAACGCCTCGAAGGCGTTCGGTGAGGGCGTCGAACAAAGGCCTATCCCCCGCGCCGGCACGGCGCGCGCAAACGACTAAGACTAGCGGAATCTCCCGCCCGGTCAAGCACTTCCGGCGGGAAACGGGCCCTAGCTCTGGCCCAGGATGTGCCCCAGCTTCTCGCGCTTGGTCCGGAGGTACTGGGCGTTCACCGCGTGCGGCGCGACCTCGAGCGGAACGCGCTCCACGACCTCGAGCCCGAACCCGGACAGCGCCACGAACTTCCTCGGGTTGTTGGTCAGCAGCCGCAGCCGCCGCACCCCGAGGTCGGCCAGGATCTGGGCCCCCACGCCGTAGTCGCGCTGGTCGGCCGCGAACCCGAGCTGCAGGTTGGCCTCGACCGTGTCGAGTCCCTTCTCCTGCAGTTCGTAGGCGCGCAGCTTGTTGGCCAACCCGATCCCGCGTCCTTCCTGCCGGAGGTAGACGATCACCCCGCGCCCGGCGCCGGTCACCGCCTCCATCGCGCGGTGGAGCTGGTCGCCGCAGTCGCAGCGCCGCGAGTGGAACACGTCGCCGGTCAGGCACTCGCTGTGGACCCGCACCAGCACCGGCTCGTCGCCGCCCACGTCGCCGTGCACGAGGGCCAGGTGGGTCTGGCCGTCGAGCAGGTTCTCGTAGGCGAAGAGCCGGAACTCGCCCATGTCGGTCGGCAGTGTCGGCGCCGCGACCCGCGTGACCAGCCGCTCGTGCTGCATCCGGTAGCGGATCAGGTCGGCGATCGTGATCATCAGGAGACCGTGGGGGGCGCAGAATCGCTCGAGATCGGGCACGCGCGACATCGTGCCGTCGTCGTTCATGACCTCGCAGATCACCCCGGCCGGGTACATCCCCGCCAGCCGCGCCAGGTCGACCGCGGCCTCGGTCTGTCCCGCCCGCCGCAGCACGCCGCCCCGGACCGCTCGCAGCGGGAACATGTGCCCCGGGCGGAGCAGGTCCTCCGGACGCGTCCCGGGGTCGATCGCGGCCTGGACCGTCGCCGCGCGGTCGCCCGCGCTGATCCCGGTCGTCGTCCCGCAGCGGGCCTCGATCGAGACGCAGAACGCCGTCTGGAAGCGGGTCTGGTTCTCGCGCACCATCAGCGGAACCTGCAGCTCGTCGAGCCGCTCTTCCGTCATCGCCAGGCAGACCAGGCCGCGCCCGTGGGTCGCCATGAAGTTGATCGCCGCGGGGGTGACCTTCTCCGCCGCGATCGTGAGGTCGCCCTCGTTCTCGCGGTCCTCGTCGTCGCAGACGACGATCATCCGCCCGGCCCGGAGCTCGGCCAGCGCCTGCTCGATCGAAGCGAACGGCATCAGGCCCGTCCCCCGCCGCGGGCCACCGCCTGCGCGGCCACCTTGGCCAGGAGATCGAACTCGGCGACCAGCCGGTCCCCGGGGCGCCGCGCGCCGAGCGTCGTCGCCTCCAGCGTGGTCGGGACGAGCGCGCACTCGAACCAGGCGCCGCCGACCCGGGAGACGGTCAGGCTCACGCCGTCGAGCGCGACCGAGCCCTTCTCCACGATCCAGTCGCGGGCCGGCGCCGGCAGCTCGATGCGGGCCTCGACCCACCCCCCCGGCAAGCGCCTCCAGCCGACGATGCGCAGCAGGCCGTCCGCGTGTCCCTGGACCACGTGTCCGCCGATCCGTCCGCCCGCCTCGAGCGCACGCTCCAGGTTGACCTCGCGACCCGTCCGCCAGCGCGCCGCACCGCCGGTGCGTGACAGCGTCTCGGGCGACAGCTCGGCCGCGAACCGCTCCGGCCCGGCCTCGATCACGGTCAGGCAGACGCCGTCCGCCGCCACGCTCTCGCCCCGTTCGAGCGGTCCGCCCCCGAGGGCGTGGGCGAGGTCGAGGCGGAGCCCGCTGCCGTGGCGGCGGGTCGCGAGGAGTCGCCCCCTGGAGTGCACGAGTCCGGTAAACACGCCTACGCTCCGCCCGGGTAGAGGGTGAGGAGCAGATCTTCCCCCAGCCGCGTCACCTCGGCAAAGGCGCCCTCCCAGGCCCGGCCGAGGGTCCGGCCGGGACCGGCGACCGCCGGTCGCGCCGCGGGGTCGGCGAGCAGGCGCGGCGCGAGGAACCAGTGGAGCTTGTCGGCGACGCCGGCCTCGAGGAAGTGCCCGTGCGTCACGCCCCCGCCCTCGACCAGCACCCCCAGGATCCCGCGGCCGGCGAGGTCGCGCAGGATCTCGCCCGGCGGCACCGGGCCGCCCGGCGGCCCGAGCGCGACGACGCGGGCCCCGGCCCGCTCGAGCGCGGCCCGGCGCGCCGGCTCGGCGTCAGGGGCCGAATAGACCAGCACCGGGGCGCGCTCGCGCTCCGCCGCGAGGAGGCGCGCGCCGGCCGGCACGGTCAGCGCACCGTCGACCACGCAGCGCAGGAACGGCCCGCCTTCGTCGAGGTCGGGCGGGAGCAGCTGCGGGTCGTCCGCGAGCACGGTGCCGGCCCCGACGAGGATCGCCCCGTACCGGGCGCGCAGTGCGCGTCCGGCCGCGCGCGCCGGCTCCCCGGTCACCCAGCGCGACGCGCCGGCCCGGTCGGCGATCCGGCCGTCGAGCGTCGCCGCGACCTTCAGCGCGGCCATGGCCCGGCCTTCCCGGCGGTGCACGAGGTACTCCTCGACCAGGCGTCCCGCGGCGCGGGCCAGCCCCCCTTCCGCCAGTTCGACCTCGACCCCCGCGCGGCGCAGCGCGGCGATCCCCGCGCCCGCAACCTGCGGATCGGGGTCGACGAGGCCGACCACGACGCGCGCCACCCCCGCGCGCACGATCCGCTCGACGCATGGCGGCTGGCGTCCTTCGTGGGGACAGGGCTCGAGCGAGCTGTAGAGCGTTGCCCCGCGGGCGCGCGCCCCGGCGGCGTCGAGCGCCCAGGCCTCCGCGTGCAGCCCGCCGCATGCCTGGTGCCAGCCCTCGCCGACGACTTCTCCGCCGCTCACGATGACCGCCCCGACGCGCGGGTTGGGGGCGGTGGCGCGGCCTCCCCGTTCCGCCAGCTCGAGTGCGCGGGCCAGCCACGCCTCGGCGGCGGACCGGCTCATTCGCCCCTCGCGCCCGCCGGCGCGAGCAGGCCCTGCACGTACTCCTCGGGGTCGAACAGGAGCAGGTCCTCGGCTCCCTCCCCGACCCCGATGTAACGGACCGGGATTCCCAGCTCGCGCCCGATCGAGACCGCCACGCCGCCGCGCGCGGTCCCGTCGAGCTTGGTCAGGACGAGTCCGGTCACGGGGGCGACGCGCGTGAACTCGCGGGCCTGGATCACCGCGTTGCGGCCGGTCGTCCCGTCGAGCACGAGCAGGGTCTCGTGCGGCGCCCCGGGGACCTCCTTCGCGACGGCGCGCGCGATCTTGGCCAGCTCGTCCATCAGCGGCTTCTTGTTGTGCAGGCGCCCCGCGGTGTCGACCAGCAGCTCGTCGGCGGAGCGGGAACGGGCCGCGCGGGCTGCGTCGAACGCCACCGACGCGGGGTCCGCCCCGGGCTGCGAGCGCACCACCGCGGCCCCGGTGCGCTCGGCCCAGATCGCCATCTGCTCGACCGCGGCGGCGCGGAACGTGTCGGCCGCGGCGACGACCACCTTGCGCCCCTCGCGGCCCCACAGCGCCGCGAGCTTCCCCGCCGTGGTGGTCTTGCCCGAACCATTCACGCCGACGACGAGGGTCACGCGCGGCGGCGCTGCCGGCCGCACCTCGGGCACCTGCGGCGGTAGCAGCGCGAGGATCTCCTCGCGCAGCACGTCCATCACCTGGGCCGGCCCGTCCACCGCCTGGCCGCGCAGCCGCGTCCCCATCCGTCCGCGCAGCTCGGCGGCGAGCTCCGGGCCCAGGTCGGCGGCGACCAGCACCTCCTCGAGCTCGTCCAGCAGCGCATCGTCGACCGGGCGCCCGACCGACGCGATCCGCTCGACGCGGTCGGCGATCGCGTCGCGCGTCTTCTTCAGCCCGTCGACGATCTTCTGGCGCAACCGTCCGAACATCAGTCGATCACCCCCAGCAGCTCGCTCGCCTTGCCCGCGACCGTCGAGCCGGGCGCCAGGTCGATCGCACGCTTCAACTCGACCTTCGCCTCGGCCTCGCGCCGCGCGCGGAACAGCGCGCTCCCGTAGGCGAGGTGAAACCCGGCGTCCTCGACGTATCCCGGCGCCGCGGCCTCGTAGGCCGCGAGCGCCTCCTTCCCGCGGCCGGTGGTCTCGAGGATCTGCGCCGTCTCGAAGTGCGCGCGGTAGTACCGCGGCTTGAGATCGATCGCCTGGCGCAGCGCCGCCAGGGCCGGCTCGTACTGTTTCTGCCGGGCCAGGATCAGCGCCTTGTTGACCAGGATCTTCTCCGGCGTCGGGTAGGTCTTGTTGGTCAGCGCGCGGTCGAGCTCGGCCAGGGCGTCCTGCGGCCGCCCCAGCTCCTCGTAGGAGGCGGCGAGGTACATCCGCGCGTCGGTGTAATAGGGGTCGCGCTGGATCGCCGCCTCGAACGCCGGGACGGCCTTCGCCGGGTCTCCGAGGCTGTAGTAGATGAACCCCTGGTAGAAGTGGACCTGCGGCAGCGCGTCGTCCTTGCGCAGCGAGATGTCGATCTCCTTGAGCGCGTCGTCGGTCCGCCCCTGCTCGAAGTACATCCGCGCCATCTGGTAGTGCTGCAGCGGGCCGGACTCGGTCGGCGCCGGGGCGCTCGATGAGGCGCATCCGGCCGCCAGCCCGGCCAGGGCGACGAGCGCGGCCACGGACCTTGTTCCCATGCGAAACCTCCTGGACCGGGGGAGGATACCGGATCGCTCAGCGGCCACCGAGCAGCCGCTCCCAGAGACCGCGGGGCCGCGGCTCGGCCCGCGGCGGCGCGACCTCGACCGTGCGCCCCTCGACGAGCGCGCGCGGGATTCCGGCGGTCGCCGCGGCGGCCGACGCTTCCCCCGCCAGGTCGGCCCACCGCCGGCGTCCCGCCGCGAGCAGGGGCGGCCGGTACTTCGTGTCGTGCGCGTCGCTGGCCAGCAGGTGGACCAGGCCGCGCCGGACCAACGACTCGGACAGCGCCTGCGTCGGCTTGCCGAAGGTGCCGAGCAGGCTCGAGGTCGTCAGCTGTCCCAGGACGCCGCGCGCGACGATCGCCTCGTAGCGCGCCGGATCCTCCTGGAACCAGCGGATCCGCTCGGGGTGGGCGATCACCGGCACGATCCCGCCGAGCAGGAGCTCGAAGACCGTCTCGTCGAGCCGGATCGGCCGGGTGCGGTAGGGGCACTCGAGCAGCAGGTAGGCCGGCCGGCCTTCCTCGGGCTGGCGATCCCCATAGGCCAGGATCCGGCGCTCGACGATCCGCTCGGCCAGGCGGGTGGAGAGATGCACCTCGGAGCCGGGCTCGATCGCGAGCGGCACACCCTCCCGCGCCAGCAGTTCGCGGAAGCGGTCGACCGCCTCGACCACCTTCGGTCGCTCGTTGAGGTAATCCCCTTCCCGCATGTGCGGGGTCGCGACGATCGCCGAAACGCCGTCGGCGACGGCCTGTCGCGCCATGGCGAGCGCGACGGCGTCATCCGGCGCTCCGTCGTCGAGGCCGGGGAGGATGTGGCAATGGGTGTCGATCACGGCTGGGAGTCCTCGGTCTCGGCCCGCAGCGGACGCGCGAGCAGTGCCGCCAGCGCCCGGCGTGGTTCCATCCCCTCGAAGAGGATCGCGTGGACCTGGTCGACGATCGGCATCTCGACTCCCCGGTTGCGCGCCAGCACCGCTGCGGCGCGGGTCGTCTCGACCCCCTCCGCCACCATGTTCATCCCGCCGACGATTTCCGCAAGCGACCGGCCCCGCGCCAGCTCGCGCCCGAGCAGGCGATTGCGCGAGAGGTGCCCGGTGCAGGTGAGGACCAGGTCGCCCATCCCGGCCAGGCCCATGAAGGTGTCGCGCCGGGCCCCCATCGCGACGCCGAGGCGGGAGATCTCGGCGTTCCCGCGCGTGATCAGCGCGGCCAGCGCGTTGCTCCCGTTCCCGAGGCCGTCGAGTACGCCGGCCGCGATCGCCACGACGTTCTTCAGCGCCCCCGCGAGCTGCACGCCGACCGCGTCGGGACTGGTGTAGACGCGCAGGTTGTCGTGGCTGAAGAGCTGCTGCACCCGCTCGGCCTGCGCCGCATCGGCGCACGCCGCGACGACTGCGGTCGGCTCGCCGTCGACCACTTCGCGCGCGAACGACGGCCCGGAGAGGGCGACCGAGCGCGCCTCGGCCGGCTCTCCCAGGACCTGCCCGACGATCGCGGAGGGGAGCGCCAGCGTGCCGACCTCGATCCCCTTCGCCGCGATCGCGATCGGCGGCTGCCAGGAGCCGGCGGCGCGGTGTGCTTCGAGGAACCCCCGTACGAACTGGGTCGGGACCGCCAGCACCACCACGCCGGCACCGTCGAGCGCCCGGGCCACCTCGCCGGTGACCGACACTCCCGGCGACAGCGGCACCCCCGGCAGATAGCGGCGGTTCTCGCCGTGCTCCGCGATCCGCTCGGGCTCGTCCGCCGCGCGGGCCCAGAGCGCCACCGGACCGCGCCGCCCGAGGTGCACCGCGAGCGCGGTCCCCCAGGAACCGGCCCCGAGCACCGCTGCTTTCTCGGTCATGCGCGATCCTCGTCGAGTCCCTCGGCCTTCTGTCCGATCGGCGGCTCCGTGCCGCGCAGCAGGCGCCCGATGTTCGTGCGGTGCCGGAACACCACGATGGCGGTTGCCGCGAGGATGCCCCAGGCCAGGCCGGGGTCGAGGCCCCCGCGCGGCCCCGGGCCAGGCAGGATGAAGGCGGCGACCGTCGCCGTGACGGCGGCGCCGATCGAGCCGAGCGACACGCGCCGCGTCGGCACGGCGAGCGCGAAGAAGACGAGCGCCGCCAGCCCGAGCACCCGCGGCTCGGCGACGGCCAGCACGCCGAGCGCCGTGGCCACCCCCTTTCCGCCGGCGAAGTGCAGCCAGGCGGGAAAGCAGTGGCCGGCGACCGGGCCGAGCGCGGCCCAGAACTGCGGCCACGGCGCCCCGAGGGCCTGCCCGGCGCGAAGCGCGAGGTAGTAGCCGACGGCCCCCTTCAGCACGTCGAGCGCGAGCGTCGCGAGGCCCAGTGCCCGCCCCGCGGTGCGCAACGCGTTGGTCGCCCCGATGTTCCCCGAACCGTGGGCGCGGAGGTCCTTCCCCCGCACCGCGCGGACCAGCAGCAGGCCGAAGGGGATCGAGCCCGGCAGGTAGCCGGCGAGCAACGAAACGGCGGCCGCGAGCGCGGCGCTCACGGCGTCCCGCCGCCGCCCAGCGGCACGCGGGCGAGCGGTTCGTAGACCGCTCCCCCGGGTCCGAGGTGGCTCTGGACGAGCAGCAGCTCGTCCACCGGGAACGGCCCGAACTCGGGCTGTTCGTCGTCGGGCCGGCCGGGCAGCCGCGGCTGCGCGTCGCGGACCGCCCGGGCCAGCGTCAGGTGCGCGCGGAAGCCGCGCTCCTCCGGCGCGAAGCCTCGCCGGCGGGCCTCCGCCTCCAGCGCCCCGGCCAGTCGAGCGAGCTGCGAGAGCTCGCCGGCCAGTCCCGCCCAGAGCACCCGCGGCCGCGCGGGGCTCGGAAAGACGCCCCATCCGCGCGCGGTGACCGCGTGGCGCGGCTCCCGCCCGGCGATCGCCTGCGCCGCCTCGACGAGCGGTGCCACGAGCGCCGCGTCGGTCTCGCCCAGGAACCGCAGCGTGAGGTGGATGGTCGCCGGGTCGACCCAGCGCCAGCCGTCCCCGCGCCGGCGCGCCTCGCGCCCCCACTCGGCCAGGGCGCCCTGCACCGCGGCGGGGGCCGGGACCGCGAAGAAGAGCCTCATCCCCATCAACCCGTGTCCCCGCCGCGCTCCTCGACCGCCAGTCCCAGCGGGGGCAAGCCGGCCAGCGCGCGCCGCGTCTCGTCGAGCGCCGCGGCCGAGGCCGCGCTGCGGATCTCGTTCCGGTTGCCGGGGAAGAGGAACCTCAGCACGCGCAACCCGTCGGGCCAGGCCACCGCGAGGTAGACGAGCCCGACCGGTCGTTCGGTCGAGCCCCCGGTGGGTCCGGCGATCCCCGTCGTCGAGACCGCGACCGGGGAGTTCATCCGGCGGCGCGCGCCTTCCGCCATCGCGCGCGCCGTCTCGCCGCTGACCGCGCCGCAGTGTTCGAGCACTTCGGCCGGCACGTCGAGCAGCGAGCGCTTCAGGTCGTCGTGGTAGGCGGCGACGCCGCCGCGGAAGAACCGGGAAGACCCCGGCTGGTCCGTGATCCGCTTGGCGAGCAGCCCCCCGGAGAGCGACTCGGCCGTCGCGAGCATCCAGCCGCGCGCGCCGAGCAGGCGCCCCACGACACCGACGAGGGTGTCCTCGCCCCGTCCGTAGACCAGGTCGCCCAGCGCCCCTTCGAGCCGCGCATTGGCCCGCTCGAGCGCCCGCGCCGCCTCCGCTTCCGTCTCGGCCCGCGCCGTGACCAGGACCTCCACCTCGCTGCGCTGCGAGGCGAAGCTGACGGACAGCCGGGGGCCGGTCTCGACCGCGCTGGCGACGCGCTGGTCGACCTCGGCCTCGGTCAGTCCGACGACGTGCAGCGTCTCGCTGCGCCGCGCCAGGGCCGAGACGAGCGAACGCCTCAACTCCGGGAGCAGCTTGCGCTCGAACATCGTCTCGAATTCGCGCGGCACCCCCGGCAGGGCGACGATCGTCGCCCCGGCGTGCCTGGCCACGAAGCCGGGCGCCATGCCGATCGGGTTCGGAACCAGTTCGCTCCCCTCCGGCCGCAGCGCCAGGCGCGCGACCTCGGGAGGGATCTCGAGACCGCGCTCGCGGTAACGGCTCTCGATCGACGCCCGGACCGCCTCGTCGAGGATCAGCGGGCGCCCGAGCGCGGCGGCGATCCCCTGGCGCGCAACGTCGTCGTGGGTCGGGCCGAGCCCGCCCGACAGCACGACCAGCTCGGAACCGCCGGCCAGCGCCGCGGCCACCGCGGCCTCGATCGCGTCGGCCTGGTCGGGCACCAGCACGCGCGCGCGGACCTCGCAGCCGAGCGCCTCGAGCCAGGCCACGAGCGCCGGACCGTTCGACTCCTGCCGGCGCGCCGAGACGAGCTCGTCGCCGATCGCGATGAGGCTGGCCTGCGGAATCCTCATGGTTCCTCCGCTCTCCTCGGTCCGGGCGCGTCCGGCCCGCGAACCGGGAGCCGGTCGGGCATGAAGATCCCTCCCGACACGATCACCTTGATCCCCTCCTCGACGGTCAGGTCGAGCGGGATCGTGTCCTCCTCGGGGACGAGCAGGAAGAAGCCGGAGGTCGGGTTCGGAGTCGTCGGCAGGAAGACCGCCAGGACGCGGCGCGGGGGCCGCCCGGCCTCGAACGTCCGGGTATTGCTGACGAACGCGATCGTGAAGATCCCGGCCCGCGGGTACTCGATCAGGACGCAGCGCCGGAAGGCCGCGGCGCCGCCGGCCCGCAGCGCGTCCGAGATCTGGCGCGTGGCGCGATAGACCGCCCCGAAGAACGGCACGCGCGAGATCCACTGCTCTCCGGCCTCGAACAGCTGCGGGCGGATGACGTGGGTCCCGAACAGGCCGACGAAGTAGAGCACGACGAGGGTCAGGATCAGCGCCAGCAGCCGCGTGATCCAGACCTCGACCCGCGTCGACTCGCCCGGCGCGTGGAGCAGCCCGCGCAGCTCGTCGGCGGCCAGCCGGTCGATCAGCGCCATCATGAAGAAGAAGAACCAGATCGACACGCCGAGCGGGAGCAGGAAGAAGAACCCCGCGAGCAGCTGCCGTCGAACGTGCGTGCCCCAGCCCATGCTGCGGCCTCAGTCCGGCCGCGGTCCGGGCGGACCCGTGGCGAGCGACGGGTAGAGCCGCACGAATTCCCCGACATACCCGACTGCCGACGCGATCGTCAGCAGCATCGCGATCCAGAGCGCGCCGATCCCCAGCCAGTCGAACCCCGACAGGCGGTGGATCGTGTCGGTCAGGATGAGCAGCAGGATCGCGACGACCTGGGAGACGGTCTTGGCCTTGCCCCAGGCCGACGCCGGCAGCGCGTAGCCCCGGGTCGCCAGGATCGAGCGCATGCCGGAGATCAGGAACTCGCGCCCGACGATGATCACGACCATCCAGGCCGGGGCCAGTTTCATCTCGACCAGGGAGATGAAGGCGGCCGACATCAGGAGCTTGTCGGCGATCGGGTCGAGCAGGGTGCCGAGCGTCGTCACCTCGTTGCGCCGACGGGCGAGATAACCGTCGAGGATGTCCGTGATGGTCGCGACGAGGAAGATCACGACCCCCAGCAGCTCGCGCGCGGGCGGGCCTTCGTCGCCGAAGAACCGGACCTTCGTCCAGTGCCACGGGGGCGCGAGCAGCACCACCACGAGGAGCGGCACGAAGAGGATGCGCAGCAGCGTCAGACTGGTCGGGAGATTCATGGGCTCGCGAGTCCGGCGACCCGGCACCGCGCGCCCGTTCGCCCGTGCCCGCTCGGGGCCGGTGACGGCGCCCGCGCGGGGGCCGGCGCGCCGCCGGACCGGTCGGAACCTACCACGGCCCGTTCCCGGGGGTCAACAAACGGCGCGGGCGGCCGAAGAGCTCTGCGGACAAGGGCGGAGACCGCCCCCGGCAGCGGCCGCCGCTCGCTGGCGCCGCATCCGGGGCGCCGCTAGTCTCTTCCCGCGCCTTGAGCCGTATCGGGGCCGGCGCGGACGGCACGGGTTCCCGGGGAGGCACGGACTTCGATGATGACGATGAACCGCGGGCACAGGCTGGTGATGGTCGTTGCTCTGGCACTTCCCACCGGGCTGCTCCTGGCGGCCGAGGTGGACCTGAAGCCCGTGCAGAAGCGGCTTGCCTCCGACACGAAGCAGGACCGTGTCACCGGCGTGCGGGAACTGATGCGGCTCAAGCCGTCCCCCGCCGCGGCGCGTCCGCTGCTCGAGGAGCTCGTCAACGATTCGGAGCCGGAGGTGCGGGCCGAGACGGTCTGGGCCATCCAGGAGATCCTCGGCGACAAGGGGACCGACCTGCTCGAGAAGCTCTATAACGACGATTCCACCGTCGTCCGTGACGGTGCGATCCGCGCGGCGTGCCGGATGTGGGACAAGCCGCGGTCCAAGGATCTCTGCCGCGCCGCCTCCGAGGATCCGGACTTCGGCGCGCGGATCGAGGTGCTCCAGACCCTGCGCGAGGGGTTCCCGCGCGACCCGGAGGCCAACGCGATCTTCCGGAAGGCGCTCAAGGACCCGTCGGAGAGCGTCGTCCGCTCGGCGGTCCTCGCCTGCCAGGCGGCGCGCGACCCGCAGTCGGTCGCGGAACTCGGCCGGATCGCACGCACGATGGGCGACCTCGCCGCCGAGCCGGCAGCCGCCGAGGCGCTGGCCACGATCGGGACGCCCGAGGCGGTTCGCGAGTTGATCCTGATCGTCCCCAAGCCGAGCAAGGAGGCGCTGAAGGCCAACAAGGGCCGCCCCTCCGACGCGGTCCGCGCCGGCGCCGCGCGCGCGCTCGCAAAGATCAAGAACCCCGAGGCGCTTCCGGTCCTGCGGGCCGCGATGTCCGATCCCTCCCTCGCCGTACGGCTCGGCGCCGCCCAGGGACTGGTCGACATGAAGGACGAGCAGGCGGTGCCGCTCTTCGTCAAGCAGCTCTCGGACTCCGACCCGCGGCTTCGTCGCACCGCGCTCCGTGCGCTGGACAAGATCGCGAAGCCGGATACGAAGGTCGGCGACGTCACGGTCGCCGAGGCGGTGCGGAACGTCCTGAAGAACGACAAGGACTCGGCCGTGCGCGCGACGGCCGTCTCCGTCCTGGCCGATCTGCTCAAGGAGCGCGCCGTGCCCGACCTCTCGGCGCTGACGACCGACCTCGACCCGTCGGTCCGCATGGAAGCGGCGGGCGCGCTGGCCGGGATCGGCAAGCCGGCCGCCGACGCCCTCGTGGCCTTCGCTTCCGACGCGGATCCCAACGTGCGTTCGATGGCGCTGGAGGGGATCGGCCAGATCGGCGGTCCGAAGCAGGTCCCGGTCCTCGTGAAGGCGGCGGAGGACAAGGGGAAGGGATCCAAGCAGGTCCGCATCGCGGCCGCGGGCGCGCTGGGGAACATCGGGGGAGCGGACGCCCTGGCCGCCCTGGGCAAGCTCGCCAAGGACACCGATCCGGGCGTGCGGCAGGCGGCGGCGGTCGCGCTGGGCAAGGTCGGCGGACCGAAGGCCAAGGAGCTGCTCGAAGCGCTGCTCAAGGACGAAGCGGCCTTCGTTCGCACCTCGGCCCGCAAGTCGCTCGACGGGCTCAACGCCAAGAAACCGTAGGGGCCGGCCTCCGTGCCGGCCCGGCCTTTCGGGGCCGTGACTTTCGGCCCGGCCGTTACCGGGCGTAGCCGAGGCTCTTCAGGCGCTCCACGGTCTCGGGGTCGAGTTGCTCGGCGACCGTCCCGAGGTCCTTGCGGATCGTCGCGGCCTCCCGCATGTGCGCCTCGTGCAGCCCCCGCAGCCGCGCGAGGTCGTTGGGCCGAGAGGCGGCGATGTCGGTCTTCTCGGCGGGATCGCGGGCCAGGTCGAACAGCAGCTCGGCGAGGCCACCCGCCCGCTCGCGCCGCAGGTATTTGAGCGACCCGTCCCAGACCGCTTCCACCGGCTCGCTCCGGAGACCGATCGTCTGGGCGAAAGCCGGGCGCGACTCCCCCCGGTCCCAGGCCGCGCGGAGCGAGCTCCCGAGCCCCAGCCGTTCTCCCAGCCCGGCCAGGTCGAGCATCGTCGCCGGCACGTCGATCAACGACACCGGGCCCGCCACCACGCGGCCGGCCGGCACACGGCCGGGCGCACGGATGACGAGCGGGACACGGGTCACTTCCTCGTACAGTGAGTTGATGTGGTCGAACTCGCCGCGCTCGAACAACTCCTCGCCGTGGTCCGAAAGCACGATCACGATCGTCTGCTCGGCGAGACCCCGCTGGTCCAGCCAGGAGACGAGCCGCTCGACGAGTGAATCGGACCAGGCGACCTGGCCGTCGTAGAGATCCCGGAAGGCCTGGACGTCGGACGGAGCCGGCAGGAAGACCTCGGCCCGGAAGCGCAGGTACTCCTCCATCGGCACGAGCGCGTCGGGCCACGCGAGCCCGCCCGACTCGGGGTCGGCCCAGCGCAGGCGAAACGGCCGCGGCGCGTGGTACGGCTGGTGCGGGGTGTAGGTGTGCACGAACAGGAACCAGGGCCCGCCCTCGCCGTGGGCCTCGAGCTCGGCCATCGTCGCGCCGAGGGTCCGCCAGAGATTGCCGAGCATGTCGGCACGGTAGAGGTCGAACCCCTGGCCGAAGCCGAAGCGGCCCGCCAGCCAGCCGTTCTCCGTCACGCCGACGGTACGGTACCCGGCTTCCTTGAACGCCTCGGTGACCATCACCTCGCGTCCCGAGCCGCGGAGCTGGACCATCCGGTCGGCCCACATGAAGCCGCGGGTCGCCTCGAGGTCCGGCAGCACGCCGTGGGCCGCCGGGGTGAGGCCGGAGAAGATCGAGTAGTGGGACGGCAGGGTCCAGCTCGACGCAGCCTCGGCCCGCTCGAAGCTCACGCCCTGCTTCGCCAGCGCGTCGATCGCGGGCGAAGTCGTACGATCGTTGCCGTAGCGCCCGAGCCGATCGGCGCGCAGCGTGTCGAGCGAGATCAGCAGCACGTTCGGGCGCGGATCGGCGGACCGCGGCCCGGGACCGGCGGTCTTCTGCGGTTCGGAGAACGCGGAGCCGGCCGCCGGCGCGAGCCCGCGCCACCCGGCGAGCCACGCAGTGGAACGGATTTCGAACAGCAGCTCGGCCTCGGCACCGGCCGCGCCGGGCGGGATCGCGACGTTGTGCGGGATCCAGCTCTCGCCGTCCGGGCCGCTCTCGTGCACGACGTCGAGCAGGACCGTGCCGGCGCCGGGACCGCTCTCGATCCGCGCGACGAAGCGTGCCGTCCCCTTGACCGGAGTGCGGCAGGCGACCTCGACCGACACCCCGGCCGGAAAGCGGCGGCGGAAGGACGTTCCCTCGGCGACGGGTCGGGATTCGATCTTCGTCGTCCGATCGATGGCCTCCGGGGCGGGGACCTTCGGCTCCTTGAATGCGCCGGCCCGGGTCAACGCCGTCCTGTAGATCCGCCCGAAGGCGCCGCGCGCGATCGCGGCGTCCTCGGCCAGCCCCAGCTGTTCGGCAGTGGCCATCCACTGGTAATGCGCCCCGAGCAGCGACGGGCTGGCGCCGCAGGCGCGCCGGAAGTAGTCGAGCGCCGTGGCGGGCTCGCCCTTCCAGCGGAAGTAGAGACCGAGGTGATAGAGCGCGGGCGCGTACTCCTGCCCCGCGGCGCGAGCCGCGGACACGGAGCGCTCGAGCAGCGCGCGCGCCGCCTCGGGCCGGCCGGCGAGGAGCTCGGAGTAGCCGCGGAGGTTGAGGATCCGGGGCTCGTCGCGCGTGAACGGCTCGAGCACCCGGAGCGCATCGTCGTGCCGTCCCATGCGGCCGAGGAGCTTGGCGTACTCGATCGCCACCTCTTCCGCGGCGGGCTGCTTCGCGAGCAGGCCCTTCAGCATCGTCTCCGCTTCGGCGAGGCCGTCGGATCGCACCGCGGCGCGCGCCGCGACGAGAACGAGCCGCGGGTCGTTCGAGTTGCCGAGCGGCGCCAGGCGGGCCGCGGCCTCGATGTCCGCGCCGGGAATCGCTTCATACGCTGCCGCCAGCAGTTCGACGCGTTCGGGATCCTGGCCCGCGCGGTCGCGCAGGAGGGCCACGACGCCCAGCGCGTCACCCGCCTCCAGCTGCGCTCGTGCGGCGGCGAGATCGACCGGCCCGGCCGGCGTTGCCGGGCGGCCACCGCAGCCCGCGAGCAGGCCCGCGACCACGCACCCCGTCGCGAGGATCCAGTACCCGCCCCTGCGCGATCGCATCGAACCGCTCACCGCTCCACCCCTTCCCCGGCCACCGCCATTGCGACCCACTCCCCGTCGCGCTGGACGGCCTCGCGCTGCAGCCCGGCGCGGGACCAGGCCCGTTCGACCTTGTCCTCGTCGGCGCGAAGGAAGCCCGAGAGGACCGCCCGGGCGCCCGGACGAAGGTGCGCGGCCAGGCTGCGCGCTCCGCGCACCAGCGCCGTGCGGTGGATGTTGGCGACCAGGACATCGTAGAGGGCGGCCGGCGCCAGCGCACTCCAGCTCCCGGCGGCCAGCTCCACCGTCCCCGCGACGCCGTGCGCCGCGACGTTCTCGGCCGTCACCTCGAGCACCGCCGGATCGATGTCGAGTGCGAGCACCCGCCGCGCCCCGAGCCGCGCCGCCGCGATCGCGAGGATCCCCGACCCGGTGCCGAGATCGAGCACGGTGTCGCCCGGCCGGACCCGCTCCGACAGGAGCTCGAGGCAGAGCCGCGTCGTCGCGTGCTCGCCGGTCCCGAACGCCCGGCTGGCGGGGATCACGAGCAGCTCGCGGCCCCCGAGCGCCACGGCGCCGGAGTCCTCCGCGGGCGGGCGGTCGACCACGGCGAAGCGCCCCGCGAGGAGCGGCGGCCGGCGGCGCGACGACGCGTCGAGCCAGCCGTCGTCCTGCACCCGCTGCGGGCCGTCGCCGTCGAGCTTCGTGCCGGAAATGCCGCCCAACGCCTCGAGCCCCGCCGCAGCCGCGGCCGCATCGTCGAACCAGGCCTCGCAGATCACCCGCCGCGGGCCGGCGGGGCGGATGGCCGAGCCGGTCGCGCCGGCCCCGTGCAGGGCACCGAGCACGGCATCCTCGGCCGCCCGCGGCAGGCTCGCGCGAACGCGGTACCAGGTCCCGGGGACACGGAGCCTATCGTTCGCCACCGAGGAAGTCCTTGACCCGCTCGAACAGGTTGCGGTCGGTTTCCGGTTCGGCCGCTTCGGCTGCCGTGCGCCGCGCGCGCTCGATCGCGTGCAATTCGTCCCAGAGCTCGCGCTCGCGCCCCTCCAGCTCCTTCGGCGGGCGGGCCGTGACGTGCACCACGTGGTCCCCGCGGCCGCTCCGGCCGAGCCGCGGCACCCCGCGACCGCGCAGGACGATCGCCGTTCCGGGTGCCGTCCGCGGCTCGATCTCGACCGGGGCCGGGCCGTGGAGCGTCGGCACCTCGAAGCGGCCGCCAAGGACGAGGTCCGCGAATCCGACCGTCAGGGTCGCATGGATGTCCGCCCCGTCGCGCGCAAAGACGGCGTGCGGCTTGACCGCGATGTCGACGTAGAGATCGCCGGGCGGGCCGCCCAGGGTGCCGCCGTCCCCTTCCCCCGCGACGCGCACCCGGGTCTTGTCGTCGACGCCGGGGGGGATGCGCACCCGCACCGTCCGCTCGGTCGCGATCCGCCCGTCGCCCTCGCACTCGCCGCAGCGCTTCCGGATCGTGCGCCCCCGCCCCCCGCAGGCGGGGCAGGTCTGGGCGAACTGGACGAACCCGACCCGCGCCACGACGGAGCCCCGGCCGTGGCAGGTCGCGCAGGTCGCGAGCCCGCCCGGGGCGGCGCCCGTCCCCTCGCACTTGGGACACCCTTCCGAGCGCGGGAGCCGGAGCTTGATCTCGGTCCCCGCCGCGGCGTCCTCGAGCGCGATCTCGAGCCCGTAGCGCAGGTCGTCCCCGCGCCGCGGCCCGGCTCCCCGGCTTCCCGGCGCACCGCCTCCGAAGAACTGCTCGAACAGGTCGTCCAGGGACGAGAAGCCCTGTCCGCCGAAGATCCCCTCGAAGATCGAGGGATCGAAACCCGGCGCGCCTCCGACCGCGTCGAATCCCCCCGAGTCGTAGCGCGCCCGGCGCGCCGGGTCCCCCAGCACGGCGTACGCTTCGGTCAGTTCCTTGAATCGCTCTTCCGCGTGCGGGTCGGCGGGATTGCGGTCGGGATGCACTTCGAGCGCTCGGCGGCGGTACGCCTTCTTCAGCTCCTCGGCGCCGGCGGTGCGCGGGACGCCCAGGACCTCGTAGTAGTCACGCTTCTTCGTGGTCACGGCCCGCGACTATACCCGGTCGCGCGCGCCGCTTCACGCCGCGGCGCGCGCGCCGGTTCAGAGGGTGTTGGGGTCGTACATCGCGAGGTCCGCCATCGTCCGCGCGACCCCGCTGAGCTTCTCGAGCGCGGCCTGGAGCGCGTCGACCTCGTCCGCCGCGAGCGCCCGGCGGCACTCGTCGAAAACCGCGCGGATCTCCCCCTGCTGGTCGGGACGGAGCAGCGAGGCGAACTCGGCGAACGACTTCTCGTTGGTCGCGAGCAGGCCCTGCAGCTTGGCCTTGGTCCGTGTCGAGAGGATCCGCCGCCGATCCTCCTCGGAGTAGGACTCGGCCTCGCCGATCGCGCGATCGATCTCGTCCGGCGTGAGCCCGGTCGTCGGCGTCACCACCACCTGCTGCTCGAGCCCCGACGCCAGGTCGCGGGCCGAAACCGAGACGATCCCGTTCGAGTCGATGTCGAACGCCACCTCGATCTGCGGCGTGCCCTTGGGCGCGGGCGGGATCCCGACCAGGTCGAAGCGCGCCAGGCTCTTGTTCGCGGTGGCCAGCTCGCGCTCGCCCTGGAGCACGTGGATCTCGACCTTGCTCTGGTTGTCGGCCGTCGTCGTGAAGACGCGGGTGCGCCGGCACGGGACTGTGGCGCCGCGCTCGATCATCTTCACGAACGCACCGCCGCGGACCTCGACGCCCAGCGAGAGCGGCGTGACGTCGAGCAGTACGATCTCCTTGACGTCGCCGCGCAGGACGCCGGCCTGGATCGCCGCGCCGAGCGCGACGACCTCGTCCGGGTTGACCTGGCGGTTCGGTTCGCGTCCGAAGATCTGGCGCACCGTCTCCTGGACCAGCGGCGTCCGGGTCTGGCCGCCCACCAGCAGCACGTCCTCGATCTGCTCGCGGGACAGTCCGGCCGCGGAGAGGGCCTCTTCGCACGGCCCGCGCGTCCGCTCGACGAGGTCGCGCACCAGCTCCTCGAAGGCGATCCGGGTCAGCGTCCGCGAGAGGTGCGCGGGCCCCTTCGGCGTCGTCGCCAGGAAAGGCAGCTGGATGTCGGCCGAATCCTGGCGCGACAGCTCGCACTTGGCCTTCTCGGCGGCTTCCTTGAGCCGCTGCAGCGCGAGGCGGTCGGCCAGCGGGTCCACCCCGGTCTCGTCGTGGAACTGCCCCGCGAGCCAGCCGATGATCCGCTGGTCGAAGTCCTCGCCGCCCAGGAAGGTGTCGCCGGCCGTGGCCAGCACCTCGTAGACCCCCTGCGACAGCCGCAGGATCGAGATGTCGAAGGTGCCGCCGCCGAGGTCGTAGACCGCGATCACGCGTTCCTCGGTCCCCTCGCGCATCGTGCCGTAGGCCAGGCTCGCCGCGGTCGGCTCGTTGAGGATCCGGAGCACGTTCAGCCCGGCGATCCGCCCGGCATCGCGCGTCGCCTGGCGCTGGCTGTCGTCGAAGTAGGCCGGCACGGTGATCACGGCGTCCGAGATCCGCGCTCCCGTGTACTCCTCGCCGATCTCCTTCAGGTGCGACAGGACGGCGGCGGCGACCTCCTGCGGCGAGAAGTGCTTGTCGCCGACCTGGACGTGCGCGTCGCCGTTGGCGGCGGCCGCGATCCGGTACGGGACGTGGCGCGAGGCCTCGTCGACGTGCGGATCGTCGCGCTTGCGCCCGATCAGGCGCTTGATCGCGTAGAAGGTCCCTTCGGGATTCGTCGCCGCCTGCCGCTTGGCGAGCGAGCCGACCAGCCGCTCCCCGCGCCGCGAGAAGGCGACGATCGACGGCACGGTGTGACTCCCCTCCCGGGCCGGGATGACGACGGGCCCGCCGTCCTCCATCACCGCGATCACCGAGTTGGTCGTGCCGAGATCGATGCCGACGATCCGGCTCATCTGCTCTCCTCCTGGAACGGGTCGTGTCCCTTCGACCCGCCGGGTGCGATCGAGACCCTCACCATCGCCGGACGGACCAGTTCGCCCCCCAGCGTGTAGCCGACGCGCATCACCTCGAGCACCGTGCCGGGCGGCACGCGGTCGCTCTCGGTGACCTGGACCGCCTCGTGAAGCGCCGGATCGAAGGGAGTGCCGTCGCCCTCGATCCGTTCGAGCTCGTAGGCACGGAAGACGTCCCACAGCTCCCGCAGCGCCATCCGCACGCCCTGCTGCAGCGACGCCTGGTCGGTCGCTTCGCGGTAGCACGACTCGAGCGAGTCGAGCGCCGGCAGGATCTGGCGCAGCGTCGAGCGGATCCCGTCGCGGTAGGACTCCTCCCGGGCGCGGACCATGCTCGGCCCGGGGGGCCGGGCCGCGCGTGCCGCAGGGACGGTCGCAGCCTGCGCCGGCGGGATCCGCGGCGCGGTGACTGCCGGCTCGTCGTCGATCAACTCGATGATGACGCCCGAGCTCGTATCGTCTTCGCCGCGATCCATCATTCCTCCGCTCCGGGCTGACGCTGTTCCGGTCCCCGCTCGCGCTCCTCCGCGTTGAGGATCTCGGTGATCGTGCGCGCCAGCTCGTCGACGATCGCGACGGCGCGCGCGTATTCCATCCTGCGGGGCCCGACCACTCCGACGAGGCCGCGGGCGCTCCGGCCGGCGCGATAGGGGCTGGCCACGACCGCCATCAGCGCCAGCGCCGGATCTTCCGTCTCGGCGCCGATGATCACCCGGACCCCGGGCGACGCGAGGCAGCGGTCGAGCAGGCGGACCAGCTGCGTCCGCTCCTCGAGCGTGCGCAGCGCGTCGCGGAGGCGCTGCACGTCCCCGAACTCCGGCAGCTCCAGCAGGCTCGCGGTCCCCTCGAGGCGCAGCTCGCCGGCCTCCTCGGGGAACGGCTTCTCGAGGAACCCGATCACGCGGCCGACCGCTTCGCGGCCGATCCGGCGGGCCCACTCGTGGTCCTCGCGCAACATCTCGATCATCCGGCGCCGCACGTCGGGCAGCGTGTAGCCGACGAGGTGCTGGCGCAGCTTGGCGCCCAGGCGGTCGAGCCCCTCCTGCGACAGGTCCTCGTCCAGTTCGAGCACGCGGTGGGTGACGATGCCGGTGCGGCTGACGAAGATCGCCACCAGGCGGTGCGGTCCGATCCGGACGAAGTCGACGTGCTCGAGCACCGCCTGTTCCAGGTCCGGCGCGAGCACGACCCCGACCTGGTGGGTCATGTCGGCGAGCAGGCGGGTGGCGCGGGAGAGCAGCTCGTCGAGCTCCCGCGTCGAAGCGAGCAGGTCCTTGATCTGCCGCACCTCGCGGGCCGGCAGGCGGATCTTGTTCCCGAGCGCGTCGTCGACGAAGAACCGGTAGCCGCGGTCGGTCGGGACGCGGCCGGCGGAGGTGTGCGGCTGCTCCAGGTAACCGTCGTCGGTCAGGTCGGCCATGATGTTGCGGATCGTCGCCGGGGAGAGCTGTTCCGCGTGCAGGCGGGCCGTGCGCCGCGAGCTGACGGGCTCGCCGCTCTTCACGTGCTCTTCGATGACGATGCGGAGGACCTCCACGGCCCTCTGGTCGAGCGTCACACGCCTCTCCCCCGGCTTCGGTCGGAAGATGAAGCTCCTGCTGGATTTATAGGGACCGGCGTTCGGGGACGCAAGCTCGCGTTTGGATTCGTTCGCGGAGCGTCCCGCCGGGGGGTCAGGACTTGGCCTTGGCGAGCAGCCAGGCCTTCATGAACCCGGTCAGATCGCCGTTCAGGACCCGGTCGACGTCCCCCATCTCGTAGTCCGTCCGGTGGTCCTTTACCATTCTGTAAGGGGCCAGGACGTAGGACCGGATCTGGCTTCCGAAGCCGATTTCCTTCTTGTCCCCGGCCTTGGTCTGCCGCTCGGCCTCCTGCCGTTCCCGCTCCCGCTCGTGGAGCCGCGCCCGCAGGACGCGCATCGCCTTCTCGCGGTTCCGGGGCTGGGACCGCTCGTCCTGGCAGGTGACCACGATGCCGGTCGGAAGGTGGGTGATCCGGACCGCGCTGTCGGTGACGTTGACGTGCTGTCCCCCGGCGCCGGAGCTGCGGTAGGTGTCGACCTTCAGGTCCTTGTCCTGGATGTCGATCTTGATCGTGTCGTCGACCTCGGGGATGACGTCGACCGACGCGAACGCGGTGTGGCGCCGCGCCTGGGCATCGAACGGGCTGATCCGGACCAGCCGGTGGACGCCGCGCTCGGCCTTCAGCCAGCCGTAGGCGTCGGGACCGACGATCCGCAGCGTGGCGCTCTTGATCCCGGCGCCGTCCCCCTCGAGCCGGTCGAGCAGCTCCGCCTGGTAGCTCCCCTTCTCGGCCCAGTAGACGTACATCCGGAGCAGCATCTCGGCCCAGTCCTGGGCGTCGACCCCGCCCGCTCCCGGGTGGATCTCGAGGAACGCGTTGTTGTGGTCCTCGGGGCCCGAGAGCATCGTCCCGACCTCGACCTCCGTCAGCGCCGGCTCCAGTCGGGACAGGGTCTCCTCGAACTCCGCGTCGACCCCCTCCCCCTCGCGGTCCAGCTCGAGCAGCGTCTCGGCGTCGGCGACCAGCGACTCGAGGCGCCGGTCGCGGTCCCGCTGCACGGCGACGACGGAGCGCTGGCGGTTCAGATCGGCGGCCCGCTCGGGATCGTTCCAGACCGCTCCGTCGGCGAGCTGGTCATCGAGCTCGGCGACGCGGCGGTCGAGCGTCGGGACGTCAAAGGTACCCCCGAAGCGGCTCGACGCGGCGCTTCAGGATCTGCCACTGCTGGAGGAGATCGTCACGCATCTTCGCGGGTCCCGGGGTCCGTCGCGCCGCGGGAATCCGGCGGCCGGCGCCGGGGGACGATGCCCGCCAGCGCGGCTGCTGTCAAGGCGAGCGCGGCCCAGGCCACGGCGCGGCCGACGGCGGCGCCCGGCCGGGGATGCTCGGGCAGCGCGAGCTCGGCGACGAGGAACCCCCGCTCGCCGGTGTCGAGCTCCGAGTGCACGCGGCCGCCGCCGGCGACGAGCGCCGAGATCCCGCTGTTCGCCGCGCGCGCGAGCGGCAGGCCGGTTTCCGCCGCCCGCAGCAGGCCGTGTTCGAAGTGCTGCCGCGGCCCGCCGGTCGTACCGAACCAGCTGTCGTTGGTCTGGTTGACCAGCAGGCGCGCGCCGCCCCGCACGAGGTCGAGCGCGAGGCCCGGGAAGACCGCCTCGAAGCAGACCAGCGGGCCGATCCTGGCGCTTCGCGCATCGAACACGACAGTCTTCGTTCCCGGCTTCGAATTCGCCGACCTCGTTGGCCAGGGCGGGAATCCGGCCGAAGAGGAAGCGCAGCGGCATGTACTCGCCGAACGGAACGAGCTGGCGCTTCGGCGCCTTGGCGACCATCCCGCGGTCGGCGCGCACGAGTACCGAGCTGTTCTCGAACTTCCCGGAGGGCGAACGGGTCAGCCCCCCGACCACCAGGTCCACCCGCTCGCGCGCGGCGAGTTCGGCGAGCAGCGCCGCCCACTTCCCGTCCGCGTCGAACTGGTAGGAGACCGCCGACTCGGGCCAGACGACGATCTCGGCCCCCGCACGCGCAGCCTCGGCGGTCAGCCCGCGATAGGTCTCCCACTCGAGCGCGGACTCCGCGTCGCGTCGGCAGCGAGGCCTGCAGGACCGCGACCCGCACCCGGCTCGCGGAGCCTGGCGCGCCGCCGCCCCAGCCCCACGCCAGGGTGGCCACCCCGAGCCAACCCGCGACGAGGAGCGCGGTGCGCCCTCGCGGTGCGAGCGCTGCGCCGGCGAGAATCGCCGCCAGCGCGTACAGCAGCAGCGAGGCGCCGGCCGCGCCGATCCCGCCCGCGGTGTCGAGGACGGCGGGATGGCGCGCCAGCGCCGCGGCCGGCGATCCCCACGGAAACGGGAACGGGAACCACTCGCGGACCAGGTCGTAGGCGGTCAGCAGCGCCGGCGCGAGCGCCAGCGCGGATCCCGGCCCCCAGCGCCGCGCCCAGGCGTCGAGGATCGCGAAGAGCCCGGCCGCGAGCGTTGCGAGGGTCAGGCCCGAGAGCACGACCGCGGTCCAGGCGATGCTCGCCCCGAGGGTCGAGAAGAGCAGGATCGGGGTCGAGAACCAGCGCAGCATCACCACGGTCGCGACGAAGCCGAAGACCGCTCCGGCGCGCACCGCGCCCCGCGCCCCGCACGCGGTCACCGCCAGGCCGAAGGCGATCGCGAAGCCCGGCACGATGAGCGGCCCCCAACCGGGCTTCGGGAACGCCAGCCCGACGAGCAGCCCTCCGAGCGCGGCCAGCGCGAGTCGGCTGCGGACGCGAGCCGTCGCCCGGGATGCGCCGGGGGGACCGGCCGGCGGGACGCTCACGGCCGCGGGCCGGTCTCGCGCACGGTCACCGGCCGGCCGAGGAGCTTCCCGAGCCGGGCCGCCGCGCGATCGGCTTCGACGCGCGCCGTGTAGGGTCCACCGGTGACGAGGTAGCCTCCCCGGCCGTCGGCGACGACCGCCGCGGGAACGCCGGCGCTGCGCGCCGCCTCCTCGAGCTTGCCGGCGACGACCCGCGTCGAGGCCCGCCCGATCTCGAGCGCGAAGCGCCCGGAGCGCGACGCTTCGCGGGTCACCTGGAACTGCGGCGCGCGGTTCTTCTCGCCCTCGCCCGCGTCGTCGAAGATCGTGGCCGCCCCCAGCTGCTCGACGCCGCTGCCGGCCGCGTCGCTGCCGCCGCGGGGGGCGGAGCGGCCGGGGCCGGCGAGCGCAACGGCCGCCGGCGCCGAACTGCGGCCCAGCAGGAATGCCCCGCCGAGCAGCGCCAGCAGCACCGCCGCGCCCAGCGCCACGCTCGCCAGGTTGAGCTCGAACTCGATCACGCGCGGCCCGTCGCGCCGCGTCATCCGCGGCCCCCCGGCGCCCCGCCCCGCCGGGCCACGCCGACGCCGTTCTTGCCGGCGTCCTTCACGAGCCGCATCGCGCCGTCGCCGGCCTCGATCACGCTGCGGGCGCTCGGCCCGTGCTCCGGCCAGGCCGCCACGCCGGCCGAGGCGCTGAGCCGCACCGAGCCGCTCTCCGAGACCTGCGTAGGCGGAGCGGGAGAGTTCGCGCCGGATCCGGTCCGCCACCTCCTGCGCCCCCTCGAGCGCTGGTCCCGGGGAGGATGATCACGAACTCGTCGCCGCCGTAGCGGTACAACCGGTCGATGCTCCGGATCGAGCGCGCCATCCGCACCGAGGCCTCGTAGAGCACGCGCGAGCCGGCCGCGTGCCCGTGCGTCGTGTTCACGTCCTTGAGGTTGTCCATGTCGAGGAAGATCAGGGCGAACCCGCCGCCGAAGCGCCGGCAGCGCTCGACCTCGTCGTCCAGCGACTGGTCGAGGTAACGGCGGTTGAAGCAGTCGGCGGTGTCGTCGCGGATCGCGAGGTCGCGCAGCGATTCGACGGAGCGCAGGTTGTCGAGCGCGGGACCCAGCTCGCGGGCCAGTTCGGCCGCGAGCCGCAGCGCCTCGGCGGCGAGCAGTTCGCCGCGCGCGGCGATCGTGACGAGCAGGCCCACCGCGCCCGCTGCCGAGGTCAGCGGCACGACGAGCGCCGCTCCGAGGGACGGCAGGCCTTCCTGCTCGCCCGTCGGCAGGAGGACCTCGGCGTCGTCGATCAGCGCCGGCCCGCCCGGCGCGAGGTGACGCACCAGCCCGGCGTCGAGGACGGCGAGCGCGCTCCGGATCCGCTCCGCGGGGACCAGTCCGGCCGCCGCGCAGCACTCGTAGTCCTCGCCCCCCGGACCGAGCGCGAAGCCGAGCGCGAACAGCCCCCCGAACAGGCGCAGGGAGTGCTCGGCGACCGCGGAGAAGCAGCCCTCGCGGTCGAGCTTGCGCGTGGCCGCCAGGGCGGCGTCGAGGATCGCGCCGCGGGGGTGCGGGACCGTCGTCATGGAGCCGGGGCGCGACCCGACTTGTTCAGGTAGAGCGAGAGCAGGTCGATCGGCAGCGGGAAGATGATCGTCGAGTTCTTCTCGGTTGCGATCTCGGTCAGCGTCTGCAGGTAGCGCAGCGTGAGCGCCATCGGCGCCTCCGCCAGCACGTCGGCCGCCTCGCGCAGTTCGCGGGCCGCCTGGAACTCGCCGGAGGCGTGGATGATCTTGGCGCGCTTCTCGCGCTCGGCTTCGGCCTGCTTGGCCATCGCCCGGCGCATCTCCTCGGGCAGGTCGACGTGCTTGACCTCGACGGCCGAGATCTTGATCCCCCACGGGTCGGTGTGGGCGTCGAGGATCGACTGCAGCTGGTGATTGAGTTGCTCGCGCGAGGCCAGCAGCCCGTCGAGCTCGACCTGGCCCAGCACCGAGCGCAGCGTGGTCTGGGCGAGCTGGCTGGTGGCGTAGATGTAGTTCTCGACCTCGACGATCGCCTTGCGCGGCTCGAAGACGCGGAAGTAGATCACCGCGTTGACCTTGACCGAGACGTTGTCGCGCGTGATCACGTCCTGCGGCGGGACGTCGAGCACCACGGTCCGGAGCGAGACGCGGATCATCCGGTCGACGAAGGGGATGATCAGCACGAGGCCCGGGCCGTAGTCGTGCGGCTGCAGCTTGCCGAGCCGGAAGACGACTCCCCGCTCGTACTCCGGCAGGATCTTGACCGCCTGGGTGAACAGGAAGATGGCGAAGACGACGACGACGAGCACGCCGGCGGAGATCCCTGGGATCATGACAGTGCCTCCCTGTCGTCCTCGGGGGCCTTTGCGCCGTCCGGCGCCGGCTCCACGAGGAGAACCAACCCCTCCGAGCCCGTGACCCGGATCGCCTCGCCGGCCCCGATCGGCCGCGGGCTGCGGGCGCGCCAGCGCTCGCCCCAGACGAAGACCCAGCCCTCGGGTGCGACCGGCTCGGTGGCGCGCCCGATCGACCCGACGATCCCCTCGCGTCCCGTGGTCGGGCGGCGGCGCATCGCCCGCGAGACGACGAGGGCCACGCCGCCAAGCGCCGCCGCCATGAAAAGCACGATCGGCGCGAGCATCGAGAGCGGCAGCCGCAGCCCCGGAACCGAGCCCGGGAAGAGCAGCCACAGTCCGAGTGCGATCGCCGCCGTCCCGGCGACGCCGAGCATCCCGTAAGAGGTCACCTTGATCTCGAGGATGAAGAAGACGATCCCGACCGCGACCAGCGCCGCGGCCAGGTAGTTGACCGGCAGGATCCGCGAGCCGTAGAGGAACACCAGCAGCGCCACCCCCCCGACCGCCCCGGGCAGGATCAGCCCCGGGTGCGTGAACTCGATGTAGATCCCGAGCGCCGCGAGCGAGAGCAGGAGCGCCATCACGACCGGGTGCAGGACGACGCTCTTCATCTGCTCGATCGAGTCCAGGTCGTGCTCCTTCAGCGTGGCGCCGGCCAGCTCGAGCGTGACGCGCGTCCCGTCCGGCCGCACGATCTCCCGCCCGTCGAGCTGGCGGACCAGCGCCTCCCGGTCGGGCGCGACGAAGTCGATCAGGCGGGCCTCGAGCGCCTCCTCGGCCGACCACGAGACGGCGTCCCGGACCGCCTTCTCGGCCAGCTCCGGCGGGCGGCCGTGGGCCCGAGCCGTGGAGCGGATCAGCGCCGAGAGGTCCTCGGCAGCCTTCTTCAGCGCGATGTCCCCTTCCTGGTTCTCGCCCCCGGCGGTGATCGGGTGGGCGGCGCCGGTGCGGGTGAGCGGCGCCATCGCCGCGACGTCCCCGGCGAGCAGCAGGAAGAACCCGGCCGAGGCGGCGTGCGCCCCCTTCGGCGCGACGAAGACCGCCACGGGGACCTTGCTGTTGAGGATCTGCTGAACCATCCGCTCGGCGGCGTCGACGAGCCCGCCGGGGGTGTCCAGCTCGTACAGCACCAGCGCGTCCCCGTCGCGCGCGGCGTCCTGCAGGACCCGTTCGAGGATGTCGGCGGACACGCCGTGGATCACGCCCTCGTGGCGATGCACCCGGACCACGGGGGCAGCGCGGGCGCCGGAGATGGCGCCGGCCAGGACCAGCGCGGCCACGAGCAGGGTGCGGGAGAATCTCACGGCCGCAT
Source organism: uncultured Acidobacteriota bacterium (assembly GCA_963800865.1). GTDB lineage: Bacteria > Acidobacteriota > Polarisedimenticolia > J045 > J045 > JALOKP01. The sequence goes on along the minus strand of CAWDCL010000004.1, from coordinate 1,929,974 downwards.
TGTATCCCCGCGCCGGTCCAGGCGCGGCTCAGTGACCCGCCGCCTGCTCCAGCCTGGCCTTGAACTCCGCGTTGACCGGAGCGCCCAGCTCCTCGGCCCTGGCGAGCGCGGTCCGGGCCTCGTCGATCCGGCCGCGCTTCCAGTAGGCGAAGGCGAGGTTGTTGTAGACGGGCGGGAAGTTCGGGGTCAGGTCGCGGCACTTCTCCCAGGCGGCCAGCGCCTCGTCCAGCCGGTCCAGGCGGAGGTAGGCGTTGCCGAGGTAGAAGTAGAGTTCTCCCGGAGCGTTCTTGAAGGTCTTTTCCGAGGGCTGGGGGATCGCCTGCAGCTGGCGGACCCGGTCCTCGCGGGTGGTGATCTCGGACGTGATCTGGGTGTCGTTCATCTTGTTGGTGATCGGGCCCGGGTTCCGCAGGTTGCGGATCTGCTCCTGCTGCTGGACGATCTCGCGCTGCGCGTCCTGGTAGTTCTTCATCGCCATCTTGTGGCGCTCTTCGGCGGAGTTCCGAAACAGCTCGTCGGCCTTCTCGAGCGCGGTGACGGCCTCGGGGAACTTCTTCTCGGCCAGCAGCAGCTTGCCGATCTCGAGCTGGGCCTGGCCGAAGTTCGGGTAGGACTCGAGGGCCCCCAGGAAGTCGGTCCGCGCGCCCTGGACGTCCCCCTTCTTCTCCTTCTCGAGGCCCGCCTGGTAGAGCTTCTCGGCCTTGGCCAGCTCCCGCCTGCCGGCCGACTCCAGGCCCGGGACCGGCGACCCGCCCACCGCCAGAGCCAGCACGGCCGCGACCCACGCCCGAGCTCCCGATCCGCCGTTCATCGCCGCCCTCCCCGCACGCCCGGTCCGAAGAGCCGCTCGAGCCGCTCGAGCGCCGGCGCCGGCACCAGGCGCGAAACGTCGCCTCCCAGCCGCGCGATCTCCCGCACGAGCCGCGACGAGATGAAGGAGACATCCTCGCCCGGGGTCAGGAACACGGTCTCGAGCCCGGGATCGAGGCGCCGGTTCATCAGCGCCATCTGCAGCTCGTACTCGAAATCGGAGATCGCCCGCAGGCCGCGCACGACGAACGTGGCACGCTCGGCCCGCGCGTAGTCCGCCAGCAGGCCCTCGAAGGCCACGACCCGGATGCCGGGGGGCCCCAGGGCCGCGAGCGACTCCTCGAACATCGCACGGCGCTCGTCGGCATCGAACAGCGGCGCCTTCTCGGTGTTCCGCAGCACGGCGACCACGAGCTCGCTGCACATCCCGGCCGCGCGCCGCACGAGGTCGAGATGCCCGTTCGTCACCGGGTCGAACGTCCCGGGGTAGAGTGCCCGCACCTCGCGTGCGCTCACGCCTCCCCCCGGGAGGCCTTGATCATCGCCTCGGCGTGCCGCCGCGCGGTGTCGGTCACCATCGTCCCGCCGAGCATGCGCGCGACTTCCTCCACCCGGTCGTCGTCATCGTCGAGTACCTTCACCACGACGTGGGTCCGGCCGGCCTTGAGCTTCTTCGTGACCGAAACGTGGCGCTCGGCGCGCGCGGCGATCGAGGGCAGGTGCGTGATGCAGATCACCTGGTGGCGCTGGGCCACCTTGGCGAGGAACTCGGCCAGCACGTCCGCCGCCTCGCCGCCGATCCCCTGGTCGACCTCGTCGAACAGGAGCGTGCGGCGCGGCAGTCCCCGTTCCAGCGAGAGGTCGAGCGCCAGCATCACGCGCGACAGCTCGCCGCCCGACGCCACCTTCCGCAGCGGGCGGGCCGGCTCGCCCGGGTTGGCCGCGAGCAGGAACTCGACCTGCTCGGCCCCCTCGGCGCCGGCCGGCGAGCCGGCCAGCTCCTCGATCCGGCCGGGCTGGAACTCCACCTCCAGCTTTGCGCTCGGCATCATCAGGTCGCGCATCAGGCGGCCGGTCGAGGCCGAGAGCCGCTCCGCGGCCTGCTGCCGGGCGGCGGACAGCCTGCCGGCCGCGGCGGCGTAGGCGCCCACGCGGGCCTCGCGCTCGCGGACCAGTTGCTCCACCGAGTCGCCCTGGCCGAGCAGTTCCCCCAGCTCGCGGCGCATCGCTTCGGCGCCGCCGATGATGTCCTCCAGCGAGCCGCCCTCGAACCGTCGCCGCAGCCGCTCGAGCGCGACCAATCGCTCCTCGAGCTGCTCGAGACGCCCGGGATCGGCGCTGGCTTCGTCGATCTGGCCGCGGATGTCGGCCGCGACGTCGTCGATCTGCGAACGGACGTCGTCGAGCCGGTCCGCAAGGTCGGTGTAGAGCGGGTCGACGGTCCCCTGCGGCCGCAGTCGGCGCGCCGCGGCGTGAACCCGATCGACCGCCGCACCCTCCCCTTCGTAGAGCAACTCGAAAGCGGCGCGCAGCGCCTCGCCGAGCGACTCGGCGTGGCGCAGCCGCTCGCGCTCGGCCCGCAGCGTCTGCTCCTCGCCGGCCAGGGGCCGCACCGCGTCGAACTCGGCGAGGCGGAAGTTGACCAGCTCGATCCGCGCCTGCCGTTGCACGGCGCGGTCGGCCAGCTCGCCCAGCTTCTGGTCGATCTCGCGGATCGCGGTCGACTCCCGCCGGACCTCGGCCAGCAGCTCCTCGTGGCCGCCGAAGCGGTCGAGAATCGCGCGGTGCAACTCGGGCTGGAACAGGGTCTGCGGCTCGTGCTGGCCGTGCATCTCGATCAGGCCGGCGAGCAGGTCCTTCAGCAGGGCGATCGTCACCGAGGCGCCGTTGAGGAAACCGCGCGACCGGCCGTCGGCGCCGACCTCGCGGCGCACCAGGATCTCGTTCCCCTTGACGTCGTAGCCCGCGCGGGAGAGCCGGTGCTGCAGGTCCGGCCGCTCCCGGACGTCGAAGAGCGCCTCGACGATCGCGCGCTCCTCGCCCTGGCGCACCATCGCGGCCTCGCCGCGCCCCCCGAGCGCGAGGGCGATCGCGCCGACGATGAGCGACTTGCCGGCCCCGGTCTCCCCCGTGATCAGGTTCAGCCCGGGGTCGAACTCGAGCAGCAGTTCGCGGGCGAGAACCAGGTTCTCGATGCGCACCTGACGCAGCATGGCACCCTTCCTCGTTGGGCCAACGAGCGGAGCGATCGTCGTCTTAGGAACCGGTAAGGTTGAGGTTAGCACCCGGCCCGCGAGGGGGTCAATCGACGCCGTCCCGCGGGAGCGACGCCCCCGGCCCGCTGCTGGCCGGCCGCATGACGCCCCACGCCAGCAGGGCCCACCCCAGCAGGAAGGCCACCCCGCCGAACGGGGTCACCGCGCCCCAGGCGCGGACGCCGGTCAACGCGAGCAGGTAGAGGCTCCCCGAGAAGACCAGAATCCCGGCGACGAAGAGCCACCCGGCGACCCGCGCCAGCCGCGCGCCGCGCGCCCCGCCGGCGACCGCCACGAACAGCAGCGCCAGCGCGTGGCCCATCTGGTAGCGCACCCCGGTCTCGAAGACCGCCAGCCGATCGGCCGGGAGCCGGTCCTTCAGCGCGTGCGCCCCGAACGCCCCCGCCGCCACGGCGATGAACCCGAACACGCAACCGAGCAGGGCCAGCGGACGATTCATGCATTCACCCGGGAAGGCACGCGCGACGCGCGCGCGGCCAGGACGGCATCCCACCCTCGTCGCGAACCGGCAGCTTCGGTAGCCACCCCGGAGCGCTCAGCCGCGGGCGCGCAGCGCCCGACGGCTGCAGCGCGCCCACACCAGGAACGAACCCCGGATCGCTACTTGTAGGACTGCAGAACCTTGATGTAGTTCGCCCGCTCGAACGCCGCCGGATCGGGAGAGGACTTCTGGCTCATCGTCCCGATCAGCTGCTTCACGGAGGCGTACTCGTTCTCCTCCATCCAGGTCCGGACTTCCTCCTCGACCCGCTTGAGGTGGTAGACGCCGTACTTCAGCAGGGCCGAGGTCATGTGGACGACGCAGGCGCCGGCCATCAGCATCTTCACGGCGTCGCGCCCGCTGTGGACGCCCCCGGTCGCCGCCAGGTCGGCCCGCACCCGGCCGTAGAGGATCGCCAGCCAGCGCGTCGCGAGCCGCGAGTCCCAGGGGGTCGAGAGCTGCAGGTTCGGGAAGACCTCGAGGTTCTCGGGGTCGATGTCGGGCTGGTAGAAGCGGTTGAAGAGCGCCAGGCCGTCCGCCCCCTTCTCGACCAGGTCGCGGGCCGTGAACGGGATCGAGGTGAAGTACGGGTGCATCTTCACGGCGACCGGGATCTTCACCTCCTTCTTCACATCCAGCACGACGTCGCCGTAGATCCCCTCGATCTCGGACAGCGGCTGGTGCGGGTCGGTCGGAAGGAAATAGATGTTCAACTCGATCGCGTCCGCGCCGGCCTGCTCGAACTTCTTCGAGTACTCGGTCCAGCCCCCCGGCGAGCGCCCGTTGAGCGAGGCGATGATCGGGACGTCGAGGGCTTCCTTGGCCTTGCGGATGTGGTCGAGATACTCCTCCGGGCCGCGCCGGAACTCGCGCGGCTCGGGGAAGTAGGACAGCGACTCGGCGAAACTCTCCGAGCCGTACTCGAGGTAGTGGTCGATTTCCAGCGCCTCGAAGTCGATCTGCTCCTCGAAGAGCGAGTAGAGCACCACCGCCGACGCGCCGGCGTCCTCCATCTGGCGCAGCGTGTCCATCTCCTTCGAGAGCGGCGCGGACGACGGCACCAGGGGGCTCTTGAGCGCGATGCCCATGTAGCTCGTGCTGAGGTCGATCATCGGACTTCCTCCCTCACTCAGGGGCGCGGCGCGCCGGCGGGCGCGCCGACTTCGGCGGCGTGGAGCGCGACGAGCTGCTCGTAGCGGCGCCAGCGCGCGGTGGCATCCTGCTGGGCCTGGGCCAGGAACCGCTCCGCGGCCTCGGGTTGCGACTTGGTGAGCATCTTGTAGCGGGCCTCGCTCAGCATGTACTCGGCGATCGGCAGCGTCGGCTGCCGGGAGTCGAGGATCATCGGATTCTTCCCTTCCGCGAGGAGCGCCGGATTGTAGCGGTAGAGCATCCAGTGACCCGAATCGACCGCGCGCTTCTGCTGGTCGGTCGCCTTCGCCATGTTGATGCCGTGCGCGATGCAGTGCGAGTAGGCGATCAGGATCGACGGCCCGCGCCAGGCCTCGGCCTCGACGAAGGCCTTGACCGTCTGGGTATCGTTCGACCCCATCGCGATCTGGGCGACGTAGACGTCGCCGTAGGCCATCGCCATCAGGCCGAGGTCCTTCTTCGGCCGGGGCTTGCCGCCCGCGGCGAACTTCGCGACCGCACCGAGCGGCGTGGCCTTCGACATCTGGCCGCCGGTGTTCGAGTAGACCTCGGTGTCGAGCACGAGGATGTTGACGTCGCGCCCCGAGGCGAGCACGTGGTCGAGCCCGCCATAGCCGATGTCGTAGGCCCAGCCGTCGCCTCCGACGATCCAGACGCTGTGGCGCACCAGCGCGTAGGCCGCGTCCTCCAGCCGCCGTGCCCGCTCGCCCTTCACGCCGACGAGCGCGCTCTTGAGCGCCGCGACCCGCTCGCGCTGCGCCGCGATCTCCTGCTCGGTTCGCTGCGGGTTGTCGAGGATCGCCGCGGCCAGGTCGCCGCCGATCGCACCCGCCAGCTCGCGCACCAGCTCGCGTGCGAACTGCTCGTGCTGGTCGATCGTCAGGCGGAAGCCGAGCCCGAACTCGGCGTTGTCCTCGAACAGCGAGTTCGACCACGCCGGCCCGCGCCCGTCGCGGTTGACGGCCCACGGGGTGGTCGGCAGGTTGCCGCCGTAGATCGACGAGCAGCCGGTGGCGTTCCCGATCACCGCACGGTCGCCGTAGAGCTGCGACAGCAGCTTCACATACGGGGTTTCGCCGCACCCGGAACAGGCGCCCGAGTACTCGAACAGCGGCTGCAGGAACTGCGAACCCTTGACGGTCGCCACGTTCAGCAGCGTGCGGTCGACTTCCGGGAGCTCGAGGAAGAAGGCGTAGTTCGCCCGCTCGCTCTCCCGCAGCGGCATCTGCGGCTCCATGTTGATCGCCTTGAGCCGCGGCTCGGCCTTGTTCTTCGCGGGGCAGAAGTGCACGCACAGCCCGCAGCCGGTGCAGTCCTCGGGCGCGACCTGCAGCGCGTACGCCATCCCCTTGAAGTCCTTGGTCCTGTAGTCGGTGTGCTTGAAGCTGGCCGGGGCCCCGGCGGCCAGCGCCGGTTCGAAGACCTTCATCCGGATCGCGGCGTGCGGGCAGATCAGCACGCACTTGCCGCACTGGATGCAGGTCTCCGGGTCCCAGGTCGGGATCTCGAGCGCGATGTTCCGCTTCTCGTACTGCGCGGTCGCGGTCGGGAAGGTGCCGTCGACCGGCATGGCGCTGACCGGGAGGTCGTCGCCGTGACCGCGGATGATCTCGGCCGTCACCTTCTGCACGAACTCGGGCGCGAACGACGGAACGACCGGCGGCAGCTCGATCGTCGAGGTGACCTTCGCCGGAACCTTGACCTCGAAGAGGTTCGAGAGCGTCAGGTCGATCGCGGCGAAGTTCTGGCGGATCACGGCTTCGCCCTTCATGCCGTACGACTTCTTCACCGCCGACTTGATCTGCTCGATCGCCTCCTCGCGCGGCAGGACGCCGGAGATCGCGAAGAAGCAGGTCTGCATGATCGTGTTGATCCGGCCCCCCATGCCGGCCTCGCGGGCCACCTTGTAGGCATCGATCACGAAGAACCGCAGCTTCTTCTCGATGATCCGCTGCTGGTGCAGGCGCGGCAGGTAGTCCCAGACCTGCTCCGCCGGGTAGGGGCTGTTGATCAGGAAGACCGCACCGTCCTTCGCCTTCTCGAGCATGTCGAACTTCTCGAGGAAGACCCACTGGTGGCACCCGACGAAGTCGGCCTGGTCGAGCAGGTAGGTCGCCAGGATCGGCCGCTTCCCGAAGCGCAGGTGGGAAACGGTCGCCGCGCCGGCCTTCTTCGAATCGTAGACGAAGTAGCCCTGCGCGTTGAACTCGGTCTCTTCCCCGATGATCTTGATCGTGTTCTTGTTGGCGCTCACGGTGCCGTCGGCCCCGAGGCCGAAGAACAGCGCCTGCTTGACGTCGTCGGACGGGAGGGTGAAGCCGGGATCGTAGGCCAGGCTCGTCATGCCGACGTCGTCGAGGATGCCGAGCGTGAAGTGGTTCTTCGGGGCCGGCTTCGCCAGCTCGTCGAGCAGCCCCTTGACCATGCCCGGGGTGAACTCCTTCGACGACAGGCCGTAGCGGCCGCCCACGATGACCGGCATCGCGGGGGTCGGAAGCGCCTTCGCGGCAGCCGCCTCGGCGAAGGCGGTCACGACGTCCTGGTAGAGCGGCTCGCCGGCCGAGCCCGGTTCCTTCGTGCGGTCGAGTACGGCGAGGACGCGGGTCGTGCGCGGGATCGCGGCCAGCATCCGGTCGAGGGCGAGCGGCCGGTAGAGCCGGACCTTGATCAGGCCGACCTTCTCGCCCTTGGCCGCCAGGTACTCGATCGTTGCCTGGGCCGCCTCCGCCGCCGAACCCATCATGATCACGACGCGCTCGGCGTCGGGCGCTCCGAAGTAGTCGAACAGCCGGTAGCGCCGGCCGGCGATCCCGGCGAAGCGCTCCATCACCTTCTCGACGATCGCCGGCGTGGCGTCGTAGAACGGGTTGCAGGCCTCGCGGGCCTGGAAGAAGACGTCCGGGTTCTGGGCCGTCCCGCGCAGCACCGGCCGGGCCGGGTCGAGCGCCCGCGCGCGCATCCCCTGCACCGCCGCGATCGGGATCAGCGCCCGGAGCTGGTCGTCCGTCAGCTCCTCGATCTTCATCACCTCGTGCGAGGTGCGGAAGCCGTCGAAGAAGTGCATGAACGGGATCCGCGACTCGAGGCTGCTCGCGACCGCGATCGCCGCCAGGTCGTGGACCTCCTGGACCGACCCCGAAGCCAGCATCCCGTACCCGGTGGAGCGGCAGGACATGACGTCCGAGTGGTCGCCGAAGATCGACAGCGCGTGCGTGGCCACCGAGCGGGCCGCGATGTGAAACACGGTGGGCGTCAGCTCGCCCGCGATCTTGAACATGTTGGGGATCATCAGGAGCAGGCCCTGCGCCGACGTGAAGGTGGTCGTCACCGCTCCGCTCTGCAGCGCACCGTGCACCGCGCCGGCGGCGCCGCCCTCGCTCTGCATCTCGACCACGCTGGGCAGCGAGCCCCAGATGTTGCGCTGTCCCTCCGAGGACCAGGCATCGGACAACTCGCCCATCGGCGAGGAGGGGGTGATCGGGTAGATCGCGATCACTTCGCTGGTGCGGTGCGCGACGCTGGCCGCCGCTTCGTTGCCGTCGACTGTCACCATCCGGCGGGTCATGCGGAACCTCCCTACTGGGTAGGCGTAAGGGAAATAACCGACTCGAAGAGCCGGTTTCATTACGCGCGACAAACTAAACGGTAAACGAGAGCGGGCCGCGCGTCAACGTCCCCCGTTCGTTGCTTGCCTCCAAATGCCGATTGACTTGCCCCGGAACCCGCTTATTCCCGCCGTTTCCGGTCATTCCCCGCGGCGCAGCGCCTCGATCCGCGACTCTTCCTCCGCGGTCAGCCGCGCCACCTCGCGGCGGTACTCGTTCTCGACCTGCTCCAGCCGCACGTCGTCCCCGGCGGCGAGCGCCGCCGCCTTCCGCGCATCGGCCATGATCGACGCCTCGGCGCGGCGAGCCTGGAACTCGGCCCGGACCTCGACGATCCGGTGCCGCTGCTCTTCGGTGAGCGGCACCCGCTCCTCCCGCTCCCGCGAGCGCAGCCGCTCCATGGCCAGCTCGTAGGCCGACTTCAGCTCATCACCCATGAGTCTCCCCGGGCGCAGTCTACAATGGCCTCGCGATGTGCGGACGATTCACGCTGGCCTCCCCGGCGCAGGCCGTGGCCGCCGCCCTCGGGCTCCCTGACTTCCCCGCGCTCCCCCCCCGGTTCAACATCGCGCCCACCCAGGCGGTCGCGATCGTCCGCGAGGCGCCGGCCCGCGAGGTGGTCCTCGCCCGCTGGGGTCTCGTTCCGAGTTGGACGAAGGACCTGGCCGGGATCCCGCTGCTCTTCAACGCGCGGGCCGAGACCGCGCCCGGGAAGCCGTCGTTCCGCGCCGCGTTCCGCAACCGGCGCTGCCTCGTCCCGGCGGACGGGTTCTACGAGTGGACCGGCACCGCGAAGGCCCGCCGCGCCCACTACTTCACGCTCGCCGACGCGGCGCCCTTCGCGCTGGCCGGCCTGTGGGACCGCTGGCTCGCCGCCGACGGCTCCGAACTCGACTCCTGCACGATCCTGACGACGGGGCCGAACGAACTGCTGGCCCGGTTCCACGACCGGATGCCCGCGATCCTGCCACGCGAGCGGATCGACGCCTGGCTCGATCCGGCGTTGCGCGACCCGGCCGCCGTGGCGGGGCTGATCGGTGCCTTTCCCGCCGAGGCCATGCGCGAGCGCGCGGTCGGCCCGACGGTCAACAGCGCGAGGAACGACGGGCCCGCGTGCATCGAGCCGGCCTGACCGGGCGCGGACGGCCGGCCGCGGCGCGGCACCGCCTGTCGCTCAGCGCGGCCGGCTCGTCCCGGCCACCCTGGCCGCCCCCCAGAGCACGAGGCGCAGCGGCGCGAAGCGGACCGCGCACCGCATCGCGCGGTTGACGAAGCCCGGGATGAGTTCGGCCCGGCCCCGCTCGTAGGCGTCGAGCGCCTCGCGCACGACCCGCTCCGCCCCGGTCGAGACTTTCCGGACGCGGAAGCTGGTCCCCGCCACCTGCCCGAACTCGGTCGGCACGGGTCCCGGGCAGAGCGTCAGCACGCGCATTCCGGCCGGGCGGGCCTCGCCCCACAACCCCTCCGAGAAGCTGCGCAGGAAGGCCTTCGTCGCCGCGTAGGAGGTGAAGTAGGGGATCGGCTGGAAGGCCGCGGTGCTGGCAACCTGGATCACGCCGCGGCCGGGCACGGCGGCGAGTTCCTCCCACAACGCGTGGACCAGCGCGGCGGGGGTGAGCATGTTCAGCTGGTACATCCGGAGGTGGTCGTCCCAGCCGCGCTCCATGAAGGCCCCGTAGCGCCCGAAGCCCGCGTTGTTGACCAGCAGGTCGACCGGCGGCCCCCCGCTCCTTCGCAGCGCATCGAGCAGGCGGTCCGGGCCTCCCGGCTCCGCCAGGTCGACGCCGACCGGCCGGACCTCGACCGGCTGCGGCCGAGGGACGGCGGCGAGCCGCGCCGCCAGTTCCGCGAGCCGGTCCCCGCGTCGCGCGACGACGGTCAGGACCCGGGCGCCGCGCGCCGCGAGCTGCTCGGCGAAGACCCGGCCGATCCCGGCCGAGGCGCCGGTGACGAGGCAGTGCTCGTAGCGGGCGGGAGCGAGCGTCATCGGTCGGTGCCTTTCGATCCCGCCGGGAGGCAAGGCGGCGGGGGGGCGCACGCAGGGGCGCAGTCTAACCGGGCCGGCGCTTCGCAGCCCCCCGCCGCGTCGCCCTACAATCGCCGCCCGGAGCCGACCGATGGCGCGACGCTACTGGCTGATGAAGACCGAGCCCGGCACCTTCTCGATCGACGACCTCGCGCGCCGTCCCGGCCGCCGGGCGTTCTGGGACGGCGTCCGCAACTACCAGGCGCGCAATCTCCTGCGCGACGAGGTCCGCGTCGGCGACGGCGTGCTGATCTATCACTCCGGCATCCCCGCGCCGGCGGTGGCCGGGACGGCCGCCGTCGTCGGGGCCGCCGCGCCCGACCCGACCCAGTTCGACCGGAAGTCGCCGTACCACGACCCCGGCGCCGATCCCGCCGCGCCGCGCTGGTACGGGGTGGAGATCGAGCTCGAGCAGATCTTCCGCCGCGCCGTGACGCTCGACACGCTGCGTGCGACCCCTGGTCTCGAGGCGATGGTCACGCTGCGCCGCGGCAACCGCCTCTCGGTGACGCCGGTTCGCCCCGAGGAGTGGTCGATCATCGTCGCCTGCGGCGCGTGAGCCGGTTGGCCGGCCCCTCCGGCGCATGGTAGCTTCCGCCTGTTTCCGCGCTCTTTCGCGAGGTGTCCCTTGGTGTTCGCCATTCCCTGCGCCGTGACCACCCCTGCCAACCCGAGCGTCATCGACCTCGTGCTGCAGGCGGGCCCCGTGGGGAAGGCCACCCTGCTCGTGCTGCTGGTCGCCTCGATCGTCAGCTGGGGGATCATCCTCGAGCGGGCCCGCACCTTCCGTCGGGCGCGCCGCGAGACCCAGGCCTTCCTCGCGAAGTTCCATTCCGGGTCGCGGCTCTCGGACCTGCGCGACCAGGCCCAGAAATGGACCCGCTCCCCGGTGGTCGGACTGTTCAAGGCCGCCTTCCACGAGGTGAGCCAGCTCTCGATGGACGTCTCCGGCACCGGCCGCGCGCTCGACGACGACGCGGTCGAGGATGTCACGCGGATGATCTCGCGCGCCGCCGCGGCCAACCTGCGCGACATCGAGCGCTCCCTGACCTTCCTCGCGACGACGGCCTCCACCGCTCCCTTCATCGGCCTGTTCGGCACGGTCTGGGGGATCATGGACGCCTTCCACGCGATCGGCCTGTCCGGCGCGATGAACATCCAGAGCTACGCGCCGGGGATCGCGGAGGCGCTGATCGCCACCGCCGCCGGGCTCGCGGCCGCGGTCCCCGCGGCGGTCGGCTACAACTACTTCCTGCGCCAGGTCCGGATCACGAGCATCGAGATGGAGGAGTTCGAGTACGACTTCATCCACCTGCTCCAGAAGCGGCGCCGGCGTCCGGCCTGACGATGGCGATCCGTGCATCGCGCCAGGAGCGCGTCGCGCTGGCGGAGATCAACGTCACGCCGATGGTCGACGTCATGCTCGTGCTGCTGATCATCTTCATGGTCAGCGCCCCGATGCTGACCCGCGGGATCGAGGTCGGGCTGCCCAGGGCGGTCAGCGGCGAGGAGATCGACGAGAAGCGTCTGACCGTGACCGTCGACCGGAAGGGGCAGTTCTACATCGACAACCAGCCGGTGGTCGACGCGATGCTGGTCGACGAGGTCAAGCGCCGGGGCGGCGACCGCCCCGGGGCGGCCGTCTACCTGCAGGGCGACGCCAGCGTCGATTACGGCCGCGTCCTCTCGGCCATGGACGCGCTGCGCGTCGGCGGCATCGACCGGGTTGCCCTCGTCACGCAGCCGGCCCCCGCCGAGCCCCGGCCGGCGCGTCGCGGGCGGTGACCGCGTGGCGGCCCGTCCGGTCCGCGTCCGCGTCGTCGTACCCCATCCGGAGGAGGTCGGCGGCGGGCTCGCGTCGCTGGCGCTGCACCTGGCCGTGCTGGTCGCGATCGTCTTCTTCGCCACCGACGGGGGGGCGCGGACGGGACGCCTGGGACCGAGCATGACGGTGCGACTCGCCGCCGGGGCTCGCCCCACGCCCGGGGGCGGCACGCGCGGCGTCGAGAAGCCGGCCGAGCGGCTCGTGCCCGAACGGCCGCCGGCGCCCATCGACGAGAAGCTGACGCCGACCAACCGCGAGCGAGCCGACGCCCCGAAGAAGCCCGCGCCGCCGCCGAAAGGCCTCACCGCGCAACCGGAGAAGCTGCTGCCGGTCGAGCCGCAGGCCCCGCCGAAGGACCAGCCGGGCACGCCGGGAACGCCGGGCACTCCAGGCGCCAACGGGCCGGAGGGTCCGATCGCCGGCGGCGTCGCCGGACTCGGCTCGGACGAGCCGTTCACCTACGACTACTACACCAACCTCGTCGTCATCCGGCTGCAGGAAGCGTGGCAGGACCGGCCGATCCTCCCGGCCGGGAGCGACACCCTGCGGGTGGTCGTCGCGTTCGTCATCAACGGCGACGGCCGCGTCACCGGCGTCGAGGTCGAGACGTCGAGCGGCTACACGCCGCTCGACCAGTCGGCCTACCGCGCCGTGCTCGCGCTCGGCCAGCTGCCGCCCCTCCCCCGCGCCTACGAGAAAGACCGGCTGACGGCGCGCTTCGTCTTCGAACTGCTGCCCCCGGACATGTGAGCGAGGTTCCCCGATGCGACGTGCCCTGCCCCTCCTCCCGCTGCTCTCCCTGGCCCTCGCCTCCGGCTTCGCCGCCGCGGCCCAGGAACCGCCCCCGAAACCGGGCGACCTGGAGGGGGTGATCCGCGACAAGGCCGCGACGCGGATCGCGCTCGCGCTCCCGCCGACGATCGTCGGCCCCGGCGCGCAACCGTCCGAGGCCGGGGAGATGGGCAAGGTCCTGCGCGACGACCTCGACTTCTCGGGCTGGTTCGCGATGCTCGACCCGTCGGGCGAGGGCCGGATCCCGCCCGATCGCCTCCAGGACCCCGCCGCCTGGCGCGAGGCGGGCGCCGCGGAACTCGTGATCTCGAAGCTGTCGATGGAGAAGGAGCGGGGGCTCTTCAACGTCAAGGTGGTCGAGACCGGCAAGGGAACGGTGCTGCTCGACAAGACCTGGGGCGGGAAGCTGCCCGCGGACCTGCGTCGCCTCGCGCACGTCGCCGCCGACGAGATCGTGCTGACGCTGACCGGCCGGCCGGGGATCGCGCAGACCCGGATCGCCTTCGTCTCGGGACAGAACCGGGTGAAGGAGGTCTACCTGATGGACTACGACGGCGCCCGCGTGCGCCGCCTGACCTCGACCGGGACGATCAACCTCTCCCCCGCCTGGTCGCCGGACTCGCGCCAGCTGACCTTCCTGTCCTTCAAGGGCCGCAAGCCGTCGATCTACCTGCTCGACGAGAACGGCAAGATCATCACCCTCGCGCCGAAGGGGGGCGAGCTCAACGCCGCCCCGGACTACTCGCCGGACGGCCGGACGATCGCCTTCTCCTCCGATCGCGACCGCAACAGCGAGATCTACACCTTCGACGTCACGACGGGGCGGGAGGTCCGGCTGACCAATCACCCGGCGATCGACACGGCCCCGTCCTGGTCGCCGACCGGAACCGAGATCGCCTTCACCTCCGACCGCGCCGGCTCGCCCCAGATCTACCTCATGTCCGCGACCGGCTCGAACGTCCGCCGTCTCTCCAACGAGGGGCGCTACAACGAGTCGGCGGCCTGGTCTCCCGAGGGCGGGCGGATCGTCTACGTCAGCCGGATCGAGGGCAATTTCGAGCTGGTGCTCCACGAGCTGGCCACCGGGAAGGAGAAGATCCTGACCAGCGGCCGTGGCAACAAGGAGAACCCGCGCTGGGCCCCGGATGGCCGGCACATCGTGTTCAGCAGCAATCGCGACGGCGCCTACGCGATCTGGATCATGCGCGACGACGGCACCGGGCTGAAGAAGCTGACGACCGGTGATCCCGCGTTCACGCCCGACTGGAGCCCGATCCGGCGCTGAGCGCCCTATACTCGCGGGGCCCGGTTCCCCGCTCGAGGACACGCCATGCGACGCACCCTGCTGTTCCTGACGATTATCGGCCTGGCCGCGGTCTTCGCGGCGGGTTGCCCCAAGAAGCAGACCACGCCGATCGAGGAGAGCGTCTCGGTCCAGGACGGCGCGGGGACGGGTGCGACGTCGGGCACAGCCGGCGGCGGCAAGCCGGTCGAGGAGATGCCGACGCAGCAGGAGCCGTTCGCCGAGGAGCCCCTCTCGGAGGGGGCGGGGACGGGGACGGGCGCGGAAGGGACGGCCGGCGGCAAGACCGGCACGCTCCCGCTGGCAACGGTCTACTTCGAGTACAACAGCGACGAGCTCTCTCCCGGCGCGATCGCCGTGCTCGACACGAATGCCGCCTGGCTGCGTGCGCACGCGGCGGTGCGGGTCCTGATCGAGGGGAACACCGACGAGCGCGGCACGCTCGAGTACAACCTCTCGCTCGGCGCCCGGCGCGCGAACGCGGTGCGGAACCACCTGATCCGGCTCGGCATCCCGGCGGAGCAGCTCGAGACGATCAGTTACGGCGAGGACCAGCCGGCCGACGCCGGGCACGACGAGGCCGCCTGGGCCAGGAACCGCCGCTGCGACTTTGCGGAGGTGCAGTGACCGGCCGGTACGGGGCGTTCGCGGCGATGGCGCTGGCCGTCGCCCTGGCGACCGGCTGCGCCGGCTTCCCGGGAGCGGAGCCGGCGTCGACGGCACCGCCGCCGCCGGACGTGCAGGACCAGCTCTTCAAGCTGCAGAAGGACTCGGCCCGCGTGCTGGAGCAACTCGACGCGCTGCAGAAGAAGTCCGTCGACCCGACCACCGCCTGTGCCGAGGCCGCGACGCGGACCGAATCGCTCGAGCGCGAGATGCGGGTGATCGAGGAACAGCTGCTCGCCACGCAGCGTCGGCTCGACGAGGTCCTGGCCGAGGTCCGCTCGCAGCGTCCCGGCGCGGCGCCGGTCCTCAACCCGGCACGCCCACCGGAAGGCGAGGCCCGGCCGCCCGGCGGCGGCGCTGCGGCCGCCGGGGCCGCGGGGGCTGCAGCAGCGAGCGTGGCCTCGCCGGCGCCGTCCTCGTCGCCGGGATCGCCCGCCGCCCCTCCTTCGGCCGCCGCGACGCGCCCGGGGCCGGCGACCGGCTCGGGCTCCCCGACCGATCTCTTCAACGCCGCCTACTCCGACTACTCGCGCCGCCACTACGAGCTCGCCCTGAGCGGCTTCCAGGCCGCGTTCCAGGCCGACCCCAAGGGGCCGATGGCCGACGACGCGCTCTACTGGACCGGCGAGACGCTCTATGCGATGGGCCGCTACTCCGACGCCGTAGGCGCCTACGACACCCTGATCGAGTCGTTCCCCCGCGGCGAGAAGACCCCCGCCGCGCTGCTCAAGAAGGGGCTCGCCCAGTTCGAGGCCAAGGACAACGCCGCCGCCGTCGCCACGCTGCAGGCCCTGATCCGCGACTACCCGAACTCCGACGAGGCGCGGATTGCCCGCGAGCACCTGCGCCGGCGCGGAGCCCTCCCCACCTGACCCGCCGGGCGCCCTGCCGCCCCCCGGCGCCTTGACATCCCGGTCCCCCTCGCGCAGAATCCCCCGGTTTTTGCCGGACTGTCGGCCGGGGGCTGTGTGCCCCGGGGCCGGGCCGCCCGGGCACGACACGGAAGGGCAACTCGATGGCGAATCACAAGTCCGCCGCCAAGAAGGCGCGGGCCGACGAAAAGAGGAACGAACGCAACCGCTCCTGGCGTACCCGCATGCGGTCCGAGATCAAGACCTTCCGGACCCTGCTCGACGACGGGAAGCAGGCCGAGGCGGCCGCGCTGCTGCCGCAGACGCTGGGCCTGATCGACAAGACCGCGAAGGCGGGGATCATCAAGACCAACACCGCGTCGCGCTACAAGTCGCGCCTGGCGAAGGCGGTGAACCGGCTCGCCCCCGCCTGACGCGCGGTGCAGCGAGTCGACGAGAGGCGGGGGCGACCTCGCCTTTTTTCGTTCTCGCCGCCCGCCGGGACCGGCTGCCGCACCGGCCCGCGTCACCGGCCGCCGCAGCGGGCCGCCCCTACCCCTTGATCACCGCCAGCGGCCGCAGCCGGGCGACCTTCCGCGCGAGGCCGGCGCCGTCGACGGCGCCGACCACCTCGGCCACGTCCTTGTACGCCTCCGGAATCTCCTCGAGGACCGTTCCCCGGCCGGCCGCGCGGATCTCGATCCCCTGCGCCGCCAGTTCCTGCTCCACCGGCCGGCCGGCCGCGAGCTTCTTCGCCGCCGAGCGCGACATCCGCCGCCCGGCCCCGTGGCAAGCCGAGCCGAAGGCCTCGGCCGAGCCCTCGCAGCCGAGCATGACGAACGAGTAGCGCCCCATGTCGCCGGGGATCAGCACCGGCTGGCCGAGGTCGCGGTAGGCCGCGGGGAGCGCCGGGTGCCCCGGGCCGAAGGCGCGCGTCGCCCCCTTTCGGTGCACGCACAGCTCGCGTATCCCACCGGGTGTCTGATGCCGCTCGAGCTTGGCGATGTTGTGGCAGACGTCGTAGACCGTGCGCAGCCGGTGCTCGCGCGGGGCGAAACCCAGGCCCTGCTCGAGCGACTCGCGCACCCAGTGCGCCATCAGCTGGCGGTTGGCGAAGGCGAAGTTGGCGGCCGCCCCCATCGCGCCGAGGTAGCGCCGCCCTTCCTCGGAGACCAGCGGCGCGCAGCAGAGCTGCCGGTCGGGCAGCTCGATCCCGTACTTCGCGGCCGCCTTGAGCATCACCTTGAGGTAGTCGTCGCAGACCTGGTACCCGAGCCCGCGCGAGCCGGAGTGGATCAGGACCGTGACCGTCCCCACGGCCAGTCCCAGCCGCGCCGCGGCCACGGCGTCGTACACGGCGTCCACCCACTGGACCTCGACGAAGTGGTTCCCCGAGCCGAGCGTCCCGAGCTGCGGCCGGCCGCGCTCCCTGGCCCGCTCGGAGACCGCGCGCGGCTCGGCCCACGGGATCGCCCCGCGCTCCTCGAGCAGCTCGAGGTCCGCGCGCTCGCCGAAGCCGCGACCGACCGCCCAGGCCGCGCCGTCGGCCAGCACGCCGTCCAGCTCGCGCCCGGTCAACCGCAGGTCCCTGCGCTGGCTGCCGACGCCGGACGGGATGTTGGCGAAGAGCGCGTCCGCCAGCTGCGGCAGCCGCGGCGCGACCTCCTCCTTCGTCAGGGCGGAGGAGAGCATGCGCACGCCGCAGTTGATGTCGTAGCCGACGCCGCCCGGCGAGACGACCCCCTCGTCCGGATCGAAGGCCGCGACGCCGCCGATCGGGAAGCCGTAGCCCCAGTGGATGTCGGGCATCGCGATCGAGTGCCCGACGATCCCCGGCAGGCACGCGACGTTGGCGACCTGCTCGACCGCCTTGTCCTCGACGATCGCCGGGATCAGCGCCTCCTCGGCGTAGATCAGGCCGGGCACGCGCATCCGGCCGCGCTTCGGGACCCGCCAGCGGTAGTCGTCGATCCGTTCGATGCCGGGATGCATCGCCGCCCCCCTCAGATGTCGACCACGACGTGCGCGCGGAACCCGCCGGGGACCTCCGTCAGCGCCAGTTCGTGGTAGGTCACCGCCTTGACCTCGGTCTTGAAGCCGTGGCGGACGGGATCGAGCGGCTCGCCCCAGGCCCGCCCGAGGACGTGGGTCGCATCGAGCGCATCGACCGCGAACGCGCCGAAGACGACGCCGTTCGCCATCGCTCCGCCGAGCAGCTCCGAGAGCCAGGCCACGAGCAGCGTCTCCCGGTCCGTCGCCTCGGCGACGATCGTCGCCTCGACCGGACCGCCGGCGACGCGGTCGACTTCGACCACGAGGTCGAACAGCACGCTGGCCGCGGCCTCGAACAGCCCGGGCAGGTCGGGCGCCTCGACCTCGAAGGCGGCGTCGGCCGTGTGCGGCAGGAGCCGGTACGGCACGCGCCCCCTTGTCATCGCCGGGGCTTTCCGCCGCGGCGGCCGCCGCGGCCCGGCCCCTTGCCGCCGCGCCCGATGCGCGCCCCCGCGCGACCCGGGCGGCCCTTCCGGCCCGGCGCCGCCGGTTCCGTGTCGACGCGCGAGAAGTCGATCAGGTGCCGATACAGGTCGACGCGGTCGACCCGCACGCGCACCGGCATCCCGAGCCGGTAGACCGTCCCGGACTCCGCCCCGCGCAGGATCCGGCGCTTGGCGTCGTACTTCCAGTACTCGGGTCCCAGCCGCGCGACGGGGATCATCCCCTCCACGAACGGCTCCGTGAGTGCGACCAGGACGCCGTGCGGGGCGATCTCGATCACGACCCCGTCGAATTCGTCGCCGAGGCGGTCGGCCATGAAGGCCGCAACCTTCCAGGCCACCGCCTCGCGCTCGGCGGCTTCAGCCTCGCGCTCGAGGCGCGAGCACTCGCGCGCCAGGTCGGGCAGCCGCGCGATCCGCTCCTCCTTCTCCCCCGCCGACTCGACCGGCCCGCGCGTCAGCCGCCGCAGCGCACGGTGCGCGATCAGGTCCGGGTAGCGGCGGATCGGCGAGGTGAAGTGGAGGTAGCGCGTCAGCGCGAGGCCGAAGTGGCCGAGACACTCCTCGTGGTACTTGGCGAGCGCCATCGTGCGCAGCACGAGGCGTGTCACGAACGGCTCCTCCGGCTTCCCCTTCGCCTGCTCGACCAGCCCGGCGAAGGCCGACGGCTCGATCGACGCCGCCTCGCCCGGCAGGCGGTAGCCGAGGCCGTCGAGCGCGTCGACCAGCCGCTCGACGCGATCGAGCGCCGGCCGCTCGTGGGCGCGGTAGAGCGTGGGAGCCTTGCGCTTCTTCAGCTCCGTTGCGACCGCCGCGTTGGCCGTGATCATGAACTCCTCGATCAGTCGGTGCGCCGCGTTGCGCCGGCGGGCGACGATCTCCGCAGTCGCACCGGTCAGCTCGAGCAGGATCTCCGGCTCGGGGAGGTCGAAGTCGATCGCGCCGCGCTCGGTGCGCCGCCGGGCCAGCAGCGCCGCCAGCTCGGCCGCGGCGTCGAGCATCGGCACGACGGCCGCGCGCTCCGCCCGCGCCTCGGGGTCCCGCTCCTCGACGAGCTTCGCGACCTCGTTGTACGTCAGCCGCGCGCGGCTCCGGATGAACCCGTCGTGAAACCTCGCGCGCTTCGTATTCCCCCGCCGGTCGAAGTCGATCGAGACCCCCTGCGTCAGGCGGATCTCGTCCGGCCGGAGCGAGCAGAGGTCGTTCGACAGCCGCTCGGGGAGCATCGGGACGCAGCGGTCGGGGAAATAGACGCTGGTCCCGCGGCGCAGCGCCTCGAGGTCGGTCGCCGAGCCCTCGGGCACGAAGAAGCCGACGTCGGCGATGTGGACGTGCAGCCGGTATCCGCCGTCGTCGAGCCGCTCGACCTCGACCGCGTCGTCGAAGTCGCGCGCCGTCTCGCCGTCGATCGTGACCACCGTCCCCCGCGTGAAGTCCTCGCGCTCGGCGAGTGGCCACTGTTCCGGCCGCGACGGCAGACGCTCGACCTCGGCCAGGACCTCGGGGGGATATTCGACCGTGAAGCCGTACTTGCGGACCAGGACCTCGGTCTCGACCCCCGGCTCGTCGGGGCGCCCGAGCCGCTCGATCACGGTCCCGCGCGCGCCGCTGCCGTCCCGCGGCGGCGTGACCAGCTCGGCGCGGACGATCTCCCCCGTGCGCGCCCCCTGCGCGTCGGCCTTCGGAACCAGCACCTCGAAGCCGAAGCCGGGGTCGAGCGGCTGCACGATCCCGCCCCCCGACGCGGTACCGTGGAACAGCCCGACGATCGTCGACGAGCGGCGCTCGACCACGCGTGCGATCGCCCCCTCGCGCCGGCCGTCGGGCTTCACGGCCACGACCCGCGCGGCGACGATGTCACCGTGCACCGCGCCCCCGTGGGCCCCGGGCGGGACGAAGAGGTCCCCCTGCTCGGGATCGTCCGAGATCACGAAACCGAATCCTGCCGGGTGGCGCGAGAAGCGGCCGACGACGTCGCCCAGCGCGGAGCGCGCCCCGAAGCGCCGGCCGCGCAGCGCGACCAGCCGCCCCTCGGCGACCCAGCCGCGCAGCGCGCGCCGGAGCGCGGCACGAAGCGCCGGGGGGAGGCGCAGGCGGTCGGCGATCTCCCGCCCCGTCAGCCCGGGAGCGGCCGCAGGGCTCGACAGCAGGGCCTCGATTTCAGCAGCGGACGGCAGGCGCGGCGTCACGGGATCTCCTCGGCGGACGCGGGGTATTCTTCCACCCTTTCCCCCCGGAGCGAATCGACATGGCCCGCAAACCCGCCCCCCCGACCCCGGCCGCGCCGCGGCTGCTGCTCGGCGCGCTGCTCTTCGTCACCGGGGCCGCGGGGCTGGTCGTCGAGCTGGTCTGGACGCGCTGGCTGACCCTGGCGCTCGGCTCCTCGAACGTCGCCGCCGTGATCGTGCTCGCGACCTTCATGGCCGGGCTCGGGATCGGCTCGGCGCTGGGCGGCCGCGCCGGTGACCGCTACGCGGCGCGCGGGATCCGCCTCTTCGCGCTGGTCGAGGCGCTGGTCGGGGCCTGGGGCCTGCTCTCGATCCCGCTGCTCTCGGCGTGGCTCCCGGCGGGCGCGGCCGCGCTGGCCCGCGGCGCCGGCGCGGCGACGCTCCCCGGCGCACTGCGGGTCGGCCTGGCGGCGCTGGTGCTGCTGCCGCCGACGATCCTGATGGGCGCCACGCTGCCGATCCTCGCGCGCTGGATCGTCTCCGAAGGGGTCGCGCCGGGCCGCGGAATCGGCGTGCTCTACACGCTCAACACGCTCGGCGGGGCGGTCGGCACGCTCGTCGCGGGATTCGTGATGATCGAGCGGCTGGGCTTGGCGCGGACGGCGGTGGTCGCCGCGCTGGCCGAGCTGGCCGTCGCCGCGATCGCCTGGCGGTTCGGCGCGCGCACCGCGCCGGCCGCCGCCGCAGCAGCGCCAGCGGCGCGGGCGCCCCGGTCCGCAAGCACCCCGCCGCCGGCGGCCGCGGTCGGCCCGCTCGTCGCCGCGGCCGGGCTGGCGGCCTTCGTCAGCGGCCTCGTCGGCCTCGGGACCGAAGTCGCCTTCCACCGCGTGCTCTCCGTGCTGGCCGGCTCGTCCGCCTACGCCTTCGCGACGATGCTCGCCGCCTACCTGTTCGGGATCGCGGGCGGGTCCGCGCTCGGGGCGCGGCTCGCCGATCGCGCGCGGGACCCCGGCCGCGCGCTGGCGCTGGCGCTGGCCGGGCTCGCGCTCGGCACGAGCGTCACGCTGCGGCTGCTCGACGCCGGCGCCTGGCAGGCGGCGGGCAAGGTGGTCGCCGCGCTGCCGGGGCTCTCCGCCTGGTCCTACAGCTTCGAGCTGGGGGGCTGCCTCGTGGTGCTGCTGCCGACGACGATTGCGCTGGGGATCGTCATCCCGCTGGTGGCGCGCGTCACCGCGGCCGTCCCCGAGGGGGCCGGCGCGCGCTTCGGCGGGGCCTACGCGCTCAACACCCTCGGCGCCGTGCTGGGCGCGGCGCTGACCGGGCTGGTGCTCGTCCCCACGCTGGGGAGCGCCCGCGCCATGACGGCGCTGGCCGCGTTCGCGGCGCTGGGCGGGCTCGCGGTCGCCGCGCTGGGGCTGCTCGGCCGCGAGCGCACCCGGACCGTCGTCGCGGCCGCGGCGCTCGGTGCGCTCGGCGTCGCCGCCGGCCTCGGGGCCGACCCCGCCCGCGCCGCGCTCCTCGCGCGCTTCGCGCGCCAGCCGGTCCTGGCCTACGACGAGGGCCCGGTCCAGACGATCGCGGTGGTCGAGGAGAGCAACGACCAGCAGCTCGATTTCCTGCGGCTCGTCACGAACCAGACCAGCCTCACCGGCACGCACCTCTACGCCCAGCGCTACATGCGCCTGCTCGGTCACCTCCCGGTGCTCTGGGCGCGCGATCCGAAGCGCGCGCTGGTGATCGCCTTCGGCACCGGAATGACGACCGGCGCGATCGCCACCCATCCGGAGGTCGAGCGGATCGACGTCGCCGAGATCTCGCCCGAGGTGGTCTCGGTCGCCCCGCTGTTCCGCGCCGCCAACGGCGACGTGCTGGCCGACCCGCGGGTCCGGCTGATCGTCGACGACGGGCGGCACGTGCTGCTCGCGGGCACGGAGCCGTGGGACGTGATCACGCTGGAGCCGCCGCCGCCCCGCGACTCCGGCGTCGTCTCGCTCTACACCCGGGACTTCTACGGGCTGGCGCTCTCACGACTCGCTCCCGGCGGCATCGTCGCGCAGTGGATCCCGCTCCACTCGCAGTCGGAGGCCGAGGTGAAGATGCTCGTGCGCACCTTCGCCGAGGCCTTTCCCCACGTGCTGGGATTCCTGCCGGTCGAGCGCGACCTGCTGCTGCTCGGTTCGCGCGAATCGCTCGCCGTCGATCCGGTGCGCCTCGCGCGCCGCGTCGCCGCGCCCGGCGTGCACGCGTCGCTCGCGGCCATCGGTTTCGACGGCGCCGCCTCGCTGCTGGCCCCCGCGGTCCTCGACCGGCAGGGACTGCTCGCCTTCGCCGGCGACGCCCCGGTGGTGACCGACGACCGCCCGCTGGTCGAGTATTTCGCACGCTACGGCCGGCGCCCCGGCCTCCCGGACACCCAGGCGCTGGTGAAGCGGCCGCTGCCCCTGGGGTCGCTGGTCACAGGCCCCCTCCCGCCGGGCTTCGAAGCGGAATTCGACGGCGCGCGCAGCGCGCTCGGCTTCTACCTGCAGGGGGCCTACGCGCACGAGACACGCCGGGCGGACCAGGGCGTGCGGCTCTCTCTCCAGGCGGTCGGCGCGGCCCCGGGCAACCGGTTCTACCTGTGGGGCGCGGGCATCTCCGACGAGCACCTCGCGCGCTTCGCGAAGCGGGCCGAGGCGGGAGAAGGCGGTTCCCAGGCCTGGATCGCGCTCGGCCAGCGGCTCGCGGCCCGCGGGCGCGAAGAGGAGGCGCGGGCCGCCTTTGCGCGCGCCGGCGGCGCACCTCGCTAGCCCGGATCATTCACGAAGGGGGCCGGGCCAGCCCGTGGCGAAGAACCCGCCGGGCCTGCCCGGCGTAGCGCCCCGCAGGGGCGCGAAGCCGGGTTGACGCCTCCCCCGCCCTCTCCTAGACTCCTCCGTCGCCTCCGGCGGCGGGCGTGAGCCCGCCTTCGGGCCCGTGCCGAAGTGGCGGAATTGGCAGACGCGCATGGTTCAGGTCCATGTGCCCTCCGGGGCGTGGGAGTTCGAGTCTCCCCTTCGGCACCATTGAACTGACGGGCCCGGCGACGCAGCGGGACGGCGACGGTCACGCTGCCGGCGTTCGACCTCGAGAGCCGGTCAGTGCACTCCGGCCGGCGCGGCGGCCTCGTCGGCCAGGCGCGCCGCCTCCAGCACCAGCTCGTGCGGCTCGAGCGCGACTTCGATCGCCCTCGACCCGAGCCTCCCGGCGTCCCCGTCGTGGACGCGGAAGCGGAAGACGCCGCTGCGCCATCCCATGATCGTCGCGGTGTTCTGCGCGATCAGCTCGGAGAGGCCGCGGCGCAGCGCCCCCGGCTCGAGCTCGCCCATCTCGAGCAGCAGCTGGCCGAGCGGCTTCCAGGGTGCGGCCGCCGACTGGCGACGCAGCGCCTCGCCGACGCGGTCGGGGGTGACCGCACGCCGCCGCACCAGGATCGATCCGAGCGGCTCGGCGGTCGCCGACAGGCTGGCCCCGACGACCCGCCCGTCGTGCAGCTCGATCTCGCCGGAGGCCCCGGTCTGCTCGTCCTGGACCCAGAGCACGCCCCCCCGCCGGCCGGCCGCGATGACCTGCAGCAGGTCGGCGAGCGGGATCGCCTCGAGGCGTCCGGCGAAGACGAGCGCGTGACCGGAATCGGGGGACATCGGTCGCTCCGGGCGGTGGGTCCGGGGGAGAAGCTAGGTTCCGTGCCCTTTCCGGGCCATCCGGACGGGTCCGCGCGGCGCTACTCGATCACCACCCGCAGCAGCGCGCTCTCCGTCCGGCGCTGGGCGCTGTCGCGTCCCTGGACCTGGACGAAGACCTCGCCGCCGTTCGTCCGCGCCCGTGCCGCGAGGCTGCGCCACTGGGCCAGCGTCGGGGTGAAGCCGGTCCCTTGGAGCCGGTAGCCCGCGCCGGCGACGGTGGCGTTGCGCATGTCGGGCCGCGTCGACCAGCGGACCTGGAACGCCGAGGACCCGTTCGCTTCCCAGCGCAGCCACGGACCGGCGTCCTCGCATCCTCCCGCGAGCGCGGCGCCGTCGGCCGTGAAGCTCGCGCCCTCGGCGGGGCACGAAACGCCCGGCGCGCGAGGCATCGCCAGGCGCAGCGCGTGGCGCGGCGAGTCGACCGGGTGGCCCAGCGCGTCCTGTGCGCGCACGCCCCACTCGACCGGCCCGCGTGCCATGCGCAGCAGGAGCTGGCGCCACGAGGCCGGATCGAGCGTGAATGCGGTCGCGCCGGTCCCGCGCCGCGGCAGCAGCAGGAACGGCCGCGTCCCGCCGCGCGAGAAGAGGGCGAATTGGAACGCCGTGTACTCCCCGGCGTGCCAGGCGAACCGGAGCGGCGGGGTGTCGGGAGCGACCGACGCGCCGTCGTCGGGGGCGACCGGCTCGAAGGCGTTCCGGGCCTCGGCCGGGAGGCTGGTGACCAGCGCGAACGCCTGCCGGCCGAGCAGGACCGTCGCGCCGCGCACGCGCAGCTGCCAGCGGCCGGGGGCCGGGTTCTCGACGTCGACCCGTTCGACGTTGTCGCGCGGGTTCGGCTCGTCACGGCGGGGCGCGGCGCCGGGCGCGCCGGGGTCGAGAGCCCACGGGTGGTGTTCTGCGCCTGCGGGATCCAGCGCGGTGAGGTCGAGGTCGTTCACCAGCTGCGCCGCGGCGGCGAGCGACGCGGCGGGGTCGCTCCACGCGAGCGTTGCGCGCAGCGCGGGGGATCCATCCGGAACGTCCAGCTCCCAGGTCAGCTCCTCGTCGGACCCGACCGCGGCGAGAACGAGTGCGTTCTCGTTCACCGCCGTGGCCGAAGCGGTGGCGTCGACCAGGCCCCAGCCGCTCGCGGCGTCCGGGCCGGGTGCGTAGCCGGGACCGTCCACGAGGTCACGGGCCCCGTGAACGAGCAGCGCCTTCAGCGCCGACGCCGGCGGCTCGGCGGCGCCGCCGCGCACGAGCAGCTCGCGCAGCAGCAGCGCGGCGCCGGTCACCGCGGGAGTCGCCATCGAGGTGCCGGACATCGCGCGGTACCCCGTGCCGGGATCGCCGCACGAGAGCACGCTCACGCCGTCGGCGACGACGTCGGGCTTGATCCTCCCGTCGCCGGCCGGGCCCCACGACGAGAACGCGCTCATCGCGCCGGCGGCATCGGTCGCGCCGACCGTGATCGCGTTCTTGGCCGTCGAGGGCGGGACGAGCGTGCGGAAGTTCAGATAGGGCGGCGTGGTCTCCTGCCCGCAGATTCCGTCGTTGCGCGCGTTGCCCGCCGCGAAGACCAGCAGCAGCGACGGCGCCTCGCCGGCGACCAGCGCGTCGAAATCGCGGCTGTCCTGGAGGTAGCTCGAGAACGCGGAGCAGGGCTCGCAGCCCGGGTCCGCGGGGTCCACGCAGTAGCCCCAGGAGTTGTTCGAGGCCCGCACGCCGCGGTCGCGCCAGGCCGCGCGGTACTCGGCCGGCAGGTCGCCGTAGAAGTCGTACGCCATCACGGCCGCGGCCGGGGCCATCCCGCGCCACTGGCGCGCGACGCCGCCCGCCGCGAGGCTGCCCTCGCCGCTGCCCGCCACGGTGCACGCGACGTGCGTCGCGTGGGCGCAGTCCGCGCAGTGCGCGCTGCCGCTCGCGTCGGCGTACACGAGCCGGCCCGCGAGATCGGGGTGGTCCGGGTTCGGGGGGCCGCCGTCCCACACGCCGGCGACCTGGCCGGTCCCCTCGAGCGCCCACGGCGCGGCCTGCAGCGGATTCACGCCGATCGCGCCACGGCTCGCCTCGTTGAGCGGCACGCGCCGCCCGCGCGCCGGAGCGACCCACGCCACGCCGTCGATCGCGGCCAGCGCCTCGGCCGGGCAGGGCCCGGGCTCGATCACCGGCGGCGCTCCCTCGGGCCCGGGCTCGGGGCGCGCACCGAGCCTGCGGGCGGCCTCGAGCACGGCCGGCCGGTCGGCTCCCGGGAACAGGCGCAGTTCGACCCGGGCCGGAACCGCCTCCGCCCGGAGGGGACGGCCCAGGAGCCGCCTCGAGCCGGGCGGCAGGGCCAGCAGCGCGCCCCCCGCGGGGAGCGCGTCGAGCCCTGCGGCGCGCTGGTCGAGGGCCACCACCAGCGTCCGCCCGTCCCAGGCCTCGACGACCGCGATGCCCGCGGCCGCCAGGCGCTCGAGGTCCTCGGGGGATGGAGCGGCGGCCGGCTGCCAGAGCGCGAACCGCGGAGACCCGTCCGGCGCGCGCGGAGCCAGCGCGGCGGGCGGCTGGGGAGCGGCCGGCCAGGGGCCGTCGTGGAGCAGGAGCGTGGCCCCCTGCGGCGTCGCTGCGGAAGCGACGGGGAGCGCGAGAGCGGCCAGGAGGAAGGTCAGGAACGCGGTCGGGCGGCGGGACATCGGGATCTCCCCGGCGAGCCCGCGGGGATCTCCCCTACTTGCGGCAGAGGATCTCCCGCAAGCCGTCTCGCCGGAGTGAAATCTCGTGCACGGCGAGCGGGCGGACCAGCACTTCGAACTCCCGGTTCTGACGGGGCTGGACCAGGGGGTGACGCTGGCCCAGCGGGTGCACGCCGAGCCCTCCGTCCGGGTGCACGTCGATCCGGACGAGCGGCGGGACCTGATCGGGAGCACGCCGGGCCACCAGGAAGAGCGTCCCGCCGGGGGCCAGGACCCGGGCCCACTCCGCCGCCTGCTCGCGGGCCCGGTCGTCGGGCAGCAGGTCCAGCACATCGAGCCCCAGCACGAGGTCGAATCGGGCATCCGGATAGGCCAGCGGCAGCTCCGGGAAGAACTCCCCTTCGACCGTGAGGCGGCACCCGGTGCCGGCGATCGTGTCCATCGTCACCTGGGCCACCGGCCCGGTCAGGAGAACGCGCGGCGGGCGCCCTTCGGCGCTCCGCCGCGCGGCACTCTCGAGCAGGTGCTGCATGACCCGCGACGGGGTGCGGGCCGGATCGGCCGCCGCCGGCGGTTCTGCCGGCGGCTTGGTGGAGCCTCCCGGCGCCGCGACCGCGGCCACCGGCGGCCGGGCACGACCCGCCGTCTCCGGCGGGCGCGGAGGCGGGGGCGGGCGCTTGCCGATCCCGAAGAGGCTCACGGCCTCAGGGGCTGCCCGACGGCTTGCCGGCGCCGACCGGCACGGCCGCAGCCGGGGCCGGGGCCGGACTCGTCGAGCCGGACGAAGGCCGCGGGCCACCCTTGTCCATGTCGACGCTGCCCTTGAATCGGGCACCGTCGGCGATCGAGACGCGCGGCGCGGTGACGTCGCCGACGACGCTGCTCCCGGTCGCGAGTTCGACCCTCTCGGTCGCCTGGATGTCTCCCTGGACGTTCCCCTCGACGCGGATCGACTTGGCCTCGAGCGTCGCCAGGATGGTGGCCGACTTCCCGACGGTCAGGTGGTGATCGCGCAGGCGGACGATCCCCTCCACGCGTCCTTCGATGACGAGGTCTTCGTTGCCCATCAACTCGCCCTTGACGTGGATCGACGGTCCGATCGTCGCGCTGCGACCCTCCATGCTCATGCCTCCTCTGGGCGCCCCGGCCGGCGTTGCGGCGGGGGGTGATACCGGTGCGGCCGGGACGGCGGCGGGCGTCGCCGGCCGTGCCGCGGGTTCGTTCGTCGCAACCGGGAAC
The DNA here is from genome assembly GCA_963800865.1 of uncultured Acidobacteriota bacterium. GTDB lineage: Bacteria > Acidobacteriota > Polarisedimenticolia > J045 > J045 > JALOKP01. Next base: position 1,901,927 of record CAWDCL010000004.1, on the reverse strand, counting down.
GGCGGCTTCTCCGCCTCCGGCTCCTTCTTTCCCCACAGTGCCATCGGGCCCTCCTCGGCGCGATGTGGCGTCACTTGCCGGGCGGCGGCGTGACGAGGGATTCACTCCCGGGGTACTTCTCGAACAGCTTCTTGATCGCGATGCTGGACTCCCTCAGGACGAGTCCGTCACGATCCTCGCGGAACGAGCGATCGAGCGCGACGACCGATTCCTTCCGGCCGACGTCGCCCAGCACGCGGGCCGCTTCGGCACGGGCCATGTTGGTGCGCCCGCGCACGAGCTGGTCCTCGATGTACAGGATCGCCTCCGGCTTGCCGCAGAGCACGAGCACGTGCGCCATCACGATCGCCGGCACGTCGTCCTGCTCGACCGCCAGCGCCTGCTGGACCGGTCCGGCACTCTCTGCCTGCTGCAGCTGCCACAGCGCCCAGGCGGCCTTGCCGCGCGTCACGCCGTGGAAATCCGACAGCGCCTTCACGACGGTCGGGACCGCGCGAGGGTCGCCGATCTCTCCCAGGGCCTCGATCGCCCAGGCCCGGTTCTTCTCGTCGTCGACCTCGTAGATCTGCATCAGGGTGTCGACGGCCTGCGGGGTCTTGAGCCGGCCCAGGGTCTTGACGCTCGCGTTGCGGATCCCCTCCTGGGGGTCGTTGAGCGCGCGACCGATCAGGAAATCGGCGGAGAGCGGCGACTGGATGACCGCCAGGGAGGTCACCGCGGCGCGCCGGACCTCCATGAGCGGATCGCTCCCGGGCCCCTTGGGCAGGGTGCTCTCGCCAACGGCGACAAGCACCTTCGCGGCGTCGGGGTAGGCTTCCGGCAGCACGTCCTGCAGCGCCTGACAGACCGCGCGGCGGGTCAGCGTCACCTCGCTGTTGGCGAACTTCGCGAGGCCGGCGACGGCGGCCGGGGTCCCGATCCGGCCGAGCGCGGTGATCGCGCCCGCCTGCACGACCTCGGGTTCCGTCTCGATCGCCCGCACGAGGACGTCGACGTTCTCGTTGGCGCCGTTGACGCCGAGGGCCGCGGCCGCGATGGCCCGTTCGTCGGGGGTCCGGCCCTTGAGACCGCCGCCCCCGCACCCGGGAGCAGCAAGCAGCGAGACCAGCATGGCCGCGACGGGAACGGCGGCGGAAAAGCACGACGGGCGGCGGCCCGGATCCATCGAGACGATCCTCCTGCCCTGCGGTGTCCGCAGAGGCGGGATATCTTAGGTTCATGCCGGACAGGGGGTCAAACCGAAGCGGCCGCGCGGGGACCGCCGCGCTCCTTGCCCTGGCCCTGCTTGCGAGCGGCGGCCGGCCGGAAGCCGCTCGCGGCGCGGTGGAGGACCCGACGCAGGAGTGGATCGATGGCCCGGTCCGCTACCTCCTGACCCGCAGCGAGTCCCGGCTGTTCCACACGCTCGAGACCTCCTCGGAGCGGGTGGCCTTCATCCGCGGTTTCTGGGAACGGCGCGACCCCGATCCGCGGACCCCCCAGAACGAGGCGCGTCTGGCCTTCTGGCAGCGCGTGGCGGAGGCCAATGCCCAGTTCACGGGTTCCGGCAAGCCGGGGTGGAAGACCGACCGCGGCAAGATCTACATCCTGCTGGGTCCGGCGGACGACGTCGAGAAGGACGAGTACTACGACACCGGCCGCCGCGACCTCGGGGCCCGCGGGATGATGCGCTGGATCTACCGCGGCCTTGCCAACAGCTCGAACCGCGTCGTCACCGTGGTCCCGTTCATCCGCGCGGGCGACGAGGACTGGATCCTGTCGGACGACGCGCGCTTCGCCCGCGCCTCCTTCACGATGCTGAAGCCCGTGAACGAGGCCCGGGTGCCGGCGCTCGATCGACTGATCGAGCAGGTGCCCTGGGCCAGCGGGAACCTCGGCACGGCGATGGACCTGGCCCGGCTGCAGGAGGTCCCGAGCGAGCGCGACCTGCTGGGTGCGATCGTCAAGGCCGAGCAGTTCCTGGGGACCTACGAGGCGTACGGAACGGTCCACGCCCTGTCCGGCCCGCGGGGCGAGCCGCTGTACGCGATCACGATCGCCGTCCCCCGGATGCGCCTGCTGCCGGCCTGGGACGGCAGCGCGGTCGGCCTCGCGCAGCGCTTCGCCGTCGCCGCGGAGCTGCGGCCGCGCGACGCCGCCGGCGGCGCGCCGCTCCCGTTCCCCGAGGAGGCCTTCGTCCCCGAACCGGCGCCGGCGGCCGACGACCCGTGGCTGCGATTCCAGGCGGTGCGCCCCGTCCCGCCCGGAGCGTGGCAACTCTCGGCGGTGATCTACGACCGCGCCGGCGGCGGCGCCGGTTCGACGACGGTCGACTTCGTCGTCCCGCCGGCACCGCCCGCCGCAGCACCGCGGCTGTACGGTCCCGTGGCCGGGCAGGACGAGGTGGTGGGCGGTCCGGAGGCGGTGGACGGCGGCACCTTCCCGTTCCGCGCGGGCGGCACGCGCGTGCTGCCGGTGCCGCGGGCCCGCATCGCCGCCGGCATGCCCGTCCGGTTCTTCGCCCTGGTCGAGGGCGCGCCCGGGGCCGACGCGCCGGTGCGGCTGGCCTGGAAGGTCGAGACCGGGACCGGCGAGCCCGTCGGGGTGGACGGGACGAGCGACGACGCGCGCGGCCCGTGGCACCTCGAGATCCCGGGCGACCGGCTCGCGCCCGGCAGCTATCGGCTGTCGCTCGGCGCGACCTCGAACGGCGTGTCGCTGGTCCGCGAAACGGCGTTCGAGATCACCGCTTCCGCGGCCCGCTCGGGACCTCCTTGACGCCCGACTCGCGCGGAGCGTCGACGACCTTGGACTCCTCGCCGAAGATCTCGAGACCGCTCCCTTCGACCAGGTCGGCCGCTTCCGCCCCGACGAGCACGACCCGCTCGAAGCCGTTGACGCGCGCGTAGTAGCCGGGGAGCACGGGCGATGCCCCGCCGATCTCGAGCGCCGGCGGGACCTCGGGCATCACCTCGCCCTCGCGGGACGGGGGCCGGAGCGTGACCTTTACCACCGCGGCCGGCGGCTGAAGTCCGAACCGCTTCAGATCGTCGGCGTTGACGGTCTCCTGCACGACGTCGAGAAAGCGCACCCGGCTCGCGGCGGCCAGGAAATCCGCCGCCGCTTCGGGCACCACGCCCTCGGGTCCGGCGGCCACCTCGAATCCCCCCGAGGGTCCGCGACGGAAGGTCGCGGCGCGGCTGCCGATCGTCGCGGTGAACTCCTGCACGCGGCCGGGGTTGTACGGGAAAACGACCGTCCCGGGCTGCATGACCCCGCTCTTCTCGTCCTTGCGGAGCTCGTACCAGACCAGCCCGGCGAGTGCGGCGAGCAGCAGGATGCCGGCGCCGAGGCCTCCTTTTCTCACCTGCTCCTCCGCGTGAGCCAGACGATCCAACCGACGAGGAAAACGACGACCGGGATCCCGATGGCGAGCGCGATCACGAGGTTCATCTGGTCCGGCGAGACGGACATCGCCTCCCGGGCCGCGCGCCGCTCGCCCTCGCGCCGGATCAGCAACTCTTCGCCGGTCAGCCAGCGCACGATGTTCACCGCGAGCTCGCGGTTCGCGACCTGGTCGAAGTGGGCGTCGTTGAGGAAATCGGCATCGCCGACCAGCACGGCCCGCGCTTCGCGGCCGGCGTGCGTGTCGCCGGGCCGGGGCGGGTACTTCCGGTAGGCGCCGATCGCGACGCTGACCGGCTCCCCTGAGCCCGCCTGCTGCGGAAGCCGCGACAGCTCATCCGCCGGCAGCAGCGCCAGCGCGAGGTCGCTCGACACGAACGGGTCCTTCCCCTGCCGATCCCTGTCCTGCCCGAGGTCGACCAGCTTGTAGTGAAAAACCTGCTGGTCGTTCATGACCGGGCCGAACTCGACCGGGCGGGCCAGCGGGAACTGGGTGAGCTGGCCCTCCAGGGCGCTCACCGAGGGGTGAAGGAAGCGGTCTCCGGTCACGTTGCGCGGGTCTCGGTCCCCGGTCCTGGCCCGCGGATCGAGGATCAGCCCGCGGCGGGCGAAGAGGCCCCAGCGCTCGAGCAGCTCGGCCAGCGGGTTCGCGCCCTGCTCGGGCTGCGCCGGGTCGACGTCGACCAGTGCCAGGAGCCGGCCACCGCGGCGCAGGTAGGCGTCGTAGCTCGCCACCTCCGCCGACGGGAGCGGCCGGCGGGGGTCGGCGATCACGACCAGCGCGGCATCCTCGGGCACCTGTTCCCCGGCGCCGAGCGACAGCGGACGGGCCTCGTAGTACTCCTTGAGCAGGTCGGACTGCAGGCGCTGGTAGCCGAGCGCGCCGCGCGCGTCGAACGCCCGCTCCTCGTGACCGATCACCCAGTAGAGGACCTTCGACTGCTCGCGCCCCACCTCGAGCAGCGCGGCGGCCAGGTCCCCTTCCTCGAAGCCGGGAAACACCACCTGCCGGTCGCCGCGCCGCACGACGGTGACCCGCGCACCGGGCCGCCCCAGCTTGGCGTACAGGTCGGGCTGCTGGTTCGGGTCGGCGACCGTCAGCTTGAGCTTCGGCTGCTCGGCGGCGAAGGTCTCGAACAGGACCCGCGCGCCGCGGAAGGTGTTCCGGTCGGCCTGCGGGAAGAAACCGACGACCTCGACCCCGTCGGGCAGCGACTTCAGCACGCGCTCGGTCGCGGGGTGGAGCGAGAAGGAACGCGTGCGGGTGAGGTCCCAACGCTCGTTGTAGCGGGCGGCGAGGAAGTTCACGAGCAGCACGATCCCCACCGAGACGGCGATCGAGGCCAGCGCTCCGGCGCCCTGCCGGGCCCGGCGGGTCCCCGTCGGCGCCATCAGGTCGGACCGCCGCCCCCAGAGGCCGATCGCCGCCAGCACCGCCCCGGCCACCAGCAGCGACTGGTACAGCCAGGGGATCGAGGTCGGCACCAGCGCCGCCCAGCCCGAACCGATCACCAGCAGCGCGAGCCCGACCGGTCCGGCGAGGTGAGTGAGCTTCCTCATCGCCTCACCTCCAGCGCTGGCTGTCGACGACGCGCGCGGTCAGGTCGACCACGAACATCGTCATCGACAGGAAGTAGACGACGGCCTGCGACTCGATCGTGCCGCGCACCAGCGCTTTCAGGTTCTCGACGGGAGTGAACTTCTCGAGGCCCGGCCCGATGATCGGGATCTGGCCGACGGCGACGCCGCCCCAGTTGACCAGCGCCAGGAGCCCCAGCGCGATGATCGCGGCGACGAACGTGCTCTCGGTCAGGCTCGAGGCGAGCAGCCCGATCGCGAGCAGGAAGCTGCCGTAGAGCAGCGCCGCGAGGATCCCGGTCCAGATCGGGGCCGGGTCGGCGTCGCCCCACAGGCGCAGCACCAGCGGCATCCAGCCGATCAGTGCGAGCATCACGGCGAGGATGAAGACCGAGCCGAGGAACTTGCCGAACACCAGCTGCCGGGTCGTCATCGGCGCCGTGAGCAGCAGCTCGGCCGTGTGCTGCCGGCGTTCCTCGGCGAGCAGCCGCATCGTGACCAGCGGCACGATGAAGATCAGCGCCCACATCACGTTGCCGCCGTAGATGTCGCGGACCAGCGCCTCGGCGCCGGGGACCTGCTGCAGCTGCTGCGCCGCGGCCCGGCGCGCCCCCTCGTAGGCGTTGAGCGAGAAGACGAACAGCACTCCCATCACGAACAGGAAGCTGGCGATCGCCGTATAGGCGAGCGGCGAGACGAAGTAGGACTTCAGCTCGCGCTTGAAGACCGCCCAGACCTGGCTCATGCGCGCGCCTCCTGCAGCACCACCTCGCGGAAGACTTCCTCCAGCGTCGTCGTCTCGGGCGCGAACTCCACGAGGCCCCATGGTCCGCCGGCGAGGGCGCGGACGAAGCCCTCGCGGGCGTCGTCGCCCGGCACGAGCGTGGCGCGGTACCGGCCGGCGCCGAGCGGGTGCAGGGCGGCGAGGCCCGGCAGCCCGGCGAGCGCGTCGGGCCCGGCGGGCGGCCGGCGCAGCGAGAAGAGCCACGATCCGCCGCCGTGACGGTGCAGCAGTTCTTCCATCGGGCCCTCGGCGACGATCTGGCCACGGTTGATGATGACGACGCGCTGGCAGGTCGCCTGGACCTCGGGGAGGATGTGACTCGAAAGGATCACGGTGCGCTCCTGGCCGATGTCGCGGATGATCGAGCGGATCTCGATCACCTGCGTCGGGTCCAGGCCGACCGTCGGTTCGTCGAGGATCAGGATCCGCGGGCCGTGGATCACCGCCTGCGCCAGGCCGACGCGCTGGCGGTAGCCCTTGGAGAGGTTGCCGACCAGCCGCCGCCGCACCTCGGTCAGTCCGCACTTCTCGACTGCGGCGTCGACGGCGGCCTTGCGCCGGCCGCGCCGCACGCGCCGGATCTCGGCCGCGAACGAGAGGTAATCCTCGACCAGCATCTCCGGATAGAGGGGCGGGTTCTCGGGCAGGAAGCCGATCGCCTTGCGGACCTCCAGCGGCTCCATCAGCACGTCGTGGGACGCGATCCGCACCGTCCCGGAGGTCGGGGGGGTGAGGCACGTCATGACCTTCATGGTGGTGGACTTCCCAGCCCCGTTGGGGCCGAGGAACCCGAGGATCTCCCCTGCCCGCACGGTGAAGGTGATCCCCTTCACCGCCTCGTGCTGCCCGTAGAGCTTGCGGAGATTTTCGATCTCGATCATCGGGGCCCGGTCGGACGCAGTCTCCGCCCTGCCCGGGCCTCCCGGTGCCGTCGCCTCAACCATCGAACACCTTTCCCCGGCCAGTGCGCCCCGCGCGATCCCCGAGACCGACCCGTCTATCTACCGCCCACCCGGCCCCCTGTCAATGGAACTGCTTGCCGTTCCGCCCCCTTCGCGGCCCCGTGACCGGGCCAGCAGGCGCTGCGCCACGGCCTCGAGGCGGAGCCGCCGCTCCTCGGGGGTCGGGTCCGGGGGCGGCCCGTCCGCCCCGGCCGGCCGCACGGCAAGGGGGCCGGGACCGCCGCGCGCCGCCGGCACCGACTCGACTCCGACCGGACGGGACGCCGCGCCGAGCGCCCGGGCGAGCGGCTCCGCGAGCCCGCCGAGGTGCGGCGCGAGCCCGCGCTCCCAGCCCTCCCCCGCCAGCAGCAGCACGACCCGCTCGGGCTCCTCGCGCAGCCCTGCGAGGTGGCGCCCCAGGTCGTCGCCGAGCAGGGCCCGGACCGCGGCCAGGCGCGCGGCCTGCCGCAGGCGCGCCGGCGCGCCGCGAGGCAGCCCCGCGGCCGTCGCGTGCCGCAGCCCGTCGTGCCGCTCCGATCGCTCGTTCACCGCCCGATTATCGGCCCAATCGCGGGGCCCGCGCGCCGCGTGCTATCGTCGGCGTCCTGCCGCGGGAGGCGCTCGCGATGAAGACGTTCCCGGATCACTGCCGCTTCCGGACCAGCGTGGGCGGCGTGCTCTACTGCCAGGATCCGCCGTACGAGCACGGCCTCTGCCGCTTCCACTACGACGCCTACCTGCGCGGCGAGCTCCTCTCGAACGGACAGATCAACGAGTTGCTCTCCGACCAGGACCGGCGGCGCGAGATCAATCGCCACGGCATCCGCGAGCGGCCGCTGGACTACGTCCTGGAGTAGCGGCGCGCGCCCGGCTACCGCCGCCGGGTGCCGAGCTGGTAGCGCCGCACGGCGCGGTTGTGCTCGGCCAGGGTCCGGCTGAACTGGTGCGTCCCGTCGCCGCGCGCGACGAAATAGAGGGCGCCGGTCCGCTGCGGGTGCAGGACGGCCTGCAGCGAGGCCAGCCCGGGCGAGCCGATCGGCCCCGGCGGCAGGCCTCCGCGGGTGTAGGTGTTGTAGGGATCGTCGCGCTCGAGGTCGGCCCGCGTCAGGTTCCCGTCCCAGGTCCCGGCCCGCTCGCGGACGTAGATCACCGTCGGGTCCGACTGCAGCGGCATTCCGCGCGCGAGGCGGTCGACGAACACCCCCGCGACCTGCGGCCGCTCGCTCGCGCCGCCGGTCTCGCGCTCGACGATCGAGGCCAGCGTCACGATTTCGTGGAGCGGGCGCCCGGAGGCCTGCCACTGCCCGGCGTAGGGCCCGGCGAAGCGGCGGCGGAAATTCTCGACCAGCAGCGCCGCGACCTCGCGCGGCGCGGTCCCGGGCCGGAAGCGGTAGGTGTCCGGGAAGAGGTACCCCTCGAGGTCGCGCGCCGCCGGGTCGAGGTCCCGCACCGGAGCCGCGTCGTCGAAAGCCGCGCGGAGCGCCGTCTCGTCCGCCACGCCCGATGCCGCGAGCGCGGCCGCGATCTGCAGCCGGGTCCAGCCCTCGAGCAGCGTGACCTCCACCTCCGGCGCCGCGGCGTGGCGCAGTTCCTCCAGGACCTCGGCGGGGCGCAGCGGACGGTCGAAGCGGTGCTCGCCGGCCTGGACCGCGCCCTCGGCCCCCTCCGCGCGCAGGAACAGTTCGAACAGGCGCGCCGAGGAGACGACGCCGTCGCGCGCGAGCTGCCGCGCGACCTCGCGCGCGGTGGTGCCGGTGCTCACGGCGACGACGACCGGACGGTCCGCCGGCGGACCCACCGGAGTCTCCAGAAAGCCGCGCCAGCGAAGCCACGCGCCCAGTCCGGCGCCCGCCGCGCCGAGCAGCGCAAGCGCCACCGCGAGCAGCAGCGCGCGGCGAACGGTCACCTCCCGTCCGCGCCGCCACGGCGGGCGGCCCGATCGAGGTAGTCCTGCAGGATGTAGGTGGCCGCGATCTTGTCGACGACCTGCCGGCGCCGGCGGCGCGAGAGATCGGCCTCGAGCAGCATCCGCTCGGCGTCGACGGTCGTCAGCCGCTCGTCCTCGCGGTGGACCACGAGGCCCATCCGCTCCAGGGCAGCGACGATCCGGTCGGCCTCCGCGGTCATCGCGCCCGGCGAGCCGTCGAGGTTCAGCGGCAGGCCGACGACGGCCTCGGCGATCCCACGCCCTTCGACGATCGCGGCGAGCGCGGCCAGGTCGCGCGCCATCCCGGCGCGCCGGATCACGCTCAGCGGCATCGCGACGCGCTGCGCGTCGTCGCTGACCGCGAGTCCCAGCGTCTTTGTCCCGACGTCGATCCCGAGCACCTGCCCCACCCGTCCCTCCGCGTCAGAAGACGTCGCCGATCGCGAAGTAGAACTGGCCGACCGATTCGCCCGGCTGGCGATCCAGTTTCCAGCCGTACTCGGCGCGCAGCGCGCCGATCGGGGTGCGGTAGCGGAAGCCGAGGCCGACCGTGTTCCGGGTTTCGAGCGGGTCCCACTGCGGGACCGTCAGCCAGACGTTCCCGCGGTCCGTGAAGACCACGACCTCGGCCTCGCGCCAGACGCGGTAGCGCGCTTCGAGGTTGAAGACGAAGAGCGACTGCCCCCCTACCGCCAGCGGGGTTCCCGGCCTGGGCTGGTCCGCCGGCGGGTCGGGGGTTCCGTCGCAGTCGATGTCGTCGTGACCCGTGGCCAGCGGGTTGAGCGCGTCGCGCGGGAATCCGCGAACGCTGTCGAATCCGCCGGTGAAGAAGCGCTTCTGCAGCGGGACGCAGACCGTGTCGCCGTAGGGAGGGGCGAATCCGACCCGCACTGCCGAGGCGAGGATCAGGCGCTTGCCGATCGGCCAGTACCCGCCGATCTGGCCCTGGAGGCGCCAGAACTCGTCCTGCGAGGCGAGCCAGGTCGAGAACAGCCCGACGTCGCTGCGCACCACCCAGCCGCGCGTCGGCAGGAAGGGATCGTCGCGCCGGTCGTACTGTCCCGAGAACGAGAGCGAGCCGAGCCGGACCGGCTCGGTCTGCTGCTCGAGCAGGGCCGCCTGGAGATCGTCCTTCAAGGCCGAGCTCTCGACGATCCGGGTGTCTTCGAGCTGGTAGCGCACGAGCCAGCGCTTGTGCCGCAGTTCCGGGACCGCGAGCTGAACCGCCGCGCTCGTCGTATCCGAGGTGAAGCTCGGGTAGACCTCCTGCTCCCAGCCGGCGGTGATCAGCCCCTCCAGGGTGTTGCGCCGGATGTGGCGGTCTTCGAGCGTCGCGCGCACGCCCTTGAGGATCGACGAATAGTAGGCCTGGAGGCCGCCCGTCCGGCCGATCCCCCAGAGGTTGTCGTGAGAGAGTCCGGCGGCGACTGCGAACTTGGTCTCGGTGTCCCAGCCGCCCGACAGGGAGACCGAAGTGGCCGGCGTCTCCTTGAACTCGATCACGACCGCCTGCAACTCGGGCTGCTCGGCGAGCGGAGTCGTGACGACGTTGATCTCGCGGAACAGCCCCAGCGCGAACAGGTTGCGCTCCGTCGCCTGGACGGCGGCGCGGGTCAGCGGCTCGCCCGCCTTGAGAGTCACCGCCTCCCTGACGATCTTCTCGCGCGTCTTCTCGAGCCCGGAGAAGCCGACCGAGGCGATCCGGTACGACCCGGCCGGCCTGGACGCGGTAGGTCACGTCGACCCTTCCGTCTCCGGACTGGAGCAGCATCGAAACCGACGAGTCGTAGTAGCCGGCGTCGTCGAGCGCGGTGCGCAGGACGCGCTCGGTTTCCTCGACCTTCGCGGCCTTGAAGGTCTCGCCGCTGCGGAACGGGATCCGGTCGCTGGCCCGGCCCAGCGCCTGCGGCCAGTCCCCGTCGACGCGCACCGTGCCGATCTTCGCCCGAGCCCCCTCGTCGATCCGGTAGGTCACGAGGACCTCGTCACCACCGGTCCTGAACCGGACGCGGGGGACGACCTGCGCGTCGAGGTAGCCTTCCGTCGCGTAGAGCGTGCGGATCGCCTCGGCGTCCTCCGCGATCTCGCGCGGCCGGTAGACCGGCTTGTCGCCGGGCCGCCACCCCGGTCGCGACAGGATCTGCTTCAGCACCTCGCTGCTTGGCAGGGCGCTGTTCCCGGCGACCTTCACCTCCGCCACGCGAACCCGGGCGCCCGGATCGACCACCACCTCGACCCAGGGCGGGTCCGGTCCGCCGTCGCTGATCTCGACGGTCGCCGCGGCGTATCCATCCTCCGCCAGCCGCTCGCGCACCAGGCTGGCGGTCTGCCGGTGCAGTCCCGGCCGGAACTCGACCAGCGCCCAGAACTCGTCGAGGGCGCGGCGGACGATCTTCTCGGTCCCCCCCGCGCCGGTGATCCGTACCTCCCACTTCGGTCCGGGAGTCACGTCGAGCCGGATCGTCGCGCGCGCGCTCCCCTCGACCTGGACCCGGTGGGGCACGACGCTGGCCTGCAGGTAGCCGCGCTCGACCAACGCGAGCTTCAGCCCTTCCGCCGCCTGGATCAGCGTCGAACGCGTGACCGGGGCGCCGCGGGAGACGCCGACCGTGCGCCGCGTCACGCGCATCCCTTCCGGCAGGCCGACCGCTTCGACCTCGCCGAGCCGGTCGGGCGCCTCGAGGCTGCGCCGGTCGTCCGCGCCGGCTCCGAAGCGGTAGGTCCAGCGGACGATCGCGCCGACGCCGCCCTTGTCGTTCTGCCCGCCGATGATCTTGGTCTTGGGCGCGATCTCGCGCTCGATCGAGTAGACGTCGCTCGTGTCCCCGGAGAGGTCGCGGGAGTAGACGACGTTCGTCTTCTCGTCGAGCCGCTTGCCGACCGTCAGCCGCGCGGTCGGCTCCGAACCGGGGCTGGCTTCGACCGGGCTGATCGAGAAGCGCGTCAGCCCGAGGTACTTCTTGGCCGACCCCGAGAGCAGCATCTCGCTGAGGGCGGTCCCGAAGTAGGCCGCCCCCTGGCTCTCGAGCGAGGCCGAGCTGGCGCCTCCCGACTCGCGGTTGGTGCGGCCGGTCAGGAGCAGCGAGAGGATGTCGGCGCGCGACAGCGCGGGGGTCGAGGTCAGCGTGTACTCGACCGACGCGGTCGTCGCGTCGAGGTCGATCCGGACCTGGTAGCCGCTGACCTCGGTCTCGGCCACCGCCCGCACGCGGATCGGCTGGGCGCGCGCGTCGTCGAGCGTGACCTGCCCGCTGAGCAGGTCGTAGTCGACGTCGCGGAACGTGATCGTCCCGCCCTCGATCAAGGTCACGTTGCCGACCAGCAGCGGCGCCGCGAGCGTGCCCCGCACCCCGATCCGCGCCGATGCGTCGACCCGCGCGAGCTCGTTCCGGACCGAGAGGGTTTCCGCGGCGGAGACCTCGAGCGCGAGCCCGATGCGCTGCATCCAGCCCGCCGCGGAGGCCTTGGGCTGCACCGTGCGCGATCTCCCGAGCACACCCCCGGCCAGCTGGAACTCCTGCGCGTAGCGGCCGGAGAGAACGTCGACCGTCCCCCTGACCTGGATCCCCTCGAGCGTTCCCGTGGCCGTTGCGTCGGCGTCGTAGCGGCCGACGAAGCCGCGCGGATAGGCGACGGCGACGTTGCGCACCGTGGTCCGGAGATCGAGCCGCTCGGGCGCGAGGTCGGCGATCGCGATCCGTCCCTCGACCTCGATCCTGCCGCCGCCGCTCTGGCCGGTCAGGCTGCGGATGGTCGCTTCCGTGCCGTCGTAGTCGATCTCCCCCTCGATCCCGTCCACGGTCTGGCCGAACGGCACGTAGAGCACGCGGCCCCCGGAGACCTTCATCGCCCCGAACAGCTCGGGGTGATCGCTCGTGCCGCCGACCTTGAGCGTCGCCGTCACGCTCCCGGAGGAGACGATGTCGCTGCTGTAGATCTCGAGAATCGCCAGGTCGACGGTGCCGGTGATCACGAGCCCCAGCTGTCCCTCCCCGCTTCCCCACAGGCCGTAGTCGCCCTCGATCGTCAGCCGGCTGTCGCGGGCGGTGACGAGCCGGACCGGCGACACCACGACGAGCCGTCCGCCGCGCTCGAGCTCGATCCGGGCCGGCTGCTCGAGCTGGGCCTCGATCGTGGCGCCCGCCAGGGCGAGTCCCTCGAGCGCCAGGCTGCCGTGCCAGGTCGGGCGCTCGCGCAGCAGTCCCTCCACGCGCAGCGTGCCGCGCCCCTCCGCCTGCACCGCAGATGCGGTGTCGGGCGCTTCGGCCGCCAGGTCCTGGAGCGGCAGGCCGTCGGAGCGGGTGTCGAGCGCGAAGTAGGGGTTGCCGATCGGCCCCTCGATCACCAGCCGGTGGTCGAGCCGACCGGCCGTCGAGGCCAGCTCGAACCCGTCGTCGCGCCGCGTCAGCGCCGCCGTCCCCTCGGGAATGCGGACGCCGGCCACGCTCAGCCCCTTCCAGGAAACGCTCCCGTCGAGCGGCAACGGTTTCTCGAGGCTCTCGAACGTCCCGCCAACGTCGCCTTCGACCGTTCCCGTCGCCTCGCCGAAGTCGAGCCAGGCGAAGAGCGGCCCGAGGTCCACCGTGACGTGCGAGCGCAGTGCGGCGGCGAGCGGGCCCCGTGACGACGGCAGACCGACGTCGCCCGCGAAGGTCGCCTCGAGCCCCGGAAGGCGGAGACGGCCGTCGTCGATCCGCACCGCCTCGTTCGTCAGCCGCCCGCGCGCCGCGACCGCGGCCGGCGTGGCATTGCCGATCGTCAGCTCGGTCGCGGCGTCGAAAGCCAGGTCGGCGGCCGTGGGCGACCACTCGCCGTCGATCGTCCCGGTGACCAGGCCGCGCCCTTCCGGAAGCTCGAGCTCGATCCCGATCGCGCGCACGATCTCCGTCACGGCGTCGTAGTCGGCCTCGCTCGCGCGGGCCCGGATGCCGAGGCTGTTTCCCGGCGGGATCTCGAGTTCCGCCTCCACCCGGCCGGCCGCGGCGTCGGCGGCGTCCATCGCCAGCTTCCAGTGGCCGCGGGCGATCTCCTCGAAGCGCCCGTGGTAGCGCTCGAAGCGGGCTCGTCCGAGGTGAACGCCGTCGAGGTCGACGGTCGCTTCGAGCCCGGTCAGCTTGCCGGCGACGAGCCGGACCGTCGCGTCGACCGCCATCGGCCCGTCCGGCACCGGAGTCGTCTCGAGCGGCAGCTCGAGGCCGATCTCGCGTCCCTGCGCGAGCAGGTGCCCGAACGCGGCGCGCGCCGAGGTCGCGTCCGGCGCATCGAGCCCCGCCTCGATCGTCAGCCCGTCGAGCTGGACCGCGTCGTCTCCCCGCAGGCGGAAGGTGAGCCCCGATCGGCCCCACGCACCGTCGAAGGCGAGCGCGATCCGGCCGCCACCCCCCTCCCCGGTGAAGCGGCCGTCGAGCGCGTTCGCGGCCCCGGCCGCGGGAACCGGGGTCGCGTCGACGCTCCAGCGCAGCGGCTCGCCGGCGGCCGCGCGCCAGAGCCGCGCCTTGTAGCGACCCGCGCCCATGACGAGGTCCCGCGGCAGCCCGAGGCTGGGGAAGATGTCCGTCGACACGAGGTTCCCGTCGGCCCCGGCCTCGATCGTGCCGTTGCGGACCGAGACCTCGAGGTGCTCGACCGTCGTCCCCGTGGGAGAGTCCGCGCGCCCTTCGACGATCCGGATCCCCTCGGGGTCCGCCAGGAGCAGCGCCTCGAGCTTCGCCACCTCGGTGCGGCGGAAGCGGAGCATCCCGTCGCTCGCCAGCCGGGAGCGGCCGGTCCAGCTCCCGTCCTCGTCCAGCCGGAAACCGCCGTCGAAGGTGATCCGGCCGGTCAGCTCGGGCACGACCTCCCCGAGCAGGGTCTCGAGCGTGGCCGTGCCGCGCGCGTCGACGCTGGCCGCGACCCCCTGCGGCAGGAACGCCACGCTCGCGGAGCCGCCGAGCGCTGCTCTCGAGCGCCTCCAGCTCGATGCTCTCCAGGTCGAGGCGCGGGGCGTGCCACGCGAAGCGCGCCGCGACCCGCTCGATGACGAGCGGCGCCGCGCCGGGGCGCTCGATCCGCGCCGGACCGGCGGCCAGGGTCCCGCTCGTGCCGTTGCGGACAGGCGTCCCGTCGATCTCGATTCCGTCGACGTCGAACGCGAACCGCTCGTCCTTCCCGCGGTAGTGGAGCGTCCCGTCGCTGACCCGCAGCCGCCGCAGGCGCGAGAGAAAGGACAGGTCGAGCGGTTCGTCCGGCGCGCCGTCCGGCGGGGTCTCGGCGAGCGTGATCGAGAGGCCGTCGACCTCGATCCGGACCGGGCGGACCAGCCCCGCGAGCAGGGCTCGCCGCGAGAGCCGGACCGTCCCCTCCCGCAGTTCGAGCTCGCCGACCAGGCCGGTGCCGCCGCGCAGCGCGAGCCCCTTGACCTGGGCCTCCGCCCGCGCGAGCCGCAGCGAGAGTTCCGCGATCTCGACCGGGCCGCCCAGCTCGCGCCCCAGCTGCTCGACCAGCAGCCGGCGGACGCGGTCCTCGGTCCACGACGAGGAGACGATCACCCACAGCACGCCGAACAGGGCGGCAAGGACCGCGAATCCGATCGCCAGCACGCGCAGGATGCGTCGCACGGGTCCTCAGTCGGCGTCCCGCTGCAGCAGGAGACCTTTCAGGTAGCGGCTCTCGGGCAGTTCGATCCGCTCCGGGTGATCGGCCGCAGGACCGAGGCGGGCCAGCACCGTCAGCGCGGCCGCGGCCTCCTCGGCACCCTCCCGCACCATCGCTTCGAACTCCTCGGCCCCGACCGTTGCGGTGCAGCAGAACGTCGCCATTCTGCCGCCCGGCGCCAGGCAGCGCAGCGCTCTCCGATGCAGGTCGCGGTAGCCCCGCGCCGCCCCGGCGGCGGCCGAGCGGCGGCGGGCGAAGGGAGGCGGATCGAGCACGATCGCCGGGAAGCGTCGCCCTTCGTCCTCGGAGGCGGCGAGCAGGTCGAAGACGTTGCCGTGGATGAACTCGATCCGCTCGGCGAGGCCCGCCGCTTCGGCCGCGGCGAGGGCCCGCTCGAGGCCGGGCCGGGACTGGTCGACCGCGACCACCGGCCGGCCGGCTGCCGCCAGCGGGAGAGCAAACCCCCCTTCGGCGCAGAACGCGTCCAGCACCGGCCCCTCGGCGAACCAGTCCGCCGCGCGCCGCTGGTTCTCCTGCTGGTCGAGGTAGAGCCCCGTCTTGTGGCCGAGCCGGGGGTCGACGCGGCGCATGGCGCCGCCGGCCTCGACCTCGATCAGCGCCGGCGTCGTGCCGAGCAGCTGGGTCACGGCCCGCGGCAGCCCCTCCGCTTCGCGTCCCGGAGCGTCGTCGCGGGCCAGGATCGACTCCGCACCGACGCGCGCCGCCAACTGCTCGAGCAGGGGGCCGGCGTGCCGTTCGGCCCAGGCGGTCGTGCGCTGCACGACCAGGTGAGTGCCGTAGCGGTCGACCGTCAGGCCCGGAAAACCGTCGGCGTCGGCGTGCAGCAGCCGCGCGCAGCCCGGCCCTGCAGCGGCGGCCGCGCCGCGCGCGGAGAGCGCCCGCTCGAGCCGGGCCGACCAGAAGGCCTCGGCGGGGGGCGCATCACCGGCTGCGCCGCCGCGGCGCACGATCCGGAGCACGATCCGCGAAGCGGGAGAGTACGCGGCCCAGCCGCACGGCGCGCCGGAGGCGTCGAGCACGCGCACGATCTCGCCGGGATCCGCCTCGGCGGCTCGAAGGTCCTCGCGATGGATCCAGGGGTGGCCGCGACGGGCCCGGCGCGCGCCCCGGCCGCTGACCACCGCCGTGCCGGGGCCGGACATGACCGCGCCTACTCTTCTTCCTCGGAGATGTCCCGCACGTGGTAGCGCTCGGCCAGCTCTTCCTTCTCGGCGATCTCCTGGCACGAGACGCAGTAGCGGGCCCAGGGGACCGCCTCGAGCCGCTTGGGCTCGATCTCGTCCCCGCACGACATGCACTCGCCGAAGGTCCCTTCCCGGACCCGGACGATCGCCTCTTCGACCTGCAGCACCTGGCGCCGCTCGAGGTCGGAGAGCGAGAGCAGGAACTCCCGCGTGTAGTGGGTCACGGCGTCGTCGACGTAGTCCTCGCCCCCCTCGGGCACGACTTCGCGGCCTTCCTCGGCGGTGCGGGCCGAACGGGCAAGGAGGGTCTGCCGACGCGTCTCGAGCAGCTTCAGGAACTTGTCGCGCTCGCGCTTCCTCATTCGTCTCCCCCAACCCGAGGCCCGCCGCGCGCAGCGGGTCGTGGCCGGAAAAAGGCTCGGTAAGGTAACAGCGCCCCCCGGGTGCGTCAACTCCGGGTAAGCCTCCGGCTCAGAGCCGGTCTGCCGCCATCTCGGCCAGCGTCGATCGCTCGCCACGCGTCAGCACGACCGTCCCCGCCAGCGGCTCGCCCCGCAGCCGCTGCGAGGCGTAGGACAGCCCGTTGCTCGAGGCGTCCACGTAGGGGTTGTCGATCTGGGCGGGGTCGCCCGTGAGCACGATCTTGGCATCCTCCCCGACCCGCGTGATCACGGTCTTGACCTCGTGCGGGGTCAGGTTCTGGGCCTCGTCGACGATCATCAACTGGCGCGGCAGGGAGCGGCCGCGGATGTAGGTCAGGGCCTCGATCTCGAGCGTCCCGCGGTCGATCAACTGCTCGATCGGGTGGCCGTCCGGCCCGGTCGACGCGTCGAACTCGCCGAGCAGGAACTCGAGGTTGTCCCAGATCGGCTGCATCCACGGGCGGAGCTTCTCGTCCAGGTCGCCCGGCAGGTAGCCGAGGTCGCGGCCCATCGGGAAGATCGGGCGCGCGACGACCAGCCGGCGGTAGATCGGCTTCTCGACGGTCTGCATCAGGCCGGCCGCGAGGGCCAGCAGCGTCTTGCCGGTCCCGGCCTTGCCGACCAGCGTGACCAGCGGGACCTCCTTGTCGAGCAGCAGGTCGAGCGCGAACTTCTGCTCGACGTTGCGCGGCTTGATCCCCGAGACCGACTTCGGAAGGACGATCGGCGTCACGACCGGCTGGCGTGGCCGGCGCCGCGCCAGCGCGGTGTGCTGCGGATCGCCGAGGTCGCGCAGCAGGAGCCCGACGTTGGGCCCGGGGTCCTCGATCCCGAGGTCGCTCGCCGGCAGGGCCTTCTCGGCGAACAGCCGGTCGAGCACCTCGCGGGGGACCGCCACCTCGCGCCAGCCGTGCCACTCGGTGTCGGGCACGATGCTGCGCTCGACGTAGTCTTCGGCGTACACCCCGACGGCGTCGGCCTTGAGCCGGAGATTGGTGTCCTTCGTGATGAACTGGACCGGGGGGTGGCTGCGCGACAGCTCCCAGGCCAGCGCGAGGATCCGCATGTCGGCCGCGTCGCGGCCGTCCATGAACGGGAAGTCGCGCGGGATCGGGACGCCGAGGTGGATCCGCAGCGTCCCTCCGCCCGGCGTCGGCACCCCGTCCGTCAGGTGCCCCTGCTCGCGCAGCCGGTCGAGGGTCCGGCTGACCGCGCGCGCGTTCCGACCGACCTCGGTCATCTCCTTCTTGAAGCGGTCGATCTCCTCGATCACGGCGATCGGGATCACGACGTCGTTGTCCGCGAAGGAGAACGGGCTGTTCGGGTCGTGGAGCAGGACGTTCGTGTCGAGTACGAAGGTCTTCTTCATCGGGGAGTTCGTCTCTTCGTCAGCGCGCGCCGAGCGCCGCCTGGGCGGCGGCGAGGCGGGCGATCGGAACGCGGAAGGGCGAGCAGGACACGTAGTTCATGCCCGCGTGGTGGCAGAACTCGACGGAGGAGGGCTCGCCGCCGTGCTCGCCGCAGATCCCGATCTTCAGCGTCGGGCGGGCCTTGCGGCCCCGCTCGATCGCCGATCGTCACGAGCTGGCCGACGCCCTTCCCGGTCGAGGATCTGGAACGGGTCGGCGGGGAGGATCTTCTTCTCGATGTAGTCCGGCACGAAGCCGCCGATGTCGTCGCGCGAGAAGCCGAAGGTCATCTGCGTCAGGTCGTTGGTCCCGAACGAGAAGAACTCCGCCGTCTCGGCGATCTGGTCGGCCGTGAGGGCGGCGCGCGGGACCTCGATCATCGTCCCGTAGAGGAACTCGATCTTCGGCACGCCGTACTTCGCCGCGACCTCGGCGGTGGATCCGCTCGACGATCGCCTTCTGGTGATCGAGCTCGGCCTTGATCCCGACGACCGGGACCATGATCTCCGGGTAGGCCGCCTTGCCTTCCTTCGATCAGCTCGACCGCCGCCTCGAGGATCGCGCGGACCTGCATCTCCGAGATCTCGGGGAAGGTGACGCCCAGGCGCACGCCGCGGTGCCCCATCATCGGGTTGGACTCGTGCAGCGCCGTCGGCCCGCTTGTCGAGCTCCGCCTTGTCGATCCCGAGCGCCTCGGCGAGCTCGCGCCCGCTCCTCGGGCCGGTGCGGCACGAACTCGTGCAGCGGCGGGTCGAGCAGCCGGATCGTGACCGGCAGGCCGTCCATCACCGCCAGGGTGTCCTTGATGTCCTTCTTGACGAACGGGAAGAGCTCGTCGAGCGCGGCGCGGCGCTCGGCCTCGGTGCGCGAGACGATCATCTTGCGCAGCAGGAACAGCGGCTGCTCCGAGTGCTTGCCGTAGAACATGTGCTCGGTCCGGAACAGCCCGATCCCCTCGGCGCCGAAACCGCGCGCCTTGAGCGCGTCGTCCGGCGTGTCGGCGTTGGTCCGCACGCCCAGCGTCCGGTAGCGGTCGACGATCTTCATGAACTCGACGAAGCGCGGGTTCTCCGCGGCGCTCGATCATCGCCAGCCGGCCGGCGTAGACCCGTCCCCGGGTCCCGTTGAGGGTGACCCAGTCCCCCTCCTTGAGGGTCGTGCCGCCGACGCTGACCGTCTTCGCGTGGACATCGACCTGCGAGCGCGCCGGCAGCCGACGATGCAGCACTTGCCCCAGCCGCGGGCGACGAGTGCGGCGTGGCTGGTCATGCCGCCGCGGGCGGTCAGGATGCCCTCGGCGGCCCGCATCCCCTCGACGTCCTCGGGGTTGGTCTCCTCGCGCACGAGGATCACGACCTTCTTGCCCTGCCTGCGCCCACGCGACCGCGTCGTCGGCGGTGAAGACGACCTGCCCGGCAGGCGCCGCCCGGCCCCGCGGGCAGCCCCGTAGCGAGCGGCTTCGCGCTCTTCTCGGCTGCCGGGTCGACGATCGGGTGGAGCAGCTCGTCGAGCTGGGCCGGCGAGACGCGGAGCACCGCCTCCTTCTCGTCGATCAGCTGCTCGGCCAGCATGTCCATCGCCATGTTCAGCGCCGCGGTCCCGGTGCGCTTGCCGGATGCGGCACTGCAGCATCCAGAGCCGTCCGTCCTGGATCGTGAACTCGATGTCCTGCATGTCGGTGAAGTGCTTCTCGAGCCGGGTGCGGATCTCGTCGAGCTGGCGGTAGGCCGACGGCCATCGCCGTCTCGAGCGACGGCAGGTGGCGGTTCTGGTCGCTCTTGGTCGCTTCGTTGAGCGGGTTCGGGGTGCGGATGCCCGGCGACGACGTCCTCGCCCTGGGCGTTGACCAGCCACTCGCCGTAGAACTTGTTCTCGCCGGTGGCCGGGTTGCGGGTGAAGGCGACGCCGGTGGCGGAGCTGTCGCCCATGTTGCCGAAGACCATCGCCTGGACGTTGACCGCGGTGCCCCACTCGTCCGGGATCCCCTCGATGCGGCGGTAGGAGACCGCGCGCTTGCCGTTCCACGACGAGAAGACCGCGCCGATGCCGCCCCAGAGCTGCTCCATCGGCGTCGTCGGGGAAGTCCTTGCCGAGGACCTCCCGGACCTCGGACCTTGAAGCGCGCGACGAGCGTCCCGCAGGTCCTCGACCGCGAGGTCGGCGTCCGAGGCGTAGCCCTTCGACTTCTTCAGCTCGGCGAGCATCCGGTCGAGCTGCTGGCCCGGATCCCCTTCCCTTCCGCCGGCTCGACGCCCGCGGCCTTCTCCATGACGACGTCGGAGTACATCATGATCAGGCGGCGGTAGGCGTCGTAGCACGAACCGCTCGTTGCCGGTCTTCTTCGATCAGCCCCGGGATCGTCGTCGAGCGTCAGGCCGACGTTGAGCACGGTCTCCATCATGCCCGGCATCGAGCTGCGCGCGCCGGAGCGGACCGACACCAGCAGCGGGTTGGACGGATCGCCGAACTTCATCCCCGTCTCGCGCTCGACCTCGGCCAGCGCGGCCGTGACCTGGGCGGCGAGCTCCGCGGGATAGCTCTTGCCGTGGTCGTAGTACCAGGTGCAGACCTCGGTCGTGATCGTGAATCCCGGCGGAACCGGAAGCCCCAGGCTGGCCATCTCCGCCAGGTTCGCGCCCTTGCCGCCAAGCAGCTCCTTCATCCCGGCGCTGCCTTCCGCGGAGCCCCCGCCGAACCGGTAGACCCACTTGCTGCTCATGCCGTCTCCTTCAATGTCGTCGTGCGTCGTCGTCCGTCGTCTGCGGCGAAGCCGGGCCGCGCAGGCTCAGCCCGCGACCACCAGCTCCGCCATGTCCACCACCCCGTGCGTCGCACGCGCCACGCGGTCCAGCAGCGAGAGCCGCGCGCGACGCAGGACGGGGTCCTTGTCCATCACCAGGATCCTGTCGAAGAACAGGTCGACGTCGGGCCGCAGCCGCGCAACGTGCGCCAGCGCCCGTTCGTAGTCCCCGGCGGCCGCAGCCGCCGCGAGCTCGCGCTCGGCGGTGCCGATCGACCCCGCGAGGCGCACTTCTTCCGGCTCGCGGAGCGCCGCTTCACCGTCCCCGGCCGCGTAACCGTCGCCGCGCTCGTCGGCCTGGGCGAGGATGTTGCGCACCCGCTTGGCGGCGGCGGCGAGGGCGAGGAAGTCCTCGCTCTCGCGGAAGGCGCGCAGCGCGGCGAGGCGCCGCCACAGGTCGGCCGGACGGAACGGGCTGCCGGGAGTCGCGCCGACCCGCGCCGTCGTCGCCGCGATCTCGTCGTAGCGGGCCCCGTCGCGCTCGGCCAGCACGCCGAAGCGCTCGAGCAGGAACGCGACGAGCGTCGCGACGGTCTGGTCCGCGCGGGCCGTCATGTCGGGACCGGTCTCGCCGCCGCGGTAACCGAGCACCGCCCCGCGCACCGCGTCCGAGAGGTCGATTGCCGGCTCGGCGAGCGCCAGGCGGATCGCGCCCATCCCGGCGCGGCGGAGCGCGAACGGGTCCGAGCTGCCGCTCGGCACCAGGCCCGCGGCGAAGCCGCCGGCCAGCGTGTCGAGGCGGTCGGCCAGGCCGAGCATCCGGCCCTCGGCGGTCAGCGGCAGCGGGTCGTCGGGCGCCGCCGGAAGGTAGAGGTCGTAGATCGCGCGGGCGACCGCTTCCGGCTCGCCGTCGGCGCGCGCGAGCAGGCCACCGCAGATCCCCTGCAGCTCCGGGAACTCCCCGACCAGCCCGGTCGGGAGGTCGCAGCGCGAAAGCTCGGCGGCGCGCCCGGCGGCCGCGCTGCCCGCGGCGTCGAGCCCGGCCGGCCCCGCGAGGCCGCGGACCAGCTGCGCCACGCGCCGCGTCTTGGCCGCGTAGGTGCCCAGCTCGCGCTGGAAGACGATCCCTTCCAGCTTGGCGGCCCGCGCTGCGAGCGGCTGGCGCCGGTCCTCGTTCCAGAAGAAGAGCGCGTCCTCGAGCCGCCCCGACACGACCCACTCGTGGCCGCGCCGGACGTGCCCCTCGGGATCGTCGGGGCGGTTGACCGCGACCGCGAACAGCGGCAGCAGGCCGTCCGTCCCGCGGACGCAGAACCCCTTCTGGTGCGTCTTGAGGCACGATCCGAGCACCTCGGCCGGCAGGTCGCGCACGAAGTGCGGCTCGAAGCGACCGAGCTGCGCGCCCGGGTACTCGACGATATCGGCCGACTCGTCGAGCAGGCCGCCGTCCTCGGCCAGCGCGCCCCCCTGCGCGCCGGCCAGCGCGTGGAGCTGCTGCTCGAGGCGCGCGCGGCGGGCGACGGGGTCGGCCACGACGCCGTGACGCTCGAGCGTCGCCTCCCAGGCCGCGGCGTCGGGAATCTCGAACGGCCCCGGCCCCAGCACGCGGTGCCCGCGCGACGTGCGCCCCGACCGGATCCCGAACAGCTCGAGCGGCACGACCTCGCCACCGAACAGCGCGAGGATCCAGTGCACGGGGCGGACGAATCGCGCCGAGCCGTCGCCCCAGCGCATCATCTTGGCGAAGGTCATCCGCGCCACCGCGGGCGCGAAGCCGGCGGCCAGCACCGCGGCCAGCGAGTCGCCCCCCGCGGTCACCGTCGCCCCGGCGTAGATCCCTTTCGGCGTCTCGACCCGCGCGAACCCCGCCGCGTCGCGACCGGTCTTGCGCGCGAACCCTTCGAGCGCCTTCGTCGGCCGGCCCGCCGCGTCCCAGGCCGCGGCCGCCGGCGGCCCGAGCAGCAGCTCCTCCCGCGCCGGGGTCGCTCCGGCAACGTCCGCGACCCGCACCGCGAGGCGCCGCGGGGTCCAGTAGCGGCGGGCGGCGCCGTGCGGCAGGCCGGCGCGGTCGAGCAGCTCGAGCGTGAGCGCCTCGAGGTCGGCCGCCGCCGCGGGCAGCATCCGGGCCGGGATCTCCTCCGTGCCCAGCTCGATCAGCAGGTCGGCGGTCTGCATCAGGCGGCCTCCCCCGCGCCGAGCCAGGTCTTCGCGCACAGCACCGCGAGGCGCCGGATGCGCTGGATCATCGCCTGCCGCTCGGTGACCGACAGCGCGCCCCGCGCGCCGAGCACGTTGAACAGGTGCGAAGCCTCCAGCACCCGCTCGTAGGCCGGAACGAGCAGCGCGGCCGGCACCGCGTCCCCGTCCGGGCCGGGCTTCGTCCGCGCCAGCAGGCGCTGGGCCTCGCGCTCGGCGACGTCGAACGCCTGCCGGTGCCCCTCCACGTCGGCTTCCTCGAAGGAGTAGGCCGACAGCTCGCGCTCGGCCCGCTCGCGCAGCGCGCGGTAGCGGACGACCCCCTCCGGGGCCCACGGCGCGCGCGCCCACGGGATGTCGAAGATGTCGCGGATGTCGTTGACGAACATGCAGATCCGCTCGAGCCCGTAGGTCAGCTCGACCGGCACCGGCGCGAGTTCCGCTCCCCCCATCACCTGGAAGTAGGTGAACTGCGAGATCTCCATCCCGTCCATCGTGACCTGCCAGCCGACCCCCGCCGCGCCGAGCGTCGGCGACTCCCAGTTGTCCTCCTCGAAGCGGACGTCGTGGACTTCAGGATCGACCCCCAGCGCCCTGAGCGAGTCGAGGTAGAGGTCCTGGACGTCGGGTGGCGAGGGCTTGAGGATCACCTGGTACTGGAAGTGCTCGTAGACGCGCATCGGGTTCAGCGCGTAGCGCCCGTCGGCCGGCCGGCGCGACGGCTGGCAGTACGCCACCCGCCACGGCGCGGGTCCGAGGCTGCGGAAGAAGGTCTCGATGTGCATCGTCCCGGCGCCGACTTCCTTGTCGAAGGGCTGGTGCACGATGCAGCCGCGGTCGGCCCAGAAGCGGGAGAGCGCCAGGAACATCTCCTGGAGCGTCATCTTGAAGGTGTCGTTCACGCGCTGTCCTTCCCGGCGGGCGCGGCGGGGATCCGCCGGGCCGCGCGCGGCCGCTCCGCGCGGAGCGTGGTGAGGGCCGGCCAGGCGACGAGCGGCCGGCCGGTGAAGGCGACGACGAGCGCGGGCAGTGCGCCCGCCAGCTCGCGCCCGACCGGCGCCGGGAGGTCCGGCAGCGCGGACGGGCCGACGCGCACGGTCGCAGCCAGCCAGCCGGTCGCGCCCGGCCCCAGCGTGCGGGCCCCCGGTACGCCGTGCGCGGCGCAGAAGGCCCCGCTCTCGGGGGCCAGCTGCGCGCGCCGGCCGGCGAGCGGGGCGCCGCACTCGTCGCAGGCCGCGAGGTCGCCGAGCAGCCCGGCGAGACGCAGCGTCCAGGCCTCGGCGTAGCGCGCCAGCGGGTCGGGCGGCGCCCCGCCGCCGAGCGCGTCGAGGCAGGCCGAGAGCAGGCGGTACAGGCGCGGGTCCTCGGCCCCTTCGCGCGCGAAAGCACCGGCCAGTTCCAGCAGGTGCGCCGCGACATAGAGCCGTTCGAGCGGGTCGCCCGGCGGCGGCGAGGCGACGAGGTGCGCCTCCTCCAGGACCGCTTCGGCCCCCTCGCGCCGCACCGACCAGCGCGCCTGCACCCGCGCCCCGGGCTGCAGCGCGCCGCCGAAGCGCTTGCGCGAGCGCGCGGCCGAGTGGGCCACGCCGCGCACCAGCTCCCCCGAGGCGCAGAGCAGCAGCACGCGCCGGTCCGCCTCCCCGGCGAGCCGCGCGTCGAGCACGATCGCTTCCGACTCGGCGTGCCGGCTCACGGGGCGTACGCGGCGAGCGCGAGGCTCGCGAGGCCGAGGAAGATCAGCGAGGCCATGACGTCGACGGTCGAGGTGACCAGCGGGCTGGTCGAGGTCGCCGGGTCGAGCTTGAGGCGCTGCAGCACGAGCGGGACGACCGACCCGAGGACCGTCGCGGTGACGATCGAGAGCGCGAGCGACAGGCCGATCACGATCGCGACGCGGACGACGCCGCCGACGCCCTGCGCCGAGATCCCCGCGCTCCCGACGATCAGCGAGGAGCCGAGCACCAGCAGCAGCCCGTAGGCGAGCCCGAGCAGCCCGCCGACGCCGGCCTCGCGGGCCAGCGTCGAGAGGTACATCCCCTCGCGGATCCGGCCGGTGGCCAGGCCGCGCATGATCACCGTCGCCGACTGGTTCCCGGCCGAGCCGGAGGTCCCGAGGATGATCGGGAAGAAGGCGGCGAGCCCGACGAAGCCGGCGAGGATTCCTGACAGCCGGTAGATGATCACCGCCGCCGCGAGCCCGCCGACGAAGGTCGCCGCCAGCCACGGGGCGCGGGTCCGGACCGACTTGCCGATCGACGGCTGGATCCGCTCCTCCTCCGAGGTGCCGGCCATCCGGAGGATGTCCTCCGTCGCCTCCTCGCGCAGGACGTCGATCACGTCGTCGATCGACACCGCGCCCGCCAGCCGCCCCTGCTCGTCCACGACCGGGATCGCGAGCAGGTCGTACTTGGAGGCGATCCGCGCGACCTCTTCCTGGTCCGCGTCGGTGCGAACCGTGATCAGGTCGGCGTTCATCATGTCCTTCAGCTTCGCGTCGGCGGGATTGAGCAGCAGCTCGCGCAGCGAGACCACGCCGACCAGGTGCTTGCGGTCGTCGACGACGTAGAGGTAGAAGGCGATCTCGATGCTCTCGCGCGAGCGCAGCGCGGCGGTCGCCTTCTCGACCGTCGTCTCCTCGTGGAGGCTGAAGACGTCGGGGGTCATGATCCGCCCGGCGGTCTCGTCGGCGTAGATCAGCAGCTTCTCGACGCCGGCCTTGTCCTCCGGACGCATCCCGTCGAGGACCTGGCGGCTCTCCTCGTCGTCGAGGCGCGCCAGGAGGTCCGCGGCGTCGTCCTCGGCGCACTTCTCGAGCAGGCGCGCCGCAGCCTCGGGGCCGAGCAGCCGCAGCAGGTCGGGCCCGGTCTCGTGAGGCAGCTCGACCAGGAAACCCGCCCCCAGCTCGGGGTCGCGCGTCGCCAGCAGCCGGAAGAGGGCGACCCGCTCGCGCTCGGAGAGCTTCTCGTAGATCGGCCCGAAATCGGGCGGGCGGACCTTGGCGAGCAGGTTGACGAGGTGCGTGTGGGCGGAACGGCGCAGAAAGCGCCGCACCGACTCGAGCACGATCACCTGTCGCCGTTCGATCATCTCGCGTGGCCCCGCCCAAACCGGGAGATTCTACCCTCCCGGCGCGGAACCGCGAGTCAGCGAGCGGCGCCGGGGGCACCGGAGCCGGCGGGTCCGCCCGCGGCCGGTCCGGGCAGTCCCCCCAGGGAGGCCCCTACTCGAGGCTGTAGTTCGGCGCTTCCTTGGTGATGATCACGTCGTGGGCATGCGACTCGCGCAGCCCGGCCCCGGTGATCCGCACGAACCGCGCGTTCTCCTGCAGCTCGGCGATCGAGCGGGCCCCGCAGTAGCCCATCCCGGCCCGCAGCCCCCCCACGAGCTGGTAGACCATCTCGCGGATCCGCCCCTTGTACGGGACCCGCCCCTCGATCCCCTCGGGGACGAGCTTCTTCTCGTCGTACTGGTCGTCCTGGGCGTAGCGGTCGCGCGAGAGCCCCTTCCGCATCGCCCCGAGCGAGCCCATCCCGCGGTACTCCTTGAAGGTCCGTCCCTGGTAGAGGACGGTCTCCCCCGGCGACTCCTCGGTCCCCGCGAAGAGCGAGCCGATCATGACGGTGTCGGCCCCGGAGGCGAGCGCCTTGGTGACGTCGCCGGAGAACTTGACCCCGCCGTCGGCGATCACCGGGATCCCCTTCGGCCGGCAGGCCCGGACCGCCGCCGCGATCGCGGACAGCTGCGGCACGCCGGCGCCGCTGACGATCCGCGTGGTGCAGATGCTCCCCGGCCCGACGCCGACCTTGACCGCGTCCACCCCGCGCTCGACCAGGGCCCGCGCACCCTCCTCGGTGCCGATGTTGCCGGCCACGATCTGCAGGCCCGGGAAGCGGTCGCGCACCCGGTCGACCACCTCGAGCACCCGCCGCGAGTGGCCGTGCGCGGTATCGACCACGACCGCGTCGACGCCGGCCTCGACCAGCGCCGCGCAGCGCTCGAGCGTGTCGGCTCCGGTCCCCAGCGCGCCCCCGACCCGCAGCCGGCCCTGGCCGTCCTTCGCGGCGTGCGGGTAGTCGATCCGCTTCTGGATGTCCTTGTAGGTGATCAGCCCCTTGAGGCGGTAGTCCTTGTCGACGACCAGCAGCTTCTCGATCCGGTGCTTGTGCAGCAGCTCCTGCGCGCGGTCGAGATCGGTCCCCTCGGGGACCGTGATCAGGCCGTCCTTGGTCATGAAATCGCTGATCGGCAGCTCGGGGTGGGTGCAGAAGCGCAGGTCGCGGTTGGTCAGGATCCCGACCAGATGGCCCTTTTCGTCGGTGATCGGGACGCCCGAGATCTTGTAGCGGGCCATCAGCTCCAGCGCGTCGCGCACGGCCCGGTCGGCGGTCATCGTGATCGGGTCGACGATCATCCCCGACTCCGAGCGCTTGACCTTGTCCACCTCGGAGGCCTGGTCGGCGATCGGCAGGTTGCGGTGCAGGATGCCGATCCCGCCCTGCTGGGCGATCGCGATCGCCAGCCGGGCCTCGGTCACGGTGTCCATCGCGGCCGAGACGAGCGGGATCCGGAGCGCGATCCCCCGGGTGAAGCGGGTCTGCGTGTCGACCTCGCTCGGGATGACCTCCGAGTACCCGGGAAGGAGGAGAACGTCGTCGAACGTCAGTCCGATCGGGGGAGTCTCGTCGAGCATGGATGCGCCGCCTTGGGAGAGGCGGGGATTCTATGCGGCGGGGCTCGCCCCCGTCCACCCGCGGTGCCGAGCGGCGATCAGCCGCCCTGCGGCGCGCCGCACTGCGGGCAGAAGCGAGCGCCGTGCGGCAGCGCGGCCTGGCAGCGCGCGCAGCCGGCGCTCGCCGCCGGCCCCCGCACCGCAAGCTCGCGCAGCATCCCCGGCAGCGCCATCCCGAGTCCCGCGCCGACCCCGAGCCCCATCCCCGCGGCCGCCCCTCCGGCCGCGGCCTCGCCCGCCGCGCCGCCGCTCCCGGCGGCGGCGTCCCCCAGCGCCCGCGCGGCCTTGAAGCGCAGGTAGTCGCCCTCGAGGCCGACCGCCGCCATCGACGAGCGCTCGTCGATCACCCGGGCCACCTCCTCGGGCGGGACGATCGCGCCGATGTAGAACGCCGGGAGCGAGAGGCCGAGCCGCGCGACGTCCGGCGCGATCCGGCGTTTCAGCTCCTCGGCGATCTCGTCGTACTGGCGCGGAAGATCGAGCAGCGGGATCGCCAGCTCGCCCAGCGCGTCGTTCAGCCGGGCGACGATCACCTCGCGCAGGTAGTCCTCGAGCTGGGCCGTGGTGTAGCGGCCGAGCGTGCCGACCAGGACATTCACGAACTTCCGCGGCTCGGCGACGTGGATCGCGTAGCGGCCGTGGGCCCGCAGCCGCAGCATGCCGAACTGCGGGTCGCGGAAGACGACCGGCTCGCGCGTCCCCCACTTCTGGTCCGCGAACAGCTTGCGTGCGACGAAGTAGACGTCGGCGCGGAACGGCGAGCGGCCGCCGTAGGGGAGCTTCAGCACCTCGACCAGCAGCGGGATGTTCTTCGTGTCGAGCAGGTGCCGGCCGGCCTCGAAGACGTCGTAGGCCCGTCCGTCCTTGAAGAAGACCGCCCACTGGCTCTCGGTGACCGTGAGCTGGGCGCCCAGCTTGATCTCGCCGCCCGGTTCGACCCGGTGCACGATCTCGGTTCCGTCGTCCTGGCGCCACTCGATGACTTCGAGGGTGAGGGGCATGCGGTCTCCCGGCTTCGCCTTCGGCTACGCCGGGCAGGCCCGGCCAGGGGCGAGGCACGGGACGAACTTGGTGCCCGGGCAAGCCCCGGTCAAATCCGGGGCGGCGCATGGAGGCGAATCGGAGGCAGCGGAGGCGGAAGCCGCGCCGGAACGGGGGCTTGCCCGGCGTAGCCGCAGGCGAAGCCGGATCAGGCCACTGCCCCGTGGCACTTCTTGTACTTCCTGCCCGACCCGCAGGGACACGGGTCGTTCCGCCCGATCTCGGAGCCTTCCTTCTTCCGGACCGTCTGGGCCTGC
Source organism: uncultured Acidobacteriota bacterium (assembly GCA_963800865.1). Taxonomy (GTDB): domain Bacteria; phylum Acidobacteriota; class Polarisedimenticolia; order J045; family J045; genus JALOKP01. Next base: position 1,872,681 of record CAWDCL010000004.1, on the reverse strand, counting down.
TTCGCCTCTTCGCCGGCCTTCGAGCGCGACGCCGCCTGGAAGATCGCCTCCTGCTCGCGGCGGCGGCGCTCCTCCTCCCGCTCCTGCTCTTCCTGGCTCATGATCTGGACGATCATCAGGTAGCGGACCAGCTCGTCCTCGATCCGCTGCTTCATCTCGCCGAACAGCTCGAACGACTCGCGCTTGTACTCGATCTTGGGGTCCTTCTGCGCGTAGGCGCGCAGGTGGATCCCCTCCTTGAGGTGGTCGAGCGCGAGCAGGTGGTCCTTCCACTGGTGGTCGATCAGCTGCAGGATCACGTAGCGCTCGAAATCGCGCATCCGCTCGAGGCCGACGTGCTGCTCCTTCGCCTGGTAGCGCCGCTCGATCGCCGCCCAGAGCTTCTCGAGCAGGTCCGGACGCCCCAGCTCCTCGATCTCGATCCCCTCCTTCGACGGTTCGAAGCCGTAGAAGTGCAGCACCCGGGCCGCCAGCTCCTCGGCCTGGATCTCGACGTCCGGATCGGCCGGGATGTGCTCGTCGACCAGCTCCTCGAGCAGCTCCCGCGCCTTGGTGATGACGTACTCGCGCTGGTCGCCGCCGTCGAGGACCTCGCGCCGCAGCGCGTAGACCTCGCGGCGCTGCGTGTTCTGCACGTCGTCGTACTCGAGCAGCTGCTTGCGGATCGAGAAGTTCTGGGCCTCGACCTGCTTCTGGGCCCGCTCGATCGCCTTGCTCACCATGCCGGACTCGATCGGCACGTCGTCCGCCTCGGTCAGGGCCTTCTCCATCAGCCACGACGCGAAGCGCTTCATCAGGTCGTCTTCCAGCGAGAGGTAGAAGCGCGAGGCTCCCGGGTCTCCCTGCCGGCCGGCGCGCCCGCGCAGCTGGTTGTCGATCCGCCGCGCCTCGTGGCGCTCGGTCCCGATGATGTGCAGCCCGCCGAGCCGGACGACCTCCTCGTGGTCGCGGGCAGTGGACTCCTTGGCCCTCGCCAGCGCCTCCTGCTGCTCCTCGGGCGTGCACTCGGCCCACCCCCTGCCGGTCGCCTCGAGCGCGAGGCTGCGGGCCAGGAACTCGGCGTTGCCGCCGAGCAGGATGTCGGTGCCGCGGCCGGCCATGTTGGTCGCGATCGTCACCGCGCCGAGCCGCCCGGCCTGGGCCACGATCTCGGCCTCGCGGGCGTGATGGCGCGCGTTGAGCACCTCGTGCCGGACTCCCGACTTGCGCAGGTGTTCGGAGATCTTCTCCGACTTCTCGATCGAGGTGGTGCCCACCAGCACCGGCTGGCGCTTGGTGCTCAACTCGCGGATGTCCTCGACCACCGCCCGGAGCTTGGCCTCCTCCGAGCGGAAGATCGCGTCGGGGTTGTCCTCCCGGACCATCGGCTGGTTGGTCGGGACCACGACGACGTCCAGCTTGTAGATTTCCGCGAACTCGCTGGCCTCGGTCTCGGCGGTGCCGGTCATGCCCGAGAGCTTGTCGTACATCCGGAAGTAGTTCTGGAAGGTGATGGTCGCGAGGGTCTGGTTCTCGCTCTGGATCTTGACCGCTTCCTTGGCCTCGACCGCCTGGTGCAGACCGTCCGACCAGCGGCGCCCGGGCATCTTCCGGCCCGTGAACTCGTCGACGATCACGACCTCGCCGTCCTCGACCATGTAGTCGACGTCGCGCTCGTAGAGCGCGTGGGCGCGCAGCGCCTGCTGCGTGGCGTGGAGCAGGTCGATGTTCTTGGGATCGTAGAGGTTCGAGACCCCGAGCAGCTTCTCGGTGTGGGACACGCCCTGCTCGGTCAGCGTCACCGACCGCCCCTTGATGTCGACGATGTAGTCGCCGGTCGCTTCCACCTCTTCCCGGTCCTCGCGCCGCACGTCCCCGGCGATGACGCGGCCGGCGATCAGCCGGGGGACGATCCGGTCGACGACGTAGTACTTGTTGACGTCCCCTTCCGAGGGGCCCGAGATGATGAGCGGCGTCCGGGCCTCGTCGATCAGGATCGAGTCGACCTCGTCGACGATCGCGAAGTGATGCCCCAGCTGCTGCACCATCGTCGCGGCCGTGAACTCCATGTTGTCGCGGAGGTAGTCGAAACCGAACTCGTTGTTGGTGCCGTAGGTCACGTCGCTGGTGTACGCGATCCGGCGCGATTCCTTGTCGAGATCGTGCTGGATGCAGCCGACCGACATGCCGAGGAAGCGGTAGATCCGCCCCATCCACTCGGCGTCGCGGCGTGCGAGGTAGTCGTTGACCGTGACGACGTGAACGCCCTTTCCCTCGAGCGCGTTCAGGTAGGCCGGAAGCGTCGCCACGAGCGTCTTGCCCTCGCCGGTGCGCATCTCGGCGATCGTCCCCTCGTGCAGGACGAGACCGCCCAGCAGCTGCACGTCGAAGTGCCGCATCCCGAGCACCCGCCGGCCGGCCTCGCGCACGACCGCGAAGGACTCGACCTTGACGTCGTCGAGCGCGGCCCCCTGGGCGAGCTTCTCCCGGAACGCGGCGGTCTTTCCGCGGAGCTGCTCGTCGCTCAGCGTGCGCAGCCCCGGCTCGAGCGCGCTGACCGCGGCGACGATCGGCTGCAGCCGCTTGAGCTCGCGCTCGTTCCTGGTGCCGAAGATCTTGCCGAGAACGGTTCCGATCATCTTGACCTTCCGGAGGATGAGGAAAACGCGGGGATCCTAGCCCGGATGACCGGAAGCCGCACGCAGGACCGGCCGCCCCTTGGGACGGCCGGCGGCGGATCGGGGCGGCGATGTGGCGCGGGCGGGGCCCGGGTTCAGAAGCCGGTGCCCTCGTCGAGGATGTAGGCCATCGGATCGACCTGGCGCCCTTCGAGCAGCACCTCGTAGTGCAGGTGCGGGCCCGTCGAACGGCCGGTGCTGCCGACGACCGCAATCGTCTCGCCGCGCCGGATCTCGTGGCCGGGCTTGACCTTGAAGCCGGCGAGGTGGCCGTAGCGCGTCACCATCCCGTCGCCGTGGCTCACCGTCAGGACGTTCCCGTAGCCGCTCTCGCGCTCCGCGGCGAGCACGATCCCGTCGGCCGGTGCGAGGACCGGCGTCCCGACCGGGGCGGAGAGATCGACGCCGCGGTGGAACTGGCGGGCGCCGGTGAAGGGATCGCGGCGCCAACCGAAACCCCCGCCGATCAGGCCCGGAACGGGGAGCAACGACGGCATGCGGGCGAGCCGCTCGGACCGCTCGGAGAGTTCGTTCTCGACCCTCTCGAGCCGGCGTTCGAGCACCGCGCTGCGGTCGCTGAGATCCTCGGCCTCGCTCTTGAGCACGTCGGCACGGAGCGCCGGAGCCATGTTGGCGATGCCATTGGGCTGGCCCAGGCCGCTGCGCGAAAGGCTCTGCATGTCGAGTCCCGCCAGCGAGGCCATCTTCTCGGTACGGCGCTCGAACTGGTCGATCTTGCGGCGCAGGTCGGAGAGCGTCGCTTCGACTTCCTGGGAGCGCTCGGCGAGCCGGTCGCGCTCCTCTCTCACTTCGGCCAGTTGCCCGGAGAGCTGGCCGGCCCAGAGGCCGAGCAGCGGCGCGCTGGCGGCCAGGCCGCCGACGACGCCGAGCACGGCGAGGGCCCAGACGAAGTGGGCTCCCCGAAGGTGAAGCCGGCGCAGCCGCAGGTGGGCGTCCGGCAGGATCATGATCGTGAACTGGCGGCGGAAGAGCACTCGGGGGGCCCTCGTCGTCTATTTACTGGTCAGGTAGGCAAAAAGCCGAGGCGAAAGATAACCTCGGGACCCTCCCCCGGCAAGCCCCCGATTTTCCGCCCGGTCGCTGCAGGACATTCGAGGCTGCTGCTAAGTTGCTGAACAAAAGACGGATAGCGTCGCGAAGCACCGACTAACAGAGATTATCCCAAGGGGCATTATCGTTCGCGGTCCCGGATCCTCCCTGCCCGTCCGCGGCGCGTTGACGCGCCCGCCGCGGCTCCGGACAATCGCGTGATGCGCGATCCCGACCCCGTCTTCGTCGACCAGGCCGCCGGGCGACTCGTCGTCGCCGCCCTCTCGGGGCCGGAACTTCCGGCGGAAGAGGCGCGAGCGCTGGAGGAACTGCGTCCTGCCGGCGTCATCCTCTTCGCCCGCAACCTGCGTTCGCCGGGCCAGACGGCGGACCTGATCGTCGGCCTGCGGGAAGCCGGGGGGGTGCCCCTGTTCGTGGCGGTGGACCAGGAGGGGGGGCGGGTCAACCGGCTGCGCGAGATCGAACCGCTGTTCCACCGCCTGCCGCCGGGCCGGGTCCAGGCCGACTGGGGCGCGGGGCGTGTGCAGGCGGTCTGGGCCGCGGTCGGGCGCGCGCTCGCCGCGCTCGGGTTCGACGTCGACTTCCACCCGATCGTCGATCTCGACGACGGCCCGGGGATCAACGCGATCGGCGATCGCTCCTTTGGAACGGCGCCGGAACGAGTCACGGCGGTGGCCGAAGCGGTACTCGACGGGCTGGAAGCGGCGGGGATCGCCGGCTGCCTGAAGCACTTTCCCGGGCTCGGCGGGACCGACCTCGACACGCACCTCGCGCTCGCCACCTCGCCCCTGTCGACGGACGCGCTGTGGGACGAGCACCTCCTCCCGTACCGCGCGCTCGCCGCGCGCTCGCCGCTGGTGATGACGGCGCACGCGCACTACCCCGCGCTCGACGGCGACGCGCCGCGACCGGCGACCTTCAGCCGGACGCTGATCGGCGACTGGCTCCGGGGGCGGATCGCCTACGACGGACTCGTGATCAGCGACGATCTCGAGATGGGGGCGGTCGCGACCGGTGCGGGACCGGGCGAGCGCGCATGGCGAGCACTCGACGCGGGCTGCGACCTGGCGCTCTACTGCCACGGCCTCGACGCACCGCGCCGCGCGCGCGACGAACTCGCGCGCCGGATCGCGCAGGGGGACCTGCCGCCGGACCGGGTGACCGCCAGCGCGCGGCGGCTCGACGCGCTCCTGGCACGGTTCCCGGGCGGGCGCGACCGTCCGACGGGGCCGCGGCCCTTCGCGGGCGCGTGCGAGTCGCTGGCCGCGCTGATCTGACGGCCGGCCGGCGCTACGACCGAGACCGGCACGACGGGCGGTGCGGGCGGGGTCGGCGGGATCGCGGCCGACGGTCGCACCCGGCGCTGCTCGTAGAGCCACTCCAGCACGACCCCGATCGCCGGGAAGTCGACCAGCAGCCAGAGCACGATCCGCACCGCGATCGCCACGATCAGCCCGGCGAAGCCGAAGAAGTAGGGCAGCACGACGAGCAGGGCCCACGGCACGAATCCGAGCAGCGTCGCGCCGACGAGCGACATCTCGCGCGACAACCCGCGGCCGAGCCCCAGACCGACGGCGTGGAACAGCCCCGCGCGACCGAGGATCCGCAGCAGCCAGAAGGCCGCCAGCAGCGCCAGCAGGACAGGCAGCCCGATCACCGTGATCGCCAGCAACAGTCCGATCGCGAAGAGCGCCGCGTGCGCGACCAGGCCGATGAACAGCGCGCGCACGTAGCCCAGGCCGATCCGCTCGCTCAGCTCCTGGACCTGGCGCGGCGCGAGCGCGAGGCAGGCCAGGATCACGATGAAGACCAGGAAGACGCGCAGCAGCGCCATCCAGCCCAGGATCGACGTGAAGACGCCGAACGACCCGCGCGCGGTCGGGATGCCGAAAATCGGGACCACGTTCACCCGCTGGCCGCCGTACTCGAGTCCGGCGTCGTCCACGCGGCTTCCGACGGTCACGACGTCCTCGCGCACCGACGCGTCCGGTCCGAACGAGACGGAAGACCCCACGGCGACGAGTTCCCCCTCGACCGCGCCCGCCAGGTCGAGCGTCCCCCCCACGACGACGACGTCGCCCGTGACCCGTCCGGCCACGCTGGCGGTGCCGCCGATGCAGACGACGTCGCCCTCGACCACCTCGTCCGCCGCGACCTCGATCGCGGTGAGCACCCCGACGCGCTCGCGGACGGCTCTCGTCGCGGGCGGCGCAGGTTCCTCCGTCACGGCGGCCGTCGCATCCGGCTCGGTGACCGGCGCCGGCGCCGGCTCCTCGGCGAAAACCGGCAGGAACGCAAGCACGAGCAGCAGGACGGGCGCGGTGCGTGTCATCGGAAGGTCTCCTCGCGGGCCGACCGTCGGGCCGGCCGCAGGACGTCGCGCCCGATCCACCAGGCGGACAGGACGAGCATCGAAGCCAGGGCGAGATGGCCGAGTGCGGCGAAGGCGAACGACCAGGCGCGTCGAACCGCCGGGATCGCCGTCACCAGCTCGACCAGGGTGACCAGGGCGGCGCGCAGGCTCTCGACCGCGGCGAGGCCGAGCGCGCGCACCGTGCGCAGGCCCTGCTCGATCCATCCCCCGAGGACCGGCCAGACGCCGGCGCCGGCGACCCGGTCGGCGACGACCGGCCCCACCCAGGCCGCGACGAGCACCGCCGCGGCCACCAGCGCGCCGCCGGCGACCGCTCCAGCGATGAGCTGTCGCGGGCTCACGGCCCGCCGATCGACGGGAGGCTCGCTCACGAGGGCGATCAGCACGCGGGCCCGCACGTCCACGGGCCGGACCGCGGCGCCGGCCCCGCCGCGGGCAAGCTGCTGAGCCAGGAGCGACTCCAGCGCCGCATCCGCGGCGCAGGCCGGGCAGCCGTCGAGGTGCCGCGCAAGCTCGGCCTCGAGGCTCGGGGAGAGCCGGTTCCCGGGGCGGCCCCGCCGCTCCGTGATCACCCGTCGCGTGGTCGCGCAGCGCATCGTCAGGCTCCGAAGTGCCCGGGATGGCGGCGGCGCAGGATCGCCGCCAGCAGGTGCCGTCCCCGGTGGAGCCGCGCCTTGACGGTCCCCTCGGGAACGCCGAGCGCGGCCGCGGTCTCCGCGATCGTCTGCCCCTCGACGTAGACCGCGTAGAGCGACTCGCGGTAGTGCGGCTCGAGCTCGGCCAGCGCGGCCCGCACGAGTTCCGCCCGCTCGTCGCTCAGGAGCCGCTCCGAACCGGCCGGGCGGGGGTCGGCGACCTCGTCGCGCAGCTCGGCATGCGCCCGCTCGCGGCGCGTCCGGCGGTACTCGTCGAAGGCGTGGTTGACGGTGATCCGGTAGAGCCAGGTGGCGAACGGGGTTCCCGGCCGGAACTGGTGCAGGTGCCGCCAGACCTTGAGGAAGACGCCGCTGACGGCGTCGGCCAGGTCGGCCGGGGGGACCCCGGCACGACCGGCGACGGCGGCGACGTACCCCTGGTAGCGGCTCACGAGCGCTCCGAACGAGTCCTCGTCCCCCGCGAGGCTCCGCTCGACCAGCGCTTCGTCAGGCGGCAGCGGGCTTGGTGGGGACATCGGCTCACCCGGTGATACGGAGGGCGCCGGAGGGAGGTTGCGCGGCGCGGCAGGGGGGAGGCTACGCCACCCGGCCGGGCCCCGTCCCGGCACCCGCTGCGGCCGGAGGCTTTGCCGGATGGCCGGTTCCGCCGTAAAGGATGAACGGCGGCCGGGACCTCCCGGCGCGGAGGTTGGGCGTGCGAGGCAATCGGTGCATTTCGTGCTTGTTCGCGGCGATCCTCGCGTGCGCCGCATCCGTCTTCCCCGTCGACTCGGGGGTCAACTGGCCCGCCGGCTTCGACGACGAGCTGCTGGTCGAGGGGCTCGACCGGCCGACCGCCTTCGCCTTCGCGCCGGACGGGCGGATCTTCGTCGCCGAGAAGGAGGGCCGGGTCCGGGTGGTGACCGCCGACGGGCGCCTCCTGACCGCGCCGTTCGTGACCGTCGACGTCAACACCCAGACCGACCGGGGGCTGGTCGGGCTGACGATCGACCCCGACTTCGCGACCAACCGTTACGTCTACCTCGCCTACACGACCGATATCGTCCCGCCGAGCCCGAAGAACAGCGCCTCGCGGATCCACCGGATCACGCGCTGGACCGCCAACGGCGACGTCGCGGTCCCCGGCAGCGAGGTCATCCTGGTGGACGGCATCCCGTCCGACGTCGACTCGCACGCCGGCGGAGCGCTTCGCTTCGGTCCGGACGGCAAGCTGTACGCCACGGTCGGAGACGGCGCGCCGTACGACTTCCCCGCTTCGCTCGCGCTGCGCGCGCTCGACCCGAACGAGCTGGTCGGCAAGGTCCTCCGCCTGAATCCCGACGGCACTGCACCGGTCGATAACCCGTTCTACACGACGCCGGGCGCGAACCGCTCCAAGGTCTACCAGCTCGGCCTGCGCAATCCCTTCAAGGCCGCGTTCCGACCGGCCACCGGGCGCCTCTACGTCAACGACGTCGGCTGGAGCACCTGGGAGGAGGTGAATCGCGGCGCGCCGGGGGCGAGCTTCGGCTGGCCCTGCTGGGAGGGCAACGATCCGCAACCTTCCTACCGGCAGTACTTCGGGCCGGAATGCGCGGCGCAACCGCCGCAGACCAACCCGATCCACTCCTATCTCCACACGATCGACGGCGGCGCGGCGACCGGGGCAGTCTTCTACGTCGGCAGCAACTATCCCTCGCAGTACGTCGACCGCTACTTCTTCACCGACTATGCGCTGCACTGGATCAAGTACCTGACCGTCAACGAACAGGACGAGCTGGTCTCGATCTCGAACTTCGCCCAGGGGGACGTCTACTTCCGTCCGGTCGACCTGCAGCTGGGCCCCGACGGCAACATGTACTACCTCAACATCGCGACCAGCTTCTCGTACCCCTCCGGGAGCGTGAACCGGATCCTCTGGGTGGGCGCGGGCAACCATGCGCCCCGACCGAAGGCCACGGCCACGCCCCCCTGGGGCTACGCCCCGCTCGTCGTCACGCTGAGCGCGGCCGGCACGACCGACGCCGACGGCGACCCGCTCACCTACCACTGGAGTTTCGGTGACGGCACGACCGGGGAGGGCGAGTCGGTCGTCCACACCTACACCGCGAACGGTTCCTTCATCGCGACGCTCGAAGTCAGCGACGGCCAGGTGACGACGTCGGCCAAGGTGACCGTGACCGTCGGCTCGCTCCCGCCGGTGGCGACGATTCTCTCGCCCCTGCCGCCCGCGACATTCGTCGACGGGGAGGTGATCCCCTTCTCCGGCATGGCCACCGATCCCGACCAGGCAACGCTGCCGGGTGACTCGCTGCGGTGGACCATCATCCAGCACCACAACGCGCACGAGCACCCGTACCAGGACAGCGTCGGCTCGAACGGCTCGTTCGTCGCCGAGGAACACGGAGGCGCCGGGGAGCCCTTCTATTACGAGCTGGTGCTCACGGCGACCGACGCCTCGGGCCTGTCGTCCATCGCCCGGCTGTTCGCTCTACCCGAACAAGCCGCCGGTCGCGGTCGCCGGGCCCGACCAGTCTACGACCTGCGTCCGCGGGGGCCCTCGCGTCGCGCTCGACGGCAGCGCCAGCTCCGACCCCGACGGGCAGCGGCTCGCCTTCGCCTGGAGCCAGACCTCCGGGCCCCCGGCGGCGCTGGACGATCCGTCGTCGCCACGCCCGACCTTCGCACCGCCGGCTGCGCCGGGAGGCGGCGCGCTGGTCTTCACGCTGACCGCGAGCGACGGGCACGAGTCGTCCGCCGACGAGGTGATCGTCACCGTGCCCGATCTGACCGATGCCGACGGCGACGGGTTCCCGGCCTGCTCCGACTGCGCGCCGGCCAACTCGGGGATCGCGCCCCCCGGGCTCACGACCGCGCTCGTCGTGCGGCCGAACCGCACCACGATCCAGTGGTCGGCGGTGGCGGGCGCGAGCAGCTACGAGCTGGCGCGCGGGACGCTGGCCGCGCCGTTCGGCTACACGCACGGCTGCTTCGCCGCCGGCCTCCCGGCGCCGTCGGCGACCGATACGGCAAAACCCGGGGCGGGTTCCGGGCTCTACTACCTCAGCCGGGCGCGCTCGGCCTGCGGCCCGGGGGAGCTGGGAGCCGCGTCGAACGGGGTGAAGCGACCGAACCCGGCCTGTCCCTAGTCCGGGTGCCCCCGGGGCGGGCTAGGCGAGTCCGTGCCCGGAAAGGATCGTCAGCGCCTCGACGTAGCGCGCCCGCGTCCCGGCGATCACGTCGGCCGGCAGGTCCGGCGCCGGCGGGCTCTTGTCCCAGCGGATCGACTCCAGGAAATCGCGCACGAACTGCTTGTCGAACGAGGGCTGCGGGCCCCCCGGCGCGTACTGGTCGGCGGGCCAGAAGCGCGAGGAATCGGGGGTGAGCATCTCGTCGCAGATCGCGATCGCCCCGTCGATCACGCCGAACTCGAATTTCGTGTCGGCGATGATGATCCCGCGCTCGGCGGCGTAGGCGGCGGCCCGCCCGTAGAGCGCGAGCGTCAGCCGTCTCAGCTCGCTGGCGGGCCCGGTCCCCACGAGCTCGCAGGCCGTTTCGAACGGGATGTTGATGTCGTGCCCCGTCTCTTCCTTGGTCGCCGGGGTGAAGATCGGCTCGGGGAGCCGGTCCGACTCCCGCAGGCCGGCCGGCAGGCGGATCCCGCAGACCGTCCCGCTCTCCCGGTACTCCTTCCAGCCCGAGCCGGAGAGGTACCCGCGGGCGACGCACTCGACCGGGAACATCGCCGCCTTCCGGACCAGCGAGGACCGGCCGGCCAGCACCTCCCGGAACGGCTGCAGCGCGGCGGGAAAGCTGCCGGCGTCGGCGCTGACGAGGTGGTTGCCCACGATCGGCGCCGACCAGTCGAACCAGAACGCGCTGAGCTGGTTCAGCACCTTCCCCTTGTCGGGGATCGGCTGCGGCAGCACGACGTCGAAGGCCGAGATCCGGTCCGTGGCGACCAGCAGCAGCCGGTCGCCGAGGTCGTAGATGTCGCGCACCTTGCCGCGCGAGAGGAGCTTCTGGCCGGGGAGGTGGGTTTCCGTGATCGCCGACATCGAACGGTCTCCTGGTGCGGGCCGGCCGCCGTGGCGGCCCGCCCGTGCGGTCAGCGGGCGTCGTGAACGATGCGGCCGCCGACGATCGTCATCACCGCCTGGCCCTTGAAGGGGAAGCCCTCGTAGGGCGTGTTGCGCGACCGGCTCCGGAAGCCGGCGGGGTCGATCGCACCCTCGCGGCCGAGGTCGAGCACGGTGATGTCGGCGACCTCGCCCTGCGCCAGGCTGCCGCCGGCAACCCCCAGCGCGGCGGCCGGCCCCGCCGTCAGCAGCTCGACGAAGCGCGAGAGCGGCAGCCCTCCCTCGTGGACCAGCTTCGTCAGCAGCACCGGCACCGCCGTCTCGAGCCCGATGATCCCGAACGGGGCGCGCGCGAACTCCACCCACTTCTCGTCGTGGTGGTGCGGCGCGTGGTCGGTCCCGATCGCGTCGACGACGCCATCCTTGAGGCCCCGGACCAGCGCGGCACGGTCGCCCTCCGGCCGCAGCGGCGGGTTCATCTTGAGGTTCGTGTCGTAGCGCACGAGCGCTTCGTCGGTCAGCGTCAGGTGGTGCGGCGTCACCTCGCAGGTGACGTGGATCCCGCGCCGCCGGCCGAGCCGGATCAGCGCCAGCCCGCGGCCGGTCGTCAGGTGCTGGATGTGCAGGCGCCCGCCGGTGTCCTCGGCCAGCAGGAGGTCGCGCGCGATCATCGCCTCCTCGGCCGCCGGAGGCATCCCGGGAAGCCCGAGGCGCGTCGAGACCGCCCCTTCGTGCATCACGCCGCCGGCGCAGAGCGCGTCGTCCATCTCGTGGGCCAGCACCGGGATCCCGAACGCCTTGGCGTACTCGAGGGCCCGCCGCATCAGGGACGGGTCCATCACCGGCCGGCCGTCGTCGGAGATCGCGACCGCGCCGGTCTCGACCATCTCGCCGACGTCGGCGAGTTCCTTCCCTTCCAGCTTCTTGCTGATCGCGCCGACCGGGTAGACGCGGACCGAACCGTGCCGCTTCGCCTCGGCGACGATCATCTCCGTCACCGCCCGCGAGTCGTTGACCGGATCGGTGTTCGCCATCGCCGCGACGGCCGTGAAACCGCCCGCCGCGGCCGCGGCGGTGCCGCTGGCGATCGTCTCCTTCCACTCCTGGCCCGGCTCGCGCAGGTGGACGTGCATGTCGATGAACCCGGGACAGAGCACGAGCCCGTCGAGGTCGATCGCCTGGCCGTCGCGCCGCTGGATCCGCTGCGCGACCTTGAGGATCCGGCCGCCCTCGATCAGGACGTCGCGGACCCCGTCGACCCCACCTGCCGGGTCAACGACCCGCGCCCGTCGCAACAGCAGCGTCTTCACGCTCGCCTCCTGCCAGGAGATACAGGACCGCCATCCTCACCGCGACGCCGTTCGACACCTGGTCGAGGATCACCGAGCGCGGCCCGTCGGCCAGGCCGCCGTCGATCTCGACCCCCCGGTTCATCGGTCCGGGGTGCATCACGATCGCCTCCGGCCGCGCCCGCTCGAGCCGCTCGGGGGTCAGCGCGTACAGCCGCGCGTACTCCCTGAGGCTGGGCACGTAGCCGGTCTTCATCCGCTCCAGCTGCATCCGGAGCACCATCACCACGTCGGCCCCCTCGATCGCCACGTCGGGGTGGTAGCTCACCTCGGCGCCCATTTCCTCGACCCCGACCGGGATCAGGGTCGGCGGTCCGCAGGCGACGACCGTCGAGCCCATCTTCGTCAGGAGGTTGATGTTGGAGCGCGCGACCCGGCTGTGCTTGATGTCGCCGAGGATCACGACCTTGAGCCCCGACAGGCGCCCGAAGCGCTGGCGCATGGTCATCGCGTCGAGCAGCGCCTGCGTCGGGTGCTCGTGCCCGCCGTCCCCGGCGTTGATCACCGAGGACCTGCAGACCCGCGTCAGGAGCTCGTGCGCTCCCGGCTCCGGGTGGCGCATCACGATGAAGTCGGGGTTCATCGCCTCGAGGTTGCGGACCGTGTCGAGCAGCGTTTCGCCCTTGACCAGCGAGCTGGCCGCGGCGGTGATGCCCAGCGTGTCGGCAGAGAGGCGCTTCTCGGCGACCTCGAACGAGGTCCGGGTCCGGGTCGAGGGCTCGACGAAGAAGTTGATCACGGTCCGTCCGCGGAGTGCCGGGACCTTCTTGATCTCGCGCCCCGAGACCTCGGCGAAGCTCTCGGCGGTGTCGAGGATGGCGACGATCTCGTCCGGATCCAGCTCGGCGATCCCCAGCAGGTGACGGCTGCGCAGTTTCATCGTCCGGCCCCCTTGCGCGCGGGCTTCCTCTTCGGACCGGGCGGGAGCTTGCCCCGCGCGGCCACCTTGGCCTTGGGCGCGGGCCTGGCCTTCGGACTCGGCGTGAGCTTGCCCCGCGCGGCGGTCTTCGGGTGCGGCGCGCGCCGGGCCTTCGCCGTGGGCTCCTGTTTCCGCGCGGGCTTCGGTTCGTGCGTGCGGAGCACGACGCGATCCTGGGTCCCGTCGGTCTCGTCGAGCTGCACGTCGACCAGCTGGTCGGGGCCGACCATGAAGGTCCGCCCGACGAAATCGGCGTGGATCGGCAGTTCCCGCCCGCCGCGGTCGATCAGGACCGCCAGCTTCACGGAACGCGGACGGCCGAGGTCGGTCAGCGCATCCATCGCGGCGCGGATCGTGCGGCCGGTATAGAGCACGTCGTCGACCAGCACGATCCGCTTCCCGCTGAGCGGCAAAGGGACCTCGGTGCGGCGGACGATCGGGTGGTCGAAGGTCTGCGACAGGTCGTCGCGGTAGAGATTGATGTCGAGGATCCCGACCGGGGGCTCCTCCCGCCCCGACGCCGCGATCTTCCGCGCCAGGCGGCGCGCGAGCGGGACCCCGCGGGTGTGGATGCCGACCAGGAGGGTGCCGGCCGACTCACCCGCGACCTCCATGATCTGGTGCGCGAGCCGCGCCAGCGCGCGGTCGATCTCCTCGGCGTTCATCAGAACGGTGCCGACGCTCATCCGGCCTCCGCCGCGCGTCCCGGGCGGACCGTTCCGGGCGCGAAGTCGGGCGAGACTATCGTCTCCCCCGCGCGCTGTCCAAAGGGGGGTGTGGCTAGCGCCGCTTCCCGTAGCTGGGCACGCCGATCACCGGGTGCGCGGCGACGTACTCGGGCTCGAAGGCCTGGGTCGCGATCGGCCCCATGTCGGCGGCGGCGGGCAGCCCGGCACCCCAGAGCAGCGTCGGCAGCACCGACTCCAGCGCGATCTCACCCGCGCGGTGCCCCCCCGGAACGACCCCGGCGCCGGCGAGGATCAGCGAACCCGGCGGCGGCCCGTCGGTGCTCGCGGTCGGTCCCGAGATTCCGGCCAGCGCCTCCGCCAACCGGCCCAGGTCGTTGCGCGGCACGACGCCGCAGGGCGAAACCAGGGCCACGAGCGCCCCGGGCGGCCCGGCCGAGACCAGTTCACCGCCCGCCGGGTCGAGTTGGCGCACGTAGCGCGCGAGCACCCGGCCGTAGGCCTCGATCTCCCGGTCCGAAGCGCCGCGCGCCGTGCTCCCGGGTTGCCAGCCCGCGAACTGGCGCGTGATCCGCTCGAGCCCCCCGAGCCGCACGTGGACCAGCGCAAAGCGGCCCGTCGCGGCCAGCTGCTTGCCGACCGCCAGGGCGCAGAGGTCGGCATCCAGCGCCGCCCGGACGAGCGCCTCGAGCCGGCGCGTCCCCGGCAGCTCGCCCGCCGGAGGATCGAAGAACCGGTCGCCGATCGGCCCGGCGTCGACGCAGGTCACGCTGCCGGCGGCTCCGAGCGCAACCGTCTGTCCCGCACCCAGCGCGTCCGTCGGCACGATGACCGACTCCGGGTTGGGCGGCCGGCCGGCGAGCGGGTCGCCGACGATTGCCACCGGCAGGCCCAGCGCGCGCGCGATCCCGGCCACCGAGACGGCGCGCAGAGCCGGGGCCGAGACCGGCACCGCGTCCCAGAGCCCGAGCTTCAGGGACGGCCAGAACAGCAGGCCCCGGGGCAGGATGCCGAACGAGACGCCGCCGCCTCCCCCGCGCGGCCGATAACGCAGCGGCCCGAGCACGCGGTGCTGCTCCGGGCCGCGTCCGGTGATGAGCGTGGCGTGCAGCGCGAGCGGCTCCTCGACGATCCCGCCGGAGACCGTCATGACGCTGCCGCTCGTGAGCAGCGACTCCAGCGCGGGCGCGGTCCCGCGCTCGGCGTACCCCTCGAGCGCCTCCAGCGACAGCCCGGGGACCTCGAACAGGATCAGCGGCCGCTCCGCCGCGAACCCGCGGATGTCGATCGGGGCCGGGTCCGGAAAGCGCACCCGCCGCATGTCCCCCGCGCCCGCCAGCGCGACGAGCACCGCCACCGCCAGCGCGACGATCCACGGTGACCGGACCGAGCCGGGCCGGCGCGCGTCCATCACGACGAAGCCGAGCGCCACGACCGTGGCCGCGCCCAGCGCGCTGACCGTGATCGCCAGTGCCGCCCGTGTCGCGTCGGGGAGCAGCGGCCCCGTCACGCGCCACTGGTCGAAGGCGGCAAGCCAGAGCAGGAATGCGTCCAGGACGGCGAAGCGCACGATGTGCCGGACCCGGAAGCCGCGGGTCGAGGACCGTCCGACGGCAAAGGCGTTGCCGAGCAGGACGAGCAGCGGGCCGGCCAGCACGAAGACCAGCAGCGCCTGCGGGAGGATGGCGCCCATCGTCGCGAAGAAGCCGCCCGGCGTGAATGGCAGCTCCGGGTTGACGAGAAAGAGCAGCAGCGCGGCGGCGGGCCAGGCGATCGCCGCCACCACGGCCGCGTCGGCGAGCAGCCAGAGAAAGGGCCGGAACCCCTCGGCAATGCGGCGCTTGAGCTTCATCGGCGGTGTCAGGGGGAGGATAACTGGTAATATCCCGGCATGCCCTACAACCTGACCGCTGCCGTCGAGCGCCAGGACGATCTCGGCGCCGGCTACCACCTCCTCACGCTCAGCGCGCCGGAAATCGCGCGCGAGATCCGTGCCGGGCAGTTCGTGATGATCGGCTTGACCGACATCGACCAGATGCTGATCCGCCGACCCTTCTCCGTCGCGCTCGTGTCACCCGAGCCGCACGGCGGCGAGCCGGGCCGGGGCGATCCCGTTTCGATCGGCCTGCTTTACAAGGTCGTCGGGCGAGGTACCACGCTCTTCAGCCGGCTCCAGCCGGGAGACGAACTCGCGCTCCTGGGACCGCTCGGGCGCGGCTTCTGGATCCCGGACCCGGTTGCAGGGGACGGCGGTGGCGGCGAAGAAACCGAGCTGTTGCTGGTCGCGGGCGGGATCGGAAACGCGATCTTCCCGCTCCTGCTCCAGGAGCTGGGCCCGCGTGCCGCGCGGACGACGCTCTTCTTCGGCGGCCGCACCCGGCACGACCTGACGCTGCTCGACTGGTTCGAGCGCAGGACCGGCCGCGTCGTGACCGCGACCGAGGACGGCTCGCACGGGCACCACGGCTTCGTCACGGTGCCGCTCGCCGCGCACCTCGACGCCGACCCCGGCCGGCGCCGGTTGGTCATGGCCTGCGGGCCCCACCCGATGCTGCGCGCGGTGGCCGAGCTGTGCCTGGCGCGCGCCGTCCCCTGCCAGGTGGCGATGGAGGAGACGATGGCCTGCGGCTTCGGCGTCTGCCTCGGCTGCGTCGTCGAGAAGCGCCAGCCGGAGAGCGACTTCGACCGCTTCGTGCGGGTCTGCACCGAAGGGCCGGTCTTCGACGCGCGGGAGATCGTGCTGTGAGCGCGGCGGTTCGGATGGAGGTCGCCGTCGGCGGCGGCCTCGTGCTTCGAAACCCGGTCCTGACCGCGAGCGGCACCTTCGGGTATGGGCTGGAATTCGAGCCGTACCTCGACCTCAACCGGCTCGGCGGCGTGGTCGTCAAGGGGATCTCACCGAAGCCGCGCGCCGGCAACCCGCCGCCGCGGCTGGTCGAGACGCCGTCCGGGATGCTCAACGCGATCGGGCTGCAGAACGTCGGGATCGACCGCTTCCTCGAGGAGAAACTCCCCGCCCTGCGCGAGCGCGGCGTAGCCACCGTGGTCAACGTCTACGGCCAGTGCGAGGAGGACCTGCTCCACGTCGTCGAGCGGCTGGCGAAGGAGAGCGGGATCGCGGCGGTCGAGCTGAACCTCTCCTGCCCCAACGTGAAGGAGGGGGGGCTCGAGCTCGGACGCTCGCCGACGGCGATCGAGGCGATCACCAGGGACGCGCGCGCGATCACGCGCCAGCCGCTGTGGGTCAAGCTGACGCCGAACGTCAGCAGCATCGCCGAGACCGCGCTGGCCGCCGAGGCGGGCGGGGCCGACGCGGTCTCGCTGATCAACACGCTGGTCGGGATGGTGATCGACGTCGAGCGCCGGCGGCCGGTGCTGCACCGCGGGACCGGAGGACTCTCGGGCCCGGCGATCCGGCCGGTGGCGATCGCGATGGTCCACCAGGTGTTCAAGGCGGTGAAGATCCCGATCGTCGGGATGGGCGGGATCGTCAACGCCCGCGACGTGGTCGAGTTCCTGCTCGCCGGCGCGCGGGCGGTGCAGGTGGGCACCGCCAACTTCAACGACCCCGGCGTGGCGATGCGGATCGTCGACGACCTCGCGGCCTGGTGCGCCGCGCACGGCGTCGAGGACGTCAACGCGCTCGTCGGAGCGGTCAAGGGGAACCAGGCATGAACCCGGTCGATCGACTGGTCGTGGCACTCGACGTGCCGGACCTCGCCGGCGCCCGCGCGCTGGCAACGGCGCTGTCCGGCAAGGTCGGCGTCTTCAAGGTGGGGCTGGAGCAGTTCGTCGCGCACGGCCCGGCCGCGGTCGAGGCCGCGCGCGCCGGCGGCGCGTCGATCTTCCTCGACCTCAAGATCCACGACATCCCGCGCACCGCCGCCGCGGCGGTGCGCTCGGCCGGAACGCTGGGCGTGCGCTTCACGACGCTGCACGCGCTCGGCGGGGGCGAGATGATCGCGGCCGCGCGCGAGGCGGCGGAGGCCTGTGGCGCGGCCCGGCCGCAGCTGCTGGCGGTGACGGTGCTGACCTCGCACGACGCGCGGAGCCTGGCCTCGCTGGGGCTGGCCTCCGACGACCCGGAGACCAACGCGCTGCGGCTGGCGCGGCTGGCGTTGGAAGCCGGGGCCGACGGCCTGGTGGCCAGCGCGCTCGAGGCGCCGCGGCTGCGGCGCGAGCTGGGCGGCGGCTTCTGGCTGGTGACGCCGGGGATCCGGCTGCCGGGCGAGGCGCACGGCGACCAGGCCCGCGTCGCGACGCCGGCCGAGGCGGTGCGCGGCGGCGCGAGCCACATCGTGGTCGGGCGGCCGATCGTCAAGGCCGACGACCCGCGCGCGGCCGCGGAGCGCGTGGTCGCGGACCTCGCCGCCGCGACGGCCCCCGGTTCCGGCGGCGCATGACGCTCCCCTCCCCGGCCTGCACCCGCTGCGGGCGGGCGCGGCCGCTGCTCCCGGACGATCCGCTCTGCCCCTGCGGCGGCGTCGCACGGACGCCGGAGCTGGCCGCGCCGGGCGATCCCGTGGCGACCCTCGAGAGCCCCGGTTCGCCATGGCGCTGGCGCGCCGCCTTCCCGTTCCTCGACGGCGTGCCGGCGCTGACGCTCGGCGAGCGGATCGTCCCGCTCGAGCCGCTCGCGCTGCCGGGGCTGCCGGAGGGGCTCCTGGCGCTGCGCGACGACCTGCTTCCCACCGGGTCGTGGAAGGACCGCGGCTCGGCGCTGCTGGTGGGGGCGCTCGCGGCGGCGGGGAAGCGCGGGCTGATCGAGGACTCGTCGGGGAACGCGGGACTGTCGCTCGCCGCGTACGCCCGGGCGGGCGGGCTCGCGCTGCGGGTCTTCGTCCCGGCCGCGACGACGCCGCTGAAGAAGGAGCTGATCCGCGCTGCCGGCGCCGAGCTGATCGAGGTCGAGGGGACGCGCGACCGGGCCACCGACGCGGCGCTCTCCGCGCGCGCGGCCGGGAGTGACCTATGCCTCGCACGCCGCGCAGCCGCTCTTCACCGCCGGCGCCGCGACGGCGGCGTTCGACATCGCGTCCGCGCTGGGCGGGCTGCCCGACGCGGTCGTCGCAGCCGCCGGACAGGGCGGCTACCTCGCGGGCCTGCACGCCGGATTCCGCGCACTCGCCGCGGCGGGCCGCGGGGCCCTTCCGCGGATCGTCGCGGTCCAGCCCGAGGGGTGCGCGCCCCTCGCGCGCGCCTATCGCGAGCAGGCCGGCGACGCGGCGCCCTGGGAGCAGCCGCGCCCGAGCCTGGCCGAAGGGGCCGTCGTGCCGCGCCCCGTGCGCGCCGTCGAACTGCTCGAAGCCGTGCGGCAGACGGACGGCCTGGTCGTCACCGCCGGAGAGGTCGCGATCGATCGCGCGCTGCGCCTGCTGTGGCGCGAGGGGTTCCGGGTCGAGCCGACCGCCGCGCTCCCGGTGGCTTTCCTGCTCGGCCGCAGCGCACCGCGGCTGCTGGCCGGCGCGCGGCGCGTCGTGGTGCTGCTCTCCGGCGCCGGCGTGCGGCAGGGGCGGGCGCTGGTCGGCGCGCTCGAGGCCGGGGCCCGGTGAGCGGCTCGCTCTTCCCGGGCGACGGCGCGTCACTCCCGCCGCCGGGCGACGACGCCCCGCTGGCGGAGCGGATGCGCCCGCGCGTGCTGGACGAGGTCGCGGGCCAGCCGCACCTGACGGGACCCGAGGGGTTCCTCCGCCGCTCGATCGCCGCGCACCGCCTGCCCTCGCTGATCCTCTGGGGGCCGCCCGGCTCGGGCAAGACGACGCTGGCGCGGTTGCTCGCGGCGGCGGCAGGGTACGAGTTCTTCGCGCTCTCGGCGGTCAGCTCCGGCGTTGCCGACGTGCGCCAGGTGGTCGAGGGGGCCCGCAAGCTGCGCCGCGCGCGCCGCCGCGCGCTGCTGTTCCTCGACGAGATCCACCGCTTCCACAAGGGACAGCAGGACGCGCTCCTGCCGCACGTCGAGGACGGGACGATCACGCTGATCGGCGCCACGACCGAGAACCCGGCACACACGGTCGTCGCGCCGCTCGTCTCGCGCTGTCGCGTGCTGGTGCTGCGGCCGCTCGACGACGCGGCGCTCGCGGCCATCGTCACCCGTGCGCTCGACGACTCGGTGCGGGGCCTGGGCGGGACGGTGAGCGCCGGCGAGGCGGTGCGGCACGCGATCGCGGCCGAGGCCGACGGCGACGCGCGGCGCGCGCTGACGACGCTCGAGATCGCCGCCGCGCTGGCGGCGGCGCGGGCCGCCGGGAGCGAGCCGGTCGAGTTGACGCTGGACGACATCCGGCTCGCCGCGCAGCAGCGCCTGCTGCGCGCCGACCGCCAGGGGGACCAGCACTACGACCTGGCCTCGGCCTTCATCAAGTCGCTGCGCGGCTCCGACCCCGACGCCGCGGTCTATTACCTGATGAGAATGATCGAGTCGGGCGAGGACCCGCTCTTCCCGGCGCGACGGATGCTGATCTTCGCCGCGGAGGACATCGGGCTGGCGGACCCGCGGGCGCTGTCGGTCGCGCTCGCGGCCGCGCAGGCGTTCGAGCGGCTCGGCCTGCCGGAGGGGACGCTGCCGCTGGCCGAGGCCGCGCTCTACCTGGCCACGGCGCCGAAGTCGAACAGCGTGATCGGCGCGCGCGATGCCGCGGCCGACGCCGCCCGCGAGCGCGGCAACCTGCCGATCCCGGCGGCGCTGCGCGACGCCTCGGCCCCGCTCTCGCAGCAGCTCGGCGCGGGGGCCGGCTACCGCTACCCGCACGACGAGCCCGGCCACCACGCGCCGGTCGACTACCTCCCGACCGATCTCGCCGGCAGCCGCTTCTACGAGCCGTCCGGCGAGGGCGACGAGCGCGCGATCGCCGAGCGGCTGGCCCGCTGGCGCGAAGCGGTCGAGAAGGCCCGGCGCGCCCGGTAGCACGGGATCTACCAGCACACCCCCGGGGCCGTTCCCAGGTAGGTGTCGGACTCCAGCTGGTCCAGCATGAAATCGGCCACATCGGCGCGAGCGATGCGCACCGTCCGGAGCAGGCTCCCGATCCCGAGGCCGTGGCGACAGCGGCCACGCCGCTCGCCGTCGGTCAGGGCCCCCGGCCGCACGATCACCCATTCCACGCCGCTCCCCGCGACGACGCGCTCCTGCCGGGTCTTGTCCCAGAAGTAGAACGGCAGGATCACCGGGATGATGAAGAAGGTGTAGGAGAGCCCCATGCGCCCGGCGCTGTCGCCGATCCCGAGCGAGGTCTCACAGACCAGGCGCGCGACGCCGTGCTTCTCCATCGCGCGCACGATGTTCCGCGTCCCGTCCGAGAGGATCCGGGTCGGACCGAAGTACCGCTTGTGGCCGAGCGCGGAGAGGACCGCGTCCTGGCCGCGCACCGCCGCGTCGACGGACCCCTCGTCGAGGACGTCGCCCCGCATCACGGTCAGCTGCGGGTGGTCGACCTCGAGCCGCGACGGATCCCGGACGAGGGCCGTCACGACGTAGCCGCGCTCGAGCGCCTGGGCGACGAGCCGGCGGCCGGTGCCGCCCGTCGCGCCGACGACCAGGATCCGCGCGGGAGGCCGGCGCGTCTCACGGCTCGCGGACGCCGGCTGCGCGCGGTGCCCGGCCCACGCCAGCGCAACCGAGAGCAGGATGGCGTAGCCGAGCAACAGGAGCAGGATCGTCATCGTTCCGCTCCCGGGTGCGGGCCGGCACGGAGGCCGGCCCCTACCTCTTGTCTGCGCACCACTTCACGCCGCCTCGACAGGCGATGAAGAGGAAGACGAAGCAGTAGAGGACCGCCAGCTCACCCTTGTTCACCGTCGGAAAGAACTCCGCCCCCCCCTGCAGCTTCCAGTGGAACTGGAAGTAGGCCACGGCCATCGTGCCGCTGCAGAGGAAGGCCGCGAGGCGCGTCTGGAAGCCCAGCATGATGGCCAGCCCTCCGAGCAGCTCGATCAACCCGCCGATCCAGATCTGCGATCCCACCGGCGGCTGCTGCTCGGTGAACAGCCCCAGGACCTTCTGTGCCCCGTGGAACGTGAACATGAAACCCGCCACGATGCGGAGCAGCGCGTAGGCGTGGTCCGCATACCGTCCGAGCCATCTCATGGATGCCGTCCCCACCGGGGCGGTCGGCGCCCGCGGTCGCCTGAAGGCGCGCCGACAGGGTACACCGGTGAACGGGAGACGGGCGGGTTGCGGGACGATCCGCGATGGCCGGCGGGCCGGTACTGAGGCCGGCTCGCCTACGGCTGGCCTTGGAAGTCGACGACGCGCACGACGACGTCCTTCACGGCATCCGGTGCGCCGCCGAGCGCGATCCGGAACGACCCGGTCTGCCCGGGCACCAGCCGTCCCGGGGCTGCTTTCGCGGACCCCGAGGCCACGATCGTCCCGGCCGCGTCGGTCCCCTCGGCGGTCAGCTCGACCTCGCGCAGCGTGACCGGCCCGCGATTCCGGACGACCCCCTCGACCGCCAGTACGCCGTTCGCGTTGACCGTGCGCTGCGACACGACCTCGACCAGCCGCGGCAGCCCGCGTTCGCGCAGCGCCGCCACGACGAGCGGGTCCCAGTTCGCGGCGACCAGCGCGTCGATGGCCGCCCGGTCGGCCTCGTCGGCCTTCCCGAGCGCCTGCAGCAGGAAGGCCCGCAGCGCGTGGTAGTCGGGGAGATCGGCGATCGTCCCGACGGCGAGCGCCTGGTCGACGTGGGCCAGCGCGTCGCCGGTCCGCCCGAGCCGGCCCAGGCATTCGGCCAGCACCGCGTGCGCCTCGCCCGCGCGCTCGACGTCCAGCCCCGCGGCCAGCGCCGCGTCGGACTCGCGCACTGCTCGCTCGCAGTCGCCGTCCTGCGCCGCCAGCGCGGCGCCGATCTGGCGCGCCGCGGCGTACCCGGGCTTCACGCCGTCGATCTGCGCGAGCAGCGCCTTGACCTCCGGGAATCGCCCCTGCGACCAGGCCACCTCGGCCGCCTCGACGAGCAGGGCGAGGCTCTGCGGGTGACGGGCCAGCGAGGTGCGGGCCAGGTCGGCCGCGCGCACCAGGTCCCCCTCGTCGCGGTGCTTGCGGACCAGCCGCGCCAGCCCCTCGGGCGGCAGCGCGCTCGTGTCGCCGGCGGTGCCGGCGGTCAGCGCCCGCTCGATCGCCAGGCTGCGTTCCATGAACGGCCCGACTTCCCGCGCCGGCACCGCGAAGTTGATGTTCTGCCCCTCCGCCAGCGTCAGCGAGCAGACGCCGACCACCTTCCCCTCGCGGTCCAGCAGCGGGCCGCCGGAACTGCCGGGGCTGATCGGCGCGGTGGTCTGGAGCATCTCGATCCCGTGCTCCTTCAGCGTCCGCGTCGCGGAGACGATGCCCGCCGAGACGGTGAACTCGTAGCCGCGCGGGTGTCCGACCGCGACCACCTCGGTCCCGACCGGCGCCAGCGGCACCGGCGAGATCGGCAGCGGCTCGAGCCCGAGGCCGACCACGCGCAGCAGCGCCAGGTCGAGCGCGTCGTCGCTGTCGATCACGCGCACCGAGGCGTACGTCGCGCCGTCCTTCGTCCGGACCAGCGGCTTCTTGACGCCGCGCACGACGTGGGCGTTGGTCAGGACGAGGCTCTTGTCGCGCACCACGAAGCCCGTTCCATACGAGGTCTCGTCGCTCCCCTCGATTGCGCCGAGGATCTCCACGACGGAACCGCGCGCCCGCTCGGCGAGGGCGCTGAGCGGCGGGGACTCCGCCGCACGCGCGGCGGCCGAGGCGGCGAGCAACGAGGCAAAGGGCGAGCGCGGCGGCTCGCGAACGGTGGCGAACGGCTTCCATCCTTCTCACCTTCCGCCCGGCAATATAGGTTTTGGGCGACGGAGAAGCCGTGCGGCGCCGCCCGCCGGCCCGCGGAATGCGGGCCGCTCAGCCGAGCAGCAGTCGCACGGCGAGCAGCGCCCCCAGCGTCCCTGCGAGGTCGCCCGCCAGGCAGGCCGGGATCGCGTGGCGCGTGCGGGCCAGTCCCACCGCCCCGCCGTAGACCGCGAGCACGTAGAAGGTCGTCTCGCTCGAGCCCTGGATCGTTGAGACGAGGTAGCCGACGAAGCTGTCGGGCCCGTGCGCCTTCATCGTGTCGCTCATGATCGCGAGCGCGCCGGAGCCCGAGAGCGGCCGCATCAGCGCCATCGGGATCGCGGCCGCGGGGAAGCCCAGCGGCCCGGTGAGAGGAGCCAGCAGCCACTCCAGCGCGGAGAGCGCGCCGGAAGCGCGGAACATCGCCGCCACGGTCAGGATCGCGACCATGAACGGGATGATCCTCACCGCGACCTGGAACCCCTCCCGTCCCCCGTCGACGACCGCCGCGTAGACCGGCACGCCGCGGGCCCAGGCGTAGAGCACCGCTGCCAGGATCAACAGCGGCAACGGGAGCCACGATACGCCGTAGCGCCACGCGGCGGAGGCGCCGTCGGAGGAAGCGAGGCGCCCCAGCGCCAGCGCCGCGCCGACGACGGCAGCAGCCATCGCCGTCCACGCGGCCGGCCCGCGCCAGCCCGCGGCCCGAGGCCGCGGCGCAGCGGCCGTGCTCTCGGCGCCGCCCGCACCGGAGGCGCCGGCGCTCCCCTCCCCACCCGCGCCCGAAGCTGCCGGTGGCGCGCTCTTCCGGAACAGCGGCAGCCGGGCCAGCGCCAGCGCCGTCGCGACCGCGACCAGCGTCGACAGCACGGTCGCGATCAGCGTGGTCCCGAGGATCCCCGCGGGATCCTGCGACCCCAGCTGGGCCCGCACCGCCATGGCCCCGAGCGGGAGCAACGAAACCCCGGCCGTGTTGATCGCCAGGAACAGCGCCTGCGCGTCGGTGATCGTCCCCGGGCGGCCGTTGAGCCGGTCGAGCTGCCGCATCGCCTCGATCCCGAAGGGGGTCGCGGCGTTCGAGAGCCCGAGCAGGTTCGCCCCCATGTTGAGGGTCATCGCGCCGAGCGCCGGGTGGCCGTCCGGGACCGCTGGAAAGAGCCGCCGGAAGACCGGGCGGAGCCCGCGGGCCAGGGCCTCGACCAGCCCGGCCCGGCGCAGGGCCTCGGTCAGGCCGAGCCACAGGGTCATCATCCCGACCAGGCCGATCGCCAGCTCGACCGCCTGCGCGGCGCCCGCGATCGAGGCCTCGGTCAATTCCTGCATCCGGCCCGTCCAGGCCCCGGCCAGGACGGAAACGACGACGAGGATCAGGAAGACCGGCCCCACCCGCCGGATGGTACCAAACGGCCGGGCTTGCCCCGGCCCCCTCCAGCGACGACATTCGAACCGGGGCGCGCATGGCCGACTCGAAGAAATACTGGCGGGAGACGATCGGTGCCGGCGTGACGCCCCGGCCGGCCCGGCCCGTCCTGCGCCCCGGAGCGCCCGGCCCGGCCGGCGTCCTCCCCGCCTCGCCCGCTCCACCCGCCCCCGCGGCTGAGGACACGGGCGCCCTCCCGCTGCCGTCGCGCCGCGCCGCCGTCCCGCGCGGGACGATCGCCGTCGGCTCGCAGTCGGCGGAGATACCGACGCCCCAGGGACGCGCCAAAAGCGCGGCGCTCGAGGCGCTCGATCTCGTGCTGGGGTCGCTGCCGGTCGGGAGCATCAGCTTCACCGAGCAGATCGGACTGCGGCTCTGGCCCGATCCGGCTCCGATGGAAGTGCGCGACCTCGCGCGGCTGCTCGGCTCGCGGAACCAGGTTCCCGACCTCGGGCTGCGCGACGCGTTGACGCGTTCCGTCGCCGTGCGCCAGCGGATGCGCCGCCTGCGGCGGTTGGGACCGGACGCCCCGCTCGACGCGCTGGCGCTGGCCACTCGCGCGCACGAGTGGTCGCGGCTGGCCGAGGTCGCGGGCGAGATCCGCTTCGTACTGCAGTCGGCCCCGACCCCGCGCGGCGCGGAGGCGATCGCCGCCGGGCTCGCGCTGCTGCCCGACCCGCTCGAGTTGACGGCCGAAGCCGACCTGGCCCGCGCGGCTGCCGCGCTGGTCGAGGTCGCGCGCGGCGACGCGGCGCGCAACGCGCACCAGGAGCCGCCGCCGCTCGACGACGCCGTCTCGCTGCTCGGCGCGGCGCGCGAGGGCAAGGCCCGGCCCGGCGACCCGCTCTACCTCGAGATCTGGGCGGCCAGTTCGCTGGTGCGGCGCGACCTGCCGCAGGGCGACCGCGCGACGCTCGAGCACGATCGCCGGATCCTCGCGCTGGTCGAAGCCCGGGCCGAGGAGGCCCTCACGCGCGCGGTCGACTCGGGCGGAACCGACCGCGAGGCCGCCCGCCGCCTGCTCACCTGGCGGCGCTACCTGGCGGAGATGACCGACCGGCTGCAGGCGCGCCTCAACCCGCCGGCGCCCCCCGCGCCGGCGCCCGCGAAGACGCCGGCCGCCGCGAGCGGCACCCCGGGGGAGCCCGCCGCGGATGCAGCGGGTGCCGGGAGCGAGGCGAAGGATGGACAGGGGCTGCTCTTCCGCGCCACGTCGAAGCTGATCGGGTTGCTCGGTCGCTGATCCCGGACCCCGGTGCCGGCGGGGCGGACCGGATCCCCCAGGAAGAATCGAGGCGAGACCGCGTGGTAGAGTGCCGCGGCCTCCCCCCTCGGGATCACGCGCCGGGAACCTCTCATGCCGCACGAGACGCTCGGAATCGGGCTGGCCGGACTCGGCCGCCACGGTATCCGTTACGCCCAGCACCTGCTCGCCGGCGACGTGCCGGGGGCTCGGCTCGTCGCCGTCCACCGGCGCCGGCACGACGAGGGACGCGCGTGGGCCGGTGTCCGCGGGCTCGTCTATCACGACTCGCTCGAAGCGCTCGCCGGCGACCCGGCCGTCGACCTGGTGGTGGCCGCGCTCCCGCCGTCGCGTCATCCGGGGGCGGTCGAGGCCGCGGCGGCGGCGCGCAAGGCGGTGCTCGTCGAGAAACCACTGGCCGCCACCGAGGCCGGGGCACGGCGCGCGGTCGAGGTGGCCCGGCAGGCCGGGGTGCCGGCGATGATCGCCAACACGCTGCGCTTCAACAGCGTGATCCGCGCGCTCGCGGCGGCGATGCCGCGGGCCGGCGAGCTCCACCTCGTGGCGATCAACCAGCGCCTCGAGCGTACCGGCCGCGCCTGGCTCGACGAGCCATCCGAAGGCGGCCCGGTCCTCAACACCGGCGTGCACGGCATCGACCTGCTGCGCTTTCTCACCGGCTGCGAGGTCGCCGCGGCGCAGGCCTTCGCCCGCCGCGTGCACCACCGCGTCACCCACGACCTGTTCGCGGCGACGCTCCGGCTGACGCCCGGGGACGTGATCGCCACGCTCGACAACATCCGCGCCGGGCACGGCCGCAGCGGCCGGATCGAGGTCGCCGGAAGCGAGCGCCAGCTGGCCGGCGACTTCGTTCACGGCTTCCTGTTCGAGCTCGAAGGACACGCCCGCCGGCCGCTCCCGGTCGCCGAGCCGGTACCGACCGTGCGCGAGGTACTGCGCGCGTTCGTCGCCGCGCTCGCCGCCGGCCAGCCGTCGCCGATCCCGCTCGAGGAAGGGGTCGCCGCCGTCCGATCCTGCGCGCTGATCGCCGACGCCATCGCGCGCTCGGAGGAGTCCCGCCCGTGAAGGTCATCGAGTGCGTGCCGAACATCTCCGAGGGGCGCGATCGCGCGCTGCTCGACGCCGTCGCGGCCGCTGTCCGCGAGGTGCCCGGGGTCGAGCTGCTCGACGTCGATCCGGGGGCCGAGACGAACCGCACGGTCTTCACCTTCGTCGGCGCGCCCGACGCGGTCGGTGAGGCTGCCTTCCGGCTGGCCGCGACCGCCACGCGGCTGATCGACATGCGGGCCCACCGCGGGGCCCACTCGCGGATCGGCGCGGTCGACGTCGTCCCCTTCGTGCCGGTCGGAGGCGGGGCGACGATGGACGACTGCGTCGCGCTGGCGCGGACGGTCGGCCGGCGGATCGCCGAGGAGCTCTCGATCCCGGTCTACCTCTACGAGCGCGCGGCGACGCGCCCGGCGCGGCAGTCGCTGGCCGAGATCCGCAAGGGCGAGTACGAGGGGCTGGCCGCCCGGCTGGCGGACCCGGAGTGGGCGCCCGACTTCGGCCGGGCCGAGTTCAACCCGCGGTCCGGGGCGACGGTCGTCGGCGCGCGGCCGTTCCTGATCGCCTACAACGTCGACCTCAACACCGACGACCGGAAGCTGGCCCACGAGATCGCGCTCGAGATCCGCGAGCAGGGGCGCAAGGCGCGCGGGCCGGACGGGAAGTTCCTGAAGGACGCCGCCGGCAACGACGTGATGAAGCCGGGGCGGCTCTCCGCGGTCCGCGCGGTCGGCTGGTTCATCCCGGAGTTCGGACGGGCGCAGGTTTCGATCAACCTGCTCGACTTCACGCGTCACCCCGCCGCACGTCGCCTTCGACGTCGTGCGCGAAGAGGCGCGGTCCCGCGGCCTGCGCGTCACCGGCTCGGAGCTGGTCGGGCTGATCCCGCTCGACGCGCTGCTCGCGGCCGGTCGGCACTATCTCGCCGCCCAGGGAAAGAGCCCCGCCGTGCCGGAGCCCGACCTCGTGCGCGCGGCACGCACCAGCCTCGGGCTCGACGACGTCAAGCCCTTCGATCCGGCGAGCGCGGTCATCGAGTACCGGCTGGCGCCGCGCGAGCGGGGCCTCTCCGGCCTCTCGCTGGTCGGCTTCGCCGACGAGCTGTCGCGCTCGACCCCGGCGCCCGGCGGCGGCTCGGTCTCCGCGCTGGCCGGAGCGCTGGCCGGGGGCCTGGCCGCGATGGTCGCGGCGCTGACCCACGGCGGGGCCGATGCCTCGCGCCGCGCCGAACTGGAATCGCTGGGGGGCGAGGCCCAGTCGCTCAAGGACCGGCTGCTGGTCGCGATCGACGACGACAGCGCGGCGTTCGATGGAATCGTCGCCGCGCGCCGCCTGCCGAAGGCGACCGCGGCGCAGCTGGCGGCGCGCGAGGCGGCGATCGTCGCTGCGACGCGGCGCGCGATCGAGGTCCCGCTGTCGGTCGTGGAGGCCGCGGCTGCGCTCGCCGGCCTCGTGGAGCGGGCCGCCGCGATCGGGATGGCCGCCGCGATGTCCGACGTCGGCGTCGCCGCCTGGTGCGCGCGCACCGCGGCCGAGGGGGCCGCGCTCAACGTCCGGATCAACCTGCCGGGACTGCCCGACGCGCCGGAACGCGCCGCGTGGCTCGCCCGGCTCGACACGGCACTGGATGCGGCGCGGACGCGCAGCGACGCCGCGCTGGCGCAGGTGGAACGCGGGCTGGGCTAGAGCCTCGCTCGGCCCGGGACGCCGTCCTCGATCCCCCGGATCTGGAGCAGGCGCTCGATCACCCGCCCGATCTCGCGGTCCGGGGTCGAGGCCCCGGCCGTGATCCCGATCTCGGTCACGCCGGCCGGCCACCACCCCTCGTCGAGGACCGGCGTCCGGACCGCGACCGGAAGGTGGAAGATCCGCTCGCCGCTCTCGATGTGACCGGCGTCCTCGATGTGGAAGGTCGGCACCCGTTCGGCGCACATCTCCGTCAGGTGCCCGGTATTCGAGGAGTTGAACCCCCCGATGACGATCATCAGCTGCGGCGGGTCGGCGAGCAGCGCCTTGACCGCGTCCTGCCGGTCCTGGGTCGCGGAGCAGATCGTGTCGAAGCTCCGGAAGCGCGCCGCCAGCTCCGCCTCGCCGTAGCGCGCACGCATCGCGTCGCGCACGCGGGCCGCGATCGCCATCGACTCGGTCGAGAGCATCGTCGTCTGGTTCGCCATCCCGATCCGGTCGAGGTGGAGGTCGGGATCGAAGTCGGCCGAGATCGCGTTGGCGAACCGTGCGAGGAAGCCCGCCCGATCCCCCTCGCCGCGGATGTACCGGCAGACTTCGTCGGTCTCGAGCATGTCCAGCAGCACGAGGTACCGGCCCGCGGGGTAGATCAGGGCCCGGCTCGCGGTGGCACGAGTCTCCTCGTGCTTCCACTTGCCGTGGATCAGGCAGGTGAAGCCGTCCCGCGCGTACTTCTCGACGTTGCGCCAGACGTTCAGGACCGAGCCGCAGGTGGTGTCGACCAGGAGGCAACCGACCTCTTTCAGATCCTCGAGCATCCCCGTCGTCACGCCGAACGCGGGCAGCAGCACGATGTCGTCCGGCGTCAGGTCGCGGTTTCCCAGCACGGAGTCGTACGATCCGTCGAGAAACTGGTAGCCGATCTCGCGCAGGCGGAGGTTGACGCGCGGGTTGTGGATGATCTCGCCGGTCAGGAAGAGCCGCCGGTCGGGGAACTTCTTGCGCGTCTCGTAGGCGTAGTCGATCGCCCGCTCGACGCCGTAGCAGAAGCCGAACTCCTTGGCGATCCGCACCGCCAGCCCCGGCCAGACCAGCCGGTAGTCGGCGGCACGCGCGCGGTCGACCAGTTCCGAGGCGTAGTCGGACGAGAGCTGCCCGGCGATCTCCTGCTTCAGGCCGAAGCCCTTGCGCACGATCTGCGGGTCGCCTTTCATGCGTTCTTCGCCCGGCGGGTGCGGAAAAGAAGCGGCCCTCCGGCGGCGCCTCGGGGAGAGGCACACCGGAGGGCCCGAGACGCGGAACGTCTTGGAAGCGGCGCCGGCCGGGTTAGGGGGAGGGGGACCCGGGCGTGGCGCGCTCCCTTACTAGGAGGATCTGCCGCGCAGCCTAGCCGGAACGCGCGGACATTCGGCACGGCGGCATGCAATTCGTGCTGCATATTCACCGCACGATTTTGCATTTCGCTGCTCGCATCCCGCCGGATCGTCGGGCTACTCCGCACGCGGCGTCGCCTCCTTGAAACCGAGGAAGATCTGCATCTGCTCCTTGATCGAGGCCGAGGCGCCGGGGTCCAGCACGTTGAGCCGGTACTCGTTGATGATCTTCGTCTGCACCGACATCCACTCGTCCCAGCAGCCCTTGCAGATCGTGTCCAGCACGCGGCGGCCGAGCGTCCCCGGCCACGGCTGCAGGGGAAGGCGCTCGCCTGCGTTGCCGCAGCGGCTGCAGTGCCACGTGTCCGGTGCGTTGTCGCTCATCTCGTCCCTTCCTCCTCGCGTCCCGCTCTTCGTCCATCACCCGGCCGGGCCGGAGATCCGGCACCCCGGCTCACGGCTTGACCGTGAACGGGACCTCCATCTTGAACGGTGCCCCGCCCGCGAGCTTGTCCGCGACCTGGATCTCGACCTTGTACTCGGCGGTCGTCGGCCACTGCGGGCTCGTCGGGAACTCGATCGCGGTCGTGTCCGAGGTCAGGTCCCGGACGATCGGCTGACCGATCGGCTGCCACTGGGCGGCCGGCTGCATCCGGCCGCGGAACTGGTAGGTCACCTGCAGCTGGTTCTGCCCGGAGGCGTTCTTCCCCGCCCCGAGCACCTTGTAGACGAGCCAGAACTTGTCGCCGCGCTTGATCGCGCGGTCGGCGCGGGGGAGGACGCTCCACGTCCCGATCTGGAACGGGTCCTTCGCCGCGCCGGCGGCGATCTCGCCGACCTCCTGGGCCAGCACGACGCTGGTGGTCCGCAGCGTGTCGAGCGGCAGGCGCGCGACCATCTGCTGCCCGGCGTGGAGCAGCGTCGTCGATCCGTCCGCGCCGGTGCGGCCGACCACCAGCGCGTACTTCCCCGGA
The DNA here is from genome assembly GCA_963800865.1 of uncultured Acidobacteriota bacterium. Taxonomy (GTDB): domain Bacteria; phylum Acidobacteriota; class Polarisedimenticolia; order J045; family J045; genus JALOKP01. Next base: position 1,841,351 of record CAWDCL010000004.1, on the reverse strand, counting down.
GGAAGCGGGCGGGCGGCGAGTCCGACGTATCGCGCGCCGGACGGCCGCACCTCGAACGGAAAGTCGTCCGTTCCCAGCGCGTACGCGATGTCGTCGCCGGCGTCGTTGCGCAGCATCGCGACCAGCTTGGAGCCGGCCGGAAGCGGTCCGTCGAGCGGAACGGCGAGCCAGATCAGCGTCGAATCCCCCTCGGCCGGGAAGAAGTAGGCCTGGGGATCCGCCGGCTGCGCGACGGCCGGCTTCTCGCCGGCCAGGACCTTCCCCGCTTCCTCGTAGAGCGTTCCGCGCCACGCACCCTTGGCGCGTTCGGCCGCCTGCTCGGGGGTGAGCACGCAGCCCTGCCGGCGGAAGGTCCCCGCGATCCCCTGCACCGTGCTCGCCCACTGCTGCGGGCTGAGCGAAGCGGGGCGCGCGGCGCCCCCCTTCTCGGCGGAGCCGGCGTAGACCCAGCGTCCACGCAGCAGGACGAAGTCGATCTCGGCGGGGACCCCGGGCCGGTCCGGGTAGGACCAGGCCATCCCCTTGGCATCGCCCCAGGGGGCCTTCGCGTCGAACAGCTCCTCGCTCGCCGGGGCCCCGGCGAGCACGAAGATCCGCCCGCGGTCGGTCGCCCAGCCGGGCATCCCCTCGTCGCCGTACTTCGTCAGCGCCTCGCCGGCCCGCTGCCAGAAAAGGTCGCGCACCGGGTTCGTGCCCGGCATGCAGTTGGTCGCCATCGAGCCCCAGAAGCGCTCGATGAAGCCGCGCCGCTGCCCGAGGTCGACCAGCTTGGTGTAGGCGAGGACCTCCTCGGGGGTCAGGAGCAGCGACGCCGGCCCCTGCGCAAAGGCCAGGACCGGCCGGTCCTGCGAGTCGCGCAGCGAGGCGCGGGGCGCCGACGGGGCGGCGGGCTTGGCGGGGGGCGGGGTTTCCGCGGCCCACGCCGAGGCGGAAATCGCAGCGGCCAGCGCCACCACGCCGGTGGTCCTCGCGAGCGTACTCATCGGGTTCGACCTCGTGGCGCCGGTCGAGCGGGGGAAGCGCCGGCGCGGGTCGGCCACTTTATCACCTGCCCGGCGGGCCGGCGCGCGTTGGTGCGCCGGCCGGGGGCGGGCTATTCTGCCCGCATGGGTCGGGTCCGGGGTGGGGACGCGGGGAGGCTCGATCAGTCTCCCTTCGCGGCGCGGAGAGCCGTGCGCAATCTGCTCGGTGACCTCATGCGCCACCCCGCCTGGAATGGCGCCCAGTTCGACCGGGCCCTCTCGGAACTGTCGAAACGCCGCAGCCTCGCCGTGCGCCAGATCCTCCTGCTGCACCGCGAAGGGCGCGTCGCGGACGAGGTCGCCGCGCTCGAGGTGCTGGGGCGGCTCGCGCGGGCCGAGGACGACGCCGCGCTCGCCGCGGTCGCCAACGACCCCGGCGCCCCGGAATCGGCGCGCGTCGCCTGCGCGCTCGTGCTGCTCGGTCACGATCAGCCCGACCTGCTCAGCGCCGACGACGTCACCGCGCTGGTCCTGCGCTGGCAGGCCCGCTTCGTCGCCGAGGAGCCGGCCCTGCGCTATCCGCTCGCCCGGCTCTACCAGCTCGCCCCGCGCGACGAGCGCGCCGGCTGGATCGCGCTGCAGGACGACGAGCTGCACGATCCCGAGGCGCGTGCCGGGATGTTCGAGATGCTGCTCGAGGTCGAGCGCGACCCGGCGCTGCGGCTCTTCCTGCTGGAGGCGCTGGCCCGCACCGCGCACGCGGCGGCGCGCGCCGGCCTGCGGCGCGTGGCCCCGCGCGGGTCCGACGAGCGCGACCTGATCACCGGCGCGCTGGCCGTGCTCGCCGCGGAGGCCGATCCGCTGCACGTGCCGGACGGCTGGTCCGCGCGGGTCGGCTTCTGCGACGGAACCGGGGTCTTTCCGCTGCGGTTCGATTTCCGGCGGCCGGGGCTGCGTCCCCGCTCGGCGCTCTTCCTCCTGAGCCTCGATGCCGGCGTACGCGATGCGCTCGCGCTGGCGGGCCACGAGGTCGGGCGGTACGACAGCCTCGCGGTGGACGACGAGGCCGCGGACGGCCCGCTGCTGTTCGAGATCCCGGTCCCCGCGGCGTGGGCGATGCTGATCGAGGCCGAGCGCGCCGACCTGCGCGACGGCCGCATCGCGCCGCGCGATCACCTCGTGGCGCGCCGGCTGCTCGATCCGCTGGCCGACCTGGCACCGCGCTCGGCCGAGCCGCGCGCGGCGGCCGAACCTCCGCCGGCGGCGCTGCTCGCGCGCTCGGACCGGCTGCTCGACGCACCGGGCTACGCCGACTGGTGCTACGACGCCGGGGAGCACGCGCTCGACGAGTTCCGGCTGGCGTTGCTGGCCCGGCCCCGGCCCGGCGCGCCGCCGGACGAGGCGACGGTGACCCGCGCCGCCGAGGCGCTCCGCCGGGCGGGCGAGGCGCGGCGCCTGACGCGCCTGCTGGCTCACAACGCGGTCGCCCACCTCGCGGCCGGCGAGAGCGAGCAGGCGGCGACGGCGCTCGCAGTGACGGGTGCGCTCGCGACGGGGCAGTTCGCCGCGGTCCCGCTCGTGCGCCGGCTCGTCCGGGAGAGCCTCCACCCGGGGCACTACTTCCTCGCCCCGCACTCCGAGGTCCCTTCACGGACCGCCGTGATGGGGATGATGCTCGGCCGCCGCCGGCCGACCAAGGCACGGATCTTCGCCGTCGACCTGGCCTGGATCCTGATGCGCGCCTTCGAGGTCTGGGCCTCGCGCCTGCCGCCGCGCGAGCGGCCGCACGACGACCGCGTGCAGGACGCGGCCTTCGCGCTGGCGCAGGTGGGAACGCGGGTGACGACGCGCCGGTTCTCCGGACGGGACGCCGGCCGGACTGCCGACGCGGCCGACCGCGACGCGCTCGCGGCCGAGCTGCGGGACGACTACGAGGCCCTGCTGCACGATCTCGGCTGGTCGCCCCCGACGCACGACCCCGGCCTGGCGCGGCTGGTCCAGGACCTCACCCGCGCCACGCTGTCGCTGCTGTTCGACGTCTGCCTCGCGCGCTGCGACGCGCGCTGCCCGGAGCAGCCGCGCCGCCTCGCCGCGCCGGAGAACGATCGCGGGCTCTTCCCCGCCGGGCCCGAGGCCGAGGCCTTCGTGCGGAGTTGGCCGGGGCGGTTCGCGGCGCACCCGTCGCCGGCCCAGGCCGCGGCCCTGGCGACCGTGCTCGGTGACGCGGGGTCCCCGCTCAACGAACCGGACGCGCGGGAGGCCGGCCGGGAGGCCGCCGCGGCGGTCCCGGCCTTCCTGTGCCCCCTTTGCGGGGAGCACCGTCCCGCGGCCGCGCGCTCCCGCGCGACGCTCCAGCCGCATCTCGGGGGCCAGCCCCAGCCGGTCTGCCGGCGCTGCCACGGGATCTATCGTCGCGACGCTCTCTTCCGGGAGCAGATCGTGAGCCGGCTCGGTTCGCTGTCCTGACCGCCAGGACGGGCGCGCCGGCCGGCGCCGTCGTCACCGGCGTGATCGCGGCCAGCGCGGGCAGCGGCGGATCGCCGGTGTAGATCGCCCGCTCGAGGAAAAGCCCCGAGGGGGGTGCCGTCCACGCCGCCGGCCCGCCCGTGGTCCCCGGCAACTCGTAGCCCGCGATCATGTGCGCGAACAGGTCGGGCGGCAGGTCGCCGCTGCCGACCTCGACCGCCGTCCCGATCAGGCGCCGCACCATCTTCCACAGGAAGTGCGACGCCACGAGGCGCAGCAGCACGAGATCGCCGTCCTCGGCGACTTCGGCGCGCTCGACGACGACGACCGTGCTCGGGTGCGATGCCGGCTGCTCGCAGAAGCGGGCGAAGTCGTGGCGCCCGACGAGCATCGACCAGGCCTCCCGCAGGCGTTCCGTGTCGAGCGGGCGCTTGACCCACCAGACGAACGGCTTGGCGAAGGCGGTGCGGCGCCGCGACAGCTGGTAGACGTAACTGCGCAGCAGCGCGTCGTGGCGCGCGTGGAACCGCTCCGGCGCGAGCTCGAGGGCCAGCACCTCGATGTCCGTCGGCAGTAGCTCGTTCACCTGGCGCCGCACCTCGCCGACGTCGATCGAGCGCGCCAGCCGCAGGTGGGCCACCTGCGCCAGCGCGTGCACGCCGGCGTCGGTGCGTCCCGACGCGCCCAGGTCGAGCACCGGGCCCGCGGCCCGGGCGAGCGCGCGCCGCAGCTCGCCGCCGACGGTTCGGGCGTTCTCCTGCTCCTGCCAGCCGCGATAGCGCGTCCCTTCGTACTCGACGATCACGCGATAGGTGGGCATGCCCGCATTATGCACGCCGTCCGCGCTACGATGGCAGGCGATGATCGCGAAGCCGCCCGACTCCCCCCTGCCCCGCTTCCGTGCGATCGACCTGACGCACCCGCTCGACGGGGCGGGCTGTGCCTGGCCCGGCGAGCCGCCGTTCCGGCTCGAGGCGCCGGAGGAGGCGTTCCTCACCGATGGCACGCGGCTCGTCGCGCACCGCTTCTCCTCTCCCGAGCACTTCGGCACGCACATCGATGCGCCCGCGCACTTCGTCACCGGGGGGCTGACGGTCGAGGCGCTGCCGCTCGAGCAGCTGGTCGGCGAGGGGGCGTGCGTCGACGCCCGCGGCGCGGTCGGCGGCGACCCGCTGGCCCGCGTCACGCGGGCCGTCTTCGAGGAATGGGAGGCGCGGCACGGCGCACTGGTAGCGGGCTCGATCGTGCTGGTCGCCACCGGCTGGTCGTCGCGCTGGCCCGACGCGCTGCGCTACCTCGGAACGGCCGATCGCACGGAGACCGGCGCCGCGGCGCTCGCCTTCCCGGGCCTCGACCGCGAGGCGGCGCGCTGGCTCGCCGTCGAGCGGGGCGTCGCCGCGGTCGGGATCGACACCGCGGGGATCGACCCAGGCGACTCGCCCGACCTCGCGGCGCACCGCGCGCTCCTGCCGCGGGGCGTCGTCGTCCTCGAGAACCTGGCGCGACTCGACGAGCTGCCGCCGCGGGGCTTCCTGGTCGTCGCGCTGCCGCTGCCGATCCGCGGCGGGAGCGGCGCGCCGGCGCGGATCGTCGCGCTGCTGCCATTCGCGTTAGCGCGCGAGCTTCCCGTCGTAGGGGTCGCGCTCCCCCGGCGGCGGGCGTTTGAATCGGCGATAGGCCCAGTGGTACTGCTGCGGAGCGAGCGCGATCGCCGCCTCGACCGTGCGGTTGATCCCGGTTACCGAAGCGACGAGGTCGTCGTCGTAGACCAGGGAGTCGGCGGACTGGAAGACGGTCCGGAACCCCGGGCGGTTCTCGTCGCGCAGGCAGACGATGGTCATCGCCGCCGCCTTCGAGACCCGCACCAGCTTCGAGGCCAGCGTCGCCGTCAGCGTGGTGTGCCCGAAGAAGGGGGCGAAGACACCGCCCGACGGGTCCGGGACCTGGTCGGGGAGGATCGCCGAGACGCCCCCCGCGCGCAGCGTCCGGAGCACGGCGCGGACCCCCTGCTCGTTGGCCGGGACCATCGTCGCCCCGAGCCGGTTGCGGCCGCCGTAGATCAGCGCGTCGAGGCCGGGGCGCTCGTTCGGGAGGTACATGATCGTGATCGGCGTGCGCGCGGTCACGTAGTGGTTGACGACCTCCCACGAGCCCATGTGCGGCACCAGCAACAGCACGCCGCGGCCGGAAGCGAGCGTTCCGGTGAAGACCTCCTCCCCGGTCGTGGGGTGGAAGTAGCGCGCCAGCGCGCCCGGCTCGCGGGTCCAGGCGATCGCCGCCTCCATCGCCGCGCGGCCGTCGTGGACGAGGCTCCTCGTCACGATCTCGCGACGCCACTGCTCCGGGCGGTCCGGAAAGCAGAGATCGACGTTGAGCTGCGCCACGCGAACACGGCGGCTCCCCCGCGCCAGCGCGAGCAGGCGTCCCGCCGCGGCGCCGATCCGGCCGGCAAGCGGCAAGGGGAGCGCCCCCGCGGCGCGCAGGACCGCCACCGCGGCGCGATCCTCGAGCTTCAGCTTCCGGGCGCGTTCCATCGCGTCGCTAAGGATATCGCGCCGCCAGCGCGTGACGGCGGAAGGCCTCGAGCAGCCGGGCGCCGTCGGCGAAGGCGGCCGCGTCGTCCGGGGCCTCACCGCCCGGCACGATCCCGCGGCGCGCGAGGAAGCCGGGACCCGCCTCGGGATGGAACTGCACCGCGAAGAACGGGAGCCGCGGGTGCTGCAGCGCGTCGAGCGTCCCGTCCGGCCGGCGCCCGACCACTTCCCAGCCCGGGGGCGGCCGGGTCACGACCTCGCGGTGACTGGCGACCACCGTCAGCGCCTGCTCGCCCGGCAGGAGACGGCAGCCGGAGAGCTGCGTCGGCACGATCGCGCGCAGCGGCGGCGCCGCGGCGTCGATCCGGAACCCGATCGAGCCACCCGCGCGGTGGGCGATGAGCTGGTGCCCGAAGCAGATCCCGAGCAGCGGCAGGCGCGGCCCCTCCGGAGCGAGCAACCGGTCGAGCCACTCCGCGAGCGGCCCCAGCCACGGCCGGGAGCCCGGCGCGTCGTGGACCGAGGCCGCCGAACCCATGATCACCACCGCATCGGCGTCGCAGGCCGAGCCGGGCCCGGGACCGCGCGCCGGCTCGAGCGCCGGCCGCAGGATCGTGACCGGCCCGGGCCAGCCGCGCCCGACCTCCTGCTCGCCGTGCACTTCGGGTTCCTCCACCGCGGGATCGACGATCAGCAGGTGCGGCGCGCTCACGGCGCGCCACCCGGCGCCCGGAGCAGTGCCGCGCGCACGGCATCGCGCCGGTCGATCCGCTCCGCCTTCCCCTGGAAGATCCGCCCGCTGCCGCCGCCGCGACCGGCGAGCCCTTCCGCGACGAGCCGGCCCAGGGCAGGAAGGTCGCCCGCGAAATCGGCGCCGGCGGCGAGCACGAAGGGGCCGGTCGGCCCGGGGCCGGCGGTGAGCAGCACGACCGTCGCGCCGGGCGCCTGCGACAGCGCGCGCGCGACGGCGCCGAGAAAAGCCGCGTCACGCTCGCCGAAGTGCGCCGCCGCCACCCGCTCTCCGGCCACCGCCGCCGCCGCCGCGAGCGCCGTCGCCGCCGCCTCGGCCAGCTCCTGCTCGAGGTGCCGCACGCGCCGCTCGGCGCCGTGCAGTTGCTCGAGCTTCGCCTCGAGCGTTGCCGCGAACGCATCCTCCGGGGCACCGAGCAGCCCCCGCAGCCGCGCATTGCGCTCCTCGTGCGACCCGAGCCGGCGGCGCAGCCGACCCCCGGCGACGAAATGGACGCGTGTCCCGCCGCGCATCGGCTCGGTCGCCAGAAGCGCCAGCGACTCGATCTCGGCGGTGCTCGCCAGGTGCGTCCCGCCGCAGGTGTTGAGGTCGATCCCCTCGATCTCGACCAGCCGCACGTCGCCGGCGTGCCCCTCGGGCAGCCCGCGCGTGCGCACGGAGGGGAGCCTGTCGAAGTCCTCGCGGGAGAGACGCAGCGCCCGGACCGGCCGGGCCGCGCGGATCGCGGCCGCGACCGCCTCCTCGAGCGCCTCCCGGGAGCCCGCTGCGAGCGCGGCGACGTCGAGCTCGACATCGGAGACGGCCGGCCCGAGGTGGAACGCCGTCGTGCGCCAGCCGAAGCGGTCCTCGGCGATTGCGCTCAGGAGGTGCTGCCCGGTGTGCTGCTGCATGTGATCGAAGCGCCGGGCCCAGTCGAGCACCAGCCGCGCCGGGCCGGGAGCCACCGGGCGCTCGAGCATGTGACGGATCGCCTCCCCGACGCGCTGGACGTCGAGCACCGGGACCCCGGCCAGCGTCCCGCGGTCGGCCGGCTGCCCGCCCCCTTCGGGGTAGAAGATCGTGTCCGACAGCACGGCGAAGGGGCGCCCCCCGGTCTCACCGGTCTCGACGACCTCGGCCTCGCACTCGCGCAGGGCCGGCTCGCGCTCGTAAAGGAACCGCACGAGTGTCCCCTTTCCAGTCCCCGAGTCTAGAATCGCCGCCCGGCGACAGCCCGCCGGCCCGAGGCCCTCATGGACGACATCCTCTCCCGCCTGCGCGGGTTCCCGCAATTCAAGGACCTCCCCGAGGAGATCCTGGCCCGGCTCGCGCCGGCCGCCCGGCACCGCGCGCTCGTGCCGGGCGAGATCCTCTTCCACCAGGGAACGCCGCGCGAGGCGCTCTACCTGATCGCCGACGGCCAGCTCGAGGTCTTCCGCGAGCACCACGGCAACGTCGAGCCGCTGATCGTGATGGGCGAAGGGGAGGCGCTGGGCGAGGGGGCGATGTTCTCGGACGCGCCGCACTCGGCCTCCGCCCGCGCGCTGGGCCGGGTCGCGCTCGTCGAGCTGACGCGCGAGGCGCTGCGCACCGCGCTGGCCGAGGACGGCGCGGCGGCGTGGGAGGTCCTGGGGCGGATCGGCCGGCTGATGACGCGCCGCCTGACCTACGCCAGCTCGCGCGAGGTCGGGCTCGCCAAGGCCTACGCCTCCGGCGGCACGCGCCGCGAGCACGACCTGCTCGGCGAGCGTGACGTCCCGCAGGACGCGCTCTACGGGATCCAGACGCTGCGCGCGGTCGAGAACTTCCCGATCACCGGGATCCGGCTGTCGCACTTCCCGGCGCTGGTGCGCTCGATGGCCATGGTCAAGCAGGCCGCCGCGCGGGCGAACCGCAAGCTGGGCCTGCTCTCCCCCGAGGTCGCGGCGGCGATCGACCGCGCCAGCCAGGAGATCGTCGACGGCCACTTCCACGGCCACTTCGTCGTCGACATGGTCCAGGGCGGGGCCGGGACCTCGACCAACATGAACGCCAACGAAGTGATCGCCAACCGCGCGCTGGAGCTGCTCGGGCAGGCGCGCGGCGAGTACGCGGGCTGCCACCCCAACAACCATGTCAACCTCTCGCAGTCGACCAACGACGTCTACCCGACCGCGCTGCGGCTGGCCACGCAGTTCACGCTGCGCGGGCTGGTGGCCGCGCTGGAGCGGCTGAAGGACACGCTCGACGCCAAGGCGGACGAGTTCGGGACCGTGCTGAAGATGGGCCGCACCCAGCTCCAGGACGCGGTGCCGATGACGCTCGGCCAGGAGTTCCGGGCCTTCGCGGTCACGACCGGCGAGGACATCGCGCGGCTGCGCGAGGCGGTCCGGCTGTTCCTCGAGCTGAACCTCGGCGGGACCGCGATCGGGACCGGGATCAACGCCGACCCGCGCTACCCGCAGCTCGCGATCGAAGAGCTGCGGAAGATCTCCGGGCTCGACCTGGTGCGGGCCGAGAACCTCGTCGAGGCCACCCCCGACACCGGGGCCTTCGTGCTCTTCTCGGGGGTGATCAAGCGGGTCGCGGTCAAGCTCTCCAAGATGTGCAACGACCTGCGCCTGCTCTCGTCCGGGCCGCGCTGCGGCCTCTCCGAGATCGAGCTGCCGGCGGTCCAGCCCGGCTCGTCGATCATGCCGGGGAAGGTCAACCCGGTGATCCCGGAGGTCGTCAACCAGGTCGCCTTCCAGGTGATCGGGAACGACCTCGCGATCACGCTCGCAGCGGAGGCCGGGCAGCTCCAGCTCAACGTGATGGAGCCGATCATCGCCTACAACCTGCTGCAGTCGATGGAGATGCTGACCTCGGCCATCGACACCCTCGAGCGGCTGTGCCTGCGCGGGATCAAGGCCCACCCCGAGCGCACCCGGGCGATGGTCGAGCACTCGATCGGGATCGTGACCGCGCTGGTCCCGGCGCTCGGCTACGAGCGGGCCAGCGAGATCGCGCGCGACGCGCTGCTGACCGGGACGCCGGTGCGCGACCTGGTGCTGGCGCGCGGCTACATCGCGGAGCGGGAGCTGGACGAGCTGCTCAGCCCCGAGGCGATGACCCGCCCGCGGCCGATGCTGCCGCGCGACGGCGCGCGCTGAGCGGCCCGAGCGTGGACCGCGGGCCCGGCGCGCGCGCGCGGATCCTGGCGCCGACCCCCGAGGCGATCCGCCTCGCGGTCGAAGCGTTGCGGCGCGGCGAGCCGGTCGGGATGCCGACCGAGACGGTCTACGGGCTGGCCGCGTGCTGTTTCGACGAGCGGGCGGTGGCGCGGGTCTTCGCGGTCAAGGATCGGCCGCGCTTCGACCCGCTGATCGTGCACGTGACTGGACGCTGCGCGCTCCGTCGAGGCGCTGGCGGCGCTCGGGCTGGTCGACGCGGCGGCCCTGGGCGACGACGCGTGCCGCGCGGCGGACGCGCTCTTCGCCGCCTTCTGGCCTGGGCCGCTGACGGTCGTGCTGCCGAAGGCGCCGCGCGTCCCGGACATCGTGACCGCGGGCCTGATGACGGTCGCCGTGCGCGCGCCGCGGCACGCGGTGGCGCAGGCGCTGATCGCCGCGGTCGGCGTCCCGCTGGCCGCGCCCAGCGCGAACCGCTTCGGCCGGATCAGTCCGACCCGGGCCGAGGACGTCGCCGCCGAGCTGGGCGACCGGATCGGACTCGTGCTGGACGGCGGGCCGTGCGAGGTCGGGCTCGAGTCGACGGTCGTGGCGATCGATCCTTCGGGAAATGCAACCGTGCTGCGGCCCGGCGGGCTCGGGCGCGAAGAGCTCGAGGCGGTGCTGGGCGGCCCTCTCGGCGAGCGCCGGTCGGTCGGACCGGTCACGGCTCCGGGACAGCTCGAGAGCCACTACGCGCCACGGACGCCCGTCCTGCTCGAGCCGCGGCCCTGGATGGCGGCGCGCGACGGCCGTTTCGGCGTGCTGCTCTTCGGCGGCGCGGTTCCGGCCGGGGCGGCGGCGGTCGAGGTCCTCGGCACCGACCCGGTCGAGGCGGCGCGGCACCTTTTCGGCGCGCTGCGCGAGCTGGACGAGGCCGGGCTCGACGCGATCATCGCCGAGCCCTTCCCCTCCGAGGAAGGACTCGGGCACGCGATCAACGACCGGCTCCGGCGGGCGGCGGCGCAGCACTAGTCGGGCCGGCCCGAAGCGCCCCCCTCGCCGTCCTGCAGGCCGGCTTACCGACTTACGTTGCTTCCCCGTCGCAGCCGCTCGAGCAGGCGCCGCGCCTGCGCCGCCTGGGAGTGATCCGGCGCGCGCGCCAGGCCCTCTTCCAGCGCGGCGATCCCGGCGTCCACCTGGCCCAGGCGCGCCAGCACGTCGCCGTAGTGGAAACGCGCCAGGACGTAGCCGGAGTCGCTCTCGAGCGCGGCCTCGAAGTGCGGGAGCGCGGCCTGAAGCAGGTTGTCGCGCGCCGCCCGATCCGCGACGCGGTCCGACTGTCGGACCAGGGCGTGGGCGAGGTTGTACTGGGTGCGGGCCGCGCGCGGATCGAGCGCAACCGATTGCGACAGCGCCGCGACAGCGCCCGGAAGGTCGCCCTTCGCCAGCAGCGCGGCGCCGAGGTGCGAGAAGGCGAGCGCCCGGCCGCGATCGGTCCCCTTCCCTTCCACCGCGCGGCGATACGCGGCGATCGCCTCGTCGGCGCGTCCCGACCGGTCGTACGCGAGCCCGAGGTTGAGCTGCGGCAACAGGCTCCCGGGCGCCTGCTCGACCGCCAGCGTCCAGAGCCGCTCCTCGCTGGACCAGATGGCGACCCTCGCTTCCGTCACGCGCCACGCCGGAACGAGGACGAACGCGAGCGCGGCAGCCGGCAGCCAGGGCGCGGCGCGCGCCGGCACATAACGCGCACCGATTTCCGCCAGCAGGAACGTCACGCCGATCGCGAATCCCGCCAGCGGGAGGTAGAGGTAGCGCTCCGCCGCGATCACCGGGGAAAGCTCCCCGGCCAGCGTCGCGAGCGGCGGGAGCAGCGGCCCGAGGAAGAGCGACGCTGCGACGGCAGGCACCGTCCAGCCGCCGCCGCGCCGGACGAACATCACGACCGCAGCCGAGCAGGCCGCGACGAGCGCCGCGCCGAGCGCGGCGCGGGGGATGGAGTCGACGTCGACGACGAAGACCTCCATCGGAAACGGCCAGAGCACGCGTTCGACGCTCCAGCCGAGCACCGCGAGCGCGTCGGCAAGGCGGCCCGCCGCCGGCGCGACCGGGGGTACGGCGGACGCTCCCGCCGCGGCGCCGCGCAGGATCGCGTAGACGGCGGCCGCAGCGCCCAGCGGGAGGAGCGCGGCGAGGGGCCGCGGCGCCGGTGGCGGGCCGGACGCCGGGTCGCGCCGGGCCAGCGCCAGCAGCGCGAACGCGGACAGCGCGCCGAGCGCCGACTCCTTCGAGAGCAGGCCCGGCAGGTAGAGAACCCCCGCGGCCACCAGCGCCAGCCGATCGCCCCGCGCGATCCCGCGCACGAAGCAGAGCAGCGCGCCGAGGACGAACAGCGCCATGAGGAGATCCGAGCGTCCGGCGGCCCAGGTCACCGGCTCGGCCGCCAGCGGATGGATCGCGAACAGCGCTCCGGCCCCCGCCGCGATCGCGAGCCGGCGGGCGGACGGCGCGGGAGCCAGGCCCGCCAGCGCCGCGGCCAGCAGGGCCACGAGCGCCGCGTTCGACGCATGCAGCAGCAGGTTCGTCCGGTGGAACGCACGCTGCCGCGCGCCGTCGAGCGCCTCGTCGACCGGCCGCTCGGACGCCCCGTCGAGCGCCGCGCCGGAATCGCCCGGTGCGCCGACGGCGCGGCGGGCCAGGGCGTCATCGACCAGCCACGAGAGGATGACCGCCGGCCGGTAGTACTGGGGCACGAGGCGCGGCACGTCGCCGGCCGGGAAGAAGGCATCGCGGACACCGTGAAACCGGGGCAGCTGCTGCGTCACGACCAGCCGGTCGTCCCAGATCCACCCGGCGCCGAGCGCGCCGCGGTACGCGACCCCCGCCAGCAGCGCGACGAGCAGCGCGACCGCGAGCAGCGCGCCCGCGCCGCGCCCGCCCGGCGGCGCCGTCACGCGCCCCCCGCCTGCTCCGCTTCGTCGATCAGCGCGTCGAGGTCGGGGATCGTCACGTCGCGGCCGTCGAAGACCGCCACCCCCGCGTCGGACAGCTCGCGGATCGCGCGCGAGAGGCTCTCCGGCCGCGCGCCGAGCATCGCCGCGATGTCCTGGCGCGAGAGCGGCAGCCGCAGCGTGATCGTCCCGTCCTCTCCGGCCGCGCCGAAGCGGTCGCGGACCGCGACCAGCAGCTCGGCCAGGCGCGAGCGCAGCGGGAGGGTCGAGGCGGCAAGCCGCGCGTCCTCGGCCTCGGAGAGGTTGTCGGCGATCCGGCCGAGGAAGCGCTGCGCGACCCCCGGGTTGCGCGACACGATCGTCCGCACCGCCGCCTTGTCGATGAAGCAGATCCGGCACTCCGTGACCGCCTCGGCGGTGCCGGTGTAGGGACGCCGCGCGAAGTAGGCCAGGTAGCCCAGCGTCTGGCCGCCGTGGAACAGCCGCGCGATGACCGAGTCGCCCCGCGCGTCGGTCTTGCGCAGCGCGACCGTCCCGGACTCGATGCAGTGCAGGCCGAGGCACGGCTGCCCCTGGTAGAAGACGACCTGCCCCGGCCGGTAGACGTTGCTCACCTTGGACTGACTGAGAAGCCGGACGTCATCCTCCGGCAGGCCGCACCACTCGGTCGTCCCGCGGGCTTCGCAGGCGAGGCACGCGGTCGGCCGCAGCGGCTGGGTGCCGCCACGCATCCCCTTGGGCTTCCTTGGCATCCGGACCGAGCGCCGCCGTCCCGCTTGCGCATCCGCTCCCCCGGGAGGTCGGGGCGAGGGGCGGCGGGAGGCGCCCATGATGCCGCCGGAACTTGATCTTCATCAAGCGGGCGCCTGACGCGGCTCAAGAGTCGTTCCGCCGCCGCCCGGTAGACTTTCGCCCGCGATGAGAGCCGCCCCGCGGGGACCGCGCGCGCGCAGCGCACCGGGTGCCGACCGGCTCGAAGCCGGCACGGCGCTGGACGAGCTGTCGCGCCTCCCCGACGTGAGCCGGGTCTCCGGGACGGCGGGCCAGGTCCTGCTCTACGCGGGCCACTTCCCGCCCGGCCTGTTCGTCCTGCTCGGCGGCGCGCTGCGGCTCGAGGACCCGGCCGCCCGCCCGCGCGGCGGCCCCGCCCCCCCCGGCGTCGAGTCCGGCGGCCTCCCCGCGCTCGTGCCGCCGCTCGAGGAGCTGGAACTCCCCTCGACGAAGGACGTCGTCGTCAGCGCGGCCTGCGACCTGCTCGCCGTCCCGCGCAGCCTGGCCCTGGCCAGCCCCGCCGTGCGGCGCCTGCTGGCGCGCAGCGGGGCGCGGCCCGTTTCCCTGCAGAATGGAACGAAGACCACGGAGAGCTCATGAGCGAACGGTTGGAACGCTTTTCCTACGACGACGGCCTCGTCCGGATGTTCGTCTGGGCGACGATGCTGTGGGGCGTCGTCGGCATGCTGGTCGGCGTGATCGCCGCGCTGCAGCTGGCCAACCCGGCCTTCAACTTCGCCACCTCGTGGCTGTCGTTCGGCCGGCTGCGCCCGCTGCACACCAACGCGGTCATCTTCGCGTTCACCGCGAACGCGATCTTTGCCGGCGTCTACTACTCGATGCAGCGCCTGCTCAGGACGCGGATGTGGAACGACACGCTCGGCCGGCTCCACTTCTGGGGCTGGCAGCTGATCATCGTCTCCGCCGCGGTGACGCTCCTGGCCGGCGTCACGTCGGGGAAGGAGTACGCCGAGCTGGAGTGGCCGATCGACATCGTGATCGCGCTGGTCTGGGTGATCTTCGCGGTCAACTTCTTCGGCACGATCGCGGTCCGCCGCGAGCGGCACCTCTACGTCGCGATCTGGTTCTACATCGCGACCGTGGTGACGATCGCGCTGCTGCACATCTTCAACAGCCTGGCGGTCCCCGCCGGCTGGCTGAAGAGCTACTCGATCTACCCCGGCGTGCAGGACGCCTTCATGCAGTGGTGGTACGGCCACAACGCGGTCGGCTTCCTGCTGACGACGCCGATCCTCGGGATGATGTACTACTTCCTGCCCAAGGCCGCGAACCGCCCCGTCTACTCCTACAAGCTGTCGATCCTGCACTTCTGGTCGCTGGTCTTCATCTATATCTGGGCCGGGCCGCACCACCTGCACTACACCGCGCTGCCGGCCTGGGCCTCGACGCTGGGGATGCTCTTCTCGGTGATGCTCTGGATGCCCTCCTGGGGCGGGATGATCAACGGCCTGCTGACCCTGCGCGGCGCCTGGAACAAGGTCACCGAGGACCCGGTCCTGAAGTTCTTCGTGGTCGCGATCACCTTCTACGGGATGTCGACCTTCGAGGGGCCGCTGCTCTCGATCAAGAGCGTCAACGCGCTCTCGCACTACACCGACTGGACGATCGCCCACGTCCACGCCGGCGCGCTGGGCTGGGTCGGCTTCATGGCCTTCGGGATGCTCTACTGGCTCTTCCCGCGGCTGTTCCAGACCGAGCTGTGGAGCCGCAAGTGGGCCGAGGTCCACTTCTGGATCGCGACCGTCGGGATCCTGCTCTACATCGTGGCGATCTACGCCGCCGGCCTGACCCAGGGCCTGATGTGGCGGGCCTTCACCGACACCGGCCAGCTGGCCTACCCCGACTTCATCGAGACCACGATGAAGCTGATCCCGATGTACTGGGTCCGCGTCGTCGGCGGCACGCTCTACCTGGTCGGCGCGATCATGTGCGTCGTCAACGGCGTGATGACCTGGACCCGGCGCCCCGCACGCTACGAGGTCCCGGTCTACGAGGCTCCGGCGCTCGCCAGGCACTACGTCGACCCGGCGCCGCGGCCGTCCTACCTGCGCTCGACCGGGGCCCACGTCACCAACTTCGCCTACAAGCTCGAGCGCTTCGCCTCCGCCGGCTGGCACGGCCGCTGGGAGCGGCTGCCGCTGGTCTTCACGGTCTGGGTCGCGGTCGCGGTGATCACCGCGTCGCTGTTCCAGATCGTTCCGCTCTTCACGATCAAGGCGAACGTCCCGACGATCGCCTCGGTCAAGCCGTTCACGCCGCTCGAGCTGGCGGGCCGCGACATCTACCTGGCGGAGGGGTGCTACAACTGCCACTCCCAGCAGGTGCGGCCGATCTACGCCGAGGTGCTGCGCTACGGCGAGTACGCCAAGCCGGGCGAGTCGGTCTACGACCACCCCTTCCAGTGGGGCTCGCGCCGGATCGGGCCGGACCTGCAGCGGGTGGGCGGCAAGTACCCCGACCTCTGGCACGTCCGCCACTTCGAGAACCCGCGCTCCACGACGCCGCAGTCGATCATGCCGCGCTACCAGTGGCTGCTGGCGTCGCCGCTCGACTTCGGCTCGATCCCGGCCCACATGAAGGCGATGCGCACGCTGGGGGTCCCCTACGGCGAGGCCGACATCGCGGGCGGGATCGACGCGGCGCGGGCCCAGGCGGCGAAGATCTCCGAGGCGATCGTCGCGCAGGGCGGGCCGAAGGGGCTCGAGGACCGGAAGGTGATCGCGCTGGTGGCCTACATGCAGCGGCTGGGGACCGACATCAAGAACCTGCCGCCGCCGGGCGAGCCCCCGGCCGCCCCGCCGGCGCCGGCCCAGGCCGAGGCCGCTCCCGGATCGCCCACCGTCGACCCGGCCGCCGGCGCCGCACCCGCCCCCGCGGGAACGCACTGATGAGCCTCTCCGACCTGATGAGCGGCTCCGGCTTCACCGGTTTCGCGGAGTGGGGGCTGATCGTCTCGATCCTGGCCTTCCTGGCGATCGTCGTCTGGACCTTCCTCCGGCGGAACCGGGCGGCCCAGGAAGAGATGCGCCAACTCCCTCTCGATGACGACAGCACGCCCGCCGGGCGCCTCCCCGGCCGCACGGCGCGCCACGAGGATCCCCGCCATGTCTGAGCACCTGACGACCCAGGACGAACTCCGCCACCACGCCTTCGACGGGATCCAGGAGTACGACAACCCGCTGCCGACCTGGTGGCTGGTGCTCTTCTGGCTGACGATCGCCTCCTCGGCGTTCTACCTGGTCTACTACCACCTCGGCGCCGGCGAGTCGGTCGAGGGGCAGTACAACCGCAACATGCTGGTCGTCTCCGACATGCAGATGAAGGAGATCCTCAAGCTGGGGCCGATCACCAACCAGACCCTCAACGGCCTCAAGGGCGACCAGAACAAGATGCTGGCGGCGCAGGCGCTGTTCCAGTCGAAGTGCTCCCCCTGCCACGGGATGCAGGGCGAGGGGAACATCGGCCCCAACCTGACCGACGACTTCTGGCTGCACGGCGCGCTGCCGACGCAGATCTACACCACGGTGATGGAAGGGGTCCCGGCCAAGGGGATGCTGTCGTGGAAGACGCAGCTCCCGATCGCGCAGATCCTCACGCGTCGCCGCCTACGTCGACACGCTCAAGGGAACGAACCCGCCCAACCCCAAGGCCCCGCAGGGCGACCGGTTCGACGCCTCGCAGCGCGAGACGCTGGAAGCGAAGGCCGACGCCGAGATCGTCGCCAACGCACCGAAGGACCCGGCTTCGCCATCGGCTGCGCCGGGCCGCCCGCGACTGCGCCCGCCGGAGCGCCGAAGGCCCCATGAACCCCCTGATCCCGGACGCGGGCGAACAGGTCCTCTCGACGCTCGACGCGCACGGGAAGCGGATCTGGATCCGGCCGAAGCCCGCGAAGGGCCGGTTCTGGAAGGCGCGCTTCGTCGTGGCCTGGGCCCTGATCGCGCTCTTCACGGTGATCCCGTACCTCCGGATGAACGGCAAGCCGCTGATCCTGCTCGACATCACGAAGCGCCAGTTCACGCTGTTCGGGACGACCTTCCTGCCGACCGACACGATGTTCCTGATGCTGCTGCTGGTCGGCATCTTCATCTCCATCTTCCTGCTGACGGCGATCCTGGGACGCGTCTGGTGCGGCTGGGGCTGCCCGCAGACGGTCTACATGGAGTACCTCTACCGGCCGATCGAGCGGCTGTTCGAAGGCGACCGCGGCAAGCAGATGCGGCTCGACCGTGAGGGCCCGAACCTGCGTCGCGTCGCCAAGTGGCTCGTCTTCTTCCTGCTGTCGATGGGCCTGGCCCACACCTTCCTGGCCTACTTCGTCGGCGTGGAGGCGCTCTGGCGCTGGGTCCGCCAGTCGCCGGTGGAGCACCCGACGGCCTTCCTGGTGATGGCCGGGACGACGCTCGCGATGTTCCTGGACTTCGCCTGGTTCCGCGAGCAGACCTGCCTCGTCGCCTGCCCCTACGGGCGGTTCCAGTCGGTGCTGCTCGACCGGCGCTCGCTGATCATCGGTTACGACGCGGCCCGCGGCGAGCCGCGCGGCCGGCCGAGGAAGGCCGACCCGCCGGGAGCGAGCTACGGCGACTGCATCGACTGCAAGGCCTGCGTGATCACCTGCCCGACCGGGATCGACATCCGGAAGGGGCTGCAGATGGAGTGCGTCGCCTGCACCCAGTGCATCGACGCCTGCGACGGGATCATGGATCGGATCGGGCGGCCGCGCGGACTGATCCGCTACGGCTCGGTCGACGGCTTCGACCGGAAGCCCAGCCGGATCCTGCGGCCGCGCGTGATCATCTACCCGGTGCTGCTCGTGCTGGTCTTCGGCGCGCTGGGGGTGGCGCTGGCCCGGCGCGGCGCGGCCGACGTGACCGTGCTGCGCGGGATCGGCGCACCGTTCGTCGAGACGCCGGCCGGGGAGATCGCGAACCAGATCCGGATCAAGATCGTCAACCGCAGCGGCGCCGACCGGAAGTACGCGCTGTCGATCGCCGCGCCGGCGGGGCTGGCGATCATCGCGCCGGAGAACCCGCTCGCCGTGGCCGACGGCGGGTCGGCGACGACGACAATCTTCGTCAGCGCGTCGAAGGGCCGCTTCGACGACGGGCAGCTGCCGGTGACGTTCCGCGTCGACGACGGCGCCGGCTTCGTCGAGGAGGAGCAGTACCTGCTCCTCGGCCCGGAGGACTCTGATGACTGAGGAACGGAAGCGGAAGGGGCACTTCTGGCCGTTCCTGATCGTCGGCCTGCTGGCGCTGGCGATCGGGGCCAACGTCGCGATGGTCGTGCTGGCCACCAGCGACCCGACCTTCGCGGTCGAGCCGGACTACTACCAGAAGGCGCTGGCCTGGGACGGGACGATGGCGCAGGAGAGCGCCAACCAGGCGCTGGGCTGGCGGCTCGAGGCGGGCTGCGGATCGGGGCCGAATGCCTCCTGGGTCGTGGCCGCGCTGCGCGGCCGGGACGGGGAACTGCTGCCGGGCGCGACGGTCGCGGTCGAGGCGTTCCAGGGAGCGAACTCGGGCCGGCGCGTGGCGGGCCCGCTCGCCGCGCGCGACGACCGCCGGTACGAGGGGACGCTCGACCGGCTGGAGCCGGGGATGTGGGAGCTGCGCTTCACGATCACGCGCGGCGCCGAGACCTATACCCACACGCTGCGCCAGGTCTGCGGGATCACGCCGTGAGCGCCCTCGTCGCCACGGTCTTCGTCGCCAGCCTGCTGGGCAGCCTGCACTGCGCCGGGATGTGCGGCGGACTGGTCGCCTTCTACGCGGGCGGGACGGCGGGGCCGGGGCGCGCGAGCTGGGGCGCGCACGCGGCCTACTCGCTGGGCCGGCTCCTGGTCTACGCAGCGATCGGCGCGCTGGCGGGCACGCTGGGCGCGGCGATCGACGGGATCGGCGGCGCGCTGGCCGGCGTGCAGCGGGCCGCGGCCGTGGTGGCGGGGTTGTTCATCGCGGCCTGGGGCGTCTACTCGCTGCTGATCGCGCTCGGCGTGAGCGTCCCGCGCCTGCCGGTGCCGGCCGCGGTCTCGCGCCCCGTGGCCCGCGGGATCCGTGCCGTCGCCGGGCAGCCGGCAGCGCTGCGCGGGCTGGTCGTCGGCCTGTTGACGGGGCTCCTGCCCTGCGGCTGGCTCTGGGCCTTCGCCGCAACCGCCGCGGGGACCGGCTCGGCTCCCGCCGGGGCGCTGGTGATGACGGTCTTCTGGACCGGGACGCTGCCGGTGCTGCTGGCGCTCGGGGCGGGCGTGCAGACGCTCGCCGGGCCGCTGCGGCGCGCCGTGCCGGCGATCACCGCGGTGGCGCTGATCGTCGTCGGGCTGTTCGCGGTGATCACGCGCGGGAGCATGGCGGAGGCGGCGCAGAAGGCGCTGACGCACCCGGCGACCGCTTCGGCCGAGACGGTGCCCCCCTGCTGCGCGAAGGACGGGGATGGGAGCGCTCGCTGAGCCGGCGGGCGAGGCCGCCTGCGCGACCGACCTGGTCGGATGCGCCCACTGCGGCCTGCCGGTCCCGCCGGCGCTCGTCGAGGCCGCCGCCGAGCGGCAGTTCTGCTGCGCCGGGTGCCGCACCGTCTGGTCGGTGATCCACGAGCACGGGTTGGAGCGCTACTACGGCGTGCGCGACGCGTCGGGCGCCCCGCTCCGGCCGGCCCGCGCCTCCGGGCGCAGCTACGCGGCATTCGACGACCCCTCGTTCCTGGAGCGCTACGCGCGACCCCTGCCGGGCGGCCTGATGGCGATCGAGCTGTTCCTCGAAGGGGTCCATTGCGCCGCGTGCGTCTGGCTCGTCGAACGCGTGCCGCGCGTCGTGGACGGAGTGGTCGAGGTCCGGCTGGACTACGGCCGCTCGCGCGCGCAGGTCACCTGGGATCCCGCCGCGGTGCCGCTGTCGCGCGTAGCCGAGGCGCTCGACGCGCTGGGCTACCCGCCGCACCCCTTCCGCGGGGTGAAGGCCCGCGACATGGCCCGGCAGGCCGACCGCGCGATGCTGCTGCGGATCGGCGTGGCGGGGGCGCTCGCCATGAACACCATGGGGCTTGCCTTTGCGCTCTACGGCGGGATCCGCCACGGGATGGAGCCGGAGTTCCGCGCGCTGTTCCGCTGGGTGAGCCTGCTGCTGGCGGTCCCGGCGGTGCTCTACCCCGGCGGCGTCTTCCTGAAGGGGGCCTGGGCGGCGCTCCGCACGCGTACGCTGCACATGGACGTACCGATCAGCCTCGGCATCCTCGTGGCGTTCGCGACCGGGACGCTGAACACGATCCGCGGCACCGGCGACGTCTACTTCGAGTCGCTGACCGCGCTGATCTTCCTGCTGCTCGTCGGGCGCTTCCTGCAGACGCGCCAGCAGCGCGGCGCCGCCGACGCGACCGAGCTGCTGGGGTCGCTCTCGCCGTCGACCGCGCGCCTGGTCGAGCCCGGCGGCGTGCGCGAGGTGCCGCTCGAGGCGCTGCTTCCGGGGACGCGGGTCGAGGTCCGCGCCGGCGATACCGTGCCGGCCGACGGCGTCGTGCGCGGCGGCGCGAGCGAGCTGGACCTGTCGCTGCTCACCGGCGAGTCGCGCCCGGCGCGTGTCGCCGAGGGGGACCGCGTCCACGCCGGGACGGTCAACCTGACCGGGCGGCTGGAGGTCGAGGTCGAGTCGACCGGCGAGGAGACCCGCGTCGGCCGCCTGATGCAGCTGGTCGAGGAGCACGCGCGGCGCCGCGCGCCGATCGTGCAGCTCGCCGACCGGATCTCGGGCTGGTTCGTGGCCGCGGTGCTGGCGCTGGCGGCAGTGACCGCGCTGATCTGGTGGCCGATCGACCCGGCGCGCGCGGCCGACAACGTCGTCGCGCTGCTGATCGTCACTTGTCCCTGCGCACTGGGTCTGGCGACACCGCTGGCTGTCAGCGCCGTCGATCGGCCGCGCCGCGCGGATTGGCCTCTTGATCAAGGGGGCCGACGTGATCGAGCGGCTGGCGCGCCCGGGGCGGTTCTGGCTCGACAAGACCGGCACGCTGACCGAGGGGCGCGTGGCGCTCGTGCGCTTCGCCGGCGAACCGGAGGCGCTGCGCTGGGCGGCGGCGCTGGAGGCGCACTCGTCGCACCCGGTGGCGCGGGCCTTCGTCGCCGCGGCGCCGGCGGTGTCCGGCGGCGGCGGCGCTCCCCTGCCGGTCGCGGGGGAGGTCGTCGAGACGCGCGGCGCCGGGATCGCAGGAACGGTCGCGGGCCGCCGGGTGACGGTCGGCACGCCGGCGTTCGTCGGCGCGGAACTGCCGGACGGGCCGCTCCGCACGGCGTTCGAGGGGGCGCTCGCCGAGGGGCTGACGCCGCTGGTGATCGCGGCGGACGGCGTGCCGCTGGCGGTCGCCGCGCTGGGCGATCCGCTGCGCGCGGACGCGCCGGGCGCGGTCGCGCGGTTGCGGTCGGCCGGCTGGGAGGTCGGAATCCTCTCCGGCGATCACCCGGAAGTGGTCGGCGCCGTGGCCCGGCGGCTGGCCGTCCCGGACGAACTCGCCCGCGGCGGCGTGCGGCCCGAGGAGAAGCTGCGGATCGTGGCCGCCGAGGCCGCGCGCGGGCGGGTCGCGATGGCCGGCGACGGCGTCAACGACGCCGCGGCGCTCGCGGCCGCGACGGTGGGAATCGGCGTGCACGGCGGCGCAGAGGCGGCGCTCGCCGCGGCCGACGTCTACAGCGCAAGGCCGGGCGTCGCGCCGCTGGCCGACCTGGTCGACGGTGCGCGCCGCACGATGCGCGTGATCCGCCGGAACCTCGTCTTCTCGCTGCTCTACAACCTGGCTGGCGTGGGGCTGGCGATGGGCGGACTGCTCGACCCGATCGGGGCCGCGATCCTGATGCCGCTCTCGTCCCTGACGGTGATCGTCAGCTCGTACCGCGCCCGCACGTTCGATCGGGCCCCGACCCGGTCGGAGGGTGCGCCGTGAACGTGATCTACATCCTGCTTCCGGCCGCGATGGCGCTCGCGGCGTTCTTCGTCTGGGCCTTCGTCCGAGCTGTCCGGCGCGGACAGTACGACGACCTCGACACGCCGCCGGTGCGGATGCTCCACGACGACGATCCGGTCAGGAAGCCCTGAAGCGCGGGCGCGCCCGGTCAACCGGGGAACCAAGACCGACTCGAACGGGCTGACGCTCTACCCGCAGCGCGTCTGCTATCATCGTTTCCAACAGCATCAACAGGAGGCACATTCATGAACCGTTTCTCGATAGGCCATCGGCGTTCCGGTGTCACGACCGTTCTCGCCGGTGTGTTGCTGGCGCTCCTGCCGGTTGTCCTCTCCGGCGGGGCCGCACTCGCAGGCGGCGACATGAGCGCCGAGGCGAAAGTGCTCGTGAAACTCGACGACGACTGGTCGAAGGCGGCCGCCACCCGGGATGCGGAGCGCGTGGCGTCCTTCTACGCCGAGGATGCGGTCGCGTACCCGCCGAACGAGCCCGTGGCCGTCGGCAGGGCCGCGGCGAAGAAGGTGTGGGCCGCGTACTTCGCCGAGCCGAGCTTCACCATCTCGTGGAAGACGACGCACGCCGAGGTGACCGGCAACCTCGGCTACACGGCGGGCACCTACGAGGACTCCTTCAAGGGGCCGGACGGCAAGCTGGTCAAGGAAGAGGGAAAGTACCTGTGCGTCTGGCGGAAGCAGAGCGACGGCACGTGGAAAGCGGTCCACGACATGTGGAACGCGGATTCGAAGTAGCGGCCAGACGGATGAGAGCACACAGCCGGCACCGGTTGCTCCGTTTCGCCCTTCTCGCCCTGCCCTTCGCGCTTGCGCCGTTTCAGCCGGCGCACGCCTGCACCCGCGCGGTCTACCTCGGCCCCGAGGACACCATCATCACGGTCCGCAGCATGGACTGGCAGTCCGATCTGGGGTCCAACCTCTGGGCTTTCCCGCGCGGCATGCAGCGTGACGGTGCGGCCGGGCCCGCCGCGATCCGCTGGACGTCGAAGTACGGCAGCGTGGTGGCGACCGCGTTCGAGGCCGCCACGGCCGACGGCATGAACGAGAAGGGGCTGGTGGCCAACCTGCTCTACCTGGCGGAGTCCGAGTACCCGCAGGTGTCGGCCGGGGACAGGCGGCTGCCGATCTCGATCTCGGCCTGGACGCAGTACGTGCTGGACAACTACGCCACGGTCGCGGAGGCCGTCGCTGCGCTCCGGCAGGAGCCGTTCTACGTGGTCCCCGTGACCTCGCCGGACGGCAAGGCGGGCACGGTGCACCTCGCGATCTCGGACCCCACCGGGGACTCGGCCATCTTCGAGTACGTCGGCGGGAAGCTGGTCATCCACCACGGCCGCCAGTACCAGGTGATGACGAACTCGCCGATCTACGACCAGCAGCTCGCACTCAACGCCTACTGGCAGCAGATCGGCGGCGTCACGATGCTGCCGGGCACCAATCGCGCGGCCGACCGCTTCGTGCGGGCGTCGTTCTACATCAATGCCATCCCCAAGACGGCCGACAGCACCGAGGCGGTGGCGAGCGCCTTCTCGGTGATCCGCAACGCCTCCGTGCCGCTGGGCATCACGACGCCCGGCCAGCCCAACATCTCGTCGACGCTCTGGCGCACCGTGTCGGATCACAAGAACAGGCGCTACTACTTCGAATCGACGCGCAGCCCGAACGTCTTCTGGGTGAACCTGGCGGACTCGACTTCACGGCCGGGAAGCCGGCCCGGCGGCTCACGCTGACCGGCGGAGCGATCTACGCCGGCAACGCGGCAGGGCAGTTCCAACCCGCCGAGCCGTTTGGGTTTCTCGAGGCGCCGGTCAAGTAGGCGCCGGAGGGGCGGCGACGACAATCCGTGCATCCAGATCGGTCGGGAAGCGGTCGCTGGTGACGGCGCGGATCGGCGCCTTCGAGCGTCGGAGGGGAGTCGAGACACAGTCGTCCGCCGGCGCGGATGCTGCACGGGGAGGGCCGCGTACTCCTCGGAATCACGGGCCACGTACTTCCGGATGGACTCGACATCGTCGAGGGCCTGGAGCGCCCAGGTGACACGGGTCATCGCGCCAATCGCCGCCTGGCCTCTTCGTGAGACACGACCCGGCCGGCTTCCGCGTCGCGGAGGCCGCGCTCGATCCTGGCCAGGAAGACCAGCCGCTCGATCGCTTCTTCCATGGTGACGTCGGGAGGAAGCTGCTGTACAGCTTCGAGAATCCTCTGTTTCGCGGTGGACGAGTTCATGGGAGGCCCTCGCAACGGATGGTACTGCCAGGGCGGGTGCAGCCGCATTGTCCGCGGCCCTCCCGTCGAGTGACCGAACAGGGTCACCTTCGCCAGCCCGACCCCCAGCAGCAGCACCGCGAGCGCCGAGCCGCGCACCCCGCGCCTTCTCGCTCCTCGCGCGCTCCGCCCCCTCGCGGCGTGCTTCGTGTGGGCCTTCGCCCGCGCCGTGCGGCGCCGCCACCGTTTCGCCGGGTCCTTCTGCGGGAACGGATCCCGGCTCGGACGTCGCCGTGACTACTCCCCGCTCTTCAGCCGCTTGGCCCCCTCGACGAGCGGGTGCCACCCCGACACGAGCGACACCATGAACCCGTCCATGCGCAGGTCGTCGGGAGCGCTGTCGCCGACGGTCGACTTGTAGCCGACGGTGAGGCCGAGGTTGTCGTCGATCTGGTAGCCGAGCGTGAGGCCGAAGGCCAGGTTGTCCAGCGACTCGCCCTCGACGCCGTCGATGCTCGCCCGCCCTCCCGTGTACCAGGCTCCGTCCAGTGATCCCCACAGGCGCTCGGTGAAGTCGCGCGTCAGGTGCGCGTCCAGCTGGACCATCGGATCGGTCTCGAGCGTCTGCCCGACGTAGTCGTCGTTCGCTCCGAAGATCCACACCGCGGGCAGGAACTCGAGGGTCGTCCGCCGTCCTGGAATCCACGGGCCGAGCTGCCAGACGATCGGCAGGCCCAGCCGCCCGTACCACCGGTTCTGGCCGAGATTGAGCGGCTGGCCGGCGTCGTACTCGCCGACGGGCACGGCCAGGTCGACGAGCACGTCGAGCGAGAACCCCGGCTCGTAACGCAGGGCGTCGACCAGGGTCTTCTGCGCCGGCGGGCCGAGGACGTTGATGTCGAGCTCGAACATCGGGTCGCCGAACCCGTTCGCCGGCTGGCTGAAGGTCTGGCCGGCCAGCGAGGCCTCGCCCGAGATGCGGCCCATCGGCAGGATGATCGCGGCCATCGCCGAGCGACCGAACAGTGAAAAGGTGCGCGCGTACCCCGCCATCGCCAGGGTCGCCTCGAAGTTCGCGCCGGGCGTGACCGTGAGGGCCGGATCGAACGGGTTCGTGTTGCCGCTCATCGAGTTGACGATCAGCGGCACGGCGTTCGCGCCCGACAGGGTCTTCCAGTAGAAGCGCGCCGGCACCTGGGCCGACGCGTGCGGCACGCAGAGGACCCCGAGCGCGACGAGCGTGGCCAGTGCGACCCCGTTCCGCGCGATCCAGTCCCGGAACCAGCCTTCGTTCCTCATCGATCCGATCCTTTCGCGCCGAGGCGCGGCGCTTGCCCGCTCACTTCCTCGGCTCGGCCAGCATTTCTGGGGGCGGCACGAACTGCTTCTTCTGGTTGAGCGGCGGATAGCCCGGATCGTCCGGCACGCGCGGCGGGAGTTGGTCCTCCATCGTCTCGAACGGCGAGCGGCTGGGCAGGACGACGTGGTTCGTCCGGACGTAGTCGTCCCACAGCGCGATCATCTCCGCCAGCTTCTCGGGGTGCTCGGCGGCGAGGTCCCGCCGCTCGGCGGGATCGGCCGCGACGTTGAAGAGCTCCCATGCCCCCTTTCCGAACGATCGATACTCCCAGCGCAGCTTCCAGTCCCCGCGCCGGACCGCGCGGTTGCCGAAGAGCTCCCAGGCGAGCACGTCCTGGGCCGTGCGGGGCGACTCGGCCGCGCCGGCCAGCACCGGGCCCCAGGACTTGCCGGAGAGCGCGGGCAGCTCGCGCCCCTGGACGGTCTTCGGGTAGCTGGCGCCGGCGATCTCGAGCAGCGTCGGCATGATGTCCGCGACGTGCATGAGCCCGCCGTTGATGCTCCCCCCGGGCCGCTTGACGGCCGGGCCGCTGACGACGAGCGCGTTCCGGATCCCGCCCTCCGCGAGCCAGCCCTTGTACTGGCTGAAGGGGGTCATCGACACCTGCGCCCACATCGGGCCGTAGGCGACGTACGAGCCCGGGTCGCCCCACGCGTTCGGGTGGGTGTTCGACCACTTGCTCGCCGCGAAGAGGAAGTCGCGCGTGCCGGGCGTGCCCGCGATCATCTTGAACAGGTCGGTTCCCTCGGCGCCGTTGTCGCCGAACACGATGAAGATCGTGTTCTCGTACTCCCCGATCTCTTTCAGGTGGTCGATCAGCCGGCCGACGTGGAAGTCGAGGTTCTCCACCATGCCGGCGTAGAGTTCCATCTTCTTGCCGAGGATCGCCCGGGTCGCGGGGGCGAGCAGGACGGGATCCGGCAGGAACCACATCCGCTCCGCGAGCTGCGTCCCCTCGGGCATGATGCCGAGCTCGACCTGCCGCTTCAGGCGCGCCTGCCGCACCGCGTCCCAGCCCTGGTCGTACTCGCCGACGTGACGCGAGCGCCAGTCCTTTGGCAGGTGGTACGGGTCGTGCGGCGCCTGGTGGGCGACGTAGGCGAAGAAGGGCTTGCCGTCGCCACGGTGGGAGTCGATGAAGGAGATCAGCTTGTCGGTGTAGGTCTTCGTCGCGTAGTAGCCGTCGGGAAGCCGCGTCAGGTAGCGCCCGTCCTCGGTGAAGACCGACAGCGGCGACGCGGCGGTGAAGTTCGTCATGTCCCAGTAGCTTCCCGCGCCGTCCAGCAGCGAGAAGTCGCGCTCGAACCCGCGCGCAGCCGGGATCTGTCCGGGGGCCTTGCCGAGGTGCCACTTGCCGACCATGTACGTGTGGTAACCGGCATCCTTGAGCAGCTGCGGCAGCGTGACGACCCGATCGTTGAGGTAGCCCTCGTAGCCGGGCACGCCGCGCTGGTTGGGCGCGGTCCACTCGTCCATGTTGCCCAGGCCGTTCAGGTGCGTGTCCACGCCGCTCAGCAGGATCGAACGCGTGGGCGAGCAGCTCGCGTGCGTGTAGAAGTCCGTGAAGCGCACGCCCTCTTTCGCCAGCAG
Source organism: uncultured Acidobacteriota bacterium (assembly GCA_963800865.1). Taxonomy (GTDB): domain Bacteria; phylum Acidobacteriota; class Polarisedimenticolia; order J045; family J045; genus JALOKP01. Next base: position 1,813,673 of record CAWDCL010000004.1, on the reverse strand, counting down.
GTCGAAGTTCGGCGTCCGGATCTCGCTGCCGAACGACCCCATGTCGGCGAACCCCAGGTCGTCGCCGAGGATGACGACGATGTTCGGCCGGCGGGGCGCTTCTGCGGCGGCGGCCGCGGTGAGAGCCCCGGCCAGGCCGAAGACACCCAGTGTCTTCAGCAGCCGGTTCAAGATCCCCGGCCTTCCGACCGTGGCGCGCGTCGACCGATGCAGCACGCTGTCCATTCGCTCCTCCGTTCCCGTCGGCCGGGGGTCCGGACCCGCGCCGTCCCGCCCGGCCCGAAGGCGCCGAAGCTCGAGAGAACGGGGCCTTCGGACAGGAGAATGTCGATCAGGATACTCGAACTGGAGGGTCGCTACACCGTCAGCGAGCAGGGTCAGCGCCCCTACTCTGCTCCAACGCCCCCGCCAGGGCCGCGTCGAACGCCGCCCGATGCTCGAACATCGGGAAGTGCCCCGTCCCCTTCATCACCGTGACCTCGAACTGCGGCGCGTGCCGCCGGTTCGCGGCGAGGTCGGTCGGGAACAGGTCGCCGCTGATCGCGTGGATCGGCACCTTCACGGTCGCGATCCGCTCGGCCTCCGGGTAGTCCGATCAGCGCGCGCATCGCCGAGACGCCCATCGCCGGGTCGCAGGCGGCCATCGCGTCGACCACCCGCTTGACGACCGCCGGATCGGTCCCGGGCGGCATGAGCTGCGGCACGAAGGTCCGGACCGCCACCCGGAAGTCCTCCTCGAAGGGCTTGAGGAACGCCGCGCGCTGCTCCTCCGGCCAGACCTCCTCGACGTTGTGGAAGGTGTCGATCGGGATCAGCTTCACGACGCGGTCCGGCATCAGCCGCGCCGCCTCCAGCGTCACCGGCCCGCCCATCGAGTGGCCGACCAGGATCACCTTCGTCAGCCCTAGCTTCTCGACGACCGCCTTCACGTCCTGGGCGAAGGCCTCGACCGTGTAGCGCGCCCTCCCGCGGCCCGACGCCCCGTGCCCGGCCAGGTCGAGCGTCACGACGCGGTGGCGGTCCTTCAGCGCGGCGACCGCCCCCTTCCAGAACCCCTGGTTGCCGCACCAGCAGTGGACGAAGACGACCGCCGGCTCCCCCGCTCCCTCCGCGCGGTTCGCGATCGGGATCCCGTCCGCCGACAGGGTCGGGCGCATCCCGGACCTCCTCAGTCCTCGCGCGCCCCGAAGATCGCGCGGTGCTGCTCTTCCAGCTCCTTGGTCCGCTTGGCGCTGAGCGGCCCCAGCGCGGCGATCGCCCGCCGCAGCCGGATCCGCACGACGTCGCTCCCCAGCACCGCCATCGAGTCGAAGATCGGCGTCGAGGCCGTCGCGCCCGTGACCGCGACGTAGAACGGCCGCGTCAGGTCGCGCAGCTTGATCCCGGTCGCCTGCTCCAGCGTCGCGAACAGCGCCTGGATGTCGTCCTTCTCGAAGCGGCGCATCCGCTCCATCTCCCAGACCGTGACCTGGAAGATCGCCTGCAGCTCCTCGGGCGACTTCCCCTTCAGCTGCAGCGCCGTCGCATCCAGCGGCACCGCGTCGGCGAAGAAGTGGGCCGTCAGGAAGCCCCAGTCGCCCAGCGTCTCGAGCCGCGGCTGGGCCAGCGGGAGGATCTTCAGCAGGCGCGCGTCCGACAGCGCCCAGTCCTTCAGCCGCGCCAGCAGCTGCTCGGGCGCGTGGCTCTCGCGGATGTAGCGGCCGTTGAGCCAGCGCAGCTTCTCGACGTCGAAGACCGGCCCGCCCAGCGAGATCTCCTCCAGCCTGAACTTCTCGATGAAGTCGGCCAGCGGGAACTTCTCGTCCTCGCCCGGCGGGGCCGAGCCCATCAGCGCCAGGAAGTTGACCAGCGCCTCCGGGAGAAACCCCGCGCTGCGGTAGTACGCGATCGAGGTCGGGTTCTTGCGCTTGCTGAGCTTGGTCTTGTCCTTGTCGTTGTTGCGCAGGAGCGGCAGGTGGCAGAAGACCGGCGGCTCCCAGCCGAAGTACTGGTAGAGCAGGAGGTGCTTCGGCACCGAGTTGATCCACTCCTCGCCGCGGATGACGTGGCTGATCCCCATCAGCCGGTCGTCGACGACGTTGGCCAGGTGGTAGGTGGGAAAGCCGTCCGACTTGAGCAGCACCTGGTCGTCGACGCTGGCCCAGTCCTTGTGGATCTCGCCGTGCAGGAGGTCCCGGATCACGCAGTGCCCGTCGAGCGGCACCTTCATCCGGACCACGAACGGCTCGCCGGCCGCGGCGCGGCGCGCCGACTCCTCCGGCGAGAGCCCGCGGCACAGCCGGTCGTAGCCGCCGGGCTGCCCCTTCGCCTTCTGCTCGCGCGCGCATCGCGTCGAGCCGCTGGGCGGTGCAGAAGCAGCGGTAGGCGTGCCCCTTCTCGAGCAGCTCGTCGACGTGGCGGCGGTAGATCTCGGTCCGCTCGCTCTGGCGGTAGGGCGCGCACGGCCCGCCGACGTCCGGCCCCTCGTCCCACGGCAGGCCCAGCCAGCGCAGCGACTCGAGGATCGCCTGCTCCGACTCCCGCGTGGAGCGGGCCTGGTCGGTGTCCTCGATCCTGAGGATGAACTTCCCGCCGCGGCTCTTCGCGAAGGCGTAGTTGTAGAGCGCCTGGTAGGCGGTCCCGACGTGCGGGTCGCCGGTCGGCGAGGGGGCGACGCGGACGCGGACGGGGCGGTCGTTGGGCGGGGCGGACATGGGGCGCGATTGTAGCGGGAACGGGGGGCGCTGTCGGGCCCCCCGCCCGCGGCGGCCCTACCCCCGGCTCCCGTCTACGCCTCCAGGACCAGCCTGTACTCGCAGCGGTCGTTCCCCTGCATCAGCGTCTTCGAGTTCGTCGCCTGGATCTTCGGGTTGAAGGCCTTCGTCGCCGCGGTGTCGGGGTAGCAGCAGTACGCGTACCCGATGTCGGCCGCGCCGGCGTCGCGGAAGGTCTTCGCCCACAGGCACTCGGTCACGCGCGCCGCGAAGACCGTCGGCTTGTCCTCGAGGATCTCCATGCTCAGCGCGTGCTGGTACAGCGGGCTGGGCTTCCGCACGTCGGCGGTGAAGGTCGTGAGATCGCGCTTCGGCAGGGTCTTTGCCCACTCCTGCACCCCGCGCTCGGCCGCCTTCGCGCCGGCCCGCTTCAGCATCGCGACGAGCTTGTCGCGCCCGACCTCCTCGCCCAGCGCCTTCATCGTCGGGATGAACGACTCGACGTAGAACTCCTTGAACATCTCCTCGTACGACATCTCGACGGGTGCCGACGCCTTGCTCCTCGCGGGCTCGACCGCGGCGAGGGCGCCGCGGCACGCGAGGCAGGCGAACGCGCCGGCGGGAAGAACCTGTGTGAGGATCTGCCGCCGGCTGGGCAGAAGCGTGAGAGCGTCTTTCTTCATGTCCGCCTCCTTCCGCTTCGGGGCCGTCACGAGTCTACGCCGCGGCGCGAAGCGCGGCGCACGGCTCAACAGGAAGCGGAATCGGTACCTCGCGGTTGCCCCCCGTCCGCCCTGACCGTAGTCTCCCGCAACGCGCACCGGACCCCTCAGAATGACCCGGCCCGTGCGTCCCCGCCCCGGAGATCCGCGATGTCCGACCAGACCGTGACCGGCGGGCCGACCGGCGCTCCCGAGCCGGCCCCCGGCACCGGCCCGACCGCCGTCGGCCCCTACCGGATCCTGCAGACGCTGGGCGAAGGCGGGTTCGGCACGGTGTACGAGGCCGAGCAGTCGCACCCGGTCCGCCGCCGCGTCGCGCTCAAGGTCATCAAGCCGGGGATGGACACCCGCGAGGTGATCGCCCGCTTCGAGGCCGAGCGGCAGGCGCTGGCGCTGATGGACCACCCGCACATCGCGCGGGTCCTGGATGCCGGGGCGACCGAGTCCGGGCGCCCGTACTTCGTCATGGAACTGGTCCAGGGCGAGCCGATCGCGGCGTACTGCGATCGGAACCGGCTGACGATCGACGAGCGCCTGGCGCTGTTCGAGCAGGTCTGCGCGGCGGTCCAGCACGCGCACTCCAAGGGCGTCATCCACCGCGACCTCAAACCGAGCAACGTGCTGGTCAGCACCCACGACGATCGGCCGTTCGCCAGGGTCATCGACTTCGGAATCGCCAAGGCGACGGGCGCCCGGCTGACCGACATGACGCTGTTCACCGTGCACCAGCAGCTGCTCGGCACGCCGCTCTACATGAGCCCCGAGCAGGCCGAGGGGAGCGCCGACATCGACACCCGCACCGACATCTACTCGCTGGGCGTGATCCTCTACGAGCTGCTGACCGGGACCACGCCGGTCACGCCCGACTCGCTGCGGAAGGCCGCCCTGGGCGAGATCCAGCGGATGCTCCGCGAGGCCGACCCGCCGCGGCCGAGCGCGCGCCTCGGCCAGGACACCGCGACGATCGACAGCCGGGCCACGCAGCGCCGCACCGAGCCGCGCACGCTGGCACGGCAGGTCCGGGGCGAGCTGGACTGGATCGTGATGAAGGCGCTGGAGAAGGACCGCTCGCGCCGCTACGAGACCGCCAACGGCCTGGCGCTGGACGTGCGCCGCTACCTGTCCGGCGAGCCGGTGCTGGCGGCGCCGCCGAGCACGGCCTACCGCGCCGGCAAGTTCGTGCGCCGCCACGCAGGCGCGGTGGTCGCGGCGAGCCTGGTGCTGCTCTCGCTGGTCGGCGGCCTCGCGGCGTTCGCCTGGCAGGCGCGCGTCGCGCGGGCGCGCGCGGCGGAGCTGGAGCAGGTCTCGAACTTCCAGGCCGCGATGCTCGAGCAGGTGGACCCGACGCGCGCGGGCCAGTTGCTGCGCGACGACGTGCAGGCGCGGTACGCCGCCGCGCTGGCCGAGTCCGGCGTCCCGGGGCCCGAGCGCGCCGCCCGCGGCGCGGCCTTCGCCGCGGAGTGGTCGCGGGTGAACGCGACCGACGCGGCGCGCGCGCTGATCGATCGGACGATCCTCTCCCCCGCGGTCACCGCCGTGGAAAAGGAGTTCGCGGGCCAGCCGCTGGTCGCGGCACGGCTCAAGTCGACGCTGGGCGAGCGCTACCTGTTCCAGGGGATGCACGAGCCGGCGGAGCCGCTGCTGCTGCAGGCGCTCGAGATCCGCCGGCGCGAGCAGGGGGACGACGACCCCGCCACGATCGCCGCGGTCGGCGCGCTGGGCGAGCTGTACTTCCAGACCGGCGAGTACGAGAAGGCGGAGACCCTGTTCCGCGAGGCCGTCGAGCGCGGGACCGCCGTGCTCGGCCCCGACGACGCGGAGGTCCTCGGGTACCGCAACGACCTGGCGCTGGACCTCCAAGCCCTGGGCCGCCTCGACGACGCCGAGGCGCAGTTCCGCGAGGTCCTGGACCGGCGGCAGCGCGTGCTGGGCGAGGACTCGGTCGACGCGATCGTCTCGCTCGGGAACCTGGGGTACGTGCTCGAGGCCAGGGGGAACATGGCGGCGGCCGAGACCTTCCACCGCGACTCCTACGAGCGCGGCCTTCGCGTGCTGGGCCCGGACCACGTCTACACGCTCTCCTCGATGAACAACCTCGCGATGATCTACTCCGACACGGGGCGGGTGGCCGAGGCCGAGCGGATGTTCCGCGAGCTGATCGACCGGTCCCGCCGGACGCTGGGCGAGGAGCACCCGGACACGCTGACCGCCTACAACAGCATGGGCTGCCTCGCGAAGAAGAAGGGGGACCTGCCCGAGGCAGAGCACTGGCTCCGGCTGACCGCCGACGGGTGCGCGCGCACGCTGGGGCCGGAGCATCCCAACAGCCTGGCGTCCCGGACCAACCTCGGCGTCGTGCTGATCGCCGAGCAGCGCTACGCCGACGCCCTGGCGCTGCTGCTGCCGATCGAGCCCGTGACACGGCGCCTCTTCGCCGAGACCGATCCGGCACGCGTCGCCGAGTTCGAGCGCGTGATCGCCAGCGCCCGCGCCGGGCTGGGCCACGAGGCCGGCGCCGCGAAACCCTGAGGGGGCAGCGCGCGGCGGCCCCCCGCTGCGACCGGCTCAGAAGGCCCAGGCGAAGGGGCCGGGCAGTTCCTCGACGCGCTTCGGCGAGCCGCCGGGCACGGCCGGCGTCGCGAGCGCCGCGTCGAGCGCTGCAAGGCTCCGCACCGCTTCCGGCATCCCCACCCCGCCCCACGCCGCGAGCCCGACACCGGCCAGGTGGCCCGGCTCGAGCAGCCGCGCCGCGAGATCGACGCGGAACGGCGCCGCCAGCGAGAGGACCGCGAGCAGCTTCCCCTTCATCGCCGGGTCCTGTCGCGAGCGCCAGCGCGCGTGCGGCGAGCGGTGCGGCCCCTTCGGCGCTGACGAGCACGACGAGGTCCGGCTTCCCCGCGCTCGCCGCGTCGAACGCGCCGGCGCTCGGGCCGTTGGACCACGCCGCGCGGAGCGCGGCCACCTGTCCGGAGTAGGGCGGTGGGAAGGCTGCCTCGGGCAGCAGCAGCACCGCGCCGGCCCGCGGCCGCGGCGCCGTCTGCCAGCGCTGCGGCGAGGCCGCGGTGTCCACGCCCGCAATCGCCGTGCGGCCGCTCCCGGCCCACCACGCCGCCAGCGCGCGCGCGAGCTCGGCGGTGCTCTCCTCGCCCGGGTAGGCCGGCGCCCCGCTCGCCCACGGCGGCTGCGTCTCCTCCGGGCGCAGGATCACCATCGTGCGGTTGAGGGACGCCAGTGCGGGTGGCAGCTGCGAGAAGCCGGGGAGCGGCTTGTCGGGCGTCAGGTCGACCCCGTGGCCCAGCACCAGGCGCTGCAGCACCGCGCGCGGGAACGGCGCCTCGAGCTGCCGCCCGCCCGAGGCCGACAGGCGCAACACGACCGCCGGCACGCCCGCGGCCGTCGTCGTCTCGCCGACGCGCTGGAGCAGCATCAGGTCCTCGGGAATCGCGGCAGCGGCGGCGACCGCTTCCGGGGCGGCCGCGGGCTGCGGCGCGGCCTCGAACGGCAGCAGTCCGATCGCCCCGGCCGGGGCGACGCGGTAGCGCAGCGCGCGCCGGTCCTCGACGCGCACGATCACCAGCGCTCCGCCCGCGGCTTCGCGGGTCGCGCGCCGGTAGCGCGCGTCGGCGGCCGCCGGCCACGCGACCATCTCCCCCGCCGCAGGCGCGTGCGCGGGGAGCGTCGCCGCCGGGAGCCCGGCCGGGTCCTGCTGCCACGCCTCGCGCGGTGCGGCGGGGAGCGCGTCGGGCACCGCTGCGGCGCCGCCCGGCGCGGGCGATCCCGCTCCGGTCCCGGTGCCCGACGCCGCCCGCGCCGTCGCGCCGAGCCCGGTCAGCCCGCCGCTCCGCCCCGCGGCCCGCGCCAGGGAAGAACCCATTCCAAGGTCGAGCCCGCCGATCCCGACGCTGAAGACGCGCGGCGTGTCGCCGGCCTGGGCGCGCGCGCGCAGCTTCGCGCGATCGGCCTCGGGCAGCGTCCCGAGCACCAGCTGGTGCATCCGCAGCCGCTCGGCGCGGAAGGCCGCGGCGTCCAGCTCGGTGTCGCTCGCCGCCGCCGCGTTCAGCTCGGCCAGCTCCGCCGCCAGCGCGGCCTGCTGCGGGTCGCGCCGGTCCAGCGCGGCCAGCGCGCGGCGGTAGCGCTCCGCTGCCGCGAGTGGCCGGCCGCTCGGCGGCGCGAGCCGATCGAGTGCGGCGCCGACATCGACCCGCTCGAAGACGTCGACCGCACCCGGCCCCGGCTTCTCCGGTACCGCGTTGAAGGCCAGCAGCTGCGGGAAGTGCCGGGGCGTCGGCATCGCCGGCAGCTCGATCGCGAGCAACGCGTCGAGCTCGGGCACGGCCAGGCCGGCCTGCTCCGCCGCGCGCAGCCAGGTGAAGAGCGACAGCCAGCGCACCGCCTGGTCGAGATCGGCCATCTCCGGGAAGACTCGCGCCAGGGCGTCGTAGTCGCGATTGATCTCGTCGACGGTGGCCTTCGTCCAGGGCGCGGCCGGAGCGGCGCCTTCGCCCGTGTCGAGCTGGACCTTCTCGGAAGCCGCGGCCATCCGCGCGCGGCGCATCGCCAGCAGGTCGCCTTCCGCCGAGAGCGTCAGCTCGACCGTGTCGGGATAGAACCAGAGCCTCGTCTGCTGGCCGGAGAGCCCCTTCGAGCCGGGGTCGGCGGCGAAGCGCTCGAGGTGGGTCCGGAAACCGGGCACCGCGGCACGCACGCGCGAGCGCACGTCGGACGCCTCGACGATGTCGATCCCCGAGCGAGAAGGTCTTGAAGCGCGCGTCGCACAGCAGGCTCACCATCCCGAGGCCGGTGTCGCGCAGCCGCCCGCCGTAGTTGACGAGCGCCAGCTGCGGCGCAAAGCCGCGGTCGAGGCTCATGTAGGGCTCGGCCGCCCCGCCGTGAAAGACCGCGCGGTAGGCGACCGCGGCGTCGGCCAGCGACAGCGGGCGGCCGAGGATCGAGGGTTTCACGGCGGCCGGGCTGCCGAAGAGGGTGATCGCGCCGTCCGGGTCGAGGCGCGCGCCCTCGAGCGTCAGCCCCTGGTCGAGAAAGCGCTGCCAGGCAACGAGGTCGAGTGGCGGGCGCCTGCCGTCGGGGCGCACGGCATCGACGCTGACGCGGTGCGGCCGAGCGCCGAGCAGGAAGCGCGTGCGGGCCGGGAAGTGCGCGTAGGCGCGCACCTCGATCGTCAGCGGCTTGCCGACGCGGCGCCGCTCCGCGGCCAGGGCGTGACGCACCACGGGCCAGGCCTCGGCCCAGGCCGACTTCGCGGCCTCCACTTCGTCCACGGCGGGGACGCGCGCACCGTCGCCGCCCGCCTCTCCGGCCGACCAGGGCACGAAGGCGCGGAGCCGGCCCTGGCCGTCGCTCTCCAGCAGGTAGCGCCGCGCGCGTACCAGTTCGACCCAGGCCGGCTCGGCGGCTCCCGGCGGGAAGAGGTCACCGATCTCGACGAACGCCGGAGCGCCGGCGCCGGTCGCGGCGGCGGCGTCGACGGCGTCGGCCAGCACGAAGCCGTAGGGCTCGAGCAGCGGATCGACCAGCGAGTGGTCCGCGGCATCTCCTGCATCCGTGGACGTCGCGCGCAGCGAACCGCCGACCGGGCGCGGCCGGCCGCCGAGCCGCTCGAGCACCAGCCCGACCGGTTCACCCGAGTGGGTCGGCTGGCGCAGGTCCACCAGCGGCCGGTAGTCGAGGACGATCCAGCCGGCGGCCGGCGCGGAGGCCGCGGGCGCACCGCGCCGGGGGCGCCGCGGGCGCGGCCGGGGGCGCCGCGGCGGCCGCGGGGCAACAGCCCGGCGCCGACCGCGACGGCGGCGAGGAGAGCGAGGACGAGCGGGCGCCGGACGCGCAAGAAGCCTCCTCCCGGCGCGGCCGGGCCAGGGGTATCTTCCCCGGCCCGGGCCGGATCGCCAAGTCGGTCCGCCCTCCCCGCGGAGGACCCGCCGCGCCGCGTCGCGCCCCGCCGCCGCCCGGCTGCCGCGGCCGGCCCCGGCCCGGCCCCCGGCCGACGGGGCGGCGCGGGCCCGGCCGCTGCGGCTATCCTCCCGTCCGCGCCCACCCGGCGTATCGAAAGGACAGGCGGCGATGCAGGACCGGAAGATCGCGGTACTCGGCGGCGGAATGGTGGGCGGCTTCATCGCGCGGAGGCTGGCGCACGACGGCTTCGCAGTGACGCTCTACGACCGCGACGCGGCCGCGCTCGAGGCCTCGCGGCGCCGCGCCCCGCTCGCGGTGCGGGAGGCCGACCTCTCGCGCGCGGAGACGGTCGCCGAGGCGGCCCGCGCGGCCGACATCGTCGTCGGCGCGGTGCCGGGTTTCCTCGGCCACGCCACCGCGCGCATCGTGATCGACGCCGGCCGGCCGCTGGTCGACATCTCGTTCTTCCCCGAGGACCCGCGCGACCTCGACGGCCCCGGCGCGCGCGCGCGGCGTGGCCGCGATCCTCGACTGCGGCGTGATGCCGGGTCTCGGCGGGATGCTCGGCGCCCACCTCGCGCGGCGGCTGACCCGCGCCGACGGGCTGACGATCATGGTCGGCGGGTTGCCGGTCGCACGCCGCTGGCCGCTCGAGTACAAGGCCCCGTTCTCGCCGATCGACGTGATCGAGGAGTACACCCGGCCGGCGCGTTTCCGGGACCGCGGCACGCTGGTGACCCGTCCCGCGCTCTCCGAGCCCGAGCTGATCGACTTCCCCGGCGTGGGGACGCTCGAGGCCTTCAACACCGACGGGCTGCGCACGCTGCTCTGGACGCTCGAGATTCCGACGATGCGCGAGAAGACGCTGCGCTGGCCGGGACACATCGAGAAGATCCGGGTGCTGAAGGCGCTGGGGTTCTTCGGCGAGCAGGCGCTGGAAGTCGGCGGCCAGCGCGTGCGGCCGCTCGACCTGACCGCGCGCCTGCTGATCGACGACTGGAAGCTCGAGCCGGGCGAGCAGGAGTTCACGGCGATGCGGGTCGAGGTCGAGGGGCTCGAGGGCTCGCAGCGGGTCGTCAAGCGGGTCGACCTGCTCGACCGGACCGACCCGTCGACCGGCGACTCGTCGATGGCCCGCACGACCGGCTGGCCGGCGATCGTCGCCGTGCGACTGATGGCGGAGGGGAAGCTCGGCGAGCCGGGAGCCCGGCCGGCCGAGCTGCTGGCTTTCGACGAGCCGCTGTTCCGGGAGTTCCTCGCGCACCTCGACGAGGCCGGGATCGCGCTGCGGTTCGCCTAGGGCGTTCGTGAAGGGTAGGGGCCGTCGTGCGGGCCCGGTCAGTTGTCCCGGCCGTAGAACCCCTTCGACCACTGCTGCAGGTTGTCGTTGGCCTCGCGCATCATCGGGGCCATCGCGCCCATCGAGATCATCCGCTCGTTGAGCGTGTTGAAGGCCCCCTTCAGCGGCCGGGTGAAGTCGACGAACAGGACCACGCGGGTCCCCTCGGTCTCGTTCCAGACCTCGTGGTTGTAGGTGTCGTCGAAGACCAGGCTCTTCCCCTCTTCCCAGTGGCGCACCTCGCGCGCCACGCGGATGCGGCAGCGTTCCTTCGGCTCCGGCACGATCAGGCCGAGGTGGTACCGCAGGATTCCGTTGTAGGCGCCGCGGTGCGGCGGGATGTACTTGCCGGGCGAGAGAATCGAGAAGAACGCGTTCTTCATCCCCGGGATCCGGTTCAGGATCCGCATCGTCTCCGGGAAGCGCCGCTGGTTCTCGGCGCAGTCGACGCCGATCGCGGCCAGCCAGAAGGTCTTCCACTGCGAGTCGGTCGTGATCGTCCGGACCGGCTCGAGGATGTCGTGGAAGTTGGGGAGCCGGTCCCGCTCCGGCATGATCCGGTCGAGCTCGGTGCGGATCAGCCGCCACTCTCCCTCGACCTCGCGCACCCAGGGAAACAGCGACGTGTCGTAGAAGGGCGGGTCGCCGTGGACCGACATCCGGACGACGAGCGATTCCAGCCCGTCCCCGAGCGCACGGACGCCGCGCTCGATCAGGCTCTTCGGCGGGTCGAGGCGATGCGAACGATCGGCCGGGGCAACGGACAGACGCGACGGGTCGAAATAGCTCTGGGTCTTCGGGTCGGCAGCCGAAGCGGATTGCATGGCGGCATCTCCCTCCGCGGGACGGTCTCCGCACCGCCCGGGACGTTGCGGGATGATAGCGCGGATGGAGCGGCGCGCGAGCGCCGGCCGGAGCGGCGGCGCTGCTAGGCCTTGTCGGCCTTGCGGGACTTCTCTTTCTTCCGACGGTCCTTCTTGTCTTTCTTGTCTTTCTTGTCCTTCGTGTCCTTCTTCCCCTTCTTGTCTTTCTTATCCTTCGTGCCCTTCTTCTCCAACTTCTCTTTCTTGTCCTTCTTGCCCTTCCTGGCGTCCTTCTTCTTGCCGGTCTCCCCGTCGGCGGCCGGCCGTGGCGCCAGCTCGCACGTGTCGACGATCGGGCAGCCGCGGCAGTACTCGTCCTTCTTCTTGTACCGGTCGCAGCACTTGTCCTTCTTTCCCATCGTCGCGCTCCGGGGTCCGGTGTCCGGTGCCCATGATGCCGAGGAACGGTGCGGTCCGTCCAGCGCTCAGGGACACCGCGCCGCGGCCGCCTGGATCCCGGCGTCGCGGCTCGCTGCCTGGCCGCCTCCGGGAGGCTCGTCGTATGTCCCGCCGCTCGTGCAGGCGACCCCCCGCAGCAGGTAGAAGCGGCTCGGCCCCGTGACGACATCGGTCGCCTGGAGCGTCGCCGCGTCGTTGGCCAGGCAGCCGCTCACGGCGGCGGAATAGTCGCCCCGGCTCGCCACCAGGATCGCGAGGTCGCCGCGCAGGACGTCGTAGGCCCCGGCCGCGCCGAGCGCGGACCAGGAGAGGCGCGCCAGCGCCCCGTCGCGGACCAGCGTCATCCGCGACCGATCCGTCCGGCCGCGGGAGGTCGTCGACCGTGCCGTCGCAGTCGTTGTCGAGCCCGTCGCAGGTCTCGGCGGACGGGTCCTCGTCCACCGAGCCGTCGAGGTCGTTGTCGAACCCGTCGCAGACGTCGGGTCCGGGGCGCACGCGGGCGTCGGCGTCGTCGAGGTCGCCGCCGCACTCGCTGAAGCCGTCCCCATCGTGGTCGTCGAAGGCCGACGAGCCGAGGAACGGCCCGAAGACGACCGCGCCGATCGCCGCGTCCCCGGAGCCGGGCCCCGCTCCCGAGGGGCCGTTGATCGACGCCCACCAGTTCCGGACCGCCAGGATCGGCTGGGCCGCCTGGTTGACGAGACCGACCCCGTTTCCGGCGAGATCCGACAGCTCGATCCGGTTCGCCGCTCCCTCCGGCTCGGCAACGAAGTCGGCCTGCATTCCGATCGCGTTCGCCTCCAGGTCCAGGCAGCGCAGCAGTCGTGCCGGTCGGCGCGCCCGGGTCGGTCGCACCGCGGTAGAGGCGGACGGCCGCGCCGCGGGCCCCCGTCACCGTCACCCGGTCGACCGTCGTTCCGGACGAAGCCAGCATCTCGCTCGCGCAGTCGCCGGCCGCGCGGCCGGCGATCCGGATCCCCTCGGACGCCGCTGTCGCGTCGATCGTGAGGTCGCTCAGCGCGGTCGTCTCGGCCAGTTCGACGTGCACGCCCGCGGCCCATCCGCCGCCGAACCACGCCGGGGCCGCGTGCGGCGCGATCGCGACCCGCTCCACGGTCGTCCCGCGGGCCAGGCGCAGCGCGATGCCGCGGCTGACGCCGTCGATCGTGGCGTCTTCGATCGCATTCCCCTCCGCGGTCGCGGCGGCGCCCCCTTCGCAGGCCGCGCGCCCGGCCACGAGCACGCCGTCGCGCGAGCGGTGCCCGCAGGTATCCTGCCCGAAGGCGTCGCGCAGCACGCCGTCGATCGTCAACCGCGCCAGCCGGTTGCCGTCGCTCTCGCCGGTCAGCCGCAGTTCGCTCACCCCGTTCGACGCGAGGCAGAGGTCGGTGAAGGACGAGGCGCTGACATCGGTCAGGGACAGGCCGGCCTCGTCCCCCTGGTTGGCGCCGCAGGGCGTGCCGGCACCGGCGTTGCGGATCGTCAGGTTGGAGAGCGTCACGCCGCTCACGCCGGAGAGCGCGAGCGCCGGGAGGTGCGACCCGCCGGACTGCGTGCCGTCGATGCACGCTCGGCGAGCAGGCGTTCGGGGCGGCGATCCCCTCGAGGTCGATCGGCCGGTCCAGCGCGAAGTGGCCGAGGTACGTCCCCTCGCCGACCAGCACCAGGTCGCCCGGCACCGCGGCGGCAAGCGCGTCCTGCAGCAGGTCGTAGCAGGCCGCGACGGGCTGGGACCAGCCGGACGACATCGGCCGCCGCACGAGGAGCGGGGCCGTGCCGCGTGCGATGTAGCCCGAGACGTCGACCGGCCCGCGCACGCCGTCCGACGCGCTCGCGGGCCCGCCGGCGCCGCCCCACCACGAGTGGCGGGCGTCGAACGTCGAGCTGCCGTCGTTCTCGACCGCGACCGCGTTGCCGGAGAAGAGGCTCTCGCGGACCGAGGAACCGCCGCCCGCCGCGGCCTCGACGGCGACCGCGGCGACGGTGTTGGCCGTGAACCGGTTGGAGACGATCGCGATCCCGGAGGTCTGACCCGCGAGCCGCACGCCGACCCCGTTGTCCTCGACCCGGTTGCAGGCGAACTCGCCGCCCGTCACGGCGCGGTAGACGGCCGCGTCGCCGTCGCTTCCCGCGCCGGCCCCGACCTGGCCCTGGATCCAGTTCCCCTCGACGCGCAGCCGCGTCGCCTGGTCGACCTCCACCGCGGCGTGCGAGTCGGCTCCCGGCGCGAGGCCATTGCCGCGCAGCTGGTTCCCGACCACGAGGATCCAGTCGTTCTTCTTTCCCTCGGGCGGGGCCATGACCCGGACCGCGGCCCCCTCGTTCTCGTCGATCCGGTTGCCGATGACCAGCAGGCGGCCGGTGCCGTTGAGTCCCAGCACGCCGCTGCCGCTCCCCGGCCGTCCGTCGGCCAGCATCCCGTGGAGGTGCACCGAGACGATCCGGTTCTGCGTGTCGGTGTCGGCCGGCGCTCCCGTGCTGTCGGCCACGACACCGAACGCGCAGCCGCTGATCCCCATGTTCTCGAGCCGCGCGTGGCGCACGTCGGGGTGCGCGGGGTCGCCGATCCGCACGCAGGCGTGGCCCGGCGCGCCGGAGATCTCGATCCCGCCCACGGTCACGCGCGAGGCGTGGATCGAGACGACGTCGCCGGAGCCGGTGCCGCGCAGCTCGGGGTTCGGCGGCGGACCCCAGCGCAGCAGCGACAGCGGCCGGTCGATGACCAGGTCCTCGACGTAGAGGCCCGCCCCGACCTGCACGGTCTCCTCGGCGCAGGCCGCACGGATCGCGCGCCCGATCGTGGCGCACGGCACCGCGGAGTCGAGGCAGAGGCTGTCCGCGTCGCTCCCGCCCGGGGCCACGAACCGGGTGCCGCGCTCCTCGTCGACCGAACCATCGCCGTCGTTGTCGAGGCCGTCGCACCACTCGAGCGCCGCCTCGTCGGTGAGCCGGCGGAACCCGGCCGGCTGCGGCGTCGCCCTGGGACCGGCGGTCGCTCGCCCGAGGATCGGCCGCTCGGCCGGCGGGGGAGCCGCCAGGAGATGGGGCGCCCCGAGGAGGATGGCGACACCCAGGGCGAGGGCGAGGCGTCGGGCAGTGCGGCACATGGGCGGCGGACCTCCGGCTGCGCCGTTGGGGAACGGCGCGGCGCGGGGAAACGTCGGTTCCGCGGGGGGTTCCCAGCAACCCCGGGTTCCTCCGCCCCCCCCCCGGCCCCGGCTGACTGATCAGGCAGGTCGGGCTTATGATCAAGTTCTTCCGGGGCCTCCCACCCACCACCCCGGCCCGCCGCGGCCCAGGCCGCACCCCCGGCGCGCCTCCCGGCGCCCGCCGGCAGGAGATGGAACCCATGGCGAA
Organism: uncultured Acidobacteriota bacterium; assembly: GCA_963800865.1. GTDB lineage: Bacteria > Acidobacteriota > Polarisedimenticolia > J045 > J045 > JALOKP01. Next base: position 1,798,390 of record CAWDCL010000004.1, on the reverse strand, counting down.
GTTCGTGAAGATCCGCGACGAGGAAGCCCTCGCCTACCACGAGTTCCCCCGCCCGGGGAAGCTCGGTGTCTACTCGACCAAGCCCTGCAGTTCGCAGCGCGACCTGTCGCTCGCCTACACCCCGGGGGTCGCCGTGCCCTGCAAGGCGATCGAGGCCGACCCGGAAACGGCCTACCGCTACACGAACAAGGGGAACCTCGTCGCGGTGATCAGCAACGGGACCGCGGTCCTGGGCCTCGGCGACATCGGCGCCCTGTCCGGCAAGCCGGTCATGGAGGGCAAGGGGGTCCTGTTCAACCGCTTCGCCGGGATCGACGTGTTCGACATCGAGGTCGACAGCCACGACGTCGAGGAGGTCATCCGGACCGTCCAGCTGATCGCCCCGACCTTCGGCGGGATCAACCTCGAGGACATCAAGGCCCCCGAGTGCTTCGAGGTCGAGCAGCGGCTGATCAAGCTGCTCGACATCCCGGTCTTCCACGACGACCAGCACGGGACCGCGATCATCAGCACCGCGGGGATCCTCAACTCGCTGGAGATCCTCGGGAAGGGACGCGACGCGTGCAAGGTGGTGATCCTCGGCGCCGGCGCCGCGGGAGTCGCGTGCGGCGACATGCTGGTCGCTTCCGGCTTCCCCAAGCAGAACATCCTGATGCTCGACCGCGCCGGCGTGATCTACAAGGGGCGGACCGAGCACATGAACCCCTACAAGGAGGCCTGGGCCAACGACACGAAGGACCGCACGCTGGCCGACGCGATGCGCGGCGCGGACATCTTCCTCGGCCTGTCCGGGCCGGACCTGGTCAGCGAGGAGATGGTCAAGTCGATGGCGCCGAAGCCGATCATCTTCGCGATGTCGAACCCCGATCCGGAAATCAAGTATGAGCTGGCGCGCGCCGCGCGCCCGGACGCGATCCTCGCCACCGGCCGCTCGGACTATCCCAACCAGGTCAACAACGTGCTCGGCTTCCCGTTCATCTTCCGCGGCGCGCTCGACGTCGGGGCCCGGCAGATCAACATGCAGATGAAGCTGGCCGCGTCCCACGCGCTGGCCGAGCTGGCGAAGACCGACATCCCGGACGAGGTGCTGTCCGCGTACGGAATGGACGAGTTGCGCTTCGGCCAGGAGTACATCATCCCCAAGCCGCTCGATCCGCGCGTGCTGCTCTGGGTCGCCCCGGCCGTGGCCCAGGCCGCGGTGGACAGCGGCGTCGCGCGCAAGGCCGATACCTGGCAGGGCAAGGCGGCGTATTCGAAGCACCTCGAGGTGACGTTCCTGGGGCCCGGCCGGCGCGTGATCCGCGGGTTCATGGACAAGGCCCGGAGCGTCCCCGCCCGGATCGTGCTGACCGAGGGCGACGAACTGCACGTCATCCGCGCCGCGCAGCGGCTGGTCGAGGAGAAGATCGCGACCCCGATCCTGCTCGGCGACGAGAAGAAGATCCGCGGCCTGGCCGAGACCCACGGCGCCGACCTCGAGGGGATGACGATCCTCGACCCGTACACCTACCCCGACCTCGAGAAGCTCGCGGCACGGCTGTTCGAGAAGCGGCAACGGCGCGGCGTGACGCCGTCCCGGGCCCGCCAGCTCGTGCTGCGCCCGACGACGTTCGGCCTGCTGCTGGTCGAGCTGGGGCTCGCGGACGGCCTCGTCGGCGGGATCGGGAAGGCCTACGCCGACATGGTGAAGCCGTCGTTGCAGATCATCGGCCCCCGGCCGGGGGTCAAGCGGGTCTCGGCCGCGATGGCCTGCATCCTGAAGGACCGGCTGCTGATCCTGTCGGACACCGCGATCAACATCGAGCCCGACGCCGACACGCTGGCCGAGATGGCGATCCAGGCCGCCGAGACGGCGGAGTCGCTGTTCGACCTGCAGCCCAAGGTGGCGCTGATCTCGTTCTCCAACTTCGGATCGGTCAACCACCCCGAGCCCGACAAGGTCGCGGCGGCGATGCGGATCGTGCGCGCGAGGCGCCCGGACCTGGTCGTCGACGGCGAGATGATGGTCGACACCGCGCTCAGCCCGGAGGTGGCCGCGGTCTGCCCGCAGTCGCTGATCCAGGGCGATGCCAACGTGCTCGTCTTCCCCAGCCTCGACGCCGGCAACGCGGCCTACAAGCTGCTCCGGCACGCGGCCGGGGCGGAGATCGTCGGGCCGATCCTGTGCGGCCTGGCCAAGCCGGTGAACCTGCTCAACCACGTCGCCTCGACCGACGAGATCGTGCGTTCGGCGGCGATCACCGCGCTGCAGGCCGCGCGGCTCAGGAAATCGTAGAGGCCGGCCTGCGTGCCGGCCCCGGCCGGGGCCCGCGAGGGCCCCGGCTCATCAAGCGGCTGCCCGGGCAGTAAGCCGCTCCCATCCCCGGAGCGAGCCCTGTCCGCACGCCTCGTCCGCACAAGTCCAACTTTCACAGAATCTTGACTGGCGCCCCCCGGATTCCTCCCTATACTCTCCGGGTCGCGCCAGTCAGGGGCTGGATTGTCTCGCCCCGCCGGGGATCCGAGGGCCACTCGGGGCCGAGGTCAGGCTGGGCGGCACCCGTGCGGACCCGGCCCTGGGCCGGTCCGCCCCACCGCGGCCGTGGCCGCGCAGGACAGGACCTATGCACGCCGATCTCGACAAGGTGCGGAACATCGGGATCTCCGCGCACATCGACTCCGGGAAGACGACGCTCTCCGAGCGGATCCTCTTCTACACCCGTCGCATTCACGCGATCCACGACGTCAAGGGCAAGGACGGCGTCGGCGCGACGATGGACCACATGGAGCTCGAGCGCGAGCGCGGGATCACGATCACCTCCGCCGCTACCTCCGTCGACCTGGAAGGATCACGACATCAACCTGATCGACACGCCCGGGCACGTCGACTTCACGATCGAGGTCGAACGTTCGCTGCGGGTGCTGGACGGCGCCGTCCTCGTGCTCTGCTCGGTGGCCGGCGTCCAGTCGCAGTCGATCACGGTCGACCGCCAGATGCGGCGCTACAAGGTGCCCCGGCTCGCCTTCGTCAACAAGTCGACCGTTCCGGCGCCAACCCGGACCGCGTGGTGCAGCAGCTCCGCGAGAAGCTGAAGCTGCAGGCGGTCCTGCTGCAGCTGCCGATCGGACTCGAGGCGAATCACGAAGGCGTCGTCGACCTGGTCGACGATGAAGGCCTACTTCTTCGAGGGCGCCAACGGCGAGAACGTGGTCGAGAAGGAGATCCCGCCGGCCATGCGGGCCGAGGCCGAGAGCCGGCGCCACGAGATGCTGGACGCGCTGTCGATGTTCAGCGACGAGCTGATGGAGGCCGCACTCGAGGATCGTGCCACGCCGGAGCTGATCCGGCCCGCGATCCGCAGGGGCGTCCTGGCGCTCGAGCTGGTGCCGGTCCTGATGGGCTCGGCCTACAAGAACAAGGGCGTGCAGCTGCTGCTCGACGCGGTCAACAGCTATCTCCCCTCCCCCGCCGACGTGCCGATCGAAGCGGTCGACCTGGACAAGGACGCCGCCCCGGTCGCGCTGACCTCGGACTCCACGGCGCAGACCGTGGTCTACGCCTTCAAGCTCGACGAGGGGCGCTACGGCCAGCTGACCTTCACGCGGATCTACCAGGGTTCGCTCGGCAAGGGCGACACGGTGGTCAACACCCGGACCGGGCGCAAGGTCAAGATCGGCCGCCTGGTCCGGATCCACGCCGACCAGATGGAAGACATCGATCGCGCGCCGGCCGGCGACATCGTCGGCCTGTTCGGCATCGACTGCCACACCGGCGACACCTTCGTCGGCGAGAACGGCGCGCGCCTCGCGATGACCTCGATGCACGTTCCCGACCCGGTGATCTCGCTTTCGATCAAGCCGGCCGACAACGCCAGCCAGAACAAGGTCTCCAAGGCGCTCCAGCGCTTCTCGAAGGAGGACCCGACCTTCCGGATCCACGTCGACGAGGACTCGAACGAGACGATCATCTCCGGCATGGGCGAGCTGCACCTCGACGTCTACGTCGAGCGGATGCGGCGCGAGTACGGCGCCGAGGTGACGACCGGCGCGCCGCAGGTCGCCTACCGCGAGGCGATCACCAAGCGCGCCGACTTCAACTACCTGCACAAGAAGCAGACCGGCGGCTCGGGCCAGTACGCCCGGATCGCCGGCTACCTCGAGCCGTACGCCGAGGGGGAGTACGAGTTCGTCAACGCCATCCACGGCGGCTCGATCCCGACCGAGTACATCCCGTCCTGCGACAAGGGGTTCCGCAGCGTCGATGGGCAAGGGCCCGATGATCGGGTTCCCGATCGTCGGGATCCGCGCCATGATCAACGACGGCGCCGCGCACGCGGTCGACTCCTCGGACATGGCCTTCCAGGCCGCCGCGCGCAAGGCGTTCCGCGAGGCCTACAAGAAGGCCGGGCCGCAGATCCTCGAGCCGCTGATGAAGGTCTCGGTCGAGGGGCCGGGCGAGTTCCAGGGCGCGATCTACCGCACCCTCCTGCAGCGCCGCGGCGTCGTCATCGGCTCGCACGGAAGACGACGGCTTCGCCCGGATCGACGCCGAGGTGCCGCTCGCCGACGATGTTCGGCTACTCCACCGACCTGCGCTCGGCCACCCAGGGCAAGGCGGAGTTCACGATGGAGTTCGCCCGCTACGCGCCGGTGCCGCGCGAGGTCGGCGAGGAGCTGCTGGCGAAGTACCGCGGCGCGGCCGCGGCGGAGGACGAGGAATGACCGCGGAGATGAAGTCCCGGCTGCGCCGCTCGACGCGCACCCTGCTCGAGAAGGACGGCGCACCCGGGCCCGGCCCGGGGCAGCTCGCGCTGGTCATGGCGCGTGCGGGCGTCGGCAAGACCGCCTTCATGGTCGGCGTCGGCCTCGACGCGATGCTCTCCGGCCAGCGGGTCCTGCACGTGACCGTCGATCGCCCGGTGGAGAAGGTCCGCACCTGGTACGACGACCTGCTGGCCGAGATGATGCGAGAGCAGCACGCCGACGTCTCGCGCGTCGAGGTGCAGCTCGAGATCGAGCGGCTGCGGCACATCCGCACCTTCATGGGCCACTCCTTCTCGCCCGAACGGCTCGACGAGTTCGTGACCAAGCTGGGCGCCTTCGCCGACTTCAAGCCGGACGTGATCATCCTCGACCGGTTGGAGATGGAGAAGGCGGACGTGCGCGCGATGGTCCCGGCGATCCGTGCGATCGCCGAGCGCTCCGGCGCGGAGGTCTGGATGTCGTCGCGCTGGCACCGCGAGGGTCCGCCCGAGAAGCCGGGGCACCTTCCCCCGCCGGCCGACGAGATCGAAGAGCACGTCGACCTCGCCTTCCTGCTCAAGCACGACGGGACCGGCGTGCGCCTCACGCTGCTCAAGGACCGCGACCGGATCGGCCGCCAGAGCATGCACGCGTTGCTCGACCCGACGACGCTGCTGCTGGTCCCGGACCCGGCCGCTCCAAGCGCCTAGGGGCCGCCCTCTGCGGCGGGCCGTCCGACGCCGCGCGACGCAGGTCCTCAGGGCTGGCCTCCGGGCCGGCCCTTTGTCTTTGTCCGCGCCGCGTTTCTCGAGAATCGTCCCGGCTAGCAGGACGCATTTCCGCGCGAATGACCTGCCCGCAGGACGACTTACGCACTGCCCTTCCTTCGATCGCCGCGCGAAAGCACCCTCGGCGCCAGATCTCGTTGCTTCGCCGATCCCGCTTCCGGTAGCTTTCTCGCGTGGTGACCACATCCGGCCGCGGGCGAGCCCCGCAAGCGGACCGGATGGGGGGGGACAATCGATGTCGCGTCGCTTGCAGCGAAGGCTGGCCGTGCCCTTCCTTGGGGTACGGTGTCGATCCTCGTCGTCTCGTTCGCTGCCGCTCCCGCCGCAGCCGTCGAACCCGGTTGGCTGAGCGCGATCGGCGCCGATCTCGCGGCGCGCGAGTACGCGTTTCGCGCCGACGGCCTCGATCGGATCGCGGCGCCGAACCGCGCCCAGGGGCTGTGCGTCGCGGCCACCCCCGACGGGATCGAGATCACTGCGCGCTGCGGCAGCGTCCAGGCGGCGCCGATCAGGCTCGCGCTGCGCGCGCTCGGCCGCGAGAGCGTGTCCGGCCCGGCGCAGCGGGCGCGCTTCCCACGGGCCGACGGCAGCTCGGCGCGCCTCGAGCGCGGACCGATCGCCGAGTGGCTGCACAACGCGCCGCGCGGCCTCGAGCACGGCTTCACCCTCGCAGCTGCGCCCGAGGGCGACGGTGCCGTGATCCTCGAGCTGGCCGTCGACGGCGCACTGGTGCGCGCCGAGGGTCCCGCCGGGCGCTCGCTGCTGCTGCTCGATCCGGCGGGCCGTCCGGCCCTGCACTACGCCGAGCTGGCGGTCCGCGACGCCTCCGGGCGCCCGCTCGCCGCGCGGATGGACCCCGTCCCCGGCGGCCTGCGCATCGCGATCGACGACTCCGGCGCGGCCTATCCGCTGACGATCGATCCGCTCGCGACGAGCGCGGCCTGGTCCGCCGAATCCGACCAGCCCGGCGCCGCGTACGGGCTTGCGGTCGCGACCGCGGGCGACGTCAACGGCGACGGCTTCTCGGACGTGATCGTGGGCGCCCCGCTGTTCGACGACGGCGCGCTCGACGCCGGCGCGGCATTTCTCTACCTGGGCTCGGCGGCCGGCCCCGCCCTGACCGCGTCGTGGTCGGCCCACGGCGGCGACGTGGGCGAGGGCTTCGGGCGCGCCGTCGCCGCGGCGGGCGACGTCAACGGCGACGGCTACCAGGACGTCGCGATCGGCGCCGACGGCTGCGACGGCGGCGGAACGGACGCCGGCTGCGTCTCGGTCTACTACGGCTCGTCCGCGGGCCTCCCGGCCACGCCTTCGCTCGTCCTGACCGGGCCGCAGGCCGGGGCCGCGTTCGGACGCGTCGTCGCCGGCGCCGGTGACGTCAACGGCGACGGCTATGCCGACCTCGCGGTCGGCGCGCCGCTCTTCGACGATCCGCTCGTCGACGAGGGGAAGGTCTTCCTCTACCTCGGCTCCGCGCTCGGACTGGCCGCGCTTCCGGCCTGGTCGGCAGCGTCGGGACAGGCAGGGGCCGAACAGGGCGCCGTCGGCGGAGCCGGCGACGTCAACGGGGACGGCTTCGACGATCTCGTCGCCGGCGCACCGCGCTGGAGCGGCGGCGAAGCCGACGAAGGGAAGGTCTGGCTCTTCCACGGTGCGCCCGGCGGGCCGGCCGCGATCGCGAGCTGGTCGATCGAGAGCGACAACGCGGGCGCGCGCTTCGGCGAGGTGGTCGGAGCCGCGGGCGACGTCAACGGCGACGGCTTCGCCGACCTGTTCGTCGGCGCACCCCGCTACTCGGGCGGCGACGTCGAGGAAGGCGCGGCGTTTGTCTACCTCGGTGGCGCAGGATCGCCTTCGGGGGCCTGGATCTACCAGCCGAACGTGCCCGGAGCGCGTGCCGGGTACTCGGTCGCGACCGCCGGGGACCTCAACGGCGACGGCCGGGCCGACCTCGTGGTCGGGATCGAGCGGTGGTCCAGCCCCGAGAGCGAGGAAGGGCGCGCGGTCGCGTTCCTCGGGACCTCGGGCGGACTGGCAGCGTCCCCCTACTGGAGCCACGAGATCAACCAGGCCGGCGCGCACTTCGCGGTCGTCGCGACCGCCGGCGACGTCAACGGCGACGGCTTCTCCGACCTGCTCGTCGGCGCCTCCGGCCACGACGGCGGACAGCCCGGCGAGGGGGCGGCGTTCCTCTTCTACGGCGCCGGCGACGCGCCGGCCTCGCAGGTCGCGTGGAGCGCACAGGCCAACGGCGGCTGGCAGTTGTTCGGGCAGTCGGTGGCCGCGGCCGGCGACATCGACGGCGACGGATACGGCGACGTGATCGTCGGCGACCCGAGCTTCCTGGGCGACGGGGGTGTTGCGGTCGGGCTCGCCGCGCTCTACCCCGGGTCGGCCGCGGGTCCCGCGCTGACACCGTCGTGGACGGCGTCGGGCCTCGCCGACTCCGGGTTCGGGATTTCCGTCGCCGGGGCCGGAGACGTCGACGGGGACGGCTACCCGGACGTGATCGTCGGGGCCTCGGACCACACGAACGGACTGCTGCGCGAGGGGGCCGCGTTCCTCTACCGCGGCGGCCCGGCGGGGCTCTCGGGCGCTCCCGCGTGGAGCGTCGAGGGCGAACTCGCCGGGGCCCGCCTCGGCTGGTCGGTGGCCGGCGCCGGAGACGTCAACGGCGACGGCTTCGGCGACGTGGCGATCGGCGCGCCCGATTACACTCCCGACGGAACGGCGGGACTGCTCTACGCCGGCCGGGTCAGGGTCTTCCACGGCGGCCCCGGCGGGCTGGGCGCAACGCCGGCCTGGGCGCACGACGGCAACGAAGAGGCTGCCGATTTCGGCTACAGCGTGGCCGCGGCGGGAGACGCAAACGGCGACGGTTTCTCGGACCTGCTGGTCGGCGATCCGCTGCACCTCGGGTCGTTCCTCGGCGGACAGGTCTCGTTCTTCAGCGGGGGGCCTGCCGGCCTCTCCCCCACCCCGTCCTGGACCGTCGAGGGCGAGGACGCCGCCGACGATTTCGGCCGCTCGGTGGCGACCGCCGGCGATGTCAACCGCGATGGGTTCTGCGACCTGCTGGTCGGCGCGAGCGGCGTCAACGTCGGAAGCAGGCGCGACGCGGGCCGCGCCTACCTGTTCCTCGGCGGCGCCGGCGGGCCGTCCGGCCCGGCGGCGTGGACGTACGCGGGCGCGAACGCCAGCGCCGGCCTCGGCCGTTCGGTCGCATCGGCCGGCGACACCAATGGCGACGGTTACGCCGACGTGATCGTGGGGGCGCCGAACGCGACGGTGACGAAGGCCTTCGAGGGTCAGGCGCTGCTCTTCCTCGGCAGCGCATCCGGTCTCGGCAGCTCTCCCGCCTGGAGCGTGGCGGGCGGGATCTCGTACACCGACCTCGGCTCATCCGTCGCCTCGGCCGGCGACGTGAACGGGGACGGCTTCAGCGACCCCGTGGTCGGCGACCCCGACGCCTCGGAGCTCGGCGCCGCGTACGTCTACTTCGGCGGCGGCACCGACGGTCTCGAGCTGAGGGTGCGACAGCAGCGGACCGACGGGACGCCGCTGCCCCTGCTCGGCCTGACGCTGGCCGACGCCGCGTTCGACGCGCTCGTCGACGGGCGGACGCCGGCCGGCCGCGGACGCACCAGGCTGGTGGTCGAGACCAAGCCCCTCGGCGTGCCGTTCGACGGCACGGGCCTCGTCGCCGGCGCGCTCACGCCGACCGGAGCCCCCGGCAGCGGCGGCAGCTGGACGCCGCTCACCGTTCGCACCACGGGCCTGGCCAGTCCGGCGCAGTACGTCTGGCGCGCGCGCCTCGCGTCGCCGAACCCCCTGTTCCCCGGCTCGCGCTGGCTGTTCGTGCCGGGTAACGGACCGCTCGAGACCGATTTCCTCACCGCCTGCGGCACGGCGTCGGCCTGGTACCAGGACGCCGACGGCGACGGGTTCGGAAACCCGGCCGTGCCGCCCGTCACCGATTGCGTCCAGCCGGCCGGCTTCGTCGCCAACCGGCTCGACTGCAACGACGCCGACGCGTCGGCGTTCGTTGCGCCGGCGGAGGTCGGTGGACTGGGGGCAGAGCGACTCGCGGCGGCGGTGCGGATCACGTGGGCGTCGCAGTCGGCGTCGGCGGGCCCGGGAACCGGCTACGACGTCGTCGCCGGCGACCTCGACCTGCTTCGGGCGTCGGGCGAGTTTCGCGGACGCCGGGTGCCGCGCCAACGACGTGTCCGACCTGCCGTTGGACGACGCCTCGCCGCTGCCCCCGGCGGGAGCCGGCGAGTACCTGCTGGTGCGGGCGCAGAACAGCTGCGGCGCCGGGACCTACGGCGACGCTTCGATTGTGCCCGACCCGCGGAATGCGCTCGACACCGGGGGACCGTGCCCGTAGCGGGGAGCCGGCTGCAGAGCCCCTACGACAACTCGCCGCGGACGGCCTGCATCACGTCCCACTCGAAGAGGTCGAAGGAGAGGATCCCGCCGGCCTCCTCGCGGATCAGCTCGTCGACGCTGTCGGCGGCCTCGCAGACCTGGCGCAACTCGCTGTCGAGCGTCGCGTCGTCGGTCCCTGCCGGAAGCCGGTGCTCGAGGACGATATCTCCCTCGTCGTCGACGCGCAGCCGTCCGGCCGGAATCGCGGGCTGGTAGGTCTCACAGACGCGCGCGGGATCGGGGTGCGAGGGGCGCATCACGAGAAACGCGCGCAGCGCGATCGAACCGTCCGGCTGGCCGGTCGCCTCGATCATCGTCGAGCCGAAGAGCCACAGCAGCACGGGCGGGCCGCCCGCCAGCTCGCAGACACCTTCCCCGCCCCAGTGGCGGGCCGCGCGACGCAGGCTCTCCCAGGTCTCTCGCGCCAGGTCTTTCCGCTCCCCCATCGGACCCTCCCCTGCTCGCAGTTCTGCGTCGCTTTCTTGTACGGCGAACGCCGCCCGAGGGCCACGCGAATGCGTCGCTCTCGGCTCGCGAGGCCCGGCCCGATTCGCGGTCGCGCGCGGCCCCTTCCGCCGTATATTCCCCGGCCCCCGAGCCCGTCTCCGGGACGGCGTCGATCCCGCGGCCCGATCACGGCTTCTCCCCGGGGTGTGCGGCTTTCCGCGCGCACGCCGGGGCGGCGTCGACCTCGACGGCCGCTGCGAGCGGCTCAGTTCCGGCCGCGGCCTCTGCGGGCAGCGCGGAACGATCCGGAACGGAAAGCGCGCGTCAGGCTCCCGGCCTTTGCCGCCGGGCGAGTTCGGCCTGCAGCGCATCGATCGCGCGTGCCACGCAATCGCGCGACGGCTCGGGACGCGGCGCGCGGCGGCAGGCGTCGATCTGCTCCCGAAGCCCTTCCAGCAGGGCGCGGCAGTCGGCGCAGCCGGCGAGATGCCGCTCCAGCTCCGCCCGCCGCGCCGGGTCGAGCGCCCCTTCGAGCAGTTCCGAGAACGCGACCGCCGCGGACTCGTAATGCGGACACCGCGCCCCCGCGTTCACGCCGCCGTCCCTCCCTCGGCCTGCAGCAGCCGCCGCAGCGCCAGCCGCGCGCGGTGCAGCCGGACCTTCGCGTTGGCGACCGAGATCTGGAGCACCTCGGCCACCTCATCCGTCGCGAGCTGCTCGAAATCCCGCAACAGGAGAATGATGCGGTAGTCGGGCGGAAGGTGACGGATCGCGGCCTCGATCCGCTCGCGGACCTCCGTGGCCAGCACGGCGCGCTCGGGGTCGACGGCGCCGGCATCGGGGAACTCGGGCGCCTCGCCGCGCTCGGCGGAGAGCGGGAACAGCTCGTCGAACGCCACCGTACGCCCCGGATCGCGCGGGCCGCGGCGGCTCATCAGGCACTCGTTCGAGACCACGCGCCAGAACCAGGTCCGGAGTGCTCCCGGGTCCTCGAGATCGGCCAGCCGGGTGTAGACCTTGACCAGCGTCTCCTGAAAGACGTCCTCGGCGTCGGCCCGGTTGCCGCACATCCTGAGGCCGAAGGCCATGATCAGCGGCCCGAAGCGGTCGACGAAGCGCTCGAAAGCCGCCGCATCCCCGGCCTGAACCGAGCGGACCAGCGCGAAATCCTCGGGGCCGAGCCCGGGGCGCTCCGGGGCGGCGTGGGGCGGGCCGGAAGGCATGGCGGGGATTCTAGCGCGCTCCGCGGCCGGCCCGGGGAGGTCCCCACCGGACGCCATGGCATCGCCCTTCCGGACTGATTAGAGTTAGTTCCGTGCACCCCCGCGCGGCCAGCGCGCCGCCATTCCGAGGAATCCGAAATGATCGAGAAGATCCGCGAAACGCTCGGCCCGCAGGCATCGCTCCTTGACTACGTTGCCAAGGGGATTCCCAGGGACTCGCTGCACCTTCCGGGGCCCGACTGCGTCGACCGGCTGCTGGTCCCGATGGACCGGCCGCCGCAGGTCCTGCGCAGCTTCCAGCAGCTGATCGGGCACGGGCGGCTCGCCGGAACGGGCTTCGTCTCGATCCTCCCGGTGGACCAGGGGATCGAGCACTCCGGGGCGGCCTCCTTCGCGCCCAACCCCGCGTTCTTCGACCCCGAGACGATCGTCCGGCTCGCGATCGAGGGGGGCTGCAACGGCGTGGCCTCGACGCTGGGAGTGCTCGGCGCGGTCGCGCGCCGCTACGCGCACCGGATCCCGTTCATCCTCAAGCTCAATCACAACGAGCTGATGACCTACCCGAACAAGTTCGACCAGGTGATGTTCGCGTCGGTCAAGCAGGCGTACGACATGGGCTGCGCCGGCGTCGGCGCGACGATCTACTGGGGCTCGGACGGCGCCACGCGCCAGCTGCAGGAGGTCTCGGCCGCGTTCCAGGCGGCGCACGAGATGGGGATGATCGCGATCCTCTGGTGCTACACGCGCAACCCGGCCTTCAAGAGCGACAAGGACTACCACGTGTCGGCCGACCTGACCGGCCAGGCGAATCACCTCGGCGTCACGCTCGCGGCCGACATCATCAAGCAGAAGCTCCCGGAGAACAACGGCGGCTACCTCACGCTCGAGAACTACGGCAAGACGAGCAAGAAGGTCTACGGGGAACTGGTCCCCGAGCACCCGATCGAGTGGACCCGCTGGCAGGTCGTCAACTGCTACATGGGCCGGATCGGGCTGATCAATTCGGGCGGCGCCTCCGGGAAGAACGACCTCCAGGACGCGGTCGCGACCGCCGTGATCAACAAGCGCGCCGGCGGGATGGGACTGATCTCGGGCCGGAAGGCGTTCCAGAAGCCCTTCGCCGAGGGGGTGAAGCTCCTGAACGCGATCCAGGACGTCTACCTCTGCCCCGAGGTGACGGTCGCCTGAAGCGCACCGGGCGATCCCGGACGGAGCGACGATGGGCAGCCTGCGCGACCAGCTGGTGAAGACCGGGCTCGCCGACGACAAGCGGGCCCGGCAGCTCGCGCACGACGAGAAGGCGCGCAAGAACAAGCTGGGGCGCGACGCGATCGTCGCCGAGAAACACGCGGAAGAGGAGGAGCGGCGCAGCCGGGACGCCGCGAAGCGCGAGCAGGACCGTGCGCGCGAGGCGGAGCGCTCCCGGGGGGAGACCGCGCGGGAGGCCACCGCGCGCGCCGCCCAGCTGCTCCGCGATCACGTGCTGCGCGACGGGGTCAAGGGACCGCGACGCTTTCACTTCGTCACGCGGCGGGGGGCGATCCCCTTCCTGGAGCTCTCGGAGGACGCGGCGAAGCGGCTCGAGGCCGGCGGCGCCGCGATCTGCGAGGTTCCGGGAGCAGCGCTCGAGGAGTTCGTGCTGGTGCCGGCCGACGTCGCCCGGCGGCTGAAGGAGTCCCACGCCGCGTGGGTGCTCTTCCTCAACGAGGGGCGGACGGAACCCCAGCGGACGGAGCCGTAGCGGCCAGCGCCGCCTGGCCGAGCGCAATGCCGCCGTCGTTCGGTGGGACCTCGTGGTTGACCCAGACCGGGAGTGCGCGGGGACCGTCGGCGCGCGCCTGGATCAGTTCCAGCAGCAGCGCGTTCTGGAAGACCCCGCCCGACAGGACCAGCGCTTCGGCCTTCGATTCCTCGCGCGCCCGGGCCGCGACCTCCGCCACCGCAGCCGCCAGCGCCTCGTGGGCCGCGCGCGCGATCTCGGCCGGATCGCGGCCGCGCCGCCGGTCCTCGATCGCCGCGGCCAGCAGCGGCCGCCAGTCGAGCTGCCCGTCGTCCCACGGCAGCGGGTAGGCCGCCACGCCGCGCGCTGCCCGCGCGAGCTGTTCGAGCGCCATCGCGGCCTGCCCCTCGAAGCTGATCTCGCGGGTGAAGCCGCAGAGCGCGGCCAGCGCGTCGAACAGCCGGCCGATCGAGGTCGACACGTGGGTCCGCTCGCCGGCGCGCGCCAGGCCCAGCGCGGCGGCGTACCGCGGCGGCATCCCCGGCGGCGGCGCCACCAGGTCGGGCGCACCCGCGGCGCCCGGGAAGAGCGAGGCCACGAAGCCGGCCAGGCACTGCGGCGGGAACAGCGCCGCCGCGTCGCCGCCGGGGAGCCGCACCGGACGGAGGTGCGCGGTGCGGGCGAGCCCGCCCGCGAGCGTCCCGGTGAAGACCTCCCCGCCCCAGATCGCCCCGTCGTCGCCGAAGCCCGTGCCGTCCCACGCGACGCCGACCACCGGGGTCTCCCACGCGCCGCGCTCGGCCAGCACCGACGCGACGTGCGCGCGGTGGTGCTGGACCGCGACGTGGCGCGCTGCCGGCAACGCGAGCGCCGCGCGCGTGGCGTGGTAGTCGGGGTGCAGGTCGTGCGCCACGACGGTCTGCGCGAGGTCGACCTCCCACATCGCCAGGAGATCGGCGATCGTGCCGGCGAAAGCCTCGCGCGCAGCGAGGTGGTCGAGGTCGCCGAGGTGCTGGCTGAGGATGGCCTGCCCGCCCACGACCAGCGCGAGCGCGTTCTTGAGGTCGGCGCCCGTCGCAAGCACGGGAGGCCCGGCCGGAAAGGTCGCCACCGGGGCCGGCGCGTAACCGCGCGACCGGCGCAGGATCGTCGAGCCGAAGGGTCCGGCGCGCGCCACCGAGTCGTCGACGCGCCGGGCGATCGGCCGCTCTCCGGCCAGGAACAGGTCCGCGATCCCTCCGAGCGTGGCGAGCGCCTCGTCGTCGCGGAAGGCGATCGGTTCGGACGACCGGTTGGCGCTGGTCATGACCAGGGCCGCCGGTGCGCCGCGCGCGAAGAGCAGGTGGTGCAGCGGGGCATACGGCAGCATGACCCCCAGCTCGCGGTGGCCCGGCGCCACCTCGGGCAGCTCGACGCGGGCCGTGGCCAGGACGATCGGTCGCGCACCGGAGAGCAGCAGTGCCCGGCTCCCGGCGTCGAGTTCGACCAGCGCGGCGGCCTCGTCGAGGTCGCGCACCATGACCGCGAACGGCCGCTCCTTGCGAAACTTGCGCACGCGGAGCGCCGCGACCGTTGCGGACCGACGGGCGTCGCACGCGAGGTGATAGCCGCCGATCCCCTTGGTGGCGACGATCGCGCCGGCCGCCAGCGCGGCCGCGGCCGCGACGATCGGCTCGGCTCCGGCCGCGGCGTCGCTCCCGTCGGCGCGCAGCAGGTGGAACCGCGGGCCGCAGGCGGGGCAGGCAACGGGTTGGGCGTGGAAGCGCCGGTCGCGCGGGTCCCCGTATTCCCGGGCGCAGGCGGCGCAGAGCGGCCAGTCCCGCATCGTGGTGCGCGGGCGGTCGTACGGGAGGCCGAGCACGATCGAGAACCGCGGCCCGCAGTCGGTGCAGTTGATGTAGGCGTAACCAGCCCGGCGGTCGGCCGGGTCCTCGAGCTCGACGAGACACGCGGCGCACGTCGGGAGGTCGGGTGAAACGCGAACGGTGGGTGCCCCCGCACGGGCGCTCACCCGGATCGCGAAGCCGGCGTGCCCCTCCACCGGGAGGGACCGCTCCTCGCAGGCCGCGATCCGCGCGGCGGAGGGCGGCGCGGCGAGCAGCTCCGCGCGAAACGCCGCGAGCGCCTCCGGCGTCCCTTCGGCGTGGATCTCGACCCCGTGCTCGCCGTTCAGGACCCAGCCGGCGATCCCGTGGCGTTCCGCCAGGCGGAAGACGAACGGACGGAACCCGACCCCCTGCACGATTCCCTGCACGGAGATCCGCCACGCCTCGATCATCGGCGCATTGTACGCGCGGCGGTGCCCTGCGCCCCGCGCGGGGGCCGCTCCCCGGGGCCTAACGGGCCGGGAGCGCCTTCAGCAGGTCCTTCGCGGCGGCCGCGTCGGCGCTGCTGGAATCGAGCTCGAGGAACTTCTTGAACGAGTCGCGCGCCTTGCCGTAGTCCCCGATCCCGAGGTACGCGAGACCGAGCTGGTTCCACGCTTTCGCGTACTTCGGGTTGACGGCGACCGATTTCTCGAAGGCCGTGATCGCGCGCTTGCGGTCGTCGTTGGTGACCCCCTTCTTGTTCATGATCGACACGCCGGCGTTGTAGTACATCCGGTCGGCGTTGGTGGGATCGGCGGCGGCCAGCTTGTGGAAGATCTCCTCCGCCCCGGCGAAGTCGCCCTTCGCGCTCAGGATGCCGGCCTTCGCCAGCAGCGCCTCGGGGTCGGTCGGAGCGATCGACAGCCAGCGGTCGACCTCCTTCGCGGCGTTCTCCGGCTGGCCGGCCTCGCCGTACGCTTCGAACAGCGCCTTGGCGACCAGCGCGCTCTGCGGCTGGAGCTCGCGCTCCTTCTCGAGCAGCGGGATTGCGGCGGCGGTCTGGCCGCGCTCGGCCATCCAGGCGGCCGTCTGCAGCCGGACCCCGGTCCGGTCGGGGGCGACCTGGATCACCCGGTTGGCTTCGCGCACCGCTCCCTGCGTGTCGCCCGCCTTGGCCATGTAGTTCGCCCGGGCCCACATCAGGTCGGGGTCGTTGGGCTTCTCGGTCAGCGCCTGGCCCAGGATCTCGATCGCCGCGGCGTAGTCCCCCAGCGCCGCTGCCTCGTCGGCCTTCTCCGCCGGCGTCAGCTCCTTCTTCGGCTGACCCGGCGCCGCGCCCTGGCCGGTGCGGCGGCCGGCGCAACGTACTCCGCGACCCTGGCCACGACCAGCGAGATCGCCGTGTTCGCGCCGCGGTGCTTGACGACCGGCAGCATCCCCTGGGCCTTCGGGTTGAGCGAGCCCTCGTCGTCCTGGAAGATCTCGCGCGTCCCGCGCCGCGTCCGGATGTGGTATTTCCGGATGTACCACTCCGGGCTGTCGAGCGTCAGGACGTAGCCGGCCTCGAACAGCTCGAGCTGCGGAAAGATGAAGGTCCCCTTCTTCGTCGACTTCATGACGAAGCCGGGGTCGCCCTCGACGTTGCGAGCCAGCTTGATCGGCAGGTCGGGAACGGGGTTCCCCTGCTCGTCCGCGACCTCGCCCCACACGCCGGGCCGGGTCTCGTTGAACACGCCCTGCGCGGCGGCCGGGAGCGCGCACGCCGCAAGGACAACGCCGGCCGCCAGGGCGAGCCGGATCACGACACGAAGACTCATCGGACGGACTCCTCGTCCGGGCGGGTGGCCGGAATGATAGGCCCGACGCCTGCCGCGTCCTAGGCCTTGCCCGCGATCTGGTCCACCTCGGCGCAGGTCTTGGTGACGACGCCCACCGAGCGCTCCAGCTGCGGCCTTCTCGGCGTCGTTCAGCGGGACCTGGATCACCTTCTCGACGCCGTTCTTTCCCAGCACCGCCGGCACGCCGACGAACAGCCCGCGGACGCCGTACTCTCCCTCGAGAAGTGCGCTGACAGCGAGGATCTGCTTGCGGTCGTAGATGATCGCCTCGGCCATCGCCAGCGCCGACCAGGCCGGCGAGACGAAGGCGGAGCCGGAGCCGAGCAGCTTGACCACTTCGCCCCCCGCGCCGCGGGTGCGGGCCTCGATCGCGTCGAGCTTCGGGCCGTCGACGAACATCTCGACCGGCAGGCCGGCGACGCGCGTCGCGGAGCGGATCGGCACCATGTCGTCGCCGTGGCCGCCGAGCACGAGGGCGGTCACGTTGTCGACCGAAACACCCGCCGCCTCGGCAATGAAGTACCGGTAGCGCGCCGAGTCGAGCACGCCGGCCATTCCCATCAGCCGTCCCTTCGGCATCTTGAGCAGCTGGTGCAGCCGGTACACGATCGCGTCGAGCGGGTTGGCGATCGAGATCACGATCGCGCCCGGAGCGTGGGCCTTGATCCCCTCGGCGACCTGGTCGGTGATCTTGAGGTTGGTCGCCAGCAGTTCCTCGCGCGACGGCAGCGTCCCGTCGGGCTTCGGCTTGCGCGGCACGCCGGCGGTGTTGATCACCAGCTGCGAGCCGGCGAGGGCCTCGTAGGTCTTCGAGGCGTCGAGACGGCAGTCGAAGCCCACGACGGGGCTCCCCTCGGCGATGTCGAGGCACTTCCCCTTGGCGAGGTCGGGCGGCATGATGTCGACCAGACCTACTGCTCGGGCCAGCCGACGACGGCCGATCTCCTGGACCAGAACGCCACCGATCATGCCCCCACCCACCACGCCGATCTTCTCGAGCATCACCTTCCTCCGTGCGCCCGGCGCGCTCGGCGCGGGCTCGCGCCCGGTTCATCCGGGCAGGAAACAGAACAGTATCTTAGCCGACCCGCCGCCGGCTCCGAAGGCCCCGCGGCAGCTTTCGGAGCCGTGGGCGGCCCGGGTGGTGCGGTGAAGGGCCCCCCGGGCGCACACCCCCCGGTCTGGACCCCCCGGCCTGGGCCCGTACCCTCCCCGGAACGATCTACCGGCTGCTGGCGCGCGGAGCAACCGGCGCCGCCGGCCTGCTGCTGCGCCTTTCGCCCGGCCCCTCGGGGCGCCGCGACCTGGCCGAGCGGCTGGCCAGGGGAGAGGCCCTCGAAGGGCTGCCGCGCGGCGCGATCTGGGCCCATGCGGCGTCGATGGGCGAGGTCCGCGCGCTCGCTTCGCTGGCCCGGGCACTGCTCGAGGCCGGCGAGGCGCGCCCGTTCTTCGTGACGACGCAGTCGGCCACCGGTCGCCGGCTGGCCCGCGAACTGGGGTTCGCCTCGCAGCTGGCCCCGGCCGACCACCCGGCCGTCCTCGCCCGCTTTCTCGGGGCCCTGCAGCCGCCGCTTCACCTGAGCGTCGAGACCGAGATCTGGCCGTGGCGGCTCTCCCTGCTGCGCGGGCTCGGGGTGCCGACGGCGATCGTCTCGGCCCGCCTCTCGCCGCGCCGGTGGCCGACCTACCGGAGGCTTCGAGCGCTTTACGGCGCGGCGCTGTCGGAGGTCGCGCTGCTCTGCCCGGCCAGCGAGAGCGACCGCGACCGCTTCGCCGCGCTCGGGGTTCCGGCGGCCTGCTTCGGTCCCGTGGGCAACCTCAAGTGGGACGCCGCCCCGCTTCCCCCGACCCGCTCGCGATGCGGGCGCTCCGGTCCGAGCTGGGGCTCGATCCGGCGCTGGCCTGGATCGTCCTCGGGAGCTGTCATCCGGGCGAGGCGGCTCCGTTCGCGGCGCTCGCCACGGGAACGGAACGATCGGCGCTGCTGATCGCGCCGCGGCATCCGGAACGGTTCGACGAACTCGCCGCCGAACTGGAGCGGACCGGGCTCCGGCTCCACCGGGCCTCGGCCGGCACGGCCCCGGCGGGGACCCGCGCGGTGCTGCTCGACCGCATGGGGGTGTTGCCACGCGCCTACCCCCTGGCCGCGGCCGCGACGCTGGGAGGGACCTTCGCGCCGGTCGGCGGCCACTCGCCGCTCGAGGCCGCCGCGGCGGGCTGCCCCCTGGTCTCTGGACCCCACGATCACGCCCAGGCCGATCTGATCGAGCCGCTTGCGGCGGTGGGCGCCCTTGTCCGCTGCGCCAGCCCGGCCAGTGCGCTGTCGCAGCTGCGCTCCTGGCTGAGCGACCCGGCCGCGCGCCTCGCTGCCGGCGAAGCGGCGCAACACGAGGTCGCGGCGCGCCGAGGCGTCGCGCGGATCCTCGCCGCCGCGGTCCGGGAGCTGGGAGCATGAACCCGGTGCGCCCGATCCCCGCGCTGGCGCCGCTCGGCAGCCTCTACCTGGGGCTCGCCGCGCTGCGCAACCGGCTCTTCGACCGCGGCACCTGGCGCTCGACGCGAGCCGGCGCGCCGGTCCTGTCGATCGGCAACCTCGTCGCCGGCGGAACCGGCAAGACGCCGGCGGCGGCGTGGTTCTCGGCGCTCCTGGCGGACGCGGGCCGGCGGGTGGCGATCGTCTCACGCGGGCACGGCGGGGAGCGCGCCGTCGATCCCCTGCTGGTGCGCGACGGCGGCGCACCGCTCGCGACGGCGCGGGAGGCCGGCGACGAGCCGTACCTGCTGGCGCTCGAGGGGGCGGCGCCGGTCGTCGTGGTCGGGCGCCGTCGCGTCGCCGCGGCCGCGCTGGCCTGCGCCCGCGGCGCGACCGCGATCGTGCTCGACGACGGTTTCCAGCACCGCTGGCTGGGGCGCGACCTCGACGTCGTGCTGCTGGACGCCGCAGACCCGCTGGGAGGCGGCCGCGGACTGCCTGCGGGGCTGCTGCGCGAGCCCGCGTCCGGCCTCGGCCGGGCCGGGCTGATCCTCCTCACCCGCGCGCCGGGAGCGCTCCTCGTCCCGCGGCTGCTCGAGCCGGCGGAGTGGCCGGGAACGCTCGCGGCGGTGCTCCGCGACGCGTGCGCGGCGCGCGGCGCGGCGCTCCCGCCGGTCGCCGCCGCGACGCACGCGCCTGCCGCGCTCGTCCTCCCCGATGGGCGCAGCCTGCCCCCCGCGTCGCTCGCCGGGCGCGAGGTGGTCGCGGTCAGCGGGATCGCCCGGCCCGAGGCCTTCGTCGCGACGCTGCAGGCGCTGGGCACGCACCTCGCCGCCCGGCTCGACTTCGCCGACCACCGGCGCTACGACGACGCCGATGCGCGGGCCATCGCCCGTGCGGCGGCGAGCGCGCCCGGCGCGCTGCTGATCACGACCGCCAAGGATGCGATCCGCTGGCCCGGCGCGGCCCCGGTCCCGGCCGTGCTGAAGATCGCGTTCGCCGTCCCGGCAGAGGCCGACGTGCGGGCGATCGTGCACCGCGCGCTGTTCGCGGAGGCCGCGTGAAGGACCAGCAGTACACGCTGCTGCGGCGCGTCGAGGCCTGGGCGGCGCTGCCGCTGATCGGCCTCTCGCGCGCGCTGCCGCCGCGCTCGCGGGTGGCCCTCGGGCACGGCCTCGGCCGGCTCGCCGCACAGCTCGACTCCCGCCACCGCGCGCTCGCGGCCCGCCAGGCGGAGGCCGCGCTGGGGCTCTCGCCGGACGAAAGCGACCGGCTGGCCCGCGCCGCGTTCGCCCACTTCGGCCGCGTGCTGGTCGAGGTCCTGGCCTTGCCCCGGTACGCGCGGCCGGGGGCGGAGCGGCTGTTCGCCGTCGAGGGGCTCGAGCACCTCACTTCGGCGCTGGCGCGTGACCGGGGGGCCTTCGTCTTCTCGGCCCACTTCGGAAACTGGGAGCTGGTTGCGCTGCGCCAGGCGCTGGCGGGCCACCCGATGGACTTCGTCGCCCGGCCGCTCGACAACCCGTGGCTCGACGAGTCCTTCAACCGCTGGCGCGCCGTCGGCGGCAACCGCGTGCTGGGAAAGCACGGCGCGCTGCGCGCGGTCGTCCGCTCGCTCCGGGAGGGGCGCGCGGTGGCGATCCTCGTCGACCAGGACATCCGCGGTACGCCCCAGGTCTTCGTCCCCTTCTTCGGGCGGCTGGCGGCGACCACCTCCACGATGGGCGAACTGGCGGTCCGGACCGGGGCGGCCGTCGTTCCCGTCGTATCCTTCCCGCGACCCGACGGAGGCTACCGGATCGTGTACCAGCCGGAGCTCGAGATTCCCGGCGCCGGCGGCGACGTCGAGTCGCGCGCCCACGAAGTGATGGCCCGCGCGACCGGGTGCGTCGAGGGCTGGATCCGCGAGCAGCCGGCCGCGTGGCTGTGGTTGCACAACCGCTGGAAGTCGCGGCCAAAGGGGGAGAAGCTCTCCCGATGACCCGCCGCGCCATCTTCTTCGACCGCGACGGCACGCTCTGCGCCGAGGTCGGCTACGTCAACCACCCCTCGCGGCTGGCCCTCCTGCCGCGCACGGCCGAGACGATCCGCCGCGTCAACGACCTCGGCTGGGCCGCGGTGGTCGCGACCAACCAGGCCGGCGCCGCGCGCGGCTACTTCCCGCCCCACGTGCTGTTCGAAACGCACCACCGGCTGCGCCTGCTGCTGGCCGAGGAGGGGGCGCGGCTCGACGGGCTCTACGCCTGCACGCATCACCCCGAGCTCGGCCCGCCCGGGCTGAGAGGGCGCTGCTCCTGTCGCAAGCCGCGGCCCGGCCTGCTGCTGCGCGCCGCGCGGGAACTCGACCTGGACCTGTCACGCAGTTACATGGTGGGCGACTCGTTCCGAGACGTCGGCGCGGGCCGGGCGGCCGGGGTTGCCGCGACGGTGCTCCTGCGCACCGGTTACGGGCGGGGCGAGATCCTGTGGAAGGGGGCCACGCTCGCCGAGTGGCCGGACCACGTCGCCGACGACCTGCCGTCGGCGGTGGAGTGGATCGTGAAGCACGCGGAGGCGAACGAGCGATGAGAGGACACCCGGGGAAACGCCCGGCGCGGGCCGCGCTCCTGGCGCTGGTCGACCGGCTGGACCGGGCGCGGGTCGCGGTCGCCGGCGACGCCGTGCTGGACGTGTTCGAGTACGGCGTCATCGCGCGCGTCTCCCGCGAGGCGCCGGTCCTGATCCTCGAGCATCGGCATTCGTCCTTCGTGCCGGGCGGGGCCGCGAACACCGCGGCCAACCTGGCCGCGCTGGACGTCGCGACCGCGCTCGTCGGCCGGATCGGGGACGACGCCGACGGCGCGCGACTGGGGCGGATTCTGGGCGAGCGCGGGATCGACGTCGCCGGGCTGGTCCCCCAGCGGGGCTACGTCACCCCGACGAAGACCCGGATCCTCGCCGGCAGCCCGCACACCGCGAAACAGCAGATCGTGCGCATGGACCGCGGCAGCCGCGGCGTCGAGATGCCGGCCGGAACCCGCGCCCGGCTGCTCGGCGCGGCGCGGCGGGCGCGGCGGCAGGGGGCGGCCGTCGTGCTGGCCGACTACGGCTACGGGACCGTCGACCCGGCGTGGCCGACCGAACTCGGCCCCGGCGGGGGCGCGCTGATGCTCGACAGCCGCTTCGCGCTCGAGCGGTTCCGCGGCGTCTCGGCGGCGACGCCGAACCTGGAAGAGGTCGAGCGCGCCGCGGGGATCGATCTCGACGACGACGACGAGGCGGCGATCGTGGAGGCGGCGCGACGCATGCGCCGCGCGCTGCGGGCCGAAGCGCTGCTCGTGACGCGCGGCTCGCGCGGCATGACGCTGCTCGCGGAGCGCGGACGGGCGGTGCGAATCCCGGTCTTCGGCAGCGACGAGATCGCCGACGTCACCGGCGCCGGCGACACGGTCATCGCCGTGTTCACGGCGGCTCGAGCTGCCGGCGGGTCGTGGCGCGAGGCCGCGGAGCTGGCCAACGTCGCCGGAGGCCTCGTGGTGATGAAGCGCGGCACGGCGACCGTCGGCCGGGACGAGCTGCGGGCCGCACTGCGCGAGGGCTGGGGCGAAGCGTGAGGCCGCCCGAGTCGAAGATCGCGACCAGGGAAGAGCTGGCCGAGCGCTTCTGCCGCGAGCCGCCCGGGCGGCTGGTGCTCGCCAACGGACTGTTCGACCTGGTCCACGTCGGCCACGCGCGCTACCTTGCCGACGCGCGACGCGCCGGCGACGCGCTGGTCGTGGCGCTCAACGACGACGCCTCGGCCCGGCGCTACAAGGGCGAAGGGCGGCCGCTGCTGCCGCTGGCCGAGCGCGCGCTCGTCGTCGCCGCGCTGCGCGCCGTCGACTGGGTGACCTGGTTCGGCGAGCCGACCGTCGCGCCGACGCTGCGGCTGCTGCGTCCGGCGCTCCACGCCAAAGGGACCGACTACCGGCCCGAAACGCTCCCGGAGGACGAGCAGGACGCACACCGCGAACTGGGCATCCGGGTCGCGATCGCCGGCGACCCCAAGGACCACGCGACGAGCGACCTGATCGCGGAGGTGCTGCGGCACCGGGGGTAGCGGCGGGCCGGCCTCCCGCGCCGGCGAACCTAGGCCCGTAGCGCCAGTCGGTAGGCCATCTCCAGCCGGATCGGGTCGTACGAGGCCTTGGCCTGTCGGAGACCCGGATCCCCGAGATCCTCCTCCCGGTTCAGGAAGGCGTACCCCTCCCGCACCGCGGCCTCCGCCGCCGCTCGATTGACGAGCTGGTAGAGCCCCTTCACGTCGCGCCGCGCCCGCTCGAAGTGGATCACGAGCGTCTCCGGCGACTGCCGCTCGAAGAGCGCGAAGCCCGCGGGCTCGCCGTTCACGCGGACGAGCACCCCTCCCTGTCGCAGGTGGTCGAAGTGCTGCAATGTACGGCGCAGCGCCTCGTTGTCCTGCTCCATCGACACCGAGACGGGCGGTTCCTCGGCGGTCATCTGCCGCATCACCTCGAAGGCGTCCCCCACCCGATCGCCGATCATCGGCTCGACGCTCCAGTCATAGGCCTGGTCGGCCTGGGCGATCAGGTTGCGCTTCTTCGCGTAGCGCCGGCCCTTGAGCGTGGCGAGGTCGGCGGCGCTGTAGATGTAGTTCGCGTTCTCGGGTTCCTCGATGACTTCGAAGTTCGAGACGAATCCCGGCTGCGCCGCGAGGAAGGCGCGGTCGACGCCGACGATCGCGAACGGCTTGGCCAGCCGGCGGCCGGCCTCGACGATGCTCGCCGCGGTGGCGGCGTCGAGCGGCCCGACCGGTTGCATGAGGTGGAGCGGGCCGTCGGGCGCGAAGCGGAACGCGACGAGCAGCGTCCCCGAGCCGGTGAAGGCCCAGCAGTAGCGGAAGACATGGTCCCAGGCGACGAAAGTCGCGAAGGTGTACCCGGAAAGCGCGTGCGGGTGACGCGCCAGGAAGGGCTCGAGGTCGGGCTGGTCGTCGAGCGTGAGCGGCGAGAAGTCGAGCCCCAGGAACGGGACGCACTCCGGCCGGTCACCGCGCGAGGCGCATGGCTGCATGGCCGTCCAGGACCTCGAAGCCGAGCTCCTCGTAGAACGGAGTGGTGCCCGGCTCGGCTACGAGCCCGATCCACTCCAGCTGCCGCTCCGTGCAGTAGTCCCGCACGCGGCGGACGAGCTCGCGGCCGACTCCGCGGCCGCGGCATTCCTTCAGGACCACGACGTCCTGGATGTAGGCGTCGCTCACCCCATCCGAGATCGCCCGGGCCATCCCGACGATCCGGCCGTCCGACTCACGCGCGACCAGGAAGCAGAAGCTCCCGGTCACGATCGCCGGGACGGTCGCCCGCGCGCGGTCCGACTCCACCCACCACCCGCCGGCGTCGTAGAGTGCCACGATCGCGTCGACGAGCTGCGGGTCCGGCCCCCCCCCGATCACCTCGAATCGGATTTCGTCCATCGGCTCCATCGGTTCCGCCGGAAGCGCTCGCATTATCCCGTGCTGCGCCCGATGCCGCTAACGAAGGTGGATTTCCTGGATCGACCGGTACGACAGCCCGTCCGACCGCGCCGCGCGGATCGCCTCCACTGCCGAGGCGGCGCCGGTCAGGGTCGTGATCAGCGGCACCCGGCGCTGCAGCGCGGTGAACCGGATCGACCGCTCGTCGTAGTACGACGGCGCGCCGAGGGGGGTGTTGACGACCATCTGGATCTGCCCCGAGAGCAGCTGGTCGACGACGTGCGGCCGCCCCTCGTTGACCTTGAAGATCGTCTCGGCCGGGATGTCGTGCTCGCGCAGGTAGCCGGCCGTCCCGGAGGTAGCCACGATCCGGAAGCCGAGCTCGTGGAGCCCGCGGGCCACCGGGAGCAGGCCCGTCTTGTCGCGGTCGTGCACGGAGAGGAAGACGGCGCCGGCCGTCGGCAGCTCGATACCCGCGCCGGACTGCGCCTTCAGGAAGGCCTCGCCGAAGGTCGCGCCGACTCCCATCACCTCGCCGGTCGACTTCATCTCCGGGCCGAGGACCGGGTCCTCGCCGGGAAAGCGGGTGAAGGGAAACACCGGCTGCTTGATGAAGACCCCGGCCGCCCGGGGCGCCTCGACCAGGCCCAGGTCGTCGAGCGTCTTTCCCAGCATCAGCTGCGTCGCGATCTTCGCCAGCGGCAGGCCGGTCGCCTTCGCGACGAACGGCACCGTGCGCGAGGCCCGCGGATTGACCTCGAGCACGTAGACGACGCCGTCCTTGATCGCCAGCTGGGCGTTGACGAGCCCGCGGACGCCGAGCGCCAGCGCCAGGCGGGTCGTGATCTCGCGGATCTCGCGGTCGTGCCGCGCGACTTCCGGGTGGTAGGGCGGGATCACGCAGGCCGAGTCGCCGGAGTGGATCCCGGCCTCCTCGATGTGCTGCATCACGGCGGCGATGACGACCCGGCGCCCGTCGCACAGTGCGTCGACGTCCAGCTCGAACGCGTCCTCGAGGAAACGGTCCAGCAGCACGGGGTGCTCCGGCGAAGCCTCGACCGCCTGCTGCATCATCGAGTCGAGCGAGTCCTCGTCCCAGCAGACGAACATCGCGCGGCCGCCGAGCACATATGAGGGACGGACGAGCAGCGGGAAACCGATCCGCTGCGCGATCGCGTGCGCTTCCTCCCGGTCGCGGGCCGTCCCCCATTCCGGGGCGCGGAGCCCCAGCTCCAGCAGCAGCGCGCCGAACCGCTGGCGGTCCTCGGCGAGGTCGATGCTGTCCGGCGAGGTGCCGAGGATCGGCACGCCGAGGCGCGCCAGCGGCAGCGCCAGCCGCAGCGGCGTCTGCCCGCCGAACTGGACGATCACCCCGTCCGGGCGCTCGCGGTCCACGATCTCGAGCACGTCCTCCAGCGTGAGCGGCTCGAAGTAGAGCCGGTCCGAGGTGTCGTAATCGGTCGACACGGTCTCCGGGTTGCAATTGACCATGATCGACTCGATCCCTTCGTCGCGGAGCGCGAACGAGGCGTGGCAGCAGCAGTAGTCGAACTCGATCCCCTGGCCGATCCGGTTCGGGCCCGAGCCGAGGATCATCACCTTGCGGCGCGCGGTGGGGGCGGCCTCGCATTCCTCCTCGTAGGTCGAGTAGAGGTATGGCGTGTGAGCCTCGAATTCCGCCGCGCAGGTGTCGACGCGCTTGAAGACGGGCCGGATCCCGGCCCGGTGGCGCCGCGCCCGGACCGCGTCCTCGGGAGCGCGCAGCAGCACCCCCAGCTGGTGATCCGAGAACCCGGCCCGCTTGGCCTGCGCGAGCAGGTCGTCGGGCACCTCCTCCAGGGAGAAGGCCCGCAGCTTCCCCTCGATCGCGACGATCTGCTCGATCTGCCGCAGGAACCACGGGTCGACGCTCGTACGGCGGGAGATCTCGTCGATGCTCCATCCGGCCAGCAGCGCGTGCTTGATGTAGAACAGCCGCTGCCAGTTCGGCGTCGAAAGGCGTTCCGAGAGCCGGCTCGGCTCGACGACCTTCTTGCCGTCCCCGCCCAGGCCGAAGCGGCCCGTCTCGAGCGAGCGGAGCGCCTTCTGCAGCGCCTCGGGGAAGGTCCGGCCGATCGCCATCGCCTCGCCGACCGACTTCATCTGCGTGCCGAGGTCGGGGGGCGTGGTCGGGAACTTCTCGAACGCCCAGCGCGGGATCTTGACGACCACGTAGTCGAGCGTCGGCTCGAAGCTGGCCGGGGTGACGCGGGTGATGTCGTTCGGGATCTCGTCGAGCGTGTAGCCCAGGGCCAGCTTGGCCGCGATCCGGGCGATCGGGAAGCCGGTCGCTTTGGAGGCCAGCGCGGACGAGCGCGAGACCCGCGGGTTCATCTCGATCACCAGCAGGCGGCCGGTCCGCGGCTCGACCGCGAACTGGATGTTGCTCCCGCCGGTCTCGACGCCGACCTGCCGGATGATCCGGATCGCGGCGTCGCGCATGTTCTGGTACTCGCGGTCGGTCAGCGTCTGCGCCGGCGCGACGGTGATCGAGTCGCCGGTGTGGACCCCCATCGCGTCGAAGTTCTCGATGCTGCAGACGATGACGACGTTGTCGGCGCAGTCGCGCATTACCTCCAGCTCGTATTCCTTCCACCCGACGATCGACTCCTCGATCAGCACTTGCCGGATCGGCGAGGCGTCGAGCGCGTGCGGAACGAGCTGCTTCCACTCCTCGAGGTTCCAGACGACGCCCCCGCCCCAGCCGCCGAGCGTGAACGAGGGGCGCACGACGAGCGGAAACCCGAAGCGCTCGCGGATCGACTCGGCTTCGTCCATCGACGTGGCGAACTCGCCGCCGGGCATCGCGAGGCCCGCGTCCTCCACCGCCTTGCGGAACATCTCGCGGTTCTCGCAGACCTCGATCGACTGGCGGTTGACCCCGATCATCCGGACCCCGAAGCGCTCGAGGACCCCCTCCCGATCGAGGTCGATCGCGAGGTTCAGCGCCGTCTGGCCGCCCACGGTCGGGAGCAGCGCGTCGGGCCGCTCGCGCTCGATGATCCGGGCGGTTGCGACCACCGTCAGCGGCTCGATGTAGGTCCGGTTCGCGACCTCGGGATCGGTCATGATCGTGGCCGGGTTGGAGTTGACGAGGACGACCTCGATCCCCTCCTCGCGCAGCGCTTTGCAGGCCTGGGTCCCCGAGTAGTCGAATTCACAGGCCTGACCGATCACGATCGGTCCGGACCCGATGACGAGCACCTTGCGCACGTCGTCCCGCCGCGGCATGGGCCCTTCCTCCTCCGCTCCGCTCGCGACGGCCCGGGGGCCGGCCGCGCCGCCGGATTCTGGCACCGATGGGCAAGAAAAGGGCCGCCCGGAGGCGGCCCCGTGTCAGTGGCGTGTCCGGGCGCTCACTCCGCTCCGGCCGTCTTCTTCTTGCGGCCGCCCGCGATCCGCTTCGCGATCCCGGCGAGCCCGCCTTCCTTCCTGACTTCCTTGGCCGCCGCGGGCTGCGCCGCGCGCGACTCCTTCTCCTTGCGGACCACCAGCTCGACGATCGCCATCTCCGCGGCGTCGCCGCGCCGAGGCATGGTCCGCAGCACGCGGGTATAGCCCCCGGGGCGGCCGGAGAAGCGCGGAGCGATCTCGTCGAACAGGCGCTTGACGACGTCGCGATCGTGCAGGTCGCGCGCCACGATGCGCCGGGCGTGAACGGTGTCCTGCTGCGCCTTCGAGATCAGGCGCTCGGCGTACGGGCGCAGCTCCTTGGCCTTGCCCATCGTCGTCGTGATCCGCTCGTGCTCGATGAGCGCGGTCGCAAGGTTCCTCAGGGTGGCGATGCGGTGCTCGCTCGTCCGTCCCAGTTTCCGATTGGCGCAGCGGTGTCTCATGGCGTCCTTCCTTCGCGGCGGCTCAGCGCTGCCCGGCGGCGCGACCGTCGAGGCGCATGCCGAGGGACAGCTTCATGTCGGCCAGCAGTTCCTTGATCTCGTTGAGCGACTTGCGGCCGAAGTTCTTCGTCTTGAGCAGTTCGGGCTCCGTGCGCTGGACCAGGTCCCGGACGTACTCGATCCCCGCGTTCCGGAGGCAGTTGTAGGAGCGCACGGACAGCTCCAGCTCGTCGATCGAGCGGTCGAGGTACTCGAGCACCTTCGCGTCCCCGATATCGACCGGCTCGGCCGGAACCTCGAGCGTGTCCTCGAAGTTCACGAAGATCGAGAGGTGGTCGCGCAGCAGCCGGGAGGCGGTCGACACGGCGTCCTGCGCGGTGATCGATCCGTCGGTCCAGACGTCCATGATCAGCTTGTCGAAGTCGGTCGAGCGGCCGACGCGGGCCGGCTCGATGGCGAAGTTGACGCGCCGCACCGGGGAGTGGACGGAGTCGATCGGGATGTACCCCAGCGCCAGGTCCTCGTCCATGTTCTGGTCGGCGGGAACGTACCCGCGGCCGGCCTTGATCCTCAGTTCCATCTCGAGCGCGCCCTCGTCCGACAGCGTCGCGATCACCGCCGACGGGTCGAGGATCTCGACGTTGGAGTTGGTCTCGATGTCGCCGGCGGTCACGGTCCGCGGCCCCTTGACGTTGATGCGCACGGTCTCGGTCCGAGGGACGTGGAGCTTCACCGGGACCTTCTTCAGGTTCAGGATCACGTCCGTGACGTCCTCGATCACGCCGGAAAGCGACGAGAACTCGTGGAGCACTCCCTCGATCTTGATCGCGGTGATCGCCGCCCCCTCGACCGAGGAGAGCAGGATCCGGCGCAGGGCGTTGCCCACCGTCGTCCCGAAGCCGCGCTCGTAGGGCTGCGCGGTGAAGCGGCCGTACTGCCCCGTCAGCGTGGCGCCGTCGACCTCGAGGAACTTCGGCTTCTGGAATCCCTTCTCGATCATGATCCCTCCTGGGCGCGAGAACGGCGCAGGGCCGTCCCCGGCGACCGGGACACTTACTTCGAGTACAGCTCGACGATCAGGCTCTCGGTGATCGGAAGCTGGATGTCGTCGCGTCGCGGCATGTCCACGACGCGGCCACGGAAGTTGGTCCCGTCGAGCTCGAGCCACGGCGGGATGCCGCGGCCCTGGGCGGTGTCGAGGTTCGCCTGGATCAGGGCGTTCTTCCGGCTCCCCTCGCGCAGCTCGACGGCGTCGCCCTTCACGACCTGGAACGACGGCACGTCGACCTTGCGGCCCCCCACGTTGAAGTGACCGTGGCTCACCAGCTGGCGCGCCTGGGAGCGCGACGCGGCGAAGCCGAGCCGGTACACCACGTTGTCGAGCCGACGCTCGAGCAGCTGGAGCATGTTCTCGCCGGTCACGCCCTTCTTGCGCGACGCGCGCTCGAAGTAGAGCCGGAACTGCCGCTCCAGCACCCCGTAGATGCGCTTCACCTTCTGCTTCTCGCGCAGCTGGAGGCCGTAGCCCTGCAGCTTGATCCGGCGTTTGCCGTGCTGTCCGGGCGCGTACGAACGGCGCTTGACGGCGCACTTGTCCTTGAAGCAGCGCTCCCCCTTGAGAAAGAGCTGCAACCCCTCGCGGCGGCAGAGCCGGCAAACAGATCCCGTGTAGCGTGCCATCGTCTCGTCCCTCGCTTACACGCGGCGGCGCTTCGGCGGCCGGCAACCGTTGTGCGGGATGGGGGTGACGTCCTTGATCGAACGCACCTCGAGGCCCGCTGCAGCGAGCGCGCGGATCGACGACTCGCGGCCGGCACCGGGGCCCTGGACGCGCACGTCGACGCTGCGAACGCCGTGCTCCTTGGCCCCGTTGACCGCGGTCGTCGCCGCCATCTGCGCGGCGAATGGAGTCCCTTTGCGGGATCCCTTGAAGCCTGCGCGCCCGGCGCTCGCCCACGAGATCACGTTCCCGGTGAGGTCGGTGATCGTGACGATCGTGTTGTTGAACGTCGCCGCGATGTGGGCGAGCCCGTGCGGGACGTTCTTCTTCTCCCGCTTGCGCGCCGTCTTCTTCGTCTTGGGTGCCGCCTTCGCCATCCTGCTTCTCCGGGCCGGTGGGTTTCCGGCCTGTCATCCGTGCTGCACGGCGGGCCGCGAGGCCCGCCGCGGACCGGCCCGGAGGCCGGCCCCGACGGTTACTTCTTCACCTTCTTCTTGCCCGCCACCGCGACGCGCGGACCCTTCTTGGTACGCGCGTTGGTGTGAGTCCGCTGGCCACGGCACGGCAGTCCCAGCCGGTGCCGGGTGCCGCGGTACGAACCGATTTCGATCAGGCGCTTGATGTCCATCTGGATGGCCTTGCGGAGGTCGCCCTCGACCCGGCCCTCGTCCTGGATGATCTGCTGGATCCGGCGCACCTGGTCCTCGGTCAGGTCCTTGACGCGCACCTTCGGGTCGACGCCCGCGGTGCCGAGGATCCGGCCGGATCGGGCGGCGCCGATGCCGAAGATGTAGGTCAGGCCGACGTCGACCCGCTTGTTGAGGGGGAGATCCACCCCGGCGATACGAGCCATCTCAGGACTCCTGCGCCCGGCTCAGCCCTGGCGCTGCTTGTGCTTGGGGTTTTCGCAGATGATCCGCAGAACCCCGTGCCGCCTGATCACCTTGCACTTCTCGCACATCTTCTTGACCGATGCCCTGACCTTCATGTTCCACCTCGATCGCGTTACTTGTGGCGGTAGATGATCCGGCCCCGGGTCAGGTCGTAAGGCGAAAGCTCGACCAGCACCCGGTCCCCGGGGAGGATGCGGATGAAGTTCTTCCTCATCCGGCCGGAGATGTGGGCCAGCACCTTGTGGCCGTTGTCGAGCTCGACGCGGAACATCGCGTTCGGCAGCGTCTCGATCACGACCGCCTCGACCTGGATCGGTTCCTCCTTGGTCAAGCCCTCACTCCTTCCACGGCGCCGTCAGCCCGCCGCCCAGAACGCGGGGGCCGTCGTCCGTGGCCGCCACCACCAGCTCCCAGTGAGCCGCCTTGGACCCATCCCGGGTCACCGCAGTCCACCCGTCACCGAGGACCTTCACTGCCGCGTCCCCGGCCACGACCATCGGCTCGATCGCCAGCACCATGCCGGCCTCGATCCGCGGGCCCTGCCCGGCAGGACCGTAGTTCGGTACCTGCGGCTCCTCGTGGAGCCGCGTGCCGATGCCGTGCCCGACGAAGTCGCGCACGACGGAATACCCGTTGGCCGCCGCGGTCTTCTCGACCGCGCTGCCGATGTCGCCGACCCGGCGACCGGGGCGCACCTGTTCGATCGCCCGCAGCAGGCTCTCCCGCGTGACGCTGGAGAGCTTGCCGTCCTGCTCGGCCACCGGCGGAACGGCGCAGGTCACGGCGCCGTCGCCGTAGTAGCCCTCCAGGAGGACCCCGAAATCGATGCTGACCAGGTCCCCGGGGCGCAGCGAGCGCTTGCCGGGAATGCCGTGGACCACTTCCT
Organism: uncultured Acidobacteriota bacterium; assembly: GCA_963800865.1. Lineage (GTDB taxonomy): Bacteria > Acidobacteriota > Polarisedimenticolia > J045 > J045 > JALOKP01. The sequence goes on along the minus strand of CAWDCL010000004.1, from coordinate 1,766,117 downwards.
CGTTGACGGAGATGCAGAGGCAGGCGGGATAGCCCATGTACCCCTTGAACGCCGGCTTGGCCCCGGCTTCCTGCGTCTTGCGCTCCGCGATCCTGTCCAGCTCGCGGGTCTCGACCCCCTCCCGCACCACTCCCGAGAGCTCGACGAGGACCTCCCGCACGAGCGTGCAGGCCCGGTCGATCCGGTCGATCTCTGCCGGCGAGCGGCGCGAGATCATGCCCGCGCCCCACCGAGGAGTCCGGCCACGAGCCCGAACACCTGCTCGATGTTACCCGTTCCGTCAACCTCCGCCAGCAGACCCTGCTCCCGGTAGACCTGGGCCACCGGTTCGGTCTGTTCCTTGTAGACCCGGAGCCGCTCGCGGATCGTCTCGATCCGGTCGTCCGCCCGCACCACGCCGCCCTCGCCGGCCTGCGCCCGGCCGAGGATCCGGGCCTCGACCACCGCGTCCGGCACGACGAGCATCACGACCCGGTCGAGCCGCTTCGGCCCGAGCGCCCGCTCGAGGATCGCCACCTGCGGCACGGTCCGCGGGAAGCCGTCGAGCAGGAACCCGGCCGCCGCATCCGGCTGGCCGATCCGCTCGGCGATCACCCGTCCGATCAGCTCGTCGGGCACGAGGTGGCCGCGCTCGAGGATCTCCTTGACCTGCCGTCCCAGCTCGGAGCCCGCGGCGACCGCCTGGCGGAGCATGTCCCCGGTGGAGATGTGGGGGATCCCGTACGCGGCGGCGATCCGCTGCGCCTGGGTTCCCTTCCCCGCCCCGGGCGGGCCGAACAGGACGATCCGCATCAGCCGCGGCGCCCCTTGATCCGGGTCCCCTTGAGGAACCCGTCGTAGTGGCGCATGACCAGCTGGCTCTCGATCTGCTGGATCGTGTCCATCGCGACGCCGATCACGATCAGGAGCGAGGTGCCGCCGAAATAGAACTGGATCCCGGTCCCGTTGAGGACCCACCCCGGCAGGACGCGGGCGAAGAACTCGCCCACCGCGGCCGGGCGCAGTTTGTCGAGCGGGAGGCCCGACAGCAGGAAGATCGGCAGGATCGAGATCAGCGCCAGGTAGATCGCGCCGGAGGTCGTCAGCTTCGTCAGCACGCTGTCGATGTACTGGGCCGTCGACTTGCCCGGCCGGACGCCCGGGATGAACCCGCCGACCCGCTTCATGTTCTCGGCCGTGTCCATCGGATTGAACACGATCGAGGTGTAGAAGAAGCAGAAGAAGATGATCAGCAGGACGTAGGCGATGTCGTAGAGCGGCATCCGCCACTGCAGCTGCTCGTTGGCGACCCGGATCCAGTTCGCGTCGGGCCACAGCGCGCTGGCCCAGCTGAACAGCCCCATCGGCAGGGCGAGCAGCGAGGAGGCGAAGATGACCGGGATCACGCCCGCGGTGTTCACCCGGAGCGGCAGGTAGGTCTGGGTGCCGCGCATCATGCGGCGCCCCTGCACGCGGCTGGCGTACTGGATCGGGATCCGGCGCTGGCCCCGCTCGATGAACACGACCGCGGCGGTGACCGCGATCATCACCGCGACGATCACGGCGATCGTCAGCAGGCCGATCTGACCGTTCATCAGCTCGCGTCACCGTCTTCAGCACCGACGGCAGGACGCCGGCCACGATGCCCGCGAAGATGATCAGCGAGATCCCGTTGCCGATCCCGCGGTCCGTGATCTGCTCGCCCAGCCACATGATGAACGCGGTGCCGGTGGTGAGCGTGACGCACGGTCGTCAGGAAGAACATGAAGCCGGGATTGAGCACGATCGGCTCGGTCGTGCCGCCGATCTTCGTGACCCAGATCGAGATCCCCAGCGCCTGGACGATCGAGAGCACGATCGTGCCGTAGCGGGTGTACTGCGTGATCTTCCGCCGCCCGACCTCGCCTTCCTTCTGCAGCTTCTCCAGGTACGGCCAGATCACGGCCAGGAGCTGCAGGATGATCGACGCGGAGATGTACGGCATGATGCCGAGCGCGAAGATCGTCAGGTTCTGGAAGTTGCCCCCGGTGAAGAGGTTCACCAGGCCGACCAGCGAGTTCTGGCTCTGGGCGAAGAACTCGCGCAGCGCGCGCGAGGTTGATCCCCGGGATCGGGATGAAGGCCCCGATCCGGTAGATCGCAAGCAGCCCCAGCGTGAACAGGATCCGCCGACGCAGGTCGGGGATCTTGAAGATGTTCTGCAGCGTCTGGATCATGCTCAGGCCTCGGCCCCGATGATCTCGAGCGAGCCGCCCGCGGCCTCGACCCGGGTCCTGGCCCCCGCGCTGGCGGCGTGGACCCTGACCTTCAGCGCGATCCCCAGCTCACCCTTGCCCAGCAGCTTGACCCGCGCCGACTCGGTGCGGCTGATCATCCCCATCGTGACCAGGGTCTCCGGGGTGATCTCGGTGCCCGGCGCGAGCTTCGCGAGCCGGCCGACATTCACCTCGACGTAGCGCTCGGCGAAGATGTTGGTGAAGCCGCGCTTCGGAATGCGGCGCACGAGCGGCATCTGGCCGCCCTCGTGGCCGTAGCGGTGCGAGTAGCCCGACCGGGACTGCTGGCCCTTGTGCCCGCGCGCGGCGGTCTTGCCCAGTCCCGAGCCGGGGCCTCGCCCCACCCGCTTGCGCGTGCGCGTGGCGCCCGGAGCCGGGCCGATCTCGTGCAGCCTGCTCATGAGGTCACTCCCCGTCCACGATCCGCACGAGGTGCGGGATCGTGTTCACCATTCCGCGCACGGCCGCATTGTCCGGACGCTCCACGACCCGGTTGATGCGACCGAGCCCCAGCGCCCGCAGCACCAGCTTGTGTTTCGTCGGCGCCTGGATGCCGCTGCGGTACTGCTTGATCCTGATCGTCGCGCCGCTCATGCCTCACCTCCGCGGCTCTCCTCGGGCGGCCGCGACGATGCCGCGGCGGCGCCCGGATCGAGGAGCTCGAGCGAGACGCCGCGCAGCCGGGCGATCTCCCGCACGTCCTTCAGCGCCGTCAGGCCTTCGATCGTGGCCCGAACGACGTTGTGCGGGTTCTGCGTTCCCATGCACTTGGTGAGCACGTCGTGCACCCCGACCGACTCCAGGATCGCGCGCACCGCGCCACCCGCGATGACCCCGGTCCCGGGCGAGGCCGGGCGCATCAGCACCTTGGCCGAGCCGTGGTGCCCGACCACCAGGTGCGGGATCGTGCGGCCCTTGAGCGGGACCTTGATCATCTTCCGCTTGGCGCGCTCGATCCCCTTGGCGATCGCGGCCGGCACTTCCTTGGCCTTGCCGGTCCCGTAGCCGACGCGGCCCTTGCCGTCGCCCACCACCACCAGCGCGGAGAACGAGAAGTTCTTGCCGCCCTTCACCACCTTGGTGACGCGGTTGATGTAAACGACCTGGTCCCGGAGGTCGGAGCCCTCGCGGTCGCGATCCCGGTCCCTGTCCCTATCGAACGCCACGACGCCCTCCGTTCGGCCGGCCGGCCGTCAGAACTTCAGACCGCCCTCGCGGGCGGCGTCGGCCAGTGCCTTGATCCGGCCGTGATAGCGGTACCCGCCCCGGTCGAAGGTGACACTCTCGATCCCCTTCGCCTTGAGGCGCCCGGCGATCTCCGCGCCGACGACCTTCGCCGCCTCGAGGTTCCCGCCGCGTGCCGACTTCTCGCGGCACGCCGCGTCGAGCGACGAAGCGGCCGCGACCGTGTGCCCACGGCCGTCGTCGATTGCCTGGACCGAGATGTTCTTGAGGCTGCGGTAGACCGCCAGCCTCGGGCGCTCGGCCGTGCCGGCGACGCGCGCCCGGATGCGCTTGCGCACCTTCGAGCGGGCCGCTTCGCGGTTCTTCATCGTATACATGCCTACCTCGCGTCCCTTGCCGCTACTTGCCGGCGGCCTTGCCCGGCTTGAGGTGGATGACCTCTCCACGGAATTTCACGCCCTTCCCCTTGTATGCATCGGGTGGACGCAGCGCACGCAGCTCGGCGCACAACTGCCCGATCTGCTGCTTGTCGATCCCGTTGAGGATCAGCACCGTGTTCTTCTCTTCGACCTTCGCGGTCACGCCCTGGGGCAGCTTGTAGATCACCGGATGGCTGTAGCCGAGCGCGAACTTGAGATCGGAGCCCGCGCTCTCGACGCGGTAGCCCGTCCCGACCACCTCCATCTGCTTCTCGTAGCCCTGCGTCACGCCGACCACCGCGTTCGCAAGGAGGGCGCGCGTCAGGCCGTGCAGGGCCCGTCGCGGCTTGCTGTCGTCGGAACGCTTCACGTTCGCCGACGGACCCTCGACCGCGACGGAGATCCCGCGCGGAACCGGCACGCTGAGGGTTCCCTTCGGGCCCTTCACCTCGACGTGGCCGTCCGTCTCCCGGAGTGTGACCCCCGCGGGAAGCGGTACGGGCTTGAGGCCGATGCGCGACATCGCCGTTCTCCCTTTACCAGATGTTGCAGATCCACTCGCCGCCGATACCCAGCTGGCGAGCGGACCGGCCGTCGAGGACGCCCCGGGACGTCGAAAGGATGGCGATTCCCATCCCACCGAGGACGTCCGGGATCTCCTCGCGGCCGATGTAGACGCGCCGCCCCGGCTTGCTCACCCGCTCGAGCCCGTTGATGACCCGCTCACCGTGCGGGCCGTACTTCAGCTCGATCGAGAGCGTGCCCTGCGGGCCGTCGTCCTCGTGCCGGAAGCTCTTGATGTAGCCTTCTTCCTTCAGGATCTTGGCGATATCGCACTTGATCCGGGAGGAAGGCATGGTGACGCTGGCGTGATTGGCGAGCAGCCCGTTTCTCACGCGCGTCAGCATGTCTGCGATGGGGTCCGTCATCGACATCGTGTTCGTCCTCTGTTACCGGCTACCAGCTGGCCTTGCGGACGCCGGGGATCAGGCCCTGAAGGCTCAGGTCGCGAAAGCAGATTCGGCACATCGCAAAGCGCCGCAGATAGGCCCGCGGGCGACCGCAGCGCTTGCAGCGATTGCGGACCCGCACGCCGAACTTGAGCGTCTTGAGCTGGCGAGCCATCTTGGCGGTCGTGGCCACGGTCGTCTCCCTTGCTCTGTCTTGCGTCGTTCCCGCGCTCAGCGCGTGAACGGCATTCCCAGCCGGGCCAGCAGTTCCTTGGCCTCAGGGTCGGTCTTCGCGGAAGTGACGATCGTGATGTTCATGCCGATCGCCTTCTGCACCTTGGTGTAGTTGATCTCCGGGAAGATCAGCTGGTCCTTGATCCCGAACGTGTAGTTGCCGCGGCCGTCGAACGCGCGCGATGGAACGCCGCGGAAGTCGCGAACGCGCGGCAGCGAGACGTTCACCAGGCGGTCGAGGAACTCCCACATCCGCGACTGGCGCAGCGTCACCGCGACGCCGATCGGCATGCCTTCGCGGAGCTTGAAGTTGGCGATCGACTTGCGCGATTTCCGAACGGTCGGCTTCTGGCCGGCGATCTCGGTCAGCTCCGCCAGCGCCTCTTCGAGCATCTTCGGGTCGCGGGACGCCTCGCCCACGCCCATGTTGAGGACGATCTTCTGCACCGTCGGCACGGCCATCCGGTTGGGATAGCTGAAGCGCTCGACCAGCGCGGGTCGGACTTCGTCCTCGAACATCTTCTTCAAACGCGGTACGTACGCCATGATGATCCTCAGCGATCGAGCTCGGCGCCGGAGCGCCGCGCGACGCGGACCTTCCGCTGGGTGCCATCGACACCGGCGAGAAGCTTGTGGCCGACCCGGGTCGACTTGCCGCTCTGCGGGTCGAGTTGCATCAGCTTGCTCGTGTGGATCGCGGCCTCACGCTCCACGATCCCGCCCTTCACGCCCAGCCGCGGGTTGGCTCGGGCGTGCTTCTTGATCATGTTCACGCCTTCGACGACGGCGCGGGATTTCTCGGTGTTCACGCTGAGCACCCGGCCGCGCTTCCCCTTGTATTTCCCGCTGATCACGACGACCTCGTCGCCCTTGCGAACGTGCGCCGCCATCAGAGCACCTCCGGCGCGAGCGAAACGATCTTCGTGAACTTCTTCTCGCGCAGTTCGCGGGCCACGGGGCCGAACACTCGGGTTCCGACCGGCTCGCCCGCATCGTTGATGAGAACCGCCGCGTTGTCGTCGAAGCGGATGTAGGAGCCGTCGCGGCGCCGGTGCTCCTTGCGCACCCGCACGATGACGGCCTTGATCACGGCGCCCTTCTTCACGGTGCCGTCGGGACTGGCCTCCTTGACCGCCGCGGTGATCACGTCGCCGAGGTGGCCGTACTGGCCCTTGCTTCCGCCGCGCAGCCCGATCGCCATGATCTTCCTGGCGCCGGAGTTGTCGGCCACGTTGAGCATCGTCCGCATCTGGATCATGGCGGCCTCCTACTCCCCGGCCTGGGGCGCGGCGACCGGCGTGAGGCCACTCTCGGCGCGGGCGATGATCTGCTTGACGCGCCAGCGCTTCCGGGCCGACAGCGGGCGGGTTTCCACGATCTCCACCTTGTCGCCGATTCCGCAGGCTTCGCGCTCGTCGTGGGCCATGAAGGACTTCGACCGGCGCACGTACCGCCGGTAGGTCGTGTGCTGGACGAGGCGTTCGACCTCGACCTTGACGGTCTTGGCCCCCGGCTTGCTCACGACGACGCCGACCTTGCGCTGGCCGGCCCCCCGGGTGGTCGTTTCCGCGGACATCAGCGGCTCTCCTTGGACACGCTACCCCGCTTCTGGCGGAGCGCGGTCAGGACCTGCGCCAGGTCGCGACGCGTCTGGCGCAGCTTGTGCGGCTTCTCCAGCTGCCCGATGGCGTGCTGGACCCGCAGGTTGAAGAGCGCCTGGCGCAGCGACAGCTCCTCCCGGAGCAGGTCGTCGACGCCCATGTCGCGCAGCTTCGTAGTCTTCATCGTCCCATCCTCAGGCCGGCGTCCGGCGCACGAACTTCGAAGAGATCGGCAGCTTCGACGCCGCGAGTTGCATCGCCTGCGTGGCCACGTCCTCCGGGACCCCCTGCAGCTCGAACAGGATCTTGCCCGGCTTGACGACGGCCACCCAGTGATCCGGAGCCCCCTTGCCGGAGCCCATGCGGGTCTCGGCAGGCTTCTTGGTGATCGGCTTGTCCGGGAACAGCCGGATCCAGAGCTTGCCGCCGCGCTTGACGTGACGGGTGATCGCAACGCGGGCCGCCTCGATCTGGCGGGCCGTGATCCAGCCGCACTCCATCGCCTTCAGGCCGTAGTCGCCGAAGGCGATCGTGGCGCCGCGCGTGGCGATGCCCGACATCCGCCCCTTCATCATCTTGCGGTGCTTGGGCTTCTTTGGTTCCAGCATCGTCGTGCTCCCGCCGAGGGCTCCTGGCCCTCAGCGCTGCATTCCCTGGCGCGGCACGATCTCGGTCTGCTCGCCGCGATAGATCCACACCTTCACGCCGATCACCCCGTAGGTCGTGCGGGCCTCGGCGAAGCCATAGTCGATGTCGGCCCGCAGCGTGTGCAGCGGGAGCCGTCCGTGCAGGTACCACTCCGCGCGCGCGATCTCGTGGCCGGCGAGCCGGCCGGCAAGCCGCACCTTGATCCCCTTGGCCCCGAAGCGCTGGGCCGATTCGACGGCCTTGCGCATGGCGCGCCGGAACGCGATGCGGCGTTCCAGCTGGCTGGCGATCCCCTCGCCGACCAGCTGCGCGTCGAGCTCGGGCTTCTCGACCTCGAGGATGTTCAGGAACACCTCGCGGCCGGTACGCTTCTTCAGGTCCTCGCGCAGCTTGTCGACCTCCGTCCCCTTGCGGCCGATGATGATCCCCGGCCGCGCGGTGAAGAGATTGATCTTCAGCTTGTGCTCGCCCGCGCGTTCGATCTCGATGTCGCTGATGCCGGCGTGGTTGAGCTTCGACTTCAGCTCTTCCCGCAGCTTCAGGTCCTCGTGGAGGAACTGCGCGTAGCGCTTGCTCTCGAACCAGCGGCTCTTCCAGTTGCGGTTGAAGCCGAGCCGGAAGCCGTAGGGATGGGTCTTCTGTCCCATGAATCTCTCCTGCCTTACGAGCGCTTGCCGCGGAGGTCGAGCTGAATCGTCACGTGGGCCCGCCGCTTCAGGATCGGGAAGAAGCGTCCCATCGTCGCCGCGCGGCCACGCTTCTCGTACGGCCCCTCGTCGACCCAGACCCGCGCCACGAAGAGTCGATCCACGTCCACCCGCTCCTCGTGCTGCTGCGCGTTCGCGATCGCGGACGACAGCAGCTTCTCGATCGGCCGCGCAACCCGCTTCGGGCTGGCCTTGAGAATGCCGAGCGCCTCCGCGACGTCGCGGCCCCGGATCTGGTCGGCGACCAGCCGCGTCTTCTGCGCGCTCGCGCGCAGGAACCGGAGTTTTGCCTGCGAGACCATCGTGTCCTCTCCGTCCTCAGCGCTTGGCTTTCTTGTCCTTCGCGCCGGCATGCCCCTTGAAGGTGCGGGTCAGCGCGAACTCACCGAGCTTGTGGCCCACCATGTTCTCGGTGACGTAGACGGGAATGAACTTCTTCCCGTTGTGCACCATCATCGTGTGGCCGACCATGTCGGGGATGATCGTCGAGCGGCGCGACCAGGTCTTGATGACCTTCCGGTCGCCCGCCTTGTTCATGTCGTCCACCTTCTTCTTGAGGTGAACGTCCACGAAGGGGCCCTTCCAAACCGACCGCGACATCGCGTCCTCCGCCTACTTCTGGCCGCGCCGGCGGATCACGAAGCGATCCGTCCGCGGGCTGTTGCGGGTCTTGTGCCCCTTCGTCGGGATGGCCCAGGGCGTTACCGGGTGCCGGCCGCCCGAGGTCTTGCCCTCGCCGCCGCCGTGCGGGTGGTCGACCGGGTTCATCGCCACGCCGCGCACCATCGGGCGGCGTCCGAGCCAGCGCGAGCGGCCGGCCTTGCCGACGCTGACGTTCGCGAAGTCGATGTTGCCGACCTGTCCGATCGTCGCGCGGCACTCCGTGAGCACGAGCCGGACCTCGCCGGAGGGGAGCCGCAGGTGCGCGTACTTCCCTTCCTTGGCCAGGATCTGGGCCCCGGCTCCCGCGCTCCGCGCCAGCTGCCCGCCCTTGCCGGGCCGCAGCTCGATGTTGTGGACCGTCGTGCCGACCGGAATGCTCCGAAGCGGCAGGCAGTTGCCGACCACGATGTCGGCGGCGGCGGCGGCCAGGATCGTCTGCCCGACCGCCAGTCCGAGCGGCGCGATCATGTAGCGCTTGTCACCGTCCTTGTAGGTGACGAGCGCGATGTTCGCCGAGCGGTTCGGATCGTATTCGATCGTCGTCACGGTGCCCGGCACGCCGTCCTTGTCCCGCTTGAAGTCGATCACGCGGTAGCGCTGCTTGTGCCCGCCGCCGCGCTGCCACGCCGAGACCCAGCCCAGGTTGTTCCGCCCGCCGGTACGGGGCTTCGGCTCGAGCAGCGGCTTGTACGGCTTGCTCCCCGTCAACTCCGGACGCACCAGAACTTCCATCTGGCGGCGGCCGGCCGAAGTTGGCTTGAAACTCTTGATCGGCATCGTGTTGCGCCTCGTCAGCGCCCGTGAGGGCGCGGTCAGCCTTCCAGGAAGTCGATCGTCTTGCTGCCCGGCTTCAGCGTGATGTACGCCTTCTTCTTCGCCGGCCGCAGCCCCTCGAAGCGACCGTAGCGCCGCGTCTTGGGGACCATGTTCACCGTGCGCACGTGCTCGACCTCGACGCCGAAGATCTCCTCGACCGCGGAACGGATCTGGAGCTTGTTGGCGCTCGGGTGCACCTCGAAGACGTAGGTCTCACCGGCCTTCTTCCAGCGCGCCGCCTCTTCCTTGAGCCGGGTCGACTTCTCCGTCAGGCGGGGCCTGAGGAGAATCTGCCAAGAGGTCATGCTCATCGGGAGAGAACCTCCCCGAGCTGCTCGGCGGCAGCCCGGCTCATCACGACGGCGTCGTGGTTCAGCACGTCATAGGCGTGCAGGTTCATGGCACGCAGCGCGCCGATCTCCGCGTGGTTGCGGGAGGCCCGTTCGAGCGTGCGGTTCTCGCCGTCGAAGACGAGCAGCACCTTGCCCTCGAGCTTCAGTCCCGCGCGCACGTACTCGGCGACGGCCTTGGTCTTGACCGTCTCGAGCGGCAGCGCGTCGACCACGAGCAGGTGCCCGCGCCGGGCCTTCTCGGACAGCGCGGAGGCCAGCGCCCGGCGCCGCGCCATGCGCGGGAAGTCGTACGAGTAGTCGCGCGGTACGGGGCCGAAGACCACGCCACCGTGGCGCCAGAGCGGAGAGCGCGTCGAGCCCTGCCGGGCGCGGCCGGTGCCCTTCTGCTTCCAGGGCTTCTTGCCGCCGCCGCTGACCTCGGTGCGGTTCTTCGCCTTGTGCGTTCCGGCGCGGGCGCAGGCCAGGAAGTGTCGCACCGCCTCGTAGAGGAGGTGGCGCTTGTAGGGGTAGCCGAAGGCCGTGTCGGGCAGGCTCAGCGTGCCCACCTCCTGGCGCTTGGCGTTGACGATTGCGATCTCAGCCATGGATTACTCCGTGGCGCCGTAGGGCCGCTGGATCACGACCAGGCTGCCGCGCGCGCCGGGGACGGCGCCGCGGACGATGAGCAGGTTCTGCATCGGGTCGACCTTGACGACCTCGACGCCGCGCTGCGTGATGCGCGCCTGGCCCATCTGGCCGGGCCCGCGGGTCCCGGGGAAGGTGCGCGACGGCCAGGCCGACGCGCCGACCGAACCCGGTGCGCGATGGAACATGGAGCCGTGCGTAGCGGCGCCGCCGCGGAAGTGATGGCGCTTCATCGCACCCTGGAACCCTTTCCCCTTGCTGGTGCCGATCACGTCGACCAGCTGGCCCGGGGCGAAGAGCTCGCAGGTCACGGTGTCGCCGGGCTTCGGGTCGGAGCCGGGAACGAGCCGGAACTCGCGCAGTTCGCGCGTCGGCGGAACGCCCGCCTTCGCGAAATGCCCCTTCGTCGGCCGGTTGGCCTTGCGGAAGGGCTTGGTCTCGACGAGGCCCAGCTGCGCCGACTCGTAGCCGTCGCGCTCGGAGGTCTTGCGCTGCACGACGACGCAGGGTCCAGCCTGGATCAGGGTGACGGGCACGAAGCGACCGTCCTCCATGAACAGCTGGGTCATGCCCACCTTGCGTCCGATCAGGCCGTTCACCACGACAGGGTCCCCCTCGATCTCAGGAGCTGAAGGCCTTGATCTCGACATCGACACCCGCCGGCAGGTCGAGCTTCATCAGCGCGTCCACCGTCTCCGGCGTGGGGTCGAGAATGTCGAGCAGCCGCTTGTGTGTGCGGATCTCGAACTGCTCCCGCGACTTCTTGTCGACGTGCGGCGAGCGGTTCACCGTGTAGATGCTGCGCAGCGTCGGCAGGGGAATCGGTCCCGCCACGCGGGCCCCGGTCCGCCGCGCGGTGTCCACGATCTCCGTCGTCGACTGGTCCAGGATCCGGCTGTCGTACGCTCGGAGCCGGATCCGGATCTTCTCGCTGTTCATCGCCAGGTCCTCGGGTTGTCGCTCGCGTCCGGGCCGGCACGGAGGCCGGCCCCTACAGGCCGTCATTCGGGCCGCGGTAGGGGCCGCCCTCTGTGGCGGCCCGCCCGTCGTTATTCGATCACTTCAGTCACGGTGCCGGCGCCGACCGTCCGACCGCCCTCGCGAATCGCGAACCGCAGCCCGCGGTCCATCGCGATCGGCTTCGTCATCACGATCCGCAGCTCCACCCGGTCCCCGGGCATCACCATCTCGCGACCCTCCGGCAGGCTCGCCACTCCCGTCACGTCCGTCGTCCGGAAGTAGAACTGCGGCCGGTAGCCCTCGAAGAACGGCGTGTGACGACCGCCCTCCTCCTTGGTCAGGATGTAGACCTCGCCCTTGAACGTCGTGTGCGGCGTGATCGAACCCGGCCACGCCGCCACCTGGCCGCGCTCCACGTCCTTCCGCTCCGTTCCGCGCAGCAGCAGGCCCACGTTGTCGCCCGCCTGCCCCTCGTCCAGCAGCTTCCGGAACATCTCCACGCCCGTCACCGTCTTCTTGATCGTCGGGCGCAGGCCCACGATCTCGACCTCCTGCCCGACCTTGATCTGACCCTGCTCGATCCGGCCCGTCACCACCGTCCCGCGGCCCGTGATCGTGAACACGTCCTCGACCGGCATCAGGAACGGCTTGTCCAGCGGACGCGCCGGCTTCGGCACGTAATCGTCCACCGCCGCCATCAGCGCGTCGATCCCCTGCTGCGCCTCCGCGTCCCCGGACATCGCCTTCAACGCCGAGATCCGCACGATCGGGATCTCGTCGCCCGGGAACTGGTACGACGACAACAGCTCCCGCACCTCCAGCTCCACCAGGTCCAGCAGCTCCGGGTCGTCCACCATGTCGACCTTGTTCAACGCCACCACGATCGCCGGCACACCGACCTGACGCGCCAGCAGGATGTGCTCCCGCGTCTGCGGCATCGGCCCGTCCGCCGCCGACACCACCAGGATCGCGCCGTCCATCTGCGCCGCGCCCGTGATCATGTTCTTGATGTAGTCCGCGTGACCCGGGCAATCGACGTGCGCGTAGTGACGCTTCGGCGTCTCGTACTCCACGTGCGCCGTCGCGATCGTGATCCCACGCGCCTTCTCCTCCGGCGCGTTGTCGATCGAGTCGAAGGAACGCACCGTGATCTTCGGGTTGTGCTTGGCCAGCGTCATCGTGATCGCCGACGTCAGCGTCGTCTTCCCATGATCCACGTGACCGATCGTGCCCACGTTCACGTGTGGCTTCGTGCGCTCGAACTTCTCCTTGCCCATCGCTTCTCCCTGTCCGTTAGGCGCCGGGTGGGACCGGCATGGGGGACGGCGCGCGCCGTCCGCGTCGAATCACCAGCGGTAGTGGGCGAACGCCTTGTTCGCCTCGGCCATCTTGTGCACGTCCTCGCGCTTCTTGATCGCGCCGCCGCGCTCGGCCGCCGCATCCATCAGCTCGGCCGCGAGCTTGTCGATCATCGTCCGCTCCGGGCGGGCCTTCGCGTACTGCAGCAGCCAGCGGAACGCGAGCGAGGTGCGACGCTTCGGCGCGACTTCGATCGGGACCTGGTAGTTCGATCCGCCGACGCGACGCGACTTGACCTCCATCACCGGCTTGACGTTGTCGATCGCCCGGCGGAAGACCTTCATCGGGTCGTCGCTCGTCTTGACCTGGATCTTCTCCATCGCATCGTAGAAGATCCGCTCGGCGGTCGTACGCTTCCCGTCCTTCATGATCGAGTTGATGAATTTCGTCACCACCGGCGATCCGTAGATCGGGTCGGGCGGGCACGGCCTCTCCGGTACTTCACGACGTCTCGGCATCGCGTCGGCTCCCGTCAGCTCTTCGGGCGCTTGGCGCCGTACTTGGAACGGCCCTGGCGGCGGCCATCTACGCCGGCCGTGTCGAGCGTTCCGCGGATGATGTGGTAGCGGACGCCGGGAAGGTCCTTCACGCGGCCGCCGCGAATCAGCACGATCGAGTGCTCCTGCAGGTTGTGCCCGACGCCCGGGATGTAGGCCGTGACCTCGATCCCGTTGGTGAGCCTCACGCGCGCCACCTTGCGCAGCGCCGAGTTCGGCTTCTTCGGGGTCGTCGTGTACACGCGCGTGCACACGCCGCGGCGCTGCGGAGAGGACTGCAGCGCGGGGCTGCTGGTCTTGGTCTTGACCGCTTTCCGCGCCTTGCGGACGAGCTGGCTGATCGTGGGCACCTGTGCCGTCTCCGTCGCCCGCCGGGTGACCCGCGCGGACGCATGTCGCGTCCCCGCGCGCACGGCGGCAGGGTTCTGTTCCCGCGTTCCACGACCCGGCCGGAACACGGGGTTCCGGTGTCTGGCCGTCGAGCCGGCCGCTCGTTGCAGCTCCTCACACGGGGCATTCGGCGGGGCCCCGTCTCGAGGGTCGGCTGCGGGCCGGACTCTCTTCTCCGACGCGTACTGGACCGGAAGGCACCCACCCCGGAAGGTCGAGGTGCGCTGGGCCCAGCCGTTCGTCGCCGGATTCGCCCCGGCCGCAAGGGACCGGGGCGACACAAAGCGCGGATGCTAGAGGGAAAGCGCGGTGATGTCAAGGCCCATCTCACGCGTGGCGGTGTGGGCCTCCTCCGCGAGAGCTCCTGACCCGGGTCAACCGGCGGGCGCCAGCCGATCTGCGCCGGTCAGTGAACGTCGAGCGCGATGTCCGCGCCCCGCGTCGTGACGTCGACCCGGCCCCCGCCACTCCTCCAGCGGCCTTCCAGGACGGCTCGCGAGCCCTCAGTCGAGCCTTCGAGGGGCTCCTCGCCCGGCCGCAGCACCGTGACCTCGCCTCCCAGCGATTCCAGCCGCCAGGCCACCCCGGCCGCGGCGGGCCAGTCGATGTCGACGTCACCCCACCCGGCGGAGACGGCGTGATTCGCGGAGAGGGCCCCGCCGGCGAATCCGCCGAGTTCGACCGATCCTCCGGACGAGCGGATCTCGCTCGCCCCGCGGATCCCGAGCACGCTGACCGGCCCCCCGGAGGAGTCGATCTTCAGCGCGCCGCCGATCTCGGTGAGCTCGATCGGCCCGCTCGAGCTGAACACGGTCACCGGTCCGGCCGCCCTGCCGATCCGGATCGGGCTGTGGGTGGCGCGGACCTCGACGCTGGAGGAGGCGCCGGTCACCGTGACCCCGCCTGAACCGGCCGTCACCTGGACCGCGCCGCCGATCCGTTCCAGTTCCACGTCGCCGTAGTTGGTCTCGGCTCGGACGCCGGCCCGGGCGTCCCTGACCAGCACGCTGCCCGAACCGGAGTAGATCTTCACCTCGGCCCCCGCCCCCGAGATCTCGATGTCGCCGTAGGTGTTGCGCACTTCGGAGGGACCCTGGACCTGGGACGCGACGAGGCTCCCCGACGAGCCGTTGAAGCGCAGCCCGGCGCCGACTCCCGAGATCTCGGTGTCGCCGTATTGCACAGACACGTCGACCGGGCCCGCCACCCGCTGGATCGTCACGTCCCCGCTCCCGGCGGAGAGCCGGAGCCCGGCGCCGAGGTCGACCAGCCGGGCGTTCCCGTAGCTCGTCTCGATGTCGACCGCTCCGCGGACCCGCGAGGCCTCAAGGTCGCCGCTGCTGGCCTGCACCCGCAGTTCTCCCGCGACGTCGGCGACCGTCAGATCGCCGAAGCTGCTCGACAGCTCGACGGGGCCGGCCACGCCGCGCACCTCGGCGTCCCCCGAGGAGAGCGCGAGCCGGACGGCGCCCGCGGTATCCCGCACCACCACGTCGCCGAACGCGGCGTCGACCCGTACGGCAGCCCCTTTCGGAACCGTGACGGTGAGGCGGATCGCGTAGGAGCCCCTGGAACGGCCGAACCACGAGCGTGGCGGCTCCGGAAGGCTCGGCTCGAGGCGGATCTCGTCGGCCGACTCGGTCAGCTCGACCTTGAACTGGCGGCGCACCGCGGAGGCCCACTCGGCGTCGCTCGACAGGAACTCGACCTCTCCGGTCGCCCGGACCTGGTCTCCCGGCCCGCCCTGGACCCTGACGTCGGCCGCACGTGCGGTGATCGTCACCGGGCGCTGGCGCCAGGCGGCGGCCGCTTCCGCGGTCACGCGCTCCGCGCCGGCCCCGAGCGGGGTGCGCTCGGCGGCGGGGGGCGCTGCCGGGGCGGGCGGGACCGGCGGGACCGGCGGAACGCCCGGCGGGGCGGGCGACCGCGGTGCGGCCGGGGCCGCCGGGCCGACGGCCTGGGCGGACGCCGGCCCCGGACCGAACCCGGCGAGTCCGAGTGTCGCGACCAGCAGCAGGGACAGGACACGGCCATGCGTCATGACACACCTCTCTCCAGGCCTTCGCCGAGCGCGAGGACATCGCGCAGCACTTCCGTCTTCTCGCTGTAGGCCGCCAGCAGCAGCGCGCGCGCGGCGGGATTTCCCTCGTTCCGCGCGAGGTGCCCCTGGATCTCCCCGATCGTCCGGTCGAGGTAGCGAAGCCGGTCACGGTAGGCCAGGAGCAGCGCGGCGTCGCGCGGCGCCGTCGCCGGGTCGGATGAGCGCGCGAGCACCGGCCCGGCAGCGAGGGTGAGCTGAGCGATCGCCGCCGCGTGGGCGTGCTCCGCCTGCTCGGCGGCCGCGAGCGCGTCCGCTACCAGCAGGCTCCTGCCGCCGGTCGGGGTGCCCGGCGCCGGTCCCCGGAAGGAGAGGCCCAGCGCCGCGAAGCCGAACGCGACTCCCGCGGCGAGCGCGGCGAGCGCGGCCCAGGCGGGGAGACGGTTCGGCGTTCGCCGCCGGCTGGGCCGGGCGATGCCGCGTGCCGGACGGGCGCGGCGCGCCGCGGCGAGCACTCGCGCTTCGAGCTCCGGCGGCGGAACGACGGCCGCTCCCCCCCACGCGGCCGCTTCGCTCGCGAGCGCCCGCTCGAAGCGCAGCCGCTCGGCGCAGGCGGTACAGCCCGCCGCGTGCGTCGCCGCGGCGGCCCGCTCGCGCGGGTCGTCGGAAGCGAGCCGCAGCTCGAGGTCGGCGCAATTCACGGCCGCCCCTCCAGCGCGGCACGCAGGAGGGAGCGCGCCCGCGCGAGCTGGGACTTGCTCGTGCCGGGCTCGATCCCCAGCGCGGCGCCGACCTCCTCGTGAAGCAGCCCTTCGACGTCGTGGAGCACGAAAACGAGCCGCGCCCGCTCGGGAAGGCGTTCCACGGCGCGGGCCAGGTCGATCGAGCGGGGGTTCGGAACCGAGTCGGGCGAGGCCGGCTGGGCCTCGTCCGGTTCCTCGTTCCGCCAGCGCTTGCGCGACCGGAGGCGGTCGAGCGCGCCGTTGACCACCACGCGGTGAAGCCACGCGCCGATCCCCTCGGCGTCGATCGCCGGGGCCGTCCGGACCAGCGCGATGAAGGCCTCCTGCACCGTGTCCTCCGCGTCCTCCCGCTGCCGCAGCAGCCGGAGGGCCGTCCCGAGGAGCCGGGGCGCGTGACGCCGGTAGGCCATGGCCACCGCGGCGTCGTCCCACTCGCCCATCGCCTCTCCCTGACGGCCTTCACCCATGACGACGGCTCAGTTCCCCCTGGGGTTGGAAGCCCCGAAAAACGAAGGGCCGCCCCGGGGGGCGGCCCGACGTCCCCGGACTCGCGTCCGGACTAGCTCTTGGACCCGCGGCCCGGCTCGGGCAGGCCGGCCAGACCGGAGGCCAGCAGCTGGGCCAGGGCCGCTTCGTCGGTGCCGGTCTCGATCCCGAAGAACTCCTCCTCCGGCTCCTCGGCCGGCTGCTCCGGCGTCGGGAGGTCGACGAGGCGGTACCCCTCGGCCCCGGTGCCGGCCGGGATGAGACGGCCCATGATCACGTTCTCCTTCAGGCCGCGCAGGCCGTCGATCTTCCCGGAGATCGCGGCCTCGGTCAGGACGCGCGTGGTTTCCTGGAAGCTCGCGGCCGAGATGAACGAGTCGGTCGAGAGCGACGCCTTGGTGATCCCCAGCAGGAGCGGCCGGCCCATCGCCGGCTGCCCACCCTCGGCCATGACGCGCTCGTTCTCCTCGCGGAAGCGGAAGCGGTCGACCTTCTCGTCCAGCACGAACTCGGTGTCACCGACCTCTTCGATCTGCACCCAGCGCATCATCTGGCGGGCGATGACCTCGATGTGCTTGTCGTTGATGTCGACGCCCTGCAGGCGGTAGACCTCCTGGATCTCGTTGACCAGGTAGTCCTGCAGCGCGCGCTCGCCGAGCACGGACAGGATGTCGTGCGGGTTCTTCGGGCCGTCCATCAGGGCGTCGCCCGCCCGCACGTCCTCGTTCTCGCGCACCGCGACGTGCTTCCCCTTCGGGATCTTGTACTCGCGGCGCTCGCCGTCGACGCTCCGGACGAAGACCGTGCGGCTCCCCTTCTCGATCGGGCCGTACTCGATCAGCCCGTCGATCTCGGAGATGACCGCCGGCTCCTTCGGCTCGCGCGCCTCGAACAGCTCGACGACGCGCGGCAGGCCACCCGTGATGTCCTTGGTCTTGGTCGTCTCGCGCGGGATCTTGGCCAGCACGTCCCCGGCGCGGACCTCGTCGCCGTCCTCCACCATCAGCAGCGCCTTGACCGGCAGCGCGTACTCCTTGACCTTGTGCTTGTCCTTGCGGATCACGATCTTCGGGACCTTCGTCTCGTCCACGGAGGACATGATCTTCTTCTGGACCAGCCCCGTGACCTCGTCCTGCTCCTCGCGGACGGTCTCGCCCTCGATCACGTCCAGCATCTGGATCGTCCCGGTCTCCTCCGTCAGGATCGCGAAGGTGAACGGATCCCACTCCATCAGCCGCGTGCCCGGCACGACCTCGTCGCCGTCCTTGACCTTCAGCACCGCGCCGTAGGCCACGGCGTGGCGCTCGAGCTCCCGGTCCTTCCGGTCGACGAGCACCAGGTTCCCCTGCCGGTTCATGACGACGTTGTCGCCGTTCCGGTTCTCGACGGTCGAGACGTGCAGGTACTTCACCCGGCCGGCGTTCTTGGCCTCGGCCGACGACTGCTCGTGGACCTGGCTCGCCGTGCCGCCGATGTGGAAGGTCCGCATCGTCAGCTGGGTACCCGGTTCGCCGATCGACTCGGCGGCGAGCACGCCCACCGCCTGCCCGATCTCCACGATCCGGCCGTTGGCCAGGTCCCGCCCGTAGCACATCCGGCAGACGCCGCGCGGCGTCTCGCAGGTCAGCACGGAGCGGATCCGGACCTTCTCGATCCCCGCGAGCTGGATCTGCCCGGCCAGGTCCTCGGTGATCTCCTGGTTCTTCGACGTCAGCAGCTCGCCGCTCGTCGGGTCGTAGACGTCCTCGTGCGCCACCCGGCCGATGATCCGGTCGCGGAGCGATTCGATCACCTCGCCGCCCTCGACGATGGCCCGGGCCTCGATTCCGTCGGGAGAACCGCAGTCCTCCTCGAAGATGATCACGTCCTGCGCGACGTCCACGAGGCGCCGCGTCAGGTAGCCCGAGTCGGCCGTCTTGAGCGCCGTGTCGGCCAGGCCCTTGCGGGCGCCGTGGGTCGAGATGAAGTACTGCGCCACCGTCAGCCCTTCGCGGAAGTTGGCGGTGATCGGGGTCTCGATGATCTCTCCGGACGGCTTGGCCATCAGTCCACGCATGCCGGCCAGCTGCCGCATCTGCTGCTTGCTGCCTCGCGCGCCGGAGTCGGCCATGATGTAGACGGAGTTGAACTCCGCCGCCGGATCGTCGTCGATCGACCGCATCTGCTTGAACATCGCCTCCGCGACGCGGTCCGTGACGTCCGACCAGATGGCGACGACCTTGTTGTAGCGCTCTCCGTTGGTGATCGCGCCGTCGCGGTACTGCTGTTCCACCTCGATCTGCTGGCGGCGGGCGTCGTCGACCAGCTTCTCCTTCTGCTCGGGGATGATCATGTCGTCGATCCCGATCGAGATCCCCGCACGGGTCGCGTAGTAGAAGCCGAGGTCCTTGAGGCTGTCCACCATCTTCACCGTGACGTCGTTCCCGTACTGGAGCCAGGTGTAGTTCACCAGCTCCTGCAGGCCCTTCTTCTTCAGCAGGGCATTGACGAAGGGCAGTTCCGTCGGCAGCGAGAGGTTGAAGATCACGCGCCCGACCGTGGTGTCGATGATGCCGTCCTTGATCTCCTGGATCGGGGCCGCGTGCACGTCCTGGTCGTCGTACAGCGTGGTCAGGTCCATCAGGCGCCCGGAGAAGCGGACCTTGATCGGCGTCAGCGTCCCGACGAAGCCGTTCTCGTAGGCCAGCAGGACCTCGTCGAGCGCGGAGAACAGGCGTCCCTCGCCCGGCGTGCCGCGCTTCGCCTTCGTCAGGTAGTAGATCCCGAGCACCATGTCCTGGCTGGGAACCGTGATCGGCTTGCCGTTCGCCGGCTTCAGGACGTTGCGCGTGCTCATCATCAGGATGTGCGCTTCGGCCCGGGCGCGGATCGACAACGGCACGTGGACGGCCATCTGGTCGCCGTCGAAGTCGGCGTTGAACGCGGTGCAGACGAGCGGGTGGATCCGGATCGCCTTGCCCTCGACGAGTTGCGGCTCGAAGGCCTGGACACCCAGCCGGTGCAGCGTCGGCGCGCGGTTGAGCAGCACCGGGTGGTCCTTGACCACCTCCTCGAGGATGTCCCAGACCTCCGGACGCTCGAGCTCGACCATCTCCTTGGCGGCCTTGATCGTCGAGACCATGCCGCGTTCCTCGAGCTTGTTGTAGATGAACGGCTTGAACAGCTCGAGGGCCATCTTCTTGGGCAGACCGCACTGGTGCAGCTTCAGCTCGGGCCCGACGACGATCACGGAACGGCCGGAGTAGTCGACGCGCTTGCCGAGCAGGTTCTGGCGGAAGCGGCCCTGCTTGCCCTTCAGCGCGTCGGACAGCGACTTCAGCGGGCGGTTGTGCGTGCTGCGCAGGACCCGGCCGCGGCGGCCGTTGTCCATCAGCGCGTCGACCGCCTCCTGCAGCATCCGCTTTTCGTTCCGGACGATCACGTCCGGGGCGCGCAGGTCCTTCAGCTTGGAGAGCCGGTTGTTGCGGTTGATCACCCGGCGATAGAGGTCGTTCAGGTCCGACGTCGCAAAGCGGCCGCCCTCCAGCGGCACCAGCGGACGAAGCTCGGGCGGAATGACCGGGATGACATCGAGGATCATCCACTCCGGGCGGTTGCCCGAGCGGCGGAAGGCGTCGACGACCTTGAGCCGCTTGGCCAGCTTCTGCCGCTTCTGCAGCGAGGTCTCGTTGCGCATCTGGATCCGCAGCTCGACCGCCAGCGGCTCGATGTCGAGCTGGGCCAGCAGGGCCTTGATCGCCTCGGCGCCCATCTGGGCGTCGAAGGACCCCGCCCCGTGGCGCTCGCGGAGGTCGCGGAACTCCTCCTCCGTGAGCAGCTGTCCGACCTGCAGCTCGGCGACGTCGCGGATGTCCACCACGACGTAGGCCTCGAAGTACAGCACGCGCTCGAGATCGCGCTTGCTGATGTCGAGCAGGTGCCCGATCCGGCTCGGAAGCTGGTGGAAGAACCAGACGTGCGAGACGGGCGAAGCCAGCTCGATGTGACCCATCCGCTCGCGGCGCACCTTCGACTGCGTGACCTCGACGCCGCACTTGTCGCAGACGACGCCGCGGTGCTTCATGCGCTTGAACTTGCCGCAGAGGCACTCCCAGTCGGTCACCGGACCGAAGATCCGGGCGCAGAACAGGCCGTCCCGCTCCGGCTTGAAGGTCCGGTAGTTGATCGTCTCCGGCTTGGTGACCTCGCCGTACGACCACGAGCGGATCTTCTCCGGCGACGCCAGACTGATCCGGATCGCGGTGAAGTCGTTGATCGTCTTCGCCTTGTCGAAGAACAGCGAACTCTTGCTCAAGGCCGATCCTCCTTACCGAACGGCGCCCGCGCGGGGTGCGCGGAGCCGGCGAGGATGTTGCCGGTCATGCTTCTTCCACCTGCGGCTCGGCCATCAACTCGACGTCGAGGCAGAGCGCCTGGAGTTCCTTCACCAGCACGTTGAACGACTCGGGGAGGCCGGGCTCGACCCAGGCCTGTCCCTTCACGATCGCCTCGTAGATCCGGGTCCGGCCGTAGACGTCGTCCGACTTGCAGGTCAGCAGTTCCTGCAGGACGTGCGCCGCGCCGTAGGCCTCGAGCGCCCAGACTTCCATCTCTCCGAAGCGCTGGCCGCCGAACTGGGCCTTGCCGCCGAGCGGCTGCTGCGTGATCAGCGAGTACGGACCGATCGAGCGGGCGTGGATCTTGTCGTCGACGAGGTGCGACAGCTTCATCAGGTAGATGAAACCGACGGTCACCTTCTGCTCGAACCGCTCGCCCGTCATGCCGTCGAAGAGCTCGGTCTTGCCGTCGAGCGGCAGGCCGGCCTCCTTGAGGCGGTTCTTGATCTCGTCCTCGGTGGCGCCGTCGAAAACAGGCGTGCTGAAGAAGAGCCCCAGGGCGTTCCCGGCCCAGCCGAGATGCGTCTCGAGGATCTGGCCGACGTTCATTCGGGACGGCACGCCGAGCGGGTTGAGCACGACGTCGACCGCGGTTCCGTCGGGCAGGTAGGGCATGTCCTCGAGCGGCAGGATCCGCGCGATCACGCCCTTGTTGCCGTGGCGGCCGGCCATCTTGTCGCCGACCGACAGCTTGCGCTTCATCGCGATGAAGACCTTGACCAGCTTGATCACGCCGGGTGCGAGCTCGTCGCCCTTCTCCAGGTTGTCGATCCGCTCGCGGTGGAACTTCTCGAGCAGCTGGATCTTCTTGCGCGTGCGCTCCTCGATCTTCCGGATCGCTTCCAGCGTCGCCGCGCGCCGCGGCTTGACGTCGAGGCGCATCAGGTCGTCGGTGGCCAGGTCGCGGATGACCTCGCGGGTCAGGACCGTCCCTTCGGCCAGGATCACGCGCTCGCCGTCCAGCGACACGAGGTCGGCGCGCAGCGGCTCGCCTTCGAGCAGGTCGCTGATGTAGCGCCGGTTCTCTTCGTTGATGATCCGGATCTCGTCGTTGAGGTTCTTCTCCCAGCGCCGGATCTGGTCGCCTTCGATCGACTTGTGGCGCCCGTCCTTGTCGGCCCCCTTGCGGGCGAAGACCCGGACGTCGACGACCGTGCCCTCGATCCCCGGGGGCGTCGTCAGCGACGCGTCGCGCACGTCGCCCGACTTCTCGCCGAAGATCGCGCGGAGCAGCTTCTCCTCCGGCGTGAGCTGGGTCTCGCCCTTGGGGGTCACCTTCCCGACCAGGATGTCGCCCGGCTTGACGTGGGCCCCGATCCGGATGATGCCGCTCTCGTCCAGGTCCTTGAGGAACTCCTCCGAGACGTTCGGGATGTCGCGGGTGATCTCCTCCGGGCCGAGCTTCGTATCCCGGGCCTCGATCTCGAATTCCTCGATGTGGATCGAGGTGAAGGCGTCCTCGCGTACCAGGCGCTCGCTGACCAGGATCGCGTCCTCGAAGTTGTAGCCGCGCCAGGGCATGAAGGCGACCAGCACGTTCCGGCCGAGCGCCAGCTCGCCCTCGTCCGTGCAGGGGCCGTCGGCCAGCACCTGCCCGGCCCGGACCCGCTCGCCCTGCCGGACCAGCGGCTTCTGGTTGATGCAGGTGTTCTGGTTGCTGCGGCGGAACTTGATCAGGGTGTAGACGTCGGCGCCGAAGTCCTCGCCCCCCTCCTCGCCCTGGACGCGGACGATGATGCGGGTGGCGTCGATCTTGTCGACGATCCCGGTGCGCCGGCAGACGACGACGGCGCCGGAATCGCGGGCCGTGGTCTCCTCCATGCCCGTGCCGACGATCGGCGCCTCGGGCTGGAGCAGGGGAACCGCCTGCCGCTGCATGTTCGAACCCATCAGGGCGCGGTTGGCGTCGTCGTTCTCGAGGAACGGGATCAGCGCCGCGGCGACCGAGACGAGCTGCTTGGGAGAGACGTCGATGTAGTCGATCTCCTCGCGGGGGGCGAAGATGAACGTGCCGCCCCGGCGGGCGGTGACCCGCTCGTTCTTGAAGGTCCCGTCCGGTCCGAACTGCGCGTTCGCCTGGGCGATCGTCAGCCGGTCCTCCTCCCACGCCGTGAGGTAGAAGGCGTACGGCTCGGCCAGCGGCACGCGCGCGCCGCGGGCCTCGACCTCGCGCCGGAGCGTCTCGAACGCGTCGACCGACAGGATGTCTCCGACCTCGCGCTTCGACTCCCCGGCGTAGCTGAGCTGGACGTGGTCCACGACGCGGCCGTCGACCACGCGGCGGTAGGGCGACTCGATGAAGCCGTAGTCGTTGATCCGCGCGTAGCAGGCGAGCGAACTGATCAGCCCGATGTTCGGGCCTTCCGGGGTCTCGATCGGGCAGATCCGGCCGTAGTGCGACGGGTGGACGTCGCGCACCTCGAAGCCGGCGCGCTCGCGCGAAAGACCGCCCGGGCCGAGGGCCGAAAGCCGGCGCTTGTGCGTGACCTCCGACAGCGGGTTGGTCTGGTCCATGAACTGCGACAGCTGCGAGGAGCCGAAGAACTCCTGGACCGCCGCCACGACCGGCTTGGCGTTGATCAGGTCGTGGGGCATCGCCGTCGTCATTTCCTGGTAGACCGACATCTTCTCCTTGATCGCCCGCTCCATGCGGATCAGGCCGATCCGGAACTGGTTCTCCAGCAGTTCGCCGACGGAGCGGACGCGCCGGGAGCCCAGGTGGTCGATGTCGTCCAGCTGACCCTCGCCGCCGGCCAGGCGCATGAAGTACCGGATCACGGCGTAGAAGTCGTCCGGATGGAGGATCTTCTCCTCCAGCGGACGCGAGAGGCCCAGCTTCGTGTTGAACTTCAACCGGCCCACGCGCGAGAAGTCGTAGCGCTGCGGGTCGAAGAACATCGCGTTGAACAGCTTCGTCGCCTGGTCGAGCGTCGGCGGGTCGCCGGGGCGGAGCTTGCGGTAGATCTCGAGCAGCGCCTCCTCGGGAGTGTTGACCGAGTCCTTGCGCAGCGTCTCGTGGAGCACCGGCCCCGCAGGATCGTTGTCGGGGAAGAAGACCACCAGCCGCTCGATCTTCGCCGTACGCAGCTTGGCCAGCATCTCGGGCGCGATCGCGTCGTTGACGTCGGCCAGGACCTCGCCCGTCTCCGGGTTGACGACCGGCTCGAGCGCGACGGCGCCCGAGAAGTCCTCGTCGGCCACCGGCACGTAGGCGATCCCCGCCTCTTCGAGCCGCCGCAGGTTGGCCTTGCGGATCTTGACGCCCTTGCGCAGCACGACCTTCCCGTCGGCGCCCTTCAGCTCCTCGGGCGAGCGGCGCTGCAGCAGGCCGGGTCCCACGCCCCACAGGACCCGCTCCTTCTCGATCAGGATCTCGGTCGGCGTGTAGAACTCGCGCAGGATCTCCTCGTCCGCGGAGAGCCCGAGCGCGCGCAGGAAGACCGTGCCGAGGAACTTCCGCTTCCGGTCGATCCGGACGTGCAGGATGTTCTTCTGGTCGTACTCGAACTCGACCCAGGCGCCGCGGTACGGGATCACCTTGGCCATGTAGGTCGTGCGGTCCGGCGAGGCCTGGAAGAAGACGCCGGGCGAGCGGTGCAGCTGGCTGACGATGACGCGCTCGGTCCCGTTGATGACGAAGGTCCCGTTCTCGGTGAGCATCGGGATCTCGCCGAAGTAGACCTCCTGCTCCTTGATGTCGCGGATGCTCTTCGCGCCGGTCTCGGGATCCTTGTCGTAGACGATCAGGTGAACCGTGACCTTCAGCGGCACGTTGAAGCTCATGCCGCGGGCCTGGCACTCGTCGACCGAGTACTTGAACTTGAGCTCGACCGGCTCGCCGCACTCCTCGGAGACGGGGACCGTATTCCGGTTCATCTCGCCGCAGTGCGGGCAGCCGACCTCGGGGCTCTTGGTCTCGCGCACGATGAACGGCTGGTTGCAGGCCCGGCAGACCTGCCGCAGGTGGTGAATCCCCTGCAGGACGTCGTCCTTGCTGGCCCAGGTGCCGATCGAGTAGTTGACGAACTCGAGGCTGCAGGTCTCCCGGAAGTCCTCGATCGGGAAGATCGACTTGAACACCGCCTGCAGTCCGATGTCCTCGCGGTCCTCGGGTGCGGTGTACATCTGGAGGAAGCGCTCGTACGAGCGCTTCTGCACCTCGATCAGGTTGGGGACCTTGACCTTGGTCCGGATCCGGGAGAAATCGGTGCGGAAGCGAGGGGCTTTCTCGGCAGTTGCCATCGGAGGTCACCCTTCTCGAGTCGGTCCGGACCCGCTCGCGCGGGGAAGCGTCCGGACGCCAGGGAACATCAGGAGCAGGACGCCGCGCGCGATCCCGTCGGATCGGCGCGGCGCACGACACCCCGGAGCCGGGCCTGGGGCCCGACCGGCCGGGGTTCGTCGCTCGGCCGCGTGTCGATCCCGGTACGGCGGATCGCGCGGCCGTTGAGGCACGTGCGGCGCAAGGCGGGTTCTCCGCGGGGCCGCTACTTGATGGTGACCTTCGCTCCGACTTCCTCGAACTTCTTCTTCATCTCCTCGGCGGCCTGCTTGGTGACGCCGTCCTTGACGGTCTTCGGCGTCCCCTCGACGAGGTCCTTCGCTTCCTTCAGGCCGAGGGCGGTGATCTCGCGCACCACCTTGATGACCTTGATCTTGTCCGCGCCGAAATCCGTCAGCACGACTTCGAACTCGGTCTGCTCCTCGACGGCGGCCGCCGGAGCGGCTGCGCCACCCGCGGCGGCGACGGCGACCGGCGCGGCTGCGGAGACGCCCCACTTCTCCTCGAGCACCTTCACGAGGCTCGCGGCCTCCATGACGGTGAGCCCGCTGAGCTGTTCTGCGATCTGGTTCAGGTCTGCTGCCATGGTCCTGGTTCTCCTGCCGGTTCGGCCTGGCCGCCGAACCCGATGGTCGTTGTCTTCTTCAGCGGGAGCGCCGGTGCGCCCCGCGTTTCGTCAGTCCGTTGCGCCGCCTTCGGCGCCGTCCGCCCGCTGCTTGTTCACGTACACGAGCTGCGTGGCGGGCGTGTTGATCAGCCGCACCAGCGTCTGGGCCGGCGCCTGGATCACGCCGAGCAGCATCGCCCGGGCCTGATCGAGCGTCGGCAGGTCGGCGATCCCCTTCACCTCGGGGCCCCGCACCGCGGCGGTCCGGTCGACCAGCGCGGCCCGGATCTTCAGGGCCGGGTGGTCCTTGGCGAAGTCGAACAGGCTCTTCGCCGCCGCCGCCGGCTCGGTCGGATGGTGCACGACCGCCGTCGGCCCGCGGAACTCCCCGTCGAGCTGGGCAACCGGGCCCCCTTCGGCGGCGCGCCGCGCGATGCGGTTCTTGACCACGACCATCCGCGCGCCCTTCTTGCGAAGGTTGGCACGCAGGCCGTTGATCTCGTTGCTGGTCAACCCCGCAAGGCTGACCAGGAACAGGCTATTGGCGCCGTCGAACACCAGGCGGACCTTGTCCACCAGCGCGCTCTTCTCGGCCCTCGTCCTGACCATGATCGACTCCCTTCCGCGTCAGGCCCGTTCGGCCTGCTGGAGCTTTTCCACGTCCGCGAGGTCGATCTGGATGCTCGGACTCATCGTGGACGACACGTACACCGACTTGATGTAGCGACCCTTCGAGCTCGACGGCTTGGCGCGCTGCACCGCCGTCACGAACGCGCGGAAGTTCTCCGCGAGCTGGTCGGGCGAGAAGGAACGCTTGCCGAGGATCCCGTGGATGATCGCCGTCTTGTTGACGCGGAACTCGACCTTGCCGCCCTTGATCTCGCGGACCGCGCGGCCGATGTCGGTCGTCACGGTCCCCGTCTTCGGGTTCGGCATCAGACCGCGGGGGCCGAGCACCTTGCCCAGCTTCCCGAGGTCGCGCATCACGTCGGGCGTCGCGACGACCGCCTCGAAATCGAGCTGACCGGCGGTGATCTTCTCGACGGCCTCGGGGCCGGTCCAGACGATGTCCGCACCGGCCTCCTGGGCCTCCGGGAACTTCTCGCCGCCGACGATCGCCAGCACCCGCAGCGTCTGGCCCGTCCCGTGGGGCAGGCTGACCGTGCCGCGGACCATCTGGTCCGCGTGGCGCGGGTCGACGCCGAGCAGCATCGCGATCTCGACCGTCTCGTCGAACTTGGCGTAGGCGACCTCCTTCAGCTTCCCGAAGGCGTCGTCAATCATGTACGGGCGCTTGTCCATGCGCTGGATCGCGCTGTCGTATTTCTTTCCGTGCCGCGGCATGCTCCGTCTCCTTCTCGCTCGCCGTCGCTTCAGTCGACGATTTCGATGCCCATGCTGCGTGCGCTGCCCTCGACGGTACGGATCGCGGCGTCGACGTCCCCGGCCGTGAGGTCCGGGGCCTTCGTCTTCGCGATCTCCGCCACCTGGGCACGGGACACCTTGCCGACCTTCTTGCGGTTCGGCTCGCCGGAGCCCTTCTCGACGCCCGCCGCGCGGAGCAGCAGGATCGATGCCGGCGGCGTCTTGGTGATGAACGTGAAGGTGCGGTCCGAGTAGACGGTGATGAGTGCCGGGATGATCAGACCTTCCTGCCCCTGCGTGCGGGCATTGAAGGTCTTGCAGAACTCCATGATGTTCACGCCGTGCTGACCGAGCGCAGGGCCCACCGGCGGCGCGGGCGTGGCTTTCCCCGCCGGGCACTGCAGCTTGACCAGGGCGACGACTTTCTTCGCCATCTGCGACCTCTACGGCGGGGCCTGGCCCGCCTCCCCTTTGGGTTCCGCGCGCTCGTGCGCACGCCGGCGGCCAGGGTGTGACGCCGGAAAACTGTCGGCCGCCCCCGTTCCGGGGCCGGCCTGCCGCAACTACTCGGGTCGCTTCACCTGGTGGAACTCCAGTTCCACCGGCGTCGAGCGCCCGAAAATGCTCACCATCACCTTCAGCGTGGAGCGGTCCTCGTTGACCTCCTCGACGACGCCGGTGAAGTTGCTGAACGGCCCGTCGGTGATCTTCACGGTCTCGCCCACGCGGTAGTCGAACTTGGGCTTCGGCTTCTCCTGGGTGACGTGGACCTGGTTCAGGATCCGGTCCACCTCCTCCTGGGTCAGCGGCATCGGCTTCTGCGAGCCGCCGACGAACCGCGTCACCTTGGGCGTGGAACGCACCACGTGCCACGCCTCGTCCGACATCTCCATCTGGACCAGGACGTAGCCCGGAAAGAACTTCTTCCGGGTCACGACCTTCTTCCCGTCCCGGACTTCGACGACGTCTTCGGTGGGGACCAGGATCTCGCCGATCTTGTCTCCCATCCCGTAGGCGTCGGCGCGCTGCCTGAGCGACTGCTTCACCTTGTTCTCGAAGCCGCTGTAGGTGTGGATGATGAACCACTGCATCCGGCTCGTGTCGGGGCCGGTCGCGCCCACGCCGAGAGCCAGGGCTCCGGCGTCGCCGGCATCGCCGACGTCCGCGTTCGGCACGCGGTCCTGGCCATCCAGCTCGCCGATCACGATCGTCCGCTCCCCGGTCCCACCGCGGTCACGCGGCGCGCATCAGAACGTTCTTCTGGATGAAAGCGAGGACGAGATCCACGATCCCCAGGTAGGCCGCGAAGATGAGAATGGTCACGACCACGACCAGAGTCGTGCCGTAGACCTCCTTCTTGGTCGGCCAGGAGACCCGCTTCATCTCCTTCCAGACGCTCACGAAGAAATCCTGAATCTTGGTCCACCAGTTCACTGCGCCTCCGACACCCTCTCGAACGCCCCGCGGGTGGCACGGGAGGAGGGACTCGAACCCCCAACCTACGGTTTTGGAGACCGTTGCTCTGCCAGTTGAGCTACTCCCGTCCAGGCCGCGCTCAGCGGGTTTCCTTGTGCGCGGTGTGCTTCCGGCAGGACCGGCAGAACTTCTTCTTCTCCAACCGGTCCGGGGTGGTCTTCTTGTTCTTCGTCGACGTGTAGTTGCGGCGCTTGCAGTCGCCGCACGCCAACGTGATGTTCTCGCGCATCGTCGTCGCCTCGCTTCAGTCGTTCAGCCGCCGCACGGGCCGCGGTAGGGGCCGCCCTCTGTGGCGGCCCGCCCGTCGGTTATTCGATGACCTCGGTCACGGTGCCGGCGCCGACCGTCCGACCGCCCTCGCGAATCGCGAACCGCAGCCCGCGGTCCATCGCGATCGGCTTCGTCATCACGATCCGCAGCTCCACCCGGTCCCCGGGCATCACCATCTCGCGACCCTCCGGCAGGCTCGCCACTCCCGTCACGTCCGTCGTCCGGAAGTAGAACTGCGGCCGGTAGCCCTCGAAGAACGGCGTGTGACGACCGCCCTCCTCCTTGGTCAGGATGTAGACCTCGCCCTTGAACGTCGTGTGCGGCGTGATCGAACCCGGCCACGCCGCCACCTGGCCGCGCTCCACGTCCTTCCGCTCCGTTCCGCGCAGCAGCAGGCCCACGTTGTCGCCCGCCTGCCCCTCGTCCAGCAGCTTCCGGAACATCTCCACGCCCGTCACCGTCTTCTTGATCGTCGGGCGCAGGCCCACGATCTCGACCTCCTGCCCGACCTTGATCTGACCCTGCTCGATCCGGCCCGTCACCACCGTCCCGCGGCCCGTGATCGTGAACACGTCCTCGACCGGCATCAGGAACGGCTTGTCCAGCGGACGCGCCGGCTTCGGCACGTAATCGTCCACCGCCGCCATCAGCGCGTCGATCCCCTGCTGCGCCTCCGCGTCCCCGGACATCGCCTTCAACGCCGAGATCCGCACGATCGGGATCTCGTCGCCCGGGAACTGGTACGACGACAACAGCTCCCGCACCTCCAGCTCCACCAGGTCCAGCAGCTCCGGGTCGTCCACCATGTCGACCTTGTTCAACGCCACCACGATCGCCGGCACACCGACCTGACGCGCCAGCAGGATGTGCTCCCGCGTCTGCGGCATCGGCCCGTCCGCCGCCGACACCACCAGGATCGCGCCGTCCATCTGCGCCGCGCCCGTGATCATGTTCTTGATGTAGTCCGCGTGACCCGGGCAATCGACGTGCGCGTAGTGACGCTTCGGCGTCTCGTACTCCACGTGCGCCGTCGCGATCGTGATCCCACGCGCCTTCTCCTCCGGCGCGTTGTCGATCGAGTCGAAGGAACGCACCGTGATCTTCGGGTTGTGCTTGGCCAGCGTCATCGTGATCGCCGACGTCAGCGTCGTCTTCCCATGATCCACGTGACCGATCGTGCCCACGTTCACGTGTGGCTTCGTGCGCTCGAACTTCTCCTTGCCCATCTCGTCCTCCGGCGTCCAGCCCCGCGCTCCGATCCGCCGCGGGTCATGCTGTTGTCCGTCCGTGTTTCAAGTGGAGCCCATGACCAGATTCGAACTGGTGACCTCCTCCTTACCAAGGAGGTGCTCTGCCTACTGAGCTACATGGGCCCAGGCCCTCTCCGTCGCGAGGAGCCGCCCTCCGGGCTGGAGCGGGAAACGGGACTCGAACCCGCGACCCTCAGCTTGGAAGGCTGATGCTCTACCAACTGAGCTATTCCCGCATGCTCCTTACTTCCAAGGCCCCGGGCCGCGTGCGGCCCCTGGCGCGTTGCTGCCTGTCTTCCTCGTCGTCCGCGACTCGGGAGTGGTGGAGGGGGGAGGATTCGAACCTCCGAAGGCGTGGCCGGCAGATTTACAGTCTGCTCCCTTTGACCGCTCGGGAACCCCTCCAGTCACGGCAACGGAGCGCCGGACAGAACGACTCTTCTTCAGCCGCTCGGCCCGCCGCAGGTCCTCCCAATCTCTGAGCCGGCTGGCTTGTGCCCCGGCCAGCCGCCCGCTGAACGCTGGAGCTGGCGAAGGGAATCGAACCCCCGACCCGCTGATTACAAATCAGCTGCTCTGCCGCTGAGCTACGCCAGCTCAGCAAAGCGCGGAGATTAGCACTCGCCCTTCCCATCGTCAAGGATCGCAAGGGGTTTCTCCCGCTGGCGACGGGTCTCGGCGAGAACGATCCCGACCGCGACCGAGACGTTCAGCGACCCCACTTCGTCCCGGATCGGGATCCGGACCCGGACCGGGCAACGCTCCGCCACGGTCGGGCGGATCCCCTTCTCCTCTCCCCCCGCCACCAGGGCGATGGGGCCCGAGAGCGGAGCCTGCCAGGGGGGGACCCCGGCGTCGGGTCGAGGGCGACCGGGGTCAACCCCCGCTCGGTCAGCGCCTCCAGCAGCCGCGAGACATTCCCGGCCCGGGCGACCCTCACCAGGTCGATCGCCCCGGCTGCGGTCTTGATCGCCGCCGGGGAAAGCCCGGCGCTGTGGTGAATCGGCAGAAAGACCGCCGCCGCCCCGAACGCGGCCGCGCTCCGCAGGATCGCCCCGACGTTCCGCGGGTCCTCGATCCCGTCGAGCACGAGGACCACGGCGTCGTCCGGCAGCGTCTCGATCAGTTCCTCGGCCGGGTGGAGGTCGGCCCCCGCGAGCCGGGCCGCCACCCCCTGGTGGCGGACCCCGTCGGAGATCCGGTCGAGGGCCTCCTTGGGAACCTCCTGGAACGGCACCCCGGCCTCGCGGGCCAGCGCGACCAGGTGGCGGACCCTCCCGTCCTCGCTGCCCCGCGAGAAGATCAGCCGTTCGACCCGTCGCGGGGAATGCGTGAGGGCGGTCCGGACGGCGTGAAACCCGTAGGCCATCCCTTCCCGCGCCGCGGCTTCACCCGCCGACTCGGTGACCCGCGGAACGGGCGCCCCGCGGGGCGCCGACTCGGCGCGGCTCGGCACGCGGCGCTCGGGCCTCGACGCTCGTCGCGCTCCGGACGCGCCCCACGAGCGGCGGCCCCGCGGCGCGGAGGGGCCGGACGGGCACCCCGCGCCGGGCGCTCGTCGCGCCAGCGGGGCGCGGCCCCCTCGGGGGCACCCCCGGTGCGGCGCGGAGCGCGCTCCGGGCTTCGCTCCCGACCGTCCCGCGGCGGGCGCCCGGGCTTCCATTCCCCGGCGGCGCGCGGCGGGCGCCGCTCGTCGTCGCGGGAGTTCGCGCGCGGCGGGCGCCGCTCGTCGTCGCGGACCCCGGCGCGCGGCGGCTTTCCGCCGGGTCGCGCCGAAGGCCTCTCCCCCGGCCCGGGCCGGCCGGCGGGGCGCGCCGCGCCTTTCGCGCCGCGAGGCCCGCCCGGCGGGGCCCTGCGCTCGCCGCGCGGCGGCGCGCCGCCCGGACGCGACGGGCCGTGCTTTCCTTTCCGGCTGTCTCGCGGCATCGGTGATTCCCCTTCAGGCGCTTCGCGTCACGGTGGCGACGGCATGGCATGCGACGCCCCGGCCGCCGGCCAGGCCGCCCAACCCCTCGGTGCGCTTTCCCTTGACCGAGACCCCATCTTCCGGGAGGCCGAGCGCTTCGGCCAGCGCCCGCCCGATCGCCTCGCGGTGCGGCGCGATCTTCGGCGCATCGACGACCAGCACCGCGTCGACCTGCGCCGGGCGGTAGCCGTGCGCGGCGAGGTGGAGCACGGTGCGCCGCAGGAGGTCGCTTCCCGGCAGCCCGGCGCAGCGCGGGTCGGTGTCCGGAAAGAGCTGGCCGATGTCGCCGAGCGCGGCGGCGCCGAGCAGCGCGTCGGCCACCGCGTGCGCCAGCGGGTCGCCGTCGGAGTGACCCTCGGGCCCGAATTCCGCGCTGATCTCGATCCCCGCCAGCCGGAACGGCCGGCCGGCGACGAGCGGGTGGACGTCCCATCCGATTCCCACGCGCGGCGTCATCGCTTCCCGCTCTCCCCTCCGCTCCGGCGCGGCGGCGCGTGCCGCGAGGATCGCCTCGGCGCGCGCGACATCGTCAGGGAAGGTCACCTTGATGTTCTCCACCTCGCCCGCCACGAGCGCGACCGGCCGGCCCAACGCCCGCACCAGCGCACCGTCGTCCGCGGCGTCCCAGTCGTGCGGCGCCTGCTCGTGAGCGGCTCGAAGGACCTCGCACGCGAACCCCTGCGGGGTCTGGACCCCGAAGAGCGCGTCGCGCGAGACCTCGTCGGCGACGAGCCCGGAGGCGCCGCGCACCAGCGCGTCGGCGACCGCGATTCCCGGAACGGCCGCCCCGGTCCCGCGGGCCGCCTCGAGGACGCGCCCGACGAGCGCGGCCGTGGCGAGCGGCCGGGCGGTGTCGTGCACCAGCACGAACTCCGCGCGCCGCACGGCGGCCAGGCCGGCGCGCACCGAGTCACGCCGGCGCGCGCCCCCGGGCACGACCGCGGCGCGGAGGCCGAGACCGGCCGCGCGTGCCACCTCGGACCCTTCCGGGCCGTCGGGCACGACGAGCACGATCTCCTCGAACAGCGGAAGGGACGCGAAGAGCGCGGCCGACCAGTGGACGAGCGGGCGCCCGCCGACCGGCACCAGCGCCTTGGGCCGGCCCGCGGAGAGCCGACGGCCGGAGCCGGCGGCCAGGAGCACAGCCGCCGCGCCCGGCATCAGAACTCCATCAGCTCCTTGTCCTTCGCCTTGCCGAGGTCGTCGAGCCTCTTCGAGTGGTCGTCGGTCAGCTTCTGCACCCGCTCCAGGCTGCGGCGGGCGTCGTCTTCCGACACCTTCCCGTCCTTCTCGAGCTTCTTGACCTCTTCGTTGGCATCGCGCCGGACCTGCCGCACGCCGTTCTTCCCGTCCTCGACGATCTGGCCGACCTTCTTGACGAGCTGCTTCCGGCGCTCTTCCGTCAGCGGCGGGATCGGGATCCGGATGACCTTGCCGTCGTTGCTCGGATTCAGGCCGAGGTCCGCGACCTTGATCGCCTTCTCGACGTCCTTGATCACCGACGGATCGAACGGCTGGGCCACGATCGTCCCCGCGTCCGGAGTCGAGAGCTTGCACATCTGGGCGAGCGGGGTCGGCGAGCCGTAGTAGTCGACCGAGATGCCGTCGAGGATCGAGACCGAGGCCCTTCCCGTGCGCAGGCCGGAGAGCTCCCGCTTCACGGCCTCGACCGCCTGGTCCATCCTCTTCTCGGCGTCGGTGAAGACCTTCTCGATCATCGTCGTCACTCCTTTACGATCGACCCGATCGTCTCGCCCTTCACCGCCGCGACGATGCTGCCCGGCCGCATCAGGTTGAAGACGAGGATCGGCATCCGGTTGTCCATGCAGAGCGTGATCGCGGTCGCATCCATCACCGCCAGCTGCCGGGTCATCACCTCGCGGTAGCTGATCTCCGCGAAGAGCACGGCGTCGGCGTGCAGCTTGGGGTCCTTGTCGTAGATCCCGTCGACCTTCGTCGCCTTCATCAGCACTTCGGCGCGCAGCTCCATCGCGCGCAGCGCCGCCGCGGTGTCGGTCGTGAAGTAGGGGTTGCCGGT
The DNA here is from genome assembly GCA_963800865.1 of uncultured Acidobacteriota bacterium. Taxonomy (GTDB): domain Bacteria; phylum Acidobacteriota; class Polarisedimenticolia; order J045; family J045; genus JALOKP01. The sequence continues at coordinate 1,731,559 of CAWDCL010000004.1, read as the reverse complement.
GCCGGCCGCCAGAATCACGATCCGGCCCTTCTCGAGGTGGCGGATCGCACGCCGGCGGATGAACGGCTCGGCCAGCTGGGGCATGGCCACCGCGGAGAGGACCCGCGTCTCCACCCCCACGGCCTCGAGCCCGTCCTGGAAGGCCAGCGAGTTCATGACGGTCGCCAGCATCCCCATCTGGTCGCCGGTGACGCGATCGACGCCGCCACGCGCCGCCGTCGCCACGCCGCGGAAGATGTTCCCGCCGCCGAGCACCATCCCGACCTGCACGCCGAGCGCGTGGACGGCCGCGACCTCGCGGGCGATGGCCTGCACGACCGCCGGGTCGATCCCGAATTCGCGCGAGCCGAGCAGCGCCTCGCCGGAGAGCTTGAGCAGGATCCGGCGATAGCGCGGCTCGCCGCCGGCGGAGGGGGCGCGCCCGGGGTCGCCGGCGTCCACCGCCGCGCCTCAGCCGCCCAGGACGAAGCGCGCGAAACGGACGATCTCGAACGGCTTGCCGCCGGCCGCTTCCCGCACGACGTCGGCGACCTTCTTCGAGTCGTCCTTGATGAAGGGCTGCTCGAGCAGGCAGGCCTCCTCGTAGTACTTCGCGATCTTCCCGTCGACGATCTTCTCGATCACGGGGGCCGGCTTGCCCGACTCCTTGAGCTGCTCGCGCGCGATCTCGCGCTCCTTGTCGAGCGTCGCCGCGTCGACCTCGTCGCGGCGCACGAACGACGGCGCGGCGGCCGCGACCTGCATCGCGAGGTCGTGAACCGTCGGCGCGAGCGCGGCGAGCACGGCGTCGTCCCCCTGGACCTCGAGCAGCACGCCGACCCGGTTCCCGGGGTGGATGTAGGCGTGAACCCCGCCCTTCGGGGCCTCGAAGTAGGCGACCCGGGCGACCTGCATGTTCTCGCCCAGCTTGGCGATCTTCTCGGTGACGACGTCGTGGACGCTGACGCCGCCATCGCCGCTGTACGGCCGCGCCAGCAGCTGCTCCGCCGAGCCGACCTTCTCGTTGAACGCCTTCTGGAGCAGCGCCGCGACGAAACCGGTGAAGTCGTCGGTCCGGGCCACGAAGTCGGTCTCGCAGCCGACCTGGATCAGCGCCCCGCGACGCCCTTCGACCTTCGCGTCGACCAGGCCTTCCCTGGTCTCGCGATCGGTCTTCTTGGCCGCCTTGGAGAGCCCCTTCTTGCGCAGGAAGTCGATCGCCTCGTCGAAGTCGCCGTGGCCCGCCGCGAGGGCTTCCTTGCAGTCCATCATCCCCGCGCCGGTCATGTCGCGGAGTTTCTTCACGTCGCTCGCCGCAATGTTCATCGGATTCCTCTCAGGCCGGGCCCGCGGGGCTTGCCGCGGGGCGGCCGGTCACGCCTGTTCGATCGACGGGCCGGGGCTGTCGGGCGCCGCGGGGGGGGCGTCCGGCGCGACGGGGGCCGTCACCTCGGTCTCCTCCAGCGTCGCGACCGGGGCCGTGTCGGCCGCCGCGTCGTCGCGTCCCGTCCGCCGGCGCGCCGGGCGCTGGGTGCGCTCGGGCCGCTGCGAGCGCCAGATGTTCCGGCCTTCGTTGACCGCGTCGGCGAGCCGGCTCGTGATCAGCTCGATCGAGCGGATCGCGTCGTCGTTCGCCGGAACCGGGAAATCGATCCGGCTCGGGTCCGAGTTGGTGTCGACGATCCCGATCACGGGGATGCCGAGCTTGTTCGCCTCGTCGACGGCGATCGTCTCGCGGCCGACGTCGACGATGAAGATCGCATCCGGGCGGCGCCCCATGTCCTTGATGCCGGACAGGGTCTTGTCGAGGCGCGTGCGGGTCTTCGCCAGCGACAGGCGCTCCTTCTTGGTCAGGTGCGCGAACTTGGCGTCGGTCTCGAGCGTCTCGAGTTCCTTGAGCTTGTCGATCGAGCGCTTCACGGTCGCCCAGTTCGTGAGCAGTCCGCCCAGCCAGCGCTCGTCGACGTAGAACATCTCGCAGCGCCGGGCCTCGCGAACGACGATCTCCTGGGCCTGCTTCTTGGTGCCGACGAACAGCACGATCTTCCCCTGCGCCGCCAGATCGCGGGTGAAGTTGATCGCGTCCTGCAGCAGGACCACGGTCTTCTGCAGGTCGATGACGTAGACGCCCCCGCGCAGCCCGAAGATGTACGGGCGCATGGCGGGGTTCCAGCGGCTGCGCTGGTGGCCGAAGTGCGCGCCAACCTCGAGCAGCTCGCGCAGGCTGACTGCGACGGTCTGATCCACGATTCCCTCCGATGGCAGGCTCCGCCTCGAGGAAGGCGGACGCCTTGAGTTGTCGCCAGTCGGCTGATCCGCACCCCCCGGGCCCGACGCCCGAGGGGGCGCACCGTCAGCGCTTGCTGAACTGGAAGCGCTTCCTCGCCCCCGGCTGGCCGTATTTCTTGCGTTCCACTTCACGCGCGTCGCGCGTCAGCAGCCCCTCCACCTTGAGCTTCGGGCGGAGCGAGGCGTCGAACTCGAGCAATGCGCGGGCGATGCCGAGCCGCATGGCCCCGGCCTGCCCGGTGGGGCCGCCGCCCGCGATGGTCGCGATCACGTCGAGCTTCTCGCGGGTCTCCGTGAGCGCCAGCGGCTTCTCGATCATCATCCGCAGGGTTGCCTGCGGGAAGTAGTCGTCGAAGGGACGGTTGTTGACGCGCACCACGCCCGTCCCGGGACGGACGTAGACGCGAGCCACGGCTTCCTTGCGCCGGCCGGTGCCGTTGTACTGGATCATCGCGCTCATGACTCACTCCTGGCGGGGGCCACGACCTCGAGCACCTTCGGCTTCTGCGCCCGGTGAGGGTGGTCCCCTCCGCGGTAGACCTTGAGCTTCGTGTACAGCCGCCGGCCGAGCTTGTTCTTGGGGAGCATCCCCCAGACCGCCAGTTCGACGGCCTTCTCGGGACGCTGGCTCAGCAGCACGCGCGCGGTCGAATGGTAGATCCCGCCGGGGTGGCCGCTGTGGTGGTGGTACATCTTCTGGTCCAGTTTCCGGCCGGTCAGGACGGCCTTGTCGGCGTTCACGACGATCACGAAGTCACCCGTGTCGAGGAACGGGACGAAGCCGGTCTTGTTCTTGCCCCGGAGGTGATGGGCCACCACGGTGGCGAGGCGGCCGAGGGGGATGCCGGTCGCGTCCACCACCCACCAGTCGCGCGGGATCTCACCCTTGGACGGGAAGTACGTGCGCATGCTGCTTTCCTCTTTCAAACCGTGCTGAGAAGCGCCGCGCGGCGCAGGAAGGCACCTTGCCCCGCCGCGCGGGGTCGCAAAACAAAACCGCGGAAGGCTACCCGCCCCCCTGCCCCGTGTCAACCCGAAACTGGCGCGCAGGGCGTCCGGCCGGGCCTTCAGCTACCCCCGACCTCCCAGGTTTCGGGGCCCGCCAGGAGCCGGGCGAGATCGGGCGGCGAGCCGCGCCGGGCCTCCTCGGCCTGCCGTTCGTGCTCCGCCTCGAGCGTCGGCCTCCCGACGGCGCGGAAAACCCCGAGCGGGACCGGGAAGTCCGGGTGGTCGAGCTGGGCGAGAGCGAACGCGCGGGCCGGGTTCGCTGCCGCCGGGTCGTGCTTCAGCACGGCTCCCGGGGCAACGCCGGCGGCGACCCGAACCAGTTCTCCCCCCGGCCCGAGGCCGAGGCCGAACTCCCCGGCGCGGCCGAAAAGGAGCGGCTCTCCCGGCTTCAGGTAGATCGCGTGATCGACCCGTCCGTCCTTGTCCGTCAGGTAGCCGAAGGTGCCGTCGTTGAAGATGTTGCAGTTCTGGTAGATCTCGACGAAAGCGGTCCCGCGGTGCGCGGCCGCCCGCTCGAGGACCTCCGCGAGGTGGGCCCCGAAGCGATCGACGCTGCGCGCGACGAACGTCGCCCCGGCCCCGAGCGCGAGGGCCAGCGGGTTGAACGGCGCGTCCAGGGAACCGAGCGGGGTCGAGGGGCTTCGCTGGCCGCGGGCCGATGTCGGCGAGAACTGACCCTTAGTCAACCCGTAGATCCGGTTGTTGAAGAGCAGGATCTTCAGGTCCACGTTGCGCCGCATCGCGTGGAGGAAGTGGTTGGCGCCGATGGCCAGCGCGTCCCCGTCGCCCGTCACCACCCAGACCGACAGCCCCGGGTTGGCCAGCCTGAGCCCGGTCGCGATCCCCGGCGCGCGCCCGTGCAGGGTGTGGAAGCCGTAGGTGTTCATGTAGTACGGGAAGCGCGAGGAGCAGCCGATCCCCGACACGATGACCGTGCGCTCCCGCGCCAGGCCGAGCTTCGCGAAGACGGCCTGGACCGCGCTCAGGATCGCGTAGTCGCCGCAGCCGGGGCACCAGCGCACCTCCTGGTCGGAGGCGAAGTCCTTCCGGGTGAGCGGCGGCGTGTCGGGGGCGGCCATCTCAGGCTCCCAGCAGCTCGGCGATGCGCGCACGCAGCTCGTCGACCCGGAACGGGACGCCTTGCACCTTGTGGAAGCCGACGGCGTCGAGGTGGAATCGTGCGGAAAGGAGCCAGAGCAGCTGGCCCAGGTTGAGTTCGGGCACGAGCACGCGCGGGAAGGCGTCCAGGAGCTGCTCGAGACCGCGCGGCAGCGGGTTCAGGTGGCGCAGGTGCAGGCTCGCCACCTGCCGGCCCGCGGCGCGCTCCTCGCGCACCGCCTGGGTGATCGCGCCGTAGGTCGAACCCCAGCCGACGACCAGCAGCTCGTCGCCGATCACCCCCTCCTCGAGGCGTGCCGGCGGGATGTCGTCCGCGATCCCCGCGATCTTGCCGGCCCGCAGCGCGACCATCCGCTGGTGGTTCTGGGCGTCGTAGGAGACCTGCCCGAGGTCGTCCTTCTCGAGCCCCCCGATCCGGTGCTGGAGCCCGGGCGTGCCGGCCGGGATCCAGGGGCGGGCCAGGGTCAGAGGGTCGCGCGCGTAGGTCCCGGCGAAGCGTTCCGGGTCGGTCAGATAGGCGGGGTCGAGCACCGGGATCTGCTCGGGGGTCGGGACCCGGAACGGCTCGGAGCCGCTCGCGAGGTAGCCCTCGGAGAGCACGATCACCGGGGTGCGATAGCGGATCGCGATCCGCGCGGCCTCGAGCGTGATCCAGAAGCAGTCCGACGGGGTCGCGGGCGCCAGGATCGGCAGGGGCGATTCGCCGTGACGGCCGAACATCGCCATCAGCAGGTCCGACTGCTCGGTCTTGGTCGGCATGCCGGTCGAAGGACCGGCGCGCTGGATGTCGAAGACGAGCAGCGGCAGCTCGACCATCGTCGCCAGGCCGAGCATCTCGCCCTTGAGCGCCATGCCGGGCCCGCTCGTCGCGGTCACGCCGAGCGCGCCGCCGAACGCGGCCCCGAGCGCGGCCCCGATGCTCGCGATCTCGTCCTCGGCCTGGTAGGCGACGACGCCGTACGGTTTCAGCCGGCTGCAGGCGTGCAGCACGGTCGAGGCAGGGGTGATCGGGTAGCTGCCGAGGACGACGCGCATCCCCGAACGCTGGGCGATGCTCGCGAGCGCCAGCGCGATCGCCTCGTTGCCGTCGAGGTTGCGGTAGAGCCCCGGTTCGAGACGCGCCGGGGGGACCTCGTACACGCTCTGGAAGATCCGCACCGTGTTGCCGTAGTTGAACCCGGCGCGCAGCACCTTCTCGTTGGCCTCGGCCAGCTCGGGGCGTTTCGCGTACTTGTCCCGGATCCAGCGCGCGGTCGGGTCGATCGGCCGGCCGTAGAGCCAGTAGAGGATGCCGAGCGCGAAGAAGTTCTTGCAGCGCTCGGCGTCCTTGGCGCCGAGCCCGGTCTCGGCGAGCGCCTCCCGCGTCAGGCGCGAGATCGCCACGCGGTGGAGCGTGGTGTTGGCGAGCGTGCCGTCGTCGAGCGGATTCGCGGCGAGGCCGGCCTTCCGCAGCCCGTTCTCGTCGAAGGCATCCTCGTTGACGATCAGGATCCCGCCGCGCTTGAGGTCCTTGAGGTGGACCTTGAGCGCGGCCGGGTTGAAGGCCACCAGCACGTCGGCCTGGTCGCCGGGCGTCATGATCTCCGAGGCGGAGAACTGCAGCTGGAACCCGGAAACGCCGGGGAGGGTCCCCGCCGGCGCACGAATCTCGGCGGGGAAGTCGGGGAGCGTCGCGACGTCGTTGCCGGCGAGGGCGGAGGTCGACGTCAGCTGACCGCCGGTGACCTGGATCCCGTCGCCCGAATCGCCCGCGATCCGGACCACGACGCGGTCGAGCGACTGCCTTGCCCTCCGTGGGACGGGGATCGCCGGCCGGCTGCGCTCACGGCCAGCTCCACTCTTCGAGCGCGACCCGGCGGGTGGTGCCGAGCGCATCCTCGACCGAAACCAGCTCCGCGACGCGCACCGGGCCGGCCTTGCGCCAGCCGATGTAGCGGACCTGCTCGTCGGGTACGCGGCTCTCGTCCTTGCCCGGCCACCAGGTGCGCAGCGCGCGCGGCATCTTCGTCGCCTCGTCGAGCACGAGCGTGAGGATCGAACCGTCCTCCAGCTCCGCCCGCAGCGCCGGGCATAGCGCCCCGTCGCAGGCGGCGCGCACCGCCTCCGCCGCAACCGACCCGTCGACCACGCTCGCCAGCAGGATCGCCGGCTCGCGGAGTGCCATCGCGAGCAGCCGGTTCGGCTGCGGCAGGTGGATCACGCCGTCCGGGGACGCGCTCCCCTTCCCCGCCCGCTCTTCGGCCTCGATCGTCCAGTCCGCGGCGTCGATCGACCACGAGATCCCTTCCGCGGAAGCGACCACCCGCAGCGTCGACTCGATCGGACCGGCCGGCGTCTCCTCGCGCACGCGGTAGGTCGCGTGGTAGCGCGGGTCGAAAGCGGGGGCCGCCCCGTCGGCGAGCGCGGCCAGCGCCGCCCGCGCCAGTTCCTGCGCCGCGGCGGTGTCGCGCTCGGCCGCGTCGCCGGACTGCATCATCGTCTCCGACAGCGGGTCGAAGCGCTCCCACGCCAGGCGCAGCGCCTGCCGGAACTCCGGGATCTCGGCGAGCTCGTCGGGGAGCGGGCCGGCCGCGACCGACGCCTGGCGCTCCGGGACGAGGGCCTGCTGCGCCGCGGCCTGCACGTCGCCGGCGCGCGTCACGGCCGGCGTCGCGGCGGCGGCCGGCCCGCCCGCGAAGGCGTCGAGCAGCGCCGCGGCCGGGTCGGTCCGCCGCGCCAGCGATCTCTCGACCAGGCGGCGCCGCGCGCGGTAGATCGCGTCGTCGCGCAGCGCGATCGTCCGAACCGAGTTGACGGCGCCGCTCAGCACGTTCCACCCGAGGCCGGCCGACGGGGCGGGGACGAGCGCGCTCAGCACCAGGGCCGCGTCGCCGCCGTTGCCGCGCACGAGGTCCACCCGCGCCGGCGCGGGCTCGCCCAGCACGACTTTCAGGCGCTGTGACAGCGAGCCCTCGCCCTCGGTCAGCCCCTCGGCCAGCACGGCGAGCGTCGCCTGCTGGGTCGGGGTCGCGGCGGGGCCCGCCAGCGAGAACGCGAGCACGAGCCCGACCTTCCCCGGCGACCCGCTGCCGTCCTCCTCGTCGACCAGCGCGGAGAGGGGCGCCCGCGCCGCCGGGAGCGGGGCCTCCGCGGCGGGCGCCGGACCGCTGCGATGGGGAAGCTGGCCGGACAGCCGGCTCGCCAGACCGGAGGGGCCGGCAACGAAGAATCGCACCGGCGCTTCGCGGACCGCGGCGAAGACGACCGCCCGCGCGCCCGCATCGGCGTCGTTGACCGCCTGCGGACCGGGGATCGGATCCCAGGGGAACCGGCTCCCCGGGTAGAGCAGCCCGAGCGCGGCGCGACGCGCCACGGTCTCGGGGTTCGACCAGTGCTCGCTCGCCATGCGCTGCAGGCGCTCGAGCGCCTGCTGACGCGGCCCGTCGGGCGCCGGGCGCGGCGTGGCCAGCGCCGCCAGCAGGCGCGCGAGTCGGGCCTCGTCGCCGGCATCGACGCGCGCCCCGACCGCGATCCCGTCCGGCAGGAGTTCCACGAGCGGCGTCGCGCCGGGCTCCGCGGCCGACGCCGCGAGCGCAGCGAGCTGGGCGGAGACCAGCGCCGAACCGGCCGGAAGGCCCTGCCGCTCCAGCGCGTCACGCCGCGGCCAGACGACGACCCCTGCGAGGCGCGACCCCGGCACGACGACGCCGCGAACGAATTCCCCCGTCCCGGCCGCCTCGAGCACCAGCGGCGGCACGTCGGGGAGCTTCGGCAGCGGCGCGGCGGCGACGGCCTTCTTCCTGGGCGCGGCGCGGCTCTTCTTCTTGGCCGCGCCGGCCGGCGCGAGCGCGGCGAGCGCCAGCGCGAGCAGCGCGACGACGAGGACGCGCACGGCCCGGTCCCGCTTCATCGACAACCCTCCGGCGCCAGTCGGACGACGAGCGCTTCCAGTGCCTCGGCGAGGTTCCGGGCGCGTGCGAGGTGCGATTCGACCGTGTGACCTGCGAGGTGCGGCGTGGCGAGCACCTTCGGGTGTGAGGCGATCCCGGGAACGACGACCGGCTCGTGCTCGAACACGTCGAGCGCCGCTCCCGCGAGGCGTCCCGAGTCGAGTGCGGCCGCCAGCGCCGACTCGTCCACGATTCCGCCGCGCGCGGTGTTGACCAGCAGCGCGCCCTCCGGCAGCCGGGCCAGCTGGGCGGCGCCGATCATCCCCCGCGTCTCGTCCGTCAGGGGACAATGCAGGCTGAGCGCGTCGCAGCGGGGCAGCAGTTCCGCCAGCGAAGCGACCCGCAGCGCGCCCGCGGCCGCGAAGGTCTCCGCCGGGATGTAGGGATCGACGGCCAGCACCGTCATCTCGCAGGCCCGGGCGCGGCGGCTGACCCGCGTCCCGACCCGGCCCAGGCCGACGAGCCCGAGCGTCTTCCCGGCGATCTCGCGGTCGGGCAGCCGTTCGCGATCGGGCCAGCGGCCGAGCGCGGTCGCGTTCCAGTGCGCGGGAAGCCCGCGCCAGAGCGCGATCAGCGACAGGAGAGTCAGTTCCGCGACCCCCGTCGCGTTGCCGGGATCGACGGCGACGACCTCGACCCCCAGCTCCGCGGCCGCCTCGTGATCGACGTTGTCGAGCCCCGCGGACCCCTGGACGACGGCGCGGAGTCGGCCCCCGCCCGCGCCGAGCACGGCGCGATCGACGCGCTGCCAGGCCCGCGTCACGAGCACGTCGGCCCCGGCCGCCACAGCGGCGAGCGCGGGACCGGCGAGCGGCGGGTGCTCGGCGAACCGGACACCGGGATGCCGGGCCAGCGCCGCGGCCACGCCGTCGTCGGCGGGCGATGCACAGGCCACGACGATCTCGTGCCCGGAGGAATCGCGGGATGGTCGGATCATCGGACCGCTGATTCTAACCCGCCCGCTGGTCCGGGCTAGCCCGCCCGCCGGCGGCGCCATCCGGCGCGGTGTCACCGGCGCGGCGCGCGTGGTACAAAGGCCCCATGGACACTTCGGTGCTTTGGATCGTACTGGCCGCCGCGGCCGTCGCGCTCCTGGCCGTCCTCACCGTCTACCTGGTGCAGCTGATCGGCGAGGCGCGGGCCGCCGTGCGGGAGATCCGTACGGCCGTGACCCGCCTGGTCCCCGACCTGGAAATCACGCTGGCGAACGCGCGCAAGACCAGCGAGTCGGTCGCCCGGGCGAGCGACGTGCTCAATCAGCTCCCGCCGTTGGCGCACCAACTGGAAGGCGCGGTGTCTTCGCTCAGGAGCCGCACTCCGCTGGCGGCCGGCCTGGTCACGGCGTACAAGGTCGTACGCTGGTTGCTCCGGAAACCCCGCACCAACGCTCCCAGCAGGAGGAAATGACAATGGACGACGATCGTGGGTCGGGCGGACTCGCCATTCTCGGTGCATTCATCCTCGGCGGCCTCGTGGGGGCCGGGATCGCGCTGCTGACCTCGCCCAAGAGCGGGCGGGAGACGCGCGAGCAGATGGGCCGCTGGGCCTCGGACAAGTACGGCAAGGCCGGCGAGAAGATCGGCGAGATGAGCGAGAAGGTCCGCGAGAAGGTCCGCGAGAAGCTCGCCCGGGCGGAAGAAGAGGTCTGACCGCCGACCGGCGCGGCGGCTCTGGCTGAGCTGCGCCGCACTGGAGCAGCCAGGACGCGGGAACGAGGTGCGGTGCGCTGCGCCCGGCGGGCGCGGTGTACCGTACGCCCGCGGACCGCACTCGCCTGCCGGCCGGCGCGAGCGATCGGACGCCTCCGGCCCCCCCGCCCTTCCCCGGTGCCGTCCCCGGATCCACGGCCGGCCGGCGTGGGTCCTCCCCTGCGCAGCGTCGCAGTCCGCCGCGGGGTCCTCCGCGGGTGTTGCGGGGCTGGGACGCCGTTCTCCGCGGCGGGGCGTGGGCTTGGGAATTCCCCGCGGTATCGACGTCCTTTCCCTCGTGAAGCGCTCGATCCGCGCCGCGTATCCGCGTAATTCCTCTCCCGCCGCCGGGTGGACCTGGGCGCCAGGTTGGGGGCGCCGTCGCCGCCGCCCGGCAAGGGAGGACAAGTGGTTGCAGGATCGAAGCGGTTCGGGAGCTACATCCGGGCCCTTCGAGAGTCGCGGCGGCTGACGCTCGAGGACGTCGAGCGGCTGACGATGCAGGAGCCGGAACCGGTCACGCGCTCCCTGCTATCGCGACTCGAGAACGGGAAGTCCCGGGTCTCTGCTCTCAAGCTCATGGCGCTCTCCCGGCTGTACCGCGTCCGGCTCGGACTGCTCGCGGAACGGCTGGAACTGTCGCACGAGCTGTCACGGCTCGAACAGGAGGGACTGGACCAGTGGCCGCTGGAGGACCTCCTGGCGCGCGCCCGCCAGGCCGGCCTGGCCGGGGAGGTGGCGCGCGCGCTGCTGCTCTACGAACAGGCCGAGGTGCGGGCCCTCGAAACGGGAAGCCCGCGTCCGCGAGCCCGCAGCCGGATCGGTACCGCGCGCGCCCTGGCGGCGGCCGGCCGGTTCCACGCGGCGCGCGCCATCCTCGACGACCTGATGGCCGAGACGCTGGCCCCGGAAGACCGCGCGTGGGCGCTCTTCCTCGTCGTCCGCGTCGCGTTCGGCCTGGGGCAGCCGTTGCTCGCGCGGGCCGCGCACGCGGCGCTGCGCGAGGTGCCGCGCCCGTGGCCGGCCGAGATCGAGGCCGGCGCCCCCGCGCTCAACGCGCAATGCCTCGAGGCGGACGGTCAGCTCGACGCTGCGCTCGAGGCCTGGCTGGAGGCGATCGACGGGGCACGGCGCGGCGGCGAGCCGCAGCTCGAAGCGGCCGGCATGGCGGCGCTGGCGGCGATCGAACGCCGGCGCGGCCGCCTGCCGCAGGCGGTCGACTGGGCGCGGCGCGCGCGGGCCGTGGCCGAGGCCCGCGGGCTGTCGCAGGTGGTCGTTCACACCCTGGTCGAGGAGTCGCGGGTCGAGGGTCTGCGCCGCCGCGGCGACGCGGCGCGCGCACTGCTCGGCCAGGCCCGGCGGCTCGCGCGCAAGCTCGACCTGGCACCCGAGCTCTTCGACGTCTACCTCGAACTCTGGCGGCTGGGCGTGCGCGAGCGCGACCAGGCCGAGGCCCGCGCCGCGTTGCGGTCGCTCCGTCACGTCGTTCGTTTCCTGGAGTCGTTCCCCCCGGGCGCAGAGGACGTGCGCCCCCTGCTCGATCCGCGCGGTCACGCCGAAGCGGCGCCCGCGCTCGCCAAGGAGGTCCGCTGATGAGCCTCACCCTTCGCGTCGTACCGCGGCTCGCGCTGCTTGCCGCCCTGCTCGTCGTCCCGTCCGCCGTGATGGCCCAGGAGGAGAACCCCCGGGGCCTCGGCTCGCCCAACATGACCGACAACTCCTACCTCGACCCCAACATCTACGGGGGCGACGCCGGCAGCCCGTGGCCGGTCTCGATCCGTGCGGGGCGCGGGAGCGGCCTGTGGACGCAGTCGATTCCGCCGTCGGCGGCACCGAAGGCGGCCGGGGCGGCGAGCGTCCTGCCCGCATCGACGGCGTCCGTCCCGTGGCTGGAGCCGGCGCTGGCGCTCCTGCCCGGCACGCTGCCCCAGTTGCTCTGGCTGCCGCACCTCGGACTCCCGGCCGGCATCGGCGCGAACCCCTAGCGCGGCGGCCGCTCCGAACCGCGGCCGGACTGACACCCCCCTCGCACGGGGCCGGCGCTGCCGGCCCCGCGCGAGGGGGCGCCTAGACCGCGAGGCCTCCCGGGCCCCCGTCGCCGAGTGCCCGCAGGTAGTCGAAGGTGAACAGCCCGGTGTCGTGCCCGTCGGACCAGCGGAACTGCACCGCGTAGTGCCCGACCGGCGCCCAGTGGAGTGCCCGCAGCGCGGCGTGGACCCGCGCCGGATCGAGGCGCTTCTCGCCGGTCAGTTCGTCGACGCACTGCGCACAGGGGCAGGCCAGCCGCAGCGTCCGGGCGGCGTGGAAATCCTCGCGGCCGTCGTCCCAGACGACCCCCACCTCGCCGTTCGGGAAGATCTCGATCGTGCGTGCGCGCGGCCCGGCCACGCCGGCCTCAGAGCCCCTGCGCGGCCGGAAACTCCGGCATCGTCGCAGGCGGCGTCCCGTGCTGGGCGACGACGGTCGTCGTCACCCCCCCCCGGACCCTGAAGTGGCCGGTGACGCGCATCCAGGCCGGGTCGAGGACCCGGCAGAGGTCGCCGAGGATCCGGTTGGTCACCGCCTCGTGGAAGATCCCCTCGTCCCGCCATGACCAGAGGTACTGCTTGAGCGACTTCAGTTCGACCAGGCGGGGGCCGGGAACGTAGTCGATCTCGATCGCCGCGAAGTCGGGCTGGCCCGTCCGGGGGCACAGGCAGGTGAATTCCGGGGCCACCATCCGGATCCGGTAGGGGCGCTCCGGCGCCGGATTGGGGACCGTTTCGAGGTCTCGGGAAGGGGCGAGCGGCACGGCCGGGACTCCCCGCCGGGGGCTTTTTCTCCCGGCGTTCCCGCCATTCTCGCCGCGGGCCGGCCGAGCGCAACGCCGGACTGGGCCGGACGCCCCGGGCCGCCTACATTCTCCCAGGACCCCGCTGGGGGAGGGGCGCAGACCGACCGGATCGGGCCCGCACCGGTCGAGAGGGTGGCATGACCGTGTCGTCCGATGCCTGTCCGGTCGATCTCGCCGATGGCCTGGCCCGCGCCGGGGACGATCGGGAGTTCTATCGGGAACTGCTCGATCTCTTCCTCGACGACGCCCGCCAGCGCCTCGCGCGGCTGGAGACTGCGCTCTCCGCCGGGGACCTGAAAGAGGTGACCTCGACGGCGCACAGCATCAAGGGTGCGGCCGCGAACCTGGCGGCCGGCCGGGCCCGTGACATTGCCTACGCGATCGAGAGCCGCGGGCGGGCCGGCGACGGGACCGGGCTCTCCGCGCTGGCCGGCGACCTCGCCGCCGAGCTCGAGCGAGTCGCCGCGTTCACGAAGGAGTTCTCGGCCTGATGCGGATCCTGGTCGTCGAGGACGAGCCGGTCTCCCGGCGGATGCTCACCGCAGCCGTCGCTCGGATGGGCTACGACGTCGTCGCCGCCGTCGACGGGCGCGAGGCGTGGGACGTCCTGCGCGCCGAACAGATCGGACTCGTCGTCACCGACTGGATGATGCCGGAGATGGACGGCCTCCAGCTGGTCCAGAAGATCCGCGGCGGCGAGCTCGGCCGCTATGTCTACGTCATTCTCCTGACCTCGAAGTCCGAGAGCCGCGACGCCGCCGAGGCGCTGGAGGCGGGGGCGGACGACTTCGTCGGCAAGCCCTGGCACCGCGACGAGCTGATGGCCCGCCTTACGGCGGGCCGCCGGATTCTCGACCTGCAGGCCGCGCTGCAGGAGAAGAACCTGCTGCTCGAGCGGATGACGCGCGTCGACGGCCTGACCGGCATCGGCAACCGGCGGCATTTCGACGAGGAATATCGGCACTCGTTCGAGCTGGCCAAGCGGTTCCAGCGCTTCCTCTCGGTCGCGATGATCGACATCGACCGGTTCAAGGCCTTCAACGACCGTTTCGGTCACGAGGCGGGAGACAACGCGCTGCGTGCCGTCGCAGCCGCGATCGACGAGACGGTGCGCACCTCGGACCAGTGTTTCCGTTATGGCGGCGAGGAATTCACCTGCGTCTTCCCGGAGACCGACGAGGTCGGCGCGTTCACCGTCGCCGACCGACTCCGCCAGGCCGTCGAGCGGCTCGCGATTGCGCACCCCGGGAACCTCCCGTCCGGGGTCGTGACGATCAGCGTCGGCGTCTCCACGCTGAGGCCGCCGGTCGCGGCCGGCGCGGAGGACCTGCTGCGGGCCGCCGACCAGGCGCTCTACAGCGCGAAGGACCAGGGCCGGAACCGGAGCATCGCGCTCGCACCCGACGGCCTGCTCGCCACGCGCTGAGCCGGGTCCGCCGCGGCGCCGCGACGCCGCCGCAGGGTCCCGGGCCGGCGCCGCGCTTCCGGGATAGGATCACCGGTCGCATCCACATGGAGGGACTCTTCGATGAAGGTGCGGATCGTCTACTGCACGGCTTGAAACTACCTCCCCAGGGCCGCGAGTCTCGCGGCCAGGATCCGGACCGAGGTCGGTGCCGAGCCCGAGCTGGTCGGCGGCTCGGGCGGCGTGTTCGACATCTTCGCCGAGGGCGAACTGGTCTTCAGCAAGCACCAGTCGGGCGACTTCCCGGGCGAAGACGAGATCGTCCGGCGGCTCACCGGGCTGAAGCGGGGCTAGCGGCGGCGCGCGCGGCGCAGGCAGCGCGCCAGGCGCCGGCGGCCTCCCGATCGGACGGTGCCAGTCGGTCGATGTCACCGCTCGCCGCCAGCGCCAGCACCCGCGTGCACGACTCGTCGCCGCGCCCGGCGTCGCGCGCCACGAGGGCGGCCTCCCACGCCAGCGCCGGCCGCTCGCGCGCAAGCTCGGCGGCGACGGGAGGCAGCGCGGGGCACTGCGCCGTCTCCGCACCCGGCACGCCGCGCGCCGCGAGCAGCGTCCGGGCCCCGTCGAGGCGCACCCACTCCCACCAGCGCCCGAGCCGGCGGCCGGCGGCGAGCAGCCGCGCGCCGTGGCGCAGCGCGGCACACACCGGGTCGCGCGGTTGCTCGGCCGCGAGCGAGCGGGCCAGCAGGTCGTAGAGGGTGCGTCCGTCGCGAGCCACCGTCGTGGCCAGCACCAGGGCGTCCCAGGCCAGCGGGTCCCCGTCCCGGGCCCGCCGCTCGAGACAGGCGACGACGGCCGGCGAGTCCCCCGCGCTCTCGGGCTCGCATCCCGCTGCCGGCGCGAGCGCCGCATCGCACACCTCCGCGAGCCGCTCCAGCCGGCAGGCGCGGACCGGCGGCAGCGTGCCGTCCTGCCGGCAGGGATCGTCCGTCGCAGGACTCCCGCGGGCCGGCTCGCTCCAGTCCCGGCAGTCCCAGTGCGCGCGGCCGTCCTCGACCGCGAGACCGCGCTCGATCTCCTCCAGTCGCGGGGTCGTCCCCGCCCACTCGAGCAGGAAATACTGCGGCCCGCCGCGCACCCACGCGGTCCCGATGGTGAGCCAGTAGCGCCCCTCGCCGAGCGGCCGCAGCGTCATGCCCCAGGCCCCGGCAGCGACGTTGTCGCGCGGCGAGCGCCGCAGCGCGATCGGCAACGTCGTCGCGCGCCCGTCGCGCTCGATCTCGAGCAGGGCGTGCTGACCCGCGGCGAACGGCTCGGCCAGCGTGACGCTCCAGCGGAAAGCGCCGTCCGGTGCCTCGTACAGGCCGCTCGAGAGCGAGATCTCGTAGCGGTAGCGGGGCTCGGCGGAGCGCACGCCGAGCCACGCGTTGACCGGCAGCGCCAGCAACGCGGCGGCGACCCAGGCCGCCGCGGCCCGCGCCCCGCGGCGCGCCACGAGCGGCCAGGTCGCGACGAGGCTCGCCGCCAGCGCCGTGATCAGGAACGCGAAGGCGACGCCGACGATGTCGGCCTGTCCCGCCCCGCGGTGCAGCACCCGCCACCAGGCCCAGGCCGCGACCAGGAGGTGCAGCCCGGCGAGGCCGGTTCCGGCCCGCCGCAGGGCAGGGGTGAAATCCCGGTTCGACGCCAGTTCCGCCATGGTCTTTCCATTCTGGCCCCGCCCCGGACCGTTTGTTATCCTGCCCGCCCGTCCCGGAGGTGTGCCGGTGCAGATCGGCCCGCGCGGTCCACGCGACGACTTCTACTGCTGGAAGTTCCGCGTCTGGTACAACATGAAGGACTGCGTCTTCCGCCACCACTGGCAGACGAATCCCGATTGCTCCGATTGCGGGCAGGGCGCCGCGAACCTGCGCCTGCTCGGCACGCCGCCCGCCCGGCCCCGCTGGGCCGCCCTGCTGACCGTCGAACCCCCCGGTGCGGACCACGCTTTCGACGGTGTTCCAGCCGAGCCTGAAGCCGCGGACCGCTGAGCCGATGGCGGCCCGCAGGCCGAAGATCCCCGCGTCGATCCAGGCGCTCCGCAAGGTGGAGCTGCACCAGCACGTCGACGGTTCGATCCCGCTCCGGACCCAGTGGCGGCTGCTCCGGCACCACGGCCTGAACCCGGTCGAGACGGCGGCGGAGATGCACCGCCGGCTGGTGCTGCAACCGGAGGAGGAGGGCTCGCTCCTCTCCTATCTCGACAAGTTCTACTACCCGCTCTGGATCACGCAGTTCTACGAGAACGTGCGCGAGGCCTCGATCGCGATCGTGCGGGAGGCCCTGGCCCACCGTGTCGACGTGCTGGAGCTGCGCTACTCGCCGGTCATCCACACCTACGCCGGCCTGACCGTGCGGCAGGCGATCCGCGCGGTCCTGTCGGGCTTCAACCACGTCCAGAAGACCCACCCCCGGATCCGCTGCGGCCTGGTCGTGATCGCGATGCGCCAGCACGGGCCGCACATCGCCAAGATTCTGGCCCGCCAGGCGATCGCGGAGGCCGAGCACCTGCACGAGCGAACGGGGGTGGTGGGCTTCGACATCGCCGGTCCCGAGCGCGGCAACCCGCCGCACCTCTTCCGCGAGTCGTTCGAGATCGCGCGCAAGGGAGGGCTCGGGCTGACCGTGCACGCGGGCGAGGCGGCCGGGCCGGAATACGTCTGGGAGGCGATCGACGAGCTGGGCGCGCAGCGGATCGGCCACGGCTGCTCCGCGATCACCGACCGCGCCCTGTTGCGCCGGCTGGCGAAGGACCGGATCTGCGTCGAGTGCTGCCCCTCGTCGAACTACCAGACCGGCGCGGTGGCCCGGGGGGCTCCGCACCCGATCCTGCGCTTCCTCGACGCCGGCGTCCCGGTTGCGCTCTGCACCGACAACACCGTCGTCTCGGGCACCGACCAGGATCTCGAAGCGGCGCGACTCGCGCCCCAGCTCGGCCGCGGCGCGCTCGCGACGCTGCGCCGGATCCACCGCGAGGCGGCCGGTTTCTCCTTCATCGGCCGCCAGGGGGAGGCGTGAGGCCGGCTGCCGCGGTGCTCGTCTGCGCGGCCGTGTTCGTCGCGGCCTGGGCCGCGCCGCCCGGGACGCACGACGAGGGGCCGTACCCGCCCGAGTGGGCTCCGCTCCCCGAAGAGCTGGCGCGCGTGCTGGAAGCCAAGTCGAACGGTTACGCCCGGCGCGCGCTCGGCTTCTCCGTGACGGAGAGCGTGCGCCAGGCGCGCTACTCGAACGAAGAGGCGAAGCGCGAGAAGGTCGAGGTCTACGACTACCTCCTGGTGCGCGAAGGGGCGGGGCCGGAAGGGTTCCGGGCCTTCCGCACCCGGCCCGGCGAAACGAAGGAGGAGCGGATCGATCTCCCCTTCCCCGATCCCCTGCTCTGGACCCAGATCTTCCGGCCCGGAATCCGCTCCACGCTGCGCTTCTCGGTCGGCGACTGGCACACCACCCCCTACAAGCTCGCGATCCCGGTCTCGTGGGAGACCTCCGCGCCGGTCGCCGGCCAGCGGCGGATCACCGAGTGGACCGGCACCGCCGAGGTCGAGTACCGCTCCGGGAACCTGGTGCGCATCGTGGCCCGGCCGAGCCTGCAGGACGAGCGGCTCAAGTCCGAGCTGGCGCGCTACCTCACCGCGTTCCGGTTCATCGGGATCCCCTTCGCACCGCCCCCGGTCGGGATCGAGCTGACGGTCGAGTTCGACTTCGAGCACGACGGGTACACCTACCCGACGCGCGCCGAGCTGCTCACCTTCCAGCTCGTGCACGAGGACCAGCGCCGCACCATCTCGCGCCAGGTCGTCACCTACGACGACTACCGGTTCTTCGGGACCCAGGTGAAGGACGAGATTCCGCCCCTGACGTGGAACGCTCCCGACCGGCTGCCGATCCCGGAGCGCCGCGCCGAGCCGCCCGAGTGATCGAGGCCGACCGGCTCGGCCGGCGATTCGGCCGCCTGCAGGCGGTGGATCGGGTGAGTTTCACCGCCGCGCCGGGCGAGGTCGTGGGGCTGCTCGGCCCGAACGGAGCCGGCAAGACGACGACGCTCCGGATCGTCGCCGGCGTGCTGTTGCCGGACGAGGGGACGGCCCGCCTCGACGGAATCGACATCGTGGCGCGGCCGCGAGAGGCGCGGCGCCGGCTGGGCTACCTGCC
Organism: uncultured Acidobacteriota bacterium; assembly: GCA_963800865.1. Lineage (GTDB taxonomy): Bacteria > Acidobacteriota > Polarisedimenticolia > J045 > J045 > JALOKP01. Next base: position 1,713,121 of record CAWDCL010000004.1, on the reverse strand, counting down.
GGAGCAGCTCGCGCTGCCGCCCGAGCTGCGCGTCCGGGAGTACCTCGACTTCCGTGCCGGCCTGGGGGACATCCCGCGCCGCGAGCGCGCCCGCGCGATCGACGAAGCGGCCGCAGCCTGCCGCCTGGGCGATGCGATGCGGGCCCTGATCGGGACGCTGTCGCGGGGCTTCCGCCAGCGCGTCGGACTGGCCGGGGCCCTGCTCGGCGCGCCGCCGGTGCTCGTGCTCGACGAACCGACCGCCGGTCTCGACCCGCAGCAGGCAGCCGAGACGCGCGGGCTGATCCGTTCGCTCGCCCCGGGCCGCGCGATTCTCTTCTCGTCGCACCAGCTGGCCGAGGTCGAACAGACGTGCGACCGCGTCGTGATCCTCGCCCGCGGGCGGGTCTCCGCGGCGGGGACCGTCGCCGGGCTGCGGGCCGGAGCGGTGGGGGCGGCGATCCGCGTCGAGTGCCCGGCCTCCGACGTCCCGGCGCTGCGGGGAGCACTCGAGCGGCTGGGGCCGCCGCTCTCCGAGGACGACCTGGGCGACGGCTGGTGCCGGCTCGAGTTCGCCGCTGCCGGCGACGAGCGCGAGGCCGTCGGACGGGCCGCCGCCGCGCACGGCATCGCGCTGCGCGAGCTGTCCCGTCGCCTCCCCTCGCTGGAAGCGGCCTTCCTCGCCGCGACCGGGCGGGAGGAACCGAGGTGACGCGAGCCCCCGCGCACGTCGCCGTCGTCGCGCGGCGCGAGCTCGTCTCGCTGTTCCAGCAGCCGCTGGCGTGGGTCGTGCTCGCTGCCACGAGCGCCCTGCTGGGCTACGCCTTCAGCACGCTGATCTCGCTCCCCGGGATCGCCTCGGCCCCGCTGCTCGAGGTCCAGCGCGCGCTCTTCACCGCCTCGCTCTTCTGGCTGCCGTTGCTGGTCGTGCTGCCGCTGATCGCGATGCGGCTGGTCGCGGAGGAGCGGCAGACCGGCTCGATCGAGATCCTGCTGGCCGCGCCCGTGAGCGCGGGCGAGATCGCGACCGGCAAGTTCCTCGGTGCGCTCGTCTTCTACCTCGCGCTGCTGGCGCCGTTTCCCCTGTTTCTCAGCCTGCTCGGCACCGCGGGAGCGCTCGACCTCCCGGCCGCGGCCGCCGGGCTCGCCGGGCTCGTGGTGGTCGGCGCCTACCTGCTGGCGGTCGGTCTCTTCGCGTCGGCCACGACCCGGAACCAGGTCGTCGCCGCCTGCCTCGGCTTCGTCTTCCTCGTCGCGCTGTTCACGGTGCCGCTCGCAGCCGGCGCCATGGTGCGCGCTCCCGCGGCACGCGCCGCATGGGACCAGCTGAACCTGCTCGCGACGATGGACGAGTTCTCGCGCGGCCTCGTCGCGTCGCGACGGCTCGTCTACCCGCTCTCCGGCACGGTCCTCTTCGTCTTCCTCGCCGCGCGCCTGATCGAGCGCCTGCGCGGCGGCGCGGGGCGCGGGGCGCGGCGGTCGGCCGGGGCGGCGGCCGTGCTGGCGCTCGCCCTGTTCGCGCTCGCGAACGCCGCGGCGATCCGGCTCGGACCGGTCTGGGACTTCACCGGATCGCGGATCTACACGCTCGCGCCCGAGACCGCGGCCGCACTCCGCGCGCTCCCGGAGACGGTGCGCGTCGTGTCGCTGCTCCATCCCTCGGTGGAGCTGCCGGCGGACGCCGTCGCCGAGCTGCGGGCCGTCGCCGGCACGCTGGCGGCCGCGGCCCCGGGACGGATCGTGCTGGAGGAACTCGACCCGTTGCGCGAGCCGCTGCGCCTGCGCGAGCTCGGCCTCGACCCGCTGCGCGAGAGCGTCAACGTCGTCGTCGTCGAGGGTGCCGGGCGCCGGCGGGTGCTGCGCGCCGAGGATCTCGTCCTCTACGACGGCGCGATCACCTGGGAAGGGGCGCCGGCGGTCCGCGCGCTGCGCGCCGAGGAGGCGCTGACGGGGGCGATCCGGGCGGTGACGCGCGCGCGCCGCCCGGTCGTGCGCTTCGCGACGGGCCACGGAGAGCGCGATCCCGGCGCGCCGGGCGAGGCCGGGCTGTCGCGCTGGGCCGAGATGCTGGCCCGGGCCGACCTCGAGGTCCGGAGCTGGGACGCGCTCGGCGCGACCGCCGTTCCCGCGGGGACCGACCTCGTGATCGTCGCCGGGCCGCTCGCGCCGTGGCTGCCCGGCGAACGCGACGCGCTCGAGCGGCACCTCGAAGCCGGCGGTGCGGCGCTGGTGATGCTCGAGCCGGTGCCGCGGCCCGGCGGCGGCGGTTTCGCTTCGAGCGGGCTCGAACCGCTGCTGGCGCGGGCGGGGCTCGCGGCGCGCGACGATGTCGTGCTCGACCCGGCGCACGCCGTGCCGTCATTCGGTCCCGAGAGCTTCTTCGCGTTCGCCAACCCGCGCGACCCGATCACGGCGCCGGTGGCCGACATGCCGGTCCTGGTCCGGATGGCGCGTTCGCTGGCCGCGCCCGGCGGGTACGGCGACGACGCCCACCGGGCCGGCGCTGGCGGCGAGCACGCGGGGCCGCGGCCGCTGGTGCGCACCTCGCCGGAGGCGTGGGGCGAGACCAGCCTCGGCGACGCCGCGAGCGGCTTTGCGCGCGACGGCGGCGATGCGCCCGGCCCGCTGACGATCGTCGCCGGCGGCCGGGTGGGAGCGGGCCGGATCGTCGCCGGCGGCGACGCCGACCTGTTCTCGAACGCGGCGATCGACCAGCTCGCCAACCGCGGCCTGGCGATGAACGCCACCGCCTGGCTGCTGCCGGACGACGCACCGCTCGTCGTCCCGGCGCGCGAACGTCCGCTGGCGCGGGTCGTCCTGACGCGTCGCCAGACCGCCTGGATCGCGGTGGCGTTGACGGCCGGCCTGCCGCTCCTGACGCTCGTGGTGGCCGGCCTGGTCCGGTGGCGCCGGCGCCTCCCTTAGTTCTTCGTGGGAGCCTGCTGCGGCGCCGGCGGTGCGGCACCGCCCGGAGGCGCGGCCGCGCCGGCGGCCGGCGTTCCGGCCGGCTTCTCCGGCGGCGTGCCGATGTAGGGCTTGAGGTCGAGGAACTGGACCTTGGTCTGCTGCTGCAGGTCGGAGGCCGCGCGCTCCATCGAGACCTGGAGCGCCTTCTCGAGCAGCTGCTTCTGGATCCCTTCCTGCGCCTCCTCGAAGGGGACCACTCCGGCCTCCTGGACCTCGATCGCCTGGAACAGGTGATACCCGGCCGGGCTCTCGATGATCGCGCTCATCTCGCCGGGCTTGAGGACCAGCACCTTCTCCTTGATCTCCGGCGCGAGCGGGGCCTGCTCGTTGACCCACTTGATGTCGCCCCCCTTGATCGCCGAGACGTCGGTCGACACCTCGCGCGCCACGTCCTCGAACTTCTCGCCGCTCGCCACGCGGCCGCGCGCCTTCTCGATGGCGGCGCGTTCCTTCTCGCGCTGGTCGGGGGGCGCGTCCTTCGCCACCGAGCGCATGATGTGCGCCAGGTGGACCGCGCGCGGGCGCTGGAACTGCTGCGGGAAGCGGTCGTAGTACTCCCGGGCCATCTCCGGGTTGGCGCGCGTCTTCACCACCTCCGGCGTCGCGATCTGCTCCCGGTACTTGTTGAAGAGCAGTTCGAGCCGGATCTGCTCCTTCCGCTCCTCGACCGTCATCCCCGACGCGGTCATCCGGTCGCGCCAGGCCTCGGTCGAAGGGAACAGCTTCATCTCCTTGCTCAGCTGGTCCTGGATCTCCTGGTCGCTGACGACGATCCCGCGGCGCTCGGCCTCGCCCGCGATCAGCACGACCTTGGTCAGGATCTGGCGGCCCGCGGTGATCAGCGAGTACTCGTCGACCTGGACCGGCATCCCGCCGCGCAGGAACTGCAGCTCCTGCGTCGCGCACCAGTTGCGGAGCCACGCGCCGGAGATCTTCCTGTCGCCGACGAGCACGACCGCGTCCTTGGTCGGGATCTTGTCGAGCGGCGACTCCGGCTTCTCGGGCTTCCCCTTGCCGCACCCCGCCGCGAACGCCAACCACCCGACGACCAGCGCAAGGAGGGCCCCGCGCGTCACACTCCGTCCTTTTCCGGCATGGCTCATGATCACGCTCACCTCGGGCCGGCCAGCGGGCCGGCAACCGGCGCATTGTGAGTGCTTTTGGCCGCGGCGACCAGCCGACCGCCGGACGCGCCCCGCACCCCGCCGCCTCGCACCCGGCGCGTCGCCCATCTACACTCGCAGCGATGTCGACCGCGCCCCGGGCGGCGCCGCCCCCTCCCCGCGTCCCCCTGGCCGGGCGTCTTTTCGCCTGGGTCCGCGCGGTCCCGATCCGGCCGGCCGGCTTCCTGCTGCTGGCCGCGGCCGCAGCGGCCTACTGGTTCGGACGCGGCCGGATCGACCTCGTCGTCACGATCGCGGCCCTCTGGGGCCTCGCGCTGCTGGCCGGTACCGGCGCGGCGGCAGCGCTGTCGCTCGCACTCGCCCGGCGCGACCTCCGCCGCGCCAGCTCCGCGGGGGCGCCGCCGCTCGAGGCGGTCGAGGGGCGGCCGGTCGCGACGGGCCTCGTGCTGCCGGTCCGCGCCGTGCCCCTCGCCGCCACCCCGCGGCTCGCCTGGCTCGCCCCCGCGGGCCAGGTCGCACCTGCCGCGCGGAACCCGCTGCGCGTCGAGCGGGTGACCTTTCGCGACCGGGCGCTGGCCGGGGAAATCGTGCGCGAGCTGCGCGGCGAGGACGTGCTGGGTCTCTGGCGATTCACCGCCCGGGTCCCGCAGTCTCGCGCGGTGCGCGCGCTGCCCGACCCGGGACGCCTGTCGGCGGCGGAGCTGGCCACCAGCCTCGCCACCGGGGATCTCCTGGCCTGGCCGTCGGGACCGCCTCGCGGCGACCTCGTCGACTTCCGGACCTACACCCGCTCGGACCCCGCGCGGCTGATCCTGTGGAAGGTCTACGCCCGCTCCCGGCAGCTCATGGTGCGGGCCCACGAGCCCGCGCGTTCCCCCGAGGGGAGGCCGCTGCTCTACCTCGTCGCCGGCGAGAGCGACGACGCCGCGGCCGCGGCCGCGCGGGTCATCCTCGAGAGCGGCCTGTTCGGGGAGGACCTGCCGTTCGCATGCGACGGTGCCCCGGCCCCGGTGCGCGACGTGCACCGCGCGCTGGACCTGCTGGCGGCTTCGGTGCGCCACCGCGCGCGAGGCGCGAGCGACCTCGCGGGCGCGCTCGCGCTCGGCGCCGCGGAGCCGGGCAGTCCGGTCCTGCTCGTCGTCCCGGCGCGCACCAGCCGCTGGCTCCCGATCGTCCTCTCGCACGTCGCGGCCGATCCGTCGCGCTACGCGATCGTCGCGGCCGCGGACGCCGGCCCGGGAGTGCGCCCGACCGGCCTGCTGTCGCGGGCGCTGCTGCGCGAACACCGGCCGCCGCCCGCCTTCGAAGCGCTGGTGCGCGGCCTCGCGCCGCTCGCCGCCACCGGCGTGCGTCTCGTGCTCGCCGACCGCGTCAGCGGCCGGCTGACCGTGCTCTCCGGTGCCGACCTGCTCGGCCCCGCAGCGGCCGCGGCGGCGGGCGCGCGATGAGCGCGCGCCAGGGCCTCGTGCAGGGTCTTCCCGTCGCGGTGGTCCTCGCGGCGTCGGCGGGGCTGCTGTTCGCACCGGCGGCGAGCGCGTCCGGCCTCGCCGTGGCGATCGCCGCGGCCGCGATCGGCGGCCTCGCCGGCGCGCGCACCGCGCCGAGCGCGTTGCGCGCGTGGGTCGTCCCGGCGGCGGCGGTGCTCGTCGCCGGGCTGGGACCGCTCGCCGCGACCCTGCTCGACCGCCTCCCGCCGGCGCTCGTCCCGTGGCCGGACCTGCTGGCGAGGACGCGCGAGGCGATGACGATCGGGCTCCCGGTGCTCGCCGCGGCCCTGCTCCTCGCCCACGCCGCGGCCCGCGTCCCCGCGATGCGCCTGCTGCCGCTCGCCGCGCTGGTCGGCGCGGTGGCGCTGCTGTTCGCCCCGCACCGCGGAGGCGCGATCCACCTGCCCTACGCCGTCTCGGACCGCGCCTTTCTCGCCGGCTGGCACCCGGCGCTCGTCTTCTCCGCGCTCGGCGCGGTGGCGGGCGTGGCCGGCTCGCTCGCGCTCTATCGCCCCGGGCGCGCCCGGCGGGCCTGGCTGGCCGCGCTGCTGCTGCTGCTCGCTGCCGCGACGCTCGTCCGCTTCGCTCCCGGGCTGGGCCTGCTGCGGCTGCCCTCCGAGGATCCGCTCCGCCTCTCGGGCGAGCCGCAGGGGGAGCGCGGCGGCGGCTCGGCCGCGGACGGCACGCCGCGGGCGCGCGGCGAGCAGAACCCGCTCGGCCTGACCGTCCCCGGCGGCGGGCACGGTGAGCGCCTCGACGAGATGGCGCCGTTCCGGGACGACTACTCGTCGAGCGGTGCCGAAGCGCCGGTCGCGGTCGTGGTGCTCCACGACGACGTCGGGCCGACGGGCGGGGTGCTCTACTTCCGGCAGGTCGCCTTCTCGGTCCACAACGGCCGGCGCCTGGTCCAGGCGCGCGGCGGCGGCGCGGCCGGAGAGGAGGTCGATGCCGACCTCTTCCCCGGCTTCCCCGCCCCGGGCGCGGCCGAGGTGCACGCGCTGCCCCCCGGCTCGGCGTTTCGCGACCCGCTCCAGGCGACCGTCTCGCTGGTTCGCGACCACGTCCTGCCGCCGGTCCTGGCCGACGGATTCACGATCGAGTCGGTCGCCAACGCCGACCCTGCGCTGTTCCGCCGGACCTACGACACGCGATCGATGGTCCTGACCGCGGCGCTGCCGCGGCTGCTGGGGCGCGCGGCCGGCAACCCCGCCTGGCCGGCTGCAATCGACGCCGCCTATCGGGAGGCCCCTGCCGATCCGCGCTACGCGGCGCTGGCGGCCGAGATCGACGCGACGCTGCGGCCGGAATACGCCGGGGATCCGTGGGCCCGCGCGCTCGCGGTCGCGATCTGGCTCGAAGGACACACCCAGTATTCGCTGCGCTCGCACCACGCCGCGGCCGACGACCCGACCGCGTCGTTCCTCTTCGGGGACCGGATCGGCTACTGCGTGCACCTCGCCCACGCCGCGGCCTACCTGCTGCGGTCGATGGGGTTGCCGTCGCGCGTCGCGGCCGGCTACGCCTACGAAGAGTCGAACCGCGCCGGGGGCTCCGCGCTGCTGCTGCGCGCCGGTGATGCGCACGCCTGGGCCGAGACGTACCTCGATGGCGTCGGGTGGGTGCCGATCGATCCGTCCCCGCCGTCGCTCGATCCACCGCTCGCGGCGCCGAGCCTGGACCTCCAGCGGATGCTGGGCGAGATGGCGCGGCCGCGTGCGAGCGGGCCCGGGCGCGACGCCCCGCCCCCCTATCGGCTGCCGGGACCAGGCGAGACGCTGCTCGTGCTCGGCTCGGCCCTGCTCGCCTGGGCCGGCGCGGGGCACGCGGCCAAGCTCTGGCGGCGCGTCGCCCCCGCTGCGGCGCGGCGGGACCGCACCGCACGCCTGGCGTTGCGCGCCGCACTCGACCGGCTGGCCGAAGCCGGGCTGGTCCGCGCCCCCGGCGAAACGCGCGAGGCCTTCGCTGCGCGCGCGGCGGGGACCGCGGCAGCGATCGAACCGCTCACCGCCGCGCACCTCGCCGCGCGATTCGGCGCCCGCGACGCCGACCCGGTGGCGGCGGCGCAGCTGGCCCGCGCGGTCGCGCGGCAGCGCGCGGCGGACCCGCGACGAGGCGCCCGCGGGAGGGTATGGTGGGGCCGGCTCGACCCGTGGCGCTGGGTGCGAACGCGCTGACCCGAAACCGGAGGCGAAACGTGGAGCCCGACAGGAACCCGATCGACGAGGCGCGCGAGCAGCCGTCCGGCAGGAACGGTACCGGGCTGGCCGAGGCCGCGGAGGTGGCACAACGCGTCGCCGGGCGGCTCGGCGAGGCGATCATCGGCCGTGACGACGTGATCGACCTCGTCGTCATCGCCTGGCTCGCCGGGGGGCACGTCCTGCTGGAGGACTTCCCGGGCTCGGGCAAGACGATGCTGGCACGCGCGCTCGGCGAGTCGCTCGACGGCGACGGTTCGCCTCTCTCGGCCTTCCGCCGGATCCAGTTCACGCCCGACCTGCTCCCCTCCGACATCACCGGCGTTTCCGTCTTCGACCCGGAGCGCGCCCGCTTCGAGTTCATGCCCGGCCCGGTCTTCGCGCACGTCGTCCTGGCCGACGAGATCAACCGGACCTCGCCCAAGGTGCAGTCGGCGCTGCTCGAGGCGATGGCCGAGCGCCAGGTCACGGTCGACAACGTGACCTACCCGCTCGACCCGCTCTTCCTGGTCGTCGCGACCCAGAACCCGCTCGGCCTCGCCGGGACCTTCCCGCTCCCGGCACCGCAGCTCGACCGCTTCCTGTTCAAGATCCGGATGGTGCCGATCGCGCGCGAGGCCGAGCTCGAGGTCGTCGCCAGCTACCGGCAGCGGCTGCACCCGCAACCTTCCTCCCGGCCGAAGATCACCCGCGACGAGCTGCTCGAAGCGCGCGACGCGGTCGAGCGGGAGATCCGCTTCGCGCCCGAGCTGCGGGCCTGCCTGGTCGACCTGGCGCGGGCCACGCGCGACGACGCGCGGGTCGCCCAGGGGCTGTCGACGCGCTCGCTGGTCCAGGCGGTTCCGGCGCTCCAGGCGCGCGCGATGCGGCGCGGCCGGGCCTTCGTCTCGACCGACGACCTGGCGGCGCTGGCCGTGCCGCTGTTCGCGCACCGGATCGTCCTGGCGCCCGGCGTGGCCGACCCGGTCCCGATCGTGAGCGACGCGCTGGCCGGCCCGCTCGAGGCTGCGACGCGCGCCACGTTACAGCGCGGCTGACCGCTCCCCGCCGGGGCGCGTCCGGCCATCCTGTCCGGACCGATGCCGGTTTCCGGCAGCGGGATTCCGATCCCGCGATCCACGGCGCGGTGGGACCGTTCGCAGCGGTTCGCGGGGCCGCGCCGCGACGCGTGGCATCGCTCTTGCCTTCCCTCAGCCCAAGGAGGCACGGAACGATGACCACGAGGACGCTGTTTCACGGGTTCGCGGTGCTCGCGCTGGGGCTGACCGCCGCTGCGGGAACCTCACAGGCTGCCGCGACGCTCGGCGCCGATGTCGCCGGGCCGGTCGTGATCGGCGACCAGCTCTTCCCGGGTGGTGCGGTGGTGCTCCGCCCCGTCGGCACGGGAAGCCTCGTCCAGGTCCTCATCGACGGACGCCCGGTGGCCAGCGTCTTCCGCGAGGGAAGCGCGGGGCACGCCTCGGGCGCCGCCTCCCACCTCGTGCTGCGCGAGGACGCGCGCGGCCTGACCCATCTCGTCGGCGTGCGCCACGACTCGTCCGCTTCCTCGCAGTCGGCCCACCAGCCGCTGCGCGTCGCGACCGTGGCCTCCGGCCTCGTGACCGTGCCGCCGTACGAACCGGGACCGCCGCGCGACGAGACGCGCGCGGCCCGCTGAGACGAACTCCAGACCCGACCCCTCTCCCACTCCCTCTCCTCTCGGTCACGGCCCGGGTCCCGTCGCGCGGGGCCCGGGCCGGGCACTTTGGGCCCTGCCGCCGGGCCGCGTAGACTCGATCCATGCCCATCCCCGGACCGTTCCCCGGCGACCTGCGCCGCGCGCGCACCGTCGCGCTCGCGCTGGTGCTTGCCCTCGCGTGGATCGCGCCGGCCGCGGCCGAGCCGCCGCACGGCTCGACGCGCCTGCCCGAGCACGAAGCGGAGGCGCTGCGCGCCGCGCAGGAGGGGCGGTTCGTCCGGGCCCGAGAGCTGGCCGAGCGCACGCTCGCCCTGAACCCCCGCTCCGCGGTCGGCGAGCTGGTGCTGGGGCGCGCGCTGCACGACGGCGAGGGAAACACCCCGCTCGCACTCGTGCACTTCCGCCGCGCGCTCGCGCTGACCGAGTCGCCCGGCGGGGTCGCCCGCCCCGGCATGGAGCGCTGGCACCGCGAGGCGCTCTATCACCTGATGTGGGCCTCGTCGGATCTCGGGCGCTTCGAACAGACGCTGGACTACTCCGCGCGCGTGCGCGCGCTCTACGACCCCGACCTGCACGGGCTCGACGTCTGGCCGCTGATGAAGCTCGGCCGCGAGGACGAAGCCCGCGCCGCGGCGGCGCGCGCGCTGGCGACGGGTGACCCGCTGGAGGAGGTGATCGGACGGAACGGCCTGTGCGCGCTCGACGGTTACCCGGCCTGCGTCACCGTGCTCGCCGCGGTGCGGCGCTTCGATCTGCCGGCCGGCCTGGCGCTGCGAAATGCCGCGGTCGCCGCGCAGGACGCCGGCCGATTCGACGAGGCCGAGCGGCTGCTGCTCGAGTCGACCCGCGTCCCGGACGAGGAAGCGAACCCGTGGCGCGACCTGGCCGCGCTCTACGCGGCCGAGGGGCGGCTGGGCGAGGCCGCCGCCGCGGCGCGTGCGATGGCCCTCGCGGTGCGCGCCGCACCGCGCCGCATCCAGCAGTACACGCGGTCGCAGGCGCTGTTCACCTCGTCGCAGGTGCTGCTGCTGGCCGGCCATCCGGACCGCGCGCTGGCCGCTGTCGGCCACGCGCTCGACGAGCCCGATCGCGCCGCGCACTGGTCCGGCAGCGAGGAGGCGACGATCGCCGAGTCGGCGCTGCTGGAGCGCGCGATCCGCAGCACGCTGGCCGAGCTGCTCGAAGAGCGGGCCGCGGTCTGCGGCTGGTCGGCGCTGGTCCCGGCGCGGGCCGCGGCCGCCGGCCAGCGGCTGCGCGCCTGGTACGCCGGCCGGCGCGTCGTGCCGGTGCTGCTCGCCGGAGGCCTCGAAGCGACCAACGAATCGACGGCGGAGACGCCGCAGCTCGCCGCCCCCCCTGGCTTCAGCTCGACGCGGTCGAGCTCGTCGGACCCGCGGCCGTCCGGCGCCTGGTCGACACCTGGCTGCGCGAGCCGCTCGAGCCGCCCGCCGGGCAGCCGCCCGAACTCCGGGCTGCCTACCTGGGCGCGCTGCGCGCGGAAGCGGTCTGTGGCGCCGGCGACGATGCGGGGTGCCTCGTCGAAGGCGCGGCCGCGCGCGCCGCTCTCCCCGCCGAGGAGGTCCTGCTGCGCGTGCGGATCGCCGCGCGAATGGGGGCCGCGGCGTGGCGCCGCGGGCGGGTCGACGAGAGCGCGAACCTCTTCGCCGAGGTGCTCGACCGCGACCCCGGGGCGTTGCGCCGGCTCGGGCTGGCCCTCCCGGCCGCCCTCCGGCCGGGCGGCGATCCGACCGTCGGGCGCGCCGCGGGGCGAGCGCTCGACTCGCGACGCTTCGAGTTGCACCCGGCGGCCCCGTTCTCGGTCGGCGACGCCGGCGGACGGCTCTGCCTGTACGCGCGCGGCGAAGTGGTCCTGGCCTGCGCCACCCCTGCCGACGCCTCGGCGATCGAGGGCTGCGGCGACGACCCGGCGGCAAGGCTGGCGGCCGCGTTCCTCGACGCCGCCTTCGCGCCGCGCCTGGAGATGTCGCAGCAGGACCTCACGACCCTCGACGGGACGGCGGTGGCGGAGCGGCGGGTCGATCCGCGGGCGCTGGACCTGCTGGCGCCGGCGCCGGAGCACTGAGCGGCACGAATCCGGCGGCCTCGAGGATCTCGAGCGCGTGCCGAGGATCGTGCGGTCGCGCACCCAGCGCGCGGTGCGCCTCCCAGACCGCGTCGCCGAGCGAACCGCGATCGTCCCTGCTGCGCGCGCGTCCCTTGAGACCGGCCCGCGCCCAGCCCTCGACGACGACCGCGAAGCGCCCGCCGGTCATCGCGTAGACCTCGATCGGCTCGCGGTGCGAGGCGACGATCCAGCGCAGTTCGGCCAGGCCGCCGTCCTGCCAGATGCCGCGCCCCGCCCCGCGCGCAGCGAGTTCCAGTTCGCGGTAGTGCGGCTTGCGCGCGAACTCGTAGCGCTCGAACGCGCGCGCCAGGCCGGTCGCGATCAACTCGGCCCCGGCGTCCTTCCCGTCCGGCGTCTCGACGTAGGCGAGGAACCGCCCGTACTTGTCGTCGCCCGCGCCGGGGTCGGCCACCAGCGTGACCGTCCGGCCCGCCACGAGACGCACCAGCGCCTCGCGCGCCTCCGCGGCGAGGTACTGCGGCTCGGCCTCGGGGTGCCGCTCCTCGGGCGTGTCGATCCCGATCAGCCGTACGGTGAACGCGCGGCCCCGGTCCTCGACGACGAGCGTGTCGCCGTCCTTGACGTCCTTGACGGTGGCGGTACCGGGGAGCGCGACGGCCGTACCGGAACGCGGCGCGGTCGGCCTGGCCGGCGCGGCGGCCGGCGTTCGCGCCGCGAAGAGCACCGCACCCGCCGCCGCCAGCACGAGTCCTGCTGCGCCGATCCTCATCACCCCTCCCCACCCGCGATCGCCTTGCCCCCGGGACGATCCGCAGGCTACGCTCCGCGCGCATCATGCACGACGCTGCCGGCCACGACCATGCGGATCACGCTCGCGAGGACTCCGCGGGACGGAGCGCGCGCGGCCGGCTCGCCTTCGGCCTGGCGCTGACGCTGGCCTTCGCCGCCGTCGAGGCGGTCGGCGGCTTCCTCTCGGGCTCGCTGGCGCTGCTCGCCGACGCGGTCCACATGCTGGCCGACTCCGCCGCGCTGGTCCTGGCGCTCGTTGCCGCGGTGATCGCGACCCGCCCGCACACCGCGCGCTTCACCTTCGGGTTTCACCGCGCCGAGGTGCTGGCCGCGCTGGCCAACGCCGTGCTGCTCTGGCTGCTGCTGGTGCGGATCGCGTACGAGGCGGTGCTGCGGCTGGCTGGACTCCGCCCGGTCGAGGTCGACGGTCGGCTGATGCTGATCGTCGCGTCGCTCGGCTTCGCCGTGAACCTCGCGGTCTTCTTCGTGCTTCGCCACCGGGGCGGCCACTCCCACGGCAACGAGCCCGGCCACGACGACGACCTCGCGCGGAACCTCAACCTGCGCGCGGCCGTGATCCACGTGCTCGGCGACCTGCTCGGCTCCGGCGCGGCGATCCTCGCCGCGCTGGTCATCCTGGCGTTCGGCTGGAGCTGGGCCGACCCGGCGGCCAGCCTCGCGGTCGCGGCGCTGATCGCCGTCTCGGCCTGGCGGATCCTGCGCGAGGCGGCGGAGGTGCTGCTCGACGTCGCGCCGGCCGGCAAGGACGCGGCGGCGATCGAGCGCGCGCTGGTCGCCGAGGCCGGCGTCGCGGCGGTGCACGACCTCCACGTCTGGTGCGTCACGCCCGGGCGCGTGGCGCTGGCGGCGCACGTCCGGATGCGCGCCGGTGCGGAGCCCCAGGCCACGCTGGCGCGGGTCAACCGCCTGCTCGCGTCGCGGTTCGACATCCACCACACGACGATCCAGGTCGAGCCGGAACGCGGGGTCGGAGACTGGGCGCGCCTGCCGGGACACCCGGGGCAGGACTAGTGTCCCGTCTCAAACATATCTTTACAGACGGCCGCCGCTGCATCCCGCATGGCAGCGTTGCTCCTCCTCGGCGTACGGCGGGAGTACGCCGTCGTCGTCGCGCCTTGCCCTGCGGGCGCTTCGGCGGCCTTTGTTGTAAAGCTCTGTTTGAGACGGAACACTAGCGGGACGAGGCGATCCTGCCGCGGCGCGATCGACCCGGAGGCATGCCGGGCCCCGCGATTCGAGCAGCGCGAAGGGACGCTACTCCTCCTCGTCGATCCACTGCCGCCAGCTGGCGCCGCCCTTCTCGTCCTCGTCCTCGCGCGGGCGCCCGGTGGGAACGCGGTCGCGGTCGAACTCGGCCTTCTTCTTGGGGGCGGTGCGCGGCCGGCGCTCTTCCGTCGGCAGCGGCTCGGGCGGCGGCATCGGGGCCCCGCGGGGCCGGAATCCACCGGGACGCGGTCCGCCGGGACCGCTGCCGGGCGGGCGTGGCGGACGGTCGCCGAACCCGCCGGGACGCGGAGGACGGTCGCCGTAGCCGCCGGGGCGCGGACCGGACGGCCTGGCCCCGGGCGGCGGGCCCTCGCCGCGCTCGCGCGCCTCGTTGACCACGAGCGGACGCCCGCCGAACGAGCGGCCGTTCATCTCCACCGCCGCCTTGGCCCCGACTTCGTCGGATGCGTACGAGACGAAGGCGAAGCCGCGAGGACGCTGGGTCTCGCGGTCCATCACGATGTGGACGTCGGTGACGTCGCCTAGCTCCGCGAACAACGCCCGCAGTTCGTCAGCGGTGGCGCTGTAGGGGAGGTTTCCTACGAAGAGTCGCTTACCCATGATCAGACAATGGACCCGGTCGTTGCCTCGCCGTGTCGGCAGCTGTTGTCCCGGCACGCGCCGGGCTCCACCCCCCCCTCAACGAGATGGGCGGGAGAATCTAACCTGTCCGGGGGGTCCCGGTCCACCCCCTCGGGGCTGCGGCCTTCCCGGCCGCGGGACCCCGGTTACAATCCGGCCGTCGTTCGCGCCTGGAAGCGCATGGGGCCTGGTGGCCCTCCCGGTCTTCAAAACCGGTCGCGTGGTCGGTCGCACCGGTCACGGGTGGGTTCGATTCCCACACGCTTCCGCCAACCCGCGCGCCCCGGCTCAGCCCGAGCCCCCTCCCGCCGGCGGGTCACCGGCGGTCGTTCCGGGCGGTGGCGGCGGCCAGGGCAGCGACGCCGGCGGCCCCGCTTGCGGGGGCTCCGCGGCAGGTGGCGGCGGCGGATCCGGCGGAGGTCCGGTTCCGGGCGCCGGTGGCGGTGGCGGTGGCGGCGGGAAGTCGTAGCGCAGCGGCGGTACGGGCGGAACGTCGTAGTGCGGCGGCGGCGGCGGCTGGCGGCGGGCGAGGGCCAGCCCGAGCATTCCGCCGGCGGCCCCCAGCAGGGCCCCGACGCCGACGCTCGTGACCAGCCCGGCCAGGAACCACCCAGGCCCGCCGTGGCTCCCGAAGGCTGCCCACTGTTCGATCATCTCCCGGGCCTCCGAGTCGCCGTAGCGCGCGACCTGGTCGACCCAGCCGTCCATCCAGGGGGACATCACCGCGTTCCCGATCGCCTCGAGGATCGACCGCCCCGCCCCCGCGAGCGCTCCCGCGAGGGCCCCGATCAGCGCCCCGCGCTCGATCGGCGGGAAGCCGGCCGGGCGCGCGTACATCGCGCCGGCGATCGCCCCGGCGATCAGGGCGTTGAAGCAGCAGAGGCAGCAGCACGGCGGAACGACCGCCAGGACCGCGCCGACGAGCCCGCCGACCAGCACCGGAACCGTGTAGTTCGCCTGCGACGTCGTCTGGGTCATGGCGCGCCTCGCTTCGGCCGGCCGCACGCGGCCGCCGCGCGGATCATAATTCCTCAGCGGGCCGCTCCGGGCCCCCCCGCCGAGGATTCAGGACCGCTTGTCCGAAGCCGCTCGCCTCCCCGCCGGCCCACCGGCCTCTCCGTCGCGCGCGCCGGGGGTCCGCGCGGCGATCGCGCTGATGCTCGTCTCGGCGATCGCCACCTCGGGCCTGCTGCGTTCGTTTCACGCCGGCACGCCGCGCTGGCCGGGCCTGCCGGACGCGGTCTCCAGCCTGCTCTTCACCGCGTTCTTCCTGCTGCTGCTGCTCGAACTCGCCGGCCGCCGCCGCGGGCTCGACCTCTGGAGCGAACTGCCGCGGCCCGACGAGCCGACCATGGCCCAGCTCCTGCCGCTGGTCGTCGTCCTGCTCGGCGAGAAGTGGATCACGAGCGATCTCCTGACCGGGGCCTTCGACTGGATCGGGCCGCAGTCCGCCGACCCTCGGCTCGCCGACGCGCTCTACCGGCTCTGGTCGGGCCTCGGACTCCTCGGGGCAGCGCTCGCTCTCCTGCCGGTCCTGCGGCAGGTCTACCCGCGCCTGGCCGCCTTCGCGACGTCGTCCCGCCTGGCTTCCGCATTGCGCCTTGCGCTGGCCGCCTGGGGGGTGACGACCGCGGTCGTCTTCATCACCGGGCTCCTTGCCGGCGCGCGGCTCGGCGTGCCGGCGGCAGCACCCGGCGTGCTGGCGGCGGCGATCGCTGCGCAGGTCGTGCGGGGGGTGGCCGAGGAGTTCTTCTACCGCGGGATGCTGCAGAACGCGCTGGTGCGCGTGCTGGCGCGGCTGGGCCTCGACGAGCACCGGCTGGGACGGTTGACGGCGATCGCCGCGATCTCCGCCAGCTTCACGCTCGAGCACGTCGACCCGTCATCCGACCTGCGGCGCAATCTCGGCGCGCTCTCCTTCGTGTTCGCGATGTCGGTGATGCTCGGCCTGCTGCTCGAGGCGTCGCGGAACCTCTACCTCGTGATGATCGCGCACATCGCGCTGAACCTGGTGCTGGCGAATCTGCTGCCGACCTTCGTCGACGCGACGGGGCGCCCGGTGCTCCCCGGCGCGGTCAGCGGCGCGATCTTCGTCTTCGTGCTCTTCGCGGGGGTCGTGGCCGGCCACCGGCGGCGCGGGTTCGCCTGACCCTTTGGACGCCTAGGAGAGCGCGATGACGAGCGCCTCTCCCTGCCGTTGCAGCCGTGCCTCGACGTCGGCCAGCTGGATCGCGAGCGCGTCGAGCGTGCCCCGCTGGAGCGTCGCCCCCTCGATCCGGACCGCGATCTCGTCGTCGCGCCCGGCGCAGGTGACGGACAGGTCCCAGGCATGGGGCGCCGCGCCCACGCTGTCCTCGAGCAGGCGGCGCAGCGCGCACCACAGCGCCAGCGTCGCCGCCGCTGCGCGCGACCGGACCGGGCCGGGCCCCGTCCCGCGACAGTGCGCTTCGATCCCCGCGCGCCGCAACCGGCGGTCGAGCAGCCGCGTCGCGAGCAGCGCGACCTCGACGGCAGGAACGGGATCGCCCGCCCCCTCGCTGTAGGCCGCGAGCCGCTGCAGATCGGCCACCAGGCGCCGGGCCGCGTCGCCCGCCTCCAGGATCCCCGAGAGCGCGGCGCTCTTGCGCTCGGGGTCGGCGACGAGCAGGCCGAACTCCGCCTTGCCGAGCACCGCGGTGAGGTGGTTGTTGAGGTCGTGCGTGGCCTGCGACGCGAGCGCCGCCATGAGCCGCCCTCCGAGAACGCGCGGCTCGCGCGAGGCGAGGCCTGCACCCATCGTCGGCCCCGCCGCTCAGTTGAGGCTGACGAAGCGGCTCATCGCCCGGACGAAGCGCCGGGTGTCGAGCGGGCGGGCGTGGATCGTCCGCCCGGCGAAACGGATCTCGACCGGCCGGGCGCCGTCGTCGACGGCGGCGTGGATGGCCTGCGCGGTGGCGCCGGCCTCGATGCGCAGGAGGTCGTCGCGGGTCGCCGGGATCAGCCGGCCGTACAGCGGCTCGGCCGGTTGCTTCGCCTTGTCTTCACGCGGCAGCACTTCGCACGGACTCGTCATCATGGCGTTCCTGACCCCCTGCCCCGCGCCTAGCGCGCGGCGGCGTTCCCCTGCTCGTCCAACATCTCCGACAGGAAGCGGTCGAGTTCCCAGTCGACCTCTCCGATCACCACCGTGCCGTCCG
Source organism: uncultured Acidobacteriota bacterium (assembly GCA_963800865.1). Classification (GTDB taxonomy): domain Bacteria; phylum Acidobacteriota; class Polarisedimenticolia; order J045; family J045; genus JALOKP01. Next base: position 1,695,771 of record CAWDCL010000004.1, on the reverse strand, counting down.
GGAGGATCCCCGCGCAGGCGCAGGGCACCGGGTCGGGAGAAAGCTCCTGGTCGTCGTCCTCGACGAAGAAGTCGATCAGGCGCTCGCCCGGGCGGGAGAGCAGCAGCCAGAGGTTCTGGCCGCCGACCCACTCGGCGTCGCCGCCGACCACGAAGCCGTCCACCGGGCGCAGGCGCCGCACGGCCTCGTCGGTCTTCGTGACGGGCCGGACGGCCCCTTGTGCCTGCTCCTTCATCTCGACTCCGTCGGCTCGGTCGTTGCGCATATGCGGGGACGAAGAGCAACCGCTGTGCCATCCCCGCTGCCTTGCAGCCTGTGCCTCTCTTCGGCCGTGGATTCAGGAACTTTCGCGAGGAAGCGCCCGGAAAGTGGTGGCCGGTCCCCGGCCCGCCGAGCGGAAACTGTCCGCCGGGAGACAGGCCTCGTGCGGGATAGTGCGAATTTTTGACACTTCGGCGGTCCGGCCTGCCCGAAAGCGGGGTCCGCGGGCCGCCGAGGCCGGACTTCGGCCGGTTTCCGGGCTGCGGAGCCCCACGAACCTGTCCGTTCGCGGACAGTGGGGCCGCGAAGACCGCCGGCCGCCCGGCGAACTTCGCGGGAATCGGCCTGGAGACGGCCAGCTCAGGAACGGGTCAGAAGAGGTCCGACTGCCGCCGGCGGGCGGCGGCGGGGTGGGCGACGGGGTGGGCGACGGGCTGGGCGGCGGGCTGGGCGGCGGGCTGGGCGACGGGCTGGGCGGGCAAGGCCTCCACCGGTTCTTCCTGCGGTGGCGACTCGCCCGGGAAGGGCCCGGCCTCGAGCCCGTACCGCTCGAGTTTCCGGTAGAGATTCGGCCGCGGGATCCCGAGCAGGCGGGCCGCCCGGACCTTGTTCCCCCCGCAGAGCGCCAGGACCTGCTCGATGTGCCGGCGCTCGACCTCTTCGAGGGTCGGCACCTCGCCCCCCGGTTCGGCCCGAGCCGGCAGCGAAAGGTCCTGCTCGCGGATCACCGATCCTTCGGCCAGCAGGACCGCGCGCTCGAGCACGTGCGCCAGCTCGCGGACGTTGCCCGGCCAGTCGTAGCCGGCGAGCCGGGCCAGCGCCCGCGGGGAGATGGTCGCCTTGCGTCCCGAGCGGCGCACCGCGTCCTCGAGCAGCGGCCCGACGAGCAGCGGGATGTCCTCGCGCCGCTCCCGCAGCGCCGGGATCTGCACGACGAACGTCGCGAGCCGGTAGTAGAGGTCGAGACGGAAGCGCCCTTCCGCCATCTCCGCGTCGAGGTCGGCGTTGGTCGCGGCGATGATCCGCACGTCGACCGCCAGGTCCTGCTCGGCGCCGACCGGCCGGACGCGACGCTCCTGCAGCGCGCGCAGCAGCCCGACCTGGACCCGCGCCGGCGCGGTGCCGACCTCGTCCAGGAACAGGGTGCCGCCCTGCGCCGCGAGGAAAAGTCCCTTGCGCTCGCGATCGGCGCCGGTGAACGACCCTTTCACGTGGCCGAACAGCTCGCTCTCCAGCAGCTCTCCCGGCAGCGCGCCGCAGTGCACCGCGACGAACGGCCGCCCCGCGCGCCGGGAGTGCTCGTGGACCGCGCGCGCTGCGACCTCCTTGCCGGTTCCCGACTCGCCCAGCAGCAGGAGGTTGCTTCCGCTGTCCGCGGCGCGCCGCAGGAGCGACACGACCGGGCGCATTGCGGCCGAAGCGGCCGTGATCCCGCCGAAGGCGCTGTCCTTCGCCGCCACCAGGCGCTGCACGTCCTGCTCGAGCCGGCGTTTCTCGAGCGCGCGCGCCACGTCGAGCGCGAGCCGCGTCAGCGAGAGCGGCTTCGTCACGTAGTCGTACGCCCCCTCGCGAATCGCCTGCACGGCCGACTCGATTCCGCCGTGCCCGGTCATGATGATCACCTCGCAGGGGATCGACGCGTCGCGGACTTCCGCCAGCAGGTCGAGCCCGGTGCCGCGCTCGAGGATCAGGTCGGCCAGCACCAGCTCGTAGGGCCGGGCCCGGATCCGCGCGCGGGCCTGCTCGAGCGTCGCGACGTCGTCCACCTCGTGGCCCAGCGAGCGCAGGAAACCGGCGGCCATCTCGCGCAGCGCGCGGTCGTCATCGACGAGCAGGATCCTGCCGCCGGGCGCGGCGGCGGGAGGTCGCGGGCCGCTCACGCCGGCCCTCCGCGGCGCGAGCCCTCGCGGGCCCGGCTGGAGGCGAGGATCTCGGAGATGCGGCCGCAGTGCTGGACGATCCGCGTCAGCCCGTCGCGCACCGCGGGCGGCAGGTCGGCGCCCTTCATCAGCATCAGCTCGGCCGTACCGAGCACGGCGGTCAGCGGCCCCGCGACATCGTGCCGCAGGTCGGCCTCGCTGCTCGCCGCCGCGGGCGGGCCGGCCGCGTCGTCGACGATCACCAGCGATGCGCCGATCGCCGGCACGACCTGGGCCCGGACCGAGCGCGCGGTTCCGTCGGCGAAGGTCGCGCGCCAGCTCTCGGGAGCGATCGCGTGCGGCACGAGGGCGCGGAAGAGGGCGTGCTCGGACGGGGCGAAGAGCGCCTCGACGGCGACCGGCCAGCCGCGCGCGACGCGACGCGCGAGATCGACGAACGCGGCGTTGGCCCCGAGCACGCGGCCATCGGCGGCGATCGCCGCCGCCGGGCGCTCGACGCAGGCCAGCAGCGCGTCGAGGGTCGCGCCGAGTGCGTCCGTGTCCAGGGGCTGGGCCATCTGGCTCCCGCGCGAGATCGTTGCCGTCCGGGGGGCATCGAGCGCGCGCCCGATTGTACGCGGGTCGGCCGGCGCCGCGTCAATCGGCCGCGCCCGCCGCCGCCAGCGGCGGTCCGAGGCGGCCGCCCAGCCGTGCTTCCTTCAGCACGGCCCACTGCGCGTGTGCGGCCTGGGCCAGGTCCTTCCGGCCGAGCCGGCGTGCCACCGTCTCCTGCACGTAGAGCACGGTCCCCCAGGCATCTCCGGCCGGGTCGAGGCGCTCGTCGACCGTCACGCGGTCGAGCGCCTGGGCCGCGAGCTCGTCGGCCCCCGCCGCCGACAGGAGCAGCGCGGCCCGCACCGACGCGGCCGCCCGTTCGCTTTCGCTGCCGGCGACGCGCAGCACGTCGAGCCGCGCGACGTCGGGCAGCAGGAGACCCTGCGCCCGCTGCGCGGGGTTCGGGGCGTCGATCGCCGGCACGGGAGTGATCTTCCGGTCCGTTTCGCCGCCGGTGTCACGCACCCGGATCTCGACCGGCTTGCCGGGGGCGGCCCCGGCGAGCTTCTCGAGCGGCCCTTCGAACGCTTCGGCGCCGCGGCCGCCGATCGCCAGCACCTGCATTCCAGGTGCGAGGCCGGCCGCGGCTCCCGGGCCGTCGGGCAGCACCCCGGCGACGACCAGGCCGCCGCGGGTCCGCGCGAGGTCCACGCCGAAGAGCGGGACGATCAGCGACAGGTCCTTGCCGGCCAGCCGGTCCGAGACCGCCTGGGCCGCCGCCGCGTCGCGCTCCGACCAGGCCGTCCACTCGATCAGGCCGCGCGCCGGATCGACGATCGCGAGGCGCTGCAGGCGCCGCGCAGCGTCTCCCCCGGGCAGCGGCAGGATCAGCAGGTCCGCTTCGGGGGCCGCGCGCCGTACCAGTTCGGCCAGCCCTCCGGCCGGGAGCCGGCGCGCGGCGGGGACGAGGGGCGGCGAATCCGTGGGCCCGGCGATCGCCGCGGCCGCACCCTGGACGAGCGCGGCGCCCGGCTCGGCCGGGATCGTCACGATGTTCCAGCCGGCAGCCAGACCCGCCGGGAGGTTCGGGCCGGTCCCTTCGACGACGGCCACGGTCGGGCGCGGCACGGGTCGCACGGCGACCGTCTCGTCGGCGGCGAGATCGAGCGCCTGGACGAAGACGCGGCGCCCGCCGCTGGTCCACGAGACCTCGTGCCGGCCCGGACAGGTGTCGATCGTCGCCGGCTGGACCTCGCGCCCGTCGAGCGTGACGATCCCCTCGCCCGCGGGCGGCTTGAGGTCGATCGTGCCGCGCGTCGGCTCCAGCCGCACCGGGTCGAGCACCAGCGCCCCCGGGGCCTGCGCGTCGAGGATCAGTTCGACCGGCTGCTCGACCTTCCGCAGGCAGGGGGCCTCGAACTCCAGCACGTAGTGGTCGGGGACGAGCGAGTCGATCGTCAGCGGCAGCGACGCCGGCTGCCCGCCGGGGTCGGAGGCCGTCACGCCCACGCGCCGGCCGTTGAGCTGCACGGTGACGCCGGGCGGGATCGTGGTGACCACGAGATCGCGCGAGGTCTGCTCGAGCGTCGCGGCGAGCGGGACCTTGCCCCCGGGCGGGATCTTGACCGGTACCGCGGGCGCGTCGCGGAAGCTGTGGCGGCCGAGCACCACCTCCCGCTGGCCTGCCAGCGCGGCGAAGCCGTGCTCGGGAACCAGTTCGGCCGGCTGCCCGTCGACAAGCACGCGCTCGCACGCCACCGGCCGGCAGTCGGGGACGATGTAGCCGACCAGCAGCTGACGCCGCGTCTCGACCAGCTTGGCGTACGCGGGACCACTCGCGGCCGCATCGACCCGGTACCCGGGGCGGGTCCGCAGCAGGCGCTCGATCGACTCGCCGGCGCTGCGCCGGTCGCCGAGGGCGAGCCGCGACTGCGCCCCGAGGTCGTAGGCCCGAGCCAGCCGCTCGCGCAGCGCGGCAGCGGCGGCCGGATCGGCCCCGGCCGCGCTCGTCGCGACCTCGGCCGCCGACGCGGCGTTGCGGGCGAGCTCGAGCGCACGCTCGAATTCGGTCGCGTTGAAAGCCGCGGCGGCCGCGGCGAGGTCGTCGTCGAGCGCCGCGAGCGTGACCGGTGGCGGCGGCGTGGCCGGCGCGGGCGTCGCGACCGGCGCGGCCTGCTCGGCGGACCACGACGGGGCCACGCCCGCGAGCGCGGCCGCGAGGCAACCCGCGAGGATCCGGCGCGTCACCGCGGCACCCCTAACGCCACCATCGCACGTTCTCCAGCCGCGCGTCGTAGATCGCGATCCCCCCGGCCCCGTCGATCGCGAGCAGGGCGGGGCGTGGGAACTCCTCGCCCGGCGCGGCGCTCGCGGGTTCCCAGGTCAGCGCCAGTTTCCCTGCGGGGTCGAAGACGTAGACCGCGATCGGCTTCGCTCCGAGCAGGTAGACGTTCCCCAGCGCGTCGGTCCGCACGTCGAGCGGTTTCTCCACCGGGTCGCCGAGCGCGATCGCTGCGCGCTGCTCGCCGCCGGGACCGTATCCAAGAAGGGTGGGGCCCCGCGACTCGAGCACCCAGACGCCGCCGTCGGCGGCAGCCGCGATCCGCACCGGATCGGCGCGCGGCGGCAGCGGAGCCGTGACCGCGATCGCCCCGTCGCCGTTCAGGCGCACCACCCGGCGCTGGTCGGCATCGGCGATCCAGGCCGACAGCGGCCCCACCGGTGCGATCGACACGACCTCGGCGCCGGGGGGAAGCGGGATGGTGGCCCCGCGGTCGCCGACCAGCAGCTTGCCGGGTGCGGCGAGCCAGGTCCGGCCGGTGCGGTCGATGGCGACGGACGTCGCGTCCAGCGCGGTCGCCCGGTTCCCCGCCTTCCCGTCCGGCGCAATCGTCACGAGTTGCCCGTCGCGCGCAAGCAGCGCGATCAGCGTTCCGTCGGCCTGTGCGGCCAGGTCGACGACGCGCCCGGGGAGGCCCGTCGGCTCGCCCGAAGGGCTGTAGCCGCCGGCGGTGCCGCGGCTGCGGCCGAACGCGCTCCGGTCGAGGATCGTCGCCAGGTCCTTCGCTTCGCGCGCGAGCGGCCCGCCCGGCGCGATTTCGAAGCACCGACCGAGCGCGACCAGCGCCGGTTGCACCCGACCAGCCCGGGCCTCGGCCTCGCCCAGCACCCGCCACGCCCTGGCCGCCTCGTTCCCCGCAGCGCCGCCGGCGAGCGCACGGAAGGCGAGCTGGCGCGCCGCGTCGGCGCGGCCGCTGCCGACCAGCACCTCGGACGCCCGCACCATCGCGCCCCGGCTGAAGGGCGAGCCGGGGTAGAGCCGCGGATAGGCGGTCAACGCAGCCTGGGCGGCCGACGGATCGAAGAAGGGCGCGCGCGGGTCGAGCTGCAGGAGCGCCAGCCAGTAGGCCGCTTCGGGGGCGGCGTCGGCACCGGAAGGAGCATCGACGATCGCCGACAGCCTCGCCCGCGCCTCCACCAGCGCCGCCGCGGACGTCGTACGCGGAATCGGAGCCTCGGGGCCATCGGCTCCGAGCGCAATCCGGGTCAGCCCCAGCAGCGCGTCGTCGCGCCGCGGGTTGCCCGTCTCGACCGCGACGATCTCGCGATACATGTCGCGCGCCTGGCCGAGTTGTCCGGTCGCCTCGAGATCGCGCGCTGCGAGGTAGCGCCGCTCGAGCGCGGCGGCGTCACCGTCGCTCGCGATCGCCGGCAGCGCGATCGCCAGCACGACGGCGACGAGAAGCGCGATCGCGCCCGGAAAGCGGGAGTCCGGGCTCACCATTCGTTGCTCCCCACGCGGACCTCCGCCGTCTCGCCGGCACGCACGCGCACCGTTCGCGTGGTGCGCGCGCCACTGGCCGGGTGGACGAGGATCACGGTGTACTCGCCCGCCACCAGCGGGCGCTTCGCGATCGCCGTCTCCCCGAGGCTGACCTCCGGGCCGCGCCCCAGCCGGACCAGCACCGGCCCACCGGGCGGCACGGCACGCACCGACAGCCAGCCGAGCGAAGGGTAGCGCACCGGGAGCGTCGTGCGCGCCCCCTCGGACAACTCGACCTCCAGCTCCTGCTCGTAGAGCGCGCCCGCGGCGCGAAGCACCAGGCGCCAGCGGCCCGGGTCGAGCTCGAGCGTCTCCCCGTCCACTCCGAGGCGCTTGAGGCCCCCCTCGGTCCGGGCCAGGACTTCGACCTCGAGCGCCGGAGGCGCGGGGGGGATGACGAGCCATGCCTTGGGAAGCGGCGACAGGACGACTGAGGCCAGCGCCTCGCGCCAGGCCCGTACCTGCTCGTCGCCCGCCAGCGTCAGCGTCCGGGCGCTGCGCCCCGGCGCGCGCAGCTCGATCGTGTGGCCGGCGCAGGACTCGAGCGCGAGGCGCGCCGGGGTCCTTTCCGGCTGAGCCGTCCCATCGATCAGCACCTCCGCGCCGGCCGGGTCGGTCGCGAGCAGCACCTCCTCGCGACGCGGCACCGTCCCGACCACGACCCGCTCGGGCGCGGACGACGGGAAGAAACTCGCCGACCCGTCGCGGCACGGGTCGTCGACGCGCAGCACGATCGGTGCCGTTCCGCCCGGGATCCAGGCGAGCCGTCCCTCGGCGTCGCGCCGTGCCGCACCTTCGACGACCCAGGCCAGGCCCGCGGGGTCGGTCTCGACCGCGAGACGGCGCTCCGGCTCGGTCGTCCGCAGCGCGCGGCCGAGCGGACCGAGCGCCCGCTCGAGCTGGTCCTCGACCCCGCGGCGGCGCGCGGCGAACGGGTCCGCTCCCAGCCTGTAGGGCACGATCCAGAGCAGGACTGCTGCGAGCAGCGCGGCGGCGAGGCCGGCGAGGATCGCCAACGGCCGCGTCCGGCCGGCGCGTGGCGTGTCGCGCGCGGCGGCCGGCCGATCGGCGCCGGTCCCCGAGTCGAGTCCGGCCTGGACCTCCGGGCGCTCGGGCTCACCGGCCGGCGGCTCGATCGGGCCGCGCGGAAGCGGGAGCTCCGCCAGTTCCGCAAGCCCCCGCTCGAAGGCCGCCGCGTCGGGAAAGCGGGCCTCGGGATCCTTCTCCAGCGCCCGTGCGAAGAAGGCGTCGAAGGCCGGCGGAAGCTCCGGGGCGACTTGACGCAGCGGGCGCGGCGGGTCGTTCACGATCCGGTAGAGCACCGACGAGGGCGACTCCCCGCCGAACGGCGTCCGCCCGCAGGCGAGTGTGTAGAGCAGCGCGGCGAGCGAGAAAAGGTCCGAACGCGGGTCGGGCGCGCGGCCGGCCACCTGCTCCGGGGACAGGAAGTCGACCGGCGCGAAGGCGGCGTCCTCGCGCAGCGACGGAGCCGCGCCGTCGAGGGCGAGACCGAAACCGACGAGCTGCAGGCTCCCATCGCCGGCCACCACGACGTGCGGCGGCCGGAGATCGCCGTGAACGAGCCCGGCGCGGTGCGCGGCTCCCAGGACCTGCGCCAGCCGCCGGCCGATCTCCACGACGTTCCCGGCGGGCAGCGCCAGGCCCCGCTCGGTGAAGGCGTCCAGGCGTGTCCCCGGCGGGCGCACCCAGGCGACGAACGCGCCGTCCTCGCTCTCCCCGGCCTCGACGACGCGGGCCGCCCCGGCGTGCTCGAACGCGAGCGCAGCGTGAAGCCCGCGCGCGGCGCGGGCACCGGTCTCCTCGTGCTCGTCGGACGGCAGCCCCGACGATTGCCGCAGGCGCGCGGCGAGGACCGGGGCATCGCTGCCGGGCCGCCGAGCGAGGTAGACTCCGCCGGTCGCCGCGCGGTACGCGAGCCCCTGCACCTCGCAGGGACCGATGCGGGAGACGCTGCCGGAGCCGGCCCCGGAGCCGACGGGATCGTGCTTTGAAACCATGCGGCGGCGACGCGCTCCTCGCGGTGGTGGGGCCGGACCGCTGGATTATGCCCGATCCGGCGCCGGACGCTGCCGCGGGTCCCGACGCTCCCGGCGCGAGGAACGGCGATGACGATGCGGATCGATCGCGTGACCCGGGCGCCGGAGATCAAGGACCTCGTCTCGCTCGCGATGGTCGAGGCCTTCGACGCCGCGCCTTCGCCCGAGGGCGAGGAAGCCCTCGGCGAGGAGATCGCTGCCGGGGTGGAGCGCCTCACGGCGCGCTACGCGGGACGGACGGCCGGCGCGATCGACCTGTTGCAGCCCGCGCGCGTGCTCTACCGCAGCGTCGGGATGGATCCGACCCGCTACCGTCCGAGCCCCGAGGCCCTGCTGCGCCGGCTGCTGAAGGGCGAGCCGTTCCCGCGGATCCACCCGGCGGTCGACCTCGCGAACCTGTGGGCCGTGCTCTCCGGGCTGCCGGTCGGCCTCTACGACGTCGACCGGCTCGCACCGGGACCGATCGAGGCCCGCCTCGGCCGCGAGGGGGAGTCGTACGCCGGGATCAACAAGCCCGACGTCCATCTCGCGGGGCGCCTGGCCCTGGCCGATGCGGACGGCCCGTTCGGCAACCCCAGCGCCGATTCGCTGCGGACCAGCGTCGGGCCCGGCGCATCGCACCTGCTCTACGTGATGTTCGCGCCGACCGGCCACGACATCGTTGCGCTCGACCTCTGGGCGGCCTGGTTGCGCGAGCGCGCCGAGGCGCTGCTCGCGGCCCGGACCGTCTCCGGCGTGCTGCCCTGACGAAACGAAGCGCGGGCGACCGCAGCCGGCCGCCCGCGTCCCGGAACGTCATCCTGCGGCGGAACCTCAGGCCTCGGCGCCGCCCTTGCGCTCGAGTTCGCCGACGAACTTCTCGGCCAGCTCGCGCTGTCCCGCGGTGTCGAGGTTCTTGTCGAGCAGTCGCCCGGCCACGTTGATCGCCAGGTCGGCCACGACCTTGCGCACCTCCGCGACCGCCGCGCGCGTTTCCTGATCGATCTGCTCGCGGCCCCGCTCGACGATCCGCTCGCATTCCTCCCGCGCCCGCTCGACGAGTCGCTGCCGCTCGGCTCCCGCGTCCTGCTGGGCCGCCTGCAGCATCGACGCCGTCTCGCGTCGCGTCTGGTCGAGCAGCGCCTTCTGATCGAGCAGGAGCTTCTCGGCCTCGAGCCGCTCGGCCCGCGCCTCCTCGATCGCGCCGCGGATCGCCCGGTCCCGGGCGTCGAGCTTGTCGATCATCATCCCCCAGCCGTACTTCCGGAGCACGACCAGCATCAGGAAGAAGACGATCAGCGTCCAGACGGCGAGCCCCGGATCGACCCGGAGCAGCGGGTTCCCCCCGCCGCCTCCGGAGGAGGCGAGGATCGCCATGGCCGTGGCGGGCATCACGTCCGCCTCAGCGCGTGAAGACGACGAGCAGGCAGACGACCAGGCCGATGATGGCGACGCCTTCGAGCAGGAACAGCGGCAGGTTGACCGCGCCCACGATGCTCGAAGAGGCGGACGGCTGGCGCGCGATCCCCTCCGCGGCGGCGGCGGCGAGCCGGCCGATGCCCATGCCGGCGCCGACCGCGACGAGCCCGGCACCGATGCCGGCGCCGAGGCCGGCGAAATCCATCAGGGTGCCGGCGGCCGCGTCCCCTTCGGCGGCGAGGGCCGAGGTGCCGGGCGCAAGGACGAGCATCAGGACCAGGACCAGACCAGCGAATCTCAGGAACTTGCTCATGCTTGGAACTCCTCCGTCCGGCCCTGACCCTCGCGATGCAGGGCCCGTTCGTTTCGATGCCTAGTGGTGGGATTCGATCGCCATGCCGATGAACACACCGGACAGCAGCGCGAAGACGTACGCCTGGACGAAACAGACGATGATCTCGAGCAGGCTGATGCCGAGCGCGAGCCCGACCGCCGGGATCCCGATCAGCACGCTGTTGAGCAGGAAGATGATCGCCAGGATGGCCAGGATCGCCATGTGCCCGGCCGTCATGTTGGCGGCGAGTCGCATCGTCAGCGCGAAGGGCTTGACGAACATCGACATCGTCTCGATCGGCAGCAGCAGGAACCAGCGCACGGGCCAGGCCACGCCCTTGGGGGCGAGCTGCGAGAAGTGGCCGATCAGGCCGTGGGCCCGGACGCCGAAGTAGATGATCGCGAAGAAGCTGATGGTCGCCAGCGCCGCGGTGACGTTGAAGTTGCCGGTGGGGGTCCCCGCCCCGTCGAGCACGAAGCGCTTGAAGCCGCCCGGCCCGGCCTCGCCGGACACGACGGCGCCGCGCACGAGGTTGCCGAGGTCGGCCCAGGGGACCATGCCGAGCAGGTTGTTGGCCAGGATGAAGAAGAAGAAGGTCAGGAGCAGCGGCGCAACCCGCTTGGCCCACTTCGGGCCGGCGTAGGCGAGGGCGATGTCGCGGTAGAAGTGCTCGACGAAGGGGTCCATGACCTGCGCCCAGCGGGTGCGCGGCACGCCGTTCTCGTCGTAGCCGGCGAGCGCGCGGCGGACGCCGAGGATGACCAGCACCGCGGCGACGACCATCACCAGCACGGCCTTGCTGGGGCTCCACCATGCATCTTCGATCCAGGCGGCGCCGTTGCTGACGTGGTGCAGGATGACCTCGCCCGCGTCGAATTCTCCGCCCTCGCCGCCCGCGGCAGCGAGCAGTCCCAGCGGGATCCCGGTCAGCGTCGCCCAGATCATCCGTTCGCTCCCTCGTCTCCTCCGCGGCCCCGCGCGGCGAGCAGCTCCGGCAGTGCTGCCGCGAGCCACCCCGCCGTCGCGCCCACGGTGACGGCGACCGGGTTCCCCCCGGCCCATCCGACCCCCGCGGCCACGACCGCGACCACGATCACCAGGCGGCCGACGGTGCGGACCGCCTTCAACTTCAGGTACTGCGCCCCGGCGTCCTGGCGGGGCAGCGGAACGGCCCGCGCCAGGGCGCCGCAGAACATCCCGCAGGCCGCCGCGGCCGCCACGGCCGCGAGCCACCCGCCCTTCATCGGCCGCTCCCGCCTGGCGGCCTGGCACGCAGCGCCACGCGCGCCAGCTCGTACATCCCGACCACCACACCCACGAGCAGGCCGATGGTCGTCAGCCAGGGGCCGCTGCCGAACCGCGCGTCCAGCCACCGCCCGCCGAACCCCAGCAGCAACACCGCTCCGGTCAACACCCAGACGGCAGCCATGGTGGGCGCTGCCTGTCGCAGGATCTGAGCCATGAAGCGGAGCGGACCGCCCGGAGGCCCGGCTTCCGGGTCGGAGAGACTACCAGATTCCCGGGGGCGGTCCAAGCCGCCCGACGGCCCGCGGGACGACCTGTCGCGACCGGGTGAACCGCCGTCCCCCGTCGTCACGGCAGGAGCTGCGCCGTGCCCGAAACCAGCCTCAGTACCGGCTCCGGCCAGAGCCCGATCGCCAGCGTCCCGACCGCGGCCAGGACCACCGCCGCCGTCAGCGACGGGGTCACGGCGTACGGCAGTTCCTCGGACGGGATCTCCATGTACATCCGGACGACGACCCGCAGGTAGTAGTAGAGCGAGACCGCGGTGTTGAGCGCCGCCAGCACCGCCAGCCAGCGGTAGCCGCTCCCCTGCAGCACCGACGCGAAGAGCCACCACTTGCCGATGAATCCCGCGGTCGCCGGAATGCCGGCCAGCGAGAGCAGGAAGACCAGCATCACGGCCGCCGCCCCGGGCGCGCGGCGCGCCATCCCGGAAAAGTCGTCGATCCGGTCCCCCTGGATCCCCTCGCGCCGCAGCATGATCACGACCGCGAAGGCCCCCGCGGCGGTGAAGGCGTACGCCACCATGTAGAGCACGACCGAGAACTGGCCGAGCTCGATCGCCTGGGTGCGGTAGGGCTCCGGGACCCAACCCGCCAGCGCCGCGCCCGCCGCGACAAGTCCCATCAGCGCGTAGCCGACGTGGGCGATGCTGCTGTAGGCGAGCATCCGCTTGACGTTGTCCTGCAGGACCGCGATCACGTTGCCGACCGTCATCGACAGTGCGGCGAGGATCCCGAAGAGCCAGGTCCACTGCGCCGCCAGGGCCGGGGCGTCGAATCCCACCAGGAAGATCCGCAGCGCCATCGCGAAGGCGGCGGTCTTGACGGCCGTCGCCATGAAGGAGGTCACGAGCGTCGGCGCGCCCTCGTAGGCGTCCGGGGTCCAGACGTGGAACGGCACGGCCGCGATCTTGAAGCCGCAGCCCACCACGAGGAACAGGATCGCCAGCGTGACCAGCCAGCGGACCGGCTCGGGGGTGCCGGCCGCCAGCGCCTCCCTGATGCCGAAGAGGTTCGTCGTCCCGGTCGCGCCGTAGGCGAGCGACATCCCGTAGAGCAGCAGGCCCGCCGCCAGCGCGCCGAGCAGGAAGTACTTCAGCGCCGCCTCGTTCGATTTCCGCGAGTCCTTGGCCCACCCGACCATCAGGTAGACCGAGAGCGACATCGTCTCGAGCCCGACGAAGATCGTGATGAAATCGACCGAGCTGATCAGGAACATCGCTCCGACGACGGCGAAGACCAGCACCGCGTGGAACTCCCCGCGGCCGATCCGGTCGGTCTCGAGCAGCCGGATCCCCATCAGCGTCGCGAGGATCCCGGCCACCAGCACGACCGCCTTCAGCACGATCGCGAAGCCGTCGATCAGCAGGAGCGGCCGGCCATGCGCGAACTGCATCGCGTAGATCGCGCCCGGGGCGTCGACCGCGGCCGGGCCGAAGACCCCCTGCACGCCGGAGTAGAGCGCGAACATCAGCACCAGCGCCACCGCCTGCCCGGCGGCCGAGACCCACGCGGCGGCGCGCCGGCCGGCCCCGTCGCGGATGAACGGCGACGCGGCCAGCAGGGCGAACCCGACGAGCGTCAGCCAGAGCTCCGGCACCAGCCAGAACAGGTCGCGTACGTAGGACGAAGTGTCGAAGGTCACGGCCGTCTACTCCGCGGCCCCGTGGCCGCCCTCCGCCCCGGCGTGCGCGGGAGCCTTCCGCGCCGGCGTCTCGGTCGGGGACGGCAGGTCGACCTTCGCTCCCGTCTGCCGGAGCACCGGAACGACCTGCTCGTAGACGAGACGGTGGATCGGCGCGTCCATGATCTCGAAGAACGGCTTGGGGTAGAGCCCGATCCAGAAGGCCAGCACCACCAGCGGGATCAGGGTCCACTTCTCCCGCAGCGTCAGGTCGGGCAGGCGCTCGTTCTTGGGGTTGGTGACCGGACCGAACATCGTCCGCTGGTAGAGCCAGAGCATGTACGCCGCCCCGAGCACGATGCCGGTCGCGGCGACCACCGTCCACCAGTAGGGGCTGGCGCCGAAGAACGAGAACGCCTCGCCGCCGACCTGCGAGATCCCGAGCAGGATCTTGACCTCGCCGATGAAGCCGTTGAGCGTCGGCAGGCCGATCGAGGAGAGCGTCATGATCATGAAGTAGACCGCGAAGACCGGCATCACCTTGGCCAGCCCGCCGTACTCCGAGATCTCCCGCGTGTGGCGCCGCTCGTAGACGATCCCGACGATCAGGAACAGGGCGCCGGTGGAGATGCCGTGGTTCAGCATCTGCAGGACGCTGCCCTGCACGCCGGCGATCGTCAGCGCGAACAGGCCGATCATCGTCATCCCGAGGTGGGAGACCGACGAGTACGCGACCAGCTTCTTCCAGTCCTTCTGCACCAGCGCCACCATCGCGCCGTAGACGATGCCGATCGCGCAGAGCAGCAGCAGCCACCAGAGGTTGTCGACGGTCTGCTTGGGGAACATCGGGACCGAGAAGCGGTAGAAGCCGTAGGTCCCCATCTTCAGCAGCACGCCGGCCAGGATCACCGAGCCGGCGGTGGGCGCCTCGACGTGCGCGTCGGGCAGCCAGGTGTGGAACGGGAACATCGGGACCTTGATCGCGAAGCCGATGAAGAAGGCGAGGAAGACCCACTGGGCCAGGGGCCAGGTCGCGGTCGCCGGCCCCAGCGTGAGCAGCTTCTCGATGTCGAAGGTCCGCGCGCCGAGGACGTCGCCGGAGAAGTAATACAGGGCGATGATGCCCAGCAGCATCAGGACCGAACCGAACAGGGTGTAGAGGAAGAACTTGATCGCCGCGTAGAGCTTCCGCGGGCCGCCCCAGACCCCGATGATGAAGTACATCGGGACGAGCATGACCTCCCAGAAGATGTAGAACAGGAACAGGTCGAGCGAGCAGAAGACGCCGAGCATCCCGACCTCGAGCAGCAGGAAGAAGACGTAGTACTCCTTCACGCGCTCCCGGATCGCCTCCCACGAGGCGAGGATCGAGATGAACGAGAGCAAGGTCGTCAGGATCACCAGCAGGAGCGAAACGCCGTCGACGCCCAGCTTGTACTGGACGCCGAGCGACGGGATCCAGCTGGCGGTCTCGACGAACTGGAAGCCGCCGTTGGACCGGTCGTACTGCGCCAGCGGGATCAGCGACAGGAAGAAGTTGGCGAGCGCCGTCCAGGTCGCGATGTGGATGATCGCCTTCTCGTTCTTCTTGGGTACCAAGAAGACGATCACCAGCGCCGCCGCCAGCGGCAGGAACGTGATCACCGAAAGGATCGGGAGATTCATCGGCTCTTCCTTCTACGCCCGACGCCGCGCTCGGGAGGTCAGCGCACGAACAGGAGATAGGCGGCGAGGAGGGCGAATGCCCCCACGACCACCATGGCTGCATAGGATTGCACGAACCCGGTCTGGGTACGGCGGAGGGCGAAACTCCCCATCCGAACGCCCCATCCCACCCCGTTGACCGCCAGGTCGACGCCCCACTTGTCGATCGTCGCCTTGACGTAGGACAGCGCGAGTGTCGTCCGCGCTGCGCCGTTGACCGCGCCGTCCACGACCCAGCGGTCGAAGGCCGCGAAGAAATCGGACAGGCGGTAGAACGGCCGGAGCACCACCGCCTGGTACAGTTCGTCGACGAACCACTTGCGGTGGAGCAGCCGGCGCAGGAACGGCAGCCGGGCGGCGAGGGCCGTGGCCTGGGCCATCCCGTTGCCGTAGGCCCAGCGCGCGGTCACGAGGCCGGCCAGGAAGACCGCGGCCGCGAGGCCGAACAGCCCCCACTCCTCGGGCGGCCCCGGGTGCCGCCGCCAGCCCTCGGCCAGCGGGACCAGCGCCGCGTGGGCCGCCGGCTCGGCGTGGCCGCCGGCGGCCGCGCCATGCTCGGCCGCGGCGCCGTGCTCGGCCGCGCCGCCGTGCCCGGCCGCCGCGCCGCCGTGCCCGGCCGCCGCGCCGTGCCCCGCCTGCGCCGCCACCCCCTGCGCCGCCACCACCGGGTGCAGCACCTTCTCGAACCAGTTCAGGTTCCCGGCCCCGACCAGGTTCGTCACCCCCGACGGGATCCCCAGGAAGCCCACCACCACCGCCCCGGCCGCCAGCGTCACCAGCACATACGTCATCACCGGCGGCGACTCGGTCAGCTGCTCACGCACCTCGCGCGGCGCCCGGTTCTCGCCCAGGAACGTCATCCAGTAGCAGCGGAACATGTAGAACGACGTGAAGACCGCCCCGATCAGGCCGAAGACCCAGAGCCAGACGCTCCCGCGGTTCGAGAACAGCGCCTGCGCCAGGATCTCGTCCTTCGACATGAACCCCGACAGGAACGGCAGACCCGTGATCGCCAGCGTCGCCACCAGGAACGTCCCCGCCGTCAGCGGCATCCAGCGCTTCAGTCCGCCGTACCAGCGCATGTCGTTGCTGTGCCCGCTGCGCGCGATCACCGAGCCCGCCCCCAGGAACAGGCAGGCCTTGAAGAAGGCGTGCGTCACCAGGTGGAAGATCGAGGCCACGAAGGCCCCGACCCCCGCCCCCAGGAACATGTACCCCAGCTGCGAGACCGTGGAGTACGCCAGCACCTTCTTGATGTCGGTCTGCGCCGTCCCCATCGTCCCCGCGAAGACCGCCGTCGCGCAGCCCACGATCGCCACCACCAGCATCGCCACCGGCGCGTGCCAGTACAGTGACGCCATCCGCGACAGCATGTACACGCCCGCCGTCACCATCGTCGCCGCGTGGATCAGCGCCGAGACCGGCGTCGGGCCCGCCATCGCGTCCGGCAGCCAGACGTAGAGCGGCAGCTGCGCGCTCTTCCCGGTCGCCCCCACGAACAGCAGCACCCCGATCCCGGCCAGCAGCCCCGTCCCGTACCAGTAGCTCGACGAGCCGTTGATCGCCGCCGCCAGCTCCGAGAAGTCCACCGTCCCGAAGGTCACCACCAGCAAGAGCAGACCCAGCAGGAACCCGAAGTCCCCGATCCGGTTCGTCAGGAACGCCTTGCGCCCCGCGTCGGCGCAGGTCAGGCCGCTCTCCTTGTCGAAGACCTGGTCGTAGAAGAACCCGATCAGCAGGTACGAGCAGAGCCCCACCCCCTCCCAGCCCACGAACATCACGACCATGTTCCCGCCCAGCACCAGCGTGAGCATCATCGCCATGAACAGGTTGAGGTAGGCGAAGAACCGGTTGAACCCCGGATCCCCGGCCATGTAACCCAGCGAGTAGACGTGGATCAGCGTCCCCACGAAGGTCACGACCATCAGCATGATCGCCGTCAGCGCGTCCAGCGCGAAGGTCCAGTCGACCGCCATCCGCGCAAACCGCGTTCCGCCCTCGTCCCAGCCCTTCAGCACCGTGTCGGTCGCCGGCATCCAGGCAAGCGGCGTCACCTCGAAGCGCGCGGCTTCGGTGTAACCGGCGCCGCCGGGCGCCTGGTGCGCCGACCCGACCGCGACCTCGTAGACCCCCGGGTGCGCCGCCGCCAGCGCCTCGTACTTCCCGACGCCCCCCGCGAAGTCCACCACCGCCCCCAGCGCCAGCAGGAACGCCAGCCCCGACGCGGCCACGCCGACCCGACCCGCCACCTTCGCCGGCAGCTTCCCGTACATCGTCAGCAACCCGATGAACAGGAAGCCCGCCAGGGGCGCCAGGGGGATCAGCCAGATGTACTTGAGCATGTCCGCCTCACCACTTCATCGTGCTCGCCTCGTCCACCATCACCGTGTCGCGGTTGCGATACAGGGCGAGGACGATGGCAAGCCCGACGGCCACCTCGGCGGCCGCGATGACGATCACGAAGGTCACGAAGACCTGGCCGACGGGGTCGGGCAGGAAGCGCGCGAAGCCGATCAGGTTGAGGTTCGCGGCGTTCAGGACGAGTTCGAGCGACATGAACATGACGATCGCGTTGCGCCGGACCATCAGACCGATCATGCCGACCGTCAGCATCGCCGCGCTGGCGATCAGCACGTGAGCCATCGAGAGCGTCATGCGGCTCCCCTCCCGTCCCGGTCCGCGACCTCGTCCCGGCGCGCCAGCACCACCGCGCCGATGATCGCCACCAGCAGCAGGACCGACGCCAGTTCGAAGGGGATCAGCCAGTCGGTGTAGAGCAGCGTCCCGATCCACTGCGTGTTGCCGAGGCCGCGCCCTTCGACGGAATACGGGCCCTGCAGCATCGTCGCCGCGCGGGCGGCCGACGGCAGCGGGAGGCTGGCCGACCGCACCATGAGGGCCGCCACGAGCGCACCGAACGCGAGGGTCGCCACGGTCCAGATCCCGCGTTCCCAGGCCGCCGGCCGGGGACCGATGCGCCCCGCACCCAGGTCGAGTCCACGCTGCTCGAGGTCGACGAGCATGATCACGAACAGGAAGAGCACCATCACGCCGCCGGCGTAGACCATGATCTGGACGACGGCGATGAACTCGGCCCACAGCACGAGGAACAGCCCGGCCACGGCCAGCAGGCTGACCAGCAGTCCGACCGCGCTGTGCACCGGGTTCTTCGCCACGACGACGCCGATCGCCCCGGCCACGGCCAGCGCGGCGAAGATCGCGAAGACGACGAATTCCACCTTCCCCTCACCTCCGGCCCGCGGCCGGCCGGGCGCGCCCCGCGGGGCGCGCCGCAGGACGCCTCATTTCCCAGGTGGTTTGCCCTTCCCCGGCGGCGTGGCCGCGGGGAAGCCGAAGTACAACCGGTCCTTCTGCGCGAGGAAGCGGTCGCGCGAGAAGTCGGCCAGCTCGTAGTCGTGGCTCATGTAGATCGCCGAGATCGGGTCCGAGCCGCAGGCCTCGGCGCACAGCCCGCACTGGCAGCAGCGCTCGTAGTCGACCGTGAACTGCTTCGGCCGGCGGCCCTTGCCCGACGGGTGCTGCTCCTCCTCGATCGTGATGCAGAGCGTCGGGCAGATCTTCTCGCACTGCCGGCAGACGTTGCACAACTCGTCGCCGGTGGCGGGATTCATCCGCAGCCGCGGGTAGCCGCGGAAGCGCGGATCGAGCGGCAGCCGCTCCTCCGGGTACTGGACGGTGAACGGCTCGCGCCAGCCCCGGACGTAGTGGGTCAGCGTGACCGCCATTCCCTCCATCAGCTCGACCAGCAGGAACCGCTTCCACCAGGGAAGCGGCGCCGGCCGGGGAATGACGACGGCTCTTGCTTCGCTCACGGGCGCCTCACGAACGGATCGCCTGGAAGGCGAGAATGCCCGCGCCGGTCAGCACGATCCAGGCCAGGCTGGCCGGGATCATGAACTTCCAGCCGATGTTCATCAGCTGGTCGTAGCGGTAGCGCGGGAAGGTGCCGCGGATCCAGAGGTAGAGGTAGAGCATCAGGAAGATCTTGATGAAGACCCAGCCCATCCCGGCGAACAGCATCACCCACGGGCCGCCCCAGGCCCCGGACAGCAGCGCCGGGATCCTCGGGAACAGGTGCCCCAGGCCGAAGGTGACCGGCAGCCAGCCGCCGAAGAACAGCGTGACGACCAGCGCCGAGACGACGATCATCGCGATGTACTCGGCGAGGAAGAAGAAGGCGAACTTGAAGCCGCTGTATTCCGTGTGGAAGCCGGCGACCAGCTCGCTCTCCGCCTCCGGCAGGTCGAACGGGGCGCGGTTGTTCTCGGCCACGCCGGCGATGAAGAACAGCACGACCGCGAAGGGCTGGAGCCAGAACAGCCAGGTGTGCTGCTGCTGCCACTGCACGATCTCGACCAGCGAGGCCGTCCCGGTGATCATCAGGACGCCGATGATGGCGAGGCCGAACGGCACCTCGTAGCTGATCATCTGCGCCGCGGACCGCAGGCCGCCGAGCAGCGGGTACTTCGAGTTGCTGGCCCAGCCGCCGAGCACGATCCCGAACACGCCGATCGAGGAGATCGAGATCACGTAGAGCAGCCCGACGTTGACGTCGGCGATGTACGGCCGGAGGGCGAAGCCGAAGATGTGGACGGTCGCCTCCGGGCCGCCGTACGGGATGACGGCGAAGGCCGCGATCGTGGACAGGGTCGCGACCACCGGCGCGATGTAGAAAACGCGGCGGTCGGCGGCGTCGGGGGTCAGGTCCTCCTTGATCAGGAGCTTCACGACGTCGGCGATCGGCTGCAGCAGCCCCCGCGGCCCGACACGGTTCGGCCCGATCCGGACCTGCATGAAGGCGATCACCTTGCGCTCCATGAAGGTCAGGTAGGCGACGCACAGCAGGAGCACCAGCGTCAGCGCCACGCCGTGGAGGAATGGCACCACGAAGTACTGGAGCACGGGGTACACGGCCCTTCGCCTCCCTGCCGCTCAGCGGTCCACGCAGCCGAGCACGATGTCGATGCTGCCGATCAGGGCCACCACGTCGGCGACCATGTGTCCCTTCGAGAGCGTCGGCAGGCCCTGCAGGTTGTTGAAGCAGGGCGAGCGGAAGCGCACGCGGTACGGCTTGTCGGTCCCGTCGGACACCAGGTAGACCGACATCTCGCCGCGCGGCGACTCGGTCATGAAGTACGCTTCCGCGCCCTTCGGCGGCCGGATCCGGCCCGCGACCTTGGCGAGGATCGGCCCGTCGGGCAGCCTGTCGAGCGCCTGCAGGATGATCCGCCGCGATTGCCGCATCTCTTCCATCCGGATCAGGTACCGATCGTAGGTGTCTCCCTTCGATCCGATCGGGATGTCGAAGTCGAACTCCCCGTAGTTCTCGTACGGCGCGTACTTGCGGACGTCGTAGTCGACGCCCGAGCCGCGCAGGGTCGGGCCGGTCAGGCCCAGCCCGAGCGCGGTCTGCGCGTCGATCACCCCGACCCCCTCGGTCCGCTGCCGCCAGATCCGGTTCCCGGTGAGGAGCGTCTCGTACTGCTCGATGCGCGTCGGCAGCTCGGCCAGGAACCGCCTCAACGCGTCGGTCCAGCCGTCGGGGAACTCCTGCGCCAGCCCGCCGATCCGCAGCGCGTTGTAGGTCAGGCGCGCGCCGCAGTAGCCCTCGAACAGGTCGAGGCACTTCTCGCGCTCGCGGAAGGCGTAGAGGAAGATCGTCATCGCACCGATGTCCAGGCCGTGGGTGGCGAGCCAGATCAGGTGCGACGTGATCCGCTGGAGCTCGGCCAGCACGACGCGCATCGTCTGGGCCCGCGGCGGGACCTCGACGCCGAGCAGCTTCTCGACGGCGCCGACGTAGGAGTGGTTCTCGGCGAAGGCCGCGCAGTAGTCGAGGCGGTCGGTGAGCGGCGTAACGCTGCGGTAGCCGCGGTTCTCGGACAGCTTCTCGACCCCACGGTGGAGGTATCCGATGACGGGCCGCACCTCGACGATCGTCTCGCCGTCGATCTTCAGGACCAGCCGGAGCACCCCGTGCGTGGCGGGGTGCTGCGGTCCCATGTTGATCTCGAGCTCGGAGGTCTGGTACACGCCACCTTCTCCTCAGCGATAGACCTTGTGGTCGCCGGGCCTGCCTTCGAGCGGGTAGTCGCGGCGCAGCGGGTGCCCCTGCCAGTCGTCGGGGAGCAGGATCCGGGTCAGGTCCGGGTGCCCTTCGAACCGGATGCCGACCATGTCCCAGGCCTCGCGCTCGTTCCAGTTGGCGCTCGGCCAGATGCCGGACACGGTCGGGATCGGCAGCTCGGCCGTCGTTCTCACCTTCACCGCGAGCAGCTGGCGCGTCGTCCACGAGAACAGGCAGTAGGTCATCTCGAGCGGTTCGGCGGCGCGCTCGGGAACGTCTGTGGCAAAGCAGGTCGAGAGGTGGTCGAAGCGGCAGGACGGGTCATCGTGCAGGAACGTCATGACCGCCGGGAGTTGGTCGCGGCGGACCTCGACGATCGGCATCCCGGCCCAGAAGCGGGTCTCGCCGAGCGCCGTGCCGTGCACGGCGCGCAACCGGTCGAGCGCCGGCGAAGGGACCTCCGCCGCGAGCGGGTCGGGAGCCTTCTCCCTGGCCGGCGCGGGGGCCGCGGCCGCCGGCGCCGCGGCCGGAGGCGGCGCGGGCGGCTGGGGGGGCTTGGGCTGTTCCTGGTCGGACATCGGGCGTCACCCTCACGACACGCGCTTTCGCGCGAGCGTTTCCTTCTGGATCTTGTCCTGCAGCTTCATCAGCCCGTAGATCAGCGCTTCGGGCCGGGGCGGACAGCCCGGCACGTAGACGTCCACGGGCACGATCCGGTCGACCCCCTGGACGTGGCTGTAGGTCGGGAACGGCCCGCCGGAGGTGGCGCAGATCCCCATCGCCATGCACCACTTCGGCTCCGGCATCTGCTCCCACAGCCGCCGGATCAGCGGCGCCATCTTCTCGGTCACCGAGCCGGCCACGATCATCAGGTCCGACTGTCGCGGGGTCGCGCGGAAGATCCCCATCCCGAAGCGGTCGAGATCGAAGCGCGAGGCGCCGGCCGCCATCATCTCGATCGCGCAGCAGGCGAGGCCGAAGGTCATCGGCCAGAGTGACGACTTGCGCGCCCAGTTGAAGACCGAGTCGACGGTCGTGGTGACGACGCCCGGCGGGAGTTGCGTGTCGCTCAGGCCCACTTCAGAGCCCCCTTCTTGATCACGTAGAAGTAGGCGAGCAGCAGGATCGCGATGAAGATCACCATCTCGACCAGGCCGAAGAGGCCGAGCACCCGGTACTGCACCGCCCACGGGAACATGAAGATCGTCTCGACGTCGAAGACCACGAAGAGCACGGCGATCAGGTAGTAGCGCACGGACAACCGCTCGCGGACGCCGGCCGTGGCCTCGATCCCGCACTCGTACGGGTCGCCTTTCATCCCTCCCGGCCGGTGCGGGGCGAGCAGCCGCGCGAAGACGATGGCGACCACCGGCAACCCGATTCCGATCAGCACCATGCCGAGAATGGGGAGGTACTGTTCCATCCTTATCCTCCCGGAGCGCCTTGCGTCCGGACCTCGTCGGCAGTTCCCGTCCCCTCCGGCTTACGCCGATCTTCGTCGACTTCGTCCATCGGAACGAGGGGTCCGCTATCGCCGGCGGGCGGGGGGTGTTACCCGGAGGGTTTCCTCCGGAAGCCGGCAGTAAAGGATAGTTAGACTAGCAAAGCGCCGGCGTGACGGTCAAGGCTGACGAGTAAGGGACCGCTCGCCCCGGGGCCGCAGGGTCCCGCGGACCGTCTTCCCCGAAAGCTCCACCACGGCCCCCCGGGACCGGAGCGCCGCGGCGGCCTCGGCGGCCGCGGGCGGGGCCTCGAAGACCAGGGTGACCGCGATTTCCCCCCCCTCGCCGACCTGCGCCGAGTCGGCCAGCAGGTCGGCGACCCAGTCGGCGTCGTAGTCTCCGCCGTAGAGCGCGGCGGCGGCCCGCGGTCCGAGCCGGCAACCCGGAGGTACCCCTTCGGGCAGCGGGCGAATCGACCCCGGCCGGACGAGTTCGGCGGGCCCGGCGGGGCGCTCGAGCGCCGCCAGCAAACCGATCAGGCCGCCCCGCGCGTAATGGAAGACCGCCCAGCGCAGGCCGTCCTCGAGCAGTTCGCGCATCAGTGCCGCGCGGACCGGGTCCCCGGCGGCCTCGATCGTCGCCGCCCGCGGCCAGCTGGCGCGGTCCCGGTCGAGCGCGAGCAGGCCCGAGCCGACGTCCCGGGGATCGACCCCGGTGCCGGCGATCGAAACGAGGATCCCCGCCAGCCGCGCCGTGCCTTCCAGGCGGGCCGCGCGGGCGGCGCGCAGGACCGGGTCCCCCGGCGGGGGCCCCGCGTGCTGGCTCCCCACGGCGCGCAGCCACTCCCCGGTCAGGGCCACCTCGACCGGCAGGACGCCGGTGGCGCGCAGGAAGTCCACCTCCTGCTCCGGGATCGGGGGCACGCTCCCGGGGACGAGCAGCACGATGCTGCCCGGGAGCGCGGCCGGGAAGTCCTCCGGCCAGGCCTCCGCCAGCGCGGCCGGTGCGGCCTGCGGGAGCCCGATCGCGACGAGCAGCGCACTGCACGCCGGGTCGGCGAGCGGCGCCAGGGCGTCCGCCATGCCGATCGCGGCCGCGGCGCGCCGCGCGGCCGGCCCGGTCTCGCGGGCCACGAGCGGCGGCCCCTTCCAGTTGATCCCGAGCCGTTGCGGCACCGAGGCGACGAGGTCCTTCGGGGCGAACGACGCCGCGCTGGCCGCGTCCTCGCTGGCGCCTCGAGCCGCCGAAGCAGGCGGCGGAACGCCCGGAGCGGCGCCCGCAGCCGGCGCGGCGGCCAGCGCCAGCGCGAGCAGCGCCCCGCTCACGGCGTCCCCGCGCCGGGAGCCGCGGCGAGCAGGACCCGCGCTCCCGGGACGAGCCCGAGCCGGGCGGCCTCGTGCGCGGCGACCTCGATCACCATCGAGGCGTTGCCCGACGGACCGTAGGAATCGCACGGCTCCGCGGGGCACGGCGGCGCCGCGACCGTCACGTCGATCACCGTGCCCTGGGGGTCGACCCACACCAGGTCGAGTGCGACGAGGCAGTTGTACATCCAGAAGGCGTGACGCCCCGGGACCTCGAAAAAGAAGATCATCCCGGTCCCCGGCGGAACCTCGGCGCGCTGCATCAGCCCGCGCGCGCGCTCTGCGTTCGTGCGCGCGACCTCGAGCACCAGCGTGGTTCCGGTCGGCGTCGTGGCCAGGACGGATCGCGCCTCCTCGAGCCGTGACGCCGGAACCGCGCGGTCGGCCCGCGGACCTCCGGTCGCACCGCCCGGTGCGCCGCACGCCGCGAGCGCCGCGGTGGCGAACAGTGCCGCGGCTCCCGGGGCCGCGTGTACGCCTCGCATTCGCATGCTGCGATTCTACCTCGACCCCGTGCGCACGGCCGAGAACCCGTGCCAGCCTCGCGGCGCTTCGCCCCGGCGCAACAGCGCGCCTCAACCCACTCTCGCTGTTTCGCTTACGAGAACCTCTTCGGGCGCCCTTGACCGCCGCCATCGCAAACCTCAATATGCGCGCCGGCTCGCGGGGACGTATGGGAAGGCGTTCACCTCGAGTCGTCGCGGCACGCATCAAAACAGGGGACGGGGATCCGAGCGGGACGTCGTTCCGGCCGGAACGGGGAAGGGTGTGTCGATGGCGGTCCTCTCGGCGGCGCGAAACGAGCGTGATCCCCTGCTGCTGGGGCTCGCCTCCGCCGATCCCGACGCCGCCGGCGCGGCCAAGGAGGCGCTGGTCGCCGATCCGCCCCGCGCCATCCCGCTGCTGGTCGCCTGTCTCGATGCCGACGACGATCGCCTGCGGCTCCGCTCGATCTCGCTGCTCGGCCTGCTCGGCGACGCGCGCGCGGCGCGGCCGCTGGCGTCGCTGCTGTACGACCCGTCCGCGCTGGTACGCCAGCGCGCCGCCGGCGCGCTGGCCCGCGTCCCCGCGCCCGACACCGTCGCGGCCCTGGCCCGGCTGCTCGCGCGCGAGCCCGAGGCGCGGGTGCGGCACGTCGCGATCCGTTCGCTCGCACGCCTCGCGCAGACCGGGCACGACAACGCCTCTCGGCCCCTGCTCGAACGCCTGTCCGACGAAGGGGAGGATCCCCGCGTGCGGGTCGCCGCGCTCGAAGCGGTCCCCTGGATCGCCAGCCGGGGCGGGACGGTCCCGGTCCGGGCGCTGCTGGAGCGGCTGGCCGCCGACCCTTCCGCGGCGGTGGCTCGGAGGGCGCGGCGGATCCTGGCGGCCAACGCGCGGCCGCGGCTCGAGGGGTGGGCAATCCAGCGCCTGTTCGACGACCTCGGCAGCCCGCGCCTCGGGTCCTGGCGGCGGGCGATCGCCCAACTCGGGCTCGTCGGCGGCGCGGTGGTCGAGCCCGCGGTGCTCGCGCTGCTGGCCCGGCCCGACGACCGCGAGTACGCCCGCCGCGTCGTGCTGCTGCTCAAGGAACTCTCGCCCCGCCAGCTGGCGCGCGTCGGGCCGTACCTCGACCTGGTGCGGGAGCCGATCCCGCTCGAAACGCTGGTCGAGATCGTCTCCCACGCCGGCGGCCGGGCGATCGTGGTTCGCCTGGCTGCGCTGGTGCGCGCCGTGGCCGAAGGCGAGGTCGACGGCCCCGGTCCGCTTCACGGCGCACGGGCCCGCGCGCACCTCGCGCTGGCGCAGGCCGGCTCGCGGATCGCGGTCGATGACCTGCGCGGACTGCTCGAGGACCGGCGGTTCCCCGTCCGCGCCGAACTGGTCCAGGCCGCGGCCACCGTCGGCACGCGGCGCGAGCTGGCGCCGGTCCTGCGCGCCTACCGCCGCGCCCGCGGCATGACGCGGCTCGCGCTGCGCGACGCCTTGCTGTCGGTGCTGCGGCGCGAGAAGATCCGCCGCACCGATCGCAGCCTGCTGGCGCTGGAGGCCGCCGACCGGCGCGCCGTGCTCGAGATCCTCGGGCTGCCGCGCCCCGCGCGGCCGCGCGCCGTGCTCGCTGCCCCGCGCGTTGACAGGCCGTCTCAAGCGCTCCTAACCTGAGCCCCTGACATTCCGCGAGGACGCGATGCCGCTCCGGGTCGGACTCAACGGCGCGGGCCGCATCGGCCGCGCGCTCCTGCGCCTGCTGGCCGGCGATCCGGGGGTGGAGATCGCCGCGATCAACGACGTCGCCGGGACGCACGCGGTCGCGCACCTGCTGCGCCACGACAGCATCTACGGCGCCCCGCCCTTCGAGGTCGAGGCGGTCCCGGACACGCTCCTCGTCGGGGGCCGGCCGATCCCGTTCACGGCCTTCGCGCGCCCCGAGGAGATCCCCTGGCGCGCCCAGGGGGTGACCGCGGTGGTCGAGGCGACCGGGCGCTTCTCGCGCGCCGACGAGGCGCGCCGGCACCTCGCGGGCGGAGTTCCGCGCGTGCTCGTGACCGCCGTCTGTCCCGGCGCCGACGCGACGCTCGTCCCCGGGCTCGCCGACCTGGCCGCGGCCCGGGAGCGGGCGGTGACGTCGGTCGCCTCCTGCACCACGCAGGCCGCCGCGCTCCCGCTGGCCCTGCTCGACCGCTGGTTCGGCGTGATCGCCGCCGAGATGACGACGGTCCACTGTACGACCGGCTCGCAGGTGACGATGGACCAGCCGCACGCCGACCTGCGCCGGGCCCGGTCGGCGCTGCTGTCGATGATCCCGACGACGACCTCGGCCGGGGCGGGCCTGGCCGCGGCGCTCCCCCGCCTGGCGGGCCGGATCTCGTGTCTCGCGATCCGCGTCCCGACGGCGTCGGTCAGCCTGGTCGAGGTGGTGGCCCAGACCGAGCGGCCGGTCGGGTCGCGCGAGGAGCTCGCCGCGCGGTTCCGCGACGCCGCCGCCGCGCCCCCCCTGGCGGGCCGCCTCGGGGTGACCGACGAGGCGCTGGTCTCGGTCGACTTCAAGGGCGATCCGCGCTCCTCGGTCGTCGACCTTCCGCTGCTCGAGGTCCCGGGGCAGCACCTCGCCCGCGTGATCGCCTGGTACGACAACGAGTGGGGGTACTCGCACCGGGTGGCGGAGGTGCTGCGGGTTTGGGGAGAATCGCCTGACTGACGGGGGCCCCGCCTGCCCCGCCCCTGGAGGATGAGATGTCCCACCTGCGCCTGACCGACCTCGACGTGGCCGGCAAGTCCGTGTTCTGCCGGGTCGACTTCAACGTGCCGCTCGACGGTGCCACCATCGGCGACGACCGTCGCATCCGCGCCGCGCTGCCGACGCTGCGCTGGCTGATCGACCACGGCGCGCGCGTCGTCTGCGCCAGCCACCTCGGCCGGCCGAAGGGGAAGCGCGTGCCCGAGTTGAGCCTCGCACCGGTCGCGCGGCGGCTGTCCGAACTGCTCGGCCAGGAGGTCGCCTTCGCCGACGATTGCGTCGGCGAGGGAGCGCGCGCGATCGTGGCCGGTCTCGGCAACGGCCGCGTCGCACTGCTGGAGAACCTCCGCTACCACAAGGGCGAGACCGACGGCGACCCCGCTTTCGCGGCCGACCTCGCACGCGGGATCGACCTCTACGTCAACGACGCCTTCGGGACCGCCCACCGCGCGCACGCGTCGGTCACCGGCGTCCCGGGAGTGGTCGGCGGCGGGGCGGTCGGGTTCCTGATGGAGAAGGAGGTCGAGGCGCTGGCGCGGCTGCTCGCGCATCCCGAGCGCCCGTACGTCGCGATCCTCGGCGGCGCCAAGGTGAGCGACAAGATCGACCTGATCGAGCGGCTGCTCGAACGCGTGGACGCGATCCTGGTCGGCGGCGCGATGGCCTACACCTTCCTCGCGGCGCGCGGCGGCGCGGTCGGAGCCTCGCTGGTCGAGGCCGACAAGCTGGACCTGGCAAAGGACCTGATGGCCCGCGCGGCGGCCCGCGGGGTGAAGATCGAGCTGCCGGTCGACCACGTGGTGGCCGAGACGCTCGACGGCAGGAAGGTCACCGGCCTGTCGGTGGTGAAGGGGGACATCCCGCCCGGAAGGATCGGCGTCGATATCGGCCCGGAGACGGTGGCCCGCTGGAAGTCGCTCCTCTCCCCCGCGGTGAAGACCGTGCTCTGGAACGGCCCGGTCGGGCTGTTCGAGGCGGCCGGCGCCGACGCCGGCACGCGTGCCCTGGCCGCGCACCTCGCGGAGCTGCCGGCCTTCCGCGTCCTCGGGGGCGGCGACACCGCCGCGGCCGCCGCGAAATTCGGCTTCGAGTCGAAGTACGATCACGTCTCGACCGGCGGCGGGGCCGCGCTCGAGTTCCTCTCCGGCATCGAGCTGCCGGGTGTCGCCGTGCTCGAGAAGTGAGGAGGCCGTGAACCGCACGCCGCTCGTCTTCGGCAACTGGAAGCTCCATCTCACACGCTCGGCGGCGCGCCACTGGTGCGCCTCGTTCCGCGCGCTGGCCGAGTCCCAGCCGCTGCCGCACGGCGTCTGGATCGGCGTCGCGCCGACCTTCACCTCCCTGGACGCAGTGCGCGAGGGGTGCGCCGGGATGCCGGTCCTGCTCGGCGCGCAGAACCTGCACTGGGAGCCCTCCGGGGCGTTCACCGGCGAGGTCTCGGCGGAGATGCTGCGCGAGGCGGGCGCGACCCACGTCATCGTCGGCCACTCCGAGCGGCGCCACATCTTCGGCGAGTCGGATGAGCGGATCGGGCGCAAGGTCGCGGCGGCGCGCGAGGGGGGGCTGATCCCGGTCCTCTGCGTCGGCGAGACCGAGGACGAGCGCGAAGCCGGCCGCACGGAGGAGGTCATCGAAGCGCAGCTGCGTCGCGGCCTGGCGGGCGTCGTCCCGAGGAGCGGAGCCGAGGTCGTGCTGGCCTACGAGCCGGTGTGGGCGATCGGCACGGGGAAGGTGGCCCAGCCGCAGCAGGTCGAGGAGGCTCACGGCTTCCTGCGCGCGATCCTGTCGGCGGCGACCGCGCCCGGGATCGCGGCCGACGCCCGGATCCTCTACGGCGGGTCGGTCAACCCCGGCAACGCCGCCGGCCTGGCCCGGCTCTCGGAGGTCGACGGGTTCCTGGTCGGCGGGGCGAGCCTCGATCCCGCCGGCTTCCGGAAGATCGTGGAGGCGGCGGCGGGGGCGGGAGCGGTCTCCTAGCGCCGGCCCGTCGGCGGGCGTTCGCGGCGGGTGAGGGGTACTCGAACCCGCCGCCGGGAGAGGCCGCGGATTGCCGGGCCCGGGGAAAGCGGCTATCCTCCGCGCCTTGCGGCCGGGCTTCCCGGCCGGGAGAACCACCCGATGTCCGCGCTCTACGTGATCGTCCTGGCCGTCCACTTCGTGGTCTGCCTGTTCCTGATCCTCGTCGTGCTGCTCCAGACCGGGAAGAGCGCCGACATCGCCAGCGCGTTCGGCGGCGGCGGCGGCACCCAGACCGTGTTCGGGCCGCGGGCCAGCTCGACCGTGCTCAGCAAGGCGACCACCTGGTCGGCCATCGTCTTCATGTGCACCTCGATCCTCCTCGTGCTGCTCTCGCAGGCCGGCACGGGGCGTTCCGTCCTCGCCGGCGACGCGGCCGCCCAGGCTCCCGCGCCGGCCGCGCCGCGCCCCGGCGAGCCCGGTGCCGGCGAGCCCGGCGCCGGCACAGCCCGTGCCTCCGAAGGGCAACTAGGCTAGACTGCGGCGTTTCCCGACCGTGCCGAAGTGGCGGAATTGGCAGACGCGCATGGTTGAGGGCCATGTGGGTGCAAGCCCGTGCGAGTTCGAGTCTCGCCTTCGGCACCAGAAACCCCTCCCTCGATGATCCCGAAACGCGCCGCGCCGCAGATCGAGCGGGCGGCGCGTTTCGCTGTCCGCGCCTCCTCCCCCGCCGCGCCCCGCGCGCGGTGACCACGACGGAGAGCCCCCATGGCGTCGCCTGAAGGCAGGACCTACCCCGATATCCGCACGCTCGCCCCGGTCGACATCGCCGTGCCGGAGGAGTTCGGACGGCTGCGCGAGCTGGCCTACAACTTCTGGTGGAGCTGGACGCCCGAGGCGCGGCGCCTCTTCTCGTCGATCCAGCCCGAGCTCTGGGCACGCTATCGCAACCCGGTCGAGGTCCTGCTCAACGTCGAGCCGCACCACTGGGAGTCGCTGCTGATGTCGACCGCCTTCCAGGCCGCGTACGCGAGCGTGGTCGGCGCGTTCGATCGCTACATGACCCATCCGGAACGCTGGCTCTTCCGGCGCCGCTTCCCCGACTACGCGGGCGGACCGGTGGCCTACCTGTCGACCGAGTTCGGGGTCCACGAGAGCCTCGGCATCTACTCGGGAGGTCTCGGCATCCTGTCCGGCGACCACGCCAAGGGGGCCTCCGACCACGGCCTGCCCTTCGTCGGCGTCGGCCTGCTCTATCGCCGCGGCTACTTCCGCCAGTCGATCGACGCCGAGGGACGGCAGCAGCACTTCTATCCCGACTTCGACCCGCTGCGGCTTCCGGTGCAGGCGGTCCTCGCCCCGTGGGGGCGGCCGCTCGAGGTCACCGTCCCGATCCTCGACCGCCAGGTGACGCTCGGCGTGTACAAGGCCCAGGTCGGCCGGGTGCCGGTGCTGCTGCTCGACTCCGACCGGCCGAAGAACGAGCCCTCCGACCGGCCGATCACGCACATCCTCTACGTCCGCGGCCGCGAGATGCGCCTGAACCAGGAACTCGTGCTGGGCGTCGGCGCGGTCAAGGCGCTGCGCGCGCTCTCGATCGATCCCGCGGTCTGGCACCTCAACGAGGGACACGTCGCGCTGATGCTGCTCGAGCGGATCCGCGAGGAGATGCGGCGCGGCGAGCGCTTCCCGCGCGCGCTCGAATCGGTGCGGAAGAACACCGTCTTTACCACGCACACGCCGGTTCCGGCCGGCAACGAGTCGTTCGACAACGACCTCGCGCGCCTTTACCTGTCCAA
Source organism: uncultured Acidobacteriota bacterium (assembly GCA_963800865.1). Classification (GTDB taxonomy): domain Bacteria; phylum Acidobacteriota; class Polarisedimenticolia; order J045; family J045; genus JALOKP01. The sequence goes on along the minus strand of CAWDCL010000004.1, from coordinate 1,664,764 downwards.
CTGGGCCTCGCAGTTCGGAGTGCCGGTTTCCGAGGTGATGGCGCTCGGGCAGGTCCAGCCCGGCAACGGGGCCGAGCCCTTCAACCTGACCGCACTGGCGCTGCGCCTCTCGTCGTTCCGCAACGGCGTCTCCGAGAAGCACGGCGAGGTGAGCCGCGAGATGTGGCGCGAGCTGTTCCCCGACGCGGAGACGCCGATCACGTCGATCACGAACGGCGTCCACGTCGAGACCTGGATGGGGCTCGAGACGCGGGAGCTGTTCGACCTGCGCCTCGGCCAGGACTGGGAGGACCACCACGGCAACCCCTCGCGCTGGGCCGAGTTCGGCGCCCGGGTTCCCGACGACGAGCTCTGGGCCGCGCACGAGGCCCAGAAGCGCCGGCTGATCCGGGCCGGCCGCGACAACCTGCGGCGGATGTACGCGCGGCAGGGGCACGCGCCGCGCGACCTTGCGGGGGTCGACACGCTGCTCAACCCGCGCGCCCTGACGATCGGCTTCGCGCGCCGCTTCGCGACCTACAAGCGGGCCTTCCTGCTGTTCAAGGACCTCGGCCGCCTGCGCCGCATCCTGTCCGACGAGACGCGCCCGGTGCAGATCATCTTCGCCGGCAAGGCCCACCCGGCGGACCTCGAAGGCCAGCAGTTGATCGAGCGGATCTTCCGCCTCGCCCAGAGCCCGGACTTCCGCGGCAAGGTGGTGTTCCTCGAGGACTACGACATGTACGTCGGGCGGATCCTCGTTCAGGGGGTCGACGTCTGGCTCAACAACCCGCGGCGGCCGCTCGAGGCGTCCGGCACCTCGGGGCAGAAGGCGGCGGTGAACGGAGCGCTCAACCTGTCGATCCTCGACGGCTGGTGGATCGAGGGGTACTCGCCGGAGGTCGGATGGGCGATCGGGCGGCTCGAGTCGCTCGGCGACGACGAGCGCCAGGACGCCGAGGACGCCGTCGCGCTCTACGACGTGCTCGAGCACGAGGTCGCACCGCTCTACTTCCAGCGCGACGCCGACGGCGTGCCGCGCGAGTGGGTGCGGCGGATGAAGGCCTCGATCCGCGAGCTGCTGCCGCGTTTCTCCTGCACCCGGATGGTCAGCGACTACGCCGAGCGCGCGTACGTTCCGCTCGCCACGGCGGCGCCGGATCGGGCGGGCTAGCGGCGGCGGGACTTCTTCTTCGCCGCACCCTTCACGGTGCCGCCGCGCCGCCGCTGCTGGTAGTGCTTGCTGCACAGGCCGAGCGCGTAGTGCTCGGCACCGCAGCCGGCGACGGTGCAGTGGGTGTAGAGCGCCGGGCGCCCCGGTCGGCCCTGGCCCGACTTGCGACCCTTGCGGAGGACGCCGCCCTGCCCCAGCGCCGCGATCCGGCGCTCGAGGCGGGAGACGGCTGCGCGCAGCTCGCGGACGTCGGATTCGAGCGAACGGGAGAGCGCGAACTTCTCGGCGTTCTTCTGGAGGATCTCGGCGATCGTGGTGCGCAGCATCCGATCGAGCGAGACCCTGCTGGACGTGGTGTCGGCCATGCGACGAGGACCTTTCCTGGGGCGGCGCGCCGGGAGGCGCGCCGAGATCCCCCCCCGCAACTACTCTATCACCGATTCAACGGCCGCCGGGCGGCGTCATGGAATTCGTATCCCGCTCACCAGTCGCGGTAATACGTCCCGTCGAGTGCCTGTCCGTCCGCGGTCGAAAAGACGTCATAGAGCGTGTCGCAGCTCGATTCCCGGTCGTCGGGCTCGTCGTCGTAGGCACGGCACGACCACTCCGCTTCGCCCGTGATCGGGTCGACCGGGATCTTCCGCAGGAACTTGACGACGACCGGCTCCTGGTCGGCCGAGGGGCGGACCTCGACCCCCTCCACCAGCATGTCGAGATCTTCGGGGTAGTTCATCCAGTCGAGGTCCCACGGCTCGATCTGCCCCAGCACGGCGTAGTCGTGGTAGCGGTCGATGGCGGCGCGCATCTCGGTCAGCGCGCGGCGCAGCTCGTTCTCCTGCATCCGCTTGTAGCGATGGTGGATATAGGGCAGCGCCACCAGCGTCAGGAGCGAGATCAGCGCGAGCACCGTGAGGAGCTCGATGTAGGTCAGTCCGGCCTGCCGGCCGGCGCGCGTCGGGGACATCAAGGGCGTGGCCTCTTTCCGGCTCCTGCCGTCTCCCCTTACCTACGGCCCCCGGCCTCGTCGCGTCCAGACCCGGAACCGCCGAAGAGCCGCTGCCAGAACCCCCGGTGGGTGCGGCAGGGGGCCGGCTCCTGTCCTTCGCGAACGACCTCGCGCACCTGCGTCGGGCAGCGGCTTCCGGCCAGCCCGCCGGTTTCGGGGTCGATCATGACCTCGATCACGCCGTTCGGGGGGCCCGGAATCGGCGCCAGGAGCGCCTCCGGGTCCTCCGCCAACAGGCGGGCGACGACCGGCAACGCCCCCCCGGCGCCGGTCAGGTCGGCCGGGCCGCTGTCGTCCCGGCCCACCCAGGCGACCGCCACCGCCTTGCCCGTGACCAGCACGAACCAGGCGTCCCGCCCCCCCTGGGTCGTGCCGGTCTTGGCCGCGACCCGCCTTCCGCCCAGCAGCGGCGCGAGCTTGCGCGCCGTCCCGCGCTCCGGCGAGCCCGACATCGCGTCGAGCACCAGCCACGCCGGGATCGCGTCGACGCCGGTCGCGGCGGGGAGCGGGACGGGCTGGAGCGGCCGCGCCGCCCCGGCAGGCCCGGCACGCACGCCGTCCACGATCCAGCCCGCGCGCGGTCGACCCAGCGCCGCGAGCGTCGCGTAGGCCCCGGCCAGGTCGATCGGCGTCGTCTCCCCGGTCCCGAGCGCGATCGCCGGCCCTCCCGGCAGACGCCCCTTGTAGCCCGCGCGACGGGCCCAGGCGGCCACGTCCGCGGCACCGACCTCGAGCCCCAGCCGGACCATCGGGACGTTCAGGCTCTGTTCGAGCGCCTGCCGGACGGTCACCGGGCCGCGGAACTCGCGGTCGAAGTTCTGCGGGCTCCACGGGCCCTGCGCCGTCTCGAGCGTCAGCGGTTCGTCCGCGAGGACGGTCGACGGCAGGCTGCCCCGCTCCTCGAACGCGGCGAGCGCCACGAACGGCTTGAAGGCCGAGCCGGGCTGGCGCCGCGCGTCGAGCGCGCGGTTGAAGCTCCCGCGCGTTCCGGCGCGACCCCCGACCAGCGCCCGCACCGCGCCGGTTTCCGGGTCGAGCACGACGACCGCGCCCTCCAGCGGGCGCCGCGACGGCTGTTCCCGCTCGAGCTCGTCCAGCGCGCCCTCGAGCGCATTGCGCGCCGCTTCCTGCAGGGTCGGGTCGATCGTGGTGTGGACCGTTACCTGCTCGGGCCCCGGCTGCGGTTCGACGCCGCGCTCCCGCAACTCGCGCTGGACCGCGTCGAGCACGTCGCCCGCCGGATCGAGCGGATCGGCGACGGGCGCGACGGCGAGCGGCGTCTCGACCGCGACGCGGGCGGCCTCGCGCTCGATGAACCCGACGTCGGCCATCCGGCGCAGCACCCAGTTGCGCCGCCCGAGCGCCGCCTCGGGCTCCGCGCGCGGATCGAACCGTCCCGGCGAAGCGATCAGCGCGGCCAGGGTCGCCATCTCCGGCAGCGCGAGCTCCCGCACGTTCTTGCCGAAGTAGAACAGCGCGCCGGCCGGCATCCCGACCACCGAGACCGGCCCGCGCTGCCCGAGGTAGATCTCGTTGAGGTAGATCTCCAGGATCCGCTCCTTGGAGACCTTCTGCTCGACGTACGCCGCGAGCAGCGCCTCGCGCAGCTTGCGCTCGACCGTCCGGTCGGTGCCGACGACGCGGTTCTTGATCACCTGCTGGGTGATCGTGCTGCCGCCCTGCAGCGGTCCGTCGCTGACGACGTTGTGCCAGGCGGCCCGGGCGACGCCGACCGGATCGACGCCGCCGTGGTCGAGGAAACGCGCGTCCTCGGCGGCGAGCACCGCCTGCACCAGCCGGAGCGGGAACTCCTTGAGGCCGAGCGGGCGCCGCTCCATCAGGACCGGCCCGCGAAACGCTCCCAGCCGCACCGGCTCGAGCGCGAACGAGCGCGTCGGCCGGCCGCGCTCGTCGGTCAGCGCCGAGACCGTTCCCCAGGCCCCTTCGACGCGCACGAACCCCTGTCCCACCGGCCCGTCCGGGCCCCGGTGCGCGCGCCGCCAGATTTCGAGCGCGGCGCCCTGGCGCCGGTACTCGCCCGGCCCGCGCGGGCGCCCGGTCACGGGGCGGTACCCGAGCGCAGCCAGCTGGCGCCCGAGTCCAGCGAGGTCGACCGCGGCGCCGATCCGCAGCACCGTGGGCGCGGCGAGGATCTCGACCGGCGAGTCGGCGGGGTTCTGCTGGAGGGCGCGCACCGCCTCGGAGCCCGCGCCCGCGACGGCCAGCCAGCCCCAGAACGCGAACGCCGCGAGCAGCGCGGCGAGCGCCGCGAGGCGCACGGTCCAGGTGGCGAGCGGCGAGCGCCGCGCCGGCTTGCGGCGCGGGGCCGCGCCGCGCGCGGGCGCGGCGCCGGACGGCGATCGAGGCAACTGGTAATCTCCGCGGCAGGTCGTCCCCGCGGGCCGGGGACAGCGGGATGCGCGTCACGCCATTCTCGCGGTGGAGCGCGGAACCGTCCAACACGATCCGCCCGGGCCCGGGGCGGCCGGGCGAGGAGCCCCTCGTGAGCGAAGCCCATGGTGCCGCCAGGACCGGGCGCGCGACGGGCGCGGCGGAGACCCGCGCTTGAGCCGCTCGCGCGCGCGGCGTCGTGCGCTTGCCGCCGGCCTCCCGGCGCTGCTGCTCGCGCTCGCGACGCCCGCCAGCGAAGGGGTCGCGCCGCGCCCGGGGACGGCGCCCCCCCCGCCGCACCGCCGGCGGAAGACCAGGCGGCGTGCCGGCCGGGGTTGGGTGCGACGGTCGACGTCTCGGACCTGGCGCAGCGCCTGGCCGAGCGCCGCCCGCTCGGTGCGCCGCGCAACGGCTCGCTCGCCGGCGTCGTCGACCGGGCGTTGCTCTGTCCGGGCCTCGCGGAGGAGATCCCCTGCCTCGCGCCGGGGCCGATCGTCCTGGCCTGCGTGCGGCTCGGGCTGCCGGTCGAACTGCGGCACGTCGTCGTACTGGGCGGGCTCGATCTCGGCGGCTCGTCGCTGCTGGCCGGCTTCGTGCTGGAGGACAGCGCGATCATGGGACCGCTCTCGCTGAACCTCGCCGCCGCCGCCGCCGAGGTGCGGCTCGAGCGGGTGCTCGTCGCGGACGAGGCCCGCCTCGACTACGCGAAGTTCAAGGAGCCGGTCACGCTGCGCGACGTGCGGATCGCGGGGCCGCTCACGCTGCAGGGTTCGGACCTCGCCAAGGGGCTCGAGCTGACCAACCTCGCGGTCGGCGGGGATCTCGACCTCTCGCTCGACTCGGCCGCGTCGATCGCGGTCGCCGGCGGCTGGGTGACCGGCGACATCCTGCTGCACGGCGTAGCGGTCGAGGGACGGGTGACGATCGAGCGCCTCGCCGCGGGCGGCAAGCTCGAGGCGCTCGAACTGCTGGCGGGTGGCGCACTCCGGGTGACGCGCACCAGCCTCGGCGGTGGGGTCAGCCTGACGGGCGAGGTGCAGGGCCCGGTCTTCTTCGAGCGCCTCGTGACCGAGGGCGACCTCGAGCTCGTCGACGTCGTCGCGGCCGAGTCGGTCACGCTGGCCGCGAGCCGGCTCGGGGGCCAACTGTACCTCGCGGCGACGCGGATCGGCGGCTCGCTCGCGGTGCTCGACTCGGAACTGGTCGAGGGGGCCGACCTCGGCGACGTGAAGATCGAGGGCGAGCTCGCGCTGATCGGTTCGCGCTTCGGTGCGCCGGTCGACGCCGGCAGCGCGACGCTGGGCGGCGCGCCGCGGATCGCGGCCTGCTCGCCGGCCGACCCGCTGCAGGTCGAACCGGCGGCGGCGGACGCGAAATGACCGGGGCTGGAGGCTAGAGCGTGACCTTCTGCAGCTTCCCGGCGGAAACGATGTCGGCCCGTCCGTCGGCGTAGCGCACCTGCGCCTTGTTGGTGCCGTCGAAGTCCTTGGCCCAGACCTCGATCGTCACGCGCTTGCCGTCGAACCGCGCCGGCCGCGTCCCGGGCACGTCGACGCCGGTCCAGAGCCGCACGAACGGGTTGCGCTCCAGCTCCTGCCGGACCGTCGTCGTGTCGCCGTGGCCGGGGTAGATGACGGTGTCGGGCGGCAGCGAGAGGACCCGCTCGAGCGCGCTCTTCTTCAGCGCCTCGAAGCCGGCGCTGCCGGGATGGATCGTGCTCCCGACCGAGCCGCGGAAGATCAGGTCGCTGACGAACACCCCGACCCCGGCCACGGTGAGGCCGATCATCCCGGTGGTGTGTCCGGGCAGGAGGATGACCTCGGCCGCCCACTCGCCGAAATCGAAGCGGTGACCCTCCTCGACCACCCCCGACGCCTCGGGGAGGAAGGGCTTCTCGAGCGGGTGCGTCACGACCGGCGCCTGCAGGTTGCGCGCCAGGAAGTCGCTCCCCTGCGCGTGGACGTAGTGGCGGTGGGTGCAGACGATCGCCTCGATCTTCACGCCGCGCCGCCGGACCATCTCCAGCGCGCGCGGCGGATCGCCGCCGGGGTCGACGAGCAGGCCGGGGCCGTCCACCCGGCCTGCGATCAGCCAGGTGTTGGAGCGCCATCCCGCGTGCTGGACCCGATCGATGATCAAGGGCCTCCCCCTGCGGGATCAGGATAGCGAAAGGAGCGCGCGGGCGGGATACCCCCGGCTGCGAAAAACGCCCCGCTCCGCGGGCCCTCCTCGGACCGGCCCCCGGCGGCGAGCCGGGCTAGCGTGCCGCCGGCGCTCCTGCAGCGCGGGCCCGGAGCCGGGCCGCCTGCTCGCGCAGCGGGGCGTTCTCCGGGTCAAGGGCCAGCACCTCGTCGAGCAGGTCGGCCGCCTCGGCGAAGCGCCCGCGGGAAGCGTAGAGCCCGGCCAGCGCCTTGCGCGGGTCGAGCGCGACCGGGTCGGCCTCGATCGCGCGCCGGTACGCGGTCTCAGCCCCCGCCACGTCCCTGCGGTTGTCGAGCAGCTGGCCGAGCCGGTACCACGCCATCCCGAACTGCGGGTCGACCGCGACCGCCCGGCTGAAGGCGGCGATCGCCTCGTCGTGCCGGCCGGTGACGATCAGCGCCTGCCCGTGCTGGAACAGCAGCGACGGGTTGCGCGGCTCCATCCGCTCGAGTTCCTCGAAGAGCGCGATCGCCTCGCCCTGGCGCCCCGTGCGGGCCAGTTCCGTCGCGCGGTCGTGAAGGGCGAGAAAGCCGATGCGGTCCTTCGGGTCGGGCGCGTCGGGGTCGATCAGTCTGCCCCCCGCCGCGCGGCGTCCGCTTCCGGCGTAGCCGAGGGCCTGCAGCTGCGCCAGCTCCTCGCTCGTTGCGGAGTGCGCGCTTCCCCCCTCGAGCGCTCCCGCCCGCGCGCGCCGCAGCAGATCGGTCGCCGCCTCGCGCATCGCGGCCGTCTCGGCCGCCCGGCTTTCGGCGAGGTTGGTCGCCTCACCCGGGTCGCCCGCGAGGTCGAACAGCTCGGGGTGGGGAGCGTCGATCAGCTTCTCGTCACCGCGCACGATGGCGCGCAGCCCGGACCAGCCGAACTCGAGTTGCGGAAGGTGGCTCTCGGCGAGGACGCCCGGACGCGCCGGCAGGGTCCCCTTGCCGGTCAGGACCGGGGCAAGGGAGTAGCCGTCCGCTCCCGGAAGGGGCGGCAGCCCGACCAGTTCGAGCAGCGTCGGGGCGACATCTGCGAGGCTCACCGGCTCGGAGACGACGGTGTCACTGCGCACCCCCCAGGCCGGCCCGCTGACCACGAGCGGAATCTGCATCGTCTGGCGGTAGAGGAAGACGCCGTGCGTCTGCTCGCCGTGATCGCCGAGCCCCTCCCCGTGGTCGGCGGCAAGGGCGACGAGCAGGCGGCCACGGCGCCCCGCGACTTCGATCCCGGCGACGAGCGCCGCGAGCGCCGCGTCGGCGGCGGCGACCTCGCCCTGGTAGGGATCGCCCGGGTGCGCCGCTGCGAACGCCGGCGGCGGGGCATACGGGGCGTGCGGCTCCCAAAGGTGGACCCAGAGCAGCGCCGGCTTGTCGCCCTGTTCATTGAGCCACGCCAGCGCGCGCGCGACGGTCTCCGCCGCCGGCCGCTCGTCGTAGAACATCACGATCCCGGACTGGCCCTGTTCCTTGCGGATCTCGTCGTCGTAGCGCACAAAACCGCGCGACAGGCCATAGCGTCGTGCAAGGACCGGCGAGGAGACAAAGGCCCCCGTCGCCCAGCCCGCCTTCTCGAACGCTTCCGCCAGGACCGGGATCCCGGGCGGCAGCGAGAACGTCCCGTTGTCGTAGACGCCGTGCGCGGGCAGCGTGCGGCCCGCGAGCAGCGAGGAGTGCGCAGGCAGCGTCAGCGGCGCCGTCGTCTGTGCGGCGTCGAAGCGCACTCCGTCCGAGGCGAGCGCGTCGATCGCCGGTGTTCCGGCATCGCGCCGGCCGTAGCAGCCGACGCGGTCGGCGCGCAGCGTGTCGACGGTCACCAGCAGGACGGTCGGCGGCCCCGTGCGCGGGCGCGCGCCACCCTCGCCGCCCGCGCAGCCCGCGGCGGCGAGAGCGGCGGCAAGCAGCGGCGCGATCGACGGGGCGGTGGCGCGGCGCCTGGCGCCACGCGGGCGGGATCCTCGAATCACCGGGCCTCCGGCCGGCCGGCCGGGCCGGCGGCAGCGCTCACTCTACGGAAAATGGCGCGCGGGCGCCCGCGGCGTAGACTCGCCGCGGCCCGGAGCCTGCCGATGCCCTGCCTTGCGACGCGCGCCACGGCCTGCGGGATGATGATCCTGGGAGCGAGTCTGCTCGCGCCGCGAGTCTCGCTGGCCGAGGACCCGCCGCCGCCGCCGCCGCCCCGCCAGGCAGGCCGACGAGACCCGGGAGGAAACTCCCGTGCGCGCCACGGCCGGAGGGGCCGATATCCCGGTCGGCGTGACCCTGCTCGGCCCGCGCCCCCCCGCGGCGGTCGCCCGCGAACAGCTGAAGCCGGGGGTGACGCTGCTCGGCCCGCCGCCGCAGATCACCTGGCCCCGCGTGATCCAACGGGTGTCGAGCGGGCCAACGTCGATTCCGTCGGGACTCGTTCCGCCGCCCGCGCTCTCGCTCTCCCGGCCGCCGGCTCGCCGCGCCCCCGGACCGATCGTGAGCGGACCCCCCGCCGCCAGCCGCGCGGAGTTCCAGCTCGCGCCGCTCGCCTCCCCGCCGATGACAGCCTGGACGGCGTTCCCGGGGGGCTTCGAATGGAGCCCGGCCTCCGCCTTCCCGCCTGCCGACCCGGAAGTGCCGTACCCCTGGAACCCGGTCCGCTGGTCGGACGCTGCGCCGTTCGACCGCTCGTGGCTCCCGAGTTCGGCCTGGCCTCCCGGCGTCGATGCGGGCGACTGGAGCCCGGTCCTCTGGAACTCGCCGCCGGCGTGGACGGATTGGCAGCCCCGCGACGCATGGGACCGGTTCCGCGAACCGGACCAGGCCGGACCGGACCCCGAGGACGCGGGAGCGCCGCTTGCCCCGGCCTCCCCCCCCGGTCAGGACTGACGCCGCGCGAAGGCGAGCAGGATCGACGCCACCGACTTGGCGTCTCTGATCTCCCCGCGGCGCACCATCGACACCGCGTCTTCGAATGGGACCTCGAGCGTGTCGAGCACCTCGTCCGCCTCCAGCGCCTGGACCCCGCGTACGAGCGCGTGCGCCTCGTAGAGCCAGATCACTTCGTCGGTGAAGCCCGGCGTCGTGAGGATCGAGCCCAGCGGGACCAGTTCGCCGGCGCGCCACCCGGTCTCCTCTTCGACCTCCCGACGCGCGCATCGATCGGGCGCCTCGCCGGAGTCGAGCTTCCCGGCCGGGACCTCGACGATGAATCCGCCGGCGGCGTGCCGGTACTGGCGAATCAGGACGACCCGGCCATCGGCGAGGAACGGCAGGACCGCCGCGGCGCCGGGGTGACGGATCGTCTCCAGCACCGCGTGCTTGCCGTGCGGCAGCGCGATCTCCTCGCGGTCGATCTTCAGAAGCTTCCCCTCGAACACCCGTTCGCTCTTCACGACGCGCCCGTTCATCGGCTCCGGACCTCCCTGCGGCTCGCCCCGCCCGGACCCGGGAACCAGGCCAGCAGCGCGCTCAGCGGACCCTCCTCGATCACCGCGTTCGCGGCCCGGCGAACGGCGTCCTCCTTCGGCCGGTACGCAACCCCGAACCCGGCCCGGGCGAGCGCCGGAATGTCGTTCCAGTGGTCGCCGACGAAGGCGCACTGCGCGCAGGGAATCCCCTCCTCGGCGGCGATCCGCTCGAGCGCCCGGGCTTTCCCCTCTCCGTCGTACCGCGTCGCCCGCCAGCGCCGGATCTTCCCTTCGTCGTCGAACCAGATCCGGTTGGTGAAGCAGTACGCGAAGGGCAGGTGCGACAGCAGGAGGTCGACGGTCACGTTGAGCGTGCCCGAGACGACCGCGAGCGTGTAGCCGCGCTCCGCCAGCGCGCCGATCGTCTCGAACGCCCCCGGCACGGGGCGCAGCTCGTCGCGGACGATCGCCTCGATCTCGTTCCGGCCGACGCCGTGGGTGGCCCAGTCGCCGACGTCGAGTGCGACCCACTCGGCGTACGTGATCTCGCCGCGGCGGAAGGCCTCCATCCGGGACCGGTTGAGCGCGTCGCCGCCCGCGTACCGCTCGTTGACGAGCTGCCAGATCGTCTTCCCCTCGGGGTGCTCGACCAGCGTCCCATCGACGTCGAAGCAGATCGTCCGGATCCCTTTCGCCGTCATGCCGACCTCGCGCGCCGCACCCGGCCCGAACGCGATGCTCGCACGGACCGGGTCGTCACCGGCCGTCCGCGATCAGGAAGGCCCAGTTGGCCAGGATCGCCGCCATGACCGCGACCACGGCGACGAGCCGGGCCCCGCGCGAGACCAGCCCGATCCGCGGCCGGGGCAGCCGGAACGCCCAGAGCGCGGCCGCGACGAGCGCGTAGGCGAGAAAAGCGAGCAATCCGCCGATCAGCAGCGGGTTGAAGCGCAACGCCTCGCGCCCGGCCCCCTGCCCCAGCGCGATCAGCCCGCGCGTGATGCCGCAGGTGGCGCAGGGCCAGCCGGTCCACTCGTGGAACCGGCACGCCGGGACCAGCTGCGACAGCGTCCCCAGCGGCAGGAGCAGCAGCGCCGCGACGGTCACCGCGCCGACCAGGGCCGCCGCGATCTCGATGTCGGCGGTCGGGTGATCCGGCGGGTAGAGCAGGAAGCGGAGCGGGCCGACGCGCCGTTCCCGGAGCGGCGCCCCGAACCCGGGTTGCCGCGGAGCCCGCGGAGGAACGGCGGTCCGGTCACGGAGGGAGTCCACGCCGACAGCGTATCAGGCGCGCCCTCCCCCCCTGGCAGGGATTGAGCCCGGCCGGCGTCCCCGGAGCGGTCGACGATCGTTTTGACCGCAGTCTGTTCCCACAGCCCCCTGTCGTGAATCTCCACGTCTCTCAGGGCGCGGATGTTCGGGCCGAATTGTTAAACCACTTATTTATAGCGACTTGCATCGGCGTTCAGGACTTGGCACGAAGAGTGCTTACTGATATGTCAGCCGGAGACGTTCTCAGCCCGGATGGAGGCTCAAATGGTTGCCCTGTTCATCGTCGCCCTGGTCGCCGTGCTCCTGACCGTCGACCTCGTCCTCGCCGCACGCGGTCACGCGTCGCTGGCCCAGACCCTTCGCCACCGCCAGGAATCCAAGGCGGCATCCGCCGCCCGCATTGGCGGCTTCGTGCTCGCGCCCGACCGGGCCTATCACCCCGGCCACACCTGGGCCCGCTACGAGGGTGGCTCGCTGGCCCGCGTCGGCGTCGACGAGTTCGCGTCGAAGCTGATCGGGACCCCGGACCGCGTCGAGCTGCCGCCGGTCGGCACCGCCGTCCGGGCCGGACGCGCGATGGCGCACGTGACCCACGAAGGCCGTCGCACCGCCGTCGTCGCGCCGATCTCCGGCGTCGTCGTCGCCGCCAACCGGGCGCTGGTCGACAGCCCGCAGGATCTCTCGAAGGCCCCGTACGACGAGGGCTGGCTCCTCGAAGTCCGCGGCGAGCAGCTGCGCCTCGACCTGCGTGCCCTGCTGTCGGGCGACCTCGCGCGCCGTTGGATGGACGAGTCGGTGTCGGTGCTCCACCGGATGTTCAGCCCCGGCGAGGCGGTCCCCGCGGTCGCCGACGGCGGCGAACCGGTCGACGGAATCTCCGACCTGCTCGACGAGCCCGAGTGGGACCGCGCGCGCGCGCGCTTCCTCCTCTCCGACCCCGAGTGACGCGGGACGCCTGATTCAGCGAGGGAGAACGTCATGGCATACGGCATGCTGATCGATACCACGCTCTGCGTCGGCTGCGGCTCGTGCGAGGAGGCCTGCGACACGGCCAACAAGCTGCCCGTGAAGCGCGACGAACGGCTCTCCGAGTCCGCCTACCTGGTGGTGACCGACCACGGCAACGAGGTCTACTCGAGGCACCAGTGCTTCCACTGCCTCGAGCCGACCTGCGCCTCGGTCTGCCCGGTCGGCGCGCTCTACAAGACCAAGGAGGGCCCCGTCGGGTACGACGCCTCCAAGTGCATGGGCTGCCGCTACTGCATGGCAGCCTGCCCGTTCCGGATCCCGACGTACGAGTGGTACTCGCCCACGCCGCGGGTCCGCAAGTGCATCATGTGCATCGACCGCGTCACGGCCGGCCAGCCGACCGCCTGCTCCGAGGCGTGCCCGACCGGCGCGACGATCTTCGGCCAGCGCGACGAGCTGCTCGCCGAGGCCCGCAAGCGCCTGGCCGCCGAGCCGAAAAAGTACATCCCGGCCGTCTTCGGCGAGCGCGAGGCGGGCGGCACCTCGGTCCTCTATATCTCCTCGGTGCCGTTCGAGAAGCTGGCCCTGCCGACCAACCTGCCCCAGACGCCGATGCCCCATTACACCTGGGAAGCCCTGTCGCACATCCCGGCGATCGTCACCGCCGCCGTGCCCCTGCTCTGGGGAGTCTGGTGGATCACCAACCGGCGCGACGAGGTGGCCGAGGCCCAGCACGACCCGAAGAGCACGAGCAAGAGCGAGGGGGACCACGCATGAAACTGCCGAAGCTGACCTTCTGGCGCGCGGCCGCGATCCTCATCGCCCTGGCCGGCCTGGTCGTGACTTTCCTGCGCTTCACGCAGGGAATCGGCGCCGTCACGAACCTCAACGACACCTACCCGTGGGGCCTCTGGATCGGCTTCGACGTCCTGTGCGGCGTCGGCCTTGCCGCCGGCGGGTTCACGGTGACCGCCATCGTCTACCTGTTCAACCTCAAGAAATTCCACGAGATCGCGCGCCCGGCGGTGCTGACCGCCTTCCTCGGCTACATCCTGGTCGCGGTCGCGCTGATGTACGACCTCGGGAAGCCGTGGAACATCTGGCACCCGATCATCTTCTGGAACCCGCACTCGGTGATGTTCGAGGTCGGCTGGTGCGTCATGCTCTACCTGACCGTGCTGGCGCTCGAGTTCAGCCCGGTGCTCTGGGAGAAGCTGGGCTGGCGGCGGCCGCAGGCGATCATCAAGTCGCTGCAGATCCCGCTCGTGATCTCCGGCGTGGTGCTCTCGACGCTCCACCAGAGCTCGCTCGGTTCGCTGTTCCTGATCGCGCCGGAGCGCCTGCACCCGCTGTGGTGGACGCCGCGGCTGCCGCTGCTGTTCTACCTCTCGGCGATCGGCATCGGCTTCGCGATGGTGATCTTCGAGTCGCGGCTCTCCTCGCGGGCCTTCGGTCGCGAGCTCGAGATGCCGATCCTCTCGCAGCTCGGCAAGGGGATCGTCGTTCCCTTCATGGTCTACCTCGTGCTCCGCTTCGAGGACCTCTACGCCCGCGGCGTGCTCCAGGAGTACGCCTTCCAGCCGACGCTGGAAGCCCGGATGTTCTGGGCCGAGATCCTGCTCGGCTTCGCCCTGCCGATCCTGCTGCTGCTCTCGCCGACCGTCCGGAACAGCCGCCGCTGGCTGCCGTTCGCGGCGACGATCGCGGTGCTGGGCTTCATGTTCAACCGGCTCAACGTCTCGATCACCGCGGTCCAGGCCCGCACCCCCGACTTCCGCTACTTCCCCTCGATCGGCGAACTGGTCGTGTCCGCGCTGCTGGTGGTCATCGGCTTCACCGCCTTCGGGATCGCCGTCAAGTACTTCAACGTCTTCCCGCCCGCGGCCGAGAAGGACGAGCGGATCGTGGTCGGCGCCGGCATGCCCACCTGGTGGGAACCCGCGCCGCGCGCTGCCAGCTCGGCAGCGGGTGCGGGGAGCTATACTCGTTGTGAAGGGCTGCCGCCGGCGGGCTCCGAGGGGCCGCGCGGCGTACCACGCTAGCACCCCCACCCGGTGCCCCCCGCTCGCGCGGGAGGGACACCTGACATGCGTTTGAGTGCTTCCCTGTCCGTCCGCCTCGCCGTCGCCGCGGCCCTCCTCGGCGTCGGCGGGGCGGCGTTCGTCCTGTTCGACCTGCGCCACGCCACCCGCCAGGGGTTCCTGCAGGCCGCCGTCGAAGACGCCTCGAACGTCACCGAGGTGATCCGGCGCGCGACCCGGGCGGGGATGCTCGAGAACCGCTGGCAGGACGTCTATGCGATCCTGCAGGACATCGACGACCAGCCCGGCGTCGAGCGGATCCGCCTGCTGCGGAAAGACGGGACGATCGTCAGCTCGTCCGACCCGGCGGAGGTTGGCCGCAAGCTGGCGCTCGACCACCCCTCCTGCGCCCCCTGCCACATTCCGGGGCCGCCGACGGCGAATCTCCCGCGCGAGCAGCGGATCCACGTCTCGCGCGGCGCGGACGGAACGCGGGTGCTCGGGATGATCGAGCCGATCCCCAACGAAGCCGCCTGCGCGGGCTCCTGCCACGTCCACCGGCCCGACCAGAAGATCCTGGGCGTCCTGGTCACCGAGCTCTCGCTGGCCGGCGCCGACGGGCGGATCGAGGCGGCGACCCGCCGGGCCTTCCTGGGCGCGGCGATCAGCATGCTGCTGCTCGCCGGCACGATCGTCGCCACGCACGCCTACCTGCTGCGCCGCAGGCTGCGCCCGCTCTTCGGCGCGATCGGCAGGCTGGGCAAGGGCGACTACGCCGCCCGCGTGGCGGCCGGACCGGAGGACGAGTTCTCCGAGGTGTCGGTGGCCTTCAACCGGATGGCGTCGGACCTGGAGGAGGCTCACCGCGAGCTGCAGGACTGGGCCCGCACGCTGCGCGACCGGGTCGACGAGCGGACCCGCGAGCTGCGCCAGACCCAGGACCAGGTGATCCACAGCGAGCGCCTCGCCGGCCTCGGCCGGCTCGCGGCCGTCGTCGCGCACGAGCTGAACAACCCGCTGGCCGGGATCCTGGTCATGATCCGCCGCTCGCGCAAGGCGCTGGCGCGCGGACAGTTCACGGGAGAACAGCAGCAGGAACTCGCCTCCTGGCTGGAGATGGTCGACCAGGAAGTCGGCCGCTGCGGGAAGATCGTCCAGGACCTCCTCGCCTTCTCGCGCCACCGCCGGGCCAGCCGCGAGCCCGTCGCCGTCAACGAGGTCGCCTCGCGCGCCCTGCGGCTGCTGGCCCACAAGCTCGACCTGGCCGAGGTCGACCTGGTCGAGTCGCTCGACCCCAGGGGCCCCCAGGTGACGGGCGACACCGGCCAGATCCAGCAGGCGCTGATGGCGGTCCTGATCAACGCCGTCGAAGCCATGCCGCAGGGCGGCACGCTGGAGGTCTCGACCCGCGCACGCGGCGACGGTGGCGTCGAGATCGAGGTCAAGGACACCGGCATCGGGATCGCGCCCGAGGACCTGCCGCAGATCTTCGAGCCGTTCTTCACCACCAAGGCGGACGGCCAGGGAGTCGGGCTCGGGCTGTCGGTCGTCTACGGCATCGTGGCGCGGCACGGCGGCCGGCTCGACGTCAACTCCGCGCCCGCGCAGGGAACCCGGGTCGTGATCCAGCTCCCCGCCGAGCCGCCCGACACCGAAGCCCTGTCCGAAGCGGAGAGCGACCACGCGGAGACCCCGGGCGCCGCCGCGACCGGACTGCATCCCGGAGATGAGAACGATGTCTGACCGCACCCCCGACCGTCCCTCCCTCCTGATCGTCGACGACGAGGAGATCGTCCGCGAGTCGCTGGGAGGCTGGTTCCGGGACGAAGGCTACGAGGCGGGCACCTGCGCTTCCGCGCGCGAGGGGCTGATCCGGATCCAGGAGCGCCCCTGGGACGTCTGCCTGGTGGACATCAAGATGCCCGGGATGGACGGTCTCGAGCTGCAGCGCCGTTTCATCGAGATCGCACCCGACATGCCGGTCATCGTGATGACCGCCTACGCCTCGGTCGAGACCGCCGTCAGCGCGCTCAAGTCGGGGGCCTTCGACTACATCGTCAAGCCGTTCGACCCGGAGGACCTGGCGCGGCTGGTCGGCAAGGCGCTGGAGGTGCGGCGGCTCAAGCACGAGAACCGCGTGCTCCGGGAGCGGATCGAGGACGAGGCGCCGATCGAGAAGATCGTCGGCGACGACCCCGAGATGGCGCGCGTGAAGGAGCTGATCCGCACCGTCGGTCCGACCGATTCGACCGTGCTCATCGAGGGCGAGTCGGGAACGGGCAAGGAGCTGGTCGCGCGCGCGATCCACGGGCTCTCGCCGCGGCGCTACATGCCGCTGGTGATCGTCAACTGCGGCGCGCTTCCCGAGAGCCTGCTGGAGGCCGAGCTGTTCGGTCACGAGAAGGGGGCCTTCACGGGGGCCCACCAGCGCCGCAAGGGGAAGATCGAGATCGCCGACGGCGGGACGCTGTTCCTGGACGAGGTCGGCGAGATCCCGGCCAAGATGCAGGTCGACCTGCTGCGGGTGCTGGAAGACCGGAGCTTCACCCGCGTCGGCGGCAACAAGACGATCCAGTCCGACTTCCGCGTCGTCGCCGCCACCAATCGCCCGCTGGAGGCGATGGTCGAGGAGGGGACGTTCCGGCGCGACCTGTTCTACCGGATCAACGTCGTGCGGATCGCCCTCCCGCCGCTCCGCGCGCGGCGCTCGGACATCCCGCGCCTGGCGGAGGCGCTGCGCGAGCGGCTGGCGGGCAGCATGAACAAGAAGTTCACCGGTTTCGCCCCGGAGGCGATGGAGATGCTCGTCGCCCACGGCTGGCCGGGGAAC
The DNA here is from genome assembly GCA_963800865.1 of uncultured Acidobacteriota bacterium. GTDB lineage: Bacteria > Acidobacteriota > Polarisedimenticolia > J045 > J045 > JALOKP01. The sequence goes on along the minus strand of CAWDCL010000004.1, from coordinate 1,647,568 downwards.
GTGCGCGAGCTGGAGAACGCGATCGAGCGGGCGATGGTCGTCGGGACGCCGCCGCTGATCCGGGCGCGCGACCTGCCGCTGGGCCAGGCCCCGCGCGGCGAAGCGCCGGCCGGCGGGCCGAAGAGCCTGGCCGACATGGAGCGGATTCACCTCCAGCGCGTGCTCGACGAGACCGGCTGGAACATCAGCCGTGCCGCGCGCGAGCTCGACATCGACCGCACCACCCTCTATGCCAAGATCCGCCGCTACGGTCTCGAGCGGCAGGGGATGATCGAGGAATGAACCCCTTCCCCGCGCTGCCGCCGGCGACGATCGCGCTGGCGCTCGCGGTCGCGGCCGCGGCCTTCGTGCTGGGGCTGCTGATCGCCGCGCGGCGCCGGGCGCGCGCCGACGAGGCGACCGCGCACGCGATCGAGCAGCTGGGGTCGTCGGGAGCGACGCGGCCGCCGGCCGATCCCCTGCTGGCCGAGCCCGTCGTCGCCGCGCTCGCGCGCGCCGCCGAGGAGTGGCACCGCGCGCGCGAGGATGCATCGCTGCTGGTCGACGAGGCCCACGCGCAGGGCGAGACCGACGCGGTGCGGCGGATCGCCTCGGCCGTCGCCGGCCGCTTCGGCGGCCCGCTCGAGGCGGCCGAGACGGCGCGCGCCCGCGCCGAGCGCGCGCTGGTCCAGGGGAGCGCCGAGTCGACCCTCGCGGCGCTCGCCGACCTGCGGCGCGCGCTGCACCGTGCCGAGCGGCTGATCGCGTCGCTGCGGGCGCTCGCTCCCGAGGGCTCGGTCGAGCGGGGCGACGCGCCGCTCGAGGAGCTGGCGCGCTGGGCCTGCGACGCGTGCCGCGCGCGGGCCGCCGCGGAGTCGGTGGAGCTCGCGTTCGTCGCCCCCTCGCGCGGCGCGATCGTCCATGTCGACGCGGCCGCGCTCACCGGGGCCTTCGAGGCGCTGATCGAGAACGCGGTGGCCGCCGCCGCCAAGGGCGGACGGACGGTGCGCGTGATCGCCGGCGAGGTCACGGGCGGACGCGCGGCGGTCACGATCGAGGACGACGGGCCGGGCGTCCCCGAGGCGCTCACCGGGCGGCTGTTCGATCCCCTCTTCTCGACGCGCGCCGCGGGCGACGGGATCGGCCTCGGCCTGCCGATCGCGCGGGCGGTCGCGGAGCGGCACGGGGGCACGCTGGCCCTCGAGCGCCGGCCGGAGGGGGGGAGTCGGCTCGTGATCTCCCTGCCGGCAAGCGCGGCGGGAGGGCACGCGGTCGCGCGGGCCGGACCGTGACGGCGCCGGAGGCCCCGCGGCTGGTCCGCGGGCCGTGCCTCCAGCCGCTGCGCGTGGTGGCGATCGGGACCGTGCCGCCCGACGTGATCGAGCGCGCCGCGGCCGTGGCCCGGGAGGTCCTGGGGTTCTCGCCGTACATCTCCGCGCAGACGGTGCCGCCCGATCCGTTCCTCGACCCGCGCCGCCAGCAGTACCGCGCCGACCGGCTGCTGGCCGACATCAAGGGGCTCGTGCGCAGGGAGCACGAAGTCGTCCTGGGCCTGACCGGCGTCGATCTCTTCCTGCCGGTGCTGACGTTCGTTTTCGGCTGCGCCGAGCTGGGGGGCCATGCGGCGGTGATGTCGGTGCACCGCCTCGACCCACGCTTCGGCGGGCTTCCAGACGACCCCGGCGTGACGCTCGAGCGGGCCGAGAAGGAAGTGCTCCACGAGCTGGGGCACGTCCTGGGCCTGACGCACTGTCCCAACCGCGCCTGCGTCATGGCGAGCGCGCACGACATCGGCGAGATCGACGTCGAGGAGCCGTCGTTCTGCCGCGACTGCCGGGTCCTGATCCGCTCGTGCCCCGAAGCACCGTAGCGCACGAGGGCGGCGCGCAGCTCGGCGCTACATCTCGTAGAGCCGGTCGTCGACCGCCGGCGGCAGCATCCGGCGCCGGAGCAGCGCCAGCCGCCGGGCGCCGCCCGGAGCGTCGTCGGCCTCCCCTGCCCCTCCGACCCCGTCGCCGAAGTCGTCGAGCGCGTCGCCGAGTTGCGCCTCGACCTCGTCGGGATCCTCGCCCGACTCCATCCGGGCCAGGGCCTCCTCCATCCCCTCGCCGACCGGCAGGCCCGCGGTCTCGAAGAGCCGCCGCATCATGCGGGCCGCCGCGCGCGGATCGTCGTCGGGAAGGCGCTCGGCCTCGCCGGCCAGCGCGGCCAGCGCGGCCTCGAGCCGCGCGTCGCCGGCCCCAGGGGGACCGGCGCCGTCCGGCTCGCGGCGCCCGCGTGAAACCGCGAAGGTCGACGGGCGGCGCTCGAGCCGCTCCCGGCCGCAGCGCGGGCAGGCGGGACGCCGTTCCACCTCGACCGTGCGGGAGAGGAAGCGGAACAACCGGTGGCAGGTCTCGCAGTAGAACTCGTAGATCGGCATGGCGGCGTCGGGCAGGTTACGCGCGGATGGAGAAGACATCCACCTGGGCCGGGCCCTCCGACCACGTCACCCGCTCGAGCGGCGGGAGACCGGAGCGCGGCCCGAACTCCTCGGCGATCTGTCGCGCCGCCTCCAGCACGGGGCCAGGCGCCGAAACCCTGAGGCGTGCGACCGGGTGCGGCCGGGCGACGATTCGCAGCTGGCGCAGCAGCCGGCGGGCCTCGGCCTCGGGACGCAGCACCGTCCCCTTCCCGCAGACCGCGCAGCCGCGGCCGAGCAGCCGCTCGAGCGTCGGCCGGCGCCGCTGGCGGGTGATCTGCGCGACGCAGAAATCCGACAGCGGGATCACGCGCAGCTTGTGGATGTCGCTGGCCAGCGCGCCCGCCAGGGCCGCGTCGACCTCGGCGCGGTGGGCCGGGTCCTCCATGTCGATGAAGTCGATCACGATCAGGCCGGCGAGGTCGCGCAGGCGGATCTGTCGCGCCACCTCGGTCGCCGCGGCGAGGTTGGTCCGAAAGGCGGTCTCTTCGAGGTCGGGGGCCTGCACGTCACGACCCGAGTTGACGTCGATCGCAACCAGGGCCTCGGTGCTCTGGATCACCAGCCGGCCGCCGCCGGGCAGGGGCGCCCCCGGCGCGAGCACCTCCTCCAGCGCGCGATCGAGCCGGTAGGCCTCGACCAGCGGCAGCGGCCCGTCGTGGCGCCTGAGCCGCGGGACGTGCTCGCCGCCGATCCCGGCGATCGCCGGCTCGATCCAGCCCAGGTCGACCTCTCCCACCACGATCTCGGACAACCCGTGCGCGAGGTGGTCGCGCAGGAACGCGAGTGCCGGGTCCTGCTCGCGGTGCACGATCGCGGGGGCGCGCAGCTCGCGCGCGCGCTCGGCGATCGTCGTCCACTGCGCCAGCAGCAGCTCCAGCTCCGCCGCGAGGTCGTCGGGATCGGCCCCGGCCGCCGCGGTGCGGGCGATCAGTCCGAAGCCGGGCGGCGCCAGCTCGTCGAGGACTGCCCGCAGCCGCTGGCGCTCCGCGGCGTCGACGATCCGCTGGCTGACGCCGCTGCGCGGCGAGCGCGGCGAGAGGACGAGCGACCAGCCGGGGAGCGTCACGGCCGGGGTCGCGCGGTGGCCCTTGCCGCCGTCGGCCTCACGCACGATCTGGACCACGATCTCGTCGCCGACCGCCAGCGGCCGCCCGTCGGGCGTCGCCGCCGATTCGGGCCGGATCGTGAAGACGTCGCGGCCGAGACCGACGTCGACAAAAACCGCGCGAACGCCGGGAGCGACCCGCGTCACGCGCCCCTTGGCGATCGTGCCGAGCCAGCGCCCCTGCGCTTCGGGACGGATGCGCAACTCGGCCACGCGGTCGCCCTCGACGAGGGCGAGCCACAACTCGCCGAGATCGCGTGCCAGCACGACCCGCCGCTCTGCCGATTGGATCACCGCGGCCCCCGACCCGGGTGGGGTCACGCCATTGTAGCGCGGGGACGCCGGACGACCACGAGCGGGGAGAGCAACTTCCCGGCCTCGCGCGCGTAGAGCCCGACCCGCTCGATCTCGGCCCCCGCATCGCGACCGGGACCGGCGACTGCGGTCAGCACCTCGGGCAGGCGCGGCGAGCCGTTCGGATCGAGCACCAGCGTGAAGAGCAGGTGCCCCGCGTCGTCGACGCGGAGGTCCTCCACCATCGGCCGGATGTCGAGGACCTTGTCGGGCTTCCCCTTGCGCGAGCGGACGACCTCGACCTCGCTCCGCGCCAGGAACGCCGCCGTGCCGGCGGCCAGTTCCTCTCGCGTCGCGCCCGGGACGACCGCCCGGTAGGTCGCGCGCGTGATCGCCTCCTGCAGCGACGGCGCGGCGAGGTCGGCCGGGACGACAGCGGAGAAGCGGATCCCCTCGGACAGGGCGGCGTTGATCCGGGCGACGAAGGTCTCGCCGTCGAGCGGGGCGTGGGTGTCGAAGTCGATGTACTCGCCGCGCGAGCTGACGCCCAGCGAGAGCGCGGGCGAGAGCGCGACGCGCGGGTGCGGCTTGAACCCCTGCGAGTAGGCGACCTGGATCCCGGCCCGGCGCAGGGCCATCGTCAGCGCGCGGACCAGGTCGAGGTGGCCGAGGAAGCGGCTGCGGCCGGTCTTCTCGAAGCGGGCGCGCCAGCGGTAGAGCGGGGGCTCCGGGAGCGGAGACGGCTCGGCGCTCGGCCCGGCCGAGTCCTCCGGCGCGGCCGGGCCGGCGACCGGTTCGATCGCGGCCGCGGCGGCCGGACAGGCAACGGGAGGTTGCCCGCCCGGGTCCGCGACACGCGGCGTGCCGTCCCGCCCCGCGGGCGCACGCTCGACCGGGAACGCGGGAAGCCGCACATCCGCCTTGACGCCAAGGTCGTCCCAGCGCCGCTCGGCGACCTCGCCACGCACGCACTCCTTCGAAAAGGGCGCGCAGCCGCTGCAGGCGTCGGCGCAGGTCGCCATCGTCGCCGCCTCCAGGCTCTTGCGGTACTCGGCTTCCAGCCAGCGCCGCCGCACGAGCGGATCGATCACCTCCCACGGCAGCTCGGCCTCGAGCGGGATCGGACGCGTCGCCCAGGCCTCGGCGTCGATCCCGAGGTCGGCGAAGACGCCGCGCCAGCGCTCGACGTCGAGCCCCTCGCTCCAGCTGTCGAGCACCGCGCCGCGCCGGAAAGCCTCGAGGATCGCCGGCGCCAGGCTGCGGTCCGCGCGCGACAGGACACCCTCGAGCCAGCTCGACTCGTGGTCGTGGTGCTTGAACTCGACCCCCTTCGGGGCCTGGCGGCGGATCCGCGACTGCTTGGCGCGGAAGGCGTCGACGCCGTCCATCCCGAACCACTGGAACGGCGTGAACGGCTTGGGGACGAAGGTCGAAGCCGAGAGCGTGACCCGCACCCGCTTGCCGCCGATCCCCCGCCCCTGCCGCGCGATCGCTCCGGCCAGCGCGACCAGCGCGTCGACGTCCTCGTCGGTCTCGGTCGGCAGGCCGATCATGAAATAGAGCTTCATCAGCTGCCAGCCGGCCTCGAAGGCGAGGCCGGTCGCCTTCAGGATGTCCTCTTCCGCGAGGTTCTTGTTGATCACGTTGCGCAGCCGCTGCGAGCCGGCCTCGGGCGCGATCGTGAAGCCGGTCTTGCGCACCCGCTTGACCTGCGCCGCCAGCGACTCGGTCATCGTCGTGGCGTGCAGCGACGACAGCCCGACCGAGATCTTCCGCGGCTCCATCTCGTCCATCAGCGTCGTCAGGAGCGGCTCGATCGCCCCGTATTCGCCGGTGTTGAGCGAGGTCAGCGAGAACTCGTCGTAGCCGGTCGAGGCGACCGAGCGCGTAACGCCGTCCTTCACCTGCTGCGGGTCGCGCTCGCGGGTCGGGCGGTAGACGTAGCCGGCCTGGCAGAAGCGGCAGCCGACCGGGCAGCCGCGCATGATCTCCCACGAGACCCGGTCGTGGACGATCTCGGCGTGCGGGACGACGATCTTCTCGGGGAACGGCCAGCGGTCGAGGTCGTAGACGACGCGGCGCTTGACGCGCTCGGGCGCGCCGCTCCCCGGCTTCGGGCGCGGGATCAGCATCCCGAGCTGCGGCTCGGGCACGGCGTCGTAGAGCGCGGGGGCGTACCAGCCCGGGATCTCGCGCGCGATCGCCGCCACGATCTCCGCGCGCGGGGTGCCGGCGCGAACGAGCTGCGCGCGCAGGGCGATCGCCTCGGGCAGCGCCTCCTCCGCGTCGCCAGCCAGGATCAGGTCGAAGAACGGCGCGAACGGCTCGGGGTTGAAGATCACGGGGCCGCCGCCGAGGACCAGCGGATCGCCGTCCCGGCGCTCGTCGGCCAGCAGCGGGATCCCGCCGCGCTCGAGCATCGCCAGCACGTTGGTGATCGTCAGCTCGTACTGCATCGAGAAGCCGACGAGATCGAAATCGCGGAGCGGCCGGCGCGACTCGAGCGTCGTCAGCGGCAGGTCCTCGCCGCGCAGCCGCTCGAGCATGTCGGTCCAGGGCATGAAGCAGCGCTCGGCGCCGACGCCGGGGGTGCCGTTGAGCAGGGCGTAGAGGATCCGGAAGCCGAGGTGCGACATCCCGATCTCGTAGAGGTCGGGGAACGCCAGCACGACCGAGGTCTCGACCTCGGAAGGCGGCTTGGTGACGGAGTTCCACTCCCCGCCGAGGTAACGCGTCGGCTTCTCGACCAGCGGCAGCAGACGGTCGAGCGCCGCGACGCGCTGCGCCGGGTCGGTCCAGTACGGGTTCATCGGAAGGCCCCTCCCGGGCGCGCGGTCAGCTGACTAAGGGATTCTGCCGGACGGTTAGTCCGGCGTCGAGGGCGGTTCCCGCCTGGCGCCTCGGCGGGCCGGCCGCCGAACGATCAGCCCAGCACCTGCCGGAGCAGCTCGCGCACCCGCTCGGTCCCGGGGTCGACCGCGAGGACCCTGCCCTCCCGGTCGAGCAGGACCGTGAACGGGATCCCCCGAACCCCGAACTCCTGGGCCAGGGGCGTCTCCCAGCCCTTGCCATCGTAGAGCTGCGGCCAGGCCGCGCCGTTCTTCGCGAGCCAGGCCTCGAAGGCCTTTCGGTCGTCGCCGTCGAGGCTGACCCCGACGATCTGGAACCCCTTCGGGCCGAACTCGGCGTGGAGCTTCTTCAGCTCCGGGAACTCGCCGACGCAGGGGCCGCACCACGTCGCCCAGAAGTCGATCAGCGTGACCTTCCCCTTCATCGCGGCCAGGTCCCAGGTGCGCCCCTCGAGGTCGACCCCGCGGAAGGTCGAGAGGTCCTTGAAGAGGAACAGGACGTCGCTGGCGTGCTCGCGGGCGAAGCGCTTGACCTCGGGGTCGTCGAGGCGCGGCTGCAGCTCCGCGTAACGGGCGCGCATCGCGTCGCTGACCACGGCGTTGCTCGCCGCCGAGCGACCAGGCGGCGAGCAGCAGGCGCATCGCCGCCGCAACCCCGCCGGCGCTCCCCTGCGGGTCGAGCGCCTCGACCGCGGCGAAGTCGGCGTCGGCGCGTGCGAACTCCTCGGGGGTCGCGATGCGTCGCGGCCGCGGCGCCCGGCGCGGGCGGGGTGCGCGCCCACCAGCGGGCCATCGCGCGGCGAAGGGCCATCGCCGCGCGGGCCTTCCCCTGCGGGAACTCGGCGTCGTAGCGCTCGGCGGCGGCGATCAGCGCGTCGGTCTCGGCCGCGCTGCGCCGGTCCCACGGGTACTCCTCGCGCAGCCCGAGGATCGCGGCGACGAGGCCGGACGCGGCCGCCTCGCGGTCGGCGGCCTTTGGTGGTCCGCCAGGTAGCGCTCGATCGCGGCGATCCGCTCGTTCTGCAGCGCGCGCGAGGCCTTCTCCTGGGCCAGCGGGGAACGCTTCCAGCGGTCCTCCCTCAGGCGGGATTCGGTCACGACGAAGTTCCGATCGAGCTCGGAGTAGCTCGCGAAAGCCGGGGCGGAAGCGATGGGCGCAGGCGCGTAGCGCGAGGCCTCCCGGAACGCGCGCTCCGCGGCGGCGTCCCGTTCCATCCGCGCCAGCAGCGCCTGGAACGTAGGCCGGCCGCGCAGCGACTCGAGGTCGGGGTCCTGGCCCGTGTGCTCCGCAGCGGTCCACCCGGCGTCGACGGCCCGGGCCAGCGAGGCCAGCGCGTCCTCCGGCCGCCCGGCCCTGGCCTGCGCGCAAGCCAGGTTGTAGAGCGGGCCGGGCGAGGCGGGTGCAAGCCCGGCCTGCTCCTTCAACAGCGGGATCGCGTCGGCCGGCCGCCCCTCGTCGAGCGCCTTCAGCGCGTCGACCGCGAGCAGGTCGTGGCGGATCTTCGCCGGATCGGTCGGGATCGGGGCCTCGCGGCGGCAGCACGTCGCCGTCGCCAGCGCGAGCAGCAGCGAGAGCAGTGCGAGCGGCCCGGCGGGGCGGCGGGCAAGCGCCGTCATCGTGTCGTCCCCCTGGAGGCGGCCGCTACCTGGCCTCGGCCCGGTAGACGCCGCAGGTCACGCTCGCGATCGCCGAGGAGAAGAGATCGATCCGCTTGCGGATCTTGAAGCCCGGGTCGATCGGCCCCTCGACGGCCCCCTCGATCGTCACGTCCTGCACGGCAACCTGGAAGCCGTCCTTGTCGAATCCCCGGCAGCGGACCGTCACCCGCACGAGCGTCATCGCGGTCGAGTTCTCGTAGCCGAAGCTGACGAAGGTCGCGTTGCCGGCCGGCGAGGTCTCGAGCACCGTTACCGTCCCCGCCGCCTCCGGCGAGTTGAGGATCGGCGGCGTCGGGGGCGGCGCGCTCGTGTGCACCTCGCGCGTGGTGTCCACGGCGATGCACCCGATCAGCAGCACGGCAGCGACGAGCACGAGAACGAGCCGCATCGACCCTCCCCGCGGGGCGCCCTGGAGAGGGGCGCCCGATCGCGACGCCGCGATCTTCCGCCGCGCCGGCCCCCCGGTGCAACCCGCCCTTGACACCCCGGCCCCCGCCCCGCGAACCTAGGTGCTCCCCCCCTTCCGCAGGAGCAACCCCCGTGCGCAAGCCCGTCGCCCTGATCACCGGCGCCGCCGGCGAGATCGGTCACGCCCTCATCGACGACCTGGCCCGCGAAGGCCGGGCCTCGATCGTCACGCTCGACACCAAGCCGCTCGGCGACGAGCAGCAGAAGAAGGTCACCCGCGCCTTCCTCGGCTCGATCCTCGACAAGAACCTGCTCGACCAGATCCTGGCCGAGTTCGAGGTCGACACGATCTTCCACCTCGCCGCGCTGCTCTCGACCCGCAGCGAGCTGGTGCCTGTCACCGCGCACCAGGTCAACGTCGAGGGGACGCTCAACCTGCTCGAGTTCGCGCAGGCCGAGTCGATGAGCCACGGCGCGAAGGTGGTCTTCTTCTACCCCTCGTCGATCGCCGCCTACGGGATGCCCGACCTCGCGACCAAGGCCCGGGCGGGCAAGGTGAAGGAAGAGGATTACAACACGCCGATCACGATGTACGGCTGCAACAAGCTCTACTGCGAGCACCTCGGCCGCTATTACAATCTCCACTACAAGCAGCTCGACGCCGGCCCGCAGTCGCACCGCGTCGACTTCCGCGGGATCCGCTTCCCCGGCCTGATCTCGGCGATCACCGTCCCCTCCGGGGGGACCTCCGACTTCGCGCCCGAGATGATCCACGCCGCGGCGCAGGGCAAGCCCTTCGCCTGCTTCGTGCGCGAGGACGCGCGGATCCCGTTCATGGCGATGCCGGACGCGGTCGACGCGATCCTCGGGCTGGTCCGCGCCGACGCCTCGAAGCTGACCAAGACGACCTACAACATCGGCGCCTTCAACCCGTCGGCCGGCGAGGTCGGCGAGCTGGTGAAGAAGGCCTTCCCCGGCGCGCAGATCAGCTACAAGCCGGACGTCAAGCGCCAGGGGATCGTCGACAGCTGGCCGGCCGACGTGGACGACTCGGCGGCCCGCGCCGACTGGGGCTTCGCGCCGAAGTTCGACCTCGAGCGCGGGTTCGGGGAGTACCTGATCCCGACGATCCGGAAGCGCTACGCCTGAGGCGCCAGGCTAGGGGCCGGCCTTCCCGAGGCAGAGCGGGCGCCGGTCGGCGTCCTCCTCCTCCAGCAGGCTGCCGATCGTCGTCTCGCGGAACGAGTCCTGGAGCGCGGCGATCACCTCGTCGAGGCGCCGGTGCAGAGCGCACAGCCGCCCGGCGTGCTCCGGCCGGTCCAGCGGGCAGCGCTCGATGCGGCGCAGCGGGTCGACCGCGTCGACCACTTCGAGCACCGTCACCGCGGCGGGCTCGCGCCGGAGCGTGAAGCCTCCCCGCAGCCCCCGCTGCGAGGTCACGAGGCCGGCCTTCACGAGCGACTGCATCACCTTGGCGAGGTACCCGGCCGGGACCTTCGCCTGCCGGGCGAGTTCGGCCACCGTCCGGGGCTGGCCGGCGCAGTCGGCGAGACAGAGCATCGCGCGCAGGGCGTACTCGGCGGTCTGCGACAGCATGACGGGGCACCTCCAGGAGGTCACGGTCTATTCGAGATCTTGGCATCCAGATGTCGTTTTGGCCAGTTCCCCGACGGCGGGTCTCCCGCGTCCCCCTCCCGTCTCCGCCCTCCTCCGGCCGCGCGGCACGAGGGCGGTGTGGTTATCCTCTCGCTGTGACCTCCCCTTCCCCGGCCGTGATCCGCCGCGCGATCCCCGCCGACGTCGAGGCGCTCGGCCGGCTCGGCGCGCTCCTGATGCGCCAGCACCACGCCTTCGATCCGGCCCGCTTCATGGCCCCGGGTGCCGATCCCGAGTCGGGCTACGGCTGGTTCCTCGGGACCCAACTTCAGGAGCCCGACGCCGTCCTCTTCGTCGCGGAGCAGGAGGAGCGGATCGTCGGCTACGTTTACGCCACCGTCGAGCCGCAGTCGTGGCAGGAACTGCGCGAGGAATCGGGCTTCATCCACGACCTTTTCGTCGACGAGCAGGCCCGGGGAGGGAGGATCGGCATCCGGCTCCTCGACGCCGCGCTCGCGTGGCTGAAAGAGCGCGGCCAGGTGCAGGTCGTCCTCTGGTCGGCGGCGCCGAACGCGGCGGCGCAGCGCGTCTTCGAGCGCTGCGGCTTCCGCCGCACGATGGTCGAGATGACCCGCGCGCTCTGACGGCTCCCGGGCCGCGGGCTCCCTCTCGCCTCCCCGCCTACGCCGGCACGAACTTGTAGCCGTAGCAGAGCACGCCCGAGGCGCCGTCCTGCTGCACCTTCCGGAACTCGAGGCGCAGCTTCTGGCCGGTGGCCAGGGTCTCGAGGTCGCAGTCCACGATCTGCGCCGTCACCTTCACCTGGTCCCCGAGCCGCACGACTCCGACCGCATAGGGCGCCTGGTCCTCGAAGCCGGTCGGCGCCACGCGGATGATCGTGAAGGTCTCGAGCGTCCCGGCCTGCGGCAGGATCACCGGCTTGAACTCCCGCCCGCGGCAGGCGTTGCAGACCAGGCGGGGCGGGAAGAAGACCTTGCCGCACCCGCTGCAGCGCGCGGCCTCGTAGCGGTAGCGCTGCGGGATCTCGCGCCAGTAGCGAACCGGTCCGATCATCGCTTCCTCCCCTCGGCGCGCTCGAAGATGTGCACGACCGTGCTCGCGCCGGTGCCGCCCATGTTCTGCGTCAGGCCCCAGCGGCGCCTTCGGAACCTGCCGCTTGCCCGCCTCGCCGCGCAGCTGCAGCACCGACCTCGCGGATCTGCGCGATGCCGGTCGCCCCGACCGGGTGGCCCTTCGACTTCAGGCCGCCGGACGGGTTGACCGGGATCTTCCCGCCGAGCGCGGTCAGCCCCGATCCGGCCGCCGCGCCGCCCTTGCCGCGCGGGACCAGCCCCAGCGCCTCGATCACCAGGATCTCGGCGATCGTGAAGCAGTCGTGGACCTCGCAGAACGAGATGTCCTTCGGCCCGATCCCGGCCTGCTTGTAGGCCAGCGCCGCGGCCTGCCGCGTCGAGGCCGAGGTCGGCCATGTCGTCGCGCTCGTGGAGCGCGATCCGGTCGGTCGCGTGGGCCGACGCCGCGACGCGGACGGCCGGCTTCTTCGACAGCTTGCGCGCCATCTCGAGCGGGCAGAGCACGACCGCCGCCGCGCCGTCGGTGATCGGCGAGCAGTCGAGCAGACGCAGCGGGTCGGCCACCAGCCGCCGATCCCAGCACCTGCTCCGCCGTCACCTTCATCCGGAACTGCGCGAGGGCGTTGAGCATCGCCGTGGGCGTGGTTCTTCACCGCGACCGTCGGCGAGCTGCTCGCGGGTCGTGCCGTAGCGCTCCATGTGCACGCGCGCCATCATCGCGTAGAGCCCGGGAAAGGTGATCCCCTGGAAGCACTCGTACTCCTGGTCGGCGGCGGTGGCGAGGGCGTAGGTCGCCTCGCCCCCGTCGACGTCGGTCATCTTCTCGACGCCGGTGGCCAGGACGATGTCGTGCGCGCCGGAGGCGACCGCGAGCCAGGCCTGGCGGAACGCGAGCCCGCCCGAGGCGCAGGCCGACTCGACCCGCGTCGCGGGGATCGGCCCCATCCCGAGCTCGTCGGCGAGCAGCGCGCCGAGGTGCTCCTGGCCGACGAAGAGGCCGCCGCTCATGCAGCCGACGTACATCGCGTCGACCTGGTCGACCCCGGCGTCGTCGACGGCGGCCAGCGCGGCCTCGGTCCAGATCCGGCGGTGGGACTTCTCCCACAGCTCGCCCCACTTGTTCATCCCGACGCCGATGACGGCAACTTCTCGCATCGCGCTCTCCCCGCTCACTCGGCGAGCTTGCGGATCTTGCCGCGGAACTTGGCGTAGGTGCCGTAGTCGACGTAGATCGGCCGGTCCTCGAGCTGCGCCCGCGTCTGGGGCGCCAGCTTCTGGACCTTCGCGATCCGGTCGGTGACGCGCCAGATGAAGCCGTCGCTGCCGGCGCCGGAGCCGTAGGTGACCATCAGGATCCGGTCGCCGGGCTTGGCCACGTCGAGCACCGCGGTCAGGCCGAGCGGCGAAGCCCCGGAGTAGGTGTTGCCGAGCGTCGGGCTGAGCCAGCCCTGCCCGTACTGCTCCGCGGTGAAGCCGAGCTCCTCCGCGGCCTTGCGCCGGGAACTTGCCGTTCGGCTGGTGGAAGACCGCCCAGCGAAGTCCGCCGGCTTCACCTTGGCCTTCTCCATCAGCCCGCGCGCGCAGCCCAGCGTGTGCTTGAAGTAGGCCGGCTCGCCGGTGAAGCGCCCGCCGTGGCGCGGGTAGTGCTGGTACTCGCGCCGCCAGAAGTCGGGCGTGTCGGTCATGAAGGAGTAGGTGTCCTCGCAGACCGCCACCAGCTGCGTGCTGCGCCGAAGATGTACGCCGCCGCCCCGGCCGCAGCCGAGTACTCGAGCGCGTCGCCGGGGGCGCCCTGCGAGGTGTCGGCGCCGATCCCCAGCGCGTACTCCATCTGGCCCGCCTTGACCAGCGAGAGCGCGACGAACATCCCCTCGCTCCCCGCCTTGCAGGCGAACTCGAAGTCGGCGCAGTGGATCTCGGGGGTCGCCCCGATCGCCTCGGCGACGACCGTGCCGCTGGGCTTGACCGCGTACGGATGCGACTCCGAGCCGATGTAGATCGCGCCGATCTTGGCCGGGTCGATCCCCGCGCGGCGCGAGCGCGTGCCGCGCCGCCTCGACCGACATCGTGATCACGTCCTGGTCCGGGGCCGGCACCGACTTCTCGCGCAGCTCGAGGCCGCGCTTGTAGGTCGGGGCGTCCGCGCCCCAGACCTTGGCGATCTCCTCGACCTTGATCCGGTGGCGCGGGATGTAGGCGCCGTACCCTCGGATCCCGACCTCCATGGAACCTCCTCGGTCTCTTCCGGACGGTCAGTCCGGATCCTCGTTGGCGCGCGGCGCGAAACCGCGCGCGCGCATCCGCTGGCGAGCCTCGTGCACGACGAAGGGGTGAACGGCGAACAGCACGGCAATCGTCTCGGCCGGGGCGTGGGACAGGAACTCGGCCCCGTCCGGGAGGGCGGCGACGTCGCGGAGAAGGTCGTCGACGCTCCGCGGAGGCGGAACGGGCGGGGCCGGGCCGCGCCCGTGGATGTGATCGACCTCGGGGTGCTCGTGGTGAAACTGCCGTGCGGCGAGGAGTTCGGCGGTGAAGCTCTCCCGGCGGACCGGGTCGACGATCCAGCCCCGGGCCGATTCGATCGTGTCGGGGGTGACGGCGAAGAGGGCGGCGACGCTCTCCAGGTGCCCCTGGTAGAGGAGCTGGAACCCCAGCGGGTGCTCGACGACGCGTTCGAGCAGCGCGCGCAGCGGGGCCGGGAACGGCGGGGCACCCATCGACGGGCCTCCAGGGAGCGGAGTTTCCCCTAACCGCGGAGCGGGCGTCAATCAGCGATTCCGAAGGGGCGCACCGCGCGGGCAGCGCCGTGCCTTCGCGGGGCGCTCGTCCCTCGCGCGCCGGACTCCCGGCCCGGTACGCGTGGCCCGCTCGCGGCGAACCGAAAGTGGTTCCGGTTGCATCCCTGCGCGCGAACGCCGCGTGACCGTCGAGCGGTGGCGCCCAGGCGGATAGCCATCTTCGCGGATTCGCTTCGTCCCTTCGTGAATGATCCGGGCTAACTGCCCACGCGATCGCCTTTCGTCAGCGATCACGCGCACGGAGCCCGGTATACTCGCCTCCTCAGTGGGGCCCCGAAAGGGGCGTTCGGAAAAGTCGAAGCAGGGGGTCCTCCGCGGTTTCTGATCGGTGCGGAGCCCGCGGAGCGTCCCGCAATTCAGGCGGATCGGACCTCGGATCCGCAGGGAACGGTCGGCGCGACGCGGGTTTCCGGCACGTCTCGCGGAGGGCAATCCGATGAGCGAGTTCTCGGGCACGACGCGGGGGAACGTCTCCCGCCATCGCTTCGCATTCCTGCTGCTCGCGTCGCTTCTCGTCTCCGCCGCGGCAGCGATCGCGCCGGCCGCGGGACAGGCCTGCCCCGACGCTGACCTCGACGGATACGCCGACTGCACGGTCCCCGGCTGCAATCCGTCGGGACTGCTCTGCGGAGACTGCGACGACGCGCGCAACGATGTCCACCCGGGAGCCACAGAGATCTGCGACCAGGTCGACAACGACTGCGACGGCTTGGCGGACGAGGGGTTCCCGATCGTCTCGACGAGCCGTGAGCTGCGCGACCCGGCGAGCCGCCGGCGGAGACGACTTCGGCCGCGCGGTCGCCGCGATCGGTGACGTGAACGGTGATGGGATCGACGACTTCGTCGTCGGAGCGCCCTACGACGACACGGCGTCGGCCTCCGAGACCGGAAGCGTCGCGCTCTTCTCGGGCGCGACTCGTGCGTTGCTCTGCCGGGCGACCGATCCGGAGGGACTCTCCAACGACTACCTCGGCTGGTCGGTGGCGGGCGTCGGCGACCTCGATCACGACGGGCGGCCCGACTTCGCGGCGGGGGCGCTCTACGACGACGTGGGGTCGGTCTACAACAGCGGGAGCGTCCTGGTCTTCTCGGGGGCCAACTGCGCGCGGCTGCTCAAGCTGACCGACACGGGCGGCGCGAACAACGACAACCTCGGCTCGGCGGTCGCCGGGATCGGCGACGTCAACGGCGACGGAACACCCGACGTTGCGGCTGGCGCGTACCGGGACGACACCACCGGCGGCACGGACGCCGGCAGCGTTGTGCTCTTCTCTGGCTCCAACGGCGCGCTGATCCGCAAGCTGTCCGATCCGCTCGGCGCGGCGAGCGACCAACTCGGTGGCGCGGTCACGCTCGCGGGCGACCTGAACCACGACGGGACTCCGGACATCGCGGCCGGCTCGGAGTTGAGCGAAGACGCGGGGGGCGTCGACCGGGGCGCCGTGATCGTCTTCTCGGGCGCGGACGGCTCGATCCTGCTCCGGCTGACCGATCCTCAGTCGATCAACTACGAGCACCTGGGCGCTGCGGTCGCGGCGCGTCGGGGACCTCAACCACGACGGGACCGAGGACCTGGCGGTCGGAGCGCCAGAGAACAACGCCCAGGCCAGCAATGCCGGCCGGGTGGTCGTTTTCTCCGGGGGGAATGGCACGGTTCTCCTCCGCTTGACCGATCCGGCAGGTGCCTCAGGTGACGGGCTCGGCCGGTCCGTCGCGGCGCTCGGGGACTTCGACGGCGACGGCACGGTCGACGTCGCGGCCGGCGCGCCGCTCGACGACAGCGCGCCCGGTGCCGACGTCGGCGCGGTCCTGCTCTTCTCCGGAGGGAGCGGCGCGGTCGTCAGCAAGATGGTCTCCAGCGGCGGGGCGGCGAACGATCGGGCTGGCTCCTCGCTCGCGGCCGCGTTCGACCTGACCGGGGACGGTGAGGTCGACCTGGTGGCGGGCGCTCCCGAAGCGAACAGCCCGGAGGGGACGGGCACCGGGAAGGTGGTACTCCTCGCCCGCGAGTGCGATTGCGACGGGGATGGTTTCACGCCGCTGACCGGGGACTGCCGCGACGATGGCGGCGCCGGATCCTCCGGTGTCCGCCCGGGCGGAGGCGAGACCTGCAACAGTGTCGACGACGACTGCGACGGCCTGGTGGACGAGGACGACGACGGCGACGGGGTCGCGGCCTGCGCGGGTGACTGCAACAACGGCGACCCGCGGGTCCGGCCCGGGGCGGCCGAGCGCTGCAACGCGGCCGACGACGATTGCGACGGAAGCACGGACGAGGGTCCCGACGCCGACGGCGACGGGGTGACCGCGCCCTGCGACTGCGACGACGGGCGGAATGCCGTCCACCCCGGCGCGGTGGAGACCTGCAACGGCCGCGACGACGACTGCGACGGCCTGGTCGACGAGGGGACGACCGCGGCGACGACGGCGCAGGGCCTGACCGACCCCGGGGCCGAAGCCTCGGACTTCTTCGGCCACGCCGTGGCGGTGGTGGGGGACGTCGACGGCGACGGGATCGAGGACTTCGTCGTCGGGGCCTACATGGACGACCCGGGGGGCGTGATCCGAGCGCGGCAGCGCGCTGCTCTACTCGGGCCGGACGCGCGGGCTGCTCTGCCGGGCGACCGATCCGGAGGGAGTCTCCAACGATTATCTCGGCTGGTCGGTGGCGGGCGTCGGCGACCTCGATCACGACGGCCGGCCCGACTTCGTGGCGGGGGCGATCTACGACGACGTGGCCTCGATCTACAACGGCGGGAGCGCCGTGGTCTTCTCGGGAGCCACCTGCGCGCGGCTGCTCAAGCTGGCCGACCCGGAGGGCGCGAACAACGACTACCTCGGCACGTCGGTCGCCGGGCTCGGCGACGTCAACCGCGACGGCACGCCGGACATCGCCGTCGGGGCGCCGCGCGACGACACCGCGGCCGGCTCGGACAGCGGCAGCGTGGTGGTCTTCTCGGGCGCCGGCGGGGCGGTGCTCTACAAGACCTTCGACCCGGGCGGCGCCTCCAGCGACCTGCTCGGCACCTCGCTCGCCGCGATCGGCGACGTCGATCGCGACGGGATCACCGACTTCGCGGCCGGCGCCGACTACGACGACGCGCTGGGTGGGGGCGACGCGGGAAGCGTCGTGCTCTTCTCCGGGGCGACCGGGCGCGAAGCTGCGCAAGCTGGCCGACCCCGGCGGGGCAAACTACGACCACCTCGGGATCTCGGTGCGCCGGATCGGCGACGTCGACGGCGACCTGGTCCCCGACGTGCTGGCCGGGGCCTACTACGACGACACGGCGCAGGGGAGCAACACCGGCAGCGTGCTGATCTTCTCCGGCGCGACCGGCGCGCTGATCCGCAGGCTGACCGATCCGGCGAGCCTGGCCAACGACTACCTCGGCGCGTCGGTGGCGGCGCTGCCCGACGTCAACGGCGACGGGATCCCGGATGTCGTGGCCGGGGCCACCCAGAACGATGCTGCGGCGACGGACGCGGGGCGGGTGACGGTCTTCTCCGGGGCGGACGGCACGGTGCTGTACCGCTTCGTCGATCCGGCCGCGGGAGGGACCGACAACCTCGGGACCGCGCTCGCCGCGATCGCCGACGTCAGCGGCGGCGGCAAGCCGGAGATCCTGGCCGGGGCCGAGGGCGCCCCGCTGCCGGAGGGCCAGGACGCCGGGAAGGTGGTGGTCTTCTCCTTCGAGTCGGACTGCGACGGGGACGGCAGATCCGCGCTCCTGGACTGCAACGATGCCGACGGGCTCGGTCGGGCCGGGCGCGCTCGAGCGCTGCAACGCGGTCGACGACGACTGCGACGGGCCGGTCGACGAGGACGACGACGCCGACGGCGTCGCGGCCTGCGCGGGGGACTGCAACAACGCCGACCCGCGGGTCCGGCCCGGGGCGGCCGAGCGCTGCAACGCGGCCGACGACGACTGCGACGGAAGCACCGACGAGGGTCCCGACGCCGACGGCGACGGGGTGACCGCGCCCTGCGACTGCGACGACGGGCGGAATCGCCGTCCACCCCGGCGCGGTGGAGACCTGCAACGGCCGCGACGACGACTGCGACGGCGTGGTCGACGAGGGGACGACCGCGGCGACGACGGCGCAGGGCCTGACCGACCCCGGGGCCGAAGCCTCGGACTTCTTCGGCCACGCCGTGGCGGTGGTAGGAGACGTCGACGGCGACGGGATCCAGGACTTCGTCGTCGGCGCCTACATGGACGACCCGGGGGGCGTGTCCGAGCGCGGCAGCGCGGTGCTCTACTCGGGCCGGACGCGCGGCTCTGATCTGCCGCGCGATCGATCCCGAGGGACTCTCCAACGACTATCTCGGCTGGTCGGTGGCGGGCGTCGGGGACGTCGATCACGACGGCCGGCCCGACTTCGTGGCGGGCGCTCGATCTACGACGACGTGGCCTCGGTCTACAACGGGGGAGCGCCGTGGTCTTCTCCGGAGCGACCTGCGCGCGGCTGCTCAAGCTGACCGACCCGGAGGGCGCAACAACGACTACCTCGGCATCGTCCGTCGCGGGGCCGGGCGACGTCAACCGGGACGGCACGCCCGACATCGCGTCGGGGTCGCAGCGTGACGACACCGCGGCCGGCACCGACAGCGGCAGCGTGGTGGTCTTCTCGGGCGCCGATGGAGCGGTACTCTACAAGACCGTTCGACCCGGGCGGCGCCTCCAGCCGACCTGCTCGGCACCGCGCTCGCCGCGATCGGCGACGTCGATCGCGACGGGATCACCGATCTTCGCGGCCGGCGCCGACTACGACGACGCGCTGGGTGGGGGCGACCCGGGAAGCGTCGTGCTCTTCTCCGGGGCGACGGGCGCGAAGCTGCGCAAGCTGGCCGACCCCGGCGGGCGCGAACTACGACCACCTCGGGATCTCGGTCGCGCCGGATCGGCGACGTCGACGGCGACCTCGTCCCCGACGTGCTGGCCGGGGCGTACTACGACGACACCGCGCAGGGAGCGAACACCGGGAGCGTGCTGATCTTCTCCGGCGCGAGCGGGGCGCTGATCCGCAAGCTGACCGACCCCGCGAGCCTGGCCAACGACTACCTCGGCGCGTCGGTGGCGGCGCTGCCCGACGTCAACGGCGACGGGATCCCGGATGTCGTGGCCGGGGCCACCCAGAACGATGCGGCGGCGACGGACGCGGGGCGGGTGACGGTCTTCTCCGGGGCGGACGGCACGGTGCTGTATCGCTTCGTCGATCCGGCCGCGGGAGGGACCGACAACCTCGGGACCGCGGTCGCCGCGATCGCCGACGTGAGCGGCGGTGGCAAGCCGGAGATCCTGGCCGGGGCCGAGGGCGCGCCGCTGCCGGAGGGCCAGGACGCCGGGAAGGTCGTGGTCTTCTCCTTCGAGTCGGACTGCGACGGCGACGGCCAGTCCGCGCTGCTCGACTGCAACGATGCCGACGGTTCCGTCGGCCCGGGCGCCCTCGAGCGCTGCAACAGCGCCGACGACGATTGCGACGGGCTGGTGGACGAAGACGACGACGGCGACGGATTCGCAGCCTGCGCGGGCGACTGCAACAACGGCGACCCGCAGGTTCGGCCCGGGGCGGCCGAGCGCTGCAACGCGGCCGACGACGACTGCGACGGGAGCACGGACGAAGGTCCCGACGCCGACGGCGACGGGGTGACGGCGCCCTGCGACTGCGACGACGGGCGGAATGCCGTCCACCCCGGCGCGGTGGAGACCTGCAACGGCCGCGACGACGACTGCGACGGCGTGGTCGACGAAGGGACGGCCGCGGCGACGACGGCGCAGGGCCTGACCGACCCCGGGGCCGAGGCTTCGGACTTCTTCGGCCACGCGGTGGCGGTGGTAGGAGACGTCGACGGCGACGGGATCCAGGACTTCGTCGTCGGGGCCTACATGGATGATCCGGGGGGCGTGTCCGAGCGCGGAAGCGCGGTGCTTTACTCGGGCCGGACACGCGGGCTGATCTGCCGCGCCATCGACCCCGAGGGCCTGGCGAACGACTACCTCGGCTGGTCAGTCGCGGGCGTTGGCGACCTCGATCACGACGGCTTCCCCGACTTCGCGGCGGGCGCGCTCTACGACGACGTCGGAACGGCCTACAACGGGGGCAGCGTCGTGGTCTTCTCCGGTGCGACGTGCGCTCGGCTGCTGAAGCTGGCTGATCCGGAGGCGGCATCGAACGACTACCTCGGCTCGTCCGTGGCGGGGCCGGGCGACGTCAACCGGGACGGGACGCCCGACATCGCGTCGGGAGCGCAGCGGGACGACACGGCCGCCGGAAGCGACAGCGGGAGCGTGGTGGTCTTCTCCGGTGCGAATGGAGCGGTGCTGTACAAGACGTTCGACCCCGGGGGGGATACGCCGATCTGCTCGGCGCCGCGCTGGCGGCGGTCGGCGACGTCGACCGCGACGGGATCGCCGATCTCGCGGCCGGCGCGGACTACGACGACGCGCTGGGCGGGGGCGACTCCGGGAGCGTCGTGCTCTTCTCCGGGGCGACGGGCGCGAAGCTGCGCAAGCTGGCCGACACCGGGGGCGCGAACTACGACCACCTCGGGATCTCGGTCGCGCCGATCGGGGACGTCGACGGCGACCTCGTGCCGGACGTGCTGGCCGGGGCGTACTACGACGACACGACCCAGGGGAGCAACACCGGGAGCGTGCTGATCTTCTCCGGCGCGACCGGCGCGTTGATCCGCAAGCTGACCGACCCGGCGAGCCTGGCCAACGACTACCTCGGCGTGTCGGTGGCGGCGCTGCCCGACGTCAACGGCGACGGGATCCCGGACGTCGCGGCCGGGGCCACCCAGAACGATGCGGCGGCGACGGACGCGGGGCGGGTGACGGTCTTCTCCGGGGCGGACGGCACGGTGCTGTACCGCTTCGTCGATCCGGCCGCGGGAGGGACCGACAACCTCGGGACCGCGGTCGCCGCGATCGCCGACGTGAGCGGCGGCGGGAAGCCGGAGATCCTGGCCGGGGCAGAGGGGGCCCCGCTGCCGGAGGGCCAGGACGCCGGGAAGGTGGTGGTCTTCTCCTTCGAGTCGGACTGCGACGGGGACGGCAGGTCCGCGCTCCTGGACTGCAACGATGCCGACGCGCTGGTCGGCCCGGGCGCCCTCGAGCGCTGCAACAGCGTCGACGACGACTGCGACGGGCTGGTGGACGAGGACAACGACGGCGACGGGGTCGCGGCCTGCGCGGGCGACTGCAACAACGGCGACCCGCGGGTCCGGCCCGGGGCGGCCGAGCGCTGCAACGCGGCCGACGACGACTGCGACGGGAGCACGGACGAAGGTCCCGACGCCGACGGCGACGGGGTGACGGCGCCCTGCGACTGCGACGACGGGCGGAATGCCGTCCACCCCGGCGCGGTGGAGACCTGCAACGGCCGCGACGACGACTGCGACGGCGTGGTCGACGAAGGGACGCCGGCGCAGCTCACCGGTCTCGGGCTCGCCTCGCCTGCCCCCGCGGCGCTGGATGCCTTCGGCCAGGGCGCGGCGAATGTCGGCGACGTGGATCTGGACGGGGTCGACGACTTCGCGGTCGGCGCCCCGCAGGACGACATCGGCGCGGTCTCCGACCGTGGAAGCGTTGTCCTCTTCTCCGGCGCGACACGCACGGCACGCTGCACGGCGACCGATCCGGAGGGGCTCGCCAACAACTACCTCGGCTGGTCGGTGGCGGGCGTCGGCGATCTCGATCACGACGGTCGACCCGATTTCGCGGCAGGGGCGATCTACGACGACGTGGCCTCGGCCTACAACGCCGGGAGCGTCGTGGTCTTCTCCGGGGCGACCTGTGCGCGGCTGCTGAAGCTGACCGACCCGGGGGAGCGAGCAACGACTACCTCGGCGCGTCGGTCGCCGGGCTCGGCGACGTCAATGGCGACGGCACACCCGACATCGCCGCGGGGGCGCTGCGCGACGACACTGCGGCCGGCTCGGACAGCGGCAGCGTGGTGGTCTTCTCGGGCGCCAACGGGGCGGTACTCTACAAGGCCAGCGATCCGGGGGGCGCCTACGCCGACCTGCTCGGCACCTCGCTGGCGGCGATCGGCGACGTCGACCGTGACGGGATCACCGACTTTGCGGCCGGCGCCGAGTACGACGACACGCTGGGCGGGGGCGACGCCGGGAGCGTCGTGCTCTTCTCTGGGGCCACGGGGGCCAAGCTGCGCAAGCTGGCCGACCCCGGCGGGGCGAACTACGACCACCTCGGCATCTCGGTGGCCGGAATCGGCGACGTCGACGGCGACCTGGTCCCCGACGTGGTGGCGGGGGCCTACTACGACGACACGGCACAGGGGAGCAACACCGGCAGCGCGCTGATCTTCTCCGGGGCGACCGGGGCGCTGATCCGCAAGCTGACCGACCCGACCAGCACGGCCAACGACTACCTCGGCGCCACGGTCGCGGTGCTGCCCGACGTCACCGGGGACGGCATCCCGGAGATCGCGGCCGGCGCCCCGTACAGCGACGTTCGCGCGACC
The DNA here is from genome assembly GCA_963800865.1 of uncultured Acidobacteriota bacterium. Classification (GTDB taxonomy): domain Bacteria; phylum Acidobacteriota; class Polarisedimenticolia; order J045; family J045; genus JALOKP01. Next base: position 1,624,832 of record CAWDCL010000004.1, on the reverse strand, counting down.
GACGCCGGCCGGGTCGTCGTCTTCTCTGGCGCGGACGGCTCCGTCCTCTACCGCTTCACCGACCCGGATGGCGCCGCGAACGATCGGCTCGGCGAGACCGTCCTGCGTCTCGGCCGGCGACATCAGTCGCGGCGGCAAGCCGGAGATCCTCGCCGGCGTGCCGCTCGACGACGCCGACGGGACCGACCAGGGGACCGTCACCTTCTTCTCCTTCGAGGCGGACTGCGACGGCGACGGCTGGTCGCCGGCCGGCGGTGACTGCGACGACGCCGACTTCGCGACCAACCCGAGCGCCGCCGAGCTGTGCGACGACCGCGACAACGACTGCGACGGCTCGGTCGACGAAGGGCTGCAGGACGACCCCGAGGTCTGTAACGGCCTCGACGACAACTGCAACGGCCTGGCCGACGAGGGCGACCCGGGGAGTGGCGGAGCCTGCAGCACCGGACTGCCCGGCGTCTGCAACCAGGGGGTTCAGCACTGCGACGGCGGCAGCCTGGTCTGCCAGCAGAACGTCGGCCCGGGCCCCGAGCTGTGCGACGGACTCGACAACGACTGCGACGGCAGCGTCGACGAGACGGCCGACAGCGACGGCGACGGCGACGACGACTGCACCGACAACTGCGTCGATGCCTACAACCCGGACCAGGCCAACGCGGACGGCGACCAGTGGGGCGACCTCTGCGACTGCACCCCGAACGACAACGCCAACCCGCCGCCCCCACCGGTCGGCAGCACGCTGACCGTGACGCGGCTGGCCGGCGGCTCGGCGCGGATCACGTGGGCCGCCACTCCGGAGGGGGACACGTACGACGTCTACCGCGGCTGGCGGATCACCGGCGACCCGTTCTCGTACAACCACCAGTGCATGGAGAACCGCTCCGCCGACACCGTGGCCGTCGACGACGTCGCGCCGCGCAAGGGGGTCGCGTTCTTCTACCTCGTGACCGCCTACTGCGGCTCCAACTCGGAGAGCACGCCGGGCACCGACTCCGCCGGCGTCAATCGTCCGAACGCCGACCCCTGCCCTGCCGAGACGCTGGACGACGACAGCGACGGCTGGGAGGAGGCGCAGGACAACTGCCCCGGCTTCCGCAACGAGTCGCAGTCGGACACCGACAGCGACTCGCGCGGCGACGTCTGCGACAACTGCCCCAGCCACGCCAACACGGACCAGGGCGACCTCGACGGCGACCACCTCGGTGACGTCTGCGACCCCGACCAGGATGCCGACGGGATCCTCGACGACGGCGGCGGGAACGGGGTCCGGGGCGATCAGCCCTGCACCGGCGGGGCGACCGCCGGCTGCGACGACAACTGCCCGCGGGTCGTGAACCCGGGCCAGGAGGACAGCGACAGCGACGGGATCGGGAACGCCTGCGACCCGGCCTGACCGGGCGCCGGGTATTGACGCATCGAGCCCTGGTCGCGGTGCGCGTCGCGGCGGGCGCGAACCGAACCCTCAGGGAGCAGTTCGCCCCGCCGCCGGGCGGTTCGTCACCAGGACGACCGTGCTCCGGGCCCGCTCCTGGCGCGAGAGGATCGTCAGCCGCTCCCGGAGCGCGGCGGGCAGCTCGGCGAGCGCGCGCTCCTCGAGCACGGCGTAGACCTCCGCCGGTCGCTCGAGGTGCTGCACCAGCAGGGCCGGGTTCTGCAGCTCGAGCGTGTAGACGCCCGAGTAGAACGAAAGTGCCTCGGGCAGGTTGCTCAGCCGGTAGGCCGCCACGCGCTCCCCCGCGGCGCGCGACGCGGCGCTCGCCTCCCGCATCGCAACGGCGAGTTCGCGGGCCGACTTCGCCGGGTTCGCCGCCGGGAAGACGAAGCTCACGACGGCGAGGTACACGGCGGCGATCGCCGCGACCGTGGCGACGATCGCGTCCCTCACGCGGCCGCGCGCGGCACACGCCAGGAGCGCCAGCCCGCCCGCCGCCAGCGCGGCCGCCGCCGGCCACAGCGCCGGGCCGAAGGCGAAGGCCGGGCGCGGCGGCAGGAGCGGCAGGGCGATCCCCGCGGCAAGGAAGAGCGCGCCGAGGACCCCCTGCGGCAGCGTCACCCAGCGCCGGGAGAACGGGGCCGGGAGGCCGTCGAACAGCGGGTCGACCGCCAGCGCCACGAGCAGCGCCAGCGCCGGGAACGCGGGCATCACGTAGAGGTCGCGCCGCTCGCCGGAGAGCGTGAAGAACAGCACGATGAAGAGCGGCCAGGCGAGGAGCAGGCGCATGGCGGCCTCGCCGCGGCGACGCCAGGCGGCGACGAGCGCCAGCGGCAGCAGCCCGGACCACGGCATGAACTGGACCGGAATCGTCTGCAGGTAGTACCACCACGGGTTCTTGTGGTGCATCCCGTGCAGCGCACGATCGACGAAGTGCGTCCGCAGGGCCCCGATCAGCGAGTACTCGCCGCCGAAGAGCGAGGCCGGCACCGCCCAGGCCGCGATCACGGCGAGGAACGCCAGCGGCCCCGCCAGCGGCGCGAAGCGGCGCCAGGCGCCCAGGTTGCGGTCGGCCAGCAGGGTGACGAGCGCGACGCCGAGCGGCAGCATCAGGCCGACCGGTCCCTTGGCGAGCGTGGCCAGGCCGGCCGCGATCCAGAACAGCAGCCCCGCGCGCCGGCCGTCGGAGTCGCCGGCCCGGAAGGCTTCGAAGGCCGAGAGCGCCGCGAGCACGAGGAAGCACAGCAGCGCGTCGATCTGCGCCGAGCGCGCCTTGTCCCACGGCAGGTACGCGGTCGCGAAGACGGCTCCGGCCAGCAGTCCGGCCCGCTCGCCAGCGAAGCGCCGGCCGAGGCGCATCACCAGCCAGACCGATCCCAGCCCGGCGAGGATCGACGGCAGTCGCGCGGCGAAGGAGGGAACCCCGCCGAAGGGGAGCGAGAACAGCGCGATCGCCCAGAAGAAGAGCGGCGGCTTGTCGGTCGTGATCACGCCGTTGACGTGCGGGACGAGCCATTGGCCGTCGACCACCATCTCCCGCGCACCCTCGCCGAAGTACGGCTCGTCGGGAGCCCAGAGGTCGTAGCCCCAGGCGTTCCAGGCGAACAGGACCAGCGCGAGGAGCATCACCAGCGCGCGTGGACGCGTCATGCGGCGCCCCAGACCGAGCCGCGCCCCGGCGACGCACTCGTGCCGGCGCCGTTCGTGGTTGACCCGACCCCATCGCTGCGTTGAGGCGACGCAAGCGGCACCGGCGCGCCGTCGCCGAACACGCGGTCGCACCAGAGATCGAACGACAGCAGCGTGAAGAGCGCCTTCTTGTGATCGACGCGCCGCGAGAGGTGATCCTCGAGCAGCGCCGACACGCCCGCGGGGTCGAACAGACCACGGGCCCGGACCCGCTCGGGCGCGAAGCGGATCCGCATCCGGTCGCGCAGGCCGTGCAGCAGCCAGCGCGAGAACGGGATCGTGAAGCCGCGCTTGCGGCGCGAGAGCACGTCCGGCGGCAGGCGGTGCCGCTCCGCCTCGCGCAGGATCCACTTCCCGGTGCCTCCCCGAACTTTGAAACGCGAGGGGAGGCCGGCGACGTACTCGGCCAGCTCGTGGTCGAGGAACGGTGCGCGGGCCTCGAGCGAGGCGAGCATCGTCGCCCGGTCCACCTTGGTCAGCAGGTCGTCCGCCAGGTACATCGTGAAGTCGGTGTAGAGCAGCTGCGACAGCCCGTCGGGGAGGCCCTTCCCTGCCACCGCGGCACGCGCCGAGGCGAAGGGGTCGTCGCCGGCGAGGGCCGCGCGAACGGCGGGCGAGAAGAGCGGGGCCTGGCGCTCGGGCGTCAGGCTGCCGAACCAGCAGTGGTGGCGCTCGACTCGTTCGCGCTCGGCCCCCTGCGCGAAGCGCGAGAGCAGGTAGTCGAGCCCGTTGTTCCCCATCCGGACCGGGAGCAGCGCCCTCAGCCACGCCGATCGCCCCGCGCCGCAGCGGCCCCGGAACGCGCCGGTAGATCTCGGCGACGCGGTCGGCGGCGTAGGTCGGGTAGCCGGCGAACAGCTCGTCACCCCCCTCGCCGGAGAGCACGACCTTGACCTGCCGGCGCGCGAACAGGGCGAGCAGATGGGTCGGGATGATCGACGCATCGCCGAGCGGCTCGTCGAATCCGGCCGTGATCCGCTGCAGCCCCTCCTCGAGGTCGGCCTCGTCGAGGATCAGCTCGTGGAACTCGGCTCCGAAGAACGCGGCCGTTTCGCGGGCGTACCGCGACTCGTCGAAGGCCGGGTCGCGGTGCCCGAGCGCGAAGACCGGCACGCCCCTCCCGTCCTGCTCGGAGAGGTGCGCGAGAACCGTCGACGAGTCGAGGCCGCCGGAGAGGAAGACGCCGACCGGCACGTCGCTCTTCTTGCGCCGTCGCACCGCCTGCCCGAGCAGCGCGTCGACCTCCGCCGCGACCTCGCGCTCGCTCTTCACGACCGTGCGCCCGAAGTAGCCGGCGAGGTCCCAGTAGCGGCGCACCGTCGCCTCGCCCCCCTGCCAGGTGAGCAGGTGGCCGGCGGGCAGCTTGCGCACGCCGGCGAGCGGCGTCAGGGGTGCGGGGAAATAGTCGTGGAGCAGGTAGCGCGACAGCGCGACCGGATCGACCGCGAGCGGGCCGTCGGGGTGCTCGACGAAGGCGCGCAGCTCGGAGGCGAAGGCCAGCTCGCCGCGGTGGACGCGGTAGAACATCGGCTTCTCGCCGGCCCGGTCGCGGGCCAGGAGCAGCAGCCGGCGGGGCTCGTCCCACACCGCCAGCGCGAACATCCCGTCCAGCCGCTCGACCAGCCCGGAGCCGAACTCCTCGTAGAGGTGCGGGATCACCTCGGTGTCGACGCCGGTCCGGAAGCGGTGCCCGCGGGCGATCAGCTCGGCGCGCAGCGCGTCGCTGTTGTAGATCTCGCCGTTGCAGATCGACCAGACCGATTCGCTCTCGTTGGGGAACGGCGGGGTCGCCCCGGCCACGTCGACGATCGCCAGCCGCTGGAAGCCGAGCGCGCAGCCGTCGCGGTCGACGTCTCCGGCGCCGTCGGGGCCGCGGTGGGCGAGCACACCGGCCATCCGCAGGACGGCGGCGCGCCGCGCGGGGTCATGCCCCGGGTGCCCCGCAATCCCGACGATCCCGCACATGGACGGCCTCCCGCCGCGCGGCCGCGATGCGGCGGCAGCCGGCGGGAGAGTATAGCCGCTGGGGGTATGCGAGCCGTCCCCTCCACTATGGGCAGACGCTCACGCTCCGCGGTGCGCCGCTGGACGCCGTTCCCCACGAGCCGGCGCCGCAGACGTTCTCCGCGCGCAGCAGGTAGTAGCGGGCGTCCCCGGCGGTCGGTCCCGCCTGGTCGTCGAGCCACGGAGCCTCCGGCACGCCGTCCGCCCGGCACCCGGCCCGCGCGAAGTCCCCGTCCTCGGCCATCGTCGCGGCTGAACCGGCCGCGACGTCGAAGCGCGTGCCGCTCGCCTGGGGGTCCCAGTCGACCGCGACGGCCCCGCTCCCGGAGAGCCGAACCCCCTGCACCTCGGGCGGCGGGCTCGACGCCGCGGCGTCGCGCGGCGCGCAATCCTCGACGTCCGGGACCCCGTCGCCGTCGTCGTCCGGGTCGATCCAGTCCGGCGTGCCGTCTCCGTCGAGGTCGGGCGAGTACTCGTACGCGCCGATGTCGACCACGGGGGTGCCGGTGCCGCGGCCGTCCTGGACCCGCGGCGCGCCGTCGAGATCGGTCTCGAGCAGCACGTGGTCGCTGCGGCCGGAGTCGATCGCCGGGGATCCCGGCGCCAGGCGGTAGTTTCCGGAAGCCCGGTCGACGATGAGCGGGTCGGCGTGGAAATCCCCCGGGCCGGCGCTCAGGTGGACGTAGTCGTACGCCCCGTTCCACATCGCGTTCGACAGCAGCGTCGGCTGGGCCATGCCGACCGGCTGGTAGATGCCCGACGAGTTGAAGGCCATCACGTTGTTCGCGATCACGACCCGGTTCGACAACGGCACGAGCGAGATCGCGCCCCCCTGCTCGCCCAGGTAGGGGTCCATGGCCGTGTTCCCGACGAACGTGTTCCCGACGATCGTCACGTCGTCGTCGGGCGAGGAGTTCGTCATGAGGTAGATCGCTCCGCCCTGCCCGCCGGCGCCGGTCTGCCGGTTCCAGGCCCGGTTGTCCTCGAAGAGGTTGCCGGCGATCGTCCCCCGCTCCGGTTGCGAGATGTAGACCGCTCCCCCCGACATCATTGAGGAGGTCCCGCGGAAGACGTTCTGCAGCAGCGCGAGATCCCAGCAGGAGCGCAGCTCGACGGTCCCGTACGAGTGGCCGAAGTAGAGCGGCGGGAGATAGTAGTGATCGTTGGCCTCGATCAGGTTTCCCGTCAGCATCGGGCGGGCGTAGATGCAGTAGACGGCCGGGCCGTTCGGCGCGTGGTTGCGGGCCAGCCGGTTGCCGACGATCTCGGCCATCGACCATTCGCAGTAGATCCCCCCGCCCTCGCCGTTGTCCTCCAGCGTCTCGTTGTCCGTGATCGTGTTGCCGGTGACGAGCGCGTGGCTGCCGAGCAGTCCGATCCCGCCGCCCTGAGATGCGGCTTCGGGCGTCGTGTTCGGGTCGCCCAGCGAGTTGCGGACGATCTCGTTGCCGCTGATGACCGGCGAGCTGACGTCGCACCGGATCCCGCCGCCGAGCCCCGAGGTCAGGCCGCCCGGCGGGTCGGGCCTGGGTCCCTGGTAGCGGCCGCCGTTGGTGATCCGGAAGCCATCGAGCGTGGCGACGCGGTACCCCGCGCTGCCGCAGTTCACGACCGGCGGCTCGTAGCCGCCGTCGAGCACGGTGAGGTGCGCCGCCGGATCGCGCTGCGAGCGCGCGGTCTCGGCGCCGGCAAAGCCGCCGTAGGTGTGGACCCAGGCCGCGAGCGTGACGTGCTCGACGTAGGTCCCCGCGGCGATCCAGACCTCCCCGCCGCGCAGGGCCGACGCCGCATCGAGACCGGCCTGGACGGTCGCCTTGGCCGTGGCCCAGCTCAGCCCGTCTGCGCCGTCGTTGCCGGCCGGGGTGACGTGGACGATGGCCGGGAGGTCGGGCCAGGCCGTTCCGTCCGACTCATCGGCCCCCAGGTCGACGTGCGCACCGGCCCGCCGCGGCTGCAGGTCGAGGTCCAGCCAGTCGGCGCCCACCGCCGCGTCGTCCCCCGCGTCGCGACAGGGCGACGCGGGCTGCAGGTGCAGCCGTCCGGTCCCGGAGCTCGTCAGCATCGGTTCGACGGAGATGTTCCCGTCCGCGCCGGTCCGGTCGGCGAGCTGGTGGTAGTCCGTATCGGCGCCCTGCACTGCGTTGCCGTAGACGTCGTTGAACCGGATCGTCTCGGGGTACGGGTTGCCGAGGTCCTCGTCGAGCCCCCAGGTGTTGAAGGCCACGATGTTGTTGACGATCGTCGGGCCCGCATTCCCCCACGCCACTCCCGACCCGCTGTTGGCGACGATCGTGTTGTTGACGATCTCGGTCGACTCGTTCTCGGAGTTGGCGATCATGATCCCGCCGCCCATCGCGACCCCGGAGTTGGCGGCGATGACGTTGTTGCGGATCCGGGGCGCGCTGATCCCGCCGAGCGGCTCGTCGGCCAGGTTGCGCTCGGTGGCGAAGATCCCGCCGCCGCCGATCACCGCGCCGAAGGTCGAGACGTTCGAGCGGTTCTCGAGGATCCAGTTGCCTTCGATCAAGGGCCGCGCAACGAGGGCCGATTCCGCGATCCAGACCCCGATCCCGCCGGCGCGCTCGTAGGTCCCGTTGAAGCGGATGAGGTTGCCGCGGATCAACGGGGAGCAGCCCACGATCGCGATGCCGCCGCCACCGTCGTAGGCGAAGTTGGCCTGGATCACGTTGAACAGCAGCTGCGGCTGGGCGACCGGCGGCAGGTTGCGGAATCCCCACACCAGGATCGCGCCGCCGAAATCGGCCACGTTCCCGAGGATGCTGTTGTTGACGATCGTCGGTGCCGAGGAGAGGACAGAGATCCCGCCCCCCTGGCCCGCTTTCCCGTTGCGGATCCGGAAGCCGTCGATCCGCATCCCGGGACCGGCGGAAGAGTCGATCGTCACGACCGAGCCGCCGCCGCCGCCGTCGAGGATCGTCTGGTTCGCGGCGAGGTCGCGGTTCTCGCGCGTCGTCTCGTCGCCGGCGAATCCGCCGTAAAGCGCGATGTCGACCGACATCCCGCCCGACACGCGGTTCCTGATCCGCTCGGGGTAGACGCCGGCCGCGACCCAGACCTCGTCGCCCGCGCCCGCCGCCTGGATCGCGGCGGTCACGGTGGCCTTGGCGTGCTCCCAGTCGGCCCCGGTGTCGGCGTCGTTGCCGCCGGGCCGGACGTGCAGGACCGCTGCCTCCTCGCCCGATGCGATCGCGATGCTGGAGAACTGCGGGGTCGAAACGAGCGTCGCGAGCGCACACAGCGCCGCTTGCCACGCCGTCTTCTCCCTGCTGTTCACGGTCGAGCCTCGCGTGCCGGACCTCGTGGGAAGATACACCCTGCGCGCACTCGCGTACGCGCCGGCAGGCACGCGCGGCGAACCGACATCGTCTACTCGTAATCGCGACAGGTCCAAGAGTAGTCTTCGATGGGACGCGACGTCGGAAGTCGCGACGAAGACGGGAGGGCCGATGAAGCAGCCCGCGATTGCGAACTGGACCCTGGCGCCCTGCACGGCTCTGCTCCTGCTGGCCGGATGTTCGGCCCCCGCTCCGACAGTCCCGCCGCCGGCGGCGCTGCCGGGCGGCGCGATCGTGGCCTTCTCCGGAGCCGAGATTCCTGCCGGCTGGTCGGTGTGCGACGGCCGGGCCACGCCCACCGGCCGAATGACCCCGGACCTGCGCGGCCGGTTCGTGCTCGGCAGCGCTCCCGGCGAGGCGGCGGGGCAGTCGGGCGGATCGGCCTCGCACACGCACCGCGCCTCGGCGGGCAAGGCGGACGGCGGCATCGTCGGGGTCGACAGCGACAACGACGCCTGGGCCGCGCCCGGCGGCCACGGGCACGGCGTGACCGTCGCGGAAGCGGAGCATCTGCCCCCCTTCGTCCGGCTCGTCTACATCATGAAGGACTGACCTCGACCGGCGGCAGCGAACCGCGCTCGCTGGCCGGACCCGGAGTCTCACCGCAATTCGGTCAGGTCCCGGTCGATTGCGAACACTGGCGAACCGATTATCTCACTGCGGGCTTGGCTTACATCGAGTTCAGGGTACTTTGGGGCTGTCTGCCGCAGGTCCGCACGGAAGCGGATCCCGGCCGGCAGCCGGTCACGGCACGGCCTTCAGGGAGAGCCGCCGTTCGACGGAGTCCTGCGGATGTCTCTTGGTTCGCCCCCCTGCCTGCGACGGGCTTCGCGATACGGCACCGGGCTGATCGTCCTGATCGCGCTCCTCGCCGTCCTCGCGCCGGGTCTGGCCCATGCGGACTGTCTCGGCACGCGGTACGTGGCGCTCACCGGCACGGACGCCGGGAACTCCTGCGCGGTCCCCTCGGCCCCCTGCCGGACGATCCAGCACGCGATCGATGCCACGTGCGACGGTGAGACCGTGGCCGTCGCGACCGGCGACTACACCGAAGACATTCTCATCGACCACCCCATCACCGTTCACGGCCCGCCGGAGGGACCGATCGGGTTGCACATCACCGGCACCGGCACGGTCGACGTCGTGAGAATCCTCTCGTCCAACGTGACCTTCAGCGGGATGACGGTGTGGAACACCCCCGGCCGGGTGGGGATCCGCGTCGGCGACGCGACGCACACCGGCCTGCGCGGCATCGTGCTCCAGAACGCGACCTCGCGGAACAACGGGATCGGCTTCGTGCTCGAGAGCACCGGCTCGACGGGCGCGTACAACGTCCTCAGCGGCGCGATCGCGCGCAACTGCACGGCCACGGGGCAGCCGGACGGAGGCACGGGCTTCCTGCTGATCGGCGGCAACGGGCGGGTCCAGATGCTCGGCGTCCTGGTCCACCACAACGACGGTTCCGGCGTGCGGATCGCGGCGCCCCCGCCGGGCGGTGACAACACCCGCTACGTGATCGTGGGGAGCCAGTTCTGGAACAACGGGATCGGACCGGCCGCCGACGGTGTCGCCGGGATCGAGGCGCACGAGGTCGTCGACCTCAGCCTCGAGGCGAGCGAGTTCTACGGCCACACCGGACCGGGGCTGGCCGACGACGGGATGGCGCTCTTCCTCGACGGGGTCAGTGGCGGCGGCATCGCCTGCAACCGGGTGCACGACAACGAGGGGGGCCTGGTCCTCGCCGGCGGGACGAGCGGTCTCGACCTCCAGAGCAACGCGTTCCTCGCGAACAGCGGCACCGCGGTGTCGGTCGATGCCTCGTCGATCGCCGGAAACGCGCTGCACGAGTCGGTCTTCCAGGGGAACGGCTCGGCGCTCGTCGTCCAGGGCACGGCGGCCTTCGACGCGGGGCACTCCTGGTGGGGCGCCGCATCGGGGCCTTCCGGCGCCTTCCCGGGCACGGGAGACGCCGTGGACGGCCCGGTGTCGCTCGCGCCGCTGGTGGCGGGCGCGACGGCGCCGACCCTGGCGCGGATCCAGACCGAAGGGAACTGGGACTTCGGAATCTCGGCCTGCCACCCCTCGATGCAGGAGGCCGTCGACGCGGCCGCACCGGGCACGACGATCCTCGCCGGCACCGGACCGTTCTACGAGCACGTCGTCGTCGCGAAGCCGCTCACGATCGAAGGGATCCCCGGCGGAACGGGCTGCTCGCCGTCCGCGGTGGACGGCTACCAGGGCTCCGCCCAGCACGCTCCGGCGCTGCGCGCGACCGGCGTCACCGGCCTGGTGCTGCGCGACCTGACGCTGCAGAACGCCGCGCACGGCGCACCCTGCGGCGTCGACAGCGGCGACGAGATCGGGCTCGACCTGCAGAACGTGCAGGCCTCGACGATCTCGAACCTGTGCCTGCGCGGGAACGGGATCACCGAGCTCCGGCTCTACGGCGACTCGGACGGCAACGTGCTGCAGAACCTCGACATCGACGGGACGACGGCGCCGGACGGCGGCCAGGCCTGCGACCACCTCTCGCGCGACGGGGTACTGGTCGACGGCGGGCCCGCCTGCGAGGGCGGACCGGGAGCGAGCGCGGACGGGAACCAGGTCCTGGGCGCGAAGATCCGCGGCGTGACCCTCGGCGCGCGGATCCGGCTCGCGACCGGAACCGTCGTCTCGGGCGGTTCGATCCAGGCGCGCACCACGCCCGAGTGGAACGGCGGGAGCTTCGCGGCGGGGGTCACGATCGAGGCCGCGAACACGACCGAGATCCGCGGCTGCGCGGTCGGGAATCCGGGGATGAACGAGGCGATCCGCATTGCCGGGCGCCCCACTTCGGCCTGCTACAGCGTGCCGACCGACAGCCTCGGGACGGTCGTGGACGGCAACGTGCTCGCGGACGTCAGCGGCGTCGCGGTGCATCTCCACCGCGCGCCGGGCGACCCGGGCGCGCCCGCCGGCGCCGTCGTGTCGTGCAACGAGATCCGTTTCAACGGCACGGGAGTGGTCGCCGACGACACGGGCGCCGGCGCCGGTGCGCCGGCCAGGGTCTTCCGCAACGACCTGCACGGGAACGGCCTCGGCATGGTCGATGCGACCGTGGCCGCGCTGGCCGCGGCGTCGAACTGGTGGGGGGCGCCGTCGGGGCCCTCCGGCGCCGGCCCCGGCGCGGGCGACGGCGTTTCCGCCGAACGTGACCTTCTCCCCGTTCCTGGCCGCGCCAGCCACGGCGGACCTGGACGGCGACGGGGCGAGCCTCTGCCAGGGCGACTGCAACGACGGCGACGCGGCCGTCCACCTCGGCGCGCTCGAGATCTGCAACGGTGTGGACGACGACTGCGACGGCAGCGCCGACAACGTCCCCCGCCCCGCGGGCGCGCCCGCGCTCGCGGTGACCCGCCAGGACGGGAGCGCCAACCTCGCCTGGACTGCCCTGGCCGGAGCCACCGGCTACGACATCGCGCGCGGCAGGATCGCGGAGCTGCTCGCTCGACGCCGGCGACTACTCGCAGGTCGGCATCACCTGCCTCGGCTCGCAGGTCCCGGGCCTGTCGCTGACCGACGCGGCGCTGCCCGCTCCCGGCGACAGCTTCTGGTACCTGGTGCGCGGTACGGACTGCGGCGGCGCCGGCACGTTCGACGCCGGGGACCCGGGGCTCGTTCGCTCGCGCGACCTGCCGGTGGACGCCGCCGCGGGAGCCTGCGCGACGCCGTAGGGCGGCGGCTCCCGCCGCCGCGCGAGCCGCGACTCGCGGCCGCTACCCGTGAACGCCGACGGCCTCCCCGCCCGTCGCCGCCACCCATTCCGCGTAGCCGCCGAGGTAGACCCGCGGCCGCGGATCGTCGTCGTCCGGGTGCAACTCGAGGACGCGGGTGGAGAGGCCGCGCAGGAACTCGCGGTCGTGCGAGACGAACAGCATCGTCCCCTCGTAGCGCGCGAGCGCGCGGATCAGCATCTCCTTCGTCTCGAGGTCGAGGTGGTTCGTCGGCTCGTCCAGCACCAGGAAGTTCGGCGGATCGAAGAGCATCCGGGCGATCACCAGCCGCGACTTCTCGCCGCCCGAGAGGACGGAGATCTTCTTCTCGACATCGTCGCCCGGGAACTGGAAGGCGCCGAGGAGCGATTTCAGCGTGCCCTGCGACGCATCCGGGAAGTCCTTCTGCAGCTGCTCGAGTACCGTCAGGCGCGGGTCGAGCAGCTCCAGCGACTGCTGCGCGAAGTACCCCATCACGAGCGCCGCCCCCAGCCGCAGCTCGCCGGCGTCGGGTGCCAGCGCGCCCGCGACGATCTTGAGCAGCGTCGTCTTGCCGGCTCCGTTGCGTCCCATCACGCACCAGCGCTCGCCGCGACGGAGCGTCAGGTCCAGGCCGTCGTAGATCGCGCGGTCTCCGTACGACTTGGCCATTCCGGAGAGCACGACGACCTCGTCGCCCGAGCGGGGCGGCGTGCGGAAGTCGAAGTCGACCAGCTTGCGCCGGCGCGGCGGCTCGATGACCTCGATCTTCTCGATCATCTTGACGCGGCTCTGGACCTGGGCGGCCTTCGCGGCGTGAGCGCTGAAGCGCTCGATGAAGCGCTGCTCCTTGGCCAGCTTCGCCTGCTGGCGCTGGTAGGCCGCCTCCCGCTGCGCCTCGCGCAGGACCCGCTCGCCGAAGTAGAACTCGTAGTTGCCGCTGTAGCTGACCAGCTCGCCGCCGTCGATCTCGACGATCCGGCCGACGACGCGGTTCATGAAGTCGCGGTCGTGGCAGGTCATCAGCAGCGCGGCGCGCGACTGGGCCAGGAACTGCTCGAGCCAGAGGATCGACTCGATGTCGAGGTGGTTCGTCGGTTCGTCCAGCAGCAGGACGTCGGGATCCCCGAGCAGCACCTTCGCCATCGCGACGCGCATCTTCCAGCCGCCGGACAGGGCGTCGACCGCCCCATCGATCGCCGCGTCCCGGAAGCCGAGCCCGTGCAGGACCTCGCGCGCGCGGGCTTCCAGCTCGTAGCCTCCGCGCTGCTGGTACTCCTCCTGGACCTCGCCGAACCGCGCCAGGATCGCGTCCATTCCGTCGGCCCGGCCGGGGTCCGAGAGCGCGTGCTCGAGCTCGGCCAGCTCGTGGTGCAGGTCGCCGAGCCGACCGCTGCCGGCGATCGCCTCGTCGAGCACCGAGCGGCCCGTCATCGCCTCGACGTCCTGCCGGAGGTACGCGACGGTCACCCGCTTCGGCACGGACACCTCGCCCTGGTCCGGTCCCTCCTCGCCCGCGATCATCCGGAAGATGGTCGTCTTGCCCGCCCCGTTGGGGCCGACGAGGCCGACCTTCTCGCCCGGGTTGAGCTGGAACGAGGCGTCGACGAGCAGCACGCGCCGCCCGTACTGCTTGGTCACGTTGGTGAGCGCGATCATGGGCCGGGGAAGATAGCAGGCGCCGCGCGGGCCTGCCTCACTCCACCCGCAGGTGCAGCTCCCTGAGCTGCTGCGCGTCCACCGCCGAGGGCGCGTCCGTCAGCAGGCACGAGGCCGAGGTCGTCTTGGGGAAGGCGATCACGTCGCGGATCGACTCGCGGCCGAGGAACAGCGCCACCATCCGGTCGAGCCCCAGCGCCAGTCCCCCGTGCGGCGGCGCGCCGTAGCGCAGCGCGTCGAGCAGGAAGCCGAAGCGTCGCCTGGCCTCCTCCTCGGTCGATCCCGAGCAGCTTGAAGATCCGCGACTGCACGTCGGGCCGGTGGATCCGGATCGAGCCGCCGCCGATCTCGGTTCCGTCGAGCACGATGTCGTAGGCCCGGGCCAGGACGCTTCCCGGGTCGCTCTCGAGCCGCTCGAGATCCTCGACCCGCGGCGAGGTGAAGGGGTGGTGCATCGCGAACCAGCGCCCGGCGTCGCCGTCCCACTCGACGAGCGGGAAGTCGACGACCCAGGTCAGCGCGTGGTGGTCCCCCGGGACGAGCGCTTCGTCCTTCGCGACCTCCAGCCGCAGCTGCCCCAGCACCGCGCGGACCATCGGCCGCGGTCCCGCGACGATCAGGGCCAGGTCCCCTTCCCCGGCCCCGACTGCCGCCGCGAGCGCGGTCGCGCCGTCCGGGCCGAGTCCCTTGACCGCCGGGCCGGCGATCCCCTCCGGGCCGCGCTTCAGCCAGACCAGCCCTGCCGCGCCCAGTTCCTTCGCGCGCGCTTCGGCGCCGTCGAGCTTCTTGCGCGTCCAGCCTGCGCCCCCCGGCACCGCGAGGCCGCGCACGACCCCCCCTTCCCCGACCGCGCGCTGGAAGACGGTGAAGGCCGACGCCCCGGCCGCGGCCGTGACGTCCCGGATCTCCATCCCGAAGCGCAGGTCGGGCCGGTCGACGCCGTAGCGGTCCATCGCCTCGTTCCAGGTCATCCGCGGGAACGGCGAGCGGACGCTCCAGCCGGCCAGCTCGGCCGCCCGGTCGAAGATCCGCTCCACCACCGCGATCACGTCGCCCTGCTCGACGAACGCCATCTCGATGTCGACCTGCGTGAACTCGGGCTGCCGGTCGGCGCGCAGGTCCTCGTCGCGGAAGCAGCGCGCGATCTGGTAGTAGCGCTCGATCCCGCCGATCATCAGCAGCTGCTTGAAGAGCTGCGGGCTCTGCGGCAGCGCGTAGAACTGCCCGGCGTGGATCCGCGACGGGACGAGGTAGTCGCGGGCCCCCTCCGGCGTCGACTTGGTCAGGATCGGGGTCTCGACCTCCCAGAACCCCTCGCCGTGCAGGACCTCGCGGATCGCGCGCGTCATCTCGGAGCGGAAGCCCAGCGCGTCCCTCATCCCCTCGCGCCGGATGTCGAGATAGCGCCAGGTCAGGCGCGACTCCTCGCTGGGGACCTGCGACCCCCGCCGGCTGCACGGGCAGGTCGTCCGACTCGGACAGCACGGTCAGCGCCGCGGCCCGCGACCTCGACCCCGCCGGTCGCCATCTTCGGGTTGAGGTTCTCGGCCGAGCGCGGGATGACGACTCCCTCGATCTCCATGCAGGTCTCGGGCCGCAGCGATCCGGCCCGCTCGTGCAGCGCGCCCGACGCGGGGTCGAAGACGACCTGCACGATCCCGCTCCGGTCGCGCACGTCGACGAAGACCAGCCCGCCGAAGTCGCGCCGCCGGTGCATCCAGCCGTTCAGCCGGACCGTCTGTCCCTCGTGTTCCGGGCGCAGGCTCCCGCACCAGGTCCGCACCCGCCGCTCGCCGTTCATCGCGTCGTCTCCATCTTCTCGCGCACGAAGCGCACCAGCGCGTCCGGGTCGAGCGGCCCCTCGCCCTGCTCGCCGCTCGCCAGGTCCTTCAGCGTCGCCCGTCCGCGGTCCAGCTCGTCGTCGCCGACGAGCACCGCGAACCGCGCTCCGGACCGCCCGGCACGCTTCATCTGCCCGCCGAGGCCGCGGCCCGCCGGGTCCCAGCTGACCGCGAGGCCCCGCGTGCGCAGCGCCTGGACCAGCGGCAGCGCGCACTCGCGCGCCCGCTCGCCGAGCGTCACGACGAACGCGTCGAGCGCGGCCGGGGCCTGTTCGCCCTCCTTGCCGGCGGCGATCAGCAGCCGCTCGATCCCGGCCGCCCAGCCGATCCCCGGCACGTCGCTGCCGCCCAGCTCGGCGACCAGGTTGTCGTAGCGCCCGCCGCCCAGCACCGCGTTCTGCGCCCCGAGGCCGCCGGCCTGGATCTCGAACGTCGTCCGCACGTAGTAGTCGAGGCCGCGCACCAGGCGCGGCGACAGCTCGTAGGGGATCGCCAGCAGGTCGAGCCCGCGCCGCACGCCGGCGAAGTGGATGCGGCAGGCGTCGCACAGGTGGTCGACCGTCGACGGCGCGCCGGCCGTCGCGGCCTGGCAGGGTTCCTTCTTGCAGTCGAGCACGCGCAGCGGGTTGCGCTCGATCCGGTCCTGGCACTCGCCGCAGAGCAGTTCGCGCCGCGCCTCGAGGAAGGCGACGAGCGCGGCCCGGTAGGCCGGCCGGCAGGCCGGGTCGCCGATGCTGTTGAGCAGCAGCCGCCATTCCTTCACGCCGGCCAGCGCCACCAGGTCGACGCCGACGGCGATCACCTCGACGTCGGTCTCCGGCGAGGCCTCCCCCAGCACCTCGACCCCGGCCTGGTGGAACTGCCGGAGCCGGCCCTTCTGCGGCCGCTCCTTCCGGAAGGCCGGCCCGATGTAGAAGAAGCGCGACAGGCCGGCTCGGTCGAGCGAATGCTGGACCCAGGCCCGGCAGACCGAGGCGGTGATCTCGGGGCGGAGCGTGACCGTCTCCCCCTCGCCCGGCGTCCATCGTGAACATCTCCTTACCCACGATGTCGGTCGCCTCGCCGACCGAGCGCACGAACAGCTCGGTCGCCTCGAGGTGCGGCGGGCGGATCTCGCGGAAGGCATAGCGCCGGAACAGGTCGCGCGCGCCGGTCTCGAAGCGCTGCCAGTGCTCGGTCTCGCCGGGCAGGAGGTCACGAAAGCCGCGAAGGGTCTGGTAGCGGGCGGGCACGACGATCCTCCGGAAGCGGGCGCGAGCCTCGCATTCTACGGCACCGCCGCACGCCCGCCCGCCGCCAGGCTTGGCGCTCCCGGCGGGGCGCTGCGCCCGGCAGGCCGGGCCCGCCGGGGCCGCCGACCCCTCGAGAATGATCCGGGGTAACCTTCGCCGATGTTCGCGTCCGTCCCGCTCGTGCGCACCTTCGCGGTCGCCGCTGCCTTCTCCGCTGCCGCCATCGCCGCGTGCTTCGCGGGCCCCGCCGGCCTCCCCGCCGATCCCGTCGCCGCCACCGGATCCCCGGCGGCCGCACCCGTCCGCAGCGGGCCCGTCGCGCCCCCGACCGTCGAAGCGCTCGAGGCCTGGCGGGTGGACCTCGACGGGATCCCCGCCGGCGCGGTGCGCGCCCTGCCCGGCGCCGAGGCCGCCGGCGCGGCCGGCGGTGCGCCCGCCGCCCTGTTCCTGGTCCCGTTCGGAAGCGCGCTCGAGGCGCGGCGCGCCGCGGACGGCTCGCTCGCCTGGCGCCGGGACGACGTGTCCGGGAGCGGGCTCGAGTCCGATCCGATTCCCGGCTTCGGGGCCACCGGGGCCACCGCGCCGATCGCCTGGGCCGGCCTCGACGGCGACGGCACGGCCCGCTTCGAACTGCTGTTGCCCGGCAGCGGGGCAACGCTCGCGGCCGCCGGCCTGGAGGAGCGCCCCGTCGGGCCGCCCCTCGCCATGCCGCCCGAAGGCGAGGACGGATCGCGCTGGTACGTCCCCCTGCCCCGGGGCCGGATCGCGGTCTTCGACGGCGCGGCCGCGCGCGCCGGGACGATCGAGATGCAGCAGGAGATCAGCCCGCCGCTGGTTCGCGTTGCGGGCTCGGTCGTTGCGGTGATCGGCCCCGAGCGGCGCGCCGCGCGCGTCGGCTCGGTCCCGCGCCGGAATGCGCCGCGCGACCTCGACCCGGCGACCGCCGCCGCCACCGACGGGATCGCGGTCGCGGCCCGCGAGCGCGGGGTCGCGGCGTGGCGCGTCCGCCCCCTGCGTCGCGGCACGATGCGTTTCCATCTCGACTGGGAACAGCACCTGGGCGGCAGGGTCTCGGCCGCACCGCTGTTCGCGGCGCCGCTGGTCCTCGTACCCTGCTGGGACACTTTTCTCTACGCCTTCGAGATGCGGAGCGGCCACCTGATCTGGCGCGCGCGCGCGGAGCACCGGCTGACCACGACCCCGCTGCGCTGGCGGATCTTCACCGCGCTGCAGCCGTCGACCGCTCCGAGCGTGCTCTTCTTCGACCTGCTCGAGGGAAGGCCCGCGGGCCGCATCGACGCCGGCGAGGAGCAGCAGTTCGTCGCCGCTCCGGCCATCGCGGGGGATCTGCTCGTCGCCGCGACCAGCCGGCCGCCCTCCAGGACGGCCGTACTGCGCGCCTACGCGCTCAAGGTCGCCAGCCGGACCCCCGGGAGATAGAGCGCCGGTCAGCCGGCCGCGACGGGCGACGCGCCGCGCAGCACCCCGAGCAACCGGTCCTCGAGCATCCGGTACAGTTCCGGTCCGGGCGGGAGCGGCAGCCGGGCCAGGGGCAGGACCGCCTTCGCCATCGAACGGTGCCCGCCCGCCGAGCCGAATTCGGCGAAGGCCGCCTTGACGGCGGTCCCCGCCTTCTGCACGTAGCCGACGTTGCGCACCGAGATGATCAGCTCGTCCTCGAAGACGCCCGAGACGGCCGACCAGTCGGCCCCTTCGACCTGCAGGCAGAAATCGGCGAGCTGCGGGACGATGTCCTCGCGGCTGACCGGGCCGAGGTGGCTGAACAGGACCTTGTCCTCGATCCGCGCGCCCTGCAGCCCGGCGGCAAACGAGACGAGCGTCTCGCGGGGCAGCGCAGGCCGCTCGATCTTCCGGATCCAGTTGATGTTGGCGCGCGCGTAGAGGTAGGTGAAGGCCTCGACGTCGGCGTCGGTCACCGGCCGATCGAGCAGCAGGGTGTCGGTCCGGATCGCGTACATCATCGCCGTCGCCAGCCGCTCGTTGACCTTGATCCCCTCCGCGCGCAGGTACTCGAGCAGGATCGTGGCGGTGGCGCCGTAGTGGTTCCGGACATCGATGTAGCGGGCGTCGTACGAGGTCTGTGCGGGGTGGTGGTCGATCACTGCGTCGACCCGCGGGAGCGGCCGGCGCAGGTGCGGCGGCTGGACGTCGACCATCACGACGCGGTCCCACAGGGCGAGGTCCTCGGGCCGGATCTCCCGGACCTGGATGTCGAGCACCCCCAGCATCGCGATGTTCTCGGGCCGCGTCACCTTGCCGAACGAGGCCATCGGCATCGTGTTCCGGTTGCGCCCGAGCAGGGTCCGCAGCGCCAGTCCCAGACGCGATCCCGTCCGGATCGGGGTCGTCCTGCAGCAGGATCAGCGCCCGGGTGTTGTCCCCCACCACCTCGCGCAGGCGCCGCACCCGGACCCGCGCCCGGGCCAGCCGCATGTCGGTCTTGACCGCCCCCTGGAACTGGGACGCCACGGGGACGAAGAGGGCCCACGGGTAGGCTGCGGGTTCGATCGGAAGCGTCTCGAGCGGCGGGACCGACAGCACCAGCACCGGCGTGTCGCCGCGCTCGCGGTCGACCGCCTCGAGCACGCCGCGCAGCCGCCGCACGTCGCGCAGCGAGATCACCAGCAGCTGGGCCGGCAGGGCCTGGCGGTAGACCTCGCGGGCGCGCAGCGAGCCGCGGATCGCGCTGTACCCCTTGCGCTTGAGGTAGCGCTCGAGCTCGATCGATTCGACCACGAAGAGCAGGTCCGCCGGCGGCGTCCCCATCGCCTGCATCAGCAGCGTGGCGTGGGAGATGCTCTGCGTGACGATCACGTTCCGCATCGGCCGGCGCCTCAGCCGCGGCCGCGCGCGCGCGCGGCCGCGAGGCAGGCGAGCGCGGCCAGCGCCGCGCCGGCGGCGTCGGCCAGCAGATCGAGCGGGTCCGCGGTCCGACCCGGCACGAAGGCCTGGTGCAGCTCGTCGAGCGCACCCCAGAAGACGGCCAGCACGACCGCGGTCGCCACCGCGCGACCGGCCCCGTCCGAGCCCTGCCGGGCCCAGTACCAGAGCGCCGCCAGCAGCCCGAAGACGGCCGCGTGGAGCAGCTTGTCGCTGGAGCCCGGAAGGTGGACCGGCAGCGGCGCGTGCGAGGCGAGCGCGATCGCTGCCATCAGCGCCAGCGGGGCCGCGAGGCGCCAGCGCGGCGAGGCGCCCGGGCGGGGCACCGTGGACGCCGAGATGTCGCCGGCCATGTCCCGCCTCAGCTGATCGGGGCCATCAGAAACGCGAGGACGATGCTGCCCAGCACCATCGCGCCCCAGATGACGAGCCCCATCTTGAGACGGCGTTCCTTCTGCCCGGCGAGCGTGGCGAAGAAGACGCTCACCAGCGTGGAGAACCAGACGAGGTTGAGCAGCAGCAGCACGGCGACCTCGGTCCTCAGTCCTTCGACTTGCGCCCGATCGCGATGTCCCAGGCGTCGAGCAGGAGCAGGATGTTCAGCAGGCCCGCGGAGAGCAGGTAGGTGGTGCCGAACGCGCTCCAGGTGGAGAAGGAGCGCGCGCGCCGCCGCTCGAGGGCCTGGCGCTGCGGGCCGGGCACGAAGGCCTCGTCGGCGCGGTAGGCGAGCGCGCCGTAGAGAGCCTTCCTCATCACCGGCTCGATCGGCCCCATCGCGAGATTCGTGGCGACCTGCAGCCGCGAGATGACCGGCGTCCTCGGATCGGCAACCGAGAGGTTCCCGCCCAGCGCAAAGCCGGTCGTGATCGTCGCCGTGACGATTGCGAAGAAGATCAGGGCCTTGCGACGGGCCCCGACGACCCAGTGGCCGAGTCCGGGAACGAGCCAGCCGGCGGCCGCCGCCGCGAGGCCGCGGCCGATCTGGGCGGAACCGAGCCGGACGGGGCTCTTCCCGCCGCCCGGCTCGCGCTTTCCAGCCTGGCCCTTGACCGGGGCGCTCACGGCGTCGCCGCGGCGTCCTCGGGCTCGACCTCCACGATCAACTCGACGTTGACGTCGCGGTAGACGTGGACCGGCACGCGGTAGGTGCCCGGCCGCTTGATCGGATCGTCGAGCCGGACGTTGCGCTTGTCGACCGTGAAGCCCTGCGCCTCGAGCGCGACGGCGATGTCGGCCGCCGTCACCGAGCCGTAGAACACGCCGGTTTCGCCGGCCTTGCGGAACAGGCGCACCAGCTGCACCTCGCGCAGCCGCTGGGCCAGCGCTTCGGCATCGCGCTGCTCGCGCGCGTCCCGGGCGGACTTGGCGCGGCCCTCGGAGTCGATCTGCTTCTTGATCCCCGCGGTCACCAGGTAGGCGAGCCGCTTGGGGAGCAGGAAGTTGCGGGCATACCCGTCGGCGACCTTGACGACGTCGCCGCGGCGGCCGAGGTGGGGCACGTCTTCGCGAAGGATGATCTGCATCGCCGTCTCCTCCGCTCAGTCCGCGACGTACGGGAGCAGCGCCAGGTGCCGGGCGCGCTTGATCGCGAGACCGAGCTGGCGCTGGTGCTTGGCACAGGTGCCCGAAACGCGGCGGGGCAGGATCTTGGCGCGCTCGGGAATGTAGTTCTGGAGGGTGCGCAGGTCCTTGTAGTCGATCACGTCGACCTTCGACTCGCAGAACTTGCAGTACTTGCGGCGCTTGAACAGGAAGCGGCGGCCGCGCGCCTTTCTCTGGACGGTCACGGCAGGTCCTCCCGGTTACGGCGGGGACCGCCGTCCCAATCGTCGTCCTCGAACGCGTCCTCGTCGAAGCGGACGGCCTCGACGTCGCCGCCGGGCGCGGCCTCCGCCGCGGCCGCCAGCGCGTCGGCGGCGTCACCGAGCGCGGCGCGCTCGGCAGCGCGGCGCAGGTGCTCGCGGCGCGCCTCTTCGAGGGCCACCTTCTCCTCGGCGGTCGGCACCTTCTCGTGGTCCGCCCGAACCGAAAGGAAGCGCAGCACCGTGTCGGTCAGCTTCAACCGGCGCACGAACTCCTTCTCCACCTCGGGCTCGGCGTCGTACAGCAGGAGGCTGTAGTTCCCCTCCTGGAACTTGTTGATCGGAAAAGCGAGCTTGCGGCGGCCCCACCGGTCGACCTTCAGCACCGTGCCGCCGCGTTCGGCGATCAGCTGCTCGAAGGCGGTGACCTGCTGGTCGTGGTCCTCTTCCGGGACCGTGGGGGCCGCCACGAGAACCATCTCGTAGCGACGCATCGTGTTTCCCTCCTGGCCTGTGGCCCCGGGTCGAACCGCGGGGCGAGGGGATGTGGGCGAAAAACGGGGCACTCTAGCACGGCCCCGGGCGGCCGCCAAACGGCGTCAGGCGCGGCGGTTCACGGCCCCCATTGCCCGGGCCAGCCCGTCGCGAAGGACCGCTTCCACGGCGTCAGCGGCCACGGCGACCGCCGCCTCGATCAGCGGGGCCTCGGCGGCGGTCGGACGCGCCAGGACCCAGTCGGCCATCTTCTCGGGGCGGCCGACCGGGCGCCCGATGCCGATCCGCACCCGGGCGAAATCGACCTGGCCGAGGTGGTCGAGCAGCGACTCGAGGCCGTTGTGCCCGGCGATCCCGCCCCCCTGCTTGATCCGCACCGTCCCGGGCTCGAGGTCGGCCTCGTCGTGGATCACGAGCAGGCCCGTGACCGGATCGATCCCGTGGTAGGCGAGCAGCGGGCGCACCGCCTCCCCGGAGAGGTTCATGTAGGTCAGCGGCTCGGCCAGCAGCACCGCCTCGCCGCCGATCCGGCCGGTCCCGAAGCGCGCCCGGTGGCGGGTCGCGCGTGAGCGCGATGCGGTGCCGCCCGGCCAGCAGCTCGACGGCCGCGAAGCCGACGTTGTGCCGCGTCCCGGCGTACTCGTCCCCCGGGTTGCCGAGGCCGACGATCGCGATCACGGGCGTGGGGCGGCGGCCCCGAGGCCGCCGCCGGGAACGGATGTCCGGGTCAGGAAATTAGTCCTTCTTGCCCTCGGCCTTGCCGCCGGACCTGCCCGCCGGCTTCGCCGCCGGCTCGGGCGCCGCAACCACCGCCGCCTCGGCCTCCGCCGCCGGTTTCACTTCCTCGGCCTGCTTGCTGAGGATCGTCACGACGACGTCGCCGCCGTGCGCCGCGAGTTCCACCCCCGCGGGCAGCGGGACGTCCTTGGCCTCGAGGTGCTGGCCCTCGTGCAGCTCGGTGACGTCCAGCTCGACGTACTCGGGGATATCGGCCGGCAGGCAGCGCACGAGCACGCTGCGGTTGACGATCTCGAGCATGCCGCCCTCGGACTTCACGCCGACCGATGTCCCGACGATGTGGACCGGGACCGCAACGTCGATCTTCTTGTCCATCTCGATCCGGACGAAGTCGGCGTGGGTGACCCGTTCCGTCACGGGATGGCGCTGCACCGCGCGGATCAGCACCATCCGCTTGAGCTCGCGGTCGCCGATCTTGAGGTGGATCAGCGTGTTCAGGCCGCGCTCGCTGTGCATGACGCCCTCGATCAGGCGCGGATCGACGAGCACGCCCTGCGGATCGCGGCCGCCGCCGTACACGACGGCCGGCACGAAGCCGGAGCGACGGGCCCGGCCCGCCGCGTTCTTGCCAAACTCCTCGCGCGGGGTGACTTCGAAGTTCACGACCTGGCTCATGGTGGACCTGCCCTTCCGTGTCGCGTCTGCCTGCTCAGACGAACAGTGAACTGATCGACGAGTTGGTGTGCGTCCGGCGGATCGCTTCGCCCAGGAGTGGTGCAACCGAGAGGACCTCGATCTTCTCGCACGAACGCCGCGTCTCGTCGAGCGGTATGGTGTTGGTGACGGCGATGCCGGCGATCGGGCTCTCCATCAGCCGCTCGATCGCCTTCCCGGAGAGTACGGGGTGGGTGAAGCAGCCGCGCACCGAGGCCGCACCCGCCTTCTGGAGCGCCTTGACGGCCCCGGCGAGCGTTCCCGCGGTGTCGACGATGTCATCGGTGATCACGCAGTGCCGCCCCTCGACGTCGCCGATCACCTGGACCGATTCCGCGACGTTCGGCGCGCTGCGGCGCTTGTCGATGATCGCGAGCTCCGCCTTGCAGCGCTTGGCGTACATCCGCGCCCGCTCCACGCCGCCCGCGTCGGGCGAGACGATCGTCAGGTCGGGGAGGTTCCAGCGCTCGATCTGGCGGATGAAGACCGGCATCGCGTAGAGGTGGTCGACCGGGACGTTGAAGAAGCCCTGGATCGCGGGGGCGTGCAGGTCCATCGTCAGCACGCGGTCGGCCCCGGCGGCGACGATCAGGTCGGCGACCAGCTTGGCGCTGATCGGCACGCGCGGCTTGTCCTTGCGTTCCTGGCGGGCGTACGCGAAGTACGGGATGACCGCCGTGATCCGTTCCGCCGACGAGCGCTTGAAGGCGTCGACCAGCAGCAGCAGCTCGAGCAGGTTCTCGGCCGGCGGGTTGGTCGGCTGGATGACGTAGACGTCCGCGCCGCGCACGTTCTCGAGGATCTGCACGTGGCACTCGCCGTCGCTGAACTGGTCGACCTGGAGCGAGCCCGGGGGAACGCCGAGGTAGTCGCAGATCTCCCTCACCAGCGCCGGGTGCGCGGTGCCTCCGAAGACCTTGATCTCGGCGAACGGGATCACGTCGGCTCTCCTGTGGGCGCGCCGTGCACTCAGGCGCCGGGTGCGGCCGGCCGCGGGGCGCGCCAGGCCGCAGCCGGGGGGATGGCGCCGGTCGTGTCGCCCTCGCGGAAGACCAGGTCGGATTCGTCCTCGGCCGCCTCGCGCGGCGCGCGCAGCTTCTTCGGCAGCGCGCCCGCGGCCAGCATCTCGCCGTACCGGGCCAGGATCCGCTCCTCGATCATCCGCCGCGTCTCCTGGTTCAACGGGTGGGCGACGTCCCGGAAGGTGCCGTTCTTCCGGCGCTTGCTCGGCATCGAGATGAACAGGCCGTTCGGACCGTGGATGACCTTGATGTCCGACACCACGAAGCACTCGTCGAAGACGATCGTCACGAAGGCCTTCAGCTTCTCCTCGTCGACCGGAAAGACCCGGATGTCGGTGATGTTCATGGCCCCGCGATCCTCCCGTCCCGGTCCTCGACGATCCTCCGCGACGCGAGGTCGCCCCGCGGCAGCGTGCGCGCCGCGCGAACCCACGCGTCCGGCTCGTCGTTCCCCAACCGCACCGCCGCCTCCGCCGCCGTCCGCTCGTCGCGGAACAGCCCGAAGACCGCGGAGCCGCTGCCGGTCATCCCGCCCCGCCCGCCGAGCGCGGAGAGCCTCCCGGCGAGACGCTGCACCGCCGGGACCAGCGCCGCGGCCGCGGGATACAGGTCGTTGAAAGGGGCGGGGATGTCGTTCTCGGACGGCTGCAGCCGGCTCAGGAACCGGCGCATCTTAGAGGTGGGGCCGGTGCCCGTCAATCCGGCCCGCGCGAGGCGGTAGACCTCGGCCGTCGAGAGCTCGACCCCCGGCCAGGCGACCACCACCGGGAGCGGCGGCAGGTCGGCGAGCGGCTCGATCCGGTCGCCCCGCCCGGTCCCGAGGGCCAGGCCGCCAGCGAGGAGGTACGGGACGTCGGCCCCCAGACCGGCCGCGAGCCGGGCCAGTTCCGCCTCTCCGAGCGGCCGGGCGGCCAGCCGGTCGAGACCCCAGAGGACGGCCGCGGCGTCGGCCGAGCCACCTCCCAGCCCGGCCCCGGCCGGCAGTTCCTTCCGGAGCCGGAGCGCCACCCCGAAGGGGCCGCCCGCCCGATCGAGCCAGGCCCGCGCGGCGCGCCAGGCGAGGTTCTGCTCGGGCGGGCACGGCTCGGGGCCTTCCGACTCGAGCCCCAGCGCGCCCGGCGCGGCCGGGTCGGCGCGAAGCTCGATCGTGTCGAAGAGATCGATCGTCTGGAAGACGGTGGCGATTTCGGTGTAGCCGTCGGGCCGCGGCCCAAGGACCTCGAGCGCCAGGTTGAGCTTGGCGAAGGCCCGCACGACCAGCCGGCGCGGCGGCTCCGTTCCCGCTGGGTGCCGGGCGCTCACGCCGCATCGCTCCGGGCGGCCCGCGCGGGTCGCCTGCCCCAGGCCTGCGGCGCCGTTCCTTCCGGCTCGACGACGCGCCGAAACCCCGCCGGCACCTCCGGCCAGGCAGTCGTCGCCCGGGCCGGACGCTCGGACTGCCGTTCCAGCTCGATCCGCGCCCCGTCCGTTCCCGTCGCCTCCGCCCGCGCGGGAAAGGCCTCCCCCGGCAAGCCGGCCAGGACGAGCACGCGCCAGCCGGCGGCCTCCCGCTCGGTCTGCCCGCCGGCCGTCGCGTCGAGGGCCGCGGTCAGGAGCGCGCCGCTGATCGGCAGGCCGGTCCAGCGCTCCCACAGCGCCGGCTCGTCCCGCCCGTCGACGACGGTGCGGTCGCCGGCGAGCACGAGCCGGACCCGGCCGTCGCGCACTGCGGCGAGCAGCTGGGACCCGCCGACCGCGCCGCGCAGTTCGACCAGCAGTGCGCCGTCCGCGCAACGGCGCACGGAGGCACGGAAGGAGCGCGGGCCGCGATCGGCGGCAGCGGGCGCCCCGGTTCCAGGCTGGTAGCGGCCGCGGTAGAAGGCCTCGCGGCAGGCAGCCGCGTCGACGCTGTCGGGCCTCGCGGGGCGGGCGCTGCAGCCGGCGGCGGCGAGGGCCAGCACGGCGAGAAGCAGTGCGCGCGCCCGCGCGACCGGCATCAGCGGAGAGTCGAGGCGGCGCGCGTCGCGTCGATCTTCTGCCGGAGGTGCCCGCGCGCCTCGCCGTCGAGGGCCAGCGCGGTCTGCCACTCGGCGACCGCCCGCGACGGCAGGCCGAGCGCGAGGTAGACGTCGCCGAGGTGCTCGCGGATCTCCGGCTCGTCACGCTCACCGGCGCGTCGCGCCGCCTTCTGCAGCCAGGAGAGCGCCTCCTGCGGCTGACCGTTCTGGTAGAGCGCCCAGCCGAGACTGTCGAGAAACGCCGGCTCGTCGGGCCGCTGTTCGACCGCGCGGCGCAGCATCGTCACCGCTTCGTCCAGCGAGCGGCGCTGCGAGGCAAGCAGGTAGCCGAGATCGTTGAGCGCGCCGGGGTCGTCGGGCGCGACCTCGAGCAGCCGGCGATAGGCGGCCTCCGCCTCGCCCGTCCGCCCCACCGCGCCGAGCACCGCGGCGCGCACGCGCATCACCTCGGGCGTCGGCTGCTCCGGCATCCCGGCGGCGTCGAGCAGCCGCGCGGCGAGCGGCGCGCGGTTCCAGGAAACGAGCCAGCCGGCCACGATCGCCGCGCTCGCCGCCCGATCGGGCGCCCCGCGCAGGTCGGCCAGTCCGCGCTCGAGCGCCAGATCGTCCCGGTCCACGCCGCGGCGCGCCGTGCGGTCCATGTCCAGCGCGACGAGCACCGCGTCTTCCGGCGCCTCGGTGCGCCGCGCGGCGAGCAGGGCGTCGGCTTCGTCGGTACGCCCCTGGGCGTCCAGCGTCTCGAGCTGAAGGCGCAGCACCGGTGGCTCGGGGGGGAGCGTCGCGAGGATCTCGAGCGCGCGCCCGGGCTGTTTCGCGCGGACGCGGTTCCTCGCCTCGCGCAGGCCGAACGTCGGCCCGAGCGAGGAGCGGTCCGAGGCCTGGAGTCCGTCGATGAGCTGGTCGAGCCGGTCGGCAGCCTCGCCGTATCGCTCGGCCTGCTCGGCCGCCTGGGCCCAGATCAGCAGCGTGTGCGAGGAACGGTAGACGTCCGGGATCTGCTCGAGCAGCGCCAGCGCCTCGGCTCCGCGGCCGAGACGGACGAGCGCCCGCGCCACGTCGCGCCGCAGGATCGGGTCGGTCGGGTTCCCGGCCAGCGCGGCCTCCAGCGGCTCGAGCGCGCCGTAGGCGTCCCCCAGTTCGAGACGGGCCACGCCGAGCCGCTGCGCGACCAGCGGGTCGTCCGGCTTGAGCGCGCGCAGCTTCTCGATCACGACGACCTGGCCGGCGAAGTCGCGCCGCGCCCCTTTCAGGTCGGCCAGCATCTCGAGCAGCGGGACTGCCGCGCGGCCGCTGACCTCGACCCGTTCGAGCAGCGCGATCACCCGGTCGGTTTCGCCGCGCGCGAGCATGACGCGAGCCAGCGCCAGCGAGAGCGGGCTGGAGTCGAAGCCGGGAACGGCCGCCGCGCGCCGCGTGACCTCTTCGGCTTCGGCAAAACGGCCCTCCGCGCCGAGCACGCGGACCCACGCAATCCACACGGCGGAATCGCGGGGATCGGCCTCCGCCGCGCGCGCGAGGTGCGCGAGCGCGCTCTCGAGCGCTTTCTTGTCCGGCGGCGTGGAGCCCTGGTAGCTGGCGAGGTCGATCTCGGCCATGACCTTGTGCGCGTCGGGGTCGTCCGGATCGGACTCGATCGCGCGCCGGGCCTGCTCCTCGGCGCAGCGGAGGTCGCCGTCGCGCAGGCAGAGCCGGGCGAGGACGGGCCGCACGCCCATGGCGCCGGGATCGCGCGCCACGATCGCCTCGAGGCGCGTCCGCGCCTCGCGCGTCCGTCCCTGCGCGGCCAGCTCCTGCGCCTCCAGGAAATCGACGTAGGAGCGCGCGAGTTCCTTCGCGCCGGGCGGCGTCGCGGGACGGGGGTTGGCCGCGAACGCGGGGAGCGGCCCGGCGAGGGCGGCGAGCAGGAGGAGCAGCGGACGGCGCATCGAGCGGTCCCTTCGTCGCAGGGGAGAGATTGTAGAGGCTGGCGGCGCCGCTTTCCCATGCGCCGGGAAATGCCCTGGTGTCAGGAGCCGTCCTGGAGCCGCCAGACGCTCCCCTCGCGGGACAGCGTGAACCGCAGGGTCCGCGTGCCGTGCTCGGCCCATTCCCCGAGCCAGAGCGACTCGGTATCCACGTTCTGGGCCTTGGACCGCACGCGGACGGAGACCCGGCGAATCCCGGGCTCGACCTTGAAGCTGGCGCGGCCGACCGCATCGCGTCCGGGCCGGGGCGCCTCGAGCGCCTGCCTCAGGACCCGCCGGTCGTCGATCCGGACCTCGAGCACCCCGTCTTTCAGCCCGTGCTGCAGCTCGACCTCGCCCCGCGCGGCCGGCAACCGGCCCTCGGCGGCGATCTGCCAGGTCGCCTCGGCGGGTCTCGGGCGCGGGGGCGGCACGAACTCCGGGGCCGCCGCCGGATTCGGGCCTCCGGCAGGCTCCGCGGCCGCTGGACGCGCGGTCCGCGCGAGCTGCATCTCTCGTTCGGGCACCCCCTCCCTGGGCTGGGCCGGGGCCGGGGGGAAGCCGGCGCGGACCGCCACGGCAGGGGCGCTCCCGATCCGCCGGTCGAGCGGCGGCGAAACGGCCGGGCGCGCCCACCACGACGCGACGAGCACCGCGATCGCCAGCACCACCGCACTGCTGACCCAGGGCCCGCCCGCGCCGCGACCCCGCTCGGGAGTCCAGGTGCGCTCGAGCGCCCGCTCGCGCAGCGTGCGCTGCGGGGGTCGGACCTCGTCGGCGGGAGTGCCCGGCGGGACCGCGATTTCCTCCAGCCGCCGCGCGAAGGCGATCCCGCTCTCGAAGCGCTGCTCGGGCCGCCGGGCGAGCGCCGTCATGCAGGCGGCTTCCAGCTCGGGCGCGATCCCCGGGCGCCAGCGCGACGGCGGCTCGGGCTCCTCGTGAAGCGCGCGGTGCGCCAGTTCGCGGATCGATGAGGCGCGGTGCGGCAGGCGCCCGGTCA
Source organism: uncultured Acidobacteriota bacterium (assembly GCA_963800865.1). Classification (GTDB taxonomy): domain Bacteria; phylum Acidobacteriota; class Polarisedimenticolia; order J045; family J045; genus JALOKP01. The sequence goes on along the minus strand of CAWDCL010000004.1, from coordinate 1,595,276 downwards.
GGCAGCGATAGAGCACGGCGCCCAGCGCGTAGACGTCCGACCGCGCGTCGCCCGGCTGGCCCTGGAGCTGCTCGGGCGCCATGTAGGCCGGCGTCCCTTCGAGCACGCCCGGCTCGCTCTCGTGCGGCGCCGCGGCCACGCCGAAGTCGGTCACCTTGACGGTGCCGTCGGCGGTCAGCAGCAGGTTCGCGGGCTTGACGTCGCGGTGGACGATGCCGCGGCCGTGGGCGTAGGCCAGCGCGCGCGCGGCCTGCGAGACGATCGTCAGCGCCTGCTCGACGGGCAGCGCACCGCGCTCCTCGAGCAGCCGTTCGAGCGACCCGCCGTCGACGAATTCAGTGATCAGGCCGGCCTGCTCGCCGTCGAGGATCCAGCCGCGAACGGCGACGATGTTCGGGTGCGACAGGCTCTGCAGCAGGTCGGCCTCGCGCCGCCACCGCTGCTGCTGCGCCTCGCGCTCCGCGGCGTTGCCGGTCGCACCGCCGAACACCTTGACGGCGACCGTCTCGCCGGTCCGGCGATCGCGAGCCCGGTACACGACGCCGATGGCGCCGCGCCCGGCCTCTTCCTGGATCTCGAGCACGTCGAGCACGAGAACCCCGCGCGCCCCAACGAGGGGGCCCCTCGGGGCCAATATAGGTTCCGGGGTCCGGTCAGGCCGCGGGCCGAACGGCGGCCGTGGGAGCGCCCTCGCGGATCCACCGCAGGGCGGTCTCCAGCAGCGGATCGGCGGCTTTCGCGACCTGCTGGCCGGGGGTCAGGATCTTGTTCGGCTCGAGCCCCTTCTCGGACCAGGTCGTGCCGGAGGGGGTCTGCATCTGGCGCGTGGAGAGCAGGACGTGCCCCCCGTTCGAGACCGGGATCAGCTCCGGCAGGCCGGCCAGCCCGTAGGTCGGGCGGCCGATCAGGACGCCGTTCGACTGCTCCTTCAGCAGCGCCGCGAGCGCCTCGCCGGTGCCCGCCGTCGTGCCGTCGACGAGCACGAAGAGCCGGCCCGGGGGCTCGACGCGCGGCAGGTCCGGCGCGCTGATGACCTCGTCGGCCCCGCCGCGGGAGGTGATCCGAAGCAGGTTGCCGCCCGGCAGCAGGATGCCCGCCAGGCGCACCAGGTCGCGCGGCGCCAGTCCCGCCGCACCGCGCAGGTCGACCAGCAGCGGTGCCGCCGGGTCGGCCGCCCGCGCGGCGGCGAGCTCGGTCCGCAGCGCGTCGGCCGCAACCCTGGACGGATCGGCGAGGTGGAGCGCGATCACCGGGCCTTCGAGCCGGGCGAGCTGGAACCCCTTCCCGGCCGAGGGCTCGAACGTCAGCGTCCGCGTGTTCATGTCGAATTTCTTCGCGTCGAGCACTTCGAGCGCCACCGTCTCCCCGGGGGTGCCGCGGACCATCCGACGCAGCACCGGCCAGGCCACGAGCCGCGTGCTCTTTCCGCCGACCTTCCAGATCTGGTCACCGATGCCGATCCCCTGCTTCTCGGCGGTCGAGCCGGGTTCGACGCGGATCACCACGGGGATCCCACCCGCGGGCAGGAGCTCGATCCCGAGGACCCCGGCCGGCTCGGCCTCGGCCAGCAGCTTCTCCTCGCCCGGCTCGAGGTAGGAGCTGACCGCGTCGACCGATGCCAGCATCCCGCGGTAGGCGCCCTCGAGCAGCTCGGCCTCGTTGACCGGCTCGACGTAGTTCGCCCGCGTCAGTCCCCACACCTCCTGGAACACGTTGAGGTAGCGGTAGCTGCCGCGTCCAGGGAGCCCGGCGGCGAGCGCGAGGGTGACGACCGCCGCGAGGGCGGCCGCGCCGAACAGCAGGCGGCGGCGGGTGGAGGAAGTCATGCGGAGAGGATAGGGCACCCCGGGAGCCGCGGCGAACCGCCCGTCGCGTCCCGGCCCCCGGCTGGGCCGCGCCCAGCCGCGCGCCGGCCTGCGCCCTCGCTCGATCGCCCGGCTCCCTCGCCCGGTCAGGCGTCCCCGTCCTCTCCGACCGGCCCCGTGCCGGCGCCGTCGACGGCGCCCTTCGCCCCCGCGAGCTCGAACTTCTTCAGCTTGTAGCGCAGCGCGTCGCGGGTGATCCCGAGCAGGCGCGCGGCGTGCGTCCGGTTGTCGCTGGCCCGCGCCAGGGCCTGGCGGACCAGCGCTTCCTCGACCTGCTCGAGAACGACTCCTTCGGGCGGGAGCCGGAAGGCCTGCTCGGCGCCCTGTCCCGTGCCCGTCTCGCCGCGGATCTCGGGCGGCAGATCCTCGAGGTGCAGCGTGCCCGACGGCTCCAGGATCATGATCCGCTCGACCACGTTGCGCAGCTCGCGCACGTTCCCCGGCCAGCCGTAGCGCTCCAGCGCCGCCAGCGCCCTGCGCGAGAACCCCTCGACGTTCTTCTTGAACTCGCGGTTGAAGTGGAGCACGAAGTGCTGCGCGAGCAGCGGGACGTCGCCCTTGCGGTCGCGCAGCGGCGGGAGCGCGATCGGGACGACGTTGATGCGGTAGAACAGGTCCTCGCGAAACTGCTTCTCGCGCACCGCCTCGACCAGGTTGCGGTTGGTGGCGGCGATGATCCGCACGTCGACCGTGATGTCGCGCGTGCCCCCGACCCGCTTGAACGACTTGTCCTCGAGAAAGCGCAGCAGCTTGGCCTGCAGCGGCGGCGGCATGTCGCCGATCTCGTCGAGGAAGGCGGTCCCGCCGTCGGCCAGCTCGAGCAGCCCTTTCTTCCCGACGCGCGCGTCGGTGAAGGCCCCGCGCTCGTGTCCGAAGAGCTCCGACTCCAGCAGCGTCGCCGGGACCGCGGTGCAGGTGATGTTCATGAACGGCCGGTCGGCGCGATCCGAGGCGTAGTGGATCGCCTTGGCGACGACGTCCTTGCCGGTCCCCGACTCGCCGGTCAGGAGCACGGTCGTGGCGGCCGAACCGGCGACCTTGCCGACGACGTCGAAGATCGAGCGCATCGCCGGCGAACGGCCGACCAGGTTGGCGGGGCCGTGGACCTTCTTCTGGTCCTCCTTGAGCCGCCGCAGTTCGCGCCGCAGGCGGGTCGTGTCGAGCACGCGGCGCACGACGGCGAGCAGCGCGTCGCCGTCGATCGGCTTGGTCAGGTAGTCGTTGGCGCCGGACTTGATGGCGCGCACGGCTCCTTCCACGGTGCCGTAGGCGGTCAGCATGACGACCGCCGTCTCGGGGAAATCGCGCGCGATCGAGCCGATCCGTTCGAGTCCCGAACCGTCGGGCAGGCGATGGTCGAGCAGCACCAGGTCGTAGAAGTCGGTCGCCATCCGGCGGTCGGCGACGGCCAGGTTCTCGGCCTCGTCGACCTCGAACCCCTCCGAGGTCAGACGTTCCCGCAGCGACCAGCGGACGAGCTTCTCGTCGTCGACCAGGAGGATCTTCTCGGCCGGCATCGGGGCGGTTCTCCGGGAGGGGCCTGTTCAGGGACGGCCCATCAAACCACACCCGGACGCCCGGGCGCCGCAGCGCCGGCCACCGGGATCGCGATCACGAACCGTGCGCCGCGCCGCGAGGGCTCGAGAAAGAGCCGCCCCCCGTGACTCTCGACGATGCTGGCCGCGATCGCGAGGCCCAGCCCCGTCCCTTCCCCGCGGGTGGTGAAGAACGGCTCGAAGATCCGTTCGGACAGCTCCGGCGCGACGCCGGGCCCCTCGTCGTGGAAACTGAACCAGACCTCGTGCCCGCGCCGCTCGGCCCCGATCTCGAGACGGCCGCGCCCGCCCATCGCCTGCGCGGCGTTGAGGATCAGGTTGCGGGCCGCCAGTCTCAGGTGGGAGGCGTCGATTTCGACCGACAGGCCGGCGGGGCAACGATCGGCCCGCGTGAGCGTGACCTCGGCCGCATCGGGGTGGCCGGACACCGCCTCGCACAGCGCGTCCAGGACGACGCCGGCCGGCCACGCCAGGCGCGCCAGCCGCAGCGGGCGCATGAAGGCGAGCAGATCGAAGACCACCTCGCGCGTCCGCTCGATCCGGTCGCGCGCCTCGCCCAGGATCTCCTGCCGCGAGGCCGGGAGCGCAGCGTCGTGCTGCAGCACCTGCAGCACGCCGTCGATCCCGGCCAGCGCGTTGCGCAGTTCGTGCGCCAGGTCGGCCGCGAGCCGCCCGACTCCGGCCAGCCGCTCCGCGTGCAGCGCGCGCTGGCCGAGGCGCACGCGCTCGGTGATGTCGCGCACGACGACGTGCCGCAGCGGCGGAACGGTGCCCTCGACGTCGCCGCCGCGCAGTTCGAGCACCGCCTCGAACCCTTCACCCGGGGCGCCCGGCGTCTCGAACGCGGCCGCGGCCAGCGTGAGCTCGAGCACGCCGGGGACGCCGGCGTCCGCACCCTGAGCCGGACGCGCGAGCCAGTCGCGGACCGCGCCGCGGGAGGACTCGGGCCAGAGCGCGAGGAAGTCGTCGCCGGCGGCCGGCGCGGCGACCCCGGGCAGGCGCGCGGCGGCGAGGTTGGCCTCCACGACGGACCCCTCCGGATCGATCAGGTAGGCCGCGTCGAGCGCCCGGTCGAAGACCTGCCGGTAGCGGGCTTCGATCTGGCGGCGGAAGGCCTCGACCCGGACCAGCGAGGCGGCGCGCTGGATCGCGATCCCCAGCTGCCCGAGGGGAGCGCGCCGCGGCAGGATCGCGCCGGCTCCCGCGTTGAGCGCGAGCAGCACCTCGTCGACGCGGGCGCGGTGGGTGACCAGCATCACCAGCGTGGGCAGCGCGAGCGCGCGGACCTCCTTGAGCAGCGCAAAGCCCGAGCCGTCCGGGAGGTCGGGGTCGACCAGCATCACGTCCCAGCGCGCACGGCCGAGGGCGGCGCGCGCCGCGGCGAGCGTCGGGGCGATCTCGGGCTCGAGGGCGGCGTCCCGCGCCAGGGCGGCCAGCTGCGCCGCGAACGGCTCGTCGGGAACGACCAGCAGGGCGGCGGGGGTGAACGGGGGGCGCGGCGCGGGCGGGCCGGCTTGCGCGGGATCCCCCGCGGACTGGGGCAAATCACCCGGAGCGCCGCGCCTAACCGGCTTCTCCGGGCGTTTCGTCCCGCGGGAACGGTCTGGTTCCGCCCCTTTCGCGCCGGACCCGGATCCCGGGGCGTGGGCACGAGGTTTGCTCATCTGATCGGTCACCCCGTCCGTCGAGTCCCGCGCCCCGCGGCGCGGCCGGGTGTCCGCTCACGTTCCGTGGGCGCCCGGTCGAGAACACGCACTCTCCCCGCCAACAGGAGGAGCCCCAGGTGACGGAGCGAGACATCTACCGGCTTCCCCGCGAATGCCTCGACGCGCTCGTCGCACGCCTCGCGCGGGACTATCGGGTGCTTGGACCGGCCCCGCGCGGCAACACGTTCGCGTGGGAGGAGTTGCGGCCCGGCGAACCGATCGCGCTGGATTATCCCACAACGATGCTGCCCCTCCGGGCCCTGCTCGCCCCGCAGCGCGAGGTGCTGTTCACCTACCGGCGCAGCGACGACGGCGCGATCACCTTCGATCCCCCCGCGCCCGAGCGCCCCGTCGCGCTGCTCGGCGTGCATGGCTGCGACCTGACCGGACTGCGCGTGCTGCGCGCGTTCCACGACTCCGGGACGCGCGACCGCCTGGTCACGAACCGGCTGGACCAGGCGTTCATCCTCGGCCTGGCCTGCTGGGTCCCCTGCCTCGGCGAGGCCTTCTGCCGCGACATGGGCAGCCTCGACAACGAGATCCCGGCCGATCTCTACGCCTGGGACATCGGAGAGGTGCTGATGGTGAAGGTCCTGCACCTCGCGCGGGCGGGACCTGCTGGCGGAGGTCACGCCGCTCGAGGCCGCGACGGCGGAGGAGATGGTGACCCTGCGGCGGCGGCTCCGGGTCCGGCTCGAAGCCTTCCCGCAGCACCTCAAGTTTCCGCCCGACCGGCTGCCGGTGGCGCTCGAAGCCGCCGAGTCGGACCTGCTGTGGGACGCCAACGCCGACCGCTGCCTCTCGTGCGGCCGCTGCAACCTGGTCTGCCCGACCTGCACCTGCTTCGACGTCACCGACACCGCGCCGCTCGACGGGCGGACCGGCGTCCGCGTGCGGACCTGGTCCGGCTGCCAGGTCACCGGCTTCTCGCGGGTCGCGGGCGGGCACGATTTCCGCCCCGGCCGGGCCCAGCAACTGCGCTACCGGATCTTCAGGAAGGGCAAGTACATGCCCGAGCGCTACGGGATGGTCGGCTGCACCGGCTGCGGCCGCTGCCCGCACCACTGCCCGACGCGGATCTCGATCCGGGAGATCTTCCGCCAGGTGGGAGGGACCGCGTGATGGTCCAGAACCGGATGATCCCCGAGCCCTGCCGGATCTACGAGGCGATGCAGCAGACGCCGCGCGAGGTCCACTTCGTCGTCGAGGCCCCGCGGCGCGAGCCCTTCCGTCCCGAGCCGGGCCAGTTCGTGATGATCTCGATCCCGGGGATCGGCGAGGCGCCGATTTCCCTCGCCGCCCTGCCCGGCGAAGGGGCCGCCGACGGCACCTTCGAGATGCTCATCCGGCGGGCCGGGCGCCTGACCAACCTGATCACGCGCCTGAAACCCGGCGACACGATGTACGTCCGCGGGCCGTTCGGGCGGCGGGTGACCTGGGAGAAGTTCGAGGGCTCGAACCTGATCCTGATCGCAGGCGGCCTCGGCCTGGCCCCGCTGCGGCCGTTCGTCCAGCGCTCGCTGCTGCACCGCGAGCTGTTCCGCCGGATCGACATCCTCGTCGGCGCGCGCGCGCCGGAGGAGATCCTCTTCAAGGAGGACCTCGCCTCCTGGTCGGCGCGACGCGACGACGTGAGGGTCCTGGTCTCGGTCGACGCCGCACGCGACACCTGGACCGGGCGGATCGGCGTGATCACGACCCTCTTCGACGAGATCGACGCCGACGTCGAGGACGCCTACGCGTTCATCTGCGGCCCGCCGGTGATGTACCGCCACTGCCTGCGCAAGCTGCTCGGGATGGGCCTGTACGAAAACCACCTCTGGATGACGCTCGAGCGGCGGATGAAGTGCGGGATCGGCCTGTGCGGCAACTGCCAGATGAACGGGCTCTACGTCTGCCAGGAGGGGCCGCTCTACAGCTACCGCGAGGTGCGGCACCTCAAGGAGGCCGTCTGATGGCCAGCCCAGCCCCCGCGCCGCGCGCGCTGCCCAAGGCCGCCTTCTTCTCGTTCGCCTCGTGTGAGGGCTGTCAGCTGCAGGTCCTGTCGATCGAGGACCAGCTGCTGACGCTGCTCGGAGCGGTCGAGATCGTGAACTTCCGCGAGGCGATCGACGACCGGCGCGACGACTACGACATCGCCTTCATCGAGGGCTCGCTGGTCCGACCCGAGGACATCGAGGAGATCCAGCAGATCCGCAAGCGCGCCAGGATCCTGATCGCGATCGGTGCCTGCGCCTGCCTCGGCGGCGTGAACGCGATCCGCAACAAGCGCTCGCCGGCCAGCCTCGCGCGGGAGGTCTACGACGGGCGCCAGGACGGCGTCTTCAAGACCCTCTCCGAGGCCAGCCCGGTGCGGAGCGTGGTGCAGGTCGACTACGAGATCCGGGGCTGCCCGATCGACCGCGACGAGCTGCTCGAGTCGCTGCGCTCGCTGCTGGCCGGAACGGTCCCCTACGTCCCGCCCTATGCGGTCTGCGTGCAGTGCACGATGCGCGGCACGCCGTGCATGCTCGAGCGCGGGCTGCCCTGCGTCGGCTCGGTCGCCCGGGCGGGGTGCGAGGCGATCTGCCCGGCGTTCGGCGCGCCCTGCGAGGCCTGCCGCGGGATCCACGACAGCCCCAATTTCGAAGCGCTCGGGGAGGCCTTCTTCCGGCACGGCCTGCCGCGCTACGTCGCCGCCGAAAAGCTGCAGCTCTTCAACAACTACAGGGAGCTCCGGGAGCCATGGGAAAAAGCACTTCCATCTCCGTCCATCACGTGACGCGCGTCGAGGGCCACGGCAACATCGTCGTGGACCTCAAGGACGGGGCGCTCACGCGCTGCGAACTGCAGATCGTCGAATCCCCGCGGTTCTTCGAGGCGCTGCTGAAGGACCGGCCGCACGACGAGGCGCCCCGGATCACCTGCCGGATCTGCGGGATCTGCTCGGTCGGGCACGCCACGGCCGCGATCCACGCGGTCGAGGCGGCGCTCGGCATCGCACCCGGACCGAAGACGCGCGCGCTGCGCCGGCTCAACATGTGCGGCGAGTGGCTCCAGTCGCACGTACTCCACGCCTATTTCCTCGTCGCTCCGGACCTGTTCCACGCGCCGTCCGTGATCCCGCTCGCTACGACGCACCCCGACATCGTGCGCCGCGCGCTGCGGCTGAAGGGCCTGGCGAACGAGATCTGCTACGCGATCAGCGGCCGGCACGTCATGCCGATCTCCTACCTGCCGGGCGGGATGGGGCACTGGCCGTCCGCGGCCGCGCTGGAAGTGCTGCACGCGCGCCTGCTGGCCGCGCGGGCCGACATCGAGGCGACGGTCGAGCTGTTCGCCCCGATCGAGTGGCCGGACTTCTCGCAGGAGATCGAGGCCCTGGCGGCGCTCGAGGAGGACGGCGCGTACCCGATGATGGGCGGCCCGATCCACTCCAGCCGGGGCCCCGTCTTCGCGCCCGGAGCCTACCGCGAGGCGAGCGTCGAGCACATCGTGGAGCACTCGGCGGCGAAGCACACGCGCGGCGCCGGCGGCGCGGTGCGGGTCGGGGCGCTGGCGCGCTACCAGCTGGCGCACGAGCGGCTCGGGCCCGCGGCCACGAAGGCCGCGGCGGCACTGAAGCTGTCGCCGGCGACGCGGAACCCGTTCCACTACACCCCGGCCCAGGTGGTGGAATCGGTGCAGGCGTTCGAGGAGGCGATCACGCTGACGGAACTCCTGCTCGGCGACCCGTCCCCGGAGGAGCGCGCCCCGGTCACCCGCCCGCGCGGCGGGGTCGGGGTGGGGCTGGCCGAGGTCCCGCGCGGGACGCTGATCCACGACTACGAGGTCGGGTCGGACGGGCGGATCGTGCGGGCCAACTGCGTGATCCCCACCGGGCAGAACCTGGCGGCGATCGAGGCCGACATGCGGGCTTTCGTGCCCGCGCTGGTGACGAAGCCGAAGGACGAGATCACGCGGGCGATGGAGATGCTGGTGCGGGCGTACGATCCCTGCATCTCGTGCGCGGTGCACCTGCTCGACGTCAGCTTCGTCGGAGACGGCCCCGACGGCGAGGCCGCCGGACCGGAGCGCCCCGCGGCCGGCGGGCGCGGTTGACGGTGAGCGGGCGATGACGGCAGAGCCGGCGGTGACGGTCGTGGGCGCGGGCAATCCGCTGGTCGGCGACGACGGCGTGGGCGAAGCGGTTGCCGCGCGGCTGGCCGAGCTGTCGCTTCCCCCCGGCGCCCGCGTGCGCGTGGCCGGCGGCGACCCGCTGGTCGTGCTCGAGGAACTCGAGGCCGGCCGCAAAGTGCTGCTCGTCGACGCCGCGCAGTTCGACGGCGATCCGGGCGCGGTCCGCTTCGTGCGGCTCGACCGCCCCGGCTGGCCGGAGCCGGCGGCGGCGCTCTCCCTGCACGGTTTCGACCTCGCGACCGTGTTCCAGCTCGGCCGCGCGCTGGACCTGCCGCTGCGGAACGCCTGGGTGATGGCGGTCCGCCCGGCCACGGTCGAAGCGGGCCGGGGGCTGTCACCGGCCCTCACCCGCGTCCTTCCCCGCCTGGTGGCCGGAGCTCACCGGGCGACGCTGCGCATGCTTTCGGGGCTCGCCCCGGGAGGAGAGTGACGGATGATCGAGGAACTGAAGAGAACGAGCTTCTTCGCCGGCTTCGACGAGCAGGCGCTCGCCGACATCGGCACCTTCTCCCGCAAGCTCGTCTTCGAGCCGGGCCAGCGGGTCTTCGACCGCGAGGACGAGGGGCGCGAGGTCTTCCTGGTGCTCAAGGGCCGGGTCCGCCAGGGCTACGAGGTCTCGCCAGGAGCGGATGTCTTCTTCAACACGGCGGAGCCGGGCGCGCTGATCGGCCTCAATGCGCTGATCCCGCCGCGCGTGCACAACATGAAGGCGACGGCCTCCGAGAAGGCGGAGGTCCTGGCGATCGACGGCGACCGCCTGCTGGGCTACCTCGAGGTCAACCCGCGCTTCGGTTTCATCTTCATGGAACGGGTCGCCCGGGTGCTGATGCACCGGTTGAACAACTGCCGGCTGCAGGTGATCCACCTGATGCCGCCCAAGGACGAGGACGGGCCGACCCTGCCCTGCTAGGCCCGGCTACGCGGAGGCGGCCTGGCCCTCGCCGGCGCGGCGCGCCGCGTCGTGCCGGCGCAGCTGGCCGTAGAGGTGGCGCCCGAAGAACCGCCGCATCGCCGCCATCTTCGCCTCGCCCAGCGCGTAGCGGCGCCGGACGCTCTTCGGGACCAGCCAGCGCGACTCCCAGGGCAGCATGACCAGCGAGACGTTGACGTTGGGCGCGACCGCGATCGGCAGCCCGGCCTTCATGCAGGCCTCGTACTGCGCGGCGAAGACCGGGACCATCTCCTCCGTGCGCGGCGGCGGCACTTTCTCGTAGTCCGTACCGCAGAGCGGACGGAAGACGCAGACCGTCGGGATCGCGCCGACCGAGGTGATCCATTGGATCGCCTTGATCGACGAGGCCGGGGGCTCGATGCCGGCGATGATCTCGCCGTTGCTGACCCAGGGATCGAACGAGAGGCCGGCGCTCTTCGCGAGCCTCGCGTTGTACTCGACCGCGTCGAGGTAGCGCTTGAGGCCGTAGCGCTCGGCCTTGCCGGGACAGGTCTCAACGAAGATCTCGGGGTCGTAGATCTCGAAACAGAACGAGACGCGGTTGACGCCCAGCTTCTTCAGCCTGTCGTAGCGCGAGAGGTCGGAGTGAGGCGGCGTCTGCACCCCGATCATCACGCCGGTCGCCTGCTTCACGGCGCGGATGTACGGCTCGAGGATGTCGAGGTAGGTCTCGCCCTCGTAATGCCCGGTGTTGAAGTCGATGTAGGTGATGTCCGACTCGTCGCGCGCCGCCGCGGCGACCTCGACCACCTCGGCGACCTTCTTGTCGTCGGCGTCGTCGGCTCCGAGGTTGAGCCCGACCGAGCAGAACTTGCAGTTGGTCCGGTCGGCGCCGTTCCAGTACTCGCAGACCTTCGCCGGGTAGACCCCGAGATAGGTCCCCTGCAGCGTGCCGACGGCGGTCATCGGCTTGCCGCTGGTGGTCTTCCGGTCGTACCAGGTGGGACGCGGTGCGAGTTTCACCTCGGCGATCGGCTCCCGGTCGCGGTCGATCCAGACCGATCCGTTCTCGCGGCGGCGCACCACGTACGGGGAGTGCCGGACGAACGGCTCCACCACCGGGACGTTGGTCCAGATGTTGTCGGGCAGGATGACTTCGAGCCCCGAGCCGAGCCCGGCGCGGGTCCGGAGGATCGGCCGACCGCCCTCGTCCTTGACCTTGAGCGAGTCGTCGATGTGCGCGCCCCGGCAGTAGAGCTCGAGCTTGAGCAGCCCGGGGTTGTTCCGGATGTCCGTCTCCATGGCCCCTCTTCCTTCCGGCAAGAGATACCGCGAAACGCCTACGGGAACCAGTAGAGGATCAGGACGACCGCCGCCCCGTAGAGCACGACGTTGACCAGCAACGGGGTGTCGGCCAGCACCTCGCGGGCGGGGCGCCCCCCTCGCCGCGGATGTGGACCAGGTAGAAGTACCGGAAGATCCCGTACAGGACGAACGGGATCGTGAAGCCCAGGCGGTGGGTGCCGAGCCGGGCCGCGACCTCGTCGGACAGGGCATAGAAGATGTAGGAGATCAGCGTCGCCGCGGTGACCACCGCGATCATCTGGTCGAGGAACGAGACGGTGTAGTTGGCCAGGACCGCCCGGTGGGCGACCGCCCCTTCCTGCAGCGAAGTCAGCTCCTGGCGGCGCTTGCAGAAGCCGAGGAAGAGCGCCAGCAGCGAGGTGCACAGCAGCAGCCAGTGCGAGAAATCGACCTGGATCGCGACCGCCCCGCCGACCGCCCGCAGGGCGTAGCCGGAGGCCAGGACCATGACGTCGATGATGACGATCCGCTTCAGGCCGAAGCAATAGGCGTACGAGAGCCCCGCGTAGAGCAGGACCACCGCCAGGAAGCGCGGTCCGAGCGGGAACGAGAGCGCCACGGCGGCGGCGAACAGCGCGAGCGCGAGCCCGGCCGCGAGCCCCACGGGGACCTGCCCCGAGGCGATCGGGCGCCGCCTCTTGTGCGGGTGCAGCCGGTCCTGCTCGCGGTCCATGATGTCGTTGGTCAGGTAGATCGACGAGGAGACCGCGCAGAAGACGACGAACGCGAGCAGCGCGAGCAGCAGCGAGCGGCGTTCGAAGAGGTGCTGCGAGAAGACCAGCGCGCCGAAGACGAAGACGTTCTTCGTCCACTGGTGCGGGCGCAGGGAACGCACCAGGCCGGGGAGCAGTCCCCCCGGGGCCGCCTCAGGCTCCGGGCTCACCCGCTCGCCCCTCCGCGTCCGTGTCCGCCGGGTCGCCCGGCGCCCGGGTCGTGTTGCCCGTCCCGCGGGACTCGGAGATCTCCTGCCGCTCGTGCAGCGTCTTCAGCGCGATCACCTCGAAGGTGCGCTCCCCGGCCGGCACCCGGACCGTCACTTCCTCGCCCGCGCGCCGGTTGAGGAGTGCGCGGCCGATCGGCGACGAGACCGAGATCCGGCCCAGCGAGGCGTCCCCGTCGTCCCCGAGGACCAGCTCGTAGACCAGCTCCTCCCCGGTGTCGAGGTCGCGCAGGGTGACGATCGAGCCGAAGGCCGCCCGGTCGCGGGGGATCTGGTCGAGCCGTACGGTCGAGAGCTGGGACCGGCGCTGGTTGAGGTGGGCGATCCGGGCCTGGACGTAGCGCTGGCGGTCGAGGGCGGCGTGGTACTCCGCGTTCTCGCGGAGGTCCCCCAGCGCGGTGGCCCGGGCGATCTCCTTGGGGAGCTCGATTCGCAGCTCGCGGTCGAGCAGCTTCAGCTCGGCGTCGATCTTGTCCTGAATGTGGCGCATCGGGGAGAAACCGCTCCTTCGGCAACGACCGGGCAGTCTAGCTTGGATCGCCCGCCCGGCCATCCGGGGGCCCGGCACGGCCACCGGGGTCAAAAAAACGGGGGAGACCGGCTGGGTCCGGCCTCCCCGCGAGAAAGGGGGTCATGAAGCGTCCACCGGCAAATTTAGGTTCCGGGCGGGCCGGTGCAAGGGGGAGGACGGGAAGGCCGAAGTCGGGCGACGCGGCCCGGGTTTGCGAGGCGGAGAAAATAACTGTAATAAATCTCCATAACCCGCCCGGCTCCGGGGGTTCATCGTCCCCTTGCCGGTCGGCGGATCGGAGTCCAGCATGTCGGAGGGGCTCCGAGGGAGGTTTCCGGCCGTGTCGTTCAGCCCAAAACTGCTGGTCCTCGTTGGGGTGCTGGTCGCATCCATGGTGTTTCTCATGGCCCGGACGGTCGGCGGCACCCGGGAGGAGAAGCTCTACTACCTCGAGGTGGACGAGTACCTGTCGAAGCCGATCGACAGCCCGGTCCGTCTGGCCGGGTTCGTCGTCGACGGCTCGATCGGGAAGGATCCGGCCGGCCTCGCGGTGAAGTTCCAGATCCGCGGGGCGAGCGGGGCCCGGGCGATCCCGGTCTTCTTCGACTCCCGCACCGCCGGGGGCCGCATCCCCGACACCTTCGTCGACGGGTCGCAGGTCGTCGTCTCGGGCCAGATGGGCAAGGATGGCGTCTTCCAGGCCAAGCAGCTGCTCGCCAAGTGCCCGTCGAAGTACGAGGCCGCCGACCCGGGCGGCATGCCCGCCCGCCCCGGCGCCTAGCCGGGCCCCCGAACCCCCGCGCCGCACCGGCATCGTGTCGAGGCGCGCGGGCCGCGGTATTCTTCCGCGCCCCATCGCCGGAGTGATGCGATGCCCGCCCTCGGACAGGCTGCCCTTCTCGTCTCGCTGATCGTCTCGGTCTGGGTCCTCTTCGCGGCCGGACTGGGCGCCCTCACGCGCTCGCCGGGCCTCGTCAAGAGCGCCGAGCGCGGGATCGTGGCGACCGCGGTCCTGGTCTCGGTCGCGACCGGCGTCCTGCTGTTCGCGCTGCTGACCGACCAGTTCGTGATCCGCTACGTCTCGGAGTACTCCAGCCGCGAGCAGCCGTTCATGTACAAGCTGTCCGCGCTGTGGGGCGGCCAGGACGGCTCGCTCCTGCTCTGGTGCTTCCTGCTCGCGGTCTTCTCCGCGATCGTCGTCTTCACCTCCGCCCAGGCGCCGCAGGACCTGATGCCGTGGGTCTACGCCACCCTCGCCGGCGTACTGACCTTCTTCATCACGGTCACCGCCTTCGTCGCCAACCCGTTCCGCACCTTCCCGGCGATGGAAGTGCCGGCCAACGGGGTCGGCCTGAACCCGCTGCTCCAGAACCCGTGGATGGTGATCCACCCCCCGACCCTCTACTTCGGCTACGTCGGGGCGACGATCCCCTTCGCCTTCGCGCTCGCCGCCCTGCTCGCCGGCCGGCTCGACAACACCTGGGTCCGGGCGACGCGCCGCTGGACGCTGTTCACCTTCGCCTTCCTCTCGATCGGGATCTGGCTCGGGGCCTACTGGGCCTACCTGGAGCTGGGCTGGGGCGGATTCTGGGCCTGGGACCCGGTCGAGAACGCGAGCTTCCTTCCCTGGCTGACGCTGACGGCCTACCTGCACTCGGTGATCATCCAGGAGCGCAAGGGGCTGTTCCGGGTCTGGAGCTTCCTGCTGGTGATCCTCACCCTCGTGATGGTCGTCTACGGGACCTTCATCACCCGCTCGGGGATCATCCAGTCGGTCCACGCTTTCCAGCGCTCGAACATCGGCTACTGGTTCATGCTGTTCCTCGGCACCGGTTCGGCCTTCGCGATCGCGCTGCTCATCGCGCGGCTGCCGAAGCTCAAGGCCAAGGCGCCGCTCGACTCGTTCTGGTCGCGCGAGGGGACCTTTCTGTTCGCGAACATCGCGCTCGTCGGCCTGACCTTGATGATCTTCGTGCTGACGATGTGGCCGGTCTTCTCGGAGCTCCTCACCGGCCAGCAGGTGACCAAGGAGCCGATCCAGTTCACCGAGGCGACGCGACCCTTCTTCCTGCTGCTGCTCTTCCTGATGGGGACCGGCCCGCTGGTCGGCTGGCGGATCAAGAACGGCGCGGAGCTGGGGCGCGCGTTCCTCGTCCCGGCCGCGGCGGGCCTCGTCACCGGGATCGTCTGCTTCGTCGCGGGGGCGCGGGAGCCCTGGTCGCTGGCCTACTTCGTCGTCTCCGTCTTCGTGCTGGGGGCGGTCGTGCAGCAGGCCTTCCTGGATGTCGCCGAGCGCCGGCGCACGACCCGCGAGGGGTTCTTCCCGGCCTTTGTGCGACAGGTGGCGAGCCACAAGCGCCGCTACGGCGGATACCTCGTGCACATCGGCGTGGCGATCATGGCGATCGGCATCGCCGGCTCGTCGGCCTACAAGAAGGACCAGACCTTCGAGGCGCTGGCCCCGGGCCAGTCGGTCGAGATCGACGGCTACCGCATCACCTACGAGGGGTTCGACATCGTCAACCGTCCCGAGTACGACGCGGCGGTCATGCGCCTGGGCGTGCAGCGCCCCGGCTCGGACACGGTCGAGCACGTCACGCCGCAGCGCCGGATCTACAAGCGCACCGAGCAGCCCACGACCGAGGTCGCGATCCTGCCGACGCTCGTCCCGCGCGGCCTGTCGCAGCTGGGGCGCGTCGGCGAGGACTTCTACGTCATCGCGGTCAACCTCGAGGTGGCGAGCGGGCGCGGGACCTTCGAGGTCATCGTGCACCCGCTGATCAACTTCCTGTGGCTCGGCGGCCTGATCCTGGCCCTCGGCTGCGTCGTGTCGGGCTGGCCGCAGCGGCGCGAGGAACGCGAGTGGATCGGCGAGCCGGCCGCCGCCGCGGCCTGACGGCCCGCGACCGGAATCGAGGAAGACGATGCTCAAGCTGCTGCTCCTGATCGGCGTCCTGCTGGGCCTCGCGGCCGCGTACGTTCTGCCGCCCGCCTTCCGCGACATGCAGGACCCGGTCCCGGCGCCTCCCTCACCGCCCGGCGGAGACGAGCGGGAGTGAGTGCCGCCCCCGGCATCGCGCTCGAGTTCCGGTCCGCCGGCCGGCGCTTCGGCGCGGTGGTGGCCCTGGCGGACGCCTCGCTGACGGTCGCGCCCGGGGAAGCGTTGCTGGTCCTCGGACCGAACGGCGCCGGCAAGTCCACGCTGCTGCGCCTTGCCGCCGGGCTGACGCGCCCGACCTCCGGCACGGTGCTGATCGACGGGATCGACCTCAAGGGGACGAAGGCGGCACGGGCCCGCGCGGCGATCGGGTTCCTCGGCCACCGCTCGTTCCTCTACGAGCACCTGACGGCCCGCGAGAACCTCGAGCTCTACGCGCGGCTCTACGGCGTGCCCGGCGACACCGGGACACTGGCCGGGCACTGGCTCGAGAAGATCGGGCTGTCCCGCGCCGCGCACCGGCCGGTGCGCGGCTTCTCGCGCGGGATGATGCAGCGCCTGGCGCTGGCCCGCGCGCTGCAGCACGCCCCGCGCCTCGTATTGCTCGACGAGCCGACGACCGGACTCGACCCGGAGGGGCGCGCCCGGCTCGACGCGCTGCTGGCCGAGGAGCGCGCGCGCGGCGTCACGCTGGCGATGATCAGCCACCGCGCGGAAGCCGCGCTGCCGCTGGCCGACCGGGTGCTGGTGCTGAATCGCGGGCGGATCGCCGCCCTGGGCGCGGCCGCCGACCACGATGCGGCCGGCTGGACCGCGCTGGTCGCGGCGCCGCGGAGCGGCCGCGTGAGCGGCGTCGCGCGCGCGAGTGCGGCGCTGTTCGTCGCCGACCTGCGCCGCGAACTGCGGACGGGCGAGGCGCTCGTCCCGATGCTGATGTTCGCGATGATCGTGCTGGTCGTCGCGGGCGTCACCTTCAATCTCCCCGAGCTGGGACCCGACGACCGGCGCCGCCTGGCGCCCGGCATCCTCTGGACCGCGATCTCCTTCGCGATGCTGGTCGGGCAGGCCCGGGCGCTGCTCGTCGACCGCGACGAGGAGCGCTGGCAGGGGCTGCTGCTCTCGCCGCTCGACCGCACCGCGCTCTTCGCGATCAAGTGGTTCGAGGGGCTGCTGCTGGGGGTCGCGGTCGAGGCGCTGCTCGTCCCGCTGACGATCGTCTTCTTCGACCTGCCGCCCGGGATCCGCTGGGGCCAGCTCGCGCTGGCCCTGCTGGCGGGCACGGGCGGGCTGGCCGCGCTGGGGACCCTGCTCGGAAGCCTGACGACGAGCCTCGGGCGCGGCGAAGCGATGCTGTCGATCCTCGTCCTGCCGGTCGCGTCGCCGATCCTGATCGCCGGGTCGATGACGACCGCCACGCTGCTGGCCGGCGGCACGCTCGCGGGCGCCGCGCCGTGGCCGGCGGTCCTGGTGGCGACGCTGGGGCTCAACCTGGCGCTGGGCGCCATCCTGTTCGAATCGGTGCTCGTCGAGTAGCGGCGGGAACACGGGAGAACGCACGATGTCCGACGACAAGTCCGTCCCGCTCGGCCGGCCGGCCGCGCTCTTCAGCGGGGCGCTGTTCCTCGCCGGGGCCCTGCTCCTGCTGTGGGGCGCGTTGCTGCACGCCCCGACCGAGAAGGTGATGGGAGACGTGCAGCGGATCTTCTACTTCCACGTGCCGGCTGCGTCGAACGCCATGCTGGCCTTCGTGCTGTCCGGCGTTGCGGCGATCGCGTACCTCGCGACCCGGCGCTCGGGCTGGGACGAGATCGGCCGGGCCGCGGTCGAGACCGGGACGCTGTGGGCCACGATCGTGCTGATCACCGGCCCGATCTGGGCCCGCTCCGCGTGGGGCACCTGGTGGACCTGGGAGCCGCGCCTGACGACTTCGCTGATCACCTGGCTGATCTTCCTCGGGGCGATGCTGGTCCGGAAGGTCTCGCACAACGCCGAGCAGTCCGCCCGGCTGGCCTCCGTGATCGCGATCGTCGGCGTGCTCAACCTGCCCGTCGTCTACCTCTCGGTCCACTGGTGGCGCGGGAACCACCCGGTGATCTTCAAGCGCGGGGCCGAGGGAGCCCTGGCCCCCGAGATGTGGACCGCCTTCATCTGCGGGATGATCGGCGTCACGCTGATGCACGTCGCCCTGCTCTACGCGGCGTGGCGGACGGCGCAGCTCGAGGACGCGGTCTCGGCCCGCGAGCGGCTGATGGAAATCGAGGAGAGCGAACGATGAGCACGACGATGATGTTCTGGGGCTACGCCGCCGGGTTCGCGCTGATCGCGCTCTTCGTCGGACGCCTGGTGGCGAAGAACGCCGGGCTCGCCCGGCGGATCGACTCCCTGCACCGCTGATCCCGTGGGCCGATTTGCGCTGGAGCGGCAGGTCGCGATCGAGGCCGTCCGGCGGGCCGCGAAGCTTGCGGCCGCGGTCCGGGCCGAGCGGGTCGACCCCGGCACGCTCGAGAAGGCCGACCGCAGCCCGGTCACGATCGCGGACTTCGGGTCGCAGGCGCTGCTCTGCCAGCGGCTGCGCGAGGCCTTCCCCGGCGACGCGATCGTCGGCGAGGAGGACGCCGACGCGTTGCGTGCTCCGGCGGGCGCCGCGACGCTCGCCGCGGTGACCGACCAGGTGCGGCGGCTGCTCCCCGGCGCGAGCCCGAGCGACGTGTGCGACTGGATCGACGCCGGCAGCGGCGCGGTCGGCCCCCGCTTCTGGACGCTCGACCCGATCGACGGCACCAAGGGCTTCCTGCGGAACGACCAGTACGCGGTCGCGCTCGCGCTGGTCGTCGACGGGCGGGTCGAGGTGGCGGCGCTCGCCTGCCCCGCCCTTCCGCTGGCCGCGGACGACCCGCGGGCACCCGTGGGCACGCTCTTCGTCGCGGTCCGCGGGCAGGGCGCGACGATGGCGCCGCTGGCCGGTACGGACGCGGGAGACGGTGCGCCGATCCGCGTCGCGCGCGACGCCTCCGGCCCGGCGCTGCGCTTCGCCGAGAGCGTCGAGGCCGCGCACAGCGACCAGGCCCGGCACGGCGTCGTGGCGCACGCGCTCGGCATCGGCGCGCCCCCGCTCCGGATGGACAGCCAGGCGAAGTACGGGGCGCTCGCGCGCGGCGACGCGGCGCTCTACCTGCGGCTTCCGTCGCCGCGCACTCCCGATTACCGCGAGAAGATCTGGGACCACGCCGCCGGGTCGCTGATCGTCGAGGAGGCCGGCGGGCGCGTCACCGACGCCGACGGGCGGCCGCTGGAGTTCGGCGGGGGGCGTGCGATGTCACGGAACCGCGGCGTGATCGTCAGCAACGGCCTGCTGCACGAGCGCGTGCTGGCGGCGCTGGCGGACGGGGGCGCCGCGTAGCGGCCCCGCTCAGGCCTGGACCCGGCAGGGAGGCCGCGGGTTCCAGGGGGTGTGCCCGGGCTCGTCGATCGATTCGGAAAAATCGCCGGGGACCGTGAGTGATTCCGGCCGGCCGGCCGTTACTGGGCGCGAGGAACCGCCCATGCCGCACCCGACCGGACGCCCGCCTGCCCTGCGGCCCAGACTCGTGGCCGCCCTGCTCTTCATCGCCGCGGCTTCCTTCGGCGCCACCCCGGCCCGGGCCGCCGATCTCGACCATGACGGCTTCCGCACCGAGGACGGCGATTGCTGCGACCAGGCGGCGGACGGGTGCATCACCCCCTTCTACGTCAATCCCGGGGCCTACGACATCGCCGGCAACGCGCAGGACGACGACTGCGACGGGACGATCGACAACCCGTCCCCGGACGACTGCAGTCCATCGGCGCTCTTCTCCGGCGTGACCGGCCTCTCGCTGGCCCAGGCGATGGACCTCTGCCAGTCCACGGCGGCCCTGCCGCCCGCGGCGCAGCGGACCTGGGGGTTGATCGACGCGCAGCTGCTCCGCGCCGACGGCAGCGGGGCGCCGCAGGCACAGCAGGTCGGCGTGATGTCGAGCTTCGGCCCGTTCGTGGCGCCGACGCGCCACGCAACCATGGCCTCGTTCTCCTCCGGCACCGCCCGCACGCCGACGGACCCCGGCTTCACCGCGCCCGAGGGGGGGTACTCGACCGGCCGGCCGGCCGTGACGCCTCCCGCTCCTTTCCCGCTGAACGAACCCGGCTGCCCGCAGGGCGCAGGTGCTTTCGATTCGGTCCTGCTGCGCTTGCGCCTGCGGGCACCGACCAATGCCCGCGCCCTGGCGTTCGACCACAAGTTCTACGCGGCCGAGTGGCCGAGCGTCTGCTCCCCGTTCAACGACCACTTCGTCGCACTCCTGCCGGGCGCCGGGAACATCGCTCTCGACGGCGCCGGGAGGCCGCTCACGGTCCAGACGGCAGCCTTCGACGTGTGTACCACTGCCCGCTGGGACCCGACCAGTTGCAGGGCACGGGCTATCTCGCCGACAACGCGGCCGCCACCGCAGTGGCGTTCCGCCAGCGGCGGCCATCCGGGGCGGATCGGAGCTCGTGCTCGACCTGCACATCTGGGACCTTCAGGACGCCAGCGTCGACGCGCTGGCCCTGCTCGACAACTTCCGCTGGACGGTGGTCGACCAGGGCGACGACTTCGACCAGGACGGTGTCGGGGCGGCCCTCGACTGCGACGACACCGACGCCGCGCGCTTCCCGGGCAACCCCGAGATCTGCGACACCCGGGACAACGACTGCGACGGCGTCGTTCCGGCCGACGAGATCGACGCCGACGGCGACGCCTTCAGCGCCTGCCAGGGCGACTGCGACGATGCGGTCGCGACGACCTACCCCGGGGCTCCGCAGCCGTGCAACGGTATCAACGACGACTGCGCCGCCCCGGGCTGGCCGGCCGTGCCGGCGGCGGAAACCGACGACGACTTCGACGGCTCGTCGGAGTGCCAGGGCGACTGCGACGATGCCGACCCGTCGATCGTCGGCGCCGATCGCGATGGCGATGGCTATTCCACCTGCGCCGGCGACTGCTGCGACGCGCTGGGCGCCGGCTGCCCCGCGCCCCGCTACATCAACCCCGGAGCGCTGGAGCTCGCGGGGAACGGCCTGGACGACGACTGCGACGGCAGCGTCGACAATCCCGGCGCAACGGATTGCAGCTCGGCCCCCCAGTTCAACGGTGTGACTGGCCTCGACCTCGCGGCCGCCATGGACCTCTGCCAGACCACCCCCGCGTCGCCGCCGATCGCAGCGCGGACCTGGGGCCTGATCAGTGCCTCGCTGTTGCGGTCCAACGGGGTGGGCGCCCCGACGATCCAGCAGGCCGGCGTGCTCGCGACGTTCGGCGTCAACGTGACCCCTCGCGTGCACGGCACGATGGCCTCCATCTCGTCCGGATCGGCGCGCGACATCGGCAACCCGGGCTTCAGCGCGCCGGAGCCCGGTTTCTCGTCCGGCGGGTCGTCGGTCTCGCCGCCCGGCGGCTACCCGGTCGTCGTCGACGGCTGTCCGTCCAACTCGGGAGCCTACGACTCGGTGCTGCTGCGGCTGACGCTCCGGGTCCCGACCAACGCCGACGGCTTCGCGTTCGATCACAAGTTCTACAACTCCGAGTGGCCGAACGCGTGCAGTCCCTTCAACGATCACTTCATCGGCCTGGTCCACGGCCAGAACGTCGTGCGCGACGCCGAGGGCCATCCGCTCACGGGGAACACCGCGTCATTCGAAGTGTGCAACGGCTGCGCCGGCGGAACGAGCGAGCTGGTCGGCACCGGTTACGGCGAGACGACCGCGGCCGCCACGGCGTGGCGCACCGCGAGCGGCGCCGTCCATCCGGGCGAAGAGGTGGTCCTGGACCTTCACATCTGGGATCAGGGCGATCCGAGCTTCGACAGCCTGGCCCTGCTCGACGGGTTCCGCTGGATCGTTGCCGGCGACGGCGTCGACGCGGACGGCGACGGGGTCGGTGGGACCCTCGACTGCGACGACGCCGATTCCGCGCGCTATCCAGGGAACGCAGAGCTCTGCGACGGGGTCGACAACGACTGCGACGGCGTCGGCGACCCGGGCGGTGCGCCGTCCGGCGAGCTCGCGCTCTCGGTCGGTCCCGACGGGCTGGCCTGGACCGCCCCCGCGAACACCACGAGCTACGACGTCGTCCGGGGGGGGTTGTCGGCGCTGCGAGCCAGTGCCGGCGATTTCTCCGTGGCGACCGAGGAGTGCCTCCAGAACGACGGCGTCGGCACTTCGCTGCCGTATCCGGGAGCGCCGGCCGCGGGAGACGGACACTGGTTCCTGGTGCGCGCCGGCAACGAGTGCGCGACCACGGGCTACGATTCCGGCGCGGCGTCCCAGGTCGGGAGCCGGGACCTCGAGATCGCCGCGGCGGCCGCTGCCTGTCCGTGAGCGCCGCGCGGGCGGCGGGCGCCGGCAGCACTCCGCGGGTTGCTCCTTCGTCACCGAGTCGCGGCGGCCGCCGCCTCAGCGCGCCAGCAGCGCCAGCTGCCGGTCGATCTCGGCCGCCAGCGGGCCGCTCCCCGGCGCCCGCGCGCGCGCCGCGCGCCAGGCCTCGCGCGCCGCGTCCGGCCGCCCCATCCGGCGCTCGACGAAGCCGAGCAGGTACGGCGGCAGCGCCCGCTCCGGCGCCGCCGCGGCGAGCGAGCGGGCCAGCGCCTGCGCCTCGGGCAGCGGCCCCTCCAGCGCCAGCCGGATCGCCCGCTGGACGGTCTCCGTCGCCCCCGCCGGGCTCGAGCGCCGCGAGCGCGATCAGCTTCTCCTCCTCGACCCGCGCCAGCTCGGCCGTCGTCAGCTCGAGCCGCAGCACCGCGTCCAGTTCCGCGAGCGCCCGCCCGCTCTCCCCTTCGCGGTTGAGGAGCCGCGCCAGCCGGATCCGCGGGTCGGGCTGGTCGGGGGCCTCGGCGATCGCCTCCGCGAACAGCGCACGCGCCTCGGCGCCGCGTCCGGCCTGGGCCAGCGCCGCGGCGCGCTGACCCTTCAGCAGCGGGCGGTAGGCCGCGAGCAGCGGCTGCGTCGCCGGGAGCGGGTCCTGCTGCGCCAGCGCGGCGTCGAGCATCGCCAGCGCGCGGTCGACCTCGCCCCGCGCCAGCAGGTGCTGCGAGAGGTTGAGCACGACCTTCAGGTTGCGCGGGACGACCTCGTGCGCCGCGCTCCAGAGCGTGGCCTTGTCGCTCCAGTCGCGGTTGCGCAGGTCGCTGCGCACGATCCCGAGGCCGACCAGGAGCGCGAGCGCGCCCCACACCAGGCGCGCCGGGATCCGCGGTTGCTCGAGCAGTCGGCCGATGGCCCACCCGGCGGCGAGGCAGAAGCCGATCGAGGGCAGGTACAGGAAGCGCTCCGCCGCGTTCGTGCCGAGCGTGATCACCAGGTTCGAAACGGGCAGATAGGTCACGGCACCGAGAACCAGCGCGGCCAGCAGGAACCGCTCCCGGCGGACGAAAGCGAAGACCGCCCCGCCGAACACCGCAACCGCGAGCGCCAGTCCGAGCCACGCCCCCGGCGGCATCGCCGTCGCGGCGAGCGGTAACGAGTCGTACGAGTAGTCGGGCGCCAGCCGCGCCGGCCAGACGAGGAGCCGCAGGTAGAACGGGATGAAGGCCAGCGCCTGCAACCGGCTCTCGACCGCCGGCAGCAGCGACAGCGGGTTGTCCACGGGGTCGATCGCGACGCGCTCGATCGTCCCGCCCAGGAATGCCTGCTGCAGCCCGAACTTGAGCGCGACCACGGCCAGCATCCCCGCGTACTGCAGCGCGAGGAGCGACCCCGCCGACCCGGCCCCGGCCCCGCCCGCGCGCTTCCCCCGCCGGGGCGCCGCGGCCGGCTGGCCGCGTCGCATCCAGGCATCCGCGAGATCGATCAGCACGACGCACGGCAGGAGCGCGAGCGCGCTCTCCTTGCTCAGCACGCCGGCCAGGAAGCAGGCCAGCCCTCCGGCCGTGAGCTTCCGCCCGCGGCCCGAGTCCCCGGCCGCGGCCGCGCCGCGCGCCGCGAGCAGCAGCAGGTAGCCGCCGACGAATCCGCCGGCCGCCAGCAGGTCCTTGAGGCCGACCACCCCGGCCGTGACGTCGGCGTGGACCGGGTGGACGGCGAAGAGCAGCGCGCCGGCGAGGGCGGCCGCGGCGCTCGCGCCGAACCGCCGCGCGAGGTGGAAGACCCCGACCGAGATCCCGGCGTGCAGCGCCACGTTCGCCGCGTAGAAGGCGATCGGCGTGCCGAGGCCGAGGCGCCACAGCACCCAGTAGCAGAGCAGCACGACCGGGCGCCAGAAGCCGCTCGGCAGGTTGCTGCCGGCCGTGTAGTCGCTCGTGAGCAACGCCGGCAGCGCCGAGACCGGGCCGCGCACCAGGCGATTGGCGAGGATGTCGACCTCGGCGTCGAGCGTCCAGCCGTTGACGATCACGTTCGCCGTCGCGGCGAGGGCGGCCGCCCCGACGAGCAGCGGAAAGAACGGTACCGCGCGGGCGCCGACGCGCAGGACCGGGGCTCCGTCGGTCCCCGTCTCGAACGCGATGGTCACGCGGCGCTCCTCGAGCGTGTCGCGCCGCCCGCGGCGTCGCGGCGGGGTGCGCACGGCGCGGTGTAGATACCCCGCTCGCCGGGCCGGGTCAACCGGGACGGGCCGGACGCGGAGCCGCGCGGCGATCCGGGCTAGAATCCCCCGGCCGCCCCTCCGGGGCCGCAGCGAGCGCGAGGACACGGAGTGGACGCCGGCCGTCGAACGGAACGGGAAAACGGGCCCGGCGCGAGCCGGGAACGCGTCGTCGTGCCCCACCGGGGGCTCGTCGGACCGGCCGACCGCGCGCGGCTGCTCGGCCAGCATGGGACCGTCGTCTGGTTCACGGGGCTCTCGGGATCCGGCAAGTCGACCGTCGCCCACGCCCTCGAGAAGCGGCTGCTCGACGCCGGCCGGGCGGCCTACGTCCTCGACGGCGACAACGTGCGCGACCGCCTGAACCGCGACCTCGGTTTCTCGGCCGCCGACCGCGAGGAGAACATCCGCCGGATCGGCGAGGTCGCCGCGCTGTTCGCCGACGCCGGGCTGATCGCGATCGTGGCCTTCATCTCGCCCTACCGCGCCGACCGCCGGCGCGCCCGCGAGGCCGCCGGCGGCGAGCGCTTCGTCGAGGTCTTCCTCGACACCCCGCTGGCCGTCTGCGAGGCGCGCGACCCGAAGGGCCTCTATCGCAAGGCCCGCGCCGGCGAGCTGCCCGACTTCACGGGGATCTCCGCGCCCTACGAGCCGCCGGACGCGCCCGAACTGGTGCTCGACACCGCGCAGCTCACCCTCGGCCAGTCAGTCGCCCGGGTGATCGAGCATCTCGCCGGCCGCGGGCGGCTCGCCGTCCCGGCCGAGCCGGTCGACCCGGCGGACGACCCCGCGGATCGGACGCGCCCGTGAGCAGGATACCGCCGCACCTCGAGCTGCTCGAGGCCGAGAGCATCCACATCATCCGCGAGGTCGCGGCCGAGTTCGAGAAGCCGGTGATGCTCTACTCGATCGGCAAGGACTCGGGGGTGATGGTCCGCCTGGCCCAGAAGGCCTTCTTCCCGGCGCCTGTCCCCTTCCCCCTGCTGCACGTCGACACCACCTGGAAGTTCCGCGAGATGATCGAGTTCCGGGACCGCTTCTGCCGCGAGAACGGGCTCGACCTGATCGTCTACATCAACCAGGAGGCGCTGGCGCGCGGGATCAGCCCGATCGTGCACGGCAGCCAGGTCCACACCAACGAGATGAAGACCGTCGCGCTGAAGCAGGCGCTGGACCAGCACGGCTTCGACGCCGCCTTCGGCGGCGCGCGGCGCGACGAGGAGAAGAGCCGGGCCAAGGAGCGGGTCTTCTCGTTCCGCGACCGCGATCACCAGTGGGATCCCAAGAACCAGCGCCCGGAGCTCTGGAACCTGTTCAACACGAAGCTGCGCAAGGGCGAGTCGATCCGCGTCTTCCCGCTCTCCAACTGGACCGAGCTCGACGTCTGGCAGTACATCCTGGTCGAGGAGATGCCGGTCGTACCGCTTTACTTCGCCAGGGAGCGCCCGATCGTCGAGCGCGACGGCGCGCTGATCATGGTCGACGACGACCGCCTGCCGCTGGCGCCCGGCGAGACGCCGCGACCGATGATGGTCCGCTTCCGCACCCTGGGCTGCTACCCGCTGACCGGGGCGGTGCCGTCGACCGCGGACACGCTGCCGGCGATCATCGACGAGATGATCCGCACCCGCAGCTCGGAGCGGCAGGGGCGCGTGATCGATCACGACGAGGCGGCCTCGATGGAGAAGAAGAAGCGGGAGGGCTACTTCTGAACACCGCCGGGACGGACACGAGATGATCGAGCGCGATCCGGCGCCGGGGGATGTGCTCGCCTTCCTCGAGAGCCACGGCCGCAAGGACCTGCTGCGCTTCATCACCTGCGGCAGCGTCGACGACGGCAAGAGCACGCTGATCGGCCGGCTGCTGTACGACGCCGGACTGGTCGCCGACGACCACCTCGCGGCCCTGGAGCGGGACAGCGCGCGCCTCGGCCACGCCGGCGCGGGGAATCTCGACTTCGCCCTGCTGGTCGACGGCCTGGGCGCCGAGCGCGAGCAGGGGATCACGATCGACGTCGCCTACCGCTACTTCGCGACCGCGCGGCGCAAGTTCATTCTTGCCGACACCCCGGGCCACGAGCAGTACACGCGCAACATGGCCACCGGCGCCTCGACCGCCAACCTGGCGGTGATCCTGATCGACGCCGAACGCGGCGTGCTGCCGCAGACGTGCCGCCACAGCTTCATCGTCTCGCTGCTCGGGATCCGCCATGTCGTCGTCGCCGTGAACAAGATGGACCTGGTCGGCTTCTCGCAGTCGGTCTTCGAGCGGGTGCGCGCCGACTATTCCGAGTTCGCGCAGCGACTCGAAGTGCCGGACCTGCACTTCATCCCGGTTTCGGCGCTGGGCGGCGACAACGTGGTCCACCGCGGCGGCGCGATGCCCTGGTACCAGGGGAGCCCGTTGCTCGATTACCTCGAGACGGTCCACGTCTCGAGCGACCGGAACCTGATCGACCTGCGCTTCCCGGTCCAGTACGTCACCCGCCCCGATCACCGCTTCCGCGGCTACTGCGGCACCCTGGCGTCGGGGGTCCTGCGGCGGGGCGACGAGGTGATCGCGCTCCCGTCGGGGAACCGCTCGCGGATCCGGTCGATCGTCACCTTCGACGGCGAACTCGAGGAGGCCCTGCCCCCCGCGGCGGTGACGGTCACGCTGGAGGACCAGCTCGACGTCGGGCGCGGCGACGTCCTGGTCCGCCCGGGCAACGCGCCGCGCAGCCAGCAGGCGTTCGAGGCGATGATCGTCTGGATGGCCGAGGAGGCGCTCGTCCCCGGGCGGCCCTACCTGTTGAAGCACGCCAGCGGGACGACCCAGGCCGCGGTCACGGCGCTGCGCTACAAGGTCAACGTCAACACGCTGCACCGTGAGCCGGCCGCGGCGTTGGAGCTGAACGAGATCGGCCGCGCGGCGGTGACGACGGCGCGTCCACTGCTCTTCGACCC
Source organism: uncultured Acidobacteriota bacterium (assembly GCA_963800865.1). Classification (GTDB taxonomy): domain Bacteria; phylum Acidobacteriota; class Polarisedimenticolia; order J045; family J045; genus JALOKP01. The sequence goes on along the minus strand of CAWDCL010000004.1, from coordinate 1,567,828 downwards.
CTACAAGAAGAGCCGCGCGATGGGAGCCTTCATTCTCATCGACCGGTTGACGAACGCGACCGCCGGGGCCGGGATGCTGCTCGACACGGCACCGGCAACGACCGAGCCGGAAGGGGCGCACGTCCGCCCCACGCCGCACCGCAGCGCGATCACCCCCGAGGCCCGCGCCGAGCGCCTGGGCCAGCGCCCCTTCACGCTCTGGATGAGCGGGCTCCCCCGCTCCGGCAAGTCGTCGATCGCCTACCGGCTGGAGCGGATCCTGTTCGAGCTGGGTTACTTCGCCTACGTGCTCGACGGCAGCAACGTCCGGCTGGGGCTCAGCCACGACCTGACCTTCTCGGCGCTCGACCGGGCCGAGAACATCCGGCGCGCGGCCGAGATGGCGAAGCTCTCCGGCGACCTGGGCCTGATCACGATCGCGTCCTTCGTCGCCCCGTTCGAGGCCGATCGCGCGGCGGCGCGGCAGCTGGTCGGCGAGGGCTCGTTCGTCGAAGTCTTCTGCGACGCGCCGCTGGCGGTCTGCGAGGCGCGCGACACGACCGGCCTCTACGCCCGGGCGCGGGCCGGCGAGATCCGGGACTTCAGCGGGATCAGCGCCCCCTACGAGCCGCCGACCCGGCCGGAGATCGTCGTCCCGACCGACCGGCTGCCGCTCGACGCGTGCTGCGAGACGATCCTCGCGCGGCTGCGCGAGCTCGGTTTCCTCCGCCCGCGCTGAGCGGGACCGGACGAGGACGCTCGATGGCCGACGCTGCGCGCACGCCGCTCGCCTCCCCCCCGGTCATCGTGACCGGGATGCACCGCTGCGGCACGACGATGCTGGTGCGCCTGCTGTCGCAACTCGGCGGCTACTTCGGCGCGCGGACCGACCCCAACGCCGAGGACTACTTCTTCATGCGCCTCGACGAGTGGGTGATGCGCCGCGCCGGAGGGGCCTGGGACTATCCCCTGCCCACGCTGCGCTACCTCCGTCACCCGCGCTTCTTCGACGACACCGCGCAGTTGCTGGCGCGCACGGTCGCCTCGCCGCGCTTCGCCGACTTCACGGGCGGGCGCTCGCTCGATCCGGCCGCCGGACCGTGGGGCTTCAAGGACCCGCGCGCCGTCTTCACCTTCCCGCTCTGGAGCCGGGTCTTCCCGGGGGCGAAGCTGCTCGTGATCCAGCGCAACGGGGTCGACGCCGCGCAGAGCCTCGCGACGCGCGAGGCGGCCCGCTGGACGGACGCCCGCGCGGACGACGCCTACCTCCGGATCCGCCCGCTGATGGGGCGCTGGCAGGACGTGCTGAAGTCGACCGAGTCGTTCGAGAACTACCTCTTCTCCACCCGCTGCCTGGCGCTCGAGGACGCGTTCGAGCTGTGGGAGGAGTACGTGGCGGAAGCGGAGTCCCTCCTCGCGCGGCATGACGGGCCGGGGCTCGCCGTCCGGTACGAGGCCCTGATCGCGGAGCCCGAGGATCAGCTCGAGCGCATCGCGCGCTTCTGCGGCCTCTCCGCGGCGCCGGAAGCGATCCGCGAGGCGGCCCGCGGGATCGACCGCTCGAGGGCCTACGCCTTCCTCGGCAACGAGCCGCTGGTCGCGTTCTACGAGCGGGTGCGGGGCTCCCGCGGGATGCAGGCGCTCGGCTACGGGGACATCCCCGGAGCCTCGCGGTCGCGCTGAGGCCCGCCCGGACCTCCCCCGGGGGGGCCGTTGCCCCCCGGCGGGCCTCCCCGTACATTCAGGCGATCCGGGGCGGGGACCCCGGGGCACGCGCGGGCGGCCGCGCGGAAAGGCAGAGCGTGAGCACCTCGCCGGCCGGCCCGGCCGCTGGAAGTACCGGGCCGCTCGTCATCGGCGGGCTCGGGGGCAGCGGCACGCGCCTCGTCGCCGAGATCGTCCAGGAACTCGGCTGCTTCCTCGGCGACGACCTCAACCAGGCCCGCGACAACCTCTGGTTCACGCTGCTCTTCAAGCGCCCGCGCTGGTACGCCGAGGCGATGGCCCGGGATCCGCAGGAGGTCAAGGTCGGGTTCCGGATTCTCGAGCGCGCGATGGTGGCGCGCGGCGAGCTCGACTACGCGGCGTTCAGCTTCCTGGGCCGCGCCGTGCGGGACGCGATGCTCGGCCGCCACGGCCAGACCCGCGCCTTCACCCCGGGCTGGCCGCTCGCGCAGTCCTCGCGGCTGGTCCGCGCGCTGCGCTTCGCGACCCCCCACGAGGGACCGTGGGGCTGGAAGGAACCCAACTCCCACGTCTACCTCCGCCCGATGGCCGAGCACTGGCCCGGCCTGAAGTTCATCTACGTCGTCCGCCACGGGCTCGACATGGCCTTCAGCCGCAACCAGACCCAGCTCCACCTCTGGGGACCGCTTTTCGGCGTCCAGCCGTCCGCGGCTCCCGGCGTGCCCCAGCCGCAGGCGATGCTCGACTACTGGATCAAGGCGGCCGAGCGCGCCACGACCGACGGCCGGCGCCTGCTGGGCGAGCGCTTCATGGTTCTCAACTACGACACGCTGGCGACCGCTCCCGACCAGGTCCTGCCCGGCCTGATCGACTTCCTGGATCTCGACCCGCGCGGCCTGCCGCTCGACCGGATCCGCGCGCTCGCCGTCCCCGCGGCCTCGAGCGGTCGCTACCGCCAGCACGACCTCTCGACCTTCGATGAGCGCTCGCTCGACGCCGTGCGGAGCATGGGCTGGGCCGTGGATTGAGCGGCCCCGCGTCGCGGCAGGCCCGCCTCGTCGCGCGCGAGGCCGGGGGCGTCGCGGCGGCCCACGTGGTCGGCGGCGGGATGCGCTACATCGCCGCCGCCTGCGCCGCCCGCGCGATCGGCGCGGCCGGGTACGGTACCTACACGCTTTCCCTCACGATCACGGCGATCGCCAGCCTGGTGGCCGGGATGGGGATGTCGCCGGGGGTCCTGCCCTTCCTGTCGCAGGCCCGCCGCGGCGGCGACCCGCGTGAGATCCGGGCCGTCGTCCGCGCGTCCCTGGCGCTCGCGCTCGGCCTGTCGGCGGCCCTCGCGCTGCTGCTCTTCGCGCTCGCCCCGCAACTCGCCGCCGCGCTGTTCCACGACCCCGCCCTGGCACACGGGCTGCGGTCGCTCGCCGCGCTGGTCGTCCTGGCCGCGCTGCTGGCCACGATCGTCGCCAACCTGCAGGGCTTCCAGGCGGTGAAGGAGGCGGCCTGGACCGACTCCGTGATCGCACTGGGGGTGACGGCCGCGGGGATGGCACTGACCTGGTCGGCCGGCTGGGGCTGGCCGGGCGTCGTGGGCTCGACCCTCGCCGGGCCGGCGGCGGGGATCCTCGTCGGCGCGCTGCGGCTCGCGCGGCTGGCCCCGCGCGCGCCGGGCGCGACCGGACCCGGCCTGCCGCTCGGTCCCCTGGCCGCCTACTCCTGGCCGCTGATGGTCGGGGCGCTGCTCTCGTTCCTGCTGGGCTTCACGGATCTGCTCCTGATGGGCGTCTTCCGCCCGGTGCGCGAGGTCGGGATCTACGGCGTCGCCTCGCGGCTGGCGACCGGCGTCCTGCTGGCGCAGGAGAGCCTCGCTCCGATCTTCCAGGCGCGGCTGAGCGACCACTTCGTCGCCGGCGACGAGGCCGGGATGCGCCACCTCTACGACCTGACCGCGCGCTGGGCGATGTGGCCCGGGCTCGCCTCCGCGGCGGCGCTCGTGCTCTGGGCGGGGGACTGGCTGTCGCTGTTCGGCCCCGAGTTCGTCGCCGGCGCCGCGCCGCTGATCGTGCTCGCGGTCGGCAAGGGGATCGCCGTCGCCGCCGGCCCGTCAGGACGGTTCTTCGCGATCACCGGGCGGACGCGGCTCAACATGGCCGACCTGGCGATCGGGGTCGCCGTCGGAGTCGCGCTTCAGGTCGCCTGGATCCCGCGCCACGGCGCGCTCGGGGCCGCGGCCGCGAGCAGCATCGCGCTGCTGGCGCTCAAGGTGCTGCAGGTCACGCAGGTCTGGACGCTGTTCCGGATGCTCCCCTGGAACCGGAAGAGCCTCGTCCCGGTCGTCGGGATCGCGCTGCTCGCCCTGGCGGCCTACCCGCTGCGGCACGCCGTCCCCGGCCGCTGGGGCTGGCTCGTCCCGGCGGCGGCCTTCGGCCTGGCCTGCCTGGCGCTGTTCCTCGCGGTCGGGGTCAGCGCCGACGACCGCGCGGTCTGGCGCGCGGTGCGCTCGGAGGTCTCCGGCCGTGCCATCATGAGGCCGTCCGTCCCGCGCGGACGGCCGCGAGGCTGAGCATGTCCGAGTGCCGGGTGTCGGTGGTGATCCCCGCCTGCAATGCCGCGTCGTACCTGGCGCGGTGCCTCGATGCGCTGGCCGAGGGCTCCCCCGCCGGCTGCGAGATCATCGTGGTCGACGACGCGTCGCGCGACGGGACACCGGCCGTCGCCGCGGCGAAGGGCGCGCGGGTCGTGCTCCAGCCGGTCAACGGCGGGCCCTCCCGTGCGCGCAACGCCGGCGCCCGCGAGGCGCGGGGCGAGATCCTCTACTTCGTCGACGCCGACGTCGTGGTCCACCCCGGCGCGATCGCGCACGTGGTCGCGTTTCTCGACGCCCACCCCGAGACGACCGCCGTCTTCGGTTCCTACGACGACCGGCCGGCGGTGCCGGGAACGGTCAGCCAGTACCGGAACCTGCTGCATCACTACACCCACCAGACCGGGCGTCGCGAAGCCTCGACCTTCTGGTCCGGGTGCGGGGCGATCCGCCGCGACGCCTTCCTCGCGGTCGGCGGGTTCGACGAGCAGGGTCACCCGCGCTGCATCGAGGACATCGACCTGGGCTACCGGCTGCGGCGCGCGGGCCACTCGATCGTGCTCGACCCGACCCTGCTCTGCATGCACCTGAAGCAGTGGACCATCCGCTCGATGGTGCTGACCGACGTCTTCTGCCGCGCGATCCCCTGGGCCCGACTCAATCGCGCGCAGGGAAGCGCACCCGACGACCTGAACATCAAGCAGAGCCAGAAGCTGTCGGTGCTGCTGACCGGGCTCGCGCTGCTCGGCCTTCCTCTGGCCCTGCTGAGCCCGTGGTTCCTCGCCGGGACGGCCGCCGCCGTGGTGCTGGTCGTGGCCCTGAACCGGCAGCTCTTCCGGTTCCTCTGCCGCGCGCGCGGGCCCTGGTTCGCGCTGCGCTGCATCCCGCTGCACCTGCTCTACTTCCTCTATTCCGGGGCCAGCTTCGCCTGGGTCCAGCTCGCGGGGCTGCTCGGGATCACTCCGCGGGACTGGAACGCGGACCGGCCCCGCTGATCAGCGCAGGACCGCGGCGCAGCGCGGGGGTCGCCGGTTCGCGATGCCCGGGCCCGGCGCGGGGGACGCCGGGGCCTGCGGATCGCGCACGATCTCGAAGACCTCGACCTCGCCGATCCGCTCGACGCTGCGGAAGCGCTCCGGGTAGGCGTCGATCGTCCGCAGGATGCTCCGCCCGTACTTCTGCTCCTGGATCGGCGTCGTCACCAGGTAGTCGGCGCCGCTGTCGAGGATCTCCTGCAGGCTGTCCGCCGGTTCGCGGTGCCGGGGCAGGGGTGCCGAAGGAATGCCGGTCAGCCAGAAGAGCACGCCATCGGGCGACGAGATCACCGTGTCGCCCGGCGCGGCCCGCTCCGCGATGTCGCAGGAGGCCGCCATGAAATCGTGCCACCAGCGCGCGTAGCGCCCGTGGAGCCGGTCGTTGATCAGCGGGAAGGAGAAGGTCACGGCGAGATTGGCGGCGATCGTCAGCGCGAGCACGGCCTGGCCGGCCCGCTCCAGGCGCTGCCCGCCGGCCGCATCGGCGGCCGACCCGCGGGAAGTCCTCCGCCCGACGGCGATCACGCCGTCGTACGCGTAGGCGAGCAGGAACGGGATGACCGGCATGATCAGCCGGAAGCCCCCCCCGATCCACATCATCAGCAGCAGCGCGTAGAAGAGAACGTAGTAGTCCTGCAGCTCCCGGCGGCGGAAGAGCCCATGGGCGATCCCGAGCAGCACCAGTGCGGCGGAGGCGGCGCAGATCGCGACGAAGACGAGACCGATCGCGCGGCCGACCCCCCGCCCGAGCCGCTCGGCCTGGCGCGGCATCGGCGTGCTCGCGAGGCGCTCGCCCAGGTCCCACGCATTGTAGAAGGGACGCAGCACGAGGCTGGGCTGCGGTTTCCCGACCCCGCCCGCGGCCTGGCGCTCCCTGGCAGTCCCCAGGTTCAGGAACTCCCACAGGTAGCTGCGTTGCCCGACGCGGTCCTGGCTCAGCACGACGAGCGGCCACGATCCGGCGAGGGCGACGGCCACCAGGCCGATGACGGCCAGCCGCTCGAGCCGCTGCCTCCGGGGGAGCGCGGGCAGGCAGCCGAACAGGGCGTAGGCGCCGATCGCCGGCAGCAGCACGACGCCCGCGATGCGCGTCAGGATCGCCAGCGCGACCAGCACGCCGGCGAGCACGAGGACGGCCGCGCGCCGGGCCTCGCCGCGGAATGCGCGGCGCACCGCGAGCAGCGCGGCCATCGAGAAGAAGAGGTATGGCCCGTCGCTCATCACCGACAGCGCCGGGTCCAGGAAGGCCCCGCAGCAGGCGGTCGAGAGCACGATCAGCAGGCTGGTGAGCGAGCCATAGGTCGAGACGAGGAAGAGGTACGCCAGGTTGAGACCGGCGATCGCGAGCAGCGCGACGAAACCGTTGAGTACGATCAGCGGCGCGCCGGCCGCGGCGAGGGGCGCAAGCAGGGCCGGCAGGACCGGCGGGTAGACGGTGTGGAACGGCGCACCGGGCAGGAACGGATCGACGAAGCCTCCCCCCGACCCCAGCGATTCGGCCAGCAGCAGGTAGCGGACGTTGTCGCCGCCCCACTCGCCCAGCCGGCCGTTCAGGAAGTACAGCGCGAGCAGGACCGCGACGACGTTCAGGATCGCCAGCGCGACGCCGTGCGAGGGGGCCCACCGGGTCGCGCCCGGTGTCTCGGCGGCGGAACCTGTCGCGCGCTCAGCCACGTCCGTCCCGGTTCGCAGGCGGTCGCGGGAGCGCGGGCGAGGCAGGCGCGCCATCGGACCGGGCGCTGCCGCTCGCCGTATACTTCGTGGATCGCATGGCTGCGGAGAATACACCGTGATCGCCCGGCCCGGGCCCGTGCTCGAGACCGGAGGGCCGACCCGGCATCCGCACCGCGGTGCCGGGCGGCGGCGCGTGGCCGAGCCGGCCCGCGCGCCGCGCCGCGCCTTCGCGTCCGGGCCGCGCGCATGAGCGAAACCGCCGCGCCGGTCGCCGCGATCGTCCTCTCCTACAACGGGCGGGAGGACGTGCTGAACTGCGTGCGCTGGCTGCTCCGGTCCGAAGGCACGCGGCTGCGGGTGGTGGTCGTGGACAACGCCTCCGCCGACGACACCGTCGCCGCGGTCGCCGCGCGCTTTCCGGCCTGCACCCTGCTGCGCAACGAGCGGAACCTCGGGTTCGCCGGCGGCTGCAACGTCGGAATCCGGAACGCGCTGGAGGCGGGCGAGGCGTTCGTCCTGCTCGTCAACCCCGACACCGACGGCCCGCCCGACCTCGTCGCGCGGCTGGTGGCGTTCATGGAGTCGCACCCGCGGGCGGGCGTGGTCGGGCCCAAGACGCACTCCACCGAGGCGATGCCCGACGGCTCCCCGAAGCTGCTCTACAAGGGGGCCTGGCGCCGCACGCTGCCGCTCCGCCAGAGCATCCCGGGGATCGAGTCGGGCGACGCCGGCGGGGACGACGAGCCGCGCCGGACCGACTACGTCTGGGGCCACGCGATGATGCTGCGCGCGGAGGCCCTGCGGCGGACCGGACCGCTCGACCCGGCGTTCTTCATGTACTACGAGGACCTCGACCTCTGCCGCCGGATGGAGGCCGCGGGTTACGAGGTCTGGTGCGACCCGCGGGCCGTGATCCGGCACGACGCGCCCGACGGGGCCCGCGGACTGCGCTCCGAGCGCTGGCGCTGGGAGTGCAAGGTGCACAGCACCCGGGTCTTCCACCGCAAGCACCACGGGCGCCTGGCCTCGCTGCTCCTCACGCCGCTGACCGTCCTGGGAGAGGCGCAGGAACTGGCCCGGACGCGGCGCGGCGCCGCAGCGCGCGAGCTGCTGGCGGCCTACGCCCGCAGCTTCGGGTCCGGAAACCGGCGCCCGGAGGGCCCGCTCCCCGAGCCGAGCGCCGCGCGGACGGAAGGATGACGATGCCATCGCCCGGGTTCTCGATCGTCGTGCCGACCTACAACCGCCCGGAGCGGCTGGCGGAGTGCGCGGCGGCGTTCTGCGCGCTGCAGTACGACCCGGCGCGGTTCGAGGTGATCGTCGTCGACGACGGCTCGCCGCGCATCGACGAGGTGCGGGAGGCGCTGGCCCCCTACTACGGCCGGATCGACCTCCGGCTGATCGAGCAGGCGCACGCCGGCCCCGCTGCGGCGCGGAACCTGGGCGCGGGGGCGGCGAAGCACGACGCCATCGCCTTCACCGACGACGACTGCCGCGTCGACCCGGGCTGGCTCGCGGCCTTCGCGCGGCGGTTTGCCGCACACCCCGGCGCGCTGCTCGGCGGGCGCACCGTCAACGCCCTGACCGACAACGCCTGTGCCGAGGCGAGCCAGGCGCTCGTCGCCTTCCTGCTCGACTACTTCATCGCCAAGGGGGCGCCCTTCTTCGCCTCGAACAACATCGCCGTCGCGCGCGAGACCTTCGAGCGCGTCGGCGGCTTCGACCTGCGCTTCCCGCTCGCCGGGGGCGAGGACCGCGAGTTCTGCGCGCGCTACAACGGCAGCGGCTGCGGGCTGGTCTACGCCGAGGACGCGGTCGTGACCCACTACCACGCGCTGACGGTCCGCCGCTTCATCCGCCAGCACTACAACTACGGCCGCGGCGCCTACTGCTACCGCCGCGTGCACGCCGCGCGCGGCGGCCCCGAGGTCGGGTTCGAGCGCTGGAAGTTCTACCTCGACCTGGTCCGCTACCCCCTCTCCGCGGCCGGGATCGAGAAGCGCGGCCGCGTGACGCTGCTGATGCTCGCATCCCAGGCCGCCAACGCGACCGGCTTCTTCGCCGAGAAGCTCGCCCGCCCGAACCCCGAGTAGCCCGGGAGTCCCGCCGCATGCGCTTCTCCGTCGTCATCCCGACCTACAACCGCCCCGAGCCGCTGCGGCGCTGCCTCGAGGGCTTCACGCGGCTCGACCACCCCTCGTGGGAGCTGCTGGTCGTCAACGACGGCGGGAAGACCTCGTTCGCGGGCGTCGACGACGCGCTGCGCGCCAGGCTGCCGCTGACGACGATCGATGCGCCGCACGCCGGGCCGGCGGCCGCGCGCAACGCGGGCGCCCGGGCCGCCCGCGGCGAACTCCTGGCCTTCACCGACGACGACTGCATCCCGGAGCCGGACTGGCTGACGCAGCTCGAGCGGGGCTTCGCCCAGGAGAACGCCGCGGCTCTCGGCGGGGCCGCCATCAATCCGTATCCGGAGAGCATCCCCGCCGTGACCTGGGAACTGTACCTCGACTTCCTGCGCGAGTACTTCCAGGATGCGGCCGGGAACGGGCTGATGCTTCCGAGCAACAACCTCGCCTACCGGCGCGACGCCTTCTGGTCGATCAACGGCTTCGACGAGACCTTCCCGCTCGCGGCGGCCGAAGACGTGGACCTCGCCTACCGCGCCGTGGGGGCCGGGCTCCGCCAGCGCTACTTCGACGACGCGCGGGTCTGGCACCACCACCGCAGCACGCCTCGCGGCTACCTGCGGCAGCAGTTCCGCTACGGGCGCGGCAGCTTCGACCTGCGGCGGCGACGCTATTCCGTCCAGGCGATCCCGCGCCGGCCCGGCGAGTTCTACTGGCGGCTGGCGCAATTCCTGCGCCGCCGGCGCGCCCCGCTCGGCGTCTGGGCGCTGGTCAGCCTGACCCCCCTCGCCCACCGGGCCGGAATCGTGTCCCAGACGCTCCGCTACCGGCGGACCGTCCGGGACTCCTAGCCGGGGCCGTTCGCGACGGACCGGCCTCCCCCCCGAAATCCCGCGTCGGGAGGGGTTCGCCGCCCGGAGGGGGCCGGTTCGCGGTAACTTCTCCGCCGCCGGCTGACGCGCAGGGCGCCGCGATCGCGGCGGGCGGTGTCCGGTCGCGCGGGGATCCATCCGGGAGAGAGCGAGCATGCACGGGACGAGAATTCTGGTGACCGGCGGGGCCGGGTTCCTCGGTTCGCACCTCTGCGAGCGGCTGCTGGACGCGGGGCACGAGGTGCTCTGCGCCGACAACTTCTATACCGGGCAGCGCGGCAACGTGGAGCACCTGATCGGCCACAAGCGGTTCGAGCTGATGCGCCACGACGTCACCTTCCCGCTCTACGTCGAGGTCGACGAGATCTACAGCCTCGCCTGCCCGGCCTCGCCGATCCACTACCAGCGCGACCCGGTCCAGACCACCAAGACCTCCGTCCACGGCAACATCAACATGCTGGGCCTCGCCAAGCGGGTGAAGGCCAAGATCCTGCTGGCCTCGACCAGCGAGGTCTACGGCGACCCGAACGTCCACCCCCAGCCCGAGAGCTACTGGGGCAGCGTCAACCCGATCGGCATCCGGGCCTGCTACGACGAAGGCAAGCGCTGCGCCGAGACCCTCTTCTTCGACTACTGGCGCCAGCACCGCCTGCGGATCAAGGTCGCGCGGATCTTCAACACCTACGGGCCGCGGATGCACCCCGACGACGGCCGCGTGGTCTCGAACTTCATCCGCCAGGCGCTGCGCGGCGAGGACATCACGATCTACGGCAAGGGGGACCAGACCCGCAGCTTCTGCTACGTCGACGACCTGATCGAGGCGCTGATCCGGCTGATGAGCACCCCGGACGACTTCACCGGCCCGGTCAACCTCGGCAACCCGGTCGAGTCGACCATCCTCGAGCTGGCCGAGCGGATCATCGGGCTCGTCGGCTCGCGCTCGAAGGTGGTCTTTCAGGCCCTTCCGGCGGACGACCCGCGGCAGCGCCGGCCGGACATCACGCTCGCGAAGGCGACGCTGGGCTGGGAACCGAAGGTCGGCATCGACGACGGGCTGAAGGCGACGGTGGCCTACTTCCGGCAGCGTCTGGCGAGCTGACTTCCGGCGTCAGGACTTCTTCTTTTCCTCGGCCCGCGGCGGCGGAACGGTGTCGAAATAGGCCCAGTCCAGCTTCTCGATCTCCGCGCGGTGTTCCCCGAGCCAGGCGCGTGTCGCGGGGTCGATCGCGTCCAGCGTGGCCTGCCTGTCCATCGTCGCGTAGGGCTCGAGGTACTTCGCCTGGTGGCGCACCGAAGCCAGCCGCGCCTCGAGCGCGGCGGTGTCGATCGAGACGTCGTCGGAGTGGGCAGCGTTTTCGAGCTGCCGCGCGAGGCCGACCTCGATCTCCTTCAGCGTCCGGACCACCCTCTCCTCGGGAACCGGCGGGTCCCGCGTCGCGCGCAGCCAGCGCCCATAGACGAGGATCGTCAGCCGCTGGTAGTCGTCGAACGTCAGGCCGCGCTGCCCGGCCTCGTCGTCGATCCGCTTGCGCATCGAGGCCACGCCGATCAGCGTCGGGCCGAACGTCCGGCCGGTCGCCGCCTCGCGCAGCGCCCAGTTCTGGATCCCGTCCTCGTAGTTGCGGTAGATCGGGTCCAGGGCGGCCCGGCTCTCGAGGTACTTCTGCAGCGTTTCGGGGCTCTCGGGACCCCATGCCGCCCGGGCGATCGCTTCGTGGCGCGCCGTGGGATCGTCCGGCAGCCGCGGCTCGAAGGCACCGCAGCCGGCACCGCCCGTCCCGGCCAGTGCCGCGAACAGGAGGATGAGGCGACGGGTCATGCCTTCGGCGCCGGCGCGGCGAAGAGCTCGGCCACGCGGCGCTGCAGCGTCCCGATGTCGCCGGTCCCCTGGAACACCTCGAGCACCTTGCCGTCGCGATCGACCAGCACCATCAGCGGAATCCCGGTGACGGTCCCCCAGGCGCAGTCGAAGCCGCTCCCGTCGTCGTCCAGAACGACCGGGTAGCTGACCGGGTTGGCCTTCATGTAGCTCGACCCGATCCGGGTCGCGTTGGCGTCGGTCATCACGCCGATGACGGTGAAGCCCTGGTCCTTGAACTGGTTGTGCAGCGCCTGCAGGTGCGGCATGGCGAGCTTGCAGGGCTGGCACCAGGTCGCCCAGACGTCGATCAGCGCGACCTTCCCGCCGATCAGCGACTTCATCGGAGTCGCCTTGCCGTCGAGCCCGACGACGGTCATGTCCGCGACCACCTCGCCCTGCTTGACGAGCTCCCGTTCCGGGCAGTCGGCGCCGCGCTTGCCGGAACAGCCGGCCGCCGCGAGCAGCGCCGCGAGCAGGAGGACGAGGGGGAGGAGGGATGCGGGGCGGGCCGCGGGAGCCAGGGACGCACGGGCCATCATGGGGGTCTTCCTCCGAGCGGTACGGTTTTCCGGCAAAGCGGGGCGGATGATACCGGACCCCTTCCCGTCTGGCACGCCGCGGGGCGCGTGGAATAATCCCCGGCTCGGGGCGGGCGGCGACTCGCCCCCCCTCCCGCGGAGGCACCCCTGGCCGCTCCCCTCTCTCCCCGCGAACGCGGCGTCGCGGTCTTCGGCGCCTCCGACGCGGAGCCCCGCTCGGAGGCGTTCGAGAACGCCCGCGCCGTCGGCGCCGGGCTGGCGCGGCGCGGCGTGGCCGTCGTCACCGGCGGGTACGGGGGGGTGATGGAAGCGGCGATGCGCGGGGCCCGGGAAGCCGGCGGCGAGGCGATCGGCGTGACCTGCCGGAGCTTCGCCTGGCGCCGCCCGTCGCCCTGGGTCTCGCTGGAGATCGAGGAAGACGACCTGTTCGCACGCACCGCGCGGATGTTCGCGATCTCGCGGGGCTTCGTCGTCGTCGGCGGCGGAGCCGGGACGCTGGCGGAGCTGGCGATGCTCTGGGCCCACGCCCGGCTGGACGCCCTGCCGGGCCCGATCGTGCTTCTCGACCCGGTTTGGGAGAAACTGTCCGACGATCTGGCCCGGGCCGGGCGGCTCGAGCGCCGCTGCCTCGGCGCCACCCGTCGTGCCGCCGGCCCCGACGAAGCCGTCGTGCTGGCGCTGGCGTCCCCGAGCGAAGGCAGTGTCCTGGAGGAGCGTTGAGCGAGATGAAGAGCGAGGCCCGGGACGGCGCGAAGCCTGCGGTGGCCGCTTTCCCGGCGAAGGGGATCCTGCGCGAGTACTTCGAGACGATCGTCGTCGCGGTGCTCTTCCTGCTGTTCGCGCGGACCTTCGTCTTCATGCAGTCGAAGATCCCGACCGAGTCGATGCTCGACACGCTGCTGGTCGGCGACTACATCCTCGTGAACCGCTTCATCTACGGCTCTCCCGGCGACCAGCCGGTGGGCTGGCTGGGGCAGCGCCCGATCGCGCACGGCGACGTCGTCGTCTTCCGCTTCCCCGAGGACCCGGACGTCGACTTCGTCAAGCGGATCGTCGGCCTGCCGGGGGACATCGTGCAGATGACCCGCGGCGTGGTCTCGATCAACGGCCGGCCGATCGACGAGCCGTACGTCAAGCCGGAGAACAACGAAGCGATGCAGTCGTACGGGCCGGTCACGGTCCCTCCCGACAGCTACTTCGCTTTCGGCGACAACCGCGACAACTCGAGAGACAGCCGGGCCTGGGGCTTCGTCCCGCGCTCCCTGGTCAAGGGACGCGCCTTCCTGATCTGGTTCTCCTACAGGGAGGACGCCAACGATCACCTGCGCACCGGGCTCGAACGGCCGGTCTCGATGGTCCGGAAGCTGCTGAACCCGGGCCGCATCCGGCCGGAGCGGATCTTCTCCCGGATTCACTAGCCCGCCCGCACCCGCCCGGAGGCGCGGGAAGCCGCCCTATAATGACGTCCGGCTCCCGAGCCCCGGCGCCGCGCGCAGCCCGAGTCGGCCCCGGCGAACGATCCGCGACGGAGTCGGCGCGGGGAGGAGACACCGGATGAGTTCCGACGATCGGCGGGACGGTGGGCAGCAGCACGATCTCTTCACGACCCGGGACGGCCGGGAGCGGCAGCGGGAGCGCGGCGACGAGCTGCGCTACGAGGGGCCGCTGATCGTCGGCGGCGACTCCGCCGAGCACGGCGACGAGGACGCGGAGGAATCGGGGGGCAGCGGCAAGGCCTTCTTCACGGCCGCGATCGTCGGCGGCATCGTCATCCTGCTGGTCGGCGCCGCGCTCTGGTTCCGGAGCAGCACCGACGAGATGATCTCGGCCGAGGAGAATGCCCGCCTCGCCGCCGCGACCGACTCCTCGCAGGCCGTCGAGGAACCGCCGGCGGTGGCCCGGGAGACCCCCCCCGCCCCGCTCCCGACCCCGGTCCCTCCGGCCGAGCCGCCCGTCGACTACCGGCCCCTGCCCGAGACTCCGGCCCGCGCCCCGGAGCGCGAGCCCGAGGTGGCCCGGATCGTCCCGCCCGCCGCCGAGGCGCCGCTGCCGGCGCCCGCCCGGCCGGCCCCGTCCGAGGCGTCGCTCCGGCGCGAAGCGGGGACCGGCTCCCCGGTCCGATCGCTGGTCGAGTCGGGACGGATCGAGGAGGCGGCCGCCGCGGGACAGCAGACGGCGCGCGCCGCCCCGTGGTCGCTGCAGGTCCTCCTGGCCTGCGACCCCGCCAACGTGCGTCGGGCCTTCCAGAGCGTCCCGTCCGGGCCGCTGACGGTCGTGCCCGCGGAGTCCAACGGCCGGACCTGCTGGCGCCTGCTGTACGGCAGCTACCCCGACCGCGACAGCGCGGTGGCCGGAATCGGCAGCGTGCCCGACTATTTCCGGCAGAGCGGAACGCCGCGCCCGATCGAGACGCGCTGACGCTCCGAGGCCCGATGGACCGACCCGTCTCCCGCGCGGTGCGCTCCGCCGCGAGGGGCTTGTTTTTCGCACTGTCGCTCGCGCTGGCGATCGGCCCTTCGGCCGCAGCGGAGGCCGGTGCGCGCTCCACCCCCCCGGTGGCGACGCCCGCCCCGCCGACCGCCGCCCAGATCGACGGCGAGATCGCACGGCTCCAGGAGCAGCTCGGTCGCGCCGGCTCGGCCGAGCTCAAGGCGCGGCTCGAGGAGCGGTTGGCGCAGCTGTGGGTCCTCCGCGCCCGCGCGTTCGTGGGCGCGCACGACGCCACCGCGGCTGCCGACGCCTACGACAAGGCGCTCGACCTCTCCCCCACGCTGCTTCCCGCGCTGGCCGAGCTGGGTTTCCTCGAGCTGCGAGCCGGTGACGCCGATCGCGCGCTGATGCTCGCCGACCAGGGGCTGCTGGCTCACCCCGACGACGGCTGGCTGCACGAGCTGCGGGGCGAGGCCTGGTACCGCGACGGGCGGCTCGCGGACGCGCTTCCCGAGTACGAAGCGGCGCTTGCTGCGCGCCCCGGCGATACCGGCCTCACGCAGCGGCTGGCCAAGCTGCGGCGCGAGCTGGCCGCCGAGGGGAGCTACGATCGCTCGCTCACGGCGCACTTCACGCTCTCCTTCGACGGCACGCGCGACGAGGCCGCGGGGCGCCTGGTGCTCGAGGCACTCGAGGAGGCGTACGGCGAGCTGGCGCGCGAGCTGGCGGTCTACCCCACGCGGGCGATCCCGGTCGTGCTCTACACGAAGGCCCAGTTCCACGACACCACCGAGACCGGCGCCGAGGTGGCCGGGCTGTTCGACGGCAAGATCCGGCTGCCGGTCGGCGGCGTGACGGCGACCTCGCCGGAGCTGGTGCGGGTCGTGCGCCACGAGCTGGTCCACGCGCTGATCGCCGCCAAGGGGCCGGGCGGCGTGCCGCGCTGGCTGCACGAGGGGATGGCGCAGCGGCTCGAGCCGCGCGATCCGGCGCGCGCGGCAGCGGCCGTGCGCGCCGCGGCGAAAGCCGCGGGCGGGGTCGGGCTCGAGCCGTTCAGCTACCCGACCGCGCTCTCCTTCACGGCGTTCCTCGACGAGGAGCACGGCCGGGCGCGCCTGATCTGGCTGATCGACCTGCTGGCCGGCGGCGCAGCCGAAGAGGGGGCCTTCGACGAGGCGTTCGGGGCCTCGCGGGACGAGCTGGTGGCGGCGTGGGCGCGGACGCTCGACGGGGACCGGTGAAGATCCCCCCCGAAGGGCGGCTCGGCACGACGCCACTCGAGACCCTGCTCGGGATGCTCGGCGCGGTGCGCGCGACCGGTGTCGTCGACCTCAAGCGCAGGAAGCTCGTCCGGCGCCTGGTGCTCGAGCAGGGCGTGATCCGCTCGATCCTCTCCAACGCGACCGAGGACCGCTTCTTCGAGTGGCTGCTGGCGCGCGGCGAGCTGGCCGACCTGGACGAGGACCGCGTCGCCGCGCTGCGGACCGCGCTCGGGTCCCAGCCGCTGGCGGCGGGCCTCCTGGTCGCGCACGGCGCGCTCCCCGCGGATCGGGCGCAGGCGCTGCTGCTGGCCCAGGCGGGCGAGATCGTGGCCGACCTCGCGAGTTCGAGCGAAACGACGTTCGAGGTCCGCGCGGGACGCCTGGACCTCGGCCCGGAGCCGGCGATCGGCTGGCCCGCGGCCGCGGCCGCAGTGCTGCTCGCGCGCGGTCGGGCCAAGCTGCGCGGCCCCGCGGTGCCCGCCAGGGCCGGGGCCACGATCGATCCCACCGACTCCGCGCTGGTCGACGCGCTGGGCCTGACCGACGAGGAGCGCGCGGTGCTCGCCGCGCTGGCCGAGCCGATCGTCACGATCGATCTGCCGGCGCGCGTCGCTCCCCTGCCGCCCGCGGCCGCGCGCGCGGCGCTCGAGCTGCTGGTGCGCGCCGGACTGGTCCAGGCGCCGGCGCCGCCCGAGGCCGGCGCCGAGGACGACGAGCCGCTCGAGGAGGTCACCGAGGAGTCGATCAAGCGCTGGCTCGCCGCCGCGGCGGCCGAGAACCTTCCGGCGCTCGTCGGCTGCGCCCCCGGCGCGTCCCCGACCGACGCGCGGCGCGGGTACTACCGGACCGTGCGCCAGTTCCACCCCGACCGGTTCCGCCAGGGGCCGTTCGTGGGCCACTACAAGGAGATCGAGAACGCCTTCCGCCTGCTGCACGAGGCGATCGAGGTCCTCACCGATCCGCAGGCCCGCGCGCGCTGGGACAAGCAGAAGAAGGGCCCAGAGATCGTGCCGCCGGCCCGGATCGCGCGGCGGCTCTACGAGCAGGCCCGCGAGACCGCGGCCGCCGGGCGCCGCGTGGAAGCATTCGAGATGCTCGAGCGCGCGCTGAAGACCGACTCCAGCGACCCGCAGATCGGCGTCGCGGCGGCGCTGCTCCTGGCCGGCAACCCCCGCCGGCGCCAGGAGGCGATCGAGCGGCTGGCGGCACTGACCCGCAGCGTGCCCGACTCGGCGGCGGCGCTCGGCGCGCTGGCACTCTGCCTGGCGCGTGCCGGGCGCGAGGTCGAGGCCAGGAGCTGGCTGCAGAAGGCGATGCGCAGCGGGGGGCGCGAGCTGGTCGTGCGCGTCGCGGCCAGGGAGCCCTCGGCGCTGCTCGCCGCGCGCCGGGACCCGTTCCTCGCCCCGCTCCTCGGCGGGTAGTCCTTCCCGGCGCGGGCGCCGTCGTAGAATCCCCGCGGCAACGACGGAGGAACACCGCCATGGCTCGACGACCGGCCCGCGGCCGCCCCGGCCCGGCCCCGACGGGGGCCCTGTCCCGACTCGAAGCGCTGCGGACCGAGTGCGGCCCAGCGCCGGCGCAGGAGAAGCTGGCGGCGATGGCCGCGCTCGACCGCGCCCGGCTGCCGCGCGCCGACGCCGTGCTGCGCCTGCACGAGGCGCTCTCGTTCCTTGCCGCCTACCCCGACGACGAGCGGGTCCGCGCGGCGGCCGAGTTCCTGCTCGCGCGGTTCGCGACGCGCGCCGACCTGCGTCGTTTCAGGCGCCAGCTCGAGGGGAGCGGGATCGCCGGGACCGACATCGTCTACCCGTTCTTCGCGCCGACCGCGCGCTGGCTGGCGCACGCCTGGCCCGAGCGCCTCTCGGTCGTCTGGCGCGAGCTCGAGCACCCCGAACGGCTGCTGGCCGCGCTCCCCCTGCTCGCCACCTACAGCGAGTCGCCGGCGCTCGACGAGTACGAGCACCCCGCGCGCGAGTGGGTGCGGCGGCTGGCCGGGCCCGGGGTCACCGACGCCACCTGGATCGTGCGCCGCAGCGAGACGCTGACGCGCAACTCGTTCCTGCACGAGTCGCTCTACCAGGAGCTGGGACTGACGCTGCGCCTGGCCTGGGGCGAAGGCGGCCCGTCGCGGACCCTCGACCGCTGGCCGACCGGCCCGATCCACCACTTCGAGGCCCCGCTGCGCCGTCACCGCCCCGACCTGCGGCGCGAAATGCGGCGCCGGCCGCTGGCGGTCGAGCCGGTCGAGCCGCGCGACGGGCAGCGCCTGGTCGAGCTGGCGCGGGCCGCGATGATCACCCGCGCCCGCGATCTCGACGCCTTCGCCTGGGGCTCGGCCGACGACGTCCGGCTGGTGCGCTGGGAGGACGGACTGGCCTTCGCGCTGATCGGCCAGGTGCCGGAGCGCCGGCTGATGCTGGAATCGGTCTACGGGATCCTGACGCTGCAGAACGGCGTGCCGATCGGCTACGCGCTGATCTCGTCGCTGTATCGCTCGTCCGAGATCGCCTACAACGTCTTCGACGCCTTCCGCGGCGGCGAGGCGGCCTGGGTCTTCGCGCGGATGCTGGCGACGGCGCGGGCCGTGTTCGGCGCCGGCGCCTTCGTGATCGTCCCCTACCAGCTGGGCTACGACAACGACGAGGGGTTGGATTCCGGGGCGTTCTGGTTCTACGCCAAGCTGGGCTTCGCGCCGCGCGAACGGGAGACGCTGCGGCTGATGAAGAGCGAGCAGCGGAAGATCAAGGCCAGGCCCGGCTACCGCTCGGACCGCGCCACGCTGCAGCGCCTGGCCTCCGAGAACGCTTACCTCGACCTCGGCCGCCCGCGGCGCGACGTGATGGGCGAGCTGCCGATGGCCGGGGCCGCGCTGGCGGTAGTGCGCGAACTGGCCGCGCGCGGCGGGGCCGACCGAGAGCGCGCGGTGGCGTCGTGCCGCAAGGACACGCTGAAGCTGCTCGGCGCGTCGGCGTTCCGAGGCATGACGCCGGGCGAGAAGCTGGCGCTCGACCGCTGGGCCCCGCTGGCCTGCGTGCTGCCCGGCGTCGAGCGCTGGAGCGCAGCCGAGCGCCGCGCGCTGGCCGCGGTGATCCGCGCCAAGGGGGGGCAGCGCGAGTCGGAGTACGTGCTGCGCTTCGACGCCCACGCGAAGCTGCGGCGGGCGCTCGCGACGCTGGCCCTTCGCGAGCAGCCGTAGGGGCCGGCCTCCGTGCCGGCCCGCCGCGCGTGGGCGCGGCCGCGGCGGAAAGCCCGCCGACGGCTACGGCCCTCCCGTGGGTCGTTCGGCTGTAGCATGGCGCCCATACTGGGGATCCAGCGGACCGGCCGCGGCGATTCACGGTACCGGTGATCGAAACCGCGCCCCTCGAGTCGCCGGGGGGCCGACAACCACGAAAGGAAGGAAGCCATGCGCAAGATGATCGTTGTCCTGATGGTGATGGGATCGTTCCTGTTCGCCGGCGGGCTGGCCCTGGCGGCGGAGAACCCTGTCGACGCGGTGAAGAAGGCCTGCAACACGGAGCTCACCACGTTCTGCAAGGGCGTGAAGCCGGGTGAAGGGCGGGTTCTCGCCTGCCTCTACGCCTTCGAGGACCAGGTCTCCGACAAGTGCACGTACGCGGTCTACAACGCCGCCGCCGAGCTCGAACAGGCGGTCGCGGCCCTGAAGTTCGCCGCCGCGCAGTGCCAGGACGATCTCCTCAAGTACTGCGGTGACGTCAAGGTCGGCGAGGGGCGGGGTCTGGCCTGCCTCGAGAAGAACGAGAAGACCGTGAGCCAGGCCTGCAAGGACGCGCTGAAGCAGACCGGCCTCAAGAAGTAGATCGAACGACTCGCGCCGGCGGCGGGGTGAGAGGCCGACGTTCGGCCCGCCCGCTGCCGGGCGACGATCGCCGGAGGGGTACCTCGCCCGCATCGAAGATCGCCGGAAGGAAGCCCCATGGCCATCACGAAGAATGCCAGGCCACGTGCTGCGGAAGACAGCCGGCCGCACAGCGTCCGCGCTCCGCCGGGACCTTCGACGAGCGCTTTGCCGCGGGGAAGGCGCTGCGGAAGTCCTGCCCCCGCGACGCGCACGCCACCTGGAAGGCCCCGCGAGACCGCCCGGACCCGGTCCGGATGGTGCTGGAGGCCGAGAAGGGGCGGATGCCCGAGCTGCTGCCCCTCCGCCACGGCCGCATGGTCCGCTCCCCCTTCACCTTCTACCGGGGGGCGGCGCTCACGATGGCGCGGGACCTCGCGTCGACGCCCGCCACCGGCGTCCACGTCCAGGCCTGCGGGGATGCCCACCTCTGCAACTTCGGCGGGTTCGCGACGCCGGAGCGCCGGGTCATCTTCTCCATCAACGATCTCGACGAGACCCTCCCGGCCCCCTGGGAGTGGGACGTCAAGCGCCTCGCGGCGAGCTTCGTGGTGGCCAGCCGGGACAACGGCCTGAACGCCGCCGCCGCGAAGGACGCTGCCAGGACCTGCGTCCGCAGCTACCGCGAGTCGATGGCCGAGTTCAGCCGGATGAAGACGCTCGAGCTGTGGTACACCGCGATCGAGGCGGACGACCTGGTGGCGACCATCAAGGATCCCGCGGTGCGGCAGCGTGCCCTGAAACGCCTGCAGAAGGAGAGGGCGCGCAGCATCGCCGAGGACATCTTCCCGAAGCTGGTGGAGCACAAGGGGGAGCTGCCCGTCATCAAGGATCAGCTCCCGACCATCTTCCACGCCGAAGGCCACTCCCCGGGTGAGATCCAGCGGGTCCTGCGGGACGCGATCGCCAGCTATCGCGGCACCCTGCCGCACTCCGCCCAGTCCCTGCTCGAGCGCTACGAGCTCCGGGACGCCGCCATCAAGGTGGTGGGGATCGGCAGCGTCGGAACGGCGTGCTGGGTGTTCCTCTTCATGGCCGGCGAAGGGGACCCCCTCTTCCTCCAGATCAAGGAGGCGCGCGCCTCGGTGCTGGAGCCGTACGCCGGCGCGAGCGCCTTCCCCAACCACGGCCAGCGGGTCGTGAACGGCTACCGTCTCATGCAGCCCGCCAGCGACATGTTCCTCGGATGGGCCCGCGGCCCCCGGCGCGACTTCTTCGTGCGCCAGCTGAGGGACATCAAGATCAAGATCCTCGTGGAGAGCTTTGGCGCCCCGGAGATGGGCCTGTACGCCACCTGGTGCGGCCGGGCGCTCGCGCTCTCCCACGCCCGCTCCGGCTGCTCGGTTACGCTCAGCGGGTACATGGGAAAGAGCGACGTCTTCGACAAGGCGATCGCGGCCTTCTCGGTAGCCTACGCTGACCAGAACGAGAAGGACCACGCCGCCCTCGAGCGCGCGGTCCGCAGCGGCAAGGTGAAGGCGGTCTTCGAAGCGGCGCAGTAGGGCCCAGGGCGCAGGGCTGAGACTTGTCGTCCGGCGTGAGGATCAGAATTTCAGCCAGAAAGGCGGCACCATGACCGAGCCCGTACCCATCGACCGATCGGACGACTTCTCTCTCGTGCTGGGCGGTCCGCTGTTTCAGCTGTTCCGCCGGTCGCACCTGGCCGGGGACGCGCTGGAGCTGCTCTACCGCCGGATCGTGGCCATCACGTGCTTCGCGTGGCTGCCCTTGCTGGTCCTGTCAGTGATCGGGGGGAGCGCCCTGGGTGGCGGGATCAAGGTCCCGTTCCTGCACGACATCGAGATGCAGGTCAAGTTCCTGATCGCGCTGCCGATCCTGATCGCCGCCGAGCTGGTCGTTCACCTGCGCATCAGACCGACAGTAAAGTCGTTCCTGGATCGAGGCGTCGTCCCCGCCGAGGAGGTGCCGAGATTCAACGCGGCCATCGACTCCGTCCTGCGTATACGCAATTCCGTCGCACTGGAACTCGCCCTGGTGGCCGTCGTCTATACGCTCGGCCTCTGGATCTGGCGCAGCCAGACGGCCCTCGAGACGACAACCTGGTACGCGAGGCCGGGCGGCGGGCACCTGAACCTGACTCCGGCCGGCTACTGGTACGTCCTTGTCAGCCTCCCGATCTTCCAGTTCATCCTGCTGCGCTGGTACCTGCGGATCTTCCTCTGGTTCGGATTCCTGGCGCGGGTCGCGCGGCTCGACCTGCACCTCGTCCCCACCCATCCGGACCGGGCAGGGGGCCTCGGTTTCCTGGGCCAGAGCACGTATGCCTATGGCCCGATCCTCCTCGCCCAGGGCGCCCTGCTCTCCGGCCAGATCGCCGGCCGGATCTTCCAGCAGGGTGCGAACCTGCTCGACTTCAAAGTGCAGATCGTGGGGTTCATCGCCGTTTTCCTGGCATTCATCCTCGGCCCGCTCGCCGTGTTCACGCCCCACCTCGCGCGAGCGAGACGGCGCGGACTGAGCGAGTACGGGACGCTGGCGAGCCGGTATGTCCAGGGGTTCGACGAGAAGTGGATCCGCGGGGGTGCGTCGAAGGACGACGAGTTCCTGGGCACCGGCGACATCCAGTCGCTGGCCGATCTCGGGAACAGCTTCGCAGTCATCCAGGAGATGCGCGTCGTGCCGTTCGGTGTCAGGGACGCGACGAGGCTCGCCGCGGTGACCGCCGTACCGCTGGCGCCGCTGGTTCTCACGATCTTCTCGCTGGACGACCTGGTGACGCAGCTGCTCAAGGCTGTCTTCTGACGACGCGTGTCCACGAGAGTCAGGTTGCATGCAGGGGGTCAGCTTGACGATCGAGTCGTTCCCCGGCACCAGCTGGCCATCGGTTTTGCGCTGGTTCACGCACTCGACCTTCTGGATCAGGTCGATCTTCCTGGCCAGCACCCGGGCGAATCCGGCCAGGGCGAAGTCAAACTTGGTGTTGGCAGTCTCCAGGTACGGAATCTGCTCCCCCTCGAGGTTGCCTTCGAAGGAGCGGTCGTAGCGGAGGAACAGGCTCGCCCTCGAGAACAGGTCCAGAACTCCGAAGATCGAGCCGACGGCGGGGCCCGCGCCGGCAAGTCCGAGGTCCTCGGGGATCGCTCCCCGCTCAGCGCACCCCGACCCGATTCACGGGCCCGCCCCGATTCGCGGGGGCCGCACCCACACCGGGTGCGCCGGCACCGACTCCGGGCGTCACGCCCACACCGGGCGCTCCCGCCCCGACGCCCGGCGTCACGCCCACGCCCGGTGCCCCGACTCCGGGTGCGACACCGACTCCCGGCGCTCCCACGCCGACCCCCGGCGTCACGCCGACCCCTGGCGCCCCGGCGCCCACCGTCGAGCGTCGGGCCACACCGGCGTAGCTGACGGGTGTCGCCGGCCTGCCCACGATGGCTTCGGCGGGAGAGCCAGCCCCGAGCCATCCGGCCGCCGTGGCGAACAGAATCGACCCGATGCGGCGTGGAACGGTCGTCATGGTGTTCCTTCTGCCGGTGCTTCCGGCGGCAGTTCGTCGAGCTCGATCAGCGCATTCGGGTCGAGCCTCGTCGCGCCGGCCGGCGGGACGAATGCGAAGGCATCCCGCGCCGGCTTGACGCCGGTCTTCCAGCTCTTGATGCGAATCGTGTACTGCGGTGCCCCGTTCACCGTCTTGCTGGTGATCACCACCTTGCGCGGGACCGGGCGCTGCCCGGCTTCCAGCCAGAGCTGCCAGTCGGTGTCGAAGTTGCGGAAGGCGAGATGCTCGCATTCCCGGCCGTCGATGACTCCGCGACCCATGTACTTGGCCTCCTGGACCCCCGCCACGAGAATGTCGTAGGAATTCGTCAGCAGGAAGTCCGCGGCCGGAAGCGCGACACCGTGCCCCGCCCGCAGCGCGTGAAACAGCGCATCGAGGTCGCCGGGGGCGTCGAACTGCGCGAAACCGTTGACGCTCTTTCCGTTAATGCCGACGCTCTTGCCGTCGAAGACCAACTCGACGTCGGAGTAGCCCCCCACCCGGTGAGCGCGCAGCTTGTCCGGCCGGCTCAGCAGCACCTCGCCGGAGCTGGCGAACTGGAGTTTCTCCAGTTGCGGGGTGATGACCTCGATGTCGCTGTCGAAGGTCAGCTCGATCGTCTGCTGGCTGCCCACATAGTCCGACATCGCCTTCAGCAGGGCCTTTGCCTCGCTTCCCTCCGAGCGGGGCTGCGACGACACCACGGCGTTCCCGCCGCCCGCAGGCGCGGCGTCGGACGCGAGAGCGGCCTCACGGGAGCGCGCAGGCACCGGCGAGCCGGTATCGCTGGGCGGCCCCGCACAGCCCCCCCAGACGAGCAGGGAGGTGACGACGATCCCTGCGAGCCCGGTCTGCCCGGATCTGATCATTTGGATCCTCCCTCGCACCCTGCGCGGTGAGAACGCTATCCGTTTACGGGGACGCAGTCGATGGTACCACCGTGCAGGGAGGACTTGGCGGCGTGTCGCCGTTCTGGATCCAGACCTGGAAGTCGATCGACGCCGTCCGGATGGCCAGGTCCTGGACCGCCGCTTCGTGCCCGTGCTGAAGTCCAGCGTCTGCCCGTCGACGATGATCACCTCCGAGTGGCTGGCGGCTCGGACGATGAAGGTGGGCGGGTCTGCGACGAGGTCGCACATCGTCTTTACCCGGCCCATCGCCTTCGGATCGAGACTCTCGGCCGCTTGTCCCGGCGCGGAGGACTCGACCAGGATGAGGGCGAGCGGCGCGGAAAGCGCGACGAGCACCGCTCGCGGCGACCGCTCGCCGCGCACTCGCTTCCGAACGGCAGGATCCTCCGTCCAGGCGTGGGGCTCCTCTCTCCCCTCGGGTCGTGGGACGCGCACGCAGCGAAGTGCGCCGGTACCGGGCCTGCCCGTGCTTCGCTCAGCGGCGAGGATGGCGCCGGGGGGGCGAGCGGTCGTGGAGCCAGCGCGGGCGATTGCCACCGCGATTGGGAATGCCTCCGCCTCCAGGCGCAGACCCGTTCGCGATTTGCTCGCCGCCATGGATTCCGCACCACGGACCGTGGCGGAGTTCTCCCTTTTCGCGGGGGGACCCACCCACCGGCTGCTGTCCCGGCTCGGCCTGGGCGAGTCGGGGGCGCGCAACTTCGCACGGAGAGCGGTGTTCAGCGTCCTGTTGACGTGGGTCCCGCTTCTCGTCCTCTCCGCTGCGCAAGGGCTGGCGATCGGGGACGCGGTGAGGATTCCCTTCCTGCGTGACTTCGCGGCCTATGCCCGATACCTCGTCTCCATCCCCCTCCTGATCCTGGCCGAAGGCCTGGTCGGACCTCGCGTGACCCGGGCCGCGAAACACTTCGTCAGGTCGGGGCTCGTCAGAGACGCCGATCTTCCGGCCTATGAGTCTGCGCTCGCGGGTGCCCGAAGGCTTTGCGAATCCACCCTGGCGGAGGTCCTGCTGCTGGGCCTCGCCGGAGCGAGTGTCGTCATCATTCGCAACGAGTTTCCGTTCGATTTCTCCACCTGGAGGTCGCTCGTGACGGGCTCGGCTCATGCCCACACGCCGGCCGGCTGGTGGAATCTCGCCGTCGGAATGGGGCTGTTTCATTTCCTGTTCTGGCGCTGGATCTGGAGGCTGGTCATCTGGTACCGGTTTCTCTGGTTCGTATCGAGGCTCCCCCTTCGCCTGATGTCGACACACCCCGATCGGGCGGCAGGCCTGGGTTTCGTCGGGGATGCCCAGCGCCATTACTTCGTCGTCGTTTCCGCCGTTGCGACGGCGGCCGCGGGCACCCTGGCCGACGAGATCGTCTATGCGGGAGTCCCGCTCGCGTCCTACGAGTTTCTCGTCGCCGTGTTCGTGGCGGCGATGCTGCTCGTCTTCCTCGGACCGCTGCTGATGTTCACGCCGCGCATGATCGAGGCGAGATTCCAGAGTCTGCACGACTACCACGCGCTCGCGCTCACCCACAACTGGATGTTCGATGGAAAATGGGTGCACGGCGACAATCCCAAGGGTGAGCCCGTGCTCGGAACACCGGAGATCTCGTCGCTTGCCGATCTGGGCACCGCCTACGAGATGCTGAGCAAGATGAGACCGGTTCCATTCGATCCCGCGGACGCCCTGGTCCTGGCGCTTGCGGTGCTGACACCCATGACGCCCCTGCTGCTCACGATCATGCCGCTGCAGCAGCTGCTCGAGTTGCTGTCGAAGTTCCTCGTCTAGTGTCACGGAAGCGCGACGGTCCGAAGATCGGCGCACGGCAGTCACCGGTTCGCTCGTCGAGGGTGCGGTGGCGATCGGTACGAGCGGGTTACCGAGCCTTCTCGCCGTTCCCCGATCGCGCCTGCAGGAATGCTGCCTCATGCTCCCTGCCGTCCGCCCACTTCACGCCAGCCGAGAATAGCGGGGCGGCGCCGCAGCGCCGCCCCGGGTTCCCGCTATGGAACGCGACGGACCGGCTACATCACCGCCATCGGCGGCGCCGGCTCGTCGGGCCGTCCGGCCTTCGAGATCGGCACCCGGACCATGTAGAGCACCAGCACCAGCGCGACCGCGATCGCCAGCCACGAGGCGACCCCGCCGAAGGCGGACAGCGTCGGGAAGGTGTTGTCGGAGCGGAACCCGACGACCCCGGCGATGAACAACCCCATCAGCGCCTCGCCGGCGATCAGCCCCGACGCGACCAGCACCCCGGCGTTCTCGACCCGCGCCTTCTGCGCGTCGTTGAACCCCTTCTTCAGCACCAGCTTGTCGACCAGGCCGCGGATCAGCCCGCCGCAGAAGATCGCGAAGGTCGTCTCGAGCGGCAGGTACATCCCGACCGAGAAGAGCATCGGCGAGCGGACCTTGACCAGGATCATCGCGATCCCCATCGCGATCCCGACCACCACCAGCGGCCAGGCCATCTCGCCGCCGACGATCCCCTGCGAGAGGGCGGCCATCAGGCCGGCCTGCGGCGCCGCCAGGTTCGGACCGCCGAAGCCGCCGCTGGCCGGGTTTCTCGCGAGGTCGGAGGTGTGCAGCAGGTAGAGCGGGAAGAACATCACGGACCCGGCGACGACGACGCCGATGATGTCGCCCAGCTCCATCCTCCACGGCGTGCCGCCGAGGATGTGCCCCACCTTGAGGTCCTGCAGCATCTCGCCGGCGACCGCCGCCGACACGCAGCCGATCGCCGCGACGCCGATCACGGCAGCGACCCCCTGCGCCCCCTTGGCCCCGACGATCACCATCGTCAGCGCCGCGACCAGCGTCGTCGCCAGGGTCAGCCCGGAGATCGGGTTGTTGGACGACCCGATCATCCCGACCAGGTTCCCCGAGACCGCGGAGAAGAAGAAGCCGGTGACGAGCATCACCACCGCCGCGACGACCGCCGCCAGGAAGGTCCCTGCGAAGTAGAAGTAGAGCCCGATCATCAGGCCGAAGACGGCCGCGATCACGATCGCGACGATCTGGAACGACAGGTCGCGCTCGGTCCGCAGCGTGGCCTGGGTGGCGCCGGCCGACTTCCTCACGTCCGAGATCCCGCGCTTGATCCCGATCAGCAGGTTCTTGCGCATCCGCCAGAGCGTGAAGCAGGCGCCGACGAGCATCCCGCCGACCGCGATCGGCCGCACGATGAAGCGGTAGAGGTGCCCGGTCAGGGCGGCCCAGTCCTGGACCCCCTCGGGGCTGGTGTACTGGCCGATCATCGTCGGCCCGACGAAGAAGACCAGCAGCGGCACCAGCAGGCCCCAGGCGAGCAGGCCGCCGGCGAAGTTCAGCGCGCCCAGCTCGGGCCCGATGATGTAGCCGACGCCGAAGTAGGCCGGCGTGATCTCGGGCGCGGCGATCGTCGTGATCCCGCCGGCGGCGACCGTCTTCGACTCCTTCGTCAGCCCGAGGCGGACCAGGCTCTCGCCGTAGGTCCCGACGTGCGGGTGGAACGGGTTCTTGGCGTTGAAGATCCCGAGGTCGCCGATCAGCTTGATGAAGGCCCCCACGCCCATCGCCTGGAAGAGCTGCGATGCGGCGCCGGTCCCGGTGCGGCGCCCGGCGATGTGGATCTCCGAGGCGGCGACCGACTCCGGGAACGGCAGCGCGCGGTCCTCGACCATCACGCGGCGCAGGATCGTGACGAACATGATCCCCAGGATCCCGCCGAGGATCATCAGCGCCGACGCGGTGAGGTACTCCTTGACCATCTCCTGCGGGTTGAACTTCCAGAGCCCGAGGATCACGAACGCCGGGATCGTGAAGATCGCCCCGGCGGCGACCGACTCGCCGATCGAGCCGACGGTCCGGGCGAAGTTCTCCTCCAGCAGCGACCCCTTGAAGAGCCGGAGGAACGCCATGCTGATCACCGCCGCCGGGTAGGTGGCGGCGATCGTCATCCCGGCGCGCAGCCCGAGGTAGGCGTTGGCGGCCCCGAGCACGACGCACAGCACGAGCCCCAGGATCAGGGCCCGCAGCGTGAACTCGCGGTCGGTCGAGCTGGCCGGAACGACCGGCTGGAACGGCTTCTCACTCATCCTGTCTCCTTGGCCGGCCCGGGGCCGCGCGGGGGCCCGGGGGCCCCCGGCGATCCGGCCGACCCGCGGATTCTATCGGACCTCCCCCGGGGCTTGAACCGCCCCGTATCCGGTCTCCCGGAGGAATGCGTCCGCGGCCCCCGCGACCGCCTCGGGGTCCTCCCAGATCACCATGTGCCCGGCGCCCCGCACCTCGACGTAGCGCCGGACCGGCAGCGCATCGGCCATCCGCCGCGAGGCCTCGGCCGACACGATCCGATCCTCGGCCCCGGCGACGACCAGCACCGGCACGCTCACCCCGGGGAGCAGGTCGCCGACCACGAAGCGGCCCGAGAGCGCGGAGCGCAGCAACTCGAGCCCGATCCCGTCGGGCCGGTGCGCGGCCAGCCAGAGGACCGGCCACGGCGCGGGCGGCGGGTCGGCGAAGAAATACTCGAGCGAGAGCCGGGCCTCGGCCGCCGTCTCGGGGTGCAGCCGCTCGAGCGGCGGAAGGTCGGCCCAGACCCCCGGCGCGGAGACCAGGACGACCGGCCCGCAGCGCTCCGGGTTCGCGAGCGCCTGCCAGGCGACGATCCAGCCCCCCATCGAGTGGCCGAGCAGCGCCGGCCGGGGCGGGAGGCCCAGCGCGGCCGCGGCGTCGAGCACCACCTCGCCGATCCGGTCGATCTCGACCGGCCCGCGCGGTGCGGCGGAGCGGCCGTGACCCGGCAGGTCGAGTGCAACGACCCGCCAGCCGCGGTCGGCCAGCGCGCGGGCGAGCGGCGTCATGATCGAGGCCTCGGCCCGCATCCCATGGACCAGCACGATCGGCGGGCCCGAGCCGACGGCGATCCAGCCGAGCCGCTCGCCGCCGACCTCGACCGTCCCCCACTCGGCACCGGCGCGCAGGTAGGCGGCGCGGCGCGCGAGCGCGAAGGCGATCCCGGGGCGCAGTGCGATCGCGACGGTCGCGAGCAGCAGGACGGCTGCGATCCCGCCCGCGGCTGCCAGGGCGAGGCGCCCGGACCGGCGCGCCGGCCGGCCCTCGCTCACTCGGTCCGGAGAGCGACGACGGTCGCGCCGCCTCCCCCCTCGTCCGGCCGCCCGTCGCGCCACGACACGACCTCGGCGTGCGCGCTGACGTGCTCGCGGATCGCCTTCTTCAGCGCGCCGGTGCCGAAGCCGTGGACCAGCCGGACCTCGGTCAACCCGGCGAGCTGCGCCTCGTCGAGGTACTTGTCGACCGCGTCGAGCGCCTCGTCGACGCGATAGCCGAGCAGGATCAGTTCGCGCACCGCGGCGCGCTCCGCGGCCTCGGCGGACCGTCCGATCGGGTGCTTCCCTGCGCGCCCGGCGTCCGCGCCCGTGCGCGGCCCGCGCGGCGCAACCGGCGCCCCCGCCCCGCCGGCCGCCGGCGGCGGCGCGGCCGGCCGCAGGTCGTCCACCGGCACGGTGAAGATCGCCGCCCCCAGCCGGACCTCGGCCCGCGCCCCGATGATCCCGCGGATCACCCCTTCGCGGCCGAGCGAGGCGACGAGGACCTTCCCCCCCTCCTCCGGCGTCCACGCCGCGGGGGGCGGCTCGGTCCGTCGCGCCGCCGCGACCTCCTCGGCGAAGCGTTCCTTCAACTCGCGCTCGCGCGCCGCGCGCTCACGGTCCAGCAGGCGTTTCTCGCGCACGTCGTCGAGCCGCTTGAGCATCCGTTCCGCCTCGGCGCGGAAGGCCCGCGTCATCTCTTCCACCCGCCGCGTCCACTCGGCGCGGCGCTTCTCCTCGTCGGCCCGGCGCTCGGCGTCGCGCGCGGCGGCCTCGCGCTCCAGCCGGCGCCGCGTCTCGGTCAGCTCCGCGCGCCGCGTCTCGAGGTCGGAGGCGAGGCTGCGGACCGCGTCGAGCACGGTCGCGGTCTCGACCCCGGTCGGGTCGAGCCGCCGCCGCGCCTCGGCCACGATCGTCGGGTCGAGTCCCAGCTGCTCGGCCATCGTCAGCCCGATCGACGCCCCGGCCACGCCGGGGACCAGCCGGTAGGTCGGCCGCAGCGTCGCCTGGTCGAAGTCGCAGGCGGCGTTGAGCGCGCCCTGGGCGCGGTAGGCCCAGGCCTTGATCGCCGCGTGGTGCGTGGTGGCCACGACGTGGACCCCGAGCTGGACCAGCCGGTCGAGCGTCGCGGTCCCCAGCGCGGCCCCCTCGGCGGGGTCGGTCCCGGTCCCGATCTCGTCGATCAGCGCCAGCGCCGGCGGCTGCGCGCCGGCCAGCACCGTCGCCAGGTTCTTCACGTGGCTGGCGAAGGTCGACAGGCTCTCGGCGATCGACTGCTCGTCGCCGATGTCGGCGTCGATCCGTCGAGAAGAGCGGCATCGCGGCCTCGTCGGCCGGGACCGGCAGTCCGGTGTGCGCCATCAGCGCGATCAGGCCGATCGTCTTGAGCGCGACCGTCTTCCCGCCCGCGTTGGGCCCCGAGATCACGAGCGCGCGCAGCTCGCGCGGCAGGTCGACGTCGACCGGCACCATCGCGCGCGGCGGGTCGGCCGCGGCCAGCGTCGCCTCGAGCACCGGGTGGCGCGCGCGCCGCAGCCGCAGCCCCCCGCCCGGCTGCAGGTCGGGCTGCACGGCGCGCACGGCGTCGGCCCAGCGCGCGATCGCCTCCAGCCGGTCGAGCTCGCCCAGCACGCGCGCCGTCTCCGCGATCTCCTCGCGCGCGGCCCGCAGCAGCTCGGTGTACATCGTCAGGATCCGCTCGACCTCGCGCTGCTCCTCGTCCTTGAGCGCGACCAGCTGGTTGTTGATCTCGACCGTCTCCATCGGCTCGATGAAGAGCGTGTGCGAGCTGCCGGAGGTGGCGTGGACGATCCCGGAGAAGCGGCGCGGGGCGTCGGTACGCACCGGCAGCACGAAGCGGTTGTTGCGGACCGTGATGAAGTCGTCCTGCAGCACCGGGCCTCCGGCCTCGGCGCGCAGGATCTTCTGCAGCGTCTCGGTCAGCCGCTCCGAGAGCTGGCGGATGTCGCGCCGCACGCGGCCCAGCTCGGGCGAGGCGTGGTCCTCGACGAAGCCGGCCGGGCTGAGGTTCCCCTCGATCGAGCCGACGACCCCTTCCAGCTCGGGAAAGCGGGCCCATTCCCCCGCCAGCGCCGGGAACTCGTCGGGATCGAGCGCGCGCAGGAAGCCCGCGACCTCGCGCGCCACCACGAGCAGCCGCACGGTCTCGAAGATCTCGCGGCCCGGCAGGGTGCGCCCGGCGACCGCCAGTTCGACGAGCACGCCGGCCGGGTCCTCGACCGCGACCATCGGGAGGCGCCCGCGCTCGGCGTGGACCCGCCGCATCCCGGCGGCCCGCTCCTGGGCCCGCAGCGCGTCGTCCGGGACCGCGACGGGGGCCAGCGCCAGCGCCTGGTCGTGCCCCATCGGGGTGCGGGTCCCCTCGGCGATCATCTCCAGGACGCGCGACAGCTCGAGCCGCGCCCGGACCTCCACGCCGGCGATCACGCGCCGCTCGCGGTGCGCATCGACTGCCCGAGGCGCATCAGGTAGGAGACCCCCGAGGCGACCAGCATCGCGGCCGTGCTCCAGACGCCGAAGACGAGCAGCTCTTCCGGGACGCGGTCCCAGACGTTCGCCAGCAGAAACACCCCCGCGGTCCCCATCTCCCAGCCGGTGTTCCACTTCCCCAGCCGGCTCGGGGCGAACCGGGTCTCGTGGTGCGCGAGGTAGAGCCCCAGCGCGACGATCACGATCAGCAGGTCGCGCAGCACGACGAGCAGCGTCAGCCAGGCCGGGACGTGGTGATCGAGCGCGAAATGCGGAAAGGTCCGGGGGTGGTCCGGCAGGGCCAGCAGGAGGTAGGTGACGAGCATCAGGATCTTGTCGGCGGCGGGGTCGAGGAAGGCCCCCAGCGGCGTGAACTGGCCCAGCCGCCGGGCCGCGATCCCGTCCAGCCGGTCGGTGATCGCCGCCCCGAGGTAGACCACGAGCGCCCACCCGGTCTGTCCTTCGAGCAGGAGCAGGGCGAAGGCAGGGATCGCCGCCAGGCGCAGCAGGGTGAGCTGGTTGGCCAGGGTCAGCTGGCGGAGGATCGGATCCAGGGCCCGCATGGCGCGATTCTACGCGCCCCGGCCCCGGCCTCGATCCCGGCCTGCCCCGGCCGGCCCTGCCGGGCCCCGCCCCGGCCCGGAGCGTGCCGCCGGCGGCCGGGTTGGACCGGCGCCCCGCCGAAACCTAGATTCGCCTGGGATGTCCTGGGCCCCGCCACCGGGCGGGAACGGAGCGGATGTGAGCACGGTCGAGTGCGTCGCGTCGGAGACGGCCAAGTCGGCGTTCAAGCTCGACGACCTCCTGCGCTTCATGGTCCAGCAGGAGGCCTCCGACCTGCACCTCAAGCCGATGCGGCCGCCCCTCCTGCGGCTGAAGGGGAAACTCGTCCCGCTCAAGGGGCCTCCTTTCAAGCCGACCGAGCTGGACGCGATGCTGAAGGGCGCCCTCAACGCGCGCCAGCTCGAGCAGCTCGACACCCGGCTGGCCTGCGAGTTCGGCTACTCGGTGCCGGGGGTCTCGCGCTTCCGGGGCACGATCTTCTTCCAGCGCGGAACGCTGGCGGCGGTCTTCCGGCGCGTCCCCTTCGTCTTCCCGTCGCTCGACGACTGGGGCCTCCCGGACGTCCTGAAGGAGCTGGCCGACCTGCGGCAGGGGCTGATCCTGATCACCGGCCCCACCGGCTCGGGCAAGTCCTCGACGCTGGCCGCGATCATGAACGAGGTCATCGCCAAGCGTCTCGTTCACATCGTGACGATCGAGGACCCGATCGAGTTCCTGCTGACCGACGGGATGGCGGCGGTCACGCAGCGCGAGGTCGGTGCCGACACGACCAGCTTCGCCGACGCGCTGCGCAACGCGCTGCGCCAGGACCCCGACGTGATCATGGTCGGCGAGAACCGCGACCTGCCGACGATGAGCACCACGGTCACCGCGGCCGAGACCGGCCACGTCGTCTTCACGACCCTGCACACCAACTCCGCCCCGCAGACGATCGACCGCGTGATCGACATGTTCCCCGCCGAGCAGCACCGGCAGGTGCGCCAGCAGCTGGCCGAGGTGCTGAAGGCGGTGGTCAGCCTGCAGCTCGTCGAGCGCGCCGACGGCAAGGGGATGGTCGCGGCCGTCGAGATCCTCCGCGACTCGCCGCGGATCGGCAAGCTGATCCGCGAGGGGAACATCGGCGAGATCGCCGAAGAGCTGGAGCGCTCGGTCTCCTACTACAAGATGCAGTCGATGAACCAGTCGCTCGCGGCCCTCGTGATCAACAACGTCGTTTCCAAGCAGACGGCGATGGAGATCTCGGGCAACCCCGGCGACCTCGACCTGATGCTGCGCAAGTTCTTCTTTGCCGCCCAGGGGTCCGACGCCCCCGGAGAGGAAGGCGCCATGCCCTCGAACGCCGACTACTCGCGGATCCACAAGCTGCTCGAGGTGGAGAAGCTCTACGACGACCTCCAGGAGCGCCACAAGCAGGACCTGACCGAGCGCGACGAGCGGATCACCCAGCTGCAGGCCGAACTGCGCTCCCGCTTCGAGGCCGATTCCGAGCGGGAGTCGAAGGAGCAGCAGTTCGAGGAGGAGCGCGAGCGGCTGGCGCGCGGCTTCGAGGCCCAGCGTTCCGAGTACGACGCGAAGATCGAGCGCCTGCAGGCGCGGATCCGCGAGCTCACCCAGGCCGAGCCGGCACCCGCCGGCCGCGGCGGCGGCCTCTTCCGCCGCTAGCCCGGCCCTTCGTGGATGATCCGGGCTAGCGCATGTCGTCCCGCGGGAAGTCGCGGGCGGGGCCGATCGTCGCGACCGCGTGCTTGAACACGAGGTGGTCGGCGCCGGCGTGTTCGAGCAGCAGGGTGAAGCGGTCGTAGCCCTTGATCCGGCCGACGAGCCGCTTGCCGCTCACCAGCCACACCGCGACGGTCGTGTTCTCGCGGCGGAAGCGGGACAGTAGAGTGGTCTGAAGATCCTGCTCCTCGGCGCTCATGGGCGGCATTATAGGCCCCAGCCGCGGGCCGTTCGTCTACCCCCCGGCCCGGCGGACCTGCGCCGCCAGCCGGTCCGCGAGGTCCGGCTCGCGGGGATCGAACCACGTCGTGCCCCGCTCGCCCCGGAACCAGGTGACCTGCCGCTTTGCGTAGTGCCGTGTATTGCGCTGGATCCGCTCCAGCAGGGCCGCCTCGCCGCCGGCCGCCCGCGGGTCGTCGAGCCAGGCCAGCGTCTCGCGGTAGCCGAGGGCGCGGAAGGCGTTGGCGGTGCGCGGCACGTGCCGCGTCTCGAGCAGCCAGCGGACCTCCTCCACGAGCCCGGCCGCAAGGTAGCCGGCGGCACGCGCATCGAGCAGCGCGTAGAGCGTCTCGCGCGGCAGCGTGAGACCGACGCGCAGCGTGGCGAACCGGTCCGGACCGGCGAAACCGCTCCCCTGCAGGTCGGACAGGGACGCCCCGGCGGCGATCCGCACCTCGAGCGCCCGCTCGATCCGCTGCCGGTCGCGCGGCGCCAGGCGCGCGGCGGTGGCGGGGTCGAGCCGTGACAGCACGCGGTGGAGGTACGGCACCCCCCGCCGCTCGGCGAGCGCCTCGAGCCGCCGGCGCAGCGCGGCATCGCGGGGCGGGGCGGCCGCCACCCCCTTGAGCAGGCCGCGCAGGTAGAGCCCGGTCCCGCCGGCGACGACCGGAACCTCACCCGCGGCGTGCGCGGCCCGGATCTCGGCCTCGGCCGCACGGACCCACTCGCCGAGGTTCACGTCGCGCGTCGGCTCGGCCCAGTCGACCAGCGCCCAGGGGTGACGCGCTTCGGCCCCGCGCGGCTTCTCCGTCGCCACCTGGAAATCGCGATAGACCTGCAATGCGTCGCACGAGATCAGCCGGCACGGGAGGCGGTCGGCGAGCGCGGCCGCGAGCCGCGTCTTGCCCGTCCCGGTCGGCCCGTAGATCGCGACGACGGGCCGCGCGCTCACGGCCCGCCCCACGCGGCGCGCACCAGCCGGAAGGCGGCCAGCAGGAGCAGCGCGGCGAGCGCGACGACGAGACCGCGGCGGGCTTCGTGCCGGGCTTCGCGCCGGGCTTCGCGCCGCGTTGCCGGCTGCGCGGATACCGTCAGAGGCGCTACGCCCGGCTGCGCCGCCGTTCCGGGAGCGGCGTCCCCCATCAGGGCACCTTCGCCAGGACGACCCCCGTGTAGTAGTGGGTCAGGATCTCGCGGTAGCCGGTGCCGCGCCGGGCCATCCCGAATGCGCCGACCTGGCACATCCCGACGCCGTGACCCCAGCCGCGGCCGCGGAAGGTGACGCGGCGCAGCGTGCCGTCGCGGTCGCGCTGGACGTCCATGGAGAACAGCGTCTCCGGCAGGTCGAGCGCGCGCCGCAGCCGGAACCCCTCGACGATCGCCCGCCCGTCGACACCGACGATCTCCATCGCCGTGACCCGTCCCGAACGGCCGCGCGCGATGATCCGGAGGTCGCGCAGCTCGCCGACCGGCGCGACCGGGGCCAGCGAGGTTTCGAGGTCCGCGCGGTCCTTGATCTTCGTCCAGCGGTACTTCGAGCTGGTCCGGTCGTCCGAGCTGCCGGCCCGCTCCTGCAGGGCGACCAGCGTGACGCGGCCGTCGTCGGCCGCGACCAGGACGCGGTCACCGGGCAGCAGGTCGACCCGCCCGACGCGGTGCCAGGACCCGCCGACCTCCGCCAGCAGGTCGGGCGCGATCGCCAGCGTCCACTCGCGCTTGCCCGAGCGGGAGGCGATCTTCACCGGGCCGCCGGGGGGCGCCGTTGCGACCTGCGCTTCCTCCAGCGGGACCGCCGCGTACTGGTCGGCGGCGCGCGCGATCCACCCCAGCACCTCGCCCCGGGTCGGGATCCCCCCGGGATCGAGCCGCCCCTCGGTATCGGGATGCGCGAGCCCGCGCGCGAACAGCGCCGCGACCAGCGGCAGGTCCTCGGGCGCCACGAGGTCGGCGTCCTCGACCGCCAGCACCAGCGCCTCGTCGCCGGGAGCGACCAGCTCGCTCCCCTCGACGCCGAGCAGCGCGGCGGTGGCGCGCCAGAGCGCGAGCCGCCCGGCAGGATCGGTCACCACGGCCGGCGCCGGCTTGCCGGCCTGCGCCGCCAGGGCGGCGAACCAGCGCCAGGCCTCGCCGGCCTGCACCGGAACCGTGCGCCAGCCGGGGTCGTAGGCCTCGCGGCCGACGATCCCGTGGGCCACCAGCCGGCCGAGCTCGAGCGGCTCCGGTCCGGGGTCGGGCGCGCCGGGGACCGAGGCGACCGGGTTTCCGACCAGCGTCGCGCCGCGCTGGGCGCGTTCCTTCGGGGGAGCCCGCACGGCACGCCGCGCAGGTAGGGATAGTCCCACTCCGGGAAGACCAGCTCGACGTCCTCGGTGTGACCGCCGCAGGTCGAGGTGAACAGCGCGTTCACGGGTGCGCCGTTCCAGACGAGGATCTCTCCGCGCGTCTCGCGGATCGCGCGATCCGACAGCGGCTGCTCGCTCCCGGCGCCGCGGTAGACCTGGCAGCGGGGCGTGTCGCACATGTCGTAGCCGTCGGTGACGAACTGCCCGAGGTTCCCGAAGGCGTAGGTTCGCGCGGCGACCGCCTGGGCCTTCTGCGCCTCCAGCTCGGGGTAGAGGTTCGGGCCCAGTTCTTCCGGCACGACGCCGCGCAGGTAGTCCTCGACGCCGATCTCGTTGATCGCCAGCACCTCGCCGTAGGGGGTCAGCCGGACCTCGACCAGGCCGCGGTACGGCCGCCCCTCGACGGTGACCAGCGCCCCCGCCGGCGGCACGGCGACGATCCGGTCGGTCGCAACCGCCTTCACGTTCCAGCGCGCGTCGAGCAGCCGCAGCGACGCCCCTGCGAGCCGCCGCACCGGCTCGCGCACGATCCACGCGTCGGGGTAGCCGCTCTCGCGGACCTGCGCCAGGAGCGGCTTCAGCGCCTCGGGCTCGGTCGCCTCGCCGATCCGGACCCGCCAGACGTTCCGGTCGGAGTCCCAGTAGGTGATCGCCGGCTGCCGCAGCTCGGTCTCGAGCCGGGCCCCGAGGTCCTTGGCCTGGGGCTCGTCGCGGAACGCGCCGACCTGGATCCGCCGCACCTCCTCCAGCGTCGCGTCGCGGTCCTCGATCCCCACGTCGCGCACCACGCGGACCGGTCCCGCCGCGCGATCGGTCCAGAGTTCGGCCCCGCCCTTCCCGTCGAGCAGCCGCAGCCGGCCCGCGGTCGAGCCGAGCGCAACCTCCCGCCGGTCGGTGCTGAGCCCGACGCGGACGCGTGGCGGGGCCACGGCGACGCCGGGATCGATCGTGTCGAACAGGCTGGGGGCCGCGGGGAGGAGCGCGAGCGGAGGCGTTGCCGGGAGCTGCGACGGCGGTTTCACAGCCGACGCCGACGCCGGCGCCGATCCGAGCGCGAGGACGAGCGTGAGAGCGATGCCGGTCACCCGGCGAGGATAGCCCACGGCGCGCGCGGTGCGCCCGCGGGAGCGTCCCGTCAGTGGAACGAGGCGACCGCCCCCGCGGCGCTGTCGTGCATCTCCAGCACCCGCACGAGCTGGGTGATCCGCAGCGTCTCCGCCACGCGCCGGTTGGCCGACGCGAGCTTGAGGTCCCCCGCCCCGGCCCGCAGCTTCTTCAGCGCCGCCACCATCTCGCCCAGGCCCGAGCTGTCGACGAAGTGGACCTCGACCAGGTCGAGCACGATCCGGCGGCTCCCCTCGTCGATCGCCCGGTCGAAGGCCGCTCGCAGCACCAGGTCGGGGCCGCCGACCTTGAGCTCGCCGCGCGGCCGCAGGACGGTCACATCCCCGCGACGTTCAACGCCGATCTCCATCGTGGCCTCCCGCCGCCCTTTACCCGCGCCCGGCCGGCGCGAGCATCATCCGCTCGAGCTCCGCCGACGGCTCCCCCCGGCGCTCGAGCGTCTCGAGCACGTGCCCGGTCTTCCGGGCCCCGCGCACCGAGAGGCACAGGTGTTCGGCCTCGATCCTGACCACGACCGAGCGCGGGCGCAAGCGGACCGCCAGGCGGTCGGCGATCTCCGCCGTCAGGGCCTCCTGGAGGGTCAGCCGCCGGGCCAGCGTATCGACCAGCCGGGCGATCCCCCCGATCCCGACGTGCGCCCCGTCGGGCACGAAACCGACGCTGGCCTGGCCGCGGAACGGCAGCAGGTGGTGGGCGCAGACCGAGACGAATCGGATGCCGTGCAGCACGACCGGGCCGGCAGCCCCGGCCAGCGGCACCGGCTCGAGGTGCGCGTCGGGGTCCTCGCCGTAGCCGGCCAGCAGGTCGTCGGCGAAGGCCGCGGCCACGCGGCGCGGGGTCTCGCGCAGCAGTTCCCCGGGAGTCATCCCGCCCGGGAACGCGCCGGCCTCACCGAGCCCCTCGAGGAACTCGCGGATCCCGCGTTCCATTCGCTCGCGGTTCACGGCCCCCCCGCCGGCGTCCCCTGCACCGCGTAGTCGCCGCGGTAGAAGCACGACGCCCCCTCGACCTCGAACATCTCCAGCGCGGTCAGCCCCGGCAGAGCGGGCTTCAGCTGGTCCCAGATCCAGACCGAGATCCACTCCGCGGTCGGGTTCTCGAGCAGGTCGTTCCAGTGGCGGTGGTCGACCCGGTCGAGCACGCGCTGCTTGACGATCGCGTCGAGGTCGCCGAAGTCGATCACCATCCCCGAGGTCGCGTCGATCGGCCCCTCGAGCTCGACGATGAAGCGGTAGCTGTGGCCGTGCAGGCGCGAGCAGGCCCCCGGGTGACGCGGCAGGACATGGCTGGCTTCGAAGCGGTACTCGCGGCGCAGTCTCATGGCGCGGCCGGCTCCTTCTCGAGCGTCACCTCGACCCCCACCGAGTCGACCATCCCGTCGAGCACCGGCGTCTCCTTCTGCACCGAGACGCGGACCTCGTCGCAGCCGCAGCGGTCCATGATCTCCTTCGCGATCCGCACCGCGAGCGTCTCGATCAGGTAGAAGGAGTTCTGGCGCCCGATCCGGATCACGATGTCGTGGATCTCGCGGTAGTCGACGGTGTTCTCGATCCGGTCGGTCTCGGCCGCCTTCTCGATGTCGGCCTTCATCGCGATGTCGACGCGGTGCCGCACGCCGATCTGGCGCTCGAGCTTCGTCAGGCCGTGAAAGGCGTGGAAGCGGATCCCGTTGACGGTGATGCGGCCCTGCATCTCGGCGCTCCGGCGCTCCCGGGTGGAGGCCGGGCGAGGCTACCCCCCGGGTCCGGCGGGGGCAACCCGGCCCGCCGGTCTGCTATCGTGAATGGTCCGGACGGTCCCGATGAGCCTGCTCCCCGCCGAACCCCACGCCTCCTGCGCTCCCGGCGCGCTCCCGGCCTCCGTCGCACCCCCGGCCGCGCCGGCAGCCACGGCGGCGCCCGCAGCAGCCGCGCTCCCCGCTTCTCCGCCGGGCCTCGTCGAGCGCCGGGCGGCGGCGCGCGTCCTGGCGGAGCTGGCGGCGATCGAGCGCGGCACGCTGGAGGTGCGCCTCCCGGACGGCGCGGTGCGCCGCTTCGGGGCCTCCGTCGCCGACGGTGCCGCCGGCGCCCCGGAGGCGCCCGAGGCGACGATCGACGTCCGGCGCTGGGCCTTCTTCCCGCGCGTCGCGCTGGGCGGCGACCTCGGCTTCGGCGAGGCCTTCGTCGACGGCGACTGGGTGACGCCCGACCTCGTCGCGGTGATCGCGCTGTTCATCGCCAACGAAGAGGTGCTCGCGGGCGACGCCGGGCGGCCCGGCCTCGTCCGCCGGCTGGCCGACCGGCTGGATCACCTCCGCCGGCGCAACAGCCCCGGCGGGAGCCGCCGGAACATCCGCGCGCACTACGACCTCGGGAACGACTTCTTCCGGCTCTTCCTCGACGAGTCGATGACCTACTCGTGCGGCCTGTTCGAGTGCGACGACGAGCCGCTCGAGGCGGCGCAGCGGCGCAAGGTCCGGGCGGTCCTCGACAAGGCCCGGCTCGCGCCGGGGATGCACCTGCTCGAGATCGGCTGCGGCTGGGGTTCGACCGCGCTGATCGCGGCCCGCGAGTACGGTGTGCGCGTCACGGGGCTGACCGTCTCCGGGGAGCAGCGCGCCTGGGCGCTGGCGCGGGCCCACGAGGCCGGGCTCTCGGACCGGGTGGCGATCGAGCTGTGCGACTACCGCGCCGCGACCGGCGTCTACGACCGGGTCGTCTCGATCGAGATGCTGGAGGCGGTCGGCCACGAGTACTTCGGCGCCTTCTTCGCCGCCGTCGATCGGTTGCTCGCTCCGGGCGGGCGGGCCGTGCTCCAGGTCATCACGCTGCCCGACCAGCGCTACGAGGGCTACCTCGAGCGCGTCGACTGGATCCAGAAGTACATCTTCCCCGGCGCGGTCATCCCTTCGCTCACCGCGCTGTGCGAGGCAATGACCCGCGCCTCGACCCTCGTGGTCGAGGCGCTCGAGAACGTCGGGCCGCACTATGCGCCGACCCTCGCCGCCTGGCGCCGCCGCTTCCTGGCGCACGCGGCCGAGCTGGCGCGGCTCGGATTCGACGACCGATTCCAGCGGACCTGGGAGTACTACTTCGCCTATTGCGAGGCGGGGTTCGCCTCGCGCTATCTCAACGACCTGCAGCTGGTGCTGACCCGCCCCGGCCTGCCGGCGTTGCCGGGAAGGAACCGATGAGCGC
Source organism: uncultured Acidobacteriota bacterium (assembly GCA_963800865.1). Classification (GTDB taxonomy): domain Bacteria; phylum Acidobacteriota; class Polarisedimenticolia; order J045; family J045; genus JALOKP01. The sequence goes on along the minus strand of CAWDCL010000004.1, from coordinate 1,526,795 downwards.
AGCCGTCAAGTTCATCCGCGAGAACCGTGAGCGTCACCTCGACCAGCTGAATGAGCTGCTCCGCATCCCCTCGATCAGCACCGATCCCGAACTCGCCGGCGAGGTGCGCCGCGCGGGCGTCTGGGTGAAGGACCGGCTCCGGTCGGCGGGCTGCACGCGCGTCGAGCTGTTCGACACCCCGAAGCATCCGATCGTCTACGGCGAGTGGCTCGGCGCGCCGGGCGCGCCGACGGTCCTGGTCTACGGCCACTACGACGTCCAGCCGGTCGATCCCCTCGAGCTCTGGACGACGCCCCCCTTCGAGCCGACCGTGCGCGACGGCAAGCTCTTCGCGCGCGGCGCCTGCGACGACAAGGGCCAGATGATCATCTACGCCAACGCGCTCGAGGCGCACCTGAAGACCGGCGGCACCTGCCCCGTCAACGTCAAGTTCCTGATCGAGGGGGAGGAGGAGGTCGGCTCCCCGTCGCTGGACGACTTCCTCAAGGCCCACAAGGACCTGCTGAAGTGCGACGCGGTGCTGGTCTCCGACACCGGCTTCTTCGCGAAGGGGGTGCCGTCGATCACCCACGCGCTGCGCGGCCTGGTCTACCTCCAGGTCGACCTCTACGGCACCAAGTCCGACCTGCACTCCGGCAGCTTCGGCGGCGCGGTGATCAACCCGGCCTTCGCGGCGGCGCAGCTCGTCGCGGGACTGAAGGACATGAACGGCAAGATCAGGGTTCCCGGCTTCTACGACAAGGTCCGCAAGCTGACCGCGGCCGAGCGCAAGGCCTTCGCCGCGCTGCCGCACAAGGACGCGAAGTACAAGAAGGAGCTGGGCGCGCCCGAGCTGTTCGGCGAGAAGGGGTTCACGACGCTCGAAAGGACCGGGGCCCGGCCGACGCTGGAGGTCAACGGAATCTGGGGCGGCTTCACCGGCGCGGGGGCCAAGACCGTGATCCCGGCCGAGGCCCACATCAAGATCTCGATGCGCCTCGTCCCCTACCAGAAGCCGGACGAGATCGCGAAGCAGGTGATCGCCTACATCAAGAAGATCGCCCCGAAGGCGGTCCGCGTGGAGGTGAAGAACCTCCACGGCGGCGAGGCCTGGCTGGCCGAGACCGACCACCCGGCGTTGGCCGCGGCGGCCCGCGCGCTCAAGCGCTCGTTCGGCAAGGCCCCGGTCTTCATGCGCGAGGGGGGCTCGATCCCGGTCGTCGGGACCTTCGGCAAGCTGCTCGGCGTGCCGGCGGTGCTGATGGGGATCGGCCTGCCGGACGACAACCTCCACGCGCCGAACGAGAAGTTCGACCTGGACCAGTTCTACCGCGGCAACGAGGCCGCGGCGGCGCTGTTCGAGGAGCTGCCGGCCAGCTTCGCCGGCGGCGCCCCGAAGAGACGAAAGGCGTAGGGGCCGGCCTCCGTGCCGGCCCGAAAGGCGTAGGGGCCGGCCTCCGTGCCGGCCCGAAGGTAGGGGCCGGCCCGTGCCGCCGAGAGGCGTAGGGGCCGGCCTCCGTGCCGGCCCGAATGGCGTAGGGGCCGGCCTCCGTGCCGGCCCGACCACGCACGGGGCCCACCGATGATCGAAATCCTCCCCGGCCTCGCGCTGCCCGACGAGGCGGTGTCGTTCGCCTTCTCGCGCAGCGGAGGGCCGGGGGGCCAGCACGTCAACAAGGTCAGCTCGCGCGCGACGCTGCTGTTCGACGTCGCGCACTCCGCCGCGCTCGACGACGACCAGCGGGCGCGGATCATGGACCGCCTCGCGACCCGGATCTCGAAGGACGGCGTGCTGCGGGTCGTGGCCCAGTCCTCGCGCAGCCAGGCCGCCAACCGCGACGCGGCGCGGGAGCGGTTCGTCGAGCTGCTGCGCTGGGCGCTGGCGGAGGAGGCGCCGCGCTTCGAGACCCGCGTGCCGCGGGCGCAGAAGGTGCGGCGCCGGGAGGAGAAGGTGCGGCGCGGGTCCGTGAAGCGCCACCGCGGGCGGGTGCGCGGGGAGGAGTGAATCCTCCCCACACCGGCACCCGTCAGCGCTTCTCGTCGCTGCGGAACGCCCCCGTCACCGCCCCCAGCACGATCGACACGACCGAGATCAGGAGCGCGCCGAACAGCGCCGGCCAGAACCCGTCGACGCGGAAGTTGATCCCGAACATCGAGGCGATCTTGGTCGCGAGCAGCAGCATCAGCGCGTTGATGATCGGGATCGCCAGCCCCAGCGTGAGGATGATGAACGGGCAGCTCAGGAGCTTCACGACCGGCGCGATGATCGCGTTGACGAGGCCCACGACCAGCGCCATCAGCGCCAGGTCCCTGGGCGTGCCGTAGCTGATCCCCGGCACGATCTGCGCCGCCGCGGCCAGCGCGAGCGCGGTGATGACCAGGCTCAACAGGAACTTCATCGGGCTTCCCTCCTCCGCGTGATTCCGCTGCTCAAGCAGCCGGCCACGACTCCATCACCGATTCGACCACCCGGCGCGAGAGCGGATGGTAGCCGTCCTTCGCGTCCTCGAAGATCGCGCGCCCCAGCGCCCGCGTGCGCGCGCTCGTGCCGAGCGCGCCGTACAGCGGCCGCAGGTACTTCATCCGCCCGACCGTCGTCAGCACCTCGCGCACGCGCGGGAAGACCGGCTCGTAGTCCGAGGCGGTCGCGATCGCCAGCCACTCGACGAGGATCTCGTAGTTGCCGCGGCCGGTCAGCGACAGCGTACCGTCGAGCGCCGCGCAGTCGGCGGCCGGCAGCGGCCGCGGCAGGTTCTGCAGGTAGACCAGCAGGTGCGCGGCCGGCCAGCGCGCGGCGTGGGACGCGTCGGGACGCACCCCCTTGCTCCACCCGACCGCCGCCGATTCGAGCCGCTCGAGCGTGGCCGAGTGGAAGGCCGGCGCGTTCTTCGGGAGGCCCGTCTCGTACAGCCACTCCTGCGCCCCCACCGCCGCTGCGGCGCCCGGCAGCTCCTCCTCCAGGAACGCCAGGAACTCCTCGGTCGTGATCGACTGGAAGTGGAAGCGCTCGATGTACTGCCGGATGAAGCGCTCGAAGCGCTCGCGCCCGGCGTGGCGCTCGAGCAGCACGACGAAGCGCGCCCCCTTCTCGTAGGGGATCTGCGAGTAGGCGTCGTCCGGGTCGACGCCGGTCAGGTCGGTCCGCAGGCGGGTGAACGGCGAGTCCATTCCGAAGCGCGCGAAGGCCCCGTCCATTCCCTTCTGCCCGATCGCCCAGGCCACCGCGGCCGCGTCCTCGCCGTGCAGCGCCTCGAGGATCCGGCGCTCGGCCCAGACCGTGAACCCCTCGTTGAGCCAGAAGTGGTCCATCGTCGCGTTGGTGACCAGGTTGCCGGTCCAGGAGTGGGCCAGCTCGTGGGTCACGACGTCGACCAGCGAGCGGTCGCCGGCCAGCAGCGTCGGCGTCAGGAAGGTCAGCCGCGGGTTCTCCATCCCGCCGTAGGGAAACGACGGCGGCAGGACGAGCATGTCGTAGCGGTCCCACTCGTAGGGGCCGAACAGCGCCTCGGCCCGCTCGAGCATCGTCCCGACCTCGCCGAACTCCTAGGCCGCGGCCTCGACGACTTCCGGCTCGGCCCAGACGCGGCAGCGCGGGTGGACGTCCTTCGCCGCGAGGTTCCCGACGGCCAGCGCCAGCAGGTACGACGGGATCGGCTGCGGCATCTCGAAGGTAAAGGTCCGGGTGCCGGGCGCCGGCCCGGGACGCGAGCCGGTCGATCCGGCCGACATCACCGCGACCAGCGGCTCGGGGACGGTCACCTCGGCCGTGTAGCTCACGCGAACGCGCGGGCTGTCCTGGCACGGCAGGATCGTCCGGGCGTGGATCGCCTGGCACTGGCTGAAGAGGAACGGGTGCCGCTTCCCGGCCGTCTGCTGCGGCTCGAGCCACTGCAGCGCGACGGCGTCGGGCGCGGCCTCGTAGTCCAGGACGACGCGCTCGGTCCCGGCCGGCAGCGCCAGGCGCAGGCGCCGGCCCAGGATCGGATCGTCCGGCCCGAGTTCCCACGCGATCTCCCGGCCGTCGCCGGTCCGGACGCCGCGGATCGCCAGCCCCTTGGTGTCGAGGTCGAACGGGCCGGCGGCGGCGGGCCCGGCCAGCCGGAGGGTCGCGGTGCCGGCGAGGCGCTTCGAGCCGAAGTCGACCGTCGCCGTCCAGTCGATCGACCGGGTGACGGGCTGGGAGTCGTCGAAAAAGGAGTGGGGGTCGAGGCGGGCCATGGGGTCTCCGGGTGCGCGGGCGGGGCGGCGGCGGGGGGGAACGGGCCCGCGCCGGGTCCGGAGGATAGCCGCCTGTGCCCCCCCTCGGCCACGGGACCTATCTTCCCGGAAGGGCCCGGCCGGCGCGCACCGGCCGGGCAGGATCGCCCCGCCGCGGCCGCCGCGGCGCGGGATGGCCGGCCCGGGGGATCCCCGGGCGGGCGGAGGACCGGATGTCGACCGTGATCGACCTCGACGCGCTGATTGCCGACGCGAGCGACCTCGCTCCCCTCTCCGACAGCGCGGTCCGGCTGATGGCGCTCGCCGCCCGGGACCAGTGGTCGATGCGCGAAGTGCTCGACGCGATCGGGTTCGACCAGGTCCTGACCTCGCGCCTGCTCCGCGTCGCGAACTCCGCCGCCCACCAGCGCTCGGGCACGGTCTCCGACGTGCAGCAGGCGGTCGTGCGGCTCGGGATGGCACAGGTCGTCTCGCTCGCCATGGGCTCCGCGGTGCGCGACCGGATGCTGCGCGCGCTCCCGGCCTACGGGATGTCCGAGGGCGAGCTGTGGCGCCACTCCGTCGCGGCCGCGCTGGCCGCCGAGTGCCTGCCGCTGCACTGCCGGGTCGCGGTCCCGGTCGAGACCTACACCGCGGCGCTGCTCCACGACTTCGGCAAGCTCCTGCTGTCGCGCCTGCTGTCCGCGGATTCGCTGCTCTTCCTGCGGCAGGCCCGCGAACGGGGACAGCAGGCCGCCCTCGCGGCCGAGGTCGAGCTGGTCTCCGTGCACCACGCCGAGCTGGCCGCCCTCGTCGCGCAGCACTGGAATCTCCCCGAGCCGATCGTGCGCGGGGTCTGCTTCCACCACGCCCCGGACGAGGGGCGCGCGCCGATCTGCGACGCCGTCCACGCCGCCAACGCCGCGGCCCACGGAGCGCTCGCGGGACCGAACGCGTCGGCGATCGGCCGGCCCCACCTGCAGGAGAATGCCGCGCGGCGCCTCGGCCTGTCGGCGGGCGGCTTCACGGCGCTGTGCAGCGACGTGCAGCTGCGCTTCGACGAGGTGATCACGCGCTACGCGTAGCGCGGGACACCCCGTGAAGGCCGGGCCCGGCCATCGCGGCTAGAATGGCCGCTCGATGCCCTCCGCCGTTCTCAGCCGGACCCTGCGCGCGCTGCGCCACCGCAACTTCCGGCTCTTCTTCTTCGGCCAGCTCGTCTCGCTGACCGGCTCGTGGATGCAGGGGCTGGCGCAGGGCTGGCTGGTCTGGCGGCTGACGCACTCGACGGTCCTGCTGGGGCTGGTCGGCTTCGCGCAGCTGGCGCCGGTGCTGCTGCTGGGGTTCGTCGGCGGGGTCGCCGCCGATCGCTTCGACCGGCGCCGGATCGTACTCACGATGCAGGTCGTGGCGCTGGTCCAGTCGGCGACGCTCGCGGCGCTGACGCTCTCCGGCCGGATCGAGGTCTGGCAGGTGCTCGCGCTGGCCACGGTGCTGGGGGTCGTCAACGCCTTCGACTTCCCGGGCCGGCAGTCGTTCCTGAGCGAGATGGTCGAGCGCGAGGACCTGGGGAACGCGATCGCGCTGAACTCGACGATCTTCAACGGCGCGCGAATCGTCGGGCCGTCGCTGGCCGGCGCGATCGTCGCCCGCTGGGGCGAGGGGGTCTGCTTCGCGGTCAATGCCGTCTCGTACCTCGCGGTGATCGGCAGCCTGCTGGCGATGCGCTTCCCGGGCCGCGCCGCGGCGGCGCCGCGCGGCGGGGCCTGGGAGGGGTTCCTCGAGGGGATCGCCTATGCCCGGCGGACGCCGCACGTCCGTGCCCTGATGGCGCTGGTCGCGATGACGAGCGTCTTCGGAATGTCGTACCTGTCGTTCCTGCCGGCCTTTGCCGGCGGCGTGCTCGGACGGGGGCCGGAAGGGCTGGGAGTGCTGATGGCCTCGGTCGGCGCCGGGGCGATCGTGGGCGCGTTGTCGCTCGCCTGGCGCCGCGGGATCCGCGGCCTGGACGGCGTCGTCTTCCGCCACGCGCTGGTCTTCGGCGCGGCCGTGCTGGTCTTCAGCCTGTCGCGCTCGTTCCCGCTCTCGTGCGCGGCGGTCGCCGCGGCCGGCTACGGCGCGATGGTCCAGATGGCGGCGGCCAACACGCTGCTGCAGGCGCTCGTCCCCGACGGCCTGCGCGGCCGGCTGATGAGCCTCTACACGGTCGGTTTCGCCGGGCTGATGCCGCTCGGGAGCCTCGCGATCGGCCTCGCCACGCGGTGGGTCCCGCTGCCGCCGACCCTCTCCGCCTGCTCGCTCGCGGTGCTGGGCGCGGCCGTCGCCTTCGGAATCTGGGCGCGCGGCTGGGAGGTTCCGGCGCCCGCGATGGAAACGGGCGGGGCCGAGGCCCCGCCCGTCACCTGACTCTTCGCCCGTAGCCGGTCAGCGGCACGCGTTGAAGCTGCCGTAGTTCTTGCAGTTCTTGCTGCAGCAGTCGGCGTTGACGCTGCAGAACGCGCCGGTCGGCTTGCAGGTCTTGCAGAGCGGGTCGGTCGTGCAGTCCGGGTCGGCGCAGTCCTTCGCGCCATCGCAGTCGTTGTTGAACCCGTCCTTGCACCGGCCGGTCTCGGTCGCCGGCGGGGTCCCGCAGTCGGCGGGGCAATTGCACTTGTTCTCGCCGCTGCCGCAGGTCCCGTTGCCGCAGGTCTCGCCGCCGCCGCCGCCACCACCGCCGCTGCAGGCTCCCAGCAGGCCGGAGATCTGGGGGTAGATCCGGTCGACCCGCACGCCGGAGTTGAGGCAGCCGCCGTAGTGGTGCAGGCCGACGACCTTGTGGCTGCTGGCGGAGAGCACGGGCGAGCCGGACGAGCCGCCGATCGTGTCGCAGTAGTAGCCGATGTCGGAGGTCGCGTCGCGGCCGGAGTAGGGCGAGGCGTCGACCTTGCAGAGCCCGCCGCTGTTCTGGTCGGACTCGATCGAGAGCTTCTTGGGACCGCCGTTCGGGTGCCCGGCCACGTAGATCCGCTCGCCGACCGGCGGCAGCCGGGGGTCGAGCCCGAGGCACGGGATCGAGGTCGCATCGCCGGTCGTCGTGAACAGCGTGTAGTCCAGCGTGTAGTCGGTCTTGAGCAGCGAGCTGCCCATCACCGCCGCGGTGTAGGTGGGCGATCCGGAGCCACAGGCCGGCGTCTGGTACTCCATCCGCAGTTCCGTCGACTGGACCCCTGCGGTGTCCGAGGTGCAGTGGTTGTTGGTCAGGAACTGGCCGCCGTCGGAGACCTTGAAGGCGGTGCACGACGAGCAGCAGCCGATCAGCGCCAGGACGGCGCCCCGCCCGCGCTCGTACTCGGTCGCGTAGGTCCCGCCCTGGTAGCACTTCGCGTCCTTCCAGTCCTGCGTGCCGCAGACGCTGTCGGGCGACGGGCCGCTGCCGTCGAGACGCACCGTGCCGCGTCCCGCGCCGTCGATGTCGAACCCGTAGCCGCCGCCCTGCGGCGCGAAGAAGCGGACGACCGCGGCCTCGCCGAAGATCGTGTTGGCCCAGAAGTCGCCCGTGCCGTGCGGTCCCTTGCCGGAGTAGCGCCAGACCTGCGCGCCGTCCGGGCTCGTCACCTCGACCCAGTCGCCGTCGTTGAGCGCGAAGCGCGCGAAGTGCAGCCGGACGTAGGTCGCGCCCGGGAAGCGGACCTCCTGGCGGATCGGCTCGACCCCGAGACGCGGGTAGGGGTGAGCCGTTCCGATCGCGAGCGGTTCGTACTCGCCGACCTTCTCGGGGGCCTGCGCCCACGCCGGCAGCGCGACGGCGAACAGCACGAACACGGCGAGGACGCACGCCAGACGGCGGACGCGGCAGTCACGGGTCATCGCTCTTCCTCCTCCCGGAACGGGCCGCCCGGCGGGCGTTCCCTCGTCCCGGCGTTCGACGTGTGATACCGCATTCCCGGACCGGAGATCAAGATACGAGTTGGTTACTCCCGGTCAGGCGAATCGCACCCTGAGGAAGTGGCGCTTCCCGACCTGCACCAGCAGTTCGCCGCGGGCGGGCACCGCGGCCTCGTCGCTGGCGATCTTCTCGCCGTCGATCTTCACCCCGCCACCCTGGATCAGGCGCCGCGCCGCGCTGGTCGATGCGGCGAGGCCGATCTCCTTGAGCAGCGCGGGCACCCACAGCGGCTCGTTGCCCGCGGGGAGCGTGACGACCGCGATCTCGTCCGGCAGCTCCTTGCGCGCAAACACCTGCTCGAAGTGGGTCACGGCCTCGTCGCCCGCCGCGTCGCCGTGGAAGCGCGCGACCAGGATCCGCGCCAGGCCGACCTTCGCGTCGCGCGGGTGCCGCTCGCCGCGCTCGACGGCCCCGCGCAGCCGCTTCGCGCCTTCGGCCCCCTCGTCGGTCAGCAGCTCGTACCAGCGCCACATCAGGGTGTCGCTGATCGACATCACCTTGCCGAAGATCTCGTTCGGAGCGTCGGTCACGCCGACGTAGTTGCCGAGCGACTTCGACATCTTGTCCGAGCCGTCGGTCCCCTCGAGCAGCGGCACGGTCATGATGACCTGCGGCTCGAGCCCGTAGTCGGGCATGATCTCGCGGCCGACGTTGAGATTGAAGAGCTGGTCGGTCCCGCCGAGCTCGACGTCCGCGGCCAGCGCGACCGAGTCGTAGGCCTGGGCCAGCGGGTAGAGGAATTCGTGGACGAGGATCGGCACGCCGCCGTCGAAGCGCTCGCGGAAGTCGCGGCGCTCGAGCATCCGCGCCACCGTGTATTTCGCCGCCAGCTTGACCATCCCGTCCGCCCCGAGCGGCAGGAGCCACTCCGAGTTGAAGCGCGTGACGGCACGGTCGCGGTCGAGGGTCATGAAAGCCTGCCGGGTGTAGGTCTCGGCGTTGGCCAGGATCTGCTCGCGCGTCAGCGGCGGGCGGGTCTTGGAACGCCCCGAGGGGTCGCCGATCGCGGCCGTGAAGTCGCCGATGACGTAGACGACCTGGTGCCCGAGGTCCTGGAACTGCCGCATCTTCCGCATCAGGACGGTGTGGCCGAGGTGGATGTCGGGCGCCGTCGGATCGAAGCCGACCTTGACCGCCAGCGGGGTCCCGGCCGCGCGTGAACGTTCGAGCTTCCGCTTCAGCTCGTCCTCGGAGACGAAGTCGACGACGCCGCCGCGGAGGACTTCGAGCTGCTCGTCGGCCGGGAACTCGCGCCGCTCGCCCGTCATAGGCCGCTGCCTCCGTTCGACGGCGACGGCCGCACCGGCCGCTCCCCCGCGTAGCGCACCCGCGCGTCGAGCCCCATCTTCCCGCGCACCTCCTCCATCGTCGCCCGCGCGATCGGCCGCAGCGCGGCCGCGCCGGCGGCGAGGATCTCGTCCACCCGGCCGGGATGGCGCTCCAGCTCCGCGCGACGCTCGCGCATCGGCGCCAGCGCGGCGTCGATGTTCTTCGCCAGGACCTGCTTGCAGTCGCGGCAGCCGATCCCCGCGGTGCGGCAGCCGTCCGCGGCCCAGGCGCGCTCGTCGGGCGAGGAGAAGAAGCCGTGCCAGGCGAAGATGTTGCAGTCCTCCGGCACGCCGGGGTCGGTGCGCTTCTTGCGGCGCACGTCGGTCTTGGCCGGGGCCAGCTTCTCCCAGACGACCTCCGGCGCGTCGTTGAGCCCGATCTGGTTGTTGAGGCTCTTCGACATCTTGCGCTCGCCGTCCAGGCCGAGGACCTTCCGGGCCGGCGAGAGGATCGGCTGCGGCTCGGGGAAGACCTCGCCGAAGCGGTAGTTGAACTTCCGCACCGCGTCGCGCGCCATCTCGAGGTGCTGGACCTGGTCCTCGCCGACCGGCACGCCGTCGGCCTTGTAGATCGCGATGTCGGCGGCCTGCAGCAGCGGGTAGGTCAGGAGACCGGCGTTGACGTTCTCGGGCTGGTTCTTCGCCTTGTCCTTGAACTGCGTCATCCGCTCGAGCAGGCCGAGGGGGACGAGCGTGTTGAAGATCCAGGCCAGCTCCGAGTGCTCGGGGACGGCGCTCTGCACGAAGACGATCGAGCGCTCGGGATCGATCCCCGCGGCCAGCCAGCCCAGCGCCATGTCGCGGATCCGGGCCGGCATCTCGGCCGGGTCGTAGTCCTGCGTGATCGCGTGCAGGTCGACGATCGAGAAGATGCAGGGGTGGCGGTCCTGCAGCGCGACCCAGTTGGCGAGCGCGCCGAGCCAGTTTCCGATGTGCAGCTCGCCGGAGGGCTGCATCCCGCTGAAGATCCGGGTGATCGCGGCGGCCGCCGGGCTGTTCGCACCCGACCCGGCGGGAGCCGGGGACCCGGGCTCGGGCGGCGGGGTGCTCGGGGTCTCCTCGGGCGAACTCACGGAGGGCGTTCCTTTCGCGAAGGTCGTGGGGCGCAGGAGTATATCGGCCCGGCGGGGGGGCCGCGCCAGAGGGGCCGGGGCGGGCGCTGCGCGCCCCTTCGGAGCCGCGGGCGCACGGCCGGCGCGCCCCGGGCCCCGGATCCGCGGCGTGCTACGATCCGCCGCCGCGCTCGGGGCGTGGGCGCGAGGGAGCCCGCGGTGCCGCACTCGCTCGAACCTCGATCGCTCGGCCGCGTCGCCGCCGGCGCGGGCACGATCCTGCTGCTCGCCGCCGCCCTGTCCTGCGGCCGGTCCCGCCCCCCCGCGGCGCCCGCCGCCACCGCTGCGCGCCCGAGCGTGCTGATCGTCGTGGTGGACGCGCTGCGCCCCGACCGCCTCGGCTGCTACGGCTACCCGCTCGAGACCAGCCCGGCCATCGACCGGCTGGCGGCCGATCCCGACGCGGTGCTGTTCCGTCACCACTACGCGCAGGGGACCTGGACCAAGACCTCCACGGCCAGCCTGTTCACGGGGTTGTTCGCCTTCCAGCACGGGGTGATGGAGGGCCACGAGCCGACCGGGGAGGGCCAGGAGCGGTTCTTCACGACGCAGGTGCTCGACGACGGGCTGGAGACGATGGCCGAGCGGCTGCACGGCCTGGGCTTCTCCACCTTCTCGGTGACGAAGAGCCTCCACCTGCTGCGGGAGTACGGCTTCGCCCAGGGGTTCGACGAGTACTTCGGCCCGCACGAGGTCGCCAGCGACGGCAAGCGGGTGGAGAAGGTGCTCGAGCTCATCGGCCGGGCCGAGGCCCCGTTCTTCGGCTACGTGCACCTCGCGGGCACGCACCACCCGTTCCCGCCGAACGGCCGCGATCCGGGGTACATGGAGCGTCACGGCTTCCCCTACGACGAGCCGGCACGGATCGCCGCGGGTGTGAGTTTCCAGACCGCCGACACGAAGGACCGGATCCTCGAGGGGAAGCTGCGCCTCGAGCCCGACGACGTGAAGTTCCTCAACCTGATCTACGACGCGACGACCCGGCGGGTCGACGAGAAGTTCGTGGCCCGGCTGATCGAGGGGCTGAAGGAGCTGAAGGTCTACGACAACATGCTGCTGATCCTGACCGCGGACCACGGCGAGGAGCTCTACGATCACGCGGGCTACGCCCACGGCCACGCCGTCTGGGAAGAAGTGATCCACGTGCCGTTGATCGTCAAGTTCCCGCGCGGCGCCCGGCCCGCGGCGCTGCCGCGGCAGGCCGGGTTCCTCTCCCGCACCATCGACCTGTTTCCCTCGCTGCTGGCCTTCGCCGGCCAGCGCGTCCCGCCCGAGCTCGCCGGCGAGAACCGCTTCGACGGCAGCGGGGCGCGCTTCGCCTATTCCGAGCGCAAGGGCGAGTGGGCGCTGATCGCGGACGGATACAAGCTGATCGACGACGGCACGGCCCCGAAGCTGTTCCGTCTCGACCAGGATCCCGGCGAGCGGGTGAACCTCGCCGCGGACGAGCCGGCCCGGGTGGCCGAGATGCGACTGGCGGTCGAGGGGGTCCGCCGGAGCGTGAAGGTCCAGCCGCGCGCGGCCGATTGGATCGGGACCGAACTCGATCCGGCGGACGTCGAGGCGCTGAAGGGCCTCGGCTACATGAAGTAGCGTCCACCCGCTCGCGACTCGGCGCGATCGGCTATGATCGCGCCGCGCGGAGGGACGCGGGATGCAGCGGGAGCCGTCCAGCCTCGAGACGCGGCTCGAAGGGCTGTCGTCGCGCCTCGACGCGATCGAGCGGCGCCTGGCTGCGCTCGAGGGGCTCGCGCCGACGGCGGTCCCGGGTGCGCCCGTTTCGGTCGAGGCGGTCCTCGACCCGCCGGCCGAGCCGGCTCCTGGCGCGCTCGCGGGAAGTGCGCTCGCGCTGGCCGGGCGATCGCTCCTGGTCCTTGCGGGCGCCTTCGTGCTGCGGTCGCTGACCGAGTCCGGCGTCCTGCCCCAGTCGCTGGGCGCGGCGCTCGGCGTCGCCTATGGCGCCGCGTGGCTGGTCTTCGCCGACCGCGCGGCCGGCGCCGGCGCAACGCTGAGCGCGACCTTCCACGGCACTCACCGCAGCAGTCATCGTCTTCCCGCTGCTGGTCGAGGCGACGGTCAAGTTCAGGATCCTCTCCCCCGCCGCGAGCGCGGCGGCGCTGCTCGCGACCGGCGCGCTCGGGCTCGCGGTGGCCCGCCGGCGCAACCGCGCGGACCTGGCGTGGATCGTGACGCTCGGGACCGCTGTCACGGCGCTGGCCCTCGCGGTCACGACCCGGGCCGTCGCGCTGTTCGCGGTCGTGCTGTTCCTGCTCACGGTGGCCGTTTTCGGCGCCGGGTGGCAGCGCCGCTGGAAGGGTCCGGGCTGGACGGTCGTCGCGCTGCTCGACGGCCTCCTGCTGCTGCTGGCGACCGTGACGCTCGTCGCCCCTCCCGAGCAGGCGGCGCAGCTCGTCGGTCCGGCGACCCTGCTCTCCCTGCTGCTGGCGCTGGCGGCGGTCTCCTTCGCCGCCTCCATCGCCCGGACCTGGCGCACCGGCCGGGCGGTTCTCCCGGCCGAGATCGCGCAGGGCGCCGCGGCCGGCCTGATCGGGTTCGGAGGAGCGCTGGCCGTGACTCACCGCACCGGTGAGGCCGCGACGGTCGCCGGCGTCGTCGGACTGCTGCTCGCGGCCGCCACCTACGCCGCGTCGTTCACCTTCATCGACCGGATCGAGGGACGGCGGGTCAGCTTCGCCTTCTACACCACGGCCGCGCTCGTCTTCACGATGCTCGGCGCGTTCTCGCTCTGGCGCGGCTCGGCGCTGGCGCTCGCGCTCTCCGCCGCGGCGCTGGCGACCGCCTGGCTCGGCAGCCGCCGGGCGCGCGAGACGCTGAGCCTGCACGCCGCGATCTACCTCGCCGCCGCGGCCGTCGCGGCGGGGCTGGGCGGCCTGGCCTGGGCCGCCCTGCTCCGGCCCGGGGGCCCGGCCCCCACGGCGATCACCCCCGCGCTGCTGGTGGTCGTGGCGGTCGCGGCCGTCTTCTGCTGGCTCCCCGTGGCATCGCACGGGCGGACCTGGGGCTCCCTCGCGCGGGGCGCGAAAGCGGTCGGAATGGTCGTGCTGCTGCTCGGCCTCGACGAGGTCGCGGTGACCCTGGCGGTGCGCTGGCTGCCGCGAGACGCGGACGGGCAGGTCTCGGCGCCGGCGCTCGCCGTCCTGCGGACGGCCCTCCTGTCGGTCTCGGCGATCGTCCTGCCGCTGCTCGGCCGCGGCGGGCGGCTGCGCGAGGCGACGTGGCTGGTCTACCCGCTGCTCGTCGCGGGGGCGCTGAAGCTGCTGTTCGAGGACCTGCGAGCCGGAAGCCCGGCGGCACTGGTGCTCTCGTTCGCGCTGTACGGGGGGGCGTTGATCGTCGCGCCGTGGCTGGCGCGTCGCAGCGCCTGAACGGGCCGAGACGCGCGGCGACACCGATCGGGGAGGCAGGATGGACGAGACGACAGTGGAGTCGGTCCTCGAGGACTTCGCGAGCACCGACCCGGCGCGCCTCGCGCGCGCGGTCGACTGGCTCGACGGCCATCTCGCCGGACTGCCGGACGCCGGCTTCCGGGCGGCCGTGGAAGCGCTCTGCGGGTTGTTCTTCATCGACACCTTCGACCGCCCGGAGCTCGAGCCGTTGCTCGCGCGCGCCGAATCGACTCTCGTGAACTGCGGGCCGCGCGTGATCCCCCAGCTGCTCAGCTTCATGAAGGGGAGCGACATCAAGAGCCACTTCTACCTCGCGCGCGGCCTCGGCCGGATCGGCACGCCGGCGATCGAGCCGCTCCGGAAGTTCGTCGGCACGGAGGACGACCCGTACTGCCGGACCTTCGGGCTGTTCGCGCTGGGGAAGATCCGCCACCCCGAGGTCCATGCCGCACTGCCGGAAGTGGCTGGCTGCCTGATGCACCCCGACCGCGAGGTCCGCGACAGCGCCGCGCGGACGCTCGGCCGGATCGTCGAGGTGGTGCCGGCCTCGCTGCTCTCCGAACGGCGCCGGACGGAGCTGTTCGATGCGCTCGCCCGCTGCCTGTCCGACGCGCAGCCGGTCGTGCGCGCCAAGACGATCCGCAGCCTCGGCAAGATGGGAGCCGCCGGCTACCTGTCGCCGGCGCAGGTCGAGACCACCCGGCAGGCGGCTCACGCGATGCTGGGTCACGGCGAGCGCTACGAGTGGGACCTCGCGTACATCGTTCGCCGCGAGGCGCAGGAAGCGCTGAGACTGCTCGGCTGACCGGAAGCCGGTTACGGACCGGGTTCCCGGAACGCGTCGCGGATCGCGCGGATGTAGGCGTCGGCCGCCTCGCTCGGAGGCGTGATGCAGGCGAAGGCGCCGCGCGCGACCAGGTCACGGGCCTCCCCGTCGCTCGACGCGGTGGCCACGAACCGCGCCCGGGGGTTGATCGCGCGGGTCTGCTCCAGCAGCGCGGCGTTGGTGATCCCCCGCAGGAAGGCGTCGGCGATCGTCGAGACCACGACCCGGGCTTCGCCGACGCCGTGGTGCCGGAGCGACTCCGGGTTGGAGACGTCGCCGTAGGCGACCCGCATCCCCAGGCGGCGGACGCGGTCGTGGTTGCGGAGGTTGTAGTCGATCACGAGGATCCGCGGGAGGAGTTCGGGGGCGTCGCGCGCCAGGGACCGGGCCAGCGCGTCCGCGTTCTGGAAGTAGCCGAGGAAGACGATCTCCGGCGCGGCGTGCTCGCTCCCCGCTCCGCCGCCGGGGGCGCCGCCCGGCGACCCGGCCCCCGCGGAGCCGGCGGCCGACCGGGTCGTCCCGGCCAGCCGTCCCAGCGCAGCAGCGATCCGGTAGTTCGCCGGGATCGCGTAGGTCGCCAGCACGACCGAGAGCATCAGCGCATACGACACGACCGAGGCGTCGTCGCTGCCGAGCACGCCCTGGGCGACTCCGATCGGCACCATGAGCAGCGAGAACTCGCTGATCTGGGCGATGTTGACCGGGGCGGCGAACGAGACGATCGGGCCCAGGCCCGCGGCCAGCAGCGTGGGGGCGAAGAGCACGAAACGCGACACCACGACGATCGCGGCCAGCGCGGCCGCGGAGAGCAGCACGCTGCCGCTGGGGGCCGGCAGGCTCATCCCCAGCGCGACGAAGAAGAGCGCCATGAAGAAATCCCGGAGGCTCGAGACCTTGGCCTGGATCTCGATCCGCTGCGGAAGCCGCCCGATGGTCAGCCCGGCGACCAGCGCGCCCATCTCGGGCGAGAGGCCGACGCGCCGGAACGCACCGACCCAGAGAAAGCACCAGCCCAGGGCGACGACTGCCGTCAACTCGGGGGCGGACGCCAGGCGCACGAGGAGGCGCGGGAGAACGAAGTAGCTGAGCGCGACACAGCCGGCTCCGAGCAGCACCGCACCGCCCAGCAGGGTCGCGACCCCGCCCTGGCCCATCGTGCCGTCGCGCTGCGCGGAGACCCACGACAGCGCCAGCACCGCCCAGATGTCCTGGCCGATCAGCGTCAGCACCGTCACGCGCCCGGCCTGCGTCGAGAGGTCGAACTTGTCGGCGAGCAGCTTGACGACGACGGCGGTCGACCCGAGCGAGGCCGCGACCGCGAAGTAGATCCAGGTCTCCGGGGCATCGCCCAGTCCGGGGATCCGGATCCCGAAGCGGTGAGCCAGCGCCTGGAGCCCCATGACCACGGCGATCGAGAGCGGCGCCTGCAGCAGGATCGCGACCGCGGCCCGGGGGCCGAGGCGCAGGATCCCGGAGATGTCCATCTCGATCCCGATGATGAACAGCAGGAACACGAGGCCGAGGTGCGAAACCTGGCTCATCGCGGGGATGGCGCCCGCGAACTCGCCCGCGAACAGACCGAGCGCCAGCCCGGCGGCGATGAACGCGAGCAGCGCCGGCTGCTTCAGCCGGTGGAACACGATCGCCAGCGCGGCGGCGGCGACGATCGCGAGACCGATCGCTTCGACGAGACCGGCCGTCCCGGGGTGTTCGCCTGCGGCCTGGGCGGCGGACGGCGTCGCGAGGGCCGTCACGAGCACGAGCGCTGCCGTCGCCGTCCGCACCAGGGATCCTCCGCCGCGAGCGGACTACTCTAACCGAGGCCGGCCCGGGCGCCCCCTGCCCCCGGCCACTCACCCGCCGGGCGGGTCGAGCCCCTCCCAGCGGGCCCCGCGAGCGCGGAGCGAGGCGAACCCGGCGCGCGCGACGACGACGTGATCCAGCAGCGCGAGGCCCAGCAGCGCGGCCGCCCGACCGACGGCCTGGGTGAAGCGGAGATCGTCCTCGGACGGCTCGGCCACGCCGGAGGGGTGGTTGTGGACGACGACGAAGCCGGTCGCGCCGTGGCGCAGTGCCGGCTCGAGCAGGTCGCGCGGCAGCGCGCGCGCGACGTTCAGCGAGCCGACGGCGACCGTCTCGCGCGCGATCAGGCGCGACTGGGCGTCGAGGTAGAGCCCCACGAGGTGCTCGCGCCGCTCGGCGACCAGGTCGCGCGTCTCCTGCGCGGCCTCTTCGGGGCGCCGGATGGCCGGCGCGAGCGCGGCCGGGCCGGGCGCCGCGCGCCGCCCCAGTTCGAAGGAGGCGAGGAGGCGGACGCGGGCGGCACGCCGCAGCGGCAGCACGGCGCGAGCTCCGGCCGGCCGCCGCAACGCCTCCGCGAGCGCGGCCAGCCCTCCCGCGGCAGCCAGGCAACCCGCGGCGCGCGCGACGTCCGCGGCCGCCGGGGCGCGACTCCCGGCCAGCAGCAGCGCGACGAGTTCCTCGTCACGGAGCGCGCCGGGCCCCTGGCGCACCAGCCGTTCGCGCACCGCCCCCGGGTCGTTGCGATCCTCCAGGCCCCCGTCGCGGTCCGCCATGCGCTTCTCCCGCCCCGATATCGCAAGCGGCGTGCCGCCGGGAGGCCGCGCTGCAACTAGAATGCGGCTCGCGAGCGACCGGCGGCGGACGGCGCTGCCGGACGGCCGTCCGCCGGCGGACGGGGCGGTGGTGCGTGCGCGCGCGGCGAGCTGCGCGCGCACCGCGACCGGCGCGGCCGGTACGGCATGGCCCGGCAACGAGGGAGCGAGGAGCGATGTGCCGTCCCGCGAGGCGGACGCGGCGGAACCGGGGCGGGCGGCCGGCTTGCGCTCTCCTCTGCGCGGCCTTCGCCCTCGTCGCAGCGCTCGGCTGCCGGGCGACGCCCCCGGCCCTGACCCCGCCGCAGCTCGCGGGCCTGCCGCGGACCGGCCTCGACGAAGGCGACGCCGCGCGCCGCGCGATCGCGCACCTGCACGGCCGCGAGGTCGCCCCGCTGGAGTCCGCGGTCGCGGGATATGCCGACGGACGACTGATCCTGTTCGCTTCCCGCTTCGCCGACGCCGGCCTCGCGAACCGCGCCTTTGGCGCGATGTTGGAACGCCTCGCCTCGGGAACGTCCCCGTTCTCGCCGCCCCTCGAGCTGCCGGACCGGCCGGGAACCTGGCTGACGCGCGGCCCGGGCGGCCACCACGCCCTCTGGGCGGCGGGCACGCGGGTCTTCTGGCTGCAGGGCGACCCCGCGCTGCTCGATGCGGGACTCCGCGAGCTGGCGGAACCGCCCGGCTAGCGCGGTCCGGCGAAGCGGCGCGTCCGCAGTGCCAGGATCGGCACGAGCGCCGCGAGCGAGAAGGCCGCGGAGAGCGCGACCAGCAGCCGTGGCGAGACCTCGTAGGCCAGCCCCATCGCCGCGCTTCCCACGAACCACCCGCCGCCGTAGGCGGCGTAGAACAGCCCGAACGCCGTGCCGCGCCGCCCCGCGGGAGCGAGCTGCGCGACGCCGGCCCGCATGACCGATTCGTGCGCCCCGAGCGCGGCGCCCCAGAGCAGCACCCCCGCCACCACCGCGGGCAGTCCGCCGAGAAAAGCCAGCGCCGTCGCCGGCACGGCGAGCAGCGCGGCCAGCGCGAGCACCGCGAAGCCGAAGCGGTCGAAGAGCCAGCCGAAGGCCAGCGCCGAGAACGCGTCGGCCGCCATCGCGCCCGCATAGAGGATCGGGATCAGCGCCCCTTCCGCGACCTTCGCATGGGCCAGCCGGAACGCCACGAGCGGGAAGTCGGCGAGCCCCGCCGCGAGCAGCGCCGCCGCGGCCAGGTAGAACCAGTAGGCCCGCGGCAGCGGCTCGCGGGCGGCGTCGTGCGGCACCTTCGAACTCGGCGCGAATCCGCTCGTTTCGACCCGTGCCGCCGACAGGGTCGCCAGGGCGAGCAGCGCGGGGATGAGGAGCACGGCGAAGCTGGCCCGGTAGCCGCCGCCGAGCGTCATCGCCAAGCGTGACGACGAGCGGTCCGGTCACCGCCCCGATCTGGTCGAGCGCCTCGTGCAGACCGAACCCGCGCCCGCTTCCGACCGTGAGCGCCGCGCCGGCCATGATCGCGTCGCGCGACGGGTTGCGCAGCGCCTTCCCGAAGCGCTCGACGAGCAGCAGCGCCGCCGCCGCGGGCCACGACCCCGCCAGCGCCAGCAGCGGGACCGCGAGCAGGTTGATCGCGTAGCCGAGGAAGGTCAGCGTCCAGTAGCGTCGCGAGCTGTCGGCGAGCATGCCGGAGGCGAGCCGCAGCCCGTAGGCGACCAGTTCCCCCGCCCCGGCCACGATCCCGACGATGGCCGCGCTCGCGCCGAGGCTCTCGAGGAACGGCCCGCTGATGCTGCGCGCCCCCTCGTAGGTGATGTCGGCGAACAGGCTGACGATGCCGAACAGGACGATCGCCCGCCAGGCGCGGCGCTTGAGGTCGACCGCCATCGGCTCAGAACGACGGGATCGGGGACCCCGGATCGGGGCTGATCACCGCCAGCGGAAAGCCCGGCTCCTCGCCGGCGACGACGACGCGCCGCCCCTCGATCGCCAGCCGCCCCTCGGCGAGCAGCCGCAGCGCGAGCGGGTAGATCCGGTGCTCCTGCTCGAGGATCCGCGCGGCCAGCGTCTCCTCCGTGTCCCCCGGCTGCACCGGCACGGCCGCCTGGGCGACGATCGGCCCGTGGTCGACCTCCGCGTCCACGAAGTGGACCGTGCAGCCGGCGACCCGCGCGCCGTGGTCGAGCGCCTGCTGCGCGCCGTGCAGCCCCGGGAAGGCCGGCAGCAGGGCGGGGTGGATGTTGAGCAGGCGCCCGGCGTAGCGCGCGACGAACCAGGGCGAGAGGATCCGCATGTACCCGGCGAGGCAGACGATCTCGACGCCGTGCCGGTCCAGTTCGGCTGCCACCGCCTCGTCGTGGGCCTGGCGCCCCTTCCCCTTGTACTCCGCCTGCGGCACGACCGCGGTTGCGACACCGTAGGCGCGGGCCTTGGCCAGGCCCCCCGCCGCAGGGTCGTTCGAGACCACCAGCGCGGCCTCGGCGGGAACCTCCCCCGCCCGCATCCCCTCGAGCAGCGCGACCATGTTCGAGCCGCGCCCGGAGATCAGGATCCCGACCTTCTTCACGGCAGTTCCCCCTCGTAGACCACGTGGCGATCTCCCGGGACCACCTCGCCGATCACCCGCGCCGGCTCGCCGAGCCGCGCGAGGTGCGCTTCGAACGCCGCCGCGTCGGCCGGCGCGACCAGGGCGACCATTCCGACCCCCATGTTGAAGGTCCGCAGCATGTCGTCCGGCGGGACCCGGCCGGCTTCGCGCAGCGCGGCGAAGAGCGGCGGAATCGGCCAGGAGCCAAGGCGCACCGCGAGCCCCGTTCCTTCCGGCAGCACGCGCGGCACGTTGTCGGTCAGCCCGCCGCCGGTGATGTGTGCGAGCGCGCGGACCAGCCCCTTCGAGAGCGGCTCGTCCAGCAGGGCGAGGTAGCTCCGGTGGACCGCGAGCAGCGCGTCGGCGGCGCTCGTCCCGGTCCCCGGGATCTCGTCCGCGGGCCCGAGGCCGAGGGCGCCGAAGACGATCCGCCGCGCGAGCGAGTAGCCGTTCGTGTGCAGGCCGCTGGAAGCCAGGCCGTACGCGCGGTCCCCCACCTTCACGCGCGAGCCGTCGAGGATCGCCCCCCGCGCCACGATCCCGACGATCGTGCCGGCGAGGTCGTACTCCCCCTCCCCGTACATCTCGGGCATCTCGGCGGTCTCGCCGCCGATCAGCGCGCAGCCGTTGGCCCGGCAGCCGCGGGCGACGCCGGCGACCAGCCGCTCCGCGACCGCGGGGTCGAGTTTCCCGGTGGCCAGGTAGTCGAGGAAGAAGAGCGGCCGCGCCCCCATCACCAGGATGTCGTTGACGCAGTGATTGACGAGGTCCTCGCCGACGGTGTCGTGGCGGTTCGCCTTCCAGGCGACCATCAGCTTGGTCCCGACGCCGTCGGTGCTGGCCACCAGCACCGGCTCGGGCACGTCGGCCGGCACCCGGAACAGGCCGCCGAAGCTGCCAAGATCGGACAGCACGCCCGGCGTCCGCGTCGCCGCGAGGTGCCCCTTGATCATCGCCAGCGCCCGGTCCTGGGCGTCGATGTCGACCCCCGCGTCGCGATAGGTCATCGGCTGCGGCGGCTTGTCCTGCATCCTCTCGGCCACGGTCGTTCCTCCGGGCGGTGCCCGTCACTCCCTAGCGCCGGCGGCGCTCCTCGCTGAGCGCCGCACGATCGGTCACCGGCAGCGGGTAGTCGCCGGTGAAGCAGGCGGCGCAGAAGTCCCCGACCGCCGCGCGCACCGCGCGGTGCATGCCCGCCAGCGAAAGATAGCCCAGCGAGTCGGCGCCGATCGTCATCCGGATCTCGGGCACCGACAGCTGCGCGGCGATCAGCTCCTCCTCGGTCGGCGTGTCGATCCCGTAGAAGCAGGGCGAGATCGTCGGCGGGCAGGAGATCCGGACGTGGACCTCGCGCGCCCCGGCCTGCCGCACGAGCTGCACGATCTTCGCCATCGTCGTGCCGCGCACCAGGCTGTCGTCGACCAGCACGATCCGGCGCCCGGCGATCAGCTCGCGCACCGGGTTCAGCTTGACCTTCACGCCGAAGTGCCGGATCGCCTGCGCGGGCTCGATGAAGGTCCGGCCGACGTAGTGGTTGCGCGTCAGTCCGAAGTCGAACGGCAACCCGGAGGCGCGCGCGAACCCGATCGCGGCCGGGACGCCGCTGTCGGGAACCGGCACGACGAGGTCGGCTTCGGCCGGGTGCTCCGCGGCCAGCTGCTCGCCGAGCCCGCGCCGGACCTCGCTGACCGGGCGGCCGAAGACCTGGCTGTCGGGGCGCGCGAAGTAGACGTACTCGAAGATGCAGGGCGCCGGCTCGGCGCGCGGGAGCGGGAGGCTGGAGCGCTCCTCGGGACCGGGTCCGAACACGATCAGCTCGCCGGGCGCGATGTCGCGCTCGAACTGCGCGCCGATCAGGTCGAAAGCGCAGCTCTCCGAGGCCACGACCGGCGCCCCGTCGGGGAGCCGCCCGAGCGAGAGCGGGCGGAAGCCGTGCGGGTCGCGGGCTGCGATGACCCGTCCGCGCTCGGCCACGACCAGGCAGTAGGCGCCGCGCACGATCGACAGCGCCTCGACCAGCGCCGCCGGCAGCTCGCTCTTCCCCGACCGGGCGGCCAGCTGCAGGATGACCTCGGTATCGGAGCTGGAGTGGAAGACGGCGCCCTCCAGCTCGAGCGTCCGGCGCAGGCTGACGGCGTTGACGAGGTTCCCGTTGTGCGCCAGCGCGAGCGGGCCACGCTTGGTCTGCATCAGCAGCGGCTGGACGTTCTCGATCCCCGCACCGCCGGCGGTGGCGTAGCGGTTGTGGCCGATCGCCATCGCTCCCGGAAGCTGGGCCAGCCGGTCGGGCGTGAAGACGTCGGCGACGTGGCCGCGGCCCGCGTAGCGCCGCAGCTCGGAGCCGTCCGAGGCCACGATCCCGGCGGCCTCCTGCCCGCGGTGCTGCAGCGCGTAGAGCGCCAGGTAGACGATGTTCGCCGCCTCCGCGTGCCCGTGCACCGCGGCCACGCCGCATTTCTCCAGGAGGTCGGCCATCCCGCGCATTCTACCGCCCGCGGGGCGCCGCGGCCGGGCCGGCCCGCGGCCGACCGCGCAGCGGGAGGGCACTCCCCGCGGCCGGCCCCTACGCCTTCAGGGCGCGGCGGACGACGGCGGGAACGTGCCGGAGCAGGCGCTTCATGTCGAACGCCGCGCGGATCCCCGGCGCGCCCAGGCGCTCGACGACGCGCCGGTCCGCCAGGCAGGCGGCGCGGAGGTCCGGGAATTCCTTCGCCCAGACCTTCATCGCGTTCTCCTGGACGAGCGCGTAGGCCTCCTCGCGCGTCAGGCCGGTGTCGACCAGCGCCAGGAGCAGGGTCTGGCTGAAGACCATCCCGCCCGAACGCTCGAGGTTCTCCCGCATCGCCTCGGGGTAGACCAGCAGGCCCGACACCACGCGCGTCATGCGACCCATCATGTAGTCGAGCAGGATGAACGAGTCGGGCACGATCACCCGCTCCACCGAGGAGTGCGAGATGTCCCGCTCGTGCCAGAGCGCGACGTCCGAGAGCGCGGCCAGGGCGTTGCTGCGAACCACCCGCGCCAGCCCGCTGACGTTCTCGCAGGCGATCGGGTTGCGCTTGTGGGGCATCGCGGACGAGCCCTTCTGGCCCTTCGCGAACGGCTCCTCCACCTCGCGCACCTCGGTCCGCTGCAGGTGCCGGATCTCGGTCGCGATCCGCTCCAGCGCCGCAGCCAGCAGGGCCAGCGCGAGCAGCACCTCGGCGTGGCGGTCGCGCGGAACGACCTGCGTCGCGACCGGCTCGCACCGCAGGCCGAGCTTCGCCATCACCGCCTTCTCGACCTCCGGCGGCAGCTGCCCGAACGTGCCGACCGCGCCCGACAGCTTGCCGAAGCGCACGTTCTCGCGGGCCCGCGCCAGCCGCTCCCGGTCGCGCGCCAGCTCGGCGTACCACGACGCGAGCTTGAACCCGAGCGTGATCGGCTCGGCGTGGACGCCGTGCGTCCGGCCGACCATCGGCAGGTCGCGGTGCTCCTCGGCCCGGGCCTTGACCGCGGCCATCAGCTCGTCGAGGTCGTCGAAGAGCACGTCGATCGCGGCGACGATCTGCAGCGCCAGCGCGGTGTCGAGCACGTCGGACGAAGTCAGCCCGAGGTGGAGGTAGCGCCCCTCCGGACCGATCTTCTCCGCCACCGAGGTGACGAAGGCGATCACGTCGTGCTGCGTGGTCTTCTCGATCTCGAGCGCCCGGGCCACGTCGACCGCGGCCTTCTTCCGGATCTTCTCGTACGCCGCGCGGGGCACCTCGCCGCGCTCGACGAGCACCTCGGTCGCGGCCAGCTCGACCTGCAGCCAGAGGCCCAGCCGCGCCTCGTCGGTAAACAGGCGGCCCATCTTCTCGCGGGTGTAGCGGGGGATCATCGTCGCCTCCGGCGGGTCACAGGCGCACCGCGGCGGCCGGACGATCCTGCCGCGCGGTGGTCACGGACGTGCGCGAGCGCCCCGCTGCGGCGAGCGCGGTCTCGACCGTCGCGCGGGCCAGGGCGGGATCGTTGTTGGTCTCCGAGAGGTGCGCGAGCACCAGGTGCACGGTCTCCTCGGAGACCGCCTCGGGCAGGAACTCGGCGGCGTGCTCGTTCGACAGGTGCCCGGTGCGCGACGCCACGCGCTGCTTGGTCGCCCAGGGGTAGGGCCCGCTCATCAGCATCTCGAGGTCGTGGTTGGCCTCGAAGACCAGCGCCTGGCAGCCGGAGAGCCGCGCCGCGACCAGCCGCGTGACGTGTCCCAGGTCGGTCGCGTAGCCGATCCGCGCCCCTTCGCTCTCGAGCAGGAAGCCGACCGGCTCGGCCGCGTCGTGCGGCACGGCGAAGGGGGTCACGGCGAGCGTCCCGACGTCGAAGCGCGTCCCGGTGACGAAGAACTCCGCCGCCGGCACGTCCCGCAGCTGGACCTCGGCGGCCTCGTAGGTCGCGGCGTTGGCGAGGACCGGCACGGCGAAACGGCGGGCCAGGACGGCGACGCCGCGGGTGTGATCGATGTGCTCGTGCGTCAGCAGGATCGCGGCGAGGCCGCGCGGGTCCTGCCCGACCGCCGCGAGCCGCTCGACGATCTGCTTCGCGCTCAGCCCGGCGTCGATCAGCACCGCCGTCCGGCCGGCGCGCACCAGCGTACAGTTGCCGCGCGAACCGGACGCCAGGACGACGAGCTCGACCATCAGTCGGTCCCGGTGTGACCGAAGCCGCCGCCGTCGCGCGCCGTCTCCCCGAGGTCGTCCGCGAGCTCGAGCTCCGCGCGTACGACCGGGCTCACGACGAACTGCGCGACCCGGTCGCCGCGCGCGACCGTGAAGGGAGCGTCGCCCCAGTTGATCAGCAGCACGCCCAATTCTCCGCGGTAATCGCTGTCGATGGTACCGGGGGCATTGGGCAGTCCGACGCCGGCCGAGAGCGCGACGCCGCTGCGGGCCCGGACCTGGCCTTCGAAGCCGGGCGGGATCTCCACCACGAGGCCGGTCGGAACGACGGCGCGCCCCCCGGGCGGCAGCACCAGCGGCGTTTCGACCGCCGCCCGCAGGTCCATCCCGGCGGCGCCCGAGGTGGCGTAGGCGGGCAGCGGCAGGCCCGCGCCGTGCGGCAGCCGCTTGACGCGCACGCGCACCGGCGGGATCACGCGGCCAGGTCCTCCTCGCGGAGCTTCAGCCGCGTCGCCCGGCCGACCGCCGCCAGGGCGGGCCTGCCCCCGGCCACGATCCGCTCGGCGAGCGCCCGCACCGCGTCCGGGTCCACCCGGTCGAGTTCGGCCACGATCTCCTCGTTGCCGACCGAGCGGCCGAGCACGATCTCCTCGCGCGCCGCGCGGCTCATCCGGCTGGAGGTCGATTCGAGGGCCAGCAGCAGGTTCCCCTTGAGGTGGTCGCGCGCGACGTCCAGCTCCTCGCGCGAGGGGGCGCGCTGCGCCAGGTCGCGCAGCTCGCCGAGCGCCAGCTGCAGGACCTCGCGCGCGTTCTCGGTCGAGGTCCCGGCGTAGACGGTGAGCAGTCCGGCGTCGCGGTGGGTGTGGACCTGCGAGGAGACCGAGTAGGCCAGCCCGCGCTCCTCCCGGATGCGCCGGAACAGCCGCGACGAGATGCTCCCTCCCAGGATCGTGTTGAGGAGGTGCAGCGCGAACCGCTCGGGGTGGCCCGAAGGCAGCGCGGGGAGCCCGGCGAGCAGGTGGAGCTGCTCCATCTCGCGCCGGTGCTCGACCCGTACCCCCGGCTTCCAGCGCGGGTTGCGGCCGGTCAGCGGCCGCTTCCCGGCGGGCAGGCCGGCGAAGGCCGAGCGGATCAGCGAGCGCGCCTCGGGCCGCAGGTTGCCGGCCGCGGCGACCAGGATGTTGCCCGGCACGTAGGCCTTCCGGAACCAGTTCTGGACCGTGCGGCGGCTCATCGCCGCGACCGTTTCGGCGGTCCCCTGGATCGGCCGTCCGAGCGGGTGACCGGGCCAGAAGGCCTCGCAGAAGAGGTCGTAGATCCGCTCTTCCGGCGAGTCCAGGACCATCCGGATCTCCTCCAGGATCACCTTCCGCTCGCGCTCCATCTCTTCGGCGTCGAAGCGCGGAGCGCGCACGATGTCAGCCAGGAGGTCGACCGCCAGCGGCAGGTGATCGTCGAGCACCCGCGCGTAGAAGCAGGTCTCTTCCTTGGAGGTGAAGGCGTCGACGTTGCCGCCCATCCGGTCGGTGAGCAGGTTGATGTCGCGTGCCGAGCGGGTCGCGGTTCCCTTGAAGACCAGGTGCTCGATGAAGTGGCAGATCCCCGAGAGCCGGTCGGGCTCGTGGCAGCTTCCCATGCGGAGCCAGACCCCGATCGACACCGAGCGCACGCCCGGCACCTCCTCGAAGAGGAGGGTCAGGCCGTCGGGGAGGATCTCTCGCTCGAGCATGACGTTCGGCCCCCGGGAAAGGGCGGGGAGTATCGCACGCTGCCGGACGCGGTCAAGCCGAAGCGATCGACGCGAACGAACTAGCGGCGCGTACCGCCGCCCGAGCCGCCCTTGGTCCCCGTACCGCCCGGGGATCCGCTCCCGGGCCGGGTCGTCTGCCCCGGCTGCTGGCCGCCCTGCCCGCTCGCTCCCGGGCCCTGGCCTCCGGGGAGACCGGGGATCATCCGCGCGCCGACTTCCTTGCGGTAGTCCTCGATCGTGTACTCCCAGCGGTCGTAGGTGTCCTCGCCGCGCTTGACGGTGTTGAACGCCTTCTTCTTGCTCTTCGAATGCACGCCGACGATCCCCACGCCGCCCGGGGCGGTCCCCCCCGGCTGGCGCCGCGGGTTCGCGGTCGTGGCCTGCTCGCCGACGCGGAAGCTCGAGCTCGAGCCCAGCCCGAGTTCGCCCGGCTGGTTCTTGGCGGCCCCCTCACCGCCCCCCTCGGCCGAGCAGGTCGAGACGACGCGGCCGGCGGCTCCGACCTTGAGCACGCACCAGTCTTCGAACTTCGAGCCGCGGATCATCGGGTCGGTCCACTTCTTGCGCAGGAAGACCTGCCCCTTCTGGCCCTTCCGCGTCAGTTGCTCCAGCTCCGCCGGCGCGGCCCCCTGGTCCTGCTGATAGGCCAGGATCCCGGCCGCGAACTGCTCCTGGATGAACATCAGGTCGGCCTCGCGTTCCCGCTGCTCGACCACCGACCACTCCTGCATCGCCATGCCGGCGAGGATCGACATGACGACGAGCATCGTCATCAGGCCCAGCAACAACATCCCGCGCTCCCCGCGGGGCGGGGAGGCGGGACGCGTGCGGCGGCGGCGTGAGGTCACCGGTCCGATCCGGTCAGCGTGCCGTGGCGCCGCAGGTGACGACGGTCGAGTCGGTCGCCGTCTTGCGCGAAGTGCAGGAGTCGAACCCGCCGGGCGGCGGCGGCGCCTGGCAGGCCGGCGTCACGCGGTCGCCGTTGTCGTAGGCCACGACGACGACCTTGTAGTCCGCGAGCGTCGGGCTGGGCCGGAAGTAGGTGTGATTCTGGCACCCCTGGGCGAGCACCGGGGTGTCCGAGTCGCCCCAGCTGAACTGCAGCGCCGTGACCTGGCCGTCCGGATCGCTCGCCACCGGGCAGAGCGTGATGGAGCAGGTGTACGACCCTCCCGTGCCGATGACCCCGATCTGGGGCGGCCCCGCGTCGACCGTCGGCGGCAGGTTGTCCAGGATGGAATAGTCGGCCGAAGTCGAGGAGGTCGCGCCCTTGTTGTCGACCGTCGTCAGCGCGATCGTCAGGTCCTGCGGCTTGTTGTAGGTCCGGATGATGGTCGTTGCGGCGGTCGTCTCGTTGTCCGGATTGGACACCCCGTCGTCGGGGTTCGTCGAGGCGATGCTCCAGCGGTACTCCACGATCTCTCCGTCGAGGTCTTCGCTCGAGGCGCCGCTGAACGTCACCTGCGAGCCGATCGGCGCCTGCGTGCGCGGCTGGATCGAGATCACGGCGGTCGGCTTTTCGTTGGTCGAGTTCACCTTGACGTCGACGGTCCCCTCGGCGGAGCCGCTCTTGACCCGCACCTTCGCGTCGGCGTTCGTCGTGAGGACATCCTGCGCCTCGCCGCGCCCGTTGGTCTTGATCAGGTTTCCGTTGCTGGCCATCGTCCCGCTGCTGGACGAGAACCGGACGCCGATACCGGACTGCGGCTGCCCGTTCTTGTCGAAGACCACCGCGGTGATGAGCGAGTCGGCCGGCTTGTCCGGGGCGTCCAGGTTGAGCGATGCCGGGCTCGCCGTCACCTCGATCACCCAGTCGGACTGGGCGACCGGCTCGGAGTCGTCGCACGAGACCGCGAGCAGCAGGAGCGGCAGCAGCAGCGCCGGGAGCAGGATCGTCGTCGATGGGAACTTCATGGTCGTCACCCTGCCGCGGATCGCGGCGAATATGGTCACAGGTCGCTGTAGCTGGCGCCGTTCAGTGTGGTCCCGGATGCGCGGCTTCGCACGTCCCAGATCCCGGCCGGCTGGGTCGGATCGAGGCTGGTCTCCGGATCGGCCGGGACTTCCTCCCAGTCCGAGTCCCCGGTCATGGGATCGATCGGCATCTTGCGCAGGTAGCCCTCGTCGGTCAGGGCCGAGACGCTGGCCGGGTAGTAGCCCTTGTCGGCGAAGTACTGGTCGATCGTCTGGCGCAGGAGGTACAGGTTCTGCTTCAGCACGGCCTCCTTGGCCTTGGTCTGTGCGTTGCGGTAGGTCGGCAGGGCGACCCCGACGAGCAGCCCGATGATCGCCACGACGACCAGCAGTTCGATCAGCGTGAATCCGCGCTGCCGTCGCATCGTTCCTCCCGTCACCACGACTTGTACTCGGTTCCGTCGAGCGCCTTCCCCTCGGCCAGCGAGAAGACGTCGTACACGTTCTGACTGTCCCACATCTCGTCGTCCGTATCCTGCTTGGACGAGCGTTTGCCCCACTCCGCTTCGCCGGTCAGCGGGTCGCGCGGGATCCGGCGCAGGAACTTCACCTTCAGTTCCTTGGCCAGGCCCAGGTCCATCCCCTCGACGAGGACGTCGAGGTCCTCGGGCCAATCCTCCGCCGTGGCGTCCTTCTTGGCCGACGGCACGGTCTGGACGACGTAGTGGTAGGCGTCGATCGCCCGCCGCATCTCGCGCAGGTCGCGCTTGAGTTCGATCTCCTTCGCGCGGCGTTCGAGCCGGTGCGCCACGGGCAGGGCGAGCCCCGCCATCGCGGTGAGCAGGCAGACCACGACGAAGAGCTCGATGAGCGTCACGCCCCGCTCCTGCGCAGCTGTGCGGAGCAGGGTCACGGCTTCTTGACGTCCAGGTTGGCGATCCGGAACGACGCCGGCATCGGCTGGGCATCGGGCCCGCGCACCTGCGCGGCGGCGAAGCCGAAGCCGGCGTTGCCCTGGTCGAGTGCGATGAAGCTCAGTCGGACGAGCGACCCGGTCCCGGTGGCGCCGACGCTCCCTCCGCGCGAGGCGGAGACGACGATCGTCCCGCCTTCTGCGGCCTCCACGGCCTGCAGGTCGAAGGCCGTACCTCCCTGCTGCATGAACTCGCCGGGCATCGCCGGCGGCACGAAGCGCAGGACCTTCTTGTCGTAGCGGAGCTGGAAGTTGACCATGCCGACGTTCTCCGCCCCGGCGATCACGACGTCGACCGGGACGGCATCCCCCGGCGCCACCTGCGTGCGCGCCAGGGCCAGCCGGAGCTGCGCGACGGCCGTCCGCTTCGGCGGCTCGTTCTCCGGCTCGGCCCCGGGCTCCTCGGCGTTGGATCCGTCGTCCGGCTCGGCGGCCGGCGCGTCGTCTCCCGGCGCCTCGTCTCCCGGCGCATCCACCGGCGCCGGCTCGGCGTTCGGGGGAACCGGGGGCGTCGGTGCCGCCGGGACGGCGCCGCGCGGCCGGCGCGGGGGTTCGGGAGCCCCCGGCGCGGGAGAGGGCGCGGGGCCTCCCGCCGCGCGCGAGCCCGCTCCGCGCGCCGCCGCTCCGGCGGCCTTGCCGCCGCCAGCGGCCGCGGTGGGACTGGAGCTGATCCGCGACGTCTTGCCCGGCTCCGCGCCGGGTGCCTTCGCCGGCGCCACTTCCTTGTTGACCCCGAGTTCCTTCTCGATCTGGTCCCACGGGTTGTAGCCGTCCGCGAACGGGCTCTCGCCCAGCGCGTTGCGCGCAATCCCGCGCAGCTGGATCTGTTCCTCCGTCCCGACCCACAGCGGCACCAGGTCGACCGCCTCGATGTTCGGGACGCGCACGATGTGCGGGGTGATCGAGATCACCAGGTCGGTGGTGCTGACGTCATCCTTGTTCTTGCCGAAGATCCGGTTGAGGACCGGGATCTCCGAGATCCCGGCGACACCGGACAGGGAGGATCGCTCGACGTCCTGCATCAGCCCGGCCAGCAGGTTGGTCTGGCCATCGCCCAGTCGCAGGTTGGTCTCGACCGTCCGGGTGCCGATGATCGGCTGCTCGCCCCCTCCCGCCGTCGACACGGAGCCCTTGACCGCCGAGAACTCCAGCTTGATCTCGAGCGTGACTTCCTTGTTGTGATGCACCCGCGGCTTGACGCCGATGATGATGCCGACGTTCTGGTAGGTGTACGAGGTGATCGGCACGATGTTGCCGCCGATCGTCTGGGACGAATTGAAGGTCGTCGCCGGGATCGGGACGCGGTCGCCGATCGTCAGCTTCCCTTCCTCGCCCTCCAGGATGCGGACCGACGGCCTGGCGATCAGCTTGGTGTCGCTGTCCGACTTGAGGAAGCTGAAGAGGACCGACGGGATCGGGCCCAGGCTCCAGAGCGCCGAGTTGTTCAGGATCCCGAGGTTGTTGAGCGGGACGAGCGTCTTTCCGTCCCCGAAGACCAGGGCCATCGTCTTCGCCGAGAGGTCGATCCCCAGGTCCCGGGTCCGGTCGCGGTTGACCTCGAGCAGCTCGAAGTCGACGACCACTTCGCCACGCGACTTGTCGTTGGCCCGGATGATCCGCTCGGCCACCTTGATCTTCTCGGGCGTGTCCTTGATCGTGATCGCGTTGAGCTGCGGACTCTCCGCGACCCGCCGCATCTCCAGCAGCGAGCGCAGGATCCCCTGCACCTCCTTGGTCTCCGCGTTGGAGAGGTAGAAGGTGCGAATGACGTGATCCTCGTACTCCTGGCGCTTCTGGCGGCTGTCCTCGGAGATCAGGACCGAATGCCCGTCGAGGACCTTGTAGAAGTGCTTGTTCATCATCATGAGCTGGTCCATCGCCTTCTCGAAGGGGACGTTCACCAGCTCGACGCTGATCTTCTTCTTGAGATCGAGCTTGTCGTCGAAGATGAAGTTGATGCCGGAGGTCTTGGACAGGATCTCGTAGACCTCGCCGATCGTCTGGTCGGGGAACTTCAGCGAGAGCGGGACGTTCGACGCCGGGTCGAGCTTGGGCGGCCCGAGCTCCTGCGCCCGCCGCTCCGCTTCCATCTGCGCGCCGTCGAACTCGGACGGCTGGGTGCGCTTGTACTCCTGGCGGTCGAGCGCCTTCTTCAGCTCGACCTGCGCGTACTCGTTGGTCGGGTCGAGAATGACGGTCTCCTGCAGCTCCTTGACCGCCAGGTCGAGCTGCCCCGCCTGCAGGTACTTCCGCCCGCGGTCGAAGTGCGCCGTCGAGGCGCGCAGCTTGGCCCGGATCAGCCCGAGCTGGTTCCGCGAGCTCGTCGGGTCCTCCGCGTTGGCCTTGGCGAAGGCGAGCACCGCCTCGTCCCACATCTCCTTTTCGGCGAAGGTCTCGCCCCTGTGGAAGGCGCTGCTGCTGGCGCACCCCGTCGCGGCGAGCGCGGCCATGAGCAGCAGCGCCAGCGCCATCTGCGCCCGAAGTCCCGTCGTTCCGTTGGTCACCGTCCTGCCTCCGTCTCGGGCGCCGGCGTCGCTAGCGCTTGGGGGCCGCCGGGATCAGGCGCACGCTCTGCGTCTGGTCCGAAAAGCGCGGGTCCGTGTAGCTCACCACGACCTGATCGATGTCGATCTTCTTCACCACGAACTGGTTGTCGAGCACGTCGCCCACCCGGACGATGGCCGTCGTCGGCTTCCCTTCCTTCTTCTGCATCGCCGCGAGGTACTCCTCGTTGCCCTGGAGCTGGGCAATGTAGGCGACGTAGGTATAGCGGAAGGCCGGCGGTTGCGGCGGCGGCGGCGGCGGCGGCGGGGGCGGCGGCTCGGGCGGCAGAAGCGCGCGCCGCGCGGCCTCGGCCTGCCGTTCCCTGGCCAGCCGCGCTTCGCGCTCGGCGCGCTCGATCTCGGCGCGGCGCTCGGCCTCCTTCCGCGCCCGCTCGGCGGCGACCGCCTCCGGGCTCTGGCTGAACTCGAACAGGTTGCGTTGCCGCTCGTAGGCCTCCTCGGCCTCCGGTCGCTCGAGCGGGAGCGACGGGATCTCCCGCATCGCGGCCAGCCGCTTGTCGAGCGGAGCGACGTTGTCGGCCTGCTCGCGCGCGGCCTCCACCCCGCCCTTCCCGAAGAGCGCGGCCCGGTAGTTCCAGCCCAGGGCCCCAACCGCGACCACGAGCAGGATCAGCAGCAGAACCTGCTGGCGCTGGGCCTCGGCGATCTTCATCGCGTCGTCCCCGTGCGGGTCGTGCGCCGCGAGCTCGGGCCGCGCTTCGCGGCCTTCGCCGCGCGTTCGGCCTCGTAGGCCCGTCGCAGCTCGGGCGCGTTGAAATAGGTCTCGACGTCGACGCTCAGCTGGAGCGATCGTCCGCCCTCCTGTCCGCCGCCGAGGCTGACCTGGCGGACGATCAGGAACTGGTCGAGCTCCTCGAGCCGCGCCAGGAACTGGCGGAGGTTCTCGTAGCCGGCAGTCAGCGGGAAGCTGAAGGCCATCGCTTCGATCCCTTCCGCCGCCAGGGACTGGCTGCCGACCTGGACCCGTTCCGCGCGGACGTTGAAATCTCGACCGACCCCGTCGAGCGCGCGCTGGAACGGCACCATCCGGTCGCGCTTGGTGGACAGCATCTCGTCGTAGAAGCGGTTTACCCCCTCCTGGATCCCGACGACGTGGTCGTGGACCTTCTGCAGCTGGGCCAGCGCCACCGCCGATTTCTTCTCGGTCGCGGCGTCGCCCTGCTTCTCGCTCTCGATCCGCGCGATCTCCGCCTGGCGGGGGCGAACGAGGAGGGCCCACACGGCGCCGTTGAGCACGAGCAGCGCGAGCAGCAGCAGCAGCAGCCGTGGTGCCGCCTGGCGCACATCGAAGTGCGGCCCGGACGGCCGGGACTTGCGGGCCGGCGTTCCGGCACCGGGCACGGGGGCGCTCATCGGTTGCCTCCGGGCGGCTGCTCGCCGGGCGGGCGGTTGCGCTTCCGATAGCCGCTCTCGGGGTTGCGGTTGGGGTTGATGCGCGGCTTGATCACCGGCTTGCCGTCGATCTCTCCGACCTCGACCGGGGGCTGACCGGAACCGGCCGCCCGCGGATCGGCCGCGGCGGCGTCGGCAGCCGCTTCCTCGCCCGCAGGCACACCGCGCGGCGCCCGGCCGGTGGGGGACCTCCGGGTCTCGGCGGCGGTAGCGGCCGGCACTCCGCCCGGACCGACCGGGACCCCGCCAGCCAGCCCGGCATTCGGATCGATCGCGGCGGGGCCGCCGGGAGCCCCGGTCGCGGCCGGGGACGCGCTCCGACCGCCCTGCGGCGGGGCGCCGGGCTGCGCGCCGGCCGCAGCAGCCCCGGGCCCGGATGGCCCACCGCCGCCCGCGCCGCGCGTCGAACGATCCGGTGCCGCCGGGGCGGCGTCGGCTTCGTCCGCCGCGGCGTCGGCGGATCCCATCTCGCCGGGCGCTCCCTGCTCCGCGGTTCCCTCGGGCCAGCCCGGGAGTTCGTTGCTCCGCCCGGCCACCGCGCCCGATCCCTCGGCGGCATTCTCCTCGCCGGGGATCGCTTTCGGCGGCGTGTAGGTGAACGAGAGGTTGAAGTCGACGCGGTCGTCCCCCTGCCGCTCGTACTCCTCGGGGGTCACCTCGGAGAAGAGCTCGCCGCCCTGCAGCGCCTCCTGGACGTCGAGGAAGCTGTCGAAGGTCCGGCCGATCCCGGACACCTCGATCCGGTAACGGCCCTCTCCGGTTCGTCGATTGAGAACCTCGAACTGCGGGCGGATCGAGAGCAGCTTGACGTCCCAGGGGGTGACCTCCTCGAGGGAGTTGAACAGGTGGGTCCAGGAGAAATTCCGCTGGTCGAGGATCGACGCGACGAACTCGGCCTGCGAGGTGAGGGTCTCCTCGTCGACCTTGGCGAGCGCGGCCTGCAGCGCTTCCGCCTCGGCCTTCATCTCGTGCATCCGCTTGCGGTGCCCCGCGATCTCCTGCTCCAGCTGGGCCTGCCGCGATCCGGCGGTCAGGTAGGCCCACGCGTTGTAACCGCTGAAGCCGAGGGCGAGCACACCGAACACGGCGAGCACCGCCCAGATCGGCTTGTCGTTGCGGAAGGGGCTCGACGCCAGGTTGATGTCGACCGTCCTCACGCCAACCTCCGCAGCGCCAGCCCGATCGCGGGAAGCAGTTCCGGGACGGTCCCGTCCGGCAGTCCCCGCAGCTCGGGGAGCGTCTTCGGAGCCCCCGCGATCCGGGCCCCGCTGAAGCCCGCCTCCCGCGCGACATCGGCCAGCGGCTCGATCTCCACGCCCGCCGCGCGCAGGACCGTCGAGCCGATCCCCTGCCCGATCAGATGCTCCTCGTAGTAGGACAGCGTCGACCGCAGCTCGCGCCCGACGACCCGCAGGCTCTCCTCGCCCTGGAACCCTCCCGACAGGTGATACGACTTGGAACGGTAGAGGAGCAGCCGTCCCTCGCGCGTCAGCGTCACGCTGAAGAACGTGGGTGTGGCGTTGATCAGCGCGGAGTCGCCGACCGGAGCCGCGCCGGAGTCGCTCGCGTCCGCGAGCCGCACCGCGTTGAGCAGCGCGAAGCTCGACAGGTCGATCAGGCCGACCCGCAGGCCGGCGGCCGTCAGCAGGTCCTCGACCGGCCGCAGGCTGGCGTCGGGGGCCACGGCCACCAGGACCTTGATCCGGCCGTCCTCGGCCTTGCCGAGCTGCTGCCACGACATCCGCGCATCTTCGACGCGGAACGGGATCGACTTCTTGATCCGCCAGCGGATCATCTCCGTGGCCTGGCGCCAGGCCGCCGGCAGCTCCTCGAGATCGACCAGGAAGACCCGCGCGATCGTGTCGGGGACGGCGAGAGAGATCCGCGGACTTCCGGTCGCCCCCGCCAGCTGCAGGCTCTCGAGCACCGCCCGTGCGAACGCAGCCGGGTCGTCGAACTGGGACTTCATCAGCCCCGGTGAGAACACGCCCTCGCGGAGCGCCCGGTGGCCGTAGCCCCCGAGGTGATACTTCCCGCGCTGGCGCGTCACGCGGACCGTGACGACGGCGTCCTCGCGCAACTCGACGGCGACCAGCGGGTAGCTCGGCCGCATCCACGTCGCATCGCGCACGCGGGCCGGAATCAGCCGCTCGAGCTGCTCGCCGATGAGCTTCATGTCCATCCCGTCTCCGTCTCCTCTGCGATGCCGCGGGTCAGTCGACGAACGTCACCTTGTTGATCTCGCGCAGCGTCGTCTTGCCGCCGAGGACCTTCAGCAGGGCCGACTGCCGGAGCGGGATCATCCCCTCCTCGACGGCCTTCTTCTTGATCTCCGCCGAGGGCCGGCGGCCGAGGATCATCTCGCGGATCTCGTCCGAGAGGTCGAGCAGTTCCGAGATCGCTTCCCGGCCGCGGTAGCCCGTGCCGTGGCACTCCATGCAGCCCCGCCCCTCGTAGAAGACGCGGTCGCGGAAGGCCGCCGGATCGAGCCCCGATTCGATCAGCATCTGGTCCGAGGGCTGGTGCCGGATCCTGCAGTTCGGGCAGATCAGCCGGACCAGCCGCTGCGCCAGCACGCAGTTGAGCGCCGAAACGAAGTTGTACGGCTCGACCTTCATGTTCAGGAAGCGGCCGAGCACGTCGACGACGTTGTTGGCGTGCACGGTCGTGAACACGAGGTGGCCGGTGAGGGCCGACTGGATCGCGATGTTCGCGGTCTCCTCGTCCCGGATCTCGCCGACCATGATCTTGTCCGGGTCGTGGCGCAGGATCGAGCGCAGTCCGCGGGCGAAAGTGAGCCCCTTCTTCTCGTTGACCGGGATCTGCATCACCCCCTGCAGCTGGTACTCGACCGGGTCCTCGATCGTGATGATCTTGTCCTCGCTGTTGTAGATCTCGGACAGCGCCGCGTAGAGCGTGGTCGTCTTGCCCGACCCGGTAGGACCGGTGACGAGGAACATCCCGTAGGGCTCGCGGATGAACTTGCGGGCCCGCCGCAGCACGTCCTCCTCGAAGCCGCAGACGTCGAGCCGGAGCGTCTTGAACTTCTCCGACGCCGACTCCTTGTCGAGGATCCGGATCACGCAGTCCTCGCCATGCACCGACGGGATGATCGAAACGCGGAAGTCGACGGTGCGCCCCTTGATCCTCAGCTTGAAGCGCCCGTCCTGCGGGATGCGCTTCTCGGAGATATCGAGCTCCGACATGACCTTGATGCGCGAGATCAGGGCCATGTGGAACCGCTTGTCGATCGGGTCCATCGCGTTGTACAGCACGCCGTCGATGCGGTACTTGATCACCACTTCGCGGTCCCGCGACTCGATGTGGATGTCGGAGGCCCGGCGCTGCAGCGCGTTGAAGATCGTCGAGTCGACCAGCTTGACGATCGGGCTCTGGTCGGAGGTGATCCGCTCGATCGAGAGGACCTCTTCGCCCTCCTCGTCCTCGCGGACGACCTGCACCCGCAGCTCGTCGGTCGCCTCGTCCAGCACGCGCTGGGACGATTCCGAGCGCTTGAGGATCTCCTGGATCGCTGCGCGCGTCCCGACCGAGACCTCGATCGGCGTGCCGAGCAGCAGCTCCAGCTCGTCGATCATCAGCACGTCGGTCGGGTCGACGACGGCCACGACGAGCCGCTCGCCGGCGCGCCGGATCGGCACGAAGTGGTAGCGGAACATCAGCTCGACCGGGATCGTCTCGAACAGCGAGAGGTCGATCTCCACGTCCTGGAGATCGACGAACTCGAGCCCCAGGCGCTCGGCGCGGGCGCGGGCGTCGATCTCCTCGTTGATCGTGTCGGCCACCGCCCCGGTGCCGAACTTCGGTTCGAGTCCCTGGCTCTCGCTCATCGCGGCGGCCCCTTACGCTCCCAGGTTCCCGACGACCTGGAGCAGCGGGTAGTAGATCGAGAACAGGAGCAGTCCGACGACGACCGCCATCCCCACCAGGAGCGCCGGCTCGACGAGCGAGACCAGCGTCTGCAGCTCGTGCTCGATCTCCTCGTCGGTGAAGTTGCCGACGTGATCGAGCATCTCGGCCACGGTGCCGGACGACTCGCCGACCTTGACCATCTCGATCAGCATGTCCGGGAACAGCCCGGTCTCCTCGAGCGAGGACCAGAGCGCGGCCCCCTCGCGGATCTTGCCGGCGACGCGCGCGATGGCCTGGCCGTAGATCGGGGTCCCGATCGCCCGCGACACGATCTCGAGCCCGGTCACCATCGGGATGCCGCCGGAGACCAGCGTGCCGAGCGTGCGCGCGAAGCGCGTGACGACGAACTTGCGGGCGATCGAGCCGACCACCGGCAACCGGTAGATGATCGCCTCCAGGCCCCGTTGTCCCGACGGAGTGCGGCGCCAGACCGAGACCAGCGCGACGCCGCCGACGATGACTGCGATCCAGACGTACCACCAGCTGCGGAGCATCGCCGAGGCCCCGAGCACGGCCCGCGTGATCAGCGGCAGCTCGGCGCCGAAGTCGCTGAAGAAGTCCTGGAAGTTCGGCAGCACGTAGGTCAGCAGCACGATCACCAGGACCACCGACAGCGCGATCAGGATCGCCGGGTAGGTCAGCGCCGCGAGCACCTTCTTCCGGACCGTCAGGATCGTCTTGCTGTACGTCACGTACCGCTGGAGGACGGTCGCGATCTCGCCGCTGCGCTCGCCGGACGCGACCGTGCTGGAGTAGAGCGGCGGAAAGACCCCCTGCGCGGCGAAGGCGTCGGAGAGTGCCTCGCCGGTCCGCACGCGGTTGCGGACGTCCTCGAGCGCCTGCTTGAAGACCGGGTTCTGCCGCCGCTCGATCAGCAGCGTCAGGCACTCGACGATCGGCAGCCCGGCGCGGATCAGCGCCACGAATTCCTGGTTGAAGAACAGGAACTCGCTCATCTTCACCGACTTGCGCCGTTTCAGGAGCCCGCCGAACGCGGACGCGACGGTCGAGCGCTTCTGGATCGACAGGACGAGGAACTCCTGCCGCTCCAGCTCGCGCCGCAGCGTCCCCGGCTCGGAGGCCTCGAACTCCCGGTCGACGATCTCTCCGGTCGTCGTCGCCAGGCGGCAGCGGAAGATCGGCATCGTCAGCGCCCCGGCCCCGGCGCGAGCTCGGCGCCGTCTCCGGCATCGACCGCCTTGAGCGCGATGAAGATCGCGCGGTCCTGGCGGCGGCCCGGCGCCCCGACGAGCTCCTCGCGGCCTTGCGTGAGCGCCAGCTCGAGCCGCAGGATCGTCCGCGGCGACGCGCCCGCCGCCCCGGCCTCCCCGGGGGCGGGCTGCTCGAGCAGGTCGAAGGTCTCGATCGTCACGACCCCGCGCTCGCGGTCGACGGAGGCGACGCGGAAGGCGACGGAGTAGCGCTCGCCGAGCGCCGCCTCGGCCCGCTTCCCTTCCATCGCGCGCAGCGTGGTCGAGGAGAGCAGCTTGAAGCTGGTGTAGCGCGTGAGCTGCGAAAGCGACTCCGACACGCCGCGCAGCTCCCGGGCGATCCCCTCCGGCGGGACCGGATCGCGGGTCGCGAGGATCAGGCTGATCGACATGTCCACCGCGCGCGGCGGGGTGTCCCAGGCCGAGAGCGCCCGCGCGATCCGATCCAGCCGCTCCGGCTCGTCCTCGACGGTCAGCAGGCGCGAGGTCTTCGGCACCCGCACGGCGCCGCAGGGTCCGAGCAGCTCCTCCACCACCGCCGAGGCCTCGGAGAGCGGCTTGTAGCGCACGGCGATGACGCGCGCCTGGATCGACTTGCCGTCGCACGCCGGCTCGCTGCCGGTCTCCGGCCCGGCCGACGCTCCGACGGTCGAGAACCCGGTCAGCAGGGCGGCCGCGAGCAGCGGGATGATCAGGACGCGGTTCACAGGTCGATCTCCGTGCCGAGGATCAGGGTCACGGACGGGGCGTCCGGGTTCGGCGGAAGGAGGGTGACGATCCGTGCGCCGGGCTGATCGACCCGGCGCACGACGCTGGCCGTGCGCGAGCGCTCGGCCCGCGCGGCGATCACGCTCTCCGCCGCCGCGGGGCTCTTCCGCGCGACGAGCGGGACGAGGGCGGCAACGGCGAGGAGCACGGCGGCCGCCGCGAAGAGCAGCCGCGAGGCGGCGGACGCCGGCGGCGCCGTCCGGCGCGCGGGGGCCGGCAGTTCCAGGGCGCTCAGCGCGGGGGCGGCGCAAGGCGGCGGCAGGTGGGCCAGCAGCGAGAAGATCGCCGACGGGTCGTGCGCCGCGAGCGCAGCCCGGCAGGCGGCGCAGGAAAGCAGGTGCGATGCCTCGGCCGCGGACGGGCGCGCGCCCGCCGCGAGCGCCGCTGCGCGCTCGGTCCCGAGGTGTCCCGTCTCGGCCGCAGGATTCACGACGGCGTCCCGTCTCCGCCGTCCGGGGACTCGTCGGCGGGCACGATCCACGAGGCGCAGAGCTCCGGGTAGCGGGCCCGCAGGCGCTGCGCCACCGCGCCGCGTGCCTGGAACAGGTGGTTGCGCACGGTCGACGGGGCGAGGTCCATCAGGCGCGCGATCTCCGACGGCTCCAGCCCCTCGACCCGGGCCAGCACGAAGACCGCCTTCTGGCGCGGCGAGAGCTCGCGCGTGCAGTCGTCGAGCGCGGCTTCCAGCTCCTGCGCGAGCACGCGGTCGAGCGCGTCGCGCCGCCCGCCCGCGGGGGGCCGCAGGACGGCGTCGGGCAGCTCGGCCAGCAGGTCTTCCCGCCGGGCCTGGCGCCTGCGCAGTTCATCGATCGCGAGATTCACGGTCATCCTGTAGATCCAGCCGTCGAGGTCTTCGCCGGGTCGAAAGCGGGACAGCGTCTGCCACAGTCGAAGCGCCACCTGCTGGGCGACGTCCCGCGCCTCGTCCCAGTCGCCGATGATCCTGCCGGCGATCCGGTGGAGCCGCTCCCAGCGGGGGGCGACCAGGGCGTCGAACGCCTCCCGGTCCCCGGCCGCAGCCCGAGCAATGAGGTCCGCTTCGCCGCTCATCCGGCCGCGGGCCTCCTCCGTCCACCAGGAAATACGGACCGCGGGGCGGCAGCGTCTAGGCCGCTCCGGCGCGCGGCACGGAAGGGGTCCCAGCCGGCCGCGACCCAGCGCCGCCAGGACCCCCCGACCCGGAGTCGGCCCCCCGCGGCGGCGGGCAGCAGCCATCCGATCGGGGTCGCCGGGATCCCTTCGGCCGCGAGCCGGCGGAGCAGGCCCGGGAGCCGGCCCGGCGGGACGGCCGCGAGCAGTTCGAAGTCCTCGCCCCCCCCGAGCGCCAGGCGCCGCGCCGCCGCCGGAGGCAGCAGCCGGGCCGCGGCCGGGTCGATCGGGAGCCGCGCGGCGTCCACCGCGAACCCGCAACCGCTGGCACGGGCGAGGCGCGGGAGGTCGAGTCCGACCCCGTCCGACACGTCGATCAGCGCACGCGCAGATCGAGCCAGCAGCCGGGCGGCCGAAAGCCGCGCCTCGGGCCGGCGGTAGCGAGCCACCGCGGCGGCCGCCAGGCGTCGCGACGCGGCGTCGCGCGGCGGGCGAATCCGCCGTTCCAGGAGCGCCAGCCCGAGCGCGGAGCCCCCCAGGCAGCCGGTCAAGACGAGCGCGTCCCCGGGGCGGCCGCCGGAGCGCAGCACGGGGCCCCCGGGGTGCGGGATGCCCGTCACGGTGAACGCGACGGTCGTCGCTCCGGCCGGCACGCGCACGGTGTCGCCGCCGAGCAGCGGAACGCGGCGCGCAGCGCAGACCGCGAGCAGGGCGTCGAGGAACCGCGGAAGGCGTCGTTCGGAAACCGCGCCGCGCGGCCAGCCCAGGCCGAGAAAGGCCGCCTCGGGCCGCGCGCCCATCGCGGCGATGTCGGAGAGGTTCGCTTCCAGCGCGCGCACCGCGAGGTCGGCCGGAGCGAGCAGGTCGAAGCGGAAGTGCTGCCCCTCGATCAACAGGTCCGTCGTCACGACGCGTCGCGGCCGCCCCCCCAGCAGGGCCGCGTCGTCGCCGATTCCGAGCCCCCCGGGGGGGGCCCGAGCACGGCGAAGCGCTGCCGCAGCCGCTCGAGGAACGCGTCCTCGCCGTGTGCGAAGAGACCGGTCACGCCCGCATTGTCGGCGCAAAACAGGCGCGGTGGCGACCCGGGCCGCGTGCTAATCTCGCGGGCCGTTCGGTCGAGGTCGCGTCGCGATGTGCCCACCGCAGAAAGGTCGCCTGGTCTACAGCACGGGTCCCTCCGGGTCGGGCGGCGCGCGAACGCAGGCGGGTGCCGCACCGGGACCGTCCGCGCGGGACCCGCTCGATCACCAGCTGCGGGTGCGGCGCGAGAAGGCCGGCCGCGCCGGCAAGACCGTCACCACCGCGGGTCCGCTCTACCTCTCGCGTCCCGCGGCCGCCGCGCTGCTCGCCGAGCTGAAGCGGACCTGCGGCAGCGGGGGCACGCTGGCCACGCTCGCCGGGCCCGACGGAGCGCCGGCCTTCGGGCTGGAGCTGCAGGGCGATCACGCCGAGCGGCTCGTCGCCGAGCTGGAGAAGCGCGGCTTCCCCGCCAAGCGGGCGGGGGGCTAGCCGCCGATGACGAAGGCCGCGCTGCTGATCGTCGGCTCCGAAATGCTCGACCCGCGGCGGGTGGATGCCAACGGGCCGCTCGCGCGCGAGCGCCTTGCCGGGCTCGGGATCCCGCTTTCGCAGATCGTCCGCGTCGAGGACGCCGAAGCCTCGATCGCGGCCGCGGTGAACGCCGCGCTCGCGATCTCCGACATCGTGCTGCTGTCGGGCGGGCTCGGGCCGACCGGCGACGACCTGACGCGCGAAGGGGTGGCCCGCGCCCTCGGGTGCGGCGTGCGGCTCGACGCCGGCTGGCTGGCCGAGCTGGAGCGGCGGCTGGTCGCGCGCGGACGCGCCATGTCCGACCACTCGCGGCGCCAGGCGCACGTCGTCGAAGGGGGAGAGGCGATCACCAACGCCCGCGGTCTCGCCTGCGGGACGTTGGTGGAGGCCGACGGCAAGCTGCTCGCACTCCTGCCCGGGGTGCCGCCGGAATTCGCGCAGATGCTCGAGGACGGGGTCCTTCCGCGGATCGCCGAGCGCTTCCCGAACCGCCCGGCGACGCGCCTGGTGCGCGCGGTCGCGGCCGGGCTCCCGGAAGCGGCGGCGGAGCCGGTGCTCGCGCCGTGGTACCGGCGCCCCGGCGTCGCGGTGTCGATCCTCCCGTCGCTGGGGGTGCTCAACATCACCTTCACCCTCACCGCGGCCGACCCGGCGGAGCTCGACGCGACCGAGAAGCAGGTCCGCGCGCACCTCGCCCACGGCCTCGGCGAACACCTCGTCAGCCTCGACGGAACGAGCCTGCCCGAAGCGGTCGGAGGCCGGCTGCTGGCCCGCGGCCTGTCCCTGGCCGTCGCCGAGTCGTGCACGGGCGGCCGGCTCGGACAGCGGATCGTCTCGGTGCCGGGCGCGTCGCGTTACTTCCGCGGCGGGATCATCGCCTACTCCAACGAGGCGAAGATCCGGCTGCTCGGCGTGACACCCGATCTGATCGAGCGCTACGGCGCGGTGAGCGAGCCCGTCGCGCTGGCGATGATGCGCGGCGCCCGCGAGCGCCTCGACGCGGCGTGCGCGCTGTCGGTCACCGGGATCGCGGGACCCGGCGGCGCGACGCCGACCAAGCCGGTGGGGCTGGTGTTCCTCGCCGTCGGCACCCCCGACCACGAGGAGGTGCGCTCGATCCACTACCCGCTCGACCGCGAGTCGGTCACGGCGCTGGCCTCGCATTCCGCCCTCTTCCTGCTGTGGCAGGCGCTCGGCCGGCCGCCGCGGGAGGCCCGCCGCCGCTCCACCTGACCGTTCCCCCGCTCGCGTACCGGCCCGCGCCGGTCCCGCGGGCGTCGTTCGTCGACCGGGGTCAACCACTCGTCGCGGGCCGGCGCGCGCGCTCCGCGCTCCCGCTCGACCTCCGGTATGATCCGGCTTCATGACCTCATTCAGCGCGGGGCAACGGATCGGACCGTACGAGGTGCTGAGCACGCTCGGCGCCGGCGGGATGGGTGAGGTCTACCGGGCGCGTGACCCCCGGCTTGGACGCGAGGTGGCGATCAAGGTCCTTCCGGCCTCGTTCGCCCGCGAACCGGAGCGGATGCGACGCTTCCTGCAGGAAGCCCGCGCCGCCGGGTCGCTCAATCACCCGTCGATCCTGACCGTCTACGACATCGGTACCGACATCGAAACGCCCTACATCGTGACCGAGCTGCTGGAGGGGCTGTCGCTGCGGGACCGCCTGGACGAAGGGCCGCTCGGGCCGCGCCGCGCCACCGACACCGCACTGCTCGTCGCGCAGGGGCTTGCGGCGGCCCACGAGAAGGGGATCGTTCACCGCGACCTCAAGCCCGACAACCTCTTCCTGACCCGCAGCGGCCACGTCAAGATCCTCGACTTCGGGCTGGCCAAGCTGGTCCAGGCCGCGGCACTGGAAGAGGGAACCTCCGAGGCGCCGACCCGCGTGCCGGACGCGACGACGCCGGGCTGGATCCTCGGCACGGTGGGGTACATGTCGCCCGAGCAGGCGCGCGGCCTTCCGGCCGACGGCCGCTCCGACATCTTCTCGCTCGGCGCGATCCTCTACGAGATGGTCGCGGGTCGGCGGGCCTTCAAGGGCAGCTCCCCGGTCGAAACGCTCTCGGCGATCATCCGGGAGGAGCCGCCCGAGCTTTCGATCTCGGCGCCGGCGGCCTCCCCTGCCCTCGACCGGATCGTCCGCCGTTGCCTCGAGAAGCGGCCCGACGAGCGGTTCCAGTCGGCGCGCGACCTCGCCTTCGCGCTCGAGGCGATCAGCGGGACCTCGGGGACGACGGTCGTGTCGGGAATCGAGCCCGGGCCGGACACCGCGCCGCCGCCGGCGAGGGCCCCACGCTGGAGGCGCTGGGGACGGATCGCGCTGCTGGTCGCAGCCGGGGTCCCGCTCGGGATGTGCATGGTCGGCGACAAGAGCGCGCCGCAGCCGAAGGTGCCGGGATTCCACCAGCTCACCTACCGCAACGGCTTCGTGGGGAACGCGCGCTTCGCGCGGGACGGCCACACCGTGGTCTATGGCGGGACCTTCGGCGGCGAGCCGAACCAGGTCTACACCGTGCGCGACGACAGCCCCGAGTCGCGCTCGCTGGGGATGCCCAAGACCGGGATCGCGGCCCTCTCCCCCGCCACCGACGAACTCCTCCTCTTCCAGGCCAACGCCAACGACGGCGACGGGGACGGCGGCGCCGTGATCGCGCGCATGCCCCTCGGCGGCGGCGCTCCGCGCCCGGTCGCGGACTCCGTGTTCGAAGCCGACTGGGACCCCGAAGGCCGCGAGATCGCCGCCCTGCGGATCGCCGACGGCAAGATCCGGCTCGAGTACCCGCTCGGAACGATGCTCTTCGAGACGGCGGGGCTGCTCAGCAGCCTGCGCGTCGCGCCCGACGGAAAGAGCGT
This sequence comes from uncultured Acidobacteriota bacterium, assembly GCA_963800865.1. Lineage (GTDB taxonomy): Bacteria > Acidobacteriota > Polarisedimenticolia > J045 > J045 > JALOKP01. The sequence goes on along the minus strand of CAWDCL010000004.1, from coordinate 1,482,212 downwards.
CGCCTTCCTCGATCACCCGCTCCGCGGCGACGACCGCGGTGCGGTCGCGCTGGTGACGAAGGATGGAAAGAAGCGGGTCCTCTCGGACGGCTGGGCGAGCCTCACCGGACTTGCCTTCGACCCGGACGGGGATGCCGTCTGGTTCTCGGGCACGCGGATGGGCGGCATGGCCGCGTTGTTCCGCGCCGGCCTCGAAAAGGGGGACGAGCCCGAGCGGATGTATGCCGCGCCGCAATCGCTGCGGCTCGAGGACATCAGCCGCGACGGGCGCGTCCTGCTCGCCACGACCGATCGGCGGATGCGGGCGGCGTGCCTGGTCGTGGGGAGCGAGCGGCCGCAGGACATCTCCGTGCTCGACCTCTCGCTGATCACGGACCTCTCGCCCGACGGCAAGCAGGCGGTGATCGTCGAGAGCGGCGAAGGGGGCGGACCGGGCTACTCGGTCTATCTGAAGCCGACCGACGGCGGGCCCGCGGTCCGGCTGGGCGAGGGCTCGGGCAGCAGTCTCTCGCCCGACGGGAAGTTCGTCGCGTCGGTGCTCGTCGGCGGCGAGCCGCGCGTGGCCCTGCTGCCCACCGGCGTCGGTCCGGCCCGCACGCTGCCGGTGCAGGGCCTGGCGTCGATCGGCGAGGCTCACTGGTTCCCCGACGGCCAATCGCTGCTGATCTCCGGCAACCGCAACGGCGAAGCGGTGCGCCTGTGGCGCCTGCCCCTTTCCGGCGGCGCGGCGGAGCCGGTCACGGCGGAAGCAATGGCGCTCGGCGGGCTGGCGAAAATCGTGATGAGTCCCGACGGGCGGGCGATCGCCACCGTGCACCCCGCAGGGGGCGTGGCGCTCTTCCCGCTCGACGGCGGCGCGCCGCGCCGGCTCGCCGGCTCGGAGAAGGGGCTGCCGCTGACCTTCGCCCCCGGTGGGAAGTCCCTGCTGGTCGGCCGCAAGGAGGAGGACCGGCTCGAGGTGCTGAGCTTCGACCTCGCCTCCGGCGCCGCGACGGTCGTCTCCGGGCGGGACGACGCGGACGCGCTCGCCGGCGCGAAGAACGCGGCGATCTTCCACCTGACGCCGGACGGCAAGACCTTCTGCTTCAGCTACTCCTCGAACCCTTCGACCCTCTTCGCCGTCGAGGGCCTCGTGCGGTAGTCCGGGGGCGGGCGGACGCGTATCATGCCCCGCCCGGATCGTTCGGGATGTGATCATTCAACGTGGAATCCCATCGACCGGAACGACGCGCGGGCGTCGTCCGGGGAGGGCCGGATCGTGGCCACCAGCCGCGCGGCAGGCGCCGCCGAGACGCGGGCGCTCGACACGTTCATCAAGCTGATGCGCGCGACCAACACGTTGCGCGCCCGCCTCGTTCCGCGGCTCCTCGAGCACAAGCTGACCGAAACGCAGTTCGGGGTGCTCGAGGTGCTCTACCACAAGGGGCCCCTGTGCCAGCGCGAGATCGGCGACAAGCTGCTCACCTCGGGGGGGAACGTCACGCTCGTGGTGGACAACCTCGAGAAGCGCGGACTCGTCGAGCGGGTCCGCGAGGCGGCCGATCGCCGCTTCGTGACGGTCTACCTGACGGCGGCCGGACGAAGGCTGATCGCGAGGGTCTTTCCTGCCCACGCGAAGCGGATCACGGACGCGATGGGCGCACTCGGCGCCGGGGAGCAGGAGGAGCTGGCCCGCCTGTGCCGGAAGCTCGGGACGGCGTCGTCTACCGCCTCCGCGCCTCGACCTCCTCGCTGACCGGCGCGTCGTCCGTCTCGCCCGCCTCGTCCGCGTCAGACGCGCCCATCCCCGGGACCGGCGCCGACGACGCGGCCGGTGGGCGCTCTCGGCTCGCCTCGGCCAGCACGAGCGGCAGCACCTCCTCCATCCCCTCGACCGCGTGGAAGCGCAGCTCCTCGGCGACCCCCTTGGGCAGCTCGCCCAGCTCCTTCTCGTTGGCCTTCGGCAGGATCACTTCCCGCGCGCCGGCGCGGCGCGCCGCGAGGACCTTCTCCTTCAGGCCGCCGATCGGCAGCACGCGGCCGCGCAGCGTGATCTCGCCGGTCATCGCGACGTCGCGGCGCACGGGCCGCTCGGAGAGGACCGAGACCATCGCGGTGCCGATCGTGATCCCGGCCGACGGCCCGTCCTTGGGGATCGCTCCCTCCGGCACGTGCACGTGCAGGTCGAACTCGCTGAACGCCGATTCGGGAATCCCGATCGCGGCGGCGTGGCTGCGGGCCCAGGAGAGCGCGGCCTGCGCCGACTCCTTCATCACGCCGCCGAGCTGGCCGGTCAGGGTCAGTCGCCCCTTCCCCCGCATCTTGATCGCCTCGACGTACAGCACGTCTCCCCCCGCCGCGGTCCAGGCCAGCCCGGTCGCGACGCCGATCAGCGCACCTTCGAGCTTCTCCTCGGCCTGCGGCGGCGGGGGCCCGAGGTAGACCTCGATCGACGAGGCCGCGACGCGCGACGGCGCCTTGCCGCCCTCGGCGACCTTGCGCGCCGCCTTGCGGCAGATCGCGGCGATCCGGCGCTCGAGGTTGCGCAGCCCGGCCTCGCGCGTGTAGCGCGCGATCAGCTCGCGCAGCGCGCCGTCCGAGAAGCTCATCTCGGTGTCGCCCAGGCCGTTCTCGCCGAGCTGCTTGGGGATCAGGTGGCGGCGCGCGATCTCGAGCTTCTCCTCCTCCGTGTAGCCCGGGATCCGGATCACTTCCATCCGGTCGCGGAACGCCGGGTGGATCGTGTCCATCAGGTTCGCGGTGGCGATGAACAGCACCTGTGAGAGGTCGAACGGGATCCCGAGGTAGTGGTCGCGGAAGCCGTTGTTCTGCTCCGGGTCGAGGACTTCGAGCAGCGCCGCCTGCGGGTCGCCGCGGAAGTCGTTGGCCAGCTTGTCGACCTCGTCGAGCATCATCACCGGGTTGCGCGAGCCGGCCTGCCGGATCGACTGCACGATGCGCCCCGGCATCGAGCCGATGTAGGTCCGGCGGTGGCCGCGGATCTCGGCCTCGTCGCGCACGCCGCCGAGCGACAAGCGGACGAACTTGCGGCCGACGGCGCGCGCGATCGACCGTCCCAGCGAGGTCTTGCCGACGCCCGGGGGCCCGACGAAGCACAGGATCGGCCCCTTGTGCTCGGGCTTGAGCTTGCGCACCGCGAGGTACTCGACGATCCGCTCCTTGACCCGCTCGAGGCCGTAGTGGTCGGCGTCGAGCACGCGCTGCGCTTCCTTGAGGTCGATCGAGTCCTCGGTCGCGATGTCCCACGGCAGCTCGACCAGCCACTCCAGGTGGTGGCGGATCGTCGCGGTCTCGGCCGCGTCGGGGTGCATCCGCTCGAGCCGGCGCAGCTCGCGCTCGATCTCCTCGCGGACGGGCTCGGGGAGCTCGCGCCCCTTGATCTTCTCGCGGATCTCCTCGATCTCCTCCTCGGTCTCGGAGCCTTCGCCCAGTTCGCTCCGGATCGCCTTCATCTGCTGGCGCAGGTAGTACTCGCGCTGGCTGCGGTCGATTTCGTCGCGGGCCAGCGAGTCGATCTCGTGCTGCATCGACAGCAGGTCGAGCTCCCGCTTGAGCTGCTGCGCGACCAGCCGCAGCCGCTCCACCGGGTCGACCATCTCCAGCACGCTCTGCGCGGCCGCGGCCTCGAGCTCCAGGTTGCTCGCCACCAGGTCGGCGAGCCGTCCCGGGTCCTCGAGGTTGGAGGCGATGACCTGCACCTCCGAGGGGAGGTTCTTGCCCAGGTTCACGCCGCGCTCGAGCGCCTTCTTGACCGTGCGCATCAGGGCTTCGCACTCGAGCGAATCCTCGTCTTCGCCCGGCACGCGGGGCGGCTCGATCAGCGGCTCGACCTGCGCCACCAGGTACGGGACGCCGCCGTCGATCGCCTTGACCTTCGCGCGGCAGACGCCCTGCACGAGCACGCGGATCCGCTCGTCCGGCAGCTTCAGCATCCGCATGATGACCGCCACCGTACCGACCTGGTAGAGCTCGTCGATTCCCGGGTTGTCCTCGTCGCGGTCGCGCTGCGTCAGCAGCAGGACCATGCGGTTCTCGGCCAGCGCCTTGTCCACCGCACGGATCGACGAGCGCCGCGCGATCGACAGCGGCGCGATGATGAACGGGTAGACGACCATGTCGCGCAGCGGCAGCACGGGCAGCTGCCCCGGGATCCGGACCGGCTCCTTCGAGTGATCGACGGCCATCGTCACGCGCTCCCTCTTCCCGCCCCGTCAGGCGACGTGGACCGCGATCGGCCGGGCCTGCCCGCGGCGATTCGGCACCTTCGGCATCTCGATCCGGAGCAGGCCCTGGGCCAGCGTGGCCCGGGCCTCGTGCGTGTTGACCGCCGTCGCCAGCGGCACCGCGACCAGGAAGCGCCCGTACTCGCGCTCGTCGTGCAGTACCTCGACGCCGTCGCCCGCGCGCGCACTCGAGAGCCGTCGCTCGCCGGTCAGCACCAGGTTGCCCCCCTCCGCGACGACCTCGACCGAGGCCGGGTCGACGCCCGGCACCTCGGCCTCGATCACGAGGTGGGACGGCGACTCCATCATGTCCACCGCCGGCGTCCAGCTCCCCTCCTCGGTCCCGCCGCTGCGAAGCCGGAGCAGGGACTCGAACAGCCGGTTGATCTCGCTCTGGATCCGCGCCACCTCGAGCTGCGCGCCCTTCCCCTTCCCGATCATCGACCCTCCCTCTTCCGCGCTCCGCCCGGTCCGACGAGGCTGCGCAGCTCGTCGAGGAACTCCTCGACGTCCTCGAAACGGCGGTAGACCGACGCGAATCGCACGTAGGCCACCTTGTCGAGCTCGCGGAGCCGGTCCATCACGCGCCGGCCGATCGCCTCGGTCGGCACCTCGCGGTCGGGCGATTCGGCGACCATCGCCGAGATCTCGTCCACGATCTCCTCCAGCGCCCGCGGACTGACCGGGCGCTTGCTGCAGGACTTGAGCAGGCCGTCCATCAGCTTGCGCCGGTCGAACAGCTCGCGGCGGCCGTCCTTCTTGACCACCATGGCCGGCGCCTCCTCGATCCGCTCGTAGGAGGTGAAGCGGCGGTGGCAGGCCAGGCACTCGCGCCGGCGGCGGATGAAGTCCCCGCCCTGGCCCTCGCGCGAGTCGATCACGCGGTCGTTCACGTCGCCGCAGTACGGGCACTTCATGGCACCGCCTCCGTCACCGGGACCGCGGCGTCCGTTCCCGGTTCGGGGCGTCGCAGCGCGCCGCGCGCGACGTAGAGCGCGCCCGCGGCGAGCACCGGGAGCCACGTCATCGCATGGACCAGGACCGCGGCGCCGAGCGCGGCGTCGGCCGAGATGCCGAAGATCTGGGTCAGGCCGAGCTTCATCGCGAAGTGGAAGGTCCCGGTTCCTCCGGGGGTCGGAATGCCGATCCCGACGGCGAGGATCGGGATCAGGATCAGCGCCCCGAGCAGCGGGATGTCGACCCCGGCGGCGCGGATCCCGCACCAGTTGCCGACCGCGATGATGCCCCAGACGGCCGCGGTTTCCGCGACGAGCAGGAGCACCCCGCGCAGCGTGGCGAAGGCGCCCAGGCCGGGAAGCAGGCTGGCGAACAGGCCCATCATCCGGCGTGCCAGGGCCGAGGCGGTGCGGGCCGACACGCCGTCGATCCAGCGTGTCACCGGCTCGATGTGCCGCGCCACGAGCGACGCCGCGACCAGCCCCGCGATGGCGAAGACGAACAGCGCGGCGCCCCAGGCGCGCAGCGTCGCCAGCAGCACCGGGTCGGCCCCGGTGCCGATCGCCGTGAGACGCGAGGGGAGCACGAGCGCCAGCCCGCCGCAGCCGAGGATGCCGAGCATGTCGAGCACGATCCGCTCGACGCCGACGGTCGCGATCGCGGGGGCCAGCGGCGTGCCGGTGCGGCGCGAGAGCAGGATCGGGCGCAGCACCTCGCCGACGCGTCCGGGAAGCAGCGAGGCCATGTAGCCGACGGTCGTCGCGGACATCAGCGCGTCGAACGGCAGGCGGGGGCGGACCGGATCGAGCAGGGTGCGCCAGCGCAGCGAGCGCAGCGCGAGATGGCCGATGACCAGCAGCATCGCCACGCCGACGAGCGGCCACGACGCCTCTTTCAGGTGGGACGCGAGCTGCGACAGGCTGACGCCCCGGAACGCCAGCCAGAGGAAGAAGGCGGCGAGGATCGGGCCCGACGACCAGGTGAGGACCTTGCGCAGCACGGCGTCTCCAGCGGAACGCGCGCGGCGGTTCGCTGCCGTCCGATCCGCCTCGCGGGGACGATAGTTTGCCGCCCCGGAAAGGTCAATCAGGCGGCCGTTCCGGCCGATCGGCGTCCGCCGCCAGGGGATCGAGGGCCCGAATCCCGGGATCCGGCGGGGATCAGCGCGAATCCGCGGGAAAGGGGCCCTCATCCCCGGCGCGCACCCGGACGGTCCGGGACCGGTTGACCAGGACCTGCCCCGCCGCGCCCCCCCGGGGGCGCCGCAGGTGCTTGCGCCGGGCGACCGTGACCTCGACCGGCTCCCCGCGCGGCACGCCGCTCAACGACGCCGCCAGCCCGGCGGCGAACAGCACGTCCGCCTCGGGAACCGGCTTCCCCTCCGTACGCAGCACGACGTGCGCACCGGGGCGGCCGCGAACGTGGAACCACAGGTCGTCCGGCGCCGCGGTGCGGAACGTCAGCGCGTCGTTCTGCCGCGCCGAGCGGCCGGCCAGCACCAGGAACCCGGCGGGCGAGCGCTGCATCCGGGCCCCCCCGCCCTCCGCGCCGGGTGCGCGGCTCGCCGCGACCGCCGCCAGCTCGCGGCCGGCGGCGACGCCGAGCCGGCGCAGTTCCTCTTCGAGTGCCGCGATCTCCGGTTCGACGTCGGCCGCGGCCGCGCGCTCGAGGAGGCGTTCGAGGGCCTCGACCCGTGCCGCCAGCTGCGCCCGCCGCGCGGCCCGTGCACCGCGCCCGCGTTCCTCCCGGCGGGCCCGCCCGTAGAGTCGCGCGGCGGTCTCGTGAAGGGGCGCACCCGGCGGTTCCCCCGCGATCTCGAGCGTGCGCGCGGGGTCCCAGGGGTCGGGCACCTGCCACGCTCCCCCGGGTAGCTTCTGCGCCTGCGGTCCCGCCGAGAGCAGGGCGTCGGCCAGGCGCCGCAGTTCCTCCGACGGGCGGGCGCCGGTCTCGTCGCGCGCCACCGCCAGGATCGCGCGTCGAGCCTTCTCGACCTCGCGCCGCGCGAGCCGCTGCGCCGCATCGCGCCGCGCGCCCAGTTCCTCGGCGGCGAGGGCGGAGCGGTACCAGAGCTCGAGCGCGGCCGGCAGGTCGGCGCAGGCCACTTCCTCGTCCCCGGCGGCCGGATCGACGATCAGCTCGACGCGCAGCGCCTCGCGCCACGAGACGCGCGGCGGCTCCGGCCCGCGCACGAATCCGGAGACCGACGCCGGAGCGTCCCTTCCCTCGAAGCGCGCGGCGATCGTGGCCAGCGCGGCCGCGTCGTCCGCCGTCCGCCGCGCGCGCTCGACGAGCCGCTCGGCCCGCGGCGCGCCGAGCCCCGCGATCGCGCCCGCGAGGCGCGCGGCCAGCTGATCGGGCGGCCCCGGGAGCGCCGCCCGCCAGGCGGCCGCGAGCGACGCGACTTCATCCCGGAAGGACGCTTCGTCGAGTCGCGGCTCGCGCCGTCCCTCCGGCAGGGTGCGCGGCGGCCCGCCCGCCGCTTCGGACCGGAGCGCGCCCCCCTCCCGTCCGCAGACGAGATGGAACTGCGCGCCACCGGGCACGGTCCATTCGAGCGCCGGCGGCGATCCGGCGACCCGGGGTGCGCCCGACCGCCGGCCCGCCAGGTCGCGGTCGAGCGCGGCGGCGACGTCGAGCCACGCGCCGCGGCCGCCGTGCACCCGCGGCGGAGCGTCCGCGAGCAGCAGCGCGGCGCCGCGCCCGGGTGCCGTGTCGAGACGCAGCCCAGGCCCCCCGCCTTCGAAGACGACGTGCAGGCCGCGCCGGCCGACCGGAAAAACGCGCGCCACGACCCGCCCGTCGGTGCGGCGGACGATCAGCGGGAAGAGCGCGAAGAGGACGAGGGGGTCCATCGCGGAGAACCGGGAAGCGGGCGTGCGGGGTGCGGGCGCGCCGCGGCCCACGCCGGGGCGCGGCGCATCGGATCAGTGGTTGGTCGCGAGCACGTCCGACATCGCCTCGTCGACCTGCTCCTCGACCCGGGCGGTGATCTGCCCGCTGGCCTCGGCCAGCTCGCTGACCACCAGCAGCCGGGCCCGGTCGAGCATCTTTCGCTCGCGGTACGAGAGGGTCTTCATCGAGTTCAGGTAGGTCAGGTTCTTGAGCACTTCGGCGACCTGCTCGATGTCCCCGGAGCGCATCTTGTCCTGGTTCTCCTGGTAGCGGCCCTTCCAGTCCTGCGGAATGTCGACGGTCGCGGTCTTGATCCGGTCCAGGACCAGCTTCACCTTGGCCCGCGAGACGAGCTTGCGCAGGCCGACCGCCTTGCTGTTCTGCACCGGCACCATCACGGTGCTGTCGGTGGCCAGGATCTGCAGGCTGATGAACGTCGACAGGGTGCCGCCGTAGGAGATGTCCTTGATCTCCTTGATCACGCCGATGCCGTGGTTCGGGTAGACGACCTTGTCGCCCACCTTGAACTTCAGGGCCGCCGTTGCCGCGCTGCGTCGCTCCATCCAATCCTCGCCCACACCGATCCGGTGTCCCCGGAACGGCTCCGAACGCATCCCCATGCGGAATTGAAACTGCCTGATTCTAAAGGAGATCGGTACCCCGTGTCCACTGGGAATCGAAACTCCTGACGGGGCGGCCGGGGCGGCCTAGAATCGCGGGATGCCGCGCCGCCCGCGCCCGACGCCGGACCCCTGGCTGGTCGTCTCCGACGCCGACGGGAACCTCTTCGAGGTTCCGGAGTACCTGGCGCTGGGCCGGTCGGGGGGGACGACGGTCCGGGCCCACCCCGGGCAGTTCGCCCCGCTCCCCGAAGGTTCGCTGATCTTTCACCTCCCGGGCCGGAAGCCGGTCGGATTCGATCCGCGCCTGGGTCGGGCCGTGACGGTCGACGAGGTCGACGGCCAGCCGGTCTTCGCGGCCGCGGCGTTCCTGGCCCCGGCCCACACCGCCCTTTTTCTCGCCCCGTGGGAGCGGCAGGCGGGGGTCCAGCCGCTGCCGCTCTACTGCTACGCCGCGCTGGGCTTCCGGGACGGCGGGTTCGTGAGCCCGTACCTGCGGGTCGATCCCGACAAGCGGCAGGACCCGGTCCTCTTCAGGCAGGAGGAGATCGACGCCGGGGCGGCGCGCATGCGCGGGCGGTTCCCGGGGAACCGGCTGGTCGAGCACGTCGTCGGCAACTGCGCCCTGACCTACTGCTGCCCGGCCGCGCGCAACTTCTGCCTCAACCGGTGGGAAGCCCCGCTCCCGACCAGCCCGGCCTGCAACTCGGACTGCGTCGGCTGCATTTCGCTCCAGAAGGACGGCGAGATCCCGGTCACCCAGCCGCGGCTGGACTTCGTCCCCTCCCCCGAGGAGATCGCCGAGCTGGCGGTCTTCCACCTCGAGACCGCGCCGCGCCCGGTCGTCTCGTTCGGACAGGGGTGCGAGGGCGAACCGCTCCTGCAGGCCGAGCGGATCGAAGAGGCGATCCGGCTGATCCGCCGCCGCACCGCGGCCGGCACGATCAACCTGAACACCAACGCCTCGAAGCCCGAGGCGGTCAGGCGGCTGGCGGATGCGGGACTGGACGAGATCCGGATCAGCATCAACTCCTGCCGCCGCGAGCTGTACGACCGCTACTACCGGCCGCACAAGTACACGATCGACGACGTCGCCGCCTCCGGCCGCGCGGTCGCCGAGTCCGGCGGTCACGTGTCGATGAACTACCTGATGTTCCCGGGGATCAGCGACGACGAGGCCGAGTTCGCTGCCTTCGAGGAGTTCGCGGAGCGGGCCGGCGTGCGCCGCGTGCAGATGCGCAACCTGAACCTCGATCCCGACCACTACCTGCGCGCGCTCGGCCTGCCGCCCGACCTGCCGCCCGGCTTCGGCATCGACCGCTGGGTGCGGCGCGCGCAGCGTGCGCTGCCCCACCTCCGGTTCGGCTACTTCAACCCGCCGCGCGAGGACTGGGGACCCTCCTGGCCCGACGCCGCGGTTTCGGGGAGGACCTCGTGAGCACCACTCGCCGCCGCTTCATCGCCCTCGCCGCCGGAGCCGGTGGCGCGATCGTTCTCTCCCGGCGCGGACTGGCGTTCGCCGAGGAGCGGGCCCCCGAGCCGTCCCCCGGCGCGAAGCTCTCGATCCTCGTGCTCGGCGGAACGAAGTTCCTCGGCCCCGCGATCGTCGAGCCGGCGCTCGCGGCCGGCTGCAAGGTGACCCTTTTCAATCGCGGAAAGACCAACCCGCAGCTCTTCCCCGGGGCCGAGAAGCTGCGCGGCGACCGCGACCCGAAGAAGGGCGACGGCATCAAGGCGCTCGAGGGGCGGAAGTTCGACGTCGTCTTCGACGATTCCGGCTACTACCCGCGGATGGTCCGCGCGAGCGCCCAGGCGCTCGCCGCCGCCGGGAGCGGGCAGTACGTCTACGTCTCGTCGATCTCCGCCTACCGCGACAACAAGGTCGCCGGCGCGGACGAGGCGGCCGCCGTCGCGACGATGGCCGACCCGACGCTCGAGTCGATGGGGGCCAACTTCGAGAACTACGGCGCGCTCAAGGCGCTGTGCGAGAAGGAGGCGAAGGAGGCGTTCGGCGAGCGGGCGACGATCGTGCGCCCCGGCTACATCGTCGGACCGAACGACCCGACCGACCGCTTCACCTGGTACCCGGTGCGCGCCGCGAAAGGGGGCGAGATGCTGGCCCCCGGCGCGCCGTCCGACCCGCTGCAGGTGATCGACGTGCGCGACCTCGGGGCCTGGATGCTGCGGCTGGGCGAGCGCCGCATCACCGGGACGTTCAACGCCTGCGGGCCGAAGGACCGGCTGACGATGGGCACGATGCTCGACCAGTGCCTCGCGGCGACCGGGCGCAAGGCGACGCTGGTCTGGGTGCCCGGGGACTTCCTGCGCGCGCGCGGCGAGAACGGCGAGGGGAAGATCCCGATCTGGGCCCCCGCCGACGGCGACACGCAGGGGTACCACACCTGGAGCAACGCGCGCGCGGTGAAGGCCGGACTCACCTTCCGGCCGCTGCCGGAGACGATCGTCGACACGCTGGCCTGGTTCCGGACGCTCCCCGCGGAGCGCCAGGCGGCGATGACGAGCGGCTTCTCGGAGAAGGACGAAGCCGAGTTGATCGCGGCCTGGAAGGCCCGCAAGGGCTAGCCGGCCGCAAGCTCGCCGGGCCGCCGGTCCGCGCGCGTGGCTCGCCCTTGGTGAGCCTGAATAACCGTGCTAGTGTTTCAGTTAGTCGGGGTCCGGGGGGTATCCCTGCGGCGACCGCATTCGACACCCTCGCCACGGATCGAGCCGATCACGAAGGAGAGAGGGGGCACGCCATGAAGATGACCGAGCACAAGGACTTCGCCCGTCCGAACGAGGTCCGCACCTTCGAGAAGGGCCGCGTCGAGCTGTTGAACTTCGAGGCCGGGACCGTCGGGCGGCTCGTCCTCGAGCCGGGCTGGCGCTGGTCGACCCACGTCAAGCCGATCGCGGGAACGGCCCTCTGCGAGGCGCCGCACTTCCAGTACCACGTCTCCGGGACGATCCACGTGCTGATGGCCGACGGCACGGAGTTCGATGCCGGACCCGGCACGATCACCTCGCTGCCGTCGGGTCACGACGCCTGGGTCGTCGGAAGCGAGCCCGTGGTGCTGGTCGACTTCTTCGGCGCGACGCACTATGCGCGGACGCCGCGGGGCGGGCCGGCACGGAGGCCGGCCCCTACGGGTCGCGCGACGCAAGCCCGTAGGGGCGGCCCTCCGTGGCCGCCCGATCCTGTGATGCGCGAGACGGGCCGGCACGGAGGCCGGCCCCTACGGGCAGGCCGCTTCGCGGCGCGCACCGCACAGCGCGCTCGGTTGCGGCCGTGCGAGCCCGTTCGACGCGCGCCCGGCCCCGCCCTCGCGGCCCCCTTCGTTGGGCACGACGAGGTAGTACTCGTTCCCGGCCCCCGGCGTGAAGAGGGCGGGCGAACTGCGCGTGCAGACGCCGTCCACCGGGGTGTGGGTGTACGACCCGCTGGCCGCAAGCGCGTCGAGGCTGCCACCCTCGACGGCGTAGGACTGCGCGGGGAGCGAAGCCGCATTGCAGGCCCCGTTCCAGGTCGCCTCGACCTGCGCGCCGGCCCGCCGGAACGCGGCGTCGGGCGGGACCGATCCCGGCCAGACGGTGACCTGGCAGACGGCCGCGCCCTGGGCCTGGCTCTCGACCACGACCTTGTCGACGTACCACCCCTCGTCGACGCTGGTGATCGTGTCGGAGGCGAAGACGAAGGCCAGGTAGATCTTCCGGCCCAGGAACTCGGTCAGGTCGAAGGTCGTCGTCTTCCAGCCCGCGGAGTTGCCCGTAAAGGCCGGCTTGCCCTGCAGCGGGTTGCAGAAGTTGGTCTGCGACAGCACGCCGGGGTAGCCGCCGTTGGGGTCGATCGTCTGGTAGGCGTCGATGCCGTCGTCGAGCGCGTCGACCGCCACCTGGCCGCCGTCGGACCCGAGTTGCGTGTCGTACCAGTGGGTGATCGTCAGCCGCGCGCCGATCGCATCGGCGGGGAGCACGAGCCCGTTGCCGCCCGTCGAGTCCTTCCCGCCGAAGTAGAGCCAGGCGTAGTTGCTGCGCGAGTAGGACGCCCCCGGGCCGAGGCCGCAGTGGTAGCTGTTCCCGTGCGTGGCGTCCCGGGTGGCGATCTTCCACTCGTCCTTGTAGGTGACGCTGCAGCCCTGGATCCCCGGGTTCTGCGGGACGTGGGTCCAGCCCGCCGGAGGTGCGGGGTCGAAGTCCTCGTCCAGCGCCGTGGTCGGGATCGGCGACTCGTAGTTGTTGACGACGGTGACGGTGAAGGCGGCCTCGCGGTCGCTGTAGGCGCCCGGGGCGTTGGTCGAGGTGAGCTCGACGAGGTCGAAGACGATCGTCCCGCCGCAGGGGAACTCCGGCGCGACCGTGAAGACGTAGCCGGACTCCGACGCGCCGCGCGCGCCGCCCGCGATGTCACCGAAACTGCGGCGGTCGGGCGACTCGACCGTCACCCCCGGGGTCAGCGTCCGCAGCCGGGCGCCGACGCCCAGCGCGGCGAGTCCGCCGACGTTGTAGAGCCGCGGCGTGACCTGCCAGGACTCGCCCGGTTCCACCTGGCCGTCGCCGTCGCCGTCCACTTCGCTGAGCGGCAGGACGATCGAGTCGAACAGCAGGATCGGCGCCACCGGGTCGAGCGACACCTGCCAGGCGCCGCGGCCGTAGGTTCCCGCCGTCATCGTGTTGAGCGCCGGGACGTACTTGAGGTCGGTGACGACGTTCCCCTGCGGCAGGCCGTCCATGAACGGCACGACGTCGACGCCGCCGTTGGCGCTGCGGAAGACCCCGACGTCGTTGCCGACGAAGAGGTCGTCCGCGCTGAGCAGGATCGCCGTGTTGGCCGGCACGTTCGGCAGGCCGGCGCCGCGCTCGGTCCAGCCCGCTCCCTCGTTCCACTCCCAGAGGTGCCCGGTGTTGAAGCCGCCGACGACGGCGAAGGCGCGGGCCGGGTTGGTCGGGTCGGCCGCGATGTCGTTGATCGAGCGCGAGGCGGGCAGCCCGCTCGTGATGTCGGTCCACTTGGCGCCGGCGTCGCTGCTGCGCCAGACCCGGCCGGAGGTCGTGCCGGCGTAGACGACGGCCGGGTAGTTGCGGTTCACCTCGAGCGCGAGGACCTCGCCCGAGCCGCCGGTGATGTCGCCCGAGACGGGGTCCCAGCGGGTGCCGTGGTTGGTCGACTTGTAGACGCGGTGGGTGCCCAGGTAGAGCGTGCTCGGCGTCACGGGATCGAGGATGTAGGGGGTCACCCAGTTGATCCGGTCGCCGCCGATGATCCCGCTCCCGGAGCCGGTGATCCCGGAGAAGCTGCCGTAGATCCCGTCGGTCGCCCGGCTGACGTTCGGGTAGCCGCCGTTGGGATACGAAGTGATGTAGGCGAAGTTCGGGTTGACCGGGTTGATCGCGCAGACGAAGCCGTCGCCGGTCACCGCCTGCAGCTCCCATACGTCGGAGGACTGGCGCGCCAGCGAGCTGTTGTCCTGGGCGCCGCCGCAGATCGTGCCGATCGCGGTCGGGTGGACGCCGATCGCGTAGAACATCGCGAAGCTGAGGTTGGCGTTCTTCTCGAGGAAGGTCGCGCCGCCGTCGCTGCTCTTCCACAACCCGCCGTCCGAGCCGACGTAGAACGTGTTCGGCTGGGAGGTGTCGATCAGCAGCTCCTGGATGTCCTGGTGGACCTGCTGCGAGCCGCCCCAGCCGTTGATCAGCTGGGTCCAGGTCGCGCCGCCGTTGGTCGACTTGAAGACCAGGATCGTGCCGCGGTAGACGATGTTCGGGTTCGAGCGGTCGACGCCCAGCGTCATGTTGTACCAGCACTGCCCGTCGCAGGCGTCGCCGCCCGTCGACATCTTCGTCCAGCTGGACCCGCCGTTGGTGGTGCGCCAGACCTCGGGGTCGCTGCCCGAGCCGTCGGAGAAGATCGCGTAGACGGTGTTGCCGTCGCTCGGCGCCACCGCGATCTCGGTGCGGCCGGTGCCGGAGCTGGGCAGGCCGGAGGCGGTCTGCTTGCTCCAGGCGACGCCGTTGTTGGTCGAGCGGTAGACGCCGTTCGAGGTCGCGGCCCACCAGGTGTCGCGGTTCTGGCGGTTCTGGTCGAGGCCGTGCAGCTCCTGGCCGGCGAGGCGCTCGGTCCAGCTCGCGCCGCCGTCGTCGGAGGTGTAGATCCCGCCCGCGCCGCCGGCGCCGGTCGTGCAGCCCTTCGACCGCACCGCGGCGACGACGTGATTCGAGTTGCGTGGGTCGACGACGACGCTGGAGAAGGACGACGCACTGTCGAGCGCCCCGCCCGCACCGTTGCGGATCTCCCAGCTCGCGCCGCCGTCGGTCGAGCGCAGCATCCCGATCCCGAAGTAGCCGTCGCAGCCCGAGTTGTAGTCGCCGGTGCCGACCCAGATCACGTTCGGGTCGTTGGGATCGACGGCGATCGCGCCGACCGACATCGTGCCGGCCGACTCGAAGAGCGGCGTCCACGACAGGCCGTCGTTGGTCGACTTCCAGACCCCGCCGGCGCCGCCCGCGACGTAGAGCGCGCCGTCCGACCCCTTCGCGATCGCGGTCACGCGCCCGGAGACCTTCCCGAACGACCAGCCGCCGAAGTTCGAGCTGGCGGGGCCGACCGGGGACCAGAAGTTGGTCGGGCCGTCGGCGCCCCGGGAGCGCCGGGTCGCCTGCGCGGCCAGCGCCGCGGCGGTCTCGCCGGCGGCCCGGGCGCGCAGGGCGCGCATCTGGTCGGGCGAGTCGGCGCCCGCGCGGCGGGTCGAGAGGAACCACTCGAGGCGCGCGCGGATCTGGTCGTCCTCGCCGTGCTCGCGGTCGACGAGGGTCGTCGGGGTGGGAGCAGAGGGCGCGGGGCCTTCGGCCAGGAGCGCGGGCGCAGCCAGCAGGAACAGGGCGGCAGCCGGGAGCAGGCGGGCAGAACGGACCCACCGGGGCGCCGGGCGGTCGAAACGCATCGGGATCTCCTCGTTCGGGTTCCGGAGAAGCTACGACAGGAACCGGCGGATTTCACCTTTCGGGGGCGGGGCGGGGCGGGGCGGCCACCGCAGCGCGGTTCGGCGGTTGCCGCGCCTCCGCGCCGGGGGTAGCGTGAACGGTGAAGGGAGGAGCCACGATGTCCCGGCTGGTCCTCGCTTTCGCCGCGCTTGCGGCCGCGTTCTCGGCGATCGCGCTCGTCACCCCGCCAGCGTTCGCCGGCGAAGCTCCACGACCTCGACCCGCCGTGCTGCCCGCGGAGCGAGCGCCGGTTGCAGCGGCCGACGGACCCGTCCAGCTGCTGGTGCTGCCGCTCCCCACAGATCCGATCGGAGGGCAACGTGCGGCTGCGGGCGCCCCGGAACGGCCGGAGCGCGCCATGCCGGTCGAGGCCGGACTGCCCCTCCCCCGCCCCTGGTCCTGCGGAACCGTGGTTGCGGGCGGCCGACCGGCGCCGATCGGAGACACCGGCTACGCCGTCTACCCGCTGTCGCTCGGCGACGGCGGCGGGACGACCCGCTACGGATACTGCGTCTACCCGGCCGCGGCCCGCACCGCGAGGCAACGCTGAGCCGGATCGCGTGAACACGCCGCGCCGCCGCGGGACGAGACCCGGGAGCGCGCTCCTCGGGCTGATCGTCGTCGTCGTCCTGTGCTCGGCGGAGGATTGCCCGAACCGCTCGATCGTCGCGCGCGTCGCGACGCGCGTCGAACCCGACGGCGCGGTCGAGCGCGAGGTCCGGCTCTCGGGGAGGAGCAGCGACGGCAAGGAACCGAGCGACGCGGCCTGGTTGCGGGAGACCGCGCGCGTCGACCTTCCGGCACGCGCGCGCTGGCCGCGCGTCGAGGAAGGTCCCGGCTGGATCGTCGCCCGAGGACGATTCAAGGATGCGGCCGAGGTCCCCGCCCCGATCGGCCACCTGCTCCCGCAGGGCGATGTCACCGATCGCGACGCGATCCTCCTGGAGCGGCGGGACCTCGTCCTGCTCACCCACTTCGTGTACCGCGAGGAGTACGGCGACCCCTTCGACGAATCGGCGCGCGCAGGCGCGCTGGACCGCGCAACCGACCGCGGGACCGCGCTCGTCGACGAGATCCTGCGCCGCCGCTTCGGCGCCGGGATCGACCTCTCGGCGGTCGACGCCTTCCTGCGGCGCGACCTCCGGGCGCTGGTGATGGAGTGCCGGCGGCGCGGAGAGTCCGACCCGCCGGCTGAAGCGTTCGTCGCGCTCGGGCTGCCGCCCCTGCCGAAGAGCGTCCCGCTCGATGGAAGCGGGGAGCCGATCGCCGAACCCCTGGCGTGGTGGGTCTGCGAGCGCCTGGCCGAACGGCTCGCGGCGGGCGGCACGCCGGCCGATCCGCGGGACGTCAAGCGCGCCTTCGACGACTACATCGCCGCGCAGGGCGACGACCTGTTGGAACCGGGCACCGACCTGGCGGACCTTGGCGAACTTCTCGAGGTCTACCAGCACGGCCTCTACGGACAGCGACGCTCGACCACGATCCGTTTCGAGTGGCGGATGGTCCTGCCGGGCCGCCTGCTGCGCACCAACGGCGTGCCCGACGGCGACGGTGCGGTGTGGAGCTTCCCGGAGGACCGGCTGTCGGCGGAGGACCGGTTGATGACGGCGGAATCGATCCTGCTGCGGATCGAGCCGCTGCGCACGCTCGGCGCCCGCACGAAGTACGACGCGGTCGAGATCGAGCGGCTGGCTGAACTGCTCACCCGGGCGACCGCGGAGCCGCGCAACCGGAGCTTCCTGCAGCGCGCCGTCGACGCGGGCAGCCTGGGCGCGCTGCGCACCGTCCCGCCCGACGAGAAGGACTTCCCGCTCGTGACGTTCGACGAGCTGGCCGACCTGCTGGATCCGGCCACCCCGCCGTTGCCGGGGCCGTAGCTCGCGGTGCGGCGAACAGGCCGGACGCCAGGCGTCAGCGATTGTCGCCGTCGAGCAGCCCTCCCAGCCCCCCAGGATCGACCCCTCCTCGCGCCGCCCGCCGCCCGCCGCCGGGGCCGCCTTGTAGATCCGGTCGGCCAGCCGGCTGAACGGCAGCGACTGCAGCCAGACCTTCCCCGGCCCGGTGAGCGTGGCGAAGAAGATCCCCTCGCCGCCGAACAGCGCGGTCTTGACCTTGCCGACGAACTGGATGTCGTAGCCGACGCTGGGGAGCAGCGCGACGAGGCACCCGGTGTCGACGCGCAGCGTCTCGCCGGGACCGAGTTCCATCGTGTGGATCGTCCCGCCGGAGTGGACGAAGACCAGCCCGTCCCCCTCCAGCTTCTGCATGATGAACCCCTCGCCGCCGAACAGGCCGACGCCGATCTTCTTCTGGAACGCGATCCCGACCGACACGCCGCGCGCGGCGCAGACGAACGAGTCCTTCTGGCAGATCAGCTGGCCGCCGAGCGTGCGCAGGTCGAGCGCCAGGACCTTCCCGGGGTACGGCGCGGCGAAGGCGACCCGCTCCTTGCGGCCGCCGCGGTTGGTGAAGACCGTCATGAACAGGCTCTCGCCGGTCAGCACGCGCTTGCCCGCGCTGAGCAGGGCGCCCATCACGCCCCCCTGCTGCGAGGCGGCCGAGCCGTCGCCGAAGATCGTGTCCATCTCGATCCCGGAGGTCATGTACATCAGCACACCGGCCTCGGCGACGACCGCCTCGCCCGGGTCGAGTGCCACCTCGACGTACTGCATCTCGGCGCCCTTGATGTCGAACTCGATGTCGTGCGCGCCGCGGCCGGGGAGCGTGGGGACGCCGACCGGCCCGCTGGGGCCGCCGCCGAAGTAGGCCTGGAACTGCGGCACCAGCTTGAGCGGCGTCCAGTTCGCCATCCCGGCGGTGAAGACCAGCGTCTCGGCGTCGACGCTCCCGTTCTTCAGGTTGGCGTGGATCTCGGCCTCGACGACGGGGCCGACCTTGTGGCCGCCGATCGCCATGTACCACTGCGGGCTCGCTCCCATGGTGCGTCCTCCGGAGGGGGCTTCAGGGTGACTCGGGCTGGGCGTCGATCGCGGCCGCCGCCTGGGCCTCGATGCGGGCCACTGCCGCGGCGTCGAGCGCCAGGCGGTGTGCAAGCTGGGCGAGGAAGATCCGTTCCGCGCCGGAAACCCCTTCGTCGGCGCGGACGATGCCGAACGCGAGGCCGTACATCTGCTCGCGCGCTGCCGGATCGGTGACGCCGGCGACGATCTCGGCCAACGGGCGCGGCTGCTCGAGCTCCTGCAGCACGAGCGCTTCCGCGCCGGCCGGCCGCGCGTGGTCGAGCAGGATCGCGCGCTCGGCCGGCGACAGCATCCCGTCGGCGCGGGCGGCGGAGATCGCGAGGCGGACCAGGCGCAGCGCTTCGGGCGGCAGCTGCGCGGTGGCGCCGGTCGCCGCGGCCGGCGGGGTCTCCCCGGGGAGCGGCGGCGGCACGACGGATCCCGCGCCGGCGGGAACCGGGGCACCGCCCGCGGCGGGCGTCCCGCCGGGACTGGCCCACTGTCCGCCGCCTCCCTGCCCGGCGCCTCCCTGCTGCTTGAGCGTTTCGAACAGCCCCCACGCCAGGCCGGCCGCGCCGATCAGCATCCCCGGCGTGATCAGGGATCCGAGACCGCCGCCCGACCGGCGTCCGCCGGTGAGGTAGCCCCGGGCCCTGCGCCCCTGCTTCCCCCTGGCCCCGACCGCTCCCGCAATGACCGATCCGATCAGCCGTTCGATGTCCATCACCGCCTCCGAACTCAGCGACCGATGGTAGCACCGCGCGGCGCTGTGTCAGATCCGGGCGACCCCGAGGAAGACCGCGTGGAACGCGGCGATCAGCGCGACGAACAGGCCGCGCGCGGCGCGCGGCGACAGGCCGAGCCAGCGGTAGCGGATGAACGTCCCGTGGCACGACGGCAGGCAGTCGCCGCACAGCGTGCAGGCGATCCCGGCGCGGCGCCGGCGCAGGTCCTCGATCTCGAGCGCGCGGAAGCGGCAGACCACCGTGCAGGCCCGGCACTCGGTGCAGCCCTCGCCGATCTCGAGCCGGAACGGCGACAGCTTCCCCAGCCCCGTGGCCAGCGCGCCGATCGGGCAGTAGCCGACGCAGTGTGTCATCACGCCGGCGCGCCTCGACCAGAGGATCATCACCGCCACGCCGACCAGGCCGAACCCCAGCCCGCAGCCGGCGGCGACCGCCGTCGGCAGCCCCGCGGCCCGCAGCCCGGCCGCGCCGAACACGACCAGGGCGAGCAGTCGCCCAGCGCAGGTGCGGCAGCCAGCGCGGCGTCGGCTTCGTGCGCGGCAGGATCCGCGCCGCGGCGTTGTCCCAGGCGCCGAAGTAGCAGAGGTGCGAGCACCAGGCGGGGCCGACGAAGGCGATCGTCACCAGGAACAGGATCGGCATGAAGTAGCCGCCGCCGCGGTAGACCGGTCCGCCGACGATCATCGCGGGGATCGGCAGGTGCAGCGCCCCGGTCATCAGGAACTTCGAGAAGCCGGCCAGCCCGAGTCCCAGCTGCGCGAAGAAGACGACCGAGAACAGCATCCAGATCCGGAAGCGCCAGGTCGGGATCTTCGGCGTGTCGAGCAGCCAGTCGGCCACGAAGGCGGCGTAGATCGAGAGCGCGAGCAGCTCCAGCCACCCGCCGCCCGCGAAGAAGCGGTCGAGCAGCAGCAGCCGCAGAGCGGGCCTGACCTGGATGATCGCCAGCAGCCCGAACGCGACCAGGAAGGCGGCGGTTGCGACGGGGGCGGTGCGCTCGTTGCGGTCGAACCACTTCGCGACGCGCGGGCCGGAGAGCAGCGCCGCCGCCGCGACGTTGAACGCCGCGACGCCGCCGAGGATCAACCACAGCCGCAGCGCCGGCTGCCCGAGCGCCGCGCGCTCGCCGGCGTAGCCCGACGCGGTGCGCAGCCACTCGAAGGCGGCGACCACGAGCAGGACCCGGGTCACGTTCAGGACCCAGCGGCGGCGCACGAAGAAGAGCAGCGGGAAGAGCGCGAAGCCGGCCGCCGCGAACAGCCCCCAGCCCGCGCGCGAGGCGTGGGCCCCCATCAGCAGGCTGCAGAGGATCGCCGGCAACAGGCGCAGGACGAGGATCACGTCGGCCTCCGGGAATGCGTTCCGCGCGGGCCGCTCAGCGGCGGAACATGATGAGCAGCATCTTGAAGCGCTCGCGCGCCGTCACCGCGTGCGGCACGCCGGCGGGCATCAGCACGATCTCGCCCGCCTTCGCCGGGACCTTCTCGCCGCCGATCGTCAGCTCCACGGCGCCGTCCAGCACCTGGACGAAGGCGTCGAACGGCGCGGTGTGCTCCGAGAGCTGCTGGCCGGCGTCGAAGGCGAACAGCGTCAGCGTCCCGGGGGCTTCCTTGTAGAGCGTCCGGCTGACGATCCCGCCCTCCTGGTAGTCGACGAGCGTCGCGTACGGGAAGGCGTGGGCGGGCTCGACCTTGCTGGCCTTGAGCGACTGCATGGCGGTCTCCTTGGGGTTCAGGCGCGCGGCGCGCGCGCGATCAACTTCTCGGCCAGGGCGTCGAGCGCCGGGATCTTCCCCGAGGCCTTCCACGCGCCGTCGAACGACGTGACCCGCTGCGCGACGACGCCGTAGGCGGCCTCGTCGAGCGCATTCCGGGCCGCGGGGTAGAGGATGTTGTCCTCCTTCCAGATGTGATTCCGGAGCAGCGCGGCGTAGCCCTCGATCGCTCCGACGACGGCCGAGCGCTCGGCGGGAGTCCAGGGCGCGGGGCGCGCGGCAGCCTCGGCCAGCTCGCGGACCAGGCGCCGGCCTTCGTTGTGCTCGTGGAGCATCACCGCCAGCGGCCCCATCTCGGTCGAGAAGCCGAACTCCTGCATCGTCTCGAACAGGATGTCCTCCTCCTTGCCGTGGTGGCGCGCGTCGGCGTACTCGCGGATGAAGGCGACGAAGTCGGTCAGCTCGGCGCGGCCGTCGTGACCGGCCCCGTCGACCTCGGCCGCGAAGGCCTCGGCGGCGTCGATCACGCGCAGGATCACCTGGTGCTCCATCATCAGGACGTCGATCGGGTCCATCGGGGCGGCTCCTTCCGGGAGTGGATGGGCATTCCTTGAGCAAAGTCGGGGCCATTCGGGCAAACCTATCTGCTTCAGTTACTTGAGGGAGCCGAGAAACCGCCGGCAACGGTATTTGGTTGCATCGGCACCGCCGGGCGGGTATCAGGGGGCGTGCGCCACGAGCTGCCCGTGCACCCCGGGGCCCCGCACTGCCCTCCCAGCGCCGACCTCTTCGAGGAAGCGCTCGGCTCGGTCCTGGCGACCGTCGACATGGACGAGGTCCTGCAGCGGATCGGCGCGCTGATCCGGCGCCACTACGGCCCGACGCGGGTCGCGATCCACCGCTGCCTCCCCGACGCCCCCGGCTGGGCCGAGACGCTGACCGCGGACGATCCGCTCGGCGCGGGCGGCTCGGGGGTGCGCTTCCCGCTCGCCGGCTCGCTCGCCGGCGCGGCGCTCGCGGCCGGCGAGCCGGCGTTCGCCGAGCAGCTCGGCGCGGGAAGGCCGCGCTGGCGCGAGGAGACGCTGCTCGCGCCGCGCGGTTATGGCTCCGTCGCCAGCTTCCCGCTGGTCGTGAACGGCCGCGCGCTGGGCGCGCTCGAGATCGCGCACGCCCCGCGCGAAGGGGTCTTCGCGGGCTGCGCCTGCCACGCCGGCCAGATCGCGCGGCTGCTGGCGATCGCGCTCTCCAACAGCCTGATGTTCGACGAGGTCCGCCGGCTGGCGCGGCTGCTCAAGCGCGACAACGAGGTCCTGCGCGAGGAAGCGGCCCGCGGCGGGCGGCGCTACGTCGCCGAGAGCCCGGCGATGCGCGCGGTGATGGAGCAGGCCCGGCGCGTCGCGGCGACCGACACCACCGTCCTGATCCGCGGCGAGACCGGCACCGGCAAGGAGGGGCTGGCGCGCGCGATCCACGAGTTCTCGCCGCGCCTGGCGGCGCCGTTCGTCGCGGTCAACCTCGGGGCCCTGCCGGAGACGCTCGTCGAGAGCGAGCTGTTCGGCCACGAGAAGGGGGCCTTCACCGGCGCGGTGGCGCGGCAGGCGGGCAAGCTCGAGCTGGCGGACGGCGGCACGCTCTTCCTCGACGAGCTGGGGGACGTGCCGCTGGCGGTGCAGGTCAAGCTGCTGCGCGCGCTCGAGGAGCGCGCGTTCACGCGCCTCGGCGGCGCCGAGCCGGTGCGGGTCGACGTGCGGATCCTCGCGGCCACCCACCGGCCGCTGGAGGAACTGGTCGCGGCAGGGACGTTCCGCGCCGATCTCTTCTACCGGCTGGCCGTCTTCCCGCTCGCTCTGCCGCCGCTCCGCGCCCGGCCGGAGGACCTCCGGCCGCTGGCCCGGTATTTCGCCGCGCGCCACGCGGCGCGCATGAACCGGCGCCCGCCGCGGATCCCCGAGGCGGTCTTCCGCCGGCTCGAGGCGCACGCCTGGCCCGGCAACGTGCGCGAGCTGGAGAACGTGCTCGAGCGGGCGCTGATCCTCTCGCCGGGGGACGAGCTGGAGCTGCCGCCGTTCGAGCGGCCCGGTCCGCCCGCCGGGACGGCGGCGGCGGCGGCGGCGGCGGGCCACCTTCGACGCCCGGATGCGCGAGGTGCTGGCGCAGGCGCTCGAGACGAGCGGCGGCCGGATCTACGGGCCCGAAGGAGCGGCGGCGCGGCTGGGCCTGCCGCCGACGACCCTCCAGGCCAAGCTCCGCAAGTACGGGCTGAAGCGCCCCGCGCGCTCGACCGAACGGAGGCATGCGCGATGACCGACGACCGGAACGATGAGGACATCAACGCGCTCGTCCGGCAGCTCAACCAGATGGCGCGGGGCGAAGCGCCGCGCGATGGGGACGCCGGGGAGGAGGGCGGCGCGGCGCGGATCGGGCTGCCGTCCCCGGCGCGCACGACCGGCGACGGCTCGGGCGAGCGCAAGGACTGGCGGGTCGGACCGGTCTCCGAGGAGGGGCGCGAGCGCGCCCATGCGCTGCTCACGATGGCGCGCGCGGCGGGCGCGACCGACCTGTTCCTGGTCGCCGGGTCGTCCCCCGCGATCCGGCGGCACGGCGATCTCGAAGCCCTGCCCACCGCGCCGTTGGACGACGAGGAGGTCGCGCGGCTCGTCTCCGCGCTGGTCCCGGTGCCGCGGCGCAGCGAACTGGCGCAGCGCGGGGCGATCGACCTGTCGTGGGGCACCCCCGAGACCGGCCGCTTCCGCTGCAACGTGCACCGCGAGAGCGGCGGCTGGGCGGTCGCGGTGCGGCTCTTCCCGCTGACGATCCCGACGCTGGCCGAGCTGCACCTGCCGCCCGAGCTGGCGACGCTGGCCGAGTTGCGCCACGGGATCGTGCTGGTCACGGGACCGGCCGGCTCGGGCAAGTCGACGACGCTCGCCGCGCTGCTGGCGCTCGTCACCGGGCGGCGCCGGGCCCACGTGATCACGATCGAGGACCCGATCGAGTACCGGCACCCGGCGGGGGTCGCGCTGGTCGAGCAGATCGAGGTCGGGCGCGACACGCCGTCGTTCGCCGACGCGCTGCGCGCCGCGCTGCGCCAGAACCCGGACGTGATCCTCGTCGGCGAGATGCGCGACCCGGAGACGATCGCGCTGGCCGTGACCGCGGCCGAGACGGGGCACCTGGTCTTCTCGACGCTGCACACCGGCGACGCGGTCCAGTCGGTCAGCCGGATCCTCGACGCCTATCCCCCCGGCCAGCAGGCCTTCGTGCGCTCGCAGCTCGGCGTGGCGCTCGCGGCGGTGGTCAGCCAGCAGCTGATCCCGCGCCGCGACGGCAGCGGGCGCGTCCCGGCGGTCGAGATCCTGATCGGCACCGACGCGGTCCGGAACCTGATCCTCAAGGGCCAGACCGAGCAGATCGCGGCGCAGATCGGGATCAGCCGGCAGCGCGGGATGCGCACCTTCGAAGCCAGCCTGGCGGAGCTGGTCAAGGCCGGGCACATCGAGCGCGCCGAGGCCCGGGCGCGGGCCCGGCGGCCGCAGGAGCTGGAAGCTCTGATGGGGCCGTGAAGGGCCCGGAAACGAAGCGGGCGCCCCGGCCGGACCGGGCCGGCCCGCGCACCTCGCCTCGACGGCTCGCGCTACGGACAGGGCGGGCTGACCGTCCGCGCCGTCCCGTTGCTCTGCTTGCCGAGCCCCTTTTCCACCCCGCCGCTGGTGTAGCTGACGAGGTAGTGGAACCCCTTTTGGGTCGCGCTCGGGATCGCGTTGTCGATGAACTGGGTGTCGGTCAGGTTCGGGTCGGTCGCGTTCTGACAGGTCCCGTAGTTCGGATTGCCGCCCTGTGACGCCGGCGGGAGCTGCGGCAGGTTCCCCTTGTAGACGTTGTAGCGGGTCGCGCCGGAGATCGCGCTCCAGATGATCGTGTTCCGCGTCCCCTGCTGGAACCGGATGACCGCCTCCGGGTCGCCCGCGCCGCCGCAGGTCACGCTGAGCGGCGTGACCGGGTCGATCGTCGTCAGGTTCCCGACCTTGTCCTCGACGTCGACGCTGACGGTCCAGTTGCCGGGCGCGCTGTAGCGCGGGATGACGACCTGGCAGGTGTAGGTCCCGCTGTTGGGCGTGCCAGAGGAGGGAGTCGCCGAGCTGCAGCCCTGGCTCTGCTGGACGAACGGGAAGGTCGTGAAGTCAGTGAAGCTGAAGGTGCAGCCTGCCGTCGCGACGCCGGCCGGCGAGTCGGTGATCGGGATGGTGCAGGTCACCGTGGTCGGCCCGGTCGCGGCGTTGGCCGTCTTCGGGTTGAAGTCGAAGGCTCCCACCACCGGACCGGCGAGGTCCTCGGGGCTGGAGGTCACGGCGAGAGTCGGGACCGCGTTGAGCGGTGCACTGTTGCCGACCCCGTCGATCAGGAAGACCTGCGTGGTCCAGGTCCCGGCGTCGGAGTAGCGCGGGATCTTGATCGTGCAGCTGAACTTGCCGTTCTGGCGGGTCCCGGTGTCGGGCGTGTCGTCGACGCAGCCCTGCGCCTGCGCTTCCGCGGGCGGCGGCGGGGTGGGACCTGTGACCAGGCAGAACGCGGTCTGGACCCCCGACTTCGCGTCGGTCACGTTCATCGTGCAGGTCGTGTTCTGGTCGCCGGCCGAGACGTTCACGCTCGTCGGGGCGAGGGTGGAGCTGCCCAGGGCCGGCGCGATGAGGTCGGGATCGGAGGTGACGTTCACCGACGTCGTTCCCGGCGGAAGCTCGAAGCTGAGGTAGGTCTTGGTGTTCGTGACCGCGTCGGTCGCGGTCACCTGGGCGTCCCAGATTCCCTGCGCGCTGTAGCGCGGCAGGGTGATCGTGCACTTCCAGGTCCCGCTCTGCGGCGTGCCGGAGAAGGGTGTGGTGCTCGAGCACGACTGCTGCTGGAACAGCGACGCGCCGTCGGTCCACTGCAGCGTGCAGCCCACCGACGCGACCCCGGCCGGCGAGTCGGTCAGCCCGACCGTGCAGTCGACGGTCCGCGAGGCGCTCGTCGTGTTGACGCTCGTCGGGCTGAGCGTGAACGACGTCACCGCCGGAGGCGCGGTGTCGCACTGCGCGGCGGCCGGGAGGGCCCCGGCGACCGGGAGGAGCAGGACGGACAGGGCGATAAGGACGGTCAAGGCAGAGCGGCGATCGATGCGAGCGATGCGAGCGAACATGCGTCCCTCCCCGGGAACCCGTCGAGGGGGCTGACTCGGCGAGCTTACAGCGCATCATTTTCGCCTAAATGGCTCCGGGCGCACCTATTTCCTTTGAGGAGGGGCGAATGAACGGATCCGCCAAACGGTCAGCTTGGCGTCGATGCGGACAGGAACGAACAGGGCCGGGAGAGAAGCTCCCGGCCCCGGCGAGATCGTTCCCTGGCGGCGCTCAGCCTTCCAGCGCCTCGTGGACCTTCCCGACCATCTTGGCGGACGGGGCGAGGGTCTTGTCCCCCTCGTCCTTCCACTTCGACGGGCAGGCTTCGTTGGTCTTGCGGGCGAGGTACATGTTCGCCTTGAACTTGCGCATCAGCTCGTCGATGTTGCGGCCGAGGTTGTAGTAGTTCATCTCCATCCCGAGAACCTTCCCCTCCGGGTTGATGATGAACGTGCCGCGCAGGTCCAGCCCGGTCGCGTCGTCGTAGACGCCGAACATCCGGGAGACCTTGCCGGTCGGGTCCGCACCCATCTGGTAGCGGACGGCGGCCAGTTCCTTCTCGTTCTGCTGCCATGCCAGGTGCACGAACTGGGTGTCGGTGGAGACCGTGACGATGTCTGCGCCGAGCTTCTCGAAGCGATCATGCTGCTCTGCCAGAGCAGCGAATTCGGTCGCTCAGACGAAGGTGAAGTCGGCCGGGTAGAAGAACAGGATCGTCCAGCGCTTCTTCTCCAGCTGTTTGGCGAGCGAGAACTTGCCGAAGTCGCCGAGCTTCGGGTCGTAGGTGTCGAGTTCGAAGTTCGGCACGACCTGGCCGAGCTTCAGCGGGGTGGTCTCACACACGGTCGTGTCCTCCTGGGATGGTTGACGCATTGCCGGGGCTTACGCGCCCGGCTGCGGCCCGTTCAGGATCTCACGGATCGGGGCGGCGGGGGGCGCGTCAGTGGAAGTCCCGGCTCCCCTTGTCCGGCACGGCGCGCCGCAGCCGGGGGACGAAGACCGACTCCGCGATCAGGTGCGAGACCCCCTGGTGGGCCTCGATCTTCCCGGCGATCCCGAGCAGCGGGTGGGTCTTCACGGTCAGTGCGTGCTTCTCGTAGACCGTCCCCCAGAGCACCACGTTCACGAAGCCGGTCTCGTCCTCCATCGTCAGGAAGACCGTCCCCCGGGCGGTGCCGGGACGCTGGCGGCAGATCACCGCGCCGGCGTAACGCACGCGCCGGCCGTGCGGCATCGCCGCGACGGACCGCGCGTCCGGGAGCCCTTGGGCGCGCAGCTGGTCGCGCACGGCCTCCATCGGGTGGCCGCGCGGCGAGAGGTCGGTCGCACGGTAGTCCCAGGCGACGGTCTCGGCCGCGTCGAGCGGTGCGAACAGCGCCCCCTGCCGCGGCGGCGCGTCGGGCAACGGCAGCGTGTCGCCCTGCCGGCGGACGAGCCGCCTGAGCTCCCACAGCGCCTGCCGGCGCGAGAGGCCGAGGCTCTCGAACGCTCCCGCCTCGGCCAGCGCGGCCAGGGCGCCGCGATCGAGCCGCGTCGCCCGGACGAAGTCGAGCAGCGACTCGAACCGGCCGGCCTCCCGGCGCGCGGCGGCGACCCGCGCCCCCGCCTCCGCCCCCAGCCCCTTGACGCACGCGAGGCCGAGCCGGAGATCGGGGATATCGGGCCGGCACGGAGGCCGGCCTTCTGCGGGCCGGCACGGAGGCCGGCCCCTACAGTTATTGATGGTCGATTCCCAGTCGCTGGCGTGGACGTCGACCGGGAGGACCGTCACACCGTGGTGCCGCGCGTCCTCGACGACCGTCGACGGCGCGTAGAACCCCATCGGCTGGGCGTTGAGCAGCGCGCAGGCGAACTCGGCCGGGTAGTGGCGCTTGAGCTACGAGGTCGCGTAGCTGATCAGCGCGAAGCTGGCGGCGTGGCTCTCCGGAAAGCCGTACTCGCCGAAGCCGCGGATCTGCGCGAAGACCCGCTCGGCGAACTCCGGCGCGATCCCCTTCGCGACCATCCGCGAGACCAGCCGCTCGTGGTGCTTCTCGATCCGCCCGGTGTGGCGCCACGCGGCCATGTCGCGCCGCAGCTGGTCGGCTTCGCCCGGCGTGTAGTCCGCCGCGACGACCGCCAGCTTCATCACCTGCTCCTGGAAGAGCGGGATCCCGAGCGTCTTCTCCAGCACCGGCCGCAGGCACTCGTGCGGGTAGTCGACCGGCTCCTCGCCGCGCCGGCGGCGCAGGTAGGGGTGGACCATCCCGCCGGTGATCGGCCCCGGCCGCACGATGCTGATCTCGATCACCAGGTCGTAGAAATTCTTCGGCGCGAGGCGCGGCAGCATCGCCATCTGCGCGCGGCTCTCGATCTGGAACACGCCGACCGTGTCGCCCCGCGCGATCATCTCGAAGGTGGCGGCGTCGTCGGGCGGGATCGTCGCCATCGACAGCTCGACGCCGCGGTGCTCCTTGAGCAGGCGGAAGATCCGGTCGAGCTGCGCCAGCGCGCCGAGTCCCAGCAGGTCGACCTTGAACAGCCCGAGGTCCTCGACGTCGTTCTTGTCCCACTGGATGACGGTCCGCCCCTCCATCGTCGCGTTCTCGATCGGCACGATCGTCGAGACCGGCTCGTGGCCCAGCAGGAACCCGCCGGGGTGGATCGAGAGGTGGCGCGGGAAGTCGAGCGCCTCGTTGGCCAGCTCGAGCAGCTGGCCGTGGACCGGCGAGGCCGGGTCGAGCCCGGCCCCCGCGAGGTGCTCGGGCTCGACCTCGCCCCAGTGCGGCAGCAGCTTGGCCAGCCGGTCGAGCGTCGTCTCCCCCAGCCCCAGCACCTTGCCCACGTCGCGCACCGCCGAGCGCGGCCGGTAGCGGACCAGGTTCGCGACCATCGCCGCGCGGTCGCGGCCGTACTTCTCGTAGACGTGCTGGATCACCTCCTCGCGCCGCTCGTGCTCGATGTCGAGGTCGATGTCGGGCGGCTCGGCGCGCTCCCGCGACAGGAAACGCTCGAACAGCAGGTCCATCCGCACCGGGTCGACCGCGGTGATCCCGAGCGCGTAGCAGACCGCGGAGTTGGCGGCCGAGCCGCGCCCCTGGCAGAGGATCCCGCGCTCGGCGCAGAAGCGGACGATCTCCCACATCGTCAGGAAGTAGCCGCAGTAGTCGAGCTCGTCGATCACCGCCAGCTCGCGGTCGAGCTGGGCGCGCACGGCGGCCGGCAGCGCGCCGCCCCCGGCCCCGCCCGCGTCCCCGGGGTCCGTTGCCGCGTAGCGCGCGCGGGCCCCCTCGTCGACGAGCCGGTGCAGCCACTCCGACGAGGTCAGCCCCTCCGGCAGCCGCTCCGACGGGTAGCGGTAGCGCAGCTGGTCGAGCCGGAAGCGGCAGCGCTCCGCGACCTCGAGCGTGCGCGCGACCGCCTCGGGGTCGTCGGCGAACAGCGCGGCGAAGGCGTAGCCGGTCTTCAGCTCGTGCTCGGCGTTGGGCTTGGTCAGCCGCCCCGCGCCGGCCAGCGTCGCCCCGGCGCGCACGCAGGCCAGCGCGTCCTGCAGCCGCCGGCGCCCCTTGGAGTGGTACAGCACCTCCGTCGCCGCGACGCGCGGGAGACGCGCCCGCGCCGCGCGCCGCCGCAGCCGCGCCTCGGCCGCGACCTCGTCGGCGCGCCGGTGGCGGGCGACCAGCGCGTAGAGCCGGTCGCCGAAGGCCTCTTTCATCAGCGGCAGCGCCGGCCCCGGGCCGCCGGGCGACGCGAGCAGCGCGCGCTCCCCGCCCCAGAGCGCGAGCACCCCCGCCGCGCGCTCCGCGACCTCGCGCCAGGTCACGCGGCTCTCCCCTTTCGGCGAGCGCCGGCGCCCCGCCGTGAGCAGCGTGCAGAGGTTCCCGTACCCCTCGCGCGTCCCGGCCAGCAGGACGATCGTCGAGCCGTCGTCGAGCGTGACCTCCGACCCCGCGACCAGCGCCACCCCCAACTCGCGGGCCTTGACGTGCGCGCGGACGAGGCCGTGGACGCCGTCACGATCGGTCAGCGCCAGCGCGGAGAGCCCCAGCGTCGCCGCGGTCTCGACCAGTTCCTCGGGGTGCGAGGCCCCCTCGAGGAAGGAGAAGTTGCTCTTGCACCACAGCGGAGCGTAGATGGACATGGCGCTGCCCGGCCGGCCTCTTGTCCCGGCCACGCCGGCCGGTTCGGCCTCCGGCCTCCCGAAGAAAAGATACCAGACAAATGTCCAAGCCGCACCTGATTCTCTTGCCCGGCCCCCGGACCCCGGCGTATCGTCGTTTCTCTCTCATTCACGGAGATTTACCCATGCGCTCTTCGTCCGTCCGCCGCCCCGCCGCCCTGCTCGCCGTCCTCGGTCTCGTCGGCCTCGCCGCGCTGCTCGTCGTCCTTCCCGCGCTCGCCAAGGAGGCCAAGCACCTCGTGCAGTACCGGACGATCGCGATGGCCGACGCCGGGCCCGGCGTCCAGGGGGCCGGGGAAATGGACATCACGATCGACCAGTGGTCGAGCGCCGACGAGCGCGCCGCGCTGCTCGCCGCGTTCAAGACGGGCGGCAACCTCGGGCTCTACGAGGCCCTCCAGAAGCAGGCCTCGCACGGGTACGTCAGCCAGCCCGGCAGCCTGGGCTACCAGATCCGCTACACCCGCCAGATCAAGACCGACACGGGCAGCAAGGTGATCGTCGTGACCGACAAGTTCGTGAGCAACGTCAATTTCGACGCCAGCTCCGAGTTCCTGAAGTACCCGGTCTCGGCGGCCGAGATGGTCCTGGATGCGAAGGGAAGCGGGACCGGCACGCTGATCGTCGGCGCCCGCCTCGCGTTCACCGACGACGGAGAGCTCAAGATCGAGGTCCCCTCCAACCAGCCCCCGATCCCCCTGACCAAGATCTGGTCGATCAAGTAGGGCGCAACCTTCGGGGAGGCTCGCAGCAGGAGGTGCCATGCGTTGCCACCGTGTCGCCGCGGTCGCGCTGCTTCCCCTCCCGCTTTCGTTCCTCGCCGCGTCCCGTGCCGGTGCCGAACCCCCGACGACGGCCGACCCGGCCGCCGAGCCCGTCGCCGCCGACTCGTCCCCCGCGGCGGTGGTCAAGGCGGCATACCTCGTGGGCTTCGGCCTCGGCTACGGCAACTGGAGCGGCGCCGCGGACTTCGCGCCGATCCCCGCAAACTACATCGCCGAGAACTCCGGGCCGTTCGAGACCGACGCGATCGGCGTCGAGCTGACCTTCCACGGCCGGATCAAGAGCAGTTCGAAGGTGGCGTGGTTCGTCGGCTTCGACCTCGGCAGCTACATGTTCGATAACGAGCGTTCCGTCGCCGTGCCGGGGGACTACTGGGACGACGACTGGTGGGACGACGACTGGAACGACGCCAGCATGGCGCTCACGGTGACGTTCATCACCGCGAGCACGCGCGTCGTCGTCGCCGCCTCGCCGGCCGCACAGCTGCACCTGCTCGCCGGCATTGGCGCCTACTACGCGACGGTCGGCGTCTCCTCCGATGACTACGGCGGCTGCTACTGCGGCTGGTACAACTGCTGCGGCGGCGGCTACGAGAGCACCGGCAACCACGACTGGTCGCCCGGCGGCTACGTCGGACTGGGCGTGGGGTTCCCGTTCGGTCACATAGGAGGCCTGCGACTCGACGCCCGGGCGCACTTTTTCGACTTCGGGCAGCTCGGCTGGCTGTTCCCGGGGCAGTCGGCGAACGGGCCGATGTACACCTTCGCGCTGGTCTGGGACTTCGGGCTGCGTTGAGCGGACCGGGCTAGTTCTTGAGCTTGGCCGCGAAGACCTTCTTCAGCTTTGCGATCTTCGGCGAGATGACCACCCGGCAGTAGCCCGCGTTCGGATTGCGGTCGTAGTACTCCTGGTGCGAGATCTCGGCCGGGGTGAAGGTCTCGAAGGGCACCACCTGCGTCACGATCGGCGCGTCGAAGACCTTCTCCGCAGTGAGCTCGCGGATCAGCGCCTCGGCCGTCGCTTTCTGCTCGGGCGAATGGGTCAGGATGATCGAGCGATACTGGCTGCCGACGTCGGCCCCCTGCCGGTCGGGCGTCGTCGGGTCGTGCATCGCGAAGAAGATCTCGAGGATCTCGCGGTAGCTCGTGACCTTCGAGTCGAAGCGGATCTCCACCACCTCGGCATGGCCGGTGGTGCCGCTGGAGACCTCGTCGTACGTCGGGTTCTTCGTCGAACCGCCGGCGTAGCCGGAGGTCGCGTCGGCGACCCCCTGGATCCGCTCGAAAACCGCCTCGATGCACCAGAAGCAGCCGCCGCCCAGGGTGGCGGTCTCGTTCGCGGTCACGGTCGCAGGCGGGGTCTCGGTCATCGGCTTGGTCCCGGGAGCCGGCGCATCGGCGCAGGCGAAAGTGGAGAGCAGGAATGCGAACAGGGCGAGGCGCGGCGGTTTGCTCATGCCCCGATGGTGGCACGTGCGTCCGGATCCCGCACGAGCACCACCTTCCCCGTCGAGGCGCGCGACTGCAGCAGCCGGTGCGCGTCGGCCGCGCGCTCGAAGGGGACCGTCGCGCCGACGGCCGGGCGCAGTGCACCGGCGCGCGCCAGCGCCAGCAACTCGTCGAAGCCGCGCCCCAACGGCTCGTCGCGGTCGAACAGGTGGACGAGATTGAAGCCGATGACCGCGCGGTTCTTTCCGGTCATGTCGAGCGGGTCGAAGCGCGGGGTGCGCAACCGTCGCCAGGCCAGCGCGGGCCAGTTGCGAAGGCCGCCCCGCGGCATCATCTCGGCGAAGCCGTAGACGATGAGCCGCCCCATCGGCCGCAGGCGGCGATAGCCCGCGGCGAGGCCGCGCCCGCCGACCGCGTCGAACACGACGTCCACGCCGCGTCCCGCAGTCAGGCGGTCGATCTCCCCCCAGACGTCGTAGGTGGGCGAGACCACGACCTCGTCCGCGCCGGCGGCGCGCGCGGCGGCCCGCTTGGCCGCGCTGCCGACCGTGCCGAGCACGCGCGCTCCCGCGTGCCGCGCCAGCTGGCACGCGGCGCCGCCGACACCGCCCGCGGCGGAGTGGATCACGGCCGTCTCGCCGCGCGCGAGCCGCCCCTGGTGGATCAGGCCGTACCACGCCGTCAGGAACGCCGCCGGGAAGGCGGCCCCCTCGGCGAACGACCAGCCGTCGGGGAGCGGTCGCGTCCAGACCGCCGGCACGTGGACGCGCGTCGCGTAGCCGCCGAAGCGGAGCACGCCGATCACGCGCTCCCCCACGCGCGGTGCCGAGACGCCAGGGCCAATCCCGGCGACCACGCCCGCGACCTCGAATCCCGGAGCGAACGGCCTCGGCGGCGCGGCAGCGTAAAGCCCCAGGCGGCAGAACAGGTCGGCGAAGTTGACGCCCGCCGCGCGGACGTCGATCGCGACCTCGCCGGGGGCGAGCGGCGCGGGCTCGAACGGCTGTGCGGTCAGCACCTCCGGGCCGCCGACGCGCGGGATGACGATCCGGATCTCGGCCATCTACGCCCGCCGCATCAGCCGCAGCGCCCCGCCGTCGCGCGTGGCGTGGAACGCCTCGGCCAGCGCGGTCGCATACGCGCTGTCCGCCGCCCGCTCGCCGTTGATCGTCTCGATCACGACCGAGGGACGCGCGACCCGCTGACCGGTCAGGAAGCGCAGCAGCTCGACGGCGACCGCGAGCGCCGGATCGTCCGGCGGCACGAAGAGCGAGAGCGCGCGGCCGCGGCGCTCGGAGGCGGCGACGAGGCGCGCGCCGGCGAACGCCGCGTGGCTGGTCGGGACGCGGCGCGGGAGCCCTTCGGGGAGCCCCGGGAGCCCGAGCCCCGACGGCGATGCCGGGTCGGCGGCCGAGAGGAACCAGGCAACGTCGGGCGCGACTCCGGCCGGCCCGCGCAGCGTCTCGATCGCCTCCGGCAGCGCGAACTGGGCACCCGGGATCCCCTCGAAGAACTGCCCCCCGACCGCCTCCCCGGACAGCTCGATCAGGCGCAGCGCGCGGAACAGCCGGCCCCAGGCGAGCGCGGGCAGCTCGCGCGCCGTCAGCTCGCGGAAAACGACGCCGTAGCGGTAGAGCAGCACCCGCGCGCGCTCGCGGTCCAGCTCGTCGCGTTCGAGCGCGTCGGCTGGCGGATCGGGCGGGAAGAGCGGCGACCAGGCGCCGCCGAACGCGCGCGTCGCGCGCCAGGCGCCGAAGCGCAGGCGGCGCGCGCCGGCCGCGAACGGCGCGGTGCGCGGCGCGTCGCCCGCGCGCGCTTCGACGGGCGCGAAGCCGCTCGCCAGGCCGGCCCGTACCGGGCCGAACCCGTCGGTCGCCGCCAGGCCGTCCCAGGCCAGCGTCCACAGGCGGCGCGTCGCCTCGGCCGTCGTCAGGCCGCTGCGCGCCGCCAGGGCCTCGAGCGGGTAGCGGCCGGGGATCTCCGGGAAGATCGCGAGCAGCCGCGACCGCGCCGGGCTTCCCTCCCGCGACGCGACGCTGCTTCTGTTCGCCGGGCCGTTCGCCGGGCCGTCCGCCGGCCCGTCCGCTTCGGCGAACAGCTCCCGCTCGCCCGCGGGCGCGAAGGCGACCCGTTTCTCCCCCGCCCCCCACCACTCGCATCTCGCCCCCCGCGAGCAGCGCGTCGAGCTGCGCCGGCTCGTAGCCCTTCACGCGGACCGGCAGCACGTCGCTCTCCCAGAGCGCCGCCGCGAGCGGCAGGCCGGCGAGGCGCTCGATCGCGCCCGCCAGGCCCGGCTCGGCCGCGCCCGCAGGGCCCGGCCCGGCCGCAGCGCCGACCCCCTGCCACGCCGCGAGGAAGCCCGGCAGTCGCGCCAGCGGCAGCGGAGCGAAGGAAGCGCGGCGGGCGGCGCGCGCGATCCGCAGCAGGCGCTCGAGATTGTCGGCGTCGCAGAGCTGCGGCTCGACGGCGTCGATGGTGATCGCGTCGATCACCACGCGGCCGGAGGACTCCAGCGACTCCAGCGCGTCGCGCAGCGCATCGTCGGGAAGGAGCAGCGGGTCGGCCAGCACGCGCGCCGTCACCGGGCCGTGCAGGCGCAGGAGATCGCCGAGCAGGTCGGCCAGCGGGTCGGCCGCCGGTTCCGTCTCGCGGCCGGCGTGTTCCCGGGCGACGGGCGCCGCCAGTCGTTTCACGGTGCGGCGCAGTGCTGCCGGTTCGACGCCCGATGCGAGCGGCTCCAGGGCGATCGCCTTGACGTCCCACCCCGCGGCGGCGGCGATCCGCGGCAGCGCCTCGAGCGCCGCCACGAAGCGTGGCGCGCCGGCGCCCGGCGGCGCGACGGCGGCGATCTTCCCGCCGATCTCGCCGAGCATCGCCTCGACCGCCAGGCCCGCCGCACGCGCGGACGCCTCGCGCAGCTCCTCCCACTCAGGCAGCGGCACGACGAGCCGCTCACGCAGCCAGTCGAGCAGCTCGCGCGCGCCGGCCGGCGCGTAGCCCGGCCAGAGGCGCCGGACCTTGCGCTCGAACTCGTCGGCCCGCGCGCGCGGCACGCGGGGGCGCAGCGCCGAGGAGTGGACCAGCTCGCGCAGCAGGCCCGCCGCCGGCGCCGCGGCCCGGCTCTCCGGCGTGTCGTCGCGGTACATCAGGTCGTTCGTGCGCTGCCAGGCGACGTCGGCCGCGAACGGCGAGGGCTCGCGGGTCGTCACCTCGTGCACCGCGATCGTCCCGTCCCGCAGCTCGGCCAGCAGCGCGCGCAACCGCGGCAGGTCGAAGTGGTCGGCCAGCGTCGCGCGCCAGGCCTCGACGACCAGCGGAAAGTCCGGCAGCCGCGCGACGCGGTCGAGCAGCTGCTTGGACCGCTGCCGCGTGAACCAGAGCGGCGTGCGCCGCCCGAACCCCTGCCGCGGCAGCTGCAGCGCCGTCCCGGCCGCTTCGCGGAAGCGGGCGCCGAAGAAGCCGGTCGCGCCCAGCTCCTCGCGCAGCAGGCTCTCCAGCTGCGCGGGCTCCACCAGCGCGAAGAGCGAGCGGGCGCGGGTGCCGGCCGGGATGCCGACGGCGATCGCGTC
This sequence comes from uncultured Acidobacteriota bacterium, assembly GCA_963800865.1. Classification (GTDB taxonomy): domain Bacteria; phylum Acidobacteriota; class Polarisedimenticolia; order J045; family J045; genus JALOKP01. Next base: position 1,446,010 of record CAWDCL010000004.1, on the reverse strand, counting down.
GTCGTCGACCGTCAGCTCGAGGTGCGTGCCGTGCCGCCGGCGCCAGGCCGCCTGGAGCGCGATCGAGAACGGCCGGTTCACCCGCCCGCCCCAGAAGGTGTGCAGCACCAGCTGCTGCGACCCCGTCGGCGGCGAGCCCTTCGACCAGCGTCTCGGCGACGACCCGCCCGGCGCCGGGCAGCGCCCCGGTCGCCCGGTGCTGCGCGCGCAGCAGGTCGACCAGCGCCGACGCCGCGGCGGGCGTCAGCCGGTGCTCGTTCACCAGCCGCTCGGGGAGCGACGGGTCGTCGAGCTGCGCCTCGGCCCCGGCCAGGAAGGCCGCGATCCGCTCCGAGAGGAACGCCCCGCGGTCGCGCCCGTCGGCCCGCCAGAAGGGGGCCATCGCGCCGGGTCCCGCGGCCGGCGAGACGAGCACGTCGTTGTGCGTGATCTGCTCGATCCGCCAGCCCTGCACGCCGAGCGTGAAGGCGTCGCCGAGCTTGCGCTCCCAGACGAACTCCTCGTCCAGCTCGCCGATCTTCGCGCCGGTCCCGGCGCGCCGGAGGTGGAAGTAGCCGCGGTCGGGGATCGTGCCGCCGCTGCGGTAGAGCACGCGCTCGGCCCCGGAGCGCGCGCGGACCGTCCCCTCGACGGCGTCGAGCGAGACCAGCGGCCGCAGGTCCGGCACGACGCGGCCGTGGTGCCGCCCGTCGAGCATCTCGAGCACGTCGTCGAGCTGCCCGCGCGTGAGGCCGTGGTAGGGCGCCGCGCAGCGCAGCGCGGAGAGCAGCGCGGGCACGTCCCAGGTCTCGCCCGCGGTCATCGACACGATGACCTGCGCCAGCACGTCGAGCGCCCCCTCGACCGGCTGCAGCGGCTCGACCTCCCCCGCCTGGACCGCGCGCGCGACCACCGCGGAATCGAGCAGGTCCCGCGCGTGGAGCGGCAGGAAGCGCCCGCGGCTGACGCCTCCCACCTGGTGGCCGGCCCGGCCGAGCCGCTGGACCGCCGAGGCGACGCTCGGCGGCGTCGTCACCAGCAGGACCTCGTCCAGCGCGCCGATGTCGATCCCCAGCTCGAGCGAGTTGGTGGCCACGATCCCGCGCAGCTCGCCGCGCTTGAGGCGCTCCTCGACGACCTCGCGGACCTCGCGCGAGAGCGAGCCGTGGTGGGCCCACGCCGGCGGCTCGCGCTCCCCCTCGTTGACCAGGCGGGTCAGCTTCTCGACCGTGCGCCGGCTGTTGCCGAAGACCAGCGTCGAGCGGTTCGCCGCGAGCGAGCGCCTGACCTCGGAGACGACCATCGGCCAGGGCGAGGAGGTCTCCCCGTCGGCGTCCGGGCCGCCCGGCGCGCGGTACGCGACCGACAGCTCGTAGCGCCGTTCCGCGCCCGACTGGACGACCTCGACCGGCCGGCGCCGGTAGTGCGGCTCCTCGTTGCCGACCGCCGGCGTCAGCAGCTCCCAGCCGCCGACCCACTCCGCGATCCGCTCCTTGGGTTCGACGGTGGCCGACAGCGCGATCCGCTGGAACTCCCCGGCGGCCAGCGCGAGCCGCTCGACCGCGGTGACCAGGTGCGCCCCGCGCTTGGTCGCCGCCAGCGCGTGGATCTCGTCGAGGATCACGGTCTCGAGCCCGTCGAACAGGGTCCGCGAGCCGCGCGCGGTCAGCAGGATGTTGAGGCTCTCGGGGGTCGTGATCAGGATCTCGGGCGGCTTGCGGAGCATGCGGCGGCGCTCGTCGGGCGGCGTGTCGCCGGAGCGCACCTGGACCCGGACCTCCGGCGGGGCCGACCCGGCGGCGGCGAAGCGCCGGCTCAGTTCCTCGAGGGGGGCGAGGAGGTTCCGCCGGACGTCGTTGTTGAGGGCCCGGAGCGGGGAAACGTAGAGCACCCGGATCGCGCCCGGCTCCCACGCGCCGGTGAGCAGCCGGTCGATCGCCCAGAGGAACGCGGCGAGCGTCTTCCCGCTCCCGGTGGGGGCCGCGGCCAGCACGTGCGCCCCGGCGGCGATCCGCGGCCAGGCCAGCCGCTGGACCTCGGTGGGCGTCCCCACCCGCTCCGCGAACCAGGCGCGGACCAGGGGGTGGAACGGCGCGAGGGGGTCGTCGTTCGGGCTCATGGACCGCCCCGATGATCGCACCGATCGGGGCCGCAGCCGGCAGCCGGGCGGCCGACTGACCGGCTGACGGTTGCTGCCCCCGCCTCGTTGACCCAACTTCAATAGCGATGGGATACCGGGTTTGACGGAGCGATGACGGGCTTGCATCCGCCAGGACGGCTCGTGGCCGCGGCGGTGCGGCGGGAGGCAGGGGCCTCCTCCGACCCCTACGCGGCCTTCGCGGCGATCGACGGGACGCACCCCGTACGCGAACGGGCGCCCGGCGCGGCGGTGCCCTACGGCGCACGCCGCGTGCGCGGCAGCCGCGTGCTCTATTTCAACTTCGCGCTGGCCCGCGAGATGGGGCTGATCCCCGCCGACCATCCCGAGGTCCTGACCCGCGGGTTGAAGCGGGCCCTGCTCGACGCCTTCAGCCTGCAGATCGTCAACGAGTACGACCTCGCGCACGGCACGCCGATTCCGGCGCGCGACCGCCTCCCGCGGGCCTACTTCGCCACGCGCTACCTGCAGTTGCAGCACCCCGACCGCCGGGGTACGACCTCCGGCGACGGGCGCAGCATCTGGAACGGCTGCTTCACCGCGCGCGGCGTCACGTGGGACGTGACCAGCTGCGGCACCGGCGCGACCTGTCTCTGCCCGGCGACGGCGCGGTCCGGCCGCTTCTACAAGACCGGCAGCCGGCGCGCGTCGTATGGCTGCGGGACCGCGACGCCCGGCGAAGGGCTCGGCGCGGCGCTGATGAGCGAAGTGTTCCACCGCAACGGGATCCCGACCGAGCGCGTGCTGGCGGTGATCCGGCGGCGCGACGGCTTCGGGATCACGGTCCGGGCCGGCAAGAACCTGCTGCGCCCCTCGCACTTCTTCGCGCCGCTCAAGCAGGGCGACCGCGCGACGCTCGCGGCGCTGGTCGACCTGTTCGTCGAGCGGCAGGCGGCCCACGGCGAGCTGCCGCGCGCCGCCGACGGCGCGGCCCGCGCGCGGCTCTTCGCCGAGTCGTTCGCGCGGACCTTCGGCCGCGTCGCCGCGACCTTCGAGCGCGAGTACGTCTTCTGCTGGATGGAATGGGACGGCGACAACATCCTGGCCGACGGCGGGATCATCGACTACGGCTCGGTGCGGCAGTTCGGCCTGTTCCACCGCGAGTACCGCTACGACGACGGCCCGCGCTTCTCGACCACGATCACCGGGCAGAAGGCCAAGGCCCGCGCGATGGTCCAGGCCGCCGCGCAGATCCGCGAGTTCCTGCTGACCGGCACCCGGCCGCCGCTGGCGGCGCTCGCCGACGACCCGGCCCTGGCCCTCTTCGACGCCGAGTTCGAGTCCACGAAGGACCGGCTGCTGCTGCGCCAGGTCGGCTTCGACCGGAAGGCCGCCGAGGCGCTCTTCCGCCACGACCGGCGCCTGGTGCGGCGCTTCGACCGCGCCCTCCGGACGTTCGAGCGGGCGCGCTCCTCGCGCGGGCGGATCAAGACCGCCGACGGGATCACGTGGGATGCGGTCTACTGCGTGCGCGACGTGCTGCGCGAGCTCCCGGCGCGGCTCCAGTCCGTCTGGCAGCCGATCGACGCGCGGGAATTCCTGGCGCTCGCGCTCTCGAGCTACGCCTCGCGCAAGGACCGCGTGCCGACGGCCTACCGCCTCGCCCGCGCGCGCGAGGTCCAGCGGCTCTACATGACGCTCGTGGCCCGGGCGGCCCGGCGGACCGGTCGCCGCCGCGCCGACGTCCTGCGCACCGTCGCCTCCCGCTCGGCGACGATCAACCGCGCCACGCGGATCACGGGCGACAGCATCTCCTGGGCCGCGCAGCTCCTGGTGCGGCACCGCCACCGGGTTCCCCCGCCCGCCCTGCAGGCCGCGATGACGCGCTTCATCGCCGGGCAGACGCTCGACCCGGACCGCGCGGTGGCGAAAGGCGACCCCTCGACGGGCGCCTCGACGCGGCGCGGCGAGGAGCGGCTGGTGCGCTGGCTGGCGCATGGCGTCGAGCGGCTGCGGCACGGGATCTGACGGGAGCGCCCGGTCCTACTCCACGTGCCCCTGCAGGAACCAGCGCCTCCGCTCGCGGTCGAAGTAGACCCACAAGAGGTCGCCGCGGCCGGTCTCGGCGAAGTGGTACTCGCGGTGGACCGGCCGGCGCCACCAGCCGCCGCTGATCACGAACGGCCCGACCAGCCGCGTCACCGCGCCGTGCGGCAGGCCGTGGATCAGCCAGCCGTCGTCGCGCAGGTGGTGCGAGCGCGGCGGGAGCGCGATCGGGCGGTCGTAGATGCGCCGCACCAGCACCGGCCCCGCCGGATCGCGCCCGCCGACGATGCGCAGCCAGGCGGCGGCCGGGGCGGCGGGCGACGGGCCGTCGTGGAGGGTGGGATGAGCGTTGTTCGCCGGGCCGGCAGGAAAGTCGTCGGACGGGCCGGCACGGAGGCCGGCCCCTGCGGGGTTCCCCACCAACCGTAACGGCCGGTCTTCGGGCCGCCCCGCGCCCGTGCCACCCGCGCCCGCCGCCGCATAGGCTTCCGGCGCCAGCGGCTCCCACAGGAACGTCGCCTCCGGCAGGTGCCCGTCGCGCAGCCGCGCGCGCGCCACCGCCGCCGGCCCCAGCTCCGCCGCCACCCGTGCCAGCGCGCGGCGCGCGGCCTCGACGTCGCGGCGCGGCGCCTCGGCCAGCAGCTCCTCCTGCCGCTCGCCGGCCCGCGTCGCCTCCGCCTCCAGCTCGAGCGCCTCGACCTTCGCCGGCAGCGGCGCGTCCCGCACGCTGGCCTCGAGCCGCAGCGCGAGCAGCTCCATCAGTTGCGCCGGATCGAGCGTCGGCACCGCCGGGCGCACCGACTCCGCGCGCACGCCGCCGCCGTCCAGCACGAGGCGCAGCGTCAGCCCGGCGACCTGCTCGCGCTGCTCCGCGAGCCGCGCCAGGAGCGGCTCGAGCAGCTGCCCGGCGAAGAACAGCAGCCGCGTCCGGTCGTCGTCGAGCCACTCGAGATCGCGCCGCTCGATCCGCGGGTCGTCGGGGATCTCCGGTTGCAGCGGCGCCCACCCCGTCCCGGCCGCGAGCTGGTGCAGGCGGTGCACCGCCACCCCGTAGCGCTCGAGCAGCTCGCTGGCCGGCAGCTCGAGGAACTCCCCCAGCGTGCGCACGCCGAGCTGGTCGAGCTCGTCGCGCAGCCCGGGGTCGATCGCCAGGCGCGCCAGCGGCACCGCGCGCGCGGCGCGGCTCTCCGATTCCGGGTCGCGGAAGACCGTCAGCTCCGCTCCCGAACGCGCCACGGCGTACGCGCCGTAGCGCGTGAAGCCGACCGTCACGCGGCCGAAGAAGCCCATCGCGCCGGCCGCCTCGCGCAGCTGCCGGGCCCAGGCGCTGGCCGAGGGGAAGAGCCGCGAAAGCCCGCCCGCTTCCAGCCAGAAGATCCCCGGCTCGTCGGCGCAGGGCTCGACGAGCGGCGAGAAGTCGCGCAGCCGCGCGCCGAGCTGGGCCACGCCGCGGCCGACCTCCGCCGGCCCGACGACCCCCGCGCGCAGCCCCGCGCACAGCGCCAGCGCCGCGGCGTAGCGCATGCCGGGCAGCACCTGGCCGCGCCGCGCGGCCTCGTTGACCCACAGCACGCGCCCCTGCGGCCGGTCCTCGGCGACGACGCACGCCGGCGCGTCGCCCCATTCCGGGTGGGCCCTCAGCAGGAGCTGCAGCGGCAGCTCCGGGACGTCAACGCAGGCCCACCGGGCCACCTCGCACCTCCGTGTGGCTCCACCCCGGGCCGCCCCGCTTGTCCTTCAGCGCCTCGGCCACGCAGAGGAACAGCCCCGGCCCCGCGTCGCGCCGCGCGGTGCCGCAGCGCAGCGAGATCAGCCCGCCCAGGGACGGCGTTTCGTTCCCCTTCTCCGTCAGGAAGACCAGCGCGACGTCGTGCTTCTGCGCCAGGCCGACGAGGCGCGAGAGCATCGGCAGCGGGACCTCGCGCGGCACGGGCTTCCGGCCGGCGTGCCCGCCCCCCCGGGCGCCCTTCTCCGGCGCCGCCCCGGCCGGCACCAGGTCGAGCACGACGACCGAGAACCCCCCGGAGCGCACGAGCCGGTCCGCGGCGCGGGCCGCGGCGACCGGATCGGGCGCGAAGATCACCGGCAGGGCGTCGAGCTTGACGCCGCCGGACGCGACGTCGGGCGGGTAGAAGGCGCCCCCCACCAGCGTCACCCAGGCCACCGGCTCGCCGCGCTGCTGCGCCTCGCGCACCAGCGAGAAGGCCAGCGACAGCTGCGCCCCCGCGCCGACGCCCGAGAATTCCGACAGCCGGCCGCTGAAGCCGGCGAGCGTCCAGCGCGGGGCAGCCGCGCGGGACGGGGCGGCCGGCGGCCGCGGCCCCGTGCCCGCGCCGGGGAGCGCGGGCTGGGCCACCCGGCGCACCGCCGGCACGGAGGCGCGCACCGCGGTGCGCGCGTGCGCCGCGAGCACCCGGGCCGCGACGGCCCGCGCGTGCGCGCCGAGCGTCGCCTGCTCGGCGCTTTCGCTGCTGCCGCCGCGCGTCGGCCCGTCCGGCGCGGCGATCGCTGCCGCTGCCGCTTCCGTTTCGGCTTCTGCTGCCTCGAGCACCCGCGATGCGTAGACCTCACCCATGCGGCCCTCCTGCGCGGCCTCCCGCGTCGTGCGTCCGGTTGTCCGACAGACCGTCCGGCCCTACGAGTTCGCCTCGATCAGCGCCAGCTTTTCGAGGTAGCGCCGCACCTCGATCACCTTCCCCAGGATCACCAGCGTCTGCGGCGGCGGGATGATCGGCGGAAAGTCGGGGTTCTCCGGCAGCAGGACCCAGCGCCCCGCCTTGCGCCGCAGCGTCTTGACCGTCGCCTCGTCCCCGATCAGCGCGACCACGATGTCGCCCGGCTCCGCCTCCGGCTGCCGCCGCACGACGACGACGTCGCCCGGCATGATCCCGGCGCCGGTCATGCTCTCGCCGCGCACGCGCAGCGCGAACAGGTCGTCCGCCCTGGTCCGCGTGTCGATGGAGAGGTAGCCCTCGGGCTCCTGCATCGCCTCGGTGAGGCGGCCGGCCTGGACCCGGCCCAGCAGCGGCACCAGCGCCGGCGGCCGCTCGCGGCCCGGCAGCCGGTAGCCGCGGGCCTTCCCCTCCGCCTTGGCCAGCAGCCCTTCGCCGACCAGCGTGTCGAGCTGCGCCCGGGCCGATTCCACCGACCGGAAGCCGAAGGCCTCCTGGACCTCGCGGATGGTCGGCGGCTGCCCGGCCAGCAGCCGTTCCCTCATGAAGCGGTAGATCCGGCGGCGCGTCTCGCCCGGCGGGGTGTAAGCCATGCACCCTCCTTTCGATGCCGAAAGCATACCGGACATTCGTCCTGCAAGCAAGATCTTTGTCCGGGTTTCAGGGGGGCGTATGCTGGGTTCATGAAAACCACACTGAGTCTGGACGACGCCCTGATGCGCGCCGTGAGCGAGTTCGCCGCGCAGAGCGGCCGGACACCCGCCGAGGTCACCGAGGAAGCGCTCCGTGACTACGTCTGGCGCGAGGTCGAGCGGCACGATGGGCACGTCGGCCTGAACTGACCCTCCGCCCCGCCCGCGGGGCGACTCCCCCCATCCGCCCGGCGCGGTTACCCCCGCGGCGGCTTGCGCGCGACGATCCGCACGACTTCGGCCTCTCCCCGGTGGAACAGTCCCTCGTCCAGTTCCACCGTCTCCTCCCGCGCCACCTCGAGCACCGCCCCCGGGAAATCGCCGGCCAGGAGCGCCACCGAGTAGAGCAGCGCCGGGTCCTTCGGGCCGCCGCTGTCCCGCGCGAGCTGGGCCGGCGTGAAGGCCTCGATCAGGACCACTCCCCCCGGCCGCAGCGCCTCCCATGCCGCCCCGTGAACGCGCGCCCGCAGGACCGGCGGGAGGTGCGCAAAGATCGCGATGACCGCGTCGCACGGTGGGGGGTCCCACGTGGCGAGGTCGGCCTGGACCGCCTCGACCGGCAGCCCTTCGGCCGCAGCCGCGGCGCGCAGCAGTCTCACCGCGACCGCCGAGGCATCGACCGCCACCACCGGGTGCCCGCGCCGCGCCAGCCAGAGCGCGTTGCGGCCGTACCCCTCGGCCAGCGCGACGACCCGGCCGCCCGCCGGGATGCGCCGCGCCTCGCGCACCAGGAACGCGTTCGGCCCGCGCCCGTAGGCATCGGGGTGCGCGGCGTAGCGCTCGTCCCAGAATCCCGGCCCGCTCATCCGGCGTGAACCTCGACCACGTCGCCGTCGTGCAGCTCGTAGTCGCGCGCCACGCGCAGCCCCTGCCGCGGCCCGCCCCAGACCCGCGCGAAGTCCAGCTTCTCGGCCAGGTCGCGGTGGATCTTCTCGGCCAGCTCGAGCAGCGTCGCCCCGCGGTGGACGACGTAGGGTGCGGTCCGGTCGAACGGCTTGCCCGGCACCTTGGTGTAGACGCGCACCAGCTGCAGCCAGTGCCAGAGCGCGCCCTTCAGCTCCTCCAGCCCCTGGCCCGCCGTCGCCGCGACGCGCACCACCGGGTAGGTCTCGCGGTAGAAGTCCTCCAGCGCGAGGACGTCCTCGGCCGACGCGGCGTCGACCTTGGTGACCACCAGCATCGTCGGGATCGGCGACTCGCGGATGTCGCTCTCGTGGTGCAGCGCGCCGACCAGCGGGGTCCGCACCGTGGCCAGCCGCTGGCGAACCTCCTCGACGTCCTCCGGCGCCGCGAGCGACGACGCGGCGGCGACCAGCAGCGCGGCGTCGGCCCCGCGCACGAGGTCGGGCAGCCACGGGTCCATGTGCTCGTCGGTGACCGGCGGCAGGTCGATCAGCTGCAGCTGGACGTCTTCGAACGGCATCATCCCGGGCTGCGGGCGGGTCGTCGTGAAGGGCCACTCCCCGACCTGCGGCTCGGCGCGCGTCAGCGCGGCCAGCAGCGACGATTTCCCGCTGTTGGGAGGGCCGAGCAGGACCAGCTGGGCGGCCCCCTCGGGTTCGACCCGGAAGGAGTGCCCGGCGCGCGCGGTCTTGGACTCGACTTCCTGCCTCAGGCGCGCCAGCCGGCGCTTGAGGTCGGCCTGCATCTTCTCCGTCCCCTTGTGCTTGGGGATGGTGGCGAGCATCTCCTCCAGCGCGGCGCGCCGCTCGTCGGGCGTCTTCGAGGCCCGCAGGCGCGCTTCCGCGTTCCTGTAGTCGGGAGACAGGTTGGCGGGCATAGGTCGATTCTACCTCTTCTCGCCGGGTCGTCCCGGCGGGTCGCGAGCAAGACCTCCTTTCGAACCGTGCGTGGGGATTTCCCGCACGCGGTCTGCCGATGCTCTCTCGGGTCGCAGCACTGCGCGGCCTCGAGTACCTGCGATTCTGCCAAGTGGATTCCTCGCGGATGGTCGCGGATGGTCAAGGCAGAGTCCAGCCTCCGCTGGATCGGTACAGCTTGAGCCCGGAGATATGGTAGGACATGAAGGACGACATGAGTTTCCTCGCGTCCGACGCGGCTTCTCGTCGACGTGTGGTTTCTCGTTGCCGAGCCCCCAAGATCCGGTAAGCGTGACAGCGTGTGAAATCTGCAGGTGCGATGGTGGGAACCCCTTGACCTCGCCAGCGATCGGGCGTCTCCTAGCTCTGCAACGTGGGGGATCTGCGCGACGGGGCCGGCTCGCCGGCTCCGATGGAACGCCGGGGTGCTCGCGTCGCTGGCGCTGGCTGCAGTGGCCTTCGCGAGGATCGCCGGCCGTTCCATGGAGGAGTCCACGTGGGCGGGCGGGTCGGTCCGGAAGGTGCGCTGCGCCGGCATGTCGCCGGCTCGAGCGTCTCCAGGACTTTCTCGCTGACGGTCCGATGCCATTCCGACCTCTTCCAGGCCCCGGAGGTGTTCCATGAACTTGCTGCACATTTTTTGCTCGACGCCCGTCCGACCTTCGAAATCGCTGCCCGCCCGGCGTGCGCTGATCGTCGGCGTTGTGAGCCGCTAGCCTGGGCCCTGCTGCCCGAAATGTTGCTCGCGCGTGAGGGAGAAAGTGGTGGAGTAATTCGTCCGTCCCGGTCGGAGGAGCGACACGGGAGGACGGATGAGCGACGAAACGAGGACGGGGAGTGGACCTGAGGCGCCGGACGAGCGGTTGCATCGCAGCGACCTGGCGGAGGGTGAGCGGCCGTGCCTGGTGGCGCGGGGCCGGTCGCGGGCGGGGGCGCCGAGCGAGCCGGAGGCGCCGCGGGCGGGACCGCTGACGGCGGAGCAGCGGCTGCTGATTCTGGACGCGTGGCAGCGGTCGGGTCTGCCGGCCGGGGACTTCGGGTCGTTGGTGGGGGTGTCGGGTCACACGCTGTACGCCTGGAAGCGGCGCTTCGAGGAGTACGGGCCGGCGGCGCTGGAATCGCAGAAGCGCGGGACGGCGGCCGGAAGCCGGCTGCCGGAGCTGACGAAGCGGGCGGTGCTGATGCTGAAGCGGGCGCATCCGGAGTGGGGGTGCGAGCGGTTGAGCGACGTGCTGTGGCGGAGCCAGGGTCATGCGGCCAGCGCGGGCGCGGTGGCGCGGTACCTGAAGGAGCAGGGCTACGTGGCGCCGGAGCCGGCGCCGTCGCGGCCGCACGCGCCGCCGGAGCGTCGTTTCGAGCGGGCGCGGGTCAACCAGCTCTGGCAGAGCGACTTGTTCACCTTCCTGCTGAAGCGCGAGTCGCGGCGGCTGTACCTGGTGGTGTTCATGGACGACCGGAGCCGCTTTCTGACGAGCTGGGGCCTGTCGGCGAGCGCGGCGGGGTCGTTGGTGCGGGAAGCGCTACTGGCCGGGGTCGCAAATTTCGGGCTGCCGGAAGAGGTGCTGACGGACAACGGTCCGCAGTACGTGACGTGGCGCGGGACGAGCACGTTTGCGCGGCTCTTGCGGGCCAAGGGGATCCGGCACGTGGTGGCGCGGCCGCGGCGGCCGCAGACACTGGGGAAGGTCGAGCGCTTCTGGGGCTCGCTCTGGCGGGAGTGCCTGGAGGAGGCGATTTTCCGCTCGCTGGAGGAAGCGCGGGCGCGGGTCGGTCTGTACATCGACCACTACAACTTCCACCGGCCGCACCAGGGGATCGACGGCCTGACGCCGGCGGATCGCTTCTTCGAGGCCGAGCCGGAGGTGCTGCGGACGCTGCGGGCGCGGGTCGCGCCGCGGGCCGGAGAGCTGGCGCGGGACGGTCTGCCGCGCAAGGCGTTCTACCTGACGGGCCGGGTCGGCGACGCCGGGATCTCGCTGCACGCCGAAGGCGAGCGGATCGTGCTGACGACGGACGATGGAATGCGGGAGGAAGTGGACCTGGCGGCGCCGGGCCGGCGTGCGGACGAGGACGAGCAGATCGAGCTGCCGGCGGTGGTGACCCCGGCGGCGCGGGAGGTGGAAGATGGCGAGGACGAAACCGAAGCCGAGGGAGACGGAGCCGCGGACGAAGCCGACGCGCTCGAGCGCGAGCCGGGTGACGGGGACGGCGGAAGCGAAGAAGACGGCGGCGGTGGTGCTGGAGGCGCTGGCCGGACTGCGGACGCCGGCAGCGGCGGGAGCGAGCCTGGGGATCTCGACGGCGCGGTACTACGTGCTGGAGATGCGGGCGCTGCAGGGCGTGGTGACCGCGCTGGAGCCGCGAGCGCGGGGCCGGGCGCTGACGGCGGCGCGGCGGGTGCAGGGCCTGGAGCGCGAGAAGACGAAGCTGACGCACGAGGTGCTGCGGACGCAGGGCCTGCTGCGGGCGGCGCAGCGGGCGCTGGGGATCGTGCCGGGGCCGGTGGTGGCGACCCCGGGCCAGCGGCGGCGCCGAGCCTCGGTGCGGGGTGCATCCGCGGCCGCGACGCTGCGGCGGATGGCGGAGGGGAGTGATGACCAAGCGCGGGAGGAAGCGCGGTCGTCCGGCGGACCCGACGGGCCAGGTCCAGCGGCTTGAGGGGGACGCCGGTGCCAAGCACCGACTGACGTTGCTGCTCGACACGCTGAGCGGCCAGCGCACCGTGGACGCGGCGTGCGCCGAACTGGGACTCAGCCCGTCGCGCTTCTTTGCGCTGCGCCAGGCGGTCCTGCGGGCCGCCCTGGCGGCGCTGAGCCCGCGGCCGCGAGGCCGTCCGGCCACGCCGCTGCAGGCCGGGGAGCACGAGCGGGCGCTGGAGGCCCAACTCGCGACCATGGAGGAGGAGCTGCAGTGTGCGCTGGTGCGCACGGAGCTGGCGCTGGCGATGCCGCGGCTGCTGACGCGGGCGGCGGAAAAAAAAGACAGAGCCGCTCGGCCCGCCGAGCGCCCGAGCCGACGCGGTCCGCGACCGCCGCTGGCTGCGCCACCAGGACCGGGTGAGGCAGATGCTCCGCCTGCTCGCTGAGGCCCGGCGTCGTCGTCGTCGCGGGCTGGCCGGCCAGCGGCCGCGCCGCGCGGCGGAGCGCCTCGCCCGGCGCACGGCGGTGGCCTGCACGCGCTGGCTGGCCCAGCGCGGCCAGGCGCTGGATGCCACCGCCGCGCGGCTGGGGCTCGAGCGCAGCACGCTGGCCCGCTGGTGCCGCCAGTGGCGTCACGACCAGCTCGCGCTGCAGCCGCTCGGTCGCAGTCCCGCGTACGCCGAGCCCACCGCCCGCCATGCCGTGCTGACCCTCTTCGCCTATCTCGGCCCGCAGGTCGGGCTGCCGGCGCTGCGGCGGCTCTTCCCCGACTGCCCGAAGGCCGAACTGGTCGACCTGCTGGCCCGCTGCCGGGCCCGCTACCGCCGCGCCGGCGTGCTGGTGCACGCGCTGCGCTGGGTCGGCGCCGGCCGGGTCTGGGCCGTGGACGGCTGCGACGCCCCGACGCCGATCGACGGCTGCTACTCCGTGATCCTCGCGGTGCGCGACCTCGCGAGCGGCGCCCTGCTGGCGTCCCTGCCCGCCGCCGCCGAGGACGGACCGGCGCTCGCCAGCCTGCTCGAAGCGCTCTTCCGCGAGCACGGACCCCCGCTCGCCCTGAAGTCCGACAACGGGGCCTGCCGCAGCGCCGTCGTCCAGGACCTGCTGCGGCGCTACGGCGTGCTGCACCTGCTCTCCCCGCCGGGGCTGCCGCCCTACAACGGCGCGATCGAAGCCGGCTTCGGCGGGCTCAAGACCGCAGCACACTGGGAAGCCGCGCGTCACGACCGGCCCGGTCTGTGGACGGCCGACGATCTCGAAGCCGCCCGCTGCCGGGCCAACGCGCTGCACCGGCCCTGGGGTCTCGACGCGCCGACCCCCGACGACGCCTGGTCGGAGCGCACCCCGATCACGACCGCGGAGCGCGTCGCGCTCCATCAATCCCTTTGGGTGTATCGTCACCAGGAGCGCCAGAAACGCGGCGCCCGGCCCGGCGAGCCACTGCGGCCCCCCGATCCGGACGCCCTCTTCCGCGCTGCGCTCAGTCAAGCGCTGATCCAGCGCGGCTACCTGACCGTCCGGAGACGGCGAATTGCTCCTCCACTTTCCATCCGTTTTCTGGGAAACATTTCGAGATGACTACGATGACCAGCGGAGGCGAGGCGAAAGTCCTCGCGGAAAAGGGTCTCGCCAAGAACACCGAGAAAGTCGTTGGCGCCGAGGGGAAGGCCATTCCTGACGCGCTCACAAAAACGGATCTCGTCGAGGTGAAAGACGCCGCACGCGTGACCGACAGCAAGCAGCTGCGGATTGAGTCTCAGGCCGCGCAGGGCTCGGGAAGGCAGTCAACGCTCGTGACAGGGGAGAATACGAAAGTGTCGCCGAAGGCAGAGGCGCGTTTCGACAAAGTAGAGCGACGCGAAGACCTCGGGCCTCAAAAGTAGGAGTGTTGAATGGCGACCAACGACGTGGTTGCGCACTTCGATATCCTCTCCAGCATCTGCGACGCGACCTTCCTTCGTCGCCTTCTGGAGCGGATCTCGGAAGTGGATGGCGGGCGATGGCGTCCGGAGAGGTATAACAACCACGATCCGGTCAACAGAGAGTTCGACCCTCGTGATTTGAGGAGCCCCGTGGAACTCTGGCTACGGGACGGGATCGGCCTCACGCTCAAGCGGACCACTCCACCGAAGTACGAGCTGGACTTCTGGGGCGAGACACCGCGCGCGCTCGTCAAGAACCAACTCTATGCGTGGGTGCGCTCGTCTCACTTTAGGGGGGGGGGAGGTGTAGACTCATTCCTGATGTTCATGAACGTGCTCTACGACGCTCTCCGTCCAGCGCACGGCTATGCCGCCATGAATAGCGACTACGAGTCGAAGAACCGACGGACCTACCGTAAGGACGACAAGACCACGGTGCAAGAGTGGGTCGGTCGAGACCTTGGACGATGTCTTCGCGGCGTTTACTGGGCCAACTACTTCGGTCCTGAGTATGTGAGCTTCTTTGGTCAGGAACGTGTCCATTCCGCTCCCTGCCATCGCCAGGTGGCATTGTCCGATGGCGGGTGCCTCCTTCTCACCGCATCGACCCCTCTCGACTTTGAACAACCGGAGGCCAATCGTGCTGAGCGTCTCTTGCTCGACCATCTAGGGAACGACGCATTCTTCGACACCAATGCCCCCGACCGTCCTACGCGATCGCCCTGGTCATCTCATTTGGTCGAGGGATCGACGCAGTGAGCGCTCTCGCTGCGAGAGGACCAAGGAGCGCTGCTTCCGCGCTGGCTAATCGGATCTTCTCCGGACGAAGGTAACCGGCCAGCGAGCGGCGTCGTATGCAGACGGGTCGATGTAACCGGTCAGCGAGCGGCGTCGTAGGCGGGCAGGTCGATCGCTGTCCGCGGGGGCTCCGCAGCGAAGCGGTCCTTCCACAGGCGCGGCGTCAGGGCGGCCACGTCCTTCGCCGGGCGGCTGTCCATACGCTGCAGTACATCGACCAGGTAGGTGTAGGGGACGACCACCTGCTGTTCAGCGACGAGCGCGACGCGATCTTCGTGGCCGACGTGATCGCGGCCTGGGTGCGGCGGCACCTGTGAGGGCGCGTCAGCCTTGGGATTGACAGCGCCGAGGCGCGAGGTCCAGACTCCGACGCATTGAGGGGGTCCTTCTTGCGCAAGATCCCGTTCCTCCTGCTCCTGGTGCCCTCCGCACTCCTCGCGGACGAAGTGTACCTCAAGGGCGCCGGCACGATCTCCGGCCGGATCGTCGAGCAGACCGAGACGACGATCACCGTCGACGTCGGGGGCGGGACGGTGGGCGTCCCGATGGCGCGCGTCGAGCGGATCGAGAAGAAGCGCTCGCCGCTCGACGACTACGACGAGCGCGCCGCCAGGCTGGGGCCGCAGGACGCCGACGGCTGGCGGAAACTGGGGCGCTGGGCGTCGCAGCAGGGCCTGTCGGCGCAGGCGCGCGCAGCGTACGAGACGGTGCTCACGATTGCCCCGAACGACGAGGAGGCGCGGATCGCCCTCGGCTACGTCCTGCTCGACGGTCGGTGGGTGACGGAGGAAGAAGGCTACCAGGCCCGCGGCTACGTCAAGTACCAGGGCGAGTGGATGACGCGCAACGAGGCCCAGGCGCTGGAAGCGAACTACCAGGCGAACCGGGACGCCGAGCGGCACGCGATCGACGCCGAGGTCGCGGCGCTCCAGGCGCAGCAGCAGGCCGAAGAAGCGGCCGAGCAGGCCGAGGACGATCAGTGGACCCAGTACAACGATCCGCTCCTCTGGGGCGGATATGGCTACGGGGTGACGTACTGGCCCTCGACGCCGAGCCGTCCCAACCGGCCGAATGCACCGAACCGGCCCGCGACGCTTCCGGCGCGCGCGCCAGCGGGGGGCCGGCGATGAAAGGGCGCAGCGGGATGTTCTGCGGACGACTCGTGTCCCTCGCCGTGCTGGCGCTGCTCGCGGTCTCGCAGGCCGCAGCCGCGACGCCGGCACCCACGCCGACGCTGGACGAGATCGTGGCCGGCCACGTGAAGGCGCGCGGCGGCCTGAAGCGGCTCCACGCGCTCCAGACGCTGCGGCAAACGGGCACTGCCACCGCCGGGGCCGATCGGCGCGCGCTCGTGGTCCGCGAGATCAAGCGCCCGGGCAGGATCCGCTTCGAGTTCACGGTCCAGGGCGTGACCGCCGTGGCGATCTGCGACGGCGAGCACGGCTGGCGGGTCTCGCCGCTCGAGGGCGAGATGATCCCGAAGGCCCTTCCCGACGACGTCGTGATGGAAGCGATGGAGCAGGCCGACATCGAGGGACCGCTGGTCGACTGGAAAGCCAAGGGCAGCCGGCTCGAGCTGGTCGGCCGCGAAGCGATCGGCGGCCGCGACGCCTACCGGCTGAAGCTGACGCTCAAGAGCGGCGCCGAGCAGGACCTGTATCTCGACGCGAAGACGTTTCTCACGATCTGCGTTGACTCGACGCGCACGATCAAGGGCTGGCCGGTCCGGATCCGGACCGCTTTCGGGGACTACAGGAAGACGAAGGGGATCGCGTTCCCTCACCGGATCGAGACCACGGCGTCCGAGCGTCCGGGGCGCCTGCAGATCGTGGTCGAGACGGTCGAGGTCAACCCGCCGCTGCCCGATTCGCTCTTCGAGCTGTCCGCAGCAGGGCGCTAGCGCGCCGCCCGCCGCTTCCGCGCCGCGAACTCGGGCGCCTCGCGCACGCAGGTCCCGAGGATCCCGAGCGAGCGCGTGAAGGCGGCCATCCCGGTCGTCTTCAGCTCGGCCGGGGCCTCGCCGACCTGCGGGAAGCCCTGCGCGTCGGGGGTCAGCGTCTCCCAGTTCTGGAACAGCTTGCCCCAGTCCGACGAGAGCGCCTCGCGCATCGCGCCCCGGGCCTTCAGCGGGTACCAGAGGCTGTCGTGGTAGACGACGCTGGCGACGTAGGCCCACGGCGCGAGCACCGTCTTCAGCGACCACTCGATCGGCCCCTTGAGCGGGCCCCAGTAGATCTGGTGCTGCATCCGCGAAGCGAAGGTCATCTTCTTGTAGGGACCGTCGAAGTGCCAGTTCTCGCGCGCCGCGTCCTGGTCGCCGACCAGCTCGATCTCGCGCGGGTCGCCGCAGCCCAGCCCGGCGTCGTGCGCCAGCCGGATGAACTTGATCGACAGCGGGTCGAAGCCCATCAGCTTCGCCGCCACGGCGTCGATCGCCACCTGGTCGGCGCTGGCGAGGATCACGTTCTTGACGTGCGGCAGCATGCAGCGCGGCCCCGGCCCGTCGCCGGCGAAGGTCCCGTCCATCACGGCGAAGACCCCGCGGTGGATCTTCTTCTGGATCATCAGGAGGTCGACCAGCGTCTCGTGGATCACCGGGTGGGTCCAGTGCCGCCGCTCGTTGAGCAGCCCGCCGAAGGCGTTCTTCATCGCCCCGGTGGTCTGGGTGAAGACGTGGGTCTTGATCGTCGGCAGGTGGATGATGTTCTCGCCGATGAAGCGCTTCGGGATCATGAAGCCGTCGGGATAGACCTGGTTGAGGCAGAGGAACTTCTTCGTCAGGTCGCCGACCGCCTCGCCGACCGGGATCCACTCGTTCCCCGGGTCGTAGAGGTGCAGGTTGCGCAGGCCGTGGGCCTCGACGACGTTGACCTGCTTGTTCTCGCGCTCCCCCAGCCGGGCGTCGATCACGACCGTCCGGTTGTGGCAGGCGTGGATCAGCGACGGGTCGTAGCCGTCGGCCTTCAGCGCGCGGATCACCCCTTCCAGCTGCCAGGGCGTGGTCGAGCTGGCCGGGAAGAAGAAGTGCCAGGAGATGTTGACCTTCAGCGCGGTGTCGGCGTCCTTGGCGACGACCTCCTGGTAGCCGGCCAGGTTCAGCAGCTCGTGGTAGTCGGACAGGACCGTCCGCGGCGTCGTCTTCAGGATCGCGACCTTGCTTCTCGGCATGGCGGGGGGGCTCCTCGCAGGGCGATGGCGTTCAATCTAGCACCCGGAAAAGCGCCGCGCCCCGGGCCCGGGCGGGCGGCGGGGCGCGGGGGGGTGGCCGCGGCTGCCGGCGGAAGCTACTTGGCGCGGGTGTAGACGATCTGCATCAGCTTGACCTCGGGCGCGCCGGCGTTCCGGCCGTACATCTCCAGGATCATCTTGTCGGCCCCGACGAACTGCGTCGTCGAGCGGGTGGTCCACGCGGCGCCCATCGGGTCGGTCATCGCGCCGGCCGAGGTGATCGTGCGCGTGGCCGGGTCGTAGGTCCCGGTGTCGCGCATGATCCCGGTCCCCATCGTGTCCATCCAGTCCGAGACGTACTTCTTCTCGACGTTGTCGTAGCCGGTGAATCCGAGCCCTTCCATCTTCATCCCGTTGAACTCGCTCTGGTACTGCATCCGGGCGTAGCGGCCGCCGAGCACCATGTCGATGACCATCTTCCCCTGCGAGACCATCGGCGGCTGGCCCGGCTCGCCGTACATGGTCGTCGTCGCGTTCCAGGTGCCGACCATCTGCTCGAGCACCTTGTGGCCCGGGCCGGGCGTCGCGGCCTTCGCCATCGCTTCCATCATCTGGTCGTGCGGCGACTGGGTGGCCTTGTCGTCGCCGGCGAGGGCCGGCAGGGCGAGCAGGACGAGGGCGAGGGCGAGCGCGAGGGCGCCCGCGAGCGGCGTGTGCTTCATGTCGGTCTCCTCCCTTCCCGTACCCCCGGGAAGACCGACGAGTCTATTACCGAAGCGGAGTGGACGGTAAGACCGCCCACCCCGCCCTTTCGACCGCTTCGGGGGCGCAGTGGACCGTCCACCCCCGGCGCTACGCGAGGTCGAAGAGCAGGACCTCGGCGTGACCGTCGCCGCGCAGCGTGACCCGCTCCTCGCCGCTGATCGCGGCGCCGTCGCCGGCCTCGAGCGGCTGCCCGTTCAGGCTGGCCTTGCCGCGCGCCACGTGGACCCAGGCGTGCCGGCCGGGGGCCAGCGCGTGGCTCACCTCCTCGCCCGGCGCGAGCAGCGTCGCGTAGAGCCGCGCGTCCTGGTGGATCGTCACCGAGCCGTCCGCGCCGTCGGGCGAGGCCACCAGCCGCAGCCGCCCGCGCTTGTCTTCCTCGGGGAAGAAGGTCTGCTCGTACGACGGCGTCAGCCCGGTGCGGTCCGGCAGGATCCAGATCTGCAGCAGGTGCACCGGGTCGGTCTTCGAGTGGTTGAACTCGCTGTGCAGCACGCCGGTCCCGGCGCTCATCCGCTGGACCTCGCCCGGCACGATGGTCGAGCTGTTCCCCATGCTGTCCTTGTGCGCGAGCGCCCCGTCGAGCACGTACGTGACGATCTCCATGTCGCGGTGCGGGTGGGTCCCGAAGCCGCGGCCCGGCGCGACGACGTCGTCGTTGATCACCCGCAGCGACTGGAAGCCCATCTGCTCGGTGTCGTAGTAGTCGGCGAAGGAGAAGGTGTGCCAGGTGTCGAGCCAGCCGTGGTCGGCGTGGCCGCGGTCTCTCGCCCTGCGGAGCGTGATCATCGGGTCCTCCGGGCCGCCCGCGACGGGACGGCAGATACTTTCGATTGGAACCATTTCATGCGGAAGCTTAAGACGGGGCGCAGGGCCCGTCAAGCAGCGCGCGCGCGACGGCGCCCGGGGGGACCGGCCTCCGTGCCGGCCTGCCCGACGGCGCCCGTAGGGGCCGGCCTCCGTGCCGGCCCGCCCGGCGGACGCCGGGGAACGCCCGCCGCGGTAGGATCGGCACGGGCCCAGCCCGCCCCGCGAGGACCGACCGATGAACGCCCCCCTCCGGACCCAGCGCGTCCCCTACTCCCACGACGGCGTCCCGCTCGAGGGATACGCCGCCTTCGACCCCTCCCTCCCCTGGCCGCGCCCCGGCGTCCTCGTTTGCCACATGTGGCGGGGACTCGTCCCGTTCGTCGAGGAACGAACCCGGGCGCTGGCCGCGCTGGGTTACGTCGCCTTCGCGCTCGACCTCTACGGCCGCGGCGTGCGGCCGCAGACGAACGAGGAGGCGGCCCACGAGATGAACCGGTACGCCCGCGACATCCCCCTGCTCCGCGCCCGCGCCCGCGCCGGGCTGGCACGCCTGACCGACAGCCCGCTGGTGCGCGGCTGCGAGGTCGCGGCGCTCGGCTACTGCTTCGGGGGCGGCGTGGCGCTGGAGCTGGCGCGCGACGGCGCCGACCTCGCCGCGGCGATCAGCTTCCACGGCCTGCTCGACACGCCGCGCCGCGCCGCTCGGGGCGCGGTGCAGGCGCGCGTCCTCGCCTTCCACGGCGTACTCGACCCGCTGGTGAGCGAGCAGCACGTGCGGGCCTTCCAGCGCGAGATGGAGGAGGCCGGCGCCGACTGGCAGCTCGTCACCTACGGCCGCGCCGGCCACGGCTTCACCAACTACGAGCTGCCGCGCGACCCGGCGGGCGGGCTGTTCTACGAACCGGACGCGGACCGGCGCTCGTGGACGGCGGCGAGGGGGCTGCTGGGCGAGGCACTGGGGTCGTCCTTCGTCCCCACCGGATCCGCCTGAACGCTCGACGCACTGCACGCGACGCGGGCCGGCGCGGAACGGGCGCGTCGCCGCGTCCGGCGCCGGCACCCGCCCCCCCGGCAGGTTCCCATGTATCCTGAACCCGCCGTGAGCCGAGTTCGATCATCGGCTGAAGCCCTTCAACCGTGCCGCAGAGGACACGCACTCCGGGGGTGACCATGAACGACCGCGCGCCCTTCCGACCCGACGAGCAACCGTCCGTTCCCGTCGAGTCCCCGCCTTCGCCTCCGCCGGTTCTCGACCCCGCGACAGCGGCGCAGCCCGGAGCGGCGCCGCAGCGCGCGCGGATGGGGCCGATCGCGCGATTCGCCAACGTCTTTCTCTCGCCCGGCAGCGTCTTCGAGGACATCCGGCGGGATCCGCGCGGCTGGCTCGTCCCGGTCATCATCTGCGCCGCGGTCGTCGCGGCGTTCGTGGGACTCTACTTCGCCCGCTACGACCTTCCCGTCGTCTACAAGGAGTACCTGAGGGAGAGTTTCGGGATCAAGCTCGCCGGCATGCTCGGCGGCCCGGAGGCGAGGGACAAGGCGCTCGAGCAGGCCACGCAGCAGATCGCCAGCGCGCCGCTCTGGCAGATGCAGGCGTCGGCGATCACGAACACGCTGATCGGCTTCATCGCCGTCGTCTGGTTCTTCACGTTCCTCTACGGGCTGATCGCGTTGCTGCTGGGGTGGCTGCCGGCGGGGACGTCCGGGAAGAAGCTGTTCGTCAACCTCGGCATCGTCCTGGGAATCGGCGTCGCCTTCGCCGTCGTCAGTGGCGCCGTGCAGGTCGCCGCAGCGGCCGCCGGGCGGGCGGGCGACGACGCCGCGGCGGCGGCTTCCCCCGACTGGGCCGCGGCCGTATCCCTCCTGCTGGCGCTGACGGCCCTCGGGGGCACCGCCTGGGCGATGCAGCGCCTCGCCCGGGAGCCGGCGTACGGCCGCATCATGACGACGGTCTCGTACAGTCTCGCGCCTTCGGCGATCTCGGCGATCGTGGGGATCCTCATCGTGCTGCTCCGCACCCCCGACGCGACGTGGATCGCGGACATCGTTCCGGCGGACCTGACGCTCCTGCTGAACCTCAAGGACTCGAGCGCCGTCCTCGCCTCGCTCGGCTCCTCGCTGGGCCTGTTCAGCCTCTGGTCGCTCGCGCTCGCGATCCTGGGGCTGGCGACGGTGCTCGGGCGGAAGACCGGCGAGGCTGCGGCCCTGG
This sequence comes from uncultured Acidobacteriota bacterium, assembly GCA_963800865.1. Lineage (GTDB taxonomy): Bacteria > Acidobacteriota > Polarisedimenticolia > J045 > J045 > JALOKP01. Next base: position 1,424,395 of record CAWDCL010000004.1, on the reverse strand, counting down.
TCCTCGTGCCGTGGGGGCTCTGGGTCCTCGTCAAGCTGGTTTTCGCAGCCGCCTTCTGAGAGTCGACCATGAAGAAGCTCCTGATCGGTCTGGGAATCCTCGCCGTCGTCGCGGTGATCGTGATCGTCTCGCTCAGCCGGACCAAGCAGTCCGGCGAGAGCGTCTACACGGCGGACGTATCCAAGGGTGACGTCATCACGCTGGTCACCGGGACCGGCGTCGTGCAGGCGCGCACGAAGGTCAACATCTCTTCGGAGATCTACGGCCAGATCGTCGAGCTCCCCGTCAAGGAGGGAGAGAACGTCTCCAAGGGCGACCTGCTGGTGCGGATCGACCCCGAGAAGTACCGCAGCGACGTCGACCGCCTGGCCGCGAACGTGCGAATGAGCCGGATCGCCATCGAGCAGCAGGAGGTCAACCTGCGCAACCTCGAACGGGAGCGGCGGCGGGCCCAGGAACTGCACGCGGAGGGACTCCTCCCGGACAGCGACCTCGAGAAGGCGGACCTCGCGGTGGAAGACGCGGCGATCAACCTGAAGTCGCTCCGGGAGTCGGTCACCCTGGCGGACGCCTCCCTGTCCCGCGTGCAGACCGACCTGACGAAGACGAAGATCTTCGCCCCGATGTCGGGCCGCGTGACGCAGATCAACACCGAGGTCGGCGAGCAGGTGATCGTCGGCACCACGAACATTCCCGGCTCCGTGCTCATGGTGATTTCGGACATGAGCGAGGTCCTGGCCGAGATCAGCGTGGACGAGACGGAGGTCGTCCGCCTGAGTCCGGGGCAGAAGGCGAAGCTCACGGTGGACGCGGTCGAGAAGACGACCTACGAGGGGAAGGTCCACGAGATCCGGAACACCGCGCGGAAGGAGGGGGATGTCAACGTGTTCGGCGTGAAGATCCTCCTGAGCGACCCCGACGAGCGCCTCCGCCCGGGGATGACCGCGAAGGCCAGGATCGAGGTCTCGCGGCGGGACGACGTGGTGCGCATCCCGATCCAGGCCGTGACCGTCCGCGAGCGGAAGAAGCTCGAGGAGGACCGGACGGCGGCGGGTGGCAAGGGCTCCGCTGCTCCGCCCGCGGGACCGGCCTCGCCGGTCGGGGAGAAGGACGCGGCAGGGGCCGGCGGTGCGACGCCGGCCGCCGCGAGCGGCGCGAACCCGGGCAAGGCGGACGAGCGCGAGGAGATCGAGGTCGTGTACCTCTTCGAGGGGAGCAAGACCGCCGGGACGGTCCGCGCGCAGCCGGTCACGACCGGCACGAGCGACGACCTGTGGGTCGAGATCGTCGCGGGGCTCGCGCCCGGGAACGACAGTCGTCACCGGGCCGTACCGCGTGCTCAGGAATCTCAAGGAGGGCGACCGGGTCCAGCCCCGGGAGGAGAAGCAGCCCGGAGACGCCGCCGCCGAGGACGCGGGCGGCGACAGCCGCGAGCGGGGCCGCGAAGGTGGAGAGTAGGCCGATGGCGAGCCCTCCGCTGATCGAGATCCACGATCTGGCGAAGATCTACGACGTGGGGGCGAGCCCGGTCCGCGCGCTCGACGGCGTCTCGGTCGGCATCGAGAAGGGTGACTACGTCGCGATCATGGGACCGTCGGGCTCGGGCAAGTCGACGCTCATGAACCTGATCGGCTGCCTCGACACGCCGACCAGCGGCCGCTACGTGCTGAACGGCCGCGAGGTCGAAACGCTCGACGACGGCGCCCTGGCCGAGATCCGCAACAGGGAGATCGGCTTCGTGTTCCAGACCTTCAACCTGCTGTCGCGGACCAGCGCCCTGCAGAACGTCGAGCTGCCGCTGATCTACGCCGGCGTGACGTCGGCGGAACGCCGCCGCCGGGCGGCGGAGGCGCTCTCGTCCGTGGGCCTCGGCGACCGGATGGAGCACAAGCCGAACGAACTCTCCGGGGGCCAGCGCCAGCGCGTCGCGATTGCCCGCGCGCTGGTCAACGGCCCGTCGATCCTGCTCGCGGACGAGCCGACAGGGAATCTCGACTCGCGGACCGGCGACGAGATCATGGAGCTCTTCGACGAGCTCAACCGCCGCGGAAACACGATCATCCTCGTCACCCACGAGGAGTACATCGCGAACCGAACCAAGCGGATCATCAAGCTGCGCGACGGCAAGGTCGTGGCCGACTTCCGGACCGACGAAGCCGGCGTGACGACCCATCCGGAGAGCTAGGAGCCGAATCATGCTTTGGCTGGAAAACCTGCGCATGGCCCTGCTCGCGATCTGGGCCAACAAGCTGCGTTCCTTCCTGACGGTGCTCGGCATCGTCATCGGCGTCGCGGTGACGGTCGGCGTGCAGGGGATCCTGCAGGGGATCACCGGGATCGCGATCAACGAGATCCAGGGGCTCGGGGCGAACACGCTCTTCGTGACCCCCTACCGCCCCCCGGGCAAGGCGGGGGAGAAGCTGGGCCGCGTCGAGCTGAACGCCGAGGACGGCGAGGCGCTGCGCCGCTACTGTCCGGACGTCGACCTGATCTCGCCGGTCATCCAGCGGGGCGGCCGCTTCAAGAAGGGGGACGAGATCGCGGACGCCGTGATCATCGGCTCGAATGCGTCGTTCCAGGACACCCGGAACATCTTCGTGGACCGCGGGCGCTTCTTCTCCAGCATCGAGGAGCGGACGCGGGCGCGCGTCTGCGTGGTGGGCGCGAAGATCGTCGAGGATCTCAAGCTCCCGGGCGAGCCGATCGGCCAGACGATTGCGCTGGGAGGGGCCGATTTCACGATCGTCGGAATCCTGGAGCAGAAGGGGAAGCTGTTCGACTTCAATTTCGACGAGCTGGCGCTGATCCCGCTCTCGACCGCGGCGGCGATCTGGGGGCGGGACACCGAGCGGTCCGTCGTGCTGATCGTGCGGGCGCGCAGCGCCGAGCGGGTCGAGCAGGCGATGGACCAGATCACCGACGTCCTGCGGCGCCGGCACAAGCTGCTGCCGGCGCAGCCGAACGACTTCGAGGTCCAGTCCCAGGCCGGCGTGCTCAAGGCGGTCAAGAAGGTAACGGACGGGATCTCGATGGGGGCCGCCGTGATCGTCGGCTTCGCCCTGCTCGTCGCCACGATCGGCGTGACGAACATCATGCTCGTGTCGGTGACGGAGCGGACGCGCGAGATCGGGATCCGCAAGGCGATCGGGGCGAAGAGTCAGAACATCCTCTCGCAGTTCCTGATCGAAGCGGTCACGCTCTGCGCGCTCGGCGGAGCAGTGGGAATCCTGGCCGGGCTCGGTTTCAGCCTCGTCGGCCAGGCGATCCTGAACCACCTGATCCCCGGCTGGCCGCCGATATCGATCCCGCTCATGGTCTACGTGCTGGGGGTTTTCGTGCCGGCCTTCTTCGGCGTCCTTGCCGGGCTGTGGCCCGCCTACAAGGCCGCGCGCCTCGACCCGATCGAGTCGCTGCGCTACGAGTGAGCGGCCGGGTCCGGCGGGCTAAGATGTCGGAACCGTCCGGCGCCGGAATGGCGGAATCGGCAGACGCAGCGGATTCAAAATCCGCCGGGGCTCACGCCCCTTGGGGGTTCGACTCCCCCTTCCGGCACCACCCCCTTTGTCCCGCGCGAACCCCCCGATCCCTGCCCGGCTGACCCTCCGCGTCAGCCGGGCGACATTCCGCGTCCACCCCCGCCTCCGCCCGTCCGGGGCGGGTTCCGTCCGGGACCGAACGCCGGGAACCGCTTGCGTTCGCCCCGTTCGGGGCACGAAGTTTGCGTAAGACCGGTTGGGGGACAGGCCGGCGTGGAGTCCTGAGCGATGAAGTGGCTGCGGGGAGGTCCATACCTTCCGCTCGCGTCCGTCTCGGTCGCGGCGGTGGCGGCTCCTTTCCTCTTCCCGGGATCGGAGCGCGGCTCGCTGGCCGTCGGCGCCGCGGTGGCGCTCGTCGCGGGGGGTCTGCTGGTGCTCTGGCTCGGCCGGGGCCGGCCCTGGAGCGCCCGCCTCGCCCTGACGGGCGGCCTGCTGCTGCTCGCGGCCGCCCTGGTGCTCGGGCTGTCCGAGGGGCTGGAGCCCTGGGTCGCGCCGGCGCTCGCGCTGGCCGGCGCGGTCCTGACCGCCTGGGGACTCGCCCGGGCGCTGCACCTCTGGCAGTCGCTCGCCGAGGAGTCCGAATCGATCCGCTCCCGCCTCGCCCGCCGCGAGGGGGACGTCCGCGCCCAGGCCGACCGGATCCGCCGGCTCGACCTTTACGACCAGGCCACCGGCCTGCTCAACCGCAAGGGCTTTTCGGCGACGCTCGAACAGGCCCTGTCCGAGGCCGAAGAGGGACGCGAGCCGGCGACGCTGCTCCTCGTGGAGTTGGCCGAGTCGTTGCCGCTGACGGCCGCCGCGCAGCCCGATCGCTGGAGCCGGCGGCTCGGCCACGCGACCAAGCAGGCCGTCCGCGGCTCGGACGCCGTGGGCCGCTGGGACGCGCGGCGGATCGCGATCCTGATGCCGCACTGCCGTGACGCCCGTCCCGCCGTGTCGCGGCTGGTGACCGTGCTCGCGACGCAGGCCGGCGTCTCCCGCCGCGACCTCGTGATGGCCGGGATCGCCATCCCCGAGGACGGCCCGTGGCCGGAAGTCGAGGCGCTGCTCGTCGCCGCGCAGCAGGCACTCGCCGCCGCGCGCGAAGCGCCCGCCGGGGCCGAGGTCCCGATCTGGCCGATCGACTGGAGCGCCGGCACCGCGCCCGCAGTAACCCATTCCCACGCCCCGGCACCGGCCGGGGCCTGAACGCCGCACTCCCTCCCTCTCCTTGGGTCCGCACAAGAAACGAGGCCCCCGGGCGCCTGCCCGGGGGCCTCGTGGTCTCGGCCCGAGTTGTGGGCGGCGGGTCAGCCGTTGAAGGAGTGGCCGCAGCCGCAGGAGGTCTTCGCGTTCGGGTTCTTGACCAGGAAGCCGGACCCGGACAGATCGTCCACGAAGTCCACGGTCGCCCCCTGGAGGTACTGCATCGACATCGGGTCGACCGTCACGTTGAGGCCACCGGTCTCGAAGCTCCAGTCGTCCTCCGACGCGTCGTCGAAGCCGAAGCCGTAGCGGAACCCGGAGCAGCCGCCGCCCTCGATGAAGATGCGGAAGGCCTTCCCCTGGAACTCGGGGTTCTCGGACTGGTAGCCGAGCAGCTTCTGGACCGCCGCCGGGGTGAGGACGAGCATCTCGCCGCCGGGCGCCGGGGTGCCGGTCGTCTCGCCGGTATGGGTCGGGTTGGTCGACATCTGGGACTCCTTGCGGGGCGCGCCGGCGGCCGGCCGGCGGTGGGCATTACGCCCGAGTCGGTGAGTCTAATATCGGCCTCCCAGGCTGTCCAGCTTGGACCCGCGGGCGCGCTTTCTGTCGGTATCATGCCCGCCACGGCCGCGGGCCGCGGAGGGACGAATGGCTTCGGAGCGACGGGTGGTCGTCACCGGGATGGGGGCGGTCTCGTCGATCGGCACCGGATTGCCGGCGATCGAGCAGTCCCTCCGCTCGGGCCGCTCGGGCGTTCGATTCGTGCCGGAGTGGACCACGATCGGTTTCGCCTCGCAGATCGCCGGCGTACCGGAGGCCGAGCCCGACAGCCCGCTCCTGACCCGGAAGGTCGAGAAGAGCGCCACCAGCATGTCGCGCATGGCGCTCTGCGCGACGCACGAGGCGCTGACCACCGCGGGCGTCGATCCCGGCCGAGATCCGCGGGGCCCGGGTCGCGGTGATCATCGGCTCGGGGATCGGCTCGGCGATCCGCAACTACAACGCCCTGCGCCTGGTCGAGCTGGAGGGGGAGAAGGCGCGCGCGGCCGGCGTCGAGAAGTTCGTCGCCACGCGCCGGGTCAGCCCCTTCACCGTCCCGCAGGTGATGACCTCCACCGCCGCCGCCAACGTCAGCGTCGCACTCGGTGCGCGCGGGGAGAGCTGGTGCGTCTCGTCGGCCTGCTCGACCGGCTCCCACGCGATCGCGCTGGCCGCGCTGCTGATCCGGGTCGGCCGCTACGAGCGCGTCCTCGCCGGCGCCGCCGACGAGCTGGACTGGACCCGCGCCGGCGCGTTCGACGCGATGCACGCCCTCTCGCGCGGCTTCAACGACGCGCCCGAGCGCGCCTCGCGCCCGTTCGACGCCGACCGCGACGGGTTCGTGATCAGCGGAGGGTCCGGGATGCTGCTGCTCGAGGATCTCGGTGCGGCGCAGCGGCGCGGCGCGCCGATCCTGGCGGAGCTGCCCGGCTTCGCCGCGAACTCCGACGGCAACGACATGGTCGCGCCGCTCACCGAAGGGGCGATCGAGGTGATGGGCGAGGCGCTGGCCGACGCCGGGCTGCGACCGGAAGAGATCGACTACGTCAACGCTCACGGCACCTCGACCCCCCAGGGCGATCCCTCCGAGGCCGCGGCGATGCGCGCCGTGTTCGGCGAGCGGCAGCCCTGGATCTCCTCGACAAAGTCCACGACCGGCCACGCGGTCGGCGCGGCCGGCAGCCTGGAGGCGATCTACACGATCCAGATGCTGCGCGGCGGCTTCCTGGCCCCGTCCGTCAACGTCGACCGCGTGGACGAGCGCTGCGCGCACCTGCGCCTGGTGCTCGAGCGCGACAACCGGATCGAGTCCCGCGTCGCGCTGTCCAACAGCTTCGGCTTCGGCGGGACGAACGCCTGCCTCGTCCTGCGGCGCTGGGAGGACTGAGCGGATGGCACCCGCCGCCGAGCCGCGCCCCGTGTCCCGCCTGCGCCGCTTCGTCGAGGTCCTCGCGGTCTCGCTCGCCGGCGGCCTGCTGCTGCTGGCGGCGACGCGCTACGAAGCGCTCGGGCCGCTGGTCGCGCTCGGCTGGGTGGTGCTGATGCTGCCCGCGGTGATCGACCGCTGGCGCGCCCCGGTGCTCGGCTTCCTGCCGGGACTGCTGCTCTTCATGTGGGTCGCCAACGCACCGCTGTTGAAGTTCGGCTGGATCGCGCTCGCGCTGCTGCCGGCCGTGATCACGGTCCACTACGTCGTCCAGGCGCTGCTCGCCTGGTCGCTCTACCGCGTGTCGGGTGGACCGCTGTTCCTGATCCTGCCGCTGGCGATGGCCGCCGGCGAGTGGACGCGCGCGATCCTCGGCGTCGGCAACTACAACATGTACCAGGCCGGGACCTTCCTGTTCGGCTACCCGCTGCTGATCCAGGCCGCCGATCTCGTCGGCTCCTACGGCCTGACCTTCCTCTGGGCGATCCCGGCCGCGCTGCTGGCCGACCTGGCCAAGCGGGCCATCGACGGCCCGCGCCCCGGCGATGCGCGCCGCCTGCGCTGGGGGGCGACGGCGGCCGCCGCGGCGACCGCCTTCCTGCTGGTCTACGGGGTGGCCCGGATCGGGCGCATCCCCGAGGGGCCCGGACCGCGGATCGCGGTGATCCAGCCGGCGCTCGAGCACTCGTTCCAGCTCACGCCACAGGTCCTGACGGGCACGATCCAGCAGACGCTCGCCACGGTGCCGCGCGGAGCGGCCGACCTGATCGCCTGGCCGGAGAATTCGATCCTGGCCAACCTCGATCGCTGGCCCGAGTACGAGAAGAGCGTGGCCGCGGTGGCCGCGACGCTCGGCACGCCGGTCCTCTTCGGGACGCAGAACTTCGGCCCGGACGGCCAGCGGCCGACGAACACCGCGATGATCATCGATCCCTCCGGGTCACGCGCCGGGCGCTACGACAAGGTCGTGCTCTTCCCGTTCACCGAGCGGCGCGGGTTCCCGTGGCTCGAGCGGCAGTTCCCGGCGCTCGGCCAGCTGCTGACGAAGATCACCCTCGCCGCCTGGCGCAACGCGCCGCACGGCTTCAGCGGACCCGGTGCGATCCCGCTGACGCTCGAGACGGGCAGCGGCAGCTGGACCTTCTGGACGCCGCTCTGCTACGAGTCCTGCTACCCCGACCTGGGCCGCGAGGCGCGGCAGCGCGGCGCGACCTTCTTCGTCAACCTCAGCTCGGAGGGATGGCTCGGCTGGTCCCTCTCGAACAACCAGATGGGGGTCAACATCCTGCGCGCGGTCGAGAACCGGGTCGGGATGGTGCGCGTCGGGAACACCGGCCCGTCGGCTTTCGTCGCCCCGGACGGCCGCGTCGAGGAGTACCTGCGCGGCGCGAAGACGGGGCGGCTGCGGCTCGAGGAGGGAACGCTGATCCGCGCGGTCACGGTCCCGCAGGGCGCTCCCCCGCCCTACACCCGCTGGGGCGGCCTGATCGACCGCGCCTGGGGCGCAGCCTGGGCGGCCGCGATGGCCTGGTTCCTGGTGCGGCGGCGTCGCGACCGCACGAGCAGCGTGCCGCGCTGATGCCGTCGCCGCTCGAGCAGGTCCGCCAGTTCACGCGCGCGGCGAAGAGCAACTTCTACTACGCCTTCCTGACCCTGCCGCCCGATCAGCGCGACGGGATCGTCGCCGTCTACGCCTTCTGCCGCGCCGCCGACAACGCGGTCGACGATGCGCCGGACGCGGCGAGCGCGGCGAGCGCCCTCGACTTCTGGCGCGCGGAGCTCGCGCGCACCTTCGACGGCCGCGCCACGCACCCGGTCGCGGTGCGGGCCGGCGAGGCGGCGCGCCAGTTCGGCCTCGAACGGCAGCTCTTCGAGCAGGTGCTCGACGGCGTCGGGTGGGACATCGAGCCGCGGCGCTTTGCGTGCTTCGACGAGCTGGCGAGCTACTGCGACCTCGTGGCGGGCGCGGTCGGACGGCTCTCGGTGCGGGTCTTCGGGCACCGCGAGCCGGAGGCCGACGAGTACGCCCGCCAGCTCGGGCTGGCGCTGCAGCTCACGAACATCCTGCGCGACCTCGGCCCCGATGCCGCGGCGGGCCGCTTCTACCTGCCGCAGGACGACCTCGCGCGCTTCGGGCTCGACGAGGCCGCGGTGCTGGGCCGGGATCCCCGGCGGCTGGACCTGCTCCGGTTCGAGGCCGGTCGGGCCCGGGCCGGCTTCGAGGCCGCGCGCGCCTTCGGCCGGCGCTTTCCGCGCGATCTGTGCGCCGCCGAGGCGATGGCCGCGATCTACCGCCGGCTCCTGGAGCGGGTCGAGCGCGCCGGCTTCCCCGCCGGGCCGCGGCGGGTCGAGCTGCCCCGGCCACTCAAGGCCTGGATCGCCGCCCGGGCCTTCCTGCGCAGCCGGATGGCCCGCGCGTGACAGGCGGTGGTCCCGCGACGATGCTCCCGATATCTTGTCCGGTGTTGGGGTTCCTCGACGGGGAGCGTAGATGGCGGTCTGCCCCGAATGCGGCGGGAGGGTCTTTCCGGGCCTGCTCGCCAGCCTGAAGCCGGCGGCGACCTACCCGTGCCGCTGGTGCAACGCCGTGCTGCGGTGGTCCGCTGCGGGACGGGGGGTGCGCGATGTCCTGCTGGTCGGCGGACTGCTCGCCGCGCTCGCCGTGCCGCTCTGGCTCTCCCAGCAGGGCAGAAACTCGATGTGGTTGGAGTCGATCCTCGTCGCGCTCGCCGCGGTGATCGCTGTGTCGTGGCTGGTCGGCGACGTGATCCCGCTCCACACCGTCCGGCCGCGCACCGTCTTCCCGGCCGGCGAACCGCGGGCGCCGTCCCGGAGGCATGGCAAGTGAGCGAAGTCGTGGTGCAGGGCGCGCCGCCGGTCCGCGCCGGAACGATCTACGCGTTGGGCCGCAACTACGCCGAGCACGCGAAGGAGATGGGTGCCCCGGCCGAGCCCGTGGTGTTCCTGATGCCGGCGTCCGCGCTGGTCTCCGGCTCGGCCTCGGGCACGGCGCTCGAGATCGCCTGGCCCGAGGGAAGCCAGGAGGTCCACCACGAGGTCGAGCTGGTCCTCCTGCTCGGGGCGGGTGGCACGCGCCTGGACCGCGAGCAGGCCGAGTCGGCGATCGCCGCGGTCGGCCTCGGGATCGACCTGACGGCGCGCGACCTCCAGGCGCAGGCCAAGGCCAAGGGGCAGCCGTGGGCCCGCAGCAAGGGGTTCCCCGGCGCCGCCCCGGTCAGCCCGTTCGTCCCCCGCAGCGCACTCTCCGTGGCGTGGCCGGAGATCGACCTCGAGCTGGCGGTCGGGGGAGCGGTCCGGCAGGCAGACCGGACCTCGTCGATGCTGCTCGACCCGCCGGCCATCGTGGCCCGGCTGTCGTTCTGGTTCCTGTTGCAGCCGGGCGACCTGGTCTTCACCGGGACCCCGGCCGGGGTCGGCCCGCTCGCTCCCGGTGAGGAGGCGGTGGCCCGCAGCGCCGCGCTGGGGCTCGAGTTGCGCATCCGGATGGCCGCTCGCTGACCCGTTCGGGTGACGCTCCGCCCGGCCTCTGCTACGATCCCGGCGCCTTGCGGAAGGGTGGCCGAGCGGTTGAAGGCGCCGGTCTCGAAAACCGGTGTACGGGTAACCGTACCGTGGGTTCGAATCCCACCCCTTCCGCCATCTCCTGCCCGGCGCGGCGGCGCCGGAGGGGGCGCTGGTCCGCGCAGGCCTGCTGCAAAAACCCCGCCGATTCGCGGCTTTCGGCGAGCCTCCCCCCCCGATCCCGCGTACTTTCATGCAGGTCGAGACACCATGAGAACGATATCGAACAAGCTCTCCATGCCCATGGACCGCGCCGTGCCCGCGGGGCCGCCGGCCGGCATCTTCGAACTGCTCCGCGCCTACAACACGTCGCTGGAGACGATGCGGGTCTGGCTGGACGCCGCCGATCTGTCCGAGGTCGAGCGGATCGGGATCGCCGACGCCTGGCAGGGCGAGATGCGCGAGCTGTTCCGGTCCAACGGCTACTGCTTCTCCTGCAACCGGGGGCTGGCTCGCTGCCGCTGTTCCGATTGACCGGCCTCAGCCGGGCGGCGTCCCGACAGCCGGCCGCGGCTTCCCGAAGCCGCTCGCCGGCAGCGTCACGGTGAAGACCGTTCCCGTCCCGACCCGGCTGAGGAAGGTGATCGTCCCGCCGGCCTCCTCGACCATCCGGCGGCAGATCGCCAGCCCCAGCCCGCTCCCGTCCTCCCGCGTCGTGAAGTGGAAGTCGAAGATCCGGTCGCGGACCTCCTCCGGGATCCCGCTGCCGCTGTCCTCGACCTCGAGCACGACCCGGTCGCCGAGGCCCTTGGCCCGCAGCACGATCCGGCCGCCCGGGGACGTGGCCTGCAGGCCGTTGAGCGCGAGGTTGAGCAGCACCTGCCGCAGTCGCGCAGTCGAGATCGAGGCCCGGCCGGGATCCGGGTCCCGCTCGACGAACAGGTCGACGTGCTGGTGCCGCGCCTCGACCTTGAGCAGCCGCGCCACGGACTCCGCGACGCCGGCGACGTCGGCGTCGCCCGCGGCTCGCTCCTCGGGAGCGGTGAGCGCGAGCCACTCCTCGAGGATCTCGTTCAGCCGCTTGATCTCCTCGCGCAGGACGCGCAGCGTCTTTTCCGCGTCCGGGTCGGAATCTGCGCCGCGCGCGAGCCGGCGATGCAGGATCTCGAGGTTCACGCCGATCGCACCGAGCGGGTTGCGCACCTCGTGCGCGAAGCTCCCGGTGAGTTGCACGATCCCCGCCAGGCGCGAGGCCTCGCGCAGGTTCTTCTCCAGCGCCGCGATCCGCTTCCGGTCCTTGAGCACCAGCATCAGGTGGTGCGAGTGCCGGCGCCCGCGGCCGACGTAGGAGTTGACCTGCAGCTCGTACGGGTCGCCCCCGGCCGTGCCCAGGGCCACCTGCTTCTCGCGCACCGCGAGCCCGCGGTCGAGCCCCTCGACGATCACGCCGTCGAGCGCGGGGCACCCGTTGCGGACCGCGAGGAAGCGCTGCTGCAGCTCCTCCCCGGCCGTCTGCTCGAGGTCGAGGAACTCGCGCGCGAGGCGGTTCGCGATCACCACGCGCCCGTCCTTGTCGAGCACCAGCATTCCTTCCTGCAGCGCGTCGGTCAGCGACGCGACCATCAGGTCGTCGCGCTGGACCGCGTCGGAGAGGGTCTCCAGCTTGCCCTCGATCAGCGACAATGCGCGCGCTCCGGGGCCGCGGGTCGGGGGAAACGGCACACCCTCCGCGAGGGCTTCGATCCGGCGCGTCAGGCGCACGACCTGCGCGATCGCCAGCACTCCGAACGCCAGCCCGAAGAGCGCCACCAGCCCGGCCAGCACCGGACCGGCGAAGCTCGGCTTGGTGCGGACCTCGAAGCGCGGCAGGACCGGCAGCGAGGAGATCGTCCCGCCGACGAAGCGCATCCGGACCACGCCGATGATCGCGCCGTGCGCATTGGGCACGCCGGTCAGGAGTTCGAGCACCTCGCGGCCGTCGTCGCGCGCCGGTCCGGCGGCGCGGCGCACTTTCGGGCTGTCGAGCGCCGCGTCGAGCAGCGCGATCTCCGCCGGGTCGGTGTAGCGCTTGTCGACCTCCATCGGGTCGGACGAGGCCACGATCCGGTGCTCGCGATCGACGATGACGACCGCCTCGAGCGGCCCCGCGGGCTTGCGCTCGAGAATCGGCGGCGTGTCGCGCCCCCAGACGTACTGGCACATCCGTTTCTGCAGCCGGTTGAACTCGGCCGTCCCCTCGCTCACGCCGTCGAGGGAGTCGATCCCCCAGAGAAAGGGAGCCGCCATCTGGCGGGCCTGCTCGCGCAGGGTCCGGGCGTGCCAGCTCTCGAGATCGCTGCGGTACTGGGCCGCCTCGGCGTCGACGTCGACCTGGGCCTGCCGCTTGACCGACTCGGCGTCGAGCCACGACACGTAGATCACGCCCGCGCTGAGCAGGCCGAGCAGCATGAGCACCAGGGTGAGGGTGACACCGAGGGAGAGTCGCTCGGAGAGCGCCAAGGACCGGCCTCCAGGGAACGGGGCGTGCGAGCGGGCGGCGCCAGACTAGCACGCGACCGCCGGCCCGCCAGCGCGGCTAGAGCCCCGCCCGCTCGAGCAGCGCGATCAGCAGGCGCGCCTGGTGGGCCGCGTCGGCGTCCGCGCGATGGACCGTCGGGCCGTCCTGCTCCGCGAGGCCGAGCCGCGCGCAGAGCGTCTCCTTGCCGGTCTCGGCCCAGGGGACGCGCAGCAGGCCCATGGCCATCGACTTGGTGTCGATCCCCTTGTAGCCGAACGGGTTCGGCAGCCCGGCCCAGGCGTAGTACCAGGCGACGTACATCCAGTCGAAGACCGCGACGTGGCCGACGAAGGTCGGCGCGGTGCCGGGTTCGGTCGCGCGTACCACGAACTCGGAGAGCGCGGCGAGCACGGCGCGCGGCTCCTGGCCCTCGCGGGCCAGCCGCTCGGGGTCCAGTCCGTGGACCTGGTTGGCGCCCGGGTCCTGCCCGGGAAAGACCGGCTTGAGTTCGGCGTAGAACGAGTCGCCGACCCGGTAGCCGCCGTCCTCGCCGCGGGTCACCGCGGTCGCGCCGAGGCTGACCAGGTTGTAGAGCCCGGGGACCGGGCCGCTGGCCTCGACGTCGACGGAGAAGTAGGTGCAGCCGTTCGGGCGGGGCTCGCTCATGGTGCCGCTCCGGGAAGGAGGCCGGCGTCGTCTGCCGCGCCGGACTCCGGGTAGGGCAGCTCCGCCAGCCGCGCGTGGCAGGCGCCGAACAGCAGGCGGTGGAGCGCTCGCTGGGAGAGCCGCTGCGCCCACCAGGCGGGGCGCCGCAGGATCTCCCGGTCGGCCCGGCCTCCCAGGAAGAAGAACGCCCGCCGCAGCACCGCGTCCCCGAGCGCCGCGGCACGGTAGCCGAGGTCGCCGGCGCGGGAGAGGAGCGCTGCGGCCCGCGCGTAGAACCGGGCGCCGCGCCCCTCGAGCGCGAAGACCTCGCCCGCGCGCTCGAACGCGACGATCCGCCCCAGCACCTCGCGCTCGGACACCGGGAGCAGGTCGCACGTCGGACGGTTGTCGCCCTTGGTGCGCCAGCTCCCGCCGGCGGCGCGTCCGACGACGCGGTGAACGATCGGTCCCGGCCGCTGCAGGTACAGCAGCAGCTCGCCGGTGCGCGGCGTCGTCGCCGCCCGGCACCAGGCCAGGCGCTCGCCGCCGACGAAGAGCGGGGCCATCGACTGGGTGGCGCGGGAGACCCCGATCGTCCCGCACGAGAGCGCCTCCAGCGCCTGCGCCGTCAGGCGCAGGAACTCCTCCCGCGCCTCCGCGGGGACCGCGTGCTCGTGCCGTTCCATCGCACCGGATTGTAGGACGGGTCGGCTTGTCCGTGCTGCGCTTCCGGCGCACACTACCCGGCCTTTCGGAAGGGCGTCCATGGACTATCGCCAGACCTTTCGCACGCTCGAGCGGGCCCTCGCCAGCATCGAGCGCAGCGCCGAGACGGCGGCCAAGCTGTCGGGAATCCTCGAGGCGATCGTCGAGGGGCCGGGGCCGTCGCTCGGCATCAACGGCGCCCGGCTCTATCGCCGCAGCCCGGAGGGGGACGCGTACGAACTCGAGGTCGCGCACGGCGTGCGCGGCGAGATCGAGCCCGGCTTCCGCGTGGCGTCCGACTACCGGCCGATGCAGCGCGTCGTGGACGAGGGGCTGGTCATCGTCGAGGAGGGCGACCCCGATTTCGACCCCGCCATCGAGCGCCGGATCGGCGTCCGGCGCTTCGCCTCGATCGCGGTCGGTGAGGGCGGCGAGTACATCATCGCGCTGACGCTCGACCCGGAGGTCGACCAGGAACGGGCGATCTACCTGCTCGGCACGCTGCGCCACATCATCAACCTCAAGCTGCTGCACGGGCACTGGGTGCAGGACCTCGAGGAGGCCCGCCGGATCCAGACCAGCCTGCTGCCGACGCGCTCCCCCGATTTCCACGGCTTCGACATCGCCGCCCGGTCGGTCCCGGCGGAAGAGGTCGGCGGCGACCTCTACGACTTCGTCGAGCTGTCGGACCGCGTGCTCGGCGTCGCGATCGCCGACTCGTCGGGGCACGGCCTGCCGGCGGCGCTGATGGCGCGCGACGTGATCACCGGGCTCCGGGTGGTGCTCGACGTGCAGTACCGGCTGACCCGCGCGATCGAGCGCGTCAACCGCGTCGTCGCGCGCTCGGCGCTCGCGTCCCGCTTCATCACGCTCGTCTACGCCGAGTTCGAGCGCACCGGGAACATGGTCTACTGCAACGCCGGGCACCCGCCCCCGCTGCTGTTCCAGGACGGCCAGGTCAAGAAGCTCGAGATCGGCGGCCTGCTGCTCGGACCGGAGCCGAACGCGAGCTACGAGCGCGGCTTCGAGCGCTTCCTCCCCGGCTCGACGCTGCTGTTCTACACCGACGGGATCGTCGAGGCCCAGAACCGCGCCGGCAGGGAGTTCGGCACCGCGCGGCTCGAGCGGCTGCTGCGCCACATGAAGGGCGCCGGCGCGGCCGAGCTCGTCGACGCGATCTTCGGCGAGGTCGGGCGCTTCGCGCACGGCCCGCAGCAGGACGACCAGACGGTCGTCGTCGTCCGCCGGCCGGCCTGAGGTGCGGGCCGGCACAGAGGCCGGCCCCCGCAGTCCGTGGCGTCAGCGGGCGACGGCCTGGGCCCGGACCTCGCGGATGATCGTCACCTTGATCCGGCCCGGGAAGTCCATCTCGGACTGGATCCGCTGCGTCAGGTCGTGCGCCAGCAGCGCCACGCCGTCGTCGTTGATCCGCTTGGGCTCCACGATGACGCGGATCTCCCGCCCGGCCTGGAGCGCGTAGCAGCTGTCGACCGCCGCGAACGAGCGGGCCAGCTCCTCGAGCTGGGTCACGCGCCGGATGTAGTCCACGGTGGTCCGGCGCCGGGCCCCGGGGCGCGCGCCGGAGAGCGCGTCCGCCGCCGCGACCAGCACCGAGATCGGATCGATCACCTCGCAGTCGTCGTGGTGCGACTCGATGGCGTTGACGACCACCTCCGGCTCGCCGTACTGGCGGGCCAGCTTGCCGCCGATCTCGGGGTGCGTCCCTTCCCGCTCGAAGTCGACCGCCTTGCCGATGTCGTGCAGCAGCGCCGCGCGCTGCGCCAGCTTCTGGTCGAGCCCCAGCTCGGCGGCCATGATCCCGCAGATCCAGGCCGCCTCCTTGACGTGCTCGAGGACGTTCTGGCCGTAGCTGGTGCGGTACCGGAGGCGCCCCAGCAGCCCGACGATCTCGGGGTGCACGGAGCGGAAGGAGAACTCGTCGACGGCCTCCTGGCCGGCCTTCTGCATTTCCTGGTCCAGCCGCTTCCGGCTCGACGCAACGACCTGGATGATCTTGCGCGGGTGGATCGTCCCGCCCTCGATCAGGCGCTCGAGCGAGCGCCTGGCGACCTCGCGCTTGATCGGGTTGAAGCCCGAGACGAGCACGTGGGAGGGATCGTCGTCCATCACCAGCTGCATCCCCGTGAGCTTCTCGAAGGTCCGGATGTTCCGCCCCTCGGCCCCGATGATGCGGCCGCGCAGCTGCGGGTCCGGGAGCGGCACGGAATAGACGCTGCGCTCCGCCGAGAAATCGGAGGCCAGGCGTTCGATCGCCAGCGCCATGATCTTCTGCGCCTCGAGCTCGGCGTTGCGCTGCGCCTCCTCCTTGATCGCCCTGATCTCAGAGGCCGCGGCCTGGCGCGCCTCGGCGCGGAAGGCCTCGACGATCTGGCGCTTGGCCTCGTCGCGCGACAACCCCGCGACCTCCTCGAGCCGGAGCAGGGTCTGCTGCTCCAGCTCCGCCTGCCGCTCGCGCTGCCGCGTGAGTTCCTGCCGCTTGCGATCGATCTCCCCTTCCCGCTCGCGCAGCAGCTCGTCGCGACGGGCCAGGGCCCGGTCGCGGTCGACCAGCCGCCGGTGCAGCCGCTCGGCCTCCTCCTCCAGCTCGGTGATCCGGGCACCCCGGCTCCGTTCCTCTTCGGCCCACCGCTCCCGCTTGCCGGCGGCTTCCTGCTCGGCCTGGGCGACGAGGCCCTGCACCTGTTCGTCGGCCCGGGTCCGGGCCTGCTCGAGCAGGGCCGAGGCCTCGCGCCGCGCGGTGGCGACGATTCCCCGGCCGCCGCGCGCAGCCAGGAGCCAGCCGATCAGGGCACCGAAAAGCAGGCCGGAGAGGCCCGCGACGGCCAGCCAGACGACCAGCGTGCCGTTCGCGTCAGCGGCCAGGACCAGACCGTTCATCTCGCCTCCAGGAGCCCCGTGGGCTCAGCTGGAAGGCGACGCATGCGTGGCCCGCGCGCTCAACTCCCCCGCGGCGCAGCCGACAGGCCGCGGTCGCGTCCGATTCCGCCTTCCCCGCGAAGGCCGCCGGAGGGGCGCGGCTGCATCGCCACGCCGCCGCAGGCGGTGAGCCTGATGGTCGGGAGGGTCGGGAACTCCGGGTGCTGAGCGTCGAGAACGGCGGGTGAACGCGGCCAGCCGGGCGCCGGTGCGTAGGACAGGAACAGCGAGTGGTGCGGCGCCGGAAAGAGCCGGATCCAACCGGTCGAACGGGCGATCCCC
Organism: uncultured Acidobacteriota bacterium; assembly: GCA_963800865.1. Lineage (GTDB taxonomy): Bacteria > Acidobacteriota > Polarisedimenticolia > J045 > J045 > JALOKP01. The sequence continues at coordinate 1,407,120 of CAWDCL010000004.1, read as the reverse complement.
GTGATCAGACGCGCGAGGCAGAACCACCACGCGACCAGCCGGAACCCTGGCTGGCTCGTTGGCCACTCGCTCGCGCTGAATACTCTGCGAACGTCCGGGGACGGTCGCTTCGGGGACCGCCGGGGCGTCATGCGTGCCTTCCGCGGACGGTCTTCAACCGCCCGTCAACTCATGTTACCGGGGCGCGACGCGACGGTCAACCTTTGCCGGATCAGTCAGATGACGAGGATGAAGACGAGGACGACGAGGAACCGGCCGGAGGAGCGGACGAACGCTCGCTCTTGGATGCGCTCCCCCCGTCCCTCGTCCGAGCCCCCTCTTTCCCGGAGGCGGCCTTCCCTTCGCCGGACCCCTTCCCGGGGGCGGCCTTCCCTTCGTCGGACCCCTTCTCCGGGCCGGCCTCCCCTTCGCCGGACCCCTTCTTCGACCCGGGCCCGCCGTAGCCGTCCGCGTACCAGCCGCCCCCCTTGAGCAGGAAGGCCGTGCGCGAGAAGAGCTTCTCGAGCGACCCGCCGCACTTCTTGCAGCGCGAGAGCGTCGCGTCCGAGAGCTTCTGGATGATCTCGAACTCGTCGCCGCAGGCGCTGCAGCGGTACTCGTAGATCGGCATCGGCGTGCGCTCCACCTCCGGCCCCGCGGCCGACCGGTCGGTCTCCGCGGGACAGTAGGATCGTCCTCCCCCGGTGTCAATCTCGCGGGATCAGGAGCCCGGGTCGGCGGCGTCCCAGACCGGCACCGGCGAGAAGGCGGTGTAGTCGGCGGCGACGAAGACGAGATCGACCCCGGAGACGGTGCCCCGCGGGGCCCAGCGGTGGTCGTCGGCGTGAAGGTGGCCGTAGACCGCCCGGGTCACCCCCGCGGCCGCCAGCTTCTCGAGCACGCGGCTCGTCGTCCCGCCCGGGCCGAGCGGCGGGTAGTGGAGCAGGGCCAGCAGGATGTCGCCCGGCCGCGCGAGGGCGCGCGCCGCGGCCAGCGAGAGCCCGAGGCGGGCCAGCTCGCGGTGGAAGATCGCCGGGTCCTTTTCGGGGTCGGTCCAAGGCATGTCGGGGAGGTTCCAGCCGCGCGCCCCGCACAGCACGACCCCTTCCGGCAGCCGCAGCGCGTCCTTGTCGAGCGCCGCCAGCGTCGGCGGAAGGGCCGCTCTCAGCTTCCCGATCGACGGCCACCAGGAGTCGTGGTTTCCCTTCAGCAGGACCTTCAGCCGCCCGCGGCGCTCGGCGAGGAACCGCAGGTCGGGCGCCGCTTCGTCGAGGGTGTGGGCCCAGGAGATGTCGCCCGGGACCAGCACGACGTCGTCCGTACCGACGACCGCGTCCCAGGCCTCGGCGATCCGCTGCGGGTGGTCGGCCCAGAGCGGGCCGAAGATGTCCATCGGCTTGGGACGGCCGAACGAGAGGTGCGGGTCGCCCAGGGCGAAGATCTTCACGCCTTCGCAGCCGCCCCCGACCCGGGGCCCATGCCGAGCACGTTCTTCACGACGTGCGTGGCGAACTTCGGGTTCTCGAGCAGGCGCCGGATCGAGTAGCCGAACCAGCCGTTCCCGTACGGCACGTAGACCCTCATCTTGTAGCCCTGCCCGACGATGATCCGCCGCAGCTCGGGGTCGACGCCGAGCAGCATCTGGAACTCGAAGCGGTCGCGCGGCAGGTCGAGCGACCGGGCCATCGCCTGGCCGCGGAAGACGAGCGCCTCGTCGTGGGTCGCCACGGCGGTGTAGCCCTTCCCCTTCATCAGGATTTCCAGCGCCGCCACGAACCCCGCGCGGACCGTGTCGAACTGCTGGTACGCGAGGGTACGCGGCTCGACGTAGATCCCCTTGCACAGCCGGACCGACGCCCCGGCCGCGGCGAGTCGCGCCGCGTCGTCGAGAGTCCGGCGCAGGTAGGCCTGGAGCACGACGCCGACGTTGTCGAAGCCGGCCTCGCCGCAGCCGGAAGTAGAGGGCCAGCGTCGAGTCCGTGTAGGGGCTGTCCTCCATGTCGAGGCGCACGAAGAGCCCGTGCCGCCTGGCCCGCTCCAGCACCGCGCTGATCGAGCGGAAGGCCAGGTCGGGCGCGATCGCCAGCCCCATCGCGGTCGGCTTGATCGAGACGTTGGCGTCCAGCCGGTCGGTGCACGATCCGGTCGATCGTCTTGCCGTACTGGTCGACGAAGTACTGGACCTCGCCCTCGTTCTTGACCCACTCCCCGAGGACGTCGACCGTGGCGCACACCCCCTCGCCGTTCAGCTCGCGGATCGTCCGCGCGGCGTCATCGAGCGTGTCGCCCGCGATGTAGGTCCGGGCGAAGCGCCAGACCAGGGGCTTGGGCGTCATCAGCAGGATCTTCAGCAGCGCACGCTTGCTCTTCGTCATCCGTCTCGGCTCCGCGGCGCCATTATCGCGGAAGGGCCGCCGGCCGGCCCAGCATCCGCGCGAGCGCCTTCACCATCTCCTCGATCCCGGCCGCGGCGTCGGCCGGGCGATCCGTCCCGAGGAACCCGGGGGCCCAGGCCAGCTTCCGTGCCTCGTCCACCCCGGCCGTCCGGGGCGGTGTCGCAAAGGCGTCGAAGTCCGCGTCCGGCTCGAGCCGGGAGAGCACCTCGATCCCGAGGCCGATCGCGCCGAGCGGTGCGCCGCGCGCGCGGAGCGCGGCCAGCGGGCGCCGGACCGTGTCGTGGAGCTCCGCGCGCTCGCCCGGCACCAGCGCGCCGCGCATCAGGTTCCGGACGACCCCGGCTCCCCCCGGAACGACGAGCGCCGCCAGTCCGAGGGCTTCGGTTTCGTCGAACGGGAGCAGCGGGCCGCGCGCGATCCGCGCGCTCTCGACGTCGAGCCGGCGCGGGGCGGCCGACTCGTCGCTCATCCCGGCCAGGTGGTCGACGACCTGCTGCAGGGCGCCCGCCGGCGCGAAGTACGCCACGCGCACGCCGTGACGGTCCAGCGCCAGCGCCGCGAACGCGACCTCGAACGGATCGGTACCGTCGTGGGCTCCGCAGCCGGCGAGGAGGATGCCGACGCGCAACACGGGATCACGGCCCTCGCGGGGGAGAAAGGGGGGGACGGCATCGTCGCCGCCGCGCCCCCGCCTGTCAATAGCGGCGGCCGGGGAGCCGAGGCATCGATCTATACTGGCCCGGCACGCCCCTGGAGCGCGCCCCCTTGAGAATCGTCATCCTGTCCCGCTCCCGGCACCTCTACAGCACGGCGCGGCTGACCCTCGTCTGCCGCGCCCGCGGTCACGAGGTGCGGGTCATCGACCCGCTGCGCTGCGCGATGCTGGTGGACGGCGATCGCTCGGCGCTGCTCCACCGCGGCGAGCCGCTCGGACCGGTCGACGCCGTGCTCCCCCGGATCGGCCGTTCGTGGTCGTTCGCGGGGCTTGCCGTGCTGCGCCAGCTCGAATCGCTGGGGGTCCCCAGCCTCAACTCCGCGAGCGGGATCGCGATCGCCCGCGACAAGCTCTCGACGCTGCAGTGCCTGGCCCGGCACGGGGTGCCCGCGGTCGCGACGGCGTTCGCCCGCGATGCGCGGGACGTGCGGGGCGGGATCGAGGTCCTCGGCGGCCCGCCGGTCGTGGTCAAGCTCAGCGACGGCAGCCAGGGGATGGGGGTGATGCTGGCCGAGAGCGCGGCGGGGGCGGAGTCGATCGTCGGCGCGTTCCACGTCTTCAACCAGCACATCCTGGTGCAGCCGTTCCTGCGCGGCGACGGCGACCTCCGGCTGATCGTCGCCGGCGGCCGGGTCGTGGCCGCGATGCGAAGGCGCGCGGCCGCCGGCGAGTTCCGCAACAACCTGCACCGCGGCGGGGTGGCGATCGTGCACCACGCCGACGCCGAGGAGCGGCGCATCGCCGTCGAGGCGGTGCGCGCGGTGGGGCTGCGCGCGGCGGGGGTCGACCTGATGGAGTCGCCGAAGGGGCCGCTGGTGCTCGAGGTGAACGCCTCGCCCGGCCTGCAGGGGATCGAGAGCGCCTCGGGCCGCAACGTCGCCGCGGCCCTGGTCGCCACCCTCGAGGCGCGCTACTCCGCGGCCAGCGCGGCCAGCTCGGCCAGTTCGGGGAGGAGCCGCCGGCGCGCCTCGTCGGGCGGGCAGTCGAGCACGATCCCCGACGCGTTGCGGTGACCGCCGCCGCCGTGGCGGCGGGCGACGCGATTGACGTCCAGCGGTCCCTTGCTGCGAAGGCTGACCTTGGTGCGCCGGTCGGCCTGCTCGCGGAACAGCACCGCGACCCGGCTCGGTTCCAGCCGGAGCGCCTCGTTGATGATCTCCGAGGTGTCCTCGTCCTCGGCGCCCAGCTCGACGACCAGCGCGCGCGGCACGTTCAACACCACCAGCCGCCCGTCCAGCAGCAGCTCGGCGGCTCCGAGCGTGCGGCCCATCAGCTTCAGGAAGGGCCCGCTGACGCGCTCCTCCAGGCGCGCGAACATCGCCGCCGGAGACACCCCCGCCCGGACCAGTTCCGCCGCCATGGCGAACGCTTCCGCGCTGGTGCTGCTGAACCGGAAGCGACCGGTGTCGCCGACCAGTCCGGCGTAGAGCGCGCGGGCCGCGGCCGGCGGCAGCGCCACGCCGGCTGCCCGCGCCAGGCCGAAGACGACCTCGGCGGTGGAGCTGACCCCGATGCGCACCACGAGCAGCGACCAGAACGGGTCGGGATCGGGATGGTGATCGATGCTGACCGTCCGTCGCGCTCGAGGCCCGGACGGCCGGCTCGAGCGCGCCGAGCCGCGCCGGATCCGAGTTGTCGAGCATGACGATCGCGTCCGCGGCAGCCAGCAGCGGGGCGTGCTCGACCGGGTCGTAGGTCGCGATCTCCTCCGCCTCGTCGAGGAAGGCGAGCGCGGACGGGAGGCGGTCGGCGTTGACGATGCGGACCTCCGCGCCCAGCGCGCGGAGCAGCGCCGCCAGCGCCAGCTCGCTGCCGATTCCGTCGGCGTCCGGCTGCACGTGGGTCGTCAGCACGAAGCGCCGGCCCGGGCCCGCCAGCTCCAGGAACGCTCGCTCGTCAGCTGCCGCCACGCGGCCCCCCGCCCAGCTCGCCCGACAGGTAGCGGGCGGCCGTGGCGACGTAGTGGTCCTTGTTGCGCTGCACGCGCTCGAGGAGCGCGTCGTCCAGTTCGCCGACGATCTTCCCCGGCACTCCGGCGACGAGCGCGCGGGGCGGTACGACGAACCGCTCCCTGACGACCGCTCCGGCCGCGACCAGGGCGCCGGCGCCGATCCGCGCCCCCGAGAGGACGACGGCCCCCATCCCGATCAGGGCCCCGTCCTCGATCACGCAGCCGTGGATCACGGCGCGGTGCCCGATCGTGACGTCGGCGCCGACGATCGTCGGCAGGCCGAGATCGACGTGCACGACGGTCAGGTCCTGCACGTTCGTACGCGGACCGATCGTGATCGGCTCGATGTCGCCGCGCAGCACGCAGCCGTACCAGACGCTGGCCTGGTCGCCGAGCGTGACGTCGCCGACCAGCACGGCGCCGGGGGCGACGAAGGCGTTTGGAGCGATGGTCAGACGTGTGGCGTGGAGCACGGGGTGCCTCGGCCGAAAGGGGGGGGAATCTACGAACCCGCGGGGCCGCCGTCAAGCTGCGCGGCAGGAACGAAGGGCCAGGGCGGCGCCGGGCGGGGCGCCGACCGCTTCGAGAAGGCCCGGGCCCGGAGGCGGATCGTCCCCGGGACGTGCTCGTGCCGGCCCTCGATCTCCACCACGGCTCCGCTGGCTTCGTCGATCCAGATCGAGACGTCTCCGACCATGCCGAACGCCGTCGCGCGTTCCGCGCCCCCGCCGCCGGCCAGCTCGAGGCGCTGCAGGACCAGTTGTGCGTCGATCGACTGGCCGGTGTCGAGATCGCGCAGCTTCAGCTTCTCGACGCGTCGCTCCCGCCGCTCGACACGCACCAGGGCGGTCCCCTCGCGGGACAGCAGCAGGGCTCGGCGCGTCGGGTCGGCCGCCAGGCAGTCGAGCCGCAGGAGCAAGGTATACGGATCGACGCTGCCGCAGGCGGCGGGCGCGCCGGCGGGGATCGCGACGACTGCCGGCTTGCCCGGCTTGCCCCAGGCCCCGGCCGCCGGGAGCGCGTCACCGGGGGGGAGGTTGAAGCGCCAGGCGGACAGCCGGCCCTCCTCGACCTGCATCGCGCGGGCGCGCTTTCCGTACTGGACCTCGGTCCAGCGCGAGGTCGCCGGCGGGGTCCCCCGGGACAGCGCGTCGACCTGGTGGAGCCCGTTTCGCGCCCCGAAGATCGTCACCGTCGTCGTCACCCGCAGCAGGGAGTCGGCGGCGGCCTCGGTCGCCGGCCAGCGCTCGAGCCGCGAGCGCGCGGCCGCGACCAGGAAGCGCTCGCCTCCCAGCTCGAGCGCCGTCCAGCCCGCGAGCGAGCGGAGCGGCTCGGGCGCGGGGGTGCTTCCCGGGCTGTCTAACATGAATAGACTGCCAAGTAATGCGCACCCGAAGGCCAGGCTGCGTGAGTGCTTAATCAATTAGGCTCCCGGTTCACCCTGCGCTATCATCCCCCGGCGCGACGGGTCTTGCCGCCCGCCGCCTCCCCGGCTCCTACCTCCGGCGCGTCGGTGCGGCGCCCCGGATCGTCCGGCGCCGGGCGCTGTCCGTACCCGAGGAGAGCTCGCCCATGGCGTTGACGGATCGGCAGTACTTTACCCTTCGCCGACTGCAGAGCCTCTCCGGTGTCCTGCCGGTCGGCGTCTTCCTGCTGGAGCACTGGTTCACCAACTCGTTCGCGCTCGGCGGGGCCGCCGCCTTCAACGAGAAGGTCGAGTTCCTGCGCTCGCTCCCGTACCTGTTCCTGCTCGAGACCTTCGGGATCTTTCTCCCGATCGCGTTCCACGCCGTCGTCGGCGTCTGGATCTTCTGGGAGGCGAAGTTCAACAACCGCGCGCTCCCGCTCCGGCAGAACGCGCTCTTCACGCTGCAGCGGGTGTCGGGCGTGCTCCTGCTGCTCTTCATCCCGTACCACGTGATCACGACCCGCTTCGCGGAATGGTTCGGGGGCAGCACCCACGACCTGTTCGCGCTGATGCACGACAAGCTGCAGAGCCCGCTCACCGTCGCGATCTACGTCCTGGGCGTGCTCGCGGCGTCGTTCCACTTCGGGAACGGCCTCTGGGGGTTCGCGATCCACTGGGGCCTGCTGACCTCGAAGGCGGCCCAGCGGCGCTGGTCCTGGGCGGCGCTCCTGGTGGCGCTGGCCTTCGCGATCACCGGCCTGAACTCGCTGCTCGCGTTCGGCCCGCTCGGCGGCCTCTCGCCCGTCCGGCTGCAGCCGGTCAAGGCCGCGGCGGGCCCGCCGCCGCCGGTCCCCGTCGCCGAAGGAGCCACGCGATGAGCGCCCAGCCCCGCTTCCTCGTGATCGGCGGCGGTCTCGCCGGCCTGATGGCGACGATCAAGATCGCCGAGCGCGGCCACCCGGTCGACCTGTTCTCGATCGTGCCCGGTCAAGCGCTCGCATTCGGTGTGCGCGCAGGGCGGGATCAACGGCGCCGTCAACATCAAGGGCGAGAACGACTCGCCCGAGATCCACTTCTACGACACGGTCAAGGGCGGCGACTTCCTCGCCCACCAGCCGCCCGTGCAAGGTCGATGTGCTACGCGGCGCCGGAGATCATCTACCTGCTCGACCGCATGGGCGTGCCGTTCAACCGCACCGCCGAGGGCGACCTCGACTTCCGGCGCTTCGGCGGCACGCTCCACCACCGCACCGCGTTCGCCGGGCGCCACCACCGGCCAGCAGCTGCTCTACGCGCTCGACGAGCAGGTGCGCCGCTACGAGGTCGAGGGGCTGGTGCAGAAGTACGAGGGCTGGGAGTTCCTCGGGCCGGTGCTCGCGACGCCCGGCGGGCCGCTGCCGCGGGCATCGTCGCGCTCGACCTGCGCACGATGAAGATCGAGGCCTTCCCCGCCGACGCGGTGATCCTGGCCACCGGCGGGCTCGGCGTGGTCTTCGGGCGCAGCACCAACTCGGTGATCTGCACCGGGCTCCGCGGCCGCGGCGGCCTACCTGGAGGGCGCGCGCTACGGCAACGGCGAGTTCATCCAGATCCACCCGACCGCCATCCCCGGCGAGGACAAGCTGCGGCTGATGTCCGAGTCGGCGCGCGGCGAGGGCGGCCGCGTCTGGGTGCCGCGGAAGAAGGGCGACGCGCGCGACCCGAAGGAGATCCCCGAGGCCGAGCGCTGGTACTTCCTCGAGGAGAAGTACCCGAAGTTCGGAAACCTCGTCCCGCGCGACATCGGCGCGCGCGAGATCTACCACGTCTGCGTCGACCTGGGCCTGGGCGTCGGCGGCGAGAACCAGGTCTACCTCGACCTGACGCACAAGAGCCGCGAGTTCCTCGACCGGCAGCTCGGCGCGATCCTCGAGATCTACGAGAAGTTCGTCGGCGACGACCCGCGCACGGTGCCGATGCGGATCTTCCCCGCCGTCCACTACTCGATGGGCGGCCTGTGGGTCGACTACGAGACGACTCGCCGACGGGTTCCTCGACCTGGCCTCGCCGCAGAACCACATGACGAACATCCCCGGCCTCTACGCCGCCGGCGAGTGCGAGTACCAGTACCACGGCGCCAACCGGCTGGGCGCGAACTCGCTGCTGTCCTGCATCTACGCCGGCATGGTCTCCGGCCCGGCGGCGACGATCTACGCCGCCCAGGGGGCCGAGCGCCGCGCCGCGGAACTCCCCTCCGGGCTCTTCGACGAGGCCGCGCGCCGGTGGCGCGACCGGTTCGAGCGGATCCGCGGGATGCAGGGCAAGGAGAACGCCCGCCGGATCCACCAGCGAGCTCGGCGACGTGATGGTCGACAACGTCACGATCGTGCGGACCAACGCCAAGCTCGACCGGACCGACGCCGCCATCACCGCGTTCATGGACCGCTTCCGCGAGATCGGCGCGACCGACACCGGCAACTGGTCCAACCAGGAGCTGCCCTTCGTGAACCAGCTCGAGAACATGCTGGAACTGGCGCGCCTCATCACCCGCGGCGCGCCGGCTGCGCGACGAGTCGCGCGGGGCGCACTACAAGCCCGAGTTCCCGGCCCGCGACGACGAGAACTGGCTCAAGTCGACGATCGCGACGCACACGCCGAAGGGTCCCGAGTTCAGCTTCGAGGCGATCGACACCTCGCTGCTCAAGCCGGTGGCCCGCAAGTACGACTGACGGTCGGGAAGGGACAGCGCATGCGCCGCGAGATCGTGCTTCGCATCCGGAGACAGGAACGGCCGGGCGCGCCCGCGTCCTGGCAGGAGTTCCAGCTCCCCTACAAGAAGCGACTGAACCTGATCGCCTGCCTGCAGGAGATCGCGCGCCAGCCGGTCGACAGCACGGGACGCGCGGTGACGCCGGTCGCCTACGAGTCGGCCTGCCTCGAGGAGGTCTGCGGCTCCTGCACGATGCTGGTCAACGGCGTCCCGATGCAGGCCTGCTCGACCCTGGTCGACAACCTCCCGGAAGGCACGATCACGCTCGAGCCGCTCACGAAGTTCCCGCTCGTGCGCGACCTGATCGTCGACCGGACGCCGATGTTCGAAGGGCTCAAGCGGGTGAAGGGCTGGATCCCGATCGACGGCACCTACGACCTCGGCCCGGCCCCGAAACGGGCGCCGGCCGAGCAGGCGGAGGCCTACGAGTACAGCCGCTGCATGACCTGCGGCTGCTGCATGGAGGCCTGCCCGAACTTCACCGGGCACGATCCCGATCAGTTCATCGGCCCCGCCCCCCTCGGGCAGGCGTATTATTTCCTGCTCAATCCGACCGGCCGGATGGAGGAAGGCGACCGACTCGGGGCGCTGATGGGACGGGGGGGGATCACGGCGTGCGGCAACTCGCAGAACTGCGCGGCTGTCTGCCCGAAGGAGATCCCCCTGACCGACGCCATCGGCCGCCTCAACCGCCAGGTCAACCGTCGCTGGCTGGCCCGGTTGTTCGGCGGTTGACCGGCCCGGCCGGCGACGCTCGACCCTGCGAGGTGTGATGACCGAAGCTCCCGATCCCGCACGACCCGCCCTGCCCCCGGCGCAGGAGATCCCGATCGCCTTCCCGGGCGAGCGGCTCGACCCGGACGCGGTCCGCATCGTCGAGCGCCTCGCGGACGCCGGCTTCGAGGCCTACCTCGTCGGCGGCTGCGTGCGCGACCTGCTCTTCGGACTGCGGCCGAAGGACTTCGACATCGCGACCTCGGCCCATCCCAACGAGATCCGTCGCCTGTTCCGGAACTGCCGGATCATCGGTCGGCGCTTCCGCCTCGCGCACCTGCACTTCAAGGACAAGATCATCGAGGTCGCCACCTTCCGCGCGGGTGCGGGCGAGCCGGCCGAGGCCGACGGCGACCGGTTGATCCGCGAGGACAACGTCTTCGGCAGCGCGGCCGAGGACGCCTGGCGGCGCGACTTCACCTGGAACGCCCTCTTCTACGACGTCCGGCGCCAGGTGATCCTCGACTTCGTCGGCGGCGTCTCCGACGTCGAGCGGCGCGTGCTGCGCACCATCGGCGACCCGGACGTCCGGATGGCGGAGGACCCGATCCGCATCCTGCGCGCGATCCGCTTCGCGGCGCGCATGGGCTGCACGATCGAGGAGGACACCTGGCGGGCGATGGTCGCGCGGCGCGAGGAGATCCTCCGCTCCGCGGCGCCGCGGATCCTCGAGGACCTGCTGCGGATGTTCCGCGGCGGAGCGATCGCACCGGCCTTCGATTTCCTGCGAGAGAGCGGCGTGCTGGCAGTGGTTCTCCCCGAACTGCACGGCTACCTCGATCGCGCCCTCGCGGAGGGACGGCCGGAGGACCTCGAGGCGCTGCGCGCCGCGCTGCGGCAGACGGACCACATGACGCACGCCGGCCGCGCCCTGGGCGCCCCGGTGCAGCTGTCGGTCCTGCTGGTCGGCCCCGTCCTGGAGGCGATCGCGGCGGCCCGGGCCCGCAGCGCGCGCGGTATCGCCGCCGACCCGGTGCCGATCGTGGTCGAACTGCTGCGGGGCCTGTCTCTTCGCATCGCGCTCAGCAAGAAGGACGCCGAGCGGGTGCGGCAGGTGCTGCTGACGCTCGACCGGCTGGTCACGCTGCCGGGACGCCGCCGGCCGCCGACCGGCGCGCTGGTGCGGCGCCACTACTTCCCGGAGACGCTCGACCTGTTCGAGATCCACGCCCGCGCAACGGGCGACGCGCTGGAGGACGTCGCAGCCTGGCGGCGCCGGCTCGTCGAGGCTTACCCGGCCGGCAGCACGCCTCCGCCGGCGCCGCGCGAGGGTGGCCGCCCCGCCGGCGGCCGGCCGCGCGGCCGCGGCGGTCGCCGCCGCGGCGGCCGGCGCCGCGGCTGACCGGGACGCTCCCCGCTACCAGGACAGGCCGAGCTGGATCAGCGTCGCCGCCGCCGCGCCCGTTCCGCCCTTGCCCCAGTACGGGTGGTCGGCGCTCGCGAACGCCGGGCCGGCGATGTCGAGGTGCACCCAGGGCTGCGTCCGGTCGACGAACTCGCGCAGGAACAGCCCCGCGGTCAGTGCGCCGCCCCAGCGCCCGCCGGTGTTCTTGATGTCCGCAACGTCGCTCTTGAGCTGGTCGAGGTACTCGTCGTAGAGCGGCAGCGGCCACATCTTCTCGCCAGCCGCACGGGCGGCGGCCAGGACCCGGTCGATCAGCGCCTGGTCGTTCCCCATCACCCCCGACGCCATCGGCCCGAGCGCGACCACGCAGGCCCCGGTCAGGGTCGCGACGTCGACGATCGCGTCGGGCTTGATCCTGGTCCTGACGTAGTCGAGCACGTCGGCGAGCACCAGCCGCCCCTCGGCGTCCGTGTTGTTGACCTCGACCGTCTTGCCGCGGCGCGTGGTCAGCACGTCGCCCGGCTTGTAGGCGCGGCCGGAGACCAGGTTCTCCACCAGGCCCATCACGGCGTGCACCTCGACCGGCGCACCCAGCTGGGCCAGCGCGACGACCGCGGCCAGCACGGCCGCCGCGCCCGACATGTCGCACTTCATGTCGAGCATCCCGTCGGCCGTCTTGAGATCGTAGCCGCCGGAGTCGAACGTCACCCCCTTGCCGACCAGCGCGAGCTTCGCCCTGGCGCGCCGCGGCTTGTAGACGAGGTGGACCATGCGCGACGGTTGCTCGCTTCCCTGCGCGACCGCGAGCAGGGCCCCCATCCGCTCGCGCTTCAGCTCCCGCGGGCCGAGCACGGCGACCCGCAGCCGGGCCCGCCGGGCTGCGCGCTGGGCCGCGCGCGCGAAGGCGGCCGGCGTGACCGCTGCCGCGGGCTCGTTGACCAGGTCGCGCGCCAGCTCCGCCGCGGCCGCGATCGCCTCCGCGGTGGGAAGCACCGCGCGCGCGACGGCCGCCGCCGGTCCCGCGGCAAGCACGAAGCGCTCGACCGGTGCCGCCTTCCGCGCCGGATCGGTGAGATAGCGCTCGAAGCGGTAGGTCCCGACCAGCGCGCCCTCCATGATCGCCCGGGCGACATCGCGCGGTCCGAACTGTCCGGCCGGAGCCTCGGGCAGCGAGAGCCCGACCCGGCGGGCGCGCAGCGCCTGCGCCCGTCGCGCCGCGGCCGCGGCGGCGAGGCGAACGCGCTCGGGACCGAGTTCCTCGCGCTTGCCCAGCCCGACCGCGAGCAGCACCTGCGCGGCGCCGGGACGGGTCGGCAGCGGAACCTCGAGGATCTCGCCTTTCGCGCCCTTGAAGCGCTTGCGCTCGGCCTCGGTCCGGACCGCGGCAGCCAGGCCGCGCGCCACCGAGCCGGCCGGCGCGTCCCCTTCGAAGACGAACAACACGTGGGCGTCGGCCGCGATCTCGAACAGATCGCGGCCGCTGACTTCCATCCGGGCCTTCATGCGAGCCGCTCCCCGGGATCGGTCGCCCGACCCCCCAATCGTTGTCGGCGCCGGGCGGGCTCCGCTACCCGCGCGCCAGCCGGGTCAGGACGGCCTCGAGCACCTGCGGCGACGAGAGCCCCGCATCCTCGAGCAACCGCCCCCGGCTGCCGTGCGTCAGGAACCGGTCCGGCAGTCCGAAATGAGCGAGCCGCGCGGAGAGATCGAGCCCCTCCTCGACGCTCGCTTCGTGCACCGCGCTCCCGAAGCCGCCGCGGAGGGTCCCCTCCTCCAGCGTGGCCACCAGCCGGGCCTTCCCCGCGATCGTGCGCAGCATCGCGGAGTCGAGCGGCTTGACGAAGCGCGCGTTGACGACGGCCACGCCGTATCCCCTGGCGGCGAGGCCGTCGGCCACTTTCTGTGCGGTGCCGACCATCGATCCGACGGCCAGCAGCACCACGTCCCACCCGTCTTCCCGCAGCAGTTCCCACGACCCGACAGGCAGCACCCGCGGTTCGCGCGTGCGGGGGGCGGGGGAGGTGTCGCGCGGGTAGCGGATCGCGAACGGACCGCCCTCGTGCGCGTGCGCGGTCTCGAGCAGGTCGGCCAGTTCGTCGGCGTCCTTCGGTGCGCTGACGACCATTCCCGGCACCATGCGCATGTAGGCGATGTCCAGCACGCCGTGGTGGGTCGGGCCGTCGGCGCCGACGAGTCCGCCGCGGTCCATCGCGAAGACGACCGGGAGGTGCTGCAGCGCGACGTCGTGCACCACGTGATCGAAGGCCCGCTGCAGGAAGGTCGAGTAGATCGCGCAGACCGGCCGCAGGCCCTGCGTGGCCAGCCCCGCGGCGAAGGTCACGCCGTGTCCCTCGGCGATCCCGACGTCGAAGGTCCGCTCGGGGAACTGCTGCGCGAAGGCGTCGAGCCCGGTGCCGGGAGCCATCGCGGCGGTCAGCGCCACGACGTCCGCGTGGCGCCGGGCGAGGTCGATCAGCGCGTCCGAGAAGGCCTTCGTGTAGGAAGGACCGGGCGCCGGAGGCGCCGTCACGGCGATCGTCTTGCCGGTCGCCGGGTCGAAGGGGGTGACGCCGTGCCAGGTCAGCGGGTCGGCCTCGGCCAGCTTGAACCCCTTCCCCTTGTGGGTCATCACGTGCAGCAGGACGGGACCCTTCTGGAGGTCCCGGATCCGCTTGAGCGTCGGCACCAGTTCGTCGAGGTCGTGGCCGTCGATCGGTCCGAGGTACTGGAACCCCAGCGCCTGGAAGAATGCCCCCGGGACCAGCGCGCTCTTCACGCCCAGCTCCAGCGCGCTGGGCCAGCTCGCGCATCGGCCCGCCGACGCGCGGCAGCCGCGCCAGCACGGTGTAGATCTCCTCCTTCATCTTCCGGTAGTAGGGGTGGGTGGTGAGCGAGGTCAGGTAGTGCGCCACCGCCCCCACGTTCGGCGAGATCGACATCGCGTTGTCGTTGAGGACGACCAGCAGGTCCTTCCCGAGCGCGCCCGCGTTGTTGAGCGCCTCGAAGGCGAGCCCCCCGGTCATCGCGCCATCGCCGACGACCGCGACCACCTTCCGCTGCTCGTGCTTCAGCTCGCGGGCGATCGCCATCCCGAGCGCGGCCGAGGCGGCGGTCGAGGCGTGTCCGGCGCCGAAGCTGTCGTAGGGGCTCTCGTCGCGCTTGAGGAAGCCCGAAAGTCCGTCGTCCTGGCGGATCGTCGGCAGCCGGTCGCGCCGCCCCGTCAGGATCTTGTGGACGTAGCCCTGGTGGCCGACGTCCCAGACCAGGAGGTCGTGCGGCGTGTTGAAGACGTAGTGCAGCGCCAGCGTCAGCTCGACCGTGCCGAGCGACGACGCGAAGTGCCCGCCCTTGGTCGCGGCCACCTCGACCAGGAACTCGCGGATCTGTTCGGCCAGGTCGCGCAGGTCGTCGAGCGACAGCGCCCGCAGGTCGGACGGGTCGTCGATCGAGGACAGGCGGACATGCGGGCCGGCGCCGTCCCGGGAGACCGTACGACCCTTGCCCGGGCTGTCGTCGAGCACGTGCTCCATTACTTGCTGGCCCACTTCCGGATCTTCATGGGCCGGACGCCGCCGATCTCCAGCAGCTTCTCCTTGGGGAGGACCGCCTCGTCGCGCGAGCCGACGACGAACGTGGCCACGTCGGAGAGGAAGATCGCCTCCTCCGGGCACGCCTCCTCGCACATCCCGCAGTAGATGCAGCGCAGCATGTTGAGGTCGAACCGTGCGGGGTACTTCTCGACGTTGCTGCCCGGAAACTCGGCGGCGACGATCTTGATCGCTTCCGGCGGACAGACGAACTCGCAGAGCTGGCAGGCCACGCACTTGATCCGGCCCGTCTCGTCGCGGACCAGCGCCGGAACGCCGCGGTAACCCGGCGGGATCGGCGTCGGCGCCTCCGGGTACTGGCTGGTGACCCGTTCCCCGGGACGCGCGTTGCCCAGCGTCGTGACGAGACCGGCGGCGATCTGCGGCAGGTAGGTCTGCTGCAGGAGCGAGAGCTTTTTCCGTTCGACCCTCACGCGGCCCTCCGGCGCTCGACGCGCCAAATCGCACTCTGACGCGGAGTTATCGGATTCTAGGTGGGGGGTCCCGCGGCGTCAATCAGCGGTCCCCGGCCGGCTCGACGCTGGCGGCTTCCCAGTCCGCCAGAACGGCCAGCACGGCGCCGCGGAACTGCTCGAGGCTGCCGGCGTTGGCGACCACCCGGTCCGCGAGCGCGAGCGCCCGCGAAAGCTGCTGCTGCTCGGGCGACGTGCCGTTCTCCAGCCGCTCGCGGGCCGCGAAGGTGTCGAAATCGGGAAGATCCCCCTCTCGCCCGCGGGCGACGGCGCGCCGCCACCGGATCTCGGCCGGCGCGTCGACTCCCAGCAGCCGGAACCCGGGCAGCCGGCGCAGCTCCTCGACCTCGGCCGGGTGGCGGATCGAGTCGACCACGGAGCGATCGAGGAGCCGCGGGACGAGCAGTCGGGCGAGGACTCCCGGCCCCCCCTCGCGCCGCATCTCCTGACCGGTCTCGATCAGGCTCGCGCGCCCGAGGTCCCGCCCCAGCGCCCGGGCCCGCTCGCGCACGATGTCCGACAGGGAGTGGACGACGTAGCCGCGCTCCGCCAGCCAGCGGGCGGCTTCCCCCTTCCCGGCTGCGTTCGGCCCGGTGAGCCCGACGATCAGCGACACGCGTCAGTTGTGGCCGTGGGAACGGTCGGCGGGGTTCATCAGGTCTGGCGCGGCGAGTGTCGGCCCGGCGGTCTCGCCCGTTCCCGTCTCCTGGGACGATCCCTCGCCGGTCCCGCCCCGTTGCGGCCGGTTCGCCATGCTGACGCGGGGCGCCTTCTCCGAGCCCTGGGCGGGAACGCCGATCGCGTCGCTCCCCCAGCGCGAGAAGCCGACCGTCTGCGGCGTCCTGCCGCCGTTCGAGTTGAGGTACCCCTCGGCCACGGCCTTGCTGGACGAGGAACTGCCGGCCTGCGCCAGGGCGGCCATCGCCTCGGCCCGGTGCGTTCCGAGCAGATCCGCCCCGCGCGGACCGCGCCCGGAAAAGCTGGTGGCGATGTTCGGACCCGACGACGGGGCGGCCACGACGCCGGTCTCGGTCAGCCTGACGATCGACTTCGGGAAGCTCGCCTCGCTCCCGTTGGTGAGCACGACCCGCACCGTGTCGCCCTCGACGGTGGACGAGCGGACCGAGAGCGAGTGGCCGTTCTTGAACCGGATGACCTCGTCGGCCCGGGCCTCGAGCCCCCCGGCCAGGAGCAGGGCGATCGCCAGGGCGGAACTCGCCGCCGCCAGGGTCCTTCGGTCAGGCTTCGGCCAGGCAGTCATCGGGTCCCTCCGGGACGGTGCGGCGCGGGCACGGCAGAGCCTCTACCCTGATACGCCCGATCGGGGCCGCCGTCCAGCAGAATGACGGTCCCGGGCGGTCGCCGCGACCGCCCCGTATCATGCCCCAGGAGACCACGATGCGCCGTTCCGCCGCCGCTGCCGCCGTCCTCGCCGCTGCACTCGCCCCGCAGGCCGCCCTGGCTCTCAAGCCGGGACCGGCCCCCGAGATGAAGCTCACCGTCGTGCAGGCCCCCGACCCGCTGAAGGCCGGGCAGGCGGGGGTCGTCCGGGTCACGGTCCAGCCACCCGCGGGGATCACCCTCAACCGCTACCCCGGGATCACCCTGACGATCGACAAGACGGGCGGCGTCGCCCTCGAGAAGCCCGAGGCGTTCGTCGGGACGACGACGCCGATCGAAGACCCCGCCGAGTTCGCCTTCAAGAAGATCGATCCGCTCGAGCTGCGCGTGACCCCCTCCCGCGCCGGGTCGGCGGAACTCGAGGGCACGCTGGTCTTCACCTACTGCGTCAAGGCCAGCGGCTTCTGTGCCCCCGGGAAGCAGAAGGTGAAGCTCGCGCTCAACGCGGCGCGCTAGCTCGACGCCGGAACTCGAATCGCTCGGGCCCTCCCAGGGAGGGACTCGCGCGACCGCTCGGCGACGAGCCCGCGCGCCGTCGGCCGCGCTTCGCTGAGTCGGGCCCCCGACTCCTCGATCGCCCGCTCCACCCGTGCGCGGCGCGCCGGCTCCACCAGCGCGATCGCGTAGCCGCCGCCGCCCGCGCCGCACACCTTCCACCCCGTCGCTCCGGCGCGGCGCGCGGCCTCGAAGGCGCGCTCGAGCGCCGGCGTGAGGACCAGCGGCGACCAGCCGCGGCGAGCGTCGAGGTCCTTTCGCATCGCGCGCCCCAGCGCCCGCCAGTCGTGCGCGGCGAGCGCCTCCGCGGCCCGCGCGCCGGCGTCGGCGACCTGCGCCAGCGCACGAACCGCGGCGCGGTCCCCTTCGACGCGGCGCCGAAACATGTCCCAGTTCGACGGGCCGGAGCTGCGCGCGAGGCCGGAATCGAAGACCACGAGCCGTTCGTCGAGCCCGGCGAGCACGGATCCCGGCAGGAGCCAGAGCGTTTCGCCTCCCGGCGCGTGCTGCATGAAGAAAGCCCCGCCCCCCCAGGCCGCCTCGTGGTCCTGCGTCCCGGTCGGGATGCCGAGCACCTGCGCCTCGAGGTCGCGCACCAGCGCGACGACGGCGTCGCGCGAAGCGCGCCGGCCGCGGTACCGCAGCAGCGCCGCGGCCGCCGCGACGCCGAGCGCCGACGACGTCCCGAGACCGGAGCCCTGCGACACGGGGGAGCGCGTGACGAGCGTCACGCCGTCGGGCGGGGCGAGTGCCGCGGCGATCCGCTGCAGCAGCTCGAGCCGGCCGCGGCGCCGGAGCGGTGCGTCGGCCGGGTGCCGTTCGGAGAGCGCGAGGTCCTCCGCGGCCAGCGCGATCACCCCCCGCCTCGGCGGCGGCCCCGCGCTCGCGGTGACGCGCAGCGAGATCGCGACGGCCACGGTGGCGCCGCCGGGCTGCAGCAGGCCGAGCGGCCAGAGGTCGAGCGTGCCGCCCGCGAGATCGACGCGCAGCGGCGCGCTGGCGTGGGCCGCGGCGGCCCGCTCCGCGCGGCGCGGACTCACTGCCGGACCCGCGCCATCCGCGAGGGCTCGAGCCAGGCCGCAGCGGCCGCCTGGACCGCCTGCGGCGTCACCTGTTCCAGCTCGACCAGGCTGATCCCGAGCGGCGACGCGTCCCCCTCGTAGATCTGGCGCCCCAGGCTGTAGGCCCGCGAGACGGCCGACTGCCCGTCGAGCATCGCGCGCCGCCGCGCGCGGGCCAGCATGCGCTCGAGATCGGCGGCGGGGAGCGGCTGCGCGGCGAGACCGGCGAGCAGCGATTCGAACGCGGCGGTCGCCTGGGCCTCGTTCTCGGGGCGTGTCGAGAACGACGCCGAGATCAGCCACTCGCCGCGCGGCAGGGCGCGAACCCCGGCATCGTGGCGGTAGAGCAGCCCCTGCTTCTCGCGCAGTTCCGCCGTCATCCGGTCCTCGAGCGCGGAGACCGCGACGAGCAGCGCGGCGCGACTCGCGGGGGGGACGCCGACGACGCGGCCCCAGGCCAGGCCGAGCTGCGGGGGCGGCCCTCCGGGGCCCGCTCCGCCGGGGCCGGCAGGCATCCCGGGCGGCATCGCCGGGGGCGTTGCCCGGGGGCATTGCCGGCGGCATCCCCGGGGGCATCCGCGGCGCCGCGGGGGGCCCCATCCCGGGAGGGGCCGCCGGGGCGCCGGGGGCCGGCGGGGCCGCGGCCGCCGGAGGCATCTCCCGCGGGCTCGGGTCGGGGTAGGCGAAGCGCGCGGGGGCGGCGGCCGAGCCGGCCCCGAACAGCTCCAGGGCCCGCTCGAGGACCGTCGCCGCGTCCCACGGGGACGCCACCGTCAGCACCAGCGCGGCCGGCGCGAAGTAGCCGTCCGTCCCACTCCCCCAGAAAGCCCGCACCTGGTCCTCGGTCGGAGGCGCCCCGTCGGGCCTCCCGGACGCGGGCCGCGCCAGCGGGTGATCGGGGCCGAGCAGCCGGGCCCGGAGCGCTGCATCGAGGCGCGCGCTCCCCTGCCCGCCCGCGCGCCGCGACTGGCGGTGCGTGGTCAGCGCGGTCTCCCACGCGGCGGCGTTCCACTGCGGCTGGCGCAGCATCTCGGCCAGCAGCTCGAGCGCCGCGTCCAGCTCGTCCGCCGGCCCCTCCTCCCGCACGTAGGACCAGGCCGGCACGTGGTAGCGATCGTCCATCGGGATCATCGGGTTGTCGGCCGGGGTGAGATCGATCCCGGCGCGCTGCAGGCGGCGCTCGAAGCTCTCTCCGGGACTCAACTGGCTCCCCTCGCCGAGCAGGCGGTGCGCGAGGTCGGCGGCGCCGTCCTGGCCCGCCGGCTCGCGCGCGTTGCGGTCGGCCACGAGCAGGTGGATCCCGAAGACCGGGCTGCCCGGCTCCTCGAGCACGCCGAGGACGAGCCCGTTCGGCAGGGTCGCCACGCGGCTGCCGCGCGGTCCCGCGGCGATCGTCGACGCCGCTCCCGGCGTCGGCGCGATCGGCGCGGGGAGTGCGACGCGCGACACGGGCCCGCCCGGCCCCGACCAGACCGCGCGCGTGCGCGGCGCGAGGCCGGTCAGCATCGCGGCAGCCAGCGTGCGCAGCTCGGCCCCGGAGGGCGCCCGCGGATCGATCGCTGCCGACAGCGACTCGGCGGCGGCGAGCGCCTCGCCGTCCAGGACCGCCGTGTAGTGCAGGCGCTGGCGCGAGAGCGCGCGCTCGGAGAGCCACGCCCGCGCCAGGCGCGTCGCCTCGGCGTCGAGCGGCCCGCCGCGCGCGGCCTCCAGCGCGCCGAGCGTGCGGGCAAGCAGCTCCTGCGGGTCCTGGCCTGCCGCGGCGGTGACGGTGATCTCGATCACGTCGTCGGGCCGGCGGGGCAGCCGGCCGGCGGAGACCTCGGTCGCGCCGTGACCGACGAGCGTCCTCGAGACCGGCCCGCCGTCGTCGCCCAGCCACTCGGCCAGCACGTCGAGCGCGGGGCCGCCCGCGACCCCCGCGGGCGGCACGAGGGCGAGCGTCAGCTGCGGCTCTTCCTCCCCGGCCGGCGCGGCAACCCACGTTCCCCAGTGCAGGAAGCTGCGGGGCGACGGGCGCTCGGGCCCGGGGCGCGGCGGGGCCGGGCGCGCGCCGGGCGTCGCGGGCGCCGGGAGCGCCTCGAGCGGCGCGAGGATCGCGGCGAGCGTCGCCGGATCCGCGTCGCCGATCGCGAGGATGCGCATCGCCCCGGGGACGTAGTGGCGCTTCCAGAACGCCACGACCTCGTCCCGCGTCGCGGCACCGACGGTCTCGGGCGTGCCCCCGGCCGAGCGGGCCCACGGGCTGTCCTGCCACAGCGCGGCGCGCGCCGCCTGCTCGCGCACCACGGACGGCTGCGCGGCCTCGCGCGCGAGTTCCTCGAGGATGACCTTTCGCTCCTTCTCGAAGGCGGCCTCCGGGATCGTGGAGCGCGTGAGCATCCCGGCCAGCAGCGCGGCGGCGCGCCCGGCCTCCTCGCGCGGCGTGAGCGCGAAGTAGACCGTCGCCTGGTCGCGCGTGAACGCGTTGACGTACGAGGAGAGCGCTTCGAACGCCTCGGTCACGCCGCGCTCGTCCATCCCGTCGAAGCCGTCGAACAGCAGGTGTTCGAGGAAGTGGGACATGCCGATCCGGTCGGCCGGCTCGTCCTGCGCGCCGGCGCCGACGGACACGGCGACGAGCACCGAGCCGCTCCCGGCTCGCGGCACGAGCAGCGCCCGCGCGCCGTTCGCGAAGACGAGCTCGCGGACGCCGTTCGCGACAGCGGGCTCCGCGCTCGGCGGGGACGCGCTCGCCGGGCCCGGCGGGTTGGCGGCAGCCGGGGTGGCGGCGGCCGGGAGGCCCGCCGCGGCGGCTGCAGCGAGGACGAGGACGAGGACGGCGAAGGGTGCGTTCCGGCGAGTCGTGCGCATGCGCGGAGTCTAACTGCCCGGGTTACGATGCGGGCATGACCCGCTCACGCCGATCCACTCCCGCCCGCGCGGCCGGCCGGGCCGCGCTCGCGGCGCTGCTTGCGCTCGCCGCCCCGGCCGCCGCGGCGCAGGCGATCTCCGCCAGCTCGATCGCCGCCGACGTCCAGTTCCTCGCCCACCCCGCGCTGCGTGGCCGGGAGGCCGGCACGCCGGAGGCTGCGCTCGCCGCGCTCGCGGTCGCGCAGCGCTTCGCCCGGATGGGGCTTGCCGGGGCCGGGCCGGACGGCGCCTACCTCCAGCCCTTCGCCCTCCAGCGGCTCGCCTTCGACCAGGCCGGCGCGGGGCTCGCGGTCGGCGACGCGGCGGCCGTGTCCCAGGGGCGCGGGGTGTTCGTCGAGCTGCTGGCGCCGCCGACCGAGGCCGCCACGGCGACCCTTCCCGTCGTCTTCGCCGGCTGGGGGATCCGCGCGCGGGAGCCGGAACACGACGACTTCGCCGGGCTCGACGTCAAGGGGCGCGCGGTCCTGGTCTGGGCCGGCGAGCCCAAGCTGGACGGGGATCGGTCCGCCTTCGCGCCGGGCCGGATGTCGCGATTCTCGTTCGTCGCCACGAAGGCTGCGGCCGCGGCCGAGGCGGGGGCGGCGCTGCTGCTGGTCGCCGCGCCGCCGGGAGGGCGGCCGATCGAGGATTCCTGGCGCCGCGACCTGCGCGAGAAGGCGCGCCCGCGCTTCGTGCTGCCCGGCACCGCGCCGCTGCCGCCGATCGTGTACGTCGGCGAGGAGGTCGCCGCGCGCCTGTTCGCCGCGGGCCACGCCGCTCCCGCCGAGCTGCTCGCCGCGGCCGGCGTCGGGCGCAGCCCCCGCCGCGCCCTGGACGGGGCGACGGTGCGGCTCCTGCTGCCGGGCTACCGTGCCGAGACGCTCGAGCAGCAGAACGTCGTCGCCGTGCTGCCCGGGAGCGATCCGCAGCTCGCCGGCGAGACGGTCGTCGTTGCGGCCCACTACGATCACATCGGCGCTGACACGGAAGCCGACGGGTCGCTCGTCGTCTACCCGGGCGCGGACGACAACGCGAGCGGCACGGCCGGCGTGCTGGCGATCGCGGAGGCGCTCCGCGCGGGCGCTGCGGCGGGCCACGGACTGCCCCGCAGCGTGGTCTTTGCCGTCTTCGGCGCCGAGGAGAAGGGCGCGCTCGGCTCGCACGCCTTCGTCGCCGCGCCGTGGCCGGGCGGGTCGCGCCCGGTCGCGGTGATCGACCTGGACATGATCGGCCGCAACAACGGCGACCGCAGCGACTACGCCGGCGTCGTGCTCGCCTCGTACACCGCGCGCGCGACCGATCTGCCCGCGATCCTCGCCGCGGCCGCGGCCGCGGCCGGGCTCGAGGTCCGCAAGCTCCCCTATCTCCGCCCGCCGGGGCGGAGCGACGACACCTCGTTCGCCGAAAAGGACGTGCCCGCCGTGATGCTCTTCACCGGGCCGCACAAGGACTACAACACGCCGGGCGACACCGCGGCCGCGCTGGACGCCGGCAAGGCGGCACGGGTCGCCGCCCTCGCGCTCTCCGCGGTGCGTGCGCTCGCCGCCCACCCCGGGCCCCTGGCCTGGGACCGCGCGATGCAGGCGGCCCCGCCGAGCGACCCCTGGGACCGGCCCTACTGAGGCCGGGGAAGCGCCGGCAGCGTGCTCAGCGCGGCGGCTTCGCCCGCGGGAGCCGCCGCTCGCGGAAGATCACCGGGTGGCGCGCGGTCGCATCGACGCGGCCGGCGACGTAGGCCCCCTCCGCGATCGCCAGGCTCGGCCCCTCGAGGTTGCCGATGATCTGCGCGTCGACGGCGATCTCGGCGGCCTCGTGGATCGTGACCGAGCCCTCGACACGCCCCTCGACCAGGGCCGCGAGCCCCTCCACGGGGCCGCAGACCAGGCCGCCCGGGAGGATCCGCACGAGCCCTGCGGAGACGATTTCGCCCCGGACCTTGCCCGCCACGGCGACCGGACCGCTGGCGCGCAGGGACCCCTCGAGCACCAGCCCCGGCCCGACGTAGGACAGCTCGTCGGTCCAGAAGCGGCGGCTCTCGAAGCGATCGGCGAAACGGCGGCGGCGGCGGAACATCGACCTTCTCCCCGGGCGGCGTCCGGTCGAGGATAGCGCGGCCCGTCTGGCGCGGCCCGCATCCCAGGGGGTATGATGCGCCGCTTTTTCGCGGCTCCCGGCCAGAGTAGCTCAGTGGCAGAGCAGCTGATTCGTAATCAGCAGGTCGCGAGTTCAATCCTCGCCTCTGGCTCCAGACCGGCCGCCGCGCGTCGCCCTTCCGCAGGAGCGGATCACGTTGGTTTCGGAACGATGCGGGTCCTACAGAAAGCCCCTCGCGGACGCAGCCCGGGGGCGCGGACGCCGGACTAACCCGGGCTGGGAGGGATGTTCTCCCGGGGCGCTAGCTCATCTCCTCGATGTCGATCTCATCGAGCAGGTCCAGGTCGAAAGGAAAGTCGGCGTCGCGCGCGCGGCGCACCACCTCGAAGACCAGCGCCGCGGCGCCGATGACGATCAGCCACTTCACCCAGCGGTTCATGAGGCACTCCGGTTCCGGACGGGTCGGTATCCTTGTTTTTCTACACCCCGCCGGTCACGATCAGGTCACGGTGCGGCACCAGCGGTCGCCCGGCGGGGAATGGACGGTGGCGGGGGGGGCGGCGCCGGCACCGGGTTTACTGTATAAACTGTCGCTCGATACCGGCCGAAAGGCCCGGAACCCTATTGGAGGATTCAGGAATGCGCATGGTCAAGATTCTCGCTCTCTCGCTGGTCGTCCTGGCCGCCGTCGCCGCCCCTGCGCTGGCTGCCGGCGAGACCAGCAACATCGTCCGCGGCGGCTTGGTCTACACGTGGGTCAACGGCACCCAGAACTTCTCGTATTTCGGCACGAACGTCGAGTTCACCTCCGACCCGGGATTCGGCGGCTACCTCGCCTACGAGTACCGCTTCAGCAAGATGATGGGGGTCGAGGTCTCCACCGGCTACAGCAACTTCGACGCGGGTTTCAACGCTCCGAAGAACGCCAAAAGCACCGACATCATCTTCACGCAACAGAAGTACAGCATGACGCCGATCGCCTTCGGGCTGAACTTCCACGTTTTCGGCCGCAGCTACGTCGATCTGTATCTCGGCCCCGTCGTCGGCTACTACTTCATGAGCCGCGCCCTTGAAGACGATTTCGGCTACGGTGCCCAGATCGGCGCCGACTGGAATGTCTCGGACAAGGGGCTCGCGATCAACACCTCGATCAGCTACATCTCCCTCTCGCCGGACACCGACGTCGACGGCGATCAACGGCGGCTACGACCTCAACCCGCTCTCGCTCCAGGTCGGTCTCGCCTACCGCTGCTGATCTGCGCTCCAGCCACCGCCATCCGACGCCGCGCGGCCCTGCCGCGCGGCGTTCTTCTTTTCGAGTTCCGCGGCTCGGTGCTAGCCTTCCCCCCGAGGGACCCTGGTGCCTGCGCCCCGCCGCCCGTCGCCGCCCGCATCCGTCTTCACGGTACGCCGCTCGCTCGTGGCGCAGCCGCGGCCGGCGCGCGCGTCGGCTGAGCTCGTTGACGGAGAGCTCCCGGACGCGCCCTCAGGCGCCGCGGCGCTGGCCTGGCTGGCTGCCCGCGACACCGACCCGCAACTGCGCGCACACGCGGCCCGCACGCTGGAGACGCTGCTCGGGGGGCGCACCCTCGATCCGGGCGAACGGTCCCGCTGCGCGGCCGCGGCGCGGGCGATGCTCCGCGCGGCGCTCGACGATCGCGCGCTGCCGGACGAGGCCAAGCTCGAGCTGCTGCCCACGCTCGAAGCGTGCGGCGTACCGCTCCACCCCGAAGACCTCGGCCGGTCGTTCCGCCGGCCGGAGTTCGCACACCGCCACCTCGTCGGGCGTCAGCTGGCCTCGCTCCCCGCGACGCCGGAAGCGATCGACCGCGAGCTGCGGCTGGTCGGCGCTCACGGCCCGTGGCCCGGCCCGCTGAAGGACCCGGCGGACCTCGAGGCCCTCCTGACGGTCGGGGCGATCGCGGCCGAGAGCCACCCCGCGCTGGCGGCGCTCTTCCTGCCGGCGGTCGCGGCCGCCGCGCTCCACGCCGGCGTCGGCGCGGCGCGCGCGGCCGGCGAGCTGGCCGTCGCGGCCGCGACCCGCCACCCGTACGCGCTGTTCATGCTGCGCGAACTGGGGAACCTGCCCGCCGCCGGTGCGGTGGGAGAGCGCGCGCGGCGGCTCGCCGGCGAACTCGAGCGGGACGGCGTCACGGCGGCGGCGCCCCCGGCCCCGGCTTTCACGCGCGGCTGGGCGACGATCGTCGACGGTGCGGGCTCGCGGCAGATCGGCCTGCTCTTCCGCGCCGGCCGCGATCGCTCCGCGCTCTGCCTGCTCGTGAACGACGTCGAGGGGATCAAGGACGTCTTCTTCGTCCCGGCCGGCGGGGCCCGCCTGGTACGGGGCCTCGAGCTCACGGGGGGGGTCTCGATCGCGCCGGCCGACCTGCCCTTCGCGCGCTCGATCGTCGCCGACTCGTTCGCGTTCCACGCCGCGGCGGCCCGGCCGGCGCCGGCCCCGTGCCTGCTCTATCGCCACCTCCTGGGCGAGGAGCCGCTCGCCGCGCGGCCCCGGGAACCCGACCTCTCCGCGTACGCGCTGGACCGCTGGCCGCGCTCGGTCGCGCTGGTCGACGGCTCGGAACTGCTCGCGAAGCTTCCGCTCTGCGAAGAGCTCTACTGCGCATCGGACGCAGCGTACGCGTTCCTCGCCGCCCGCATGCGTCGGGACAGCGTGTCGCGCGTCCACTTCGACGTCGACGAGCCGGCCTTCCGTAACTACCTGGCCGAGATCGCGGCCGCCGAGCGGGACCTGCTGGCGCGGCGCCTCGCGGCGAACCTGGAGGTCGAGGCCCGGGCCGGCCGCGCGCACCGCCGCGAGAACGCGGCCCTGGCGCGGGTCGTGGTCGCGCTCGTCGAGGAGGTCGTGCCGTTCGAGGAGATCCCGTTCGTGCAGGCCCTCAACGCCGCGGGGATGGGGTTCGTGGCGCAGAACGTGGCGCTCGGCCACCGGACGCAGCGCGAGGCCAACGAGGCCGCCGAGCGCGCCTGAGCCCGCGCCGAGCCCCCGGACCGGCTATCCGGGCTTGCCGGGAAAGACCCCGCGCAGCGCATCGGCCACGATCCCCTTCACCTCGGGGGTGAAGTCGCTCCCGGCGATCCACTCCAGGTACGAGCGCTCGCGGACCGCGAGCTCGCGCAGCGTGCGGCCGCGGTGCTTGCCGAAGGCCAGCGCGACCTCGCCGCCCGCGGCCCACTCCAGCTTGCGCGTGGCGTCGACGAAGCGCCCCTCGTCCGGGTTGCAGAGCCGGTGCAGGCCGTCGAGCTCGCGCGGCAGGTGGGGATAGCGCGCGAGCTGCGCGTCGAGGATCGCCAGCGTCGCCGACGCGTCGGCGAGCGCGGAGTGGGCCTGCTCGAGTTCCTGCCCGCAGTAGAACCGCAGCGCGGCGGCAAGGTCGCGGCGCTCCATCTCGTGGAAGATGCGCATCGCGTCGACGTGGCGCCGGCCCCCGGTGTCGAACGGGAAACCGGCCCGCGCCAGGTCCGCGGCCAGCAGCGGCAGGTCGAACTTGATCGTGTTGTAGCCGCCCAGGTCCGCCCCCTCGAACTGCCGCAGGATCTCGGGCGCGAGCGCGCCGAGCGTCGGCTGCCCGCGAACGGCGAGGTCGGTGATCCCGTGGATCGCGCTGGCCTCCGGCGGGATCGGCATCTCGGGATCGACCAGGGACGAGAGGGTCCGGACCCCGCCTCCCGGCTCGACCCGCAGGATCGCGATCTCGACGATGCGGTCCCGGGCCGGGTCGATTCCGGTGGTTTCCAGGTCGAAGACGGCGAGGGGACGGTCGAGGGCGAGGTTTCGCATCGGGGCTCCCGGGAGACTCCATGGTACAGGCGCTCCGGCCGTTCGCGCGCCCGGACACGGGCGGACCGCCGGCCCCGCGGCTACGAGCCCACGCCGCTTGCTTCCGCGCCGATCCCCGCGATCCGGCGATGCCACGCGACGAGCCGCGGGAACGGGGCCGGGACCGGGTGGCCGGCGTACTCCAGCGGGGCGAGTGCCCCGAAGACCGCGAAGTCGGCGAGCCCGGGCGCGTCCGCGAGCAGGAACGGCCGGGGCGCGAGCATCTCCTCGAGCGGGGCCAGGCACCCGGCGAGGTCGCGCGCGAATTCCGGCCGGCGCGCGCGCAGGACCTCGAGCGGCCCGCGCTTGAGCGACTGGATCTCCTCGAAGACCCAGCGCTCGCGCGGGTCGTCGAATGTCGCCGGCATGTCCGGCACGACGACCCGCCAGACCAGCTCCTCGAGCCGGGCGTGCGCCCAGTCCTCGAGCACGCGATGCAGGCCCCGGTCGCCGCCGGGATAGAGCGTCGGGTGCGGAGCCCGAGCCTCGAGCCAGGCCGGGATCGCGGCCCAGCTCACGACCTCCCCCCCATCCACCAGGGCGGGGACGTAGTCCTGGCCGGTCGCGGCGATCAGCGCCTGCTTGTCGTGGTACCCGACGCGGCGGGACTCGAACGGAATCCCCTTGGCGCGCAGGATCCGCTCGATCTTGACGCACCAGTGGCTGTACGGCGCCTGGTAGAAGGCGAGCACCGGGCCTCCCGTCCCGCCGGGCGTGGCGGCGACGGGAGAGGATACCAACTGCGGCGCGGCTTGGTATCCTGCTTCCCATGCTCCCCTCTCCTGCCAACCCCTGCGGCCTGCTGGGCATCGAGTTCGTCGAGTTCACCTCCCCGGGGCCCGAGCGCCTGGACGCGCTGTTCCGCGCGTTCGGGTTCTCGCGCGTCGCGCGCCACCGCTCGCGCGACGTCGCGCACTACCGCCAGCACGGAATCCACTTCCTGCTCGACCGCGACCCGGCGTCGTTCGCCCACCGCTTCGGCACGCTCCACGGCCCGTCGATCTCGTCGATGGGCTGGCGGGTGGAGAGCGCGCCGGCCGCGCTGGCTGAAGCGGTGCGACGCGGTGCGAAGCCGTACGAGGGACCGCCCGCGTACGGCGGCGCGCCCGCGATCTACGGGATCGGCGACTCCCTGATCCACTTCGTCGAGCCGGGCGATCCGCCGGCCTGGCTCGCCGAATTCCGGCCGCACGACGACCCGGCCCTCGTCCCCGACAAGGGGTTCGTCGCGATCGATCACCTCACCAACAACGTCCGCCAGGGAACCATGCAGCAGTGGGCGTCGTTCTATCGCGACGTGTTCGGCTTCACGGAGGTCCGCTACTTCGACATCCGGGGCGTCAAGACCGGACTCACCTCGTACGCGCTGCGCTCGCCCGACGGCTCGTTCTGCATCCCGATCAACGAGGGGAGCGAGGAGCGTTCGCAGATCGAGGAGTACCTGCGGGAGTACAGCGGCCCCGGGATCCAGCACCTGGCCTTCCTGACCCACGACCTGCTCGCCAGTCTCGACCGCCTCGAGGGCTCGGGGATCGAGACTCTCGACATCGATCCGTCGTACTACGAGACCGTCTTCGACCGCGTGCCGCGCGTCACCGAGGACCGCGCCCGGATCCGCCGGCACAAGGTGCTGGTGGACGGCGACGACGACGGCTACCTGCTGCAGATCTTCACGAAGAACCTGATCGGCCCGATCTTCATCGAGCTGATCCAGCGCAAGAACCACCTCTCGTTCGGCGAGGGGAACTTCGGCGCCCTGTTCCGCTCGATCGAGCGCGACCAGGAGCGTCGCGGCGCGCTGTGATCCCCGCGCCGTACTTCCTCGTCCCGGCCGGGAACCGGCGGACCCTGGCGGCGCTGGTGCACGAGCACTTCGGCCTGCCCCACCGTGCCGGCAAGGAGCTGATCGAGACCGGCGGTGTCACCGTGGACGGCTACACCGTGGCCGACCCCGTGCGGCGGCCGCCCGGCGGCGCGCGGATCGAGGCTCCGGGCGGGACCGCGGCGCGGGGGCCGCGCCCCCGGCGCGAGCGGCCGATCGAGGGACCGGGGTTCCGGGTGATCCACCTCGACGGCGAGCTCGTCGTCGTCGAGAAGGCCCCGGGCATCGTCACGATCCCGACCGGAAAGCCCGACGCCAACGATCCGCCGCTGGTCGCGCGCCTGCTCTCCGCGCTGCAGGTCGCCGGCCACCGCGTCCCCGAGCTGCACGTCGTTCACCGGATCGACCGGGACACCTCCGGGCTGGTCGTCTTCACCCGCTCCCGCGCCGCGGCCGATGCGCTGCGCGACCAGTTCCGCGCGCGCCAGCCCCAGCGCGAATACGTCGCCTGGACGGAGGGGCTGCCGCGGCCGGCGAGCGGCCGGCTGCACCATCTGCTGCGCGAGGACCCGCGCTCGCTGCGGATGCTCGTCGCCCCGCCGCAGGCGATCCGCCCGCGGGACGCACGCGACGCCGAGCTGACCTACGAGACCGAAGCGGTGACCGAGACCCCGGCGCCGCGCGCGCGGGTGCGCGTCCGCCTGGTCTCCGGCCGCCGCAACCAGATCCGGGCGCAGTTCGGGGCGTCGGGCTGGCCGATCCTCGGCGACCGCTTCTACGGCGCGACCGACGACGGTCCGGGCCGGGTCGCATTGCACGCGATGCGCCTCGCCTTCCTCCACCCCCGGAACCGCGAGCCGATGACCTTCGAGAGCCCCTGGCCCGCGGACCTCGTGCGGCTCGACCGGCGGCTCTTCCGCGTCCGGACGGGACGGACCGGGGCGAAAGTCCCGCCGGCGCCCGTGCCGGCGCCGGCGCCGCGGCGCAAAAAAGCGCCGCCCCCCACGAGGAGGGGCGGCGCCTCTGGTCCGCGTTCGCCGCGGTGAGCGACGACGGGAATTACGGGCAGGCGGGCGGCTGCGGACGCGGCTGCCCGTTGCTGTCCTTTCCGGGAGGCCCGACGCAGCCGGTGATCTGGGCCGCGCTGTCGTACCACCAGACCTGGCCGGCCGCCGGTTTCAGGGTGTCGGTGCCCGACGGCGTGGGCAGGTTCTTCTGCAGGCAGGTGGAGTTGTAGACCCAGGGCTGGGCAATCGTGCCGCGGTAGAAGTTGTAGCTCGTGGCCCCGCTCACCGCCGACCAGTTGAAGTTCGTCTTGTTGGTGGCCCAGGTGGCCGCGATGCCGGTATCGCCCAGGCCGGCCTTCGTCGGGTCGGTCTCGTAGCACTTGTCCAGCGAGTCGGGCACGCCGTCACGGTCCTGGTCGGCCTGCGCCACGATCCACGCTTCGCCGGCCGACGCGCGGTTGTCGGCCGGACCGTCGCCCAGGTCCGCGGGGGCGACGACGTCACGCGTCACCCCGCCCGAGAGCTTGCCGACCGCCAGCCAGCCGGTGGAGCCGAGCTGGTCCCCGGCGTTCCTCCCGTGGATCAGCTGGGCCGCCGGCATGCGGGCGAGGTCGATCACGGCGGTGCCGCTCTGCACGCGATCGCGCGGGACCACGACGACGGCGCCGGCATCGGTCCGGGTGCCGGTCGGACCGTCCAGGAGCGGAAGCCCGAAGAGCAGGTCGGCCGAGCCGTCGTTGTCGAAGTCGGTGAAGGCGACCCCCTTGCCCAGCTGGGCCCCGGCCGTTTCGCCGTGGACCGCGAGCGTCGCCTCGACGAGCAGCAGCTTCCCCTTGATCGTCGAGAAGTCGCGGCCCCGGACCACGAACGCCGCGCCGGCGTCGGTCCGGGTCGAGCCCGGGGCACCGTCGCGACCGGCCGCGCCGACGAGGATGTCCCGCAGCGCGTCGGCGTCCCAACGCTCGGTGGCGAGCGCCGCGCCCATCCGGTCGTTCGCGGTTTCGCCGTAGAGCAGGCCGTGGTAGTCGCTGGCGAGCGACACGTCGAACGAGCCGAGCAGCGAGGTTCCGCCGCGCAGCACGTAGATCTCGCCGGCGCTGGGGATCAGGTTGTTCGAGCCGTCGCCGTCCGGCGCGCCGGCCACGATGTCCTCCGTGCCGTCGCCGGTGACGTCGCCGCCGGCGAGGGCGGAGGCGAAGCGATCGTCGTTCGCCGCCCCGGCGACGTAGAGGTCGACGTTCGTCGTGAGCAGGTCGGTGACGCTTCCCAGCCGAGCCTGGTAAATCCCCCAGATCTCGCCGTTGCCCGTGCGGCCCGTGCTCGAGCTGTTGGGCGACCCCATGACGAGGTCCTTCTTGCCGTCGCCGTTGAAGTCGATCGCGGCCAGAGCCAGGCCCAGCCGATCGGTCGCGTCCTTGCCGCGGAAGATCCGGTTCGCGCTGGCGACCGAGAGGTCGAGCGTGCCGGTCGCCGGGCCGTGCTTGACGTAGACGACACCGGCATTCGGCTTGTTGTTCGCGGAGCCGTCGTGGTCGGGAGCGGCGAAGATCATGTCATCCGTCCCGTCGCCGCTGACGTCCCCCGCCGCCACGGTCCAGCCCAGGTGGTCGCCGGCCCGCTGGCCGTAGACCTCGTAGTCGGCCAGCGTCGTGGCCAGGTCCTCGGAGGCCGGGATCGGGCCGAGCCACATGTAGACGGCTCCCGCCTCGGTCCGTCCGCCCGGGGAGGCGTACGGCGAGCCGACCAGCAGGTCGGCCGTCCCGTCGCGGTTGAAGTCTCCGATGACACCGCCGCCGCCGAGCCGCGCGCCGGCCGTCTTGCCGTAGACCGCGATCCCGCCGGCAACCAGGTCGCGGACCACCAGCTCGCACGCGTTGCCCGTTCCATCGGCGTCGGCGTCGGTCTGGGAGGCGTTGGCGATCGTCGGGCACTTGTCGGTGGTATCGGGCACGCCGTCGGCGTCGTCGTCGGTCTCGCAGGCGTCGCCGGTGCCGTCGCCGTCGATGTCCGACTGGTTCGCGTTCGGCGTTCCGAGGCAGTTGTCGTTGCACTCGTAGGTCCGGCCGCCGGCGCAGACAATCGGCTTACCGGTGTCGGGGATGTTGTCGAGGTCGGGGTCGTTCTCGCAGATGTTCCCGATGCCGTTGTTGTTGTCGTCCTCCTGCCCCGGGTTCGGCGTCGTCGGGCAGTTGTCGCAGAGATCGCCGACCCCGTCGGCGTCCCCGTCGAGCTGGTCGACGTTGGCGACCCGCGGGCAGTTGTCCTTGAGGTTCCTCAGCCCGTCGCCGTCGGCGTCCGAGGGGGCCACGATCCAGACCTCGCCCGCGCTCTCGCGGTTGTTCGAGGTGTCGTCGGGGTCTCCGTCCGCGAACTCGGACGACGCCAGGACCTCGCCGATCTGGTCCCGGTTCATGTCGCCGATCACCAGGTAGGCGCCCAGCTGGTCGACCGCGTTGGCGCCTCGGATCGAGGCCGCCGTCTTGGCGGTCACCAGGTCGACCTCCGTGAGGGCGCTGATGTCCTTCCAGGACAGCAGCGTGACCTCGCCGGCCTGCGTGGGGGACTGACTCTGCGGCCCTTCGGATCCGGTCGCGCCGAACGCGAAGTCGGCCGATCCGTCGCCGTCGACCTCGCCGATCGCCACCGACTGGCCGAAGAAGTCGGCCGGCCTGCCGCCCCCAGATCACCTTGCTGGCGAGCGCGTCGGCCTGGCCGGTCGACCAGTTCGTCTTGCCGAGGAGGATGTAGGCCTCGCCACCGGACAGGCGGAGGTTGCTCTTGCTGCCGGTGCCGGAGACACCGATCAGGATGTCGGCCGCGCCGGCGCCGTTGGCGTTGCCGACGGCCATCGAGGTCGGCATGGAATCCGAGCTGTCGACCCCGTAAATGTACGGGTCCGGCGTCGTCGCCAGGTCGCGCTTGCCGAACTGGTTGATCGCCGAGCCACCGAATACGATGTGGACCTGCCCGGCGTCGCGTTTCCCGTTGGACGGCCCGTCACCACCCGGCGCTCCGACCAGCAGGTCGGTCGTTCCGTCACCGCTGACGTCGCCGGCCGCGAGGATGCGCCCGGCCCGGTCGGCCTCATCGGCCCCCTTGACCAGGTAGTCCGGGTTGTCCGCGGGCGAACCGCCGCTCGTGTTCGGGCCGAAGTTGAACGTCCCGGTGATCCCGCTGCCGCCGAACATCACGAACACGCCGCCGTACGGCACGTTCTTGGGCGGAATGCCGACGGCCTCGAAGTAGTTCGGTGCCCCCATGCAGATGTCGAGCTTGCCGTCGGCGTTCAGGTCCGCCAGCGTCATGGCCCGGCCGAGCGAGTCGCCGGCGGTGCGGGCCAGGAACGCCGCCGTCGCCGCCGGCACCGTGTTGTCGTCGTTGTCGTTCGGATCGCTGTCGGGGTCGTTGAAGAGGTCGATCGAGGCCGGCCAGGGGTTGCGTCCCTTCAGGACGTAGACCCGTCCGCAGTTGGTCCGCTCGGCCCCGAGGATCCAGAAGCAGTTCCCGCTCGGGGCTCCGGCCACCAGGTCCGCGGTGCCGTCTCCGGTCACGTCGCCGATCGCCAGGGCGGCACCGAACTGGTCCTCGCGCCGCTCGCCGTAGATCACGACGTCCGGCGCCCGGAACTTCAGGTCGAACTCGCCGTTCTTGAACGGACCGAACAGGATGTAGACCTCTCCGGCCCCGTCGCGCAGGTTGTCCTTGCTCTTCGCCGACGGGGCGGCGATCGCGACGTCGTTGCGGCCGTCGCCGTTCAGGTCGCCGACCGCGACGACGCGGCCGGCGTTGTCGTTGAGCTCCATCCCGTAGGCCACGAAGTCCGAGACATCGGTCGCCAGGTCGACGTCGGTGAAGTCGCAGGCGTTGCCGATCCCGTCGCTGTCGGCGTCCGCCTGGCCGACATTCGCCGTGAACTGGCAGTTGTCGTCGCAGTTCGTCGCCACCCCGCCGGTGCAGGGATCGAAGGTCCCGTCGCCGTCGCTGTCCGGAATGGTGTCGTTGTCGTCGTCGGGGTCGCAGGCGTTGCCCGAACCGTCGCCGTCGGCGTTGAGCTGGTCCGCGTTCGAGACGCTGGGACAGTTGTCGCAGGCGTCGCCGAGCTTGTCGCCGTCGGTGTCCGTCTGCGTCGCGTTCGAAGTGGTCGGGCAGTTGTCGCAGAGGTTCCCCTTGCCGTCGCCGTCGCTGTCGGCCTGGTCGGGGTTGTAGATCGTGGGGCACTTGTCGGTCGAATCGGTGACTCCGTCGCCGTCGTCGTCGCTGTCGCAGGCGTCACCCTGGGCGTCGCCGTCGGCGTCCTTCTGGAAGCCGGTGTCGCGCTCGGCCTGGGTGGTCGATCCGTCGCCGTTCGCGTCGCAGTAAAGCGCGTTG
Organism: uncultured Acidobacteriota bacterium; assembly: GCA_963800865.1. Lineage (GTDB taxonomy): Bacteria > Acidobacteriota > Polarisedimenticolia > J045 > J045 > JALOKP01. The sequence continues at coordinate 1,372,765 of CAWDCL010000004.1, read as the reverse complement.
ACGTTGCAGTCGCCGTTGTTCCGCCCGACGCAGTTGTCGCAGGCCGCGCCGACCTTGTCGGTATCGAAGAGGAAACCCGTGGTCTCGGACTGCGACGGGTTGCACTGGAAGGCGCAGTTGTCGCAGGCGTCCCCGACGCCGTCCGGGCCGCGGGTCAGCGACTCGTTGGCGTCCCGGGTCCCGTCGCGGTCGGTGTCGAGGAAGAGCCAGTCCTCGCTGGCCTGCTCCACCAGGTCGCCGTTGGCGTCGATCCAGATGAAGGGGCACTCGTAGGTGGCGCCGGCGACCGTCTCGCTGTCCGTCTGGTTCAGGTTCGAGAGCGTGACGCAGTTGTCGCAGGCATCCCCGAGCGTGTCGCCGTCCGTGTCGAGCTGGTTGGCGTTCGCCGCGTTGGGGCAGTTGTCGCACGCCCCGCCGCGGCCGTCGGCGTCGGGATCGTCCTGGTCGGGGTTCGAGATGCCGGGGCAGTTGTCGCAGACGTTGCCGGCGCCGTCGCCGTCGGTATCGACCTGGTCGACATTGGAGACGGTCGGGCAGTTGTCGCAGATATCGCCCTTGCCGTCGCCGTCGGTGTCGTCGTTGGGACCGGCAACGCTCGGACAGCGGTCGGTCGCGTCCGGGATCCCGTCGTTGTCGTCGTCGGCGTCGCAGACGTCGCCCTGGGTGTCCTTGTCCGCGTTCGCCTGGTTCGCGTTCGCATTGGCAGGGCAGTTGTCGCACTTGTTGCCGACACCGTCGAGATCGGAGTCCTCCTGCGGCGTCGGGTCGAATCGATTGGCCACGATGCGGCAGTTGTCGTCGCACGCGTTCGTCTGGTTCGACGCACACGGCTCGTAGGTCCCGTCGAAATCGAAGTCGTCGGGAATGGTGTCGTTGTCGTCGTCGCTGTCGCAGGCATCGCCGAGCGAGTCGAGGTCGGCGTTCGCCTGGTCGCGATTGGAGTTGGACTGGCAGTTGTCGCAGAAGTCCCCGAGCAGGTCGCCGTCGAGGTCCGACTGCGCGACGTTGCTGATCGTCGAGCAGTTGTCGACGGTGTCGCGGACGGTGTCGAAGTCGCGGTCGTTGTTGGTCGAGATGAAGAGGTAGCCGGGCGACTCGCGCGCGGTCTGCGCCCCGGTCCCGTCCGGGTCCGGGAAGTCGGCGAACGGTGCGCCGGTGAGGATCTCCTGGCGCGTGCCGTCCTTGTCGATGTCGGCCAGGGCCAGCGAAAGGCCCAGCGCGTCGCCCTGGGCGCGTCCCCAGAGGACCGGCCCGCCGGCGTTCTTGAAGTCGTTGGTGGAGGCCGGCTTGGTGCCGTCGCCGTAGCGCACCCACAGCTCGCCCGCGCCGAGCCGCGTCCCGTCGGGGCCGTCGGCGAACGGAGCGCTCATCACGAGGTCCCGCCGCCCGTCGCCGTCGAGGTCGCCGAGCGCCACCCGCTGGCCGAGGCCGTCGTCGGCCTCCTTGCCGAGAATGAGGAAGCCCGCCCCGCTCGAGAAGAGCTTGAGGTCGAGGCTGGTGCCGACGCTGCGCGGTCCCCACACCACCGCCACCTCGCCGGCGTCGAGGCGCGAGGTGCCGTCGGCGTCGAGCCCGTCGCCGTTCGGAACGCCGATGATCAGGTCCTGCTGTCCATCGCCGTCGACGTCGCCGAAGGCGATGTCGGCACCCGCGCCGTCGCTCGGGTCACCGCCGTAGATGCGGATCGGAAGCGAGGCGTTGAGATCGGTCGTCGCCGGGAAGGGACTCGCCCCCGGCACCACGACCACCTCACCGGCCCCGGCGCGCGGCGTCGCACCGGCTCCGCGCCCCTTGGGCAGCTGGATCGCGATGTCGGCCCGCGCGTCGGCGTCCATCCGGCCGATCGTCAGGACGGGTCCGATCGCTCCCTGCTCGTCGGGCACGCGGTTGAACGTGCCGTCCAGGTCGAAGTCGTAGGCCGGTCCGTAGATCAGCGCGTTGGCGGGCAGTGTCCGCAGGTTCCGGATCCCGTCCACGAACGGGGCCGAGGCGCCGAGCAGGACGTGGACCTCGCCGCAGTTGGTCCGGCTGTTGCCCGCTCCGTCGCCGCCGTTGGCGCCCATCACGAGATCGGCCGAGCCGTCGCCGTCGACGTCTCCGATCGCCACGGTGCCGCCCAGCCGGTCCCCGGCGTCGACGCCAAGGATCCAGAGGTCGGCCCGGCTCCGGGTCGGGTCGGGGCGGCGCAGGTCGAAGGGGCTCGTGCGTGGCCGTCCGCCGTAGAGGACGTAGACCTCTCCGCGGGCCTGCAGGCCGAGCGGATCGACCGTGCCGTCGCCGTCCGCATCGACACCGGTCGGGCCCGCGCCACTCGGGGCCCCCATGACCAGGTCGGCCGTTCCGTCGCGGTTCAGGTCGCCGAAAGCGATGTGTTCGCCGAGGTTGTATCCGTCCCGCGGCCCGTAGATCACGAGGTCGGGCGCCGGGCCCGTCGCGGCCGCCAGATCGATCGTCCGGTCGGCGGGGAATCGGCCGTAGAAGACGTAGACCGCGCCGGCCTGGGTCCGGGAGTTGCCGGGACCGCCGTAGGCCGAGGCGCCGACCGCGTAGTCCAGCCGGCCGTCACCGTTGAAGTCGCCGACGGCGACCTGTTGTCCCAGCTGGTCGCCGGTCCGCTGCCCGATCCGGACCTGTTCCGAACCGGTGGCGAAATCCACCTGGTTGACGCGCTGGGCGAGCGCCGGCGGGGCTGTGAAGAAGGAAAGGGTGAGGGCGAGTCCGGCCGTTGCGAAGGCGGAAAGACCCTGCCTCACGTCGATCATGCGAATACCTCCGGAGAACGGGAACGAAAGCGGGTTTCTGGGAATGGGACCAGGGCGCCGGACGGCGAGGCGAGACCTCGCCGAGGCGAAGGGCGGGGTATGGGCCCGCATCAACTCCTCCTCAACGTCCGTCGCCCCGAAAGTGCCCCGAATGCCGTCGCAATGTACGACGAAAGCTGCCGCCCCGCACGGACCGGATTTCGACCGGCTATCGCTCGGCGACTTACACTCCCCGCATGACGACGACGCGACCTGAGCACCCCTTCCCCGCGGACGAACAAGGCGAACACCCGGGAACCGAACCGATGAAGGGCAGGCTTCCCGCGCGCGCCGCGCGATCGCGGGCCGGTGCGCGGTCCGGCGTCCGCAGAATCCCCGGGACGGGGCTCGCGGCGCTCGCAGCGCTCGGCCTCGTGTCCGGCTGCCGCACCCCTCCCCACGCCCCCCCGGCAGCGGGAGCCGGCGTGAGCGCCCCGCAGGCGCGCCCGATACCCCTCGAGGCCGATCCCGGGCCGGCCTCCGCGCGGCCGCTCGACTCCCGGTTCTCCGATCGCCGGAAGCTGTCCGGCGAGGGCTACCTGCGCCTCCTCGTCGACCTGCGCGAGCAGGTCGACACCGAGGCGCTGCTGGCCGGCCAGCTCGAACGTGGCCTGACCCGCCAGGCCAGCCGCGCCGAGTCGCTGGAAGCCCTCGGGACCGTCGCCGACCGCGGGCGAGAGACGATCGGTCCCCTGCTGGACGAGCTGGCGGCGGACGGGCGGGTGGAGTTCGTCCGCTACCTGCGCTACCGGAACCGGGTCTACCTCTCCGCGAAGCCGGCCGCACTCGAGCCGCTGCGCGCGCACCCCGCGGTGGCGGAACTGATCCCCGAATACGACTCGGTGCGCGACATGCGGCGCGAGTCGGCCGCGGCGATCCGGGCGGCGCCCCAGATCCCGCCGGGTGACAGCTGGGGGGTCCAAGCGCTCGGCCTGCGCCCGCTCTGGGAGGCCGGAGTCGACGGGCGCGGCATCGTGGTGGGGAGCCTCGACAGCGGGGTGATGGGGGACCACGTGCTGCTCGCGGCGGGCCGCCGGCCCGAACGGTCCTGGTACGACCCGCGCGGCGAGCGCAGCGAACCGGTCGACACCAAGCCGCATGGCTCCCAGGTCCTCGCCTGTGCCGTGGCCCGGCCATTCGAGGAACAGGACTTCGGGGCCGCCCCGGGAGCCACCTGGGTCGCCGCGCTCGCGAATCGCTTCAACAGCTACAACAACGTGGACATGGCGCTCGCCGCCGACTGGATGATCTTCGAGGCCCGGCCGGACGTGGTGCTCGGCGCGTGGGGGCACGGGAAGTCCAACTGCGACCCGCGCGATCGAGCGCTCGTGTCGGCCGCGCGCGCCACGGGGATCGTCCCGGTCTTCGCGGCCGGCAACGACGGTCCCGGCGCGGCGAGCGGGCAGGCCCCCGCAGCGCTTGGAGGGTTCGTGCCGGGTGCGGCCGGCCCGCTGGCGATCGCCGCCGTCGACCAGGCGCTCGCGGTGATCGGCCCCTCCTCGCGCGGGCCCTCCCCGTGCGGCGGCCGCTCGGGCGTCTTCCCGGACCTCGCCGCGCCGGGGTGGCAGATCCCGGTCCCCGGTGCACCCCACCCGAACTCGCTCACGCTCGAGGCGGGAACCTCGTTCGCGGTCGGCTGGGTCGGCGGGGTTGCCGCGCTGGTCATGCAGGTCCGCCCCGAGCTGCCGGTGCCGGAGGTCGAGTCGATCCTCCGCGAAACGGCGCGGGACCTCGGCCCGGCCGGACCGGACGACGACTACGGCCACGGCCTCGTCGATCCGGCCGCCGCGGTCGCGGCGGCGCGCGCTCGACCGGCGCTCCCCGCCGGAAAATAAAAAGGGGCGGCCCCGAAGGGCCGCCCCCGTCAGTTTGAGCGCGCGGTGCTAGATCAGAACCGGTTCAGGTTGTTGGTGAGACCGTCCGCCGCGAACGCCATGTTGAAGTTGGCGCTGACCGAACCGAAGGTGATCGTCGCGTTGGCCTGCGTGCCGTTCTGGGCCACGTAGTTGCTCAGCCAGGCGATCTCGTGACGAGCATTCGGGGTCATCGGGATAACGGTGTTGTTCTTGTCGGTGATGAAGGCGGTGAACTGGCCGTAGATCGGCGCGCTCACGCCATTCAGCGACACCGAGGTGGTCTCGGCGTTGACCGGGACCACGTAGGCGGTACCACCGCGCCAGGTGGTCGTGGCGAGGTTGGCGAACTCGGCCGCCTTGTCCTGGACGTTGGACCACTTGTCACCACACTCGCCGTACCGGGTCGTGTAAGAAACCAGGAGGGAGAGGGAACGCGCACCGGAGCAATCCGGGAAGAACTCGTAGTCGAAGACGTCGTCGATGTTCGCGTTCGCGGGGTTCCACGAACGAGTAATCTCGCAGCCCTCGTAACGCCAGTCGCAGTAGGTCTGGTCGAGGAAGATCACGGACGCGGTCGGATCGAAGTTGTTGAAGCTGTACAGCTTCTGGTCACCATACTGATTCTGGTAGACCATGTTGAAGATCTCGTCCGAACCGTCATCCCAAATCGTCCCGACCTGGGAGATCTGGATCCAGGCCTTGTGGCCCGTACGAATGATGCCACTGTAGCTGCCCCGGTCATCCGTGATGATCGGGTAGTCGGTCACCGCGCAGCCCGCCGCGAGGAACGCGAGGACAATCGCGCAAAGAATCAGCTTCTTCATGGTCTCGCTCCTTTTATCCTGCCCAAGGTTCCGTCTATCACAGCCGGTCGAGCGCGTTCTGGACCGTGGTCACGTTGACCTTGAAGTTCGCATTCAGCGAGCCGTAGGTCATGTTCACGTCCATGAAGTGCCCGTCGCGCTCGATCACCCGATTGATCGCATTGAGCTGGTAGCGAGCGTTCGGGGTCATCGGGAAGGCGACCTGGAGCTTGTCGTTCATGTACATGTTGAACCGGCCGTAGACCGGCATCTCGGACCCATTGACCGTGAAGGAAGCCACGGTGCTGTCGACCGGGATGTGGTAAACGCTCTGGCCGCGGAAGTTGACCTTGTCGAGCAGGCTGAACTCGTAGGCGGCACCCTGCCTGTCGGCCCAGACGCTGCTGCCGCACTCACCGTAGCGGCTGGTGTAGGAAACCAGCAGCGAGAGCGAGCGGGCACCGTTGCAGTTGAAATCGGCAACGTAGTCGAACGGGTCGTCGACGTTACCGTAGCCGGCACCCTGGTCGCCGTGCGGGTAGGCATTCGGCAGGTCCGGGTTCCAGGCCGTCGCGATCGCGCAGAAGCTGCTGTCGAACGTCGGATCGCAGTAGGTCTGGTCGAGGAAGTTGATGGCACCCGACGGATCGAAGTTGTTGTAGGTCTTCAGCCACTGGTCGCCCTTCCAGTCCTGGGACACGAGGGTGAACAGTTCGTCGCTGCCGTCGTCCCAGAGCGTCGCAACCTGGGAGGTCGTGATGTACGCCAGGTCGTACTGGCCGGTCATCACACCGTTGCCATCGGCGCCCCGGCTGTCAAAAATCACCGGGTAATCCGTGACCGCGCAGCCCAGCGAGAAAGCCGCGAGCAGGGCGATCAAGAGAAGCTTCTTCATGGATTGACTCCTTTTCCCTTGGTTACCTGACTTGGTTTCCGTCTCTCTACCAGTTCAACGTGCGCGCTCACCCTGACTAACTACCCCCTTTCTCCAGTATGGTCTGTCCCTGGATTGCGAATCAGCAATCTGAACCGAGCGGAATCTACGCCGACCCGGGGATGCCGCAAGCAGATTTTTCCGCGCCATTCGCGGATTTCCACCCGGGACGCCGCCCCTATTACGCTCCCAACCCATACTCTTAGTTAGTCTTGGCCGCGGCGGGGCTCCCGGTCGATCGCCGTTCGGTCGGGAGGGCCTCGGGCCAAAGAAAAAGGGGCGGCTCCTTGCGGAGCCGCCCCCCGTCGATCGGCGCGTCAGGCAGGGTCAGAAGCGATTGAGGTTGTAGTTGATCCCGTTCGCGGAGAACGCCATGGAGAGGTTGGCGCTAACCGAACCGTAAGTCAGCGTCACGTTCGCCTGGGTTCCGTTCTTCCCGACGTAGTCCGCCAGCCAGCGCAGCTCGTGGCGGAGGTTCGGGGTGGCCGGAATGACCAGGTCCATCCCGCCGGTGACGAACGTCGTGAACTGGCCGTAGAGCGGCGCGCTCACCCCGTTCAGGCTCACCGCGGTGTTCTCGGCGTTGATCGGCAGCACGTAGGCCACCCCGCCGCGCCACGTGGTGGTCGCGAGGTTGGCGAACTCGGCCATGACGCTCTGCTTGTCGGCCATCGGCAGCTTGTCGCCGCACTCGGCGAGGCGGCTGCTCTGGCTGATCAGCAGCGACAGCGAGCGGGCCCCGGAGCAGTCCGGGAAGAACTCGTAGTCGAACGGATCGTCGATGTTGGCGTTGGCCGGATTCCACGCGCGGGCGATCTCGCACCCGTCGTAGCGCCAGTCACAGTAGGTCTGGTCCAGGAACAGGACCGACGCCGTGGGATCGAAGTTGTTGAAGGTGTAGAGCTTCTGGTCCCCGTACTGATTCTGGTAGACCATCGAGAAGAGCTCGTCCGAACCGTCGTCCCAGATCGTCGCGATCTGCGAGGTCGGCACGACGTAGGCCTTGTGGCCGGTCCGGATGATGCCGCTGTAGCTGCCCCGGTCATCGGTGATGACGGGGTAGTCGGTCACCGCGCAGCCGGCGGCCGCGAGGGCGAGAACGAGGGCGCTGAGCAGGAGCTTTTTCATCGGTTCTCCCTTTCCGCTCAGAGCCGGTCGAGCGCGTTCTGGACGGTGCTGACGTAAACCTTGAAATTCGCGATCAGCGAGCCGTAGGTCATGTCCACGTCCAGGAAGTGGCCGTCCTGCTGCACCGCGCGGTTCAGCGCGTTGAGCTGGTACCGGGCGTTGGAGCTGACGGGGATCACGGTGCGCATGTAGTCGTCGACGTAGAGGTTGAACCGGCCGTAGACCGGCATGTCCTTGCCGTTGATCGAGAACGAGGCCACCGTGCTGTCCAGCGGGATGTGATACATGCTCTTGCCGCGGAAGCTGGTCCGCTCCAGGATGCTGAACTCGTAGGCAGCGCCCTGCTTGTCGGCCCAGACGCCGCTGCCGCACTCGCCGATCCGGCTCGTGTAGGACACGAGCAGCGACAGCGAACGGGCGCCGTTGCAGTTGAAGTCGGCGACGTAGTCGAACGGATCGTCGACGTTGTTGTACCCGGCGCCCTGATCGCCGTGAACGTAGGCGTTCGGGAGGTCGGGATTCCAGGCCGTGGCGATCGCGCAGAAGCTGCTGTCGAACGTCGGATCGCAGTAGGTCTGGTCGAGGAACGTGACGGCTCCGCTCGGATCGTAGTTGTTGTAGGTCTTCAGCCACTGGTCACCCTTCCAGTCCTGGGACACGAGGGTGAACAGTTCGTCGGTGCCGTCGTCCCAGATCGTCGCGATCTGGCTGCTCGGGACGATGTAGGCCAGGTCGTACTGGCCGGTCATCACCCCGTTGCCGTCGGCGCCGCGGCTGTCCGTGATCACCGGGTAATCGGTGATCGCGCAACCGAGCGAAAGAACCGCCAGCAGCGCGATGAAGAGTAGCTTCTTCATGAACTCGACTCCTTTTCCCTTGGGTTCCTGACCTGAACTCCTCTACCAGTTCTATCTCGGTTCTCTCCTGGCTCGTGACACGCGCTCCGACCGACGACCGACCCCCTTTCCGGACTGAGAGAAAATGCCTAGGGGGGACCTTTCGGTCCCCCCCGGTCCGGTCGGAAAAGTACGCTGGCGGGGAAGGACGGCAAGGAAAACTCCTTGTGCCAAGCCGGTGTCGGCGGATTGCGGGGTCGGACGTCTCCCGAATTAACAGTCTTCATTTACGATTTTGTACTGGGAGCCGGACCGGTCCCGGCGGCTACTGGTTGGTGATGAGGACGGTGCCGTCGGGCTGCCGGAGGAGGCGCACCGGGTCGGGCCCCTTCCGCCGCGTCATCCCTTCCCGAAGCCCGGCCCGTCCGAGCACCTTCCGCACGTAGGCCTTCGTCTCGGGGTACGGGGGGACGCCGAGGTGCCGGTCGACCGCCCCCTCCCCCGCGTTGTAGGCGGCGAGGGCGAGGGTCAGGTCGCCCTGGTAGCGCTCGATCAGCCAGGCCAGGTAGCGCGCCGCCCCGTCGAGGTTCTCCGCCGGGTCGTGAACGTCGCCGACGTCGAAGCGGCGGGCCGTGGCCGGCATCAGCTGGCCCAGTCCGCGCGCCCCCTTGGGAGAAACCGCTTCGGCGTTGCGCCCCGACTCGACCTCGACCAGTGCCGCCAGCAGGAGCGGGTCGAGCTGGTGGCGCTCGGCGGTCCGTTCGATGAGCAGCTGGTAGGGCTTGCCGATCGCCGCCGACCGGGAAGAGGCGGGAGACGCGAGACTCGCGGCGACGACGGACAGCACGCCGCAGGCCGCGCCGAACGCGACCGACACGCGCCGAACGGCGCGAGGCCCTGCGGAGTCCCGGAGTCTCATGTCCCGGGATCAAATGTAGGTTCCGAGGCGGCGGATCGTCCGGTCCGGACGTCTCGCCCGGGCCACTCAGCGGCGGGCTCCGCGCACGGCCTCTGCGGCGCGCGCGAGCACCTCGGGCAGCGCGTCCGGGTTGCGCCCTCCCGCCTCGGCCAGGTCGGGGCGGCCGCCCCCACCCGCGCCGCCCGCGATCGCGGCCAGCGCCTTCACGACCAGCCGCGCGTCGACCGCGTCCCCGACCTCGCGGCCGGTGCCGACGAGCAGGGCGACCTTCCCCTCGTCGGCGGCCGCCAGCACCACGACCGCGCGCGGGTGCTGCTGGCGCAGCGTGTCGAGCAGGTCGCGCCGCTGCCCTTTCGCCAGGCCGTCGGCCCGGCGCGCGATGACCTGGAGGCCGTCGACCTCCTCGGCCGGGGCGTCGGTCTCCGCTCCGCCGTGGGCCAGCTTGAGGCGGAGGTCCTCGTTCTCCCGCCGCAGCCGGCGCAGCGCCTCGAGCCGGCGCCCGAGCTCCTCCGCGATCGCGTCGGAGGCGACCCCCATCGACTGCGCCATGTCACGCGTGCGGTCGAACTCCTCGCGGGCCCGGGCCAGCGCCGCCATCCCGGAGAGCGCCTCGATCCGCCGCACCCCGGCCGCAACCCCTCGCTCGCCCCCCAGCACCGTGGTCCCGATCTCGCCGGTCCGCAGCACGTGGGTCCCTCCGCACAGCTCGAGGCTGACATCCCCGATCCGAACGACGCGCACCTGGTCGCCGTAGCGGTCGCCGAAAAAGGCCATCGCGCCGCTCGCCAGGGCCTCGTCGAGCGGCATCTCGGCCGTTTCGACCGGCAGGTCGGCCAGCACCGCCTCGTTGATCTCGGCCTCGATGTCGCGCAGCACCTCGGGTTCCACCGGCTCGTAGTGGGCGAAGTCGAAGCGCAGCCGCTCCGGCTCCACGAGCGAGCCGGCCTGCCGGACGTGCGTCCCGAGCTGGCGCCGAAGCGCCGCGTGCAGGAGATGGGTCGCGGTGTGGTGGCGCATGATCGCGCGCCGCCGGGCCGCGTCGACCTCGAGCACCACGACGGCGCCCCGGGCGAGCGTCCCCTCGCTGACCTCCACCCGGTGCAGGGTGACGCCGCTGATCGGAGCGTGGGCCCCGGTCACGCGCGCCCGGGCCTCGCCTCCGACGAGCAGGCCGTGGTCTCCCACCTGGCCGCCGGCCTCCGGGTAGAACGGTGACTCGTCGAGGATCGCGTCGCCGGCCTCCCCGGCCGCGAGCCGCTCGACCGGCCGCCCGTCCTTCAGCAGCCCGACCACCCGCGCGGCGTCGACCCGCAGCGTCGCGCGCCCGACGAAGCGCGAGCCCTGCCCGCGCCATGGCGCCAGGACCTCGAGCTCGACGCGATCCCCGTCGTCCGCCTTGAGCACGCGCGAGGTCGCGACGTGCCGCGCCCGGGCCGCCTCGTAGGCCGGCTCGTCGAGCGCGAGCCCGCGCTCTTCCAACGCGTCGCGCACGAGATCCATCGGCAGTCCGCGCTCGCTCTCGAGCTGGAACGCCTCGTCGCCGGGGAACCGCCGGCCTCCCTCCCCCAGCACGGCGTCGATCCGCCCGTCGAGCAGCGCGAAGCCGTCGGCCAGCGTGCGGTCGAACCGCTCCTCCTCGCGCCGCACCACCTTCTGCATCGTTCCCATGTGCTCGCGCAGCTCGGGGTACTGGTCGCCCAGCACGGCGGCCACATCCTCGAGGTGCCGGGCCAGGAAGGGGGTCGGCGCGCCGAGCAGCCGCCCGTGGCGCATCGCGCGGCGCATGATCCGGCGCAGCACCGCGCCGCGCTTCTCCGGGCCGGGGATGATCCCCTCGGCGACGAGGAAGGCGATCGCGCGCAGGTGGTCGGCGATCACGCGCAGCGAAACATCCGCGTCGCCGCCGGCCCCGTACTCGACGCCCGCTTCCGCCGCGACGCTCCGGATGATCGGCTGGAACAGGTCCGTGTCGTAGTTCGAAGCGACCCCCTGCAGCACCGCCGTCACGCGCTCGAGCCCGGCACCGGTGTCGACCGACGGGGCCGGGAGCTTCCCGACCTTCCCGCCCGGCTGCAGGTCGAACTGCATGAAGACGAGGTTCCAGAGCTCCATGTAGCGCTCGGGATCGGTCGCCGGCGTGGCGGGCAGCGGGTCGTGCGGGCGCAGGTCGATGTGGATCTCGCTGCACGGGCCGGCGGGACCGGTGTCGCCCATCTGCCAGAAGTTGTCCTTGCGGCCGAGGGCGGTGACCCGGGACGCCGGGACCCCCGCCTCGCTCTCCCAGTAGCGAGCCGCTTCCTCGTCCCCGGGGAAGTCGGCGTCGCCGGCGAAGACCGTCGCGTGGAGCCGCTCGGCGGGCAGGCCGTAGACCTCCGTCATCAGCTGCCAGCCCCAGACGATCGCCTCGCGCTTGAAGTAGTCGCCGAAGGAGAAGTTCCCCAGCATCTCGAAGAAGGTGTGATGGCGCGGGGTGCGGCCCACTTCCTCGAGGTCGTTGTGCTTGCCGGAGACGCGCAGGCACTTCTGCGACGAGGCCGCGCGGCGGTAGGGGCGGTGGTCGTGTCCGCGGAAGACCTCCTTGAACTGGTTCATCCCGGCGTTCGCGAAGAGCAGCGACGGGTCCGCCGGGAGCACGAGCGGCGAGGAGGGCACGACCTGGTGGCCCTGCCGGGCGAAGAACTCGAGGAACGTCCGGCGCACGTCGCGGGAATGCATGGTGGTCAGTCCTCGGCGCCGCGCAGGGCGCCCGGTTCGTGCTCGCCCGACTCGTCGTCGATGCCGTCGAGGAGCAGTTCGTCGGCCGCGGCGTCGGTGACGCCCTCGGCACCGTCGCCGTCGTCCCCCGCGCCGTCCGACGCGAGGATCGACCGGATGATCGCCGCCGGGAAGCCCGCGCGCGCCAGTCGCGCCGCGGCCCTGGCGCGGTCCGCCGCCGCCAGCGGCCGCGGCTTGCCGCGCGCGAACCGCTCGAACGCCCGCGCGGCGGCGCCGGCGACTCCCTCCCCGTCGAACGCCGCGGCCACCGCGCTCTCGGCGTCGGCGCCGGCGATCCCGCGCGCGGCGAGCTCGGCCCGCACGCGCGCCGGACCCTTGCGCCCGGCAGCGGCGCGCGAGCGGGCGTGATTATAGGCAACCGCCCGGTCGTCCACGAGCTGCAGCTCCGCCAGGCGCTTCAACGCCGCGTCGATCTCCTCGGGCAGGTGGCCGGCCCGCGCCAGCCGGCGGCGCAGCTCGCCGAGGCTGAGCGCCCGGTGCGCGAGGGCCGCCACGGCGCGGTCGAAGGCCGTCCTCTTCGTGCCTGGCATCCGGCGAGGATACACGCGCGGCGCCGGCCGGACCGCAGCCGGATCGCGGCCCCGCGGGGCGCGGGCTAGCTCTTGCGCGGCAGCGGCGGGAAGTCGTCCTGGAGCGAGGAACGGTTCAGGCGCGGCGCCACCTTGGGCGATCCGGATTCGCCGGCCGGCGCGGGGGCACCGACCAGCGCATCCTGCATCGCGGCCTGGGTCGACTGGGACGTCGACTCGATCCCTTCCATCCGCAGCCGCAGCTCGTCGCGGTTGGTGGCCCGGAGGAGCGCCTCGTCCTTGGTGATGACCTTGGCCTGCCAGAGCTGGTGCAGCGACTGGTCGAAGGTCTGCATCCCGTACTGCGAGGTGCCCTGCGCGATCGCGTCGCGGATCATCTTCGTCTTGTCCTTGTTCTCGACGCACTCGCGGATGTACGGCGTCACGCGCAGCACTTCGACCGCCGGGGCGCGCCCCTGGCCGTCGGCCCGGGTGACGAGCCGCATCGAGATGCAGGCGCGGAAGACCGCCGCCAGCTGCAGGCGGATCTGCTTCTGCTGGTGCGGCGGGAAGACGGAGATGATCCGGTTGATCGTCTCGGTGGCGTCGAGCGTGTGCAGCGTGGAGAGCACCAGGTGGCCGGTCTCGGCCGCGAGCAGCGCCGTCTCGATCGTCTCGTAGTCGCGCATTTCGCCGACCAGGATCACGTCCGGGTCCTGCCGCAGGGCGGAGCGCAGCGCGTCCGCGAAGGACTTCGTGTCGACCTCCACCTCGCGCTGGTTGATCAGGGACTTCTTGTCGCGGTGCAGGAACTCGATCGGGTCCTCGATCGTCATGATGTGCTCGCAGCGCGTCGCGTTGATGTAGTCGATCATCGCGGCGAGTGTCGTCGACTTTCCCGAGCCGGTCGTCCCGGTCACCAGGATCAGCCCGCGGGCCTCCGAGGCGATCTGTTCGAGCACCGTCGGGAGCGTCAGCTCGCGCACGGTCGGGATCTTCACCGGCACGACGCGGAAGACCATTCCGACCGCGCCGCGCTGCTGGAAGCAGTTGACACGGAACCGGCCGAGCCCCGGGACCGAGTAGGCCATGTCGATCTCGAGGTTCTCCTTGAACTTCTGCTTCTGGCGCGCGCTCATGATCGAGAACGCCATCGCCACCGCGTCCTCCTGCATCAGCCGCGGGTGCTCGGTCATCGCCAGCAGGTGGCCGTCGACGCGGACGATCGGGTACGAGCCGACCTTCAGGTGGAGGTCGGAAGCGCCCTTGTCGGACGCGGCCTTCAAGAGATCGTTGATGTGCACGGCCGTCTCCCGGGATGACAACGCCGCGCCCGGCGCCGCGCGCGACTCGGGGGATAATCCCCGGGCCGGGCCGGTCACCGACGGACCGCGGCGGGGCTCTCGCCCCCCGCTCGGAATCTAGGTTTCGCGCCCCGGCGGGGACAACCGACGCCTCCCGGGAGCCCGGCTCCCGGCGGGGCCGACAGCCCGGAGGGACGGTGCTGCGCTGGGCCATGCTGGTTTCACGCGACCTGGTTCGCCTGCCGGAGCTCGAAGAGGGGATCCGGATGGCCGGCTTCTCGCCGCGGCGGGTCCCCGACCTGCAGCGCGCCTGGTCGCTCCTGGGCCTCCGGCCCGGCGGTTCCGGGACGGTGGCCGCCGAGAACCGCCCGGGGCTCGTCCTGGTCGACCTCGTCTCGCTGGAGGAGGAAGGGCTGGAGGTGATCCGGACCCTCTCCCGCCACGCCGCGGCGGTGGCCCTGCTGCCCGAACACCTCGCCGGCGCGGCGGACCAGGCCCGGCGCTGGGGTGCCGTGGCGCTGCTCCCCCCGCACGACGCCGGCCGGCTGGCGGCCTGTCTCGCGGCGGTCCCGCTCCTGCCCGGCTAGCCCCCCCTACGGCCGGACGCTCAGGTGCCACTCGGGGTGCCGGGGCTTCGCCCCCTTCACCTCGTTGAAGTAGGCCTCCTGGATGCGGTGCGTGACCTCGCCCCGGGTGCCGGTCCCGATCGAAACACCGTCCACCGAGCGGATCGGCGTGACCTCCGCCGCCGTTCCGGTGAAGAAGACCTCGTCCGCGACGTAGAGCGCCTCGCGCGGGAGGGCGCTCTCCACGACCTCGTAGCCCAGCTCCTTCGCGAGCGTGATCACCGAGTCGCGCGTGATGCCGGCGAGGATCGAGTATTGGAGGCCGGGGGTGAAGATCTTTCCGCGCCAGACGACGAAGACGTTCTCGCCGGAGCCCTCGCTGATCAGCCCGTCGGTCGTGAGCGCGATCCCCTCGGTGAAGCCGCGCGCCCGGGCCTCGAGGTTGATCAGCTGCGAGTTCATGTAGTTGGCGCCGCACTTGGCGAGCGCGGGGAGCGTGTTCGGAGCCATCCGGTTCCAGGTCGAGATCGTGACGTCGACACCCTTGGACAGGGCCTCTTCGCCCAGGTAGGCACCCCACGACCAGACGACGATGGCGGTGTCGACCGGGCACTTCGACGGATTGACGCCGAGCGTGCCGTAACCGCGGTAGATCACGGGCCGGATGTAGCACTCCTCGAAGCCGTTGGCGCGGATCGTCTCGAGGCACGCCTCGACCAGCTGGTCCTCGGTGAAGGCCCCCTGCATGCGGTAGATCTTGGCCGAGTCGACCAGGCGGTGGATGTGCTCGCGCAGGCGGAAGCACGACGAGCCGTTCGGCGTCTTGTAGCAGCGCGCCCCCTCGAACACCGAGGAGCCGTAGTGGATGACGTGGGAACAGATGTGGATGTTGGCCTCCGCGTAGGGAACCATCCGGCCGTTCATCCAGATCGAGCTGACGCCTTCGAACGCCATGCGCAGGCCTCCACCGCCCCGTGCGGCGGCGCGACAGCGCGGCTCGTCGACGGCGGGTTCCGGGAAAACGCACACCAGGGGGGAACACCGTCGATGCTAAGAGCCGCGCCCGACGGGTGTCAACGCTCACCGGCCGCCGGCCGGGACCGTTCGTCCCGTCTCCCGGTCCGGCGGGTGCCCGGGCTGCCCCGGCCCCGGGCCGGAGCCGGGCCTGCCGCGGGGCCGGGCCGCTCCCTTACTTGCGCTGCGGCCCCTGTGACGGTACTTGCTTGGCATGGCAGGCAGGATCGCGGGCGCCGGGCGGGCCCGCCTTTTTATTATCGCGGGCCTGTTTTCGGCAGCCGCCGCCGTTCCGGCACTCGCCGGCGACGCATCGCGTCCGCCCGCGCCCTACCGGGGGCCCTTCGTCCCGCCTGTTCCATCGCCGGCCGGCTCGCCGGCCGGCCCGCCGGCTGGTGACGAGGGGGCCGTTCCGGCAGCCGACGCGCCGCTTCCCGGCCGCTGGAGGGGCCCGCTCCTGCTCGGGCTGGGCACCGCGGGCGGTCGCGAGGCGGACCCATCTCCGGATGAACTGCTCGCCCGGCCCCACGCGATCCTGTTCGATTCCACCGCCTTCGAACCGCTCGCGGACGGGGAGCCGGACCTCTCGGCGATCGCCCCCGAGCCCGAGGGGTTCGACGACCTGTCCTCGGCCGCGCCGCGGCTTGCCCTGGTCCAGTTCGCGGACCCCCCCGGGCCGGCGGAGCGGGCCGCGCTGGCCGAAGCCGGGGTCGAGCCGCTCTTCGCCGTGCCGCGCGAAGCGTACCTGGTGCGGGCCGACGCCGTCGGGCTCGGGCGGGCGGCGGGCCTGCCCGGGGTGCGCTGGGTGGGCCGCTACCGCCCCGGCTACAAGTACGATCGCTCGCTCGCGCGGATCGCGGCCGGGCGGCCGACCCGGGGTGCGCTGCCGGGCGAGGGGCTCGACGCGTTCCGGGTCCACGCGCTCGCGCTGCTCGGGCCGGGGCGGACCGCGGAGGACCTCGCGCGCGACGTCGCGGCGGCCTTCCCGGGCCTCGTCCTCGACGGCATCGCCGGCGACGGGCCGATCGCGCTGCTCGCGCTCTCGGTTCCGCGCTCGGGCCTGCGCGTCGCGCTCGCGCGCGTCGCGGCGCTCGACGAGGTGGTGGCGCTCGAGCCCAGCGGTGCGGTGGAGCTGTTCAACGACGACGCGGTCTGGATCGGCCAGTCCTACGACCGCTTCTGGAAGCGCAACTACTCCAAGTCCGCGACGGTCTGGAAGCGGGGACTCCTCGGAGACGGAGAGATCATCGGGATCGCCGACAGCGGCGTCGATCCCGACGCCTGCTGGACGATCGACGACCTGCACGGGCTGCCGCCGGTCTCGAGCGTTCCCGCCGACGGCGCACTGGCCGGCCCGATCCCGGTCGACCTCTCGCGGCGCAAGATCGTCGCCTACAACCTGCTCGGCTCGTTCCAGGCCACGGCCACCGCGTACGACGTGCGTTCGGGCGATCCGCACGGGACCTGGACCGCGGTCTCGGCGGCCGGCGACGACCCGACCAATCCGGCGACCGAGGCGAACCCGCTCGGCCCGCACCACGATCCCGGGGACGGGGTCGCCCCGCTGGCGAAACTGGTGGTCGAGGACCTCGGCGACGACCAGGGGCGGCTGGTCGGGCTCGGGCTGCCGGTCCCACTGATCGTCGACCGGATGTTCGAGCAGATGCGCGACGCCGGCGCCCGGATCTCGACCAACTCGTGGGGCGTGGCGCGGAACCAGTACGACACGCTGGCCTTCTTCACCGACCGGATGGCGTGGAACCACCCCGACTTCCTGATCGTCTTCAGCGCCGGAAACAGCGGGCCCTACGCCGGCTCGCTCGCCTCCCCGGGCACGGCCAAGAACGTGCTCACCGTCGGCGCGTCGGACGCGCGGATCCAGGCCGATCCCGACCCGACCAAGGCGCTCGACCCGGAGAACGTCGCCGAGTTCTCGTCGCGCGGGCCGACGACGGACGGGCGGCTGAAGCCCGACATCGTGATGTCGGGGCGCGCGCTCGTGACCGGCACCTCGGACCGCAAGGAAGTCGGCCGCACCTGCTCGACCTTCGAGGTGAACGGCACCTCGTTCGCCGCGCCGCTGGTCGCGGGCTACGCCGCGCTGGTGCGCGAGTACTTCCGCAAGGGGTTCTACCCCTCCGGGGCGGCGCGGCCTGCCGACGCGCTCCTGCCCTCCGCGGCGCTGCTCAAGGCGACGCTGCTGGCCGGCGCGCGCAACATGACCGGGCGCGGGGGCGCCGACTACGGGCCCTGCCTGATCGACACCTGCGACCTGTCGGTGGGCCTGTGCCGGGACAGCTTCGGCGCCTGCGCCGAGGACGCCGACTGCTGGACGTGCAGCGGGAAGTCGAACCTCACCTGCGCCGGCGACCGCGACTGCAACCTCTCGCTGCTGCAGGACGACGCGCCGACGAACGAGCAGGGCTGGGGCCGGCTCGAGCTCGACGATGCGCTCTTCTTCGGCGGCGACGCGCGCGGCCTCGCGGTCTGGGACGTGCCGCGCGACCGCGGGATCTCGACCGGCGAGCGCTGGTCCAGCGAAGTCTACCTGGACGGTCGCGCCGAGGAGTTGAAGATCGTGCTGACCTGGCCCGATCCGCCGGCCCTGGTCGCCTCCCCCTCCTACCTCGTCAACAACCTCGACCTCGTCGTCACGGCGCCGAACGGCACGCTCTACCGCGGCAACGCGTGGGCCGCCCGCGACCGCAGCGCGGCGACACGCGAGGCGACGGCGCCGAACGCGTTCCCGGCGAACGACAACGACAACGTCGAGGTGGTGCGGCTGCCGGTCGGCGGCGCACCGGCCGGCGTGTGGCGCATCGAGGTCGTCGGGGAGAGCGTCCCCGGCACGCCGTTCGTCGACGGCGGCGCGCGACAGGATTTCGCGGTCGTCGCCGTCGGGCCGGTTTCCTCCGCGGGCGGAACGCTGCGTTTCGCCCGCCCCCGCTTCGGCTGCGACGGCGTGGCGGGGCTGGAGGCGCTCGATGCGGACGCCGGCGCCTCGATCGTCGTGACGGTGCGGACCTCTTCGGGGGACGAGGAGACCACGACCCTCTCCGCGCTCGGCGGGGGGCGCTACTCCGGCGGCGTCGCGCTGGTCTCGGGCCTGCCGATCGTTCTCGGCAACGGCCGGCTCGAACTGGCCAGCGGCGACGAGTTGAGCGCGGTCTACCAGGACGTGAGCCCGGCGCACGCCGCCACCGCCCGGGCGCTGGCCGGCTGCGGGCAGGACCTGGCCGCCGCCCCGCCCTCGTTCGCGGGCGGCTGTGACGGGGACAGCTTCCTCGACGCCGGCGAGACGGGCGCGCTCTCGGTGACGCTCGTGAACCCCGGACCGGCCGACCTGCGCGGCGTGACCGCCACGCTGCGTTCGACCGACCCGCGGCTCTACGTCGCCACCGCCGAGGGTTCCTTCGGCGACCTCGCGGCGGGCGGATCGGCCCCCGTCGCCGTTCCGTTCGAGGTCTCGCTGCGCGACGGCGCGGCCGAGTCGATGGCGACGCTCGAGCTGGTCGTCCGCGCCGACGGCTGGACGGAGCCGCGCGTGGTGCCGGTGACGCTCGCGCTCGAGACCGACGAGGCCCGCACCCCGGGAGCCTGGACCGAGAACTTCACCAGCAGCTCCGGCGAGTGCTACGACGGCGACCCCGCGCCGACCCCGGGAGCCTGGTACTGGTTCGACGTCAACAGGAACTGCAGCACCACCGAGCCGACCTGGAACATCGGGCCGTGCTTCGGCTCGCGGCAGGCGCTGATCCCGTCCTGCTCGGGCCAGCTGCTCAGCACGGCGTCGAAGGTGAACCACCGCCTGGTCAGCCCGTCGGTCGTCACCGGCGACGCGGGAACGACCACCATCCTCAAGCGCATTCGCTTCCGCGAGAGCTTCCACCTCAAGATGAACGAGGACGGCAAGCCCTGCGAAAGGACCCTGGTCGAGGTCTTCACCAACCGCGACGGCCGCACGCGTCCCTCCGGCTACTATCGCGACCGTTCGGCCGACGGGACCAACCTGACCGCCGACCTCGACCCGTCGCGGGTCACGGAATGGACGCTCCCCCCGGCGGCCGACGCGACCACGCTGCAGCTCCTGTTCCGGGCCGACATCGCCGACTCGGCCGACGGTGCCGTGTCCTGCACGAGCAGCAGCGGCGACGAGATCCGCTGGCGGCTCGACGACGTCGAACTGACCTGGGAGAACATCCGTCGCAGCGCGGACGTGACGGTCTGCGCGCCGGCCTGCAGCGCCCCCGCGGCACCGACCGGCGTCAGCGCCAGTGTCGTCGGCGACGCCGTCGTGGTCGGCTGGAACCGGTCTGCCGGCGCGCATCACTACGACGTCTGGCGCACCGAAGGCGCCGTGCGGCGGTTCGTGGCCCGGGTCGCCGGATCCGACGGCGCCCTGCTCGATCGCCCGGCGGGTGCCGGACCCTTCACTTACGAGGTCGAGGCACTCGACGCGTCGGGGCTCTGCGCGGCGCCGGCAGCCGCCTCGAATCCCCTCGTTTCCTCGGCGACCTGCCGCACCGCGCCCGCCGCGCCCGCCACGCTGGCGGCCGGGGATGCCGAGTCCGCGGAGTGCGGCGTCGGACTCGCCTGGAGCGCCGTCGCCGCTCCGTGCGGGGGCGCGGTCACCTACCGCGTCTACCGCTCGACCGACCCGGCGTTCGTCCCCGGCCCCGCCACCCTCCGGTCCGAGACCTCCGCCACCGCCTTCGCCGATTCCGCCCTCACCACCGGCTGGGATGGGCTGGGCGAGCCGGCCGGAGACAGCTGGACCTACGAAGTGCGCGCCGTCGACGCCGCGACCGGGCTCGAAGGACCGGGCAGCCGGGCCACGGTCCGCGCCGGCGGCACGCGGCAGACAGGGACCTGGATCGACGACGCCGGCGACGCCCGGCCGGCGAAAATGACCAGCGAGACGACCGACGACGAGACCGGGGCCGGTGCCGCCTGGTCGCGCAGCCCGATCGCGCTGCACCACGGCGGCAACTGGTCCTACTGGTCGGACGACGAGCCGCTCGGCACCGGACGCTACCCGCCGCTGGCCTGCTTCGGGCTCGTGGGTCCCGAGCTGCCGCTCGACGCCGCGGCCTCGCCGCGGCTCTCGTTCTTCGCCGACTACAGCATCGAGCACAAGTGGGACGGAATGGTCGTCGAGCTGTCGGCCGACGGCGGGCCGTTCGCGCCGATCGCCCCGATCGGCGGCTACCCGAATACCTTCGCCAACACCACCCCACCCCCTTGCTCCGGCGATGGGGGCGGCGCCGGGGCGTGGATCAACGGCTGCGACTACCCGCCGACGCAGGGCTGCATCACGGGCCCGGCCTCGGGGACGATTTCGGGCTGGCGGAAGTTCGAGTTCAACCTCCAGTCCTGGTCCGGTCACACCGTCCGCTTCCGGATCAACCTGTCGAGCGACTGCGGCACCGACGGCGGCGCGGTGATCGACGACCTCGCGGTCAGCGGTGTGCGGCTCGCTTCGGCCTGCGCGGCCGGGGCCTGCTGGCCTCCCCCGCGGTTCAGCGGCCTGCTGGCGGCGGAGGACCTCGACCCTGCCTCCGCGGGCGGGGTTCGCCTGACGTGGGGGGAAGTCGTCGACTGGGGCGGCGGCGGGACCGGGTCCTTCGAGATCTGGCGCGACGGCCGGCTCGTCGGCGCGGTCGACGCCTCCGCGCGAAGCTACGACGACCACGACGCCGAGCCGAACCGTGACCACCTCTACCAGGTCCTCGCCCGCTCCGGGGGCGGGTGCGGCCTGCCTTCGGCCGCTCCGGCCACGCTGACCGCTCGGGATTGCGGCAGCGTCGATCCCGCGTCGCTCGCGGCCGCGAGGCTGACCGTCGACCGCTCGCCGGACGGCGAGCAGGTCGTCCTGCGCTGCGCGCCGATCCCGGGCGCCGTGCGCTACCGCTTCCCCTGGTCGAACGATCCCGCGACCGTCGGGTCGACCCCCTCGGCCCTGGAGTCGGCCGCCCCGGAGGCGCGCCACCCGGTCCTTCGGGACGGATCCTCGTACTTCTACCTGGTCCAGGACGGCCCGGCCTCCGGCTGTCCCTGACCGCGTCTCCCTGCAGTTCCCCCGCTCCCGGCCGATAGGTAGACCGGAAACTCGGTTGCGGCGCCCGGGCGGGCGCGGAGCCTACCTTTTGGACGTGGAGTGGTTCGGGCCAGGGCTCGCGGCGATCGCGATCGCGATCGGCCTCGCGACCGTTTTCCGCGCGCGTCGCGGGGCGGGCGGCCCGCTCACGCGCTGGGGACTGGCTGCCGCGCTGGCGGGCGTCGCCGTCACCGCCCTGGCCTTCGGTGCGGCGCGCGGCTGGGCGCGCGAAGAGCAGCAGCGCCGGTTGCGGCGCGAGGCCGAGGACCTCGCCCGCGACGTCGTCGCCGCGCTCGCCGGGCCGGAGCAGGTCGCGCGGCTGGCCGCGGCCTCGCTGTCCGGGACTCCGGCCCCGCCCGCCGAGCTGGTGGCGCGGATCGCTCGCTCGGCGAGTGCGGCCTCGCCCGGCGTCCTGGACGTGGTGCTGCTCGAGCCGGGACCGGCAGGCGGCCGCGCCGCGTACCGGGTCGTACGCGCCGGGTCCGGCCGCCCGGGATGGCAGGAAGGGGACGACCGGCTCGCCGGCCCCGCGCTGCGATCGCTCCTCGACGACGCCGCGCGCACGGGCGGCCCGCGAGCGTCGTCGCTCTTCTCCGACCTCGACGGTGCGCGGCGCAGCATGATCGTCATGCGCGCGGGGAGCGGCCCGGAGTCGCGCCCGCGGCTCGTCGCGGTCGTCGTCGACCCGACCGCCGTCCTGCGCGCGGCCATCGCGCAGCACCCGCGGCTGCTCGGCTGCCGGATCGAGGTGCCCGGGGAACGGGGCAACGAGCCGGTGTACGACGACGGTGCCGGAAAGCCCTCGCCCCCGACCGTGCACGTCGCGGAGATCGAGGCCGGCGGGCAGCGCCTCCGGCTGGCCGCCTGGGCTTCTGCCGGACTCGACGGCGGGCTGGTCGGCTTCGGCCCGATGCTCGTGCTTCAACTCGGAGTCGCCCTCGCACTGCTCGGCGGCTGGTTCTTCGACGGGGCAGAGCGGCGCCAGCGTTCGCTGCGCGAGGTCGCGGACCGTCGCGGCCGCGAGCTCGAGGAGAGCGAGCGCGCGGTGGCCTCGATCGTCGAGGCCGCACCCGAGGCGATCCTGGTGGTTGCGCCCGGCGAAGGCACGGTGCTCGACGCGAACCCGTTCGCCGGGGCCTGGCTGGGGCGGGCGCACGACCGCCTCGTCGGCACCCCGCTGGCGGACCTGCTGGCCACGGCCCCCGGGCAGACTCCCGCGGAGACGGTCCGCGCGGCGCTCGACCCGGGCCCCGGCGGCTCGCGCTTCCTGGCCTTCCGCCACACCAGCGGCCGGCTGCTCGAGGCCGAGGCCAGCGTCGCCCAGGCCGCGGTGCACGGCCGCGCGGCGAGCGTCATGCTGGTGCGCGACGTCTCGACGATCGAACATGCGCGCCGCGCGGCAGAAGCCGCGAGCGAGGCCAAGAACCTCTTCCTGGCCAACGTCAGCCACGAGATCCGGACCCCCCTGAACGGCGTGCTCGGGATGGCCGAGTTGACGCTCGAGCACGAGCTCGCGCCGGCGGTGAGGGAGCAGGTCGAGACGATCCGGCGCTGCGCCCGCGACCTGCTCCAGATCGTCGACGACGTGCTCGACTTCTCGCGCCTGGAGGCCGGCCAGCTCGAGCTGTCGCAGGTCTCGACCGACGTCGGCGCGCTGGTCCACGACGTGGCGTCGCACCTCGCTCCCCGCGCCCGCGCCAAGGGGCTGACGCTCGCCACGGTCGTCCGGCGCGACCTCCCGCAACCGATCCTGCTCGACGCCGGGCGGGTGCGCCGCGTGCTCGAGCAACTCGTCGGCAACGCGATCAAGTTCACGCCGGCGGGAGAGGTCGAGATCCTCGCCCAGCCCGGCGCGGCCCAGCCGGGCGGCGGGTTCGAGCTGGTCCTCGCCGTGCGCGACACCGGCCCGGGGATCCCGGAGGAGTGGCACGACGAGATCTTCGAGCCGTTCCGCCAGGCCGACGCCTCGCGTACCCGCCCGCAGGGCGGGACCGGGATCGGTCTCGCGCTGTCGCGACAGATCGCCGGCGCTCTCGGCGGCCGACTCGAGGTCGAGAGTCCGCCGGGCGAGGGGGCGACCTTCCGGTTCGTGCTGGGGGTGATGCCCGGGCCGCGCGCCTCGGTCCCGGCGCCGTGCGACTCCCTGGTCGGACGGGCCGCCCTGGTGGTCCACCCGAGCGCCGCGGTGCGGGCCAGCCTCGCCGAGGCGCTCCTGACCCTGGGAATGCGGGCCCGCGCCGCGGCGCATCCCGGCGAGGCCGCGCGGGCCGCGTTCGACGCGCGCCGCGACGGCAGCCTCTTCGCGGTGGTGCTGATCGACGACGCACTGCTCGCGGCGCCGGAGACGCAGGCGCTCTGCATGGCGTGGCTCTCGGGCGCCGCCACGCCGGCGCGCCTGATCCCGATCGTCCCGGCATCGGCCCCCACCCACGCGCCGGCCGGTTCTGCGCCGCCGCTCGTCGTTCCGTTTTCTTCGGCCGAACTGAGCGCACGCGTGTTGGCCACGATCGCGCCGGCCGTGGAATCCTCGACGCCGGAGCGCCGCCGCGAAGGCCCGGTGCTCGTGGTCGAGGACAATCCCGTGAACCGCCGCCTCGTCACGACGATCCTGGAACGGGCGGGCTACCGGGTCGTCGCCGCCGACAACGGCGCCGACGCGCTGGCGCGGCTGACCGACGCCGACCCGAGCCTCGTGCTGATGGACGTCCAGATGCCGGTGATGGACGGGATCGAGGCCACGGTGCGGCTGCGCCGCGAACCGCGCTGGGCGACGCTTCCGGTGGTGGCCTTGACGGCCCACGCGCAGGTCTCCGATCGAGAGGCTTGCCTGGCCGCGGGCATGAACGACTACCTGACCAAGCCGATCGAGCGCGACGCGCTGCTGGCCGCCGTCGCGCGCTGGACGGGCGCGACGGAGGGAGCCGCGGCAGAGCGCCACGAGCCGGTCCCCCAACTGGACTAGACTGCGCGGGGAGTGTTCCCCGTGTCGTCCCTTGCCCGAGCCCTACGCGCACCGATCGCGCTGCTGCTGCTGGGTGCCGGCGTGCCGCTGGCAGCGGCGCAGCTCCCGCTTCCGGGATTTCCCTCCCGGGGCGCCGAGCCGGCCGCCGCGACCGGTCCGGCGGCCGGCGCCGACGACGCCGTCAACGCCGCCGCGAGTGCCGCCCGCCCGCCCACCCCGTACCCGCTCGTCTCGATCTCGACCGCGCTGCTCGAGTCGCGGCAGGCGCTGCGCCGCGCGGAAATCACCCTGCGTCGACCCCGGTCCATGGACGAGCTGGACGGGGAGATCGAGGGCCGGCTGGCAGCGGCCCAGGAGCTGGTCAACGTCGAGCGGGATCTGCCGGCCGCCCAGCGCACCTTCCGCGCCCTGTTCAGCGCCGGGAACGAGTGGCGGATCTCGCGGCTGCAGGCCGATGTGGCCGCGGAGGCGATCCAGCGGCGGATCACGGCGCTGCAGGCGCTTCAGGCCGAGCTCACCCTGCTCGGCGAACGCTGGAACCTGACGGGACGCGCCCTCGCTGGGGCGGATTCCGAGGCGGTGTTGCGCAAGGCGATCGACGAGCTGGCCGGGGCGATCGACGCCGTGAACGGCAGAACCCGCGCCGAGCTCGAGCGGACGCTCGAACTGCAACTGAAGCTCACCGAGCTCCAACTCATCATCGACGAGGGCTCGGCGTGGATCGAGGCGACGGCCAGCGCCGAGCGGGCGAAACTGCTCCGGGTCGACAGCCCTCCGCTGTGGACCGCGCTCGCCACCCGCGCCGCCGGGACGCCGGCGCAGGGCGAAGGACGCTGGAAGGAGAGCCTGCGCCTGTTCGCGACGGTGCTCCGGTCCCCCGGCCGGATCGCGTTCAGCGCCGTGGTCTTCGCGGCGCTGTTCGTGCTGCTGACCGTCGCGCGCCGGGGGGTCGCGGGGCTGTCGCCCCCGGACCGGCTGGCCGCGGTCGGGCTCGAGCTGCTGCAGCGACCGGCCCGCTCGGCGATCCTCTGCGTGCTGGCGCTGCAGGTGCTGCTGTTCCCGCGCGCTCCCGCAGCGTATTACGACCTGCTGTCGATCGTCGCCATCGCGGTGATCGGCTCGATCGCCGGCCCGATGGTTGCGGCCGCGCTGCGGCCCTACCTGGCCGGTCTGCTGGTGCTCGGCCTGGCAGACCGGCTGCGGACCCTGGCCGTCGCGGCCCCGCTCGGCTCGCGCCTGCTCCTGCTGCTGATCGGGCTGCTCGCGTTCGCCGGAATCGCCTGGGGAGCGCGCCCCGGCAGCCCGGCGCGCCGGGCGCTGGCCGGCCGCTGGTGGGATGCCGTGCTCGTCCTCGCAGGCCTGGCGGCCGCGCTGTTCGGCGCCGCGATCGTCTCGAACGTCGCCGGCAACCTCTCGCTGGCCGAGCTCCTGACCTCGTCGAGTCTGACAGCCGGGCTCTCGGCGCTGTTCCTGTACCTGCTGGTCGCCCTCGCAGCGATCCTGATCCGCGCCTGGGTGAGCCGTCCTGATGCCTACCTTCGCACTGCGACCGTCCACGGGCCGCAGTTCGTCGCCGGCGGCACGCGGCTCCTGGTGGGCCTGGCCACCGCCGGCTGGACGCTCTTCACGCTGCACACCTTCACCGTGGTGCCGGCCGTCTCCGGCTGGATCAGCCGGGGCCTCTCGCATCGCTTCGTCCTCGGCGCCCTCGACATCTCGCTGGGCGACGTCGCGACCTTCGTGCTGGGCCTCGCGGCCGCGGTCCTGTTCTCCCGCCTCGTCGCGTACGTTCTCGCGGAGGAGTTCCTCCCGCGGACCCGGATCGCCCGCGGCCACGCCAACGCGATCGTCACGATCACCCGCTACCTGCTGCTCGCGGCCGGCTTCATGGTCGCCCTCTCGATGTCGGGCTTCGAGCTCAACCGGCTGACGCTGCTGATCAGCGCCTTCAGCATCGGCGTCGGCTTCGGCCTGCAGAACATCATCAGCAACTTCGTCGCCGGGCTGATCCTGATCCTCGAGCGGCCGATCGAGATCGGCGACGTCGTCGAGCTCGGGAAGCTGACCGGGACGGTGCGGCGGATCGGCGTCCGCTCGAGCGTCGTCCGGACCTTCGACGGCGCGTCCGTGATCGTTCCGAACAGCAACCTGATCTCCGACCAGGTCGTCAACTGGACCCACAGCGACAAGCTCCGCCGGATCGACGTCCGGGTCGGCGTGGCCTACGGCACGGAACCGGGACGGGTGCTCGAGCTGCTGCGTGGCGCGGCGGCGGGGCACGCGAAGGTCCTGGCGCACCCGCCTCCGAACCCGCTCTTCCTCGGCTTCGGAGAGAGCACGCTCGACTTCTCGCTGCGCTTCTGGACCGGCGATTTCGACAACTGGATGACCGTTCAGAGCGACGTGCTGGCGGCGGTCGACGACGCGCTGCGACGGGCCGGGATCGAGATCCCGTTCCCGCAGCGGGACCTCCACCTGCGCTCGGTCGATCCGGGGGTCCGGGAGGCGCTCGGGGCCGCGCCGCCCGATCCGGGCCGGCCAGGCTCGTCGCCCCCCCCGGCCGGGCACGGCCCCGCGGCGGTCTGAGGGTGGGGCCCGGCGGGCGGATTCCGGGGTGTCCGGGAATCTAATTAGCGGATCTTGACATCCGAATATCCGGATGTATTCTCTCCTCCATAACGGATATGACGGTCCGTAATTCCCTATTCACCGGACCGCATGGAGGAGTTTCGATGACCAACAGGCGACTCTGGATCGCATTCGCCCTCGTCGTGGGGCTTTCCTTCGCGACGCTGGGCTACTTCGGCGTCGAGATCTACCGGCAGGCGCCACCGATCCCGGACCGGGTCGCGACGGCGTCGGGGACCGTCCTGTTCACAGGCGACGACATCCGGTCGGGTCAGAACGTCTGGCAGTCGATGGGCGGACACGAGCTCGGGTCGATCTGGGGGCACGGGGCCTACGTCGCGCCCGACTGGACCGCCGACTGGCTCCACCGCGAGCTCGTCTTCCTGCTCGACCGCTGGGCCGCCGAGGGGCACGGCGGGGCCTTCTCCGGCCTCGACCTCGCGCAGCAGGCCGCGCTCAGGGCGCGCCTCAAGCAGGAGATCCGGACCAACACCTACGACCCGGTCACCCGCACCGTCACGATCAGCGACGACCGGGCGGCCTCGATCGCCGCCGTCGCGGCTCACTACGACGCGCTCTTCGGCCACGATCCCGGGCTCGCCGCGCTGCGCGACGCGTACGCGATCAGGACCGACACGATTCCCGACCCGGAACGCCGCCGCCTGCTCGGCGCCTTCGTCTTCTGGACCGCCTGGGCCGCCGGCACGGAGCGCCCGGGACAGGCGATCACCTACACCACCAACTGGCCGGCCGAGGCGCTGATCGACAACCGCCCGTCGGGCTCGATCGTGGTCTGGTCGGTGATCAGCTTCATCGCGCTGCTGGCCGGCGTCGGCGCCCTGGTCTGGTACCAGGGAGGCCGGCGCGACGAGGAGCCGCCCGGCGCCGGCGCCCCGGCGACCGATCCGTTCCTGGCGCTGCGTCCGACACCGTCGATGCTCGCCACGCTGAAGTACTTCTGGGTCGTGGCGCTGCTGATCGTGGTGCAGATGGCGGTCGGCGCGATCACGGCGCACTACGGCGTGGAGGGCTCCGGGTTCTACGGGATCCCGCTCGCCGACTGGCTCCCCTACTCCGTCGCCCGGACCTGGCACGTCCAGGCGGGCATCTTCTGGATCGCGACGGCGTGGCTGGCGACCGGCCTGTTCATCGCCCCGGCCGTCGCGGGGGCCGAGCCCCGGGGCCAGCGCTTCGGCGTCAACCTGCTCTTCGGCGCTCTGCTCGTCGTCGTCGTCGGCTCGTTCGCCGGCGAATGGCTCGGCGTGATGCAGAAGCTGGGCATGGCCCAGAACTTCTGGTTCGGCCACATGGGCTACGAATACGTCGATCTCGGGCGCTTCTGGCAGATCCTGCTCTTCGCCGGGCTCCTGATCTGGCTCTTCCTCGTCGGGCGGGCGCTCGCGCCGGCCTTCAAGCGCGACCTGCAGGGTCGCCAGTTGCTGGGCCTCTTCGTGATCGCCGCGGCCGCGATCGGCCTGTTCTACGGTGCCGGCCTGATGTGGGGCCGTCACACCAACCTCGCGATCGCCGAGTACTGGCGCTGGTGGGTCGTCCACCTCTGGGTCGAGGGGTTCTTCGAGGTCTTCGCGACGGTGGCGATCGCCTTCCTGTTCACGCGCCTGGGGCTGGTCAGCGTGGCGTCGGCGACGCGCGCCGCGCTCTTCTCGAGCGTGATCTACCTCACCGGCGGGATCATCGGCACGATGCACCACCTCTACTTCACCGGGACCCCGACCGGCGTGCTGGCCTTCGGCGCGGTCTTCTCGGCGCTCGAGATCGTCCCGCTCGTCCTGATCGGCTTCGAGGCGACCGGGAACCTGCGGCTGGCCCGCGTCCGGACCTGGGTCTCGGCCTACCGCTGGCCGATCTACTTCTTCGTCGCGGTCGCCTTCTGGAACCTCGTCGGCGCGGGCCTGTTCGGGTTCCTGATCAACCCGCCGATCGCGCTCTACTACATGCAGGGCCTGAACACGACCGCGGTCCACGGCCACACCGCACTGTTCGGCGTGTACGGGATGCTCGGGATCGGGCTGATGCTGTTCTGCCTGCGCGGGCTCGACGTCACCGCGGCCTGGAAGACGAAACCCCTGGCCTTCTCCTTCTGGGCGATGAACATCGGCCTCTCGCTGATGGTCCTCCTGAGCCTGCTGCCGATCGGGCTGCTGCAGACCTGGGCCTCGGTCGAGCACGGGCTGTGGTACGCGCGCTCGGCGGAGTTCATGCAGACCGGCCTGATGGAGACGCTGCGCTGGATGCGCGTCGTCGGCGACACGATCTTCGCCGCCGGGATGCTGGTGCTCGGGTGGTTCGTCTTCGGGCTGAAGGGCGGGTGGTCGCTGGAGCGGAGCGCGGCTCGGGCGCTCCCGCTCAGCCAAACCGCCCCGTGAGGTAGTCCTCGGTCCGCCGGTCCTTCGGCGCGAGGAACAGCTCCCGGCCCGACGCCCACTCGACCAGCTCCCCCTGCAGGAAGAAGCCGGCCCAGTCGGCGAGCCGGCTGGCCTGCTGCACGCTGCTGGGGACGATGATCACCGTGTACTGCTTCTTGAGCTCCTGCAGCGAGGCCTCGACCTTCGCCGTCGAGATCGGGTCGAGCCCCGACGACGGCTCGTCGAGCATGATCACCTCGGGCTCGAGGGCCAGCACGCGGGCCAGGCAGAGCCGCTGCTGCTGCCCGCCCGAGAGCGCGATCGCGGGCTCGTCGAGCCGCTCCTTGACCTCGTCCCACAGCGCGGCGGCGGCCAGCGCCTTCTCCATCGCCTCGTCCAGCACGCGGCGGCTGCGCTCGCCGGCCAGCTCCAGCCCGTACCAGAGGTTCCGGCGGATCGACATCGGCAGCGGGACCGGCAGCGCGAAGACGATCCCGATCCGCCGCCGGAGGCGCGTGATGTCGACGTCGGGGCCGAGGATGTCCTCGCCGTCGAGCCGCACCCGCCCCTCGGTGCGGGCGTTGTCGACGAGATCGTTGAGCCGGTTGATGGTGCGCAGGAGCGTGCTCTTCCCGCCGCCGGACGGCCCGAAGAAGACCGTGATCTGGCGGGCCGGGACGGTCAGTGAGACGCCGTCGAGCGACGGCGGCTCGTCGCCGTACGAGACCCGCAGGTTCTCGATCTCGATCTTCGGCTCGAAGGCCGGTTGAGCGGGGCTGCCCGGAGTGATCACCACTGCCTCCGCCGGCGGTAATGGCTGCGGATGAAGGTCGCCAGGACGTTCATCGACAGGACGAAGGCGAGCAGCACGAGCGCGGTCCCGAACTGGACCTTGACCGGCATCCCGGGGACCTGCGTCGAGATCACGAAGAGGTGGTACGGGAGGGCCATCGTCTCGTCGAAGATCGACTTCGGGAGCTGAGGCAGGAAGAGCGCGGCGCCGGTGAACAGGATCGGCGCCGTCTCCCCCGCCGCGCGCTCGAGCCCGAGGATCACGCCGGTGAGAATCCCGGGGAGCGCCTGCGGCAGCACGATCCGCCGGATCGTCTGCCACTTCGTCCCGCCCATCCCCTGCGAGACCAGCCGGAAGCTCTGCGGCACCGCGCGCAGCGCCTCCTCGGCGGTGCTGATGATCACTGGCAGCGTCATGATCGAGAGCGTCAGCGAAGCGGCGACGATCGAGGTGCCGAGGCCCAGGAACAGCACGAACAGCGCCAGTCCGAACAGCCCGTAGACGACCGAAGGGATCCCGGCGAGGTTGATGATCGCGATCCGGATCGCGCGCGTGAAGACGTTCTCGCGGGCGTACTCCGACAGGTAGATCGCCGCCGCGAGCCCGACGGGGACCGCGATCAGCCCGGTGCCGATCGTGAGGTAGATCGTGCCGACCAGGGCCGGCCAGATTCCGCCCGCCCGCAGGCCGTCGCGCGGGGCCTCGAAGAGGAAGGCGGGGCTCAGGGCGGGCGCGCCCTTCCACGCGATCACGCCGACGATCAGGATGATCGGCAGCACGGTCAGCGCGGTCGCGAGCCCCAGCATCGAGAACGCGACGCGCTGCACGAGGAGCCGGCGTTCGCCGGGGCTCACGAGAGCATCCTCCCGGCAGCAGCGCGCCGCTTCAGCAGGACCATCGAGGCCAGCACGTTGACCGCGAAGCTGATCACGAACAGCACCAGCCCGACCGTGAAGAGCACGTGGTAGTGGACGCTGCCGCGCGCGACCTCGCCCATCTCGGCGGCGACCGTCGCAGTCATGGTGCGCACCGGCGAGACGAGGGCCCGCGGGCCGAAGATCACGACCGGCGCGTTGCCGGTGACCATCATGACGGCCATCGTCTCGCCGACCGCCCGCCCGATCCCGAGCATGATCGCGGTCAGCACACCGGTCCGCGCGGCCGGGAGCGTGACACGCCAGAGTGTCTGCCAGCGCGAGGCGCCCAGCGCGAGCGAGCCGATCTTGTAGGCCGCGGGGACCGCGTCGAGCGCATCCTCGGCGACGCTGACGATCGTCGGCAGCGCCATCCCGGCCAGCAGCAGCGAGCCGGTCAGCGCGGTCAGCCCGGTGGCCAGGCCGAGCGTCTCGCGGATCGCCGGGACGAGCACCACGATCCCCAGGAACCCCAGGACCACGGAGGGCAGGCCGGCGAGGATCTCGACCAGTGGCTTGAGGACCTCGCGCAGCCAGCGCGGCGCCACCTCGGCGATGAACATCGCCGCCGCCACGCCGAGCGGGACCGCGAACAGCCCCGCGCCGACCGTCACGACGAGCGAGCCCCAGATCAGCGGTCCGAGTGCGAAGTAGCCCTCGATCGGGTACCAGCGGGCCCCGAAGAGCGAGGCCAGCGGGACCTCGCTGAACGCCGGCAGCCCCTCGCGCAGCAGGAAGAGCGAGATCAGCGCGACGAAGATGATCGCCGAGTAGCCGGACAGCCGGATGACGGCCTCGATCGCCGCTTCGAAGGGGTGCCGGGTGCGCGCCACGGGGCTGCTCCGGATCGCTTCAGTTGACCGGGACGAAGCCCAGATCCCGGACGATCCGCTGGGCCTCGCCGCCGGTGACCCAGCGGATGTAGTCGCCCAGCGCGCCCTGGGGCTCGCCGCGGGTGTAGAAGTACAGGTCGCGCGCGATCGGGTAGCTGCCGTCGTCGACGGTGTCGGCGGAAGGCATGACGTAGGGTCCGTTGTCCCCCTTGGAAACGGCCACGACCTTCATTTCGTCGGTCACGTAGCCGAGCCCCTCGTAGCCGAGCGCATTCGGGTTCTGGACCACCTCCGCGGTCACGCCCTCCGACGACGACAGCAGCAGCGTGTCGGTCGAGAGCAGCGTCTTGTCCTTCTTGTCGCCGCGGCGGACGACCGCTTCCAGAAAGAAGACGTGCGTGCCGGAGTTGGTCTCACGCGACAGACGCACGATCGGGCGGTCCTCCCCGCCGACCTCGCGCCAGTTCGAGATCTTCCCGGAGTAGATGTCGGAGAGCTGGCCGATCGTCAGGTGCGAGACGGGGTTGCTCTTGTGGACGATGACCGCGATCGCGTCACGGGCCACGACGTGCTCGATCGCCTCGACCCCCTTGCCGCGGGCCGCCTCGAGTTCCTCCTTCTTCATCTCCCGGGATGCGTTGGCGATGTCGGCCGTGCCGTTGATCAGCGCGGTGATGCCGGTCCCCGTGCCGCCGCCCGTCACCGACAGGCGGACCTCCGGCTGGCTCACCGCGTAGGCTTCCGCCCAGGCGAGGGCCAGGTTGACCATCGTGTCCGAGCCGATGTCCGTGATGACCCGCTGCGCGTCCGCAGACGCCCCCCTGTCCGCGTCGCGCGGGCCGGAACAGGCGAAAGCGAGAAGCGCGAGGACGGGCAGAGCGGGGTGGACCCGCGTCCTGCGCACCATGGGCCAGGATTATAGGCGAGTCCTTCCCCGCCTCATACCGCCCCGAGCCAGAGCCACAGCCACAGCGAGAACAGGACGGCGAGCGCCAGGGCAACGACCGCGACCGCGGTCCAGGCCCGCGAGCGCCGGCGGGTTGCCGCGGCCCGCGGCAGCTCTTCGATGACCTGGGCCCGGAGGTCGTGCAGCACCGCGCGCATCTCGACCACGATCGGGAGCAGCGAGAGCCGGAGTGCCAGGTAGGTCCCGACCAGCATCACCACCGTGACGAGGCCGAACTCGACCGGGTGGTTGATCCGGTAGGTTCCGCCCTCATTGTCGACCAGCGTGTTGATCGCGAAGCTCAGCAGCCAGGGGGTCGTCGCGGCCATCGCCAGCCACGGCTCGATCCGCCGCTCGTGGAAGGCGAGCCGGCGCTCGACCGCTTCGGCCAGCGGCAGGTCGGAGCGCCCGATCCGCCGCAGTTCCCGGTAGATCCGCACGCCGAACGCGGCGAAGGCGGCCGAGAGCGCGAGCACGCCCCCCTCCACCGCCAGCATCGCCGGGTTGCCGCGGTAGCCGTAGAGGTTCGCCACGGCCAGGACCGCGGCCAGGGCCAGCATCGCGACGTAGCTCGCGGCGAGGAACTCGAGCGCGCGTCCGGTGCGGCGCGCGGCCGGGCGCAGCAGCTGCTCGATCGCGGCGCGCGAGAGCGGCGGCGCGTCCGCCCCGGCGCGGTTCCAGGCTCCCTGGATCATCTCGTCGAACATGACTTCGCGTCCTTTCCGTTCTCGGCGACGCCCATCAGGCGGCGCAGGCGCTCCTTGATCCGGACGATCCGCACGCTGACGTTCCCCCGGGTGAGGCCCGTCACGGCGGCGATCTCCTCGTAGCTGCGCTCCTCGAGCACGAGCAGCACGATCGCTCGATCGAGCGGGCCGAGCTGGCGGATCGCGGCGTAGAGCCGCTCGACCTCCTCATCGCTGCGCTCCGGCGCCGGGGTCGGGGCGGGAACTTCGTCGAGCGTGCGGCCGGCCTCGAATTCGGGCCGGCGGTACGAGCGGCGAAGCCGCATCAGGGCCGTGTTGAGGGCGACGCGGTAGAGGAAGGTCGAGAAGGCCGCGTCGCCGCGGAACGAGTCGAACGAGCGCCAGAGCTGGAGCACGATCTCCTGGAACAGGTCCTCGCGGTCGGCCGGATCGCGGGCGTAAAGCGCGGCGACCTTGCGGATCGCTCCCTGGTGGGCGTGGACCAGGTCGACGAATCGGGCCTGCCGCTCCGGATCCTGGCGCATGCCGTCCTGCCCCCTTTCGACCGGTTGGTTGCCGCGGGGGCGCGATCGCTACGACCCCCGCGAGGCAGCGGCTCCGGCCCGGCGGGCTACGTCCCCCTGCGCCCGCTCCGCCGCAGCAGGACCGCCACGGCCCCCGGCCCCCCGAGGCGCGGCGGTGCGCTGGAGAAGGCGAGCAGGTGCACCGCGCAGGGGGACCGCGCCAGCCATTCCGCAACCGCCGCCCGCAGCACCTCGCCGCGCCCGGTGATGATCAGCACCGAGCGCAGTCCCGCGACTCGCGAGCGGGTGACGAAGCCGCTCACCTCGCGGAGCGCCGTGTCGCGCGTGAAGCCGTGGAGGTCGAGCCGCGCCTCGGGCGGCGGCTCGCCGCGGCCGAGCGCCTTCACCAGCGCGCGCGGCGCGTCGGACGCGCGGCCGGTGACGCGCTCGTCCTCGACGAGAACCTCGAACGGCCCTCCCGTCGCGGCGGGCTCATCGACCTCGGGATCCTCGGAGGAACGCGCGGAGGACGGCGCGCGGGAACGACCCGCGGGGCGGCCGGTGCAGCCGGCTTCACCCCTTCCATCGCCCGCGCCCAGGCGTCCGCGTCGTCCGGGCCGGCCGGCGGCTCGCGCCTAGCCACCGGGGCGACTCCGGCGGAACGCCTCGGACTGCGGCCCGGCGTCGACCGTCCCGTCGATGCCCGCGCGCAGCGAGCCTGCCATCGGACCTCCTTCCCGCATGGTAACCCGGGCTGGCGGTGAAGCCGCGCCGGACCCACCTTCTCGGGTGGGGAGCCGGAGTCTGCCGTGTCGCGTTTCCTGCTCCTCGCTGCGGGCCTGGCCGCGCTCGCGCTCTTTCCCGCCGCCGCCGCGACCTTCGAGGTCGGTCCCGGCCGGCCCCACGCCTCGATCGGCGCCGTCCCCTGGGAGTCGCTGCAGCCCGGCGACGTCGTGCTGATCCACTGGCGCGATACGCCCTACCGCGAGAAGTGGGTCATCTGCCGGCAGGGGACCGCGACCGCGCCGATCACGGTGCGCGGCGTCCCCGGCCCCGCGGGGCAGCTCCCGGTGATCGACGGCAACGGTGCGACGACGCGGCTCGCCCTCGACTACTGGAACGAGGAGCGCGGGCGTGATCAAGGTCGGCGGCGCGAGCATCCCCGCCGACACGATGCCGCGGTACATCGTGATCGAGAACCTCGACGTCCGCGGTGCGCGCCCCCCGTTCGCCTTCACCAACGACGCCGGCGCGGGCTCGAGCTACGCCGCCAACGCCGCGCCGATCTACGTCGAGAAGGCCGAGCACCTGGTGATCCGCAACTGCGAGCTGCACGACGGCGGCAACGGCCTGTTCGTGGCCTCCTCCGGGACGACGGTCTCGCGCGACATCCTGGTCGAGGGGAACTTCATCCACGACAACGGCAACGGCGGCAGCGCCTACGAGCACAACAGCTACACCGCGGCGATCGGGATCACCTTCCAGTTCAACCGCTACGGGCCGCCGACGCCGGGAGCGCTCGGCAACGGGCTCAAGGACCGCTCGGCCGGCCTGGTCGTGCGATACAACTGGATCGAGGGCGGGAACCGCCAGCTCGACCTGGTCGACGCCGAGGACAGCTCGGTGATCGAGAGCGACCCGGCCTACCGCGCGACGCACGTCTACGGCAACGTGCTGATCGAGCCCGACGGCGCCGGCAATCGCCAGATCGCGCACTACGGCGGCGACTCCGGCAACACCGCCGGCTACCGCAAGGGGACGCTCTACTTCCACAACAACACGGTCGTTTCGCGCCGCACCGACCGGACGACGCTGTTCCGGCTGTCGACCAACGACGAGCGGGCCGACGCGCGCAACAACGTCGTCACCACCGCGGCCGCGGCCGGGACCTCGCTCTCGCTGCTCGACTTCTCGGGCGTACTCGACTGGTCGCACAACTGGGCGAAGCCCGGCTGGCGGCTGTCGTTCGACGGCGCGCCGGAGGCGGTGCTGCACGACGACGGGACGACGGTGACGGGCGCGAGCCCCGGCTTCCTGGACGAAGCGGGCGAGGACTTCCGGCTGCGACGCGATTCGGCCTGCCGCGACGCGGGGCGCGCGCTCGACCCGGCGGTGCTGCCGTCCCACGAACCGACGCGCGTCTACCGCCGGCACCGGGCTTCGGACCCGCGGCGGAAGGACGCCGTGCTCGACATCGGGGCCTGCGAGTTCGCCTTCCGGGTCGCCGGGCTGGCCGTCGCGCCCGACCGGCGGTCCCTGTCGTGGACGGCCCGCCCGGATGCCACGACCTACGACGCCGTGCGCGGCGACCTGGCCACCCTGCGCGGCAACGGCGGCAGCTTCCCCGCGTCGCTGGCGCTCTGCCTCGAGAACGACGGGCCGGACACCGCGGCCGACGAACCCTTCGTCCCGGCCCCCGGCAGCGCCTCGTACCTGCTGGTGCGCCCGAACGGGCCTCCAGGCGATCCCGGCAGCTACGACGACGATGCGGACGGGCTGGCCGCGGGACGCGACGCGGGGATCGCGGCCTCACCGGCAGCGTGTCCGTGAATCGCGGCCCGCGCCGTCAGCCGAGCAGACGGGCCGCCAGCACCAGGTAGAGCGTCAGCGCGACCAGGTCGGCCACGGCCAGCACGACCGGCCCGGCAGCGATCCGCGGGTCCTGGGACAGCGCCCGCAGCGTGAAAGGCAAGGCGACGCCGAGCAGGCTGGCGGTCGCCACCGCCGCCGCGATCGCGATCCCGAGCACAGGGAAGAGCGCGGGCAGGCCGTGCCAGAGTGCGGCGATCGCCCCGACCAGGGCCCCGGTCCCCGCGCCGAGCAACAGCGCCACCGCCAGCTCGCGGGCCAGCGCGCGCGCCCACCCGGGCCGCGAGCCGGCCGTCCGGTGCAGCGTCTCGAGCGTCAGGCCGAGCGACTGCATCCCGACGCTCTCGGAGACCGCCAGCACGACCGGCACGAACAGCGCCAGCACGACCACCCGTTCGAACAGCGGGGTGAAGAGACCCGCCAGCAGCGCGCACGCCAGCCCGCCGCCGATATTGAACAGCAGCCAGGGAAAGCGGTCGCGGAAGGAGGCCCACGCCCCGGCCTGCCGGCCGAGCGCGACGTGCACGCCGACGAGCTGGAACGCGTCGTCGAAGGCCTGGCGCCGGACCAGGTCCTCGAACTCGTGCGAGACCGCGTCGAGTCCGAGCACACCGACCAGCCGCCCGGCCCGGTCGACCGCGGGCAGCGCCAGGAAGCGGTGCTTCTGGAACAGCGCCAGGGCCTCGGCCAGCGGCGCGTCCTCCGCGACCGTCACCGGGTGACGCACCAGCAGCGGCTCGAGCCGCTCGCCGGGGCTGGCCACCGCGAGGCGCCGCACCGGAACGACGCCAGCCAGCCGGCCGTCGGACTCGACCGCGTAGGCGTAGAGGATCGGCTCGGCCTCCCCCGCAGCGCGCAGCAGGGCCAATGCGTCGGCAACCGTCGCTTCGGGACGGACGACGACCGCGGCCGGTCGGAGGCGGGGCGTGATGGTCACGCCTTCGCCCGAGCCGCTCTCCCCGCTTCGCTTTCCGCCCGTTGCCATGCTTCGCCATCTTGCCCGCGGGCAGCGGCACGATCCACACCCGCCCGACCGGAAACCCGGCACGTTGGACACGCGGGCCCGCTGGCCGCGAGAATCGCGCCCGGAGGCCCGATGCTCAAGCTCCTCGCCCTCGCCGCCGCCGGCGCCGCCGGCACGCTCGCCCGCTACGGCCTGTCGGGCTGGGTCCAGCGCCTGGCGCGCGAGACCTTCCCGTTCGGCACGCTGGCGGTCAACCTCGTCGGCTGCTTCCTGATCGGTGTTGTGATGGCCCTCGTACGAGACCGCCAGCTGCTGTCGCCGGAGGCGCGCACGATTCTCGTCTTCGGCTTCCTCGGCGGTTTCACCACCTTCTCCGCCTTCGGCTACGAGACCCTGGAGCTGGTCCGCAACGGCAGCCTCGGTCCGGCGCTCGGAAACGCGGCCGCCAGCGTGCTCGGCGGCCTCGTCGCGGTCTGGCTCGGCGACGCCGCGGCGCGGCTCGTCTTCTCCTGAGGAGGTCCCCATGAAACTCGAAGGCCAGGCCCAGTTGCTCCGGATCTTCATCGGCGAGAGCGACCGCGCGGAAGGCAAGCCGCTCTACGAGGCCATCGTGCTCGCGGCGCGCGAGGCGGGGCTCGCCGGCGCGACGGTGCTGCGCGGACTCGAGGGGTTCGGCGCGCGCAGCCGGATCCACACCGCGCGGATCCTGCGGCTCTCCGAGGACCTGCCGATCGTGGTCGAGATCGTCGACAGCGAGGCGCGGATCGCGGCCTTCCTGCCACGGCTCGACGCGATGGTGAGCGAGGGACTGGTGACGCTCGAGCGGGTGCAGGTGCTGATCTACCGCCACGGGGAGCCGCCGGCCTGAGCGGGCCGGTCCCGGCGGGCTCCCCTTCCCTACCGCAGCCGCGCGACCTGGCGGTGCCGGAAGCAGCCGACCAGGTGGTCGTTGACCATCCCCGTCGCCTGCATGTGGGAGTAGACGATCGTCGGCCCGACGAAGCGGAAGCCGCGCTGCTTCAGGTCCTTGCTCATCGCCTTCGACTCGGCGGTCTCGGCCGGCATCTCGGACAGGGTGCGCCAGGCGTTCTGGATCGGCCGGCCGCCGACGAAGCGCCAGGCGTAGGCGTCGAACGAGCCGAACTCCTCCTGGACCTTCAGGAACACGCGGGCGTTCCCCACCGCGGACTCGATCTTCATCCGGTTGCGCACGATCCCCGCGTTGTCGAGCAGTGCCGCCTTCTGCCGGGCGTCGAAGCGCGCGACCTTCTCGGGGTGGAAGCCGGCGAAGGCGCGGCGGTAGGCGTCGCGCTTCTTCAGGATCGTCAGCCACGAGAGGCCGGCCTGCGCCCCCTCGAGCACGAGGAACTCGAAGATCAGGCGGTCGTCGTGGACCGGGACGCCCCACTCGCGGTCGTGGTAGGCGACGTAGAGCGGGTCCCCGAGGCCCCAGCCGCAGCGCGTCTTGCCGTCGTCGGTCATGGTGCGCGGGAGTCTAGCCCGGATCGGACCCGGCGCCTCACGCCCCGCCGGACGGCGGCGGCGCCGGCGCGAGGTAGTCCGCGAAGGCGGTGCCGTAGATCTCCCAGATCGTCACGAAGAGCGCGGCGACGATCGGGCCGACGATCAGCCCCGAGGCGCCGAAGACCTTCAGACCGCCGAGCGTACCGAGCAGGATCATCAGGTCGGGCAGCTGGATGTCCTTGCCGACCAGCCGCGGGCGCAGGACGTTGTCGATGCTGCCGACGACGCCCGCGTTCCAGAGGACGTAGAGCACGCCGGGCAGGAGCGGGCCGGTGGCGAACAGGTAGATCGCGACCGGGATCCAGACGAGCGTCGTCCCGACGCCGGGAAGGACCGAGAGCACGGCCATCACCGCGCCCCAGAACACGGCGCCGGGGACCCCCGCGGCCCAGATCGCGAGGCCGCCGAGCGCGCCCTGGATCAGCCCGATCAGGAAGGTCCCCTTGATCACGGCCTTGGCCGCGAGCGCGAAGCGCTCGATCAGCTGGTTCTTCGCCCCCGGCGGGACCGGCAGGTAGTACATGAACTTCTCGACCAGCGGCCGGCCGCCGAGCAGGAAGAAGAACATCGCGTACAGCGCGACGAACATCTGGAGCAGGAAGCCGGCCGCGCCGGCCGCCGCGCCCGAGAGCTTGTCGAACGCGAACCTCCCGATCTGGTCCGAGACCTCGCCGATCCTGGTCAGCCCCTGGTGGATCTGCGGACCCCAGCTTTCGGGCAGCCCCAGGGTCCGGATCAGCTCCTGCTCGGCCGGTCCCGGATCGTCGACCGTACGCTGGATCCAGGGCAGGAGGTCGCCGGCCACCTGTGATCCCTGCGCCACGATCATCCCCAGCAGCACGAGCAGCGGGATCACGACGACCAGCAGCATCACCACCACGGTGAGCGCCGCCGCGAGGGTCTGCCGGCCGCCGAGCCAGCGCGAAAGGCGCCGGAAAACAGGCATCGAAACCGCCGCCAGCACCGCCGCCATGATCAGCGCCACGAGGTAGCCGCGGATCATCGCCACGAAGAGGGCGGTGATCCCGACCACGTAGAGCAGCATCGTCCAGCGCCGGAAGCGGCCGAGGTCGATCTCTGTCGGGACCATGCGTTCCTCCCCGGAAGCGCGCGGATTATACGGGGCGCGCCCGCGGCCGCGGGACGCCCCACGGCCCGCGCGTTCGTTTTTCCCCCGCCCTGCGTTGAACTGGGTGACGCGGGGGGAGTCGTCTGGTGCCCGTCGCCCAGGGGAGACGGCGGGTGCGTCGGGGCCTTCCCTCGGGAACCGCCCGGCGGAGCCGGGCGGAGCAGGGAAAGGGGGAGACATGAGGATCACGCGCCTTCTCGTCACGGCAGTCGTCGTCACGGGCCTGTCGACGGGGTGGGGTGTCCTGGCCACCACGCCGGTGACCACCGCCATCCAGCCCTCGTCGGGACTCGTCGACACCGAAACGCCGGTCGCGTTGACCGGGTACGATTTCCTGCCCGGAATGCGCCTCGCGCTCGTCGCCGGCGGCGGGCACGAAGTCCGGCACGTGCCGCTGTCCAGCGTCGCCAGCATCGCGCTCGCGGGTCCGTTCGCGTTCGTCGCGACCTACCCCAGCCTCGTCACCATGAGCATTTCGCGGCCGGGCTACCCGGAGGTGGTCGGGTCGATCCCGATCGGCGGCTGGCCGGGCACCCTTCGCGCGGCCGACCAGCGCCTCTTCGCCGGCGTGTACGACGCCGGCGGCTACGCGCGGCTGCGGATCTTCGACGCCGTCGACCCGCTGCTGCCGGTCCTGATCGGCGACCTCGCCTTCGACGCACCGGCGACCCAGTTCGGGTACGCCGCCGGCTACCTCTATCTCCCCCGCGCGCTGCGCGGCTTCGACGTCGTCGACGTGCGGAACGCCGCCGCGCCGGTCACGGTCGCCCGCTCCCGGGAGGCCGGATTCCGCGTCACGGCGATCGAGGTCGTCGGGAAGCGGGCCTTCGTGGCCGGGTCGTTGAGCAACATCGACGGCGCGACCTACCCGATCGTCGAGATCTTCGACGTCTCCGTCCCGTCCGCCCCGCGGCTGCTCGCGTCGGCCGACCTGCCGGGCACCGTGGGCCGCATGGCGCCGGCCGCGGATGGCGTGCTGCTCAGCCACAGCCAGGGCCTGCTCGCAGTGGCCTACGACGGGACCTACCTCGCCCGGACGAAGGCGATCCGCCAGGGCGGCTCGAGCCCGTCGTTCGTGACCACCAACGGAACCTGCGCGGCCTGGTTCCACGGCGTGGTCGAGATGCTCGACATCACCGATCCGTTCGCCCCGGTGGTGCGCGGGCGCTTCCCCGTCACGCCGGACGTGAGCCCCTACGGCAGTCCGCTCGCCTTCAAGGACGGCTATGCCTACTGGGGCCTCAACAGCGGCTTCGAGGTGTACGACGCCTGCGACCCCTACTCCACGTCGCCGGTGCACGAGCGCTCGCATCGCTGGGGCCTCAAGGACATCGCCTTCTCCGCCGACCGCGTCCACTTCCTCGACGACCTCGGGCAGTTGCACGTCACCGAGGTGCTCGACCCCGCGGCTCCGCGCGGGGTCGGCGTGACCCAGGGGATCGCCTTCGGGGATCGCGTGTCGGTCTCCGGCGGCCTCGCCTTCGTCGCCGGACAGACCTGGTCCTGGTACGACCGGGGCGTGCTCTCGATCGTCGACGAGAGCGTCCCGACCCTGATGCCCGTGATCGGCTCGATCGGTCTCGTCGGACCGCCGGCCGCGATCGACACCGTCGGCCCGTGGGCCTACGTCGGCGGCTGGTCCGAGCTGTGGGGCGGCTCGCTCGAGATCGTCGACGCCTCGCGGCCGCGCGAGCCGCTGGCGGCCGGACGGATCGAGGGGCTGGCTCGGCCCTGGACGATCACCGCGGGCGATTCCGCCCTCTACTACTTCAGCGACTGGCTGCTGACGCTGATCGACGTCCGAGACCCCGCGCGGCCCGCCGTGGCCGGCACGGTGCCGGGCTTCGGCTGGCCGACCGACAGCGTACGGGTCGGGAACCTGCTCTTCGTGACCGAGATCGTGCCCTGGACCTACGACTCCGGCCGGCTCAAGGTGCTCGACATCTCGAGTCCCTTCTCACCCGCCGTGATCTCCGAGCTCCCGATCTCCGGGTACCCCCTCGGAGTGGACGCCAGCGAGTCGCGGGTCGTCGTCAGCACCGACCGCGAAGGGGTGCTGGTCTTCCGGCTCGACCTCGGGATGCCGCCGCGGATGACCCAGTCGCTGGCCGACACCGGCTCGTGGGTCGGTCTCTTCGACGGCTTTGCCAGCGTGCACCGCGCGGGGACCTGGACCCTCTACCCGCTCAACGAGCCGGTCGAGAACACCTCCACCTCCTCCGACACCTGCGGCGACTCGATCATCCCGGCCGGGATCCAGCGCGGCCTGTACGACGTGATGACGACCTGCCCCCACGGCCACGCCTTCCGGTTCCGCGACGCCTACCGCGCCTGCGAGCGCCACAAGCTCTCGGCCGGCCTCGAGACCTTCCCGACCCAGGGCAAGCCGCTGCCGTGGCGCCTGGCCCTCGGCCGGCGACGAGCACTTCTTCACGCCGCGCCCCTCCCATGCCGGCTACCTGCTGCTTCCGCCGCTCCCGCCCTCGCTCGAGAAGAAGTACGGAACGCTCGGGCTGCCCCACAGGTTGGTGGTCGTGATCAGTCTCGTGCCCGGCACCGGGCTCGGCGTCGTGAACCTGCTCGGCGATGACCGGGCCGCGCTGGATGCACTCTGGTCGACGATCGCGGCCCAGGGGAAGATCGCGCTCCGGCAGCGCGATGATCGAAGCTACGGGGACCTCGAGCTCACGACCTCCCCGCACGGTGTTCCGGGAACGGACGGCCGGATCCTGCAGCAGTTCGTCTACACCTTCGATTCCGGGACACTGGTCGCGGCATCCGCATCGGGGCCGGGCGTCGACCTGCTCTTCGACGGGGTCGGCAGCGACGACATCCGGTGTACGACGACCGCCCCGACCAGCTACAGCGCGGGGTTGATCGAGGCCTGCAAGGAGTGGGGCCCGCACTACCCCGGGTTGATTCCGAACTGCCCCTGGTAACTCCGTCTCGCTCCACGTCGCACGAGGCCGCCGCTGCCTGCGGCGGCCTCGCTTTCTGTCCGGTGAACCGGAGCGGCCGCGGAGGCCGGGTGCCTAATCGCTCTGCCGCCCGCCGAAGAGGCCGAGCCGGGAGGCGTAGTAGAGCAGCGTGAGGAGCGATGTCGCAGCGGCGGCGATGTAGGTCATGGCCGCCGCGTCGAGCACCTTCTTCGCTCCGCCCAGCTCCTCGCTGGACATCATCCCGCCCTGCTGCAGCGTGGCCATCGCGCGCCGGCTGGCGTCGAACTCGACCGGCAGCGTGACGAGCGTGAAGACCGTCGTGGTGGCGAACAGCGCGACGCCGAGAATGGCGAGCTTCCCGCCCAGGGCGGTCGCGGTCCCGCCCAGGAAGAGCGCGGCGATGATGACGAACATCGAGATCCCGCCGCCCAGGTTCGCGACCGGCACCCACGCCGAGCGGAACTTGAGGAAGGCGTCCCCCGTCGCGTGCTGGATCGCGTGGCCGACCTCGTGCGCGGCGATGCCCGCGGCCGCCATGCTGCGGCCGCCGAAGACCGGCTCGGAAAGCCGGAGCACCTTGGCCCGCGGGTCGTAATGGTCGGTGAGCGCGCCCGGCACCGGTTCCACGGTGACGTCGTGGATGCCGTTCGCCCGCAGGATGTTCCTGGCGACATCGGCCCCGCTGAGGCCGGCCCGGGTCGGCAGCTGGGAGTACTTGGCGAAGGTCGACTTGACGCGGAACTGGGCCCAGAGGCTGAACGCCATCCCGACGCCGATGACGACCCAGTAGAGCGGATCGAAGAACATCGTTGTTCTCTCCGTGCGGCCGTGGCGGCCGCGGTGGCACAGGAGTTAATCAGCCCCGCGTCCGCTGTCAAGTTGGACAAGCGGCCGCGACCGGATGCGGGCCCTGGGACCGGGTCGACTGTCTCCTTTCGGCGCCCCTTTCGGCGACCGGCGGCGCGGGGTGGTGAGCCGTGCTGGACTCGAACCAGCGACCGGCGGATTAAAAGTCCGCTGCTCTACCGACTGAGCTAACGGCCCACGCTTTAGAATCAGCAGTTTACACGATCACCCACAGCCGCCGCCTCCCGGGTGTCGACCGGGGTGTCCTTCCCGGCGTCCATGGCCGCGCCGGCCGATCCGGTGCATCCCGGTGCTACCCTCGCCGACCATGCTGCGAGCGACTCGGACCATGCTGGAACGGGCTCCCGGCGCGCTGCCCGGGACCGTGTTCCCGCAGCTCGTACCGGGGCACGCGCGGTCGCTGCCCGAGCCGGGCCCGCAGGAACCGCCATGGCGCTGAAGCCGGATGCCGGAGTCCGCGTGCTGCTGCCGATCCTCGCTTCCGCGGCCGCGGTCGTCGCCGGCCTGCTGTTCCTCGCCAGCTTCCTGATGAGCGGCGCGTTCGCCGGCCGCGTGCCCGGGGGCTCGAACGCGGCGGGACTGGTGGTGCCGCTGTTCGCGTCGATCGGTGCCGGCGTGCTCCTGCTGGTCGCGACCTGGCTGGTCGCCGCGCAGGGCCGGCTCGCCTGGATCGGCGCGCACGCCGGCCTGGTCGCCACGCTGGTGATGGCGGGGGTCGGGGCGGCCGCGGTGGGCGTGCTGATCGCGTGGATGGAGCGCATGGGCGC
Organism: uncultured Acidobacteriota bacterium; assembly: GCA_963800865.1. GTDB lineage: Bacteria > Acidobacteriota > Polarisedimenticolia > J045 > J045 > JALOKP01. The sequence continues at coordinate 1,327,792 of CAWDCL010000004.1, read as the reverse complement.
CTGGGTGACACCGCTGGGGGTGTTCTGCGGCGGACTCGCGCCGGCCCTCGCACTCGTGCTGCTCTGGCGCAGCGCCTGGAGCGCACCCGGGCAACTGCAGGACGCGCGCTGGCCGAGAGTACTCGCCGCACCGCTGCTGTTCTCGGCGCTCTGTGGCCTGGCGCTGGTGTTGTGGGGCGCGGTGATCCAGGCCCGCCGTGAACACGACGATCTGCAGCGCGCACGGGCCGCGCGCGTCGAATCCGACATCGAATCGGCACGCCGCGATGCGTTGTCGCCGATCGACAAGCTGCGCGAGGACTACGCGAAGATGAGCGCAGACGCGCCGCTCTGGGTCTTCGTCGCGGCCCTGCCGGAAACCACCGATCCCGGGGAACGCGACTTCGTGATCGCGCGCGCGCTGCAGGTGCCCAACTTCGACTGGGATCTCGAGCGCACCGTCACCGACGAGCACCCGCGCTACCGCCACGGCGCCATCGAGCTGATCCGCTACGCGCCGCAGACCGCACTGAAGCCCGAGTGGTCGCCGATGCTGGCGCGGGCGATCGCCGTCAGCGCCGAACAGATCGCCGCGGACCCGGGCTGGCTGCGGCCGGTCGAGTTCTCGAACCCGGATCCGGTCGGCCACGTCCGCGCGATGGTCGAAGCCGCGGACCGCCTCGGCCGCAACACCGCACTCGATGCCGCGCTCGAGCAGCTGCGCGCCAGCGTCGCGGGCCTGCCCGCCGCGGCCGCGCGCGATGAGGCGCTGGCGGCGCTCACGCCGCGCTGATCGCCGCCGGAACGTCGCCGCGGTAGCATGGAGCCGCCTGCGGAATCTCGCGGCGCCACGCCGTTCGCGTCGTGGCGAAGAACCGACCGCGCCGCTCCGGCCCAGGAGGAACGATGCACCGTCCGCTGCCCGCTCTCACCCCTGCGGCCTTCGCCTCCGCCGCCGCTCTCGCCCTGCTCGCCGGCCTCGCGGCCCCTCCCGCCTCGGCCGCGGTCGTGACCCGGGCGGTCGAGTACAAGGCCGGCGAGACGACGCTGATCGGCTATCTCGCCTACGACGACGCCAGGCCGGGCCAGCGGCCGGGCGTGCTGGTCGTGCACGACTGGATGGGACTCGGCGATTTCGCGAAGAAGAAGGCGCAGGAGCTGGCCGAGCTGGGCTACGTCGCCTTCGCGGTCGACATGTACGGTAACGGGATGACCGCCGCGGACCAGGAGGAAGCGGGACGGCTCGCCGGAGCCCTCAAGGGGAACCGGGCCGAGATGCGGGCGCGGGCCCGGGCGGGCCTCGAGACGCTCGCGAAGCAGCCGCAGGTCGCGCCGGGGAAGCTGGCCGCGATCGGCTTCTGCTTCGGCGGCACCACGGTGCTGGAACTGGCCCGCAGCGGGGCGCCCGTCGCCGGCGTCGTCAGCTTCCACGGCGGCCTCGATACGCCGGACCCCGCGGACGCCAAGGCCATCAAGGGCAAGGTCCTGGTGCTCCACGGCGCGGACGATCCGCTCGTGCCGCCGGCCGAGGTGACCGCCTTCGAGGAGGAGATGCGCCGCGCGAAGGTCGACTGGCAGCTGGTCGCATACGGCGGCGCCGTCCACGCGTTCACGAACCCCAAGGCCGGCGTCGACCCCTCGCGCGGCGCGGCCTACAACGAGGCGGCCGCGAAGCGCTCCTGGCGCGCGATGAGGGACTTCTTCGCCGAGATCTTCTGAAGACCGGGCGGGCGTCAGCCCAGCAGCACGCGGGCCCGCGCGACCTGCGTCGCCGGAACCCGGACCTCGAACCGGCCGGGCCCGACGTCGTGGAAGCGCTCGCCGGGCTCGTGCAGCGTGGCCTCGATCCCGGCCTCCGCGAGCCGCGACACGACCCACTCCGCCGCGTCGCGCCCCTCGACCAGCGCGCAGGGAAGCGTCGACTCCTCGGCGCTCACCGGCCCCCCCGGGCCTCCACGAGCTCCTGGACCAGCCCCTCGACCACGATCGTCTCCTCGCGGTCCGGTCCGGTCGAGACCATCCCGACCGGCGTCCCCGAGATCTCGGCGATCCGATCGATCACCCGGCGGGCCGCGCGCGGCAGGTCCGCCAGGCGGCGCGCGCCGCGCACTTCCTCGGCCCACCCCGGCCAGTCTTCATAGACCGGGATCGCCCGCGCCAGCTCCTTCGCGGTCAGCGGCATCTCGGTCCGGCGCTCGCCGTCGATCTCGTAGGCCACGGCGAGGCGGATCGGGTCGAGCCCCGACAGCACGTCGAACTTGGTCAGCGCGATCGCGTCGAGCCCGCTGACCTCGACCGCCAGCCGCATCGCGACCGCGTCGAACCAGCCGCAGCGCCGCGGCCGGCCGGTGGTGGTCCCGAACTCGTGGCCGCGCTCGCGCAGCGTCGCGCCGATCGCGCCGGTGTCCTCGGTCGGGAACGGCCCGCTTCCGACGCGCGTGGCGTAGGCCTTGGATACCCCGACGACCTTCTCCACGGCCCGCGGCGGCACGCCGAGGCCGGCCGGGATCCCGCCGGCCATCGTGCTCGACGAGGTGACGAACGGGTAGGTGCCGAAGTCGATGTCGAGCAGCGCCCCCTGCGCGCCTTCGAAGAGGATCGGGGCGCCGCTGCGGAGCGCTCCGGAGAGCGCGCCGCGCACGTTCCCGGCGAACGGTGCGAGCCGCTCCCACCACGCCGCGGCCTGCCGCTGGACCTGGCCGAGGTCGGGGATCTTCGCGTCGAGCACCCGCAACCAGTCGGCGAGCCCGGCATCGAGCGCGTGCTGCAGCCGGTCGGCCACCTCGGGCGGGTCGGCGAGGTCGATCAGCCGCACGCCCCAGCGCTCCACCTTCGCACCGTAGGCCGGGCCGATCCCCTTCTTGGTCGTGCCGATCGCCGCTGCGCCGAGGCGCAGCTCCTTGGCCGCGTCCAGCTCGCGGTGCAGCGGGAGGATCACGTGCGCGCGCGAAGAGATCCGCAGCCGGCCCTCGGGCGTGATCCCCGCCGCACGCAGCCCGTCGAGCTCCTCGAGGATCTTGTCCGGGTCGACCAGTGCGCCGCCGCCGATCAGGCAGAGCACGCCGTCGTGGAAGATCCCGGACGGGATGTGGTGCAGCGCGTGGCGCACGCCGCCGAAGACCACGGTGTGGCCGGCGTTCGGGCCGCCCTGGTAGCGGGCCACGATGGAGAAGTGCGGGGCGAGGAAGTCGACGATCTTCCCCTTCCCCTCGTCGCCCCACTGGGCCCCGATGACCGCGAGGTTCGACACGCTTCAAGGCTCCGGCGCGGGCCGCGGAGGCGGCCCCAAAGCGGGGCAGTATATCCGCAGATCCCGTATCCTGTCGGGCCGCGCGGAGGTCGCGGCGCGGGCGCGAGACCGGAGGAACCGATGCCCCCCAGGCGCACGATCGTGGTCGACGGCGAGTCGTTGACCCCGGAGGCGGTCGGGCGGGTCGCGGCGCGGGAGGCCCGCGCTCGTCTCGCCCCCGCGGCGGCCGCCCGGATGCGCGCTTCGCGCGCGGTCGTCGAGCGTGTCGTCGCGCGCGGCGAGACGGCGTACGGCGTCAATACCGGTTTCGGCAAGCTGGCCACGAGCAAGATCCCGTCGGGCGACCTCGCCGCGCTGCAGCTCAACCTCATCCGGTCCCACGCCGCCGGCGTCGGGCCGCTCGCGGCCCCCGAAACGGTGCGCGCGCTGCTCCTGCTGCGCGCCAACGTCCTGGCGCGCGGCGCCAGCGGCGTGCGTCCCCTGATCGCCCGGCACCTGCTGGCGATGCTCGAACACGACCTCCTGCCGGCGGTGCCGGAGCAGGGCTCGGTCGGGGCCAGCGGGGATCTCGCTCCGCTGGCTCACGTCGCGCTGGCGGCGATCGGCGAGGGGGAAGTCCTCGGGCCGCGCGGCGTCGTCCCGGCGCGCCGCGCGCTGGCCGCCGCGGGCCTGGTCCCGCCGACGCTCGCCGCCAAGGAGGGGCTGTCGCTCGTCAACGGGACGCAGTTCGGGGCCGCGGTCGGGACGCTGGCCCTGCTCCGCGCCGAGAACCTGGCCCGCACGGCCGACGTCGCGGCCGCGCTCTCGATCGACGTCCTGCTCGGCTCGCAGCGCGCCTTCGACCGGCGGATCCAGGCCGCGCGGCCGCACCCGGGCCAGGCCGTCTCCGCCGCCAACCTCTTCGCGCTCCTGGCCGGGAGCCGGCTGCTCGCCTCGCACGCCGGCTGCGAGCGGGTCCAGGACGCCTACTCGATGCGCTGCACGCCGCAGGTCCACGGCGCGGCCCGCGACGCGCTGGCGCAGCTGCGGCGCGTGCTCACGATCGAGATCAACGCCTCGACCGACAATCCGCTGGTCTTCGCGCGCGACGGGGCGATCCTCTCGGGCGGCAACTTCCACGCCGCGCCGCTCGCCGCGGCCCTCGACTACGCCTGCCTCGCGATGACCAGCCTCGGCTCGATCGCCGAGCGCCGGACCGATCGCCTGGTCAATCCGCTCGTCTCGGGGCTGCCTGCGTTCCTGGCGGCGCGGCCGGGACTCGAGTCGGGCCTGATGATGGCGCAGGTCACGGCGGCGGCCCTCGTCTCGGAGTGCAAGACGCTGGCCCACCCGGGCTCGGTCGACTCGATCCCGACCTCCGGCAACCAGGAGGATCACGTCTCGATGGCCCCCTGGTGCGCGCGCAAGTTCCGCGAGGTGCTCGACCGGCTCGAGAAACTGGTCGCGATCGAATTGCTTGCCGGGATCTCGGGGTTGCGGTTCCGCCGCCCCCTGCGCTCCTCGGCGGCCCTGGAGGCCGTTGCCCGGTCGATCACGCGCCAGGTCCCGCTTCCGGGCCGCGACTTCCCTCCGCACGGGGCGATCGAGTCGATGGCCGGACTCGTCCGCCGGGGAGCGGTCGTCGAAGCAGCCCGGCGCGAGGGGCTGGCCGTCCGCTAGTGTCGCGAGGCGTTCGCCGGATCGCCGGCGGGGTGCAGACGCGGGCCGGAGTCCCGGGCAGCTGACGCCTGACTTAGGCGACTGGATTGTCTCGTAATCCCGCCCCGTCCGGGGCTTACCCGGCTGCCTAATTTTCTCGTCTGACGAGGCTTGACTCATTGCGCGGTATTCAGCTAACTTGCTAGTGCCTTACCAACAGTTTCCCCGAGGGGGGTCGCCGCCATGACCTTTGCCGAGATCGTCCGTTTCCATCGCGAACGCCTGGGACTCAACAAGAAACAGCTGGCCGAGAAAGTCGCCGTCACGCAGCCTTACATCGTGCAGATCGAGAACGACGGGAAGATCCCCGGAGACGGCGTGGTGCTGCGGCTGGCCGACGCGCTCGGCCTCGACCGGAGGGAGCTGCTCTTCGCGGCTTACCGGGCGCGGGCTTCCGATGACACGCGCCACTTCTTCCACTCGATCTTCGACGACCTGACGCCGACCGAGGAGTTCAACCAGCCGTTCATCGAGGCCCGCAAGGACGTCTTCGAGTCGCCGGACTACAGCCTGCGCCACCTCTCGACCTCGCCCGACGGCAGCTTCCAGGTCGCGTTGCTGCGCGCCAAGGCCGCCGACGCGCGCTTCTCGACCCACGCCCACAAGGTCCCGCAGGTCTTCATCGCGGTCGAGGGGAGCTTCGAGATCATGGTCGGCGATACCCCGCACCAGATCTCCGCCGACGGGAACGTGCTGAGCGTGACCGTCCCCCAGCACACGCCGCACCAGATCCGGGCGATCACCGCCGGCCGCCTGATCACGGTGAGCCTCGGCCAGGTCGTGCGGATCGCGCCCGGGATGTTCTCCGCGATGGCGCACGATCACGAATGACGGCGGCCCGGGCGGGGTTCACCGTCCGGCCTTTCCGGCAGCGCGAAAAGTGAAGCGGCGGCCTCGCGGCCGCCGCTTTTTTCTGCCGTGGTAAAGGGGCGGACGGGAGAGCCCGACCCGCAAGCTTCCGGGACCATCCCGGCGCCCGCAGTCTCCCGTCCGCTGGCACCCCGGATAGAGCATCCTGCGTGCCATCCAGGGCCTTTCAGTAACATCTTGAATACAGGACGCTTACGGTTCGATCACGCGGAGATGGAGGATGCCGTGCCCGGTTTTGGTACACCTCCTGACGGATTCGTCATGAAACCAAACGCGGTCGATCGGGGCCTCCCGAAAAGAGAGGGAGCCGCCGGCGCACCGGCGGCTCCCTCCCCTGGGGGGCGCCGGGAGGAGAGCCCGGCGAGGATCGAGAAACGGGCGGGCGTCAGGAGCAGCCCGAGGTCGAACCGCAATTGGTGCAGGCGTAGCAGGCCCCGTTGCGCACCATGATCTGGCCGCACTCGAAGCACGGCGGCGCATCGGACGAGGCGCGGAAGACCACCTTCTCCTGGTTCTCCACCGCCGTCGCCCGCGCGTCGGCGCGCGCAGCCTCCTCTTCGACGGTGGCGCCGAAGTCGTTCACGGCCATCCCGGCCGCAGCCTTGGTCTCGGCCTTCTCGTCCGCCCGCTCGTGCAGGAACCGCAGCGCCAGCCAGCGGAAGATGTAGTCCACGATCGATTTCGCGATCGGGATCTCCTTGCTGTTGGTGTAGCCCGCCGGCTCGAAGCGCATGTGACTGTACTTGTCGACCAGCACCTTGAGCGGCACCCCGTACTGCAGCGCCAGCGAGATCGCCGTGGCGAACGCGTCCATCAGCCCGGAGACGACCGAGCCCTGCTTGGCCATCAGCGACGAAGATCTCGCCCGGCTGCCGCGTCTCGGGGTAGAGCCCGACCGTGATGTACCCCTCGTGGCCGGCGACCGAGAACTTGTGCGTCACGGCCGGCCGCTCGTCCGGGAGGCGGCGGCGCATCGGCCGGTACTCGACGGCCGTGATCTTCTCCTGGGCGTCACCCGTGCCGGAGCTCGTGGTCAGCGGCTGGGTCCGCTTGCAGCCGTCGCGGTAGATCGCGACCGCCTTCAGGCCCATCCGCCAGGCCTCGATGTAGGCCTTCTCGACGTCCTCGACGGTCGCGTCCTCGGGCAGGTTCACCGTCTTGCTGATCGCGCCGGACAGGAACGGCTGCGCCGCGGCCATCATCTTGAGGTGGCCCATCCAGGCGATCGAGCGCGAGCCGTTCGGCGCGCGGAAGGCGCAGTCGAAGACCGGGACGTGCTCCTCGCGCAGGTGCGGCGCCCCCTCGATCGTCCCGTTGGCCTCGATGTGGTCGAGGATCTCCTGGATCTGGTCGATCGAGTAGTTGAGCCGCCGCAGCGAGACCGGGACCGTGTTGTTGACGATCTTGATCAACCCGCCGCCGACGAGCTTCTTGTACTTGACGAGCGCGATGTCGGGCTCGATGCCGGTGGTGTCGCAGTCCATCATGAAGGCGATCGTGCCGGTCGGCGCGAGCACCGTGACCTGCGAGTTGCGGATCCCGTGCTGGGCCCCGAGTTCCTCGGCCTGCCGCCAGGCGTCGCGCGCCGCGGTCAGGATCGCGCGCGGGGCCAGGTCCTCCGGGAGCGCCTCCGCGTGCAGCCGGTGACGCGCGATGACCTCGAGCATCGGGGCGCGGTTCTGGGGGAAGGCCGCGAACGGCCCGCCGTGGTCCCGCGCGCAGCGCGCCGAGGTGGCGTAGGCCTCGCCGCACATCAGCGCGGTCACGGCCGCCGCCGCGGCCCGCCCCGCCTCCGAGTCGTACGGCAGGCCGAGCGACATCAGCATCGCGCCGAGGTTGGCGTAGCCCAGCCCCAGCGGCCGGAAGGCGAACGAGTTCTCGCCGATCCGCGCGGTCGGGTAGCTCGCGCTGTCGACGACGATCTCCTGCGCCAGGAGGGTGATGCCGACCGCGTGACGGAACGCCTCGACGTCGAACCGGCCGTCGGGGTGGACGAACTTCATCAGGTTCAGCGAGGCCAGGTTGCACGCCGTGTCGTCGAGGAACATGTACTCGGAGCAGGGGTTGCTGCGCGTTGATCCGGCCGGTGGCCTTGCAGGTGTGCCAGGTGTTGATCGTGGTGTCGAACTGCAGGCCGGGATCGCCGCACTCCCACGCCGCCTGCGAGATGCGGCGCATCATGTCGCGCGCCTTGTAGGTGTCGACCGGCTCGCCGCTGGTCACCGCGCGGGTCGACCAGTTCCGGTCCTCGGCGACGGCGCGCATGAACTCGTCGGTGACGCGCACCGAGTGGTTGGCGTTCTGGAAGAAGACCGAGTCGTAGGCCCCGCCCGGCGCGTTGAAGGCCGGGTCGTAGCCGGAGTCGATCAGCACGTGCGCCTTGCGCTCTTCACGCGCCTTGCTGTCGATGAAGTCGACGATGTCGGGGTGGTCCGCGTTCAGGATCACCATCTTCGCCGCGCGCCGCGTCTTGCCGCCCGACTTGATCACGCCGGCGAACGCGTCGTAGCCCTTCATGAACGAGACCGGGCCGGACGCGGTTCCGCCGCCCGACAGGGCCTCGCGCGAGGAGCGGATCGCCGACAGGTTGCTCCCGGTACCCGACCCGAACTTGAACAGCATCCCCTCGGTCTTGGCGAGCTCGAGGATCGAGGTCATCGAGTCCTGCACGCTGTTGATGAAGCAGGCCGAGACCTGCGGGTGCTCCTCGATCGCCGCAGTTGAACCAGACCGGCGAATTGAAGCTCATCATCTGGTGCACGAGCAGGTGGGTCAGCTCGTCGCGGAACGCGTCGCGGTCGACCTCGGAGCGGAAGTAGCCCCCCTCGTCGCCCCAGTGCGCGATCGCGCCGACGACGCGGCCGATCAACTGGCGCACCGAGTGCTCGCGCTGCGGCGTCCCGAGCGTGCCGCGGAAGTACTTCTGGGCGACGATGTTGGTCGCCGTCTGCGACCAGGCCCGCGGGACCTCGACGTTCTCCTGCTCGAAGACGGCCTCGCCCTTCTCGGTGCTGATTCCGGCCGTGCGCCGATCCCACTCGATCCGGTCGAACGGGTGATCGCCGGGTTCCGTGAACCGGCGTTCGACGACCAGGCCCGGACCGGGCGCGAAACCGCCTCGATTGCGGCACGGAGCCGGGCCGCTCGAATGGGTGCCCGCGCTCGCGCCCATCGGGGTGCGCGGCGTGCTGTCGGGACCGCGAGGCGTTTCCTGGACGGACATGCTGGATCCTCCGTGGAGCGATGGCCGTGCGGGGGCATGAGCCGCCTCCCGCCGCTGTTGGTTGTCCCGGGGAGTGCCGCCGTGCAGCGCCACGGCGGCGCCGCCCCCAACTCACCCCTCGACGCGCGGACCCCGGGTTCTCCTCTTGGACCGCACCCACCCGGGTGCCTCCTGCCCGCGGGCAAAAGGGAACACTCACGGGCTCCTGCGGCGCGCGCGACATTAGTCGCGGCGCTTCGGGATGTCAACGGGGGAACCACAAGATCTTGCGCGCCGCAGCCCGGATCACCCCTAGATGTTGATAAATCTACTACTTCCGGGGATCGGCCGCCAGTCCGGGATCGACCGTCCGGGACCCTCCCTGCGGGCCGATCGGGCGGCTCGCGCGGCCAGGGTGCCGTTTGGTGGACAGTCCCCCTGCCGCGTGCTTTAATCCCGCGGGTTTCAGGGGCGTTAACTCAGCGGTAGAGTGCCATCTTCACACGGTGGAAGTCGTAGGTTCAAATCCTACACGCCCCACCAACTCCCCTTCCCATCGGGCCGCTAGCTCAGCTGGGAGAGCGCCGCGTTCGCAACGCGGAGGTCGAGGGTTCGAATCCCTTGCGGTCCACCAGTCCCCTGCCGTTGAACGTCAGGCCCGCCCCGTCAGACTGACCCGCCGCGTCAGGCTGGCAGAACCGTCCCGCCCTTCTCCGGAGCACTGCGAACGGCAAGCTCTTGCGCCGGTTCGACTTCCCCTTGCACGGGGTCTGGCATGCCGATTGCTTATGTAACTGTCACTGACTCCTTTTCCTCTACCAGTTCGGCCCTCCTCGGAGGGCCGTTTTTTTTGCCTTCCCGTGCCTTTTGAGGGGGTTGCGGCCGGCGGCGCGCCGCTCCGGACAGGCGAGCAGCAGTTCCGGGGAGTGTTGCGCCCTGCAACAGAGTGGCGCATAACGACCGCATGCCAGCCCCCCCGCTGCTCGCCGGCCGCTTCGAGATCCAGGGGCGCCTCGGGTCCGGCGCCGCGGGGGAGGTGTTCGAGGTCCGGGACCGGGCCTCCGGGCGCGTTCTCGCGCTGAAGCTCCTGCGGCCGCAGGGGGTCACCGACCCGGCCCAGCTGGTCCGCGCGTTCCACCGCGAGTTCCACGTCCTGGCGACGCTCCGCCACCCGCACCTGGTCGCGGTCCACGAGTTCGGCGTGCTGGACTCGACGGACGTCGCGGGGGGAGCCGGGGCCGCCGAGGCGGCGTGGTTCACGATGGACCTCGTCCCCGGCCGGCCGATCGACGTTGCGCTCGCCGGCGCGGACGCGGCCACCGTCGCGCGCGTCGCCGACGCGCTGCTCGACGCGCTCGGCGCGCTGCACCGCCGCGGTCTCGTTCACGGCGACGTCAAGGCGGCGAACATTCTCGTCGGCGACCAGCTCGCGAGCGACCCCCCGCCGGTGCGGCTGATGGACCTCGGGCTCGTCGCGCGCACGGGGCACGCGGAGCGCGGCGTGCTCCGCGGAACGCCGGCCACGCTCGCCCCCGAGACGCTGCGCGGCGCGGCACTCGACGGACGCTCCGACCTCTACGCGCTGGGCTGCGTGCTCTACCGCGTCGTCACCGGGCAGGATCCGTTCCTGGGCGCCGACGCCTGGGAGGTCGCGCGCGCCCACCTCTCCGTCGCCCCGACTCCGCCGCGGGACCTCGCGAGCGGCGTCGCGCCGCTGCTCGAGCAGTTGATCCTCGCGTTGCTCGAGAAGGACCCGGCGCGCCGCCCGCCGACCGCCGAGGACGCGCGCCGGCGCCTCGCGCCGCTGTCCGGCGCGGCCGCGGCGCCCGCCGCCCCGCTCGCCGCGCCGCTGGCCGCGGAGCTGATCGGCCGCGGGGCGCAGCTCGCCGCGTGGCGCGACGCGCTCGGATCGCCCACCGGCCAGCAGGGCGGCCTCTGGTCGGTCCGCGGCCCGGCGGGTTCCGGCCGCTCGCGGCTGCTCGAGGAGTTCCTGCTCGAGGCCCACGCCGCCGCCCGCCCGGCCGTGCTCGTCGGCCCGCGCGACGTGCCGTCCCGGCCGCTCGGGTTCGTCGACGCGCTCGAGCACGCGCTGGCGCGCCACGAGCGCGCCGCGCCGCCGCCGGACGACGGCGCGACCCGCTCCGAGCGCCTCGTCGCGCGACTCGCCGGCCTCCCCGTCGTTGCCCTCGTCGATGACGCCGACCTGGCCGATGCGGCCTCGCGCGAGGTCCTGCTCGCGCTCGCCGCGGAGGCCGCGTCGGGCACGCTCCCGGCGCTCGTCGTCTTCGCTCACCGCGACGACGAGCCCGCCGGAGGCTCCGGATTCGCGGTGCCGGCCGGTGCGACGGCAGTCCCGCTCCCGCCGCTGGCGCCGGCCGACGCCGGCCGCGCGCTGGCGTCGATGATCGGCTCCCCCGCCCTGCCGCCGGCGTGGATCGAGGAACTCGCCGCCTCGACCGCCGGATCGCCGGGGGCGATCGCCCGGCTTGCCGAGGCGCTGGTCGCGACCGGACGCGTCGGGCCCGAACTGGCGCTGCCCGCGACCCTCGGAGCGGCGCTCGCCGGGGCCCCTTCCGTCCCGGTGGCGCTGCCGGAGAGCGCCGAGGCGCGCGCGCTGCTCGCCGCGCTCGGCGTCGCCGGCGGCGGGCCGCTTCCGCTGGCGGAACTCGAACAGCTCGAGCCGCGTGCGGCCCGGGACGCCGAGGCGCTCGATGCGCTCGTCGCCGGCGGTACCGTGCGGCGCATCGTCGACGTCGCGGGGCGGGTCGGCATCGCGCTTTCGCCGCGGCTGGCCGCGGCCGATGCGCTCAACCTGGCCAGCCCGGCGGCGCGCGCCGCGCTGCACGCGCGGCGCGCCGAACAGCTGGCGGACAGACCCGGCGCCGAAGAGGAGCGAGGCCACCACCTGGCCGCGGCAGGCCGCCGCGAAGCGGCGCTGCCGCTCCTCGCCGCTGCCGCCGAACGGGCCGTCGACGATGGCCTGCCGCGCGCGGCCATCCGGCTTGCGGACGATGCGCTCGCGCTGCTCGCCGCGGACCTCGGCGGACGGGATGCCGCGGGGTTGCGCCGGACGCGGGCCGCAGCGCTCGCCGCGCTGGGATTTCCGCGCGAAGCGGAGGCGGAGGCGGCCCGGGCGATCGCTGCCGCACGATCTGCCGCAGAGCCCCGCGCGCTCGCGGAGTCGCTGCGCGGCGCGGCGGTGCTGGCGAGCGCACGCGGCGACCTCGCGGCCGCCGTCGTCCACCTCGAGGAAGCGCTCGCGCTGCTCGACGAGTTGGGCGAAGCCGGGCTCGGCGCGGAAGTCCTGCTGGAAGGGGGCCGGGCCCTCGCGCGCGCCGGGCGGGCCGGCGACGCGGAAACGCGGCTCGCATCCGCGCTCGGCCAGGCCCGCCGGGCGCGGCGCACCGACGTGGAAACGGGAGCGCTGGTCGCGCTCGGTGAACTGGCCCTGGCGAGCGGTCGCAGCGCGGAGGCGCTGGAGCGCTTCCGCATGGCCGAGGACCGGGCGCGCGCCGCGGGCAGCGCCGGCGCAACCACCGCGGCGCGCCGCGGCCGGGCGCTGGCCCTCGAGGCGAGCGGCCGCGCGGCGGAAGCGCTCGACGAAGCCCAGCGCCTGCTGACCGAGGCCCGCGCCGCGCACCGGCTCGACGACGAGGCGGAGTCGGCGGCGCTCAGCGGACGCCTGCTGGCGCGCCTCGGCCGGCGGCGCGAGGCCCAGCAGGCGCTCCGCGCCGCTGCGGCGCGCCGGCGCCGCCTCGGACAGCCGCACGAGGCGGCGGCGCTGGCGGCGCGCGAGGCGACTCCTGCTGCTCGAGCGCGGCCAGTTGCGTGCCGCCCTCGCCCTCGCGCTCGAGGCCCACGCGGAAGCCGAGCGCTGCGGCGTCGAATCCGCTGCCGCCGAAACGCGGATCGCGCTCGCCACGATCGCGGCCGCGCGCAGCGACGTGGCGGAGGTCGAGGCCCGGCTCCCGGCCCGGCCCGACGCGCCGCTCGGGGAGCAGGCGCTGCGGGCGCTGCTTCGCGGCCGGGCCCTCGCCGGCCGCGGCGACGGCGAGGCGGCCCGCGAGGCGCTGCAGGAAGCCTGCTTCCTCGCGCGCCGCGGCGGCGCCGACCGGCTCGAGGTCGAGGGGCTGCTGGCGCTGGCCGAGGTGAGCCTCGAACGCGGGGACGACGAGCGGATGCAACTCGCCCTGCGCCGCGCGCGGCAGGCGGCGGAGGCCGCGGGCTGGGACGAGTGCGTGGCCCGGGCCCGCCTGCTCGCGGCGGAGCGCGAACTGGCGCGGGGCCGCGGCAACGCGGCGGCGGCGCGCGACGACGCGGCGGCGGCGGCCTCGGTCTTCGCCGCTCACGAGCGCGGCGATCTCGCCTGGCGGGCCCTCGCCGCCGAAGCCGACGCCGCGCGCCTGGCCGACGCGGAGGCCGACGCGGCGGTCCTCGCGCTGGCTGCGCGCCAGGCCCTCGAAACCTGGCTCGCCGCCGCACCGGACGCCGATCGCGAGCGGCTCGCGGCGCACCCGCGGGCCCGCGCGCTGGCGCTCCTGGCGGCGCCGAACGCGCCGGCCGGCATCGATCTGCCGCCGGCCTCCCACCCGCCGGCGACCGCCGACGCCGCGCTCGATCGCACGCTGCACGCGGCGGAACTCGAGCGGCTCCTGGCGATCAACCGGGCGCTCAACTCGAACCTCGAACCGCGCGCCGTCCTGTCGATCCTGGTCGACACCGCGATCGAGCTGACCGGGGCCGAGCGCGGCTTCGTCCTGCTCGACCAGGGGGGCGAGTCGGTGGTCGAGATCGCGCGCGGCGCGGGGGGCGCGGAGCTGGACGGCGCGGAGCGCGAACTGGCCCGCGGCGTCGCGCGCGGCGTCATGCGCGACGGCCGGCCGCTCCTGGCTCTCGATGCGCTGACCGACGCGCGCCTCTCGGCCTCGGTCTCGATCCACGCCCTGGCGATCCGCTCGCTGCTCGCGGCCCCGCTCGCGGTGCGCGGCGAAGCCGCCGGAGCGATCGTCCTCGATTCCCGGCGGGCGGCCGCGGCCTTCGAGCCGCGCCACCTCGAACTCGTCGCGCGGCTCGCCGACCAGGCCGGGATCGCGCTCGGCAACGCACGGCTGGTGGACGAGCTGCGGCGCCAGGCCGACGAGATCCGGCGCCTGAACGAGCAGCTGTCGAAGGAGGTCGAAGAGCAGCGGATCGAGATCCTGGAGAAGCAGTCGAGCCTCGAGGTGCGCTTCCGCTACGAGAGCATCGTGGGCGCGTCGCCGCCGATGCAGCGGGTCTACCGGATCCTCGACAAGATCGTCCCGACCGAGATTCCGGTGCTCATCACGGGCGAGTCCGGCACGGGCAAGGACCTCGTGGCGCGGGTCGTGCACTACAACGGCCCGCGGCGCGAGCAGCGCTTCGTGACCGTCAACTGCGCCGCGCTGACCGAGACGCTGCTGGAGTCCGAGCTGTTCGGTCACCGCCGCGGCGCCTACACCGGCGCCGACCGCGACCGCAAGGGGCTGTTCGAACAGGCCGACCACGGGACGCTGTTCCTGGACGAGATCGGCGAGATGCCGATGCACCTCCAGCCGAAGCTGCTGCGCGCGATCCAGTTCGGCGAGATCCGCCGGCTGGGCGAGGACCTGCCGCGGCAGGTCGACGTGCGGATCGTCGCCGCAACCAACCGCGAGCTGACCGCCGCCGTGCGCGAGGGGCGCTTCCGCGAGGACCTGCTCTACCGGCTCGATGTCGCGCGCGTGCACCTCGCGCCGCTGCGCGAGCGGATCGAGGACGTCGGGTTGCTCGTCGATGCCATCTTCGAGATGCTCGGCCAGCGCGCCGGCACTCCGCCACGGCGGCTCGAACCGGCCGCGCTGCGCCTCTTCCTGCGCCACAACTGGCCGGGGAACGTGCGCGAGCTGGAGCACGAGTTGACCAAGCTGGCGGCCTTCGTCGACGGCGACGTGATCACCGAGCTCGACGTGCTGGAGAACTGCGCGTTCCACGAGCGCGCCGCGGCGCAGGGCGCGCCGGCGGCCTCCGGCCCCGTGGCGACGCTCGAGGAGACGGAAGTCGAGCAGATCCGGCAGGCGCTGCGGGCCGCGCAAGGGAACCGCTCCCGCGCCGCGGAGATGCTGGGGATCGACCGCTCCACCCTGTATCGGAAGTTGCGTCGCCTCGGCGAGCTCGACGAGACGTCCTGACCGGCCGGGACCGTTGCAGGACGCAACGGGCCGGGCCGGATGCATCACCCGCCGCACCCCCCGGCCCGGGGTGCCCGACTCGACGATTTCTGCCAAGTTGATTCTTATCAACACTTTCGACCTATGGCCAGACTTTGGCATCCCCGTTGCATATGTCTTGGGTGCGAAGGCGGAAAGACCCGACAGGGGGTTCGAGGGGAACCGACCCCGTTGCCCTAAGAACCCGACGCAGTGCCAAGCCCGTTGCCCACTTTGCCCCGAGCAAGTGGAACCCAACCCTCGGCCCCTTGTCGGGATTTCCCATCGCCTGAACGAGACGACTCCTGATCCTGACTGACTGACTCCCCCCTTGAGTTCCCGGAACGGCCCGCCGCGAGGCGGGCCGTTCGGCGTCCGGGAGAGACGGTCCACGATGGGAAGCTCGCTGGACCCGCCGCGCACTATCATCCGCTCGCGATGAACGACCTGCGCCGCGCGGCCCCGTTCGCCGTCCTCGACGGGATCCCGCTGGCGTTGGCATCGGCCGCCCTCCTGGCCGCGCTCTCCCGCGCGCCGGGGGCCGCGGTCGCGGCGCTCGTGCTGGCCGCGGTGGCGCTCGCCGCCGCGGCGATCGGCGCGGTCCGGCGACGCGGCCGGGCGCTGCGCCTCGCCGCGCTGCTCGCGGTCGTCGCCGGCCTCGCCGGGCAGTCCGAAATCGCTCCCCGCAGGGCCCCCTACGAGCGCCTGGCCACCGCGGTGCAGGGGGTCGAGCGCAACTGGTCGGAGCTGGTCTCGGCGGTCGACGCCACCCTGCGCGCGGAACCTCCCGCCACCAACGCCGAGGTCGCCGGCTGGCTCGACGCCGAGCGCGCTGCGCTCGGCCCCGACTCGGGCCTCGTCCTCTTTGGCCCGGACCTCGCGACGATCGTCGCCTGGTCCGGCTCGAGCATGCGGCTCGCACCCGACGAGCGCGAGGCGATCCGCGCCCAGCTCGAGACGCCACCGGCGGTGATTGCGCTCCGGCGCGGCCTCGTTCTGCGGCTCGTCGTCGCGCGCCGTGCCGCGCACGCGCCGCAGGTGCTGCTGGCGGAAGTGCCGCTCCCCTTCGAGCCGGCGGCCGGCGCGCTCGGCCGCGACCTCGGGCCCGGCGTCGATGCCAGCGTGCGCTGGCAGGCCTGGGGCGAGGGGGTGCGTGCACCCGTGGCGCCCACGCGCCCCGCGGCCGAGAGCGCGCCCTACTGGTCGCTCGTTCCGCTGATGGCCTCGGGCGGACAGGTCGCCGCACGCGTCTCGCTCGAGGTCCTTCCGGCGCCGGTGGAGCGGGCCCGGCTGGCCGACCGCCGCGCGCAGCTCGCGGCCGGGCTGGCGGCGCTGGTGCTCGCCCTGTCCGCGCTGGCCGTGCGGCGCGGCGCGGCGCTGGCGGTGATCGCCGCGCGCCTCGCGCTGGCCGCGGCCCCGGGCGCGCTCGAGCAGGTCGGCAGCATCGGAACCGCGAGCTGGCTCTCGGAAGCGACCGCGCGCGCGCTCGGCCCGCTCGCGCCGCTGGTCGACACGCCGGCCGGCGCGGCGCTCTCCGGCCTCGCGCTCGCCGCCGTGGCCGCGCTGGCGCCGCTGCCGAAGGGGCCGCGCACGCGGCGCGCGCTGGGGCTCGCAGCGCTCGCCGCCGCCGCGCTCGGGCTCGCGCTCGCCGGCGCCGTCACCGTCGGCGAGCGACTCTCGCTGCTGGAGCTCGTCGGACCGCGCGGCGGGGCCGGCGTGCGCGTTGCCCTGGCGCTGGCGCTCGCCTCGCCCGCGTGGGCGGCGTTCGTGCTCGCGGCTCGCCTGGAAGGGCCGCGGCTCGGGCGCAGCGCCGGCGGGTTGACGGTGGCGCTCGCGGCCGTCGGCGCCGGCGCGCTGGCGGCGCTGGCGCACGGGCTCGCCGTCCCGCGCGCCCAGGTCCGCGCCGTCGACGAGAGCGTCGAGCCGGCGATCGCGTCGCGCGATCGCGCCTGGGACACCGCGCTCGAGGAAACGCTCGCGCTGACGCGTCCCGACCCGGGGCCCGCTTCGCTCTCCCCGGAACGCGACGCGATCGACCTCTGGTGGAACAGCCCGCTCGGGCGGCAGGGACTCGCCTCGGGAGTCTGGAAGTACGACGCAGACGGGCGCCTCGACGACGCCTTCGCGACCGGCTTCCCCCCGGTCGATCCAGCGCCGCAACTCGACGCGCTCGGACGCGACGCCGCGGGGGGCGAACGGCCGGCACAGGTCGAGCTCTCGTTCGTCGGCGGCACCTTCCGGGTTCGGCTGGCGCAGCGTGCGCGGCCCCAGGGTGGCCGCTGGATCGCGGCGGTCCTCGAGGCGCCGGGGAACCTCCCCGGGCTCGCCGCCACCGACCCGCTGCGCGCGCGCCGCGGCGCGGACCGGCACGGCGCGCTCTATCCACCGGCCTCGGAACTCGAACCGCGGCTGGCGTGGTACGACGCCGCGCGGCGCGTCGTGCACTCCGACGTCGAGCCGGCCCCGCCCCCTCCCGCCGCGGCGCCCGACGAGCCGACCTGGCGCTCCGCGACGGTCCAGGGGCGGCGGTCGCGGATCCTCGACCTGCCCGATCGAGGCGGCACGGTCTCGGTGATGGTCTTCCCGCCGCGCCCGGTCGCGATCGCCGCGATGGCGGTCGGCTGGAGCGCGCTGCTGGTCGCGCTCGCGCTGGGCGCCGCGGCGCTGCGCCGAGTCGTGACCGATCCGATCGGGAGCGGCGCCGCGCTGGAGCAGGGCGTGCGACGGGTGATGGGGCGCTTCCGCGTCCAGGTCGCGCTGCTGCTGCTCGCCGCGGGCCTCCTGCCGCTGCTCGCGCTCGGCGTCTCGCTGCGCGTGCTCGCGGCGCGCCAGGCGGCGCAGCAGCTCGCGACCGAGGGGGCGCGCGCGGTCGGCTACGCCCGCGGATTCCTGCAGGACTACCTGGCGCTCGAGGGGGAGCGCGGGATGCGCCTCGACGACGCGCTCGCGGCGTGGCTGGCGCGGACGCTCGACGACGACGTCTGCGCCTGGGAAGGCGACGGGGCGCTGGTCGCCTCGAGCCGCCCCGACCTCGTCCGCGCCGGGCTGCTCCCCGACCGTCTCGACGGCGCGACCTGGCGCCGGATCGTCGAAGGGCGCGCGTCGCTGGTCGAAGAACCGGCCCGCCGGGCCCCCGGGGGGCGCGTCGTCTCGTCCGCGGTCGCGCACGGTCCGCTCGTCGCGCCGGGCACGGCGACCGGCGTCGTCAGCGTCTCGCTCGGAAGGGCGGGGCAGCGCGTGGCCGACGAGCTGCGCGACGTCGATCGCGCGCTGCTGATCAGCTCGGCGCTGCTCGTGCTGCTCGCCGCGGTGGTCATCGCGCCCGCGACGCGCAAGCTGGTCCGGCCGCTGGCCGATCTCGAGCGCGCCACCGCGCGGATCGCCGGCGGCGCCTTCGACACCGAGGTGCCGGAGACCGGCTACGACGAGACGCGCTCCCTGGCCCGCGCCTTCCGCGCGATGGGGGCAAGCCTGGCGACGCAGCGCGATGGCCTCGAGCGCCGGCGCGAGGCGATGGAGCGGCTGATCGCGAGCATGCCGCTGGCGGTGCTCGCGCTGCGCGAGGACGGCTCGATCTGGGCCGCCAACCCGGAGGCGAGGGCGCTGTTCGAGGCGGCGCCCGACCTGCCCCTGCCGGACGACGCCATGCCGCCGCTGATGGTCGATCTGCCGCGGGACGCCGAGACGCGTCACCTGCGCGTCTCGACGATCCGCCTGCCGCGCGAGACCGACGACGAGCCGGCCCGGCTGGTGGTCGTCGAGGACCTGTCGGACACGGTGCGCGGGCAGCGGCTCGTCGCCTGGGCCGAGATGGCGCGCCGGATCGCGCA
The DNA here is from genome assembly GCA_963800865.1 of uncultured Acidobacteriota bacterium. Classification (GTDB taxonomy): domain Bacteria; phylum Acidobacteriota; class Polarisedimenticolia; order J045; family J045; genus JALOKP01. The sequence continues at coordinate 1,308,757 of CAWDCL010000004.1, read as the reverse complement.
CGAGATCAAGAACCCGCTGACGCCGATCAGCCTGGTCGTCGAGCACGTGCGCCGGCTCGCGGCCGAGGACGACCCGCGCCTGCCGGAGGTGCTCGACCGGGCACTGGCCACGATCGGCGACCAGGTGCGGGTGCTGCGCGAGACCTCGAGCGAGTTCTCGGACTACGCGCGCCTGTTCGCCGCACGGCCCGAGCGGTTCGACCTCGCCCCGCTGCTCGCCCAGTGGCTCGCCCCGTACCGGCTGGCCCCGCCGGCCGGGGTGCGGTTCGAGACCACGGGGCCGCCGACCCTGCCGCCGGCCCTCGCCGACCCGCGGCTGCTGCGCCGTGCGCTGGCCAATCTCGTCGTCAACGCCCTGGCCGCGGTCGAAGGCGGCGGGACGGTCACCGTCGGGTGGGAGGTCCGCGACGGGCCGCCGCGCGCGCTGGCGATCAGCGTGAGTGACACGGGGCCCGGAATCGACCCCGGACGGCTGTCCCAGCTCTTCGAGCCCGACGTCACGACGCGCGACACCGGGTCGGGGCTGGGCCTCCCGATCGCGCGCCAGGCGGTCGAGGCCCAGGCGGGGCGGATCGAGGTCGAGAGCCGCCCGGGCGCGGGAGCGCGCTTCACGATCCTCCTGCCGCTGGCGGCCGGGCCGGGGGCCCCGCTGCGGTAACATCGCTCCCGGGCGCGGGCCGATCGGACGCCGCGCGGAAGGACCCGGCGTGCTCGACGCCTACGTGGACTCCGGCAGGCGCTACAAGATCCTCAACGACATCGGCGCGGGGGGGTTCGCCCGCGTGCTGCTCTGCCGCGACCGCGTGACGCGCGAGCTGCGCGCGGTCAAGGTCGCGAACCGGATGGGCGACGAGTCGCTGCTGCGCGAGGCCAAGGGGCTGCGCTTCCTGTCGCACCCGAGCATCGTGCGGGTCCACGAGGTCGGCGAGGACGAGCGCGGGCGGCTCTACCTGGTGATGGATTACCTCGAGGGGCCGACGCTCGCCGACTTCGTCGAGTTCCATCGCAAGCTCCCCCCGGCCGTCGCGGTCGACGTCGTGCTGGACCTCGCCGCGGCCCTCGAGGCGATCCACGGCGAGGGGATCGTCCACCGCGACCTGACCCCCTCGAACGTGATCATCGAGCGCCGCTCGCGGCGGCCGATCCTGTGCGACTTCGGCATCGCGAGGGACCTGGGGCTCTCGACCCAGACCGGTTCCGGGGCCGGAACGCTGGCCTACATGGCGCCGGAGCAGATGCGCGGCCGGGCCACGCCTCAGACCGACGTCTTCGCGCTGGGGGTGCTGCTGCACGAGCTGCTCGCCGGCAGCGTCCCGTGGGGGGCGGCGCGCACCGCCATCATCGCCTACCGGATCCAGCGGCTCGACCGGCGCCGGCTGGCGCGCCAGCTCGCGGCGCTCCCCGAGCCGTTCCGTCCCTCGCTGCTCAAGATGCTCGCGCGGGAGCCGCGCGATCGCTTCGCCTCGATGGGTGCGCTGCGGCGGGCGCTCCTGGAGGTCCGGCCGCCGCGCCGTGGGCGTTCGCTGCCGCAACTGCTCGACGCCTACTACGACGTCCGGCGCGTCTGCGTGACCTGCGGCTCGGACCTGATCACCCACATGCGCTACTGCCCGGAGTGCGCCGACCGCAAGAAGCTGATCTGGTCGGACAAGCTGCCCGGGCGCTGCCCGAGCTGCGCCTGGGAGAGGAGCCCGGTCTGGAGCTTCTGCGCCTGGTGCGGGGCCGAGTTCGCGCGCCGGCGGGAAGGCAAGGACCGCGCCGACTGCCGCGGGCGCTGCCCGTCGTGCCGGCGCCACGTGCCGCTCTACGCGCGCCACTGCCCGCACTGCCGCGAGCGGCTCTCCTGGGACGTGGAGTTCAAGGTCCCCTGCCCCGGCTGCGGCTGGGGCGTTTCGTCGCGCTGGCGGGGCTGTCCCTGGTGCGGCCGCAAGCTGGTCCGCGAGCGGCGCACAGCCGGGAGCCGGGCGGCCGCCGGACCTAGCTGAAGGCGGCCTTGTTGAGCCGCGCCACCGCGGCCAGCGCCGACTCCAGCCGATCGAGATCGACGATGCCGGGCCGGAACCAGGCGGCCTCGGCGAAGGCGACCGCGTAGGGGTGGCCCAGCCGCACCGCGGTTTCGACGCCGTCGGCCCCGTCCGGAATCTCGAGCACGAGCCGGACGCGGGCCGCGGCCGCGGCGACGCTGGACCACTCGAACCCGGTCGCCGTGGCGCTGGCCCCCGCGCGCGGGCGAAGCCAGAGCCCGTCCGCCGCCGGCATCCGGCCGGCCTCGAACTCCTCCCAGGTCAGGCGAACGAGGTGGACCGCCGCGCCGGGGGGCCGCGGCGCAGCGCCGCGGGTGACGGCCACACCGAACGGCGCCGGGAGCGCGGCGCCGGGGGCGAGCTGCGCGATCCGCGCGGCGAGCGGCGGCAGCGCGGCGGCGACGCGCACCGCCGCGGGGAGATCGAGTTCCAGGTCGGGTTCGCCGGAACCGGCGAGCGCGATCACGGCCCCGTCGAGGCCGAGCGCGCTCGCCTCCACGGCCTGCGACGGATCGGTCAGGCCGTGGAGGAGCGACCGGACCGGCCGGATCATTTCACGGCGAAGCGGACGAAGACCGGCTCCTTGAGCTCGGGCGCGGCGAGCCACAGCTCGTACTTGCGGCCCTTCAGCTTCCCCTCGGGGTGCGGGAAGTAGAGGATGTCCCAGGCCCAGCTGCGCAGCGGCAGCTCCACCCGGTCGCGCACGATGCCGCGCCGCGCGTACTGCGGATCGGTGGTCTGCACCGGGAAGAAGACCATGGGCACGGGCTGCAGCGTGGTGAAGCGCGTGGTGAGGACCGAGACGAAGGGCTCTTCGAGCTTGAGGTCGTAGGTCTGCAGCCCGGCGAGCGAACGCGCCTCCTGCACGGTGGCCAGCGAGTACTTCTTTCCCTGGTCGTCGACCAGCGTGAACGACTCGCGGTTGAGCGTGAGGCTGGTCGGCAGGCCCAGGTTGGCGATCGCGACGCCGACCGGGACGAACTTCTGCTTCTCGCGCTGGATCGTCGCCTGCGTGTCGGCCGCCAGCGCGACGAGCTTCCCCTCCTCGAGGTAGGTGAAGCGCGTGAGGCGCGGGCTGTAACCCGGCTCCTGCGGCAGGTCGTTGAACCCGGAGGCGCATCCGGCGGCGGAGAGCAGGGAGAGGCCCAGCAGGGTGACCGCTGCCGCGGCCAGGGCGATGTGCGTGACGCGGGGGAAGAACCTCGCACGACGTTCGGTGTCCATCTCGTTCCTCCTGGCCTTCCGGCCCGGAAAGCGCCACCACGCCCGCAGGAGAGGCGATGGTAAGCCCGTACCCGCCCGGCGCGCACGCGGGGCGCGGACCCGCGGCGGTGCGCTCACAGCAGGGACTGGGGGTCCACGTCGATGACCAGCCACCCCGGGAGCGCGCCGTCGGGCCCGGCGACCTCGGCGACCGCGGCCCGCAGCGCCTCCCCGAGCCGGGCCCGCTTGAGGGCCCGGACCAGGACCTGGATCCGCCACTGTCCGCGCAGCCGCGCCAGCGGGGCGGCCGTCGGGCCGAGGACGGCGACCTTCCCCTCCCCCGCCTCGCGCAGCCGGCGCGCGATCGCGGCCGCGCGCTCCTCCGCGCGCGGCAGGTCGGCGTCGCGCACGATCACCTGCGCCAGCCCGGCCGCAGGCGGGTAACGCAGCAGCTGTCGACCGGCCAGCTCGCGGCCGGCGAAGGCCTCGAAGTCCTGGTGGACCAGCGACGACAGGGCCGGGTGATCGGGGCGGAAGGCCTGCACCAGCACCCGCCCCGGGCGTTCCCCGCGGCCGGCCCGGCCGGCGACCTGTGTCAGCAGCTGGAAGGTGCGCTCGGCGGCGCGGAAGTCGGGCAGGCGCAGCGCGGCGTCGGCCGAGAGCACGCCGACCAGCGTGACCCGCGGGAAGTGGTGCCCCTTGGCGATCATCTGCGTCCCGACCATGACGTCGAAGTCGCCGCGCGCAAAGCCGCCGAGCAGCGCGGCGAGCCGCTCCCCGGAGCGGACCGCGTCGCGGTCCAGCCGCGCGATCCGCGCCCCGGGCAGCGCCTCGGCCAGCGCCTCCTCGGCCAGCTGCGTGCCGGAGCCGACGTCGGCCAGGTGCGGCGAGCTGCAGAGCGGGCAGGTCGCGGGCCGGGCCCGCGCGTGCCCGCAGTAGTGGCAGCGCAGCTTCTCGCCGACGCGGTGCCACGTGAGCGCGATCGAGCAGGCCGGGCAGGCGATCGCCTCGCCGCAGGCGCGGCACAGGACCGCCCGGGTGTAGCCGCGCCGGTTGAGCAGGATCATCGCCTGCTCGCCCCGCGCGAGCGCCTCCTGCAGCCCGGCGACGAGACGCCGCGAGAGCGGGCGGTCGGCCTTCGTCTCGTGGAACTCCTGCCGCATGTCGACCAGCTCGATCGCGGCGAGGCGGCCGCCGGTCGCGCGTTCGGGCAGCCGGAGCAGGTCGGCGCGCCCTTCCCGGGCGAGGTTCCAGGCCTCCATCGACGGCGTCGCCGAGCCGAGCACGACGACCGCGCCCGTCTCGCGGCCGCGCACCAGCGCCAGGTCGCGGGCGTGGTAGCGCGGGGTCTCCTCCTGCTTGTAGCCGGCGTCGTGCTCCTCGTCGACGACGATCAGCGAGAGCCCGGCGAGCGGCGCGAAGAGGGCCGAGCGCGCGCCGACGACGACACGCGCCGCGCCGGAGCGGGCGCGCTGCCAGGCCTCGAAGCGCTGGCGGTCGGAGAGCCCGGAGTGGAGGACCACCGTGTCGCCGCCGAGCCGCTGCGCCACCGCCTCGGCGAGCTGCGGGGTCAGGCCGATCTCCGGCACGAGGAACAGCACCGCGCCGCCGGCGCGGAGCGCGTGTTCGGCGACCTGCAGGTAGACCTCGGTCTTTCCCGAGGCGGTCACGCCGTAGAGCACGGCCGGCCGGAACGCGCCGGCATCCAGCCGCTGCTTCAGGTGCGCGACCGCGGCGGCCTGCTCGGGCGTGAGCGCCGGCGGCGGGGAGGCAGGGAAGCCCGCCTCGGGAACCGGCGGGACGGGAACCGCCTCGAAGCGCTCGACCAGTCGCCCCGCGGCGACCAGCGCCTGCACGGCCGCCAGGCCGCTGCCGGCTTCCTGCGCCAGCGCCGAGGGGCGACGGGGGCCGTCCGCGGCGAGCGCCGCGGCGAGCACGCGGCGGCGCGCCGGGGTCTTCTCCAGCGCGGCCAGCGCCGCCTCGGGTGCGGCCCGCGTCTCGGGCGCGGGCTCGACGAGCCGCCGCTCCGGCGCCGCTCCGCGCGCCGGGCCGCTCTCCCGCTCGAGCGCCACGAAGCCGGCGTCGGCCAGGCGCCGCAGCTCGGCCCGGCTCGCGGTGCGCGCCGACAGCGCCTCCGCTCCGCGCGCGGCCGCCGGGGCGCGACGCCAGCCAGCACAGCGCCGGCGGCGCGGCGGGATCGCGTGCGGCATCGCGGCCGGCGGAGGTGATGGTCGCGATCCCCTGCTCGCGCGGCGCGACCGCCGCGGGGAGCGCGGCGCGCAGCGTCTCGCCCGGCGGCGCGACGTAGTAGTCGGCGGTCCAGCGCAGCGTGGCCAGGACGTCGGGGGCGAGGGCCGGGCGCCCGGGCGGGTCGAGCAGCGCCGAGACGTCCTTGACCGCGATCCCCGCCGCGGGCGGCCCGCACTCTCCGAGCACCACGCCGACCACCGACCGCCGCCCGAGCGGCACGCGAACGCGCGTCCCGGGTGTCAGCGCGCCGGCCAGGTCCGCCGGCACGCGGTAGGTCAGCGGCGCCAGGAGCGGTGCCGGGACCGCGACCGCGACGAACTGCTCTCCCCCCGCGCCCACGGCGCGCCTCCCCCGGCGTCCCGCGCCGGACCGGTTAGAGCAGTCCCGCGCCGCGCAGCGCGTCCGCGACCAGCTCCGGGGCGGCGATCTCGGGCAGCGTGACCGCCAGCCGCGGGTCGGCCTCCATCGCCTCGCGGATCGCGAAGATCGCGCCGTCGTTGCGGGCCCAGGCGCGGCGCGCGACGCCGTTCTTCACGTCCCAGCGCGAGCATCGACGCGGCGCGGCGCGCGGCGTCGGCGGTGCCGTCGAGCAGCAGGCCGAAGCCGCCGTTGATCACCTCGCCCCAGCCGACGCCGCCGCCGTTGTGCAGGCTGACCCAGGTCGCGCCGCGGAAGGCGTCGCCGATGAAGTTCTGCACCGCCATGTCGGCCGTGAAGCGCGAGCCGTCGCGGATGTTGGCGGTCTCGCGCTAGGGCGAGTCGGTGCCCGAGACGTCGTGGTGGTCGCGGCCGAGCACGACCGGCCCGCGCAGGCGCCCGCTCTCGATCGCGGCGTTGAAGGCCAGCGCGATCGCGACGCGCCCGGCGCGGTCGGCGTAGAGGATCCGGGCCTGCGAGCCGACGACCAGGCGGTTCGACCCGGCCTGCCGGATCCAGCGCAGGTTGTCTACCACCTGCTGCCGGTTCTCGGCCGGGGCGTGCTGCGGCCTGGTGCGCCAGCACCTCGGCCGCGATCGCGTCGGTCAGCGCGAGGTCCTCGGGGCGCCCCGAGGCGCAGACCCAGCGGAACGGCCCGAAGCCGTAGTCGAAGTAGATCGGCCCCATGATGTCCTCGACGTACGACGGGTAGCGGAACGAGCCGTCGGGGCGGTCGATTGCCGCGCCGGCGCGGCGCGCGGTCGAGCAGGAACGCGTTGCCGTAGTCCCAGAAGAAGGTGCCGCGCTCCGCCATCGCGGTTGATCGCCGTCGACCTGCCGGCGCAGCGAGGCGTGGACCGCCTCGGCAAACGCGCCGGGGTCGTCCTTCATCAGCGCGTCGCGCCTGCTCGAGCGTGAGCCCGGCCGGGTAGTAGCCGCCGCCGTAGGGGTTGTGCAGCGAGGTCTGGTCCGAGCCCAGCTCCACGGCGAGGCCGCGACGCCGCCAGCCGCTCCCAGAGGTCGACGACGTTGCCCGAGGTAGCCGATCGAGACCGCCTCGCGGCTCTTCCGGGCGCGCTCGATCCGGAGCAGCAGCCGGTCGAGGTCGGTCTCGACCTCCATCAGCCAGCCCTGGCGCGTGGCGCTTGGCGAGCGGCTCCGGGTTGACCTCGGCGACGACGCCGATCGCGCCCGCGATCACCGCCGCCTTGGCCTGCGCACCGCTCATCCCGCCGAGCCCGGAGGTGACGAAGACGCCGGCCGGCCAGTCCCTCCGCGCCCGCCCCGAGGTACAGCCGCCCCGCGTTGAGCAGCGTGATCGTCGTGCCGTGCACGATCCCCTGCGGCCCGATGTACATGTAGCTGCCGGCGGTCATCTGGCCGTAGGAGGTGACGCCGAGCGCGTTGAAGCGCTCGTAGTCGGCGGGTGACGAGTAGTTCGGGACCACCATCCCGTTGGTCACGACCACGCGCGGCGCGTCGGGATGCGACGGAAAGAGCCCGAGCGGATGGCCGGAGTAGACGACGAGCGTCTGCTCGTCGGTCATCTGCGAGAGGTACTTCATCGTCAGCAGGTACTGGGCCCAGTTCTGGAACACCGCGCCGTTGCCGCCGTAGGTGACCAGCTCGTGCGGGAGCTGGGCCACCTGCGGATCGAGGTTGTTCTGGATCATCAGCATGATCGCGGCGGCCTGGCGCGAGCGCGCCGGGTAGTCGTCGATCGGCCGGGCGTGCATCGGGTAGTGCGGCCGGAAGCGGCGCATGTAGATGTGGCCGTCGGTGCGCAGCTCCCCCGCGAACTCCGGCGCGAGCGCGGCGTGCCAGGCGGCGGGAACGTAGCGCAGCGCGTTGGCCAGCGCCAAGGCGCGCTCGGAGGCGGTCAGGTCGGGCCGGCGGGGTGGCGCGTGATCGACACCCGGCTCGTCCGGAAGCAGGTCGGGCACCGCGGACGGGATTCCCTGGCGGAGCTGATCCTGGAAGCGGACGCGGTCGAACGAGGTCGTGGTCATGGGACGGGCTCCGGATCGCAGGGCGCGACGGTGCATTCTAGTGCGCGGCGTCCACCCTGTCGTGGCCGGCTGCCGAACCAACCCGGGCGTCGAACCGACTGCTTCGTATGCTTGATCGCCCTCGAGCAGAACCGTAGACTTGCGCCCCGTTGACGCCGCAGCCGACCGGCGAGATCCGGACGATGATGACCCTGGGTGCCAGAGCCGGTCCAGCACAGCAGAGGAAAGCGAAGCGTACATGTGGCTCTACGCCGTCAACCACAAGCTGGGGCCGCTGCTCGGTGCGTACTGGCGGCTCGAGCTGACCGGCGAAACGGCCAGCATCCCGCGGGAAGGCCCCCTGCTCGTCTGCGCCAACCACGCCTCGCGCCTCGACCCGTGGTTCATCGGGATGTGCTTTCCCCGGCCGATCCGTTACCTCATCACCGATGCGTGGTACTACAGGAGCTCCGTCTGGAAGTGGTTCTTCGACGCCTGGGGGACCATCCCGGTCGCGAAGAGCCCACATGCGACCCTTGACGCCGTCCATCGCCACCTGGAGAAGGGAGACGTCGTCGGGGTCTTTCCCGAGGGCGAGGTCTCGCGCGACGGCCGGATCCAGCGGTTCCGTCCGGGCACCGCTCGCATCGCCGCACGATCGGGAGTCCCCGTGATCCCCGTCGGCCTGCGCGGAAACGCGGAGAGCCTGCCGCGCGATGGCGCCTTCCCCCGGCCCGTCAAGGTCACGGTCCACGTCGGGGAGCCGATCCGGTTCCACGGATCGCCGCGAGACGGCGTTCCGCCCCGCGAAGAGGTCGAGGCGTTCAACGCGCGCCTGCGGGAGAGCATCGTCCGGCTCTCCCGGCGTCCCGATGCGCTGCGGGACGGGCCTCCCGCTCCCCGCGGAAGACGGCCGTGCGTAACGGGGCCGCCTCCGCGGATCCCGCCGGTCCGGCCGCGAGCTTCCCGCGCGCGTCCGCCCTGGCCGTCGCCGCGGGCGGCGCGCTGCTGGCGTGCAGCTGGATGCCAACCGGTCTCGCTCCACTCCTACCGGTCGCCGCCTTCCTCGTCCTCCGCGGCGCGCGAGGCGTGAAGACGATGCGGCAGGCGATGGCCTTCGGCCTGATCGGTGCGCTCGCGTACCAGGGGATCGCAGCCCACTTCCTGCTCGTGCTGATGCGCTACTCGTGGCTCGCTTTCGCGCTCTACCCGATGACGGTCGCGTACTACGTGCTGTACTGGGTCGCGCTCTTCACGGGCGCGCTGGCCCTGGAGCGCCGCTTCGGCCTCTCGCTCCGGCTCGGGCTCGTGCTGCTCTGGCCGCTCCTGGAGGTGTTGAAGACCGCGAGCGACGCGTCCTTCCCCGCCGACCTCCTGGCGTACGCCCTGGGAACCAACCCGGCCTGGTTGTCGTGGATGCCCTGGATCGGCCCGTACGGCATGTCGCTGCTGATCTGGTCGCTCGGGGCAGTCCTCGACGAGGCCTGGGAGCGCCGCCGGGTGCGCCGGGTCGCAGTCGGCCTGCTCGCCACGGCGCTCGCGGTCTGGTTCGCGATTCCGCTCACCGACATCCTGCGCCGCGAGGAACGAGCGGAGGCGGAAGCAAGTCTCCGCGTCGGGATGGTGCAGCCCTTCATCGAGGTCCAGGCCAAGCTCGATCGCAGCCAGTGGCCTTCGACCTGGCAGCGTCTCGAGCGGCTCACGCTCGAGGCGGCAGAGGGCAGCGACCTCGTCCTGTGGCCGGAGACGACGCGACCGGGGCCGCTGATCTGGCGGGAGGGCGAGCCGCTGTCGGATCCCGAGGTCGAGGCGCTCGCGGCGAAGGCCGGCGTGCCGATCCTCTACGGCTGCGAGATCGTCAGGGTCCGCGGCGACCGGATCGTCGCGCTCTACAACGGTGCCGCCATGGCCCTCCCCGGGGGGATGAGCGAGCAGTGGTACGGCAAGCAGCGGCTGCTGCCCTTCGTCGAGGGTGTGCCCTTCGCCGAACTCGTGGGCTGGGACCCCTCCAAGCGCGAGATCAAGTCCGGCCGTCGATCGCCCCTGACCCTGCTCGGGAATTTCGCGCGTGGGCCGGAGCCGACCGTGTTCCGGGTCGGCGATGCCCGGATCGGCGTCCTGGTCTGCTACGAGGGAATGTACCCGGAGCTCGGCCGGGCCTACGCCAGCGCGGGAGTGAACCTGCTCGCCGTGATCACCAACGACGCCTGGTGGGGCCGGAGCATCTTTCCCGGCTGGCACGCCCGGATGGTCGCGTCGTTCGCCCGGTCGCTCGACATCCCCGTCGTGCGCGCGGCGAACAGCGGGATCTGCTCGGTGACCGACCCGTCCGGGCGCATGACTGCGGCGAGCGAGCTCTCGACGATCACGACGCTGCGCGCCGACGTCCCCCTCGGGCGTGGCCACCAGACCTGGTACGCGCGTCACGGGCAGCTGATTCCCTGGGGAATCGGCATCTGCCTGGTGGTGTGTGCGTTGTCCAGCGCCCTGCGGACGAGAAGGACGCGTTCCTAGGACGACACCCCGCCGAGCCCGCGGGGCGTCACGGGGCGTCGGGCCGCACCGGGGGTCCCATGGCGATCGTCGGGCGCGATCTCGCAGATCGGGAGGTCGCGCCTCGCCGCCGCTCCGCATGACTCAGCGCGCCGGCACCGGCAGCCCCAGCCGCCCCAGCACGTCCTTCATGTCCTCCCACACCGGCGCCTTGGCCGCCGGGCTGCGCAGCAGGTACGCCGGGTGGAAGGTCGCCTTGAGCGGGATCCCCTGGGTCTCGAACCACCGCCCGCGCAGCGCCGTGATCCCGCCGGGGAGCGGGCCGAGCAGCCCTTCCAGCGCAGTCTTGCCCAGCGCGACGATCACCTCCGGCTTGATGATTGCGATCTGCGTGCGCAGGAACGGCAGGCAGGTCGCGGCTTCCTCGGGGAGCGGCGTGCGGTTGCCGGGCGGCCGGCACTTCACGACGTTGCCGATGTAGACCTCGGGCCGCGACAGGCCCATCGCGACGATGATCCGGTCGAGCAGCTGGCCGGCGCGGCCGACGAACGGCTCGCCCTGCGCGTCCTCGTCGGCGCCCGGCCCTTCCCCGACGAACATCAGCCGGGCGCGCGGGTTGCCGACGCCGAAGACGACCTTCGTCCGCTCCTCGCACAGCGTGCAGCGCCGGCAGTCCCCGATCACTTCGGCGCGCAGCGTCTCCAGCGCCGTCGCCGGGTCGGCCGCCAGCGCCAGATCGCGCAGCGCGAAGTCGGTCGCGCGCGCGGGCCGCGCCCGGCGTAGCCCCGGCGCCCGTCTCGCCGGCGACGACGGCCGCCCCGGCGGCCGCGCGCGAAGCCGGGGACACCACCTCGACCCCGAGGTCGCGGAACAGGGTCGCCCACAGCAGGGCGTCTTCGCGCGGGTCGCCCGTCACGACGACTTCCTTTCGGCTTCGATCCGGTCGAGCAGCCGCTCGGCGACCTGCCGCTTGCTCATCCGGGGCCACGCGTCGGCGGCCCCGTCGCGGCCGATCAGCGTCACGACGTTGGTGTCGGCCTCGAAGCCGGCTCCCTCCGCCGTCACGTCGTTGACGACCAAGAGGTCGCACCCCTTGCGCTCGCGCTTGGCCCGGCCGCGCGCGAGCGCGTCGTGCGTCTCGGCGGCGAAGCCGACGATCAGCTGGCCCGCGGGGCGGCGCGCCGCGAGCCCCGCGAGGATGTCCGGGTTCGGGACCAGCGGCAGCGACCAGGCCTCGCCCTTGTGCTCGAGCTTCCGGGGCGCTGCGTCGGCCGGCCGGTGGTCCGCCACCGCCGCCGCCATCACGATCACCTTCGCGTCGGCCGCCTCGCGCTCCAGCGCGGCCTGCATTTCGGCGGCCGTCGTCACCGGGATCGTCCGCGCGCCGAAGGGGGGCGCCAGCCGCGAGGGCCCCGCCACCAGCACGACCTCGGCCCCGCGCGCCGCCGCCGCGGCCGCGATCGCGAACCCCATCTTCCCGGACGAGCGATTGCCGAGGAAGCGCACCGGGTCGAGCGCTTCGTGCGTCGGGCCGGCGCTGACCAGCACCTTGACGCCGAGCAGGCTCGACGAGCGCCGCGCCGCCCAGAGCGCCTCGGCGACGATCTTCTGCAGCGTCGCGAGGCGCCCCGCCCCCTCGTCGCCGCACGCCATGTACCCTTCCTCGGGGTCGACGATCGCGACACCGCGCGCCTTGAGCCGCTCGACGTTTTCGCGCGTCTCGGGGTGGTCCCACATCTTCGGGTTCATCGCCGGGGCGACGACGACCGGGCCGGCGAACGCCAGGTAGACGGTCGTGAGCAGGTCGTCGGCCTGGCCGCGCGCGAAGCGCGCGATCTCGTTCGCGGTCGCGGGCGCGACGACCAGCGCGTGCCCCCAGCGCGCCAGCTCGATGTGGCCGATCGTGGGCGACGGCTCGGGCGTGAACTCGGTCCGGGCCACGGCGCGGCCGGAGAGCGTCGCCAGCGTCAGCGGCGTCACGAACTCCTCGGCCCTTTGGGTCAGGACGACCTGGACCTCCGCCCCCTCCTTGACCAGCGCGCGGACGATCTCCGCCGCCTTGTAGGCCGCGATGCCGCCGGTCACGCCGAGCAGGATCCGCGGGGCGCCGTTCATCCCTGCTCCTCCACGCCGAAGGTCCGCGCGATCGCGGCGGCCCGCTCCGCCATCGAGCTGCGGGCCCGTCGCGCGGCGACGACGATCGCCGTCAGCTCGGCCGCCGCCCGCTCCAGCTCGTCGTTCACCACGAGGTAGTCGAACTCCGGCCAGCGCGCGATCTCGCGGGCCGCGTTGCCGAGGCGCCGGGCCAGCGCGGCCTCGTTCTCGGTCGCCCGGCCGCGCAGGCGGGCCTCGAGCGTCGCCCGATCGGGCGGCAGGATGAAGATCGACACCGACGGCAGGCGGGAGCGCCGCACCTGCTCGGCCCCCTGCACGTCGATGTCGAGCAGCAGGTCGCGCCCGGCGGCCAGCGCCTGGTCGACGTCGGAACGCGCCGTGCCGTAGAGCCGCCCGTGGACCTCGGCCCACTCGAGGAACTCGCCGGCCGCGATCCGCGCGCGGAAGCCCGGCTCGTCGGTGAAGCGGTACGCACGGCCGTCGACCTCGCCGGGCCGCGGCGGCCGGGTCGTCCAGGAGACGGAAAAAACGAGGCCCGGGACCGCCTCGAGCAGCCGCGCGACGAGCGTGCTCTTCCCCGCCCCCGACGGGGCGCAGATCACGAAGAGCGTCCCCGTCGCGCCGCTCATTCGAGGTTCGCCGACTGCTCTTTGATCCGCTCGAGCTCGGCCTTGATGGCCAGCGTCCGGGCGTCGATCTCGGGCTCGCCGCACTTGGCGGAGAGGGTGCTGACCTCGCGCCGGATCTCCTGCACCAGGAACTCCAGCGCCCGCCCGATCTCCGCGCCGTCCGGCCCGAACAGCGCGGCCAGCCGCGAGAGGTGCGCGTCGAGGCGCACGATCTCCTCGGTCACGTCGGCCCGCTGCGCGAGCAGCGCGATCTCCTGCGCCAGCCGCGCCTCGTCCAGCGGCACCGCGCCGAGCAGCTCGGTGACGCGGGCGCGCAGGTCCTCTGCCTGGCGCGCGGCCGCCTCCGGCACCCGCTCCTCGATCTCGGCGACGAGCCGCACGATCTTCTCGGCCCGTTCCCGCAGGTCGCCGGCGAGCGCCTCCCCCTCGCGTTCGCGGGAGCGCGTGTGCTCGGCCAGCGCGGCCGACAGCGCCGTGCGCGCCAGCGGCAGGAACTGCGCCGGGTCGAGTTCCGTCCCCGGCACCGGCTCGATCACGCCGGGCAGGCGCAGGATGTCGCCCACCCCCGGCTCGCCCGGCAGCGCGAGCCGGGCCGAGAGCTCGCGCCAGGCCCCGAGCATCGCCGCCGCGTGGGCCGCGTTGACCGCGTAGCGAGGTCCGGCCGGCGCCGGGCCTTCCCATTCGACGAAGACGTCGACCCGCCCGCGCGCAACCCGCTCCTGGACCTCGCCCCGCAGCTCGGGCTCGAGCGAGACCAGTTCGTTCGGCAGGCGGACCCGCACCTCGCGCCCGCGGTTGTTGACCGAGCGGATCTCGGCCCGGATCGCCACCTCGCCGCCGCTGGCGCGCCCGCGCCCGTAACCGGTCATGCTGCGGATCATCGCCGCTCCTTCGCGTTCAACACCTCGACCAGCGCGCGGGCCGCGCGCCCGTACGCGCCCGGCTCGCCGAGCTTCGCCCGCACCTCCGCCAGACCGACCAGCGCCGCGTCGCGCCGCGGGCCGGGCAGGCCCAGCGCGACCAGCTCCCGCGCGGCGGCCTGCGGCGTGAAGTCGTTCTGGATCAGTTCCGGCAGCACCGCGCGTCCGGTCAGCAGGTTGACCAGGCTGATGTAGGGGACCTTCAGCGCCACCCGGCCGATCGCGTAGGTCGTCCAGTTCGTGCGGTAGACGACCACCGCCGGCACGCCGCGCACCGCGAGCTCCAGCACCGCGGTCCCCGACGCCGCGACCGCGGCGTCCGCGGCCTCGGCGATCTCGTCGAAGGAGTTCGACAGCGCGACGACCGGCAGCCCGGAGCGCGCCGCCGCCCCCTCGAGCAGCGCGGCATCGACGGTGCGCGCGATCGGGATCAGGAAGGCAGCCGACGGGACGGCCTTGAGCGTCTCGCGCGCGGTCTCGAGCAGCGGGTCGAGCAGCCGGCGGATCTCCCCCGTGCGCGAGCCGGGCAGGAGCGCGAAGACCGGCGCGCCGCGGTCGAGCCCGAGCCGCCGGCGGGCCTCGGTGACCGAGGCCTCCTGCGGCACGTCGTCCGCCACCGGGTGCCCGACGAAGGTCACCGGCACGCCGTGCCGTTCGTAGAACTCCTTCTCGAACGGGAACAGCGTCAGCATCCGCGTCACGTCGCGCTTGATCCGGTGCACGCGCCCGGTCCGCCAGGCCCAGACGCTGGGGCTGATGAAGTAGACCACCGGGATGCCGAGCTTACGGGCCTCGGTCGCGAGCCGCAGGTTGAAGTCCGGGAAGTCGACGAGCAGGAGCGCGTCGGGGCGCGCCGCGGCGAGGTGCCGCTTGAGGTCGCGCAGACGGCGCCAGATCGGGCCGATCTGCTCGAGGACCTCGGTGATCCCGACGACCGAGACGTCGGCCGCATCGAAGAGGATCCGCGCGCCTTCGTCGCGCAGCGCCGGCCCGCCCATCCCCTCGAAATCGAGCGCCGGGTCGAGCCGTTTCGCCTCGCGGACCAGGCCGGCGGCGTGCGCGTCGCCGGAGGCTTCGCCGGTCACGACCAGCACGCGGCGCGGGGCGGCGGCAGTCACCGGACGTGACCCCCGGAGAGCCGGCCGACCGGCTTGCCAACCGACAGATCGGCCGCGTGCGCATCGGCGAAGGCCCCGAGCGCCTCCATCGCGCGCTCGAGCCGGGCCGCGCCCTCTTCGATGCTGTCCCCGCGCGCGATGAAGAGCGGCTCGCCGGAGGCCAGCAGCACGCGGGCCCCGGGCTTGGGCACGACGAACCGGTCCCACGAGTTGAGGCGCCAGGCGCGGTCGGCGCCCCCGACGACCGGCACGATCGGGATCCCCAGCGCGCGCGCGGCGGCGATCGTCCCGGGCTGGACCTTGCGCGCCGGGCCGCGCGGCCCGTCGGGAGTGAAGCAGATGTCCCTCCCGGAGCGGACGGCGTGGACCATTTCGCGGAAGGCGGCGGTCCCGCCCTCGGTCGTCGAGCCGCGCGCCGCAAGGTAGCCGAAATGCTCGACCGTCTTCGCGATCAGCTCGCCGTCGCGGTGGCGGCTGATCATCACCACGATCTTCGGGCCGACGTAGCTGTAGATCCCGAACAGGATGTGGGCGTGCCAGAAGACGTGGACGTAACGCTGGTTGCCCGCGGCGAAGCGCTCGAGCGCCTCGCGCCCGTGGGCGCGTACGGTCCAGGTCGAGCGCAGGCCGCGGATCAGCAGCGCGGCGAGCGGGGGGAAGACGCGCCCGTACAGCGCGTCGCGCATCGAGTGCGCGTCCCGCTCGCCTGCCCCGGAGGCCCCGTCGACCACCACCGAACCCGTCCCTGCCCGGATCCCGCCCGCGCCGGCGTCGCCGCGGACGGTGCCGGCTGCGAATCCTAGCACGGGACCTTCCGCCGCCCGGCCGCATCGCCATGCCGCACCGCGCGGCGCGCCCAGGAAGCGAGGGCGTGCGCCATCTGCGACGGCCGGTCGAGCGTCGCGAGCGCGTAGAGCAGCTGCCGCCGCCGATCGTCCCAGTGCGCGAGCAGCGCCAGCGGCGCGTCGTCGCCGGCACCGGCCCAGGCCAGGAGCCGCCGCGCACGCGCGCTCGCCTCCAGCAGCTCCCGGTACGGCGGCGAGACGGTCCCGGGGAAGACCCGCTCCACCTGCGCCGCCGCGAGCGCGAGCGGCAGCCGCATCCCCCAGGCGCCGGCGCGGGCGATCGTCTCGGCCGCGTCGGGCGGGTCGCGGTGGATCAGCGCCAGGTCGTGGAGCCAGACCAGCTTCGGCTCGAAGTAGTGGTACGAAAGGTGGAGCGACTGGTGGAGCAGGAGGTCGGCGGGGGACGGAATCGGCAACCGGCAGCCGGCGGCGTCGACCACGCGGGCACGCGCCACGATCCCCTCGACGTCGGGCGCGTGGCGTCCCTCCTGCGCGATCGACCAGTGCAGCTCCAGCTTTCCCGCCTGCCCGGGCGGCGGGTCGAGCGGGAGGTTGTAGAACGCCTCGGCCCAGAAGGCCTCGATCTCGGCGGAGGGCCTGACGAAGCCCGCGGCCGCGAGCGCGGCCAGGGCGCGCTCCCTGGCGGCCGGCGTGACGAGCAGGTCGACGTCGGTCATCGGCCGCAGCGCCGGGGCGGCGTAGAGCGCCGCGCCCAGCGCCGCACCCTTCAGCGCCACGAACGGGATGCCGGCCGCGTCCAGCGCCGCGGCCGCGGCGGCGCCGAGCGCGTCGAGCTGGGCCCGCTCCTGCTGCTGGTCGAGCAGCGCGCGCCGCAGCGCGGCGCGCGCCGACTCATCCAGCACGGACAGCTGCCCGCGGGACTCGAGGGCGCGGGCGAGCAGCGCCGCGACGCGGTGCTCGCGCGCGGCACGCACGAGGTCGGCGGCGTCGAACGGCCCGTCCGCGAATGCCGCGCCGCCGGGATGGATCAGCGCGGCGAGGCGGCGCAGCGTGGCGGCCGAGGGGGTCGAAGGCGGCATCGAGGCCGATTATCGCGGAGGACGGGGGCGGGCGCCCCCGGGTGGCGCGGGGCCGGCCTTACGGCTGCCGGCGCGTGCTCGCGGGGACTTCCCAGCTGGCCGCCGCCCGCCCCGACAGCCCGCGCACCAGCCCGGCGGCCGCGGCGGCGTTGATCATCACCAGGTAGAGCGGCACGCGGAAGATCCGCGCGAGCGCGCGCGGACGGTCGAGGAAGCCGAGCGGCGCCGCGGCGATCGGAAGCAGGACCGCCGCGACGGCGAGCAGCCCCGCGCGCGTCCCGAGCGCCGCCGCTGCGGCGCCGGCGGCCAGTGCCAGCAGCGCGAGCACCGGCACCGCGTAACGCAGCAGCTTGTGCGAGGCGTAGGCCCAGAGCGTGCGCGGCGGCAGCGTCGAGAGGCCGATCCAGCGCGCGCAGCTGACCTGCTGCGCGATGATCCGGACCTTGCGCTGGAACTCCTCGCCGAGCGTTCCGGCCGCGCGGACCTGGGCCCGGGCCCCCGGGACGACCACCGTCAGGTGCCCCTCGCGCGCGGCGAGCAGCGGCTCGGCGGCGTCGCCGGCGACGTTGGCCGGCAGCGGCCGCCAGAGCGCGCGGCGCAGCGCGTAGATCCCGCCGTTCGCGACGCAGAGGAGGCCACGCTCCGACTCGACCTCCTTGGTCCAGTTCTCGAACCGCCAGTAGAGGCCCTCGCCCCCGGCGACCTCCGGCGACTCGGCGTTGCTGAAGCGCACCGTCCCGTCGGCGACGCCGACGCGCGGGTCGTCGAACGCGCCCGCGAGCGCACGCAGCGCGCCCGGCGCGAAGGTGACGTCGGCGTCGGTCTGGACCAGGATCTCGCCCGTCGCCAGCGTGCCGAGGTGGTTGATCGCGGCGGTCTTCCCGGCGCGCGGCTCCTGCCGCCACAGCCGGATCCGCGGGTCGCCGGCGGTGCGCACGATTTCGTCGGTGCCGTCGTCGCTGGCGTCCGACGCGACGAGCACCTCGAGCCGGCCCGCCGGGAAATCCTGCGCGAGCAGGTTCCGCAGCCGCTCCCCGATGACGGGCGCCTCGTTGCGCGCCGCGACCAGCACGCTGACGGTCGGGAGCGCGTCGTCCTGCGGGCGGCCTTCCGGCACGCCGGGCGGCGGCGGGAGCCGCGGGACCAGCCAGCGCGCCGCGACCGGGTAGCCGACGTAGGCGTAGACCGCGAGCCCCAGCAGGGCGAACGCGAGCGCGGCGAGCAGGGAGCCGGAAGTCACCACGCCTCCGCCTAGCGCGAGGCGCCGCCGTCCGCCGGAGGGGCGTCGGCGAAGGCCTTCACGCGGTCGACGGCGTCCCGGGGCGCGACCAGCAGTCCCTCCGGGCCGCGCACGACGAGCAGCGGATCGGTCCCCAGGACGACGGCGCGCGGAACGCGCGACGGGCCGATCTCGAGCACGACCGAACCGCCGGGCGCGTCGCCGGACGCGGGCACGAGGCGGGCCGGTCCGGCGTCCCCGGCGCGCGCGAGCCGCACCACGGCGTCCCAGCCCCCGACATCGTCCCAGCCGGCGTCGAGCGGCACGACGGCGACACCGTCGGCGCGTTCCATCAGGGCGTAGTCGATCGAAGTCCGGGGCGCGGCGTCCCACGCCGCGGCATCCCCTTCCACGAACCGCGCGACCGCGCCGGCCAGGTCGGGGGCCGCGCGCTCGAGCGCGCTCCAGAAGGCGTCGGCGCGCCAGACGAAGATCCCGGCGTTCCAGAGGTGGCGCCCGCCCGCGAGGAAGCGCTCCGCCGTCGCGCGGTCCGGCTTCTCGACGAAGCGCACGACCTCGCGCGCGGGGCCGTCGCCGAGCGGCGCGCCGGTCTCGACGTAGCCGAAGCGCGTGCTGGCGTGGTCGGGGACCACACCGAGCGTCACGAGCCGGCCGTCGCGCGCCGCCGCCGCCGCCGCCGCCAGCGCGGCACGGAAGGCGGCGCCGTCGGCGACCCGCTGGTCGGCCGGGAGGACCGCCACGACCGCGTCCGGCGCGGCCGCGAGCTGCCGGCGCATCGCGAGCGCGATCGCCGGTCCGGTGTCGCGCGCGCTCGGCTCGCCCTGGACCTGGTCCGGCGCCAGGCGCGGTTCCGCCGCGGCGAGGCGCGCACCGAGCGCGGCGGGAGCCTGGAGTGCGACCGCGTCCGGCGGGACCAGCCCGTCGAGCCGGTCGAGCGCCGCCGCGAGCAGGGTCCGGCCGCCGCCGCCGAGCGGGAGCAGCGGCTTGGGAAGCCCGGGCCCGGTCCACGGCCAGAGGCGGGTCCCCCCGCCCCCCGCGATGATCACCGCGCGGTCGGGACCGCGCGTCACGCGCTCACGCCCCAGCCGGAGCGCGGAGGTGTTCGATCGTGCGGGTCAGCCCCTCTTCGAGGGAGACGCGCGGCTCGTAGCCGAGCAGCCGGCGGGCCTTGCCGATCTCGGCCAGCGAGTGCTGGATGTCGCCCGCGCGGCGCGCCTCGTGGGCCGGGCGGACCGCGCCTGCCGACCAGCCGGTTGATCGCCGCGACCAGGTCGAGCAGCGAGATCCGCTCGCCGCAGGCGATGTTGTAGGCCTCGCCGCACGCGTTCTCGGGCGCCTCGGCCGACCGGAGGTTGGCCTCGACGACGTTGGCGATGTAGGTGAAGTCGCGCGTCTGCTGGCCGTCGCCGTAGATCGTCGGCGGCTTGCCGGCCAGGATCGCGGTCGCGAAGCGCGGGATCACCGCCGCGTACTCCGACGCCGGGTCCTGGCGCGGGCCGAAGACGTTGAAGTAGCGCAGCGCGACGGTCGGCAGGCCGTAGAGGCGGGTGAACAGCCGGCAGTAGGTCTCGCCGGCCAGCTTGTCGAGGCCATAGGGCGAGATCGGATCGGAGGGCATCGTCTCGACCTTGGGCAGCGAGGGGGACTCGCCGTACAGCGACGACGACGACGCCATGACGAAGCGCCGGACGCCCGCGTCGCGGGCGGCCAGGAGCAGCGTCAGCGTCCCGTCGACGTTGACCGTGTGCGAGGTCATCGGGTCCGCGACCGAGCGCGCCACGGAGGGGATCGCCGCCTGGTGCAGCACGACCTCGCGCCCGGCCATCACGCGCCGGACGGTGGCCTCGTCGCGGATGTCCCCCTCGACCAGCTCGAACCGCCCCCCGCCGGCCTTCGCCCAGTCGCCGGCGCGCGCGAGGTTCTGCCGGCGGCCGGTCGCGAAGTTGTCGAGCACGAGCACGTCGTCGCCGCGGCGCAGCAGCGCCTCGACGAGATTGCTCCCGATGAACCCTCCCCCTCCGGTGACGAGCACGCGCACGAGATCCTCCGGTCAGCGGCCGATCGCGGTGTAGGCGAAACCGAGCTTCTGCATGTCGGCCGGCTTGTAGACGTTGCGCAGGTCCACGACCGTCGGGGTCTTCAGGAGGCCCTTGATCCGCCCGAGATCGAGGTTGCGGAACTGGTTCCATTCGGTGGCGAGGACCAGCGCGTCGGCCCCCTGGCAGGCGGCGTACTCGTCGGGACAGGTCTCCCCGGCGAAACCGCCGGCCTTGCCGGTCTCCATCGCCTCGGGGTCGTAGGCGCGGACCTTCGCCCCGGCCGCGATCAGCCCGTTCGCGATCTCGATCGCCGGCGACTCGCGCACGTCGTCGGTGTTCGGCTTGAAGGCCAGGCCGAGCAGTGCGACGGTCTTGCCCTTCACGTCGCCACCCAGCGCGGCCTTGACCTTCTCGACCATCCGGCCGGGCCGGTGGTCGTTCACGGCGACGGCCGCGGCGATGATCTCGAGCCTCGCCCCGAACTCCTCCGCCGTGGCGAGGATCGCGCGGGTGTCCTTGGGGAAGCAGGAGCCGCCGTACCCCGGCCCGGGGTGCAGGAACTTGCCGCCGATCCGGTTGTCGAGCCCCATCCCGCGGGCCACCTCGTGGACGTCGACCCCGGCCTTCTCGCAGAGGTCGGCCATCTCGTTGATGTACGAAACCTTCACCGCGAGGAAGGCGTTCGAAGCGTACTTGATCAGCTCCGAGGCGCGGCGGCGCGTCGCGAGGATCGGCGTCTCGATCAGGTAGAGCGGGCGGTAGAGGTCGACCAGGATCGCGCGGGCCTGCTCGTCCTCGGTGCCGATGACGACCCGGTTGGGGCGCATGAAGTCCTCGATCGCCGCCCCCTCGCGCAGGAACTCGGGGTTGCTCGCGACCGAGAACGGGAGCTTCCCCTTGGTGGTCTCGCGGACCAGCGCCTCGACCCGGTCGCCCGTGCCGACCGGCACGGTCGACTTGACGACGATCACCTTGTACCCGTCCATGTGCTCGGCGATCGACTTCGCCACGGCCATCACGGACGACAGGTCGGCGCGCCCGTGCGGATCCTGCGGCGTCCCGACGCAGATGAAGAGCGCCAGGTTCTCCTTGACCGCCGCGCCGAGGTCGGTCGTGAAGTTGAGCCGCCCGGCGGCGACGTTGCGCGCCACCAGCTGGTCGAGGCCCGGTTCGTAGATCGGGATCTCGCCGCGCTTGAGCGCCTCCACCTTCGAGGCGTCGTTGTCGACGCACGTGACGTGCGTACCGAACTCGGCGAAGCACGCTCCAGAGACGAGACCGACGTAGCCGGTACCGATGACCGCGATATTCACGGGCGAACCTCCTGGCAGGGATCCGGGGGCGCGGGCCGGGTTCTTCAGGCCGATCGACGGTACCAGGCCACGAAGCGGGGGATGCCCTCCGCCACCTTCACCGCGGGATGGTAACCCAGTTCCTGCCGCGCGCGAGCGATGTCGGCGAACGTCGTCGGAACGTCCCCGGGCTGGGGTGGGCGGAAGTCGATGCGCGGCTCCCGGCCCACGGCCGCCCCGATCCGCCGAACCAGTTCGATCAGGCTCGTCGTCTCGGACTCTCCGAGGTTGTAGACCCGGTCCCCCCGGCCGCGGTCCAGCGCGCCCATCACCCCGTCGACGATGTCGTCGATGTAGGTGTAGTCGCGCAGCGCCGAACCGTCGCCGAACACGGGAACCGGCCTGCCTTCGTCGATCCAGCGGGTAAAGGCGGCGATCGCCATCTCCGGCCGCTGCCGGGGCCCGTAGACCGTGAAGAAGCGCAGGCCGATCGTGTCCATGCCGTAGAGGTGGTGGAAGGCGCTGGCGACCAGCTCGGTCGCCTTCTTGGTCGCGGCGTAGGGCGAAACCGGGTGGTCGACCGGGTCGTCCTCGGAGAAGGGGACCTTGGTGTTCCCGCCGTAGACCGACGACGACGAGGCGTAGACCACCTTCGGCACCCCCGCCCGCCGGGCGGCCTCGAGGACCACCGTCGTCCCGCGGACGTTGACGTCCGCGTAGAGCGCCGGCTCCTCGACCGACGGCCGCACCCCGGCCCGGGCGGCGAGGTGGATCACGGCGCGCACCGGCTCCCTCGCGAACAGCGCCTCGAGCAGGGCGGCGTCGCGGATGTCCCCCTCGACCAGCGTGAAGCGCGGGTCGCGCGACGCCGCGGCGAGGTTGGCGCGCTTGATCGCCGGGTCGTAGAAGGGATCGAAGTTGTCGAGCCCGACGACGCGCTCGCCGCGCGCCAGCAGGCGCTCGACCGTGTGGGAGCCGATGAAGCCGGCGGCCCCGGTGACGAGAAGCGCCCCGTCGCCGGACCCGCCGCTCACAGGGTGACGACCTTCCCGCGCTCCCCGGCGACCCGCTTCGTCGCGTTGCGGGCGTCGAAGACCAGTTTCGCGTCGCGCACGACCGCGTCGTAGTCCACCGAGCTGTGGTCGGTCACGATCAGCACGACGTCCTGGGACCGGAGCGTCTCCGGCGTCAACGGAAGGTACGGCACCTTCTGCCCGCCGACCTCGTACACGTTGACATACGGGTCGTGGAACGAGACGTGGGCGCCCCGGGCCTCGAGCACCTCGATCACGTCCATCGCCGGCGATTCGCGCGTGTCGGCGGTGTCCTTCTTGTAGGTCACGCCGAGCACGAGGACCTTCGTCCCCTTGATCGCCTTGCCCTGTTCGTTCAGCACGAGCCCGAGCTTGCTGACGACGTAGGCGGGCATCCCGCGGTTGATCTCGGCCGCGAGGTCGATGAAGCGGGTGAAGAAGTTGAGCGAGCGCAGTTTCCAGGACAGGTAGTGCGGGTCGATCGGGATGCAGTGGCCGCCGAGCCCCGGGCCGGGGTAGAAGGGCATGAAGCCGAACGGCTTGGTGGCCGCGGCGTCGATGATCTCCCAGACGTTCAGCCCGAGCTTGTCGCAGATCAGCGCGAACTCGTTCACCAGCCCGATGTTGATCAGCCGGAAGGTGTTCTCGAGCAGCTTCACCATCTCCGCCGCCTGGGCGGAGGAGACGACGTGCACGCTCGGCAGGGCGCCCTTGTAGAGGGCCTCGCTGACCGCGCAGCAGGCCGGGCTGTAGCCGCCGACCACCTTCGGCGTGTTGTCGGTCTTGTACTTCGGATTCGACGGATCGACGCGCTCGGGCGAGAAGGCGACGAAGAAATCGCGGCCGGCCTTGAGGCCGCCCTTCTCGAGCGCGGGAACGATGACCTCGTCGGTGGTCCCGGGATAGGTCGTCGACTCCAGGATCACCAGCTGGCCCGGCCGCAGGTGCGGCCGGATCCGCTCGATCGAGTCCTCGATGTAGGAGATGTCGGGGTCGAGCGTCTTGCGCAGCGGGGTCGGGACGCAGATCAGGATCGCGTCGCAATCGCCGAGCCGCGAGAACTCGGTCGTGGCCTCGATCCGCCCGGCGTCGACCTGGGCCTTCAACTGCGCGTCCGTCACGTCGCCGATGTAGCTCCGGCCGGCCTTGATCGCCTTCGGCTTGCTGGCGTCGACGTCGAAGCCCAGCACGCGGAACCCCTCGCGGGCGAAGACCTCCGCCAGCGGAAGCCCGACGTATCCGAGCCCGATGATGCCGACCAGGGCGGTCTTGCTGGCGATCTTCTCGCGGAGCGCCGCAGCGGCGTCCGGCAGTGACGTGACGGTCATGACATGGCCTCCGGGTCGAGGCCGCCGGGCGGCGGGGGAGCGGGCGGGCCGGGCGGCGGCGACGGGAGGGAATATGACCTTTCGGACGAACGGTTTCCAGTTGCCGGGGGGACTGCCCCGGGTCCGGGCGGAATCACCCCGTCCGCGGCGCTTTCGGACGGTCCGGGGCCGGACGGGCGGCCGGGCCCGGCGGCCGCACCCTTCGAGGCCGGGACCGCCGGGGCCGCGCCGGGCAGCGGGGGGGACGCCGCAGGTCCGGCTCCGGGGGAGCTCCCCGTGGGCGCCCGTTCCTTCGTCCCCTTGCGGTAGTAGTGCTCGATCAGGCCGGTGGCGAACTTGCTGCTCCTGACCCCGGTGATCAGGGTGTTGGCCTCGTCGTAGAGCCCCCGCTCGTTCACGAGCAGCCCGATCGTCCCCTGCCCCTCGTCGATCTTGCGCGTGATCGACGCCAGGCGCGCCAGCGTTTCGTCGAGGTTCGCGGTCACCCGCCGCGACAGGTCCTCGTCCCGGACCAGGCGGCCGATCAGCCCGTCCCCCCGCTCCAGGGCGGTCGCGACCGACTTGAGCGCGGCGACGGTGTCCTTCAGTTCCGGCAGGAGGTTCGACTCGCCCCGGGTCAGTTCCCCGGCCAGTCCCTCTCCCCGCTCGAGGCGCGCCGTGAAGGCGGCGAGGCCGTGGGCCGCGGTCTTCAGGTCGGCCAGCGTGTCGCGCGCCGCGGCGTCGTCGGAGAAGAGGCGCCCGGCCAGGCCCTCGCCCCGCACGACCCGGTCGGCGAGGCTTCGGAACGAGGCGATCGCCGCCTGCAGGTCCTGCATCCCGGCCTCGCCGAACCGGGGGTCGACGATCGCCTTGCCGAGCATCCCCTCCCCGCGCCGGATCGCGCCCAGGATCGTCTCGAGGTCGGCCGTGATCCGCTCGACCGACTCGGCGATCGTCGCGCCGCGCTCGAGCAGCGCCGGCCCCTGGGCGACCGGGATCACGGCTCCGTCCGGGACCTGCGGCTTGTCCGGGTCGCCCGGCGAGATCTCGACCGATTTCTCGTTGGCGACGAACTGCAGCATCGCCAGGCGCGCCACGCTCCCCTCGCGGATCCGCGGGGCGTACGCGGCGTCGACCTCGAGCGCGACCTCGATCCCGGCCGCCCGCGGGTCTTTCGGCAGCACGATCTCGCTGACGTTGCCGACCCGCACGCCGGACAGCGAGACCGGGGCGCCGACCCGCAGCCCCGAGGCTTCGTTGAAGGTCGTGCGGTAGCCGAACTTCTTCGAGAAGAGCTTCGACTGCCCGCCGATCACGAGGATCGCGACCGCGAGCAGCGCCATCCCGGCCGCGACGGTCAACCCGACGAGCAGGTCCTGCGAGGATCTCCTAGCGGGCATGTTCACCTCCGGTCAGCCGTCCGGCGAGGAAGGCAGCGAGGACTTCGTCCGTGGTGGCCTTCGCCTCGTCGACGGTCCCGACGAAGCGCAGGTGTCCCTTGTGCAGGAAGGCGATCCGGTCCCCGACCTCGAACGCGGTGCGGATGTCGTGCGTGACGACGATCGAGGTCATCCCGAGTCGCTCCTGCATCGAGCGGATCAGGTCGTTGATCGCCGAGCTGGTGACCGGATCGAGACCGGTCGTCGGCTCGTCGTACAGCATGGCCTGGGGCGCCATGGCGATCGCCCGGGCCAGGGCGACCCGCTTGCGCATCCCGCCCGACAGCTCGGACGGGTCGAGGGCCCCGATCGCCGGCTGCAGGTCGACCAGCTCGAGCACCTCGGCCACCCGCGCGGCCACTTTCGACTCGTCCCAGGATTCCTCGCGCAGCGGGAAGGCGACGTTCTCGAAGACGTCCATCGAGTCGAACAGCGCACCGCTCTGGAAGAGGAAGCCGACCCGGCGCCGGACCTCGCGCAGCCCGTGCTCCTTCAGCCGCGGCACGCTCCGCCCCTCGACGAACACATCGCCGCGATCCGGCGCGATCAGCCCGATGATCAGCCGCAGCGTGACCGACTTGCCCGAGCCGGAGCCGCCGAGCACGACGACGGTCTCGCGCGGCGCCACGTCGAGCGAGATCCCGCGCAGCACGGCGTGGGGGCCGAAGCGCTTGTGCACGTGGACGAGCTGGATCAGGGCCCCGTTGCCGGCGTTCACCAGAAGATCCGTCCGAAGCGCGTCTGCAGCAGGAGCAGCGCCTTCGAGAGGAAGAAGTTGGAGATGAAGATCGAGATCGAGGACCCGACCACCGAGCGCGTCGTCGCCTGGCCGACGCCGGAGGCGCCGCCGTGGGCGGCCAGTCCCTGGTGGCAGGCGATGATCCCGATGAAGTAGGCGAAGAAGAAGCTCTTGCCGAGCCCCGACAGCACGTCGCCGATGCTCATCACCTCGATCACCTTGCTCCAGTAGTAGCCGGGGACCTGGTCCAGCTCGGCCACCGCCACCCACATCCCGCCGAGGATCCCGAGCGTGATGCCGAGCATCGTCAGCGCGGGGATCATCAGCAACAGGGCCAGCAGCCGCGGCAGGACGATCACCTTGACCGGGTCGGCCCCGAGCGCGCGCATCGCGTCGACCTGCTCGCTGACCGACATCGCGCCGAGCTCGGCCGTGATCCCGGCGCCGACCCGCGCGGACAGCATCACCGCGGTCAGGACCGGCCCGAGTTCCTTCACCATCGACAGGCCGACGAAGGCCCCGACGTAGACCTGGACACCGTACCGTCCCAGGCTGTTGGCGGTCTGCACCGCCATCACCGCGCCGGTGAAGATCGTGGTCAACGCGACCAGCGGCAGCGAGCGCGCCCCCAGCCGGAACATCTGCTGCACGACCGCGCCGGCCGGGAACGGGCGCCGGAACAGCGCCCCCACCGCGTCCAGCGTGAGCCGCGTGACCTGGCCGACCTCGGCGAAGAACCGCGTCATCGCGCCGCTCAATCGCCCCGGTACGGCCGTACCAGCGCGTTGACGAGGCTCCCTGCCGCCTTGTGCAGGAGGAAGGCGTGGACCAAGGCGAAGCCGGCGTCGGTCCGGGCGATGTTCGCGAAGAACGGCTCGGCCCGTCCCGAGTAGAGCCCGACGGTGAAGAGCGCCATGCCGGCGAAGCGGAGCAGCGTCGCGACGACCGCCACGGGGGCGTAGCGGCGCGGGTTGGCGAAGACCAGGAAGTAGATCAGGCCGAGCCCGACCAGCAGCAGCCCGCACAGGTCGACGTAGACCCGCGGGGTCGGGAGCGTGATCCCGAAGACCGGGGCGAGTCGCTCCTGGGCCGCGAGGATCCCCACCCCGAAGGCCAGGTCGACCACGCCGCCCAGCAGGAACGACCAGCCGAGCAGCCTCCACCAGGGAGCGCTCTCGTCGGGGGACCGCCGGACTTCGGGCGCCGCCGGCGTAAAGAGGCTCATCCGTCCCGCTCCTCCCCGCCCCGCGGGCGGGCTATCCTCGGCGCATGCTCCGCACCCTGGCGCTGATCGCGACGCAGGTCTTCATCATGCCTTTTTTCGCGATCGCCGCGATGGGGTCGTCGCTCGTCTCCCCCGGCGGGCCCAGGGCCTTGCGCATCATCGGGGCCTGGGGACGCCTGTCGCTCGCCGTGTCGGGCGTCACGGTCCGGGTCCACGGCCGCGACGAGGCCGCGGCGGCGGGACCGGCGGTGATCGTCGCCAATCACACCTCGGCCCAGGACGTCTACCTCGCGCTCGGGTACCTGCCGATCCCCTACCGGATGGTGGCCAAGGTTTCGCTCTTCCGGATCCCGTTCCTCGGCCTCGGGATGCGCGCCACCGGGATGGTCCCGCTCGAGCGCTCGGGGAGCCGCCGGGATGTCCGGAGGCTGGCGGAGCTGGATCTCCGCGACCCGGCGGCTCAGCGCCTCTTCGCGTTCCCGGAAGGGACCCGCAGCCCCGATGGCCGGCTGCAGCGCTTCAAGCGAGGGGCCTTCGCCACCGCGGTGGCGCAGGGGGTGCCGGTGATCCCGCTGGTGATCGTGGGGGCCTGCCAGGTGCAGCCTCCCCATTCCTGGCGCGTCCGGGGAGGCACGGTGGAACTCCGCTTCCTGGCCCCGGTCTGCCCGGCCGGGTCGGCGCCCGGCGACCGCGACGCCCTGATGGACGAGGTCTGGCGCCGGATGGCGGAGGCGCTCCCCGCCGAACAGGGGCCCCGCGGTCCCGCCTGAGCGCGTCCGGCCCGCGGTGCCGGCCTCCCGGCCGGCGACTTCCCCGCTC
Source organism: uncultured Acidobacteriota bacterium (assembly GCA_963800865.1). Taxonomy (GTDB): domain Bacteria; phylum Acidobacteriota; class Polarisedimenticolia; order J045; family J045; genus JALOKP01. Next base: position 1,280,581 of record CAWDCL010000004.1, on the reverse strand, counting down.
GACTCACCCAGTAAGCGCAGTTCACTTCGGATTACGAAAATTACTGGTTGGTTTTTCAGTTATCGACCGGTTACTCTCTGTACACCCCTCTCGAAAGGAACTTCCGATGCGGTGCTTACCCGGCCGCCTGCTCGCGTGTGCAGCCACGGTCATGGGCGGCCTGCTGGTCGCGGCGCAGCCTGTCGCCCGGGCCGACGACTCGATCTGCGCGTCGTGCCACGCGGATGCCGCCAGCCTCTCTGACGCCGGCGAACGAGCCGCGCAGCTCGTCGTTGTGGAGGATTCCCTCAAGGGTTCGATTCACGAGGGACTTTCCTGCAGCGACTGCCACGTCGACATGGCCGGCGATCCCCCGATCCCCCACCCTCCGGATCTCGCTCCGGCGTCGTGCGACGCCTGCCACGGCGACGTCGTCGAGACGGTGAAGGCGTCGATCCACGCGCAGAAGATCAAGCCGGGGCCCGGGTTCAAGTCCGGTTGTGCGGCCTGCCACGGCAGCCACCAGATCCGGCCGTCGGCGGACGCCGCCTCGCGGACGAACCCCCACAACCTCGGGGCGACCTGCGGCCAGTGCCACAAGAAGGACACCTTCGGTCGCGATCCGGTCGCCGAGTGGCAGACCTCCGTCCACGGCCGCGCCGCGATCGAGGGAGAGGAGGCGGAAGCCCCGACCTGCAACGTCTGCCACCACCCGCACGCGGTCCGCGCCCTGGAGGATCCGGCCGAGCCGCTCAACCGGCGCAACCAGCCGAATCTCTGCGGCCGCTGCCACACCAGCGAATTGAACGCGCTGCTGCGCGGGGTGCACGGCAAGGCCTGGAAGGCCGGGAACCTCGCCTCGGCGATCTGCACCGACTGCCACGGCGCGCACGCGATCCAGCGGCCGCAGTACGGCGGCAGCGCCTACGCGGCCCAGGTCAGCGCGACCTGCGGGCGCTGCCACGGCGACCCCGACCTGACCTCGCGCTACGACCTCCGGCCCGACAGCGTCACCACCTATGACCAGTCCTATCACGGGCGGGGCAGCGGCTGGGGCGCCTCGAACGTCGCCAACTGCGCCTCGTGCCATCGCTTCCACGACATCCGCTCGCAGCACGACCTGGCCTCGAGCGTGAACCCGCAGAACCTGCAGCGGACCTGCAGCCAGCCCGACTGCCACCCCGGCGCGACCGCGAGCTTCGCGTCCACGCCGGCGCACGCGCGGGCGATCGTCAAGGGGATCGACTGGACGCGCTGGACGCGCTGGATCTACCTCGCGATCATCAGCGCGACCCTCGTCTTCATGGCGGTGCACCAGGTCCTCGAGCAGAAGACGCTGCTTCGGACCGCGCACGCCCCTCCTCACGCAGGGACTGCGGCGAACCCCCGCCGGCGCCGGATCGAGCCGCTCTCGCGCTTCGTGAACCGCGACGGCAAGTGGGTCGTCGTGCGCTGGGACCGGAACCAGATCGTGCAGCACCTCTTCCTGGTGATCTCGTTCTCGACCCTCGTCCTGTCCGGCTTCGCGCTCTACATGCCCGCCGGCTGGTCCGACAAGCTGGGCGCGGTCGGACCGCCGCTCTTCGACCTGCGCGGCCAGGTCCACCGCGTGGCGGCGCTGGTGATGATCGGCGGCTCGCTCTACCACCTGTACTGGCTGGCCTTCACCCGGCGCGGCCGGCGCGAGTTCGTGGAACTGCTGCCCGACGTGCTCCACGACGGCAAGGACCTGCTGGGGAACTTCGCCTGGTTCCTCGGCTTCCGCGACGCGCCGCCCCCCGGGCGCCGCTACACCTACCGCGAGAAGCTCGAGTACTGGGCGCTGGTCTGGGGCACGCTCGTCATGGTGGCCTCGGGGATCGTGCTCTGGACCGCCAGCAACTGGCCGGCGATCGTGGTCCAGCTCTCGCAGCTCGTCCACGGGTACGAGGCCCTGCTGGCCTTCGCCGCGATCCTGCTGTGGCACATGTTCGGCGTGCACCTCAAGCCGGGGATCTTCCCGATGAACCGCACCTGGATCGACGGCGGGATGCCGCTCCACGCGATGAAGGAAGAGCATCGGGACGAGTACGACGAGGTCGTCGCCTGGCAGGGCGTCGATCCCGAGCGCGAAGGGGAGGGACTGTGAGCCGCCGCCTGCTCTGCTCCGTGCTGCTGGCCGCCGCCGTGGGCGCCGCCCTGGCGGCCGACGAGCCCGCGGCGCTCGCCCCCCCCGCTGCGCTCGACCCGGCCGTGGGCTGCCGCTGCCACGACGGGCTGCACCCCGAGGGGAAGGCCCAGCCGATCGACCTGCGCGGCTGGTCGCACGACGGCGTCCACAAGGCGCTCGGCTGCGGGGCCTGCCACCTGATCGGCGACCCCGCCGCCCCGCACGCGATGCCCCTGAAGACGGTCGCCTGCTCGTCGTGCCACGGCGAGGAAGCCAAGGCGTTCGAAGGGGATGTCCACGCGGCCGCCCAGGGCCGGAACGAGCACCTGCAGGGGTGCGCGACCACCTGCCACACCGAGCACCAGTGGTACCCCGCCACCGATCACCGGGCACGCTACCTGCCGACCGGCCTCGACCACTCCTGCGCCAGCGCGGCCTGTCACGCGCCGCGACTGGTCGACCCGCTGCTCAAGCTGCCGGTCAAGCCGCGTCCGGATGGCAAGCCCTGGCCGAGCGGCCCCCACGGATTCCTGGTGTCGGGGGATTTCCGCTACGTCACCCAATGCCAGTCGTGCCACGGCCAGCACGGCGTCTTCCCCGTGTCTGACCCGCGGTCGAATGTCAACCCGGCCCGGATCGCGGAGACCTGCGGGCGCCTGCCACGAGGGGGTGAGCGCCGCCGCCGTGGACGGCCGGATCTGCTACGTGCCGGGCCAGGCCTCGTGGGCATTTCGCAGCTACTTCGATGTTTGGTATCTTTGGTTCGGGGGTTTGGTGGCCGCGACGGCCGCCGCGCTCGGTGCGGCATTCGTCGTGGAATCGGTCGTGCGGCGGCGCCGTGGGCGCTCCGCCGGCCCCAGGGCTGGAACCGACGCGGCGTAGGCCGCCGAGGAGGACGACACGGTGAAGAAAGCGCTCGTGGTGGTGCTGGGACTCGCGATCTGCGGCCTGTTCGCGCTGGCGGCGGATCCCCCGGCGGACATCAAGTTCGACACGAAGATGGGGACGGTGACCTTCCCGCACAAGGCGCACGCCGACAAGGGAATCAAGTGCGAATCGTGCCATCACACGACGAAGGCCGGCGAGACCCCGCAGAAGTGCGAAGCGTGCCATGACAAGGCGGCCGCCAAGGACAAGGCGCCCAAGCTCTCCGACGCCGTGCACACCACCTGCTGGCAGTGCCACGAGAAGACCGTGGCGGCCGGCCAGAAGTCGGGCCCGGTGAAGAAGGACTGCAAGGTCTGCCACGTCAAGGCCTAGGCTCGCGCCTTCGCTTCGACGAGTTGGCACGGGGGCGCCGGGAACGGCGCCCCCGTTCTCTTTCAGAACAGCTTCAGCACCGCCAGGAAGTAGTCGACCTTCCCTTCCGCCGCGGGCAGGTCGCTGTCCAGCGCGTACCCGACGTCGAACCGCCAGAGCGTCTCCCAGGGCCCGGCGAAGTTGGCCGCCAGCCCGACCCCGGTGTGGCCCGAGAAGCCGGGCGCGACCTGCGGGTCGTCGACCAGCCCGTACTCCAGGTCCACGTCGAACCCCACGACCTGCGCGATGTTGAAGCCGTAGGTCAGCTCGAACACGCCGCCCCGGGAAAAGCGGATCCCCGCGCCGCCGAAGCCCGGCAGGCGGTTGGCTCCGAACAGGCCGAAGTCGTAGTCCGAGAAACGGTCGAGGTCCTGGCCGTCGTACCAGGTCGCGGCGATCTCGATCTTCTGAAAGTAGGGCAGGAAGAACGACTTCTGGATCGCGGCCTCCCAGGTGGTGAAGGACTTCGCGGCCTCGACCTCGGCCGGAGAGACGAGGTCCCCGTCGGGCCCCCAGGGGGCCCAGTCCGAGCGGAACGAATAGGCGCCGCGCAGCCCCAGGCTCCAGCCGCCGCGGTCGAAGCCGACCGAGAGGCTGCCCTCGTAGACGAAGTGGTCGGGCGGCAGGACGAAGTTCTTCGTGGTGTCGGCGTTCCGGACGTTGATGTAGTCCACGCCCAGCGTGGACCGGAGCTTGACGAAATCGCCGAGCGGGTAGCCGAACGTCAGGCGCAGCGACTGCGGGATCGTCGCCACGGCCTGCGCCGGGACCTCCTCGGCGTCCTGGTAGACACTGTCGACCAGCTTGATGCCGACGAGCGTCGCGTTCATCCCCGCGTCCAGCCGCGTGCCGAGGAAGCTCGGGGCGGTCCAGGCGATGTTGTTGAACGCCCCCGCGATGAAGGCGTTGAAGATCTCCTTCTTCCCGCGGAAGTCGATGTCGACGTAGTTGGCCCCCGCGAGCGGCACGACCCCCTGCGTCGACGAGTCGCGGAGCGCGCCGGCGACGGCGAACCACTGCGTCGGGTCGCCCTTTTCGAGCACGGTCCGCTCGCCTTCTTCGTTCTTCGAGAGCCACTTGTAGCCGGTGTCGGTGTCGCGCAGCATCTGCCGGTCGGAAGCGTAGACCTGCGCGCGGGCGGCGGCGAAGGCCGGGTCGTTGATCGACGGAGCGCCGAAGTCGATCTCCCGCAGCACGACCACGTTGGCGCCGGCAATCGTGTAGATCTGCTGGCCGTCGAGCCGCTTCGGGAGCCAGAAGGTCGTGCCGTCCGGCCCCTCGTAGGGTCCGTAGGACTGGGTTTCCTCGTCCGAGATGATCGGCGGCTCGGTCTTCGTATAGCGCAGCCGGACCTTGAGCAGCGCAGCGGTGCGCTGGTCGATCCAGGCGGTCCCGCGGTAGAGCGAGACCGTTTCCGCGAGCGGCTCGAACTTGAGCCGCCACGCCGGCCGACCGTCGACCTCCTCGACCCCCTCGTATTCGTAGGCGTAGCGCCGGTCGAGGTTGAGGTCGAGCGGCGCGGCGACGATCTTCTCGCGGCTCACGAACGGGAGCTCGGGGAACTTGTTCCAGTTGAGCTTGACGCCGTTGAAGTAGGTGTCGAGGATCACCCACTCCCCCCCGGTCGCGGGCTCCCAGAACTGGTCGGCCTTGACCGACAGGTCCAGCGAGCCGGTCGAGGCGCCGACGCGCGCGCGGAAGCTGATCTGGCCCGGGCGCTGGACGCTCTTCAGGCGGTCGTCCTCGAAGGCGCGGAAGCGCTGGTGGGCGGCGATGATCTCCTCCGCCGTGACCGTCCTCGTGCTCCTCGACTCGCTCTCGGCCGCATCGAGCCCGACGCCCCCGGGAGAGGTCTTCTCGCGCTGGATCGCCAGCAGGAGCGGCCGCGGCGCGAGCGGCACGGTCACCAGCACGGTGCCGTCGGCCTGCGGCTCGAGGCGCGGCGCGGTGGCGATCCGCCCGAGCGGGTCGAACAGCGTGATCTCGCGGCGCAGCGTGCGCTCGACCCGGGCCGTGGCCTCGGCCGGCGGTGCCGCTCCCGGGCCGGCCCAGTAGACGGCGACCTCGCGGAAGCGGTCCTCGTCGAAGTAGTAGGACCAGCGCACCCCCGCCGCGGGCGCGATCCAGTCGATGCCGCGGTCGTCCCGCGGCGCCAGCCCGTACGACGGGCCGAGCAGCGCGGCGAAGGCCGCGAGGCTCCGCGCCCCGGGCGGGACGCCCCCCGTGCCGGCAGGCGACGGGACCTCGATCAGTGCCAGGTCGGCGCCGCCGCCGAGCAGTTCCGCGGCCCGCTCCAAGGCCGCGTCCTCGCGGGCCGCGGCCGGCAGCTCCGCGGGGACCGGGGCCTCGAAGGCCAGCGAGGCCGCGGCCTCGACAGGCAGCCAGCGCGCGCGCTCCCCGGCCGCCCGCGCCGCGAGATCCTCGCCCGCCGCGGTCGCGAAGAGCAGGCCGTCGACATACGGCACGAGGTCGGCCGAAGTCTCGAAGGCGGAGACGACGAGCGCCGCCTCGCGGGCATCGCGCGCGCGCAGCCAGAAGCCGCTCGCCGGCGCCTCCGCGGTGATCGTGACCGCGGCCGACTTGATCTCGTAGGCGACCAGGCGCGTCGCTTCCGGCGCGGACGCGCCGGGGAGCGCGCCGTCCACCGCGAACGCCGCGACCTTCCCGGACCAGCGGCGGGCGATCTCGCGCAGCAGGCGGTTCCAGCCGCGGCGATAGCTGTCGAGCGCGGTCGCGGCGTCGGCTCCCGCGGCCGGTACGAGCCCGTCCGCCGCGAAGGAGCCGTAGGCCGGGTGCCCGCCCTCGATCACGACCAGGAGCGGCTGCCCGGCGCGCGCCATCGCGAGGACGAGCGGATCCCAGCGCGCGAGATCGATCGTGCCGGGCACGGCTTCGGCGTCGGCCCAGCGGATGCGGAGCGCGCCCCAGGCGCGTGCCGGCGCCGAGACCTCGCCGCGCACCTCGGGCGGCGCCAGCGCGGCGGCCGTGGCCTCGGGAGCGGTTCCCTCCGGCAGCACCAGCCCGAGCGCGTGCACGGGGCGCGTCAACTCGGGACGGCCGGGAACGAGGTCCAGCCCCTCCCCGAACGACGCGCCGAACGCGGCGGCGCACGCGGCCGCGGCGAACCAGGAGCGCAGGACGGTGGAGCGTCGCATCGGGGGGTCTCCGCGCGCCGGGCACGCAGGGCGGCAGTTCCGGCATGATGAAGGAAACCGCCGGAGGTTCAAACCCGCGCATGGCCTCGACTCCGCCGCTCATCACCCTGACCACGGACTTCGGCACGCGCGATCCCTACCTCGGGGCCCTCCGCGGGGCCCTCCTCACGGCCTGCCCGGGCGCGCAGCTGGTCGACATCGGCCACGACCTGCCACCTTACGACCGCCTCGCGGGCGCCTACCTGCTGGGCGCGGCCGCGCCCTGGTTCCCGCGCGGCACGGTGCACCTCGCCGTCGTCGATCCGGGCGTGGGAGGTCCGCGCCGGGCGCTCGCCTTCTCGGCCGGCGGCAGCTTCTTCGTCGGCCCGGACAACGGGCTCTTCACCGCGATCTACGACCGCCTCGAGCTGGCCGGGATGCGGGCGATCGATGCGCCGCGGCTCGGACTCCCGGAGGCCCACCCCACGTTCCACGGCCGCGACCTGTTCGCCCCCGTCGCGGGCCGGCTCGCCCGCGGCGCGCCGCTCGAGGAGATCGGTCCCGAGGTGACGGACCCGGTCCGCCTGCCCCTGACCGCGCCGCGGCGCGACGGCCAGCGGCTGCACGCCGCGGTGCTCGCCGTCGATCGCTTCGGAAACGTCGCGAGCAACCTGACCCGCGAGGCGCTGGCGCGCTGCGGCGTCCGGGAGCACGAGCTCGCGCTGCCGGGCGCGTCGCGCGCGCTCGCCGTGCACCGCACCTTCTGCGACGCGCCGGCCGGCGAGGTCTTCCTGCTCTGGGGCTCGTCCGGCTACCTCGAGCTGGCGCTCGACCAGGGGAGCGCGGCGGCGCGCCTCGGCCTCACGGCCGGGGAATCGATCGAGTTCGCGGTCATCGGCTAGAGCGGCCGGACGCCGGTGATCGCCCGCGTCGCGACGAGCACGATCCCCGCCTCCTGCTCCAGCGGGACGAACTCGCCGACCGCGTTCAGGTAGTCGAGCAGGCGGTGATGTCCCGGCGCGGTCTCGAGGTGGAGGACCCCGCCGAGCGCGTTCTCGTCCGCGCCCACCCCGGCCAGCTCGATCATCACCGGGACCGAGATGAAGGCCGTGACGAGCTCCTCGTCGACCCCGGCGTCGGCCGCCTCGGCGACCCGCACCGCCAGCAGCCGGGCCTTGTTGACGAGGCGCGCCTTCCCGCCGAAGGTCGCCGGAAAGAACGACTCCCGCGCGCGGAGCAGGTCGATCACCCGCTCCCGTCCGCCGTGGGTCCCCGCATCCGGGAAGAGGAAGACCTTCCCGGCGACCCAGGGGCCGCCCTCGAGCAGGAACTCCGCGTCGACGGTCACCTTCGGGACCCGGAACTGGGCCTCGCCCACCCCTGCCGTCTCGGTCGTCATGGCCGGTCTCGTCTCCTGAAGCACCCGCCGGGAACATAGGCCCCCGGGACGGCGGGAGTCGACGCGCGGCCGGCCCGGCTTGCCGCAGGGGGGAGCCGGAGCCTACTGTCCCTGCGGGCCTTCCCTCGGCCCCGAGACACCCGATGAGCCTGTCCGGCACCTTGGTGACCATGGGGCTGGCCGATCTTCTGCAGTGGGCCGCAGGCTCGCAGAAGACCGGACGCTTCGACTTCCGTCGCGCGACGACGGCCAAGGAGCTCTACGTCCAGGACGGGACGATCGTCGGCGCGGCGTCCAACGAGCCGACCGAGATGCTCGGCCACGTCCTGGTCGCACGCGGCAAGCTCAACGAGGAGCAGCTGCGGGCCGCGCTGCTGGCGCGGCGCGAGGGCGACGAGTTCCTCGGCCAGGTCCTGGTGCGACTGGGCTTCGTCAACAAGGACGACCTCCTGCGGGCGCTCGCCGAGCGCACGGAGGAGATCGTCTACTCGCTCTTCGAGTGGGAGGACGCCGACTTCCTCTTCCAGCCGGGGGCGCGCCCCGGCCCGAAGGTGGTGCTGATCTCGCTGCCGGTGGATCACGTGCTGTTGCGCGGGGTGCACCGCCACGACGAGATGCAGCGGATCCGCGAGGTCTTCCCCGATGGGCGGGTGGTCCTGGCCCGGACGCCGGCCTCGGCGCCGCGCGAGATCGTCGATCACCCGCTGGCGCGCCGGATCCTCGACTGCCTCGACGGCCGGCGCACGCTGGACGAGGTGGCGTTCGGCCTCCACGCCTCCCCCTTCCCGGTGAAGAAGTTCCTGTACGAGGCCTTCCGGGCCAACCTCGTCACGATCGTCTCGCTCGAGGGCCCGCCGCTCCCGCTCGTCACCGGCGATGCCCCCGACGCCGAGCTCGCCGGGCTCACCGGGGCGGCGCGGATCGTCGCCGCCAGGGAGCGGCTCGGTCGCGGCGACGCCGAGGCCGCGCTGACGCTGCTGGGCGACGCCTCGGTGGCGCAGGACGGCGAGGCGATGGAAGTGCGCCGCGAGGCCGAGGGGATCTTCCTTGGCCGGGTCTACGCCGAGGAGTTCCCCGCCGACGCGATCCCCTCGCTGCCGCGCCCGCTCGAAGAGCTGATCTCCGAGCCGCTGCGGCCCGAGGAGTTCTTCCTGCTCTCCCGGCTGGACGGCCACTGGAGCGTCTCGGACATCGTCGAGATCGCGCCGATGCGGGAGGTCGAGACGATCCGCGTCCTGCGGCGCCTCGTGCGGCGCGGACTGATCCGGCTCCCGGTCGTCTGGACCCGCCCCGCCCCCGTGGGGTCCTCCCGATAAATCGATTCGGGAGTGGTATTTAGTCCCGCCCATTACCGTGCCTTACCTATTAGTTGACTTCCTCCGGGGGCAGGGGGTACGATCTCCCTGTCCCGGTCGGCCAGGGAGATAAGTCGTCCCGGTCGGGCCGCATCCTCGAGGGCTTCGATGGGTAGGAACCTCGTTATTCGCCTCGGTTCGGTCCTCGTTCTCGCCCTGGCCGCCGCCGCGTCCCCGGCCCCGGCGCAGGACAACGAGACCTGCCTCTCGTGCCACTCCGAGCCCGGAATGACCGGCACCCGCAAGGGACGGCCGATCCAGGTCACGGTGGACGCCAAGAAGCTGGGCCAGTCGGTCCACAAGGGGCTCGACTGCGTCGCCTGCCACATCGACCTCGCGGCCGACGACATGGCCCACGCCGGCGGAGATCCCGACGCGGCGCCGGTCGACTGCGGCTCCTGTCACAGCCAGGAGCAGGCCGATCACCTCGCCAGCTTCCACGGCAGGGCCGCGGCGAAGGGCGACACCTACGCCCCGACCTGCAAGGAATGTCACGGCCGGCACGACGTCCTGCCGCGCAGCAACCCGCGCTCGCCCACCAACACGGTGAACATCCCGCAGACCTGCGGCCGCTGCCACCACGAGGGGTCCCCCGTCGAACGCACCCATGCCGACATTCCGCAGGAGCGGGTGCTCGAGAACTACTCGGAGTCGATCCACGGCGAGGGGCTCTACAAGAAGGGGCTGACCGTCACCGCCGTCTGCACCTCCTGCCACTCCGCCCACCTGGCCCTCCCCCACACCGACAAGCGCTCCTCGGTCGCGCGCGAGAACATCGCGGGGACCTGCATGAAGTGCCACGTCCGGATCGAGGAGGTCCACCAGAAGATCATCGAGGGGCGGCTCTGGGAGGAGGCGCCTCACCAGATCCCGACCTGCTCCGACTGCCACTCGCCGCACAAGATCCGGGCCCCGAGCGACGGCCGGGGGATGTCCAACCGGGACTGCCTGAGCTGCCACGCCAAGCCCGACCTGGTCGCCGAGCGGGACGGCCGGAAGGTCTCGATGTTCGTCGACGAGACCGAGCACCAGAAAGGGGCCCACGGCCGCGTCGCCTGCGCCCAGTGCCACTCCCAGGTCCAGACCTCCCACGCGCGTCCCTGCGACACGGTGACCGCGAAGGTCAACTGCTCGGTCTGCCACGCCGCGGTCGTCGAGACCTACCAGGGGAGCATCCACGGACAGCTCGCGGCCAGGAACGACCCCGACGCGCCGAAGTGCCTCGACTGCCACGACAAGCACGCGACCCAGAGCCGGCGCTGGCCGGAGTCGAACACCTTCCCGCGCAACGTCCCGACGCTCTGCGCCTCGTGCCACCGCACGGGCGAGAAGGCGGCCCAGCGGATCAAGCTGGAGTCCGGCCGGGACATCGTCGAGAGCTACAAGATGAGCACCCACGGCGTGGGCCTGCTGCAGAGCGGCCTGGTCGTGACGGCGACCTGCGCCGACTGCCACACCGCGCACGGGGAACTGCCTCCGAGCGACCCCAAGTCGACGGTCAACAAGGCCAACGTCGCCCAGACCTGCGCCAAGTGCCACCAGGGGATCGTCGACGTCTTCCGCGCCAGCATCCACGGCACCGGGAAGGCGCCGGAAGGAAAGAGTCTCCCGAACTGCGAGGACTGCCACACCTCGCACGACATCAGCCGCACGGACAAGCAGGGCTTCCGTTTCCAGATGATGAACCAGTGCGGCCGCTGCCACGAGAGCGAGGCGGAGACCTTCTTCCAGACCTACCACGGCAAGGTCACCCAGCTCGGCCGGGCCGGCGCCGCGAAGTGCTCGGACTGCCACGGAGCGCACGACATCCTGAAGGCCACCGACGTGCACTCCAAGCTGTCGCGCGACAACGTGATCGCGACCTGCGGACAGTGCCACCCGGGCTCGAACCGCCGCTTCGCCGGCTACCTGACGCACGCCACGCACCACGACCGCACGCGTTACCCCGCGCTCTACTACGCGTTCCTGTTCATGACCTCGCTGCTGGTCGGCACCCTGACCTTCGCCGCCGCGCACACCGGGGCCTGGCTGTGGCGGCTCTGGCGCTCGCGCGAACTGTGGAAGCACCACAAGGCGCTGGTCGCGGACTCGACCGAGAAGCAGGTCCTGCGCTTCGACGCCAAGTCGCGCACGATGCACATCGTCATGGTGCTGTCGTTCTTCACGCTCGCGATCACGGGGATGGCGCTCAAGTTCTCCTACATGGGCTGGGCGCAGCGGGTGTCCCACTTCTTCGGCGGCTCGGAGACGATGGGCGTGTTCCACCGCCTCGCGGCGACGGCCATGATGGGGCTGTTCGCCTACCACCTGGTCGACGTGGGCCGCCGGAAGCGGCGGTCGGGCCTGTCCTGGATCCGGTTCATCTTCGGCAAGGACTCGCTGATGTTCAACGCGCAGGACCTGAAGGACGTGATCGGGTCGTTCAAGTGGTTCTTCGGCCTCGGCCCGCGGCCCGAGTACGGACGCTTCACCTACTGGGAGAAGTTCGACTACTTCGCGGTCTTCTGGGGGATGATCGTGATCGGGGGCTCGGGCCTGTTCCTCTGGTTCCCCGAGCTGTTCACCCGGATCCTGCCGGGCTGGGCGATCAACGTCGCGACCATCATCCACAGCGACGAGGCGCTGCTGGCGACGGCGTTCATCTTCACCGTCCACTTCTTCAACACGCACTTCCGCCCGGACAAGTTCCCGATGGACCCGGTCATCTTCACCGGCCGCGTCCCGGTGGAGGAGATGAAGTTCGACAAGCCCGCCGAGTACCGCGAGCTCGTCGAGAACGGGCAGCTCGAAGGACGGCTGGTGGACCCGATGCCGAAGCAGACCGAGCGCTGGTTCCGGCTCTTCGGCTACACGGCGCTGACGATCGGCCTGACGCTGATCGCCGCGATCATCTACACGATGCTGTTCGGCTACAAGTAGGCGCCTACGGCTGCCGCCCCCGCCCGCCGCGCCCCGGGACGCGCAGCAGCGAAAGCATCGCCGGGAGGATCGTGACGGCCGCGACGAGCGTCGCGGTCGTCCCGAGCATCGCGAGGATGCCGGAGGAGATCAGGCTCGGGTTGTCGGCGAAGAGCAGCGCGCCGAATCCGACGACCGTCGTCAGCGTGGCCATCACGACCCCGCGGCCGGTGTGGCGGAAGACCTCGACCATGTCCTCGCGGGAAGCGCCCTCGGTCCCTTCGAGGTAGCGGTGGACCACGTGGATCCCGTTGTCGATCGCGATCCCCAGGATCAGCGGGAGCATCGAGATCGTGACCAGGTTGAAGTCGATCCCGAACAGGGACATCAGGCCGACGGAGGCGATCAGGCCGGTGACGAGCGGGACCGTCGTCAGCAGCACCAGGACCGGGCGACGGAACGCAATCAGCAGGATGATCGTCACGCCGACCGCCGAGACGACGGTCGCGATGATCCCGTCGCGGAGCATGATCGGACGGATCTCCTGGGACAGCACCCGGGCGCCGGCCAGTTCCGCCGGCACGCCGCTGGCCGTGACCGCGTCGCGCATCGCCGGGATCAGCGCCACGCTCCGCGCTTCGGGCCGCGGGTAGGCCGACACGATCCCGAGCCGCTGGCCGCGATCGTCCTCGATGATCAGGTCGTCGAGCAGGTTGGCGAGCGGCCCCTCCTTCATCTCCGTCACGGTCAGGAGCGTGTCGCGCGACAGGATGGCCCGGACCCGCTCGGCCGCCCGGTGCGCGCGCTCGTCGATCCGGAAGCCGTTCCGCTCCTCGGCGGCGAGCAGTTCGCGCACGACCGCGTCGGGGTCGAGCGCCCCCCGCGCCCGCAGCGCGGCGAGCTGGTCGAGCGCCGCCTGCTGCACCGATGGCGGGGGGATGACGCGGGCCGGCCCGAGCACCGCGGCCAGCTCGGCCCGCTCGCCGGCGGCCAGCGGGGCCAGCGCGGCCTCGACCCGCGCCGAGCGCTCGAGGATCTCGGCGTCCGAGGCCCCGGGCACCAGCGCGAGCACGGCCTGCAGCGAGGTCCCGGTGCGGGCGGCGATCTCGTTCTGCAGCTTGATCGCCGGGTTGCTCTGCGGCCGGAAGCGCGAGAAGTCCTCGTCGAGGTGGACCGCGGCCGCCGGGAAGACGAGCGCGAGCGTCAGGGCCAGTCCGAGCGCGATCGTCAGCCACGGGCGCCGCACGACGGCGGTCAGCACCGGCTCGAGCCCGAACCCGGCCAGCCCGCGCGGCGAGTCGGGCCGCGGATAGTGCCGGACCCAGAGCGCGGTCAGCGCCGGCACCATGAAGAGCGAGGCGAGCAGCGAGAGCGCGAGGCCCGCCCCGCAGATCAGCCCGAGGTCCCGCAGGCCGCGGAACTCGGAGAGGCCGGCGGCGAAGAAGGCCCAGACCATCACGCCGACCGAGGCCAGGATCCCGATCCCGGTCTCGCCGTGCGAGATCGAGAAGGCCTTGGCCATGTCCTTGCCGGCGTGCACCTCCTCGAGGTAGCGGTTGTAGAGGTGAACGGTGAAGTCGACGGTCAGCCCGCAGAGGATGCCGATCGATCCGACCGTGAAGATGTTGATCTCGCCGATCGCCACGCCGGCGAAGCCGAGCGCCCAGATCGCGCCGACGAGCAGGGAGCTCCCGGCGACCAGCAGCCCGCCGACGCGCCGGAACGCGAGCGCGAACAGCGCGAGCTGGGCGAAGTACGAGGTGAGCGAGACCAGCTGCAGGTCGCCCGCCAGGCTGCTCCGGAAGCCGACCAGGATCGCGGGCGACCCCGCCAGCCCGACGTGGATCTGCCCCGCGGGGGTTCCCTCCGCCGGCGGCCCGATCCCGACCGTCCCCGTGATCTCGGCCTGCTCCAGCGCGTCGCGCGACGCCGCCTCGACCGCCCCGAGCACGCGCCGGGCGGTCTCGATGTCGTTCGTGTTGACCTTCGGTCGCAGCAGGAGCAGCGCGTAGGCGTCGTCCTCGGTGACGAGAATCCCCTCGCGCGACGAGATCCGGAGGCCCCCCTTCAGCGCGCCGATCTGCTTCAGCGCCAGCCCCGCGAAACCGAGCGGGTCCTCGGCGTAGAGGCGCGCGGTCAGGGCGCCGAGCGGGGAGCGCAGCGCCTCGCGGTTCTCCGCAACCCGGCGGTCGATCGCTTCCGGCGTCAACCGCTCGGCCACTGCGGCGATCTCCGCCGGGGTCAGGTAGAGCAGCAGCGCGGTCGCCTGGGGCCCCTCCAGCAGCGCCCACGGGTCCTCACCGAACAGCCCGGTGACCGTGTGCAGGTCGGGGTGGTCGGTGAGCCGCTCGCGGATCGCGAGCGCGAGGTCGATCCGTTCCTCGAGGTCGTCGCTGCCGTTCCCCGAGATCGCGACGAGCACCGGCTCGCTGCCGCCGAAGCTCTTGAGCAGCGTCTTGATCCGCCGGGCGGACTCGACGTTTCGCGGCAGCAGCGACTCGACGTCGGTCGAGATCCGCAGCATCGAGGCCTGCCAGATCGCGAGCCCGGTGACGATCGTGACGACCAGCATCACGCTCTTCGGGTGAAAGACGGAGAACGAGGCGATCCCCTGGAGGCCGCGCCGCAGCAGATCGCGCAGACCCCGATCCGGCGTCGCCGATCGAGGCCACGTCAGCTCTCGAGCACGGCGACCGCGACCGCGGCGCCCTTGTCGTGTGTCAGCGAGAGGTGGACTCTCGCCCCGGCGCCCGCGATCTGGAGCGCGGCGCCGTGGAGCACGATCCGCGGCGGTCCGACCTCGTCGCGTTCGACCTCGACGTCGATCCAGCGGATGCCGTGTGCGAAGCCGGTGCCCAGCGCCTTGACGACCGCCTCCTTGGCCGCGAAGCGGGCCGCGATGTGCGGCACCGGGTCGCGCCGCCGGTAGCAGTACTCGCGCTCGCCGGCCGTCAGGATCCGGTCGAGGAAGCGCTCGCCGTGGCGCTCGAGCGCCCCGCGGATCCGGTCGAGCTCGACCAGATCGACGCCGACACCGGCAATCGTCACGCAGCGGCCCCTTCCCTCGGCGAGCAAGGCCCGGAAGGATACACCGAAGCGCGTGCCGCCCTGCAAAGCCTTACACATCAGACACTTATACTTTGCGGGCTGCCCCCGGCAGGGACCCAGCGTGGTATCATCCGGCAGCTTTCGAACCCTCGCGAGGCGCGACGTGCTGGTGACCTGGGAGACCTACTCGGAGCGGCTCGGCCTGCCGGGCGTGCGACTCGTCGTGGGCGGCCTGCTCGACGCCGAGCGGTTCCGCGGCCTCACCGGCGTCGACGCGGGAGACCTTCCGCCCGCGGGCCGGGCCGACGTCGTCGGGGAGATGCTGGTCGAGGATCCGGGGCGCGGCACGGCGCTGCTCGCGCTGCTGGACGAAGCCGGAGGGGACGTCCCCGAGGAGGACCCGGCCGACGAGAAGAGCCTGCGCGACGAACTCGCCGCCGCGCTCGAGGGCTCGGCGATCGACGCCGCGCGCCTGCTGCACCGGCTGGCGCGCCCCGCGCGGGCCGCGCTGCCGGTCCCGGAGATCCGCGCCGCGGCCGAACTCCTGGCGGGGCTCGCCTTCGGCGAAGAGCCGGGCAGCCGGCCGAAGTACGTCGCCAAGGTCGCTTCGGACCGCGCCGGCCTGCGCGAGCTGGAGCAGGAACGGCGCGAGCTCGAGACGCGCGTGCGCCACCTCGAGTCGCAGCTCGCCCGCGCGCAGGAACAGGCGGAGTCGCTCGAGCAGCAGCTCGGCCGGCGACTGAACGAGCTGAAGGAGCTGCGCGGCGGCGAGAAGGACACCCGCGAGGAGCGGGCGCGGCTCGAGCGCGAGGTGGCCCGGCTCGGCAAGCGGGTGGAGGAGCTGAACGAGCGCCGCGCCCAGGAGCGCACGGGCGAGGTGACGACCGCGCTCCGCCGCCTGACCACCGAGCAGCGCCGCACGATCGCCGCCATGACCAAGCTGCGCGAGGCCGACCGGCTGCGGCGCGAGACGATCGGGGAGATCGGCAAGCGGACCCTCGCGCAGGCCGACCTGCTCGACAAGATGATCGTGCTGCACGAGGCCGAGGCGCGGGCGGGCGCCGCCTCGCAGGAGGCGATCCTGCGCGAGGTCGCGGCGCTGCGCGCCGCGCTGGCCCAGGGGTCGCTGCCGTTCGCGCCCCCGCCGGCGGCGGCCCCGGCCGCGCGGGGACGCTCCGACGGCCCGCCGCGCGTCGGGCTGTTCGTCGACGTCCAGAACATGTTCTACGGCGCGCGCGAGAAGGGAGCGCGGCTCGACTTCGAGGCGCTCCTGGCAACGGTCTCGGAGGGGCGCCGCCTGGTGCGTGCCGTGGCCTACCTCGTCGAGGCCCGGGAGACCGACCAGAGCGCCTTCATCCACCTGCTGCAGATGAAGGCCTGGGAGGTCAAGCGCAAGCCGCTGCGGATCCGGCCCGACCGCACCATGAAGGGGAACTGGGACCTCGAGATGGCGCTGGACGCGGTCGCCACCGCGCCGCACCTCGACATCGCCGTGCTCGCGACCGGCGACGGCGATTTCGTCCCGCTCGTCCGGCAGCTCAAGCTCGACGGGGTCCGGGTCGAGGTCTACGGCTTCCCGCGCAGTTCCGCCCCCGACCTGCGCGAGGCCGCGGACCGCTTCGTCTCGATCACCAAGAAGCTGCTGCGCCCGCTCGGCCGCCGGACCGGGACGGCCGGGGCCGCGCCCGGGTCAGCCGTCGACGACGCGGAACCAGGTGCGAGCCTGGTCGAGGTCGTCGAGCAGGGTCCAGGGCGGTAACGAGGCCAGCACGGCGGGCCCGTAGCGCCGCGTGCGGACCCGGACGTCGAGCAGCGCCAGGAGGCCGCGGTCGCGGCGCGAGCGGATCAGCCGGCCGAGCGCCTGGCGCAGCGAGAGGATCGCTTCCGGGAGCTGCTCTTCCGCGAACGGATCGCCGCCCCGCTCGCGGATCGCGGCGGCGCGCGCCGCGACCACCGGGTCGTCGGGGACCGCGAACGGGAGCTTGTCGACGACGACCAGCGAGAGCGCCTCGCCCGGCACGTCGATCCCCTGCCGGAACGACGCGGTCCCGAGCAGCACCGAGTGCACCTCCTCGCGGAAGCGCTCGATCAGCCGCTCGCGCGGCGCCTCGCCCTGGACCAGGACCGGAAAGTCGAGCGTCATCGGCAGCCGCTCGGCGGCGCGCTGGAGCGCGCGGTGCGAGGCGAAGAGCACCAGCGCGCGGCCGCGGGAGATCCGGACCAGCTCCTCGATCTCGCGCAGCGAGCGCTCGGGAAAGCGCGGGTCGTCGGGGGCGGGGAAATCGTCGCGCGGCACGTAGAGCGCGGCCTGCTCGCGGGCGCGGAACGGGGACGCGACGATCAGCCCGTCGGCGTCGGGGAGCCCGAGGCGATCGCGGGCGCGGTCGAGCGCCCCGGCCACCGCGAGCGTCGCCGAGGTCGCGACGACGCTGGAGAAGCCGCGCCCGAGGACCTCTTCGAGCAGCGGCGCGACCTCGACCGGCCACGAGGCCAGCAGGGCGCCCTCCTTCCCCTGCGGCTCGACCGTCACGACCTCGCCCGGCCGGCGCACGTCGAGCAGGTCGTCGAGCGCGCGCTGCTGGGTCAGCGTGCGGCCGGCGACGAGGGTCCGCTCCTCGGCCCGCTCGCCCGGCCCCTCGAGCGCCGCCCGCACCGCCTCCAGCGCGTCGAGCAGGGCATCGGCGAGGAGCCGCAGGTCGCCGCGTGCCCGCTCGGGGTCGAGCCCCACCCTCCCGCGGCCGCTCCCCGGCGGGCGGGCGGCGCGGAAGAACTCGCGCGCCGCGCGCTCGAGCAGCGCCGCGGTCTCCGCACGCCCGTCCGTACGCTCCAGCTCACGGCGCGCGTCGCGCGCCAGATCGGCCGCCATCCGCGCCGTCACCCGCGTGCCGAAGTGGGCGGCGGCCGCCTCCTCGACCAGGTGCGCCTCGTCGAGCACGACCAGCGGCGCTTCAGGCAACACCCCGCCGCGCTCGGCGCGGCGCAGCGCCAGGTCGGCGAACAGCAGGTGGTGGTTGACGACGACCGCGTGGGCGCGGGCAGCGACGCGCCGCGCGCGGTAGACGAAGCAGGCGTCGAAGTGCGGGCACTTCGTGCCGGTGCAGATCTCGGCCCGGCCGTCGACGCGCGACCAGAGCGGCGAGGCGTCGGGCAGGTCCCCGATCTCGGCCCGGTCGCCGGTCCCCGTCGCGCGCGACCAGGCGACGAGCCGCGGCCAGAGCGGAACCTCGGCCGCGAGGTCGAGCCGCGGCTCGGTCTCCAGCTCCTCGAGGCGTTTCCGGCAGAGGTAGTTCTCCCGTCCCTTGAGGACCGCGACCTCGCGCTCGACCCCGGTCGCGGCGAGCGCGATCGGCAGCTCGCGCTCGAGCAGCTGGTCCTGCAGCGCCTTGGTCCCGGTCGAGAG
Source organism: uncultured Acidobacteriota bacterium (assembly GCA_963800865.1). Taxonomy (GTDB): domain Bacteria; phylum Acidobacteriota; class Polarisedimenticolia; order J045; family J045; genus JALOKP01. The sequence goes on along the minus strand of CAWDCL010000004.1, from coordinate 1,261,920 downwards.
GATCGACCGGCTCGTCGGCGAGCAGCGCGGGGACGAGATAGGCCAGCGTCTTCCCGGTCCCGGTGCCGGCCTCGACGACGAGATGCCGCCCCTCGGCGAAGGCGCGGGCGACCGCCCCGGCCATCCGCTCCTGGCCGGCGCGGTGCTCGAAGCGGTCGCGCGCGCGGGCCAGCGGCCCGCCCGGCGCGAACAGCCCGGCGACCTCAGCCGGAGAGGGCACGGATCAGCACTCGATCTTCTGGACCCGGCGGGCGTGCCGGCCCCCCTCGAAGGCGGTCGCGAGGAAGGTCTCGAGGATCGCCTCGGCCAGCCCGGCGCCGGTGACGCGCTCGCCGAGCGTCAGCACGTTGGCGTCGTTGTGGGCCCGCGCCATTCTCGCGTCGTACTCGGACAGGCAGCGCGCCGCGCGCACCCCGGCGTGGCGGTTGGCGGCGATCGACATCCCGATCCCCGAGCCGCAGACCAGGAGCCCGCGCTCGAACTCGCCGGCCACGACGCGGCGCGCCAGCTCGTGGGCGAAGTCCGGGTAGTCGGTGCTCTCGGCCGAGTGGGTGCCGAGGTCGACCACCTCGTGGCCGTGCGCGCGGAGCCAGGCGACGAGGTGGTTCTTCAGCGGGAATCCGGCGTGGTCCGAGGCGGCGGCGAGGCGCATCAGCGGGAGCTCCGGCCGGGAACGAGCGCGCCGTGCGCGTCCTGCGCGAAGCGGTCGGTCATCCCGGCGACGTGGTCGGCCAGCACGCGCGCGAAAGCGTGGTGGCCGTGGTAGTGGTCCGCGATCTCGGCGTCCTGCCGCGCCGGCGGGAGGTCGCGCAGGTAGGGACGAGCGGCGACCTCCTTGTAGCGCAGCAGCACCGCGTCGTCCAGCAGGCGCGGGTCGCGGTAGTACGAGGTGAGCAGCGCCAGCACGACCTGCTCGCCGCGCCCGTCGGCGCGGCGCACCGCCGGCGCGCCGACCACGCGCGAGGCCACCAGCTCGCGCACCGCATCGGTCAGCGCGGCGCCGCGCGCGCCGGGGCCGACGACCGGCCGGCCGGCCGCGGGCTTCCCCGCCCCCGCCGCGCCTCCCGCTGCGGCCCCCCCCGCGGCCGCCGCCGCGACGGCCGCGGCGAGCCGCCGGCGCGAAGCGACCAGCGCATCGGACAGGACCGCGTGGACCAGCGTACGGTGCAGCGCGGCGCGCTCGCGGAACCGCCCGCGCGGCCAGCCGCCGGCTTTCTCGAGCCGCTCGACGAGCGGCCGCACCGCCGCCAGCCGCAGCACCGGCGCCAGCTCGAGCAGCCCCTCCGAGAGCGCGTCCTCGAGATCGTGCAGCGGCGTGACGGCGTCGATCGCCGCGCGGACCGCCTGGGCCTCGAGCGACGCCGGCTCGCCGGGCGCGAGGCCGGCGGGGTCGATCCCCTCCGGCACCGCGGCGCCGTCGCCGCGCAGCTTGAGGATCCCGTCGCGCGCGTCGTCGGTGAGGTTGAGCCCGGGGTGACCGTAGCGGACCTCGATCAGGTCGACGACGACGAGCGACTGCGCGCGGGGGTGGAACCCGGCCGGGCCGGCGATCGCCGCCCCCTTCGGCGCGCTCCGGCCGAGCCCGACGGTCAGGAAGCGGTCGAGCGCGCGCGAGCCGGCGACCCCGAACGGCGGCTGACCGAGGTCGTGGGCGAGCGCGATCACCTCCGCCAGGTCCTCGTTCAGCCCGAGGTGCCGCGCCAGCACCCGCGCCGCCGTCGAGACCTCGATCGTGTGCGTCATCCGGTTGCGGACCTGGATCGTCTCGAGACCGGGCAGGAGCTGGGTCTTCCCCGACAGCCGGCGGAAGGCGCGCGAGTGGACGATCCGGTCGCGGTCGCGCTCGAAGGCGCCGCGGTACTGCAGCCGCCGGCCGCGGTCCTCGGTCGGAAAGCGGCGCGTCGCCGCCTCCGCCCGCCGCGCGAGCGGGGACGGCGGGGCGGCCGGGCCGGGTCCGGATTCCTCAGGTTCCTGCGCCACGGGCCGATTCTAGGCCGTTCGTCTTGACCCGGCAGGGGCCGGAACCGATGGTTGACCCGGGAACAGGAGGCGGGACAGCCATGCCGGGTGCCGTCGTCGAGATCGACTTCGACCTCTGCGACAACACGCAGGCCTGCGAGGCGGTCTGCCCGACCACCGTGTTCGAGATCCTCGACGGGCGGGTCCGGGTGGCCGAGCCGTCGGAGTGCACGTACTGCATGAAGTGCGTCGAGAACTGCCCCGCGGGGGCGGTCACCGTGGACTACTGATGCGCCGCCGCCGGCCCCCGCAGGGGGCCGTCCCGGGCGCGACGAACGGTCCCGACCCGCTGGTGGCCGTACATTAGGGAAGGCTCGCGGCCGCTCCCGGCCGGCGCCGGACGGGGTGGGACGATGCAGGAGCTGGTCGAGCTCAAGGCCAAGATCAACCGCGTACTCGAGGAGGCCCTGGCCCGCGGCGACGAGGGGACCGGGGACGAGGGAAGCCCCGGCTCCGGCGAGTGGACGCCGAAGGTGGACCTGTACGAGTACCCCGACCGCCTGGTTCTCAAGGCCGACGTCCCGGGGGTCGCCCCGGCCGACCTCGAGGTCCGGATCGATCCGGGCGAGCTGACGATCAAGGGGGTCCGCCGCCCGCCCGCCGACCTCGACCCGGCCGGGGCGCGGCGCCTCGAGCGCCCGTTCGGCCCGTTCGTCCGCCGCTACGCCCTGCCCGAGTCGGCCGACCCGGACCGCGCCCGGGCGACCTACCAGTTCGGGGTGCTGGAGGTCGTCGTCGGCCGCCGCGACGAGTCGGGAAGCCGGCGGATCCCGGTTCAGGCAGACTGATCGGCCCGCGCCCCGCGCCCGCGCTTCCGAGGGCAACCCACCGGGCGCGGACGAGGTGTGCCCGGTGACTGCCGCATCCCCGTTCCGCCCGGCCGCTCCCGCGGTCCCCTTCCTCCCGCTGCTCGCCGCACTCGCCCTCGGTCTCGCCGGCCCCGGCGCTGCCCGCGCCGCGACGCCGCGCGAGCTGCGCCACAACGAGATCGTCGACGCGGTCGAGAAGGTCGCGCCGGCCGTCGTCAACATCTCGACCGAGACCCGGGTCGAGAACCCGTTCGCCGATTTCGTCGACCCCTTCGAGTGGTTCTTCGGCGGCGGCCAGCGCCGCGCCCCGCGCCAGCGGATCGAGAATTCGCTCGGCTCGGGCGTGATCGTCACCGCCGATGGCTACGTCCTGACCAACGACCACGTCATCTCGCAGGCCTCGAAGATCACGGTCACGCTGCGCGACGGGCGGCAGATCGAGGCCGACCTCGTCGGCTCGGACCGCGACTCCGACCTGGCGGTGATCAAGCTCAAGGAACGGGGGCCCTTCCCGTTCGCGAAGATGGGCGACTCCGACGACCTGATGATCGGCGAGACGGCGATCGCGATCGGCAACCCGTTCGGGCTCGAGAACACGGTGACGGTCGGGGTCCTGTCGGCGGTCGGCCGCTCGCTCCCGGGTCCCGACCGCCAGGCGGTCCGCTACGCCGACTTCATCCAGACCGACGCCGCGATCAACCCGGGCAACTCGGGCGGCGCGCTGGTGAACATCCTGGGCGAGCTGATCGGGATCAACGCGCAGATCGTCGCCTCGGGCCAGAACCTCGGCTTCGCGATCCCGATCGCGCGCGGCCGCAAGGTCTACGAGGAGCTGAAGTCGTTCGGCCGGGTGCGGCCGCTGTGGACCGGGATGGTCCTCGGCGCCGCGGACGAGGCGGAGATGGCCAGCCCGAACGGCGGGGTGGTCGTCTGGCGCGTGTTCGGCGACAGCCCGGCCGCGGCGGCGGGGATCCAGGCGGCCGACGTGCTGGTCGAGCTGAACGGGCAGAAGATCGGCTCGGTCTCCGAGTTCGACACCGCGCTGGCGCGGATCGGGATCGGCGGGAGCGCGACCGTCAAGCTGCGGCGCGACGAGCAGCCGCTGAGCCGGACCTTCCGGCCGACCGCCTTCACGCGCGATCTCGGCGTGCGCGTCGCGCAGCTGGTGCTGGGCTTCTCGGTCGTCGACGGCAAGAACGGGGGCGCCGTCGTCGACCAGGTCCGCTCCGACTCCGAGGCCGGCCAGCGCGGCCTGGCGCAGGGGATGGCGGTCCTGCAGATCAACGGCCGCCCGGTCGAGAAGTCGGGCGACTTCTATGATGAAATGCCGGCGTCGCTGTACCGGCGCGCCGTCAACCTGGTGATCGCGACGCGCTCGGGCCGCTACCGGCTGACGCTCCCGACCCGGAGGTAAACCGTCGCATGAAGGACCGGCATCACGGACACCACGGGCAGCACGGGCAGCACGGGCCCCGCGAACACGCATCGCACGACGAAGCCCAGGCGGCCGGGATCGAGCCGGCGTCGGCCCCGGAACCGGCGCCGGAGCCGGCCCCCGTGGAGCTCGTCGTCCCGGCGGGGCAGTACCACGCGATGGAGGCCCGCGCGCTGGCGGCCGAGGCCAAGCTGCGCGAGGTCGCGGACGCGTTCCGTGCCGCGCAGCAGGACCTGGAGAACGCCCGCACGCGGCTGGAACGCGACCAGGCGCTGCGCGTGCGCGAGGTCCTGGCCCGCGCCTTCGGCGGCGTGCTCGCCGCGCTCGACCACCTCGACCTGGCGATGGAGCACGCCGACGACGGACCGCTCAAGGCCGGCCTCGCGCTGTCGCTGCGCCAGCTGCACGACGCGCTGGTGGCGGAGGGGCTGGAGCGGATCGCGACGGTCGGCCGGCCGTACGATCCCGCGACCGCCGAGGCGGTGGCGGTCGTCCCGACCGCCGATCCGGCCGAGAACAACCTCGTCGTCGAGGAGTACCGCCCGGCCTACGCGCTGGGCGGGCAGGTCATCCGCCCGGCGCAGGTGAGGGTGGCGAAGCTCGCGTGAAGGGGGCGCGGAGGGCGCGGTGATCCAGCTCGCGTTTCGCACGGTCGCGCTCGTCAAGCGCTACCCGCTGGCGATCAGCCGCGGGACGCAGGCCGGGTCCTCGAATCTCTTCGTCTTCGCCTCGGACGGGTCGCACGAGGGGGTCGGCGAGCTGGCGCCCGCCGTCGCCTCGGACTGGACGGCGGAGCGCGGGCAGGCGCAGCTCTCGGGCTTCGCCGCGGCGTTCGACCTGGCCGCCGGGCCTCACGCGGCCTGGGCCGCGATGCGGGCCCGGGTGATCGACCCGCCGGCGATGGCGGCACTCGACGTCGCGCTCTGGGACCTGCTGGCGAAGCGCGCCGGGCTGCCGCTCCGCGTCCTGCTCGGCCTGCCGCGGCCGACCGTGCCGACCTCGGTGACGATCGGGCTCAACCCGCCCGAGGTGACGCGCGAGCGGGTGCCGGAGATCCTGCGCCGCACCGGCGCGCGGGCGCTGAAGATCAAGCTCGGCTCCCCCGAGGGGCGGGAGCACGACCGCGCGCACTTCGCCGCGGCGGCCGAGTCGGCCGCGCCGTTCGGCGTGCGGCTGCGGGTCGACGCCAACGGCGGCTGGACGGTGGACGAGGCGGTGGCGATGGACCGCTGGCTGGCCGAGCGCGGCGTCGACTACGTCGAGCAGCCGCTGGCCGAGGGGCGCGAGGACGACCTGCCGCGCCTGTTCGCGCGCCGCACGCTGCCGATCTTCGCCGACGAGAGCTGCCGCGAGGCGGCCGACGTCCCGCGGCTCGCCGACCGCGTCGACGGGGTCAACCTCAAGCTGATGAAGTGCGGCGGGATCACGGAGGCGCTGCGGATCGTCGCCGCGGCGCGGGCGCACGGCCTCGCGACGATGATCGGCTGCATGAGCGAGTCGTCGGTGGCGATCGCGGCCGGGGCCTCGCTCGGTGCGCTGTTCGACCACCTCGACCTCGACTCGCACCTCAACCTCGCGCCCGACCCGGCGGAGGGCGCGCCGATCGCGGACGGCGTCGTCGCGCCGCTCGAGCGGCCGGGGCACGGCGGAGCGCTCCGTGCCTGAGCCGCTGCTGGACCCGGCGCGGCCGCTCGCGCTCTACATGGAAGCGAGCACGCGGCACCCCGCGGGGAAGATGGGCTTCGGCCTGCTGCGCTACTCCCCCAACCCGATCGCCTGCGTGATCGACTCCGAGGCAGCGGGACGGGACGCGCGGGAGGTCACGCGCATCCCCCGGTCCGCGCCGATCGTCGCCACGCTGGCCGAGGCGCGCGCGCTGGGCGCCGAAGTGCTGGTGCTGGGGATCGCGCCGCCCGGAGGCCGCGTGCCCGAGGCCTGGTGGGCCGTCATCGACGAGGCGGTCCGGCTCGGGCTGTCGATCGTCAACGGCCTGCACGACCGGCTGGCGCCGCGCCATCCCGCGCTGCGGCCGGGGCAGTGGATCTGGGACATGCGCGTCGAGCCGGAGGGGCTGACGGTCGCGACCGGCGCGGCGGCGCGGCTCCCGAACCGGCGCGTCGTCTTCGTCGGCAGCGACATGGCGATCGGGAAGATGTCCGCCGCGCTCGAGGTCCAGCGCGCCGCGCGGGCGCGCGGGATCGACGCGGCGTTCGTCGCGACCGGCCAGATCGGGATCGCGATCTCCGGCCGCGGCGTCGCGCTCGACGCGGTGCGCCTCGACTACGCCTGCGGCGCGATCGAGCGCGAGGTGCTGGCCTGCGCCGACGCGGAGCTGGTGCTGGTCGAAGGCCAGGGCTCGCTCGTCCACCCGGCCAGCAGCGCGACGCTGCCGCTGCTGCGCGGGGCGATGCCGACGCACCTGGTGCTCTGCCACCGGGCCGGGCAGCGGACGCTGGCCCGGATCCCGGAGATCGCGATCCCTCCCCTCGCGGAGCTGGCCCGGCTCTACGAGGACCTGGCCGCGAGCTGCGGGACCTTCCCACGACCGCGGACCGCCGCGATCGCGCTCAACACCTTCCATCTCGCGGGCGAAACGGAGGCGAAGCAGGCGGCCCGGGCCCTCGAGGACGAGACCGGGCTCCCCTGCTGCGACCCGGTGCGGCACGGCGCGGAGCGGCTGCTGGACGCGCTCGTCGACGCCTGACCGGCTCCCGGAGCCCCGACCTCCGATCCGGACTGGCGCGCCGTCGCGTTCGTGGTTTTAATCCCCGCCGCGGGCGCTCCCGCCCGCCCAGACAAGGAGGGATTTTCCGGATGCGCGCACTCGGTCTTCTCGGCCTGGCTCTCGTGATCCTCGCGGCGTCCGCCGCGCCGGCCGCCGCCCAGGAAGCCAGCAACGTGGTTCGCGGCGGCGTGCAGTACACCTTCGTTTCCGGCGCGTCGTCCTTCAGGGTGAGCGGGGACAGCGTCGACGTCAGCATCGACGATGCCCTCGGCTTCTACCTGGCGTACGAGTGGCGCTCGAAGCTGCTCGGCCTCGAGCTCAACGCCGGCTACAGCAAGCACGACGGGACGACGGACTACTCGTACACGGTGCCCGGGAAGTCCTCGATCACGGAGTCGGGATCCGGCTCGTTCACGATGTATCCGATCAACCTGGCGATCAACTTCCACGTCTTCGGCCGCAGCTGGATCGACCTCTACGTCGGGCCGGTGGTGGGCTACTTCATCCTGTCCGACGACCTCGACAGCACCTGGGGCTACGGGGCGCAGCTCGGCGCCGACTGGAACGTCTCCGACAAGGGCCTCGCGATCAACACGGTGATCCGCTACCAGTGGGTCTCGTCCGACATCTCGGGGACCGGCGAGTCGCTCGACCTGAACCCGCTGACGGCCCAGGCCGGCCTCGCCTATCGCTGGTAGTCCGCCGCCGCGGTCCGGGCCGGCCGGTTGCCGCCCGCGGTATCGCCCAACATAATCCGGCTCTCATGCCTCGTAACATGAGAGCCGGATCCACCACCCGCCGCCTGCGCAGGGCGGCGATCGCGCTCGCGATCGCCGCGGCGTCGCTCGGGCTCTGGCCGTCCGGCGGGCCGGGGGCCCTCGCCGCACCTCCGGCGACGGCGCCCGCACCGAAGCGGGCGCTGCCCGACGTGGTGTTCATCACGATCGACACCCTGCGTGCCGACCGCTGCTCGCTCTACGGGTCGCCGCACCCCACGACACCATTCCTCGAGGAACTGGCCCGGACGTCGGTCGTGTTCGACGCCGCCTACGCGGCGTCTTCCTGGACGCCGCCCTCGATGGCTTCGCTCTTCACGGGCCTGCCGCCGCGCGCGCACGGCGTCGTCAAGGGAACGATCCGCGACGGCAAGGCCTACGACCAGCAGGTCCTCGACGCCCGGTTCTCGACGATCGCCGAGACCTTCCGGGCCGCCGGCTACCAGACGATCGGGATCACCAGCAACGCCCACCTCGTCCGGCGCACCGGCTTCGCGCAGGGCTTCGACCGCTTCCGGGTGATGCCGTGGAACGATGCGCGGGCGGTCGGCGCTGCCGCGCGCGAGCTGGTGGCGGCCCGCGAGCCCGGAAAACCGCTGCTGCTGTGGCTGCACTACTTCGATCCGCACAGCCCCTACTACCCCCACGCGCCGTGGATCGACGGCTACGACGTCGACGCCGGGTGGGTGCGCCGCTGCGCCGGCGTCGAGCAGGACGCGCTCCAGGACGAGGCCGCCGCTTCAGGGAACTCCCCGCTGATGCAGGCCGCGCTCTGGGCCATCTACGACAGCGAGATCGCTTACGTCGATGCCGAGCTGCGCAGCCTCTACCGCGACCTGCCGCTGTTCGCGAACGCGGTCCTGGCGATCACCTCGGATCACGGCGAGACGGTGATGCACCGCGGCTGGATCGGGCACGGCAACTCGCTGTACGACGAGGAGACGCGCGTGCCGCTGCTGATCCGGCTGCCCGGCGCGAAGGCCGGGCGCCGCGTCGCGACCCCGGTGAGCAACACGGACCTGTACGGCACGCTGGCCGACGTCGTCGGCCTGCCGCGCCCGGAACGGGTCGACCGCCCCAGCCTGCTGGCCCCGGCGGCCGCCGACGCACCCGTTCTGCTCGAGCTCAATCGCGCCAACAAGGACCAGGCGGCGGTCCGCGCGGGACGCTACAAGCTCTACCGGCGCGTCGCCCCGAGGCAGACCACGGAGCTCTACGACCTCGTCGCCGACCCGCGGGAGGAACACGATCTCGCCGCAACCGACGCGGCCACGCGGGGCCGCTTGGCCGCGGTCCTCGACCGGTCGATCGCCGCCTGGCCGCGCTACACCGCGACGCAACGGGAAACCGACCCCGCCGACCCTGAGCTGATCGAGCGGCTGCGCTCGCTGGGCTACATCGACGCGCCGGAGAAGAAGTAGCGGGAGCGGCGGACGGGCCGCTGCTCCGTCCGGCCGGGAGCGTCAGCCCGCGTAGCGCTCGAGCTTCTCCCGCGCCGAGGCGCGGTGGAAGCGCCTGAGTCGCGCCACGCGCTCTTCCGCCGGCCGGCGCGCGAGGTCGCGCACGAAGCGATAGCCCAGGCGGTGCGCCTCGCGGTAGCGGGCGCGGATCGCGGGGTCCGGGTCGTTGAACTCCGCGCGGTGGAAGACGTGCCCCTCGACGAAGGCCCGCGCCGCGGCGTCGAGCGGACGGCCCGACAGGCGCCCCGCGAAATGGGCCAGCACCAGGTACTTCGTCACCGCCGCGTGCCATTCCAGTTCGAGCAGCGTGGTCGCCGCGCCGGACCCGCTCCGCTCGGCGATCGTCACGAGGTGGTCGACCTCTTCCACCAGCGCGGCAAAGGCGTCGGCATTGGCGTCCGAGAGCGTGCGCCGCGGGTCGTGCCGCTCGAGGTGCAGGACCAGCGCGTCCGGCAGGTAGACCGCCGCGGCCCACCGTTCGCCGTCCTCGAGCGGGCGCAGCAGCACGGCCGCCCCGCGGCCGTCGTGGCCGATCGCCTGCCGCACCCGGCGGCCGGCGGTGAGCCGCGCGTGCCCCAGGTCGCCGACGACGAAGCGTCCCAGCGGCACCGTGCCGGAATCGATGTCGTAGGTCGACTCGATCAGCCGCGCGAGCTGGTCGATCAGCGGGGCGGCGGCGCGGGGGGCCGCTCCTGCGCTCACGGCGCCCGCTCCTCCCGGCGGTAGACGATCTCGCCCTGCTCCGCGTCGACCAGGATCCGCGCGTAGCCGACGCGGGCCCGCGCCGCCTCGTGGACCTCGTGCTCCAGCGCCGAGAGGTCGACCGGCCCCTCGGTTCCGCGCGCCTCGCGCAGCCGTTCGATCAGCGCGCGCGCCACGCCGTGGGGCTGCGCCTCGTCGCGGCGCAGCATCCGGCCGACCTCGACGTTGCAGGTCCGCTGCAGCACGGCCGCGAGGTGCCGGGCGCCGTACTCGTGCGAGTAGCCCCGGGCCAGGAGCGCCTCGCGCCCGGCGGCGGTCAGGGCCAGCTCGACGCCGTGCAGCTCGCGGTAGCGCGCGGCGATCTTCCCGAACTCCAGCTCGACGATCCGCTCCGCCGAGGAGCGCGGCAGGTGGCGGAAGCGGACCAGCTTGACCCGGTTGATGAACTCCGGCGGCAGCGCGCGCTTGAGCGAGTGGGAAAGCTCCGCGCGGTAGGCGGCTTCCGCCTCCTCCTCGCCGCCGAAGCCGATCGGCCGGCTCGTCCCCTGGGACGCGGCCTCGTGGCCGATGTTCGAGGTGAAGAAGACCAGCGAGCCGGCGAACGACAGCTCGTTGCCGTGGGCGTCGGTCGTCGTGCCGCGGTCGAGGATCGAGAGGAAGAAGCGGATCAGCTGCGGGTGCGCCTTCTCGACCTCGTCGATCAGGATCACCGACAGCGGCGCCGCCGCCGCGCGCTCGTGGAACGAGGTCAGGAGGCCCGGCTCTTCGGACCGGACGAACCCGCGGGTCGCACCCCGCAGCTCGTTGATGTCGGAGGGATAGGTGTAGTTCGGACCCTCGATCGTCAGCAGCGGGACCTCGGTCTCCCAGCGCCGCGAGAGCGCCGCGGCGAGCCGCTCGACCAGGTAGTTCTTCCCGACCCCGGTCGGCCCGACGAGGAAGTAGCTCGCGGGGCGCGCGAGGTTCTGGGTCCCGACCGCGTAGAGCGCGAAGTCGTCGATCAGGGTCGCGACCGCGTCGGGCTGGTCGACGACTTCCGCCGCCAGCTCGGACCGGAGCTCCTCGAGATCGAGGCCGGCGAACAGCAGCAGGCGCTCGTAAGCGGCGAGCAGCTGGTCGCGGCCCAGGCCCCGCTCGACCAGGCGGGGCGCCGGGCGGCGCAGCGGGACCGGCAGCGCGCCCGCTGCAGACGGAGCCGGAGCCGGAAGGGCCCGCGTCAGGAAGGTCGCCGGGACGGAGTCGTGCGGCACATCGTCCCCCGCGTGCCGCAGCAGCCGCGAGTAGACGTCGAAACGCTCGGCGCAGCGCCGCAGGAACGAGACCTCCTCCTCGAGCGTGCGGACCGGGCCGGGCCGGCCGGGAGCGCCCGACAGGAAGTGCTCGCGCAGGCGCGCGTCGTCGGCGAGCACCTCGAGCACCTCCGCCGCGAGCCGGTAGGCGCGCGGCCCGAGGTCCTCGAGCGAGACCCCGCGCACGGCGGAGCGGCCCGTCAGCGCGATGTCGAAGAGCGCCTTGTCGCCGACGCCGCGGACCTCGTCCGGCAGCCGGGAAAGCCGCAGCACGCCGGCCGGCGCGGAACCACCCGCGAGCGGCCGGAACCACGGCGCGGCGGCGAGCCGCGCCAGCCGGCGCGGATCGTCGGCCAGGATCGCGCGCAGCCGCGCGTCGGTGTAGACGTCGCCGAGCAGCGCCGAGCAGCGGGTCACCACGCCGACGAGGTGATCCAGTTCCGGGGCCTCGGGCGGCGGCAGGCCGAGCAGCTCCGCGGCGTGGGACAGGCGCAGACCGAGCGCCTCGGGGTCGTACGGCACGATCGGTCCGTTCTTCTCTCCCATGGTCCTGGCCCCCTTGCGCCCCTCCCCGGGTCGAACGAAGCCCTAACCGCGTGCTCCTGCTTGTTATGTGCGGCGAAAGCACCCCCGGACGCAACCTCAAACGTGTTTTCCGGGATCGCGGAGCCCCGCTGCCGGGTCTTTCTTGACAGCCCGCGGGGACGGTCTTACTGTTAGCAGTCGTTCGGGAGGAGTGCTAATCGACACCCCCCCACGCAGACCGCAAAACCATACAAGTCAAGTATTTAGGAGGGACGAAACGATGAAGCTCAAGCCGCTCCACGACCGGGTCCTGATCAGGCGGATCGAGGGCACGGAGAAGACCAAGTCCGGAATCATCATCCCCGACACCGCGAAGGAAAAGCCGCAGGAGGGCGAGGTCATCGCCGTCGGCACCGGCAAGCGCGACGAGCAGGGGAAGGTCCATGCGCTCGAAGTCAAGAAGGGCGACCGCGTGCTGTTCGGCAAGTACTCCGGCAACGAGGTCAAGATCGAAGGCGAGGAGTACGTGATCCTGCGCGAGGAAGAGATCCTCGGCGTCATTCAGTAAGGAGAACGACACATGGCTGCCAAGAAGCTGCTTTACGGCGAGGACGCCCGCCAGAACCTCCTGCGCGGCGTCAACAAGCTCGCTGATGCCGTCAAGACCACCCTCGGCCCGCGCGGCCGCAACGTCCTGATCGAGAAGAAGTTCGGTGCCCCGCTGTCGACCAAGGACGGCGTCACCGTGGCCAAGGAACTGGAGTTCGAGGACGCCTACGAGAACATGGGCGCGCAGATGGTGCGCGAGGTCGCGTCGAAGACCTCCGACGTGGCCGGCGACGGCACGACCACCGCGACCGTCCTGGCGCAGGCGATCTACCGCGAGGGCGTCAAGGGCGTCACCGCCGGTGCGAACCCGATGGACCTCAAGCGCGGCATCGACCAGGCGGTCGACGCCTCGATCGAGGAGATCAAGAAGCTGTCCCGCCCGGTGGCCGGCAAGGCGATCGCGCAGGTCGGCACGATCTCGGCGAACAACGACGAGACGATCGGCAAGATCATCGCCGACGCGATGGACAAGGTCGGCAAGGACGGCGTGATCACGGTCGAGGAAGCCAAGTCGCTCGAGACGACGCTCGACGTCGTCGAGGGGATGCAGTTCGACCGCGGCTACCTCTCGCCCTACTTCGTGACCGACCCCGAGCGGATGGAGGCGGTGCTCGAGGACCCCTACATCCTGATCTACGAGAAGAAGATCTCCAGCATGAAGGACCTGCTCCCGGTGCTCGAGCAGGTGGCCCGCGCCGGCAAGCCGCTGGTCATCGTCTCCGAGGACGTCGAGGGCGAGGCGCTCGCGACGCTGGTCGTCAACAAGCTGCGCGGCGTGCTGATGGCCGTCGCGGTCAAGGCGCCGGGCTTCGGCGACCGCCGCAAGGCGATGCTGCAGGACATCGCGATCCTGACCGGCGGCAAGGCGATCAGCGAGGACCTCGGGATCAAGCTCGAGAACGTCCAGCTGGCCGACCTCGGCCGGGCCAAGAAGGTGACGATCGACAAGGACAACACGACGATCGTCGAGGGCAAGGGCAAGGCCGGCGACATCGAGGGCCGGGTCAAGCAGATCCGGGCCCAGGTCGAGGAAACGACCTCCGACTACGACCGCGAGAAGCTCCAGGAGCGGCTCGCCAAGCTCGTCGGCGGCGTGGCGGTGATCAAGGTCGGCGCCGCGACCGAGGCCGAGATGAAGGAGAAGAAGGCCCGCGTCGAGGACGCGATGCACGCCACCAAGGCGGCCGTGGAGGAAGGGATCGTCCCCGGCGGCGGCGTGGCGCTGCTCCGCGCCCAGAAGGCGCTCGACAAGCTCAAGGCGAAGAACGAGGACATCCAGATCGGCATCAACATCGTGCGCCGCTCGCTGGAAGAGCCGCTCCGCCAGATCGCGAACAACGCCGGCTACGAGGGCTCGGTCGTGGTCAACGACGTCCGCAACCAGACGGGCGCCGAGATGGGCTTCGACGCCTACAAGGGCGAGTACACCGACATGACCAAGGCCGGCATCATCGACCCGACCAAGGTCACGCGGATCGCGCTCCAGAACGCGGCTTCCGTGGCCAGCCTGCTGCTCACGACCGAGGCCTGCATCGCCGAGATCCCGGACGACAAGAAGTCCTCGCAGATGCCGGGCGGCATGGGCGGCATGGGCGGCGGCGATTTCTGATCCTTCCCGACGGATTCCAGGGAAAGGCCGGCCTCCGGGCCGGCCTTTTCATTTCTCGCGCGGCGTGCGGACGATCGCGACCACCGCCAGGACGATGATCGCGGAAGCGGCCAGCGTGCGCGCCGTCAGCGGCTCGCCGCCGAAAGCCGCGCCCAGCGCCACCGCGACGACCGGGTTGACGTAGGCGTAGGTCGCGACGCGCGCCGGGGTCGAGACGCGCATCAGCCAGACATAGGCCGAGAAGCCGATCAGCGAGCCGAAGACGACGAGGTAGGCCACGGAGAGCAGCGAGCGCGAACTGACCGCGGCGGCGGCGAGCCGCGGCCCCTCGCCCGTCGCCAGCCCGAGCACGAGGAGCAGCCCCCCGCCGGTCAGCATCTGGGCCGCGGTCGAGACCTGCGGCGACGCCGGCAGCCGCGCCTTCCGCCCGCGCAGCGAACCGATCGCCCAGCTCAGCGAACCGCCGACCAGGACCAGCGCGCCGAGCGGGTCGACCCGCCCGACACCGGCGATCTCGCCCGGCCCGACGAGCAGGCCGATCCCGGCCAGCCCCAGCCCGAGCCCGAAAACCACCCGCCGCGTCGGCCGCTTTCCCTCCAGCAGCACCATCCAGAGCGGAACCGTGGCGACGATCACCGCCGCCAGCCCGGACGGGACCCGCTGCTCGGACCAGGTCACCGCGCCGTTGCCGCCGAGCAGCATCAGTGCGCCGAGACCCGCCGCCGTGAGCCACTCGGCGCGCGTCGGCGGGGCCGCGCCCCGTCCCCGCGCCCAGGCGTAGAGGAGCGTGCCCGCGACGAGGTGCCGCGACCCGGCGACGAAGAAGGGCGGGATCGTCTCGATCGCGAAGCGGATCGCGAGGTAGGTCGAGCCCCAGACGACGTAGATCGCGGCGAACGCGAGCAGGAGGCGCCCCCGCGGCGCGGCCGCGGGACGGTCGATCACGCGCCCCCGCGCCGCGGGACCCAGTAGCTCACGGCCTGCTGGTAGCGACGGAACTCGTCACCGTACCGCGCGAGGTAGCGGGCTTCCTTCAGCCGTGGGCCGAAGTAGCAGTAGAGGCTCCAGCCGGCCGCGAGGAACAGCCGGTCGGGCGTCCAGGTCGGCGCCGTCCAGAGCACGAGTGCGAACGCGAGGTAGGTTGGCTGGCGAAGGAACCGGAACAGCCCCGTCTCGGGGAACCTCGGGTAGCGCGGCGAACGCCCGCGGAAGACCGACGTCCAGCCAAGATAGCCGGCCTGCACGCCCAGCCCGGCCTCGCGCATCGATTCGGCGAGGAGCAGCCACGCCAGCGCGAAGACAGCCGACGAGACGGCGAGCGCGGCGCCCTCCGGCCGCCACCAGACCTTGCCCGAGGGCGACCAGAGCCCGAAGACCGCGAGCAGCTGGAGCGAGGCCAGGATCGCGTATGTGGTGGTGGAGAAATCGTTCCCCAGCCCGCGCGGGGCGAGCGCCCGCAGCACGCGCCGGCCCGGCTTCGACAGGAGGAACGAGTGGATCACCGGGAACTGCGCCACGAGCAGGAGGTTCCACAGCTCGCCGGACCAGCCGCGGAAGGGACCGAGCCCGACCTGCATCCCGCCGAAGAGCGAGACCGCCATCACGGCGATCGCCGCGAACCAGAGGACGTGACAGGCGGCACCGTACGCGAGCGCAACGAGCCTGCGCGGCATCACCACGGCGACCTCTCGTGGAAAGGCGATCGCGCGCCGAGGGCCTGGGCCGGCCCCCGGCGGCGCGGCCGGCTCGCTCAGTTGACTTTCTCGGCGCGGATCTCGTTGACGATCGTCGGCTCGTTGGCCCACTCCTCGACCGTGAAGCCCCCGGTCTTCGGGTTGTAGGTCATGTTCGCCTGGCGCAGGATCTTCCCCTTGCCGTCCTTGCCGGAGGCGGGGATCACGAGCTGGATCAGCTCGAACGGGTAGTTCGTGACCTGGGCGGCTCCGATCTTCGCGACCGCGCTCATGACCCGGTCGGTCAGCATCGAGATGTTGACGCTCCCGTCCGGAAGCTGGGTCTTCGTCACCGTCCGGAGCTTGATGGCGAGCGACTCCGGGGTCCGCATGTAGCCGGCCGGATTGTCGATCTTCTGCAGCGCCAGCAGCAGCGCGTTGGGACCGCCCTTGGCCAGCGTGTCGCCGAGCTGGTTCATCGTGTCCTGGGTGGTCCAGTAGTAGATCTCGAAGGTGATCGGGACGATTCCCTGGGCACCCCAGTCGCTCGTGTTGGCGGCGACGCCGCGGTACTCGGCAATCTTCTTCGGGCTCTCGGCGACGGCCACTCCGGCCAGCGCCACGAGGCCTACGAGGGCGATCAGCAGGACCTTCCTGGGACTCATGGGATTCTCCTTCCGCAGGGGGGCCGGGATCGGGTGAGTGCCCCGGCCGGCGGATTGTGGATCCGCGCTGGGGGACTGTCAAAGGCCCGCGGTCCGGCCGAAACGGACCTCCCCCGCTTGTCTCGGCGCCTGCAGCGGATAGCATGTTGCTTCCGAACTGGCCCGGCGGAGTCCCGGGGTTCGCGTTCGAGCAAGGAGCGATCCGATGACCGTCAAGCGCACTCTCGTCACCGCGATGGCCCTCGCCTGCCTCGGCGTGGGCACGGCCGCCGCGCAGTCCCCCTGGGGCGGCAACTTCGCCCTCGGCTACAGCTGGCCGCTCGGCACGTTGTCCGACAAGGTCAGCGGCAACATCGCCTTCGCGGCCGGCCTGCGCTACGCGCCGGAGCAGTGGCCGGTCGGCCTGCGCTTCGAGTTCCAGTGGAACGAGTTCGACCCCAAGAACGAGATCCTGGACCAGTTCAAGGTCGGCGGCGCCAACGCGCGCATCTGGTCGATCACCGCCAACCTCGAGTGGAACCGGCGGGTCGCGCGACGCTGGGGCTACTACCTGATCGGCGGCGTCGGCTACTACGAGCGCGAACTCCAGCTGACCGATCCGGGCGCCGGGTTCGTCACGGTCTGCGACCCGTGGTGGGGGATCTGCTACCCGGTCCTGGTCCCGGTGGAGACGGTCGTCGGCAGCTACAGCGACGGCGCCTGGGGACTGAACGGCGGCGGCGGCGTCTACTTCCCGCTGTCACGGGCCTCGGAGTTCTACATCGAAGCGCGCTACCACTGGATCGACAACGACAACGGCTCGACCCAGTTCATCCCGCTGATGTTCGGTTTCCGCTTCTGAGGCCGCGGCAACCTCACGCAACAAGGCCGGCCGCTCAGAGCGTCCGTGGCGGCGGGTCCGGGACCCCTTCGCGCCGCCGGATCTCCTTCGGGAGCGTCGCCAGCGGTGCGGGCTCGTGCCCGCGCCGCAGGTGCAGCAGGTCGAGCACCAGCTGCCGCTTCATCAGCTGGATCGCGCGGGCCGGGTCGACCCCCTTGGGGCAGGCCTGCGAGCACTCCCCCGCGAAGTGGCAACCCCACGGGCCGGCCTCGCCGGACAGGACCGCGCGGCGGTCGCCGAACCCCGCGTCGCGCGTGTCGGTGTTGTAGCGGTGCGCCTGGGCCAGCGGCTGCGGGCCCGAGTAGGTCGGGTCGGTCGCCAGCGTCGGGCAGGCCGCCATGCAGCAGCCGCACTTGATGCAGTAGGAGAACTGCAGGTACTGCTCCAGTTCGTGCGGCGACTGCCAGTACTCGGCGGTCGGATCCTCGGTCTCCCGGCCGTCGTCGCGGATGATCCACGGCGCGAGGTTGCGGTGGGCCGCGAACATCGACTGCAGGTCGGGGACGAGGTCGCGCAGGATGTCGAAATTCGGCAGCGGCGCGACCGTCACCAGCTCGGACTCCAGCTCCGCGACCTGCGTGTTGCAGGCCAGGCGCGGCCGGCCGTTGATCATCATCCCGCACGAGCCGCAGATCCCCATCCGGCAGGAGAAGCGCCAGGCGAGGCCCGGCTCGGCGGTTTCCTTGATCTTCCAGAGACCGTCCAGCACGGTCATCCCGGGCAGCGCCTCGATCCGGTAGTCCTGCCAGTGCGGCGCCGGGTCGACGCCGGGGGTGAAGCGCCGGACGCGGAAGGTGACCGTCTTCGCGCTCATGGCGTCCCCCGCAGGGCCAGCTGGTGGGCCACGATCGCCGCCCAGCTGCCGTAGACGAACAGCGCCAGCCCGGCCAGCAGCAGCAGCAGGCTGATCGCCTTCTTGATCCCCGCCGCCGGCCCCAGCTCGAGCAGGATCGTGCGCAGCCCGTAGAAGCCGTGGAACAGCGCCGCGCCGAGCAGCAGCGGGTAGGTGAAGGCGAAGGCCATCGACCGGCCCCGCGCCACGACGTTGGCCCAGTCGACCGGGTGGCCGCCCGCCGGGTTGCCGACCGCGAGCGTGCCGTCGAGGTGCATCACCGCCATGTGCAGGCCGAGCAGCGGCAGCACCACCAGCCCCGCGACCAGGAAGAGGAACCAGAGTCCGCGCTCTTTCATCGCGTCACCCGCCCCGCTCAGTTGTGGATCGCGAAGAAGTCGACCGCGCCCCAGACCAGCAGGATCGCGGCCGCCGCCATCGCCACCAGGGCCCACGGCTTCTGGCCGTCGACCGACGTCTTGTAGGGATAGATCGGCTCGATCGGCTGGCCGACCCCCCAGCCCAGCTCGACGATCACGAGGCGCAGGCCGTTCGCGGCGTGGTAGGCGAAGGCCGCGAACACGAGGTACTCGCCGACCGTGAACAGCGGGCCGGTCACCGTCCCCATCGCCTTCGCCCAGGCCGACTCGCCGAAGGCCCGGGAGGAGGTGACGAAGATGTGGAGCACGAAGTAGAGAAGGAGCCCGAGGCCCGACAGGCGCTGCAGCGTGTAGAGGTAGCGCTCCCACCCCCAGCGCCCGCCGCCCAGCCAGCCCCAGATCCCGAGGCGGTTCGGTTGCGAAGTCCCGTTCGTCATCGCCGTTCTCCCGCTCAGTACTTCCGCTCGACCGGTTTCCACATGTCGGCCGTCACCGGCTTGTAGTCGAGGCGCGGCGCGCCGCCGGTCTCGAAGGCCAGCGTGTGCTTGAGCCACTTCTCGTCGTCGCGCACCGGGAAGTCGCGCCGCGCGTGGGCCCCGCGCGACTCCTCGCGGGCCAGCGCCCCCATCACCGTGACCTCGGCCAGCGCGACCAGGTTGTCCAGCTCGAAGGCGTGGAAGAGGTTCGAGTTGTAGACGGCCGCCCGGTCCTTGACCGGGGCCCGCCGGGACCGCTCGCGGATCGAGCGGATCGTCGCCAGCGCCCGCGCCAGCTGCTCGCCGGTGCGGAAGACGCCGACGTCCCGGTCCATCGTCGCGCGCAGCTCGCGGCGCAGCACGTAGAGGTCCTCGTCCCCCTTGCGCTCCAGCGGCTCCCTCAGCCGCCCCTCGGCCTCGGCCAGGCGGCCCGCCGGAACCGCCGGCGCCGTCGGGAGCTTCGCCAGCTCGCGCGCGATCTCGCCGCCCGCGATCCCGCCCCAGACCAGGCACTCGGCGGTCGAGTTCGAGCCCAGCCGGTTGGCGCCGTGCAGCGAGACGCAGGCCGCCTCGCCCGCGGCCCAGATCCCCGGCACGCGCGTCGCGCCCAGGATGTCGGTCTCGATCCCGCCCATCGAGTAGTGCGCCACCGGGCGGATCGGGATCGCCTTCGTGATCGGGTCGATGTCGACGAACTTGATCGAGACCTCGCGGATCAGCGGCAGCCGCTTGTTGATCTGGTCCGCTCCGAGGTGGGTCAGGTCCAGTTCCAGGTACTCGAGCCCGCTCGGGTGCGGGAAGCCGCGCCCGGCCTCGATCTCGGTCATCTCGGCGCGCGAGACCATGTCGCGCGGGGCGAGCTCCATCTTGGAGGCGGCGTACTCGCTCATGAACCGCTCGCCCCTGGCGTTCTTGAGGTAGCCCCCTTCCCCGCGGCAGCCCTCGGTCATCAGGATCCCGGAGGGGACGAGGCCGGTCGGGTGGAACTGCAGGAACTCCATGTCCTCGAGCGGCAGGCCGGCGCGGAAGGCCATCGCCATCCCGTCGCCGGTGACGGTCTGCGAGTAGGTCGTGAAGCCGTAGAGCGTGCCGCCGCCGCCCGACGCGATCAGGAGGGCCTTGCCGGAGAGGAGGATCGGCTCGCCGGTCGGCGCGTGGATCCCGACCAGGCCGCCGAAGCGGCCGTCCGTGACGAGGATCTCGGTGATGAACAGCTCGTCGTAGCGGGTGAAGGTCCGGTACTTGAGCAGCGTGTCGTACAGCGTCTGCATCTCGAAGAAGCCGGTCTTGTCGGCGGCGAGCGTCGCCCGCGGGTAGGAGTGGCCGCCGAACGGGCGCTGGTCGATCCGGCCGTTGGCGTCCCGCGTCCAGGGGATCCCCCAGTGGTCGAGCTGCCGGATCTCCTTCGGCATCTGCTCGACGAAGCGGCGGACGACGTCCTGGTCGGCCAGGAAGTCGGAGCCCTTGACGGTGTCCCAGGCGTGCAGCTCGAGGCTGTCTCCCTCGTCGGTCCTCAGGACCGCGGCGGTCCCCCCTCGGCACAGACCGAGTGGGCCCGCATGAGCTGCACCTTGGAGACGATGCCGATGTCGACCTTGCCGGACAGGCGGCGGGAGATCTCGACCGCCGCCCGCAGGCCGGCCAGGCCGGCGCCGAGGACCAGGACGTCGTGTTGAACCCTCTGCATGGGGATCTCGCGCGGCGCGGGGAGGGGTGCGCCGGGCCGAGTGTAGGACAGAGCCGCGGGGACTTACTTACGAAAAAGCGTCGTTACCTTGGTTTGTTTGCCGCGCCTCCCCGGGGGGAGAGGTTCAGCCCGCGAACCAGGCGTCGAGCACGTCGAGATAGGGCTCGATGCTGGGGATGAAGTGGCGCTCCGCGCGCGAGTGCGGCCCGATCCCCGACTGGCCCCAGACCACGGCGGCGCCGCCGGGCGCAAAGCGGGCCGAGGTCCCGGCCAGCTTCCGCCCGACGTCGGCGGGGGCCCCGGATGCCCGCTCCACCGCGGCGAGCAGCCGGGCCAGGTGGGGATTTCCCGCCGGGCAGGCCACGCCCCCCTCGACGACCTCGCGCTCCAGCGAGAGCCCGAGCTCGTTGCAGAGTTCCTCGGTCGCAGCGGCCAGCGCCGCGACGTCGTCCCCCGGGATCGGCCGGATCTCGAGCCCGAGCACCCCCTCGTCGGGGGTGATGTTGTAGACCCCCTTCTGCCCGACCTCGAGGAACGGGAAGACGGCCGAACTCCTCCACGGCCCCGCGGCCTCGAGTGTCAGGTAGCGCGGCAGCATCTCGCCCAGCCGCTGGCGCGCCTCGACCAGCAGCGCGAGCAGGTCGGTCGGGCGCGAGGCGAACCCGGTGTGCGCGCGCTCCCCTCTCGCGACCAGCCGCAGCCGCACGACGCCGCGGTTCTCGACGCAGACCTGGCCGAAGCGCTCGTCCCCGCGCTCGCCCGTCCGCTCCCCCATCGCCATGAACTCCGGCGTCCAGTGCGCATCGCGCCGGAGGTCGTGCAGGACGTGCGGCGTGCCGTAGGCCTCGGTCTCGCCGTTCTCCTCGTTGCCGACCAGCAGCAGGTTGACCGGCGGCCAGGGCGGCCCGGCGGCGCAGCGCCGCCGCATCCAGACCAGGTCCGAGGCGACGACGGTCTTCATGTCGGCCGCGCCGCGCCCCCACAGGTAGTCGCCTTCGACGTAGGGCTCGAACTGCACGTCCCCCGGCTCCGGCTCGACGACGTCGAAGTGGCCGGAGAGGGTCACCGGCGCGAGCAGCCCGCCCGGGAAGCCGGCCAGCACCGCCGGGTACTTCTCGGTGTCCCAGACCCGCACCTCGAGCCCGGCCTCGGCCAGCGTCGCGCCGATGAAGCGGGCGCAGCGCAGCACCTCGTCGAGCCGCTCGGCGGCGCAGTTGGTCACCGAGGGGATCCGCACCAGCGCCGACGACAGCGCGAGCACCTCGGCGCGGCGGCTGCCGTCCAGCTCGATCGCGGGCGCCGCGGCCGGCGCCGCCGGGCGGACCGGCAGCGAGGGGTTACGGCGGCCCATCTCCTCGAGCGGCTCCAGCACCTCGGCCAGCTTCGCGGCCTCGGCCCCCAGCGCGCGGGGCTGGGCCGCGATCGCCGCGACGTCCGCCGCCAGCTGGCGGCGCCGCTCCTCGCACCACTCCTTGAGCAGCCCGGGCGGGATGACGCGGCACCCGGACGGGGCGATCCGCTCCCCCGCGGCGCGCGCCTCGAGCCACGCGCGCATCGCGCCGGCCGGGTTGGGAGCGCCGCGCGCCATCGCCGCGAGCGGCTCCAGCAGCGGCCGCCGCTCGAGCGCGTCGGCCAGCGGGGCGAGCTCGTCGAGCGTCGCCGCCAGCCACGCGCGCGCGCCGACCGGTCCGCCGTCGAACGGGTGCTCGAGCGTCGCGTCGAGCCCGCGGCGCGCGACGGCGTCCTCGTTGACGCGGGCCCGCGCGAGGCCGGCCGAATCGTAGGCGGCGTCGGCCCCGAACCCGGGCTCGGCGTAGATCCGGTACAGCAGCAGCTCCTTGAAGACGACCTTCGCGACCGCGAGCTCGAGATCGTCGCCCCCCTCGTCGGTCCGGACCTCGACGCGCGTCATCGGCAGGTCGACCAGCGCGACCAGGTTCTCGACGATCAGCGCGCGCTCGGCGTCCTCGAGGCTGGCGTGCTCGCCGGGCGAGAAGATCCCGCGCCGGTACAGCTCGCGCAGCTGCTCGGAGGTCGTGCCGATGATCCGGTTGACGGGGTCGACGTCGGAGCGGGCGCGGACCGGCGTCCAGTTGTTGCTGCCGAAGCGCACGCCGCGCCGGACCAGGCTCTCGGAGATCGACAGGTAGTCCTTGTGCGAGGCGTAGAGGAACGGGACGTCGAGCGCCTCCGGGTTGGGGAAGGTCAGCAGGCGGTTCGAGTCGAGCGGCGTCAGGACGATCTCCTCGACCCCGTCGACCCGCTCGGAGGCCAGCGGCGAGGCGGCCGAGGTGGCGATGAACAGCGCGCAGTACGGGCGCAGCAGGCGCGTGGCGCGGATCATCGCCTCGCAGCGGAACTGCTCGAGGCTCTGCGCGCGGCGCTGCGCCGGCGGCAGGTGGAAGAAGTCCCAGGCCAGCAGCGACTCGGGGAGCGAGTGGTTGGTGTGGATCCCGGCGGTCGCCAGCCGGCCGCCGAACATCGCGACGCAGCGCGCCAGGTAGCGCTTCTTGGCCAGGCTCCAGCCGTCGGGGATGCTGTCCTCGTCGGGCGCGACCTCGCGCGGCAGGTTGCCGTGCAGCGCGAAGAACCGCTCGCCGAGCGACAGGCCCGTCTCGGCCAGCACGTCGGCCAGCGCCCCCTCGACGACCTTCGCCTCCCAGGCCGCGCCGAGCGGCGAGTAGTACGGGCGCGTGGCCGTCTCGATCATCCAGTGGAAGACCTCGAGCTGCGTCCGGCTGCGCAGCCAGGCCGGCAGCCGGTCCTCGAGCAGCAGGTCGGCGAACGAGCGGCTCTCCGGCCCGAAGCCGACCCGCCCGAGCGGCCGCAGGGCGGCGTCGAGCAGGTTGAACTCGACCTCCAGCCCGGAGGTGCCGCGCTCGTACTGGCTCTCGAGCGACGACTCCAGCGCGAGCTGGACCTTCTCTGCGAACCGCCCCCAGTCGACCGGTGTCATAGCGCGGAGAGCGCCTCCCAGAGCCGGTCCGCCGCGCGGGCCGTCGTGTCGGGCGGCAGCGCGTAGGAGAAGCGGATCCAGCGCGCGCCGAAGTCGCTGAAGTAGACGCCGGGGACGACGGCCAGGCCGTGGCGCTCGCCGAGGTAGGTCCCGATCGCGGCGGAGTCGGCCATCCCGGCCCGGTCCATGAACGGCCCGACGTCGATGAAGGCGTAGTAGCCCTGGCCGAGGATGTGCCGCAGTCCTTTCGCCTCGAGGAAGCGCCGCAGGACCTTCCGGCTGGCGTTGGTCGGGCCGACGATCGGCGCCGCGGCGCGGTCGAAGCCCATCGTCGTCGCGGCGATCGCGACCGCGGTGCTGTGGAACGACGGGATCACGCCGTGCGAGGCGCGGCGCGGAGACGAACTTCGCGACCGCCTTCGAGACGACCAGGTGCGCGTTGCGCACGTTGCTGGCGCCGAGCGACTTGGTGATCCCGTCGAGGATCATGCAGCGGTCGCGCTCGGCCGGCGTCAGCGGCGCGAGGAAGGCGTTGAGGTCGTGCGGCGGCTCGTCGCCGACGCGGTGGTAGATCCAGTCGAAGAGCACGAACGGGATCCCGGCGGCGAACGCAGCGCGGGCCAGCTCGCGCTGCACGTCGAGCGGAAACCGTGCGGCCGGTCGGGTTGTCGGGGCTGGTCACGACCAGGCCCGCGACGCCGCGGCCGTGGCGTTCCGCCTCGTGCACCGTCTCCGCGATCCCCTCCGGCGTCAGCGCCCAGCCGTCGGCCTCGCGCCCCGGCGCGAGCAGCACGTTGGCGCCGACCGCGTAGGGGCCCCAGTTGTAGGAGATCCACGGCACGCGGCTGACGACGACGAAGTCGCCGCGCCGCTTCATCCCGAGGAACTGCATCGCCTCGTAGGCCTTGAGCAGCGCGTCGCGCCCGCCCTGGCAGGCGACGACGTTCTCGGGGCCCCAGCCGCTCGCGGCGTCGAGCCCCCAGTACTGCTCGGCGATCACCTTGCGGAACAGGTTCGTGCCGAACGGCTGGTCGTAGCCGGTCCCGTGCTCCTTCTGCAGCGCGTGGGCCGCGTCGAGCAGCTCCTCCGGGACGCCGGGCAGGCTCGCGCCGCCGTCCCCCTGGCTGGCGTCGAACTGGTCGCGACCCGGCTGGTCGCGCTCGAACACGGCGAGCGCGTCGCGGATCTCGAACATCCGGCTGCCGGGGATGGCGGCCATCGTCTTCGGGCTGTCGTCGCGCCCGGCCAGTTCGCCCGGGAGGACGACGAGCGCGGGCCGGTCCTCGGGAACCGGGGCGATGCGGGGATCGGGCACGGGAGCCTCCGGGAAGCGGCGGGAGAGGGTACCGCAACCGGGCGAGCCGCGGCGCGGAGGGGCGTGACTTGGCCCGCGGGGCGGGGGCGGCCCTACGTTCGACCGGGCATGGAGCAGGCCGCGCCGTTCCCGCCCCGCCGCCGATTCGCGCTCGCCGCGGCCCTCGCCGCCGCCGCTGCGATCGCCTGGGGCGCACCGGAGGTGGTCCGCCGCGGGTACGAGCCGGAGCGCCCGGACACGGCCGACGGGCTGACGGCCCGGGCGCTCGGCACGCTGCGGCCGGGGCTGTCCGACGCGGAGCAGGCCGAGGCGCTCGCCCGCTGGGTGGTCGCGAACACGACCAACGACCCGGGCCGGAGGGTCCCCGGGCAGGCGCTGCCGCTCCACGGGCTGTGCGGGCCCCGCTCGGTCCTCTTCTGCTCGGTGGCGCGCGCCGCCGGCCTCACTGCGGAACGCGTCAACCTCTACGACTTCCCGCGGCCGGGGTCCGGGCACTCGTGTGCCCAGGCCTACTGGGACGGCGCGTGGCACTTCCTCGACGTCACCTACGCCGGGGTCTTCGTGCGTGACGGGCACGTCCTCTCGCTGGACGAGATCCGCGCCGACCCGGAGGGCGCGCTCGCCGGGCTGATCGTCTTCGAAGGGCAGCTCGACCGCGACCGCGACGGGCGGCCGGTCGACAACGGCGCGCGGATGCGCGAGGTCTACACGCCCGACTCGATCCGCCGGATCGGCGGAACCGGCGTCCCGGGGAGCGATGACCCGACCCCGCTCGGGATCCGCTGGGATCTCTCGCGCCAGCCGCGCGCGCTGCGGGCCGCGAGCGCGGCGGCGCTGGACCGGCTCGGCGCGGAGAGCGGGATCAGCCAGCAGCTGGGGAGTCTCCTCGGCGCGGGGCCGCAGCGGTTCGTCCCGCGGCTCGAGCTGGACGGCGCGGCGGCCGGGCGGGCGCTGGCGCTGCGGCTTTCCTTCGCGCGCGCGAGCCGGGCCGGGATCGCGCTCGCGGCGTCGGCCGAAGGGGCGGCGATCGAGGCGGGGAGCGGGCTGACGACGACCGCCGCGATGACCGCGCCGGGTCTTCACGCCTGGGAGATCGTCGTGCGGCCGGACGGCCCGCGCTTCGCGCTCACGCTCGCGCCGCCGCCGCGCGGCGAACGGCTCGAGCTGGTCAGCGTGGAGTGGACGGAGCCGCGCTGAGCGGCGCGGCGGGCGCCGCCGCCGGGGCTTTCGGCTCCGCCGCCGCCGCACCGATGCCGCGCGGGTCGGGCGCACCGGCGGCACGCCGGCCCTCGATCGCGATCGCCTGCACGTTGCCGAGCGGCCCTTTCGCGTCGATCGCGTAGCCCTGCCCGGCGAGCAGCGCCAGCTCCGTCGCGGGGAGCGCGAAGCGCGGATCGCGCTCGGTGCGCAGCGCGTCACGCCCCGGCTCGGCCGGGGGCCACTGGTGATGGACCCGCGGCGCGGCGACGGCGTCGGGCAGGGTCATCCCGCCGTCGATCGCGTGCGAGACGACCTGGAAGACGGTCGTGACGATCGTCGATCCACCCGGGCTCCCCAGCACGAGCCAGGCCTGCCCGTCCGGCCGCTCGACGATCGTCGGCGTCATCGTGGAGAGCATCCGCTTGCCTGGGGCGATCGCGTTCGCCGCGCCGCCGACGACGCCGTAGAGGTTGGGCGCACCCGGCCTGGCGGCGAAGTCGTCCATCTCGTTGTTCAGCAGGAAGCCGGCCCCCTCGACGACGATCCCGGACCCGTAGGCGTCGTTGATCGTCGTCGTGCAGGCGACGGCGCGGCCGGCGCGGTCGACGACGCTGAAGTGGAGCGTCTCACCGTCCTCGGCGGGGCCGGCAGCCCCGGCGGCGATCGTCCCCGGGTCGGTTCGGCGCCCCGCGCTGATCCCGGCGGCGCGGGCGCGGGCGTAGTCCTTCGAGACCAGGCGCGCGGTCGGCACCCGCACCTGGTCCGGGTCGCCCAGCCAGCGCGCGCGGTCGGCGAAGGCCCGCTTCTCCAGCTCGGCGAAGAGGTGGACCTGCGCGGCGCTGCCGGGAGGGGGCACGGCGAACCCCTCGAGCATGTTGAGCAGCTCGATCAACATCACGCCGCCCGACGACGGCGGCGGCATCGAGATCACGCGGTGCCCGCGGTAGGTCCCCTCGACCGGAGCGCGCCACAGCGCGCGGTAGCCGGCCAGGTCGTCTGCCGTGATCAGTCCGCCGCCCCGGCGCATCGCGTCGACGAGGAGCTCCGCAGTGCGCCCGCGGTAGAACTCGTCCGGCCCGCCGGCAGCGATCCGGCGCAGCGTCGCGGCCAGCTCCGGCTGGCGGAAGATCTCGCCGGCGGAGCCCCGGAACGTGCGGGTGAAGTTGAGGCCGGGCTGGAGCGCGGCAGGGGCGTCGGAAGCGAGTTCCTCGGCCCGCTCGGCGAACGAGCCGGCGGTCCAGGGATCGAGCGCGAAGCCGTCCGCGGCGAGCGCGATCGCGGGGGCGAACAGGTCGGCCCAGGCCAGCACTCCGCCCCGGGCGTGCAGCGCGGCCAGCCCCGCAACCGAGCCCGGGACCCCCGCTGCGCGCAGCGTGTAGAGGCTCGCCCCGGGAACGACTTCCCCGTTCGCGTCGAGGAACATGTCGCGCGTGGCCGCGGCGGGCGCGGTCTCGCGGAAGTCGAGCGCGAGGACCGCGCCGTCCGGCTGGCGCACGACGCAGAAGCCGCCGCCGCCGAGGTTGCCGGCGTAGGGGAAGGTGACGGCCAGCGCGAGGTGGGTCGCAACCGCGGCGTCGATGGCGTTCCCCCCGGCGGCGAGCACTGTCGCGCCGACCCGCGCGGCCTGCGGCTCGGGCGCGACGACGAGCCCGGCAGTCGAGCGCCGCGCCGTCCGCGGCGACGCGCGCGGGGGGCGCGGCGGCCGCTGGTCCCGGCGGTGCTGAGCGGCAGGCCGGCAGGAGAAGCGCGGCGGCGAGCGCCAGGGTGCCGGCGGCGCAGTGAAACGCGCTCCCGACCATCCGGGCCGGTCCCGCGCACCGTGGGGCTGAGATTGTCACACCCCCGATTCTAACGATGCGCCCTGGCGTGCGGGCGCCGCGTCCGCCTGCGAACGGTAATGGACGGGCTCGGTGCGCTGCGAACCCGCCGCACCGCCCGAGGCGGCCGGCCTGCGGCTCCCGGCGGACCTTGACGCACAGCGCCGGGGAGACCGAATGTCCCGGCAGGGGATCACGTACCCGCCGCAGCGGGATGCAGGCTCCGTGACGACAACGCTGGCCCCGCCCGAGCCGCCCGTCGCTCCGACGCCCTCGACCGCCACCTCCGGCGCGGGACAGGACCTGTTCGCGGAGATCGCCACCCGCTTCGTGCAGTGCGGTGCGGCGGGGCTGGTGATGGTCGACACCTCGCCGCTCGAGGCCGTGGACCGGCTCTACGGGGCCAAGATCTACGGCCAGGTCGCGCACGAGATCGAGCGCAAGCTGTACGAGGTCGCCGGCCAGCACGCCCCGCCCGAGGAGATCGGCCGGCTGCCGGGGAACGCGCACGAGCAGATCGCGCTGCTCCTGTTCCGCCGCCGCTCCGACTACGACTTCTACCGCGAGACGCTGCCGGCGATCGCCGACGAGCTGGCCGAGCAGATGCCGCGCCTCTGCCGGCGCGTGCTCGCGCCCTACATGCCGGACCAGCAGACCTTCCATGTCGGTCACGCGCTGGCGATGCACAACCCGTCGCTGCAGGCCGAGCGGCTGATCGGCAAGGCCCTGCTCGAAGCGCGCGAGGCGGCCGAGCTGAACCGCCGCAACGCCGCGCTCGCCGCGCGGCGCGAGTTCATCGAGGTCCTGCTCGCCGACCGGATCGGCAGCATCTACGAGAAGATCGTGCACCTCCCCTCGTGCCAGGTCTACGGCTACGAGGCGCTGGTCCGCGGGCCGTGGGGCACGCCGCTGCACAGCCCGGCCGAGCTTTTCCGCATGGCCGAGCAGACCGATCTCGTCTTCGAGCTCGACTGCATGTGCCGCCAGAGCGCGTTGCGGGGCGCGGTCGGCAAGCTCCCACCCGGGAGGAAGCTGTTCCTCAACTGCCTGCCGTCCGCGATCCACGACCCGAACTTCAAGGACAGCGCGCTCGACAAGACGCTCTCGGCGGTGGGACTCCACCCGCGCGACGTGATCTTCGAGATCTCCGAGGCCGAGGCGATCAAGAACTACGCGATCTTCCGCGAGTTCCGCGACCACTACCGCACGATGGGGTTCCGCTTCGCGCTCGACGACACCGGGACCGGCTACTCCAGCCTCTCGGCGCTGATGGAACTCTCGCCCGACTTCATCAAGATCGACCGCTCGCTGGTCAAGTCGGTGCACAGCGACCCGTCGCGGCAGGTCCTGCTGCGGGCGCTGAAGTCGCTGGCCGACCAGCTCGGCGCGCGGGTCATCGCCGAAGGAGTCGAGGTGAAGGAGGAGTTCGACACGGTGGTCGAGCTCGGGATCCAGTTCGCGCAGGGGTTCTACTTCGGGCGCGGCGGTCCGCTGCTCTGAGCCCTCAGAACGGCTTCTTCCAGCCCTCGACCGCTCGCCGGTCCCGTGGTCAGCAGCGCGGCAGCAGGAAGTTGAGCACCGCGTGAACGTGCGCGGCCGAGCCGGCGAGCACGAACAGGTGCCAGATCGCGTGGGCGTAGGGGCGCCGCACGGCGAAGAAGACGAGGCCGACGGTGTAGGCGATCCCCCCCACCGCCAGCCAGGCGGCGCACTCGTCGCCGAGCGCGTCGGCGATCGGACGGATGAAGGGGAGCGCGGCCCACCCCATGGCGAGGTACAGCCCGATCGAGAGGCGGTCCACGCGGCCGGGGCCGCGGACCTGCAGCGCGATCCCGACCGCGGCCAGCGCCCATTGGAACGCGAGCAGCGACCAGCCTCCCGCGCCGCCGACGCCGAGCAGGCAGAACGGCGTGTAGGTCCCGGCGATCAGCACGTAGATCGCCGCCTTGTCGAGGCGCCGCAGGCGGACCCGGAGGCGCGGGGACGACGCGGCGTGATAGAGCGTGGAGGCCGCGTAGACGGCGAGCAGCGCGGCCCCGAAGACCGCCACGCTCGCGCCGGCGCCCGGAGCGCGCGCCCGGAGGGCCGCCTCCTGCATGGCCGCCCAGGCCGACGCGGCGAGGAGCAACCCCACGCCATGGGTCGCGACGTTGGCCAGGCGCTCGCCCGGGGTCTCGGTCGTCCAGGGCCACAGGCCCGCCGGGGCGGGCGCCGTCCGGGACGCCGTTGCAACGCGCAGACCGCTGGCCGCAGCCATCCCGCCTCCCGCGACACCGCCCGCCGATCGGCCGAAAGCCACCGCCGCCGGGAGGTGTAGGAGATACGCCGCCGGAGGGACTGCGGCCCGGGAGATTCCACGAGGCGGGGAACGGCAGCCCGCACCGCGTTCCGGATCGTTCGGAATGGTCCGCGAGAAATCGCGGCGGTTGGCCCTGTAGCGCGGGGCGCGGGCGGCCGATGAGTCCTCCGGGCGGGTCCCGGCCGACGCGGATCGACGGGCCGGCGGCACCGCACCAAGGCGACGGAGGCGCGTACCGTTCGTGCTGCTCGCGGGGCAGACCGATTACCTGCTCTTCCTGTACGGCCTCGGGCTGGCCGTGCTCGCCGTGGTCTGCCTGCTCGCGCGCACCACCCGGCCGTCGCTGCCCGTCGCATGGTCGTGGCTCGGCGCGTTCGGCGCCTTCTCCGCGCTGCACCAGTGGGCCGACCTGCTGGGCCCCGCGCTCGATCCGACGGCGCGTTTCGAGGTGCTCGGACTGGTGCTGCTGTTCCTCGCGGGCGCCTCGCTCGCCCAGTTCGCGCGCCTGGGCTGGCACGCGGCGGGGGGCGGGCTGCTGCCGCTGGCCGCACTGGCCCCGTGGTTGCTCGCTCCGGTGGCTTGCTGGCCGCTTGGCCCCGACGCGGTGCACGCCGCGCTGGAAGGGCTGCTCTTCCTGCCCGCTGCGCTCGCCGGCGCGGCGGCCTTCGCCGTGGCCTGGCAGCGTCGGGCCACGCTGCGCAGCCGCGGCTGCGCGCTCGCCGCCCTGGCGCTCGGGGGACTCGCGCTGTTCGACGGGATCTTCGGCGACTTCGGCGCCTCGCTCGCCGGCCCCCTGCTCGACCACGGGCTGCTCCCGCGGGTCACCCTGCTCCCGGTCCTGGTGCCGCGCGTGCTGTCGGCGTTCGCGCTGGCGGTCGCCGCGCGCCGCGCCCTGACCGCGCCGCGCGCGGCGGTCAAGCCGTCCGGGCTGGGCGCGTGGGCACCCGGCGTGCACCTGACCACGATCGCCTTCCCGCTGCTGCTCGGCGTCACGTTCATCGGGACGCAGCACCTCGGCCGCGCGGAGAACCGGAGGGCGCGCGAAGAGCTCCTCACCCACGCGCGCACCGCCGCCGCCGCGTGGCCCGCCGTCGAGCTGGCCGACCTGGGCGGGAGCGCGGCGGACGGCGGCACGACCGCCTACCGGGCGACGAAGAGCCGGCTTTCGGCCGTTCGCTTCGCCACGCCGGGTTGCCGGTTCGCCTACCTGCTGCGGGCCGCGCCGGGCGGTGTCACCTTCCTCGCCGACTCCGAGCCCGAGGACTCTCCCGATGCCTCGCTGCCCGGCGACCCGTACGACGACGCCTCGCCCGAGATGGTCGCGCTGCTGGGCGGCCGCGGCGCGGCGTTCGTCGAGGGACCGCTGGCCGACGCCTGGGGCAACTGGATCTCGGCCCTCGTGCCGATCCGGGAGGCGCGGACCGGACGAACGGTCGCGGTGCTCGGCGTCGACATCGACGCACGCCGCTGGGAACGGCGCGTGGCCGACGCTCGGCTCGTCGGGATCGGCCTCGCGGCCGTGCTCTCGCTGCTGGTGATCGGGGTGCACTTCGTGTTCTCCGAGGGGCGCGCCGCGACCGCGCGGCTGTCGGCCTCCGAGACGCGTTTCCGCGCGATGTTCGAGAACGCGCCGGAAGCGGTCTTCATCCTCGATGCCGAGTCGCTGCGGATCCTGGCCGCCAACCCGTTCATGACCCGGTGGCTCGGCTACGCGCCGGACGAACTGGTCCGGCTGACGCTCGCGGACCTGCTCGAGCCCGGCGCAGAGGGCGTCGCCGGGAACATCGAACGGGTCCGCACCGAGGGCCCGATCCAGCTCGCCCGCCGGTACCGGCACCGCGATGGCGCGCTCATCGATGTCGAGGTCGTGGCCTCGAGCCTCGACTGGAACGGGCGCCCCGCGGTGCTCTCCTTCGTTCGCGACGTGACCGATCGCCGCCGGGCCGAGGCCGAGCTCGCCCGCCAGAGCGAGCAGCTGCTCGAGGCGCGCAACGCGGCGCTCGAGGCGGCGCAGGTCAAGTCGCAGTTCATCGCCAACACCAGCCACGAGATCCGCACGCCGCTCAACGGGATCATCGGCCTCTCGGGCCTGCTGCTGGAAACGAGGCTCGACGCCGACCAGCGCGAGCTGCTGGCGATGCTGCGCAGCTGCGGCGAGACGCTGCTCTCGCTGGTCAACGACGTGCTCGACTACTCGAAGATCGAGGCCGGCCGGCTGGAGCTGGAAGAGGTCGACTTCGACCTGCGGCTGCTGCTCGAGGAAACGGCCGGCGTGATCGCGCAGCGCGCCGAGGAGAAGGGGCTCGAGCTGGTGCTCGACCTCGACCCGGGCGCGCCGACCGGGCTGCGCGGCGACCCGACCCGGCTGCGGCAGGTCCTGATCAACCTGGCCTCCAACGGGATCAAGTTCACCGAGAAGGGGCAGGTCGTGCTCGCGGCGGTGGTCACGCCGGCCGCTGGCGGGCCGGTCCACGTGCGGATCGAGGTCCGGGACACCGGGATCGGAATCCCGGCCGACCGGCGCGACCTGCTCTTCCGCTCCTTCAGCCAGGTCGACGCCTCGACCACCCGCCGCTACGGGGGCACGGGACTGGGGCTGGCGATCAGCCGGCAGCTGGTCGAGCTGATGCACGGTTCGATCGGCGTCGAGAGCACGCCCGGCGTCGGCTCGACCTTCTCCGTCGAACTCGAGCTGCCGCCGGCGGCGGAAGCGCCGGGCGCCGCGCCGCTCCGGCCGTTCGCCGAATCGGCGGAGGCCCCCGGCATCCTGCTCGCCGACGACAACGCCGCCGCGCGCTCCACGCTGGCAGCGATCGTCGCGCACTGGGGCGGACTCGCGCTGCCGGCCGGCGACGCGCGCGGGGCGCTCGCCTGCGCGCGCGAGCTGGCCGCGGCCGGGCAGAGGCCCGCGCTGGCGCTGCTCGACCGCTGCCTCGGCCACGACGACGGGATCGCGCTGGCGCGCGCGCTGCGCGCCGAACCGGGGCTCGCCACGCTGCCGATCGTCTTCCTGACCACGGTTCACCAGCGCAGCCAACCGCTCCCGCCGGACCTCGGGCCGATCGCGCAGGTCGTCAAGCCGGTCCGCATGGTCGCGCTCGCCCAGGCGCTCGAAGGCGCGCTGGGCGGCGAGCCGGCAGCGGCGGTGCCGCAGCAGCAGCGCGTCGGCACGCGCGCCGTTCCCGACGGCGCGCCGCTGCGGATCCTGCTGGTCGAGGACAACCCGGTCAACCAGCGGGTCGCGACGCGGATGCTCGAGCGGATGGGGCACCGCGTCGACCTCGCCGCGAACGGCCGCCAGGCCCTCGACGCGCTCGCCGCAAAGGCCTACGACCTCGTCTTCAGCGACATCCAGATGCCGGAGATGGACGGCTACGAGCTGGCCGCCGCCCTGCGCGCGACCGAGCCGCCCGGCCGCCGGCTGCCGATCGTGGCGATGACCGCCCACGCGCTGAGCGAGGACCGGGAGCGCTGCCTGGCGGCGGGGATGGACGACTACATCAGCAAGCCGGTCCGCAGCGAGGACCTGGCCGCCGCGATCGGACGCTGGGCGCGGGCGGGGGCCCTCGCGTGAGCGGGCGGCGGGGCGCGCTGCTGCTGGTCCTCGCCGGCTGCTGCCTGGCCGCCGGCGCCGCCGGTTCCGGCCCCGCGCCCGAGCCGCGGGTGCTGCACATCGCCGTCGCACCGTATGCGCCGTTCGCGGTCCCGTCGCCCGACGGCGAGTTCAGCGGATTCGACGTCGAGCTGCTGCGGCTGATCTGCGCCGCCAACGGGTGGACTCCCGAGTTCGTGACGATGCCCTTCGCCGAAGCGCTCGACGCGGTGGCGGCCGGGCGCGTCGACACGGCCGCCGGGGCCTTCTACGTCACCCCCGAGCGCGGCGGCCGGTTCTCCTTCTCGCGCCCCTACCTGGAGACCGGGCTGGTCTACGTCGTGCGCGCCGACGGGCCGTCCCCGGGAGCGGCACGGCGGATCGGCGTCAAGGTCGGGGCGACCGGCGAGCGGGTGGCGCAGAACCTGGCGCGCGGCCGCGCCGGGATCGAGGTCGTGCCGTTCGCCGAGACGATCGCGTCGTTCGAGGCGCTGCAGCGCGGCGAGGTCGACGCCGTTCTCAACGACTACTTCAACAGCGTCGCGCTGATCTCCGAGCGCTTCGAGGGCGAGCTGGCGATCCCGCGGCGCTGGGGCGGCCCCTGGCTCGTGACGCGCGCCCGGCTCGCCTATCCGCTCAATCCGGCGCGGCCCGAGCTGCTCCCGCTGTTCGACGCGACGCTGAGCGAGCTCGCCCGCGGCGGGACGCTCGAGCGGATCGAGGTCAAGTGGCTGCACGCCTCGGTGCCGCCCGACTGGGCCCAGCTCGCGCTCTACGCCGCGGCCGCGCTCGCCGCGCTGGCGATCGCCGGCGGAGCGGCCTCACGGGTCTTCCTCGCCCGCGGCCGGACCCGGCTGCTCGAGGCCTACTGGCACCAGCTCGAGGCACTCCCGGAGGCGGTGCTGGTCGCCGCGGGCGGATCGATCGCCTACTCGAACCGCGCCGCGCGGCGCTTCCTCGCGGGGGCCCCCGACCGGCCGCTCGAGGGGCTGGGCCTCGACGACCTCGGCCTTCCGCCGTCCGCCCCGGCCGGCCCCTGCGAGCTGACCGTGCGCGGCCTCGACGGCCGGCAGCGCGAGGTCGAGGCGGAGGCGACGCGCGTCGAGTTCCGCGACGCGCCGGCGATGCAATGGGTGCTGCGCGACATCAGCGAGCTGCGCCGCGCGCAGCGCCAGCTGGCCGCCGCGTTCGAGCGGCAGACCGCCCTGCTCCGGTTCCAGGAGCAGATGATCGAGACCACGGCCGCCTTCATCGCCGTCGTCGACGGGGACGGCCGGGTGAGCCTCTGGAACCGCGCCGCCGAGCGGTTGACCGGCTTCGCGCGCGGCGAGGTGACGGGGGACGGCAAGCTCTGGGACCGCCTGCTCGGCGACGCGGCGCGCACCTTCCGCGAGGCGCTCGGGGCCGCCGCCACCAGCGCGCCGCCGGTCGAGGGGATGCCCTTTGCGATCCACGGGCGCGACGGCCGCGAGCTGACGATCGGTTTCTTCTTCAGCGCGCTGGGCGAGCTCGAGCGCGACGGCCGGATCGTCGTCGTCGGGGTCGACATGACCGCCGAGCGCGAGCTGGCCGAGCAGCTGCAGCAGAGCCAGAAGCTGGAAGCGATGGGCCGGCTCGCGACCGGCGTCGCCCACGAGTTCAACAACATCCTGCAGGTCATCCTGGGCTATGCCGAGATGCTGGCCGGCGGGGCCGCCGTCCGGCCGGCCGAGGCGTTCGAGCACCTCCGCAAGGCCTCGATGCACGGCGCCGCGCTGGCGCGCCAGCTGCTCCTGTTCGGGCGCCAGCAGCCGCTGCAGCGCGCCCCGCTCGACGTCGACGAGCTGATCGCCGACACCCGCCGCCTGCTGCAGCCGCTGCTCGGCGAGCGGATCCGGCTGGAGCTGCGGCTCGGTTCGGCCGGGACGATCCTGGCCGACCGCGTCCAGCTGCAGCAGGTCCTGATCAACCTCGCGACCAACGCGCGCGACGCGATGCCCGAGGGGGGGCGCTTCACGATCGCGACCGAAACCCAGGCGCTCGACGAGGAGCAGGCCCGCCGGCTGGTCGGACTCTCGCCGGGAAGCTGGGTCGTGGTGCGCGCCGAGGACACCGGCAACGGGATTCCGGTCGAGATCCTCGACCGGATCTTCGAGCCGTTCTTCACGACCAAGGGGACCGGCCGCGGCACCGGGCTGGGACTCGCCACCGCGCACGGCATCGTCGCCCAGCACGGCGGCGCGATCGAGGTCGAGAGCGCGCCCGGCCGCGGGACGCGCTTCTCGCTCTACCTGCCGCCGTGCCGGCAGGCCGCGGCGCCGCAGCTCGAGCCGGCGGCGTGGCGCGTGGCCAGCGACGACACGACCATCCTCCTGGTGGAGGACGACGAGAGCGTGCGCGAGGCGCTGGCCGCCGGGCTGACCCTGCTGGGCTACCGCGTCGTGGTCGCGGGCGGGGTCGCGGAAGCGCGCGCGCTTTCGATCCCGTCGGGATCGGCAGTGCTCGTCACCGACGTGCGCCTGGGCGACGGCTCGGGGCTCGAGGTCGCGGCCGCGATGCGCGCGCGCTGCTCCGGGCTGCCGGTCTGCTTCCTGACCGGTCACGGCGCCGCGGCGGAACTGGAAGAGGCGGCGAAGGACCGCCTCA
The DNA here is from genome assembly GCA_963800865.1 of uncultured Acidobacteriota bacterium. Classification (GTDB taxonomy): domain Bacteria; phylum Acidobacteriota; class Polarisedimenticolia; order J045; family J045; genus JALOKP01. The sequence continues at coordinate 1,225,565 of CAWDCL010000004.1, read as the reverse complement.
CGGTCGTGCTCAGCAAGCCCTGCTCGCTGGCGGAGCTCGGCGCGACGCTGCGGCGACTGGCGTCGCTGGGCACCCATGCGGGCCATCCCGCCGGCGCGGCGAGCGCGACGACGACGGTCGGCTGACCGGCCCCGCGGCTACAGCCCGAGTTCCCGCGCCCCGTCCTGCAACTCCTCCGCCGAGATTCGCGCCGCGCGTGCAAAGCCGCCGACGTAGCGGATGTCTTCGACAGTGAAGCGGAAGAGCACGAAGTCGGCCAGCGCGAGCCGCGGCTCGGCGTCCGGGAAGCGGGCCACGTAGCGCCCCCAGGCCTCGCCGAACGCGGGGTCCTCGCGCTCGATCGGCACGGCCCGTCCCGAGAGGCTGACCCGCGGCAGCGTCTGCGGGTCGCCCTCGCCGCGGTCGGGTTCGCCGACGGCGAGCGAGGCGCGCGGATCGGCGAGCAGGTTGCCCGTGTGCGCGGCGAGCCCGCTGACGAAGAACAGCAGGTGGGACAGGGCGGGGCCGTTCGCGTAGGCGATCATCGAGGCGAGCGGCGCCCCCGCGCCGTCCTGCTCCAGGCTGGCGAGGGCTCCCCACCGCTGCCCGGCCACGAGCCGCGCGATCTCCCGTTCCACTTCGCTGGCCATGCTGACGCTCCTCTTCTCCGTTCTAGTCGAGCACGACCGGCTGGCCCGGCGCCAGCAGCTCGACCCGCGGAACGCCGGCCTGCCGGAGGTGATCGGCCAGGTGGGCCTGCGCGCCGGGCTCGCCGTGGACCAGGAAGACTCCCTTGAGGCGACCGCGGTCCAGCTGCCCGACCCACTCGCCGATCTCGCGGTAGTCGGCGTGCGCGGAGAAGCAGCCCAGCGACCGGACCTCAGCGCGCACGCGGTGCGGTTCGCCGAAGATCCTGACCTCTTCCGCGCCGTCCACCAGCCGTCTCCCGAGCGTTGCGGCGCCCTGGAAGCCGACGAAGAGGACGGTGTTGCGCGGGTCGCCGACGGCCTGCGAGAGATGGTGGAGCACGCGTCCGGCCTCGGCCATCCCCGACGAGGAGATGATGATGCAGGGACCGTGGAGGTCGTTGATCCGCTTGGAGTCCTCGACCCGCGTGACGTAGCGCAGGCGGTCGAACGCGAACGGGCTCTCCCCGTGGTCGAGGAACTCCTCGACCGTCTCGGTGTCGAAGCACTCGGGGTGGGCGCGGAAGATCGCGGTCGCCGAGACCGCCATCGGGCTGTCGACGAAGACCGGCACCGGCGGGATCTTCCCGTCGCGGTGGAGGCAGTGCAGCAGGTAGACCACTTCCTGCGTCCGGCCGACCGCGAAGGACGGGATGATCAACCGGCCGCCGCGCCCCGCGGTGTCGCGCACGATCGCGCCCAGCTGCTCTTCCCCGCTGCAGGCTTCTTCGTGCAGGCGGTCGCCGTAGGTGCTCTCGCAGACCAGCCAGTCGACAGGGGGCAGCGGCTCGGGGTCGCGCAGGATCGGCGTGTTCTTCCGCCCCAGGTCGCCGGTGAACCCGACCGCCAGCTCCCGCTCGCCGGCCCGGATCTCGAACCGCGCGGTGGCCGAGCCGAGGATGTGACCGGCGTCAAAGAGCGTGACCGTCACGCCGGGCGCGATCGCGAACGGCCGCTGGTACGAAACGGTGACGAACCGCTCGAGGGCGCGCCGTGCGTCCGCCGCGTCGTACAGCGGCTCGTAGACCGTGCGCCACGGCTGCGGGTCCTTGCGCTGGCGCTTGCGCAGGTAGGCGGCGTCCTGGGCCTGGATCTTGGCCGCGTCGAGCATGACCAGGCCGGCCACGTCGCGCGTCGCGGGGGTGGCCACGATGGAGCCGTCGAACCCGTCGCGGACCAGCCGGGGATAGAGGCCGCAGTGGTCGAGGTGGCCGTGGGTCGAGAGGCTCGCGGTGAGGCCCCGCGGGTCGAACCCGAACGTCTCGTTCTTCCGGCGGGACTCCTCGCGGCGGCCCTGGAACATCCCGCAGTCGACGAGGATCCGGTTCCGGCCGGTGTCCAGGATGTGCTTGCTGCCGGTCACCTCGCCGGCCGCGCCCCACGATTCGATGCGGATCATGCCGCGCAGATTAGCGCGGACGGAGGGCTTTCGTCTCGACCCAGTGCGCCAGGACACAGCGCGTGCGGTAGGAGTCGTACGGGAAGGCGGCCTCGCAGGCCGCGGCGGTCTCGCCGGCGACGGCCAGCGCCCAGAGCCGCTTGAGGAACGCGACGTCTCCCTCGGACTCGGGCACGGTCGGCTTCGTCCCCGCCGGCTCGAGCCGGGTTTCATCGGGAACGACGGTGCGCGCCAGCCGGAACTCGTCGTGCCGCCGGACCCCTTCCATCAGGAGCGCGATCGCGTCGAGCGGCTCCGGCTCGGGGTCGCCCGCCGCCGCGTCGTCGCCCTGGGCGGTGAAGGCGAAGCGGCCCGGCACGGGCAGCTCGAGCAGCTGGTAGACCGCCGCCTCCCCGCGCATCCGCCCCGCCGCGGCCGCCACCACGCGCCCCGTCTCGAGGCGCAGGGCACCGAGGGGGCTCCCCTCCCGGTCGCGCAGCGCGAGGGTCCCGGTGACCTGCGTGGAGGACAGCGATTGCAGGAGGTTAGGCAGGCCGAAGAGGTCGATGTCGCCGCTCATCGCCGCGGCGGCGTCGCCGTCGCGGCCGGCGTCGTGCTGGCCGCCATGGGCCCCGTGGTCGTGGCCGCGCCGGCGCCTCCCGGCGGCAGGGATCCGGCCCGCAGGGCCGGATCGCCCGCCGGGGCGGGGGCCGTTCCAGGGGCGGGCGCCGCCAGCAGCCTTGGCCGCGGCGCGACCGTACTCCTCCTGGGGGAAGCTCCGTGCGACGTTGGCCAGCGCCTCGCGCGCCTGCGGGGCGGCGGTTCCGGCGAGCGCCTGGATCAGCGCGTTGATGCGCTCGACGCGTGGCTTGATGACGAACTTCAGCAGCTTGCGCGGCAGTTCGTTCTCGAGCGCCCCGACGAGCGTCTCGACCAGCTCTCGATCGTCGGAGAAGTCGATCCGCGCCAGCGCCGCGAGGCGACCGATCGCGTGCCCGAGCTTCGGCTCCTCGCGGAAGGCGTGGTTGACGACGATCCGCGCGGCGCTCCGGGTCTCCTGCGAAGCCAGCGCGGCCACCACCCGATCGAGCAGCCCGCGCATCTCGCTCTCGGGATACGGCGCGCGGTAGACGGCCTTGATCAGGGCGTTCTCCACCTGGTCGAGCAGGACCCCGAGGGCTCGTTCGGCGCGAGCGTCGCGCACGCTGCCCAGCGCGCCGATCGACTCCTTCATGACCATCAGCGGGTTGTTGAGGGCAGAGAGCGCGATGAAGTGGTCGATCTCCCGGTCCGGGCTCTCGTCGGCCGCGCGCGGCAGGCGCCGCAACAGGAACACGAGGTTGCGGCGGAAGTACCCCTGCTCGTCAGGCAGGCTGCGCGAGGCCACGAGGTCGAGATGGCTCAGCACCGCCGCGCGCGCCGCGCTGCCGTGGGCCCGCAGGATGCCGAGCAGCACCTGCCGGCGGTCGCGCTTCGGCTCCTCCTGCAGCTCGGAGAGCAGCCGCTCGGGACTCAGGACCGGGAAGAACTCGAGCACTTCGCGCAGCAGCGGGTGGTTCTCGGTGTTCGCTGCGACGTGCGCCAGCTTCTCCTCGGAGAAGGCGCGGGCCGCGCGGTCGAGAATCGTCGCCAGCGGGGCCGGCGCGATCCGCCGGTCCTCGATGATCTCGCGCCCGACCGCCAGGATCGACGCGCACTGGGCGAGCGCTCCCTCGTTGAACCGCTCCGCGGCGGCGACGAGCAGCTCGTGGAAGCGTTTGGCCGTCTCCTGCTCGTTGTCGTCGACCTCGACCAGGCGCCGCATCGCATCCATCGTCTTGTTCTTGGGCAGTTCGACCGCGTCGCGGCCGTCGGCCGACTTGAGCACCCAGCCCGGCATCTGCTGGCCGATCGCCTTCAGCAGCTCGCCCACCGGGGCCTGGATCCCCAGCTGTCCGATCTTCCTCAGCTGCGCCGACAACTCGCCCGAGGAGCGCGCCGACATGGCCGCAGCCGCGACGAGCTGGGACAGGCCCTCGGCCGACGAGCCGCCGACCGATGCGGTGTTCTCCACGCGCCGCAGCTGCTGCTCGAGGCGCTCCATGATCAGGCCCATGCGCGCCAGGTTCTGGGCGTAGTCCTGTTCCCTCGCGGGCGCAGGGACGGTCATCACGGCGGCCGTGCCAGGCGCTCCGGTCGCGACGACCCCGGCCGAACCGGCGGGTGCGACGACCGGCACCGTGCCTGCCGGAACGGCCACGACCACGTGGCCGGGCGGAACGGGCGCCTGTCCGGGCGCATCGGCGACCCGGACCGGGCCCGTCGGGTGGCTCCCGGCGGAGCCGGGTGGGCGATGGAGGAAGTGAACCGTGGAAGCGAGCGACGACTCGCCGTCGCCGAGGTGCCCGAGCGACTCCGCGAACCGCTCGCGCTCGCCCGCCGGGCAATGCTCGAGCAGCAGCTGCGCGAGCTGCCCGATGAACTCCTCGATCGCGGGGCGCGGCACCAGGTCGAGCTCGCCGATGTGGCGGACCTTCTTGAGCGAGTGGAACGCGCAGTCGGAGAAGCTGAGCTGCTGGTGAACGCCGCGATTCTGCGAGGACGCCCAGTCGTAGATCGCCTTCCCGGCCAACTGGGGCGGGCAGGCCATGAGCGTGCGGATCGAGTCGGCCGCCATCAGCGGGGCCAACTCGTCGGAGAGGTACCGCCCGAGCTCCCACAACGCTTCGCGGACGTCCTCTTCGCGGATCCGATCCGTCATCCACCGCCCTCGCGGCGCGTCGGCCGCTCGGCTTTCCCGGTGCACGCCGACGCCGGCCGGGACGGCCGGAGACAACGTCCCACAGGTTCAATCTGGTTCGGCGATATCCGCCCGTCAAGGCGCCGCCGGGCCGCGCCAACCCGTTGCCCGGCGGAGCTTTGGACCGCCGCAGAGCCGGTCCCTGAAGGCGGCGGCGGGTTACGGGCAGGCGGCCCCGGGGGCGGCGGGCAGCCGCTCGATCCCCGCGCTGCTTCGCCCGTAGGACCCCTCGCCCGCTCCGTTGCGGGCGACGACGAGGAACCCCTGCTGGGACGTGAGGGCCGCCAGCTGGGCACCCGTTCCCGTGCCGAGGTCGGCCTCGCAGGCGGCCGAGACGGGCGCCCCGAGCGGGGTGCGGTAGAGCCGGTAGGAGGCCGGTGAGGCACCCGACGGGGGGACCGACCAGTCGAGGCGGTAGCCCCCGGCCAGGCGCCGGATCGTGAAGGGCGCGCCGGCTCCCCGGGGGTCGGAGGCCTCGCCGGGAACGGCCCCCGCCGTGGGATGGCAGGTCCAGCTCGTGGCGTCGACCACGACGTCGTCGATCCACCAGCCCTGGCCCGAGACCGAGGTGTCGGCCGCGAAGCGCCAGCGGAACTGGACCGACCGGCCGGCCAGGACGGCCAGGTCGGCGACCACCTCGCCCCATCCGGCCGACAGGCCGCTCCAGGCGTTTCGCCCCGCCAGAGCGGAAGCGGCGCCGGAGCTGATGCTCGCCAGGTAGCCGCCGGAGGTGATCAGCGACCCGGCGTCGGTCCACGGCCCGCCGTCCGCGCTGTACTCGAGCACCCCGCCGTCGTAGTCGGCCTCGGTGTCGTAGCGGTGCCAGAACCGGAGGCGGGCCGCGGCGGGCAGCGCGCCCAGCGGCTGCATCAGCAGCAGCGCCTCGGACCGCCCCCCGGGATCGTTGACGAACCAGGCGTGCGACGGGCTGTGCGAGGAGCTGGTCGCGATCGCGTACGCGGCGTTCCCGCCCAGCGTCTGCGTCGTCCACCCGCCCGTCCCGGCCTCCACGTCGTCGGAGAAGAGGCCATTCACGGCCGGTGCGCCGACCGTCACCGTGAAGTCCGAGTTCCAGGAACCCGGGGCCTCCCGGGCGACGGTGTCGAGGCGGAACGCGATCTTCGTCCCGCAGACGATCGCGGCGTCGAGTCGCACCGTGAAGTGCGGCGACGACGATTCGCGCAGCTGTCCGGCCGGGATGTCGGGCCACAGCGCGGCGTTGTCGGGCAGCGCGACGAACGGGGTGACCGTGGAGAGCGTTCCCGAGACGGCGGTGGCGCCGAGCGTGCCCGCGTTGCGCTGGGTCACCTTCAGCGCGAAGGTCTCGCCCGGGTCGGCCACGCCGTCGGCGTTGCCGGCGGGGTCGTCGACGAGACTCGACGCGTACTCGAGCCGCGGCCGCGGGACGCGGCAGAAGTCGTCGTCCAGGCCATCCTGGACCACGGCGCCGGTGCCGGACGGGTCGAGCCAGCCGGACAGGCGCGACGACGACGCTCCACCGCCGGTCCACGACAGGTCGAACTTCCCGTACTCGTCCCACATCTGCGACGGCGAAGCCCCGCAGCTGGAACCGCCGCCGTGGAGCTGTCCGACGATCCGGCTGAACGGGTCGAAGAGCGGCGAGCCGGACGATCCGCCTTCCGTCACCCCTTCGCTGTGGTCCGCCGGCCAGAGGACGCGCCAGTGATCGGGGCCGTACGAGGTGCCGTCGATCAGGGGGCTGGGCGAGTGCGAGATCTTCTTCACGTCGCCGTCGGGGTGGTGGATCCCCCACGCCTGCGCCGCCGGCGCGGTGGAGCGCGTCCACCCGTTGTAGTACGCGTTGTACGCCTCGGGGACCGGCTGGTTGAGCTCGACCAGGCTGAAGTCGGACGTGCTCCAGGTCGCGCGCAGCGTCGAGCCGGTGACGGTCTGGCCGGTCGGCGCCGTGCCCGCGCCGCAGGCCGGGCGCTCGTAGTTGAACTGGTAGGTCGTCGAGCTCGCCTCGCCCGCGGTGTTGAGGCAGTGCGCGGCGGTGAGGACGAAGTTCCGGCAGTCCTGCGCGGTGGTCGCGATCAGCGACCCCGTGCAGTAGCCGCTGCCGCCGGAGAGCAGGTGGACGACCCCGCGCTTCTCGTCCTGCCAGGCCGCGCCGGCCGGGCAGTTGACGTCGATGTTGCAGGCCCCGGCGGCATCCGGCTCGCCGGCCTTGCCGGCCCGTCCGAGTCCGCCCCACGGCTCGTAGCCGTGCGAGAGCGTGCCGAGCACGACCATCGGCTCGGCGGCCTGCGCCGCCGCCGGCCAATCCAGCTCGACGACCAGCTCGTCCCCCTCGACGGGCGGCAGCCAGAGGCGCCCGTGGTCGCGCTCGTCGGCGCTCGTGAAGGGGCCGAGGATCCGCGCGCGGTCGGGCGTGTAGATCCAGAGCTCCGCCCCGGCTGCCGGACGGAAGGCGCCGAACCCGAGCACGATCCAGAGCGCGCCGGGGCTCGCGACGCGCAGCCGCCAGACGCGGCTGCCGTCGGACAGTTCCTCCCACGCGCCGGCGCGCGACGGGCGCAGCGCGGCCTTCATCGGGAACCCGACGCGCGGGGGGCGGTCCTTGAGGCCCGCCGCGCGGGCCGCGGCGTCCTCGTCCCGCAGCCGCGCGACGTCGATCGCGGGTGCGGTCCAGCGCGGCACCGCGGAGAGCGAGGCCAGCGCGGCCTCGCGGAACGAGCGCGGTGCGGCCCCGGCGACGGCGAGGGAGGCGGCCGCGCCGAGCGTCAGGAGGGCCACCGCGGCCGGGCGGGCGAGCGAACGGAGTCGGTGCACGGGTCTCCCGGGAGGGCGATGTCGCCCGAGAGGGTACTTCGATCCCGGCGGGAGGTCGAAAGCGCAGGGGTCCGCGGCGCGCCTCACGACGGCGGCACGACCCACTGGGCCAGCGGCCGCAGGTGGCGGCCGGCGAGGACGTGGAAGGTCCGGAGCCGGCGCAGCCGGTCGTGCGAGAGCATCCCCGGCCGCAGGTGCACGATCCGGCGCGAGAGCCGGCGTGCCAGGGCAAGCACCTCGGGACGCGGCGCGCGCGGCGCGACGTAGACGACCAGCGGCTTCTCCGAGTAGTCGAGGGCCGCGACCAGCAGCCGCTCCGCCTTGCCGCGGCAGAAGCGATAGGCCGGGTCGTTCCAGATGTCGCCGAGCCGCAGCGGCGGCCAGGTCAGCATGAACCCGCCGTACTCCGCGCGGTGGATGCCGGGGGCGACCGCGCCGGGCTGAGGGTCGGTCGCGTAGAACGCCATGTCGGACTCGTTCTGGTGCTCGCCGTGCCAGGCGACCGCCCACGGGAAGCGGGGGGCGACGCCGCCGCGGGGAGCCAGATCCTCGTCGTCCCAGATCACGACGACCGCGCCGACCTCGCCTTTCGACGTCACCTCCTCGCGCACGTAGGGTCGCGTCTCGGTGACGCGGCGGCGCAGCGTCTCGCGCGCGTCGAGCCCGTCGAGCAGGCTGGCGACGAAGGGCACGACCTGGACGCCGGCCCGCGCGTCGCGCGCCGCGCCGCGCTCGCGCAGGTCCGCGCCGAGCGCCTCGACGATCACGTCCTCCGGCGGGAAGGAGCAGATCCCCGCCCCCTCGCCCCCGTGAACCGCTTCGCGCAGCGCGTCGCGCAGGCTCGGCCGCCGCGCCAGCCGATCGATCCGGGGGCGCAGCGTCACGAGCCGCGCGCTGCGCCCGAGGTCCTGGGCCGACAGCCGAACGCCTCCCGCCGCCGCGTCGGCCCAGGGCCAGGCGGCGGCGAGCGCGAGGAGATCGCGCGCGAAGCGGTCGTCCACCGCGCCGCGGGCCGCGACGACCAGCTCGTAGAGGTCCGGGCAGAGCCGCCCCTCGAGCAGCGCGAGGTTGCGCGCGAAGGTGTGGAGCACGCGCCGCTCGGCGGGCGACGGCTCGTCGCCCCCCAGCTCGCAGGCGTGGCGGGCGGCCTGCTGGACGAGGCGATAGAACAGGCGAGGGCGCGCCAGCAGGTCCTCGCCGCGGACGCCTGCAGCGCGCTCTTCGTCGAGCTCCGGGTCGGGGCGCGGGGTGTCGGGATCGGCGCCGGGATCGACGCGCGGACCGTTTCCCGCGCCGGGGAAGCGGAGCAGCGTGCCGGCCTCGCGCGGGCGGCCGGGAAGCGGGAAGACCGCCGGCTCCGCGCCGGCGCGCGCGCGCTCCCAGGCGAGCTGGACGAACGGCGGCTCGCCGAGCACCTCGACCAGGCTGTCGGGGTCGAGCGGCATGAGGCCCGCGACCAGCGGGACCGGCCGCGCCAGCGGCGCCACAGCGCCGCGCGCCAGCGCCGCCGCCACCCCCGCGAGGTGCGCGAGCCCCAGCACGACCGCGACCCGTCGCCCTCCGCGGGCGGCCTGCGCCGCCGCCGCCGCGAGCGCGCGCTCGCGCGCCTCGTCGGCCGCGTCGCGCCGGAAGGGGGCGCGCCCGAGCAGGCGCTCGACGTAGGCCCGGTACCCGATGACCGGCAGGACGGCGACATCGGGGAGCAGGTCAGCGTGGGCCCCGTAGCGCGGCACGGCGAGGTCGCCGCAGACCCACTCGCGGCCGCGCGCGACGGCCCAGCGCGTCGCTTCGACCGCTGCGTCGCAGGGCTCGGGAATCAGCCACGAGACGAGACCGGCCGCCTCGAGCCGGATCGCCTGCAGCACGGGCAGGGCCGCAACCGCGCGCCGCCAGGGGTCGGCGAGCGCGCGCGGGAGCTCGAGCACCACGCAGTCCGGGTCGAAGGCGTCGAGGTGGGCGCGCACCGCGCGCGCACACTCCAGCCGGTTGTGCAGCACCGGGAGCAGGCGGATCGTCTCCGCCTGCCACGGCCAGGAGAACTCGTCCCAGCGCGGGACCGTCACTCGGCGCCGCCCGGTCGGGGGCCGGGCCCGCCCTCCGGCGGGGGCATGAACTCGTGCGCGTCGTCGCCCAGCACCAGCAGCGCCGCCTCGGGCAGGCCTGCGATCGCGCCGGCCGCACCCGCCCCGGACTGTTCGGCCCGCTTGAGCGCGTAGCGCGCGAGGTTGATCCCGTCACGCACCGAGTACGAGGCGTCGCGCTCGTGGGCCGTCTGGAGGAAGGCGACGACGTAGCGCAGCAGCTCGGCCGGCGCGAAGGGGAGGTTCGAGGCGAGGATCCGCAGCTCCTCCTCGGCGTCCGGGTAGTCGACGACGATCCGCGGCAGGATCCGCGAGGCGATGTACTCGGGCAGGTCGTAGGTCGACGCGTCGTCGTTCATCGTCGTGGCGAAGCGGAAGTCGGGGTGGGCGTGGATCTTGATCCCGGCGACGATCGACTCGACGTAGCGCCGCTGGTCGAGCAGCGGCGCCAGCGAGGCCCACGCCTTCTCGCTCATCCGGTTCCCCTCGTCGAGGACCGCGACGCCGCCCTGGATCATCGCGCTGACGATGGTCGAGGCGACGTAGCGGATGGTCCCGCCGTCGCCGAGCACCGGGGTGACGATCAGGTCCTCGGGCCGGGTGTCGGCGGTGGCCTGGAAGAGGTAGACCTCGCGCCCCAGGCGGCCGGCGGCGGCGCAGGCGAGCGTCGTCTTGCCGACCCCCGGACGACCGACCAGGCGCGGGTTGAGCGGGAGATCCTCGGGGGCCAGCACCATCCACGCGGCGAGCAGCTGCCGGACCAGGTCTTCCTGCCCGACCCACTCCGCCGCGATCTCGTCCGCCGGCGCGAGCGCCAGTTCCACGCCCTCGATGACCACCTTCCGCATGCGCACCCTCCGCGCGCATTGTCGTCGGGGAAGGCGTTCGGAGCCAGCAGAGCGGGCGCGGGGCGACCCGCGGGCGGGACGCGGCGCGGGCTACATCCGGTCTTCGGACGCGTCGCCGTCGTCGGCCGGGTTGCCGAAGATCGAGAGGCCGGAGATCCCGCGGACCTCCTGGGCCCCCTTGGGAATCGTCAGCGTGAAGGCGTCGGCGGCCAGCTTGGGGTTGACCTGGACCGACGACAGCGCGAACTCGACGCTGTCCCCTTCGCCCGTGACGAGCCGAAGCTGCTTGGGCAGGTTGTTGCCGCGATCGACCCACATCCGGATCTCGGAGACCCGCTTGCGCATCCGGCGCGACTCGGGCACGAGCACCAGCTCGTCCGCCTGCGGCACGGCCGAGGCGGGCGCGAGCGTCACGACGAAGTCCTTGAGCAGCGCGTCGGTCCCCTGGCCGATCGCGAACATCCGCCGCAGGCGCGCCTCGCGGCGCTCGACGTCCATCTTCTCGACGCGGTTCCGGGACGGGATCCAGCCGATGACGTGCCCGTCCGCCAGCACGTAGGTCCGCTGCTCGGGCTCGCGGTAGTCCCAGCGGATCTTCCCCGGCGACTCGAAGGCCAGCTCCCCGCGCAGGATCTCGGGCTTCTCGAGCACGGCCAGCCGCCGGGTCTCGGTGACGTGGGCCTTGAACGAGGTCACCTGGCCCTGCGCCTGCTCCATCCGGTCGAGCACGGCGCGCACCGCGGGATCGACCGGCGGCTTCTTCGAGCGGGAGCCGGCGGCGTCCTTCCCGTCCGCAGGGGCGGCGGCGGCGAGGCCCGCGAGGAGGCCGAGCGCGAGGAAGCCGGCTGCAGCGCGCCGCGCGCGGTCCCGGGACAGGCGGAGGCGGATCGGGGTCATGGGATCTCCTGAGGGCCGGAGTCTACCCGCGGCGCCACCGGACCGCCGCCCGGGCCCTTGTTCCGGGTGGCCGGCTTGGTAGGCTAGAGAGCTTTCCCCTGCCGAGGAACCCCGTGCCGAGCCCGTCGCGCGCCCGCTTCGCCCTGCCGCTCCTGGCGATCGCCCTGTTCGCCGCCCTCCCCGGGACCGCCGGCGAGCCCGAGCCGTGGGAGCCGAAGGAGATGGTCGTCGGCACCCTGCCGCTCGCCGACTTCGCGACCGTTCTGCCGGCCTGGCAGGAGCGCGCCGACAAGTACGTCCCCTACCCCGACGTGCTCGAGCTGCTGCGGTCGGCGCCGCCCGCCGAGGTCGACGTCTTCTTCGGCAGCTGGTGCAGCGACAGCTTCGAGCAGGTGCCGTTGCTGGTGACCGCGCTGAAATCCGCCGGCAACCCGGGCCTGACGCTGACGCTGATCGGCATCGACCGCGGGAAGGACGAGCCCGAGGGGCGCGGCAAGGCGGCCGGCGTCAAGCGCGTCCCGACGATCGTGGTCCGCCGCGCCGGCGAAGAACTCGGCCGGATGATCGAATCCCCCGCGTCGGCGACGATCGACCGCGACGTCGCGATGATCCTGAACGGCATCCCCCTGCCCCCGAAACCCGGCGCCGACGACGGCGCCAAGAAGTGAGATCGAGGAGATCCCGACGATGTCCGACCGTCCCCGCCCGCTGACCGTCCCGTCCGAAGACCAGCAGCAGATGCTCGCCGAGGTGCGCCGCTTCGCGGAGGAAGGGATCCGCCCGCGCGTCGCCGAGATGGACGCCGCAGGCAAGCTCGACCCGGCGATCCTCAAGACCCTCTTCGAGATGGGGCTGATGGGGATCGACATCCCGGAGGAGTACGGCGGCTCGGGGATGAGCTTCACCGACGCGATCCTCGTGATCATCGAGCTGGCCAGGGTCGATCCCTCGGTGTCGGTGGTCTGCGACGTGCAGAACACGCTGGTCAACAACGCGGTCCGGCGCTGGGGGACCGAGGCGCAGAAGAAGAAGTACCTGCCGAAGCTCGCCTCGGAGATCGTCGGCGCGTACGCGCTGTCGGAGGCCGGCTCGGGCTCGGACGCCTTCTCGCTCCGCGCGCGCGCCACCGCCGACGGCGACGGCTGGAAGCTCTCGGGGAGCAAGCTCTGGATCACCAACGGCTACGAGGCCGGGCTCTACCTGGTCTTCGCCACCGTGAACCCCGAGGCCGGCTACAAGGGGATCACCTGCTTCCTGGTCGAGCGCGACGACCCCGGCTTCCGCGTGGGGAAGAAGGAGGACAAGCTCGGGATCCGCGCCTCCTCCACCGTGGAGATCATCCTCGACGACGTGAAGGTCGGGCCGGAGCGCGTGCTCGGCGAGATCGGCAAGGGCTACAAGACGGCGATGGAAACGCTCAACGAGGGGCGGATCGGGATCGGCGCGCAGATGGTCGGACTGGCCGAGGGGGCGCTGGCCCACGCGATCGGCTGGACGAAGGAGCGCAAGCAGTTCGGCAAGACCATCGCCGAGTTCCAGGCGGTCCAGCAGGTGCTGGCCCGGATGGACGCCGAAACCGAGGCGGCCAAGCTGGCCGTGCTCAACGCCGCCGCGCTGAAGGAGGCGGGACGGCCGTTCGTGCGCGAGGCCGCCGTCTGCAAGTGGCTGGGGGCGGAGGTCGCCGAGCGCTCGGCCTCGATGGCCGTCGAGCTCTACGGCGGCTACGGCTTCGTCAAGGACTACCCGGTCGAGAAGCTCTACCGCGACGCGAAGATCGGGAAGATCTACGAGGGCACCCACATCATGCAGCTGCAGACGATCGCCAAGATCCTGCTCGGCTGACCGCGGCCGGCTACCCGAGCAGGCCGACCGCCCAGCGGGCGAAGCCGAGCCAGGCCTCGGTCCCCGACAGCCAGAGCCGCAGCGGCTGCGAGGCGATCACCAGGAGACCGCCCCAGAGCGTGACCGGGTGCAGCCGGCGGCGCGTGGAGAGGTCCCAGGCCGCGATCGGGACCAGGAAGAGGTCCGTGAAGCCGAAGAACGCGGGCGGCCCGGCCGACATGATCGCGAACGGCCAGCGCGCGACGGCGGCGGTGATGATCGCGATCGACGCGACGAGCATCAGCCTCTTGTGCGACTGCAGGTCCCGGCGCCACGCGAGCGCCAGGCCGACCAGCAGCGCGAACAGCAGCATGTCCCCCAGCGGAATCACCAGGAACTGCAGCGGCGGGATCTCGATCCCCACGAAGCCCGTCGGGCGGCGCGCGGCGATCAGCGCTCCCACGGTCCCCAGCACGACCATCGCGAGCGCGAGGACGCCGCCGTAGACCCCGAGCCGGCGGTGCAGGGCGGTTCGCCGGGCCGAGACGAGCGCGGCCTGGACGGCCAGCAGCACGAACCAGGCCGTGAAAACGGCACCGTGCAGCAGGAAGAACCGTTCGGGGGGGACCGGTCGATCGGGAAACCACGGGCGCAGGTAGAAGCTCGGCGCGAAGCCGAGGAGGACGGCCGCGAGGATCGCCAGCGACATGACCAGGTAGAAGCGACGCTCGGCCGCCCCGCGGACCGGACTGACCTGACGTGTCTCCATGGCGGACGACCTCCGGCTGCCGAGTCTAATCCCTGCCGGCGCGTGCGCCCGGCGAGCCGCGGTGAGGCCCGGGCCCGCGTGCCGGTGCGTCTCTGGACGGGTCTTCCCGCTTCGATATAATCGCCCGATGTCCGGCCCGGCAGCGGCGCCCCGTGCGACAGGCGGCTTTCGGCGCGCTCCGGCGTGGGCGCTGGTCCTGTTCGTCCCGATGCTGTTCGGGTTCGCTGCCTGCTCCCGCGCGCCGGAGAAGGCGGGGCCGGGGATCGTGCTGGTGATCCTCGACACCGTGCGGGCCGATCACCTCTCGTCGTACGGCTACCCTCGAGAGACGTCGCCGAATCTCGACCGGCTCGCCGCCGAGGGCGAGCGCTACGAACACGCGTACTCGCAGTCGCCGTGGACCCTTCCGGCCGTGGCCACGATCCTGACGGGACAGCCGCCGCACGTCCACCAGGCGAGCCGGCGCCTCGAAGGGCATCCACATGGTGGCGCCGAGCGTGCCGACCCTCGCGGAGCTGTTCGCGAAGGCCGGCTTCCGCACGGCGGCGGTGATGAACGTCGTCTTCTGCAGCCCCGAGTCGGGGCTCTCGCGGGGCTTCGAAAGCTACGACTATTCCCGTACCGACCGGTCGAACGTCGGCAGCCGCGACGCCCGGGCGACGACGGACGCCGCGCTCGCGTGGCTCGAGAAGGTCCGCGGCGAGCCCTTCTTCCTGGTCGTGCACTACTTCGACGCCCACCTGACGTACGACCCTCCGGCCCCCTACGACACGATGTTCGAGCCCGACGCGCAGGGCGGGATCGAGCGCGGATTCGGGAGCGCGGACCAGGTCCGCCAGATCGCGGACGGCACGCTGCCGCTGACCGACCGGCAGAAGCAGAGCCTCGTGGCGCGCTACGACGGCGAGATCCGTTTTCTCGACGACCAGTTCGGACGGCTGCGCCGCGGGCTCGAGGAACAGGGGCTGTGGCCGCGCACGACGGTGCTGGTCGTGGCCGACCACGGCGAGGAGTTCTGGGACCACGGCGGTTTCGAGCACGGGCACACGCACCTCCGCGAGCTGATCTCCGTGCCGCTCATCCTCCGGCGGCCCGGTGCGCCGGGCGGAGTCGTCCGGACGGAACGCGTGCGGCAGATCGACATCGCCCCGACGCTCCTCGAACAGGCCGGTGTCGCCGTGCCGACCGGGCTGCCGGGCCAGCCCCTCGGACGCGAGCGGCGCGAAGCTCTCGCTGGCCGAGGGCAGCCTCTGGGCGGGCGACCTGCGCTCTTCCCGCAGCGACCGCGGCACGGCGATCTGGAACCGCGACACCGACGCGTGGCAGTACTTCGCACCGGACGATCCGGGCGAGATGAAGAACCTCTGGCCCGCGGGGCCGCCCTCGGAGGACGACGAGGTCGTCCAGCTCCTGCGCGCCCTGCCGGCGTCGCGTCGCGAGGAGCCGGGCGAGTGGCAACCCACGGAGGAGCAGATGGAAGCGCTCCGCTCCCTCGGCTACGCCCGGTGATCGAGTGACGACCGCCGCGGGTGCGGCCGGGACCCGCCGCTGGGCAGTCGAGCTGTCGGTGATTCTCGCGGCCTGCGCCGTCCTGGCCGTGATGTTCACCGCCCCCTGGTACCCGAACCGCACCAGCATCCCCACCACCTACCAGGGCAGCGGCGAGCTGTACGCGCGGATCGACTCGTCGATGTGGACCTACATGCTGGCCTGGGGCGCAGGCCACCCTTCCCGCTTCTACGACGCGCAGGTCCTGCTGCCGATGAGGGACCCGCTGGTCGCCAACGATCCGCGGATGACGGAAGGGATCTGGTCGATCCCGCTCTTCCGGCTGCTGCCGCCCGTGCTGGCCTGGGGCATCACCCTCTGGCTCGCGCTGGCCCTGACCGCCGCCGGCTGCTACTACGCCGGGACGCTCCTGACGGGCTCGCGCTGGGGCGGCGCGGCCGTGGCCGTGCTCTTCTCCTTCGGGATGTTCCGCGCCAACCACGTCTGCCACGTCGAGGGGATCTTCGCGCCCTTCCTCGCGCTGGCCCTGGCGACCATGGCCCGCTTCCTCGAGGCGCCGGACCGCCGCCGCGCGGTCTGGTTCGCGCTGGCGCTCGCCGCCGCCGCCATCGAGTACTCGTACATCGCGGTGCCCCTCGCCCTGACGGTTCCGGTCGCCCTGCTGTGGGGCACGTGGCGGCGGCGGATCGGCTGGCGGCGCGGCCTGATGCCGCTCCTGCTGTCGGGTCTCCTGATCGCGGTCCTGCTCGCCCCGATCGCGCTGAAGTACGCCGCGTTCTCCCGGACCTACGGCGTGAAGCGGCAGATCGCGCAGGTGGACTGGCGCTCTGCGGACCTCTACGCGTGGGTCACGGGGGCGGCGGGAACGGTCCTGCCCCCGTTCGGCGGGCAGGGAAACGACTACTTCGATTCCCACCTCTTCCCGGGGTTCGTCGCGCTGGCCCTCGGCCTCGCGGGACTGGGCCTGCTCCGGAAGAAGTCGCCCGAGATCGCGCTGGTCGGGATCCTCGCCTTCGTCCTGTCCTTCGGGACGATGCGCCTCCTGTTCTGGCAGCTGGGCCTGCCGTTCCTGGACTTCCCGACGCCGTACGAGGCCCTCTACAAGGTGCTCCTGCCGCTCCAGGCGATCCGCGCCCCGGCGCGCTTCGGCGTGCTGACGCACCTCGCGCTGGCCTTCGCCGGGGCCCTCCTCGTGGTCCGGATGGCGCGAACCCCCCGCGGCCGCGTGCTCGCCGTGGCGCTGCTCGCCGCCTCGTTCCTCGAGGCGCGCGCCGGAGTGCACGCGGTGCGGATCCTCCCGGAGCGTGCCGCCGACCCGGCGTTCCGCTGGCTCGCGGAGCAGCCGGGCGACTTCGCGGTGATGGAAGCGCCGATGGGGCTGCTCACGGTGCGCGAGCAGCACCTGGAAGAGGCCGGGACGATGCTCGTGTCGCTCGTGCACGGCCGGCGCACGCCCAACGGCACGGTCGCCGCCAACCTGCGGTGGCACGAGTCGATTGCGGTCAACACGGCCAATCCGGCGCACGCCGAAGCGAAGCGGGTCCTGCAGGCGCTGGGAATCCGCTACGTCGTGACCCGGGACGCCGCGACCGCGGAGAGCTATCGCCGCGCCGGCTACCGGGCCGTCCAGCAGTCGCCCTCCGGGATCGGCGTGTTCGAGGTCGAGTCGCCGGACGCGGTGCCGCGGAACCCGCAGGAGGTCACGCGGCGCCTGGCGAACGACCCCTTCTACGCGGAGAGCCGCGCCGGCGGGAAGGGCGACGCTTTCGAGCTGACCGCGCCGGCGGAGCTGACCGTGGGGCCGGGCGACCACTTCGATCTGCCGCTGACGGTCCGCAACGAGGGACGGAACGCGTGGGCCGGGGACAGCTACGTCTACGGCCGCGACGACGCGGGGGACGTCTCGGTCGGGATCCGCAGGTGGCGCCGGGTGGATGCCGGAGCCGCCGAGATCGCCGCCGGGCCCCGCGGTACTCCCCTGAACGCGACCACGTCCCTGCCGGCCAACCTCCTGCCGGGGGAAAGCGCAGCGGTCACGCTCGCGTGCACCGCACCGATCCGGCCGGGACGCTACGTGGCGGAGCTGGACGTGACGGCCAAGGGGTCGGGCTCGATGGGCGCCACGAGGCGGCCGGCGGCTACCGTCAGCGTGCTGGTGAAGTGACGTTCGAACCCAGCAGCGGCTCGATCGCCGCGGCCGGGTGCCAGACCATCCGCCCGATCGCCGCGCGCTGGGCGCCGTCGCCCAGCCGGTGCGGGCAGACGTACTCCCAGACGGTCTCGCCCGCCGGATCGATCTCGAACGCCCGCCCCTTGTCGGATTCGGCGATCAGCGTGTTGCCGTTGGGCAGCCGCTGCGCCGACCCCTTGCTGGCCGTGAAGAACGACTCGGGCGGCGTGGCCCGGTATTCCCAGACGATCCGGCCGGCGAGCGGATCGACCTCGACCACCCGCGACCAGCCCCTCCCCAGCCCGTTGTCGAAGACGAGGATGTTCCCGCCCTCGAGCACCTGCGCGTCGTGCGGTCCGGCCAGCTCGTCCCGGCCCCAGGACCAGACGACTTCGTTCGCGGGCCAGTTGAAGACCGCGATCCGGTTCTGGTGGCGGAAGGAGACCAGGATGTTGTCGGGGCCGTAGAGGCGGTCGCGCCCGAAGAGCTCCGGCCGGTGCATCCACTCGACCGAGTTGGCGTGGAAGAGGTCGACCCAGAGCGGCCCGTCGACGCGAGACGGCTTCGCCGGCCGGAGGGGAAACGCCTCCGGGTTGCTCCGGACGGCATCGAGAACGGAGTGCGACGCGATCGGCGTGCCGTCGGGCTCGAGCAGGGTGAGCTGGTCGTCGCGCACGTCGAGCTCCGCATGGATCGACGGCTCCCGTCGGGCCTGCATGGTCAGGACCAGCAGCTTTCCCTGCGGTGTGACCTCGATGTCGTGATGCGCGGGCAGCGCACGGCTCCAGAGCAGCCGTCCGGACCAGTCGAAACGCAGTACGAAGGCCGGAACGGGCCCGTCGACGGCCCCGGTCGCCTTCTGCTCCTCCTGCCCGACGACGAGGAGGTCGCCGTTCGGGAGCAGCTCGGCGTGCTGCCATTTCTCTCCCGGCTGCCGGTGCCAGTCGTGCACGATCTCGCCCTGCACGTCGATCAGGTCGGCCCGGCCCAGCTCGGGGACCTCGTAGAGCCGGTATCCGGGACAGGCGCGCGCGGGATCGGCGTGCACGACGCCCGTCGGCTCGTCGCGCGCCGCGGGCGAGCCGCCCGCGTAGGGCAGCGAGCGCAGGCGCTCGATCTCGGCGTCGTCCGGGGCCGGGGCCCGTTCGCGCGGGGCCGCGGGCGCGCGCTGCGGGGACTCGCCGCGGCAGCCGCCGAGCGCCGCGGCGAGGAGCGTCATGCAGGCGCCGACGAGCAGCGGGTGGGTGCGGGCCATCAGTGGTCGCCGTCGCCCACGCCGCCGCCCAGGTACCCCAGCGACCGCAGGCGCCGGAGGGTCTCCTCTTCCTGGTTCGGCTCGAACTCGGTCGGCAGCGGTTTCGCTGCTGCCGACCAGCTCTCGAGGGCCGCGCGCAGCTCGGTCTCCGGCGCGCCGCGCCGGAGCGCCGGATCGGCGAGCAGGTTCTTCCGCTCGCGGGGGTCGTCGCGCAGGCCGAAGAGTTCCTCGAGCTGGCGGTACGGGGTCCGGATGAACTTGTAGGACTCGCTGCGCGCGCAGTTGGCCTTGCGCAGGTTGGCCCACGGC
Source organism: uncultured Acidobacteriota bacterium (assembly GCA_963800865.1). Lineage (GTDB taxonomy): Bacteria > Acidobacteriota > Polarisedimenticolia > J045 > J045 > JALOKP01. Next base: position 1,206,291 of record CAWDCL010000004.1, on the reverse strand, counting down.
ACGCCCTTCTCCACCGCGCCCCAGGGCTTGGTCGCCTCCGCGAACCGGATCCGCGCCTCGGTCCCCGTGGGCAGGTGGGCCAGGTCGAGCGCTTCCCCGTCGACGCCCGCGGGCGGGGGCAGTTCGAGATAGCGCAGCAGCGTCGGCAGGATGTCGACGCTGGCGACGAGGGCCGTGGACTTCGTGCCGCCGTGCGCGGCGTCCGGGAGGCGGATCAGTCCCACCGCGTGGCTCTCGACCTCGTACACGGTCCACCCGTGCTCGAAGGCCGGGCCCGGCGCGTCGCCGAGATTCTCGCCGTGATCGCTCGTCACGACGACGATCGCGCGGTCCAGGATTCCGCGCCGTTTCAGGTCGTCGAGCAGCCGGCCGATCTGCTCGTCCATGTACGAGATCTCGCCCGCGTAGAGGGCGAGGCTCGCCTGGTCCTTCGGCGACCGGGTCCCGGACTGCAGCGCCGGGTGGCCGGTCATTTCGATCCGCCCGGAACCCGGACCCGCCCCGTACATCGCGTCGTACGGCGGGGGCGGCGCGTACGGCAGGTGCGGGTCGAAGTAGTGCACGAACAGGAACAGGTTGCGCGGAACGCCCCCCTTGTCCAGGTAGCGGATCACCGCGTCGGTCACCTCGGCCGCGCTGCGCTGGTTCTGGTCGGCGCCGCCGACGCCCATCAGGGTGCTGTAGGTCTCGTCGTAGTCGTCGAAGCCGCGGTTGACGCCGAAGCGGCTGTCGAGCGCGAACGAACCGAGGAATCCCGCGGTCCGGAAGCCGGCCTTCTGCAGGACCTCGGCGAGCAGGACGTTGCCGGGGTTGACCGTGAAGCCGTTGCGCGGCACGCCGTGCGAGTGCGGGTACTTCCCGGTGAAGAGCGAGACGTGCGAGGCGAGGGTCGTCGTCGCCACCGTCATGTAGTTCAGGAACTGGATCGACTCGCCCGCCAGGGCGTCGATCCGCGGCGTGCGGATCCAGGGGTTGCCGTAGCAGCCGAAATGATCCGCGCGCGTCGTGTCGAGGGAGATCACGATCACGTGCTGGACCGGGCCCGCGTAGGCGGCGGCCGGCGCGGCGCCGGGACGGCACGCCGCGGAGGCGAGGCTTCCGAGCAGGAGCGCGACAGAGGCCGCCCGGTGAAGCGGTCGTCCCGTCCCGAGCCCACCCGAGCGCACGAACCTCGTCATCCCGATCTCCGAGGACGACGACCCGGGCCCGCCAGCGGGGACATCGGACGCGCTGCCTGGGCCCTCGACCAGAAGCCAGAACATACGCCGAAAGCGGAAGACCCCGCAAGGCGCGAGGCTAGAGGATCCCGCTCCCGAAGTCGGCCCCGGCCAGGTCGAGTCGCTCGGCGGCGTCGCGGATCCGCCGCCAGTCCTCGGGCGGCACGCGCAGGAAGGCCTCGACCACCAGCGGGTCGAACTGCGTCCCGGTGAAGTCGATCAGCTCCTGGCGCACCCGCTCGTAGGGGAGCGCCTTGCGGTACGGGCGGTCGGAGGTCATCGCGTCGAGCGCGTCGGCGCAGGCGAAGAGCCGGGCCCCGAGCGGGATCTCCTCCCCCTTCAGTCCGCGCGGGTAGCCGCCGCCGTCGAACCGCTCCTGGTGCGTCAGCACGATCAGCGCCGCCTCGCGCAGGAACTTGATGTCGCGCAGCATCTCGTAGCCCAGCTCGGCGTGCTTCTTCATCACCAGCCACTCGTCGCGGTCGAGCTTGCCGGGCTTGCGCAGGATCGCGTCGGGGACGCCGATCTTGCCGACGTCGTGCAGCAGCGCGCCGCGGCGGATCGCGATCAGCTCGGGCTCGGCGATCCCGAGCTCCTTCGCGAGCCGCTCGGTGTAGGCGACGACGCGCAGCGAGTGGCCCTGCGTCTCGTTGTCGCGCTTGTCGAGCGCGGAGAGCATCGCGACCAGCGTGGCGTCGTAGGCCGCGCGCAGGTCGTCGGACAGCGAGCGGATCTCGGCCATCGCCGACAGGACCTCGTGCGTCCGCTCCTCGACCAGCCGCTCGAGGTTCGTCTGGTAGGCGCGGTTCTCGAGCACCAGCCGGCGCTTGTCGAGCGCCTGGTCGGTCCGGGCCCGGACTTCGGCCAGCGAGAAGGGCTTGCAGACGTAGTCCGAGGCGCCGTTGAGCATCGCGCCGACGGCGGTCGGGGCGTCGCTGATGCCGGTCACCATCACGACCGCGACGTCGGGGTCGGTCGCCTTGATCCAGGCCAGCAGCTCGGTGCCGCGCTCGCCGGGCATGTCGATATCGCAGAGCACCAGGTCGAAGCGGCCGCCCGCGCCGAACAGCCCGCGCGCCTCGGCGGCCGAAGCCGCGCCCTCGACGGTCAGGCCGCGCCGGCCGAACTCCTGGCGCAGCACGTCGCGCACGTCGCCGTCGTCGTCGACCACGAGCACGCGGGCCGGACGGCCCGATGGGAAGAGGCTCTCCACGCGGCTCACCTTACCGTCCCGACCCCGGCAGGAATATAAGGCCTGGCCGGGCCGGCGGCTCCCGGAGCGCCGCCGGGCGCGCCGGGCAGCGCGCCGCGGGACGGGGCCGGCCGCCCGGTTCAGTGGGCCGCCGCCCAGGTCCCGCCCGTCCGCGCGTCGACCTTCAGCGGGACCGAGAGCCTCGCGGCTCCCTCCATGCTCTCGCGCACCGCGACGAGCGTGGCCGCCGCCTCGCGCTCCGGGCACTCGAGCAGCAGCTCGTCGTGGACCTGCAGCAGCAGCCGCGCCGAGAGCCGGTCGGCGGCCAGCCGGGCGGCCACGTCGGCCATCGCCTTCTTGACGATGTCGGCCGCCGTCCCCTGGATCGGCGCGTTGACCGCCTGGCGCAGCAGCCCGTCGCGCTGCGCGCGCGGCAATCGCATCCCCTGCCCCGTCGCGTCGCGCAGCTCGGGAAAGCGCCGGATCCGGCCGAAGAGAGTCCGCACCTGGCCGGTCCGCTGGACCTCGGCCATCACCGAGTCGAGGTAGCCCTTCACCTTCGGGTAGCGCTTGAAGTAGGCGTCGATGAAGGACCGCGCGTCCTCGCGCGACAGCCCCTGCTCGCGCGCCAGCCGGAACTCCGACATCCCGTAGATGATCCCGAAGTTGACCGCCTTGGCGCGCGAGCGCATCTCGGCGGTGACCTCCTCGAGCGGCACGCCGGTGACCAGCGCCGCGGTGTAGCGGTGGATGTCGAGGTCGCGCCGGAAGGCCTCGCCCAGCTCCGGATCGCCCGACAGGTGCGCCAGGATGCGCAGCTCCATCTGCGAGTAGTCGGCGGAGATGAAGATCGAGCCCGGCTCGGGGACGAAGGCCTCGCGGATCCGCTTGCCGATCGGCGTGCGGATCGGGATGTTCTGGAGGTTCGGATCGGACGACGAGAGGCGGCCGGTCGCGGCGCCGAGCTGGTGGAACTGGGTGTGGACCCGGCCGTCCCGCGGATCGACCAGCTTCGGCAGCGCGTCGACGTAGGTCCCCTTGAGCTTGGCCAGCTCGCGGTAGTCGAGCACCTTCGCCGGCAGCGGGTGGTCCTCGGCCAGCGCCTCGAGGTCCTCCTGGCTGGTCGAGTGGGCCTTGGTCTTGGTCGTCTTGCGCCCGGTCGGCTGGAGCTTCAGCTCGTCGAACAGCACGGTCCGGAGCTGCGGCGGCGAGCTGACGTTGAAGGGGTGGCCGGCCAGCTCGAAGATCTCGCCCTCCAGCCGCGCCATCTCGGCGTCGATCTCGCGCCCCATCGCGGCCAGCCGCTCGACGTCGATCCGCACCCCCTGGTGCTCCATCTCCTCGAGGATCGCGACGAGCGGCATCTCGATCTCGGCGAAGAGCGGCCACAGCCCCTCCTCGCGCAGCTTCGCCTCGAGCGGCGCGACCAGGCGCAGCGCGACCACCGCGTCTTCGACCGCGTAGCGGGCCACCGCGGCGATGCCGACCTGGTCGAGCGTCTGCTCGGCGCCGCCCGACCGCGAGACCTCGCTGTAGGGGATCATCCCGACCCCGAGGTAGCGCGTCGCCAGGTCGTCCAGGCGGTGGCTCGTGGTGCGGCCGGGGTCGAGCAGCTGGGCCGCGATCAGGGTGTCGAAGGCGATCCCCTGCACGACGACGCCGGCGGCGCGCAGCGCGGCGCGGTCGTACTTGAGGTTCTGGCCGGCCTTGGGGACCTTCGGGTCCTCGAGCACGCGGCGCCAGCACGGGGCGCGCGTCGTCCCAGGCGGCCTGCGGCTCGCCGGTCCGGTGGCCGACCGGCAGGTAGGCTCCGCCGCCGTCGTTCCAGGCAAGCGAGACGCCGACCAGGCGCGACTGGCGCGCGACGATCGAGTCGGTCTCGGTGTCGACGGCGAGCGGCCGCGCGGCCGCGAGCGTTTTCGCCAGCTGTCGTCAGCGCCGCCAGGTCGTCCAGGACGGCGACCTCCAGCGACGCGCCGAGCGGTGCCGGTCCCGGCGCGGGCGCGGGCGCGGTGGCGGCCGGCGGGTCGAAGAGCCCGGGCGCGGAGGACGTGGACGGACGCGGCGTTGCCAGGGCCTGGGCCGGAGCCGAGGGCGGTTCGGGCGCCGCGAGCGCACCGGCCGCGCCGCCGGCGTCCCCCACCGCCGCCGATTCGCCCGTCGCTTCGAACTCGCGCTGCAGCGTCCGGAAGCCGAGCCGGCGGAAGAGCGCCGACGCGGCCGCGCGGTCCTCGTGGCCGGCGCGCATCCGGTCGAGGTCGAGCGCCACCGGCGCGTCGTCGCGCACCGTCACCAGCTGCTTCGAGAAGTGCGCGGCGGCCTCGTTGTCGGCGAGCGAGAGCCAGACCTTCGGCTGCGTCCTGCTCTCCAGCTCCTTGAGCGCCTTCTTGAGAGCACGCTCCGGGGTCGCCGCGGTCAGCCCCGCGGCGGCGCCGAAGCGGGCCACGAACTCGGCCGCCTCGTCCCCGCCCAGCCGCTCCTCGAGCGCGGCCAGCTCGCGAGCCGCCGGCACGAGCGCGGCGAGCGCGGCGTCCAGCTCCGCTGCGTCGCCTGCGCCGCCTGCGCCGCCCGCCGCGAGCGCCGCCAGCGCGCGCTCCTTCGCCTGCCACACCGCGCGGAACAGCCGCGCGCGCGCCAGCGTCGCGTCGAGCGTGTCGTAGCGGCGGATCATCGCCTTGGCGGTCTTCTCGCCGACGCCCGGGACGCCCGGGACGTTGTCCGTGGCGTCGCCCATCAGCGACAGCACGTCGACGACCTGGTCGGGCCGCGCGCCGAAGACCTCGAGGACCCCCGCGGCGTCGAGGATCCGGTCGTCCTTGGCCGGGTTGAGCACGACGACGTCGGCGTCGACGAGCTGGTAGAGGTCCTTGTCGGCGGTGACCAGCACGACGTCGAGCCCGCGCGCCTTGGCCTCGCCCGCGAGGGTCGCCAACACGTCGTCGGCCTCGAAGCCGGGCGCGGTCAGGACCGGCCAGCCGAGCACCGTGGCCGCTTCGAGCGCCAGCCCGAACTGCGGGACCAGGTCGTCCGGCGGCTCGGGCCGGTTGGCCTTGTAGTCCTCGAAGATCTCGTCGCGGTGGGTCGGCCCCTCGACGTCGAAGGCGACGCCGAAGTGGGCCGGCTGGTGCTCGCGCAGCGTCTTGCGGACCGTGTTGACGAAGCCGAAGACGCCGCCGGTCGGCGTGCCGTCGGCGGCGCGCAGCCCCTGGATCGCGAAGAAGGCGCGGAAGACGGCGTAGGTCCCGTCGAAGAGGAACAGCTTGTCCTTCGCGCCGGCCCCGGCCATCGCGGCAGCCCGGTCTAGAACGGACTGAACCCCTGCTCCGCGAACCACGAGTCGCGCATCTGGCGCTCGAGGTCGACGAGCGTCTCGAGGTGGCCGGCCTCCCACTCGGCGAGGAAGAGGAAGACCTTGGCCGACTCCTCGTCGGGGCAGCGGGTCGCGGCATCCTTGTAGAAGTTGATCGCCGAGCGCTCGAGTTCCGCGCCGGCCGCGACGACCGCCATCTCGAAGTCGCCGCCCTTGACGCGCTGCAGGAACGACGGCGTCAGGATCTCGGAGTGGTCGAGCGGCGAGAGGTTCTCCGGCGTCGCCGGCATCGCCCACTCGCCCTTCTCCCAGAGCGAGCGGAAGTTGGTCTCGAGGAAGTCCTTGTGGTGCTTCTCGTCTTCGGCCAGCGCCCCGAACATCTGCTTCGCGGACGGGTCGGTGGCCCGCTCGGCGGCGGCCTTGTAGACCTCGTAGCCGCGCAGCTCGGTGATGATCGCGGTCTTGACGGCCTCGAGGACGATCTTGCGGGACGCGGTGTCCATGGGGGCTCCTTGGGGGTTCCGGGTTGGAGCCGGGATTCTACCAGCCCCCTGCTCGCCCGTCAGCCCAAGGCGCACCCCCTCGCGGTCGAGCCCGAACGCCTTGATCTTCCGGTACAGCGTGCGGACCGAGATCCCCAGGATGTCGGCCGCGCGCCCGCGGTGCCAGCGGGTGCTCTCCAGCACCTCGAGGATCCGCTGCCGCTCGATGTCGACGAGCGAGCCGGCGTGCGCGCCGCCGTGCGAACCAGCGTCGTGCATCGGCGGCGGCACCGGCGAAGTTCCGGGTCCGCCCCCGAACGACGAACCGAACGCGGCGGCGTAGGCCGTCCCGTACGGCGCCCCGCTGCCCCAGGCGGCGTCGCGCGGAACGACCGACGGCCGCACCGGCGGCGCGACGATCTCGCGCGGCAGGTCCTCCAGCCGGATGATCCCGTCGCGGGCCAGCAGCGCCGCGCGCTCGATCACGTTGCGCAGCTCGCGCACGTTGCCCGGCCACGGGTAGACGCTGAGCGCGTCCAGCACCGCCGGCCCGAGCGCGAGCCGCGGGTCGATCGCGCTCAGGAACGCGGCGGCCAGCGGCTGGATCTCTTCGACCCGCTCGCTGAGCGGCGGGACCGGGATCGTGCCGGCGTTGATCCGGTAGTAGAGGTCGGGGCGGAAGCGGCCGGTCTGGGCCTCGGTCGAGAGGTCGCGGTTGGTCGCGGCGACCAGCCGCACGTCGACCTGGACCTTCTTGCGGCCGCCGACGCGGAAGAAGCTCATCGTCTCGAGCACGCGCAGCAGCTTGACCTGGAGCCCCGGCGTCAGCTCTCCGACCTCGTCCATGAAGAGCGTGCCGCCGTCGGCGGCTTCCATCAGCCCCGCGCGGCTGGTCGCGGCGCCGGTGAACGACCCCTTCTCGTGGCCGAACAGCTCGCTCTCGAGCAGCGTGTCGGGGATCGCGGCGCAGTTGAGGTCGACGAACGGCCCGTGCGTGCGCCGGCTCCTGCGGTGGATCTCGCGCGCGACCAGTTCCTTGCCGACGCCCGACGGCCCGAGGATCAGCACGGGCAGGTCGGACGGCGCGAGCCGGTCGATCAGCCGCAGCACCGGGACCATCGCGCGCGAGTTCCAGCCGTGCGCCAGCGGCGAGGGATCGCGGTGTTCCTCGCGGCGCTTCAGGCGGTCGTTCTCGCGCGCCAGCTCGCGCTTGCGCGCCGCGCCGCGGATCAGCGCGTCGAGCTGGTCGATCCGGCACGGCTTGGTCACGAAGTCGTAGGCCCCGAGCTTCATCGCCTCGACCGCCGCCTCGACCGTCGCGTTCCCGGTCAGGAGGATCACCTGGGGCGGGCAGACCTCCTCCCCCAGCGAGCGCAGCACGGACATCCCGTCCATCCCGGGCATCCGGACGTCGAGGATCGCGACGTCGAACTCCTCTTCGGCCAGCAGCGCCATCGCGCGCCGCCCGTCCTCGGCCGGCGTCACGTGGTGCCCCTTGCGGACCAGCTCGCGCGACAGGATCCGCCGCAGCGGCTCCTCGTCGTCCGCGAGCAGGACGCGGATCGTCGGGCCGTCCGGGAGCGGATCCTGGAGCGTTTCGTCGGGATTCATGGCGTGGTGACCTCCGGGCGGGCGGCCGGCAGCACGACGTCGAAGCGCGCGCCCGCCGTCCGCCCCGCCTGAAGCACGAGGCGGCCGCCGTGGGAGCGCACGAGGCCGTAGGCAACGGAGAGGCCGAGCCCGGTCCCCTGACCGGGCGGCTTGGTGGTGAAGAACGGTTCGAAGATCCGCTCGCGGAGCTCGGGCGGGACGCCGGGCCCGTCGTCCTCGACCGAGGCGACGAGCTCGTCCGGATGGGCGCCGTCGGCAGCGTGGCCGCGCCCGACGCGGAGCGTGATCGTGCCGCCCGCGGAGGCCGCGTCGGCGGCGTTGAGCACCAGCGCGAGCAGGACCTGCACCAGCTGGTCCTCGTCGGCCTGGATCGGCGGCAGGCCGGGCTCGGACTCGACCGCGATCGACAGCTTGGCGACCCGCGGGTTGTGCCGGAGCACGAAGAGCGCGCGGCGCGCGATCGACTCGAGGTCGCAGGAGCGGCGCGAGCCGGCCCCCTTGACGCGCGAGAAGTCGAGCAGCCCCTCGAGGATCCCGGCGCAGCGGTAGGCCTCCTGCTCGATCACCTCGGCGTCGGCCCGCACCTCCTCGCGGTCGGTCGCGTCGAGCGGGGCCGCCAGCCGGCGGCGCAGCGCCTCGGCGCAGCCGGCGATCGTGGCCAGGGGGTTCCGGATCTCGTGCGCGACGCCGGCGGCGAGGCGCCCGGCGGCGGCGAGCGTCTCGGTCTGGGCGATCGAGCGCTCCATCGCGCGCTGCTCGGTGACGTCCTGGGCGAAGGTCACGACGTGGGTCACGGCGCCGCCGTTGCCGAGTCGCATCGGCAGCCGTTCGACGCGGTAGGTTCGCGGCGATTCCTGCCCCTCGACCTCGTACGACCGGGCCCGCCCCTCGCGGAAGATCGCGTCGTACTCGCGGCGCAGCGCGTCGTCGTCGCCGGTCACCGAGAACAGGCTGTGGCCCAGAACTTCACCCCGCGGGCGGCCGAGCGGGCCGTTCTCGCGGCCGCGGTTCCAGACCACCACGCGGGCGTCGCGGTCGATCGCGTGCAGCGAGACCGGCAGCGCGTCGAGCACCGCCTGGAACAGCACCCGCTCGCCGACCTCGTCGGCGCGGCGCGGCGCGGCGCGCCCGCCGGCCAGCGCGCGGCCGGCGCGGATCGTGATCTCCTCGTCGCTCTCGGAGGGGGAGACGACGTCGGCCGCGCCGGCGTGGAAGAGCGCGACCCGCGCGTCGGCCAGCGTCGTCGGCGCCAGCCCGATCGCCGCCGCGGCGCCGGCCTCCAGCGCAGCGCGCAGCGAGGCCGGCCCCTGGCCGGGCCCGCCCGCGTCGATGTCGACCAGCACCAGCGCGCCGGGCTGGATCGCGTCGAGGTAGGGCACCCCCAGGCGCCCGGCCACCGCGCGCGCGGCACGCTCCAGCGCGGCGGGGCCGATGCCCGCGACGCCGGCCAGCTTCTGCGATGCCATCCCCGGCCCGTCCTCCGGCCCGTCCCGCGCATCCCCGCGCGGCCGGTCCGCCCTCTCGAGTCCCCGGCCGAATATGGGTTCCCGGAGCCGCACCGGCCAGATCGTCCCGATTCCGGTCACCCCCGAAAGCCCCCGGCTTCCACAAATCGGCCCCGGAAGGCCACCCCCCCCGTCCGGATGCATGCGCGACGGTTCGTCCGGTTTGGCGCGCGACTTGTATCGGGAAGGGACGGAGGTGCTCGTGCAAGCTGCGCCCGCCAGGCGCCGGACCCTGCCCTACCTCGTGCCGCTGGTCGCCGCGGCCGCGGGGGCGCCGGCGTTTTTCCTGGCGGCGGGCTCGACCTGGCCGGAGCTGGTTCCGGCGGCGCTCCCGGCGCTCGTCGCGGCGCTCGTCGCGTGGGCCGCGTTCGAGCGGCTGCGGACGCGGAAGTGCCAGCTCGAGGAGCTGGTCGGCCTGCACCAGCAGATGACCCTGACCTTCGCCCGCGCGATCGACGCCCGCGACGTCGGGCGCCGCGGCCACGCGCGGCGGGTGGCGATGATCAGCCTCGAGCTCGGAAGAAGGCTGCCGCGAAGGCCGGGGTCGCTCGCGAACGCGGAAGCGCTCGATCCCGCCGGGCTGGAAACGCTGCACGCCGCGGCCCTGCTCCACGACATCGGGCAGCTGGGGCTCCCCGACCACCTGCTGCGCGAGGACCTCCCCGAGCAGGGGCTGGAACAGGAGAAGTTCCGGCACCACGCCGAGCTGGGGGCCGCGATCCTGCGCGAGGTGACGCTGCCGCGGCCGCTGGCGCCGCTGGTGCGGCATCACCACGAGCGCTGGGACGGCCGCGGCTACCCCGACGGGCTGGCCGGCGAGGCGATCCCGCTCGGGGCGCGGATCATCGCCGTCGGCGACCAGCTCGAGCAGCTGCGCCGCACCCTCGGCCGCGCCCCGACGCGGAACGAGCAGGTCGATCACGTGGCGCGCCTGGCCGGGAGCGTGCTCGACCCGCACCTGGCCGACGTCTTCTGCCGGGCCGCGACCGAGATCGTCGGCGCCGTCGAGGCGGACGAGGCCCGCCGGGCCTCGCAGGTCGAGGTGCACGACGCGCTCGACGACATCGGCGCGGCGCGCAGCGAGGTCTCCGTGCTCTACGACCTGGCCCGGCAGCTGGGCCAGACGCTCGACCTCTCCGAGATGCTGCCGCAGGCGGTCGAGCACCTGCGCCGGATGATGCCGGTCTCCTCGGCCGCGCTCTTCCTCGAGACCGACGGCGAGCTGACGGCGCGCGCGGCCCACGGCCCGCTCGCGCCGCTGCTGGTCCGGCGCAGCTTCACCCCCGGTGAAGGGCACATCGGCTGGGCCTTCCTGCACGGCGTCACCGTCGTCAACGAGGACCCGCGCACCGACCTCGGCCCGGCGACCGAGGGCGACGACACCATCCCGCAGCCGCGCGCCGCCGCGCTCGTGCCGCTGGGCGACGACGTCGGACGGCTGGGACTGCTCGCGCTCTACGCCGACGAGCCGGCCGCCTTCACCGACGACCACCGGCGCGTGCTCGACTCGGCCGCGGCCCAGCTGGCGCGGGCGCTGCGCAACGCGCTGCGCTACGAGGCGATCCAGCGCTCGTCGCTGACCGACCCGCTGACCGGCATCCCCAACAGCCGCTTCCTCTACCTGCGGCTCGAGCAGGAGCTGTCGCGCGCGATCCGCAGCGCGACGCCGCTGACGGTCGCCGTGATGGACCTCGACGGCTTCAAGGGGGTCAACGACCGGCACGGGCACCAGGCCGGCGACTTCGTGCTGCGCCGCCTGGCGGCGATCCTGGGCGACTCGCTGCGCACCGGCGACACGGTCTGCCGCTACGCCGGCGACGAGTTCGTGGCGCTGCTGCCGGAGACGACCGTGGAGGAGGCCGAGGCGGTGCTCTCGCGCCTCAAGGAGCGCGTGCGCACGACCGGCCACGAGCTGCCGGACGGGACGATGGTGACCGTCGGGATCAGCGTCGGCGCGGCGGCCTTCCCGGACGACGGGAGCAGCCTCGAGGAGCTGATCCACCGCGCCGACAAGGCGATGTACCGCGACAAGAGCGCGGGGCGCGAGCTGGCGGCGCGGTAGTCCTACCCCGCCGCGACCTTCCGCCGCGACCGCTCCATCCGCTCCCGCACCCGCTCCGCCACGTCCTCGGGGACCGGGCCGTCGTGCATCACGGCGCGGTCGAGGTCGATCACGTAGAGCGCGTCCTCCGAGCGCAGGATGTTGCCCAGGTTGAGGTCGCGGTGCTCGAGGCCGCGCTCGAGCAGCAGCTCGCAGAAGCGCCGCGCCTCGTCCCACAGCGCGCGCGCGGCGCGCCGGGTCCTGCTCTTCCGCCAGCAGGCGCGCCATGTCGATCGCGTCCTTCAGGAAGGCGCTCATCCCCCAGGCGCGCCAGCCGGGCCGCGCCGGGAGCAGCACCACCCCCAGCGGCCGCGCGGTCGGAACGCCGGCCGCCGCGGCGCGCCGGCCGGTTTCCAGCTCCGCCACGAAGCGCTCGCAGTCGAAGTAGCGCTCGCGATTGAAGCTGGCGACGACGCCGCCGCGCAGGTACTGCTTGACCAGCAGCGCCGGCCCGCCGGGGATCGGCACCACGGCCCGCGGCCCGCGCCCGGTGCCCGGGCCGTCGGGTCGCGGCGCCAGCCGCTCCCAGGGACGCCCGAGCCCGGCCGCCAGCACGGCGTCGGCGAGCGCGGCGTCGAGCACGCAGGTCGCCTCGCCCTCCTCGCGGACGACGAACCCCGGCGGGGCCGCGATCACGCGCGCCGCCCCGCGGCGGCGCCGGACCCGGCGCGCCCGTCGATCGGTTCGCACCCGGCGCGCGTCAGCTCCCACAGTCGCGCGTACTTCATGTAGACCGTCATCGCCGTGAAGCAGGCCAGCACCAGCCCCGGCCCGCCGTCGAGGAACCCGCCCTTGAGCACGTACGCCCGCACGAACCGCGCGATCGGCCGGCTGAAGACGGTGAAGGCCGAGGCCCGCCGGCCGCGCCGGTGCGCCTCGCGCGCGCCGGCCTCGGCCCAGCGCCAGGCTTTCGGCACGTACTGCGGGAAGGAACGGAAGGTGTCGTGCAGCAGCGGCGCGGACAGCGCCGGGAGCGGTCCCGGCAGGTCGATCTCCTCGTGCACCAGCCGGTCGTCGTAGCGCGCCGTGTCGCGCGCGATCAGGCGGATCACCTTGTCCGTGCCCCAGCCGCCGTGCTTCATCACGCGCCCGAGGAAGCGGTTCTCGCGCGGGATCCAGCTCCCCGGCGCGGCCGGCCCGCCGGCGGCGAAGAGCGCCCGCAGCTCGGCCGCCAGCGCGGGCGAGACCTGCTCGTCGGCGTCGAGGATCAGGACCCACGGGTGCCTGCACTGCGGGATCGCCCAGTTCTTCTGGCGCGCCGGCGACTCGTAGGGATGCTCGAGGATCCGCGCGCCGTGCCCCAGCGCGAGCGCCAGCGTCCGGTCGGTCGAGCCGGAGTCGACGACCAGCAGCTCGCCCGCGAGGCCGGCGACGGAGGCCAGGCAGGCCCCGATCGTCTCCTCCTCGTCGCGGGTGGTGACGAGCACCGAGATCGGGAGCGGCGGCGCACCGCTCACTTCGCCTCGCTCCCCTTCGGCGCCCGCGGCTGCACGAGCCACGCCACGCCGATGCTCACCAGGTAGAGCCCGATCATCGGCAGGGCGAAGATCGTCATCGTCATCATGTCGGGCGTCGGGGTCAGGATCGCCGCCAGCACGAAGATCACGAAGATCGCCTTGTCGAGCTGCTTCCACAGGCCGCGCGCGCTGACGATCCCGAACCGCGCCAGCGCCAGGGCGAGCAGCGGCATCTCGAACATCAGCCCCAGGCCCAGCAGCAGCTTGCTGGCGAAGGAGAAGGCGCTGTCGACGGTGATGTGGCTCTGGAACCCGGTCCCCTGGTCGGCCAGGAACTTCGCCGCCGTGGGGACCGCGACGTAGTAGGAGAAGCCCGCGCCGGCGGCGAAGAGCAGGCTGCCGGCGGTGATCACCGGCACGATCCAGCGCCGCTCGCGCGGGTAGAGGCCGGGCGCGACGAACGACCAGGCCTGGTAGAGGATCATCGGCAGGGCGATGAAGATCCCGCCCAGCAGCGCGGCCTTCATCTTGTTCATGAAGGCCTCGGCCGGACGGATCACGCTGAGCTGCCCCATCGACTGCTGGATCGGGTCGAGCAGGAACGCCAGCAGCCGGTCGGAGAAGATCCAGGCGACGATGAAACCGATCATCACGGCGGCGGCGGCCCAGGTGACCCGGCGGCGCAGCTCGTCGAGGTGGTCGAGGAAGCCCATCTTCGCGCCGGACTCGCCGGCGTCGGGGGTCGGCTCCTCGACGGGGGGAGCCGTCACGGGGTTCCCGCCTTGCCGGGGTCGGACGGCGGCTCCGTCGACGGGTCGGCGGCGGGGGGCGGCCCGGCGGCTCCTGGCGCCTCGGCATCCAGTCCAGGCTCCGCCGGTGGCCCCGGAACCGCGTCGGGCGGAAGCTCGCGGCGCCGGTTGGGATCGACGTAGGGGGGCGGCCCGAACCCGGCCAGCTCGCGCGCGATCGCACTCGCGTCGCGCTGGATCCCCTTGACCTCGTTCATCGCCCCCTTGACGTCCTCGAGCGCCACCTCCCGCTCGAGGGTCCCCTGCATGTCGCGCATCGCGTGCCGGGCCTGGGCCACGAAGCCGCCGAGCTGCTTGCCGAGCTGCGGCAGGCGGCGCGGCCCGAAGATGAGCAGGGCGAGGACCATCAGGAGGAAGAACTCGGGGCCGCCGATGTCGAACATCGCGGGCGCATCGTAGCGGCGCCCCCCCGGCGGGTCAACAGAACGGCTCCGTCCCCGGAGCCGCAAGCCGTTTCCCTTCCGGCCCTTGCGCGGCGGGCGGTGCCGCTGCAGCGCTCCTGCCGACCGCCCGGCACGGTCGATTGGGGCGAACTTCCGGCCCACCCTATACTTCCGGCATGAAGCCACCCCGCCCGCTGCTGGTCACGATCCTCCTGGCGACCCTCTTCGGGGCCTCCGCGATCGTCGTCGTCTCCCGCGCGGCGGCCCCGGCCGGCCCGACCATGGGGAAGATGGGGACCTACGCCGAGATCCTCGCCCTGATCGAGGAGCGCGCCGTCCCCGAGCCCGACATGAAGCGGGTCATCTACTCCAGCATCGGCGGGATGCTCGACGTGCTCGACCCGCACACCAACTTCCTCGACGACGACAACTACCGCGAGATGCGCGAGGAACAGAAGGGCTTCTTCTACGGGCTGGGGATCCAGATCAACAAGCGCGGCCGCTACCAGCCGCTGCGGGTCGTGGCCCCGATGGCGGGCACGCCGGCCGACCGGATGGGGATCCGCGGCGGCGACGTGATCGTGCACATCCGCGACGAGCGCGCCGGGGCCGACGTCGACACGCTGGGCCTGACGATCCAGGAGGCCGTGAAGTACCTGCGCGGGCCGCGCGGCTCGGAGGTGGAGATCACCGTCGAGCGGCCCGGCGTCGAGGAGCCGCTGGTCTTCAAGATCCAGCGCGACGCGGTGCGCACCACGGCGGTCTCGCAGGCCTACCTGATCCGGCCCGAGACCGGCTACATCAAGATCACGAGCTTCGTCGAGAGCACCACCCCCGAGCTCGACGCCGCGATCGAGAGCCTGAAGAAGCAGGGCGCGAAGCGGCTGGTGCTCGACCTCTCCGGCAACCCGGGCGGCCTGCTCGACCAGGCGATCAACGTCGCCAGCCGCTTCCTCCCCGCCGGCTCGCTCGTGGTCTACACCGAGGGCCGGATGGCCGGCTCGCGCCAGGACTACTTCTCGGCCAAGGACGTCCCGCACGTCGACTGGCCGATCGTCGTGATGGTCGACCGCGAGGCGGCCTCCGCGTCGGAGATCGTCTCGGGCGCGCTGCAGGACCACGACCGCGGAATCGTCGTCGGTGAGACGACCTTCGGGAAGGGACTCGTCCAGTCGGTCTACCCGCTGTCCGAGAACACCGGCCTCGCGCTGACGACGCAGAAGTACTACACCCCGGTGGGCCGCAGCATCCAGCGCCCCTACGCCGGCGAGGAGTCGTACTACCTCGAGTGGCGGGAGCGCGACGCGGTCCCGAAGCCGCGGGAGAACGCGCCGGTCTTCAAGACCGACACCGGGCGCACGGTCTACGGCGGCGGCGGGATCACGCCCGACGTGCCGGTGCAGATCCCGGAGTACCCCGAGGTCGTCGTCCAGCTGCTGCGGACCTCGGCCTTCCCGCGCTTCGTCACCGCGCTCTCGGCGGCCGACCGCAAGAAGTACACCGCCGAGCCCGCGGCGATGCTCCCGCCGTTCACGACCTTCGTGCTGGCCGACCTGCCCGACGCCAAGGCCGAAGAGATCGCCGCCGCCAAGGACGACATCCTGGTCCAGCTGAAGGGCGAGATGGCGCTGCTCGACGGCGGGCTCGCCGCGCGCGAGCGGGTCCTGCTGGAGAAGAACCCGGTGCTCGAGAAGGCCCTGGCCTCGTTCCCCGAGGCCGAGAAGCTGCAGAGCCTGCGCCGGGCGCTGCCGGAGACCCGGACCCAGACGGCGGAAGCGCGCGGGACCCCCGCTCAGACCAGGTAGGCCAGCGCGAACCCGACCTGCGCGGTCATCATCATCAGGTACATGTGGGTCCACGACGGGTGGTTCTCCGTCGTCGCCAGCGCCTCGGGGTCGCGCAGGATCAGCCAGACGGTGTAGGCGCCCCAGCTCGTCAGGAGCAGGCCCAGCGCGTCGAGCGCCCAGCGGTTGCCGGTCAGGATCGCGTGGTGGCCCGCGGGGTCGAAGGGGTCCGCGAGCAGCGTGCCGAGCGGGATCAGCAGCCACGGCAGGACGAACGACGGCGCCATCATGTAGGCGGCCCGCTTCACGCCGTAGCGGATCGGCAGCGTGTAGCAGCCCCCTTCCGCGTCCCCCTTCATGTCCGAGAAGTCCTTGGTCGAGGCCGCGCCGACCAGGAAGAGCGCGAAGACCGCCCCGATGTACCAGGCCTCGAGCGCCCAGACCGGCCCGATCATGCTCCAGCCGGCGACCTTGAGCAGCATCCCGCGCGGGATCGCGATCGTCACGTTGGCCCCGATCGCGTGGCGCTTGGTCCGGCCGAGCCCCGGGGCCGAGTAGACGAAGGTGAAGATCATCCCCAGGACGTAGATCACGAAGACCGCGTGCCAGAGCGTCAGCGCGCCGGCCCAGCCGCCGGCCCCGGCGAGCGAGGCGCGGACCCCCTCCGGCACCGTCAGCCGCTCGGCGAGGGTGTGCGCCGGGTAGATCACGACCAGCCAGGTCGGCAGCACCGCGGCGAGGTAGAGCACGATCGAGTAGTTCCAGGCCGAGCGCATCGAGATCTTCCCCGACGGCAGCATCCGCTCCGGCTTGTTGATCCGGTCGATCGGCAGGTCGTAGTACTGGTTGATCACGTTGCTCGCGGCGTTCAGCAGCGCGGCGCAGGCCGAGCCGAGCACGACGTTGAAGAGCAGCGCGGCGGTGACGGCGCGCGTGGGGTCGGGGTTCCAGTAGGAGCCCCAGGCGCAGATCGCGCCCGAGATCACGCCCAGCAGCGGCGGCAGGAGCGTGAAGGGGCGCGTGAAGTCGACGTAGCGGCGGAGCGTGTCCATCATCGCGGTCGGTGTCCTGGGCGCGTCAGGCGGCGACGAGAGCCGCGATCAGGATCGCGACCAGGCCGCCGGCGAGCGTGTTGAGGAAGTTCTGGGCCTCGTTGTTGATCAGTTTGGCCTGCTCGAGCAGCGCGCCGAGGTAGCTCTCCAGCGTCGTGCCGGCGAACGCCGCCGCGGCGACGATCGCGACGCCGCTCCCGTCGATCAGCCCGACCGCCCAGCCGAGCAGGCCGAGTGCGATCGAGCCGGCGATCCCGGCCAGCGTCCCCTCGAGGCTGACCGCGCCGTCGGTGCCGCGCGGCACCGGGCGGAAGGTCGTGATCAGGAAGGTGCGGCGGCCGAAGGCCTGCCCGATCTCCGAGCCCAGCGTGTCCGACGCCGCGGTCGCGAGCGCCGCCACGAAGGCCAGCCGGAACAGGCCGTTCCCCTGCGCCGCGCCGAAGGCCAGCGCGGCGAACAGGGCCGGCGCCCCGGCGTTGGCCCAGGCGTGCGCCGCGCCGCGGCGGCCCCCCTTGGCCTGCGCGGTCCCCTCCTTCGCCTTGGTGCGGTAGCCGACCTTGGTCGCGCCCGAGCCGAGCACGAAGAAGGCCAGCAGGACCAGGAAGCCCGGCGGGCCGAGACAGAGCCAGATCGCCGTCCCGAGCAGCACGCCGTGGACCACGCCCGAGAGGTCGACGGTCTTCAGCGCGTAGGCCAGGCCGGCGGCGGCGAGGTTCGCGCCGAGCGCCCAGGGCAGCCGCGCGAGCAGGAGGTCCTGCGCGCCCGCGATCCGCGAGAGGTCGATCAGCTGCGCCGCGTAGAGCAGGCCGCCGGCCGCCAGCGGCACGAGCAGGTTGTCGTTGATCCCGGTGTCGAGGCTCTCCAGGACCGCCAGCACCACGCCGACGGCGAGGAACTTCAGCGCGATCGCCGGCGTGATCGCCCAGCCGCCGGTCCAGGCGAAGAGCGCCAGCGCCAGCGGCACGCCGGCGACGACGAAGCCGGTGAAGCCGGCCCAGGTCTTCTCGCCGTTCCACGGGAGCGGCCCGCTGGCGCGCCCGAAGGCCCGGCCGGCGATCGTCGCCAGCCCGTCGCCGAAGGCCAGGAAGGCCCAGGCCGCGGCGACGATGTCGAGCCGGTGCGGGAAGACCAGGACCAGGATCAGCACCGAGACCGCGTAGAGCACGATCCCGATGTCGAGGCCGCGTTCCTTCGCCTCGCCGCGGAAGAACTGCCGGCGCCCGAGGCGCGGCAGCACGAACAGGTTGTTGGCCAGCGCGACGAGCGCGCAGAGCGCCGCCTGCCACCAGGTGAGATAGCGCAGCAGGAAGGCGAAGCCGCCCATCGAGATGTGCAGGAGCTTGCGCGCCAGGTCGCCGCGGAGAGTGCTCATCCCTTTACCCGCGCGTGGCCCGAGTCGATCAGCCAGCGCACCATCGCCGTCAGCCCCTCCCGGGCCGGCGTCACCGTGTAGCCCAGCTCGCGCTCGGCGCGCGCCGAGCTGAGCGCCCACTCGTGGCGGTAGATCGCGACCTCCCCGTCGGTCATCATCGGCTCGATCCCGGTCAGCGGCGCCTGCCAGCGCAGCACGCGGCCGAGGGCGGCCGCCACGCCGTACGGGATCGCCCGCGACGGCGCGCGCACGCCGCCCGCTTCGGCCATGATCGCGAGCGCCTCGCGGACCGTGATGTTCTCGCCGCCGAGCACGTAGCGCGACCCGGCCTGCGCCTTTTCCAGCGCGAGCAGGAACCCGCGCGCGACGTCGTCCACCTGCGCCAGGCACTGCCGGCGGTCGCCGGGGCCGACGGTGCCGGGCAGCTTCCCGGCGAGCAGGTCGCGCGCCACGCCGGCGAGAATGTTCCCGTCCGTCAGCCGCCCCGGCCCGTAGACCACCCCGGGGTAGACCACGACCAGGTTCTCGCCGCGGGCCTGGCGCTCCCGCGCCCGCCGGTCGGCGGCCAGCTTCGTGCGCTCGTAGTCGTTGCGCGGCGCACCGTCGTGGACGTTGTCCTCGTCGCCGATCCGGCCGTCGGTCGGACCCAGGGCGATGAACGACGAGCAGTAGATCGCCTTTCCGACGCCGGCCGCCCGCGCCGCGTCGAGCAGCCGGTCGAGCCCCTCGACGTTGACGCGGTCGAAGCGCGCGGGGTCCCTGACCCAGCGCTTGACCAGGGCCGCGCAGTGCACGACGGCGTCGCGCCCGGCGACCGCCGCGGCCAGCGACGGGCCGTCCTCGACGTCGCCGCGCAGGACCTCGAAGTCGCCCTGCGGCGCCGCCTCGGGCCGCCGCGCCAGCAGCGCCACCCGGTGGCCGGCGGCGGAGAGGACCTCCGCCACGCGCCCGCCGAGGAAGCCGGTGCCGCCGGTCAGCAGGACCTTCACGACGGGCCCTTGGGCGGGAACTCGGCCAGGTACTCGCGCGCCGCGTCGGTCCACGGCCGCGGCGCCCAGCCGAAGCGGCCCGCGAACAGCCCGGTCGCCAGCGGGGTCGCCGGGGGACGGGCTGCCGGCAGGTCGAGCGACTCGGGCGCGACCGGCTCGACCCGCGCCGGGTCGCCGCCCGCCAGCCGGACCACCTCGCGCGCGAAGGCGCAGCGCGAGACCGCGCCGCCGTTGGCGAAGTGGAACAGGCCGGTCGCGTCGGGATCGGTGAGCAGCGCCTCGATCGCGCGCGCGATGTCGCGGTTGTAGGTCGGCTTGGTGACCCAGCCGTCGATCGCCCGGATCGGCCCCCCGGCCGCGACCGCCTCGCGCGCGATCCGGTCGAAGAAGGTCTCGCGCCCCGGGCCGAAGACGAACGAGATCCGCAGCACGACGGCGTCCGCCAGCTCGCCGAGGATCGCCTCCTCCCCGCGGAGCTTGGTCCGCCCGTAGACGTTGACCGGCGCGGTGAGGTCCTCCTCGACGTACTCGCGCCCGGCCGTGCCGTCGAAGACGTAGTCGGTCGAGAGGTGGATCAGCCGCCGGCGGCCGCGCCTGCAGATCGCGGCCAGGTTCCCGGCCCCCTCGGCGTTGATCTCCTCGGCCGTCTCGGGGTCCTGCTCGGCCTCGTCGACGTTCGACATCGCGGCGCAGTTGATGACCACCGTCGGGTCGAGGCGCTCGATGTCCAGCTCCGTCGCCCACCGGTCGGCGATGTCCATTTCCGTCCGCGAGGCGGAGACGGTGTGCGGGAAGCGTTCCTCGAGCAGCCCGGCCAGGGCGCTGCCGACGAGGCCGTCGGCGCCGATGATCATCGGCCGGATCGCGAGGCTGGGGTCGGTGGCGGTCACGCGCGGATTCTAGCAAGGAAGCGGACGGGCGCCGGGCCCGTCAGTTCCCGACCTCCTGATTGAGGTCGAACAGCTTGCCGATCCCGGAGAGGTTGACCGTCAGGAGCAGGTTCCGGCGGTTGTTGTCGACGAAGTTCCGTGTCTCGAGCCCGAGCTGGATCGAGCAGCACTGCGTCGTCCAGCGCAGCTGGTAGAGGTAGTGGTCGAGGTTCGAGGTCTCGAGGTTGTAGTCCCAGGCCGCCTCGAGCGACAGGCCGCGCACGACCCGCGCAATGCCCAGCTGCGTGCGCAGGTAGTCGGTCGGGACGTCGAGCGGCCGGACGGGGTTGCGCCTCAGCCACGAGCCGCGGAAGTAGCCGCCGCGGAACCCCATCATGGCCGAGATGCTGGACTCGATCATCTTGTCGTTCGCGACGTCGAAGAGGTAGGAGAGGTCGACCGACTGCTGGTAGGTCGGGTTGAAGCGGCCGGTGATCGCGATCGGGGAGTACTGCCGCGTGTCGACGATCTGCTGCCGATTCAGCGACTCGCCGGTTGTCGGGTCGACGAGCAGCGCCCAGAGGTTGGTCAGCGGCTGGTCGAGCGAGTACTGCTGCGAGATCTGCAGGCTGCCGATCTCGGTCGGCGTGAGGTTCCCTGCGACTTCGATCGTTTCGGCCACCCCGGGCTTGCCCGCCTCCTCGACGGCGCGGCGGGCCTCCTTCTCGGACTGCTCCTCGAGGTCGGAGAGCGAGAGCTTCTCGGTCGAGGGGACGCCGAAGGTGCGGCCGGTATCGGGCCCGCGCAGCGCGTAGAAGCGGGTCCGGACGCCGTAGGTGAAGAGCGAGAGCTGGCCCGGGACCGTGTCGACGTCGTCGAACGGGATGATCTTCAGCGGATCGACCCCCGAGTCGGGGCGCCAGTCGTAGCGGAAGAACGGCTCGACGACGTTCTTGAGCTTCGGGGAGAAGCCCCACCGCGGGGTCTCCCAGACACGCTGGAAGCGCGGCCCGATGAAGCCGATCCCGGCGTTCCACAGGGTGCGCGTCAGGCTCTCCTCGACGTAGACCGGGCGCCCGGCGCGGCGGCTCGCCCGACCCCGGCGGCGGGAGCTGCTGGGCCGTGTAGTAGGTCCAGCGCGCGCCGGCGTTGATCGTCAGGTCGGCCCACGGGACGTTCAGGAGCGGCATCTGGAGCTGCGGAAAGGCGTCGATCCGCTGCCATGTGACGTCCGCCAGGGTCAGCAGGTCGTCCTCGTCCTTCTCGCCGAGCGTCCCCTCGGGGGGGCCGAGGATGGCCCGCCGGAAGCTGCTGACCGACCCCTCGAAGAGCACGAAGACCGGGGAGCGGCCGATCCGGTGGCTGGCGCTGCGGATCTCGAGCTCGGGACGCCTCTCGTTGATCGTCTCGCGCGAGATGAGCGTCTGCGAGTCTCCGGTGAAGGGATCGGTGTAGGAGATCGGAAAGTACTGCTTGAGCCGGCTGGCCCGCGCCGCGAGCGAGTACCAGGACCACTGCCGCGTCAGGTCGAGCCACGACGAGACCTGCGGGTTGGAGGCCCGGTCGATGTCGACGACGTAGTCGGTCAGGTAGTCGAAGTCCGACAGCCCCTCGAGTTGCAGGCGCATCTTCCAGGTGTCGCCGAGCGGCTGGACCTGGTGCCACTCCCCGATGTAACGGTTCTCGGCGCGATCCGTGTCGCGGATGTAGTTCGCGTTCCCCCGGGCCCGGCCGCGCCAGGTCGGGAGCCAGTTCAGCTCCGCCCCGAGCCCGGGGCCGACCTTGCTGTGCCAGTCGAACAGGAGCAGCAGGTCGGCGTTGTCGGCGAAGGCCCAGAAGAACGGCAGCGAGATCGTCTGCCCGAGCGTGGTCGAGGTGCTGAACGAGGGGAACAGCAGGCCCGTGGCGCGGTCGGTCTTGATCGGCCAGACGAGGTAGGGGGTGTAGAAGATCGGGACCTTGCCGACCTTGAACGCGGCGTTGCGCAGGTGGGCGTACTCGCCGATCGTCAAGGTCGCGCTGCTGACCCGGAACGACCAGTAGGGGGTCGGCTGGCTGCAGGTCGTGAACGTGGCGTGGGTGACGCGCAGTTCCTGCGGACCGATCCGCTCGATCGTCGCCGCGCGCACGACCGCGTTGTCCTGGTCGAGGTAGCCGACGGCGTCCTCGACGACGCCGAGCTGGGTCTCGATGTTGTAGACCAGCCGGGTGCCGGACAGCGTCGCGCCGGGAAAGGTGAGCACCACGTTGCCGGTCGCCACGACCTGCCGGGTCGCCACCGTGAAGACGATCTCGTCGGCCTGGATCGAGCTGTCGCCGGCCTTGAGGTCGACGTAGCCGCTCAGGCGCCACTCGGTCTCGGTGCGCACGGCCTGGCCGGCCCGCAGGGACGCCGACTCGGGCAGCTCCAGCTGGAGTTGGGGCTTCGCCGCGCGGGGATCCTCGGCGAACGCCGGGAGCTGCGCGGGGAGAACCGCCAGGAGCGCGCACGCGAGGAGCAGACCGCTGCGGCCCGCCGGGCACAGCGCCCCGGCGGCCGCCGGGTGACGCTCCGACGGCATCGCTCTCCTCCGTGAGTCGCGGAAGAATAGCGACTTCGTCGGCGCGGCATCAACCTTCCGCGCCCCGGGGCGATCCCGCGGGGCCGGTGCTACCATCCCGCCCCCGGAGGATCGCGCGTGCGCATCGCCCTGGCCCAGACCGACCCGCGCCTCGCGGACGTCGAGGCCAACCTGGCCGGGATCGAGGAGACGGTGGCCGCGGCCCTCGCGGCCGGCGCCGACCTCGCGGTCTTCCCCGAGCTGGCGCTGACGGGCTATCGCCTGCGCGACCTGGTGCCGCAGGTCGCGGTGCGGCTCGACCGCGCCGGGCCGGTGCGCGACCGGCTGGCCGCCCTCTCGGAGCGGCTGCCGTTCGTCGTCGGGCTGGTCGAGGAGTCGGCCGACCACCGCTTCTACAACGCAGCGGCCTGGTTCGAGGACGGCCGCCTGGTCCACGTCCACCGCAAGGTCTACCTCCCGACCTACGGGATGTTCGACGAGGCGATGGACTTCGCCCGCGGCCGGCGGCTGACGGCGTTCGACACCCGCTTCGGGCGGGCCGGGATCCTGGTCTGCGAGGACCTCTGGCACCCGACCGCGACGACCATCCTGGCGCTCGACGGGGCGGTCACGATCGTCGGGATCGCGGCCAGCCCGCTGCGCGGCCAGGGGGTCGGATCGGCCGACCCGTCGCACCTCTCGGGCCGGCAGCTGGCCGAGGTCCTGGCGCGCTTCCACACCGTGCCGGTGGTCTACGTCAACCGCAGCGGGTACGAAGAGGGGCTGGCCTTCGGCGGCGGCAGCTTCGCGATCGGCGCGATGGGCGAGACGCTGGCCGAGGCGCCGCTGCTCGAGCCGGCGCTGGTGATCGCGACGATCGACCCCGACCGGACGCGCGCGGCGCGGGCCGCCTACCCGCTCGTGCGCGACGAGCGGCCGGGCCTGCTGGCCCGCGAGCTGCGGCGGATCGCGCGGGGCGAGGGGCTCGAGACCGACGACGAGGACGGGCGGTGAGCGAGCGGATCGAGGTCACCTCACCGCTCGAGCTGCCCGACCTCGAGAAGCTGCTGGTCGGTTTCCTGCGCGAGGAGATCGGCAAGGCGGGGTTCGCGCGCGGGGTGGTCGGCGTCTCGGGCGGGCTCGACTCGGCGGTGGTGCTGCTGCTCGCGGCGCGCGCTCTGGGGCCGGAGAACGTGCTGGGGCTGCTCCTCCCCTACCGGACCTCCTCGGACGACAGCGTGCGCGACGCCCGGGCGGTGATCGCGGTCGCCGGCAGCCCGTCGGAGGAGATCGACATCTCGCCGATGGTCGACGCCTTCGCCGCCGCGGCCGCGTGCGACGACCCGCTGCGGATGGGGAACCGGATGGCGCGCGAGCGGATGGCGCTGCTCTACGACCGCGCGGCGCGCGACCGGGCGCTGGTCGTCGGGACCTCGAACAAGACCGAGCTGCTGCTCGGGCTACTCGACCCGCTGGGGCGACAGCGCCTACGACCTCAACCCGATCGGCGACCTCTACAAGAAGCAGGTCCGCGCGCTCGGCTCCCACCTCGGCGTGCCGACAGCGATTCTCGAGAAGGCCCCCTCGGCCGACCTGTGGCCCGGCCAGACCGACGAGGCCGAGCTGGGCCTGACCTACGCCGACGCCGACCGGATCCTCTGGTACCTGGTCGACCAGCGCGGCCGCCCGGAGCGCGCGGCCGAGGAGCTGGGGGTGGCGCAGGCCGCGGTCGACCGCGTGATGCGGCTGATGACCGCGACGCAGTTCAAGCGCAACCTGCCGCTGATCTGCAAGGTCCAGCTGCGAACCGTCGGGATCGACTTCCGGCTGCCGCGGGACTGGGGGCGGTAGGACCCGGCCCCGGCCGGAATCCCCTCCGCCTGGCGTCGGTCGCGAGGCCTACTTCGCGCAGTCGCCGACCCGCCTGGCCTTCATCACCTCGTGCGTGGGCGCGCCGTCGGTCGTGCCTTCGACCGTCAGCGTGTAGGAGCTGTCGCTCTCGACGACGATGGTGGTCGTCGTGGTCGAAGACATCCCCGCCACGTTGCACGACGAAGAGAACGTGTACGTGCCGCCGGAGTGCTTGATCGGCGTGAACGTGCAGCCGGCTTTCGTCAGTTGGGCGTTCTGCTTCTGCCAGTCCGCCGCCGGATCCATGCAGCGCTTGGCCGTGACCGTCTTGGGCGCACCGCCACCGGGCGCCTGCATCGTGCGCGTGATCTCCCACGTCCCCTGGCGCAGCGAGGGCCATTCCTGGGCGATCGCCAGAGCCGTGAGCGCCAGCGCCGACGCCAGCGTGACGGCCATTACCCGCACGACCCGAGAGTGTATTCGGAACCCGTGACCAGGCTGCATGCGGCCCTCCCGTGCCGGAGCGGAAAAGGACTGCTCGCCGCGCTCCAGTCACGCGGTCAGGGTAGCACCGCTGGGCAGCAACGGCGGAGGCGATGCCGCGTGGCGGCCCATCCCGCCCGGATCCCGATTCTCCTTGACTAGGGCGCGGCCTTGCGCCAGGCCTCGATGAAGCGAACCACGCCCTCGACGCGGTAATCGACGGCCAGCCGTCCCAGTTCGGCATTCGCGGTCTTCACGTCGTCGGCGGTCACGACCCCGTTGTTCGTGAACTCCCGCGTCGAGGTGTGCTTCCCGGAGCTCAGCGGCTGGAACAGCAGGGCGTCCAGCAGCGCGGCCTGGTCGCCGCCGGTCGTCTTCTCGAGGATCGCCTGCACCTCCGGCGGATAGGTGAGCCGGGGGTTCTCGGCCTTCGTCATCTGCACCAGCCCCGGCGCCAGGAACAGCATCATCGAGGTCTCCTCGACGCCGGCGTGGGAGTCGGACTTGAGGCCCGTGATCTTCGGGTCGGGGTCGGGGAACTCGACGTTGAGGAGATCGATCGCGAGCGCCGGCGTCTCGCGGTTGACGCGGAAGGCGACGTTGTGGACCGAGGTGTAGTTCCCGCCGTGGCCCGAGTAGAAGATGATCCGGCGGAAGCCGTGTGCGATCAGGCTCTGGGCGGTCTCGTACAGCACGGCCTCGAACGTCGCCGGGGAGAGCGCGATCGTCCCCGGGAACGCCATGTGGTGCTCGGACACGCCGGCGAGCACGACGGGGGCGACCAGGACGCGCGCCCGCTGCCCGATCCGAAGGCAGATCTCGGTCGCCTGCACGATGTCCGAATCGAGCGGCAGGTGCCGGCCGTGCTGCTCGATCGAGCCGACCGGGACGATCACCATGTCGGAGGTGCGCAGGTACTGCTCGACCTCGTCCCAGGTCATGTGCGGCAGGTAGAAGGGCGTGCGCGAGTCGAGCGCGGCCGTCCCGCGCGCCGCGTCGCCGGCCACCGCGGGCAGGGCCGCGGCCGCGACAGCCCCCGCGGCCAGAACGAGACCAGGGACCAGCATTGCGGCGATCCGCCGCCGGAGCGTCGTGCCGTGCATGGGGCGCCTCCTCGGGTGGACCCCATTCTGCACCGGCGCCCCTCCTTCCGGCGGCAGGAGGCCCGGGCGAAACTCGCGCTAGAATCGTGTCCTCATGAACGAAGGCCGCAGGATCCGGCTGACGTCGTACTCGAACTGCGCGGGTTGAGCGAGCAAGCTCGGTCCCGAGCTGCTCGCGCAGGTGCTGCGCGGCGTCACCGAACGCGTCCCCGACCTCGCCGGCGGGGACCAGTTGATCGTCGGGCTCGCCGAGCCCGACGACGCAGCCGTGTACCGCCTCGGCGGCGGGCGGGTGCTGATCGCGACGGTCGACTTCTTCACGCCGATCGTCGACGACCCGTTCGCCTACGGCCAGGTCGCGGCGGCGAACTCGATCTCCGACGTCTACGCGATGGGGGGCGACCCGTTCCTGGCGCTCTCGGTGGCCGCCTTCCCGGCCGACCTGCCGGCGGAAGTCCTGTCCGAGATCGTCGCCGGCGCGGCGATCAAGGTGCGCGAGGCGGGGGCGGTGCTCGCCGGCGGCCACTCGGTGCGCGACGCCGAGCCCAAGTTCGGGCTGACCGTGCTCGGCTTCGCGCGCGAGGAGTCGCTGATCCTCAAGCGCGGGGCGCGGCCGGGCGACCTGCTCTACCTGACCAAGCCGCTCGGTACCGGCGTGCTCGCGACCGCGTTGAAGGAGCAGGCCCTGGCGCCGGAGCACGAGCGCGAGCTGGTCGCGTCGATGGCGCGGCTCTCGGGCGGCGCGTCGCGCGCGGCGGTCACGGCGGGGGTGCGCGGCGGGACCGACGTCACCGGCTACGCGCTCGCCGGTCACGCGCTGGAGATGGCCGAGGCGTCGGGAGCGCGGCTGGTGCTGGAATGGGGCCGCGTCCCGCTGCTCGCCTTCGCACGCGAGGCGGTGGAGCGGGAGTTCGTCCCGGGCGGGACCGCCACCAACGAAGCCGCGTTCGCGCCGCGCGTAGCCGGGCTCGAGCAGCTGTCCGAAACCGACCGCGCGCTGCTGTTCGACCCGCAGACCTCGGGCGGCCTGCTGCTCGCCGTGCCGCCCGGCGCCGAGCCGGTCTTCCGCGCCGCGCTGGCCGCCGAGGCCGCGGAGGGCTGTCGGATCGGACGGGTCGAGGCGGGCTCGGGCCTCGCCCTGGAGCCTTGACGTGACGGCTCCCGCGCGCGGGCGGCTGCTGGTCGTCGCCACCCCGCTCGGCAACCTCGGCGACCTCTCGCCGCGCGCGGCCACGGCGCTGGCGGAGGCCGACCTGGTCGCGGCCGAGGACACGCGACGCACGCTCCCGCTGCTGTCCCACCTCGGGCTGTCGAAGCGGCTGGTGTCGAGCCACAAGTTCAACGAGGTCGCGGGGCTGGCCGGGCTGCTGGCCACGCTGGCCGAGGGGAAGACGATCGCGCTGGTCACCGACGGCGGCACGCCGGCGATCTCCGACCCCGGCCACCGGCTGGTCGCGGCGGCGCACGCCG
Source organism: uncultured Acidobacteriota bacterium (assembly GCA_963800865.1). Taxonomy (GTDB): domain Bacteria; phylum Acidobacteriota; class Polarisedimenticolia; order J045; family J045; genus JALOKP01. The sequence continues at coordinate 1,178,711 of CAWDCL010000004.1, read as the reverse complement.
CGGGGCACGCGGTCGTCGCGATCGCGGGGCCCAGCGCCGTCGCGGCGGCGCTCTCGGTGGCCGGCTTCCCGGCCGACCGCTTCCGCTTTGCGGGGTTCCTGCCGGCGGCCGCGGCCGCGCGGCGGCGGGCGCTCGCCGCGCTCGCGGCGGAACCGGAGACGCTGGTCTTCTACGAGGCGCCGCACCGCGCGCTGAAGGCGCTCGACGCGATGATCGCCGCCTTCGGCGACCGCGAGGCCGCGCTCTGCCGCGAGCTGACCAAGCTGTACGAGGAAGTGCTGCGCGCGCCGCTTTCGGCGATCCGGGCCTCGCTTGCCGCACGCGACGCGATCCGCGGGGAGATCGTGCTGGTCGTGGAGGGCGTGGGCGCAGAGCGCGAGCGGACGGACGCAGGGCGGGCCGGCACGGAGGCCGGCCCCGACGGGGTGCGAGACGATCGGTCTGCTGCGCCAACCGTAGGGGCCGGCCTCCGTGCCGGCCCGCTCCGCGCGGCCCGATCGACGGCGACCGCCTGCGGCGTCCTGTTCGCGATGGCGCGCGAGCTGGAGGAAGGCGACGCGCGGCGTGCGCTCCGTCGCCTGGCGCGCGAGCTGGGCCGCACGCGCGCGGAGGTCAAGGCGCTGCTCGCGGAGGCCGGCGTCCCGCTCGAGGACGGGCCGGGCTGATAAACGGCCTCCCGGGGGGGTAGGATGGCGCCCGCCGCGGGACGCACCGCCCATCCCGCGCGGGAGGCGCTGTGAGCTGGGCTCTGTGGGTCGTCCTCGCGTACCTGCTCGTCCTCGCCGGCTTCAACTTCGTCCGCTCGCGGCAGATCCAGTCGCAGGACGACTTCATGGTCGCGGGGCGCAAGCTCTCGATGACCGTGATGGTCTTCACGCTGGTCTGCACCTGGATCGGGTCGGGCTCGTTCATCGCCGGCGCCGAGTACGCGGCGAAGGCCGGCTGGTCGTCGCTCTGGCTGCCCGCCGGGGCCTGGGTCGGGATCGCGGTGATCTACTTCCTGGCCGCCAAGATCCGGGGCTTCGGCCAGTACACGGTCGGCGACATCCTCGAGGTCCGGTACGGCAAGTTCGCCCGGCTGTTCGGCGCGATCGCGCTGATCATCGCCTTCACGACGATCGTCTCCTACCAGTTCCGGGCCGGCGGATACATCCTCAACGTCGCCTCCGGCGGCGCGATCTCGGTCGCGACCGGGCAGGCGATCGCGGCCGGCTTCGTGATCTTCTTCACCGCGCTCGGCGGGATGCTGGCGGTCGCCCACACCGACCTCCCCAACGGAATCATCATCGTCCTGGCCTGCGCCGCGGCGCTGCCGTTCACGGTCGCGGCGGCGGGCGGCGCCGGCGCGGCCGCGGCGGCGCTCCCCGCGCAGCACTTCACGGTCTTCGCCTCCGATTTCGGCGCGCACCCGGCGCTCAAGGCGGGAGGCTACTTCCTGGCCACGCTGCTGCTGCTGATGGGCATCCAGTCGATGTACCAGAAGTTCTACTCGGCCCGCTCGCCGGCCGAGGCGCGCAAGGCGGTGGCGCTCTGGATTGTCGGGACGATCGTCGTCGAGACGCTGGTCGTGGCGATCGCGATCTACAGTTCGGCCCGGCACTGGCCCGAGGTCACGGCCTTCCGGATCGCGGGAACCGTCAAGGAGCAGGTCGCCGCGGGTGCGCTCCCGCCGGGGGATGCCGTGGCGCGCGCGATCCAGCTCGCGCAGGAGGCGGCGACGCGGGGCAACCTGAGTCCGTCCCAGGTCGCCCCGCTGCACACGCTGCTCAACGAAGGGTTCAGCGGCGCGACCGACGCCGCGACGATCGCCCACGCGAAGATCGGGATCGACCCGGCCTCGCTCGTGCTGCAGGCTGCCGGCGACCTGATCGGCAGCTCCGGGATCGCCGTGTTCGTCGGGCTGCTGCTGCTCGGCGCGGCCTGCGCGGTCGTGATCTCGACCGGCATGAACTACCTGCTGTCGCCGACGACCAACATCATGCGCGACATCTACCAGCGCTTCATCAACCCGGGGGCCGACCAGAAGACGATGGTCGCGCTGCAGAAGGTCTTCGTCGTGCTGGTCGGCCTGGCGGCCTTCATGATGATCTGGATCCCGACCTACTTCGGCCTGAACATCTCGGTGCTGAAGTACTCCTACTTCGCCTACACCGTGTACGGCGTGTCGATCACGCCGGCCCTGCTGGCCGCACTGGCCTGGAAGCGCGCGACCTGGCAGGGCGGCCTGGCCTCGATCGTCGGGGGCGCGGCCGCCGTGCTGGCGCTCGACGTCGTGCTGCCGATGCTGGCGCCGGCGGTGATGGTCGACGGCGACCCGTGGGGGATCCCCAGCATCTATTTCTCGGCCGCGATCTCGATCGGCCTGCTGTTCCTGGTCAGCCTGGCGACACCGCCCCCGACGAAAGCCGAGCTGGCGCCGCTGTTTCCGGAGGAGAAGTAGCCAACGATGCGCGGCTCGCTGTCTCGGTTCGGCCGTTTCGTACTCGCCGCGTTCGCACTCGCAGCTCTTTCTGCGCCGGCCGGGCGGGCCGGCAGCCGCAGAGGCCGGGCGGGCCGGCACAGAGGCCGGCCCCTACAGGCTGGTGGATGCCGAGGGGCGGCCGGTGGCCGACGCGCGGGTCTCGGTCACCGGCCGCGCCGGCTCGGTCATCACCGACGAGGACGGTCGCTTCGCGCTCGATCCCCGGCCGCCGATCCCCTTCGAGCTGGTCGTGCTCGACGCGCGCGGGGCGTTCCTCGGCACGGTGCTGGTCGAGCGGGACGACGCGGTCGAGCTGCGGCTTCCGCCGGAGGCGAAGGCCGAGCTGACGGTCCGAACCGACGTCGCGCCGACCACGCTCGGCCCCCCCGCATCGGCCCCGAACCTGGTCACGCGCGAGGAGATGAACCGCCGGCAGCCGGCGCGGCTGACCGACGCGCTGATGGACATCCCGGGCGTCGGACGGCTGGAAGAGGGCCAGTCGGTCGTTCCCTCGGTGCGCGGCCTGGCCCGCGGCCGGACCCTGATCCTGATCGACGACGGGCGCGTCACGGCCGAGCGCCGCGCCGGCCCCTCGGCGAGCTACCTGCAGCCCTTCATGCTGCAGGGGCTCGAGATCGTGCGCGGACCGGGGTCGGTGGCGTATGGCTCCGACGCGATCGGCGGCGTGATCCACGCCCGCACGCCGCTCCCCCAGCCGGGCGTGTCGTTCGGGCGCTACGAGGTCTCGGGCGGCGCGGGGCAGCCGATGGCGACGGGGGGCGTCGCGCTCAACCTGCCGGTCGGCAGCGGGGCGATGACCTTCGCCGGGCAGCAGCGCTGGTTCGGCGACTACAACTCCCCCGACGGGACCGTCGACAACTCGAGCTCCCGCGACCGGAACCTGGGACTGGGCGGTCTCTGGCCGGTCGGGACCGCTCGGGTCTGGTTCAACGCGTACGACGGCCAGGCCTGGGACACGGGCAAGCCGGCGCAGGACTCGAACCTGACGCGGGCCTGGTACCCGGAGGAGGACGCGACGCGCCTGGCTCTCGGCGCCGACCTGCCGGGGGGGCTCGGCTTCGACACGCTGGAGCTGCGCGGCTTCGTCGGCCGCTACGAGCTGGTCACCGAGCGCGAGCGTTTTCCGCAGCCGGGGCCGCCCGCCGTCACGCGACGGATCCAGGAGGCCGACGTCACCTCGTACGACGCTTCGCTGCGCGCCGTCGGCGCGCGCAGCTTCGGCGCGCTGCGCTTCTCCTCCGGCGTCGAGGCGATCTCGCGCTTCGGCCTCAACGCGATCGACACGACGACGCGCTACGACACGGCGGGCCAGGTGACGAGCGTCGTCCGCAATGAGTCGATCGAGGACGCCAGCCGGCTCGACCTGGGGGCCTTCGTCGAGGCCTCGCTCCCGTTCGCGCAGAACCGGCTGGTCGCAGCGGCCGGCGTTCGCGGCGACTGGCTGAAGACGGAGAGCACGGGCGCCAGCTTCGGCGACCAGTCCAGCCGGGAGGACGCGATCACCGGCTTCGCGGCACTCACCTGGAACGTCGCCGGCCCGTGGGAGATCGCGCTGCAGTGGGCGCGCGCCTTCCGCGCTCCCGGCCTGTCGGACCTCTACTTCGTCGGGCCGACCGGGCGCGGCGTCGTCACCGGCAACCCCGACCTGCAGCCGGAGACGACCAGCCAGTGGGACCTCGCGGTGCGCCGCACCGCCGGGAGCTGGCGTTTCGCCGGCTACGTCTACAGCTACCGCATCTTCGACCTGATCGAGCGCTACGAGGAACCGGTCGGGAGCGCGAACTTCTTCTTCCGAAACGGGGGCACCGAGAAGCTCGAGGGGGTTGAGCTGGAAACCGAGATCGACATCGGCCCGCGCTTCGTGCTCGGCCTGGGGGGGAGTTGGACGCGGGGCGAAATCGTCGAGGACGGCAGCTTCCCGGCCGACGTGCCCCCGCTGTACGGGATGGCGACGCTGCTCTACCGCCCGGCCGACCGCTGGTGGCTGCGACTGCGGGGAGAGGCGGTCCGGGCCGACGACCGGCCCGGCCCGACCGAGATCGATACCCCCGGCTACGGGCTCGTCGGGATCGGCGCCGGCTACCAGCTGTCACCGCTCTTCGGGCTCGAGCTGATTGTCGGCAACCTCTTCGACCACGCCTATCCCGCGACTCCGGACGCGGTCGCCGCCGACGGGCCGGGGCTCAACGCCCAACTCGTCGTGCGCGGGGGCTGGTGATAGAGTCCCGCCCGAAGCGGCCCGAAGGGAGGAAGCATGCGTCGGAACACGTTCATTACGTTCGCGGTCCTTTTCGTCCTGGCTCTCGCCTGGCCGGTGTTCGCCGGCGACGACGACAGCTGGCAGAAAGACTGGAAGAAGCTCGGAGAGGAAACGGCCAGCATGACGTCGGAGAAGGACTCGATCAGCTGCGACCACGACGGAGAGCTGTCGAAGCTGCGGCTCCAGGTCAAGGACACCGGCATCAACTTCGACGAGGTGAAGGTCCACCTGAAGGGCGGCAAGACGATCGACTGGAAGGTGCGCGACTTCCTGCCGGCGGGCGCCTTCGACACGCTGGATCTGCCGGGCGGCGGAGCGAAGGTCGAGAAGGTGACCTTCAAGTACCGGAAGAACCTGATGAAGGCCGACAAGGCGCGACTGATCCTGTGGGGGAAGAAGGACTAGGATCCGCGGCCCGGACGCGGGTGGCGGGCGCTACTCGCGCTCGCCGTCCCGCGCCCCGCGGTCCGCATCGCCGACCTCGTAGCGCAGGCAGCACATCAGTCGCCCGCACTGGCCCGAGATCTTCGCCGGGTTGACGGGCAGCCCCTGGACCTTCGCCATCCGCATCGAGACCGGGGCGAAGCCGTCGAGCCAGGTGGAGCAGCAGAGCGGGCGCCCGCAGTGGCCGATCCCGCCCTGGCGGATCGCCGCGTCACGCACCCCGATCTGCCGCAGCTCGACCCGCGCCCGCAGCTCGCGCGCGAGGTCGCGCACCAGCTGCCTGAAATCGACCCGCCCCTCCGCCACGAAGAACAGCGTGAGGCGGCGCCCGGCGGCCACCGGGTCGGCCCGCACGAAGCGCATCGCCAGGTTCAGCTCGGCGGCGCGGCGGGAGGCGATCCCCAGCGCCTCGCGGCGCCGCTGCTCGAGCCAGCCCTCGGACTCGTCGTCGGCCGGGGTTGCCGCGCGCAGGACGGGAGTCGGCGGCGTCCCGGGGGGCTCCGCCTCGGACGGCACGCGGACCACCGTCCCCAGCTGGGTCCGCCCGCCGTCGATCGCGATCACGCAGCGGTCGCCGATCTCGAGCGGGTCGTCGCCGGTCCGGCAACAGACGGGGCGAACGCTGCCCGAGAGGGCGATGCGGACGAGCGAGGTGCGGGCCAAGGGGTCCTCCGGGATCCTGACAAAAGGATAATGCACTCCCGCTTCGTGCGGAGGCCGGGAGCGGGTCGCGCCGGGAGTCAGTTCGCGCGACCATGGGGTCACGATGGGACCGGGCGCGAAGGGCTCCGACAGCGAAAGTGAGAAGAACCTCGCCGTCAACCGGCAGGCTCGGCACGACTACTCGATCGAGGAGACCTACGAGGCGGGTCTCGTGCTGGTCGGCACCGAGGTCAAGTCGGCGCGCGGCGGGAAGGTCCAGATCAAGGACGCCTACGCGCGCTTCAAGAACGGCGAGTTGTGGCTGATCGGGCTGCACATCGCGCCCTACACCCACGCCTCGTTCGAGAACCACGAGCCGGAGCGCCCGCGGAAGGTCCTGCTTTCGCGGCACGAGCTGAAGCGCCTGCTCGGGAAGATCGAGCGGGCCGGGTACACGCTGGTCCCGTTGCGGGTCTACCTGAAGGGGGCGTGGATCAAGGTCGAGCTGGCGCTGGGCAAGGGGCGGCTGCGCCACGAGAAGAAGGACGTCCTCAAGAAGAAGATCCACGAGCGCGAGATGCGGGACGCGGTCCGGAGGCGCGGCTGAGCGCCGGTTCCGGGGCCCCGCCCCCGGCTTCCGCACCCAGCGGTACCCGCAGGCGCCCGCCGCCCGGCCCGCGCTCGGCGGCGAAGATCAGCGCCGCCGCCGCCGGGGGCACCACCACCGCGACCGGCGCCTCCCCCGCTTCGTCGGCCTCTCCCGCGTAGACGGTCACCGGGGTCACCCCGCGCCCGACCACCCGGGCCCAGATCCTGGCCCCCGCGGCCGGGGTGCCGTCGGCGGCGCGCCGGACCGCGAGCCGGCCGGCCAGCCCGCTGCTCCCGGCCGTGCAGGCGAAGGTCAGTTCGAGCGTCTCGATCTCGTCGTCGGTCGAGAGCAGGGCGGCGAGGTGGTCGGCGAGCGGCCCCTGCTCGGCCGCCGGGGCCGCGCCGGCGGTCGGGAGACCGCCGGGACCGTTTGCCCCGGCCGCGAACTCGCCGTGGCGGGCCCGCCGCACCATGTCCCGGTGCTGCCGGTCCAGGAGCGCCGCCACCTCCGCCTCGCCGGCCCCCCGCAGCACCAGGTCGTCGTAGCCGGTCCGTTCCTGGTGGAGGATCTGGCCGCCGCAGTAGACGAGGCTCTCCAGGACCGGGTTGGTGCGGCCGCGGTCCTCGCTCTGCACGTGGTACGTCTGCCCCTCGAACCGGACGTCGGTGTTGTAACCCGTCAGCAAGGAGGAGCCTCCTCCGTCGAATATGTCCGTTCTCGATTTCCTGTCCATTCTCCGTGGACAGGCGGCCCCGCGGCCCCGATAATCGCCGCCGCCTGCGCGGACCACAAGGGTTTTCCCCCCGGAACCGACAGCGAGACCGGGCCGGTGCGCCGGCTCTGGGAGGGTTGGCCAGATGGCGATCCGACTGCCCGTCGAGGAAGCCCTCGACATCTACGACATCCACCTCTGGGGCGCGGGCTTCTTCGGGATCTCGCCGGAAGGCGACCTGACCGTCCGGCCGACCCGCAACCCGCGCCTCGAGCTCTCGCTCCCGCGCGTGGTCGCCGACCTGCGGCGGCAGGGTCACAGCACGCCGCTGCTGTTCCGGTTCCCGCAGATCCTGCACACCTCGGTCGACGAGATGGTCAAGGCCTTCCGCGCCGCGATGGACGAGTTCGGCTTCCACGGCGGCGATTACAGCCCGACCTTCCCGATGAAGGTCAACCAGAACCGCTGGGTGGTCGAAGCGCTGCTGGCGGCCGGCCGCACGAGCCGGCTGGGGATCGAGGCCGGCTCGAAGCCCGAGCTGATGGCGGCGCTGGCGATGGACGTCGTGCCCGGCGCGCTGACGACGCTCAACGGCTACAAGGACCCGGAGACGCTCGATCTCGCGATCATGGGCGCGCGGATGGGCCGGCGCGTCGTGATCGTGATCGAGAAGCCGTTCGAGGTCGAGCTGCTGCTGCGCGCCTTCGAGAAGGCGGGCGACGGGCCGCTCCCCGAGGTCGGGCTGCGGGTCCGGATGTTCGCCCGCGGGGCCGGCAAGTGGCGCGAGTCGTCGGGCCTGACCGCGAAGTTCGGGCTGACCACGGGGGCGCTGCTCGAGGCGGTGGCGGCGTTCCGCTCGGCCGGCCGGCTGGACCGGCTGGCGATGGTCCACTTCCACATCGGCTCGCAGATCCCCGACATCCGCCGGCTCAAGGCGGCCTTCCGCGAGGGGGCCCGGATCTACGCCAAGCTGCGCAAGATGGGCGTGCCGCTCTCGATCCTCAACATGGGCGGCGGGCTGGCGATCGACTACGACGGCTCCAACACGGCCTCCGACGCGTCACGCAACTACTCGATCGCCGAGTACGCCAACGACGCGGTCTACATCGTCAAGGAGGTCTGCCTCGAGGAGCGCGTCCCCTACCCGCTGATCACGACCGAGAGCGGCCGGGCCCTGACGGCGTACCACTCGATGCTCGTGACCGACGTCCTGGCGCGCATCACGCCCGACCTGAAGACCGGCAACGGCGGCAAGGGAGCGACGCGCGAGCACGCCCGCGTGGTCCAGGAGCTGCGCTCGATGCTCGAGGACATGTCGGGGAAGAACTACCGCGAGTACTTCCACGACGCGACCGAGCAGCGCGACGAGATGGCCACCCTGTTCAACCACGGCCTCGTGACGCTGGAGGACCGGGCGCTGGCCGAGCAGCTGTTCTGGGACATCGCGCGCCGCGCGCTGGCCTTCGCCAAGCGGGAGAAGATCCCGCTCGAGGAGTTCCAGGAGCTGGAGCAGGCGCTCGACCAGAAGTACATCGTGAACTTCTCGGTCTTCCAGAGCGTGCCGGATCACTGGGCCCTGGAGCAGCTCTTCCCGATCGTCCCGACCTCGCGCCTGCGCGAGATGCCGGAGCACAAGGCCACGCTGTGCGACATCACGTGCGACAGCGACGGCCAGATCGACCACTTCGTCGACATCAAGGACGTGAAGGAAGTGCTCCCGCTGCACGACCCGATCCCCGGGGAACCCTACGACCTGGCGATCTGCCTGCTCGGCGCCTACCAGGACGTGATGGGCGACCTGCACAACCTCTACGGGGCCCCCGACGAGGTCCACGTCTCGATCGATTCCGAGGGGCGGACCAGGATCGACCGGATCGTGCCCGGGGACACCGTCGGCGAGGTCCTGTCGGTCTTCCACTACGAGGAAGCGGCGCTCGTCGGCGCGGTGGAGCGGCAGCTCGCCGTGCAGGTCGAGGCGGGGGCGCTGCCGGCGGCCGAGGCGACGGCGCTGGTCGCCGAGTACCGCGCGCTGTTCGCCCGCGGCACCTACCTGCGGCAGCCCGGGTAGCGGCCTGCGGGCCGCCCGTGCGGGCCGCCACGGAGGGCGGCCCCTACAGACACGGCGCGTCAGACGTCGGCGCGGCGGCGTTCCCGCGGCCCGTCGGCGCGGCGGCGTTCCCGCGGCCCGTCGGGGCCGGCCTCCGTGCCGGCCCGCTACCCGTCGGCGCGGCGGCGTTCCCGCGGCCCGTAGGGGCCGGCCTCCGTGCCGGCCCGCTACGCGTCGGCGCGGCGGCTGTCCCAGTACATGTAGGCCAGCAGCAGCGCGTACAGACCGAGCGCCAGCAGCTCGGCGCCGGGGCCGGCGTCGTTCCCGAACAGGCCCACGCCGAGCCAGCTCACCCCCATCTCCTGTTCGAGCCACTTCAGGAAGGCGGCGATGACCCCCATCACCGCCCCGCCGGCGATGAACCCCGAGGCGATCAGCGTCCCGCGGTTGTTGCGCGCCCGTGCCAGCGCCTCGTCGCCATGCGCCGACCGGGCGACGAAGTGGGCGATGATCCCGCCGACCAGGAGCGGCGTGTTCAGCTCCTGCGGCAGGTACATCCCCAGCGCGAACGGCAGCGCCGGGACCTTCACCATCTGCAGCACGAGGATCAGGATCCCTCCGACGCCGTAGAGCAGCCAGGGGACCGGCTCGTTGGACATCAGCGTCTTGATCACCGCGACCATCGCGTTGGCCTGGGGCGCGGGGAGCGGCGTCGGGTGGGCCGCGCTCTCGACGAAGCCGTAGACCTGGTTGAGCAGCAGCATGACGCCGCCCACGGTCGCCGAGGCGACGAGCGTGCCGAGCAGCTTCGAGCGCTCCTGCAGCGCCGGCGTCGCGCCGATCCAGTAGCCGACCTTCAGGTCGGTGATCGTGCCCCCCGCGGTCGACAGCGTGGTGCAGACGACGCCGCCGATCAGCAGCGCGGCGAGCATCCCGGGCGTTCCGGTCAATCCCAGCTTGACCAGGATGACCGACGCCAGGATCAGCGTCATCAGCGTCATCCCGGAGACCGGGTTGCTCCCGACCGTGGCGATCGCCTGGGCGGCCACGGTCGTGAACAGGAACGAGATGACCATCACCACCGCCAGCGCGGCGAGCGACAGCACGGCCCAGTTCGGCTGGTCGGCCAGCACGCCGAACATGAAGAAGACCAGCATCGCCAGCGCCGTCACGAGGATCCCGAGCAGCACCGTGCGCATCGGAAGATCGCGGTCCGTCCGCGCTCCGGCGCTCGCCACCGGCCTTCTTGCCGCCCAGCTCCTTGAACCCCAGCGAGAACGAGGACTTGATGACCCGCCAGTTGCGGAAGATCCCCAGCGCCCCGGCCGTCGCGATCGCGCCGATTCCGATCAGCCGCACGTAGTTGCGGAAGATCTGGTCGGCGGTCATCTGGCCGATCAGCGCCCCGCCGGCCGCCACGCCGATCGGTTGCGTCAGCCCCGCACCGAACCAGCCGATCAGCGGAACGATCAGGAACCAGGAGACGAAGGAACCCGCGGTGATCACCGCCGCGTAGCGCAGCCCGATGATGTAGCCCAGGCCGAGCACCGAGGCCAGCACGTCCATCTTGAACACCATGCGCGACTTCGTCGCCAGCGTCTCGAGGAACGGTACCGAGCGCGACGTGAAGACCTCGGCGAAGCCGTGGAAGTGGATCGTCAGGAAGTCGAACAGGCCGCCGACGAGCGCTGCGACGCTGAGCACCTTGGCCTGCGAACCGCCCGCCTCGCCCGCGACGAGGATCTCCGTCGTCGCCGTGGCCTCCGGGAACGGGTACTCGCCGTGCATGTCGGCGACGAAGTAGCGCCGCAGCGGGATCAGGAAGAAGACCCCGAGGAAGCCCCCGAAGACGGCGACGATGAACAGCTTCACGAGGTCGACCGGCAGCCCGAGGACGAACAGCCCGGGCAGCGTGAAGATCGAGCCGGCGACGATCAGCCCCGAGGCCGCGCCGATCGACTGCACGATGACGTTCTCGAGGATCGTCGACTTGCGCGGCAGCGCGACGCCGATCCCGACAGCCAGGATCGCGATCGGGATCGCCGCCTCGAAGACCTGGCCGACTTTCAGGCCGAGGAACGCGGCGGCCGCCGAGAAGACGATCGCCATGATCAGACCCAGCGTGACCGAGCGGGGCGTCCATTGCGCCATCGTCGAGGAGGCCGGGACGATCGGCTGGTAGGTCTCTCCGGGCTGGAGCTTGCGATAGGCGTTGTCGGGCAGCGAGCGGGTCGTCGGCTCCATGACGCACGGCCTCCTTGGGGGTCACGCCGGAGAGGGACGGGCGGAGCCTACGGAAGTCGGGAGTGCCGCGTCAACCTCGGGTTTCGACCGGCGGGCGGACGTGCCCGAGACGGCTGACGGCGTGCGCGATCTTGCGGCGGAAGGCCTTGAGGTCGCAGGCCGCGAGCTGCTCGAGGGCCTCGTCGAGGATCGCTGTGATCTCGGAGAGCTCCTGCCGCGCCGCGTGATCGCGCACCTCCTCGACCCGCCGCCGCAGCGAGGAGACCTCGCCGACGGACAGCGAGTTGAGCGCTTCGATCATGCCTCTGAGGTGCATCGCGCGCGCATTGTAGCGGCGGGTTCCCGGGGCGCAACACGACCGCTGTCGGGCCCGGCCCCGGATGCTATCCTTCCGGCCCATGTCGAAGTCGTCCCCCGGCGCGCGCGCCGGTTCCGCCGGATCGAAGCCCCCGAAGACCACCGCCCGCCGCACTCGTGCAGCGGGGCGCCCGGAGCACGAGCAGGCCAGCCTGTTCGAGGCCGCGGCGCCGGCGCCGGCAGCCCACCCTCCGGCCGCCGAGGCGCCCGATCCGCCTGCGCGCCCCGCGGGCCGCGCCCGCGCCGCGCGCCGCCCCGTCGGCGCGCAGGAGATGGCGACCCGCCAGCGCGACATCTCGGTCTCGGAGTTCTTCACCAAGAACCGGCACCTGCTGGGCTTCGACAACCCGCGCAAGGCCCTGCTGACGACGGTCAAGGAGGCGGTCGACAACGCGCTCGACGCCTGCGAGGAGGCCGGGATCGTCCCCGACGTCGAGGTCGCGATCGAACAGCTGGCCGAGGACCGCTTCGTCGCCAAGGTGCGGGACAACGGCCCCGGCATCGTCCGCGAGCAGATCCCGAAGGTCTTCGGCAAGCTGCTCTACGGCTCCAAGTTCCACCGCTACCGGCAGTCGCGCGGCCAGCAGGGGATCGGGATCTCCGCCGCCGGGATGTACGGCCTGCTGACGACCGGCCGCCCGGTCGTCGTGACCTCCAAGACCGGGCCGCGCAAGGCGGCGCACCACTACGAGATCGCGATCGACACCCGGGCCAACAAGCCCGAGATCCTGCACGACGCGACGATCGAGGACGCCGCGATCCCGCAGGGGACCGAGGTCGCGATCACGCTCGAGGGCCAGTTCCAGCGCGGCCGCCGCAGCGTCGACGAGTACATGGAGCTGACCGCGCTGGCCAACCCGCACGGGACCTTCCGCTACCGCTCACCGGGCAGCGAGCCGGTGGTCTGGGAGCGCGTGACGAGCGAACTGCCGCCCGAGGCGCGCGAGATCAAGCCGCACCCTCACGGGGTCGAGCTGGGAACCCTGCTCAAGATCCTGCGCGACAGCGACAACCGGCACCTGGCCGAGGCCCTGGTCGCCAACTTCTCGCGCGTCTCCCCGCAGGTCGCGGCCGAGATCTGCGCCAAGGCCAAGGTCTCGCCCAAGGCCAACCCGCGCACGCTCGACACCCGCGCCGTGGAGCTGCTCTACCGCGCGATCCCGCACGTCAAGATCCTGGCCCCGCCGACCAACTGCCTGGTCCCGATCGGTGCCGAGCTGATCGAGCGCGCGCTGCGCCAGCGGATCAAGGCCGACTTCTTCGCCGCCTGCACCCGGCCGCCTTCGGTCTACCGCGGCAACCCGTTCCTGGTCGAGGTCGGCCTCGCCTACGGCGGCGGCCTGCCGGCCGAGGAACTGGTCGACGTGCTGCGCTTCGCCAACCGGGTCCCCCTGCTCTACCAGGCGGGCGCGTGCGCCGTCACGAAGGCGGTCGTCGGGACCAACTGGCGCAGTTACGGCCTGCCGCAGTCGAGGGGCGCGCCACCGTCCGGCCCGGCGATCCTCTTCATCCACGTCGCCTCGGTCTGGGTGCCGTTCACCTCCGAGAGCAAGGAAGCGGTCGCGTCGTACCCGGAGATCGTCAAGGAGATCCGGCTGGCGCTGATGGACGTCGGCCGCCGGCTCGGCAGCTTCCTCAAGCGCCGGGCGCGCGCCGCGGCCGAGGAGAAGAAGCTCGGCTACATCACCAAGTACATCCCGCAGATCGGGATCGCGCTGCAGGACATCCTGGCGCTCAAGGACCCGCAGCGCGACGCCGCGGTGGTGCAGCTCAAGGACATCCTGGAGCGCTCGCGCACCGTATAGCCCGGCCCCGTCAGGGCGGAGCCGGACCCGGCGGAGCCCGACGCCCCCGCAGCGTGTGCAGCCCGAAGAGGATCGTCGCCAGCACGAGCGGAAGCACGTAGTACAGCCCGCGGAACGCGATCAGCACGCCGGCGATCTGCGCCGCCGGAAGGTGCGGCGAAAGCAGCCACAGGGCGACCGTCTCGAAGACGCCCAGACCGCCCGGCACCTGGCTCGCGTTGCCGGCGAAGGCGGCGATCAGGAAGATCGTCAGCGCCAGCAGGTAGCCGATCCCGGAGGACTCGGGCAGCAGCACGAAGAAGGCCGCCGCCGCCAGCAGCCAGTCGACGGTCGAGGCCCCGTACTGCGCCAGCGCCAGCTTCCAGCCCGGCCGTCCGAGCTCGACGCCGTTGAGGTCGACCGTCGTCTTGCGGCCGCCCGCGGCCCAGTAGAGGTAGGCCGCGCTGAGCAGCATCATCGCGGCACCGAGCGGCCGCACCCAGGCCGGCGGGATGCGCAGTTCCGGCGGCAAGGGGGCCGGGTGCACGAGGAAGACCAGCCCCGCGAGCAGCAGGAAGCCCAGCCAGAAGGTCGCGCCCCCGAAGAGGATCAGCGCCCCGACCTCCGTCGTGGCGAAGCCCCAGCGCTTGTAGAAGCGCAGCCGGACCGAGCCGCCGGTGATCAGCGGCAGGCCGAGGTTCTGCGAGAGCGCGTAGCTGAGGAAGGAAGCGAAGATCACCTTGGGGAGCGGCAGCCGCAGCCGCAGGTAGCGCAGCCCGAGCAGGTCGTAGCTCGAGAGGGCCAGGTAGTTGAGCGCGACCAGCAGGGCCGACAGCGCCAGCCGCCCGCGCGGGATGCCGTCGAAGGCCGCCCGGATCTCGCTCCACGGGGTGTCGCGCAGGGCCGTCCGCAGCGCGTAGAACGCGAGCGCAAAGAGCGCGACCCCGACGATCCGGCCGAGGTGGCGGGGGAGGCGCTTCATGCCGGGCGGGCCATGGGTGCTGGGGCGGATTGTAGCCGCCGGAAGGGTCGAAAAGGCCCGGACAACCGCCTGCAGGCGGCTGCCGACCGCAGAGAAAGCGGGGTTGACGGCGGCGTTACTCGCCGTACTTTCCGGGTCGACACCAGCGGCCGGGCCATCCGCGCCGCGGGGAGGAACGCACCGGGGACGGCGATCCTCCCGCCGGGTTTGGATGCAGGAACCATTCCGCGAGAACCCCAGGAGATCGCTGCCATGAGACGCTTCGCTGTATGTGTCGTTATCGCGCTCCTTCCGATCGGCGCCGCGGCCGCGCTGGCCTCCCCCCCGGCTTCGACGAACCGCTCGCCGAGTTCTCGCGCACGGCGGGCGGCGATGTTCACTCCGCCGCATCGGGCGTCGGCACCGCCGACGGTGCCAACTCGTTCGCGATCTCGACCCCCGGCACGGTGCTCGAAGCCTGGGTCTACTGGTCCGGAGAGGTTCGCCGCGATCCGATCGGGGGCACCGTCTACGCCGCGGACCCTTCGCTCACGCTGAGCGGCGCGGCAATCATCGGCTCGCTGCCGCTGGTCGGCGCCGAGGTCGCGCGGCGGCTCGCGTTGCCCGACGACGGCGACAACGGCGGTGAGGTGGTGATGAAGGCGGCCGTGCCCCCTTCGGCCTTCCTGGCCGGCAGCAACACCTTCGTCGTGAGCAACTTCAACGAGATCAACCCGGTCAGCGGGATGTCCTACTACCGCCGCCAGCACGGCGTCGCGATGCTGGTTACCTACCGCGGCAACGACGGCGCCGCGCAGCGCGAGACGATCCTCCTCGAAGGGGGCGATTGGTTCTTCAAGGACCGCTTCGCCGGCGATCCCGGCTTCGCCGACGAGATCGCCGGTGAGCTCGTCTGCTTCGACTTCAACGCCGCGCTCGATTGCGACCAGTCCGCGTACCTGCGGTTCGCGGTGGGCGGGGTCGTGGAACAGCCGCTTTCCGCGAACGAGCGGACCTTCGTCCTGGCGGGCTCCGGCGCGAAGCCGGCGTCGCTGCTCGGCGGCGTCGGGAGCCTGCTCGAGCAGAACCTGCTCAACCTGAACCTCGAGGCAGGCGGCTTCTTCCGCGGACGCAAGCTGGCGGTCTACGAGGGCGAAGTGCCGCTCTCCGCGGGCGACACCTGGCTGTGCTACCAGATCGAGCAGGATCTCTCCCTCGCCGGACAGATCCCCGACCCGTACTTCAACTTCTTCGCCTCGCTCGACCTCGACCGCGACCCCTCGTGCCTCGGCGGCTGCCTGACCCGGACGCCGGGCTTCTGGGGCACGCACCCGCATGTCACGTCCCAGTACCTTTCGCTCGACAGCTGTGGCTTGACGCTCGACTCGACCGAGCCGAAGACCGTCGCCTCGGCCACCGAGGACATGTGCATCAGCGGCCAGGACGCCAAGGGCGCCAAGACTTCGATGCAGCAGTTGCAGCTCGTGCGCCAGTGCATGGCGGCCAACCTCAACCTCGCAGCCTCGCGGGCCGGCGGCGGAAGCTGCGACGGCACCGTCGAGGCCCGGATCGCCAGCTGCTGCTCGTCCCTCTGCAGCTCGGGCGCCTCCGGCAGCTCGATCTCGAACTCGATGTGCATCGAGGACATCGACGCCTTCAACAACAGCGCCGACACGCTCGCTCCATACGGCTCGTTCCTGTCGCCGGGTCCGGCCGATCCGACCTCTTGCAAGTCGTCGCGCGGCAACGGCTGGGTCAACAAGACCGACGACCAGGGCGACAAGCGCAAGCTCGGGCCGGCTGGCGGCGGGAAAAGCGCCAGCCAGGACTCCTCGAGTGCCCCCTCGGCTCGTTCCACCGTCACACTTCCGATGGCGATGGCCAAGGGCAAGCGCTGACCTCCCCTCCCCTCCGGGTTCCCGGCGCGGGGCAGGCTCCGGCCTGCCCCGCGTCGTCTTCGCGGGTAAGATCCAGCCTGCCCGCCGATGACCCGCCCCGACACGACTGAGCCGCCGAACGGAGCCGCGCCGGGCGGAGCGCCGCCTCGTGCCCGACGCGGGCGGCTGGGGCTGGCGGCCACCGGGATCGTCGTCGCGTTCGTCCTGGCCGGCTTCTCGACGGTCGGCGTCGTGCGCCAGGTGCTGCGCGCGAGCCTTCCCCAGCTCGACGGCTCCCGGGCGCTCGCGGGCCTCGCGGCGCCGGTCACGGTGGAGCGCGACGCCCTCGGCATCCCGACCGTGACGGCATCGAGCCCGCTCGACGCCTACCGCGCGCTCGGTTTCCTGCACGCCCAGGAGCGCTTCTTCCAGATGGACCTGGCGCGGCGTGCGGCGGCGGGCGAACTGGCGGCGCTCTTCGGCACGGTCGCCGTGGATGCCGACCGCGAGGTGCGCATCCACCGCTTCCGCACGCGCGCAGAAGCGGCGGTCGCGGCCGCCGACCCGGACGCGCAGGCCACGCTCCTGGCCTACGCGCAGGGGGTCAATGCCGGATTGGCCGCCCTGCGGGCCCGGCCGTTCGAGTACTTCGTGCTGCGAGCCGACCCGGTCGCCTGGCGTCCCGAGGACACGCTCCTCGTCGTCGACGCGATGTACCTGGAGCTGCAGGACGACCGCGGCCGGCGCGAAGATCGGCTGGCGCTGCTCTACGGCGCGCTCCCGGCCGCGCTGTCCGACTTCCTCGCCCCGCGCGGCACGCCGTGGGATGCGCCGCTCGAGGGCCCGGCGTTCGAGCTCGCCGAGGTTCCGGGACCGGAGGTGATCGACCTGCGCACCGCTCCGTCGGCGCCGAAGAGCTCCGCCGTGCCGGCGGCGGACGAGCCGGACGCGATCGCGCTCGGCAGCAACAACTGGGCGGTCGCCGGCCGGCGCACTGCGGATGGCCGGGCGCTGCTCGCCGGCGACATGCACCTGCCGCTCGCCGTGCCCGCCACCTGGTACCGCGCGTCCCTGGCCTGGCCGCGCCGCGACGGCGCGACGGGCGAGGTGCGGGTCACCGGCGTGACGCTCCCCGGCGTTCCCGGCGTCGTCGCGGGCAGCAACGGCCACGTCGCGTGGGCCTTCACCAACAGCTACGTCGACACCGGCGACCTTGTCCTGCTGGATCCGGAGCCGGGCGCCGGGGAGAGCGGACCACCGCGCTACATGACCCCCGAGGGGGCCCGCGCCGCCGAGCGCTTCAACGAGCGGATCGAGGTCCGGGGCGGCGCGCCGGTCACCGTCGAGGTGCAGGAGACGATCTGGGGCCCGATCGTCGGCAGCGGGCCGGACGGCCGCGCCCGCGCCTTCCGCTGGACGGCCCACGACCCGGACGCGGTGAACCTCGGACTGCTCGCCCTGGCGGAGGCCCGGACCGTCGACGAAGCGCTGGCGATCGCCCCGAGCTGCGGCATCCCGGCCCAGAACCTCGCGGTGGCCGACACCGCGGGACGGGTCGGCTGGACGATCGCCGGGCGCGTGCCGCGGCGATTCGGCTTCGACGGGCGCCTCCCGACCTCCTGGGCCGACGGCACGCGCGGCTGGAACGGCGCGCTCGCGCCGGAGGAGCAGCCGCGCGTCGTCGATCCGCCGGGGGGCGCGCTCTGGACCGCCAACGCGCGCGTCGTCGGCGGCGAAGCGCTGGCCCGGCTCGGCGACGGCGGCTACGACCTCGGCGCGCGCGCGAAGCAGATCAGGGACGCGCTGCAGGCGCTGGAGCTGCCCGACGAGCAGGCCATGCTCGCGCTGCAGCTCGACGATCGCGCGCTCCTGCTCGCTCCCTGGAAGGAGGTCCTGCTCGAGGCGCTCGGTCCGGACGTCACCGCGACCGACCCGAAGCGCGCCGAGGCGCGGCGACTGATCGAGGCCTGGGGCGGCCGGGCCGCGACCGCCTCCGCGGGCTACCGGATCGTCCGCGGCTTCCGTCTCAACTTCGCGCGCCAGACCTTCCGGGCCCTGGTCGCCCCCTGCGAGAAGGCCGATCCGTCGTTCAGCATCTTCGCGCTCCCGCAGTGGGAAGGGCCGCTCTGGCAGCTCGTGCGCCAGCGGCCGGGCCACCTGCTCGACCCGCGCTACTCCAGCTGGAACGACGCGATCCTGTCCGCGCTCGACGCGACGCTGGCCGAGCTGACGGCCGACGGCACCGCGCTGGCGAACGCGACCTGGGGCCGGCGCAACACGCTCGCGATCCGGCACCCGCTGTCGGGTTCGATCCCGTTCTCCGGGGCGTGGCTCGACATGCCGGCGATGGAGATGCCGGGCGACGACGACATGCCGCGCGTCCAGATCGGGTCGCTGGGCGCGTCGCAGCGGATGGTCGTCTCGCCGGGGCACGAGGCCCAGGGCTTCTTCCAGATGCCCTGCGGCCAGAGCGGGCACCCGCTCTCGCCGCACTACCGCGACCAGCAGCAGGCCTGGGCGCGCGGCGTTCCGGCGCCGTTCCTGCCGGGGGCCAGCGTCCACCGGCTCGAGCTCCTCCCGGTCCGCTGACGGCGCGATCGAGCCGTCGATGCCTGCCTTCGTCACGCCCGTCACCCTCTTCGCCGCGGCCTGCCTCGCGGGCGCGATCGTCTCGGGTGCGGCGCTGCTCGCCGTCGCGCGGGGACTCCGGTTCCTGCGCGACGTCCCGCCGGCCGCCGGGGAGCAGCTTCCGGCGGTGAGCGTCGTGATCGCGGCGCGCGACGAGGCGGCGGGGGTCGAGCACGCCGTGCGCTCGCTGCTGGCCCAGGACTACCCGCAGCTCTCGATCGTCGCGGTCGACGACCGCTCGAGCGACGGAACGGGCGCGATCCTCGACCGGCTGGCCGCGGAGGACGCGCGCCTCACGGCCGTGCACCTGGCCGAACTGCCTCCCGGCTGGCTCGGCAAGAACCACGCGCTCTCGGTCGGGGCGGCGCGCGCGACCGGGGAGTTCCTGCTCTTCACCGACGGCGACGTCCTGTTCGCGCCGGACGCCCTGCGCCGCGCGATCGGCCTGGCCCGGCACGAGCGCCTGGACCTGCTCGCCGCGGCGCCCGAGATCCACGCGCGCGGGGCGCTGCTGCGCGCCGCGGTGGCCGCGTTCACCTTCTACTTCGCGCTCGCGATCCCCCCCTGGCGGGTGCGCGACCCGCGCCGTGCCGACGCGATCGGGATCGGGGCCTTCAACCTCGTGCGGGCCGACGCCTACCGCGCGGCCGGCGGACACGCCGCGTTCGCGATGCGCCCGGACGACGACCTGGCGCTGGCGCGGGCGCTCAAGCGCGCGGGAGCGCGGTCGGCGGTCCTGTCGGGGATCGGCGTGGTCGCGGTCGAGTGGTACCCCGGCCTCCGCGCGCTGGTGGACGGTCTGCAGAAGAACATCTTCTCCGGCTTCGACTTCAGCGCGCCCCGGGCGCTGGCCGCGGTGGCGGCGATCCTGGCCGGGAACGTGCTCCCGTTCGTGGCGCCGTTCGTGACGCCGTCCCCGGCGCGCTGGATCTTCGCCGCCGCCGCCGCGCTGCTGGTCGCCCAGGTCGGCGCGGCCGCGCGCGGCGCGGGTCTGCCGTGGCGCTCGGGCCTGCTCTTCCCGGCCGCGGCGTTCGTCTGGGCCTGGATCATCCTGCGCGGGACGATCGTGCCGCTCGTCCGCGGCGAGATCGAGTGGCGCGGGACGCGTTATCCGCTCGAGGACCTGCGACGGGCCGGGGAAGGAACGCCGGGCGCGAAGCCGGCCTGAGCTCGGCGGGCCGAACCGGGCTCTGATAAGCTCCCGCCCTTTCCGGAGGCTCGATGAGAAAGCTCGCCGCCGTCACGCTGCTCTGGCTCCTGGCGCCCGTTCTCACCGGATCCGTTGCCCGCGCCTGCACCAACTTCCTGGTCTCGAAGGGAGCGAGCGCCGACGGGTCCACGATGATCACCTACTCCGCCGACTCCCACGAGCTCTACGGCGAGCTGTACCACTGGCCGGCCGCCAAGTACCCGCCGGGGGCGCAGCGCGACATCATCGAGTGGGATACGGGGAAGTTCCTGGGCCGGATCCCGGAGGTCGCGGAGACCTACGCCGTCGTCGGCAACATCAACGAGCACCAGGTGGCGATCGGCGAGACCACGTGGGGCGGGCGGCCCGAGCTGGCCGGGTCGGATGGGCTGATCGACTACGGCAGCCTGATGTACATCGCGCTGCAGCGCGCCCGGACCGCCCGCGAGGCGATCGCGGTCATGACCAGCCTCGTCGCGGAGCACGGGTACGCCAGCACGGGAGAGTCGTTCTCGATCGCCGATCCGCAGGAGGTCTGGATCCTCGAGCTGATCGGCAAGGGGAAGGGCCGCAAAGGCGCGGTCTGGGTGGCCCGCCGCATTCCCGACGGCTACATCTCCGGGCACGCCAACGCCGCGCGGATCCGAAAGTTCCCGCTGAACGACCCGAAAACCGAGACGCTCTACGCCCCCGACGTGATCACCTTTGCCCGTGAGCTGGGGTGGTTCAGCGGCAAGGACGAGGAGTTCTCGTTCGCCGACACCTACAGCCCGACCGACTTCGGCACCCGGCGTTTCTGCGACGCGCGGGTCTGGTGCATGTTCCACCGCGCGGCCCCCTCCCGGCAGATTCCGGTCTCCTGGGCCGACGGGAAGGACGCGTCCGCCGAACCGCTCCCGCTCTGGGTCAAGCCCGATCGCAAGGTGAGCGTCTCCGATGTCATGGGCTTCATGCGCGATCACTTCCAGGGAACTCCGCTCGACATGACCCAGGACGTCGGCGCGGGTCCGTACGGGCTGCCCTACCGCTGGCGGCCGCTGACCTGGAAAGTCGACGGCGTCGAGTACCTCAACGAGCGCGCGGTCTCGACGCAGCAGACCGGGTTCTCGTTCGTCAGCCAGTCGCGCTCGTGGCTCCCGGGCGCCATCGGCGGGGTCCTGTGGTTCGGCGTCGACGACACCTACAGCACCGTCTACTTCCCGGTCTACGCCGGAATCGAGAAGATCCCGGTCAACTGGGCCGTCGGAACCGGGTCCTTCGACGAGGTGACCTGGGACTCCGCCTTCTGGGTCTTCAACCAGGTCTCGAACTTCGCCTACTCGCGATTCAACGACAAGATCCAGGACATCCAGAAGGTCCAGCGGGAGCTGGAGGGGAAGTTCCTCGCGGCTCAGCCGGAAGTCGACAGGGCCGCCGCGGCGCTCTACGCGCAGTCGCCCCGCCTGGCCAGGGACTACCTGACTCAGTACACCGCCGAAGCCGGCGCTGAGGTCGTGAGCCGCTGGAGGGAGCTCTCGAAGTTCCTGCTCTACAAGTACCTCGACGGGAACGTGAAGGACGCGACCGGGAAGGTGACGCACCCCGGGTACGACGAGGACTGGTACAAGGTGGTCGCGAGCGCGACCGGGGACCGGCTCAAGACCGCGAAGCTCCCGGCGGAGATCGAGGCGGAACGCGCGCAGAAGGAGAAGGCGGCGAAGCTCTCCCAGGCGGTCCTCGCGGTCTTCCAGGTCCGGGGGCTCGAGCTCAGCGCCGCAACGCGCGAGAAGATCCTGGCGGAGGACGACCCCGGAAAGCTCGAGTCCTGGCTCGTCAACGCCGCGACGGCCTCCACCCCCGCGGCGGCCATCGACTGACGGGTCGGCGCGCCGTGCTAGTCCCCGCCGTATGCGATCTCGAGCCGCCGCGCCCGCTGCATCGCCAGCCAGACCAGCACCGCCGCCAGCGCGAGCACGCCGAGCACGGCCAGCCAGACCGGCGGCGGATCGGCCACGATCGCGAACGGCCCCTCGTTGATCGGCACGGGCCGCAGCGCGTTCAGGTAGTGGATCACGCTCAGCTTCTTGAGCCAGCCCGGCAGGAACGGGTTGGCGGCCTCGACGGCCCAGATCGCGACCGCGGGCAGCAGCGGGTTCTTGAACATCATCCCGGCCAGCGTGAAGACCGCGCCGTAGCCGACGACCGCCAGCAGGACGATCGCGAGGTACCAGGGGATCAGGTAGGCCTGCCGGGAGAGGGTCGCCGTACCGAGCGGCAGGAACCCCAGCACGAGGCCGACGAGCGTCACCGTCCCGAAGACGGCCCAGCCGGCCGCGACCCCGGCCGCGTACTTGCCGGCGACCAGCACCTCGCGCCGGATCGGCGCGAGCAGGAAGTAGTGGAGCGTGCGGTCCAGCAGGTCGCCGCGGAACAGGTTCATGAAGATCCAGACGCAGCCCAGGTAGACCGCGAAGCGCAGCACCAGGAACTCGAAGAAGTTGGCGAGCCCCTGCGTGAAGTTCGCGATCGAGACCGTGCGCTCGGGCGACATCGGGATCACCGCGCGCAGCACGGGCGGCACCAGCGCCAGCGCGGCGAGCCCGTAGACCAGCAGCGCGCGCTTGCCGAACAGCGCCTTCTTCAGCTCCATCCGGAACAGCGCGGCGAACTGCTGGCGCCAGACGGGCCACGGCAGCGCGCGGATCTCCGAGGTCGTCACGAGGCCCCCCGTCCGGCGTCCTGGATCAGGTACTGGTAGACCGACTGGACGTCGTCGTCGGCCGGCGCCACGGCGTCGATCCGCGCCCCGGACGCGAGCACGACCCGGTTGAGCGCCAGGAAGAAGGCGTCGGCGTCCTCGGTCCGGACGAACAGTCCGCCCTTGTCGGGATGCAGCTTGATCTCGACCACCCCGTCCTCCGCCATCAGGCTCGCAGCGAGCACCTGCGGCGCGTCGCAGCGGATCAGCACCTGCAGCGGGTGGCGCAGCATCTCGCCGCGCACGTCCTGGATGTTCCCCTCCGCGACGACGTAGCCCTCGTTGAGCAGCACGACCTGGTCGGAGAGCAGGTCGACCTCGTGCAGGATGTGCGAGGAGAGGATGACGTGCCGGCCGGCGCGGGCCTGCACCCGCAGCAGCGCGATCACCTCGGCCCGCGCCAGCGGGTCGAGCCCGTTGAGCGGCTCGTCGAGGATCAGCACCTGCGGGTCGACGGCCAGCGCGAGGCCCAGCCGCAGCCGCTGCCGCATCCCCTTGGAGTAGCCCGCGACCCGCCGGTCCGCCGCCTCGCGCAGCCCGACCTGCTCGAGCATCTCGGCCGCGCGCTCCCGCGCCCACGCCGCACCGTGCCCGGTCAGCGACAGGAACGAGACCAGGAACGAGCGCCCGGTCGCGCCCGGCGGGAACGCATCCTGCTGCGTGCAGAAGCCGACCCGCTGGAACAGCTGCTCGGGGTGCCCGGGGGAGATCCCGAGCACCGAGACCGTCCCCGCGCTCGGGTGCAGCAGGCCGGTCATCAGCCCCATCAGCGTGCTCTTGCCGGCGCCGTTCGGGCCGACCAGCCCCGTGATCCCCGGCGGGATCGCCAGCGTGACGCGGTTGACCCCGAGCGTCTCGCCGTAGAACTTCGAGACGTTGTCGAAGATCACCAGCTCCTCGCGCGGGCGGCCGACCGGCGCCGCGTCGCCGGCGACGCGGGCGGCGCTCACCGGACCACCTCGTAGGCCTTGACGCGGCGGTTGAGCAGCACGACGCACCCGGCGCAGACCAGCCCGAGCACGACGAAAGCCGCCCACGGCGGCAGGTCGCCGACCTCGCTGCTCAGCGTGGTCCCGAGCAGCCAGGACCAGGCGGTCTGGACCAGGTGATTGATGTCGAGCAGTCGCCCCCAGCTGGTGTCGAGCAGGGCGTTCATGGCAAGGCCGAACGGAGCGCCCGCGACGAAGATCGCGAAGATCACCGCCCCCGCCAGCGGCTTCCACTTGACCAGCGCCGAGATCGCCAGCGCCAGCAGCGTCAGCACCGCGATCAGCAGCCACGAGCCGACGAAGAGGCCGACCGCCAGGCGCAGGTTCTCGGACCACCACGAGCCGCCGGCCAGGGCGGCCTGGAACAGCCAGAGCAGGAGCCCGGGGACCCAGGTCATCAACGACAGCACCAGCGCGAGGACCAGCCCCTTGCCGACGAGATACCCGGTGCGGGTCAGCGGCCGGCTGAAGTAGAGCGGCAGCGCATTGTTGCGCAGGTCGGGCGAGATCAGCCCGGGGCCGACGAAGAGCGTCGTGAAGAACGCGAAGATCAGCCCCTGGACGTAGAGGAAGTTGAGGAAGTACTTCGCTCCGACCGAGAGCGAGAGCGCGCCGCCGACGCTGATCCCGAGCGGCTTGAGGATCTCGAGGTTGTTGATCCCGTAGAGGTAGAGCGCGTTGCCGACCGGCCAGGCCAGGCAGGCCACGAACCAGCCGACGAACTTCTTGTTGGCGAGGAGGTCGGCCAGCGCGTAGCGCGTGACGACCGTCCGCCGCGCCGCCTCGGAGGCGACCGGTCCGGCGTAGGCCCGGTAGGCGCGCTCATAGACGGCCATCGATCTCCCCCATCGCCGCCAGGAAGATCTCCTCGAGCGACGTGCGCTTGACTTCCAGCCGCCGCAGCTGCACGCCGCGCTCGGCCGCCGCGCGGAAGAGGTGGGCGACGTCGAGCCCCTCCGGGAGGAGGACCTTGATCCGCTTGCGCGACCCGGCCGTGCACTCGCCGCCGAGCTGCGCCACCGCGGCGACGAACGCGTCGCTGTTCCCGGCCGTCTCGACCTCGACCAGCCGCTGCTGCGCGCGCCGCTCCGCGGCCAGGTTGCACTGCGCGGCGATCGTGCCGTCCCTGAGCACCAGCACCTCCTCGCAGCTCTCCTCGACGTCGCGCAGCAGGTGCGAGGAGAGGATCAGGTGCATGTCGCCGCGCTCGCGGATGTCCCGGATCAGCCCGATCATCCGGACGCGGTGCGGCGGGTCGAGCCCGTTGGTCGGCTCGTCGAGGATCAGCAGTTTCGGCCCGTGGACGATCGCCTGGGCCAGCTTGGCCTGCTGCTTCATCCCCAGCGAGTAGCTGCCGAGCGGCCGGTAGCGCTCCTCGCCGAGACCGACCCAGAACAGCGCCTCGTGGGCCCGCTCGAGCGCCTGCTCGGCCGGGAGGCCCGACAGCTCGGCCATCAGCCGCACGTACCGCACGGCCGACATCTCGGCGATGAAGCTGTCGTTCTCGGGCATGTAGCCGACCAGCCGGCGGATCGCGCCGATCCCGGTCCGGATGTCGTGGCCGAACACGCGAGCGGTGCCTTCGCTCGGCGGGAAGAAGCCGAGCAGCGTGTGCAGGAGCGTCGTCTTCCCGGCCCCGTTCGGGCCGAGCAGCCCCAGCGTACGACCGCCCAGCCCGGCGGTGAGGCCCTTGAGGATGGGCCTCCCGCCGAGCCGGACCGTCAGCTGGTCGAGTTCGATCGCCGGCGTCATCGAGCCGCGGATTCTCCCTCGGGAAGGGGCGCCGGCGAAACCGGCGGCTCGGGGCCGCCGAGCAGCGCCGGGAGCAGCATCCGGGTCAGGCTGCGCCGCGCGCCGGCGACCGTGATCCGGTCGGCCTCGCCGTAGGCGACGTCGAGCATCGGTCCAGTGTCGAGGGCCCCGAGCTGCGCCGTCGCTTCCCTGGGGAGCGGCATCGCGCCGAGCGCGTCGATCAGCCGGCCGGTATCGCGCCAGACGAAGGCCGAGACGCTGGCGTGGCCGTCGCGCGGCAGCCGCGAAACGAAGGCCGGGGCGCCCGCAAGGGAGACGCCGGCGCGCGCGTTGGCGAGCGCCTGGGTGAGAAGCGTGCGCTGGGAGGCGACGATCACGTAGCCGTCGGCGAAGGTGTAGTGGATCTCCATCGTCGGCGGGGTCGTGCCGACCTGGTAGTAGGTGCGGCCGTTCTCCTCGGCGCTGGTCAGCACCGGGGCCGGCCGCTGGGCCTCGGCCGCCTTGACCGCGGCCCGGGCCACGAGCTGCTCGATCGCGTGCTGCAGCCGCGCCGGGTCGTAGACCTCGGCCGCCACCTTCCAGGCCGGCGTCGGAAAGACCGGGCCGTCGAGCGCGACCACGAACTCGCCGCCCAGCGGGACCAGCAGGTCCTCGCGGAGGTCGAGCCCGAGTTCGGCGCCGATCGAGCCCATCTTCTCCTTCACCGCGGAGGCCTGGTCGCCGAGCAGCGCGAACGACTCGTCGAGCATCACGGCCGGGTCCTTGACGACCGCCCCGGCGGCGAACGTCGCGTCCGGCGAGATGAAGCGCAGCGCGCCCATCGGCGAGGGCTCGTCCAGCCAGGCCAGCGCGCCCTTGCGCGGGCCGTCGAAGATCAAGGTGGCGTGGAGCGCCGCGGTCTCCCCTTCGCCGTCGCCTTCGACGACGAGGAACTTCGCCCCGGCGAGGCCGGACAGCGCGAAGGCCCGCTGCGCGTCCGCTCGAGCGGTCTCGCTCGCGTCCGCCGGCACGCTGCGGGCGAGCAGCGTGGCGACGTCGATTCCGCCCAGCCAGACCGCGCCGTCGCGGTAGGCGGCGGCCAGTTCGGCCTGGAGCGGGGTCCCGGCGAAGCCGCCGCGACCCGATGCGGCCGCGGCGGAGAGCGCCTCGAGCGCCGTGCGACCGGTTGCGGCGAGCATCAGGTCGCCCTGCGTCATCATGTAGAGCGCCGGGGGGCCGTGCGGGGTGTCGACGCCCGGGAGCGCGAACGCGTCGACGGGGACATCCGCCGGGCCCGCCACCAGCCGGAACGGCGCGCCGCCCTTCGCGGCGAGTGCGGCCGCTTCCTTCTCGACCAGCGCCCGGAACGACGCCTCGTTCTTCAGCGTCGCCGCGATCGCCAGCCCGGCGAAGGGCCGCCCGTCACCGGCGAGCGCGGCGATCGCCACCTCGTCGCCGAGTTCGCCGCCGACCAGGCGGACCTTGTCGACCACCGCCGACAGCTGGGCCTCCTGCTCCGCGCCCGCGTGCTCCCGCCACCAGGCGGCGAGCGTCTCGTTGCCGTGCGCGCGCTCGAGGAACATCCGCCAGGCCTCGTCGATCCGCCCACTCAGGTTCGGGAGGGCCGCGAAGAGGACCGCGTTCTGCGGCATCAGGTCCATCAGGCGCGTCGACGTCCGGGGGGCCGGGCCGGGCAGGCGATCGATCGCCTGCGCCAGCGCCTGCAGCTCGGCGAGCAGCGCCCGGTGCTTGTCGGCATTGCGCGACCAGCCGATCTCGTCCTCGAGCGTCGTCCCGAAGAGGGCCGGCGAGCTGGAGAACTGCTGGCCGGGCTTCAACAGCGCGCGCTCCGTGCCGTGATCGACCTCGACCGCGCCCTCGAGCACCGAGACCCGCGTCCCCTTCTCGCCGCTGAGCACCGAGAAGACGGTCCCCTTGACCGCCACGCGGCTGTCGCTGGTCGTGACGTAGAGGTGACCCGAGCCCTGCTTGCTGGCCTCGACGATCACCTGGCCGCCGCCCAGCGCGATGTCCGTGCCGTCGGCTGCGCGCTTCAGCGTCATCTCGGTGCGCGGCGCCAGCTCGATGCGCGATCCGTCGGCGAGGACGATCACGGCCCCTGCTTCCTTGCCGGTCCGCACCGTCTCGCCGTAAGGGACCTTCGCGCCGCGCGCGATCGGCATCGCACCGACGCGCCCGATGTTGAGCAGCAGGCCGTCCAGCTCCGCGACCGTGGCGCTGTTCGGGCCCAGTCCCATCCAGCCCGGCTGCAGCAGCCAGGCGCCCGCGCCGACGGCGACGAGCACGGCGGCGGCGGCCGCCCAGCTCCAGGCCCGCGAGCGGCGGGAAGCGGGCGCAACCGGGGCGTTCCGCCGCCGGTCGGTGACCGCCGGCGCCCCGGTGCGCACGCGCTTGTGCGCGGCGCGGCAGGTCACGCACCCCTTCAGGTGCTCGTCGACCAGCAGCGCGCGGTCGCGGCCCAGCGTCCCGTCGTGGCGCGCCGCGAGCAGCGCCTGGATCTCGGCGCACCCGAGCAGCGGGTGCCCGGAATCGCGGGCGCCGGCGGGCACGGCGGCGCGCTCGCCGGCCAGCGCATCGCCGACGCGCCGCGCGGCGGCGGCGACCTCGGCCTCGGACAGTGACTCATCGCGCACGGTGCGCGCGGCCTCGTCGATCAGGGCGTCGAACGTGTCGTCGTGAGGGGCGTTCATGGCGTTTCTCCCGGGCGCGGCCCCGCGATCTCCTCGCGAAGCTGGCGCCGTGCGCGGTGCAGCAGGACGGCGACGTTGTTGCGCGTCGTTCCCATCGCGTCCGCGATCTCCTGGTGCTCCTTGCCCTCGAGGAAGTGCAGCGCGAACGCTTCCGCCGCCTGGGGCGGCAGCCGGGTCAGCGCCGAGCGCAGCCACGCCGCCAGCGTCCGGCGGCGGTGCCCGGCATCGGGCTGCTCCCCCGACTCGTCCGCCACGAGCGGCTCGATCCCGGCCAGCGGCAGTCTCGGCCTCGCGCCGCCGGCGGCGGACGAGATCGAGCGCGGCGTTGACCCCGGCCCGCTGCAGGTAGGCGCCGGCCTGCTCGGGCGCTGCCGGCAGGGAGGCGTTCCGGCGCGCCAGGCCCAGGAACACGGCCTGCAGCGCATCCTCCGCGTCGGCGGCGTTGCCGGTGACACGGTAGGCGGCCTGCAGGACCCGGGCGTGGTGGGCGCGGAAGACCGCCTCCAGGTCGGGGGGCGAGATCGTCAGCGGGTGGGCGGCAGTCACGGGGATCTCCTCGTTTGGGCCTCCACTCATGGAAACGCTCCCTCGGGGGTCATCATTACACCCCCGGTCGGAAGGAGCGCGGGGCGGCCCTGAACGGCCGCGAGGCGGGGGTGAACGGTCGGCGGGCGGTCAGGGGGCGGACGGCATCCCTGCGCGCCCGGCGACTTCCCTGAAGGAGCGCTCGAACTCGGTCCGCACGGCGTCGTAGAAGACGCGCTCGTCGGCGTAGCCCCGCGGCTCGAGCGGCGGCTCGACCCGGAACGGGACGGTCACCCCGCGGCGAACCATCAGCCCCTTCTCGTCGAGGACCTTCTCGGTGTGCGCGGTCATCACGATCTGCACCGGCATCCCGCGCCGGAAGGCGTACCGGATCATCCCGGCCTTCAGCGGCAGCGGCCGGTCGCCCTGGCTGCGGTGTCCTTCGGCGTAGACGATCAACCCGTCGAGCGGGCAGCGCTCGAACTCGCGATCGAGCCAGCGATGGAACGCCTCCCGGGTGTGCGCGCGGTCGCGGCGGAAGAACCAGACCGAGCGGTCGATTCGCGACAACAGCCAGGTCAACGGGAATATCCCGGCCACCACGAAGCGGGAGAGCGTCGCGGCGCGCCCCTCGAGGATCTGCTTGTGGACGAAGAAGTCCGCAACGCTGCGGTGCGGAACGAGCCAGAGGCAGCGCCGGCCGGCCAGGACCGGGGCGGAGCGCTCGTCCCGGCGGAGCCGCACGTCGTACCGGCGGAGCAGCAGCCGGCACCACTCGCGCGTCACCCTCTCGGGAACCCGCGGGCGGCGGAGCCCGTGCGTCAGCAGGGCGCGAGCCGGGTAGACGTACCCCAGCACCAGGGCCTCGCGGACCGCGACCAGCCGGCCGCGGCGCACGGCCCCCGGTTCCGCACCTACCCGCCCCCCCGCGCCCCTCACCGTCCCGCCCGCGGCGCCGTCTCACCCCCGTCGCGCCAGGCCTCGACCACCCCCTCCCCCGCCTCGCGGAAGGCCCGCGACACCCCGCCGACCCCCAGCTTCACGCCGCCGAAGATCCGCGAGACGACGATTCCCCCCGCGAGATCGTGCCGGCGCAGGAGTTCGAGCAGCACCCGCCCGGGGTGCCCGACCTCGCCGTCGTCCTTCGCCCGCTCGACGATCGCGCCGTCCGGCCCCGGGGCGCGCCACGCCCAGCAGTGGTGGACCGCCTTGTGGAACTCCCTGCGCTGTCGCTTCAGCACCGCTTCCAGCGCCGCCTCGTCGCCTGCCGGGAAGAGCAGCGCGTGGAAGCGCGAGCGCTCGACCGTCGACTTGTGCGCAGCCTCGCGGGCGACCGGCGTCACCGCGGTCCCCCCAGGATCGCGGTCAGCCCTTCCGTGACGTAGCGCACGGCCCAGGCCAGCGTGATCAGGCCCATCGTCGTCGAGAGGACCTGGATCACGGTCCGGCTGACGACGTGCCGGACCAGCGGCGCCGACAGGAACAGCAGCGCCGTCCCGGCCAGCACGATCCCGACCGCCAGCGCCGTGACCGGCTTTCCGTAGTCCTGGACCGAGACGATGATCGCGGTGATCGTCGCCGGGCCGGTCAGGAGCGGGGTCGCGATCACCGCCGCGACCGCCTGGGCCGAACGCTCCTGGCCGGGGGCCTCCGGCTCGAACACGCCGCCGAGCGACATCTTGATCCCCAGCAGCCCGAGCACGATCCCGCCCGCGACGCGGAACTGGTCGACCGTGGTGTCGAACAGTGTCAGGAGCGCCGGCCCGGCGAGCAGCACCACCAGGGAGAGCGCCGCCGCGACGAACAGGCCCAGCAGCGCGGTGCGCCTGCGCTGCGGCGCCGCCATCTCCTCGGTCAGCGCGAAGAAGACGGCGAAGCTGGCCAGCGGGTCGAAGATCACGAAGAAGAGCACGATCAGCTGCGGCAGGTGCGTCAGGTCGACCATCGAAGCCGCTCCATCCCCGGGGCAGGTATCCATTATGGGATGCCCGGGGGCCCGGCCGGCGGGGGCGCGCGCGCCGGCCGATCTCGCGCGACAATGCAGAGCCGTCCCGCGCGCCCGTAGCTCAACGGATAGAGCATCGGCCTTCGGAGCCGGTGGTTGGGGGTTCGAATCCCTCCGGGCGCGCCATCCCCGGCCGCCGTCCTCCGCGGTCGGCGCGAATTACCCGATTGACCGGCGGAGTGGCGCTTGGTATAGGGTCCATGCGGTCTCGGTCTGCCCGGCGGACCGGGTGACCTCTGTGGCCGCCCGCTCATCGTTCGCCCCGCGACCCCGGGACCGGGGAGGCGGGGTATGGAATTCCGGGGTCGGTTGGCGCGCGTCGGTCGCGTCGTGTCGTTCGTTTTGCTCGTGACGCTTCCCGTTGCGCCCGCGCTGGCCTTCCAGCCGCGGCAGGAGGTCGCGCGCTTCGACGCGCTGACCGTCGCCGAGCCGGGCGCGGTCGTCGGCCGGACCACCGTTCCCGCGTCGGCGCTGCCGGCGGGCGACCCGGTGCGGGCCGGCTGGGAGACCTTCGCCGCCCGCCACGGCGGCGGCTGGAGCAGCTGGCTCGACCCGCGCAACGGCCTGCCGGCGCTCGCCGCCGGGCGCGGCATCCCGTGGATCGCCGGCCGCGGCAACGCGCTCCCCTCCGGCACCCCGCCGACGCTCGATCTGCTCGAGACGCTGGCGCGCCGCTTCCTCGACGAGAACCGCACGCTGCTCGGTCGCTGGGATGGGCAGCTCGTGCTCGACCGGGCCGCCTCCGGCCCGCTCGGGGACCACGCCTGGCAGGTCGTCTTCCGCCAGGCCGTCTCGGGTGTCCCGGTGCAGGGGGCGCGTTACGACTTCCAGGTGGTCGAGGGGAACCTCGTCGCCTTCGGCGCGACCGGCATCGCGCCGGTGACGCGCTCGACGACGCCGGCGCTGGGGCCGGCCGAGGCGCGCGCCCGACTGGACGCCTACCTCGGGCCCGACGCGGCGCTGGTCGCGGAGCGCGCCGCACCGGAGCTGGTGCTCGTCCCGATCGATCCCGCCGGCGGCACCGGCACCGCCTGGACCGGCGCGCGCGGCGCGGGCTACGCGCACCTGCTGGCCTGGCGCATCGTCGTCCACGTGCCGGGCGAAGCCCCGACCTGGGTGGCCGAGATCGACGCCGACTCGGGCACGGTGCGGGCCTTCTTCGACGACACGCGCTACGAGCGGATCAAGGGCGGCGTCTACCCCGTCTCCGACGACCAGCTCTGCCCCTCGGGCTGCGAGCAGCCCGGTTACCCGATGCCGTTCGCAGACTTCGCGGTCGACGGCGGCGCCAAGCAGTACACCGGCGACCACGGCGTGTACACCTGCAACACGCTCGGCTCGACGATCACCACCACTTTGGCCGGGCCCTACGTCCGGGTCCAGGACAACTGCGGCCCGATCTCGGAGAGCACGACCTGCGACGAGCCGCTCGACCTGAGCGTCGGGCCGGGCACCGACTGCGCGGTGCCGCCGGGCGACTCGCCCGGCAACACGCACTCCTCGCGCTCGGGCTTCTTCCACCTCAACCGCTCGATGGAGAAGGGCCGCGCCTGGCTCCCCGCCAACAACTGGCTCAAGCAGCAGCTGGTCGACAACGTCAACATCAACTCGACCTGCAATGCCTACTGGGACGGCGCGGTCAACTTCTACAAGTCGGGCGGCGGCTGCCGCAACACCGGCGAGATCATGGGCGTGTTCGTCCACGAGTGGGGCCACGGGATCGACGCCAACGACGGCGGCGGCTACGACAACCCGTCCGAGGCCTACGCCGACATCGTCGCCTTCTTCGAGACCCGCGAGAGCTGCATCGGCCGCGGCTTCTTCGAGTCGCAGAACTGCGACGGCTACGGCAACGCGTGCCTCAACTGCACCGGCATCCGCGACCAGGACTGGGACAAGCACGTCAACCACGCGCCGTCGACCCCGTCGGGGTTCATCCAGAACAACTGCGGCGGCGGCGGCGGGCCGTGCGGCAAGGAAGAGCACTGCGAGGGGTACCTGGCCGGCGAGGCGGTCTGGGACCTCGCGGCGCGCGACCTGCCCGCGATGGGGCTCGACACCGCTTCGGCCTGGCAGACCGCCGAGCGGCTGTTCTACGTCTCGCGCTCCGGCTCGGGCGGCAACGCCTACAACTGCGCCCTCCCCAACGCGGACGGCTGCGGCACGGGCAGCTGGTTCCACAAGTTCCGCGTCGCCGACGACAACGACGGCAACCTGAACAACGGGACGCCGCACGCGGCCGCGATCTTCGCCGCCATGAACCGGCACAAGATCGCGTGCGGCAACGCGACGGACCCCGCGAACCAGAACAGCAGCTTCCTGCCCGTCGCTCGCCAAGCCGGACGTCACGGCCAGCGCCGGCAGCAACTCGGTCACGCTGTCCTGGTTCCCGGTCGCCGGCGCGCAGTCGTACCGCGTGCTGCGCAACGACCTGGGCTGCGGCTACGGGCAGGTCGTCCTCGACCGCGTCGCGGCGCCGGCGACCAGCTACCTCGACGCCGACGTCAGCAACAACTTCCCGACCTACTACCGGGTGCAGGCCGTCGGCGCGAGCGACGCCTGCGACAGCCCGGTCTCGGACTGCATCGTGTCGTCGGCGCAACCGTTCGCCGGTACGGTCCGGTTCGCGCAGCCGACGTACGGCTGCAGCGTCACGGTGGAGGTCCGCGTGACCGACGCCAACGCCGGCGGCAGCAGCGTTCCCGGCGACGATCTGGTCTTCCAGCGAGCCGGTCCCGGAGTCGATCGTTCTGGTCGAGACCGCGCCCGGCTCGGGCAAGTACAGCGCGACGATCGCGACCACCCCCGGCCCTGCGGTGCCGGGCGACGGCCTGCTCTCGCTCGCCCACGGCGACGCGATCGACGTCCGGTACGTCGACGCCGACGACGGCCAGGGCGGGACCAACATCCCGCGGACGGACCACGCGACCGGCGACTGCATCTTCCCGGTGATCGGCAACGTCACCGACTCCGGAGTGACGGACACCGCGGCGAGCATCACCTGGACGACCGACGAGAACTCCGACAGCCTGGTCGTCTGGGGGCCGGTGAAGCCGCCCGCGAACCAGAGCGCCGGGAACCCGTCGACCACCAGCCACAGCGTTTCGCTGGGCGGACTGTCGCAATGCACCGCCTACTTCTACGAGGTCCGCTCGACCGACGCCGCGAGCAACGTCGCGCGCGCGGACAACGGCGGCACCTGGTACGCCTTCGAGACGCTCGGCGACTTCGGCCAGGGCCTCCAGCCCTGCCACCAGGGCCGCCTGACGCTGGGGAAGGACGTTCTGGCCTGCAGCGACAGCGTCGAGCTCCGGCTCGTCGACATGGACCTCAACCTCTCCAGCGTCGCCGTCGACACCGCGATCGCGTGGGCCGGCTCGACGACCGAGTCGACGCCGGAGCGGATCGTGCTGACCGAGACCGGGCCCAACACCTCCACCTTCACCGCGGTCGTTCCGGTCGCGCAGGGGGCGCCGCTCGCCGGTGACGGGATCGTCCAGATCGCGCACGGCGGCACCTTCACCGCCCGCTACGAGGACGGCAACGACGGGACCGGCTCCTCGCGGCTCGCCTTCGACACCGCGGTCGACGACTGTGCCGGCGCGGGCCTCTTCGGGATCAAGGTCACGACGATCGAGGACGACAGCGCCGTCGTGCAGTGGACGACCTCCGAACCGACCACCGGGGCCGTCGACTGGGGCATCTCGCCCGCGCTCGGCAGCACCGTCTCGGACCCGATCCTCTCGACCTCCCACCAGCTCGCGCTCGGCCCGCTCGCGGAGTGCGGCCGGGTCCACTTCCGCGTGCGCTCGACCGACGCCTACGGCAACCAGAGCGTCGCCGACGGCCAGGGGACCCCGTTCGCCTTCAACGCGGGCATGATCCCGGGCGTCTTCCGCGATGGCTTCGAGACCACGACCGGCTGGACCCTGCAGGGCGAGTGGCAGATCGGCGCCCCGCAGGGGAAGGGGTCCGCTCCGGGCGACCCGACGGCGGCGTTCGCCGAGACCAAGGTCCTCGGCCACGACCTGACCGGCCTCGGCACGCGTCCGGGCGACTACGAGCGGGGCGTCACCGAGCAGGTGATCAGCCCGGCCATCAACGCCGCCGGGCTGGCCAATCCGCAGCTCAAGTTCCGGCGCTGGCTGAACGTGTCCCCCGGCGGGATCGCCCGGATCAAGGTCCGGACGAGCAGCAACACCTGGGTCGAAGCCTGGAACTCGAGCACGGAGAGCCCGGCCGGGATCACCGAGAACGCGTGGACGCTTGCGCACGATCCCGCTCCCCGCCAGCGCGAGCCACGCCAACCTGGCGGTGATGTTCGAGCAGTTCGGCGGACCCGGAACGGGCGCGACCGCCGCCGGCTGGACGCTCGACCGGGTCATCGTCAAGAGCGGCAACACGGCCGAGTACGACGCCTGCGGCAGCTGCGGCGGCGCGCCGGCCTTCGCCGGCCTGACCGGGGCGCAGGACATCGACGCCTGCGGCGACACCGGGATCGGAGTCACCTGGCGCGAAGCGCCGTCGTGGGGCACCGGCCGCGGCGGCACCTACGCGATCTTCCGGGACACGAAACCGGCCATCGCGTTCGACGCCGCGCATCGCGTCGCCGCCGGCGTCGCCGGCACCAGCTGGACCGACGCGGCGGCCCCCAACGGCCAGGCCCTCTACTACGCCGTCCGTGCGGAGAACGACGAGACGTGCGGCAACGGGCCCAACAATCACGGACTGGTCGACGCCAACACCGTCGCCAGCTCCGCGGTCCAGGATGCGACCAGCCAGGCCATCCCGGCGGCCATCGACACGCTGTCGGTGACGCGGCTCAACGGGGCGCACCTGCGGCTCGCCTGGCAGGGCGCCGCCGGCGTGAGCGAGCTTCCGGGTGTTCCGCTCGCTGACGCCGCAGCCGGGGGGGTTCGGCACGCTGGGCAGCGCGGCGACGGCCAGCTACGACGACCTCGGCGCGGGGGCCAACCGCGAGACCTACTTCTACCTGGTACGGGGGGTCAACCTCTGCGGCCAGGAAGGACCCTGACGGGCGCCGATCGCAGAAGAAGGCCCCGGCCGGAGCGGCAATCGCTCCGGCCGGGGCCGTTCGAACGCTACCTGTTCAGCACGAAGCCCGCGACGTACTCCTTGCGCTCCGCGATCCGGATCTTCATGACGTAGGTCCCGGGCTGGAGGTCGCTCGTACGCAGGTTGAAGTGCCACTGCTTGCTGTTGGGATTGTTGCGGAAGTAGTGGTCCGTCGTCCCCGCGTCGTTGTTGATGTCGATCGTCGAGAGGTCGATCGGGCCGGATCCCACACGGGTCAGCCCGACGATCTCCGTCGGCACGATGTCGCCGCTCTTCAGCACGTAGCTGCCGCACTTGAGGTACAGCTTGAGCGGTACGACGTTTCCGCGCTTGAACGGCCTCGGCGGATAGTAGGGAGCGTCGCCTTCCGGAACGAGGCGCGACATCGGGGTCTGCAGGCCCCAGATCCCGTCGTAGCTGCCGATGTCGATCGCCGGGTCGCAGCGCCCGGTGATCCCGATGTTGAAGGGGACGTCCTGCTGCCACGGCTGGCCGTCCACCGTCCCCATGACGCGGAGCACGAACGGCCGCGCCACGTCGCCCGGGTGCTCCGGCGGAAGCACCACTTCGAACGAATCGAGGCTGGCCTGGGGCGAGAGGGTCACCGGCGAGCAGTCCGGCACACCGTCCAGGCCGAGCCCGGGGAGGGTCGGGAAGCTCGCGCTGTTGTCGGGGAAGAGGACGCTGTACGGAGCCCCGTCCGGGGTCCCGTCGCCGTCCTCGTCGACCAGCTGGACAGGGTCGCTGATCAGCATGGTGGTAACGCCCGTGATCGGACGGGAGCCGACGTTCAGCACGGTGATCCACAGGCGGCCGGACTCGCCCGGGCTGAGCAGGCCGTCACCCGTCCCGTCCTCCACCCGCACGGCGTAGGGGGTGACGAAGGCCGGTCCCGGATCGCCCTCGACCGGCTCGAGGCGATTGAAGCTGCCGGCGGAAGCGCTCTGGCCCTCGCTGCAGAACTCCTCCTCGCCGTCGGGAATCGTGTCGCCGCAGGCGCGGAGCACGCCAACGACCTCGCGGGCGAAGAACCACCGGCCCGAGCGGCAGATCGTGACGCTCTCGCCCGGGGGCACTTCCTGCTTCACGGTCGGCTGGTCGCAGGGGGTGGCCTCGGCGAAGCAGACGCTGGCCGAGCAGACCTCGCCCGCGGCGCAGGCGGTCTCGCAGCTGCCGCAGTGGAGCGGGTCGCGCGCGGGATCGACGCAGTCGTCCCCGCAGCGGATCGTGCCGAAGGGGCAGCCCTCGGTCGGAGAGTCGGGGGAGCCGCCGGAGAACCCGTAGACGCCGTCGGTGCCGAACTCCTCGCAGACGCCGCCGCCGCACGACTGGCCCTCGGGGCACGCGCTGCCGCAGCCGCCGCAGTTCGCGGGGTCGGAGAAGATGTCCACGCTCTGGCCGGCACAGCAGCTCTCGTTGTGATTGGAGGGCTGGAAGCAGGCCCCGCAGTGCCGCTGGTCGTAATCGGTGTCGGTGCACTCGCCGTTGCAGCAGGTCTTCGTTCCCTCGCAGACGATGCCGCAGGCCCCGCAGTTGAACTCGTCGTCGAGGTACGAGACGCACTCGCCGTCGCAGAGCGTCTGGTGATCCCCGTCGCAGCAGTTGGTCGTGCTGGTGACCTCGATCGAGATCGGGTCGGGCGTGTTGTTGGTGATCGTCTCGAACACCCCTTCACCCGGGATGAACTCGCTGGTCGCGGTCGCCAGGACCTGGGGCGGGCTGAAGAACGAGATGATGCTGGAGGTCAGCGAGGCCGCGGAGAGGGTCACGTCGGTGCGGGACAGCGAGCGGCCGGGAACGCTGTACGGCCCGAGCGGACCGACGGAGGAGTTGGTCGGCGTGAAGCAGATGTCCTTGTCGCAGACCGTGCCGGTGTAGGAGTAGAGCGTCTGCCCGGTCTGCCAGTCCCAGATCGTGCCGACGCCGGCCGCGGTCCCGGTGCCCAGGCTGCTGGTGAAGCCGCCGGGGCCGGCCGACGGCCAGCGGAAGGTGAAGGTCTTGCCGACGGCCTTGTTGGTGATCTTGTTGCGGATCTTGGCCGGGTAGCTGGAGATCACCGTCAGGTCGACGATGCTCTCGTTGGAGCCGTTCTTGTCGAGGTCGACGTTCTTGCTCGCCGCGCCCACGGGCAGCGCCACGCCGCCCACGAGCGCGATCCCGGCGAGCACTCTCCCCAGCGAATGCAGGATTCGCGCACCACGCGTCATCTTGTTCATTGCTTTCGTCTCCTCCAGAGCGCGCCGACCGCGACCCGTCCCTTGGCCGAGGCCCCCCGTGGGCCGTTGTGAACGCCGGTCGGCGGTAGAAGGGTACGCCGTGTGCCGAAGGAAGGCGTCCCGAAGTTACGGAAACCTAACTGTAAGTTTTTCTTGTATTACGGGGACCGTCCCGTCGGACTGGCCATCGCCGGGTTTCTTGAATTCGCCATCTTGAATTTTCCGTCATGGCTTACTGCGGGGTGGCCGACCCGGCTTACCAGAAATCGTGATTGACCTTCCCAGTCAGTCAGCGTAGTAAGTCACTGGCTTTTCTTGCCCGGGCGGCGTCCACAGCCCGCCGGCGTTCGGCGGGCTTCGCGTACGTCCTGCGCAGCAAGCCTCGATTCAAGGGGAGGTCGGCATGTCCGTTGGCGTGGCGTCACGCGTTGCGATTCGTCCGGCGATTCTCGTCACCGCTCTCGTGCTCTTCCTGGCGTTGCCCGCGGCCGCCTTCCAGCCGCGGCCGACCGCAGAGCGATTCGACCACCTGGCCGTGGCCCACCCGGGCGCCACGATCGGGCGCGCCGGCGTCTCGACGACCGCCCTTCCGGCAGGCGATCCCCTCCGTACCGGCTGGGAGGCCTTCATCGCCCGGCAGCAGGGCGGGTGGGAGGCCTGGATCGACGAGCGTTCCGGCCTTCCGTCGCTGGCGATCGGCCGCGGGATCTCGTGGATGCCGACCGGCGCGGAGACGACCCTCGACGCGCTCGCCGCCAAGGCGCTGCTGTTCCTCGAACAGAACCGCCTCCTCCTCGGCGATTGGGCCGGCCAGATCGAGCTCGACCGCTCGGCCTCCGGCCGGCTCGACGGGCGGATCTGGCAGATCTCGTTCCGCCAGGTGGTCAACGGCGTCCCGGTCGAGGGCT
Organism: uncultured Acidobacteriota bacterium; assembly: GCA_963800865.1. GTDB lineage: Bacteria > Acidobacteriota > Polarisedimenticolia > J045 > J045 > JALOKP01. The sequence goes on along the minus strand of CAWDCL010000004.1, from coordinate 1,139,597 downwards.
CGCGCTACGACTTCCAGGTCGCGGACGGGAGCCTCGTCGCGTTCGGCGCGACCGGCTGGGGCCCGGTGCGCACCTCTCCGATCCCGAGCCTCTCGGCGGACCAGGCCCACGCCTCGCTGATGCAGTACCTCGGCACCGCCGCCCCCGCGGCGCTGGAACTGCGCGGCATCCCGGAGCTGCGCCTGGTGCCGGTCGATCCCGCGGGCGCCACCGCGGCGGCCTGGAACGGTCCGCGCGGCGAGGGCTACGGCCACCGCCTCGTCTGGCGCTTCACGCTCTCCGTGCCGGGCGAGTCGCCGACCTGGGTCGCCGAGATCGACGCCGCCACCGGGACGATCGCCGCCCTCTTCGACGACACCCGCTACGAGCGGATCAAGGGCGGGGTCTACCCGATCTCCGACGACCAGCTCTGCCCGTCCGGCTGCGAGCAGCCGGACTACCCGATGCCTTTCGCCGACTACACCGTCGACGGCGTCCGCGCAGCCGCCGACCGGCGACCACGGCCTCTACGAGTGCAGCCCCCCGGGCGCGACCGTCACGACCCGCCTCGCCGGCCCCTACGTCCGGGTCCAGGACAACTGCGGCCCGATCTCGGAGAGCACGACCTGCGACAACCCGCTCGACCTGCGGAGCGGCCCGGGCACCGACTGCGTCGTGCCGGAGGGCTCGTCGGCCGGCAACACGCACTCCTCGCGCTCGGGCTTCTTCCACCTCAACCGCTCGATGGAGAAGGGCCGCGCCTGGCTCCCCGCCAACAACTGGCTCAAGCAGCAGCTGGTCGACAACGTCAACATCAACTCGACCTGCAACGCCTACTGGGACGGCGCGGTCAACTTCTACAAGTCGGGCGGCGGCTGCCGCAACACCGGCGAGATCATGGGCGTGTTCGTCCACGAGTGGGGCCACGGGATCGACTCCAACGACGGCGGCGGCTACGACAACCCGTCCGAGGCCTACGCCGACGTCGTCGCCCTCTTCGAGACCCGCGAGAGCTGCGTCGGCCGCGGCTTCTTCGAGTCGCAGAACTGCGACGGCTACGGCAACGCGTGCCTCAACTGCACCGGCATCCGCGACCAGGACTGGGACAAGCACGTCAACCACGCGCCGGCGACGCCGGGGGGCTTCATCCAGAACAACTGCGGCGGCGGCGGCGGGCCGTGCGGCAAGGAAGAGCACTGCGAAGGCTACCTGGCCGGCCAGACGGTCTGGGACCTCGCGGCGCGCGACCTGGTGACCACCGGCGGCCTCGACGCCGATTCGGCCTGGCAGCTGGCGGAGAAGCTGTTCTACGTCTCGCGGACCGGCTCGGGCGGCAACGCCTACAACTGCGCCCTTCCCAACGCCGACGGCTGCGCGACGACGAGCTGGTTCCAGAAGTTCCGCGTGGTCGACGACGACGACGGGAACCTGAACAACGGCACGCCGCACGCGGCCTCGATCTTCGCGGCCTTCAACCGCCACGGCATCGCCTGCGGCACGGCCGCCGACAACTCGAACAAGAACTCCTCGGCCTGCCCCGCGCTCGCCAAGCCGGTGATCACCACGAAGGCCCAGACCAACGCGGTCGAACTGAACTGGGGCGCGGTGACGAACGCGGCGAAGTACAAGATCCTCCGCTCGGACCTGGGCTGCGACCGCGGGCAGATCATCATCGACTCCCCCGCGGCGCCGGCGACGACCTACACCGACTTCGACCTGTCCAACGACTTCACGGTCTACTACCGCGTGCAGGCGGTCGGCAGCAACGGCGCCTGCGAGAGCGCGGTCTCCAACTGCGTCGGCGCCTCGGCCGCCCCGTTCGCCGGAAACGTGCGCTTCCTGGCCGGGACCTACGGCTGCAGCAACACGATCACGCTCCGCGTGCGGGACGCGAACGTCGTCGGCTCGTCGGTGACGATCACCGTCTGGTCGACGACCGAACCGGTCCGCGAGACCCTCGTGCTGAACGAGACCGCGCCCGGTTCCGGGAAGTTCGAGGGGACGATCGGCACCACCTCCGCTCCCCCGCAGACCGGCGACGGCGCGCTCTCGATCCAGAACGGCGACACGCTGACCGCGGAATACATCGACGCCAACGACGGCTCGGGCGGTTTCAACGTCGCGCGGCAGCACACCGCGACCGGCGACTGCGTCTTCCCGGTCGTCACCGGCGTGCGCGACGAGGGAGTCTCCGACGTCGCGGCGACCGTCAAGTGGGACACCGACGAGCTGTCCGACACCCTGCTGCTGTGGGGCCCGACGAAGCCCCCCTCGACGAGCACCGCGGGCGCGCCCCGCGCCACGGCCCACGAGGTCCGCCTGAACGGGCTGACGTCGTGCACCACCTACTGGTACGAGGTCCGCTCCACCGACCCCGCCGGCAACATCGCGCGGTCCGACAACGGGGGCGCGTGGTACCACTTCGAGACGCTCGGCAATTTCGGCGACGGGCTCCAGCCCTGCCACGCCGGCCGCGTCACGTTCGACCGGCCGACCTTCTCCTGCGCCGACGGCGTCACCTTCCGCGTGGTCGACCAGGACCTGAACCGCAGCCCGGTCGCCGTCGACACCGCGGTCGTGCTCGTGACCAGCACCACCGAGCCCGCCGGCGAGTGGGTGACGATCACCGAGACGGGAGCCAACACCTCGCGCTTCAACGGTTCGATCGCGACCGCCGGCGGCGCACCGGCCGCAGACGGGACGCTCCAGACCTCGAACGGCGACGTCATCAGCGTGACCTACCAGGACGCCGACGACGGCACGGGCGAGCCGCACATCTCGTACGCGACCTCGGTCGCGGACTGCGCCGGGCCGAAGATCGCCTCGGTCTCCGTCGACACGATCACGAACGCCCGGGCGACGATCCACTTCACGACCTCCGAGCCCTCGGACACGGTCGTCGAATGGGGCACCACGCCGGCCCTGGGCCAGGTGGCGAGCAGTTCCTCCCGGGTCACCACCCACGACATGCTGCTCAACCAGTTCGACACCTGTCAGACCGTCTGGTTCCGCGTCAAGTCGACCGACCAGTACGGCAACCTGCGGGTCGCGGACGACGGCGGCCAGCCGTTCTTCTTCCACACCTCGCTGATCCCGGGCCTCTACTACCGTGAGTCGTTCGAGAACAACCCGGCGGGCTGGACGCTCCAGGGGGAGTGGGAGATCGGCGAGCCGCAAGGGGCTCGGCGCGTACGGCGGCGGCGCGGACCCGGCCGCGGCCTACAACAACCGGAAGACGCTCGGCCACGACCAGACCGGCCGCGGGGCGAACCCCGGCCGCTACGAACCGGGCCTGATCGAGAAGGCGCGGATGCCGGTCCAGAACGCGACGACCTGGGCGCACACCAAGCTGATGCTCTATCGCCGCCTCGCCTCCGGGGCCGGCGATGATGCGTCGATCTGGATCTTCCTACCGGCCGGCCTGCCGCTGTTCCGCACCGACAACGCCCTGACGATCGACCAGGACTACCAGCTCGCGACGTGGGACGTCAGCGGGCAGGTCGACGGCAAGCCCTCGGTCTTCCTCGAGTTCCAGCAGAAGTCGAACGGCGCGGACCAGTACGCCGGCTGGACGGTGGACGAGATCATCTTCAAGGACGGCAGCAAGCCCGACTTCGGGCCGTGCGGCAGCTGCGGCGGCGCGCCGACCTTCGCCGGCGCGACGACCGCGATCGACAACAACGCCTGCGGCGCGACCGGCGTCACCGTCTCCTGGGAAAAGGCCCCCGCGTGGGGTACCGGCGCGAGCGGCACCTACTCCGTCTACCGCGGCACCGCCCCGGGCTTCGCCGCGGACCCGGCGCACCGCGTCGCCAAGGGCGTGGCCGGGCTCTCCTACAACGACGCCGGCGCACCGGCCGGCACGCTCTACTACCTGGTCCGGGCCGAGAACAACGAAACCTGCTCCACCGGCCCGCAGAACGGCGGCCTGGTCGACGACAACGCGGTCTACGTGCCGGTGACCGAGACGACCAGCCGGCCGACGCCGGCGGGGATCGGCGCCCTGGCCGTCTCGCGGCCGTCGCTGTCCCACGTCCGTCTGTCCTGGCCGGCCGCCTCCGGCGCCACCTCCTACCGGGTCCTCCGTTCGCTCTCCCCCGTGCCCGGCGACTTCGGCGTCCTGGGCGAGGCGGGCGGGCTCACGTACGACGACCTCGGCGCGGGCGCCACGTTCGAAAGCTACTTCTACCTCGTCCGCGGCCTCAATCCCTGCGGAACGGAAGGTCCCTAGGCCAACGGAAAGGTCATGATCATGAAGCGCGCGCTCGTCGCCCTGGTGTTGCTCCTCGGCTTCACCCTCACGCTGGGCGGCGAGCCCGCGCTGCTGATCCGGATCGATCGGCGCGGGCCGTCCGACCTCTCGGCGCTCGCCGCGGACGGCGTCGCGGTCGTGCTCGATGCCCAGACGCTGCTGCTGGTCCACGGCGACGCCGCCCGCCTGGCGCAGTTGAGGGAGCGCGGCTGGAGCGCCTCCGTCGTCGACACCGAGCCCGGCCGCTGGGACTACATCCAGGCCGGCCTGCGCGACGACTCCGACATCGGCGCGCTCACGGCCGCGGGCCCGATCGTGATGTCGGCCGAGAACTGGGTCCTGGTCCGGATCCCGGCCGGCGCCTCGCTGGAGCCGCTGACCCGCGCCGGGGCCTTTCTCTATCGCCTCCCGCGGCACGGCCTCGCCCCGCCGCGGGTTTCCTCGGAAGCGGCCGCGACGCGCGCCGACTTCGGCGCGCCCGATCCGATCGTGCAGAAGATCGTGGCGGCCGTCAGTCCGGCGCAGATCGACGACTACTGGCTCGACCTGACGACGAACCCCCCGACCGGCACCCGCTTCTCGACCTCGCAGGGCTGCCGCGACTCCTCGAACTACTGCCGCGACGTTTTCGCCGGCCTCGGGCTCGGCGCCGAGCTGCAGAACTGGAACGCCTCCCACGCGCCCAACGCGATCGGCACCCGCGAGGGGGCGATCGACCCGTCCAAGGTCTACATCGTGATCGGGCACCTCGACGATCTCCCCTCGAGCGGGGCCGCCCCGGGCGCCGACGACAACGCGTCGGGGACCGTCAACGTCCTCGAGAGCGCGCGCGCGATGAACTGCTGGGCCTTCCGCAACACCGTGAAGTACATCGCCTGCACGGGGGAAGAACAGGGCCTGCTGGGATCCGACGCCTACGCCCAGGACGCGCTGAACCGCGGCGAGGACATCCGCGGCGTGATCAACATGGACATGATCGCGTGGGCCGGGGACAACTCTCCCAACCCGGAGAACCTCGACCTCAACTACAACGGCCCGTCGCAGTGGCTGGGCGAGCAGTTCGCCGGCGCCGCGACGGCCTATGGCACCGGCCTCGTCGTCGACGCCTTCTACTGCCCGTCGCTGACCGCCTCCGACCACGCCTCGTTCTGGGAGCGTGGATGGCCGGCCGTCTGCGGGATCACCGACAACGAGGGCTACTGCGGCCACGCCGGGAACTACCCCTACTACCACCAGTCGACCGACACGATCGCCAACTGCGGCAACCGGCAGTTCTTCTACTCGGTCGTGAAGACTTCGACCGCGACGCTGGCGGAACTCGCCGGGGCGTTCAAGATCTCGTTCTCGAAGCCGACCTACGCCTGCGGAACGAACCTGGCCGTCGTGCTCGGCGATCGCGACAAGGACGCCAACCCGGCGGTGCGCGAGACGGTGGCGGTCGAGGTCTGGAGCGACACGGAGACCGCGCCCGAGACGCTCGTCCTGACCGAGCGCACGGTGCACTCGATGCTCTTCGACGCCGTCCTGCCGACGACGACCGGCCCCCCGGTCACCGGGGACGGGCAGCTCTCGGTGGCCCCCGGCGACACGCTCCACGCCCGCTACGTCGACGCGCTCGACTGCGACGGCGGCACGAACGTCCCCTACCTCGCCGACGCGCGGGTCGACTGCGTCGGCCCGGCGATCTCGGCGGTCGGCACGACGGGGGTCAGCGACACCGCGGCGAGGATCGTCTGGACGACCGACGAGGCCTCCGACAGCGTCGCGACCTGGGGTCCGGTCAAGCCGCCGGGCAACGACGACGCCGGGCAATCGAGACACGACCGCGCACGAAGTCAACCTGTCGGGGCTCCAGTCCTGCACCGTCTACTGGTTCGACGCGCGCTCCGCGGACGGCGCCGGCAACCTCGCGCTGGCCGACAACGGCGGCGCCTACTTCCACTTCGAGACGCTGGGCAACTTCGGCAGCGGGCTGCAGCCCTGCCACGCGGGCCGCGTGACGATCGACAAGCCGACCTTCAACTGCCTCGAGACGGCCACGTTCCGGGTCACCGACATCGACCTCAACACCAACCCTGCGGTCGCGGAAACGGTCCTGCTCCAGGCCACTTCGACGACGGAGCCGGCCGGCGAGTGGGTCACGGCGACCGAGACCGGGCCGAACACCTCGGTCTTCGCCGCGTCGATTCCGCTGCAGGCGGGACCGGCCACGCCCGGCGACGGCGTGCTGGCGGTGGCGAACGGCGACACCCTGACCGCCACCTACCGCGACGCCGACGACGGCGCGGGGGCCCGCGCGGTTTCGTACGCGACGGCGGGCCTGGACTGCGCCGGGCCGCTCATCTCCAACCTGCGCGCCGAGGCGATCACCGACGTCCGGGCGACGATCCGCTTCACGACCGCCGAACCCGGCGACACGGTGGTCGAGTGGGGCTCGACCCCGGCGCTCGGCCAGACGGTCACGAATGCTTCGCTCGTGCTCGATCACGCGGTGACGATCAACCAGGGGAACAGCTGCCAGGCGCTCTACTTCCGCGCCCGTTCGAAGGACCAGTTCGGGAACGAGCGGGTCGCCTCGGAGGGGGGCGCGCCGTATCAGCTCCAGGTCGGCCGGATCCCGGGGCTCTACTGGAAGGAGAGCTTCGAGAGCGGAACGAACGGCTGGACGCTGCAGGGCGACTGGGAGATCGGCGCGCCGCAGTCCAGGGGCGGCTCCGGCGGCGGTCGGCCCGATCCCGCGGCGGCCTACAACCAGGGCAAATCGCTCGGCCACGACCTGAGCGGCAAGGGGACCTTCCCCGGCGACTACGAGCCGAGCAAGACGGAGGTCGCCCGCAGCGCCGCGCTCAACGCCACGACGTGGCAGCGCACGAAGCTGCTGTTCCAGCGCCGCCTGAACAGCGGCGCCGGTGACCAGGCCACCGCCTGGATCTACAACCCGAGCGGCTTGACGCTCTACAACTCGAACAACCAGCCGGTCCTCGAGAGCGAGTGGTCGCTGCAGACCTACGACGTCCGGTCGGCGGTCGACGGCAAGCCCTCGGTGCAGATCGAGTTCCGCCAGAAGTCCGACGCCTCCGGCAACCTCTCGGGCTGGAACGTCGACGAGATCATCTTCAAGGACGGCGCGCTGCCCGACTTCGGCGCCTGCGGCGGCTGCGGTGCGGCACCGTCGTTCGCCGGGGCGACCGGCGCGGTGGACGCCGACGCCTGCGGCGGCGGCGGCGTCACGGTGTCCTGGGAGCGGAGCGCCGCCTGGGGCTCGGGGAGCGCCGGCAGCTACGCCGTCTACCGCGGGCCGGCTCCCGGTTTCCCGGCCGATGCGGCGCACCGCGTCGCGAGCGGCGTGACCGCGCTCGCCGCCACCGACGCCGGCGCGCCGGACGGCGGGCTCTACTACCTCGTCCGCGCCGAGAACGACGAGACCTGCTCGACGGGCCCGAAGAACGGCGGCGTGGTGGACGACAACGCCGTCTATGTGCCGGTGACCAACACGGGAGCCCGGCCGCTGCCGGCCGAGATCCTCACGCTCGCCGTCTCGATCGTCGGCGGTGCGCACGTCCACCTGGCCTGGAGCCCCGTGACCGAGGCCCCGCGGTACCGCGTCTACCGCGCACTGGCGCCGCAACCGGGCGGGTTCTCGACGATCGGCGAGAGCACCGGGGCCGCGTTCGACGACCTCGGCCAGGGGGCGGACCTCGAGACCTACTTCTACCTGGTGCGCGGCGTCAACGCCTGCGGCCAGGAAGGCCCCTAGCGGCGCGCTCGATGACGAAGCGCGCGAGCAGGACGATCGATCGCGAGCGGCTGGTCGGCGGGTGGCGGCTCGTCACCTACGACCACATCGACGCCCGCGGCCGCCGTCGTCCGGCGGCGGCGTGGTTCGACGGGCTCGTCGTCTTCGAGCCCGGCGGCTACCTGACGGTGGTGATCAACCGCGACGCGCCGGCCGATCGTCCGCAGGACGGTACGATCGCGTACGGCGCGCGGTACGAGCTGGAAGGCAACACGATCCGCAACGAGGTCCGCGTCGCGAGCGTGCGCCACTGGGTCGGCACGATCCTCGAGCGGACCGCGGTCCTGGACGGCAACCGGATCACGTTCACGACCGCGCCGTCGGAGTCCGGCCACTACGAGCTGATCTGGGAGCGGCTGTAGGGGCCGGCCTCTGTGCCGGCCAGGGGCACGGAGGCCGGCCCCTACGCCTTGCGGGCCGGCACGGAGGCCGGCCCCTACGGCGCGACGCGGAACGCGGTCGAGGCGAGCAGTCCCGGCGGGCGAACGGCGTTCCCCGCCCCGGCCATGCCGGTCGCCCCGGCCACGCCGGTCGCCCCGGACATCCCGATCGACCCGGCCACCAGCTCCGGGTCCGCCGCCGCGTCGACGACCGCGAAGGTGTAGCGCCCCTCCGGCAGCGTGAACTCCGGGATCGTCAGCCGCGCCTGCGTGCAGAAGGTCCCCGCGCCGTCCGGATCGGCCAGCGTGAGCGCCGACTCGGGCAGCGGCTGGACGGAGCGGGCCCCGTCGGACGCGGTCGCGATCAGCAGGTGCCGGACCCGCCGGCGCGCCTCGCCGCGCTCCGGCCCGCACAGGACGTAGCTCAGGGACACGCGGTCGCCCCCGTCGGCCGGCCGCTCCTCGGTCACGACGCGGAACGCCCCGCGCCCGCTCTCGCGCTTCGCCGCGGTCATGCCCGGGCGCCACACCAGGTCGAGCCCCGACGCGGCCTCGACGCGCGCCGCCATCGCCGCCCATTCGTCGCGGCCTCCGCTTCGAATCACGACCGTGCTCCGCCCGGCCCCGGCCGCTCCGGCCTCGAGATCGGTGACGACGCCGCGAACGACGTAGAGCCCGTCCTTGCGGTAGGAGCACGGAACCTCGACCGTGAACCCCGCGCGCGTGCCGGGAGGCGGCAACCTCGGCAGCCGGAGGACGATCTCGCCGGGTGTCTCGCCACCGATCTGGCACACCGGGTCGAGGCCCGCCCCGTTGTCGCGCTGGACCACGGCGTCGACGAGCAGTCGCGCCGCAAAGCCCCCGTCCGCGGAGGGGAGCCACGTCAACCCCGACAACGGTACGCGGAAGCGGGAGAGCAGGACCGCCCTCGCCTGGATCGTCGTCGGGTAGTCGAGCATCGCCGAGACCGGCGGGCGAACGAAGTCGTCGGGCGCCAGCAACGCGGCGACGCGCTGGCGCGTCAGGCGCTCGGACAGGGCCTCGACCGCGACCTGCGAGGGGGCCATCACGCGCAGGCCCCAGAGCGTCTTGAATCGCTCGGTGTCGAGCTTGACCGCCAGCGTGTGGCGTCCCGTCCGACCGCCCGGCTCGACCGGCAGGCTGAAGAGGTAGTAGCAGGAGAGCTGCTCGGCCGCCCCCACGAGCGCCGCCCGGAGGTCGGTGACGTTCCGGACGGCCCGTCCGCCGGAATCGTTGGCCAGCGACGAGAGGATCTCCGAGTTCCCGCCCCCGCCGCTCAACCCCTCGACGTCGACGGTCCAGATCGTGAAGCCTTGCTGCGCCACGTCGAACACCGGGCGCAGGCTGCGCTCGAGCTTCTCGGCCTCGGCCCCGACGAAGCGGAAACGCGGCGAGGAGAAGAGTACGGCCACCTTGCGGCCCGGGAGGTGGGTGTGGGCCTGCAGCACCCCCTCCAGCGCGGCCAGCGTCGCCTGGGGCGAGTAGAGCCCGACTCCCGTCGAAGGCGCAGTTCCCGCGATACTGACCCCCAGGATCTCCGCCCCGAGTGCAGTGGCGGCCGGCAGTGGGGCCGAGATGCCGCCGCCGCCCTTCCCTGAGCCCAGCGCCATGACGACCGAGCTATCGTCGCTCGCGAGCACCCCGGCGAGCGGTGTCTGGCCGTCGTCCCCGCGAAAGGCGACCGCGCGGATCGCCGCCGCCGCGTCGCGCAGCTGCGCCGGGTCGCGCGTGAAACCCGCCGTCAACTCGCGAACCTGGCGCGTCAGGGCATAGACCTTGTAGACCTCCGGCCGCTCTGCGGCCCCCGCCGCAACGCCATCGATCGCGTCCGCGACCTTCGCGCGGCCGCGCGCATCGACGTAGTTGAAATCGACGATCACGAGGATCGGCCGCGGCATTCCGTCCGCGACGGCATCGCAGATCGGATCGAAGCGCAGCGCCGCGCGCTGCTCCGCCGCCAGCGGGCGGCCGTCGAGCCGGAAGTCGAACTGCTCCGCGGTCAGGCCGGCGACGGACCGGTAGCTGCCGGCCTTGGGGTCGACGACCGAGACGTCGATCTGCACGAGACGGGCCTCGGCGCGCTCGACGAGATCGGTCGCCGCTCCCCGGAGGCGGCGCCGGGCCGGCGTCCTCGGGAACGCCGGCCCACGCAACGGAAATCCCGCCAGGATCGACGCCACGCACGAGGCCCGAGCCAATCGGCGAAAGCCGCACGAGTTCACCCCCCGGGTGAAGCGCCGACACACGCGTGAGGTTACGCGCTTCCGGTTTCCGCTGTCGAGTGACACCGGGTTCACCGGACCCGCACCTCGGCGCGGCCGGCGCGAGCAGTTCCTCCCGCGCTCTGGGGTTCCCCCGGCGGGACATTCCCGGTACATTCCCGCAACCCGGGGAGGTTGAGATGAGGCCGATGTCCCACCGTGCGGCGTGCGCCGCGTCCGTCCTGTTCACCGTCCTGCTCGCGCTCGCGTCGGTTCCGCTCGCGTCGGCCGCCGGTTCAGCCGCGGCCCCGGCCGGGGCCAAGCTGATGGGCGACCTCCCCGCGGTGCTCGACGCCGCCGGCCCGGGGGACCGGATCCCGGTCTACTTCGTGCTCGCCGACCAGCTGGAGGGGGACGCGCTGCGCGCCCGGGTCGCCGCCCTCACGGCCGGGGCCGCGACGCCGGCCGGCGCCGCCGGCAAGGCCGCGCGCCGCCAGGCAACCGTGAGCGTGCTGCGCGAGCACGCCGCGCAGGCGCAGGCCGGGCTGCTGGCCGCGCTCCGTGCGCTCGAGGTGCAGGGCGCCGCCACGCGCGTCCGCCCGCTCTGGATCGGCAATGTCGTCGGCGCCGACCTGGCGCCGGACGCGGTCCGTGCGCTCGCGGCGCGGCCGGAGGTCGTGCGCGTCAACTGGAACCCCAAGCGCGACGTCTTCCTCGGCGCGCACGAGAGCCTGCCCCCGGCCGCCGCGCCGCCCGGCCTGCGGGCCCGCTACGGCCTGTCGTCCGCTGGCGCCGGCCGGGACCGACGGCCCCGGCCCCGACGCCGTCGAGTGCGGCGTCTCGCTGATGCGTGCGCCCGCCGTCTGGAACGACTTCGGCAACACCGGCAGCGGTGCGGTCATCGCGCTGATCGACACCGGCGTCTGCTGGACCCATCCCGACATCGCCAACCAGATCTGGGTCAATCCCGGCGAGGACGTCAATCACAACGGCGTAGTGATGGACGCCGCCGACATGAACGGCGTGGACGACGACGGCAACGGCTTCGTCGACGACCTGATCGGCTGGAACTTCGACCTCAACACCAACCAGCCGAGCGACGACAACTCGCACGGCTCGCACTGCGCCGGCACGATCGCCGGGGACGGGACGGGCGGGACTCAGACCGGGATGGCCCCGGACGCGAAGATCATGGTCATCCGCGTGGGAGTCAATTTCTCCGACGAGGTCGACGTCTGGAACGGCATGCAGTACGCGGCAGCCAACGGCGCCGACGCGATCTCGATGAGCCTGGGCTGGCCGCACGGCCAGAACCCGGACCGCCCGACCTGGCGCACGAACTGCGAGAACACGATCGACGCCGGGACGGCGATGGTGATCGCGGCCGGGAACGAGGGGTCGGGCGCGGAGCCGGACAACGTCCGGACGCCGGGCGACGTTCCCCGGGTGATCACGATCGGGGCGGTGGACTGCGGCGACGTGGCGGCGGGGTTCTCGTCGCGCGGGCCGATCACCTGGCAGGGGATCGCACCGTGGAACGACTGGCCGTTCCCGCCGGGGCTCGTGAAGCCGGACGTGTCGGGGCCCGGCGTGGATACGCTGAGCGACGACGTCTGCTCCGGGTACTCGTACAAGTCGGGCACCTCGATGGCGACGCCGCACGTGGCGGGAGCGGTCGCGCTGATCGTCGCGGCCAACCCCGGGCTCGAGCACGACGACATCAAGGCCCTGCTGGAGGACACCTCCGTCGACCTCGGCGAGCCGGGCAAGGACAACACCTACGGTACCGGGCGCGTCGACGCCTACGAGGCGGTGCTGCTGTCCGGCTCGCGGGACGGGCGGCTCACGGTCAAGGAGCAGGCGGTGAACTGCGCCGGGACGCTGAACGTCACGGTCTCGGACACGGACCTGAAGAACTTCGGGACGATCCAGGTCACCGCCGTCTCGACGTCTGAGACGGTTCCCGAGAGCATCACGCTGACCGAGACGAACCCGGGCAGCGGCGCCTTCAAGGGCGTGGTCCCGATCGGCGCCGGTGCGCCGCAGCCGGACGGCATCGTCCAGGCGAGCGACGGCGACACGGTGACCGTGACCTACCTCGACGCCGACAACGGCGCCGGCGGCCTCAACATCCCGAAGTCCGACGCCACGCCGGTCGACTGCAGCACGCCGCGGATCTCGGGCGTCAGCGCCGAGCCGACGTTGACCTACGGCGCGATCATCCGCTGGACCACCGACGAGGCGTCCGACAGCCTGGTCGACTACGGCAAGCAGATCCCGACCGACCGCAGCACCCTCAACGGCGCCCCGACGACGCAGCACCAGGTGACCCTGACCGGTCTCGAGCAGTGCACCATCTACCGCTACCGGGTCAGCTCGACCGACCGGGTCGGCAACAAGGCCACGGACGACAACGGCGGCGCCTACTACTACTTCGAGGTGATGGGCGACTTCGGCCAGGGTCCGCAGTCGTGCCACGCCGGCAAGACGACGCTCGACCGGGCGGTCTACTCCTGCGCCGACACCGCCACGCTCGAGGTTTCGGACATGGACCTCAACCTGAATCCCGGCGCGCTCGACTCGGCGATGCTGCTCGTCACGAGCACCACCGAGCCGGCCGGCGAGTGGATCGCGGTGACGGAGACCGGGGCCAACAGCTCGCGCTTCCGCGGAACGATCGCGACCGCCGGCGGGGCGCCCGCGCCCGACGGCCGGATCCAGCTCGCCGACGGGAACACCCTGACGGTCAGCTACCACGACGCCAACGACGGCGTCGGCAACCCGCGCTGGACCTACGCGACCGCGGTCGCGGACTGCACCGGGCCCCGCATCTCGGACCTCCGGATCGACACCATCACCGACGCGCGCGCGACCGTCCGCTTCACGACGGACGAGCCGGCGAGCGTGGTCGTCGAGTGGGGCACGACGCCGGCCCTGGGGCAGAGCGTGTCCCGCGCGTCGCTCCAGACGGCGCACACGACGCTGCTCAACGACTTCGGCTCCTGCCAGCGCGCCTACGTCCGCGTGCGCGTCACCGACGAGCACGGCTACCAGACCGTGGCCGACAACCTCGGGACACCGCACGCCTTCAGCCTCGGCCTGATCCCCGGCCTCTACTGGAAGGAGAGCTTCGAGGGCGCGACCACCGGCTGGACGCTCGGGGGCGAGTGGCAGTTCGGCGCGCCGCAGGCGAAGGGCGGCTCGGGCGGAGGTCTCCCCGACCCGGCCCGGGCGTACAACAACGGCAAGGTGCTGGGTCACGACCTTTCCGGCCTGGGGGCCAACGCCGGCGACTACGAGCCGAGCCGCACCGAGAAGGCGCGCTCCCCGAGCCGGAACGCGACGACCTGGCACAACACGAAGCTGCTGCTCTACCGCCAGCTCAACGCCGGGAACGGCGACGAGGCCTCGCTGTGGCTGTACACGGGCCCGGGGCTCCCGCTGTTCCGCAGCACCGGCGCCGTGATCGAGGGCGACTGGTCGCTCCAGACCTTCGACATCGCGTCCCAGGCGGACGGGAAGGCGGCCGTCTCGGTCGAGTTCAGCCAGAAGTCGGACGCGTCGGGCCAGTTCTCCGGCTGGAACGTCGACGAGCTCGTCTTCAAGGACGGCACGAAGCCCGACTACGGGCCCTGCGGCGGCTGCAGCGGGGCGCCCGCGTTCAACGGGGCGGTCTCGGCGCTGGACAACAACGCCTGCGGCGCCGGTGGCGTGACCGTCAGCTGGGCCGCTGCGCCGGCCTGGGGGACCGGCAGCACCGGGACCTACGCCGTCTACCGCGACACGACGCCGGTCTTCACGCCGTCCGCCGCCAACCGCGTCGCCGCCGGCCTGGGCGGCCTCTCGTTCAACGACGCCGCGGCCCCGAACGGGGCCCTGTACTACCTCGTGCGCGCCGAGAACGACGAGACCTGCTCCTCCGGCCCGAACAACGGGGGGCTCACGGACGCCAACGCGCACACGGTGCCGGTGACGAACACGGCGACCCGCCCGCTGCCGGGAGCGATCGGATCGCTCGGGATCTCGGTCGTCGGCGGCAGCCACCTGCGGCTCTCCTGGAGCGCGCCGGCCGACGCCAGCGGCTACCGCGTCTACCGCTCGACCTCTCCGCTCCCGGCGTCGTTCGCGGCGGTCGGAGACACGGCGGGGCTGACCTGGGACGACACGGGCCGCGCGGCCGATGCGTCGTCCTACTTCTACCTGGTCCGCGGAACCAACCCCTGCGGGCAGGAAGGACCGTAGGGGCCGCCCTCCGTGGCGGCCCGTTGACGGGCCGACGGCGTCGCATCCGTAGGGGCCGCCCTCCGTGGCGGCCCGTTGACGGGCCGGCGGCGTCGCATCCGTAGGGGCCGCCCTCCGTGGCGGCCCGTTGACGGGCCGTTCGCGGCGCGATCCGTAGGGGCCGCCCTCCGTGGCGGCCCGAACCGCGGCGATCGTGCACGCGGGCCGGCACGGAGGCCGGCCCCTACGGTTCGGCGCAGTGCGCGGGCCGGCACAGAGGCCGGCCCCTACTCGCGTCCGGCCCGGGCGCGAGGGACAATCCCCGCCGTGCGCGCCGCCGCCCTCCTGCTTCTCGCCGCCGCCGGCCCGCCCTGGGCCGGCCTCGTCGCCGTGGCCGCCCCGCCCGCTGCCGTTCCCGCCCCCTCCCGCCCCAGCCTCCTGCTCGTCACCTTCGACACGACCCGCGCCGATCGCATCGGCTGCTACGGTGCGAAGGACGCCGCCACCCCGGCGCTCGACGGCCTGGCCCGGCGCGGCGTGCGCTTCGCCGAGGCCCTCTCCCCTGCCCCGCTGACCCTCCCCGCCCACGCCTCGATCCTGACCGGCCGATCCCCGCGCGAGCACGGCGCGCGCGACAACGAGGGCTACCGGCTGGCCGAGGCGCAGGTCACGCTGGCCGAGCGGCTGCAGGCGGCGGGCTACACGACGGCGGCCTTCGTCGGCGCGGCGGTGCTCGATCGCATCACCGGCATCGGGCAGGGGTTCGCGACCTTCGACGACCAGGTGCGCGTCGGGCCCGAGCGCTGGTTCGCCTGGCAGGAACGCGCGGCCCAGCAGGTGGTCGACGCGGTCGACGCGCGGCTGGCCGGGCTGAAGCCGCCCTTCTTCCTGTGGGTCCACTTCTACGACCCGCACCTGCCCTACGTCCCCCCCGAGCCCTGGGCGGCGCGCTTCGCGAAGAGCCCCTACGACGGCGAGATCGCCTACGCCGACGCGCAGCTCGCCCGGCTGCTGGAGCGGCTGGCGGCGCGCGGACTCGACCGCCGCCTCGTCGTCGCCGTGGCCGGCGATCACGGCGAGAGCCTGGGCGATCACGGCGAGCCGGCGCACGGCGTCTTCGTCTACCAGGCGACGCTGCGCGTGCCGCTGATCCTGGCCGGGCCGGGGGTCGCGGCCGGGCGCGTGGTCGAGCAGCGGGTCGGGCTGGTCGACCTGGCGCCGACGCTGGCCGAACTGCTTGGTGTTCCCTTCCCGGAAGCGAGCGGGCGCTCGCAGGCCCCCTGGATCCGGTCGACTCCCGCGCCGCCGAAGCCCGCCGAGCCGCGCCTCCACGAGATCGAGAGCGTCTTCCCGGCGCGCGCCTACGGCTGGGCGCCGCTCTTCGGCGCCGTGCAGGGGGATCTCAAGTACATCGACGCCCCGCGGCCGGAGCTGTACGACCTGGCGCGCGACCCGCGGGAGTCGACGAACCTGCTCGACGGCGCGTCGCGCGACGCCGCCGCGCGCGACGCGATCGACCGCGGACGGGCGCTGGCCGCGCGGGTCCACGAGCTGTTCGCGAAGGACGCTGCCGCCCTCGCCGCGGGGGACGCGCCGGCGGGCGAGGCCGTCGTCGATCCCGAGCAGCGCGAGCGGCTCGCCGCGCTCGGTTACGCGGGCGGCTCGGCCTCGCGGCCGGGCGACCCGCGGATCGATCCCAAGGACGGCATGACCTTCATCGGCGACCTCGACCGCGCCCGCGAGCGGCTGCAGCGGGGCGACCCGAAGGAGGCCGCGGCGCTCGCCGCCCGCGTGCTCGCGAGGAACCCGCAGAACCTCCCGGCGCGACTCGCGCTGGGCCAGGCGCAGCTCGCGTCGGGCGACGCGCGGGCCGCGCAGGCGACCTTCGAGCAGGCGATCGCCCGCGCGCCCGACGACCCGCTGCCGCGGCTGCAGCTCGGCAACGCGCTGCGCCGCCTGGGCGCGACCGATCCGAAGGCGGCCGAGGCCGCGGCCGCGAGCTACCGCGAAGCGCTCGCGCTGCAGCCGCGCCACGCGCCGACGGTCTACGCGCTGGCCTCGCTGCTGGTCGAGCGCGGCGACCTCGCGGGCGCCTGCGCCGTGCTCGAGGATGCCGAGCGGCGCGGCGTCGCCGACGGCGCGCTGCTGACGCTGCGCGGTGCGAGCGAGGCGGCGCGCGGCCGCGCCGAGGCCGCCGACGCCGCCTTTGCGCGCGCGCTGGCGCTCGACCCGTCGGCGGCGCAGGCGCTGGAAGCGCGCGGCAAGCTGGCGTACGCACGCGGCGACGCGGCGGCGGCGGCGGGGTTCTACCGGCAGGCCCTGGCCGTCGAGCCGTCGGCCGCGCTGGCGCGCACGCTCGGCGCGATCCTCTGGTTCGACCTGAAGGACGCCGCCGGTGCGCGGGCCGCCCTGCAGCAGGCGCTCGTGCTGGAACCGGCCGGCCCGGACGCGGACGAGGTCCGCGCCCTCCTGGCGGAGATCCGCTGATGGAAGTCCTCGAGCTGGCGCGCACCAACCTGCTCTCGCCGATCGTGCTGGCGTTCGTGCTGGGCGTGATCGCGACGCTGGTGAAGAGCGACCTCGAGATCCCCGAACCGCTGGTCCAGGGGCTGTCGATCTACCTGCTGCTGGCGATCGGGATCAAGGGCGGCACGGCGCTGTCCGAGGCCAGCCTGGCCCAGCTCGCCGGGCCGGCGCTCGCGACGATTCTGCTCGGCGTCGCGATCCCGGTCGTCTGCTACGCCGTCCTGCGCCGGGTCGGGAAGTTCGCGGCCGCCGACGCGGGAGCGGTCGCGGCGGCGTTCGGCTCGGTCTCGGTCGTGACCTTCATCGCCGCCAACACGCTCGGCCAGCTGCGCGGCACGCCGCCGGAGGGGTTCATGCCGGCGCTGGTCGCGATGCTGGAGGTCCCCGGCATCCTCGTCGCTCTGGGCCTGGCGGCCAGCGCGGACCATCGGAAGGAGCCGTGGGGCGCGGTGCTGCGCGAGACGCTCTTCGGCCAGAGCATCGTCTGCCTGCTCGGCGGGCTCGTGATCGGCTGGGTTACCGGAAGGCCGGGACTCGACGAGGTCGCCGGTTTCTTCGTCACGCCGTTCAAGGGGGCGCTGGTGCTCTTCCTGCTCGAGCTGGGGATGGTGGCCGCCAAGCGGCTGCGCGACCTGCGAGCGGCCGGCCCGTTCCTGGTCGGCTTCGGGCTGGTGGCCGCCCCGGTCTTCGGGATCGCGGGCGTCTTCGCCGGCTTGCTCTCCGGGCTCTCGCCGGCGGGCGCGGCGGTGATGGGGGCGATGGCCGGCTCAGCCTCGTACATCGCCGCCCCGGCCGCGGTTCGCGCCGGCCTGCCCGACGCCAATCCGGCCTACTACCTGCCGCTGGCGCTCGGCGTCGTCTTCCCGTTCAACCTGACGATCGGGATCCCGCTCTACTACGAGCTCGCGAAACTAACAGCGCGGTAAGCGTATCAGGCCGCCCCATGGCGTCTCTCCTGGGCAAAGGAGAGACACCATGAGCCGCTCGATCCGCACCGCCGTTCTCACGCTCCTCGCGCTGGGCGCGATCTCCGTTGCTGCACCTCCCGCCCGGGCCGCGAGTTCCTCCCTTCCGACGATCGTCGCGCTGGTCAACGCCGGCGTCGACGGCAACGCTGCCGGCAAGGCCCGGTACGAGGTCCGCCGCGACCGCACGCGGTTCTCGGTCGAGGTCGAGAAGCTCGACGCCGGGAGCTACGAGCTTCGGGTCGGCGGCGCCGCGCGGGCATCGCTCGCCGTGAACTCGCTCGGACGCGGCAAGGCCGAGTTCTCGACCAAGCGCACCGGCGCCGACCGGATGAAGCTGCCGCTCGACTTCGATCCCAGCGGGCAGCTGATCGAGGTCGTGCGGGGCGGCACCGTGTTCCTGTCCGTCGTCTTCCCGAGTGCCACGGGCGGCAACGGTTCGGGCGGTGGCAGCGGCTCGGGCGGCGGCGGCGGCGTCCCGGCCGACCAGCGCACCCGGGTCGACCTGGTCTCGACCGGTGCGATGGCCAAGGCCAAGGGCTTCACGGAGTACCGCGTCGACTCCGGCCGGATCCGCTTCAAGGTCGAGATCGAGGATGTCCCGGCCGGATCCTACGCGGTTGCCGTCGACGGCGTGCAGCGCGCCACTCTCGTCGCCGCGCGCGACGCCTCCACCGGCGAGATCCAGGGCGAGGTCCAGTTCGACACGAAGAGCGAGGCCGGCAAGCTCCCGCTCACCTTCGACCCGCGCGGCAAGCTGGTCGCGGTGCAGGACGGGGCCGCGACGATCCTGCAGGTCGTCTTCCCCTGAGGTTTCAAGGGGCCCCTCCCCCGGGCCCGCCCCAGCCCGCTCCCGGGACCCCCCTCCCGGGGGCGGGCATTCTCCTGCCGGATTCGGGCTGGTCCCCCGCGCGGCACGAGGCGCCGGTCCGCGCTTTCGTTGGGAATGGACGCGTTCCGGCAAGCACGTCACGCGCGCGTCCGACGGCGCGGCAGTCCTGATGGACCCTACTTCGCTTTGGATGGAGAGGATCCTCTCGCCCGTTGCTTCAAGGCGTCCGCGATTGCCCTTTCTGCCAGGGGCTTCAAGATTGCGTAACCCTTCTCGTTTGGGTGCACTCCGTCATCGCTGACTCCTTCTTTCATCTGCCCATTGCTCCCGACGAGTGCGGAATAGTAGTCGAGATATGTGAAGTGTGATGAAGCGCAATAGCGTGCTACCCACCTATTCAAGGCAACGATCTGCGTCACAGGCTCCGGGCCCGTGCGCCCTGGATAATCAGCCGGAGGCGGTTCTCCCACGAGAATCGGGGTGATGTGATTGAAGCTCGCCAATTCCGCCATCGAACGCAGGTTGCTTTCGATCTCCACAAGACTTGACGGTCCGGCAAACCCGGCGATGTCCGCCAGTCCTCCCTGGATGATCACGACGGCAGGCTTGAGATCGATCACGTCCTGGCGGAACCGTATCAGCATCTGCGCCGTCGTTTGACCAGCTATTCCACGATTCAGGTACGGCTCGCCCGGGAAGAACGGGGACTTCTTGCCCCACAACTCTGTGATGGAATCCCCCAGGAAGATGACCCGATTCGCCGGTGCGGCAGGCAGTGCGGCGTTTTCCTCTGCGTACGCGTTGAGCCCTCCGAAATCCTCGATGCTACGCAGTACTTCCCATTGTGGCATGTTTGCAGCGGCGGGGATCGCAGTCGATCCGGTCTGAGCATGAGCATCTACTGCGATCAGTGCCATCCCGAAGAACAGAATTCGCTGATACGAAACGTCATTGGCGGCCTCCATTCCGAGTCGTGGCTTCATGGGAGCTTCCGGTCGGGCTCACGCTGTACTCAGCTGCGGGCGCGGGAGGATGGTGCCCCTCCCATGGAACCCCGAGCGCCCGTCGTCTGCAGTGCCGAGTCATGCAGACTCCGGACGACCCGTCAGCAAGTAGAGTGCACATGAATCGCCACCCGGTTCCAGCCGCCCGAAGCTGGTTGAAGAGCCGCAATGCGTCGGGCGTTCTTAGAACGCGTACGTCCAAGCCCTCCTGATGGCGCAGTTCCTCGGAACTCGCACAGCGCCGCGCCAACCCTCCGATAGGATGAGCGTCTCAGGATGCTACTCGAGGAGCCACTCGATGTCGGTCGAACTGAGCTCGTCAGTCTTTTCAACGCGCCGACTCGTGCCGTCTGGTCGAACCCGAAGGTCACGCCGGGCCAGGGGATGGAGTTGTAGGTTGTCACTCCGAAGACCGCGAGGCCGAATCGACCGGGGCGGTTCAGCGCGAACCACGCGACGGCGAGGGCACGATCGCGATGCCGGGGAGGACCCATCGCTTTCGTTTCATGTCGCACTCGCCTCCTGCATGACGCCTGGCTCAGCGGCGGCGCGAAGCGCGGTCCGCTGGAGCCGGAGGTTAGGCTCCTACGATCTCGTTCAACCCCTCGATGACCTGCGCGAGTTCCTCTGGCGAAGCGCGGCCGAGCTTCTTCCCTATGCGGTCCACGGAGAGTGTACGAATCTGGCTGATCTTGACCCAGGACCGCTTCGGCAGGCCCTTTGCGCCGAGTTCCAAGGTCAATGGAAAGCCAGCTCTCGGTTGCTGGCTTGTGATCGCGACCGCGATGACAGTGCCGGATCGTTCGTTGAACACGTCTGCGCTCAAGATGAGGACCGGCCGAACACCAGCCCGCTCGCTCCCTCGGACGCGATTCAGATCGGCCCACCGATCTCGCCTCTCAGTATTCGGGCCATGCGCCCAGGTCCCGTGAAAGGCCTTCTTCGGCAAACGCGGCTTCCAGGTTAGGATCGAGCTTGGCGCACTCGCGCGCGAGCCGCGTCCGCTCCAGACGGGCAATCTTCTCCTCGACAGCCTCCTGAATGGCACGACTTCTGCTCGGGAACACCCTTCTTCGGACGAGGCCGTCAAGTCGCCCAAGCAACTCCTCGTCCAGACTGATCGCGATCTTCGAGGTTCCCACGCTGCGCCTCCGGTATGACAATACGTCATACCGCGAATCTCGCAACCGGACGGTGGTGAGCCTGACGCCGCGCTCAGCTGCGGGCGCGGGAAAGTGGTACACCCTCACATGCAACCCCGGGCGCCCGTCGGCAGCAGTGCAAAGTCATGCAGACTCCGGCCGAGCCTTCAACAAGTAGAGTGCACATGAATCGCTACCCGAGTTCCAGCCGCGCGAAGCTGGTTGAAGAGCCGCAAGGCGTCGGGTGTTCTCAGAACGCGTACGTCCATGCCCTGTAGATGGCGCAACTCCTCGGGAACTCGCACAGCGCCGCGCCAACCTTCCGTCAGGATGAGCGTCTCAGGATGCGACTCGACGAGCCACGCGATGTCGTTCGAACGGAGCTCGTGAGTCTTCTCGACGCGCCGACTCGTGCCGTCCGGTCGGACCTGAAGGTCGACGCCGGGCCAGGGAATGGAGTTGTAGGTTGTGAAGCCGAAGACCGCGAGGCCGAAACGACCCGGTCGGTTCAGAGCGAGCCACGCGATGCTGAGGGCCACGATCGCGATGCCGGGTAGGACCCATCGCCTTCGCTTCATGTCGCACTCGCTATCTGCATTGCGCCGTACTCAGCTGCGGGCGCGGCATAATGGTACACCTTGTTCGGCGTCACGCTCGCTCCATTCTGCAGGATGCTATCCGACGAGCGCGATCAAGTAGTGGAACGCAACCAAGAGCGCGCCACAGAACCCCAACAGCGCGACCAAGCGTAGAGCGCGCATCCAGTATGGGTCGCTGGCCTTGTCCTGACTCGCGATCCACTCGCCTGCGCCCTCACCCAGGAGGTAGAGCGCTCCGAGGCCGAGCACGCCCCCGAGCCACGCATACGGCGATCTTGCTGCTCGCGAGATCGGCAAACCACTGCATGCATCGATACCTAGACCAAGCGCGAGTAGGACGAAAGGCAATCCGATGAGGATGCGGCGAAGCCTCCTGCTCCCGTGGCTCGCCTCGTCGGTCGGAGACGCGTCGTCTTCGCTCATCCTCGCCTCTTGTACGCCGAACGCTCCGGTTCAGCGGCGGTCTGCGCAGCAGGCCGACCGCTGGAACCGGTTGTTAGACGGAATTCCTACAGTAGTCTTCTGCGGGCGACGCAGGCGATTCGAGGAATCTCCGGCCTCGTCCGAGCAGTCTTGGCTAGAGCCCGATCTTGGCCAGACCTTCCGCAAGCCTGGCTCTGAAGTCGTCCTTGTCCACTCCATCGAACTTGTACAGGATTGCTCCCCCCTTCACGAAGTAGAACTGCGGTGTATGCGAGAAGTCGAAGTCCTTCCAACCCGCGCCGCGGTAAAGAACACTGTAGCGGAAACGCCCCTTGCGGTTGACGTGCGCAAGTTCAGCCGCGTCCACTCGTAAGTGGATGGATCGATGTTCACGGCGTACTTCCGGAAGAGCCTCGAGAGATCCGGGGCGCCCTCTATCAACCGGACAAGGTCCTCAGAGAAGTGACATCGAGGGGAGACAACCGATACGATGATTGGCCCGGCGAGGTCAACTGGTGCGTAGGTCAGAGTGCTGCCGTCCCGGGAAACCGTGTAGATCGCGGGGACATCCGCTTTTGTGACGGACGGCCCTACGATCTGCGGCAGTTGGCGCACCTCGGACGGGAATCGCTCATTCAGCTTACGTGCCTTCTCCCAGTCGCGCTGCTGGATGTACTGGGCGTACAACACGTCGACCATGTTGCCAACGTATCCACGGCGGAGGCTCTCCTGGAAAATATCCTCAAGCGGTTGGAGCAACTCTGGACGCTGCAGTTGCTCCGAGGCACCTGCCACGGCGTCGAAGAGGACTTCCAAGGTGCGAGTATCGTACGTTCGAAGTTGGTCCGGAGTCAGCTCCTGACCCTGAATCTGCCGAAAAGCATCCGAAATCGCCAATGCTGAGCGCGGACCGTTCCGGCACACCGTAACGACCGCCTCGGCTCGGACCTTGATGTCCGGAGACGGTGCGGTAGCGGCCGAAAGGGCAAGAAGGAGCAGTACGCTCATAAGCGAGGAACCTCAAGACGAGGGGTGCATCGCGCGGTCGTTACGTCTAACACCTGAATCTAAGCCGCGCCGCGAAGCGGCGTCGGCTTAAATGAACTGTTAGCCAATTTCAACATGAGGCCTCCTATTTCAGCTCCATTTCGACCACTTCAATCGTTTCCGTTCCGGTGTTGGTGAGTGCGCGAGTGAAGCCGGGAGACTGAATTGAAACATCGCCAGGCCGCAACACCAGAACTTGGTCAGGTATACCAGGAGAAATGGTGCTCAACATGCCACCGCGCACGACGATGCGAATACCCTTGCCAACCTGCGGAATAGATGCGGTAGATTGACCGGGCTCCAAGATAAGGCGCCATGCCCGCAGCCGAGGGTTATCGACAATCTGCGTGTAGCGCTTCGAAGCTTCGCGCGACGAAACGAGCTTTCCTTTGGGCTTAGTGCGGCGCAATTCCACGACGATGAACTGGGCGATGCTCTTGTCACTGTTCACCACTCGGTGAACGCGAGATTCGCCGCCCAAGTCGCCAAATGCGGCGGTTCCGATGGCAACCTTCGGCCCCGCAACTAGTGCCCCCCCAAGTTCTTGAACGCTGCTTCCCTCCCCGGGCTGGATCACGACGTAGAACATGTCCCGGTAGTGGGCATGAAAACCGGAATCGCCACCAGGCGGATAGAGATTGTTGAGGACCGAAAAATCTTCGTCTGCGAAGACCAACTGATGGAAGGATGCGCGTTCGACGGGCGGGAAGTCCTCGCTCTTCGTTGTTTCGGCAAATGAAGAATGTGCTATCAAAAAACCGAAAAGCCCGATTGCGCGGATCAACGAAGCGAGCTTGTTAGTTTTCACAGGCGTTTTCCTCTCGCGGGTCATCGGCTAACGCTCGCGCTGACCTGCGGGCCGGACTGGCGCGCCCGTTGCGTTGTGTGCAACGGGCGTGACAAGTCGGACCGGCAGGACCAGCGCGTTGTTAGGCGGCCGGCGCGCGCACATGCTACTCGTTGTTCCGCCTAGACTTCTCGCGGCCGATGACTGCGTCAACGAGATTCGAGAGTGCCCAAAAGTCATCGCCCGTCAAGCCCATCCCATATCTGACGACAACTGAGTCGCCAATGTTCTGACGAAAACGAAACTCAACGACTTCACAGTCGTTGCAATGGATCCGGTCAGTACTGGCTGCGTACAGCTCGGGGTGGTCTGCGAGCCAGCGGAATAGTGGCGAGAACACTGACTCGTAGGTCTTCCCCTTCAGCAAACCCGTTGGCGAGGCGAAATCCTTTCCCTCCCACTCCCACGTTCCGTCGTCTCGAAGAGTCACAGCGTAGACTGGACACGGACCGAAACACCCCTGGTGGTCAACCATGACTTCGCGAACAGGTGATGAATTGAGGGGCGGCGCTTCGCCGCGGTGCTGTGCGAGAGCCGGGAGGGTCTGGAGGCAAGGCAGGACCCCCGCACGCACAGAGTGTTGCCATCCCAAGTGCCGCAGCCCAGGATCTCAGAGCCTTGTCCCTCCGAACATCTGTGCGGCCACCTAACGCCGCGTTCAGCTGCGGGCGCGCCCGCGTTCATTCCCGTCGCGATAGCAGCCGGCGCGCCCGTCAGCTGCTACGCGATGTTGGAGTGCGACCGGCGCACTCGGCTTTGGCACGGGCGGCGGCAAGCGCCTCCCGAAGGGCGCGGGAGTACTTCATAGCCAGCAGAATGCCGCCCAGGCCGAGCGGTACTAGGGCGTACGCAAAGAGGGAAAGAGCGAGCAAGAGAACCACCGGCTGCTCAAATACCGGAGCAGCCTGAATTGTCGCGAGCACGCCATAGGCACCGCCGCGATGCCGAGATCACGGCAGCGCCCCGGGCCTTTGCGCGGCGAGGTTCGATGCCAGGCTCGAGCTCGCGGAATGCGATTCGGAAGGTTGCGTACAGGAGTCCGAACTGAAGCGCCCAGTTCAGCATGTCTCGAAAAGACGCGCCGATGCGGATCCCCGTGCATTGCGTTTCCGAGAACGCTCACAAGCGCAATGAGCAGGCCGACCGCCGTGCCGAGGATCCATGGCCTTCTCATGCTCGCCCCCTCGTTAGTCACTCCAACTAGACTTCATTTGCGGTCGGGCTAACCCACTTCGGGCCGCGAGACTGTCGACCAAGCAGGCGCACCCCGGCTCTTTCTACGCCGGCATCCCCCGCGCCGTCAACGCTTACGCGGCAAGGCGCCGCGGTTTCCACGCGTTATCCGCCGGATTACGCTACCGCCTTGACCGGGTCACGCCCCCGGTCACCGCCGCGAGCCCCGGGAGCAGCGCCCTCCCGAAAGCGTGCACCGCGCCTACGACCCCACCCGCCGCGCCCCCCACCCGATCCCCGCAAACACCGCCGCCACCCCCAACCCCGGCACGATCGGCTCGACCCCCAGCGCCGGCCCGTCCGGCCCCGCGGCCAGCAACCACCCCAGCGTCACCCCGCCCGACGCGAGCATCGCCGGCGCCACCAGCCGCGGGTGCGAGCGCCAGCGCGGGTACAGCGCCCCCAGCAGCGGAAACAGCAGCACCGCGGTCCCGACGCTGCCGAAGCCGTACCACAGCGCGACGACCGACTCGGAGGCCAGCGCGATCCCCGCCGCGACCGCCGCCGACAGCACGACGCCGATCCGCGACCAGCGCAGCTGGTCGGCGCGGCCGCCCGACAGCCGCCACACCAGGTCGCGCCCGATCGTCACCCCGCCGACCAGCAGGAACGAGTCGACCGTCGACATCACCGTGGCCAGCATCCCGGCGTAGAACAGCCCGAGCAGCCCGGCGGGCAGCAGCGCCTCGCCCAGCGCGGGGAAGGCGTCGACGCCGCTCGGCAGCGCCGGGAGCAGCGCCCGGGCGCACATCCCGGTGAAGGTCGTCAGCCCGTCGAAGAGTGCGAAGCAGCCGATCGCCGCCACGATCCCGAGCTGCGCGACGCGCGGGCTCCGGGCCGCGAAGCAGCGCTGGTAGAAGGTCGGCTCGACCAGCGTCTGCAGCGCGATCAGGTACCAGGCCAGGACCCAGCCCGCGCCGCGCCCGCCGTCCCACGCCAGCATCTCGGCCGGGAGGCTCGCGCTCAGCCCCGTCCAGCCGCCGGCGCGGCCGAACGCGATCGGCAGGAGCAGCGCGAAGCCGCCGTACATCAGCACGAACTGCAGCCCCTTGGTCTCGACCACCGAGCGGAAGCCGCGGGCCACGATGTAGGCCAGCGTGAAGAGCGTCGCCAGCACGATCGCCGCGCCCTGCCCGATCCCGGCCATGCGCCGCAGCAGCACCCCCAGCATCAGCAGGTAGGCCGCGGGCGAGGTCAGCGCGAAGACCGTCGCGGTCCCGATCACGCCGGCGGCGCGGCCGTAGCTCGCGAACAGCAGGTCGGGGATCGTGTAGTCCTCGCTGGCGCGCGCCCGCCTGGCCAGGAAGAGCGCGAACAGCAGCGCGGCGACGTAGTACGGCGCGCCCAGCACCAGCCAGTTGGAGATCCCGTAGGTGTAGGAGTACTCGCCGACCCCCAGCACGCCGCCGTACCAGGTCGCGACCAGCGTCACGACGAAGGCCGTCAGCGAGAGGGTCCGCCCGGCGACGAGGTACTCGTCGGTCCCCTGCCCTGCGCGCCGTCGCCCGCCGCGCGCGCCCAGCCAGAGGGTCGCGGCGAGGTAGGCCGCGACGACGAGCAGGTCGGCCGCGTGCATCAGAAGCCGGCGGAGAGGCCCAGCCACCAGGCGCGGACCGCGGCCGGGTAGAACTCGGTGTAGAAGGCCGTGAAGGTCGGATCCGGGTAGGAGTAGCCCATCGTGACGTACTGGCGGTCGAAGAGGTTGTCGAACCGCCCCTCGAGCGCGAGCGCGCGCACCCCCTTCGGCGCGTACTTCGTCAGGTCCCAGGCCACCCGCAGGTCGGCCACCGCCCAGGGATCGACCTGCTTGGCGACGTACCCCGGCGCTTCGCGCAGCGCCGGGTTCTTGCGCTCGTTCTGGCTGTTGTCGGTGTAGATCGGGCCGACCCAGCGCCCGCCGAGCTGGACCAGCACCGGCCCGAAGCCGCGGCTGGCGACGAGCCGCCCCTGCCAGACCGGAAAGAGCGCGATCCGGTTTCCGGCCTGGTCGACCCGCACCCCGTCGCCGCGCACGACCAGGTCGACGATCTCGTCGCGGCTGTACGCACCCCAGCCGCTGAGCTGGATCAGCCACGGCAGCCGGACCGCGCCCTGCAGCTCGATCCCCTGGTGGACGGTCCGGCCCGCGTTGACGGTCTGCGGGTTGCCGTCGTCGTCGATTCCCGCGCCGTAGACCAGCTCGTCGCGGAAGTCCATCCGGTAGAGGTTCACGCCGAAGCTGGCCGTGCCGCGCGCGTAGCCGGCGCCGACCTCGTACGAGCGCAGCCGCTCGGGCTTGGCGTACGGGTCGGCGTAGCTGGTCAGGCTCCGCCGGTCGGCGAAGAGCGTTTCGGGCCGGACGAACGGGTCCTGCTGGTCCCAGATGTCGCGCGTGCGCGGCTCGCTGGCGGCCGCGGAGGCGGAGGCGTAGAGGTTCCACTCCCCGCTGACGTTCCAGTTGACGCCGAGGCGCGGCAGCAGGAAGGCGTAGCTCGCGTCGTAGGACAGGCCGCGGATCCGGTCGTCCTTCATCGCGTAGCGGTGGAAGGCGGCGGCCAGCTCGCCGCTGACGACCAGGCTCGGAGTGGCGCTCCAGGCCTCGCGCACGTAGACGGTCGCGGTGCGCTTGGTGTTGACGTAGTCGTAGAGCGGCAGGTCGCCCTGGATCGGCTCGCCGCCGACGCGGCCCTCGTTGACGTCCCCCTCGTGGTGGCCGCGGTAGGCCCGCAGCTCGAGCCCGGCGACCAGCTCGCCGTTCCCGTGCTGCCAGGCCACGCGCGGGATCCAGCCCAGCTGCCGCTCGGTGATCTCCCGCCTGCGCCAGGCCCCGTCGACCTCGACGGCCTCGGTCGGAAAGCCCGAGGGATCGTAGGCCGTCGCGGCGACGAAGACCGGGCTGTACTGGCGGAAGTAGCCGCCGCCCCCGACCAGGTAGGCGGTGTTGGAGAGCGCCAGGTCCGGGCGGATCTGCCAGTCGTTGATCACCTCGAGCCGCGGCTGGAAGTAGTGGTCGACTTCCCCGGGCTTGAGGAAGTTCACCCTGCGGTCGACCGCCGCATCGCCCGTCACCGCGCCGTCGAGGTACTCCTTCGGGACGCCGAGGTACGCCAGCTGCAGGTCCTCCGGCCCGCCGTAGAGGTGGATCCGCGTCAGCGAGCGCTCGCCGAAGTGCTCGACCGCCAGGAACGCCATCGCGTGGCGCGTCCAGGCGTCGTCGCGGTAGCCCGCGCTGGTGATCCGCGACGCGCGGGCCAGCCAGGCCCACTCCGTGCCGAGCGGGCCGCCGTACTCGAGCGCCACGCGGTCGGTCCCGAACGAGCCGGCGCCCAGCAGCACCTGCCCCTGCCCGGCGCGCGACAGGTGCGCGGTCTGCATGTTCACCGAGCCCCCGACCGCCGGCGAGCCGTGCTGCGTCATCCCCGGGCCGCGCTTGACTTGCAGCGCGTCGAGCGACCCGGCCAGGCCCGCGTAGTCGACGAAGTAGACCTGCTGCGCCTCCGGCGTGTTGAGCGGCACGCCGTTGACCGTCACCGCGATCCGCCGCTGGTCGAAG
Organism: uncultured Acidobacteriota bacterium; assembly: GCA_963800865.1. Taxonomy (GTDB): domain Bacteria; phylum Acidobacteriota; class Polarisedimenticolia; order J045; family J045; genus JALOKP01. The sequence continues at coordinate 1,110,597 of CAWDCL010000004.1, read as the reverse complement.
CCGCGCAGGCTGAAGTAGCTGTAGCCGACCCCGTTGCCGGCGTCGCTGTAGGCGTAGCCGTTGGGCAGCTCGGCCAGCAGCATCGCCGTGTCCTGCGCGCGGTCGAGCGCCTCGATCTGCTGCCTGTCCAGCTCGGAGAAGGAGATCGCGTCGCGCCGCGCCTCGGCGCGGGTCGCGGTCACCGTGACCTCTTCGACGATCTCCGGCGGCTTCGGCGCGGGCGCGTCGGACGACGCCGGCGGCGACGACGCGGTCCCGTCCGGGTCCGCGCCGAACGCGGCCGGGATCGCGGCCAGAAGGGCGAGCAACACGAGGGAGCGAGCCACGACGCCTCCCACCGGGCCCGCGCAGGAGGAAGACGGCTCGCAGGGATCGAGGGGATCGCGGCGGCACGTCCCGTTTCCCTACGCTGGTATGACCCAGATCAGGTTCTAGGGTTTCTCTCAGCCCGGTTGTCTCCCGGGCACCCCTAACGGAACGGCTCGACCTTACGACCGGCGGGCGAGCGTGGCAAGGTCCCCCCTCTCGTCCCGCCCCGTCCCGCCCGGGAGAAGCCGGCCCCCAGGCGCTATCCTGTAGCGCACGCGGAGAGCGGCCGCCCGGTCCGCCCCCGCGCGACATGGGCCGGGAGACGCCAGGAGTGGTCATCGCCAGGAAGCCGCGCCCCGCACTCGAGCCGGCGGACGACGCGGCGCTCGTGCGCGCCTGCATCGACGGCGACGAGACGGCCTGGGAATCGCTCGTCCAGCGCTACCGCCGCCTCGTCTACTCGATCCCGGTCGCCTACCGGCTGCCCCCCGACCAGGCCGACGAGGTCTTCCAGCGCGTCGCGGTCAAGCTGCTCGAGAACCTCTCCCGGCTGCGCCGCGTCGAGTCCCTCGCTTCCTGGCTGGCCACCGTCGCGCGCCACGAATGCCAGGCCCTGCGGCGGGAAGGGGCGCGCTTCGTCGATGACGACGCCGAGGCGATCCTCGAGCGGACCGAGGCCCCCCCCGTCGACGTGGCCGCGGCGCTCCACGCCGTCGAGTGCGAGCACGCGCTCCAGCTGGCCCTCGCGCGGGTCGGCGAGCCGTGCCGCGGCCTGCTGACGGCGCTCTACCTGGAGGATCCCGCCCCCCCCTACTCCGAGATCGCCTCCCGGCTGGGGCGCCCGATCGGAGCGCTCGGGCCGACCCGCTCCCGCTGCCTCGCCAAGCTCCAGAAGCTCTACCTGCAGGGGGGTGGCCCGCCCGCCGAAGGGGACTGAGTGGCGGGTATCAGGCGGAGGGCGCACGGCTCTACTGGGTAACGGGTCAGGCAACGGCAAGTCGGAACGACCAGGAATGGATCGTCGGTCGGAGGGCACGAGATGAAGCGACACACGCGCGAGGCCGATCCCGAGCGGCTCGCGGCACTGTTGAAGGGAACCCACCTGGTGGAGCCGCCGGCGGGAACACTCCACAAGGCCATTGCCCTCCGGAGCCTGCTGCCCCGGCCCGGGACGGCGCGCCGGGGCTTCCTGGCGAGCCTGCTCTTCGATTCCCTGGCCGCGCCGCTGCCGGCCGGCGTCCGCGGCGGGGCGCTCTCCGAGCGGCGCCTCCTCTACCGCCTCGAGGCCGGGGACGACGCCCGGGAACTCGACCTGCTCGTGCGCGGCAGGGGCGGGAAGCTCGAGCTCGCCGGGCAGCTGCTCCCCCCGCTCGCGGGGGTGACGATCGTCGTCCGGTCGGGACGAACGATCCGGCGCCAGGCCCTGGGCGAGGCGGGCGATTTCCTCGTCCGCGGAATCCCGGCGGCACGGGGCGGCGTGGAACTGGGGCTCGAGGTCGACGGCCGATCGGCGGTCGTGATCAGCGGGATCGCCCCTTCGGCCGGAGCGTCCTGACATGCCGGCCGGGCGCCGCGCGCCGCGCCGCGCCTTCGACTCGGGGCGGCTCGCGACGCTGGAGTCGCGCTTCGCGGACCTCCTCAGGACCGACGCCCGGCGCGCGGCGGCCGCGGCCCGCGCGCTCGCGGCCTACGCCTGCGCCACCGGCGAGCCCCGGGCGAACGGCGCGGCGGAGCACGCGGCAGGAGTGCTGGCCCACCTGGCGGGGCAACCCGACGAAGCGCGGCGGCGGCTCCGCGCCGCGTTCGCGGTCTACCGCGACGCGGGCCGCTTCACCGACGCGGGCGACATGCAGCGGATCCTGGTCGACGTTTTCGCGGGGACCGGCGATGCGCCCGGGGCCCGGGCGGCGGCCCGGGCCGCTCGTGCCTGCTACGCGCGGGCCGGCGACGCCGACCCCCGCCGACTGGGCGCGCTGGCGATGAACCTGGGCAACCTCTCCCACCGGCTCGACCGCCACCGCGAGGCGCTCGCGGCGTACCGGGCGGCGCGCGGCTGGTTCGCGCGCGCCGAGGATCCACGGCGGCTGGCCTTCGTCGACTACAACGAGGCGAACATCCTGGCGACGCTCGATCGCACCGTCGCCGCACGGCGCGGTTACGAGGCGGCGCGCGCGGTGTTCGCGGAGGAACGCCTCGCCGCGCTGACCGCCCAGGCCGACTACGCCCTCGCGGGGATCGATCTGCTCGAGGGGCGGCTCGATCCGGCGGTGGCGCGACTCGACGACGTGCGCACGCGGCAGCTGCGGCTGGGCGATGCGCTCGGCGCCGCGCACTCCGACCTCGACGCGGCGGAGGCGCTCCTGCGCCTCAACCGGGCGGAGGAAGCCGACGCCCGTGCGCGCCGCGCGGCGGCGACTTTCCAGCGCTCCCGCCGCGGCGCGGACCTGGCCCAGGCGCTCGGCGCGCGCGGCGGTGCCGCGCTCCAGCAGGGACGGCCGGGCGTTGCGGCGCGCCTGTTCGCGCGCGGCCGGGCCCTCTACGAGGCCGAAGGGAACCGCGTCGGGGCCGCGCTGCTCGCGATCGGCGAGGCGCAGGCGCTTTCGCGGGGCAGCACGCAGACGGCCTCGCGACCGGCCGCCACCAGCGCCGCGCGGGCGGCGCAGGTCGCGCGCGCTGCCGCGGCGCTCCTCGCGCGGCGCGGACTGACCTCGCGCGCGGCCCGGGCTTTCGCTGTCGCCGCTGCAGCCGAGCTCGATGCCGGGCGTCCGGCACGGGCGCGGACGCTCGCCGCGCGCGCACTGCGGCTCGCGCGCCGGCGTCGCGACCCTCGCGTCGAGCTGGCGGCACGACGGGTGCTGGCATCGCTCGCCGAGCGGGCCGGGCGCCTCGACGAGGCTTTCCGCGAGTGGGCGGCGGCTGACCGCTGCGTCGGCCGGATGCGGGCCGGGCTCTCCTCGGAGGAGAGCCGGCTCGCCTTCGCGCTCGACAAGGGAGCGGTCTACGAGGCGATCCTCGCCAATCGGCTGCGGCGCGGAGGGGCCCGCGCCGTGCGGCAGGCGCTGGCCTATGCCGAGCGCGGCAAGGCGCGTGCCCTGGCCGAGGAGATCGCGCGCGGACCGCGCGGCGCGTCGACCGCGCGGCGCGCGGGAGCGCGGCGACTCGCGGACCGGTTGGCCGAGCTGGAATGTGAGCTGGCCGTCGCCGAGGCGCGCCTCGAAGAAGGCGAAGGGCCCGCCGGGGTCCGGGCGCAGGCCGGCGCACGGCTCGGCCGGCTCGTCACTGAACGCGCCCGGACGCTGGCCCGGCTCGCCGGACGGGATCCGCTCGCGGCGCTGCTGCTCGGCGGCGCGGTCCCGGGCCCGCTGCAGGCGATGGCGGCGCTCCGGCCGGACGAAGTCGTGCTCGAGTACGCCGCGACCGAGGGGCACTATCAGCTCTTCGTCGTCGAGCGCGAGCGGGTCGAAGTGATCCGCGACATCGCCCGCGTCGACGAGGTGCAGGACCTCGCCGACCGCCTGCGCTTCCAGCTCGGCAAGGGGATCCTCGGCGACGCCTTCCACGGCACGCACCAGGCCGCGATCCACGCCGCCTGCCGGCTCTATCTCGGGCGGCTGCACGACGCGCTGCTCGGCCCGCTCGGCGACCGCGTCCGCGGGCGCGCGCTGAGGATCGTGCCGCACGGCGCGCTGCACGGGCTGCCGTTCCACGCCTTCGAGGCCGGCGGTGTGCCGCTCGTCGAGCGCGGGCCGGTGTCCTACGCGCCCAGCCTCGCCGTCCTTGCCCTGCTGGCCCACGCCCGGCGCGGCCCGGCCCGACCGACCGCACCGCTCGTGCTCGGCGTGGCCGATCGGCAGGCGCCGCAGATCGAGGCCGAAGTCGACGCGATCGCGCGCCGGCTCGGCGATGCGCGGGTCCTCCGCGGGGCCGACGCGACGCGCGCCGCCCTGGACGAGGCCGGCTCGCGCCCGTCCGTTCTCCACGTCGCCTGCCACGGGATGTTCGCGGAGTGCGGCCCGTTCACGGGTGCGCTCCGACTGGGCGACACGTGGGTTGCCTTACCAGACATTTACCGGCTGCAGGGGACCGCCGAGATCGTCGTCCTCTCGGGGTGCGACACCGGTCGGGGCACGGTACATTCTGGCGACGAGTGGGTCAGCCTGGTGCGCGGGTTCCTGCAGGCCGGGGCTCGAACGGTGGTGGCCGCCATGTGGGACGTTCACGACCTTTCAGCCGCGTTGCAGATGGATGACTTCTACGGGCAGCTCGCGGCGGGCGAGCCGGTCGGTCTCGCGCTCGCCGCGGCGCAGCGCCGCGCACGCCGGCGCGACGCCTCCCCGCTCCGCTGGGCGCCGTTCATGGTCGTCGGAGATCCCTGGACGCGGTTGCCCGCCGCGGGTCGAGAGGCGGTCGCGTGAGCGGCCGCGAGAAAGGCAGCCGTACCATGAAGATTCCGCGCCGGGTCGCGCTCGTGATTCTCGTCGCCGCGCTCGCCGGCTCCCTTTCGCTGCCGGCGCTGGCCGTCGATCCGAACCACGACGTGCCGGGCGAGATCCTCGTCGAGCTCGCGCCCGGCGCGTCGCCCAACGCGGTCGCCCAGCGTTACGGGCTGGCCCTGCTGGACGGAATCGCGGCCTGGCAGATCTGGCTGATGGCCGCCCCGTCCGGCGCGAACGTCGCCGCGATCACGCAGGCGATGGCGAGCGACCCCGACATCGCCTCGGCCGAAACCCATCATCGCTACGAGATCCCGGAAGGGGTCCAGCGCACGATCGCCGACCTCGACCGCTCGATCTCGCTGACCCTCTTCCGGAACCAGCCGGCCGCTGCGCTGCTGCGCACCGCCGCGGCGCACGCCGCGGAGACCGGCAACGGTGTCGTCGTCGCGCTGCTCGATACCGGCGTCTCGCTCGACCATCCCGAGCTGAAGCCGTGGCTGCTCGGGCCGGGGCTCAACGCCGTCCGGCTCGAGGGAGGCGATGCGACGGTCCGTCCGAACGGGCTCGACGACGACGGCGATGGCCTGGTCGACGAGGCGCTGTACCACGGGACCTTCGTCGCCGGGCTGATCAACCTCGCCGCGCCGCACGCCCGGATCCTGCCGATCCGGGTGCTCGACGAGGAGGGGTACGGCACCGGCTTCTCGCTCGCCAAGGGGATCCTCGAGGCGATCCACGGCGGCGCGCGCGTGATCAACCTGTCGTTGACCCTCGAGCAGGCGTCGGGCGTCGCCGCCAGGGCGCTGCGCGAGGCGCACGCGGCCGGGGTCGTGATCGTCGGCGCCGCCGGAAACCGCGACCTCTCCAGCGTCGACTTCCCGGCCTCGCACGACAAGGTCATCGCGGTGGCCGCCGTGAACGAGGCGAAGGTCCGCACGCCGTTCAGCAACTACAGCTCGAAGGTCGACCTGTCGGCACCGGGAGAGACCGAGATCTCGATCGCGGACAACGAAACCTTCGCCCGCTGGTCGGGGACGTCGTTCGCGGCGCCGCTGGTGACCGGCGGCGCGGCGCTGCTCCTCGAGCGCTACCCGGGCCTCGGTCCCGACGACGTGCGCCGAACCCTGCGCGACACGACCCAGCCCGATGCGAACCTGCAGGATCTCGACGGGAAGATGGGGACCGGCGTGCTCGATCTCGACGCCCTGGCGCACGTCGTGCTCTCCGACCGGACCAGCCTGAAGCTGCGGCGCGGCCCGGCCGGGAGCGTCGTGTCCTGGAGCCCGGTGCTGAACGCGACCGGCTACGACCTGGTCCGTGGCAACGTGGCGGACATCTCGGCGAACTGGCAGCGCGTCGATCTCGGGCCCGTCACCTGTCTTGCCGACTCGACGGCCGCGACCGACACCGCCGCGTCCCCGGACGCCGCGCTGCCGCCGCCTGGCCAGGCCTTCTACTACGTCTTCCGCGACGACGCCTCGGTATCCAACCCGGGGTCGTACGGGACGGACAGCGCGGGCCGCAGCCGGACGGCGGGCAGTGGCGACTGCGCTGCACGCTAGGGGCTCCGCGCGCGCGGCGCTGCGGGGCGCGGCCCTGGCGCTGCTCGTGTCCGCCGCTGCGTGCGGGGGGGGCGGCGAGACCGGCCGGCCTGGCGACGCCCCCTCGGGGCGCGGCGCGAGTCGCGCGGAGTCTCCAGAGCGCGGCGGCACGCTGGTCGTCGCGCTGCGCGGCGAGATCGACGCCTGGAACCCCTACACCGCCGGCCAGGCCGCCGCGGCCAACGTTCTCGAGCTGCTCTACCCGCGCCTCGTGCGCGAACGCTTCGGCGCCGGCGAAGAGGGGCTCGTGCCGTGGGCCGCGCGCTCCTGGTCGTTCTCGCCCGATCGCCGGACGCTGACGCTCGCGCTCGATCCGGGGGCGCGCTGGAGCGACGGCCGGCCGCTCGGCTGCGAGGACGTCGCGTTCACGCTCGCGATCCAGCGCGACGAGGGACTGGCCTGGGACGGCGCGTTCCTGAAGCAGGCGATCGAGGCGGTCGAGTGCCCCGACCCGAAGACCGCGGTCGTCCGCTTCGCGCGGCCGTCGGCCTATCAGCTGCTCGACGCCAACGACGACGCGCTGGTCCCGCTCGCCTACCGCGACGTCCCGCCCTCGAAGTGGGCGGAGACGAAGTGGGAATCCCGCATCGTGACCGCCGGACCGTTCCGCCTCGAGTCGGTCAAGCCGGGGCAGGAGGCGGTGCTCGCGCGGGATCCCCGGTTCTGGGTCGCGGGCCGCCCGTACCTCGATCGCGTCGTCTTCCGCATCTATCCCGACGCGGCCGCCGCGCTCGCCGCGTTCGAGGCGGGCGAGGTCGACGTCCTCGACAAGGTCCCGCCGCTGCGCGCCGCGGCGCTGGCCGCGCGCCCGGGACGGAGCATCGTCGAGATCCCGTCGCTGGCCTACACCTTCGTCGCCTGGAACGTGCTGGAACCGACGGCCTACGCCGCCGACCGCGAGGCGCGCGGCTGCGGCAGGCAGAAAGGGTGCGACGAGTCCGCCGACGACGTGCGGCGCCTGCAGCGCGCGCATCCGCACCCGGCGCTGGCCGACCCGCGGGTGCGACGCGCCCTGACGCTGGCGGCCGACCGCGAGGACATCGTGCGCGGGGTGCTCGGCGGCTACGGCCGGGTCGGCGTCAGCCCGGTCGTCTCGGCGCTGGAACCGGCCTTCGACCCTTCCACCGTGCTGCCGTTCGATCCCCTGCTGGCCGCGCGCCTGCTCGACGAGGCCGGATGGACCGACCACGACGGCGATGGCGTGCGCGAGCAGGGAGATCGACGGCTGGAGCTGACGGTGATCGCCGACGCCGAGAACGGCGCGCGGCGCGACGCGCTCGAGCGGATGGCGGCGAGCCTGGCGCGCGTCGGCGTGAAGCTGGTGCCGCTGCCGTTGCCGCGCGCCGACTTTCTCGCGCGGGCGCGCGACAAGCGCTTCGACGGCGTGATCTCGGGCTGGCGCGCCGGCTCGCGCGTCGAACCGCAGGCGATCCTGCACAGCAGCGCGGCGGCCGGGCGCGGCAACAACCTCGGCGCCTGGTCGACGCCGGCCTCCGACGCGCTGCTCGATCGGGCGTCCAGCGCGCCGTCGCTGGCCGAGGCCGTCCCGCTGTGGCGGCAGTGGCAGGCGATCTTCCGCGATGAGCAGCCCTACACCGTGCTCTACGAGGAGCGCACGCTCGTCGGCCTCTCGGCGCGCGTGCACGGCGCGACCCCCTCGCCGCTGAACCCGTACGACGGGCTGGAGAACTGGTGGCTCGCGCCGGCCGCGGAGCCGTCCCGCTGAGCGGTCACGCCGTCGCGCGGCGGCTGCTCCGCGCGGCGGTGACGCTCGTCGTCGTGTTCGCGCTGACCTTCCTGCTGCTCCACGCCTGGGGCGCCGATCCGGCGGAACGGCTCGACGATCCGGCCGTGCCGGCCGAGCAGGCGGCGCGCACCCGGGCCGCGCTGGGCCTCGACCGGCCGCTCGGCGCGCAGTTCCTGGCGACGCTCGGCGCCTACGCGCGGGGCGAACTCGGGGTCTCGATCCTGCACCGCCGCCCGGTCCGGGACGTGCTGGCCGACGCGCTGCCCGGCTCGTTCCTGCTCGGTGTCGCGGCGCTGCTCGTGGCCTACGCGCTCGGCCCGCTCGCCGCGACCGGGTGTGCGCTGCTCCCGCCGCGCCGGCGCCGGCTCGCCGACGAGCTGCTGCTGGCGGCCGCGACGGTGCCCCGCTTCTGGCTCGGCGTCATGCTGGTGCTGGTCTTTCACACCTGGGCCGGCTGGCTGCCGGCGTCGCACGCCGCCGGCCCCGGCGCCGCCGCGCGCTTCGACCTGATGCACCTCGTGCTGCCGGCGCTGGCGCTCGCCCTCCCTGCCGCGGCGGTCGTCGCGCGGGTGCAGAGCGCCGCGATGGACGATCCGGAGGCAGCGCCGCGACTCGCCCTGGCGCGGGCCGCGGGCGTCCCGGCGCCGCTGATCCTCTGGCGGCACCGCGTGCGGCCGGCGCTCGCGCCGGTGGCGGCGCTGGCGGCGCTCGACCTGCCGCTGCTCGTCTCGGGAGCGGTGGTGGTCGAGTCGGTCTTCGCCTGGCCGGGAGTCGGACGGGTCGCCGCGGAGGCGGTGATGGGCGGCGACTACCCGCTGGCCCTGGCGGCGACGATGCTCGCCGCGACGACCGTCGTCTTCGGCGGAGTGCTGCTCGACGCCACGCTGCTCCGGCTCGATCCGCGCCGCCGGGAGGGCGCGTGAGCCTCCGCCTGCCGCCGGGCGGGGCCGGCGCGGCGGCGCTGGTCGCGCTCGCGCTGGCCGGCCCCTGGCTCGCCGGCTCGCCCGACCCGCCGGCGATCGCGCCGGCAGCCGCCCAGCTCCTGCCGCCGCTCTCGGTCGTCTCGGAGATCCCCCTCGCCGGGGGCGGCTTCGCGCGCGCACCGCGGCTCGAGGTCGCAACGGAGGGAGTGCGGGTCGACGCCGGCGGGGTGTGGCGCACCTACCCCGAGCGCGCGAACGGCGCGACCGTGCGCCACCGGCTGCTGCTCGGCACCGACCAGCAGGGGCGGGACCTCCTGGCCCGGACCCTCCACGGGGCGCGCCGCTCGCTGGCGATCGCGCTGCTCGCGGCCGTCCTGGCGGTCCTGGTCGGGACCCTGGTCGGCCTCGGCCGCGCGGCGGGCGGGCGCGGGACGTCGCTCGCGCTCGGCGGTCTGCTCGATGGCGCGCTCGGGCTGCCGCGCCTGCTGCTCCTGCTGGCGCTCGCCGGCGCGCTCGCGCGCGCCCCGCTCGGGCTCGCCCTGGCCCTGGCGCTGGGCGGCTGGATGGAGACCGCGCGCGCGGTGGAAGCCAGCGCCGGGGCGCTGCTGGCCCGGCCGTTCGTTGCCGCGGCATCGGCGGCCGGGGGATCCCGCACCTGGATCGCGGGACGGCACCTCCTGCCCGGCGTGCTGCCGGTGCTGGCCGTGATGCTGCCGCTGGCCGCGACGGAGGCGGTGCTGCTCGAGGCCACACTCTCGTTCCTGGGAGCGACGGGACGCAGCGGGGCGCTGTCGTGGGGGCGGATCATCGCGGAAGGGCGGGCGCTCTTCCCGTCCGGCTGGTGGGTCGCCGTCTTCCCGGGCCTGCTCCTGGCGCTCTCGGCGATCGTGCTGAGCCGGCTGTCTCAGGGACTCGCGCGCGGCGGCCGTTCCGCCGCCTGAGCGGCCAGCCGCTCGGGGTTCAGGACCACGACCGAGCCCCGCTCCAGGCGAACGCAGCCCCGCTGCTCCAGCCCTTTCAGCGCGCGCGACACGACCTCGCGCGCCGTCCAGAGATCGGCGGCGATCTTCTCGTGCGTGGTCATGAGCCGACCCTCGCCGGCCATCCGCGGCCCGACCCGCGCGCGGTCGAGCAGGTAGGACGCCAGCCGGTCGTCGACCGACAGGTCCTGGATGTCCGCGAACAGCTCGAACAGGGCACGCAGCCGCCCCGAGAGCGTGTCCAGGAACATCCGGCGGAGGTACTCGTCCTGATCGAACAGCCTGCGGAAGGTCGGGGCCGGGACCGCCCAGCCCGCGGCCGGTCCATCGACCTCGGCGCTGGCGAAGAGCGGCTCCTCGCGCAGCGCACCGAGACAGGATGCGAGGCAGAGCTCTCCCGCGCGTACCCGGTAGAGCGTCCCTTCGCGGTCGCCGGGCCGCGGGCGGAAGAGCCGGACCGAGCCTTCCTCGAACAGGATGACGTGACGGCACGGATCCCCTTCGGTGAAGAGCGCCGCGCCCGGAGCGAAGCGTGCCGCGCTGCCGTGCCTTCGGAAGAGAATCGCCAGGCCTGCGTTCATCCGCGCTCTCCGGAAACGAGGCGGCGTGCCCCGTTCGATCGGAGGAGGGGGCGGGAGGCCGCGTGATACGCGGCGCCGCGGAAACTCCGGGAAAACTCAGGGGCTCGCGAGATGTCGCCTCACGGGTAAGTCACCGGACTCGGCTCACGACGCGCCGTACGCACGCGCTGGCATCCCGGCGCTCCACGCATGACGGGAGCGCGGGCTGAGACGGCGCCCGGGTCGGCTCTCGTCCGGCCCGGGCGGCATCGGACTCGCGGTCAGGGGATGCGCGGGCAGCCAGAGACGCCGACGTCGTCGTCGCGGCCGTGGGCCAGACCCTTCGTGACCGGGTCGTCGTAGGTGCCCGGGACCGAGCCGCTGCGGTCGGCCCGCACGAGGTAGTAGAAGCCGCTCCCCGCCGCGGGCCGCGACGCGTCGTCGTGGCCCGTCGATGGGAGGTCGTCGGCGAGGCAGGCCGCGTCCGCGATCGAGCCGCCGGTTGCGAGCGCCCGGAGATCGCCGCGCAGCATGTCGTAGACGGTGCCCGCCTTGGCGCCGTTCCAGACCATGCTCATCCCGCCCTGGAACCGCAGCCCGTCGACCGCCGGGAGCGGGGCGTCGGCCGGGATCAGCCGGCGGACGCCGACCCGCAGCGAGCCGAATTCGCTCGCCGCGCAGGTGGGATGCCGCGACCAGCGTGTCGCCGCCCGAGCCGGCGACGGCCGGCTGCCACTCGGGAACCGGCGCGGTCTCGACGGGAAAGCCGCCTGCGCCGTCGAGCACGACACCCGCCGCGGTGACGCGCGAGGCGTAGATGTCGCTCTTCGGGTAGGAGACGTAGGGCGTACTGTCGCGGTCGTCCTGGAACGCGGTGACGAACTCGACACCGTTCCACGCGGCGCCCGGGGCGTACTGGTTGCCCGGCGCGTTGCCGGTCACGAGCAGGCCGGTGTAGCCGTCGGGGAGCGTGCCGTCGGCCTGCACCCGGATCAGGTAGATCTCGCCGTTCGAGGCGGACGGGGCCCGGGTGGTCGAGTAGACGAGCGCGCCGAGCTGCGGGTGGCTCGCGATCTCGACGCCGGCGGTGCCGAAGCCGGACCCGGTGACCAGGCCGAAGTTCGGGCCGGCCGTCCCGTCGGCGTTGATCCAGGCGGCGGCCAGCGTGTAGGGCGACTCGTTGTGCGAGTAGTGCGCCTCCCACGCGAGGAGCCACCGGTTCCCGACCGTGCCGACGGTCCCGGCCCAGGCGAACCCGCCGGTGAGGCCGATGAGTCCGCCCAGCTTCGCGCCGGTCGCGCCGTCGACCCGCTGCGCGTAGGTGTCGCGCCACTGCCAGTACGACGGGGAGTTCTGCACCGCGACGAGGAAGACGTCCCCCAGCGCGGCGACCGAGGGGCCGTCCCCGACCATCACCTCGATCGGCGCGGCGTCCTGGAACGAGAGGTCCGGCGCGAGCCGGCGCGCGTGGACGCGGACGTTCGACCGGGTCTTCCAGGTGACGAGGTAGCGCGTCCCGCTCCAGGCGATCCACGGCTCCACGACGTCGGGCCCGGCCGCGACCTCGACCGGCTGCTGATCGATCGCCGCGCCGCCCGCATCGAGCCGCTGCACGAGCACGCGCCCACCGCCGGACGTCAGGCTGAGGTAGGCGACGGTGTAGCCGTTGCCGTTCCACACGACGCGCGGGCTCTGCTGCGAGGGCGCGCTGAGGCCGACGATGGCGTCCGGACCGGCCGTTCCGCCCGCGCCGGCCGTCGCGCCCCAGATGTCGTTTTCGAGGTGATTCCGGTAGTCGGTCCAGACCGCCTTCGCCCCGCCGCCGGGCGCCCCGGCGACCGCGACGTCGCGGGCGTCGTAGATCACGGTGCTGGAGGCGAGCTGGAACCCCGTCCCGTCGAGCACGCTGCCGGCCGCCGAGATCCGGTTCGCGAAGGCGCCGGCCCCGGTCCAGGCGGCCACCCACCGCGTGCCGTCCCACGCCACGTCGGCGCCGTTCCCCCCGGAGTTGTTCTCGTTGAGCGGGACTCCGGCCGGCGTCGCCGCGACGCCGGCGAGGCTGACGCGGCTTCCCTTGAGCTGGTTGACCCAGTAGCTGTTGTCGGACTCGGTCCAGACCAGGTAGAACTCGGTGCCGTTGCCGGCGATCTCGGGCGCCGACTCGAAGTACGCGCCGCCGGCGATGGTGAGCGGCGACGGGTCGATCTTCTGCAGCGTCGGGGAGAGGCGCAGCCCGACGATTCCCGCGTCGGCTCCCCAGACCACGAGATAACGGTCCTTGCAGAACGCGATCGAGTCGAGCGGCCTCACGAAGTAGGTCTCGGGGAGGATCTGGACGCCGCCTGGATCGAGCACCGTCCCGCTCGCGCCGATCCGCGCGCCGCGCAGGTCCGCGCTGCCCGCGGTCCGGCCGGCCCACAGCACCGACCACGCGGCGCCATCGCTGGCCAGGAGGTACGCGGCGTCCGAGCCCGGGCTCGCGATGGCGATCGGCGGCGCATCCAGGATCGTCCCGTCCGGCGCGACGCGCACCGCCGAGAGCGTGCCGTTGCTCATGAACGCCACCAGCCAGTTCTGACCGTTCCAGGCGACCAGCGGCCTGGTCTGCGAGCCGTCGGCGGCGTTGATCGCGAACGACGCGCCGATCGGCGCGCCGGCGGCGTCGAGCCGGATGCCGTAGACGTCGTACTTCCCCTCCTCGGCCCGGGCGTCGGCCCAGACCGCGAGGGACCCGTCTCCGCCGCGCGCGATGTCGGGCGCCGACTGGTCGCCGGACGCGCCGGCCAGCGCGTCGTCCCCGGGGAGGAACTGGAGCGGACCGAGGGCCGGGGGCGCGGCGAGCGCGCCGAGGGCGAGGGACGCAAGCAGGCTGGAGAGAATCACGACCGGGTGGCGCATGGAGTTTCTCCTCGAGGAATCGCATGGATGGTACGCCGGGCCGGGCTTCTCGGCCCGAATGACGAGTGACGAGATCACGCCGGAGAACGGGAAGCTGGCACGCGGCAAGCCCTTCCCCGACCAGGTGCCTCGCCGATTCACTACTTCCGCGCCGCGCACCCGCTCCCTCCCGCGGTCCCGACCTGCGGGTCGCGCCCCTCTGCTCCGGCCGGGGGCGCTCCCGCGCTGTCGTAGGTGCCCGAGGCCGATCCGCTCGCCTCGCCGCGGATGACGTAGTAGAACCCGGTCCCCGGCGCGGGCTTCTCCAGGTCGGACCAGTTCGTCGCCGGCTGGTCGTCCTTGCGGCACAGCGCGTCGCCGACGCCGCCGTTCTGCCGCAGCGCGTCGAGGCTGCCGCGCAGGACGTCGTAGCTGGTCGCTGAGGTCGCGGCCGTCCAGTCGATGCGCGTCGGGTTCGCGAAGGCCAGGCCGCTGACGGCTCCGCAGGGGCGCGGCGGCAGGACGATCTCCGACGTGATGTCCATGCTGTCGACGTAGACCGAGTCGCCCGCGGTCCCGCCGGGCCCGTGCGTGGTGTCCACGACGCGGATCCAGACCGGGCCGCTCAGGTTGGCCGGCATCGGCACGGTGAAGGACCTGGTGCCGATCGGCACCGAGTTGATCAGCGGCTGGAAAGTGACGTTGTCGGTCGAGTACTGGAAGCGGAAGTCGTTGGTGTACCAGGGGGAGTTGCGGAAGGTGCGGACGTGGAAGGTCACGGAGACGCCCGCCGCCACCTGGAAGTTCCAGCGGTGGTCCAGCTCCATGTGGGCGCCCGAGCCGGTCCCCACCCCGACCTCGTACATCACCTCCCAGAGGTTGTCCTCGACGTGCGTGCGGGTGTAGTCGCCGGCCAGGGAGCTGTTCACGCCGATGTCCGACAGCGCGAGCGCCTTGTAGCCGCATGGCGGGGTGACCTGCACCAGGTTGACGCGTGTCGTGGTGTTCGAGCCGCAACTGCCCCAGACGGTCTCGGTCACCGTGTAGGTGCCGGGCCACTGGTAGGCATGGCGCGGGTGCTGCTCGGTGGAGTAGGTGCCGTCGCCGAAGTCCCAGCTCCAGGCGGTGGGGAAGCCGTCCGAGACGTCGGTGAAGACGACCTCCTCCAGCGGCGCACAGACGGTCGTCGGGCTGGCCGTGAAGTCGGCCCGCGCCGGCACCGCGGCGACGACGTAGTCGATCCGCGACGCCGTGTCGAAGCCGCTGGGCCCGGTCGCGGTCATCGCCACCGAGTAGATCCCGGCGATCGAGTAGGTGTGGGCCGGGTTCTGCGCGGTGGACGAGCCGCCGTCGCCGAAGCTCCAGTCCCACCCGTTCACGCTGCCGGCCGTGCGGTCCGAGAACTGGGTGACGAGCGGGATGCAGCCGCTCGTCGGGCTGCCGGCGAAGGCGGCCTGCGGCGGGTCGGTGAACGTCCCGAGCGCGTGGTAGACGCCGATCCGGTAGGCCGCGAGCGGCGCCTCGGCGCGGAAGCTCGGGATGCCGATCAGCGTGTCGCCGCCGCCGCTGACCACCGCGGGCAGCATCTCGGGCGCTGCGGCGCCGGCGACCGGAAAGGAGCCCGGGTCGAGGACCTGCCCGGCCATGTCGATGCGCGCCGCGTAGATGTCGGTCCGCGGGTCGAAGAAGATCGCCTGGTTGCGCTGGTCCTCCCAGGCCACGAAGAAGTTCGAGCCGTCCCACGCGACGGACGGGTAGGTCTGCCGGCCGGGCGCGTCGGAGACCGTGAACGGGGCCGCCGGGATCGACCCGTCGCTCAGCATCCGCACGGCCTGGACGTCGTTGTTGGCGTTGGCGGCGGAATTGCGGCGCGAGACGACCAGGGCCACCGAGCCGGCGACCGCGATCGAGGGCTGGAAGCCGTTGTAGGTCACGTTGAACGCGCCGGGGGTCCTGCCGTCGGCCGCCACGAAGGCGCCGAGGACCTGGCCCTGCGGGTCGTCGTGCGTGTAGTTGTTCTGGAGCACGACGATCCAGCGGTTGCCGAGCACGTCGACCCGCGGGAGGGACGCGTAGGTGCCGGCCAGCGCGATCGGATCGGCGTCGCGGACCGCGCCGGTGTTGCCGTCCAGCCGTTTCGCGTACGCCGAGCGGTACTGCGGATAGGTCGGCGAGTTGATCGCCGCGACCAGGAAGGTGTCGCCCAGCGCGGCCGCGTCGGGCGACCAGCCGGTCATGATCGGGATCGGCGCGGCGTCCTGGAGCGACAGGCCGGCGTCGAGGCGGCGTCCCTGCACCGCCAGGCCGTCCGCCCAGACGACGAGGTAGCGCGACCCGTTCCAGGCCGCGCGCGGCCAGCCGATGTCGGCGCCGCTGGCGACCTCGACCGGACCGGGGCCGAGGGCGTTCCCGTCGCGGTCGAGCCGCTGCGCGAGGACGCGCGAGACGTTGCCGGCACGCGAGAGGTACACGGCCAGGAACTCGCCCGGCCCGCGGACGAGGTCCACGCTGAGCTGCGCCGGCGCGCCGGTCGAGATCGTGTGCGGAGCGCCGGGCTGCGCGGCCGGGGAGTACGCGGCCGTGGCAGCGTCGTGGTCCGCGAGGGCACCCAGGCGATGGTCGTAGAAGACGACCTGGACGCCACCGTCGGACCGGCCGGCGGTGCCGTGCGCGGCGATCTGGTCCTTCAGCGCCGGGTCCAGCGGCACGCCGTTGAAGTCGAGGCAGGCGTTGGCCGGCGTGATCCGCGCCGCGGAGACGGCGGTGAAGCCGTCGACCCAGGAGACCCACCAGTAGGTTCCGCTCCAGGCGACGTCCATCTCGAACGGACTCCGCGTGCCGTCGGTGATCGGCACGCCGCCCGGGTCGAGCAGCGTCCCGGTGTAGCTCATGCGCGAGCCGACCATCCCGCCGCTCGCGCTGAAGAAGACGAGGTAGTACTGGTCCCCGTTGGACGCCAGGGTGTTGCCGGGGATCGAGAACTGGGCCGCGAGCGGGGCCAGCGTCGCGCCGGAGAAGCGCCGCGCGTACAGGTTGCTGCTGTTGTCCTGGTAGGTGACCAGGTACTCGCCGCGCGCGGAGACGACGTTGATCCCGGCGTAGAAGAAGTAGGTCGCGGGGACCAGCGTCACCGGCGTGGCGTCGAGGATCGCGCCCGCCGGCGAGATGCGCCGGCCGACCACGCCGTTGGCCCCGCCGGTGTTGCTGACCACGCACCAGTTCGTGCCGTCGGAGGCGACCGACCACATCGCACCGGCCCCGTAGCCGTTGCCGTAGACGAGGATCGACGGCGCGTCGAGCAGGGCGCCCTGCGGCGAGACGCGGGCCGCGTGGATCGCGGTCTCGTAGTAGCCGCCGGTCGCGTCCTGGCTCTCGTAGACCACGAGCCAGTTCTGGCCGTTCCACGAGACCCGCGGCAGGCGCTGGTAGCCGTAGGTCTGGTCGATGACGATCGGCGTGGGGTCGATCGCGTTGCCGGCCGCGTCGAGCCGGACCGCGTAGATGTCGTTGCCGGTCTGCTCGCCGCTGTAGGTCGTGCGGTTGTCGACCCAGACCGCGAGGAACTGGTTGCCGCCGCGCTCGATCGCCGGGCCGTCCTGCTGCCCGGCGGCGGCGCCGGCGGTCGCGTCACCGGGGAGCCAGATCGGACCGGAGAGGACGGGGGGGGACTGGGCGAAGGCGCCGGGGGCCAGTCCGGCGGCCGCCAGCAACAGGATCGGGACAACGCGGCGCATCGTGGTCATCAGTCACCCTCGTTCTTCGGACCGGGGCCCGGGTTGGGCTTCGACCACCAGAGGAGGGAGCGTACGCCTGAATACAGGGACCGCCGCCTTTTCGACTGGGACCCCGGTTACCGGGAGGCTCGGTATCAGCTCCGACCGGGTCCACTCCAGTGGAGCGAACGGCCTGGCCTTCCTGACGGCACGCAGGCTCAGGGCGGAGACGGGTAGGCCTCGGCGTACATCTTCTGGTTCTCGCGGATCGTGCGCCGCGCCTCGGCCGGGTTGAGGAAGTCGTGGACCACGACCTCCTTCTCCTCGAGCTGCTTGTAGTCCTCGAAGAAGCGCCGCAGTTCGCGCAGCTTGTGGCTGGGGAGCTGTTCCAGCGAGTGGATCTCCGCGACCTCGGGGTCGTCGACGTGGACCGCGATGATCTTGTCGTCGAGCTTCCCCTGGTCGGTCATGCGCATCATCCCGATCGGCCGCGCGCGCATGATCGCGCGCGGCACCACCTCCTCCTGGCCGAGCACGAGGATGTCGAGCGGGTCGCCGTCGTCGCAGAAGGTCCGCGGGATGAAGCCGTAGTTGGCCGGGTAGTGGACCGCGCTGAACAGGACGCGGTCGACCTTCAAGAGGCCGCTCGTCTTGTCCAGCTCGTACTTGACCTTGGAGCCCTTGGAGATCTCGATCACCGCGTTGACGATCTCGGGGCAGTGCTCGCCGATGGGAACCTCGTGCCAGGGGTTCATGTCGTTTTCACCCAGCGGCCATCGCGCATCAGGGGCACGATCGCGCCGCCCTTCATGTGGAGGTCCACCGCCCGGACGGCGACGTCGGGCTGGACCTCCGGAATGTAGACCCGGTCGATGTGGACCACCTTCTCCGGCGCGCTGAACTGAGCCGGTCCGGTCACGCCGCCGAAGTGATCGCTGCGCCCGAAGGCGACGTGCAGCCCGAGCTTCTCGTCGAGCAGCAGCTCCCCCACCGGCGCGATCCCGTAGTCGGCGAGGATCCCGAGCCCCAGCTCCGCGACGTTGCGGTACCCCGGCTCGCGCTCCATTTCCGCCCACTCGGCCCGCGCCGCCGGCCCGTCGCCGAGCACGCCGACGACGCGGTTCCGGGCGATCCGGTAGAGGAAGATCTCGCCGCCCAGCTGCAGCGGCAGCATCCCCTCGGAACGGCTCGGGTCGCCCTCGATCTCCCCCTCGTAGGGAACGATGTAGCTTTCGCCCGACGGCAGGTTCCCGGCGACCCCGGGCTCCGCGATCATTCCGCCGCTGGCGTGCGCGGTACGGTGCCGCAGGTCGAGGAAGAGCCGGTGGTCCTCCTCCAGCGCGGTGGTGACGATCTCCGCCCCCTCGGCGGCGTCCAGCTCCTCCTTGAGCGCGCGGCAGCGGGAGTGGATCTCCATCCAGTCGAGGCGCAGCGCCGGGACCATCGCGTCGGAGAAACCGGGCATCGTCGCCGCCCGGAAGCGGTGCGCCTTCGCGGCCAGCTTGAGCGGTGCGGTGGCGGAGAACTCGGTCGGCGCGATCAGGATCTGGTGCGTGCGGTACAGCTCCTCGAACGCCGTCCCTTCGCCGGCCAGCTCGCCGGCGCGCTGCGGCAGCGCGCCGCCCGCGTGCACGTGCGCGGTCGCCGGCAGGTCGGCGTTGTTGCGCCGCACGTTCCGGTAGTGAACGAGCGAAACGCGGTCGAGCCCCAGCTCGCCCTTCGCGGCGTCGAGCTTCGCGGCCCAGCCGGCGGCCATCGTGCGGCGCGCGGCCCAGGCGGCGTTGTCGGGCGTGTGCTCGTCGGGAAGGTCGACCAGCACGGCGAGGCCGCGGTCGTCGGGGTGGCGCTGGAAGACGCGCCGGACGAGGTGGACCAGCTCGATTTCGGTCAGTGGCGCGGACATGGGCGCTCCCGTGGGGCTCATCGTAGCGCAGCGGCGGCCCCCCGTCGCGGGGCGCTCCGCCCGGCGCGCGGTGCTATCGTCGCCGGCGAGAGGACCGTCCCGATGCCCTTCGACCCCGTCCGCCCGCACCAGACCGAGGCCGAGATCGCGCGCCTGGCGCTCGACTTCCTGCAGCGCGTCGTCGCCGTCGACAGCCAGAGCGACGAGCATTCCGGCACGATCCCCAGCACCGAGGGGCAGCGCGAGCTGTCCCGCGTGGTGGGCGAGTTCTTCGCAGGGGAGGGCTGCCGGGTCGAGACCGACCGGAACGCCAACGTGATCGCCGAGCTGGCCGGCCGCGGCGCTCCGGCCGGCGAGCCGCCGGTCGCCCTGATGGTCCACCTGGACACCACCCGCGGGACGCGCGCCGTGCCGAGCCTGGCGGTGCTGCCGCGCTGGGACGGGCGGCCGATCCCCTTTGCCGCGAACCCGGGGCTGCAGGTCGGCGTCGAAACCTACCCGGCGACCGCCGCGTTCGTCGGGCAGGACCTCGTCCACGGGCCGGGCGACAACCCGTTCGGCCTGGACGACAAGCTCGGACTGACGCACCTGATGACCCTCGCCCGGTTGCTCTCCGCCAACTCCGGGATCCCGCACCCGCCGCTGCTCTTCATCGGGCGGCCGGACGAGGAGATCGGGCGGATGGCGGCGGTCGAGGGGCTGGCCGCGGAGCTGGCGCGGCGCGGCGTCCGCTACGGCTACACGATCGACGGGATCGTGCCGTTCGAGGTCAACGTCGAGAACTTCCACGCCTCGCAGGCAACCGTCACGTTCGCGCGGCTGCCCGTCGCCGGCGAGGGCCTGCCGCAGGAGATCGCGATCGCCGTCGGCGGGGTCAACACGCACGGCTGCACGGCCAAGGCCGAGGGGTACCGCGCGGCGACGCGCTTCGCGTCGCAGGTCGCGGGCGCGCTCGAGGAGAGCGGCCTCTCCCCGGCGCGGATCCTGCCGGCGCGCTTCGTCACCGACGACGCGCGCGAGTGCGACGCCGAGGTCGTGTTCCGCACCGACGGCTCGGCGGCCGCGGCCGACGCGCTGCGCCGGGCGGTCGAGGCGGCGATCGATCCGCACCTGCTCCGTGGCGCGTCGTGGCGGATCGGCGAGGCCCGGCCGGCGGCGGTGCCGGGCCCGTTCGACGGCGCGGCGGCGGAGATGCTGCGCTTCGTCCGCGCGTTCCTGACGAGCACCCCCGGCTTCGTGCTTCCGGCCGAGGCCTCGGAGGGGCGCGAGGGCTACTCGAACCCGTACCGGTCGGTGCCGCTCGAGGCCGGCGGCGCGACCCTCGACGTCCGGCTGCGCGATTTCGACCGCGAGGCGCTGACCGGCCGCGAGCAGCACGTGGCCGCGGTCGCCGGCGGCTTCCCCGGCGCGCGCGTGTCGGTCCGGCAGCAGTACGTCAACATGGGCCCGCGACTCGCCCCGCACGCGCACCTGGTGGAGTGGCCGCGCGAAGCGGCCGCCGCGCTCGGCGTCGCGGCGCCGGTGCTGCCGATCCGCGGCGGGACCGGCGTCGATCCCTTCCTCGACCGCGGGATCCCGGTGGCGAACCTCGGCACCGGCTACTTCGCCCCGGAGAGCGAGAAGGAGTTCACGACGCTGCAGCTGATGGCCCGCCACGCGCTGTGGCTGACGCTCCTCGTCCAGCGCCTTCGGCACGTCCCGGACGAAAGCGGAGCTTGACCGGGCGCGCGGTTGGCGCGACCCTGAGGCGGACGCGTTCCGGGGAGAAGCGTGATGGTCCGTCCGAAGGTCTCCACACCGTCCGCGCGCGGAACTGCGCCGGACGTCCGCTACCGCGCGGTCCGGCTCGACGCGGGGCGGCTGATGCCGATCGAGGTCCGCCTCGGCCGGCGCCTGCTGCGCACGATCCCCGCCGACAGCGCCGAGGGGCTGGCGCTGCTGGCGTCCGGCAAGGTCGAGGTCATCCCGTTCCGCGACTGGGAGCGCGGCGGGGAGCACTGAGCGGCGCGGCGCCCGGAGCGGGCCGGTCGGCTCAGGACCCGGTCCTGCCGAAGCGGTAGGCGACCCCGATCTCGACCTGCCACGGATCCTCGTTGATCTCGCCGAGTCCTTTCAGGGAGCCTGTTGCTTCCCGGAACTCGGCCTCGGCCTGGATGAATCGAACCGCCCCCGAGATCGCCCAACGACCGCCCACGACGACGTCGAGCCCGGCGCCCAGGCCGTAGATGAAGTGATCGTCGATCGATGCGCCGAAAATCTCGTCGTACCAGGAGTACCCGAGGAGCGGACCCGCGTAAAGGTCCAATCGTCCCGGGGGAAGCAGGTGAAAGTCGAAGACCCCGAACAGCGGGACGAACACGGTCTCGTCCGAGAGCTCGACAACGGTGTCGGAGATCGTCGTGTCGGTCGCCGGGTCGAACACCAGGGCGTGCTCGTGCCGGGTGAACTCCTCCGTGACGTAGGAAAGATGGGCGGTGTACCCGAACCAGCGGCCGAATCGCTGGGAGAACTCGAGCGCCGGGCCCGAGCTGCCCTGGGCCTGGTAGGTGACGTGCCTCTCGCCCGTGGTCCCGTCGGGTCCCTCGGTCTTGAGTTGCGCATCGAGTTGCGCGGACGGGCTGTTGACGAGATAGAGGGCGCGAACGGAGGTCTGCGCGAGCACGCCGGGTCCGGCAGCGCCGAGCAACAGCGCAAGAAGCAGGCGAAGCGGGCTCGTCCTCGTCAACATCAACGGCTCTCCCCGGAACCGGATCAGCCGCGGATCGTAACAGATCGAGATCGCGCCAGGCTGCCTCTCCGTGCGCACTGACTGGATTGTTTGGCAGCCCCGCGGGAACGGCGCGCCGATCACCACGCGGAACGACGGCACCCCTTCTCCGAAGCGGGCGCGCGGGGTCAGCGCCCGGCGTCGAGGATCGCGGCCAGCCGCTCGGCTGCGGTGTCGCCGAGCCGCTCCGCCTCGTGCGCGAGCAGCCAGGTCCGCGCTCCGGCCAGGTCGACGAATTCCCCGTCGAGCTGCGCGTCGTAGCCCCGCGCCAGCAGCGCGCCGATCGCGGGCCCAGGGGGCAGCCCCAGTTCGACGAGGTGCCGGCCGAGCAGCAGCGGCGCGGGGGCCGCCGCGACGACGTCCTCGCGCCGCGCCGCGTCGAGCAGCGCGAGGACGTGCGGCGGCACGACCGCCGGCAGCGGCGGGCGCCCCATCGCGTCGGCGGTCATCACGACCGCCAGCCCTTCGATGTTCTCCGGCGCGAGCCGCCGCGCCAGGCGCCGGATCGCGCGCGGCGTCATCTCCTGCATCCCGACCAGGTGCTCGCGCACCAGCGGCCCGACGCGGCGCGCGATCGCCTCGGGCGCCCCGATCCGCTCGAGGAAGCGCTCTGCGCGCAGCACGCCGGCCGCCTCGTGGCCCGGCGACACGATCCGCAGGACCCCGCGCTTGACCTCGCGGTGCGTCGTCTCCGGCTTGCCGAAGTCGTGGGCCAGCACCGCCAGCGCGTAGACGACGCGCGACTCGCGATCGGCCGCGCGCCATTCACCTAACTCCACCAGCCGGTCGAGGCAGTGGCCGGTGTGGACGAAGACGTCCCCCTCGGGGTGCCACTCCGGGTCCTGCGGCGTCTCGGCCAGCGCGGCGATCTCCGGGAAGTGGACCAGCCAGCCGCTCTCGGCGAGAAAGCGCAGGCCGCGCGAGGGGACTGCGCTCTGGGCCGCCCACTTGAACCACTCCTCGCGCACCCGCTCTTTCGACAGCTCGTCGAAGCTGCCGACCATCTCCCGGCAGAGCGCCACCGTCTCCGGCGCAACGGCCAGGTCGAAGCGGGCCACGAACTGCATCGCACGCAGCACGCGCAGCGGGTCCTCGACGAAGGCCGGCCCGACGTGGCGCAGGACGCGCCGCTCGAGGTCGCCGAGCCCGCCGAAGAAGTCGAGCAGTTCGCCCGAGCGCAGGTCGAGCATCAGCGCGTTGATCGTGAAGTCGCGCCGGCTGGCCGCATCGCGCGGCTCCATCCGCGGGTCGAACTCGACCTCGAACCCGCGGTGCCCGATCCCGATCTTCGAGTCGCGCCGCGGGATCGAGAGGTCGTAGGTCGAGCCGGTCGCGAGGGTCCACTTGACGATCCCGAACGAGCGCCCGACCAGGTCGACCCGGCCCGCGGCCGAAAGGCGCTGCGCCAGCTCGTCCAGCGAGACGCCGAAGACCTCGACGTCGACGTCCTTGGAGTCGATCCCGAGCAGCCGGTCGCGCAGGTATCCGCCGACGACGTAGGCCCGCTCGAGCCCCGGCGTCGCCGCGAGGGCCGCCGCAAGGTCGTCCGGCAGCGGGATCCGCACCATGCGCGGAGTCTAGCGCGGTCAGCGGCGCGCCGGCTCCGCCTGCGAAACGCGCGCCGTCGTCGCGTTGCCGGCGGCGTCGACGACCGTTACGACCAGCGCGCGCCCTTCCGTGGGCGCGTCGACCGCGCCCTCGAACAGCTCGACGTCGCCGTCCACGACGCCGTCCGCGGCGCCCAGGATCCGCGCGGCGCCCGGCGCGGCCGCGACCTCGCAGCCGGCCAGCCGGCCGCCCGGGTCGCGCGCCGTGACGCGCAGCCCGACCTGCTCGCCGGGCAACGGCGCGGCCTCGATCTTCTCGATCACCGGCGCGGTGTGGTCGATCCGCACCGCGTCCGACACGAGCGTCCCGCTCAGCTCGACGCCGACGGCGTTGTCGGGCGCGTCGCTGGCGGTGACCCGGAAGTGGTAGATGCCGTCCGCGAGCCGCCGCGAGTCGAAGCTGAAGAACCCCTGCTCGAGATCTTCCGCCAGGACGATCCAGTCGCGGCAGGGGACGCCGCCATCCGTGCAGTACTCCAGCCGGTACGCCAGCGAATCGTCGTCGGGATCCTTGGCCTGCCAGGTCACCGTCAGCGCCTCGGATTCATAGGCGCGCTTGCTGCGCGGCGTGCTCCCCTGCTCGCCGAGCGCTCTCTGCGCGTCGGGACCACGCGGCGGCGGCACGACCGGGGCGTCGCCGGCGGCGACCGCCGACGGCGGCATCGCGCGCACCGCGACTCCCTGCGGCAGCGCGTCGACGCTCTCGACCCGCGGCGCGCGATTCGCCGCCTGGTAGCGCGCCTCGACCCGCATCGCCAGCGGCGCAGCGAGCGCCGCACCGGCCGGCGCTCCCGCCACGGCGCCCGACTCGACCCGCACCTGCAGGAAGCGCGCGTCGGGCACGCCGGCGGCCACGCCGGCCGACCCGGGCGCGCCGGCTGCCCCCGGCACCTCGGTCCACTCGCTCCAGCCCGGGCCGGGCTCCGCGGTGTTGCCGGAGCGCGCCAGCACGCGCACCGGCGCAGCGCCCGCGGCAACCGCGACGCGGCCGAAGCGCGCGTTGCGCCGCGCGTCGAGCACGTCCGACGTCCAGCGCGCCGTCGTCGCGCGCCCGGGCCCGTACAGCACGACCGCCGCAGGGTTGCTCGCAGCGGCCAGGACGCGCTCGCCGTCGCCGTCGAGCGCCGTCACCGCGCCGTTCTCCGGCAGCTCCGACCACCAGCCCTCGCGGCCGGCGGCATCGAACCACCAGATCCGCGCCGGCCCCGCGGTCCCCATCAGCACGCCGCCGTCGGGGCGCGCGAGCAGCGCGAGCGGCGTCTCCTTGCCGTCCGACCAGAGCGACCGCGGCGCGCGGCCGGGAGCGATCAGCACCAGCTCGCCGCCGCCGGCCGGCATCTCCGGCGCGCGCGGCGTCTCGCCCGCCGCCGGTTCCTTCGGCTTGCTGCTCTCCTCCTCGCCGGCGGCGCGCGCGCGCACGGTGATCGTCGTCGCGGGCGCCTCGCCCCCCTCGACCTTGCGCGCGCGCTCGCCCGTGCCGCCGCCCTCGGCACGGCCGGTCGCACCCGCGAAGGCCGCCCAGAGTTGACCGGCGGCGCCCGCTGCGATCGCGGAGACTTCGGGCCGCTCGGAGTCCCAGACGACGAACGCGCCACCCTTGCCATCGAGCCGCACCAGCAGCCCCGAGCCCGCCGTGCCGGCGTACAGCGTGCCGTCCGGCGCGAGCGCGAGCCGCCGCACGTGCGGCTCGCGCGTCTCCCACAGCGTCGTCACCTGGCGCGTCGCGCGCGCGACGCGCAGCACGCGGCCGGGCATCCCGGTCGCCAGTGCGATGTCGCCACCCGGCAGCACGGCGAGATCCCAGATGTAGACCGCGTCCGGCCGCGCCAGCTCCTCGAACGTACCCTTCGCCCGATCGAAGCGGTAGACCGCACCACGCGGTCCGGTCGCCAGGACGATCTCCCCGTTCTCGCCGCGCGCGAGCGCGAAGACGTCGGGATCGGCCGGCAGCCCCGGCAGGCGCTGCGCGTCGGTGCCGGCGGCGAGCCGCCACAGCCCCATCCCCTCGCCCGACCCGGCGAGCGCCTCGTCGCCGGCCAGCAGCGCATCCCACAGCACCGGCGCCTCGGGGCGGCCGAGCGTCACCGCCGCCGGGCCGGCCACCAGCGCCCCGTCCGGCTCGAGCGCCATCCCCTCGAAGGTCCCGGCGCGCAGCGTCTTCCCCTCGCGCACCCAGACCTCGGTCTCGACCGCCTGCGCGGCCGGGCCGGCCAGCACGAGCCCCGCGGCGAACAGGACGCTTCTCTTGGCCAGGGACAGACTCATCGCGTCGACTCCAGGGGAAGGATCTCGATCGGCACGCGCGCGATCGCCGTCACCGCGCGCTCGAGCGGCGCGCTGGCGCGGGCCAGCGTCACGGCACGCACGCGCCCGGCATCGCCGGCCGCGGGGCGGGAGCGCATCAGGAGCTGGGCCGTGCCCGGGAGCGCCGGGTACTCGCGGCCGTCCGCCACCAGCCCCTCCGCCGGCAGCGCGAGCGCGATCTCGATCGCGTCGTCGGCGAGGGACGTCTCGAAGGTCGCGAGATAGTCGGCCGCGTCACGCGCGGTGCGGCGCCGCGCCTCGGCCACGCCACCCAGTTCGCCCGCCAGCGTGCGCGGCGAGCCGGCGAGCAGGACATAGCGCCCCGCGAGCGCCGACTCGGGCACGCGCAGCGAGAGCGTCTCGCGCCGCTGGCTGCCGCGCGGCCCGTCGAACTCCAGCGCGACGCGCAGCGTCTCCCCCGGCCGCGCGACGAGCCGGTCGGGCAGGGCGCGCGTGAGCCTGTAGACCCCCTCCGGATCGACGCTCGTCACCGTCAGCTCGATCCGCGCGACCGCGGGCAACGCCATCGGCGCCCGCATCAGCGCCACCAGCTTGCGCCCCAGCTCGGTGCCGATCGCCTGCTCGTCGCCGGCCATCGCGCCGGGGCCGGTCGCTGCGAACGGCAGCCGAAGCCCGTCGGCGAGCACGATCTCACCCTGCGCGCGCAGCACCTCCTGGCGCTCGCGCCCCAGTTCCTGGCCCAGCGCGATCCGCAGCGCGAGGTCGGCCAGGGGCGGCGCGATCATCGGGTCCTTCGCCACGCTGAAGGAGCGCAGCAGCGGCGCCTCGCCGGTACGGCTGCGCTGGATCGCGAGCGACACCGGCAGCCCCTCGGGCACCGGGCCGATCGCGCCGGCCACCGCGGTCAGCCGGTCCTGCGTCATCGTTCCGGCCGGATGGCCGACGTTGGCGATCTTGAACGAGCTGAGCAGCGACGGGACGGTCCAGGCGATCGTCGCCGGCGCGAACGGGATCTCGGCGCGCCCCGTCCCCATGAACGGGTGACCGAAGGCGAGGATCTTCCCGCCGTCGCGCCAGGTGACCGTCCCGGTCGCGGCGAGCTGGACGTCGCCCCAGACCAGCAGCCCTGCGACCGCGTCGCCCGGCTCGAGCGCGGGCGGCGGTCCCGCCTGGGACGGCGCCGCGGGGGCCACGCCGCTCGGCACGACCTGCACCGGCCGCGCCAGGCCCAGCGAGCGCAGCAGTTCGTCGCTCCCGTCGAACAGCCTGGGGTCGAGCCCGCGCGCGGCGAGCGCCAGCGGCACCGGCTCGAGCCCCGACGCGCGCGCCGACGCGCCGGCGGTCCACGGCGCGAGCCCGGCCGGGTAGCGCTCCAGCGCCAGCATCGTCTCGATCGGCGTGATCCCGCAGAGCGGCTCCTTCGAGAAGCCGCCGATCGAGTAGGACAGCGCGCCGACGAGCTTCCCGTCGACCGTGACCGGGCTCCCGGACATTCCCGCCGCGACTCCGGTCCAGGTCCCGAGTTCGCCGCGCAGCCGGCAGAGGATCATGTCCACGCCCGGACCGATCCCGTCGTCCAGCACGCCGAGCAGCTCGATCTCGATCGTCTCGCGCTGGGTGCCGCGCAGGACCGTCGAGAGCGTCCCGACCATCCCCGGCCGGACCGCGTCGAGCGGCATCGTCGGGGGCGGGACCGCCGTCGCCGGCAGCCCGGCCGCGGCCGCCAGCAGTCCGGCCGCAACGAGCGCGCCGGGGGCGAGTCGGGCGGGAAAAACGATCCGGGACAGGGTCGATCGCACGCCGGGCCTCCGGGCGCTGGGGAAGGGCGGCGATTATACGGGCCGCCCCCGGAACGCGCCGACCGGCGCCCGGTTTCGCCAACCCGGACGAAACCGACCCGGTTCGAGCTGTTTCTTCCCGGTACGGCGGACCGGCCCGGCTTCGTCCGAACGGCCCGAACCGGGCGCGGAAACCGTTTGACTACGCCGGGTCCGGAACCAAGCGTTGACCTCGGAGGGACTTCAAGTCCGGGAGGAATGACGATGGGAGCCCACCCGAGAACCCGCGTGGCGGTGTTGCTCGTCGCGGCCCTGGCCGCGTGCTCGGGAGTGACCCTCGCTCTGCCCTCCGCCGCGCCGGCGGCCTCGCCGCCGGCAGCCCCCGCCAGTCCCCGGATCGCACCGCTCGAACTCGCGCTGTGGGTCGCCGCGGGCGCCGCGTTCGCCGGCGAGATGGCGCTCGGCGCCGCGTCGGCGGCGGCCGGACAGCCGGCCGTGGCCCTCCCCGGCCCGATCGACGGCGGCAAGCGGATCTCCGATCCGACCCCGATCCCGGAGTGGGGAACGGGCGGAGACGATCCCTCGGGGCCCTGGCCGGCCGCGTAGCGCGAGCGCGACGAGCGGGCCGCCCGGCGTCGCGATCTGAGACGGTCTCCGGCTGCTAGACTGCGCGCACGGGATTCCCGTGCGCGAACACGACCCGTCGCAGCGCTACGAGCTCTTCGAGCCGATCGGCGAAGGCGGCTTCGCCGAGGTGCGACGGGCGCGCGATCGCGTCACCGGCGCCGCGGTCGTCGTCAAGCGCGCGCGCCCGGCCGGCGCTGGGAACGACGCTGCGGCCGACGAACGCTTCGCCGCCGAGTTCGCGCTGGTCGCTCCGCTCGCCCACCCCGGGATCTCCCGCGCGCTCGATTTTCTCCCGGCGCGCGACGGCGAGCCGGCGGCGCTGGTCTTCGAGGCGGTGGATGGAGGCCCGTCGGCGGACCGCTGCCGCGAGGCCTCGGCGGCCACGCTCTTCGGCTGGGCCTCCTGCGTCGCCGAGACGCTCTCCTTCCTTCACGGCGCCGGGCTGATCCACGGCGACCTGAAGCCGGAGAACATCGTCGTCTCGCGCGCCGGGCGGCCGCAGCTGATCGATTTCGGCCTCGCGGGGCGGCCCGGATCGCACGCCGGCGGCTCGGTCGCGTACGCTGCGCCCGAGTCGCTCGAGCACGGTCGCGCCGATACGCGCTCGGACCTCTTCGCACTCGGCGCGACGCTCTTTGCCTGGCTCTACGGGCGCCCGCCGCTCGGGACGACGCTGGAGG
Source organism: uncultured Acidobacteriota bacterium (assembly GCA_963800865.1). Classification (GTDB taxonomy): domain Bacteria; phylum Acidobacteriota; class Polarisedimenticolia; order J045; family J045; genus JALOKP01. The sequence goes on along the minus strand of CAWDCL010000004.1, from coordinate 1,081,824 downwards.
CGCGGCTCGCCGCGCTGCGGCGGCGCCCGGCGCTCCCGGCAAGTCCGCCCCTGCCGCGCGCCGCGCGCGAGCTGCTGCGCAACCTGCTGGCACCGGCGCCCGAGGACCGGCCGGAGTCGGCCCGCGTCGTGGTCGATGCCCTTGCGGCGGCAGGCTTCCCGCTCCCCTTCCCGGAGCTGGCCGACCCGGTCGCGCGGGCCGGCGCGCTGCCGCTGGTCGGGCGCGACGGCGCGCTCACGGCGCTCGCCCCGGCCTTCGCGCGCGAGGGGTCCGGGTACTTCGCGCTCGTCGGGCCGCGCGGCGCCGGGCACAGCCGGCTGGCGCAGGAGGTCGCCCATCGCGCGCGGGTCGCCGGCCGGCTGGTGATCGCGGGCCGCGCGGCCGAGGCCTTCCGCGCGCTCGGCAGCGCATCGCCCGCGGTCGGGCTGGCGGCGCTGGCCGAGGAGGGCCCGGTCACGTTCGTGGTCGACGACACGCAGGCGCTGGAGCCGCCGCTCCGGGACGCGTTCGAGGAGCTGCCGCAACGGCTGGCGCGCGTGCCGGGAATCGCCGTCGTCGCCGCCGGGGGCGCTGCGGCCGACTCCTCCGCGTTGCCGCGCGGCTGGAGCGGGGTGGCGCTGCAGCCGCTCGAAGGGCCCGACGCGGCGCGCGTCGTCGAGTCGCTGTTGCCGGGGCCGCCGGTCTCGGCCAGCTTCGCCGAGCGCCTGGCGCGTACCGCCGCAGGCCGCCCGGGACCGCTCGTCGCGCTGCTCGCGCGGGCGGTCGAGGCGCGGCTCGCGGTCCCGGGCGGCTCGGGCTGGGACAAGAGCCGGCTCGAAGTCGCCGCCCTCGCCGAGCTGCTGCCGGTGGATGACGCCGGCGAGGCGCTGGGCGCGCTCGGCGCACCCGAGCGCGCGCTCCTGGCCGCGCTGGCAGCCCTGGCCGAGCCTGCGCCGCTCGGCAGCGTGGCGCACGGGGCGGGCCTCGCCGCGGCGAGCGCCGCGGCGGCCGCGCGCGTGCTCGTGGCCCACGGGTTGGCGCGGCGCGATCCGTCGGGCCTGCTCGGCCTGGCGCACGGGGCCGAGCGCACCGCGGGCGCGCTCGAGCCCGAGCTGCGCTCGACGGTGCACGCGCGGCTGCTGGCGCTGCGGCGCACGGAGCGCGTTCCCGTCGGCGTCGAGCCGCTGGCGCGCGCCGCGCGGCTGGCGCAGCTCGCGCGCCACGCCGCCGGCGCCGGGCGGCTGCCGATGACGGGACCGCTGGCGCGCTCGGCAGTGCGCGCCGCTCTCGCGGCGGGGAGGCCCGAGCTTGCGCGCGCCGTCCTGGCCGCGCTGCCGGCCGCCGAGCGCGCCGGACCGGCCCGCGGCGCCCTGCTCGAGGCCGCGGGCGACGCCGACATCGCCGCAGGGCGGCCGGAGCCGGCGGCGGAGCATTTCGCGGCGGCGGTCGAGGCGCACCGCGCTGCCGGCCGCACGCAGGCCGCAGCCTTCGCGCGGGCGCGGCTGGGGCGGGCGCTCGGCGATCTCGGTGCGGGCGGCGGCAGCGGCGGCGCGGTGGCGCGGGCCCGCGAGGCGTTCGAGTGCGCGCGCCGCGAGGCCACGCTGCCCCGCGTGGCGGCGCTGGTACGGATCGAGGAGGGGATCTTCCTCGCGCGTCAGAACGACTATCACGCAGCGCTGGAGGCGCTCGACGACGCGGTGCGGCTGGCGCCGCCCGGCAGCGACGTCGAAGCCCGCGCGCGCGCCGCGCGCGGACGCTGCCTGGTGCTGGCCGAGCGCGTGCGCGAGGGCGAGGCGGAACTCGACCGCGCGCTCCCGGCGGCACGGGCGGCGGGCGACCTCGCGGTGATCGCCGCGATCCTCTCGGCACGCGTGCAGGCCGCGCTGCGCGACGTGCGCCCGCGCCAGGTGCTCGACCTGGCCCCGGAACTGCGCCGCCTGCTGCTGGCCCGCGGCGACCCGGACGCGCTGGCGCTGCTCTTCGGTACCGTCTCCGACGCCTCCCGCGCGCTCGGGCTGTTCGACCAGGCGTTGGGCGCGGCGCGGGCCGCGCTGCGCTGGCGCGAGGTCCACGGACACCGCCGCTGGCTCGGCGCGGCGCACCAGCGGGTGGCCGCCAACCTCTTCCTGCTGGGCGACCTCGACGGGACCGCGCGCGCGCTGCGCCGCGCACTGGCCCTGGCGCAGGAGGACGGCGCGCCGTCCGACCGCGTCGCCGCGCTCGCGCTCTCGGCACGGCTGGCCGCGGTGCGTGGCGACCCGGCGCGCGCCGCGCGCGCTGCGCGCCGCGCCGACGACGCCGCGCGCGGCGCGGCCGACCCGCGCCTCGAGCTGGAGGCCGCGATCGCGACCGCCTGGGCCGCGCTGGCGCGCCGCGACGACGAGGCCGCGGCCGAGGCGCTGCGGGAGCCGGTCGAGCGCTTCCGGCGCGAGGCCGCGGACCCGCCGGCGCTGGCCGAGGGGCTCGCGCTGCGGGCCCGCGCGACCGCCGCGGCGGAGCCCGTGACGGCGGCGCGCCTGGCGCGGCGCGCCCAGGCGCTGGCCGAGCGGCGCGGCGACTTCGAGGCGGTCCAGCTGGCGCTCGACGCGCTCGAGCGCGCGCTGGTGGCGGCGGGCGACGCGGAGGGTGCGGCGCGGGCGCGCGGCTGGGCCCGTGCGCGGCTTGCCGAGGCCGCGGCGGCGCTCGGCACCGGGGCCGAGGAGCGGGGCTTCGTCGCGCGTCCCGACCGGCAGCGCCTGCTCGAGGGGGCGGGCCCGACCGATCGCCGCCGGCTCGAGGCGCTCTACGAGCTGGTCTCGGAGCTGAACAGCCGGCGCGACCCGGGCGAAGTGCTGGAGACGCTGCTCGACCGCGCGCTGGAGGTGCTGGGAGCGGAGCGCGGCGCGGTCGTGCTGGTGCGCGACGGACAGCTCGAGATCGCGTCGTCGCGGCAGATCGAGCACGAGACGAAGAACGACGCGCTGAAGCTCTCGCGCACGGTGCTGGCACGCGCGCGCGGCGGCGAGTCGCTGCTCGTCCCCGACGCGGCGTCCGATCCGCGGCTCGCGGGGGCGACCTCGGTCCGCCTCTTCGCGATCCGGGCCGTGCTCTGCGTGCCGCTGCGCCACAAGGACGCGACCGCCGGCGCGCTCTATCTCGACACGCGCGACCCGGCCCGGCACTTCGACCGCCACGACCTCGAGTTCCTCGAGGCGCTCGCGCACCACGCCGCGCTGGCGCTCGAGAACGCCCGCGCCTTCGCGCGCCTGGCGCGCGAGAACGAGCGGCTGCGCGCCGACCTCGCGCGCGAGGTCGGGATCGGGGCGATGGCCGGCAAGAGCGCGGCCCTCGCGCGGCTCGTGGCGGCGATCGAGGCCGCCGCACCGACCGGGCTCGCGGTGCTGGTGACGGGCGAGTCGGGGAGCGGCAAGGAGCTGGTCGCGCGCGCGCTGCACGCGCTGGGGCCGCGGCGCGAGGGGCCGTTCGTCGCCGTCAACTGCGCCGCGGTGCCGGAGTCGATCCTGGAAGCGACGCTGTTCGGCCACGCCCGGGGGGCGTTCACCGGCGCCGACCGCGCGCGGCCCGGCCTCCTGGTGCAGGCCGGCGGCGGAACGCTCTTCCTCGACGAGATCGGCGACATGCCGCTGGCGATGCAGGCCAAGCTGCTGCGCGCGCTCGAGGAGCGTGCGGTGCGCCCGGTCGGCGCGGCGGCGGAGGTGCCGCTCGACTTCCGGCTGGTCGCCGCGACGCACCGCGAGCTCGGCGCGGAGGTGAAGGCCGGCCGCTTCCGCGCCGACCTGCTCTTCCGGATCGACGTGCTGCGTCTCGCGGTCCCCCCGCTGCGCGAGCGGATCGAGGATCTGCCGCTGCTGGCCCGGCGCCTGCTCGAGCGTCTCGCGCCGGCCGGCTCGCCGCCGCTCGTCGCGTCGGACGGGCTCCTCGCGCGGCTCGCCGCGTGGGAGTGGCCGGGCAACGTGCGCGAGCTGGAGAACGTCCTCGCGCGCCTCTCGCTCCACGCGCGGCGCGGCGCGATCGACGAGGACTCGCTGGCCGGCGACGCGGAGCTGGCGCTGCAGTTCGGCGTGGTGCCGGCGGCCCATGGCGCGCCGGCCTCGCTCGATCGCGCCGAGCGCGACGCGATCCGTCGCGCGCTCGAGATCACGCGCGGCAACCGCGAGCGGGCGGCCCGCCTGCTGGGGATCGGGAGGGCGACCATCTTCCGCAAGATCCGGCTCCTGGGGCTCGAAGGGACGGGGCGGGAGGGGGGAGGCGGACCGCCGGGCGTCTCGCCCTGAGACGGCTCCCCGCTCCCCCGGGAGCCAGTCCGATACCATCAAATCCTTGACTTAAAACGACTTGATCCATCCCTCGCGGCGCGGCACGCGCATTGCTTTATCGGTCCTCACCTCCCGGCCGCGGAACGGGGAGCGAAAGGCCCGGACCGCTGCCGACCCCACAACGGCCCTTCGGGGCCGAAGCGCTTGCCGGCCTCCGTTCAGTCCGACAGGGCTCGACGCACCCAGGGGGCCGGCGAAACCCCGCCGCGGGGCGGGCCGTGCGATCCGCCGCGACCCTGTGCCGGACGCACGGCCGCCCCGCCCTTTTTTCGACGGACGATTCCGCGCCGGCCCGGCCGGCGACGCAGGCGCCCCTCAACCAGGCGCGCGCCCGAGGACGAGCGCACGCAGTTCCCGCGGGTCCGCTGCGCCGCGCGCGCCCGCAGCAGGGCGAACACCGCCGGGCCCCGGCTCCCACCCCGGCACGAGCGCGGCGTCGAAGCGCGGCTCGAAGCGGCGCGCCAGCTCGACCGCCAGCGCCGCGCGCGCCGCCGGCGCGCGCCCCGGAGCGAGCACGCCCGCGAGGAAGAGCGCCCCCTGCGCCAGCGCGGCCATCAGGCTGGGCCGCGCGAGGAAGATCGCGTTGGCCTCGGGGACGAAGGTCGCACCACGCGCCTCGGCCGCCGCGAGCGCCCCGTCCACCGGCGTCGCGAGGGCCCGCGTACCGGCCAGCCAGCGGACGAAGCGGGCCCGCTCGCGGGGCCCGAAGACGACCGGGAAGAGGTCCGCCAGCCAGCGCGCGCGTCCCGCGCGCGTGCTGCGCGGGTCGATCCCGACCCCCTGCGCCAGCGCGTCGATCAGGCCGTGGACGAACAGCGGCACGTCCAGGTCGGGAGCGGGCGAGTCCTCGCGAGCCCAGCGCCGGACGACGCGAGCGAATGCGGGAACCCGGCACCCCGGTGCGGCGCGGCGGCGCTCCAGCGTCCCCCTCCCCGCACGCCGCCATCCGGTGCCGGCCGGGTCGCCGTCGAGGTCGTGGAAGACGCGGACCAGGGCCTCGCCATCGATCCCGTGCCGGCGCAGGGCGCGCGGCAGGTGCGGCTCCGCGAGGTGCGCTTCGCCGAAGACGACGATCACGGTGCCGCTCGGCCCGAGCGCCTCCGCCAGCGCCGCGATCCGTTCGGCCGCCACGCGGTCGCGGCGTGCGAGGCTCTCGACGCCGCCGCGCGGCGGCAGGTCGAGTCCCAGCACCGGCACGCGCCGCGCGCGGGCACAGCGCAGCAGCCGCGCCGACGCGGCCCACGGGTAGCCCCACTCCTCCTCGTGGCGGATCAGCCGCCGCAGTTCGGTCGCGCCGACGCCGCCGGAGAGATAGCGATCGAGCGCGGCCTGGTCGCGCGCGTGGACCATCTCGAGCCCGAGCGCGACCGGGCGCGCCGCGAACCGGTCGACCAGCGCGACCGCGGTCTCGAGGGCCGAGGGGAGCGCGTGGAACTCGCCGAGCAGCGCCACCCGCGCGCGGCGGACCGCCGCCAGCGCGTCGGCCGCTCGGCCGCGCTCGAATCGCAGGCCGCTGACTTCGCGGTGGAAGCGGCGGACGTAGGGGGATCCGGCGACCGGATCGAGGTCGACGGGAAGGTCGAGGGCGCTCAGCGCGGGTTGTCCTTGCGCGAATCGTCGGCGGGTCCGTTGGTGGAGTCGCCCGAAGGCCCCGTCCTTCATCGAGCTGCGGAAGTTCTTGATCCCCTCCCCGAGGCCGCGTCCCAACTCCGGGAGCTTTCGCACGCCGAAGAGCAGGACGACGATCACCAAGAATCAGCAGCAGTTCGGGGAAGCCGAGATTGGGCATGAGCCGTCTCCTCCCTTTCATTATGGGGCAAGCGGGGAGGATCCGCCCTGCCGCCCGGGTCAGCGGGACGGCCGGACCCGTCGCTCGTTGCCGATCCGCTGGGTCACGGCCTCGGCGTCGAGCTTCTCGAGCAGCGGAATGGCGTACTTCCGGCTGATCCCGAACAGCTCCTTGAACGTCCCGACGTCGATCGTCGCGCGGCCGGCCGCCGCCTCGTCGCGCAGCGTCCGCACCACCCGCTCCCACGCAGCGCCGCCCAGCCAGAGGTCGTCCCGGAGCTTGACCGCCTCGCCCCGGCGGGCGGCGAAGGCCAGCAGCTGGCGCGCGGCGGGGCCGCCGCCGAGCCGGGCCAGGAGGTCGGCTTCCGGCAGCGCCTCGAGACCGGCCGCGTCCAGCGCCCCCTTCACCGCGGCGAGCCGCTCGGCCTGCTCCCCCTCGGGTACCGCCTGGTGGCTCGCGAGGCGGACCGCGTCGGGCCGCACCGCGATCGCGCCGCGGGCCTCGAGCCGCGCCAGCAGGCCGCGGAACTGCTCGGCGCTCCAGTCCGGCGCGATCGCGCCGCGCAGCCGCTCGGGTGCCGGCCCGTCCTCGAGCGGCCGGTCGGCGTGGGCGCGGGCCAGTTCCTCGGCGATCCGTGCGAAGAGCGTCTCGCGCGCCGGCACCGAGACGACCCGGTCTCCTTCGAGCAGCACCACCCGGGCCGCCGCCGGGGCCTGCTCCAGCTCCGCCGCGGCCGCCCGGCCCGCCTCGCGCGTCAGTCCCAGGCGGACCGCGCGCTCGGCAAGATCGACCCCTTCCGGCCCCGCGTCCTGCGCGGCGCGCGCCAACCGCCCCGCGGGCGTGGCACGCGCCAGCTCCTCCGTGCGCTGCGGCCACGCCGGATCGTCGCGCCGCCGGCGCGGCGGATCGAGGTCGACGACGATCCCGCCGCCGAGCGTCGTCACCGGGCTGTACCGGCGCAGGATGAAGCGGTCGCCGGGAAGGGCGGCGAGCGGCGCCTCCAGCCGGATCTGCGCCGCGCCGCGCGCGCCGGGTGCGAGCGGCCGCTCGTGCGGCAGCCGCAGTCGCCCCAGCACCTCGGCCGTTCCGTGGTGCACCCGCACCCGCTGCTCGTCTTCCAAAGGCGCGGGCGCGTCCGCCGTCACCTCGAGCAGCGCGTCGAAGACCAGGGTGACCGGGCCGAGGCCGGGCGGAACCAGGACCATCCCGCGCTCGAGCCGCTCGCGGTCCACTCCCTGGAGGTTCACCGCGACCCTGCGCTGCGGGCCGGCGACCTCGACCGCCGCGCCGTGGACCTGCAGCCCGCGGATCTTCCCGGTGGGGCCGCCGGGCACCGCTTCGAGCGGATCACCCACGCTCAGCGCGGCCCCCTGCAGCGTCCCGGTGACGATCGTGCCGAAGCCGCGCGCGGCGAAGACGCGATCGACCGGGAGCCGCGGCCACGGTCCCGCAGCGCGTTCGGGGAGCCGCGCGGCGACAGCCGCGAGCGCCTCGCGCAGCGCGTCGAGCCCGCGGCCGGTGACGCCGCTCACCGGGACCACCGGCGCCCCTTCGAGGAAGGTCCCCGCCACCAGCTCGCGGACCTCCTCGGCGACCAGCTCGACCATCCCCTCCTCGACCAGGTCGCTGCGCGTGATCGCCACCAGCCCGGCCGGGATCCCGAGCAGCCGGCAGATCGCGAGGTGCTCCCTCGTCTGCGGCATCACCGACTCGTCGGCCGCCACGACGAGCAGCACGGCGTCGATCCCGGTCGCTCCGGCGAGCATGTTGTGCACGAACCGCTCGTGCCCCGGCACGTCGACGAACGAGACCACGAGTTCCCCGATCCGCGCCGGCGCAAAGCCGAGGTCGATCGTGATCCCGCGCTCCTTCTCCTCCGGCAGCCGATCGGGGTCGACCCCAGTCAGCGCGCGGACGAGCGTCGACTTCCCGTGATCGATGTGGCCGGCGGTGCCGACGACGACGTGGCGCAGTGCTGGGGTGGCGTCGCTCACGGCCGAAGGGCTCAGTGGTGCGTCGGCCCGCCGGGGCGGCGTCCGGAGCGCCACGCGGCACGCGGCTCGGGACGCTCCTCCGGCGGCGGGAAGGGCGGCGCCGCGGCCGCGAGTTCCTTCACCAGCCGGACCACCTCCGCGACGCGGAACGGCTTGGCGATCACCGGCCGCGGCGGAGGCCCCTCCAGCTCTGCCCGCTGCGGGTCGCCGGTGCTGAAGAGCACGCGGTCGGCAAGATGCGGCGCGCGGCGGCGCAGCTGCTGGTAGAACTCGAGCCCCGACAGCCGCGGCATGCGCAGGTCGGAGACGATCACGTCGGCCCCGCGCTCGAGCACCCAGGCCAGCGCCTCCTCGGAATTCTCCATCGCCCGCGCCTGGGCGCCCGCCTCGCGCAGCGCGGCGACGAGCACGGCGCCGACGGCGCTCTCGTCGTCGACGACCAGCACCGAAAGGCCGTCGAGCCGCGGCAACGGCGGCGGCACCGGGTCGGGCGGCTCCGGGAGCGCCCGCCGCACGGGCCCCGCCGCGCCGGCCGCCCGCGGGACGGCGGCCAGCGGTCGGTCGGCGGAATTCGGCAGCGTCAGGATGAAGCGCGCGCCGCGCCCCGGCACGGAATCGACGTCGAGCGTCCCGCCGTACTCGGCCACCGCGCGGCAGACGACCGCGAGCCCGAGCCCGGTCCCCTTCCCCTCCGGCTTGGTCGTGAAGAACGGGTCGAAGATCCGGCCCAGGTGCTCGGGCGCGATCCCGGGCCCGGTATCCCCGACGACCAGGCGGGCTCCGCCCGGCGCGGGGCCGATCTCGATCTGGATCTCGCGCCGGCCGGGGTGCCCCTCGAGCGCGTGCAGCGCGTTGGTCAACAGGTTGAGCAGCACCTGGAGAATATCGTCCGGCGCGACCTCGACCAGCGGCGTCTCCGGGTCGACCCGCAGCACCGTCTCGACCTGCTCCGTGCGCAGCGTCGCGGCCAGCGCGGACAGCGCACGGTCGGCGATCCCCTGCAGCGCCACCGGCGAGCGCTGGTGCACGCCGGGCCGGGCGACGCTCATCAGCTCCGACACGAGGCGGTGGCAGCGTTGGGCCTCTTCCTCGACGATCGAGAGCCACGTCGCGCGCTCGGCCGACTCGGGGTCGCGCCGCAGGAGCTGCGCGAAGCCGATCACGGTCGTCAGCGGATTGTTGATTTCGTGCGCCAGGTTGGAGGCCAGCTGCCCGGTGGTGGCGAGGCGCTCGGCGCGCTGCAGCGGCGCGGCGTCCTCGCGCCCGCGCGTCGCACGGTGCTGCCGGCGGGCCAGTGCGTCGAGCGCGCCCGCCAGCAGCTCCGCCGGCTCCGCGAGCGCGACCAGGTCGTCGATCGTGTAGGGGGACTCGGCCCGCGCCAGGACCAGCACCCCGGCCCCCGCCGTCGACAGCGGCAGGACGAGTTGCTCGCGCTGCCCGAGCGACCAGAGGAGATCGTCCTTGGCGTCGCTCCGCTCGGCGGCGAGCGAGAGGGCGACGGGCTCGCGCCGGAGCGGGCCCAGCGGGACCGGCGGCGCGGCGACCGGGACCCACTGCGTCCCGCGGCGGCGCCGCAGCGCCTGGAGCCGCGCACCCGGCGGATCGCTGATCGCGGCCAGGTCGGCGGCCGGATCGCAGGCGGCGCACCACGCCTCGAAGACCTCCTCGCGGCCATCGGCGGCGAAGAGTGCGAGCGCGAGGTCGGCGATCGACGAAAAACTCCCCATGTCTCCCCGGCACGCGGCGCGCGCCGGGCCGATTCTAACCCCGGCACGCCACGAACCGGGGCGGATCGTCACGGGTTCGTGCGAGGAGCAACGACCGGGAGCGGGCGCGCGGCGTCAGGAGCGGCGCTTGGTCCCCTTGGAGCGGGCGGGCGGGGTCGCCTTCGCGGGCTTCGCCGCCGCCGGACGGGGCCGGTTGAAGATCCGGCGCAGGCGCTGCTTGGCCTGGGTCTCGATCTGCCGCACGCGCTCGCGGCTGACCCCCATCTTCTCGCCGATCTCCTTGAGGGTCAGGATCGGGCAGCCCTCGAGGCCGAAGCGGTGCTTGATCACCACCTGTTCCTGGTCGGACAGGTAGAACAGCGCCTGCGTGACCAGCGTCGTCCCCTCGCGCTTGAGGAGGTTCTCCTCCGGGCTCTCGTCGTCGGGGTCGGTCAGGAAGTCGGAGACCGGCGTCTTCTTGTCCTTGCCGACGGTGTCGTCGATCGAGGTCTCCCGGGAGTGCACCTGCAGCACCTGGTCGACCTTCTTGATCGAGACGTCCATCCGGTCGCTGATCTCCTGACGCTCCGGCGAGCGGCCCAGCTCCTTGCGCAGGGTGCGCTCGGTGTCGCGGACCTCGCGGACCTTCTTCATCTGGTACGTCGGAACCCGGACCAGGTTGACCTGCTCGGCCAGCGCCTTGAGGATCGACTTGCGGATCCACCAGATGGCGTAGGTGATGAACTTCGTCCCCTTGGCGGGATCGTAGCGCCGGGCGGCCTCGATCAGCCCGAGGTTCCCCTCGTTGAGCAGGTCCTCGAGCGGCAGGCCGAGGTTGCGGTACTCGCTCGCAACCTTGACCACGAACGACAGGTTCGACGCCACGAGGTGATCGAAGGCGTCGGAGTCGCCCGCCTGCACCCGTCGCGCGAGCTGCTGCTCCTGCTCCTTCGTGAGCAGGGGGTACTCGCGGATCTCGGTGAAGTAGCGCGAGAGGATCGTCCGGTCGGATGAGCCCCCGTCCGACGACCGCTCCCCGGGCTTGCGGGATGGGGAGACTGCTCGCGCGGGGCTGGGCCCGCGATCAGAACTGCTCGCCACGTGACCTGCTCCGCCACGGTCCGGGTCTACCGGACCATTGGCCAGATCGAGCACCCGTCTCCCCGTGGCGGAAGCTCCGCCTCACCCGTGATCCTCGTCCCTCGGATTGCCTCGGCAACAACTGGCTCCGATCGGCGTGCGGGTAAGGCGCTGGCGAGGGCGAATATGACGGCTGGACCGGCAGGCGTCAACAGCGGATCCGTGACGGCCCCGAAACGCCCGTGTTACGGTTCAGTTCGTCCACCGGTCGTCGTCGCGATCCCCGCGCACGACGCGGAAAGGCGGCCGCGAGGGGTCCCGCCCGCCCCCCCCGCTCCAGCCCCCGGATCCGCCCCCGAAACCGCCCCCGAAACCGCGGCTCATTCCGCGCTTGAACAGCCACGCGGAGAGCGCCCCGACGGCCAGGCCGCCGAGGTGGGCCAGGTGCGCGACGGGGTCGCGCGGGTTGGACGAGACGCTGCCGAGCACCGTCACCACCGCGTAGACGATGACGACGACCTTGGCGCTCAGCGGGAACGGGATCGGGAAGACGAACAACTGGCGGTTCGGGAAGAACACCGCGAAGGCCGCCGACACGCCGAGCACGCCGGCCGAGGCCCCGATCACCGGCGAGGAGACACCGCGCAGCAGGCCGACCGCGGCGTAGAGCAACCCGCCCCCGACCACGCAGTAGGCGAAGAAGCGCAGGAAGCGCGGGGTCCCGAGCATCCGCTCGACGTCACCGCCGAACATGTAGAGGCCGAGCAGGTTGAAGAGCAGGTGCCAGATCCCGCCGTGCAGCAGCGCGTAGGTCGCGAGGGTCCAGAAGGGGTACGGCGGCTGCAGCAGCATCGGCGGCCAGAGCGCGACGTAGCCCAGGATCCCGTCGGCCCGCAGAACCGTCTCCAGCACGAACTGGATCGCGTACGAAACCCCGAGGACCCAGAGCAGGATCTTCACGCCGGGCGTGACGGGGGGAAAGGCGAGCGTGACGGACGTCCCCTGCGGACCACGGTAGTAGGACATGGCCGAGGAGTATACCTTCCGGGACCGGGCCGGCTATCGCCGCGGAGCGCGACCGGGGGCGCGACCGGGAGCGGGTCCGGGAGCGGGTTCGGGAGCGGGATCGCGCTCGAGATCGATGATCCCCTCGGACAGCTTCACGTGGAGCCACACGCCGCCGGCGGGAAGGTCCCCTGCGCGTCGGCCGGCTTCCCGTCCGCCGTGCAGCCCGACCGGCCGGTGAGCCCGCACGCGAACGTCTCCTTCTTCCCGCCCACCTCGAGCACCCAGCGCCAGGCCCGCATCCCGCGCTGGTTGACCACCTCGGCGGTCAGGTGGTGCGGACCGTCGTCGAGCAGCGTCATCAGGTCGAACCACTCCGCGCGCAGCTGGGCCGGCGGCGCGATCTCCTCGCCGTCGAGCAGCAGCCGGACCGCGTCGTCGGCCTCGGCCACCTTGACCCGTGCGACGAGCGGCGGGGGCGGCGCGTCGCCGAACTCGATCCGTCGCACCTCGCGGCGCTGGACCGTGCGGCGCGCGCCGTCGACCTCCACCACCAGCACGAAGGCATCCAGCGAGACGACGCGGCCGGCGAGTTCGCTGCCGTCGGCCAGCGTGACGCGGTCGGCGGCGTCACGCGCCTCCGCCGCGAACGATCCCTGCGTCGCGGAGGCGATTGCGGCGACCACGCCGAGCGCGAGCAACGCCCCGAGGAGCGGGGCTCGATTGCAGGAGCGGGACATCGCGCGTCTCCCTTCCGTCCACCCGCGGCCCGGCGGCGCTAGGCTGCCCCGGCCAGCGGAGGAGGACCATGATGGCAGCGCTCGTCGATTCCGTCAGCGCGTGGCCGCCGGGCCTGCGGCGGCTGGGCGAACGGATCGCGCGGCGGCACGGCAGGCTGCCGGCGCGCGTCGCCGTCGCGGTCGGCGGCTTCGTCATCGGTTCGCCGGACCCGGGTTTCCGCCTGCCTTCGGTCGTCCGGGCCGCGGCCGAGCGGGCGCTGCTCTCCGGACGCCCGCGGGTGTTGAGCGCCCACGGCCGGACGTGGGGAGCCGGGGCGGTGGCCGAGCCGTGCCCCGCGCTGGTCGCGGCGTGGGGCGACCGCCGCGGCGAGCCGGCAGTCCTGCTGCGCGAAGTCGAGGCCTGGGAAGAGGTGCTGGCCGGCGAACTGCTGCCGGAGGCGCTGCGCGCCGACCCGCTGCTCGCCGTCGAGGCCTCGTCGCCCTCCCTGGCGCCGGCGATCGCCGACCTGCGCCGGATCGCCGGCGCGCCGCTGGACCTGCTGTTGCTCGGCCCGACCGGGACAGGCAAGGAAGTCCTGGCCCGCGCGGTCCACGCCGCCTCCGGACGGAGCGGCCGGTTCGTCGCGGAGAACTGCGCCGCGATCCCGGAGTCGCTGGTCGAGGCCGAGCTGTTCGGCGTGCGGCGCGGGGCGTACACCGGCGCCGTCGCCGACCGCGAGGGGCGGATCGCCGAGGCCCGGCAGGGAACGCTGTTCCTCGACGAGATCGGCGACCTGCCGCTGCTCGCCCAGTCCAAGCTGCTGCGCGTGCTGCAGGAACGCGAGATCCGGCCGCTCGGCGCGACGCGCGCGAGCGCCGTCGACGTGCGGGTGATGGCGGCGACGCACCGCGACGTGCGCGCGCTCGCCGCGGCCGGGGCCTTCCGCAGCGATCTCTACTTCCGGCTGGCCGGCGCGGTGGTCGAGATCCCGCCGCTCGCGGCGCGTCGGGACGACCTGCCCTTTCTCGCCGCCACGCTCCTGGCGCGCTTGAAGCGCGAGGGGATCGGCCCGGGCCGCCGGCTCGGCGGCGCCGCGCTGCGCGCCCTGGCCCAGTACCCGTGGGCCGGGAACGTGCGGGAGCTGGACAACCTGTTGCGCCGCGCCGCGGCACTCGCGGCCGGCCCCGAGATCGGCGCCGCCGACCTGCGGCTGCCGCCGGAGCGGCGGGCGCCCGGGAACCTCGAGGTGGCCGCGATCCGCGAGGCGCTGGGTCTGTCGCTCGGCGTGAAATCCGACGCGGCGCGGCGGCTCGGGTGGAGCCGGCAGAAGCTCTACCGGCGGCTGGCGGCGCTGGGGCTCGACCGCCGGCGGGAGGTCTCGGAACCCGCTGCCCCTCCGGGCGGCGGCGCGGTCCGTTGAGCCGGGTGACCCGCTGTATTCTCGGGCGCCCGGCAGACGGGTCCGGGCGGAGAGGACGAGGTGGCGACCATCGAGACCGAGCGGCTGATCCTGCGGCGCTTCGACGCAGGCGACGCCGCGTTCATCCTGCGCCTGCTGAACGAGCCGTCGTTCATCGAGAACATCGTCGACAAGGGGGTGCGGTCGCTCGACGGCCTGCGTGGCGCTTGCGCGGGAGCGACTCGGCCTCTCCCGGCTGGTCGCGGTGGTGAGCGCAGGAAACGAGCGGTCGATCCGGCTGCTGCGGAAGCTGGGCTTCGAGTAGGAGCGGATGGTCCGGCTGGCGGACGACGAGGAGGAGTCGAGCTCTACGCCCGCGCCATCCTGCTTTCCTAGAGCTCGGAGTCCCAGTGGAAGACGTGCAGCACGCGATGCACGATCGGCGTGAAGATCAGGGCCGCGGTCAGGATGAACACGAGCCCCGCGTAGAGCGCGTACAGTCCCGCGAACAGCTTGCCGCCGGGCGTGGCGGGCATGTCGACGGGACCCATGCCACCCAGGAGCATCGCGCTGTTGAGGAAGGCGTCGAGCAGGGGTAGCCGCTCGAAGTAGGCATAGCCGGCCATGCCGAGCCCGAGGGATACGGCGAGCACGCCCATTGCGGCGGCGAGGTGAACCATCAATCGCTGCGCGAACCGGGCGCCGGGCAAAGGGGCCTGAGTCCTGGATTCGTACATCATGGGTCCGCCGCGGTGACGAATTCTGCCGGGGTCAGGGTCGCGCCGTTCCGGCCCGCCCGTCAACGCCCCGCGGCGACCATCGCGAGGTTCTCCTGCCGCGCCGTGACCACGCTGGCCGCGAGCCGCACGAGGAGCAACGAGAGGGCCGCCGCGAGCACCGTCCATCCCGCCACCAGCGCGAGCGTCAGCCCGGGGCTGTCCAGGACGACCAGGCCGAGCGCGCCGAGCAGGGCGGGCGGGGCGGCGGCGAGGCCCGCCAGCAGCAATCCGAGCAGGCTCGCGGCCGGGCTGGGGTTGCTCGCCGATCCGATCCGGCCGAGGTCCACCGCCTTCGGAAAGACCGCGGAGAGCAGCGCGGCGACCGGCGCGAAGACCAGGTACGCGGAGAGGCCTACCAGCGCGGACGCGACCCAGAGCCACGGCGACGGGTCGGGAGCGAAGATCGCGGCCACCGCCAGGTAGAACAGCGTCGAGCCGCCGAAGTAGAGCCCGATCCCGGCCGCGTTCCCGACGACGATGTCGCGCCCCGAGATCGGGGAGAGCAACTGGAGCGTCAGCCCGGCCCCGTCGGCGGCGAACTGGTTGAGCATCAGGTTCTGCATCGAGAGCAGCGCGAGGAGCGCCGCGCCGGCGGCCAGGATCGGCCCCGCGTGCGGGCCGAGGTTCGAAGCCAGGCCGCCTTCGGTCAGGCGGGTCATCGCGACGGCCGCGACGAGCATCCCGACCGGCGTGTAGAAGATCAGCCATCTTCCCCTGGATCGTGCGCAGGCTCAGTTTCATCCTGGCCGAGGCCACGGCGGAGGCCGCCGGGCCGAGCCCGGGGACCTTCGGCGCCGACGCGCGCGTCGACGCGCGCGCGCGGCGCGACGGGCCGGACTGCGGCGAGTCGAGCAGGCGGCGATACGCGGACCACGAGATCCCGTAGAGCCCGGCCGTGATCAGGGCCAGCGCACCGAGCGAGAGGGCGCGTGAGGAGGCGGGGCCGTCGCGCCGCTCGATCGCCCGCGTGTAGAACGCCGTGGGCGCGAAGCGTGTGACGTCGATCGACGGTTCGCGGTGATCGCGCCGGTCGTGCCCAGCGTCGAGGCGCTCACCCAGCAGCGCCGGCACGAAGCCGATCATCGACATCGACACGAGGATCAGCAGTGAGGCCAGCTCGCCGCGGCGGCGGTTGCGGTACAACAGGGACAGCACGTGCGAGACGCAGGATCCCAGCGCGAGATAGAACCCAGCAGCACGATCCCCGCGACGAGTGCGACGACGGCCGAACCGATCGCGCCGGCCGCAGCCAGGCCGACCGGCAGCAGGAGCACGACCGGAACGACGAGCGCGATCCAGGGGTCCATGACCCCGGCAACCAGGTCGAGCAGGTGCAGCAGCGGCCGCGGGATCGGCAGCAGCAGGAAACGGGTGAGGCTGAGGTCCTTGCGGCTGACCGACCGGATCATCGGGGCCACCAGGACCACGATCGTGATCGTCGCCAGGAACGCGCCCAGGACGATCTGGACCATGCCGGCCGTGTCGGGATCGGCCCCTCCGCCCCCGCCCAGCAGGTAGCCCGCGACGCACGCGAGCGCGGCCAGGCCGATCAGCCCGGGAACGAAGAGGACCGCGAGGACGAGCGGAACGATCGCCGACAGCGCGCGCGAGCCGCGCTCGAGCGCGTCGCGGCGCCGCGTCCCCCGGAAGGAGTTCAGGAACTCGCGCCAGCGCAGCCAGGCGAACGCGCGGAGCAAGGGGATCAAGGCGCCGGCTCAGGCATGGAGCCACCCGAGCGCCGGCTTCTGCAGCTCCCCCGCGCCGACCAGCCCGAGGAAGATCTCCTCCAGCGTCCGGCCCCCCGACGCGCCGGCGCGCAGCTCCGCGACCGGGCCCTCCGCGATCAGCCGTCCCTTGTGGATCACGCCGATCCAGTCCGAGAGGCGCTCGACGATCTCGAGGATGTGCGAGGTCAGGAAGATCGTGCCGCCCCCCTTCACGAAGCCGAGCAGCAGGTCCTTGATCTGCCGCGACGCGATGGCGTCGATCCCCTCGAACGGCTCGTCGAGGAAGAGCAGGCGCGGCGCGGGCAGCAGGGCGACCGACAGCGCCAGCTTCTTCTTCATGCCGTGCGAGTAGTCGGCGACCATCGCGCCGGCGTCCCCGGCGAGGTCCATCACCTGCAGCAGCTCCTCGCTGCGCGCGCGGATCGTCTCGCGGCTCGAGCCCGTGCACCTGGCCCACGAACGAGAGCGTCTCCGCCCCCGACAGGCGCTCGAAGAGGGCCAGGTCCTCGGGCATGACCCCGACCCGGCGCTTCACCCCGACGGGATCCGCCAGCGGATCGATCCCGAGGATCCGCATCGTGCCGGCCGTGGGCCGCAGCAGGCCGGTGAGGCACTTGATCGTCGTCGACTTGCCCGCGCCGTTCGGGCCGAGGAAGCCGTAGAGCGACCCCTTCGGCACGGCGAGGTCGATCCCGTCCACGGCGACGAGGTCGCCGAAGGCCCGGCGCAACCCCTTCGTTTCGATGGCGATTTCCATGGGCCGGGATTCTAGCGCCGCCGCGCCGCCCCCGGCAGCGCCAGCGGGTGCGCCGCCGCGGCCTCGATCGCGATCCCGATCAGCCGCTCGAGCAGCGGGCCGTAGGCCACGCCCGAGGCCGCCCACAGCCGCGGGTACATCGAGATCGGCGTGAATCCCGGGAGCGTGTTCACCTCGTTGAGCACGACGCGGCCCGTCTCCCGCGAGAGCAGGAAGTCGACGCGCGCCAGGCCCGCGAGGTCCAGCTCGCGGAACGCCCGCACCGCGTGGGCCCGCAGCGCATCCGCCAGCGGCGGGTCGAGCGGCGCGGGGATCAGCAGCTGCGAGTCGGGGTCGTTGTACTTCGCGTCGTAGTCGTAGAACTCCGCGCCGGGGACGATCTCGCCGACGACCGAGGCCTCCGGCCGCCACAGCCCGAGCACCGCGACTTCGACCTCGCGCGCCGCCGGGATCGCTTCCTCGATCACGACCTTCGGGTCGACGGCGCGCGCCGCGGCGACCGCCGCCGGCAGCTCCGCCGCGCCGCGGACCTTCGTGATCCCGACCGACGAGCCGGCGCGCGCCGGCTTGACGAAGACCGGCCAGCCGAGCGCCTCGGCGGCGCGCCAGCAGGCGCGGCGCGTCGTCGGCCTCCGGCCCCTCGAAGACCGCGTCCCTCACGACCGGGATCCCGGCCCGCTCCAGCACGCGCCGCGTGCGGTCCTTGTCCATCGCCAGCGACGAGCCGAGCACGCCGGCCCCGACGCACGGGATCCCGGCCAGCGTCAGCACGCCCTGCAGCGTCCCGTCCTCGCCCCCCGAGCCGTGCACGATCGGGAACACGGCGTCGAGCGGCGGTGTGAGCGCGCGGCCCGTCGCCTCCTCGCGCAGCGCCCGGTCGCCGCGGTGCGACGGCCAGCGCACGACCGTCCCGGCCGCACGGTCGAGGCCGCCGTCGAGCAGCTCCTCGCCGCCGACCCGCGGCCGCCCCTCGCGGTCGACGCCGACCAGCACGATCTCGTTCCGCGCGCGGTCGAGGTTGTCGAAGATCCCCCGCGCCGAGACCAGCGAGACCTCGTGCTCGACCGAGCGCCCTCCGAAGACCAGCGCCACGACCCGTCGGCTCATCGCGTCGCCTCCCCCGCGGCGAGCGCGCGGCGCAGTTCGGCCAGCGCACCCTCGGCCGCGCGAAGCGTGACCTGAAGCACCCCGCCCGGTCCCTCGTCGACCCGCTCGATCGTCCCCACCCGGTCGGCCCGCGCCAGCAGGTCGCCGCGCTCGGGCGGCAGCGTCAGCGTCGCGCGGGCCTCGCGCCCGAGCAGCCGGTCGGCGATCGCCAGCACCAGGTCGTGCACGCCGTGGCCGGTGCGGGCCGAAACGACGTGCGCCTCGGGCCGGCGTTCGGCCAGCCAGGCGCACTCCTCGGGTCCCAGGCGATCGGACTTGTTGAAGACCAGCAGGCGTGGCAGGTCGGCCGCGGCGGTCTCCTGCAGCACCCCTTCCGCGATCTCCATCTGCTCCAGCCCCGACGGGTGCGAGGCGTCGACGACCAGCAGCAGCAGGTCGGCCTCGGCCGCCTCGTCGAAGGTCGTGCGGAACGACGCGACCAGGTGGTGCGGCAGCTTGCGGATGAAGCCGACCGTGTCCTTCAGCAGGAACGCGCCGCGCTTGCCCAGCTCGACCTTGCGCACGGTCGGGTCGAGCGTCGCGAACAGCCGGTCCTCGACGAACACCCCGGCCGAGACGATCGCGTTGAAGAGCGAGCTCTTGCCGACGTTGGTGTAGCCGACGAAGGCCGCCTGCGGCGTCGTCGCCCGCCCGTGGCGCCGGACCTCGCGGGCCTTGCCGACGCGCTCGATGTCGCGGCGCAGGTGGTCGATCCGGTGGCGGATCATCCGTCGATCCAGCTCGATCTGCTTCTCGCCCTCGCCCTTCGTCCCGCCCGGGCCGCCGCCGACCTGCCGCGAGAGGTGCGCCCAGCGGCCGGCGAGGCGCGGCAGCAGGTACTCGAGCTGCGCCATCTCGACCTGCGTGCGCGCCTCGCGGCTGCGCGCGCGCGCGGCGAAGATGTCGATGATCAGCCCGGCGCGGTCGACGACCGGCAGCTCGAGGACCTTCTCGAGGTTCTTGACCTGCGCCGGCGTGAGGTCCTCGTCGACGATCACCAGCGCGGCGCCGCTGCCGCGGGCGACGACGCCCAGGTCCGCGGCCTGCCCCTTGCCCATCAGCGTCGCCGGCGACGGGGCGCGCAGCGGAAGGATGGCCCGGCCGGCCTCCTGGAAGCCGGCGGTGTCGGCCAGCGCGGCCAGCTCGTCGAGGTGCTCCTCGACCGTCGTCGACGAGGCTCGCGGCCAGACCAGCCCGACGAGGTAGGCGCTGCCGCGATCACCGGCGTTCGAGCCGGGAACGGGCCGCGGATCGGAGCTCATCGTGCGGAGGAC
This sequence comes from uncultured Acidobacteriota bacterium, assembly GCA_963800865.1. Lineage (GTDB taxonomy): Bacteria > Acidobacteriota > Polarisedimenticolia > J045 > J045 > JALOKP01. Next base: position 1,062,153 of record CAWDCL010000004.1, on the reverse strand, counting down.
CCCTCGAGCCAGCCCGAGACCGCCGCCGCGTCGGGTACGCTGTCCGCCGAGTGGAGCACCTTGCCCTTGCCGTCCACGACGACGTGCCAGGGAAGCACCGCGACCTCGAACGCCTTTTCGAGCTTGCCGTCGGCATCGAAGACCAGCGCGCCGCCCATCCCGGCGCCCCGCGCCCAGCGCACGAACTCTTCCTGCGTCTGCCGCTTGCCGGCGCCGACGACCACGACCCGCATCCCCTGCCGGGCGAACCGGCCGGCCAGCTCGCGGACCGCCACCAGGTCCTCCTCGCAGGGAGCGCCGCACCAGCGGGCCACGAAGACGATGTGCGTGATCCCCGGCCGACCCGCCAGCACGACTTCCTTGCCATCGACGGTGCTGAGCGACTTCGGCGGCTGGGCGACGGCGGGGGCCGCGACCAGCAGGGCCAGCGCGGTCAGGCCGGCCGCGCCAAGGGCGAGGGCACGGGCGCGGACGTTCACAGGAACTGCCACGCCTTGGTGAAGAACCAGATCCCGATCGCCAGCATCACCGCGCCGGTGATCTTCTTCAGCGTGACCATCCACGGCCCGGGCCGCGGCAGCGAGGCCGCCAGCCCCGAGCTGACGCCGAGCAGCAGGAACAGCACGCCGAGGCCGAGGCTGAAGACGAGCATCGCGATCGTCCCGAAGACGACGCGTCCTTCCCGCGCGACCATCGCGGCCAGCGGGAAGACGATCGGCGCGGCGCACGGCGCGGCGACGATCGCCGAGGTCGCGCCCATCAGCAGCGCGCCGAGGCGCCCCTCGCGCGGCCCGGCGCCCAGCCGCTGCAGCAGGAAGGTCGGCACCCGGATCTCGAACAGCCCGAGCAGCGAGAGCCCGAACACGGCGAGCACCGCGGCGACGATCGCGTAGCCCCAGAAGCTCTGCGTCAGGCTGCCGAAAGTCCGGCCGGCGAGGATCGCCGCCAGGCCGAGCGCGGTGTAGACGATCGCCATCCCGAGGACGTAGAGCAGCGAGCGCCCCAGCACGCGACGCCGGCGCGACTCCTGGCTGGCCCCGGCGGCGACGGCCGCCGACTCCGCGCCGCCCATGTACGCGACCACGATCGGGATCATCGGGTAGACGCACGGGGTCAGGGAGGTCAGGACGCCGGCGGCGAAGAAGATCAGCAGCGCAAACGGGTCCGAGGCGCCGCTCAGGCTCTGCGCCAGCTGGTCCGACAGGCCGCCGATCCAACTCTCGAACGACTGCAGCACCCGTTACACCCCCAGGATCCGGTCGAGCATCTTCATCCAGGCGTCGCGCGGCTGGTTCCCGACCGCCTGGTCGACGATCTGGCCGTCCTTGAAGAGCATCACGGTCGGGACCGACATCACGCGGAAACGGACCGCGGTCTGGCGGGCGTTGTCGACGTCGACGCCGACGAACTTCACCTTCCCCGCGTAGTCCTTCGACAGCGACTCGAGCGTCGGGGAGAGCATCTTGCACGGGCCGCACCAGGTGGCCGAGAAGTCGACCAGGACCGGCGTCGGGGACTGCAGCACTTCCTTCTCGAAGCTGTCGTCGCTCACCTGCGGCAGATTCGCCATGGGTTCGTCGGCTCCTTTCGTTCGGGGATCGCTCGCGGACAACCTTGGGATGATACACCGCGGCCCGGGACCCGGCCCGCCGAGGTCCCGAGCCCCCGCCGTCCGAGTCCGTCTCGGTTGCCCCGCCGCCGTCCGGAACCGACCTTCTGGAGCGAGCCGGGCACGAGCCCTGTCTCTCGTGGAGTTCCGATGCCGGTTTCCCATTGCCCCCAGTGCGGTGCCGCGCGCGCCGCCGAGAAGCCGGATCCGCTGGCCCGCTGCAGCTCCTGCGGGGCGCTGCTGGTCGACGGTGCGCCGAGCGGCGCGCTCGTCGCCCGCGCGCGGTTCACTCCACAGGAGGCGCGCCTGAAGGTCGCGCGCGCCCTCGCGGCCGGCGGGCGCGCCTGGCTGCCCGGGGCGCCGGAGATGGTCCTCTTCCCGTTCGCCCCGACCGGCGACCCGCGGCAGCCCTTCCGCCCGCTGGCCGCGCTGCCGCCGCTGCTGGGCGGCGGCTGGCGCCCCGCCGGCGCCGATTTCTCCCGCGATCCGCACGCCGGCCCGGTGGCCGGGGAGTCGGCGCGCGAGGCCGGACCGCGGGCCGTCGCTTCGCGGGCGGTCCCCGCGCCGGCGCTGGTCGTGCACTACCCGCTCTACCGGGTGCCCCTCGAACAGGGCGACTTCGCCTCGGCCGCGTGGTGCGACGGGGTCGACGGCCGCGTCGCTCTGCCGCCCGAGCTGGCGGCGTCCGAAGCGCCCGCCGACGAGCGGCGGCTCGGGCGCTGGGTCGCGCTGGCGGCCGGGATCGGGCTGGCCGGGGGGCTGCTCCTGCCGTTCCCGGTGTCGGCCCTCGCGGTGTCGATCGGTGGCGCGATCCTTTGGTGGGCCGCCGGGCGCCGGTGAGCGACCCCGCCTCCTCCCCCGCCCTCTCCTGCCCCCGCTGCGGCGGCTCGCCCGACCCGGAGGGGGGTCCCGGGCTGCTCGCGCGCTGCCCCTCCTGCGGGGTGCTCGGCCGGATCGAAGGGGACGAGGCGCGCGGACAGGTCGTCGTGCCGGCCAAGGTGGCCGCCGGCGACGCGCTGGACCGCCTGGCGGCGGCGCTCGCCGAGCGCGGGCTGGGCGAACTCGTCGTCGAGCGGCACGAACTGGTCTACGTCCCCTACTGGCGGATCGAGACGACGCTGGCCGGTCGCATCGAAGGGGAACGCCACCTGGTGGTCGAGGAGATCAAGCAGGACTTCGACGAGCAGGGCGCGCGCCGGCCGATCGTGCGCCGGCGAGAGGACGGGATCGAGCCGGTCGTGAAGGAGGTCCAGGAGCTGCACGTCTCGCTGGTCTCGGCCTGCCCGCTCGAGGAGTTCGGGCTGCCGGCACTCGACCGGCGGCGCCAGATGGCGGGCGAGCTGGGTGTGCGGCGGCGGGCCGACCTGCTGGGACCGCTCGTCGTGTTCACTCCGGCGCTGCGCGAGGCGGCGACGGTGCTCGACCCGATCGTCGGCCGCGAGCGCGCGCAGGAGGAGGCCCGCGCGATCGTGGCGCGCCGTGCCGAGGGGCTGGCCGCGGGGCTGCTCCCCGGCGCGGAGGTCGACGTCGAGCGGCTGGGCGAGGACGTGACGCTGATCTTCTACCCCGTGCGGCTGACCTGGTTCCGCGCGGCGGGCCGGCCCGGACAGGCGGCGTGCGACGCCGCGACGGGCGCGCTGGTCTCGCTGCGCACGGCCGAGCCGTTCGCGGCGGCCCTGCACCGCCGCGCGCTCGGGCTGGCGGCGCTCGCGGCCGGATTCGTGGTCGGCGGCCTGCTGCGGGTCGCGGCCTTCCCGCCGCCGATCCTGGTCGGTGCCGGCATCGGCACGCGGATCGCCGCCCTCGCGCTTCTGCTCGGCGCGGGGTCCTGGTGGCTCCTCTCGCGCCTCGTGCGCCAGCTTGCCGCGGAGGCCCCGTGAGCGCGCCGCGCTTCCTCCCGCTGGCGTGTCCGCGCTGTTCGGACGACCTCGCGGGGCGCGCGGTGGACAGGGTGGCGTTCTGCCGGGCCTGCGGCCGCGCCTACCGCGTCGACGGCGGCGTCCTCGCCGACCTGCCGGCCCGCCACGTGACGCTCGCGCCTCCGGGCGACGGGGCACAGCTCGCGCTGCCATTCTGGCTGCTCGGTCCGGTCGCGATCCCGGCCTTCCTGGGCGCGCGGCCGCTGACCCTGGCGCGGATCGCGACACGGGCGTTGTCGGCGTGGCGGACCGCGGTAGGGGCGACGCCGCCGTTGCCGTTCGGGGCACGCGTGCCGCCCGGCTCGGCGCCGCAGGTCTGCCGGCTGGCGCGCCTCCCGGCCCCCCCCGCCGGCGTGGCGCTGGAACTCCTCGCCGTCCCGGCGCGCGTCGAGGGAGGCCGGTTCCTGCTCCCCGGCGATGCCGGCACGCTCTACCCCGACGACGTCCACGAGGGGCGCCTCCTCGCGCATCTGTAGGGGCCGGCCTCCGTGCCGGCCCGATCCTCGCCGCCGTTTCGTCCCGATCCTCGCCTCCGTGCCACGGGCCGGCACGGAGGCCGGCCCCTACGGTCCGTTGCCGCGCCGCTTCGAGCCCGCACACTCGGCGGCCCCCGGCCGGCCCCTACCGGCTTGCGGGCGCGCGCGCTACGCTGGCGCGCGTGAATCCGACCGGCCGACAGGGAACCGTGCTGCACCTCGACCCGTTCAGCGGGGCCGCGGGGGACATGTTCCTCGGCCTGCTGGTGGACCTCGGTCTCGACCCCGCCGTGCTCGCGGCCCTGCCAGCGCGCCTCGGCCTTTCGGGGGTCGAGGTGCGGACCGAGCGCGCCGCCCGCGGGCCGCTCGACGCCGCGCGGGTGCGGGTCGTCGTGCGCGGGCAGGAGGAAGCGCCGGCCGAGCCGGTCGATGACCTGCTCGACGGCGACGGCCCCCCGCACGCTCACGCGGACCACGGCGATCACGATCACGACCACCGCCACGCCGGTCCGCCGCACCTGCACCACGAGCCCGCGCACCACGGCGAGCCCCCGCGGCTGGACGAGCCCCACCACCACGACGGCCGGCGGCTCGCCGACATGCTCGCCGCGTTCGAGCGCGCCGCGCTCCCGCCGCGCGCGCTCGAACGGGCGCGCCGCGCCGCGGGCCTGCTCTACGCCGCCGAGGGGAAGGTGCACGGGGTCCCGGCCGAGGAGGTCCACCTGCACGAGGCCGGCGCCGACGACGCGCTGGTCGACATCGCCGGGACCTGCCTCGGGCTCGAGGAGCTGGGGATCGGGCGCGTCACCTGCAGCGCGCCGGTGCCGCTCGGCGGGGGCGCGATCCGCTGCGCGCACGGCGTGCTGCCGGTCCCGGTGCCGGCCGTGGTCGAACTGCTGCGCGGGGTGCCGGTCGCCGGCGGCCCGATCGCGAAGGAGCTGGTCACGCCGACCGGTGCGGCGCTGCTGGTCGCGATCGTCGACGCCTTCGGCCCGCTCCCGTCGCTGACGATCGAGCGCGTCGGACACGGCGCGGGCGGGCGCAACGACGCGGCGCTGCCCAACGTGCTGCGCGGCGTGCTCGGCGCGCCGCTCGAGGAGAGCGCGCTGGAGCGGCAGGTCGCGGTGCTGGAGACGGCGCTCGACGACATCCTGCCGCAGGACGTCCCGGTGCTGATCGAGCGCCTGCTCGCCGCCGGCGCGCGCGACGCGATGGTGACCCCGGTCCAGATGAAGAAGGGGCGCCCGGGGTTCCACGTGACCGTGCTCTGCGACCCGGGCGAGGAGCGGCGGCTGGCCGGCATCCTGCTGCACGAGACGCCGACGCTCGGGGTGCGGATGCGGACCGAGCGCCGCGTCGAGTGGGACCGCGACGTCGTCGCGGTCGAGACGCCGTGGGGTCCGGTGCGCGTCAAGCGCGCCAAGGACACCCGCGGCCGCGTGCTGCGCGCGCAGCCCGAGTTCGACGACTGCCGCCGCGCCGCCGACGCCGCCGGCGTCACGCCCGACGCCGTGCGCCGCGCCGCGCAGGCCGCCCTGGGCGACCCGCCGGCCGAGGACCCGACATGACCGCCCGCCGCTCGTTCTACGTCACGACGCCGATCTACTACGTCAACGACCTGCCGCACATCGGCCACACCTACACCACGGTCGTCGCCGACGCGCTGGCCCGCTACCACCGCCTGACGGGCGACGAGGTCTACTTCCTGACCGGCACCGACGAGCACGGGCAGAAGATCGAGCGCGCGGCGGCCAAACGCGGGATCGCGCCGCTGGCGCTGGCCGACGAGGTGGTCGCTCAACTACAAGCAGCTCTGGCCGGCGCTGGCGATCAGCCACGACGACTTCATCCGCACCACCGAGGCGCGGCACAAGGCCGGGGTCTACGAGCTGTTCCGGAAGATCCGCGAGCGAAGCCCCGATGCGATCTACAAGGGGACCTACCGCGGCCTCTACTGCACCGGCTGCGAGGCCTTCTTCACCCCCGCGCAGCTGGTCGACGGGAAGTGCCCCGAGCAGGGCCACCCGGTCGAGGAGGTCGAGGAGTCGTCCTGGTTCTTCCGGCTGTCCGACTACCAGGAGCGGCTGCTCGCGCTCTACGAGCGGCAGCCCGGGTTCGTGCTGCCCGAGACGCGGCGCAACGAGGTCCGCGCCTTCGTCGCCTCCGGGCTGCGCGACCTGTCGATCTCGCGCAGCAGGGACAAGGTCGGCTGGGGGATCCCCTTCCCCGGCGATCCCGAGCACGTCGTCTACGTCTGGTTCGACGCGCTGACCAACTACCTCTCGGCGCTCGGCTACGGTTCGGACGACCCGCGCAAGGTCGCGCGCTACTGGCACAACGAGCCGGGACACACCGCGCTGCACCTGGTCGGCAAGGACATCCTGCGCTTCCACGCCGTCTACTGGCCGGCCTTCCTGATGGCCGCCGGCGAGGAGCTGCCGCGCACGGTCTTCGGCCACGGCTGGTGGCTGAAGGACGACGCCAAGATGAGCAAGTCGACCGGCAACATCGCGCGGCCGGGCCCGCTGCTCGAGACCTTCGGGGCCGACGCGCTGCGCTGGTTCCTGCTGCGCGAGATCCCGCTCGGGCTCGACGGCTCGTACTCCGACGAGGCGGTGCTGGAGCGGACCAACGCCGACCTGGCCAACAACGTCGGCAACCTCTACTCGCGCGTGCTGGCGCTGATCGAGAAGAACGAAGCCGGTGTCGTCCCCGCCGCGGACGGTGCGCCGGCCGACGCGGTGCTCGACGGCCTCGCCGCCGCCGCGCGCGCGTCCTACCGCGCCGGGTTCGAGGCCCACGACCCGTCGGCGGCGCTGCGCGCGCTGACCGAGTGGGCCGACGCGCTCAACAAGTACCTGGTGCGCCACGAGCCGTGGAAGCGGGCGGGGCGCGAGGCGCTGACTTCGGGCGTACTGGGGGTCGCCGCGCAGCAGCTGGCGCAGATCGCGCTGCGGCTGCACCCGGCGATGCCGGTCGCCGCGGCCCGGCTGTGGCGGATGCTCGGCCTGGGCGAGGACCCGGCCCGCGAGATCGCGCCGGGCGTCGACCTGCTGGAGCTGGAGACGCTCCCCGTCGCCGGGCGCCGCGTCGCCGGCGGCGAGGCGGTCTTCCCGCGCCTCGACCGCAGGGCGGTCTTCGGCGAGGCCGCGCCCTCCGCTGCGCCCCCCGCGGCCTCCTCCGTTGCGCCCCCCGCGGCCTCCTCCGCTGCGCCCACTGTAGGGGCCGGCCTCCGTGCCGGCCCGAAAAAGGCATCGACCGTGTCCGACACACCGCCCCCCGCCCCCGCGCCGCCCCCCGCCCCGCTGGCCGACGGCCTGATCACGATCGACGACTTCGCGAAGGTCCACCTGCGCTGCGCGAAGGTCCTGGTCTGCGAGCGCCACCCGAACGCGGAGAAGCTCCTTCGGCTCGAAGTGGACCTTGGCGGCGAGACGCGCCAGCTGGTCGCCGGCATCGCTTCGGCCTACCGGCCGGAGGACCTGGTCGGCCGGACGATCATCGTCGTCGCCAATCTCAAGCCGGCGAAGCTGCGCGGCCTCGAGTCGCAGGGGATGCTGCTCGCGGCGACCGGCCCCGACGGCGTGCCGCACGTGCTGGGACCGGACGGCGAGGTGCCGCCGGGCTCGAAAGTCTCGTAGCGCCGGACCCATCACCCGGCAGGGCTTGTATTCCGGCCCCGGCCGCGGTACCAGAGGGGGCCATGCCCGAGAAGGAGCCCCGCCGCGGCGCGTCCCGCGCCGAGATCGAGAGCGCGCTGCGGCGCGCCGGCGGCAACCGCGTCGAGGCGGCGCGCGCCCTGGGGGTCGGGCGGGCCACCCTCTACCGCTGGCTCGAGTCCCACGCGATCGAAGGCGCCGACGGCTCGAGCCTCGTCGGAGGGCGGTACGAGCTGCTGCGCCCGCTCGGCAGCGGCGGCCAGGCCAGCGTGTTCCTGGTGCGCGACCGCGCGGCCGCCGGGCGCGGCGAGCCGGCGGAGCGCGCGCTCAAGCTGCTGCACGCCCGGGCCGGCGACCCGCAGGACGTCGAGCGGCTGCGCGCCGAGTACCGCGCGCTCGCCGGCCTGCGCCACCCCGGCCTGGTGCGCGTCTTCGACTTCGGCGTCGACGAGGACACCCAACGGCCGTTTCTCGTGATGGAGGTCGTGCCCGGCGCGCCGTTCGCCGCCGCCGCCGCCGGACGCCCGACGCCGTGGGTGCTGGCCGCGCTCGCCGCCGCGCTGCGCGCGGTCGCGCACCTGCACCGCCGCGGGATCGTGCACCGCGACCTGAAGCCGGAGAACGTGCTCGTCGCGCCGGGGAGCGCCCCGCACCGCCCCGGCCGCGTCACCGTGATGGACCTCGGCCTGTCGGAGGTACTCTCCGGGCCGCAGCTGGGCGCGGGGGGCACGCTGCTCTACGCCGCGCCCGAGCTGCTCGCGGGCGAGCGGGCCTCGGCACGAAGCGACGTCTTCGCGCTCGGGGTGACGCTGGAGCGCGCGCTCGCGGAGCGGCCCGACAGCCGGCCGGAGGGCCTCGACGCGTTCCTCGCCCGGATGACGGCCGCCGACCCGGCGACGCGCTTCGCCGACGCCGCGGTGGCGCTCGAGGAACTGGAGCGGATCGCGGGGCCGCTGCCGGACTCCGAGGCCGCCGGCCCCGGATCGGTCGCCTTCGTCGGCCGCGTGCACGAGCTGGCCGAGGCGCTCGCGCGGCTCGATCCGCTGCTCGAGACGACCGCCCCGCCGTTCCTGCTCGTCGCCGGCGACGCCGGCGTCGGCAAGTCGCGGCTGCTGGAGGCGGCGCTCGACGAGCTGCGGGCGCGCGGGCACGCGGTCGTACGCGGGACCTGCCGGCCCGGCGGCGAGCACAGCCTCGATCCGCTGGTCGAAATCCTGGCCGAGTTGCTCGGCGGCGCCGACGGTTCGGGCACGTCCGCCGGCGACGAACTGGTGCGCCGCTACCGCGCCGCACTCGCGGCCGTCGCGCCCGCGCTCGTCGCCCCCGCGCGGGACGAACCGCCGCCCGATCGCCGCGCCGCGCTCGCGGCGATCGCCGAGCTGGCGCTCGAGGCGGCGCGCGCGCGGCCGGTCGTCCTGGCGTTCGAGGACCTCCACGACGCCGACCCGTTCGTGCTCGACCTGGTCGCCGCGCTCGCGCGGCGCGCGCGCGGCGTCCCGCTGCGAATCGCCGCCAGCGCGCGGCCGGGCGAGGACCGGCCCGCGTTTGCGGCGACGGCCCGGGCGCTGGAGGCCGAGCGCCTCTTCGCGGCGCTGCTGCTCGGGCCGCTCGCGCCCGAGGAGGTCGCCGCGCTGGCCGCCGAGATCGTCGGGCCGGCGCGCGCGGCGCTGCTCGCCGAGCGCGTCCACGCGCTGACCGCCGGCAACGCCTTCTTCGCCGAGACGGTGCTGCGCGACCTCGCGGAGCGGGCCGGCGGCGACGGCGACGCGCTGCCGCTGCCGGCCAGCCGCCAGGCGGCGCTCGCTGAGAGCATCGCGCGCAGCGGGCCCGACGGCACCGCGCTGCTCGAAGCGCTCGCCGTCGCCGGTGCACCGGCGACGGATCCCGAGTTGGCGCGCGTCGCGGGCACCGCCGCAGCGGACGCGGTCCCCGCGCTGCTCGCGCGCCGGATGCTCGTGCGCCGCGACGACGGACGGCTCGACCTGGCCCACGCGACGCTGCGCGAGGCGCTGCTCGAGGCGGCGGGCGCGGAGCGGCGGAGCGCGCTGCACCGCTCATGGGCCGCGCTCGTCGCGAACGATCCGTCGCGAATCGTCGAGCGCGCCGGGCACCTGCTGGCGGCCGGCGGCGGGGCCGACCACGAAGACGCGCTGCTCGCCGCGGCCGACGCGCTCGAGCGGTCGTGGCGGCCAGGGGCGGCGATCCCGTTCCTCGAGGCGGTACTCGCCGCGTCGCCGGACGCCGGGCCCGGGGCTTCACTGGCAGCCGCGCCGGCGCGGCTCGCGCTCTACGCGCGGCTCGAGCGGGCCTGGCACGCGATCCGCAACGACGCCCGGGCGATCGACCTTTGCCGCGCCTGGGCCGACGCGGCGCGCGCGCTCGGCGATGGCGCGTCGGAGTCGCGCGCGCTCGGCCTGCTCGCGGCGCGGCTGCGCGGCCTCGCGCGCTTCGACGAGGCCCGCGCCGCGGCCGAGAGCGCCGTCGCGCTGGCGCGCGGCAGCAGCGACCCGGCCGCGCTCGCGCTGGCGCTGAAGATCCTGGCCAGCGTGCAGCTCACGGCGTGGAACCACGAAGCTGCGCTGGCGACGATGGAGCAGGCGTTGGCGCTCTTTCGCGAGGCGGGGGGCGCGGGACGCGCAGGGGCCGGCGGCACCGTGCTCTCCCGCGAGGTCGCGATCTGCCTCAACGACATCGCGCTGCTGCGCGCGCTCGGCGGCCGCACGCAGGCGGCGCTGGAGGCGCTCGACGAGGCGCGGGCGACCTTCCGCGGGCTGGACGACCACGTCTGGGCGGCGAACCTCCACGTCAACGAGGCGCTGGTGCGGACCTTCCTCGGCGACCTTGAGGGGGCCGCAGCGCGGCTCGTCGAGACGCTGGCCGAGATCCCGGCGCTCGGCGCCGCGGTCCCGCTCGAGCTGGCGCTCGAGAACCTCGGGCTGGTGCAGCTGCGCCTGGGGCGCTACGAGGCGGCCCTGGCGACCGGCCGCCGCCTGCTCGACGAGGCGACGCGCTTCGACCGGCGCGCCTACCGCGTCTCGGGGCTGCTGATCTCCGGGGAGGCGCTGTTCTGGACCGACGAGCGCGAGGCCGCGCGCGAGCACGACCGGCTCGCGCTCTCGCTGGCCGAGGCGCTGGGCGAGCAGGCGCAGCTGCAGTTCGCGCGGCTCGCGGTCGCGCGCGACCGGCGCGCCGACCGGCAGCTCGACGGCGCGCGCGAGGCGGCCGACGCCGCGCTGGCGGACGCCGCGCGGACCGGGAACCTCCGGATCCGCGCGCTGGCCGCGCTCGAGCGGGCGCGGATCGCGCTCGACGAAGAGGATGCCCCGGGTGCGCTGGCCTGGCTCGACCGGGCCGAGGTGGCGCTGGCGGTGCCGCGCGAGGACGGCCCGGCGACGCGCGCCGCGCTGCTCTACGAGCGCTCCCGCGCGCGGCGGATGGCGCGCCAACCCGACCTGGCGCGCGCCGACGCCGAGGAAGCGATCGGGCTGGCGCGGCGTTCCGGGATGGTCGAGCTGGAGCTGCGGGCGCTGGCGGTGCTGGCGGGGCTGTTCGCCGAGCGCGGGGACGAGGCGGCGGCGGACGAGGCGCTGGCCCACGCCGTCGCGCTGGCCGACGCGCTGGCGGCCGGGTACGCCGACCCGGCGCGGCGCGCGCGATTCCTCGGCCGGCCCGACCTGCTCGCGCTACGCGACGCCGCGGTGCGGCGCGGCGCGCAGCAGCCCGCCGGGCGCGCCGCCGCGCCGGCCGGGCGCGCCCGCGGGCTCGACCCGCTGGCCGCGCTCTACGAGGTCGCGCAGGCGGTTGCCGAGGAGGGAGACCTGGCCCCGCTCTTCCGCCGGATCCTCGCGCTCGCGGTCGAGCAGGCCGGCGCCGAGCGCGGCCTGCTGCTGCTGCGCAGCACGGACGGCGGCGCGCTCGAGCCGGTCGCGGCCGAGGGGGTCGAGGAGCGGACCGCGCACGACGCGGTGCAGATCTCGAAGAGCGTGCTGGCACGCGCCGACGAGGGGCACGCCATCCTGGCCCGCGACGCGCGCTCGCACCCCGAGCTGTCGGGGGCGGAGTCGGTGGCGCTGTTCGACATCCGCTCGGTGATGTGCGTCCCCCTGCGCCTCGGGCACGAAGTGCTGGGCACGCTCTACGTCGACACCCGCGGCGCGCACGCCGCGTTCAGCGAGGCCGACCTGCGCTTTCTCGAGGCGCTGGCCGCTCAGGCGGCCGTCGCACTGGGCTACGGGCGGCTGGTCGGCCGCCTCTCCCTCGAGCGCGAGGCGCTGCGCCAGGCGGCCGACGCCGCGCGCGGTTTCGGCGAGCTGATCGGCCGCTCGGCGGCGATGCGCCGGGTCTTCGAGACGCTGGCCAAGGTCGCACCGACCTCGCTGCCGGTGATCGTCACCGGCGAGTCCGGAACCGGCAAGGAGCTGGTCGCGCGCGCGCTGCACGAGTCCTCGCCGCGCCGCGCCCACCCGTTCCTGACCGAGAACTGCGCGGCGATCCCCGAGACGCTGCTGGAGAGCGTCCTGTTCGGGCACGCGCGCGGCGCGTTCACGGGCGCCGACGCGCCGCGCCGCGGACTGTTCGAGCTGGCCGACGGCGGGACGCTGGTGCTGGACGAGATCGGCGACATGAGCCCGGCGCTGCAGGGCAAGCTGCTGCGCGTGCTGCAGGAGCGGGCGTTCCGGCCGCTCGGCAGCGAGCGGCTGGTGCGCGCCGACGTGCGCGTCGTGGGCTCGACCCACCGCGATCTCGAGTCGCTGATGCGGGACGGCGTTTTCCGGCAGGACCTCTACTTCCGGCTCAACGGGATCACCGTCGAGCTGCCGCCGCTGCGCGCCCGGCGCGAGGACGTGCCGCTGCTGGCGCGGCACTTCCTGGCGCGCGAGGGGAAGGCCGCGGGCCTGCCGGCCGCCCCGACGCTGGAGCCGTCGGCGCTGCGGGTGCTGGTCGCCTTCGACTGGCCGGGCAACGTGCGCCAGCTCGAACACGCGATGCGGCGCCTGCTGATCTTCGCGGACGGCGGCCGGATCACTCGCGAGACGCTGGCGGCCGATCCCGAACTGGCTGCCGCGGTCGGGCCGGCGGCCGCGGGCCGCGACTCCGGTACGGGGCCGGGGCCGGAGCGACCGGCGGCCGCGGCGATCTCGGAGCAGGAGATCGGCGACGCGCTCGCGGCAACCGGCGGGAACCGCAAGGCCGCGGCGGCGCGGCTCGGGATGCCTCGCGCGACGTTCTACCGGCGGCTGAAGGAGCTGGGGATTCCCTGAAGCGACGCTCCGTCCTGCTTGCGCAGGTGTACGATCTCTCGGTTGCCGACCCGGGACGGTCGGTGATCCGGCGGTCTTCTGTACCGCCGCCAGCGCGCTACCCTCCCCTTGAGGAGTGACGCCGATGTCGGAACCGGGCCGCGATCGTCTGCTGACCTACGCGGATTACGCCGCGCTCCCTGACGACGGGCATCGCTACCAGCTCCTCGAGGGGGAACTGGTCATGACACCGTCGCCCAACGCTTGGCACCAGGACGTCTCGCGCGAGCTCGAGTTCCGGCTCCTGGCCTGGGTCCGGGAGCACCGGCTCGGCGAGGTCTACGACGCGCCTCTCGACGTGGTGATGGACGACCGCAACGTGCTCCAGCCGGACATCTTCTTCGTCTCCAACGCGCGCGCCGGGATCCGGCAGGGCGGGCGGATCCTCGGGGCTCCCGACCTGTGCGTCGAGATCCTCTCGCCCGGCACCGAGCGGATCGACCGCGTGCGCAAGCTGGGGCTGTACGCGCGCTTCGGCGTGACTCACTACTGGATCGTCGACCTCGCGGCGCGGACGATCGAGGAGTACGCCCTGTCCGGCGAGGTCTATCGCGTGCGCAGCGTCACCGGCTACGACGAGCCGTTCCGGCCGGAGGCGCTCCCGGGGTTCGAGTTCACGCTGAGCGTCGTGGCGCTTCCGGACGGGCCCTGAAGGGACCGGCTTCCTGCACTCGGTGAGACACCCGCGCGTGTCTCAAGGGGCGTGGACACGCGGATCGGGTCCGGACCCCGTGAGACACTTCAAGTTGTTACTGAAGAACGACTTGACGGATGAGACACCGGATCCGGCTCGTGTCTCATGGACACCCCCCCACAAGGTGTCTCACTTCTCCAAGTCGAGACTTTGCAACGACTTGAAGCGGAGATTCGGCGTGGCCCGCGGCTTGCTTTGGTCTTTCTCAAGGAGGAAGGACCATGAAGTCCGCACGCTGGTTCCTGGCACTCGCACTGGTGCTGGCGCTCGTTCCGCTCGCGCTTGCCGGGGGCAAGCCGACCGCGGTGCTCGCCAAGGACCTGGGCGCGGCGCTCGACGCGGCGAAGACCACGGCCGGCACGCCGGTCGTGATCCAGTTGCGCGACGGCGCGACGCTCGAGGGCCCGCTCGCGGCGGTCGCGAAGTCGGGCCGGACGATCGGCCAGGGGGCGCTGGTCGCCGGGCTGGACCGGGCGACGCTCGACCGCCTCGCCGCCGACCCCGCGGTGCTCTCGCTTTCGCCCGACCGCGAGATCCGCGCCAACCTCGACGTCGGCCGCCCGGCGGTCAACGGCGACATCGCCTATACCGCGACCGGGGCGACCGGCCGCGGCGTGACGGTGGCGCTGATCGACTCCGGTCTCGCGCGGGGCGTCGTGGTCCCCGAGTCGCGCGTCCTGGCCCGCGTCGATTTCGTCGACCCGAAGGGCAAGGCGCACGACGGCTTCGGCCACGGCACCCACATCGCCGGGATCATCGGCGGGCGGGACGGCGTGGCGCCGGAGACGAACTTCGTCGTGCTGCGGGTGCTCGACGACCAGGGGGCCGGCCGGCTCTCGTCGGTGATCTCGGCGATCGACTGGGCGATCGCCAACAAGGCCGCCTACGGGATCGAGGTCGTCAACCTGTCGCTGGGCTACGCGCCGCAGATGTCGTTCCGCTTCGACCCGCTGAACGTCGCGGTGCGGCGGGCCTGGGACGCCGGGCTGACGGTCGTCGCCTCGGCCGGCAACCGCGGCCGCGACGGCCGCTTGACGATCAACGCGCCGGGCAACGACCCGCTCGTGATCACCGTCGGGGCGATGAACGACTTCAACACCGTGGCGCGCGGGGACGACTCGGTGACTACGTTCTCCGGCCGCGGCCCGTCGCTGGGCGACCTGGTCGTGAAGCCGGACGTCGTCGCGCCGGGCAACCGGATCGTCGGCGCGATGGCGCCGAACTGCTCGCTGGCGACGAACTACCCCGACAAGGTCGTCGACAACAAGCTCGAGCTGTCGGGCACGAGCATGGCGGCCGGCTTTGCGACCGCCACCGCCGCGCTGCTGCTCGAGCGCTACCCCGACGCGAGCAACGACGCGATCAAGTCGATCCTGATGCGCTCGGCCGAGAAGGTGCCCGGCGACGTCTTCGCACGCGGCGCGGGCTATCTCGACGCGCTGAAGGCGCTCGAACTGGCGGCCACGATGGCGACGCCGCGCGACTTCAACTCGGCTTCCCCGCTGGTGGCGCGCACGCCGCGGGGGGTGGCCTTCTACACCATGAACGGCAAGACCCACCGCCCGGTGCTGCTGGCCAACGTCGGCGCCACCTACGGCAAGGGTGCGACCTACGGCGATCCGCAGTTCTGGCACGACGCGGAGCTGTGGGGCGAGCGGGCCGCAGCCTACCCCGACGGCGTGATCTGGGCCGACGGCGTGATCTGGGGCGACGGCGTGATCTGGGGCGACGGCGTCATCTGGGGCGACGGCGTGATCTGGGGCGACGGCGTCATCTGGGGCGACGGCGTGATCTGGGCCGACGGCGCGATGCGGGCCGACGGCGTGATCTGGGGCGACGGCGTGATCTGGGGCGACGGCGTGATCTGGGGCGACGGCGTGATCTGGGGCGACGGCGTGATCTGGGGCGACGGCGTCATCTGGGCCGACGGCGTGATCTGGGGCGACGGCGTGATCTGGGGCGACGGCGTGATCTGGGGCGACGGCCTGCTCTGGGGCGACGGCGTGATCTGGGGCGACGGCGTGATCTGGGGCGACGGCGTGATCTGGGCCGACGGCGTCATCTGGGGCGACGGCGTGATCTGGGGCGACGGCGTGATCTGGGGCGACGGCGTGATCTGGGGCGACGGCGTGATCTGGGGCGACGGCGTGATCTGGGGCGACTCGCTCACGGGCGCCGTGGCCGACTGAACTCTTCATGGAATGACGGAACGGTTCCGCGGGGCCCCGTCAAGTCTCCCCCGCCCCGCGGAATCGCCGAGGCCGGAATCGTCCCCCCACGGACCTCGGCTACATCCCGCGCAGGGGTCGGGCGCTCCCAACGGCCCGGCCCCTGCGCGTTCTTTCTTCAGGCCGGCCGCGCGTCCAGGTCGACGACGACCGGCGCGTGGTCCGACGGCTTTTCGCCCCGGCGCGGCTCGACGTCGATCTCCGCGGCGACCACCCGCTCGGCGACGGGCCCGGTCGCCAGCACCAGGTCGATCCGCGCGCCGAGGTTGCGCCGGAAGGCGTTCATCCGGTAGTCCCACCACGAGTAGCGCTTCGGGGCGTCGTCGCAGCGCCGGAAGAGGTCCGCGAGCCCCCAGTCGAGCAGGCGCCTGAGCCGAGCCCGCTCCTCGTCGGTGAACAGGATCGAGAAGCGGAACTCCTGCGGGTCGTAGGCGTCGCGCTCCTCCGGGATCAGGTTGAAGTCGCCGAGCAGCACGAGCGGCCGGTCCGGGCTGTGCGCGGCCTCGAGGTGGCGCGCGAGGTCGTCGAGCCAGCGCAGCTTGTAGGCGTACTTGTCGGTCCCGACCTCCTGGCCGTTGGGAACGTAGAGGTTGAGGAACCGGATCCCGCCGACGGTGGCGGCCACGGCGCGGGCCGCGGGGTCCCAGTCCAGCTCGGGGAGGCCGGCCGCCGGGTCCTCGAGCGGGGCCCGCGCCAGCAGCGCGACGCCGTTGTAGGTCTTCTGCCCGAGCACGACCGCTTCGTAGCCCGCCGCGCGCAGCGCATCGCGCGGGAAATCGGCCTCCGTGAGCTTCAGTTCCTGGAGCCCGATGACGTCGGGCCGGTGGGCGGCGAGCCAGTCGAGGACCGCCGGCAGCCGGACCTTGAGCGAGTTGACGTTCCAGGTGGCGATCCGCATCACGGCTCCGGTCCCCGCAGCTCCTTCGCGGGACCCGCAGTGTAGCGCGCCCCCGGCGGCGGTCCCGCCGGTGGGAGGGTGCCCGCTTCGCCCGCACGAACTGCCTTGACGGGCCCCTTTGGCGGTTCCTACACTTCGCTCCGGAGCCCTTGGCGATGAGCACTCCCGGACACAACAGCGCACCGATGACCGCTGCCGACTACCTCGCGATGGCGGACGACGGGCGGCGCTACCAGCTGTTCGACGGGGAGCTCGTGGAGATGACGCCGGGACCTTCGGTGCGGCACCAGTTGATCCTGATGCAGCTGCTCACGCGGCTGCACGCGCACGTGACTGCCCACGGCCTCGGGACGCTCGTCCCCTCCCCGATCGACGTCATCCTCGGTCCGCGGACCGTCGTCCAGCCGGACCTGCTGTTCGTCTCGGCCGGACGCCGGGCGGCGCTCGACATGGACCGCGTGCGGATCGCACCCGACCTCGTCGTCGAGGTCCTGTCACCGTGGACCCGGGCAGATGACCGTGGGCGCAAGGCCGACCTGTACGCCGCGGCCGGTGTCGCGCACTGCTGGCTCGTCGATCCCGATTCCCGGACCATCGAGGAGTGGACACTCGAGGGCGGGCGGTTCGTCCAGCGCGCCGGCGCCGCGGCCGGAGAGCCCTTCCGGCCCGTCCTCTTCCCGGACCTCGAACTCGACCTCCACGCGCTCTTCCCGCCCTGAGGAGCCGATGAACCGCTACATGATCTGGTTCGACATCGATGACACGTCCGAGGACCTCGCCTTCGTCGAGGCGCTCGACGCCTTCCTCGACGACCTCCGGGAACGCGACATGATCGGCGGCTGGCGGCTTTCGCGGCGCAAGCTCGGCTTCGGTCCGCCGGAGCTGGGCGAGTTCCAGCTGGAGATCGAGACCGAAGACCTCGCCCAGCTCGAGCGGGCCTTCCGCGAGGTCTCGCGGCGCGAGGGGGAAACAGAGGAGCGCCACGCCGCGGTCTTCTCGCGCGTCCGCAACATGAAGACCGGGCTCTACCGCGACTTCCCCGATCCGTGGAGACGCTGAGGCGCGACGGGCGCGCGATCAGGCCCGCCCTTCGACGACGCGCTCGCGGCTGAATCGGTCGGAGTGAACCCGGACCTCGCGCCATCCGCTCGAGCAGAGCGCGGCCGCCAGCGGGCCGGACTGATCCGGCGCGCACTCGAGCAGGAGCGAGGCGCCCTCGACGAGTCGCGGCCGCACCTCGGCGACGAAGCGGCGGATCACGGTCAGCCCGTCGCCCGCCGCGACCAGCGCGACCCGGGGATCGTGGTCGCGGACCTCGGGGTCGAGCGCTGCGAGCTCGTCCGGGCGGACGTACGGGAGGTTCGCGACGGCGAGGTCGAAGCGCGGCGCCTCGGGGAGCGCGCCGCAGAGGTCGCCGCACACGAGGCCGACCCGCCCGTCCAGGCCGCACCGTGCGCGGTTCTGCCGCGCCAGGGACAGCGCCGCCTCGTCGCGGTCGATCGCCACGACCCGCGCCCGCGGCCGCTCCGCCGCGATGGCCAGCGCCAGGCACCCGGATCCGGTCCCGGCGTCGAGCACCAGTGCGTCGCGGTCCCGCGGCAGCCGGGCGATCGCCAGCAGCGCCAGGTCCTCGGTCTCCGGGCGCGGAACGAGGGCGCGGCGATCGGTCACGAGATCCAGCCCGAGAAACGGCCAGTGCCCGACGACGTGCTGCAGCGGCTCGCGCGCTTCGCGCCGTGCGACCAGCTCCGCGAAACGCTCCGCCGCCGGCGGCGCCAGGGGCTCCGCCCCGCGCGCGAGCAGCGACCCGCGCGACAGGCCCAGGACCTCGCCCAGCAGGACCTCGGCCTCGAAGGCGGCATTCTCGATCCCGGCGGCGATGAGGCGGGGGCGCGCGCCGGCGAGCGCCTCGCGGAGCGAGCCGGGAGGGCGGGATGCCCCGCTCAGGACGAGACCTCGGCCTTGAGCTTCTCGGCCTGGTCGGCGTTGCCCAGCGCCTCGATCAGGTCGTTGAGGTCGCCCAGCATCACCTGGTCGAGCTTGTGGAGCGTGAGCCCGATCCGGTGGTCGGTGACGCGGTTCTGCGGGAAGTTGTAGGTCCGGATCCGCTCCGAGCGGTCGCCGCTCTTGACCATCGACGAGCGGACCTGCGCTTCCCTGGCGTTCTGCTCGGTGCGCATCTTGTCCAGCACGCGCGCGCGCAGGATCTTCATCGCCTTGGCCAGGTTCTTGTACTGCGAGCGCTCGTCCTGGCACTGCACGACGATCCCGCTCGACAGGTGGGTGATCCGGATCGCCGACTCGGTCTTGTTGACGTGCTGGCCGCCCGGGCCGCCCGCGCTGTACTTGTCGATCCGCAGGTCCTTCGCCTCGTCGATCACCAGGTCGACGTCCTCGGCCTCGGGCAGCACCGCCACCGTCGCGGCCGAGGTGTGGATCCGCCCCTGGGCCTCGGTCTCGGGGACGCGCTGCACGCGATGCACGCCCGATTCGTACTTGAGCCGCGCGAAGGCCCCCTTGCCGCGGACCTCGAGCACCGCTTCCTTCACGCCGCCGATCTCGCTCTCCGACAGGTCGACCAGCTCGCAGGAGAGCTTCTCGCGCTCGGCCCAGCGCTGGTACATCCGCACCAGGTCGGCGGCGAAGAGCGACGCCTCGTCCCCGCCGACGCCGGCCCGCACCTCGAGGACCACGTTCTTGTCGTCGTCGGGGTCCTTGGGCAGCAGCAGGGCGCGCAGCCGTGCGGCCTGGCCCGTCACCTGCTCCTCGAGCAGCCGGGCCTCGTCCCGCGCCATCGCGCGCAGGTCGTCGTCGGACTCGTCGTGCGCCATCGCCCGCGCCTGGTCGAGCTGGCGCTCGAGGCCGAGGAACGCGCGGAACGTGCCGACGATCGGCTCGAGCTCGGCAAAACGCCGCGCCTGGTCGCGATAGGCCTCGACATTCCCGGCAATCGCCGGGTCGGCCATCTTCGCGGAGACGGCGTCGAAATCGCGCTCGAGGTCCTCGAGCTTCGACCGGAACGGCAGCGTTTCGCTCACGGAGCTGTGGCCTCCCGGGGCGTCGCCCGGCGGGGAGGGGCGGCGCCGGCTCTACTTCCCGGCGCGGCGCTTCTCGGCCATCTTCTCCTGCTTGCCGTAGCGCTTCTGGAACCGCTCGACGCGGCCGGCGCTGTCGATGAGCTTCTGCTTCCCCGTGAAGAACGGGTGGCAGGCGGAGCACATGTCCACGCGCATCTCTTTCTTGGTGCTGAACGTCGTGAACGTGTTGCCGCAGGAGCAGACGACCTGGACCTCGTGGTATTCGGGGTGGATTCCGGGCTTCATCGCGGGTGTCCCTTCTCGCCCGACCAAGTCCGGTCGAAAGCCCGGTCTTGGCGGCGCGCAGCCGGCGGATAGTAGGCGCTTTCCCGGGGGACCGCCACCCCTTGCCCGGCGCCCGCCGAACAGGCGGCCACCGGACGCTTGGAACCGGGCGACGGGCCCGTGGCGCCCGCCCGGCCTACGCCGCCATCTGGTCGAGGAAGTCGGCGTTGCTGGTGCTCTTCCGCAGCCGGTCGAGCAGCAGCTCCATCGCCTCCACCGTGCTCATCTGGTCCAGCACCTTGCGCAGCACCCAGACCCGCCGCAGCTGGTCCGGGGACATCAGCAGCTCCTCCTTCCGGGTCCCGGAGAGGTTGGCGTTCATCGCCGGGAAGACCCGCCGGTCGGAGAGGTCGCGGTCGAGGTGGATCTCCATGTTCCCCGTCCCCTTGAACTCCTCGAAGATCACCTCGTCCATCCGCGAGCCGGTGTCGATCAGCGCGGTCGCGAGGATCGTCAGGGAGCCCCCCTCCTCGACCTTGCGCGCGGTCCCGAAGAACTTCTTCGGCTTGGAGAGCGCGGCGGCGTCGATCCCTCCCGAGAGGATCTTGCCGGTGGTCGGCTGGACCGCGTTGTAGGCCCGGGCGAGCCGCGTGATCGAGTCGAGCAGGATGACGACGTCCTCGCCGAACTCGACCATCCGCTTGGCGCGCTCGAGCACGATCTCGGCGACCTGGACGTGGCGGCTGGCCGGCTCGTCGAAGGTCGAGGCGATCACCTCGCCCCGGACCGTGCGCTGCATGTCGGTCACTTCCTCCGGCCGCTCGTCGATCAGCAGCACCAGCAGCTTCACGTCCGGGTGATTCTCGGCGATCGCGTGGGCGATCGCCTGCAGGAACATCGTCTTCCCGGTGCGCGGCGGCGCGACGATCAGGCCGCGCTGCCCCTTGCCGACCGGCGACAGGAGGTCGATCACGCGCCCGGTCAGGTTGTCGCGCGTGGTCTCCATCCGGAGCGGCGCGTCGGGGTGCCACGGCGTCAGGTCCTCGAACTTCTTCGTTCGCACGGCCTCGGCCGCGGGGCGCCCCTGGATCGTCTCGAGCTCCTGCAGCGCGAAGAACTTCTCGCCGCGCCGCGGGTGGCGCAGCGGCCCCGTGACCAGGTCGCCGGTGCCGAGGCTGAAGCGGCGGATGATCCCGGGCGACACGTAGATGTCGTCCGGTCCCGGCAGGTAGCTGTGCTCGGGCGAACGCAGGAAGCCGTAGCCGTCGGGGAGCAGCTCCAGCACGCCGAACGCGACGACGCGCTCCCCTTTCCGCACCTGCTCGACCAGGATCCGGTGGATCAGCTCCTGGCGCCGCATCAGCGACAGACCTTCGATCGACAGCGACTTCGCGAGCCGCGTCAGCTGGCCCGCGCGCATGTTCTTCAGGTCGTGGAGGTTCATGCGTCCTTCCCGCCGGGGCGCGCGAGCGCCTCGTCGACGATCTTCGACAGGTCCTTCATCCCGGCCCCGGAGTGGGCGGAGGTCGACACGACCGGAACCCAGTGCGGGAGTTCGAGATCGCGCCGGAGTTCGGCCGCCGCCTGCGCGGCGCGCGACCCGGAGACCTTGTCCGCTTTCGTCAGCACGACGGCGAACGGCACCTCCCGCTCCTCCAGGAACGCGGCGAGCGCGTGATCGAGCGGCTGGGGCGGATGCCGGCTGTCGACCAGCTGCAGCGCGAGGCGCAGCGGCTCGCGCCGCTCGAGGTAGCTCGCGAGGAGCTGGTCCCACGCTTCGCGCGCACCGGCCGAGACGCGCGCGTAGCCGAAGCCCGGCACGTCGACGACGTAGGCGCGGTCGTCCACCAGGTAGAAGAAGATCTCCCGGGTCCGGCCCGGCGCCTTGCTGACGCGCGCGATCCCCTTCCGCCCGACGAGCCGGTTGATCAGGCTCGACTTGCCGACGTTCGAGCGGCCGAGCAGCACCACCTCCGGCCGCCCATCGCGCGGGAAGTCCTCGGGACGCGCCGCGGCGCGCACCATCTCGACGCTTTTCGGTCTCACCGCCCTGCCTTCATCGGGTGCGCGGGCCGCCGTGCCGGGCCCGCCGCCCTCGTCGTGCTGCCGGGGTCGCGGGGCGAGCCGGAGCTGGCCCGCGACGGGGTCGACGCCCCGGTCGTGCCGGGGCACCCTCGCTCGGAAGACTATCCCAGGACGCGCCGCCGCGCAGCCCGGCTCAGAACAGGTACTTGATCAGCAGGACCTCGTTCCCCTTCTCGCTGTAGATCAGCTCGTCGACCGTGCGGCTGGCCAGGAGCAGCCCGAACCCGCCCGGCCGCAGCCCCTTCTCGGCGCGCACGTCGGCGTGGTGCAGCGGGTCCTCGGGGGGGTTGGAGACCGCGGCGTGGGGCAGCGCGTCGCGGTCGAAGCCGACCCCGGGGTCGCGCACGTAGTAGACGATCGTGCGGCGCGTCCGGATCGCCGCCACGTCGATCACCTTGTCGGGGTCCAGCTTGGCCCCGTGCTCGATCGCGTTGAACAGGATCTCGCGGAACGCCGCCATCAGGTTGTCGCGTTCCGGGTCCGGGAGATCGTCGCGCATCTCGGCCAGGAACTGGATCAGCCGCTCGCCGGTGACGCGACGCGCGGTCAGGCGCAGCGCGACCCAGTCGGCGTCAGCCGAGGTGACCTCGATCGCCGTCCGCCAGCTCTCGTCGGCGGCTTCGATCGCCTGCCGCACCATCTCGGCGATCCGCGGGGCCTCGAACGGCGCGGTGAAGCACGCGAAGACCCGCGCCCGGAGCGCCTCGATCACCTCTTCCGGGCGCGCGGTGGGGGCGAGAAGGATGACCGGAACGCCGGGCCGGGCGCCCCTCAGCTCGGCCAGCAGGGCGACGTCCTCGTGGATCGTACGCTCCGGGTCGGTGATCAGGACGTCGTAGGATTTCCGGCGCAGCTTCTGCAGGGCGTCCGCCGAGCCGTGGGCCAACTCGTATTCGCACTCCGGCAGGGACACCTGCCGGATGACCTCCTCGGCGAGCGCGGGATCGGTCCGGATGAACAGGATCTTGGCTGCCATCGGGCCCTCGCTCCGCGCTCGCCGTTCGTTGCTACTTCGCCGAATCGCGATGTTCCTGGATCAGGTTGTCCACCACGTCGGGGTCGGCCAGGGTCGTCGTGTCGCCCATCCCGTCGTACTCGCCCCCGGCGATCTTGCGCAGGATCCGTCGCATGATCTTCCCGGACCGCGTCTTCGGCAAGCCCCTCGCGATGTGGATCACGTCCGGCGCCGCGAACGCTCCGATCACGTGCCGCACCTGCTCCTTCAGGGCGCCCTGGATCTGCTCCTTGTCCGCGCCTTCGAACCCCGAGCCGAGGATCACGTAGGCGTAGATCCCCTGCCCCTTGATCGGGTGCGGGAAGCCGACCACGGCCGCCTCGGCCACCGCGTCGTGCGCCACGAGCGCGCTCTCGACCTCGGCCGTGCCGAGCCGGTGCCCGGAGACGTTCAGCACGTCGTCGATCCGGCCCGTGATCCAGTAGTAGCCGTCCTCGTCGCGTTTCACGCCGTCGCCGGTGAAGTAGTAGCCCGGGTACTGCGTGAAGTAGGTCTCCTTGAAGCGGTGGTGGTCGCCCCAGACCGTCCGTGCCTGGCCCGGCCACGGCGTCGCCAGGCAGAGCGCTCCGGACACGCCGTTCCCCTCGATGATCTTGCCGTTGGCGTCCATCACCACCGGCTTGACGCCGAAGAACGGCAGCGTGGCCGAACCCGGCTTGGTGGGCGTGACGCCGGGCAGCGGGGTGATCAGGATCCCCCCGGTCTCGGTCTGCCACCAGGTATCGACGATCGTGCAGCGCTTGTCGCCGACGACGTCGTGGTACCAGCGCCAGATCTCCGGGTTGATCGGCTCGCCGACCGTCCCGAGCACACGCAGGCTGGTGCGCTGGTAGCGCTTCGGGAACTCGTCTCCGGCCTGGGCGATCGCGCGCAGCGCGGTCGGCGCCGTGTAGAAGATGTTGATCCCCAGGTCGTCGACCATCCGCCAGTAGCGGCCCGGGTCGGGATAGGTCGGGATCGACTCGAACATCACGGTCGTCGCGCCGTTCGCCAGCGGCCCGTAGACGATGTAGGTGTGGCCGGTGATCCACCCGACGTCGGCGGCGCAGCAGTAGATGTCGCCCGGGTGGTAGTCGAAGACGATCTTGTGGGTGAAGGCGGCGTAGACCATGAAGCCGCCCGTGGTGTGCAGCACGCCCTTCGGCTTGCCGGTGCTGCCGGAGGTGTAGAGGATGAACAGCGGGTCCTCCGGACCCATCCACTCCTGGGTGCAGGTCGAGCGCTGCTTGCGGCACTCCTCGTCCAGCCAGAAGTCGCGGCCCGCCTCCATCTCGACGTCGGCATCGGTGCGCCGCGCCACCAGCACGGTGTCGACCAGCGACATCCCCTCGATTGCGCGATCGGTGATCTTCTTGAGCGGGATCTTCTTGCCGCCGCGCAGCCCCTCGTTGGCGGTGACGACGATCCGGCACTTGGCGTCGATGATCCGGTCGCGCAGCGATTCGGCCGAGAACCCGCCGAACACCACCGAGTGAACGGCGCCGATCCGGGCGCAGGCCAGCATCGTGTAGACGGTCTCCGGGATCATCGGCATGTAGATGCAGACCCGGTCGCCCTTGTGCACGCCGTGGGCCTTCAGCACGTTGGCGACGCGGCAGACCTCGTGCTTGAGCTCGCGGTAGGTGATGTGCCGGTAGACGCCGGGCTCGTCGGCGGCCCAGATGATCGCCGTCTTCTCGCCCTTGTCCTTGAGGTGGCGGTCCACGCAGTTGTAGCAGGCGTTCAGCCGGCCGCCGGAGAACCAGGCGAAGTCGACCTCGTCGTAGTCCGCGTCGAAGACGTTGCTGAAGGGGTGGTACCAGCTGATCAGCTTCGCCTGTTCCGCCCAGAACCACTCCGGGTTGTCGAGCGAGAGCCGATAGAGGCGCAGGTACTCCTCCATCGAGTTGATGTGGGCGCGTTCCCTGATGTGAGGCTTGACGGGGTAGACGAGTTCGGCGGACACGGTCGACCTCCTCCCTGCTTCCTTCCCAATCCCGGATGGGCGCAAGCGGCCGCGGCCGACGTCCCGCGGCGACTCGGGCTGCGCGGGATCATACGAAAATTACGCGGAAGGACGGAAGACAGGCGGGCGGGATTTCTCGCACCGGCCCCGTTTACAAGCCGGTTACTAGATACGGCTGAGTGTGGCCGGCTTCGCCAAGGTCAGTGGGCGCGGTCGCCGTCTTCGCGCTGCTCGTCCACGACCGGCAGCGCGACGGGTGGCCGCTCGAGCGCGGCCGGGAGGACTTCGTCCATGTGGCCGACCAGGACGACCGTCAGCTCGCGAGCAACCTCGGGCGGGATCTCCGCCAGGTCCTTCTCGTTCTCGCGCGGCAGGACGACGGTGCGGATCCCCGAGCGGTGCGCCGCCAGGACCTTTTCCTTGATTCCACCGACGGGGAGCACCTTCCCCCGCAGGGTGATCTCCCCCGTCATGGCCACGTCGGGCCGCGCCGGGATCCCGGCCAGCATCGAGACCAGCGCCGTCGCCATCGCGATTCCCGCCGACGGACCGTCCTTCGGGATCGCCCCCTCCGGCACGTGGATGTGGATGTCGAGCTTCCGGTAGAACGCCGGGTCGGTCCCCAGCTCGGCCGCGCGGGAGCGGACGTAGGTCAGGGCGGCGTTCGCCGACTCCTGCATGACCTCGCCGACCTGTCCCGTGACGAGCAGCTTCCCGCGCCCGGGCACCGCCGAGACCTCGGGCGTCAGGATCTCGCCCCCGACCGCGGTCCAGGCCAGCCCGGTGGCGACCCCGATCTCGCTCTCGCGGCGCGCCTCGGGCGGCCGGAAGCGCGGCACGCCCAGCAGATCTTCGGCCGCCTCCGGCGTCACCGCGAACGACCCCGACCACTCGCGATCGACGAGCTTCCGGGCCAGCTTGCGGCAGATCCGCGCCAGCTCGCGCTCGAGGCTCCGCACCCCGGCCTCGCGCGTGTAGCGCTCGACGACCAGCTGCAGCGTCTCGGCCGGCAGC
This sequence comes from uncultured Acidobacteriota bacterium, assembly GCA_963800865.1. GTDB lineage: Bacteria > Acidobacteriota > Polarisedimenticolia > J045 > J045 > JALOKP01. The sequence continues at coordinate 1,036,009 of CAWDCL010000004.1, read as the reverse complement.
TTCACCTGCTTCGCCGCCAGCCCGTGGGCCTCGAGCTGCTTGGGCACGAGGAACCGCTCGGCGATCGCCAGCTTCTCCAGCAGCGTGTAGCCCGCGAGGCGGATCGTCTCGAGCCGGTCCTGCAGCGGGGCCGGGATCGTGTGCATGACGTTCGCGGTGGCGATGAAGAAGACGTCCGAGAGGTCGAGCTCGACGTCGAGGTAGTGGTCGACGAAGGCGTGGTTCTGCTCGGGGTCGAGCACCTCGAGCATCGCGGCCGACGGGTCGCCCCGGAAGTCGGTCGACATCTTGTCGAGCTCGTCGAGCAGGAAGATCGGGTTCATCGCGCCGGCCTTCCGCATCGACTGGACGATGCGGCCCGGGAGCGCCCCGATGTAGGTCCGGCGGTGGCCCCGGATCTCGGCCTCGTCGCGCACGCCGCCCAGGGACAGCCGCACGAACTCGCGGCCGGTCGCGCGGGCGATCGAGCGCGCGAGCGACGTCTTGCCGACGCCCGGCGGCCCGACGAAGCAGAGGATCGTGTGGCGCCGCCCGCCCGGGGCGAGGCGCCGCACCGCGAGGTGCTCGAGGATCCGCTCTTTCACCTCGGACAGGCCGTGGTGGTCGTGCTCGAGCACGCGGCGCGCGCGCTTGAGGTCGCGCTTCTCGGGCGTCTTCCTGCCCCACGGAATCGCGATCAGCCAGTCGAGGTAGGTCCGCGAGACGGTCGCTTCGGCCGAGACCGGGGGCATCGCTTCGAGCCGCCGCAGCTCGGCCTCGGCCTTCTCCTTCGCCTCGGCCGGCATCGCGGCCCCGGCGATCCGCTCGCGCAGCTGGTCGAGATCGTTCTCCTTGCCGCCGCGGCCGAGCTCGTGCTGGAGCGCCTTGATCTTCTCGTTGAGGTAGTACTCCTTCTGGGCCCGCTCGAGCTGCTGCTTGACCCGCGCGTTGACCCGCTGCTCGGAGCGCAGCTTGTCGATCTCGAGCGTCACGACCTGCAGCAGCCGCTCGAGCCGGTCGCGCACGAAGGTCCGTTCGAGCAGGTCCTGCTTGATCTCGGCCCCGACCAGCAGGTGCGCCGCGATCGTGTCGGCGAGCCGCCCGGGATCCGTCACCTTCACGGTGGACAGCAGCGTCTCGGCGGGCAGCGTCGGGTTCTGCTTGACGTACTCCTCGAACAGCTCCTGGACGCGGCGCACGAGTCCCGCCACGTCGTCCCCGGAAGCCGGCGCCTCGTGGACCGGGATCACTTCCGCCACGAGGTACCCCTCCGGCGTGCGCACGATGTCCACCGCGCGGGCACGGCACAGCCCCTCGGCCAGGATGCGCACGTTCCCGGAAGCCACCTTCAGCGATTGCACCACCTGCGCGACGGTGCCCATCGGGTGGATGTCTTCGGGGCGCGGCTCGTCGACCGCCGCGTCGCGCTGGCTGGAGAGGAAGATCCGCCGCGGCTCGCCGGCCAGGACGTGCTCGAGCGCCAGCACCGACGACTGCCGGCCGACCACGAACGGCACCATCGTGCGCGGGAAGACGACCGCCTCCCGCAGCGGAACCATCGGCAGCCGTTCGATGCCCGTCGAGGTCATCGCGCTCCGTGGCCGGCGGCCGGGAAAGGCCGCGGCCGGGGGGACGCTAGCCGGCCTTCTCGAGCAGCCGCAGGGCCCCTTCGCCCTTGTCCGGCCGCTCGATGTACTCCTTGGTGATCGTCAGCTCGCGCCGGTTGGACTGCGAGGGGATCTCGAACATCAGGTCGAGCATCACCTCTTCCATGATCAGCCGCAGCCCCCGCGCCCCGATCTTCCGCTCGAGCGCCTTCTTGGCGACCGCGGTCAGGGAGTCCGGCGTGAACTCGATCTTCACGCCCTCGAACTCGAAGATCTTGCGGTACTGCTTGACCAGCGCGTTCTTCGGCTCGGTCAGGATCCGCACCAGCGCGTCCTCGTCGAGATCGTCGAGCGGTGCGACCACCGGCAGGCGTCCGACGAACTCCGGGATCAGCCCGAACTTGATCATGTCCTCGGGCTGCACCTGGGACAGCGTCGCCAGCCGCCGGCGTTCCTTGGCCGACCTCACGTCGGCCTTGAACCCCAGGGTCCGCGCGCCGACGCGCTGCTCGATGATCTGCTCGAGGCCGACGAACGCTCCGCCGCAGATGAAGAGGATGTTCGTCGTGTCGACCGGGATGAAGTCCTGGTGCGGGTGCTTCCGTCCGCCCTGCGGCGGCACGTTGGCGACCGTCCCCTCGAGGATCTTGAGCAGCGCCTGCTGGACCCCTTCGCCCGAGACGTCGCGCGTGATCGAGGGGTTCTCGCCCTTGCGCGCGATCTTGTCGACCTCGTCGATGTAGACGATGCCGCGCTGCGCCTTCTCGACGTCGTTGCCGGCCGCCTGGAGCAGCTTGAGCAGGATGTTCTCGACATCCTCGCCGACGTAGCCGGCCTCGGTCAGCGTCGTCGCGTCCGCGATCGCGAACGGGACCGAGAGCACGCGGGCCAGCGTCTGCGCCAGCAGCGTCTTGCCGGTCCCGGTCGGCCCCAGCAGCAGGATGTTGGACTTCTGCAGCTCGATCTCGTCCTTGCGCTTCGCCAGCTCCAGCCGCTTGTAGTGGTTGTAGACCGCCACGGCCAGCTTCTTCTTGGCCAGGTCCTGGGCGATCACGTAGGCGTCGAGGAAGTCCTTGATCTCCTGCGGCTTCGGCAGGCGCTTCTCGCCGCCCGCCTCTTCCGGCTCACGCTCCTCCGCGATGATGTCGAGGCAGATGTCGACGCACTCGTCGCAGATGTAGACCGTGGGGCCGGCGATGAGCTTGCGCACGTCGCGCTGGCTCTTGTTGCAGAACGAACAGCGCAGTTCGCCGTCGTCGCCGCCTGGCTTCTTCTTGCCCGCCATTTCTACTCCCCGGCCGTCAGCGAGGACGCCGTTCGATGACCTGGTCGATCAGCCCGTACTCCGCCGACTCGGCGGCGGAGAGGAAGTGATCCCGGTCGGTGTCCTTCTCGATCCGGTCCATCGAATTGCCGGTGTGGCGGACCAGGATGTCGTTGATGATCACCTTCAGGCGGTCGATCTCGGCCGCCTGGATCTTGATGTCGGTCGCCTGGCCGCCGAGCCCGAAGGCGAGCGGCTGGTGGATCATGATCCGCGAGTGGGGCAGCGCCGAGCGCTTTCCCTTGGCACCCGCCGCGAGCAGCACCGCCGCCATCGAGGCCGCCTGCCCGACGCACATCGTGTTCACGTCGGCCTTGACGAACTGCATCGTGTCGTAGATCGCGAGCCCGGCGGTCACCGACCCGCCCGGCGAGTTGATGTAGATGAAGATGTCGCGGTCGGGATCCTCGGCCTCGAGAAAGAGCAGCTGGGCGATCACGAGATTGCTTACGAAGTCGTCGATCCCGCTGCCGATGAAGATGATGTGGTCCTTCAGCAGCCGGGAGAAGATGTCCCAGTAGCGCTCGCCGCGCGGGGTCTGCTCGACCACCGTCGGCCACGGCACCGCCATGCCCCGAACCGCTGCCTGCTCCCGTGCCGTCTCGAACACCCGCTCGATCATCCGCTGTCCTCTGGGAAGGGCTTACCCCTCAGGAAATCTTAGCTTGGGAGTACAGCCAGTCAAGGCTCCGGCGGCGCAGCAGGTCCCGCTCGAGCCCCGCGAGGTTTCCCGCCTGGGCGAGACGCGCCCGAGCGTCGGCGACCGGCACGCCGGTCTCCCGGGCCAGCAACTCGATCTCGCGATCGAGCTCGCCCGGTTCGATCTTCATCCCTTCCTTCTTCGCGATCGCGTCCAGCAGCAACCGGGCGCGCACCGACCCTTCGGCCGCGCCGCGCTCCCGCTCGAGGACCTTGTTCCAGTCGAGCTGGACCTTGTCGGGATCGATCCCGCGCATCGCCAGCCCGCGGCCGAGGTCCTCCAGCCGGTCCTTCAACTCCTGGCGCACGAGCGACTCGGGCGCCTCGAACGGGTGCAGCGAGAGCAGGTCCTCGAGCAGCCGCTGGCGTGCCACGGCGTCGGCCTCCCCGCTCTTCGCGCGGTGGATCGCCTCGCGGATCTTCCCCTTGAGGTCCTCGACCGACTCGGCGCCGGCGGCCTTGGCGAAGTCGTCGTCGAGTGGCGGGATCTCCGGCCTGCGGATCTCGTTGACCTTCCCCTTGTAGTAGATCGTCTTCCCCTTGAGCTGCTCGCTCGGGTGATCGGCGGGGTAGCTGACCGAGAACGCGAAGTCCTCGCCCGCGTGCAGGTCCTGGAGCTTCTGGTCGAACTCCGGCAGGTTCCCCTCTTCGCCGAGGCGGACCACGCGCGGCTTGCGCTCGATCACCGGCGCCTGGCCCAGTTCGGCGCCCTCCATGTCGACCGCCAGGTAGTCGCCCATCAGGCTGCCCCGGTCCGTCACCGGAACGAGCTTCCCTTGACGTTCCCGGAAGGCCTTGAGCTCGGCTTCGAGCTCCTCGTCGGCCACCTCGACCGCGGGCCGCGCGATCGTCCGGCCGACGTAGTCGTGGGGATCGATCGCCGGCGCGACGTCCACCGCCAGCGCGAAGGCGTACGGTTCGTGCTCCTTGGCCGGCTCGATGTGCTCGTGCCCCTCGGCGAGTTCGACCGTCACGCCGCCCTCCACCGGGTCGAGCCCCTCGCGCAGGACCGCTTCGCGCGCGAAAGCCTCGAGCAGCCGCTCCGCCGCCTCGTGGCCCAGTTCGCCGCCCAGCCGCTGCCGCACGACCTCGAGCGGGGCCTTCCCGGGCCGAAAGCCGGGGAGCAGCACCCGCTTCCGGTGCTCCCGGAGCAGGTCCTGGAAGGTCGCCGCCACGTCGGCGGCCGGGACCTCCACCTGGAGTCGGCGGCGGGTCGGGGAGAGCTCGGTCAGTTCGGTCTTCATGCCTGTCCTCTGGCGCTGGTGCGAAAGGGGGGATTCGAACCCCCACGGCCGAAGCCACGAGATCCTAAGTCTCGCGCGTCTACCAGTTCCGCCACTTTCGCACGGATCGGGGCGGCGGACGAACCGTGGACTGGATGATAAGGCGAAAGGCGTGACGCAGCCGTCGAGGTACCGGGCGCAAGCCCCGGAGCGCTGTCTGGCGGGCGCGCCGAACCCTGCGCGCGCAGCCCTGAAAAGGGGTGTTGGTGAGCCGCCAGGGACTTGAACCCCGAACCCGCAGATTAAGAGTCTGCTGCTCTGCCAGTTGAGCTAGCGGCCCACCCGAGTGTTGCTGAGGCCGGAATCGGTCTCCCGTCCGGCGAGCGGGGGATTATACGCGACGAACCCCCGATGGCAACCAATCATGGTCCCACATCGCGGGGAGATTGGGGTGGGCGACGGGGCTCGAACCCGTGACAACCAGATCCACAGTCTGGGGCTCTACCAACTGAGCTACGCCCACCACGTCGTTCCATGTTCCATCGCGGCGCCGACAGGCGGCACCCTCCCGGCGAACCGCGTCCCGCCCGGCGGGTTGGCGCGCCTGAAGGGAGTCGAACCCCTGACCTGCTGCTTAGAAGGCAGCTGCTCTATCCACCTGAGCTACAGGCGCGTGGCCGTTCCACCTTGTCGCCAGGCCGCAGGGCCGGGGGTCGCCCGCCGGGATGCGGCGGGAATCGCCCGCGAAACGTCGTACCGTAGCCCCTCCCCCCCGCGGGTGCAAGGGGCGGGGGGGGGCGGGGCAAAGAGCGATGCGCGGCGCGCGCGCTGGGCGCCCGTGGGGCGCGGGGAGCCCGGGCGAGCGGGGCGCCGGGCGCCCGCGGGGCGCGGGGGGCGCCGGGCGCCCGTGGGGCGCGGGGGGCGCCGGGCGCCCGTGGGGCGCGGGGGGCGCCGGGCGCCCGTGGGGTGCGGGGGGCGCCGGGCGCGCGGGGGGCGGCGCCCGCGGGGCGCCCGACGGCGGAGCAGCGCGGACGGCTCGACCCTCTGTGACCGAACTGGAGTATCGCGAGGCTCGTCCGGCCCGCACACGGGGCCGGCCGCGCACGGCAACAGAGAGCCGGGCTGAATGCACGCTCGCCGACAGAGAAGGGGGTCGAACGCACAACCGCCGGTCGATGCTGGTTTCGACGGCCGGTGCAGACCCCGAAGGACCGCTGCAAACGACCCATTTCCGGCCTTGGCCCCACCCGGGACGTGCCCCGCGCAGGCCCCCGGGCTATCGCCCCCGGCGGATGCGTGCATTCGACCCCGCTCTCTGTGCGCAGATGGGCATTCGAGGCGGCTCTCTGTCGGCAGCTTCGCCACCCAGCAACTCATCAGCCAGCGCTGCGGCCTGCGTGCCGGGCGAACGGCCGCCTTGCGGCGGTAGCTTCTCCCATGCTTCACGCCTGTCCCCGCGCCGCGCACGGCACGCTCCTGTTTCGCAGCTGGACCGAGGCCCGCGCACTCTGGGATCGGCTCACGGCTGGCCTGCGCTTCCGGGCCCTCGTGCTGATGCCGGACCACGTCCACGTCCAATTGACGGATGCGACGCAGTTGGCGCCGTTGACGGTGGCGCTCCGCAGCTATGCGCGGTGGCGCAACGGAGCGCGAGGAGAGTCCGGCCCGGTCTGGGAGCACCGGGCCAGCCCGACGCCGATTCGGGGAACCGAACACGTCGACCGCACGACGCGCTACATCCACCTGAATCCGTGCCGCCGCGGCCTCGTCCGCGACCCCCTTGCCTGGCCGTTCTCGACGCACCGTGACGCGGTGGGACTCGCGCTGCCAGCCGTCCGGCGTCCGGTTCCCGACCCCGAGCGGTTCCACGCGTGGGTTTCGGGCGACCCCGCAGTGAGCGTCGGCGGCACCCCGATGCCGCGCTCGCCGAGCGCTGCCGCGCCGCCCTGGTCGCTCTCACAGGTCGCCGCGGCGGTCAGCGCGCTGACTCGAACGCCCGAGACGGCGCTGCGGACGCGAGGCCCGGCGCGCGGCCTGCTGCTCTGCGCCGCCTCGCGCCTGACCGAGGCATCGGACGCGCTCATCGCGAAGTTCGCCGGCGTGGACCGCACGACGGTCGGGCGGGCGGCCGCGCTCCGGGACCGGCGGCTGGCCGTCGTCGAGCGCGTGGTCGGACGACGATCGCTTCGCGCTGCTGCGCGACGGCGACCTGCGGAGGGACGCGGCCTGGCGCGCGTACCGGCATCGGTCTTGAGGGGAGGCCCTCCCACCTCGGAATCCCTCCCGTCAGGAACCCGGGCCCCGGGAGTGCCCTTCGGGGACCGGGTCCGACAGGATGCAGGTTGGCGCGGCTGGCTGGAATCGAACCAGCGACCCCCAGCTCCGGAGGCTGGTGCTCTATCCGCTGAGCTACAGCCGCGCGCGGGCCGGGAATGATAGCCCAATCGCCGCCCTCCGCGACCGGCCGTGCCCCGCCGCCCCCGCCGCCCCCGCCCGCCCCCCACCCGGGCCGACCGCCGATCCGTTCGCGGCAGCTCGGCGGTTGCAGCGGCGACTCGGCGGCAACATCCTCTCCCGCGCGAGGGAGCTGCGATGCCGCTCGAACCCGGAACGCTCGTCGGTCCCTACAGGATCGTCTCCCTCGTCGGCACCGGCGGCATGGGTGAGGTTTACCAGGCGCATGACACGCGGCTCGGACGTGAGGTCGCGCTCAAGGTGCTCCCCCCCGAGCGGGTCGCCGAGCCCGAGCGCCGGCAACGGTTTCTCCAGGAGGCCCAGGCGGCCTCGATCCTCAACCACCCGAACATCGTCGCCATCTACGACATCGGCTCGCAGGACGGCTTCGACTTCATCGCGATGGAGTTCGTCGACGGCCAGACGCTCGATCACCTGATCCCCAAGAACGGGATGCGGGTCGAGCAGGCGCTCGGGATCGCGGTCCCGGTCGCCGACGCGCTGGCCCGGGCCCACGCCGCGGGAATCGTTCACCGCGACCTCAAGCCGGGAAACGTGATGGTGGCGCGGGACGGGCGGGTGAAGCTCGTCGACTTCGGCCTCGCCAAGCTGGGCCTGCGCCTCGGTTCCGGCGACGACGACTCGACGCGAACGGCGCTCTCGAGCGGCACCCACACCGTCGAGGGGCGGATCCTCGGGACCGTCTCGTACATGTCGCCCGAGCAGGCGGAGGGGAAGAAGGTCGACGCGCGCTCGGACATCTTCAGCTTCGGCACGCTGCTCTACGAGATGCTGACCGGCGAGCGGGCTTTCCGCGGCGACTCCACCCTCTCCACCCTCTCCGCGATCCTGACCCTCGAGCCGCGGCCGCTGCGCTCGCTTGCGCCGGCGATTCCGCCGGAGATCGAGCGCGTCATCACGCGCTGCATCAGGAAGGACCCGGAAAAGCGCTGGCAGAACATGACGGACGTCCGCGTGGCGCTGGCCGAGCTCAAGGAAGAGACGGAGTCCGGCACGCTGATCGGGCAACAGCGGCCGCGCGACCGCGGCGACCGGCGGCGGGACCAAGTGGCCGCTCGTCGCCGGAGCGCTGGCCGGACTGGCGCTGGTGCTGGCGGGCGCCTTCTGGCTCACGCAACGCGCGGCACCCGGGGAACCGACCGCGGCGACCGTCGCCGACGAAGCGCCGGCAGTAGCCGCGGGAGCGCCCGCTGCCGCAGGGGATGCGGGGGTTTCCACGGCGCCGGGAGCCGCGACCGAAGTGACGCCGGGGACCGGGACTGAATCCGGCGGGGAGTCGGGCCCGCGCGCCGGGGAGGGCGGGATCCCGGCCACCGCAGCTGCCGTGGCCGCGCCGCCGCCGCCTGGCCCGGCCGCGCCCGCCGCAGGAGTCGCGCCCCTCAAAGCGTCCCCGAAGCCGCGCGAACGGGCTCCGGCGACGCCGGCCGCGCCCCCACCCCCCGCGGCCGCCGCGCCCCCTCCCTCTCCGCCGGTACCGGAGCCGGCCCGGGTGGTGCTCCCGGAGGGAGCGCGGATCGTCGTCGCGCTCGCCTCGGAGGTCCGCTCCGCGTCCGTGAAGCCGGGCGACCGCGTCGCGCTCGTCGTCGGAGAGGACGCGCTGATCGACGGGACGGTCGTGGTCCGCAGGGGGACCCCGGCGACGGGGGAGATCCTCGACGTGCAGCGCCGCAACGTCTTCGGCGGCGGCGGCCGGCTGGTGATGACGGTCCTCTGGACCACCGCGGTCGACGGCCAGGAGGTCCGCCTGCGCCCGGTGCCGACCCGTGGCGGAGGGAAGAAGGCCGAGGGGATCTCGCTGGTGCCCGACAGGTCGGAGAAGGCGGGCCGCGGCGAGGACAAGCGCGAGATCGTGGCGCCGGCCGGGGCGTCCTACAACGCGTGGGTCGACTCTTCGAAGGAGATCGCCGCGCCGCGTTGAGCGCGATCCCGGGGCGATACTGCAGGTTGGACGGCCAGGCCGGCGCGAGGCACCATGGGCCATGGCCGATCCCGATTCGCGAAGCGGCGCGCGCTACGCGACTGCAGAAATCCTCGACTGGGTCGCCAAGGTCCACGCCCCGCACGACGCGGCGCTGGCCCGGGCCTTCGCGACCCCACCCGACATGCCGGCGATCATGGTCGGCCCGAACGAGGGCCGCCTGCTGCACCTGCTCGTCCGGCTGATCGGCGCACGCCGGGTGGTCGAGGTCGGCACGCTGGCCGGCTACTCGACGATCCACCTGGCGCGTGCGCTGCCCCCGGACGGACACCTCTGGACGGTGGAGTTCGAGCCCCGCCACGCCGAGCTGGCCCGCGCCAACCTGGCTGCCGCCGGCCTCGCGGAGCGGGTCACCGTCGTGGTCGGCGCCGGCACGAGCGTCCTTCCGGGGCTCGAGCAGCACGGCCCCTTCGACGCGGTCTTCCTCGACGCCGACAAGGCCAACTACGACCGTTACGCCCGCTGGGCGATCGCGAACCTGCGGCCCGGCGGCCTCGTGCTCGGGGACAACGCGTTCCTGTTCGGCGAACTGCTGGACGATGACGAGCGCGCGCGGGCGATGCGCGCTTTCCACGAGATCGTTGCCGCAGCCTGCGACTCGGTCTGCATCCCCACCCCGGACGGGCTGGTCCTCGGGATCAGGCGATAGGCGCCCGCCGGCGCCGCAGCAGCATGCGGTAGACGACGTAGATCGCGGCCGCGGCCAGCAGGTGCTTGAGGGTGTGGCCGCTGACGCGGCCGCCGAGCAGCGCCGCGATCGCGTGATCCAGGCGCTCGGCCGCATCGCGCCGCCGTAGAGGACCGCGGCGCCGTACAGCCACGCGGCGTGCGTGTAGGGCGAACGGATCAGCGCGGTGGCCGCGAGGGCGACCGCGAGGAACCCGACCTGGGCCGCGAGGTAGGGTGCGAGGTTCCCGCTCAGCGCCCAGAAGGCGACGGAGCCGACGCCGCTGGCCGCCAGCGCACAGGGCAGCAGCCAGCCCGGCCGGGCGGTCCGATCGGCAAGCGTGCCCGCGACCAGCCCGGCGAAACTGAGCGCCATCGGCAGCCGGTCCCAGACCAGCGTCGCATCCGTCGGATCGAGGTGGTAGGCCGCGGACCCGAGCGCGGTCAGCGCCACGCCGCAGAACATCGCGAGCCACGGCGCACGCGCCGCGCGCGGCGTCGCGTCGCGCGCCATCGCTTTCGGCAGCGCGAAGAGACCGAGCAGGCCGACCACCAGGAACGGCAGGTTGGAGATCACGTCGAAGGCGTTCGGCACTCCCCACAGCGCGCGCTGATCGGCGAACGCGTGGTAGGACTGCGGCTGCGCGATCGGGGGGAGCGCCGCGGCGACGAGCCACGGCAACAGGGCGGCGCAGAGGGCCAGAACGGCGACTCCGGCTGAAGGACGACTGAGCCCGCGCCCCACGATGGAGCGAGCGTAGCACGGCGCGGCGGGAGTCGACGGAGGCGGCGGTCGGCCGCCGGATCGACGGAACAGCGGGCGAGCACTCCCGGTCGGCGATCGTCGCCCCGTGTCCGCTGGACGACTCGGCAGACTCCGCCCGCATCGCGAGAGCGGCGATTCGGTCCCGGGTTCGTGAAGCGACTGGTCGGGGCGGCCGGATTTGAACCGGCGACCACCTGCTCCCAAAACAGGTGCGCTACCAGGCTGCGCCACGCCCCGACGGCTTGGAAGCGTATCAGCCTAGCGGTCGCGCCGTTCCCAGTCGAACGGGATCTCGTTCATCTCGGGGTCGATCCGGTCCTCGTCGGGCAGCTTCGGGTCGTGCGGCCGGTCGGTCACGACGATCACCAGCGACTCGACCAGGCCGCAGCCCTTCAGCCCGAACCAGACGCCGGGCGGGATCGTCACCGCCAGCGGCGCGTGGTCGCCGAGGAAGAACTGGTTCAGCTCGTTCTCGGTCCTGGAACCCTCGCGCCCGTCGTAGAGCCCGAGCCGCACCTGCCCCGCGACGACGGCGAGGGTGTCGGTGCGCTGCCGGTGCCGGTGCCAGGCCTTGACCACCCCCGGGAAGAGGGTCGTCAGGTGGACCTGGCCGGCGGCGTGGGGCACCGGCCCGTCGGCGCGGAACAACTCGACGACCCGGCCGCGCTCGTCGGCTCTTGGCTCGAGGGTGTGAACGACGACCCCTTCGATCATGGGCGCTCCGGGCGCCGGGTGGTGAAGGCGCGCCGGGGATGGTAGAAACCGCCCCCGCGCCCCGTCAACCGCGGCGCCCGCGCGCCGCCCCCCGGCGCCGACGGGAGACGATGATGGAAATCTCGCTTTGCGGCCTGCCCCACTCCGGCAAGACGACGCTCTGGAGCATCCTGACCGGCACCGCGCTGCCCGAGGGGGGGAAGATCGAGACCCGCCGCGGCATCGCCAAGGTGCCCGACGCCCGGCTCGACCGGATGGTGCCGCTCTTCAAGCCCAAGAAGACGACCTACGCGACGGTCACCTACGTCGACCCGGCGCCGATGGAGAAGGGCGCGGGCAAGGCCGACAACCCGCTGCTCGCGCCGCTGCGCACCGCCGACGCGCTGCTGCTCGTGCTGCGCGCCTGGGACGACCCCACCGATCCGCACCCTGACGGCTCGGTCGACCCGGCGCGCGACCTGTCGCTGGTGGAGACGGAGTTCCTGCTGGCCGATCTCGACGTCGCGCAGCGGCGGCTCGAGCGGCTCGAGGCGATCATCAAGAAGGCGGGCAAGGACGAGGACAAGCGCGAGCAGGAGATCCTCACGCGCGCGGTCCGGCAGCTCGAGAAGGAGGTCCCGCTGCGCGCGGCGCTGTCCGAGGACGAACTGCGCGCGGTGCGCAGCTACGCCTTCCTGACCGCCAAGCCGCTGCTCGTCGCCGTCAACCTCGGCGAGGACCGGACGGGCGAGTTCGGCCAGGGGCCGGAGGCCTTCGGGCTCGGCGCCCTCACTGGCCGCCCGGGGACCGAGTTCGTCGCGCTCTCGGCCAAGATCGAGCGCGAGATCGCGTCGCTGTCGGCGGCCGACGCCGCGGCGTTCCGGGCCGACCTCGGGATCGGCGAGCCGGCGCTGGAACGGCTGATCCGCGCCAGCTATCACCTGCTGGGCTACATCTCGTTCCTGACGGTCGGCGACGACGAGTGCCGCACCTGGTCGATCCGCGCCGGCACGCCGGCGCGCGGGGCCGCGGGGGCGGTCCACTCGGACATCGAGAAGGGGTTCATCCGGGCCGAAGTCGTGCCCTGGGACAAGCTGCTCGAGGCCGGGTCGCTGGCCGCGGCGCGCGAGAAGGCGTGGTTGCGGCTCGAGGGGAAGGAGTACGTCGTGCAGGACGGCGACGTCGTGCATTTCCGCCACTCCGGCTGACCGACCGGGCCGGCACGGAACCGGGCCGGCGCGGAACCGGGCCGGCGCGGAACCGGGCCGGCGCGGAACCGGGCCGGCGCGGAGCGGGCCGGCACGGAGGCCGGCCCCTACGGGCATCCGTCTGATCGGCCGGGCCGGCACGGAGGCCGGCCCCTACGGGCATCCGGCTGACCGACCGGGCCGGCACGGAGGCCGGCCCCTACGGGCACGCGAGACGCGCGGCATGATGCGGCGCGCGAATCGTAGGGGCCGGCCTCCGTGCCGGCCCGCGTGACGCTGCGCCACCCCCGGCGCCGGCGGTCAGGGTGCCGCGAGGATCCGCTCGAGCAGTTTCTTCGCGGCCGCGTGCCCCGGCTGGGCGGCCAGCAGCGCGCGCGTCTCCATCAGCGCGCCCTCCCGATCGCCCGCCGCGAACAGCGCCGCCGCCAGCGCGTAGCGCGCGTCCGGGGCCTCCGGTTGCAGCGCGAGCGCGGCCCGGAACTGCTCGATCGCCGACGACGGCCGGCCGGCCTGGTAGAGCGCCGCGCCGTAGTTGAGCCGGTACTCGAACGTCGCCCCGCTCGCCGCGACGGCCCGCTCGAGGCGCACCAGCCCCTCGTCGCGGCGTCCGGTCGCAAAGAGCGCGACCCCCGACAGGCTGAGCGCCGCCGCGTTGCCCGGGTCGGCGGCGAGCACCGGCGCGAGCGTCTCGATCGTCTCGGCGGGGCGGCCGGCGACGAGCGACAGGCGCGCGGCCTCGATCGCCATCTCGAAGCGGATCCCGTCCTTCGGATCGAGTTGCGTTCCGCGCGCCCCGCGCGTCCCGCTGCCGGAGCCCGCGTATCCCAGCGCCTCGAGCTGCGCGCGCCGCTCGGCGTCCGCCGGGCTCTCCGCGGCGGGGTCGGCGCCGCCGATCGCGGCGCGCAGGCGAGCCAGCTCCGCCTGCCGCTCGGCCAGCACGGAGGGCTGGGCCGCGGCCAGGTTCTTCTGCTCGCCGGGATCGGCGGAAAGGTCGAACAGCTCGGGCCGGGGGGCGTCGATCACCTTCCCCGCGCCGAGCCGCATCGCGAAGAGCGGCGCCCAGCCGTAGGCCCGCTCGGGGTAGAGCGTCTCGCTGTAGAGCGGGCGCGGGGCGGGGCCGGGCCGACCGGCCGCTGCCGCCGCGCCGGCCGCGCTCGCCGCGCCGGCCGCCGGACGCCCGCCCGAGAGCTGCGCCGCAAAGCTGCTCCCCTGCACGTCGCCGAGCGGCGGCGCGCCGAGCAGCTCCAGCAGCGTCGGCGCCAGGTCGACCTGCGACACCGGACCGGCGACACGCGTGCCGGCCGCGACGCGCCCCGGCATCCGCAGGATCAGCGGCACGGCCAGCGTCGTCTCGTAGAGGAAGACTCCGTGCGTCGACTCGCCGTGCTCCCCCAGCCCCTCTCCGTGGTCGGCCACGACCGCGACCAGCGTGCGGCCGCCCAGCCCCTTCGCCGCCAGCGCGTCGAGCAGCCGGCCGAGCTGCGCGTCGACGTAGGCGATCTCGCCGTCGTAGAGCGCGCGCTGGAAGCGCGTGCGGTACGGCTCGGGCGGCTCGTATTCGGCGTGCGCGTCGAAGTAGTGCACCCAGAGGAAGAACGGCCCGGGCGCGAGGCGATCGAGCGCCGCCAGCGCGCGGTCGGTCACCTCGGCCGCGCGGCGTTCCACGATCGGCCGCAACGTGGCCGCCGCGGGCGCGGCCGAGCGCGCGTCGGCGCCGCGTGCCGCCACGGCTCCCTGCGCCGCCGCCGCGTCTCCCGGCGCATCGTAGCTCGCGAACCCCTGCGCGAGCCCCTGCGTGTTCGCCAGCACCGCTGCGCCGACGACGGCCGCGGTCCGGTAGCCGCGGGCCGCGAGGACCTCGGCCAGCGTCGTCACCGAAGGCGGCAGGATGAAGTCGGCGTTGTCCCGCACCCCGTGGGCCGGCGGGTAGAGCCCGGTGAAGAGCGACGCGTGCGCCGGCAGCGTCAGCGGCGCGACGGCCTGCACCCGCTCGACCAGCGCCCCCTCGCGCGCCAGCCGGTCGAGCCGGGGCGTCGCCGCGGCCGTGTTGCCGTACGCGCCGAGCCGGTCGGCGCGCACGGTGTCGAGCGTGACCACGACGAGGTTCGGCGGCAGCGGTGCGGCGGGCGGCGCGGCGGCCCGCGCCGGGACGAGTGCGGCCGTCGCCGCTCCCAGGACGAGGGCAGCGAGGCGGGAGCAGATGGCAGCGGACCGGGACATCGCGGCAGCAGTCTGCCGCGCGTCACCCCAGTCCCGCCAGCAGCGCCTGGAAGCGCGGCATCCCGCGCAGCGGGTCGAGGTTGCTGTCGTGCTCGTACCACCCGCGCTGGGTCAGACCGCCTGCCACGGCCCGCTCGAGCACGGCGAGCGCCGCCTCGGAATCGCCCGCCATCGAGTAGATGCAGCCGACGTTGTAGAGCAGCATCGGCTCGTTCGGTTCCTCGGCCTCGGCCATCCGCGCCCACTCGATCCCGCGCGCCGTCGAGCCGAGCGCGACCAGCGCGTTGGCCCCCATGTAGCGCGCGCGGGTGTCGTCGGGCTGCCGGTCCAGCCGCTCCTCCACCTTTTTGAGGCCGCGGCGATAGGCCGCCTCCGCCTCCCGCTTCCGCCCGAGGTCGGCCAGGATCTGCGCGCTGAGCAGCGGCGACTGGTAGTCCTCGGGGTGGAAGACCTCCGCCAGCTCGTAGCGGCGGGCCGCCTCCTCCGCCTTGCCGGACGCGAACAGGTGGCGCGCGTAGAGGTACTGGGCCTCGAACAGGCCCGGGTCGAGCTCCAGCGCCCGGCGGAACGCGGCCTCGGCCTCGGCCTCGCGACCGGCGGTCGACATCGCGACGCCGAAGGAGGTCTGGGCCTCGGCCAGGTCTGGGTCGAGCGCCAGCGCCTTGCGCGCCGCCTCCTCGGCCTGCGCGATCTGCTCGGGGACGCGGGCGACGTAGAGGTAGAAGAAGCAGTGGCAGAGCGCGATCCCGGCCCAGGCCCGCGCGTAGGACGGATCGAGCTCCAGCGCGCGCCGGAACAGCTCGATCGCGTATTCGACGCCGCGCCGCCGGTACTGGAAGTAGTAGCTGCGGGCGCGCAGGCAGCACTCGTAGGCCTGGATGTCCGTGGTCGGCGGCCGGCCGAGCGCCTCGCGCTCGCCGTGGGACAGGGTCACCTCGAGCGCGTCGGCGATCGCGCGCGCGATCTCCTCCTGGATCGCGAAGACGTCCTCGAGCTGGCGGTCGAAGGTCTCGGACCAGAGGTTGAAACCGCTCGCCGTGTCGACCAGCTCGGCGGTCACGCGCAGGCGCTCCCCGGCCTTGCGCACGCTCCCCCCGAGCAGCGCCCGCACCGCGAGCCGCCGCCCGATCTCCCGCGTGTCGAGCCCCGCCCCGCGCAGGCGGAACGAGGCGGTCCGCGAGGCCACCGACAGCCCGCCGATCCGCGCCAGCGCGGCGATGATCTCGTCGGCCATCCCGTCGCAGAACCACTCCTGGTCGCGCTCCTGGCTGTTGTCGGTGAACGGCATCACCGCCACCGACGGGCCGGCGGCCGCGGCGGGCAGCGGGGGGAGCGGCTCGGCGCGCCCCTGGCGGGCTGCGTCGAGCGCCGCTCTCAGCGCCGCTGCGCCCGCGAAACGGCGCTCCGGGTCCTTGTCGAGGCAGCGCAGGACGACCCGATCGAGCTCCGGGGGCAGGTCGGGGCGCAGCGCCGAGGGGGAGGGCGGCTCGTCGCGCAGGATCGACGCCAGGATCTCGATCGCGCCCGCCCCCTCGAACGGCCGCCGCCCGGTCGCCATCTCGTAGAGCAGGACGCCGAAGGAAAAGACGTCGGCGCGCTCGTCCGCCGTCTCGCCGCGGACCAGCTCCGGCGCCATGTAGGGGATCGTGCCGGTCAGGCCGAGCGGGACCATCGTCGCGGTCGGCGCCTCGGCGGCGTCCTGGCGCGGCGGCGACGCGGGGGGATTCCGCTGGGCGATGCCGAAGTCGAGGATCTTCGGCCGGCCGTCCCCGGTGACGACGACGTTGGCCGGCTTGAGGTCGCGGTGCACCACGCCGCGGCCGTGCGCGGCCGCGAGCGCGTCGGCCAGCGGCAGCGCGATCGCGAACAGCTGCTCCGCCGCCATCCCGTGCTCCGGAATCAGCGACGAGAGCACGCGGCCCTGGACCAGCTCCATCACCACGAAGCGGTGGGCACCGGCGTCCTCGACCGCGTACACGGTGACGATGTTCGGGTGGTTGAGCGCGGCCAGCACGCGCGCCTCGCGCTCGAGCCGCAGCAGGGCGTCGGGCGTCAGCGCGACCCGGTCGGGCAGCAGCTTGATCGCCACCTCGCGCCCGAGCCGGGTGTCGAGCGCGCGCCAGACGACGCCCTCTCCACCGCCGCCGAGGCTGTCGATGAAGCGGTAGTGGAGCAGCTTGTCGCCAGGTCGGATCACGGGGACTCCGGGGCGGGAACCGGGGTCCAGTCTACGGCAGGGCGACGGCGGCGGGGTGGCGGACGCAGCGATCGATGCGACGAACGGCCGCGGAGAACCGGGTCAGGGGACGACCGTCAGCCCCAGCGCCTCGGCGTTGCGACGGATCCGGTCGTCGAGACTCAACATCGCGAGCCGGGGCAGCGCGGTGAGGGCGGCCAGCGCGGTCGCGAGGTGGATCGCATCGAGGGTCCGCACGGGCTCGACGGGAAAGGGCGCACGGGCGCGCCGGAGGATCTCGTCGTCGAGCCGGAACAGGCTCCAGGTCGAGCTGGCACGCGCGAATGCCCCGCTTCGCTCGGCAGCCCGCGCCTCGGTGAAGCGCTGTACAGCGACCCCCCGCCTCAGGGCACGGTCGAACTCGAGCGTCACGAGGACCGACCCGACGACGACCTCGGCCGCGGCAAGGATCTCCCGCATCTCCGGAGCGCGCTCCTCGCCGAGCATCCACGTCACGATCGCGCTGGTCTCGACGCAGAGCTTCATCGATCGCCCCGGACCTCGTCCAGCAGCTGGCGGCACTCCTCGTCCGTCAGCAATGGCTCGAAGAGCGGGTAGCCCTCCGGATCGTTGCCCGTGCCGAGCGTCACCAGGCCGGCCGCGGCCATCTCCTCGAGCCGGGACGGGATCCGCGACTCGGAGGGGCGTCGCGGCGGGCCGAGCTCCGCGACAACCACGCCCCGGTCGGTGACGAGCACCGTCTCCCCCTCCCGCACTCGGCGGAGGTACTCGCTGAGCTTTGCCTTCAGCTCCCGCACGCCGATGGCGATCATACGGACAATATAGTCTCGTGTGACTACACTCACAAGCCACCCTTCCCGATGCGATTGTGGACTTTCCCGCGCGGCCGCACGATGGGGCACGCGGGGGAACCGTCCCAGGCGCGGGAATCGAGGGGTCAGATGCCGCCGCCCCAGAGCGCGCGCCGCACGAGGGTCGGCATCCGGAACTCGGAGCGCGGGATCCGCCTCCAGGCGCCGACCTCGACCTGTGCCGCGGTCTCGAGGATTCCGACGAGAATCCGGTCGTTCTCGCGAGCGAGGCGCCACGTCCTGGGGCCGAACTGGAAGACGAGCGGGCCGAGCGTGAGTGCAACGATCAAGAGCCCGAACCCCGTGTGACCGAGCCAAGCCAGGGCCAAGCCCAGCGACGCCCCCACGCCGAACGTCAGTGCTCCGAGCCCGACTGCCAGCCGACCGCAGCTCGGACCGATGCAGACGGAGATCGGCGACCCCGCGCCGCGTGCGCTCACGTGCCCTCGCGCAGTGCGCTGGGTCGGACGATCCCAACGCTCGAGGCGCCCGACGAAGAGGCCGAACGCGTCCGGAAAGGAGCGGAGGCGCGCGATCGGCACTGATCGTCGATCGGGTGGCGGCGGCAACGCCGCTGCGAGAGCCCGCAGGAGGGACTCCGGATCGCGCGGCGACTCGATCGCGTAATAGCGGTTCTTCAACTCGGCGAGCAAGGTCTCATCCACCTTCCCGGAGGGGCAGCCCCGCGCCTCACCGCCCCCCCGCCACCGCCCCCGCCACCGCCGCCGCGACGATCGCCGCCTCCCCGGGCAGCAGCGTACGCGGGTCGAACAGCACCGCACCCTCTTCGACGCGGGCCACGACCGGCGGCTCGTGCGCGCGCAGCCGCGTCGAGCAGCGCGTCGTCCGAGAGGCCGGCCGGCGGGCGCACCGACACGAGCGACGTCGGCAGGTCCTCCTCCGGCGCCGCCCCGCCGCCGACGCGCGACACGCCGGCGATCGTCTCCACCGCGAGGCCCGGCGCCGCCGCGCGCAGCGCCGCCGCCAGCTCCTCCGCCGCGGCCCGCAACTCCCCCTCCGACAGCGACAGCATCCGCGCCGCCGGCAGCTCCGCCGCAGGGTCGGCCGCGATCGCGCCGAGCGCGGTCGCGGCCAGCGCGGCGAGCGTCAGCTTGTCGGGGCGCAGCGCGCGCGCCAGCGGGTGCTTCGCGCAGCGCGCCACCAGCTCGCGCCGTCCGACCAGCACGCCGGCCTGCGGCCCGCCGAGCATCTTGTCGCCGGAAAAACAGACCAGGTCGGCGCCCTCCTCGAGCAGCTCTTCGACCGACAGCTCGCTGGCCGGCCCGGCGCTGTCCTTGAACAGCCGCCCGCACCCCTGGTCGGCCAGCACCGGCACGCCGGCCTCCTTCCCCAGCGCCGCCAGCTCCGCCACCGGCACCTGGTGGGTGAAGCCGACGATCCGGTAGTTGCTCGGCCAGACGCGCAGGATCAGCCCCGTGTCGCCGGATACGCGCGCTTTCGAAATCGGCGAGGTGCGTGCGGTTGGTCGTGCCGACCTCGCGCAGCAGCGCCCCCGAGCACTCCATGATCTCGGGGATCCGGAACGAGCCGCCGATCTCGATCAGCTCGCCGCGGCTGATCAGCACGTCCTTCCCCTTCGCCAGCGCCGAGAGCGCGAGCAGCAGCGCCGCGGCGTTGTTGTTGACGACGTGCGCCGCGAAGCCCGGGAAGAGCAGCCCCAGCAGCTCGTCGACGTGGTCGGCCCGATGGCCGCGCTCTCCCCGCGCGACGTCGTACTCGAGGTTCGAGTAGCCGGTCGCAGCGTGCTCGATCCACGCCCGCGCCCGCGCGCCGAGCGGCGCGCGCCCGAGGTTGGTGTGGATCACGACCCCGGTCGCGTTGACGACCCGCCGCGGCCGCGGCCGCGCCAGCGACTCCAGCCGCGCCGCGCAGGCGGCGGCCAGCTCGTCCTCCGTCGGCGCCGCCCCGCCGGCCCCGATCGCCGCGCGGGCCGCGTCCAGGGCGGCCCGCAGGACGGCCAGCAGGGCCCGCCGCGACCAGGCGGCGGCCGGCTCGGCGAGGGCCGGGTGGGCGAGCAGGCGGTCGACCGACGGGAGCTGGCGGCGCGGGTCCATGCGGCCATTCTCGCCGCCCGCTCCCGGGTTGGAAACGGCCCGTCGGCCCGGCGGGCCGCCGGGCTGGCCCCGCCGCCCGGCCGGACCCACCTTCTCCGGGAAGGGCCCGCGCGGCCGGACGGCCCGCTCCGCGCCCTTTCCCGAGGACCCTCGTGGCCGACACGCTCTTTACGCCGACCGAAGTCCGCGCCGACCTCGACCGGCTCGAGAAGCTGCTCAAGCGGCTCGCGACGGAGTACGAGATGTTCCTCGCCGGCTCGATCCGCTGGCCGCCGTGGCAGCGCCAGGCCGAGGTCGAAGCGGTCGTCCGGCACTACGCGAAGAACCCGCCGCAACGCACGATCGACCGCTTCCGGTTCAACACGATGGTGCACCGGCTTCGGACCAGCCAGGAGCGCTGGAACCGGAGGCAGCGCGCGATCGAGATGGAAGGTCACCGCACCCGCCTGGCGGGCCAGGCGCCGCGGCCGCAGGAAGCCGAGGACGTTCACCGCCCTCACGTGATGGTCCAGACGCTCGCGGGGGGCGGCCGGCTCGACGCGACGCAGCTGCGCGACCTCTACACGTCCTACAAGCAGGCCAGCCGTGCGCGCGGGCTGCCGGTCTCGGGCCTCACCTACCGCAGCTTCGCGGTCAAGGTCGACGCTGCGGTGGGACAGGCGCGAAGCCACCATCCCGGACGGGACGTCGAGTTGCTTCTCGACGAGGTCGGTGGCAAGGTGAGGCTCGTGGTCCGGCCCGGCGCGCCCCGCGAAGAGGAAGAGCCGGTCGGCCGCTGACCCGGGAGCCCACGCCGATGCGCCGCGTTCTTCCACTCCGCTCCGTGATGGTCCTCGTCGCCGCCGTCGCCGTGTTCTCGGCCGCGCCGGCGCTCGCCAAGAAGAACAAGCCGGTGGCCGATCCGGCCGCCCAGGCCGCGGCCGAAGTCGACGCCGCCGCAGCAGCCGCCGCCGAAGCCGCGGCCGAAGCCGATGCCACCGCCGAGGCGGTGATCGACGAGATGGTGACCGAAGAGCCCGCCATCGAGCTCGAGAGCGACATCCTGGGCCGCTTCCCCGAGGTCGCCGAGGCGCTGGCCGCCGTCGAGGCCGACCGGACGAACGCCGAACTCTGGCGCGTGCTCGGGGTGCGCCTGACCAACCGGGCCGGCTTCAAGGACGGGATCAAGGCGCTGAACGAAGCGACCGATCTCGACGAGACCAACGTCGCGGCGTGGAACGATCTCGGCACGGCCTACATCCGCAGCGGGAAGGCCAGCAGCGGAATGAGTGCGATCCGGCGCGCGCTGAAGCTCGAGCCGTTCTCGGCCGTGGCGCACTACAACCTCGGCATCGCCTACCAGGCGCAGGGGAACTACGACGCGGCGTTCCAGTCGTTCGAGACTGCGCTGCTGCTGGACCCGACGCTGGCGGACGTCAAGCACAACCCGGGCGCCCTGACCAACCCGGCACTCCCCTACGTGCAGCTCGGCGTGTACATGAAGCGCGAGGGGGCCGCTCCCGCGCTCTTCATGGACCAGGCGCTGCCGCCGGTCAAGCCCGCTTCCTCCGCGAAGTAGCCGCGCGCGCTACTTGCGCGCCTCGAGCCCCAGCAGCATCAGGTCGAAGAGCGGCTCGAGCAGGGCCATCGGCTCCGTCCCATGCGTCACCTCGGCGTACAGCGCCGGGATCAGGAGCGTGCGCATCGCGGCCTGGATCGCCGACGCGGTGGTCGCGCGCGGCTCGATCTTCCGGAAGAGCCCGGCGTCTTCTCCGGCGACCAGGACCTCCTCGATCAGCTCGCGCTCGGCCTTCGAGTAGGGGTGGTTGGGCTGCTGATAGATGATCGCCGTCAGCTCCTCGAGCACGTCGCGATGTACGCCGAGCAGGTCCTTGAGCTGGGTGATCACGCGCAGCCGCGCGTCGGCCATCGCGCGCAGCTTGCGGCGCGGGTCGGCCTCGCCCTCGACCGCGCCGCGCATCGCGGCCAGCACCTGCTCGAGGTCGCGCTGCAGGACGAGATCGAACAACTCCTGCTTGCCGCCCGGGACGTAGTAGTAGAGCGCTCCCTTCACGACGCCGAGTTCGGCCGCGATCTCGGAAAGGGAGGCCTTGCGGAAGCCGAAGCGAGCGAAATGGCGCCGGGCGGCGTCGAGGATCCGTTCCTTCGTGAGCTTCATGATTTGACCCTTCTACCGAAACAGTCGAGCAAGTTCCGGCTAGCCGAGACTACCCTGTAATTGCCGATTTGACCACGGGCAGGCGCGTGGCGGGCGGCTTCCGAGCGGCTAGAGGTCGCGCCGGGTCCGGACCAGGACCGGGTCTCCCGGCGCCCGGCGAAGCAGCTCGTCGAGCTCCTCCCGGGCTTCGCCGGCGTTCCCCTGCTTCTTCAGCACGGCGGCCAGCCCTTCCACCGCTCCCCGCTCGGTCGGCCGGATCGCCAGCGCCTTCCGGTACGCGACGAGCGCCCCGGCCGCATCGCCGAGCGCCGCGCGGGCATCGCCGTCCAGCGCCCACGCCTCGGCGTCGCCCGGATGCTCCTTCAGGTAGGCGGCCAGGCGCTGCTCGGCCGCCTGCGGCTGCCCCGCCTTGATCTCGGTGCTGGCCAGCCGCGTCTCGATCCCGACGTAGCCCGGCAGCAGGCCCGACAGGCGGATCCAGAGCGCACGCGCGTCGAGCGGCCGGTCCAGGCCCTCCAGGAAGGTGCTGTAGCTGCGGTAGCCGAGATAGAAGGTCGGGTGGCGCTCGATCATCTTCCGGTACCAGACCTCGGCGTCCGCGTTGCGGCCGGCCCGCTCGCAGGCCTGGGCCAGCTTGAGCAGCACCTGCGGGTTGTCGGGATCGGTGACCGTCAGCTTCGTGAGCAGTTTCACCGCCGCGTCGGGCTGACCGGCGCGCATCAGCTCCTGGGCCCGGTCGAAGCGCTGGTAGTCCTCCATCGCGTCGCGCGGATTGCGGCCCGTCAGCCCGGGCAGCGCCTCCTCCCCCGAACCGCTCCCGCCTGGGCCGCCGGCGGCGTAACCGAGGCTCTCGAGCCGGGCGATCGTCTCGGGATCGGTGCCGCCGCCGAATCCGGCCGCGGCGGAGAGCCGCTCGTGGCGCACCAGCGCGGTGGCCCGCTCGCGCAGCGCGCGCTGCATCGCGGCGGCGCGCGCCCGGTCCACCGGCGCGAGGTCCTTCCCTTCCTTCGGGTCGTCGGCCAGGTCGTAGAGCTCGGGGCGCGTCGACTCGATGTACTTGCCGTCGCCGTCGCGCAGCGCGTAGAGCGCGGACCAGCCGAACTCCTCGTAGGGGTAGAGCGTCTCGGCGTAGAGCGTGCGCGGCGCCGCGGCCGGAGCCGCTTGCGACGGCGGCCCGGCGGGCCGGGCCGCCGCGGCGAAGAGGTCGCGCCCCTCGGTCTCGCCCGGCGGCGGCTCGCCGAGCAGCGCGAGCGCGGTCGGAACCACGTCGACCACGCTGGACAGCTCCTCCACCACCGTGCCCGGCGCGACCTTTCCCGGCGCGACGACGAAGAACGGGATCGCGAGCGTCTCCTGGTAGAGCAGCAGGCCGTGCTCGTCCTCGCCGTGGGTGCCGAGCCCCTCGCCGTGATCGGCCAGCACCACGACCGCGGTCCGCCCCGCCGCCCCGGACTTCTCGAGCGCGACCATCAGTTCGCCGACCAGGTGGTCGACGAGCGCAACCTCGCCGCTGTAGGGATCGCCCGGGTGACGCTCGCGGAACGGCGAGGGGGGTGCGTACGGGGTGTGCGCGTCGAACAGGTGGACCCACGCGAAGAACGGCCGGCTGCCGTGATCGGCCAGCCAGCCGGCCGCGTGCGCGACCGTCTCCGGCCCCGGCCGCTGGCTGCGTCGCGTACCGGACTCGTCGTTCCCCAGGTCGTCGTCGAAGAACTCGAACCCCTGTCCCAGCCCGAACTGGCGCGAGGTGGTGAAGGACGAGACGAAGGCCGCGGTCGCCCGCCCGTGCCCGCCGAGCATCTCGGCCAGCGTCGTGACGTCCTCCGGCAGCCGGAAGCGGGCGTTGTTGCGCACGCCATGCGACGGGGGGTAGAGCCCCGACAGGATCGAGGCGTGGGCCGGCGTCGTCAGCGGCACCGTGGTCCAGGCGTGCACGACGCGCGCCCCCTTCGCGGCCAGTGCATCCAGGTGCGGCGTCGCCACCGGGGAGGGGCCGTAGCTCGAGACGTGGTCGGCGCGCAGCGTGTCGAGCGTGATCAGCAGCAGCGAGTCGATCCCGCTCGCGGCGGGCGCGGCCGGACCGCGGGCGTCGCCGCCGCCGCCGCCGCCGCAGGAAAGGCACCACGCCGCGGCGAGGACGGCCAGCATGGCGCCGGCCCCGGCCGCGGCGGAGGAACGCACGAAGGACCGACCGTCAGGCCGACAGCTCATCCAGCACCGCGCCGAGCAGATCGTAGAACCGCCCGGCCGACGCGGCGTGGACTTTCTCGCCCGGCGCATGCACGCCGCGGATGTCGGGCCCGAACGAGACCATGTCCATCCCCGGCACGCGGTCGCCGATCAGGCCGCACTCGAGCCCGGCGTGGATCGCCGTGATCTCGGGCGTCTTGCCGTAGAGCTTCTCGAAGGTGCGCTTGGTCGCCGCCAGCGACTTGGAGGCCATGTCGGGCTTCCAGCCCGGGTAGCCCCCCAGGTCGGCGGCCTCGACGCCGGCCAGGCGCGCGACCGCGAGCAGCTGGTCGACGATGTCCTGCAGCGCCGGCGCGCTGGAGGAGCGCGCGAGGTTGGCGATCTCGACGGTGTCGCCGCTGGTGTTGATCACGCCCAGGTTGGTCGAGCTCTCGACGAGCCCCTTGATGTCCATGCTCATCGCGATCACGCCCGTCGGCGTCGCGCGCAGCAGGTCGACCAGCCGGCGCGAATCGGCCTCGGCGAACGCACCGCCGGACGCGGCGGCCGCCTGCTCCGGCGCGCCGACCGCGATCCGGAGCCCGTCGTCGAGCCCCTTGTACTGCTCGGCCAGCGCCTTCCGCGCGGCCTCGATCCCCTGCCGGAACGCGGCCTCTCCGGCCGCTTCGACGAACACCACGGCGTGCGCATCGCGCGGAATCGCGTTGCGCTTGTTCCCGCCGTCGATCGAGGCGAGGCGCCAGGCCGCCCCCTTGCCGCCCTCGTTCAGGGCTCGGGCCAGGGCGCGGATCGCGTTGAGCCGGTTGCTGTTGATCTCGAGCCCCGAGTGGCCTCCCTTGAGGCCTCCGACCTTCACCTGGAGCGCGACCCAGCCTGCCGGCGCCGGGGTGCGCGCGGCCTTGAAGGTGTGCTTGACGTCGCAGCCGCCGGCGCAGCCGACGAAGAGAATCCCCTCGTCCTCGGAGTCGAGGTTGATCATCATCCGGCCGGCGAGCAGCTTCGGATCGAGGCCCGCGGCGCCGGTCATGCCGGTCTCCTCGTCGATCGTCATCAGCAGCTCGAGCGGGCCGTGCTTGACCGCCTTGTCGCCCGCGAGCGCGAGCATCGTCGCGATCGCGATCCCGTTGTCCGCGCCGAGCGTGGTCCCCTCCGCGGTCAGCCAGTCGCCATCCTTGACGACGTGGATCCGGCCCTGCTCGGGGTCGTAGCTGCTGGCCGGGTCCTTCTCGCAGACCATGTCGAGGTGCCCCTGCAGGACGATCGTCGGGGCCTTCTCGCGGCCGGGCGAGGCCGGCACGCGCACCACGAGGTTGCCGACCGCGTCGCGCGCGGTCGCGAGGCCGAGCGACTTCGCGTGCTGGAGGACATACTCCGCCATCCGCTCCTCCTTGCCGGAGGGGCGCGGGATCTCCGTGATGTGCAGGAAGTGGTGCCAGAGTTCGGCGGGCGTCAGCCCGTGGAAGACGCGGTTGTGCTCGTGGTCGTGACCCATCGAACGAGCCTCCTGAGGGTGCCGGCGGTGCGGCGGAAGGGACCGCGCATTCTACCCGCAGGCGGGGGCGCCCGCCCTCCGCGTACCCTTCGGCCCGGCGATCCGGCACAATAGGCGGTCGGCCCCCCGCCCGAGGGGGCCAGGAGGCCCGTCATGAGTCGCACCCTGGTCGTCATCCTGATCATCCTCGCGATCATCGTCGTCCCGGTGATCCTGATCGGTTCGTGGTTCGCACGGAACTACAACCAGCTGGTCCAGATGGACGAGCAGGTCAACGGCGCCTGGAGCCAGGTCGAGAACGCCTACCAGCGCCGGATGGACCTGATCCCCAACCTCGTCGAGACCGTCAAGGGCGCCGCCGCGTTCGAGAAGGGCACCTTCACCGCGGTCACCGAGGCGCGAGCCAGGGCCGGCTCGATCAAGATGACCCCCGAGCTGCTCAAGGACCCGACGGCGTTCTCCAAGTGGGAAGCGGCGCAGGGCGAGCTTTCGGGCGCGCTCTCGCGGCTGCTCGTCACGGTCGAGAACTACCCCGAGCTGAAGGCCAACCAGAACTTCCTCGACCTGCAGACCCAGCTCGAGGGGACGGAGAACCGGATCGCGACCGCGCGCCAGCGGTTCAACGAGACGGTCCAGGGCTACAACGCCCGGGTCCGCAGCTTCCCGACCTCGATCGTCGCCTCCTTCACCGGCTTCGCGCAGCGCCCGTACTTCCAGGCCAAGCCGGGAGCCGACACCGCGCCGGCGGTGAAGTTCTGACCGCTCGCCCCCGCCGCGCGCCGCGAGGCGCCCGCCGGCTGATCATCGCGCTGCTGCTGGCGGCGACGGGGGTGGCCTACGCACTGCCGATCCCGCCGCCGCCGCCGCGCTTCCTGCACGACGGCGCGGGGCTGCTCTCCCCGGACGACCGCGCCCGGGTCGAGGCCAGGCTGGGCGAGCTGAACGCGCAGCAGGGGCTGCAGGTCGGCGTGGTGATCCTGCCGTCGCTCGAGGGGGAGATCCTCGAGGAGTACACGCGCAAGGTCGGAGAGGCCTGGAAGCCCGGGCTGCGCGAGAAGGACGACGGCGTGATCGTCGCGATCTTCCCGAAGGACCGGAAGGTGCGAATCGAGGTCGGAACGGACCTCGAGGGGGCGGTCCCGGACGTGATCGCGGGGCGGCTGATCCGCAACGTGCTCGGCCCGGCCTTCCGGCAGGGACGCTACGCCGACGGCCTGATCGGGGTGCTGGACGGTCTCGGCGCGGCGGCCCGCGGCGAGACGGTGCCGCTCGGACCCGACGAGCGCCAGCGCACGCGAGACTTCCGGCCCGCGATCTGGCTGCTGCTCGGCTTCCTCGCGCTGGTGATCCTCGCGTCGATCGCGGCCCGGCGCTCGGCCGGCTCGCGGGACCTCTACCGCCGTGGGCGCCGCGTCGGCACCGGCAGCGGTCCGTGGTGGTTCCCGCCGAGCGGCGGATTCGGCGGCGGGGGCGGCGGGTGGAGCGGCGGCGGGGCGGCGGCTTCGGCGGCGGGGGCGGATTCGGCGGCGGCGGCGGGTTCGGCGGCGGCGGCGCCTCGGGAGGGTGGTGATGGACGCGCCCGGCCTCGAACCGATCCTCCGCGGACGGCGGCTGGCCCGCTGGGGCCGGCTGCTGTTCCTGGTCGCGATGGCGCTGGTCGTGGCCGGGCTGGTCGACCTGGCGTCGCTCTGGTTCATGACGCGGGAGGTCCCGACGAGCTGGGAGGAGCAGCCGCTGCTGCTCGGCCTGGGCGCCGTCTTCATCGCGCTGGCGCTGGTGCTGGCCGGGCTCGGCCTGTGGCTGCAGGCGCTGGGCGCGCGGCGCGCGCGCACCACGCCGGCGGCGTTCCTCCCCCCGGCCGAGGAGCAGCGGGTGGTCGAGGAGATCCGCCGCTTCGAGACGCGCTCGTCGGGCGAAATCGTCGTCCACCTCTGCGGGCGGTCCCGCTCGGGCGAGATCATGCACGATGCCGCCGAGACCTTCGGCCGGCTCGGGCTGACGCGCACGCGCGACCGCAA
Source organism: uncultured Acidobacteriota bacterium (assembly GCA_963800865.1). Lineage (GTDB taxonomy): Bacteria > Acidobacteriota > Polarisedimenticolia > J045 > J045 > JALOKP01. Next base: position 1,008,190 of record CAWDCL010000004.1, on the reverse strand, counting down.
CGCGGTCCTGTTCTTCATCGCGGTCCGCGACCACCGCTTCGCGGTGCTCGGCGACTCCGGGATCGACGACCGCGTCCCGCCCGGCTTCTGGGACGAGGTGGTCGGGCGCGTCGAGCGGCACTTCGCCGAGGGCCGCTTCGGCGAGGGGCTGGCGGCCGGGGTCGATCTCGCGGGCGAGGCGCTGGCCCGCTATTTCCCGCCACGTCCGGACGACCGCAACGAGTTGCCCGACGCGATCTCCCGCACCTGAGGCGCCGATGGCCGACGCGCGCGACCGATCCGCGGAAGCGGAGCTGCCCGGGACCGAGTTCGCGTCGCGCCGCGCGCGCGTGCTGGAGGCGCTGGGGGGCGACGCGATGATCCTGGGGGCCGGGTCGCCGGTCCCCTACGCGCGCGACGTCGAGCACCGCTTCCGCGTCGACAGCGACTTCTTCTACCTGACCGGGCTCGCGGAGCCGGGCGCGGTGCTGGTGCTGCGCGGCGGCGCCGAGCAGCCGTTCACGCTCTTCGTGCGGCCGCGCGACCCGGAGCGCGAGGCCTGGACCGGGCCGCGGATCGGACCGGAGGGGGCCGTCGCGCGCTACGGCGCCGACCGCGCCTTCGCCACCGGGGAACTGGGCCCGCGGCTGGCCGACCTGCTCGACGGCGCCGAGCGACTCCACTTCGCCCCGTGGAAGGTCCCGGCGCTGGACCACGCGGTGCAGCGCGCGCTGGGCGAGCTGGCGCAGAAGGAAGCGCAGGGGCGGCGGGCGCCCGGGGCCTTCGTCCTGCCCGGGGAACTGCTGCACGAGCTGCGCCTCGTCAAGTCGCCGGCGGAGCTGGCCGCGCTCGCGCGCGCGGCGGAGATCACCGCGCGCGGCGTCGCCGCGGGGATCGCGCGCGTCGGTCCGGGCCGGCACGAGTACCAGGTCCAGGCCGCGGTGGAGCGGGCGTTCCTCGAGGCCGGCGCCACCGGGCCGGCCTTCCCGACGATCGTCGCGGCCGGCGCCAACGCCTGCTGCCTGCACTACGTCGACAACCGCGCGGCAATCGCGGCCGGCGACCTGGTGCTGATCGACGCCGGGGCCGAGCACGCGCTCTACAACGGCGACATCTCGCGCACCGTGCCGGCCAGCGGCCGGTTCTCCGCGGCCCAGCGGGCGCTCTACGACGTCGTGCTCGCGGCCGAGGAGGCGGCGATCGCCGCGGTCCGCCCGGGGAGCACGCTGCACGCGGTGCACGACGCGGCGCTCGCCGTGCTGGTCCGCGGGCTGGTCGATCTCGGCCTGCTCGCCGGCGACCCGGCGCTGCTGATCGAGACCCGCGCCTACCGGCGCTTCTACATGCACCGGACCTCGCACTGGCTGGGGATGGACGTGCACGACGTCGGCCGCACGCACCGGGCCGGTGCGCCGCGCCCGCTCGCGCCGGGGATGGTCTTCACGATCGAGCCCGGGCTCTACCTCGCCCCGGGGAGCGAGGGGGTCACGCCGGAGTTCGCCGGCCTCGGGATCCGCCTCGAGGACGACGTCGTCGTCACCGGGAACGGGTGCGAGGTGCTCACGCGCGGCGTCCCGATCGCGGCCGACGACGTGGCGGCTCTCGTCGCCGCGGAGGGGCCGTGAACGAAGACCGCCCGGGGCCGTCCGCGCTGCCGCCCGATCCCCTCGACCCGCCCGGGCCGCCCGGACCGCCCGATCCACCCGACCCGCCCGATCGCCCCAACCCGTTCCGTCCCGCCGGCGCGGCCCCCGCGGAGCGGGGCTTCCCCGCCCCGCCCTGGGGCGTCGCCGGCGTGCTGATCGGGCTCGCGCCGGTGCTGGCCATGACGCTGCTCCCGCTGCTGGCGGGAGTGAGCGCCGACCTGGAGGCGATCGAGTCGCTCACCCTCCAGGAGCGCTACCTCGGTTTCCTCTTCGTGCAGGGCCTGCTCGCGGGGATCGCGATGGTGGCGGCGCTGGCCTCGCGCGGCGGGCTCGCAGCGCTCGGCTTCCGTCGCCCCGGTGCGCCGGCACTGCTCGTCCCGGCCGCGGGCGGCGCGGCGCTGGTCGTCGCCTCGTCGCTCTGGGCGCTGTCGCTCGAGCGGTTCGCCCCCGCCGCGTATGCCGAGATGCTGGCCGAGCAGGCGCAGCAGATGGACCTGCTCGCCGCACCGTGGCCGCTGCTCCTGCTGGCCGCCGTGATCGCCGCACCGCTGGCAGAGGAGCTCTACTTCCGCGGTTTCGTCTACGGCGGGCTGCGGCGCGACCTGCCGTTCGCGGTCGCCTCGGGCCTGTCCGCCGCGATCTTCTCCGGGATCCACCTGATGGCCTGGTCCACGGTGCCGCTCTTCCTGGTCGGGCTGGCGGCCGCCGTCGCCTACGAGCGCTACCGGACGCTCTGGGCGCCGCTCGCGCTGCACGCCGCCTTCAACGGGACGGCGCTGGCCGTCGAGCTGCTGGCCGGACCGTGAGCGAAGGGCAAGCCTCCGGCGGCCCCCCCGCGCCGCCCCGCGCGGCCTGGCCGGCCTCCGGCCGGTCCCACGCCCCGCGCCCCGCGCTGCGCCGCGCGCTGATCGCGGCCCTGCTCGCGACGCTCGCGATCCAGCTCCCGCTCGTCGTCGGTTACGCCCGGATCCAGTCCGACGCGTGGACCGAGATGGCGCGCCGCGGGATCTTCCCGGTGCCGGACTACTACGGCTTCCTCCCGCTCCAGGGGCCGCGCCTGGTCGCGATGTCGCTGTTCGCGATCGACATCGGGACGTGGGTCGCGCTGCTGACGCTGCTGCCGCTGGAGGGCCGGGTGCCGGGCGTCTTCGCCGAGGCCCGCCGCCGGCTGCGGCGGCGCTGGCTGCTGGCTCACGCGCCGCTCGCGCCGCTGGCCGCGGTGCTCGGCGGGACGCGGCTGTTCGGGGAGGCGATGCACGAGTCGGGCGCCGGCGCGGCGTGGTTCGTGCCCGGGCTGCTCGCGGTGCCGGGCACGCCGGCGGCCGGGCTCTGGGTGAGCGTCGAGCAGATCGTGCTGTTCGCGCTCTCGGCGGCGATGCTGGTCCACCTGTCGCTGCTGGCCGGCGTCGTGCGGCCGGCGCGCTGGCTGCGCAACACGCTGCTGATCGCGGCCGCCGCGCTGCTGCTCGCGCTGGTCAGCTGGTGGGTCGTGGTGCCGGCCGCCGATCACGGCCTTTCGGCCGCCACGCGGGCGGCGCGCGCCGAGGGCCTGGAGGCCTGTCCCGGGATCGCGCCGCTCGCCGCGACCGCGCGCGGCGCGCTGCTGTTCGAGGCCTTCGAGCGCACGACGGCCGACGCCCCGGCGCTGCGCGGGCGCGCGCCCTACGAGCTGCCGCTCGAGATCGCGATCCTGCCGCCGCTCTCCCTGCCGCTCGCGGCCGGGGTCGCGGTCGAGCTCGCGGCGCGGACCGCGGACGGCTCCGGCGGGCCGGCCGGACTGCCGCCGGGCTACGAGCTCTACGTCGACGGCGACGGCGGCGCGACCGTGCTGCCGCTCCCGGCCGAGTGCGGCGTGACGCGGGTCGCCAAGATCGACCGGATCGCGCGCTGGTCCGCGGTCGCCCCGTTGCTCGCGCAGCTGGGCGACGGCCCGCTGCGGCTCGGCTACCGCGCGGCGCCGATCGGCCGGCCCGCCGCGCCGCTCGCCGCGGCCGGCGCCCCGCGGCTCGCGGTCGAGCCGGCGAGCCTCCCGCCCGGCGTGCCGCGCGCGCGGGTCCCGCTGCCGTTCGCGCGCAAGCTCGGCAAGGGCTCGCCGCTCCCGGACGACGAGATCGGCCGCTGGCGGCGGCTGCGCCGCGAGCGCCTGCTGCCGCACGACCGGGAGGCCCCGCTCGACGTCGTCTGGCGCGACGCGCTGCCGCCGGCCGCCGCGCCCGCGCTCGACGCCGAGGGGCGGGTGGCGCTGGTGACCCCCGGCGACGCCGCCTGGGACGACCTGCTGCGCGCGATCGCGGCCGCGGCGCAGGCCGGCGCGCGAACGATCTACGTCGTCTCGCCGGAGCCGGAGCCGGGATCGAGCGCGGCGAGCCGCTCGCGGTAGAGCTCCGGGTCGAGCGGTTTCCCGCCGGCCATCAGCTCGTGCATCGCGCGGGCGAAGACCTCGAGGATCAGGTGCTGGGCGTCGTGCGGGTCGACCCCCGCGTTGACCAGCCGCTCGAACGCCTCGCGCGAGCCGGGCGGATCGTCCTTCGCCACCTGGCGGTCGATCACCTCGTGCATCACGACGTGCAGGAAGGGGTTCTCCTCCGGGCCCGGATCGGCCCCCTCCCAGAACGGGCGGTACTCGCGGTGGCTCTCGAGCAGCTCCAGCAGCCGCCGCTCCGTGGGGTGCAGCGCCTCGCGCTCGTCGCGGCGCGCCCACAGCGCACGCAGCGCGCCGCGGCCCGCGCCGGCGAGCGCCTCGAAGACCTGCCGGTCGTCGCCCTCCGTCACGCGCGCCTCACTTCGCCGCGGCGGGAGCGACCGCGCGCACGAGCGGTTGCTCGGCGGGCGGCGCGATCTGCTTCACCGTCGCCTGGCTCCCCGCGAACAGCAGGTACGAGTACTTGCCGTAGTGGGTCAGCCGGCGCGCGGTGAAGACCAGCCCCTCGGGCTTGGTCGCGTCGACGATCCCCAGCGCGCCGGCGCCCGGCGCGGGGTGATCGATCACGATCACCGCCGCCGCGTCGGGCCCGGTGGCGGCGGTGCGGGCCACGGTGATCGTGTCGTCGCCGAGCAGCACCCCCTCCGGCATCCGGCCGGCGAGCAGCGCGGTGAACTGCGTCCCGGGCCGGCCGACCAGCCAGACCCGCGACGCCGCCTGGAGCTGCTCCTTCGTCACGTCGTGATCCAGGCGGACCTGCGCCTTCCCCTGCCCCAGCTGGTTGGCGGCCGTCCGCCCGGCCTCGACGAACGACTCGCCGCGGCCGGTCCCGACGACGACCAGGTCGGGCGGCGCGGCCAGCAGTCGCGCCAGCGTCGGCGGGATCTCGCCCGGCGTCAGCAGCCGGAACAGGTCGACCTCGGCGTCGACCTCCACGCGCTGCGGCGCGAAGGGGGTGACGACGGTGGCGAGCGCGACGCCATCCGCCGCCTGGGCCACCCCGCGCGCCCGCTGGCCCTCGCTGCCGACGACGTCCACCGGCACCGGGATCTGCCAGCCGCCCGGGACGCGCACCGCGACCTCGGTCCGGAACTGGTCGCCTGCGGTCTTCACCTCGGCCCGCTCGAGCACCAGCGACGGCGCGCCCGGGCGCCCGACCCACTGCTTGAAGAAGGACGAGAGGTTCTCCTTCGAGACCCGCGAGAAGACCTCCTCGATGTCGCTCCAGCCGGCGCGCTGGTACTTCTTTTCCGCGTAGAACGCGCGCAGCGCCTCCTGGAAGCGCTCGCTGCCGACGCGCTCCTCCAGCATGTGGAAGATCATCGCGACCTTGCCGTAGCCGAGCGCGCGGGTCGCGCGGTCGTGCCGCTCCCGGAACTCGGCAACCGCGGGCTCGGTCGCGCCGCCGGCGCGCGTGACGTACTCCGAGTAGTCGCGCAGGATCTGGCGCCGGTAGTCGACGTCGCCCCCCTTCGTGTCCTCGCCGGCCAGCGCGTGGTCGGCCATGTAGGCCGTCAGCCCCTCGCACCAGTTCCCCTGCGCGTAGTCGACGTAGACGCCGTTGCCCCACCAGTCGTGCAGCACCTCGTGCGGCAGGCTGGTCCGGATGATGAACGGCAGCCGCATCACGCCTGCCCCGAGCAGCGTGAACGACGGCATCCCGTAGCCGGTCGGCAGGATGTGCTCGGCGACCACGAACTGCGGCCAGGCGTGCGGGCCGACGAGCTTCGTGTAGCGCTCGAGCGAGGACTGCACGGCGTTGAGGTAGCTGCGGCCGAGGTCGTCGGGCGTGTCGGGCAGGGTGTAGACCGCGAGCCGCTGCCCCTCCCACTCCATCTGCTGCACCTTCCACGGCGCGGCCACGAGGTGGATCCCTTCGACCGGGTGCGTGGCGTCGTAGCGCTCGACGCGCCACTCGCCCTGCGCCTCGTCGCCGGCCGGGTCGCGCCGCCCCTCGGAAACGACGCGCCACGCCGCCGGGACCCGGGCCTCGAGCGTGAACTGGCTGCGCACCTGCGTCCCGGTCGGGTACCAGCCGGCGCCCGGGCGACAGGAACGCCCCTTCGGGCGCGAGGTAGCCGTCCGGCATCCCGGCGATCTCCTCGCGGCTGAACTGGACCTCCTTGGGGAGTTCCGGCGGCGGCCCCGACCAGGTGACCTTCAGCACCCTCTCTCCCGATGGACTCCCGCCGGGTTCGAATGTCCAGAGCTGGGCCGGGGAGTCTTCACCCTGCGCGGGACGCAGCCGCGGGGCCGGGAGCGCGAGCTTCTTCTCGGCGCCGGGCTGCACGAGCCGGGCCTCGGTGATCGCGTACGGCGCGCCGAGCGCGAGCGTGACCTGCTTCGCCCCGGGAGCGACGGTCAGCCGCGCCGTCCCCTCCAGCACGCGCCGGGCCGGGTCGAGCGTGACCGCGAGCTCGTGGCGCGTGATCGCGGTTTCCGGGGCGGCGGCGCCGGCCGCGGGCGCAGCTGCTGCCGGCGGGAACGGGGCGGCGAAGACCGCGACCGGTACCAGGAGCGCGAGGAGTGCGAGGAGAGCCGGGGGAGCGAGCGGGCGCGGCAGCGTTCTCATGGCACGGATGTTAGCCTGACGCCCCCGGGAGGAGGAAGCTTGGACGTCGCCGCCTGGTCCCTCGCCTTCGCCGCAGTCCTGGCCCTCGCCGCGGCACCCGCGCGCGCGGAAGCACCGGACGCGCCGGGCACGCCGAGCGTCCCGAAGCCGCCGGGCGCTCCGAAGATGCTCCCGTTCGCGGCCGAGGAGCGGGTGCTCGGCAACGGCCTCGCGGTGATCGTCGTGCCGTACGAGAGCACCGGGCTGGTGACCGTCGCGACGATCGTGCGCGCCGGCTCCCGGCTCGAGCCGGCGGGCGGCCCCTCGGGCCTCGCCCACGTCGTCGAGCACATGGCGCACCGCGGCGGGCGGCGCTTCGACGCCCCCGCCTACGACCGGCTGATGCAGTCGCTGGGCGCCGACGGCAGCGCGCTGGTGACCGACGACTGGACCGGCTACTTCGTCACCGCGCCGGGCGCCGCGCTGGAGCGCGTGCTCGACGCCGAGGCCGACCGGCTGACCGGGATGGCCTTCACCGCGAGCGACTACCGGCTGGAGGCGGGGGCGGTGCAGGGCGAATCCCGCCGCACGGTGGCCGATCCCGCGTTCCAGGCCCGCGCGCTGCTGCGCTCGCTGGCCTTCCCGCTGGCGGGCTACGGGCACGACCCGCTCGGCCGCGCGGCCGACGTCGCCGCGCTGGCTTCGGCCTACGACGCCGCGCTGGGGTTCTATCGCCAGTGGTACCGGCCCGACAACGCGACGCTGCTGATCGTCGGAGACGTCGAGCCGGGGCGCGCCGCGGCGCTGGCCGAGCGCTCCTTCGGGTCGTGGAGCGGCGCGACGACAACCTTCGAGCCGCCGGCCGAGGCGCCGCAGTCCGCGCCGCGCGGCGCGGTGAAGTCGGACTGGCCGGTCCCGACCGCGCCGGTGGTGCTGGTGGCGTGGCGGGCGCCGGCGCTGGCCGGTCCCGAGGGCGCGGGCGCGGCCGAGTTCGCCGCGCTCGACGTCGCGACCGAGCTGCTGTTCGGGCCGGTCTCGCCGCTGCACCGCGACCTGGTCGTCGAGCGCCGCGTCGCCGAGTCGATGACGGTCGAGCTGCCGGCGCGCCGCGACCCGTACCTGGCGATCGTCGAGCTGCGCGGGCGGGCCGACGGCTCCCCGGGCACCGAGGCCGACCTGCTGCGCGGCGCCGTGCGCCAGGCCGCGGCGGCGCTCGCCCTCGCCCCCCCCGAACCGGCGCGCGTCGAGGCGGTCCGGAGCCGGCGGCGCGCATTGTTCCGGCGCAGCCTCGACTCGACGGAGGGGGTCGCGCTGGCGCTGGCGCCGTACGTCTCGCTCCCCGGCGGCCTCGCGGCGCTGGGACGCTACGAAGAGGCCGTGGCAGCGGTCACGCCGGAGGCCGTGCAGGCCGCGGCGGCGCGCTGGCTGGTGGACGCCGGCGTGATCGAGGTGATCGTCCAGCGGAGCGCGGCCGGGCCGTGAGGGTCGGGCGTCGTCGCGGGTGGGCTCTCCTGCCGGCTGCGCTGGCGGCCGCGGCGGCGCTGGCGGCGACGCTCGCCGTACCGGGCTGCCGCGCCCGGGAAACGGCTCCGCCGGCCGGCTCGGCGGCCCCCGAGGAGGATGCGGTGCCGGCCTCCGGCCGCGGTGCCCCGGTCGTCTCGATCCGGGTCGTGTTCGACGTCGGCGCGATCGACGACCCCGTGGGCAAGGAGGGGCTGGCCGCGCTCACCGCCGCGCTCGTCGCCGGCGGCGGGACGCGCGACGCGACCTACTCCGCGCTGCAGGAGCGGCTCTACCCGATCGGCGGCACGATTCGCGGCTGGGCCGACCAGGAGACGACGACCTTCGTGGCCGAGGCGCCGGCGGAGCACGCGGCCGAGCTCTACGCGGTGCTGCGCGGCCTGCTCGTCGCGCCGCGCTTCGATGCCGGCGACTTCGACCGGCTCCGGACGGCGCAGGTCGCAGCGCTCGCGGGAACGCTGCGCGGGGCCGACGACGAGCAGCTGGCGCGGCGCGCGCTGGAGCTGCTGGTGTTCGAGAACCACCGCTACGCGCACCTCCCCGAGGGGACGGTGCGCGGGCTCCAGGCGCTCACGCCCGACGACGCGCGCAACTTCTACCGCACGCGTTACCGCGCCGGCAACGCGCGCTTCGGCGTCGCCGGCGCCTACCCGGCGGAGCTGCCGGAGGCGATCCGCGCCGACCTCGCGACGCTCCCGCCCGGCCTGCCGGAGCGCGAGCCGGTCCTGGCGGCCTCGCCGGCCGGCTTGCCTTCGGTCGTGATCATCGAGAAGCCGGCGCCGGCGGCGTCGATCGCGCTGGGCTTTCCGATCGACGTCAACCGCGCCCACCCCGACTTCGCCGCGCTGCTGGTGGCGATGTCGTGGCTCGGCCAGCACCGCACCCCCTACGGCCGGCTCTACGAGGAACTGCGCGAGGCGCGCGGCCTCAACTACGGCGACTACGCCTACGCCGAGCACTTCGTCGAGGAGCCGGGGACGCGCTTTCACGCGCCGGGCCACCCGCGCTCGCAGCAGTACGCCAGCCTCTGGATCCGGTCCGTGGCCCCCGCCAACGCGGCCTTCGCGCTGCGCGCCGCGCTGGCCGAGCTGGACCGGATGATCGCCGAGGGGATCCCGCGCGAGGAGTTCGAGCGCCAGCGCGACTTCCTGCGCGCGTACGTCCAACTCTGGCGCCAGACCCCCGACCGGCGGCTGGGCTGGGAGCTGGACGATCATTTCTACGGGACCCCCGACGGCCTGGCCCGGCTCGACGCCCGGCTCGCCGCCCTCACCCCCGAGACGCTGCAGGCCGCGCTGGTGCGGCACCTCCGCGCCGACCGCTACGAAGCGGTCGTGGTGACGCAGGACGCCGAGCTGCTGCGGCAGCAGCTGACCTCCGGGCTGCCGACCCCGGCCGCGCCGGCCGACGGCGTCCCGGCCGAGATCCCCGAGGCCGACCGGCACTACGCCGCGTGGCCGCTGGGCCTCGGGAAGGCGTCGGTGACGATCGTCCCGGCGGAGCGGATGTTCGAGACCGCGGCCCCGCCGTGGCGCGCGCGGCCGTAGGCGGCTAACTTCCCGGCATGAGCAACTTCGCGATCATCGGCGCCGGCGGCTTCGTCGCGCCGCGGCACCTGGCGGCGATCCGCGACACGGGCAACCGGCTCGTCGCGGCGACCGACCCGAACGACTCGGTCGGCGTGCTCGACCGCTACTTCCCCGACGTGCGCTTCTTCACCGAGATCGAGCGCTTCGACCGCTTCCTGGAGAAGCTGCGCCGGAAGGGCGAGGACGAGCGCGCGCACTACGTGTCGGTCTGCTCGCCGAACTACCTGCACGACGCGCACGTGCGGCTGGCGATGCGGCTGCACGCCGACGCGATCTGCGAGAAGCCGCTGGTGGTCAACCCCTGGAACCTCGACCAGCTGACCGAGCTGGAGACCGAGTACGGCCGGCGCGTCTACACCGTGCTGCAGCTGCGCGAGCACCCGGCGCTGCTGGCGCTGCGCGAACGCGTGGCGGCGGGAGGCGCGACGGGCCGGAAGCACGACGTCGTGCTGACCTACGTCACGCGGCGGGGGCCGTGGTACTTCGTCTCCTGGAAGGGCTCGGACGAGAAGTCGGGCGGCGTGGCGATGAACATCGGCGTCCACTTCTTCGACCTGCTGGGCTGGATCTTCGGCAAGGTGCAGTCGAGCGAGGTGCACCTGGCCGAGCCGGCGCGGATGGGGGGCCTGATCGAGCTGGAGCGGGCCCGGGTGCGCTGGTTCCTGTCGGTCGACGGGAAGGACCTGCCGCCCGGCGCCCTCGAGGCCGGGCGCCCCGCCTTCCGCTCGCTGACGCTGGACGGCGAGGAGGTCGAGTTCTCGGAGGGGTTCACCGACCTGCACACCCGCGTCTACGAGCGGGTGCTGGCGGGGCGCGGATTCGGGATCGAAGACGCGCGCCCCTCGATCGAGCTGGTGCACCGGCTGCGCCACGCGCCGGTCACCGCCCGAGGCGGCGACCGGCACCCGGCATTGACCCGCTGAAACGGCGCCCTGCGGGCCGGCACGGAGGCCGGCCCCTACAGGTTGCGTGATGCAGGCGACGCCGACGGGCGGGCCGGCACGGAGGCCGGCCCCTACAGGTTGCGTGATGCAGGCGCCGTAGGGGCCGGCCTCCGTGCCGGCCCGCCGCGGGTCGCGTCAGAACTGGAACAGCTGGAACTGCAGCTGCCACTGGTTCCGGTCGGGGAAGTTGTCCTTCGAGATCTTGGTGTAGGCCAGCTTCAGGTTCAGGTTGTGGTTGGCGATCCAGTAGGCCGCGCCGACCTGCCAGCGGGACTCGTCGTCGTAGAGGTCGTCGTCGAAGTTCTGGTCGGCGTACTGCACGTACGGAGTGAGGTGGATCGCGCCGATCAGGAAGCCCAGCTCGCCGAAGACATTCGCCTGCTTCCGGATCGCCGGGATGTAGGTGCCCCCGTCGTAGGTCACGTAGTCGGCCTGGAAGGTGATCGCGTTCTTGCCGAGCGGGAACTCGCCGAAGATGTCGGCGCCGTAGGAATCGGCGTCCTTCTGCGCGTCGTAGAACGCGCCGATCGACATGATCTTCTTGGTCCCCTGGAGCGTGCCCGGGTAGAAGTAGCCGGTGGGGGCTTCCCAGGGCCAGAAGGCGACGCGCGCGATGTAGCGGAAGGGGTTGGCGGCTTCGGCACCGCGGTAGCCCTGGTAGATGCCGGCGCGGTACTCGAACTTCTTCCCGAACGGGTAGCCGCGGACCTGGACGCCGTAGTCGCGTCCGACCTTCTCCTGCATCGTCGTGGACGTGCCGAAGGTGTACGGGCCGTAGTCCAGCCCGAGCAGCTGGGCCGCCGACTGGTTGTGGTTGTACGAGGTCGCCAGCAGGATCATCCCGAAGTCGACCATGAAGTTGTCGTTGGACTTGTAGGTGATGTACATGTCCTGGATGTACATGCTGGGTTCGTTCTTGGTGTAGCTGGGACTGGATGCCTTGCCGATGTTCGGGCTGTCGGTCTCGGTGAAGAAGCTCCAGTGATCGGAGATCTTGCCGCCGAAGATCAGGCGCAGGCGGCGGATGAAGATGTTCTGGGAGTAGCGATCGGCGGTCACGGTCTCGAGCGCCTCGTACTGCGGCTGCACGAGGATGCCGAACTTCAGCGTCTGCTTCTCGTCCTTCGAGCTGATCTGCCACTGCGCTTCTGCGGCGTGCGGCGAAACCAGCCACAGCGTCGCGGCCACCAGGAGAAAGAACACCCACCGTCTCGCCGAGCCTTCCCTCATCGAGCCTCCTCCGGTGCCGCCCGGTCTAGGCGCGGCTCGCTTGTCCGCGCTTTTACGACCGGACGGAGGCTTATGTCAACGGCTCACCGATGCAACTAATACGTTATCCGGTGAGCGTTAGGGACTGTAGGGGCCGGCCTCCGTGCCGGCCCGAACGGCTTGGCCCGCGAAACGGGCCGGCACGGAGGCCGGCCCCTACAGGCTGACACGCCGCGTCTCGCGGGGATAACGGGAGGCCCTGCGGGTCTAAAGATAGGCCTCCACGGACGGGCAGGCGCAGACCAGATGGCGGTCGCCGTAGGCGTTGTCGACCCGGCCGCACGGCGGCCAGAACTTGTGCTGACGCGTGTGCTCGTCCGGGTAAGCCGCCCGCTCCCGGCTGTACGGCCGGTCCCAAGCGTCGGCGGTCACGACCTGCGCGGTGTGCGGCGCGTGCTTGAGGACGTTGTTCGCGCGGTCGGCGATCCCCTGCTCGATCTCGCGGATCTCCCCGCGGATCGCGAGCATCGCGTCGCAGAAGCGGTCCAGCTCTTCCTTGGACTCGCTCTCGGTCGGCTCGATCATCAGCGTGCCGTGCACCGGCCACGACATCGTCGGGGCGTGGAAGCCGTAGTCCATCAGCCGCTTCGCGACGTCGTCCGGGTCGATGTCGGCGCTGGCCTTGAGCGGCCGCAGATCGACGATGCACTCGTGGGCGACCTGGCCGCGATCGCCCTTGTAGACGACCGGGAAGTGCTCGTTGAGGCGCTGCGCGATGTAGTTGGCGTTGAGGATCGCCACTTCCGATCGCGCGGCGCAGTCCGTCGGGCCCCATCATCCGGATGTAGGCGTAGCTGATCGGCAGGATCGAGGGGCTGCCGTACGGCGCCGCCGAGACCGGTCCGATCGCCTTCGCCCCGCCGATCTTGTGCGAGCGGGTGGGTCGGCAGGAACGGCACCAGGTGCGCGGCGACGCAGATCGGGCCCCATCCCCGGGCCGCCGCCGCCGTGCGGGATGCAGAAGGTCTTGTGCAGGTTGAGGTGGCAGACGTCGGCGCCCAGCTCGCCCGGCCGGCAGATCCCGACCAGCGCGTTCATGTTGGCGCCGTCGAGGTAGACCTGACCGCCGGCCTCGTGGACGATCCGGCAGATCTGCTTGATTCCTTCCTCGAAGACGCCGTGGGTCGAGGGGTAGGTCACCATCAGGGCGGCCAGGCGGTCCTTGTGCTCGGCGGCCTTGGCGGCGAGGTCGGCGATGTCGATGTTGCCGTGGTCGTCGCAGGCCACGCCGACGACGCGCATCCCGGCCATGATCGCGCTGGCCGGGTTGGTGCCGTGGGCCGAGACCGGGATCAGGCAGACGTCGCGGTGGTCGTCGCCGCGGTCGTGGTGCCAGGCGCGAATGACCAGCAGCCCGGCGTACTCGCCCTGCGAGCCGGCGTTGGGCATCAGCGAGACGCCGGCGAAGCCGGTGATCTCGGCCAGCCAGCGCTCGAGCGCGGACGAACAGCTCCCTGTAGCCCTGGGCCTGGTCGACGGGCACGAACGGGTGCAGCGCGCCGAAGCCGGGCCAGGTGATCGGCAGCATCTCGGCCGCGGCGTTGAGCTTCATCGTGCACGAGCCGAGCGGGATCATCGAGGTGGTCAGCGAGAGGTCGCGCGACTCGAGCCGCTTGATGTAGCGCAGCAGCTCGGTCTCCGAGCGGTAGCGGTGGAAGACCGGGTGCGCCAGGAACTCGGAGGTGCGGGCGTGCGGCGCTTCGAGCTCGACGTTGACGCGGCCGGCGAGTGGACCGGCGTTCGCGGTGACCGCGGCCGGCTTGGCGCCGAACGCCTGCGCGATGTCGTCGAGGTCCTGGACGGAGACGGTCTCGTCGAGCGCGATCCCGACGTCGCCGTTGTCGAAGGGGCGCAGGTTGATCCCCAGCGCCAGGGCGGCGTCGAGCACCTGCCGCTGGGTCCGGCCGGCGGGCGGCGCGACGCGCAGGGCGTCGAAGAAGCGGGCGGAGCGGACCGTCGCGCCCAGCCCCTCCAGCGCGCGGGCCAGGATCCCGGCCTGCAGCCGGATGCGGCGGGCGATCGCCTTGAGCCCATCGGGGCCGTGGTAGACCGCGTACATCGAGGCGATCACGGCCAGTAGCACCTGCGCGGTGCAGATGTTGGAGGTCGCCTTGTCGCGGCGGATGTGCTGCTCCCTGACCTGCAGCGACAGGCGCATCGCCGGCTTGCCCGAGGAGTCCTTGGAGACGCCGATCAGCCGGCCCGGGATGTGGCGCTTGTAGGCGTCCCTGGTCGCCATGTAGCCGGCGTGCGGGCCGCCGTAGCCCATCGGCACGCCGAAGCGCTGCGCGCTGCCGACGACGACGTCGGCGCCGAACTCGCCCGGCGGGCGCAGGACGGTCAGGGCGAGCGGGTCGGCGGCGACGACCGCGAGCGCGCCCGCGGCGTGGGCCGCCGCGATGAAGGGGCCGTAGTCGAGGATCTCGCCGTCGCTCGCCGGGTACTGGACCAGGACGCCGAAGACCGGGGTCTTCGCGGGGTCGAGCGCGGCGTGGTCGCCGACGATCACCGGGATCGCCAGCGGGAGCGCGCGGGTCTTCACCAGCTCGATCGTCTGGGGGTGGCAGCGCTCGGAGACGAAGAAGGACTTGCCGTCGGACTTCCGGTCGAGGACGCGCTTGGCCAGCGTCATCGCCTCGGCCGCGGCGGTGGCCTCGTCGAGCATGGAGGCGTTGGCGACCTCCATCCCGGTCAGGTCGATGACCAGGGTCTGGAAGTTGAGCAGCGCCTCCAGCCGCCCCTGCGAGATCTCCGGCTGGTAGGGGGTGTACTGGGTGTACCAGCCCGGGTTCTCGAGGATGTTCCGGAGGATGGCGGGCGGGGTGACCGTCCCGTGGTAGCCGAGGCCGAGGTACGAGCGGAAGACCCGGTTCTGCTCGGCCAGCTCGCGCAGCTCGACCAGCACCTCGGACTCCGAGACCGCGGCCGGCAGGTCGAGCGGCCGCTCGCCCCGGATCGAGGCCGGGACGGTCTGCTCGACCAGCTGGTCGAGGCTGGAGAGGCCCATGGACTCGAGCATCTCGGCGATGTCCCGGTCGCGCGGGCCGAGGTGGCGGGAGACGAAGCGGTCGGGGTGGCGGAGGAGGTCGGAGTTGTTCACGTCGGGCTCCACGTCGGCCTTGGCCAGGGTTTCCCGGGCGGAGTTGGGGGTGGGGCGGAGGCCCCCGCGGGGGATGCCGGAGGGGGTGGGAGCCGAAGGCTAGCACCGGGGGGCGGGGGGGGGCCAGCGGGTGAGAGGGCTCGGGCCGGGTCCGCCGAGTCACGACCCGCGGGCCCTCGGTAACAGGCGTTTCAGCCGGGGTGACCCCTATATTGTCCGAAGCATGGCGACCTGACACATGGGCTCTCGCTTGCGCCTGCTCTTGGAGGCTCCGCGGTGAAGTTCGCACCCTGCGCACGCATCGCCGTCACTGCAGCGGCCTTGGCGACGGCATTGTCCTCGTACGGCGCCTCCCCGAGCGTCCTCGAGCTTCCCATCGGGGCGCGTCTGCCCTCGACCTGCTCGGACGATCAGGCCGCGGTCCTGGACCGCGGCAGCCGCGTCTGGCGATGCCGCAGCGGGGTCTGGGTACCAGCGGGAATCCCGACATGCGACCTCCCGGACCCGCTGGGCCGCTCTTGTGTCGAGGACGCTGCGTGTTGGGACGGTGCGGGGCGTCGGATCGATCGCTGTGCTGGGGGCACTTGGACCGCCTCCATTATCGACCCGTCCGCAATCGCACAGTTAACCACGGCCGAGATCGCGCTACGGGACAGGCCAACGATGGGGCGACGCGGGGAAACGAAGGTGATCGTCTCCGCTTCGCGGAACGGCTACGCTACTCGGGGAAAGAGAGGACGCGTTCTTTACAATGGCGCGGACGCCGGATCCGCAATTCAGGTGGCAATCGACGCCGTCTCGGGCACCGGCGGCTCGGTCGTCCTTCGTCCGGGACGCTACCGGTACGACGCGGTCGTACCGCGCTTCGCTCCGGACGGGAAGGCGTGGGTGAAGATCCTCGGATCGGGCGCCACCATCGTTCTCTCCCCCCGAGCGCCGAGGGCGTTCGACGCCTGGCGTACCCGAGACGACGACAACTTCCGTCTTATCTGGCTCGAGGGGTTCGCGATCGATGCCTCTGCTGCACGCGGTGCCAATCACACGATCTTCGGGAACCTCATCGAAGGGGACGTGCAGTTCAGGGATCGTGTCAGCTTCGACAACATCGTGATCCGAAAAGTCACCGCGTCCAACGTCTACACCAGCTTCGCTGCCGGTCGAGACGCGCGGTACGGAATCGGGCTACTCGTGGCGCATCCGCCGGGCCTGGACGAGACGCCCGCAAGGATATCCAACGTCCTCATCGAGGACACCGACATCCGGGGAGGCAACTGCGGCGTGATGATCGGCGGCTCGTACGCGGATGGTGCCATGCAGCCGGACATCGCGATCGAGAACATCCGCATCACCCGCACTCGGCACACGCTTGGCCGCTTCAGCGCGGAGTTCTTCGCGTCCTCCAACTTCCACATCGGCGATCTCGCAAGAACGGGCTTCGTACGCATCACGGATAGCGTCGGCGAATTCGGCGGCGACAACGGTCTGGAGATCAACAACTTCGAGACAGCGGTAGTCAGGCGTAGCACGATGAAGAACCAGAACAACATGGGCTTCTACGTGACCAACAACCATCGGCGCGTCGACTCGACTGCTCAGCTGGCCTATTTCTCGGATAACCAGGCAGTCTTCACGGAACCGGGCTATTCGCCAGGGTGGGGGCGCGGATACTTCTTCTCCGGCGCGAACGAGAAGCCGGCAATCGGAAGCGTCGTCCTCCGCTCCAATACGTACTCGTTCGCCGCGTCGTCGTTCGGCGCGCATGCGCTGGCGGCCTTCGGCGAGGTCCTCGCGTTCGACTCCCAGGACTTCTCAGCGAGCTACGCGGGCATCCGCTATGACGCGCCCGAACGGAATTGGCACGACCCGATCATCTTCGAAATGACCGCTCCTATCTCCTCGCTTCGCCTGGTCCGCACCCGAGTCGATTATCGTGCGGAGGTGGACGACTCGGCCGCTGCCTCCGGGGCGTTCCTCGAGCCCTACCTCGTCTACGTCTCCGGCGAGAACCTCGACCTCGCGATTGATGGCCTCATCATCGTCGCGGACGTGGTGAACTTCGGTTCGACAGGAGGCGGCCGAATCCACGTGATCTACCTCGGCGAGAGCCCTCGCATGCCGAGCGGGTTCTCGACTATGCGTGGCCGGATCGAGAACGTGGCCGTCGAGTCGATCGGAAGCGACGACGACCCGATTGGCATTCAATTCGGAGACCTGCTGGTCGTCGACGAGGCCCTGGTGCTCGCGAACGTCGACCTGCTGGCGCTTCCCTTCCCGCTCTATCGGCTGCTCTTCTCGTCCGTGATGGTGGGTGCCACACGGGTCGAGTGCCCGAGCGCCACCCCGCTGTCCGGGGCCTGCGTAGCCGGCTACTAGCGCGCTACGAACCCGGGCGCCCTGAGCGGCGACGCCAAGCGCCCATCTCAGCGATCAACCTCTACCCGCCCGACCCAGCCCGCGTGAGGGCGGAAGGCGAGCAACGGGTCTCGCGTCGTCAGCATCGTGCGGATGCGTTCGTCGTCGCTCCGCACGTCGATCGATTGAAGTTCGGTGAAGAACGGACCTTCGAGCATGGCGGGGACCCACCTCAGTTGCATCGGGTCGAGTCCCATCAACCGCGTGCACGCCACGTCGACGGCGAAGGGGTTCCGTCCGGCGGCGATCACGCCGACCGGGCGTGCGTCGGGGGTGAGTGGGCCGTTGTTCTCTCCACCGACGATTCCGTCCACTATCGAGAGGATCCGGCGCTGTGGATCGGGGTGGATCTGACCATCCGCGTCGGCGTAGTGCGCGATCCTCATCAGGTCGACGACCATGCGCCACGCACTGTCATTGCCATGCCAGTTGCCTCCGTCGAGCGCCTGCTTTTCCTTTGCGACGCCGCCAAGCCAGGGCTTCACGACCGCCCGGTAGGACGTTGCCAGCGTCTGATAGGCCCGGTCGTGGAGCCGGCTGCGCTTCGCCAGCAGGCGGTCGAAGAGCCACCGCATCCCACCCGAGACCAGCCTCTCCCTGGCCGTGAGCAACCCGTCCGGGAACTGATCACCTCCGTTGCTGGGCGTTCCGAGCGTGTAGTGGATGAGACAGTTCTTGGTCGTCGTGATGCCGACGAGCCCTTTGGCATTGAGGGTCGTGCCGACCTTCTTGTGGACCTTGAGCTTCGGGACTGAGAGCAGCAGATCCGCCGACAGTACTGTGCGCGAGACGCGGTAGCGATGTGTCTCGTCGTGATGGAGCGCGATCGTCTCGTTTCGGTCGTAGTCCGCACCATAGAACTGCGCGCAGTTCTTCGCCCCGGCGAACGCACTATGACGCCCGAGATCGACCCAGGCGCTTCCCAGCGGGTCACCGGACAGGGACCGGCGGCGCTCGGAGAAGCCCGCCTCGTCTCCCGGTTGCATGTCGAGCCAGAAGTCGCGCAGATCCAGGACTTCCAGATCGAAGCGCAGTGCGCGGCGGTAGAACTCCTGGACGGCCGGGAGCTGCGTCGCTTCCATCAGCTCCTCGAACCGGCAGTCCATCTGGGGAGCGTCGGCAATGATCACTCGCCCTTCTGGCCCAACCGCCAGGTAGGCGTAGTCGACCAGGGCACGCAGGGTCGCCGGATGGGTGACGATCGCGAAGATGTCACCGCCCTCGTAGTGCCGCGACAGGACGAAATTCGGCTTGATCACGACCTTGCCGCCGCGCGGCACCAGGTCACCCAGGGGGTTCCACTGCGGCAACCCGAATCGGGCAGCGTCCAGTCCGAGTTCTCGCAGGCACCACCGGACGCCCGCATAGGAAGGGTTGTCCTCGGCGGCCGTCTCGGCGACCGGACTCTCCGGGTAGCGGACCGCGGGGTGATAGGGCGCAGTGCGTGAGTAGCGGGTTCCCCCGCGCCAGATCGCGACGGTCAGGTCGCGGAAGTGGGTCGCCCGCGCCTCGGGATCGCCGCGACCAGCTTCAGGATCCGTTGCCATGGTCGCCATCGACAGGTCCGCCATCAAATCGGATCAGCAAGTGCTGCTCGAGAAAGCGCAGCTTCCCCGCTCGTGTGCGCTGGATCTCCTCCACGACCGCGACCTCGAGTTCCATCGCCGTTCCGAGCTTGGACTGGATCTCGCGTCGGATTCGTTCCCGGTCCGCGGAGCTGAAGCTCGGCTTGGGCGCGAGACGAAGCTCGAGCCGGCCGACCTCGCGCTGCGCGAACTGG
The DNA here is from genome assembly GCA_963800865.1 of uncultured Acidobacteriota bacterium. Taxonomy (GTDB): domain Bacteria; phylum Acidobacteriota; class Polarisedimenticolia; order J045; family J045; genus JALOKP01. The sequence continues at coordinate 988,977 of CAWDCL010000004.1, read as the reverse complement.
AACTGCCGGACGTGGTCGAACAGGTCGTTATGCATGTTCAGCGCGGTCATCGAGATGTAGCGGCCATCCCCCGTCACGACCAGCTCCTGCAGCCGGCCCTCGATGCGTGTGAGGGTTCGCCACGGCCTGCCGCACGACGGACAGCGCGATGCCCCGACCCGCGCCATGTCGGCCGTGCGGTAGCGGATGAAAGGCGTCACGAGGTTCCAGAACGAGGTCGCGACGACCTCTCCCACCTCGCCCTCCGCAACTTCTCGCCCCGTGCTCGGATCAATCACCTCGAGAATCCCGTACTGCGGCCAGGCGTGATGCACGTCCTCGTGCTCGCACCAGGATGTGAATACGGCCTTCTCAGCATTCGAGTAGAGGTCGAAGATGCGGGCACCCGGAAATGCCCGCCGCAGGCTCTGCACCTGCCACGGGTAGAGGTTCTCCGACGCGGTGAAGATCGACCGCACGCCCGGGAACCGTCCTTCGTCCCCGGCCTCGACGACTAGGGTGGCGAAGATGTGACCTGCGGACGGGTAAACGTGCAGGGCTGTTGGCCGGAACGCGTGCAGGGCCTCTCGATAGCGCGGATAGCTCTCGGGCGTCAGGAAGTAGGTCGACAGCTCCAGGCCACGGTAGAGGCTCTCGTTGTACCGCCGGAACGGAGCCTGCGGCGAGCCGACGAACGACCCCCGCAGCACTCCAACCCGGTCTGCCCATCGGAATCCGGCCAAGCCCCAGGCCTCGACGACGAAGGCCGCATCGACATCGAACAGCGCCTTGTGCTGGTGGAAGCCGACCGGGACCGCTGTCGAACCTCCGGTCGTCACGTATAGTCGCCCTATTCGCGGCGGCCCGGTAGAGGTGAAGTTCGGCAGCGCGTCGCGGAACGTCTCCTTGGTCGTGAAAGGCAGCCGAGTAAGATCGTCCAGCGACACAATCCCGCGGGGGTCGACGCCAGCCTCGCGGAACAGCCGAGCGTACCCAGGCACATGGGCGGCGGCGTGCTCTGTCACGGCCCGCAGCCGTTCGAGCTGCCACGCATGCAGTCGCTCCTCCGACCAGACACGCGACTCTCTGAGCATCCGTCGACTGGACCAGAAATCCCGGCCGACCTTGACGGACGGCGGGATCCGAGCGTTGATCTGGCCCGCGGCGGGGCCGAGGAGGGGCCGGAGTACCCGCCGCGCGACGTGGTGAATCAGCATCCTCCCTCTCTTCCAAGCAACCGGCCGCAGGCGCGGGACAGTGGAGGATGATATCAGTCAAGGAGCTCGGCGCCCGCCCCGGACAGGGGCCTTGCTTTCGTGCGATCCTCCGCAACGCCACGAGCAGCCCCCCTCGAGGAGTTCGAGCCCGAAGTGAACCAGGAGAGCGAACCGAGCCGGCACTACTCCGTGCGGAACACGCTCGGCATCCTCGTGCTCGATCTCGCTGGCAAGGTCCTCGTCGCCGGTACCGGCCTGCTCATCATCCGCTTCATGGCACCGGACCTGTTCGCCGATCTGACCCTCTCCGGATCGGTGCGCAACTTCCTGAATGGCGTCTTTGCTGCCAGCTTCAATCGCATCTATATCGTCGGGTACAGGAGGTTCCGGGTCAACGACTCTGCTCCCTCGCTGCTGGCGGCGCAGTTCGTTCTCCTGGCCGTTGCCGGAGTCGCCTTCCTGCCCTTTGCCATGGCGCTCGGTTGGCTCTATCCCTTCGTGCTCGGATGGGTCTTCTCGCAGGCATTCTTCGACTTCGTCCGCACGCAGTACCAGCAGCGATTCGATTTTCGTACGTTTGCCCTGTTCGAGATCACGAAGTCGGCGTTCTTCGGCCTCGGAGTCCTCGCGCTGGCCGCCCTGCGGGCGGACCGGATGGGGGCTGCCGAGATCATCCTGCTGCACGCGGTGTCGATGGTCGCCGCGGTGCTCGTCTACTCCCGGTCCGAGGCCATTGGACTGCTTCGCGGCCCGAAACACGTACTCTGGTCGCACGTCAAAGCCATGATCGGGACCGAGTACAAGTACCTCTTCATCTACACGGTACTGCTCGCTTCGCTCGCTCAGGTCGACGTCTTCACGCTCAGGGCACGGGCTGACGATCAGGCGCTCGCCGCGTATGGTTCGGCCTTCCAGTACTATGCGTTGCTCGTCCTCCTGGTTTCCGCCGTGCAGGCGATCCTGCTTCCAGCGGTGCAGCACGCCGCCAGCGTGTCGGAGATAGATGCGCTGTTCCGCAAGCACCGGAAGGTCGTGGCACTGACCTTCCCGCTCTTCGTCCTGGAGCTTGGCTTGCGGGGTGGGTCCTCCCGTTCGTCGACCGCGGGAAGTACCCCGAGGCGGTGCTGACGTTCCGCATCCTCGCCGCTTCCGCTTTTCTTTCGCTCGCTTTCAGCCCTCACGCGACGGTCGTCATGCGGTTCGAGGACTTCCGTTACCAGGCCGGGGTGGCGCTCGGGGTGTTGCTTGGGGGGATAGGGCTGCAGTTTGCCTTGATTCCGCGCTTCGGCCCGGCAGGCGCGGCCTTTGGCGTACTCATGACCTATGCGGCTCTGAATGGAGTGAACTACGCCCGCGCCACCTGGCTCCTGGCGCGACGTCCGATTCCCGCGTCGTCGGTCGATGTTCCCGCACCCTAGCCCCCGCGCAGGGCGGGGGTTCCGCGCTCGGATCAGGTGACTGCTAGCCGACCCGAATCTGCGGTTCGATCGACCACTCGACGATACCCGCGCCGACCAGCTGAATGGCCGGCGCGGGTGTCAGGTGCCCGTATCCCGGTGAGTACCAGCCGGAGGTCTCCATGGCCCGGCCCGAGTGCACGCACAGGCGCGCGATCTCCGCGTCGCACGCCATCACGGACCATGCCCCTCCGGCCTCGCCGCGAAGAACCAGCGCTGGTGGGAATTGAAGAAGGACGGAGACCTCCCGTCCCGCAGCGTCCGAGTCCTCGACGTGGAGCCGCTCTCGGTCGATCCTGATCCGGCGACGACACACCGCTCCGTATCCCACATGTTCCCCGACGAAGTGCGTCTGCCCGACCTCGATGGCCTTCGCGTACGTTCTCTCCGGCAGCCAGAACACCGCGTCGAGTTCGCCTGCGAGGGGGTTCTGTTCCCTCCCGTCGACGACGGGGCCATTGTGCGCGAGACTCGATCGAAGGCGGTTCCTCCAAACTGGTAGCGCCGTGTAGATGAAGGTGCCGGGGTCCACCAGGATGTCGACGCCGTCGAGCGCGAGTTCGAGAGACAGTTGGTCGTTGTGCATGTGACCGCCGGCACCATGGGCGGACCATGAACCGCAACGTACGACGAGATGGAGGCGTTCTGAGCGGTAGCAGTAGAACCCTCCCTCGTCGAAACGCAGGAACGAAGTGCTTCTGCCTGAATCTAATGCCTCCGGCGGGCCCGATTCTGCAGAGTGCGCGGGGCGATCACCTTGCAGCGGCTTCGACACATTCCGCAGCAAGGCTCCCTCGATATCACCGGAACTGCAATCGCTACCCACCCCAGCCACCGCAGCCAGTGCGGCACGCGCCCCGGACACGTCGCGCAGGTCCTCCGATGGAGTCCATCGGGGAGCGCTCGCTGCCTCTGCCGGATCGGCCTCCGGGACAAGGACGGCGACAGGAAGCGGGCGCGGGACGTGCAGCTTGAAGAGCTTCCCGCTGTCATCATCCCCGAACTGCGGCAGCGTGCCGTCGCACTTCACGACTGCCTCAAGGAAATGTCGCGCCCTTTCGCAGGTCTCTCCTAGGCCTTGCTGCTCGAGGACTTCGAGCCCTAAGCGACGCGCGTCCGCTAGGCTGACGTCACGCCGTCGCGGATGCCGGGAGTCGGACTCCCGAATCTCTCGTCCTACCTCCTCTCGCCGTTCCCCGGGAATCCGTTCGATGAGACCGTAGGCATGCGCGAGGGCCTGCGCGCACAACGCGTGATACGCGGGAGACCGTTCGACGTGGACGCCGTCGCCGAGGAACTGGCTGCGTGCCTCCAGCGCAAGCTCAGTGACACTCCGGGCCAGCCATGGCGTCGTCTCGGCCGACGATGGCAGGTAGGCCGCAGCGAAGAGAAGTCCGACGAGATCCAGCAGGTAGTGATTGCCGCGGACACCGTGGTTCCATTCGAGATGATCGAACACAAAGGACCCGTGGTCCGCAGTGGCAAGCAACAGCTCCGTCTCGAATCCCTCGTCGAATCGAGCACCCAGAGCGCGCAGAAGGTCATAGACGAGCAGCCAGTTGGCGACTCGGATGGCGACGTCCATCGGGCAACGCCAGTTGACGCCGAAGCGGGGAGGACTCGCGGCGATGAAGTCAAGCACCTGGTTCCGGAACTCGCGCGCGTAAGTGTCCGGCAGTCGGAACCCGTTCGCGCCGGCGCGAGCAAGCGAATACGCCCAGCACAAGACAGGAAGATGTTGCATCCGGGACAGTTTCCAGGGAATCAGTACGTCGACGCCGGGCGCGTGGCCGATGGGGACGTACCCATGCCACGTTCGCTCTGACCAGCGGTAGCCCGACTTGAAGTCGAGCTGCCAGTCGATAGGGTGATACTCGGCATCGATGAGCCCCCGGATAGCACGAGCCCTCGACTGGTTCTTCGGTGTCAGCCTCAGCACGAGGCTTTCGATCCCGCCTCCCCCGGGTGCGTCGGTGGCGCACTCATACCGGTAGCCGCCTGTGCCGCGGCATGCTATCCCGTGGGCCACTTCGGATGGGCGCGAGCCGAGAAGTTCAAACCGGTGAGCAAGAATCTCCTCGGCTGAGTGGCGAAACTGCGCCGCATGATCCAGGAGCAGCGAGACGGTCGGCGGCGGGAGGATCGCGCTCAGCGGGGTACGCGGAATGCCGGCGTGCTCACCGAATGTCGGCCGGACGCGGTCAAGAAGGGATAGCACTGCGTGCGACGTGTCCCGCCGCAGCTTCTCACCGATCTTGGCCGCGATGGCCGATGGCGGCATGGCGGCAACCCGACGGATCTTCCTGAGCTGGCGAATCGCCACTCCGTGTCCTCCGTCCGGGGCGGATCTTAGCCAGCTCACACGAGGAGCGAAAGTGGCGCGCGAGAGGCACCACTCCGGTGCGGGCAGCCAGAGTACACTGGCTGCTTCACTGGCCAACTGGATGGCCTCCCATGGACGATCGTTTGACTCTCCCTAGTCCCGCCCGGCGGGTGACCCAGATCGGGCCGCTGCCCCCCCCCTTCGGAGGGATCTCCATCCACCTCCTGAGGCTCATTTCGGGGCTGCGGTCGCGCGGATGGGAAGTCTCGACTCTGGCCGCCGCCCGGACTCCACCTCCTCCCGCCTCCCACTCCCTGTTCCTGGGGAACTCAATATGGCGGCACTGGGCCTGGACCCGACGCCACGCAAGGGGCGTCGTTCATCTCCATGATCGGCTGAGCCCGTTGACCCTCGTCGCGACGCTTGCCGCGCGGTCGCGGAGGCTTCCCTTGGTGCTCACGCTCCATGGCGAGCCGTTCAGTGCGCTGACCCGTCGCCGCGGGCTGGACCTGTTCCACCGCGCCGCGATAAGGAGAGCCGATCACGTCGTCGCCGTGAACAGTCACATCGGAGAAGCGATCGCACAACTCATCCCGGCGGACCGCGTGAGCATCATTCCCGCGTACCTTGCTCCGGCGCCGAGCGAGGCCACGCTCGCCTCGCCGCGGTTGCAGAGCTGGCTGGACGAAGCGCCCGGGCTTCCACTCCTGGTGACACTGGTCTACCGGACCCTTCCTCCGCTCGCATCGCAAGTCGACGTCTACGGGCTCGACCTCCTCACTTCGATGTGTGAACGCCTGATCGCCAGAGGGCGGGCGTTCCGACTCGCGCTCCTGCTGGCACAGGCGCCACGAGGAGCGGACGAGCACGCTTACTTCGCTTCGCACGAGAGTCGCCTGCGCGCCGCGCTCGGCACCCGGCTGGGCGTGTTCGTCGATGAGTATGCACTTCCCGCGATCGCGCGCGCAGCAGTGTTCGTCCGTCCCACGCGAACGGACGGCGATGCCGTATCGATCCGAGAGGCCATCGCGCTCGGTGTCCCAGTCGTCGCCTCGGATGCAGCGCCCCGGCCAGCCGGCGTGTGCGTTCACCGTTCGGGGGACGTCGAGTCGCTGCTCGAAGCGGTCTCCGTTGCTCTCGTCGGCGACGGCTGCCGGGCGGCAGCTGCGACCGGAGAAGGGGAGTCCGGCCTCGTGGGGCTGGAAACCGTCTATGAGTCCTTGGGCGGCCGCTAGCCCCCCGACGCAGCGCCTCCCCGACCGGCACCGTCGCCTCCGCGATAACTGATCACGCGACAAGGGTTCCCCACCGCGATCGCCATGGGAGGGATGTCCCTCGTTACGAGGCTGGCCGCCCCCACGACGGCGCCGCGGCCGATGCGGACGCCTTTTAGGATCGTTACCCGCGAGCCGATCCAGGCATCGTCCTCGATCACGATCGGCGGTGGGTTCGGTGGCGCCGGGGCGAAGCGAAGCGGGACCTCAGTACTCGACAGGTCATGATCGCCCCCGATCAGCATCACCTGGGGTCCGAACATCACTCGATCGCCGATGAGAATCGACGTAGGCGAGGTCATGTAGGTCCCGGGGCCCAGATAGACGTCGTCGCCGATCGACACCTGCGAAGGGTTGAGGATCGTAGAGCCGAGACCGAGGCGGAAGTTCCGGCCCACCTTGCCGAGGTGCATCCGGTAGTAGAGCACGAGCGCGCCGCGCACTAGACTCCCGAGCAACATGTCAGGAACTCCCTGCCATCAGGCGTGTGAACGGCCTCAACCCGAGCAAGGTGCATGCCGCAACCAGCAGCGCAGGGCCGGGCACCGTAACCCGCCGCCTTCCCGGGGCGCTAGTCAATGGCCGGAGTTCCTGGGCAAAGTCGGAGAGGCGCCTGGCCTTGCAATCCCACGTCAGTCCTGCGGCCTCGGGCGCTAGACGACCCGGAGTGAAGTCCCAGCCCGCAACGAGTGTCGCGAGCCGCTCCAGCGCATCCGCGATCGCCGGGGCATCTCCCCAGGTGAAGACCGCGCTCGATTGAAGCTCCGTGAGGCGACACATGGGATCGTTCTCAGCCTCGACGACGATCAGTTGGGGACGGTTTCGACCGAGCGCTCGCCAGACCTTGGCCGGGATCTGTTGACCACCGTGGTTACCGAGTACAAGAGCTGCGTGGGAGTCGGCTTCCAGGTCTCTCAGTTCGTCCTGGCCAACATACGGACGATATTCGTCCGCCTGGTGGCGCACTGCTGCGAGCATTTCGGGATCGTCGATGGGACCACACCAAACAAGACGAGCGGCGCGACCGGAGCGGAGCCGCCAGTTCGCGAACGCTTCCAGAAACGGAATCGGAGAAAGGCGGGGACCGTAGACAGCCCCAACATGCAGGATCTTCAGCGGCGAGTTCGATGACGGCCGGGGAAGGGGGACGGGCTCGACCCCCGCCGAGAGAACGAGGATCCGATGCTCCTCAAGCCCGAAGTGGTGGGTGAACAACTCCGGGTTGGCTCCGTCGTGACGACGACTCCGCTACAGGCGTGAAGGATTCCACGCTCAACCCGATACTCCGGGGTTCGCCGCCAACTCCCGCGAACGTTCGCGAGCGACCACGGATCGCCGTAGTCGACGAGCCACTGCGGGCCTTTACCTGCGAGGGTTAGCCCCGGCAGAAGGTCGCTCCATGGAAAAGCGGACGAGATCACCAGATCGAACCGGTCGGCATTGCGAACCAGCCACCGCCCCGCTCGCAGACCGAATCCCGCCCACCGGTCGGGCCAGGCGATTTCCGCGAGGGCGCCACGAACTCGCGGCCAACTGCTTCTCTGATACTTGAAAGTCGCCGGCCACCCCGCTGCCATCCGAATCGTCTCGACGCCAGCCGCTTCCATCAAGCCGTCCGTCGATGGGTCCACAGGAACGAATCCGGAGGGCAGGTCCGCGCCCACAACGATCACGGCGTGTCCAGCGCGCACAAGAGCCCGGGAAAGGTGGAGCGTCCTTTCGGATCGTGACCCCGAGGCGGGCGGTGCGATCGCGTTGATGACACAAATGCGCATCGATTCGGCCGTCCTCTAGACAGTAGCGATACCGTCCTTCCCGGCACGCACAGGCAGAGCAAGGATGGCACCCGTGATGATCAACGAATACCATCGAGCACCGACCATGTAGACGAAGCCGTTGAACATCTCCGTGCTCATGAAATAGGCAACGATGTAGCACCACCAGATGGCGGCAACGCCGGCTACTTCGTCGGAGAAATCCGCTCTCGCTCGCAGCTCTCGGAACAAGGCGAAGGCGAGCGCCATGTAGAGCACGAGGCCAACGATTCCCGTGTCGTAAAGGATGTCCAGAATCGAGTTGTGCCCGTCCACCGCAATGCGAATCACACGCGACAGGTCGGATGGGACCGCCAGCATCCCGTGACCGACAAACCACTCGAGTGGTGAAGCGCGGGACTGGAGCCGCAGGAGGCTCGACCAGATCAGCCCGCGGCCACTGCCCGACTCGGACTGAATGGCAACGGTACCGCCCTGCCCAGGCAGGTCGGAGACTCTCGATAGCATCGTCTCGGTCGAGACAAACTGGAAGCTCGCACCGATGGCGCCCAGGACCAGAGCAGCAACGACGAGTCGTCGCAGGACGGAGAGCTCTCTCAGGCTGCCGCGCGACGACAGAAGGAATAGAACCAGGAAGAACACGGTCCCCACGATGGCCGTCCGTGTGAACGTCGCCACGATGCCGATCGCCCCCGCCGCGACCGTGATCATGGCAAGTAGACGGCCGTTGCGTGAGAGTCGAAGGGACTGCAGCACGGCCACGGCGAGCGCCATGCCGAAAAACGCTACTGTTCCGGTTGCGACGGCTCCGCCAAAGCCCCCGGCGCCGCGGAACTCCCCGACTGCAACCACTTCGGTTGCGCGCCCCCGTAGGATCTCGAACAGGGCCAATCCGCTAGCAGCGATCGTTGTCAGGGCGCTCCCGAGCCAGAGAAACCAGAAGTCGCGGCGAGTCCGAGTGAATGCGTACGAATAGAAGAACGCCACGCTGCAGGCTGCCATCCGCGCTACGACGGCTGTTCCCTCGCTCGCGTTCGGACTGCGAAACAGCGCTTGCCCTGCCCATGCCGCGAGCAGTGCAGACATCACGATACTCAGGGTGGGTTTGGGCAGGCGCCCGAACTTCGCCATCTCGAGAAGCAATCGGAAGAGCAGCAGGCTCGTCACGACGATCACGAAGAGCTTGCTCGCGTTAATCTCGAATGCCCCGAGTGACAGAACCTGCTGCTCCAGCAAGAACGCTTGCATCGAACCGTACAGCCCCATGATAAACGCGAGAAATCCGATCGGGGACACAACGAGTGCGACGAGGGTCCAGACCCCGACTACGACCGCGGCAATCGCGAGGAGCACGCGGTCGGGGGGAAAGAGCAGGAAGCCCACGATCAACAGAGCCAGGCTACCGCCGACAATCGCCGATAGACTCCAGCCCCGCAGGTATCGCTCCTGCGGAGACGCCATCCGATCACGTTCCGAAAGCAACGCCGATGTTCCTCGCTTGTGCACAGTCCGAGGGTAGCCCGTTACACCCGGCAGTCCGGGAGGCGGTATGTGGCGAGAACGCCGCCCGACCCGTTAGATTGGGCGCAGCAATACTAACCTAAAGTCGGAGCATGATCCGCATGGAGCCCTTCCGCGGCCGCAAAGTCGCCGTTGACCGATCGCTTGGACCGCATGCAGGTGGTGACCGTCTGCGGCGAGCGGCCGATGCGGTCCGTTCATCGGCTGGCGGCGACGATTGCAAGGCCGCTCCTGCGCTCCGACGCGCGCTCGAGTCGCTCCAGGTACCGCCTGACGTGAGCGGGACTGGGACGCGCGTTGGCTCGAGGTCCGCCCCACCACCCCCTTCGATCGCCTCCCCCGGCGACCTCGTCGTCCTCAAGCCCAACCTCATCTGCGAGTCCAACTGGGACCACCCCGGCCGCTGGGAGGAGGTCGTCACCCACCCCGCAGTCATCCGCGCCGTCCTCGACGAGGTCCTTGCCGCCCTGGACGGCCGCGGCCGCGTGGTCATCTGCGACGGCCCCCAGACCGACTCCGACTTCGACCTGCTCCTGGCCCGCACCGGCCTCGGCGACATGGTCGCCCGGTACCGCGCCGAGGGTCACCCCGTCGAACTGCTCGACCTCCGCCGCGAGCGCTGGATCGCGGAGGGGGGCGTGACGAAGCAGAAGCTCCCCCTCCCCGGCGACCCCAACGGCTACGTTCACGTCGATCTGGGGGACCGCAGCGCCTTCGCCACCTACACCGGCAGCGGCCGCTTCTACGGCGCCGACTACGACATGGAGGAGACCCGCCGCTTCCACTCGGACGGCCGCCACGAGTACGTCGTCTGCGCCACGCCGATGATGGCCGACGTCTTCATCAACATCCCGAAGATGAAGACGCACAAGAAGACCGGCGTGACCCTGGCGCTGAAGAACCTGGTCGGGATCAACGGCTACCGGAACTGCCTGCCGCACCACACGGTGGGCTCTCCGGCCGAGGGGGGCGACGAGTTCCCCGACGCCGGGCTCAAGCGCTCCCTCGAATCGCGGGCGATCCAGGCCTTCAAGAAAGCCCTCACCGCGACGGGCGGCACGGGCGGCGCCTGGGCCCGCTGGGTCAAGCGGGCCGGGCGCGGCGCCTTCGGCGACACGAACCGGGTCATCCGCTCCGGGAACTGGTACGGCAACGACACCACCTGGCGGATGGTCATGGACCTCAACCAGATCCTCCTCTGGTACGGTGCGGACGGACAGCGCCGCGAGACGCCGCGACGCTACTTCGCGGTCGTGGACGGCATCGTCGGCGGTGAGGGGAACGGCCCGTTGGCCCCCGACCCCGTTCCGTCCGGCGTGCTGGTTGCCGGGACCAACCCCTGGGCCGTCGACTGGGCGGCGGCGCTCGAAATGGGCTTCGATCCGGCCCGCATCCCGCTCCTGCAACGGCCGCTGGAAGACCCCGAGCGATTCGCCTGGCTGTTTCCCGGCGGAATGCCGGAGATCGCGACCGAGGGCGAGCGTTCGCCCGACTGGCGCCCCTATCGCCCGCACTTCGGCTGGGCGCCCGTCCTCGCCCCGGACGGGGAGGCCCCGCCGGCCCACGGCCGCGACTAGACTCCCCGGGGATACCCGTGGCCTACGGCAGCTCCGCTTCCAGAAAGCTCTACGCGCGCGCACCGGGCTGGCTGCGCTCGCTCGCGACGACCTGGCACAGCCTCCGGGTCGAGAAGCAGCGATTCGGCCGCGCCTTCGAAGAAGCGGCCAGCCAACTCGACCTCACGCAGTGGACGGGAACGGACGACCTCGTCGCCGAGTCGCGCCGGCAGGCGGCGACCTTTCTCGCCGACGCCATGCGCCACTCGGACCACTACGCGGCGATCCCCGGGCTGGCCCGCGGTGCCGAGATCGCGGCCGCGCCGATCCTGTCGAAGACGGCGCTCCGCGAGCGGATCGCGTCCTACTACGCCCGGGACGCCTCCGCCCACGGAAAGACCCTGATCCGTCACACCTCGGGCACCACCGGAACGCCGCTCGAGCTGCTGACTTTGGCGCAGGCGGTCGAGCGCGAGAACGCCTTCGCCTGGCAGCACCGCTCGTGGCACGGCTGCCCGCGCGGCGTGCGGACCGCGACCCTGGCGGGCCACCCGGTGGCTCCCGCGGAGCAGGACCGCCCGCCCTTCTGGGTCCGGAACTACGCCGAGCAGCAGCTGATCTTCTCCTCCTACCACATGGCTCCACGGCACCTTCCGGCCTATGCCCGAGCGCTCGCGCGGTTCGGGCCGGAGTTGATCCACGGCTACCCTTCCTCGATCGCGCTGGTTGCCAGCGCGGTTCTCGATGCAGGCCTCGAGATCCGGCCCCGCGCCGTCATCACGGCCAGCGAGACCCTCCTGCCGTACCAGCGCGAGGTCATCCGGGCTGCGTTCGGCACCCCGCCGCGCGTCTGGTACGGCAACACGGAACTGGCAGGCAACATCGTGGAGTGCCCGGAGGGCCGGCTCCACGTGCGCGAGGAGCACAGCTTCCTCGAGTTCCTCGACGACGCGGGCCGCGACGCCGCTGCGGGGCAGCCGGCGCGACTGATCGCGACCGCTTTCGGCAACCGCGCGATGTTCCTGATCCGCTACGACACGGCAGACGTCGCGGTCCCGAGCGCAGAGGCCACCTGCCCCTGCGGGAGAGGCGGCCGGCTCGTCGAACGCGTCGTGGGTCGCGTCGAGGACTTCGTCATCGACGCCGCCGGCCGGCTGGTCGGCCGCCTCGATCACCTCTTCAAGGACGCGACGGGGATCCGCGAGGCCCAGCTCGTGCAGACCGAGCCCGGCGAACTGGTCATCCGCGTCGTCCCGGAGGGGGAACCGACGGCGGCCCTCGAGGCACCGATCCGCGACGAAGCCGCGCTCCGCCTCGCCCCCGGGACGCGGATCGTGTTCGAGTACGTCGAGGCGCTGGAGAAGAACCCGTCGGGCAAGACGCCCTTCGTCATCTCCCGCTGCCGCGAAGCGGCGGGTGACCGTGCGCGACTCGCCGGAACGGGAACCGAACCCGGACCCGGAGCCGGACCCGGACCCGATGCGGCGGACGGCGGCCCCCCCGTGCGATAGATTCCCGCCTCGGAGTCCCCCCGGAGAACGCCCCTCCCATGAAGCAGCTCCTCCAGAACCTCCGCACCGGCGCCTTCTCCCTCGAGGAGAGCCCGGCCCCCTCCCGCCCCGCCGGCTTCGTCCTGGTCGCCAACCGGGCCTCCCTGATCAGCGCCGGCACCGAGCGCTCCACCGTCCAGGCGGCGCAGGCCAGCCTGCTGGGCAAGGCGCGGCAGCGGCCCGACAAGGTCCAGCAAGGTCCTCGACAACATGAAGAAAGAGGGCCTCGCGGCGACCTTCCGCAAGGTCCAGGAGAAGCTCGACCAGCCCAAGGCGCTCGGCTACTCCTCGGCCGGCGTCGTGCTCGAGACCGACCCGGGCGAGCCGGTGTTCCACGCCGGCGACCGCGTCGCCTGCGGCGGGCAGGACTACGCCACGCACGCCGAGCTGGTCTTCGTCCCCCGCAACCTCGTCGTCCCGATCCCGGAGGGCCTCGACTTCGAGGAGGCGCCTCGTTCGCCACGGTCGGGGCGATCGCGCTGCAGGGCGTGCGCCGCGCCGAGGTCCCGCTTCGGCAGCCGCGTGCTGGTGATCGGCCTCGGCCTGCTCGGCCAGCTCACCTGGCAGCTCCTCCGCCGCTCCGGCTGCGCGGTGATCGGGACCGACGTCTCGGCCCACGCGGTCGAGACGGCGCGCCGCCTGGGACTCGCCCACGCGCTGGTCCGCGGGAAGGACGACGTCGAGGGCGCCTGCGCCGCGCTCACCGACGGCCACGGCGTCGACGCCGTGATCATCACCGCCTCCGCCGACAGCAAGGACCCGGTCGAGCTGGCCGGCGTCGGTCTCCCGCGTGCGCGGGCGCGTCGTCGCGGTCGGTGCCTTCCCGATGGACCTGCCGCGCGACCCGCACTACTACCGCAAGGAGCTGGACTTCGTGATCAGCCGCTCCTACGGGCCGGGGCGCTACGACGCCGGCTACGAAGAGGGCGGCCTCGACTACCCCTACGGCTTCGTGCGCTGGACCGAGGGACGCAACATGGCCTCGTTCCTCGAGGCCGCGGCCACCGGAGGCGTCGATCTCCCCGCGCTGATCACCCACCGCTTCCCGCTCGAGCAGGCCGAGGACGCGTACCGGATCGTCACCGGGGAGCGGGTCGAGCCGCACATCGGGATCGTGCTGACCTACGCCGAGCGGGCGCGGGCCGAAAAGACGGTCGCGCTGCGTCCGGTCGCCGCAGCCGCCACGCCGGGCACGCTGCGCATCGGCTTCGCCGGCGCCGGCTCGTTCGCGCGCTCCTACCTGCTGCCGCACCTGAAGGGACGCTCCGGCGTGGAGCTGGTGAAGGTGGCGACCGCCAAGGGGTTCACCGCCGACCGACGCGGCGCAGCGGTTCGGGTTCGCGGAGGCCGGCAGCGACGCGGAGGAGCTGGTCCGCGACCCGCGCCTCGACGCCGTCTTCATCGCCACCCGGCACGACCATCACGGGCCGCTCGCCGACGCGGCGCTCGCCGCCGGGAAGCACGTCTTCGTCGAGAAGCCGCTGGCCGTCTCCCCCGAGCACCTCGCGGACCTGCTCCCCGTCGCCGAACGCGCCGGACGGATCGTCCAGACCGGCTTCAACCGGCGCTTCTCGCCGCTGGCGGTGGCGCTGCGTGACGCGCTGGTCGCGTCGGCCGCGCCGACCCAGATCACCTACCGCGTCAACGCCGGACCGCTGCCGGCGGAGCACTGGCTGCTCGACCCGCTGCAAGGCGGCGGCCGCGTCATCGGCGAAGGGTGCCACTTCGTCGACCTGATGCAGTACCTCTGCGGCGAGCGCCCGGTCCGCGTGACCGCCTCGCGTTTCGGCGCGGATGCGGACGGCTCCCTGACCGCGATGATCGAATTCGACGGCGGGTCGGTCGGCGTCCTCGTCTACCAGGGGAACGCCGCGCCGGGCGTCCCGAAGGAGCGGCTCGAGGCGTTCGCCGGCGGCCGCGGCGGGATCATCCACGACTGGCGGTCGGTGGAGATCCACGGCGGCCGCGACGCGAAGACGACGCAAGGCCAGCGGCCAGGCCAAGGGGTACGCGGAGGAGGTCGCCGCGTTCCTGGAAGCCGTCCGGACGGGCATCCCCGCGATCTCGCTCGAGAGCCAGGCGCTGACCACCGCCACGACGTTCGCGATCCTCGAGTCGATCGCAACGCGCCAGCCGATCGCCGTGCGCCTGCCGTCCACGGGAGCATGACCGCCCCGGCCCCATCCGAAGCGCTCGCGCGGACCTGGGAGTACTGCGTCTCCCGCGACTGGACCGGCTGGGACCCGTTCGACGGCCTGATGGCCACGCGCTTTCCGGCGACTCTCCTGCGCGCGTCGCCGGCCGGCCGGCTGGCGCTGCTGCAGGCGGTCAAGCGCTCGCCCGTCAACCTGCGGCCGCTGCTGGGCATCCCCGGGCTGCGGAACCCGAAGGCGCTCGCCCTGGGCCTCGAGTCGGCGCTGCTCCTGGCCGGGGATCCGGCGTGGCGGGAGCGCGCGCTCCCCGAAGCGCGCCGCCTCGCCGCCGACCTGCCGCGGCTGGCCACGCCGACCGCGCACGGCCACGGCTGGGGCTACCCCTTCGACTGGCAGGCCCGCGGGCGGTGGATCCGCCGCGGGGTGCCGACCTCGGTCTGCACCGGGTTCGTGGTGCGGGCGCTCGACGCGGCGCGGGTTCGGTTCGCGACGGACGACCCGGCCCTGGCGCGCGCCGCCGCCGATGCGATGCGCCCCGCCGCGGCGTTCGTCCGGCAGGACCTGCGCCGCACCGCGCTCGCCGAGGGGTTCTGCTGGTCCTACTCCCCCGACGACGACGCGGTGATCGTCAACGCCACGCTGCTGGCGGCGGAGACGGTCGCGCGCGTCGCGGTGCTGGACGGCGACACGGCCGCACTGGAGGAGATCGCGCCGACCGTGCGCTGGGCCCTCGCGCGGCAGAACGACGAGGGCGGCTGGACCTACGGCGAGGCCGGGCACCACGCCTGGGAGGACGGCTTCCACACGGCGTTCAACCTGGCCAGCCTCGCGGCGATCCGCGCTGCGGCCGACGGCCTCGGCGCCGATGCCGAGGCGCTGGTCCCGCAGGCGCGGCTCGACCGCGGCCATGCGCACTACGCCGCGCACTTCTTCGACGCCGACGGCCGCCCCTGGTACTACCGCCACACGCCGTGGCCGATCGACGCGCACTCGGCCGCGGTCGGGATCCTCACGCTCGCGCGGCTCGGCCGGGGCGACGCCGCGCACCGTGCGGCCGCCGAGCGGGTCGCGCGCTGGACGGTCGATCGACTCTGGCTGCCGGAGGGCTGGTTCGCGTACCAGCTCCGGCCGGGCGGCCTCGTCAAGACGCCGTTCCTGCGCTGGTGCCAGGCCTGGATGCTGCGCGCGCTGGCCGGGCTCAACGCCCTCGACCGAGCTCCTTGAGCAGCAGCCACGCGAAGCGGCTGTTGGTCACGAGGTAGCGCTTCCACATCTTGCGCGGCTCCTGCAGGAAGCGGTGGAACCACTCCAGGCCCGCCCGCTGCATCCAGCGCGGCGCCCGCGTCACCTTGCCGGCGAGCACGTCGAACGATCCGCCGACGCCCATCGAAAACGGTACCGCCATCGCGTCCTTGTGCCGCGCCAGAAACAGCTCTTTCCGGGGCGTGGGCATCGCCACGAACAGCAGGTCGGGGTGGGCCGCGCGGATCGCCGCCACGACGGCCGCCTCGGCCGCGGGGTCGCTCGCGTCCCAGTAGCCGTCGCGCCAGCCCGCGATCTGCAGCCCGGGGTGCTGCGCCTGGGCGCGGCGCGCGACCTCCTCCACGACCTCGCGCCGCGCGCCGAGCAGGTACGGCCGGTAGCCGCGCTCGGCTGCCAGCTTCAGCAGCGCAGCGAACAGGTCGATCCCCGCGACACGCTCGGGCAGCGGCCGCCCCAGGATCCGGCTGGCCCAGACGATCGAGGTGCCGTCGGCGTGGACCATCTCGAACGAACGGAGCAGCTCGCGCATCGCCGGGTCGCCGGCGATCTCGGAGGCCTTCAGGGCGTTGAGGACGACGTGGAGGGTCGGGCGGCGGGCGCGGACGACGGCGTCGATCGCGGCGACCGCCTCGGGCAGCGTCTCGACCCGAACGTCGAGCCCGAAAAGCGGCACCGTGCGCGCCGTTCCCGGGGTCGTGCCCTGCTGCCCGCCCACGTGCGCCTCCGTCCGAGCCGGTCCGCCGCCGTGACGGCCGGCCCTTTAAGGGTACATTCATGGGCGTGCTTCAGGCCGACAACCGCCATCCCACGGTCTTCCTGCTGGCCGCGGCCGACGTCGCCGTCACGGCGCTGTCGCTGCTGCTCGCGTTCCAGGTCCGCGCCAAGGTCCTGCCACGCGTGTCGGAGATCTGGACCGGGGCGGTCCGCCTTCAGCCCGAGTACTCGATCCTCGTCGTCGGCCTCCTTCCCATCGTCCTCGGCGCCCTCTACCTCGGCGGCGCCTACGAATGGCCGCGGATCCGCGGCGCGGTCCAGATCCTGTTCTCGGTCGGCAGGGCCTTCCCGATCGCGTTCGTCGGCGCCTTCGCCTTCGCCTACGTCCTGCGCGACCGGGTCTTCTCGCGCGCGGTCGTCGCCCTGGCCCTGGCCTTCGCCTTCGCCGGGTTCGCGCTGGTGCGGCTGGCGGTGCGCGAGACCTTCAACCTGCTGCGGCTGCACGGGTACGGGATGCTCAACGCGGTCGTGGTCGGGACCGGACCGGCGGCGCGGGACATCGCCGAAACGATCGCGCGCCGGCCGTACCTGGGCTACAAGATCGCCGGCTTCGTCTCGCTGCCGGGGGAGCGCGAGGGCGACCCGGCGCGCGCGACGATGGGCACCGTCGAGGAGCTGCCGCAGATCGTCGACCGCTCGGTCGTCGACGCGGTCATCTTCGCGGTCGGCCTGGACGAAGCTGCGCGCCACGAGAAGACGATCTGGAAGCTGGAGGAGGTCGGCACGACCGTCCACCTGCGCGGCGACGCGGTCGGCGTGATCCTCTCGCGGACCTACATCGGCGAGTTCGAGGGGACGCCGATCCTGACGCTGCGCTCGACGCCGGCCGACCCGATCGCGCTGTTCCTGAAGCGGGCGATCGACGTGACCGCGTCGGGGCTGGGGCTGCTGGCGCTGTCGCCCGTGCTGGGTGCGGCCGCGCTGGCCGTCAGGCTCAGTTCGCCCGGCCCGGTCTTCTTCCGCCAGACGCGCGTCGGCCTCTCCGGCCGCCAGTTCAAGATGCTCAAGTTCCGCTCGATGTTCTCCGACGCGGAGCAGCGCCAGGCCGAGCTGCTGGCCCAGAACGAGATGACCGGCCCGGTCTTCAAGATGACCAACGACCCGCGGATCACGCCGGTCGGCAAGTGGATGCGCAAGTTCTCGATCGACGAGCTGCCGCAGCTCTGGAACGTCTTCGTCGGGGACATGTCGCTGGTCGGCCCGCGCCCGCCGCTCCCCAAGGAGGTCGAGCAGTACGAGCGCTGGCAGCGCCGCCGGCTCTCGATGAAGCCCGGGATCACCTGCCTGTGGCAGGTCGGCGGGCGCAACGAGATCGACTTCGACTCCTGGATGAAGCTCGACATGGAGTACATCGACAACTGGTCGCTGGCGCTCGACCTCAAGATCCTGCTGAAGACGATCCCGGTCGTGCTGCTGGCGAGAGGGGCGAAGTGACCGGGACAGCGACCGAAGGTCGGTAAGCTGTCCCCGATTCGGACGGCCTGCCGACCTACGGTTGCTGTCCCCGATTCCGCTCCCACTCCCACGCGTCCTTCACGATCGTCCCGATCTCCGAGCGTTCCGGGCGCCAGCCCAGCTCCGACGCCGCGCGGCCCACCGCCGCAACCAGCACGGCCGGGTCGCCGGCGCGGCGTGGCCCGATCCGGTGCGGGACGGCGCGGCCGGTCGCCGCGTGCACCGCGTCCAGGACCTCGCGCACCGAGGTCCCCTGCCCGCCGCCGAGGTTGCAGACCAGCGCGCCGCCCGGGTGCGCGCCGAGCCAGTCGAGCGCCAGGACGTGCGCCCGCGCCAGGTCGAGGACGTGGACGTAGTCGCGCAGGCAGGTCCCGTCGGGAGTCGGCCAGTCGTCGCCGAAGACGGTGAGCGCCGCAGCGCCGGCCCCTGCGGCCCCTCCCGCGACAGCGCGTCCCGGAGCTCCCTGCGCCTCGGCTCCCGCCGCCGCGTCGTCGCGCCGTCCCGCCGGCGGTTGGCCGGCCGCCCCCGCTGCCGCCCGCAGCGCGAGCGGGATCAGGTGCGTCTCGACCGGGTGGTCCTCTCCCAGCGAGCCATCCGGCTTCGCGCCCGCCGCGTTGAAGTAGCGCAGCGCGACCCAGCCCAGCCCGTCGGCGTCCTGCGCCGCCGCCAGCCGCCGCTCGATCTCCACCTTCGTCTCGCCGTAGGGGTTGGTCGGCGCGAGCGGGTGCTCCTCCGGGATCGGCACGCGCGACGGCTCGCCGTAGACCGCTGCCGTCGAGGAGAGCACGAAGCGCCGCACCCCGGCCCGCCGGCAGGCCGCGAGCAGCCCCTCGGCCCCGCCGACGTTGTGCCGCCAGTAGCGCTCGGGCTCCCGCACCGAGTCGCCGACGATCGACAGCGCCGCGAGGTGAATCACCGCGTCGATCCCCGCCCGCTCCATCAGGGCCGCGACCCGGTCGGTGTCGCCGCAGGAGAACTCCTCCAGCGGCCAGCCCTCCGCGGCCCGGCGGTGCCCGGTGGACAGGTCGTCCAGCACGACCGCCGCAAGCCCGCGCTCCGCGAGCGCGCGCAGCACGAACGACCCGATGTAGCCCGCGCCACCCGTCACCAGGACCGCCATCGCCAGCCTCCGCGGACATCCTAGCGCCGGCGTGCCGGGTGCGGTCCGGCCCGGTCCGGCCGCGGACGCCTCGAGCGACAGAGAGCCCGGTCGAATGCACATCCGCGCGCAGAGAAGGGGGTCGAACGCACAACGTGGCTCCGAGGAGCCGCAGGGAAGCACGACGGCAGCGCGTTCAGGCCTTTGCGGCCCCGCTTTTCCGGGCCTGATGGGGCTCCGGAACAGGAATCCGCGTCGCTGAACCACCCGGCCCCCGGGAATGTGTGCGTTCGAGTGCCCTCTCTGTCGGAGGATGTGCATTCGCGTGCTCTCTCTGTCGGGATCCCGGTGCCGCCGGGCCGGGCCGGGGCGGGTCGGCCGCGCGACCCCAGCGGTCCGACCGCCCGCGGCCGCCGCCCCGCGCGCTGACCGTCCTGCCGCCGCGCCCGCGTCCCGCGCTCCCCACGCCTCCTGCCCCGAGCACCCCGTTCGCTGAGCGTCCTGCCGCCGCGCCCACGCCCCGCGCTACCCCACGCCTTTCGCCCCGCCCGCCCCGAGCACCCCGACCGCCCCGCACCCCCCGCCCCCGCGCCACTGCGCTGCGCCCCCGCTCGCCTTGACCGCCCCCCCCCCGCCCCTTATCTTCGCGGCCTCGACCGACTTCGGGCCGAGCTGCCCTTTCGGGCCGGGCCGCCGCGGCGGCGCCGCCTCCGGAGCACGCGTTGATCACTGCCGGTCTCCTGGCCGCTTTCGGTGTCGTCGACATCTTCTGGGCGATCGTGATCGGCACGTCGCTGGTCGTCGTCGGCGACCTGGCCGTCTTCGTCCTGGGCCACGGGCTCGCCCGGCACCTGCACACCCACCCCCGCCTCCGCCGGCTGATGCGGACCCGCACGATGGCCCGCGCCCGCCACCTCTACGTCCACCGCGGGCCGTGGACCCTCTCGATCGCCCGCCTCATCCCCGGCCTGAAGACGCCGTTCGTGCTGACCGCCGGGATGCTCCGAATGAGCTGGCCGAAGTTCCTGCTGTTCGACCTCGTCTCGGCCATCGTGATCGCGCCGGCGATCGTGCTGGCCGCCTACTACTCGTCGATCTCGCTGGCCCAGCTGGAAGGCGCGGTGCGCGGCGCCGCACCGGCCGCGATCCCGGTCTTCCTGCTGCTGCTCGCCGGGCTCGCCACGGCCTGGCACCTGAAGCGCCGGCACCGCCAGCGCCGCCGCGCCGGACGCCTGCGCCTGGCGATGGAACTCGCCCTCATCGCCGCCGGGCGCGACCCGTCGCCGGAGCCGGTCCCGGCCCGCGCCGCCGCGCCGCCCGACACGCGCACCCCGTCGGCGGCCTAGGGACGCTCGTTGCGCTACCTCGCGGTCCACACCCACCTCTACCAGCCGCCGCGCGAGAACCCGTGGTTCGAGCGGGTCGAGCGCCAGCCCAGCGCGTCCCCGTTCCGCGACTGGAACGAACGCGTCTCCGACGAGTGCTACGAGCGGCTCGGCGGCGCCGCCGTCCGCGGGCCGGACGGACGGGTCGTGGCGCTGGTCAATCTCTTCGGACGGATTTCGTTCAACATCGGGCCGACCCTCGCCGCCTGGCTCGAGGCCGAGCGCCCGGACGTGCTGGCCGACGCGCTCGCGGGGGACCGCGCCGCGATCGAGCGCACCGGGCACGGCGCAGCCCTGGCGCAGCCCTACGGCCACCCGATCATGCCGCTCGCCGAGCCGCGCGAGAAGCGGCTGCAGCTGGCCTGGGGCCTGGCCGACTTCCGGGCCCGCTTCGGGCGCGCAGCCGAGGGGCTGTGGTTCCCGGAGACGGCGGTCGACGTCGCCTCGCTCGAAGCCGCGGCCGACTTCGGGCTCTCGTTCACGATCGTCGCGCCCGAGCAGGTGCTGCGGATCCGGCCGCCCGGCAGCGCGGCCTGGTCCGACGTCTCCGGCCAGCGGGTCCCGACCGAGCGGCCGTACCGCGTTCCGCTCCCCTCCGGCCGTCCCTTCACGATCTTCGTCTTCGACGGGCCGCTCTCCCGCGCTGCCGCGTTCGGCGGCACGCTGACCTCGGGCGAGGCGCTGCTCGGCGCGTTCCGCAGCGCGCTCGGCGCGATGCCCGAAGGCGAGGACGGGTTCCGCCTGCTCGCCGCGGACGGCGAGACCTTCGGTCACCACCAGAAGGGGGCGGAGGAGAAGCTGGCCGAGGCGCTGGTGCGGACCCGCATGACCGGCCTCGCGCACGTCACCCACGTCGGCGACCTCTTCCACCGGCTCCCGGCGCGCTGGGAGGCGCTGCTCGCCGAGCCGTCGTCCTGGTCCTGCGCCCACGGCGTCGGGCGCTGGGAGCGCGACTGCGGCTGCGGCGCCGGCGCCGCCGGCGGGGCCGCCGCCGCCGGCTGGCAGTGGGGCTGGCGGGCCCCGCTGCGGGCGGCCGTGGCCATGCTGCGCGACCGCCTCTTCGCGCTGGTCGACCGCCACGGGACGGCGCTGTTCCGCGACCCGTGGGCGGCCGCGGAGGCGTACGGCGAGATCCTCGTGCGACCGCCGTCCCCCGAGCGGCTGGCCGACTTCCTGGCCCGCCATGCCGCGCCCGGGCTCGACGACGCGGGCCGGCTGCGGGCCGCGGCGCTGCTCGAGCTGATCCGTCAGGTGCTGTTCTCGGCCACCTCCTGCGGCTGGTTCTTCGACGACATCGCGGGCCTCGAGGCGACGCAGGTGCTGCGCCACGCGGCGCGGGCCTGTGAGCTGTCGCGCCAGGTCTTCGGCATCGATCCGGAGCCCGACTTCGCGGCCCGCCTGCGCGACGCGGAGTCGAACTTCCCGGCGATGGGAAGCGGCGCCGACGTCTACCGGCGGCAGGTCCTCTCCGTCGCGCGCGGCCCGGCCGACGCGCTGGCGCTGCACGCCGCGCACCTCTACGAAGTCGAGCAGCGCGGCAAGCTCTCCGGTTCCGCGGTCGCGGCCGCGTACGGGGCCTTCGCCGTCAACGAGACCAGCCCGCCGACGTCGCTCCCGGGGGACGACGGGGGGCTCACGGTCGAGGGGGACGCACAGGTCGTCCACCTGCGCACCGGCGCGACGACGAATTCCACGTACCGGATCGCGGGCGAGGGAGCGGCCGTGCCGCTGACGATCGAAATCGACGGCCGGCCGGTCGCCGAGCCGTCGCCGCTGATCCAGGAAGCGCTGCTCGACCTGGCTGCCGAGCGCGCCTCGCGCCGCCTGCCGGTGCTCGAGCCCGCGGCGCTGGAGGAACTCGCCTGGATCGTGCGCCGCTCGCGCGAGCTCGGTGTGCCGCTCCCCTCCCCGTTCCCGGAAGCGATCGCCGGGGGCGCCCGCGCGCTGCTCGGGACGCTGCTGCGGGAGCAGACCGGCGAGCCGGCGGCGCGGGTGCGCCGGCTGCGCGACGCGCTGGCCGCAGCGCGCGCCGCGGGACTGACCCCCGAGGAACTCGCCGACCTGCGCCCGCTGCTCGATCGGCACCTGGCGCACCTCGTGCGGCTGGCGCTGCTGGCCCGGCCGACCGGCCGCGCCCGCGAGGCGCCGCCGGTGGCGGAGCTGGCGGAAGCGCTCACGGCAGCCCGCGAGGCGACCGGCGAGGCGGTGCTCAACCGCACGCGGCGCTTCCTGGCCGCGCGGCCGCCCGGGGTGGCGATGAGCGACCTGGTGGCGCTGGCGGAGGCGGCCGGGATGTCGGCCGATGCGCTGAAGCCGGTCGACACGCCGGTCCGCCCGTACGACGGCGACCGGCACGACTCGCTGGTGTAGGGTGCGGGCCGGCACGGAGGCCGGCCCCTACGCTGCGCGCGGCGCGGGAACCGGTAGGGTGCGGGCCGGCACGGAGGCCGGCCCCTACGCTGCGCGCGGCGCAGGAACCGGTAGGGTGCGGGCCGGCACGGAGGCCGGCCCCTACGCTGCGCGCGGCGCGGGAACCGGCAGGGTGCGGGCCGGCACGGAGGCCGGCCCCTACGCTGCGCGCGGCGCGGGAACCGGCAGGGTGCGGGCCGGCACGGAGGCCGGCCCCTACGCTGCGCGCGGCGCAGGAACCGGCAGGGTGCGGGCCGGCACGGAGGCCGGCCCCTACGCTGCGCGCGGCGCGGGAACCGGTAGGGTGCGGGCCGGCACGGAGGCCGGCCCCTACGCTGCGCGCGGCGCGGGAACCGGTAGGGTGCGGGCCGGCACGGAGGCCGGCCCCTACGCTGCGCGCGGCGCAGGAACCGGCAGGGTGCGGGCCGGCACGGAGGCCGGCCCCTACGCTGCGCGCGGCGCAGGAACCGGTAGGGGCCGCCCTCCGTGGCGGCCCGAGAAGCGGGAACGCACTGTGACGGAGACCGTCCGATGAGCGAACTGCGCCACGATCCGATCAATCGCCGCTGGGTCAACATCGCCGTCGAGCGCAGCCGGCGTCCGTCGGAGTTCCACTTCGCGCCGCCGGTCCCGCCCGAGGACGAGCCGCCTTGCGCTTTCTGCCCGGGCCGCGAGTCGTCGACTCCGCCCGAGCTGCTGGCGGTCCGCGAGTCGGGCCAGCCGAACACCCCCGGCTGGCTGGTGCGCGTCATCCCCAACAAGGCCCCGGCCTTCGCGATCGAGGGGGAGGCCGATCGCCGCGGCTACGGCGTCTACGACAAGATGCGCGGGATCGGGGCGCACGAGCTGGTGATCGAGACCCCGGTGCACCGCGTCAAGCCTCACGAGCTGCCGCTGCTGCAGCAGGCCGCCGCGCTCAACGCCAGCAGGGTCCGGATCGGCGACCTGCTGCGCGACCCGCGCTTCAAGTACATCCTGCTCTTCCGCAACTACGGACTCGCGGCCGGCGCGACCGTGCACCATCCCGCGCAGCAGATCGTCGCCACGCCGGTGACCCCGCCCGCGATCGCACAGCAGCTGGAGTCGGCCCGCGCGCACTACCACCACAAGGAACGCTGCCTCTTCTGCGACGTGCTCGACCAGGAGCTGACGGAGGGCTCGCGGATCGTCCACGTCGACGACGGTTACGTCACCTTCGCGCCCTACGCGTCGCGCTTCCCTTACGAGATCCACCTCTACCCGCGCCGCCACCAGCACCAGTTCACCGACATCTCGGACGCCGCGATGGAGGGGCTGGCGGCGCACCTGCTCGAGGTCTTCCGCCGGCTCGACGTCGTGCTCGGCGACGCGCCGCTCAACTGGATGCTGGTCAACGCACCCAACCCGCACTCCGGAGCCCCGCGCGCCGGCTACTGGACGACGCTGCCGTGGGACTTCCACTGGCACATCGAGATCCTGCCGCGGCTCACGCCGCTCGCCGGGTTCGAGTGGGGGACGGGGCTCTACATCAACCCCTCCCCGCCGGAAGACGCGGCAGCCTTCCTGCGTGACGCGCGGTAGAGGCCGCCCTCCGTGGCGGCCCGCTGCGCAACCTGCGGGCCGGCACGGAGGCCGGCCCCTACGTCTTACTCGCACGGCTAACAGGGTCATTTTTCTTGCCTTTAATTCCCGCCTGTTTGAGAATCGCGCCGCGTCAGGGCGAGCCGCCCGAAGTGGGCCGGGCGAGCGGAAGGAAGCGGCTGCGTTCGGGGGGCGCCTTCGGGCCGCTTCCGGTGCCACGAGGAAGGGGAAGCGGAAATGAAGGTGCTGGTCATCGGCGGGGGAGGCCGGGAGCACGCCCTGGCGTGGAAGATCCGCCAGAGCCGGGTCGTCGAAGAGTTGTTCTGCAGTCCCGGCAACGCCGGCATCGCCGAGATCGCCGACTGCCCTCCCCTCGCTTCTTCCGATCTCGATGCCGTCGCCGACTTCGTCGCGCGCCAGGGGATCGACCTGACCGTCGTCGGCCCCGAGATGCCGCTCTGCCAGGGACTGACCGACAAGATCCAGGCCCGCGGCCGCGCCGTCTTCGGACCGTCCGCCGGGGCCGCGCGGCTCGAGGGGAGCAAGGCCTTCAGCAAGCAGTTCATGCGCCGGCACGGGATCCCGACCGCGCCGTTCGAGATCTTCGACGACGTCGACGCCGCCTGCCGGTTCATCGATCAGCACCCGCTGCCGCTGGTCGTGAAGGCCGACGGCCTCGCGGCGGGCAAGGGGGTCTTCATCTGCGAGACCCACGAGCAGGGCCACGAGGCCGTGCAGCGGCTGATGGTCCAGCGCGCCTTCGGCGGCGCCGGCAAGGTGGTCGTCATCGAGCGCTTCGTGACCGGGCGCGAGGCGTCGTTCTTCGTGATCAGCGACGGTGTGCGGGTCATCCCGCTCGTGACCGCGCAGGACTACAAGCGCGTCTTCGACGGCGACCGCGGCCCGAACACCGGCGGGATGGGCGCCTTCTCCCCCGCCCTGCACCTCGACCGCGCGACGATCGCGCACGTGCTCGAGAAGGTCGTGGCGCCGACGATCAAGGGGATGGCGGACGAGGGGCACCCGTATCGCGGCGTGCTCTACGTCGGCCTCATGCTGAACGAGGCCGGACCGAGCGTGCTCGAGTACAACGTCCGCTTCGGCGACCCGGAGACGCAGGTCATCCTGCCGCGCCTGGCCTCCGACCTGGTCCCGCTGCTCGTCGCGGCCGCGCACGGCGACCTCTCCAACGCGCGCGTCGAGTGGCGGCGCGAGGCCGCAGTCACGGTCGTGCTCGCCGCGCAGGGCTACCCGGGCCAGTATCCGAAGGGGAAGAAGATCACCGGGCTCGATCTCTTCGTCGGCGGGCCCGACCTGCTCTTCTTCCACGCCGGCACCCGCACCGGGCCGGGCGGCGAGATCCGCACCGCAGGCGGCCGCGTGCTCGACGTCACCGCGCTGGGCCGCGACATCGCCGACGCGCGCCGGCGGGCCTACGACGCCGCGTCGAAGATCCACTTCCCCGGCGTGCACTACCGCCGCGACGTCGCAGTGGACGCGCTGGAGCTGCTGGCGCGCCGCAACGGGGCCCCCGCGTGAGCGCGACGCCGAAGGTGGCGATCCTGATGGGCTCGGCGTCCGACCTCGAACAGATGGCCGAGGCGGCGCGCGAGCTGGAGCGCTTCGGCGTCGCGTACGAGATCCGCGTCACCTCCGCGCACCGCACCCCGGCAGAGACCGCCGCCTGCGTCAGGGACTGCGAGGCCCGCGGCGTGCTCGTGTTCATCGCCGGGGCCGGCATGGCCGCGCACCTCGCCGGCGCCGTCGCGGCGCACACCACGCGCCCGGTGCTCGGCGTGCCGCTGGGCGGCTCGACGCTGGGCGGCCTCGACGCGCTGCTCTCGACCGCGCAGATGCCGAAGGGCGTGCCGGTCGCGACGCTCGCGATCGGCAAGGCCGGCGCGGCCAACGCCGGCGTGCTCGCGGTGCAGATCCTGGCCCTCTCGGACCCGGCACTCGCCGAGCGGCTCGCGCAGCGCAAGCGCGAGATGGCGGCCGAGGTCGAGCGCGCGTCGGCCGGGGCGCTCGACACGCTCGCCCGCCTGCTCGCGGGCTGACCCGGCGCCCCGGGGCCGTCCGGCCGGTCGTCGCCATGCCGCGGTACCACGTCGTCACGCTGGGCTGCAAGCTCAACCAGTTCGACAGCGCCCGGGCCGAGGGGCTGCTGCGCGCGCAGGGCTACACGCCGACGGCCGACCCGGCCGCAGCCGACCTGATCCTGCTCAACACCTGCACCGTCACCTCGGCCGCCGATCGCGACGGCCGGCGGCTGGCGCGCCGGCTGCGGCGGCTGAACCCCGAGGCGCGGATCGTCGCGACCGGGTGCTATGCCGAGCGGGATCCCGGGGCGCTGAGCGGACTCCGCGTGCTGGACGCGGTCGTCGGGCACGCGGCGCGGCACACGCTGCCGGCGGCGCTGCTGGGGAACATGGCGCCGACTGCAGGGGCCGCCCTCCGTGGCGGCCCGCCGCAGGGCGCGTCGAGCAGGGCGTCGACCGTAGGGGCCGCCCTCCGTGGCGGCCCGCCGCAGGGCGCGTCGAGCATGGAGCCGACCGTAGGGGCCGCCCTCCGTGGCGGCCCGCCGCAGGGCGCGTCGAGCATGGAGCCGACCGTAGGGGCCGCCCTCCGTGGCGGCCCGCCGCAGAGCGCGAGCGGGAGGGCCGGCACGGAGGCCGGCCCCTACGGGGCGCGCGAGGGCGCGAGCGGGAGGGCCGGCACGGAGGCCGGCCCCTACGGGGCGCGCGAGAGCGCTAGCGGGAGGGCCGGCACGGAGGCCGGCCCAGACGGGGCCCGCGAGGGCGCGAGCGGGAGGGCCGGCACGGAGGCCGGCCCCTACGGGGCGCGCGAGGGCGCGAGCGGGAGGGCCGGCACGGAGGCCGGCCCCTACGGGGCGCGCGAGGGCGCGAGCGGGAGGGCCGGCACGGAGGCCGGCCCCTACGGGGCGCGCGAGGGCGCGAGCGGGAGGGCCGCCACGGAGGCCGGCCCCGACGGGGCGCGCGAGAGCGCGAGCGGGAGGGCCGGCACGGAGGCCGGCCCCGACGGGGCGCGCGAGGGCGCGAGCGTCAGCGCGGCCCCGGCGATCTACTTCGAGGACTCGGCGCGGGGCTGGTTGCGGGTGCAGGAGGGCTGCGACCTCGCCTGCAGCTACTGCATCATTCCCCGCGTCCGCGGACCCGGCCGCTCGCTCGCTGCGGCGGCCGTGCTGTCCGACGCCCGCGCGCTGGCGGCGCGGGGCGTGCGCGAGATCGGCCTCACCGGCGTCAACGTGGGCGCCTGGGGCCGGGACCTCGCGCCGCGCGACGAACTGGCCGACCTGCTCGACGCGCTGCTCGCGGCCGAGCTGCCGCTCGTGCTGCGGCTCAACTCGCTCGAGCCGCGCACGGTCACGCCGCGCATCGTCGAGCGGCTGGCGTCGACGCCGGCCCGGCAGCTCGCGCCGCACCTCCAGGTTCCGCTCCAGAGCGGAAGCGACCGGGTGCTGGGATCGATGGCGCGGAACTACCGCACCCGCGACTACCGCACCCTGCTCGAGACGCTCGCCGCCCGCGCCCCCGACATCTGCCTCGGCGCCGACGTGATCGCGGGCTTCCCGGGCGAACGCGACGCGGACCACCGCGAGACGCTCGCCTTCGTCGAGAGCCTGCCGCTCGCCTACCTGCACGTCTTCTCGTACTCGTCGCGGCCCGGCACCCGCGCCGCGGCGATGCCGGGGCACCTGCCGCCGGAGGTCGCGCGGGAGCGGACCGCCGAGCTGCGCGCGCTCGGCGCGGCGAAGAAGCGCGCCTACCGCGAGCGGCTGCTCGGCCGGACGCTTCCGGCGCTGGCCCTGGCCGGGCTGGCCGGCGACGGTTGGCGCCGCACCCTCACTGCCCACTACATTGAGGTCCTCGTTCCCGCGGCCCCGCCCGGCACGCCCCTCGCGGTGCGCCTGACGCAGGTCGAGGCGGACGGGGAAACCGTGCGCGGCGCGGTCGCCTGACCGCCGTCGCCGAGGGCCTCATGGGAACGCTCCGCCGGGGGACCGCGATCGTCACGGCGCTGCTCGCCGCCGCGCTGCTGCCGGCGCGTGCCGCGGGCGACCCGGCCGGGGGGGTGCGCTGGTTCTCCGGCAGCTTCGAACAGGCGCTCGCCGCGGCCCGCGAGCAGCACAAGCTCGTGCTGCTCGACGCCTGGGCCGCGTGGTGCAAGTACTGTCACGTGATGGACGCCGAGGTCTGGTCGAAGGACGAGGTCGGTCGCGCCCTCGCGCCGGAGGTCATAGCGCTGCGGGCCGAGGTCGACGCGGTCAAGGGGACCGGCCTCGACCTGAGGGACCGCTACCAGATCGAAGGGCTGCCGCTGGTGCTGCTGCTCGATCCGGCCGACGGGAAGGCGCTCGAACGGCTCGAAGGCTACCGCAAGGCGCCTGACATCCTCGCGGCGGTCGATCGCGCGCGGCTCGCGGCCGGCGGCGGGCGCAGCGCGACAGCGGCGGCGGCCGGCGATCCCGCGGAGCTGCTGCGTGTGGCCGGGCAGCTGCGGCGCAGCGGCGAGACCGCGGGCGCGCGCACGGCCGCCGAACAGGCCCTCGCCGCCGACCCGGCCTGCGCGGGAGACGCCGGCGACGACGCGGTGCTGTTCCTCGTGGAGCTCGATCTCGGGGCCGCCCAGCCCGCGGCCGCGCTGGCCCGGCTCTCGGCCGCCGCCGCCCCCTGCGCGGCAGCCAGCGGCGCGGCGGAGATCTGGGATCGTTACGTCGAGCTGGCGGGCACCGTGGAAGGGGACGCGGCGAAAGGGGCGGTGCTGATCCGGCGCGCGGAGGCCTTCCCCGGCGACCCCGATGCGCAGCGCGCCGCCGCGGCCTGGCTGGTCCGCTCGGCCCGGGATCCGGGGCGCGCCGCGGAGTTCGCCGGCCGGGCGCTGACGCTCGCGCCCGACGACCCGCGGGCGATGGCCGCGGTGGCCGAAGTCGCACTGGCCCAGGGCAACGTCGCGCGGGCCCGGGAGCTGATCGAGCGCGCCATCAAGCTCGATCCGCACGATCCCGAGCTGCGGGAGCTGCGCCTTCGGATCACGATGGCGGCCCGGTCGTGACCCGCGGCCGCATCCCCTTCCCGACCGCTGCCGGCGCCTGCCTCGCCGCGTTCGCGATCTGCGCTGCGCCCGGGTCGCCCGCGGCGCGCGCCGAGAACGCGGGGGACGTGCGGCAGGAGTCGTTCCGGCGCCTCAACGAGGGGATCCGGCAGCTCAAGACGGGCGATGCGCGGGCCGCCGCGGACAACCTCTGCTGGGTCGCGGCGCGCGCGCTCTCGTCGCACGACGCGCACTGGTACTGCGGGCTCGCGCTGATCCAGGCGCGCGACCCCGACGGGGCGGTCAAGGTGCTCGAGATCGCGATCGAGCTGGAGCCGAAACACCTCGGCACGCTGGTCGCGCTGGGCGACGCGAACCTCTCCGCCGGCAACCCCGACCGGGCCCGCGCCGCGTACTACATGGCGCTCGACGTGCGAAAGGACTACTCGCCGGCCTGGGACGGGCTGGCCCGCGTCGCGATCGCCACCGGCGACGAGGCGCAGGCGCTCGAGTTCTTCGGCAAGGCGCTCGACGCCAACCCGGCCGACGCGCGGACGCGGATCCACCGCGGCGAGTACCAGCTCTCGAAGAACCGGATCGAGGCGGCGCTCGACGACGCGCGCGAGGCGGCCCGGCTGCGGCCCGACGACGCCGAGGTGCAGCTGGGGCTGGCCCGCACGCTGCTGCGCGCGCGCCTGCCCGACCAGGCGCTCGCCCCGGCCCGCGAGGCGATCCGCCTGACCCCCCGCGACGCGCGTGCGGTCGTGCTGATGGCCGAGATCTACCTCGCGCTCGACGCGCTGCCCGAGGCCGAGGACGCCGCACGCCAGGCGCTCGCGATCGATCCCGGCTTCGCCCGCGCGCAGGTCGCGCTGGCCGACGCTCTCGGCCGCTCGGGACGGCTCGACGACGCGCTGGCGCAGCTGGGAGACACGGTCGGGGCGACCGCCGCGACGCGCGACGACGCGGGGGCCGCGTTGCGCCGCGAGGCCCAGCAGCGCTGGCACGCCCGGCTGAGCGAGCTGGCGACGCTCGGCGCGAAGGCGCAGAGCGGCGCGGCCACGCCGGCCGACCTGCTGGCGCTGGGCGAGACGCAGATCGCGGTGGGACGAGCCGCGGAGGCCGCCACGCTGGCCGAGTCGGCGGTGGCCCGCGCCCCCGGGGACCTCGACGTCGCGCGGCGCGCGGTCTTCGTGCTCGGCTCCGCCGGCCGGATGCTGGAGGCCGAGAAGCTGCTGCTGCGGGTCGCGGAGCAGCAGCCGCTCGGCGGGGCGGACCTCGTCAACCTCGGGGTGCTGCGCGAGCTGACCGGCGATCCCGCGGGGGCGGCCGAGGCCTACCGCCGCGCGGTCGAGGGCGGAGGGGGCTGGCCCGCGCAGGCCGGGCTGGCGCGCCTCGCGCTCGCCGCCGGCGACCGCGACGCGGCCACCGCCGCGCTGCAGGCGCTGCTCGCGGCCGGACCGCCCCCGGACGACACGGCGCGCGCCGTGGAAGCGCTGCGCACGCTCGATCCGGCGGCCCGGCCGTCGACCCTGCCGGCCGACGAGAGGAAGAAGTGACCCGTCCCCTCGTCACGCTGCTGGGCGCGCTGGCCGTCACGGCCGGGGCCGGGGCCGGGCGCCCGCGGCGGCGCAGGACCTCGCGCCGCGCCGGGGGTTCAAGGTCGAGATCGTCGAGCCGAAGAGCGGCGGGGTCGTGTCCGGCAAGACGACCCTCCGTGCGGCGGTCTCCGCCCCCCGCGAGGAGGACATCGAGCGCGTCGACTTCTACGTCGACGACAAGCTCGTCTTCA
The DNA here is from genome assembly GCA_963800865.1 of uncultured Acidobacteriota bacterium. GTDB lineage: Bacteria > Acidobacteriota > Polarisedimenticolia > J045 > J045 > JALOKP01. Next base: position 957,383 of record CAWDCL010000004.1, on the reverse strand, counting down.
GCGACACCGCCCCGCCGTGGCAGGTCGTTCACGACTTCGGCAGGAAGGGCGGGACGCACGTCGTGAGGGTGATCGCCGTCCACCGCGACGGCCCGACCACGTCGGCCTTCGTGGTCACGAAGTCGGTCGACCTCCAGTTCGTGGTCAACGTCCAGCGCGTGGTGCTCGACGTCTCGGTCCGCGACGCCCAGCGCCGGGTCGTGCAGGGACTGGGCGTGGACAACTTCACCGTGACCGAGTCGGGCAAGCCGCAGAAGGTCCTCTCGGTCTCCACCGACAAGCGGCCGCTCGCGGTGGCGATCGTGCTCGACAGCTCCGGCTCGATGAAGGAGCGGATGGCCGAAGCCCAGGAGGCGGCGTGCGACTTCGTCGGTGCGCTGACGGAGAAGGACAAGGCGCTGGTCATCAACTTCGACGACAACGTCTTCCTGATCCACCCCAGCTCGTCCGACCACGAGTCGCTGTGCCGCTCGCTCCGCTCGACCGAGGCGCTCGGCGGCACGGCGCTCTACGAGGCGCTCCGCGCCGCCTACCGTCTGCTCCACGAGACGCCCGCGGAGCGCCGCGCGATCGTCGTGCTCTCCGACGGCGACGACACGCAGTCGCGGATCTCCTTCGAAGAAGTGCGGGACCTGGCGCGGCTGTCGGACGTCACCGTCTACGCGATCGGCCTGCAGACGGGGGCCCTCAGCAAGGCCCGGCAGGTGCTGCGCGAACTCGCCGACGAGACCGGCGGGCGGGCGTTCTTCGTGACCGAGGCGAAGGAACTCGCCGGGACGTACGAGACGATCGCCGAGGAACTGCGCACGCTCTACCAGGTGATCTACGCCTCGGACAACCAGACCTTCGACGGGCGTTTCGTGCCGATCGGGGTCGAGGTCGGCGGGATCCCTCCCGGCGCCGACATCCGCTACCGCCGCGGCTACCGCGCCGTCGAGCCGTAGCCCGACCGGTGGCCGCTACGGCGGAATCAGGCGCGCCGGCGGAACGAGTTCGTCGACGGTCGGGACCGCCCGCTCCAGCGCCGGCAGGATGCGCGCGATGACGGTCAGCGGACCGCCGCTCCAGCGCAGGCGGGGCGGCGCGAGGCGGGTCCAGCCGGCGCGGTAGATCAGGACGCGCCAGGACCCCGGCGCGAGCGGGCCGAGCGTGACCCGGCCGTCCGCCCCGGTCCGCGCCTGGGCGGGGTCGGCACGGTGGCCCTCGGGCTGGAACCGGACCAGCACCCCCGCGACCGGCTGCCCCTTCTCCCCCACGACCGTCACCATGACGGGCTGCGGGACGGACCCGCCGCTCGGATCCTCGCCGCCGGCGGCCGGCGCGGGGGCCAGGACGAGGTCCTCCTGCGGCGCCAGCCCGCGCTTCATCACGAAGTCCGAGACGGTCCGGAACGGCCCCCCGACGTGCAGCGACTTGACCGTTCCGGGGAGGAACCCGGCGGCCCGGGCCCGGGCTTCGTAGACCCCCGTGGGGACCCCGTCGACCGAGACCAGCCCCTCGTCGTTCGAGACGGTCAGGACGAGCACCGGCGGCCCCTCGGCCCGGCTGGCGGCCACCTGGGCGCCCGGGATCGGCTGGCGCTCCGGGCTGCGCAGCTCGCCGCGCAGCCGGCCGACACCCGGCGGCGGCGGGGCCGCGGCCGGCGCGGCCGGCGGGGCCGGCTGAGCGGACGCCGGGGCGGCCCACAGCACGGCGAGCGCCACCGCCGTGGCGAGGGGGATCGAGCGTGTGGTGGCCGGCATCGCCCTATGGTGGCGCGAACCGCGCCCGCCGTCGAAGCCCGGCCCGTCGCCCTGGAATGGATGGAAATCGAACACCCGCCGCCCTACATTCGGGAGAGGCCCAGGATGAGCCCGGTCGCGATCGAAGCCATCTTCGAGCGGGTTCCGCAGGGTCCCTCCGCGGACTCTCCGGCCGCGGTGCGCTTCGGCCTCCGGGCCAGGCTGGAGTCGCGGCCCGATCGGACGGCCCCGCCCCCGCGCCGGGGACCGCGCGAAGCCGTCGACCCCGTTCCGGGCGCCGGCGACCGGCACGAGGCCCGCGGGACGGTCCTGTCCTACACCGCCCTCGCCGCGGTGCGCTTTCTGCTGCCGCCGACGGCCCACCCCGGGGCGCTCGGCCTGCACCTCGACGCCCGCGCCTGACCGCACGGCCGCGCTTTCAGCGGTTTCCGCGGTCCGCGCCCCGCACCCCTCGACGAACGCCGCCTTGTGCCGCCCCCGGCGGCTTCGCTATCCTGCGCCCGCCTGAAGTCCCGGGGGCCGCGCACCCGCGGTAGGGGTTCGCCTCGCGGCACCGCGCCGGATTCCCCACGGCGCGCCCGGCGGCCGGGACGAAGAGAAAGAGGAGAACGAGCGATGCGCATGGCATGGCGGACGCTGGCGGTGATCTGCCTGGTGGTGGCGGCGTCAGGGATGGTGCTCGCGGCGGAGGAGGCCGTACCGGCCGAGACGAAGCCGACGTTCCCGTGGAAGGGCTTCACGATCAAGGACGGCGACTACTCGATGACCTTCGGCGTCCAGCTGCAGGGCCTGTTCAGCTACCTCGACGAGGGCTTCGACTTCTCGGGCCCGCTCTACGACGGCGTCGAGGACACGAATGTCGATCCCGTCAGCGACTTCTCGATGCGGCGCGCCCGCCTCACGCTGAGCGGCGGAGCCTTCGCCCCCTGGTTCAAGTACAAGCTCGAGGTCGACTTCGGGCTCGGGAAGACGCGGGCGACCGACCTGTACGTGGACATGGACTTCAGCGACTACAACCGCTGGCGGATCGGGCAGTTCAAGAAGCCCTACGACCTGTTCGACCTCTACAGCTCGAGGGCCCTGATGTTCATCGAGCGGCCGGCGGCGAACGTCTTCCTGACCCCCGCCAATCGCGACATCGGGGTCATGTACCGCGGCTCGACGAAGGACAAGCGCCTCAACTGGGCCGCGATGATCGGCAACGGCAACGGCCCGAACACGGTCTCCAACGACGGGGCCTTCCTGCTGGGGGCGCGCTTCGAGTTCCAGAACGAGGGCGGGTTCAAGTACCTCGCGACGGCGATCGAGCACCCCGAGAAGCTCGAGTACACGGTCGGGGTCGCCTACCAGAGCAACCCGCGGAGCGAACTCGTCGGGGACGTCCCGATCGACGAGGAGCCGCTGCTGGAGAAGTCGTCCAGCGTCTACCCCTGCGTGATCGGGACCAGCAAGAGCTGCTCGTGGGACAACCGCTCGCGCAGCAACGTGGAGCTCTTCGGCGCGCTCCGCGGGAAGATCTTCCAGATCAACGCCACCTACCAGCTCGAGTCGAACGAGCGGCTCGCGGCGGACAAGAACGGCAACCCGGCCGACGTCGACTACGACGCCTACGCGGTCGAGGCCGGCGTCTTCGTGACCCCGCGGTGGGAGATCGCGGGCCGCTTCGACCAGCTGAACCTGAAGGACGCGGCGGACATCACGTTCGGCGACGGCTCGGTGATCAGCGACTTCAAGATCAGGCAGTGGAACCTCGGCACCAACTACTACTTCTTCCAGAACAACCTGAAGCTGATGGTCAACTACGGCAACACGACCGAGACCTACAACGACGACTCATTCGTCGGATGGGGCACCACCGAGCGGTCGATCGACAGCTTCCAGGCGATGCTCGCCTTCTACATCTGAGCCAAGGAGAGTCGCTCATGACGCGCACGCGGCTCAGTGCCGTAGTCCTGCTCCTCGCGCTGTTCGCTCTCGCGGCTGCGGCCCCCCCGGCCGCCGCCCAGGAGACGCCGCCGGAGCAGCCGAAGGCCGAGGAGCCCAAGACCGAAGACGTGAAGGCCGACGCGGAGAAGGCGCCGGAACCGAAGCCGCCCGGCGGGACGGACTGGACGTTCAAGGCCAGTGATGAGGGGTTCTCCATCGCCCAGGGCGAGCACTTCTCGCTCACTGCGCACGTCCTGCTCCAGCCGGAGCTGACGCGCGAGCACCTCTCCATCAACTTCGAAGGCGGCCTGTACAACTGGTTCAACAAGCTCGACCCGATCACGCAGCAGCCCAACGTGATCCCCAACCGGAACGACACGCGCTACCCCTACGACGACTCGTTCACGCTGCTGCGCGCCCGGATGATCTTCGAGGGGCACGTCTTCGCGCCGTGGCTGCGGTACAAGGTCGAGGGGAACTTCGGCCAGGGCGAGGCCGAGCTGCTGGACGCCTACGTGCAGCTCGGCGACGAGAAGGGGATCTACGGCCTCTTCGGCCAGTTCCGGGCGCCGTTCGACTTCTTCACGAACGTGGAGGAGTACGAGCAGCTCTTCCCGAGCTTCTCCGAGGCGGCCAAGGCCGTCAATCCGCTCTACGCCCCCGGCGTGATGGGAGTGGGGCGGTTCTGGGACAGCCGGCTCGTCGCCTCCCTCGCGCTCCAGGACAACGAAGGCGAGGAGCCGCGGGTCAGCGGCAACACCAGCCGGCCGCAGATCGCCGCCCGGATCGAGACCCAGAACAAGGGCGGCTTCACGTACGACCTGACCGGGCTCTCGAAGCCGTCCGACCTGCAGTACACGTTCGGCTTCTCCTACCTCGACAACTACAACGGGGGCGAGATCGACTCCGAGACGGGCTTCGCGTGCCTCGAGGGGCTCTCGCAGGATTGCGAGGCCAACCCCTACTCGACGAGCGGGTGGGAGGCGTTCCTCGCGATCCGCGGCTCGGCCGTCGTCTTCGCGGCAAGCTACCAGGACATGCAGTGGGACGACGGCGGGACCTGGTCCAACACCCCGCTGCCCCAGGCCCCCGACCAGATCCCGGCCGACGCGGTCAGCACTTTCCGGCGCAACATGCCGTTCAGCGTGCTGCAGGCCGAGGCCGGCGTCTTCGTCGCGCCGAAGGCCCAGGTCTCCGCCCGCTGGGCGTCGATCTCCTTCCGCGAGCCGACCCAGTCACCGCTGCCGTACGGGCCGCCCGCACTGACGCCGTCGGACCCCGGGGAGCCGGTCACCTTCCCGCTCCCGAACCTCGTGACGGTGCAGGAGGATTTCGAGCAGTGGGGTGTCGGTTTCAACTACTACCTGAGGAAGAACAACCTGAAGATGTCGTTCGGCTGGGAGAACGTGAAGTCCACCGACAGCGTGCAGGACATCTACTTCAGCTACGTCCCGTCGAACGTCTCCTCCACCGACTTCTTCGACTACAAGCGCCGCACCGGCTCGATCGACCGGCGCAATCCGATCTGGTACGCGATGTTCTCGTTCTACATGTAGACGGGGCGCGCTTCGAGACGAAGGGCCGGGGGGCGCCCCGGCCCTTTTCTTTTCCGTAAGCCCTGCGCGGCCGGGCGCTCGACGGTCCTGCCTCCCCCGCCTAGATTCGCCGGAGGGGTCAGACGCGGGACGGCGGCCTTGGCGCAACTCGACCGGTTCTTCGAAGCGATGTGTCAGCGCGGCGCGCTCGGCCTGGCCCTGGGGGCCGACCGGACGCCCGTCTTCTCCTTTGCCGACGGGCCCCAGCCCGCCGGGAAGTCCCAGCCGACCGCCGCCCAGCTGCTGGCGCTGCTGGGGGAGGTGGTCGAAGCCGACGCCCTGGCGCGGCTGACCGAGAGCGGCCGGCTGGACGTCGAGCTGCGGCGCCCGGGCCTGCCCCCGCTGCGCCTCGTGGCCTCGGCGGCGGGCGACCGGGTGGAGGCGACCGTCACCCCGCGGCCGGAGTCCCTCCCGCCCGCGTCCGCCGCGCCGGCGGCCTCCGCGACGGCCTCCGCGACGGGCTCCGCGACGGCCTCCGCGACGGCCGCCGGATCCCACCCGATCGATGAGCTGTTCCGGATCACGGTCGCCCGGCGGGCCTCGGACCTGCACCTGTCGACCGGCGAGAAGCCGATCCTCCGCGTGGACGGCGAGATCGAGCGGATCGAGGAGTGGCCGGCGCTGACCGCCGACCGGGTCCGTGCGCTGATCGAGCCGATCGCGCCGCCCGTGAACCGCGAGGAGTACGCGGACTGCCACGACACCGACTTCGCCTACGCCCTGCCGGGCGTGGCGCGCTTCCGCGCCAACTTCTTCGCCGACCGCAAGGGGCCGGGCGCCGTCTTCCGCCAGATCCCGGCGAAGATCCTGACCGCCGAGGAGCTGGGGCTCTCCCCCGCGATCCTCGAGCTGTGCCGCCTGACCAAGGGGCTGGTGCTCGTCACGGGGCCGACCGGCTCCGGCAAGTCGACGACGCTGACGGCGCTGATCGACCACGTCAACACGATCCGCCACGACCACGTGATCACGATCGAGGACCCGATCGAGTTCGTGCACGAGAGCCGGAACTGCCTGATCAACCAGCGCGAGATCGGAACCCACACGACCTCCTTCAAGCGCGCCCTCCGCGCGGCGCTGCGCGAGGACCCGGACATCGTGCTGGTCGGCGAGCTGCGCGATCTCGAGACGATCGCGATCGCGATCGAGACCGCCGAGACCGGGCACCTCGTGTTCGCGACGCTGCACACGACGACCGCGATCTCGACCGTCGACCGGCTGATCGATCAGTTCCCTCCCGAGCAGCAGTCCCAGGTCCGGACCATGCTTTCGGAGTCGCTGCGCGGGGTCATCGCGCAGAACCTGTGCCGGAAGATCGGCGGCGGCCGCGTCGCGGCGCTCGAGGTGCTGATCGGCACCCCGCCGGTCGCGAACCTGATCCGCGAGGGGAAGACCTTCCAGCTCCCCTCGATCATGCAGACCGGCAAGAAGTTCGGGATGGTGATGCTGAACGACGCGCTGCTCGACCTGGTCCGGCGCGGCCTGGTGGCGCCGGCCGAAGCCTGCGCCAAGGCGGTCGACAAGCCGGGTTTCGCCGGCCAGTTGAAGGCCGCCGGGATCGAGCTGGGGGTGCCGGCGTAAGGGCGGGCCGGCACAGAGGCCGGCCCCTACATCGCTCCGCCGGGAACCGACGCGCGCTCCGCGGCCTCGGCCGGCGTGGCGCGGGCCCGCGGCACGAAGGCGTTCTCGACCTCGGTCTCGGCCAGCCGGCCCGGCAGCGGCGTGGCGCAGGCGCGGGCCTCGGGCCCTCCCAGCCGGTCCACCAGCCCCAGCACGAAATCCTCTTCGACCCGCCGCGCCGCCCGCAGCCGGCCGCGCGCGTTCGGGACCGCGACCGCGAAGATCCGCTCGCCCTCGGCGGTGCGCGCGATCCCGGCGAAGACCGACACGCCGTTGTCGGTCGTGGTCAGCGTCCCGGTCTTGCCGGTGACCGAGGCGACGTAGGGCCCCGTACCGAGCCGCGGGAAGAACGCCGCGACGGTCCCGGGGTCGCACCCGCTCGTCGGCAGCAGTTCGTCCAGCGGCAGGCCCAGCCGCTCCGCCGTGAAGGAGAGGTCGCGCAGCAGGTGGACGATCAGCCGCGGCGAGATCCGGTTGACCCCCAGGCCGGAGGTGGTCTCGAACCGCAGTTCGCCGGGCGGCAGCTGCCAGCGCCGGGACAACCACGCGGCGAGATCGGGGCCGCTTCCCATCTGGTCGCCGATCCGTTCGATGTCGTTGTTCGAGTAGGCGTTGAAAACCCGGAGCGTCTGCACCAGCGGGCGCGAGCGGTGGACCACGAGGAGTGTCGTCGGCTCGGGCAGCGCGTCGACCGCGCGCGACGCGCCGGCGATGACCAGCACCGGGAGGCGGTCCGTCCCCCCGGCCTCGCGCGCCGTCTGCTGCCACGCGGCGCGGGTCCACTTGTTCCACGTGCGCGGCTGCAGCGCGCTCTTCAGCCGCTGGCCCATCAACGCCCCGCGCTTCAGCGCGTCGGGCTGCCGCCCCTCCGAGCCGCCCTCCCAGCCCATCCAGAAGCGGGTGTCGACGACCAGGTCACCGGTCACCCGCCGCACCCCGAGCCGGTCCAGCTCGGCCAGGACCAGCAGCGCGTTCTCGACCTGGAAGTCGGGGTCGCCCCCGCCTTCGACCAGCAGGTCGCCGTGCAGGGTGCCGGTGCTGCGGTCGACGGTGCCACGGGCCAGGAAGCGGGTCTCGAACCGTCGGTCCGGGCCGAGCGTCTCGAGCGCCCAGAGGGTCGTCGCGACCTTCGTCACCGAGGCCGGGTTGACGGGCTCGTCCCCCCGCCGGGAGTCGAGGACGTTCCCTTCCGGGGCCTCGACGTGCCAGACGGCGGTCGGCGGCGGCTTCGGGGCCGCCTTCCGGGAGGACTTCGCCTTGCGTTTCTTCGTGGCGGCTTCCGCGCCACCCAACGCCACGAGCACGGCCAGCGCCAGGATCAGCGCGACGCGCCCGGGTTTCGAACGTCCGAATCCCTGCACCCTTTGATCTCCCGGCCGTCCCCCCCGGGGGCGCCCGGAGCCGTTTCGGCTCCCTCCTGTCGAACATAGGGCGGCCTCGTGCCGCCCGCCCACGCTTTCGGTCAAGGCCCGGAGAGATCCACCAGTTCGATCCCGGCCTCCTCGGCGAAGTCGTGGATCCTCGCGTCGCGGTAGAACTCTCCGTAGTAGATCCGGCGGATGCCGGAGTTGGCGAGCAGCCGGAAACAGCCCCAGCAGGGGCTCGCCGTGATGTAGATCTCGGCCCCTTCGATCGCCACCCCGTTCCTCGCCGCCTGCGCGATGGCGTTGGCCTCGGCGTGCACGGTGCGCACGCAGTGGCCGTCCTCCATCAGGTGGCCGGCCTCGTCGCAGTGCGCGAGGCCGCGGATCGAACCATTGTACCCCGTCGAGAGGATCGTTTTGTCGCGCGCGACGACCGCACCGACATGTTTCCGGTCGCAGGTGCTGCGCGTCGCGACCTGGCGCGCGATGTTCATGAAGTAGGTGTGCCAGTCGGCCCGTTGATCGGTCATGCGGCCACTCCTAGCGCGGCGGACGCCAGCGCACGAAGACTGTCAGATCGGTCACCTCGGGAGGGCAGAGGAAGCGGACCGGGACCTTGCTGCTCCCGACCCCGCGGGTCACGTAGAGCCACGTCGCGCCGTGGGCCAGCCGGACCAGCCCCTCGGACCAGTTGCGCGGCCAGCCGTCGTCGAGGTGCAGCGGCCCGAAGAACGGCAGCCGGATCTGCCCGCCGTGGGTGTGCCCGGCCAGGAAGAGGTCGATCGCGTTCGGGGTGTCGGCCGGCAGGCCGAACAGCTCGATCGGGCTGTGGCCGACGACGATCGTCGCGTCGAAGTCGGCCGTCGCGCTCCCCGGCCGGTCCCAGGTCCGCGCGACGCGCTCGGCATCGTCGAACTCCTCCGACAGCAGCAGCCGCCCGGCGAGGTCCCGGACCTCGAGCGCTTCGAAGACGGTCCAGTTCGAGCCGGTCCATCCCCCGCCCGCGACGACCCCCACGCTCCCGGCGGTCGGCCGCCCGGGCGCGGTGTCGACGAACTCGATCGGCCAGCCCTCCGGCTCCGGGGCGTCGGCCGGCCAGATCCGCGAGCGGACCACGTTGCCGGCGGCGGTGGGTTCGACCCGCACCCGCGCCACGTAGTTGCGGCCGGGCACCACGCGCCCGCTGGCGTCGCCCGTGCGCCCGGGGTACTCGGTCCCCTCCGGCGGCACGGCGGCCCACTGCAGCTGCCCGGGAAGGACGCGCAGGCGGTAGCCCGGGAGGCCGGGCCGCTCGAGCACGGCGATCCCCGGGCCGTCGTCCGCGCTGTGAAAACGGAAGCGTGCGGTCGCGTCGACGCCGGTCCAGGCCTCGGCGCCGGGACCGGTATAGCGGCCGACCGTCAGCCGACGGCCCCACGACGCGCGCAGTGCGCCGCCGTTCTGGGGCTGGACGTCGAGCGGGGCCAGCATGCCGTTCGGACCGCAGAGCCGGATCCGCGCCTCGCCGGCGGCCACGACCTCGCAGGAGGCGTCGATGTCGCGCACTCCGGGGGGCAGCGCGCTGCGCGCCGCCTCCGGCCAGCTCGACTCCTGCTCGCCCCAGGCGATCACCACCCCGTCGCGGGCGTGGAAGCCGGCCAGCCACTCGCGGACCTTCGCCAGCGTCGCGGCGGGGGGCGGCTCGCCGTTCCCGCCGAAGATGTCGCCGCCGATCGCGATCAGGTCGGGATTCAGCGCGTTGATCCGCTCGCGGACCCGCTCCTCGAACCGCCCCGGCGGGCCGAGCAGGTCGAAGTCCGAGACGAAGGCGATGTGGTAGCGGCCCTCGCGCCGCTCGGGGGACCGGCCGGGGATCTCGAACGACGTGGACTCGACGACGATCCGCCGCGGCTCGACCAGCACGGCGTAGCAGGCGAGCGCCCCGAGCAGGACGCCGTTCCAGGCCAGCCACGGGACGAGCGAGCGGGCGAGCGCCGCGAACCGGCTCCGCCACGCCCCTGCCGCCCGTTCCGGACGCCTCTCGCCGCCGCCGTCGCTCGCCACGCCCTCGGCCCGCCGTCCCCCCGATCCGCGCGAGGATACGGGCAAATCCGCGGGCGCGCCCGGTCCGCGGGCGTTCGCGGCGGTGCGCCCTGCCCGTCCGGCGCTCGCCCGCGGAGCCGGTCTGCATTACCTTCCTTCGAGGAGGTTTTCTTGTCGCTGCACGAAGAGGTCCCGCTCTCCGGCCCCGACGTCGGGGAGCGCGAAATCGCCGCCGTGGTCGAGGTCCTGCGGGACCGCCAGCTCAGCCTCGGTCCCCGCCTCGCGCAGTTCGAGGAGGCGATGGCCCGCTACGCCGGCAGCCGCCACGCGGTCGCGGTCTCCTCCGGGACGGCGGGGCTGCACCTGCTCGTGCACGCGCTGGGGATCGGCGCCGGGGACGAGGTCGTCACGACCCCGTTCTCGTTCGTCGCCTCGTCCAACTGCCTGCTGTTCGAGGGGGCGACGCCGGTCTTCGCCGACATCGACCCGGTGACCTGGGACATGGACCCGGCGGCGGCCGAGGCCGCGATCACGCCGACGACGAAGGCGCTGCTGCCGGTCCACGTCTTCGGCCGCCCCTGCCCGATGCCGGCCTACAACGCGATCGCGGCCCGCCGCGGCCTCGCGGTGATCGAGGACTCGTGCGAGGCGATCGGCTCGACGATCGACGGGAAGAAGGCCGGGACCTTCGGCCGCGCCGGGATCTTCGCCTTCTATCCCAACAAGCAGATGACGACCGGCGAGGGCGGGATCGTCGTCACCGACGACGGCGAGCTGGCGGCGCTGCTCTCCTCGCTGCGCAACCAGGGGCGCGGGGCGGACGGGAACTGGCTGGCCCACGAGCGCCTGGGCTGGAACTACCGGATCCCCGACATCCTCTGCGCGCTGGGACTGGTCCAGCTCGAGCGGCTCGAGGAGTTCATCGCCGCGCGCCAGCAGGTGGTCGACCTCTACCAGCGGCACCTCGGCGGGATCGAGGAGCTGGTCCTGCCGCCGCCGGCCGCGCCGGGGCAGCGGATCTCGTGGTTCGTGTACGTGGTCGCGCTGGCCCCGAAGTACGGGCGCGTCGAGCGCGACGCGCTGCTCGAGCACCTGCGCGCCCGCGGGATCGGCTGCCGCAACTACTTCTCGCCGATCCACCTGCAGCCCTTCTACCGCGAGCGCTTCGGGCTTCCGCGAGGGGATGTTCCCGGTGACCGAGTCGGTCGCGGCGCGGACGATCGCGCTGCCGTTCTTCAACCGGCTGGGGGAGCGCGAGGTGGTGCGGGTCAAGGACGCGCTGACGGAGTTCTTCGCGGGGCGGTAACCGCGATCACGCCGGCGTCTTGTTCCGGTTCCAGCGCGCGTGCGTGATCTCGTACTTCTGGATCTTGTAGTTCATCACGCGGCTGCTGATCCCCAGGAAGCGCGCGGCGTCCTTCTGGACCCAGTCGTTCATCCGCAGCGCTTCCAGGATGGCCATCTTCTCGAGGTCGTCGAGCGGGACGCCTTCGGCCGGCAGGCGCAGCACCGAGCCGACCCGCCCGCTGCGGTCGTCGCGGCCGGACTCCTGGCCGGCGACCGACAGGTCCTTGGGCTCGACGATGTCGCTGTCGGCCATCAGGACCGCGCGCTCCACCGTGTTCTCCAGCTCGCGGATGTTCCCCGGCCAGTGGTGCCGGGTCAGGACGCGCAGCGCGGCCGGCGAGAAGCCGCGGACCGGCTTCTTGAGGTCGTCGGCGAAGCGGTGCAGGAAGAAGGTCGCCAGCGGGATGATGTCTTCCTTGCGCTCGCGCAGCGGAGGCATCCGGATCGAGACCACGTTGAGGCGGTAGTAGAGGTCCTCGCGGAACCCGCCGCTGGCGATCGCGTCCTCGAGGTCGCGGTTGGTCGCGGCCACGACGCGCACGTCGGACTTGATCGTCCGCGTCCCGCCCAACCGCTCGAACTCCCGCTCCTGCAGCACGCGCAGCACCTTGGCCTGCGTGCCGGGCGACATCGTCGCCGATCTCGTCGAGCAGCAACGTCCCCTCGTTGGCCAGCTCGAAGCGCCCGACCCGCTGCCGGTCGGCGCCGGTGAAGGCGCCGCGCTCGTGGCCGAACAGCTCCGACTCGAGCAGGTTCTCCGGCAGCGCCGCGCAGTTCACCTTGACGAACGGCCCTTCGCGCCGGCCCGAGTGCCGGTGGATCGCCTCGGCGATCAGCTCCTTGCCGGTCCCGGTCTCGCCCAGGATCAGCACCGTCGCGTTCGAGGGGGCGACCTTGGCGACGACGTCGAAGACGCGCTTCATCACCGGCGACTCGCCGACGATGTTGTCGAAGCGCTGGACCAGCTCGCGCCGGTCGAGCGCCTGCAGCCGGGCCTCCATCCGCCGGACTTCGAGCGCGCGGTTGGCGCGCATCTCCAGCTCGCCCAGGTTGAACGGCTTCTGGATGTAGTCGAAGGCGCCCAGCCGCATCGCCTCGACCGCGCCCTCGACCGTGCCGTAGGCGGTCGCCATGATCACGGCCGTGGTGTCGTTCATCAGGCGCAGCCGGCGCATCAGCTCGAGGCCGTCGCAGCCGGGCATCTTGTAGTCGGTGATGATCAGGTCGAAGACCTGCTCTTCGATCGCCTTCAGCGCGACGAGGCCGTCCTCGGCCTCGACCACCTCGTGGCCGGCATCGCGGAACGCCTCGGCGACCCCCTCGCGGAGGTTGCGCTCGTCTTCGGCGACGAGGATCTTGCGCATGGCTCTGTTTCTCCCCGGATCGGTCCGCCGGTGCGCAGGGCAGCGCGGGCGGCTAGCTCTCGCGGCAGGGAATCCGGATCCGGAAGGCCGTTCCCTCGCCCGGGCTGCTGGTCACGTCGATCAATCCATGGTGACACTCGACGATCTTGCGCGCCATGGCGAGCCCGATTCCTGAACCGCCCTTCTTGGTGGTCACAAACGGGTGGAAGATCTTCTCGCGCACCTCGGCCGGGATCCCCGGGCCGTCGTCGCGGATCACGAGATCGACCGCGACCGGCGGGTGCTGCGGGCGCGCCACGGCGTGCGCCTCGAGCGCCAGGTGCCCCCGCCCGCCGAGCGCCTCGAGCGCGTTGGCGATCACGTTCACCAGGGCCTGGCGCAGCAGGTGGCCGTCCACCTCGGCGTCCGGCAGGCCGGGCTCGTAGCGCCGCTCGATCTCGATCGCGCCGCCCGGGAAGCGGTGGCGCGACTCCTCGAGCGCCGCTTCCAGCAGCGGCGGCAGCGGCTGCACCGCCCGCTCGACGGTGAGCGCCCGCGCGAACTCGAGCCCGCCGGTGACGGTGCGGTTCAGGCGCCGGACGTCCTCGGCGATCTTCTCGACCAGCTCCTGCACGCCGTTGCCGTCGCCGAGCTTGCGCAGCAGGAGTGTCGCCGTGACGTCGATCGAGGCCAGCGGGTTGCGGATCTCGTGGGCCAGGCTCGCGGCCATCTGCCCGAGCGCGGCGAGGCGGTCGCGCAGCCGCTCCTGCTCCTCCTGGCGCTCGACCAGCGTCAGGTCCTTGAAGAAGAGCGCGACCCCTTCCGGCCCGTCCGACCCGGGGATCGGGCTGATCGTGAAGCCGATCGTGCGCCCGTCGTCCTCGCGCGAGCGGATCTCCATCTCGGCGCGGTTGGGCAGGAACGTCATCTCCAGCGAGTCGCGCAGCACCGCGGCCAGCCGCGGGTGGGCCGCGAAGACCTCTTCGACCGGCCGGCCGGCCGGCTCGTCGTGGGGCAACTCGAGGATCTCGCGGGCGAGCTGGTTGACGGTCAGGACGCAGCCGGCGCGATCGACCGTGATGATCGCGCAGCGCATCCCCTCCACGACCTTGCGGAAGAACGAGTCGGAGGCGGCAGAGCCGTCTCCCGGCGCGGTCGCCGCGTCCGCATGGTCCCGATCGCCCACGAGGGCGAATCTCGCGGGCGCGGCGCCCCGGGTCAAGGCGCCTGCCCCGCGGGGGGGCTGGACGGCGCCAGGAGCGTCTCGATCAGCACCGCGTCGGCGTCGTCGAGCGCGCCGTCGCCGTTCAGGTCGAGCGCCGGGTCGAAGTCCGGGGCCCCCGTCTTCCGACCCGCGGCCGCCCTGACCGTCAGCGCGTCGGCCGGGTCGGCGCTTCCCGACCCGTCCACGTCCAGCAGCTCACGGTGCACCTTCAGGTAGTCCTCGGTGCGGCGCACCGGGTTCACCACCAGCAGGTCGCCCGGCGCCAGGGGGCGCGCCCCGGACAGGAGCGCCACGTCGACCGCCACCCGGTCGTGCGCCAGCACGCGGACGGCACCCGTCCGGAGGCCCGCGCGGACCGGGACCAGGCGCGCGCCCGGCGCTACGTTCACGCCGCGCAGCACCGCCTCGCCCCTGCTCCCGGGCGCGGGTGCGGCCAGGACCTCGTCCACCCGCGGCGACGGATACGTGACGAGGTCGCGGCTCGGCGTGCGCGCGCGGTTCCCCCACTGGTCGTAGGGACGGATGCGCACGCGGTAGACGGTGCCGTCGGCGAGGCCGGTGATGACGAGGCGGGTGGCGTCGGCGGCGTCGAGCGTCTGCAGGACCGTTCCCTCGAGGTCGAGCACTTCCACGTCGTAGCCCGCGGTGACTTCGTCGTCGCTCGCGTCCCACGCGACCGTCAGGTCGGCCGCGCAGGCCGCCGCGGCGCCGAGCATGAAGAGCGCGCCGAGCAGGAGGCCGAGCGCGACGCGCGGCATCCTGCCGGCACGGAACGGGTGCCCTGTGCTCATCGTCACTCTCCCAGGCCGAGGCTCTGGCTCTGTGCTGCCGCCGAGACCTCGGTCGCGAAGTGCACGTAAATGATGCGCGGCGCGCCGATCGGCGCGGCGCCCCCGCCGGTCACCTGGAGCATCACCCCCTTGCGACCGGTGCGAACCTGGATCTTGTGCAGCTTGCCGGGCTCGAGCGCGCCGGCGGCACGGATCACGACCGTGCGCCCGCCATCCTCGAACCGCGGCCGCTCCGCGAGACCCAGCGCCTTTCCGCCGCCCAGGATGCGCAGCGTCGACGGCGTGACCGAGGCGGCGTAGACCGGCTCCGAGAAGGTCAGCCGGAACTCGGCGTTGACCCCGACGGCCGCGTTCTGCGGCGGCGGGCTGGTGCCGCCGATCAGCAGCGGGAGCCCCGTATCCGCGCCCGCGACGCGGGCTTCGGCGGCGACCAGCGCTTCGACGGTCTTCCACGCGGGCGAGGTGTACCAACCGCGGCTCATCGCCAGGTCGGCGTGCCCGGCCGTGGTGAGCGCGGCGCGCAGCTTGCTGTCCGCCAGGTTCACGCTGGTCACGTAGCTGAGGCCGGCCTGCAGCGGATCGCGCAGGCGGATCAGGACGGTGCGCCCGTCGTTCTCGAACGTGGGCGAGCCGGGGGCGTGGGCCAGGGCCTTCGTGCCGTACAGGACGCGGAAGGCCTTCTGCAGCGCGGCCGCGTTGGCGCTGGCGGCGAGCGGGCGCATGTCCCGGTCGAACACGACGCGGACCTCGCGGCTTGCGACGCTCACGCCGGTCTGCCCCGCGGCGGGTGCGCTGTCGACGATCGTCGCGCCCAGGGAGCCGGCGTCCGCGGCGGTGGTGAAGGCCGGGTCGAGGCGCCAGGTCGCCGTGAGCGGCAGCCCGGTGAGGTCCCTTACGCCGCCCGCTCCGCCGGTCACCTCGATCCGGTAGGACGTGCTGGCGCGCAGGGCCTGGGCCGGGAAGATCGTGACCTCGGCGCCGCTGACCGACGGGGAGCCCGCGGCCTGCGCCACCACGGCGTTGCTCGCGTCGAGCAGGCGCACGGTAAGCGCGGTCACGCTCGCCGGGTCGACCGGCTCGCTGAAGACGATCGACGGCCGGATGCTCAGCGGAACGCTGGGCGCGCCCGGGGCCGGCGAGCTGCTCGCCACCCGCGGCGCTTCGTTGGACTGCGACGAGAGGACCTCGAGCCCCTGCTCGAGTGTCCCGAACACCTTCGGATGGACGCTCGGATCGTCCCACGACACGTCGACGTTGCGGACCGTCAGGGCCGACCAGCCCGGCTGGGCGTCGGACAGCGCCTCGACGCGCACGCGGACCTGCCCGCAGGCGTCGTGGATCACCTCGAGGACCCGGAGGCCGGGGTGCGAGAACTCGATCGTCGCTCCCGGGTGACGGAGGTCGCCGGGGACGCCGGGGTCGAAGTTCACGCCGCTGACGGTGAGCAGGGCCGTCTCGCCCGGGTTGATCGAGCGCGGCTGCGAGGCGATGACGACCGGCCGCGGCCAGCCCATCACGATGTTGCTCGCCTCGGTGCTCTCGAGGCCGCCCCCGTCGTAGGCGCGGACGGAGAGGTACCAGGTCGCGCAGTCGGCCAGCCCGCCGATGGTCGCCTCGGTGACGAGCCCGGCGTCCGAAACGGCCGTCATCGCGGTCGGCGCGAGGCCGTAGTAGACGCGGTAGCCCGTGACGTCGGGATCGACCACCGGGTCCCACGCGAGCGATACCGTCCCGGCGGAGGCGATGCCGCCGGCCAGGAGGACCAACGCGAGGACCAGGAGGAGCCGCCCGGGAACGCAGACGAAGCCGGTCCCCGAGGGGCCGTCACACCATCCGCGGATTCCGTGACCGGAACTCATGCCGCACCCCGTACCGACCCCCGCAACTCGGACGCTTCCGTTCCAGTTATGCAATCACCGTTCCATGCCCGACGACCCTTCCGGGGCGCGGCCTGTACGGCTTAAGTGGTTGATTCATAAAGCGATTAAGCCTCTCGGAAGGGGTTTCGAGCCGGCCCCGGCTCCAGGTCGGGCCCGGCTCGATTCCAATTCCGTCATCGGGGTGACAGGGGGCGGCGGTTTGCCCCCCGGCCGTCCCGCTGGCCATCCCTGGCCCCGCCACCTACTTCGTGTCCGAGCGGCGGTTGTTGGTCGGCGCCTTCGGCGGCAGGTTCTCGGTGGTGAAGCCGGTAGCCTGCGTGAAGGTGCTCGCGAGCGCGTTGCCCGCCCTGTCCTTGGCGCCGGAGCTGCCGCCGACGACCCGGACCTTGTAGTTCGCCCGTTCCTTGAGCGACGCGGCGGGGGTGATGGTCGCGGTGAGACCGTCGGCCGAGAGGACCGGCGAGCCCGCCGCCTGCGCGACCGGGGCACCGGTCGAGTCGAGCAGCTGCACCGTACTGCTCGTGATCGTCGCCGCGTCCATGGCCTCGCTGAAGACGACCTGCGGCTTCACCGTGATCACGACGTTGGTCGCGCCGTCGGCGGGGTTGGTGCTGCTGACCGTGGGCGCCGTGGTGTCGGGCGCGGCCGCGGTCGTGAAGCCCGGGCTCTGGGTGTAATCGGAGGCCATCGTCTTGCCGGTGATGTCCTTCACGCCCGAAGCCCCGCCGATGACGTTGACGCGGTAGGTCTTCGTGTAGCCGAGGTTGGCGGACGGCGTGATCGTCGCGGTCAGGCCGTCGGCCGACAGGCTCGGCGAGCCGGCGGCCTGGGCCACGGCGGCGCCGGTCGAGTCCAGCAGGCGCACCGTCGACGTGGTGACCGTCGCCGGGTCCATCTTCTCGCTGAAGGTCACCGTCGGCTTGACGGTCACGGCGACGTTCGTCGCGCCCGCGGCCGGAGTGGTCGAGGCCACGGTCGGCGCGGCGTTGGTGGTCACGGTGAAGCCGCCGGTCTTCGTGCCGAAGGAGCGGTCGGCGTTCAGCACGGTGACGTCGCGGGCTCCGGTCGCCGCCCCGGCGGCGATCTGGATGTCCACCGACAGCTGCGAGCAGGAGTCGCGGCGCGTGGCGAGCACCGTGATCCCGGTGCCGGTGAACTCCACCGTGGCGCCGGTGTCGTAGGACTCGCCGCCGAGCGTCAGCGTGAGCGACGCCCCCTGGTCGCCGGAGGCCGGCGTCACGGTGTTCAACACCGGGCGCGGAAGCCCGGCGATCTCGTTCGAATAGGACGCCGACTCGAGCCCGCCGGTGTCGTAGGCCTTGACCGCCACGTAGTAGCGCGTACAGGGGTCCAGGCCGGTCAGGACCGTCGAGGTCGTGTTCCCGACGTCCTTGCTCAGCGTGTAATTGCCGGGGGCGGTGCCGTAGTAGACCTTGTATCCGGCGAGATCGCTGTCCGACACCGGATCCCACGCGATGCTCATCGTGCCGGCGTAGAGCCATCCCGTCGCCGCGAACAGGACCACCAGGGCCGTGACCAGCCTTCTCATCGTATCCCTCTCGGAACCCGAAACGGGCAGGCCATCCCCCGAGGCAGGCCGCCTCCAGAGCGCTTGTATTTCAAGGCCCGTGCCATCCGAGGCGTTTCGCCCCCGTGCTCCGATCTAGCCTCATTTGTTAGACTTATCCTGCCAACGAGCGAACGCCTCGGCCGGCCGGGCCCCGCGGACCGCCCAAAATCCGCTCGCCCATAACAATTCCGTTTTCGGGTGACCGATCCGGTCGAACCATCGGGCCGCACAAGGTAAGTCCCGCCGGAACAAGCGCGGGAGAGGAGACGCCGACCCCCATGGATTCGCAAGATCCGATGCCGTTCCCGGAGGTTCGAGTTGTCCTCAAGCCCTGGGGACGGGAGGATTGGCTCGTGGTCGGCGAGCGGATCGTCATGAAACGCCTCGTCGTCGCCGCCGGGAAGCGCTTCTCGCTGCAGTACCACGAGCGCAAGGAGGAGGCGTGGATCTTCGTCCGGGGGCGCGCCCGGGTCACCCTGGCGGACCGCGTGGCGGAGGTCGGGCCGGGAACCGTGATCCACGTCCGGCCGGGGACCGTCCACCGGGTGGAAGCGCTCGAGGAGGCCGAATTCATCGAGGTCAGCACCCCCGAGCTGGAAGACGTCGTCCGGCTGGCCGACGATTTCGGGCGCCCGGAGCGGGACGCGCGGTGATGCGCGGACCGGGGCGCCGGCCATAGCTTTTCCGGATGGAGTCCCTCACCGCGGAGACGGGATGACGCTCGCCGAGATCTTCAAGGCCTACGACGTGCGCGGGCCCTACCCCGACGCCCTCGACGAGCGGATCGCCGGGGCGATCGGCCGCGCGATCGCGGTCCACCTGCGCCCGGCACGGGCGCTGGTCGGCCACGACATGCGCCGTTCGTCCCCGTCCTTGGCGGCGGCGCTGGTCGAAGGGCTCGCGGAGCAGGGGGTCGACGTCACCTTCATCGGCCTCGCCTCCTCGCCGCTGGTCTACTTCGCCGGGCGCGAGTTCGACGCCTCGATCGTCGTCACCGCGTCGCACAACCCGATGCCCGACAACGGGATGAAGATCTGCGGCCCCGGCGCGCTGCCGATCGGCGGCGCCTCGGGGCTGTTCGAGATCCGGCGGCTCGTCGAGCAGGACGCCTTCCCGGCCGCGGCGCGGCGGGGGCTCGTCAGCGAGGCCGCCCCGCGCGCCGCGTTCGTCGACGCCTCGCTCCGCGCGCTCGAGGTCCGCCGCCCGGTCCGGGTCGTCGTCGACGCCGGCAACGGGATCGGCGGCCCCGACTACGCGGAGCTGATGCGGCGCGATACGCCGCTCACGATCGTTCCGCTCTACTTCGAGCCGGACGACAGCTTTCCGCACCACCACCCGAACCCGCTCGACTTCGCCACGCTGGACGACCTGCGCCGGACGGTGGTCGCCGAGCGGGCCGACCTGGGACTGGCGCTCGACGGCGACGCCGACCGCTGCGTGTTCGTCGACGAGACCGGAGAGATCGTTCCGGCCGACCTGGCGACCGCGCTGATGGCCCAGGACGTCCTGGCCCACCGGCCGGGGGCGTCGATCCTCTACGACGTGCGCTCTTCCCGCGCGGTGGCGGAGGAGATCGAGCGCGGCGGCGGGCGGGCGGTCGAGAGCCGGGTCGGGCACGCCTACATGAAGCGCACGCTGGCCGAGATCGGCGGCGCATTCGGCGGGGAGCTGTCCGGGCACTACTACTTCGACGCCCCGTCCTTCGCGGAGAACACGCTGCGCGCCCTGTGCGCGGTCGTGAACCTGCTCGACCGGCGGGGCACGACCCTCTCGGAGGCGATGCGCCCGCTCCGGCGCTACGCGCAGAGCGGCGAGATCAACGTCCGCGTGCCGGCGGTCGCGCCGGTGCTCGAGCGGCTCGAGGCGGCCTTCCCCGGCGGCGAGGTCTCGCGGCTCGACGGGTTGAAGATTTCGTTCGGCGACTGGTGGTTCAACGCGCGGCCGTCGAACACCGAGCCGCTGCTGCGGCTGGTGATCGAGGGGAACGACGTCGCCACCATGGAGCGCCGGCGCGAGCAGGTGATGACGGCCGTGCGGGGGGCGGCGTGAGCGGGCCTTCGACGCGCGTCGCGCTGGCCGCGCTGCTGGGCGAGGTCCTGCCGGGCGGCCTGCCGCCGGACTGGCCCGACGGACGCCCGCTGGTCGAGGCCGGCCTCGACTCGGTGGGGGTGCTGACCCTCGTCGCGGAGCTGGAGGCTCGGCTCGGTCTCCACCTCGACGGCGCCGACCTGACGGCGGAGAACTTCGGCACGCTGGGCGCGCTCGCCGCGCTCGTGGCGCGCCGTGCGGGGGACCCGTGAACGGCGCGCCGTGGCTGGTCCACCAGTTCGTCGAGCGGGCGGCGGAGCGCCGCCCCGAGGCCCCGTTCCTGGTCCAGGAGGGGACGACCACGACCTACGGCGAGGTCGAGGCCGGCGCCAACCGGATCGCGCGCCTGCTTCAGCGGCACCGGATCGGGCGCGGCGAGCGGGTCGGCCTGCTGGCGCACAACTCGCGGACCTACGTCGAGTCGTACTACGGGATCCTGAAAGCGGGGGCGATCGCGGTGCCGCTCAACACCGCCGCCGACGGCCCGACGCTGCGCGGTTTCCTCGAGGACTGCGGCGCGCGGGCGCTGATCGCGGGGCCGCGCTTCGAGAAACCGGTCTCCCAGGCGATCGGCACGCTCCCCGAGCTCGCGCTGCTGCTGGTCCAGGACCCCGCGCGGATCGAGCCGGTGCCGGCGCACATCCGCGCCCTGCCGCTGGCCGACGCCGCGGCGGCGGAGCGAGCGGAGCCGCCCGACGCCGGGCTGGTCGACCTCGACGTGGCCTCGATCATCTACACCTCGGGCAGCACCGGGCGGCCGCGCGGCGCGGTCCTGTCGCACCTGAACCTGGTCGCCAACACGCGCTCGATCGTGGGCTACCTCGGGCTGACCGCGGAGGACAAGGTCCTCGACGTGCTCCCCTTCTACTACGTCTACGGCAAGTCGCTGCTCAACACGCACGCGCTGGCCGGGGGGTGCGTCGCGATCGAGAACCGGTTCCTGTTCCCGAACACCGCGCTCGACACGCTCGAGGACGAGGCCTGCACCGGGCTGTCGGGGGTCCCGTCGACCTTCGCGATCCTGCTCAACCGCTCGAACCTCGCCGAGCGCCGGCTGCCCGCGCTGCGCTACGTGACGCAGGCCGGAGGCGGGATGAGCCCGGAGCTGACGCGGCGGCTGATCGCGGCGCTCCCGGGCAAGCGGATCTTCGTGATGTACGGTGCGACCGAGGCCGGCGCGCGGCTGTCGTGGCTCGATCCCGACCGCCTGGCGGAGAAGCTGGGCTCGATCGGACGGGCGATCCCGAACGTCGAGCTGACGGTGCGCGCCGAGGACGGCCGCGCGTGCGCGGTCGACGAGGTCGGCGAGATCTGCGCCCGCGGCTCGAACATCATGAGCGGCTACTGGGGCGATCCCGACGAGACGGCCAGGGTCCTGGACCGTCACGGCTACCACACGGGCGATCTCGGCCGGTGCGACGCCGACGGCTTCATCTGGGTCGTCGGCCGCAGCAAGGACATGATCAAGGCCGGCGCGCACCGGATCTCCCCCAAGGAGATCGAGGACGCGCTGCTGGAGTTCCCGGAAGTCCACGAGGCGGCGGTGATCGGCGTGCCGGACGAGATCCTCGGCGAGGCGATCAAGGCCTTCGTCGTCTTCCGTCCCGGCACGACGCCCGATCTCGAGGCGCTGAAGCTGTTCCTCGGCCGGCGGCTGCCGCCCTACAAGCTCCCCGGCCAGTACGCGGTCCGCGAGGACCTTCCCAAGAACGAGTCCGGAAAGATCATGAAGCAGGCGCTGCGCGAGCAGGCCTGAGACACTGCCCGGCCACAGGAGACGCGAGATGCCATTGTCGCCCGACGCCATCAGGATCGACCCCGCCGCCGAGACGGAGCGGCTCTGCCAGGTCATCGTCAAGCAGGTGCGCGGCGACCTGAAGCGCGCGGGAGGCGTGGTGGGCGTCTCCGGCGGCGTGGATTCCGCGGTCGTGCTGTGCCTGGCCGCGCGCGCCCTGGGCCCGCAGAAGGTCCTCGGCGTGATGATGCCGGACCGGCACTCCAGCCCCGAGTCGGAGGCGCTGGCGCGGGAACTGGGCGCGAAGCTGGGGATCGAGATGATCAAGGAGGACGTCACGCCGGCGCTCGAGGGGCTGGGCTGCTACCGCCACCAGACCGACGCCGTCCGGCGCGTCTTCCCGGCCTTCGACCCCGACCGCGACCGCTTCAAGATCCACCTGCCGCCCGGCGTGCTCGACGAGGACCGGCTCAACTACTTCCTGCTGACGGTCGAGTTCGCGGACGGGCGCGTGGCGACCGAGCGGCTGGGGCCGAAGGAGCTGCTGCAGATCGTCGCCGCGACCAACCTGAAGCAGCGCTCGCGCACCGCGACGCTCTACTACTGGGCCGAGGCGCTGAACCGCGCGGTGATCGGGACCTGCAACCGCAACGAGTGGGTGGTGGGGTTCATCGTCAAGCACGGCGACATCGCGGTCGACCTCAAGCCGATCCAGCACCTCTACAAGACGCAGGTCTACGCGCTCGCCGACTACCTCGGCGTGCCGCAGGGGATCACGGCCCGCCCGCCGTCGTCCGACACCTACTCCGCGGCGCAGACGCAGGAGGAGTTCTTCTTCTCGCTCCCCTTCCCGCTGCTCGACCTGATGCTCTACGCCTGGGAGCACGGCGTCCCGGCCGGGGAGGCCGCGCCGGTGGTCGGGCTGACGGCCGAGCAGGTGACGCGGGCCTACCGCGATCTCACCACCAAGAACCGCACCACGGACCACATGCGGCACATGCCGCTCAACGCGGAGAAGTAGCCCGCCGCGGGCGCACCGCGCGCGGTTCCCGCGGGCGGCCCGCGGCGTTATCATGGTTCCGGTCGCCGGGCCCGGGGACGGGTTGTCACGGCGTTCCCGGCCCGAGCCGCCCGGCGGCTCGAGTGGCGCGTCCGCACCCCTCGACGGATCGGCTTCGGGCGAGGAGATCTCATGCAGCTCGGCAGCGTGCTCCGCGGGGGCGGTGGCGGTCGGCTTCGTGTCCTGTGCGTGCTGGCCTCTGCGCTGGCGGTGACCGGAACGGCCGTGGCCGGATCCGGCGCGGTCTGTCCTGACAAGGATATGCGCGCCTACGAGCTGCGGTTCGTCGAGATCACTCCGGCCGGCCCGATCGATCCCGCCGGAACCCCGGTGGTCGCGCTCGGCAGCGCGGCGCTCGACGCCGAAGGCCTCGCGCGGCTCGCGGAGCGGTTCGGCGGGAAGCAGGCGAGCGGAATGGCCTGGGGCTACCTGCTCACCCCGGATCCCGGGAAGGAGCTCAACTTCCACGGCGATGTCCCGGCCCCGTGGGGACGGCGGATCGACGTGCGCGGCGGCCCGGGCGGCGATCCGAGCCGCCACGCGCTGAGCGTCGACACCGCCGACGCGAAGGCGCTGGTCGAGCTGGGAGACGGCGAGACCCGCGCCTTCCTCGTCGCCGAGAGCGGCAAGGGGCGCGTCGTGGCGCTGCTCACCGCCGGGCCGTGCGGCGCCTTCGGCCTCGTCGGCGGAGCGGTCGGCGCGTGCGCGGCGAACGCCCGCACCGGCGTCGTTCCCCCGGCCCTGGTGAGCAACCCGACGCAGGCCAAGCCCGGCACGCACCGCTACGTGAACGTCGACGTCTCGGGCCGCGGGCTGCTGCGGTTCGTCGTGACGGAGAGCGGCGCGATCCGCGACCCCCTGCTGATGGTCGACCGGATGACCGCCGCCGAGGTCGCGCGGGCCCTGAAGATCACGCTGGAAGGGCGCCAGTACACGGCAGCGACGGATCAAGGCCGGCCGGTCGCGTACTGCCTGGTCGACAACGTGGCCCCGTTCAGCGGGCCGACGGGGCCTCGCGCGGCGCCCTGAGGCCCCGGACCGCCGGCTGCCCTGAGACGTCCCGCGGCGCCCCGGATGGCCGCCGGGACGGTATCCTTCCGGGATGACGCACCCGCTCGCCGGACAGCCCGTTCCCGCCTCGCAGCTCGTCAACATCCCGCGTCTCGTCGCGGCCTACTACGCCGACTCTCCCGACGTCGGCGTCGCGGAGCAGCGCGTCGCCTTCGGCACCTCGGGGCACCGCGGCTCGTCGCTCCGGGGGTCGTTCAACGAGGCGCACATCCTGGCGGTGACGCAGGCCATCGCCGAGTACCGGAGCATGCAGGGCACCGACGGGCCGCTGTTCCTCGGCGCCGACACGCACGCACTGTCCGAGCCGGCGCGCATGACCGCGCTGGAGGTCCTGGCGGCCAACGGCGTGACGGTGATGATCGACGCGTCCGACGGCTACACGCCGACCCCGGCGGTTTCGCGCGCGATCCTGGCCTGGAACCACGCCCGGATCTCCGGGCTGGCGGACGGGGTCGTGATCACGCCGTCGCACAACCCGCCCGAGGACGGCGGCTTCAAGTACAACCCGCCGCACGGCGGCCCGGCCGACGTCGACGCCACCGGCTGGGTGGAGAAGCGCGCCAACGAACTGCTCGCGGCCGGGCTGGTCGGCGTGCGGCGGATCCCCTACCCGCGTGCGCGGGCCGCGGAGACGACCCGGCGCTACGACTTCCTGGGCGAGTACGTCGCCGGGCTGGGCCGGGTCGTCGACATGGAGGCGATCCGCGCCTCCGGCCTGAAGCTGGCCGTCGATCCGCTGGGCGGCGCCGGCGTCGCCTACTGGGCCCCGATCGCCGAGCGCTACGGCCTCGACCTGACGATTCTCAACGACGCCGTCGACCCGACCTTCCGCTTCATGCGGCTGGACTGGGACGGCAGGATCCGGATGGACTGCTCGTCGCCGTACGCGATGGCCGGGCTGATCGCGCAGAAGGACCGCTTCGACGTCGCCTTCGCCAACGACACCGACCACGACCGCCACGGGATCGTCACGCGGAGCGCGGGCCTGCTGAACCCGAACCACTACCTGGCCGTGGCGATCGAGTACCTGTTCGCGCACCGGCCGGACTGGCGCCCCGAGGCGGGGATCGGCAAGACGCTCGTCAGCTCGTCGATGATCGACCGCGTGACGGCGGCGCTCGGGCGCCGCCTCGACGAGGTCCCGGTGGGGTTCAAGTGGTTCGTCCCGGGGCTGCTCGACGGCTCGCTCGGGTTCGGCGGCGAGGAGAGCGCGGGGGCGTCGTTCCTGGCGAAGGACGGCTCGGCCTGGTCGACCGACAAGGACGGACTGATCATGGACCTGCTCGCGGCGGAGATCGCGGCCGTCACCGGACACGATCCCGGCGAGCGCTACCGCGCGCTGACGGAGCGCTTCGGCGACCCGGTCTACGAGCGCGTCGACGCGGCCGCGACGCCGGCCGAGAAGGCGTTGCTGAAGAAGCTCTCGCCGCGCGCGGTGCGGGCGACGGAGCTGGCGGGCGAGCCGATCGAGACGGTGCTGTCGAACGCGCCCGGCAACGGCGCGCCGATCGGCGGGATCAAGGTCGTCACCGCGAACGGCTGGTTCGCGGCCCGGCCGTCGGGCACGGAGGACGTGTACAAGATCTACGCCGAGAGCTTCCGCGGCCTCGACCACCTGCGCCGGATCCAGGAGGAGGCGCGGCAGGTCGTCGCCGGCGCGCTGGCCGGGGCCTGAGGGCGGGCCGCGGCACGGACCTCTTCGGACCCGCGGAAACCCGCCCCCGGCGGCCCGTTCCGCCCCGGCGACGAATCGCTGCGATCGCGCTTTCCGCGCCCCCGGCGCGGCATTATGCTCACTTCATCCACCAGGACTTCCGCCGGCACGGAGCGGGGGCCGGCAGGGAGGAGATCGGCAATGTTCACGGGCCACGGCGACACGGCGAGCGGGCTCCGCCCGGGCGAGTTCCACGTTCTGCTCGCCCCGAAGGAAGAGGGCGGGACGGTCTACCAGGTCCCGAACGCGCTGCTCGACGAGTTGCTGCGGCTCGAGCAGGACTTCCTGCCCCGCGTCGGCTGCCGGCTGTTCTTCGAGGACGAGGCGCGCGGGCTGCTCACCCCGTTCGCGGTCCGGCTGTTCCGCAAGGGGTATGCGTCGTTCGAGCCGAGCGTCCTGGGCGAGCACGCGCTGGTGGTGACCGCGATCCAACCCGAGCTCGAAGCCCGGTTGCACCGGATTCTCGACGACCTCGGATCGGGCGAGGAAGAGGCCCAGGGGGACGACGTCGTGATCCCCGAGGCCGACCTCCCGTTCGACGGTCCGCTGGGCGCGATGCCGGCCCTCGTGCGCGGCGACAACCGCCGCCCGCTGATGGGCGTGCGGCCGGGCGACCACCCGGTCGACGTGCTCGAGAACATCCTCTACGGCCGGACCGAAAAGGACGATCCCGAGGGCTCGCACCACGGCGAGCACGAGATCAGCGACGGCGTCGACCGGGACTGAGGGCCGCGTGATCCGCCGTCCCGACCTGGTCCGCGCGTTCGAGGACCGCGAAGCGCGGGCGGTACCCGTCGATCCCGAGGAGAACCGTCGCGTCTTCGAACGGCTGTGGCGCCTCGCCCGGGAACTCGGAAAGCTGCCGGGGGAGGATCCGCTCGCGGGCATCGACGTCGACATCCGTCTCGCGGAGGCTTTGCGTGTTCTCGGAACTGCTCCAGGGAATCGCGCGCGGCCTTGATTCCGCCGGGATCCCCTACATGTTGCGGCGCCCGGGAATCGACGTGGCGGCGATCCGGGGCCTCCTGGCGGAGTTCGAGGAGGCCCTGGAGCGCCCCCTCCTCGCGCCCTTCGACGGGCTCGTTCCCGAGCCGCCGCGCTAGCGGCGGCGCGGTGGTAACCTCCCCGCGGAGGTGAGTCCGTGCGCGCGCGCTGCCCGCTCCTGTTGACCCTGGCCGTCGTCTTCCCGCTCTCCGCCGCCCTTCTCGCGCTCGCTGGCGCCGGGCCCGCCGCGGATCCCGCCATCCCGCGGACGCTGCGCCTGGACTACTTCCACACCGGCGACGTGCACGGGGAGGTGTACGCGCTCGACGGCCTGCTGCTCGAGGGGCCGTGGCCGGGGAACCCCGCGCGCGCGATCGACGACACCAACCTCGGCAAGTACTACTTCGAGGTGATCGACCGCGCGACGAACCGCGTGCTCTACTCGCGCGGCTTCGCCTCGATCTACGGCGAGTGGGAGACGACGCCCGAAGCCGAGCGCGCCCACCGCACGTTCCACGAGTCGCTGCGCTTCCCGCTCCCGGCGCAACCGGTCCAGGTCGTACTGAAGAAGCGCGACGCGGCGAACGCCTTCCGCGAAGTCTGGTCGTTGACCGTCGACCCGGCCGACCCGGCGATCGACCGCAGCGGCCCCGCCCCGGCCACGGTGTGGGCGGTCGTGGAGAACGGGCCGCCGCAGGACAAGGTCGACCTGCTGCTGCTGGGCGACGGCTACACCGCGGCCGAGATGGACAAGTGGCACGCCGATGCGCGGCGGCTGGCGGACATCCTCTTCGCGGCCTCCCCCTTCAAGGAGCGGCGCACCGACTTCAACGTCTGGGCGATCGACACGCCGGCCGCGGAGAGCGGCGTCTCGCGGCCGCTCGAGGGGATCCGGCGGCGCTCGCCGATCGGCGCGCAGTACGACGCCTTCGGCTCCGAGCGCTACATCCTGGCCTTCGACAACCGGCGGCTGCGCGACGTCGCCGGCGCCGCGCCGTACGAAGCGGTCGAGATCGTCGTCAACGGGCGCAAGTACGGCGGCGGCGGGATCTTCAACAGCCAGGCGACGGTGGCGTCGGACAACGCCTTCACCCCGTATGTTTTCGTCCACGAGTTCGGACACCACTTCGCCGGGCTGGCCGACGAGTACTACGGCTCGCCGGTGGCCTACGCGCCGCAGGACGCGCGTCCCGAGCCCTGGGAGCCCAACGCGACGGCCGACCCGAAGGCGGCCAAGTGGGCGACGCTCGTCGCCGCGGGGACCGCGCTCCCGACCCCGTGGCCGAAGGCCGAGTACGAGGTGCTCTCGAAGGAGATCCAGGAGCGGCGCCGGAAGATCCGGGCGGAGAACCGCCCGGAGGCAGAGATGGAGGCGCTGTTCCGCGAGGAGACCGCGCGTTCCGCCCCGCTGCTCGACCAGCCGCCGCTCGGCGGAACGGTCGGCGCCTTCGAGGGGGCGATGTACGAGGCTGCCGGCTACTACCGGCCGCAGACCGACTGCATCATGTTCACCCGCAACCCGGTCCCGTTCTGCGCCGTCTGCCGCCGGGCCATCGAGCGGGTGATCGACCTCTACGCCGCCCCGGCCCAGCCGGAGCCCGGCCCCCTCGAGGAATCGCTGAACCGGCCGGCGATTCGGTGTACATAAGGGGCTCCGGGGGCGGAGTGTCGATCGCGGCTTGAGGTGTGTTCGTGGCTTCGGTGAACAATCCCGGATATTTTCGGTTGAAATCGGACCGTCGCACCTTCCTCAAGACGGTTGGCGTCGGCGGCGCTGCACTGGCGGCCCAGCGCTTCGCCCAGGCGGCCGCCCCGGCCCGGCCCCGAATCTGCCGCGTCCACCACGTCCCTGTGCCGGACTACAGCTACACGAACCGGCACGCCGGGGTCGAGTCGCTGCTCTACCTGCTGGCCTCCGACGGGATCGCCTTCTACGCCTCGTCCTCGGGGCACCCGCTCGCTGCGCCCGGCGGCCTCATCGGCCGGGACGACGTGGTCCTGATCAAGGTCAACGCGCAGTGGAAGTACCGCGGCTCGACCAACACCGACGTGGTGCGCGGCGTGATCCAGCGGATCCTCGAGCACCCCGACGGCTTCGCGGGCGAGGTCGTGATCATCGAGAACGGGCAGGGACGCGGCTCGCTCAACTGCGACACGACCGCCGGCTGCGACGGCGGGACGCGCGAGGTCCAGGCCAACGCGGAGAACATCTCGCACAGCTTCTCCTACCTGGTCCGGACCGTCTTCAACGACCCGCGCGTCAGCGAGAAGCTGCTCGACGACTACCGCGCGACCTACATCGCCGCCAACGATCACGTCACACAGGGCTACCGCACCGTCGGCCGCGTCTCGTACCCCTGCTTCAACACGACCGGGGGCCGGCGGGTCGAGATGCGCGAGGGGCTCTGGACCGGCGCGGCGCACGACAGCGCGCGGCTGAAGTGGATCAACATCCCGACGATGAAGGACCACAAGGACCTCAACGTCACGGGCTGCCTCAAGAACACCTTCGGCCTGATCACGACCTGGATGGAGCCGCTCGAGCACCACGACCCGACGCAGGGAGGTCAGGCGATGGGCGAGTTCTTCACGCTCGTCCGCCCGCCGGCGCTCAACATCCTCGATCACGTCTGGTGCGCGCACGCCAGCCTGTGCGGCTCCCCGCCGACACGACCACGCGCGTCAACATGCTCTGCGCGGGCTTCGACCCGGTCGCCATGGACGCCTGGTCGGCGCGCCACATCCTGATGCCGATCTCGGGCGACCCGGCCCACGATCCCGACATCCCGGGGCTTCTTCCGCACCTACCTCGAGAACGCCCGCGACACGATCAACGCCAACGGCGGCCTCTACGGCTCCGAGGTGACCTTCGACGCCGCGCTGACGACGGCGCGGCACCTCGACCAGCGCGAGATCGTGACCGGGGTGCAGCGCCTGGGCCCCGACCTGAAGGTCACGTGGGCCGGAGGCTCGCCCCCGTACCGGCTCGAGCGGAGCGCCAACGCCCAGTTCTCGGCGCCCCAACTCGTCGCCGACGGGCTGATGGTCGCCGACTTCGTCGACGCCGGAGCCGGGACCGACGGGCGGACCTGGTTCTACCGGGTGCTCGGCCTCTGAGCCTCGCGTCCGGCCCCTCCCCGGCGACCCCGCCCGGCCCCGCCGCGACATACCATGGCGCAGGAGGAGCGGCCGGGTGGCCGCCCCCCTTGGAGTTCGCCTTGTCGACCGTGCCGACCGCGCCGACGACGACCCGCGTCCTGGCCCACGCCGGCGAGCTGACGCGCTCGCCGCGGCCTGGGACGCGCTCCCGCCGTCCCGCGGGGCGGAGGCCGATCTCTTCGACAGCGCCGCCTGGCTCGCCGCGTGGGCCGCGGCCGATCCGTCCGCCGCCTCGCGCCTGCGCGCGGTGGCGGCGTTCGAGGGGGACCGCCTGGCCGGCGTGCTGCCTCTCGTCGCGGAATCGGGCCGTCGCTGGAGCGCCGCCGGGATCGGCTTCCGCCCGCGGTTCCGGCCGGTCGTCGGAGGCGCGGAGCCGCGGGCCGAGACCCTCGACGCGCTGGCGGATGCGCTGGCCGCAGCCGGCGTGCGCGAGCTGACGCTCCCCGCCCTCCCCACCCGCGACCCGGCGACAGCGGGGCTGGAGGCCGCGCTGCGACGGGCCGGCTTCGCGGTCGCCACGCGCACGGGAGCGGTCGAGTGCTTCACCCCGGCTGCGACCGGCTTCGCCGAGCACGCGCGGGCGTTCAAGAAGTTCGCCCGCACGGTGAGCAATTTCAGCAACAAGGGGGAACGGCTCGGGGAGTGGTCGCTTGCGCAGTACGGCTTCCCCGGCGGCCCCGGCGATCCCGTTGCCGGCGACGCCTTCGACGCCTACCGCACCGTCCACGCCCGCGGCTGGAAGGGTCCGCTGCGCGAGCCGATGCTCAGCTTCCGCCGCGAGCTGCTGGGCCGGACCGCCGCGCTCGGCTGGGCCCGCGCCTTCGTCCTCTCGCTCGCCGGCGTGCCCGCGGCGTCGATGCTGTGGTTCCGCGTCGGCCCGGTCGCGATCGCCTACTCCACGGTCTACGACGAGCGGATGGCGGCGATCTCCCCCGGCACGATCGCGATGTGGCGCGCGCACGAGGCGATCTTCGCCGAGGCGGTGCCGGCGATCGTCGACTACCTGCCGGGCCGCGGGGCGCAGAAGGACCAGCTGGGGACCGAGCGGCCGCCGCTCGTGACGCTCGAGGCCACGCGCCGCGGGCCGGTCGGCACGGTCGTCGCGCGGGCGGCGCGGCCGCTCCGCGCCGCGGCGGCCCGGCTGACGCGGTCCCGCCGCCCAGCCGCTGCCTCCGCGCGGCACGACGCCGCGCCGCGCCCGGTGGAGCCGGCCGCAGGCCCGCTGCTCCCGCTGGCGCCGCTCGAGCTGGACCCCTACGCCGAGCTCTACCTGGCCGTCGCCGGCGGCCACGCCAGCCCGCAGAAGATGCGCGACAGCTGGGCTGCGGGCGACGCCTGGTGGCGGATCGGCGAGCCGCCGGTCGCGCTCGCGCGCGTCGGCACCGCGGGTGCGGGCGCGGGGCCGCCGCCGGTGCGCGAGGTCGTCGCCCTGGGCGACGACGAGGCCGCGCTGGACGCGGCCCTCGCCACGCTGGCGCGGCACGTCGGGGGGCGGCTCACGCTCGCCCCCTGCCGCGCCCCGCTCCCCTGGAAGGCCGGCTAGTGCGCCGCCCCGTGCCAGGGACCGAAGCCGCGGCTTGCCGGGAGACTCGTGCCCTCCCCCGGCTCGGCGCGGTGCCACGTTGCGCCCGCCGCGCGAACGACGCGCAGCGCGTAGAGCAGCTCGAAGCCGAGGCGTCGGTGCGAGTTGATCGAGAGCGGATTGTCGGCCTGGATCGAGCCGAGGACCTCGGAGATCCCGCGCTCCGCGAGCAGCGGCAGCGACTCGACCCAGTACTTGTGGAAGATCCCGCTCATCCGGAAGCGCGGCTCGACCTCGATCCCCCAGGCCCACGCGGCACCCGGCCCGAGGGCGAAGCTGTAGCCGTTGGTCCGCGAGCGGTGGCGCTCTCCCAGCTCGAACCACCCGAAGGCCGCCGGCTCGCCCGAGACCTCGCCCAGGAAGGCCACCGACCCGCGCTCGAAGTTGAGGCCGTAGCCCCCCTTCCGCGGCCGGACGGCCTGGAACAGCGGCTCGTCCGCCGGGCCCGCCGGCCGGATCGCGACGTGGGGCAGCGCGCGCGGCAGCGGGCGCGGCCGGGTGAGCCGCACGATCACCAGCTCGTTCGCGCGGAACGCCCAGGCCGGGAGCAGACCGCGCGTGAGCAGTCCGCGCAGCTCCTCGCGCTTCCCTTCGCGCGCCAGCCGGACCAGGGTCGTGAGCGATCCCACGCGGTTCCTCGCGCGGCCGGCCCTTCCGTTCCGCGGGCGGCCTCCGCGGTGGATGATAGCAACCCGCGATGAGCCGCCGCCGCCCGGACAGCTACGCCGTGTCGCGCCCGAGCGTCACCTTCCCGGAGGAGCCGCTCTCGCCCGAGCTGGCGATCGACTACCCGGCGGGCTGCCGCTGGGGCCTGGCGCTCTCGCACGACATCGATCACCTCTCGCTCGCCGAGCACGTGGCCGACGGCCAGCTCGTGCGGATCGTCGGGAATGCGCTGCGCAAGCACCTCGGGCGCCGCTTCGCGCCCGGGCAGGCCTTGCGCGCGGTGGGCCAGGGGCTTGCGGTGTTCGCCGGCCGCGACGCCTGGGCCGATTCGGTGGAGGACCTGCTGGCCGCCGAACGGGCCGCAGGCGTGAAGAGCTCCTGGTTCGTCGCCATGCGCCCGGGGCTGGGGATCCGCTACACACCCGCAGCGCTCGCCCCGGCGCTGCGACGCATCCTCGCCGACGGGCACGAGGTCGGCCTGCACGGGCAGCACGCCGACGACGAGCCGCGGCTGGCGGCCGAGATCCTCGAGCTGGCGGAGCTGGCCGGGCGCGTCGTGACCGGCATCCGGATGCACTACCTCCGGCTCGCTCCGGCGGTCTACGACGCGGCGCAGCGCTGCGGGCTCTCGTACGATTCGACCGTGATGGACCGCTCGCATCTCGACCCCGATCGGCTCCCGCTCGCCGGGCCGCGGCTCGTGCGGCCCGGCCTGGTCGAGATCCCGCTCCACGTGATGGACTCGACCCTCTTTTCCGCGACGGGGCTGGCCCTGGACGAGGCGCAGGCGGTGGCCTACGTCCGGCGGCTGGTCGAACGGGCGCGGCAGGAGGGGCGCGTGCTCGTCGTCAATCTTCACCCTAACTTCTACTCGCGCTTCACCCCCGAGGTCCGGGGCTGGTACGACGCGCTGCTGACGCTGGCAACCGGGCGAAGCGATGCGTTCGTGACCACGCTCGAGGGGCTGCGCGCAAGGATCATCGTGCCATGACCGAAATCGCCAACGACCGGAGCGTGCTCGCCGAGCGCAAGGCGCGCTTCTGGGAGACGACCGACTACGACCGCGCGTTCCGCGGCAGCTTCGGCGGCTACATGACCGACGTCGAGGCCGCGGCCCTTGACCGGCTGATGGGAGATGAGCGCTCGCCGCTGCTGCTCGACCTCGGCTGCGGCCACGGACGCTTCCTGCGCTGGCTCGCCCCCCGCGCCCGGCGGCTGGTCGGTCTCGACCGCAGCGGGCGCCTGCTGCAGGTCGCGACGCGCTCGCTCGCCGCCGACCCGCTCCCGGTCCCGTGCGGCCTGCTCTTCGGCTCGGCGCAGGAGATCCCGCTCGCCGACGCCAGCGTCGACCGGATCACCTGCGTGCGTGTGCTGCAACACCTCCCCGACCAGGACCGCGCGCTGGCCGAGGTCTGCCGCGTGCTCAAGCCGGGCGGGACGCTGATCCTGGTGCAGTACAACTGGGTCTCGCCGCACGGCATGATCCGGGCGGCCAAGCTCCCGGTGAAGGCCGCCCTGCGGCGCCTGATCCGTCTCGCGGGACGCGAGCCGGCGTTCGACGAGCCGACGAAATGGACCTCGTCCGGCGCCCTCCGCCGGCAGGTCGAGTCGGCCGGACTGGCGGTCGAGCGCGTCACCGGCGCGTGGCTCTTCCCGCTGCAGTACTGCCGGAGCCGGCGCTCGAACAACGCCTGGCCCGGTTTCCTGCCGCTCGCCCTGGCGCTCGAGAAGCTGGCCGACACGGCCCCCTTCTCGCGCATGGGCGGCTACCTGCTCGTCCGCTGCCGACGCCCCTGAGATGGGGCTACGGCGCCTGGCCCGGCGCTTCCTCCCCGAGACGGCGCAGTCGCTGCTGCGGCGCGCCTACTACGACCCGCGCCTCCGGCGGCTCGCCTACGGTCCGAGGGACTGGCTCGACGGGGTTCTCGGCCGGCGGCCGCCGCTGCGGCCGCCGAAGCGGATCGCGTTCGTCGGGGACGGGGACTTTGACGCGATCGGGAGGGAGTTCCTGGGCCACTTCCGCACCCTCGGCGGCCTGCTGCCGGGGCATCGCGTCCTCGACGTCGGATGCGGTGTCGGGCGGATGGCGCTGCCGTTGACGGGCTACCTTTCGCCGGATCGGGAGCTACGAGGGGTTCGACGTCGTCGCCGACGCAATCCGCTGGTGCCGCGAACAGATCACGCCGCGGTTCCCGAACTTCCGCTTCCGGCACAGCGACGTCCGGAACTCGATGTACAACCCGCGCGGCGCGGTATGCGCCGCGGAGTACCGCTTCCCCTTCCCCGATTCGTCCTTCGACTTCGTCTTCCTGACCTCGGTCCTCACGCACCTCCTGCGAGACGACCTCGACCACTACGTCGCCGAGGTCGCCCGCGTGCTCGCTCCCGGCCGGCGCGTGCTGGCGACCTTCTTCCTGATGGACGAGGTCGCCCGCGCCCGCGTCGCGGCGGGCAGGAGCACCTCGCGCTTTCTCCCGCACGGGGACGATGTCTGGGTGATCGACCGGGCCGTCCCGGAGTCGGCGGTCGCCTTCACGGACGACGCCGTGCGCGAGGTCTTCGCGCGCCACGGGCTGAGAATCGAGGAGCCGATCCACCACGGCTCGTGGTCGGGGCGGGCGGACGGCCTCTCGTTCCAGGACCTGGTGATCGCCGTCAGGAGCTAGCCCCGCCCTGCGGACCGTCCGTTCCCCCGGACGAGGCCCCGGCCACGCCGAACCGCTGGACCTGGCGCATCTGCGCCAGCATCCCCTCGCGCTCGACGATCCCGGCCAGGATCCAGAACCAGCCGAGGATCTTCTGGATCTCGAAGCGCGCGCCGGAGGCCATGCTGACCGCCAGCGCAACGCTCGCGCCGAGCAGGCCGATCCCCATCCACTGGACGAACGGATCGTCGGCGCGCGCGGCGCGGACTCCGGCCCAGGCGCTGGCGAACAGGATCAGCACCAGCAGCGCCAGGCCGACGATCCCCTCCTCGGTGCCGACCTGCACGTAGCTGGAGTGGGCTCCCTTGGAACGCCCCAGCGTGCCGTAGTGCTCGAAGACCGTCGGGAACGAGCGATAGCCCCAGCCGAGGAAGGGATGATCCGCCATCATCGCCGGCATCGACTTGTACTGCTCGATCCGCATCTGGGTCGAACCCTCGGTGATCGCGTCGCTGCTCATCGCGTCCGCGTCGACGTCGGTCGTCACCTCGATCCGCTTCACGGCCTGCTCCGGGAGCCAGGCCTGGTAGCCGATCAGCGCCACCACGAGGAAGAAGAGCAGCACCCGGTTGCGGGCCAGCGCGATCATGACCAGCGCGGCAATCGCGCCGAGCCACGCCCCGCGCGACAGCGTCAGGAGGAGCGCAAAGGAGACGGCCGAGGTCACGACAGCGAACCAGAGCCGGATCCAGGGGCCGCCGACCCGGTGCAGCGTCAGGACGACGCAGAACGGCAGGTAGACCGCGAGCGCCGTCCCGTAAATGTTCGGCTGGAGCGCGAGCAGCGCCATCGCCCGGTGCCGCTCGAGCGATCCCGCGACGAAGGCGAGCCACGAGTGGTTGATCCCCTGCATCGCGCTGAGGAACAGCGAGATGGAGATCGCCAGCAGCAGCAGGACCTGGTCGCGCCGCTCGCGCAGCACGTGGAACGCCACCGGCAGGAAGATCATGAATGCCAGGTGGTTCTTGGCCGCGGAGAGGATGTCGAGCAGCGGGACCTTCCAGAGCATCCAGGCGCGGACCGACGAGAACAGGATCAGGATCACCCACGCCAGGAGCAATCGGCCGAGCGGCGTGGAGAGGCGGTCCCTCCCGTTCATCGCGACCGCTCGGGCCCAGATCCCGAGCGCGACCACGATCAGCACCGTTTCGGTGTTGAGCGCCCGCACCCCGCCGTACATCTGGGGCGGGATCAGGTCCATCGCCGGGATCGAGAACGCGATCAGCGCCAGCCCGAGCGCGGGACGGCGCTGGGTCTGGCCGATCAGCGCGACGAGGAAGACGACGATCAGCGCGTACTTGGCCGCGCGGAACGGGAAGGCGTAGCTGACCGCGACCCCGGCGATGATCGTCACCGCCAGCGTGACCTCGCCGGCGACGAGCGGGACCCAGCTGCGGTCGGGGTCCAGGTCGCCGGCAGCGGCCGGGCCGCGGGTCGCGGGGGTCGTGGTCAAGGATCGGGGTCTCCGCCGATCAAGATAAGCCATCGCCGGCGGACGGCCGAGTTCCGGCGCCCCGGCGCAGCCGCGCCACGACCTGCTGGACGATCGCGTGGCCGGTCCACCAGGCGATCCCGGTGTGCAGCGCGAAGGCCGTCCCGCCGATCGCCGCCGCCCGCAGGATCTGCCCGGCGAGTCCCCACGGGAAGGCCGGCAGCCAGCGGAAGGCCGCGAAGACGGCGGCGGCGGTCACGACCGCCGGGACGAGCAGCCCGGCGAGCGTGACCAGGAGGCCGCGGCCCGAGGGACGGATCGCCCGTGGCAGCCTCCTCCAGAGTTCGAACGTCCGGAAGAACGACGACGCCGAGGTCGCGATCGCGAGCCCGTAGATCCCCAGCGGCGCGATCAGCGCCAGCGAGAGCACCGCCTTGAAGCCGATCCTCCAGAAGCCGACCTTCATCGGCGTCGCCGTGTCGCCGCCGCTGATGTGGATCTGGGCCAGGATCTGCCCGATCGCGAAGGCCGGGTCGGCCAGCGCGAGCAGCGGCAGGATGCCCGCCGCGAGCAGCGCGTCCCCGGTGCTGAAGCTCCCGTGCCGGTAGAGGATGTCGACGATCTCGGGGGCGCCGACCGCGACGAAGACCGCGATCGGGGTCGCGAAGACGAGGTAGCCGCCGAGCACCTGCGTCGCGCGGTGCCGGACCTCGTCGTACTGCTTCTGCGCCATCAGCCCGGAGAAGTGCGGCAGCAGCACGGCCAGGCTGACCGTCTGCACCACGTCGGTCGCTGCGCCCGACAGGTTGCGCATGAAGTTCAGGATGGTCAGCTGCCCGCCCGGCAGGAACGACGCGAAGTTCTGGTCGATCAGCACGTCGATCCGCGGCCCGATCATGCCGATGAAGAGCGGCAGCCCGACGAGGAAGATCTCGCGGATCTCGGGGGCCCGCGGGTCGAGCACGAAGCGGTAGAAGCGGCGGTGACGCCACAGGACGTTGGTCTGGAGCAGGAAGTAGACGATCGAGCCGAGCAGGAAGCCCCAGGCGTAGCCGCGCAGTCCCATCGTGCGCCCGAGCACGACGACGCCGAAGACGACGACGATCCCGTTGAGCAGGCGCCCGAAGGCGGGGACGAACTGGCGGCCGTAGACGTTCGAGAGGCTGCCCAGGATCTCGGTCAGCACGGAGAAGAAGACGGAGACGACGACGATCTGCGCCAGCACCGTCCCCTCGCTCCAGGCCTCCGGGCTGCGGAAGCCGGTCGAGAAGAGCCGGATCAGCGCGGGCGCGAACAGCCACAGCAGCGCGGTGAGCAGCACCATCCCCACGGCGAGCGTGTTGACGATGTTGCTGGCCGCGCGCCAGGCCTGCTCTTCGCCCTCCTCGTGCAGGCGCCGCGAGAAGAGCGGGACGATCGCCGAGCGGACCGGGGTCTCGATCCACGACGAGAACATGTCGGGGATGCTCTTGGCGACGTTGAACGCGTCCATCGCGCGATCGGCGCCGAAGACCGCCGCGGCGAAGGATTCCCGCAGCTGCCCGACGGCCTTGGTGACGAGGCCGAGCGAGGTGACGACGGCCCCCTGGGCGACGAGTCGACGGGTGCCGGTCCGGCTGGGCGGGGCTGGGCTCAACGCGTCGCTTCCGGAGGGCCGGGGGGGCCGGGGGGGGCCGGTCGGGCCGGGCGGACCCGCCGGAGGTGGTCCCCGCGCGAGCGGGGAATATATGCTGATTCCCGCCACGGAGGGTCCCTTGGGCTTGCGCCGGATCTACGCCGCGTTCCGACGCCGGTCGATCTACCGCAGGGCGCTCGCCTCCCCGGCCCGGGTGATCGTGCTGCGCTACCACTCGGTCGGCGCGCCCTCCGAGGTGGCCCGCTACCTCGATCCGGGACTCTCCCTGCCCCCGGAGCGCTTCCGCGAGCAGGTGCGGTTCCTCGCCTCGCGCTTCCTGGTCGCAGCTCCCGCGGATCTGCCGGGGCTGCTGGGGCGCGGGCGGGCGGCCCCGCTGGCCGTGGTCCTGACCTTCGACGACGGCTACCGCGACAACCACGACGTCGCGCTGCCGATCCTGCGCGAGGAGGGGCTGACGGCCGCCTTCTTCATCACGACCGGTCCCCTCACGTCGCGGCGCGGGCTCTGGATCTCCGAGCTCTGGCGCCTGTCCCGAGTCATTCCCGCCGGCCCGGTCGAACTTCCGGAGGATGCTCCGCGGACCGTCCCCGACGGCCCCGAGGAGCGGCGCCGTTGGCGCCGGGCGATGACGGCCTGGCTCTCGGCGGCGACCGCCGAGGCGCGGGAGGCGGCGCTGGACGCGCTGGCCGCCCGGGCCGGGGTGCCGCGCGGCGAGGGCCTGGCGGACAGCTTCCTCGAGCCCGGCCACGTGCGGGCGATGCACCACGCCGGGATGACGATCGGCGCGCACACGCGCACGCACCCGCACCTCGACCGGCTCGAGCCGCGCCACCACGCCGAGGAGATCGCCGGCGCGCGGGCCGACCTGGAAGCGATTCTCGGTGCACCCGTGCACCACTTCGCCTACCCCAACCCCGGCGGCGGCGGCCCGGTCGGGGCGGAGGCGCGCGCGGCCGTGGAGCGGGCCGGGTTCACGGCGGCATTCACTTCGATCCCCGACCCGATGCGGCCCGCGCCCGACGCGCTGCGGCTGCCGCGGCTCGGGGTCTACGCGGGCGAGCAGGAGCGGGTGCTGTTCGACGTGCTCGAGGCCGCGCGGTGACGCCGCGCATCGCCGTCGTCGTCTCGCAGCTCGGGTTCGGCGGCGCGGAGCGGCAGACCGCGGCACTGCTCGGGGCGCTCAAGGGCCGCCCCGAGGAGCCGCGCCTCGTCGTCTGCCTCTCGGCCGACCTCGAGCCCCACGGGCCGGCGCTGGCCGGGCTCGGCTACCGGCTGGAGGTGCTGCCGCGCGGGAGCAGTTTCGACGTCGCGCGGCTGCTCCGCCTGCGCCGGCTGCTCCGCGACGAGCAGATCGACCTCGTCCACGCGGTCCACCTGCTGGCCTCGGGATACGCCTTCCTCGCCGCGTGGCCCGGCCGGCGCCCCGTCGTCCTGCCCTCGGTGCGCGGCGCCGAGGCCGGCCCGGGCGCGCTGCGCCGCCTCGTCTACCGGCGGATGTTCCAGGCCTGTCCCCGCGCGCTGGCCAACTCGCGGCGCGGGGCGCGGTTCATGCAGGAGGTGCTCGGCGCGCCGGCCGCGCGGATCGCGGTCATCCCCAACGGGGTCGATTTCGCGGCGCTCGCGGCGGCGGCGCGGCCGGAGACCCTGCGGACCGAACTGGGCCTCTCCCCGACCGCCCCGCTGATCGCCTACGTCGGCAAGGATTCGCGGGTGAAGAACGTCCCGCGCGCGGTGGAGGTGGTGCGGCACGCGCTCGCCGCGCGACCCGACCTGCAGGCGGTCTTCGTCGGCGGGGGGCTGGGCGAGGAGGCCCGCGGGAAGCTGGCGCCGGACCTCCCGCCCGGGCAGGTCCGGCTGCTCGGCCCGCGCCGGGACGTCCCGGCGATCCTGGCGGCCGCCGACGCGCTGCTGCTGACCTCGGACTCGGAAGGCTGCCCGAACGTCGTGATCGAGGCCCTGGGCCTCGGTACCCCGGTGGTCTCGGCCGATGTCGGGGACGTGGCGGAGATCGTCGGCGCCGGGGGGGCCGGCGCCGTCGTCCCGCGCGGCGACATCGAGGCGTACGTGGCGGCCCTCGGCCGGCTGCTCGAGGACCGGCCGGCGGCCCGGGCGGCCGTCCGGCGCGAGTTCCCGCGGCTCGAGTCCCGCTACGGGCTGGCCGCGATGGTCGAGGGGACACTCGCCCTGTGGCGCGACGCGCTGGCCGGAGCCCCGGTCCGGACGCCATGATGAACGGTGGCGGGTCCTGACGGGCCGCCCTGGGCCTCGAACCGCCCGGCTCTCCGGGCACAGCAGAACGGACGCGACCATGTGCGGCATCGCCGGCTTCGCCGGATTCGACGACCCGGCCCTCCTGCGCCGGATGACCGGGCTGATCTCCTACCGGGGGCCGGACGACGACGGCTTCTTCGAGGCCCCCGGCGTCGGGCTGGGCCACCGCCGGCTCTCGATCATCGACCTCTCGACCGGCCACCAGCCGATCACCAGCCACGACGACCGGCTGGTCATCGTCTACAACGGCGAGATCTACAACTACCGCGAGCTGCGCGCCGGCCTCGAGAAGAAGGGGATCCGGTTCCGCACGCACACCGACACCGAGGTGATCGTCAACCTCGTCCGCGAGGAAGGGCCCGACGCGGTCGCGAAGCTGAACGGGATCTTCGCCTTCGCGATCTGGGACGTCGTGGACAAGCGCCTGTTCCTCGCGCGCGACCACCTCGGGGTCAAGCCGCTGCTCTACCACCGGCGCGACGGCGCGCTGCTGTTCGCCAGCGAGGCCAAGGCGATCCTGGAGTGGCCCGAATACCGCGCCGCGGTCTCGCCCGTCGCGCTGCGCCAGAACCTCGTCTACAGCTTCATCCCCGGCGACGAGACGCTCTTCGCCGGGATCCGGAAGCTGCCCGCGGCGCACACGCTGACCTGGCAGGACGGCAAGACGGAGATCCGGCGCTACTGGTCGCTGGACGCCGGCGAGGAGCAGGACCGCGGCGAGGAGCACTACCGCGGCGAGCTGCTCGAGATCCTGCAGGACTCCGTCCGCGGCCAGCTGGTCAGCGACGTTCCGCTCGGCGCGACGCTGTCGGGCGGGCTCGACTCCTCGGCCATCGTCGCGCTGATGAGCCGCGTCGCCGACCGGGCGGTCAAGACCTTCTCGATCGGCTTCGGCGGCGCGAAGGACGAGCTGAAGTACGCCCGCATCGTCGCCGACCGGTTCAAGACCGACCACACCGAGTTCATCGTCGATCCCTCGCGCTTCACCGAGATGCTGCCGCGGATCCTCTGGCACCTCGAGGAGCCGGTCCTGTCCTCGATCCTGCCGACCTGGTACCTGGGCGAGGCGGCGCGGAAGATCGTCACGGTGATCCTGATCGGCGAGGGGGCGGACGAGGTCTTCGCCGGCTACCGGCGCTTCTGGCCGGTGGCCGAGAAGTACCGCCGGCTGACCCCCGCGGCCCTCAAGCGCTGGTTCTACTTCTGGCACTTCTCGTCGATGGGAGGCCCGGGGAACGAGTCGATCTTCGCCGACGGCTTCCGGCGGCGCCTGCCGGCCGGCGAGAACCCGCTGGGCCCGTACCTGGCCGCCGCGTCGGCCGGCGGGGACGCGCTCAACGCCCTGCTGCGCTACGAGCAGTCGTACGAGCTGCCCGACTTCCAGCTGCTGCGGATCGACCGGCTGACGATGGCCCACTCGGTCGAGGCCCGCGTCCCCTACCTCGACCCGCGCCTGGTCCACTTCGCCAACCGGATGCCCTCGCGCTACAAGCTCCACGGCAACAACGAGAAGTACATCCTGCGCCAGGCGATGAAGGGGATCCTGCCGGACGAGATCCTCGGGCGCCGCAAGCAGGGTCTGGGGACGCCGCTCATCCCGTGGTTCAAGGGCGGGATGTTCGACGTCGCGCGCGACCTGCTGTCGCCGGCCAACCTCCGCGAGCGCGGCTACTTCGAGCCGCAGGCCGTGGAGCGGCTGTTCGGCACCGCGCGCAACCACACGCTGCACCGCGAGGACCTCGGGAAGCTGTTCAAGCTGGTGATGTTCGAGCTGTGGTGCCGGGTCTTCCTCGACCGGCCGGGCGGCCGCTGGCGCGAGGTCGACTGGCTGCCGGCCCGCGCGACGGCCTGACGGCCCGGGCAGCGGGCGGCTGGACGATGCGGATCGCGTTCCTCTCGAACTCCAACAGCCTGCACCTGAAGGAGTGGGCGGAGTACTTCGCCGAGCCGCTCGGCCACGAGGTGACCGTCTTCACGATCCCGGCCCCGCGCGAGCCGTACCGCAACGGCGTCGAGGTCGTGCACCTGGGCAACCGCTTCACCGGGAACAAGCTGGCCTGGCTCGCGCTGCTGCCGCGCCTGCGCCGCGAGCTGGCGGCGCGCCGGCCGGACCTCTTCGTCGGCTACCGCGTCGTGAGCTACGGCTTCCTGGCCGCGCTGGCCGGCTACCGCCCGCTCGTGCTCGCCGCGCAGGGGGGCGACATGGTCTGGCCGCCCGACGACCGGCTGGGCCTGTTCTGCGTGCGCTACGCCTGCCGGCGCGGCGACCTCTTCAACGCCTGGTCGAGCAATATCCGGGACGAGATGATCCGCCACGGGGCCGACCCGGCGAAGATCATGGTCTGCTCGCGCGGGATCGAGCTCTCGCGCTTCCCGCGCCTGCCGGAGAAGGCCCCCGGGCCGCCCCTGATCGCGATGACCCGCTCGCTGCTGCCGAGCTACAACACGATCCAGTTCGTCGAGGCGATGGCGGTCGTCGCGCGCGAGCGGCCCGACGCCGTGGCCGAGATCGCCGGCGACGGCCCCGAGCGGCCGCGGCTCGAGGCCCGCGCGCGCGAGCTGGGGCTCTACGGCTCGTCGGTCCGGTTCGTCGGGCGG
This sequence comes from uncultured Acidobacteriota bacterium, assembly GCA_963800865.1. GTDB lineage: Bacteria > Acidobacteriota > Polarisedimenticolia > J045 > J045 > JALOKP01. The sequence goes on along the minus strand of CAWDCL010000004.1, from coordinate 914,260 downwards.
CTGTCGCGCGAGGCGATCGTCGCGCTGGTCGAGCGCGCGCACGTCTACTGCTCGACGACGATCACCGACGGCCTGCCGCTCTCGCACTTCGAGGCGATGGCGGCCGGCTGCTTCCCGGTCGTGACCGACATCGGCGCCAACCGGGTCTGGTTCAGGGACGGCGAGAACGCGCTGCTGGCGCCGGTCGGCGACCCGGCTGCGCTCGGGGCGGCGCTGCTGCGCGCGCTGTCTGACGGCCCCTTGCTGCGCCGGGCGGTCGCCGCGAACCGCGCGCTGATCGAGCGCGACTTCGACCGCGACGTGAACATGCGGCGGATCGAGGCGGCGTGGCGGGAGCTGGCTACTTCGTGTCGGTCCGGTGGAGGTTCCGAACGTCCTGCGGCGAGACGTTGACCGGGGCCGAGGGCTGCGCCTGGGCCTGGGCGGGCGCGGCGTAGTTGGGGACGGCGTCGTAGGCGAAGGCCGCGTAGTAGTAGGTCGTGCCGTTGGTCAGCCCGGAGTGCACGCAGGAGTCGAAGGCCCCCGGCGCTCCCGGCTTGTCGCAGGCCACGGCCCCGTCGCTGGCGCTCGTCGGGTAGCCCGTGGTCTTGAAGCGCACGAGCGCCCCCTTGCTGTCCGCGCTGGTCGAGTGCGTCCAGGAGAGGGTCACCTGGGCGTTGCCCGGCGTGGCCACGAAGTTCGTGAGCGGCGACGGCGGCGTCGTGTCCGGCGTCCCGCCCTGCAGCTCGACCGCGCCGATGTCGCACGCTCCGTCGCTCCGCGGGTTGCCGTAGAAGTCCTCGCCCGGGCACTCGCTGTTGAGCCCGGCATTCACGCCCCGGTTCTTCGAGGTCGGGGTGTAGTTGCTGATCGTCCCGTCCGAAACGCTCGGCTTGACGAAGTAGTTGCGCGAGTCGGCCCCGTCGTTGAACTCGAGGCTCGAGGCGGAGGAGCTGCACGAGGAGTAGCAGACGAAGATGCCGTGCCTTTCCTGGCCGTAGCTCGTGTTGATCGTGTCGAAGGAGTAGTCCGGCCCCGAGCCCGAGCCCTTGAAGGTCTGGTCCGAGGTGGCCATGTTCGTGCTGCCGTTGTAGGGGTGGAGGTAGAGGTTGTAGTCGGTCGTCACGTTGGCCCAGCTGTTGCCGTAGGTGATCACCGAGCCGTTGAAGTTGGCCCCGGTGTCGGCGTCGACGTAGTAGGCGTTGTTGTAGTGCTTGAGCCCCGCCGCGGCGCCGCCGATGCCGAACTCGAAGACCTCCTGCCGCCAGTTGGCGGCGGTCCCGTGCGACACGCCGAAGGTGTTGTTGCGGGCGACGATGTCCCCGCCGGCGCCGTTGAAGAACGCCCAGCCGTCTCCCGTCACCTCGATCACGGAGTTCTGCAGCAGCAGGTAGTTGAGGCCGTTGTCCTGGACGCTGGTCCCGATGTAGGCGCCGTGTGCGCCGGTCTGCGGCTCCGCGAACGACTCGGTGGCGCAGCTGTAGACCGGGTCGCCGGCACACTCGCTGGTGCGGTACCAGGTGAAGACCCGGTGCATGTAGATCCGGTCGAAGACGACGCGGTCGGTCGGGCTGGTCCCCTTGATGCTGTCCATCGAGAAGCCGTTCGAGTAGCCGCCGCGCATCTCGACGTCGTAGAACCGCAGGCCGGACTGGGAGATCCCCCCGGCCGGGACGGCCGTCGTCTTCTCGAGGCAGTCGACGTGCTCGATCTGCATCATCGCGCGCGACTTGGAGAAGTCGAAGCGGCAGGCGGCGCCCGCGGAGGTCACGTTGCTCAGCAGGTGGTTCGAGCCGCCGCTCAGGAACGCAAAGGTCGAGTCGGTGTTGTAGCCGTTGGACTCGCCGGCCACGTCGAGGTAGATGTTCCTGAACGCGAAGTAGTCCCTGTCGTTCATCGTCCAGCCGACCGAGTAGAACCCGGCGTTGCTGGCGACGACGCCGGTCGAGTCGGGCGAGCTGCCGTCGAACGTCTGGACCCAGACCCGCGTGCCGTCGTCGCAGAAGGAGCCGGCGATCTTGGAGACGTGGGCCTCGCAGCTCGCCTCGCCGGAGCAGGGACAGGCCCCGACCGAGACCTTGACGTAGGCGTCGCGGCCGGAGCGGTTGGCGTACCACTTGTCCCAGGTGCCGTTCGTCTGCCGCATCCCCTTCGGCGCGCTCCAGAACCCGTCGCCCCCCGCCTGCGACTTGGCGTAGGACCAGACCTCCGGGCGGGAACTGCTCTGGGTCCAGCTCACTCCGCCCGGCTTGGGCTTCGTGCGCGTGATCGTGACCGAGCCGACCGGTCCGTCGCCCCGGACCTCGACGAACCGCGCCGCGTCGAGCGTCGTCCCGCCCGAGCTGGTCGTGCCGCGGTAGCCCTCGTCGAGCGTGATCGTGGTCCCGCTCACGGCGGCGACGCGCGTCCAGTTGAAGTACGGGCCGGTGCCGTCACAGCGCACCCAATCCCCGGCGGAGACACCAGTCACGGCCGCGCCGCAGCTGATGGTCGTCGACTTCGCCGTGCAGCTGCAGCCCGACATCACGTTGTCGGTCTTGAGCGCGCCGCCGTTCGCCTGGGTGATCCCCGCGGCGATGGAGTAGGTCCCGGGCTGGATCAGGCAGCGGTCGCCGGCCTTGACCGTCGTGGCGCCGCACTTGGCCGGCGAAGCCCACGCCAGGGCAGCCGTGTTCCCGGTGCCGGCGTTGGCGTCGTTGCCGTCGGTTCGCACGTAGTAGTCGGTCGCCAGCGCGGGCGTTGCCGCGAGCAGACCGATGACCCAAAGGACTCGCATGTCGGGCTTGTCCTCTCCCTGTCCCTGCCGGGCGCGGCGCCGCCACCGCGGCGCCCCGGCTCGGTGCACCTCGGCCGGCCGCCGGGGGACATGGCCTCCCGCCTGAAGCGTCCATGGAAGCGAGCATCATGCCACGCCCCGGCCCGGACCAGTTCCAGCGTAACATGCTGAGCGAGCGCCAGATCGGTTCCGGGTACGGAAGGCGCCGGTTACAATACCGGCATGCTTGTTCCGGATTGCGCACGGCCAGTCGCCGCTGCGCGGGACGCTCCGGCGGCCCCGGCCGGTCGCACGTGCGGATCACCCGGTTCGACTAGGCTTCGCGCGAGGAACATCCCTTGTCGTTCTCCCTGCTGGTCAAGCTGTCGATCGCCGCGGCGAGCCTCCCGGCGCTCTGGCTGCTGCTTCCCCGCGATCCCGCCGGCGCCGGGGCGGGCTGGCGGCGCAGCGCCGCCCTGGCGATCCTGCTCGGCGTGCGCCTTGGCGCGGCGCTCGTCTGGGCCTTCGCGCCGACCCTGGTCGGCTCGCCCGACCTGGTGCTGTACTACCTGCCGCAGGCCCGCAACGTGCTCGCCGGGCTCGTGCCCGGCGTCGACTTCGCCTCGAGCTACTCGCCGCTCTTCACGCTGCTGACCGCCGCCGCGCTCGCGCTGCTCGATCGGCCGGTGTCGATCTACCTGCTGATCGTCGCGTTCGAACTCGGGGGGATCTGGTGCCTCGACCGCGCGCTCGCTCCGCAGCGGCGCCGCGGCCGGGACGCGCGACGCGGTCCTGCTCGCCTATGCGCTGAACCCGCTCGCGCTCTGGTACGGTGGCGTGACCGCCTACCAGAGCACGATGATCATGGCCTTCTTCGGCGCCGCCCTGCTCTGCTTCGCGCGCCCCTGGATCAGTGCCGCGCTGGTCGCGATCGCGCTCCCCTTCACCAAGCTGCTCGCCGTGCTCAGCTGGCCCGCGGCGGCGCTGCGGCGGGGCGGGACCGCCGCGGCGATCGCCGCCTTCTCGGCCGTGCTCGCGCTCACGGTGGCGCTCGCCGCCGCGGGACTGGACCCGCGCGCGGCTCTCGACCGGGAGGCGCTCGACACCTCCAACGGCAACCTCTGGTTCCTGCTCGGCTCGCTCCTGGACCACCCGCTCAACCGGCCGCCGCTGGCCTGGCTGGCCCCGGCGGCGTTCGTCGTGGCCGTCGGCGGCGCGCTCGCGGCTGCCGCGTGGCGCCGGCGGACGCTGCTGCCGGTGGAGAGCGTGGCCGACGCCGCCGCCGCCTTCGCGCTCGTCGGCTGCCTGTTCATGGCGCTCTCCAAGAAGTCGCTGCCGATGTACTACACGATGTTCCTGGCCGCGCTGATCGCGGTCCTGGCCGAGGCGCCGCGCGCACGGCGCAACCTGCTGCTGCTGGGAGTGCTGGGGTGCTCGTCGTTCGTGACGCCCCAGTTCTGGCACGGCAAGCTCGGCCAGCCGGACTGGCTGCCGATCGGGCCGGCGATCGCGACGGGAAACGGGTGGGGCTTGCTCGTGCTCGGGCTCGACGCGGTCACGCTGACGCTGACGCTGACCTTCGCCCGGCTCTGCTGGCGCCGGCTGGCGCACGGCGGGCCGGACCCGGCCGGACCGGCGGCTACTTCCTGACCGCGTAGACCTGGAACCGGAACTTCCCCGCCGCCGTTCGCGGGATCTTCTCGACCCAGCGGAAGTCGATCCGCATCGCCGGCCCGAAGTAGTCCACCAGCCGCCCGCGGATCGCCTGCTCCGCCGCCGGGACCGGACCCTCCTCCGCGACCAGGTTGATCGTCAGGTGGTCGGGCTCGTCCTGCACCAGCTGCGACTCCAGCACCCCGTCGATCTTCTTGAGCACGATGTCGAGCCGCCCCAGCGCGCGCCCGTCGGGCGTGTAGAGCACGTCGTCGATCCGGCCGACGATCGTCTCGATCGCGTCGGTCTGCCAGCCGCAGGGGCAGGGCGTGCGCCGCTCCGGCAGGACGATCGAGTCGCCCAGCCGGTAGCGCACGAGGACCTGGGCCCGGTTGACGAAGCCGGTCCCGACCGCGTCGCCCGGCCGGCCGGCGACCGGCTCGTTGCCGTCGAGCGCTTCGACGTGCCCGAACTCGTGGCTGAGGTGGTAGGTCCCGTGCGGGCACTGCCCGATCCAGAAGACGACCTCGGCGGCCCCGTACTGGTCGGCGACCTTGCAGGCGAAGGCCTCCTCGATCGTCCGGCGCTGGTCGACGTAGAGCGTTTCGGCGCAGGTGATGACCGCCTTCGGCCGGATCCGCGTTTCCCCGCGCCGCAGCGCGTGGGCCGCGACGAGGTAGACGCCCGAGGGGTAGGCATTGATCTCTTCCGGGTCGATCGCGGCGATCTTGGCGACGTAGGCGTCGAGCGTCGCCTCGGAGATGTGGAAGTTGGAGAAGTGCCAGTTGTTCTCCGACATGTCGTGCCGCCAGAACGGCGGCTGCGTCTCGCCCATCGGCACCACCGGGCGGACGCCGATCGAGACCCGCGCCTTCTCCCCGGTGATCCCCCACTGGCGGCGCTGCCGTTCCTGGTAGGCCCAGACACGCTGGTAGCACCCCTTGTCCTTGTAGGTGGTCAGCGGCTTGCCGGTCGTCCCGGAGGTGTTCCCCTTGTACAGCGTGCCGTACTTCCCGGCGCGGTACTCGTCGGAGACGAAGCGCTCGGGCGCGGCCTTGACCTCGACCTTCTCCGTCACCGGCAGCGCGCGGAGGTCCTCGAAGCGCTTCACGTCGCGCGGGTCGAAGCCGAGCTTCGCCCAGAGCTCGCGGTAGTGCGGGACCTGCGCCGCCGCGTAGGCCAGCGTCTCCTGCAGCCGGCCCAGTTCCAGCTCGCGGATCCGCTCGTAGCTCCAGTTCCGCGTCTCCATCAGCGCGGCCAGCGTCCGGTCGTGTTCCGCGCCGTAGCGGCGGCGCTTCAGGATCCAGCCGTAGCCGCTGACCATCAGGTCCTGCAGCGGGACCGGGAGGTGCCGGTAGACCCCGTAGAGCCGGTCGATCGCGCTCATTCCGCCGCTCCCGCCACCGCCCGGCCGGCGCGCGCCGTGGCCGTGCGCAGCTCGTCGAAGGCGTCCCGGCCGACCAGCGAGCGCAGCACCAGCGGCGCGCTCTGCGAGACGACCGCGCCGAAGTGCAGCCAGCGCGAGCGCAGGCCGGGGCGGAGCATCGTGATCGACTCCGTCCAGCGGACCTCGTCGGCCCAGCGGAACTTCCAGGCGTCGCGCCCGCGCAGCAGGCTCATCTCGCGGGCGTGCTCCTCCTCGATCAGCTTCTCGACCACCACGCCGGTCATGTAGTGGCCGAGCGACCAGCGCTCGTACTGCGGCGTGAACCCCATCTGGTAGCCGTAGTAGACGCCGTCGTGGAGGAAGCCGTAGTGCGAGGCGCCGGGCAGCCCCTCGATCGTCAGGACCCAGAAGTAGAGTTCCCCGCTCTCGGCGAGTCGCGCCGCGAGCGCGCGGTGGAAGCGCTGGTAGTCGTCCTTCTTGAAGTTCCCGCCGCGGCCCGTCGCCTCCATCCGCGCCTGGTGCAGCCGCGCCAGCAGGTCCATCCCGGCGTCGACGTCGATGTCCTTCCCGACGCGCTTCCACTCGACTCCCAGCTCGCGCTCGATCTTCCGCCGGTAGCGGCGCAGCTGCTGCCGGAAGTGCGGGTTCCGGGCCGCCATGAACTCGTCGAAGCTGGCCGGGAGCGGGAGGAACGGGCAGGGCGAGCGGGCTTCGCGGCGCACCAGCGCCAGGCGCTGCTCGCTCCAGACCTGCGCCATCAGCGCCAGCGAGCCCCCCTCCGCCAGCTCGGAGAACTGCGCGAAGTCCCAGCCCGGATCCTGGAAGAGCCGCGGCGCGAGCGCCGCCGCGACCCGCTCCTCGAACCCCGGGATGCAGAGCGCGTCGAGGAAGTCGGGGTTCACGACGTCGCCGTAGCCGACGTTGCGCAGCACCCGGACGCGCCCGAGCCGGGTCGGCCGCGGATCGACGTAGAGCGGCACGATCGCCACCGGCTGGCCGGCGGCGTTGCGCACCACGAAGACGCGCCCCTCGCGCGGGGTGCGTCCGTCCACGCTCTCGCGGAAGTGCTCCCACCAGGCGTCGACGAAGGTCCAGCCGTTGAAGACGTTGCGGGTCCGGGAGCGCGGCTCGAGCCAGGTCCACTCGGCGCGGAGCGCGGGGAGCGGCGCCACCTCCACCGCCAGACCGGTTCGCCCGGGCCGGACGGCCGCGCGAGCAGGGACGGGTCCGCGCTCATCTCAGCGCGACCCCCGGGCGGACGCGGCCGGGCGCTCGCCCGTGAGCGCGGTCGGACGCCGGATCAGGGGCGCCCAGTCGCGGCCCAGCAGCTCGGCGTAGAGGGTCTCGGTCCGGTCCAGCATCTTCGCCAGGGAATATTCGTCCCGGGCCCGGGCGGAGGCACGCCGGCCCAGCTCCCGCCGGCGGTCCGGGGTTTCGATCAGCCGCTCCAGGGCCCGGCCGAGGGCCTCGGCGTCGCCCGGCGGGACCAGCACGCCGGAGTTCCCGCCGTCCAGGCTCTCGGCGTTGCCGCCGGCCTCGGTGGCGACGATCGCCCGCCCCGCAGCCATCGCCTCGAGCAGGGCGTTGCTCATCCCCTCCGACAGCGACGGCAACGCGAAGAGGTCGAGCGCGGCGAGCAGGTCGGGGACCTCCGTGACCACGCCGGGCAGCAGCACCCGCCCCTCCAGCCCCGCCTCGGCGACGGCGCGCCGCAGCTCCTCGCCGTAGCCGCGCGTCACCTCGCCGGCCAGCACCAGCCGGAGCGCCGCGTGACGCTCGAAGAGCGGGCGCATCGCCTCGAACAGCACCGCCTGCCCCTTGACCTTCTTGATCGTCCCGACGGCCCCGACCACGAGGTCCTCCGGCCGCAGGCCGAGGCGCCGGCGCATCGTGCCGCCGTCCCCGCGCTCGAAGCGCGCCGCGTCGACGCCGTTGGGGATCACGACCACCTTCTTCCGGCTGGCCCCCTCGGCGTGGAGCGTGAAGCGCGAGACCGCCTCGGAGTTGCAGACGATCCGGTCGACCAGGGCGTTCGTCAGGCGGTAGCCGAGCAGGTGCAGCAGGCGGCCGCGCTTGATCGCGCGGCGGGTCGTGACGAGCGCCCACGGCCGCCCCCGGCGCGCGGCGAGCATGCCGTAGAAGTCGGCGTCGAACAGGAAGGTGTGGACGATCCGGATCCGCTCGTGGCGGACCATCTGCGGGATCAGCCGCAGCCGCCGGAGACCGGCGATCGAGCGCGCCCCGCCGGCCAGCCCGAGCTCCTCGACCGGCACCCCGTCCGCCCGCAACTGCTCGGCGTACTCGCCCCCCTGCCCGAGCGTGACGACGCGGGGCGCAACGCGGCCGCGGGCCGCGAGCTCGCGCGCGAGCGTCATCACGGCGAGCTCCGTGCCGCCCGGCCCGAGGCTGCCGGTGATGAGGAGTACGCGAACCGTCATCGAAGCCCGTCCCGTGCCTGTTCCCGGATCACGAAGCGCCGCTTCCCCGAGGCCAGCGGCGCGATCTCGTCCTGCTCGCAGAGGTCGACCGCGAGCGCCGGCCCGAGACGCTCGGCCAGGACCGCCCGGACCCGCTCCCTTGCGGCGTCATCGTAACCCGGCCCGGGGACCAGCCGGACCAGCAGGTGATCGGGCCGGTCCTGGACGACCTGGAACTGCCGGATCGAGCGGTCGAAGGGGCGCAGGACGAGCGTGAAGAAGGTCCCGCCGAAGGAGCGGCCGTCGGGGGTCGTGACGACGTCGAGCACGCGCCCCTCGATCGAGTCCATCCGGGCGAACGGACGGCCGCACCGGCACGGGCCGCGGGCCGGGCGGGCGAGGTCCTCGATCCGGTAGCGGATCAGCGGCATCACCCGGTTGTCGAGGTCGGTGATCAGCAGCTCGCGCAGCTCCGGGTCTTCGGCCGTCGGCAGGGCCTCGACGAAGAGGCGCATGTCCATCAGGTGCAGCCCGCCGCCCAGCGGGCAGTCGGCGGCGACCATCCCGAACTCGCGACAGGCGTAGCGGTTGCGCACGACGGCACCGAACAGGTCCTCGAGCTCCGCCCGCACCGGCTCGAACAGCGCTTCCGCCGAGCAGTAGATGATCCGCACGCCGAGGCGCCGGCAGAGGTCCCGCCCCCAGCGCCGCGCCATGTCGAGCAGGATCGAGGGGTACGACGAGATCACCTCGGGACGCAGCTTCAGCAGGCGCGCCGCGTAGGCGTCGAGCTCGGCCGGGCCGACGCCGTAGGCCGAGAGGAAGAGGCGGTTCGTCAGGCGGTCGTAGAGCGCGGCGCCGCGCGACGGGTTCTGCTCGAGCGAAGCGCCCCAGATCGTCGCCGTGCGCGTGCCGGGCCGGACCCGGTCCCACTCCTCGGTCAGGCGGCCGGCCGCGCGACGCCGGTCGTGCGCCTCCCCGTCCACCAGGAACCAGACGTTCCGCCCGGTCGAGCCGCCGGTGGACGAGCGCGTCACGCGGCCCGGCTCGGGCTGGGTGCTGGTCATCGCCTCGCCGGCGGAGTTGATCAGCTCCTTCGTCGTGACCGGCAGCGCCGCGAGGTGCTCGGGCCGGGTGAAGTCGGCGGGACGAGCCCCGAGCCGGGCGAAGGTCTCGCGCCAGTACGGGACGGTGCGCGCGGCGTGGTCGAGCTGCGCGCGCAGCCGTTCCCAGCGCCAGGTCTCGAACGCGGCGGGGGTCCAGCGCTCCATCGCGCGGTACTGCGCGAGGAGCTGCGGGTAGCGGCGCCCGGTGCGCCAGGCGATCGCGCGGTCGAGAGCCCGGGCGAAGAGCGGGAGCATCGGCTCAGATCTCCCCGCCGATCGGCTTGCCGCCCGAGGGGGGGACGACGCGCCGGTAGAGCCAGATCGCCTTGATCGGCAGCTCGGCCCAGCCGATCCCGCGGTTCCGCTCGACCTTGAGCGCGAACGACAGCACCCACGGGAAGACGCTTTCGGTGCCGCGGAAGAAGGAGGTCGCCGAGATCCGCCCGATCCGCGCCGGGTCGGTCCCGCGGCGGTTGATCGGCTGCTTCGCCCGCGAGGGGAGCGTCGCCGCGAGGTAGCCGGTCCCGGCCAGCAGCGCGAACGCGGCGTCGCAGGTCCCGCCGTTGGGCCAGCACATGAAGCGCACCGGGCGGCCCGTGATCGCCTCGAGCGCCTCCCGGCTCCCGCGCAGCTCGCCGGCCAGCCGCGCGTCGAGCGCGGCCGCGTCCTCGGGCCGCGCCGCCGGCGGGTGGCTCGTCCGGTAGCGCAGGGTGAGCTCGCGCAGCTCCTCCCGCCAGCCGGCGCGCTCGAAGAACGCCGCGCCACCCTGTTGCTCGACGTGCGCCGTGAGCAGCCGCTCGAGGCCGGGGTCGGGCGTCACCGCGGGCCCGGCGAGGGCCAGCTCGCTGCGGTAGATCGGCGTCCCCCACGGCACGCCCGCCGGATCGATCGCGGTGAACCAGCGCGGCTTCCGCTCCGGGTTCCGGTTCCACCAGAGCCAGCGCAGCTGGCGCAGCGGCGTCCCCGGGTGATGGAAGTCGACGATCTCCTCGCTGACCGGCAGCCAGGTGTGGGTCCGGCCGTGGCTCTGCACGTCGATCAGCCCCGACTGGGCCAGCGCGCGCAGCTCGCCGCGGTTCATGTAGCCGTACGCCTCGAGCGCGTCCTCGGCGACGCGGCCGGCCCAGGCGTCCTCGAGCGTCGGCCGCGGCGTCTCATCCGGCTGCACGAAGTCGCTCGGGACGAAGACGGTCGCGGTGAAACCGTACTTCTTCAGCAGCGGCGCCGCGTAGACCCAGTTGTCGAGGTAGCCGTCGTCGAAGGTCAGGACGATCGGCTTGCGCGGGAGCGCCGCGCCGTGCGCGAGGTGGTCGTGGAGCTGGGCCAGCGTGACGGTCGAGAAGCCGCGCCGCTTCATCCAGGCGAGGTAGCCCTCGAACATCGGCGGCGGGCACCAGACCGGGAAGGTCGGCGGCCGGTCCGCGCGGAACCCGACGACGGAGTGGAGCATGACGACCGGGACGCGCACCGGGTGCGTGTCGAGGAGCAGGAGCCGTCCCGGGTGGAACCGGCTCATCCCAGCTCCGGCATCCGCCGCGCCGGGTTGCCGAACCAGGACTCGCCGGGCGGAACGTCCTTCAGCACGACCGCTCCGGGACCGATCCTGGCCCACGCTCCGAGCGTCAGCCCGGGCACGATCGTGGCATTCGTCTGGATCAGCACCCCTTCGCCCAGCGTCACCCGCCCGGTGATGTTGACGCCGGGCGCGATCGTCGCGTAGTCGCCGAGCAGGCAGTCGTGGCCGACCGTCGCGTTCAGGTTGATCGTCGCGTGGCGGCCGATCGCGGTGTCGTACGCGACGACGACGCCGGCGCCGATGACCGCCCCCTCGCCGACGGTCGTGCCGGTGCCGAGGAGCGCCGCCGGGTGGACCGCGCTCGCGAACCGCACCCCGGCCTCCCCGAGCCGCGCCGCGAGCGCGCGCTTGGAGGTGGGGGTCGACAGCGCGAGCAGCGCGACGAGCGGCGGCTCCGAGGCGCTTCCCGCGGCGTGCGCGATCAGCCAGTCCACGCCGCCCAGCACCGGCAGCCCGCCGACCGTCGCGCCGTGCCGCGCCGGGTCGTCGTCGACGAACCCCAGCGGCTCGGGCGCGTCGAGCCCGGCGGCGGCCCGGGCCCTGACGATCTCGAGCGTCCCGCGGCCGTGGTCGCCCGCGCCGACGAGCACGAGCCGCTCGGCCCCCCGCCCCGCTGTCGTCATCCCTTCGTCTCCCCGGGCGCTCCGCCGCGTTCCAGCTCCTGCCGCCGCTGCTTCCAGTAGTCGGCGTCCGCGATCTGGTCGCTCCCCTTGAGGACCGACGGGATCGTCAGCAGGATCGTCTTGAGGTCCATCCAGGGCGACAGCCGCTCGATGTACTCGAGGTCGAGCCGGATCCGCTCGGGCCAGCGGATCGTGTTGCGCCCGTTCACCTGCGCCCACCCGGTGATCCCGGGCCGCACCGCCAGCCGGCCGCGCTGCGTCTCGTCGTACAGCTCGGCCTGGTAGCGCATCCCCGGCCGCGGGCCGACGATGCTCATGCTGCCGCGCAGGACGTCGAAGACCTGCGCCAGCTCGTCGAGCGACAGCTTGCGGATCAGCTTGCCGACGCGCGTGATCCGGCGGTCCCCCTTCTCGACCAGGATCCCGGCCCCCTTGTGCTCGGCGCCGACCACCATCGAGCGGAACTTGGTCAGCTCGAAGGGGTAGCCGAAGCGGCCGATCCGCTCCTGCCGGTAGAGCACCGGGCCGCCGTCCTCGAACTTGATCGCCAGCGCGATCAGCGCCAGCAGCCAGCCGAAGAGCAGGAAGACCGCGAGCGCGATCGCCAGGTCGACCAGGCGCTTGCCGCGCCGCGCGTAGAACCGCGCCGGCGGCGGCGGGACCCAGCCGAACGGGCCCTGCGGGCTCACGGCCTGCCCCCTGCGGCGCGCGCGGCGGGAAGCGCCAGCGGCGCGGTCGGGACGACGAGCATCCGTCCGCCGCGGGGGTGCCGGAACGCGAGGCGCGCGAGCACCTCGTCCCAGCCGCGCGCGTGGCGGTACCCCTCCCAGAACGACTGCCGGATGTCGGGCGTCGCGACCTCGGGCGCGAAGACGATCAGCTCGCGGCGGCCGAGGTACTCGCGCTGGACGGGAGCGCGGTAGAGGCGCATCCCCGGCCCGTGCAGGCTGTGGTAGCCGCGCCCCAGCGGGCAGGCCGCGGCGAGGATCACGGTGCCGTCGTCGGACGCGAGCGGCGCCCCGGCGCTGCGCCAGGCATTGAACGCGTTGCCCAGCTGCAGCACCTCGCCGTCCTTGGGGAAGGCGCCGAGCAGGACCGCGTCGGCGCCGGGCTCGAACTCGACCCGGTAGGCGCGGCGCGCCAGCTCGACCGCGGCGCGGTGCGCCGCCACGGGGTGGCCGAAGAAGCAGCCCAGCGTCTCGCGCCGCGCACCCGGTACGATGTTGAGCACCGCCAACAGCCCGGCCGCGAGCGCGATCTCCTCCATCTCGGCCCGCGCGCGGTTCCCTTCGACGACGCCGAGCCCCGCCCCCGACAGCCCGGTCACCGCGGGGCGGTGGTTCATCTCGAGCGTCTCGATCCCGGCCAGGCCCGGCAGCACGATCTTCCCGCCGCCGCCGAACCCGGCGTAGGGGTGCGGCACGACCGAGCCGACCGCGAGCTTGACGTCGGCCTCGACGAACAGCCGGTTGATCTTCACCGGCAGGCCGCCCTTCGAGGTCCCGAGGTCGACGAGGTTCTCGTAGGGGTGGTGGTTGCTGACGTCGCAGCGGGCCAGCACGCGCTCGCCGAGCTTCCGCCGCAGGGCATCGAGCGCCAGCGGGGCGTGGCCGCCGACGGCGACCAGCACGCGGACCCGTTCCGGCGGGATCCCGGCCGCTTCGAGCCGGTCGACGATCGCCTCCAGTGCCGGGGCGACGATCGCCGGGCGCGTGATGTCCTCGACCGCGACCGCCGCGCTGCGCGCGCCGCGCGCCAGCTCGGCAAGCCCCGGCGCCTCGATCGGCGCGTCCAGCGCGGCCGCGAGCGACGGGCCGCGGGCGTCGGACGAGATCTCGGCGACCTCCACGGTCCAGCCGGGCGGCAGCGGCAGCTCGAGCGTGCGCTCGTCGAACCAGGCGCTCCACGGGATCCGGATGACGGGTCCGCTCATCGGCGGGACTCCGTCGGGGACGGGAACGCGACCGGGCGCGGCCCCCCGTCGTCGCCGGCGAGCGGCTCGGCCGGCAGGCCGGTCGCGTCGCCGAAGGCCCGGCTCAGCTCGCGCGCGAGGTCCTCGCGCCGGTAGCGCTCGAGGATGTAGCGCCGTCCCGCGGCGCCCATCCGCTCGCGCCGCGCCGGCTCCATCGCCGCCAGCTGGCGGATCGCGTCGGCCAGCAGCTCCGGCACCTCGGGCGGCACCACCAGCCCGCACTCGGCGTCGCGGACCAGCTCGGCCATCTCCCCCTCGGCGCCGACGACGACCGGCCGCCCGGCGGCGAGGTAGTCGAAGATCTTGTTCGCCAGGACCATCCGCTGGAACGGGTGGTTCCAGGTCACGACGACGCAGCACGAGGCGCGGCAGAGCGCTTCGAACGCCTCGGTCTTCGGCAGCGCGCCGGCGAACCGCACGCGGGTCAGCCCGTGCTGCGCGGCCCGCGCCTTGAGCGCTTCCAGGTCGTCGCCGTCGCCGATGAAGAGGAACTCGATCGACGGCTCGTCGGCCAGGATCGCGGCCGCGTCGACGATCTGCGCCGAGGCCGTTCCACTTGCCGTGGGCGCCGCAGTAGACGACGGTGAAGCGGCCCGCCGGGGCGGCGGGGCGCGGGCGCGCGGCGGCGTCGATCATCCAGTCGTCGACGCCGTTCGGCACCAGCATCGTGCGGCCGACCGGCACCCCCTCGCGGATCAGTCCCTCCTGGATGCCGCGCGTCACCGCGACGACCTTCCCGGCGCGGGCGTAGAGCCAGCGCGCCAGCTTCGTCGCGGCGCGCGTGCCCCGTGAGCCCTCCTTGAGCACGCCGGCGACGATCGCCGACTGCGGCCAGAGGTCGCGGACCTCGAAGAAGAACGGCACGCCGTGCACGATCGCCGCGAGCCGCCCCGGCAGGCCGACCGTCAGCGGCGTCGAGGAGGCGTAGACGACGTCGGCCGGCCCGGCCCGCACCACGCCGATCAGCCCGGCGACGGCGGCGAAGCTGAGGAAGTTGAGGATCCGCTTGCGGTACGAGCCGCGGATCCCGGCGTACGACCAGACCCTGAGCACGCGGATCCCGTCGACCGTCTCGGCCGTCACGAGCCGGCCGCGGTACTTCTCCGGCACCGTCAGCGTCTTGTGGTTGACGGCGCCGGTGACGATCGTGACCTCGTGCCCCTGCCGGGTCCAGGCGCGCGCGAACTGGTAGGCCCGCGATCCGCCCGGCTCGTGCGGCAGGTTGAAGTACTGCACGAAGTAGAGGATCCGCATCAGCCGTTCCCCGGCGCCACGACCTCGGCCCCGGCCGGGTCGACCCGGCCGCCGATCTCGCGCTGCGCCTCGAGCAGGAAGCGGTGAAACGGGCCCTCGGCATTGTCCGGGTCGTTGTACGGAACGAACGGCGCCCCGGCCGCACCGGCCGCACGCGTCGCGGGGAGCAGGACCTCGCGCGCGGCGACGGCGTCGAGCGTCACCGGCTCTTTCGCCGCGAGCACGACGCCGGGCCGCGCGGCCATCTCGGGATGGGTGCGCGAGCCCCAGCCGATCCACTCCGCCGTGACCAGGTGCAGGTCGGGCGCGCGCACGGTGCGCATCAGGTGGCCCAGCGCGCCGCCCGTGTGCTGGAAGTCGAGCGCCTTCTCCTCGGGCAACATCGCGTGGAAGGCGCGCTTCACCGGTCCGACCTGGCGCGCCGCCCAGCGCCAGGTGCCGTGCGACGGCCGCATCCCGACGTAGTGAGTGTTGAACCAGCCCGCCGGCTCCGTCCCGTGGAAGCCGCAGGTCATGTCGACCACGCCCATCAGGTTCTTGATCGCCGCCGTGACGCCGGCATAGCGGCTGTGGTGGCAGATCGACGAGACGTTCCAGAAGCGGAGCGGGCGGCCGGTGAAGGCGCCGTCCCGCCACACGCCGCGCTTCAGGTCGACGACGTCGCCGCTGACCGGCGAGGTGAAGACCGGCCAGGTCATCGCGCAGCGGTTCCCCTCGGGCGTGACGTGGTAGTCGTCGAGGTCCCAGACGTAGCCGTCCCCTTCGCCCGGGCCGCTGACGCGGCGGCCGTTCCCGGCCGGGAACTGCCACGGCTCGGGGTTGGGGCCGGCGTCGTGCCAGTGGACCTTCCCGACGTTCGCCGCGCCGGCGGCGCGGAAGGACTCGACCAGCTCGTTGTAGTTGAAGCGCCCGTTGCGCTTGTCGGTCGTCCAGGCCCGCGCGTCCGGCTCGGTGAAGTGGTGGTTGTCGGCCAGCAGCACCTCGCCCGCGAAGCCGCCGGGGCGCTCGAGGATCGCGCGGACCAGCTCCGCCAGGACGTCGGTGTTGCTCATCCCCTGCGAGTGCCACTGCGCGTTGACCTTGATCACGACGAGGTCGTCCGGCCCGACCAGCTGCGCCACGCCGCCCCAGCCGTCGAGCGCGGCGCGCGCGTTGCGCTCGGGCGAGCCGGCGCGCGCCAGCACGACGCGGCCCGGCTGCGAGGCCTCCGCCTCGCGCCGCGGGCCTCCCGCGCAGCCGGATGGCGTGGTCACGGAGTTCTCGTCCCTCTTCGCGCGACAGGCGGCGCCGGCAAGCCCCGCTCCCGTCGCGAGCAGGAACCCGCGGCGCGCCAGCCTCGTCCCCTTGGGCGGCGTCGCCACGACGCGCTCGCTCAGGCTTCCGCGAGCGCTTGCTTTCGCCGGACGTAGGCCTCGACCCTGCGCCAGGCTGTCCATGTTCTCGAGGTTGATCTCGTCGGGCTCGACGGCGATCCCGAACCGCTCCTCGAGGAAGGACACCAGCTCCAGCACGCTCGTCGAATCGAGGATGCCACCCTCGACGAAGGAGGTCTCCGGCGCGAAGGCGACCTCGCCGAAGATGAAGTTCTCGCGAATGAACTGCTCGATCGCTTCTCTCACGCTCATCTCGGTCCCGTCCGCTCCGCGTCCCGCGCCGGCCCCCCCGGGGGTCCGGCGGATTCGTCCGCCAGCTCGCGCAGCGGGAAGCGCGCGGCGTCGGCCGCAAGCTCCCCGGCCGGGCCGCGGCGCCAGGCGCGCGCCAGCAGCTGGGCGGACAGTATGCCTACGAAAGCCATGTTCTCCCGCTCGCCGAGCGGCCGGCCGGCGAAGGCCTTGGCCGCGAGGCCGGCCACGCGCCCCGGGTCGAACAGCCCGTGGTCGGCCACGGCGGCCGAGGAGAGCATCTCCTCCGCCATCGCGCGTCCCGGACCCCGGATGAAGCTCCGGACGTTCGGCGCGGTGTACGGGCGCTTCGCCCGCTCCAGTACGGCCGGCGGGACGAGGTCCGCCACGGCGCGCCGCAGCAGCCACTTCTCGGACAGCCCGCGCAGCTTGAGCGACGGGTGCAGGCGCTGGCCGAACTCGACGATCCGGTAGTCCAGGAACGGGTAGCGCCCCTCGACGCCGTGGCCGAGGCTCATCCGGTCGCCCTGCGAGGCGAGCAGGTGCCCGGCGAGGAAGAGCTTGAACTCGAGGTACTCGGCCCGCGCCAGCGGCGAGCGCCCGGCCAGCGCCGGCCCGAAGGCGGCCAGCGCCTCCTCCTGGGGCTCGTGGTTCGCCACGGCCGCGGCCAGCGCCGCGCCGTAGAAGGTCCGGTTGCGCGCCCCGTTGCGCCAGGTCGGGCGGTGCGAGAAGCCCGGGTCGTCGGGCCGTTCGATCCCTTCGCGGTAGAAGGCCTCGAAGAAGGCGACGGCGCGGTCGTTCGCTCCCGGCGCGAACGGGTAGAGCCGCCGCAGCAGGGCCGGGCGGATCTCCGAGTCGGGGCGCCGGGCCCACCACTGCCGGATCTTCGTCTCCTTGAAGATGTCGTAGCCGCCGAAGACCTCGTCCGCCCCCTCGCCGGTCAGCACGACCTTCGTGCCGTGCGAGCGGACCAGCTGGGCCAGCAGGTAGAGCGGCACCGGCGCGGTGCGGAGCATCGGCTTCTCGGCCAGCTCGACGACGCGCGGGAAGGCGGACGCGATGTCCTCGTAGGTCACCTCGACCTGGTGGTGGCGCGTGCCGAGCGCGCGGACCGCCAGCTCCTGCTCGGCCCGCTCGTCGTACTCGCGGTCGGCGAACGCGACCGAGTAGGTCTCGAGCGGGGTGTCGGTGAGCGCGCGCACCAGCGCGGTCGCGGCGGTCGAGTCGAGCCCTCCCGACAGGTAGGCCCCGACCGGCACGTCGGCGCGCAGCCGCAGCAGGACCGAGTCCTCGAGCAGGGCGCGCAGCTCGGCCGCCGCCGCGCGCTCGTCGGTGAGCAGCGCGCCGGCCGGCGGCGGCGCGGGGACGTCCCAGTAGCGCGTGATCCGCGGCGGGCGCCCCTCCTCCGCCACGAGCAGGTGGCCGGGCGGAAGCTCGTTCACCCCGGCCGCGACGGTGCGCGGCGCGAAGGTCGTCCAGAGCACGAAGCACTGGTCGAGGCCGAGCGGGTCGATCCGCGCCGGCAGCCCGGCCGCGAAGAGCGCCTTGATCTCCGAGGCGAAGAGCAGCCGCCCCTCGTGCTCGGCCCAGTAGAGCGGGCGGATCCCGAGCCGGTCGCGCGCCAGCAGCAGCCGCCGGCGCGGCGCGTCCCAGAGCGCGAGCGCGAAGTTGCCGTTGCAGCGCTCGACGAACGAGTCGCCCCACTCCTCGTAGGCGTGGACCAGCACCTCGGTGTCGGAGCGGGTCCGGAAGCGGTGCCCTTTCGCCTCCAGCAGCGGCCGCAGCTCGAGGTAGTTGTAGACCTCGCCGTTGTAGGTGATCCAGATCGAGCCGTCCTCGTTGGACAGCGGCTGCGCGCCGCCGGCGATGTCGATGATCGACAGCCGGGCGTGGGCCAGCCCTGCGGGCGGGTCGAGCCGGAGGCCGAAGCCGTCCGGGCCGCGGTGCTCGACGCAGGTGATCATGCGTGCGAGCTCCTCGCGGCGCGGCGGCCGCGACCCGCTCCGGTCGACGATCCCCGCGATCCCGCACATCCCTACGGCTCCTGGTTGTCGAGGAGCTGCTCGGGCGGGACTTCCCGCACGACGCGCGCCGGGGAGCCGACGACGATCATCCGCGCCGGGACGTCCTTCGTGACCACGGCCCCGGCGGCGACGAGCGCGTCGGCCCCGACCGTGATCCCGGGGAGGAAGGTGACGTTGGCGCCGACGCGCGCCCCGCGCTCGAGCGTGACGCCGCCGAAGTGCTGGAACCGTTCCTTCGTGCGCCCGAGGTAGTTGTCGTTGGTGAAGGTCACCTCGGGCGCGATGAAGCAGCCCTCGCCGATCGTGGAGAGGGCCGTGATGTAGGCCTCGGTCTCGATCTTGCAGCGCGGACCGATCGTGACCTTGTTCTCGACCGTCACGCCGCGCCCGATGATCGTCCGCGCCCCGATCGAGACGTCCTCGCGGACGGTCGCCTGGTCCGCGAGCATCACCTGCGGCCCGATCGAAGCGCCGCGGTAGACGATCACCGCGGCCCCGAGCAGGCAGTCGTTCGCGATCGTCAGCGGCGGCAGCGGCTTGAGCTGCGTCACCGCCGACGCCGCGGCCTTCATCGGCAGCTTGCCGAGTACGGCGTGGTCGTCGATCCGCACGCCGTCCCCGACGACGACGTCCTCGTGGACGACGACGTAGCAGCCGATCGCGCAGCGGGCCCCGATCCGCGCCCCCGCCATGACGACGGACCCGTGGCCGAGAGTCGTCCCCTCGCCCACCGTCGCGGTGGGATGGACCAGGGCCTGCCCGAACCCGCCCTGCACAGCGTTCACACGTCCTCCGCGCCTGCCGGCGCCCCTGGCGCCGGCAGGCTCAGCGAGGAAGACCCCTCTTCGGCCGCCCGTCACCGCCGCGCCGCGACCGGTGCGGCCGCGAGCGGCGCCGGGTCACGCCTGCACCCGGTTCCGCTCCAGCCACGCCAGCAGCTCCGACTTCTTGTAGCGGAGCGAGGAGGTGCGCCCGGACCCGACCCGGTACGCCGGAAGCTGGTTGCTCTTGGTGAGCTCCCACAGCTTCGTGCGCCCGATCTTCAGGAACTCCTGCGCCTCCCGGCTGGTGAGGATCTCGTCTTCGCGTTCGATCATCTCGGAGGCCATCGTGTTGCTCCTTGTTGCGTTCCGGGACGGCTTCAGGCCGTCATCCGGGTTCCCCGGCAGTTGGACCGTGGTATAAACAGGGCCTTCCTCGCGGAGGCCGCAGCCCGGTGTTCCCCGACACCGCTCGCTGGCTGGTCCGGCTGGTCCAAGCCGATCAGCCATGTCCTGACGACGTTCCCGCCGACCTCTGGCCGGCGCTGCTCGAAGCGGCGCGCGAGGCCGATGTCCACGGCCTGGTGGCCGAGCGCGTCCTCGCCTCCGGCACGGCCGTGCCGCCCGCGATCGGCCGCGAGCTCGCCGCACTGCGCCAGCACGAGGCCCGCCACCACGGGTTCCACTTCGTGGAGGCCGAACGGATTGCTTCCGCTTTCGGCGCCCGCGCGATCCCGTGGGTGCTCCTGAAGGGAGCCGGCCTCGCGCGCACGGCCTACGCCCAGCCCGTCGAGCGCGCCTTCCGCGATCTCGACGTGCTCGTCGCCGACGACCGCCACGACGAGGCGATCGCCGCGCTGCGCGCCCTGGGCTATTCCGACGCCGACCCCGAGCCGGTGCAGGCGGTCCAGCGCGCCACTCATTTTCACGTCGCGCTCGCCGGTCCCGGCAAGCCCCAGGTCGAGCTGCACTGGGCCGTCGTGCGGCCGGAGGACCCGTACCGGGTCGAGCCGCGCTGGCTGCTCGAGGGCGCGATCATCCCGGCCGACACGCCGCGCGTCCCCTGCCCGCCCGCGGAGGCGCAGGTCCTGCACGCGGCGGCCAGCCAGGTCCGCTGCGGCTTCACGCAGCTCAAGCGGATCGTGGACGTCGACCGGATCGCGCGCCGCGGCGGGGTCGACTGGGAACGGGTGGCGGAGCTGGCCCGGGAGGGCGATCTCGGCCCGGCGGTGCGCCTGCTGCTCGAACTCTCGGTCGAGCTGCTGGGCACGCCGCTCGACGCGCCGCTCGCGCTGCTCCCGCCGCTCGGCCCGGTCCGGACGCGGCTCGACGAGCTGGGGATCGCCGGCTTCCCGCTCGGGCTGCCGCCGTCCGCCTGGGGCCCCGCGCGGCACCTCGTGCGCTACTGGCTGGCGCGCGAGCGGGGCGTCGTGGTGCGCCAGTTCGTCTTCCCGACGCCCTTCGAGCGCGAGCGGATGCGCGCGCTCGGCGTCCGCCGCGGCGCGGAGCGCGCGGGCACGGCCAAGCGCACGCTGATCCTCGCCTGGCTGGCGCTGTGGCAGCTCGGTTTGCGCGTGGCGCCGCATCGTCGCTCGCTTCCGCTCCATCCTGACCGCTAGCGTCGCGCCACCCAGCTCTGCACCTCGGGGGGCAGGTAGGGGCGGTACTCGGGAACCAGTTCCCTCAGCGTCTCGCGGATGCCCATGTCGTCCATCGCCACGGCCTGGTTGATCAGCCGCGCGACCTTCTGGTCGAGGTCCGGCGGGACCGTCTCCTTGGCCGCGACCTTGGAGATCTTCGGGTGGGCGGTCCGCTCGGTCAGTTCGCGCTCGCTGGAAAGCTCTTCGTTGAGCTTCTCCCCCGGGCGCAGGCCGACGTAGACCACCGGGATGTCCTGGTCCGGCTCGAGGCCGTGCAGCCGGATCACCTTCCGCGCCAGCTCGTCGATCAGCATCGGCTCGCCCATGTCGAGCACGAAGATCTCGCCCCCCCTGGCCAGGGTCCCGGCCTGCACGACCAGGGCGACCGCCTCGGGGATCGTCATGAAGTAGCGGCGGACTTCCTTGTGGGTCACGGTGACGGGCCCGCCGCGCTCGATCTGCCGCTGGAACAGCGGGATGACCGAGCCCCGGCTGCCGAGCACGTTGCCGAAGCGCACCGCGGCGACGACCGTGTGCCGGTAGCGCCCGGACTGGATGTACATCTCGGCGACCCGCTTGCAGCAGCCCATGATGCTCGACGGGTTGACCGCCTTGTCGGTCGAGATGCAGACCAGGCGTTCGACGCCGAACTCGTCGCAGGCCTCCAGCACGTTGCGCGTGCCGAGGATGTTGTTCAGCACCGCTTCGTCCGGGTTGAGTTCCATCAGGGGCACGTGCTTGTCGGCCCCCGCGTGGAACACGATCTCGGGGCGGAAGCGCTGGAAGACGCCCATCAGCTTCCGCTTGTTGATGACGTCGCCGATGATCTCGATCAGCTGCGTGTCGTCGGCGCGCGGCGAGAGCTCCTGGTAGATCGCGAAGATGCTGTTCTCGCCGCGGCCGAGCAGGCCCAGCTGCGACGGCTTGAAGCGCAGCACCTGGCGGCAGAGTTCCGAGCCGATCGAGCCGCCGGCGCCCGTGATCAGGACGCGCCGCCCGCGGAGGTAGGCGCTGACCTCCTCGACCTTCAGCTCGACGCGCGGCCGGCCCAGCAGGTCCTCGATCTGGAGGTCGCGGATGTCCGAGAGCCGGACCGGACCGTGCACCAGGCTGGCCAGGTCCGGGAGGATCTTCATCTTGGCGCCGGTGCCGCGGCAGATCTCGACGATCGGGCGGACCTGTTCGGCGGTCGCCGACGGGATGGCGATCAGGATTTCCTGCACGTCGTGCTGCGCCACCAGGCGCGGGATGTCGGCGCGTCCGCCGCGGACCTTCACGCCGTGCAGCCGCAGGCCGAGCTTGCTCCGGTCGTCGTCGACGAAGCCGACCGGGAGGTAGCCCAGGGCCTCGTTGCGCGCCATCTCGCGGACCAGCGACTCGCCGGCGTCGCCGGCGCCGACGATCAGGATCCGGCGCTCCGGCCCGCGCGCCCGCGGCGCGATCAGGCGGCGCAGGGCGACCGGGATCGCGGCCAGGAAGGCCGGGTTGACGCGCTCGCGCGCGAGGCGCGGCGCGACCCGGGCCATCCCGCAGAACAGCAGCGTCAGCAGCAGGTCGAGCGCGGCGACGCTGGAGGGGACGCGGTCGCCGATGACGTACCAGGTCGCGATCAGCACCAGCGTCGCCGAGACCGCGCCGCGCAGCAGGCGCAGCAGGTCGGAGATCGACGAGTAGCGCCAGAGGGTGGCGTAGTTGCCGAACAGGGCGAGGACCACGAGCTTCACGATCACGACCAGCGGCAGCGCGGCCTGCAGCAGCGCCGCCTGCTCCGCCGGGAGCTCGCCGCCGAAGCGCAGCAGGTAGGCGCACAGGAAGGCCAGCGCGAACAGCAGGGCATCCGTAGCGGCCTTCGCCGCGACGATCCACAGGCTCTCCAGCCGCTGCCGCATCGTCAGACCGCCTTTCGCTCGGAGGCGCGCGCGTCGTGGGCCGTCCGCCCGCCCGCTCTCCGGAACTGCACCAGGGCTTCCAGGACCGCGCCCGCCGTGAGCAGCGCGTCGTGCCGCGCCTTGGGGCGGACCTGCATCAACGGGCGCCGCACCACGAACGGCACCAGCCGGTCGAGCGCCGCCCCGTCGTCCACGACCCGCTCGGCCCCCTCCGAGCGGTAGCGCGTGAGAATCTCCTCCGGGACGACGTCGGTCGCGACCAGCGCGCCGTCGAGCGTTCCCGCGTGATCGAGCACGGCACGGACGTGCGCCGCCGCGGTGAAGCCGCTCGTCTCGCCGTCCTCGGTCATCGCGTTGACCACCAGCAGCCGCAGCGCCGCGGTCCGGCGCAGCGCGTCCGCGAGGCGGCCGACCAGCAGGTTGGGAACGATGCTGGTGAACAGGCTGCCCGGGCCGAGGATCACGAGGTCGGCCTTCTCGATCGCTTCGACCACGCCGGGCGCGGCGGCCTCGGCCGCCGGCTCGAGCCGCAGCCGGCGCACGGCCCCGCCCGCGGCGGCCAGCGCGGTCTCGCCGAGCAGCTCGCGGCCGTCCGCCATCGTCGCCGCCAGGCGCACGTGGTCGAGCGTCGACGGGAAGACCCGCCCCTGGATGTTCAGCACCTCGCTCGCCAGCTGGACCGCGGCCAGGAAGCCGCCTTCCTCTTCCTGGGCCAGCGCGGCCAGGATCAGGTTCCCGACCGGGTGCCCCTCGAGGTCCTGCCCCGTGCGGTAGCGGGCCTGGAACAGGCGGGCCATCAGCGGCTCGTTGTGCGAGAGCGCGACGAGGCAGTTCCGGATGTCGCCCGGCGGAAGCATGCGCAGCGACTCGCGCAGGCGGCCGGAACTGCCGCCCTCGTCGGTGACCGTGACGACCGCCGTGAGCCGCTCGGGGTCGTCGGCCAGCCCGGCCGGGAACAGGACGGCCTTGAGCCCGCGGAGCACCGCGGGCAGGCCCGTCCCGCCGCCGAGGGCGACGACACGGAGCGGGAACCGAATGGTCTCAACGTGGCTCACGGTCGTAGTAGCTCCCGCCGTACTCGTCGTAGCGGTAGTAGTAGCGGTCCACCAGCGTGTAGCGGACGTCGTTGAGCACGACGCCGATCACGCGGCCGGTCGTGATCTGGGCCAGCGCCTTGCGCACGATCTGGCGGCTGGTCAGGCCGGCGCGGATCACGAAGATCAGGCCGTCGGCGTGCGAGTTGAGGATGTTGGCGTCGACGAACCGCATCAGCGGCGGGGCGTCGAGGATGACCATGTCGAAGCGGTCGCGCAGCTGGCGCAGCAGGCGCCGGAAGCGCTCGGACTTCAGCACCTCGGCCGGCTTGTCGGGCGGGCGTCCGGCCGGCAGCAGGCGCAGCCGGGTCTGGTTGAGGTCGACGATCGCGGCGTCGAGCTCGGCGCGGTCCTCGAAGACGTCCATCCAGCCGACCCGCGGCTTGCTCAGCAGGAACTGGTGGACCCGCGGCCGGTGCAGGTCGACGTCCATCAGGACCACCTTGCGGTCGCGGTCCTCGGCCATCGCCAGCGCGAGGTTCATCGAGCTGAGGGTCTTGCCCTCGGCCTCGCGGCTGCTGGTCACGACGATCGTCCGGTAGGGGTGGTCGTCGCGCGCGCCGAGGTGGTCGATGTGCGTCATCATCCGGCGGTAGCGCTCGGTCACCGGCGAGCGCGGGTCGACCATCGGCATCAGCAGCGGATTCGGCGCGAGGTCGCGCGGCACCCGCCGCGTCGCGGTCTGCGGCGCGTCGTCGGGGGCCATCGGCCCGCCCGGAACGACCGGTTCGCGCCGGCTCACGCGGCCCCCTTGGCCTGCCGCGTCCCGCGGCGGCGCGACTTGGTCTCGACGCGCGTCAGGTCGGGGATCACGGCCAGGATCGGCAGGTCGATCGCGGCCGCCAGCTGCTCCTCGCTCTTGAAGGACTGGTCGAAGACCTCGAGCAGCAGGACCAGCGCGATCCCGAGCCCGCCGCCGACCGCGAGACCCATCAGGAGGAAGAAGCGCAGGTCGGGCCAGAACGGGTCCTTCGGCGGGCGCGCGGGGTTGAGCACCTCGAACCGCTCGCCCTGCTTGAACGTCTCGACCATCTCGCCTTCGCGCGCGTCACGCTCCTTCTGCTGCGCGTCGCGGTACTCCTGCTCGATGCGGTCGCGGATCTGGAGCATCGACTGCAGCGCGCTCTCGCGGTCGGGGGTGCGCTCGAGCTGGCTCTGGATCATTCCCGACTCGGCGACCAGCCGCTGCCGCGACGCCTCGTCGGCCGCGATCTCCCGCTGGAGGCGGTCGAGCTCGCGCCGGATCTGGGCCCGCGCCGAATCGTTGGCCGGGGCGCCGTCGGACGGCGGCTCCGGGTTCGCGGCGAGCTGCTGCTCGAGGATCGCGAGCCGGTCGCGGCGGGTCTTGACCTCCGGGTGGATCTCGGTCCGGCCGAGCGCCGCCTGCTCGGCCAGTTCCTGCTTGAGCCGCGCCAGCTCGATCGTGCGCGGATCGACGACGGTGGCGCCGCCGGGCCCTGCGAGCGTGCCGCCCGACTTCTGCTCGATCTCGAGCCGCCGGATGTCGTCCTGGTAGCCCCGCACCCGGGCGTCGATCCGGTCGATCTCGGTCCGCACGGCCGCGAGGCGCTGGAGGTTGGTGTCGCGGTAGGCGTCCACCTCGAACTTGTGCTCGCCCTGGAACAGGTCGATCTGCCGCTGGATCTCGCCCAGGCGCTTTTCGGCGTCCTCGCGGATCTCGGTCAGCTTGACCAGCGTCTCGCTGGCGAGCCCCTGGCGCGTCGATTCGGTCCGCTTGATGTAGATGTCGGCCAGCTCGTTGGCGATGTTGGCCGCGATCCGCGGGTCTTCCCAGGTCACGGTCAGGTCGAAGTACCGGTTGCGCGGGTTGGCCTGCAGCTCGATCGCCCCGTCGAGCTCGTGCGCCAGCTCGACCAGGTCCCGGGGGCCCTTGGGCGTGCCGACGAGCTTCAGCCGCGTCTCGAGGTCCTGGACGTTCTTCTCCGAGGTGAGCTCGGCGTTGAGCGAGTTGACCAGCTCGGCCGACTGGATCTCGACGATCGGGTTCAGCAGCGCCTTGGAGATCGTCTGGGACCGGATCGTGGCCCGGGTCGTCGCCTTGTAGAGCTTGGGGAACCGCACGTACAGCAGCGTCGCGAACAGGACCCCCAGCAGCGCGGGCAGAATGATCCACCACCGCCGCCGGAAGGCGATGTCGAGGTATTCCTTGAGCAGGGGGCTGTTCTGCATCGCTCGCGTGTCTCGGTTACCGGTTGTTCGGGGACCAGCTGACCACCGCGCTGAAGATCGTGTACTGGCCGTCGGGAACGAACGCCTCGGCGTTCGGGTCGGTGGGATCCGTCGTGACCCGCCCGCCGCCGGTCTGGTCGTAGTACTGCGCGCCGAACCCGAGCGCCCAGCGCGGCGACAGGCCCACCACGTACTCGGCGCTTCCGCCGAAGGTCTGCGTGTCGGGGTAGAGCTCGGAGTTGATCGGCTTGCGGTCGGAGTACCGGACGGCGAGGCCGAAGCGCGAGTACTCCTTGATCGGCACCCGCAGCCCGGTGTAGGCGCCCAGCACGAGCGAGGTCCCCTCGAGGCCGTTCGAGCCCGTGAATTCCTGCGACGCGCCGATGTTGACCACCGAGCGCTTCAGGACGTTGCGGGAGACGTCGAGCTGGAAGACCGGCTTGACCTCGTCCCGGGTCGGCGGGAGGTCAGGCCGCCGGGATCGTCGGGAAAGTAGGCGGGGTCGCCCCGGTCCGCGGACTGCAGCCAGGCCACGCCGGCGCGGCCGGTGAACTGCCAGCCTTCCGTGGCCTCGCCGTGGAGGTAGCCGCCCCAGAGGTTCTGCACCAGGTCCGAGCCGAAGCCGCCGTTGTCGATGTACTGCCCGAGGTAGCCGACCTGCAGGCGCGAACTCGGCGAGAGCCGCGCCTCGGAGGCCAGGCCGAGCGAGGTCGTCATCGTGTTGTCGACGACGATGACCGCGCCGGTGCCGTCGCCGCCGCTGTCGGGACCCCCCACGAAACGGTTCGAGTCGTAGAACGTCCCGGCGGTCCCGAGGTTGACGATCCAGGAGGCCCGCTCGGAGAGCCGGAAGGTCCCGGTCCCCGACGCGGCCCAGGAGGTCGTGGTCGTCGGCGGCAGCACCACGAGGTCCTGCCGCACGTTGTCGAACGAGACCGTCTGCCGGTCGGTGCGCGCGCCGCTGGCGCTGGCCTGCCAGCTCGTGCGCTGCGACTGGGTGAACGACCAGGCGAGCGTCGCCCCGTAGGAGCCGTAGCTCAGGTCGGACAGGTTCGCGCCGCCCGGCTCCGCGCCGGCGCCGGGGCCGGTGTAGGCCTTGCTGGCGTACTCGTACCAGGTCGGCATGAACGAGAAGCTGGTCGACGAGCGCGGGGTCGTCGCGGTGAACGGCAGCGCCACCGAGAAGACGCCGATCGTGTCGCCCAGCTTCTGGTCGCCGGCGAGCAGCACGTTCGTGTTGTACTGGACGCCGAGCACGAAGCTGGGGTCGAAGCTCCAGTCGGCGGCGCGCGCGGCCGGGGCCGCGACGAGCGCCGCGAGCATCGCAAGCGCGGCGAGCGCCGCCTGCGCGCGGCGCGTCATTCGGCCACCACGATGTCGCCCGACATGAGCATGATGTTCTGCTCGGGCGTCTTCCCCTTGATGATGTCGTCGTAGTCGATCGCGATCCGCTTCGGGCCCTCGCTCGTCTCGCGCATCACGACCACCCGCTTGGCGGCGAACTCGTTCAGCCCGCCCGCCATCGCCAGGGCCTGCAGCAGCCGGAGCGGCGTGGGGGAGGTGATCTCCCCCTGCGTGCCGACCCGGCCCAGGATGTACAGCCGGTAGCTGTTGATCGCACGGACCGCGACAGTGACGACCGGCTCCTTCTGGAACGGCTCGAGCTTCTTCGTGATCGACTTGGCGAGCAGCGTCGGCGGCAGCCCTTCCGCGTCGATGTCGCCGACCAGCGGCAGCGTGATCCGGCCGTCGGGGCGGACCACCACCTCGTGCTCGCGCTCCTCGCCGAAGATGAAGATCGAGAGCTCGTCGCCGATGCCGATCCGGTACTCGGCCCGGGCGGGAGCCGTGGAACTCGCCGGGGCCGGGGCCGCCGCGGCCTGCGCGGCTGCCGGAAGGACCCCTGCACCCAGCGCGAGCGCGAGCGCGAGCACGGTGGCCCGCGGCGCGGACATGGTGATGCTGCTGCGAACGGAGCTGGCGATCCTGTGCTTTCTCGGCATGGTGTCCTCGTCACGCGCCGGGCTTTTCCGTGACCGCCCGGACGCACCGCGCACGGCGGCACCCCGGTCGGCCCCTGGCTCCCGTCCTTCGGGACAACTTCCCCGGGAAATGGCTACGGCTCCCGGCCCGGGAAGTCAAGCTCCAAAGAATGTCGCCCGTGTTGTCGGTTGTTTCCTCGTGTTCGACTTTTTGTCACTCCGGCCGCATCGGCGCGTTCAGTCCCTGAACAGCCCGCCCGGCGCAGCCCGTGGCCCCGACGCCGGGATTAAGGATACGGGGAAATCGCCGGCGGGCCACGTCTCGAACGGGGTCCTTCGGTGCCGCCCCGGTCCGCGGCGTGCCGCGAACCGGGCGCCAGGCGCGGGCCGGCGGCGGGTGACCACGAGAGCAGGGCACAGGGGCGAGACCGCCACCCGAGGGACCGGGTTTGCCGACGGCCGACTCACGGGTGTGCCTGCGGCCGGCTCGCGGCATGATGCTTACTGGTAAGGATTCGCTCGTTCCCGGCATCTGCCCGGCCCGTTTCGCGAATTCCGCGTTGCCGCCCCGGTGGTATCGGCGTAAACCCATGGCGGGACAGCTAGGGAGATCCTCAGTTCGCGCCCTGCCCTTCAGGGTCGCCGGCGGCTCGGGAAGGCCAGTCGGCGTTACCATCACCGGGCTGATCGCACCTGGGGGTACCCGATGAACTGTCTTCCGCAGGCCAGGGTGGATGTCCGGAATGTGGACCTGGGCTCCGAGCTCGTCATCTACGACGAGCGACACGGGCTCTTCCACATCCTGAACTCCACCGCCAGAAGGATCTGGCAGCTCTGCGACGGCTCGCACGGCGTGGACGAGATCGTGGGCGAACTGACCCGCATGTTCCCGCAGACGAGCGTCGCAACGCTCCGGCAGGACGTGGAACGGACGCTGGCTTCGCTGAAGGAAAAGGAAGTCATCGTCTGGCCGGGAACGGAGAAGGCGGAAGAACGCGCCGGCTGAGCCGGCAGCGGTGGATAGACCAGGTGATTCAGCCCGCCGGAGACGGCGGATTGGGGACGGGAAACAGATGAACGACATCCAGAAGCCCGAACTGGAGTGCCAGGAGCCCGGCGAGTACGTCGCGCCGGAGATCCTGACCTACTCCCCCGAGGATTTCCTCGGACTGCTCGGCCCCGCGCAGGGGTACGGCGGGAGCGGCGGCGGCGGGGGCGGCGGTGGCCGCAGCTCCGGCGGCCGCGGCTACCGGCTCTACCCGGGGCTGCGCTGACCGCTGCGGCGCGGCCTGGCCGCGTCGGTTCGAATCGAAGAGAAGCCCGGCGCGACCGAGCGCCGGGCTTTTCTGTTCTTTGGGGGGCTCGGCCCCGTGGCTTGACCAGCACCGGGCCGGGGGCTACCATCCCGCGTCTTCCGTGAGGGTTCCCTCGCGAAGCTGTGCGCCCGTAGCTCAATTGGATAGAGCACTTGACTACGGATCAAGAGGTTGGGGATTCGAGTTCCTCCGGGCGCGCCATCTACTCAACAACTCGGCAACGTGCCGGGGACGGTGCTTCGTCCCCTGCATCCGCTTGCCGCCCGCTCCCCGACCTCACCCAGTCGGGGCGCCCCTCCGATTCGGATTGTTCGGCCTCGTGCTCTCGAACGTCATTGAGGTGGGACGCTCATGCGTGGGCAGCGGGTGGAGGCCCTCTGGAGCGCGCGACCTCCTGAAAGTCGGCGAGGCCGCGTTGGTCCGACGATTCCGCTCCCGCCCCGCCGGCGACCAAAGGGAGGCACGCCATGTGGAGAATCGTGATCGTTGCGGCGGTGCTGGTACTCGCGGCCGGTAGTGCGTTCGTCGCGACCGCCGGGGGCGGGCACGGGAGGTGGGACCTCGCCGGTACAGAATATGGCGCAACCGGAGCTGGCGAGTGGGTCTGCACCTTCGTCCCGCTCGACAATGCGCTGGAGCACTACTCCTACACCTGCGACGGCATCTGGGATCCGACCGGCGGGGCCTTCCCTGTGACAAAGGGAACGATCTGGCAGGGGCAGTGCGATCGAACCGGCCCCAACAGCTTCAAGTGCAGCCAGCTGGCGTACGGCGGCTCCGCCACCTACAAGATCGTGCTGAAGTATGTGACCTACGAGACGCGCGAGCGACTCCGGGACGGAACGCTGCTTTACAAGCTCGATTCCTGCTTCTTTGGCTTCTGGCAGGATCCATTCGGCGATGAACTCCCGGCCTATGGCTGCCGGTACAACATCCCGCAGGTGACTGACTTCAAGCGGTTGCCGGTACGCGACGCGCCAGTGATCCCAAGTCCTTAGAGAGTGGTTTGCGTTTCGACAATCACTTCTGCCGGCCAACGACAACCAGACCTGCCGGTTGGGTCCCAGCCGACCGCGCATGTGACGCTCCGGCTCGTCCCGGAGCGCCATCTGCTCTCCGCTGAGCTTGCTTCGTCTCATCGACCCATACTCCCAGCCCCCCCACGGGGGGCTGGGAGTTCGGGTCGATGACTTCGCCGGAATCGATGGTCCGGGTGAGCCAGGAATCGGGGGCGCCATCCGCATCGGCAAGAGACAGACCGAGAAGCGATCTAACCTCGGCAGCGTCTCCGTTATGTCTGGAAACCGGGAATAGGATGGCTCCGCTCGGATCGAGCCTTCTCGGGGGGGGGCAGATCACGACAACCTGGTGAGCCGAAGCCGCGTTCGCGGCGGCGTCAGGACTGCCGGTCGAGCTCCTCCCATCGGTCCCGGAGGAATGCCGATGAGTGACGTTCCGCTTGCGACGTTCGTTCCCGCGCACGTCTCTGCCCGCTGGACGAGGGGATGCCTGGTGGCGATCGTCATCCTCTCAGTCGCCGCCATCGTGTCCGGCGCGATGGAACTGGCCCTGCTCATCCGCGCGTCAAGCGGGGGCGTTTCCGAGGTCGAGGCGGCGGCCAACGATTCCCGGCAGCGACTAATCGGAATGCTCGAGCTCCTCCTCCGCCTCGGAATTGCCGTCGCATTCCTCAGTTGGGTCCACCGCATTCACAGGAACCTCCCCAGCCTCGGCGGACGGGACCTCGAGTTCACTCCCGGTTGGGCGGTCGGTTGGTACTTCATCCCGTTCCTCAACCTCTACCGACCGCTTCAGGTGATGCGCGAAGCCTGGCACGGAAGCGATCCGAAGCGCTTGCAACGCGATCTCGCGCCGGACGGTCCGCCCGCGCGCAGTCACCTCGAAACGCCAGGGCTCGTCGGCTGGTGGTGGGGCCTGTTCGTCATGTCCGGCCTGCTGACATCCATCTTCTCCCGACTGACGTCCGGGCCGGATCAGACTCTCGAAACGCTCAGGACCGCGTCGGGCCTCTTCACCTTCCTTCATCTGCTGGATATTCCGAGCGCTCTCGTGGCGATGACCCTTGTCGGACACATCACCCGGTGGCAGTCGGAGCGG
Source organism: uncultured Acidobacteriota bacterium (assembly GCA_963800865.1). Lineage (GTDB taxonomy): Bacteria > Acidobacteriota > Polarisedimenticolia > J045 > J045 > JALOKP01. The sequence goes on along the minus strand of CAWDCL010000004.1, from coordinate 882,902 downwards.
TTCGAGCAGGTGAAGCTGAACCCGGAGTCGAGGGAAGAGGCTCCCGCAGACGGCTTCCTCGATCTCATGCGCTGAAAGAAAGAAGCGCGGGGCCGGTCGCAGCCGCACCAACGCAACCGACCCCGCGCTGGGGGAGAAAGGGGGCACCTACGGCGCCAGCTCGTCACCTCCGGCGCCCACGGCGCCCTCGGAGTACGCAGGGCGAAGCGCGCCACGCCGCGCGATGGCCCATCCCTGGCGGTGCCTCACGGTGAATCCCCCCTTGGATCGTCGCGACCGAGGCTCCCCCGAGCATCTGGGTCGCGGTCCTTCACACATCCATACGCACGCGAACGCCCCGCCGAACGCGGACTTGCGGCGGTTCGCGGCACGTCCACCGCGCCCTGCCGGAATCGTTCTCGTTGTCCTGTTCGGCCCGTCGCCCCGCGCGTCAGCGCAGCCCGAACTCCGCGCGCGCGAGCGGGAGCGTGCCGTCGGACTCGCCGCGCTCGCCGGACTCGCCTTTCTCGCCACGCTCCCCCGCCCCCGACTCCTCCCCCGCCTTCGGCGCGACGAGGAAGACGCGCTCCGCAGCGATGCCGCGTGTCGTCGTCAGGTAGTCCTGCGCGGCCTGCGCGCGGCGCTTGCCGAGCAGCCGCAGCTCGTCCTCACCGGCCGGAACATTGGCCAGGATCAGCGTCTCCATCTCCTCGACCGGCAGGTCCTTCGCGATCCCGAGCGCGGTGCGCGGCTTGGGGAACGACTCGGCGCGGTACGCGGCCTTGAGCAGCGCCGGGTACTCCTCGGGGGTCCAGGTCGCGAGCTCGATCGACACCGGCGCAGTCCCCTTGCGGGCGAGCGCCTTCATCTGCTGCGCCTTCACCTTCTGCTCGAGCGCGGCGCGCTTGAGGCCGTCGCGGTCGGCCTCTCGGGTCGACGCGCCCGGTGACGTCGAGCGAAAGGCCGGGGCGGTCGGCCAGCGCCGTGGCGAGCTGGTCGAGACGCGCGCGCGCGTCGTCGGTCAGCGCGGCGCTTCCGGGATCGAACGCGACGTACGACAGGTCGCGGTCCGATCCCCCCTTCCCCGCCAGGAAACGGAACGGCGAGGTGACCGCCTTGGTGAAGAGGTTGCCGACCATCTTCCAGATCAGCGGCCAGACCCGGAACTGCGGATCGTCGAGCGAGCCGGTGAGCGGGATGTCGACGTCGATCACGCCATTCTTGTCCTTCAGCAGCGCGATCCCGAGGCGCACCGGCAGCCGGGTCGCGGTCGGGCTGTCGACCTTCTCGCCCAGCGTCAACTGGTCGATCACGACGTGGTTCTGCGCCTCGAGCTTCCCCTGCTGGACCAGGTAGCTGACGTCCGCCGAGAGCTTCCCCTTCTCGATCCCGTACCCGGCGTACTTGACCATGTAGGTCGAGAGGGGGGCAGCTCGATCTCGCGCGCGGTGGCGTCGATGTCGGCGAGCAGACGCGGTGAAAGGAGGTTGAGCCGGCCCCGGATCGTCACCGGCGCGAGCCCGTCGAGCTTCGCCGTCAGGTCGACGTCGGCCGGATGCTCGGGCGTCATCTCGGTCACCGTCCCGGCGATCCCCGTGACGTTGGCGGAGTAGTTCGGCTTGACGAAGTGGTCGGTCGCGTCGAGCTGGCCGCCGGTGATCGTCACGTGGCCGAAGCGCAGGAAGGCCGGAAGGTCGCCGGCCTCGGCGGCGGCCGCCTCGTCGCTTGTGACCAGCGCCCGCCAGAAGTTGAGCGTGCCGTCCTCGTCGAGGACCGCACGCAGGTAGAAGTCGGACAGCGCGATCTCGTCGACTGCGATCTGCAGCGGGTCGAGCTGCGCGTCGAGGCCGCCGAGGTAGAGCGACTTGACGTCGGCCAGCCGCTCGGTGCTCGCCTCGTCGAGGGTCGTCAGGTCCGAGACCAGGAGCGTCCCGCGGTACCGCGCCTGGATCGAGCCCTCCGTGTCCGCCGGGGAGCGCGGCCTTGATCGCCCCCTTCGCCGTCGCTGCGCCGCCGGTCAGCGTGACCTGGACGTGCGGGTCGACGTAGGGCTCGAACGGCGGGAGCGGGATCTGCCGCGCCTCCACCGTCCCCTCGGCGGCGAGCGGCGTCAGCCAGAGCGTCCCGTCGTAGGCGAACTCGCCGGAGGGGGCGCCGGATGGAGCGCCGGCCGCGATCCGCCCTCGCAACCGCGCGCGGATCGGCTTCCTGGCCTCGTTGCTGATCCCGGCCAGGTCGGCCGAGACGCGCGACAACCGCGTCGTCACCGGCGGCACCGGCAGCTGGTCCTCGAAGGTCAGCGCGATCTCGGAGCCGGCGATGTGCTTCACGCCGATCCGCCACGGCGCCTCGCTCCCGGTGGCGCGCGCCTTGCCCGCCGGAATCGGCTTGAGGATCCGCGTGACGTGCAGCGTGCCGTCGGGATCGCGGCGCACGTACGCGGTCCCGCCTGCGGCGCGCACCTCGTCGAGCGCGATCGTCCGCGCCGCGAGGTCGGCTGTGCCGCCGGCGATCTCGGCGCGCGCGAGGCGCAGCAGCGGCGTCGGCTCGCCGGGCATGACGACGGTCACGTCGTGCACGGTGGCCGCGATCCCCTCGACCGTCACCGCGAGCACGCCGTCCTTCAGCGACGCCGTGTAGCCGGTCGCCGCGTCGAGCGTGCCGGCCGTCACCTCGACATTGAGCAGCTCCGCGTAGTACGGGTAGAGCCGCTGCAGCCGGAATCCCGTCAGGCGGACCTCGCCGCTCGAGGCGAGCGGATCGAGCGTCAGCGTCCCGGTCTGCGCGAACGTCCCCTCGGCGTCGGTCGTGAACGAGGACTCGACGCGGGCCTCGGTCCCCGGCGCGTTGCCGAGCCCGCGCACCGTCAGCGCCACGTTGGCCAGGTCGGTGATGAACGGCTGTGGCCGGGACATCGTCGCGCACGCGGAACGAACCCCCGGTCACCGCGATCTCACCGACGGAGAACGCGAGGCGGCGGGACGATCCCGCATCGCCCTCCGGCCGCGCGGGCAGCGCCGGCAGCGCGTCCTGCAGGTTGAGCGTGCCGTCCGGCCGGCGGACGATCGTCGCCTCGGGCCGCTCCAGCCGGATCGTCCGGACGGCCGCCGACGGCGCGAGCAGGTCGACCTCGTCGAGCTCCACCGCGAGCCGCGCGAGCGACGCCAGCCGCTTCCCCGGCGGCAGGTCGAGCGCGACGCCCGAGAGCGCCGCCGTCCCGCGCAGCAGCAGCCGCGCGGGCGCGAGCGAGGCACCGCCCGGCGCGGCCGCGAAGACCAGCGTGAGGTCGGTGTCGAGCTTCCCCGACGGCAGCGCGAACGGCAACGCCACCGGCGAGTAGTCGAGGTAGTCCGGGATCGGGAGCGCTTCGAACTTCAGCTCCAGCGTCGTCTCCAGCGTGTCCTTGAACGGCTTGGTGCCGCCCTGCAGCGCGAAGGGCGTGCCGTTCGCGCGCCCCGAGAGCTCGGGCTTCACGTCGACGTCGATCGCCGAGGAGAGGTTCGAGAGGAACGGCACCCCCACGACCAGCTCCGCGACCTCGTGCTGCCGGCCGACCAGCCGGTCGTCGAAGCGGATCGAGCCGTCCAGCACGCGGATGTTGTAGAGCGCGAACTTCTTCGGCGGCCCCTTCGATGGCGCCAGGACGAACTCCTCGACCAGGTCCTGCCAGTTGTAGGTCCGGTCCGGAAAGCGGACCACGCTGAGCGCCGGGCGCGTGACCGTCAGCGCGTCGAGCACCGGCGCGAAGCGGTAGAACGTGGCGGACGAGACGTTGGCGAACAGCTCCTCGATACGGACCGCGTCGGCGGAACCGTCCCGCTCCCTGATCGTCAGCCCGCGAATGGTCGCCGCGAGCCGGAACGGGTTGACGGCGACCGACTCGACCGTCACCGGCCGGTGCAGCAGGCGCGAGAGCTGCCGCGCCAGCTGCCAGCGCACGAGCGGCGGGCCGAGCAGGTAGCCGGCGGCGACGAACAGCACGCACGCGCCCAGCACGACGATCGCCGCGCGGAGCAGGCGGCTTCTCGGCCACACGACGCTCATCGTGCCCTGCCGTTCCCGTGCCGCGGGCCCTGCGCCCGGGCGCGGGCCGATCTTGGCACAGGCCCCGGCGGATCCGGAAACGCCCGGTCCCGGCGAGACCGGAAGCGCCGAGTCCCGGCGCCGAGAGTGACGAGCGGCCGGCCGCCGATCCCCTTCCCCGTGGATAATGGCCGCGAGGTGCCCCCGTCGTGACCGACACCGCCGAAGACGTGCGCTTCATGCGGCTCGCGCTGGCCCGGGCGCGGGAGGCCGCGTCCGCGGGCGAGGTCCCGGTCGGCGCGATCCTTGTGCAGGACGGCGGCGTGATCGGCGAGGGGCGCAACCGGCTCGTCGCCGGGGCCGACCCGACCGCGCACGCCGAGATCGTCGCGCTGCGCGACGCGGCGGCGCGCGCCGGGGCGGCGCGCCTGCCGGGCTCGACGCTCTACGTCACGCTCGAGCCCTGCCTGATGTGCCTCGGCGCGATGGTCCACGCGCGGATCGCGCGGCTGGTCCACGCCGCCTACGACCCCAAGGTCGGGGCGACGAAGCTGTTCGCCAGCGTTCCGGTCGGCTTCCAGGGGCTGAACCACCGCTTCGAGATCGCCGGGGGGCTGCTGGCCGACGAGTCGGCCGAGCTGCTGCGCGCCTTCTTCCGGGCCACGGGCCGCCTAAGTCGGTAATCGTCATCCGTCCGCGGGCATTTGCTGTCCCCGTCCGGCCCTATAATGCGCCGCCGGTGACGCGGAGAGATGTCCGAGTGGTTTAAGGAGCACGCTTGGAAAGCGTGTGTACGGGTAACCGTACCGTGGGTTCGAATCCCACTCTCTCCGCCACATTCGACGCGCGCCCGGGACGCCGGCCGCCGTCGGATCCGGTCGAAATTGTGGGGCTCGCCCCTGTGCGACCCGGTCCCGTGAACCCCGTCAGGCCCGGAAGGGAGCAGCGGTAAACGGACCGCCGGGTGCGCCGCAGGATCAGTGAGCCCCTCCTTATCAAGGGAGGCGGGCCCGGCGACGGCCGGGCCCCCCCTCCTGCCCGGGGAGGACGGGGTGCCGCGACGGCCGCTGGCTCGGATCTACCGCCCGCAGCGCTTCTCCGAGGTCCTCGGCCAGGAAGCCCCGGTCCGGGCGCTCTCGGCGGCGGCGGCCCGGGGCGACGTCGCCAGCGCCTACATCTTCTCGGGGACCCGCGGGATCGGGAAGACGACGATCGCGCGCGTCTTCGCCAAGGCGCTCAACTGCGACAAGGGGCCGGCCGCCGACTGCTGCGGCGAGTGCACGCCGTGCCGCGAGATCGCCGAGGCGCGCGCGCTCGACGTGCTCGAGCTCGACGCCGCGACGCACACCGGGATCGACGACGTGCGCGAGCTGCGCGAGGCGGCGCAGTACCCGCCGACGCGCGACCGCTACCGGATCTTCATCCTCGACGAGGCCCACCAGCTCTCGACCGCGGCCTGGAACGGCCTGCTTGAAGATCCTCGAGGAGCCGCCCCCCTACTGCGTCTTCCTGTTCTGCACCACCGAGCCGCACAAGATCCCGGCCACGATCGAGTCGCGCGCGCTGCACTTCGCCTTCCGCAGCCCCGCGCCGGCCGCGATCCGCGCCCACCTGGCCGAGGTCGCGAAGAAGGAGCAGGTCGCCGTCGAGCCCGAGGCGCTCGACCTGCTGGCGCGCGCCGCGGACGGCTCGGTGCGCGACGGCCTGTCGGCGCTCGACCAGGTGCGCGCGCTGGCCGACGGGCGCGACGACCGGACGATCACCGCCGCGGCGGTGCGCGACGCGCTGGGCCTGATCCCGGGCGAGGTCGTGACGCGCTTCCTGGCCGCGCTCCCCGGCGGCGACGCGGCGGCCGCGCTGGCGGTCGTCGCCGAGCTGGACCGCGAGGGGCAGGACCTGCGCTCGTTCGCGGCCGAGCTGCTCGACCGCGTGCGCCACGCGGCGGTCGCGCGCGCCGTCGGGCGCGACGCCGACGCCGCCGAGCTGGCGGAGCTGTCGATCGAGCAGCTGGCGTGGCTGGGGAAGGTGCTCGACGAGACCGAGATGCGGCTGCGGCAGAACGCGCCGCAGCGCGTGCTGATGGACCTCGCGGCGGTGCGGATGACGCGGATGGCGTCGCTCCCCGCGCTGGCCGGCATCGTGGAGGCGCTGGGCCGCAGCGGCGGACCCGCCGGCGGCGGCAACTCAGCGGGCGGGACCGGGCGCCCTGCGGTGCCCGCCGCGGCGCCGCCGCGCATTGCGCCGCAACCGCCCGCCGCTCCCCCGCCCCGCCCGACGCGCGCGCGGACCGCCCCATCCGAACCGCCGCCCGAGACCGCGCCGGCCGAAACCGAACCGGCTCGCGGCCGCCGACCCCGACCGGCGGCCTGCTCGCCCCGCTCGGCGAGCAGCTGGCCGCGATCAGCCCGGCGCTCGCGAACTACCTCTCCGCGCTCGGCGACGCGCGGCTGGACGCGCGGGGGACGCTGGTCCTCGAGCTGCGCGCCGAGAAGCGGATCTGGAAGGACCGCTTCGCGCAGCCCGCCGCGCGCGAGGCGGTGCTCGAAGCGGCGCGCCGCGTGCTGGGCCGCGTCCCCTCCGGGGTCGAGGTCGTCGTCGCCGGCAACGGTGCGGCGTCGCCCGGCCGCGCGCCCGGCGGCGCCGGAGCGTCGCGCTCGACGCGCGCGCAGGTGCTCGACGAGGCGCGGCGCGACCCGGTGGTGAAGGAGCTGTTCGAGCGCTTCGGCGCCGTGCTGCTCGACGGCCAGCCGCTGGACGACGGCGGCGGCTCCCAGGCCTGACGAGATCGACGACAGGAGGCATCGCCCGTGAAGCCGAACATCAACAAGATGCTGAAGGACGCCCAGCGCGCGCAGGAGAAGATGCAGGAGGAGATCTCCGCGCTGCGCTGCGCCGGGACCTCGGGCGGCGGCGTGATCCGCGCCGTCTGCGACGGCAACCGCAACCTGGTCGAGCTGACGATCTCGCCCGAGGCGCTCGAGGATCCCGACCCCGGGATGGTGGCCGACCTCGTGCTGGCCGCCGTCAACGACGCGCAGCGGGTCGTCGACGCCGAGGTCCAGAAGAAGATGTCGGCGCTGGCCGGAATGATGGGCCTGCCGCCGGGCCTCGGCTTCTGAGCCGCGGCGAGCCGCCGGGACACCGCGCGTGGCCGACCTGCCGGAGCCGCTCGAGCGCGTCGTTGCGCGCCTGATCCGCCTGCCCGGGATCGGCCGCCGCGGGGCGCAGCGGATCGCGTTCCACCTGGCGGGTGCGCCGGCCGACGACGTGCGCGCGCTGGCCGGGGCGATCGCGGCCCTGCCCGAGGCGCTCTACCCCTGCACCGTCTGCGGGAACATCGCCGGCGCGGAGCTGTGCCCCGTCTGCGCCGACCCGCGGCGCGACCGGACCGCGCTCTGCGTCGTCGAGCTGCCCGAGAACCTGGCGGCGATCGAGCGCACCGCCGCCTACCGCGGCGTCTACCACGTGCTCGGGGGCTCGATCTCCCCGCTGCGGGGGGTCGGCCCCGGAGACCTGCGGATCGACGCCCTGCTGGCCCGGCTGGCCTCGGGAGAGGTGCGGGAGGTCATCCTCACGACCAACCCGACGGTCGAGGGGGAAGCGACGGCCCATTACCTGGCCCGGTTGATCGCCCCGTCCGGGGTGCGCGTCACCCGCCCCGCGACCGGGCTCCCCGTCGGGGGGGAACTCGATTTCGTCGACCAGGCGACCCTGGCCCGGGCCTTCGAGGGGCGGCGCGGCTTCGAGGACTAGCCCGTCCCCGTTGCCCTCCGTGCCGCGTGGTCGACTGTCATGGACGACCGGGGCCGCGGGGACTTACATTCGCGCCGGTACTGCGCGTGCCCGATCCGAACGTCGCGGACTACCACGAACGCTGACGGACGGCTCGCGCGACCGGCCACGAGGACGAAGGAATGCAGGGGACCGACCTGATCCTCCGCGAGGAGGAGCACCGCAAGATCAGCCGCCTCGCGGACCGCCTCCTGCGGGAGGCCAACGCCGAATTCGTGGCCCTGATCGACCGCAACGGCCAGCCGATCAGCTGGTCCGGCGGGACGGAGGGGCTCGACAAGACCGCGCTGGCTTCGCTGGCCGCCGGCAACGTCGCCGCCACCGAAGGCCTGGCGCGGATGATCGGCGAGCAGCGCTTCCTCTCGATGTACCACGAGGGGGACCGCGACCACGTCTACATGTCCGCGGTCGGCGAGATCGGGATCCTCGTCGTCGCGTTCAACGAGCGCTCCTCGCTGGGCCTGGTCCGGCTGCGCGTTCGCCAGGTCACCCCCGACATGGAAGCCGTGATCCAGGAGGTGATCGAGAAGAGCAAGCGCGGGATCGACGCCGGCGACGCCTTCGCCCCGCTGGGCGAGATCACCGACGACGACATCGACAACCTGTTCAAGGACGGGTTCTAGGCCATGCCGTTCATCAACTACGCGCAGCCGCGAGATCACCTGCAAGCTCGTCTACTACGGGCCGGGGCTCTGCGGCAAGACGACCAACCTGCAGTGGATCTACCAGCAGTCCAGCCCCGAGGCCAAGGGGAAGCTGGTCTCGCTGGCGACCGAGGCCGAGCGCACGCTGTTCTTCGACCTGCTGCCGCTCAACCTCGGCCAGATCCGCGGCTTCAACATCCGCTTCCAGCTCTACACCGTGCCGGGCCAGATCTTCTACGACGCCTCGCGCAAGCTGATCGTCAAGGGGGCCGACGGCGTCGTCTTCGTCGCCGACTCGCAGAGCGCGCGCTACGACGCCAACATCGAGTCGCTGCGCAACCTGCAGGAGCACCTCAAGGAGAACGGGATCGACTTCTGGACGATCCCCTACGTCCTGCAGCTCAACAAGCGCGACCTGCCGACGGCGATGCCGCGCGACGAGCTGGAGGCCGTGCTGCGGGTCCGCAACGAGCCGGTCTTCGACGCGATCGCGCCGCAGGGAGTCGGCGTCTTCGAGACGCTGAAGGCGCTGGTCAAGCAGTCGCTGACCCGGCTGCGGACGGGGGCGACGGCCTAGTATCCTCAGCCCGCTCCGCGCCGTGGCGCGGAAGGGGGCGTGCATGGCGTGGTCGCGAGCGCCGTTCCGTCGGATCGCCACCGTCGTGGTCGCCATCTCCGCCTGTGCCGGCGCTTGCGTCGCGTGGTCCGCCGAGTTGCTCGTGCGGGTACAGGACGGCGACGGCGTCGCGCTGCCGGACGTCGCCGTGAGCCTGCTGCGGGTCGGGGCCGTGCCGGCGGCATCGGGGGAGACCGCGCCGGGCGCGGCACCGGGCGCGCCCGGCGTCCCCTCGCCGGCGGCGGTCCCACGGCGCGCGACCTCCGACCTGTCCGGACGCGCCGCGTTCTCCGACCTCGCGCCGGGCGTCTACCGCGCCGTGCTCGGGAGCGGCCTGGCCGAGCGCTGGCTCCTCGCACCACCCGAGACCGAGTGCCTGCTCACGCTCCCCGACGAGCGCGCGAGCGTCGAGATGACGCTGGTGCTGCGGCGCGGCGACCGGCTCGTGACGAGCGTCGAGACCGACGAGGAGTCGTCCGCGTGCTCGGTGATCACGCTGCGCGAGCAGGCTTCGGGCGGGGAGCTGATGTTCACCGCCTGCTCGCGCCGGGAGGCGAGCCGGATCGTCCCGCCGGGACGCTGGAGCGTGTCCGTCGCGGGACAGAACGGCGCGGTATTCCAGTCGCTCGTGCTGGACGGCGTCACCGCCCCCGGCGCGTCGGCGGAACTCGAGGTCACGGCGGGTGGGCGCTCGCACTTCCTCCAGCTGCGCTACGCAACCGGCTGCACGGTCTCCGGTCGCGCACGCTGGAACGTCGGCAACAGCCCGCCGGCCTCCGTCTGCGCCCGGCTCGCCGCGCCGGGGCCGATGCTCGCGGCGGCGCTTGCGGCCGGGGAGAAGCAGCCGGACCACCCCTGCTTCCCGCCGTTGGACTCCGGCAACTGGTCGGGCCGGGTGGCGGACGGAACCTGGACGATCGCGCCGGAGGGCGAGCGCCTGATCGCTTCGGAGCCGCCGTCGGCGACCTTCGAGTGCCGCGCGAACGAGACCGGGAGCTTCGACTTCGAACTGGAGGTCCGCGAGGAGGCGGAGACCGACAAGCTCTTCGTCAAGGTCGTCTCGGCGGACGGCGAGCCGGTGAGCGGCGCGGTCGTCGAACTGTTCCCGCGCGAGGCGGGCTCGTTGGACACCGCGAGCCCGCTGCAGTCCGATCAGGGCTTCGGCCGCGACGGTGTCGTGTCCTTCCCGCGCGCGCCGCGCCGGGAGCTGGTGGCGGTCGCCACTCACCCGGTCTTTGGCGACGGCCGGCTCGAGCTGGGGCTGCGTCGCGGCCACGTCGTGCTCGCGCTGGAGCGGCGCGCGACGCTCGCGATCCGGGCCGAGGGGCCGGGCGGCAAGCCGTTCCGCGGCATCGAGGTCGCGCTCGACGCGGTGGACGAAGACAAGGCGCGGGGCGCCGCACCCGCGGCGGCTGCGGCCTCCACATGGCGCAAGCACCAGGCGCACCGGCTGGCCACGACCGACGCCACCGGCCGCGCGATGCTGCAGGGGTTGCGGCCGGGGCCCTGGCGGGTGCGGCCCTCCATGACCGGCTCCGACGCGGCGCGGTGGTCCGCGTCGATCGTCGTCGCGGAGAACGAACGGGTGCCCGAGACGGTGCTGACCGTCCCGGAGACCGGGCAGCTCCCGCTGCTGGTCCGCGTCGCGTTGGCGACGACGCTCGAGCTGCGGTTGACCTGCGACGACGGCGGCAAGGTGCCGATGCGCGCGTCCGTCGCGCTGCTCGAGCCCCACGCCGACGCGCCGTGGCGCAGCGCGCTGCCGGTCGGGAAGCTCGAGGCGGCGAAATCGCTCGACGGGCTGGCGCTCGGCGGGCCCCAGCTCGACCGGCTCGTCGCGGGACCGCTCCCCGCGGGGACCTTCGCGATCGCGATCCGCCCCGAGGGGTTCGACCGCTGGACCTTCGCGCCCGGCACCGAGGATCCGGCCCGCGCGGGGGTCCTCGCGCTGAACGAAGGCGAGGCGCTCGAGCTCGGCACCTGGGAGCTGAACTGCCGGCCGTCGATCCTGCTCGTGCCGGAGTGGCGCGAGCCGGGGCCCGACGGCCCGCCCGACATCGCGCGCGCCGAGGCTGCGGTGGAGCTGGCGCCCGAGGGCGCCGGCGCAGGCGCGGGCACCGCGCGGCGCGACGCGACGGCGGGGCCGCCCGTCTCGGCGCCGGCCCGAACGCCGTACCGGCAGCCGCTGCTGAACGCGCTGCGCCTGACGGGCCTCGCTCCCGGCCGCTTCGCGGCGTCGATCGCGGTGACCGACCGCCTGCTCCTGCCGGACGGCGCGCGGCCCGAGGGAGACGGTTCGGCTGTCGCGCTGGAGCGCGGCCGGGAGCTGGTGCGGCCCGTGCCGTTCGAGTCGCGCGCCGGCAGCCTCGACGTCGTGAGCGACGCCCCCGCGATCCTGCTGCTCGACGCGAACGGCGCGACGGTCGCGTTGCTGGCGCAGGCCTCGAACGGTGTCTTCCACGCCGGCCCGCTGCCGCCGGGGGACTATCGCGTCCAGGCCTGCCGCGACACGGCGTGCTCCGCGTGGGGCGCTTCGCTCGGGGAGGTGGCGATCTCCGCCGGGGCTGTCACCGCGGTCCCGTAGCTCGCGTTCGACAGCAGACCTCAGTCGGGATCCACCAGCGCCAGGATCCGCGCCGTCGCGTCGCGCAGGATCTCGTCCGGGACGGAGCCGGCTCGCGCGGCCGAGCGGACCCTCCAGTCGAGGCTCTTGAGCTGGTCGCAGAGCACCGCGCCCTGCACGTCGAGACCCTCGGGGAGCCCGACCTCGAACGGGTAGCCCTTCACGTTCGACGTGATCGGGCAGACGAGCGCCAGCCCCACCTTGCGGTTGTACGACCGCGGCGAGATCACGAGCGCCGGGCGCCGGCCCGCCTGCTCGCTGCCGGCCTGCGGGTTGAATTGCAGCCAGACCAGGTCGCCACGCTCCGGGACGTAGCCCCCGGCCGTCACCAGGCCTCCCGGCCGACCGGGCTGCCGGAGTCGAACTCGTCGTGCCGGTTTTCGTCGGTGACCCGGCAGAGCAGCTCGTCGAGCGCGTACTTCCGGGGGTGCGCGGGGCGGATCACGAGTCCCCCCTCGATGATCGCCAGGATGACCTCGGAGCCGGCCGACACCCCGGCCTCCTCCGCGAAGGCCTTGGGGATCCGCAGGCCGAGGCTGTTTCCCCACTTCCGGATCGTGGTCTGCACGGCGTCCTCGATGGATATACAATGAGTATACAGCCGTTCGACCCGACGGGCCCGTCCCACCGCCCCGCGCGCTTCCAGGTTGACGGCCCCCCGCCCCGCCCCTAGAATCCCCGCTTCGCGTCTTTCGGGAGGTTTCATGTCCTTCGCAGTCATTGCGGCGGGCGGGCGGCAGTTGCGCGTCGAACCGGGTGAACTGGTGCGCGTCGACCGTCTGCACAGCGCGGCGGGTGACCAGGTCACCTTCGACCGCGTCCTGCTCGTCGGTTCCGATAGCGGGCTCAAGGTCGGCACGCCGGTCGTGGCGGGCGCCACGGTCACCGCGCGCGTCATCGAGGAGCGCCGCGAGAAGAAGGTGCTGATCTTCAAGAAGCGCCGGACCAAGACGTTCCGCAAGATGCGCGGCCACCGCGAGTACTTCACGCTGGTGCGCATCGAGGCGATCGAACCGGGCAGCTAGGGGGTACGGAAATGGCTCACAAGAAAGCCGGTGGTTCGTCTCGCAACGGCCGCGACAGCCAGTCGCAGCGGCTCGGCGTGAAGCGCTTCGGCGGCCAGGTCGTCAAGGCCGGGAACATCCTCATCCGCCAGCGCGGGACCCCGATCAAGCCGGGACCGAACGTCGGGCGCGGCAAGGACGACACCCTCTTCGCGCTCGAGGACGGCGTCGTGACGTTCAGGGACCGCGGCCGCATGGGCCGGTTCGTGTCGATCGTCCCGCAGGCCTGAGGCGGCTCGCCTCTCGGGCCGCGGACCGGGTGTTCATCGACGAAGTCAAGCTCGCCCTCGCCGGCGGTCACGGTGGCCGGGGGTCGGTAGCGTTCCGCCGCGAGAAGTTCGTCCCGCGCGGCGGCCCCTCGGGTGGAGACGGCGGCGCCGGCGGATCGATCTGGCTCGTCGCCGACCCGGCCGAGAACACCCTGCTCCGCTACCGCTACGAGAAGGAGTTCACCGCGCCGCGCGGCCGGCACGGCGAGGGCTCCATGAAGACCGGCAAGTCGGGCGACGACATCGTCCTGGCGGTGCCGCTCGGGACGCAGGTCCTCGACACCGACGGGGTGCTGCTGCTGGCCGACCTGGTCGAGCCCGGGCAGCGCTGGCGCGCGGCGAAGGGGGGCCGCGGCGGCAAGGGGAACGCCCACTTCGCGACCGCCACGCGCCAGGCGCCGCGCTTCGCGCAGCCGGGCGAGGCGGGGGAAGAGCGGGTCCTGAAGCTGATCCTGAAGCTGCTCGCCGACATCGGCTTCGTCGGCTTCCCCAACGCCGGCAAGAGCACGCTGATCTCGCGGATCTCGGCCGCCAAGCCGGAGATCGCCGACTACCCGTTCACGACGCTGGTCCCCCACCTCGGCGTCGTCGACGCGGGCGACCACTCCTCGTTCGTCGTCGCCGACCTGCCCGGCCTGATCGAGGGGGCGCACGCCGGCAAGGGGCTGGGCGACCGCTTCCTCAAGCACGTCGAGCGCTGCCGCGCGCTGGCCTTCCTGGTCGACGTCTCGTCGGCGTCGCTGCGCGAGCCGGTCGAAGACCTCGCGATCCTGGAGCGCGAGCTGGTGCTCTACAGCCCGGGCCTCGCGGCGCGGCCGCGCGTCGTCGTCGCCACCAAGCTCGACGCACTCGACGAGCCGGAGCGGCTCGAGCGACTGCGCGCGGCGGCGGCCGAGCGCGGTGTGGGTTTCCTGCCGATCTCCGCCGCCACCGGCCGCGGGCTCCCCGACCTGGTGCGCAGCTTCGCCACGCTGGCCCGGGCCCCGCGGCCCGAGGCGGCCGCGATCGCGCTGCCGGAGCACGACGGGTGAGGATCGGCGTCTACGGCGGGACCTTCGATCCGCCGCACCGCGGGCACCTCGCGGTGGCGTGCGCCGCGCGCGACGGCCTCGGGCTCGACCGCGTCGAACTGGTCCCGTCGCACACGCCGCCGCACCGCCGGCCGACCGCGGCCTCGCCGCTCGACCGCCTGGCGATGGTCGCGCTGGCGACCGGCGGCGAGCGCGGCCTCGTCCCCTCGCCGCGCGAGATCCGCCGCGGCGGGGTGTCGTACACGGTCGAGACGCTGCGCGAGATCCGGGCCGAGCAGGCCGACGCCGAGCTGTTCCTGGTGCTCGGCGCCGACGCCTACGACGACCTGCCGACCTGGAGCCGGGCCGACGAGATCCAGCGCCTGGCGCACCTGGCGGTGCTGCCGCGGCCGGGCAGCACCGGCGTCTCGGCCGTCCGGCCCGACGACGGGCCGCGCCTGCGCCGGCCGGGCGAGGCCCTTCCGGCCGCCGGCCTCGCCCTGTTCCGCGTCGAGATGGAGCCGATGGCGATCTCGTCGCGCGAGATCCGCCGGCGCGTCCAGGCCGGCGAACCGTTCGAGGCCCTCGTCACACCGGCCGTCCTGGGGTATATCGGGCGGCGCGGGCTGTACCGGTCAGGAGGATCATGACGACCAGCGCGGGGAACGCGGGGAACCAGGGCAACGCAGGCGAGGAGAAGCTGCTCGGCGCGGCCGTGCGCGCGCTGCTGGGCCGCAAGGCGGAGCGCCCGGTCGTGCTCGACCTGCGCGGGCACGACGCCTTCACCGAGTACTTCGTGATCTGCCACGGCACCTCCGACCGGCAGGTCAAGTCGCTGGCCGACGCGGTCGAGGAGCAGGTGCGCGAGGAGACCGGCCGCAAGCCGTCGAGCGAGGGCTACGCGCGGGGCGAGTGGATCCTGCTCGACTACGGCGAGCTGGTCGTGCACCTCTTCCTCGAGGACGCCCGGGAGTTCTACCGCCTCGAGGGGCTGTGGGGCGACTGCCCGCAGATCGACGTCGCGGCGTTCGGGGAGTAGGGGTGGCGGCCGGGGCCGCGCTGGTCGTCGCCGCCGTCGGCCGCACGCGCCGCGGTCCGTACCTCGAGCTGGAGCAGGACTACCTGGCGCGGATCGCGCGCCTCGCGCCGGTGCGGCGCGCGGCGGTCGCGCAGAGCCGGCGTGCGTCGGCCGCGGAGCGGCGGCGCGAGGAGGCGGGCGCGCTGCTGGCGCTCGCCCCGGCGCGCGGGATGCTGGTCGCGCTCGACCGGCGCGGAAAAGGCCTCGCGTCCGAGGAACTCGCCGCGCGCCTCGCGCGCTGGCGCGAACGGGGCGAAGTGGTCTTCGCGATCGGCGGCCCCGACGGGCTGGACGACGCGGTGCTGGAGGCCGCCGGGTTCACGCTGGCCTTCGGGGCGATGACGCTGCCGCACGAGCTGGCGCTGACGGTGCTGCTCGAGCAGATCTACCGCGCGCTGTCGGACGCGGCCGGTCACCCCTACGGCCGGCACTAGTGTCCCGTCTCAAACATATCTTTACAGACGGCCGCCGCTGCATCCCGCATGGCAGCGTTGCTCCTCCTCGGCGTACGGCGGGAGTACGCCGTCGTCGTCGCGCCTTGCCCTGCGGGCGCTTCGGCGGCCTTTGTTGTAAAGCTCTGTTTGAGACGGAACACTGGTTCGGACCTGTAGGGGCCGGCCTCCGTGCCGGCCCGCTTTCGCGATCGGGCCAGATCGGGCCGGCACGGAGGCCGGCCCCTACAGGCGTGCCACGTGCATCCAGCGGGGGCACAGAGTCGGTGCGAGCGTCACGGCAGGCAGGCAATCCCGCGGCCACGCTCGTCGAGGAAGCGCTTGACGTTGTCGCGCAGGCGGTGCTGGTCGGCCTCGCTCATCCACGGGTTGGCGAGGTGCTCGACGACGTCGTCCGGCGTCATGCCGAGGCGGCAGCCTTCCTCGACCGCGACCGCGTACCCCTCGACCTCGGTCCAGCGGTCGACGTAGGCGAAGTTGCGGTCCCACAGGTCGGCCCCCTCGAGGTGCTGGCGGACGTGCGTCAGCTCGTGCAGCAGGTCGAGGTAGAGGTCGAGGTCGCTGCCGGTGCGGTAGTACTCGTGCGTGATGACGATGCACGGAACCTCGTCGTCGACCCAGCAGTAGCCGTCTTCCTCCGCGATCTCGACCCGCGTCGTCCGGAGCAGCGGCTCGACCGGGTGGGCGGACGATCCGATCCGGGCCAGCGCCGGGCTCTCTGCGGCGCGCGGCAGGAGGTCGAGGTAGGCGTGCATGCCGGGGGCCAGCGCCCGGTGAACGAGCGCGTAGGGCGGGAGCTGGATCGACTTCGCCACGGTCGTGACCCTCGTCGCGGGGAGCCGGAAGCCTAGCCGATCCGGTCCCGGAGCGCCGCCGCCGCGGACCCGGGGCGCCGCCGCCGCGGACCCGGGCCTCCACTGCCGCCGCGGATCCGCCGCGGTCGCCGCCCTCCGGGCATACAATGCCGGCTCGTCGATGCGCCCTCCCCTTCCCCCGTCGCTCCGTGCGCTTGCCGCCGTCGCCGCCGCCGCCGCGCTCGTCGCCTCCGGCTGCGGTTCCGCGCGGCGCGAGCTCCCTTCGCAGCCGCTCCCGCCGACGGCGCCTGCGGTCGAGGTCGCCCCGCGCGTCGGCCTCGCGCTCGGCGGCGGCGGAGCGCGCGGCTTCGCCGAGGTCGGCGTGTTCCGCGTGCTGGCCGAGGAGCGGATCCCGGTCTCGGTCGTCGCCGGGACCTCGGTCGGCGCGCTGATCGGCGCGCTCTACGCCGACAGGCCCGACGTTTTCAACCTCGAGTACGAGGCGCTGGCGATCGAGGAGTCCGACCTGCTGGACCGCTCGCTGCTCTCGCTGATCTCGGGCGGCGGCTACGCCAAAGGGGAGCGGATCGAGGCCTTCCTGGGCACGCGCCTCGCGCACGCGGCGATCGAGGACCTGCCGGTGCGCTTCGCGGCGGTCGCGACCGACCTGAACAGCGGCGCGACGGTCGCCTTCGAGCGCGGGCCGGTGGCCCGGGCGGTGCGCGCGTCGGCCGCGATCCCCGGGATCTTCGCGCCGGTCGAGATCGACGGGCGGCTGTACGTCGACGGCGGCGTGAGCAACCCCGTGCCGGCCGATATCGCGCGGCAGCTGGGGGCCGAGGTCGTGATCGCGGTCGCGATCCCGCGCGAGATCCCGGCCAGGCCGCCGCGGACCCAGGTCGGGGTCGCGATGCAGTCGATCGCGATCATGGGCGCCGAGATCAGCCGCTGCCGCGAGCGCGAGGCCGACGTCATCATCGCCCCGGAGGTCGGCGACGTCGCGTTCGACGACTTCTCCCAGAAGCGGCGGCTGATCGAGGCCGGCATCGCCGCGACCCGGGCCGCGCTGCCCGAGATCCGCCGCGCAATCGCGGCGAAGACGAAGAGGATCCCCCAGTGACCGATCGAAGCGAGCCGAACGGGGGCCGCCGCGGTACCCCGCTCCACCGGATCGAGCCGAAGGAGTGGTCGACGCGGCCGTTCCACGTGCTCCACGAACAGTGGGCGCTGCTGGTCGGCGGGGAGCATCGCCCCAACCCGATGACGATCAGCTGGGGCGGCTTCGGGACGCTCTGGGAGCTGCCGGTGGTGACCGTCTTCGTCCGGCCGGTGCGCCACACCTTCGGGCTGCTCAACGAGAGCCCGTTCTTCACGGTGAACTTCATGCCCGAGCCGTTCCACCGGGCGCTCGAGATCTGCGGCGAGGTCTCGGGCCGCGACGTCGACAAGTGGGCCGCGACCGGGATCCACCCGCTCGCGGGCGGGGTCGTCCCGGTGCCGCGGGTGGCCGAGGCGCGGACGGCGATCGAGTGCCGGGTCCTGGCCCACCTCGACATCGACCCGGCGCGCTTCCTCGACCCGGCGATCGACCGGCACTACCCCGCGGCCGACTACCACCGGGCCTTCATCGGCGAGGTGCTGGCGGTCTGGGTCCGCTGACGGGACGCCGCTCCCGGCCGCGGGACACGATCCCGCCGCGTTGCTTGACCGCGTTGCAGCCGGGGGCTTAGTCTCGCCGCGCGATGCGCTTTCGGACGTTCGTTTCGGTGCTCGTCCTGCTCGGCCTGGCGGCGGGGGTGGTCTTCCTCCTGCGTCCCAACCGCGTCGTGCTCGAGCAGCCGGTCGACGTCCTGGGGCGGTCGATCCCGGTCTGGGGCCTGGTGCTCGGCGCGCTGGCGCTGGGGATCCTGATCACGCTCTCGTTCCTCGTCTCGGGGCTGGGCCGCAAGGCGGCCGAGCGCGCTTTCTTCCTCTACAGCTCGCGCCACCGCCAGGCCGCCGGACGGGCCCTGGAACGCGGCAAGCAGGCCGAGCTGGACGAGCGCGAGGAGGACGCGATCGCCGCCTTCCGGGAGGCCGCCGACAAGGCCCCCGACGACTACGACGCCCACATGCGGCTCGGCAACGCGCTGCGCCGGGCGGGGCGCCACTCCGAGGCGGTGCTGGCGCACGATCGCGCGCGGCGCCTCTCGCCCGACGCCGACGAGCCGCTGCACGCGCTGGCGCTCGACCAGCTCGCGGCGGGCAACTCGGCGGACGCGCGCCGCACCCTGACGCGCCTGGTGGACCGCAACCCGCGCAGCGCGGTCGGGCCGCTGCGCCGGCTGCGGGACCTGGAGATCCGCTCCGGCAACTGGAGCGCGGCGTCGCGCGCGCAGCGCCGGCTCGAGGCGATGTTCACGCGCACGCGGCAGATTCCCGAGGGCGACCGCCGCCAGGGCCTGGGAATCCGCACCGAGCTGGCCCGCACCCGCGCCCTGGCCGGGCAGTCGCGCTCGTCGCTGGCGCTGCTGCGTCGCGTGCTGCGCGACGAATCGACCTTCCTGCCGGCACGGGTGCTGCTGGCCGAGCTGCAGGCCGAAGCGGGCGAGCACGACGAGGCCAAGGAACTGCTGCAGGAGGGGTTCCTGCTGACCGGCGAGCCGGCGCTGCTCGAGGCGCTCGGCGAGCTGGACCTCGAGCGGGAGCGGCCGGAGGACGCGATCTCGACCCTGCGCGGGATCGTCGCCTCGCGGCGCTGGCCGGCGGCCGCGCGGCTGGCGCTCGGCCAGCTCTACTCGCGGCTCGAGATGCTCGACGAGGCGGCCGTGCCGTTCGAGGACCTGCTCGACACCCAGGGCGAGACGCCCTACGTGCAGTCGCTGCTGGCGCAGGTCGAAGAGCGCCGCGGCAACATCCACCGCGCGGCGCACCTCTACCGCACGGTGCTGCAGGGGGGCGGCCGCGGCGTGCCGGCGGCCTTCTGCCGCGAGTGCCGGGCGGAGCTGCCGCACTGGGTCCCGCTCTGCCCGCAGTGCGGCGCGTTCGGCGCCGCCACCACCCGCACCTCGCCGGACGAGATCACCCTCACCGGCCGGATCGCGAGCGCCCCGGTCTATCCCTCCAGCGAGATATGAACCCCGGCCAGGGCTGGATCGCCGCGGCGCTCGACGAACTCGCCCCGGCGCTGGCGCTGTTCTGGCCCGGCCCCTGTTTCGCCTGCGGCGCCGACCTGCCGCTGGCCGCGGAGTCGGGGGCCTGTCCGGACTGCTGGGCGGCGCTGCCGCGCCGCGACGGGCCGGGCTGCCCGGTCTGCGATCTCCCCGGCGCGTCGATCGCCTCCGCGCTCGACTGTCCCGACTGCGGCGCGGCGCGGGCGGCCGCGCTGGACGGCGCGGAGGCGCTGGCCGGCACGATCGCCGCCTTCGAGTACCGCGACGCGGTGGTCGCCTTCCACCGGCGCTTCAAGTTCGGCGGCGATGCGGCCCTGGCGCGCCCGCTGGGCCGCGCCATGGCGGCGGCGTGGGCGGTGCGCGGCAGCGGACATCCCCAGCTCGTCGTCCCGGTCCCCCCGGATCCGCTGCGCTGGTCGGTGCGGCGGCACGCGCCGCGACGGCTGGCGCGCGCCGTGGCGCGGGCCCTCGCGCTTCCCGTCGCGCCAGGGGCGCTGACCAAGCGCCGTCCGACGCGGGCCCAGACCTCGGCCGCGGGGGCGGCGCGACGGGCGGCGCTCGCCGGTGCCTTCGCCGCGCGGGAGCCCCTGGTCCGCGGGCGCTTCGTGCTGGTCGTGGACGACGTGGCGACGACGGGATCGACCCTGCGCGAGGCGGCCCGCGCGCTGGCGGCGGCGGGCGCCGAGCGGGTCGCCGGGCTCGTGCTGGCGCGGCGGCCCTGAGGCGCACCCGGCCGTGGCGTCCCCCCGGTCGCAGGGCTAGGATCGCCGCCGCTTCCCCCCTCGAGGAACCACCCCCATGACCCGCACCCCGCTCCTCCGTTCCCGCCGGCCCGGCCTCGCCCTCGTCCCCGCCGTGCTCGCCGTGCTCGCCGCCGCGAGCCTGGTTGCCGCCGTCGCGGCCGCGCCCCCGGCCGCCGCGCCGCCGCTGGCCGCGGCGAACATCGCGCTCGACGGTTTCGTCTTCGAGTCGGGCCGCCCGGTCTCGGGCCAGCTCGTGGTGCGCAACGACGGCGGCGGGTGGCTGAAGGTCGAGGACCTCGGCGACCTCACCTCGTCGCTGCGGCTGACGCTGCCCGGAGGCGAGGAGGTCCGGCCGGCGCGCGCGGAGGCGTTCGGCGCGGCCCGGGCGAAGGAGATCGGTCCCGGCGGTTTCGTCGGCGTGAAGTTCGACCTGCTCCCGCTCTTTCCCCAGCTGGCGAAGGAGGGGAACTACACGCTGTCCCTGAAGCGCAGCGGGATGCCGTCGCCGAGCGTCGCGTTCCGCGTCATCCCCGCGTTCGATCCGGCCCGGTCCTATCGCCTCCTGCTCGGCACGCCCGACGGCGAGCTGGCGATCGACCTCGCGCGCGACGCGCCGCAATCGGTGCACGCGCTGGTGACGCTGGCGCGCACCGGGTACTTCGACAAGTCGACGATCGGCGCGCTCCGCCCGGGCTTCGCCTTCTCGGTCGTCTCCTCCCAGCCGGCGGGGCTGCGCGTCGAACCGGTGGAGCGGACGACGCGCGAACTCCTGGCGGGGACGGTCGTGCTCGAACCGGGCACGCCGGACGCTGCGGGGCTCCCGACGTACAACGAACCGACGCTGCTGGTGCTGCTCGCGCCGCGGGTGGACTGGCAGGGGCGCGTGACGGCGGTCGGTCAGCTGGCCGGCGGCGACGAGGCGATCTCGAAGCTGATCCAGCGCCCGACCAGCGGCGAGCGCGGGCTGCCGCCGTGGAAGCCGGTCGCGCCGCTCACGATCGACTCGGTCCGGGTGGTCGAGAACCCGTAGCGGCCTCCACGATCGCCACCAGCTCCCTCAAGCCGAAGGGCTTCGCCAGGAAGCCCAGCGCCCCCTCGGCCAGCATCCGCCGCAGCGGCTCGCCCGGACGCGAGCCGGAGGCCACGACGACCCGCACCGCGGGGTCGAGCGCGCGCAGCGCGCGGAAGGTCTCGGCACCGGAAAGGTCCGGCATCAGCAGGTCGAGCAGCACCAGGTCGTAGCGGCACCCGGCGCGATAGAGGTCGACCGCGGCCGCTCCCGAAGGGACCGTGAGCGGGCGCCAGCCGACCCCGGCCAGGAGCGCTGCCACCGTCTCGCGGACCGACGCGTCGTCGTCGACGAGGAGCACGCTGACCGCCGCCGGCGACGCCCTGGTCTCCCGGGCGACGCGCTCCCCGGCCGGCAGGTAGAGGTCGGCCGCCTCGAGCTGCCCGTGAACCGGGTCCCAGCGCAGCTCGAGGTAGCCGCCGTGGGCCTTCGCCGCGGCCAGCGCGGCCTGCAGCGCCGGCTCGCCGACCGGCACCGGACCCGGTTCCGGATCGACCCGCGGCACGTGGCCCCGCGCCGCCGCGAGCGCGATCCGCACGAACCGGCCGGCGCGCGCGCCCGGGACGCGTCGCCGCGAACCCGGCCCCGAGGGTCACGGGGGCCACGCCGACGTCGATTCCGCAGGGCGGGTCGGCGCACGGCGCGAGCGCCTGCACCAGGTCGTCGAGGCTGGGCGCGACCAGCGCCGGGTCGACGGAGACCTCGGATGCGGACTCGGTCGCGAGCCGCAGCGTGATCCCGTCCGGCAGCCAGCCGCGCCAGGCCGCGGCCCGCAGCGTGACCAGGTCGGCGGCGCGCATCGTGCGCCGCGCCGGCGGGGGAGGCTCGCCGAGCAGCCGCGCCAGCCGCGCGGCGAGCCCGCGGGCGCGGCCCAGTTCGGCGGAGAAGCCGCCGAGGTAGGCGGTCAGCACCGGGTCGCGCGCCGCGCGGCGGGCCGCCAGTTCCGCCAGCGGCGCGGCGTGGTCGAGGAAATCGGACAGCGCCTGCGCGATCCCGGCCGCCAGCGCGTCCGCGCGCCGGTCCCGCCCGGGGGGCGGCTCGTCGAGCGCTCCGCCGTCGTAGGTCCGCGGGGAGAGCACGCCGCTGCGGAAGGCCTCGCCGGCGGGCTCCGCCGCGGGCACCGGCACTTCCGGCGCGCCGGGCGAGGCGGGTTCGGCGGGTAGCGGCCGGCGGCTCAACCGGTCCGGGGGCCGCCGGCCCCGGCTCGAGGGGCGCCGTCCCGCTGCCGAGGATTGCGCTCGCCGCGGCCCCGGCCAGGCGGTCGACGAAGCCACGCGCGTTGCGCTTGTCCAGGATCGCGGCGACGTGCACGCCCCGCATCGGCCGTGCGGGGTGCTCGGCGTCGGCGATCAGCACGACCGGCGGGGCCGCCCCGTCGACGCGCGACAGCCAGCTCCGCGCGTCGTCGATCGCGGCCGTGGAGCAGACGAGCAGGTCGAAGTGCTCGCCCGCGAACGCCCCGGCCTCCTGCGGACGGGTGCGAACGTCTGCGTCGGGCCACGCGCGCTCGAGCGCTTCGCGCACGACCTCGGCGTGGTCGGGGTGCGGCTCGAGCAGCAGGATGCGCGGCGCGGCCGGCGGCGCGTCTGCGTCGCGAGCGCTCCGACCGGTCTCGTCCTGCAAAGCCACCAGCCCCGGACTCCCCGAGGTGATGGTGCCCGCGGCGCGGCGCGAACACAACCCCGTCGTCGCGGTGCGCCGGGCGGCGCCGATCGACGTGCGGGTCGTCCGCCTCAGTCGTCTCCGTCCCGGACGTCCCACAGGTGCTCTTTCGTCTCCGCCACGATCACGCCCGACAGCAGGAGCAGCGAGACCAGGTTCGGGCATCGCCATCAGGCCGTTGGCGATGTCGGCGAACGACCAGACCGCCGGCAGCGTGGCGACCGAGCCGACCATGACCGCGGCGACCCAGAGCCAGCCGGTACGGGACGATCGCCCGCGCGCCGAACAGGTACTCGGCCGCCTTCTCGCCGTAGTAGCGACCAGCCGAGGATGGTCGAGAAGACGAAGGTCAGCAGGCCGACCGTCAGCACGGTCGGGCCGATCCAGGGGATGTGCGAGAACGCGGCGTGGGTCAGCGCCGCGCCCTTCAGACCGTTCGCCCACTCGCCGGAGTTGACCACCACGAGCCCGGTCATCGCGCAGACGACGACCGTGTCCCAGAAGGTCCCGGTCGAGGAGACCAGCGCCTGCCGGACCGGGTTCTTGGTCTGGGCGGCGGCGGCGACGATCGGGGCGCTGCCCAGTCCCGACTCGTTGGAGAACAGCCCGCGCGCGATGCCGTAGCGCATCGCCTCGCGCATCGCCGCGCCGGCGAACCCGCCGACCGCGGCCTGGCCGGTGAAGGCGCTGGAGAAGATCAGGGAGAAGCGTCTCCGGGAAGCGTCTCGCCAGCCCATGACGAGCAGGATCGCGCAGCCCAGCGACGTAGAAGATCGCCATGAACGGCACCAGCCCCTCGCAGACCCGCGCGATGGACTGGATGCCGCCCAGGATGACGACCGCGGTGAGCACGGTCATCAGCGCGCCGCTGATCCACGGGGAGACGCCGAAGGAGTCCTGACCAGCGCGGAGATCGAGTTGGCCTGGACCATGTTGCCGATGCCGAAGGCGGCGATCGCGGTCAGCGCGGCGAAGACCATGCCCAGCCAGCGCATCCCGAGGCCGCGCTCGAGCACGTACATCGGGCCGCCGGCCATCATCCCGCGCTCGTCCTTGACCCGGTACTTCACCGACAGCAGCGCCTCGGCGTACTTGGTGGCGATGCCGAAGACGCCGGTCAGCCACATCCACAGCACGGCGCCGGGGCCGCCGAGCGCGACCGCGGTGGCGACGCCGACGATGTTGCCGGTGCCGATGGTCGCGGCCAGCGCGGTGGTCAGGGCGCCGAACTGGCTGACGTCGCCCTCGGCGCCGTGGTCCGCCTCGACCGAGAGCCGGATCGCGCGCCCCAGGTAGCGCTGGATGAAGCGCATGCGGAAGGTCAGGAAGAGGTGGGTGCCGAACAGCAGAATCAGCAGCGGCGGCCCCCAGACCCAGTCCGCGATCTTCGCGAGCAGCGCTTCGAACTCGTGCATGGACTCTTCTCCCGGGCGCTGCCGGCCGCGCGGGGGGCGCGCGTCAGTCCCTGGTCTCGTGATAGAGCTTCTCGCACAGGTCGCGCTTGACCTTGCCCGACGTCGTGCGCGGGATCCGCGGCACGAAGAGCACGTCGTGCACGGGAACCCCGTGCCGGGCCAGGACGTAGCGCTTGACCTCGTTGATCAGCTCGGCCTGGTCGGAGGATATCAGCCTCTCGACGTACGACTCGAGGTCGCCCAGGCTGGCCCCCTTCCACCAGCCGCGCGGGCCGCCGAGCTTCATGAAGGCCTGCAGGGCGGCGATCTTGGCCCGGACCGCCGGGGTCATGCGGCCGAGCGGCACGGTCAGCACGATCAGCGCCTCGCGCCCCTCGATCTCCAGCGAGAAGACGTGGACCTTTCCGCGCTCGATGAACGGCAGCTCCTCGAGGTCGGCGACGATGTCGTGGGCGTAATAGTTCCGGCCGTTGATGATCATCAGGTCCTTGAGCCGCCCGGTGACGTAGAGCCGGCCGTCGTCGTCGAGCATCCCGAGGTCGCCGGTGCGCAGCCAGCCGTCCTCGAACGGCTGCTCCCCGGTCTCCTCGTCGAGGTAGCCGTCGGTCACCGACGTCCCCCGCAGCAGGATCTCCCCGGTCTCGAGCGGCGGCGCCGCGGTGCCGTCGTCGCGGCGGATCCGGAGCACGAGGTCGCCCACCACCCGGCCGACCGCCGGGACCTCGAGCCCGTCGACGAGGCGCGTGACGATCGGTTCCTGGAAGCGGGGGCTGGTGGCGATCAGGGTCGCCTCCGCCAGGCCATACACCGGGTGGAGCGCGCGCCCGTCGAACCCGACCCGCGCGAACTTCTCGGCGAAGCGCCGGAGCGACGCCGGGCGCACCGGCTCGGCACCGACGAACAGGACCTCCCACGAGGAGAGGTCGATCCGGCGCTCGTCCAGCATCTCGTCGCTGATCCGGTCGGTACACAGGTCGAGCGCGAAGTTGGGACAGACGGAGATCCGCGCGCCGATCCGGCTGACGGTCTCCAGCCAGGCGATCGGCTTCATCAGGAAGCGGATCGGGTTCATGATCACCATCTGCCGCGGCGTGACGTAGAGCGTCGTCAGGAGCGCCCCGATCAGCCCCATGTCGTGGTAGAGCGGCAGCCAGCTGCAGGCGGACTCGTCGCGGTGGCGGCGGCCGATTTCGGCGATCAGCCGCGTGTTGTCGAGGACGTTCTCGTGGGAGATCCGGACCCCCTTGGGGTGCGAGGTGCTGCCCGAGGAGAACTGCACGAAGGCGAGGTCGCCCGGGCTCACCGCGGCCGGCGGCACGGCCGGCACCGGCCCGTCGACGTCGAGCGAGGAGGGCACGAAGTCGACCAGGCGCGCGGGGGAGACGAGCTGGAGCCTCGTCGTTCCCACCGATCAGCTCGGGCTGGGTGAAGACCCCCTTGGCCCCGGTGCTCGCGAGCAGCCCGGCGACGAAGGGGAGCTGCGCGCCCGCCGCCTGTCCCATCGTCAGGCCGCTGACCGACAGCGGCACCGCGCCCAGGTGGAACAGCGCCAGGAAGCCGGCCAGCACGTCGGGATCGCTGGTCGGACAGACGACGACGCGATCCCCCCGCCCGATCCCCTGCGCGGCGAGCGCGGCGGCGTGAACGAGGATCTTGCGGTGCAGCGCGGGCCAGGAGAAGCCGCGCTCCGTTCCGCGGGCATCGACCAGCGTCAGGCCGTGATCCTCGCCGCCGTGCGCGAGCCCGGCGACCAGTTCGACCATCGTGCGCGGCCCGCTCACAGGACGGGGATCTCCTGCGCCAGGCGCCCCTCGATCCGCTCGAAGATCTCGTCGAGCGAGCGGCCGACGATCGTCAGGCCGTGGTTCCTCAGGCCGATCACGGCGCGCGACGGGTCGGGGGCGGCGAGCACCAGCCCGGCGACCTCGTCGGCCAGCTGCCGGGTGCCGCAGGGCCAGCTCTGAAGCGTGGCCGGCACCCCGTCGATCCAGGCGTGGACGTGGACGATCGCACCGGCCTCGGGGACGGCGCGGTAGATCGTGAGGTGCTCGATCGCGTCCACGGAGACGCGGGCGGCCGGATCGGTCCCGGGGGGAACCGAGAGCAGAATCGTCCGCGTCGCTTCGTCGTATCCCTTCACCAGCAGCAGGTCCTGCCCGATGCGCGACAGCTTCCCCTTGTCCACCCCGCGGCCGGTCATCCAGAAGCTCTCCGCGTCGCGCCGCGCCGAGAGGTTGCCGTAGGAGAGCTGCCTGAGGCCGAAGTACTTCATCACCAGGCGCCTGTCGCGTTCGGTCAGCAGGTCCTTCAGGTCGAAGACGGTCGGCAGCAGGTTCAACGCGGCCAGGCGCCGGCCGGCCGCGGCGAGCGCGCGCGTCGTCCCGTCGCCGTCGTGCAACTCCCGCGGCAGGTCCTCGTCGAGGCGGTTCGCGATCACCAGCCGCGCCCCGGCCAGCGGCGCGACGGTGTCGAGCACCTCGGAAGCCAGCGCGTCGCCCGCCGGCCGCGGGCGGAAGCCGAGTTCCGGCGTCATGAAGAAGGCCCGGCCGCCGAACGCCCCGGACTGCACGCGATGGACGACGAGGTTCGACATCGTCTTGACCAGCGCGGCGTAGGTGGCGCGCTTCAGCGCCGCCTCGTCGGCGAAGCCCGCACCGTCGCTGTCGATGAGCGTCGCGAGGAAGACCGACGGGTCGGGACGCAGATAGTTCGGCCGCGCGTTCGCCAGCGTCGTGGCGTTGACCACGAGGTCGACCTCCGGGTCGTCCGGCGAGCACCGCGACGAACCCGCGCGCGGGGAGCCCCTGCTCCACCGCGGCCACCAGGGCGAGCAGTGCGCCCGGCAGCGCCGCGTCGCGGACGACCGCCGCCTTCACGCGGCGTCCCCCGCGCCGGCGCGCGCCTCTTCGACCAGCGCGAGCAGCCGCGAGAACGGCGCGCCGACCAGCTCGGGGACCCGCTCGGGCGGGACCTCGATCCCGAAGGCGTCCTCCGCGTCGAGCAGCAGCTGGAGCAGTGCGGACGAGTCGTACCCCAGCTCGTAGTCCAGCCGCTCGTCGTCGCCTACCCGAGAAATCCGCAGCCGGGAGCGGGCGATCACCAGGCGCTCCAGCCGCTCGCGCGTGTCGGGGGCCGCCACGAGCGCCTACCCCGGACCCTCGATCCCGGCCATGACCTCGCGCGGCTTGTCGCCGCCGGCCACGGTGATCGTCTCGAGGCCGTGGGCGTCCGGCCCGCTCTCCGCCCGCCGCAGCTGCCAGGCGAAGAAGAGCCCGAGGATCCCCGTGATCGAGAAGATCCACATCCCCGGGCGGTAGCCGGCCGGGTTGGCGGCGCTGGCATCGAACGCGGTGTTGGCCCAGCCGATCAGCAGGTTGAAGCCGAACAGCCCGATGTTCTGGATCATCGTCATCAGCCCGTACGCCGTGCCGAGCTTGTTCTGCCCGACGATGTAGGCGACCGACGGCCACATCACGGCCGGGATCATCGAGAACGAGATCCCCATGATCGCCATCGGCACGTAGAGGGAGATGCTGCTGTAGGCCATGATCAGGTAGACCGGCACCAGCAGCAGCGAGCCGGCCATCATGAACTGCGTCCGCCTGCCGACGCGATCGACGAGCAGCCCGAACAGCGGCGTGCAGATCATGGCGAACAGCGTCAGCATCGACGACAGGAAGCCGGCTTCCTCGCGCGACACGCCGTGCGCGTCCTGGAAGAACTTCACGGCGAAGGTCTGGAACGGGAAGATCCCGGAGTAGAAGGTCACGCACAGCGCGACCACGAACCAGTAGGAGCGGCCGAAGGCGCGGATGTCGCCGAACACGACCTTGTCGGACGAGCCGGCGGCGGCCATGTCGTAGCGCTTCACCGCGCCCGATTCCATGATCCAGTAGACCGCCCCCGCGATCAGCGACACGAAGCCGAAGACGGTCGCGATCAGCAGCGGCCCCTGCCAGCCCTGGTAGGCGTCGTGCGCCCAGGTCGGCGAGTTGAGCGCGGCGAACGAGCCGAGGCGCGCGATCGTCAGGTTGATGCCGAAAGCGAAGGAGAGCTCCTTGCCGCGGAACCACTGGGCCAGCGCGGTGGTGATCGCGACGATCAGCGATTCGGCGCCGAGCCCGAACAGCAGGCGGCCCGCCGCCATCATCGGCAGGGTGGGCGTGAGCGCGGTGAGGACCGCCCCGAGCGCGCAGAGCATCGAGAACAGGAAGGTCGACTTCTTGACGCCGATGCGGTCGATGATCATCCCGCCGATCAGCACCATGATGATGTTCGGGAAGCTGTAGATCGCGTTGAGCAGGCCGATGTTGTCGTCGGTGAAGTTGCAGCTGCTTGACGAGCACGTCGGCCAGCGGGCTGATCGAGTCGTAGACGTAGTAGTTCCCGAACATCGCGAGGCTGAGCACGACCAGCACGGCCCAGCGGTAGGCCGGCGGCGGGGCCGGCAGGGCGCGCGTCGCGGCGGGATCGGCGGTCATCGGGCCTCCGGAGGACCCGGGAGTTTACTCCGGCCCGGGGACGATCGCGCGCAGGGCCGCCGGCAGGAGATCGATCGTCACCTCGCCGGCTCCGGTCGCCACGATCTCGCCGTCGGCGTGAATCGGGATCCCGGGCGTGAAACTCGCCGTAAGCCGCCGGAAACGGCCGAACTCGAAGCGGGGCTCCTCGCCCAGCCCGGCGCGGGACGCCCGCCAGAGGAAGCGCAGCACCTCGGCCCGGCTCGACGGTCCGACCCGGGCGTAGTCGAGCAGCCCGTCGTCCGGCCGGGCCGCGGCGGCCATCACGAAGCCGCCGCCGGTGGTGCTGCCGTTGGCCACCGTGAAGAGGATCACCGCGCCGCGGGAGGACCGGCCGTCGATCGAGGCGTCCATCTCCCACGGCCCGGGGCGGGCCGCCATCGAGCCGAGCGCGGCGAGGGCGTAGGCCGGGAACCCGTGCAGCGGCAGGCGCCGGGCCCGCACCGCTACGTCGCCGTCGAACCCGAGCCCCGCGGCGTTGACGAAGATCACCTCGCGCCCGTCGGCGACGAGGCGGCCGAGGTCGAGCGCGAGCGTCCGCTCCCCGGTAAGGGCCAGGGCCAGCGCGGCGCGCGGCTCGAACGGCAGGTCGAGCGCGCGCGCGAGGTCGTTGCCCCTCCCGGCGGGTACGAGTCCCAGCAGCGGGCGCGCCGCCGGGTCGGGCTGGCCGGCGACGAGCCCGGCCGCGACGGCCTGCAGCGTCCCGTCGCCGCCGACCGCCACCACGCGGCGGACTCCGTCGCGCGCCGCCTCGCGGGCGGCCGCGAGCCCTCCGTCGTAGGTCGCGGTCTCCCGCACCGCGAAGCCGGCGCGACCGGGAGCGTTCCCTCCCGCCCCCGCGGCCTCCGCCGCGCACGCCTCCAGCGCCGCGCGGAGCGCCCGCCGGCGCGCCGCCGTGCCGGCGTTCCGGTTGACGACGACGAGCGTGTCCGGCGCGCTCACGGCAGACCGGTCCGCAGCGCCTCCAGCCGCGCCGCGTGCCGCCGGAGCCGAGCCTCGCGCGCGCCGGCGAAGCGGACGACCCCGTCGAGGATCGCGCCCGGATCGAGCTGCGCCTCCTCGAGGACCTCCTCGACCGTGCCGCCGGTGCGCCAGCGATCGTCCCAGTCGGCGCACAGCGACGCGGCGAGCGCGTCGCCGTCCGGCAGCCAGCGTGCCAGCGACGCGCGCGAGCGGTTCGTGATCCCCATCGCGTCGAGTCGGTCGGACCCGGACAGGACGCGCTCGCGCCAGGCCGCCTCCTGGCGGTCGAACAGCTGCGGGCTGAGCGCGGCGACGATCTTCAGGTTGAGCCCGCGACGCTCGAGCTCCGGCAGCAGCGCCACGACGTTCGCCGTGCTCGACGCGCCGGTGACCACGATCACGCCGTCGCGCGGCACTCCGGGCCGCGCCTCGCGCAGCAGGTAGGCCCCGCGCGCCGCCTCGAACTCGGTGGGAATCTGCAGGGCACGGCGGTCGGGTACGAGCAGGGGGGGCCGCGCGAGGTGCAGGGCGAGGATCGGGTACCCGGCGGCCAGTCCGGCGGCGAGCAGCACCGGGACCTCGTTCGGGTCCCACGGGTGCAGGTCGCAGACCTGCCCCTCCGGGAAGAGCTGCGACACCGACGGCGCGAAGACGCCGAAGTGGGAGCGGCTGTCCTCCGCGGTCTCGGGCCCCGAGTGCCCGAGCACCCAGAGCACCGGACCGACCTTCAGCTCCGCGTCCTGCGCCATCTGGGAGTAGAGCCGCATCGGCCCGTACTGCAGGTAGGCAAATGCCCCGTAGCTCGAGTGCGCTGCCGCGAAGCCGTTCCAGTCGCGGTCCGGCGCCGGATCGAAGTTGACCGAGGCGATCCCCGCCGCCATCGCCGCGTTGGTGAACTCGGTGATCTCCGCAGGCAGCAGCACGCCGCCGGGGTTCGCCGTGCGCTCGTAGTCGCCGAAGCCGGCGCGCCCCTCGAAGTCGCGCGCGAAGAGCGCCAGGCTCGTCGACTCCGCGAGGTCGGCCGACAGCGCCAGGAAGAGCGGCCGTCCGTACGCCTCGCGGGCCCAGCTGTTCGCCCACGCGCCCCAGCGACCCAGCGCGACCTTGTTGGAGACGCGCGTGCCGGGTGCGAACCGGAGCGCGTCGGGGTAGGCCCGCGCCTCGGTCAGCCGCGGGTCGTGCCACGGGTTGCGCGCGCCTTTCGCCGCGAGACCGCCCGGCCGCTCCGGCACCGCCTCGCCCAGCTCGACCAGCCGCTCGGCGACGAAGCGGCAGCACTCGGCGTCGTCGCGCAGGACCGAGAGCACGGCGCGCAGGTTCGCCAGGGCGCGCGAGCGGCGCGCGGCGGGCTCGGACGGCGCCGGCTCGCCGAAGCCGTCGAAGCGCACGCCGTACCGCTCCTGGAACGGGCGCTTCGTCTCCCAGAACGCGGGCGAGCCGGCGGCGTGCGGCACGCCGTGGCTCGCGGCATCGAAGCGGCCGTAGCCCCGTCCCTTGCGGGTGCGCGCCCAGACCGCGGCCGGGCGGCCGCCCGGCTCCGGATCGAGCGTCGCCTGGAAGAGCGCGCGCGCCAGCTGCGCCGGGCTCGCCCCGTCGGCGGCGCCCGCGACGCGCCAGCCGTGGCTCGCGAACCAGTCCGTCGGCGTCCCGTAGACGACCGCCGAGGCCGGCCGCGGGTCGATCCCGAAGTCGTTCCAGTCGAGCAGCACGACGAGGTTGTCGAGCCCGAGGCCCCAGGCCGCGTTGAGCGTTTCGTGCGTGCTGCCGGCGGTCGCGCCGCCCTCCCCTTCCAGCGCGAAGACGCGCACGCCCGGCAGCCCGCCGCGCCGGAGCGCGAGCGCCATCCCGGCCGCGGCGGGCAGGCCGTGTCCCGAGGGCCCGGTGTTGAACTTCAGAAAGAGCGACCTGCCGGCGAACTCGGCGTGCCCGGGGAGACCCCCGCGGCGGCGCAGCGACAGGAGGTCTTCGGCGCGAAGCGACCAGCGTGCGGCGTTCGCGGCGCCGAACCGCGGGTCGCCCGTCGCGTCCGCCCGGGTTGCGAGTGCCTCGTGGAGCGCGGCCAGCAGCGCGTAGACCGCCGGAACGGCGTGCCCGGCCGCGAGCACGAACCGGTCGGCGCCGACCTTCTCCGGATGCCGGAGATCCCACCGCATCGCCCCCGACAGGGCGAGGGTGACCAGCATCGGGACCTTCGAGCGCGACCCGCCGGGGTGACCCGACTGGCGAAAGTCGAGCGCGATGTCGACCAGCTGGTCGACGACGTCGATCACGGTCTCGAGGCGCGGCAGGTCGGGAGCGAGGCGCGCGAGCGCCTCCTCCCAGGGAGGAGCAGCCATCGGCCCGGGACGATGGCACATCGCGCGGAGCGCGGAAAGGCCCCCCGCGGGTGCCCAGCGCGGTCCGCGACGGTTTCCGCTTGCTTCGCTCGCCCGGCCGCGGTATCAGCAGTCCCGGAGGTTCGATGGCGGAGCGGAAGTCCCCAGGGAAAGGTGCGGACCAGGGCCGGCGAGCGTTCATCCGGCGCACCGCGATCGCGTCGGCGGCCCCGGTCGTCGTCGGGCGCCTCGCGTGGGCGGAAGGGATGAGCGGCACGGCGGGCGCGGGCGGGACCGCGGCCCTGCCGCGCGTCGTGCACGTCCACCACGGCCGCGCCGCGCGCTGGTCGCGCACGACCGGCCTCTACCGCGACTTCCTCGACCAGGCCTCGATCGACCGGATGCTCGACCAGGCGGTGATGGTGCTCAAGGACGCCGGGGTGGACGAGGCCTGGCGCCGCGTCTTCCCGCTCGCCGCGCCACAGACGCGGACGCTGGCGATCAAGGTCAACCTGAACAACGCGACCGACCCGGTGGAAGGCGCGGGGAACTTCATCGACGCCGTCCCCGAGCCGTGCATCGCGGTGATCAAGGGCTTCGTGCGCGCGGGCGGGCTGTCGGCCAACTGCACGATCTACGACTCGACCAACACCCAGCCGACGCGCCACATGGCGCCGTGGTTCAAGAACCGCGTCAAGGCCGTCTTCCCCGACGTGAAGTTCCGCGCCGCGGGGGGGAGCGAGGGATTCGCGGCTGGGGCCGACGACCCGCTCGGCGCGCCGTCCGGCGACGCGCCGGACCCGCGCGAGTACGTCACCTGGAGCACGGCCTACGTCAGCCCGCCGCCCGACACGCGGATCGCGCAGGTGGCCCGCACCAGCGACTACCTGGTCAACGTGCCGATCGTGAAGCGGCACGGCCAGGCCAACGTGACGCTCGGCTACAAGGCGCACCTCGGCTCGATCGATCGCGCCGACCGGCTGCACCCCTGGCTCTTCAGCGACGTCCCCGAGGCCTCGGTGCTGGCCGACATCATGGGCAGCCCGGTGGTGCCGGGCGACCCGTCGGTCCGGTCGCTGGCGCAGAAGTCGGTCCTGACCGTCGGCGACATGCTCTACGGGCAGCCCTGCCGGAACTTCGACGTCGTCCCGCGCCCCTGGGTGACCTTCCGCAGCGAGTGGCCCTGCAACCTGATCGTCTCGGACGACCCGGTCGCGGCCGATTCCGTGATGATCGACCTGCTCGAGGCCGAGCCGGCCAGCGACGGCGGCTGCGGTTCCAGCCGCTCGTGGGCGCGCCGCTACCTGCAGTTCGCCGAGGCCAAGGGCCAGGGGGTCCACGAGCACGTCGCGCTGCCGCAGGGCCAGCGCTTCGACCCGGCGCGGATGACCTACACGCGGATCGACTACCGCCACGTCGAGCTGCACTCGTCGGGGGCCCAGCTGACCGTGACCCGCCTCGCGAACGGCGCGGCGCTGCTGCAGTGGACCCACTACTTCCCCGGCGTCTGCGAGGTCTGGCGCGCGACGAAGCCCGACTTCTCCGACGCCCTGATGCTCGGGGCCTCGCCGACTGGCAGCTACATCGACAACAACCCGGCCCCGAAGGCGTTCTACAGCGTGCTCTACGGCGGCTGACGGGTTACGATCGCGGCATGCCCCTGTCACCTCGCCGCCTCCGGTTGCCCGCCGCGCTGCTGCTGCTCGCCGGGACGGCCCTCCTGGTGCTCGCCGCCGCCCCCGCGGGCGTCCGCCTGCCCGGGACGCAGCCTCGCGACGGCAGTGGCGACCCGGGGTTCCCCGCGTTCGCCGACCACGACGACCCGGGGCTGCTCGACCCGCCCGGGCGCTGCAACGTCTGCCACGGCGGGTATCGCGCGCCGGAGACCGCGCCCTACGAGCCGTACGACACCTGGGCCGGCTCGCTGATGGCGAACGCCGCGCGCGACCCGCTCTTCTGGGCCGCGCTCGACGTCGCCAACCAGGACGACGCGAAGCTCGGCAACGCCGGCGTCGGTGACTTCTGCCTGCGCTGCCACGCGCCCAAGGCCTGGTACGAGGGGCGCTCGAGCTGCGAGAACGCCTGGGGCCAGCCGTTCGACGGGAGCTGCCTGCAGGGGACGCCGCAGCGCAACAACACCGACTTCGAGGGGATCGTCTGCGCCAGCTGCCACCGGATGTATGACGCCTCGCGGCCGCCGGAGGGGGAGTTCGCCGACCCGCGCGCGCCCTACGCCGGGAACGCGCAGATCTACCTCTCGCGGACGCCCGAGCTGATGTTCGGCCCCTTCGCCGACTCCGTCCCGACCGGCCACCAGTTCGCGGCGACGCCGTTCCAGCGCTCGGCCGCGCTCTGCGGCCAGTGCCACGACATCACGAACCCCGTGAAGAACCGCCGCG
Organism: uncultured Acidobacteriota bacterium; assembly: GCA_963800865.1. Lineage (GTDB taxonomy): Bacteria > Acidobacteriota > Polarisedimenticolia > J045 > J045 > JALOKP01. Next base: position 848,320 of record CAWDCL010000004.1, on the reverse strand, counting down.
ACGCGAAGAGCGGAGCCGATCTCGGCTACCGGTTCCCGATCGAGCGGACCTACCGCGAGTGGCAGCAGTCGGAGTACGCGCGCCCCGGCTCGCGCGTCGCCGCGACCTGCCAGGCCTGCCACATGCCCCGGCCCGACCTCGACGCCGACGGACGGGCCGACGCCGCCACCGCGTGCTCCTCGCCGCCCGGGCCGCGCGGTACGAACACGGAGCTCGAGGGCCCCTACCGCACCCACCAGTTCCAGGGCGCGAACGTCTTCATGCTCGATCTCCTGGCCGCCGAGTACGGCGCTCCGCTGCGGCGGACCGCGGCCTACGCCCAGGCCCGCGCGGCCACGCTCGACCTGCTGCAGAACCGGACCGCGGAGCTGCGCGTCTCGGCGACGCAGCTGGTCTTCTCCGGCCGCTATCTCCCGGTCGACGTCCGGGTCACCAACCTCGGCGGGCACAAGTTCCCGACCGGCTACACCGAGGGGCGGCGCGCCTGGCTGGAGGTCGCGGCGGGGATCGACGCCGACCGCGACGGCTCGCTCACCGCGGCGGAGACGACCTGGTCCTCGGGCCGGTACGACGCCGCCACCGCGACGCTGCCGGAGGACCCGCACCTCAAGGTCTACGAGGCGAAGCACGGCATCTTCGACTACAACGGCGACGGGCACTGCGACACCGTGGACGCCGCCACCGGGCACGAGATGTTCCACTTCGTGCTCAACGACTGCGTCGTCAAGGACAACCGGATCCCGCCGCGAGGCTTCCGGCCGGACGCCGAGACCGAGCCGGTCGGCGCCCGCTTCGCGGACGACCCCGCGAGCGGCGGGCTCGCGCACTGGGACGACACGCGCTACCCGGTCTGGATCCCGACCCGGGCCAGCGGGCCGATGCTCGTGCGCGTCCGGCTCTGGCACCAGGTCGTGCCGCGCGAGTACTCCCGGTTCCTGGCCGCCGAGAGCCGCTCGACCTGCGATCCGTTCGACTACGGCTGCGACCCGACCCAGCCCGACGAGCGCCCCAACCGCGGCGAGAAGTTCGCCGCCCTCTGGGAAGCCTACGGCCGCTCGGAGCCGGTGCTGATCGACGAGGCGGTCGTGACGATCGACGTCCGCCCGCGGACGCAGTGGCTACGCCGCAACCGGGGACAGCAACCGTAAGCCGGTAAGTCGGTCGAATCGGGGACAGCAACCGTTAGCCGGTAAGTCGTCCGCTCACCCCATCGCCGCGATCAGCGCGTCCGCGTACTGCCGTGTCGACGCCGTCCCGCCGAGGTCGCCCGTCCGGACCTTCCCGTCGCCCAGAACGCGCCGCACGGCCTCCTCGACCCGCGCCGCGGCCGCAGCCTCGCCGAGGTGCCGCAGCATCATCACCCCCGACAGCAGGAGCGCGGTCGGGTTGGCGATCCCCTTCCCGGCGATGTCGGGGGCCGAGCCGTGGACCGCCTCGAAGAGCGCGATCGACTCGCCGATGTTCCCGGACGGCGCCAGCCCGAGGCCCCCGACGAGCCCCGCGGCCAGGTCGGAGAGGATGTCGCCGAAGAGGTTCTCCATCACCAGGACGTCGAACTGCTTCGGGTCCATGACCAGCCGCATCGCCGTCGCGTCGACGATCGACTCGGCGTACTCGATCTCGGGGAACTCCTCCGCGATCCGGCGCGCGATCTCCAGGAACAGCCCGTCGCTGAGCTTGAGGATGTTGGCCTTGTGGATCACCGTCACCTTGCGCCGCCCCTCGCGCCGCGCGACCTCGAAGGCGAAGCGCAGGATCCGCTCCGAGCCGGTCGCGGTGACGATCCGCAGGCTCTCGATCACTCCCGGCACGACCTGGTGCTCGATCCCGCTGTAGAGCCCTTCCGTGTTCTCGCGCACGACGATCAGGTCGACGTCGGTGAAGCGGGTGGGCACGCCCGGCATCGAGCGCGCGGGACGGTAGTTGGCGTACAGGTCGAAGGCCTTGCGCAGCGCGACGTTGACCGACGGGAAGCCGCCGCCGACCGGCGTCGTGATCGGGCCCTTGAGCCCGACGCGCGTCGCTTTCAGGGACGCCAGCGTCTCGGGGGGGAGCGGGCTGCCGGTGGCCTCGAACGGGCCGAGCCCGGCCGGCACCTCGTGCCAGGCGATCGCCGCGCCGGAGGCGTCGATGATGCGGCGGGTCGCCTCGGCCACTTCGGGGCCGATGCCGTCGCCGGGGATCAGGGTCACCTCGTGGGGCATCGCGTTCCTCTCCCGCCCGGCTTCCGCGCAGCCACGCGGGGCTGCGCTTCGCTTCGCCCTCGTCAGCCGAGGACGGCCTCGAGCTTGACGTAGGCCGAGTGCATCGTCTCGGCCGCGGCCTTGGCCTTCGCCGGGTCGCCGGTCGCCACCGCGGCGGCGAAGGCGTCGACCTCGCGGCCGAGTTCCGCGCGGGCCGCGTCATAGGCGCCGGTCTTCGGCGCGAATCGCTCCGGCAGCGGAGCCTTGGCCAGCGCCGCCATCTTCTCCTGCAGCTGCGGGACGGTGGCCTTCACCGCCGCCGCGTCGTAGGGATCGAGCTGGTGGTGGTAGAGCGGGTAGAGGACCTGGTGGAAGGCGTCGAGCTCCTTCGTCAGCGGGCGGATCGTGCGCACCAGCTTCTCGAACTGCGCGTGCAGCGCTTCGGCAGCGGCCAGCAGGCGCGCGTCGTCGCCCGACGCGGCGGCGGTCTCGTAGTCGGTGACCGTCCGCTGCAGCCCCGCGACCCCCTCGTCCCACGCCGCCTGCTTGTCGCGCAGGATGCCGGGGAGCTGCGCCCCCGCGACCTTGGCCGCGCCGGCCTTCACCTGCGGCGTCAGCGCCTTGAGCTGCGCGATGTCCTTGGCCGGCCAGGCCTCGTGCCAGATCGTGGCGATCACCTCGTGAAAGGCGAACAGCTCGGGGACCTGCCAGCTGGTCTCGGAGTGGGCCGGAGGCGCGGCGGCCGGCATCTGCTCGGCAAACGCGGCGGGGGCAGCGGGAGCGGCGGCGATTACCGCGCAGAGGAGGAACGTAAGAGCCTTCGGTCGGATTCGCATCGATCGTCCTTCGGTGGGGGAAGGAGATTCTACCCGCACTCCAGCACGAACTTCCCGCCGAGCGCGGCCTCGTCCAGCGCCCGCCCCGCCTCCGCCAGCGGGAACGAGGCCTCGATCAGGGCGTCGAGCGGCAGCGGGTGGCGCTCGAGGAAGGCCAGCGCCTCGGCGAACGAGCCGCAGCGCGAGCCCTGCAGCCGCACCTCGTTGACGACCGCCCGCGTCAGGTCGAAGCGCGCCACGGGCTGACCCGGCGTCGATTTCAGCGCCACCGTGCCGCGCGGCCGGACCAGGTCGAGCGCCGTCGCGAGCCCCTCCGCGCTGCCGGTCGCTTCGACGACGAGGTCCGCGCCGCAGCCGTCCGACAGGGACCGGACGCGGTCGAGCAGCGCCGACGGCGCGGCGGCGAGCGGGTCGTCCGGCGCGACCCGCGTGGAAATGTCGGCGATCTCGACCGCGAATCCGAGGGGCGCGAGCCGCTGCCGCGTCCGCTCGCGCCCGACCGCGACGACCCGCGCGCCGAGCCGCTCCGCGACCAGCGCGATCAGCGCTCCGAGCCGGCCGGCGCCCAGCACCACGACCAGCTCGCCCGGCGTGACCGGCGACAGCGCGAAGGCCTGCAGCGCCGCCGCGAACGGCTCGACCAGCACCGCCGCGTCGTCGTCGAGCGACTCCGGCAGCCCGACCAGCGTCCCGGCCGGGACGACGATCTCCTCCGCGAACGCGCCGTCCGCGCCGGCGATCCCCGTCACCGTCCGCGTCGCGCAGTGGGTCGGAAGCGCGCGCGCGCAAAGCGGGCAGAGTTCCGCCGCGCCACGCGCGGCGCAGTGGCGATTGATCTCCGCCGTGACGCGCCGGCCGAGCCAGGATTCGTCGGCGGGGCGCGCGACCTCGATCACCTCGCCCGACCACTCGTGGCCGAGGACCAGCGGGAGCGGCACGCGGTAGTCGCCGCGGTAGATCGCGACGTCGGTCCCGCAGATGCCGGCCCGCCGCACGCGGGCGCGGGCGTCGCCGGGCGCGAGTGCCGGCCGGGCCCGCTCTTCGAGCCGAAGGTCGAACGGGGCGGCGAGGACGGCGGCGCGCGGCATCCGGCCCGCCTTCCGCTCAGGCCCGCGCGCGGAACGGCGCCGCGAGCTGGCCGAGGAAGCCGGCCGGCATCGGCTCGTCGATCCCGATGTCGCGCGGCGGGCGGACGGGCTTGTCGAGGAAGGTGCCGAAGAGCTGGTCCCAGAGCGCGAGATTCTCGCCGTAGTTGCGGTTCCCCTCGCGCGGGTCCCGCGAGTGGTGCCAGCGGTGCAGCCCGGGGGTGACGAAGACCCGGTTGAGCCCCGGCGTGCGGGTCGCGACGTTGCAGTGCGTCAGCAGGCCGATGAAGGACGTGATCGCGCTGACCCACGTGAAGACGAGTTCCGGCGCGCCGGCGACGAACAGCAGGGGCAGACCGAACGCCATCGCGCGCAGCGTGTCGACGAAGTGGAAGCGGCCGGTGTTGAAGAACCAGAGCCGGGTCACGCTGTGGTGCACCGCGTGGAAACGCCACAGGAACGGCCACTCGTGGGACAGCCGGTGCCCCCAGTAGAAGCCGAACTCGGCGATCACCAGGCCCAGCGCGACCTGCGCCACGAGCGGCCAGCGCTCCGGCCAGATCCCGGCGCCGCTGCGCAGCGCGTCGAACAGCCCGGCCGACCCGCCGAAGACGATCAGCGCCCAGGCGAAGGACTTGGAGACGGCCGTGTGCGCGAAGTCGGGAAAGACCTGGCCGTCGTTCTCGAGCCAGGCCGGCTCGTGCGGGACCCGGCGCTCGAGGGCGAAGAGCGCCCCGGCGAGCCCCAGGTAGGCCAGGATGTAGACCAGCGGCCCGCGGCCGATCGACAGGCCCCAGGCGGTCACCGCGACGGCGGTGACCATCGCGACCGGCCAGACCAGGACCGGGACCATCGCCTTGATGCGCGCTTCCAACGGCTCTCCCGCGGAGGGTGCCGATTGTACCCGGCGCGCGGGCGGTCGCCCCCGGCCTCTGTCACCTCGCCGATTCTTGACAGCCCCGCACCACCCCGCTAGCCTCCGCCCCGTGAAGCCCCTCGTGCGGGAACGGATGACGTCCTGGATCGCGCTGCTCGGCGTGCTGGCGCTCGCCGTCACGATCCTCGCCCCGTTCGTGCACCACCACGGCCTCGCCGACGAGCACTTCGCGTGTCCCGTCTGCCAGATCGCGTCGCACCACGGCGTCGTCCTCCCGGATGCCGCCGCGGTCCCCGCGCCGGACGCCGGCGCGGTGCCGGTCCGGGCCTCCGAGGCGTCGCTCCCCGGCTTCCCGCCGCTCTTCGCTCTTCCCGATCCCCGCAGCCCGCCGCTCGCCTGAGCCCTTGCGTGCTTCGTGTCGCCGCGCGTCCCCCCGGACGCGCGGGCGGATTTTTCAGGATCGGAACGAGGACAACGGACATGAGAAGAGCGATCGCGATCCCGCTCGCGCTCCTGTTCGCGGCGACGTGCGCCGCGGACGTGAGCCGGGCCGAGACCCCTCCGGAGGAGGCCGTTCCGGCGCCGCCGGCCCCCTCTCCTCCGCAGGATCCATCCCCTCCCCCGGCCCCGACCGCGGCACAGCCGCCGAGCACCGCTACGGGGCCGCGCGGCCCGCTCGACCCGGTCGGGCTCGTCCCCTACAACCTGGTCGGGGGGAGCAGCAGTGACTCCGTCTCCAACCCGTCGGCCTTCAATCCGTCGATCGCCGTGATCTTCGACGGCGTCTTCTACCGGGACGATGTCGACGGCGCAGGCGCCGAGATCCTGGCCGCAGCCGACGGCTTCCCGCTCTCCGGCGTCGAACCCGAGGCGACCGCGGAAGGATTCTCGCTGCGCGAGACGGAGCTCTCCTTCAGCGGCACCGTCGACCCCTACTTCGACCTCTGGGCGATCCTCGCGATCTCGGGCGACGGGATCGAGGTCGAGGAGGCCTACGCGCAGACCCGGAAGTTCATCCCCGGGTTCCAGCTCAAGGTCGGCCAGTTCTACAGCGGCATCGGCTACCAGAACTCGCAGCACCCGCACCAGTGGGACTTCGTCGACACCGCGCTCCCCTACCAGCTGATCTTCGGCGGCGCGCTGAACGAGGCCGGCGTCCAGCTCAACTGGCTGCCGCCGCTCCCCTTCTACACGCGGATCGGGATCGAGGCGGCGCAGGGGGTGAACCCCGGGGTCTCCTCCTACTACGGCGAGAGCGACGACACGCCCTGGTTCGAGAACCACGCCGGGCCGCGCCTGTTCGACCTGTTCGTGAAGGTCGCGCCGGACGTCGGGTACAGCAACGCGCTCCAGATCGGCGGCTTCTACGGGACGGGGCGGACCCACCAGGAGCTGCAGGACCAGGACGGCGACGGCGAGGTCGACCACGCCTACGAGGGCTCGACCGACTTCTGGGGGATCGACGTCGTCTACAAGTACGACTCGCCGAAGGAGTTCGGCCAGGGCGACCTGACGCTCCAGGGGGAGTACATCGCCCGCAACCGGGACCTCGACCTGGTGGCCGTGGACGGCGAGTCGGTCCCGCCCGTCCCGTTCACCTTCGACCAGGACGCGTACTACGTCCAGGCGGTCTACGGTTTCGCGAAGCGCTGGACCGCCGGCGTCCGCTACGACCAGGCCGGCTCCTCCAACCAGGTCCGCGGAGGCGGCGTGACGGAGAACTTCGGCTCGACCTCCCGGTGGTCCGGAGACATGACATTCAATCCGACCGAGTTCTCCCGCTGCCGCGCGCAGTACGAGCGGATCGACGTCACGGTGGACGGCACCCCGACCAAGGTCGACGCCTACACCATCCAGCTGCAGTTCAGCCTCGGCGCGCACGGCGCGCACAAGTTCTGAGGGGGCCGGCCATGAGCAGACTCGCCTGTGTCACGATCCTCGCCGCCGCCCTCGCCCTGCCCGCCGAGGCCAGGCTCAACGTCGTCGCCACGACCTCCAGCATGGGGATGCTGGCGCGCACGGTCGGCGGCGACCAGGTCAAGGTCACCGTCCTCGCTCCGCCCGACCGCGACGCCCACTACCTGCTGGCCAAGCCGAGCATGATGATCGCGCTGCGCAACGCCGACCTGCTGGTGGCGGTCGGCGCCGAACTGGAGACCGGCTGGCTTCCCTCGGCGCTGTCCAGTGCGCAACAACCCGAAGATCCTCGCGGGCCAGCCGGGTTACTTCGAGGGAGCGGCGCAGGTCGACCTGATCGAGAAGGGGGGCGCGGCCGACCGGGCCAAGGGGGACGTCCACCCGCTCGGCAATCCTCACTTCTATCTCGACCCGGAACGGATGGCGACGATCGCGACCGCGCTCGCGGAGCGGATGGCGGCGCTCGACCCGGCCCACAAGGCGGAGTTCGCGGCCAACGCCGCGGCGTTCGGGAAAGCGGTCGCCGCGCGCGTTCCGGGGTGGAAGCAGCGGGCGGCGGGAGCGCCGGGGATCGTCTTCTATCACAAGGACGGCAACTACCTCGCGAGCCTGCTGGGCGTCCCGGTGCTGGGCTACATCGAGCCGCTTCCCGGGATCCCCCCGACCGCGTCGTCGATCAAGGACCTCGTGACGACCCTCTCGGGAAAGAAGGGGGTGATCCTCTACGCGGTCTTCCAGTCCTCGGACGGCCCGAACCGGGTGGCGAAGGAACTCGGCTGGACGGCGCAGCAGCTCCCGCTCGAGGTCGCGATCGACGGCGACGCGACGGCGTACCTCGACCTCGTCGACAAGTGGGTCGTTGCGGTGGCAAGCTCGCGCTCGTGAGCGAGCCGCTGCTCGATGTGAAGGGGCTGGTCGCGGGCTACGGAGAGCCCGTGGTCGGCCCCCTCTCGTTCGCGGTCCGCGCGGGCGAGATCGTCGGCCTGACCGGTCCAAACGGGTGCGGCAAGTCGACGATCCTGCGCGCGATCATCGGCTCCGTGCGCGTCTTCTCCGGCTCGGTCGTGCGGCGTGCGGGAACGCGCGTGATGGTCCAGACGCAACGGCCGGTGAAGCTGCCGGAGATGCCGATCACGGGGCACGAGCTGCTCCACCTGACGCGCGCCAGGGACCGCGACGCACCGCCCGCGCTGCAGCCGCTGCTCGACCCGCGCGTCGACCGGCTGTCGGGCGGGCAGTTCCAGCTGCTGCAGGTCTGGGCCGCGCTCGGCAGCCCGGCCGACCTGATCTACCTCGACGAGCCGACCAACAACATGGACCCCGGGACGATCGAGACGCTGGGCGACCTGCTGCTGGCCTGGCGCGAGCAGCGCGGCGTGCTGGTCGTGACGCACGAGCACGAGTTCCTGGAGCGGATCGCGACGACGATCGTCGAGGTGGGCGCGTGAACATCGGGCTCGTCTTCGACCGGCTGTTCCTGCTGCCGTTCCTGAACGGGCTGGCGCTGGCGCTGCTGCTGCCCGTGCTCGGCTGCTACATCCGGCTGCGCGAGGAGTGGCTGGCGGCGCTCGGCCTGGCGCAGGCGGCGGCGGCCGGCGTGGTGCTGGGCGGGATGTTCCTCGAGCCGGTGCTGCTGGTCGCGCTGGTCGCGGCGGCGCTGGCCGCGGCGGCCAAGGCGCTGGTCGGCCGGACCGGCAACGACGCCTACGCGGTGATGATCCTCTTCGGCTGGAGCGTCGCGCTGATCGCCGCCGCCAACTCGACGCACGGCGACGACCTGTCGCGCGCGCTGATCCAGGGGCAGCTCTACTTCACCGGCCTGCCGCACCTCGAGGGGCTGGGCTCGCTGGTGCTGCTGACCGCGGCGGTCCTCCCCTGGATCTCGCGCCGGCTCCTGCTGGGGCGCTTCTTCCCGGACTTCTTCCGCGCCAACGGCCTGGCCACCCCGCACCACGACGTCGTCTTCGACCTGCTGGTCGCGGTGACGCTGGCCTTCGCGGCGACGGCGATCGGCGTCTTCGCCGCCTTCGCGCTGGTCTTCGTGCCGCCCTGGATCGCCTTCCGCTTCGCGCCGGGCTGGAAGAAGACGCTGATCGGGAGCGTCGGGGTGGCGCTCGTCTGCTACCTGGTCGCGTTCGCGGCGGCGATCCTGCTCGACCAGCCGTTCGGGCCGGTGCTGGTCGCGGTGCTGCTGGTCGCGTCGCTCGGGCGGCTGCTGCGCCGGCACCACTGAGCGTCAGCGCGCGCGCCAGCCAGAGCACGACCAGGCGCCAGCAGCACGGCGTCGATCGCCAGCGCGGCCAGCATGACGAAGGCGAGACGGCGGTTGGCGCGCCACAGGGCAACGGCGTTGCGTACCGGCTCGCCCCCGGCGTGCTCGGGTTCGGCGTAGACCTCCTCGAGGCCGGGCGGGACGCGCCACGGAACCCAGCCCGCGAGCGCCCCGTCGTCGTAGGCCGGACCTCCGGCGCGGCCGGTCTCGCGCAGCGCCCGCACGACCTCGCGGTGCAGCGCCGGCGTGCGGGCCGCGGCGAGCATGAACATGCCGAAGCTCGGCGCCAGGACGAAGACGACGATCAGCAGCAGGATCGCGGGATCCATCACGCCTCCAGGGACTCGCCGTCAGCCGGTGGGCCCAGCACTCGGCCCCCGACTTTGGCGCCTATCGTTTCGCCGACTTCGGTGCTGCCCCGTTTCAGGCATACTCCCGCCGCGCCATGTGCACCCTCAGCTGGATCGTCGAGCCGGACGGCTACGCGGTCTTCTTCAACCGCGACGAGCGGCGCTCGCGCCGCCCGGCGGAGCCGCCGCGGATCGACTCGGCCGCGGGCCTCCACTTCGTCGCGCCGCGCGACGGGGAGGCCGGCGGGACATGGGCCTTCGTCAACGAGCGGGGCGTCGCGGCCTGCCTGCTGAACCTGTTCCGCGACCACCCCTTCCCGCTGGACCGGCCGCCGATCAGCCGCGGGCTGCTGGTGCTGGGGCTGGGAGGTTCGACGACCGTCGAGGCCGCCGGGGAGGCCCTCTCCCACGCCGACCTCGCGCGCTATCAGCCGTTCACGCTGGCCCTCTTCGGCGTGGGCGAGGCGCCGCGCGCCCTGCGCTGGGACGGCGAATCGATCGAGGCGTTCCCACTCGACGCCGCCGCCCTTCCCTTGACGTCATCGGGCCGCGACGCCGACGGCGTCGCCCGCTCCCGTCGCGGCACGCTCGCCCGCGTCGCCGCTCAGCACGGCGGGATCACGCGCGCGGCGCTCGATGCCTTCCACCGCAGCCACCACCCCGACCGCGGCCCCTACTCCCCCTGCATGCATCGCGACGAAGCCGAGACGGTCAGCCTCACCACGATCACCGTCCAGGGAACGGCGATTCAACTCACCTACCAGCCAGAAGCACCGTGCGAAGATCGGCCGGTCCTAACCGTCCAGCTCGCGCCCGGAGGCTGACGCGTGAAAGTGCCCCCCCGGGGCGCCCGAATGGAGCCCGCGCCCCGGGGGGGCACTTTCACGCGTCAGCCGTTCAACGGCGCCCGAGCAATCACGAACTCCTCGACCGGATGACCCCCGATCAGGTGCTCCTGGATGATCCGCTCCGCGACCTCGACGGTCACCCCGCGGTACCAGACCCCCTCCGGGTAAACGACCGCGATCGGCCCGTCCTGGCAGATCCGCAGGCAGTCGACCCTGTTGCGCAGGACGCACGGATCGCCGGCCTCCGGCCCCTCGAGCCCCAGCTCTTTCAGGCGCTGCTTGACGTAGGCCCAGACGGCCGCGCTCTCCTCGTAGGTCGAGCACTTCGGCTTGGACTGCTGCGCGCAGAGGAACAGGTGCCGGCGCGCGCGGCCGACGTTGAGCTTGCCGAGCTTCACCTGGAGCGCGTCGTCGGCCATCACGCTGCCCTTTCGGGCCGGCACGGAGGCCGGCCCCTACAGGAACCGTTGCGCTGCCCTTTCGGGCCGGCACGGAGGCCGGCCCCTACAGGAACCGTTGCGCTGCCCTTCGGGCCGGCACGGAGGCCGGCCCTAAGGAACCGTTCGCCCCGTTCGGGCCGGCCCCGCCTACGAAAAGAGGATGTTCGCCAGCTCCGAGCGCGCGGTGTCGACCGCCGGGATCCCCTCGCCGAGGTAGTCGAACAACGCCAGCAGCGCCTTGCGCGCCCCATCGTCCCAGAAGGCGCGGTCCTTGCGCACGATCGTCAGCAACTCCGCGAGCGCCGGCTCGATCTCCCCCTCCAGCCAGTGCGCCCCGGCCAGCGCGAAGCGCGCCGCGCTGTCCGCGGGGTTCGCGGCGACCTTCGCCTTGGCCGCCGCGAGGTCCCCCGCCTGCTCCCCGGCGTCGAACATCGCAAACATCAACCGCTCGCGCTCGGCGGCGTCGTACTCCGGGGTCCCGGCGGGGATCCGGTCGAGCAGCACCAGCGCCTCGGCCCGCTCCCCGCGCCGCGCCAGCACGCGCGCCAGCTCGAGCAGCGCGGTCTGGTCGTTCGGGTTGGCGGCGAGGACCTTGCGCAGCACCGTCTCGGCCTGCGCGTACTCGTGCTCGGCCAGCAGCTTCTTCGCCGACTCCAGGCTGGTCTCGGCCGCGCTCGGCACGACCTGCTTCAGCCACTGCTCGACGACGTCGCGCGGCTGCGCGCCGAGGAACGACGAGACCGGCCGCCGCTTGTGGATCGCGACGACCATCGGGATCGACTGGGCCTGGAAGGCCTGCGCCAGCTCGGGGTTCTCGTCGACATTCACCTTGGCCAGCACGGCCCGGCCGTCGAGCTTGCCGATCTCGTCTTCCAGGATCGGGCCGAGCGTCTTGCACGGCCCGCACCAGGGGGCCCAGAAGTCGATCACGACGACGGCCTCGTCGGACCTCTCGATCACGTCCTTCTCGAATCCGGCGGTGGTCACGTCGTAGGTGGTGGCACTCATCGGGGTGTCCTTTCGGGTGCGGAGAGCCCGGCGCGGCGCGCGATCGACGTCCGCCGTGCGGGCGCCCGCCCCGTCTCGAGGTTCGAGATGTAGAAGCGCGTGAAGCCGAGGCCGGCCAGCGCCGACAGCGTCGCCGCCGCGACCTCCTCGGCCGACATCTTCCGCTCCAGGAAGTCGGCCGACAAGCCGGCGGCCGGGACCGGGATGAACTGCGCCAGCGCGTCGAGCGTCTGCCGGCGCGCGCTGCGGTAGAAGAAGACGCCCGCGAAGGTCGGCAGCGCCAGCCCGCGCCGCGCGGCCTCCTCGGCGAAGGCGGCGACCGGCGCCAGGTCGTGGTGCGAGACGATCTGCGTCAGCAGGAAGTCCAGCCCCGCGCCGTGATCGAGCAGCAGCGAGACCTGCTCGGCGGGATCGCGGTACGGGTTGACCCAGCCGCCCAGCAGCAGCCCCGGCTGCTCCGCGCGCAGCGCCTCGCGCAGCTGCCAGCTGTGCGGCAGGCAGCGCGGGATCGCGTCGTGCGTGTCGCCTCCCAGCACGACCAGCCCGGGGAAGCGCTCGCGGCGCGCGCGGCCGGCGTAGCGGCGGCAGTAGTCCAGCGGGTGCTTGAGCGTCAGGAACGGGACGATCCGCTCGCGCCGCGCCGCGGGGCCGAGGTTGCGCACGAGGTGGCCGAGGTTCTCCTCCTCGCTGCTGCCGATCGCGTTGTCGGTCAGGAAGACGACGGTGTCGGTCGCCGACAGGCTCTGGACCGCGTGGTAGGCGTCGATCCAGGCCTCCATCGCGCCGACCCCCTCGAGGTCGCGCCGCGGCGGGCGCAGCTCGACCGCGACCAGCGGGCGCGGATCGGCCAGGCGGTCCTTCAGCCGGACCGGCGGGGCGGCCGGCCGGCCGGGCGATTCGAGGTCGGCGAACACGGGGCGGGACTGTGCCCCCGGGGGCAGGTGCTGTCAACGCGGGCGGCGGCGGGGGCGGGTTCCGGGGGTTAGAAGCCAGGTGTGGCATATCGCTGCTTTGACTGTATGCTTATATGCATGAGAACCACCCTGAACCTCGACGACGAGCTGATGAAGCTGGTCCGCAAGCGGGCCGCCGACGCCGGCACGACGATCACCGCGGTCATCGAGGAGGCGTTGCGCGAGGCGCTCGTCCGGCGGCGGCCCGACGACCGCGTCTACAGCTTGCGCTGGGTCACAACCGAAGGGCGACTCCGTCCCGGCGTCGATCTCAACGACCGCGACGCGCTCTACGACGCCATGGAAGGGAGCGCCGAGGACGGGCGGTGATCGCCGTCGACACCAACGTGCTGGTCCACGCGCAGCGCCCCGGACGCCCGGAGCACGCGACGGCGCTGGCCTGGCTGCAGCACCTCGCCACCGGGCCGATCCCCTGGGGGCTTCCGGTCTTCTGCCTCGGCGAGTTCCTGCGCGTCGTGACCCACCCGCGGCTGTTCGACCCGCCGACCGCCGTCGACGACGCGCTGGCCGCGCTGGAGGGACTGATGGCCAGCCCGAGCGTCCGCGTGCTGCTGCCCGGGCCCGGCTTCCCGCGGCTGCTCGCGGAGTGCGTCCGGCGCGGCGACGCGCGCGGGAACCTGGTCTTCGACGCCCAGATCGCGGCGCTCTGCCTCGAGCACGGCGCGACCGACCTCCTGACCTGCGACCGCGACTTCGCGCGCTTCCCGGGGCTGCGGCTGCGCACACTGGACGAGCCGCCGCTGCGCTGAGCCACGGTGCGGGCTATCCTCCCCCCCATGCCGCGCCCGACCCTCTCCGAGCTGCTGCGCCAGCGGGTCCTCGTCCTCGACGGGGCGACCGGGACGCGCCTGCAGCAGGAGACGCTGACCGCCGCCGACTTCGGCGGCGCGGTGCACGAGGGGTGCTACGAGGCGCTGGTCCTGCACCGGCCCGACCTGATCGCGACCGTCCACCGCGAGTACCTCGAGGCCGGCGCGGACATCGTCGAGACCGACACCTTCGGCGGCACGCCGCTGGTGCTGGCGGAGTTCGGGCTGGGGGACCGGGCGCGGGAGATCAACCGGCGCGCGGCAGAGATCGCGCGCGCGGCGTGCGATGCGGTGGAAGCCGCGGACGCCGCCGACGCGGGACTCGCCGCGGATGCCCGACGCCCGCGCTTCGTCGCCGGCTCGATGGGCCCGACGACCAAGTCGATCCTGCTGACCGGCGGCGTGACGTTCGACCAGCTCGCGGATCACTACCGCATCCAGGCGCTGGGCCTGGTCGAGGGCGGCGCCGACTACCTGCTGGTCGAGACCTGCTCCGACCCGCTCAACGTCAAGGCCTGCTTCTGCGGGATCGACGACGCCTTCGCCGAGCTGGGGCGCGCGATCCCGGTCGCGCTGTCGGTGACGGTCGAGGCCTCGGGCGTGACGCTCTGCGGCCAGAGCGCGGAGGCGTTCTACATCACGGTCGAGCACCGCGACCTCCTGTACATCGGCCTCAACTGCGCGGTCGGCCCGTCGTTCATGGCCGACCCGGTGCGCTCGCTGGCCGCGATCGCCGAGTGCCCGATCGCCTGCGTCCCGAACGCCGGCCTGCCCGACGAGAACGGCCGCTACGGCGAGTCGCCGGAGCACATGGCCGCGGTCTTCGAGCGCTTCCTCAACGAGGGCTGGCTCAACGCGATCGGCGGCTGCTGCGGCACCACCGCCGCGCACATTCGCGCCTTCGCCGCGCTGGCGCCGCGCCACCGGCCGCGCGTGCCGCTGGCGACGCGCTGGGGCCGGGTCTCCGGGATCGAGGTCCTGTCGCTCGAGGAGGAGCGGCGGCCGCTGCAGGTCGGCGAGCGGACCAACGTGATCGGCTCGCGCAAGTTCAAGAAGCTGGTCGCCGAGGGTGACTTCGAGCGCGCGGCGGAGGTCGGGCGGGCGCAGGTCAAGGGGGGCGCGCACATCCTCGACGTCTGCCTGGCCGATCCCGACCGCGACGAGGCGGCCGACACCGGCAGGCTGCTCGACGCGCTGACCCGGATGGTCCGCGTCCCGCTGATGATCGACTCGACCGACGCCGCGGTGATCGAGGCGGCGCTGAAGAAGATCCCCGGCAAGGCGATCATCAACTCGGTCAACCTCGAGGACGGCGAGGAGCGGTTCGAGCGGATCGTGCCGCTGGCGCGGCGCTACGGCGCGGCGCTGGTCGTCGGGACGATCGACGAGGACCGGGTCCAGGGGATGGCGCTGACGGCGGCGCGCAAGCTGGCGGTCGCGCGCCGCGAGCACGACCTGCTGACCGGAAAGTACGGCCTGCACCCGACCGACCTGATCTTCGACCCGCTGGTCTTCCCCTGCGCCTCCGGCGACGTCAACTACAAGGGCTCGGCGCGCGAGACGATCGAGGGGGTGCGGGCGATCAAGCAGGCGCTCCCCGGCGTCAAGACGATCCTCGGCGTCAGCAACGTCAGCTTCGGCCTGCCGCCGGCCGGGCGCGAGGTGCTCAACTCGGTCTTCCTGCACGCCTGCGTCGAGGCCGGGCTCGACCTGGCGATCGTCAACTCCGAGAAGCTGGTCCGCTACGCGCAGATCCCGGACGACGAGCGCGAGGCGGCGCTGGACCTGCTCTACGACCGCGGCGAGGACCCGATCGCGCGCTTCACCGCGCTCTTCCGGGAAGAGCGGCGGCGCGACACGGACGACGCGCTGGCACGCCAGCCGATCGAGACGCGGCTCTCGCGGCGGATCGTCGAGGCCCGGCGCGAGGGGCTTGAGGAGGACCTCGAGGAGGCGCTGTCGCGCTACCTGCCGCTCGACGTGATCAACGGCCCCCTGCTCGACGGGATGGGCGAGGTCGGGCGCCTGTTCGGCGCCAACGAGCTGATCGTCGCCGAGGTGCTGCAGTCGGCCGAGGTGATGAAGGCCGCGGTCTCGTACCTCGAGCGGTACATGGAGCAGGGGGCCGAGCCGCAGAAGGGGACGGTCGTGCTGGCGACCGTCAAGGGCGACGTCCACGACATCGGCAAGAACCTGGTCTCGATCCTGTTCGCCAACAACGGCTTCGCGGTCAAGGACCTGGGGATCAAGGTCGACCCGGTGACGCTGGCCCGCGCGATCGAGCAGCACCGGCCGGCGATCGTCGGGCTGTCCGGCCTGCTCGTGAAGTCGGCGCAGCAGATGGCGGTCACCGCGGCCGACCTGAAAGAGATGGGGATCGCGGTCCCGGTCCTCTGCGGCGGCGCGGCGCTGACGCGGAAGTTCACCGAGACGCGGATCGCGCCGGCCTACGACGGGATCGTGCTCTACGCGAAGGACGCGATGGACGGGCTGGCGCTGGCCAACCGGATCGTCGACCCGCGCGAGCGGCCGGGGCTGGAGGCGGCGGTCGCGCGGCTGCGCGAGGCGGTGGCGGTCGGGGCCGGCGTCGGCGCGGACGGCCCCGGCTGTCTCTGGAGGCGCCGTCGCGGCGCTCGAAACCGCGCCTGCGGCGGCTCCCGCGGCGCCGGTGCGCGCCGTCGCCCCCGCACCCGACATCCCGAAGGCCCCCGGCTTCGAGCGCCACTGCCTCGAGGCGAACGCGCTCGAGATGCTGGGCTGGGTCAACGACCAGATGCTCTACGGCCGCCACCTCGGCGTGAAGGGGAACGTGCGCGGCGAGCACGGCGAAGGGAACGAGAAGCTGGCGGCGCTGAAGGAGCTGGTGACCGACCTGGTGCGCGAGGGGCAGGCCGAGGGCTGGCTCCGGCCGCGCGGCGTGTTCCGCTTCTTCCCCGCCGCGAGCGACGGCGACGCGCTCGTGCTGCGCGAGCGGCCCGACGGGCCGGAGGTCGCGCGTTTCGTCTTCCCGCGCCAGCCCGACCGCGAACGGCTCTGCATCGCCGACTGGGTCGAGCCCGCGGGCGGCCGCCCGGACAGCGTGGCGATGTTCGTCGTCACCGCCGGGAGCGACGTGCGCGAGCGCGTCGAGGCGCTCAAGGAGAAGGGCGAGTACCTCCGCTCGCACGCCCTCGCGGCGACGGCGCTGGAACTGGCCGAGGCGACGGCGGAGTGGCTGCACGCCGCGGCTGCGCACCGCGTGGGGGATCGCCGATCCGCCGGGGCTGACGCTCTCCGACATGTTCCGGACGAGGTACCGCGGGATCCGCGTCTCGTTCGGCTACCCGGCCTGCCCGGCGCTGGAGGACCAGGCGACGCTGTTCCGCCTGCTCGAGCCGGAGCGGATCGGCGTTCGCCTCACCGACGGCTTCATGATGGACCCCGAGGCGTCGGTCTCGGCGCTCGTGTTCCACCACCCGGAGGGGCACTACTTCGTGGCGGGGTGATGGGACGCCGGCGACTACGCGGCCACCTCCACGGTGGCACAGACATCGAACGGCTTCCCGGTCCGGCGCGGCATCACGGCGCGCGCCCGCGGCCGGGGCACGGCCAGCCCGTCGTCGCGCAACCCCCGGATGTGAAGCGTGATGGCGACCTGAATGCGACGGATGACGGTATCGAGCGTTTTTCCGGTGGCGACGCACCCGGGCAGATCCGGCACCGATGCGCCCCAGTCGCTGTCGGCGTCCCTCGTGATTCGAACCAGGTAGTGGTACTTCCTCATGGCCGACCTCGCTTCAACCCGGCTCGCCGGAGCACCGATCCTAGCGTGCCTCGAGGCATCTCGTCACGCGGAGCGCTGCTCCCGCGCCTGCGGATCGGACGGTCTGTACCGGAAGAACTCCGGCCGACCGCAGCCACTGGGAGGATGCCGCGTTTCGCGTCGCGGGGGGCGGTGACCTGCTCCGATGGGGTTGCGCGCTTGATCCCGGGACGAAGAACCTGCCTAGAATGCGTCCTGCCGGTGCAGCGGAAGTACCCCCGGTCGGGGTCTGGACATGGCGGCCAGGTGCCCCCACGGGCCGCCGCTTGAATCGTCACCGAGAGCTGTGGTAGCAACGGCTCCTGCCGCCGGACCGCATCGTCCGGCCCCAGCCAAGGGAGGATCCGGATGAGGAAGAAGAGTGTTCGCCTGCTGATCGGATTCGTGCTGGTGCTGGCGCTCGCGCTGGCGATCGGAACGGCCATGGCCGGCAAGAAGCCGCCCAGCGGTGGCGGCGGCGGGAAGGTCTGCCCGGACGTGTGGGATCCGGTGATCTGCGCCGACGGCGTCGTCTACTCGAACCAGTGCTACGCCGACGTGGCCAAGGCGCCGAAGCCCTGTTACCCGACCGACGGCGGCCCGGTTCCGACGGAGTGACGGGCTCACCCTCGGTCTTGATCGTCTGATTGCGTTCGCGCGCGTCCCGGCTCCCTCGCGGGGCCGGGGCGCGTCTCACCGCTCCAGCAGCGCGCGATAGCCCGGTTCCCAGGCCGGCCACTCGTACCGCGCCGCCAGCCCCCGCAGGTCCTGCCCCCGCACGGCATCGATCGCCTCGATCCGCCGCGCGAGCGTCTCGACCAGCGTCCCCTCGCGATACAGGTGCCCGGCTGGAAACAGCTCCGGGTACGACAGCCGGTCCGGCAGCACCGGAAAGCACCCCGCGCGCACCGCCTCCAGGACCGCGACGCCGAAGAACTCGTGCAGCGCCGTCGAGACCACCAGGTCGCACGAGGCGGCCAGCTCCAGGTAGGCCCGCCGCGACTCGACGAAGCCCCAGTGCACGATCCGCCCGCCCAGCCGCTCCCGCGCCGCGTCGAAGACCGGCGGCCGTTCGGCGAACGACTCCCCCGCCACCGCGACCTCGAACGGCAGGCCGGCGTCGGCCAGCCGGAACAGCGCCTCGAAGAACTCCTCGGGGTTCTTGTCGTACTCCCAGCGGTGGTTCCAGAGAATCCGCGCCGGGCCCTCACGCGCGGGCCGGGGCAGGTCCGTGAACTCCTCCGGCTCGAGCGGCACCGGCAGCACGCGCGAGCGCTCCGCGATCCGCTCGGCGACGCGCTCGGGCCGGTAGTCGGGGAACTTCTTCAGGAAGCCCGGGATCGCGCCCAGGAACGAGTCGCGGTTGTAGGCGCTGTTGAAGGCCACGCGGTCGGCCGCCAGCGCGGTCGTCACGTTGGAGAGCGCGAAGTGGAAGTCCCACTCCTTCTCCAGCCGCGCCGGGTAGACGAACTGGTTCTCGTGGAAGTAGACCACCTTGAGCGCGTCGCGCGACCAGCGCGGTCCCAGCGCCAGGAAGTCCGGCAGCGACAGGTAGGCCGACGCGAACAGCACCTCGGCCGGCGGCGCGCCGGCCAGCGCGTCGGCCGCCCACAGCGCCGCGCCGCGCATCCGCCATTTCCACTTGCGCGGCGTCATCGTCAGCAGGCGGAAGTCGAACGGCAGGCGCCGGACCATCCCGTCGACGAGGCGGGCGTGCGACTCGCCGTGGTACGGCTCGATCAGCTGGACGGTCGGCGGCACGCGCCGGCGGCCTCGCTCAGCGCTGCGCGAAGCGCAGCGCGGTGTCGACCTTGGCGGGCGGCACGGCGGCGCCGTCCACCGCCGCGAGCGGCCAGGCGACGATCTCCTGCTTCGGTCCCGGGTACTCGGGGACCTTCACGTCGCGGCCGATCGCGACCTGCGCCCGGTGCTCGTCGACCGCGCCGAAGTAGACCTCCGTCGCGTCCGGGTAGCGCTTCCCGGAGACCACGTCGACCGGCAGCCACCCCTTCCCTTCGAGCCGGATCTCGGCCCAGGCCTCGTCGGAGACGAGCGATCCTTCCTTCACGGCCGGCGGCAGCACGAAGCCCGAGACGAATCGGGCCGGAACGCCGACGCTGCGCGCCTCGCCGACGAACAGCGCGACCAGGTCGCGCGGTCCACCCGCCTTCACGTCGAGGACCGAGGCCGCGTCGCCGGCGCCCCAGCTCTCGCCGGTCGGGTCGAGCTTCACACCGGCCATCAGCGCGTCGTACAGCCGCTTCGCCTTCGCCACGGGCTCGGTCGCGTCACCGACCGCCGCGCGGGCCGCGTCCGCGACCTTGCCGTCGATCGGCGTCCGCGGATCGGCGGCCAGCCAGCGCTCGGCCGGGACGCGGCTCCCCTGGCCGGTGAGCGGCGCGGCGCCGCGGTAGCCCTTGCGCAGCACGGTGAACGCGACGGTGACCGGCGCCGTCGTCCCGCCTTCCGGCGGCGGGGTCAGTTCGAGCACCAGGAAGCGCGTTCCGTACGGGTCGTCGCTGACGAACCGCTTCGGGGTCGGGTCCGGATCGATCCGCGGGTTGCTGACCTCCTGGAGTACGGTCGACATCGGCATCGGCAGCCAGACCTGGACCGACTTCGCGCCGGCCGGGACGTCCTTGACCCGGACCTCGTAGGTCAGCACGAACTCGCGCACGGTGACCGGGC
Organism: uncultured Acidobacteriota bacterium; assembly: GCA_963800865.1. GTDB lineage: Bacteria > Acidobacteriota > Polarisedimenticolia > J045 > J045 > JALOKP01. The sequence continues at coordinate 828,252 of CAWDCL010000004.1, read as the reverse complement.
GGGCGGGGCCGAACTCCTGGGCGAGGACCGGTGCAGCGGCCGGCGCGGCGGCCAGCAGGGAGAGGGCGAGCGGAACGGCAGCGAGCGGGCGCATCGGTGACCTCCGGGACGACGGGAGAGATTACCCGAGCCGCCCGACCTCCGCCTCGACTGCGTCCAGCACCGCGCAGCCGGCCACCGCGGCCATCATCGCGTTGTGGTCCGGGAAGAGCGGCCGGTCCTCGCCGAGGTGCGCGACGACCTTCCGGACCGCGCCCTGGGCGGCCTTCACCCCGCGCCCGAAGCCGTGCTCCCGGAAGTCGAGCGCCTGCGCCGCGCCGATGAACTCGATCGCCAGCACGCCGTGCGCGTTCTTCAGGATCTGCACCGCCTTGAGCGCGCCGTTCATCCCCATGCTGACGAAGTCCTCCTGGTCCGCGGCGGCCGGGATCGACTGCGTGCACGACGGGGTGGACAGGATCCGCTGCTCGACGATCAGCATGTCGGCGGTGTACTGGCTCAGCATCAGGCCCGAGAACATCCCGGCGTGCGCGGTCAGGAAGGGCGGCAGGCCGACCGACAGCGCCGGGTTGAGCAGCCGGTTGAGCCGGCGCTCGCTGAGGACCGAGACCATCGTCACCGCCGCCGCCGCCATGTCGAGCGGCAGGCTGATCGGCGAACCCTGGAAGTTGGCGCCGGTGTAGACGCGGTCCTCGTCGGGCACGAAGATCGGGTTGTCGGCGACGCCGTTCAGCTCGATCTCGAGCTGTGCGCGCGCCCAGCCCAGCGCGTCGCGCAGCGCGCCGATCACCTGCGGCGTCGAGCGCATGGAATACGCGTCCTGGACCTTGGTCTTGAGCTTGCCGGTCAGCAGGTCGGAGCCGTCCAGTACCGCGCGCAGGTTGGCCGCGCAGGCGACCGCGCCGGGGAAGCCGCGCAGCTCGTGCAGCTTCGACTGGTAGGGCTTGAGGTTGGCGATCAGCGCCTCGAGCGTCATCGCCGCCGCGATCTCGGCCTGCTTCGTCCAGCGCAGCGCGTCGTAGAGAAACAGGCAGCCGATCCCGGTGATCAGGTTGCTGCCGTTGATCGCCGCCAGGCCGTCGCGGGCCTGCAGCCCCGGCACCGGGACCCCGGCCCGCTCCATCGCCGTGCGGGTCGGCATCCGCTCGCCGTTCCAGAAGCAGTCGCCCTCGCCCATCAGCGACAGCGCGAGCTGGCTCATCGGCGCCAGGTCGCCGCAGGCCCCGACGCTTCCCTTCTCGCAGACCACCGGCGTGATCCCGGCGTTGAGCAGCGCGACGTAGGTCCCGGTGATCTCGGGCCGGCAGGCCGAGTGGCCGTTGGCGTGGACGTTGATGCGCGACAGCATCGCGGCCCGCACGTGCTCGACCGGCGCCGGCTCGCCGATCCCCGCGGCGTGGTTGTAGATGAGATAGCGCTGGAACTGCGCGACCTCCTCGTCGTTCAGCACGATCTCCGACATCTCGCCGATCCCGGTGTTGGTGCCGTACATCACCTCGCGCGCGTCGAGCTTGCGCTGCAGCATCGCGCGGCAGGTCTTGATCCGCTCCAGCGCCGCGGGGTCGAGCTCGACGCGCTCGCCGTGCCGCGCGACGCGGACGACGTCCTCGATGGACAGGCTCTTGCCGGTGATGCGGACGGGCATGGGATGGCTCTCGCGAAGGGGGGACGGGGAGCGGGGATTGTAGCGCCGTTGCCCCGCCCCCGTCGCGGCCCCCGGCGGGCCCCGCGCCCCCTGCGAGGGGCCGCGGCTAGGCGGGCGGGAGCGCGACCTTGACCGTCACCGTCGCGCGCCGTCCGGTCGGCGCCTTGACCCCCCGCCCCTCCACCGCCAGCGGTGCGCCGTCGGCCTCGAGGAAGTCGCTGGTCACCGCCCGGGCCGGGGCCGCGGGGAGCGTCAGCGTCGCCGCCGCGCCGTCGCCGTGGGCGTCGTACCACTGCACGACCCACGCGGCCGAGTCCTCGGCCTTCTTGATCGAGGTGAGCACGAGGCTGTCCGGCGCCAGCCGCACGAACGACTGCTCGGCCGGCAGGGCCCCGGCGTGGCGCCCGGTGCGTGCCACCAGCAGCGGGTGGTCCAGCTCGTAGCCGCGGCGCACGGTCCCGGCCTCGCGCCAGCCCTTCGCGTGCGGGTAGAGCGCGTACTCGATGACGTGCTTGCCGCGATCCGCGGTCGGGTCGGGCCAGACGGGCGATCGGAGCAGCGACAGCCGCAGCGTGTTCCCCTTGACGTCGTAGCCGTACTTCGCCGCGTTGAGCAGGCTGACCCCGTGGTCGGCCTGCGACAGGTCGGCCCAGCGCTGGGCGGGCACCTCGACCTGGGCCTGCTCCTGCGGCGTTTCGAGTCCGGTCGAGCGCTCGATCGTCGCGTTCGGGATCTCGAAGGTCGCGACGTCGCTGGTCACCGCGACCGGGAACGCGACCTTGAGCATCGTCTTCTGCTCCCACCAGTCGACCCGCGTGATGAAGTCGATCCGGTCGGATCCCGCGTAGAGCACGATGTCCTGGGTGAAGAAGCTGCTCGGGAAGTCCTCGGTCGGGGCCTCCTTCTTCGTGCCGGGGGCGAGGAAGTCGCGCTTGACCCGCAGCACGACGCGCACCGGCCCGCGCTCGACGACCTCGATCGAGCGCAGCGTGGACGGGTACTCGGTGCCGGTCAGCCCGACGTTCCAGGCGTCCCAGGCCTCCGGCTTGTCTTCCAGGAGCTGCAGCCGGTTCGCGGGCCCGGCCAGCACCTCGCGTCCGGTGCGCTTGTCGACGATGCTGCGGATCCAGCCCGAGGCCGGGTCGAGCGCGACGCGGAAGGCGTCGTTCTCCAGGGCCGATTCCGTGACGGTCAGCGTCCCCGGGAACTTCGCCCGCGGCGGATTCCGGCGCAACTCGAAAGTCGCGTAGCCCAGCGACGGGACCTTCGGCGCCATGAAGAGCACCTCGCGCGTCAGCGTCCCCGTGGCGACCGCCTGCGACGGCAGCTCGCGGCCGTCGACGTCGAAGACCGCGACCTCGGCCTCGTCCCCGGCCGGAAGCGGCACGCGCACCAGGCCCGGGCGGTCCCAGCCCAGCGGGTTGAAGACGACGACCGCCTCGCCCGCCAGCCGCGACGTGTCGACCTGCCCCGCGAGGTGGTCGAGCGCGCCCGACAGCTCGTGCCCCGCCAGCGCCTCGGCCTCGCGGTAACGCTCGGCGGCGTCGAGATAGACCTCGCGGATCGACGAGCCGGGCAGGATGTCGTGGAACTGGTTGAACATCACGTCGCGCCAAGCCGCTTCGAGCCGCGCGCCCCCGTAGGGCCGGCCGGAGAGCGCCGCGATCGCCGAGAAGGCCTCCGCGCCGGTCAGCAGCATCTCGCTGCGGCGGTTCGCTTCCTTGATCTTCGCCTGGGTGGTGAAGGTCCCCTGGTGGTACTCGAGGTACAGCTCGTCGCGCCAGACCGGCAGCTTCGTCAGGTCCTGCTGCTTGATCCACCCCAGGTACTCGCCCGCGGTCCCGAAGTCGATCGATGGGAAGATGTCGAGCGTCTTCAGCCGGTCGATCCGCCCGATCATCTCGATCGACGGGCCGCCCCCGTGGTCGCCGACGCCGAACAGCACGAACATCTTCCGGAAGCCGGTGTTGGCGTCGTACTGGCGCAGCCAGTCGACCAGCCTGGCCGGGTCGTCGATCGTGTTGACGTAGTCGAACGGGAAGTACGAGAGGATCCGCGAGCCGTCGGGCCCCTCCCACCAGAAGGCGCGGTGCGGGAAGACGTTCTTCTCGTTCCAGCCGATCTTCTGGGTGATGAAGGCGTCGATGCCCGCGCTCCGGTAGAACTGCGGCATGTTCCAGTTGTAGCCGAACGAGTCGGGGTTCCAGCCGATCGTGACGTCGACGCCGAGCTTCTCCCGGAAGTAGCGCTTGCCGTAGAGCAGCTGGCGGGCCCACGAGGTCCCCGACGGCAGGTTGCAGTCGGGCTCGACCCACATCCCGCCGACGACCTCCCAGCGCCCCTCGCCGATCCGCGCCTTGATCTCGCCGAACAGCTCGGGGTAGAGCCGCTCCATCCAGTCGTAGTAGGCGGCCGAGCTCTGGGTGTAGCTGAAGTCGGTCCGCGCGCGGGCCATGTTCATCACCGACGCGAAGGTGTTCTTGCAGACCGCGATCGTCTCGCCCTCGCGCCAGAGCCAGGCCGCGTCGATGTGGGCGTTGGCGGCGAAGAAGAGGGTGTAGCTCTTCACGAACTCCTTGATCGGGCCGAGCCGCGCGCGCGCCGCGTCGACCGACGCCCGGTAGCGCGCCAGGTCCCCCGCCTCGAGCGCCTTGGTGTCGATCCCCGCCGCGATCTCCTGCAGGAGCGCGTTCAGCCGCTGCTTTTCCGCCCGATCGGCGGTCGAGCGATCGATCCCCGGGTCGACCTTCTGGCGCGCGTTGGTCTGGTAGGTGTCGAAGCCCAGCAGTTTCTGCCCGACCCGCAGGCTGAGCGCGAAGTCGTTGATCTCCTGCCGGCTGGCGCGCGGCCTCCTCGAGCAGCAGGTCGGCGCGGAGCAGCTGCAGCGCGCCGGCCGTGTTGACCGCCTTGATCGCGATGTCGAAGACCTCGCCCGGGCGGGCGTCGTCCGTCAGCGCGAACGAGCCGTTCCAGTCGAAGCGGCCCAGCTCCTTCCCGTTGACCCAGAGGAAGCCGTAGTCGTTGACCGTCAGCTTCAGCGTCAGCGGCCCGTCGACCGCCATCCCGGCGACCGTCTGCGGGATCACGACGCGCCGCCGCAGCCAGACCGAGTCGGCGTAGAGCCGCTCGTCGATCTTCAGCGTGCGCCCACGCGGAGTCGTCGAACGCCGGCTGCGCCGGCGCGTCCCCCGCGATCGGGCTGGTCTTCAGGTCGGGGCTGACGCGCCAGCCGTCCAGGCCGGTCAGGGTCAGCTCGTCGAAGCGGGCGACGAGCCGGTCGACCGCCGAGTCCGCCGCGATCGCGGGGAGGAAGGAGACGAGGCCCGTGACCAGCAGGGCGACGGCGAGCGCGGCGACGGTGCAGCGACGGTTCATGGTGACCTCTCAGGGCCTGCGGCGCAGGCGGTCGAGCAGCGCGGCCAGCAGGATCACGACGCCGACGACGACCTGCTGGACGTAGGAGTTGACGTTGAGCAGGTTCAGGCCGTTGCGCAGCACGGCGATCAGCATCGCGCCCAGGAAAGTTCCGGCGATCGAGCCGCGCCCGCCGGAGAGGCTGGTCCCTCCGACGACCACCGCGGCGATCGCGTCCAGCTCGTACATCATCCCGGCGTTGGGCTGGCCCGAGTTCATGCGCGAGGCGAGCAGGATCCCGGCGGCGGCGGCCAGCGTGCCGCACAGGACGTAGGTCGCCGCGACGACGCGGCCGGTCCGGATCCCGGCCAGGCGCGCCGCCTCGGGGTTGCCGCCGACCGCGTAGACGTGCCGGCCGAAGCGGGTGGCGCGGAGCACGACGTGCGCCACGGCGTAGACCGCGAGCATCACGATCGTCGGCGTCGGCAGCCCCGCGATCCGCGAGCCGCCGAGCCGCGCGAACCCCTCGGGCAGCTCCCAGACCGGCCGCCCCTCGGTGAACACGAAGGCCGCGCCGCGCCAGACCGTCATCAGCGCGAGCGTGACGATGAACGGCGCGATCCCGAAGCGCGTGACGAACAGCCCGGCCACCGCACCCGAGAGCGCTCCCAGCGCCAGCCCCGCGGCGACCGCGAGCGGGTAGGCCAGCCCCGGCGCCAGGTGGGCCTGGAGCACGCTGGTGGCCGCGATCCCGGCCGCGGCGACCAGCGAGCCGACCGACAGGTCGATCCCCCCGGTCAGGATCACGAAGGTCATCCCGGCCGCGATGATCGCGGTGATCGAGGCCTGCAGCGAGACGTTGAGCAGGTTCTCGGCGGTGAAGAAGTGGGGCGAGAGCGCGGCCAGCACGAGGCACTCCAGCACCACCGCGGCGAGGATCCCCAGCTCGCCGCTGCGGTTCCAGCGCCGGAGGAGGGCGCCCGTCACGCGTCCTCCCCCGCCGGCGGGCCGGCCGCCCCGCTCCCGCCGCCGCCGGCCCCATCCGCGCCCCCGGAAGCGAGGTGCATGATCCCCTCCTGCGTCGCCTCCGCCGCGCGATACTCCCCGGCCAGCCGCCCCTCGCACATCACCAGGATCCGGTCGCAGATCCCCAGCAGCTCCGGCAGGTCGGACGAGATGACCAGCACGCCGGTCCCGGCCGCGGCCAGCCGGTGGATCAGCGTGTAGATCTCGAAGCGCGCGCCGACGTCGACGCCGGCGGTCGGCTCGTCGAAGAGCAGCACGCGCGAGCGGGTGTGGAGCCAGCGCGCCAGCACGACCTTCTGGCGGTTGCCGCCCGAGAGGTGCGGGACCGGCATCGCGGTGTCGGCCGGGCGGATGTGCAGCTCGTCGACCCGCGCGCGGGCTGCGGCCTCCTCGCGCCCGCGGCGCACGAAGGGGCCGGTCGCGACGTCGTCGAGGTTGGCCAGCGTGACGTTTTCGCGCACGTCCATCGAGCCGACGAGGCCCAGCCGGTCGCGGTCCTCGGGCAGAAGGCCCAGGCCCAGCGCGATCGCCTCGCCGGGCGTGCGCGGGTCGATCTCGCGCCCGTCGAGGAGCACGCGGCCGGCGTCGCGCGGCGCCGCGCCGAAGAGCGCGGCCGCCAGCTCGCTGCGGCCCGACCCGACCAGGCCGGCGAGGCCCAGGATCTCGCCCCGGTAGAGCGCAAAGCCGACCGGGCCGACGAGGCCGCTGACGAGGCCCTCGACGCGCAGCAGCTCCTCGCCGCGCTCGCGGCTCGCGGCGGGGTACTCGCGGACCAGGTCGCGCCCGACCATCGCGCGGATCAGGGCCCGCCGGTCGAGCTCGAGCGCCGGCGCGGTCAGCACCTCGCGGCCGTCGCGCAGCACCGCACACGCTGTCCGCCAGCGCGAAGACCTCGTCCAGCCGGTGCGTGATGTAGACGACGCCGACCCCCGCGCCGCGCAGCCGGCGCACCATCCGGAACAGGTTCTCCGCCTCGTGCCCGGTCAGCGCGGCGGTCGGCTCGTCGAGCACGAGGATCCGAACGCGGCGCGACAGCGCGCGGGCGATCGCCACGACCTGGCGCCGGGCCGCGGAGAGGCTGCCGACCGGCGCCGCCGGATCGAGCGCCTCGCCCAGCTCCGCCAGCAGTCCGCGCGCCGCGCGCTCCATCGCGGGCCGGTCGACCAGCGGGACGCCGCCGCGCACCGTCTCGGCGCCGAGGAAGACGTTCTCCGCGACCGTCAGCGCGGGGACCAGCTGCGGGTCCTGGTAGATCATCCCGATCCCCAGCGCCAGCGCCGCCGCCGGCGAGCGGACCTCGACCGGCGCACCGTCGAGCCGGATCGTGCCGCGGTCGCGCGCGATCGCGCCGGAGAGGATCTTGACCAGCGTCGACTTCCCCGCCCCGTTCTCGCCGACCAGCGCGCGGACCTCGCCGGCCCGCAGCTCGAACGACACGTCCTGCAGCGCCGGGACCCCCCCGTACGCCTTGCAGACGCCGTGCATCGCGAGCAGCGGCGGAGCGGTCATCGCGCGGCGGGGGCCGCCAGCGACTCCTTGTCGACGATGCCGACCTCGACGGGAATCGTCTTCGGCAGCGCGGTGCCGGAGAAGTGCGCGGCGATCGTGTCGATCGTCGTCACGCCGATCTTGCGCGGGTACTGGATCACGTCGGCCTTGAGCGCGGTCCCCTTCGTGATCGCGTCCACGGCCGGCTCGGTCGCGTCGTAGCCGACGAGCACGACGCCGTCGCGCTTGAACTGACGGACCGCGTCGAGCGCGCCCAGCACCGAGTCGTCGTTGATCCCGAAAATGCCGCCCAGCTCCGGGTGGGCCTGCAGCACGTCGGAGGTCGCCTCGAGCGCCTTGTCGCGCACCCCCTGCCCGTTGACGTCGGCCACGATCTCGATCCCGGGAAAGCGCGCGATCGCCTCGCGGAAGCCCTGCACGCGGTCGAGCACCGAGGTGACGACCGGCTGGTTGATGATCGCCACGCGCCCCTTCCCGCCGAGCGCCTTCGCCAGGTACTCGCCGGCCAGGCGGCCGCCGGCCACGTTGTCGGACGCGACGTGGCAGACGACCTCGCCCTCCTGCGCCGCGATGTCGGCGGTGAAGACCGGGATCCCGGCCGCGTTCGCGCGCCGCACCGCGGGGCCGACCCCCTTGGAGTCGACCGGGCAGAGCACGATCGCGTCGACCTTGCGGGCGACGAAGTCCTCCATCTGCGCCGACTGCCGGCCCAGGTCGAAGTCGGCCGCGGTGACGACCAGCTCGAAGCCGTGGCGCCCCGCCGCCTCGCGGAGCCCCTCCTCGAGGTCGCGGTAGAAGAGCGCGCCGCGGTTCAGCAGCGTGACGCCGATCACCTTGGCCGGGCCGGCGGCGGGCTGGCCCGCCGGCGACGGCGAGGACGGCCGGCGGGCGCGGGCGACGGCGCGTCGGGCTTCCCGCCCGCGGGAGGCCCGCCGCACGACGCCACCAGGAGCAGGAATGCGAGCAGGGCCAGGACGGGCGGCGGGCAGCGCCTCATGGCGTCGGTTCTCCGGCGGGAGGGGCGGAACCACGCGATTATCGCGCGATTCGCGGCCCCAACGGCGTGGCGGCGAGGCGGCCGCGCGACCGGAACCGTCCCCCTGGAGCGGCCTCCGCTACACTCCCTCCTCCATGGCCGCTCCCCCGACCTCGCTCGACGCCGCCCTCGCCGCCGCCTTCGGCCACGGCGCCTTCCGCCCCGGCCAGCGCGAGGCCGCCGAGGCGCTCTACGCCGGGCGCGACGTCGTGGCGGTCATGCCGACCGGCGCCGGCAAGTCGCTCTGCTACCAGCTGCCGGCGCTGCTGCTCGACGGCGTGACGCTGGTCGTCTCGCCGCTGATCGCGCTGATGAAGGACCAGGTCGACGCGCTGGCCGCGAAGGGGCTCGCCGCCGCCGCGCTGCACTCCGGCCAGGGGCCGGCGGAGCGCGCGGCGGCCGAGCGCGCGCTCGCCGACGGCGCGCTGCGGCTGCTCTACGTCGCGCCCGAGCGCCTCGCCGCGCCGGGCTTCCTGGCGCGGCTCGCGGCGCTGCGCGTGGTCCGGCTGGTCGTCGACGAGGCCCACTGCATCAGCGCCTGGGGCCACGACTTCCGCCCCGACTACCTGCGGCTCGGTCCGCTGCGCGCGCAGCTCGGCGTGCCGGCCGGGGCCTTCACCGCGACCGCCACGCCCGACGTCCGGGCCGACATCGCGCGCCAGCTGGCGCTCGACGACCCGCTCGAGGTGGTCACCGGCTTCGAGCGCCCCAACCTCTCGCTGGCGGTCGTCCCGGTGCGCACGCGGGCGGAGAAACACCGCGAGCTGGCCCGCGTCGTGCGCGCCGCCGGGACGCCCGGGATCGTCTACGCGGCGACGCGCAAGGCGGTCGACGAGTGGGCCCACGCGCTGGGCGCGCTGGGCCTCACCGCCGGGGCCTACCACGGCGGCGTGGCCGACGCCGAGCGGGTGCGGGTGCAGGACGCCTTCCTGGCGGGCGAACTCGACGCGATCGCCGCCACCAACGCGTTCGGCATGGGCATCGACAAGCCGGACATCCGCTTCGTCGTGCACGCCGACATCCCGGGCAGCGTCGAGGCCTACTACCAGGAGGCGGGCCGCGCCGGGCGCGACGGCAAGCCGGCGCGCTGCGAGCTGCTCTTTTCGCCGGCCGACATCCGCACGCAGGAGTTCTTCCTCGAGGGCTCGAACCCCGACGAGGCGACGCTGCGGCGCACCTGGGAGCTGCTCGCCGGCTGCGAAGGCGAGGAGGACTTCGAGTCGCTCGGGACCCGCGCCGGGCGGACCGCGGCGGAATCGATGGCCGCCGCGACCGCGGTGCGCCTGCTGCGGCAGGCGGCCGAGGCGCGTGGCGTCGCGCCGGGCCAGGGACCGCTGCCGCTGGACCTCGATGCGCGCGCGGAGAAGGCGCGGCGCGACCGTCAACGACTGGACGCGATCGTGCGCTACGCCTTCCACCGCGCCTGCCGGACGCGCTACATCTACGACTACTTCGCCGGCGCGGCGCGGGGCGGCGTCGCGCCGCGCTGCGGCGCCTGCGACGTCTGCTCGGGCGAGCGCACGGCGCCGGTGCGGCCGCTCAGCGACGCCGAATACGAGCGGGTGAGGATCGCGCTCTCCGCGGTCGCACGGCTCGACGGCCGCTTCGGCGGAGAGGTCATCGCGCTGGTGCTGGCCGGGAGCAGCGACCGGAAGGTCGTCGACCGCGGGCTCGACAGCGCTGCCGACGCACGGCCGGCTGGCGGCGCTGCCACTGGAGGCGATCCGCGAGCTGCTCGACGTGCTCGTCTCGGCCGGGCTGGTCGAGCGGCGCGCAATCGCCGGGGCCCGCGCCGGGGCCGCGGTGCTGGGCCTCGCGCCGGAAGGGGCTCGCGTCATGAGAGGCGACGTGCGGCCGGAGCTGCCGTTCCCCGCACCGCGCCTCCCCGCCGAACCGCCGCCGCCCCGGGCGCGCCGACGCGGCGCGCCGCGCGAGGCGCCGCGGGCGCTGGCCGACCTGTCCGCCGAGCCGCCCGACCCGGCCCTGCTTGCACGGCTGAAGGAATGGCGCCGCGGCCGCGCCGCCGCGGCCCGCACTCCGGCCTACACCGTCTTCCACGACAGCGTGCTGGAGGAGCTCGCGCGCCGCCGTCCGGGCAGCCTGGAATCGCTGGCCCGCATCAAGGGGGTCGGTCCGGCCAAGCTCGACCGCTACGGCGCCGAGCTGCTCGGGCTGCTCGCGGACCGCTAGCATCCGCCGCCCAGCCCGGTATCCTCTCCCCCGCGCGACCGCGCGCCGCCCCGGAGGTGACCCGATGCCCGTGAACCCCAGCGAGAACGAGCAGAAGTACTTCGCCGAGCAGGAAGCCGCGCACCGCCGCCGGGTGCGCGCCGAGATGGAGCTCCGGGCCGCGGAACTGGCCGAGAAGGAGCGGCTGGCGCAAGCGGCCGGGCTCTCGGACGTGTCGCTGGCCGACCGCCTCAAGGCGCTCGGGATCACCACCGAGACCGCCCCGCTGCTGGACCTGGTGCCGCTGGTGATGGTGGCCTGGGCCGACGGCTCGGTCTCGCGTTCCGAGCGTGCGGAGGTGATGAAGCTGGTCGAGGCGCGCGGCTACTCCGCCGAGAGCAACCCCTGGCTCTTCATGGCGTCGCTGCTGGATACCCGGCCCTCGGGAGCGCTGTACGACGAACTCCGGCTCGTGCTGCGCGACTTCCTCAAGGGCGACGTGGTCAAGGGCGAGCAGATCGTCGCGCTCTCGCGCCGGGTCGCGGAGGCGTCGGGCGCCTTCTTCGGCCTCGGCCCGCGGATCGACGCGAAGGAGCAGGAGGCGCTCGATCGGCTGGCGGCGTTCTTCGCCGAGGACGCCCACCGCAAGGTCGCGGACGAGCTGAAGTAGCCGGGAGGACCGCGGCGTGCGGGGCGGTCGCGCGATCAGGCAGCTCGGCCTGTTCCTGCTCTACGGGGCGCTCGGCGCGCTCCTTGCCCTGGTGGTGGTCTACATCGTCCACCTCCGCCGCCTCCCCGAGACGCAGCTCTGGCACCGCGTTCCCCTCGACGCGGAGTTCCAGGCCGGCGACGCCGCGACGGTGCGGACGCTGGACGACTACCGCCGCGTCGAGGACCGCGTCTTCGAGCAGCTGGAGCGCGAGGTCTGCGCCGAGGTTCCGGCGACCGGCCCGCAGAGCCTCATCCGCTTCGCTCCCGGCAGCAGGAGCAACCCGCTTGCGCGCCGGCCGAACTGGAACCGCACGTTCGTGCTGGACGTGCCGGACCCGCGGGGCGGCGTGCTGCTGCTCCACGGCCTCACCGACTCGCCGTACTCCACGCGGGCGATCGCGGAGTGGTTCCACGCGCGCGGCTTCCTGGCGGTCGGCCTGCGGCTCCCGGGCCACGGGGCTGCACCGTCGGGGATGCGCGACGTGAAGGTGGCGGACCTCGAGGCCGCGGTGCGGCTGGGCGCCCGCGCCGTCCGGGAGGCGATCGGACCATCGCGGCCGCTGGTAATCGTCGGCTACTCGATGGGGGCCGCGCTGGCCGTCGAGTACGAGCTGGCCCGCGTGCAGGGCGAGGACCTGCCGCGCCCGGCCGCGCTGGTCCTGGTCTCCCCCGCGATCGGGATCTCGCGCGTGGCGGCGTTCGCGCGCCTGCAGGGCCGGCTGGAGGGGATCCCCGGCCTCTCGGGCGCCGCCTGGAGCTCGATCCTGCCGGAGTACGACCCGTACAAGTTCAACTCGTTCGCGGTCAACGGTGCGGACCAGATGCACAGGATCACGCGCTCGATCAGGACCCGACTCGAGGCGCTGGCCGGCCCGCGGGGCGTCGCCGGGGTCGCCCCGATCCTGGCCTTCCAGTCGGTCGCCGACGGTACGGTCTCGACCGACGCGGTCGTCGATGCGCTCTTCCGCCGGCTCGCTCCGGAGGGTCATGCGCTGGTCCTGTTCGACATCAACCGCTTCGCCGCGAGCCTCGAGTTGATGCTCCCTTCGGCCCGCACGCCGCGCGAGCATCTCCTCCAGGGCCCCCCGCTGCCGTTCGACCTCACGGTCCTGACCAACGAAAGCCCGGAGAGCGGCGCGCTGGTCGCGCTCCACCGCCCGACGGGAAGCGGCGAGGTCCGGCGCGAGCCGATCGGCCTCGAGTGGCCGCGCGGTGTCTTCTCGCTCTCGCACGTGGCCCTCCCCTTCCCGCCCGACGACCCGGTGTACGGCGCTCAGCGCCGCCCCGGCGACGAGGGGATCTTCCTCGGCTGGCCGGAGGTGCGCGGCGAGCGCGGCGTCCTGGTCCTCGACCCCGGGACCTTCCTGCGGCTCCGCCACAACCCGTTCTTCCCTTACGTCGAGGCCCGGCTGGAAGGGTTCGTCGCCGGCCTGCCGGCGCCGGCTGCGGACGCCCCGCCGTAACGCGTCGCCGGCCCGGACGACCGCTGCCCCATTTCTCGGGTACATTTGAGGCACCCTTCCCGGGAGCCCTCCGCTCATGCCGCGTTTGCCCGGCCTCGGCCGGATCCGCCCGCTCGCCGCCCTCCTCGTGGCGGCCTCTCTCCCCGTCCTCCTCGCCGCCGGCCCCGCGCCGCGCCCGATCGGCCCCCTCGGCCGCGCCGAGTACCGGATCGTGCGGATCCTGGGCGCCGGCCCGGTCGAGTTCGCCGAGCTGCTCAACGCCGGCTTCGACGTCGAGCGTGACGAGCAGCGCGAGGTGATCGCCTACGTCACCGCCGAGGAGATGGAGAAGCTCGAGGCACTGGGCCTCTCCTGGACCGAGCTCCCCGACCCCGGCCTGGCGGAGTTCCTCGCCCGGCAGCAGCAGCAGGACGGGCCGCTGGCCCCCGAGGCCACCTACCACGACTACAGCTCCTGGACCACGCAGCTGCAGCAGGTCGCGAACGATCACCCGGCGATCACGCGCCTCAGCTCGGCCGGCAAGAGCGTGCAGGGGCGCGAGCTGTGGTGGCTGAAGATCACCGACAACCCCGACGTCGAAGAGGACGAGCCCGCTTTCAAGTACGTCGGCAACATGCACGGCGACGAGAAGGTCGGGGCGGAGAACCTGCTGCGGCTGATCGACTGGCTGACCGACCGCTACGCGACCGACACGCGCGTCCAGCGGCTCGTCGACAACCTCGAGATCTGGATCATGGTCTCGATGAACCCCGACGGGAACGTGCTGGCCCAGCGCTACAACGCGGCCGGCGTCGACCTCAACCGCGACTTCCCGGACATCTGGAACGATCCGGTCAACACGACCGCCGGGCGCGCGAAGGAAACCGGGCTGATGATGAACTGGCAGTTCGCACACCAGACCAGCCTGTCGGGGAACTTCCACGGCGGGGCGGTCGTGACGAACTACCCCTACGACGGCAACACCAACGGGCTTCCCAACTACTCGGTGGCCCCCGACGACGACGTCCTGGTCGACATCGCGCTCGACTACGCCGAGGACAACGCGCCGATGCACGGCAGCGGCTCGTTCTCGCAGGGGATCACCAACGGCGCGGACTGGTACGTCATCTACGGCGGGATGCAGGACTGGAACATGGTCTGGCAGGGCGACCTCGACCTGACGGTCGAGCTGAGCGGCCCCAAGACGCCGGCCGCCAGCACCCTCGACGGCTACTGGAACGACAACCGCGAGTCGATGCTCTCCTCTATGGAGCGCGCGCTGACCGGCGTGCGGGGGCGCGTCACCGACGTCACGACCGGCGCGCCGCTCGCCGCGACGCTGCGCGTCGACGGCCGCCAGCACCCGTTCTTCACGGACCTGCCGGTGGGCGACTACCAGCGCGTGCTGAAGGCCGGCTCGTACCAGCTGGAGGTCAGCGCCGACGGGTACCAGACCCGCGTCGTCCCGTTCACGGTGGCCAGCTCGCGCGGCGACGCGACGCGGCTGGACGTGACCCTCTCGCCGAACCCGACCGGGCTGGCCGTGACCGCCAGCCGCGCCGCGCAGGAGACGAACGCGGACGGCTGGTTCGCGCCCGGCGAGGCGGGACAGCTCGCGGTGACGGTGCGCAACGCCGGCGGCGCGGCGACCGGGATCTCCGGGACGCTGCGGCCGCTGACCGTTTACGGCCAGCCGCAGACTGGCGCCCTGTGGCCCGATCTCGGGACCGGCGCGTCGGCCGAGACGGTCGCGCCGCACTTCGGCCTCTCCGTCGCGCCGAACGCGCCGGCCGGGCACAAGCTGGCCTTCGCGGTCGACTGGACGACGGCGCAGGGCGCCTCCGGCACGACCGACGCCTTCTTCGTCCCGCTCGGCGCGCCGCTGCTGACGCAGCGCGATGCCACCGACACCCCGAAGGCGATCCCCAACCCCGGGAAGACGACCTCGGCCATCGGCGTGACGCTCGACGAGGAGCTGGAGGAGGTCGACGTGCGGGTGCAGATCACGCACCCCTACATCGCCGACCTGCGCGTGACGCTCGTCGCGCCCGACGGGACGCGGGTGCGGCTGCACAGCCGCCAGGGCGGCTCGGCCGACAACATCGACACGACCTACGACACGCTGACCGCGCCGGTCGACAGCCTCGACGTGCTGCGCGGCCGGTCGTCGCTCGGGACCTGGACGCTCGAGGTGCAGGACGCGGCGGCCGGCAACGTGGGCTCGCTGCAGTCCTGGCGGCTGGAGCTGAAGACGCGCCCCTGGGAGACCCCGCTCCCGGAGGTCCTGCTGCGCGACCTGTCGCGCCAGGCCGGCGGTGCGACGGCGCTGACCTGGTGGCCGGTCGGCTCGGCGCTGACCTACACGGTGTACCGCGGCAGCGACCCGCAAGCCTCCGGCAGCTTCGTCGACGTCACCGGCGAGGATGTCAGCGCGTCCGACACCGCCTTCACGGACCGCTCGGCGTCGGCGCCCGGCTCGCTGACCTGCTGGCTGGTGTCGGCGGTCGGGGTCAAGGGCGAGGGGCTGCTCGGGCACTACGGGCGGTAGGGGCCGCCCGCTGTGGCCTGGGTCGGGACACGGGCAACGGTTGCCGTCGCAGCAGCGTAGGGGCCGGCCTCTGTGCCGGCCCGAAACGCGGAGTCGACGTGCGGGCCGGGACGGAGCCCGGCCCCTACGGGCTGCGGCCGCTCCGGCGCCGCAGCCCGCGCGGCAGCCCATCGCCGTGGACGCCGTAACCGGTCTCGTGCAGCCGGATCGACAGCGCGCGCTCCAGCTCCAGCGCCTCCGCGCGCGTCGCCACGGCCTCGATCGTCCCGTACAGTTCCGCGAGCAGCGGGCCGCAGCGGCCGTCGGTCCACTTCGTCGACTTGCCGCGAACCCCTTCGGCGTGCTCGCGCCAGCGCTCCTCCAGCCGCTTGGCGGTGTGGCCGACGTAGACCCAGGGGATCGACGGGTCGCCCTGCCAGCCGTCGTCGTTCAGCAGTTCGATCACGTAGACGCGGTAGCGGCGGCGGGCGGCCACGGCGGGGGCTCAACGCTTCGATTCAACCGGTGGCGCGAAACGCGCGTTGGACAGGCCGACATCCAGCTCGACCGTCTCGAAGACGAAGACCTGCCGGTCGCGGCCGTCCTTCAGCCCGGTCTCGATCCGGAACGGCACCGCGATCCGAGCCTCCTTCCCGGCCTCGCCAACCTTGCGCCAGTCCGCGGTGCGGATCACGTAGGCCACGTCCGTCGACCCGGCGCGGCGCGTCCCCTCCTCCTGCACGTTGAGCAGCGTCTCGGCGTCGAGCCAGATCGTGCGCGGCGTGCGTCCCTTCGGGGTGACCTTCAGCGCGAAGGTCCGGCGTCCGTCGAGCACTTCTTCGCCGATCCACTCGACCTTGTTCCCCTTCGTCTTGGGGAGGATGAGCGGGCCGGCCAGGTCGGCCTGCTCGGCCGCGAGCCGCTCCTCCTCGGGCGACATCGGCTTCGGCTCGACCGGCGCCCCCTCGCGCAGGACGAGCGAGAAGCCGTGCTTGCCGTCGTAGGCGCGGACGACGGTCGCGCTGCCGGTGCGGTACTCGAGGCGGATCTTGTCCGGGCGCCGGACCTCGAGCGTGAACGGCACGGGCGCGGCGCTGCCGAGCGTCATCGTGCCGGCGGCGCGCATCGAGTGCGTGCCGTTGAGCGCGCCGAGGCCGCCGCGCGCCTTGACGTAGCCGGCGAGGATCTCGTCGAGGGCGGGGGGCCCGGCGGGCGCGGGGGGCGACGCGGGCGCGGCGATCGCGCCGGCGCACAGGGCTGCGGCGACACAGATCGCCGCGACGACAGCGGCCAGGGCCGCGATCGCGGGCGCCGCGGCGCTTCTCATGGTCCGACGAACAGCTGCGAGCATCCTCTTCCTCCAGGGCTCGGCGCCCCCGACGAATCCCGCGCGGGCAACGGCCGGGAGACGATTCCCCCGCTCCCCGTACCCTCCGCCCGGCATTCGTCGTATTCTCTCCCAGAGCGTCCTTTCCCCCCAAGTTCGAGAGGCCCCCCGTGGACAGTTGGCGCGACCGGGACCGGGAACGGGACCGTGGCGGCGCTCAGCGCGACCGCCGCACTCCCGAGAAGCCCCCCCAGCGGCCCGACCTCGGCAACGAGGAGCAGGTCAAGCGGCTCAAGCGCGGCATGGAGCGCTCGGCGGCGGAAGTCATCCGCTGCCAGAAGTGCGGCCACCAGCAGCCGGCCGAGGCCGCCTTCATCGGCCCGATGACCACCTGCGACAAGTGCGGGACCGCGCTGCACTCGTGCCGGCACTGCGCCTTCTTCGACAGCGGCGCGCGCTTCCAGTGCAAGAAGGCAGTCCCGGCGGCGATCGGCGACAAGTGGGCGCCGAACGCGTGCGACCTCTACGAGCCGCGCCTGGTGCTCGACGCCACCGGCAAGCGACTCGCCGGAGTCCCGGCGCAGAACAACAAGTCGCTGTTCGATTCGCTCTTCAAGAAGTAGGCGATGCGCGACCCCGTCCGGAGAGTCACGAAATCGTGTCCGAGGCCGAGCATGGGCTACCTGTTCGAATGGGACCTGCGGAAGGCAGACGCCAACCGGCGCAAGCACCGCGTCTCTTTCGACGAGGCCACGACGGCGTTCGCGGACCCCCTCGCCATGCTTCAATCCGATCCTTCCACTCGGTCGGCGAACAGCGGTATCTTGTCCTTGGCATGTCCGCTCGGCGCGTCTCCTGGTGGTAGCATTTGCCGAACGGCCCCCACGGACCCGCTTGATCTCCGCGCGGCGGGCGACTCGCAGAGAGCGGAGCATGTATGAAGAAGAAAGCTAGCACGCCTTCCCGGGTATCGGATCGTGACACGATGCGGCCCGAATACGACTTCTCGAACGCGGTCCGCGGGGTGACGGCAGCCCGCTATGCCGAAGGCGCGAACATCGTGATGATCGATCCGGACGTGCTCGACGTGTTTCCGGACGGGACGTCGGTAAACGAGGCCCTCCGGGCCCTGGCCCCGATCGTCCGTCGCCAGCGGAAACGTCGGAGCGCCTGACGACCGGTTGCCACGGTCCAGCCCCGGCCGGTCCGAATCTCACCGGTCCGCGATCGCGAACCGGAAGTAGCGCGACGGGATCGCCAGCCCCAGCTCGTCGCGCAGCCACTGCGAGGCCGCGACGATCCCCTCGAGCTCGACGCCGGTCCCGATCCCCAGGCGGTCGAGCAGGTAGAGCAGGTCCTCCGTCGCCAGGTTCCCCGCCGCGCCCGGCGCGTAGGGACAGCCGCCGATCCCGCCGGTCGAGGCGTCGAGCGTCGCGACCCCCTCCTCCAGCGCGGTGAGCGCGTGGACGAGGCCGGTGCCGCGCGTGTCGTGCAGGTGGAACGCGACGCGCTCGGCGCCGAAGGCGTCCAGCGCGCGGCGCGCGGCGCGGCGGATCTGGTCCGGCTCGGCCATCCCGGTCGTATCGCCGAGCGCCACCTGGGCGACGCCCATCTCGAGGTACTCCTCCGCCAGCATCAGCACGCGGTCCAGCGGAACCTCTCCCTCGTAGGGGCAGCCGAAGGCGACCGAGACGTAGCCGCGCAGCGTCGCGCCGGCCGCCAGCGCGCGGGCCGCGACGCGCCGGTTCTCGGCCCGCACGCGGTCCACCGAGCGGTTGATGTTCTTGCGGCTGTGGGTCTCGCTGGCCGAGGCCAGCAGTCCCAGGTGCGCGGCGCCCGCGGCCAGCGCGCGGTCGAGGCCGCGCTCGTTGGGGACCAGCGCCCAGTAGCGGACCCCTTCGCGCGCGGGCAGGCGCCGCACCAGCTCGTCGGCGTCGGCCATCTGCGGCACCCACTTCGGGTGCACGAAGGCGCCGACCTCGATGTCGGAGAGCCCGGCCGCGATCAGCTGCTCGACGAAGCGCAGCTTCTGCTCGAGCGGGACCAGCAGCGCCTCGTTCTGCAGCCCGTCGCGCGGCCCGACCTCGAACAGCCGGACGGCGCCGGGCCGCCCGGATGCGGCGGTCCCGCTCACGGCGCCCCCGGCGCGGCGAGGCCGCGCTGGAAAGCGCGGATGCTCTCCAGCAGCAGCTGATCCTGCTCGTAGATGTCGTAGATCCCGGGCTCCAGGATCTGCGCCTGCGCGTTGCCGCTCGCGGTGGGAACCTGTGCCGCCGCCCACAGCTCGCCGGTGGTGCCGCTGACGAAGACCGGCGCCGCGCGGTAGACGTAGACGCCGAGCGAGTTCCGCGCGATCAGCGTGACCGGGCCGGTGGTCAGGACGTTGACCCGGCCGCCTCCTTCGAGCAGACCGTCGGCCGGGTTCCCGGCGAGCAGGCGGGGCGTCTTCTCCTCGGACATCAGCCAGACCAGGTGCGCTCCCTCGACCGCGAAGCGGAAGCTGACCTCGCCCCCGCGCGGCAGCATGACCGGCTCGAGCGACCACTCGGTGATCCGGAGCGTCCCGGTCTCCTCGGTCAGCGTGCGCAGCACGACCTCGCGCCGGTCGTCGGCCGGGACCTTGTCCCACTCCGCGAAGCCGGGGACGTTGCGCGCCAGCTCGACCTCGAGGATCGCCCCCTCCAGCGCCGGGTCCTTCGGGTCGATCCAGACCTCGCACAGCGCCACCCGCGCCGCCGGCAGCCCTTCGTCGCCGCGGCAGGTCCCGACCGCCTGCCCGCCGCGGTGCAGCCTGACGTCCAGCCGGAACGGCGAGGGCAGGTCGTGCGCCGACTGATTCTCGATCAGCGCCCGCACCAGGACCCGGCGCTCGTCGCGCGACACCAGGACCTGGTAGGCCTTCATGTCGATGATCCCGAGGTTGGGCGGGACGCTCTCGGCGGGCATCCGCAGCTCCAATCGCCGGGGAGTCGAGGAGCGGCGATTCGGGCTCGTCCGAACCGGGCGAGCAGCCGCCCGCGAACGACGCGAGCAGCGCGGCGGCGGCCAACGCGGGCGGGAGGGGCGTGCGCACCCGGTGACTATAATCCGGCTTTCGGAGGAGAGCCCGATGGCGGCCGCGACGACGATGCGCGCGTTCCGGATCCACGAGCACGGCGGCCCCGAGGTGCTGCGGATGGAGGCGCTTCCCCTCCCCGAGCCCGGCCCGGGCGAGGTCCGGGTGCGGCTCGAGGCGATGGCGCTCAATCACCTCGATATCTGGGTCCGGCGCGGAATACCCGGGGTGCGCTTCCCGCTGCCGATCGTCCCCGGCTGCGACGGCTCGGGGCGGATCGACGCGCTGGGAGACGGGGTGGCCGGGCCGCTGCCGGGGACGCGGGTCTTCATCATGCCGGGGGTCTCCTGCATGCGCTGCGAAAGCTGCCTTGCCGGCCGGGACAACCTCTGTCCCAGCTACGCGATCCTCGGCGAGGCGCGCAACGGGACCGCGACCGAGTTCCTCGTGCTGCCGGCGACGAGCGTCTGGCCGCTGGCCGACGCGCTCGACCTCGAGAGCGGCGCGTCGTTCGCGCTGACCTTCCTCACCGCCTGGCACATGCTGGTCCACAAGGCGCGCGTCGAGCCCGGGATGCGGGTGCTGGTCCACGCCGCGGCGTCGGGGGTCTCGGTGGCGGCGATCCAGGTCGCTCGCCTCCACGGGGCCCGCGTCGTCGCCACCGCGGGGACGCCGGAGAAGCGCGCCCTCGCGCTCACGCTGGGGGCCGAGGAGGCGTTCGACTCGAAGGACCCGGGATGGGTGAAGAGGGTCCGCGACTGGGCCGGCCCGCGCGGGATCCAGGTCGTCGCCGACCACGTCGGGCAGGAGAGCTTCCCGGGCTCGCTGCAGACGCTGGGCAAGGGGGGCCGATACGTCTTCGTCGGGGCCTCGTCGGGCTTCGAGATGAAGGCCGACTTCCGCCCGGTCTTCTTCAGGAACCTCGAGATCCTCGGCTCGACGATGGGCCGCCGCGCCGACCTGGTGACGATCGTGCAGCTGATCGGGGCGGGGCGGCTGAAGACGGTCGTCGACTCGGTCTTCCCGTTCGAGGAGCTGGCCGCCGCGCACCGCAAGCTGGAGGAGCGCAAGGCGCTGGGGAAGGTCGTGGTGCGGATCCGGTAGGGGCCGGGCGGCGTTCCTCAGTCGCGCTCGAAGTAGCCGACGCGGCCGTACTCGCTGACGCCGCACTTTCCCCGCTCGCCCGCGGCCCTCCAGGCGTAGACCAGCGCCCCGTCCTTGACCCGCTTGAACTCGACGCTGACGTTCGAGGCGCGGGTGTTCGTGCGCGCCGCCGCCTCCTCCCGGCACTTCTGCGAGCCGCGCGAGATCTGGTCCTGGCTCGGGCGCCCGGAGTCGTACGACTCGTAGGAGTTGCCGTGGCCCTGGAGGGTGATGAACTCGCCCGTGCGCGCGTTCAGCTCGCACGTTCCGCGCTCTCCCCCGCCCCGCCAGTCGATGAAGGCCGAACCGCCCGCGTACTCGACGCTCGACAGGTTGATGTCCTGGCGCGGCACGCCGACGCGCCGCTCGACCTCCCGGCGGCAGACCCCTTCCGGGTCCTGCTTCCACTGCGGCCGCGGGTTCGAGGCGTTCCCCCAGCCCCAGTCGTTGAACTCGACGATGCGGCCGCGGTCGTTGGCGACGCAGTTGCCGCGCTTCCTCGCGGCGCGCCAGATGAAGGTGCTGTTGGAGTTGCGCCCGTCGTCGTACTCGAGCCGCACGTCCTGGGAGCCGACGCCAACCCTCCGCGCGACCTCCGCGCGACAGGCCTCCGACGCGCTGCGGTGCGTGCCGTAGTCGTTCTCCCAGGAGCCTCCGCCCGACTTCTTCACCCCGCTGACGCGGTTGCTGTCCCGCTCCTTGTTGCCGACCGTCCCCTTCAGCGAGCACTCGGTCGAGCCCGTCCTGTACACATATGCCCGGCACCGCCGGTCCGCCCGGCAGGCGTCCATGCAGTTGTCGAGGTTGCCGGCGCGGTAGGTGCGGTATTCGCCGCCCGGGCGCTTGACGCCCCACTCCTCGGTCAACTCCTGCGCGGCGGCGAAGCCGATTGCGGCCGCGAACAGCGCGGGCGTCGCGAACAGGAGGAGGGCAAGCGATCGGGTCGTCGGGCGGGCCATGTCGAATCTCCCTGGTGGCTGGCGGCCGCGGGAGTCTAGCGACCGCTCCCGGCCGCGGCAAGCGCCGGGCGAACGCGGCGGGACGCACAGGGAGGAGAACCGCTCGACCGTTGCATTGTTCCGCGGGGCGCGGAAAATGGCACCGGCTCGCGGCAGCGGTTGTCGCCGGCTGACTGGCTGTTTTCTCAAGGGAGAGTACGAAGCTCATGCGCATCTCGGCCCCCGCACCCCTCGTCGTCCCCTCGCCCTCCTCGCCCTCCTCCCGGCCACCGCCGCCCCGGAGCAGGTCCCGACCAAGTCCACCTCCACGGTGGGGGTCGCCCGGACCGCACCGCCCGCAACGCTGAAGCCCGGCGAGTACTTCTGGTACCCCCAGGCTTCGCCGGAGGGGCCGATCGTGATGGTCGTCTCGCTGCCCGATCAGCGCGCGCACGTCTACCGCAACGGTGTGGTCATCGGCGTCGCGACGGTGTCGACGGGAAAGAAGGGGCACGAGACGCCGACCGGCGTCTTCACGATCCTCGAGAAGGACGTCGACCACCACTCGAACGTCTACAACAACGCGCCGATGCCGTACATGGAACGACTGACCTGGTCCGGCGTGGCGCTTCACGCGGGCAAGCTCCCCGGCTATCCCGCCTCGCACGGCTGCGTCCGCATGCCGTACGAGTTCGCCAAGCTGCTGTTCGCCGAGACGAAGAAGGGGATGACCGTGGTCGTCTCCGACGAGTCCCAGTTCCCTTCGACGGTCGCCCACCCCGGGCTGTTCGCGCCGATCGACGCGGCGGGCAATCACGCCCCGGAGCCGGTGCGCACCGGGGACTACGTCTGGAAACCGGAGGCGGCCCCCGAGGGACCGGTGTCGGTCCTGGTCAGCGGGGCGGACGGCCGCGTCCGGATCTTCCGCAACGGGGTCGAGATCGGCCGGGCCCCGTTCACGCTCACCGATCCCGAGCGCAAGCTGATGCCGCACATCTTCACGCTGCTCCAGCCGCCGGGCGTGGCGGTGAGCGCCGGCGCAGCCGACTCGCCGCAGCGGCGCTGGATGGTGCTCGCGGGCAAGGAAATGGATGCGCAGACGACGGAGGCGCTGCTCTCGGGCGTCCGGATCTCTCCCGAGTTCGTCGAGAAGGTCGCCGGCGCGATGGTCGCGGGAACGACGATGGTCGTCACCCCGACCGCAGCCACCGCGGAAACGACGACTCCCGCCGGTTTCACGGTCGTCGAAGCGGAGCAGGAGAAGAAGAAGAAAGGGTAGCTGCGGCGGGATCCCGGGATCGAGAACCGGGCGCGTCGAGGGAGGTGGCGAGATGAGATCGATGTCGATGACGATCGGGACGGTCGCGGTCCTGCTGGCGCTCGCCGTTCCGGCCACGGCGCAGCAGATCCGCAAGGAAACGGTCCACTTCAAGCCGGGCGCGAGCAGCGCCACGATCCAGGGCGCCCTGAAGGGTGACCAGATCGTCGACTACGTCCTGCGCGCGGGGGCCGGCCAGACGCTGGTCGTAGCGCTGAAGAAGTCCAACCCGCAGAACTATTTCAACGTGCTCCCGCCGGGCAGCTCGGACGTCGCGATGTTCGTCGGCGACAGCGGCGCGGACTTCAAGGGCATGCTCCCCGACCGACGGCGACTACACGGTCCGCGTCTACCTGATGCGCCCCGCCGCGCGCCGCAACGAGTCGAGCAACTACACGCTGACCCTCGGCGTGACCGGCCAGGCGCTCGCGCCGACGGCAGCCTCGAAGGACGCGCTCGTCCCGGGCACTTCCTTCCACGCCTCGGCCAAGATCCCGTGCGTGCCGCCGTTCGAGACGAAGCCGCAGGAGTGCGAGGCCTTCGTCACCCGCCGCGGCTTCGACGGCACCGCCACGGTCGAGGTGCACGGCCCCGGCGGCCTCGTGCGCCGCGTCCTGTTCGTCAAGGGCGATCCCGTGGCGTCGGATTCGACCGGCCCGCTGACCTTCACGCGCACGGGTGATCTCACCGTCGTGAAGCTCGGAGAAGACGAGCGGTACGAGGTCCCGGACGCTCTCGTCCGGGGAGGCTAGCGCCGGCCCGGACCGCCGCTGGGGGCCCGGACCGGCGGTCGTATGCCGCCAACCGTCAGCGCTTGCAGCTGCTCGCGAGCCCGGGAGCGATCGACTGGACGACGCGCTTGGCGTCGAAGTGGACGACGACGCACTCCGAGCTGCCTTTCCGGCGCCAGTAGCTCCAGACGTCGGGCTCGTTGACGTCGTCCTTGATGTGCTCGTAGCCGCGCCGCACCAGCTCGTCGTCCACCTCGCCGCCGACGCGGCGACCCCCGACGAGGTCCCGCAGGTTGGCGGGCGTGTCGGAATCGGCCTGCGGCTTGCTTTGACCCTGCTGGCCGTGGGTGGCCGACCCCGTCGTCTCGAAGGTCACGAGGAGCTTCTTCCCCTCCCACTTGTACTCGTGGGCGCCGTCCGGGAGCACGGTCCGCACGACCGTCCTCCCCTTCTGGTCCTTGTAGTGGTTCGCCTTGTCCCCCAGGGTCAGGCTGACCGTGTCGCCGTTCTTCAGGTCGATGTCGATGTTGCCCTGCCGCTGCGAGAAGGTGCAGGGGCCGGACGCGCTCGCCTTGGTCTCGCCGTCCTTGCGGAGCTGGCAGGTCGCCTCGGCGCTGTCCGCCGTCGCGGCCGGGATCGAGGCGGACATCGCCAGGATCAGGGAGGAGATCGAGAACATCGTTGCCGCTTTCATGGAGCCTCCTTGGGGCATTCCGGTGACTTCTCTCGGGCGAAGACGGTGAAGCGAAGGGCGGGATTCTCGGGTCCACCGGCCCGGACTGTCAAAGCGTCGCCGGGCCGGCACGCCCCCGGACCGGCCCCTACGGCCGCGTCGCGAACGGAAACGCGTCCGGCCCCGGCCCGCCGCACAGCCGCCGGTGCTCCTGCAGCGCGAAGCGGTCGGTCATGCCGGCCAGGTAGTCGCTCGCGGCGCGCGCCGCGCCCTCCGTCTCGGCCAGCGCGGCGAAGCGCTCCGGCATCTCGGCCGGGCGCGCGGCGTAGGCCGCGAACAGGTCCCGCAGCACGTCGGCCAGGTGACGCTTCGTCTCGAGGATGCGCGGGTGGCGGTAGAGGTGTTCGTGCAGGTAGTGCTTGAGCACGCGGTTCTCGGCGGCGACGGGGGGCGAGAGCGCGGCCAGCCAGCGGGCCTGCGCGCGGACGTCGTCCACCGAATGCAGCCCGCGCGCCGTCAACTCGGCCCGCGTGGTGTCGACGAGATCGCTCACCAGGGTGTCGATCACCCCGCGCAGCGCGATCTTGACCCACATCCGATCGCCCTGCGCCGGCCAGCGCCGCGCCGCGTCCTGGTAGACCCGGCCGAACAGCGGCACCGTGCGCACCAGGTCGTCGACCTCGAGCAGCCGCGACTCCAGCCCGTCGTCGATGTCGTGGTGGTTGTAGGCGATCTCGTCGACGAGGTCGATCATCTGCGCCTCGACCGGCGGCGGCACGGCGGGGTCGTACTCCGCCGCCTCGGGGAAGCGCGCCAGGTCCGGCGTGCCGCTGTGCTTGGCGATCCCCTCGCGCACCTCCCAGGTCAGGTTCAGCCCCGGGAAGTCGGGGTAGCGCTGCTCGAGGACCTCGACGATCCGCAGCGTCTGGCGGTTGTGGGAGAAGCCTCCCAGCGCGCGCAGCAGCGGGTCGAGCACCTCCTCGCCGAGGTGCCCGAACGGGGTGTGCCCGAGGTCGTGCGACAGCGCCAGCGACTCGGACAGGTCGGCGTTGAGCCCGAGCGCCCGCGCCACCGTGCGGGCGATCTGCGCGACCTCGATCGAGTGCGTCAGGCGCGTGCGGTAGTGGTCGCCCTCGTGGTTGACGAAGACCTGCGTCTTGTACTCGAGGCGGCGGAACGCGCGGCAGTGGATGATCCGGTCGCGGTCGCGGGCGTAGACGGGGCGGTATCCGTGTTCCGGCTCGTCGTGGCGCCGGCCCCGCGTCCGCGCGTCGGGCTGCGCCCAGGGGGCGAGCGCCGGGGCCTCTCCCATCTCAGCGCTTCTTGTACCAGTCGGCGTTGATCGCCGTGAAGCTCTTCCACTTCTCGGGGACGAACTCTTCCTCGAAGATCGCGTCCACCGGGCACTCCGGCTCGCAGGCGCCGCAGTCGATGCAGGTCTCGGGGTCGATGTAGAGCTGGCTCTCGGTCGCGAAGTCCGGCTCGTCCTTGGTCGGGTGGATGCACTCGACGGGGCAGACCGCGACGCAGGAGGCGTCCTTCACGGTGATGCACGGCTGGGTGATCACGTAGGTCATGGAGTCCTCGTCCCGGGGGCCGGCTGGCGGGGCGCGGCCGCGCGGGAAGCGGGCATGTTGCCCCCGCGGTCAGGGCTTGGCAAGCGAGTCTTCGTCGGGCCGGAGATTGACCTCGTAGCGCAGGTACAGTTCGTCGCCGACGCGCTCGGACTCGAGCAGCGTCAGCCGCCGCCGGTCGGCGAAGGCCCAGCCCCCGCCCTCCACCGGGGTCGGCGCGTCCCGGCCGCCGAGCAGCGCCGGTACCAGCGTCAGGCGCAGCTCGTCGAGCAGCCCGGCCGCGAGGAACGCGGCGACGACGTCGCCGCCCCCTTCGACCACGATCAGCCGCGCGCCGTCCTCGTGCAGCGCGGCGACCAGCGCCTGCAGGTCCACCGTGCCCGCGCCGGCCCGCAGCACCCGCACCCCGCCGCTCGCCGCGAGCGCTTCGTACGGTGCGGTCGCAAAGGGGTCGAGATCCGCGGGAACGGCCAGGATCTTCTGCGGCGCGTCCCCGCCGAGGAAGCGCGCGGTGAGAGGGATGTCGGCGGTGCGGCTGAGCACGACCGGCGTCGGGTGCGCCGGGCGTCCCTCGCCGAGCCGCTGGTGGCGGCGCCCCGGGTCGCGCACCCCCAGCGGCGGATCCTCGGCGCGGATCGTCGCGGCGCCGACGACGACCGCGTCGGCTTCGGCGCGCAGCTCGTCGAGCCGGTCGCGGTCGAGACGCGAGCCCAGGCCCCGCCCCTCGCGATAGACGCTGTCGATCTTGCCGTCGGCGCTCATCGCGAGGTTGGCGACGATCCGGGGGCGGGAACTCGACTCGTGGCTGCGCACCCGACGATTCTAGGCTGCCCGGGCGGCTTACGGGCAAGCGCTCACGTGTCGCGGCAGGCCGTCGCTGGAATCGCCCCACGGCCCGGCCGCGCAGGCGTTGCGCGCCCGCACCAGGTAGCGGTAGCCGGTCCCGGCCGCGGGGCGGTCGGCGTCCACGAACGACGCCGCGGGCGTCCCGGGGGCGAGGCAGGCGCCGCCCCCCGCGCCGCCCGCCGGCACGCGCTCCGCGGCCTCGCGATAGAGGTCGTGGACGGTCGCGCTGCCGCAGAACGGCGCCGCCGAGTCCCAGGCGATCGTCGCTCCGTCCACGCCGAGCTGGAGACCCGTCACCTCGCGGGGCGCGGCGAACACCAGCGGATCGCCGGGCGCGCAGTCGCAGGCGTCGCCGTGGAGGTCGCCGTCGGCGTCGAGCTGGTCGGGATTGACCGTGTCGGGGCAGTTGTCGTCCGGGTCGTACACGCCGTCGCGATCGGGGTCGGGGCGCCGGATCTCGAGGAAGACGACCCCCTGCGCCACGAGGCGCGACGGAAGATCGAGCCGGCCGGCGACGACGGCGTGGCGTTGCGGCGCACCGTACGGCGCCAGCTTCGCCGCCGCCTCGAACGCCGCCACTTCGTCCGGCCGGTAGACCCCGCTTTCGCCGCGCTCCGGGAGCGCGTCGAGCGCCGCGCGCGCGGCGTGCTCGCGGTCGAGCCGGTACTCCGTCACCTCGACCAGCGGGAAGCGCAGGTTCGCCAGCGCCAGCGTCAGGTCCCAGCCTCCGCGCTCTTCGCCCGGCGCATCGTCGGCGTCGTGCGCGTAGAGCAGCACGAGGTCCGCCGCGGGCTCGACCGAGCGCCAGCCGGAGAGCCGGGAGCCGGCGTCCTCGACAGCGGCCAGCGGGGCGACCTCGTGCGACATCCGCGCCGCAAGGTGCGCCATGTGGAAGAACGGGACCGGCACCGCGTCGACCCGGTCCTGCGTCCCGTCGCCGTCGGCGTCGATCCGCAGCTGGCCGGCGATGCAGGCGTACCCGGAGAAGTTGGTGTTGAAGGGCCAGGTCGTCAGCGTGAGCTCGCCGGCGCGTTTGCGCGGATCGGCCGCCCCTTCCTCCAGCAGGCGGCGGAAGAAGTCGGCCCCCCAGGACGAGAAGTAGCCGCCCCAGCGGTACATGTCGCGCGATCCCGGATCGCGCCCGGGAATCCAGTCCGGGGTGGTCTCGTGGCTGTTGACCGAGAGCCCCGCGAAGTACGGCCCGTCGATCGAGAGCGCCTGGTTGCGCGCGCCGATCAGGGTCGCCGCGGCCTCGGCGGCGCGCTTGTAGCCGTGGACGGAGACCAGGTCGAGCGGCGTGCCGCGGTCCTGGTGCGCCGCGCAGTGCGCCGCGAGACGCTGCGAGAGCAGCGGCGCGAACGCCGGGTCGAGGCAGACGAAGTTGCGCTCCTCGAAGCCGGCCGCCGGGTTCACCGCGGTCGGCGAGGCGTGGTAGAGGATCTGCGTGATGTAGCCCTCGAACAGGCCGGTCGCTTCCGGTCCGCCGACGCGAATCCGCGCACTGTCGATCCCGCGCTCCTCGAAGGCCTTGAAAACCGCGTTCACGGTGTGGTCGTAGAAGGCGAGGAACTCGTTGTCGGTCCCCTTCCAGAAGATGTCGAGGTCGGGCTCGTTACCGACCGTGTAGGTCCAGTCGGCGACCTGTGCGCCGTAGCGGTCGAGGATGTGAAACACGACCGCCCGGACCACGTGGTGCCACTCGGTCCAGTCCTTCGGCGGGTAGGGCGAGTCTCCGCCCGAGGGGTCCTGGCCGAGCGCGGTGCGGCTGAGGTCGTAGGGCGGGGCCGCGAAGTTGACGTGCGGCCGCCGGCCGTGCGCGACGTGGCGGTCCCACTCGTCGTCGAGGCGCTTCCAGTAGTAGCGGGGCGTTCCCGCCGGCGCGAGCTTGCGCAACGAGCCGAGCGGGAGCGAGAAGTTGTCCGGGGTCGCCGGGTTGTCCAGCGGCGTCGAGCCGGCCCAGTTCAGCGTCCAGCTGCCCGGCGGGGTCGCCAGACGGCTGACATTCACCTGGCGCAGGGCGTCGCTGACCGACTGCACGGTCGCGGTCTCGCACTTGTTGCGGTCGCAGACCAGTACCTGGTCGCCGGCATGGTAGTCCGGGGACAGCGGCCGGTTGGGCGCGATGTTGTAGAGCGGTGCCTCGAGCATGTCGGCCACGGTCAGGACCGTGCGCGAGCCGCCGTCCTGCATCTGCGTGATCCGCCGCGTCTCGCGCTCGCGCACCAGGTTCGGGTTGCCGTCGAAGAAGCCGTTGGCCTGCCAGAAGTCGGCGAACAGCGGCCAGTCGCGCTGCTGGAGGAAGAACTCCGGCGCGTCGGCCCGCGCCGCATCGATCAGCGCGTAGACGGGCTCCTGCTGGAACAGCGCCGACGTGCCGAAGTTGGGCTTGATCGCACCGGCGAAGAACCGCCCCCGCCAGGTCAACGCGGGCGCGGCGAGGTCGACGTCGAAACGAGCCGTCGCGCCCTCGAGCGGCCGGCGGGTGGCGAAGGACCAGGCCGCGCCGGCCGGGTCGAGCGCCGCGCCGGAGAGGGTCCGCGCGTCGACGCGCACGGTGTAGACGGTCGAGGCCCGCAGCGGCTGCCGCGGCTCGATGAAGAAGCCGTAGCCGCGCCGCCCGCCGTCGGTGAAGAGCGGGATCGTGCGGCCGGCGAACCCGTCGCCGGGGACCTGGCCCGGCAGGAGCATCGACAGCGGTCCGCCGCCGGGCCACGAGAGCGAGGCGGTGACGCTGTCCGGGTCGACGTCGGCGGCGGCCGGATTCGTCGAGGGGACGGTGACCTCGAAGTAGATCGTCGTGGTGGACGGCACGTCGGTGGTGTTGTCACAGGGCCGCGGCAGCGTGTTGACCCGCGGCGCGCAGTCGTGCGTCACCGCGGGCGGCTGTGCCGCGAGGGCGGGCGGAGCGGACAGGCCCGCTGCGAGCAGCGCCGCGAGGCACGCCGCGAGGGCAGCCCGGCGGACCGTGACGCACCACGCCCGGCGGGTCCCCCCTCCACGCATCGACAGCTCCTGCCGGAAGATACGCCGAGACGCCCGGGGCCGGAGACGCGGCGCGCGCGGGCGGGGATAATGCACCTGGAAGGAGCGGCCCTTGCTCTCCGGTGCCACCCCGATCGTCCTCAGCGTCGGCCGGCTCGATCCCACCGGCGAAACCGGGCTCGGCCTCGATGGCGCGTTCCTCGGGCGCCTGGGCGTGCGGATGGCCCCGGTCGCGGCGGTGATCGCGGTCGACCGTGCGCTCGGCACGCGGCCGGGGCGCGCGGTGGATCCCGGCACTTTCGCCGACCAGCTCGCCGCCGCCGTGGAGGCGTTGCACGGCGCGCTGCGGGTCGTCCACGCGGGGATCCTCGCCGGAGAGCCGCAGGCCGAGGCGGTGGCCGCCGCCGCCGGGGCGCTGGGCGCGCCGCTGGTGGCCGACCTCGCCTGGCGCGGCCCGGGAGCGCTCGGAGCGCTCGCAGGTGCGGCGCTCGTGGTCGCGGGTGCCGCCGATGCCGCCCGGGTGACCGGGCGGCCGTACGACGGATCGCGGGAATCGCTCCTGGAACTCGCCCGCGCGCTGGCGGGACCGGCCCGGGTCGCGCTGGTGGTCGGGGCCACGGACGGGGCCGGGGCGGGCGCCGACGCTGCGACCGGAACGCCGGCGGCGCTCGCCGGGCCGGCGGAGGCGTCGATCGTCGAAGCGGTCGCAACCGCCCACGCCGGCAGCCGCGGCGCCTCGGGGGCGCGATCGATCGCCGCGGCCGGCTACCTCGCGCTGGGACTGCCTGCCGCGGACGCCGCTGCCGCCGCGCACCGGTTCGTGACCAGCGCGCTGGCCGCCGCCTCGCCCCTCCCGGATCGGCCGGCCGCTCCCGAGCCCTGGCGCGTCTGACGGTCCGCAGCGCGGACGGGACCGGGATCGAGGCTCAGTCCTGGGGCGGCGGGCCGCTCCCGACGCGCGGCGTCCCCCGCTCCACCGGCAGCTCGTTGGTGCGCGCCTCGTAGTGCCGCAGTTCGGGGCGGCGGATCTGCCAGCCGGAGCCGACCGCCCAGGCGCCGAGCAGCGCCGCGAACGCCGCCACCAGCGCGGTGACCAGCGCAAGTGCCCGGCTGACCCCGCCCCGCGCCTTCATCCGGCTGCGGGCCCGCCAGGCGACGGCGGCGGCAAGGACCGCCGCACCGGCCGCGAACAGGCCGGCGGTGCGGTGAGCTTCGGCATGCGCCGCCGAGTAGCCGTCCGCGAAGGCGACCGCGCCCCAGGCCGGCCACCCGGTCAGGGTTGCGGGCACGGCGCACGCCGCGGCGCCCAGCAGCAGCGCGAGGCCCCGCGCGAACAGCTCCCGGCGCCCGCGCACGATCCCCGCCGCCAGCGCGACGGCGGCGGCGAGGGCGAGCAGCCCCGGGACGACCGCCAGCAGCAGGTGGAGCGTCAGCAGCATCGGGGGGCGCTCAGTAGTAGTCGGCGCAGCTGAGGTAGTAGCCGCAACCGGAGGTTTCGCAGAAGAGCTTGCACTTCCGCTCGGCCAGCTCGCGGCCGCAGTTGGGGCAGGTCCGGATCGCCCGCTCGGCGGGGAGCGGCGCCGGCGGGAGCGGGGACGGCTGGGAGGGGGGGCACATCTCGCCCGCCATGATGACCAAGCGGGCCCGAAAAGCGAAGGGCCGGGACGCGGGTCCCGGCCCTCGAGCACGATGCCGTGCGGCGCGGTCGGTATCAGTAGCGGAAGGCGATTCCCGCCTGGGCGATCCACGGGTCGACGTCGACACCCACGTTGTCCATCCCCGCGCCGTCCACCGTCAGGCTCCCGTAGTACTCGGTCACGAGGTACTTCACCGAGGCGTAGAAAGCCCAGCCGTGCCGGGGCGCCGGCACTTCGATCCCGAGGTTCAGGCCGTAGATGAAATTGGAGTCGACGTCGATCGCCACCGTCGAGCCGTCGACCTTGGCCGACAGGTCGTCGTACATCGCGTAGCCGAACAGCGGCCCGAGGAAGACGTCGACCGGGCTCTTCTCGGGGGTCACGTGCACGTTGAGTCCGAGCGTGATCGGCACGAAGGCGGTCTGGCCGATCGTGCCGAACCCTCCGACGTCGATGTCGTGCTTGGCGTAGATCGCGTTGAGGTCGATCCCGATCCAGTGGCCGCAGCGGAACTCCCACCCGAGCGATCCGCCCCAGCCGCTTGCGGCTTCGGCGGTCGAGCCGAAGAGGTCGCCGTCGCCGGTCGGGCTGACGTAGACCAGCGATACCCGGCCGCTGGCGTGCGGCGTGTACAGGTACTGATTCTCCACCGTCGAGACCACCTTGACGGCCGGGTCGTACACGTTGGTGGGATCGTGTGCGAACGCGGCGGGCGCGAGCGCGATAGCCAGCGTGGCGAGGGCGAGGACCTTCAGCGAGTTCATGCGGTGCGTCTCCTCTCGGGGGCCGGCCTCCCGCCGGCGCAGGCGAACCGCCCTGACCCGCGGGTCGCCGCTCCCTGACAATGTGGGGCCCGGAGGGCCGCCCGACAACGGGCCCCTCACCCGGCCGGGCCGAACCGCGAAACCGCCCGCCCCGCGCGGCTTCCGGCCCGGAGCCCAGCGCCCGGAAAAGCAACGGGCGCGGCCCGGAGGCCGCGCCCGCGATCGGTTCGGGACGCCCCCGCGGCCGCCCGGAGGCGGCCCCGGGGAGCGCCGGCTACCACTTGTAGAGGATGCCCGCCTGGAGCACCCAGGGGTCGACCTTCAGATTGTAGTGGCTCACGTCGGTCGAGCCGCTCGAACCGCCCGAGTCGCCACCGTCGCCGACGCCGCCGCAGAATTCGCAGTCCGCGGTGTTCTGGGTATCCGGCTCCATGATCAGGTACTTCACGCGCGCGGTGAAGTTCCAGCCCTTCTCGTCGTCGCGTCCCGAGAACGGCACGTCGATGCCGATGTTGGCGCCGTAGACGAACGTGTTGTCGATCTCGAAGTTCGCGGTGCCGAGATCGACCGCGTCGAACGTCGCGAGCCCGATCACCGGGCCGGCGTAGACCTGCACGCCGCAGTAGTACAGGAAATGGAAGTTCGCTTCGGCCAGGTACTGAATGACCGAGGTGTCACCATCCCCCGAGACGTCGTTGACCAGGTCGTTGAACTTGAAGGTGTGAGAGGAGTAGATGATCTCGCCGTCGAGCTGCCACAGCTTGTCGAAGCGGTAGCCGCCGAGCAGGGCGGCGCCCCAGCCGTTGGCGAGTTCCGAGTTCACGCCGTCCACGTTGACGTTGCCGGTGGGCGACACGTAGGCGAGCGTGCCGCCGAAGTAGGGTCCGGTGAAGTCATCCCCGGCCAGCGCCACCGCGCCGAACAGCATCGTCATGCCCAGAGCCAGTATCGCTGCCTTGGTCCAACGCATTTTCGTCTCCTTCTTGGCATCTCAAGGACGGGGAGGGCGGCCGGGCGGAGTGCCTGCGGCACGAACTCCCGCTCCCCTCCGAACGTCTCAAAACACGGGCAAAGTAGTCCGGTTTCCTGCGGGCGTCAATCGCGGGCCTGCCCGCGACGGGTCCGCCGGATCCGGGGGTAAAGTCTCGCCTCTCCGGGGCTTCCGGTCAACGGAGTCGCCGATCCCATCCGGCCAGGGCCTCGGCGATCCGCTCCGCGGCCCGGCCGTCCCAGCCCTCCGGCAGCGCCCCGCGCTGCCCCTTCCCGGCCAGGACCTCGAACGCCGCGTCGCGCAGCCGGGCCGGGTCGCGCCCGACCAGCCGGTTGGTCCCCACCTCCACCGTTACCGGGCGCTCGGTGTTCTCGCGCAGCGTCAGGCAGGGGATCCCGAGCGCGGTCGTCTCCTCCTGGACCCCGCCGGAATCGGTCATCAGCAGGCGGGCCCCGGTCATCAGGCCAAGGAAGTCGAGGTACCCGAGAGGGTCCAGGACGACCAGCCCGGCCGGGATCCCGCCCCGCTCCGCCCCCCAGCGCCCGAGGGTGGCGCGGGTCCGGGGGTGGACCGGGAAGACGACCGGCAGCCGCGCCGCGACCTCGGCGATCGCGTCCATCAGCGGCCCGAAGACGGCCGGGTCGTCGACGTTGGACGGGCGGTGCAGCGTCATCAGCGCGTAGGTCCGCTCCGGGAGGCCCAGGCGCTGGCGCGCGCCGGCCGCGGCGGCCCGCGGCAGGTGGGTGCGCAGGGTGTCGATCATCACGTTCCCGACCGGGACGATCCGCTCGGCCGGAATCCCCTCGGCGCGCAGGTTCCGCTCCCCCGACGGCTCGGAGGTGAAGAGCAGGTCCGACAGCGCGTCGGTGACGAGGCGGTTGATCTCCTCGGGCATCGAGCGGTCGAACGAGCGCAGCCCGGCCTCGACGTGGGCCAGCCCGACGCCGGGGATCTTCTTCGCCACCATCGAGCAGGCCGCGGTGCTGTTGACGTCGCCGACCACCACGACGAGATCGGGCCGGCGCTCGAGCACGACCGGCTCGAAGCGCTTCATGATCTCGGCGGTCTGCGCCGCGTGCGTGCCCGAGCCGACCTCGAGGTTGACGTCCGGCGCCGGGATCCCCAGCTCGTCGAAGAAGAGCCGGCTCATCGCGGCGTCGTAGTGCTGGCCGGTGTGGACCAGGCTGACCTCGAAAGGCGGGCCGCGCGACGAGCGCGCGGTGGACCGCGGCGATCTTCATGAAGTTCGGCCGCGCGCCGGCGATCAGCATCACCCGCAGGGTCACCGTGGACTCCGTTTCTTCGCGGCCGGCCGCTTCGCGGCGAGAAAGGCCGAGGGACAGTGGGGGGCGAGGCCGCAGGCCTCGCAGCGCGGCGTCCGGGCGTCGCAGACG
This sequence comes from uncultured Acidobacteriota bacterium, assembly GCA_963800865.1. Classification (GTDB taxonomy): domain Bacteria; phylum Acidobacteriota; class Polarisedimenticolia; order J045; family J045; genus JALOKP01. The sequence continues at coordinate 793,460 of CAWDCL010000004.1, read as the reverse complement.
CGGCGGCCGTGCCAGATCAGGGCGTGGCTGACGAACCCCCAGCGCTCGCGCGGGAACAGCCGCGTCAGGTCGTCCTCGATCCGGCGCGGGTCGGTCGCGGCGGAGAGGCCGAGCTTCCCGGCCAGCCGGGTGACGTGGGTGTCGACCGCCAGGGCCGGCTCGCGAAAGGCGGTCGAGAGCACGACGTTGGCCGTCTTGCGGCCGACGCCGGGGAGCGCTTCGAGCGCTTCGCGCTCGCGCGGAACCGCGCCGCCGTGGCGTTCGACCAGCGCCCGCGCCGCGCCGACGACCGACTTCGCCTTGTTGCGGAACAGGCCGATCGTGGCGATCAGCGGCTCGAGGTCGAGCGGGTCGGCGACGGCCAGCGTCCGGGCGTCCGGAAAGCGCGCGAACAGTCCCGGCGTGACCTGGTTGACGGCCCGGTCGGTCGTCTGGGCGGACAGGATCGTCGCCACCAGCAGCTGGAACGGGTCGACGTGGACCAGCTCGCAGTCGGCGTCCGGGTAGAGCCGCTCGAGGCCGGCGAGGATCGCCGGCGCGCGCGCCGCCGCCGGAGCGGGGGCGCCGGCGGTCGAGCGGGGAGGCCTGGGAGTCGTCGGCATCGAGGGGGTCCGGGAGGACCGGGATGATGCCGTGCCGGGGCGCGGGGCGAAAGGGCCCCGTCTGTCACGCTGCGGCGGCGGACCGGATGCGGGCCCGCGAGATCCGCAGCGGCAGCGTGACAGCCGGGCAGCCGGAAGCGAGAATCTCCGGATGGAGCGGCGTCTCATCCCGGTCGCGGGAAACACCCAGCGGCTCGACGGCGGGTCGATGTTCGGCAACGCGCCGCGCGTCGTCTGGGAGCGCTGGATCGCGCCCGACGAGCGGCACCGGATCCCGCTGGCCTGCCGCGCGCTGCTGGTCCGCGAGCCGTCGCGCAACATCCTGTTCGAGACCGGGGTCGGGACCTTCTTCGAGCCCCGGCTGCGCGAGCGCTTCGCGGTCCAGGAGGAGCGGCACGTGCTGCTCGACAACCTCGCGCGGCAGGGGCTGACCGACCTCGACATCGATGTCGTCGTGCTCAGCCACCTGCACTTCGACCACGCCGGCGGCCTGCTCGCGCCGTGGGAGGAGGGCCGTCCGTTGCGGCTGCTCTTCCCGCGGGCGCGGATCCTGGTCGGCCGCGGGGCGTGGGAGCGCGCGCTCGAGCCGCACCCGCGCGACCGCGCGTCGTTCATCCCCGGCCTGACGGCGCTGCTGCACGACAGCGGCCGGCTGGAGCTGGTCGAGGGCGGGCACAGCGACACGCTGGGGCCCGGCTACGGCTTCCGCCGCTCGGACGGCCACACGCCGGGTCTCCTGGTGAGCGAAATCGAGACCGACGACGGCCCGGTCGTCTACCCCGGCGACCTGATCCCCGGCGCGGCGTGGGTCCACCTGCCGATCACGATGGGCTACGACCGCTTCCCCGAGCTGGTGATCGACGAGAAGCGCGCGATCCTCGAAGACCTCGTCCGGCGGAACGGCACGCTGGTCTTCACGCACGACCCGGTCGTCGCGGCGGGGCGCGTCGTGCGCGACGGTGACGGCCGCTTCTCGGTCGAGCCGGTCGAGCTCGGGGCGTGAGGGACCCGTGACCCGCGGCGGGCAGCGCTTCGAGATCCACCCGGTCACGCCGCAGGTGCGGCTGGTCGAGCGCGCCGGGCGCGTGCTCTCCGACCACGGCGTGATCGTGATCCCGACCGACACCTGCTACGCGTTCGTCGCCCTGCCCGGCTCGCGCCAGGCGCTGGACCGGATCGCGCAGCTCAAGGCGATGAACCCGGACAAGAAGCTCTTCTCGCTGATCGTCCCCGACCTGTCGGACGTGGCCACGTACGCGCTGGTCGACACCCACGCCTACCGGATCCTGAAGCGCTACCTGCCGGGCCCCTACACCTTCGTCCTGCCGGCGACGCGCGAGGTGCCGCGGATCCTGCTGGCCAAGCGCAAGACGATCGGGCTGCGGGTGCCGGACAACGCGGTCTGCCGCGCGGTCGCGGCCGCTGCCGGCGGGGCGCTGCTGGCGACGACGGTCCGGCTCCCGGGCGACGATCTGCCGCTCGCCGACCCGGACGAGATCGAGCAGCGGGTCGGACACGCGGTCGACCTGTTCCTCGACGGTGGCTGGGGCAGCGTCGAACCGTCGACGGTCGTGGAGCTGGCGGAGGGGGGCGTCGAGGTGATCCGCGAGGGGGCCGGAGACCCGGCGCCGTTCGCGTAGCAGCCCCGCACCCGGCGGGGTCGGCCTGACATCCGCACGACCCGGCGGGGCCGGCCTGACATCCGCACGACCCGGCGGGGTTGGCCTGACATCCGCACGACCCGGCGGGGCCGGCCTGACATCCGCACGACCCGGCGGGGCCGGCCTGACATCCGCACGACCCGGCGGGGTTGGCCTGACATCCGCACGACCCGGCGGGGTTGGCCTGACATCCGCACGACCCGGCGGGGTTGGCCTGACATCCGCACGACCCGTAGGGGCCGGCCTCTGTGCCGGCCCGAGAGACGGGCGGCGCAGGGCGGGCCGGCACAGAGGCCGGCCCCTACAGAAGCGTGCCGCGGCCGAGGATCCCGGCCGGGTCGAGCGCACGCCGGACCGCGCGCATCCGCTCCAGCACCTCCGGCGGGTAGAGCCGCGCGAGGTCCCCGGCCTTCAGCTTGCCGAGGCCGTGCTCGGCCGAGGTCGTCCCGCCCATCGCGACCGCGATCGCGACCAGCCGCCCGTACACCGCGCGCGCGACTTCGTACTCGCCCGGATCGCGCGCCAGGATGTTGAGGTGCAGGTGGTCGTCGCCGATGTGGCCGAAGACCGCGTGCTCCAGCGACTCGCGCGCCAGCTCCTTGCGCATGCGGCGCAGCAGTTCGCCGGCCAGCCCGCGCGGGACCGCGGTATCGGTGCTCACCTTCGCGACCCCGCGGCGCGCCAGCTTCTCGTTGATCGAGGCCGGCACCTCGTGCCGGAAGTCGCGGAACTTCTGGTGGTCGCGCGCCCCCTCCGCGACCCACGAGTCGCCGCTCGCTCCCGACGCGGCCCCGAGCGCCAGCCACGCGTCGAGTGCCGAGGCCGGAATCCGCCGTAGCCTCGGCGTCACGCTGCAATCTCCCGCCAAGTCCCAGGGCTTCCTCCCAGAAGATCGCGGCGCCCGCCGCCTCCGGGAGCGCGACCCCCTTCTCGCGCAGCAGGTCGAGCGCGCTGGCGTCGAAGAACTCGAGCGAGAGCGGGGTGACCGGCGCACCCGGCGCCCGCGCTCCGTCCACGAACGACAGCGCCGGGGCCTCGCCGGCGAAGAAGAAGATCCCGGCCAGGAACGCCTCGGGCGCGTCGATCAGCCGGAGGTCGGCCTCGAGCACGACGCCGAGCGTCCCCTCCGAGCCGACGAACAGGTCGACGAGGTCCATCCCCGGGGCGCTGTAGTAGCCCGCCGCGTGCTTGGTGGTGCGCGGCAGCATCCAGTCCGGCGCGGGCACGACGAGCGGCGGGCCGCCGCCGCGCGGGATCTCGAAGCGCCCCCCTTCCGCCCGCACCGCGCCGCGCGGCAGGTCGAGCAGGCTCCCGTCCGGCAGCGCGACGAGCAACCGCTCGACCCAGCGCCGCGTCGGCCCGAAGCGGAAGGTGCGCGCGCCGGAGGCGTTGGTCGCGACGGTGCCGCCGATCGAGCAGCCCCACTCGGTCGGGTCGGGCGGGTACCAGAGGCCTTCCCGGCCGGTGGCCTCGAAGACCTCGGACAGCAGCGCGCCGGCCTGCACGCGGGCCCGGCCCGGAGCGATCTCGAGGATGCGGTTCAGCCGGTCGAGCGCCAGCACGAGGCCGCCCTGCGGGACGCGGCCCCCGGTGATGCCGGTGCCGGCGCCCGAAACCGTGACCGGCGTGGCGGCGGCGGCGCACTCGCGCAGGATCTCGGCCGCCTCGGCCGGCGACGCGGGCCAGGCCACCTCGGCCGCGCAGCCGCCGCCCATGCGGCTTTCGTCGACGAGGTACTTCGCGATATCGGCTGGATCGCGGCTGCGCTTCATGCGGGGGACAGGATACTCAATCCCCCGGGCCGGACGCTCCGCCCGCGGTCAGTCTTCGGTCTCGTGCGACGGGTTGTCGCCGACGCGCATGATCGCGTGGTCGATGGCGCGCGAGAGCGATTCGAGGATGTCGGTCGGCGGCCCCTGGTCCTCGAGCCGCCGCGCGAAGCTCGACGCGCTGTGGTAGTAGAGCGACGGCACGCGGTTGAGCGCGAGGCAGTACATGTCCTCGATGCACTGCTGGCACTGGCAGACCTCGGGGCACGACTCGAGCTTGCGCTCCAGCATGCGGCACGCGAGCACTTCGACCGCGTTGCGGATCCGGTCGACGCGCAGCCCGCGCACGGTGCGCATCTCGCGCAGCGACGACTCGCGCTCCGGGGTGGCGGTCCCGGCACTGTCCTGCGGCCTGCGATCGGTCTCCACGTGCTCCTCCGCGGGCGGGCGGCGCCCCCTCCGGGGGGAAGTTGGTTCCCGGCCGGGGGGGCGTCAAGGGTCGTATCCTCCCGCACATGGGCGAACCCCGAGGCGGCTTCCCCCGGGGCGGGGTGGCGGCCGTGCTCCTGGCCGTGGCGGTCGTCGGTGGGCTCTCCCTTGGCCGCCGGGACCTCTGGGCCCCCGACGAGCCCAAGTACGCGCTGGTCGCGCGGGAGATGCTCGAGTCCGGGGAGTGGCTGATCCCCCACGTGAACGGGCGGATCTACCCCGACAAGCCCCCGCTGATGTTCTGGGCGATCGCGGCCGTCTCCCCCCTGACCGGGGGGGTCGGGCAGCCGGCGGCCGTCCTTCCCTCCCTGCTCGCGGCCCTGGCCGTGCTGGCCGGGACGGCCGCCACCGCCTGGCTGCTCTCCGGCCGGCGCGACCGGGAGCTCCCGGTCGTCGCGGCGGGCTTCCTGGCGGTCGCCTTCACCTTCGTGAGCCTCGCGACCCGCGGGCAGCTCGACATGCTGCTGACCGCGGGGACGACCTGGGGCTTCTTTCTCCTGCTGCGCGGGACCGGTCTCCACCCGGAGGGCGAGCGCCGGCGCGGCGACGTGATCCTGGCCTTCGCGTGCTTCGGGCTGGCGACGCTGGCCAAGGGCCCCGTCGGGCTGATCGTTCCGGCGGGGGGCCTGCTGCTCGGCGCGTGGATCTCGCGGCGGCCGGTGCCGTGGCGCGAGCTCCTGCGCTGGCGCCCGTGGGCGGCGTACGCGGCGGTCGTGCTGGCGTGGCTCCTTCCGGCCGCGCTCCGCGCGCTGGTCTCCGGGCAGGAGGCGTGGCTCTCGAACATCCTGTTCCGCCAGACGGTCGTCCGGTACGCCGATTCGTGGCACCACGAGCAGCCGGTCTGGTACTTCCTGCTCGTGCCGTGGTACGACTTCCTGCCGACGATCCTGCTGCTTCCCGCCGCGCTCTCGGGCCTCCTCGCGCGGGGGGCCCGCGCGGCCAGGCCGCGGCCCTTCACCACGCTGCTGGCGGGCGCGTGCCTGTTCACCGTCCTCTTCTTCTCGATCCCGGCCGGCAAGCGCGGGCTCTACCTCGCGCCGGCCTACCCCTGGGCGGCCACCTGGCTCGCGATGGACTTCCTGGCTCGGGTCCGGACCGGGGGGCGCGCACTCGGCCCGGTGCGGGCCGCGTTCGGCGCGCTGGCCGCCGTCGGGCTGGGGCTGGCCGTCGCCGGCGAGCTGCACCTGACCGCGGCGCTCGCGGCGCGCGGGGTCGACCTGCCCGATCACGCGCTGGCACTCCTCGCCGGACCGATCGCAGTCGCTTTCCTCGCGCTGGCGCTGCGCCCGGCGTCGCGCCGGGCGCTCGCCGCCGGCGGGCTGGCGCTGGCGGTCTTCTACGGCGGCGCGGCGGTCGTCGTGCTGCCGGCGCTCGACGCGCGCAACTCCGTTGCCCCCTTCGTCCGCGCCGCACGCGCGGTGCTGGTCGACGGCGCGCGCGGCGGGATGGTCGACTGGCGCGCGCAGTACTCCTTCCACGCCGGGCCGCTGGACGAAGCGCAGCGCGGCGATCGGGCGGAGCTCGCGGCGCTGGCCGCGCGGCTCGCGGGCGACGCCCCGTACTTCGTCATCGCCAGCGAGAGGGACGCCGAGCGGCTGCTCCGCCCGGTGGAGGGCGAGCCGCCGGTGGTGGCGCTGCGGGGCACCGTGGGCAGCGAGGCGATGCTGGTGCTGGCGAACCGGGCCGCGCTGCAGGCCGGCCCGGCGGCGAGCCGTAGGCGGCCTCTTCTCCCGCTCGCGGACAGCGACGGGGCGCCCCGGTAGAATGCCGGGGTGGGCCGGAGAGCGAATCGCCTCGTCACGTCGCGCGCCCCGCGCGACCCGCTGCAGGTCAATCTGCGGCGCGTGGTGCGGCTCATCCTGCTGCTGGTGATCGTGCCGACCGTGGTGCTGACGGGGATCGGGATCGGCGTCATGTTCGCGCGCAAGGACGTGCCGCAGCTGGTGCTCGGGTTGCTCGTCTCCAGCTTCGCCGCGTCGGTCATCGCCGGCGCCGTGCTGCTGCTGGTGCTCACCGGGCGCGGCGCGCGGCTGGCCCGGGTCCAGGAGACGTTCCTGTCGCAGATGGGGCACGAGCTGATGACGCCGCTCGCCGGCATCGGCCTGCACACCCAGATCCTGTCCGGGATGGAGCTGCCGGAAGACGCCGAGCGTTCGATCGCGGCGATCGACCACGAGCGCCGCCGGCTGCAGGAACTGGTCGAGCGCACGCTGCAGTGGCGGCAGGTGCGGTCGCGCAAGCACCTCTACAAGCGGCAGCGCACCGACGCCGCGGAGGTCGTCGAGCAGGCGCTCGCCCGCTCCCCCGACCGCGACCGGATCGTCGTGCGCGGGCCCGCCGCGGGGCTGGCGATCAGCGGCGATCCGGTAGCGCTGGCCGATGCGCTCGGCAACTTCCTCCGCAACGCCGCCAAGTACGGCGGCGAGGCCCAGCCGATCGAGCTCACCGCGCGGCGCTGGGGCCGCCTCGCGGTCTTCTCGGTCTCGGACCGCGGACCGGGGCTTCCTCCGGGACCGAGCGCGCACCTCTTCGAGCCGTTCTACCGGCACGTGCCGGAAGGACGCCCCGATCCGGGCGGGACGGGGCTGGGGCTCTCGATCACGCGCCAGATCGTGGAGGACCACGGCGGACGGGTCGCCGCCTGCGCGCGGCCCGGCGGCGGGGCCTGCTTCTTCTTCACGATCCCCCTGGGAGCGGACCGCGGATGAGCGGCGGCGCGCGAATCCTCGTCGTCGAGGACGACGCCACGCTGCGCGAGGGCCTGCGCACCGTGCTGACCAAGGCGGGATACGCGGTGACGACCGCGATCCGCGGCGAGTCGGCGCTGAAGCTGATCCGCGAGGAGCCCTTCGACCTCGTGATCCTCGACCTGATGCTGCCCGGGCTCGACGGCAGTTACGTGCTGGAGCACGCCCGCGAGGAGGGGTTCACGGCGCCGGTGATCATCCTCTCGGCGCGCTCGTCGGTGGAGGACCGGATCCGCGGCCTGCGCACCGGCGCCGACGACTACGTCGTCAAGCCGTTCGACCTGGGCGAACTGCTGGCCCGGATCGCGGTGCGGCTGCGCCGGCCCGAGCGGGACGAGACGGTCCGCTTCGGCGAGATCGCGGTCGATCCGGAGGCGCGGGTCGTGACCCGGCGCGGCGAGGTGGTCCACCTCACCCCGAAGGAGTTCGACCTGCTGCTGTTCTTCATCGAGAACGCGGACCGCGCGCTCGGCCGCGGGCGGATCCTGGAAGACGTCTGGGGTACCGACTACCGCGGCACCCGGCGCACCGTGGACAACTTCGTCCGCGCCCTGCGGATCAAGCTCGAGGAGTTGCCGGACGCGCCGCGCTTCTTCCAGACGGTGCGGGCGCGCGGCTACCGCTTCGTGCCCCGCGGCTGACGCGAGCTACCGGCCGGCGGCCGCCGTCGCCGGGAGCGAGCCGGCGGCCAGGCTCTCGAAGCGGACGGCACTCGACTTCTCGTTGCTGATGACGGCGCGGCCCGGGGTCAGGATCCGCGGCAGCGCGTCCCACGCCGGCTGGCCGCTCGCGCCGTTGTCGAGGAAGGTCGTCTTGAGATCCCACGCGCTGCCGTTCCAGACGTAGGCCGACAGCCGCACCGCGCTGCCCTCGGTCTTCGCCTCGCAGCGCACCCGCCACGGCGCCGGCCCGAGGTCGCCCGACCAGCCCCCGGCGCCGCTCGCCCTCGCGCCGTTCACGTACTTGTTGAAGCGGATCGTGTCGTTCGCGACCAGGCGCTCGACCTTGCAACGGTACGAGCTGTGCGTCGCGCCGGTCCCCGACGAGCGCACGCCCCACGAGAAATCGAAGTTCTGGTCGGTCGGGGTGGCCGGCGTGAGCGTGGCAACGGCGAACGAATTCGCGGCCGCGGTCGAAAGCGCGGTCTGGGCGCGCGCCGAAGCGTTGCCGGAGGGGTGGACCGCCGCCTCGCGCTGCAGGCGGAAGTACTCGCTGCCGGTCGACGTCGGCTCGGCCAGCGCGGGCGGCCAGAAGCTGCCGCCGCGATCGAGATTGTCGGGACGATTGCTCGCGATGTCCGGACCGTTGAAGCTGTCGGCGAACTCGATCGTGCCGGGCGTCGCGCCGGACGCCCCGTCGTCCGCCGGCAGCGGGACGGCCGCGAAGGGCCGGGAGGGCGACTCCGGCGACCAGCCCGAAGCATCCCGGTGGGCGACGCGCGCGTAGAGCGTCCCGCTGGACCGCGGCGCGGCGTACAGGGCGCGCATCTCGGTCAACGGCGGGACCGACGTCGTCACGTCGTAGATCACGTTGGCGTCGAACGCGGCCCCGTCGGCGGTCGAGATCCGCCAGCGGCTCGAGAGGTGCGTCGCGGCCCCTTCGTACGGCGTCCCGATCAGCCAGACCCCGAACGCCTGCGCGTCCCTGGCGGAGGCGATCGCCGGCACGCCGTCGCGCTCGCAGGCGTCGCCGGTCCCGTCCAGGTCGGCGTCGGCCTGGCCGGGGTTCGCGGCGTCGGGGCAGTTGTCCGGCCCGTTCGCGACGCCGTCGCCGTCCCGGTCGGCGTCGCAGGCGTTGCCCGAGTCGTCGCCGTCGAGGTCGGCCTGCGTCGCGTTGGGGAGGTCCGGGCAGTTGTCGCCGGTGTTGGCGACACCGTCGCCGTCGCGGTCGCTGTCGCAGGGGTCGCCCGTGCCGTCCGTGTCCATGTCCTCCTGGCCGGGGTTGAAGACGATCGGGCAGTTGTCGGAGAGATCGGGCAGCCCGTCGCCGTCCTTGTCCGGATCGCAGAGGTCGCCGGTGCCGTCGGCATCGAGGTCTTCCTGGCCGGGGTTGGCGTTGGCAGGGCAGTTGTCGCAGGAGTTCGGGATCCCGTCGCCGTCGCCGTCGGGACCGGCGCAGTCGCAGGCGTCACCGGTCCCGTCGCCGTCGGCATCGGCCTGGTCGGGGTTGAAGACGCTCGGGCAGTTGTCGGCGTTGGCGCAGCGGCCGTCGCCGTCGGCGTCGTTGGCCGCGTCCGCGGGACAGGCGTCGCACGCGTCGCCGCGCCCGTCACCGTCGCCGTCGAGCTGCGTCGGGTTCGCGATCGTGGGGCAGTTGTCGACGTTGGCGCAGCGGCCGTCGCCGTCGGCGTCGTTGGCCGCGTCCGCGGGACAGGCGTCGCAGGCGTCGCCGCGCCCGTCGCCGTCGCCGTCGAGCTGGGCCGGATCGGGCTGCGCGGGGCAGATGTCGAGCAGGTCGGCGACGCCGTCGCCATCGCCGTCCGGGCAGCCGTCGCTGAGCGGCCGCGGGGCGCCGCTCGACGCGCTCCCGGTCCCGCTCTCACCGAAGCAGTTCTCGGCCGTGACCAGGTAGTAGTACAGCGCCCCCGGCGCGGGCCGCGCCGGGTCGGCCGCCTCGGGCGCCGCGAGGTCGCGGCGGAAGCAGGTGTGCCGGTAACGGAAGGCCTCGCCCGCCGCGATCTGCCCCTTGTAGAGCTGGTAGCGCTGGGCGTCGGCGCGCTCCGGCCAGGCGATCGTCGTGCGGTCCGGGCGGACCTGCACCCCCGCCCCGATCTCTCGGGCGCGCTCGTACACGCCTCCTTCGAGCGGCGCGCAGTCGCAGGCGTCGCCGAGCGGGTCCCCGTCCTGGTTCTGCTGCCCGGCGTTGGGCGTGACCGGGCAGTTGTCGGCGTTGGCGCCGAACCCGTCGCGATCGATGTCGTTGGCGGGGTCGAGCGGGAAGGCGTCGCACGGGTCGCCCGCGCCGTCGGCGTCGCTGTCGGCCTGGCCGGCGTTGGCCAGCAGCGGGCAGTTGTCGGACGAGGTGCAGATCCCGTCGGCATCGGCGTCGTTCGGCGCGTCATCGGGGCAGGCGTCGCAGAGATCGCCGATCGCGTCGCGGTCGCGGTCCGGCTGCGCGGGATCGCTCACCGCCGGGCAGACGTCGAGCAGGTCGGCGATCCCGTCGGCATCGGTGTCGGCGCAGCCGTCGGGGCCGGGGCGGGTCGCGCCGGCCGAGTCCGGCCCCAGGTCCGACTCGCCGAAGCAGTTGCCGGCGGCGGCGAGGTAGTAGAAGACCTCGCCCGGCACCGGCAGGCGCCCGTCGCTCGCCTGCGGCGCCGCGAGGTCGCGCGCGAAGCAGGTGTGGCGGTACGAGAACGGCTGGTCCGGCGGGATCCGCCCCTTGTAGAGCGCGTAGCCCGCGGCCCCGGCCGTCACCGGCCAGGCGATCGTCGCGCGGTCGGCGCCGACCAGGAGCCCGGCGGCAACCGCCGCGGGCGGCGCGAAGGCGTCCGGGTCGGCCGGTGCGCAGTCGCAGGCGTCGCCGAGCGCGTCGCCGTCACCGTCGGCCTGCCCGGGGTTCGGCAGCCCGCGGCAGTTGTCGACGTCGTCGCAGACCAGGTCGCCGTCGGCGTCGATCACGCAGAAGTCGCAGAGATCGCCCAGGCCGTCGTGGTCGGCATCGGCCTGGTCGGGGTTCGCGACCGTGGGGCAGTTGTCGGCGTCGGCGCACAGCCCGTCGGCGTCGGCGTCGTTCGCGGCGTCCAGCGGGCAGACGTCGCACGGGTCGCCGGCGCCGTCCGTGTCGCCGTCCTCCTGGCCGGCATTCGGGAAGATCGGGCAGTTGTCGCCCGAGGTGCAGACCCCGTCGGCGTCGAGGTCGTTCGGCGCGTCGTCCGGGCAGGCGTCGCAAAGGTCGCCGATCGCGTCGCGGTCGCGGTCCGCCTGCGCCGGGTCGCTGGTCGCGGACAGACGTCGAGCAGGTCGGCGATCCCGTCGGCGTCGGCGTCCGGACAGCCATCGGGCCCGGGGCGTGTTGCCCCCGCGGCGTCGAGGCCGAGATCCGACTCGCCGAAGCAGTTCGCCGCCGCGGCGAGGTAGTAGAAGGTTTCCCCCGGGACCGGGGTCCGGTCGTCGCGCGCCTCCGGGGCCGCGAGGTCGCGCGCGAAGCAGGTGTGGCGGTAGGAGAACGCCTGGCGCGCGGGGATCCGGCCCTTGTAGAGCGCGTACGAGCGGGCGTCCGTCGCGCCGGGCCAGGCGATCGTCACGCGGTCGGCCTGGACCACGAGCCCCGGCCCGACCGGCGCGGCGCGCGCGAAGACCGCACCGTCGCCGGGCGCGCAATCGCAGGCATCGCCGACGGGATCGCCGTCGGCGTTCGCCTGGTCCGTGTTCGGCGTGCCCGGGCAGTTGTCGGCGTCGTCGCAGACGAAATCTCCGTCGGCATCGAGCGCGCACGCGTCGCAGGCGTCGCCGGTCCCGTCCTGGTCGGAGTCCGCCTGGTCCGGGTTGGCGACCAGCGGGCAGTTGTCCGAGCCGTCCGGCACCAGGTCGTCGTCGTCGTCGGGGTCGCAGGCGTCGCCCCTGCCGTCGAGGTCGTGATCGGCCTGGTCCGGGTTGAAGACCGAGGGACAGTTGTCCAGGGCGTTCGGGACGCCGTCCCCATCGAGATCTGCCGCCAGGGCCGCAGCGCACCCGAGACAGCACGCCAGCGCGAGCAGCACCCGCCCCAGCCGGCGCGCGGCAGAAGACACCTCGAGCCGCCGGACGGGCGGCCGGTGGAAACGGTAGGAACCCCTCACGGCGCGGAAAGTACGGGCCTCTTCCCCGGGGAACAACGGAAAGCGGTCCGGAAGGCGCGATCTCCGGACGCAGGACCGGGTCGGCTCACGACGGCGGTCCACCCGGAACGAGGGTGAACGGGTCGATTCCCCCGCGGCGGAGCGCCTGCTCCCAGACCCGCTCCGGGTCGGACGCGAAGACGAATTCGTCACTGGCCTCGAGCGGGACCCAGGTTCCCTCCGCGAGCTCGCGCTCCAGCTGGCCCGCGCCCCAGCCCGAATAGCCCAGGAAACAGCGCAGCCGCGCGGTGCCGCGCCGGGCCAGGACCTCGAGGCCTTCGCGCGCCGTCACGAGGCGGATGCCGGACGTGATTTCGAGCTCGTCCTCGGAGCCCTCCGGATGCAGCGGCGCATCGCCGTGGAGCACGAGCAGGTGGCTCTCGCCCTGCACCGGCCCGCCGAGGAAGACCGACAGGTCGTCGGGACCGGCGTAGGCAATCTCCTGCGAGCGGCAGAGCTCGCCGACCGAAAGCCCCACCGGCCGGTTGATCACGAGCCCGAGCGCCCCGTCCTCGTCGTGGCGCAGCAGCAGCACGACGGTGCGCCGGAAGTTCGGGTCGTCGAGCTGCGGCATGGCCGCGATGAAGCCGGGAGCCAGCCAGTCGCGTCCCGGGCCGCGGGCCTCGGGGACGTCGCGCCCGCTCACGCGGGCACCACGAGGGAGGCGTCGAACTCCGGCGGCGGCGCCAGGCCGAGCAGCGTCAGCAGCGTCGCCGCGACGTGCGCGATCCCGGCCTGCGGCAGGTCGGCGGCGAGCGAGAGCGCGCGCCCCGGCCCGTCGAGCACCAGGAACGGCACCGGGTTGAGCGTGTGCGAGGTGCGCGCCCGGGCGCGGCCGTCCGGCCAGCGCTGCGGCCTGCCTTCCTTGTCGCGCTCGGCCATGTCGTCGGAGTTGCCGTGGTCGGCGGTGACGACGAGCGTTCCGCGCGCGGCCATCACGACCGGCAGGATCCGGGCGATCGCCTGGTCCACCGCCTGGACGGCCATGATCGCCGCCTCGAGGCTTCCGGTGTGCCCGACCATGTCGCCGGCTGCGAAGTTGGCGCGGATGAAGCGAAAGCGCCCGCTCTGGACGGCGGCGATCACCGCGTCCGCGGTCTCGGCCGACTTCATCCAGGGGCGCTGCTCGAACGGGATCCGGTCGGACGGAACCTCCAGGTACTCTTCCAGCTGCGGGTCGAACATCCCCGAGCGGTTCCCGTTCCAGAAGTAGGTCACGTGGCCGTACTTCTGCGTCTCCGCGACCGCGAACTGCGCGATCCCGTTGCGCGCCATGAACTCCGCGAGCGTCTTCTGCACCTCCGGCGGGTCGACCAGGAAGCGCGACGGGATCGAGAGGTCGCCGTCGTAGAGCATCATCCCGGCGAAGAAGACGTCGGGGCGGCGGCCGCGCTCGAACCGGTCGAAGGCGTCCCCTTCCTCGAACGCGCGGCTGATCTCGATCGCGCGATCGCCCCGGAAGTTGAAGAAGATCACCGCGTCGCCGTCCTCGATCGTCGCGACCGGCGCGCCCCCGCCGCCGACCACCACGAACGGCGGCAGGAACTGGTCGATGAGGCCCGGCTGCTCGGCGCGGAAGGTCTCGATCGCCGCGCGCGCCGACGGGAAGCCGCGCCCCTCGCCGTGCACGTGCGCCTTCCAGCCGCGTTCGACGACGGCCCAGTCGGCCTCGTAGCGGTCCATCGTCGTGACCATCCGGCCGCCGCCGGAGGCGATCCGGTAGTCGCGGCCGCCCGCGGCGCGGAGCTCCGCCAGCAGCGCTTCGAGCCGGTCGACGTAGTCCAGCGCCGAGGTCTCCGGCACGTCGCGTCCGTCGAGCAGCGGGTGGACGCAGGCCCGCGCGACCCCCTCGTCCGCGGCGCGCCGCAGGAGCGCGTGCAGGTGCTTCTCGTGGGAGTGCACGTTGCCGTCCGACAGCAGGCCGATCAGGTGCAGCCGGCCGCCGGTCCGCGCGAGGTACTGGATCGCCTCGCGCCAGGCGCCGCGCCAGGCCGTGCCGGTCTCGAGCGCCCGGTCGACCAGCTTCGCCCCCTGGTCGAAGACCCGGCCCGCCCCGAGGATGTTGTGCCCGACCTCGGAGTTCCCCATGTCGGCGTCCGAGGGGAGGCCGACCGCGGTGCCGTGGGCCTTGAGCGTCCGGTAGAGCGCCTCGCGGCGCAGCCGGTCGAGCAGCGGGGTGCGGGCCACGGCGACCGCGTCGAACGCGTCGCCGGGGCCGATCGCGACGCCGTCCATGATCAGCAGCACGACCGGCCCCGCCGGCGCGGGAACGCGCGGGTGGGGCGCCAGGTCGAAGCCGGGGGCGGGGTCGAGGGGGGCCATGAGGGGGCGTTCCTCCGTGCGAGGGGTCGATTATGGTCCGGCCCGGCGATCCGCCCCAGCGCCGGCGCCCGCGGGGGCCGCCCCGCAGCCGCCATTTGCCGCCTTGCCCGGCCCCAAGTAGCCTTCCGGGTCGCGGTCCGGGGGGGCGCCCGTCGGGCGAGGCCCCGCCGCCAGAGGAGATCCGGTCCATGAAGGCCTTCAGCCCACTCGCTCTCGTCCTTGCTGCCGCTGCGCTCGCGGTCGGTTTCGCGGTGGCCGCCGACCCGGCGACCGAAGTCGTCGCCAAGGTCGGCGACAAGACGATCACCCGCGCCCAGCTGACCCAGGAAGCGGCCAGCGCCCTCTCCAAGGTCCGGCAGCAGGAGTACGACATCCTCGCCCAGCAGCTCGACGAGATGGTCGACCAGATGCTGCTCGAGGACCTCGCCAAGAAGGAAGGCAAGACGGTCGACCAGATCATCGACGAGCGGGTCGAGAAGAAGGTCGCGATGCCCACCGACGAACAGGTGCAGAAGTTCTACAACGAGAACCCGCGCCTCGTTCAGGGTCAGCCGCTCGACCAGGTCAAGCCGCGGATCATCCAGCAGCTCCAGCAGCAGGAGAAGCAGAAGCTCTACGTCGAGATGATGGACGGCCTGGCCAAGCAGACCCCGGTCGTCGTGCTGCTCGACCCGCCGCGTACGGTGGTCGCACCGGACGACGACCCGATGCGCGGTCCCAAGGACGCCCCGGTCCAGATCGTCATGTTCTCCGACTACCAGTGCCCGTTCTGCAGCAAGGTCGAAGAGACGATGAAGCAGGTCCGCGACAAGTACGGCGACAAGGTCGTGATCGTCTTCCGCGACTTCCCGCTCTCGTTCCACAACCGCGCCCAGAAGGCTGCCGAGGCGGCGGGCTGCGCCAACGAGCAGGGGAAGTTCTGGGAGATGCACGACAAGCTGTTCGCCAACCAGCGCGCGCTGGAGCCCGCGAACCTCGACCAGTACGCGACCGAGATCGGGCTCGACATGACGAAGTTCAAGGCCTGCCTCGACTCCGGCCAGCGCGCTCCCGAGATCGCCGCCGACATGAAGGCCGGCCAGGCGGTTGGCGTGACCGGCACCCCGGCGGCCTTCGTCAACGGCCGCTTCATCAACGGCGCGCAGCCCTTCGAGGCCTTCGCGAAGATCATCGACGACGAGCTGGCCCGCTCGGCGAGCAAGGCCGCGGTACCGGCGACCACCAAGAAATGAGCCGTAGGGGCCGGCCTCCGTGCCGGCCCGTCTCACGTTCCGCCGTTCGCAGACCTGTAGGGGCCGGCCTCCGTGCCGGCCCGTCTCACGTTCCGCCGTTCGCAGACCTGTAGGGGCCGGCCTCCGTGCCGGCCCGTCTCACGTTCCGCCCCTTCGGGCCGCCACGGAGGGCGGCCCCTACACGCGGGACGCGGCAACGAGCCCGTCCGCCAGCTCGATCAGCCGTTGCGGCTCGCGCAGGGCCTCGATCCAGCGCACCGGGATCGCCCGCGCACCGAAGCGCGCGCCGAGCGCGGCGCCGGCGATCGCGCCGTTCGTGTCGGTGTCCCCGCCGCACGACACGATCCGCACCAGCGTCTCCTCGAAGTCGGTCCCGGCGGTCGCCGCCCACAGCCCGACCTGCAGCGCCAGCAGCGTGTAGCCGCTGCCCGGCTCGCGGTCGAGCTGCATCGTCTCCGGCCGCTCGTTCGCGGCGGCGCGGATCGCGTCGGCGGTCTGCCCCTCGTCGTGCGTCTCCTCCGGCACGGCGCGCGCCAGCCGCTCCAGGTCGACCACGCCCCCGCCGAGGGTCACCGCCAGCGCGACGTTGAAGGCGAGGCAGCTCATCACGCAGCGCGGGTCGTAGTGCGTGACGAGGCAGGAGCGCGCGGACTCCTCGACCAGCACGTCGCCGTTCCCGTGCCAGCGCAGCGCGACCGGCGCGCAGCGCATGACGGCGCCGTTCCCCGCCGCGCGCGGGTGGATCTCCTCCCAGGCGTGGCGCGCGGCATCCGCCGCCGGCACGCCCCGCTTCCAGGACTCGACGAGGCGATACGTGAGGTTCCCGATCCCGCGCGCGTTGTCGTCGAACCACGCGGTCAGGCGCCGCGCGAGGTCCTCGCAGGTCATCCGGCCGTTCCCGGCAAGCATCGCCTCGGCGAGGACCGCGGCCTGGGCCACGTCGTCGTCCCAGGGGTGGAGGTGCTCGGCGGGGTCGATCTCGCGCAGCCCCGCAGGGTGCGCCGCGACGATCTCCTCCGCGTCCCAGAACTCGGTCTGCACTCCGAGGGCGTTGCCGACGGCGAGCCCCAGCATCAGTCCGCGACCGCGGTCCTCGAGGTCGATCGCCTCCCCCGACCCGGATCGCGCCGCCTCGTCCACGATCCGGGCAAGATCCTCTCCGGCCACGACTCCTCCTCCCCCCGTCCCGTTCGGCCTCACCGCCGGATCCGGATAAGTTGAACAAAGTGTAACAGTTGGATTTGACGATCGCCCGGTGACCCGGCCGCCCGATCCTGTGCCGGAAGGCCGATTCGCGATAGACTCGCGGGCCGTTTTCCGGGGCGGCGGCCCCGCTCCGGGGCCGTCTCCGCCCGGTCCGGTTTCCGCCCGCCGAAAAGGACCGACGATGCCGCTCAAGGACACCCGGACCTTCACCATCCCGTTCCTCCAGGTGCTGGGCGAGGACGGGAAGGTCGACCCGAAGCTGGACCCGAAGCTGGGTGACGACCAGCTCCTCAAGCTGTACCGCGGGATGGTCCTGGGCCGCGAGGCCGACCAGCGGATGCTCAAGCTCCAGCGCCAGGGTCGCACTCGGCACCTTCAGCCCGTCGACGGGCCAGGAGGCCGCGTCGTGCGGTCCCGCTGCTCGCCATGACCGAGCGCGACTGGCTGGTCCCCGCGTTCCGCGAGCTGGGCGGCATGCTGATGCGCGGCGAGCCCCTTCTCGCGGGTCCTGCTGTTCTAGAGCGGCCAGGAGGAAGGGAACGTCTTCCCCGGCGCACCGAACACGCTGCCGATCGCGGTCATCGTCGGCTCGCAGATCCCGCACGCGGCCGGCATCGCCTACGCGCTCAAGTACCGGGGCGAGAAGAACGCCGGCGTCGTCACCTTCTTCGGCGACGGCGCGACCTCGCAGGGCGACTTCCACGAGGGGCTCAACTTCGCCGCCGTCTGGAAGGCCCCCGTGGTCTTCATCTGCCAGAACAACCAGTGGGCGATCTCGCACGCCGATCACCAAGCAGACCGCCTCCGAGACGATCGCCCAGAAGGCGCTCGCCTTCGGCATGACCGCGCTGCAGGTCGACGGCAACGACGCCCTGGCGATGTACAAGGCGACGCGCGACGCGCTCGACCAGGCCTACCGCGGCGGCGGGCCGACGCTCATCGAGGCCGTCACCTACCGCCTGATGATGCACACCACCGCCGACGACCCGACCAAGTACCGCAGCGAGGAGCAGGTGAAGGAGTGGGAGAAGAAGGACCCGCTGATCCGCTTCCGGGTCTACCTGCGCGGGAAGAAGCTGTGGGACGACGACAAGGAAGCAGCGCTCCTGGAGGCGGTCAAGCAGGAGATCGACGCCGGGGTGCGCGACTACGAGACGCGCGAGATCGCCCGCCCCGAGACGGCCTTCGATCACGTCTTCGGCACCCGCCACGCCCACCTCGAGGAGCAGCGGGCCGAGTTCCTGGCGGCCCTGCAGCGGAGCACGCCCCATGGCTAAGATGACGATGGTGCAGGCGATCAACCTCGCGCTGCTGCAGGAGATGGAGCAGGACCCCGCGGTGCTCGTGCTGGGCGAGGACGTCGGGATCAACGGCGGCGTGTTCCGCGTCACCGACGGGCTGCTACAAGAAGTTCGGCGAGGACCGCGTGATCGACACGCCGCTCGCCGAGTCCGGCGATCCTCGGCACCTCGATCGGCATGGCGCTGGCCGGGCTGCAGCCGGTCGCCGAGATGCAGTTCGACGGCTTCTCCTACCTGATGTTCCCGCAGCTCGAGGGGCACGCCACGCGCTACCGCTCGCGCACGCTGGGCCACTTCACCTGCCCGCTCGTGGTGCGCATCCCCTACGGCGGCGGCGTGCGCGCGCTCGAGCACCACTCCGAGAGCCGCGGGAGGCGATCTACGCGCACATGCCGGGGATCAAGGTCGTCATCCCGTCCGGCCCGCGCAACGCGCGCGCGCTGCTGGTCGCCGCCATCCGCGACCCGGACCCGGTCGTCTTCATGGAGCCCAAGCGCTCCTACCGCGCCTTCCGCGAGGAGGTGCCGGAGGAGGAGGAGACGCTCCCGATCGGCCAGGCCCAGGTCGTGCAGGAAGGCGCGGACCTGACCGTCGTGACCTGGGGCGCGATGATGCGCGCCGACGCTGCAGGCGATCGCCGAGGTCCAGGACCGGCGCGGGGTCTCGATCGAGCTGATCGACCTGCTGACGCATCGCGCCGCTCGACGCAGGCGACGATCGCGGCGTCGGTGAAGAAGACCGGCCGCTGCGTCGTGGTCCAGGAGGCGCCGCGCTTCTCAGCGCCTCCTCCGAGATCATCGCGACGCATCAACGACAGCCGCTGTTCATACCTCGAGGCGCCGGTCAAGCGCGTCACCGGCTACGACGTGGTCACGCCCTACTTCGGCCGCGAGGAGCACTACATCCCCGGTCCCGACAAGCGTCGCTCACGGGATCGAGGAGACGCTGGACTTCTAGCTTCGACAACGGAGACGCCACCGTGTTCGAGTTCAAGCTGCCCGACCTCGGGGAAGGGATCCACGAGGGTGAGATTCTGAAGTGGCACGTCGCCGTCGGCGGCACGATCCGCGAGGACGAGCCGCTGGTCGACGTCGAGACCGACAAGGCCGCGGTGACGATCCCCTCGCCGCGCGGCGGGACGATCGCCGCGCTCAGCGGCGGGGTCGGCGACACGCTCACGGTGGGCTCGGTCATCGCGGTGATCGACGACGGCAGTGCCGGCGCGGCGGCGACGCCGGCGGCGGCGCCCGCCGGCGCGCAGCCGGCCGCGGCGACGCCGCGCCGGTGCCCGCCGCGAAGGCCGCGGCGGCGCCACCGGCCGCCGAAGCCCGCGCCCCCGGCGGCGAAGCCGGCGCCGACGCCGGCCGCCGCCCCGCCGCCCGACGCCTTCGTCGCCAGCGGCCCGATCGCGGCCGCCCCGGCCGTGCGCCGCATCGCGCGCGAGATGGGGATCGACATCGCGCGCGTGCCGCGGCAGCGGCCCCGCCGGACGGGTCATCGCCGAGGATCTGCACCGCTACGCGGCCGCGCTGGCCGCCGGAGGCGGGGCCGGCGTCGAGCCCGAGCCCGAGATCGAGGCCGGCTACGACGAGCCGGCGCACGCCGCGCCGGGGACGCCGGTCGGGATCCCCTTCCTCGAACTCGAGCCGCTCCCCGACTTCACCGCCTTCGGCGCCACCGAGCGCGAGCCGCTGCGCTCGATCCGCCGCAAGGTCGCGCAGCAGATGGTGACCTCGATGGTGCTGGTCCCGCACGTCGCGCACATGGACGAAGCCGACGTCACCGAGCTCGAGCCTTTCCGCCGCCGCGAGCAGGACCGCCGGGCCGGCCAGCCGGGCGCCAAGCTGTCGCTGCTGTCGTTCGTGGTCAAGGCGGTCACGCCGGGCTGCGTCGACTTCCCGATGTTCAACGCGTCAGCCTCGATCCGTTCCAGCGAGGAGATCGTCTACAAGAAGTACTACAACGATCGGGATCGCGACCGACACGCCGCAAGGGGCTGATGGTGCCGGTGGTCAAGGACACCGACCGCAAGACGCATCTCCGAGATCGCGGCCGAGATCGAGCAGCTCGCGCTGCGCGCGCGCGCCGGCACGCTCGACGTCGCGGACCTGCGCGGCGGGACCTTCACGATCACCAACGTCGGCCCGCTGGGCGGCACGGCGCTGATCCCGACGATCAACTACCCCGAGGTCGCGATCCTCGGGATGGGCCGCGCGCAGCAGCAGCCCGTCGTCCGCGACGGCCAGATCGTCATCCGCACGATCCTGCCGCTGACGCTGGCCTTCGACCACCGCATCGCCGACGGCGCCGACGCCGCGCGCTTCGTGACGGCGAGTGGTCCGGCAGCTGTCCGACCCGCTCGGCTGCTGCTGGAGGCCTGACGATGGTGATGGGGAGCCTGAACCAGGAGACCGAGGTCGTCGTCGTCGGCGGCGGCCCCGGCGGCTACGTGGCCGCGATCCGCGCCGCGGACCTGGGCCGCGAGGTGCTGCTGGTCGAGGAGCGCGAGCGCGCTCGGGGGCGTCTGCCTGCTCGAGGGCTGCATCCCGTCGAAGACGCTGATCCACGCCGTCGAGGTGATCCACGGCGCGGCGACCGCGAAGAAGATGGGGATCGGCTTCGGCGCGCCGGCGATCGACCTGGCCAGCCTGCGCGGCTGGAAGCAGGGGGTCGTCGACGGGCTCTCCGACCGGCGTGCGCAGCCTGCTGAAGCAGCGCGGGATCGAGGTCGTGCGCGGCCGCGCGCGCTTCGCCGGCCCGCGCTCGCTGACGCTCGAGCATTCCGACGTCTCGGGGATCGACTTCAAGCACTGCATCCTCGCCACCGGCTCGCGCGCCGGTCATGCCGTTCGACGAGGGGCTCGGCCTCTGGTCCTCGCGCCGAGGCGCTCGAGCTGCCGGAGATCCCGGCGCGGCTGCTGGTCGTCGGCGGCGGCTACATCGGGCTCGAGCTGGGCTTCGTCTACGCCGGGCTGGGCTCGAAGGTCTCGGTGGTCGAGCTGCTTCCCGCAGCTCCTGACCGGCGCCGACCCGGACCTGGTCGCGATCGTGCACCGCAGCGCGAAGAAGCGCTTCGCCGACGTCTGGATCGAGTCCCGGGTCACGAAGATCGAGAAGCAGGGGCAGGGCTACCTGGTCTCGATCGAGGCCCGGGGGGAGACGAAGCAGCACGAGTTCGACCGCGTGCTGGTCGCCGTCGGCCGCAAGCCGAACACCGAGGACCTCGGGCTCGAGAAGACCGCGATCGTGGTCGGGCCGAAGGGGCTGATCGAGGTGACGCCGGAGTGCCGGACGCGCGAGCCGCAGATCTTCGCGATCGGCGACATCGTCCCCGGCCCCGCGCTCGCGCACAAGGCGAGCCGCGAGGGGAAGGTCGCCGCGGAGGTCATCTCCGGGAAGAAGTCGGCGTTGGACAACGTCGCGATCCCGGCGGTCGTCTTCACCGAGCCGGAGCTGGCCTGGGCCGGCCTGACGGAAGAGGAAGCGAAGCAGAAGGGGGTCCCGGTCAAGGTCGGGAAGTTCCCGCTGGCCGCGCTCGGCCGCGCCAAGACGGTCGGCAGCATCGACGGGATGGCGAAGGTGATCGCCGACCCCGAAAGCGGCCTGCTGCTCGGCGTCGGCATCGTCGGGCCGCACGCCTCGGACCTGATCGCCGAGGCGGCGCTGGCGCTGGAGATGGGCGCGACGCTCGAGGACCTGATGGCGACGATCCACCCCCACCCGACCTTCTCCGAGCTGCTGATGGAGGCCGCCGAGGTCGCCGCCGGCGAGCCGGTCCACATCTTCCTGAAGAAGCCGTAGGGGCCGGCCTCCGTGCCGGCCCGAAGAAGATCGCGATGCGGGCCGCCACGGAGGGCGGCCCCTACGATTCCCGCCCTTCCGTGCCGCTGACGATCGGCCGCTACGACGCGGACGACGCGCTGCTCGCCGCCGTGCGCGCCGACGGCGTCACGCGCCTGACGGTGACGCGCCCCGCCACCCCGCTCGTCGTCCTCGGTGCCGGCAGCAGGCCGGAGCGCGAGCTTCACGTCCCGGCCATCATCGCGGACCGGGTCCCGGTCGTGCGCCGCGCCGGCGGCGGCTGCTCCGTCGTCCTCGATCCCGGGAATGTCGTCGTTTCGATCGCGCTGCCGGTCGAAGGTCTCCCCGGGATCCGGACCGCCTTCGACTGGATCTCGGGATTCGTGCTCGACGGACTGGCGCGGATCGGGGTGCCGGGCGCGACCCGCGAGGGGATCTCCGACCTCGCGCTCGGCGGGCGCAAGATCGCCGGCGCCTGCATCCACAAGGACCGCAGCCTCGTCTACTACTCGGTCACGATCCTCGCCGACCCGGACCTGGACCTGCTGCCGCGCTACCTCCAGCACCCGCCCCGCGAACCGGAGTACCGGCGGTCGCGGAGCCACCTGGAGTTCGTGCGGGCGCTGGCCGCCGTCGATCCCGGCTGGACCGCGCCCCGGCTCGCTGCCGCGCTCGACGCGGCGCTGGCACCGGCGACGCTGCTCGCGACGCCATTCCCGGAGCGAACCCCGGCGCGCTGACATCGGCTCCGGCTGAAGTGGGCCAGCGATTCTGCGGACTCCGCGAGTCGCAGCAACGCCGTCTCCCGGCCGGACGTTCCCCCTCTTCGCTGCGAAAAACACGGGATCGGGCGACGGATCTGCCTGGCTCTCCCGACAATCGTCGTGCGGAAGAGAGCGCTCAAGGGCCTGGCGCCTAGCGGAGCCACGGCCACCCCGGGTCCGTACGACTCTCAGAGAGCTCCAGTCGACCGGCGGGCGCCCGACTTCCCGCGCACCGTCGCGCCTCTCCGCCCCCCTGGACACACCGCCGCGTTAACCGCCCCGCTCCTTCCGCCGACGACGAGAACGAGATCTCCCCCTGTCTGAAAGCCCCTGGCCGAACGCCCCGATTACGCTCGTCTAGGGCTGCCAGGGATTCACGACCTTGACGCCGCAGCCTTCGAAGTCGTCCACGTTGCGGGTGGCGACGGTCGCGCCCGTGGCCCACGCGATCGCCGCGATCTGCGCATCGAACTGCGAGATGGGCCGTCCCGCTCGGCGCCGGTCGGTCGCGATCCTGGCGTAGGGCGGGGCTGCATCGGAGCCGAACCCAAGGATCCGGCCTTCGAAGTCCTCCGCGAACATGGAGGTCACAGCGGCCTCGAGCGCACGCCGACGGCGACCGGCCGGAAGGAGCATGAGGCCGTGGAGGATCTCGGCCTGGGTGATGGCCGTCGTGTACAGGCCGGCCGTGGGCTGCTCGCCGATCCAGGCCACGACCGGCGCGGCGGGTTTCGGTTTCATCAGCTCCGAGAGCACGTTCGTATCGAGGATGATCATCGGCCCGGCCTCGGCGGGTCACGGATCGGCTCGCGAGCGGGGATCTCGAACTCGACGCCGCCCAGTCGGCGAAAGCGGGCCCGAATGGAGTCGGCCAGGCTGCCCCGTGGAACGGCGTCCTCGCCGAGCGCAGACCGCAGGAGCGAGCGGGCCTCTTCCTCCATCGAGCGACCGTGCTGGGCGGCGCGCACGCGCAGTCGCATCTTCGTCTTCTCGTCGAGCTTTCGAATGGTCAGGCTCGCCATCCTGAGTCTCCTTTGATAGCACTGACATCAGTGTATGCACTGCAGGCCAAGCCGTCCAGCGGCGCCCGCGAACGCTGCAGTGGATGAAGTGGGCCAGCGATTTTTCTGACTCCGTGAATCGCGGTAACGCCGACTCCCGGCCGGCTGCTCCCCTCTTCGCCGCCGAAAACACGGGGTCGGGCGACGCGTCTGCCTGGCTCTCTCGACGATCGCAGAGACGATGAGAGCGCTGCAGTCCCTGGCACCTGGCAGAGCCTCGGCCACCCTCGGTCCGTACGACTCTCAGAGAGCTGCAGTCGACCGGCCGGCGCCCGCCTTCGCGCGTCCCCTCGCGCCTCTCCATCCTCCCGGCCCTCCCGGGACACACCTTCCCCGTTAACCGCCGCTCCCGAAGTTCGAAAAGTGGAAGATTGGCTCCCCATTCGGGACTCGAACCTCCGACCCGCTGGTTAACAGCCGGCGGCCCGCCCGGTCGGCCGGGGCGATCGCAAGTCGAGGAACCGGATGGACTTCGGCCGCGGCCTGACGGCTCCGGAGTCCAGCCTGACCGGGCCCCGGCCTCGCCAGCGATCCCGCCCGGCCGGCGCCTTTCTCCCCTGCCGTGCCGGGAGAGAAAACCGCTTCGCCGGTCGCGTTTATTCCGCTTCTCTCGGCCCCCGGTTTGGGCCACAATACCGCTTCGTTACTATCTGGTTTGTATCGCCTAACCATTCTCGAAGGGAGAGTCCGCATGTCCACGCTCAAGGAGAAGTTCGTCGAGAAGGCCAAGACGCTGCGCGCCGAGGTGAAGGACATCCTCGCCAAGCACGGCAACATGAAGATCGCCGACGTCACCCTGGCCCAGGCCTACGGCGGCATGCGCGACATCAAGTGCATGGTCTGGGAGCCGTCGGCTCTCGACCCGGTCGAGGGGATCCGCTTCCGCGGCATGTCGATCCCGGAACTGCGCGAAGCCCTGCCGAAGGCCAAGGGGGGCGAGGAGCCGCTCCCGGAGGCGCTGTTCTACCTGCTGCTGATCGGTGAGGTTCCGACCGCCGCCGAAGCGGCCGAAGTGACGAAGGAGTGGCGGAGCCGCGAGCGCCTGCCCGATCACGTCAAGAAGACGCTCGACGCGCTGCCGGTCGACTGCCACCCGATGACCCAGTTCTCGATCGGCATCAACGCGATGCAGACCGACTCGATCTTCGCGAAGAAGTACCGCGACGGCCTCGCCAAGACCGACCTGTGGGACCCGATGTACGAGGACACGATGAACATCCTCGCGTCGCTCCCGCTGCTGGCCGCCTACATCTATCGCCGCAGCTACAAGGGCGGCGTCCACATCCCGCCGGGTCCGAAGGATCTCGACTGGAGCGCCAACTTCGCTCACATGCTCGGCTACACCGACCCCCAGTTCGCCGAGCTGCTGCGGCTGTACCTCGTGCTCCACGCCGACCACGAGGGCGGCAACGTCAGCGCGCACACGATCCACCTGGTCGGATCCGCGCTGTCGGATGCCTACCTCGCGCTGGCGGCCGGGATGAACGGCCTCGCCGGCCCGCTCCACGGCCTCGCCAACCAGGAAGTGCTGCGCTGGATCATGGCGGTCCAGGCCGAGCTGGGCGGCGGCGTGCCGAGCAAGGAAGTGCTGCACAAGTACGTCTGGGACACGCTCAACAGCGGCCAGGTCGTGCCGGGCTACGGCCACGCCGTGCTGCGCAAGACCGACCCGCGCTACACCGCGCAGCGCGAGTTCGCGCTGAAGCACATGCCGAAGGACGAGCTGTTCCAGATCGTCGCGATGCTCTACGACGTCGTCCCGCCGGTCCTGCTCGAGCAGGGCAAGGCCAAGGACCCGTGGCCGAACGTCGACGCCCACTCCGGCGTGCTGCTCGTCCACTACGGCATGAAGGAGTACGACTACTACACCGTGCTGTTCGGCGTCTCCCGCGCGATGGGCACCCTGGCGCACCTGGTCTGGGCGCGCGCGATGGGGATGCCGCTCGAGCGGCCGAAGAGCGTCACGACCGGCTGGGTGAAGAAGCAGATCGCGGCGGCGCCGCCGGCCTGAGGCCGCGCCGTTTTCCGCGTGGTGGATACCGCGCGCCCGGTCCCGAGGGGGCCGGGCGCGCGGCTTTTCGGGGGGATGGGGCGCGGACCGAGGGCGGCGGCGCGGTGGGCCCCGGCCCATCGGACCTTGCGGAGGCGCGCAGAGCAGGCCGCGCCTCAGGTCAATTCGGCGCGAGCCGTCCGGCGTGTCGCCTTCTCGTACGGCGTCGGCCGGCGGGTGATCGTCACCGGACCCGCCGGCGGACCGTCGAGCGTCCAGGTCGTCGTCCCCTCCTCGTCCCGCGGATGGCCGACCTCGATCACGATCGGCCAGGCGGCTTGGTCGACGCGGAGCGTGAACGATCCGTCGTCGGCCGTGAGCGGCTCCCGGTCCCAGCGCTCGGTCGAGCAGCGCCATGCGCTGCCGGCCTCCGCTCCGGGCGACGCGGACGCGGGTTTCGCCCGGACGATCTCGCCGCGCGCGGGCCGTCCCGACGACGTGATCACGCGCCCGGTGACCGTCAGGGGCTCGCGGTAGAGCAGCTCGACCCGCGACTCCCCGGCCGTCAGCGCGCCGAGGTCGCGGGCGCACGACCAGCCGGGCTGCTCCGACGCCGTGACATCGATCGTGTACCGCCCGAGTGCCACCGGCCCGATCCGCTTCTGCGCCGCGCCACCCTCCGCGCGATCGCCGAAGAAGTGCGCGCCCCCGCCCGCGGTCCCGTCGTCGCGCAGGAGCAGGACCTCGACTTGTCGCGCGGCGTCACGCGGCGGAAGCGTGACGACGACGACCGCACCGCGCTCCATCCGGCAGACCGCAGCCCCCTCGCGGATCGGCACCTGCACCGGGATCATGTCGCCGCGCGGCATCTCGCAACGGACTTCGGTGCAGGTCTCGGGCACCTCGACGACGCCGTCGGGGCCTGTGAGGTCCGCGGACTTCGCGCCGGCCCAGCAGAAGACGGTCGCCTCGGCGACCGGGCCGCCGTCCGTGGTGACGACGCGGACCTCGGCGGCTCGCGCGGGAGCGACGGCGGGGGCGAGCGCGGCGACGAGCAGCGCGGCAGATCGGATCGGCCGCCCGAACCCGGATCCGCGACGGAGGGTGGCTGGATGCACGGGCAGATTGTAGGTCACGCGGCGTCGCGGGTACGATGCGCGGGTGACGCGATCGCACATTCGCTTCCGCCGCGTGCCGCTCGGCGCGACCCTCCTCGCGACCGCTCTCGCGGTCCTCGCCGCGGCGGGCTGCGCCTCGCCACCGCGGCCCCCGCCCGTCGCGGTCGCGCCGGCCCCCACCCCGCCCGCCGCCCCGCCGGCACGTCTCGGCCAGAGCGCCTACCGGTTCCTGCCCGACCCGGCGGCGAAGATGCCCGAGTGGGCGGCGGACGAGGGCGACTTCCAGCGGCCGATCCCGGTTCGCGGCCGTCAGCCGCTCCCGGAGTACCCGGAGCAGGCGCTCGAGGACGGCGCCGGGGACGCGTGGGTCACCGTGCGGATCCTGATCGGCCTCGACGGGACGCTCACCGCCGTGACCGACAGCCCGCTCGAGATCCTCCTCCGCGGGCCCCTACGCCGTGGCGTTCCGCCAGTCGGTCGAGCGCGCGCTGCGCCGCTGGCAGTTCGAGCCCGGGTACTTCACGAAGCGCGGGGCGTCGATCGACGCGGACGGCGACGGAACCCCGGATGCGACGATGATCGACTCCTGGACCCGCGTGCCGGTCTACTACGACATCCGATTCGATTTCCGGATCGTCGACGGCGCAGGCCAGGTGACCTCGACGAACCAGGGCGGCCGGGAGCCCTGAGACCGGGTACCATGCCGCCTCGCGCCGCCGGACGGCGGCCCCGGAGGAAGATCGATGAGGCCCCGCTTCCCGTCCCTCGCCGTCGCTGTCCTGCTCGCCCTGGCCCTGCCGGCCGGCGCGCAGACCGCGCCGCCGCCCAGTCCTCCGCCCGTCGCCCCTCCCGCCGGCGACCGCGTCGCCGCGCTCGAGGCGCAGGTCCAGCAGCAGGCTGCCGCGATCGAGCAACTCCGCCAGCAGCTCGCCGCGATGGAGCAGAAGCTGGCCCAGGCCGCGCGGCCGGCCGCCCCGGCCGCCGCTCCGGTCGATCCGGCGCTGGAGGAGAAGGCCAGCCTCGCGGTCTCGCAGATCAACCAGCTCGTCGCGGCCGGAGACATGGCCGGTGCGAAGGCGAAGCTGACCGAAGGGCAGACGCAGTTCGGAACGACGCAGGCCTGGAAGTCGATGACGCGGCTGTCTCAGGAGCTGGCGGTCATCGGGCGCGACGCGCCCGCCTCGATCAAGGTCGAGAAGTGGTACCAGGGGGAGAAGCTGATCGACCCGGCCAAGGCCAAGGCGACGCTGGTCGTCTTCTGGGAGGCGTGGTGCCCCCACTGCCAGCGGGAGGTCCCGAAGCTCGAGGCGATCTGGCAGAAGTACAAGGACAAGGGGCTGCAGGTCGTCGGCCTGACCAAGCTGACCAGGAACACGACGGAGGAGCAGGCGCTCACCTTCATCAAGGAGAAGGGCGTGACCTACCCGACGGCGAAGGAGACCGGCGAGCTGTCGGCCGCCTTCAACGTCACGGGGATCCCCGCCGCCGCGATCCTCAAGGACGGGAAGGTGGTGTGGCGCGGGAACCCGTCACGGATCGATGACGCGATGATCGCGAAGTACCTCTGAGGAGCGGGCTATCGACCGGTCCGCCGATCTTCAATTAGCCGGCGTCCGCCTTGCCGCCGCGGGCCGGGCCGCCGGCTACCCAAAGAGCGCAGTGATCAAGTCGGCCCTCGACATTCGCCGCCGGTCCGCAATGTCACGGAGTATCGCCGCGAGCGTGCCGACGCGGATCGGGTCGTGATTGGGGATCGTGAGGTGGTGCTCGACGGGCTCGAGGCAGGACAAGCGCAGATGACTCCCCGTCTGGCGCGTGACGACGTATCCGATCCGCCCCAGCGCGCTCACCAGACGCTCCGCTGAGATGTCTCGGGGGAGCTTCACAGCCCGATCACCTGCTCCCGGATGAAGTGGAGCCGGATGATTTTCGGTGCGGCCGCTTCACCAAAGTGACAGAGGACGGCCTCACGGACGTTCTTGTGGAGAGCTTCGAGATCGTCCGCTTCGGTGAAGATCGACTCCCCGAGGGCGCGCGCGCTGTACCCCCCTTCCGGGGCGTCCTCGACGACGAAGATGATTTCGTTCACGGAGCGGCTCCACGACCGGTCCCGGTCGGGGTCCATTCTAGCCGCTCCGGCTCGGTGTGCCGTTCCCATGGCCCGAACTCTACGGCAACCAGCAGAGGGGTGGGCGCCTCGCGTCGCGCGATCGTCCCGGGGGCGGGAGGTGCGGTCCCTGCTGGCTTCGGCTTGGGGAACGCATGTGACTACTGCCTGTCGGTCCACGGCCGCGGGTCAGACCTGCGGCCCTCCGCCGGTGCTACCCTGAGCCGACGGTGAAACGCCCAATACCGGATATTCACGGCGGGGGAGTGAGGGTAGCAGGGAACGGAGCGCAGCCGCAGGACGTGGAGAGCCGGGAACGTGCAATCTTGCATTCCAAATGCAAGATTGCATGGCTCGGCACGTGCACTGGCTCGGCGCGACATGCCGCCCCCTACCGCCCCCCCTCCACCGCCTCCTTCAGCCGCGCCGCCGCGGCGCGGAGCTCCGCCGTCGCCCGCGGCAGCACCATCGGCCCGAGCAGCCCCGCGAGGAAGCCCGCCACCTGCGCTTCCGCCTCGATCACGAGGCGCGTCCCGGCCCCCACCGGCTGCAGCTGAAGGTCGAGCCGCAGGCCGACGCCTGGTGGCATCCGACCGCCCGCGACCTCGAGCGCGAGCTGCCGCGCCGGCTCGCAGGCGACGACCGCCGCCTCCTGCGACGGCTCGATCCCGTCGGGCCCCGCGCGCATCACGATGCGGCAGGTCTCCCCCGCGCGCAGCGTCGGCGGCTCCAGCCGCGCCAGGCCGTCGTTCCACGTCGCGAGGCCGCGCTCGCTCGCGAGGTAGGACCAGACCCGCTCCGGCGGCGCGTCGATCACGATCTCTTCGGACACCTTGAGCGGCATCTCTGCTCCCTGGCGCGGCGGCCGGGCGCGGCCGGCTACGCCTGCTGTTCGCGCGTCGACTTGAAGGCCAGGAAGGCCGGGAAGAGGTCGAAGTGCTCGCGCAGCACCTCGTCCCAGCCGCTGCCGGGGAAGATCTCGGTGTAGTCCTCGTAGGCTTGGAGCAGCGCGGCCATCAGCTCGCCCATGTCCTCGGCCTCGAAGGCGAAGTAGCCGCCGGTCGGGCGCGGCGCCCCGTCCAGCTCGACCACGCGCATCGCGACCAGGTCCTCCGGGTCGAAGCGGTGCGCCAGCAGCGAGTCGAGCGCCGCGATCGTCCGACCGCGCGGCAGGTCGGCGAGCGTCATCCCGCGGCCGGGGGCGATCGCCTTCACGCGGTAGAGGCTCACCGGACTCTCGGTGGCGCGCTCCAGCACGCGCCGCTGGTCGTCGTCGAGCGAAGTCCCCTCCTCCTCCAAGAAGCGCGCCGCCAGCGACCGGCCCTCGACGTCGCGGTGATCGAAGAGAACCCACTCGACCAGCGCCTGCGCGGCCCCGCGCGGCGCGAACCGCTCGAGCAGGTCCTGCAGCGTGTACTGCGACAGCTCCTCGTCCATCGCCTCGGTCAGCGCCGCCGCGACGCGCGACGCGTGTTCCGGGCGCGCGGCGAACTCGAGCAGCGCCGCGCGCGCCGCGCGGAAGGCCGCCGCCTCGTCCCCCTCGTCCGGCAGCTCGGGGGCACCGATCTCGAGGTCGGCCTCGGCCTCGGCGGCGACCAGTCCCATCAGCTCGTCGCCCTCCTCGTCGTCGATCGCCTCGCCGGCGTCGTCGTCGAGCGCGGCCAGCTCGCCCGGCTCTTCGCCAGCGTCCGCCCCGCCCAGCTCGTCGTCCAGCTCCTCGTCGACCCCGTCGCGGGCCGCAGCCGTCTCCAGCGCGGCCTGCCGTTCGACGAGCGGCGCCGCCTCCGCCGACCGCCCGGCGCGCGCCAGCAGCGGCGCGAGCCGCTCGAGCACGCCGATCTCGAACGTCGCCGGGATGTCCTCCGCGCCGAGCAGCTCGCGGTAGACCGCCTCGGCGCGCGCCGGCTGGCCCGCGGCCTCCAACGCCTGTGCGGCCAGGAACATCGCCCAGCCGTCGCGCCGCGCGCTGGCCAGCACCGCGTCGGCCTCGGCGAGCGCCGCGGCGACCGCGCCCGCTCTTCGCCAGCACCAGCGCCCGCCGCGCCAGCGCGTCCTCGCGCCGGTCGATCTCGGCCCAGCGCGCGAGCAGCGCCGCCGCCTCGTCGGTCAGCCCGAGGCGCGGCGCTTCGCCGGTCAGCCACTGGCGCAGCCAGAAGCTCCAGTGCGACTCGGCGAACATCTCCACCGCGGCGACCCGCCGCCGATCGCCCGCGGCCCAGTCGAGCAGCTCGCCGAGCCGCTCGAGCGCCGCGCGCGGATCGAGCGGCCCGTGCTCCGGATCGAGGTCGCCGACCGTGCCGCGCCGCACGATCTCGTCCATCGCCGCGGCGTGGACGCGGGCCTCGCTTCGCAGCCGGCCGCTCGCCTCGGTCGCGTCGCCGCGGACCGGCGGGCCCTCCGGCTCGCTGCCGGTCCCGGCACGGCGCGGGTAGGTCGCGCGCGCGTACGCGACGCGCAGCCGCTCGGGGACGATCTCGGTCCCGATTCCCTCGCCCGCGCGGTGCCAGATCCGCCCGCCCAGCTCGTCGATCACCTCGCGCAGCGGAAAGAGCGGCGCGACGCTGTCGTCCAGCACGAAGTCGGGGTCGTCGAAATCGGGCGCCTCGCCGCCGGCCAGATCGAAGGCGTAGCTCCCCTCCCCGGGCACGCCGAGCGCGGTCGCGATCGCCCAGTGCAGGTCCGACAGCGCGTGGTCCTCGCGCAGCTCGAGCAGGAAGCCGGCGGTGGGGCCGCGGGGGTCGAGCACGCGCAGGACGAAGCTGTTCATGGGGCCTCCCAGGTCACGGCGCTCAGTCCAGCCCGTGCCGCCGCAGCAGGTCGCGGTCGGCGAAGAGCGCTGGCGTAGGTCCGTCGGCGACGACGCGCCCGCGGTCGAGCACGATCGCGCGCGGCGCCAGCCGTTCGACGAACGCCAGGTCGTGGCTGGCGGCGACGATCGTCGCCGGCAGCCCGTCGAGCAGCGCCGCCAGCTCGCGCCGGCCGCGCGGGTCGAGCCCCGCCGACGGCTCGTCGAGCAGCAGCAGGCCCGGCCGGCAGGCCAGCACGCCGGCGAGGCAGAGCCGCCGTTTCTCGCCGGTCGAGAGGTGGTGCGGAAAGCGCTCCTCGAAGCCTGCCAGCCCGACCGCCGCGAGCGCCTCGCGCACGGCCCGCTCGACCTCCTCGACCGGCCAGCGCCGCGCGCGCGGCCCGTAGGCGACGTCCTCGCCGACGGTCAGGCCGATCAGCTGGTCGTCGGGATCCTCGAACACGATCCCGACCTTGTCCCTGATCGCGCGAATCGCGTGCGGACCCAGCTCCACCCCGTCGACGTGCACGTGCCCCTGCACGTCGTGGCGGTGCGGCGCGTCGTGCGCGGCGTGGCGGTGCAGGTAGCGCTGCCGCTCCGGCAGCAGTCCGGCGAGGTGCAGCAGCAGCGTGGACTTCCCCGCCCCGTTGGGACCGAGCAGCGCGACCCGCTCTCCGGGCGCGACGCGGAACGAAACGCCGTCGAGCGCGGCCGACCCGTCGGGATAGTGGTAGGCGAGGTGCTCGACCTCGAGCGCGACCGCGCCGGTCACGCCTCGCCCCCGCCGCGCGCGCGGCGCGCGCGCTCCAGCGCCTCGGCCCGCTCCAGCGAGCGCAGCAGCAGCGCGCCCGCGAAGCGTCCGAAGCCGGTGACCGTCGCCACCGGCTCGCGCGCGAGCGAACTCCAGGCGCCGAACGCCGGACGCCGCGCTTCGCGCGCGCGGAGCATCCCCTTCACCTGGCGGAAGACGCCGGAGAGGCTGCCGAGCGCCGCCTCCAGCACGTCGACGAGCCGCCGCGGCACGCCGAGTGCCTCCACGCCGCGCACGAGCCCGAGCGGACCGAGCAGGCTGGCGATCCCCGCGCCCGCCGCGGTCGCG
Organism: uncultured Acidobacteriota bacterium; assembly: GCA_963800865.1. Lineage (GTDB taxonomy): Bacteria > Acidobacteriota > Polarisedimenticolia > J045 > J045 > JALOKP01. The sequence goes on along the minus strand of CAWDCL010000004.1, from coordinate 760,587 downwards.
GCCAGCGCACGCGCGCCGAGCGCGAGCGCGATCTCGATCCGATGGCCGGGCGAAGCCAGCAGCGCAGCCGGAAGCGCGAGCAGCAGGACCAGCGGCATCAGCCACGCCAGGCGCCGCACCGCCTGCGCGACGGTCAGGCCGGCGGCGCTCAGGAACGCGAGGCCCGCGAGGAACGCCGCACCCCAGAGGGCCCACGACCACGGGTGGATCGCCCGGCCGCCGAGCCCGGCCGGCGCCAGCGCCGACGCGACGACGAGCGCCAGCCCCGCCGCAAGCACCAGTCCCGGGCGGCGGATCGTGCGCGCGCCGTTCAACGGTGTCCGGCCCGGCCGCGAGCCGCCAGGCCGCGCGACAGGGCCCACGCGAGGCCCGCGGCGACGATCGTGCCGCCCAGGCCGGCGACGGCGGGCGCCACCCGTCCCAGCGCCGCCACGCCGGGGATCTCGTAGTCGGGCGCGGGGGCCGGCCACAGCGCACGCGCTGCACCGGCGAAACCGAGCCGCTCCGCGATCGCTTCGAGGCCGTCGGGCAGCGTCGATGCGAACGGAGCCACGAAGCCCGCGACGAGCAGCGCGACGCCGAGCGCGCCGAGCGCCGTCGCGACCGGCCGCGACACGGGCCGGCCATTCTGCAGGCCGGCGGCCAGGTCGGGGCGCCAGCGCAGGACGGTCGCGAGGATCGCGCCGGTCAGCGCCGCCTCGAGCAGGCCGATCGGGACGTGCGTGACGAGCATCAGCGGCAGGATGCCGCCGATCGGGTAGAGCCCGGACAACGCCAGCGCGGCGGCGACCAGGCTCGCCGCCGCAAGCGTCGCCAGGAACGCGCCGACGACCGCGCCGGCCGCCTGTCCGCGCACGCCGCCGACGCGGTGCGCGATCGCCTGCGTGACGGCGAAGCCGACGACGACCGCGACGACCCCCATCGCCAGCAGGTTGACGCCGTAGGCGGTGATGCCGCCGTCCTGGAACAGGAGCGCCTGCACCGCGAGCACGACCGCCATGACGACGATCGCCCGCCAGGGCCCGACGAGTGCCGCGGTCAGCGTCGCGCCGACGAGGTGGCCGCTGGTCCCGGGGGCAACCGGGACGTTGACCATCTGCGCCGCGAACACGAACGCCGCGAGCGCACCCAGCACGCCGGCGGGGACCGGCTCCGGGTCGCGCCGCTCGGCGCCGAGCGCGCCGGCCAGCGAGACCGCCCCCGCGGCCCACGCTCCCGCCGCGACCCCGGCACTCAGGAACCCATCCGGCACGTGCATCGGCACCCCTCGCCGCGCGGGAGGCCCCGCCGCGACCCGAGCAGGATAAGGGAGAGCGGCCCGGCGGCCACAGCCCGGCGATCGCTGCGCCGGCCGGACCGTCCTGCGGTGGCACCGGGCGCCCCGAAAGGGCCTCGCAGCGGGCCGCCGCCGAGGCCTTCTCGGCCGTGTCCGCTATCATGCCGCCGTGAGATCGCTCCCCTGTCCGCGGTGGCTCGCCGTCATCGCCGCGCTGGCCGCCCTGGCGCTGCCGGCGGGCGCGACGGACCCGCCGCCGCCGGCCCCCCCCAGCGGCCCGGCCGAGGCGCCCGCGCCGGCCGCCGCCCCATTCCCGGTCCGGATCGGCCGCACCACGGGCCCGACCCTCTATGCCCCGCTCGGCCAGCTCTCCGCGGCGGAGCGGGCGCGACTGGCCGCGGTGCGGATCGACGAGGCGCTTGCCGATCCGGCCTGCACCCCGGAGAGCTTCTCGCTGGGCGAGGCCGACGGCCGGCCCGCGCTCTTCGTCTGCGGCCGCGAGCTGCTGCGGGCCGGCCCGAACGACTCGATCGCGGCCGGACTTCCGGCGGAGGAGGTCGCGCGGCGCTGGATGGAGGAGATCCGGCCGCGCTTCGCGCGCGAGAAGGCGGCGCTCTACTCCGCGAGCCTGCTGCGCAGCGCGGTGCTCGGCATCGTCATCCCGGTGCTCTGGCTCGCCGCGCTCATTGCGACACGGTTCCTCTACCTGAGGCTGCGCTCGGTGCTGCTCCACCCGCGCTGGCACCGCCACGCGGTCGAGGTCGGCGGCGTTACGCTGCTCAGCGCGTCGGGGGTTCGCCGCCTGCTGGCCTCGCTGCTGGCCGTGCTGCGCTGGGTCGCCTACCTCGTCCTGACCTACGGCTTCGCGGTCGCGATGCTGCGGCTGATCCCGACGACCTCCGCCTACGGCGTGCGGCTGACCGAGCTGGTCTGGCGCGCGGCGAGCGAAACGGGGGTGGCACTGCTCGGCCTGCTGCCGCGCCTGGTCCTGCTGGGACTGCTGGCGCTGCTGCTGCGCGCCAGCCTGCGCGCCGTCCGGCGGTCGTTCGGCGGCCCCCACACCGCCGGAATCACGATCCAGTTGCTGCTGATCGGGCTCTTCGTGCTCGTCGCCGGCCTGCTGCTGCCGGGGCCGCCCGGCGTTGCGCTGCTGGCGCTCTCGGCGCTCCTGGCGCTGCTCTTCCTCGTCGGGATGCGCGACTTCGCCGCCGACTTCCTCGCCGGGCTCGCGCTCCAGTACGGCCGCTTCGTCGAGCGCGGAGCGCGCGTCCGGGTGGGCCCGCTCGCGGGCGTGGTCGTCGCCGACGGTCCACTGGCCCTGACGCTCCGCACCGACGATGGAGTGCTGGTGCGCGTCCCCTACCGCGCGCTGGCCCGCGTACCGCTCGAGTTCGACGCACGGCCGCACGGGCCGGCGCCGACCGTCCGGCCCGACGGGACCGACGACGCGGCGTGAGCCCCGCGGAGCGCAGCCGGTCCATCGCGCGGATCAACGCCGCGATGGCCATTCCCGCGCTGACCGGTCTCGGCGCCGCCATCCTCGTCTACGGGTTGCTCGTCGGACCGCCGTGGGACGCCTGGCTGACCGGGCTGCAGTTCGCCTGCGTCGCCGCCTTCACCGCGCTGCAGCTCTCCAAGCTGGCTGTCGTCGAGCACCCGTTGGGCTACCTGCGGTCGCACGGCCTCGACTTCTCGATGCTCGTGATCCTCGCCGCGCAGATCCTCGTCTACCTGGGCCTCGCGCAAAGTGACGAAGCGGCCTACCTGGCCGCGCACCACGTGCCCGACCCGACCTGGGCGCTGCTCGTCCTGGTCGTGCAGTTCTACTTCCTCGCGATCGTGGCCGCGCGGTCGGCGCTCGCGAACCAGCTCCTGCTGCGGTTGCGGCTCGCCCCGGCCCAGATGGCGGTCGTCTCGTTCGGCCTGCTGGTCGCCGCCGGCACGCTCGCGCTGCTCCTGCCGGGCTGCCGCCGCGATGGCTCCGCTGTCGCTTGTCGACGCGCTCTTCACCGCGACCTCGGCGGGCTGCGTGACGGGGCTCGTCGTCGTCGACACGGCAGGGCAGTTCTCGAGGCTGGGGTACGGGGTGCTGCTGGCGCTGATCCAGGTCGGCGGGCTCGGCGTGCTGACGCTGACCACGGCCTTCGCGGTCTTCGGCGGGCGGCGCTACACCGGGCGCCACGAGCAGGCCCTGGCCGAGGCGATCGCCGACGCTGACGCGACCGACGTGCGCTCGCTGCTCCGGCGGATCGTCGGCGTCACCCTGGCGATCGAGGCGGCCGGCGCGGCGGCCCTGTTCTGGGCCTGGCGGGAGCTCGTGCCCGACGCGGTGACGCGCGGCGGCTGGGCCGCGTTCCACGCGGTGTCCGCGTTCTGCAACGCCGGCTTCTCGCTGTTCAAGGGGAACGCATCGCTGACCGGCCTCGTCGCCGATGTCCCGACCAACCTGGTGATCGCCGCGCTGATCGTGCTCGGCGGCCTCGGCTTCGTGCTGCTGATCCGGCTGGGCCGGCGCGCGACGACGCGCGACCGCTCGCCTTTCGACTGGGAGCAGCGTGCGGCGCTCGCGACGACCGCGTTCCTGATCGTGGCCGGGATGCTCCTGTTCCGCGGGTTCGAAGCCGGACGGACGCTCGCGCCGCTCGACGAGGGATCGAAGTGGCTGGCGTCCCTGTTCCAGTCCGTGACGCTGCGCACCGCGGGCTTCAACTCGCTCGACTTCGCGGCCTTCGGGGCGCCGGCGATCGTGCTCTCGATCGCCTGGATGCTGGTCGGCGGCTCGCCCGGCGGAACCGCCGGCGGAATGAAGACGAGCACGGCCGCGGCCCTGCTCCCGGCGGCGCTCCGCGGCCGGGGACCCGGGAGGCGCGAGCGCCGGCGCGCGCTGCGCCTGGCGTGCCGCCTACCTGGGCTCGTACGGGGCCTTCGCGCTGCTGCTGGCGCTGGCCCAGGGGACCTTCGACCGGCGGGTCGCGTTCGAGGCGGCCTCGGCGCTGGGCACCGTCGGCCTGACGATGAACCTGACGCCGGAGCTGACGACGGCCGGCAAGCTGGTGGCCGCGATCGCGATGTTCGTCGGCCGCGTCGGGCCGCTGGTGCTGGCGAGCGCGCTGCTGGCGCGGGATCGCGAGCGGGGCGATTCCGCCGGCTGACCGGCTTACGGTTGCTGTCCCCGATTCGGCCGACTTACCGACTTACGGTTGCTGTCCCCGATTCAGGTCCAGCTCGATCGTCTCGATCGTCGTGTCGCCGACGTTCTTCAGCGCGTGCGACTCGGGCCCGCGGAACATGACCTGTCCGGCGGCGAGGTCCACCGTGCGCATCGTCCCGTCGCCGGCCGTGACCTCGAACGAGCCGCCCGACAGCACGACCACCAGGCGCGGCGCGGCGTGTTCGTGCAGCGGCGCGCTCTCGCCGGGATCGTAGGTGTTGCGCAGCGCGACGAAACCGTACCCTTCGGCGGCCGTGACCGACGTTCCGGCGGCCGGCGCAACGGCCGCGGCGGCGCCGCTCGCCCGGCCGGCGGCGAAAGCGGCGCCGAGCGCCAGGACGGCCATCCCCACCACGAACTTCCGCGACATCGCCCGTCTCCTTCCGCTCACTTCCCGTTCACTTCGACCTGCTCAGCTCCCGTTCACTTCGACTCCGCGGTCACCACGCCGTCCCACGGTCCCGGCGGCGGCTGCTCATGGTACCGGCGGCAGAGACCGGTGTAGAAGGCCGCGGGGGCGTCCGCGACCTCGCCCTCGAGCGCGACCGCCTCGAACGCCGCTCCCGCCTCGCTGAATCGGCCCGCCTCGAACGCCGCCAGCGCCGCCTCGAAGCGGGCCACGGTCTCCGCCGTCGGCGTCGTCGCCTCCCCGGCCCGGCCGAGCAGCTCGTAAACCGTCACCGGCTCGCCGCGTCCCACGACCCGCACGCGGCCCAGCTTGCGCACGGCGAAGCGGCCGCCGGCCATGGCCAGCGTGTCCCCTGAGATCATGGCCCGCGTGCCGAACAGCTTGTTGAGGCCTTCCAGCCGGGCCGAGAGGTTCACGGCGTCGCCGATCGCGGTGTAGTCGAAGCGCTGCGCCGATCCGAGGTTGCCGACCAGCATCGGCCCGGTGTGGACCCCGATCCGCGTCTTGAGCTGCCGGACCGGGTGGTCCTCGCCCTCCGTCCCGTCGCCGCCGGCCTGCATCCGCGACATCGCGAGCGCGGCCTCGCAGGCCTTCTCCGCGTGGTCCTCCATCTTCAGCGGCGCGCCCCAGATCGCGAAGACCGCGTCGCCGATGTACTTCACCAGCGTCCCGCCGGAGTCGAAGACGTGGCGCGTCGCCTCGGAGAAGTAGCGGTTGAGCATCGCCGCCGTCTCCTTGGCGGTCATCGACTCGGCGACGGTGGTGAACCCCTTGATGTCGGTGAACATCGCGGTGGCGACGATCTCCTCGCCGCCGAGGTCCAGCTTCGAGGGGTCCTCCGCGATCTGCTTGGTCATCGCCGGCGAGAGGTAGAGCGAGAAGGCGCGCTTGATCCGCTCGCGGTCGCGGACCGTGGTCAGGTAGAACCAGATCACGCTGACGACGTAGGCCAGCGGGAGCTGGATCGCCGCCGGAATCACGGTCGGGGTCCAGAGCTGGAAGTGATTGAACGCGACGTAGCTGGTCGCAAACGGCAGGACGATGAGCGCGGCGAGGGCGAGCAGTCCGTAGAGCGGTCCCAGCCAGGCGAAAGCGATCGAGGCGATGATCGGCAGCAGGATCAGCATCCCGGTCTCGACCCACGGCGGGAGCAGGTCGATCCGGCGGCCCTCGAGCAGGTTCGCGGCGATCGTCGCGTGGATCTCGACTCCGAAGGTCGCGGCGCCGCTCGCCCCGCGATAGGGGGTCAGGAAGGCGTCCTTCGCCGCCGGGCCCGCGGCCGCGGCCTGCGAGAGTCCGACGAAGACGATCGCGTCCTTGAAGAAGTCGGGCGGCAGGAAGCGCTCCGGCTCGAGCGCCTGGTAGAGCGAAACGGTCCGCACGGTGCGCGGCGGGCCGTAGTAGTCGATCAGGCGCGCCTCCTCGTCGCGCTGCGAGGTGTCGCCCGTCGCCCTCTCGTACGCTGCGAGCGCCAGGCCCGGCCGGCCGTAGGGCACCAGCCACGCGCTGCGGATCACGCCGTCGCTGTCGGGCAGGAGGTTCACCTCCGCCAGCGCGGCCGCCGCGCGGGCGAACGGCTCGTAGGGTTCGACGTTCTGGGCGCGGCGGAAGTGCGGGTCGATGACCTGGTCCACGGTCGCGCCGAGCACGACGATCCCGGTCTCCTCCAGCGCCGAGCGGAGCGCTTCGTCCTGCTCCGGGTCGCCGGCCTCCTCGAAGATCACGTCGAAGGCCACGGCCCGAGCGCCCTGTGCCTTGAGCGTGCGGATCAGCTCGCCGTGCAGGCCGCGCGGCCAGGGGCTGGTCGGCTCGACGCCCAGCTCCTGGTACGAGTCGTCGTCGATCGCGACGACCCGCACCTTCGGGGGCTCGGGAAGCGAGCCCCGCGTCATGAACAGGAAGTCGAGCCCCGACTTCTCGAGCCCCTCGGCGGGGGGCCAGTGCATCAGGAGCGCCCCGACGAGGCCGGGGAGCAGGGCGAGGAGAACGGCGGTGCGGGTCCGGTGCGACCGGACGCGGGGGCGCGGACCCGCCCGCCGGGCCATCAGTAGGTGATCTCCAGCCGCAGCAGGAACTGCCGCGCCGGAACGATCGTGTCCTGGATCGCGCGATCGTAGAAGGCGAACTTCTCGTTGGTGGCGTTCCGCACGTCGACCGCCAGCGTACCCCAGCGATCGGGGAGCCGGTAGCCCAGCGTGGCGTCGTAGATCCAGAACTTCGAGTCGATGGTCTGCCGCCGGTCGCTGCTCAGGTCGTCGAACTGCTCGACGGTCTGGTCGTACTGCGTCGCCGTCACACCGGTGAACAGGCCGAACGGCAGGAACCAGCGCAGCTGCGGGCGCAGGCGCCCGGTCTCGATGTAGTCCTGGAACAGGCCGAAGGGATTGACGCTGGTCGTGTTGAAGTCGTTGCGGCTCCACTCGTACTCGATCGACGCCGCGAGCTGCCGGCCCATCGTCCAGTTGAAGTAGAACGACGCCAGGTCGACGGTGGCCGACTTGTCGGCGATGGTCGTCGAGGGCTGGAAGGCGCAGCCGGAGTAGGGATCCGGCTGGTCGCAGGAGGCCTCGGGGACGTCGAGGTCGCGCCGCTGGTAGGCGAGGCCGAAGAAGACGCTCTTGCCGATCGTCTGGTCGAGACCGACGCCGTAGTTCCAGGCGGTCGTGCCGGCCGGGTCCTCGAAGAACTGGTTGAAGCCCGCGACCTGCGTCGGCTCGAGGCTCTGCACGCGCCCGAGGGCCGGGTTGAGCCGGCGGAAGACCGCGGCGCGCAGCGTCGTTCCCGAGCGGAACGAGGCCGTCATGCCGAGCTTCGGGCTGAAGACGGTGTCGTCGTAGCTGACGGTCGACAGGCCGATGTAGGAGTCGCGCGGCGCGACCATGCCGACCGGGGCCTGCGCCTGCTCGACGGCGGCGCCGACCGTGAACTCCAGCGCGCTGCCGGAGCGGAACTTGCCGTAGGCGTAGCCGTTGAGGAACGAGTCGTCCGCCTCGAGGCTCGTGCCCTGGCTCTCGGCCTTGATCGAGCCCTCGAAGGCGCCGACGCCGGCCGTCCACATCGACCGCTCCTGCCGCCGCACGTACTGCGCCTCGAGCTGCGGGCCGGCCAGCGTACCGGTCGTGCTGAGCGGGAACCCGATCGCGCTGCCGGTCTGCTCGGTGCTGTTGTAGATCGCGGAGACGGCGAGGTCCGCCGCCGGCGAGAGCTTGCGGTGCCAGCCGAGCGCGTAGTTCTGCTGCGTGGTCGAGAAGCGCTCCTGGGTGATCAGCTGCGGGAACTGCCGGATCGGCAGGTCGCCGGTGTCGCGCTTGCCATAGATCGCGTTGAACTGGATCGAGTCGTTGTCCGAGGCCATGAACTGCACGAAGCCGCGGTAGTTGTCGTTGGCCTGGTCGGCATTCTGTCGGAAACCGTCGTCGTTGGTGGTGCGGAAGCTCAGCGCCGCGGCGTAGCGCTCGCCGTTGTTGGTGACCGTGAAGTCGCCGCCGCTGGCGCGGCTGGAGTCGAGCTGGGCCAGCTCGAGGCACGGGACTTCCTTGCCGCCGGGCGTGTAGCAGATCAGGTCGGCCGGGATCAGCTCGGAGAGGTCCGTGTCGGTCTGGCCGTACAGGAGCCGTCCGAAGGCCCGCCAGCGCGGACTGTCGAACAGCGCGGTGTACTCGTTGAACGACACCGAGTCGTTCACGATGTCCGGGCGCACCGCGTTGACCGTCGGCGGCTGGAAGATCCGCGACTGCAGGACCTCGGACAGGAACGCCGGGGCGAAGCCCGGCAGCGTGCGGTAGTTCCCGGCCAGCGCGAGGTGGCTCGAGTAGTTGGCCTGGTCGGCGTCGGCGCTGCGCCGCGCGGTGACGAGGCCGAGCTGCTCGAAGCCGAGCTCGTTGTAGACCTGCGAGAGGTCCGCGGCGCGGACCGCCAGGTCCTCGTCGAGCAGCAGGCGCGAGCGGTAGACCGCGCGCCGGTCGTTCAGCGCGATCGATTCCTGGATGTCGCCGAGCGCCTCGACCGGGCGGTTGTCGTTCTGCTTGAGGTAGGCCGAGTAGAGCCAGGGGGTCGGGTCGGAGGGGTCGAGCGCCTTGGCCGTGGCGTACTCCTTGCCCGCTTCCTTCAGCCGCTTTTCCTCGTAGTAGGCCTTGCCCAGGTAGGAGCGCAGCAGCGAGTTGGTCGGGTCGAGCGCGGCCGCGGTCTGCATCTGCTCACGACCGGCCGTCAGGTCGCCCTGGCGGATCTCGGCCAGGCCGAGCCCGAGGCGGGCCAGCGGGAAGGCGGGGTCCTTGGCGATCGCCTGCTCGAACAGCGGCCGGGCCGCGTCGGCCCGCAGCACCGCCAGCTCCGCGAAGCCGAGCACGGTCATCGCGTGCGCGTCGTCCGGGTTGCGCTTCAGGGCGCTCTCCGCCGCGCGGCGGGCCCCCTCGATGTCGCCCTTGGCCATCCGCAGCTCGGCCACCCGGATCAGCGCAGTCGCGTCCTCCGGGTCGAGCTGCGCCGCACGCTCGGCCAGTTTCCCGGCGCGATCGATGTCGAACTCGGACTGCGCCGCAAAGGACCCGGCGAGATTGGCCGCCGGCGACTTCTCGTCCGCGGCCATGGCGCTCTTCGCCAGCTCCTGCGCCTCGGCCTTGTTGTCTTCCGTCAGCCGGACGACCGAGGCCAGTGCCAGCGCGATCGGGTTGTTGGGCTGGCGCTGCCGCACGCCGTCGATCAGCGGCATCGCCGACTCGACCTGCCCGACGGACAGCAACTGGGCGGCCTTGGTCAGGTCCGCGCCGTCGGAGCCCATCGCCTTCAGCCGCTCGGCATCCGCGCCGCCGAGCACGGGCGGGTAGTAGAGCGACCAGTTCACCGCGTCGCGCGGCCGCACGACGATCGCCTTGACCGGCGCCTTGCCCGGCTCCACGACCGCCTTCTCGCCCGCAGTGACGCTGACGCCGCCGTACTGGTTGGTCGCCTCGACCACGCCTTCGAGCATCGTGATCGTGGTGCCACCGTCGGCGCCGACGTCGACAACGAACTCTGTCCCCTTGATCGCGGCGGTGACGGTCGGCGTCTCGACGCGGCCGAAATCCTTCGGCTTGCGGCTCGAGAAGTAGTGCTGGCCCGAGAGAACCTTGAGCAGGCCCGGCTTGTCCCCGTCCGGCGCTACGACCTCGACCTCGCTCTTCTCGTTGAGGCGGTGGGCCGTCTGGTCGGCGTAGAGGATCGTCGCCCGGCTCGCCGCGCCGGTGCGCACGCGATCGTTGGCGAAGAGCGGCTGGTCGATCGTCGCCGGCGACCAGCCGGCCGCGGCCGACGGCTTGGCGTCGACCTGGTTCTGCAGGCTCATGATCCTGGCCTGCCGGCCTGGCTTCGGCGCGGGCGGCTCGGCGGCTGCTGCGACCGCTACCGCCGCAAGGAGAACTCCGGCGACGAGCGTTACGACGCCTGCGCCGGTGCCGCGCTTCCGCTCAACCTGCGTCCTGGACCCCATGGCTCCCTCCATTCGGAGGCCATCCCCTGATATGTGACGCGGGCCCCGCCGGCTCTCGAGGAGAGCCCTGCGGGACCCGCGCATCTTACGCCCAAACCGGTTTGAGCCCGGCTCGTGTCTCTACTGCAGCACAAACCCGGAAAGGTAATTCTTTTCGTCCGCGATCTCGATCGTGATGATGTAGTCACCCGGGCCGAGATTCGTGGTGCGGAGGTTGTAGATCCACTGCTTTCCGGTGTCGCTGAAGCGGAAGAACGGGTCGGCCGTGCCGGTGTCGTCGTTGACGACGTCCGAGAGGGGAACGTCGACTCGCGGCCCGCTCCCGACCTTCTTCGTCAGCCGGACGATCTCCGGGGTGGCGATCTGGTTGCCGAGCAGTTCCACGCCGCCGCAGAGCTGGCGCAGCTTCATCGGCCGGGTCTTGCCCGCGCTGAACGGCTTGCTCGGGTAGGGGATGGTGTACCCCTCGTCGGCCGGCACGAGCTTCGCCATCGGGGTGTAGAAGCCGTCGATCTGGTCGTAGTCCCCGTTGTTCGTCGTCGGGTCGCACTTGCCGGCGATGCCGATCGCGAAGGGGATGTCACCCGTGAAGGGCGTGACGCCGTTGACCAGGCCGCTGAGCCGGAGGTTGAACTCGCGCGCCACGTCCCCCGGATGGGTCGGCGGGACCGTCACCTCGAACAGCGTGGAGTTCGCCGAGGTCGGGAGCAGGGCGTTGTTGATCGTGGGCGGGACGGGAGCGGAGGGGTTCTGCGGGTCGGGGTAGAAGTTGAGCCCGGAACCGTCGCAGAGCGAGGGCGAATAGGCGCCGAGCAGGCCGAACGGCGAGGTCCCCACGCCGAGCGTGAGGTTGGGCATCGGATCCACGATGATCCCCGACTCGGCGAAGTTGGCTGCGTTGAACGGCGGGGCGGTGAGCGTGCCCGTGATCCCGGTCAGCTGCTTGGGCCCGATGTTGTTGACCGTCACTTTGAACTTCCCGGTCTCGCCCGGCTGGAGGAGCCCGTCGCCGCTCGGCTCCGACACCAGCTCGATGAAGGCGATCGACGGGGACACGTCGCCGATCGGGACCGTCGACGGGATCAGCTCGACGAACGTACCGGTCGAAACCTTGATCTTGGCCGTTCCGTTCTGATCGAGGTCGGCGGTGCCGTCGCGGTTCTCGTCGACCGGGGAGACCACCGTCAGGCTGGTCTCGGCCTCGGTCGCCTTCAGCAGGCCCGGCGAGCACTGCCACTTGGTCAGGGAATTGGAGGGACCGACGTCGCTGTGGAACCCATCGAAGACGCATTCGGCCGCGGACGCACCCGGAACCGGCGGCGCGTACCCGCGCAGCGCGACGCTGGCGACGCACGCACCGCCGACGCACGACGCGCCGGCCCCGCAGACGATCCCGCAGCCGCCGCAGTTCGCGGGGTCCGTCATCGACGAGGCGCAGACGGGGTGGTTGGCGCCGTCGGCACACAGGATCTGGCTGTTCCCGCAGACCGGGAGGCAGTTGCCGTTGGTGCAGGTCTCGCCCGATCCGCAGACGGTCCCGCAGGCCCCGCAGTTGCTCTCGTCGTCGAGATAGTTGGCGCAGCTCGCGCCGCACTGGAGCTGGTTCTGCTCGAAGCAGCAGCCCTCCGGGGCGGGCGCGAAGTCGAGCGACACGTTGAAGGGGGTCTTGTTGGTGTAGACGTTCTTGAAGACCAGTCCCTTGTCCGGCGTGGGTCCGAAGCTGCTGGTGACGCTGACCTCCGTCTGCGGCGGGCTGAAGAAGGAGATCAGGCTCGAGGTCAACGAGGCGGCGGAGTAGGTGACGTCGGTCGCCGTGAGCGAGCGCCCGGGAACGCTGTATGGACCTCTGCCCGCGGTGTCCGTACCCGAGGGCGACGCCGTCGGCGTCAGGCAGATGTCCTTGTCGCAGATCGACCCGGTGTAGGAGTAGATCGCCTGGCCCGTCTGCCAGTCCCAGATGGTGCCGATGCCGGCCGTGGTTCCCTTCCCGAGCGTGCTCGAGAACCCGCCTGGCCCCCCCGATGGCCATCTGAAGCTGAAGGAGTACCCAGCGGCCTTGTTCGTGATCTTGCACTTGACCTTCGCCGGGTACGAGGAGATGACCGTCAGGTCGATGACGCTCTCGTTCGTGCCGTTCTTGTCGAGATCGACGTTCTTGCTCGCGGCCCGCGGTGCGCTGGTGCTGCCCGCGACAAGCAGGCAGGCAATCGTGGCGATGCTCGCGAGACCCGTCAGACGATGCCGCATGTTCTTCATGAAGCCCCCTTGTACCCGTGCGCCCATTGCTGAAGTTCACCGGTCCCCCCGGCGGGCTTCTGGGCACTGGCAGACGCTGGAGAGGATACGCTCACCTTACTCTGGAACGAAAGTGAATTTGCCGTAATAGTCGAATAAGTCTCCACTTACGGTTCAATTATCTCTTTTCTTATCAGTATTTTAGATGGGCAGCCTCGGGTCCGCTGGGCTGAGGGGGGAGACGCTGCGCCGCCGGATGGCGCTAGAATCCTCCACCCGGGGTGGGCCGTCCGCTCGCCGCGAGGGGGCCGAGGGACCGGTGAGCGCATCCAGCTATGGGCTTCGTTTCTGGGGGGTCCGGGGGACCGTCGCGACCCCCGCGGCCGACCGGCTGCGGTACGGCGGCAACACGATCTGCCTGGCCGCCCGGCTCGGCGACGACGAGTACCTGGTCCTGGACGGCGGGACCGGCCTGCGGCACCTCGGGGCCGCGATCCGGGCGGAACGGGCCGGGAAGCCGACGACCATCCACCTGCTCTTCTCGCACTACCACTTCGATCACATCGAGGGGCTGCCCCTCTTCATGCCGCTCTACGACGGCCACAGCCGGATCGTCGTGCGCGGCTGCGCCCCGCTCCGGATGAGCCTGCGCGACACGCTCGAGCAGCTGATCCAGCCGCCCTGGTTTCCCGTCGCGCTCGCCGGCTCGCCGGCGACGCTGGAGTACGTCGAGATCGACGGGCGTCCGTTCACGATCCGCGACGTCACGGTGAGCACGCTGCCGCTGAACCACCCCGACGGCTCGATCGCCTTCCGGCTCGACCACGCCGGGCGGCGCGTCATCTTCGCCACCGACCACGAGCACGGCGACGCCGCGGTCGATGCCGCGCTGACCGGTTTCTGCGAGGACGCGGACCACCTGATCTACGACGCGACCTACATCCCGTCCGAGTACGAGAGCCTGCGCCGCGGCTGGGGGCACAGCACCTGGTACGCGGCGGTCGCGCTGGCACGCACGGCGCGGGTCAAGAACCTCGTGCTGTTCCACCACCATCCGGAGCACTCGGACGACGAGCTGGAGCAGATCCTGGCGCTGGCCCGGGCGGAGTTCCCGAACACGTCGCTGGCGCGCGAGGGTGACGAGATCCCGTTCTGACCGCTCAGCCCTGGCCCCGGCGCACGAGCAGCAGCGTCATGTCGTCGGCCTGCGGGCTGGTCCCGCCGAAAGCGTCCGCGGCGGCCACGACGACGCCGATGATCTCTTCCAGCGGGGCCGCGCGGTGCTCGAGCAGCAGCGCCGAGACCCGCTCGGTGCCGAACAGATCCCCGTCCGCCGCCTCGCGCTCGAAGACGCCGTCGGTGATCAGGGCGACGATGTCGCCCGGCGCCAGCTCGATCCGGGGCGGGTCGGGCACCGGGAACCCGGCGAACATCCCGAGCGGCAGCGCGGTCGTCGGCAGCTCGCGTATTTCGCCGGTCGCCGCGACCAGGTGCAGGACCGGGGACTGGCCGGCGCTGTGGAAGCGCATCTCGTGGGCGTCCGCGTCGAGTACGCCCAGGAAGGCGGTCACGAAGCGGTTGCTCGAAAGATCGGCCGCGAGCTGGTCGTTGATGTTCTTGAAGGACGCCTCGAGGCTGGCGCCGAGGCGGAGCGCGATGCGCAGCATCGACCGCACCTGCGTCACGCTCAGCGCCGGACCGATCCCGTGGCCGGTCGCGTCGCCCAGCAGCAGGGCCAGGCGCCGGTCGCCCGCCGGGATCGTGTCGAAGACGTCGCCGCCGGTCTCGTCGGCGGGGCGCATCCACCCTGCGAATTCGTAGGGCGGCAGGTCGGGCATCTTCTGGGGCAGGAACCGCATCTGGATCTCGCGCGCCACCGCCAGCTCGCGCTCCATCTTCTGCTTCTCGAGCAGCTCCTCCAGCATCGTGCTGCGCTGGAGCGCGACCGCGCACTGCGCGGCGAGCGCGGTTGCGACGCGCTGGTCCTGCTCGCCGAACGGGCCGCCCCGCCGGTTCAGCACCTGCATCACGCCGACCAGCGCGTCGTCATGCCCGACGAGCGGGACGGTCAGGAGGCAGCGCGTGCGGAAGCCGGTGCGCTGGTCGAAGCTGCGGTCGAAGCGCGAGTCGGCGTAGCAGTCGGGCACGTTGATCACGGCCCGCGTCTGGGCGCACTCGCCGACGATCCCGCGGCCCGGCGGGACGCGGATCTGGCCGCTCCCGGTGGCGACCTTCGTGTACAGCTCGCCGGTCTTCGCGTCGTAGAGGAAGACGCTGCCGCGCTCGGCGTCCAGCAGCGCCCGCGCCGCGTCCACGATGTGGGTCAGGAGGGCGTCGAGATCCAGCTCGTGGGCGAGCGCGCGCGTGACGTCGAGCAGGCGCTCGAAGTCTTCGACCCGCAGGCGGCTCGGACTATCGTGTCGATCCATCGGCTCTCCGCACCGGAACGTCCCGGTGCGTACGGTAACCCACCTCGGAGCCGCGGGGGGCCGGCGGCCGGGCTGCTACCGGTCGGAGGGGATGACCGCCCAGGCCCACCCGAGGGGCGTGCGCCCGGGGAGCTTCCCCTCGCGATCCAGGGTGTCGTGGCGGAAGACGGTCGCCACCAGGCGGTAGTCGCCGTTGACCGGGGCCCTGGCCGCGAGCGCCTCGTAGGCGCCGGCCGCCGCGCGGCTCTCGGCGACGAGGCCGCCGTTCGGCGCGAGCAGGGCCAGGTCGACGTCGGCCATCGCGCCCAGGCCGGCGGCGTGATACCGGCCCGGCTGGTCCCACGCGATCGCGGCCCGGACCTGCTGGCCGCGCCGCAGGCGCACGGTCGCCAGCGTGCGCCGGGTGCCGGCGTCGCTGGAGCGCAGATCCTGCCAGCCGAAGCGCCCCGCCGCAGCGCTCTCCGCCGCCAACTCGGCGCGCGGGTAGCCTTCGCCCTCGCGATCTCCGGGCCCGCGGTCGGCATCGCCGGCGCCGGGCTGGAGCCCCGCCGAGGCGAGCAGCAGCGCGCGGACCGCCGGCCCGTGGCCCGCCAGCTCGGGCCGCTCGCCGAGCAGGAGTGCCGCGATGCCGGTCACCGCGGGCGCGGCGACTGACGTCCCGGTCGCGCGGGCCATTGCCTGGAACCCGGGGGCCGCCGTGACCACGTCCGCCCCGGGCGCCAGCAGCTCCGGCTTAGCGCCCCCGCTGCGCGGATCGATCCAGGACGAGAAGCCCGCGAGCGCGTCGTCGCGCACCGTTCGGTGTCGCGATCGTCGGTCGCTCCGACCGCCAGCGCGCTGTGCGCGAGCGCCGGCGACCAGACCGACGCGCCGTCGTTCCCCGCGGCCGCGACGATCAGCGTGCCCCGGCTCCAGGCGATCTCGTCGACAAGAGTGGCAGCCGCGTCGTAGGCGCCGCCGGTCGGCGCGCCCCACGAGAGGTTCAGCACCGTCGCGCCCTGGGCCAGGGCCCAGTCGATCGCGGCGAACAGGTCGCGGTCGCGGGCCGAGCAGGCGCCGGCGTCGAGCAGCCGCACGGACGACGCGATCCCCTCGTACGAGCGGTTCCACGTCGCGGCCGGGCGCAGGGCGATCACGCCGCCGACCATCGTGGCGTGCCACGTGTCGGCGCAGCCGCCGTAGCGCAGGAACGGGATCACCGTGTCGGTCGTCCGGCCGAGCCCGCCGATCTCGACCAGGCCGACCCTCACCCCTTCGCCGTGACCGGCGATCTTCCAGGCGCGCGCGATGCCGAGCGTCGGTCGAACCCAGCGCAGCGCCGGCTCGCGCTCGGCCAGCAGCTCGAGCCGGGTGCCGGGGCCGGCGGCACGCGCGAGCTCCGCGGCCTCGGCGCGATCGATCTCCACGAGCTCCAGCCCGGCCTCCGGATCGACGCGCAGGACCACGGCCCGCTCGCCGCTCGTGGCCCGCTCGATCCAGTCGGCGAGGCGCGGGGCGACGCGCGGGCGCACGCGGCTCGCCTCGCGCAGGGCATCGTTCACGGACAGCGCGGAGGCCGCGGCGGAAGAGATGTCCTTGTCGACGATCACCGTCCGATCGCCGACGACGACCGACTCGGGGGGAGCCGCCCCGGCGAGCAGGATGCTCCCGCACGCCACCCACGCCAGCGCGACGAGGGCGCGTCGATTCGAGAGCCTGGCACGCAGCGGAACGGTCACGATCCGGGCGCTTTCGTCTTCGGCTGTCCCCCGGCGGGCGCTGGAGACCGCAGGAAGGTACGCCGAACCTCGCCGGCGGGCTAGACCCCCCGGCTTCGCCGGTCGCCCGGGGCGGCGGCCCTCGGCACGAGGCTCCGCCGGGCCTGCGTCCACCGTCAGTTGAGGCCGATCTCGGACCGCGGCATCCGGGGCGGGTGCGGGCGCCCGTCGCCGTTCCGGCCCGGGAAGTCCCGCAGCGCCTCGCGCAGCTCCGCCGGGATCTGGCCGACCGGCGCCTCGCGCACCATGTCGATCGCGCCGCGGTGGCACTCCCACGCGGCGCGGGTCTGTCCCATCTCCCACAGGAGGTTCGACAGCTGGGCCAGCCCGTACGCGACCTCGGGGTGGTTCGGGCCGTGGATCTTCTCCCGGTTGCGCAGCGTCCGGCGCCGCATCTCGAGCGCCTCGTCGTAGCGTCCCATCTGGGCCGCGACGTTCGAGAGCGCCTCCATCGTGCGGGTGATGCCGCGCCCTCCCTGGCGGCCGGCGCGCTCGCGGATCGCGATCGCCCGGTGGAGCAGGCGGTAGGCCTCCTCGAGCTGACCGGCCTCGGCGCGCTGCCCGGCCAGCCAGACCATCCCGTCCGCGACGCGGCGGTCGGCCGGGGCGTGCTTCTCCGACGCGAGGAGCAGGCGTTCGATCTCGTCGAAGTCGGTCGGCACACGGTCGTCGGAGACGGGCTCCGCGTCGCTCCCGTTCGGCACTGCTCCGGCCGTTCCGGCGGCGTCCGCACCGCCGCGCACCCGGGCGCTCAGCGCCCGGCAGGCGGCCCAGGCCGAGTCGAGCAGGCTCACGCGTGATCTCCCGCGTCCATCGCGCCCTACGATATCACTCCGTGCCGCCGCCCCACCTTCGCGAACCCCGCGAGGCAGCGGTCGAGGTGCTCGCGCTCGTGCGCGGCGGAGATCTGCACGCGGATCCGCGCCTCGCCCATCGCGACCACCGGGTAGAAGAAGCCGATCACGTAGATCCCCTCGTCGAGCAGGTCGGCCGCGACCTTCTGCGCCAGCACCGCGTCGTGGAGCATGACCGGGATGATCGGCGTCCAGCCCGGCTTGATCTCGAACCCCAGCTCGGCGATCTGCTCGCGGAAGTAGCGCGTGTTGGCCTCCAGCTTGTCGCGCAGCGCGGTCGTCTCGGAAAGGCGCTTGAGGACCGCGAGCGAGCCGCCGACCACCTCCGGAACGAGCGTGTTGGAGAACAGGTAGGGCCGCGAGCGCTGGCGCAGCAGGTCGACGACCTCGCGGTGCGACGCGGTGAAGCCGCCCTGGCCGCCGCCCAGCGCCTTGCCGAACGTCCCCGTCGTGATGTCCACCCGTCCGGTCACGCCCCAGTGCTCGGCCGTCCCGCGCCCGTGCTTGCCGATGAAACCGGTGGCGTGACAGTCGTCCACCATGACCAGCGCGTCGTAGCGCTCGGCCAGCGCGCAGATGTCGGGCAGCGGCGCGAGGTCGCCGTCCATCGAGAAGACGCCGTCGGTGGCGATCAGCCGGAAGCGGCACCAGCGGGCCTGCTGCAGCTTCGACTCCAGCTCGTCCATGTCGTTGTGCTTGTAGACGAAGCGCCGCGCCTTGCAGAGCCGCACGCCGTCGATGATCGAGGCGTGGTTCAGGCGGTCGGCGATGATCGCGTCGTCCTCGCCCAGCAGCGGCTCGAAGACCCCGCCGTTGGCGTCGAACGCCGCGGCGTAGAGGATCGCGTCGTCCTGGCCGACGAACTCCGCGATCCGCTGCTCCAGCTCGCGGTGGATATCCTGCGTGCCGCAGATGAAGCGGACGGAGGACATGCCGTAGCCGCGGTCCTTGAGCACCGCCTGGGCGGCCTCGACCAGCCACGGCGCACCCGACAGCCCGAGGTAGTTGTTGGCGCAGAAGTTCAGGACCGACTGGCCGCTGTCGAGCGTGATCTCCGGCCCCTGCGGGCTGGTGATGATCCGCTCGCTCTTCCAGAGCCCGGAGCTCCGGATCGCGGACAGTTCGGTCGTCAGGTGGTCCTTGAGGTGTCCGTACATCGCTGCGGGTGTCCTCGCGAGGACGAGTGTCCCGGGGGGGAGGAAAGGCCGGCCATTGTCGCCCCGCCGCGGCCCGGCGACCACCCTCCCGCGGCGGACTGGGGCCCCGTTTCGCGCCGGTTTCGCCCGGTCGGGGCGGCTTCCGGGCGGCTTACCGGAGTGTTAGACTTTGTGGGTCCGTCCCCTCCCCCACCAGGCGGCCGGGCGCCGGTCGTGCTCTACCGCACGGGAGGAGGGAGTTTGATCGCGGCCTCGGACTACGAAACGCTGCGCGCCAAGACGTCCTGGGATGCTGCACGACGCGAACTCGGGCTCGCGGAGCACGGCCCCGTCAACATCGGCTGGCTCTGCACCGACCGGATCGTCGAGCAGGGCCGTGGCGACAAGACCGCGCTCGTGCACGAAAACCACGCCGGCGAGGTGCGCCGGTTCAGCTTTCGCGACCTCTCCGTCCTCTCCAACGGCTGGGCCGACTACCTCGTCAAGCAGGGGGTCAAGCCGCGGGATCGCGTCTGCCTCTTCCTGGACCGCGCTCCGGAGCTGTACATCTCGTTTCTGGGGATCCTCAAGTCCGGCGCCGTGGTCGAGCCGCTGTTCTCGGCCTTCGGCACCGACGCGCTGCTGACGCGGATGGAGGACAGCCGGGCGAGCGCCGTGATCACGCAGCGCAAGCACCTGGCGAAGGTCCGCAAGATCCGCGAGAAGCTGCCCGACCTGAAGGTCGTGATCGTGATCGACCACGACGCCGACGGCAAGCCGCTGCAGGAGGGCGAGGTCGCGTTCCGGATGGAGGACCACCGCCTCGAGCGCTTCACGGCGGCGAAGACCTTCGCCGAGACGCCGAGCGTGCTCCACTACACCAGCGGCACGACCGGCAAGCCGAAGGGCGCGCTCCACGTCCACGGCAGCATCGTCGCGCAGTACCTGACGACGAAGATGGTCCTCGACGTCAAGGACGACGACATCTACTGGTGCACCGCCGACCCGGGCTGGGTCACCGGGACCAGCTACGGGATCATCGGCCCCTGGTCGCTGGGCGCGACGCAGGTCGTGCTGGACGCGGGGTTCTCCAGCGAGCGCTGGTACCGGACGATCGAGAAGCACAGGATCACGGTCTGGTACACCGCCCCGACCGCGATCCGGATGCTGATGAAGGACGGCTTCGAGCCGGTCCGGGCCTGCAACCTGTCGTCGCTGCGCCACCTCGCCAGCGTCGGCGAGCCGCTCAACGCCGAGGCCGTGCACTGGGGCCGCGAGGCCTTCAAGCTCGACTTCCACGACACCTTCTGGCAGACCGAGACCGGCTGCATCGTGGTCACGAACCTGCCGGGGATGCCGGTCAAGCCGGGCAGCATGGGCCGCGCCTTCCCCGCCCTGGAGGCGACGATCGTCGATCCCGACACCGGCGAGCCGATCACCGAGGTCGGCCGCGTCGGGATGATCGCCGTGCGGCCGCCCTGGCCCAGCCTGATGCGCCACTACTGGAACAACTCGGCGACCTACTTCGGGAAGTTCCTCGGCGGCTGGTACATCTGCGGCGACCGCGGGAGCCTGGACGCCGACGGCTACGTCTGGTTCACCGGGCGCGACGACGACGTGATCAACACCGGCGGCCACCTCGTCGGCCCGTTCGAGATCGAGAGCGCGCTGCTGGAGCACCCGGCCGTCGCCGAGTCCGCGGCGATCGGCAAGCCGGACCTGATGAACATGGAGGTCGTCAAGGCCTTCGTCGCGCTGCGGCCGGGGGTCGTGCCCGACGACGACCTGGAACTCGAGATCATGAACTTCATCCGCAAGAAGCTCTCGCCCCTGGCGATGCCGCAGGAGATCGAATTCGTCGACAAGCTGCCCAAGACGCGCAGCGGCAAGATCATGCGCCGGCTGCTGAAGGCGAAGGAGTGGGGCGAGGAGATCGGCGACACCAGCACGCTCGAAAACGACTGAGACGGAGGCCCACGTGAAAGAGATGATCCTGGACTACATCCGCAAGGAATACCTGGAAGACGACGACGACATGCCGCTCGACGAGAACACCAAGCTGATCTCGTCCGGCATCGTGGACAGCTTCAGCATGGTCAGCCTCAAGCGGTTCCTCGAGAAGAAGTACGCGATCAGCATCCCCGACGAGGAGGCCTCGCCCGAGGCGTTCGACTCCGTCACCTCGATCATCGCGCTGGTCCAGAAGTTCCAGAAGGGGGCGTAGCCATGGCCTATCCGGCTGCCGTCAAGGAAACCTGGCAGGCGACGCTGGCCGACCTGCAGGAGAAGGGGCTGTTCAAGCAGGAGCGGTACATCCACTCGCCGCAGTCTTCGCACATCTCGGTCGAGTTCCCGGCCGACGCCCCGCCGCGCGAGGTGATCAACCTCTGCTCCAACAACTATCTTGGCCTGTCGTCGCACCCCGAGGTCGTCGCCGCCGCCCACCGCGGGCTGGACGAGCGCGGCTACGGAATGTCCTCGGTCCGCTTCATCTGCGGCACGCAGGACGTCCACCGCACGCTCGAGCACAAGCTGACCGAGTTCCTGGGGACCGAGGACACGATCCTCTTCCCGAGCTGCCTGGACGCCAACGCCGGCGTCTTCGAGGCGATCCTGGGCCCCGAGGACGTGATGATCAGCGACCGGCTGGTTCACGCTTCGATCATCGACGGGATCCGCCTGGCCAAGGCGATGCACGACACCTACAAGCACGGCGACATGGCCCACCTCGAGGACAAGCTCCAGGAGCACGCCGACAAGCGCGTCAAGGTGATCATCACCGACGGCGTCTTCTCGATGGACGGCGACCTGGCGCCGATGGACCGGATCTGCGCGCTGGCCGAGCAGTACGGCGCGCTCGTCTTCCTGGACGACTCCCACGCCTCGGGCTTCATCGGGAAGACCGGCCGCGGCACGCACGAGCACTTCGGCGTGATGGGCAAGATCGACATCATCACGACCACGCTGGGCAAGGGGCTCGGTGGGGCGTCCGGCGGCTGCGTCTCGGGCCGCCGCGAGATCGTCGAGCTGTGCCGGCAGAAGGCGCGGCCGTACCTCTTCAGCAACGCGGTCGCGCCGCCGATCGCCTACGGCGCGCTCAAGGTGCTGGAGATCCTCGGCCAGAGCACCGAGCGGCGCGACAAGCTGGAGCGCAACCAGCACTTCTGGCGGAAGGGGCTCAGGGAGATCGGCCTCGTCATCAAGGACGGCGACAGCCCGATCGTCCCGGTCATGCTGTTCAACGCCAAGCTGAGCCAGGACATCGCGCGCGACCTGTTCTACGAGGGGATCTACGTGATCGGGTTCTTCTTCCCGGTCGTCCCCGCGGGGCAGGCCCGGATCCGGACCCAGATGTCGGCCGACCACGAGATCCCGCAGTTGGAGCAGGCGCTCCTCGCGTTCAAGAAGATCGGGGCGAAGTACGGGATCCTCGGGCTGGACAAGAAGGGGATCATCGAGAAGTACGGGATGTAGGGGCCGGCCTCTGTGGCGGCCCGTACCGCGAACCGTAGGGGCCGCCCTCCGTGGCGGCCCGTACGCGAACCGTAGGGGCCGCCCTCCGTGGCGGCCCGTACGCGAACCGTAGGGGCCGCCCTCCGTGGCGGCCCGTACGCGAACCGTAGGGGCCGCCCTCCGTGGCGGCCCCAGTCCTTGTCCGACTTGCTTCGGGCGACACGAGATCCCGCAGCCCAAACCGCCGTGTCGCTTCCGCGCCGCCGCTACGGCCCCTCGAGCCCCGCGCAACTCACCCCCGTGACGCGGTAGAAGACGCAGGCCGGCGGCTGGTCCGCCTCCCCTTCGATCGTGATCGAGGTCGCCGGGATTCCCGCGCGATAGGGCTCGTCCGGCCAGCTCTCCGCCGAGCCGGATCGCCGGAGGTTGTAGCGCGCCGCCAGGGGGGCGGCGCCCCACGCGAAGACGACGTCGCGTCCCGAGAGCTCCAGGCGCAGCATGTCGCCGAGGTCGCCCGGGACGGCGCCGGGCCCTCCCTCGCAGAGCGCGGTCGCCGCGCACGCCGGGTCGGCGCAGTCGACGATCCCGTCGCGGTCGTCGTCCGCGCCGTCGCAGCACCCCTCCGCCGCGCAGGGCGCGGTTGAGTACCAGTCCGGGACCCAGCCGTACACCGGGACCGCGCGGTCGTAGCAGCCGGGATCGGCGCACAGGTCGCAGAGCAGGTCCTCGGCGCCGACGGTCCAGACCCAGCACAGGCTGGACGCCGCGCGCCCAGCCGCCACGTGCGCGCGCGGCGTGTCGAGGTACTCCGCGCAGTTCGGGAAGCCGTCACACGCGTCACCCTGGCCGTCGAGGTCCGCGTCCTCCTGCGCGGGGTTTGGCGCGACCGGGCAGTTGTCGCGCGCATCGGTGACGCCGTCCGCGTCGGCGTCGGTCGGTTCGTCCGCGAACTCGAACGCCCCGATGTCGGGGGCCGACCCCGCGAACGGATAGCTCACGCCGTCTCCCGCGCTCCAGGAGAGCGGCATCTCGAGCGTCAGCGTGTTCGAGGACCGGTCGACCTGCTCGACCCGCACCGGGACGTTGCCCCCGACCTGAACCAGGTCTCCCGCGACGAGCCCGAAGCCGTTCGAGAAGTACCGTGCATCGGCGACGGCGAGGAAGCGGCTGCCGTCCCCGTCGCCGAGCGCCGCCGTGAGCGGCGCGCCGCGGTCGATGCACGGGCTGATGCTCCGCAGGCGGAAGTCGCCCGCCGCCGGGTCGATCGGCAGCGGGGCCAGCGAGATCGAGCGGCCGTCCTGGCCGGTCGCGGCGCGGTAGGCGTCGAAGCTCGCGGGGGGCGAACCGGTCGGGTCCAGCAGCACGTGCGGCCCGCCGAGGCGCGGGGTGAAGTAGTCGTTGTCGTCGAGAACCGCCGGCGCGCCCTGGACCAGCAGGTCCGTCTCCGGGTTCCCCGCCTGGCTCTCGGAAGCGATGTTGTTCCGGAACGCGATGCCGGTGGTCGCGAGCGAGGGGGTCGAGTCGTAGCCGAAGTTGAGCGACGAGTACGGGGTGCCGACCACCCGGGTGTGGCCGTTGCGGTGCAGCGTGTTGTGGACCAGCACGACGTCCGAACCGCCCTGCGCCGTCGGCCCGACCCAGATCGCCCCGCTCGAGGACGGGGTGACGTAGCTGAAGACGTTTTCGTGGATCACGTTGTGGCGGACCAGCACGCGGTCGGAGCCGGTGACCCGCAGCCCGGTCGGGTTGCGGTCCAGGATGTTGCGCTGCACGACGACGTCGTCCGCGTCATCGATCCAGATCCCGGTCTCGGCCCCGTAGCCGCGCCCGTTGCCCCAGCAGTGGTTGTCCTCGACGACGACCCGGGCCAGCGGGATCGGATCGGCCGCCTCGCCTTCGATCTGGATCCCGGTCGCGGCGTTGTCGTGGCAGTCGTTCGCCCGGACCACGACGTCGGTCGTGCGGGTGATCAGGATCCCCTGCCGCAGCGAGCGGGCGATCTCGTTCCCCTCGATCGTGATCCCGCGGTTCGGTGCGAGCGGGTCGCTGGAGCTGAACACGACGTGGTCGCCGGTGTCGGTGGCTGAGGAGGCCGGGTGAAGGCGCCCCTCGTCGATCCGGTTCCTCGCGATCAGGACGCGCTCGTTCTCATTCCAGAACTCGATCCCGTACTGGTTGCGCAGCATCGTGCAGTTCGTGATCTCGACATCGGTCGCGCCGCCGGCGACTTCGATCGCCATGAAGAAGCCGGTGAAGGTGCAGCGGTCGACGACGATGTGGCTCTTCTCCCCCGTCGACTCGTCCGAGAGAAAGCCGTAGCTGACGCCGCGGTCCGCGATCTCCGCGCCGTCGAAGTTGAGCCCCGAGAGCCTGAGGTACTCGATCCGGCGGTCCGCGGGAAGCCGGAACGGGAAGCGGGTCGGGCGGAGGATCACCTCGCCGTTGCCGAAGGCCTCGTAGGCGATCCAGGCGTCCGGCTCGCCCGAGTGCAGCGGGATCACCTCTTCCGCGTAGACACCGGCCATGATCCGCACCGTGTCCCCGGCGACCAGCGTGTTCGCGGCCTTCCGGATCGTCCGCCACGCGGTCCCCGGCGTCGTTCCGGGATTCGAGTCCTTCCCCCACGCGTTGTTGACGAAGTAGGTCGTCCCGGCGTGGGCGAGGCCTGCCTGCGCGGCGAGGCCGAACAGCAGCAGGCCGACGATCCGGAGAGATTGTCTGTTTCCGCGGGCCATTCCCATGGCGGCCAACACCCCGGTCGGAAGTGTACGCCGCTTCCCGCGGGCGGAACACGCGCCTCAGCCGGCGGTCCCCTCTTCGAACCCCGCGAACCACCCCCGCGTCCGGTTGCACGCCGCGCAGACCGAGAGCATCACCGGCACCTCGACCAGCACGCCGACCACCGTGGCCAGCGCCGCGCCCGATTCCGGGCCGTAGAGCGTGATCGCGGTCGCCACGGCCAGCTCGAAGAAGTTGCTCGCCCCGATCAGCGCGCCCGGCGCGGCGACCGCGTGGGGCACGCGGAGCAGCCACATCAGTCCGTAGGCCAGGCCGGAGTTGAGGTAGACCTGGATCAGGATCGGGATCGCGATCAGCACGACGTGGAGCAAGCGCCCGGTCAGGTTGTCGGCCTGGAACGCGAAGATCAGGACCAGCGTGGCCAGCAGCGCCAGCACCGTCACGGGGTGGAAGAAGGCGAGGTACTTCTGCTCGAACCACTCCGGGCCCTTGACCCGCAGCAGGACGGCGCGGCTGAGGCTCCCGAGCGCCAGCGGGATCACGATGAAGACGACGACGCTGTAGAGCAGCACGCGGAACGGCACAGTGAGGTTGCTCGCGCCGGTCACGAGCAGCGTGACGATCGGAGCGAAGGCGAACAGCATGACCAGGTCGTTGACCGAGACCTGGACCAGCGTGTACGCCGGATCGCCGCGGGTCAGGTAGGACCAGACGAAGACCATCGCGGTGCACGGGGCCGCGGCCAGGATCACGACGCCGGCGATGTACTGGTCCGCCTCGCCGGGCGCGATCCACGCCGCGAACAGGATCTTGAAGAACAGCCAGCCCAGGAATGCCATCGAGAAGGGCTTGACCAGCCAGTTGACGAACAGCGTGACCAGGAGGCCGCGCGGGCGCTTGCCCACCCCGAGGATGCTCGTGAAGTCGACCTTGAGCATCATCGGGTAGATCATCAGCCAGATCAGCACCGCGATCGCGAGGTTGATCTGGCTCCCCTCGCCGAACTCCAGCCGGCGGATCGCGTCGGTCAGCCCCGGAAAGAGCTTGCCGATCGCGATCCCCAGCACCATGCAGAGCGCCACCCAGAGCGACAGGTAGCGCTCGAAGACGCCGAGCCGCCGCTTCTCGTCTCCGTCCGCGTTCCCTGCCATGCGGGTCGCCTCCGTCCGCGCCGCTACGACCGGCCGGCCGCGCCGGCCAGCCAGCCCGTGATCTCCGCTTCCGTCGGCACCCGCCCCGAGCAGACCAGCTTCCCGTCGACGACGAGCCCCGGCGTCGCGAGGATCCGGTACTGCACGATCGCGCCCATGCCGGTGACCTTCTCGACCGACGCCTCGACGCCGAGGCCGGCCGCGGCCCGCGTCACCAGATCGGCCAGCCGCGAGCAGTTGGGGCACCCCGGCCCCAGGACCTTCACCTCGATCATCGGTGTCCCTCCTCGACGATGTCTATCGAAGGCTCGACGACGAGCGCGGACTTGATGGAGTTCGCGACGAGGCTGTACTTCTGCGCGCCCTCGAGCGCGCGGCGCGTCCGGGCCTCGACCACGGCGGGATCCTCCCCCCCGGCCGCGACGCGGATGCGCGGCGTCAGCCGGACCTCCGTGAACGTCTCGGTCCGGTCGAACTCGATCCGCTTGGTCCCCTCGGCTCGGCACTCGTACGCGAGCAGCTCGAGCTTGAAGCGCTCGGCCGCCCACACGAACATCAGCATCACGCAGGTGTTGACCGCCGCGACGAACGCGTCCTCGGGCGTCAGGACGCCGGCGTGGCCGTGGGCGTCGGGGGGCGCGGAGAAGTCCAGCTCCGGGCCGTTCCCCAGCGCCACCCGCCCGAGGTGCCCCCCGGTCCAGGTGACCGTCGCGTGGTAGGTCGCGGTCCGGCTCACGGGCCGGCCGACGGCAGCGTCGCCGTGAATCGCCGCCCGCGCGGTGGCTTCAACAGGCCGTCGACGAGGGCGACCACCCGCTCGGCCGTCGCCTCGACCGCCTGCCGGCCCGCCTCGTTCAGGCGGCGCCGCCCCTCGACCGGCCCGAGGCCGCACTCGGTCACCAGCTCGCTCACCACGACCGACGCCGCGGGCTCCGCCGAGTAGGTCGCGGTGCCGTGCGCGGCGCAGCGCTTCTCGCAGCCGTCGATCGTGACCGTCGGGTAGAAGCGCGCGAAGGCGCGGTCCCCTTCCCCGCCGGCGAGGAACAGCGGCAGGCAGATCGTCACCGTGTCCTCCGGGCGCAGGTCGTGCAGCACCCGCAGCGCCGCGAGGCGGGTCACCGTCCCCTCGGCGATCTCCTCGCCGGAGCAGGCGACGATCCCGACCTTGCGCTTCGGCAGCTCAGGCATCGCTCCCCTCCCTGCGGGCGTGCTCGTCGACGATCGCCGCGATCTCTTCCGCCAGGACGCGCGCCAGCTGCTGCCCGGCCTCGTTCAGCTCCGCGATCCCCTCCGGCTTCAGCTTCGGGTGGCGGCGGAAGGTGTCGATCACGGCCAGCTCGCGGACGTCGCGCGCGCCGCTGGCCATCGCCATCTTCGCCGCGCAAGCCAGCTTGCAGCCGTCGATCGTCACGACCGGACGGCTCGCCACCGCGTCCCGCGCCTCGTCGTCGCCGAGGACCAGGCGCGACAGCGCGATGAGGCGCGCGCGATCCGGACGAAGCGTCTCGACGACCTCGTAGGCGGCCTCGCGGCTGACGGAGCCGAACGGCTTGCCGATCCCGCTGCACGGGATGATCACGGTCTCGTTGCTCACGCGCTTGATCACCCGCCGATCTCCTCTTCCGCGCGCCGCTTCATCAGCTCGAAGTAGGCCGGCGGCTCGAGCAGCGGCGGGACGCCGGGAGCCGTCGGATCGAGCGCCAGGCGGGCCAGCCAGCCCGCGCCGTAGGGGTCCTGGTTGATCCGCTCCGGGGAGAGGACCAGCTCCGGGTTGACCTCGACGATCGTCCCGGCGACCGGGCTGCCCAGCTCGGTCACGATCTTGATCGTCTCGAAGGTGACGAACGGGTCGCCCGCGGCCAGGTGCGTCCCGGCGGGCCGCACGGTGGCGAAGGTCACGTCGCCGCTGCTCTGCTGCAGGTAGTCGCTCACCCCGAGGCGCAGCGTGCCGTCCGCCTCGGGGCGCGCCCAGACCCCTTCCGCGGTGTAGGCGCGGTCGCGCGCCACACGCAGGATGAACTTATCGATCCTCGCCTCGAGGTAATCCGGGCCCTGCGTCATGCTCGTCGATTCTCCGGGCGACGCGCCGACGAAGTGAGAGTACGCTATTTCGGAAATTGGAGAAATGATGCCGGCCTCGATCCCCTCGACCGCCTCGCAGCTGAAGGTCCTCGGCCACCCGGTCCGGCTGCGCCTTCTGGCCGCGCTGGCCGCGGGAGAGCTGTGCGTCTGCCAGCTCACGGCCCTGCTCGAGCTCGCCAACTCCACCGCTTCCGAGCACCTGGCGGAGCTGCGCGCGGCCGGGCTGGTGGTCGAGCGGAAGGACGGGCGCTGGGTCCTCTACCGGCTCGTCGAGCCGTCGTCGCGCCCGGCGTGGCTCGACGAGGTGCTGGACGACCTCGCGCGCGACGCCCAGGTCGTCGAGGACCGCCGGATCCTGCGCTCGCTGCGGGCGATTCCCCTCGCCGAGGTCTGTCGCGCCGACCGCGACCTGGTCCGACTCGGCATCGTCAAGCCCGCACGCCGCGCGCCGCGGGCCACACAGGCAAGGAGCCACTCCCGATGAGCAAGCGTGCCCTCGTCCCGGTCGTGCTGACCGTTCTCGCCCTGCTTTCGGTCTTCGTCGCTGCCACTTTCGCCGCCGACGCGCCGGCGGCAGGCGACCGGCAGGTCGTCGCCTACTACTTCCACGGCAAGCTGCGGTGCAAGACCTGCGTCGGCATGGAAGGGATGACGGCCGACGTTCTGAAGACCGACTTCCCGGCGCAGCTCAAGGACAAGTCGATCGACTGGCGCGTCGTCAACTACGACGAGACGGCGAACGAGCACTTCATCGAGGACTTCCAGCTCGTCGGCCCGTCCGTCGTGCTGGTGGAGACGGTCGGCGGCCGGCAGGTCCGCTACCGGAACCTCGACAAGATCTGGCAGCTGGCGCACGAGGAAGACGAGTTCAAGCAGTACGTCCGCGTGCAGATCACCGCCTTCCTCAAGCAGGGCTGACCGGTGCGAGCGGCCCCGGGCTTCCTGAAACAGGGCTGATCCGTGCTCGGCCCGTGGCTGAGCTGCTCGCCGGCGCCGCGACGGCGCTGTGGCTGGGGATCCTGACCTCGATCAGCCCCTGCCCCCTGGCGACCAACATCGCGGCGGTGTCGTACGTCGGGACGCAGGTCGACCGGCCGCGGCGCGTCGTCTGGGCCGGGCTCCTCTATGCGGCCGGACGCGCGCTGGCGTACGTCCTGGTCGGCGGCCTGCTGGTGCTGGGCCTGCTCTCCGCCCCCAGGCTGTCGCACGCGCTGCAGCGCTGGATGACGGCGGCGCTGGGGCCGCTCCTGCTGCTCACCGGGCTCGTTCTGATGGGCGCGATCCGGCTGCCGCTCGGCGGCCGCGGCGTCCCCGAGTCGCTGCAGCGCCGCGTCGACCGGATGGGGCTGCCGGGGGCCGCGCTGCTGGGCTTCGTCTTCGCGCTCAGCTTCTGCCCGATCTCGGCGGCGCTGTTCTTCGGCAGCCTGGTGCCGCTCGCGCTCGAGACGCGCTCCAGCGTGCTGCTGCCGTCGGCCTACGGGCTGGGAACCGCGGTCCCCGTGCTCGGCTTCGCCGTCCCGCTGGGCCTCGGCGCGAGCTGGGTCGGGACGGCGTTCGACCGCGTGACGCAGGTCGGGCGCTGGGCGCGCTGGCTGACCGCCGCGGTCTTCCTGGCCGTCGGCGGCTGGTTTACCGCGCGCGCGACGCTGGGGCTGTTCTGAGCGGCGTCGCGGGCCGGGAAGCCGGCCCGGAACGCGTCACGGGCGCGAACGGCCGGGATGCGTTATCATTATTGTTCGGCGTCCGTCGAAGTGACCGGTGCGACGTCACCACCCAGTAAGCCGGTCGCGAGCCACCCCTCGCGGGCGTTTCCCAGGAAGGACTTAGCCCATGTCCAAGACCTCTTCGACCTTCGGCGTCAGCGAGCGGGTGATTCATCCCATCTACGGCACCGGGACGATCGCGGACGTCACCCAGCCCTACACCATCATCGACTTCGACAAGGGCGGCCGGAAGAAGTTCGTGACCAGCATGGTCCAGCTCGAGGCGACCAGCGTCGAGGCCCCGACCAAGCCGGCGTCCAAGTCGCGCGCCAAGAAGGCCAAGACCTCCAAGTAGCGGCGGTTGCGGCGCTGCGGTCGTCGGTGCCCCCGTCACCGACGCTGTGGTTTCGCCAGCCGCGCCAGCTGCTCCGCCGTCAGCGGGCTGCACCAACCCGAGTAGTTCACCAGCGGCTTCGGCGGGTCGGCCAGGGGAACCCACTTCCCATCGGCGCGATCGAGCCACGCGATGTCCCAGCTCAACCCCTCCACCACCGGGATCACCCCCTTCACGCTCCGCACCTCGCCGTTCTCCCACCAGAAGGCGCGGATCCGGCCGTCCGCGGCGTCCAGCACGAGCGGGCTCGCGTGGCACGCTTCGCACGGGCGTCCTTCCTTCATCACCGAGTGCGAGAACCAGGGCGCGAACGTGATCATCGTCTTCCCGCGGTAGACGTAGCTGAGGAAGTTGCCCAGCGTCACTTTCCCGCGGCGGTTGACGAGGAAGAGCATCTCGGTCAGGAGGACCGACTCGTCCCGGTTCTCCTTGAGCCGCGTGTCGACGTGGCAGTTCACGCAGGTCCAGTACTCGTGGGTGTGGCAGGCCGTGCAGTCGACCTTGCCGGCGTGCACGGTGTGGCTGCGGCTGGGCGGGAGCGCGGTGTGGCAGCCCTCGCAGCGCGCCGAGACGGCGCCTTCCTGGAGGCACGAGTCGTAGGCCACGCCGTCGCCGTGGAGGTCGCGCGCGGCGTGGCAGCTGGTGCAGGTCATGCCACGCGCGGCGTGGACGTCCTGGGTCTTGTTTTCGGGGTCGACGGCGTGGCAGCGGGGGCAGGCCTGCTCGGCGCGGGCCGCCGTCGCGGCGTAGGCCGCCTGGCCCGCGGTCTCGACGCGGTGGCAGACGTCGCAGCTCTTCACGTGGCACTTGGCCTTCATGCAGCCCATCTGGTCGACGGTGAGGCCCGTCAGCCGTTCGAGGCCTCCCTGCTCCTTCGCGTACCAGTAGGCGATCCCGCGGTTCGTGAAGTGCAGGCTCTTCTCGTAGAAGTTCGTGCCGGCGGTCAGCGCCGGCGCGGGCAGCGTGCCGAGGAACTCGAGCACGGCGGCGTTGAACTCCCCGGGCTTCTCCATGTTCACCGCGTGGCCCGCCCCGGGAATCGAGACCCGGCGGCGTCCGCGGCACCTGCTTTTCGATCAGCGCCGCGATCTCGTGGATCCCGGCGGCGTCCAGCTCGCCGGTGACGACCAGCACCGGGGCCTGGATCGCCGCGGAGCCGGCCGATCGCCGGCGGATCCGGGCGCAGCATCGGCCCGCTCGCCCTCGAACTTCGCGACGGAGTTCCGCGCCATCGCGCCGATCTTCTCCCGCACCGCCGGATCGACCTGCTTCGGGGTGCGCTTCGGCCCGTCGGTCCAGGCCCGCTGGTAGGCCTCGACGAACGCCGCGGTGTCCCCCTCGTGCGCCGCCTTCTCCTGCTGCCGCTCCGCGGCCAGGACCTCCGGGTCCTTGAACTCGTACCCGGAGAGGCCCGGCCCGACGAGCACGAGGGCCGCGGGCTCCTCCGGGTGCGCGATCGCGAAGTCGATCGCGACGCGCCCGCCGAGCGACATCCCGACCAGCACCGGCCGCTCCAGCTGCAGCGCGTCGATCAGCGCCTGCAGGTCGGCCTCCGGCGAGTAGGTCGTCGGGCCCGGTCGTCGCTCAGTGCCGTGCCCGCGCGCGTCGTAGCGGACGACGCGGAACTGCTTCGCCCACTCGAGGAACTGCGCGTCCCACATCCGCCGGTCGAGCAGGCCGCCGTGCAGCAGGACGAGCGGGCGGCCCTGCGCCCGCGTCCTCGTAGTAGAGGCGTGCCCCGTTGGTCTCGACGAAGCCGGTGCGGACGGCCGGCGATGCGGCGCTGGCGATCGCCTCGACCGTGAACGCGATGGGAATGAGCGCGAAGAGCAAGGCGCGTGGGAAGAGACGGAGATCGCTGGCCATGGCAGCCCCCTGTCGGGACCGATCTACTCCCGGGAACCGGGGCGAACCCGTGCGCGGGGGGTGTAAGCGCGCGAGAGGTGCTTCGGTTGTTCCGATCGGTCGGCCGTTCAGAGCCGCCCTTCGAAACCGGCTGGTTTCCGTCCGTTAGCCGAAGTCGTGGAGCGAGTTGCGCATCACGCCGTCCCCTGCAGCCTCCGCACCGCCCCCTCGATCGCCGCGACGATCTCGTCGCGCGTGCCGGTGGGGTGCAGCGCCGGCCCGATCCGGACCTCGCAGAAGAGCGGGACCGGCACCCACTCCCCCTTCGGCAGCGCGCGCGCCCATGTTGCGCAGGTAGGCCGGGACGACCGGGACCTGCGGCGCACGCTCGACCAGGTGCGCGATCCCGGACTTGAAGTGCCCGACCTCGTCCCCCCCGCCGCGCGTCCCCTCCGGAAAGACGATCAGCGACTCCCCCGCCTCCAGCGCGGCCAGCATCTTCGGCAGCGGGTTGGTCTCCGGCGTCAGCCGGCCGCGGGCGATCGGCAGGATGTTGAAGAAGGTGCGGCTGACCCAGGCACGAAAGCGAGTGCGCTCGAAGTAGTCGGCCGCCGCGACCGGGCGGATCGAGCGCAGCCGCGCGGCCGGGAACAGCGCCAGCAGCGAGGCCGTGTCGAGGTGGCTGCTGTGGTTGGCGACCAGGATGAACGGGTCGCTCGCGGGCAGGTGCTCGCGGCCGCTCACGCGCAGCCCGATGAAGAGCACCAGGAAGGGCTTCACGCCGAGCGCGAAGAACAGGCGCTGGGCCGCCCCGCTCACGGCGCACCGAAGAAGTAGCGCACGCAGTGGAAGAAGACCGGCGCGGCGTAGCAGAGCGAGTCGAGCCGGTCGAGCATCCCGCCGTGGCCCGGGAATGAGATAGCCGAAATCCTTGACCCCGAAGTCGCGCTTGACCGCGCTCATCACGGCGCCGCCGAAGAAGCCGGCCAGGCACGCCAGGAGCGCGATCCCGAACGCCTCGGCGGGCGAGAACGGCGTCAGGAAGCGCAGCGGCAGCGCGATCAGCGCGGCCGAGACGCACCCCGCCGATCAGCCCCTCCCAGGTCTTGTTGGGGCTGACGGTCGGGATCACCTTGTGCCGGCCGAGCAGCTTGCCCCAGCAGAACTGCAGCACGTCGCTCAGCTCGACCGTGATCACCAGGAAGAGCAGCAGCGTGCGCCCGTCCACGCCCGGCGGGCCGGCGACCGGCAGGACCAGCAGCATCCCCAGGTGCGAGAGCCCGAAGACGAACGCCATCAGGCCCCACTGCAGCTGCGTCGCCGAGGCGACGAAGCCGCGCGGTGTCGCCGGCCAGCACCATCCGCAGCGGCAGCAGCAGGAACATGTAGACCGGGATGAAGATGATCGCCATCCCGTACCAGCCGGCGCCGATCCAGAGGTACTGGATCGGGATCGCCAGGAAAGCCCAGGCCAGCGCGCGGTGGTCGGCCGGGCGCGTCGGGAGCAGTGTCAGGTACTCCTTGAGCGCCCAGAAGCTGGCGAAGGCCAGCAGCGCGAGCGCGGCCCAGCGGTGCAGCAGGATCGCGCCGAAGAAGACCGCCGCCATCACCCACCACGAGGCGGTCCGCGTCGACCAGCTCGGTCGCCAGCGCCGGCGTCGACGCGCCGCCGCAGCGCCAGCCACGGCCACGCTGGCGACGACCAGCACCGCGAGCACGGCGACGGTCACGCGCCAGATCGGGCTCAGCCCGGCGAACGCCTCGAGCACGGCCGCCGCCCGCTTCAGCCCCGCGCGGATGCGGCGGCGATCGCGCCGCGCGCGCGGTTCCAGCAGGTGACGGCCAGGAGCGCGACGCCGATCGCCAGGAACGGGCGCAGCGCCTGCCCCGCGACCGGCCACAGGCCGATCGCCAGCGCCAGCGCACCGACCGCGAACGCGCGGTCGCTCTTGCCGAGGGGGCCGTCGTAGCGCCGCGCGTCCGCCGAGCAGCGGGCCGAGCAGGCCGCAGAATTCGGTCAGCGCGGCCCCGATCGCGAAGAACACGGCCAGCAGCGCGACCCCGGGAACGCCCGGCGCCAGCTTCGCCAGCGGCAGGTAGAGCGCAAGATCGGCGAGTACGTCCCCCAGCTCGTTGAGCACCGCGCCGGCCGGCGTCGCCTTGCCGTGCTCGCGCGCCATCATCCCGTCGATCGCGTTGAGCGCCATCCGGACGAACAGCCAGACCGGCAGCACCAGCAGCAGGGCGCGGCGGTTCGGCCAGGCGACGAGTGCGGCGCCCAGCGCGAGCGAGCCGAGCAGCGCCGCCGCCGTGACGGCATTGGGCGAGATTCCCGCACGCGTCAGGCCGCCGGCCAGCGGACGAAGCAGGCGCTGGAAGGCGGGCTTGAGGTCGTAGATCGAGGGCACGGGCCAGTATCGCACGCGCGTGCGGAGAGCCGGACGCACGGGAAACGGGACCCCCGGGTGGTAGCGGAACTTGACCGAGGTGGCGGCCAGCGGGTCGGCGCTCCGATCTGCGCGCTGTGCGCGGACCCGGGCAGATCAGCCCGAGCCTGCCCGAGCGCCCCCGTCTGACCGCCCCCGGGGGCTCCATTACTTGCCTGAATCGGTATCATGAGCCGTTCGGGGCTCGGCACCCCTCCCCCCTGGAGACCGCAGATGGATCTCGATAGCAGAATGTCCCTCGTCTCCGTCGTCGGCGCGGCGGGCAAGATGGGCAGCGGCATCACCTTCCTGCTCGCGCAGGAGATGGCTCGCCTCTCCCTGCACCCCGAGAACAAGGGGAAGCTCTACCGCCTGATCGCCGTCGACCTCGACCCGAACGCCCTGCGCGGGCTCCAGGAGTACGTCCACGCGCAGGCCGTCAAGGCGGCCGAGAAGGCCGCGGTCGGGCTGCGCGCGCTCTACGCGAACCGCTCCGACCTGGTCGAGAACTCCGAGATCATCGAGGACTACACGCGCCGGATCGACGCGATGGTCTGGCCGACGACCGACCTCTCCGCAGTCGCCGGCTCGCGGCTCGTCTTCGAGGCGATCGTCGAGAAGATCGACGTCAAGACGAGCGTCTACCGCCAGCTCAAGGAACTCTGCCCGGACGCCTACTTCTTCACCAACACCTCCTCGGTGCCGATCGGCGTGCTCGATCGCGAGGCCGGTCTCGGCGGGCGGGTCCTCGGCGTGCACTTCTACAACCCGCCCCCGGTCCAGAAGCTGGTCGAGATCATCCGCGCCGACTCGACGACGGACGACGTCGTCGCCGTGGCGACCGAGATCGGCAAGCGGCTGCGGAAGACGCTGATCCCCTCTCACGACGTCGCTGGCTTTATCGGCAACGGGCACTTCATCCGCGACGGGAACCACGGCCTGGCCGAGGCCGCGCGGCTGGCGAAGGAACACGGCTGGCCGAAGGCGCTCCACATCGTGAACCGCGTCAGCCAGGATTGGCTGCTGCGGCCGATGGGGATCTTCCAGCTGATCGACTACGTCGGGATCGACGTCTTCAAGTTCATCCAGACCGTGATGGGCAAGTACCTGCCGGAGACGCTCTCCGACCCGGTGATCGACCGGATGATCGAGAAGAAGGTCCTCGGCGGCCAGAATCCCGACGGCTCGCAGAAGCCCGGCTTCTTCACCTACGAGAAGGGACGGATCAGCTCGGTCTACGACCTCGACAAGGGGGTCTACCTGCCGCTCGACCCGGCCGGGTGGACCGGCGAGGCCGACGCCGCGCTGGGACCGCTCCCCGAGCCGTTCCGCCCGTGGAAGGGCCTCGTCGGCGCTCCCGACCGCAGCGCCGCGCTCGCGGCCCATTTCGAGCGCGTCGCCGCGCAGCGCAGCCTCGGCGGGGAGCTGGCACGGACCTATCTCGGGCGCTCGCGCGAGATCGGGCGCAAGCTCGTCGCGGACGGCGTAGCCTTCGACGCCGACGGCGTCAACGGCGTGCTGACGAGCGGGTTCTTCCACCTCTACGGCCCGATCAACGACTACTGCAAGTGACGGAGAGACGACGATGAAATCCCTTCGCAAGCCGGTCTACCTGGTCTGCGGCGACTACACGATGTCATTCGGCACCGGCCGGAAGGAGTTCAACCCGAAGAAGCCCCGGCCGGGCCTCGAGCACTACATCGCCGAGGCGGGCCAGGCCGTCGTCGGGCAGCTCCCCGATCCCACCGTGGTCGACGAGGGGTACGTCGGGAACTTCATGGCGGCCCGCTTCAACCACCAGGGGCACCTCGGAGCGATGTTCGCCCTGGTCCACCCCTCTTTCGAGTACAAGCCCTCGACGCGCGTCGAGGGGGCCTGCTGCTCGGGCGGCCTCTCGGTCGCGTCGGCGGTGAAGAGCGTCCTCGCCGACGCCTCCGACGTAGTCCTGGCACTGGGGGTCGAGGTCCAGAACACGGTGAAGGCGATCTACGGCGCCGACATCCTGGCCGGCGCCGGCCACTACGCCGGCGAGCGCAAGAACGGCCACGCCTACTTCTTCCCGTCCAAGTTCTCCGACCGCGCCGGCGCCTACAAGGAGCGCTTCGGCGAGAAGGGCACCTGGGAGGGCATGGGGCGCTGGTACGAGCAGGCGATCGTCAACGCCCGGACCAACGAGAAGGCACAGGAGTTCCAGAACGCCGATCCCGATCCCTTCGCGACGCACCAGGCGATGAAGCCGAACGGGAAGAGCTTCTGCGACCACATCAACGTCCTGGACTGCTCGAAGGTCTCCGACGGCGCGGCCGGGATCCTCGTCGCCTCGGCGGACGGGCTCGCGAGGACCGGCAGGACGCCTTCGGAAGCGGTCCAACTGGTCGGGATCGGCCACGCAGTGGCCGACCTCACGACGGCACCGCAGGACCTGACGAAGCTGACGACCTCGCAGCGAGCGGTCGAGCAGGCGCTGGCGATGGCCGGCCTCACGATCAAGGACATCGGCGTCTTCGACATCCACGACTGCTTCACGATCACCGGGATCCTCACCGTCGAGGCGCTCGGGCTGGCGCCGCACGGCGAGGGGGCGGCCTACGTCGCCGCCGGGAAGACGCGGCGCGACGGGCCGACGCCGATGAACACCACGGGCGGACTCGTCGGCTGGGGCCACCCGACCGGGGCATCGGGCGTGCGGCAGATCGTCGACGTCTACAAGCAGCTGACCGGGAAGGCCGGAAGCAGCCAGATCCGGATTCCGGCCGATCGGCCCTACGGCCTGACGATCAGCATGGGGGGCAACGACCGGACGGTCGTCGCCTGCGTGCTGCGGCGGGCGGCGTAGCGCCTGGCCGCGGTGAGGGCGCCGGTCGACGCATCATCGGCCGCCGGCGGGTAGTCGGAATTGGCCGCGTTTTCCCACCGGCTCCGGCTAGCACTGGCGGGAGGGGGGTCGGACAGGCGGCCGCGCGCGCGTCAGCGGGGCGGAGCGGCCCGACCGAACCGTGCTGGAGCGGCCCAGGCCAACCGCTCTCAGCCTTACGCGGCCAGAGCCGCCGCATCACGGCACACCCCTCCCGGCGCGAGGCCTCGCCTCAGTCGCTGGACCCGTCGGGATCGGGCTCGAACTGCGCCGCAGTCCGCCGCGGCGGGGCCAGGGGCGGAGGCCGGGTCGATCTCTCCGCCTCCATTTCTGCCAGCCGCTGTCTGCGACCGCCGGCGATGCCATCGCGAGTGCACTCCACCAACACTCTTGTCCCGGCGTTCACCGAGGCAGTAGTCCCGCCGACGCGCGGATGCGATTTTGGCGAAACACACCCCCCTGTCCGCATCCGGACGCCGCGTGTCGCAGCTGCCCGATGTGCGGACACCGCGCCGAAGCCCGGCCCGCGGCGCCGTGAGACCTTGCCCCGCGGCTGGGTCGCCCGTAACCTCCACGACACGTCCTGTGACGAGCGGCACTTCGACCCGGAGGTTCACCGTGCGATGCTCCCGATTCCTCATCCTCCTCGCCCTTCCCTGCGCCGCGGCCGTCGGCTGCGCGACCACCGGCGGCGCCGACCGGGCGGCCCCCGCCAGCCCGCCGCCGAGCTTCTTCCAGAAGGCCGTTGACGCCGACAAGATCCTCGTCGGCGGCCAGCCGACGCAGGCCGACTTCGAGGCCTTCAAGGCCCGCGGCGTGACCCAGGTGATCAACCTCCGGACCGCGGAGGAGATGAAGGGGGTCGGCTTCGACGAAGTGGCGCTGGTGGAGCAGCTCGGCATGGGCTACCTGAACCTGCCGATCGACGGCTCGCCGGCCTACACGCCGGAGCTGCTCGAGGCCTTCGCCCAGCGCGTGAGCCAGTCCCAGGGCAAGACCGTCCTGCACTGCACGGTGGGCTCGCGCGCCGGCCAGCTCTACGCGGCCTACGCGGTGAAGTACCTCGGCAAGACCCCCGACGAGGCCTACGCCGCGCTCAAGCCCCTGGGCGGCTGGCCGCTGGCGATGGAGCGGATGCTCGGCCGGCCGCTCAGCGTGCAGTTCAAGGACGCGGCGAAGTAGCGGGCCTGCGGGTGCGCGTCGACCTCCCCCTGGGCTTCACCGCGCAGCACGGCGGCGTGCTGCCGGCCGTCGAGGTCGAGTACGAGGCCTGGGGAACGCTCAACGACGCGCGCGACAACGCGGTCCTGCTGATCCACCCGCTGACCGCCGGGCCGCACGCGACCGGCGAGTGGGCCGGCGAGGAGCGGGGCTGGTGGGAGCCGCTGATCGGCCCGGGCCGGGCGTTCGACACCGATCGCTGCTTCGTCGTCTGCCCCAACCTGCTGGGCGGCTGCCACGGCACGACCGGGCCGCGCTCGCCGGCCCCGGACGGGGAGCCGTGGCTGGGCCGCTTCCCGCTCCTGACCCCGCGCGACCTGATGCGCTTCTCCCGCGCTTTCCTGCAGCGGCTGGGGATCGAGCGCCCGGCGACGGTCGTCGGCGCCAGCATGGGCGCGATGGTCGCCTGGGAGTGGGCGATCGAGGCCGGGGACGGCGTCGGCCTCGTCGTCATCGTCGCCGCTCCGCTGCGCACGACGGCGCAGCAGATCGGCCTGAACTGGCTGCAGCGGCGCGGGATCGAGCTGGACCTGGGCGCGGACGAGGCGATGCGGCGCTGGGGGCAGATGGTGGCGCGCGGCGTCGGGATGATCTCGTACCGCTCGCCGCTGGGGCTGGAGGAGAAGTTCGGGCGCGAGTGGTTCCAGCCGCCCGGCGCCACGCTCGACGCCCGCGGGATGTTCAACGTCGAGTCCTGGCTGCGGCACCACGGCCGGCGCAGCGTCCAGAGCTTCGACCCCTACACCTACATCCTGCTCAGCCGGGCGATGGACCTGCACGACGTCGGCGAGGGGCGCGGCGGGATCGTCAACGCGCTCGAGCGCGTGCGCTGCCGGACGCTGGTCGTCGGGATCAGCAGCGACCAGCTCTACCCCGCGGCCGAGGTCCACCTGGGGGCCGACATCCTGAACCGGCTGGGGAAGCCGGTGGAGTACGCGGAGATCCGCTCCCCGCACGGCCACGACGCGTTCCTGCTGGAGACCGCCCAGCTCGCCGAGATCCTGCGCGACGCTGCGCTGCGGCCGCCGGCGCCGGTCCCTTCGCCCGCCGCGCGCGAAGCCCGCACGGTGCGGGTCGCGGTGCTGGGCGCGGGGCGGGTCGCGGCGCTCTTCGCGCGGCTGGTGCGCGAGCGGCACGACGCGCTGGTCGAAGAGCTGGGGCTGCGGCTCGAGCTGGCGGGGGTGGCCGACGTCGACCCCGCGCGCGAGCTCGACCCGGAGCTGGCGCGGCTCGGCGTGTCGACCGACCCCGAGCGCCTCGCGCTGCTCGACGACGTCGACGTCGTGCTCGAGGTGACGCGCGGCACGAGCGTCCTGCCGATCCTGGAGCAGGTCCTGCGGCGGCGGCGGCCGGTCGCGACGACCAACAAGTCGCTGGTGCGCGAGCACGGTGCAGCGCTGGAGCGGCTGGCCGCCGAACACGGCACGCGGCTGGCCTACCACAACGCGATCGCCGCCGGCTGGCCGCTGATCTACGCGGTCGAGCGGCCGCTGGCGCACGGCGACGTGCTCGGGATCCAGGCGATCCTCTCGTCGACGGTGAACGTCGTGCTCGAGCATATCGAGGCCGGCGCCCTGCCGGAGGAGGCGCTGGCGGAGGCCGTCGCGCTCGGCCTGACCGAGCCCGACCCGGACCTCGACCTGTCGGGCTGGGACAGCGCGCAGAAGCTGGCGATGCTGGTGGCGCGCGCGACGGGGCGGCGGCACCTGGTCGAGGAGCTGGCGGTGCGCGGGATCGGCGGGCTCGACCCGGCGCTCGTGCGGGCCGCGCCGCAGCTCGGCCTGCGCATCAAGCTGATCGCGCTCTTCGCGCGCGGAGAGCGCGGCGCGGTGGCCGGCGTCCTCCCGCTGGCCGTTCCCGCCGACGGCCACCTGGGCGGCGTGCGCGGCGACGGCAACGTCGTCGTGATCGACGGCGGCGAGCAGGGCGAGGTCGTGCACCTCGGCCGCGGGAGCGGCAGCCTGCCGATCGCGACCGCCGCGCTGAACGACGTGCTCGGTCTCTTCCACCCCGCGCACAGTTGGACCGGCCGCTACCCGCGGGCCGAGCGCCCGCCCGCCGCGCCGCGCTTCGCGCGCTACCTGGTGCGGTCGCGCGGCGAGCCGGAAGTGCTCGATCAGGACGCGCCGGGGGCGGTCCCGCTGCTGGGGGCGCTGCTGGGGCGGCGGTGAGTGCGACCGGGCTCCCGCGCGCGGCAGCGCCGCGCAGGCGCGCTCAGCGGACCGCGAACAGGCCGGCGGCGAGCACCATGGCGGGCTCGGATGGCCCGCGCGGTCCCGCTTCAGCCATCCACGCGTAGTTCCCTGCCTCCAGCGAGTACGGAGGAATGACAGCCCGGATCGTAACGCAACCGGGAACGTCGGCCACCGCGGCGCGGCGCAGGCTCGAGGACGGCACGATGGCCGCCGGCTCGGCGGTCCGTCGCTCCGCATCCCACCGCGCGATCGTGAGGAACGCGCGATCGCTCGCCGCCAGTCGATCCTCCCCGCAGAGAACGACCAGCACCTCGGCCTCGCACCGCGCCAAGATCTCGTCGCCCGCGGGCACGACCACGCGCCTCGCTCCCGCCGCTCCGGCCTCCGCCGGCCCGGCCGCGCTCCACGTCACCGCGTCGCAGGGGCTGGCGAGCATCGCCGAGTATCCCATCGACAGGTGTGATCCAGGATCTCCGCTCGGAAGGTCCAGGCTGAAGGTCCGCGCACCGACGCGGCCCTCGTCGGGGGCGACGACGGTGACGTGCGCCGTGTATCGCCCTGCTCCGGTTGCGGGGCACCGGAACTCCGCGAGCAGCGGCCGCCCCCCCGGACACGCAGTCGCGTCGGGGTCCCCGCCATCTTCTCGCCGCACGAGACGGACCTCACGCTGCCGTCCGCCTCGTGCTCGACGGCGACCGCGAGATCGAGCAGGGACTCGGTCGATCCGAAGGCAGTAACCGGCTCGACCAGGACGTAGAGGCCGACCCCGGCGCCGGCGTCCCCGCTGTCAGGCCATACGAAGCCGCCCTCCAGCGCAATGGACGACAGCGCCCCCGCCGAGTCTTGCGCCTGCCGCAGCGCTGCCTGGCGCTCGCGGTCGGGTGCGTCCGGCCGGAGCACACGCGGTGCCGCCACCGTATATCCCCAGAGATCCGGCCGTCGCGCCGTGTCGATCGCGACGTCAAAGGTCCAGACTCGGTCGCCGGGCAGCGCGGAAGGTGGAAGTGCGAGGACGGCATAGCATGCCGAACTGCGCTCCACGCGTCGGAATACGGTCGCCAGGTCGTTCGTCCCGCGAACTACGGCCCCGCCGCTGTCCCGGGCCATCGCCGCCAGGAGTTCCGAGGCACCCGCCTCTGAACGGCCGATCCCCGCGGCGTCCACCGTCCACACGGTGAAGCGCAGCGCCGCCGCCTCCCGAAGCACGGCCACGGCGCCGTCGTTCTTGGCATCGCGGGAAGAGCGGAAGGCCTCTCCCGAGAAGAGCACCAGCCACTTGGGCGACCGGACCTGGGCATAGGCCTGCACGATCGCTGACAGGGCGCGCACGCTGGGACCGATGTCGGTCCCCGCGATCACGTCTCCCACGTGCTCCGCCGCCGCCAGGTCGTTCTGGAACCCCATCGGCACGTTACTGCTCCCGAATCCCGGTCCGCGGCCGGTACTCAAGCCGCCCAGGAAGCCGGACGCCTCGCGCTGCGAGAGGATTCCCTTCGGCGCGATCCCTTCGGCGACGTAGCCTTCGGCGTTCTCGGGCCGACTCTCGGATTCCTGGCCCGCGAGGACCGGCACGCCCCACTTCCTCGCGCGCTCGAACTCGGGCAACATCATCTGCGCGCACGCCTTCCCCATCCAGTCGAAGAACGCGGCCAGGTAGACCCGATCGAACTCCGCCTGAAACGACCGATCGATCGGCGGGGTCCACTGTGCCTTCGCCATTGGCCTGGGGCCTGGCGCCTCGAACTGCAGCTCACGCAGTACGGACGCCGCTCGATGAAGGCGCCGACCCGCGGGGACGAAGCCCGGGGTGAGCGGAATGACACGGCTCGCGATCACGAGGACGGAGTAGAGGACGCCGTCCCCGGACGGCTCGGCCGCCGCGACGT
Source organism: uncultured Acidobacteriota bacterium (assembly GCA_963800865.1). Lineage (GTDB taxonomy): Bacteria > Acidobacteriota > Polarisedimenticolia > J045 > J045 > JALOKP01. The sequence goes on along the minus strand of CAWDCL010000004.1, from coordinate 717,864 downwards.
CGATCGCATCCGCCACGCGGAATCGGGCGGCGGCGTCCATGAAGTGCAAGTCGACCACGACGATGACGTGGCGAACGTCCCGCGATTGCGGTGATGCGACGTCTTCCTCCCCGCTGCAGAAGACATCGAGTGAGTAGCCTGCGTCAGAGTCCGCAACGACTCGATGACCACCGACCAGGACGCGGAGGTCGTCCGGCTGCAGGACCAGCCCGATCGCCGGCTCGCCAGCGGGGGTCCGCACGAACAGGGGAACCAGCGTCCGGTGCACCGGAACCTGGACCGTCGCTGCGGAGCGCGACGCGTCTACGGACTGAGCGACGCCCACGGGATCCAGAAGCAGGGCTCCGCATGCGGTGAAGAAGACCGCGATACAGCGACCGAGATTCATGGAGCACCGTGTTCACCGGGCGCGGCCCCGCGCGGGGCTCGACGGCCCCGCGGCGATGCAAGGGTAGCACCTCGCCGGCATGGAGAAGTGGAACCGAGAGCACCGCTTACAGTGAGTTACTACCCGTAAGTGCTGCAGTCCTGCAGAGCATCTTCTCCTCCTGTGACCCGAGATCGTGGCAGGCGGCCCTGATCGAACTGCGAGATCGACCTGCAACGCGCTGCGGATCGGCGAGGACGGCGTCTGGGTCTCCGTCGGAGGCGCGGGACGACTCGCGGCGGGCTCCGACGGCGAACAACCCACCAGGCGGTCCGGGAAGGCCGCATCTAGTCGGAGGGGGATCGGAGGGTAAGATGTCTACCAACTTCGGAGAGGCTCGTGTCGCTTGACACTCGTCGGCGGGCCGCGTTCCTTCGTCACCGTAACGCCTCGATCGCCGCCGCCCTTCTCCTCCTCGGTGCGCTAGCCGCGCCGCCCCGGGCCGAGTCCGGGCAGCAGTCCTCACCCGGCGCGGGGGTGCCGCCGGCAACTCCCGGTCCCGGCGACGCCGCCGTCTCGATCGTCTTTCCCTCGCCGCTCGACCTCTGGTCGGGATCGAGCGTTCTACGCGTGCGCGTCGGCCTCCCGGCGCCGGAGGCCTCGATCCCCGCATCGCTCCGCATCCTGTACACGGCGCTTCCCGGGATCGACCGGGAGTTGCCGGCCCGGGACTGCACGGCCGGTGCCGAAGCCGAGACGGGCGGAAGGACCGTGAGCTGCCCCGTCGACCTGCCGGCCGACTCGCCGCCACGGCGGGTCGAGGTCGCACTGCTCGCGGGCTCGGGCGAGGTTCTCGCGCGGCAGTCGGTGACCACCTTCCCGTTCGTCCCCGAGCTGCTCGTCGAGAGTGCCGCCGGACCCGTGGTCGAGGCCCGGATCAACGCGGCACCCGAAGCGCTCGCGGACCTCCTGCAGCACCCCGAGCGCCTCCGCGGCCGGGTCGGGTCCGTGCCGGTCGTGGCGAGCCGGATCACTCGTGCCGCGCCCCCGTCGCGGGTGGGGCTCTTCCTGCTGATCGACGGGTCGGACAGCATATGACCGACGACGCCAACGTGCGGGCCGCCGCGGCCAAGGCCCTCGACGCCCTCCGGGAGCAGTCCCGCGGTTCGATTCCCGTGCGCTGCAACGTCGCGTTCTTCGACCACGAGTACCACAGCCAGACGCGGGGTTGGACGGGCGACATGCAGGAGTGCCTCTCCTCCATCAACGCTCCGACGCCGCGGGGAGGCACCAATGTCGACGATGCCGTCGTGGCGATGACGCGCGAGATCGTGGCCGAGATGGCCGGAAGCTCGAGCGCGGCGCCGACCCGGATCGCTGCCCTCGTCGTGTCCAACTTCCGCCAGGGTGACGGCTACCGGGGGGCTCCGGTCCTGGGCGCCCTCCAGACCCTGGCCCGGCTGGGAGTCCGGCTGCACGTCGTCGCCGCCGCCGGCGGCGGCCGCAACACGATGGTGCCGGGTGGCGCCGGGATGACCGGCGGGGAGCACCTCTCGTTCGCCGAACTCGCGCGGGAGTTCCCGGTGCTCGTGGAAGCGGACGTGTTCGGCGTCTACGCCGTCGAGCTGGCCCCCGAGCAGCCGGATCGCGCGGCGTGGCGGCGGCTGTGGTCCGCGATCGACGACGGCGCGTGGCTCTCCCTCGAGATTCGTGCCGCGACGGACCTCGAACGGGCGGGCGGTTTCGATCTCGCCTATTCCCGCTACCTCGCCTCCCGTGACTCGGCATCGAAAGGGGCAGAAGCCGCCCTCGAGAGCGAGGACGCGAGTTACGACCAGAAGTTCCGCGCGGCTCAGTTCCTGTGGCCGTACGTCATGGATGCAGCGCGAATTGCCGACGGGCGCTCCTCGGCGCTCGCGGTCCGGCTGCTCGAGAGCCTCCGAAAGTCGGTCGAGTCGGATCTACCGAGGCGACTCGCCCAATACCGGCGCCAGCTGGACACGGGCCGAAGGACCCTGGCCGGGACCTCGGCTCCCGCCGACCTTCTCCAAGGCCAAGTGACCGCGCTGGAGGCGAGGCTCGCGGCGTGGACCGACCGTGCCGCGGCACTGGCCTCGCAGGAGGACCTGGCCGGACGGATCCTGCTGCTGCGCGAGATGCTCCCCGCGAGCGAGCGCGAGCCGTTCGACGGGTTCGTCCGGACGGCGCTCGATCTGGCGGGGCGCGCGAGCCTGGGAGCCATGCTCTCGCTGCGCGACGGCGGGGACGCGCCCGGTGCCCGCGAGCTGCTCGAGACGCTCGAGAAACTCGGGAAGGCGGGGATGCGGCCGTTCTGGATGATCGCCGAGCGCGATCTCGCGGCCTACTTCATCAATGCCTATGCCTGCGCACGCCAGTCCGAGGAGGGCTGCGCCGGCACCCGGGAGATGACCGAGACGGCAAGGCGTTGCGCGACGGTGGCGGACGCCGTCGGGGCGACCCGGCGGATCATCGGCGACGAGGCCGCGGCGGCCTTCGAACGCCGCCGCGGCCTGACGGCCCCGCCAGCCCGGCGTTGACCCCTAACGAACTCGGCACCATCGCCCCGTAAAGCACGCGATTCGGTGCGCGAGGTCCAGTTCTCCCTTGTGCTCTCCGCGCGACCTGTGCTCTCCTGACAAACCATGAAGGCCGGGCTGGGTCACGCGTCACACCTGTTCCGGATGGCCGGGCTGTTCGTCGCCGGGATCGTCCTCTTCCTCGTCGTTCGCGCGCTCTTCGTGCCCGCGAACTTCGGCGAGTACGGCTTCTTCCGCCCCGGCGCGCTGGCCGACAACCGCGACAAGCCGCTCGTCTTCGCCGGCCGCGGCGCCTGCGCGGAGTGCCACGACGAGGTGGTGAAGCTCAAGGGAGCGGGGCCGCACGCGCGGATCGGCTGCGAGACCTGCCACGGGGCGCTGGCTGCGCACGCCGACGATCCGACCACGGGAAAGCCCACGCTGCCCGATCCGCGCCTCACCTGCCTCACCTGCCACGAGCGGAACGTGGGCAAGCCCGCCTGGTTCAAGGTCATCGTCGTCGAGGATCACGCCCCGTCGGGATCCTGCGCCGACTGCCACGTGCCTCACAGCCCGGCGCTCGGCTGAGACCGGGGGAGGACGCCTTGGATACCGCACGCCGGAGCTTCGTCGCCACGTCGGGGAAGCTCCTGCTCCTCACGCCGCTCGCGGCCGCGGCGCTCGACTGGGTCCTGGCCGGAGAGCCCGAGAAGGCACCCGGTTACGAGATGGACGACCACTGGTGGGCCTTCGCGATCGACATCTCCCGCTGCATCGGCTGCGGGAGCTGCGTCAGGGCCTGCAAGACCGAGAACCACGTCCCGAAGGAACCCTACTACTTCCGCACCTGGGTCGAGCGCTACCGGGTGATCGGCGCCGACCAGGAGCACCCCCTGGTCGACTCCCCGAACGGCGGCTACGAGGGCTTCCCGGTCCTGCCCGCGGCCGACGACGTGAAGAGCTTCTTCGTCCCGAAGCTGTGCAACCACTGCGCGCATTCGCCCTGCGTGCAGGTCTGCCCGGTCGGGGCGACCTTCGAGTCGCCCGACGGGGTCGTGCTGGTCGACAAGACCTACTGCCTGGGCTGCCGCTACTGCGTGCAGGCCTGCCCCTACGGCTGCCGCTATATCCACCCCGAGACGATGACCGCCGACAAGTGCACGCTCTGCTACCACCGCATCACCCGCGGCCTGACGACGGCCTGCGCCGAGAACTGCCCCACGGGCGCGCGGATGCTCGGCGACCTGAAGAACCCCAGGGACCCGATCCACGACTTCCTTCGGGAGAACGCGATCCACGTCCTCAAGCCGCAGATGGCCACCGGGTCCAAGTGCTACTACAAGGACCTCGACGGCTCGGTGAGGTGAGGCATGGAACACCTGGTCGACACCGTGCAGGGCTTCATGTACCCCAACGAGATCGAGCTGCAGTGGAGCGTGCTGATCGTGCTCTACCCGTTCCTGACGGGACTGGTCGCGGGCGCTTTCATCCTCGCTTCGCTGGAGCGGGTCTTCAACGTCGTCGCGGTGAAACCGACCTACCGCCTGGCGCTGCTCACGGCGCTGGCCTTCCTGATCGTGGCGCCGCTCCCGCTCCAGATGCACCTGGGACACCCCGAGCGCTCGCTCGAGATGTACCTCACCCCGCACACGACCTCCGCGATGGCGATGTTCGGCTTCGTCTACCTCTGGTACCTGATGGCGGTGCTGGTGGTCGAGATCTGGCTGGACTACCGCAGGGAGATCGTGCTGCTGGCCCAGCAGACCCAGGGGCCGCTGCGCTGGGTCTACCGCGCGATGACGCTGGGCTCGTACGACATCGGCCCGGAGGCCCTCGCCCTGGACGACAAGGTCGGCCGGATCATCACGGTCATCGGCATCCCGTCGGCCTTCCTGCTGCACGGATACGTCGGGTTCATCTTCGGCTCGGTCAAGGCCAATCCCTGGTGGTCCACGCCGCTGATGCCGGTGGTGTTCCTCTTCTCCGCCGTGGTCTCGGGGATCGCGCTCGTCCTGCTGATGTACATGGTCTTCACGCTCGTCCGCGGCGAGCAGATCGACATGAAGTGCGTCGACACGATCGCGATGTATCTCTTCTACGCCTTCCTGATCGACTTCGCACTGGAGATGCTGGACCTGATCCACCGGATCTACGTGGCCGACGAGTCGTTCCGCTCGCTCGATTTCATGGTGCGGACCAAGCTCTACATGTCGCACATCGTGATCCAGATCTTCCTCGGCACGATCACACCGCTGGCCCTCCTGGCCCTGACGCAGCTGGTCACCCTCAGCGAGAAGGCCCGCAAGACGATCTACGCGATCGCCGCGGTGCTGACGCTGATCGGGATCTTCGCGATGCGCTGGAACGTCGTGATCGGCGGGCAGCTGTTCTCGAAGTCGTTCCTCGGCTACACGACCTACAAGCTGGATTTCGCGACGCGCGAGGGTCTGCTGCCGGCGATCTTCTTCCTGATCCTGCCGTTCGTGATCCTGGCGGTGCTGGTCAAGCTGCTGCCGCCGTGGGAGAAAAGCGCCAAGGAAGCGGCCCACTGAGGGGCGGCGCCGCGCGCCGCGCGCCTGCTGCTATGCTCCCCGCATGAACGAACCGTTCGCGGAGCTCGGCCTCGAGCCCGATCTCGTCCTTGCGCTCACCGAGCTCGGCTACGAGGAACCCACCCCGATCCAGCGGGAGGCGATCCCGCCACTGCTCGCCGGGCGCGACCTGCTGGGCCAGGCGGCGACCGGGACCGGCAAGACGGCCGCCTTCGCGCTCCCCTTACTCCAGCGGCTGGGGCGGGTACGCCCGGTCCCGCGGAAGCCGGCCGTGCTGGTCCTCGTGCCCACGCGCGAGCTGGCGATCCAGGTGGCCGAGGCGTTCCACCGCTACGGCCAGCGGCTCGACGCCGACGTCGTGCCGATCTACGGCGGGCAGGACTTCCGCCGCCAGATCCAGGCACTGCAGCGCGGCGTGCACGTGGTGGTCGCGACGCCGGGGCGCGTGCTCGACCATCTCCGGCGCCAGACCATCGATCTCTCGGGGCTCGCCGCCGTCGTGCTCGACGAGGCCGACGAGATGCTCGACATGGGCTTCGCCGAGGACCTCGAGCAGATCCTCGACGCGACGCCCACCGCGCGGCAGACGGCGCTCTTCTCGGCGACGATCCCGCGCCGCATCGCGGCGATCGCCGAGGCCCACCTGCGCGAGCCGCTGCGCGTTCACATCCCGCAGGAAGCGCGCGCGAAAGGCGACGTTCCGCGCGTGCGGCAGGTCGCGTACATCGTCCCGCGGGCCCACAAGATCGCCGCGCTGGGGAGGGTTCTCGACCTGGAATCGCCGGCGCTGGCGCTGATCTTCTGCCGGACCCGGACCGAGGTCGACAGCCTGGCGCAGACCCTCTCCGGGCGCGGCTTCCGCGTCGAGGCGCTCCACGGCGGGATGTCGCAGGACCAGCGCGACCGGGTCATGCGGAAGGTCCGCGGCGGGACGATCGACCTGCTCGTCGCGACCGACGTCGCCGCGCGCGGGATCGACATCGAGAAGCTGTCGCACGTCGTCAACTTCGACGTCCCGTCGTCGCCGGACGACTACATCCATCGCATCGGCCGGACCGGCCGGGCGGGGCGCACGGGCGTGGCGATCACGTTCGCGGAGCCGCGCGAGCACCGCATGCTGCGCGCCATCGAGCAGCTGACCAAGCACCGGATCGAGGTCGCGTCGGTTCCCACGCTGCTCGACGTCCGCGCCCGGCGGCTGGACCTCACGCGCGGCGCGGTGCGGGACACGATCCTCGCCGGGGACCTCGACGGCTACCGCGTCGTCGCCGAGACGCTGGCCGACGAGTTCGACCCGATGGACGTCGCGGCGGCGGCGGTGAAGCTGGCCCACGAGGCCACCGCGGGCGGGCGCGACGACGAGGAGTCCGAGATTCCTGTCGCCGCTCCAGAACCCGAAGCGGCCGCCTCGAAACGCAGCTCGAAGGGCGGCGCCCATGGTGCCGGAGCCGGTGCGAAGCCGCGCTCTGCGAAGGCCCGCGGCCCGGCGGCCCGCGCCGTCGGCGGCGGCATGCTGCGCGTCTTCATCGGGGCGGGGCGCAAGGCCGGGATCCGCCCGGCCGACCTGGTCGGCGCGATCGCCAACGAGGCGGGGGTCTCGGTCCGCGACATCGGCGCGATCGAGATCGCCGACAAGTTCTCGCTGGTCGAGCTGTCCGAAGGGGTCGTCGAGCGGGTCGCCACCGCGCTGCGCGCGACGACGATCAAGCGCAAGCGCGTCGTGGTCCGCGTCGAGCGGCCGGGGCCGGCCTCAGGCTGACTGCGTCACGATCAGGCTGCAGCAGGTGAGGGCCCCTTCGGCCTTCGCCAGCTCCGAGGCGTCGACCGTCTGGACCGTGATCCCCTCCGCCTCGATCCGCGCCCGCGTGCGCGGGTAGGCGGCCGCGACCAGCAGGCCCGGCCCGACCCGCAGCGCGTTGGCGGCGTTCGGCTCGCCCGGGTCGACCGGGAGCAGGTCGAGTCCGGCAAACGGCGCGAGGTCGAGCCACTCCGGCTGGACGAGCAGCCGGCCCGGCGCGAACTCGGTCACCGCCGACTTCAGGTGCAGGCAGCCGCGCACCGCGACCGGCACGACCGTGAGGCCCTCCTCGGCCGCGAAGCGCGCCAGCTGGGCGATCCCGTCCGCGTTGCTGCGCCCGGTCCGGCCGACGAAGAGCCGCCCGCCGACCCGCAGGACGTCGCCTCCGTCGAGGGTGCCGGGAGCCTCGATCGTCCGCAGCGCGCGCCAGCGGGCGAGCGCCGCGGCGACGCTGGACGTCATTCCGGGCGGCGCGACGCCGCGCCGGGCCGCGTCACGACCGCGATCCGGTCCAGGACCACCGCCGCGTCCTCGACGAACACCGCGTCGGGCAGGTCGGGGGCGTCGGGCAGACGCTCGACCGTGCAGCCCAGCGCGGCCAGCGCCGCTTCGTACGCCCCGTGCTGCGCCGCCGCCCGCGCCAGGTCGATCGGCTCGCGCGCGAGGTGGGTCAGCTCGCAGCGCGCGATGCTGGGGCTGACGCTCCGCGTGATGGCGACGACTTCCCGGCACGGTCCCGGCCTCCTTTCGGTCCCTGGGCGCGGGGACGATATCACTCGCGGAAGGTCATCGTCAGGTCGAAGACCAGCTCGTCGCGGCGGGTCTCGATGTCGAAGTTCATCTTGCGGAACAGGTGGAGCATCGGCTCGTTGTCGCGCCGCACCTCGGCCGTGAAGCCGTGCAGCCCCTGCCGCTTGGCGAGGAAGATCAGGTAGTGGATCAGCTCCGTCCCGATGCCCCGGCCCTGGTGGTCGTCCCGCACCGCGAAGGCGACCTCGGCCGCGTGCTTGGCCTCGTCCAGGTAGTACTCGCCGAGGCCCACGACCTTCTCCCGCTCCTCCTCCGGCACGACCGCGAGGATGACCATCTCCTTTGTGGTGTCGATCCCGACCAACTGCTGCCGGCGGGCGTGCGGGACCGACAGCTGCCGGCCGACGTAACGCATCTCGAGGCTGCGGTCGGACAGCGCGCGGAAGAAGTCCTCGATCAGGGCCTCGTCGCTGAGCTTGACCGGGCGCAGCAGGATCGGCAGGCCGGTCTTGGTCGTGCGGTAGGCCTCGAGGTGCTCGGCGTACTCGCCGGCCTTCCCGGGCACGAAGACCTGGTCGCTGTAGACGAGGTGGCGCTCGCGCGCCATCTCGACCAGCGCGCCGCGGAAGTCGGGGTGGGCGATCGCGATCAGGTCCATCGCCCGCTCGCGCACGTTCTTGCCGTGCAGGTGGGCGATCCCGTACTCCGTGACCACGTAGTGGACGTCCCCCCGGTGCGCCGTGACGCCGGTCCCCTCGGCCAGCGCCGACACGATCCGCGACACCGTGCCGCCGCGCGCGGTCGACTGCAGCGCCAGGATCGTCTTCCCGCCTGGGGCCAGCACCGCCCCCCGCGCGAAGTCGGCCTGGCCGCCGACTCCGCTGAAGAAGCGCCGTCCCAGCGACTCCGCCGTGGCCTGGCCGGTCAGGTCGATCTGCAGCGCGGCGTTGATCGCCGTCATGTTGCGCTGGCGCGCGATCACCAGCGGATCGTTGGTGTAGTCGATCGTCCGCAGCGAGACCGCGGGATGGCGGTCGAGGTAGGCGTAGGTCTCCCGCCGGCCCATCACGAAGCTCCCGACCGCCCGGCCACGGTCGACCGACTTGCGGCTGTTGTCGATCGCGCCCGACTGCATCAGCGCGACCACGCCGTCGCCGATCAGCTCGGAGTGGATCCCGAGGTGCCGGTGGTCCCGGAGGTGCTCGAGGATCGCGTTGGGAGTGGCCCCGTAGCCGACCTGGAGCGTGTCGCCGTCCTGCACGATCCGCGCGACGAAGCGGCCGATCCGGTCGGCGACCTCGTCCGGCACGGTCTGGTCGAACTCGAGCAACGGCTCGTCGTGGGGCACGACGGCGTCGATCATCGACAGCGGAATCGAGCCGTCGCCGTCCAGCCACGGCATGTTCCGATTGACCTGGGCGACGACGAACGCGGCGGACTCCACCGCGGCGCGCACGATGTCCACGGAAATCCCGAGGTTGACGTAGCCGTGCTCGTCGGGCGGCGTGGTCTGGATCAGCGCGACGTCGACGGGGACGAGTCCGCGCCGGAAGAGGTCCGGCACCTGCGAGAGGAAGACCGGCGTGTAGTCCGCAAGGCCGCGGTTGACCGCGTCGCGCGCGCCGTCGCCGACGAAGAAGGCGTTCAGCCGGAAGTGGGGCTCGAGCGCCTCCTGGACCAGCGGCGCCACGCCCAGCGTCCAGACGTGGTACAGCTCGGCGTCGAAGATCGCCTTCGGGTGCGCCTGGGCGTACTCGGCCAGCGAGCGCGCCAGGAACTGCGGCTCGCCGCAGCCGGTGCCGATGAAGATTCGCTGCCCGCGGCGGATCCGGGCGAAGATCTCGTCGAGCGGGCGCAGCTTGTCCGGATGGTCGCGGCGCAACCGCTCGAGCCAGGTGTCGTTCATGGGGGATCGACTCGCGGCCGGGCGGGCGGGAGTCCGGCGGGTTCATCATCGGCCTCCGGGCCCGGTTTGGGAAGGGCGGCCGCGCCGCCGCCCTCCCGCGGTTCTGCTAGCATCGGGCCGGATCGAGGCGGGAGGACGGACCATGACAAGGCATCGGCTCGTCGTTTGCTTGCTCTTCGCGGTTCTGACGGTCGCCGCGGCCCTGGCCGCGGGGCCTCCGGCGCTCTTCCCGGTGACGCAGGGCGAGCGGATCGGCTACGTCGACCAGGCCGGCAAGATCGTGATCAATCCCCAGTTCGAAGAGGCGGGGCCGTTCTCCGAGGGGCGGGCCCGGATCGTGCTCGGCCGGCGCGCCGGCTACATCGACACGGCCGGCAAGATCGTCGTCAACCCGCAGTTCGAGCGCGGCCACGAGTTCAAGGAGGGGCTGGCGGCGGTCCGGATGGACGACCGCTGGGGATTCATCGATCGCGACGGGAAGATCCTGATCAACCCGCAGTTCGACGACGCGGGCGACTTCACGGAGGAGCGGGCGCGCGTCAAGACGGGCGGCCGCTGGGGCTTCGTCGACAGCAACGGGAAGTTCGCGATCAACCCGCAGTTCGACGACGCGGGCGACTTTCGCGAGGGGCTGGCGCGCGTCAAGCTGGGCGACCTGTGGGGCTTCGTGGACACCAAGGGGAAGATCGCGATCAACCCCCAGTTCGAGCGCGCGGCCGATTTCTCCGAGGGGCTCGCGTTCGTGCGCCTGGGCGAGCGCAAGGGGTTCGTCGACGGCAAGGGGGCGTTCAAGATCGACGCCAACTACGACGACGTCGGTCCCTACTCGGACGGGCTGGCGCGCTTCCGCCTCGGTGGGCGCGACGGCTACCTCGACAAGACCGGCAAGATCGCGATCAACCCGCAGTTCGAGAGCGCGGGCGACTTCCACGACGGGCTGGCCTGGTTCGAGCTGGACGACCGCTACGGCTACGTCGACAAGGCGGGCAAGATCGCGATCAACCCCCAGTTCGACGAGGCGCAGCCGTTCGAGAACGGACTCGCGCGCGTGAAGCTGGGCCGTGGCACGTGGGGCTACGTCGACAAGAGCGGCAAGTTCATCTGGAACCCCACCAAGTAGGGGCCGGCCTCTGTGCCGGCCCGGCCGTAGGGGCCGCCCTCCGTGGCGGCCCGTCCGTAGGGGCCGGCCTCTGTGCCGGCCCGCCGCGCGCGATCCGTCCTCGGCCCGGCCGTAGGGGCCGGCCTCTGTGCCGGCCCGCCGCGCGCGATCCGTCCTCGGCCCGGCCGTAGGGGCCGGCCTCTGTGCCGGCCCGCCGCGCGCGATCCGTCCTCGGCCCGGCCGTAGGGGCCGGCCTCTGTGCCGGCCCGCATTCGCGATGCGCGTCTTTCGGGCCGGCACGGAGGCCGGCCCCCACGGGATGCGCATGGCACGATTCACAAACGGCTTGCGACGCGCTGCCTCACACCGGCCAGTGGCGGCTCTGGATGACGCGGGCGCGGTGCAGGGCCTCGGCTGCAGCCGAGCCCGGGGCTCCGCGCACCTCCGGCGGGTCCTCGCCGGCGAGGACGGCAACGCACGCGCGCACGCTGCGTGCAAGCGCCGCCAGGTCGTAGCCCCCTTCGAGCAGGAGCACCAGCCGCCCCTCTGCGCACCCATCGGCGATCTCGCGCACCACCCCGCACAGGTGCGCGAACCCTCTCCTCGGTCACGGCCATGTCCGACAGCGGATCGTCGCGATGCGCGTCGAAGCCGGCCGAGACGAGCACGAGGTCCGGCCGGTAGGCCTCCGCGATCGGGATCAGCAGCTGCTCGTAGACGGCCGCGTAGTCGGCGTCACCTGACCCGCGCGGCAACGGGACGTTGACGGTGAATCCGTCCCCTTCCCCGCGCCCGGTCTCCGGCGCGCCGCCCGTCCCGGGATAGAGCGGGAACTGGTGGGTGTTGAAGACCAGCACGTCGCGCCGCTCCTCGAACGTATGCTGCGTGCCGTTGCCGTGGTGCACGTCCCAGTCGACGATCAGCACGCGCTCGCAGCCGAGCGACTCCCGCGCGTGCGCGGCCGCGATCGCGATGTTGTTGAAGAAGCAGAAGCCCATCGCGTGGTCCCGCTCCGCGTGGTGGCCCGGCGGACGGACCAGCGCGAAGGCGCGCCGCGCCTCCCCGCGGACGACGGCCTCCACCGCCTCGATCGCCGCACCCGCGGCCAGCCACGCCGCCTCGACCGTGCGGGGCGACGTGAAGGTGTCGCCGTCGAGTACCGCGTACTGGCCGCGCAGCGCGTCGACCGCGTCGACGTACATCGGATCGTGGACGCGGGCGACCTGCTCGCGCGTTGCCGGTCCCGGCGCCCGCCAATCGGTCCCGGCGACCGGCTGCGCGCGCAGGGCCGCCAACGCGGCCTCGAGCCGGGCCGGACGCTCCGGGTGCCCGGGGCCCGGGTCGTGGGCCAGCATCGCCGGGTCGGTGAGCAGCAGGACGGGGTCCGCCATCGGGCCTCCGTGGGGGGAGATCGAGGATTCTAGGGCCTTCAGGAACGATCCGGGCCCGGCCCCTCACGCCGCTGGTAGTACTCGGCGAATCGCTCCCGTCGAACTCGCTCGGCGCGCGGGAAAGAGGGGCCCGGCCCGGCGTAGAGCCGTCGAACGTCGATCGGGTCGCCGGACTCGGCGTCGACCAGCGCCGGCCGGACTCGCCGGCCGGTCTCGCGGCTGAAGAGCCTGACGGGCTCGTTCTCCCGACCGAAGGACCACGCCTCGCCGAAGGCCATCAGGGCCACGAGCACCTTGGCGGCGTCGTATCCCTTGTCCGTGAGCAGATACTCGAAGCGCGCGGGGCGGTCCTGGTACTGGCGCTTCTCGAGCAGGCCCTGCTCGACCAGCAGGGCGAGCCTGCGCGTGAGGATGTTCCGGCCGATGCCCAGCCACCGTTGCAGCTCACCGAAGCGGTGAACCCCGTACAGGCACTCCCGGATGATGAGAGGCGTCCACCAGTCGCCGAGCACGTCCAATGAGCGGGCGATCGCGCAGGGCGCGTCACCGAACGAAGTCCGTTCCATGCCGCGAGCTTAGTCAGTTGCATGATGAAACGCAATGGTGTATCGTCAGTATCATCATGCAACTGTAGTCTTCCGGGGGGCACCCCGGTGACCCGACCAGCGGATGCAAAGCGGAGGCAGACGACCCATGCTCCGAAAGCGGTTTGCAGAGAAGTACGGCCCGTGTGCGCTGGTGACCGGAGCGTCCGACGGCATCGGCCGCGAGTTCGCCAGGCGGCTGGCCGAGGCGGGCCTGAACCTGGTCCTGGTCGCAAGGCGTGCGGACGTCCTCGAGCAGCTGGCCGGCGAGCTGCGCTCGAGCTTCGGCGTGGACGTTGCGGTCCTTCCCGCCGACCTCGCCAGACCCGAGGCGGTCGATTCGATCGCCAGGCTCACGGCCGATCTCGATGTCGGACTGCTCGTGGCGGCGGCGGGCTTTGGCACCTCGGGCCGGTTCGTCGACTCGCAGGTCCAGGACGAGCTCGAGATGATCGACGTGAACTGCCGCGCAGTCGCGGCGCTCGCGCATCACTTCGGCGCCCGGTTCAGCCGTCGGGGTCGGGGCGGCATCGTCCTCATGAGCTCCGTGGTCGCCTTCCAGGGCGTGCCGCGCGCCGCGAACTACGCGGCCACCAAGGCCTACGTGCAGTCGTTGGCGGAGGGGCTGCGCGCGGAGCTCGAGCCGCTCGGCGTCGACGTCGTCGCCTCGGCGCCAGGGCCGGTCCACAGCGGGTTCGCCGAACGCGCTGACATGAGAATGGGCCTGGCCCAGACCCCGCGAGCCGTCGCCCAGGCCACGCTCGACGCCCTCGGGCGGCGCGGCACGGTCCGACCGGGGTGGCTGTCCAAGCTGCTCGGATGGTCGCTCGCGCTGCTGCCCCGATGGGCACGCGTCCGGGTGATGGCCCTGGTCATGGGTGGAATGGCTCGCTCTTGAGGCAGCCCCGTCAGGACCGGCACGGGACGCCAGGGCCGTCACGACCGAGCGAGGCCCGGCCGCAGGCGCGGCCCCCGGCCCCCCTGGGGTGTGACGCGCGCCTCCGGCGGCATAGAATCCGGCCCCCGCCCCTTCGGGGGCCGAGGCCTGGAGAACACGATGGAAGGATTCCTCAAGGTGATCCACCTGTTCGGGATCGTGATGTGGATCGGCGCGCTGCTGATCGTTTCGCTCCAGTTGCGCCAGGTGACGAAGCTGCCGCGCGAGTCCCAGGGGCCGATCCTCGGCGCGATGCGCCGGGTCCACCTCGGCTTCGGCCTGCCCGGGATGATCGTCACGCTGGCCGGCGGCCTCGTGCTGCTGATGCTCCACACCGCCTACTTCTCGCAGCCCTGGATGCACGCCAAGCTGACCTTCGTGTTCCTGCTGATCGTGCTCGACCTGTGCCTGGTCGCGCTCCAGTCGAAGTACCGCGAGGTCGCGGGGAGCCCCGGCCCGCCGCTGCTGATCCACGTCGTGGCCGGGCTGGCCTTCCTGGGGGCGCTGGTGGCCGTTTTCGTGATGCGACCGGTCGCCTGACCGGACCCCGCGCGCGCTTAGAATCGTCGGGTGCCGACCGACACCCCCGTGCTCGTCGTCGAGAACGCCCGCCGCGCCTTCGGCCCGCGGCAGGCGCTGGCTGGTGTCGGGCTCGCGCTCCGGCCCGGCGAGATCTACGCCCTCGTCGGCCGCAACGGCGCCGGCAAGACGACCCTGATCCGCGCGATCTGCGGCCGCGTCCGGCTCGACGCCGGGAGCGTCCGGCTCGGCGGCGCCGACCCCGCCGTCGACCCCGGGGCCCGCCGGCGCCTGGGCCTCGTGCCGCAGGAGATCGCGCTCTACCCCGACCTGACGCCGCTCGAGAACCTCGAGATCCTCGGCCAGCTCGCCGGGCTTTCGGCCGTCGAGGCCCGTCGCCGCGCCCGCGAGGCGCTCGACTGGATCGGGCTCGCCGATCGCGCGACGAGCCGCGTGTCGACCCTCTCCGGCGGCATGCGGCGGCGCGTCAACATCGCCGCCGGCGTGCTGCACGAGCCGGCGCTGCTGCTCCTCGACGAGCCGACCGTCGGCGTCGATCCGCAGGCCCGCGAGCGGATCCACGAGATGCTCGCGTCGCTGCGGGCGCGCGGGATGGCGATCCTGCTCACGACGCACGACCTGGACCAGGCGGCGCTGCTCGCCGACCGGATCGGGATCCTCGACGACGGGGTGCTGCGCGCGGAGGGGACGCTGTCCCAGCTGATCGCCGCGACGCTGGGCCACGCCCGCGAGATCGTCGTGCGGCTGGCGATGCCGCCGTCCGGCGAGGCGCAGCGCGCGGTGCTCCAGCAGCTCGGCCTGGTGCCCGATCCCGCCGATCCCTCGCGCCTGACCGGCGTCGTCGCCGGCGACATGGCCGACGCCCTGGCCGCGGGCCGGCGCCTCGCCGAGGCCGGCCTGTCCGCGGCGGAGCTGTCGGTCCGCGAGCCGTCGCTCTACGGCGTCTACTTCCACGTCACCGGCAAGGAGCTGGTCGAATGACGCTCGCGGTCCTGCGCTCGATGCTGCTCTCGCTGCTGCGCGACAAGGGCTCGCTGGCGCTGACCTTCCTGCTGCCGGTGGCGTTCTTCCTGGTCTTCGCGTCGATCTTCGGCGGGCACTCGGGCGACGCGCCGTCGGTCCGCGTGGCGATCGCCGACGAGGGGGGCACGGAGGCCACCGGGCGGCTTGCCCGCGCGCTGGCGCGCGAGCCGGCGCTGGACGCGGTCGGCGGCGACGGCAAGCGGATCGCCGCGGGCGCCGCCCTCCCCGCGCTGACGGGCGACCTCGTGCGCGCGCTGGTGCGCAACGGCACCGCCGACGTCGGGCTGATCCTCCGCAAGGAGGCCGGGAGCGGCGACGCCGTCTTCGGCGCCTCGGCGCGGCCGCCGGTGGTGCTGGTCGAGGACAGCGCCAAGGCGGTCGCCTCGCAGATCGCCCAGGGGCTGCTGCAGAAGGTCTACTTCGGCGCGATGCCCGACGTGCTGGCGAGCGGCGGGATGGGGCTGTTCGAGGACGAGCTGGGCGAGCTGACCCCCGCGCAGCGCGAGAAATTCGAGCGCGGCATCGCGTCGCTGCGCGCCGACGCGCTCGAGGCCGACGCCAGCAACGAGGCGCCCGAGAGCGACTTCGGCGAGATCGTCGAGGTCGAGCAGGTGACCGGCCGCTCGGCGGGGCAGAACAGCATCGCCTACTACGCGGGCGCGATCGCGGTGATGTTCCTGATGCTCTCGGCCGCGGGCACTGCCGCGCAGTTGCTCGAGGAAAAGGAGACGGGGATTCTCGACCGGATCCTCGCCGGCCCGTCCGGACTGGCGCCGCTGCTGCGCGCGAAGTTCCTGTTCCTGGTGCTCATGGGGGTGGTCCAGATCAGCGCGATCTTCGTCGTCGCCTGGTTGCTGCGCGGCGTCGACCTGCCGGGGCACCTCGCGGGCTATGCTGGTCGTCACCGTCGCGGCCGCGGCCGCGGCCGCCGGGCTGGGGCTGGCCCTGACCGCCGCCAGCCGCACCCAGCGCCAGGCGCACGCGGTCTCGACGATCGGGATCCTGATCCTGTCCGCGATCGGCGGCAGCATGGTCCCGCGCTTCTTCATGCCGAAGTGGATCCAGGACCTGGGCTGGATCACGCCCAACACCTGGGCGCTCGAGGGCTACACGCGGATCTTCTGGCGCGACCAGGGACTGGCCTCGCTGGCCGTGCCGGTCGCCCTGCTGCTGGCGGTCGGGATCGGCGGCTTCGTCATCGCGCGCGTCCTGACCCGCCGCTGGGAAACCCTGTAGGGGCCGGCCTCCGTGCCGGCCCGCCGGCGGCCTGACCGAATCGTTAGCCGAACGCGACACGACGCTGCTGGCGACCCTCCTCCTCCGAACCTACGTTCCGAGCACGCAACCGGTACCGGTTCGCGTCAAGGGGATGCCACGCCGGTTGCCGACAGGAGGAAGCCGATGAAGAAACTCGCCCCCAGGCTGATCGTCGCACTCGCGCTGGCTGCGCTGCTCGCGGCCGCCAGCTACGCCAAGGACCCCGCACCGACCGGAGCGGCCTCGGCCTCGGCCTCGGGAAAGGCCACCGTCGATCCCAAGGCGGCGGGCACCCCCGCGAAGCCGCGCGTCTTCCGGCAGGTCGGCACGGGCGCCATCATCACTCCCGAGCCCGGCATGGCCGCCAAGAAGTACAAGGACTGCACCTACAACGACAAGGGCAAGATCACCAACGCACCGTGCACGGGCACGAAGAAGGACGACAAGGGCGTCACCTGGTGGCCCTGATCTGAGTCGATCCCCTGAAATCGGTTCATGAGCGCCCCGGCCTGGGAAGACCCACCGGGGCGCTGTCGCATTCGCCGGTCTCTACCGGACGCGCTTTCGGAACGCGTGCTGCGTCTTGAACCGCTCGTAGCCGAGATGCCCGTAGAAAAGATGGGCGTCGTCGCGAAGGACGTTCGACCGCAGGCGGATCGTCGTGCAGCCCGAGGCAGCCGTCCACTCCTCGGCCGTAGTCATCAGGGCCCGCCCGACACCGCGCCCGCGCGATGGCTCGGCGACGACCAGGCCGCCCACCTCGACGTACGGATCCGACTCGACGAGCCGTGCCACGAAGACGTGTACCCAGCCCAGGATCTGCCCCTCACCCGACTCGGCGACGAACGCAGCCGCATCCGCGCTCCCCTCGATCCCCGCGAAGCGGCGGCGCACGTCGCTCTCCGCGGCCGGGTAGCCGAGTTCTCCGGCCAGCGCCGCGACCGGCGCGGCATCGTCGGCTCGCATGGTGCGGATGCGGACCACGGCCGCTCCCAGCACCCCACCCGGACCAGGGCCCGGTCTCACGCTTTGAGAGTCGCCATGTCGATCACGAAGCGGTACTTCACGTCGCTGCGGAGCATCCGCTCGTACGCCTCGTTGATCTGCTGCATCCGGATCAGCTCGATGTCGCACACGACGCCGTTGGCACCGCAGAAGTCGAGCATCTCCTGGGTCTCGGCGATCCCGCCGATCAGCGAGCCGGCCAGCTGGCGGCGCGGCAGGAGCAGGCTGAGGACGGTCACGGGCTGCGGGTCGGGCGGGGCGCCGACCATCACCAGCGTGGCGTCGAGCTTCAGGAGCGCCATGAGAGCGTTCAGGTCGTGGTCGGCCGAAACGGTGTCGAGGATCATGTCGAAGCTGCCGGCGTGCGCGGCCATCTGCTCGGCGTTCTTCGAGATCACCACTTCGTCGGCACCCAGGCGCTTGCCGTCGGCGATCTTCCCCTCGGTCGTGGTGAAGAGCACGGTGTGCGCGCCGAAGGCCCGCGAGAACTTCACGCCCATGTGCCCCAGGCCGCCGAGCCCGACGATCCCGACCTTCTTCCCCTTCCCCGCCCCCCACTTGCGCAGCGGCGAGTAGGTGGTGATCCCGGCGCAGAGGAGCGGCGCGGCCCGCGCCGGATCGAGGTTGCGGGGGACCTTCAGCGTGAACGCCTCGTCCACCACGATCTTCTCCGAGTAGCCGCCGAACGTCATCCCCCCGGAGTGCTTGTCCGGCCCGCTGTACGTGAACACGGGGCCGCCCAGGCAGAACTGCTCGAGCCCGCGCGCGCAGCTGGTGCAGGTCCGGCAGGAGTCGACCAGGCACCCGACCGCCGCCAGGTCGCCGACCGCGAAGCGGGTCACCTCCGCGCCCACGCGCGTCACCCGCCCGAGGATTTCGTGCCCCGGCACCAGCGGAAAGCTGGTGAATCCCCACTCGTTGCGGGCGTAGTGCAGGTCCGAGTGGCACACCCCGCAGAACAGGATGTCGATCTCGACGTCGCTCGGCAGCGGCTCGCGGCGGGTGATCGAGAACGGGCCGAGGGGCGATGTGGCGGACTGCGCGGCAAAGGCTCGGGTGCTCATCGGGGGCTCCTTCGTGCGAACTGGGGCCGGGAGGATAGCATCCGGGCGGCGCGCAAGCCGCCGGCACGCGTTCCGGCCCCGCGGACTACTCCCCCGCCATCAGCTCCGCGTAGCGCCGCTCCATCTCCTCGGGCGTCACGTCGCGCACGTGCGTCGCGAGCGACCACTGGTGCCCGAAGGGATCGATGAGCGTGCCGGAACGGTCGCCGTAGAACTGGTCCTGCACCGGACGGACCTCCGTCGCGCCGGCAGCGATCGCGCGCCGGAACGCATCGTCGACGTCGGGGAGGTAGACCAGGAGGCTGATCGAATGGCCGCTCTGCGATTTCGGGCTGACCGCGCCCATCTCGGGAAACTCGTCGGCGAGCATGAAGCGCGAGTCGCCGATGCGCATCTCGGCGTGGCCGACCTTGCCGGTGGGGTCCTGCAGGCGGTACAACTCGACCCCGCCGAAGGCCCGCGCGTAGAAGTCGAGGGCTGCGGCGGCGCCGTTCACGACCAGGTACGGGGTGAGGGTGTGGTAGCCCTCGGGAATCGGTTTCGCGGCCATGGGTCCTCCCGGCGCGACCGGCGGCGGGCCGGCACAGAGGCCGGCCCCTACGAGCGGCCGGGCAGTCGGCGGCGGGCCGGCACAGAGGCCGGCCCCTACGAGCGGATCAGATCGAAGACCATGACCTCGGACGGCTTGCCCCCACGCCACGCGGTCCACTCGGTGACGATGTGGTTCGCGTCGACGATCGTGATCGCTGCCGAGTGCATGTGCATGTCGGAGAGCTTCATGTTGGTGCCCGACAGGAAGTCGAAGCGCATCGTGTTCCCGTCCACGCCGGCGAGCTTCATGCTGGGCTGGTTGCCGGCCGCGCAGTAGTGGGTGAGGCGAAGCTCGGCTCCGTCGGCGTAGTAGACGGTCACCATCTCGTGCGGCGTCCCGGGGAAGATCGTCTCGACCAGCGCACTTCCCCCGCCGGTGAGCCTGTAGGTGACGGTCGCCTCGGAGGCGTCGCCCCCCTTGGGGCCGGCCTTGCCGGTCCAGGTCCCCTCGAGCGACTTGAGCTTCTCGAAGGACGGGTTCGGGGCCCTGGCCGCGGTCGCGCCGTGATCGTGCTGGGCGAGGGCGACCGGCGCGGAAGCGAGCAGGGCGAGGGCGACGAGAGCGGCACGACGCATGGGAACTCCTCCCGAGGCGTGACTTACTTCATGCCTCGGGCTGATTATACAGCGCCCTGCCGTCGCGTCACCTCGGGTAGAGATCCCTGTTCCGGCGCAGGTAGACCGTCCCCGCGACCAGCAGCAGAACCCACGCCACGAGCCCCAGGACGAGCGTCGGCCAGACCCACCCCGGCACCGTCGCCCGCACCAGGTCGTGGATGGTCGCGTTGGACGGCATCCGCCCGGACTGCTTCGCGGCCTTCAGGCCGAAGTCGAGCAGGTTCCAGAGGTGTTCCCGGGGCCAGGCCGCGGCCAGCGTAACGAGGAGCCCGCTCCATCCCGCCGCGGGGAAGAACCAGGTCACGAAGCGCCGGCGCGTGAACAGGCCCCACGCGGCGATGAGCAGCAGCAGCCCGGCCAGCACGGCCGCCGCCACCGCAGCGGGCGGAGTGTTGAAGCGCGCGATCCGGTCGAAGAACGGGAAGACCGGCAACTGCCGCGCCAGGCCCTGCGAGAGCTGAGCCGAGACGACCGCGCCAAGCAGCGCGACGCCGGCCGCGCCGGACAGTGCGCCGAGGACGCGTCCGAACCCGAGTCCCCGAGCGTCGTTCAGTTCGCTCATCAGCCGGCCTCAGGTCAGCTTTTCGGACCAGACGCGGTCCTCGAGGCGCTGCATGATCTCGTCGGCCACCGTCTCCGGATCGCGCCCGTTCGGTTCGACGATCACGTCGGCGGCCTCGTACTCGAGGCGCTGCCCCTCGTAGAGCGTGGAGAAGCGCTCGTTGTTCGGATCGTCGATCCGCAGCAGGCCGTGCTCGAGCGCGTCCTTCAGGCACTCCTCGAGCGTCGCGTCGACGAAGACGGCGACGCCGTACTGCTGCATCGTCCGCCGGTTGCCGCGGTCCACGAAGCTCCGGTGTCCGGTCGAGATGATCGCCGGCGGGCCGGTGGAGACCGACACGACGGCGCGCCGCTCGCGCTGCCGGTAGCCGCTCTCGCCCTCGTTGCGGAACAGTTCGGCGAGCGACATGCGCGCCGATGCCTCGACCACCTGGTCGGTGTCGAAATGCGGGCGATCGACGCGTTCCGCCAGCACCTGGGCGATCTCCCGGGTGCGTGACCCGATGAAGCCCACCACGAAGATCTTGTCGGGGATCATGGCTCAGTGTCCTTTCTTGTCCGTCTCGGGGGGCGCGCCGAGCGCCGTCACGGCGGCGGGTTCGGCGGACCCGTGGTCGACCCAGCCCTTTTCCCCGGCGCGCACCGGGAACGGCAGGCGATTCTCCTCCGGGGTGCGCGGGCAGCGATAGATCGTCCGGCCGTACGCACAGAGGGGATGGTAGGCGAGGTTGAAGTCGATCACGTACCAGTCGTCCGGCCGGGCCTCGAGGTCGAGATACCGCCCGGCGCCGTAGGTCTCCTGGCCGGAGGTCGCGTCGAGGAACGGCAGGAAAAGGTTGCCCCACTCCGCGGGCGGGATGTCCTTGTCGCGCAGGCTGTAGACCTGCAGCCGGTGCCGCGTCCCTTCGTGCGTGAACTCGAGGTAGCCGGCCTTCACCGCCGGCCGCTCCTTCCCCGACGTGGTGATGATCTTGATCGGCGGCGGGTCCGGGTAGCGGCGCAGTCTGGCGGTGAAGCGCAGCGCCGGATCGTACGGGAAGTACTCGAGCGCCGTGAACGAGGCGCGCATCTCTTCGGGGATCGGGCTGTCGGCATCGGTCTTGAGGACGGCATCCTTCTCGGTGCGGCTCTTGAGGACGGCTTCCTGCGACGCGAAGACGACGTCGGCCGGGGGCTGCTCCTCCGGCGGCGCGCCGCCGCCACAGGCCGCGGCTGCCAGCGCCGCCAGGGCGAGCCCCGCCGAGCGCAGCGCCGCGGACGGCGCAGAACGGACTCGGTGTCGCATCACGGGCGGCAGCTCGGATTGGGCATGGGTGCCTCGGGTCAGGTCCCGGGGAGCGGGAAACGGAGAAGTCTACCGGGGGGGACCCGAATCGTCATCCCGGGGGGACGGGCGGGGGGGAGCCTCGCCTGGGGTCCCCCGGCCGGGCGCGGCCCCGGATTTTCCGCCGACGATGGCCGCCAGCCGCCGCCGGGCCAGCGCTCCGGCCGAGTCGAAGGCCGGCTCGGACTCGGGCCCCGCGATCACGCGCCGGTAGATCGCCTGAGCGGTGCCCGGCCGATCGAGTTGCTCGGCGATCCGGCCGAACACGTACCAGGCGTCGGGATCCGGATCGACCAGCCCCACGGCATCGAGGTAGTCCCACGTGGCCTGGCGGGCCTCGATCAGCCGCCCCGATTCGGCCAGGGCCACGGCCCGGGTGTGCTGCGCCGTCCCGCTGAGATCGCCCCCGAACTCCTTGGCGGCGTCGAGCAGGGTCAAGGCGTCGGCCGGATCGCCACCGCTGGCCAGCAGCGCCCACGCGGCGTTGTTCAACTCGGGCCCCAGCGACGCGCTGGCTTCGGCGCCGGTGGTCCGCTCCCGGCCCGCGCTGACGGCGATCAGTTCCCGGGCCTCGCGGACCGAGCCCGGCCCGTCTCCGGCGAACGACAGCGCCTGGACGAGGCAGCGCCGGGCCACGACGTCTTCGGGATGCGCGGCCAGTTCCCGCTCCGCCTGGCGTGCCGGACCGCCGGCGTCGCCGGCTTCGATCGCCGAGGTGCACGCCAGCAGCCGCGCAGTCGGGGATGCGGGCTGCAGCGCCAGGATGCGGCGGGCGATCTCAACCGCTCGCTTGCGCTCGCCCAGGGAGTAGGTCGCGTCTCGGAGCGCCATCAGGAGGGCTGTCTGGCGGAGCGGGTCCTGCGTTCTCTCGACCGCCGCTTCGAGGATCGGCACCGCTCTCTTCGCCGTGCCCGGGGCGGTGAGCAGGGCCGCCGCGGCCGCCCGGAACTCCTCGACCGGGCATCCCTCTCCGCAGGGCCAGAGGCGCAGGAACGGATCGCAGTAGACCGGATCCGCGTCGGCGCACGCGGCCGGGGACGATTCCGCCCCCGGCTCCCGCTCGATCCCGGTGATGTCCTCCCACGCCCAATCGAGCCACTGGCGCGCCGTAGCCGGGTCGTCGCGCCCCAGGATCCATAGCGCCTGGTCGGCCATCCGCTCCGCGTTCTTCGACAGGGCGAGAACCCTGAGTTCTCCCTGCTCCGGAACGAAATAGGTGACCTCCTCGATGTCGTGGTCTCTCACGATGACGCGGAAGCCGATCGCCGGGGCCCCCTCGACCTCGTACGTGGCCGACGCCTCGACGAACCAGGCAAAGACGGAAGGGCGCATGTTGACGAGACGCGGGGACTTCCCTTCCGCCCACGCGATTCGCCGCCGATCGGCGGCGGCGCGGCCCGCATTCGCCGTCGGATCGTATGTCCGGCGCACCCACCAGCGGGCAGAGAAAGCGTCCATCGCCCGACGGGAGTGAAAGGAGCGGCGACATTCGCGGAGGATCGAGACCGGGTCGTGCGGCGCGGCCTTGATGGTGCTCCCCTCACGCGCCCGGAGCGCGACGCGGACCGACTCAGCGAGCAGCGGCGAGCCGTTCTCGGCCGCCGTCCAGTCCCCGATCGTCGCGAGCTGATCGAACAACCCGAGGCCCGACAGGTGGAGGGCCAGAGCCTCCTCGGCCCAGGTCACCGCCTCGGGGTCCTTCCTCGACAGCGCCGCCAGCTCGACGATCGCGGCCTTCGCGCCACGGGCACCTGCCAGGGCGGTGAGCCGCCATTCATCGCGAACTCCCGGATCCACGTCGCCCTCGGTCAACGCGACGAGTTCCTCGTATCGTCCGGCGAATGCCAGGGCTTGGGCGAGCCGTGCGTCGATCCGAGGATCTCCCGTCGTCCTCCTGAGCTCCTGGTAGATCGTGATCGCGGCGCCGATCTCCGCGCCCTCGCCGAACATCGCCCCGTCGGCATCGCGCTGGAGCAGCTCGGCCAGCGCAAGACCGGCATCCACGTCGAGCGGATCCAGCTCGCGAGCCCGCTGCCAGGCCGCGATCGCGCCGTCCCGGTCGCTTCCCGGAAAGTGCCGTCGCCCGACGGAATCGTGCTCCAGGACGAGAGCGAGCGCGGACCACGCGGCGACGCTCTCCGGGGCGGTCTCGACCGCACGCCGGGCCTCGGAGCGGGACGGCTCGCCGAGACCGGCCTGAAGCAGCACGCGGGCCAGCGTGATGCTCGGAGCCGGGTCCGCGGGACAGAGCGCCTGGAGCTCGCGCGCGGCCGCGGCGGCCGGACGCAGCTCGCCGCGCGCCGCTCCGTCCGCGATCGCCTCGATCCGAGATCGTTCGGCCAGCCCATCCGGGCGGCACGGCCCGTCGCCCGCCTCGCCAGTGAGACCGGAAGACGCGAACGCGAGCAGGAGCAGGACCGCAGCGGCCTTGGCCATCTCGCGGCGATCGTCTCGCCGCGGGGGCCACGCTGTCAACGTGGGGTCCGATCGGATCAGTACGACGCGACGGCCTCGTCCGCGGTTGGGAAGATCTCGAACACGAGGTCCATCCGGGTCAGGACCAGCAGATCGAGGAGCCGCTTGCTCAACCCCGCCAGCTTGACGTTGCCGCCGGCCTTCACCGCGGTGGCCCGCAGGCCGGCGAGGTCGCCCAGGCCGGTGCTGTCGATGAACTGGACCCCGGAGAAATCCACGACGATGTCCTTATGCCCCTTCGCGATCAGGTCCTTGATCGAGTCGCGGAATGCCCGGTCCGCCGGACCGACGCGAACGTCTCCGTGCAGCTCGACCACGCAGACCTTCCCCCGCAACTGGTGACTGACGAGCACTGCCCCACCTCCTGCGATCATCCGCGCATGATGGCACGGGATCGTGGGGTCCGCCGCCGGCTCCGGCCGGCGTTTCACCAGGCGACCGGGATCTTCCCCCGCAGCCCTTCGCGGTTCCGAAACAGGACGTGCCCCCGCGCTCGACCGTGGGCCCAGAGCGCCGCGGTGAGCCGGACGTCGGCGCGGCAATAGGGCTCGACCAGGTCGAGCCGTCCCTCCCGGACCCAGGCCAGCGACTGCAGCCCGTCGGCCAGCTTCGGCGCGCCCAGCGTCTCCTGCGCGAGGTGGCCGAGGCTGACGCGGAATCCCAGGCGCTGGTGGAGCAGCGTCAGGAGGTCGAGGCTCCGGACCTGCCGGATGCGCGGTCCGGAGTAGGCCTCGAGGACCGTGAGGTCGAAGCGGTCGAGGTTGAACCCGACGACGCGGTCGGCCGCGAGCAGCACTTCGGCGAGCGCGCCGGCGTCGCGCTCGAACCACGTGGTGTAGAGCCCGGTCGTCGCGTCCAGCGTCACCGCGAGCGCGAGTCCCATGTCGCGGATCCGGTCCCAGCCGCCGACTTCGTCCGCGCCGCGCAGCGTCTCGAGGTCGAAGAAGAGCCAGCGGCCCTCGTCCGGGCAGCAGCAGCTCCGCGGGCTGCGGCAGCCCGGACGGCCAGTCCTCGCGAACCGTCGGGGCCGGCCTCCGTGCCGGCCCGTCGATGGCACCGTGGACCGCATCGCGGACCGAACCGTCGGCGAGTTCGGGCCGGCACGGAGGCCGGCCCCTACAGGTTGCGTCACGACCGATGACCGCGTCGCCCTCGCTGTCGGGCGCAACGGCGAAGAAGTCGTCCGGAAGCGCGCCGCCGCCGCGCACGCCGGCGTGGGCCTTCGTGCGATGCGTCGCCAGCGCCGAGGCCAGCGCGCCGTCCGGCAGCGGGGCCGCGACCGGCACGACCTCGCCCGTCGCCACGCCGAGCACGACGAGCGCGCCCAGCTTGTCGAGCGGGGTGTTGCCCGAGCCGCACTTGGGCGAGTGGACGCAGGCCGGGCAGCCGTCCTCGCACGGGCAGGCCGCGATCAGCGCGCGGGTCCGCGCGAACAGTTCCTCCGCGCGCGCGAAGCCGGTGCGCGCCAGGCCGACGCCGCCCGGCCAGCCGTCGTAGACGAAGATCGCCGGGCGGTCGAACTGCGGGTGGTGGGCGTAGGAGATCCCGCCGAGGTCCCAGCGGTCGCAGATCGCGAGCAGCGGGAAGAGTCCGATCGAGGCGTGCTCGGCGGCGTGCAGCGACCCCGCCGGGTGGTACTCGTCCGCCACCAGGTGCGGCAGCAGCTCCTCCGGGAAGACGACCCAGAACGAAACCGTCTCCAGGACCTGCGGCGGCGCGTCGAGCGGGTGGCGGCTGATCTCCTCCTGCCCGAACAGGCGGCGCTTGCCGTAGCCCTCGATGAAGGTCGTGACGCGCACCCGGCCCCACGCCAGGCGCGCGGCGCCGATCGCCCGCTCCTCGAACGTCTCGAGGATCTCGGTCTCCTTCCGCGCGTAGACCTGGGTGAAGTAGTCGACCTCGGCCGGCTCGAGCGTGATCGTCCGCGTCTCGCGCTCGAGCGACAGCGCGCGGTAGGTCTGGCCGGCGTGCAGGTAGATCGCGCCCGGGTGTCCCTCGAACCAGGCGCGCGCCTCGTCCATCGAGCCGATTTCGCGGCCGTCGCGCAGCTTCAGCGCGTACGCGGTCCCGGCGCTGCGCAGCGCGATGTCCCGCTGCGGCTGGCGGCGCAGCGCGAACCAGCGCTCGTCGCCTTCGACCTCGACCAGCTTCCCGGCCGCGACCAGGCCGCTGAACGCGCTCCATCCCGCGCTCGCCCTGGAGCTGGATCACGTCCGCAGCGTCGATCGAGCGCTCGGCCGCCGCGGCCTCCAGGTGCGCGTCCGCGATCGAGTCGTTCTCCGGATCGAGCACGACCCGCTCGAACTCGCCGCTGAAGAAGTGCTCCGGGTGGCGCGTGACGTAGTGGTCGAGCGCGTCGGGCAGCGCGATCAGCACCGCCAGAGATTCGCGGTCCTGCCGCCCCGTGCGCCCGATCCGCTGCCAGGCGTTGGCCAGCGAGCCCGGGTAGCCGACCAGCACGCAGACGTCGAGGCCGCCGACGTCGATCCCGGCCTCCAGCGCCGAGGTGCTGATCACGCCGGTCAGCTCGCCCGCGAACAGCCGCCGCTCGATCTCGCGCCGCTCCTCCGGCAGGTAGCCCGAGCGGTAGGAGGCGATCCGCGGCATCAGCTCGGGCCGCTGCTGGCGCAGCCACTGGTGCATCAGCTCGGTGATCCGGCGGGCCTTGGTGAAGGCGATCGTCTTGTGCCCGGCCGCGACCGCCTCGCCGACGACGCGGGTGGCGATCGTGTACGGGCTCTCGCCGCGCGGGTCGAGGAACAGCACGTGGCGCAGCGCGGCCGGGGCGCCGGAGTCGCGGATCGCCGCGAACGGCTCCCCCGTCAGCGTCTCGACGAAGGCCTGCGGCTCGCCGATCGTCGCCGAGCCGGCCATCACCAGGGGGTGCGCGCCGTGGTGCCGCGCCAGCCGCAGCAGGCGCCGCAGCGTGTGGTGCACGTGGGCGCCGAAGATCCCGCGGTAGACGTGCGCCTCGTCGACCACGACCAGCCCCAGCTGCGCGAGGAAGCCGCCCCACGTGTCGTGCGACGGCAGGATCCCGAGGTGCAGCATGTCGGGGTTGGTCAGGATCACCGCCGGCGGCGCGCGGCGGATCCGGCGGCGCAGCGCCTCGGGCGTGTCGCCGTCGTAGACCTCGGCCGCCTCGGCGGCGGAGTAGCCCAGCGGGGCCAGCACGCGCCGCACGACCGCCAGCTGGTCGCGGGCCAGCGCCTTGAGCGGGTAGAGGAAGATCGCGCGCGCGCCGGGGTCGCGCTGGCGCGCGGCGAGGAAGGCCAGCAGGTAGGCCAGCGTCTTCCCGGACGCCGTCGGAGTCGCCAGCAGGACGTTCCGGCCGCGCACGGCGAGCTCGAGCGCCTCGGCCTGGTGCGCGTAGAGCCGGTCGATGCCGAGCGCGTCGAGCGCCTCGCGCGCGCCCGCGGGCCAGGCCACCGCCGGCTCGGCCCAGCGCGCCGGGCGCGCCGGCGCGACGCCGCGGTAGACCGCGTACGGTCCGATGCGCGTATCCTTGACGAGGCTGGCGAGAAACGATTCCATCAGCGGGCCGCCGGAGCGCGCGATCCTAGCACGCGGCGGCGAGGAGGGTCCTTGGCCGACGAGACGCAGCATCCCGGATCGATCGCATGGACGGATCTCACGGTGGCGAACGCGACGGAGGTGCGCGACTTCTACCGCGCGGTCGTCGGCTGGACCGTGACCGAGGTCGACATGGGCGGCTATTCCGACTTCTGCATGAACCGTCCCGCGGACGGGACGACAGTCGCCGGCGTCTGCCACGCGCGGGGCGAGAACGCCGACCTCCCGGCGGTCTGGCTGATCTACGTCACGGTCCCCGACCTCGAGGCCAGCGTCGCGGCGTGTCTCGCCCGCGGCGGGACGGTCGTCAAGCCGCCGTTCGAGCTGGGCGAAGGCCGCGCCGCGATCGTCCGCGACCCGGCCGGCGCCGCCCTCGCGCTCTACCAGCTGTAGGGGCCGGCCTCTGTGCCGGCCCGCCCGGCCTCCGTGCCGGCCCGCCCGGCGTGAACCGGCGGGCCGTTCGTGCGGGAAAAGCCGCGTCAGTACCCGTCCGGCGGCGACACGACGTTCCGACGGGACGATCTCGACGCAGGGGTCGTGCGCACGCACCGGTGCTACTCTCACCGATCCGGCGGAGCGGGTCCGGCCCGCCGCGCAGGACGGAGCACGCATGACCCTCGTCCCCGGCATGAAGCTCGGCCCTTACGAGATCGTTTCGCCGCTCGGCGCGGGCGGGATGGGCGAGGTCTGGAAGGCGAAGGACACGCGGCTCGACCGCTTCGTCGCGGTGAAGGTGCTCCCCGCGCGGCTGTCGAAGGACGCCGAGCTGCTCGCCCGCTTCGAGCGTGAAGCGACGGGCGGTGGCCGCGCTGAACCACCCGAACATCATGGCGCTCCACGACATCGGCACGCAGGACGGCGTCGTCTACGCGGTGATGGAGCTGCTGGAGGGGGAGAGCCTGCGGACCCGCCTGGAACAGGGGCCGCTCCCCTCGCGCAAGGCGATCGAGCTGGCGGTCCAGGCGGCGCGGGGCCTCGCGGCGGCGCACGAGAAGGGGGTCGTCCATCGCGATCTCAAGCCGGACAACCTCTGGGTGACGAAGGACGGACGGCTCAAGATCCTCGACTTCGGGCTCGCCAAGCAGCTCCTGCGCCAGGAGTCCGCGCCGAACTCGCTGCTGGAGACCGAGGTGCTCGCCACGGGCGAGGCGGGCTCGACCGAGCGCGGGACGATCCTCGGCACGGTCGGCTACATGAGCCCGGAGCAGGTGCGCGGCGAGAGCGTCGACGCGCGGAGCGACCTGTTCTCGTTCGGCGCGGTCCTGTTCGAGATGCTGACGGGGACGCGCGCCTTCGCGCGGGGCAGCGCCACCGAGACGCTGGCGGCGATCCTGCGCGACGACCCGCCGGAGCTCGAGACGACGACGGGCCGGTCGATTCCCGCGGGTCTCGAGCGGATCGTCCACCACTGCCTGGAGAAGAGCCCCGACCAGCGCTTCCGCTCGGCCCACGACGTCGCCTTCGCGCTCGAGAACGTGTCGAGCGCTTCCGAGAACTCGGTTGCCTTCACCGCCCCCTTCGCGCCGGAGAACCGGAAGACCTCGTGGAAGTGGGCGGGGCTGGTGGCGCTGCTGCTGCTCGCGGCCTGCGTCGGCGCGTGGGCCGTGGGGCGGCGCAGCGGGGCCGGCCCGTCCCATCGGGCGGCGGCGGCGGGTGGTGGCGGCGCGGGCGAGGTCACCCGGCTCTCGATCGTGCTGCCGGAAGGGGACCTCCTGACCGAGACCAACCGGCTGCCGCTGGCCCTCTCGCCCGACGGCACGGCTGCTCGCGTACGTCGGCCTCCGCGATGGCAAGCGCCAGCTCTTCCTGCGCAACCTCGCCGAACGCGAGCCGGTCGCGGTGGCCGGCACCGAAGGGGCCGCCACGCCGTTCTTCTCACCCGACGGGCAGTGGATCGCCTTCTTCGCGCAGGGCGCGCTGAAGCGGGTCGCGGTCGGCGGCGCGGGTCTGCAGGTGATCTGCGACAACGTCGCCGAGTCGCGCGGGGGCAGCTGGGGCAGCGACGGCAACATCTACTTCGCGCCCAGCAACAGCTCCGGGCTGTCGGTCGTCCCGGCCTCCGGCGGGACGCCGAAGGAGCTGACCCGCGTCGATCGCGCGAAGGGCGAGATCAGCCACCGCTGGCCGCACGTCCTGCCGGACGCGCGGATCGCTGCTCTTCACGATCTGGACCGGCCCGGGAAAGGACGAGCGCCAGATCGTGGCGCAGTCGCTCGAGACCGGCGAGCGGCACCTCCTCGTTCCGGGCGGGGACACGCCGCGCTACCTTCCCTCCGGCTTCCTGCTGTACGCCCGGCAGGATGCGCTGTACGCGGTCCCCTGGCAGCCGGGTCAGCCCGACGCCGGGAGCGCGGCACCCGTGACGCTCTCGGAGTACCCGCGCCTGGAGAACGAGGGCGCGGCCGCGCTACGCCGTGTCGGACGGCGGGACGCTCGCGTACCTGGAGGGCGGGCCGACGCGCTATTCGTATCGCCTGGTCTGGGTCGATCGGGACGGGAAGGTGGAGCCCCTGCCGTTCCCGGAGCGGGACTACGAGGCCGTCGCGATCGCGCCGGACGGCCAGCGGGCCGTGGTCCAGGTCTCGGAAGGGACGGTCGGGCTCTGGATCTTCGACTTCGCGCGCCACACGATGACCCCGCTGGTCACGACCGGGGGCAGCAGCCAGGCCCCGGTCTGGACCACGGACGGCAGCCGGGTCGCCTACCGGGCGACGCGGCAGCGGCACCCGCACCCTCTACTGGAAGGCGGCCGACGGAACCGGCGACGAGCAGCCGCTGACGGCCGGCCGGGGCGTGACGGAGACCCCGACTTCGGTCTCCCCCGACGGGCAGTGGCTCGTGTTCCACGACATCGGCGGCGACGCGAAGGGCGCGATCACGATCTGGAGAATCCGGCTCTCGGGCGACCGGACGCCGCAGCCCCTGGGCCAGCCCGGCTCGACCCAGACGGGAGGGCAGGTCTCGCCCGACGGCCGCTGGCTCGCCTTCGTCTCCGCCGCGTCGGGGCAGAACGAGCTCTACGTCCAGCCGTACCCGGGTCCCGGTCCCAGCAAGCTGCTGTCGAGCGGTGGCGGCTCGGAGCCGCGCTGGTCGCGCGACGGGCGCGAGCTGTTCTTCGTCAACGGCAACCAGTTCCTGGCGATGGACGCTCCCGCCGGTCCCGGGGCCCCGTGGGGTGAACCCCGCGTCCTCTTCGAAGGGCCGTTCCGGCGGGCGCAGCAACGCCAACACGCCGTTCGACGTGTCGCCCGACGGGCGCCGCTTCCTGCGGATCCAGCAGTCCGTCCCCGACCGCTCGCAGGACCACATCGACGTCGTGCTCGACTGGTTCACGGAACTCGAGGCGAAGACGCCGGCCCGGTAGGCTGTCCGGCGGGCCGGCACGGAGGCCGGCCCCTACCGTTCGCGCAGCGGCCGTAGGGGCCGCCCTCTGTGGCGGCCCGTTTCCTCGATGCGCAGGGCGGGCCGGCACGGAGGCCGGCCCCTACCGTTCGCGCAGCGGCCGTAGGGGCCGCCCTCTGTGGCGGCCCGTTTCCTCGATGCGCAGGGCGAGCCGGCACGGAGGCCGGCCCCTACCGTTCGCGCAGCGGCCGCAGGGGCCGCCCTCTGTGGCGGCCCGTTTCCTCGATGCGCACGGGCGAGGCCGGCACGCGGAGGCCGGCCCCTCACCGTTCGCGCATGCGGCCGTAGGGGCCGCTCTCCCTCTGTGGCGGCCCGTTTCCTCGATGCGCAGGGCGGGCCGGCACGGAGGCCGGCCCCTACCGTTCGCGCAGCGGCCGTAGGGGCCGCCCTCTGTGGCGGCCCGTTTCCTCGATGCGCACGGCGGGCCGGCACGGAGGCCGGCCCCTACCGTTCGCGCATCGGCCGTAGGGGCCGCCCTCTGTGGCGGCCCGTTTCCTCGATGCGCAGGGCGAGCCGGCACGGAGGCCGGCCCCTACGCCGCCGTCGCGTCCCGCCGCGTGCCGTCACGCAGCCGGCTTCTCGAACAGCGCCGGGTCGACCTTCGGGTCGAGCGTGACCGACTCGATCGTCGCCGTCGCCGCCTCCTGGCCGTCGAAGCGGGTGACCTGCTTGAACGGCAGCTTCACTCCGCCGGCCTCCCGCCAGTCGGAGAACAGGATCTCGGCGTTGGCGGGAGCCCGCGTCGCCGGGTTCATCGCGCTGTGCGCCTGCTTGATGACGCGCCCGTCGGGCCCGATCCAGAGCCGCGTCTCGGCCCCGCGGAAGGTGATCTGCACGATCTCCGCCGCGACGCCGTCGACCGTCTCCTTCCCGGCCGCCACCGCCTCGAGGGCCGGGTCGCCGGCGTAGCGCAGCAGAGTCGTCAGCTGCCGCGCGAACTCGCGGCTGGTCCGCTCGAGCTGCTCGCCCGACATCGGCGTCGAGCGCGGCCCCATCTGGACGAACCCGCCAGCCCCGTCGAGCACCGACACCTGCTCACCCATCGGGAGGACCTGGACCGTGCGGCGCCGGTCCGGGAAGACGGCCAGCGTGGTCTGCTTCAGCGTCATCGCCATCGGCTGGGTCAGCGCGATCGACGAGACGGTCTCCAGCGCCGCCGGCGCAAACGGCTTGCCGCCGGTCATCGCCTGCACCGCGCGCTGCCACGCCGCCTTCCCCGCGGCCAGCGAGGCCGCCGACTTCTCGACCTTCGGCCCCGCCGCCGGCGGCGGCGGGATCGCGATGTCCAGCGTCGTCACCGGCCCCAGCTCGGCCAGCGGCTTGTCGAAGTCGGCCGCCTTGCCGACCACCAGCACCGCCAGCTGCTCGGGCTTGACGTAGGTCTTCGCCACCCGCGCCACGTCCTCGCGCGTGACCTTCTCGATGTTGGCGCGGTAGCTCTCGAGGTAGTCGGCCGGCAGGCCGTAGAAGGCGTAGTTCATCTGCTGCCCGAGGATCTTGCGCCGCGAGTCGTAGTTGAAGATGAAGGAGTTCAGGATCGACTCCTTGGCGCGCCTGATCTCCTCGTCGCTGGGCGGGTTTGCGATCAGGTCGTTGATCTCGAACTTCATCGCGTCGATCGCGCGCGACATGTTCGGCGACGCGGTCTGCAGGCCGGCCTGGAACATCCCGGGGTAGAGGAAGTCGGCGCCCAGCCCGCCGCGCACGCTGTAGGCCAGCCCCTTCTTCGAGCGCACGTTGGAGAACAGCCGCGCCGAGAAGCCGCCGCCGAAGGCCTCGTTCATCACCTGGACCGGGAAGTAGTCGGGGTTCTTCTGCTCGATCCCCAGCTCGGCCAGCACGATGTTGGCCTGGTTGACGTCGCTCTTCTCGATGAAGTAGAGGCCCGGGCTCGGGGTCTTGCGGTAGGGCACCGGGCCGCCGTCGAAGGCCGGCCCCTTCGGCCAGTCGCCGAACGCCTTCTGCAGCTTCGCCAGCATCTCCTTGCTGTCGAAGTCGCCGACGACGCCGAGGTAGACGTTGTTCGGGTGGTAGTACTTCCCGTGGAACGCGACCAGGTCGTCGCGCGTGATCGCGGCGATCGTCGCGTACTCCGTCTGGCGCGCCAGCGGCGAGTCGGCGCCGTAGACCAGCTTCGTGATCTCGCGGCTGGTGATCCCGCCGACGTTGTCGTTGCGGCGCGCGATCCCGGCGTTGGCCTGGACCTTGGCGACGTCGAGCTTGTCCTGGGCGAAGACCGGCCGGCGCAGCACGTCGGCGAAGACCGGCAGCACGGCGTCGAAATCCTGCTTCAGGCTGTCCATCGAGGCGCTGCCCGCGTCGTCGCCGATGAAGGTCTCGACCGAGGCCGCGCGCGCGGCCAGGAAGTCGTCGATCTGGTCGCCGGTCATCGTGGCGGTCCCGCCGGTGCGCTGCACCGAGCCGGTCAGGGACGCGAGCCCCGTCTTCTCGGCCGGCTCCCAGTTGGAGCCGGCGCGGACCATCGCGGTGACGGAGATCAGCGGCAGCTCGCGGTCCTCGAGCAGGAAGACCTTCATCCCGTTGGGCAGGTCGACGACCTGCGGCTTGGGGATCGGGAAGGCCGGCAGCGGCGGGTAGGCGATCTCCGACCAGGCCTTGGCCTGGGCAGCGGCGGGCAGGATCGCGGCCGCGGCGAGCAGGAGCACCACCGCGAGCTTCACGACGGGGACGGTCGGCTGGGTCTTCGGTCTCATCGTCGTCCCCTCCTCAGTTTTTCGCCGGCTTGGCGTCTTCGTTGACGATCATCGCAACGGTCCGGTTGTCGGGGACGAAGGTCGCCCTGGCGACGCGCTGGATGTCTTCCTTGGTGACGGCATCGATCTCGGCCACGCCGGTGAACATCTCCCGCCAATCGCCGTAGATCGTCTGGGCGGCGCCGAGCTGCCGGGCGATCCCCATGTTGCTCTGCAGGCCCCGTACCAGCGACGCCTTGGCCCGCGACTTGACCATCGCCAGCTCCTCGTCGGTCACCGGCTCGTTCTTGATCTTCTCGATCTGCACGCGAATCGCGGCCTGGACCTCCTCGTTGGTGCGGCCGGGGGCCGGGATCCCGAAGAAGACCATCAGCCCCGGGTACTTCCCTCCCGGAAAGCTCGGGAAGACGGCAGCCTGCACGGCGACCTTCTGGTCGCGCACCAGGCTGCGGTACAGCCGGGACGTCCGGCCGGTGCCGAGGACTTCGGCGAGGGCCTGGTAGGTCGCGTCGTCGGGGCTGGTCACTGCGGCGCGGTGGTAGCCCTCCATGTAGACCGGCTGCGACTTGTCCGTCTTGATCACCTGCTTCTCGGCGATCGCCGTCGGCTCCACCGTCCGCAGCGGGGGCGGCGTCTCACCTTTCGGCAGGCGCCCGAAGTAGCGGTCGAGGACCGGGATGATCTCCTTGGCCTTCACGTCGCCGACGATCGCGATCACGATGTTCGAGGGGACGTAGTACTTCGCGTAGAAGGCCTTGGCGTCGGTCGCCGAGAACGACTGCAGGTCGCTCATGTAGCCGACGACCGGCTGCTTGTAGGGGTGCGCGACGAAAGCCGTCGCCAGGAACTGCTCCATCAGCCGGCCCGTCGGCTGGCTCTCGGTCCGCAGCCGGCGCTCTTCCATCACGACGTCGCGCTCCTTGTAGAACTCCCGGAACACGGGGTCGAGGAAGCGCTCGGACTCGAGGTAGGCCCACAGCTCGACCTTGTTGGCCGGCAGCGAGTAGAAGTAGTTCGTCTGGTCGGAACCGGTGGAGGCGTTCATCCCGGCGCCTCCCTGGCGGTCGATGATGTCGCCGAACTGGTTCTTGACGATGTACTTGTCCGCGACCTCCTGCGCGTCCTTGAAGGCCTTCTCCAGCTCCTTCAGTTTCGCCGGGTCGCCGCCGCCGATCTTCGTCCGCTCGGCGTAGAGCGCGTCCCACGCGGCCTCGACCTGGTCGAGCGCTTTCTTCTCGGCGGGCCAGTCGGTCGTCCCGATGACCGTCGTCCCCTTGAAGGCCATGTGCTCGAACATGTGGGCCATGCCGGTGATCCCCGGCACCTCCTGCGCCGCGCCGACGTTGACGTGCGTGTAGAACGAGACGACGGGCGCGCCGGGCCGCTCGTAGATCAGGAAGGTCAGGCCGTTCGGCAGGCGGTGCTCGGTGAGGCGTTTTTCGAACGACGCCAGGTCCTGGGCGGCTGCGGGCAGGGCGGGGATCGCCAGCACCGCGGCGGCGAGGACGAGAGCGAGGGCCGGGCGCCCCGGGCGGAGTACACGTTCCATGGAGCCTCCTGGAAGAGAAAGGCGACAGGTGCGAGGGGATTATGCCGGACCGGGAGCCCCGGGGCAGCCCCGCCCCGATCAGGCGCCCAGCGTGTGCTCCAGCACGATCCGGATCCCGATCGCGATCAGGATCAGCCCGCCGGCAACCTGGATGTTGCGCCGCCAGCGCCCGCGCAGGCGGTGTTCGAGCTCGAATCCCAGCACGATCCCCGCGAACGACATGACGAAGGTGACGATCCCGATGACCAGCGCCGGGGTCGCGATCTCGACCTGCAGGAACGACAGCGACAGGCCGACCGCGAGCGCGTCGATACTGGTCGCCACCGACAGCCCGAGCAGCGTGAGGCCGTCGGGTAGTTCCATCGCCGCCTCCTGCCGCCAGGAGACGACCGCCTCGCGGATCATCTTGACGCCGATCACGGTCAGCAGCGCGAAGGCCAGCCAGTGGTCCCAGGACTCGATCTGCTGCCGCACCGACAGGCCCGCGGCCCAGCCCAGGATCGGCATCGCCGCCTGGAACAGCCCGAAAGACAGCGCGATCCTCAGCGCGCCAAAGTGCTCGCGCCGCGGAAACGCGAAACCGCACGAGACCGCGACCGCGAAGGCGTCCATCGCGAGGCCGATCGCGAGGAAGAGCAGGTCGGACAGACGCATCGTGCGGCGGGCCCGGGTGAGTTCGCGCGCCCCGCGTCAGGCGGCGGGCGGCGGGGCGGAAGGCGTTTCCGGGGCCGGCGGCGCCGGGGAAGGCGGTGCGGCCGGAAGCTCGGGGAGCGAGACGTTCACCGCCGCGCAGTCCGCCCACTCCGGGGGCGCGGGCAACTGCGCGGTGCCCGTCACGCCGGCCGCCGCGAGCCGCTGCATCAGCTCGGGCCAGCGCTCGCGCGTCACCGTGACCCGGACCCGGCGCGGGTTCTCGAGCACGACCGACTTGCCGCCGGCGGACTTCCCCGCGGCTCCGACCGCCCGTTCCGGGCTGCGCCCGGCCGCAGGGGCCCAGCTCGCCTGCCGCGGCGCCCCCCAGGTGGCGCGACACTCGGCAACGCTGGCCGCGGAGGGGACGGCGACGGCCTCGGCCACGCGATCGCCGGGCCGTCCGACGGGGGCCGGCGGCGGTGCGGCCACCGGGGCGGACTTCGCCCGCTCGAGCTGCTGCGCTGCGTCGTCACGCTGGATCCGCGCCTTCTCGTCCTTCGCGAGGGCCTGCTGCCCGTCGGCGGCGGGCGCGGTGCCGCCCTCGGCCGGTCCTCCGGGCGTCCCCCCCGCGACGCCCCCGACGACGCCCCCGACGACCCCCCCAATCGGCGACCCCTGTGCGGCCTCTCCCCCGGCCGCCTGGTTCACCGGGTCGAGAGCGATCTCCTGGGCCGTCCGCGCCGGCTCGTCGGCCTCTTCCGGCACGGTGACCGGCAGTTCCTGCCCGGGTGCGAACCCGGGGCGCTCGCCCGCCGCGGCGTAGTCGGCCGGTGGCCCGGCCGACGGTCCGGTCCCGCCCGGCGCCGCGGTCCCTTCCGCATCCGGTGGAAGCTGCGCCATCTGGTCGAGCTTCGAGGCGGCCGCGAGGTCGGCTTCGGCCGTCGCGGTTCCGCCATCGGGAGCCGCAACGCCCCCCGGCGCAGCCCCCGGCTCGCCGGCTGTTTCCTTGGCCGGCGCGGACTCCGCCGAGGCGCGCTTCTCTTCCCTCGCGCTCTCCGTCTGGTTCCCGGCGGCGCCCGCTGCCGCCTCCTCGGCCGCCCTCGACGGCATCTGCAGACGCGACCAGAGGCCCGCAGGGAGGTACTGGACCAGCAGCGCCCCGACGATCAGCGTCGCCGCCAGCCCGGCCCCGGCCGCGAGCGGGAAGGTGACGCGCCGGCGCGCCGGCTTGAAGGGGACCGGATCGCGGCGCGGCGGTGCGGCGCGCTGGCGCCCGGTCCCGGCCGGCAGCCGCTCCCGGACCCGTGCGGCGAGCCCGTCGGGCACCGGCGGATCCTCCGGCAGCGCGGCGGAGATCGACTTGATCTCCTCCAGCAGCCGCTGGCAGCGCGGGCACTGCTCGAGGTGCTCCTTGACGGCGGTCCACTCCTCGGGCGCCAGCTCGCCGTCGAAGAGGGCGGAGATCATCTCGTCGGGGTGCCGGTCTTCGTGGCTGCTCATCCCGACCTCCCCTCGATGCAGTCCCGCAGCGCGACGCGCGCCCGCGCCAGGCGCGAGCGGACGGTGCCGAGGTTCAGGTCCATCGTCGCGGCGATCTCCTCGTAGCTCAGCCCCTCCCCCTCGCGCAGCGCCAGCACCGACCGCCACGGCCCCGGCAGCCGATCGAGGCACTCGACCAGGCGCGCCGCGAGTTCCTTGCGCTCGAGGGCCTGGAGCGGGCTCGGGCCGGTCGCGACCGGCTCCGGCACGCCGAGCTCCAGCTCCGACGGCCGCAGCTCGATCGGCCGCCCGGCCCGGCGGACCCGCTCGGCCGAGCGATCGAGGTGGTTGAGCGCGCGGCTGGTCGCGATCCGGGTCAGCCAGGTCGACAGCTTCGCTTCCTGCCGGAAGGCGGGGATCGTCCGGAAGGCGGCGAGAAAGGTCTCCTGCACGACGTCCTCGGCGTCCTGGTCGTGGCGGACGATGCGGTAGGCCACCCGCCACACCCGGGGAAGGTGCGCCTCCATCAGCTCGTCGAAGGCCTCCCGGTCGCCCAGTCGCGCACGCTCGACGAGCTCGCTCTCCCGCGCCTCGGTCATCTCCCGATGCTGCTGCGCCATCCCCGGGAGAATGCCACGACCTGCGGCGCTTGTGGGGCCGGCGCGAGGCGCTCCCGCTCCGGTCCTCGAGAAGTTGGACCGCCGGGGACGGCTTTTGTTCCCGGCCCCCGCCGTGCAAGATGCCGCCGATGGAGCTGCCGCTCGACGTCCCCGTCCGCCGCGACCTATGGACCCTCGATCCGGCGGTCCTCTACCTCAACCACGGCTCGTTCGGCGCCTGCCCGCGGCCGGTGCTCGCCTTCCAGGCGCAGCTCCGGGAGCGGCTGGAGCGCGAGCCGTTCCGGTTCCTGGCGCGCGAGCTCGAGCCGCTGCTCGACGCGGCGCGCGGCGCGCTCGGCGCGTTCGCGGGGGGCGATCCGGAGGGGCTCGCGTTCGTCGCCAACGCAACGACGGGAGTCAACACGGTCCTGGCGTCGCTGCGGCTCGCACCCGGCGACGAGCTGCTGACCACCGACCATGCCTATCCCGCCTGCCGCAACGCGCTGGAGGCCTGGGCGGCGCGGTCCGGCGCGCGGGTCGTCGTCGCGCGCGTCCCGTTCCCGATGGCGGCGGGGGACGACCTCGTGGCCCCGCTCCTCGCCGCCGTCACGCCGCGCACCCGGCTGGCGCTGATCGACCACGTGACGGCCCCGACCGCGCTCGTCGTCCCGCTCGCGCGGCTCGTGCGCGAGCTCGACGCGCGCGGGGTCGACACGCTGGTCGACGCCGCGCACGCGCCGGGGATGGTGCCGCTCGCGCTCGACGCGGTCGGCGCCGCCTACACCACCTTCAACGCGCACAAGTGGCTCTGCGCGCCGAAGGGTGCGGCCGCGCTCTGGGTCCGCGCGGACCGGCGCGACGGCATCTCGCCGCTGGTGGTCAGTCTCGGCCACGGCGCGTCACGCCCCGGGCGCTCGCGCTTCCGGCTGGAGTTCGACTGGACCGGCACCGCCGACCCGACCGCGTGGCTCGCCATCCCGGAAGCGATCCGGGTGCTCGACGAGGAGGTGCCGGGCGGCTGGCCGGCGATCATCGCGCGCCAGCGCGCGTTGGCGCTGGCAGCGCGCGAGCGGATCGCCCGCCGGCTGGGGGTCGCGCTCCCCTGCCCTCCCGAAACCGTCGCCGCGATGGCGTCGCTGCCGCTTCCCGCACCCGCCCGGGGGGCGGCCGCGTACGGCCTTTCGGCGGACGCGCTGGAGGACCTGCTCTTCGAGCGCTTCGGCATCGAGAGCAAGATCTTCCCGTGGGCCAGCGCGCCGGGCGGGATGCTGGTCCGGATCTCGGCGGCGCTCTACAACGCGCTCGGCGACTTCGAGCGGCTGGCGGACGCGTTGGCGGAGATCCTCGGGGAGCCCGGATAATCGGGCGGATGTTCCCCGGCCCCCCGGACCTCCCCGAGCGCGTGCCGCTCTTTCCGCTCCCCGGGCACGTCTTCCTGCCCGGCGTGCCGGCGCCCTACCGGATCTTCGAGCCGCGCTACCGGGCGCTGGTGCGCGACCTGCTGAAGTCCCCTCCCGCCGAACGCTTCCTCGCCATCCCCCGACTGACGCCGGGCCGGCGGCCGGAAGCCGACGATGCGACCCCGGCGTTCGACCCGATCGCGACGCTCGGACAGGTCGTCCACTGCGCCCCGCTGCCCGGCGGGGAGTTCCAGATCGTCGTGCAGGGCTTCTGGCGGACGGAACTGACGGAGTTGCCGTCGCCGCATCCCTACCGCCTGGCGTGCCC
Organism: uncultured Acidobacteriota bacterium; assembly: GCA_963800865.1. Classification (GTDB taxonomy): domain Bacteria; phylum Acidobacteriota; class Polarisedimenticolia; order J045; family J045; genus JALOKP01. The sequence continues at coordinate 677,808 of CAWDCL010000004.1, read as the reverse complement.
GCGGCCGTACGCGGACGATCCGGAGCGCGTGGAGGATCGCGCCGCCCGGGCCGTCGGGATCGATGCCGTCGCCCAGTCCACGCTGACGCTGGCGAAGATGATCGGCCCCCCGGCGCAGGAGCTGGCGCGCCTCGCCGCGGACCGTTCCGACGAGGAGCGCTGGCTGTTCAGCCTCGGGAGCGTCCTGCTGGCCGACACGGAGGAGCGCTACCGCTTCCTCGTAAGCCGCAGCCCCGCGCAGCGGATCGACATCCTGCTCGGACAGCTCGCCGCGCTGCTGCACCTGGTGGGGACGAAGGGGCCGGGCCGCGACCTGCTGCCGGAGGGGTAACGCGAAAACGGGGACAGCAACCGTAAGTCGGTTAGTCGGGGAGGCGCGCGTAGGCGCACTGCGGGCCCCTGCAGCCGACTAACCGACTTACGGTTGCTGTCCCCGTTTCTCGGTCAGTCGGTCCGCACCATCGGCCGCGGCTCGCCGCGCCGGACGCGTCCCTCCTCGAGCTGCTCGAAACAGTCCTGCGCCTGGTCGCAGCCCCAGCGCAGCGGCATCGTGATCTGTTCGCGGAGCTGCCGGAACATCCCCTCCGTCTCCTTGTCCCGGCGCAGGACCTTGAGCGTGATCTGGTTGAGCATCTGCAGCGCCCCGCAGACCTCGTCGGCGCTGAACCCTTCGTGGTACCGCCGCTCGGCGAGGTCGCGGCAGTAGTCGGCGATGATCGCGCGGTCCCCGGTGCGGATCGCCGCCAGCACCTGGCGCAGCAGCACCTGGTAGGCCCAGCGGTGCTCGTCGGTATCGAGGTGCTGGTAGCTCGGGAAGCGCGCCTGCCCGTCCGCCCCGTAGACCCGGTCGAAGAACTCGCGCTGGATCTCGGCGCCGTGCTTGACCAGCAGCCAGTAGATCCGGAGGTTGTCGCGCACCTCCACCTGCTTCATCGCCGCGCGGTTGCGCCGATTCCACTCGATCGGGTCGGCCTTGAGGTTCTCGATCAGGAACGGCATGCGGGTCACGATCGACAGCCGCTCACGCGGCTCCCAGCCGAGGCGCAACCGGGTGCGGGAGGAGTCGATCGTCATCTCGGTGTCGATGTAGCGCGCCATCCACGGCCGCTCGAACGGTCGCTCGCCGGTGAGGCGCCCGACGCCGTCCATCACCCACATCCCGGGGCCGCACAGGAGCTTCGGCATGAAGATCGGCGTCCGGCTCTTGCCGTAGTACGCGCGGGTGGCGGCGCGGAACAGGTCGGCGTGCGAGGTGGCCCCGTCGGGGCTGGCGACGAGCACCTCTCCCTGCTCGAACTCGGGCAGCCGGTCGATCACCCGCCGCAGCAGGAAGACCGCGTCGCGGACGTGCAGGAACGGGATCGAAGTCTCGCCGCGCCCGCCCAGCACCCGCGCGTTCCAGGCGTCGGAGAGCCAGGTCTTGAGGAACATGAATAGCGGCGGGTACTCGCACCAGCCGGAGAACATCGCCGCGAAGCGGACGATCACCGACTTGAACTCGTGGCGGTACTGCCCGAGCATCTCCTCGCCGATCCGCTTGGTCCGGGCGTAGATGTGCTCGCCGTCGGGCGCGCTCGACTCGTCCAGGACCTCGCCGCGCGGCGGGAGCCGGCTCGCCGCGACCGAGCTGGAGAAGACGAGATGCCGGATCCGGGCCTCCCGGCAGCACTCGAGCAGGTTGCGGTGACCCTCGATGTTGGTACGGACGTATTCCGGGTGCTCGTCGCCGGTGAAGTCGTAATGGGCGGCGAGGTGGATCACCGTGTCGGCGCCTCCCTTGTCCCGGATCCGGTGGAACACGGCGCGCAGCGGGGCGACGTCCCCGATGTCCACCTGGTACCACTTGATGTTGGGATGGACCGGGGCGCCGCAGCGCGCCTGGGAACGGCGCGCGATCCCGTAGATCTGAAATTCTTCCTTGAGCGACTCGAGCAGGAACCGTCCGACGAATCCGGACGCGCCGGTCACGATGATGCTGGGCAGGGACATCGGCGCCTCAGGTCAGGAACACGATCCCGAACATGACGATCCAGACGACGGTCAGGAAGTGGGTGTAGACCGCCGCCGAACGCACCCCGGGATGATATCCCGCCGAGTAGCCGCCGCGAAACGCCTTGGACGCCACGAGCACGAGCACCACCAGGCCGCCGACCACGTGCGCCGCGTGCAGGCCGGTCAGCATGTAGAACGCGAAGCCGTAGAGGTTCCGCCCCGGGGTGAGCCCCTCGCGTGCCAGTTCGCTCCAGTTCATCGCCTGCACCGCCAGGAACAGGATCGTCAGACGCGAGGGCCGCCGCGACGCCGATCCGGAGCCCCCGCTGGCTCCCCTTCCGGATCGCGCCCAGCGCCAGCTGGGCCGCGACGCTCCCGGCAACGAGCACGAAGGTCGCCAGCCAGAGCCCGCCGGGCAGCGGCGGCGAGCCGGCCGGCGGCCACTCCGGCTGCCGCGCGCGGATCAGCAGGAAGCCGACGACGCTCGCCGCGAAGAACATCCCGAGCGCCATCAGGAAGAGGTTCAGCGCCAGCGCCCCGCTTCCGGGGGGTGCGGGAGATTCCCGCGTGGCCCGGCGGTCGATGCCGCCGCCCGGCGTCGCGGCGGCCAACGCGCTACTTCTTCTGCATCGCGGGCGCGTAGCCCGGGATCAGGTCCGGCTGGTACTGCTTGGCGTCCAGGAGCGTGATCCCGATGAACAGGGCCACGAACGCCAGGGAGACGACGAGGATGAACCCGTTGAACGGGTGATCGTACTTGAGGTGCATGTAGTAGAGCGCGACGAGCGAGGCCTTGACCAGCGCCACACCGAGCGCGACCGCGAGGTTGAACGGCCCCAGGTCGAAGTAGGTCACGCCGACCGTGACGACCGTCAGGATGATCAGCACGACCCAGATCCCGACGAGGACCGGGACCGGCATGACGTGAACGCCGCCGATCGACTCGCCGCCGTGCGCGTGGGGGCCCTTGGTGTGCATCGTCGTCTCCGGCTCAGTGGATCAGGTACATCAGCGGGAAGAGGAAGATCCAGATCAGGTCGACGAGGTGCCAGTAGAGGCCTCCCAGGTCGACGGGCGCGAAGTACTGCGGGCCGAAATCGCCGCGCAGCGAGCGCTTCAGCAGCCAGCTGATGATCGCCATCCCGGCGATCACGTGCACCGCGTGCAGGCCGGTCATCATGAAGTAGATGCCGAAGAAGATCTGCACGTTCTTGGGCACCGCGTTCCTCGCGGAGCCGAGCGGCTCGACGACCCCGGCGGACAGGCCCGGCGGTCCGACGGCCGCCGGCTTGATCAGCGAGCTCTCGTCGCCGGGCTTCGGCCCGGGGGACACGGCGGCGGCGTCCGGAGGCGCCACGCCGGGGCCGGCGACCGGCGCGCCAGCTGCCGGGGCAGCGGCCGCCGGCGGGGTCGCGGGCGGGCTCGCGGGCGGGGTCGCCGGCGCGGCCCCCGGCATCATCGGGAGCACCTTCTCCTGCAGGTCGTGGTGGCCGGGCTCGGCCGCCGTACCGTGCTTCGTGTGCGGCGGCGCGGTCGGGGCGAAGTGCTTGCCGGGCAGCAGCCCCTCCTCCCACTTGGCCTTGTACTCGACGTACTTGATCCCGAGGAAGGTGACCGCGAAGACGAGCGTCAGGCTGAGCATCCAGACCAGGATCCTGCGCTGCCCCAGCTGTGCCGCGCGGACCCCCCACGCCATCGTCAGCGACGACGTCAGGAGTACGATCGTGTTGATCCCGCCCAGCTCCTTGCTCAGGTAGAGGTGCGCGTAGTCGAAGATCTCGGGGTGCAGGGAGCGGTAGATGGCGTAGGCGCAGAACAGCCCGCCGAACAGCAGGATCTCCGTCGCCAGAAAGATCCACATCCCCAGCTTGCCCGAGGCGACCTGCTGCTCGGGCGACTCGAAGTGGTGCGCGAGGTTCGGCGGGTGCGCGTGGTGATCGTGCGCGTCGGCGGCGTGGCTCATCGCGTCAACCCTTCTTCACGTAGCCCTGGATGGTCCGGTCCCAGGCCAGGTCGGTGTAGTCGTAGGGATCGCGAACCACCGGCTCGCTCGAGAAGTTGTCCGTCGGCGGCGGCGAGCTGGTGAACCACTCGAGCGAGCCCGCGCCCCACGGGTTGTCCGGCGCGCGGCGGCCGGCGAAGAGCGCGTGCAGCAGCGCGATCGCGGCGATCACGAACCCGAGGCCGAGGACATAGGAGCCGATCGACGAGACCTGGTGCAGCGTCTGGAACTGCGGCAGGTAGTTGTAGTAGCGCCTCGGCATGCCGTGGCTGCCCAGCACGAACTGGGTGAAGAAGGTGACGTTGAAGCCGACGAAAGTCACCCAGAAGCTGATCTTGCCCCACTTCTCGTCATACATCCGGCCGAACATCTTCGGCCACCAGAAGAACAGCCCGCCCAGCAGCGCGAACACCGTCCCGCCCATCATCACGTAGTGGAAGTGGGCGACGATGAAATACGTGTCGTGCAGGTGGACGTCGGTCGTCAGGGCGCCGAGGAAGAGCCCCGTCAGCCCGCCGATCCCGAACACGAAGATGAACCCCAGCGCCCACAGCATCGGCGTCTTCAGCTCGATCGAGCCGCGGTACATCGTCGAGAGCCAGTTGAAGACCTTCACTGCCGACGGGATCGCGACGCTGAAGGTCAGCGCCGAGAAGATCATCGTGGCCATCGGCGACATCCCGGAGGTGAACATGTGGTGGGCCCAGACCAGGAAGCCGAAGATCGCGATCGCCACCGAGGAATAGGCGATGAAACGGTAGCCGAAGATGTGCTTGCGCGAGAAGACCGGGATGATCTCCGAGATGATCCCCATCGCCGGCAGGATCATGATGTAGACCGCCGGGTGGGAGTAGAACCAGAAGAAGTGCTGGTAGAGGATCGGGTCGCCGCCCAGGGCCGGGTCGAAGATCCCGATCCCCAGCGCGCGCTCGGCGATCAGGAGCAGCATCGTGACGCCGAGCACCGGCGTGGCGAGGACCTGGATCACCGCGGTCGAGTAGAGCGCCCAGAGCATGAGCGGCATCCTGAACCAGCCCATCTCGACCGGGCGCAGCTTGTGGATCGTCGTGATGAAGTTGACGCCGGTGAGGATCGAACTGAAGCCGAGAATGAAGACCCCGAAGGTCATCGAGATCACGGCGGTGTTGGTAGTCGTGCTGTAGGGCGTGTAGAAGGTCCAGCCGGTGTCGACGCCGCCCATGATGATCGAGGCCACGGCCCAGAGCGCGCCGATGATGTAGAGGTACCAGCTCAGGAGGTTCAGCCGGGGGAAGGCCACGTCCTTGGCGCCCAGCATGATCGGCAGCACGAAGTTGCCGAGCGCGCCGGGGATCGCCGGAATGATGAACAGGAAGACCATCACGGCGCCGTGCAGCGTGAACATCTTGTTGTAGGTGTCGGGGCCCATGATCGTCTGCGTCGGGGTGAGCAGCTCGGTCCGGACCAGCAGGGCGAAGACCCCCCCCAGGAAGAACGCGGTCAGGGTGGAGATCAGGTAGAGCACGCCGATCCGCTTGTGGTCGAGGGTCGTGACCCACGACAGCAGGCCGTGGCTGGCGTTCAGGTAGTTCGCGGGCTCGGCCGGGCCGGGCCGGGCCACCCCGGGCATCGTGTGGTCGATCGTCGCCATGGCGTGGTCCCTCGTCCTACTTCAGCGTCTTGATGTATTCGATGACCGCGGAGATCTCGCGGTCCTTGAGTCGCCCCTGGTAGGTCGGCATCACCGGGTCGAACCCGGCGACGACCTGGGCCTGCGGATTGAGGATCGAGCTTCGCACGTAGTCCTCGTCGGCGATCACCTTCTGCCCGGTGGACAGAACCACGTCGTGGCCGAAGACGCCCTTCAGCGACGGGCCGATGATCCGCGAGCCGTCGACCGAGTGGCACTGCGTGCAGCCGCGCTGCTTGAAGAGCTTCTCGCCGGCCTCGGCGGGCGACATCTTGTCGAGGAAGTTGGAGGCGTTCTCCAGCCACTTCTCGAACTCGCCCGGCGGGTGGACGATCGCCCTGGCCAGCATGTCGGAATGGCTCGTGCCGCAGTACTCGGCGCAGAAGATCTGGTAGTCGCCGGTCTGGGTCGCCCGGAACCACATCTTCGAGTAGCGGCCCGGCACCGCGTCCTTCTTCAGGCGGAAGGCCGGGATGAACAGGCTGTGGATCACGTCGTCCGAGGTGATCACCAGTCGCACCGGCGTGTCGACCGGGACGTGGAGGTTCTCGTCGATGTAGCCGTTCGGGTAGCCGAACATCCACTTCCACTTCTGCCCGACGACCTGGATCTCGTAGGCGTTGTCGGGCGCGATCACGCCCTTCATGTAACCGGTGAAGCCGATCCAGAAGATCGCGATCACGAGTCCCAGGGGAATGACGGTCCAGATGATCTCGAGCGGCGTGTTGTGCGTCGGCCCCTCGCCGAGCTGGTCGGGCGACCGCTGGCGGTACTTGAAGATGAAGTACGTCATCAGCCCGATGATCAGGGCGAAGAAGAAGAGCGAGATGTAGTAGATGAAGTAGAACAGCCAATCCACGGCAGCCGCGTTGGCGGACCCGCGCACCGGCATCCAGAAGTCGCCCGAGGTACTGGTGGGCGGGTTGGCGCTGGCGAGCGGAGCGAGCGAAGCGAGCAGGGCGAACAGGGCGGTCATGGGTGGCCTTCCGCGGTGACGGTCGCGGCCCGGCGGCGTCGGCTCTCGCGCATCCAGAACGAGGCCAGGGTCGCGCCGACCACGATCAGCGCCAGGACCCCCCCGGCGCGCATGATGTTGATCGCGGCAAACGAGTAGCTTCTCGAGCTCGGATCGTAGTGGTAGCAGTAGAGCAGCAGCTGGTCGAGCGCGGAGAGCGAGCGGCCCTCCGAGGCCTCGGCCAGGGAGAGCCGGATCGTCCGCGGATCGAACGTCACCCCGTACAGGTAGCGCGCGACCTTGCCCTCGGGCGTCAGCGCCATCAGGACCGCGGCGTGCGCGTACTCGTTGCGGTCCTCGAGGTACTGGTAGCGGAAGCCGACCGCCTGCGTCAGCGCCGCGATGCTCTCCGGGCTGCCGGTCAGGAAGTGCCAGCCCGACGCCGTCTCGGGCCGTCCGTACTCGCGGACGTAGTTCTGCTTCTTGAGCTTCGCCAGCTTGGCCGTCTCGAGCGGGTCGACCGAGACCACCACGACCTCGAAGTTGTCTCCCGGGACCCAGCTCGGGACCTCCCGCAGCCCCTCGATGAAGCCGTTGAGAACGAGGTTGCAGAGCATCGGGCAGCGGTAGTAGCCGATGTCGAGCAGCACCGGCCGCCCGGCCTGGAAATAGTTGCCCAGCTTGACCGGCCGGCCGTCGTCGTCGGTGAACGGCAGGTCGAGCGGCAGTTGCTGCCCCAGGTGCTCCGCGACGCCGACCCCCTCCAGCTCCGCGGGGAGCGGCTCGGCGCGGTCGGCCCACGCGCCCGGGAGCGAGGCCGCGGCCAGGACCAGCACGCCGGCCGCCGCCAGCACGACGCGGAGCAACGATCCCGGTCCGGTCATGGGGTTGTCGCGGTCCCCGGGGACGGCGCCGTCGTGCGGCCCGACTGCTCGACGATGACCCTCTCCATCGCCCGGTCGATCGGGATCCGCACCACGCCCTTCTCCCGGTCCACCCAGCCGTAGCTGTTGAGCACCTCCAGCTGCTGGGCCTTCACCATCTTCACGTCGAGGTTCGGCTCGGCGTAGATCTCCGAGTAGATGTCGTCTTCGACGTGATAGAACAGCGCCTGGAGCCCGACGATGATCAGGATCAGGACCAGCGTCCCGACGATCCCGATCGTCGCGGTCAGGCCGGTCTTAGGATCTCCCTCGTTGCCCGTGCGCGCCATCGCGGTCCTCCTCAGACGCCTTCTTCGAAGACCAGCGACTCCTGGAGCCGGGGATCGTCCACCGGGACCAGCGGTGCCGAGGCCAGGTTGCGGCTGACCATCCAGAAGAACAGCCCGCCGACGCCCAGGAACGCCGCGAGGTCCAGCAGCGAGAACGGCACCCGCCCGCTGCCCGGCTCGTACTCCGGCATCGCGATGTAGTAGAAGTCGAACCACTGCATCAGCATCGCCCAGCAGGCGACGGGGATCAGGATCCGGAGGTTGCGCTTGGCCGCCCGCGACATGATCACCAGGAACGGCGCGAAGAAGTGGCCCACGATCAGCAGCAGGCCGACCAGCGGCCAGCCGCCGTTCCAGCGCTTGAGGTACCAGCTCGTCTCTTCGGGGATGTTCGCGTACCAGATCAGCATGAACTGCGAGAACGCGATGTAGGCCCAGAACACGCCGAACGCGAACAGCAGCTTGCCCATCTCCTGGTAGAGGTCGGGCGTGATCGCGCCCGCCAGCCGGCCGTTCGCCTGGAGACGCCAGACCACGATCGGCAGCACCGCGAAGAACAGCCAGATCGCGCCGGCGAAGAAGTAGACGCCGAAGATCGAGCTGAACCAGTGCGGATCGAGCGACATCAGCAGGTCGAAGGACGCGAAGGTCAGCGTGACCGCGAAGGGGACGATCATCGCGTACGAGATCCGCTGCATCCGCAGCGTCAGCGCCGGGTCGCCCGAGGCGTCCTGGGCCCTGCTCGCGCGGGAAAGCGACCAGGCCGTACCGCACCAGACCGCGAAATAGACGGCCCAGCGCGCGATGAAGAACGGAACGTTGAGATAGACCGCCTTCTTCGCCAGCACCGGGTCGTGCGCAACCGCCTCCGGGTGGGCCCAGTGATAGATCTCGCCCAGCCCGAAGAGCAGCGGAACGAACAGCAGCGCCATCATCGGCAGCGCGCCGGCGATCCCCTCGGCAATCCGCCGCAGGAGGACGCTCCAGCCGGAGCGGGTCATGTGCTGGATCATCACCCAGACCAGGGCGCCGAGGCCCATCGCCAGGAAGTAGGCGAAGGCCACGAGGTAGGCCCAGAAGAAGCGCTTCCCGCCGTCGCCCGAGGCGAACCCCAGCCCGGCCGCGGCCGCGAGGCCGACCACGCCCACGACGAGCGAGAGCGTCCCCCACTTCCGGCCGAGATCGCCGAACTGGACGTTGTCCTTCGACAGGTCGTACGCGTGCTTCATCGTTCCCCCGCTCAGCGCAGGCCCGCGCGCAGGTCGGGCGGGACGTCGGCGACGGTCGCGTTCTGGCTGCGCTGCAGGGCGCGGACGTAGGCCACGATCGCCCAGCGGTCCGCGGCGGACACCTGGCTGCCGTAGGCGGGCATGTTGCGGATTCCGTTCGTGATCGTGTTGAAGATGTGCCCCACCGGGCGGCCGCGGACCTGGTCGACGTGGTAGCTGAGGGGCGGGACCCAGGTTCCTTCCTGCAGCGCGTCGGCGCGCCGGGCGACGATGCCGTCGCCCGACCCGGACAGCCCGTGGCAGGGCGAGCAGTAGATGTTGTAGCGCTCCTGCCCGCGCAGCAGCAGCGCGCGGTTGACGGGGACCGGGAACTCGGCCACGAACTGCCCGTCCGGACCGCGCCCCGTCGAGAAGGCGCCGCCATCGATCGGCGCGCCGCGCTGGACGGTCCCCTCGATCGCGGGACGCATCGCGCGGGTGTCGGCGAACAGCGGGTTCTCGCTCTGCGGCAGGTACTTCTGCTGCGTACCCATGTTCTGGATCGGACGCAGGCGCGTGCGGTCGGCTTTGGCGCCGCGCGCCCGCGCGATGAACGCGAACGGCAGCAGCGAGGCCACCGCCAGGATCACGAGCGTGTAGAGGATCCACCTCGGCACGGGGTCAGTCCTCCAGCTCTTCGACGTGCGCCGCGCCCAGGGACTCCAGGAACTCGCGGGTCCGGGCCCGGTCGAAGCGCGGGTCGGTCGCCTCGACCACGACGTAGAAGCGGTCCGTCGTCGCGCGCTTCAGGCGGCGGCTGTTGAAGGTCGGGTGGTAGTGCCTCGGCAGGCCATTCAGGAACCACATCCCGAAGAAGGTCGACAGCGCCGCGAAGAGGATGGTCAGCTCGAAGGCGACCGGGATGTTCGCAGGCAGGCTCCAGAACGGCTTGCCGCTGACGATCAGCCGGTAGTCGACCGCGTTCATCCACCACTGCATCAGGACCCCGGTCAGGCACCCGGTCGCGCCCATCGCGAAGACGAACCACGGCAGGCGCGTGCTGCGCAGGCCCATCGCGTCGTTCAACCCGTGCACCGGGAACGGCGTCAGCACGTCCCAGCGCGTGAAGCCCGCGTCGCGGCACTTCTCCGCGGCGTGCAGGACGCCGGTCACCGAGTCGAACTCCGCGGCGTAGCCCCAGAACACGGGAGCCGCGGGCGCGGCCGACGCGGCCGGGACGGAGTGGTCGGCCATCAGTGCGCCCCCTTCCGCGGCTTCCTGCGGTCCTGCGGCGAGTCGCCCCAGTAATCGCCCAGGGCGGTCGGTCCGGCCTGGTGGAGCACGTGGGGCATGACGCTCTTGACCTCGGCCATCGCCACGAACGGCAGGAACCGGATGAACAGCAGGAAGAGCGTGAAGAACAGCCCGAAGCTGCCGAGCATCGTCAGCAGGTCGACCGCGGTCGGCTTGAACATCCCCCAGCTCGACGGCAGGTAGTCGCGGTGCAGCGAGGTCACGATGATCACGAACCGCTCGAACCACATCCCGACGTTGACCAGCAGCGACGTGATGAAGATCGCCGTCGTGTTGCTGCGGAAGAACTTGAACCAGAACACCTGCGGCACGAAGACGTTGCAGGTGACCATGATCCAGTAGGCCCACCAGTACGGCCCCATCGAGCGGTTGAGGAACGCGAACAGCTCGAAGCTGTTGCCGCTGTACCAGGCGATGAAGAACTCCGTCGCGTACGAGTAGCCGACCATCAGCGACGTGGCCAGGATGATCCGCGTCATGTTGTCCAGGTGCTTCGGCGTGATCAGGTCCTTCAGGCCGAAGATCTGGCGCGCCGGGATCAGCAGCGTCAGCACCATCGCGAAGCCGCTGAAGATCGCGCCGGCGACGAAGTAGGGCGGGAAGATCGTCGTGTGCCAGCCGGGCAGGACCGAGACGGCGAAATCGAAGCTGACGACCGAGTGCACCGAGAGCACCAGCGGGGTGGCCAGCGCCGCGAGCAGCAGGTAGGCCTTCTCGAAGCGCAGCCAGTGGCGGTTCGAGCCGCGCCAGCCCAGGCTCAGCAGGCCGTAGGCGAGCTGCCGCGGCCGGGTCGTCGCGCGGTCGCGCATCGTCGCCATGTCCGGCACCATCCCCATGAACCAGAAGAGCAGGGAGACGGTGGCGTAGGTGCTGACCGCGAAGACGTCCCACAGCAGCGGGCTGCGGAAACCGGGCCACATCGCCATCTGGTTCGGGTACGGGAAGAGCCAGTAGGCCAGCCACGGCCGGCCGACGTGGATCAGCGGGAAGATCCCCGCGCAGGCGACCGCGAAGATCGTCATCGCCTCGGCCGAGCGGTTGATGCTGGTGCGCCACTTCTGGCGGAACAGGAACAGGATCGCCGAAATCAGCGTCCCGGCGTGTCCGATGCCGACCCAGAAGACGAAGTTGGTGATGTCGAACGCCCACCCCACCGGGTGATTGAGACCCCAGACCCCGATCCCGCGCGCGAACAGGTAGCCGATCATCGAGAACAGCAGCAGCGTGAGCGAGGAGGAGATGGCGAACGCGATGTACCAGCCGCGCGTCGCCGGCCGCTCGTAGACGTTGCAGACGATGTCGGTGACCGACGAGAGCGTCTGGTCGCCCAGCACCAGCGGCGGGCGGGAGCGGGGGTTGTCCTGCGTGTTGTCGATCACCGCGGTGGTCATGACTCGTGGTGCTCCTCGCGCGCGCCGGGGGCGCCGCCGGCCGGGGCATCCGCACCGTGGACCGGGTTCTTCAACCGCGCCAGGTACTGCGTGCGCGGTCGCACGTTGATCTCGGCGAGCAGCGAGTAGGCGCGCCCGCTCTGCTGCAGCTTGTGGACCCGGCTCTCGACGTCGTTGAGGTTCCCGAAGACGATCGCCTGGCTGGGGCAGGCCTGCTCGCAGGCGGTGACGATCTCGCCGTCCCTGATCGGCCGGGAGTCGTTCTTGGCGGCGATCTTGACGGCGTTGATCCGCTGCACGCAGTAGGTGCACTTCTCCATCACGCCGCGGCTGCGCACGGTGACTTCGGGGTTCATCGCCATCCGCGCGAGCGGGCCGAGCTCGCCGGCCCCCTTGTGCCAGTTGAGGAAGTTGAACCGCCGCACCTTGTAGGGACAGTTGTTCGCGCAGTAGCGCGTCCCCACGCAGCGGTTGTAGACCATCTCGTTGATCCCCTCGTGGTCGTGCACCGTCGCCTGGACCGGGCAGACCTGCTCGCAGGGGGCGTTCTCGCAGTGCACGCAGGCGACCGGCTGGAAGGCGAACGCCGGATCGTCGGGGTCGCCCTTGAAGTAGCGGTCGACCCGGATCCAGTGCATGTCGCGGCTGACCAGCACCTGCTCGCGGCCGACGACCGGGATGTTGTTCTCGGCCTGGCAGGCGACCATGCAGGCGCCGCAGCCGGTGCAGGCCGACAGGTCGATCGCCATGCCCCACTGGTTCCCCTCGTACTTGTGGGGGTCCCAGAGCTGGATCAGCTTGGGCGCGCCCTCGCGGGCGAAGGCGGGGTCGGCCTTGAACTCGGCCAGCGTCCCTTCCTTGACGAACTCCGGGACGCGTTCCTGCAGCGTCCGCTCGCCCAGCTTGCCCAGGCCCCAGTGGTCCTGCGTCGTGGCCAGCTTGCGCTTGAGTCCGGTGCGCTGAATCGTCGCCGAGGTCGCGACCCACGGCGCCGCCGCGGTGCGCAGGGCGTAGGCGTTGGCGCCGACCTTCTCGCCCACGCGGCCCGCCCGGCGGCGGCCGTAGCCGAGCGCCAGCGCGATCGAGAACTCGGCCTGTCCGGGCAGGATGTAGATCGGGGCCTGGATGCTCCGGCCGCCGCACGAGAGCGTGACCACGTCGCCCATTCCGACGCCCAGCGCATCCGCAGTGCGCGGCGCCACCATCAGCGCGTTGTCCCAGGTGAGCTTGGTGATCGGGTCGGGGAATTCCTGCAGCCAGGCGTTGTTGGCGAAGCGCCCGTCGAAGACCTTGCGGTCGGGGAGGAAGACCAGCTCGAGCGCCTGTGCGGACGGCTTCCCGGCAGGCTCGGCGTCGACCGTCGCGAGTGCGGCCGCGAGTCCGTCGGCCGCCGCGGCAACCGACGCCGACGGGTCGGCGGGGGCCGGCGCGCTGGCCTGGATCAGCCCGTCGTGGAGCGCCTGGCGCCAGCCCTTCTCGCTTCCGGCGAGCGGGAGGATCGCCTCGCGCACGATGTCGTACCCCTTCGGCTCCGGTAGCCCGGCGGCGAGGGCGAGCAGCTCGGCCGGCGACTTCCCGTCGAACAGCGGCTGGATCAACGGCTGCACCACGCTGACCGTGCCGTCCCACGAGCGCGCGTCGCCCCACGACTCGAGCCAGTGCGCGCGCGGCAGGAGCCAGCCGGCGAGCGCGGAGGTCTCGTTGGGGGCGTGCGACAGGTGCAGCACCGTCCCGGCCTTGCCGAGGCGCGCCGCGAGATCGAGCTCGGCCGGAGCGTCGTACGCCGGGTTGCCGCCCAGCACGAGCAGCGTCTGGACCTCGCCCGCGTCGATCGCGCGGGCCAGCGCGGTGATCGAGGCCGCCGCCGCCGGCGCCGGACCGTCGGGGTCCGCGACGTACCGAACCGTCGACCCGACGTTGCCGAGGGCCACGTTGGTCAGCGCCGCCAGCGCGTGCACGAGCGGAGGCTGAGACGGGCCGGCGGCAACGTACGACCGTCCGCGGTGCGCAAGCAGGTCCTCGCGCAGCGCCTCGATCCGCGCGTCACCGGCCCCCTCGCCGGCGCGCCTCGCCAGCGCGGCGCGCAGCGTCGGCGTCATCCAGGCCGGCTCGACGCCGGGCCGCAGCAGCAGCCCGGCCAGCAGGCGCTCGGCCGTGGCCGCCACCTCGCCCGACGGGAGCGCGATGCGCTCGTCGGCGCTGGCACCGGTGACGGTCGGCGTGCTCTCGAAGGCCCAGAGCCGGTTCATCGTCCCGTCGGCGGCGCGGCGGCGCGCGGCGAAATCGCGCGCGTGAACCAGCGCGGCCGGGTGCATCTGCAGCAGGTCGCTCTCGAAGCTGACGACGACGTCGGCCGCCCCCAGCGCCGCGACCGGCCGCATCGGCGACCCGAAGGCCAGCGCCGTCCCGGTGCGCTCGGCATCGCGCGAGACCGGCGCGTACTCGAACCACGCCGCCTGCGGGAAGGTCTCCGCGAAGCGCGCCCTCGTCGCGGCGAAGCCGAGCGACGACGACGGCTCGGCGAGCACCGCGAGACCCCGGCCGCCGTTCGCGCGGAGCGCTCCGAAGTGCCGGTCCGCGAACAGGGCGAACTCGTCCCACGTGCGCTGGAACTCCTGGCCGCCGGTCCGCTCGACGAGCACCTGGCTGCGGTCCGGGTCGTACAGCTCGAGAATCGTGGCCTGCGCGAAGACGCCCGAGGCGCCGCGGCTTTCCGGGTGCTCGGGGTTGCCTTCGATCTTGATCGGTCGGCCGTCCACGCTCTTGACCAGCAGTCCGGTCGCGACCCCCCCCAGCTCCATCGCGCTGGCGTAGAACTCCGGTACACCAGGCGTGCGGCCCTCCGGCCGGTGGGCATACGGGAGGATCCGCTCCTTCGGCCAGCGGCACGCCGTGAGGCCGCCGAGCGCGACCGAGGCGCCCATCAGCTTCATGAAGCTGCGCCGCCCGGTGGGTCCGAGGATCTCCGGCACCAGCGTCGGGAACTCGCGCTCGACCACGGCGCGGAATTCGGCCGTTTCGGCCAGCTCGTCCAGGCTGCGCCACGCCGCCTTGCCCGGCCGCGCCCGCCCGCCGTCCTTCACCGAAGGCTCTATCGATGACATGTGTAGCAGTCCGTGCTGGGGTTGATGTTGCGTTCGGCGCGAAGCCGCTTGCCGAGCGCGGCCGGATCCTCGCTCGGCGTCCAGTCCATCTGCGTCACGAACTCCGGCGGCCGGAGGCGGCGGTCCGGGTTGCGGTGACAGTCGAGGCACCACGACATCGACAGCGTCTGGACCTGGCTGACCAGTTCCATCCGGTCGACCCGCCCGTGGCACTCGACGCAGCCGACGCCGCGCCGGACGTGCGCGCTGTGGTTGAAGTAGACGTAGTCGGGAAGGTCGTGGACCTTGACCCAGGGGACCGGCATGCCGGTCGCGTAGCTCTCGCGCACGATCGCCAGCTTGTCGCTGTTGGCGCGCACCTTGGAGTGGCAGTTCATGCAGGTCTGGGTCGGTGGGACGGCGGCGAACGCCGCGGACTCGACCGTGTTGTGGCAGTACCTGCAGTCGATCCCCAGCTTCCCGGCGTGCAGGGCGTGGCTGTAAGGGACCGGCTGGACCGGCGCGTAGCCGATGTCCAGGGTCTTCGGGGAGCCTCCGAACCAGGCCAGCGCGACCAGGTACACGGGTCCCCCAACCATGAGGACCGCCAGGGCAGGCCTCAGCAGGTTGCTCCACTTGGGGAAAACGAAGTGGCGCGAAGTGTCCGAACTGTTGGTGGGCATGGAGCGGGAAGGGTAACCCGAGAAGGGTCCGTGTCAAGGCCAAAAACTCCTGGTAAGCCAAACCGGGAAACCCTATCCACTCAACGATTTAACTTGAACGATTAGTCAAGTAAGCCGCACCGCGGGGCGAACCCGCGGCGAACCGATTCCGGAGTGGCGTTTGACCCCTCCGCGCTGTACAGGGTATGAGTTCGCGCTCACGTCGCGGGGCCCACCCGAGGCGTCGATCGGCGGTGTGCCCTGGCTGGGGTTCCCGCGAAGTGGGGTGTGGCGATGATCGGCGGCCAAGCTGCACCCCGGGAGACAGGCGCCGCAACTCCGATCGCGCGCCCCGATCCGGTCCGGGAGCGGCTCGTCCCGGGTTCCCCCTTCCGTCCCGTCCGGCTGGCCCTCGAGGCGATCTCCGGCCCCGGCTCGGTCGCGCGGCGGCTGGGACTCGATCGATGGTCCCTACCGGCCTCCCCGGCGGCCCGGTTCGCGCTGGTCGCCGCTCTCTCGTTCGTCCCCTACCTGTTCGCCGAGCAGACCTGGTCGCTCCTCGGCTGGGCGATCCGTTCGCTCGCCGCCGGAGCGCGTCTGCCCCTCCCTTCGACCGAGGGACTCTCGACGATCCCGGGGCGGCTGGTCGCCTTCCACCTGCTCTTCCTGGCGACCTGGTGGCTGCCGCGGACCATCCGGTACTGGACGATCGCAGCCGGGGCGCTGGCCATCGGCCTGGCCCTGAAACTGTTCGACCTGCCGTCGATCGCCGTGCTGACCCTCGTGGCGCTCGCCTTCTACGGCCTGTTCCGGCTCTCGGTGCCGCGCTGGACGATGCTCGTCGCGATCGTCGCCGCGGCCCCCGTGATCCGCGGCCTCGGCCAGGCCTTCGACTGGAGCGGCCTCGACCGGTCCGGGATCACGATCGGGCTGATCGTCTGCCTCTGGTACGCCTGCTACCAGGTGACGACGCGGAAGCTCCTCCCGCTCGGGAACTACCTCGGCTACGTCGGCACCCGGCTCTTCATGGAGGGGCCGGTGTTCACGCTGGCGGAGTTCGGGCCCGCCGACCGCGACCGGATCGACGTGGTGCGCCTGGCCGGCCTGCGCGCGCTGGCGATCGCGCTCTTCTGCCGCACCGTGTCGGTCGAAATCGACGCGTTCCTGGGGGCCCGGGCCTGGCGCGAGGCCGGCGGCCTCGAGTTGCTCGGCTACTCCTACCTGAACTACCTCACGCTCTCCTGCGAGGTGGTCTTCGGCTACGACCTCGCGCTCGGCCTGCTGCGCCTGTTCGGGCTGCCGATCCGCAACAACTTCGACTGGTGGATCCTGGCGCGGACCCCCAACGAGCACTGGCGGCGCTGGAACCTGCTGTTCCGCGAGTGGCTCGTGACGTTCACGTTCTACCCGATGATGCGCGCCAAGATCGGGCTCTTTACGAGCATCATGGCGACCCTCCTGGCGTCCGGCGCGCTGCACCTGCTGGCCCACGCCGCAGAAGGGGCGCTGACCGTCGACCAGGCGATCCTGACGATGAGCTACTGGGCGCTGAACGGCCTCTTGATCTGGCTCGTCGTCGACTTCCCCCGGCGCTTCCCCGGGCTCACGGCGCGCCTCGGGCTGGACAGCCGCTGGTACTGGGCACTGACGGGCTGGGTACTGACCAGCGCGTTCTACGCGATCGCCTACTACATCAACCGCGAGGCCGACACGCTGGCCGACGTTCCGGCCTACTTCGGCCGCCTGTTCGGGGGGGGCGCTTGAGCGACGGCGGCCTGCTCGAACGCCTGCGGCGCGGCGACGGCGCACCGGGCGCCGTCGCGCTCGAGGACGGCGACGCGCGGCTGACCTACGGCGCACTGTGGGACGGCGTGATGCGCGCGGCCGCCGCCTTCGACGCGCGGCTCGGCGAACGTCGCGAGCCGGTCGCGATCGTCGCCGCGAACTCCGTGGAGTACGTGCTGGCGATGCTCGGCGCGCTGGCCTCCGGCCGCCCGGTGGCGGAGATCGCGCCGCACGAGCCGCTGGAACGCCTGTTGCCGGTACTCGGGCGGCTGGCCCCCGCGCTCGTCGTGACGACCCTCGACGCGGCACCGCTCGCGGCCGCGGGCCACACCGTCGTGGCCGCGACGGACTTCGCACCGGCGGCGCTCGCGGCCACGGCGCCGCGCGCCGCGCCGGCCGCCGCCGCGCCGGACGACCTCGCCTTCATCGTCTTCACCTCGGGCACGACCGGGCAGCCGAAGGGGGTGATGCTCTCGCACCGAAACGTCGGCGCGGTGGTCGACGCGATCCTCGACTACCTGCCGCTCTCCCCGGCCGATCGCTACGCGCTGGTGCTGCCGCTCTTCCACACCTATGCCAAGAGCGTGCTGTTGACGACCCTGGCCTCGGGCGGCAAGGTCGTGTTCGACTCGTTCAACGACCTTCCAGGCTTCGTCGCGCGGCTGGAATCGCGGCGCATCACGGCCTTCAGCGGCGTGCCGTACCACGTCAACATGCTGCTCCAGCGCGCCCCGCTCGACCGGCACGACCTGTCGGCGCTGCGCTTCCTCACGATTTCGGGAAGTCACCTCGCGAGCGAGACACTGCACGCGCTGGCCCGCCGCTTCCCGTCGGCGCAGGTCGTCTTCATGTACGGGATGACCGAGACCAGCACGCGGGCCTGCGCCCTTCCTCCCGAACGGATGGTCGAGAAGGCCGGCTCGTGCGGCCGGCCGATCCGGGGCGTCGCGCTGCGCGTCGTGGACGACGACGATCGCGACCTGCCGGCCGGCCGGACCGGCGAGGTCCTCGTCCGCGGCGAGAACGTGATGCAGGGCTATTTCGGCGACCCCGCGCTGACCCGCGCGACGCTGCGCGGCGGCTGGCTGCACACGGGCGACCTCGGCTACCTCGATGACGAGGGCTTCCTGTACCTCGTCGGCCGCAATTCGGACCTGATCAAATGCGCGGGCGAACGGATCAGTGCGCACAGGATCGAAGAAGTGCTGACGGCGCACCCCGGCGTGCTCGAGGCCGCGGTCCTGGGCGAGCCGCACCCGATCCTCGGCGAATCGGTGCGCGCCTTCGTCGTCCGCCGCGGGGACGGCGCGTCGGAGGAGGACCTCCGGCGTCACTGTGCCCGGCACCTGACGCACCACGAGATCCCGCGGAGCTGGACTTTTCTTTCCGAGCTTCCCAGGACGGCCTCCGGTAAGGTACAAAAGCACCGTCTTTCCAGCCCGGCACCGTGACGGTAGCGGCAGCAGACCGGACGAAGAGGTTCGGCGGAGGGAGCAACGGCATGGAAATGGCGGTCCGGGAGTTTCTGGCTTCCCGTTTTTCCGGATACCACGGGGGTCTGGCCCCGGAGGATCCGCTCGACCGTGTGGTCGATTCGCTCGGTCTTTTCGACCTGGTCGAGTGGGTGGAGGGGAGCTTCGGCATCAGCATCCCGAACGAGGAGTTCTCCCCCCAGAAGTTCTCCAGCATTTCCGCTATCTGCAAGACCATCAGTGACTTCCGGTGATTTCCTGACCGGAGCGGCGGCCTGGCGGGGTTGCCCCCCTGGCGCCCCGCCCGTTCCCGGCGGCAGCGACGGGCGGGCGTCTGGCTTACGCGGTATAGTTTTCGATTATCGAAACGAACCCGCCGGGCGGATTCGCGCCCAGCTCCCGGCGGATCCCCCACGCGGCGCGCCGGAGAGTTCGATGAAGCGCATCCTCACGATCACGGTCCTGACCTTCTTCCTGGCTGCTTCCGTCGTCCTGGCCTGCGGTGCCAACAAGACCCAGCAGGTCGCCGACAACGGCAATTGCCCGTTCGGCATGGCCGACGTCACCCGCACCGCGACCAACCTCGACAACGGCGCCAGGATCGTCCTCGCCTCGAACAGCCCCGAGACCGTCAAGTGGATCCAGGCCCAGATGGGCGGCTGCCCCAAGGCGGCGGCCGACAAGGCGAAGCAGGGCGGCTGCGGTGACTGCCCGATGATGCACTCCGACTGGACCCGCAACGTCGAGAACACCGACAGCGGCGTGGTGGTCCTGCTCACCTCGACCAGCGCGGCCGACGTCAAGAAGATCCAGGAGACCGCGGCGCAGATGGCCAAGGGCGGTTGCGCCAAGGGCGGCTGCGACAAGAAGAAGGCGACCCAGACCGCTTCGCTGTGAGCCGCGACCGGCATCCGGCCGCTCGCCGGCCGGAGCCGATCGAGATCGACGACGGCGGGGCCCCTGCGGCCCCGCCGTTTCCATTCTGGCCCGCTCGCCGCCGATCCCAGGAGCACCCCGTGCCGATGCGTGTGACCTCCCGCCCTACGATCGCCGTCGTCTTGCTCGCCCTTGCTTCCGGCGCCGTGGCGTTCGCGGCGCTCGCGGCCGCCGGCAGCGCTGCCGGCAGCGCGCCGTCGGCAGCGGCTCCCGCTCCGTCGGTGCCGCGCCCCGTGGCGCCCGACCCGCGCGAGAAGCACTTCGCCTCGCTGACGATGCTGACCGACGGCGGCGAGAACGCCGAGGCCTACTTCTCGTTCGCCGGCGACAAGCTGATCTACCAGTCCACCCACCCGCCGTACGGCTGCGACCAGATCTTCACGATGAAGACCGACGGCAGCGGGAAGAAGCTCGTCTCGACCGGCAAGGGGCGCACGACCTGCTCCTACTTCATGCCGAAGGACAAGCGGATCCTGTACGCCTCGACGCACCTCGGCAGCCCGCAGTGCCCCCCGCCGGCCGACATGAGCCAGGGGTACGTCTGGGCGATCTACCCGGAGTACGAGATCTTCGTCGCCGAAGCCGACGGCTCGAAGCCGGTGCAGCTGACCCGGAGTCCGGGCTACGACGCCGAGGCGACCGTCTCGCCCAAAGGCGACCGGATCGTCTTCACCTCGATGCGCGACGGCGACCTCGACCTCTACTCGATGAAGCTCGACGGCAGCGACGTCAAGCGCCTGACCGACGCGGTCGGCTACGACGGGGGCGCGTTCTACTCGCCCGACGGCAGCAAGATCGTCTTCCGCGCGCACCACCCCGAGCCGGGGCCCGCGCTGGACGACTACCAGCGGCTGCTCGGGCAGAACCTGATCCGGCCGGGAAAACTCGAGATCTGGATCATGGACGCGGACGGCGGCAACAAGCGCCAGCTCACCCGGCTGGGCTCCGCCGCCTTCGCCCCGTTCTTCCACCCGTCCGGCCGGAAGATCATCTTCTCGACCAACTACCCCGAGCCGCGGGGCCGCGAGTTCGACCTCTACATGATCGACCTCGACGGCCAGAACCTCGAGCGGATCACCTTCGCCGAGGGCTTCGACGGCTTCCCGATGTGGTCCCCCGACGGCCGGAAGTTCGCCTTCTGCTCCAACCGCGCCAACGCCAAGCCGGGCGAGACGAACGTCTTCATCGCCGAGTGGAAGGACTGACCGCGCTACAATTGCGCGGGAGGGCCGGCGATGGACAGCGGCTTCTCGCGCCTGAGCGCGGACGACCTGCACCTCTTCAACGAGGGGCGGCACTACCACCTGCAGGACAAGCTCGGCTCGCACCCCGCGACGGTCGACGGGCGGCGCGGCCGGAGCTTCGCGGCCTGGGCCCCCAACGCGGCGCGGGTCTCGGTCGTCGGCGACTTCAACGGCTGGCACGTCGAGGCCCACCCGCTGGTCCGCCGCGCCGACTCCGGGATCTGGGAGGGTTTCGTCCCGGGCGTCGAGGCCGGCGCGGCCTACAAGTTCCACGTCGTCTCGTCGGTCGCCGGCTACCGCGTCGACAAGGCCGACCCGTTCGCCGTCCGCACCGAGCTGCCGCCGCGCACCGCGTCGGTCGCGTGGGATCTGGATTACACCTGGAACGACGCCGACTGGATGACGACTCGCGCCGCGCGCGGCGCCCCGTCGGCGCCGGTCTCGATCTACGAGGTCCACCTGGGCTCCTGGCGGCGCTCGCCGCACGACCCCGACCGCTGGCTCTCCTACCGCGACCTCGCGCCGCAGCTCGCCGAGTACGCCGTCGAGATGGGGTTCACGCACGTCGAGTTCCTGCCGGTGATGGAGCACCCGTTCTACGCCTCATGGGGCTACCAGGTCACCGGTTTCTTCGCCCCGACCGCGCGCTACGGGACCCCGCAGGACTTCATGGCCCTGGTCGACACGCTGCACCAGGCCGGGATCGGAGTGATCCTCGACTGGGTCCCCTCCCACTTCCCGACCGACGAGCTGGGGCTGATCTACTTCGACGGCACGCATCTCTACGAGCACGCCGACCAGAAGCAGGGCTTCCACCCCGATTGGAAGACCGCGATCTTCAACTACGGCCGGCACGAGGTGCGCAGCTTCCTGGTCAGCAACGCGCTGTTCTGGCTGGAGCGCTACCACGCCGACGGCCTGCGCGTGGACGCCGTCGCGTCGATGCTCTACCTGGACTACTCGCGCCAGGACGGCGAGTGGATCCCCAACCGCTACGGCGGCCGCGAGAACCTGGAGGCGATCGAGTTCCTGCGCCAGCTCAACGACGCGGTCGCCGAGCACGTCCCGGGCGCGATCACGATCGCCGAGGAGTCGACCGACTGGCCGGGGGTGACGCGCCCGACCTACGCCGGGGGCCTCGGCTTCACCTACAAGTGGGACATGGGCTGGATGCACGACACGCTGGCCTACGCCGCCCAGGACCCGGTCTTCCGCAAGTACCACCACTCCAAGGTCACCTTCCGGATGCTCTACGCCTTCAACGAGCGCTACCTGCTGCCGCTCTCGCACGACGAGGTGGTGCACGGCAAGGGGTCGCTCGTCGGCCGGATGCCGGGCGAGGAGTGGCGGCGCTACGCGACGCTGCGCGCCGTGCTGGGCGAGATGTTCGCGCAGCCCGGAAAGAAGCTGCTGTTCATGGGCGGCGAGTTCGGGCAGTGGCGGGAGTGGGCGCACGAGCGGAGCCTCGACTGGCACCTCCTGCAGCACCCGCCGCACCGCGGGCTCGCGGCCTGGGTCCGCGACCTCAACCGGCTCTACGCGGCCAGCCCGGCGATGCACGCCGCCGAGCACGCGCCGGAGGGGTTCTACTGGATCGACTGCCACGACGCCGACAACAGCGTCTACAGCATGGTGCGGCAGACCGACCCGCAGGGCGAGCTGGTCCTGGCGGTGATCAACTTCACGCCGCTGCCGCGCGAGGATTACCGCGTCGGCGCCCCTCGCGGCGGCTTCTGGCGCGAGGCGCTCAACAGCGACGCGCTGGAGTACGGCGGCAGCGGGACCGGCAACCTCGGCGGCGTCACCGCCGAGTCGACGCCGGCGCAGGGACAGCCCTGCTCGCTGCGGCTGACGCTCCCGCCGCTCGTCGGCGCTGTTCTTCGTGTCGGAGCGCGGGGACGCGAACGGCGGCCCGGAGGCGGGCGGCGATCAGCAGCCGCGGTAGCGCGGCGGCCGCTTCTCGACGAACGCCGCCAGCGCCTCGCGGCGGTCCTCGGTCGGCACGATCGTCGCGTAGCAGCGCGTCTCGACGTCGAGTCCCGCGGCGAGGCTCGCCGCGTCCAGCCCCTCGTCGATCGCGCGCTTCGCGGCCCGCAGCGCGAGCGGCGCGCAGCGGGCGATCGCGCCGGCCAGCTCGAGGGCGCGCACCTCGAGCCCCTCTGCGGGAAGGACCTCGTCGACCAGCCCGGCGTCCCGCGCGACCTCGGCCGGCTCGACCCGCGCCGCCAGGATCCAGTGCTTGGCGCGCGCCGGCCCGATCAGCCGCGCCAGGCGCTGCGTGCCGCCGGCCCCCGGGATGATCGCCAGCGAGCACTCGGGAAGCCCCAGCTTCGCCCCTGCCGCCGCCAGCCGCAGGTCGCAGCCCAGCGCCAGCTCGAAGCCGCCCCCCAGCGCCGCGCCGTGCAGCACGGCAATCGTCGGGACCGGGATGTCGGCCAGGGCCTGGGCTGCGGCCCCGATCCCGCCCACCGCGGCCAGCGCCTCGGCGTCGGTCATCTCGCGACGCTCCTTGAGATCGGCCCCGGCGCAGAAGGCCTTCCCGCGCGCGGCAACCAGCACGGCCCGCAGCTCCGGTCGGCCCGACACGGCGGCCGCGGCGGCGCGGATCTCGCGCACCAGGTCGCGCGAGAGGGCGTTGACGGGAGGCGCGTCGAGCGTGATCCGGGCCACGAACGGAAGCGGCTCGTCGATCGCGAGGCGTTCGAAGGAGGGTGGATTCGATCCCATCGGCGAGACCTCGCGGCCGGCCGCAGGGCGGCGGCTCCGGGGGCGCGCCGTTGGCAGCGGCGCGGCATTGCGTCAGGATCTTCGCATGTTCCGTCGACTTCCCCGCATCGCGGCGCGGCCTTGCCGCGCTCGGCCCTGCCCCGGACCTCCGCTCGGCGGTGGCCGTCCTGGCGGCCGTGGCGGCCCTGGCCGCGCCGGCGCCGTCCGTCCTGGCGGCGAAGGAGCCGATCGCCGTGATCTACGACGGGGAGTACGGCGGCTACGTGCCGGTGGTGCGCGGGATCGAGCGGCCCGATCTCGCAGCCGCCGCGCCGGGCGGCCGGCTGCCGAGTTCGCCGCAGGTCGCCAAGCGACGCGCCCGGCGCGGCCTGGCGCACGAGCGGCGCGCGGGGCGTCCGGGTGTCGCCGCGCCGGCGCCGCCCGCGGAGCGCGACCCGTCGCGGCGCTGGGAGCGGCGCGTCGGGATCGCGACGCAGTTCTGGGTGCTCGACGGCGATGGGCGGCCGGTCGCCGGGGCGCGGATCTACCGCTACACCGATCCGGCGTTCTACGCCGTCAACGACGACGACACCGGGGCGCGGCTCTTCGCGCACTACCGCTACCTCCCGTACCCGTATTCGAAGGAGCGCGCCGTCTCCGACGCCGTGCTGCACGACGAGACCCTCCAGGACCTCGATTTCTCGCCCGTCGCAGCGGCCGGGCCCGACATCGACCAGGCCGACAACCCGTTCGTGCGCGACGGGCTCGGGCCCGCGGCGCCGCCGCTCGAGTTCGTCGGCACGACCGACGCGTCGGGGGCGCTGCGCGCGGTCTCCGGGATCTTCAACCTCTTCGACGAGGAGAAGTTCCCGCGCGCGGTGGCGCCGGCCGCGATCCGCGTCGGCTACGTGATCGTCGCCGACGGCTACCTGCCGCAGGCGGTCGAGCGCCGCTTCGAGGCGGGGGGGGTGCTCGAGGGGCGCACGCTGATCCTCCCGGAGGCGGCGGACCGCGCGGTGGTCCGCTCGGCCGAGTACGCGGCGGCGATCGCGGAGGTCGAGCGGGTGGAGGTTGCGCCCGGAACCGTCGGCGCCGGCATGCGATCCGATGACGCCGCGGGCGCTGCCGACGCTGCGATCGACCGCGCGATGGCGGAGCTGGCGCCGGCGCTCGACCGCGTCGCGCCCGACGCGCGCGCCGCGGCCGCGACCAGCGCCGAAGCCCGGCTGATCGCGCGGCTCTACCGGCGCGCGCCCGCGGAGGCGCGCGCGGCGCTCGCGGGCCGCGCGGCGGCGCTGGAGCCGGCCGCGCCCGCGCGGTTGTATCGCCTTGCGGTGCTCCGCGCGGGCGCGGCCCACGTCGCGGCGGCGCCCTCGACCGAACCTGCGCCCCCCGATCCGGCGCGGCAGGAGGCGCTCGACGCGGCCCGCGCCGCGCTGGCGCTCGACGCGCAGTTCCTCCCGGCCTACGCCCTGCTCGACGAGCTGCTGGCGCAGGAGCGCGCGCCCGCCGCCGAGCGCCTGAAGCTGGCGCAGCAGGCGCTCGCCGCGCAGCCGTTCGACCGGCGCGCGCGCGGCCGCTCCGCGGCGCTGCTGCTGGAGCTGAAGAAGGACGTCGAAGCCTTCGACCACCTGCGCTACACCTACGCCTGCACGCCCGGGCTGGGCGGAGACCGCGAGCTGGCCAAGCGCCTGGCCGACTACTACTGGCGCATGGGCCTGCCGGAGAAGGCGGGCGCCTACCTGTGGATGCTGACCGGCCGCGTGCCCGAGGATCCGACCGTGAGGGTGACCCCGTGACCCCGAAAGCGCGCAATGCGACCAAGGCCGAGGTGCGGTTCGAGGAGCGCGGCGGGCGCGCCGTCGTGGTCAAGGACTACGCCTCCCGCTCCTGGTGGATCCGGACGTTCTACGGCCGGCCGACGCTGCGCCGCGAGGCGCGGGTCTACGAGCGGCTCGTCGGCGTGCCCGGCGTGCCGGCGTCCTTGGGGCTCGAGACGCCCGACCGGCTGGTGCTCGCGCGCGCCCCGGGCCAGCCGTCGCACGAGGTTCCCAAGGGGAGCTACGACGCCCGGGCGGTCTGCGATGCGCTCGACGCGATCGTCGCCGCGATCCACGCGCGCGGCGTCGCGATCGGCGACCTGCACCGTCGCAACGTGCTGATCGCGCCGCCCGCGACGGTCCACGTGATCGACTTCGCGATCGCGCGGATCGCGCGCGACCCCGCGCGGCCGGGCTGGCTGGTGCGGCGGCTGCAGGACCTCGACCGGCACGCCGCGGCGCGGCTGCGGGCGCGGATGCTGGGGCTGCCGGAGCCGGAGCCGCCGGGGTCGATCGGCGGGTTCTACCGGGCGGGAAGGCGGTTCAAGCGGGTGGTGTCGGGGCGGTAGGCGGCGGCGGCCTGGCGTCGCGGCCGCTCCGTCAGAGCCCGTCCGGCAGCGGCACCACGCTCAGCCGGAACTCGAACCCGGGAAACGCGGCGGGGCGGAACGGCTCCTCGTAACCGGTGACGCTGCGGACGCGGTAGAGGTCGCCGGAGAGCACGTACTCCTCGATCGTCCGCGAGCCAAGGTCGACGATCCAGTAATACGTGACATCGAAGCGCGCGTACAGCTCCAGCTTGCGCACCCGGTCGAGGTGCTCCGTGCCGGGCGAGAGGATCTCGACGCACAGGTCGGGCGCGCCGATGATCCGATCATCCTGCAGGATGCCGGCCCGCTCCTTCGAGATGAAGAAGATGTCGGGCTGGACCACGTTGTGGTCGTCCAGCGTCACGTCGAGGGGAGCGTGGAACAGCTCGCCGAGGTCGTGCTGCCGCGCGTAGGGCATCAGGCTCGCACATGATCTCGAGCGAGACCGCCTGGTGCCACGTGCTGACTGACGGCATCACGATCAGTTCCCCGTCGAGGAGCTGGTAGCGATGCCCGTCGTCAGGGAACGCGGCGTAGTCCGCGTAGGTCAGCAATCGATCGCGGCCCGGTTCCGACATCGGGGTCACTCCTCAAAGGGAGGGTAGCGCGCGGACTGCGGCGCGGGCGGTTCGTTCGCGCCGAACCGTCCCGCAGCCGCAATCACCGTCATCCTGCACCGCGCCCTTCGACGCCTCAGATCCCGTCCTCGCGCGGATCCTCGGTGCTGTCGTGGTCGTGCGCACCCGGCTCCGCCGTCCCCTCCGCCCCGAGCAGCTTCCGCCACCACTGCGCGCGCGGCGCGGGGCCGGCGATCAGCTCGGCCTCGTTGACCACCGGCACGGCAGGCGGAGGAGGCGGCGGCGGCGGGGCACCCGCAACCACGGCATGTCCGCGCCTGGTTCGCGCCGGCGGGCGGGCGACGGTCTCCTCGTCGTCCTCGTCGTCCTCGACGTCCTCGCCACCCTCACCGCTCTCACCGCCCACACCGCTCTCACCGCCGGCCTGCTCCGCTCCCTCCGCGCCCCCCTTCCCCTTGCGGCGCCGACGCCCGCCGCGGCGGCGGCGGCGCTTCTTCTTGCCGGTGCCGTCACCTTCGCCCTCGCCGCCCTCGCCAGCTTCGCCGGCCTCCGCGGCCCCGGCCGCACCGGCCTCGTCATCCTCGTCCGCCGCCGAGACGTCGCCCGAATCGGCGTCCTCGTCGTACGCCTCGCCGGATTCGCCCCCCTCGGCGCCCTCGGCGCGCTGCGCCGCGTCCTCACCCTCGCCCCCCTTCCCCTTGCGGCGCCGGCGCCCGCCGCGGCGACGGCGGCGCTTCTTCTTCTCCGCGTCCCCTTCGCCCTCGCCCTCGCCTTCCTCGGCAGCCTCCGCGGTCTGCGCGGCCTGAACGGGCGCAGCCTTGCGCCGGGCGGCCTTCGGCGCCGGCTCGGGCAGGTCGGGCTCGGCCTCGATCGCGGCCAGGATCTGGCCGTGCGTCGGGGCGCCCACGACCGGCCCCGTCTCGCGCGACTTCTCGCGCGCCACGGTCCGGACCTCGCAGCCGTCGCGGCTCATCGCGGGATCGCCTTTGACGAGGATCCGCGTCTTGTAGCGCTCCTCCAGCCCGGTCAGGTCCTCGCGCTTCTGGTTCAGCAGGTACTCGGCGACGTCGGGCGGCAGCTGCAGCTCGACGTTCTCGAGGTCGCCGCGCACGACGCGCGTCTGCAGCCGCCGCAGCGCCTGCAGGGCCGCCGCCTCGATCGTCTTGATCGAGCCGGTCCCGTCGCAGGTCGGGCAGTCGGTGTAGCGCAACGACGACTTCTCGGGGTTCATCCGCTCGCGGCTCAGCTCGAGCAGGCCGAGCATGCTGATCCGCGTCACGTCGTAGCGCGCCTTGTCCTTCTTGAGCGAGTCCTTGAACGCCTTCTCGACCTGCCGGATGTGCTTGGACGCGCGCATGTCGATGAAGTCGATCACCACCAGCCCGCCCAGGTCGCGCAGCCGAAGCTGGCGCGCGATCTCCTGCGCCGCCTCGACGTTGGCCTTGGTCGCGGTGTCCTCGATGTGCGATTCGCCCTTCATCTTGCCGGAGTTGACGTCGACGGCGGTCAGGGCCTCGGTCGTGTCGAAGATGATCGCCCCGCCCGACGGCAGCGGGACCCGGCGGCGGAAGATGTTCTCGATCTGCTCTTCGAGGTTGTACTTGTTGAAGATCGGCCGGTCGCCCTGGTAGAGCTTGACGCACTTCTTCTTGGTCGGCAGGATCGCGTCGAAGAAGTCCTGGATCTCGCGGTAGGTGTCCTCGTCGTCGACCGCGATCTCGTCGATGTCGGGGGTGTAGAGGTCGCGGATCGCGCGGATGACGAGGCTGCGCTCCTGGTAGACCAGCTTCGGCGCCCGGACCTTCGCCCCGGCCGTCGCGATCGTCTCCCACAGCCGCAGCAGGTACTTCAGATCGCGCTGGATCTCGACCTTCGTCGCGCTGGCCCCGGCAGTCCGGGCGATGATGCCGCAGCCTTCCGGCAGCGGCAGCCCCTCGAGCGTCTTGCGCAGCTTGTCGCGGTCCTTCTCATCGAGCTTGCGCGAGATTCCGGCGCTCTCGGTGTTCGGCGTCAGGACGAGGTAGCGGCCTGGCAGCGAGAAGTAGGTCGAGAGCGTCGGGGGCTTGGTGGCGTAGGCGTCGCGCACGACCTGGACCAGGATCTCCTGGCCGCGCGAGAGGTGGTTCTCGATCCGCCCCTTGGCGCCGTTCTTCGGCGCGTGCAGCACGAAGTTGACCTCGTCGAGCGGCAGGAAGGCGCCGCGCGCACCCCCGATGTCGACGAACGCCGCCTGGAGGCCGGGGTGGACCGACTCGACCCGCCCCTTGTAGATGTTCCCCTTCTGCGCCCGGTGGTCGAAGGTCTCGATTTCAAACGATTCGAGGATCCCGTCGGCCACGATTGCCACCCGGCTCTCTTCCGCGTGGGTGACGTTGATCAGCATCGCTTTCTGTTTTTCGGACACTCGTGAATCTCCCTGCGGGAGTTCCCGAAGCGTTCCACCTCGTCACGGCGCTCATGGAGCGCCTCCGTCCGGCGCGTGCGGCTGCCCGGCCCGGCCAATCCCAGTCGGGGAGGTCGCGTAGACCTCCACCGGGACCAGGGGCAGCGCTGCGCGCGCGCGGTCGGCGATCCCTTCCAGCTCGGCCGGCGACAACGCCTCGGCCGCCGGGTCGGCGGGGGGGCGCGCGATCGTGGTCACCTGGACCTCGCGCAGCCTCCCGCCGCCGGCGACGAGAACCGCCAGCCGTGACACCCAGGCGTCGATCTCCCCCGGTGGGGGAGCCTCGCCCGCGAGCCGCAGGAAGAGACTCTGGATGACGAGCGGCCGCTTGCGGGCCTCCTCGCCGATGTTGTCGAGGACGCGGGCGAACGGGACGCGCGTCCCGTTGACGCGCGAGAACCAGGACTCCGTCCCCGCGTCCAGCTTGGCCCACACGCGCCCCCCGCGCGCCGCGAGCCGGTCCAGTCCGGTTGCCACCTCCACGAGGTGGAACAGGCTGGCATTGGTGATGAGCACGATCGGCGTCCCCGGCAGGGTGCGGTCGATCACCGCGCCCACCTTGTCGACCAGGGCACCCCAACCCGGGTACGAGGTCGGCTCGCCGTCGCCCGAAAAGGCCACGTCCGCGACCCGTCGCAGCGGGACGGGTACCCCGTCCGCCGCCGCACGCGCGAGCAGCCGGCCATCCCGGCCCTCCTCGAGCATGGCTTCCAGTTCGTCGAGCAGGCGGCCCTCGTCGATCCCGCACGGGGGGCGCGGGATCGAGCGGTCCACCTGGCAGTAGACGCAGCCGAAGTTGCACGCCGCGTCGGGGCAGAGATTCAGCCCGATCGAGATTCCCCGCGCACGGCGCGACAGGACCGCGTAGACGTACTGGCGGCGGCCGTCGGTGCGGGGATGCGCGTCGTACCGGAACAACCGGGCCTCGCCGACCGCCGCCGGGGCAGCGGTCACGCTCGCTTCCCGGGGCGGGAGGCGGGGAGGCGACGCGCGAACGGGCTGACTGCCTTCATCTCGTCTCTTGGCTTTCCGGATGATCTTATCCGAACCGCCGCCCGGGGGCACCCGGATACCGCCGGCGGGCCGGCCGGCTCCGGCTGCCTGACCGGTCAGCCTTGGATCCCCGGTTTGTCCAGTTTGTCCACGGCCCGAACCTCCCTACAATCGCGCCCGCGCCCGGCCGCCGGGGGAGGACCGCTTGGAGAGCACCCTGCTGTTCCCGTTCGCCCAGTACTGGGGGTTCTACCTCGGGTTCACGGGGATGGTCCTGCTGCTGCTGCTGCTCGACCTCGGGGTCTTCCACCGCGAGGCCCACGAGGTCTCCTTCAAGGAGGCCTCGATCTGGACCGTGGTCTGGATCACGCTGGCGCTGCTCTTCGGGGTCGGGCTGTACGGCTACGCGCTCTGGGACCTGCCCGGCGAGACGCGGCTCACCGCGATCCCCGGCTTCCAGGCCGACGCCGCCGCCTGGCAGGTCTTCCTCGAGTACCTGACCGGCCTCGTGGTCGAAAAGTCCCTGGCCGTCGACAACATTTTCGTTTTCGTCGTCGTCTTCAACTTCTTCGCGATCCCGCCGCGCTACCAGCACCGGGTGCTGTTCTACGGGATCCTCGGCGCGCTGGTCTTCCGTGCCCTGTTCATCGCCGCGGGCTCGGTGCTGATGCAGTACCACATCGTCGTCATCGTCTTCGGCGCCTTCCTGATCCTGACCGGCCTCAAGATCCTCTTCGCGCCCGAGAAGCCGATCGACCCCGACAGGAACCCCCTGATCCGGCTGCTGAAGAAGTTCCTGCCGGTCACGCCGGCGATCGAGGGGCAGCGTTTCTTCCTGCGCCGCGAGGGGCGGCTCTTCGCTACCCCGCTGTTCATCGCGCTGGCCTTCATCGAGATCTCCGACATCATCTTCGCCGTCGACTCCGTGCCCGCGATCTTCGCGATCACCAAGGAGCCGCTGATCGTCTACACCTCCAACGTCTTCGCGATCCTCGGGCTGCGCGCGATGTACTTCCTGCTGGCCGGCGTGGTGCACCGCTTCCGGATGCTCAAGTACGGCCTGGGGCTGATCCTGGTCTTCGTCGGCCTGAAGATGGTCTGGCTGAACGAGTTGTACGGCGGCAAGTTCCCGATCAGCTGGTCCTTGGGGATCATCGCGGCGCTGCTCTTCGGGTCGATCGCCCTCTCCCTGGTCGTCACCCGCGGCGAGAAGGCCGGGGCCGGGCACTAGCCGCCAGACGGGGTGTGCTAGAGTCCCTCCCCGTCTGCCGATGGATCGTTCGTTCGTTCGCCCCGGTGCGGCCGGCCCACCGGGGTATCGCGAGTCCGGCGCCCCGCCCCGCCGCGCCTGGCGCACCTGGCTCTTCGGCCGCCCCCTGCCCACCGCCGACGCGCCGCACCAGTCGATCGGGAAGGGTGTCGGCCTCGCCGTCTTCTCGTCCGATGCGCTCTCCTCCACGGCCTACGCGACGCAGGAGATCATGATCATCCTGGCGATGGCCGGCACCGCCGCCCTCGCCTACGTCTTCCCGATCGCGATCGCGATCGCGCTGCTGCTGCTGATCGTCACGATCTCCTACGAGCAGACGATCCACGCCTACCCCGGCGGCGGCGGAGCCTACATCGTGGCGCGCGACAACCTGGGCGAGTTCGCGGCCCAGGTCGCCGGCGCGGCGCTGCTGATGGACTACATCCTGACGGTCGCGGTTTCCGTCTCCTCCGCCGTCGCCCAGGTCACGTCGGCCTTTCCGGCCGTCTTCCCGTTCCGCGTGATCGTCGCGATCGTGCTCGTCGTGCTGGTCTCGTTCATCAACCTCCGCGGGGCGAAGGAGTCGGGGACGGTGTTCGCGATCCCGACCTACTTCTTCCTGGTGATGATGGTCCTGACGGTCGGGGTCGCCTTCGTGCGGCTCGCGCTCGGCACGCTGGGCGCGGTTGCCGACCCGCCGCCCTTCGACAGCGAACCGACCCGCGCGATCGGCCTGTTCCTGCTGCTCCACGCCTTCAGCAGCGGGACCGCCGCGCTGACCGGCGTCGAGGCGATCTCGAACGGAATCCCGGCCTTCAGCGAGCCGCGCAGCCGCAACGCCGGGATCACCCTGATCTGGATGTCCGGGATCCTCGGCACGCTCTTCCTGTCGATCAGCTACCTCGCCGGGGCGGTCCACGCCGTGCCGTCCGAGCACGAGACGGTCATCTCCCAGCTCGCGCGAACGGTGTTCTCGGGCCGCGGAGCGCTCTACCTCGCGGCGATCGCGGCCACGACGATGATCCTGGCGATGGCCGCCAACACCGCCTATGCCGGCTTCCCGCGCCTCGCCGCGCTGCAGGCCGCCGACGGTTACCTGCCGCGGCAGCTCACCTACCGCGGCAGCCGGCTGGTCTTCTCGCGCGGGATCGCCGTGCTGGCGGCGGTCGCGTCGCTCCTGATCGTCATCTTCTCGGCCAGCGTGACCGGCCTGATCCCGCTCTACGCGATCGGCGTCTTCCTGTCCTTCACGCTCTCGCAGGCCGGGATGTCCCGTCGGGCGTGGAAGTGCAGGCAGCTCGTCCCGGGCGAGGAGCGGCACGAGCGCGGCTCGACCCTGCGCTTCGACCGGCGCTGGCCGCTGAAGATGATCCTCAACGGCTTCGGCGCCCTGCTGACGGCGATCGTCACGCTGGTCTTCGCGGTGACGAAGTTCAGCGACGGGGCGTGGGTCGTACTGCTCGCCATCCCGGCGCTGGTGGGGGTCTTCTACGCGATCCACCGGCACTATGCCGACCTGGCCCGCCGGCTCTCGCTCGAAGATTTCGGCACGCCGCCGCGCGTCGACCGCCACCGCGTCATCCTGCCGATCAGCGGCGTCCACCGCGGCACGCTGGGCGCGCTGCTCTACGCGCGCGCCCTCTCCGAGGACGTGACCGCGGTCTACGTCTCGACCGATCCCGAGTCGACCGCCGCGATGGAGAAGAAGTGGGGCGAGTGGGGCGCGGGTGTGCGCCTCGTCGTGGTCAACTCGCCGTACCGGCTGCTCGTGGAGCCGCTGCTCGATTACATCCGCACCGTGGCCAGGGAACGGCAGCCGAACGAGGTCATCACGATCATCGTGCCGCAGTTCGTGCCGCGCCATTCGTGGCACAACCTGCTCCACGCACAGACTGCGATGATGCTGCGCCTGGCCCTGCTGTTCGAGCGCGGGATCGTCATCACCAGCGTCCCGTACCAGGTCGGGGCCGAGGAAGCGAGGAGCTAGATGCAGGTCATCGTCGTCGGGTGCGGGCGCGTGGGCTCCGAGCTGGCCGAGGAGCTGAGCCGGCGCGGACACGACGTCACCGTCATCGACCACGTCGGCTCGTCGTTCCAGCACCTCGATCCCGCGTGGCGCGGCCGGACGATCGAGGCCGAGCCGCTCGCGGAGGGCGTGCTCGAGCGGGCCGGGATCGAGAAGGCGGGCGCGCTCGCCGCGGTCACCAACTCGGACGCCGTGAACGCCGTCGTGGCGCACGTCGCGCGGACGACCTACAAGGTCTCCTCGGTCGTCGCCCGCAACTACGACCCGCGCTGGCGGGCGCTGCACGAGGCGCTCGGCCTGCAGACGGTCAGCTCGACGGCGTGGGGCGCGCAGCGGATCGAGGAGCTGCTCGAGAGCCCGCTGCTGCGGACGGTCTTCTCGGCCGGCAACGGCGAGGTCGAGATCTACGAGCTGCGCGTGCCGTCGTCGTGGAGCGGCCGCGCGCTGTCCGCCCTGACCGACGGCGTGGCCTGCACGGCCGTCTCGGTGACGCGCGGCGGCCGGGCCAGCCTGCCGACGCCGGAGACGCGGCTCGAGACCGGCGACCTGGTCCACGTCGCGGCCCCGCTCGAGGGCGTGGACGAGCTGCGGCGCCGCTTCGACGCCAGGGAGGCCTGACCGTGTTCGTCCTGGTCGCGGGAGGCGGTCGAACGGCGGCGCGCCTCGCCCGCACGCTCCACGAGCAGCACCACCACGTGCGCCTGGTCGAGCACCGCCTGGACGTGCTCGCCCACCTGCACCGCGAGCTGCCGACCGAGGTCATCTGGGAAGGCAACCCGACCGACCCGCGCACGCTCGAGCTGGCCGGGATCGCCGGGGCCGACGTCGTCGTGGCCTCGATGTCGAGCGACCCGGAAAACCTGTCGGTCTGCTTCCTGGCCCGCGAGCGGTTCAAGGTGCCGCGCACGATCGCGACGATCAACGACCCCCGGTTCGCGTGGCTGTTCGACGAGAAGTTCCACGTCGACGTGGCGCTCAACCAGGCCGACATCCTGGCCAGCCTGATCGAGCAGGAGATGTCGCTGGGCGACATGATGACGCTGCTCAAGCTGCGCCGGGGCAGTTTCTCGCTGGTGAGCGAGAAGCTGCCGCCGGGCGCCCGCGCCGTCGGGCTGTCGCTGCGCGAGCTCCCCCTCCCCCGAGACTCGGTGATCTGCGCGATCCTGCGCGGGGCCGACGTCGTCATCCCGCGCGGCGACGTGGTCTTCGCGGTGGGCGACGAGGTGCTGGCGCTGGTCGACGCCGAGTCGGCGCCGGAGCTGGAGGCGCTGTTCCGCGGGACGGGGCACTAGAATCGCTCGGCGATGGCCGAACCGCCGCACGCCGCGTTCCGCGTCCCGATCGAGCTCCTCGACGCCCGGATGCTCGTCCTGACGGGGCGCCCGGAGCTGGTCGCCCTGCTGCGGCACGACCTGGGGACGTTCGTCGTGCCGGAGCCGGCCGCCGCGGGTGAAGGCTGGGACGGAGCGGCGTTCGATGCGGGGGGTGCGGGAGACCCGGGAGACGCCGGCCTCAGCCCCGGCCCCGGCTGCGGCCCCGCGCCCGAGCAGCTCTTCGCGCGCGTCTTCGAAGCGCTGCTCGACCGCGTCGCGGGGTTCGCGGTCCTGCACGCCGGCGCCGTGGCGCACGCCGGGCGCGCGTGGCTGCTGGCCGGCCCCTCCGGCGCGGGCAAGACGACGCTGACCCTGTCGCTGCTCGAGCGCGGCTTCCGGCTGCTGTCGGACGACTTCGCGCCGCTCGAGCTGGCGACCGGGCTCGTGCACCCGTTCCCCAAGTCGCTCGGCGTGCGCGAGGGGCCGGGGCACGAGACCGCGGCGCGGCTCACCGAGCGCCGCGGCCGGGCGGCGCTGCACGCATCCGACTGGGAATCCGCGCCGCTCCCGCTCGGCGGCGTGCTGCTGTTCGACGGCCGCGACGCCGCGCCCGCCCCGCGCGACCCGTTCCGGTGGCGCGTCGCCTGCGTCGCCGATCCGGGGCCGCTGATCGAGTGCCTGGTCGCGCTGCGGGGCGTCTCGCTTGCGGCGCGCGACGGCGACGAGTTCGTGCTGGCGGTCGACCCGGTGGCGACCGATCACGCCGCGCTGGCAGCGGCGCTCGACGCGGCGCGCGACGTCGTGCTGGAGCACGGGACCGCCGGGACCGCGCCGCCGCCGGGCCGCGCGGCGGCGGTCGTCCCGGCGGACCCGGTGCGCGCGCTCTTCCTGCTGCTGCGCGAGGTCCAGAACCGCCGGCCGCAGGGTGCGCTGATGGGCCGGCTCGGTGGCGACACCGGCCGGCTGGCGGCGGAGCTGGGCGCGGCGATCGCCGGGCGCCGGCTGGGGTGGCTGGTCACCGGGGCGCCGGAGGCGACGGCGGAGGCGACGGCGGGGTGGATCCGCGCTGCGGCCGGGGCGCCGGCCGGCCCGCAATGAGCGAGCCGCCCGACCTCGCTGCCGCGCGGACCCGCGAGCGGCTTGCGGTGCTGGAGAGGATCCTCGCACGCCGCCCGCAGGTCGACCGCGAGAACGCCTGGCACACCTTGATCCTGCTCGAACTTGCGCCGATCGAGCGGCTGGAACGAGCTCTCGTGCGTGCGAACGCCCCGAAGGACCGCCTCGTGATCCCGGTGCTGGAGGACGCGCTCGCGGTCATCGAGGAGCGGAAGGCGGAGCCGCCGGCTCGCGGGCCGGCGAAGAAGCGGCCGCGCCGCTGAAGCCCGCCTCGGCCCCCCGCTCCACGAACCCCGCCTCGACGAACTGCCGCCACGCCGCCTGCCACGGCTCCCAGTCGTGGCCGCCGGGCACGACGAGCACCCGCCGGGGCGGCAGCGCCGCGGCCAGGACGCGATGCGACGCCGCGAGCTTGTCGTCGTGGCCGTAGGCCAGCACGACCGGCTGCGGGCGTGCGACCAGGCTCCTTCGCCCCGGCCCAGATCCGGTCGGCGAAGCCGAGCGCGTCGCGCGGGCCCGGTGGCGGCGTCCACGCGGCGAGACCGCCGGCCGCGGCCACCGCCGCCGCGCCGTCGTCGGGGCCGAGGTAGGGCGCGATCAGGAACACGCCGTCGACGCCGCCGGGGTGGAGATCGCCGTAGATGATCGCGCCGAGGCCCCCCAGCGAGATCCCGGCCAGCCAGATCCGCTCGTAGCCGCGCGCGCGCGCCGGGCGGATGACGTCCTCTTCGAGCCGTTCCGCGATCGCGCCGCCCTCGTAGTAGCCCAGGTGCGCGTCGACCGCGACGATGTCGAACGTGCCGCCGGCCTCGCGCGCGATCTCGGGGAAATGGCGCCGCGCGAATTCGTCCGCGTCGTCGAAGCGGCCGGGGAGCAGCACGACGAGGCTCTTCGACGGGCGCTCAGCGAGCGAGACCGTGCGGATCGGGGTGACGGCCCGGGGGACGCAGGCGGTCGCCAGCAGGAGGCCGGCCGCGGCCAGGACGCGGAGGATCCGCGAGGCGCGCCGCTGGTGACGATCGGCCTCCATCCCGCGGGCGGGACGGAACCACCGCGGCGCCACTCGACATTTTGACATCATGATGCTTCCACTGTACCATCTTTATGTGATGAAACGCACGACCATCGCCCTCGAGGAGGATCTTCTGGTGGACCTCAAGAAGCGCGCTGCGGACCAGTCGGTCTCCGTTCAGGCGCTGGTCAACGCGCTGCTGCGGCGGGCCCTGCGGGCCGGGCCCGGCAAGCCGTACCACCTCATCCTCAAGGGCTGGCAAGCCACCCCGCAGCCCGGCGTCGACCTCTTCGACCGGGACGCGCTGTTCGACCTGCTCGACCGGCACGACCGGCACGATGCCCGGTGAGCGATGCGCGCGGTCGACACCAACGTCCTCGTGCACGCGGAGATCGCGGGCAGCGATTTTCACCGCGCCGCGCGGCAGGTCCTGAAGGAACTCGCGGACGGCGCCGCACCGTGGGCCATCCCCTGGCCTTGCGTGTACGAGTTCCTGCGCCTCGTCACGCATCCGCGCGTATTTCATCCTCCCGTACCGATGGACCGCGCGCTGGCGGATCTCTCGGCCATCCTCGCGTCGCCGAGCCTGATCCTGCTGGCGGAGACCCCACGGCACGCCGAGATCATGATCTCCCTCCTCCGCTCCTCCGGCGCCGGGGGGAACCTGGTCCACGACGCGCACATCGCGGCGCTGTGCCTCGAGCACGGGGTCGCCGAGCTGCTCACCGGCGACCGGGACTTCCTGCGCTTCGCGCCGCTGAAGATCGTGAACCCGTTCGCCGCCGGGAGGGAGCCGTGACCATGCGATTCCGCTTCGCCCACAACAACATCAACGTCCTCGACCTGCCGCGCAGCCTGGCCTTCTACCGCGAGGCGCTGGGCCTGGTCGAGGTCCGCCGCAAGGAGGCCGAGGACGGCCGCTTCGTGATCGTCTTCCTCGGGGACGGCCAGAGCCCGCACCAGCTCGAGCTGACCTGGCTGCGCGACCGCACCGAGCCGTACGACCTCGGCGACAACGAGTTCCACCTGGCGCTGGTCGTCGACGACTACGCCGCCGCCCACGCGAAGCACGACGCGATGGGCTGCATCTGCTACGAGAACCCCGCGATGGGGATCTACTTCATCCACGACCCGGACGACTACTGGACCGAAATCCTGCCGGAGCGGGCGCGGTAGGCGTCCACGGGGCCTGCCGCTCCCGCCTCCGGGACGGTGCTGCTCCTTTCGCCTCGGCGCGGACCCGGCGGGTGGATATCCTTTCGAGGGCGGGGTTGCGGGCGCCCGGGGCCAGCGGTATGTATACCCATATGAAGACAACCGTAGAGATTTCCGACCCTCTTCTGGACGAGGCTCGGCGCGCCGCGGCCGAGGAGGGGACCACCGTCCGCGCGCTGATCGAGGAGGGGCTTCGGCGCGTCCTCCGCGAGCGCGCGCGGCGCCGCCCCTTCCGTCTGCGGCAGGTCACCTTCAAGGGACGCGGGCTGCAGCCCTCCGCCGGCGACGGCTCGTGGGAGCGGCTCCGCGCGTTCATCTACGAGGACCGCGGGTCGTGATCGCGGTCGACACCAACATCCTGGTCTACGCTCATCGCGAGGATGCGCCGTGGCACGACGCGGCCCTCCGCACCGTGAAGGAACTCGCGGAGGGCAAGGCCGCCTGGGCGATCCCCTGGCCCTGCGTGCACGAGTTCCTCGCCGTGGTGACCCACCCGCGGATCTTCGACCCGCCGACGCCGCGCGCGACGGCCCTCGACCAGGTGGCAGCCTGGCTCGACGCGCCATCGCTCGTGATGCTCGGCGAGGGGCCTTCGTACTGGCCCACTCTACGGGAGTTGGTCGAACAGGGACGCGTCGCCGGGGCTCAGGTGCACGACGCGCGGATTGCCGCCCTATGCCTCGAACACGGGGTCCGCGAGTTGCTGACGATCGACCGCGACTTCAGCCGATTCCCGACCCTGGCGACGCGGAACCCGCTGGGAGCCTGAGGCCGGTTCCCCGCCCCCTCAGCCCCCGTACACCGCCGCGACCTTCCCGCGCAGGTACGCCAGGTACGGCGCCGGATCGGCGGCCCGCCCGGTGACGCGCACGAGCAGCTCCTCCCCCGTGAACTTGGCGCCATGGCGGTGGATCCGCTCGTGCAGCCAGCCGCGGAGCGGCGCGAACTCCCCGTTCGCGATCGCGCCTTCGAGCCCCGGCAGCTCGGCCGTCGCCGTCTCCCAGAGCTGCGCCGCGATCACGTTCCCCAGGGTGTAGGTCGGGAAATAGCCGAAGTCTCCCCCCGACCAGTGGATGTCCTGCAGCACGCCGCGCCGGTCGTCGGGAACCGCGATGCCGAGGTTCCTCCGCATCGCCTCGTTCCAGGCCGCAGGCAGGTCGGCCACCGCCAGGTCGCCCGCGATCAGCGCCCGCTCCAGCTCGAAGCGCAGCAGCACGTGCAGGTTGTAGGTCAACTCGTCGGCCTCGACCCGGATCAGCGACGGCTCGACCTTGTTGATCGCGCGCCAGAACGCCTCGAGCGGGACGCGCTCGAAGGGCTCGGGGAAGGCCCGCTGCAGTGCCGGGTAGGCGTATCGCCAGAACGGCAGCCCGCGCGCGACGACGTTCTCCCACATCCGGCTCTGCGACTCGTGGACCCCCATCGAGGTCCCGTGATCGAGCGGCGTGCGCGCCAGCGCCGGGTCGATCCCGCTCTCGTAGAGCGCGTGGCCCAGCTCGTGGACGCAGCCGAAGAACGCGTCGGAGAGCCGGCTCTCGTCGTAGCGCGTCGTCATGCGCACGTCGCCCGCCGCCATCCGTGTTTCGAACGGGTGAGCCGAGACGTCGAGCCGGAACCCCGCGTCGTCGAAGCCGATCTTGCGCAGCACGGTGAGGCAGAACGCGCGCTGCCGGTCGGCCGGGAAGTGGCCGGCGAGCAGGCTCTCGTCGACGGCCCCCGCGCGCGACCGGATGGTGTCGAGCAGCGGCGTCAGTCCCGCGCCCAGCGCGTCGAACATCCGCGCCGCCGCGGCCGAGGTGAAGCCCGGCTCGTAGTCGTCGAGCAGCGCGTCGTAGGGCGTGGTCCCCGGCGCGGCGAGACAGGCCGCGTACTCGCGCTTGAGCGCGATGACACGCTCCAGGTGCGGCCGGAAGGCGGCGAAGTCGGAGGTCCTGCGGGCCTCGATCCAGGCGTCCCCGGCGATCGCCGCGGTCCGCGCGATCTCCGCCTTCAGCGCGGCCGGCACGCGGCGCGCCTTGTCGTACTCGCGGCGCGTCACGCGGACCAGCGACGCCTCGTCGCTCTCGTACGGGAGCGCCGCCGCCCAGTCGCCGAGCGCCTCGAGCAGCGCGCCGATCTCGTCCGACGCGAAGCGCTCGAAGCCGAGCTTGACGACCGTCGCCAGCGCCTCGGCCCGCGCCGCGCCGCCGCGCGCCGGCATCATCGTGCGCTGATCCCACTCCAGGAGGGCCTGCGCGGACAGGAGGTCCTGGACCTCGGCCAGGCGCTCGCGGAGACGCGCGTAGTCGGCGTTCACGGGGCGTCCTCTCCGTCGGCTTCGACGTCGGCGTCGGGATGGGAACCGGCGTCGGCTCCGGCATCGCCCGGCCCTCCCTCGCCATCCGCGTCGTCATCGTCCTCGGGCGGCGCGACGTCGAGCAGCACCGGCGGCATCCCGGCGACCTGGAGCCGGTAGAGTCCAGGCCCGGCGGGGATCTCGAAGACCGTCGCCAGCGGCAGCGCCGACGGCCGCCCGTCCTCGCTGGGCCAGGACTCGACCGCGCCGCGCCCGCGCAGCAGCACGGCCTGCCCGTGGACCTCGAGCGGCACGCCGATCGGCCGGAAGAGCGTCCCATCCTCGTCGACCAGCACGACGTCCGCCCCGGGGCCCGCCGCGCCCAGCCGCAACGCGTCGCCCGCCGGACGCGTGTCCCTCAGCAGCAGCGCCACCTCCAGGAACGCGCGGCCGGGCGGCGGCCGCACGCCCGCGTAGTCCTTGCGCGTGGCGTGCGCCAGCGGCAGCAGCTCGATCCCGTCCACCGCGACGCGCCGCCCCGCGACGTGCAGCGGGGCGCGCCCGAGCACGTGCTGGTCCAGCCAGCCGGCCGCACGCTGGTGCGCGTCGAGCCGGTGTGTCGGCTCGAAGATCCCATGCCCCTCGCGCGGGTAGACGACCATCTCGACCGTCTTCCCCAGCGACTGCATCGCGCGGAAGAGGGCGCGGCCGTTGGTGACGAGCGTCGTGTCGTCGTCGCTGCCGTGCACGATCAGGATCGGTGCGGCGATCCCCGCGGCGCGGGCCAGCGGCGAGCGCGCGCGATAGAGCTCGGGCTGCTCCCACGGCCGGCCGCCGAGGTAGTGGACCTCCCAGTTGGCGTACTCCGAGGTCGAGTAGTCCTGCGCCAGGTCGAAGATCCCCGCGACCGAGACGCCGGCCTTGAAGCGATCGGTCGTCGCGATCAGCCAGTTGGTGAGGTAGCCGCCGTAGCTCGCGCCGCCGACCGCGGCGCGCGCGGGGTCGACCAGCCCCTCCGCCGCGACGTGGTCCAGCCCGGCCAGGATGTCCCGCACGTCGCCCCCGGCGAGGTCGCCGCGCAGGGCGAGCGAGTAGTCCTGCCCGTAGCCGGACGAGCCGCGGTACTGCGGCATGAAGACCGCCCAGCCGTCGGCCGCGAAGGCCTCGGCCTCGTAGACGCGGTAGGTGTCGATCGCGCGCCAGTGCGGGCCGCCGTGGATCCAGACCAGGACCGGCGGGGCGCGGCGCGGCGGACGCGGCGCCGTCCGGCCCCCCTCGTCCGGCGGCAGCACGAGCAGCCCCTCGTGCGCGAACCCGTCGGTCTCCCACGCCACGCGCACGCGCCGCGCGCGGAGCCAGTCCTCGGCGTGCGGGTTGAGGTCGGTCAGCAGCTCGAGCGCGCCGGTCGTCAGGTCGATCCACGCCGCCTCGGGCGGGTGCGCCGCATCCTCGACGATCGCCGCGACGCGGCCGCTCTTCGACGCCGCGTCGATCTCCGTGATCATCCGCCCCGCGAGCGGTACGACGCGCGCCTCGCCCGAGGCGGGGTCGACGACCGCGAGGCGCGTCTCCATCCCCCACGCCAGCGCGACGACGGCGCGGCCGTCGGGCAGCGCCGCGTACTCCTCCAGGTCGCGGTCGAGCGCCGCCAGCAGCGGTCGTACCGGCGCGTCGGGCTGCGCGAGGTCGAGCGCGAACAGCTCCTGCCGGCTGTAGAGCAGCGTCGGCTCGGCCCAGCCGTGGAAGAGCAGGTGCTTCCCGTCGAGCGTGAAGGTCGGGGTGCTCTCCGCACCGCCGCGGCCGTTGCCGGCGCGCCGCTCCTCGCCGCTCTCGATGGCACGCAGCACCACCACCATCCGCTCCGCGTCGTCGGGCAGGCCGGTGAAGTTGGCCGAGTAGGCGAGCCACTTCCCGTCGGGCGAGATGTCGAAGTCGTCGAGCCCCTTGACGCCGCCCAGCACGCGGCGCGGCGCGCCGTCGAGCGGCTGGATCCAGATCTCGTGCTCCGGCACGTCGGCGTGGACGACGATCGGGTCGTCGTGGTGGTCGCGGCGCCGGCGGCGCCAGGCGCGCTCGGCGGCGGGGCGCGGCGCGTGGCCGAGGAAGATCACCCCCGACCCGTCGGGCATCCAGCGGTACTGTTCGACCCCCTCCGCGGCCTCGGTCAGGCGGCGGGCCTCGCCGCCGTCGGCGGGAAGGATGAAGACCTGCTTCTTGTCGGTGCCGTCCTCGCGCCGGTCGTCCTCCTCCTCCTCGTGCGGCTGCGGGCGGAAGGTGACGAACGCCAGCGTCCGGCCGTCGGGCGACCAGGCCGGCTGGGTCACGTCGTCGAGCCCGTAGGTCAGCGCGCGGGTGGCCCGCGGCTCGTCCGGCGGCGCGGCCGGATCGGGGGCGAGGTGGAGCTGGGTCCGGATCTCGCTCTTGTCGAAGTCCGACTCGGCCATCGTCAGGGCAATCCGGCGCCCCTCCGGGTCGACCGCGAGGGAGCCGGGGATCCGCAGGCCGAGGAGGTCCTGCGCGGTAACGGGGCGCTTCGGGGTGTCGGTCATGGGGGCTCGATCGGCCGGCCCGGGCCGGCCTGGCGGGAAGCCGCGGATTCTACCCTCCCCGAGGCGCCGCAGGGGCCGGCCTCCGTGCCGGCCCGCTCGACGGCGGCTCGGGCCGGCACGGACGCCGGCCCCTACCCTTCGCGGGCAGCGGGACCCACCTTCCCCGTGGTGGGCCGCGCGCACCCCCGCGAACGGGGCCGGCGCGCGCCACGGAGGACGAGCGTGCGGACAGGCACCGCAGCGGTCGCCGAGCAGACCTACTTCAAGATCGCGCTGGCGATGCTCGCGCCGAACTCGATCGTGCCCTGCGAGCTCTGGCTCCGGCACGGCGACGCCGAACCCGTGCTCTACCGCGCGCGGCACCTCGACTTCACGATGGACCACCGCGCGCGGCTGCGCGCCTCCGGCGTCGAGACGCTGTACGTCCCCTTCTCCGACTCCGCCGCCTGGACGGCCTACATCGAAGAGCGGCTGCACGAGCGGATCACCGACCCGAGCATCCCGATCGAGCAGCGGGTCGAGGTGCTGCTCGAGGCCAGCCGCCCGATCCTGCGCGAGATCCTCGAGGACCCCCGTCACCCCGGTGCCGCGAAGCGCGTGAACAACGTCGCGGAAGCGGTCTGCGAGCTGATGAAGGGGCCGGAGACCGTGGCCGCCGCCGTGCGCCTGATGGAGCACGACTACTACACCTACACTCATTCCCTGCACGTCGCGATCTTCGCGGTCTCCCTCTCCCGCGCCTGCGGGATCGACGCCCCGGACGTGCTGTCCAGCATCGGCCGCGGCGCGCTGATGCACGACTGCGGCAAGGTGATGCTGCCGTCGCAGATCATCAACAAGCCCGGCAAGCTCAATCGCGACGAGTGGGAGCAGATGATGAGCCACCCGACGCACGGCCGGAACATCCTGCGCGAGGCGGGCTGGAACGACCCGGTCGCCTCCGACGTCTGCCACTGCCACCACGAGCGGCTGGACGGCACGGGCTACCCGCGCGGAATGGTCGGCAAGGCGATCCCCGAGGCGGCGCGGATCGCGGCGATCTGCGACGCCTACGACGCGATGACCTCGGACCGCGCCTACAAACGCGCCATGCGCGGCGCGGAGGCCCTTTCCCTGCTGCGGCGCGAGGAGCACAAGCGCTACGACCAGGAGATCCTCGAGAAGTTCATCCGCCTGCTGGTCGCGAGGAGCTGAGCCATGTTCCCCCTCTTCGGTGGAAGGAAGCCCCGGTACTCCGATCCGTCCCACGCGATGGCGGCCGGCGATCACGAGTCGGCGCTCGCGATGATCGAGGAGCGGCTGCGCCGCGAGCCGCGGAACGCCGCCCACTGGCAGCGCAAGCTCGCCGAGTGCCACCTGGCGGCGGGGCGCCGCGCGGAGGCGGTGCACGCCTACCTGGCCGCGGCGGCGGAGCTGGAGAAGCAGGACCAGATGCTGCAGGCGATCGCCGTCTACGCCGCGGCGCGCCGGATCGACCCGAAGAACGCCGAGGTCTGCGCCCGGCTGGGCGAGGTCGCGGCCGACGAGGCGCGCGACCCCGCGCGGCCCGAGCCGGAGGTGGCCCGGTCGATGACGATCCGCACCCGGCTGCGCCGCTACGCGCCGCTGTTCTCGGAGTTCGACCAGGAGGAGCTGACGCAGATCCTGGGCGTCACCGAGCTGCACCAGCTGCCGCTCGGCAGCGTCATCTTCCGCCAGGGCGATCCCGGCGACTCGATCTTCGTGGTCGTCGAGGGGCAGGTCACGCTGACGGTCGACGGCGTGGACGGCTCGCCCATCGAGATCGAGACGATCACGGACGGCGGCTGCTTCGGCGAGGTGTCGGCCCTGGCGCGCGTGCCCCGGAACGTGAC
This sequence comes from uncultured Acidobacteriota bacterium, assembly GCA_963800865.1. Classification (GTDB taxonomy): domain Bacteria; phylum Acidobacteriota; class Polarisedimenticolia; order J045; family J045; genus JALOKP01. The sequence continues at coordinate 633,144 of CAWDCL010000004.1, read as the reverse complement.
GGCCACGACCGCGGCGCCGACCGAGCTGCTCGAGCTGTCGCGCGACTATCTCGAGGCCGTGGCGATCGCGCACCCCCGGATCTGGCAGGTGCTCGAGGCGTTCCAGAAGGGCCGCCTGATTCCCGCCGGCGTCTGAGCGTCGCTACCCTCGCCGGCGGCCCGCCTTTGCGCTCCTCGCGGCGTCCGACCTTCGCTATCCTCGCGGGGTGCTGACCCGGCTCCCCGCCGCGCTTGCCCGCTGGAACGCCCGTCGCCGCGCGCTGGCAGCCGCCCGCGCCGCGCTGGACGAGCTCTTCGCGGCGCGGCCCGAGCTGCTCGCGGCGGGGCGCCTGAAGCCCCACCACCGCGGCCGCGCGACGATCCTCGAGCACGAGCTGGATGCCGGCGGGAGCGTCCGGCGGGTGCTGTTCGGCATCGTGCGCCACCCGAAGGCGCATCCCCTCGCGCCGCGCGGGGACGAGGTGCTGGAGCTGCTCGAGTACCACCCGCGCGAGGGGCGGCTGGCGGTGGTCGGCTCGCGCAACCTGACGCGCCACCGCGACCCCCAGGACACGCGCTGACATCGGCCTGTAGGGGCCGGCCTCCGTGCCGGCCCGTCGACGCGCCGCGTGAATCGGGCCGGGACAGAGCCCGGCCCCTACGGCACGCGCAACACCGGTAAGATGCGCGCATGACGCGGCGTCGCTCCGGGCTCTTCCGCACCAAGTCGCTGGACGTCCTGGTCGGCGACGCCGAGCGCGGGGAAGGTCACCTCCGGCGCGCCCTCGGCCCCTGGAACGTCGTCCTGCTCGGCGTCGGCGCGATCGTCGGCGCCGGGATCTTCGCCACGATCGGGACCGCCGCCGCGGGGGACGCGCACCGCCCCGGCGCGGGCCCGTCGCTGGTGCTGTCGTTCGTCATCACCGCCTTCGTCTGCGGGCTGACCGCGCTCTGCTACGCCGAGATGGCCTCGATGGTCCCGGTCGCCGGCTCGGCCTACACCTACGCCTACGCCACGCTCGGCGAGCTGGTCGCCTGGATCATCGGCTGGGACCTGATCATCGAGTACGCGGTCGGGAACGTCGCGGTCGCGATCAGCTGGGCCAACTACGCCCGGACGTTCCTGGACGAGCTGGGGATCCACGTCCCGCTCTGGGCTGCCACGGACTACCGGACCGCGCTCAAGATCCCGGGGATCCTGGAGGGAGCGCCGCACATCCTCGGGATCCCGATCGTCTTCAACTTCCTGGCCTTCGCGATCGTCGCCGCCGTCACGACGATCCTGGTCTGGGGGATCAGGGAGTCGGCCGCTTTCAACGCGGCGATGGTGATGGTCAAGATCGTCGTGCTGCTCTTCTTCTGCGGCTTCCTGTTCTCGCACGTGCCGCTGTCGGAGATGGCGAAGAACTGGACCCCCTTCCAGCCCAACGGCTGGTCGGGGACGCTGGCCGGCGCGGCGATCGTCTTCTTCGCCTACATCGGCTTCGACGCGGTCTCGACGGTCGCCGAGGAGACGAAGAACCCGCGGCGCGACCTGCCGATCGGGATCCTCGGGTCGCTCGTGCTCTCCACGGCGCTCTACGTGCTGGTCGCCGCGGTCTTCATCTCGGTCATGCCCTACCCGGTGCTGCGCCAGCAGCTCGCGACCCAGCAGGCCGAGCCGCTGACGATGGCGATCAACCACGCGGTCCCCGGCGCCGGCTGGGCCTCGGCGCTGGTGGCGCTGGGCTCGGTCATCGCGCACACCGCCGTGCTGCTGGTCTTCCAGCTCGGCCAGCCGCGGATCTTCTTCTCGATGGCACGCGACGGGCTGCTCCCTCCGGTGTTCGCCCGGGTCCACCCGCGCTTCCGCACCCCGCACGTCACGACGATCGTCACCGGGGTGCTCGTCGGCGGCGTGGCGGGGATCGCGAACATCGAGGAGATGGTCGACCTGACCAACATCGGGACGCTCTTCGCGTTCGTGCTGGTCTGCATCGCGATCCCCGTGCTGCGCCGGCGCGACCCGGACCGCGAGCGGCCGTTCCGCGTGCCGGGCGGGCCGTACCTGGTCCCGCTGCTCGGCGCCGCGGCCTGCGTGATGCTGATGGCCTACCTGCCGCCGCTCTCGTGGTGGCGCTTCGTCGGCTGGCTGACGCTGGGACTCGGGGTCTACTGCGCCTGGGGCTGGCTGCACAGCAAGCTGCGCGACGCGCCGAAGAGCGCGGCCGCGCCGCTCGACGTCGCCGCGCTGGGGTTCCTGGCGGCGGCGATCGGGATGTTCCTGATGCCGCACGACGCGGGGTTCCTGGGCGTCTTCACGCGCGCGGCCCGGGGCGGGCAGGCGGCGTGGGGCGTCGGGCTGCTGGCCGCCGGGCTGGCCGTTGCGGCGGCGGGGATCGCGGTGGCGCGGGGGCGGGTGGGGCGGGCGGAGCGGGACTAGGGCCGCACCGGCTCCACCAGGTAGAACGCCGCCGACCCCGGCGCGAGCCCCCCGACCAGCCCGGCCGCGCCCGCCACCCCGTCGACCTCCGTGAACCGCGCCGCCAGCGGCCGCCCGATCTCCGCAAACCCGCCCGCGGCCGACGCCGACCGCCGCACGCGATATCCCCGCGTCGGGTCGACGCCCCCCGCCGCCGACGGCGGGTCCCACGTCAGCAGCAGGTGGCCGCCGGCCGCGGGCGCGAGGCGCAGCGTCGCGCCGACCTCGTCCGGCGTCGGCCCGGTCGCCGGCACGAACTCGGTACAGGCGATCGCGATCCCCTCGAGCAGGACCTCGTCGAGCCCGCCTTCGACCGTGTCGTCCGCCCCCGCGTCCTCGACCGTCACGCGCAGCGCGGTGCGTGCGCCCGGCACCAGCAGGTCGGACAGCACGATGCTGCGCGGGCGCCAGGCCGCCTCGGGTGCGGTGATCTCCTCGATCGCGCGCCACGCGGTCCCGTCGCCGGTCGCCTCGACCAGCAGCCGGTCCTCGCTCGCCGCGTCGTTCGACGCGAACCAGCGCGCGTAACGCAGCTCGACGCGCGCGAAGCCGCGGCCGTCGCGCGGCGGCGCCGTCAGCCGCGTCGCGCCGCCATCGACGTCGGCGGCGTCGGGCGCGGTCGGGCCGTTGCCGGTCACCCAGGCCAGCGTCCCGGGCGCGGGGCTGGCGTCCGCGGACGGGTTCATCGGGGCGCCGTCCTTCGTCGTGCCGACCGGGGCCTGCCGCACCCACTGCCCCGACACCGCGCCGCCAGACACGCTCCAGCCGCGGTCCAGCTCGGCATCGTCGGCGAAGAGCGCCTGCCGCGTCTCGGTCCCGACCGTCACGAACAGCGGCTCGACCCGCGCGCGGCCCCCTTCCCGCAGCTCGAGCGCCAGCTCCGCGGCGCGCGCGCAGCTCCCCGCCGGGAACTCCACGGTGAAGTCGACGGCGGCCGTCGCCTGCGCCGCAATCGACGCCAGCCGCGCGTAGCCGTCGCGCACGATCGCGTCGGTGCCGCCGCGCAGCACGAGGTCGATCCCGGCAAGCGCGCCGGCCGACGCATTCTCGATCGTCAGCGTCAGCCGCACGATCTCCCCCGCGTCGCCCGCGCCGTCGCCGTCGCCGCGCGGCGCGCCGTCGTCGTGCACCGTCATCGCCGCCACGAACAGCGGCGGCCCGGCGGCGTCGATCGCGGCGTCGGCCTGCGGCATCCCGGCACCGTAGCGCGCGTCACGACCGGCGGGACCGAGGTCCTTCGCGCTCGTGAAGAGCGCGCGGGTCAGCTCGGCCGGCGTCGCGCGCGGCACGGCCTGGCGCAGCAGCGCCAGGACCCCGGCGACGCGCGGCGTCGCGGCCGAGGTCCCCCCGAACGTCGCGTAGCCGCCGCCGATTGCGGTGCTGGTCGAGTTGTCGCCGGGGGCGACGAGGTCGGGCTTCAGCAGGCCGATCGCGCCGCTCCACGCCGGGTAGTCCCGGTGCTCGGGCGGCATCGGCCAGGGGTAGGTCGCGTCGCGCCGGGCCACGATGTCGGTCCACTCCGCGGGACCGTACGGGCTCGACGGCACGATCGCGTGCGTGCGCGCGTCGACGTTGCCGATCCCCAGCGCGGACGACACGCCACCGACGAGCGTCTGCTCGGGACCCAGCCAGGGCGGCGGGCAGTTGGCCGGCGCGGCGACGTTGTAGGGGATCGGCTCGGTCCCGAGCTGCTCGCCCGTGTTGCCCGAGCTGTTGACGTGCATCAGCCCCGCCGCGAGCTCCGTTTCGGCCTGCCGCCGCCAGGCCGAGTAGTCGGGCCGCGGCAGGAACGACCACTTCCACGACACCGACTGCGACAGCACGTGGGCGCCGTTCTCGATCGCGTACTGGCTCGCCTCCCAGAGCGTTGCCTGCGTCGTGCCGCGGCGCAGCACCATCAACTTCGCCCCCGGTGCGGCGCCGGTCTGCTTGCCCGCGCTCCCGTTGCCGACGATCAGGCCGGCGGCGTTCGTGCCGTGGCCGGCCGAGTCGGACGGGTCCGGGTCGCGGTCGGCGAAGTCGTAGCCGTTGACGTCGTCGACGTAGCCGTTGCCGTCGTCGTCCAGGCCGTTGCCGGCAATCTCTCCGGGGTTGACCCAGATCTGCCCGGCCAGGTCGGGGTGCGTCCGGTCGACCCCGGTGTCCATCAGCGCGACGACCGTCCCGCTCCCGGTGTAGCCGCGCTGCCAGGCCTCGGGGACGCGCAGCGCGACGAGCGGCGCCTCGGGCGGGACGGCATCGTTCGGGCCCGGCGAGGAGTCGAGCAGTTCGGCCTCGTCGCGCGGCGGGTCGTCGAAGACGGCGGCCACCTCGTCCAGCCGGGAGACCTCGTCCCACGCCGCGCGCGGTGCGGCCGCGCAGATCACGCCGGCGCCCCAGAGCAGCCGGACGTCGCGCCCGCCCGCCGCGCGCAGCTGCGCCGTGGCCCGTGCCGCGCGCGCGGCCGCGTCGGCGGAGAGGACCGCGATCAGCCGCGCCCGGCGCTCGGCGGCCGGCACGGCCGCGAGGCGTCCGGCCGCGGTGGCCGGCGGGATCAGCCCCTCGAGCCGCGCGCAGGCCTGGACCATCCGCTGCGCCGGCGGGGCCCCGGGAACCGTTGCGGCGGCGCACTCCACCCCCCCGCGGAGCCCCGCGGACAGAAACAAACACGTAAGGACGAAGAGTAGCCGGCGCTGAGCCATTCTGTGGATCAGGAAGTACAGGCAAGCGTCACGCAGAGCAAGCTCGCCGCATCCGTGCGGGGAGCCTAGAATCATCCCGGCTTGGGAGACGTACTGCGGGCCGGCACAGAGGCCGGGCGGGCCGGCACAGAGGCCGGCCCCTACATTTGGCGTGTCAGCTCCGGATGTGAGGTCGATGCACCGACGGGACTTCCTGAAGATGGCCGCCGCCGCAGTCCCGGCGGGCCTGGTGACCAGCAGCACGGCGGTCTACGCCGTGGCGGTCGAGCCGACCTGGATCCAGGTCTGGCAGCACGCGCTCGCGATCCCGGGCCTGCCGGCCGGGCTCTCCGGCCTGTCGGTCGTGCAGCTCTCCGACATCCACCGCTCCGACATCGTCAGCGGCCCCTTCGTCCGCGAGGCGGTCGAGCGCGTGATGGCGCTCCAACCCGAACTGGTCGTCATCACCGGCGACTTCATCTCCGGCGACACCGACTGCTTCCGGCTCGTCGCCGACGAGCTGGCGCCGCTGGCCCAGGTCGCGCCCGTCTTCGCGTCGACAGGGAACCACGACTACGACCACTGGTACCGCCAGGTCGCGGCCGGGCTGCCGCACGGCGACCAGCTGCTGGGCGAACAGCTCGCGCGCGTCGGGATCGAGCTGCTGGTCGATCGCGGGCGGGTCGTCGCGCCGCGCGGCGGGGCGGGCGAGATCGAGTTGCTGGGCCTCGACGACTTCTGGAAGAAACCGTTCGATCCGGAGGCGGCGTTCCGCAGCCTGCCGGGCAACGCCGACGCCGGCCGCGCGCGGATCGTGCTGGGTCACAACCCCGACGCCTTCGCGGCGATCCAGCACCAGCGCTTCGAGCTGGCGCTGTTCGGGCACACCCACGGCGGGCAGATCAGCCTGCCGCTCGTCGGCGTGCCCTACGTCCCGTGCGAGGACGAGCGCTTCACGAGCGGCCTGGTGAACACGGGCGGCCACCTCGTCTACACGAACCGCGGCCTCGGATACAACCGGCGCGTGCGCTTCGGCGTGCGGCCGGAGATCACGCACTTCACGCTCCATCCCGCCTGAGGCCGCGAGCGCGATGCCGGTGCGCTGGCGTGCGGGAGCGCCGGGCGACCTCGCCGCCGCCCCGCTGATCTGCGGGCTCGACGCTCCCGCCGCTGACGGTCCATTCGAGTTGTCGATCGCGCCGCCGCTCGAGCTGGCGCGCCGCCTCGACGAGGGGACGCTCGACCTGGCGCTGCTCCCGGCTTCCGAGATCGCGCGGCGCGCGGACGCGGTCGAGGTCGTGCCGGGTCTCGCGGTCGCGAGCGAAGGCCCCGCGGACGCGATCCTGCACCTGCGCGTGCCGCTCGCGGAGGTCCGCCGGATCGTCTCGACGGCGCCGGGCCACGCGGCGGAGCTGGTCGCCGCGACGCTCTTCGCGTCGGGCGGCCGCGCGGTGGCGATCGAGCCCTGGCCGGGACCGCCGGAGGCGGCGCTGGTGGCGCACGGCGCGGTGCTCGTCGCGGGCGACGACGCGTGGCGCCTCGAGGCCGTGGCCGGCCGGCACTCGCCGCCTCCGCTGAACCTCGGCGCGGCCTGGACCGAGCTGACCGGGCTGCCGATGGTCTGGTGGGCCTGGGCCGCGAGACCCGGAGCTATCGACCGACGAACATACGGGTTAATGCACGCCGCGCGCACGCGAGGGCGCCGCGACCTGGGTGCGATCGCCGCGCTGGGCCCGGCGCGCGGCATCGCGCTCGAACGCGCGCAGGCAGGGCTGAACGGCATGGCTTACCGCCTCGGGCGGCGCCAGCTCGAGGGCTGGAACGCGCTCCGGAACGCGGCCCACGCGCAGGGCTTACTCCCTCAGCCGGCGCACCTGGCTTTTCTTCGGCTCGGGGCAGCGAGCGGCTGTTTGGTCGCCGCCGCCGCACGCCGCGTCGACATCGATTCTCACACCGGTGTCACCCGCTCTCCCCTTCCCTGGCACCCCGGGCGCGAGTAGACTGCCGCGGGGTTGGCAGGACGGGAAGCCCTTCGAGGGGTCGGTTCTCCTTCGAAGCGGAACGGGAGGGGGCTCTTGAGCTTCGGCACTCCGTCGGCAGGGCGGCGGTCTTCGCGGCGACTCGTGTCGCACTACCTCGAGGATGCGCGGCGCGTGCAACGCGAGGAGCGCCCCGCCTCGCTGCCGATGCTCACCGCGCACGAGGGCCCGATCGACCGTGCCCGGGTGCGCGAACTCGTCGAACCGCACCTGTTCTTCGTGGTCCAGGTCGCCTGTGAGTTCCAGTCCCGCGAGATCCCGTTCGAGGACCTGCTCGCCGAAGGGAACATGGGCCTCGTCGAGGCGGCCCACCGCTACGACCCGTCGCACGAGGTCAAGTTCCTGACCTACGCCGCGTGGTGGATCAGGAAGCGGATCCTCGATTACCTCTGCCGCGAGGGGCGCTCCGTGCGCCTGACGCGCTACGCGCGCGAGCGGCGGCGCGACCTGCGGCAGATCGAGGAGTCGATGCGCTCGGAGCTGGGACGCGCTCCGACGGTCGAGGAGCTGGCGCTGCGGGCCGGGCTGACCGAGGCGACCGTGGTGCACCGCAGCGGCGGGGAACCGCGCGTGCTCTCGCTCGACCAGGACGCCTCCGCCGAGGGCGGCCTGACGGTGCTCGACCGGCTGGCCTGCCCCCGCTCCCCGTCGCCCGAGGATGTGGTCGACCGGGTTCGCGTGCGGTCGCTGGTACGGCGCGAGGTCGCGCTGCTCTCCGAGCGCCAGCGGGTCATCATCCTGAACCGCTTCGGCCTCGACGGCCGCCCGGCGATGACGTTCCAGGAGCTGGGCGAGATGCTCGGGCTCTCGCGCGAGCGGGCCCGGCAGATCGAAGAGGAAGCGATCGTGCGCCTGCGCCGCCGGCTGGCGAAGGCGACCAGCAACGGCTCGGAGCCGAGGAGCTTCCGGGATCCGCGGCCGGTTTCCAGCCGGCGGATCCCCGTCGACTGACGGGCCGACCGGCCTGCGGTTGCCGGTCCCGCTCTCTCCCGCTCTCTCCCGCTACCCGAGCAGTTCGAGCACGCGCCGCGCGATCGCCTCGCGCGAGCCCACCCCGCTGTTGACGACGACCGGCCGCGTGCAGGCGAACAGCCGCTCGTACTGCGCGCGCAGCGCCTCGTTCCGTGCGGCGTCGACGCCGACGAGGTGCGGGTTCAGGTACGGGATGGCCGGTCCGCGCGAACCAGGGAGCTGGCCGCCCGACAGGTAGCGCGCCGCGTCGCGCGGCGACAGTTCCTGCACCGACGGCAGCGCGGGGTCCTTGGCCAGCAGCACCGCGAGCCGGCCGACGGTGCGGCGCACGTGCTGCCGCCCGCCGCCGAGCCAGGCCGGGTCGAGCAGGATCCGGCCGCTCCCCGACGCCGCCAGGCACGCCGCCGCTCCGCGATCGAGCGTGCACTCCTGCGCGATCGGGCAGTACTCGACCGTGCACTGGTCGTGGGTCGTGACCAGGTTCTCCAGCTTGGCCCGGTCCAGCAGCTTCTCGATCTCGGGGAAGTGCTGGCCCCACTTGGCCTTGAGGTAGAGCTTGCGCTCGACCAGGTCGACCAGCGCGTCGGCGCCCGACATCCGGACCAGCAGCGCGTCGTTGCCGACCAGCTTGACGCCGTCCTCGCGCAGCAGCTCGGCCAGCAGCCCGGTCCGGCCCGATCCCGGCATCCCCCAGAGCAGCGCGCCGCGGCCGCCGCGGTCGATCGCCGCGGCGTGGACGAACAGCGCGCCGCTGATGCGGGTCGCGGCGTCCGCGGCCAGGACCAGCGCCAGTGTCCGGACCTGGCCGTAGAAGGCGGTGTTGAAGGCGAAGGCGGTCGCGGTCGGCAGGCTCAGGAGCGCCGACGGCTCGCGGCCCGGCATGTCCTTGACCGCGTAGATCACGGCGTGCGGCGCGATGTCCCCTTCGAGCGGCGCGGGGTAGAAGTTCTCCTGGAAAAAGTCGGCCAGGTGCGGCGAGTTGGTGCGCAGCTGGACCACCACGCCGCCGATCGCGGCGTTCCACTCGAAGTAGGAGTCTGCCGGCAGGTGCCGCTCGGCCTCGGCCAGCAGCGTATTGCGCTCGTCGATCGACGGCACCGCGCGCACCTCGGCGTAGCGCGAGACCTTCGTCAGCACGTTGTTGAGCTGGCGCGGGCGCAGCCGGCGCGGCGACTCGAGCCGCGCCAGGCCCGCGGCGAACCGCTTCATCCCCTCGTCGATCCGGTCCATCGAGGTCGCGAACGAGATCCGGATGTGCTCGGGGCTGCCGAACGCCTCGCCCGGGACGACCGCGACGCGCGCTTCCTTGAGCAGGTAGTAGGCCAGCCCGTAGGTGTTGCGCACCGGGGCGCCGCCGAACTCCTTGTCGAGGTAGCGGGTGACGTTCGGGAAGGCGTAGAACGCGCCGTCGGGCGACGCGACCGACACGCCGGGAATCGCGCGCAGCCGGTAGAGGACCGCGTTCTTGCGCCGCTCGAACTCCTGGCGCATCCGCTCGACGTCCATCTGCGAGCTGCGCAGCGCCTCGAGCGCCCCCTTCTGGGCGAAGGAGGTCGCGCCCGAGGTGGTGTGCGACTGGACCTTGGAGCAGGCGGCGATCACTTCCTTCGGGCCGGCAGCGTAGCCCAGCCGCCAGCCGGTCATCGAGAAGGCCTTGGAGAAGCCGTTGATGACGATCGTGATCTTCTTGACGCGCTCGTCGATCGAGGCGATCGAGACGAAGCGCTGCCCGCCGTAGATCAGCTTCTCGTAGATCTCGTCGCTGATGATCCAGATCCCTTCCTTGACGCAGATCTCGGCCAGCGCGGCCAGCTCGGCCCGGGAGTAGAGCGCCCCGGTCGGGTTGCTCGGGTAGTTGAGGATGATCCCCTTGGTGTTGGGGGTCACCGCCGCGGCGAGGTCGGAGGGCATCAGCTTGAAGCCCTCCTGCTCGCGGGTGCGCAACAGGACCGGGTTGGCGCCGGAGAGCACGACCTGGTCCGGGTAGGAGACCCAGAACGGGGCCGGGATCAGCACGTCGTCCCCCGGCCCGAACAGCGACAGGACGACGTTGTAGATCGAGTTCTTGGCGCCGGGGCTGACGATGATCTCGTCGGTCTCGTAGGACAGCCCGTTGTCGCGGCGCAGCTTCTCGGCGATCGCCTGGCGCAGCTCGAGGATCCCGTCGGGGTGGACGTACTTGGTGAAGTTGGCGTCGAGCGCGGCCTTGACCGCGCTGCTTCGCCGCCTCGGGCGACGGGAAGTCGGGCTCGCCGATCGTGAAGTCGACGACGTCGACCCCCTGGGCCTTCATCTTCGCCGCGCGCTGCGAGAGCTTGAGCGTCGGCGACAGGGCAATCCGGTTGACGCGTTCCGTCAGCATCGGTCATCCACGCGGGCGGCCCCGATTCGTTTCGCCGCCCGTAGGGGCCGGCCTCTGTGCCGGCCCGAAAGGCCCGACGTGAGGGCCGCCACAGAGGGCGGCCCCTACGTTTTCTTTTTGATCAGGTCGCTGAGCTTCAGGCCGGTCAGCGCCTCGACGACGGTCGGCAGCTGCGCGACGACCTGGGCCACCTGCCCGGTGATCTTCGGCACGCCGGCGTCGTCGCCGACCATGATGATCTTCTCCACCTTGGAGAGCGGCTCGGCGATGTTCTTCGCCAGCTCGGGCAGGATATTCACGACCATCTCGGCCAGCGCGGCGTCGTTGTACTGCTTCCACGACTCCGCCTTCTGGCGCATCGCGTCGGCTTCCGCCTTCCCCTTCGCCGCGATCGCCTCGGCCTGCGAGGCCCCCTCCAGCCGCACGCCGGCGGCGCGCCCCTTGGCCTCCAGCTCCTTCCGGTAGGCGTCGGTCTCCGCCTCCAGCCGCGCCTGGAACTGCATCGCCTCGGCCGGCCGCTTGACGTTCGCCTCCAGCTCCTGCTCGCGGCGCACGACCTCGGCCTGCTCGACCTTGGCCGCCAGCTCCTTCTCGGTCAGCCGGACGCGGTACTCCTCCTGCCGCAGGACCAGCTCGCCCTTCGCGCGCTCGAGGTCGTAGGCCAGGTCGGCGTGCGCCCGCTTCGTGTTGACGTCGGCCTGGTAGTCGGCCCGCCGCATCTCGAAGTCGCGCGTCGCCTCGGCCAGCTCGGCCTCGGCGCGCAGCCGTGCCACGTCGCCTTCCTTGCGGGCCTCGGCGGCGTTGATCGCCGCGTCGCGCTCGGTCTCGGCCTGGACGATCGCCGCGTCGCGCTTGATCTCCGCGAGGCGGCGGGCGCCGATCGCGGCGATGTAGCCCTGGGCGTCGGCCACGTCCTTGAGCGAGAAGGAGACCAGCTCCAGCCCCAGCCGCCGGAAGTCCGGATCGGCCTGCCGGCGCAGGCGCTCCGCGACCTGCTCGCGCCCGGTGTAGATTTCCTCGACGGTCATCCCGCCCAGCACCGAGCGCAGGTGCCCTTCCAGGACCTCCTGCGCGACGTAGGTGATGCCGGACGCGCCGCGGGACAGGAAGTTCTCGACCGCGCGGTGCAGGTCCCCCTCCTCGGAGGAGACCTTGACCTGCGCCTGGGCGTCGGCCGAGATCAGCACCCCCTGCGAGGTGATGACGTCCGGCGCCTTCACCGAGATCGAGAAGACCTCGAGCGGCAGGACGTCCACCGTCTCCGCCAGCGGCCGCACGAAGGTGCCGCCGCCGATCTGGAGCCGGTAGCCGACCGTTCGGGTCCGTCCCTCGGCGTCCGTCAGGGTCGACGGACGCCCGGAGATGACGAGCACCTGGTTCGGGCCCGCCTTCCGGTAGTTCCTGAGGCGATAGAAAGCGGCCGCGGCGGCCGTGGCGATGACGACGCCGGCCGCGCCGACCAGGATCCAGGTGAGGGGCATGGACTCCTCCGAGTCCGTGCTGGGTAGGGGGACCCACCATAGGACAATCGGCAGGGGACTACAACCGGGCCCGCCTTCGCTTGCCCTCGGCGCTCCGGACCGACTAACATCCGATTTCCGCCCGCTGTCCCGAGAGGTCCTTGCATGGCAAGCGGCCCGTACGATCCCGATGTCTACAGGCGATTCGCCGACAACCTGAGGAGCAGCCTCGACGGCCCGAACATCCGGCACGTCTCGATGCGCCAGCTGCGGCGGATGGCCCTCCCCTTCGCCCGCCGGACCGCCGACGGCTCCCACGTCTGGTACTCGGCGATCTCCTCGCGGATGGCGGCGCGGACGCTCTTCCTCGGCAGCTCCCAGGTCTGGCTGCCGCGGGCCAGCAAGCTCCAGCTCCAGCTGGCCGAGCGCTCGCCCGATCAACTGCACAAGGTGCTGCAGCTGATCCGGACGCTGCCCTTCGTCCACATCCGGCGGCAGATGGGCGACAACCCCGAGTTCAACCCGATCTGCAACCTCTACGTCTCGGTCGCCGACCCCAAGAACGCGCGCCTGGCCTACATGTGGGGCTGCACGATGAACGACGTCCGGCCGGGCCGGCCCGGGCCGGAGTTCATCATGATCGACATCCCGGAAGAGCACCCGGTCCGGATGCAGATCCTGTCGCTCCCCGAGCACGACATCAACATCGCGCTGGGCTCGGACTACACCGGCGAGTGCAAGAAGGGGTTCCTGCGCCAGGGGATGTACCGCGCCGACGAGCGCGGGATGCTGGGCCTGCACGCCGGGACCAAGGTCGTCCGCGCGCGCGACGCGAAGGCGGGCAAGCTCAAGACCTTCGGCGTCTTCATGTTCGGCCTGACCGCCACCGGCAAGTCGACCTGGTCCTGCCACCAGCTCGGCCTCGACCCCGACCAGGGCGAGGGGACCTGGGTCGCGCAGGACGACATCGTCTGGCTGCGGCGCGACGGCTCGTCGTTCGGCACCGAGCAGAACTTCTACGTCAAGACCGACGTCGACATCAAGCTGCAGGAGGCGATGTACCACGCGCTGGCCCACAAGAGCACGCTGCTCGAGAACATGATGGTCGACGCCAAGGGCCGCGCCAGCTTCCTCGACGAGCGGCTGGGCGAGAACGGCCGCGGCGTCCTGGACCGGCGCCGGCTGGTGGTCCAGCGCGGCCGGCAAGTTCGTCTCGATCTGCCACGACTCGATCAACGTCGCGCCGCTCGACCAGCTCGACGGGATCGTCTTCTCGTTCATCACGCGCCGCACCACGATCATGCCCTTCGCGCAGCGCCTGACGCCGCAGCAGGGCGTGCTGGCCTACCTGTGGGGCGAGTCGACGCACTCGTTCGCGACGGTGCCGGAGAAGGCCGGCGAGAGCGTCCGGATCGTCGGCATGGACGACTTCATCGTCGGCCAGCAGGGGCGCAAGGTGAACGCGTTCCACGAGATCGTGATGGACCTCGTGAACCGTCACCCGGGCAAGGTCCACTTCTTCCAGTACAACACCGGCGGCGTCGGCGAGATCATCGAGACCGACAAGGTGACCGGCGCGAAGAAGCTGGTCCGCAAGGTGACGCGCGTGCCGATCGACCTGATGGCCGCGCTGCAGCGCGGCGACCTGCGCGGCACCAACGAGTACCTCAAGGGCCGGCTCAACACCGAGGAGGTCGTCCGCTCGGAGGGGACCGACCTGTCCCCCTACCGCGCCGAGAACTTCTACTCGAGCGAGCAGATCACCGCCTTCGTGGCCGACCTGGTCGAGGGGCGCCGCGCCTTCACCGAGGAGATCGCGGCGCAGGGGCTGCGGCCGGAGATCCGCGACCTGGCCCACCGCGAGCTGGACGAGATCGCCGGCAAGCGCCGCGGCGAGGAGTGGGCGCCGGCCGTGGCCGGCTCGGCCGGGCTGGCGGAGGACCGCGACATCGCCGAGGACCGGCTGCCGCTCTCGCCGTGGATCGCGCCCTGGGAGCCGAGGCGGCCGGGGCGGGACGCGGTGCTGCCGGGGGGCGGAGGCGGGTGGCGGAGGCGGTAGCGGGGGGAGCCGCCGCGTAGAATGGCGGGCATGGCCTCCCAGCGCGCGTTGAAGGCTGTCGTGCGAGGCCTGCTCCCGCTGCGGGCCCAATTGGCTGCGGCGGTTCGTGCTTGCCCGGCGAGCGTCCGCGCAGTATGCCGGATTCGAGAGGAGTTGGCGCGCGCGTTCGGCCGTTCCTGGCGCCGGGAGACGTTGCCTTCGACCTCGGCGCGAACGCCGGAGCGTTTGCGGTCGCGATGGCGCGGGCGGTCGGCCCGGACGGGCGGGTCTTCGCCTTCGAGCCGATCCCGAGAATCTCGATGTCCTCTCGGTCGACGGCCCGTCTGGCTCCTCGCTCCAGAACATCGAGACTCTTCCTCGGGGCTATCCGATCGACTCCGGGCCACGCGGAGTTCGTGATTCCCGAGGCCGCGGCGTTCGCCGGCTATTACCTCGCCGCGCTCGCGACGCCAGACGACAGGGCTCACCGGGTCGACGTGCGGCTCGAGACCCTGGACGCTCTTCTGGCGCAGGGAAGATTGCCGCCGCCCGCGTTCATCAAGTGCGACGTCGAAGGCCACGACTGGCCGTTCTGCGGGGAGCCGTCGAGCTCATGAGCGGCACGTTCCCGAACTGGTACATGGAGGTCCACGCGGCCGACGTGCCGCCGAGGTCTTCGAGTTCCTGCTGGCGCACGGGTACTCGGGTGCGGTCTGGAAGTTCGGGCGCGTTCTCCCTGACGAGATGCCTATCATGGACGGTCAGTTCCGTGCAACTACTTCTTCGCCCACCCCGACAACCCGCGCACGGCGACCGCGGACTGCCGGTGGCTACGGCGTGACCCGCCACCAGGACGAGCGCGGCGGCGCGACGACCGGACCGCTCGGCGCGACCTGGTAGGCATCGTCGGCGGCCACCTCCGCCGGATCGCCGGCCGCGGCCATCGCCCCGCCGCGGATCGCGTCCATCACCCCCAGCGCGCGGTACTGCCGCAGCAGGAGCTTCAGCTTCCAGTCCGTGCTCCCGAGGTTGCGGTAGTGCAGCCACCGGTTCCCGGTCGGCGCGTAGAGGCGCGGCTGGTCGGCGTCGAACTCCCAGCTGCTCAGGCAGAGCACGGGCCGCGTCGGCGCGCTGCCAACGGTCCCTTCCAGCAACCGGCGGTAGAAACGGAAGGGCAGGTGCCGGAGGCTGCCGGTGTCGGGCAGGAACCGCTTCCCGAACCAGTTGACGCGGGACGGCGGCACCTCCCACAGGTCTCCGATCCGGAAGGCCGGGGGCTGGTACGGCGCCGCACGACGCGGGCCGCGCGGTGCCAGGCTCGAGTCGTAGGTGAAGCCGAGCGACTCGAGGACCTCGAAGACCCACGTCGATCGCGGGTGGAGCGCGTAGGCCGGGGCGCGCCAGCCCGCGACCGGAACGCCCGCGGCATCCTCGATCGCATCGCGGGCGGCGGCGACGCTCCCGGTGAAGCCGGCCACGGTCAGGTCCACCAGCGGCCGGCCGATCGTCCCGGAGCAGGCGACCTCGTGCCCCGCCTCGGCGATCCGGCGGATCACCGCGGGGCGGTGCCTCGCGTGCCAGCCGAGCACGAAGAAGGTCGCCCGGGCGTTCTCGGCCGCGAAGAGATCGAGCAGCTGCGCGACGGTCTCCTCGTAGCGCGAGGGGTACCAGTCCCAGTCCTGCGGCCGGACCGAGCCGGCGAAGGCCGAGGCCTGGAAGTAATCCCGGACGTTGATCGTCAGGATGACGGCCGGGCGCGTAGCGGCGGCCGTCATCGCCCCTTCCCCCACAGCACGACCGAGACGGTGCGCAGCAGGATCTCGAGGTCCTGGCGCAGCGAGAAGTGCTTGATGTAGTACAGGTCGTAGGAGAGCTTCTCGAGCGCCTCGTCGCTGCCGGAGGCGTAGCCGTACATCACCTGCGCCCAGCCCGTGATCCCCGGCCGCACGGAGTTCCGCAGCGTGAAGTAGGGCGAGAGCGACTCGAACTGGTTGACGAAGACGGGCCGCTCCGGCCGCGGGCCGACGATCGCCATCTCGCCGCGGAAGACGTTGATCAGCTGCGGCAGCTCGTCGAGCCGGATCCGGCGCAGGAAGCGGCCGACGCGCGTGATCCGCGGGTCGTCCTCGGACGCGAACTGCGGCCCGTCCTGCTCGGCGTCCTGGCGCATCGTGCGCAGCTTGAAGATCCGGAAGGTCCGCCCGCCGCGGCCGACGCGATCCTGGCGGTAGAAGATCGGGAACCCGCTCTCCGCGATGATCGCCAGGCCGGCCAGGCCGATCAGCGGCAGCGACAGCGCCAGGAGCACGGCGCCGATGAACCAGTCCACGCAGACCTTGGCCGCGAGCTTCGTGTTGTTGAGCTTGAACCCCTCGGAGAAGACGAGGTCGCTGGGCCGGATCGTGGTCACCGGGATCTTGTGGGTCAGCTCCTGGAGGAACTGCTGCTCGTCGACGACGTCGATCCCCTGGAAGCGCAGGCGGACCAGCTCGTCGACTGGCAGCGCGCCGCGCCGGTCGTCGAGCGCGAGCACGATGCGGCGCGGCGGGCGGCCGTTGCCGGGGTGGCCGCCGTTGGTCCCAGGCTCGGGACGCGCGTACCACGCCGCCAGCTCCGCCGGCGGGACCACGCCCGCGAGCCGCAGCCTTCCGCCGCCCTGCTCGACGAGGGCGTGCGAACAGCGGCGCGCGGCGTTCCCCTCGCCGACGATCAGGACGGCGTCCGGGTCGAGCCTCGGCAAATTCGGGGCAGTAGCCCCCATCAGGTCCAGCCTCCGCGTCCGGCATCGCGACCCTGGTCGCCCCCGCGACCCACGATGCCGTTGTCCTCCCCGGCCGCATCCGCTGAGCTACAGACGACACTGGACCGTGGGCTGTTTCACCCTTCGGTCCTGCCGCCGCCCCTGCGCTTCGGAACCACTACCGCCGGGGGAGGGAGGCCAAACCGCGCGGTCCGCGCGCCGTTCGGCGACGTCCCATCCCCGTCCCTGGCGCTGAGTATATACGGGGAGGGCGGGGGTCCGGCCAACCCGATTTCCCCCGGAGCGCCCGTCCCCGGGCCCGGAGCGCGGCCTTTCCGGGGTCCTGAGGCACCCCGTGGCCGGAGGGGCCCGCGGCCCCCACAATCTCCCTGTGCCCCAGGCCCCGCTCAACGCATTCACCGTGGACGTCGAGGATTACTTCCAGGTTTCGGCCTTCGAGGGCTCGGTCCCGCGCGAGGCCTGGGAGGGCTATTCGTCCCGGATCGACCAGGGCCTCACGGGCCTGCTCGACCTGATGGACCGGAGCGGCGTCCGGGGGACCTTCTTCATCCTCGGGTGGGTCGCCCGGCGGCGGCCGGAGCTGGTCCGCTCGATCTCGGAGCGGGGGCACGAGATCGGCTGCCACAGCCAGGAGCACCGGCTGGTCTACTCGCAGACCCCGGCGGAGTTCCGGGCCGACCTGCGAGAGGCCCTTGGCGCGCTCCAGGACGCCACGGGGCGGCCCTGTACCGCCTACCGGGCCCCGACCTTCTCGATTACGAAACAGAGCCTCTGGGCCCTCCCGATCCTGGCCGAGGAGGGGATCCGCCTCGAGAGCAGCGTCTACCCCGTGTTCCACGACCGGTACGGGATCCCGGGGGCGCCCCGCTTCCCCTATCGCCCGCTGCCCGACGTGCCGGACTTCGTCGAGTTCCCCCCGTCGACGTTCCGCCTGTTCGGGATGACCCTCCCCTGCGCCGGCGGCGGCTACCTGCGGATCTACCCGCCGGCCCTGACCCGGCACGCCCTGCGGCAGATCAACGACACCGAGCGGCAGCCGGCGGTGGTCTACGTCCACCCGTGGGAGTTCGACCCGGAGCAGCCGGTCGTCGCCGGGGGGCGGCTCCGGAACCTCCGGCACCGGGTCAACATCGGCGCGATGGGCGGGCGCGTCGCGGCGCTCCTGGCCGGCTTCCGGTTCGGCACGATGGGAGACGTGATCGCGAGCCTCGGCGGCCCCTCGGCCCTGCCGGTCCACGACCTCGCGCGGGCCGTCGACGCCGGGGCCTGACGCGATGGGTGCCAGCGCGGCCGGCCCGGCGCGGCGCGCCTGGCTCGCCTATGCCGCGGTCGCGCTGAGCGTGCTGGTCGTCAGCGCGCTCAACTTCAACAAGGGGGACCTGGCGCGCTACCTCGGCCGGCGTCGAGCGGCCGCCCGACCTGCTGTCGATCGACGAAGCGCAGTACGTCGCGCTGGTCGACTACTTCCGCGGGCAGACCCCGCACGATTCCGCTCTGGGCCCCCTTCACCTACCGTCCGCTGGCGCCGTGGCTGGCGGCCCAACTCCCGTTCGAGCCGCTGACCGCGCTGAACGTCGTGAACGTGCTGGCGCTCCTCGGCGCGACCTGGTTCGTCTGGCGGACCCTGCGGCTGTTCGAGCCGTCCCCGGCGTGGCAGCTGGCCGGGACGCTGGGCTTCGTCTGGTCGTTCCCGTTCTACTACTACGGGACGACCGGGCTGGTCGATCCGCCGGCGCTCTGCCTGGTGGCCGCGGGGCTGTTCTTCGTGCTGACGGAGCGGTGGTGGGCCTTCGTGGCGGTCGGCCTGCTGGGGGGCCTGGCGAAGGAGTCGGTCGTGCTGCTGGCGCCCGTGGCGCTGGCGCAGTGCGCGCCGCGCGCCGTTTCACGGCCCGGTCGGTCGCGGCGCTGGCGCTCTTCCCGGTGGCGTTCGCCGCGGCCTCGGCGGCTCGGGCGGGCCCTGTCGCCGGCGCGCGGGGACTACGCGTTCTGGATGGGGCTGATGCTCTGGGAGAACCTCGCGCGGGGGCGGGTCTACCTCGCGTTCGCGCTGTCGTTCGGGCTGCAGGGGGTGTTCGCGCTGGCCGCCGTCCCTGCCCTGCGTCCGGATGCCGCCGTCGAGCGGCGCCGCTACCTCCCGCTCGTGGTCGGCGCGCTGGGGAGCCTCGCGCTCTTCGGCTACGCGGTCGTCGCGGCCCGTCCGGACGGCCGCTTCGTGTGGCTCGGACACCCGTTCCTGACGCCGCTCGCGGTGCTGGGGGCCGCCGGTAGACGCTGGCGGACGGCGCGGGCCGCGACGGCTAGCCGCCCCGCGCGTAGATCGCCTCGTACTGCCGGACCGTCGCCGCGATACTGAACTGCTCCACGACGCGGGCGCGGCGGCGTCGGCGTCGCGCTGCCGCCGGCCGTGGTCGCGCAGGGCGGTCTCCCAGCCGGCAGCGATGGCGACGGGATCGCCCGCCGGGACCAGCCTGTGCGCGAGGTCCGGTCCCGAGCACGGCCGCGTTCCCGCCGACGTCGGTGACCACGGGGCAGATCCCGGCGCCCATCGCCTCGAGCAGCGCGATCGAGGTCCCCTCGCTGGTCGAGGTCAGCGTGAAGAGCGCGGCGGCGGCGTGCACCGCCTCGACGTCGTTCCGCCAGCCGGCGAAGCGGACGGCGTCGGCGATGCCGAGTTCCCCGGCGAGCCGCGTCAGGCGCTCCCGCTCCGCGCCGTCGCCGACGAGCAGCAGGA
The DNA here is from genome assembly GCA_963800865.1 of uncultured Acidobacteriota bacterium. Classification (GTDB taxonomy): domain Bacteria; phylum Acidobacteriota; class Polarisedimenticolia; order J045; family J045; genus JALOKP01. The sequence goes on along the minus strand of CAWDCL010000004.1, from coordinate 613,681 downwards.
CGGCGGCCGGCCCGTCGCCCCAACCGTCGCGAAGCCGCGCGAAGGCCCGCAGCATGACGTCCTGGGCCTTGACCCCCTCCAGCCGGCCGATCGAGACGATCAGCGGGGCGTCCGGGGCGAGGCCCAGCTCGCGCCGCAAGGCGCCGTCGTCGGGGCGCGGCCAGAAGTGGTCGACGTCCACGCCGTTGATCACCACGCGGACCTTTGAGGGCCGGTCGGCGACCGATCTGGCGAGGTAGTCGCCGAGGTCGCTCGAGACGGCGACGATGTCGGTCGTCAGGCGCGCGCAGAGCTTCTTCAGGGCCAGCGCCACGAGGTGGCTCTCGCTGCGCACCCAGCCGTGCTCGGTGTGGACGACCCGCGGGACGCCGGCGAGGCGGGCGGCAAGCGCCGACTTCCACCAGACGCCGCTGTGGGAGTGGAGGACGTCGGGGGCGATCGCGGCGATCTGGTCGGCCAGTGGCCGCGGCCAGAGCATCGTCCAGCTCGGAAGCGGGACGGCGTGGTGGAGCTTCGCGTGACCCTCCAGCCCCTCGGCGAAGCGGCCGGCGTACTGGAACACGAGCAGGTGCAGCTCGAAGCGGGCGGGGTCGGTCCGGCGGATCAGGTCGGCGATCAGGCGCTCCATCCCGCCGTAGTTGAGGTTCATGACGGTGTGGAGGACGCGGATGCGTCGCCTGGTGCCGTCGCCCGGTGGCGCTGCGTGCTCACCGCGGGGTCACGCCTCCCTGCCGTGCGGCGATCACCCGCCGATAGGACTCGTTGACGGAGTGGGAAAGCTGCCGCATGTCGAACTCGGCCTCGACGAGCGCCCGCGCGCGCCGCGCCCGTTCCGCCGCGGACGCCCGGTCGCGCAGGACGGCGCGGATCGCGCTCGCCAGGGCGGCCGGATCGGAGGGCGGGACCAGGAGGCCGGTCTCGCGGTCGTGGACCAGTTCCGGCGTGCCCCCGACGGCCGTCGCCACGACCGGCACTCCGAAGGCCATCGCCTCCAGGACCGCGTTCGGCAGGCCCTCGGTCGTCGAGTTGAGGACGAACAGGTCGAGCGCGCCGTAGACGGCCTCGACGTCCGCGCGGTAGCCGAGGAAGACGACGCGGTCGCCCAGGCGCCGCGCGGACGCGGTCTGGCGCGCACGGCCGACCTCCGGCCCGTCGCCGGCGAGGACCAGGCGGCTCGAGGGGAACTCGCCCGCCAGCCGGGAGAAGGCCTCGACGAGGGCGACCACCCCCTTCTCCGGGCTGATCCGCCCGACGTGGCCGATGGCGACGTCGCCCTTCGCGGAGGTGGCCCTCCTCGCGCAGCCGGGTCGGACCGCAGACCGAAGGGGTGCTCGGGCAGCATGATGCCGTTGCGGGCCAGGACGAGCCGCTCGCCGGGAATGCCCTCGGACGCGAGCTGCCGGGCCATGATCGCCGAGACGGCGAAGACGAGGTCCATGCGGCGGAGGAGGAGCTGGTCGATCGAGGCGTAGAGCCTCGCCTTGGCGCTGTTCGGGATGCGGCCGTGGACGGTCGCCACGATCGGGATGCTCGCACGGCGTGCGGCGATGAGCCCGATTGCGTTGGCCTTCACGTCGTGCGTGTGGAGCAGATCGACATGCTCCGCCCGGATCATCCCTGTCAGCGCCCGGACGGCCTCGGCGAGCCTCAATCGCGCACCGGGAACCCCCGCGACCGGGACGAGCGAAGACAGCTCGGAGAGGAACGTATTCGATGCTGCCGACTCGAAGGCGGCGACGCGGAAGCGGATCTGGCGATCGGGGTTGGCCCGGATGCAGTCGCGGATGATCTTCCCGGGCCCGCAGAGGCGTTCCGAATCGCGCAGGTGGAGGACGTGGAGAGGCCTTCCGCCGGGGCTCGCGAAGGTCGTGTTCATCGGCTCGTCTCATTCCCCAGGAAGGCGGTCTTTCGGACAATTGTGGCATTATTCTCGCTCCTGTGCGCGAACTGCCTTTCGCCGGAGTCCGTTTCTGAATGCGCCCTTCCGACCGCTTCTTCGAACTCAGCCCCCTCTGGTTGCGCACTCTGCTCCTGAACGCACACGCCGCACGCCTGGCCCGGTTCCGCGAGGGGGCGCCGCTCCAGGAGAAGATCCGGATCCTCGAGGAGCTCGATCGCGCCGAACGTCCCACCGTTGCGAGGTACCAGCTGGAGCGGATCAACGAACTGCTCGCGTGGGCCGGCGAGCGCGTTCCCTACTACCGGGCGGCCTGGGCGGCCAAGGCTCCCCGTCTCGGGTCGCTCGAGAATCTGCGGGACCTCCCGGAACTGAACAAGGCGGCCGTGCGCGAAGCGGGGAATGCGCTCCACGCCGACGGGGTCGCGGGTCACGGCGGGCACACCAGCGGCACGACAGGAACGCCGCTCCACCTGGCCTACGACCGCGAGCAGCGGGTCTGGAACCGCGCGGCGGAACGACTGGTACGGATCCGGGCCGGGCTCCGGCTCGACGATCCCGTCGCGGTCGTGTGGGGCCGCAAGGTCGTGCCGCCGGGCCGGAAGCGGCCCCCGTACTGGCTTCGAAACACCGTCGACAACGAACTCTGGCTTTCCGCGTTCCACCTGGGCCCCGAACACGGTTTCACAGTACCTGGATGCGATCCGGGGGTTCGGGGCCGTCGCGCTGGAAACGTACCCTTCGATCGCCTACGTTCTCGCCGTGCTGGCTCGCGACCGGAATCTGAAGCTGCGCCTCTCGCGCGTCCTCACGACGTCGGAGACGCTCTATCCGTTCCAGCGCACGCTGATCGAGGAGGTCTTCGGGGCCGAGGTCTTCGACTACTACGGAGCCGCCGAGCGGGTGGCCTTCGCGATCGAATGCGGGCGGCATGATGGCCTCCATCTCCTCGAGGGGTATGGGTATGTCGAGCCGGCAACGGATGGGGGCGGCTTTCTCGCGACCGGGCTCACCAACCGGGCGATGCCACTCGTCCGCTACCGGATGGAAGATGCGACGGAGGTCATCGACGTCCCCTGCGGCTGCGGGCTGACCAGCCGACGGCTGTCTCCCGTGACGACGAAGGCGGAGGACGTGCTGGTCACGCCGGACGGCCGGTTCGTCAGCCCGTCGATCCTGACACATCCGTTCAAGCCGCTCGTCGGCCTCGTCCGGTCGCAGATCGTGCAGGAGGCGATCGACCGGGTGGACGTCTACCTGGAGACCGGTCCCGGCTGGGATGCCGCGCCAGGAGCCGGCGATCGCGAGCCGCGATCGCCGAGCGGATGGGGCCCGGCGTGCGCGTCGAGGTGAAGTGCGTGGAGCGCCTCGAGCAGACGACGACCGCGAAGTTCCGCTGGGTGGTGTGCAAGGTCCCACGCGCCGATCGGCCGGGGGCCGACCGGATCGCCTGGAGAAGGCGCGTGAGGATCCTGTGGCTGGGCCACTTCGTGCCCTGGCCGCCGAAGGGTGGCTCCCTGATCCGTTCGTACCACCTCCTGCGCGAGGCGTCGCTGGGAAACGAGGTGGCGCTCGTCTGCCTCAATCAGCGCTCCCTGCTCCCCACAGCCGAGCGCCTGGACGAGGCGCGGCGCGAGCTCGCGAGCTATCTGCGCGTCCGTCGACATCGTCCCGATTCCGGCCGACGAACGGCGCCGCGCGAGGGAGCGAATCCTGTTGTGGAGCACGCTCCTGGGGCGCACCTATGACGATGTCTGGTTCGACTCGGAGGAGCTGGCGAAGCGCCTTCGGGAGGTCGCCGGGCGGTTCCGGCCCGACATCGTGCATTTCGACACAGTGGGGCTTGCTCCCTATGCCTCGCAGATCCCGGGATACCCGTTCGTTCTGAACCATCACAACATCGAATCGCAGATGATGGCGCGGCGCGCCGAGCTGGAGCCATCGTTGGCCTCACGGCACCTGCTCAAGCTGCAAGCCCGCCGCCTGGCGCGCTTGGAGGAGCGGAGCGCACCGAACTTCCGCGCCCACCTGACTGTCTCCGAGCTCGATCGCGAGCGACTTCGCGAGCTGATCCCGGACGCACATGTCGAGGTGATCCGGAACGGCGTTGATCTTGGCTACTTCCGCCCTGTCCCGCCCGATCGACCGGTCGTGCCGCGCTCGATCATCTTCGTCGGGGGCCTCAGCTGGTACCCCAACCGCAAGGCGGTCCAGTGGCTGCTCGACGAGATTCTCCCGCGCCTGAGGGCGCGCTATCCGGACGTCAAGGCGACGATCATCGGCAGGAACCCTCCGCCGGAGTTTCTCGAGGCGGCGGAGCGCGATCCCGGCCTGACGTTCACCGGGTTCGTCGACGACATCCGGCCCTACGTCGCCCGGGCAGCGGTCTACGCCTGCCCGATCTTCGATGGCGGGGGTACGAGGCTGAAGATCCTCGACACGCTGGCGCAGCAGGTCCCGCTGGTCGCCACCGCGATGGCCGTCGAGGGGGTGGGAGTGGAGTCCGAGCACCACGCCCTGCTCGCCGACGACGCTGAGGGGTTTGCTGGGGCGGTCGGGCGTATCTTCGACGATCCTGCCCTCGGCGACCGGCTGGCTACAGAGGGCCGCCAGCTGGTCGAGGGGCGATTCGGTTGGACGGCGATCGGGGAGATGCTCCGGGGGGTGTACGAGGGGGTGGCCGCGAGGTCGGAGCCTCCGTCACCCGTGCGATCGTGAACGACGACTCAAGGAGCGAGGAAGCGGGCACGGGTGAAGGAGACCCTCTCATCGACACTGCCGAGCGTGATCGGAACGCCCTGAATCGCAGAATCGCTGGAGGGGTCGCCTGGACGGCGTCGGCCAAGATCTTCAGCCAACTGATCGCCTGGTCGTGCACGATCTTCGTCGCCCGCATGCTGCAGCCGTCCGACTACGGCTTGATCGGCATGTCGGGCGTATTCATCGGTTTCGTGCAGCTCGTGACCGAACTGGGCCTGGCGAACACGTCGTCTACCTCCGAACCGTGTCGCGGCACCAGATCGCACAACTCAACGGGCTTGCGCTCGGCGTGGCTTCGCCGCGATGGGACTCTCGATTGCCGTGGCACCGCTCGCGGCGCGTTTCTACGGCGAGCCTCGACTCACCCCGGTGATGATGGTCATGAGCGCCGAGTTCCTGATCATTGGCCTGAGAACGGTACCCTACGGGCTCATGGAACGCGCCATGGACTTCCGCTACCTGGCGATGCTCGAGATCGGCCAGGGGGCGATCACGGGGCCGCTGACGCTCGTCCTGGCCTGGTTCGGGTTCGGCTACTGGTCCCTGGTATTGGGGCAGCTGGTTGGAACATCCGTCGGAACACTTGTCATGGTCGTGAGAGATCCACGGGGGTTCGCGATCCCGCGCCCCGCGGAACTCGGGGACGCTCTCAGGCTGAGCTATCATCTCGTGGTGGCACGCGTGGCGTGGTACGCGTACTCGAATTCCGACTATGTCGTGGTGGGAAGACGACTGGGGGCCGGCCCGCTCGGCGCCTACTCGCTCGCGTTCACGATTGCCAGCGCGCCCGTCGACAAGATCACGGCGTTGCTCGTGAGGATCACGCGGCCGGCCTTCGCGACGGTGCAGGACCACCGCAGCGAGGTGAAGCGCGTCTTCCTGTCTGCGAGCGCGGCTCTCGCCTTCGTCACGATCCCCGCCTCGGTCGGCCTGGCAGTCCTCGCCCCCGACTTCGTACCGTTGTTGTTCGGCGACAAGTGGATCGATGCTGTTACTCCGTTGATGCTTCTCGCCCTCTGCACTCCGATCCGGTCTCTCGCACCGCTCCTTCCGCAGATTCTGAACGCGACGGGTGACTCCGGATTCGCCATGCGATTGAACCTCGCCGCTCTCGTTGTACTTCCCTTCTCGTTCGTGGTTGCCAGCATGGGTGGACTGGCGGCTGTCGCGGCCGTCGGGTGCTGATCTACCCGCTGCTTGTCCTTCCTGCCGCTGATTCGGGTTTCGCACCGGATCGGTCTGACGGCCCGGGAGTACTTGGCGGCGACGGGTCCCCCGATTTTCGGGGCAGCGATCATGGGGGGCGCCGTTCTAGCCCTCCGCGCCGGTCTTCCCGAGGCATGGTCCGCCCCTTTCCGCCTCGTCTTGCTCGTGTTCGCTGGAGTCACCATATTCACAACCGTGATGTTGACGGTGTTCCAAACCAGGACATTTGAGTACCTTGCCGCGCTGAAGAAGCTGCGAGGGCGGTGACGTCGCATGGACCTTCCTCGCTCGCCGGGCGAGTGGCTAGCCTCGCTGACAGTGCCCTGGCGGGCCCGTCGGGAGGCTTTGCGCGACCATCTCCTCGGCCCCCCTCACAGGACCGACCCGGGGGCCCTCCCGGTGGCCGCAGCCTGCGCCGATTGGCTGAGGGCAGCGCAGGACCACTCCGCGTCCCGGGACGGCGGGGTGGCGCGGCACTTCAGCCTGCTCAGCGGATGGGGCGACTCCTATCCCGAGACCACCGGCTACATCGTGCCTACCATGCTCGAGTGGGCGCGGATCAGCGGTGACCCGGACTTCCGCGACCGCGCCCGACGGATGCTCGACTGGCTGGTTTCGGTCCAGTTTCCCAATGGAGCCTTCCCCGGCGGAACGATCCGGCAGTCACCCCGCGTCCCCGTGACCTTCAACACCGGGCAAATCCTCCTCGGCCTTGCAGCGGGCGCCCGCGAGTGGCCCGAGTTCATTTCCCCGATGCGCCGTGCGGCCGACTGGCTCTGCGAAACACAGAGTCCCGATGGTGCCTGGAGGAGGAGCCCAAGTCCATTCACCAGACACGACGAAAAGGCGTACGAGACGCATGTCGCCTGGGGCCTCTTCGAGGCTGCACGCGTAGCGTCGGAACAGCGATACGGCGACCACGGTCTTGCAAACATTCGCTGGGCACTAAAGCTTCAGTCTGAGAACGGCTGGTTCTCAAGCTGCTGTCTCGACGATCCAACGCGACCGCTCTCCCATACGATCGGCTACGTCCTGCGCGGTGTCGTCGAGGCGTATCGGTTCGCTGCCGATCCCCATCTCCTTGGCGCGGCAACTCGCTGCGCCGACGGGTTACTTACCGCGCTCTGCCCGAGCGGTCTCCTCCCGGGCCGGCTCGACAGCGAGTGGCGCGGGGATCCCTCCTGGTGCTGCCTGACCGGCAACGCGCAGGTAGCCCATTCCTGGCTGCTGCTGCACGAGTTGACGGGGAATCTGGCCTACAAGCGCGCTGCGAACCAAGCCCTCGCGTATGTCCGGAAGTCCGTACGGCTCGATGGTCCGGTGCCGGTCCGCGGCGGCGTGAAGGGCTCTTTCCCCGTGAATGCAGGATATTGCTGGTGGGAGTATCCGAATTGGGCGCCGAAGTTCCTGATCGACGCGACGCTGCTCGAGAATTCCACCGCTTCACGGGTCGAAACCGGCCAGCTCCAAACTCGAGTCGCGCATGTCTAGAAGGGCGCAGTTCGGCACGACATCGTCGGTCCCGATTACGGTCTTGTGGGCCCTGGGGTTCACGCCTACCCGGTTTCACGCCGTGGCCGTGGCGCAGTTCTTGCAAGTGTGCTCCGGGTGTCCACCTGTCCTGGAGGAGGGATCTCTGTGCCTGCACGGCTGACCCTGACCGCGACGCTCCTTGCGACGCTCCATGTCCTTTCGGCGTTCGCTGCCTCACCGGCACTCGCCAAGGACTACTACATCTCGACGAGCGGGAAGGACACTGCCGGGTGCACGAACCAGACTACGGACGCCTGCGCTTCCTTCCCTCGCTGTGTTCAGGTGATGTCCGCCGGTGACACGTGTTACGCCCTCGGAGGGACCTACTCCATCTCCGGGCTCAACGGTTGGAAGATCATGGGCACTGGCGGCACCGCCGTCGCCCGGAAGACCCTTAGAGGGATGCCCGGTCAGTCGGCTGTCTTCCGTCCCACCTCCTACTCCAATTCGGATCAGGAGGCAACGATCACGCTGGGAGATTCTGCGCTAGACTATCTCGTCATCAGCGACATCACCGTCTACGGCCGCCTGCGTGCCGCTGAAGCGCTCACCGATTCCGCCGACCACGTCACCCTCGAGCGCATCGTCTTCCGATGCCCCGGAGCCGCCGGGACCGGAAATACGGCGAGCATCATGACGATGAACCAGCAGGATGCCAACGGCTGGACCGCGCGCGAAGGCTGGATCGTCCGCGATAACCTCTTCGTGATCGACAGCTCTTGTCCCGACTACTGCCCCCTCGCACCTGACGGCGTCTCATTCATCCACTTCTATTCAATGTCAGGCGCTGTCGTCGAGAACAACGACTTCCGGCTCGAGGACCCCTCGCGGTCGTGCGTGTCACCGAAGATGCGATTCGGGCTCTGGTTCAAAGGACGCTCGGAGTATTCGCGAGTCCGGTTCAACTACTGCACCGGCGACATGGGCGCGTGCATCTCTTTCAACACCGGGAAATGCCCCGCCGGCTTCGAGGAAACCTGCGATCCCGGGTTCCGTCCATACAGTGCGGGCGATAACCGCGCCTATCAGAATGTGTCGAACCGTTCGGGATCGATTGGCTGGGATTCCAACAACTTCTGCGACGGTGACATGCTGTACAACAACACGATCTACCGGCCTTTGAATGACGGGATCACGGCCGCTCCGGTCACGGGGCCCACTCGATCCAGGGCAAACAACAGCATGTTCAACAACCTCATCGTGAGCAGAACCGGTGACTCGCTCGGTGGCTACACCGGGTATCTGCGCTGGGCCTCCACAACGGATGCTGACGGAATCTGTACTCAGGCGTATCTTGACCACAACATGTACTACCCTGTTGATCCGAAGAAGAGTGCCAACTTCACCGCGAACAAGAACCACAGTTCGACGCTCGAACAATGGCGCTCGATTCTTGCCGCGAACTGCAGCAGCGAGAATGTCCGAGAATCGCATTCCCGGGTGGTCGACCCGCTCTTCGTCGATCCTGAGGCGGGTGATTTCCATCTCAGTTCGACGAGCCCGGCTCGCGCTGGGGGCCGAGGCGGATCCTGGCCGGTTGCGGTCGGTGCATACGTCGACGGAAGCGAAGTGATCGGCTGCAGGTTCGATCCGCGCTGCAAGGCGAACGGTGCTCCCGATCCAAAGCCGCCGGTTACACCGCCGAAAGTGCTGGGCGTCATCCGGACCGACGCCCGCTGACTCGAGTTCGCAGTTCGTATCGTGACACACCTCTGGCCCCGTCACGATCGGCGGAGACCAGCCTGCGCGGGCGATGTACGACGCCCTCTGTCGCCCGCGTAACGCCCGCGACGGGACTTCAGGAAGGTCCAGGTGACCGCTGGTCCCCAACTGGCGGCGCGGCCCGCTCGTAGAGCAACCACGTTTGCTGAGCACCCTGCTTGAACTCCCGGACGAACCGGTAAGGGTAGCCGTTGAACTCCCGCGCCTCGAGCGGCAGAACGGACGGACGGCCCTCCGCAAGCACAAGCTCCGGCATCCGTTCATGCAGGTACCGTTGCCGCGCTTGGTCGTCGTGTCTTGTCTGAGCGATGGTGCGGTCGGTCAGACCGATTGTGTCGATGACCGCGAGGTTGGAATAGTAGCCTAGAGCTCCAATCCTCCAGCAGGTGATCTGGTAGTCGCTCGGGTATCGCCCGGCCATCCACTTGGCAGCACTTGTCATGTCGCGAGAAGTCATCACGAACTGTGGGTATTCGTCCTGTTGGCTGCGGAACTGGATCCCGAAGCCCCAGTTCCCGACCGCGAGTACCAGGACAGCGCCAAGAACGGCCGCTCGCAGGAACCGTCCCGTGCCGTTATTCTCCAGTATGCGAAATACCTCGACGATCCCGGCTGCCACGAGGCTTGCGTAGAAGGGCAACATCGGCAGCAGATAGCGGTAGCAGAGCATCCAGTCACCGCCGGAGTAGACCTCGAATGCCACCAGCGCGACGCAGATTCCGAGAGCAGGAACCCAGCGGATGCGCTGGCGGGTCGATCCGAGAGCCAGGAGGATCAGGATCAGCGCCGCGGCTCCGCCGGTCTGTGAAAGAAACTCCACCATGTCATCCCCGAAGGCGCCGTACCAGGGAAGGTCAGACGGGAGCTTCGTGAATCCCTTGACGAGAGCTGTGTTCGGTAATAGTGCCCCGTAATAGCGCAGACGCCAGAGTTCGGCGGCGAAGCACACTCCCGCGAAGATCCAGGGCCCACCACTCCGGGCCGTTGCGCGTACGCCATGGCGCCAAGCAGAGATTCCGAGGAACAGCAGTCCGATGAGAGCACCTTCAGGCCTCACCAGAAAGGCAATGCCGGCCAGCAGCCCCGTCGACGATGTAAAGGAGAACGCGGCCGATTTGGACATCCACGCGAGAAGGGCAAGGACACCGGCAAAAAAGCACGTCTCCATCCCCGTCCAGGCCATGAAGATGAAAGCGAAGTTGCTCAGACAGAGAAACCGAGCCACCCCGACCTCGAGCGGCCGGCTCTCGCCTGCCCGGAAGACCACCAGCGGAGCCAGGATTATCGCGACCGCTGCGCCGAGCACGCCGAGAAGCCTCGCCGCCACGAGCAGATCGATACCGAAAACACCAAGCAACGACACGGCAAGTACGAACCCGAGGTTCGTGTACCCCTCCACGAACTCGCCAGGGTTGTACACCAGTCCATGGCCTCCGATCCAGTTTCGAGCATAGCGCAGGGAAATGAACGCATCATCGACGACGGCGTCGCGGAACAGGAGGATCGTGCCCACGGCGAGCAGAATTCCGAGGAGCTCGAGAAGCACGGCAACCCTGACCCCAGTCCACTGTCGGCGGCCTGAATCGTCCTCGGCCGGCGGCGCTTTTACCCTCCACGACGGGTCGCGATGAAACCCCAGAATCCCCGAGACGCGATGGGAAATGGAGGGTGCCCCTTCCGCGTGCCGCGTTCCCGAGACAGCCACAGACAGCAGCGGACTATGACGGGGACCGACTAGCGCCTTCGTGACCGATTGCCGCGCCGCGCTCATGAATAGGACCTCGGGGACGGGATCGTAGCCCTGTGCGGAAGCTGAGACAAGAGGCGCCGTCCGCGCCTCGAGTGACGGACTCAGCAGCGGACGATGCACTCCGGCCTGATCACGCAGACACCGTCCAGGATTGTCCGCCGCTCCCGCGAATGACCCTGGGCGTTCACTCCGGAGCAGTCGGAGGCGAGTGTCACTCCGGTCGATTCCTCGTGAGACCGGCGCTCCGCCTGGCGTTGGAACCTCTGGACCGGTTGGCGCCAAGAGGTAGCACGTCCTCGAAAACATCGCTCAGCCGCCCCGTCAGGTTGTCACGGTCATACCGCTGAACGAAAGCGTCATCGATCCTCGGCAGGGCGTCCCCTCGCGCAGACAGTGCGTCTCGCAGGGCAGCCGCAATCGCCTCTGTCTGTCCGGAGGTTACGACAAATGAATGTGTCGAGTATCGGGCGACGATATCCGCATTGTCGCCGAGAGGACAGTCCGCAAGGATCTGGAAGCCCCGTCGCCAGATACTCATACGTCTTTGCCGCGACCGCAATGTCCCGCGATTGACCGACGCGACCCTGGACCAGGTAGAGGAGCGACGCGGTGGTCATCAGCTTCAGAGCCTCGGCCCTCGGAACGCTCGGAACTAGCCGGATCGGCACGCTCTCGGAGTAATGCTCGAGGCTAGGGAACGGGTCGCCGACCTGCACGAACTCGACGGAGGGATCCCCGACCATCCGGATCGCTTCCAGAAGTCGATCGGGCTGCCGCGCACCGTAGAAGTGGCCGATGTGCATGATCGTGAACTTGCCCTCCTGACTCCGGTCGCTCGGCGGTGCCAGGTTGAGCGCGTCGTAGCCATTCGGGATGGCGACGAACTTGCTCGCCTCCGAGGGATACGTCGCGCGATAGAGTTCGGCTGCGCCTTCACTGTTTAGAATCAGCCGGTCGCACTGCTCGACGACGAGCTTCTCGAATCGCCGGATCGCGCGCTGCCGCCTCGGGCTTTCCCTGTGGTGGGTGTTGAGGCTCCAGGGGTCGCGAAAGTCGACAACCAGGGGTAGCCCCGTGCGCCGCTTGATCTTGCACGCACTGATTGCCGAACTGAACGGTGAGCAACTCGCGTAGATGAGGTCGACATCGCGGGCGAGACTGATCCCCGCCCGCGTGCTCTGCCATGCGATCTGGGCGTCGGGCAGGCAGAGGAGATCGTAGATGTAGTTGCGTTCGGGCGGCGACCCGAAGGTGCGGGCGATCCGGCAGATGGACCCGTGCAGGAAGTTCGCGAGCCCGTGGAGATTGAACTCGCGCGTTCTCCAGATTTCGATGCCTTCCGGCTCGGGTTCCTGGCGGGAGGACCAGGGCTCCTTCGAATCGCGGACCGTGAGCACGACGGGCTCCCAGCCATGCCGCGGCAGCCGCGAGGCAAACTCGAGACTCCGTGCTGTCCCCGAGGAGCGGATCGGGGGGAAGTAGTAGCAGAGCATGAGCACGCGCCGAGAAGGCCGCGCCAGCGTCTCCGCCGCGTTCACGCGGGAATCTCCCCGCATCGCGTGATACGCTGCCGCGGATGGCAACCGACCTTTCTCTCGCGACTGGGTGGCGAGGGTCGCGCGGCGCGGCTCGTCAATCGACTCATGTCGGAGATTGCGCGCGCGACGCCGTGGGGTGGTGTGCTTCTCCGCCGATCGATCCGCCGGCTTCCGCCGCGCCCCTGCCGTGTACTCTTCGTCTGCAAGGGCAACATCTGCCGAAGTGCGTACGCCGAGGTGAGGGCTCGACTCCGGGCTGCCGGTATCGACGGCTGGGCCTTCAGTTCCGCGGGTCTCGAGGCCGAGCCAGGCACCCCGGCACCGCCGGATGCGGTACAGGTTGCGAAGGAACGGGGCCTGGACCTGAGTGCTCACCGGTCGCGTTCGCTCGCTTCGATCGATCCCGCGACCATCGATGTCGTATTCGTCATGGAACCGACGCAGGCCCTGCGCGAGACGCTCGCGCCGTTTCGCAGCCGATGTCCGATCCTGATGCTCGGCTCGCTCGCCGGCGACCCCTTCATCCCCGACCCGTTCGGTCGTGATCCCGATACCTTCCGGCAGTGCTTTGCCACGATCGATATCACGATCGAGCGACTCCTCGAGCGCGGCTCTCCCGACGCTGCGCGCATCACTGGGTCGCATCGTCCCGCCGGGTGACAACGGGCTCCGAGCTACCGTCGCCACTCGTCCCGAGCGACACGCGGCGCGCCGGGTTGCCCATCACCGTCACGCCGTCGGGAACTTCGCGATTCACGACGCTCCCGGCGCCGACGGTGCTGTTGCAACCGATGTTCGCCAGCACCACGGCACCCTGCCCGATGAACGAGTTCGTCGCCGATCGAGAGCATCTCGAACGACATCTCGCGCTTTCCGTGTGATTCCCTCTCCTCGGGCCGGCCGTGCGGGTACTTCCCCGAGAGGATCGAGACCTTGGGGGCGATCAGGACATTCCGACCGATCGTCGCGGAGCCGATGATCGAGAACGACCCGATGACGACACCGTCCGCAATGATCGTCCTCCGATGAGCGATCATCGAGCCGAAGTTGATGCTCGTGAGTTTCGCAACGCCCTGGCAGGAGCCCCAGTAGTAGGCCCGCCTCAGTGCATTCCCGAGCGGCGTGGGGATGAGCGCGAGTAACTCCTTGCAGGACCCGAAGATGCGCTCCGTTTCCAGGCCGAATAGCCACTCCTCGAGCCGCGTCAGGACGACGAGTGGACTCACCACGATGAGAGCGAGGAAGAAGGCGACGGCCTTGAGTGCGGCCTTCATCGTCGGCCCGACGACGCGGCGAGGCGCGCGGCAAAGAGGGCGATCGTCGAGCTCATGTCCTCGTGGATCGCGATCCGCGGAATTCTGCGCTCGATCGGCCCCCTCCGCCCACCAGCCCCCGCCGACGATGACGCTGACCGCGAACACCCGGCGCGCGAGGTCGGCGGTTTCGATGGTGTGGTCCCCGAATGGATAGGCGAAGACGCGGCACTCCCGGCCGGTCCAGCCCTCTACGGCTTCCCGCGACCCCCTCATCTCAGCCTCGGCTTCAGCCGGGGTGAGCCGGTCGAGATGCGGGTGCGAGACGGTATGTGCGCCGAACTCGACGCCGGCCTTCGACATCTCCGCGACTTCCGCGGGCCGCAGGAACTCCCCCTCCGCGGTCCGACCGGCGCTGACCCAGTCGCGAACGAGGAAGATCGTCGGCCGCACACCCAGTTCGGCCATGATCGGCCAGGCAACGGTGAGGTTGTCGCGCCACCCGTCATCGAAAGTCACCGCTGCACCCACGGATCGCAGGGCGCTGCTCCACGAGTTCGCCGAGGGGGCGCACCGGCCAACGTCGCACGAGCCACTCCATCTGGCGCCGGAACGTGGAGGCTCGCACGAACATCCCGGGCTCGATGTGGCGGGCGTCTTCATCGTCTCGCAGGACCCGATGGTACATCAGGACCGCTACGCCGCTCTGACGGCCGAGGCGTCGACGGGTGACGCCTGATGCCGCCAGGATCGCACCTTCCAGGCGCCGGCAGCGCGATCGCGGCAAGCTCCGGCCAGGGCTCTCATTCCCCGATGCTCCCCGACCGCGCGGATGAAGGCTCGGCCGATCCGCTCGACATCGCGCTCCGTGAGGGTCGGATAGACCGGGAGCGTCAGGAGTCGATCCGCGATCTCGTGTGCCCCAGGGAATCCGGCGGTCGCCGCCGGCGAGGTGCGCGCGGAGCGCGGGAATGTCCCGAGCAGCGTTCCCGGGTACAGCGTACTCGCCGAAACGCCGAGCCCGCGGAGGACGTCGATCATCCGGTCGCGGGGCTGGCGACTGGACGCGTAGACGGGGAGCCGGAGCGGCCCTGCTGACCACGGACCGACCTTCCAGCCGCGTTCTCGAGCCGACGATGTCGGCGAGCCGCTCGGCGTGGCGGGACCGCTGCCGCATGAGCTCGTCCATGCTCCGGCAGCAGTCGTATTCCCAGTCGAGCCTGCCAGTCCCGGAACGGGTGCCGGTGATCGAACCGGGGGTCGAACACGGTGCGTGCCGATGCCCAGCAGCGGAATCGAGGCCGGGATCCGGAAGAACCCGGGTCGTCCCAGGACGACCGTTGCCGCGAGGGTGACGGCGTCTCCGAGCCCCGCTCCTCCGTTGGGTGGGGCGGTGACGGCAAGGGGCTTCGCGGCAGCCAGCAGCGCGCCGCCGTGCCCGAGTGGCAGTGGCTTCCCCCGCCCGAACGAAAGGAGAGTCACACCTCGCGACGAGACTCTGGCAGGCCAGGACTGTGCGCGAGTCTTCGACGAGGAGCGAACCCGGCAGCTGACCGTCGATCGACTCGCATCACCGACTCTCGCCCGGGAGAAGCACTCAGCAGATCCGCCAAGACGACCGCCGCGACGTCGCCCCCCGCATCTGCCAGGCCCCGGTCGTCCGGCAGGAACGTCCCGGGGTCGACGTCGTAGAGCGCGCACGCGACACCCGGCACGGACCGCGGCCGCCGGGACGCTCCAGCAGGTGTAGGCCGGCATGAGAACCTCGTCCCGCTCCGCCTCCGACCGGCTGCGAGGACCGCCGCGAGCGCCGCGCGGCCACTGCCGAACAGAGCCACCTGCTGGGCCTCGAAACGCGCTGCCAGCCCGGCCGCGAAGGCTACCGTTGGGACGCTGTGACCGCGCCGAGCGACGCTCGCAAGCAATCGGCCCGACTCCGAATGGCACCGCAACGGGGGGATCAGGCGGATCACGCCAGCCGTCTCCTCGGCAGTCGCATCGATCGACGCGAGCAACCCGACCAGGACCCAGATCACGGGGTAGTAGATCACGCTGAGGAACGCGCCCGTGACGAGCAGTGCGACGATGCCAGCCATGATCGCGGACGACATGCCGTTGGCCTCGAGGGCGATCGCCGTCGCTGCGCTCCTTCGCCGCGCGGCGGATCCGCCGGAACCGTCCTGCACGGCCCACGCAGATCACCAGGGCAAAGAGGATGACCCCGATGACCCCCTGCTCGGAGAGAAGCGTGTAGTAGAGGGAGTGCGCAGCGCGGCCCCAGACGTGGTGCCCGGTCGTTTCGGCACGCCACTTGTCCTCGTACTCCGCTGCCCGGATGCCGAAGTTGTTCGTACCCACTCCGGCGATCGGATGATCGAGGAACATCCGCCACGCGATCCCCCAGAAGTAGATCCGCTTCTCGCCGGTGTCGCCCTTCTGGTCAGCCGTTCGGATCGACTGCACCTCGTCCCAGTAGCTCGCCGGCGCGAATACCGCCAAGCCGATCGCCGCCACAGCGACCGCGGCGATGACGCGCGACCGCTTCGGTCCCGCGAGCACCATGTAGATGCCCAGCCCGGCGAGCCCGACGAACCCGCCGCGCGAATTCGACATGACGACGCCGGCGAGGTTCAGCGCCATCCCGGCGAGCATCAGCAGCTTCATCCCGGCGCTGCGCTGGAGCGGCAGCAGGTAGTAGCCCATCCCAAGTGCGACGTTGAGCGCCAGGGCGACGTCGTTCTCGTCACCCATCCAGCCGCCGGTCCCTTTCCCCTTGTAGAGGATCGCGTGAATCGCCGTCGGAATATGAAAGAGAACGTACGCATTGAGCAGGACCCGCGTCGCTTCCTGAGTCCTCGGCAGCGTGGCAAGCGGGATCACGTACCCGACCACGAGCATCGCGAACCCCACGAAGCCCCAGAACGCCTGGAAGTTGTTCATGGCGAAGGGGACGTGGAACGCCATCAGCAGGCAGAGCCCGAGCATGTACCACATCGGGCGCGGGATCGGCCGCCGCCCGGGCCGGAGCAGGCTGTAGGTCCCCCAGAGCGCCGCGATCATCCCCGGGCGCGCCAGTCCGATCGCCGGGACCCAATCGGCCGGACGGGCCACCTCGACCAGGAGGTAGAGGAAGCACGGCCCGAGTTCCCGGAGCGATTGCCCGGTCGTCGCGGCCCGCCGCGTCATCGCGCCGGCTGCCGCGCCGGCGCTCACCGCGCCCCCCGCCCAGCGCCGCGACCCAGTCCCTCAGCTCGAAGAGGAACGGCTTCGGATCGTCCAGGGCCAGCGTGTCGAGCGACAGCCGATGGCCGGCCCGCGTCCGGAAGCAGCAGGTCCCCCAGCATCCCGCGGAACCTCCCGCACTCCCGGCCTCTTCAGGCGGATCAGGAACTGGTCGAGATCGCCGAGCAGCCAGAGCATGCGCACGCGCGGGTCGGCGGTGACCGGGCCGGGTGCGGCGCCGGTCAGCGCCTGCCGCACGTAGAGCCACGGGAAGTCGACGCCGGCGGCGATCGCGAGTTGGATCGAGCCCCAGAAGCGCCCGTTGATCTCCATCAGCCAGGAGCGCCCCGTCGCCGGGTCGTGCTTGAACTCGACCATCGCGACGCCGGTCCAGCGCAGCGCTGCCATCAGCGCGCCGGGCATGCTCGACGAGCGCCGGCTCGGGGGGCGCCACCTCGCACAGGGTGCTGACGCCGCCCCACGGCGGCTTCTCCCGCACCCGGCGGTGGGCGAAGACGCACTCGCACCGTCCCCTCCTGCGCCAGGACGAACACCCCTCGCCCCTCGCCGGGAACCTTCTGCTGGACGAGAAACCGCCGCCCGGGCGCGAACTCGGGCGCGCTGGACAGCGCCGCTCCAGCGCTGCGCGGTCCGGGATGACCCGCACCGCTGCGCCGTGCCAGCTTCCGCCCTCGAGGTAGCGCGACGCGGCCGGCTTGAGCACCAGCGGGAAGCCGACCTCGGCCAGGCGAGGATCCCGCGCAAGGTCGGGGCCGGCGGGAAACCCGACCGGTACGGGGACGCCGAGCGAGGCCGCAAGTTCCATCAGCCGGATCTTATCGTGGGCGACGGCAAGCGCCTCGAGCGGCGGCACGAGCAGCCGCGCTCCGGACGGCAGCGCGTCCCGGCGCTCGATCAGGGCGTAGGCCGGGATGTCGGCGGTCGGCAGGATGTTCGGCGCGTCGTGTTCCTCCACCGACCGACAGACGCCACGCACGAACCCCTCCGGATCGACTGCCGGATCGGGATGGTCGTAGACGGCGCTCGCAAAGCGCGAGGCCGCACCCAGCGCCGTCCTCTTCGGCCGCCCGACGACGACGCGGCAGCCGTGCCGCCCGAGCGAGCGGACGACCGCCAGCGCGGCGCGGTTCGTCGCGTCCGGGACGTTCACCCGCAGGACGCCTACCTCGCCGACGGGTTCCACGTCACCACCCGCTGGCCGCCGAGGTAGCGCAGCCAGGCGACGAGGATCGACAGGTTGACCACGACGAAGTAGTGGGCCGTCCGCCCCAGCGCATTCGAGTCGAGGCGGGGGAAGATCTCAGCCAGCGCCGAGTAGAGGTAGACGGCCGTCTGCAGCCCGAACGCGACGCGGAAGAAGACCGACCCCCAAAGGGCGAGCAGCCCGCTGGTGACGAGCGCAACGAGCATCGCGAACGGCACGGTCCAGCGCACGAACTTGTGCGACACGAGCTGCCAGGCGAAGAGCGGGTGGCGGAACGGGTTCAGGAGGTCGCGCGCCGCGAAGAACGCCGCCATGCCTCGCAGCACGGTACGCACCTTGCGCCCGAACTCGTCCCCACGGTTCGCGACGTCGGCGTAGAAGCCGTGCGCGTCCTCGTCGGCGACCCCGCGCAGGCCTGCGCGGATCGCACCGAGCAGCGTGCAGAAGTCGCTCGGTAGCCGTTCCGAGAACTCCCCCAGCACGCACCGCCGCGCGGCAAAGAACGACCCCGACAGCCCGACGAGCGAGTTCACGTCGCTCTCGAGCCGGCGCAGCAGCATCTCGTAGCGAACGTAGAGCCCCTCGCCGGCGGGCTGGCCCTGCTCGTCAAGGAACCGGTCGCTCGAGCTGACGCAGCCGACGCTCGGATCGGCGAACGAGCGGACGATCGTCGACAGGCCGTCGGGCGCCATCCTCGTGCCGACGTCGGTGAAGGCGACGATCTCCCCGGTCGCGTGGCCGAGCGCCTCGCGCTGCGCGCGCTCCTTGCCGCCCCGGCCCGCGAGCCCGACCCGGACGACGCCGCGGTCCGCGTACTCGGCGACGATTCGCGGCCGTCCCGTCGGTCGAGGCGTCGTCCGCCACGATCAACTGGAGCCGATCGGCGGGGTAGTCCTGTGCCAGCAGGTTGTCGAGCTTCGTCCTGATGAGGCGCGCGCCATTGTGGACGGCGACGATCACGGTGAGCGGGGGAGTCGATCGGGGCACGCGAACGAGGTCCCGGCGTCGGAAGCGATCGCAAGAGCGCGAGCAGGATCGGGTATCCGACATAGCCATAGAACACCCACCCCACGGCGAGCCAGAAGAGCGCGATGGTCGTCGTCACAATCGGAGGGTCGCCGGTCATCCAGGCTCTCGGACGAGAAGATACGTCCAGCGGGCGGCCCGATCGCCGCACTCCCCGTTCGCTTCCACGGCGCGGCGCCGGACTCCTGCAGAAGCATAGGCACCCCGGAAGCGATTCGGCAAATGCTGCTTCCGGTGCGATTTAGGATCGTTCCTGCCGGCAGGCTTCCGGATTCGCCGACCCCCTCGCGCATAATCAGCCGTGATGAGGCCTGGGCTGGACGGTGGTCCGGCCGGCAGACGACCTTTCCCCGGTGACCGCGGTGACCTTGCTGACGACCAACCTCCCCGCCACTTGGGACGCCTTCGTCGGGAGTCGCTCCGATGCGCCGTCCTACGTGCGGTGGCCCTGGCTCGACCTCCTCTCCGAGAGCTTCGGGCTGCCCCGCGTCGCGCTCGCAGTCGGGCACGGCACGGAGATCCGGGGCGTCCTCCCCCTCCTCGTCCAGTCGAACCCCGTCCACGGCGTGTTCCTGACCTCGCTGCCGTTCGTCAACTACGGCGGGCTCGTCGCGGAGGACGAAGGGACTGTCAGCGAACTTGGTCGCGGCCTGCCTGGAGGAGGTCCGCCGGCGCGGCGCCGCCTATGCCGAGCTGCGGCACCTCCCCGGCCGCGCCGTCGATCTTCCGGCCTCCACCCACAAGGTCCGCCCCGTCCTCGACCTTCCGCCCGACCCCGCCCCGCTCTGGGACGGCTTCTCCGTCGAAGCTGCGCAGCCAGGTCCGGCGGCCGACCAAAGAGGGGATGCAGGCGCAGGTCGGCGGTGCAGAGCTCCTGGACGACTTCTACCGCGTCCTCACCGTGCGCTGGCGGCAGCTCGGGTCGCCGATCTACCGGCGCTCGTTCTTCGAGCGGATCCTCGCGACGTTCCCGACCGAGCACGTGATCGTCACGGTCCGGAAGGGGGACACCGTCGTCGGCGCCGGGTGGCTCCACCTCTACCGTGACACCTGCGAGATCCCCTGGGCCGCCACGCTGGTGGAGTGGAACCGCGCGAGCCCGAACATGCTGCTCTACTGGCACGCCATCGAGACGGCGATCGCCCGCGGGTGCCGGGTCTTCGATTTCGGCCGCTCGACGGAAGGGGCGCCGACCCACGCCTTCAAGATGCAGTGGGGACCGCGCTGCGAGCCGCTCCCCTGGCACTACGTTCTCGGGAAGGCGAGCGCCGTCCCGGGGCCGGCCGGTGGCGGCGGAGCGGCGGACGCGTTCCGCCGCGCGTGGTCGAGGCTGCCGCTCTCCTGGACGATCCGGCTCGGCCACGCCTTCGCCCGCCGCCTGCCGTTCTAGCGGCCGGCTTGGGCGTCAGAAACGACGCAGCGCCGCGCCCAGCTGGACGACGCTCGCCGCCCCGAGCATCGCGCCGGCGACCTTCCAGCGCGCGGGCGGGGTCGCGCGGCGCGCCCACGGGGAGCGCTCCCGGTCGCGAGCCGCCGTCGCGAGCAGCTGTCCGGAGTTCGCCTCGCCCGGGAGCTGCAGGCTCCACGCGCCGAGTTCCTCGATCGCCCACCAGGTCGGGGCCGGCAGGCCGAGGATACGGTGTGGCGCGTAGATGTGACGCGCCAGCGAAGGGTGGGCCGTGCGCACGCTGAGCGCGTAGTCCTCGAGTCCCCAGTACGCGTGGGCCAGTCCGCACGCGGTCGCCACGAAGCCCAGCGCGCGCGCCTGCCCCGCACGCTCGATCATCGCGCCGCGCTCCTCCGGCGACGCCTTGGCCCACAGCCCGGCCACGTCTCCGAGGTCGCGGAGCCGCGGCAACCCGCGGCACGTCGCGTGGTACGCGACGTACGCGAACTCGTCGGCGGCCGGCGGGGCCAGGGCTTCGCCCGCCCGCAGGCTCACCGTCCGCGGGCTGCGCCACCATTCGTCGATCGGGAACCGCACGGAGGCCCCGGGCAAGGTGACGTCCCAGTGCAGCTCGACGCGCTCGGCCAGCACGCGCGAGCCGTGGATCCAGGTGTGATGAAAGTGGTTGGCCTCGTAGTAGGCACGATCGCGGCAGGTGAAGCCGCGCGCCGAGAGGATCTCTCCGGCCGGCCTCCCGATCCGCGAGCCGGACCAGGAGGTCGATGTCCTTGCCGATTCGCACGGCGGGGCGCCGATGCAG
Source organism: uncultured Acidobacteriota bacterium (assembly GCA_963800865.1). Classification (GTDB taxonomy): domain Bacteria; phylum Acidobacteriota; class Polarisedimenticolia; order J045; family J045; genus JALOKP01. The sequence continues at coordinate 592,342 of CAWDCL010000004.1, read as the reverse complement.
CAGTTCGGCAATCCGCGCCCCCTTGAGGACCATCACCGGCAGGCCGCGTGCGGCGAAGGCATCGAGCAGGTCGCCCAGGACCGCGACGTGGAGCCGGTCGAGAGCGACGGCTTCCTCACGCACCCGGGCCAGCCGTTCGCGCGACGCCTCGGGCACGCCCTCCGCGTCGCCCAGGCGAAAGGCGCACCCGGGCAGCGTGCTGTGGGCCTCGGCCGCCGCCAGGACGGTCGTCCAGGTGGCAGGGCCCGCGGACAGCCGGCCGGCCGGTCTCGCCGGACTCCGGCCGCGCCGTCTCCAGCAGCAACCCCTCGACGTGCGGGTCGAGCGGACGCGCCGCCAGGTAGGCGAGCGCTTCGCGAAGTCCGCTCACCCGGCGTCCCGCCCCCGCGTCGAGAGTCGCTGCGATCAGGCCGTCCCACGCCTCACGAAAGTGCTCCTCGGTCCAGCGCTCCCGCACCAGCCTGTGCCCGGTCTCCGCGAGACGCTGCGCGAGGTCCCGGTCCTTGAGCACGCGGAGCAGCTGCTTCGCCAGGTCGCCGACGTTCTCGCTCTCGAAGAGCAGGCCATTCTGCTCGTGGGTCACGTAGTGCGGAATGCCGTCCACCCGCGACGCGACGACCGGCTTGCCGGAGGCCCACGCCTCGAGCAGCACCCGGCCCATCGCCTCGGTCCGCGAAGGGAGCACGAGGACGCTGCAGCGCGCGATCAGGTCCAGCGCTTCGGGCGCCTTGACCGCTTTCTCGATCGAGACCCGCGGGTGCCCCTGGGCGTGCCGCTCGAGCCCCTCCCGGTCGGGGAAGTAGCCGACGACGCGCAGTCGCACGTCGGGCACCTCGTCCGCGATCTGCCGGAAGGCCTCGATCAGCAGGTCGACCCCCTTGAGGTACCAGGGGAATCCCAGGAACAGCACGAAGCGCTCGTCCTGGTCGGACCGGGGAATCCGGCTCACGGGGACGAAGTCGTGGAAGACGCGCCGTACCGGGATGCGGGCCGCGAGCGATGCCGGCACCTGTTCCGGGAACAGGAGATGCGCCCCCGTCGCACGTTTCAGTACAGTGCCGAGCAGGACGTTGGCCATCCGTCAGGCGCAGGCGGTTCGCAGCCGTCGGTCGCGGGCTGTCGAGGATGAACGCCTTGCTCGGCACGCCGGGAATCCCCGCGATCAGCGGCGCGCCGAGCCGCCGCGCCAGGATGATGGCGGCGATCCCGACCGCGTTCGTGCCGTAGCAGACCACCGCGTCGATGCGCCTTCCCTGGCGGCTCAGCTCGCGACCCTTGCGCAGGAAGAACGCGATCCGGGGAAAGACCCGGAGCGGCTCGGGGTAGCGGTACTCCAGGTGAAAGTGATAGGTCACCGAGCCGATCCGCACCGTGGGGAAATCGCTCCCGGGATAGTGCTTGAGCCCTTCCTCCTCCGTTCTCCACCAGACCGGGCAGAGCACGTCGACCTCGTGCTTGCCCGCGGCTCCCGAGATGGAGGTACTTCGACCGATCCGGGTCTGCGGATGGCGGGACCGGCCCCGGGGTCAGGTAGAGCAGTCGCGCCATCAGCTCGCCAGCGTCGAAAAGGACGCGAAAGGAAGGGTCACGAGGAACTTGACTCACCGGCCTAGGGGGAGTCAAGCCGCGCCCGAGGATACCCTTGCGGACGGCCCCCGCCCCCCTCCCCCCTTTGCGCCGCAACCCCTTCCGGGACAATCTTCGACCCTGCCCCGGGCCGCGCCCCGGGCCAAGGAGCCCTTCTTGAACCGCAGCCCCGGGTCGGTCGCCATCTTCGAGCTCCTCGAGCGGCTGGCGCGGTGGTGGGGGCTCCCGGTCCTGGGGCTCTGCCTCGGTCTCGCGGGGGGCCTCCTGACCTACCACCGGCTCCCGAAGCTCTACGAGGCCTCCAGCAAGATCCTGATCACCCCCCCGCAGATCCCCCTCAACTACATGCGCTCGGCCGTCCCGGAGGGCACCGGGGCCTCCGTGATCGCCATGAGCGAGCCGTCGCTGGGCGAGTCGCTGGTCCAGCGGGTGGCCCAGGAGATCTACGGCCTGCCCCCCGATCCCGGGGCCCAGAAGGCCCTGTTCGGGCAGATCCGGGGGAGCTTCCGCTCGCCGCTGCTCCAGTACAGCGAGCGCGACGGGACCGCCCTCTTCGCGCTGACCTACACCGACACCGATCCCGAGCGGGCGGCGCGGGTCGCGAACTACCTGGCCGACCTCTACGTCGACGACAACGCCCGGCTGCGGGCCGACCAGGCCGGCTCCACGGCGAGCACGATCCAGGGGCTGGCGAACGCCACCAAGGCAGAGCTGGAGGCCCAGGAGAAGGCGATCTCCGCCTTCCGCGCCCGCCACGTCTACGAGCTGTCGGACCACCTCAACGCCAACATGACGATGCTCGCCTCGCGGCAGGCCGCGCTGGACACCATCGACCGCGAGATTGGCGCGGCCGAGGACCGTGCGCAGGTCCTCAGGACGCAGCTCGCGGCCTACGCGGCCGCGCCCGCGGGCTCGGTCGTCGTTCCGCCCGAACCAGAGGACTCCCCGGCCCGCCGCCTCTCGCAGGCTCGCCGGGAGCTGGCCGTGCTGAAGGACCGCTACACCGAAGAGCACCCGGTGGTCCGCGCCAAGGAGCGCGACATCGCGCGCCTGCAGGCCGAAGTCGCCGCCCAGCCGCCGCCGGACACCAGCACCCCCCCGGCACCCGTGCTGCCCGCCGGCGTCACCCCCGAGCAGCTGCGGATGGAGCTCGAGGCCACCGAGCGCGAGCTCGGCCGGCTGCGGGTCGAGCGGGACAAGATCGCGGGCGAGATCCAGGGCTACGAGTACCGGATCGAGGCCGCGCCGCGCGTCGAGCAGCAGATGGCCGAGCTGACCCGCGGCTACGACGTGCTGGCCGCCCGCTACCGCGACCTGCAGGGCAAGGCCGAGGAGGCCAAGGGCTCGGTCAAGGTCGAGGAGGCGCGGAAGACCTCGCAGTTCGAGATCATCGAGCGCGCGACGGCACCCTTCCGCCCGGTCAGTCCGAACCAGCAGCGGATCCTCCTCGGCGGGCTGGCGCTGGGGCTGCTGGCGTTGGTCGGCCCGCTGCTGCTGGCCGGGCTGCTCGCGCCGCGGGTCGCCTCGTCGGCCGGCATCGAGCTGCTCGACGACACGCCGGTGCTGGCCTCGATCAGCGTCGCGCCGACCCGCGAAGCCGGCCAGGCGCGCCGGCGCTTCCTCACGATCAACGCCGCGACGTCGATCGCCGGGATCGCCGCGCTCGCCGCCGTCGCGCTCTTCACCATGGGATCGTGAGGCCGCCGTGTCCGAGACCGAGCTGACCTTCCGCAAGTCCGAGGCCTCGAACGGCACCGTCCACTGGCGCTCGACCGAGCCGCTCGTCGCGCTCGGCGGCGCACGCTCGATCTGGGCCGAGCAGTTCCGCCGCCTGAAGAACGTGCTCTCCGCCGGCGAGAACGCCGCCGCCCGCGTGATCGTCGTGACCAGCCCCGTCCCGGGCGACGGCAAGACCTTCGTCGCCGCGAACCTCGCGCTGGCGCTCTCCGCCACGCCGGGCACGCGGGTGCTGCTGGTCGATTCCGACCTGCGCCGCCCCACGATCGACCGGATGCTCCTCCCCCGGCCGCGGGCCGGCCTGGCGCAGGTCGTGGAACGCGGCGAGCCGGTCGGGAACGTGCTCGTGCGGCCCGAGGGGTGCGCGCTCGACATCCTGCCCTCCGGCGCCCCGGTCGACGATCCGCTGCGGATCCTCTCCGCGGCCGCCTGCCCCGAGCTGTTCAAGTCGCTGCGCGTGCGCTACGACCGGATCATCGTCGACACTTCGCCGATCGGGCCGTTCACCGACGCGGACGTGCTGGGCGGGATGTCGGACGGGATCCTGATGGTCGTCCGCGCGCACTACACGCCGAAGGCGATGTACAAGGCGGCGCTGGAGCACGTCCACTCGACGCGCGTGCTGGGGACCGTGCTCAACGCGGCGACGAAGAGCGTGCTCGACACGGAGTCGTACTACGGGAGCTACTACCGCGGATACGACAAGCCGGCGCCGGCCGATCCCCCGGGCGACGGCACCGCCCGCTGACGACGATCAGGACGCGCTGAACACCCCCACCTGGTCCAGCTCCTCGATCACCCGCAGGACGTCCGCCCGCGCCTTCTCCGGCGGCACGTCGTAGGTCGCACGCAGCGCGTCGGCGATCTGAGCCAGGGTCCGGGTCCCGTCGCAGAGCAGGAAGATCTCGCGCGCGGTGTCGTTGAGCACGTGGATCCGGTCGCCCGCGCTGCCGAGCAGCACGTACTCGTCCCGGAGGTCGCGGCCGGTCACCTGCGGGTTGGGCTTCGGCCGGTAGTCGTCGCCGTGCGTCGTGCTCATCGGGCGTCCTCGGAATCGAGCCCGGCGATCAGCTCCACCGTCTGGTCGAGCGGGCCCGGCCTCAGGAGCCAACATGAGGCGCTGGCCAGCCCGCCGGCAAGATCGAAGACCAGGCCCACCAGTCCGCCCGGGCGCCCGGCCAGCGCGCGGTCCCCGCCGCGCCGGTTGAGCAGTTCCCGGCCCAGGAGGAGGGCGGCCTCGTGGCGCCGGATCGATCGCGCCTCCGGGGGGCGGGTGAAGTCCGGCCGCTGGCCCCGGTCGCGCTCGATGAATCGGATGGCCGGGTCGTCGAGGACCTCGGACAGCGCGGCCGCCGTCCCCAGTCCGTAGTCGACGTCCAGCGCCCAGCTGGCGAGGTCGGAGCCCTCGACGCGGCCGACCACCCGGACCCCCGGCACCTCGGACAGCCGCCCCTCGAGCCGGTCGGCCTCTTCCAGCGGGGCGCCGATGGTCATCCGCTCGGGGGGCGGGGCGCCCAGCGGGTCGGCCCGGTCGAGGTCGGCCGCGATCAGCACGACGCGCCCGAGGGGCCGCGGCTCCTTCACGACCGCCTGCTCCCCCAGCGCCTCGCCGAAGTCGATCAGCGCCTTCCCGAACAGCCGCGGCCGCTCGGGCTCGTCGGCCAGCCGCCGGAAGGCCTCGGGCAGCCGTGCGCCCCCCTGCGACGCCACGGCGGCCGTGCGCGGGTAGGGGTGGATCAGCCCCGTGCGCAGTTCCAGCGGCGAGTAGTCGTCCGACAGCACGCCCCAGCCGCGGGCGGCCAGCTCGAGCGTCAGGGTCGTCTTGCCGTGGCCGCCGGGGGCGGAGATGAGGGTCACGCGGCCGTCCGGCCCGACCAGGCTGGCGCCGTGCAGCAGCGCGTAACCGCGGATCTCGCGCTGGATCGTCGCGAGGAACTCCTGGTAGACCTGCGTCAGGCGGTCGGCGCTCGGAACGAGCGGGACCGCGCGGCCGTTGATCGTCGGGGCGGAGCCCGCATCTCGCTCGGAACTCGAGGCTTGCGGGTCGGCGAGGAAGCGCCGGTAGGCAAAAGAAACGGGCCCGACGAGGTCGTCGGGCCCGTCCAGTTCGACGTTGGTGTCGAGGATCCGAAAACGCAGAGGCGTGAAGCCTAGCCGCGGCCGCGGATCACGATGTTGCCGTTGGGCTTCCCGCTGCCACCCGGAAGCGGCATCAGGTCCGGTCCACCCGGCTCCGTCGGGCCGTATCCGCAATGCGCGGGGCCGAGGGCTTCGAGGAGCTGGCGGGCGTCCAAGGTCTCTACGCGCGGGTCGGTGTACGTCTTCATCGAGGTCGTCTCCCTTGCTGGCGGACGGGAGTGTACCCCGAAAGGCCCGCCGCGCAAGGGGGTTTCACGGAAATTTGATGCGATCGGGGGGACCGGATGCCGGCGCGACGGAATCCGCTTCCACCGGGCGTTCGCCCCCGTTCGACCCCGGTCGGAAGCCGGTTCGGGCGGCCTCTCCCGCCATCCTGCCCGCGCCGGTGCGATATCCTCCCCGGACCGTGAACCCGCCGCAGCCATCCCGCCGGACCCTCTCCCCGCTCGCGCCGTCCCCCTCGTCCGGCCCTCCGGCAGGCGACCCGGTCGCCGACCCGGTCGCCCGGCGCCTCCAGGCGATCGGCCACCTGGTGGGGAACACCCCGCTCCTCGAGATCTCGCTCCGCTTCCGCGGCCGGACCCGGCGGATCTTCGCCAAGGCCGAGCAGCTCAACATGACCGGCAGCATCAAGGACCGGATGGCGCTCCACATCCTGCGCCGGGCCTACGCCGACGGCTGCCTCGCCCCGGGGGAGCGGATCGTCGAGGCCACCTCCGGCAACACCGGCATCTCCTTCGCCGCGATCGGGCGCGCGCTGGGCCACCCGGTGACGATCTTCATGCCCGACTGGATGAGCCGCGAGCGGGTCGAGCTGATCCGCAGCCTCGGCGCCGCGATCCGCCCGGTGACGCGCGAGGAGGGGGGCTTCCTCGGCAGCATCCGGATGGCCGAGGAGCTGGCCGCCGACGGCGGCTGCTTCCTGCCCCGGCAGTTCGCGAACGAGCACAACTGCGAGGCCCACGCGACCGCCACGGCGCCCGAGATCTGGTGGCAGCTGCGCGCCAACGGCCTGACGCCCGACGCCTTCGTCGCCGGCGTCGGCACCGGCGGGACGATCATGGGCGTCGGCGCCTACCTGAAGCAGCAGCAGCCGGCGATCCGGATCCACCCGATGGAGCCGGCCAGCTCGCCCACGCTGCGGACCGGCCACAAGGTCGGGCACCACCGGATCCAGGGGATCTCCGACGAGTTCATCCCGGCGATCGTGAAGCTCGACGCGCTCGACCCGGTCGTCGACGTCTGCGACGGCGACGCGATCCTGATGGCCCAGAAGCTCGCGCGCGAGCTGGGACTGGCGGTCGGGATCTCGTCCGGCGCCAACTTCGTCGCCGCGCTCGAGGTCCAGGAGCAGCTCGGCCCCGACGCGGTCGTGGTCACCGTCTTCCCGGACGACAACAAGAAGTACCTCTCCACCGACCTGCTGCGGGAGGAGCCGGAGCAGCCCGAGCACCTCTCTCCGGCGGTCGAACTGCTCTCCTTTACCGCCTACAAGCGGGTCTGCCACACCTGCTGCGACTATCCGGACTGCACGCAGCGCCTCGGCGAGCAGCTGTAGGGCTGCGGGCGGGCCAGTTCGGGACACGTTGATGCGCTGGCCCCGGAAGCAGGATTTCATCTACTGGGCGATCGTCTACGGGACGGTCGCGGCGGCTCTCACCGCCGTGCACGCCTGGAAGGTCGACGTCCCGCGGATCGAGGAGCAGAAGCGCTGGCACGCCGACGTCCTCGCGGGCCGGGCGCCCCACCCGTACAACGCACGGGTGCTCCAGCCCCTGATCGTCGAGGGGGTCTGCGACGCGGTTCCGGAGCGGCTGCGAGACGACGTCTTCACCGCGAGCTACGCCGGGATCCGCTGGGTCAGCATCCTCGTCACGCTGGTCGCCTTCGAGCTGTTCCTGCTGGCGTTCGTCGGACTCGACCCGGCGCGGCTGGTGGTCCTGTTCCTGTCCGGGATCTTCGCGCTGGGCTATCACGGCTACCACTACCAGCCGTCGAGCGTGCTCGACCTGGCCCTCTTCGCGGTGGCCCTGCTGGCGATCGTGCGCGATCGCGACCCGCTGCTCGTGCCGCTGATGGTGGTCGCGACCCTCAACCGGAACACCTCGATCTTCATCCTCGCGACGTACGTGCTGTGGCACTGGCCGGAATTCCGCGGCGGGATCCGGGGGGCGCGCCGGGAGTGGACCGTCAGCCTCGGGATGGCGGCGGCCTGGGGGCTCTCGGTACTCGCGATCGAGCGGCTCTTCCCCGGCAACGGGTGGGTCGGCTCGCCGGGAGGGTTCCTCGTCTACAACCTCTCGCAGTGGCGGGTCTGGCTGCTGTCGGGGGTGATCGCGCTGCCGCTGGTGACGGGGGTGGTCTACGGCTGGCGCCGGGCCCCCGCCCCGCTGCGGCGGGCCGCGCTGGTCGCGATCCCCTACGTCGGGCTGCACCTCGCGATGGCCAAGTGCGAGGAGGTCCGCTACTGGCTCAACCTCGTGGTGCTCCTCGGGCCGTTCCTGGGGCTGAGCTACGAGATCCTCACGGCGCGGCCCGGGGAGCGGTAACCAGGCGCCGCGGGCCCGCATCTCTCCGTCATGGACATGACGATCGAATTCCCCGGCGGCGATCGCGTCGACGCGGTGATGGACGGCATCCGGCTGGTCACCGACCAGGACGGCTCGGCCGCCTCCCCCTTCCAGCTCTTCCTGGCCTCGATCGGCACCTGCGCCGGGATCTACGTCTCCAGCTTCCTCCGCCAGCGGGGGCTCCCGACCGAGGGGCTCGTCATCCGCCAGCGGATGGTCCCGGACCCGGCCTCGAAGATGATCGGGAAGATCGAGCTCACGATCGAGCTGCCGCCCGGGTTCCCCGAGCAGTACCGCGAGGCCGTGATCCGCTCGGCCCAGCTCTGCGCGGTCAAGAAGCACCTCGAGCGGCCGCCGCAGATCGAGGTCCGGACCGCCTGAAGCGCTTCCGGTTCCCTCGCGGACTAAATCGCGGTAAATAGGGCGCGGTTTCCCCCGCGGAGTCCCCCCATGCGCGCCCGTGCCCGGCTCGTCGCCGCCTTCCTGTCCGCCGCCTGTCTTCTCGTCGCCGCCGCCGTGGCCGCCGCCAGCCTCGCCGCCTCGCCCGCGCTGGCGGGGGAGGACGGAGCCGCGGCACCGGTCACCCCGGCCAGCCCGACGGTCCGGCTGCGGATCCACTTCGAGCAGGACGCCCGCCAGCTGCTGGACGAGCTGAAGCTGCGCGGCCTCGACGTGACCTACGTCAACGCCAAGCGCGGGACGCTCGACGTGATGGGAGGCGAGGCGGAGATCGCGCTGCTGCGGACGCTCGGCTTCGACCCCCAGCCCGCGGATGGCCCGCTCGCCCCGGAAGCGCTGTCGGACTACCTGTCGCCTTCGGAGATCGAGGCCCGTCTCGCGCAGTTCGAGTCGGCCTACCCCTCGATCGCCAGGCGCGTCGCGTACGCCACCGACCACGAGGGCCGGACCGCCTGGGCGATGAAGATCTCGGACAACGTGGCCGTCGAGGAAGACGAGCCGGCGGTGCTGTACGTCGCGCAGCACCACGCGCGCGAAGTGATGACGCCGGAGGTCGCGATCGACACGATCGACCAGCTGCTCTCGCAGTACGGCACCGACCCGACGATCACCCGCTGGGTGGATGAGAGCGAGATCTGGGTCCTGCCGTCCCACAACCCGGACGGCGCCAGCTACGTCTTCACCAACGACTCCAACTGGCGCAAGAACCGCCGCAACAACGGCGACGGCAGCGTCGGCGTCGACCTCAACCGCAACTACCCGCTGACCTGGAACGCCTGCGGCGGCTCGTCGGGCAGCCCCGGGTCCGACACCTACCGCGGCCCGAGCCCCGGCTCGGAGCCGACGAACATCGGGCTGATCGGGCTCGCCCGGCAGCAGCGCCCGGTCTATTACATCTCGTACCACACCTACGGCGGGTACACGCTCCATCCCTACGGCTGCGAGAGCTCCTCCGTGGGGCAGCCCGACTTCCGGATGTTCCGCGAGCTGGCCAACGTGGCCGCGTCCCGGATGCAGGCGGACGTCGCCGGGACCTGGTTCCAGTTCGGCACGCCGTGGGAGCTGCTCTACTCGGTGGACGGCGACACCGACGGCTGGATGTACGGCGAGCTGGGTGCGGTCGGCGTGACCTACGAGCTCAACGCCGACAGCCAGGGGTTCCAGCCCGACTACGCGACGTGGCGCGAGACGACCGTCCTGCGGGCCCGCGCGGGCTGGCGCTACACGCTCGAGCTGCTCGACGGGCCGCGGCTCACCGGCCACGTGAAGGACGCCTGCACCGCGGCCCCGCTGCCCGGGACGACCGTCGGCCTCGCCGAGCAGGTCTTCACCAACGGCGAACTGCCGCGCACGACCACGCCCGATTTCGCACGATACGACTGGCCGGTGCTCGCCGGCAGCTACACGCTGCAGGCCTCGAGGAGCGGCTACACCTCCCAGGCCTGGCCGACCGACGTCGGCTTCGCGCCCTTCGCGCGCGAGGTCTTCCTGGTCCCGGCCGGCTCGACCGACGCGGCCGTGCGCGGCGTGCGGGTGGTCGAGAGCGGCGGCGACGGCGACGGCCGGATCGACCCGGGCGAGACGGTCGACCTGTACCTCTCGGCCTACGCCACCGGCGGAGCCCTGAGCAACCTGACCGCGACCGTGACGACCTCGGACCCGTACCTCACCATCGTCGACGGCTCGACCGGCTTCGGCCCCCTCGCCGCCGGCGAGGTCCGCGAGGCCGCCGCCGGCGACCCGGTGCGGATCGCCTTCGCCGCCGACACGCCGGACGGCTACGAGCCGACGATCAGCGTCGACTTCGGCGGCAGCCCGGAGCCGTGCGGCGCCGCGCGGAGCTGGACGCTGCGCGTGACCCGGGGGACCGCGGCCTGCCCCGCGATCGAGGAGACCCTCGACGCCGACCCGGCCTGGCAGATCGACAACGGGGCCTTCGCCAACGGCTGGGAATTCGGGCCTCCGAGCCCGTCCGGCCCGGGCCCCACTGCGGCCTACACCGGCACAAACGTCTACGGCACGAACCTCGACGGCAACTACTCCGACAGCGCAGCCTACTTCCTGACCGCCGGCCCCTACGACCTCTCGACGCTGCGGCACGCCGAGCTGCGCTTCGCGCGCTGGCTCAAGAGCGAGCCCGGCTTCGACATCGCGCGGGTCGAGATCGAGACCGCGGGATCCAACGGGTGGCAGGTGGTGTGGGAGGGGTTCGGGCGCGACACGGCCTGGGTCCCGGTGCGCTACGACATCTCGGGCCTCGCCGACGGCGAGGGCGAGGTCTACGTCCGGTTCTCGCTCCACTCCGACAGCGGCACGACCGGCGCCGGCTTCTACCTCGACGACCTCGCGATCTGCGGCGAGCAGCTCCCCAACTCGACGGCCCGCGTCAAGTACAAGAGCCACGTGATCGACGACTCGAACCCGGCCTACGGCAACGGCGACGGCCTGCTCGACCCGGGCGAGACGGCGGTCCTGCGGATCGAGACCGTCAACAGCGGCGGCGCCGGCGCGACCGCCGTGAGCGCCGTGCTCTCCCCGGTCAGCCCGGGCGTGGCCGTCCACGACGCCGTCGCCGACTACCCCGACATGCCCGCCGGCACGAGCGCGTTCTCGCTGGCGCCGCACTTCTCGGTCACGCTCACCGGGCCGTGCGGGCCGGACGTCGTCCTGCGGCTGACCACCCGCTGGAGCGACGGCGGCACGACGAGCAGCAACTTCACGGTCGTGATCGGCGACCCGGTCGAGCAGACGCTCCTCTCGGACACCTTCCAGACCGACAAGGGGTGGAGCGTCGGCGGGACCACGATCAGCGGACGGTTCGAGCGGCTGGATCCCAACGGCTTCACCGACCCCTCCGTCGGCCCGGTCCAGCCGGAGGACGACCGCACGCCGGCGCCGGGCACGATCTGCTGGGTCACCGGCAACGCGTTCGTCGGCCCGGGCTTCGACCCCCACACGGGCGACGTCGACCGGGGCCGGGTCCACATCAGCTCCCCGGTCTTCAACGGCCTCGGCGACGGCCGCCTGATGCTGTACTTCTCGCGCTTCTACCACCGCAGCGGCGTCGGCTTCCTGCAGGCCTCCAACGCGCGGGCGAAGGTCAGCACCGACGGCGGTACGACCTACACCACGCTCGAGGACCTCTCCACCAACGCGGCCGCCTGGACCGACGTCACGCTCGACCTCTCGTCGCTGGTCACGCCGACCGCAAGCATGCGGGTACGCTTCGAGGCCGAGGAGACCTCGCAGATCAGCGCCGACCCGCTCACCGAGCTGCTGATCGACGACGTGCGGGTCGTGCGACAGTTCGACGGCTGCATCCCGTTCACCCCCTCGGAGACGAAGCCGCCCAACCCGGTCGGCGAAACGCTGCGTGCGGAGCGGCGGGCGGGCGACGTGCTGCTGTCGTGGACCGCGCCGGCCGTCGACGCGCAGCACGACGCGGCGCGCTTCTTCCCGGTCTACCGCTCGGCCACGCCGACCGGCGGGTACGCCGGGGCCGGCCAGCCGACCTCGACCGCCTGGCGCGACACCGGCGGCGGCGCCGCGAGCGGGACGTCGTTCTACCTGGTCGCGGCGAAGAACGCGGCCGGCACCTCGGGTGAGGAACCGACCCCCTGATGACGCCGTAGGGGCCGGCCTCTGTGCCGGCCCGCAAGTCGCCCGTGGTGATTCGGGCCGGCACGGAGGCCGGCCCCTACGGGCGAAGCAGCCGGGCTGCCCCGGGGCCGGGATTAGGCCCACCCCTGCGCAGCCGGGCTGCCCCGGGCGCGGGCATAATCCCGGCCCCGGAGATCTCGCGGATGGCCGGCCGGCGCCTCGCGATCGTCGCCCTCCTCTCGACGGGCCTCGTGGCCGCGCCGGGAGCGCGCGCTGCCCCGCCGGCCGCCGCGCTGCCGGCCTCCGCCGGCTCCGGCCGGACCCCCGTCGCCCGCGAGACGCATCCCTTCCCGATCACCGGCACGGCAGTGCCCGGCCTGGCCGCCTTCGATCGCGAGATGCTGGCGCTGATGCAGCGCTGGGAGATCCCCGGCGGCGCGCTGGCCGTGACGCGGGACGACCGGCTGGTCTACGCCCGCGGCTTCGGCTACGCGGACGTCGCGCGCGGCCTGCCCGTCGCCCCGGACGCGGTCTTCCGGGTCGGCAGCGTCTCCAAGACGGTGACCGCGACCGCGATCCTCGAGCTGGTCGAAGACGGAAAGCTGCGCCTCGACGAGCGGGTCTTCCCGATGTTCCCCGAACTCGCCCCTCCCGCCGGCACGAGTCCCGACCCGCGGCTGGCGCGGATCACGGTGCGCGACCTGCTCAACCACTCCGCCGGCTGGGACCGGCTGCTCTCGCTCGACCCGATGTTCGCGCCGCGCCTCACCGCACAGGCGGTCGACGCCCGCATCCCCGCCGACCCGCGCACGGTGATCCGCTTCGTGAAGGGCCGGCCGCTCGACTTCTCGCCGGGCGGCCGTTTCTCCTACTCCAATTTCGGCTACGCGCTGCTCGGGCGCGTCGTCGAGCACGCTTCCGGGATGGGCTACGAGGAGTACGTGCGGAGCGCGATCCTCGCCCCGCTCGGGATCACGCGGATGCGGATCGGGCGCTCGCGGCCCGAGGACCGGCCGCCCGGCGAAGTGCGCTACTACGATTCCGGCGCTCGCGCGCAGGTCCGCTCGGTCTTCCCGGGAGAGGAGGACCTGGTCGCCTGGCCGGACGGCGGGTTCTACATCGAGGCGATGGACAGCGCGGGCGGCTGGACCGCTTCGGCGATCGACCTGGTGAGGTTCATGACCGCCGTGGACGGCCGGCCGGAGCGGCCCGATCTGCTCTCGCCCGGCACGCAGCGCCTGATGCTGCTCCGCCCGCAGATCTCGACCTGGGTCCTGCGCGACGCCTGGTACGGGCTGGGATGGTACGTGCGGCCCGACGGCCCGCGCGCCGCCGTCTGGCACGGCGGCACGCTCTTCGGCACGACGGCGCTGCTGATGCGGATCACCGACGGTCGCGCGTTCGCGGCCGTGTTCAATTCCAAGCCCGAGCAGGCCGAGGCGTTCCTGTGGGAGATCGAGGCGGTGCTGCGGCGCGCCGCCGCGCGCGTCGACGCCTGGCCGCGAAGCGACGATTTCGCGCGCTGGTACCCCGGCGATGCGGTGCCGCGGCCGCTGGCGCCGGACGACGGCGCAACCGTGGGGAGCGCGACGGAATGCGGGCCGGCGAAGGCCGCTCCCGATCGGCCCCCGACCTTCTCCTGGGACCCCGCCGGGATGGACGAGTTCCGCGTCGTAATCAGCCCCGATCCGCAGGCCTCCGGACGGATCGTGACCTCCGGCCGCTGGACCCCGGCGACGAGTTGGACCCCGCGGCCCGAGCAGTGGCAGCGTGCCGCGGCGCTGTCGCGCGACGGCGGCTCGCTCTACTGGCGCGTCGAGGGGCGGCGGGGGGACGAGCGGCGCATCGGCGCGGCCGCGCTGCTGCGCGTGGGCGTGAGTTCATCGCCACCGTAGGGCCGGCCGCCGCAGAGAGCACCCTCGAATGCCCATCCGGCGACAGAGAGCCCCCTCGGTTGCACACGGTCGCACGGAGCCGCCCCCCGCCAGCACTGGAATGCGGCCGAATCTCATGGAATTGTGTAGAAAACCAACGGGTTTGCGTCGATTCCAGGCTCCGCCGGGATGTCGGACGGCCTCCGTCCGGGCCACTTTGTGCACTCGAGGGGGCTCTCTGTCGCCGGATGGGCATTCGAGGGGGCTCTCTGTAGCCGCGGGCGGCGCGCACGCGGGCGGCGCGCGCACCAGCCTCGCTCCGCTATCATCCCGGCGGCCCCCCGACGCACCCGGAGGTTCGATGACGCGCTCTGCCCTGCTCGCGTGCGGTCTTTCTTTCGTCCTCCCGATGCTCGCGTCGGACGCGGCGTTCCCGGCGGCAGCAGCCGCCAGCGGCGCGTCCTCCGCCGCCCCGCTCGGCTACTACCGCCAGCCGTCGCTGCGCGGCGAGACGATCGTCTTCGTCTCGGAGGGGGACCTGTGGCGGGTCTCCGCGCGCGGCGGGGTCGCGGCCCGGCTGACGACCGACGCCGCGGGCGAGGGCTCCCCGGCGATTTCGCCCGACGGGACGACCTTGGCCTTCGTCGCCCGCTACGACGGCCCGGCCGAGGTCTACACGATGCCGCTCGCGGGCGGTCCGCCGGTGCGGCACACCTGGCAGTCCGCCGGCGGATCGGGCACGCCGACCGTGGCCGGCTGGACCGGGGACGGCCGCGTGCTCTACGCCACCACCGCCCGCTCCACGCTGCCGTCGGTCCAGCTGGAGACGCTCGATCCTGCCACCGGGGCGTCGCAGCCGATCCCGCTGGCGCAGGCCGCCGACGGCGCGTGGAACGAGGCCGGGACGGCGCTCTACTTCACGCGGCAGCCGTTCCAGGGAAGCCACACCAAGCGCTACCGCGGCGGCACCGTGCAGCAGATCTGGCGCTGGGACGGCGGTGCCGCGGAGGCGGTCCCCCTGACCGGCGACTACCCCGGCACGAGCAAGGGCCCGATGGTCTGGAACGGGCGGGTCTACTTCCTCTCCGACCGCGACGGCACGATGAACCTCTGGTCGATGACCGGCGACGGGAAGGACCTGCGGCAGCACACGAAGCGCAGCTGGGAGATCGCCGAGGCGTCGCTCGACGCGGGACGGATCGCCTTCCGCTCCGGCGCCGACCTGTTCCTCTTCGACCTCGCCACCGGCACGGAGACGGCGCTGGCGATCACGCTCGGCTCCGATCTCGACCAGACCCGCGAGCGGACCGTCAAGGAGCCGCTCACCTGGACCACCGCGGCGCACCCGTCGCCCGACGGCAAGCGCGTCGTGCTCACCGCGCGCGGGCAGGTGTTCGTGGCGCCCGTCGGGCCCGGGCGGTTCGTCGAGGCCTCGCGCCGGCCGGGAGTCCGGTTCCGTGACGCGCGCTTCATGCCGGACGGCAAGTCGCTGGTGTCGCTCTCGGACGAATCGGGCGAGGTCGAGCTCTGGACGCTTCCCGCCAACGGCGTCGGCGACGCGCGGCAGCTGACGAAGAACGGCGAGGTCCTGCGCTGGATCGCGCTCCCCTCCCCCGACGGCAAGCAGATCGCGCACACCGACAAGAACCAGCGCCTGTGGCTCACCGACGCGGCGACGGGCGCCGGCCGGCTGCTCGAAGAGAGCCCGGTCGCGGACATCGGAGACCTCGCCTGGTCGCCCGACGGCCGCTGGCTCGCCGCCGCCGTGCCCTGCGAGAACCTCAACCGGCAGGTCAAGCTCTACCCGGTCGAGGGGGGCGCGGCGCTCGCCGCGACGACCGACCGCTACGACAGCTCGTCGCCGGCGTTCTCGGCCGACGGGAAGTGGCTCTATTTCCTCTCCGAGCGGAATCTCAAGACGCTGGTCCCGAGTCCCTGGGGCCTGATGCAGCCGGAGCCCTTCTTCGACAAGACGACGCGGATCTACCTGCTGGCGCTCACTCCCGGGCTGCGCTCGCCGTTCGCACCGCCGGACGAGCTGCATCCGGCCAAGAAGGAAGAAGAAACCGGCAAGGACGAGAAGGGCAAGCCGAAGGAAGCGGCGGCGAAGAAGGCCGACGCGAAGGACGACGCGAAGGACGACGCGAAGAGCGCTCCGCCGCGCACCGCGATCGACGCGGCGGGGCTCGCGGCGCGCCTCGAGGAGGTCCCGGCGCCGCCCGGCAACACCGGCGGCCTCTTTGCGACCGAGAAGGCGCTCTTCTGGCTGTCGTCGACCGCCGGCGAGCGCGAGAAGGCGGACCTGCTGGCGCTCGAGATCACCAACGAGAAGCCGGAGGTCAAGACGGTGCTCGCCGGGGTCTCCTCGGCCGAGCCCAGCGCCGACGGGAAGAAGATCCTGGTCCGCAAGGACGACGCGCTCTACGTCTTCGACGCCGCGGCCGCGCCGGTCACCGACCTCGACAAGAAGAAGGTCGATCTCTCGGCCTTCACGCTGCCGGTCGACCCGCGCCAGGAGTGGCGGCAGATGTTCAACGAGGCCTGGCGCCTCGAGCGCGACTACTTCTACGACCGGGCGATGCACGGGATCGACTGGAACGGGATGAAGGCGCGTTACCTGCCGCTCGTCGACCGCGTCCGCAGCCGGGCCGAGCTGTCGGACCTGCTGGCGCAGATGGTCAGCGAGGTCGAGGCGCTGCACACCTTCGTCTACGGCGGCGACGCGCGGAAGGGCGACGGCGAGCCGGCCCCGGCCTTCCTCGGGCGCGCGGCTCGCGCGAGACGCGGAGCGCGGCGGCCTCGTCGTCGAGTCGATCTACCGCTCCGACCCCGACCGGCCGGAGCTGGCCTCGCCGCTGGCGCGACCGGGGGTCGACGTGAAGCCGGGCGACGTGATCGTGGCGATCGACGGCGTCGCGACCCTCTCCGCGCCCGATCCGGGCGCGCTGCTGCGGGCCAAGGCCGACCGCCAGGTGCTGCTCGCGGTGAAGCCCGCCGGCGGCGGCACGCCGCGCGAGGTGATCGTCCAGCCGCTGACACCGGACGCGGACGCCGACCGCCGCTACCACGAGTGGGAGTACACGCGCCGTCTCCGGACCGACGAGGCGAGCGCCGGCACGATCGGCTACGTCCACCTGCGCGCGATGGGGGGCGACGACTACTCGGCGTGGGCCCGCGACTACTACCCCGCCTTCACGCGCCAGGGGCTGGTGATCGACGTGCGCCACAACAACGGCGGCAACATCGACAGCTGGATCCTGTCGCGCCTGCTGCGCCGGGCCTGGTTCTACTGGAACCAGCGCGTCGGCCGCGCGCCGACCTGGAACATGCAGTACGCCTTCCGCGGCCACGTCGTCGTGCTGGTCAACGAGCACACCTCGTCGGACGGCGAGGCCTTCGCGGAGGGCTTCCGGCGGCTCGAGCTGGGACCGGTGCTCGGCACCCGGACCTGGGGCGGCGAGATCTGGCTCTCGTCGAGCAACGTCCTGGTCGACCGCGGGATCGCGACGGCGGCGGAGTACGGCGTCTTCGGTCCGGAGGGGACCTGGCTGATCGAGGGGCACGGCGTCGAGCCCGACGTCGTCGTCGACAATCTCCCGCGCGCCACGTGGGACGGAAAGGACGCGCAGCTCGAGGCCGCAATCGCCCTGCTGAAGCAGAAGATCGCCGAGGACCCGCGGCCGCTCCCGCCGGTCCCGCCGCTGCCGAGAAAGGGACTGCCGGCGCGCTGAGCGCGGCTGCAACCCGTCGGGCGCGCCGGAGCACGCGCGTCCGCTCCCGCACGTGGGACGGAGCCCACGATCGCGGCTTGCGCGCCGTTCGCGCCCGGCCGTACCATTCCTTTCGAGAGGTCAGCGAATGAGCCACGCGGCCGGCGAGAAGGTCCCCTTCACCTTCGCCGATTACCTCGCGCTCCCCGAGGACGGGCGGCGCTTCCAGGTGATCGAAGGGGAACTCGTCGAGATGAATGCCCCCGCCCTGCGGCACCAGAGGATCCTCGGCGAGCTGTTCGTGCTGCTCCACGGGCACCTCAACCGGGGGCCCGGCGGGCTGCTGCTCTTCGCTCCGTTCGACGTCGTGCTCGAGGACACGAACGTGTTCCAGCCGGACCTGCTCTACGTCGCGCCGGAGCACGCCGACCGCGTCACGGCGAAGCGGGGCGTCGGGCCGCCGGATCTCGTCGTCGAGGTGCTCTCGGAGGGGTCGAGGGGACACGACCGGGTGCGTAAGATGCGGGTCTATGCGCGGCGCGGCGTGTCCTGGTACTGGATCGTGGACCCGGACACGGAATCGCTGGAGGAGTTCCAGCTCGACGGCTCCCGCTACCGCCAGGTCACCATCGCGGACCGGAGCGACGTCTTCAGGCCGGGGCTCTTCGCGGGGCTCGAGATCCCGCTGGACGCCCTGTTCGCCGACTGACGTCCGCTACGCCTGGTCGTCCGCGTGCCGCTCTGCCGGACCGCGCGCCGGCGCCCCCAGCCGCCTCCAGATCCAGTACGCCGGCAGCCCGCTCAGCACGATGACCAGGCCCGGCCAGGTCGTTTCGCTGCGGTAGGCCACCAGCACCGCCATGATCACGCACGCCGCGGCGATGTAGAGCAGCGGCACGACCGGGTAGCCCCACGCGCGATACGGCCGCTCGGCGTCGGGACGGGTGCGGCGCAGCACGAAGATCGCGGCGATCGTCAGCACGTAGAAGATCAGGACCGCGAAGACGACGTAGTCGAGCAGGTTGCCGTAGAGGTTGCCGTAGCGCTCCTCGCCGCCGGGCCCGGCGCCGAGCCGCGTCCGCGGCAGGATCAGGAGCGAAGCCCAGATCCCCTGCGCGACGAGCCCGGCGGCGGGCACGCTCCGCGCGTTGAGCCGGCCGACGCCGCGGAAGAAGAGACCGTCCTTCGCCATCACGTAGTAGACCCGCGCCCCCGCCAGGATCAGCCCGTTGTTGCAGCCGAAGGTCGAAACCGCGATCGCGATCGCCATGATCGTCGCGCCGGCGGGGCCGAAGATCACGTCCAGCACGGCCGTGCCGACGCGGTCGTCGGGGGCATGCTGAATCCCGGCGAGCGGCAGTACCATCAGGTAGGCGACATTGGCCAGCAGGTAGAGCGCGATCACGAGGCCCGTTCCCGCGGCCAGCGCCCGCGGCACGGTGCGCCGCGGGTCCTTCACCTCGCCCGCGGCGAACGTGATGTTGTTCCAGGCGTCGGACGAGAAGAGCGAGCCGACCTGCGCGACGCAGAACGCGACGAGCAGGCCGAGTGCGCCGCTGGAAGCGGAGAGCGGCGGCAGGAACGCGAAGCGCGAGCTGACCGTCGTCTCGGCGCCGGCAGTGTCCCAGAAGCCGGCGAAGTTGGCCGCGATCACCTCGGTGTTCCGGCCCACGGCGATTCCCAGCACGATGACCGCCACGAGGGCGAGCGTCTTGGCGGAGGTCACGGTGTTCTGCAGCAGCTTGCCGAGGTGGATCCCGCGCGTGTTGACCACCGTGAGCAGCACGATCGACAGGATCCCCACCAGCTGCTGCGTCGAGAGGCTCAGCGCGTAGCCGTCGGAGAGGTGGATCGGGCTGACGATCCAGGACGACGGCGAGATCCACGGGAAGAGCACGCCCAGGAAGCGCGCGAAGGCCACCCCGACCGCGGCGATCGTCCCGGTCTGGATCACCAGGAAGAGGGCCCAGCCGTAGAGGAAGCCCCAGAGCGGCGAGTAGGCCTCGCGCAGGAAGACGTACTGGCCGCCGGCCTGCGGCATCATCGAGGCCAGCTCGCCGTACGAGAGCGCGGCGGCGACGGTGAGCAGTCCGGTGACGGCCCACGCCGCGAGCAGCCAGCCGCCCGAGCCGAGCAGCCGCGCCATGTCGGCCGAGACGATGAAGATCCCCGAGCCGATCATCGAGCCGGCGACGATCATCGTCGAGTCGAGGAGGCCGAGCTCGCGCCGGAAGCCGCGCTCGCGCCCGAAACCGCGCTCGCCGGTTCCCGCTCCGCGCTCCGCGTCCACCCGGGTCACCCCTCCCCGCGGCCGATCCGGCTCACTCGTACCGGAGCGCCTCGATCGGGTCGAGCTTACTTGCCTTTCGCGCCGGGTAGAAGCCGAAGAAGATCCCGATCAGGGCGGCGGTGCCGAAGGCCATCGCGATCGATCCCGGCGTGACCTCGACCGGCCAGCCGGCGCTGTCGGCGATGATCCGGCTGGCCAGCAGCCCGGCGCCGATCCCGATCCCGCCGCCGACGAGCGACAGCACGACCGCCTCGATCAGGAACTGCGACAGCACGTCGCGCCCCTTGGCGCCGACGGCCATCCGGATCCCGATCTCGCGCGTCCGCTCGGTCACCGAGACCAGCATGATGTTCATGATCCCGATCCCGCCGACCAGCAGCGAGATCGCCGCCACCGAGCCGAGCAGCGTGGAGAAGGTGTTGATGCTCTGGCTCGCGATCGAGGAGATCTCCTCCTGCGAGCGCATCATGAAGTCGTTGTCCTGCCCGGGCTGCAGGCGGCGGCGCTGGCGCAGCAGGGCCTCGATCTCGCCCATCGCCTGCGGCACCAGCGACGGGTCGGCGGCCCCGACGAGGATGACGCCGAGCCGGTGGGAGTGGCTCTCCAGGCGCTTGAGCAGGGTCGTGTAGGGCGCGATGATCACGTCGTCCTGGTCCTGCCCCATCTGCGAGCCGCCCTTCGCCTCCAGCACGCCGACCACGCGGAACGGGACGTTCTTGATCCGGATCGTCTGGCCGAGCGACCCGCCCTGCGGGAACAGCGCGTCGGCGACGGTCTTGCCCAGCACGGCGACCTTGGCGGCGGACTTGACGTCCCCTTCGGTGAAGAACGCCCCCTCGGCCATGTTCCAGGCCCGGATGAAGGGCCAGTCGACGTCCGCCCCCTGGATCTGGGTCCCCCAGTTCTCCTCGCCGGCGACGACCTGCGCCGAGGTGCGCGCCCCGGCGGAGACGTAGGCCACCGACGGGCACTCGGTCTTGATCGCCGCCGCATCTTCTTCGGTCAGTGACGACTGGCCGGTGAAGATCCGCGCCCCCGACTGCGTGACGGCCCCGGGGAAGATCATGATGAAGTTCGAGCCGAGCGAGTTGATCGACGACTGGATCGCCTTCGACGCGCCGGTGGCGATCGCGACCATCGTGATCACGCAGCCGACGCCGATCACGATCCCGAGCACGGTGAGGAACGAGCGCAGCTTGTGCCGCAGGATCGCGCGCATCCCGATCCTCAGGATCGATACGACGCGCTGCAGGCCGGTCACGGCCGGGCCTGCGTCGCGCGCCGGCGCTCGGTGATCGGGGCGTCCTGCACGATCTTCCCGTCGCGGAAGGCCACGACCCGCTTGGCGTACGCCGCGATGTCGTGCTCGTGCGTGATGATGATCACGGTCTTCCCCTCGTCGTTGAGCCGCTCGAAGATCTCCATCACCTCCTGCGAGGTGCGGGTATCCAGGTTGCCCGTCGGCTCGTCGGCCAGGATCACCGGCGGGTCGGTGATCAGCGCGCGCGCGATCGCGACCCGCTGCTGCTGGCCTCCGGAGAGCTGGGCGGGCGTGTGCTTCTCGCGGCCGTCCAGGCCGACGCGGTGGATGATCTCCCGCGCCAGCTCGCGGCGCTGCCGCGTCGACAGCGGCGCCTGGCCGTAGATCAGCGGCAGCTCGACGTTCTCGAGCGCGGTCGTGCGCGAGAGCAGGTTGAAGTTCTGGTAGACGAACCCCAGGCGCGAGTTGCGGATCTCGGCGCGCTGGTTGGCGCTCATCTCCGAGACGTCGACGCCGTCGAGCCGGTAGATCCCTTCGGTCGGCCGGTCGAGGCAGCCGAGGATGTTCATCAGCGTCGACTTGCCGGATCCCGAAGGCCCGATGACGGCCACGAACTCGCCGGTGTGGACGGTCAGGTCGATCGCGTCGAGCGCCCGGACCTCGACGTCGCCGGAGGCGTAGATCTTGACGATCTTCTGCATGTCGACCAGCGGCATGGCGGCTTTCTCGTTCCGGGTCCGCGGCGTGCGGCCGGCCTACATCCGGCCCATGCCGGGCGGCCGGCCGGTCCCCTCGACCTTCGTCGTCGGGGATCCGACGACGACCTGGTCCCCTTCCTTGAGGTCGCTCCGGTCGACGACGGTGAACCGTCCATCGGTGATCCCCGTCGCCACGACGGCCGGCTTGAGCGCGCCATCCGGGCCGACGGTGTAGACGGTCGACTCGCGCCGGCCGCCACCCTCGTGACCGGGAGGGCCGCCGGCGTGGGCACCGGGCCCGCCGCCCGGCGGATGCCCGGCGGTCGCGGGCGCGGCCGTGGGCGCAGCTGCGGCCGTGCCGCCGCCTCCCCCACCGGCCGGGCTGCCCTCTTTGCCCTGCGCGGAACCGTTCGCCGCGGACTCGCCGGCGATGACCGCCGACTCCGGCGGCCGGAAGCGCAGCGCCGCGTTGGGAATCCGCAGGGCGTCCTTGACGGTCTCGATGTCGATCGTGACGTCGGCCGTCATCTTCGGCCGCAGCTTCTCGCCCGGGTTCGGGACCTCGATGATCACCGGATACGTGATGACGTTCTGCTGGACCGTGGCATTGAGCCGGATCTGGGTGATCGCTCCCCGGAATTCCTGCTCCGGGTAGGCATCGACCGTGAAGTGCACCGGCAGCCCGATCCTGATCTTCCCGATGTCGGACTGGTCGACGTCGGCCTGGACCTGCATCTGCGTCAGGTCCTGCGCGATCGTGAACAGCGTCGGTGCCTGGAACGACGCGGCGACGGTCTGGCCGACGTCGTACTGCCGGTCGACGACGACCCCGTCGATCGGCGAGAGGATCCGGGTGTACTGCAGGTTGGTCTCGGACTGGCTGAGCGCGGCCTGCAGCTGCCGGACGACCGCATCGTCCACCTGGTACGCCGCCTTCGCGGCGTCGTACTCCATCGCGGCCGCGAGCCCTTCCTCGGAAAGCCGCTTCTGCCGCTCGTACGTGACCTTGCTGTTGCGGGCGTTGACCTCGGCCCGGGCCAGGTCGGCGCGGCGCTGTTCGACCTGTGCGAGGAACGGCGTGGGATCGAGCTCCGCCAGCAGCTGGTTCTTCTGCACCCGGCTGTTGAAGTCGGCGTACAGCCTGGAGATGATCCCCGAGACCTGGCTGCCGACCTGGACGGTGGTCACGGCGGACAGCGTGCCGGTCGCGGTCACGGACGATGTGACGTCGCCCTTCGTCAGCGCCTCGGTGCGGTAGACCGGGGCGTCCTCTTTCTTCTCGCGCAGCAGGAAGTACCAGCCCGCGGTGCCGAGCAGCGCGAGGATCACGACCCAGGTCAGGGCAGTTCGCAGGGTGCGGGAGGCAGGCATGGTCGATCCGTGGGAGGGCGCGCGCGGCGCGGGTCGGGGCGTGGGGGGCAAGGGTAGTCTGGGCCGCCCTGCCCCACAACCCGGGGTTCGATATCCTTGGGCACGATGCGTCGCGGCTTTCGGCTTGCGCTCCCCAACGGCCTCGTCGGCGATCCGCTGGTCGTCGTACGCGTCCCCTGGCTGCCGCGCCTCCTGCTGTTGGACGCCGGAGATGCGGCCGGGTTGACGCCGCGCACGCTGCTCGACGCGGCCGACGTGCTGGTGACCCACGCCCACGTCGACCACGTCTTCGGCCTGGCCCGGCTGCTGCGCGTTCGGCTGGGCCGGCCCGAGCGGCCGCTGCGCCTGGTCGGGCCCCCGGGACTGGCCGCGCACGTGCGCAGCCACCTCGGGGGCTACGCCTGGAACCTGGTCGAGGCCTTCCCGCTCGACCTGACGGTGGTCGAGGTTCATTCCGACCGGACCGAGACCTGGCGTTTCCCGACCTCGGCCGGGTTCGAGCCCTACGCGATCGCCCGCGGACCGGCGCCGGGCGAGGGGCCGGTACTGGCCGACGAGCTGCTGGAGGTCCGCGCGGTCACGCTCGATCACGGCGGCATCCCCTCGATCGCCTATCGGGTCGAGGAGCGGAGCGGCCTGAACCTCGATCCGGTCGAGCTCGAGCGGCTCGGCCTCGCCCCGGGGCCGTGGCTCGGCGCGCTCAAGGCCGCGGTGCGGCGCAGCGCACCCGACGACGAGCCGATCGCGCTGCCGGACGGGCGCGTGGCGCCGCTCGGCGAACTGCGCTCGCGGCTGGTGCGCATCACCGAAGGCGACACGCTGGCGTACGCGTGCGACGCCGCCCCGGACGAGGCCAGCGTCGCGGCGATCGTCGAGCTGGCGCGTGGCGTCCGGCGGCTCGTGATCGAGGCCCACTACCTCGACGCCGACCACGCGCTGGCGCGACGCAACGCCCACCTGACGGCGGCGGTCGCCGGACGGATCGCGCGCGCCGCGGGCGCCGGCGCGGTCGTGCCGCTTCACGTCTCTCCGCGCTACGAAGAGCGGGTGGACGAGGTCCTGGCCGAGCTGGCGGCGGCAGCGGCACCGGTGCCGGTGGAGACACCGTGACCGGGTACGACACCCGCAGGGGCAGTCCCTCCGTGGCGGCCCGACGCGCGGACCGCGCGACCGGCGGCGCGAAGCAGCCGCTCCCGGCTCGCGAACCCGTGGCTGCTTGCCGGGCTCGGCCTGCTCGTCCGGATCGCGCTGATCGTGACGCTCGGCCCGACCTCGCCGCCACCGCCGGCCAACGACAACCTCGTCTACTACGACGCCGCGCGCAGCCTCTCGCAGTCGGGGGCGGCCTGGGTCCGGCCGATCGGGCAGTTCGGATACCGCGCGCCGCTCTATTTCGTCTACCTGGCCGGGCTGGTTCCGGCTCGACCCGGAGCTGAGCTACCGTTCCGCCCAGGCCGCCACGTCGCTGCTGGGTGTCCTGACCGCGCTCGTCCTGTTCGCCGTCGGGCGGCGCCTCGGCGGCGACCGAAGGCGGCGTGGTGGAGCATGGCGCTGCGGCTGTTCCTGCCGTGCTTCGTGGTGTCCGACACGCTGGTGATGTCCGAGCCGCTGTTCGCCCTCGCCTTCGCGACGTCGATCCTGGCGTTCGTCGCGCTGGTCGGGAACCCGCGCTCGATCGGCTGGTCGCTGGCGCTCGGTGCGGGCCTCGCAGCCGCGATGCTGACGCGCGAGTCGGCATCGCTCCTGCCCTTGATTTTTCTTCGCCGGACTGCTGGCGCTCGGCGGAACGGCGCGGCAGCGGCTGGCGCGGGCGGGCTGGTGCGCGCTGGCGCTGGCATCGGGCTGCTGCCCTGGGCGGCGCGGAACCAGCTCGTCTGGGGCCAGCCGTTCCCCGTCTCACACACCGCAGGGGTCAACCTCTACATCGGCAACAACCCCGACGCGACCGGGATCTGGGGGCAGTTCCGGCCGGTGGCGCCACCGGGGATCGCGATCGGCACGCCGGAGGCGAGCGCCTGGTACGCCCGCGCCGCCGCGGAGTTCGTGGCCGCCGACCCGGGCCGGTTTCTCGTCAACGGCCTGAAGAAGACCGCGTGGTTCCTGTTCCCGCTCTTCCACCGCGACGCGATGCAGTCGGTCTATGGCGTCGACTCCCGCGCCGTCGCGTGGCTCAGCGCCGCATCGGGCGCGTCGAGCGCGCTGCTCCTGGCGCTGGGGATGCTCGCGCTGATCCGGGCTCCGCGCGGCCCGCTCCGCAGGATGGGATTCGCGATCCTCGCCTACCAGCTGGCGCTCGCGTTCGTGGCCTTCGGATCGCCCCGTTTCCGGGACCCGGTGGATCACCTCTTCGTGCTCTTCATCGCCGCCGGGGCGGAGCCGGGGAGCGGCAGCCGGAGCCGGTCGGTGGCGGCCGGGCTGGCCGGGCTGGCGATCGCGCTGGCCTGGGGGTACGTCGCCTGGGTCAAGCTGGGTGGCGGCTGAAACCCGCGGGCGGCGGGCGTTATGCGGGCCGCCCCTCGCCGGACGGGCCGGCACGGAGGCCGGACGGGCCGGCACGGAGGCCGAGCCCCTACATTCTTCCGGGAGGAGGGCGGCCATGAATCAGACGCTCGCCCCGGCCAAGCTCGGGATGGTGGTGCTGCGCTACATGGACGGGCGGCTGCTCAAGGGCACGACGCACGACTTCTACCCCGACCGCCCGGAGATCCACATCCACGAAGACGGCGACGAGAGCCGGCCGGCGGTCAAGGTCGCGCTCGTCGACCTCAAGGCGGTCTTCTTCGTGCGCACCTTCGCCGGCGACGCGGCGCGTCAGATTCAGGACGAGCTGGCCGACGCGCGCGGCCAGGGCCGCAAGTTGATCGTGCATTTCAAGGACGGCGAGATCCTGCGCGGCTTCACCGTCGGCTACAACCCGGCCAAGCGCGGCTTCTTCGTCATCCCCTCCGACCCCGAGTGCAACAACGTGCGGGTCTACGTCTTCAACGGGGCGGTCGAGCGGATCGAATGGTGGCGTCCGTAGCGCGGAGGCGCGCGCCCCGCGATCACCCGCCCGAGGCTCGGATCGTGAGCGGCCGGTCGAAGAGCGGCGTCTCGCCATCGGCGGCCAGCACGCGCAGCCGGTAGTCGCCGCTGCTCCAGGGCGTAGCCGGCCGGATCGCGAGCTGGAAGGCGGCGTTGACCCGGGCCACGGACAGGCGCTCGCGAACCAGCGGCCGGCCCGCCGCGTCGTCGAGCGCGACGACGATCCACTGCACCGCCGCCGGAACGTCGGGAAGGCGCACCAGGAGCGGCTCGCCGCCGGCGAGGGCGACCGGCGACGGGAGAGCCGCAGGGGCACGCCTCGTGCCGGACAGCACGACGTGCGGCGCACCCACCGGCTCGACCGCGGCGACGGCGACGCCGGTCGTTCCCACCCCGTCCGCCGCGGCGAGGCGACTCGTCTGCGTCGCCGGGCGAAGCAGCAGCGCACCCAGGACGACCGCGGCCACGGTGGCCGCCGCCGCCCATCCGGTCAGCACCCACTCGCGCCGGTGCCGCAGCCAGGGTGGACGCCGCGTCGACGCGCCGCGTGAGTCCAGGGAACCGGTGTCGAAACCGAGAGCCGCCAGGTCATCACGACACTCGCCGCACGCCGCGAGGTGCTCGCGCACCGCGTGCGATTCGGCCGGGCCGAGGTCCGGCTCCGCCCCGGCCCAGCGCACGAGGACCGCCGGCGGGACGTGCCCCTCGACATCCGAAGGCTCGCCCGCTCCCTCCGCGAAGGGGGCGAAGGCGTAGCGGCAGTGCACGTCGCGGTCGCCGAACTCGCGAAAGAGCGCGTCTTCCGCCGGGCGCAGCAGGCCGGTCAGGAACGGGAGGATGCGGGCACCGAACCAGGCGTGCGCGGCGATCTCGTCGGCCGGCGGGCCGGAGGCTGCCGCGCGGGTGGCCCAGGAGACGAGCAGAGCGAAGGCGGGGTCGTGCGCCAGCGTCCGGGCGAACCGGCGCGCGAAGCGCGGCCCCTCGATCGATGCCGGCTCGGGCAGCGCGAGGGGCGGTTTCGGATGGCCTTCGATCGCCAGGCGCACGCGCTCGTGCGCCCCCGGATCGGCGTCCTCCCGGGCGGCTGCAGCCAGCGCCAGGAAGCGGAAGCGCTCGAGCGGGTCTCCGAGCGGCTCGGGCCCGCCTCGCGCGCGGCCGGCCGAGCCGGCGACGAGGGCGTGGAGCGCCAGCCAGCGGCGCCGGCCGCGCAGCTGCTCCAGCAGCGAGCGCGCCACCGCGCCGGCCATCGCCTCCTCGCTCGGCGGGGACAGGTCGGCCCGCAGGCGGCGCGCCAGCCGGACCAGCGCGTCGTCGGTCCGCTCGCCGAGTTCCCGGTCGCTCACGGCGGGCCACTGCCGCCGGATCCGCTCGCGCACGAGGGCGCGGGCGGCCGTCCAGTCGATCTCCGGCACGGCGAACGGGTGGCGCTCGGGGAAGTCGTTCATGGGCGGTCCGCGGGAGCCTGAATGTACGCAGTCCCTCCCCTCGGCGCCCGTGACGGTACACTCTGGACCCACGATGATCGCCCGTTCGCCCCATGGTGCTGCCGTTCGCGGCGAGCCGACCCGTCTCCGACGCGTCGTCCTCCGCGCCGTTCTCGCCGCCCTCCTCGGCCTTCCGGCGGCCGGTTGCGGCACACCCGGCCCGTCCGACGCGGACCTCCCGCGTGTGGCGCTCTTCGCCCGCGACTGGATGGCGCCGATCTACGAGGAGGACGTCCCTGCTCCGGCCGAACTGGGGGGAACGGTGCGCCTCGCCCTGACTCCCGGGGAGTACGAGCCGGCGAGCGTCGGCCTCCGCCTGCGCGACGGTCTGAGTGGGCTGCGGCTCGTCCCCTCCGCGCTCACCGGTCCCGGCGGCGCGACGATTCCGGCCGCGGCGTTCGATGTCCGCGTGGTGCGGATGATCGAGCCGCGCGAGCGCTGGCCGAAGTTGAAGGAGCACCCGCGGCACCCGGGCTTCCTCGACCCGCAGGAGGCCGCCGGCGCCGACCTCGCGGCGGCCACGACCCGCGCCTACTGGATCACGCTGCGCGCCCCCGACGACGCGGCGGCGGGCAGCTACCGCGGCTCGCTCGCAGTGGTCGCGGATGGCGCCGAACTGGCGGCGCTGCCGCTGGAGGTCGAGGTCTACCCCTTCCGGCTCGGCGAGGCGCGGCCGGCACTCTGGGTCTACGGCGACAACTGGCCGCTCTCCGCCGCCACCTTCGCCGACAGCCGCGCGCACGGGATGAACACGATCTGCGTCAACCCGGGCTGGCCGAAGCAATCGGTCCCGCGCCTCGTGGGCACGAGTTTCGTCTTCGACGACGGCTTCGCGCCGACGATCACCGCCGTGGAAACGGCGCGGCAGGCCGGGCTGGGCCTCTCGCACCCGGTCGGCATCATGCTCTACCAGTACATGGTCCGCTCGACCGTCGCCGGGCTGAAGATGTCGGGCGTTCCGGTGCCGGAGAAAGCGGCCGGCGGCCTCGACTACAACGCGGGGTTCATGTTCCTGTACGAGGGGGGCGAACCGGTCGAAGGGGTCGAGCGCTGGAAGGGCCCCTACCGTCCCTCGAAGGATCCGTACGGCCCGCCCGACACGAGCTTCGGCCGCTTCGTATTCGAGGGCTGGGTGGCGGGCATGAAAGCGCTCGACGCCGAGGCGGCGCGACGCGGCTGGCAGCCCTTCTTCTACTACCTGGCGGATGAGCCGCACCAGACCCGGGGCTCGTTCCGGCTGGCGATGGCGATGGTGCGCGCCGCCGCGGAGGCCGGCGCCACGTCGTTCATCACCTGCAACGAGCCGACCGTGTCCGAGCCCGACGAGAGCGAGCTCTGGTTCAAGCCGGTCGGCGACGAGCCGGCGCTGCGGCTCGAGCCGAACCTGTCGATCCGCTCCTACCACAACCGCTACCTCGGGCCGGAAACGCGCGAGCGGACGCGCGCCGCAGGCGACCAGTACGGCACCTACATCAACATCTACGGCAACCGGCCGGAAGGCGTGCGCTACCAGGCCGGCTTCCTGGCCTGGAAGCTGGGGCTCGACAACGTGATGTTCTGGGCCTGGGAGCCCGTCTCCGCGCCGTGCGGCGAGTCGCGCTGCTTCCTGCGCGACTGGGAGGCCTCGCGCGAGGGGATCGACGACCTGAAGTACCTCGAGGCGCTGGAGCGGGCGCTGGCGGAGGGGCGCGGGACGCCGGAGGCACGGCAGGCGGCACAGCAGACGCTCGACCGGCTGCGGGGCGAGATCGCCGACCGCGTCAAGGAGATCGGTCGCGTCGACGGCGGCACCGGGAAGTGGATCGACGGGCCCAAGTCGTGGCCGCTGGCGCGCTACGACGAGGCGCGCCGCGAGGTCGCGGGGGCGATCGCGTCGCTGGGTCCGGAACGCCCCTGAGGCGATTCCCTGGGCCAACGCCCGCGGGATCGGCGTATATCCATGGGTCCCCGGGGAGGTTCGATGGTCGCGGTCCGCCTGGCTCGCACGGCTTGCGCTGCGCTCCTGCTCGCCAGCATGCTCGGTGCGCCCGCCGCGCGGGCCCAGCTCCCGCCCGAGGTCGGCCCGACGCTGCGGGTGGATCCCGACCGCGTCACGCTTCGCTGGGATCCCGTCGCCGGGGCCGCGCGATATGACCTCTACCGCGGCGCACGCCCCGACGGGGCCGACCTCTCGTGCCTCGTCTTCCGGACCGCCGACCCGTCGGCCGCGGACCCCGACACCCCCGGACTGCTCTTCTCCTACCTCGTCGCCGCCTGGAACGCCGACGGCGAGGGGGCCCTGGGCGACGCTTCCGACGGCACCCCGCGCGCTCCCGCCGTGCGCTGCGCCGACGACGACGGCGACCTCGTGCGCGACGACCGGGACAACTGTCCCGGCGCGGCCAACCCGTCGCAGGCCGACCAGAACGCCGATGGGCTGGGCGACGCCTGCGACCCGAAGACCTACACCTTCGAGGGTGACCTTCCGGGCCAGCGCCCGGCCGACATGACGCAGTACGGCGCGGTCAACGCGACCTTCGCGGTGCGCGACGTCGCGGGCGACCTCGCCGTGTCGTACGACGGATCGGGCCAGGGCTGCGTCGACGCCTTCGACCGCCTGCCTCAGGACGGCCTGCAGCAGGCCCAGGCGGTCTACCTCGACACGACCGCGCTGGCCGACCAGTTCGAGATCAACCTCTGGAACGAGGGGAGCTACGCCGAGAACGCCGGCGGCGGCGTGCTGTTCCGCGTCGACGCGACCGGTACCGCCTACGCCTGGGTCCGGCGGGGCCGCGAGTTCACGGCGCTGGGCCAGGCGTCGCTCGGCACGCAGGGCCGCCTGCGCCTGCGGCTGGCGAAGGACTTCGGGACGCAGTCGACGCTGCGTCTCGACCGCTGGAACGGCGCGGGCTGGGACCCGAACGTCGGCGTCTTCACGATCGCGGACGACCACCGCCTGTTCGGGCGCGGGCTCGGCCTCTCGGACCTGGTCGACGGGCGGCGCCCGCTGCTGCGCGTCACCGCGGAGAAGGGGCTGCCGGCCGCGGCGCTGGCGCTGTTCCGCGCGCACGACGGCCTCGCCGAGTGGAAGCTGTTCCAGCGCGGGCCGGACGGGCACGCCCCGCTGCCGGTGCCGGTCGCGTACCGCGCGGACGGTGCGGCGCGGCTGGAAGTGCGGCTCGTCGAGAGCGCGAATGGAGCGGCGCTGCCGGGCTTCGACTGGGCCGACCACGCCTTCCCGCTCTCGGCCGCGCCCGCGGGCGCCACCGCGTCCTTCGCGCTGGACGCCGTCCCCGCCGGACGGCAACTACGACCTCGAGGCGCGGCTCGTCGACGTCGCGACCGGGACAGGTGCTGGGCACCGACGCGGTGACCGAGATCGCGGTCGGCGACGTCTTCCTGGCGATCGGGCAGTCGAACATGTCGGGCTACTCCGGCTCGCTCGAGCCGGCCGAGCCGCCGATCGACCGCGTGCACCTGTTCGGCAACGACTACGCCTGGAAGCGCGCCCGCGAGCCGATGGACGACGGCACCGACCAGGTCGACCGGGTCAGCGAGGAGTCCCCCGCGCACACGCTGATGCTGCGCTTCGCCAAGGAGATCGAGAAGGCGGTCGGCGTGCCGGTGGCGATCATCCCGGCCCCGCTCGGCGGCACCAACCTCTACAGCCAGTGGCAGCGCGACGCGGCCGACCCCTTCAACCGCGGCACGCTCTACGGCTCGGCCATCTCGCGCGTCCGGGCGCAGGGCTATGCCCACCCGATCCGCGGCGCGCTCTGGTACCAGGGCGAGTCCGACGCCGGCCGCGGGACCGACCTCTACCTGGCGGACCTCCGCGCGCTGGTCGCGAACCTGCGTTCCGACCTGGGCAGTCCGAGCCTGTTCTTCGGCAACTGCCAGCTGGCCACCTACCTGACCGAGGACTTCGAGACCTGGCTGCCGATCCAGGAGGCGCAGCGCCGCCAGGGGCTCGATCCGCTCGCCGGCGTGATCCCGCTGATCGACCAGCCGCGCGCCGACTCGATCCACCTCAACGTGGACGGCTACAAGACTGCGGGCGTGCGGCTGGCGCGGGTGGTGCGCGCCGGGTCGTACGGGCAGCCGGCGGTCCAGGTGCCGAAGCTGGTCGCGGCGAAGTTCAGCAACGGCGCGCGCACTCAGATCGAGGTGCGCTGGGACAAGAACGTGACGGGCGGCATCCCCGGCCTGTTCCGCGCCTACAACGGCGCGATCCCGGTGCAGCCGGTCTCGCAGTCGGCGAGCGGGGCCACGATCACGCTCCTCTTCGCGAACTCGCTGCCCTCGAACGCCACGATCGCGTACGGGTACAGCCGCAACCCGGGCGCCGCCTGGGTCGTCGGTGCGGACGGGTCGGGGCCGGTGCTGGCGTTCTACAAGGTGGCGGTGGGCCCGTTCTGACCGGGGACTGCTACCCTAAGTCGGTCATGCCGGTCTATCCGGGGACAGCTACCGTAAGTCGGTAAGCCGCCAGCGTCGGTGCGGCATGCACCTGCATCTTGTCGCGGCACACAGACTTGCGTGCATGAACGCAGAAATACGGAGCCATGCTGTCCCCGTACTTCGCGGCTAACCGACTTACGGTAGCTGTCCCCGGTTTGTCGCGGCTTGCTAGTACTCGACGACTTTGTCCACTTGAGCACCCACCCCGCCTCGCCGGGCTTCAGCTTGTACTGGATCTGCCGCGTCTTCCCGCTCGGCTGCGCGTTCGCGTCCCCCTCGCGGTAGATCGGGAAGCGCTGCACCAGCGTCCCCTCGACGACCGCGAACTCGTCGTGGCCCATGTAGCCCTTCGAGGCCTTCGGATCGTCGGCGACCGGCGGCAGGGAGATGTCGCTCAGGGACTTCTTGTTGTTGGCCGAGAACGCCACGAGCGAGCCGTACGAGCCGCTGCCGGCGGACTGGACGTAGACGTAGAGTTCCGGCGACCCGTCGACGTTGAGGTCGGCGACCTCCGCGCCGACGACGGTGCCGTCGGCCTCGCGCACCATCGCCGAGTTGTCGATCTCGAGGCCGGTGGGCGTGATCGTCACCTGGTTGAGCGACGAGTCGTTGGGACAGGTGACGTGGAACTTCACCCCCTGCAGTTCCAGCGTCCGATCGAAGCCGGCCGCGGGGGCCGGGGCGGTCGCCGCCGGCGGAGGAGCCGGCTCGCGGGACGCGGGGGCGGTGGCCTTCGCGTCCTCCCGCGGACCGCAGGCGACGAACAGCAGAACCCCCAGCGACAGGACGATCGTCGTCTTGCTCATGCGAGTCACCTCCGCGGAGCCGGCCGGGATCCCCCCCGGAGCCGCCCCGTCAGAACAGCGTGTAGATGAACGGCGCGAGCGCCGACCCCTCGGTCAGGACGATCAGCAGCCCGAAGAGCAGGAGCAGCGCCACGATCGGGAGCAGCCAGAACTTCTTCCGGACCCGGAGAAAGTCCCAGATCATCCGCAGGTTCTTCACGGCCGGCATGTCCGGATTCTCCTCCGATGCCGCCTCCGGCTCAATAGGGCTTGTCCGGGCGGGAGGCCGATCCCTGCGGATCGACCGCCTCCCAGAAGGACTCGCGCGCCGGGGCCGCCTTGAGCCCGAGCGGGTCGCGGCCGGCGATCCGCATCGCGAGCCCGAACGGCGTGATCACGAGGAAGTAGAAGAGCGTGAGGATCACGTGCGTCATCACGACGCCCATCACCCGCGCCACTGCCATCCACGCTTTCTCGACCGGCTGGAGGAGCCGCGGCCAGGCCAGCCCGAGCAGCAGGAAGACCGCCGCGATGCCGAGCAGCACCGGCCCCACGGGCCGGCCCCGCCAGGCCGCCAGCCCGCCCAGCGCGCCGAAGGCTCCCGCCATCACCAGCCCGAACTTCCGCAGCTCGCGGCCGCTGCGCGTCGCCGGCCTCGCCGGCAGGCCGATCGCTTCAGTCGAGGCCATACTGCGATCTCCAGTCGACGTCGTCCTTCAGCGGCGGCTGCTCTTCCTTCAGCAGCACGCAGTCCTCCAGCACCAGCGCGTCCATCTGCGTCCGCATGAAGCACAGGTAGGCGTCCTGCGGCGTGCAGACGATCGGCTCGCCGCGGACGTTGAACGAGGTGTTGATGATGACCCCGTACCCGGTCCGCCGCTTGAACTCCTGGATCAGGCGGTGGTACTGCGCGTGGTCGCGGGCGTCGACCGTCTGGATCCGCGCGGAGTAGTCGACGTGCGTGACGGCGGGGATGTCGCTGCGCGGGACGTTGAGCTTCTCGATCCCGAACAGCGCCTCCTGCTCCGCGCTCATCGCGACGCGCCGCTTCTCGACGACCGGCGCGACGAGGAGCATGTACGGCGACTCGACATCCATCTCGAAGTAGTCCGAGACGTCCTCGACGAGGCAGGACGGCGCGAAGGGGCGGAACGACTCCCGGAACTTGGTCTTGAGGTTCAGCACCGACTGCATCTCCGGGCTGCGGGCGTCCCCGAGGATGCTCCGCGCCCCCAGCGCCCGGGGCCCGAACTCCATCCGCCCGGAGAACCACCCCACGACCTTCTCCTGCGCGATCAACTCGGCCGCGATGCCCGGGATCTCGGAGGGGGAGTGCCTGCGGTACGGGATGGCCTGCGCCGTCGAGCCACTGCCGGATCGCATCGCCGGAAAACGCGGGCCCGAGGTACGAGCCCGACTGGCTGTCGCGGGCCGGGTCGGCGCGGCGGGGCTCGCCGCGGACCTGGTGCCAGGCGAAGAGCGCGGCGCCGAGGGCGCCTCCGGCATCGCCGGCGGCGGGCTGGATCCACAGCCGGTCGAACACCCGCTCCCGCAGGATCCTCCCGTTTCCGACGCAGTTGAGGGCGACGCCGCCGGCGAGGCACAGGTTCCGTTCCCCGGTCTCCTTCCGCACGTGGCGCGCCATCCGCAGCATGACCTCCTCGGTGACGTCCTGCAGCGAGCGGGCCAGGTCCATGTCGCGCTGCGTGACCTCGGACTCCGCCGCCCGCGGCGGGCCGCCGAAGAGCCGGTGGAACCGCTCGGAGGTCATCGTCAGGCCCTGGCAGTAGTTGAAGTACTCCATGTTCAGGCGGAACGAGCCGTCCTCGCGCAGGTCGAGGAGGTGGTCGTAGATCAGCCCGGCGTACCGCGGCTCGCCGTAGGGCGCGAGCCCCATCACCTTGTACTCCCCCGAGTTGACCTTGAAGCCGGTGTAGTAGGTGAAGGCGCTGTAGAGCAGGCCGAGGCTGTGCGGGAAGCGCAGCTCGTGCGAGATCTCGACCCGGTTGCCGTGCCCGACGCCCCAGGAAGCCGTGGCCCACTCCCCCACCCCGTCCATCGTCAGGAACGCGGCCCGCTCGAAGGGGGACGGGAAGAAGGCGGACGCGGCGTGCGACTGGTGGTGCTCCGGGAAGAGCAGCTCGCCGTCGTAGCCCAGCTCGCGCGCGATCAGGTCGCCGATCCAGAGCTTCTGCTTCAGCCACAGCGGCATGCTCTTCAGGAAGGAAGAGACGCCGGCGGGCGCGAACGCGAGGTAGGTCTCGAGCAGCCGCTCGAACTTGATCCACGGCTTGTCGTAGAAGGCGACCGCGGTCAGCCGGTCCGGGCCGATGCGCGCCTCGCGCAGGCAGTAGTCGATCGCGTGCCGCGGGAACCCCGCGTCGTGCTTGCGGCGGGTGAACCGCTCTTCCTGGGCCGCGGCGACGATCCGGCCGTCCTGCACCAGGCACGCGGCGGAGTCGTGGTAGTAGGCCGAGATCCCGAGGATGAAGGCTGGCGAGTCGTGCACCGTCGTGTCCACCCCGGGAGCGGCCCGGCCCTGCCGCGACGCGCTCGACGCGACGGCGCCGCTATGGTGCAGGGAACGGGCTCCCCGTGTCGAGCAGGTGCGCGTGGAGCAGCTGGGCGAGCCGCTGGTTCCCGGCCACCGTGAGGTGGGTCCGATCGTTCAGGAACCACCGGGACGGTTCGCTCGACCAGGCCTCGACCTCGTTCGCGTCGAGGAAATCGACGCCGTCAGGCAGGCTCGACCGCAGCCATCGGAACGCGTTGGGCGCCGTGCTCGGGACACCCAGCACGACGAGCCGGAAGCCGGCGGTCTTCGACCGGTCGCGCAGCCTCTCGATCTCCAGGACGATCTTCTCTCGGGACCAGGCCTGGAGCTGCTCGGGGTTGCCGTCGGGAAGGGTGTGATCCCAGTCGGCGCGGAGCAGCCGGGTGACGAGCCGCCCGTACAGGCCGGTGCGGCGGACGAACCCCGGGAGGTGCGCGTCGAGCCAGAGGACCCGGTAGAACGGGTTGCGGGTCGCGTCGAGCTCCAGCAGCCTGCCGTCTTTCGCCGAGTAGAGCGGTTGCCTGAGATTGTCGGCCACGTCGTTCGTGTTGACGGCGAACACGAGAATGTCCGGCCCGAACGCTTCCAGGCGAAGTTCGAATTGCCTGAGCGACTGGTCGGTGCCGTAGCCCTTCACCCCCGCATTGAGCACCTCGACGTCCCGGCCCTCGGACGCAAAGATCGCCTCGAGCTGCTTCGGAAACGACTCCGCGTCACCGACGCCGTGGCCGAAAACGACGGAGTCGCCGGTCACGATGACGCGCGCCTCGATCTGGCCTCGCTCCCGGAGCTCGGCGCCCCGCAGGCCCTGACGGTTGATGGAGGCCTGCTCCGCGAACTCCTCGGTCCGCCAGACCCGTTCCTCGCCGGGGATCAGCGAGTAGATCAGGTCCCGATCGAGGCGGAAGAGGCCCTGGGCCTCCCAGAGCGGCTTGTGAACGGGGGTGTGCGTGACGATCAGCAGGAGGTCGACGAGCCCGAGCGCGACCGCCACCGACGCGACCACGAGGAGCGCGTTCAGCGCCAGCCTGCGCCACGGGCGTGCGCGGTCGCTCACAGGCCACCTCCTGGTCCCGCCGCGGCCGCGCGGGCCGGCTCGAGACGCCGGCTACGAGGCGCGCTTCACCGCCGGCGCCTTGGGCGCGGCCTTGGGCTCCGTCTCCGCCAGCAGCTTGTCGCGGCGCTTCAGGATCGCACCGATCTGCGCATTGCTCAGCAGGCCGCCGAGGGCCTGCTTCATCTGCTCCTCGTTCAGCGCCGCGAGCCGGGTACGCAGCTCGGGCTCGATCACGAGCGGCACGTCGACGAGGCCCGGCGGACGCCCCGTGGAGAGCCGGAAGGCGCGCGTGTGGTCGATCAGGTGCAGCTTCCAGTCGCCGGGGGTGTAGAGGATGTTCCCCTGGTTGCGGTCCGCGTTGTAGATCAGCGCGTCGAACACGCGCATCACCTGGGTCTGGCGCTTGAACGACTCGCTGTCGTAGGGCTCGAGCTTCTCGGTCACGCGCCGCCCCTCGTCGATCGCGTTCTCGATCCAGTCCTGCACCGCACCCGCGGTCCCGTCGACCGTCCGCTCGACCGCGACCGGCACCATCTCCATGCCGAGCAGCCGGTCGAGCCGGTAGGCCGCGACGTCGTAGATGTAACGGTCGTTGAACTGCATCTCGAGGCGGCCGGCGACGCGCACCGTCGAGTCGATCGTCTCGTCGACGTACTTGAACGCGGCGCGCCGCGAGACGCCGTCCTTCGTGAGCGTCAGCCGCTTGGGCCGGGTGATGCCGGAGCCGATGTCCTCGGTCTTCACCACGGCGGCGGTCTTCAGGAAGGTCTCGAGCGCCGCGTCCGGCATCCCCTGGGCGACGACCGGGCGCGACTCGCCCTTCGGCTCCGCCGACTCCGCCACGGGCGTGGTGTCGGCCGGGGCCGCCGGATAGAGCGTCCGCAGCGTGCCGCCCTCGGCGACGACCGCCGCGCCGCGGCCGCGGTAGACCTCGCTGAGCATCCCGGTGTCGGCGCGCAGCAGGCGCCCCCCGAAGCGCGAGGTGACCCGCCCGCCGGGTGT
This sequence comes from uncultured Acidobacteriota bacterium, assembly GCA_963800865.1. GTDB lineage: Bacteria > Acidobacteriota > Polarisedimenticolia > J045 > J045 > JALOKP01. The sequence continues at coordinate 554,700 of CAWDCL010000004.1, read as the reverse complement.
GGTGGTGTGCCCGACGACCACCGACTTCGCGCCCAGCTTCGCCAGCGCCGCCTCGAAGGTCGGCAGCTCCTGCGGCTCGGGGTTGAGCGACGTGCCGCGGTACCAGAACGGGTTCTCGTTGCTGAAGGCGTAGGCGCCCGCGCTCGCCAGCAGCGTCTCGGCCGCGCGGGCCTCCTTCTCCGGGAGCGCCTGCCCCTTGGCCTCGGCCTCCTCCACTTTCTGCCCGACGCGCTGGAACGACTCGACGAAGCTCGTCTCCGGGTCGAGGAACCCGGCCTCGATCAGCGTCTCGCGCGCGTTGATGTAGGCCTGGATCTCCTGCATCAGCGTCCGGTTGAGCGCCTCGGCGCCCTCCGAGGCCACGCTCGGCGTCAGTCCGCCGTGCACGTACGCGACGTCGTCGATCACGAGGATGAAGGACTTGGACAGCAGCCAGCGGCCGTACTCGCCGCCCGGGGAGAAGGCCTTGCGCCGCTCGAAGAAGCCCGGCGGATAGAGCTCGTTGAACCGCGGCAGCACCCCTTCGGGGCCGGTCTCCGCGCCGCCGCCGGACCGCATGAAGCGGGCCAGCGCCTGCTCGCGCTCCTTGGACGGGGTGGCCTCGGCGTACTCGGCGTAGCCGGCCTTCGAGACGTAGCGCACGTCGCCGACGAGGCTCATGACCTCGTGATTTCCGAGCAGGACGTGGACCTGGCCGCCGGCCTTCGCCGCCTCGCGCTCGAGCCGCATGACGAGGTCCAGGACCTCGCGCTCCTTCGGGCCGCGGTCGACGAGATCGCCCAGCATCACGAGGTGCGCCTTGCCGCCGCTCCAGGCCAGCGCCTCGTCGATGAGCCCCGCCGCGCGCAGCAGCTCGACCAGCGGCTCGTAGCTGCCGTGGACGTCGCCGATCGCGACGACGCGCTCGACCCCGGCGTAGCGCCATGGCGCGCCGTCGCCCGGCGCGGCGGCAAGCGAAGCCGGGGCCGTCGCGAGGCCCACCGCCGCGACGGCGAGCGCGAAGCAGAGCGGGGACAGGCGGCGTCGGGGCAGGCAGCTCATGGCGGTCCCTCGATCGGCAGCGTGATGCGGAAAGTGGTACCGCGCCCGGCCGTGCTGCGCACGGAGATCTCCCCTCCGTGCTCGTGCACGATCCGCCGGCAGATCGACAGGCCCCAGCCGGTCCCCTCGCCCCGGGGCTTGGTCGTGAACCCGGCCTCGAAGATCCGCTCCAGGTTCCCGGCGGCGATCCCGGGCCCGGTGTCCTCGATCTCGACCACGGCGGCACCCCCTTCCGCGAACGTGCGCACGGTGATGGTGCCCTGTCCCTCGATCGCCTGCACGGCGTTCCGGAGGATGTTCAGGAAGATCTGGTTGATCTGGTCCGGCCGGCAGCGGACCCGCGGGGTCGGGCCGAACTCGCGGATCGCCGCGACCCGGGGGTGCATCTCGTGCGCCAGCAGGTGCAGCGACGACTCGAGCCCTTCGTGAATGTCCACCGTCTCGACCTGGGCGGCGTCGAGGCGCGAGAAGACCCGCAGCGTCCGGACCACCTTACGGATCCGTTCGCCGGCGTCCTGCATCAGCTCGACCAGCTCGTTCAGCTCGTCGGCCCTCCCGGCGGCCAGGCGGTCTCTGACGAGCTCGAGGGTCGAGAGGATCGCACCGAGCGGGGTGTGGATTTCGTGCGCGACCCCGGCCACGACCCGGCCCAGCGCCGCCATCCGCTCGGTCCGGAGCAGGTCCGCCTCCTCTTCCGTGAGGCGCTGGATCTCGGCCTGCAGCGAGCGGGCGCGTTGGGCCAGCTCGCCGGCCTCGGCGGTGCGCCGCGCGATCTCGAGGTCGAGGCCCCGCGCCAGCTCGATCAGGTGCTGCTCGAGCCCGAGGCTCAGCGTCGCGTCGCGCAGCAGCTCGACGAACCCGGTGACCCGTCCGTCGGCGTCCTTCTGCGGGATGAGCGTCACCTCCCAGACCCCGGATCGCGCCGCTCCCCGGCAGCTCTCCGGCAACCTCCATCATCCAGCGCAGCGCGATCCCGTCGTGCGCCACTTCCCCGGCGCGGCAGCCGTGACACGCTGCTTCGCGTCCGAAGTGCAGCGCGTAGCAGGGCCGCCCCACCCCGTCGCCGAACGTCGCGCGCGCGGCCGCGTTCTGTGCGAGGACGGTGAGGCCGGCGTCGAGCAGCGCACCGGGGTCGACGTGCCCCTCGAACGGCGCGGAGGGGGGAGCGGGCGGATCGGTCACAGGAGGGCCCGGAACAGCTTCTCGCGGAAGGCGGCGATGTCGCCCGTGCGGCGCTCCAGCTCGGCCACCAGGCGCGCCCGCTCGGCCGCGTGGCGCAGGATCAGCAGCAGCTCCTCGTTGCGCCACGGCTTCTCGACGAAGTGGTAGAGCCCGACCTCGTTGATCGCGCGGATCGCCGCGTCCTTGTCCGCGTAGCCGGTGAGGATGATCCGGCTGGCCACGGGGCGCATCCGTCGCACCTCGCCCAGGAACTCGAGCCCGTCCATCCCGGGCATCAGGTAGTCGGCGACGACGACGTCGACGGGGTGGCTCTCGAGGTGCTGCAACGCCGCGCGCGGGTCGTTGAACAGCTGGACCGCGAAGTCGTCCTGGCCCGCGAAGAGGAAGGACAGCGTGCGCGTGACGAGGATGTCGTCGTCGACGACCAGCAGCTGCACCTTCTCGTTTCCGGCTTCCGTCATCGTCTCCCCCGGCCCTGCCGGCTCAGCGCGCCAGCTCGCGCAGCCGCCCGACGAGGTCGCGCATCAGGCTGCGGCTGATCTCGCTGTGCTCGGCGAGCACGTCGTAGAAGTCCTCGCGCTCGATCGTCAGCACCCGCACCGGCGTGGCCGCGACGGCACGCGCGGAGCGCGGCTCGTCGTCGAGCAGCGACCAGGTCCCGAGCGCCTCCCCGGCGGCGACGGTCCCCATCGGTGCGCCCTGGCGGGTGAGCGACACGGTGCCGTCGAGGACCACGAACAGGCTGTCGGGGAGCGCCCCCTCCTCGAACAGCAGGCTCCCTTCGGGAAGGACCTGCTCGGCCGCGATCGCGGCAATCAGCGCGAGCTGATCGGTGGTGACGCCGCGGAAGGCGTCGACCGCGCGCAGCGCCACGGCGCGGTCGAGGATCGACATCGTCACGCCCGGTCCCTCGGCCTCGGCTCCACCCCGCCTCCGCACCACGCGCCGCGCTTCCTCGCCCAGGACCGTGGACACGTGGTCCCGGCGGCGCGACGCGACTTCCTCGACCCAGCCCAGCCCGCTGTCCGCCGCCACCCGCAGGGCCGCGGCCGCGAGCCACGGGTCGGCCCCGAGCGCCAGTTCGCGCAGCAGCTGCGCGCGGCGCGGGGAAGGGTAACCGATCGGCTCCCCGGCACGCATCTCGAGGACTGCCGCCGGCTCCTCCTCCAGCATCGGCACGACCGAGGCGCGCAGCGAGCGCGGCAGGGCCGAGTCGAGCAGCTCGAGCGCGTTGTCGCGCAGGTCCGGGCGCCCCGACTCGAGGCCGCGGGCCACGGCCTGGGCGGTGCGCGGCCCGAGCCGCATCCGGAGCAGCGACAGGACGCGGCGCCGCACCCGGGCCAGGTGCTCGCGCAGCCGCGCCGCGAGGAACTCGGCCACCGGGCCGGTTTCGGCCGCAGCCGCGGCGTAGTGCCCGAGGATCCAGGCGTGGCGCTCGCCGTCGGCGGCGATCTCGGGGTCGACCAGTTCCGGGCCCGCCAGCAGGTTCTCCGGGTCGCGCTCGCGCAACCGCTCGACCGCGTGGATCGAGGCCTCGCGCACGAACTCGTCGGGGTGGCCGAGGCTGTCGACCAGCAGCGCGATCGCGCCCGAGGAGCCGATCGCGCGGAGCACCGCCGGGACGTGCCGCAGGGCCGCCGACTCCGGCGACGAGACCGCGGCGGGCGCGCCCCTCTGACGGGCGAGGGCCTCCCCCAGCGCCGGGATCGCGTCCGCCCCGAGTGCCACCAGCGCCCGGTGCGCCGGCGGTCGCGTGCGGTGGGAGCCGAGCATCTCGACCAGGCGCGGGACCAGGTCGATGCGACCGAGGCGCCCCGCGCTCTCCGCCGCCTGGGCCCGCACCTCCGTTTCGGGGTCGTCGAGCAGCGCGTCGAGCTTGCCGGCCAGGGCCGAGTCGGCGGGGAGCATCCCCAGCGCGGAGGCCGCGGCGCGGCGCAGCGACGCCGGCGCGTCGGCCGCGATCATCCCGTCCAGCACGTGCGCCGCGACCGGCGCGAAGTCGGGGCCCAGCCGCCGCACCAGCAGCGCCAGCATCACCCCCTGCGTGTCGGGACGGCGCTTGCCGAGCAGCGCCGCGGCCCGCTCGCGGCGCTCTTCGGGCGTCGTCGCCAGCACCAGGTCGAGCCCCTTGGCGAGCAGGTCGTGGTCGGCCTCCTCGAGCCGGTCGAGCAGCTGGGGCGGCAGCCCCGACCCGCCCGGCGCGAGGAACACGCCCAGCACGCGCGCGCGGACCTCGGGGCTCTCGTGCTGCGCAAGCTGGGCCAGCTCCGGCTCGAGGTCGCTGCCGGGAGAGAGCGACGCCAGCTCGAGCGCGATCCCGATCGTCTGCGGGTCGGCCGCGGTCAGCGCGCGCCGCAGCCCGGCGCGCGCGTCCGCGTCGATCAGCGAAGCGTCCAGCTCGTAGCTGGCGCGCGCGCTCTTGGCCCCGATCGAGGTCGCCAGCTCGTCGACGTACGACTGCCGCAGCCGGCGCGCCAGCAGCAGCCAGGCCACGAGCAGGACGAGGTTGACCCAGCCGATCACGCCGATCGAAAAGCCGAGCCACGTCGCGAGCACGAGCAGGACCAGGCCGCCCGTCGCGTCCCCCAGCCGGTCGAGCATCATGTCGATCGCCGACTTGACCTGGAACTTGATCTCGACCGGGACCGGCAGGTAGGCCAGCTCCTTGCTGGACCGGTCGATCGAGTGCTTGAAGGCGCCGTCGCTTCCCTTCATGAAGACCGCGGCCCACAGGCCGCCCACCACGATCAGCGTCGACTCGCCCAGCAGCAACGAGATCGGCAGGACGAGGATCGCCGCCCCCAACCCGAGCGACCGGAGCACGGGCCGGACGATCCCGAGCTGGACGACGAGGCCGACCAGCGACATCGCCGCGAGGGTCGCCGCGAAGAACGCCGTCAGCTCGTCGCGGGTGAATCCCGCTGCGCCGGCCGCCGCCTTGAACTGGAAGTCGACGATCGTCGTGGCCAGCGCGCCGACGAAGACCAGCGCCGCCAGCACCCGCAGGTGCGGGGAGTTCCGGACCCGCCGCGCGCTGATCGCCAGGTTCCAGGGGAGGACCTCGTCCCGCCGCTCGCGCAGCACCGGCAGCCGGTAGCGCGCGATCCAGCGCACCAGGACGATGCAGACCGTCAGCAGCAGCGCGACCAGCAGCAGCAGCTGCTCGGTCCCGATCTGGATCGCCAGCACGCTGGCGATCGCGCCGCCGAGGATCGCCCCCGTGATCCCGCCGCCGCCGACGATGCCGAAGACGCGTTTCGCCTCGCGCGTCGTGAAGACCTCGTTGGCCAGCGTCCAGACCTGGACCGGCGCGGCGACCCCGAAGAAGCCGACCCAGATGTAGAGCAGCGGAAAGAGCCAGGTGAAGCCCATCCGGGCCAGGACCCAGAACGCCAGGAGGTTCGAGATGAACAGGGCCAGCGTCCAGGTGATCAGCCGCGCCGCCGGGACGCGGCGCGAGATCCGGATGTAGAGGTCGACGAAGACGCCGACCAGCAGGGCGATGCCGAAGATGACGTAGGGCAGCTTCATCGCGCTGAAGGCGGCGATGAAGAGCGCGTCGCGAACGGCCTTCAGGATCAGGTACGAGGCGATCACGACGCCCAGGTAGGCGGTCAGCAGCAGGGCGCGGCGGCCCTCCCCGCGGCGCAGCGCGAAGGTGCGGTGGAGCCACGCCAGGACCGCTTGGGTCGGGACCATCCTGCCGCCGTCCCCCGACTGCGCCCGAGGTTCAGGCGCCGAGGATGTTCATCCCGCAGTCGACGAAGATCGTCTCGCCGGTGACGCCGGAGGAGAGCTCCGAGGCCAGGTAGACCGCCGTCCCGCCGACGTCGATCCCCTCGACGCCGCGCCGCAGCGGGGAACGGCGCTCGGACTCGGCGAGCATCGACTTGAGCCCGCCGATTCCCGACGCAGCAAGGGTCTTGAACGCCCCGCCGGAGATCGCGTTGACGCGGATCTTCTCCGCGCCCAGCTCCTCGGCCAGGTAGCGGACGCTGGCCTCGAGCGCCGCCTTGCAGGCACCCATCGCGTTGTAGCCGGGGAAGACCTTGTCGCCGCCGTAGTGGCTCATCGTCGTGATCGAGCCCCCGCCGGCCGCGGCCAGGAGCGGCCGCGCGCGCCGCGCCACGGCGATCAGCGAGTAGACCGAGATGTCCAGCGCCATCAGGAACGAGGCCCGCGGGGTCTCGATGAACTTGCCGGGCTGCAGGTACTCGCGGTCGGCGAAGGCGACCGAGTGGATGACGAAGTCGAGCCGTGGAAAATCCTTCGCGTAGGCCTCGAACAGCCGGTCGATGTCCTCGTCGCGGGCCACGTCGCAGGGACGGATCCAGGGGTCGGGGATGTTCAGCGCGTCGACGGCGAAGCGCGTGCGGGCCTCGTTCTTCTCGCCGGGCAGGGCATTGAACGCCAGCTCCGCGCCGGCCTCCTCGAGCGCCTGCGCGATGTGCCAGGCGTAGGAGCGCTCGTTCGCGATCCCGAGGAGCAGCCCGTACTTTCCGTCGAGAAGCGCCATCCGGCCTCCTAGGTGAAGAGCGGCGAGGGGTAGCGCCCCTCGATCGCCAAGAGCCCCGCGATCTCGTCGTCCAGCGCGTCGCGCGTGCCGTCGACGACGTCCAGCTCGTGGCGCACGCGGCGGGTCGCCTCGTCGACGAAGCGCCGGGCGAGCAGGATCTCGCGCCGCGCGCCGTCCTCGCCCTTGTCGCGCGCCAGCGTGCTGGCGCGGGAGAGGGCCGCCGATGCCGCGTAGAGCTGGATCGCGGCGTCGGCGAGCCGCCGGATCGTGTACTGCGCGCCGAGGATCGCGCGGCGGTGCTTTCGCAGCGTGGCGCGCACGGTCTCGCCGAACAGCGCCAGCGCCGCGGCGAACTGCTCGGCCTCGGACGCGAGCGCGGGCGTGACCCAGCGCAGGCTGCGGGAGCCCGCGGCGCGCCCCGCCGGCATCCCCTCGACCGCCATCGCCGCCACCAGGCCCGCCGCGCCGATCTCGGCCTTCTCCGCCTTGATCGCCTCGGTCACCCGCCGGCCCGGCTCCTTGAGCGCTTCCAGCGTGCCCGACAGCCGCAGGATCTCGTTCGTCCCCTCGAAGATCAGGTTGATCCTGCTGTCGCGCAGGTGCCGTTCGTAGGGGTATTCGGTCATGTAGCCGATCCCGCCCGTGACCTGGATCGTGTCGTTGACCGCCTGCCAGAGCGTCTCGGAGCCCAGCACCTTGCAGTAGCCGGACTCGACCCCGACGTCGGCCCGCTTGGCGTCGTAGAGCCCCGACGCGAGGTAGACCGCCGACTCCGCGCCGAAGGCCGACGCCGCCATCCGGCCCAGCTTCTCGCGGATCATCCCGAACTCGATGATCGGGTGGCGGAACTGCCGCCGCTCGCGCGCGTGCTCGACCGCCAGGCGCACCATCTCCTTGGCCCCGCCGGTGCAGCCGGCGCCGAGCGAGAGCCGTCCCGTCTCGAGCGACTGGAGCGCGATCTTGAACCCCTCGCCCCACGGCCCGACGCGATCCTCCGGCGGGACCTCGACGTCCACGAAGGCCAGCTCGGTGGTCGAGGTGCCGCGGATCCCCAGCTTGTGCTCCGACGGGCCGTTGGTGAAGCCGGGCGTGCCGCGCCGCACCATGAACGCGGAGAACCCCTCCCCTTCCCCGGCCGGCCCGCCCGAGCCGCGCGCGAAGACCGTGAACAGCTTCGCGTAGCCGCCGTTGGTGATCCAGATCTTGTTGCCGTTGATCCGGTAGACGCCCTTGGCGGCGTCCCACTCCGCGCGCGTGCGCATCGAGCCGGCGTCGGAGCCCGCCCCCGGCTCGGTCAGCGCGAAGGCGCAGAGCGTCTCGCCGCTGGCGACGCTGGGCAGGATCTTCGCCTGCTGCGCGGGCGAGCCGTAGAGAATGATCGGCCGCGCGCCGATCGACAGGTGCGCGCCGACGTAGACCGAGAGCGAGGCGTCGTTGCGGGTCAGCTCCTCGACCATCCGGCAGTAGCCGGTCATCCCGAAGCCGTAGCCACCGTACGCCTCGGGGACCGTCATCCCCATGATCCCCAGCTCGGCCATCCCGTCGCGCACCGCCTCGGGGATCTCCTGGGCGGCGTCGATCGCCCGCGCGTCGACGTTGTCGCGCGCCCACTCGCGGAAGGCCTCGACCGCCTGGTCGGTCGTCTCGCGCTGGTCGGCCTCCTGCTCCGGGTAGGGGTAGACCAGTTCGTCGGCGAGTTCCCCGAGGAACAGGCCGTGGACGGGGGAGGCGGTCGTGGCGTCGGTGCTCATCGTCGGGAGTCCTCGGGCGGAGGGCCGGGCGTGGTCGGCCCAAAAGAGCGCCATTCTTCCGCTAAACGGGCATCCCGGCCAAGGGGTCGCCGAAGCCCCGCAGGTCGGCCGCCAGCCCCCGGACGAAGCCGACGACCTCGAACCGGGTGCCACCCCCCAGCCCGGGCATGATCAGCGCACGGGCGGCCAGGCGGCGGGCCTGCTCCGCCGGGGCCATCGCCCCCGGGTCGGGATCGAGCAGCAGGTCCTCGAGCAGCCCGAGCGCCAGCAGGAACCGCTCCTGCCGCGTCCGGCCGCAGGGGGTCAGCCCGGCCTCGACCGCGGCGTCCACGCAGTGGTCCCAGTTGACGTGGGCGGTGAGGTCCTGCTCGCCGGGGCGGGCGAGCAGGTCGAAGACGACCTGGTGCCCGTGGTACGCGAGCAGGGTGCCGTCGGCGTGGTCCTCGTCCGCCAGCCGCGCCGCGGGGTGGCCGTAGTCGATGAACAGGACCGCGCCGCGCGCCAGGGCGCGGGCGGTCGCGGCGATGAACTCCTCGAGCGCGAGGCAGATCTCGGCGTCGTCCCCGACGCGCGAGAGCAGGCCGTAGCGTGCCGCGCGCCCGGCCAGCCGGGGGTCCGAAAGCGGCCCGTCGGCCAGCGCCAGCGCGCCGTCCGCGTCGACCGCGACGCAGCGCTCGACCAGCCCGTGCTCGCGCCGCGCGAGCCAGTGCGTGGGCAGGGCGTCCAGCACCTCGTTGCCGAACATGACCCCCGTGATCGATCCGGGCGCCAGTTCGGCCGGTGAAGCGGCCCAGCGCAGGGCAAGCCGGGGGTGCGCTGCGCGCAGCCGCTCCGACTGGGCCGCGCGCAACGTCTCGCTGGGCTCGACCAGCACCAGCTCCGTCAGCGCGACGCGCGCCGCCGGGGCGTGCCGCTCGAGGCCGTCGAGCAGGTCTCCGGCGAGCAGCCCCCGGCCGGGTCCCAGCTCGACCAGTTGCCACGGCCCGCCGCCCAGCCGCTCCCAGACCTCCGCCGCCTGGACCGCCAGCCGCCGGCCGAAGTCGGGAGAGATATCGGGAGAGGTGGAGAAATCGCCGGCACGGCCGGTCGTGGCGGCGGAGCGGGCGTAGTAGCCGGCCCCGGGCAGGTAGAGCGCCAGCTCCATGAAGTCGCGGAAGGTCAGCGGCGCGCCCGCCGCGAGCCGGCGGCGCACCTCGCGCTCGACCGGGGTGGCGGGGCCGGTCAACGGCGGCTCAGAAGCGGCCGAACTTCTCGGCGGAGAGCGCGGGATCGGCCGGGAGCGCGGGCCGCGGGTAGACCGCCGAGGCGTACGTCGTCGGGTTCTGCGCGGTCTCGCCGGGCGGGCCGAGCTCGACCGGCTTCGCGCCGCCCGCGGCCTGGGTCTGCTTCCAGCGCTCGAGGGCCGACGGCTCGCCGCGCATGATCTTGGCCTGCAGCATGATCAGCGCGTCGATGATCGCCTCGGGGCGCGGCGGGCAGCCGGAGACGTAGAAGTCGACCGGGACGACCTCGTCGACGCCCTGCACGGTCGAGTAGGAGTTCATCATCCCGCCCGACGACGCGCAGGCGCCGATCGCGATCACCCACTTCGGCTCCGGCATCTGCGCGTAGAGCTTCTGGAGCGCGGGGGCCATCTTCTTACTGACCGTCCCGGCGACCAGCATCATGTCGGCCTGGCGCGGGGAGAAGCGCAGCGCCTCGGCGCCGAAGCGCGCGAGGTCGAAGCGCGAAGCCACGGCGCCCATCATCTCGATCGCGCAGCAGGCCAGCCCCATCGGGAAGGGCCAGAGCGAGTTCTTGCGGCCCCAGTCGACGATCGCGGAGAGACGCGTCGTGATCGCGCTCTCGCCGAGCGCCTGCTCCGTGTACGGGTTGACCCAGGCCTTGGTCTCGCCGGGCACGATCCAGAGCTTCTTGTCCATGGAGGGAAGGGTATCGGGGGGGGCGGAGGGGTGTCAAACGACCCCCGCCGGGGCGTGCGCGGGCGGCCAGCCGGCAACGGAATGCGATTGCGGCCCCGGGACGGCTCGGCGGGCGGCGCCGCCCCGGCGCCGCCCGCGCCGCTCCCCTCCTTCGACGGCGGCGGCACGTTCGTCGACATCGCCGACCGGGACGCGCTGTACCGGGCGATGGAGGGGCGGTAGTGCTCGCGATCGACACCAACGTGCTGGTCTACGCCGCCGACTCGTCGGCCCCGGAGCACGCGCTCTGCCGGGCGCGGCTCGAGGCCTGCCGGAGCGGGTCGATGCCCTGGTACCTGACCTGGGCCGTGATCTACGAGTTCCTGCGCGTCGTGACCCACCCGCGCGTGTTCCGCACGCCCTGGACGATGGCCGAGGCCTGGCGCTTCGTCGACGCGCTGCTCGCCTCCCCCACCCTCGCCGTGCTGCAGGAGACTCCGCGCCACGCGGAGATCGCGCGGGAGATCGTGCGCTCGATCCCGGCGCTGCGGGGGAACATCGCGCACGACCTGCACACCGCGGCCCTCCTGAAGGAGCACGGCGTGCGCGCGCTCTACACGCGGGACACGGACTTCCACCGCTTCCCGTTCCTCGAGGTCGTCGATCCGCTGGCGTAGGCGCGGCGCAAGGCTGCGCCCCTGACCGCGCCGGCACGGCGAGTCAGCCCCCTTCCCCGCGCGACCGTCTAGAATGGCGGGCGCTCGCGTTGCAGCAGGAGGGGGGTCACGTGGGTCGCATCCGCTCGTCGCTCGTCCCGTGCCTGGTTCTCGTCGTCTCGCTGTCCGTCGCTCTCGCCGCCGGGCCGCTCGATACCTTCCGCACGGTCAAGGAGGAAGGACGCGCGGCCACGCAGGTGGAAGACCTGCCGGGCCGGATCCAGGCCTGCGAGGCGTTCCTCGCCGCGCACCCGGCCTTCGAGGACCTGAAGCCGGTCCGCGAGGCGCTGGCCGAGGCGTACCTCGAGACGGGGACCTTCGACCCGGCGCGCGTCGGCCGGCTGTTCGAGGAGATCGCCGCCGCGGATCCCGACGGCTACCCCGGAGCGGCGGGGTTCGTCGAGCGCTACTACCTCAAGCACACGCTGCCGCTCGACAGCGCGCAGCGCCTGCTTGCCCAGGCCCGCGGGCAGCTGGACAAGCGGCGTGCCGACCTCGCGGACGTGGAAGACAAGCGGCAGCGCGAGCGGCAGGAGCTCTCCATCGCCTACGCGGAGGGGGACCTGGAGCGCCTCGACGGCGCGCTGCGGCTGGTCCACGGCGACGCGGCGGGGGCCATTCCGCCGCTCGAGCGCGCGCTGGCCCGGCTCGACGCGGATCCCGCACGACACGCTCCTGCGCGCCAGGGGAGTCAAGACCGTCCCGACGATCCCGGGCGGATTGCTGGATGACACGCGCCTCGCGCTGGGCGTCGCCTGCCTCCGCACCGGGAAGAAGGACCTCGCCGCCGCGCAGGCCGGCCAGATCCTCGGCTTCTTCAACGAGGACCTGCAGAAGAAGTGGCAGGCCGAGCTCGACAAGGGGCTCGCGATTACCCGGCCGTCGGGGACCATCGTGACGGCCGACCCGCTCCCCGCCCAGGACTTCACGCTCAAGACCCTCGATGGGAAACCGGTCAAGCTCTCCGACCTCCGCGGGAAGTTCGTGATCCTCGACTTCTGGGCGACGTGGTGCCACTGGTGCCTGCTCGAGATGCCGCTGCTCGACCGCTTCCAGAAGGCGCACGCGCAGGACGTCGTGCTGCTGACGATCAACACCGACAGCTTCGAGAACCGGCCCAACATCCAGCCGGTGCTGGCGCGACTGAACCTGGCGCCCACCGTGCTGCTCGAGGACCCCGAGCAGCTGTCGCAGTACCAGTACTCGTCGCTCCCCTCGATCTACCTGGTTGACCGCGAGGGGCGGGTGGCGTTCGCCAAGACCGGCTACGACCCCGAGACGAAGGAGAAGCTGACGGCCCTCGTGGCGACGATGCTCGCGGGAAAGCCGGCACCCGGCCGCACGCTGCTGACGATCGAGACCGCCCCGGCCGGGTTCGGCCCGCGGTTCAAGCTGCCGCTGGCCGGCCGGCGCTCGACGGTGGCGGTCGCTTCCCCGCTGGGCGACGCGGCCGGCGAGATCGGCGTGCTCGGGGCCGCGGGACTCGAGCGCTGGTCGGCGGCCGGGGAGCCCCGCGGCACGAAGCCGCTCGAGGGGTCGTGGTGGCGCGGGCTGGAAACGACGGACCTCGACGGCGACGGCAAGCGCGAGTGGATCGGCCTCGGTTACGACACGATCCTCGTCGCCGACGCGGAGGGGACCGCGTACTGGGACCGCGAGTTCCAGGACGAGATCACGTTCGGCCGCTTCCTGCCCGCGGGCGACGCGGGGCGCCAGGGCATGGTCGTGCAGTCCGGCAAGGAGATCTCCGCGCTCGGCACGACCTCGACCACGACCTGGAAGACGGAACGGCTCGACGGGATCGAGGCGATCGGCCGCGACCCGCGCGGAACGCTTCTCGTGCAGAAGGAGAGCGTCCTCCTCCCGCTCGACGCCTCGGGAAAGCTCGCAGCGGCCGGGGAGGACGTGCCCCGCTCCCGCGAGTTCGCGGGCCGCATGGCCGTCGGCGAGGGTACGATCGACTTCTTCACCGGGACCTGGGATCGCAAGCCGACCCTCGGACACGACGTCGACGGCGACGGCAGGGAGGACATCGTCTTCGTCGGCTCCCGCAGCGTGCGCGCCTTCGCCGCCGACGGCCGGCCGCTGCTGCGGATCGACGGGGGCGAGGAGCGGATCCTCTCCGCGGATATCGGCAACCTCGACGGCCGCCCGGGTGACGAGATCGCGCTGCTGATCGACAAGTACGGGCTGGTCGTGCTGGGGCGGAAGTAGGGAGCACGCCCGGTCCGCGATCGGCGTACCATCGGCGGCCCGTGACGACGAGCGATCCGAGCGAGGCCGGGCCCGATCCCGGCGCGGCGGTCCAGGCCGACGCCGGAGCCGCGGCCCACGCCGAGGCCGACGCGCTGCTCGACCACCACCTGCGGCGCCAGCACGGGCTGGGGCTGCTCTACGGCTTCCTCGCCTACGGCTCGTGGGGCGTCTTCCCGGTCTACTTCAAGGCGCTGGCCGGCGTCTCCGCGGTCGAAGTCCTGGCGCACCGCGTGGCCTGGGCCTTCCCGATGCTCGCCGCGCTGGTGATCCGCGAGCGGCACGGTCGGGACATCGTGCGGGCGCTCACGACCCGGCGCACGCTGCTCACGCTGCTCGCCACGACGGGCCTGATCGCGATCAACTGGCTCGTCTACATCTACTCGGTCGCCAACAACCGGATCCTCGAGTCGAGCCTGGGCTACTTCATCAACCCGCTGGTCAACGTCGCGCTGGGCGTCGCCCTGCTCCACGAGCGGCTGACGGTGCCGAAGCGGGTCGCGGTGGCGCTGGCCGGCGCGGGCGTGCTGTGGCTGACGCTGCGGGTCGGGGCGCTGCCGTGGATCTCGCTGACGCTGGCCTTCTCGTTCGCGACCTACGGCCTGCTGCGCAAGCTGGTGCCCGTTGGCGCGCTGGTCGGGCTGACGATCGAGACGATGCTGCTCTTCCCGGCCGCGGTCGCCTGGCTCGCCTGGGCCGAGGCGCACGGAACCGCCGCCTTCCTGCAGCGCGGCCTGCGGATGGACCTGCTGCTGGCGCTGGCCGGCCCCCTGACCGCGATCCCGCTGCTGTGGTTCACCGGGGCCGCTCGGCGGCTGCCGCTCTCGACCCTGGGCTTCCTGCAGTACCTCGCGCCGTCGCTGCAGTTCCTGCTCGCGGTCTTCGTCTACCGGGAGCCGCTGGACGGGGCGCGCCTCGTCGCCTTCGGACTGATCTGGGGCGCGCTCGCGGTCTTCGCGCTGTCGTCTTTCAGCGAACGCGGAACGGGGACGGCAACCGGAGGCCGGTAGGTCGGCGGCGAGCGCCCGACCTGCCGGCCCGGGGTTGCAGTCCCCGCTTCGAACGGCCTAGCGGCTTGCGGTCGCCGTTCCGCCCAGCTCGGCGTCGATGACCTTCTGGAAGGCCTCGAACGGCTGGGCGCCGTCGAGCGCCACGCCGTTGATGAAGAACGCCGGCGTGCCGCTGATCCCGACCGCTTTCCCGGCCTCGGTATTCTTCTGGACCTCCTCCGCCATCTTGCCGCCGTCGAGGCAGGAGTCGAACGCCGCGCCGTCGAGGCCGACCGCGAGCGCCGCGGCCTTCAGGTCGGAGACCTCGAGCTTGTCCTGGTGCTCGAACAGGTAGTCGTGGAACGGCCAGAACTTCCCCTGGGCGTCGGCACAGTGCCCGGCCTCGGCGGCCTTGGGGGCGCGAGCGTGGAACGGCAGCGGGTAGTCGCGGAAGACGATCCGGACCTTGTCGCCGTAGGTGCTGACGACCTGATCGATCACCGGCTTGCTCTTCGCGCAGTAGGGGCACTCGAAATCGGAGAAGACGACCATCGTGACCGGCGCGCTGGCGGGGCCGCGGGCGGGTCCGGTGGCGGCCACCTCCACCCGGGGCAGCTCGGGCTGGGGCAGCGACAGCGTGACCTGGGAGGCGCTGCGCAGCTGCCCGATGTACTCGACCAGCCTCGCCTGCGCCTTCTGGTTCTGCAGGTACGGCCCCAGCTGGCTCTTCACCTGGTCGAACGTGCCGGGCATCCGGGCCTGGTTGTTGGCGTAGAACTCGCGCATCTCGGCTTCGGTCGGGGCCGGGGTCTTCTGCTCGATCTCGACCCGCAGCAGCTCCTCTTCGGAGATGCCGCGCTTCTTGGCCTCGGCTCCGACGAGCCGCTTGGCGACCATCGCCTCGAGCGCTCCCTGGCGCAGGAGCTGCTCCTGCTCAACCGCCTGGCGGCGGAGCTGGCGAAGCTGTGTCGCGGCTTCCTTGTCGACGTCGGCGAGCGTGATGTTCTCGCCGTTGACGACCGCGACGATCGTCAGCGGGCCGACCGGGACCTTGGCGGCGGCGGCGGGCTTGGCCGGCGTCTCGGCGGCGGGAGCCTTCTCGGTGCCGCCCTTGCAGGAGGCAAGGAGCGCCGCGAGGGCGAGGAGGACGAGGGCAAACGGGGCGCGGGTCGACGATCTCATGCGGTCTCCGGCACCCGGCGGACGGCCGGGCGAACGCGGGAGTCTCGCCCCAAAGGCGCCGGGTAGCAACGCGGGGCGGAAAAAGCGCGAGCGGGGCCGGGTCACGGCCCCGCTCGCGGGAAAGAACCTGGGCAGGAGCCGGGCGGCCGGCTCAGGGGCAGATCTGGAAGGGCCCCGGCACGGGCGCCGGGAACGGCTTGTTGGGCGACGGGACGCACGAGCGGGCGCACGCGGCGCCCGCGGTGTTGGCCAGGTTGATGCAGCGCCGGTACTCCGCGCTGGTCTTCATCCGCCCGTGCGCGGCTCGCTTCATGCACGCGCGGTATCCGGACGACTGCGCGGGAAAACTCTGCGCGCACTCCTGCGCCTGACGATCGGCGTCTCCGCGCTGCTGCTCGAGCAACCCTTCGCAGGCCTCGCGATCGGTGCACACCTGCTGCCGGCACCCTTCGAGACACTCGTCGGAACTCGCCGCCGCCGGCCACGCGGCACACACGAGGAGGGCGCCCGCGATAAGCGCGAGACGCCCGGCCAGAACCTTGATGGAAACCATGGGGATCGTCCTCCGGGGGGGCGAGGGCTGCGGGCTCGGTGAGGCTCTCGCCGGACAGGGATTGTCGGTCGCACCGGCCCCGGAGACAACCCTCGGTTGCGAATCAATCCCCGCGGCGGCCCCCCAGGGGAACGGCGGCGAGGACACGAGCTCCGCGTCCGCCCGGGTAGACGAGGACGCAAACCGCCCAGCCATCGACGCAAAGGTCGTAAAGCCCGGGCCGGCGGATGTCGGGGCGCAGCACCGGTGACGATTCCGTGCCGATCCCGCCGAGGATCGTGCGCAGGCGCGTCAGGAGCGGCGGCGGGCAGGCGACCCGGGACTCCAGCCAGGCTCCCGGCGCCAGCAGGGCCGGCCGTCCGGCCGGCGGTGTGCCGTCGTGGGCGGGCGGGCGGAAGGCGATGGTCGGGGCGGCGCTCATGGGGTCCTCCGTGGACATCGGATCGGTTGCTCTCCAGGCACTCTTACAACGCGCAACCCGCCCGGGGAGTTGCACCGGGTATGGAGATAATGCCCGCGTGCCCGAACTGCCAGACCTCGAGCTCTATCTTTCCTGCCTCCGGCGCCGGCTCGATGGGGCGCGGCTCCTCCGATGGCGACTGACTAATCCGTTTCTCCTGCGGACTGTGGATCCGATCCCGGAGGAGTTCGAGGGGAGAAAGGTCGTCGGGCTCGAGCGGCTGGGGAAACGGATCGTCCTCGGGTTCGAGGGCGAGCTGTTCGCGGCCCTCCACCTGATGATCGCCGGACGGCTGCGCTGGCGCCCCGCCGGGGCGGCGATCCCCGGGAGGCTCGGGCTGGCGGCCGCCGACTTCGACGCGGGGACGCTCGTGATCACCGAGGCCGGATCGAAGCGGCGGGCCTCGCTCTGCCTGGTCCGGGGCCGCGACGCGTTGGCCGCGCTGGATCGCGGCGGGATCGAGCCGCTGACCGCCGGGCTCGAGGCCTTCGCCGCGGTCCTCGCGCGCGAGAATCACACCCTCAAGCGCGCGCTGACCGATCCGCGGCTCTTCGCCGGGATCGGCAACGCCTATTCCGACGAGATCCTGCACCGGGCCCGCCTTTCGCCGCTCCAGCTGACACGGAACCTGTCCGCGCCCGAGGTCGCGCGACTTCACGCGGCGACCGAGGCCGTGCTCCGCGGTTGGCGGGACCGGCTGATCGCCGAGACGGGCGACGGGTGGCCCGAGAAGGTGACGGCATTCCGAGACGGGATGGCGGTGCACGGGCGGTTCCGTCAGCCGTGCCCCGACTGCGGCGCCCCGGTCCAGCGGATCGTGCGGGCCGGGAACGAGTGCAACTACTGCCCGCGCTGCCAGACCGGTGGGCGGCTGCTGGCCGACCGGGCCCTCTCGCGCCTGCTGGGAAAGGACTGGCCGCGATCTCTCGACGACCTGTAGGGGCCGGCCTCCGTGCCGGCCCGCAACCGCAGGGGCCGGCCTCCGTGCCGGCCCGCGATCGCAGAGGCCGGCCTCCGTGCCGGCCCGCAACCGCAGGGACCGGCCTCCGTGCCGGCCCGCAACCGCAGGGACCGGCCTCCGTGCCGGCCCGCGATCGCGCGGCCGACTGCGGGGCGCCGCTCGTCGCCCCGGTCCGACCGCCCGGCCGGTCGGGCCTTTTGCGAAAGTGGCCGGCAGGCGACAGTCTTGGCGCCCCATTCCCGCGGAGGAACCCATCTCATGAACCGCCGGCTCCCGCTCCTGGCCCTGTTGCTCCTGGTCGCGCTCGCGATCGCCCCCGCCGCTCTGGCGGCCGCCCAGCCGTCGCCGTCGCCCGCTCCCACGGCGACCGCCGCCGCCCCCTCCCCCGCCGCCAAGTCGGTCCTGGCAGCGATGGACGCCAAGGCTGACCCCTGCACCGACTTCTACCGGTACGCCTGCGGCGGCTGGCTGGACTCGACCAAGATCCCTGCCGACCAGTCGCGCTGGGGCCGCGGTTTCACCGAGATCGCGGAGCGCAACCGGCTCTCCCTGAAAGAGATCCTCGAGCAGGCGGCGAAGAGCCCGAGGAGCGACGAGGAGAAGAAGGCCGGCGCGTTCTTCGCCTCCTGCATGGACGAGGCGAAGATCGAGGAGTTGGGGACCAAGCCGCTCGAGCCGATTCTGAAGGAGATCGCGACGGTCAAGGACGGCGCGTCGCTGATGACGGTCGCGGGCAAGATGCAGGCGCTGACCTACGGCCCGCTCTTCGGGCTGGGCATCGAGCCCGACTTCAAGAACCCCAACGTCAACATGGCGATGCTGATCCAGGGCGGCCTCGGCCTTCCCGATCGCGACTACTACCTGAAGGACGACGAGCGCAGCAAGACGCTCCGCGCCGGGTACGAGCAGAACATCACGAAGATGTTCCAGCTGCTGGGCGACAAGCCCGACGCTGCGGCCGCGGCGGCGAAGTCGATCGTCGGCTTCGAGACCGAGCTGGCGAAGTTCTCACGCGAGCGCGCCGCGCTGCGCGACGTCGAGAAGCTGTACAACAAGACCGACCCCGCCGGCCTGCAGAAGCTGACGCCGGGCCTGCCGTGGACCGACTTCTTCACCGCGGCGGCGGTGCCGGCGCCCGCCGACATCAACGTCGCCACGCCCGAGTTCTTCGAGGGGCTCGCCAAGGTGGCCGCGACCACGCCGCCGGCCACGCTCCAGAGCTACCTGCGCTGGAACGTCGTGCGCGGTGCCTCCCCCCGGCTCCCGAAGGCCTTCGTCGACCAGAACTTCGACTTCTACGGCAAGACGCTGGCCGGCCAGAAGGAGCTGCAGGCCCGCTGGAAGCGCTGCGTCACGGCGACCGACGGCGCGATGCCCGAGATCGTCGGGAAGCTGTTCGTCGACAAGCAGTTCCCAGGCGCCAGCAAGAAGACCGCGAAGGAGATGATCCTGGCCGTCGAGGAGTCGTTCGGCACCGGGCTCGGCAACCTCTCCTGGATGGACGAGGCGACGCGGGAGCGCGCAGCCGGCAAGCTGGCCACGCTGGTCAACAAGGTCGGCTACCCCGACAAGTGGATCGACTACGGCAAGCTCGAGGTGAAGCCCGGCGACTACTTCGGCAACGTCCAGCGGGCCGACGTGTTCGAGTTCCGGCGCCAGGCCGACAAGGTCGGCAAGCCGGTCGACCGCAGCGAGTGGGGGATGTCCTCCCCCACGGTCAACGCCTACTACAACCCGCTCTGGAACGAGATGGTGTTCCCGGCCGGCATCCTGCAGCCCCCGTTCTTCGACCAGTCGTTCCCGATGGCGATGAACTTCGGCGGCATCGGAATGGTGGTCGGGCACGAGCTGACGCACGGCTACGACGACGAGGGGCGCAAGTTCGCTCCGGACGGCCAGCTCAAGGAGTGGTGGGAGCCGGCCGTCAGCGAGAAGTTCGAGAAGCAGGCGGCGTGCATCGAGGACCTGTACGGGACGTTCGAGGTCCAGCCCGGCGTGAAGCTCAACGGCGAGCTGACCCTGGGCGAGAACATCGCCGACTTCGGCGGGATCAAGTACTCCTACCGCGCCTACAGGAACTGGGCCGCGAAGAACCCCTCCGCGACGCCGGCCGTCCCGGGGCTGACCGACGATCAGCTGTTCTTCGTCGGGTTCGCCCAGACCTGGTGCTCGCTGCAGACCCCGGAGATCGAGCGCGTGCTGGCCACGGTCGACCCGCACTCGCCGCCGAAGTTCCGGGTCAACGCCCCGGTCTCGCACCTGCCGGAGTTCTCGGCCGCGTTCCAGTGCAAGGCCGGCACCCCGATGCGCCCGGAGAAGACCTGCGCCGTCTGGTGACCCGGAGGCGCTCGAAGTCGCGGCGGGCCGGGGGGGTCCCCGGCCCGCCGCATTTCTGCCCCGCTCCGCCGGGACGCGACGTCGCGCTGCCGGGGGATCGTAGGGGCCGGCCTCCGTGCCGGCCCGCATCCCCCCCGCGGCGTTCGGGCCGGCACGGAGGCCGGCCCCTACGGTCCCCCTCAAGTCCCCCGCTCCCCGGCCGACGAGTGTCCCGGAGGGAACCCGTTCGCTCCGGTCCGGTCGGTTCCGGCCGGCGGCGGGCCCCCGGGGAGCGTCATGATCGAGGTCGAAGAACGCCCGGCCGCGGCCGCCGAGCCGAAAACGCCGCCACCCGAACCCACCGGCCCCGTCCCCTCGTCGGCCGGCACGGCGATCGCTGAGCTGCTCCTTGCCGGGGGCCTCCTGACGCCGGAGCAGCTGCGCTACGCCCAGCGCGTCCACGCCAAGCTGCCGTCGCCGAAGCCGCTCCTGCAGGTGATGGAAGAGCTGAACTACGTCACCGACGAGCAGATCCGGAAGACGCTCCAGGCGAACCGGGTCTCGCTCAAGCTGGGCGACCTGCTGGTCGAGCTGGGCTACCTCTCCGAGGCCGACCTCAAGACGGCGCTCTCGATCCAGAAGGAGAAGCCCGGCGCGCGCCTCGGCGAGGTGCTGGTGGACAACCACCTCATCTCCGAGACCGAGCTGTTCAGCGTGCTCGCCTACCAGCTGGGCTACACGCACGTCCCGTCCTCCGAGTGCGTTGCCGACAAGAAGCTGGCGAAGATGGCGCCGACGCGCGTCTACAAGATGCACGAGTTCCTGCCGATCTCGACCACCGACGGCTCAGTGCTGGTCGCCTTCGCGAACCCGCTCGAACCGAACCACATCGCCGCGGCCAAGCGGATATTCGGCGAGAACATCAGTTTCGGCCTCTGCAGCCGGAAGGCGATCGAGGCCGCGGTCGCGCGCCTCGAGCAGGCCGACGCTCCGGCCCCCGCGGCCGGCGCCAGCGAGAATGCGATCGTCGCGGCCGCGCAGTCGATCATCCAGGACGCGATCAAGGAGCGCGCCAGCGACATCCACTTCGAGCCGATGAAGGACCGGCTGCGGATCCGGATGCGTCGCGACGGGACCTTGGTCCCCTACAAGGACATCCCGCTCGAGATGGCCTCGTCCCTGACGAGCCGGATCAAGATCATCGCCGGGGCCGACATCGCCGAGCGGCGGCGTCACCAGGACGGCCGCATCCTCTACGAGACGGGCAACGGGGCGATCGACATCAGGGCTTCGTTCTACGTCACGATCCACGGCGAGAAGACGGTCCTGCGCCTCCTGAACAACCGCGAGACGCTGCTCGAGATCAAGGACGTCGGGATGGCGCCGCGGATGCTCCAGCGCTTCGTCGAGGACGCGCTCGACGCGCCGTCGGGGGTGGTGATCATCACCGGGCCGACCGGCTCGGGCAAGACGACGACGCTCTACGCCTCGGTCAACCACCTCAACGACGCCAAGACCAGCATCATCACGGCCGAGGACCCGGTCGAGTACGTGATCGACGGGATCTCGCAGTGCTCGATCAACCCGAAGATCAGCGTCTCCTACGAGGAGACGCTCAAGCACATCGTCCGGCAGGATCCCGACATCATCGTGATCGGCGAGATCCGCGACCAGTTCTCGGCCGAGACGGCGATCCAGGCCGCGCTGACCGGGCACAAGGTGCTGACGACGTTCCACACCGAGGACTCGATCGGCGGCCTGCTGCGCCTGCTGAACATGAACATCGAGGCCTTCCTGATCTCCTCGACGGTGGTCAGCGTGGTCGCCCAGCGGCTGGTCCGGCGAGTCTGTCCCAAGTGCGCCGAGGACCGCGTGCTGTCGCCGCACGAGTTGCGGCGGCTGGGGTACGAGCCGCGCGACATCAAGGGGGTGAGCTTCAAGCTCGGCGCCGGTTGCCCGGCCTGCCGGCACCTCGGCTACCGCGGACGGGTCGCGATCTTCGAGCTGCTGGTCCTGAACGAGCCGGTGAAGGAAGCCGTGCTGGCGCGCAAGACCTCCTACGAGATCCGCCGCATCAGCACCGAGACCAGCGGCCTCGTCACGCTGCTCGAGGACGGGATCGTGAAGGCCGCCCAGGGGTTGACGTCGTACGAGGAGATCATCCACCACCTTCCGCGCCTCGCGAAGCCGCGCCCCGTGGCCGAGCTTCGCCGCCTCTTGGGGATCGCCGAATGAGCCAGGAACTCCCGCTGCTCCGTCAAGTGACGGAGTTCGCCGCCAAGAACGATCTCAAGCTTCCCGTCTTCAACGACGTGGCGATCAAGATCCAGTCGATCGCCAAGAGCGACGAGTTCGAGGTCGCCGAGGTCGAGCGGCTGATCCAGTCGGACCAGGCGCTGGCCGCCGAGGTGCTGCGCGCCGCGAATTCGCCGTTCTTCGGCGGCCTCGCGCAGATCACGACCGTGCGCGCGGCGATCGTCCGGCTGGGACTGCGGCAGGTCGCCCAGCTCGTGCTGCTGGCCTCCGAGCGCAGCCGCTACGCCGCGCGCAACCCGCAGATCGCCGAGCTGATGCAGACCCTCTGGGCCCACGCCTCGGCCTGCGCGCTCTCGTCGCGCTGGCTGGCGCACAAGCTCGGGCACCGCTCCCTGGAGGAGGAAGTTTTCGTCGGGGGCCTGATCCACGACGTCGGGATGCTCTTCCTGGCCCGCGTGCTGGACGAGATGCAGGCCGAGGCCAAGGGGAAGCTCGAGCTGCCGCCCGAGCTGCTCCACGAGCTGCTGACGACCGCCCATACCGACCAGGGCCACCGGCTGCTCGAGGAGTGGAACCTCCCCGAGGTCTACCGGGTGATCGTGCGCGACCACCACACCGAGGAGATCGACCCGGCGAACACCCCGCTGCTGATCGTCCGGCTGGCCAACGAGGCCTGCCACCGGCTGGGGATCGGGATCACGCACGACGCGTCGATCGTCCTCTCGGCGACGGCGGAAGCGCACCAGCTGGGTGCGACCGAGGTCGTGCTGGCGGAGCTCGAGATCACGCTCGAGGACTCGGTCTCGGCGGCGGTGTAAGCGCGTTGCGGCCCGGCTGAGGGCGCGCGTATCCCGTGGCTCTCCCCCGGAGCTGGCGCGTCGCCGCCCCCGGGGTAGCATGACCGCCCTCCCGGAGCCGCCATGACCGAATCGCCCGCCGCCGGCCCCCCGCTGTACGACTCCCCGCTGCCGGAGTCGGTGACGACCGTCCGCTCGGGCGGGAAGACGATCCACATCGTCGGCACCGCGCACGTCTCCCCGGAGAGCGTGCGCGAGGTGCGCGAAGTGATCGATCGCGTACGGCCCGACTCGGTCGCGGTCGAGCTGGACGAGAACCGCCTGGCCGCGATGACCGACGAGGAGCGCTGGAAGAAGCTCGACATCTTCCAGATCATCAAGCAGGGGAAGGTCCCGTTCCTGCTGGCGTCGCTCGCGCTCTCCACCTGGCAGGCGAAGCTGGGCGAGCGGTTCGGCGTCAAGCCGGGAGCCGAGCTGCTGGCCGCCGTCAACGCCGCGAAGGAGATCGGCGCGAAGCTGGTGCTGGCCGACCGCGACATCCAGGTGACGCTCAAGCGGGTCTGGGGCCGGCTGTCGCTCTGGGATCGCGCCAAGCTGCTGGGCGCGCTGCTCGACGGGTTCTTCAAGCACGAGGAGATCACGGAGGAGCAGCTCGAGGAGCTGCGGCGCGGCGAGGCGCTCTCGACGATGATGAAGGAGTTCGCCGAGGAGCTGCCGCAGATCAAGGAGCCGCTGATCGACGAGCGCGACGCGTGGCTGGCCGGCCGCGCCGCGGAGGCCCCGGGCGAGACGGTGGTCGCCGTCGTCGGCGCGGCGCACGTTCCCGGGATGGTCGCGCGCCTCGGGCAGCCGGTCGACTTCGCAGCGCTCTCGACGATCCCGCCGCCGTCGCGCTGGATGACGGTCGTCAAGTGGGCGATCCCGGCGCTGATCCTCGCCGCGTTCGCGTTCGGCTATCGCGAGCACTCCGGCCAGGGCCTGATGGAGCTGGTCATGGCCTGGGGCGTGCCGGTCGCGGTCGGCACGACGGTCTTCTCGCTGCTCGGTGGCTCGCGCATCCTGACCGCGCTGTCGGGCCTGGTGCTCGGCCCGGCGGCGGCGCTCAACCCGACGCTGGCCTCGGGGATGCTTCTCGGGCTGGTCGAGGCCTGGCTGCGCAAGCCGACCGTCGCCGACTGCGAGACGGTGCGCGAGGACTTCAAGTCGCTGCGCGGCATCTACCGCAACCGCTTCCTGCGCGTGCTGCTGGTCAGCGTGATGGCGACGATCGGGACCGCGATCGGCCAGTGGATCGGGATCACCTGGCTGCTCGCGGCGCTGCGGAAGGGGTAATGGTCCCTGGCCCGGACGCCCCGCGGCGCATGGCGCGACCCTACCAGCTTCGCGCCCAGTAGAGCGCGTAGCTCTCGCGCACGGGATCGACGACGGGCTGCCAGCCCTGCAGCGCGCGCAGCGCCGGGCCGGCGTGCGGGTCGCCGTGGGCCCGGGCGACGGTGAAGCGTCCGACGCTCGCGCCGAGCATCCCGCCGACGATGACGTCGGTCGGGAAGTGCCGCCCCAGCGAGACCCGCGCGAGCGAGATCATCGACGCCGTACCGTACGCCAGCCACGCGACCCAGGGTTTGTCGCGGTAGACGGTCGCGTAGACCGCCGCGACGGTGAAGGCGGTCTGGGCGTGACCGGACGGGAACGAGCCGAGTTCCTGCCCGGGCGGCGCCCCGCCGTAGTTCCAGAAGGCACCGAGCGAGCCGCCGGGCGGGCGCGCACGCGCCATGAGCTGCTTGAGTGCCTCGTTCCACAGCCCCGTCGTCGCGAGCGCCTCGAGACCGAGACTCGACGCCTCGGCAAGCCGCTCGTTGCCGGCGTGGGCCCCGGCCCACCAGGCGATCCCCATCCCCACGGCGAGAACCGGCCAGTCGCCGAGCTTCGTCAGCGCGTTGCTCGCGCTCGTGCAGCCGCTCCCGCACTCGTCGTGGATCGCGCGCCCGACCTGGACATCGATGCCGCCGGTGTCGCCCCAGTCCGAGGTCAGCGCGACGAGGGTCGTGAAGCCGAGCGGGACGGAGAAACTCGGCCGGGAGAACTCCGCGGGCCACCAGTCGAGAAGGAGGGGGCGCTGATCGAACCAGATCCGGCGGAAGAGGTTCTGGCGCCAGTACGGGCGGGGCTCGGGCGGGGCGGCCGGCGCGACGGCCGGCTCCGCGTCGGACGGCGAGGCGTGCGCGCCGGCGCCCGGCGGAAGCACCGCCAGGAGGGCCACGGCCAGCATCCTCGCGACCGCCCGTTCCGCTCGCACGGGCCGAGACTACTCCTGCCGGGCGACGCGACTACGACAGTCTCGCCGGATGGGAACAGCACCGGCGGTGCTCGAGGACTCGAACACCGCCGGTGCCGATCGCGCTGGAAAGCGCCGCTCGGGCGTGGGATCAGAGGCCGTAGGCGATCACGTCCCCGGTGTCGCTGCCGAGGATCATCGTACCGTTCGCGATCGCCGGGTCCGTCCGCGCCGCCCCGGTCGGGGTGCGCGGAACCGGCTGGCTCGCCAGGACCGTCCCCGAGGCCGGCGCGAGGTCGTTGACCCGGCCCGCGCTGTACGAGCTGGCGTACACCACGCCGTTGGCCACCACCGCGCCTCCGGTGTTGCCGAGCTTCGCGTCCCACAGGACGTTGCCGGTCGCCCCGTCGATCGCGACGACGCCCGCCGTGTAGCCCTGGTAGACCACCCCGCTCGCGTAGGCCGGCGAGCCGAAGGTCGGCTGGTCGCGGAAGCCGACGCTCATCGCCCAGACCTGACGGCCCGTCGTCGCGTCGAAGGCGCCGACGCCGCGGAACAGGCCCACGAAGACCAGGTTGTCGCCGGTCGCGGGAGAACTCTGCCAGCAGTACTTCTGCCGCGCCGACCACCTCACCGCGCCGGTCGCCGCGCCGTACGCGACGAGCACGTTGCTGCCGGTGACGAAGACCTTGCCCCAGTTCACCGTCGGCGAAGAGTTGGGCAGGCCCGACGACGACGACCAGATCAGCTTGCCGGTCGTCTCGTTGACACAGTAGAGCCTCGAATCGGCACCGGTCACGTACACCCGTCCGCCCCCTCAGGCCCGATCCCCGTCCTCGCTTCGTCGCTCATTCGTCCTCCCGTGTCGCTCCTCCGGCCGGGACGGATGCATTACTCCACCACTTTCTCCCTCACTCACGAGCAACATTTCGGGCAGCAGGACACGGGCTCGACTGGGGCGTCAACCTGGCGCGCCACTGGATGATGATGCTCTCGATGGAGAGCAACCGGGGACAGGGGGAAGACAACAACCAACTCTATGCGGTCGTTGCGTACCGTATCTGACGCCGCGGGCATCGACGAGGACGAGCCGGCCCAAACTCGGAAACGAAACTGTCTTGCAAGAACCGTCATGACGCTCGCTTCCTGACTTTTTCGCGCCCGATCGGAGCGACCGCTTCACAGCCCGCGGGGGGGCTTTCGCGGCTCCGCGACTCGGGGCAGGGCAAGAAAGCCCCTTCATGGCACCCCGTTTGCTAGGTACATCGGCCCTGCTCGCGGAGTGCGAAGCCTGATGAGTGCCGGCAGTCGTCCGACGAACACCCTGGAGTTCCCGCCCTACGCGCGGCATTCGCCGGCCCCCGCCGCCCCGCCGCCCGCCGCTGCCCCGCCCGTCCCGCGACCGGCCGCCCCCCCGCCCCCCACCCTCGTTCCCTACGACGAGGCCGGCGGGGAGCGAGCGGCCGGCGCGGCAGCGGTACCGGCGCCGGCCCCGACGCCGCGTCCCGAGCGGGTCCTGCGCTTCCAGGCGTCCGAGCGCGCCATGCACTGGGCGATCGCGATCCCCTTCATGCTCTGTTTCGCGACCGCCGTGATCCTGGTCGTCGTTTACAACCCCGCGCCGCGCCGACCGTACCGCGCGCTCTTCTCCTGGATCCACCGGCTGTCGGGCCTCGCTCTCGCGATCCTCCCGCTGGTCCTGGCGCACAGGCAGCGCAGGGACTGGCGCGTCCACCTCGCCAACGTCAACGAGGCCTGGACCTGGACGCTCGACGATCTGCGCTGGCTGGCGCGGATGGGGCTCGCCGCCGTGTCCTCGCGCGTGCAGCTTCCCGAAGCGGGCAAGTTCAACGCGGCCGAGAAGCTCAACTTCATGATGGTCATGACGGTGACGCCGCTGCTGGCAGTCTCCGGGCTCCTGATCTGGATGCCGGGGATCGCGTTCTTCTCCTGGATGCTGCACTTCACGCTCGCCGGCGCCGCCGTGCCGCTGATGCTCGGGCACGTGTTCATGGCCACGATCAACCCGGGCACGCGGGTCGGCCTCTCCGGCATGGTGAGCGGCGACGTCGACCGCGCCTGGGCCGAACACCACTACCCGCGCTGGTACCGCGAGCACTTCCCCGGCCCGGGAGCATCTCTGCCCGACACAGCGCCTCCCGCGCAGCAACCCACCCTGCGCGCCGTGCCGGTCGTCCCGCGGCGAACGCCCCCCCCTCCCGGATAGACGGCCACCCGCCCCTTCGCGCATCCTTGGGCCATGCGCCCGACCCTTCGCCTGCTCGACGACCCCCTCGCCGACCGGATCCTCTCCGAGGCGCGCGAAATTCTCGCGACGCTGGGTGTCGAGGTCCACCACGACGGCGTGCTCGACCTGCTCGCCGACCACGGCGCCGAGGTCGACCGCGCGTCGCGCCGGGCCCGTCTGCCGGGCGATCTCGTCGAGCGCGCGCTGGCCTCCGTGCCGCACGCCTTCCGGCTGTTCGACGTTCGGGGCGAGCCGACCCACGACTTCTCCGGCTGGAACGTCCACTTCACGCCGGGGTCCGCCGCGATCCGGATCCTCGATGGCGCCACCGGCGAGCTGCGCGCGCCGGTCACCGCCGACTACGTCCGCTACGCGAAGCTCGTCGCCGGGCTGCCGCACCTCGCGGCGCAGAGCACCGCCTTCATCCCGGCCGACGTGCCGGCCGCGATCTCCGACAGCTACCGGCTCTTTCTCGCCCTGCTCTACGGCGAGAAGCCGGTCGTGACCGGGGCCTTCACGGCCGAGGCCTTCGCGGTGATGCGCGACCTGCTCGTCGTCGCGCGCGGCAGCGAGGCGGCGCTGCGCGAGCGACCGCTGGCGCTCTTCACCTGCTGTCCCACCTCGCCCCTGCAGTGGAGCGAGTCGACCGTCTCGAACCTCGTCGACTGCGCGCGCGCCGGGATCCCGGTCGAGATCGTCGCCGTGCCGTTCTCCGGCTTCCTCGCCCCGGTGACGCTGGTCGGCACGCTCGTGCAGCACGCCGCCGAGAACCTGAGCGGGGTCGTCATCGCACAGCTCGCCGCGCCGGGAGCGCCGCTGCTCTGGGGCTGCTCGGCCGCGATCTTCGACATCCGCACCGAGACCGCCCCGCTGGGCGCGGTCGAGACGATGATGCTGGCCTGCGGCGCGAACGAGATCGGCCGCCGGCTCGGCCTGCCGACGCAGGCCTACATCGCGCTCAGCGACGCCAAGGCGCTCGACGCGCAGGCCGGGCTCGAGACCGGCGCCGGAGCGGTGCTGGCCGCGCTCTCCGGCGTGAACTCCGTCTCGGGACCTGGAATGCTCGACCTCGAAAACGCACAGAGCCTGGAGAAGCTGGTCGTCGACAACGAGGCCTGCGGGATGGCGCTGCGGCTGGTGCAGGGGATCGAGCCGCGCGACGACTTCCCGGCCCAGCCGCTCTTCGAGGAGCTGCTGCGCGAGAAGCACCTGCTGATCGCTGCGCATACGCGGCGGCACCTCGCCACCCAGATCCGCTTCCCCGGGCCCGTGATCGACCGCGCCTCCGAGGCCCGCTGGCGGGAGGAGGGCTCGCTTCCGCTCGGCGCCCGCGCGGCGCGCGAGGTCGAGCGGATCGTCGCCGCGTGGCACCCCTCGCGACTCGGCGACGACGCGAAGCGGGCGCTGGTACGGAGGATCGAGGACGCGGCGCGCGGCGCGGGGCTGGTCGCGCTCCCGGCATGGGACGACGCGTAAGGGGGGGCTTCCGCCGCCGCGGGATCGGCCGCCGCGTTCCCGGGCGCGCCGTCTCGCCTACTCGGTGGGCACGGCCCTTCTGACCTCCGTCACCGCGTCGACGGCAAGCGACTTGCCGAAGAGTCGGCCGCGCAGCACGGACTGGAGATCGTCGAGGCGCGGCAGGTCCCCCTGCCCCGCAACGGTCACGCGCACGAAGGTCCGCTCGCCTCGCGCCGACACGAGCCGGTAGTCGCTCTCCCGGATCCAGGCGCGCGCTGCAGCCGCGGCGCGCTGCTCGGCCAGCGAGTCCGTCACCGTCCGATAGCTGGACGAGGCCAGGGGTACGACGACCGCCACTGCGAGCAGCACGGCGAGGGCGAGCGCGTTCCGGCGCGCCGTCGGCGACGCCTCGCTCAGGGCAGCGCGCGGGAAACCCATGATCGCGAACAGCAGCGTGCCGGTCAGCACGATCGCCAGGTAGTTCGTGACGAAGAGCAGCAGGCTCCCGAGCGCCAGCTCGACCCGTCCGGCCGCGAGCAGGATCCCGGCGTTGGTGAGCGGCGGGACCAGCGAGATCGCGATGGCCACACCGGGCAGGGTATCCGAGACGTCCTTCCGGCTGGTCGCGAAGCCGCCGGCGAGACCGGTCGCCAGGGCCGCCAGGAGGTCGATCAGCCGCGGGGAGGTGCGCGCCATGATCTGCGTGTTGGCTTCGACGTGGAGCAACGACCGGATCGGCAACGACAGTACCAGCCCGACCGCGATCGCGGCCGCGATGCCCCCGAGCGACACGGTGATCGAGCTCGCCATCGCCCTGCGGTCGGCGATGCTCGTCCCGAACGCCAGGCCCATGATCGGCACCATCAGCGGAGCGACGATCATCGCGCCGATCACGGTGGCCTCGGAGTCCGCGAGCAGGCCGAACGTGGCGATTGCCGCGGCCAGGACGAGCAGGCAGGAAAAGCGGACCAGCTTCCGGCTACGGCCCGGCTCCTCGAACAGCATCGCTTCGCGGATGCGGACGAAGTCCTCCTGGGTCACCGGACCGCCGTGAATGACCTCTCCGATTCCGGCCATGGCCATGCCTCGCCCGTGCCATCCCCTCGCGCACAGCGCGAAACTAGCACGAGTCGCGAAGCGACACGGCCGGCCGTGATGCTCGGGCGCGGGGTGATCCCAAGTCACCGAGGTGATCGAGTTTGGTGGGAACGAGGGGGGTGAGTTCTTTTCGACCTCACGCCCCGAGTGGGTGTATCGTGCCCCCCGAATCGTGCGCCAAGGCGCGCCGACCGTTGAGGTGTCCAATGGAGCGGCCCTTATCGTGCTGCCGGGGTCAGGCAGTGCCTCGTTTCCGTCCGGGGGGCGCCATCGGCCCGGACCTTCACCTGCACAAACCAAGCCCTTCACAAGCCAAGCCCTTTACAAGCCAAGCAAGGAGGCTGCGCATGAGACGGTTCCTCCAGTTCGTGGCCGTAATGATCAATCGGCCTGTGTTTCACGGCCTCCGCCTTCTCCCAGGCGGCCAAGGCCGCTTCGAACCCGCCCGGCACGACGGCGGCAGCAAGAGCCGAAGCCGAGGCGATGACCCCGGGTGCGGCGCACCGCGACCTGCGGCTCCTGGTGGGCACCTTCAACGCCGTGGGCAAGACCTGGACCGATCCGTCCGGGCCCCCATCCGAGTTCGTGGGAACGTCGATCAACACCATGGTGCTCGGCGACCGGTTTCTCCGACTCATGCTCGCCGCAGTGTCGCAGGGCGAGATCATCAGCGCCATCGACTACCTGGGCTACGACAACGTCCTGAAGAAGTTCGTCATGACCGCCATGGACTCGGAGAGCACCAGCATGGAGTGGTACACCGGGACCGCCGATGCCACCGGCACGAACTGGACGTTCAACGGAACCGTCGCCGACCCGGTCACCGGTAAGCCGTCTCCCGTCGAGATCAAGGTCTCGGTGGCGAACACCGGGGGAGGTTTCGTCAGCCAGGTCTGGGGCCCGGGCCCGGACGGCAAGATGTTCAAGATGATGGAGATCCAGTACACCAGGAAATAGTCCTCCCGGCGCCCGGCGTTTCCGGAGCAGAGACTGACGATCCGTGCCGAGACGATCGAAGAGAGACAGAGGAGATACCCCATGACGCAAGTGCTTCCGGTGAATTGTTTCCGTGCACGCTTCCTGCTGTGCACGCTGATCCTCGTGCTGTGTGCCGCCCCCGCCCTGGCACTGGCGAACGCCCCGAGCGCAGCGGGGCCGGAGCCCGGGCAGTCCGAGGTGCAGGCGCTGTTCGTGCAGACGTCCAGGGGCGCTGTCCTGGACGAGGCGGCGCGGACCCTGACCCTCACGGGACTGAACCCGGCGACGCTGTTCTTCGCCAACCGGCCCGACAAGGATGCCGGGCACCTCTCGACCGGCGAGTTCCTGCAGCTCTGGGGCGAGGGCGACAACAGCTTCCGCGTCCAGCCGCCGAATGCCACGCTCTCGGTCGTGCCGCAGGGGAGCGAGCAACCCGCCCTCGTCGTGGTCACGTTGATGAACCCGCGGCTCTCCGGTGACGACCTCACCTACGATGTCGTGCTGCTGGACGGCCGGCTGCCCGAGCGGGCCGGGCCGGCTTCGCTCTTCATCGACATCCTGGGTGTCTGGCGCCGCGCGGCCCGGCGGACTGTGGTGGTCGCCGGTGCCACTACGGCCGCGGTCGCCACCACGGCCGCGGTGGAAGAGAGCGCCGCCGC
This sequence comes from uncultured Acidobacteriota bacterium, assembly GCA_963800865.1. Taxonomy (GTDB): domain Bacteria; phylum Acidobacteriota; class Polarisedimenticolia; order J045; family J045; genus JALOKP01. The sequence goes on along the minus strand of CAWDCL010000004.1, from coordinate 523,110 downwards.
CAAGCAACAGGCTGCGGCCCAGCAACAGGCTGCGGCCACGCAGGCCGCCTCGGCCCAGTCCGCCGCCGCCGCGTCCCAGGCGGCTGCCGCCTCCGCCGCCGCCGCCAGCCAGGCCGCAGCAGCAGCAGCCGCCGCAGCGCAGCATCCGGCCTCGGCCCAGACGCCGCAGCAGCAGCTCGAACAGCTCCAGAACCTGTACAAGCAGGGGCTCATCACGGAGAGCGACTACAACACCGCGAAGGCGAAGATCCTGGCCCAGATCTCCTGACGGACGGCGTCCGCTGACTCGCGGCCGGCGGGATGGGTCCCGTGCGTGGCGGTCGATCGCAGCGGGAAGGTCCGATCCCCGGGTCGGACGAGGGGGAGTGCGCGGGCAGCGGGGCAACGGGAGCTGAAGACGCCCCGGGCCCGGCTGCCCGCAACGTGTCGCGGTAGAAGCCGGCGGCACGCCGAAGGACGATTCCGATGACGGATCTCCCGCCGACTCCGCCCTCCCGTCTCCTCGAGCGCGCGGCCTATGCCGTCGTCGTACTCTGGGGGATGAGGCTCGCGTCACCGATCCTGGCGCCGATCCTGCTCTCCCTTCTGCTCGCCTACGGCGCCCTCTGGTTCCCCCACGGGCTCATGCGGCGGTTCCATCTCCAGAAGGCCCAGGCGCTGTTCGTCGCGGCGGTTGCCGTGGGAGCGGTCCAGATCATCGCGCTCCTGCTGCTCAGCGTGGACATCGTCCGGATGCGCGAGCGGTTCCCCGTCTACGCCGAGCAGGTGAGGTCCCTCTCCGCGAACGTCGCGGCGTTTCTCAGCGGGTACGGTCTCGACGCGGCCAGCCTCACGGCGACGAAGATGATCACGCCCGAGCGCCTGCTCGAGGCCGCGCGCTGGGTCCTCCCCGAGGCGGGCAGCCTGCTCTCGAGCGGCATCCTGGTTGCGCTGTTGACCGTGCTCCTGCTCGTCGAGATGGCGGAGGATGCCGATGGGCGGCGAAGCCGCCTTGGCGAGCGGCTGGCCTGCCACGGTGACGACATTCAGCGCTTTGTCGCAACCGCGGCAAAGACCAACGCGATCAACGCGACGGCCAACCTGGTCGTCCTGCTGCTGGCCGGCGTCGAGTATCCGGTCCTGTGGTGCGTGCTCTACTTCTTCCTGAACTTCATCCCGTCGATCGGCTACCTGATCGCCCTCGTCCCTCCGACCGTCCTGGCGCTGCTCATGTACGGCTGGCAGCGGGCGCTGGTGGTGGCCGCCTGCCTCGTGGTGACGAACCTCGTGGTGGACAACTTCGTTGCGCCGCTGTTCATGAAGCGGGTGGCCGAGATCTCGTTTCTCGAGACGACCCTCGCCCTGGTCCTGTGGGGGTTCATCCTCGGCCTGCCCGGCGCCATCCTGGCGATCCCGCTCACGCTGGCGCTGAAGAAACTGGCCCGGGAGCAGACGGCTCCGGCCGGCGCTCAGTAGTACCACTTCGCGAAGAGACCCAGGGCGTAGAGGCCCGACGTCTCCGGGACCTCGTCCACCTGCCGCGCCACGTAGGCTTCGAACCGGAAGTGGTCGGTGAAGGTGAACTCCGCTCCGGCCTGGTAGAGGGTCCGCGACCAGGCGTCGTAGCGCTCGTCGTAGAACCACTCGACGTTGACGTAGGGCACCGCCGGCCGGCCGTGGAGCTTGAACTCGCGGTTGGCCTCGATCCGGAAGCGGTAGCGCGTCGAGTATTCCCCGCCGATCCAGCGGAGGTCGGCGCGGAGGCGCGCCTCGAGCCAGATCTCCCAGAGCGTCGGGGCGCGTCCGCGGATCTCGATGACGCCGCGCTCCTCCGGATCGTCTTGCTCGCCGTTGGTCACGTTGAAGATGTGATCGAACCCGAACCTCATCCAGAAGTACCGGCTGCGCGCCCAGTCGCCCTCCTGGAGCGAGCGCCGCAGGACGGGCTTGAGCGAAACGTCGAAGTACGCGGCGAGTTCGAGCGACTTGGTGTCGGTGTCGCCCTCGACGGAGTAGGGCAGATCGAAGAAGAGCCGCGTCGCGGGGGACAGGCCGACGTAGACGCCGACTTCCGGCCAGAGCTGCCACGGATCGCCCGCGAACGCGCACCCGCCTGGAAACCACGCGGTCCATACGGCCACGGACGCGAAAAAGGCCCGGCGCGGGATGCGGCGGGGAAAGCTCACTCGCGGGCCCCCGGCCACGGCGCGAGGAGGGCGAGGCGAAGCACCCTCGCCGCTCTGACGGGAAGGCCGCTCGCACGCCGTCCCGTCTGCCACCCGGGCCGAATGCCCCGGATCTCCGACCCGCTCGAGTTTCCGGTGTGTTCATGTGCGCTCGCTCGTGGATCGACGTCCGGTCATCGAGGCCGACCGGAACCCGTCCGATTCGCGATTCGTGCGGAGAAGCGGCTGGGCCCGCGTCCCGCGATGCTACACGGGGGGCGCCAGGCGTAGAAAGCGGGGGCGCGGGGACCTCGCTCGGGCCCGGAAGGTGCTCGTCGAGCGCCCGCTGCGGCGTGCGGAACCCACCCCGCGTCCGCTGCATCGGCCCTGTTTACAAGCCGGCCACCCCGGTGCCACCCTATCGCTCCGACGGCCCCGCTCGGGGAGTCGAGGCGCCCTGCCGTGCCTGCGGCAGCGCAACACCAACCGGTTTCCAACCGCAGAGACGACGAGGGGATCGACCATGAAGAGTTCGGATCGAACCGACTGCACGCAGAACCGCTCCCATCGGTTGTTGCTGCTGGCGGCGGCATCGCTGGCGATCGCCGGGGTTGCGGTGGCCGCCGCTTTCGCCCAGCAGGGCACGGCGCCTCCGAAGGCCGCCCCTTCCGCGGAGAAGGTGCAGCTGATGTTCGTGCAGACCTCCGAGGACCTGAAGGCGGACCCTGCGGCGAAGACGCTCCGCCTGGTGAACGTGAATCAGCAGACGCTGTATTTCTCGGATCGCCCGGTGCGGATCGCCGGCAACCTGACGATGCCTGCCTACCTGGACGAATGGAAAGCGGGCGAGGGACCGGACAATTTCGCAGCTGACCCGCCCAACGCCACGCTCTCGGTCTACGAGCCGGGGCGCAAGGAGAACGTGCTCGTCGTGGTCGAGATCAGCCATCCGGTCGTCGACGGGAAGGACCTGGTCTACAGCTACAAGCTGATCGATGGCGTGATGCCCAAGTCCGGCGGGGCGACCGCGCTGTTCATCGATTGGATCGGTGTGGGTGGTGGTGTCGGCCCCGGTTTCCACGGCGTGGGGGCCGGCACGCGCGGGGTGGGCCTCACCGGGGGCTACGGCGGTCCCAGGAGGTAGCGCTGCTCCCCGCCGCTACCGCGACCCGGTGCTGCCCTTTCCGCATCGTGACGTGCGGGCTGGCCGCTCCGCCGGCGAGAGGGAAAGCGTGAGGGGGATCGCCCGCTTGCTGCCCCGCCAGATCGCGCCCGACCCGGCGGCCGTGCTGCTGCGGGCCGGGATCCCCGCCGGCGTCGAACCGTCGGCCCGGACGCGGCGGCTGCTCGACGACGCAGCCCTGCTGTTCGACGCGCTGGCCGAGCCGCGCGGGGTCGTCGTCGAACTGCCGGTCGAAGACTTCGCCGCCGTCTACCGCGGCAGCGGACACAACGACGATCGAACGGCGCTCGAGCGCGTGCTCCCCCGGGCGCAGGCGGTCGCGCTGTTCGCGGCCACGCTGGGCGAGCCGCTGTGCGCGCGGATCGGCGCACTCACCGGGGGCGAAGACCTGCCGCTCGGATTCGTGCTCGATGCGCTGGCCTCGGAGGCTGCCGACGGGCTCTCCTGGCGGCTCGGCGCGTCGTGGCACGAGCGGCTCGTCGACGCGGGGCGGGCCGGCGAAGCGTCACGCGTGGTTCCGTACAGCCCCGGCTACTGCGGCTGGCACCTCAGCGGGCAGCAGGCGCTGTTCCGCGCGCTGGGGCCCGACACCGCCGGGATCTCGCTCGGCGCGAGCTGCCTGATGGCCCCGCTCAAGTCGGTCTCGGGGGCGCTGCTCGCGGCGGCGCCGGAAGCGCACCGGATCGAGCCCGACTTCCCGGCCTGCACCGCCTGCGCAACGCGCGAGTGCCGCGCGCACGCGCTGCCATGGCCCACCCCGCGCGCGCCCGCGGCCTCGGAAGGAGCAATCACGTGGAGCGCCTGACGCGCCTGGCAGACGAGGTCCGGGCCGGCGAGCCCGACGCCGTGCGCGCGCTCGCGGGCGAGGCGCTGGCGGCCGGGGCTGCGCCGGCCGACGTCCTGCGCCTCGGCCTGATCGCGGGGATGACGGTCGTCGGCGAGGCCTTCCGCCGCCACGAGATCTTCCTCCCCGACGTGCTGCTGGCCGCGAAGGCGATGCACGCCGGGCTCGACGTCCTGCGGCCGCACCTCGCCGCGGGCGGGGTGCCGACGGCGGGACGGGTCGTGCTCGGCACGGTGCGCGGGGACCTGCACGACATCGGCAAGAACCTGGTCGGGATCCTGCTCGGCGGCGCCGGCTTCGATGTCATCGACCTCGGTGTTGACGTGCCGCCGGAGCGATTCGTCGACTCCGCGTTGGAGAGCGGTGCCACCGTGATCGGCGTCTCCGCGCTGCTGACGACGACGATGGCCGGGATGCGCGACGTCGTCGAGCAGGTGCGCGCGCGCGGACTCGCGGGCCGGGTGAAGGTGATCGTCGGCGGGGCCCCGGTGACCGAGGCCTTCGCGCGCGAGATCGGGGCCGACGGCTACGCGTACGACGCGGCGAGCGCGGCCCTGCGTGTCAGACAGCTCGTGGGCGCGGCGTGACCGGCACCGGGCTGCTCGAGCGGCTGCGGCGCGGGGAGGTCGTCGTCGGGGACGGCGCGTGGGGCACGATGCTGATCGCCGCGGCCGGGCTCCCGCCCGGCGCCCCGCCGGAGCGGGTGATCCTCGACGCGCCGGAGATCGTCGGCGCGATCGCGCGGAGCTACCTCGAGGCCGGCGCGGAGGTCCTGACGACGAACACCTTCGGCGGGACGCCGCTGCGCCTTGCGGCGCACGGGCTGGCGGAGCGCTGCGAGGAGATCAACCGGCGCGCGGTCGAGCTGCTGCGCGCGGAGGCCGGGGGCCGCGCGCTCGTCTCGGGCTCGGTCGGGCCGAGCGGGACGCTGCTCGCACCGCTCGGCCCGGCGCGGCCGGAGGAGCTCGAGGCCGCGTTCGAGCGCCAGCTGTCCGCGCTGGCCGCCGCGGGCGCCGACCTCTTCTGCATCGAGACGATGACCGACCTGGCGGAGGCGCTGCTCGCAGTGCGCGCCGCGAAGCGCGTCGCGCCCGGCGTGCCGGTCGTCGCGACGATGACCTTCGACGCCACCCCGCGCGGGAACTTCACCGTGATGGGGGTCACCCCGGCGCGGGCGGCGGCGGCGCTCGCGGCGGCCGGCGCCGAGGTCGTCGGGGCGAACTGCGGGAACGGGATCGAGGGGATGGTGAGCGTGGTCGCGGAACTGGCGGGGCACTCGGAGGTCCCGGTCGCCGTGCGGCCGAACGCCGGGCTGCCGCAGCTCGTCGACGGCGCGCTCGCGTGGCCCGAATCGCCGGAGTTCTTCGCGACCCACGCTCCGGCGCTCGTCGCCGCGGGAGCGCGCCTGGTCGGTGGGTGCTGCGGAACGACGCCCGAGCACGTCCGGAGACTGCGCGCGGCGGTCGGGGGCCTGAGTTAACCCGAGTCCCGGTTGCTTTCGCTCGCCCGCCCCGTATTACTCTCGCGAGGTCGCGTCCGCCTCGGAGGAGTCCGCTGTGTCCAGCCCCCGTCCCGTCCTTGCCGCTGCCCTGCTCGCAGTCGCCGCCGCGCTCACCGCGCCGTCCCTCGCCTTCCAGCCCGACCGGCAGCCGAACCGCTTCGAGGGGTTGACGGTTCCCTCGCCGGGCGCGGTGATCGCCCGCGCGCCGGTGGCGCAGGACGATCTGCCCGCGAGCGACGCGCGCCGCGAGGCGTGGGATGGCTTCTCGCGCCGGAACGGCGGCTGGCGGACCTGGCTCGACCCGCGCTCGGGCCTGCCCGCGCTGGCGCTGGGACGCGGCATTCCGTGGCTGGCCGGTGCCGGCAACGCCCCCGCCGCGGACGCCGCCCCCTCGCTCGACGAGCTCGAGCGGCTGGCGCGCCGCTTCCTCGACGAGCATCGCGTCCTGCTCGGCGACTGGTCATCGCAGCTGATCCTCGATCGCGCGGCCTCGGGCCCGCTCTCCGACGCCACCTGGCAGGTGACGTTCCGGCAGGTCGTGGAGGGCGTGCCCGTCGAGGCGGCGCGCCTCGACTTCCAGGTCGCGCAGGGCAACCTCGTCGCCTTCGGCGCGTCCGACTGGGGCGTCGTGCGACGCGACACGCACCCCGCGCTCGGCGTCGAGGAGGCGAAGTCCGCGCTCTACGACTACGTCGGCGCCGACCGCACCGCCGGCCTCACCGAGCGCCGGCCGCCCGCGCTGGTCCTCGTCCCGAGCGCCTCCGGCCCCGAGGCCGCCTACGAGCACCTGCTCGTCTGGCGTTTCGTCATGGGCGCGGCGGGCGAGCCGCCGACCTGGATTGCCGAGATCGACGCCCACGACGGCCGCGTCGTCGCGCTCTACGACGACACCCGCTACGGGCGCGTGGCGGGGGGCGTCTACCCGATCTCCGACGACCAGATCTGCACCTCCGGCTGCGAGCAGCCGGGCTGGCCGATGCCCTTCGCCGACGTCTCGATCGCCGGCGGCGCGCCGGTGACGGCCAACGACGCCGGGATGTTCTCCTGCTCCACCCCCAGCTCGAGCACGCGGACGACGCTGGCCGGCCCGTACATCCTGGTCCACGACAACTGCGGCGCCGTCTCCGAGTCCTCGACCTGCGGCTCGGCGCTCGACCTCTCGGTGGGACCGGGGACCGACTGCGACGTCCCCGCCGGCCGCTCCGCCGGCAACACCCACTCGGCGCGGTCCTCCTTCTATCACCTGAACCGCGCGATGCAGAAGGGCCGGGCGTGGCTGCCGTCCAACGCCTGGCTGCAGTCCCAGGTCACCGACAACGTCAACATCAACCAGACCTGCAACGCCTACTGGGACGGCACGGTCAACTTCTACAAGTCGGGCGGCGGCTGCCGGAACACCGGCGAGATCATGGGCGTGTTCGTCCACGAGTGGGGACACGGCCTCGACGCCAACGACGGCGGCGGCTACGACAATCCCTCCGAGGCCTACGCCGACATCGTCGCCTTCTTCGAGACGCGCGAGTCCTGCGTCGGCCGCGGCTTCTTCGTCAGCGGCAACTGCAGCGGCTACGGCGACGCCTGCCTCGACTGCAGCGGGATCCGCGACCAGGACTGGGACAAGCACGCCAATCACGACCCGGCGACGCCGGGGGGCTTCCTGCTCAACAACTGCGGCGGCGGTGACGGGCCGTGCGGGCGCGAAGGGCACTGCGAGAGCTACCTCGCCGGCGAGGCGGTCTGGGACCTCGCGGCGCGCGACCTCCCGGCGTCGGGCCTGGACGGCGCGTCGTCGTGGCAGCTGGCGGAGAAGCTGTTCTACAGGTCCCGCACCGGCTCGGGCGGCAACGCCTACAACTGCGCGATGCCCGGCGCCGACGGCTGCGGGACCACCAGCTGGTTCCACAAGTTCCGCGTCGCGGACGACGACGACGGCAACCTCGCCAACGGGACGCCGCACGCCGCCGCGATCTACGCCGCCTTCGCGCGCCACGCGATCGCCTGCGGCGCGCCGGCCGACGCCACCAACCAGGACCACTCGTCCTGCCCGGCCCTGGCCACCCCGGCGATCGCGGTCAGTGCCGGTCCGGGCGATGCGGCGACGGTCCAGTGGACCCCGGTCGCCAATGCCGGCTCCTACCAGGTCCTGCGCAACGACATCGGCTGCGACCGCGGGCAGATCATCATCGACCGCGCCAACGCGCCCGCCACGAGCTACACCGACGCGGACGTGCCCGCCGGATCGACGGTCTTCTACCGCGTCCAGGCGGTGGCGAGCAACGCGGCCTGCGAGAGTGCGGTCTCCGACTGCGCCTCGAGCGCGCCGCTGCCCCGCGCCGGCAAGCCGGCGCTCGACCGCTCGAGTTACCCCTGCAGCGCGACCGCGCGGATCGAGGTGATCGACGGCAACGCCGGCGGCGGGACGCTCGCGGTCAGCGCCTGGTCCGGGACCGAGACGCTGCCGGAGACGATCTTCCTCACCGAGACGATGGCCGGTTCGGGCCGCTACAAGGGAACCGTCGGCCTCGCCGCGGGCCCGGCGGTCCACGGCGACGGGAACGTGGCGAGCGCGAACGGCGACGCGCTGACCGTCGAGTATCGCGACGCCGACGACGGGGCCGGGGGCCACGACGTGGCCAGGCAGGTCACGGCGCCGTTCGACTGCGTCGGGCCGACGATCTCCGCCGTCCGCGACCAGGGAACGACCGACACGCGGGCGCAGCTCGCCTGGACGACCAACGAGACGTCGGACAGCAGCGTCTACTACGGGACGACGAAGCCGCCGGTCACCCGCGCGATCGGGGCCGGGGCCGCAACGGAGCACGTCGTCACCCTCTCCGGGCTGTCCGCCTGCACGGTCTACTGGTACGACGTCCGCTCGGCGGACCCCGCCGGGAACGTCAGCACGTCGGACAACGGCGGCGGGTACTACCACTTCGAGACCTACGGCAACTTCGGCGACGGCCTGCAGCCCTGCCACGCCGGACGCGTCAAGTTCCTCGCCGGCTCATACGCCTGCTCCGACACGATCGACCTCCAGCTGGTCGATCTCGACCTCAACCGGAACCCCGCGGCCGTCGAATCCGTCGTGGTCCTCCTGAGCAGCAGCACGGAGGCGACGGCGGAGCGCGTCACGCTCACCGAGACCGGTCCCAATACCTCCAGGTTCACGGGCTCGCTCGCCACGACGGCGGGACCGCCCGCGCCCGACGGTGCGCTGTCGGTCCGGAACGGCGACCTGGTCACCGCCTCCTACTTCGACGCCGACGACGGGACCGGGAACACGAGCACGTCGTGGGCCACCGCGGTCGCGGACTGCGGCGGGCCGGCGGTCTCGAACGTGACCGTGGACGCGGTGACCGACGCGCGCGGCACGATCCGTTTCACGACCTCCGAGGCCGCCGACGGCGTGCTCGAGTGGGGTACGACGCCCGCGCTGGGGCAGACCGTCTCGAGCCCCGCGTTGACCACCGACCACGCCTTCGCGATCAACCAGTTCCATTCGTGCCAGGAGGTCTTCTTCCGCCTCCGCACGCGGGACGGGTTCGGCAACGAGACCCTGGTCGACCAGGCCGGCGTGCCGTTCCATTTCAACACGTTCGACATCCCCGGCCTCTACTGGCGCGACTCGTTCGAGACCGGGGCCCCCGGCTGGACGCTGCAGGGCGAGTGGGAGTCCGGCGCGGCACGGGGCAAGGGCGGGTCGTCGGGGCGCCCCGACCCGGCCTCGGCCTACAACAACACCGGCGTGCTGGGCCACGACCTCACCGGCCGCGGCGCCTTCCCCGGCGACTACGAGCCGAACACCAACGAGGCGGCAGGACGCCGACCCTCAACCCGGCGGCCTGGCACAACACGAAGATGCTCTACTACCGCCGCCTCCAGAGCGGCGCCGGCGACGACGCCCGGATCTCGATGACCGTCGACGGGCAGAAGTTCACGATCTGGCGCAGCGGCAGTGAGCGCTTCGACGACGCGGAGTTCCAGGTCCAGTCGATCGACGCGGCCCAGGTCGACGGGAAGACTTCGCTCGTGCTCGAGTTCAGCCAGTTCGCCGACAACGTCGGGGCCTATGCGGGCTGGACGATCGACGACGTGATCCTCAAGGACGGCAGCAAGCCGGACTACGCCGCCTGCGGCTCGTGCGCCGGCACGCCGTCGTTCCGCGGCGCGCGGCAGGCGCAGGACAACAACGCCTGCGCGGCGACGGGCGTGACCGTGTCGTGGGACAAGCCGGCCGCATGGGGTACCGGCGGTGCGGGCAGCTACGCGGTCTACCGTGGCCCGGCGCCGGGGTTCCCTGCCGACGCCGCACACCGGGTCGCCTCCGGCGTGAAGGCCCTGTCCTTCAACGATGCGGGCGCCCCGGCGGGCTCGCTCTACTACCTCGTCCGGGCCGAGACCAGCGAGACCTGCGGCAGCGGCCCCGCCAACAACGGGATGGTCGACGGCAACGCGGTCTACGCGCCGGTCGAGCAGACGACCAGCCGGCCCGCTCCGTCCCCCGTCGACACGCTGCGGGTGGGGACGGTCGCGCGCACGCACGTCCACCTGACCTGGGACGCGGCCGCCAACGCGACCGCCTACAACGTGTACCGCTCGCGCGCGCCGCAGGCCGCCGGCTTCGCGTCGATCGGAACGGCGGGCGCACCGCTCTTCGACGACGTCGGAGCGGCCGCCTCCGGGGACACCTACTTCTACCTGGTCCGCAGCGCCAACCCGTGCGGGCAGGAGGCGCCCTGAGCGGGAACTCTCCCGGGCCCGGCAGCAGAAGGCGGTGGGCGCTCAGTCGCCGCCGCCCTTGAACCGGTCTTCGTCGTCGGCAAAGAGGACGTTGAAGCTGGTGAGCGAGCCGTAGCAACCGGTGATGTACCCCTGGAGCTTGAGCTTGGCCTCGGGCGAGAGCTCCTCGGCGGCGTTCACCTGCTGCTCGAGCACGCGGAGCCGGTTGCGGATCGCGACGATCTTCTGGAACAGCGTCTCGAGCGGCCAGCTCTTGTCCGCAACGCCCGGCCGGCCCGGCTTGAGGACCATCTCGCCGCCGCGCCACTTCTCGGCGGGGGCGACCGGGGTGATGCCGCATTCCTCGCGGATCACGCGGCGCAGCAGCGTCTCGAGATCGGCAACGGAGCCGTCCTTCACGTCGATGGCCATCGGGGGCTCCCGGCGCTCGCGCTCGGTGGCGAGCGGGAAAGCGGCACGGCCCGCGCTGCCGCGCGCCGTGCCGGTCGTCGATCCGGAGACCGCGGCAGCCGGGGCGCCGCCGCGGAAGTTGTGCTGGCTGCCGCAGAAATCGCAGGTGACGCGCAGCGGCCGCCCGCCCGGCTCGGCCACGATCACCGTGTGCCGCCGCTCGGACTTGCACGCGCGACACAGGTCGGAGACGGAATCGCCTGCGCCGTACCGCCTTTCGCTGGTCACGGCTCGGTCTCAGTACCGGTAGTGGTCCGGCTTGTACGGCCCGTCCGGCGCGACCCCGATGTACGCCGCCTGCTCCGGCGTCAGCGTCGTCAGCCTCACGCCGATCTTCTCGAGGTGCAGCCGCGCCACCATCTCGTCGAGGTGCTTGGGCAGCGTGTAGACCTTGCGCTCGTAGGCCTCGGGGTGCAGGGCCAGCTCGATCTGCGCCAGCGTCTGGTTGGTGAAGCTGTTCGACATCACGAAGCTCGGGTGGCCGGTGGCGCAGCCGAGGTTCAGCAACCGCCCCTCGGCCAGGATCAGCACGCTGTGCCCGTCGGCGAAGGTCCACTTGTCGTACTGCGGCTTGATGTTGGTCCTCACGACCCCGTGCACGTTCTTGAGTCCGGCCATGTCGATCTCGTTGTCGAAGTGGCCGATGTTCCCGATGATCGCGCCGTCCTTCATCTTCGCCATGTGAGCCGCCGTGATGACGTCCCGGTTGCCGGTGGCGGTGATGAAGATGTCGGCGGTTCCGAGTACGTCCTCGACCGGAGCGACCTGGTAGCCTTCCATCGCGGCCTGCAGCGCGCAGATCGGGTCGATCTCGGTGACGACGACGCGCGCCCCCTGGCCGCGCAGCGACTGCGCGCACCCCTTGCCGACGTCGCCGTAGCCGCAGACCACGACGAGCTTCCCCGCCAGCATCACGTCCGAGGCCCGCATGATCCCGTCGACGCAGGAGTGGCGGCAGCCGTAGAGGTTGTCGAACTTGCTCTTGGTCACGCTGTCGTTGACGTTGATCGCCGGGAAGAGCAGCGTGCCGGCCTTCATCCGGTCGTAGAGCCGGTGGACGCCGGTGGTGGTCTCCTCGGTCACGCCCTTGCACTCGGCGGCGACCTTCCGCCAGTGCGTGGGGTTGACGCGGTGCAGCTCGCGCAGCACGTCGAGGATGATCCGGTACTCCTCGCTGTCGTCCGGCCTGGGCTGCGGGACCGCCCCGGCCCGCTCGAACTCGTCACCGAGGTGGATCAGCAGGGTCGCGTCGCCGCCGTCGTCGACGATCTGGGTCGGGCCGCGGCCGGCGCCGAAGTCGAGCGCGCGCAGCGTGCACCACCAGTACTCCTCGAGCGTCTCGCCCTTCCAGGCGAAGACGGGGACGCCCTTCGGGTCGTCCGGCGTGCCGTGCGGGCCGACGACGGCCGCCGCCGCGGCGTGGTCCTGCGTCGAGAAGATGTTGCACGAGGCCCAGCGCACGTCGGCCCCGAGCGCAGCGAGCGTCTCGATCAGGACGGCGGTCTGGATCGTCATGTGCAGCGAGCCGGTGACGCGGTGGCCCCGGAGCGGCTGCGAAGCGAGGTACCGCTCGCGCACGGCCATCAGGCCGGGCATCTCCTGCTCGGCCAGCACGATTTCCTTGCGACCCCAGTCGGCGAGCGACAGGTCGAGGACCTTGTATTCGAGGGTGCCGGTCGATTCGGCGAGGGTGCGGGTCATGGAAGAGTCTCCTTGGGTCGGGCCGCCACGGAGGGCGGCCCCTACGGGTTGTGCGGCGCGCGGTTTCTGGCATGGGCTGTAGGGGCCGGCCTCTGTGCCGGCCCGCATCTGTAGGGCCGGCCTCTGTGCCGGCCCGCAGCGCATCGGTTCAGGCTCTCCGGTTGGCCGTGGCGAGGAACAGGGCCGGGCCGCGGGCGTGCGGGTCCGGTGGAAGCGGTTTCACGGTCACGCCGTTCATCCCGGCGCGGTGCAGCATCGCGCGCAGCGAAGCCGGCGCGAAGCCGCGCCCGGCCTGGCCGAGGCGGCGGCGCAGGTCGTCGCTGTCGTGCGGGAGCAGGTCGACGATCGCGGCGCGCCCGGCGGGCTTGATCACGCGCGCCAGCTCGGCCAGCGCCGCCGCGGGGTGCGGGGCGTAGGCCAGGGAGAGGACCATCAGCGCGGCGTCGCACGAGGCGTCCTCGAGCGGCAGCTCCGCGAGGTCCCCCTCGAGCAGCTCGACGTGCGGCAGTCCGGCGACGCGCTCGCGCGCGGCGGCGAGCATCTCCGCCGACTGGTCGACCCCCACGACGCGCCGGACGGCACCGGCCAGCTCGGCCACCAGCGCGCCGGTCCCGCAGCCGAGGTCGGCCACCGTCCACTCGGCCGGCAGCAGCGCGACCAGCGCCGCGCGGGCGAAGCCGTCGCCGAACAGCTCGCCCCGCAGCGCGTCCCACGAGGCGGCCGCTCCGGCGAAGAACGACAGCGACTCGCGGCGCCGCTCCTCCAGCCGGTGCGCGAGGCGCAGGTCGTCCTGGCGGGAGGAGGGCCAGCGCGCGGCCTCCTCGCGCACCACGCCCCAGAGCGCGCGGGGCGCGTCGTCCAGCTCGTCGGCGGTCAGGCGGTAGAGGTTCGAGGTTCCGGCGCGGTGGCTCGTCACCCAGCCCTGGTCCGAGAGCTGCTTCAGGTGCCGGCTGACGGTCGACTGCGGCAGCTGCACGATCTCGCACAGTTCCGCGACTCCCAGCTCCTGCCGCTCGAGCAGGCGCAGCAGGCGCAACCGGACCGGGTCGGCCAGGGCCTCCATGCGGCCGACGAGCTGGCGGGGGGCGGCGAGGGGGTTCATCAATGCATCCGGATTAAAGGATGAACCACTTCGGCCGCCCTGTCAAGCCTGCCGCCCAGGTCCGCTTCCGGGCCGGAGGGGTGTCCCGGCCGCTGCCGCCGACGGGCCGGGGCCAGGGTCACTTCTTCAGCAGGTCGCGGATCTCGGTCAGCAGCTTGACGTCGTCGGGGACCATCGGAGCCGGCGCGGGCGGGGCCGGCGCACGGAGCTTGTTCATCACTCGGATGACCATGAACAGCGCGAAGGCGATGATCGTGAAGTCGATCACGGTCTGGATGAACGCGCCGACCTTCCAGTTGACGCTGTCCGTCAACTGGATCCCCCACGTCGAGAAGTTGATCCCCCCGAGGAGCAGTCCGATCGGCGGCATCAGGACGTTGTCGACGAAGGAGCTGACGAGCTTGCCGAACGCGCCGCCGATGACGATACCGACCGCCATGTCGACGACGTTCCCCTTCATCGCGAACTCTTTGAATTCCTGCATCAGGCCCATGGGGATCCTCCGTTCCGGCGCTTTCCGAGGCCGTGCGTAACCGCTGCCGCGCGGGAATTCCGCGTGGCATGCAGGCAGACGATACCAGACGCACGGCCCAGGGAGCGCGGGGGCCGGCCTCCGTGCCGGCCCGGCCGCCGGGTTGCGCTGATCGGGCCGCCACGGAGGGCGGCCCCTACAATTCGCGCGGCTCCGGCACTACCATGCCGCCCATCCCACGCGCCTCCCCGGAGAAACCGATGTCGACGCGCCGATTCGCCCTGCTCACCGTCCTCGCCCTCGCCTGCACCGCCCTGCTCGCGGCCGACAAGGCCTCCAAACCGGGCAAGGCGGACAAGACCGACAAGACCGCCGCCGAGACCGGCCCGATGAAGAGCGAGACGTTCGCCGGCCTGGCCTGGCGCGGGATCGGGCCGGCGCTGATGTCGGGCCGCGTCGCCGACATCGCGGTCCACCCGACCGAGCGCGCGACGTGGGTGATCGCGGTCGCTTCCGGCGGACTCTGGCGGACCGAGAATTCGGGCACGACCTGGACGCCGGTCGCCGACGACGCCGGCTCCTACTCCTGGGGCTGCGTCACATGGGACGCGAAGAACCCCCAGACCGTCTGGGCCGGCTCGGGCGAGAACAACAGCCAGCGCAGCGTCGGCTACGGCGACGGCGTCTACAAGTCGATCGACGGCGGCCGCACCTTCAAGAACGCCGGGCTGAAGGACTCCGAGCACATCGGGAAGATCCTCGTCGACCCGCGCGACTCGAATGTCGTCTACGTCGCGGCGCAGGGCCCGCTGTGGAAGGACGGCGGCGACCGCGGTCTCTACAAGACGACCGACGGCGGCAAGACCTGGAAGGTCGTCCTGACGATCTCCGACAAGACCGGCGTCACCGACGCCGTCTTCGACCCGCGCAACCCGGACGTCCTCTACGCCGCGGCCTACCAGCGCCGGCGCCACGTCTGGACGCTGATCAACGGCGGACCGGAAGGGGCGATCTACAAGTCGACCGACGCCGGCGCGAGCTGGACCAAGCTCGAGAAGGGGCTCCCGGCCGGCGACGTCGGCCGGATCGGCCTCGCCATCTCCCCGGCGAACCCCGACCTGGTCTACGCCACGATCGAGGCGGCGGGGGACGATTCCGGCTTCTACCGCTCGCTCGACGCCGGCGCTACCTGGGAGAAGCGCAGCGACACGATCGCCGGCGGCCCGCAGTACTACCAGGAGATCTTCGTCGACCCCGAACAACGACCAGCGGGTCTACATGGTGGACGTCTTCATGCGGGTCACCGAGGACGGCGGCAAGACCTTCCGCCGCGCCGGCGAGAAGGACAAGCACGTCGACAACCACGCGCTCTGGATCGACCCGGCCGACAGCGACCACCTGGTCAACGGCTGCGACGGCGGCGTCTACGAGACGCTGGGACCGCGCCGCCAGCTGGCAGTTCAAGGCCAACCTGCCGATCACGCAGTTCTACAAGCTCGGGCTCGACAACGACGCACCGTTCTACAACGTCTACGGCGGCACCCAGGACAATGCGACGCAGGGCGGACCGTCCCGCACCCAGGCCGCGAGCGGGATCGCCAACTCGGACTGGTTCGTGACGCTCGGCGGCGACGGCTTCAAGCCCGCGGTCGACCCGACCAACGCCGACATCGTCTACTCGCAGTACCAGCACGGCGAGCTCTACCGCTTCGACCGCAGGAACGGCGAGCGGGTCGAGATCCAGCCGCAGGCGATGCCGGGCGAGGACCCGTCCCGCTGGAACTGGGACTCGCCGCTGATCATCAGCCCGCACGCGCACACGCGGCTCTACTTCGCCTCGCAGCGGGTCTACCGGAGCGACGACCGCGGCGACAACTGGCGCGCGATCAGCGCCGACCTGACGCGGCAGATCGACCGCAACCAGCTGCCGGTGATGGGCCGGGTCTACGGCGTCGACGCCGTCGCCAAGAACAACTCGACGTCCTTCTACGGCAACATCGTCTCGCTCGCCGAATCGCCGAAGGCGGAAGGGCTGCTCTACGCCGGCACCGACGACGGCCTGATCCAGGTGACCGACGACGCGGGCCAGGGCTGGCGGAAGATCGAGTCCTTCCCGGGGTTCCCGGAGCGGAGCTACGTCTCCGACATCGAGGCCTCGCCCTTCGACGCCGACACCGTCTATGCCGCCTTCGACAACCACAAGATGGGCGACTTCAAGCCCTACGCGCTGAAGAGCACCGACCGCGGCCGCACCTGGAGCTCGGTGGCGGGCAATCTCCCCGCACGGGGCACCGTCTACTCGGTCGCCCTGGACCACGTCGACCGCAACCTGCTGTTCGCCGGGACCGAGTTCGGCGTCTTCTTCACGCGCGACGGCGGCACGACCTGGATCCAGCTCAAGGGCGGCCTGCCGGTGATCGCGGTGCGCGACATCGAGATCCAGCGGCGCGACAACGACCTCGTGCTGGCGACGTTCGGCCGCGGCTTCTACGTCCTCGACGACTACACCCCGCTCCGGAACCTGGAGGTGAAGACGCTGGAGCAGCCGGCGGCGCTCTTCCCGGTCGACGACGCCTGGGTCTACGTCCCGCGCGACCCGCTCGGCGACAGCGGCAAGGCGACGCAGGGGGCCGCCTACTTCCTGGCGCCCAACCCGCCGTTCGGCGCGACCTTCACGTACTACCTGAAGGACGAGCTGAAGACCAGGAAGGCGCTGCGGCAGGAGGCCGAGAAGAAGCTCCAGAAGGACGGCAAGGACACCCCCTACCCCAGCTGGGACGCGCTGCGCGCGGAGAACGAGGAAGAATCACCCGCCGTCGTGCTGACCGTGAAGGACGAGGCCGGGCAGGTCGTCCGACGCCTCACCGGCCCGGTCACCGCGGGCTTCCACCGCGTGGCGTGGGACCTGCGCTACCCCGCGGCCGATCCAACGCGGATCGAGCCCGCCGGGGAAGGCACGCCGTGGGACTTCGCCCCGACCGGGCCGCTGGCGGCGCCGGGCCGCTACTCCGTCGAGCTGGCGCGGCGCGCGGACGGTGCGGTGACGCCGCTCGCCGGGCCGGTCCCGTTCGAGGCGAAGACGCTCGGCCAGGGGGCGCTGCCGGCAGCCGACCGGACCGCGCTGCTCGCCTTCCAG
This sequence comes from uncultured Acidobacteriota bacterium, assembly GCA_963800865.1. Taxonomy (GTDB): domain Bacteria; phylum Acidobacteriota; class Polarisedimenticolia; order J045; family J045; genus JALOKP01. Next base: position 505,837 of record CAWDCL010000004.1, on the reverse strand, counting down.
CAGGACGTCGCCCGGCTGCAGCGCGCGGTGCTCGGCGCCGACGCCGTCGCGGGCGAGACGCAGCAGCGGCTCGACCACCTCGAGCAGGCGATCTTCGACACCCCGGGCGCCGACCCCGCGCTCCGCGCCCGCGCCGTCGACCTGGAAGCGACGCTGCGGAAGATCAACGAGCAGCTGCACGGCGACCCCGTGCGCCAGCGCGAACAGGAGCCGGCCGCGGCGGGGATCGTGGACCGCGTGCAGCGGATCGTGTACGGCACCTGGGGCTCGACCTCCGCCCCGACCGGGACCCAGCGCGCCAACTACGAGGCCGCCGCGCAGCTCTTCGCGCCGGCCCTGAAGCAGCTGCAGCAGCTCGCCGAGGTCGATCTGCCGCAGCTGGAGCGCGAGGCCGAGGCCGCGGGCGCGCCGTGGACCCCGGGACGCGTGCCGCGCTGGACGCGCTGAGCGGCGGCGCAGCTCGCAGGATGCGAGATCGGTGCCGAGATCGATGACGGAACGGGCGGCCCGGGCCTGGCACACGCTGTGCGATTTCGTGCGCGACGTCGCGCACGAGTCGTCCCGCGTCCAGCTCTCGACCCACGCCGCCGCGATCTCCGCCTTTGCGCTGCTTTCGGTCGTCCCGCTGCTGCTGTTCGCGCTCGAGACGATCGCGGCCTTCTTCCCGAACCCCGAGGCGGGCCAGGAATTCCTGGCGAGCGTGCAGTCGTTCGCCGGGAACGAGGCCGAGAGGCTGGTCTCCTGGGTCCTGCGGCTCAAGGCCTCGGGCAACCCGACCTCGGCGTCGTGGTGGTCCGGGTTCGCCGTTCTCGCCGTCGCCGGGATGTCGATCTTCCTGCAGAACCGCCGCTCGCTCGCCGTGATCTTCGGCCGGCCCCAGCGCGAGGAGCGGCCGCCCGTGCTGTGGCGGATCGTGAGCGGCTACGTGGTCGCGATCGCGATGGTGCTCGTGACCGCGGCACTGTTCGTGGCGCTGCTGTTCGCCAACGCCGGGATCACGTTCCTCGATCAACGCGTCCTGCCGGCGGCCGAGGCGTATTTCGCACCCCCCTCGCTGCGCCGGTTGCACTTCGTGGTGTCGCTGACGCTGGTGACCCTGCTGATCGGGATCTCGTGGCGGCTGCTCGCGATGCGGCGTCCGCCGCGCATCTTCGTCTATCCGGCGGCCTTCCTGACCGCGATCCTGATCGCGATCGGCAACAGCATCGTCGGCGCGCTGATCGGCCGCTCGATCCTGGCGTCGCTGTACGGGACCGCGTGGTCGATCATCGCGCTCGTGCTGTGGGTGCAGTACTCGGCACTCGCCTACCTGCTGGGCGCGATCGTCACGAAGGTTCTGTGGGATCGAGCGTCGCGCGCATCCGCCCCACCGCCGTCCCCAACCGCTTGATCGCGACCTCCGGGGCCGCGATCCGCCCCAGGCCGGTCGGCGGCACGTTGGTGTAGACCGTCTCGTAGCGCCCCGGCCCGGCAACGTAGGTTTCGTGCCAGATCCCGACGGCGCCCGACGCGGCGAGACGTCGGGTGTACTCGGTCCAGACGGTGCGGTGCGCCCCTTTCGGGATGCGCGACCAGCGGACGAGATCCTCGAACGACCGCCAGTACTGCACGATCGTCACGAACCGGGTCCCGCTCCACTCCTGGAAGCCGAGCAGGCCCGACGACGGGTCGGACGCGAGGTCCCGCACCAGGCCACGCATCGCCCGCCGTGCCCACAGCCAGTGGTCGAGCCGCCACCAGCGGTTGAGGCGGATGCCCACCAGCACCACCGCGAACTCGCCGGGGAGGCGCGCCGTCACCGCGTCGTGGCCCGTCTCTTCCATGTGCGCATGGTAGCCGAAAGCGCGGCTAGAATGCGCGGATGGCGCGCCTCACGACGCTGGCCCTGGTCCTCCTGGCGGTCGCCGCGGCCTACTACGCGCTGTCGTGGACGCTGCAGCGCGCGATCCTCTTCCCCCGCTATCTCCCGCGCTGCGCGAAGGAACCGGCGCCGCCGCCGGGGGTCGAGGTGCTGCACGTCGCCAGCCCCGAGGGGCCCGTCGAGGGGTGGTTCTTCCCGGCGCCCGGCGCGTCGGCCGCCGCGCCCCGGCCCGCGGTGATCTGCGCCCACGGCAACGCCGAGGTGATCGATCGCTGGGTCGAGGAGGCGCGGCGCTACCAGGCGCTGGGCTTCCACGTCCTGCTGCCCGAATATCGCGGCTACGGCCGCTCGGCCGGGACGCCGTCGCAGGCGGCGATCGCGGAGGACTTCATTCGCTTCTACGACGGGCTGGTCGCCCGGCCGGACGTCGACCGCGAGCGGATCGTCTACCACGGCCGCTCGCTCGGCGTCGCCGCCGTGCTGGAACTGGCAGTCATCCGGCCGCCGCGGGCGATGGTCCTGCAGTCGGGCTTCACCAGCGTGGTCGACATGGCGCGAGGCTATCTCCTGCCGCGGGCGATGGTGCGCGACCCCTTCGACAACCTCGCCGCGCTGCGCGCCACCACGGCGCCGGTGTTGATCCTCCACGGCGAGCGCGACACGATTGTCCCGCCCGAGCACGCCCAGGCGCTGGCGGCCGCGGCCGGGCCGCGGGCGCGGCTCGTCCTGATGGACTGCGATCACAACGACTGCCCGCCGGCGGACGGGCTGGACGCGTTCTGGGCCGGGATCGAGGCGTTCCTCCGGTCCGCGGGAGCGCTCTGACTGCGAACGCCTGCTGCGCGATCGCCGCTGCGACGCGGACTTCCCGGCGGCCCGGGCCCCCCCGCTAGGCGGGATCCTGGTGCTCGGGCGCCCCCGGCCCGAGCGCCGAGACTCGCGCGGCGTAGCGATCGATCCCTGGCTTGGCGCTCAGGCCGTGCGCGAAGATGCTCAGCAGCACGGTCATCATCACCGCCAGCCGGATCGTCGGCTCACCCGGCGTGTGCGTTTCCTGCTCGAGGTAGACCAACCCCAGCACGATGGAGGCCAGGCCCCGCGGTCCGAACCAGCCCATGAAGATCACGCTCGCGCGGCTCAAGCCCGCGCCGACGAGCGCGAGCGCGACCGGCAGCATGCGGACCACGGTCAGGCTGAGGACCGCGTAGAGCACCAGCCGCGCGTCGCGCAGCCCGGCTTCGCGCGCGACCAGCAGTCCGAACAGGAAGAAGACGGAGAGGTTGAGCAGCTGTCCCCAGCTCTCCGCGAATTCGATGCTGTGGCGGCCAGCCTCCCGGAATCGGACCTGCACCGCCAGTCCGGCGACGAACGCGGCGATGAACATGCTGGCGCCGGCGGCCTCGGACGCGAGCAGGCAGAGCAGGGGCAGGCAGACGACGCCGAGCTGCTGCATCGGCGAGGACATCCACCGGTACCGGTCCGCGGTCGCCAGCAGCCATCCCCCGGCGAGGCCGATCCCGGCCCCGATCAGCGCGCCATACCCGAGTTGCTGCACCACGAACTGCGAAAGGCCGGCCCCCGGCCCCTCCGCACGCGCCACGACGAGGGCCAGGAAGAACAGCAGGAACGGGACCGAGAGCCCGTCGTTGAGACCCGCCTCGACGTTCAGTGCCTCCCGGATCCGGGCCGGCACCCGCGGACTGCTCACGACCACCTGCCCGAGCCCGGCGTCGGTCGGGGCCAGGATCGCCCCCAGGATCCCCGCCTCCCAGAGGGAGAGCGCCGGGAAGACGACGCGCGCCGCCACGGCGCCGAGCAGGATCGTCGGCAGCATCCCGATGCCGAGCAGCCGCGCGGACAGGCTCCCGCTCGCGCGGAGGAGGCCCAGGTCGGTGCGGCTGGCGTCGGTGAACAGCAGGAGCACCAGTCCCACCTCGGCGACGAGCAGGAACAGGGAGACGCTCCCCTCCGGAAGGTGCAGTTCCCCCGCGATCGGCTGCAGGAGCAGTCCTGCGGTGGTGAAGAGGATCGGCGCGGTGACGACGGTCCGCTCCAGCCGCTCCGAGACGAGGCTGTAGAGGAAGACCAGGCCGACGAAGACCGCGACGAACGTCATGGCAGGCTCATCCGCCGGGCGCCGGGACGATTCCGGCCAGCACCGAAGCGCGGGCGGGAGATTACACCAACTCCCGGCGGCGCCGACGGCCCCGGGGTGCGGAACGGCAAGAGCGCCCTCACCCCGGGTACGGGTACCCCTTCTTCAGCGCCGCGTCGAGCCGGGCATCGTGCCCGTACACGTCGCGGTAGAAGTGCACCACGCCCGCCTCGTCGACGAACGCCGTCCCGTAGAGGATGAAGACCCAGATCGGCGTCTTCAGGTTCACCGTCCGCGGCTCGCCCGCGTTCATCGCGGCCTCGATCGCTTCGCGCGTCCACGACGGGTCGTCCTTCAGCACGAACTCCGCCAGCTCGAGCGGCTTCTCGACCCGCACGCAGCCGTGCGACAGCGCGCGCTCCTCGCGCGCGAAGGCAGCCTGCGACGGCGTGCTGTGCAGGTAGACGTTGAACTCGTTGGGGAACATGAACTTCACCAGGCCCAGCGCGTTGTGCGTCCCGGGCGTCTGGCGGATCCGGGCCCGGCCGGCGCGGACCGCGGCGAGCGAGTCGGCGTTGACCGGCAGGCGGCCCCCCGAGCCCTCGATCACGTAGTGGTTGCGCGCCGCGTAGTCCGGGTCCTTCGCCAGCTTCGGCAGCAGCTCGTTCCTGGCGATGCTCGGCGGGACCTCCCAGTACGGGCTGAAGACGACGTACTTCATCTCCCGCGCGAAGATCGGGGTCTGGGCCCCCTTGTACTCCTTGCCGACGACGACGTTCATCGCCAGCTCGGGGACCACCTTGTTCCCCTCGCGCGCGAAGGCCCGGAGCTGGAAGGCCGGGATGTTGACCACGATCGGCGGCTCGCCGAACTCGTGGGCCAGCCAGCGCCAGCGCTCGAGCGTCAGCTCCATCTGGCGCAGCCGCGCGGCGACCGGCGTGTTCAGCGCGCGGAACGTCCCCTTCCCCGCCACGCCGTCCGCGGCCAGCCCGTGGCGCTCCTGGAAGCGCTTGACCGCCGCGACCATCGGTCCGCCGTAGGTCGTCGCCCCCGCCGCGGCCTGCTCGGCCGCCGGGAGGTCGCCGGTGAGCACCAGCAGCTCGGCCAGCTTCGGCATCGAGTCGTAGGTCCCGCCCGGCTCGAGCGATTTCGCCGGCTCGGGGAGCGGCTGCAGCGCGGCGACCCTGGGGGCCAGCGCGCGGTAACGCACGAGCGCCGCCTGCAGCGCGCGGTAGTACTCGTACTGCGGCTCGACCGCGTCGAGGCGCGCGGCGACGTCGTCGGCCGCCGCGATCCCGCCGAGCAGCTCCGAGAGGTCGTACTTCTTGGCTCCGACGTCGAGGTGGAAGCCGAGCTGCTCGGGGTTGACCCGGCCGATGTGCAGGTCGGAGATGTAGCGCATCGCGCTGACGGTCAGCGCGACGTCGAAGTCCGCGACCTGCTGCGGCGTCGCCTTCCCGGCCTCGAGTGCGGCGACGCGGGCGGCCCAGCGGCCCCCGTCGTAGTCCTCGGCGTGCAGCCCCTTCCCGTCGGCGGCCTCGAGCTGGGTGATGACCGCGCGCGCCTGCGGCGTGGGCCGGCCGGTCGCCGTCCAGGCCAGCGCGCCGCCGCGCGCGTCGTAGAACCCCGCGACCCACCTGGTGTAGTCGGAGAAGTCGGGCCAGCGCAGGCCCGCGAGCCGCCCGGCATCGATCGCCGTGGACGCGGCCGGCGGGAGCGCCGCCTGCGCCGGCTCGGTCGCCGCCGGCGCGGGCGACACCGCTCCGGCGAGCAGCGCACCGCACGCGAGCAAGCGCAGCACATGACGCGGCGTCGTCATCGTCTCTCCCTCTCCCCGTCGTTTCACGCGCTCCTCCGGCGGCGAAGGAACGCAACGATGTCGTCCAGCTCGGAGACCCGCAGGAGCCGGCAGAGCGCGGCGTAGGCCAGGACGCCGACTCCGACCGGCACCAGCGCGTCGAGCCCGTTGCGCGCCAGGCCCCCCGTGCCGATCCAGGCCTCCAGCAGGTGCCAGGCGCCCCACGCGGCGAGCCCCATCCCCGCCGATGCGGCCGTCACCTTCGCGACCGCAATCCACAGTCCGCGGTCGTCGAGCCCGCCGACGCTGCGCTGGAACGCGCCCGCCAGCACCAGGAAGTTGACGGTCGCCGCGACCGCGGTGCCGAGCGCGAGGCCGCGGAAGCCGAGGAACGGGTAGAGCGCGACGTTGAGCACCAGGTTGGCGACGACCGCGCTGACCGACGCGAGCAGCGGCACGCGCGCCCTGCCGAGCGAATAGAACGCGGGCGCGAGCACCTTGACCGACGAGTAGGCGAACAGGCCGAAGACGTAGAACAGCAGCGCCGCCGCCGTCGCGACCGTGTCGTCGGGGCCGAATTCGCCGCGCTGGTAGATCAGCCGGATGATCGGCTGCGCCAGGACCGCCAGCCCGAACGAGGCCGGGATCGTCAGGAAGGCGACCAGGCGCAGCGACTGGCGCGTCGTCTCGCGCATCCCCGCCTGGTCGTTCGCCGCCGCGCGCCGCGCCAGCGCGGCGGTGGCGATCGTCCCGACCGCGACGCCGAACAGCCCGAGCGGCAGCTGCATCAGCCGGAACGCGTACTGCAGCCACGACGCCGCCCCGGGCTGCTGGCTGGCGAAGATGCTGTTGACGAAGATGTTGACCTGCGTCGCCGCAAGCCCGGCCGTGGCCGGCCCCATCAGCGTCGCGATCCGCCGCATCGCGGGGTCCTTGAAGCCGGCGTCCAGCTCGGGCGCGAAGCGCCAGCTCTCCCGCCGCAGCGGGGGGAGCTGCACCAGCGCCTGGGCCGCCCCGCCGAGCAGCGTCCCGATCGCCCAGCCGTACGCCGCCGTCACCGGGCTGAAGCCGGCCAGCCACAGCCCGACGCCGACGACGATCGCGACGATGTTGAAGCAGGCCGGCGCGAAGGCGGGGATGAAGAAGCGGTCGAGCGCGTTGAGCATCCCCATCATCACCGCCGCGAACGAGACCAGCGGCAGGAACCACAGCATCACGCGCGTCAGCGAGACGGTCAGCTCGCTCTTGCCGGGGATCGCGTCGAATCCCGGCGCGATCAGCGCCACCAGCTGCGGCGCGAAGACCTCGCCCGCGAGCACGATCACGACCAGCAGGACGGCGAGCGTCGTCATCAGCCGGTTGGCCAGCCGGAAGGCGTCCTCGCGCGAGCGGTGGTGCAGGACGTGCGTGAAAGTCGGGATGAAGGCCGCCGACAGCGCCCCCTCGGCGAACAGGTCGCGCAGCAGGTTGGGAATCCGGAAGGCGATGACGTAGGCGTCGGCGACGTTGGTCGCTCCGAAGAGCAGCGCGAAGAGCTGGTCGCGGACGAGCCCGAGGACCCGGGAGAGCAGGGTCGCGGTCGAGACGAGCCCGGCGTGGCGGGCCAGGCGCTGCCCGCCGGGGGCGGCCTTGCGGGAGGGGTTCGGCGGGGGGGCTGGCTCAAGGAGCGCGAGGATCGCGCCTCCGGGGGGGCCGGTCAACCACGGGGCGGCCCGGATTACTGGGCCGGAGGGAGAGTTACTTCGGCCCGCGGGCCAGCCGGACCGGACCGCGCGGCAGCCGGCCGGTTCCGGCCGATGGCGCGGGGCGGTCCCGGGCACCAACTTCCCCATGGGCCGGCTCCGCGCAACGCGGCGCCGGACGCTGGAGGTTCCCGTGTCCAACCCGCGCCTGCCCGTGCTGCTCGCCGCCGTCGATCCCAGTCTCGCCTGGCTCGTCCAGCAGGCGATCGAACGACTTCCCGCGCTCGACCTGCCGCTGACCAGGGTGGAAGGGCTCGAGACCGCGATCGAGCGGGTCTCGGGGGACTCGTACGGGCTCGTGATCGTCGAGCACGCGCTGCTCGACGGCGAGCCGACGACGGCGCTCGCACGGCTGCGCGCCGCGGCGCCGGGCGTCCCGCTGGTCATCGCGGGCGGCGACGAGGAGCCGCTGATCGAGTCGTGGATGCAGGACGATCCCCAGGTGGAGCACCTGGCCATCGACGAGCTGGAGCCGCGCGCCATGGAGCGGATCGTGCGCGGCACGGCGCGGGCGGCAACCGGCGCCGGCTCGCGTCGGCTGCTCGAGACCACGCTCCGCGACGCGCGCCAGCGCTATCGCTCGCTGTTGTCGCACACGTCGACACCGCTCTGGGAGTCCGACCTGTCCGGCGTCGCGCGCTTCGTGGAGGCGCGCCGTCGCGAGGGGGTGACCGACCTGCGCGGATGGTTCGAAGAGCACCCCGAGGCGGTCGCGCTCTGCGCCGAGGAGATCCAGCCGGTCGCCGTCAACGACGCCGCGCAGGCCTTCTACGGCGCCGCGTCGGCGGACGAGCTGACGCGGGCGATGGGTCCGTACGCCGGCTTCGGCGACGCGCCGACCTTCGTCGAAGCGGTCGTGCACCTCGCGGCCGCGGATGAGCCGTTCGAACTGGAGTGCGTGCAGCGGACGATCCTGGGCGAGCCGCGCCCCGTCCGGCTGCGCGTGACGACGCCGGCCGGCTACCACGGCTCGCTGGCCCGCGTCTTCGTGGCGATCGAGGACCTGCGCCCGGCGCAGCGCGCCGAGGAACGGGTCCGCGACGCTGAAGTCGCGGATGGCCGAGGCCCGGGCCGAAGCGACCGAGGCGGCGGCGCGCACGGGCGGGATGGAGATCCGGCTGGGGGAGGCCGAGGAGCAGCTGCGCCGGACCGAGGAGGAGCTCCACGCCGTCCAGCTGCGCCAGCACGAGGCGCGGCAGGAGACCGAGCGGCTGCACGCGCAGCTGGCCGAAATCGAGCAGGCGATCGAGGACTCGGCCCATCGCACGGACGAGGCGGAGCGCCGCTGTGCCGAGGAAGCGCGCCGCGCGACGCTCGCCGCGCAGGACCGCGAGTTCGCCGAGGAGCGGCTGGAGAACGCGACTGCGCGCCTGTCCGAGCTGACCGCGGCCTACCAGGCGCTGGTCCGCAGCGTGCCGATTCCGGTGATCGCCTGCGACGCCGCCGGCACGGTCACCGCGTGGAACGCCGCCGCCGAGCGGCTCTTCGGCTGGACCGCGGCCGACGTGATCGGCACCTTCAACCCGACCATCGCCGACGAGCAGCGCGACACCTATCGCCGCGAACTGCGCTCGCGGATCGAATCGGGCGCCACGCGCGAGCTCGAGGTCTCGGGCCGCGTGACCCGGCCGGGTGCGCGGGTCGACCTCAAGCTCTCCTGCGTGCCGCTCCTCGGGCCTGCCGGCGAGGTGCTGGGCGAGGTCGCGTCGGTGCTGGCCGCGCGGCCGGCGCGGGCGGTCGAAGCGCTGGTCTAGGACCCGAGAGGCACCCGGTAGCGCAGCCCCAGCGAGATCCGTTGGCGTTCGTAGTCGACGCTCGCCGCCAGCGCCGTGAAGGCCGTCGGGAACTTCGCGCGCACTCCGTCGAAGCGCCACTCCGCCACCAGGTCCAGGTCCGCCGCGACGCGCTGCGAGAGCCGCAGGTTCCACTCCGTGCGGCGGTCGACCCGTCCGTGGCGCAGGACGTCGAAGCGGTTGGTCGTGGCCAGCACCCGCCGCTCCCCTTCCCATGCGAGCGTGACCGCTCCCGGGCGGCGCCTGCCCCACGGCGCCCGCGCGGAGAGCCCGGCGATCGCGACGTCGTAGGAGATGTCATCGTCGGGAAACGGCGACGACGCCAGGTCGCCGCGCGCCGCGACGCTGCCCCAGGCATAGCCGCCCTCGAGCTGCACGCGGCCGCGCGCGAGCGGCCGGCCGCGCAGCGAGAGCGCCCAGAGCCGGCGCGTGGCGTCGCGCTCGTCGAAGGCCGCGTTGTAGTCGCGCTCGCGCCACTCCCGGCCCGCCGAGGCGAACAGGCGCCCCGGGGCCAGCTCCTGCTCGTAGGCGATCGCGAGCTCCCGCTGGCCGTACGTCGCCCCGGCCCGGACCCGCCGGCCGGCCTCGACCGAAGCGTCGTCGTCGGTCAGGTTGCGCACGAAGAACCCGGGGATCCACTGCCCGCCCACGATGACCCGGCCCAGGTACCGGCGCGATGCGGTGACCTCCTGCGTGACGCTGAAGTCGACCTCCTCGTAGTCCTTGACCGTGTTCTGGTCGTAGCGGTGCGTCTCGACGCCGGCGGAGAACACCGTCTCGCGACGGGGCAGGATCCGGGTGCTCCAGAGCAGCGCCACGTTCCCGATCGCGACCCAGTCGTCGGCGCTGACCAGTCCGTATCGCTCCTCGGTCACGTTCTTCTCGAGCCGGCCCACGGTCTGCGCGTTCCCGGACAGGATGTTGTCGTCGTACTGCAGCGCCACCGCTGCGGTCAGCATCAAACCACCGTCGCGCTCGGCGCGGGCCAGGGGGGGGAGGCCCGCGCCGAGCGCGAACGCGACACAGCAGCCGACAGCGGCGCGCACGCGCACTTTCGCTCCTACTCGATCACGTAGAAGCGCGCGGTGCCGGACGCCGCGCTGCCGGCCCCGGTGTCGGTCCACGTCGTGCCGGGAAGGGTCGCGGCGATCGACGTGTCGGTGAACCCCTGGGGGGCGGGGTTGCGGAACACGGTGTAGCTGGACTGTCCGTTGGCGGTCCAGGTCAGCACGACGTCGCTGCCCACGCGCCTTACGGTCAGGCGGGCCGGCGTCGCCGGCTCGTTGAAGGTGAAGGACGATGCCAGCGTGCCGACCTGCTCGCCGGGGTTGACGACCTGCACGTCGACGCGCCCCGCCGGGTGGGGCCGGGTCACCGCGGTGATCGTCGTGGCCGAGGCCACGACGACGTTCGTGGCCGTGATGCCGCCGAGCCGCAGCGTCGCGTCGGGCTGGAAGTTGCTGCCGGTGACGGTGACGGCCTGGCTGCCCGCCGCGCTGCCCGCCGCGGGGTTGATCGAGCCGACGGACGGCAGGGTCAGCGCCAGCAGCAGGGTGTCGGGGAGCGCCGTGGCGGCGCTCACCGCGACGCCGCGGCGCCAGCGCGGGGCGAGACCGCTGCCGGCGGGCGGCGTGTAACGCAGATCCCATGTTCCGGCGTCGACCGACACGTTGTAACGGCCGTCCACCGCCGTGTTGTTGTGCGGCGTGAAGAGCGGCGAGGCCGCACCCGGGGCGAAGAACTCGACCTCGACCGCCGCGACGGGGAGCGCGGTCTGGTTGTTCCTCACGGCACCCGAGACGAGGTAGCCGCGCGGCAGCGTCGTGTCCGGCAGCGTCGTGTCGGCGAACAGCGACACGCCGGTCCTCCGGGCCGGTCGCAGCGCCAGGCCGGCCGGCGGGATGTAGTCGATGTCGTAGCTCCCCGGCTTGACCATCGTGGCGTACGAGCCACCGGCGTCGGTCGTATCGCGCGGCGTGAAGAACTTGTTGCGCGTGCCGGGGGTGAAGAAGTCGAGATCGACGCCCGCCACCGGCGCGCTCAGGGGATCGCGCACCACGCCGCTCGCGGTGGCGCCGGTGACGAGGTGGAGGGTCGGCAGGGTCGTCGTTCCGGAGACGGGAACCTGCCGCTGGTCGTCGGGCGCGAGCGGCGAACACGACGGCGGCGTGTACAGGACGTCGTAGGCGCTGCCCGCCGGGACGATCACCGTGAACGTGCCGTCGCTGCGCGTGTTGTCGTGGGCGATCCGGACCGCGTCGCGGGTCACCGAGTCGACGACGTCGACGTCGACCGAGAGGACGCCCTTGTTGTCGGGGCCGACCGCCGTGCCCGACAGCGACAGTCCCGCCGCGAGCGCGGTGTCGCCCAGCGTCGTGGCCGCGGCGACCGCGACACCGGCAAGCCGCGAGACGAGCAGCGTCCGGCCGACCGGCGGCTCGACGTTGATGTTGTAGCTCCCCGTCGGAACGTAGACCGAGTAGCTGCCGGAGGCGTCGGTGGTGTCGAAGTTCGTCGGCTGCCGCTGGCCGTTGTTGGCATCGAAGAACTTGAGCTCCGCGCCCGCGACCGGCTGGAGCGCATTGTCGAGCACGCGGCCTGCGACGGTCACCCCCGCCAGCAGCGTCGTCGAGCCGAGGTCGGTATTGCGGTCGACGCGCACCCCCGACTTGCGGTCGGGCACGACCCCCTTGCAGCGCGGCGGGTTGTGCTGGATCGAGTAGGTCCCCGCCGGCACGTAGGTCGTGAACCTCCCCGCAGCGTCGGTGTTGTCGTTGGCCGTGGGGACCTTCTCCCCGGTGCAGCTGTCGTAGACATTCAGGTCGACGTTCCGGAGTGCCGTGTTCTGCTTGTCCTTCACCAGGCCCGTGAGCTGGAAGCCGGTTGCCAGGGTATCGGCCAGGCCCGAGACGTCGGCCTGCACGACCAGTCCCTTGCGCCGCCCGGTGGCGTAGGTGGTGGTCGCCGGCGGGCGGTACTCGACGTCCCACGTGCCGGGCGGGACGCGCATCGAGTAGGCGCCGCTGGCGCTCGTCACGTCCTTGCCGACGTAGACGCGCACGCCGGTCGAAGCGTTCACCCACTTGAGGTCGACGCCGGAGATCCCCGTCCCGGAGCCGTTCTTCACGGTGCCCGAGACCAGCTTCCCGTTGGGGAGCGTGGTCAGCCCCAGGCTCGTATTGGCGCTGACGACGACGTCCTGCCGCTCCTTGCCGGCCGACGCGGAACCGGCCGGCGGCGTGAAGCGGACGTCGTATGTCGCGCCGTTGACCGTGACGCTGAAGCTGCCGTCGGCGGCGGTCTTGTCGTTGACGAGGAAGACGCTCTCGCCGCTGCAGACATCGACGAAATCGAGGTCGACATTGGCCATCGCCTGGCCGGCCTCGTTCCTGACGGTCCCCGTCACGGTGAAGGCCAGCGCGGCGCCCGACGAGGCGATGGCGGCGAGGACGAGGAGCGCGGGCAGGGCTCGGGCGAGCGGGCGGCATCGGGTCATGGGGTGGGCGCTCCGGCGGGAAGAAGCTGCTCGTCGAACAGGCGGGCGTAAGCGCCGCGCCGCGCGAGCAGGGCCGCGTGGGTGCCGTCCTCCACGACCCGGCCCCCCTCGAGCACGATGATCCGGTCGGCCCGGCGCACGGTGGCGGCGCGGTGCGCGATGACGAAGACGGTCCGTCCGGCCATCGCGTGGGCCAGCGAGGCCGAGATCGAGACTTCCGACTCGGCGTCGATCGCCGAGGTCGCTTCGTCCAGCACGAGGATCGGCGGGTTGGTGAGCAGCGCGCGGGCCAGCGCCAGGCGCTGGACCTGCCCGCCCGACAGGCGCTGACCGCGCTCCCCGACGTCCGTGTCGAAGCCGTCGGGCAGCGCGGCGATGAACTCGGTCGCGCCGGCGACGCGGGCCGCGGCGAGCAACTCGGTCTCGGTCGCTTCGGGCCGGCCGTAGCGGATGTTCTCGGCGATCGTCCCGGAGAACAGGAACGGCTCCTGCGGCACGATCCCGATCTGGCGCCGGAGCGAGGCCAGCGTGGCCGTGGCCACGTCCTGCCCGTCGATCAGGACCCGGCCGGCGGCGGGGTCGAGAAAGCGCGCGACGAGCCCGACGAGCGTCGTCTTCCCCGCCCCGTTCGGTCCGACCAGGGCCGCGATCTCGCCGGGCCGCACGACGAGGTCGATCCCCGAGAGGACCGGCGCTTCGGGCCGGTAGGCGAAGCCGACCCCCTCGAAGCGCACCTCGCCGCGCGTGACGACCAGCTCGCGGGCCCCTTCCTTCTCCTTGAGCGGCGTGGTGCGCTCCAGGAAGGCCAGCACGCGGTCGAGCGACACGCGCGCCGCCTGGTAGGTCTCGTTGGTGCGCGCGAGCCGGCGCAGCGGCGGGAACATCAGCGCGGCCAGCGCGTAGAAGGCCATCAGTCCGCCCTTGGTCAGGTTGCCGTCGAGCACCGCACGGCCGCCGACCCAGAGCACGAGCGCGCCGCCGAGGGCGACCGCGAACTGCGCCAGCCCGTTCAGCTTGGCCGCCGCGCGCGCCTTCTCGATCAGGCGATCGCGCAGCCGGCCGCTCTGCTCGGCCAGCCGCCCGGCCTCGGCCGCTTCGCGATGGAAGGCCTTGACGACCGCCGCCCCGGCGATCCGCTCCTGCAGCGAGCCCGAGAGCTCGGCCCGCTCGCGCCGCGCGGCGCGCCCCTTCTCGCGCAGCTCGGTCGAGAAGCGCCAGAACGCGAAGAGGTAGACCGGCATCACCGACAGCGCCACGAGCGCCAGCCGCGCGTCGAGGACCGCCATCGCCGCGACCACCGCAAGGATCGTCACGGCGTCGACGAACGCCCGCAGGAAGCCGTCGGTGACCAGGTCCAGCACGGCGTTCATGTCGCCCACGAGCCGCAGCATGAGCCGGCCGGTGCGTGCCCCGCGGAAGAACGGCAGCGAGAGCGAGTGCAGGTGGCGGTAGAGGTCCATCCGCAGCCCGTAGACGATCCGCTGCCCCAGCGTCTCGGCCGTCGTGCGCTGCGCGTAGAGCAGGAGCGCCTTGGCCAGGGCCAGGCCCGCGAGCAGTACGAATACCACCTGCAGCGCTTCCGGCGCGGCCAGCGTCCAGCCGAAGAACCGCCCCTGGCGAGCCGCGCCGAGGATCCCGTCGAGGATCTTCTTCAGCAGGAACGGGACGGGGACGTCGATCACGGCGAGGGCGGCACTCGACGCCAGCGCCGCCGTGAGCAGACCCTTCTGGCGGCGGGCGTAGGGCAGCAGCGCGAGCAGCTCGGCCAGCGGACCGCGCGTCCTCTCCGCGCCCTCGTCGATGATCGGCGTCGCCATCACGGGCCGTTTCAGGCCGCCTTGACGGCGTCGAGAGCGGGAACGAGCGCGCCGGCCAGGATCGCGTCGCCCGCGAGACACGGGATCTGCGTCAGCGCCTCGACCTCGGCCCGGCCCAGCGCGCTGTTGGCGACCGGCCCGGCCGTCGCCAGCACCTTGTAGCCCAGCCCGCGCAGCATCCGCACACCGCTCTCGCAGGAGAGGCTGTCGGGCGCCGCGTAGGTCACCGCGTCGACCGAGTCGCGCACCACGGGGTCCTCGAGCAGCATCCGCGTCTCGCGCTGGACGATCCCGTCGGCGATCTCGTAGACCAGGACCTCCGGCTCGTCGGCCCGCAGCGCCCAGGTGATCTCGCGCCAGACGGAGAGCAGCTCCTCGCGGCTGCAGCCGGCAGTCGAGGGCCAGCCGGTCCAGGTGAAGTCGAGCACACGCGTCGCTCCGGCGTCCTCGAGCAGGCTCGGGTCCTTGCGGCAGGCGGTGCCGGTGATCTTGGCCGCGCTGACCTTGTGTCCGGCGGACGCCAGGCTGCGGATGAGCTGCGCCGCGGTCGTCGTCTTGCCGGCATTCATCGACGCGCCGAGCGAGAGGACGATCCGGGGTCGCGGCGCGTGCAGCGGTCGGGCCGAGGTCATCCGGAAGTCGCGCAGATGGAGCGGCGCGCCGCCTTCGCCCGCCAGCCGCCCGAGCCACTCGACGACCGTCGGGTCGACCATCCGCTCGTTCTTCGAGACGACCTCTCCGCAGACCCCGCCGATGCTGAGGATGTGCCCCATCGGCCCCCGGCAGACCGCGGCTCCCTCGTACTGGTCGGTCGCGTACCGGTGGCCGAGCGTGCCGACGAAGAGGTCGTCCTTGAACAGGCTGATCTTCCGGCCCTCGACCGATTCGAGGTCCTTGTGCCGGCCGATCGCGACGACCCGGCCGAGCAGGAGGCTTCCGGGGTTGTCCTCTTCGACGACCGGAATCAGGGTGGTGAAAGCCGTGCGGTCGACGATGTGGGTCGCGTAGGGCCACTTGATCCGCTGGCTGCCGTAGGTCTCCATGGGTCGCTCTCCTCGACCCTCAGGAAGCGACCCCGGTCCGGCTGATACGTCGCCCCGGTGACGTAAGCCGGAACCCAGCTTACTGCAGCATAATGAGCAGGCGGGGGACGCATGTCCGACTCGATCTTCTTCCTGCTGATCGCCCTGGTTGCGCTCGGAGTGCCTCTGGCGGGACTGGTCCTCGGCCTCGTCTCGTTCCTCCGCACCGGACGCCTCGAGCGCGAGCTCCACGCGCTGCAGGGGCAGCTGGCGGCGCTCCGCGGCGAGCTGCGCACCCTCCGCGAGCAGGGCGCACCGGTCTCGCTGCGTCCGGCGGTTACGCCGTCCGCGACCCCGCCGGCCCCGCGGCCCGAGCCGGCCGCTTCCCCCGAGCCGCCCCCCCCGGTCCCGGTCCCGGCCGCGTCACCTCCCCTGGTTCCTCCCCCGCCGCCCCCGCTCGCGGCCCCGCCTCCTCCATCCGCCGCCGTGCGGCCCCTCTTTCCGCAGCCCGCGATCCCGGCCCCGCCCGGGCAGGGGATCGAAGAGCGCCTCGGCACCCGGCTGTTCACCTGGCTCGGCTCGATCGCGCTCTTCCTTGCCGGCGCGTACCTGGTCAAGTTCACCTTCGACCAGGGCCTGCTTGGACCGGGCGCGCGCGTCGTGCTCGGCGTCCTGTTCGGCGTCGCGCTGCTCGTCGGGGGCGAGTTCCTGCGCCGGCGTTCCGAGCTGGTCGCGACCGGGCTGTCGGCCGCGGGGATCGCCGACCTCTACGCCTCTTTCTACGCCGGGACGTCGCTCTACGACCTGATCCCGACGGCGGTCGGCTTCGGCCTGATGGCGCTGGTGACGGCGACGGCGGTGCTCCTCTCGCTGCGCTACGGCGTGCTGATCGCGGTGATCGGGCTCGCCGGCGGCTTCCTCACGCCCGCACTGGTCGGCGCGAAGGAGCCCAGCGCGGCGGGGCTGTTCCTCTATCTCTTCCTGCTCCAGGCCGGGCTCGTCGCCGCCGCGCGGCCGAAGCGCTGGGGCGGGATCGCGCTGGCAACGGTCGGCGGCGGTGCGCTGTGGACCGCGGCGTGGCTCGCGCTGTGGTTCCGGCCGGGCGACGAGATCGTCATCGGCCTCTTCATGCTGGCGTCGGTCGCGCTGTTCGGCCTGGCCGCGACGCTGCACGCCGACGGACGCGACCCGCAGGCCGGTCGCGCGATCGTGTTCACCGCGGGGCTCTCCGGCCTCGTGCTGCTCACCGCGCTGGTCATGGTCGGCGAGTACGGTGCCTCCGAGTGGCTCTTCCTCGGGCTGCTCGCCGCCGGCTGTCTCGTCGCGGCGCGGCTGCGCGACGAGTTCATGCCGCTCGCGATCCTCGCCGCGGCGGCGGGCCTCGTGCTGATCGGGCGCTGGTACGGCCTGCCGGACCCGCCACCGATCCTGCGCTGGGCGGCGCTCGGGTACGGCGGCCTGCTGGTCTGCGGCTCGTACGCCGCGATGCGCGGCGCGGCGCGCCCCGACAGCTGGGCCGCGCTCGGCGCGGGCTCGGCGGTGACCTACTTCCTCGCGCTCTGGTCGGTGCTGCGCATCCCGGCCGCGCAGGACCCGGCGACCCTGCCGGCCTGGCGCGACATCCCGTGGGGCGTGCTCTCGATCGCGCTCGGCGCGCTGTTCGTCGCCTTCGCGGTGCCGTGGCTGCGGCGCCGGAAGGAGGCACCGCACGCCGAGGGGGTGCTCGGCGCGCTGGCCGCGGCCGCGACCTTCTTCGCGGGCGCGGCGCTGCCGTTCGAGATCGGGCGGTTCTCGCTGACCGCCGCCTGGGCGATCGAGGCCGCCGCGCTGGCCTGGCTGTCCGGCCGGCTGGCGCTGCCGGTGCTGCGGCAGCTCTCGCTGGCGCTGGGCGCGATGGTGCTGGTGCGGCTGTTCGCCAACCCCGTGCTGCTCAGCTACGACGTCGGCGGGACGCCGGTCCTCAACTGGATCCTCTTCGGCTACGGCGTGCCGCTCGTCGCCTTCGCGCTGGCGGCGTTCCTCTACCGGCGCGACGGGCGGGACAGGGACGCCGTCGCCTTCGAGACGGGCACGATCGCGCTGGCGCTGGCGCTCCTCGCGCTCGAGGTGCGGCACTACTTCCACTGGACCCCGGGGCGCCCGGACCACTGGACCGGCGAGTTCGGAAGCCTGCTGCTCGGCGGCGACCCGCTGGTCTACGTCGCCGAGGCCGGCGCGATCGTCGCGCTCTGGTTCGCGCTCGGGCTGGCGACCGCGTGGTGGAGCCGGCACGCGCCGCGGCCGATGCGCGAGCCCCTGGCCCGCGGCGTGCTGGCGATCGCGATCGGCAGCGCCGTTGTACTGCTCGGGCTGGTCGCCAACCCGCTGCTGCACCCGCTCGACGTCGGCAGCACGCCCGTCTTCAATGCGATCCTCTTCGCCTACGGCCTGGCCGCGCTGCTCGCGGCGCTCGCGGCCCGCGCACTGGAGCGGCTCGAGGACGAAGCCGGGGCGCGGATCGCGGCGGTGGTGGCGCTGCTCGCGACGTGGGCGCTGGTGACGCTCGAGGTGCGCCAGGCGTTCCACGGCTCGCGGCTGGTCCCCGGGGAGACCGGCAGCGGCGAGCTCTACGCGTATTCCGCGGCCTGGGTGGTGCTCGGCGTGACGCTGCTCGTGGCCGGGCTCGCGACGCGCAGCCTGACGCTGCGCTGGGCGTCCCTGGTGGTCATGCTGGCTGCCGTGCTGAAGGTGTTCCTGTGGGACCTGTCGGAGCTGAAGGACCTCTACCGCGTCTTCTCGCTGCTCGGCCTGGGGGCCAGCCTGCTGCTGCTGGCGTTCCTCTACCAGAAGGTGGTCTTCCGCCGGCCCGAGCCGCGCGGCCCGGAGGCCGGGACGTGAGCGGCGGCTGCGGGCGGCGGAGGCCGCGCCGGGCGGGCCGCGCGGCGCTTCTCGCCGCGGGCGTGCTCCTGGTTGCGCCGGTTGCGTTGCCGGCCGGCGCCGACGCCACGCGCCCGGCGCGCGAGCTCGTCCGTCCCTGCGCCGGGCTGGGTGCGCGTCGCGCTCGACGCCGACGCGCTGGCGATGATCCCGCCGGGCGGACGGCTCGTGGTGCTCGACGCCGGCGGCCGCGTGCTCCCCGCGCACCGGCTCACAGCGCCGCGCGGCGCGCGCCCGATCGCGCTCGCCGCGACCGACGAGACCGCGGACGGCTGGTCCGTCGTCTTCGACACCGGGGTGCTGCCGGTCGCATACGAGCGCCTGCTCGTGACGCCGACGCGCGAGACGGCGGCGGCGGTGCGCGTCCTCGGGAGCGACGACCGCGCGTCGTGGACGCCGCTCGGCCGCGGCTCGTTCGTCCGGCTCGGGGACGACGCCGGGCTGGCCCGCACCGCGCTCGACCTCGCACCTTCGTCGTTCCGCTACCTGCGCGTCGACTGGCCGCGGGCGGCCGGTTTCCCGGCGCTCGAGGGGGCCGCGGTCGTGGTCGGCGAGAAGGCGGGCCGCGACGCGCCGGTCGCCGCCGCGCGCGTGACCCCGATGGCCGTCGCCGGCTCGTGGCGGGTCGAGTTGCCGGCGGCGGGGCTGCTCGCGACGCGCCTCGAGCTGCGGGGGACCGGTCTGGAAGGCGCGCCGCTCCGCCTGCTGGCCGCGCGCGAGGGACGCTGGGAACCGCTGGCGGACGTCGCGGCCTGCGCCGCGCCGTGCGCGATCACGCTGCCTCCCGCACCGCTCCCCTCGTCCGTGCTGCGGATCGAGAGCGAGACGGCGCGCGGTCCGTCGATCGAGACGGCGGCGCTGGTGCTCGAGCCGGCCTGGCTGCTCTTCGACGCGACGGCGGCGGGGCGCTGCCTCGTCGCTCCGGAGGCCGGCGACGGCCAGGACGAACGTCCCGTCGCGGCGATCGACGGACCGGTCGCCGGGCTGGCGCTCGGCCCGCCGGCCAGCGCGCCCCTGCCTCCGCTCGACGCCGATGCAACCGACCTCGCTCCGGCCGGCCGCCTGCCACGCGGCTGGCTGTCGTGGCCGATCGTTGCCCCCGGCGCACGGCCGGGCGACGTCGTGCGGCTCGAGATCTCGGATGCGCTGCTCGCGCAGCCGGGGGTGCTCGCCGACGGGCTGCGGCCGATGGTCGGCGCCATGGTCGTGCCGTACGTCCTCGACGTCGCCGCCGAGCCGGAGCCGGGAACGGGAGCGGGAGCGCTGGACGGGCGGATCAGCCTGCCCCTCTCCCCCGCGGACGGTGCGAGCCTGCAGGTCGAGTTGCGCGCCGCTCCGGGCGTACGCTGCGAGGGAGAGGTCGAGGCGAAGTGGGTGCGGCAGCCGCGGCCGGGGGTGCTCGACCGCGGAACCGCCGGCGCCGGCGCCTGGTCCCGCGGCGCGTCCGGTGCGGGGCCGTGCCTCGCCTTCGTCGACGTCACCGTGCCCGAGTTCGCGACGGCGCTGGAACTCGCGGCCCGGCCGGCCGCCTCCCTGCCGGCGACGGCCCGGCTGTGGCGGCCGCGCCGGGCCGTGCGCTTCGCCTGGCCCCGCCTGCCGGGCGCGGAGCCGGGCGCCGGAGAGGTCCGGCTGGCCTCGGGATTCGACCCCCTGCTGTCGGCCGCCCCGCGAGTTCGGAGCGTCGCCCGCCAGCTCGCCCTGCGGCCGGCTGCCACGGCGACGGTCGACATGGCGCGAACAAGTGCGGAGATCGAGAAGCTGGTCCGCGGCACGAGGTGGGCGCTCTGGGGCGCGCTCGCGGTGGCGGCCGTCGTGCTGCTGGTCGTGCTGGGCCGGGGCCTTTCGCGGCGGTCCGCCGGAACCTAAGTTTTCCGGGTGCGGGGGAGCTGCCCCCGCGGGGACCACGGATGCACTCCGCGCCGATCCAGGTGTGGGTCGTTGCCGCGCCCGACCGCCACGAGGCGCTGTCGACCCACCTCGAATCGATCGCCCAGGAGGCCGCCAGCCTGGCGCGAACGGGACCGATCCAGGTCCTCTGCGCGACCGGATTGCCTTCCTCGCTCCCCGACGCGAGCGACCCGGCCGACCGGCTGGTGATCGTCGATCCGGGCGGCACCGACGGCTACGCGATCCACGGCGTGCTCGCCTGGCTGCGCCTCCACGCCGCCGAGTGGCCGATCGTGATGCTCAGCGACGGCGAGTCGAACGGGGTGGAACTGCAGAACTCCGCCGTCGCGTTCGATGCCGGCGCGATCGACGTCATCCCGCGCGACGTGCTCGATGCCCGCGTGCTGGCGCGCCTCGCGCGCTGGACGGCGGCGACCGGGCGGCTGCAACGCGAGGAGCGCCGCGTCCGCGCCCTGCTGCAGGGCTATCTCGAGACCAAGTCGATCGGCGTGGTGACGATCGATCGCGACGGGGCGATCCTGTTCGCGAACGCGTCACTCGAGCAGATGTTCGGCTACGAGCGCGGCGAGCTCTGCGGAAGGAAGATCGAGACGATCGTCCCGCCCGCGGTGCGGGGACGCCACGTCGCGCACCGTACGGGCTACTGGAGCCACCCCGATTCGCGGCCGGTCTCGCGGCGGCTCGAGATCACGGGCTGGCGCAAGGACGGCTCCGAGCTGGCGATCGAGGCGGCGCTGTCGCACGTCCGCGTGGGGGGCGAGGAGTGGGTGACGGCGCTGGTCAGCGACGTCTCCGAACGCCGCGCGATCGAGCGCGCCCTTTCCTCGTCCGAGGCCAAGCTGCGCGCGATCGTCGAGAGCGGCGTCCAGGCGATCGCGCTGCTGGATGCCGCGGGCCGGGTGCTCTCGATCAACCGCAACATGCGGCAGACGGTCGAGCGGATCTTCGGCCGGCGGGTGGAGTCCGGGGAGTCGCTTCCGGCGCTGCTGCCGCCCGAGAACCGCGCCGCGGTCGAAGAGGGCCTTCGGCTCGCGGTCGGTGGCGAGACCCGGGTCGTCGAGCGCGAGCTGGCCTCGCGCGCCGGGGAGACCCAGTGGTTCGAGATCACCTACGCCCCGGTCTTCGACCGCGACGGCGGGGTCTCGATGGTCTCGATGACCGTCCTGTCGATCGACGAGCGCAAGCGGGCGTCGCTGGCGCTCGAGCGCAGCGAGCAGCGGCTCTCGGCAATCCTGCGCTTCTCGTGGGACATCATCGCCATCGTCGACAGCGCCGGGCGGGTGCGCTCCGCGAGCCCGTCGGTCGAGCGCGTGCTCGGCCGGACGGAGAGCGAGCTGCTCGACGTCTCGCTGCTCGACCTCGTGCATCCCGACGACCGTGCGCTGCTGCAGTTCCTCTCCGCTCCGGCCGCCCGCGAGGGTCGCCTCGAGGCGCCGGTCGAGGCCCGCTTCGCGCACGCCGACGCCCGCTGGGTGCCGCTCGAGGTCGTGGCCAGCGACCAGCGCGCCGACGCTGCGGCGGGCGGCGTGATCGTGAACCTGCGCGACGTCTCGCAGCGCCGCGCGGCCGAAGAGGCGCTGCGGCGGTCGGAACAGAAGCTCTCGGCCAGCATCCGCAACTCGATGCTCGGCTTCATCGAGTGGGACCGGCAGGCGCGGATCGTCGGCTGGAACCCGGCTGCCGAGCGGATCTTCGGCTGGCGGCGCGAGGAGGCGCTGGGCCAGCACGCCTACTTGATCGTGCCGGAAGCGACCCGCACCGCCGTCGCCCGGATCTTCGACGAGCTCGGGCGGGCGGAGGGCGGGACGCACTCGGTGAACGAGAACGTCACGCGCGACGGCCGGATCATCACCTGCGAGTGGTACAACTCGCCGCTCCTGGACGACGAGGGCAACGTCGTGGCGGTCGTCTCGCTGGCCCACGACATCACCGAGAAGCTGCGCGAGCAGGACGAGCTGCGACGCGCCCGGGACCAGGCCGAACAGGCCGCGCGGGCCAAGAGCGAGTTCCTGGCCAACATGAGCCACGAGATCCGCACGCCGATGAACGCCGTGATCGGGATGACGACGCTGCTCCTCGACAGCTCGCTCGACCTCGAGCAGCGCGACGCGGCGGAGACGATCCGGCGCAGCAGCGAGTCGCTGCTCACGATCATCAACGAGATCCTCGACTTCTCGAAGATCGAGTCCGGCCGGCTGGAGCTCGAGAGCCTGCCGTTCGACCCGCGGCGCGCGCTGGCCGAAACGCTCGACATGGTCCGGCCGGAGGCCGAGCGGCGCGGCCTGTCCCTGCTGCTCGACCTCGATCCCGCCCTGCCCGGTGCCGTGCTGGGCGACCAGACCCGCCTGTGCCAGGTGCTGCTCAACCTGGTCGGCAACGCGCTCAAGTTCACCGAGCGCGGCAGCGTGCGCGTCAGCGCCGAGCTGGTCCGCGACGCCGACCTCCCGCTGATCCACGTCGCGGTGCAGGACACCGGGATCGGGATCCCGCGCGAGCGCCGCGACCGGCTGTTCCGCTCCTTCTCGCAGGTCGACGCCTCGACCACGCGGCGCTTCGGCGGCACCGGCCTGGGCCTCGTGATCAGCAAGCGGCTGGTCGAGTTGATGGGCGGGGTGATGTGGGTCGAGAGCGAGGTCCAGGTCGGCTCGACGTTCCACTTCACGCTGCTCGCGATGCCGACCGACCTGCCGGTCGCGCCGCCGGCCGCGCCGGGCGAAGCGTGGTTCGATCGCTCGATGGCGGAGCGCGTCCCGCTGGCGATCCTGCTGGCCGAGGACAACCCGGTGAACCAGCGCGTCGCGTTGCGGATGCTGGAGCGACTCGGCTACCGGGCCGACCTCGTCGCCGACGGGCTGGCGGCGGTCGAGGCCGCCGCGGCGCGCGACTACGACGTGATCCTGATGGACGTGCAGATGCCGCAGCTGGACGGCCTCGAGGCGGCGCGGCGGATCCGGCGGCTGCCCCCGCCGGCGCACCAGCCGCAGATCGTCGCCATGACCGCCAACGTCATGAAGGGCGACCGCGAGGCCTGCCTCGCGGCCGGGATGGACGGCTACATCGGCAAACCGGTGCGCGTCGAGGAGCTGGTCGCCGCCCTGCAGCGCGCCGGCGCGGGGACGGCGATCGCGGGTCGATAGGCCGGCCCGGGGAGGCTATTCCCGCTGCCGAGACCGCCGCCTGGAACCTGCGGCCGCGAGCGCGCCGTAGAGGGTCGGCTGGCGGAGCGCCCCCTCCAGCTCGAGCAGGAACTGCTTGGCCGGCAGTCCGCCGCCGTAGCCGGTGAGCGAGCCGTCCGAGCCGATCACGCGGTGGCACGGCACGACGATCGCGATCGCGTTGTGAGCCACCGCCTGCGCCACGGCCCGCGCGGCCAGCGGGTCGCCGAAGCGCTCGGCCAGCTGCAGGTAGGTGATCGTCCGGCCGAACGGGATCTTCATCAGCTCGGCCCAGATCCGCAGCTGGAACTCGGTCCCCTCGGGCGCCAGCTTCAGCTCGAACTTCTGCCGCTTGCGCCGGAAGTAGGCCGAGAGCTGGTGCATCACGACGTTGTTCTTCGCGCGGTCCCACTCGATGCCGGGGGTCCCCTCGGCGACGTCCGCCGCGCGCGGGCCGGCGAACTCGAGCCGGCGCAGCCCCCCCCGCGCGTCGACCACCGAGATCAGCTCCCCGACGGGGCTCTCGAAGCGGTGGGCATACAGGGGCACGGGATCAGTCCTCCGCGCGGTCGGCCCGCTCGCAATCTGTAGGGGCCGGCCTCTGTGCCGGCCCGCTGCGCCGACCCGTCAGTCCTCCGCGCGGTCGGCCCGCTCGCAATCTGTAGGGGCCGGCCTCTGTGCCGGCCCACTGCGCCGACCCGTCAGTCCTCCGCGCGGTCGGCCCGCTCGCAATCTGTAGGGGCCGGCCTCTGTGCCGGCCCACTGCGCCGACCCGTCAGTCCTCCGCGCGGTCGGCCCGCTCGCAATCTGTAGGGGCCGGCCTCTGTGCCGGCCCGCTGCGCCGGCCCGTCAGTCCTCCGCGCGGTCGGCCCGCTTGCGGAAGTAGTCTATCGCCGTCTGGCGCCGGAAGTAGCCCATCACGTCGCTGGCCTCCAGGACGGCCACGAAAGCCTGCGGATCGGCCGCCCGGATCACGTCCCGCAGCTCGCGCATCTCGACCCGCTGGACGACCACCAGCAGGACCTTCAGGGGGGTGCCGGTGTGCCCCCCCTCCCCGTCGAGGATCGTCACCCCGCGCCGCATCTGCTCCAGCACCCGGCGCCGGATCTCGTCGCTCTTCCGGCTGACGATCAGGAACGCCTTGCGGGGACGGGACGCCATCAGCGCGTCCATCGCCCGGGACGAGGTCCAGATCGCGACCAGCGTGTACATCGCCAGCTCGGGCGTGCCGTGCAGCCCCTTGGCCACGATCAGCCCGCCGTTCAGGAACAGCAGCACCTCGCTGATCCCGAGGCCGAAGCGCCGGTTGAGCACGACGCCGAGGATGTCGAAGCCGCCGGTCGAGCCGCCCGCCCGCAGCGCGATCCCGCCGCCGATTCCGACCACCACCCCGCCGAAGATCGAGGCCAGCAGCGGATCGCCGGTCAGCGGCCGGACCGGCAGGAAGTCGGCGAAGAGCGAGAGAGCCACGACGCCGATCGCCGACAGCGCCGCGAAGCGCGCTCCGATGTCCCGGAACCCGAGCAGGAAGATCGGGACGTTGAGCAGCGCGATCACCAGGCCGATCCGGAAGCCGGCCAGGTCGCGCAGCAGCAGCGCGATGCCGGTGACGCCACCCGCCAGCAGCTGCGTCGGGACGTAGAACGCGTTGAGCGCCCAGGCGATCAGGAAGGCCCCGGCCGCGACCCCCAGCGCGGCCCCCGCGAAGGAGAGCGGCCGGCCGAAGCGGACCAGGAATGCACGCCGTGCGCTGCGCGGGTTGTCGCGCAGCGTGCGGGCGACCGGGAATGGAGGCGTTCCGGGCATCACGTCACCGGCGGCACGTAGGGCACGAACCGGGCGAACAGCCAGCAGAGCAGGTAGACCAGCGGCACGTGCACGATCAGCTGCAGCATGCCGTAGCCGACCAGGTCGCGCGCCTTGAGCCGGAGGATCCCCAGCAGCGGCAGCATCCAGAAGGGGTTGATCAGGTTCGGCAGCGCCTCCGAGGCATTGTAGATCTGGACGACCCAGCCCAGGTGCACCCGGTGGACGTTGGCCGCCTCGAGCACGTAGGGCGCCTCGATCACCCAGCGGCTGCCCGCGGACGGGATGAAGACCCCGAGCACGGTCGAGTAGAACGCCACCACCAGCGGGTAGCTCCCGGGGGTGCTGACCGACACGAAGATGCGCGCCAGCCAGTCGGAGAGGCTGGTCCCGACGATCATCCCGAAGACGACGGCGTAGAACGGGTACTGGATCACGACCCCGGCCGTCGCGGGGATGCACTTCGTCACCGCCTCGACGAAGCGGCGCGGCCGCCAGTGCAGCAGCAGCCCGGCGGTGAGGAAGATCAGGTTGTAGGTCGGCAGGTCGAGCGCCGCGAGCGCCCCCTGCGGCGAGGAGCGGAAGAGGTCGACCAGGTACCAGGCCAGCAGCAGCGCGACGGAGAGCGGCAGCAGCGGGCTCTCGTCGAGCCACTCCCCCGGCCGGGTGCGGGCCGCGCGCGGCGCGGCCGGCGGCTCCTCGAGGTCGATCCCGTACGACGCGGCGGTCCGCGCGCGCTCCGGGGGCGGCGCCGACCAGTAGGCGATCAGGACCGAGACCGCGATCAGGATCGCGGTGGTCACGAGGCTCGGCCAGAGGAAGATCGTCTCGGTCAGCGGGATCAGCCCGCTGATCTTGAACAGCGACGGCGGGATCGCGCTCGGCGTCGCCATCATCATCGCGGCCGAGGACGACAGCCCCATCGCCCAGACCGCGCCCAGCCCGAGGTAGCCGGCGGCGCCGGCCGCCCGGTAGTCCAGCCCCGGAATGCGCCGCGCCAGCTCGCGCACGTAGAGGCCGCTGAAGACCAGGCTCAGCCCCCACGACACCAGCGAGGTCAGCATCGAGAGCAGCGCGACCCAGGCGACCGCGCCGCGCGGGCTTCGCGGCAGGCCCGCCAGCGCCCGGATCGCGCGCTGCACGAGCGGCGTCGAGGCCACGACGAACCCGCCCACGATGATCATCACCATCTGCATCGTGAACGGGACGAGCGACCAGAACGACTTGCCGCCCTCGACCGCCAGCCGGGCCGGCTTCTCGCCGATCAGCAGCCCGGCGGCGAAGACGACGACCACGCCGGCGAGCGCGAAGACGAAGGGGTCGGGGAACCAGCGCTCGCTCCACCCGGCAAGGACGAGACCGGAGCGGACGAGCACGCCGTCGCTCGACGATCCCGTGACCGGAACACGCCCCTCCGACTCGTCGACGCGGTCCGGCTCCATCGGCGCGCGGCTCGCGCTACACCGTCATCGTCTTCAGGTCGGGCGCCACGCGGAGGGTCGGCTCGGTCAGCTTCTGGACCGCCTCCACGGTTACGCCGGGCGCCAGCTCGCGCAGCACGAGGCCGTCCGTCGTGACGTCGATCCAGGCCAGGTCGGTGCAGACGGCGGAGACGCAGCGCAGGCCGGTGATCGGCAGCGTGCACCGCTTCAGCAGCTTCGGCTTCCCGTCCTTGCTGGCGTGGTCCATGATCACGATCACGCGCTTGGCCCCGACCACGAGGTCCATCGCGCCCCCCATCCCCTTGACCATCTTGCCGGGGATGACCCAGTTGGCGAGGTCGCCGAACTCCGAGACCTCGAACGCGCCGAGGATCGCCAGGTCGATCTGGCCGCCGCGGATCATCGCGAACGACTCGGCCGAGTTGAAGTAGGCCGTGCCCGGGATCTCGGTCACGGTCTCCTTGCCGGCGTTGATCAGGTCGGGGTCGACCTGGTCGTCGTACGGGTAGGGGCCCAGCCCCAGCATCCCGTTCTCGGACTGCAGCACGACCTCGACGCCGGGCGGGACGTAGTTGGCGACCAGCGTCGGCATCCCGATCCCGAGGTTGACGTAGAACCCGTCGCGCAGCTCCTGGGCCGCGCGCTGGGCGATCTGCTCGCGCGTCAGCGGCATGTCACGACCTCGGCCGCGTGGTGCGGCGCTCGATGGGCTTCACGTAGTCACGGCCCAGGACCAGCCGCTGGACGTAGATCGACGGCACGTGGATCGCGTCGGGGTCGAGCGCGCCGACCGGCACGATCTCCTCGACCTCGGCGATCGTGACCGGCGCCGCCCCCGCCATGCAGCCGTTGAAGTTGCGCGCCGTGCGGCGGAAGACCAGGTTCCCCAGCGCGTCGGCCTTCCAGGCCTTGATCAGCGCGAAGTCGCCGCGGATCGGCAGCTCGAGCAGGTACTCGCGGCCGTCGAGCGTGCGGGTCTCCTTCCCTTCCGCGACCTGGGTCCCGACCCCCGTCGGCGTGTAGAAGCCGCCGATCCCGGAGGCCCCGGCGCGGCAGCGCTCGGCCAGCGTCCCCTGCGGCACCAGCTCGACCTCCAGCTCGCCCGACAGGTACTGCTGCTCGAAGATCTTGTTCTCGCCGACGTAGCTGGAGACCATCTTCCGGACCTGGTGCGCGGCCAGGAGGACACCCAGTCCCTGGTCGGTCGTGCCGCAGTTGTTGGAGACGATCGTCAGCCGCTTCACGCCCCTGCGGTGCAGCGCGGTGATCAGGTTCTCCGGGTTCCCGCACAGGCCGAACCCGCCGACGACCAGCGTCGCGCCGTCCTTCACGTCGGCGACGGCGGCGTCCGCCGACTCGTACAGCTTCCTCATCCCGACCTCCCGCTTCGGATCAGCGCTCGACGACCACGGCCACCGCTTCGCCGCCGCCGATGCAGAGCGACGCCACGCCGCGCTTCTTCCCCAGGTCCTTCATCGCGTAGAGCAGCGTCACCAGGATCCGCGCGCCGCTCGCCCCGATCGGGTGGCCCAGCGCCACCGCGCCGCCGCGCACGTTGACGTTGCTGCCGTCGAGACCCAGCAGCTTGTTGTTGGCGACCGAGACCACCGAGAAGGCCTCGTTGATCTCCCACAGGTCGATGTCCTGGATCGACAGCCCCGCGCGCTCGAGCGTCCGCCGGATCGCGTCGGCCGGGGCGATCGTGAACTCGCCCGGCTTGCGCGCCGCGCCGCCCCAGGCGGTGATCTTCGCCAGCACCGTCCGGCCCTCGGCCTTCGCGCGCTCGGCGCTCATCAGCACCAGCGCCGCCGCCCCGTCGTTGATGCTCGAGGCGTTGGCCGCGGTGATCGTGCCGTCCTTCTTGAAGACCGGCTTGAGCGTCGGGACCTTGTCCGGTCGCGCGCCCTTGGGACCCTCGTCCTCGGAGACGACCGTCTTCTCGCCCTTCCGCCCCTCGATCTCGACCGGCACGATCTCCGCGGCGAAGAGGCCGCTCTTCTGGGCCTCGACCGCGCGTCGCGTCGACTCCAGCGCGAAGGCGTCCTGCATCTCGCGCGTGATCGCGTGGGAGACGGCCGTCTCCTCGGCCCACTCGCCCATGTGGCGCCCGTCGTAGGCGTCGGTCAGGCCGTCGAAGACCATCCCGTCGACCAGCGTGATCGGGCCCATCTTGGTGCCGCCGCGCCCGGTGCGCAGGTAGTGCGGCGCGTTCGACATCGACTCCATCCCGCCGGCGACCACGACGTCGGCGTCGCCGAGCGCGATCGCCTGCGCGCCGCTGATCACGGCCTTGAGGCCCGAGCCGCAGACCTTGTGCATCGTCCAGCACGGCGTGGACTCGGGCAGCCCCGCGAACAGTGCGGCCTGGCGCGCGGGAGCCTGTCCCACGCCGGCCTGCAGCACGTTGCCCATGATGACCTCGTCGACCGCGGACGGCGCGACGCCGGCGCGCTCGAGCGCAGCCTTGATCGCGATGGCGCCCAGGCGCGGGGCGGGGACGGCGGCGAGGGAACCGAGGAACGAGCCGATCGGCGTCCTGGCGGCACCGACGATGACGACTTCACGACCGGACATGGGGCACCTCGTTCTTCTGTGCGGGGAAACGCCCGTGCGACGCGGGTCATACTACCAGCCGACGCCGCCGGGATACCCGTGAACGCCGAGTAGTATTTTCGCCTCTGTTTCGCCTTCGCTGCGGCCGGCCAGCTGTCCCGGAACGCGGCCGGCCCCTGTTCTCAGCTTCGCGACGCCCGGTCGCTGTGCTCACGCTCGGCGCGATTTCGCTGCGCTGAGTGAGCGTCGCGACAGCCTCTTCGATGCCGAAGACAGCGCCCGGACGCGACCTGCCCCATCAATTCAGCCCAAGGCTACGGACCGCGCACCGGGGGTGAACGCGCCGGCACGCGAGCGACTCCGGGGACCGTCACCGCGCCGCCCGGCGGGGTGGGGTCGGCCGGAGGCCGGGCCTCGCTTCTCCAGTCCTCGCCGTCGGTGCTACCCTGAGCCTGTGGTGAAACGCGGGCAATTCCGTCTGTCCGCCGAAGCCGATCCGCCGCGAGCCCGCGTCGTGATCGAAGAACTGTCGCTCCTGCCGCGCATCGACGAGCATATGTCGGCGTTCGTCATCTGCGAGAGCGGGACGCCAGGGGGCACCGTCCCGGTCCACGACGGTTTCAGCGGACTGTCTGAGGGCGAGCAGGCGCGGTTGCGAGTGACGATCATCGACACGGCCCGAGCGAGGTCAAGGCGCGCCGGCGACTGACGCCGGCACGGTTTCGGGGGGGCAGCCGATGGGCACGACGCTCACGTTCGTTTCGCTATTCGTCGGCCTCATCACGGGGACGCACGAGGTCGAGCTGGCGCCCGGCCCCGGCGTCGCTGCGATCGAGATCCGGCTCAACGGCACGAGCAGAGCACGCCTGACCCGACCGCCTTGGCGCGCAAGTGTCGATTTCGGCGAGGACCTGCGCCCGCATCGGCTGACCGCGATTGCCTTCAGCGACGCCGGGAACGCGGTGGCAACTGCTGAGCAATGGCTCAACGTGGCAGACGACGAAGCGCAGGTGACGCTCATTCCGCTGGCGGGCCCGGGGGATCGCGTCGAAGCGGTTCGCGTCTCGTGGGCCTGTGCGGGATGCGGCGCGCCGACCTCGGTCGAGGTCACATTCGACGGCACCCCGCTCGTCTTGCGAGATCCCAAGCGGGTGCTACTGCCACCGGCGCGAGGTCGCGACGCGCACATCGTGCAGGCGAGCGTAACCTTCGCCGAAGGGATCTCTGCGGGCGCGGAGTTGGTAGTCGGCGCGAATACTGCCGCCAGCGACGTCGAGGTCACCGCCGTTCCGCTCGAGTTCTCTGGCAAGCCGCTCGACGACCCGGCCAAGCTGGCGGGGGTGCTGCGCGCCGGCGGTCGGCCGGTTGAAGTGGTCGCGCTCGAGGGCGGACCCGTACGGATCATCTTCGTCCGCGATCCCGCGATTCCACTACCGCCCTGGCGGTGGGGCAACTGGAAGTCCCACGCCCACAATGGCGCGCTGTCCATGTCACAGCTTCCGCCCGGCTCCGCGATCCGTCTGCTCGACCCACGCCCGAGCTCGGTCGATCAATCATCTGTCCGCCTCTTCGACGTGTCGAGGCCTTTCACCGACCGGATGGGAAGCGCGCTCACTCTCCTGATGGCCGAGTCTCCCGGTACACCCGCGCGGACCCCGGCGCTGGTCGAGGCGGTCGCTGTCGCCGGCCAGTTCGCGGTGCGCGAGAACCGACGCAGGGCCGTGGTACTGCTTTCAACCGCCGGACCCGACAGGAGCGCACACTCGCCGGAGAACGCGGCTCGCTATCTCGCCCAGCTTGGGGTTCCGCTTCAGGTCTGGACAATCGACAAGCCCTCCGAGGATTGGCGGGTGACGGGCCCGGCTGACAGCCTGACGCAGTTGAAACAACGTTGGTCGGACCTGCTGAAGCTGCTCGAGAACCAGCGGGTCGCTTGGGTCAAGGGACGTTACCTTCCAGGTGAGATCGCGGTCGAAGACGCGAGCCGGCGTGTGAACCTGGCTGGCCGCTGAGGTCTCCTGGAGGGCTGTCGGCGCGAGAAACCGCGGTGCGGATAGGAGGAATTGCCCCTCGGCGCTTCGTCAGGCGCTCAGGGAAGCACCCCGCAGCCGATGTAGTCGTCCTCGGCGACGTCCGCCGGGAGGCCGTTGTGGTTGTCGGTGCCGCCGTTCTCGAAGTCGGCGAATTCGGCGGCCTGCCAGAACCTGCGGTAGACCTCCGAGTTGGCCTTGATCTGCATCATCTCGATCAGCCGCAATCCAAGATCCGTGGCCTACAACAGGGATAAGAAAGACTGCCCGCGTTTCGTGATTGATCTACCCATCGGCCATGCCCGCCACGGTCGGCATGTAGAAGAAGCGGCTTATCTGTCCGAAGGATAGGCGCCGCCGCCCGGCGCGCAGGCCGCGGAGTTCTCGTTCACGCGCTCTGTTCCGGAAGACGTCGTCCCCCAGGTCCCCGCTGTGGAACAGAGCACGTTCTGCCCGCGCACGAGGTAGAAGAACGCGCCTGCTGGTGGCGGTAGTTCAGGATCCGAGAACTGGATGTCGGACAAGTCAGGATCGCCAGCGTTCAAGCAGGCTCCATAGTCGGACGCGCTCGCGCGTGGCAGCAGCCCGCGCGATACGTCATACCGATCCGCCAGCGGCGTTGTGTTCCATGTCATCACGGCTGTCGAGCCCGAGACATAGCGCAGCCCTTCGACCTCGGGAGGCGTACCACCGTGGCGATCGCTCGGCGCACAGTCCTTCACATCGGGTGCGCCGTCGGCGTCCCAGTCTGTGGCGCAGACATCTCCGCGCCCGTCAGCATCTGAGTCGGCCTGAACAGGATCGAAGACCAGGGGACAGACGTCGCGGAGCTGCGGGATCCCGTCTCCGTCGAGATCGAGCGGGCTGATCAGGAATACCGAGGACGGAAGATCGACGTTGCCCACACGGCCCGAGGCCACGATCTCGTCGATGCCGTCGCCGTTCACGTCCGCCGCCGCGACCAAGCCCAGCCCATCCCACGCATGCCGGCCGTAGATGATCCAGTCCTCCTCGTGGAGGTCGGCCCCGAGCTCCGACGGGAAGTCGGAGCGCCCCCGGAAACGGTAGATCTCCCCACAGTACGGAGCGCGGGTGTCGCCCGGTCCCTCGCCCGGACCAACGCCGATGGCAAGGTCGTCGATCTCCACCCCCGCGAATCGGCCGATCACCATCGCGCCCGGCATCTGGTCGTCCGTCTCGGCACCGTAGATGACCGAACGGGTCGACACGCGCAGGTCCGCCGTCGAGGGAAAGTTCGGCCATGGTTCGTAGAGGCGCACCTCGCCCGCGTCGCTCGCCGCGTCATTCCTCCCGTTCGCGAGGTCAGCACCTGAGACCAGTTCGGGATGGCCGTCCGCGTCCAGGTCCGCCAGCAACACGCCGGTGCCATAGCGGTCGAGCGTATCGACCCCGAACACCGTAGTGTCCGGATTCCGGATCGCGAGGTCGATTCTGCCAGGCCACGAAGATCGCCCCCGAAATACGCACACCTCGCCCGATTCAAGGCGCCCACTCCCCTGCCCGTCTCCGCCCGAGACCCCCGCGATGAGATCGGCGGTACCGTCCTCGTCGAAATCGCCGATCGTCAGG
The DNA here is from genome assembly GCA_963800865.1 of uncultured Acidobacteriota bacterium. Classification (GTDB taxonomy): domain Bacteria; phylum Acidobacteriota; class Polarisedimenticolia; order J045; family J045; genus JALOKP01. The sequence continues at coordinate 472,813 of CAWDCL010000004.1, read as the reverse complement.
TGCCCCCCGACGGCGTCAAGGTGCTCCTGTCCGTAGATGATCGTGTCGGCCCCCGCCGCAAGATCGATCTCGGTCGGCCACGACGGACCGCGCCGCAGGAGGTAGATCCTCCCCGCATACGTCGCCAGCCCGCTCCTGCTCCGGGCCGGAGCCGATGAGACAGCAAGGTCCGGCCACCCGTCCCCGTTCAGGTCGCCGACTGCCACGCGCCGGAAGTCCGCGACCTGGTCTCCCGACGACTCGCCGTGAACGATGACGTCCGCGCTCGTCTCGAGGTCAACCTCCGAAGGAAACTGCTGCCGCCCGTACACCACGTACAAGGCGCCCGCCGCGCTGCGCTCCTCCGTCGGACCGTCCGCCCCTGGGGCGCTGATCAGCAGATCCCCGAGACCATCGCCGTTCAGATCAGTACAGGACAGGCCGAAGCCGGCCGTGTCGTAAAGGTCCGCGCCGTAGAACCACACGTCCGGCTGGCTGGCAACCTCGGGACCGCGCCACGAACCGCGGCGACCAAAGATCACGAAGACCTCGCCGCAGCCGGGACGCGAGCGCGCCGGACCATTTCCGTAGTACGCGGCGACGGCGAGGTCAGCCACCCCGTCTCCGTTCAGATCGCAACTCGCAGCGGCTCCGCCGAAGGAATCGTTGATGTTCCGCCCATCCAGGCGATAGGCCTCCGTGTCCGTCGCGAGATCCACGACCAAGCTCGGATTCGCTGCCCACACGCCTCCACTGAGCACGGCTCCTGCGAACACCGCGGATAGTGCTGCCAGTGCGCGCTCCAGATTCATGGTGTAGGCGCGCAGCCGACCCTGAAATGGTACGGATAAGGGGAATTGCCCGCGTTTCAGCACTTGCTCAGGATAGCACCGGCTGGGAGGGGCACCGGTCAGGCTGGCCCTCTCACGCGCCAGGCAGCTCCCCGAGTGCGAGCTGACGGTGCCCCTGTTCGATGAGCCCGTGCCCGGCAGCGCGTCCCCGGCCACGACTTGCGGAGCGAGCGTGACGGAGCCGCAGGTTGGGGCGGTGCGTGGCGTTCCGCTCCAGCCGCTCGACGACCGCTCGCAGACGCGTCAGCTCCGGTTCGTCGCGATGCCGCAGTTCGCGCGGTTTCCCGAGCGCGGTCCGATTGGCGTCGGACCGCGCGTCTCGAGGCGTGACACGATCCCCTGGCCCGACTCGCGCAGGGTTCATCAGACATTTGCCCGGCCGGTCGAGAGAATGACGAGCTCTCGAGGGTGCTTCGAGCCGGGTTCGAGGCACATCACGGGATCCGCGACCGCGCGCTCTCCCCGCAGTCGTCGACCGCCGAGACGAGGTAGAACAGCGCGGCTGAGCCCGTCGCCGCACCCGCATCGTGGTACTGGATCCCTGGCGTGCCGGCGTCCTGATCGTCCGCCCACGGCGCGAGCGCCGGGCCCCACGCCGCCGGATCGGGCGCCGTCCCGCGGTAGACGTTCCAGGCGAGCCCGGCCACCTTGGGGTCGTCCCAGGCCAGCACCAGGTCCGCGCCCGCGCGCGACACGAGCAGTCCGGTCGGATCGCCTGCCACGGTGCAGACCTCGCGCAGCCGCAGGAAGCGATTGACGGGGATGTTCGTCCGCTCGATCGCCGAGCGCGCGGGGTTCGGCCACCGTACACGGATCCGGTCGATCACCGTGGCGCTCCCCAGCCCGAACTGCTGCGCCAGCGGCGCCTGCGGCGCGTGCTGCCCCGGCCCGGCGTAGACCTCGCGCGTCTGGGTCACGCCGCCCGCGGTCACCTCGATCCGCGCCCCGATCCCGGCGCGGTCGAAGTCGAGCGGGATCACGTCGTAGACCCCGGCGTTCATCGTATTGATCGCGTCGAGGCCCGAGCCGACGGTGGCGGCGCGGAAGGTGCGATCGGGATCCTGCTTGAACAGGTAGATCTGCTGGTTCGTGCCGTAGAAGCTCTCGGTCATCACGAAGTCGGCCAACGCGTCGCCGTCGTAGTCGAACCAGCTCGCCTGGTGGTCGCCGTCGTGGGTCGGGTCGGTGTCCTCGGTCGCCCGGTTCCTCACCCGCGACCAGTCCCAGCTGAACACGCCGGCGTCATTGCGCACCGGGCCCGAATACCTGCCGCGCTGCGTTCCTCCGTGGACGAAGATCTCGGTGAAGTCGATGTCGCCGTCGTTGTTCCAGTCCATCGTGGCCAGCGCGTAGGTCACGCTGGGTCTCGCGCCGATGCCTGACGATGCCGTCACATTGGTGAAACGCCCGTCGCCGAGGCCGCGGTAGAGCTGCTCGTTTGCGGGCAGGTTGTTCCAGTACCACTGGCTGATCGCCAGGTCGATCTTCCCGTCATTGTCGAAGTCGAGCCAGGCGGCGTCGGTGGTGTTGTAGACCGGCTCGGTGTGGAAGGGCGAGTTGGGGCGTAGGTGAAGTGCCCGGCCCCGTCGTTGAGCATCAGGTCGTTCCGGCCGGGCAGCGTCCAGTTCTGGTGGACGTAGACGAAGAAGAAGGCGTCCAGGTCGCCGTCGTTGTCGACGTCGGCCAGGACGATGCCGTCCGACTGGTGGCCGCCGGGCGCCCCGGCGCGCGTGGCGCGCACGCCGGAGGCCGCCGTGAAGTCGACGAACGTCCGGCTGAGCGGATCGCCCGGGTCGCTCCCGGGGCGGTTAACCAGCACAACCTGCTTGTTGAGCACGTCGCCGGTGCCGAAGTCCGACGGCAGGTGAAGCAGCAGGTCGGGATAGCCGTCGCCGTCGATGTCGCCGACCGCGCAGCGGTAGCCGATCCGGCCGGTCAGCCCGACCCCGCTCGTGACGTTGGTGAAGGAGGGCGCGTCGGCCGCGAAGGTCGACGCTGCGCCGAGCGCCACGACCATCACCGCCCCAGCCGCCTGGCCGAATCCGCGTTCCATGCCGCGCGCCGCGGCCGGGAGGGACCTGCCCCGGCCGGATGCATATACGCGGATCGGGGCCGGCGCGCCAAGCCACCTCGGGCGGCCGCGGCGGTCGAGCATCCGGCGGCGGACGGGGTGCAATGGTCCGCTCCTGCGGCCGCCGAGCGCCCCGGTTCGACTTTCGAGACCCCGCTCCGGAGCCTCGCGTCTTTTGAACTTTCAAATACGAACAACACTCCTCGGTATTGCGGCGCCGACGATCATCCCCGGAATCGCGACGGCACGACGAACAACCCCGATCGAGCCAATCACGAACCAATATCGACTGAATAACCCCTTGCGGTGAAACCGGGGATGCGCGTATCACTCATGCAGACCAACTCGGTGCGCCATGGGAGGAGTCTCCCCATTCAAGCCGGCGCGCTCGCCCTGTGCGAGGGCTACGCCGCAGTCGTGGCTCCGCGACGCTTCGCGGCGCCGGGCGGAAGGTTTCGATTTCAGCCCGCAACGAGGCGACTCCTCCTTCGTCCCGGCAGTACGCCGTTCCTGCCCCTGGAGCAGGGCGGCTCTCGACATGGGTCCGAGCCGCTCGCGTCACCACTCCAATCCGCGCGAATCAGCCAGTCCATCGTTGATTCGTGCTTCTCAGAAGGGGGAAATGTCATGAGCCGACGCTGCAATGCCGCGTTTGTCTCCACACTCGCCCTGGCCTGGTTCCTCGCCGCGCCTCTTCCGGTGCTGGCGGCGCCCGAGGTGATCACCGTTCCGTGGTACCTCTCGGAACCCGGCGAACCCGACACGCACTACACATACGGCGGCGCGCCCATCCTGCTGAAAGGGATCGTGCGCGGCCCGGCCACGGAGTTCAGGTGGGACTTCGGGGATGGGGGCGGGACCTCCTGGGCCCCTGTCGCCGACCCCTACGCCCTCGAAGCGGCTCACGCCTACACCGGCATCCCGGGCGAGAAGTTCATCGCCACGCTGTACGTCCGGGACGCGTCCGGCGAGCAGGACTCCGACGTGTACCGCGTGAAGATCTACGAGAGCAGCGACCTGAGCATCCCCGGGCACCTCGACGTTCGCATCAACATGTCGATCGATGCCGGTCTGTGGTGGCTTCACAAGACGATGGCCCGCGGCACGCTGACCGGCGGTTCGCCCGGCTACGGCCAGCCCTACGGGTACTGGAGCGACCCCGGGGGGTATCCGCTGGCGGCCACCTGCACGGCGGTCGCGGCGTTCCAGCTCTTCGGGAGCAAGCCGGACCGGCCGTACAGCGAGGACCCCTACGTCGAGACGGTCCAGAGAGCGCTCAACTACATGCTCTACTTCACATACTCCTACCCCATCGGCCCGCAGCCGGCAGGCGACCCGGACACGCTCCCCAACGGAAGGGGACTCGTCACGAACTTCACGAGCAACCTGTACGATTCCCGGCAGACCTACATCGGCGGCATCTGCATGACCGCCTTCGCCAGCAGCGGCGCCCGGAACCGGATCGCGGGGGTGGGGGGCGCCGACGTCTACGGCCGTCCCTACGGCGAGATCGTCCAGGACATGACCGACTTCTTCGCCTGGGGCCAGGTGGACACCCAGTACGCCCGTGGAGGGTGGCGCTACTACGCGAACTACAGCGGCTCGGACATGTCGACGACCCAGTGGCCTCCGCTGGCCATGCTGGCGGCGACGGAGAACAGCATGGGGATCAGCGTGCCGGATTTCGTGGCCGACGAGCTGGTTCTCTTCCTCAACGCGATGCAGCGCACTTCGTGTGACTCGAACAACGGGGCCTTCGCCTACGATCCGGCGCAGACGCTCTACAACGACACGAAGGCCGCAGCGGGGCTGATCTGTCACGAGTTCATCGGGACGCCCCTCAGCGACCCCCGCGCGATGGCCGCGCTGGGCTTCCTCTACCGCCACTGGAACGACAGCGGGAGCTCCTGGGACTACGAGCGGTTGCTGGGCAACAGCTACGCGATGTACGGCGTGATGAAGGCGATGCGCAGCCCCGAGCCCGACATCCTGAGGATCGCCGAGTACGATTGCGCCACGGGAACCCAGACCGGCAACAGCTTCGACTGGTTCTACGCCCCGGCAGCCACGGGCCGCGAGGGCCTCGGCCAGTACATCGTCCGCACCCAGCAGGCCGACGGAAGCTGGGACGACGTGGCCGCGGCGCCCAACCCCGTCTACGACGCCTTCTCCACCGGATGGAGGATCCTCACGCTCCTGCCCGGCGTGACGATCATCCCTCCCAGCGCGCTCATCTGCGACTGCGACGAGCAGGAGTACAACCTCGACCAGACGATCAACCTGGATGGGGCGTGTTCCTACCATCCCGATCCCAAGCGGCACATCGTCCGGTACGAGTGGGACCTGGACAACGACGGGCTGTTCGATGACGCCACAGGCCCCACGGCGAGCATCCCGGGGGGCTTCCCGGTCGAGGGCCGATACCCCGTCCACCTGCGCGTCACGGACGACACACCGGGATTCCCGCAGACCGACGTGTACACCTGCGAGGTCTATGTCCATCCTCCGCCCCACTGTCCCCACGCCTTCGCGGGCGGCCCCTACACGGGATGGGTGGGCACCCCCGTCACGTTCGACGCGTCGCGGTCCTGGGACCCGGACAACGCGATCTGCGCCTACGACTGGGACCTCGACCGGGACGGCCTCTACGGCGCCGAGGACCAGGACACCTACGGCAGCCCCTCGGACGGCGTCGGCGTGACGGTGCCGTGGACATTCGATGCGCCGCGGGAGTTCGTCGTCGGCCTGAGAGTGCGCGACTGCCCCGGCGAGTTCCCGACCTGCGAGGACTTCGACTTCTCGGTCGTGGACATCGGCAATCACCCGCCCCACGCCGATCCGAACGGCCCTTACACGATCTGCCCCGGCTGCGCGATCACGGTCGACGGGAGCGCGTCGTACGACATCGACCCCGGCGACGTGATCCAGTACGCCTGGGATCTCGACGAGGACGGCCTGTTCGGAACGGAAGACTCGCCGGCCGACTGCACGAGCCCGACCTGCCCGTTCACGGAGGCCGGCAAGCCGCTTGGCTACGTCTACGGCGTCGGTCTGAAGGTCACGGACAGCTTCGGGGAGCAGAATGTCGCCTATGCGACGGTAACTGTCGTCCTGAGCACACCCTGCGAGATCGTGTGCCTCGACCCGTCCGTCGAGACCGACCCGCTCGTCTGCTCGGCACAGCTGCCCTGCAGTGCGGTGGCCTCGGCGCACGACTCCTTCGGCAACCCGCTGGCGACCAGTTGCGACCCGCCGGGACCCTACGAGGTCGGCGCCAGCTCCGTCAACGTGACCTGCGAGAACGGCCTCGAGAGTTCGACCGCCACCTGCGGCGTCGAGGTCCGCGACGCGGAGGCGCCCGCCTGCCAGCCGCTGCAGCCGGCTCCCGGTTCCTGCCACGGGCCCCTGGCTACGCCGGTCGTCGTCACGGCGGCCTGCACCGACAACTGCGGTGCACCCGTCAGCGTCGCCTGCGACCCGGACGAGGGCGGGACCGAGTGCAGCTACGCCGGGCACGGGGACTGGCACGTGACGGTCACGGGGACGGATGGTTACGGCAATCCCTCCGCGCCGGCGACCGTCGATTTCACGATCGATACCGTCCCGCCGGTGGTCAGGATCGTCGCGCCGCTTCCGAACGCGCGCCTGGCGATCCCGTTGCTGCCGATCAGCATGGTCATGAGCGCGACCGACGATGATGGCGCCGCGGGCGACGTCGTCCACGAGGTGATCACGATCGATAGCTGCGTCGTCTATGACGGCGACACCTACGGGAATGGGGACGGCCGGCTCGTCGACGAGTCGATCGAGGTGACGGTCGAAGAACTGTGCCGGATCGCGGCGCAGTGCGGATTCACGGTGCTCAACGCGCCGAGCATCGGCGCCGAAGCGACCGACTGCGGCGGCAACGTCGGCCGGGGCGGCGTCCGCTTGGCCGGGGTCGTCAGGCTCCTCCCGGGGCTGTGCTCCGCGGGGCGGTGAATGCGAGCGCACTCCCCGAGGGCCTTTCGATCGCGGTGACCCATGCCAACGGGCGGGGGGCGGTCCCCCGAGCCCCCCGCCCGATCGGAGGTGAGCACGATGCGGCGCGCAAGCCCGCGCGGTCGAGGGTTCTCGTCGACCCCGGGATGGCCGTGAGCGCACCCCTTGCCGGGACGACTCGAGTCCAGCACGTTCTGCGGAACGATCGGGAAAGGAGGATGGATGAGGAGACTCGGACTGTGGGTTCTCAGGAGCAAGGGACACCGGATTCTCAGAGGCATTCCCCACCGGATCCGGCCCATCGTGACAGGATCGCGCCATCGCTTACGCGCCTCGACACCGAACGCAGCAAGTCTGCGTGGGGAATCGTATCGAAGTACTTCGACAGATCGGCGTCCACCACGTGTACGTACCCGGCCTTCAGACTTCTGTGCACCTCCCGCACCGCATCGTGTGCGCTGCGCCGCGGGCGGTAGCCGTACGCATTGGCCGTGAAGTCGGCTTCGAAGACCGGTGCCAGGACCAGTTTCACTGCTGCTTGGACGACCCGGTCCCGTACGGTGGGGATACCCAGCGGGCGTTCCCCACCATTCGCCTTGGGGATCATCACCCGCAACACGGCATCGGGTCTGTACCGTTTGCTCTCGAGGTCACGTCGCAGTTCTGCGAGAAATCGTTCCCGGCCGTACGCCTCGATGTCGTCGTGCCGCACCCCGTCCACGCCTGCTGCTCCGTCGTTCGCACGACTCAGCGCGTAGGCATGCGCGAGGATGTCCGCACGGCTCACCTTGTCGTACAAGGCATAGAAACGACACGCCGGCTCTCGCTTGGCCTTCAGGTATAGCTTCCGTTGCAGCGCCTGGACCGTCTCGGGCGTTGCTAGGCTCATCGCCAATCGCCTCCGTCCCGTGCTGCTCCGTCGGCTCCCCGGAACCAGGGCCCCTTCCCTCCACCGGAGTTACCCGGCTTCACCGGTACTACGAGCCCCTCCGCCACCCGCCCCGGCCGAGCACCTCGCGCGCTCGTGGGCTGCCGCCACCGATGCGGGCTTCCCGTGTTGCCCGTTGCTCCTTGCTGACATGCCGCCACCCACCACCCCGGCGAAGCGGACCGCACTCGTCGTCCATCCCTGCGTGCCATCCGTAGCAGCCTTCCCCCAGGCCAGGAAGGGTCGGCCTTCGCATCGTGTCTTTCGGGGCCGTCTCGGTGTTCACTCGCGTTGCGGCCTACCAGCTTGCCGACGACCTTGCGTCGCCTTCTTTCTCCCAGGCTCCGGCCGCTTCGTCACCTCCGCAACCGCTGGGATAGCTACCCGGCTGGGACGACCTTTGCCGGGGCAGGACTTGCACCTGCTGGACCAACGGACCTTTCCACGGCGCACGTGGCCTACAACAGCGGAAGCTCCCGCACGACGACGTCCACGCCGACCGCCTGCAGCAGCTTCCGTCCGTCCGGCGTCCAGGCGACGGGCCCAGGCCGCGGGCGTCTGGGAGTCGACTCGACGCGCGTGGTCGGCGCATCTCCGCCGGTCACCTCCTCCGCGGCGTCTGCCGCCGGAGGCGCGGGCGGCTCGGGCAACGGCGGACTGGAGTCGTAGGCCGCCACCAGCTCGAGCTCGGGCAGGCGGAACAGGCGTACCTCCCGGCAGAGCTGCTCGGCGAGCAGCGTCCCGTCCGGCGAGAGCGCAACGCTGCGGCCGCAGGGCGCCAGCGGCGCCGACGCGAAGTCGACCTTGGGTAGCAGGGCCCCGAGCGGCAGGAGCCGCACGTCGAGCAACTCGGGAACGTCCGCGTCGTCCAGCACCGGCACCGTCGTCCCGGTTGATTCGTAGCGGCGCTCGAGCGCGTCGAGGTCCCACGTCTCGAGTGCCGCCCGCCCGGCGACGAGAACCCGGCGCGACGGGAGTCGCTCCGCCGGCGCGGCCAGCGGCACGAGATCGGGAAGCAGGACGTTGCGTTCCGACACCTGCGCGAGAACCCGGCCGGTCACCGCGTCGTAGTCGACCAGCTGGCCCGACTCGTCGCTGCCCAGGATGCGCGCCCCGTCGGACGTGAACGCGACGGCCTCGAAGTGGGGACCCTTCACGACCGACCAGACCTCCCGCCCGGTAGCGGCGTCGATCACGAGCAGGCTCTCGGGCCCGGCGACGGCGAGGCGTGCGCCATCCGGCGAGAACGCGGCGGAAGCGGCGCGCCGGGGGCGCGACCAGGTCGATGCCCGGGGCCGCGTCGCGGTGGCTGCGAGCCGGCCGTCGACGACGTCCCAGATCACGACGGCGAGATCGCTGGCGGCGGCGACGAGCCGGCCGTCCGGCGAGACCGCGATCGTGCCGTCAAGTGTGAAGAGCTTCTTTTCGAGCCCCACCAACGGCACGACGAGTCGGCCCTTCGAGGCGTCGTCGTTCCAGACGCAGACCCCACCCTTCGAGTCGATCGCGGCGATCGTCCCGCTCGCGGCAGCCAGGGCGATCACCGCGCGCCGCCTGTCGTCCTCGCCACACCCCTTCAGCACCGTCTGCTCGGGAATCGCGGCAACCAGCGGCGCCGGCGCCGCGACCTCCATGCCCGTGACGGCGTCCCCGTTGAAGCGCACGAGCACGCGGTGCGGCTTGCCGGTCAGCTCGGCGCCGGAGTAGCCGGCGACGATGTACCCGTAGCTCTGGATCCAGTCGTGCACCCAGGCGGCGCGCGTGCGGATCACGTCCGCCCGGCCGATCTCGCTCGCCATGGCGTCCCGCGAGGTGGACTCGGCCTGGGCGCGCTTCAGCGTGCTGTCGCCGGCGGTATGGCGGACGGGAGGCAGGTAGAGACAGCCGGAAGCCAGCGCGAGAACGGCCGCGACCGGCAGGGCGAACCGGGACCGGGGAACCGAGTGCGGCGCGCGCGAACGCATCCAGCGCCCTCCGAGCCGGCAGGGGATGAGAAAAGCTGCCCGCGTTTCGTGACGCAGTCAGGGTAGCACCGGGGGGAGGAGGGGGAGGCTGACAGGCGGTCGCGGGTGAGTCAGGGGGCGGAACCCGCAGGGCGGACCGACCTCACGCCTGCAGGCGGGGCCCGTGCCACCAAATCCCGGTACACCGCTCCCGCGGCGAGGCCGGGCCTCAGTCGCGGGACCAGTCCGTAGACCAGTCCGTATCGGGCTCGAACAGCGCCGCCGCCGCGCGGCGCGCAGGTGCCAGCGGCGGCGGGCGGGCCGGCAGCCCGAGGCACTCCAGGATCGCTCCGGCCGTGTCCGGCGGATGGATCGCCGCGAAGATCTTCATCGGCCCGTGACACCGCGGACACTCCAGCACGTCGATGGCGAAGACCCGCCGCATCAGCTCCACCCACGGGTACGGTCGGCGCGCCCGGGGGACGCGTGGCGGCGCGCGGTCGACCCCGGGAGTGGGCGCCGCAGCGCCCGAGGGGGCGGGCGCCGGCGTCGCGGCCGAGCCCTTCCCCTCCCCCGCCTCCGGCACGAGAGCGCCGGCCGAGCTTCCCTCCGGCGGATCCGGCGCGACCCGCGCACGCAGCCGGGCGCCCGGCGCCAAGACACCCGCGTAGCGCACCAGGTGGAACCGCGGCGGCGGCACCAGCGCCGCCAGCCGGGCCACCAGCTCGGTGGAACCGCGGCGGGCCTTCTTCGACCGCTCGCTGGGAAAGGGGGCGGTCCAGCTGCTGGTGATCAGCTACCCGCCCAAGTCCGTCGAGGAGTCGCCGGAGTCCTTCGCGCTGCGCGAGAGAGTCTTCGCGACCGCCGACCTCGCGGCGCTGGCGGCCGTGCTGCAGTAGCGTCCGCGAGGTCGCGATCGCATCTCCGTCAGCCGGTATTCGGAATGGCCCGCGATAGCCGTGGGCGGCGCGTCAAGCGGACACGGACCGATACAGCCGCACTCCATCCCGCAGCAGGCATTCGCCGCCGTCACCCTCCTCCGCGCCTTTCCCCCGGCAAGGGGGAGCCAGTCACTGTACCTCTACGAAATCGTCCAGCACCCAGGAGCGATCGAAGAACGGTTCCGTCGGCCCGTACAGCCTGAAGTACGAGAACCATGACTTGCCCGGCAGGGATTGCACCCAGTTGCTCTCCATGCCTTCTGGAGCCTTTGGACCGACGTAGAGGTCGACCGACCCGTCGGGGTTCTTCTTGAGGTTCATGCGCGAGGAGCGGTCTGCCTGCTGAGTCCGATTGTCGACAAGTGCGCGCGTATCGGTATCGTAGACGGTCATCGACCAGAAGTTCGCGACCGGCGCATCCTTCGGGACCCGGAGTCGGTACGTCTTGCTTCCATCGAGCCAGTTGCCCGCCTTGTCCTTGTAGGTGCCGAGATAGATCTGGCCCACGCCAGGCGTCGTCGTCACCATGCCCGCCGAGGTCGTCGTGGCCTCGTAGAACCACGCTGCACGCTCGTCGAGCTCATCGTAGTTCTCGGCACGCTGGCTTGGGTCGAGCGCCAGCGCGAACTCCCACCGTCGACCCTCGACGTAGTGCGCGGCCGGAAACTGCTTTTCGAAGTCGTTTGCCTTCGCCATCGCTTCCCCGACGACGGCGCCTTCCGTCAGGAGCTTTGCCTGACGTTCGGTCGGCCTGAACGGCTTTCCCTTCTCGATCCCGAGCGGCTTGAGCATGGCCAGGAAAAACCTGTCCCGCTCCTGGACGGGTTCTCGATTGATGATGTCCGCCAGGACCTGCCAGTACGCGAGGCCCCGGGGCTGTGTCTGGGACCACGCCTTGCCCTTGACGTCGACGAACCGCACTTTCGCGGGATTGTCCTTCCGGGACAGTGGATAAATCTTCAATGCATCGAGCAGGGCCTGGACCTTGGCGGGATCGCGCTCCAGGGCGCGAAAGCCCCAGAAGATGTTCGTCGTCGACGGATGGACGACATAGTAGCCCCCGGTGTTGTCGACCTTCTGGCCAGGACCGACCAGCAGGTACTTGCCGCCCTTCCCCTTGTCCGGTCCGGTCTGGCCCATGTCGACGACGGGCCGTTGCCACATGTCGTTGACGAAGCCGGCGACGGAGCCCTCCGGCATGTCCACGACGACCGGACCCGTCTCGGCAAGATTGAAGAAGCTGATGACGTACGGCGTCGTTGCATTTGCCGTGAGAATGCCGCGCTTGCTCACGAAGTCGTCGTAGATGACGACGTCGCCGGACCTGGCGCCGAAGACCTCCTCGTGAGCCTTCTGCCAGTTGGCCATGCCCACGATCGGCAACGCCCAGAGGTACGCCTGCGTGGCCCGCTGGAAGTCGCGCTCGTCATAGAGCTTGGTGATCGTCGCGTCGGTCGGGTAGCTGCCCTGGAATTCGAGGCTCCCGACCCGGGTCGGGACAGCGTCCGCGCCAAGGACCGAAACGACCGCTGCACTGGCGGCGAGCACGGCGGGAATGATCTTCTGCGATTTCACCGGATTCCTCCTTCGAATGTCGGCAGGGCTAGTTGGCTGCGGTCGGCTGAGGCGCCTGCCACTCACCGGCCGCCAGCTTGCCCTCCGGCCCATACATCCTGAGTACCATGAAGAACGGGCCCTGCTTCGGCGTCGGAAGCCAGTTCGACTCCTTGTCGCCTCCAGGGGATGCCGACTGCAGGTAGATGTCGACTGAGCCGTCGGCGTTCGTCTTGAGCCCCTCCGTCCGGCTGCCGATCGCGTAGCGCTGGATCGGGTTCTCGACGAGCAACCGATCCGGCAGGTTGTACATGGTCATGGACCAGAAGAACTTCACCGCCGGCACCTGGTCCCTGGAGAATCGCAGCACGTAGCGCTTGCTGCCGTCGAGCGGCTGGTTGTTCGCATCCACGCTGTAGGCCGTGTAGTAGGCCTCCTCTTTCGAGTTCCCGTAGATGCCGATCGCCGCACCGACGGCCCGTCGCATGACGTAGTCCGAGCCGAGAAACGCGCGGGTGCCGAAGAGATCGACCGAACTGGTCGTCCTGGCGAGCTCGGCCTGGAGCTTAGCCGCCCCATCCTTGATGCCGGCCTCGATCGCGGCTCGTGTCGTCGGCTCGATCGTTGCCGGGTCAAAGGCCCGCCCAGGACCGATGCCGATCCTGGCAAAGCGCTCCATCATCGCCTTCTCGCTGTCGACAGCCGGGGCGAACCGAAGCAGGAAGTTCAGGTAGTCGATGAAGCCGATGGAGTTGGCGCGAGCCTCGTCCCATGCCGGAAACTGGTAGGTCGGCGCGGGGGGCGGCGGCTTCACACCCGCGAACTCGCTGAGCGGCCGGATGCGGTACTGCTGCTGCATCGCGACCAGGCCGTCACGATCCGCCGGGCCGGACCAGCTCGTCCGCGTCAGGGTGCCGATGATCTCGGTCTCGGCGCGCAGCACTTTCGTGATGCCGGCCGGTGTCTCGCCCTTCCAGTGGGGGCCGACGAAGAGGTAATGACCCGCTCCGGTGCCGGTCGCCCGTGAACCGAGATAGGCGAAGTTGTGCGTGTAGAGATCGAACCACTGGAGGACGTAGTAACGGTCCGGCGACGCCGGAACGGAGACCACCATCGGCTCGGTCCGGAGGTCGAGCCAGGCCCAGGAGTAGGGCGTGTCGTTGCTGGGCGTGACGATGTCCCTGTCCGCTGGCGTAAACCCACGCGAGTAGTGACGGAAGCGATTGAACCCACCCACGTAACCGGGGAACGAGGGATCGACCGCCTGTTGAAACAGCGTCTTGTAGTTGTACAGCATCGGATAGGCGTACAGGTAGGCGTCAGTCGCGATCTTCCTCGCCTCATCCACGGAAACTGTCTCCGCGTGAAGGGGCGTGGCGAGCAAGACTGCAAGCATGACGGCCGAGTGAAGTGCGGCGCGATGAGCGAACTGTTTCCACATTCTGCTACACCTCCAATGGCGGGACTTCTATCGCGTTTTCGTGACGCGATCAAGTGTCAAGGGAAACGGGCTCCCCGAAGTTGGTGGACATCTGGCGTTTCGACCCACCTCCTGCCAGGTACGGCCCGTGCTTGTCGTCCAGTGGGTCGCAGATGGGAGGAAATGCCGCGCTTCGTCACGCGCTCTGGGTGAGTCCGGCTGGGAGGACAGAGGCTGACAGGCCGCCAGCGGCGAGCGGGCGATTCAACGGATCGAAGCGGCGACACCACCGCCCCCAGCCCGATTCCGCGCGAGAATGCCCGCGTGGAGACCAGGGATTCCGTATCGCCCTTCCCCGAAGAAACGCCCCTGCGACGGGCGTCCTCCCTCCAGCCGACCACACCGGGATACCCATGAACGCCTACCGCTTCTTGTTCCGGGGTTTCGCCTCCGCGTTCGACCAGACCTTCCTGGAATGGGACGGCGGCGCGACCTTCACCTACGGCGACCTCGAGCGCGAGACGGCGCGGGTCGCCGCGCTTCTGACCGGGCTGGGCCTCGCGCCGGGCGACCGCGTCGCGGCGCAGGTCGACAAATCGCCGCAGGGGCTCTTCCTCTACCTCGGCTGCCTGCGCGCCGGGCTCGCCTTCCTGCCGCTCAACACCGCCTACCAGCGCGACGAGCTGGAGTTCTTCCTGCGCGACGCCGAACCGCGGGCGGTGGTCTGCCGGCCCGCTGCGCGGTGTCGTGGAGCCGCTGGCCGCGGCGGCGGCACCCGGGAACCCGCCGCACCTCTTCACGCTCGACGCCGAAGGAGAGGGCTCGCTGGCGGATGCGGCCCGGGCAGCGCCATCGCGCTTCGACGACGCCCAGGCCGGCGACGGCGACCTGGCCGTGATCGTCTACACCTCGGGCACGGGCCGCCCCAAGGGCGCGATGGTCACGCACGGCAACCTCACCTCCAACGCCGCCGCGCTGGCCGAGGCCTGGCAGATCGGCCCCGGCGACGTGCTGCTCCATGCGCTGCCGATCTTCCACGTCCACGGGCTGTTCGTCGGGATCCACCCGCTGCTGCTGGCCGGGGCCCGGATCCTGTTCCAGCGGCGCTTCGACCCGGGCGCCGTGCTGGCCGCGCTGCCGCGCTCGACGCTGCTGATGGGGGTGCCGACCTTCTACGTGCGCCTGCTCGCCGAACCCGGTCTCACGGCGGACGCGGCGCGTTCGGTCCGCCTGTTCGTGTCGGGCTCGGCGCCGCTCCACCCCGTTCCCTTCCCGGGGTCGAGGTGCGGGTCGTGGACGCCGCGGGCCGGCCGCTCGGCCCGGGAGCGCCGGGCGGGATCGAGGTCCGCGGACCGAACCTCTTCGCCGGCTACTGGCGCCGGCCGGAACGGACCCGGGACGACTTCACGTCCGACGGCTGGTTCCGGACGGGCGACCTCGGGCAGTGGGACACCGACGGCTACCTCTCGATCGTCGGGCGCGCCCGGGAGCTGATCATCACCGGAGGCGCCAACGTTTATCCGAAAGAGATCGAACGCGTGATCGACGCCCTCCCCGGCGTGTCCAGGAGTCGGCGGTCTTCGGGATCCCGGACCCCGACCTGGGCGAGGCGGTCGCGGCGGCGGTCGTCCCCCGCGAGGGCGCCGCCCTCGACGAAAGCACCCTGGTCGGACTCCTCCGCTCCCGGATCGCCCATTTCAAGTGCCCCGGCGGACCATCCTGGTCGACGAGCTGCCGCGCAACGCGATGGGCAAGGTCCAGAAGGCCGCCCTGCGGGCGCGCCTCGGGCAGTTGGGGCAGAATACGGGCCAGGAGGAAGGTTCATGATGCGATTCGCGATCCGCTGTGCGCTGGTCGGTGCTCTCTTCTGCCTGCCGCTGGTCGTGCTGGCCCAGGCGGCGCAGGGCGATCCCGCCGAGCAGGGCGAACACGCCGAGCAGGGCGCGCAGGACCCGATGGACGGGGTGCTCCAGCAGCTGGGGCTGACGCCGGATCAGAAAGCCAAGACCGACAAGCTCATCGCCGCCTACAAGGAGAAGCAGAAGGCCGTCCCGCCTCCGGGCGACGTGCTCGTCAAGGACCGCGAGGCGGCGCGCCAGCTCGTGACGGCTACGCCCTTCGACAAGGTGAAGGCCGAGGCGCTCACCAAGCAGGCTGCCGTCTCGTTCCAGCAGCGGCTGCTCAACCGGATGGAGCTCCGCAACCAGATCTGCCAGCTGCTCACCCCGCAGCAGAAAGAGCAGTTCGTCAAGAAGATGATGGGGGCGATGTCCAAGGGGCGGTAGGTTCGCGCGCTCCCGCGCGCGGCCGTTCGGGACCGGGGAGGGCGAAGGACCGCCCTCCTACGCCTTCGCCCCCTTGAACACCGCCGCGCGCTTCATCGCGCGCTGGCTGGCCGACAGGGCGCGCTTGCGCAGGCGGATCGACTTCGGCGTCACCTCGACCTGCTCGTCCGGGTTGATGAACTCCAGCGCCTGCTCGAGGTTGAGGACGCGGTGCGGCGTAAGCCGGATCCCTTCGTCGGCCGACGAGGCGCGCATGTTGGTCAGCTTCTTCTGCTTCGTGACGTTGACGTCCATGTCGTCCGACCGCGCGTTTTCGCCGACGATCATCCCCTCGTAGACCGCCGTGCCCGGTCCGAGGAACATCTCGCCCCGGTCCTCGAGGTTCGCCAGCGCGTAGGCGGTCGTGTCGCCGGTGCGGTCGGCCACCAGCACGCCGGTCTGGCGGCGCGTGATGTCGCCCTGCCAGGCGATGTGCCCCTCGAGGATCCGGTTCATCACGGCCGTCCCGCGGGTGTCGGTCAGCATCTCGGAGCGGATCCCGAGCAGGCCCCGGGTGGGGACATGGAACTCCAGCCGGACGCGGCCCGAGCCGTGATTCACCATCTTGGTCATCTTGCCCTTGCGCAGCGCGAGCTTCTCCATCGCCACGCCCATGTAGGCCTCCGGCAGGTCGACCACGAACAGCTCCAGCGGCTCCATCCGCTTGCCGTCGACGAGCTTCGTGATCACCTCCGGGTTGCCGACCGTCAGTTCGAACCCCTCGCGTCGCATCGTCTCGATCAGGATCGCCAGCTGCAGCTCGCCGCGGCCGAGGACGTTGAACGAGTCGGTCGACTCGGTGGAGTCGACGCGGATCGAGACGTTCGTCAGCAGTTCCTTCTCCAGCCGGTCCTTGATCTGGCGCGTCGTCACCCAGCGCCCTTCGCGGCCCGCGAAGGGCGCGTTGTTGATCGAGAAGACCATCGACAGCGTCGGCTCGTCGATGTGCAGCCGTGGCAGCGGCTGCGGGTCGACCGCCGAGGTCACGGTGTCGCCGATCGTGATTCCTTCGATCCCGGCCAGCGCGACGACTTCGCCGCAGGGTGCGAGCTCGGTGTCGATCCGCTCCAGCCCGTCGAAGGTGTAGAGCCTGGTCACCCGCGCGGTGACGAGCGCGCCGTCCTGGCGCGCGATCGCGACCTGCTCGCCGACCTTCGCCTCGCCCTGGAAGATCCGGCCGATCCCCAGCCGCCCCAGGTAGTCGCTGTAGTCGAGGTTGGCGATCAGCAGCTGCAGCGGCGCCCCGGGGTCCCCTCCCGGCGGCGGAATCTGCCGGACGAGCGCCTCGAAGAGCGGGCGCAGGTTGTCGTCCGGCCCGTCGGCGGCGGTGCGGCAGATCCCCTTGCGGGCGTCCGTGTAGAGCACCGGAAAGTCCAGCTGCTCCTCGGTCGCTTCGAGGTCGATGAACAGGTCGTAGACCTCGTTGAGCACCTCCTGCGGCCGCGCGTCCTGGCGGTCGATCTTGTTGATCACGACGACCAGCGGCAGCTTGGCCTCCAGCGCCTTGCGCAGCACGTAGCGTGTCTGCGGCAGCGGGCCCTCCGCGGCGTCGACGAGCAGCATCGCCCCGTCGACCATCACCAGCGCCCGCTCGACCTCGCCGCCGAAGTCGCTGTGACCCGGGGTGTCGACGATGTTGATCTTGTACTGCTCGTAGTGGACCGCGGTGTTCTTGGCCAGGATCGTGATCCCGCGCTCGCGCTCGATGTCGTTGCTGTCCATGACGCGCGTGCGCACGTCCTGGTTGGCGCGGAAGACGCCGCTCTGCCAGAGCAGGGCGTCGACCAGCGTGGTCTTGCCGTGGTCGACGTGGGCGATGATGGCGACGTTGCGGAGCGGTGCCGGCATGACGGGAACCTCCTGGTCGTGCTGTTCAGTCGAGCGCCACCGGCACGGGCCGGACGTCCCAGATCTTTTCGGCGTACTCGCGGATCGAGCGATCCGAAGAGAAGCGGCCGACCCGCGCCGTGTTCAGGATCGACATCCGCGCCCAGTTCTCCTGGTCGAGGTACGCGGCGCTGACCCGGCCCTGGGTGTCGACGTAGGACCGGAAGTCCGCGAGCACCAGGTATTCGTCGCGCCCGAGCAGGGAATCGACGAACGGCCGGAACAGTTCCGCGTCGCCGCGGGAGAACCGGCCCGACGCGATGCCGTCGAGCGCCGCGCGAAGTTCGGGGTCCGACGCGGCGATCGACCGCGGATCGTAGCCGCTCGCCCTCCGTTCGGCAACTTCCGGGGCGGTCAGGCCGAACAGGAAGAAGTTCCCGGGCCCCACGGCCTCGCGGATCTCGACGTTGGCGCCGTCGAGGGTGCCGATCGTCAGGGCCCCGTTGAAAGCGAACTTCATGTTGCCGGTCCCCGAGGCCTCCTTGCCCGCGGTCGAAATCTGCTCGGAAAGGTCGGCGGCCGGGTAGATCCGCTGGCCGTTCTTGACGTTGAAGTCCGGGAAGAAGACCACCTTCAGCCGCCCGGCGACGTCCGGGTCGCCGTTGACCGTCTCGCCGACCGAGTTGATCAGCTTGATGATCAGCTTCGCCATGAAGTAGCCCGGCGCGGCCTTTCCGCCGAAGACGAAGGTCCGCGGGACGACCGCCGCCTGCGGATCGGCCTTGATCCGGTCGTACAGCGTCACGATGTGGAGCACGTTCAGCTGCTGGCGCTTGTACTCGTGGATCCGCTTGACCTGGAGGTCGAACATCGAGTCCGGATCGACCGTGTACGCCGGTCCGCTCGGCGATCAGCCGCGCGAGGTCCTGCTTGTTGGCCCGCTTGACGGCGCGCCAGGCCTCGCGGAAGGCCGGGTCGGCCGCGGCCGGCTCCAGCCGCTTCAGCTCGTGCTCGGAGTCCCGCAGCCAGCGCTCGCCGATCCGCTCCGAGATCAGCGCCGCGAGCCCCGGGTTGGCCAGCGCCACCCAACGCCGCGGCGTCACGCCGTTCGTGACGTTGAGGAAGCGCTGCGGGGCGAGCTCGTGGAAGTCGGCCATCACGGTGCTCTTGAGCAGTTCGGTGTGCAGCTCGGCCACGCCGTTGATCGCGTGACTGCCGACCGCCGCCAGGTTCGCCATGCGCACGGCCTTCTCGCCGCTCTCGTCGATCAGCGAGAGGCGCGCGACGCGTCCCTCGTCGCCCGGGAAGCGCGTGCGGACCTCGTCGAGGAAGCGTCGGTTGATCTCGTAGATGATCTCGAGGTGGCGCGGGAGCACGCTCCGGAACAGGGGCAGCGGCCAGCGCTCGAGCGCCTCGGGGAGCAGCGTGTGGTTGGTGTAGCTGATGCTGCGCCGCGTGACCTCCCAGGCCGGCTCCCACTCCATCCCGTGGACGTCGACGAGCAGGCGCATCAGCTCGGCGACGGCGATCGAGGGGTGGGTGTCGTTGAGCTGGACGGCGAACGCGTCCGGGAAGCGCTCGAGCGGCTCGCCGGCCTGTTCGACGAGCGCGAGCATGTTCTGCAGCGAGCAGGACACGAAGAAGTACTGCTGCTGCAGGCGGAGTTCCTTGCCCTGCACCGGCTCGTCGTTCGGGTAGAGGACTTTCGTGATGTTCTCGGAGACCAGCTTCTCGTCCACGGCCCCGAGGTAGTCCCCCTTGTTGAAGGCCTGGAAGTCGAACGACTCGCAGGCCTCGGCGCGCCACAGGCGCAGCAGGTTCGCGGTGTTGACGCGGTAACCGACGACCGGCGTGTCGTAGGGAACGCCCTTGACCATCTGCCCCGGGACCCAGCGCGCGCGGCGCCGGCCGTCGGCGCCGGTCGTCCACTCGGTGTGCCCGCCGAAGCCGACGTACTGCGCCAGCTCGGGACGGCCGATCTCCCAGGGGTTGCCGAAGCGCAGCCACTTGTCGGTGATCTCGGCCTGCCAGCCGTCGCGGATCTCCTGGTCGAAGATCCCGAACTCGTAGCGGATGCCGTAGCCGATCGCCGGGATCTCCAGCGTCGCCAGCGACTCGAGGAAGCAGGCTGCCAGCCGGCCGAGCCCGCCGTTCCCGAGCCCCGGCTCCTCCTCCCGGTCCATCAGGTCGTCGAGCGTCAGGCCGATGTCGAGCCGCTCGACCGCCTCGCGAGCGGGCTCCCGGATGCCGAGGTTGACGAGATTGTTGCCGAGGTGCGGGCCCATCAGGAACTCGGCCGAGAGGTAGGAGACGACTTTCACCTCGCGCCGGCGCAGCGTGTCGATCGTCGCGATCCAGCGCTGCAGCAGCCGGTCGCGGACGGCGTGGGCCGTCGCCATGTACCAGTCGATGGGGGTCGCGAGCCGCGGCGGGCGACCCTGCGTGTACTCGACGTGGTCGAGGATCGCCGCGGCCAGCGAGGCCGGGTCGAGCGCCGTCCGGTCGTCGCGCCGCGGGCCGGGGGGGGCCTTCGGGGCCTTCGTGCGCCGGGGTGTCGCCATCTGGTCCTCTCTTTCCTCCTGCGGGGTCATGCTACCGCGCCGTCCGTGGTCCCGGAAGGCGTTACACTCGCGTCACCTGGGGATCCCGAAGGAGGCACCGATGGCAGGCTCGAAGAAGGCGATCCAGAAGGCGTCGAAGTTCGCGAGCCGTTACCGCGTCGACAAGCCGGGCAAGTTCCGCCTCAAGGACTGCGACCCGGGCGACACCATGGGCTTCGGGAAGGAAGCCAAGGGCCTCGCCGCCGAGCGTCT
This sequence comes from uncultured Acidobacteriota bacterium, assembly GCA_963800865.1. Classification (GTDB taxonomy): domain Bacteria; phylum Acidobacteriota; class Polarisedimenticolia; order J045; family J045; genus JALOKP01. The sequence goes on along the minus strand of CAWDCL010000004.1, from coordinate 452,181 downwards.
CGACGAGGGGGTCACGCACCTGGCCGACCTGCAGGAGAAGCTCTATGCGCAGGACCGCTGGGGCGTGCTGCTCGTTTTCCAGGCGATGGACGCCGCCGGGAAGGACGGGACGATCAAGCACGTCATGTCGGGGATCAACCCGCAGGGCTGCCAGGTCCACTCCTTCAAGTCGCCCTCCGCCGAGGAGCTCGACCACGACTTCCTCTGGCGGACCAACTGTCGGCTTCCCGAGCGCGGCCGGATCGGGATCTTCAACCGCTCCTACTACGAGGAAGTGCTCGTCGTCCGGGTCCACCCCGAGTACCTCGCCAAGCAGAAGCTCCCGCCGAAGCTGGTGACGAAGAAGGTCTGGGACGAGCGCTACGAGGACATCAACGCCTACGAGCGCTACCTGGCCCGCAACGGCTACATGATCCGCAAGTTCTTCCTGAACGTCTCGCGCGGCGAGCAGAAGAAGCGCTTCCTCGAGCGGCTGGAGAACCCGGCGAAGAACTGGAAGTTCTCGCTGGCCGACGCCCAGGAGCGGGGCTACTGGAACGACTACATGGCCGCCTACGACGAGATGATCCGGGCCACCAGCACGCCCCACGCCCCGTGGTACGTCGTGCCCGCGGACAACAAGTGGTTCACGCGCCTGGTCGTCGCGGCGGCGGTCATCGACGCGCTCGAGGAGCTGAACCTCGCCTTCCCGACGGTCGACAAGGCCAAGCGCGACGAGCTGGCCGAGGCGAAGAAGGCGCTGCTCGCCGGGAAGTAGGGCGGGCCGGCGGGCTCCTGTGGCCCGCCGGCGCTACTTCGCTTCGACCGCCGGCTGCGCCTCCGGGGCCGCCGGCTGCATCCACTCCGGCACCGGCTGAACCCGCGGCAGAGCCTGCGGGTCCTGGGGGTCCCAGCCGCCGCCCAGTGCCAGGTAGAGGTCGACGACCGCCGCGAACTGCTGCCTCAGCGTCTCGGTCGACTGCAGCTGGGCCTGGAACAGCGAGCGCTCCGTATCGAGCACCTCGAGGTAGCTGGTCACTCCTCCGTCGTAGCGCGCCCGCGAGAGCTTCGCCGCGACCGTTGCCGACGCGACCTGGCCCTGGCGGATCGCGCTCTCGTCGCGCAGCGTGCGGATCGCGGCCAGCGCGTCCGCGACCTCGCGGAACGCGTTGTGCGCGACCTTCTCGTAGCTCAGCACGAGCTGTTCGGTGCGCGCCTTCTCGACCTCGACCCGCTGCTTGTTCTTGCCGAACTCGAACAGCGGGCCGAACAGGTTGGCGCCGAGGTTCCAGAACGAGGCGCTGCTCTGGAGCAGCTCCGAGAGGTCGGGACTCTCGAGGCCGCCCGCGGCGGTCAGGCCGAGGGTCGGCCAGCGGAGCGCCTCGGCCACGCCGATCCGCGCGGTCTGGGCGTGCAGCTGGGCCGCCGCCGTCAGGACGTCGGGCCGCCGCTCCAGCAGCTCCGACGGCAGGCCGGCCGGAACCTCGACCGGCAGCTGATTCTCCGCCAGCTCACGGCCTCGCGGGATCGCCTGCGGGTTGCGGCCGAGCAGGAACGACAGCGCGTTCTCGGTCTGCGCGATCAGCCGCTCGAAGCGCGTCACGGCCGCCGCCGCGTCCGCCTCCTCGATCTCGGCCTGGCGCAGGTCGAGCTCGGAGACGATCCCGCCGCGGAAGCGCTCTCCGATCAGGCGCGTCGAGTCGCTTCGGGCGGCGAGCGTCTGCTGGCTGATCAGCAGCTCGGCATCGAAGCTGCGCAGCTGCAGGTACTGGCGCGCGACCTCCGCGATCAGCGAGATCGTGACCGCCCGGCGATTCTCTTCCTCGGCCAGCAGGTCGGCGCGCGCGGCCTCGGAGAGGCGCCGGAACTTGCCCCACAGGTCGACCTCCCAGGAGACGCCCAGGCCCAGCGCGAAGTCGTTCCGCGGGCCGACCTCTCCCGGTCCGAACTCGTTGCTGGGGTTCACCCGCGACGCCGCGCCCTGGTAGGTGAACGACGGGAACTGGTCGGCCCGCGTGACGCCGTACCGCGCGCGGGCTTCCTCGATCCGCCAGATCGCGATCCCGAGGTCCTGGTTCTCGGCGATCGCGATCCGGACCAGCTCCTGCAGCGCGGGATCCTGGTAGACGTCCCACCACGGCAGGTTCGCGATCGCGGCGCCGGTCGTCGCCGGCTGCGGGTAGCTGGCCGGGGCCTCGAGCCTGGGCGTCTCGTAGTCGGGGCCGAGCAGGCAGCCGGAGGCGGGCAGGAGCAGCGGGAGCAACGCTAGCGCGAGAAGGCGCCTCATCTCAGTGCCCTCCCCCGTGCGCCGGCGCGGCCGCGTGAGCGGCTTCAGGGGGTGTGCCCCCCGAAGCGTGTGCGGGCCGCTTTCCGCCGGTCAGCTTCTCGACCGCGACGAACAGCGCGGGCACCAGGAAGACGCCGACGATCGTCGCGATCAGCATCCCGGCGAACACGGCCATTCCCATCACTTTGCGCGCCTCGGCTCCCGCCCCCGAAGCGCGCACCAGCGGCAGCACGCCGAGGATGAAGGCGAAGGCGGTCATCAGGATCGGACGGAAGCGCAGCCGCGCCCCCTCGAGCGCCGCGTCGACGAGCGGCATCCCCTCGTGGAACTTGGCCCGCGCGAACTCGACGATCAGGATCGCGTTCTTGGCGGCGAGGCCGATCAGCATCACGAGGCCGATCTGGGCGAAGACGTTGTTGACGTAGCTCGGGCTGATGAAGCGCATCGCCCACAGCCCGAAGAAGGCGCCGAACGCCGCGAACGGCGTGCCGAGCAGCACGCTGAACGGCAGCGACCAGCTCTCGTACTGCGCCGCGAGGATCAGGAACACGACGACGATCGCGAAGACGAACACCACCGCGCCGGTCCCGGCGGCGGCGACCTCCTGGAACGACATCGCGTTCCAGGCGTAGCCCATGCCGGCCGGCAGCGTCTCGCTCGCCACTTCCTCGAGCGCCGCCAGCGCCTGGGTGGAACTGTAGCCCGGGGCCGGCCCGCCGGTCACCTCCGCGGCGCGGAACAGGTTGAAGCGGTTCGTATAGCCCGGGCCGCTCATCGGCTCGAGCGTCACCAGCGTCGACAGCGGCACCATGCCGCCGTCGAGGTTGCGCACGAAGAACTGCCCGATCGCACCCGGCGTGGCGCGGTACTCCGGCTCGGCCTGCAGGTAGACCTTGTAGAGCCGCCCGAAGCGGTTGAAGTCGTTGATGTACGAGCCGCCCAGGCTCGCCCCCAGCGTGGTGTTGACGTCGTTCAGCTGCACCCCCAGCTTGAGCACCTTGTTGCGGTCGATGTCGGCGAAGATCTGCGGCACGCGCGCGCTGTAGGTCGTGAACGCGTTGCCGATCTCGGGCCGCTTCTTGCGCCTCGGCGATGAACTTCTGGGCCTGGTCCTGCAGGTAGTCCGGCGTCCCGCCGGCCATGTCCTGCAGCATGATGCTGAAGCCGGAGCCGGTCCCGAGGCCCGGGATCGCCGGCGGGCCGAAGGCGTAGACGACCGCTCCGGGGATCTCGCGGGCGAAGCGGCCGTTGAGCTTCCGGAGCAGCGCGAAGACGTGCTCGTCGGGGCCGCGGTGGCTCCACTCCTCGAGCGACACGAAGAAGAAGGCGTTGTCCGGCGCGCTCGACGACGACAGCAGCGAGTAGCCGACGATCGTCGTGTAGCTTTCGATCCCCTTGGTCTCGCCGAGGATCTGCTCGGCCTGGCGGCAGATCGCGTCGGTCCGCTGCTGCGAGGCCGCCTCGGGCAGCTGGACGTTGATCAGGAAGTAGCCCTGGTCCTCCTCCGGCACGAACCCGCCCGGAATCGCGCGCGCCAGCAGCACGACGGCCACGATCAGCGCGGCGACGATCCCGAGCGCGAGCGGCAGGTGCGTGACGAGCTGCCGCGTGACCGCGACGTAGCCGTTGGTCACGGCCTCGAAGACGCGGTTGAACCCGCGGTAGAACGGCTCGAGGAAGCTCTTCTTCTCCCCCTTGGCCTTGAGCAGCATGCCCGAGAGCGCGGGGCTGAGCGTCAGCGCGCTGACCACGGAGAAGAGCACGGAGATCGCGATCGTCACCGCGAACTGCTGGTAGAGCCGCCCGGTGATGCCGCCGATGAAGGCCACCGGGACGAACACCGCCGACAGCACCAGCCCGATCGCGATGACCGGCCCCGAGACCTCCTCCATCGCCTTGAGCGTCGCCTCCTTGCGGCGAGAGGCCCTGCTCGATGTGGTGCATCACCGCTTCGACCACGACGATCGCGTCGTCGACCACGATCCCGATCGCCAGCACCAGGCCGAGCAGGGAGAGCGTGTTGATCGAGAAGCCGAGCATCGGGAAGACGATGAAGGTCGCGACCAGCGAGACCGGGACCGTGAGCAGCGGGATCAGCGTCGCGCGCCAGTTCTGCAGGAAGACGAAGACCACCAGCAGCACCAGGATCACGGCCTCGACCAGGGTGTGCAGGATCTCGGAGATCCCCTCGGTCACCGACAGCGTCGTGTCCAGCGAGATCTCGTACTTCAGGTCCTCGGGGAAGCGCTGCGACAGCCCGGCCATCGTCGTCTTGATCGTCTCGGCGACCTCGAGCGCGTTCGACCCCGGCGTCTGGTAGATCGCGAGCACGGCCGCCGGCTTCCCGTTGAGCCGGCCGACCATGGTGTAGGTCATCGCGCCCAGCTCGATCCGCGCGACGTCCTTCAGCCGCACCTCGCGAACCGTCCGGATTCGAGCGCAGCACGACCTCGCCGAACTCCTCGGGCGTCGCGAGCCGCCCGGCGGTCTTGACGGTGTAGGTGAAATCGGTCCCCTTCGGCGCCGGCGGGCCTCCGATCTGTCCCGCGGCGGCGATGACGCTCTGCTGCTTCAACGCGTTCGAGATGTCGGGGATCGTCAGGCCGAGCTGGGCCAGCCGGTCGGGCCGGACCCAGATCCGCATCGCGTAGTCGCTGCCGCCGAACTGGTTGATCAGCCCGACCCCGCGTGTCCGGGCCAGCGCGTCGATGATGTTGATGCTGGCGTAGTTGCTGAGGAAGCCGCTGTCGTAGCTCCCGTTCGGCGAAGTCAGCGTGACCAGCAGCAGCGGGAAGGAGAGCGACTTCTTGACCGAGACGCCGAGCCGCTTCACCTCTTCGGGCAGGCTGGGGTTGGCCTGCGAGACGCGGTTCTGCGTCAGGACGTTGGCGATGTCGAGGTCGGTCCCGACGTCGAACGACACCCGCAGCTGCATCTTGCCGTCGGCCGAGTTGGTCGACTTCATGTAGATCATGTTCTCGACGCCGTTGACCTGCTGCTCGACCGGCGTCGCCACCGACTGCTCGACGTCCACCGCGCTGGCGCCGGTGTAGGTGGCCTCGACGAGGACCTCGGGCGGGGTGATCTCGGGGTACTGGGAGATCGGCAGCCGCTGCAGCGCCACCGCCCCGAGCAGCACCAGCAGGATCGACAGCACCATCGCCACGATCGGGCGATTGACGAAGAAGCTGGCCATCGCTCAGCGTCCCGCTTCGGCGGGCGGGGCCGGCTTGGGAGCGACCTTGACCCCGCTGCGCACCTTCTGCAGCCCCTCCACGATCACGCGGTCCCCGGCCGCGAGGCCCTGAGTCATGACCCAGCCCTCGCCCACGCGCGGCCCGGGGGTCACGGGACGGATGGCGACCGTGTCGTCCGGGCCCACGAGATAGACCTGGTACTGCCCCTGCAGCTCGACGACCGCGCGCTGCGGGACGACGAGCGCCCCCTTCAGCGTCTCGACCACGGCGCGGACCTTGGCGTACTGGCCGGGGCGGACCCAGCCGTCGGGGTTGGGGAAGACCGCCTCGAGCATCAGCGAGCCGGTCCCGGCGCTGACCTCGCGGTTGGCGATGTCGACGTAGCCCTTGTGGGAGTGAACCGTCCCGTCGGCGAGGATCATCTCGATCTCCGGCCGCGACGGGCCGCCCTCCTCGACCGCCGCGCTGGCACGTCGCCGCGCGTACTCGAGGAACTGGCGCTCGGTGATCGAGAAGCGCACGCGGATCGGATCGACGCGGGAGATCGTGTTGAGCAGCGCGGTGCCGAATCCCTGGCCGACGTAGTCGCCGACCTTGGCCTTCGAGATCCCGATCAGGCCGGCGAGCGGCGCAGTGACCCGCGAATACGACAGGTTGATCTCGGCGATCGCCTGCGCGGCCTTCGCGGCCTGGACCTCGGCCCGCCCGGCCTCTTCCTTGGCCACCGCCGCGTCGAGATCGCGCTTGCTGACGGCGTTGATCTCGGCCAGCGGCCGGTAGCGCGCGACGTCGGAGACCGCGTAGGCGAGGCCCGTCTCGGCCTGGGCCACCTTCGCCTTGGCCTGGGCCAACGCCTCCTTCAACTCGCTCGGGTCGATCGAGTAGAGCAGCTGTCCCTTCCTGACCGGCGCTCCCTCGGTAAAGTGGATCGCCTCGAGGAAACCCGGGACGCGCGCGCGGATCTCCACGTCCGGGTCGCCGAGCGCCTCGCCGACCCACTCCTGCACGATCGGGACGTCGCGCTGCTCGACGCCGGTCACGAGGACTTCCGGCGGGGGCGGGGGCGGCGCTTCGGCCTTCTTCGAGCAGCCTGCGGCGGCGCCCAGCAACAAAGCCAGCAGCGCGGGGCCGAGCAGGGATCCGGCGAGACGGGGGCGGGGCGGGGTGGCGTTCACGATTCCTCCGCAATGGGACGGACGAGATCCTGCGAGGATCAGGCAGGCCGATGGAATTCTAACCCTCGGCCCCCCTTTTCTATAGCCAATATCGGAAGGCGTAGGCCAGCTGCTCGCGCAGCCGGGTCATGAACCCCCGCCGGGCGTGGTCGCCGGCGTCGACGACCGCGCTGCGGGCCAGCCCGTCGACCATCCGCTCCCGCAGCGCGGCCGCAAACCCGTGGTCCACGACTTCCGCAACGACCTCGAGGTTGTGCCAGAGCGAGCGCTGGTCGAGGTTGTAGCTCCCTACGATCGACCAGACATCATCGATCACCGCGGTCTTGGAGTGCATCATCCCGTCGGGCCACTCGTGGAGCCCGACGCCGTCGTCGAGCAGCCGCTGGTAGAGGCGCCGCGAGGCCCAGGCCGCGGCCGGCACGTCGCTCTGGCGCGCCAGCAGCACGCGGACGTCGACCCGGCGCCGCACCGCGTTCGCCAGCGCCTTCAGGAAGACGTGGGACGGGATGAAGTAACTGTTCTCGATCAGCACGTAATGTGCGGCACGGCCGATCGCCTCGAGGTAAGCGCGGCGGATGCGGAAGCGGTTGCGGACGTTCGCGTTGCCGAGCACGCGCACCAGCACCCCCTGGTTCGGCGGCTGCGGCGTGGCGTGGCTTGCCCGGCGCCGTTCGTTCGTTACGGGAACCCGGGTTGCGAGCAGGCGACGGGGCCGGCCCCCGTCCGGCGGGTAGTGGTGCGCTCGCCGCCAGCCCGACTCGAAGAGGCTCCCCAGGCGGGCCGCCACCGCGGCACCGGCGATCTCGACGTGCGTGTCGCGCCAGCCGCCCTGCGGCCCGGCCGGCAGGTTCTCGTCGCTGACGTTGACGCCGCCGGTGAACGACAGCTTCCGGTCGACGACGAGGATCTTGCGGTGGTCGCGCCGGTTGAGCAGCCAGAACGGCCGCGTCAGCCGGACCGGGTGGAAGACCGCGATTTCGACCCCCGCATCGAGCAGCGGCCGGCGGAACGAGCGATCGATCGACCACGACCCGACCGCGTCGAAGAGCAGGCGCACCGCGACCCCGCGGCGCGCGGCCTCCACGAGCGCGTCGCGGAACATCCGCCCGGTTCGATCGGTGGCGAAGATGTAGCTCTCGAAGGCGATCGACTCCTTCGCTTCCGCGATCGCCCGCAGCATCGCCGGGTAGGTCTCGCTCCCGTCCGCGAGCAACCGGACCGACTCGGCCCGGAGGAAGGGCTCGGGGTCGCGGCGGCACCAGGCCTCGAGGCCGGGAGAGCTCATCCGGAGAGACTACCTTGCCGCGCGCGCTCCGCCGCTCCGCCTCCGATCGGTCGCGCGCGTGCGGCCGGCCGGAGCCACCCGAGGCGCGACACTGTCGCGCCGAGGACTCATCGCAAGCTCGAGATACGGCCGGCCACGCCTCCGGTGGTCTCGCGGGGTCCTCCGTGACCGCTCGGGAGGGTTATCCTCGCACCGGTGATCATCGGGCCGGGGCCTCCCGCGATGAAGAGCCGGTCGCTCCGGGCCGACGTCAGTATCATCACGCTACAGGAAAGGGAGACGAGATGAGCACGAAGCGCAGGCTCTGGAGCGTTGGAATGAGTCGCTGCATCCTCGCGGCGGCAATCCTGCTGGCGGTGTGCACGACGGTCGCCGTCGCCCAGGAGACCGCGGGCCTGGAGCCCGGGCAGGCCGAGTTCAAGGAGGGAGTCCAGCCCGGCCCACGAATGGAGATCTACGGCTTCATCATGGCCGACGCGATCTACGACTTCAAACAGGTCAATCCCGATTGGTACGACGTGCTCCGGCCGACCAAGCTGCCCGCCTATCCCGACGAGTTCGGCGCCGACGGGAACACCTGGTTCAGCGTCCGGCAGAGCCGCTTCGGCGTGAAGGCCTGGATCCCCGCCGGGAAGTACGAGATCAAGACGATCTTCGAGTTCGACCTGTTCGGCGTCGGCGCCGACGCCGGCCAGACCACGATCCGGATCCGGCAGCTCTACGGCGAAATCGGCCAGTTCGGTGCGGGCCAGTACTGGAGCCCGTTCATGGACGTCGACGTCTTCCCCAACACGATCGAGTACTGGGGCCCCAACGGAATGGTCTTCTACCGCAACGTCCAGGTGCGCTGGATGCCGATCCAGGGCGACTCGTTCCTGACGATCGCGCTCGAGCGGCCGGGTGCCAGCGCCGACGCCGGCGAGTACTCCGACCGCGTCGAGCTGGAAGGGGTCAAGCCGCACTTCCCCTTCCCCGACCTGTCGGCCGAGTACCGCTACGCCGGCAAGTGGGGTTACGTCGAGGCCGCGGGGATCCTGCGCCGGATCGAGTGGGAGGACACGCAGGACGACGGCATCAACCTCGACGGCGGCGTGACGGGCTGGGGGATCAACCTCAGCTCGAACATCAAGGCCGGGTCGAAGGACGTGATCAAGCTCCAGTACGCCTACGGCGAGGGGATCGAGAACTACATGAACGACGCCCCCGTCGACGTCGGGATCGAGAGGACCTCCGACAACGAGTTCGGCGGCAAGGGTGTGGCGCTGCCCGTGACCGGCATCGTCGCCTACCTCGATCACACCTGGAGCGACAGGTGGACCAGCTCGATCGGCTACTCGATGCTCAGCATCGACAACAGCAGTGGCCAGTTGCCGGCCGACTTCCACTACGGGCAGTACGCGTCCGTCAACCTGCTCTACTACCCGGCCAAGGCCATGATGGCCGGCGCCGAGTTCCTGTGGGGCTCCCGCGAGAACTACTCGGACGGCTGGAGCACGGACGACTACCGGATCCAGTTCTCCTTCAAGTACAACTTCTCGACCATGCTCGGGGGTAAGAAGAAATGACCGACCGCGCGACCCGCACCGAACACGATCTGCTCGGCTCCAAGGACGTCCCGGCCGACGCCTACTACGGCGTTCAGACCGCGCGCGCGCTCGAGAACTTCGCCATCTCGGGCGTCAAGCTCTACCTGTACCCGAATCTCATCAAGGCCTTCGCGATGGTCAAGCTGGCCGCCGCGCGGGCCAACTTCGACTGCAAGCAGTTCGGCGCCGACGTGCTCAAGGGGATGGAAGGGGCCTGCCAGGAGCTGATCGACGGCAAGCTCCACGACCAGTTCGCGCTGGACGTCTTCCAGGGCGGCGCCGGAACCTCGACCAACATGAACGCCAACGAGGTGATCGCCAACCGGGCGCTCGAGCTGATGGGGCACGCCAAGGGCGAATACAAGTACTGCAGCCCGCACGACCACGCCAACTGCTCGCAGTCCACCAACGACGCCTACCCGACCGCGCTGCACCTGGGGATGGCCCTCGGCAACATCCAGCTCGTCGCCGCGATGAAGGAACTGATCGCGGCCTTCCGCGCCAAGGGGAAGGAGTTCGGGCCGGTGTTGAAGATGGGCCGCACCCAGCTCCAGGACGCGGTCCCGATGACGCTGGGCCAGGAGTTCAACGCCTTCGCCGAGACGCTGGCGGGCGAGGTGCTCGCGCTCGAGCGGATCCAGAACGTCCTCTGCGAGGTCAACATGGGGGCGACTGCGATCGGCACCGGGCTCAACGCGCCCGCCGGCTACGCGGAGAAGTGCGTCGCGCACCTGGCGAAGATCACCGGGCTGCCGATCCGGCTCGCGGACGACCTGATCGAGGCCACGCAGGACACGCAGGCCTTCGTCCTCTACTCCTCCTGCATGAAGAGCCTGGCGATCAAGCTCTCGAAGGTCTGCAACGACCTGCGGCTGCTCTCGTCGGGGCCGCGCTGCGGCTTCCGGGAGATCAACCTGCCGGCCAAGCAGCCGGGCTCGTCGATCATGCCGGGGAAGGTCAACCCGGTGATCCCCGAGGTCGTCAACATGGTCTGCTTCCGGGTCATCGGCAGCGACCTGACCGTCTCGCTGGCGGCCGAGGGCGGACAGCTCCAGCTCAACGTCTTCGAGCCGGTGATCGCGGCCTGCATCTTCGAGGCCCAGACGATGTTCATGAACGCGGCCCGCACGCTGCGCGTCCACTGCGTCGAGGGGATCACGGCCAACCCGGAGATCTGCCGCCACTACGTCGACTACAGCATCGGGACCGTGACCGCCCTCAACCCCGTGATCGGCTATGACAAGGCCACCGAGCTGGCGGCCGAGGCGATGAAGACGGGGCGCGGGATCCTGGACCTGATCCGCGAGAAGAAGATCCTGACCGAGGAGCAGATCGCGAAGGTCCTCGACCCGAACGCGATGACGGGAGGAGGACGGCCGGCATGAGACGCACTGCCGCCGCGCTCGCCGGCTTCCTGGCGCTCGTGGCGGGCCACCCGGTCGTGACGGGCACACCCCCTCCAGCGCCCGCTGCGGCCGGTTGGCAGTCCTTCGAGGGGACCTGGTCGGCCGCGGGCCGCCGCCACCCGATCGAGATCGAGGGCGGCGGCCGCGCCGTCATCGTCGAGGTCTCGGGCGCGATCGTCCTGGCTCGCGGGAGCGGGTTGAGCCGCGGCTTCCAGGGCCAGACGATCGGCTACGACGACGGCCAGGGGCTGAGCGTGGGCCGCTCGGTCTGGACCGACGAGCACGGCGACCGGATCTACAGCCGCGTTCGCGGCGAGCAACTGGAGACGGGTCGCCGGCTGGTCGGCACGATCACCGGCGGGACGGGCCGCTACACGGGCCTCGAGGGGGAGTACTCCCTCACGTGGCAGTACCTGGTCGAGGGCGAGGACGGCGCGTTCCAGGTCCGGGCCGTCGGCCTGACCGGGCGCTTCCGCCGCGCCGGAGCCTCGCCGTGAGCGGGGCGTCCCCCGCGCGCCGGACGTTCGTCCTGCGCGCCGCCGTCGTCGCGCTGGCGCTGGCGATCTGGTTCTCGCCGGTGCCGGAAGGGCTCGTCCCGGCGGCCTGGCACCTCTTCGGGCTCTTCCTCGCCGCGATCGTCTCGGTCGTGATCGGCGCCTTCCCGATCCTCACCGCATCCGTGCTCGCGCTCGCCGCGGCCGTCCTCACCGGCACGCTCGCCCCGGCCAAGGCCTACTCCGGCTTCGCCAACGGGACGATCCTGCTGATCGTCGTCGCCTTCCTCGTCGCCCGCGCCGTCGTGAAGTGCGGCCTGGGCGAGCGCCTCGGCCACCTCGTGGTGAGCCTCTTCGGGCGTTCCACGCTGGGCCTCGGCTACAGCATCTTCCTGGTCGATGGCGTGATCGCGCCGGCCTTCCCCAGCAACACCGCGCGGTCCGGCGTGCTCTACCCGCTCGCGCTGTCGGTGGCCGAGGCGGCCGGCGCGAAGCTCGACAGGCCGGACCGGCGGCGTCTCGGCAGCTTCCTGATGTTCTCCGGGATGGCCAGCCTGACCGTCTCGTCGGCGCTGTGGCTGACGGCGATGGCGGCCAACCCGCTGGGGTCCGAGATCGCGCGCGGCTACGGCCTGACGATCGGCTTCGGCTCGTGGCTCGTCGCCTCGTCCGTTCCGACGCTCGCGGCGATGGCGCTGCTGCCGCTCTTTCTCTACAAGCTCATCAAGCCCGAGGTCACGGCGACGCCGGAGGCCCCGCAGGCCGCGCGCCGGGCGCTGGCCGCGATGGGCCCGCTGAGCCGGGACGAGAAGATCGTCGCGGCGACGTTCGTCGGCATGGTGGCGCTCTGGGCCTCGGCGGCGACGCTGGGGCTCGACTCGACGGCGATCGCGTTCCTCGGGCTCGGCGTGCTGCTGACGACCGGCGTCCTGACGCTCGGCGACATCGCGAAGGAGGGGGACGTCCTCGCGACCTTCATCTGGTTCGCGGTCCTCTTCACGATGAGCGGCCAGCTCAACGAGCTGGGGTTCATGAGCTACCTCGGCGAGCGGCTGGCCGGCGGGCTGGGCGGGCTCTCCCCCCTCGTGACCGGCCTGATCCTCGTGCTGGCCTACGTCCTGCTCCACTACCTGTTCGTCAGCCAGACCGCGCACCTGCTGGCGCTGTTCGGCGTGTTCCTCGACGTCGGCGTCAAGCTCGGCGTGCCGGTCGCGCCGCTCGCCTTCCAGCTGCTGTTCGCCACCAACTACTTCTCCGCCAACACGCCGCAGGGTTCGAGCGCGAACCTGCTGTTCGCGGGAAGCGGCTACCTGACCCAGGCCGAGCTGTACAAGCTGGGGGCCCTCACGACGGCCTTCAACCTGCTCGTGTACCTCGTGGTGGGCGTGCCGTGGCTGCTGTTCGTGACCCGCTAGGACCCGGGAGAGGCGCGCGATGGACTGGTTCGTCACCACGCTCCGCGAGAATCCGGAACTCGCGATCTTCCTGACGCTCGCGATCGGTTTCGTGCTGGGCCGGATCCGGGTGGGGAGCTTCCGGCTGGGAAACGTCGTCGGCACGCTGCTGGCCGGCGTGCTCGTCGGCCAGCTCGCGATCCCGATCGCTCCCGTCGTCAAGACGACCTTCTTCGCGCTCTTCCTGTTCGCGACCGGTTACAAGGTCGGCCCGCAGTTCTTCCGCGGCCTGAAGAAGGCGGCGCTGACCCAGGTCCTGCTGACCGCCGTCCTCTGCGTGACGAGCCTGATCGTTGCGGTGATCGCCTCGAAGCTGATGGGCTACGACGTCGGGACCGCGGCCGGCCTCCTGGCCGGGGCCTTCACCGAGTCGACGATCATCGGCACGGCGGGGAACACGATCGCCCGCCTCGACCTGCCGGAGGCGCAGAAGACCGCGCTCATGAACAACATCCCGGTCGCCTACGCGGTGAGCTACCTGGTCGGCACCGGCTTCGTCGTCTGGTTCCTGTCGAGCCTCGCGCCGCGGCTGATGCGGGTCGACCTCAAGGAGGAGAGCCGGAAGCTCGAAAAGGAGACCGGTTCCCTTTCCGGCCGCGAGGGAAGTGCGCAGTCGGCCTACCGGGAGTGGGTCATCCGGGCCTTCCGGGTTCCCGCCGCGCTGGCGGGGCGCACTGTGGCGGAGGTCGAGCGATCGTTCGCTCCGAACCGCGTGTTCGTGGAGCGCGTCCGCCGCAGCAGCACGATCCTCGAGTCAGCGCCCCAGCTGGTGCTGCAGGCGGGCGACGTCGCGGTCCTGGGTGCACGCCGGAACGTACTGCTGAGCTCCGGACAGCTCTTCACCGAGGAGGTCGAGGACCCGGAACTCCTCGACTTCCCGATCGTCGCGCTGGACGTCGTCATCACGAATCGCGCCGTCGCGGAGCGGTCGCTCGAGTCCCTGGCCGAGGAGCACGGGCGCGGCGTCGTGCTGATGAAACTGGTGCGAGCGGGCGAGGAGATCCCGTTCGCCGCCGGTACGATCGTCAACCGTGGCGACCTGCTGCGGCTTGCCGGCGCGGAGTGGGACGTCGAGCGCGCGGGCGCGGCGATGGGCTACATCGAGCGGCCGTCGAGCGAGACCGACGTCGTCTTCGTCGGCCTCGGCATCCTGCTCGGCGGGCTGCTCGGGGTCCTGACCCTGCGGGTCGGTGACCTCCCCCTGAGCCTCACGGCCAGCGGCGGCGCGCTGATCATGGGGCTCGTCTTCGGCTGGCTGCGCTCGGTCCGCCCCACGTTCGGGCGGATCCCCGAGCCGGCGCTCTGGGTCTTCGACACGGTCGGGCTCGCGGTCTTCATCGGCGTCGTCGGGATCGGCGCGGGGCCCAGCTTCGTCGCCGGGCTGCGCGCGACCGGGCCCAGCCTCCTGTTCGTCGGGCTCGCGGTCGCCTTGACGCCGCACATCGTCGCCGTCCTGTTCGGCCGCTACGTCCTGAAGATGAACCCCGTGATCCTGCTCGGGGCCTGTGCGGGGGCGGGAACCGTCACCGCCGCGCTGCGCGCGATCCAGGACGAAGCAGGCAGCAAGCTCCCCGTCCTCGGCTACACCGTCCCCTACGCCGTCGGCAACATCCTGCTCACCGCGTGGGGGCCGGTCATCGTCCTGCTCATGCAATAGGAGAGACACCGATGATGAAGCGTCCCGCTCTGCTCTTCGCTCTGACCCTTGCCGTCGCGGTCTCTGGCGCGTGGTCCGCGCTCGCCGCCCCCGCGCCGCAGGCCGCCGCCCCCGCGGCCCAGGCGTCCCTGCCGAAGGTCGCGATCCTCGCCACCGGCGGCACGATCGCCGGCGTCCAGCCCAAGGAGGGCGACCCGGGCTACAAGTCCGGCAGCCTCTCGATCGATTCCCTGATCGGCGCCGCGCCCGGCGTCGACAAGCTGGCCCGCCTCGAAGGCGAGCAGATCGCCAGCATCGGCAGCCAGGACATGAACGACGCGGTCTGGTTCAAGCTCGCCCGGCGGGTCAACGAGGTACTTGCCAAGCCTGACATCGCCGGGATCGTCATCACGCACGGCACCGATACGCTCGAGGAGACCGGCTTCTTCCTGGGCCTCGTGACGAAGAGCGACAAGCCGGTCGTCCTGGTCGGCTCGATGCGCCCCGCCACTTCCACCAGCCCCGACGGCCCGCTCAACCTCTACAACGGCGTGGCCGTCGCGGCCGACCCGGCGGCGAAAGGCCTCGGGATCCTGGTCGTCGCCAACGACGACCTGCACTCGGCGCGCTACATCCAGAAGACCAACACGACGGACGTGCAGACCTTCATCTCGACCGGCCGCGGGCCGCTGGGCGAGGCCTACTACGGCAAGATGGCCCTCTACGGCGCGCCGACCAACCGCCACACGACGAAGAGCGAGTTCTCGCTCGACGGCCTCACCACCCTGCCGCGGGTCGACATCGTCTACGCCTACGAGAACGTCGGACGGAACGCAGGTCAAGGCCGCGGTCGCGGCAGGGGCCAAGGGGATCGTCCTGGCCGGTGTCGGCGACGGCAACGGACCCAGGCGCTGATCGACGCGCTGGCCGAGGCGGCGAAGCAGGGGGTCGTGGTCGTGCGCAGCTCGCGGGTCGGCAGCGGGATCGTGCGCCGCAACATCGAGCTGAACGACGACAAGCTGGGGTTCGTGGCGGGGATGGACCTGAACCCCGCGAAGGCGCGCGTGCTGCTGCGCCTGGCGCTGACGAAGACGACGGACGTCAAGGCGATTCAGCGCACTTTCGAGGAGTACTGAGCCGCGCCGCCGCCCGCCGATCGGGCTGACCGGCGGGCGGCAGCACCTTCTCTTCGAGCGACTCGCGGGGCGTCGCTGCGAACTCAGCGGGCCTGTTTGCCCGGGACCTTCATCTTCTCTACGGCCTGTTCCTTCTCTGCCCTGGCTTCCAGCATCAGGGTGTAGGCGATGTAGTACTTGTAGATGTTGCTCACGTAGGTCACCGTCTCCGCGCCGATCTTGTCGGCGGCGACGTATTCGACGTTGTGGAACCAGACGTTCGGATCCAGTCCGCGCCTGGCGGCTTCCTTGCGCAGCTGAGAAACGCGGCCCGCGCCGGCATTGTAGGAAGCGAACGCGAACAGCGCCTTGTCCAGGTTGGTCATCGGCTCCTTGCCGTAGTAGTTGTCGATCATCCAGCGCATGTACTTGACGCCGGCGTGGATGTTCGCCTCCGTTTCGGCGATGTCGCCGACGTTGAGTTCCTTCCCGGTGGCGGGCATGACCTGCATGACGCCGACGGCGCCCACCGGGCTCTTCGCGGCCTGGTTGAGCTGCGACTCCTGGTACCCCTGGGCCGCCATCAGCAGCCAGTCCACGTCGTACTTGTCGCCGTACTTCCTGAAGTACTCGACCAGGGCGAGGAACTTCCTGCGCTCGGCCTCGGAGCCGGCGTCCTTGACGTACTTTGCGCTCTTGAAGTAGCGCGTCAGGAGCTGGTTTCCGATCGCGGTCCCCTTGGCATTGCGGGCGACGAACGCGTCGACTGCGGCCTTGAGTTGCGGGCTGTCCTTGCGGATCGCCCAGGCCATCTCGCCGCCGGTGCGCAGAGTGATCCCCTCATGCACCGTGATCGCGGGGAAGACCTGCTTCCAGAAGCTCGCCAGGAAGTCGACGGAAACGGTGAGCGGAATCAGTCCCGCGTTCACCATCTCGATCAGGTCCTCGTCTTCCAGCGTCTCCGGCGCCTCCTTGATGATCACGGCAGGCTTCTTCTCGGTGGCGAAGCGCCGGTTCAGGGCCACCAGGTCCTCGTAGTAGACCGAGGACCTGCGCACGAAGACCTGCTTCCCCGCCAGATCGTCCACGTTGGAGATCGCGGGCGAGCCAGGCCCGGACACCAGTACCTCGCTCAGGTTCGACATCACCGGGGAGGAAAAGTCCACCAGCTTCCGGCGCTCGTCGGTCACGCCGAAGCCGGACATCACGATGTCGCCCTTGCCGGCAAGCAGCGCCGGCAGCAATTCGCCCCGATCGAGCGGAATGAAGACCGCCTGCACCTTGAGGTTCTTGCTCTTCTGGCTGCTGGTCGCCGCCAGCTTCTTGTTCAGATCCGCCACGAACAGGGTACCGATGTCGAAGCTCGTGCCGCGCTGGACACCCTTGTCCACGAAGTAGAGATTCTTGCTGTAGACCGTCAGGATTCGAATGATCCTTCTTTCAATCATCGCGTCGAGATCGCCGGTCCACGGCTTCATCGCCTCTTCGAGCGCGATGGTGAGCTGCTCGCGCTCGGGCGCCGGAGGGGTCGGCTTCGCTTCCGGTGCGGCGAGGATCGGGGCGCTGACGAGGATCGATGCGAGGACGGCGGCCGCGATGGCCAGACCGGCGGGGATCGGAGAGTGAGCTGGGCCGTGGAATGTCCTGCCGAGGGTCGACATGTGACCTCCGTTGCCGGAGACCGGCTGGAGATGGGCCTCAGCAATGTAACACGCCTCGGGCGACGGATCGCCGGGCTGGCGGACACACCCCGGGTGCGCGGTGAGCACCGCGTGTCGACGGGTTACGTCTGCTGCTCCCGGCGTGGTAGAGAGGGGCGGACGGAAGCCGGCTCCACTGAGAAGACGTGGTATCCCCACGCCGGCATGTCGAGGTAGAGGCCGCACGCCGCGAGCTCGTCCCCCGGTCGGTCGTAGACGGTCGCTCCCCATCCGGTCGGCGAGACGCCAGACCCGGCCCGCGAGATCGCCCCACGGCAAGCTCGAGGAGACACTGGCTCCGGTGGCCGGCGTAGTTGACGGCGACGAGACGGCGGCGCTCACCCGGCCCGGTCCAGGAGAACGCGACGAACGCTTCCGAGGATGGATTCCCTTCCCACGCCGGACGGCACGCGAGCAGCTGCCACTGCCCGTCGCGGAACGCCGGGTCCTTCAGGCAGGCCAGGAGCCGGCCGTAGAAGTCGCGGATCGCTTCGTCCACCGGTTCCGACGGTCCCCTTCCGAGGTGGACCGGGATCCGGACCCGTTTCCCCTCGCGCTGCCCCTGGTGGACGAAGCGGAGCCCCGGAGCGAAGAAAGTGACGACGGCCGCCGCGCGGTGGACCTCGGACGGGAAGGTCGCCGCCGCCCGCGGCTCGTCGTGGTTCTCGAGAAAGCGCGCCAGCCGGTCCTGGTAGTCGAGGCCGGCGAGGAAATGCTCGCGGACCGGCCGCGCCGCGCCGTGCTCGAGGCGGTCGTAGAGCCGCTTGTCGTAGGCGTAGTCGAACCCCTGCTGCTGGAGCGTCCACTCGAGGTCCCAGTAGACCTCCGCCAGGAAGAGGAAGCCCGGGACCTCCGCGCGGGCGGCGGCCGTCGCCCGCGGCCAGAAGGGGCTCGCCGCGATGCCCCAGGTCCGCTCGAAGATCTCGGGGAGGACGAGCATCGCCATGTCGCACCGCACGCCGTCGCACTGCCGGGCGATCCGGGAGAGCTCGCCGAGCATCGCGTCCTGCAGCGCGGGGCTGCCGTAGTTCAGCTGGAAGGTGTCGGGCCAGCCGTCGAAGTACGGGTCGCGGCCGTACGCGAGGATCCGGTCCCCGGCGCGGCCCCAGTTCTGCGGCTCGGCCGCCAGCTTCTCTTCCGTTCCCTCGACGAAGTACTCGGGATGCTGCTCGACCCAGGGGTGGTCCGGCGCCACGTGGTTCGGGACGAAGTCGAGAATCAGGCGCAGGCCGCGTGATCGGAGCCGCTGGCGCAGGCGCGCCAAGGCCGCGTCGCCGCCGAAGTCCTGGTGCACACGGTACTCGCGCACGGCGAAGCAGGAACCGGTCACGTCCGCCTCGCAGAAATCGGGCAGGACCCGGCGGTACTCCGCGAGCCACTCCGGCTTCGAGCGCGAGACGCGCCGGGCGGCCTGCCCCGTCTGCCAGACGCCGAGGAACCAGACGAGGTCGAAGCCGTCCGCGGCGAGCCCGTCCAGCTCCGCGTCCGTCACGTCGTCCAGCGTCGCGGGACGCCCGACTTCCCGCGCGAGTTCGGAGAGCCGCGCGCGCGTGTTGACCTGGAAGAGCGCCGGGTACCGGCCGGCGGACATCACTTCTCCTGGGTCCCGCCCACCTGCTCGCGGACCAGCCTGGACCGGACCTGCCCCTTCGAAGTGCGGAGGACGGTCTCGGCGTCGAGGCGGCCGAAGAGGTCCATGAGTCGTGCGACGGTTCCCGTCCAGCCCGTCTGGTGGCTCGCGCCGAGACCGGCCCCGTTGTCGCCGTGGAAGTACTCATAGAAGAGGATCAGGTCCCGCCAGTGCGGGTCGGTCTGGAACTTCTCCGTCCCGCCGTACACGGGGCGGCGGCCGCTCTCGTCGCGTTCGAAGATCGCCGCGAGGCGCCGCGAGATCTCCCTGGCGACCTCGAAGAGCGTCATCCGGTTCCCGGAGTCCGGTGGGGCACTCGACCTTGAAGTCGTCGCCGTAGAAGGGGTAGAGGTTCAGCAGCCCGCGGATCAGGAGCGCGTTCACCGGGATCCAGACCGGGCCCCGCCAGTTCGAGTTCCCCCCGAACATCCCGGTGTTCGACTCCGCCGGCAGGTACGACACGTCGTAGGTGCGGCCCGCCACGTCGAAGACGAACGGGTGGTCCCGGTGGTACTGCGACAGCGACCGGATGCCGTAGGGGCCGAGGAACTCGTTCTCGTCGAGGAGATAGCTGAGCACGCGTTCGAGCTTCTCCCGGTTGAGCACCGACAGCAGGCGGCGATTCGCGTAGCCGACGAACCCTTCCGCGGTCGGAGCGACGTGCGCGAGGACCTCCGGGTGCCGCTTCCGGAACAGCGCGATCAGCTCCCGGAGCTTCGGAAACCGCTCGAGGACGTCCCCCTCGAAGACCGTGGAGGCGCAGAGCGGGAGGAGCCCCACCATCGACCGCACCTTGAGCCGCGTCGCGCTGCCGTCCGGCAGCCTCAGGAGGTCGTAGTAGAAGCCGTCCGCCTCGTCCCACATCTCGTCGTGGTGCTCGCCGGGACGGTCCATCGCGTAGGAGATCCAGATGAAGTGCTGGAGGAACCGGTAGGCGTG
This sequence comes from uncultured Acidobacteriota bacterium, assembly GCA_963800865.1. Taxonomy (GTDB): domain Bacteria; phylum Acidobacteriota; class Polarisedimenticolia; order J045; family J045; genus JALOKP01. The sequence goes on along the minus strand of CAWDCL010000004.1, from coordinate 432,298 downwards.
CTCCTCGTAGACGGGATCCTCCTCGGCGAGGATGAGAGCGATCTCGAGCATGTTCTGGCAGAAGAAGGCCATCCAGGCGGTCCCGTCCGCCTGCTCGAGCGATCCGCCGGTGGGGAGCTGCGAGCTCCGGTCGAACACGCCGATGTTGTCGAGGCCGAGGAACCCGCCCGCGAAGACGTTCCGCCCGTCCGGGTCCTTCCGGTTCAGCCACCAGTTGAAGTTGAGCAGCAGCCCCTGGAAGGAACGCTCGAGGAACCGGACGTCGCCCCGCCCGAGGTCCCGCTCGACCGTGTAGAGGAAGAGCGTCGCCCAGGCGTGGACGGGAGGGTTCACGTCGCTGAAGTTCCACTCGTAGGCGGGGATCTGCCCGTTCGGGTGGGCGTAGAGGCTGCGGAGCATCAGGAGGAGCTGCTCTTTCGCGAAGTCGAAGTCGACGAGGGCGAGCGACAGCGTGTGGAACGCCAGGTCCCACGCCGCGTACCAGGGGTACTCCCACTTGTCGGGCATCGAGATGATGTCGCCGTTGAACATGTGGAACCACTCGGCGTTCCGGACACCGCCTGCCCGGCTCCCGAGCAGCGGGTGGGCGTCGTGCTCCATCAGCCAGCGGTCGAGATCGAACAGGTAGAACTGCTTCGACCAGAGCATCCCGGCGAGCGCCTGGCGGTGGACCCGGCGCTGGTCCTCGGTCAGCGACGGGGGCGTGATCTTTCCGAAGAACTCGTCGGCGTCGGCGAGCCGCGCGGCGAAGCTCTCGTCGAACGGCTTCCCGAAGGGGGCGCTGGGGGGCTCCGCGGCGAGCCGGAGCCGGATGACCCGGCACCCGCCCGCCGGCACGTCGAGGACGTAGCGGGCCGCGGCCTTGGTGCCGGTCTTCGCCGGATTCACCGCGCCCGTCTCCCCGCCGACGACGTACCGGTGGAACGCGTCCTTCACGTACGGGGACGGGTTGGGCTGCCCCCAGAGGCGCTCGGCGTTGCTTTCGTTCTCGGTGAAGAGCAGCTCCGGCTTGCCGTCGCAGGCCAGGGTGTACGCGCCCAGCTCGGGATGGTCGGCGCGGATGGTCCCCGGTCCCGCTTCCGACAGGAGCGGTTTCTCTCCACCCTCGTCCCAGGACCAGGTGTTCCGGAACCAGAGCGTCGGCAGGAGGTGCACGCGTGCCGCCTCGGGCCCGCGGTTGTGGACCGTGATCCGGACCAGGAGGTCCTCCGGGCCGTCCTTGGCGTACTCGAGGACGACGTCGAAGTAACGGTCCTCGTCGAAGACCCCCGTGTCGAGCAGCTCGTACTCCATCTCCTCGCGCGAACGCCTGCCGTTCGTCTCGATCAGGTCGCCGTAGGGGAATTCGCGCTGCGGGTACTTGTAGATCGACTTCATGTACGAGTGGGTCGGCGTCGAGTCGACGTAGAAGTAGTACTCCTTGACGTCCTCGCCGTGGTTCCCCTGGCTGTTCGTCAGGCCGAAGAGCCGCTCCTTCAGGATCGGGTCGCTCCCGTTCCACAGGGCCAGCGCGAAGCAGAGGCGCTGCCTGTCGTCGGAGATCCCCCCGATGCCGTCCTCTCCCCAGCGGTAGGCGCGCGAGCGGGCCTGGTCGTGCGTGAAGTAGTCCCACGCGTCGCCGCCCGTGCTGTAGTCCTCGCGCACGGTCCCCCACTGCCGCTCGGAGAGGTAGGGTCCCCACTTCTTCCAGGGGATCCCGTCCTCGCGGGCGTCATTCAGGCGCTTCTGCTCGGTGCACTCGGTGAGGTCCTTCGGTCGGGGCGCGCGGGCCATGGAGTTCTCCCTCTCGCGGTGTCGCCGTCGGGTTCCAGGGGGCCGACGCTTCAGGCGCCGCTGCAGATGACGGTACCACGCCGGTTATCGGCAGCACACTTCGGCCCGCCCGTGGCGGATACCAGGCGAGCTGGCCGCTTGAGACGGTCTCGGCGGGAGGGGTAGAATGGACGCATGCTCGCACCGCTCCAGGGCGCGCAGCTTCGCCGGAGTTGTGCTGTCGCGCGCGATGCTCTCGAGCGTTCCGACCTGATTCGAGTGGCCCGAGGGCCACGACCGGAGGTCACCATGAAGCTGCCGAGCGAAAGCACCATCACGGTCTCCCGCCGGGACATCCTGACCGGGTCCGCCGCGCTTCTTGCCGCGGGTGGCCTCGGCGGACTGCTTCCGGCCTACGCTGCCGCCGTGCCGCCCAAGGCCGAGGCACACGCCGGCGCCCCGCCCCTGCCTTGGAAATGGGTCAAGCTCGATCCGCTGGAGGCTGGCCGGCGCGCCTATCGCCTCTACCTCGACAAGGGCGGCTGCGGGACCGCCGCCTACCTGTCGATGCTGGGCCTGCTCAAGGAGAAGGTCGGCTACCCGTGGACGACGCTGCCCGACATGATGATGCATCACGCCGCGGCGGGATACGGCGGGCACGGCACGCTGTGCGGCGCGCTCGGCGGCGCGGCGTGCATCATCAGCCTCGCCACGTACAGCGAGAAGAACTCCGCCTACACGCAGATCATCGACCGGCTCTTCTACTGGTACGCCGAGCAGGAGTTCCCGACCGACCGCTTCGACGACATCTCCTCGATGCCCAGGCAGATCCGGGTCAAGGCGAAGTCGCCGCTCTGCCACACCTCCGTCTCGAGCTGGACGCTGGCCGCCGGCGAGGAGGTGACCTCGAAAGGGAAGAAGGAACGCTGCGCGAAGACGGCCGGCGAGGTCGTCTACAACGTGACGCACTACATCAACGAGTATTTCGCCGGCAGGTGGACGCCGGCGGCCTGGAAGCCCTCCAAGCAGATCGAGCACTGCGTGCAGTGCCACGGGCCGGACGATCCGCAACACGCCGGCACGGGCATGAACCAGCAGCAGGGGCACATGGAGTGCCTGATGTGCCACCAGGATCACACGAAGGCGGCAGGCGCGACGAAGTAGGCATTCGTGCTAGCATTCTCGGCGTTTTCCAGCGCGGCAGGATTCCCGACGCGCTGTCCGGATCGCAAGGAGGAACCGATCGTGACTCGCTCAAAGTGGCTCAGTCTCTCGACGATTCTCATCGCATCGGCCCTGGTCCTCTCGCTTCCGGCGCGAGCCGCGGACGCCGAAGGACCCGTCGACCCAGGCGCTCGAAGAGTACCTGAAGGCGGCTCGCGGAGACCTCGTGCAGCGGCGCGACTCGGCGGTCCAGACGCTGATCAAGCTCGATGGGGACCAGGCCAAGACGTTCGCGCAGCTCAAGAGCCAGTACGACGCGGAACTCAAGAAGATCGGAGAGGCCCGCGGAACACTCCTGCGCGAGTACGCCAAGGTCTACAAGAACATGTCCCCCGACCAGGCGAAGGACTTCGCGATCCGCTCCATCAAGCTGGACGAGGAGCGGAACAACCTGCGACGGAAGTACTTCGACCTCATGTCGGAGAAGGTCTCGGTCCTCGCCGCCGGGCAGTTCCTGCAGCTCGAGCGCCAGTTCGAGACGCTGATGGACGTCCAGACCCAGTCGATCGTTCCGCTCGTGGGGGACTAGCCCGCGGAGGCATGCTGGCAACGCCCGGGCGTGCCCCGCAGGGGAAGCAGGCAGCCCGGGTGGCGCTCCCGTCCCGGGGCATTGCCGAGGACCACCGCATGGCCACGATCCGCAGCGCGATCGCCAGCAAGTCCCTCGACCCGGCATCGAGCCTGAGCGAGGTCCTGTTCGGCCTGATCATGACCCTCACCTTCACCCTGGGGGCGGGGCTGACGCTCCAGGAAGAAGGCCGCGAGGGGGCCCGCCAACTGCTGATCGCCACGATCGGCTGCAACATCGCATGGGGCGTGATCGACGGTGTGCTCTACATCGTCGGCCGGCTGTTCGAGCGCGGCCGGCGCAAGCGGCTGGCGCAGTCGATCCGGCGACGAAAGACGACGCGTCGGCGGTCGCGCTGGTGGCCGGCGAGTACGACGACCTGCTGGGCCGGTAACGAGCACCGACGAGCGGCAGGACCTCTACCGGCGCGTGGTCCACCGGGTGCGCGCGGGGACGATCCCGCCGAACCGGATGACCGGGCCGACGCCATGGGGGCCATCGCCAGCTTCTGGCTGGTCTTCCTGGCCAGCCTGCCGGCCGCGATCCCGTTCCTCTTCATTGACGACGCCCGGCGGGCCCTGCGCGTCTCCAACCTGCTCCTGCTCGCGCTGCTCTTCGCGGCGGGGTACGCGTGGGGGCGCCACGCGGTCGCCCGGCCGTGGCTCGCGGGCCTGGTCTTCCTGCTCGGCGGGTCGGCCCTGGTCGTCGCGACGATCGCGCTGGGAGGCTGAGGCGTGAAGAGCGATGCGCTACAAGCACCGCTGGCCCGTCCTCCACGCCCTGACGCGGTTCTGGGGCCATGACCGGGGCCTCTCCATCGTCCTCGGCCTGTTGTTCCTCTCGATCTTCGTGCTGCCGCCGTTCATCCCGCCGGGCAGCGGTCGCAGCGCGCTGGGCGACGCTCTCTTCGCGATGATGCTGATTGCGGGCGTGCGCGCGCTCTTCGCGTGGAAGTTCGCGCGCTAGGTCCTGATGCCGCTCGCGACGGTCGCCGTCGCAGTGGAGCCGCGAGCTGGCTCGTGCCAGTGCCCCGCACCTGGATCCAGTGCGTCCACCCTCTCTCCCTTCTGCGCTGCTCGATCGTCGTCGTGGCCCAGACCTTCCGCAGCGGACCGATCACGGTCACCGGATCATGGGCGGGGTCGCGGCCTACCTCCTGCTGGGCGCGATCTGGGCCGAGGCGTACGCCCTGGTCGAGCTGCTCCTCCCGGCGCGTTCCAGGGACCCGTTCCACGCCGCGGACGGCGCCCGCTCCTGGCTCTACTTCAGCTTCGTCACGCTGGCCACCGTGGGCTACGGGGACATCCTGCCGATCCATCCGGTGGCGCGATCGCTCGCCATGCTCGAGGCCGTCACGGGCTCGCTGTTCCTCACGATCCTGCTGGCCCGCCTCGTCACGCTCGCGACGATGGCGGGGGAGGACGGCGGGAGCGAGGTACCCGGGGACGGCAACCGATCGGCGGTCGACCGTTCGGATCGGAGAGATCGGTCGTAGACCGGGGAAATCGGGGACAGCTACCGTAAGTCGGTGAGTCGGGAGTTGCGACCTCACTCCGCCCCGACCTCGTAGACCGCGAGGCACCCGGCCGCGTACCGGATGCGCGCCGGGGCGCGCTCGACCGCGTTGCTGATCCCCTCGCGCTCCCCCAGCGCCAGCGTCGCGCCCGCCAGCGGCCAGCGCAGGCCGTCGGTCTCGATCCCCGTCGCGCGCGGGAGTGGGAGCAGCGAGAGCTTCGTGCCCGGCGGCAGGTCGAGCGCGTGCCACGCCCCCGGCCGCAGGACCGTGAGCCGGCCGTGCGCGTCCTCGGCCTCCAGCTGCAGCCGGTCGGCAAAGCGCGCGAACAGCGAGAGGTGCCCGAAGAAGTGGTCCCAGCGCCGGCCTGCTGCGCCCAGCACGACGACGCGCTCGACCCCGCGGCGGATCGCCTCCAGCAGGGCCTTCTCCAGGTCGGTCGTCTCCTGGTCGGGGACCGGGAGCCGCTCGATCGTCGCGGGCAGCGCCGCCATCCCCGGGCCGCGCGCATCGATCGAGTCCATGTCGCCGATCACCGCGTCCGGCGTCACCCCGGCCGCGAGCGCCGTCCCGACCGCCCCGTCGGCGCAGACGAACCAGTCGGCGGCGGCGGCGCGGGCCGCGAGCAGCGCCGGGTCGGGCGCGTCGCCGTGGACGAGGACGAGGGCGGTGCGGGGCACGGGGGGGATGATAGCGCGGGGTTGGGTCGACAAAACGCCTGGGGGCGGGAGCTCCCTGCCGCGGAGTGCGGCGGGACACTACAACTCGGCCAGCCGGCGGAGCTTCTCTTCGACCTCGCGCAGGATGGTCCGCGGCAGGGGCTTGAGGGTCCGAACGAAGCGGCGATTGTCGATGGCTCGGCTCTGGTCGATCATGACTTCGCAGGCTTGGCGGTTTCCTGCGATTCCGCGCGGGAGCGGGACGCGCAGAATGTTCTCTCCGACCAACCGCGTCGTACACGGAAGGACCCACGTCGATGCGTGCCCCGTCTCGTTCAGCAAGTCGGTCTGGATGACGAGGACCGGTCGCGTCTTCCCTGCCTCGGTGCCGGAACGCGGGTCGAGATCGGCCAGGTAGAGCGTCCCACGCCGGATCTTCACGGCTCGTCGAGGCCTTCGGAGGTGAGGTGGTCGAGCTCCTCCAACTCCGCCAGGAGAGAGGACCGCGTGGCGGCCGACGCACGGCGATAGGCTTCGCGCAGGCTCTCGCGGTCGGTCGTCTCCTTGAGAAGCCGCAGGCCGCGCCGGACGACCTCGACCTTGCTCTTCGCGCCGAGTCGCGCCTGGAGCGCCACGACGAGCTTGAGCTCCTCCGGCGGAAGCGTGATGCTGGATTTGGCATTCGTTTTCATACCTGAATCATACTGCCCTTGAAAGGACCAGTCGACTGGAAAGCGGGGGACCGGGGGGTGCTCTAACGCGAACCGGCGTACCGTAAGCACGCCTGCCGCAGTGCGACCTGACACCCCGTTCGACCGCTCCGTCCAATCCCCGATCCTGCCGGTCCATACTGTGCGACGGGCTCCAGACTGTAGCCCTATCGCAGGGGGCAGGACGCGATGATCGGCCGCACCATCTCGCACTACGAGATCCAGGAGAAGCTGGGCGAAGGCGGGATGGGAGTCGTGTACAAGGCGCGGGATCTACGCCTCGATCGGTCCGTCGCCCTCAAGTTCCTGCCCGCCGAGGTCATGAACGACCCCGTGCGCCGGCAGCGCTTCGTGCACGAGGCCCGCTCCGCCTCGGCGCTCAGCCATCCGCACATCGTCACGATCTACGACGTCGAGGAGGCGGACGGCCACCATTTCGTCGCGATGGAACTGCTCGAGGGCCAGGACCTGCGGCAGCGGATCGGCCAGACGCCGCTGCCGACCGCGGAGATCTTCGATCTCGCCGTCCAGATCACCGACGCGCTCAACGCCGCGCACGAGAAAGGAATCGTGCACCGCGACATCAAACCGGCCAACATCTTCGTGACGCCGCGCGGCCAAGCCAAGCTGCTGGACTTCGGGCTGGCCAAGCAGACTCTGCTGGAGACGCCCCGGCAGGCCGAGAAGACGACGCGCACGGTGTCGATGGGGATGACGGCCCCCGGCAGCGCGATGGGCACGGTAGCCTACATGTCGCCGGAGCAGGCGCGCGGCGAGCCGATCGACGCCCGGACCGATCTCTTCTCGCTCGGGGCGGTGCTCTACGAGATGGCGACAGGGAAGCAGGCGTTCGGGGGGAGCACGACGGCGGTGGTGTTCGATCGCCTGCTCAACCGCCAGCCGGATCGCGTGACCGAATCGAACCCCGACGTCCCGGCCGGCCTCGTGCGGATCATCGAGCGGGCGCTCCAGAAGAAGCGCGAGGCGCGCTACGCCTCCGCGGCGGAGATGCTCGAGGAGCTGCGGCTCTGCCAGGAGGCCTGGAGCACGCCGCAGCGCGTCTCGCTGCCGCGCTTGCTGCTGACGCGTCTCCGCAACCCCTGGGTCGCGCTGACCACGGTGCTGGTGCTCGCGGTGTCGTCGATCGGCGGCTACGCCCTCTGGAACGCCAGGCGCGCATCGACTGGGCCAGGAACACCGCGCTCCCGGAGATCGAGCGGCTGCATCGGCGAGTACGCGCCTCCAGGACGTCGCCGCGGCCTACGATCTCGCGGTTCAGGCCGAGAAGGTACATCCCCAACGACCCGAAGCTCGCCGAGCTGATCTCCCGCTGCTCCATGAAGATCTCCGGTCACCACCGACCCACCGGGGGCGCGTGTCTCCGTCAAGGAGTACAGCTCCCCGGACGGGCGATGGCGGGGCCTCGGCTCGACGCCCCTCGACGGACGTCCGGCTTCCCAGGGGGTTCCTCCGCTGGCGGATCGAGAAGGACGGCTTCGAGACCGTCTACGCGGCGGCGCCCACCTTCACCTGGCCGCAGTGGAATGAACAGCCCCTGCCGTTCCACCGGAGGCTCGATCCCCAAGGGACGCTTCCCGCCGGGATGACGAGGGTCGCAGGGGCGGCGACTCCCCGGCGGGGAAGCTCCCCGATTTCCTGATCGACATCCACGAGGTCACGAACCGGCAGTACAAGGCGTTCGTCGACGCCGGCGGATACACCCATCGGGAGTTCTGGAAGCACCCCTTCGTCAAGGACGGCCAGACGCTTTCGTGGGACGAAGCCTGCGAGTTTCGTGGACACGCACGGGGCGGCCCGGACCCTCGACGTGGGAGGCGGGGGACTACCCGGAGGGACAGGACGACTACCCGGTCTCGGGCGTCAGCTGGTACGAGGCCGCGGCCTACGCGGAATTCGCGGGGAAGGCCCTGCCGACCGTCGACCACTGGGGCGCTCGCCGCGCTTCCCGTCGGATGCGCTCTCCGTCGTCTACCTCCCGCTCGACGCTGACTCTCGTGGAGCAACTTCGGGAAAGGACCTGCTCCCGTCGGCAGCACGCAGGGCATGAACTTCTTCGGGACGTACGACATGCTGGGGAACGTCCGGGAGTGGTGCTCCAACGAATTCGGCGAACGGCCGCTCGATCCGCGGCGTGGGCCTGGAACGACGCCAGATACAACTACGACCTCGTCGCCGAGGTACCGCCCTTCGACCGGGACCCGAGCAACGGCTTCCGCTGCGCGCGCTACCTCGACCCGGACGGAATACCTGCGGCGGCTTTCGAGCCCTTCGCCGGGTACCCGGCGTCGAGGGACTATCTACCGGAGACAGCCCGTCTCGGACGAAGTCTTCACAGGTCTTCCTGGACCGTTTCGCCTACGACGCAACGGATCTCGACCTCCGCGCCGACCGAGACGACGACACGCCCACGACTGGATCCTGGAGAAGGTGAACATCGCCGCCGCCTACGACGGCGAGCGGCTTCCGATATTCCTCTACATTCCGAGGCACGCCCGCCCGCCGTTCCAGGCCGTCGTCTACTTCCCCGGCTCCGACCTGTTCATGACGCGCGAGGAACAGCCGAACAGCTTCGAGCTCGAGCATGTTCGACTTCATCGTCAAGAGCGGGCGGGTCGTCGTTCTCCCGGTCTACAAGGGGGCGCTGGAGCGAAACGACGAGGAATCGACTCGGCCCGAGGTCCGACGAGACTTTGGCGACCCGGCGGTGTGCCGACTACATGATCAAGGTCGTCAAGGACTTCACGCAGAGCGCTCGACTACCTCGAGACGCGGAGACATCGACCGCGCGAAGATCGGCTTCTACGGCTTCAGCGAAGGCGGGTTCTGGGCGCCCATCCTCTCTCGCGGTCGGGGGGACCGGCGACTCAAGGCCGGGGTCAGTCACCTGGGCGGGCTTTACAACGGCCGCCCAGCTTCCCGTCGCCGACCCGTTCAACTATGTCACCCGGGTGAACGTCCCGGTCCTCATGCTCAACGGGCGCTACGACACGAATCTCACGCTGAAGGAGGACGTCGAGCCGATGTTCCGCCTGCTCGGGACGTCCGGAGAAGGACAAGAAGCTCATCCTGTACGAGACGGACCACTTCATCCCGAGGAGCGAACTGATCAAGGAGACCCTCGGCTGGCTCGACAAGTACCTCGGGCCGGTCCGTTAGCGGTCCGACGACCGTCAGAAACTCAGCTCGAACCCCAAGCGCGCGGTCGTCGGCGGCGAGTACGCCGTCACCTCCCGTACGTCGGGTTCGGGTTGATCTGGTTGCCGTTCTCGTCCATCCGAAGTAGTGGATCTGGTCGTAGTCGACCGGCGTCCCGCTGCTGAAGAGGTGATACACGTCCAGGATCAGTCGCGGCTTCCAGCGTCCGAGCGATCCCGCCAGTGAAGGTGTAGTCCATCCGCAGGCTCATGTCGAAGATCGATGGCGTTCGACCCGCCGTCCCTCGCGGCTGGAGGAAGATGTAGTAAGGGGCCCACCTGCGCTGCCGCCGAACTCGTTGAGCGGCGTCCCGCTCTGCCAGAGAATCGACGCCGCCGACGTTCAGGCCGAACGGGAAGACATAGAACCCCGACGCCTTGAAGACGTGCGGCCGGTCGTTCGGCAGCAGGCCCTCGTCCATCATGAAGGGGAAGTCGAACGAACCCCCCGCGTTGGGCGCGGGCCAGTAGAAGTCCGTGTTGAACAGGCCCGGGTAGTTGCCGCGGTTCTCCGAGTACACGTACGACGCGAAGTACCCCGAGCGGTCGGTGGGCCGGCCCTGCACCGTCAGCTCGAGCGCCTCGTAGATGCGGCGTCGGTTCGGGATAGTGCGACAGGTCCCCGCGGCCCGGATTCCCCCAGATCGAATGTCCCGCCTTCCTTGGCCATTCGCGTCCTCGACGGCGTCGCCGAGCGTCCGGTAGAGCGCGCGGATCCCGCCCCGATGCCGCTCGCCGAGCTGAAGCTCGTAGCCGAGAGAGTACTCGTCGAAGTAGTTGCCCCGGAGGCCTGGCGTTTCGGGGTAGTGCCGGACCCACCGCCGAAGCAATCGCCGCCCGGTGGGATCGAGTCGCGGATCGTGATCGTACGACGCAGTACGCTGGACACGCCTGGCCCATGTTTCGCCATCGCAAGCGGCGAAGTCGACAGCTCCTGGTAGTAACGTGCTGCCGACCCGTAGATGCGCTGCGTACCGATGTCGGCCCGGCAGATACACGAATCCGATCCGCGGCTGCCACTCGTTGTCGATCGTCTGGACGACCTGACCCGTGTCGTCCGCGATCTTCTCCCGCCCCCAACGCAGGCCGACGTTGAGCGTCAGCCGCGACCGATGCGCCACGAGTCCTGGACGAAGGCGGTCAGCGTGCGATTGCCGCGGTGCCGCCAGCGCCCTAGCCAGCACGAATGCGTCACCGTTCTTACCAGCGATCCCACCGAGAATGCCGTCGCTCATAGTCGCGTGTATGATGGCGAAGCCGAGCACGTTCAGGTCCTCCTTGTTCTCACGGTACTCGGCGCCGGCCTTTAGCTCGTGCTGGCCGAGCGCGACGTCGCCTTCGCGGCCAGCGGCGACTGCCTGCTGTCCCAGTCCGTCGGCGTCGAGCCGCCACCGGACCAGCCCGTCGCGGCGTCGTGAACAGCAGCTCCTCGCGCCCGCGCTCCGTCGCCGGCGAGGTTGCTGTACTCGTACCACTGGCCCGAGAGCGAGGTCTCGAGCAGCAGCGGGGGCCCGAGAACGTGTGTCCCGCGCAGGGACACGCCGTGCCCCCTGTTGAGATGTCCCGGAGGTACGGGTCCGGGATTGAGGAACGAGATCGGGGAGTGTGCCAAGCTTGCCGAAAGTCGCCCGACTCCGTCACGCTCCGTGGATCCCCGACGACGGTCAATGCGACGTTGTTCGCCGCATTCGACCTGCCAGTTGACTTTCCCGGAATAGCGATAGGCCGTCGTAGCGTCCGCGAAGTAGCCGATCCCGGGGATCTCCGTCTCGACCTCCGGATACTCCGGGTCGAACGCGACGAAGTACCACGCGCGGTCCCTCACGATCGGGCCGGAGAGGGTGAATCCGACGTCGTACTGGGTGTAGTCCTTCTGCTGGAGGGCCGCCGAGCTCTGCTTGCGCTCCGCGACACGACGTCGCTCGTCCAGTAGCCGATGAACTTCCCCGCGAGCGTCGTTGCTCCCGCTCGGCGTCACCACGTTGACCACGCCGCCCAGGGCGCTCCGGTACTCGGCCTCGTAGCCGGCCGTCTTGACCTGGACCTCCTGGATGAAGTCCGGTGGCAGTGACGTGCCGACCGACCCGATGACCCCCTCGGTCATGTCGATCCCGTCGACGAAGTACCGGTTCTCGAAGCCCGAAGCGCCCGCGATGTTCACGCCGTCGCCGAGGTAGCTGACGCTGACGTTGGGCAGGAGCGCGGCGATGCTCATGTAGTCCCGGGTAACGGGCAGGTTGTCGAAGACGCCCGCCGTTAGGCTGCCGCCCGCCGTCGTGGACACCGGATCGATGATCGGCGGGCTTTCCCTTGACCTCGACGTGCTCGACGAGGGCGCCCTGGGGCGCGAGTTGCACCGGCGGCACGGCGGTCGTCCGGCCGAGTCGCACGATGACGGGCTTGACCGTCACCGGCTGGTAGCCCGGGTCCTGAATCGCGACCTCGTACTCGCCGAGCGGCAGCACGGCGATGCGGTATGCGCCCTCGCGGGTCGTGACGACGCTCCGCGCCACCTTCGTCGCAGGCATCGTCGCGACGACGACGATGTCCGGGAGCGGCTTGCCGTCGGGCCCGGTGACGGTCCCCTCGATCGCGCCGGTGGTCTCCTGCGCCCAAGCCGCGCCGCACGGCAGCACCAGCGCCGCGAAGAGGACCAGCCGGGCGCAGCGGATTGCAGGAGAAGCGAAACGACGCGACAGGTGCAGCGACGCGCTCGGCATGACGGCATCCCCCTTGCCCTCGAGAAACCCGGCTGACCGCTTGCGGTGATACGTCAGCACAGCAGCGAGCCGGACTCAAGGGCTCGGCCGTGGCTTCTCGCGCGCTGGACGCGATTGCGGTCCGCTTCGCCGCAGTTCCCACCCCCTAGAAGGAACCGGTACCGGTAAGGCGGTCTCTCAGCGCGGGACCCCCGACCGTACCCGTACGCTTTCTACTTCGCGACCGGTCCCTGCACGGGAGTCGCGACCGTACGCGGCCGTCGACTCGGCCGTTGCCCCACGGCTGCGAGCGACTTCGGTTGCATTGGAACCTCGGGTGTGTAAGATAGTGTGTAAAGGACTACACATGGCCACCAACCTCTCCCTCGACCCCAAGCTCCTCGACAAGGCCTTCGAGGTCAGCGGCGAGAAGTCCAAGAAGGCCGCCGTCACCCGGGCTCTCGTGGAGTTCATCGCGCGCCGCGAGCAGAAGCGGCTGCGGGAGCTCTTCGGCCGCTTCGAGTGGAACCCGGACTTCGACTACAAGGCCGAGCGCTCCCGCTCGTGAACGTCCTCGTGGACACCAGCGTCTGGTCGCTGGCGCTCCGCCGCGCACCCGCCCCGCCGGCGCCCGAGGTCCTGCTCCTCGAGCAGTGCCTCGAGCGGGGCGACGTGATCGTCACGACCGGGATCGTGCTCCAGGAACTGCTTCAGGGTTTCCAGGGGCCGACCGCCGCACGACGGATCGTGAAGGAGTTCTCGCTCTTGCCCGTCCTCGCGCCGGAGATCGAGGATCACATCGAGGCCGCCGCACTCCGCAATCACTGCCGCCGGAACGCGGGTCCAGGTCGGAACGATCGACGCCCTGCTGGCCCAGCTGTGCCTCCGCCACGGACTTCGCCTGCTGACAGCCGACCGCGACTTCGAGGCGATGGCGCGGCACTGTCCTCTCGTCCTTCTGCGCCCGAGCTGAGCGGAGACCGGCCCGCCTACACCCGCCCCTTCAGCTCCTCCGGCAGCGGGATCGGCCGCTTGCTCTCGATCTCGACGAAGTACCCGGTCTGCCGCGCCGTCGCCGCGACGCGGTCCTCCGTCACGATCTCCGCCGCCACGACCCACTGCGCGCGCTTCGTCTCCGGCACCCACATCCGCCCGACGACGCGGTCGAACATCCGCACCGGCCAGCGGTAGTCGATCTCGGTGCGCGAGAGCACCGGCGCGATCCCGCGCTCGAGCGCGGCCTTGAGCGGGAAGTACTCGTCGAGGAGCTTGTTGCGCAGGTCCTCCAGCCAGCGGATGTAGACCGCATTGTGGACGATCCCGACGAAGTCGACGTCGTAGGTGCTGACCCGGAACGGCAGCTCGACCAGCATCCGCCGGACCGGCGCATCGCTCACGGCCGTGCCTCGCTCACGGCCGCTCCCCGCCGCCGCCCGGCCCGTCCTCGTCAGGACGCGGGCGCTCCGCCCCCGGCCACGGCCCCGGCGGCAGGGCCGGCACGTTCTGCACGACCGTCTCCTCCTTGAAGAGCCGGAAGCCGCGGGCCTTGTAGTTGGCGACCGCGCCGGGGTGGTCCAGCGAGCAGGTGTGCAGCCAGACCCGCGCCCCGCCGATCTGCCGCGCGCGGCGCGTCGCCGCGGTCAGCAGCCAGCCGCCGAGCCCCTGCCCCACGAACTGCGGCAAGAGGCCGATGTAGACGATCTCGACGCTCCCCGCCCCCTGCGCCTCCAGCTCGAAGTAGCCGGCCGGCGTCCCCTTGACCCAGAGGCACCAGGTCTCGACCTCGGGCCGCTGCAGCCAGTCGAGCCACTGCTGCGTACGTCCACGACAGCCGGTCGATCCACCACCAGTCGCCGCCGACCGCGGCGTACATGAAGCGGTTGAACTCGGGGGAGGCGATCTCGACCTGCCGCACCTCGACCTCCGCCGGCGGCTCGGTGACGGGGCGGAAGTCGAGCGGGTCGCGCAGCTCGAGGTGCCAGATGGTGACGGTGCGGCGCATCGCGTCAGCCTAGCGCGCGCGGCGTGGTGCGGCCAGCGCGGTGTCGCTGGCGTCCCGGTCTGAACTTCGGTGGTTTCGCACGGCAACCGTAGGGACCGGCCTCCGTGCCGGCCCGAACCTCTGACCGATCACCACGGGCCGGCACGGAGGCCGGCCCCTACGGCTCGCGTACGGAACCGTCACGGCCGCGGCGCCGCCCCCTTGTACGTCAGCCCCTCCGGCCCGAGCCACGGATGGACCTCGACCACGAGCCGGCCGGCCTTGACCGCCGGGTCGGTCTCGCAGAGCGCCTTCGCCTCCTCGAGCGTCGCGACCTCGAACAGGAAGAGCCCGCGCAGGTCGCCGCCATCCGTGAACGGGCCGGCAAGCAGCAGCTTCCCCTCTTCGCCGAGCCGGCGAATGTTCGCCATGTGCGCTTCCTGAAGCGCGCGGATCTCCGGCGTGTCGCCGGGGGTCCAGGCCGGGCCCTTCCTGATCAGGCCGAGGTAGTAGGTCTTCATCGTGATCGTCGGCGCCGGCTTGCCCTCTTCGGCGGCGAGACTGGCTCCGGAGAGTGCAGCAACGATCAGAGTCACGAACAACATCCGACAAGCCTGCCGCATTGAGCCTCCTGCATCCGTTGGGGCCGCCTCAGTGTTCCGGCCCGAGAGTCCTTCGCCACGCCAGCGTCGGGAATGGACCACACCTGGGGTCAAGGGAGCCGGCTTCGCGCGCCGCGTCCGCAGAGAACCGCCTCGAATGCCCGTCCGTGACAGAGAGTGCTCTGCGGCTGCACCGCCGCTGGCAGAGAGGCTCCGAGCCGACGGGAGCCCGGAATCGCGGAAATCGACACTCCGGTCACCTCGGAGGGCGCGATCGACGGCCTCGACCAGTCCGTCGCCCCGGCACGCCCAACCGCTGTGCGTTCGAGCCGGCTCTCTGCCGGCGGATGAGCTCAGGGAGCTCTCGTCGTCGCCGGGCACTCGCCGGGCCTCACGTGCGCAACCGCGGTTCCATCCGCCCCGGCCGGCATCGCGAGCCGCCGTCGCCCCTACAGGCCGCCCCGTCCGCGCGACGGCTCACCCGCCCCCCGTCATCCCGCGGATCACGTCGTCCCCCAGCCGCTCCTTCAGGAACGCCGCCAGCCGCTGGCGCAGTTTCACCTCGGCCTGGCGCATCGCCTCGCGCGTCACGCCGAAGCGGTCGCCCAGCTCCTGCAGCGTCGCCTCGTCGAGCGCCCCCAGCCGCTGGTCGAGCAGCGCGCGGTCACGCTCCGTCAGCGCGGCGCGGAACTCCTCCAGCGCGCGCTTCGTCTTCTCCTGCAGGTCCTCCGCGATGACCCGGTGCTCCGCGTCCGCCTCCCCGTCGGCGAGCACGTCGGCCAGCGTCGCGGTCCCCTCCGCCGAGAGCGGCTGGTCCAGCGACGCGTCGCGCGCCGCCAGCACCTTCTCGGCCTCGACGACGTCGTGTTCCGAAACGTCGAGCCGCGCGGCGAGCAGCTTCGGCGTCGCCTCGACTCCCTGCGCGGCGAGCTTCGCCTGCTCGTGGCGCAGGTGATAGAGCAGCTTGCGGCGGTCGTTCGTCGTGCCGAAGCGGACGATCCGGCGGTTGTCCTGCAGGTACTTGAGGATGTAGGCCTTGATCCACCAGGCGGCGTAGGTCGAGAAGCGGTTCCCCTGCTCCGGGTCGAAGCGCGTGACCGCCTCCATCAGGCCGACGTTCCCCTCCTGGACCAGGTCCATCAGGTTGTCGACGAAGCGGCGGTACATCAGCGCCAGCTTGACGACCAGCATCAGGTTGGCGTTGACCAGCTGCGCCGCCGCGTCGCGGTCCCCGGTGTCGCGGAACAGGCGCGCCAGGCGCGCCTCCTCGTCGGCCGGCAGCGGCGGGATCGCGCGCACGTCGGCGATGTAGCGCGCGGTCGGGTCGAGCCGCGCCGGGAGGCCCCGCCCGGGGACGCGCGCGAGCGCGCGGGCCAGCTCCCGCTCGGACCCGGCGGGAACGCCGTCGGCATCCAGGTCTGCGCCGAGCGGGTTCGCGTCGAGCAGGCCATCACCGGCGTCGAGGGCCCCCGCGTCGGGATCGGGGACGACCCCGCCGCCCCCTGGCCCCGCCTCGCCCTCCTCCGGCACGACCTCCGCATCGACGACCCGCTCGGGCTCGTCGTCGGGCGGACGGCGGCGGCGCGCGGTCACGTCGCGCTCGCGTCGCGCGGGGCCGGGCAGATCGCGCGGAAGAAGCAGCCGCGACAGGGGCGCGCCGTTGCTGCCAGGTCGAAGTCCTGCTCGCGCGCCCGGTGCCGGACCCGGTCCGACACGCGCTCGAGCATCGCGCCGATCGAGGCCCGCATCGCGACCTCGGCGGCGGCGATCGTCTCGGCGGTGATCGTGCAGCGGCGCTCCGGATCGGCCTGGCGCAGGTAGACCTCGCGCACCCGCAGGCGCTCCGGCTCGGCCTGCCAGGCCTTCCGCGCGTAACCGGCGTAGACCATCATCTGGAGCGGGTTCTCGCCGCGCTCCCTGCGGCCGGTCTTCCAGTCCAGGATGTGGACCAGCCCGTCCCCGTCGCGCCAGGCGAAGTCGATCTTCACCCAGACGTCGACACCATCCAGCGCGAACTTCTCCAGCCGCTCGACCGAGGCCCGCGCCTCCCGCGGCAGCGCGCGCGCGGCGTCCAGGTAGCCGTGCGCCGCGAACGCCCGGACCATCTCCTTCGCCTCGTCGACCCGCCCGCGCCACTCCTCGTCGCCGACCGCCAGGTGCGGGTACTCGTGCTCGGTGAAGCGCGTCGCGCTGCGCGGGTCGTCGGCAGTGAGCTGGTCGCCGTCGCGGCTGGCCGCGAACTCGCGGCGCATCCGCGCCAGCATCCGCTCGATCGCCTGCTCGACGGCCGGCTCCACCTCCGCCACGCGCCCCGCCAGCGCATCGCGCAGCAGCCCCTCGATCGTGTCGTGGACGCGCGAGCCGACCCACATCGGAAGCGACGTCAGCGCGGCCAGTCGCGCAGCCAGCCGCGCACGCTCCGGGTCGGGGTCCTCCGCGCGTCCCTTGGCCAGGTAGTAGCCGAAGAAGTAGGCGCGCGGGCAGTCGCTGAACGCGCCGTGCCGTGTCGCGGACCACGAGAAGCCGGGCGGGACCGGCGCGGGAAGCCCCGGCTCCAGCCGCGCGACGATCTCGAGGTCGGCGGGCAGGATCGGCAGCCCCGGCATCGCCGCCGGCGCGTACCAGCCGATCGCCTCGGCGTGCAGCGCCCGCGGCTCGCCCGCCGCGATCCGCGCCGCGAGGAAGTGCAGCTCGACCTCGCGGTCGTCGTACGCGTGGCGGATCACCCAGAGCGGCCGCACCCCGTCGATCTCGACCCCCAGCTCCTCGCGCATCTCGCGCGCCAGCGCGGCGGCGGGCGTCTCCCCCTCCTCCAGCTTGCCGCCCGGGAACTCCCAGTACCCCGCCATGTGGGTCCCCGGCGGCCGGCGCTGGAGCAGGTAGCGGTCGCCCTGCGGCACGATGCCGGCGGCGACGCGGAGCAGGCGCTGGGTCACGAGGGGGGGCCTCCGGGTCCCGGGATGGTAGCCACCCCCCCCGACCCGCGGCAAGTTCGGCCATTCCGTCCGCTCCCGGCACGCGCGGACGGCCCCGGATGAAACAAAACTTTGGCGCCTGGTTCGCCGGCCCGGTACCTTGCTGCAAAGGGCAGCGACAGAAGTCGCGTGGCTCGACGCGGAGGGTTCCTTGCTCGGCAGCGCGTTCAGTTCCCCGGCCCCGTACCTGTTCACGCAGGTGCTGGCGCTCTGCGGGTTGCTCTCGCTGCTGTTCTTCTCGCTGCGAGGTCGCCTCGCCCCCGCTCGCTGGGCCGGGGCCCTCCGCGTAGCGTACTTCACCCTCGCACTCTGCTTCTTCGCCGGCGCGGCGGTGGTCGGCACCTCGAGCGCACTCCATTTCCACGGCGCGCGCTGGGCCCCGCAGTCGGTGCTCGTTCTCGACCGCCCCGCCCCGCTGGGCCCGATCGCCATCCCCAAGTCGCTCGTCGCGTCGGTGACCGAGTTCGCGGTCCCCGAGCGCACGCTGCTCGGCGGCCAGCGCCCCTCGGTGCAGTTCGAGGTCGTGACCCGCTCGGGCGAGAGCTACTGGAGCGCCTCGCTGCACGAGAAGACGCGCGCTGACGCGCTTCGCAGTTCGCTGATCGCAGCCACCGGCGGCCGGCTGATGCGGTTCCAGATCGGGCGCAGCACGCTCCAGTAGGGGCCGCCCTCTGTGGCGGCCCGAAGTCGAGCCCAGCGGGAGCCAGCGTATAGTCCCGGTCCGGAGTCCCGACCAATGCGCCCGCCCTCCCGCCCCGCCTTCTCGTTCCTCGGCCTGCTCGCCCTCGCTTTCGCCCTCGCCGCCCCCCCCGCGCAGGCGACCCGCCCCGTCACCGGCCGCGTCACCAGCGAGCAGGCCGGATCGCCGTGGGCGTTCGTGACCGTCGGCGCGACGCGGATGTCCGTCGCCGAGTCGGTCGGGCCGAACGACCCGATCCCGGTCGAGTGGACGACCGTCACCAACGGGCTCGGCAGCTACCGCTTCGACCTCGACGAGACCCTCCCCGGGATGGGCCGCCTGCTCGTCTTCACTCACCACCACTTGCTCTTCAACGAACTGAACGGCGGTGTCGACGCCTCCGGGATCGGGCCGCGAC
Organism: uncultured Acidobacteriota bacterium; assembly: GCA_963800865.1. Lineage (GTDB taxonomy): Bacteria > Acidobacteriota > Polarisedimenticolia > J045 > J045 > JALOKP01. Next base: position 413,303 of record CAWDCL010000004.1, on the reverse strand, counting down.
GCGCCGACACGACCCGCCCGGGCGTGGCGACCGTGAACCTGGCGGCGGGCCCCGCCAGCGGCGTGAACTTCCAGGTCGCGTCCAACAAGCGCGTCGATCGCGCGCCGATGCGGGACGGCACGACGACCCTCGGCACCGACATCTACCTCCCGTCGCGACGCGCGGGCCTGCGCTGGCCGGCCCTGCTCCAGCGCACCCCGTATCCCCGCGGGGAACCGCCGCGCGCCTTCCTCGTCGCCGACTACGCGGTCGTCGTCCAGAGCACGCGCGGCCGCGAGGACTCGGACGGCGTGGACGAGGTCTTCGACGACGACGGCTGGGGCGCGAACCAGGACGGCTATGACGCGGTCGAGTGGATCGCCACGCAGCCGTTCTGCGACGGGCAGGTCGGCACCTTCGGCGCGTCCGCGTCCGGCATGACGCAGCTGCGGCTCGCCGGCGCGGCGCCGCCGCACCTCGTCTGCTCGATCGCCGAGGTCGCCTCCGCCGACCAGTACCGCGACATGACCTACCCCGGCGGCGTGTTCCTCAAGAACCTGATCGAGACCTGGCTGACGAACCAGGGCTCGGCCGGGAAGCTCGAGGAGTACTGGGCCCACCCCGACGAGGACGCCTATTGGGACGAGCGCAACCTGCTGCTCCGCGCCGGCCAGGTCCGCGCGCCGATCCTCCACATCGGCGGGTGGTACGACCTGTTCACGCAGGGGACGCTCGACCAGTTCCGCCTGATCAACGAGCAGGGCGGTCCCGGCGCGCGCCGCAACCAGAAGCTCGTGATGGGCCCGTGGGTCCACGGCGGGAGCCAGGGGCAGGCGCAGGGCGCGCTGACCTATCCGCCCCACAGCGTCTTCTCCGACTACGCGGCGCTGCGCCTGCGCTGGTTCGACTTCTGGCTCAAGGGGAAGGACACCGGGGTGATGGACGACCCGCCGGCGCGCGTCTACACGATGGGGCCGGGACTCCCGGAAGGAGCGACCGCACCGGGCAACGCGTGGCGCACGCGGGACGACTGGCCACCGCCCGCGACCTCCACGGCGTTCTACCTGCAGCCCGACGGCTCGCTCTCCCGCATCCCGCCGACCGCCGCCGCGGGCGAGACCGCGTATCTGTCCGATCCGCAGCAGCCGGTGCCGACGCGCGGCGGCAACAACCTCTACGAGGAGATCCTCGTCGGTCCGTACGACCAGCGCCCCGTCGACAGCCGCGCCGACGTCGTCACCTGGGAGACGGCACCGCTGGCGGAGCCGCTCGAGAGCAGCGGGGCGATCGCGATGGTCCTCTACGCGTCGTCTGACCGGCTCGACACCGACTGGGCAGTGAAGCTCGAGGACGTCTACCCCGACGGCCGCGCGATGTTGGTGACCGACCTCATCCTCAACGCGCGGCACCGCCTCGGTCACCGCGAGGAGCACCTGCTCACCCCGGGGCAGGTCTACCGCTTCGACGTCCGGCTGTGGGACAGCTCGATCGTCTTTCCCGCCGGGCACCGGGTCCGCGTCGCGATCCAGTCGTCGAACTTCCCGCGATTCGAGGTCGACCCGCAGACCGGCGAGCCGTTCCGGCAGCACACCCACACCGAGATCGCGACGAACCGCGTGCAGCACAGCGCTGCGTGGCCGTCGCACCTGCTGCTCTCCGTCGTCGATCCGGCGACCGCGGCGGCGTGCCGCCCCGCCGCCGTCGTGAGCGGCCTCGCGGTCGAGCGGCTCGACGCCACGACGGTCCGGCTGTCGTGGGATGCGGTCGTCGACCCCTGCCACCGGCGCTACCGGGTCTACGCCGGGCTGGCCCGGCCCGAGTGGCCGTGGATCGTCCGGCGCCCGATCGCCGAGACCGGCGAGACGTCGCTCGTCACCGGGGCGGACGGCCTGTTCTGGCAGGTCGTCAGCGAGGGAACGGACGGCGGGAACGGGCCGCGCTGAGCGGGGCGGCCGGAGGGCGCGGGGAGATCGCCGGCTTCGATTCCGGTGCTACCCTGCCGTCGTGTCGACTCGCGACCCCGATGGCACACACGACGACTGCCGGCTCGACCTCTCCGACAGCGAGGCGGTCGTCCTTTGCCTGTCCTGTGGCGGCCGGTACGCGCGTGAACTCCCCCGGTGCGCAACCTGCGGCGGCGCGCACCTCGTCGCGCGCGCACGGCTGGCAGCCGCGGTCCGGGCCTCCGCACCGAACGCTCCCCGGCACGAACTCGACCGCCTGTCCTGGTGCGGATGCTCGCGGTGGAGAACCCGGAAACGCTCGACGCGATCCGCCGCGGCATGACCGCAGCGGGCTTCCCGCACGTCGTCGTCTCCAACGAAGGCGCGCTGCTCGAGTCCGGCCCGGCCGCCGGCGGCGCGGTGCTGTTCGCGGCCGAAGACGACGAGCCGGCGATTCGAGAGCGCCTCGCGGCGTGGCTGCCGACCGAGGGGGAGGATATCGAGCGCGAGCCCGGCGCCCCGGTCGCGCTCGAGGCCCTGTCCGGCGCGGAACCGCTGGCGGTGTCGCACGGCGAGCTCGAGGCCAACCTGATCCGCGGCGAGCTGGATCGCGCGGGGATCGCCTTCGCCTGCGTGCCGGGTGGGCGCGGGCTGCAGTTCTTCGTCTCCTCTTCGGATCTCGACCGGGCGAACGGGCTGTTGGACCTGCTGGAGGGCAAGGCGCCGGAGGGGCAGCCGATCGCCGAAGAGGAACTCGAGCGCCTCGCGCTCGCCGACGGCCCGAACGATGAGGCCGAGGTCGCCAAAAAAAAGCGCGCGCAGAGCCGCCGCCCACCGCCCACCGCCCGAACCCGCGACGTTCCGCGGCGGGAACGCGCGTCCGCCGCAGAGCGCACGGCGTCTCGGCGGCACCGTCCGGCGGGTCGTGCTCGGCGCCGTGGCGCTGGGCTGCGCGGCACTCGCCATCGCGGGACCCGTTTCGGGCGCCTGGTCGATCGCCGCCTGGATCGGCGCGGCTTTCGCCGCGCTGGTCCTCGCACTGGACGTGGTGAACCCCGCGCCCGGGTGACCGGCCGCTGGAAGGTCCGGACCCCGCGCAAGTGCCCGTTTCCGCAGCCTGTGGCGAATCCGCTGGCGACTCCCGGCTGGTTCGGCGTACTCATGACCGAAGCCCAGTAAGTCTTCCGGGGGAACGTCGAGATGCCGCAGCGCAACCAGGATTGGCAGGGTCCGGTCGTCCGTGCGCTCGCGTTCCTCGTGGCGCTGGCGCCGTTCGGCCCGGCCGTTCGAGCACAGACCGAGTCGTATACCCACCGGCTGAGCCAGTCCACCGCGTCGTACCAGGTCTGGACCACGCCTCCCACCGAGCGCGTCTTCAAGGACGCTGCCGTCCCCACCGCGGCCGACGGCGAGGTCCGCGTCTACGCCGCGAGCAACGAGTCGGAGCCGTTCCAGATCGTCGTGCGTCCGGCCGCCACCGGTTCGGTCGCGGTCGGCATCGGCGACTTCGGGACCGGGATCACGACCGAGCTGCACCAGGTGAAGTACGTCCCGATCGTCACCCCTTCCGACAACCTGGGCCGGACGGGCGACTACCCGGATCCGCTGTGGCCGCTCCCCCTCCCGGCGTCGATTGCGATGCGCGCCGGGGAGAACACCGCACTGTGGTTCACCGTCCACGTCCCGCGCGGAACCCCTGCGGGCGACTACACCGCCGATGTCCAGGTCGGCGGGATCGCGATCCCCGTGCGGCTTCACGTCTTCGGCTTCGCCGTGCCGGACGCGCTTCACGTGCGCTCGGAGATGAATGTCTCCTACAGCACGATCATGAGCTACTACGGCGTGACGGACTATTTCCCCTACGTCGAGCGGATCAACCGTTTCATGGTCGAGCACCGGCTGACGCCGAGCACCCCCACCTGGCCCGGCGGGCTGACCTACGGCGGCGGCGCGCCGCTGATCTCCTACGACTGCGCCGGCACCCTGACGGATACGGACGGCGTCTGGGGCTTCGAGGTCCCGGCCGCGAAGTATCTCGGCGGCACCGGCTTCAACAACGGCACCGGCTTCCCGAGCTTCCGGGCCGCCGGCTACGGGAGCAGCAACCCCGCGCAGGACCCGCGACCGGTCAGCTTCTGCGGCCAGACGCGCACCGCCGCCGATTGGGTCCCCGGCAACAACCCCGACACGCCCTACAACCTCGAGTGGCGGGAGTACGTCGCCGGGCTGCGCAACTACCTGAGCGGTCTCGGCTACCTCGACCGGGCCTACTGGCTCATCGCCAACGAGCCGCAGGGTCCGGCCGACTACGACGCCATCGCCTGGTACTCGCAGCTGCTCAAGAGCGCCGCGCCCGACCTGCCCCTGATGGTCTCCGAGGAGCCGCGCCCCGAGATCTACGCTCACCCGACCTTCACCGGCGCCAAGATCGACACCTGGCTCGCCTACTTCAACAACTTCGATCCGGCGGTCTCCGGCAACCGCGACGCGTTCCACGGCGAGTCGACCTGGGTCTACTTCCTGGGCGGCAACGCGGACGCCGCGCTTCAACCCGATCACGCTCGATCACCCCGGGGTCGACGCCCGGCTGACCGCGTGGTTCCTCTGGAAGTACCGCGTCCGCGGGCTCGTCGCACTACGAGATGAACGCCTGGACGCCGAACCCCTGGACGACTCCGTACACCGGCACGCAGAACGGCGAGACCTTCCTGCTCTACCCGCCTTCGGAGTCGAACACCCCCATCGCCTACGGCTCGAACGGCCACCGCTTCGTCCCGTCGATCCGCCTCGAGCTGATGCGGGACGGGCTGGAGGACTACGAGTACCTCTACGCCGTCGCCGGCGGCGCCCCGCAGGTCGACGTCCCCAACGCGGCCGATCCGCTCGCGGACCGGATCATCGGCGGCCTGACCGCCTACAACCGCAACGGCGAGTATTTCTACGAGCTGCGGCGCCAGATCGGCCTCTACCTCGGCGGCGAGAGCGGCCGTCTTCCCGGACGCGCTCCCGCCCGCCCAGCACCCGCGGGGCGAAGGTCCGCCGGCCAGCTTCTTCATCAACTTCCAGGACCCCGCCGGTCAGCCGCTGGACGATCCGCTGGTCGTCGACGGCAAGACCTACATGAAGATCGGCTGGCAGCCCTACGGCACCGCCCTGGGGTACGGCTGGTACGGCGACTTCACGCAGGCGTTCTACGCGTACGTCCCGTCCGGGCCGAACCCCCTGCAGCGCAGCATCCTCTACGACGACTTCGGGCGGATCAAGACGTTCGAGTTCGACCTGCCGAACGGCACCTACGACGTGACGGTCTCGGTCGGGTGGCCGGGCCGGACGTATCCGCACAACAAGGTCGTGATCGAGGGGATGCCCTTCGTCAACGACGAGGCCTCCAGCCCGTTCCTCGTGCGCACCCTCCCCGTGACCGTCAACGACCACAAGCTGTCGCTGGAGATGGGTGTCGCCGGCGAGTACACGATGCTCAACTACCTCGACATCGTGGTCCCCGACGGCGACGGCGACGGCCTTCCGGACTACTACGAGGCGCTTCACGCCTGCCTCGGCCTGCAACTGCCGGATGCAGGGCTCGACCCCGACGACGACGGCCTGACGAGCGGCGCGGAGTTCGCGCTCGGCACGCTCCCCTGCCGCGGCGACAGCGACGACGGCGGCGACAACGACGGCTCCGAGGTCGCGAACGGGCGCGATCCGCGGGCCGCGGGTGATGATCTCCAGCTGACGCTCATGCTCCACCGGGCCGGCACGACCGTCGAGCTCGACTGGAGCCCGGCCCACGGCGAGAACGCGGCGATCGACGGACCCTACTTCGTCTATCGCACGGACCTGGATCCGGCGGGGCCGTTCGGACTCGTCTACGGACCGCTCGCCGACGGGGTCGAAGGGGTGTCGGACCCGGACCCGCCGTGCAACCCCTGTTTCTACCTGCTCTGGAACAAGCGGCTGGATTGAACGGGGGCAGGAAGCGCGCCCTCGCGGTGCAGTCCGAACAGCGTCGCTGAGGCTGCCGCGGGCGTCGCTTCCGCATCGCCGAGACACTCGCCCGACTAACGCGTGCAGCCGCTCACTATTCTCGCCTATCGCGATTGACGCCGCGGTGCGGCTCACCGTATCAAGGTGTGACGGCCAAGCCCGGCCCGCGGTGCGCCCGCCGTTACTCGGTTTCCCCGTTGCGTTCGTCGCGTGCGCCGGCCTTCCGTCTTCGAACGGAGAGCCGATCCATGACATCGCGACGAGTGTCCCTGGCGACCGCCGTACTCACGATCTGCGCGGTGAGCTTCGCTTCCGCCGCCGACGTCTCGCAGTGGGCGTGGCGCAATCCGACGCCCCAGGGGAACCCGCTCTATGGCGCGGCCTGCTCGCCGTCGCGGTGCGTCGCCGTGGGCGAGCGCGCGCTCGTGACGTCGACGGACGGCGAGAGCTGGAGCGCGCTGGCGCTGCCGGATGGCATCGACTACGCGGGCGGCGTGATCTACGCCGGTGGGCTGTTCGTCGCGGCCGGCGGCTCGGGCTACGGGATCATGACCTCGCCCGACGGCCTCGACTGGACCGTGCGCGCGCCCGGCGCCGAGTTGAACGCGGTCGCGTACGGGAACGGCCGCTTCGTCGCGGTCGGGACCCACGGCTCGGTCCTGACTTCGACGAACGGCGAGAGCTGGCTGCCGGCCACCTCCGGGTCGGTGCAGAACCTCGCGGGGATCGCGTTCGGCAACGGCCACTTCGTCGCGACCAACGCCGCGGCGAGTGGCAAGGGCTCGGTCCTCGTCTCGACCGACGGGTCGGGCTGGACCCCCGTCGAGGCCGGCACCGCCTACAACCAGGCCGTGACCTTCGGCGACGGGAAATTCGTCGTCGCCGGCAGCGGCACCAGCGTCGCGGTCTCGACCGACGGCTCGGGCTGGACCGAATCGGCGCTGGGCTCCTACGCCAACCTGCTCGGGATCGCCTATGGCGCGGGGCGCTTCGTCGCGGTCGGCGACCAGGGTGCGGTGCTGACCTCGACCAACGCGGCGGCATGGGCCCCGGGCAACTCCCCGACGACCGCCCCGCTCCAGGGGATCGCGTGGACCGGGTCGCGCTTCATCGCGGTCGGCTGGGGCGGCGGGCTGTTCACCTCGCCCGACGGGCTGCAGTTCACGGCACGCCAGCGGGGCACCGGCGCCGAGCTGACGGCCGGCGTCGCCGCGGGCGGGCGGACCGTCGTGGTCGGCTGGGCCGGGACCGTCCTGACCTCCGACGACGGCACCAGCTTCACCCTGCGCGCCACGCCGACGACGAAGAGCCTCTCCGGCGTGACCTTCTGCCAGTCGCGCTACGTCGCGGTCGGCGCCGGCGGGACGATCCTCACGTCGCCCGACGGAGCGGCGTGGACCGAGCAGGGCTCCGGAACGTCGGAGGACCTGAACGCGGTGACCTGCGGAAACGGCGTGATCCTCGCGGTCGGCAATGCCGGGACGATCGTCCGCTCGACCGACGGCGAGCAGTTCGGGACCGTCGCGTCGCCGACGCTGAACCGGCTCTACGGCGTGGCGTGGGGCAACGGGACCTTCGTCGCCGTCGGGATCAAGCTGCTCGACCCGACCGCGCGGACGCTGTTCTCGACCGACGGCGGCCTGACCTGGAGCCCCGCCGCGTCGCAGGCCGCGACGCAGACGCTGTGGGACGTCGAGTTCGGGGGCGGCTCGTTCGTGGGGGTCGGCGAGTACGGCACGATCGTCGTCTCCGCGAACGGATCGTCGTGGACCAAGGTGACGGCGCCGAGCAGCGCCTGGCTCTACGGCGTGGCGCACGGCGGCGGGCGCTTCCTGGGCGTCGGCCGCGGGGGCGCCGTGATCACCTCGACCGACGGGACGGTCTGGTCGAGCGTCACTCCCGCACCGACCGTCAACGGGCTCGACGACGCGGTCTACCTGCCGACCGACTCGTTCCTCGCGCTGGGCCAGTACGGTACCGTCCTGAAGAGCGGCGCGGTACCCTCGACGCCGCAGCTCGCCGTCGACCCGGCGAGCCTCGACTTCGGCACCGTGACGCTGGGCAGCCACGCGGACCGCGTCGTGACGGCGCAGAACGCCGGCGCCGGCACGCTCACGGGGAACTGCACCGTCGCCCCGCCCTTCTCCCTGCCCGACGGCTGCGCCCTCTCGCTCGCCGCCGGGGCCAGCCGCGCCGTGCCCGTCCGCTTCACCGCGGGCGCGGTCGGCAGCGCCGCGGCGTCGCTCGCGTTCGCGACGACGGGCGGACCGGCGAGCGTCGACCTCGCAGCGACCGCGGTCGGCTTCGACGCCACCCCGTCCCCGCTGAACTTCGGCGACGTCCGGCTCGGCGGGACGATCGAGAAGTCGCTGACGCTGAGCAACGCGGGGAGCTCGGCGCTGTCCGTCGGCGCAGCCGTTTCGCCCCCCTTCACCGTTCTCTCGTCGCTGCCGCTGACCGTCCCCGCGGGAGGCAGCGCGACGCTCGCGCTCGCGTTCACCGCGGCGGACTCGGGCGCGGTCGAGCGGCACGCTGACGCTCGACGCCGGCGCCGGCGGAACCCGCAGCGTCGTGCTGCGCGGCGGCGGGCGCGGCCTCGTGCTGACCCCGGCCGGGATCGACTTCGGGCCGTCGATCGTCGGTACGCACCTCACCTCGCCGATGACCTTCTCCAACACGGCCGGCACCGCCGTCGACGTCGCCGTGCGCGCGCCGGCACCGTTCGGGATCGCAGGGGCCGGCTCGGACACGACGATCGAGTTCACGCTCGCGCCGCACGAGAACCGCACCGAGACGGTCAGCTTCTGGCCCACGGCGCTCGGCGACGCCAGCGCCGCGCTCCACGTCGACGCGGAGGGGGTCGTTTCGGAGGCCCCGCTGCGGGGCTCCGGACGCGAGCCGAAGCGGCTTTCGATCACGATCGACGGCATCGGCCCGGGCCGGTCCGTCTACCTCGACCCCCTGCACCTGCGCTGCGACGGCGTCTGCGAGTTCACCTACGCCGCGGGCCAGCGCGTGATCCTCAGCCCCTCCTACGACTTCGCGACGACCTCCTTCGCGGGCTGGTCGGGGGGCACGGACTGCGACGACGGGATCGTGACGCTGACCGAGGACCGCGCCTGCACCGCCCGCTACGTGAGCAGCCCCTGGATCATGAACATCTCGCCGAACCGCGGCGGCGACCAGGGAACGCTGACCGTGACGATCTACGGCGGGCTGTTCGGCCCGACGCCCACCGTGACCCTGACGCGCGAGGGCGAGAGCGACATCCCCGGCGCCTACCTGGAGCAGATCAGCAACTCGAACGGCGGCGAGGTGATCCTCGTCCGCTTCAATCTCACCGACGCGGCGCGCGGCGCCTGGGACCTCGAGCTGCGGCGGCCGGACGGCGGGAACGCGTCCTACCCCGGCGCGCTGACGGTCGAGGAGGCGACCTACGCCGACATCGCGTTCTACATCAGCGGCACCGATCGCGCGCGAGTTGACACGACCTGCTCGAGCTCGGTCAGCATCCACAACCTGACCAACAACGACGTCGGCATCTCGGAGCTGCGGTTCTACACCCCGGACGGCGCCTCGTTCCTCGGCGGCTTCACCTACGGCGACCGGAACGGGCAGCCGGCCCAGCACCCGGCGAAGCGCTCCGTCGACGAGGAGGGGCTGCGCACCTATCGGTCGATGATCGGCGAGCTGTCCTCGGGGACCGGCGAGAACAACAGCTACGACTTCTCCGTCAGCCGGGAGGGGGACTTCGTCTTCTCCGCCGAGGTGATCGGCGGGTTCGAGGACACCCCGCCCGAGGACCCGACGGCTGAGATGGTCGAGACCGTGACCGAGGCGACCGACGAGCACCTGCGGATCGAGGGGACGGTCACCGGCATCGGCGTCAACGACCCGTTCACGGCCGACCTGCAGCTGATCGGCTCGGGCGAGGAGGGAGAGCCGACCGTCGAGATCGTCGAGACCGAGACCTCGATGCTGCTCACCGCGACGATCCCGGCCGAGAACCAGTCATCACGGGCGCTCGCGGGATGGTCGATCTGGAAGTGGGTCTGGGAAAGCTCGAAGCTCGGCTACAAGGCGTCGAAGGACGTCCCTCGGGTCAGCAAGTCGACGCGGCAGCAGAACGCTGCAGCGGAGCATCACGAAGAAGCTGAGCGCGAGCGGTGACATCACGCCGACGAGTACCGCGAGCTCATGCGCCTGAACGAGGGCGCGCTGACGATGAACATCTTCACCACGATTCCGCTGCCCCCTGTCGGCCTCGACCTACTTCCCCATCCTCAGCGGGATCGTGGACGTCGCCTGGGAAGGGCGGCTCTGGACGATCTACCGGACGAATGGCGGGAAGCTCGATGCCCTGCCGGAGGGCTTGACCCGTCCCGAGTTCTCCAAGGCGATCGCCCAGAAGTACGCCGCCAGCATCCAGACCTCGCCGAAGCGGCCGCCCGTCAAGGCGCGGGCCACGAAGAAGGTCCAGGGGCGCAAGTCGTTCGACCCGAACCAGATCAGCGGCCCGCAGGGCGCGGGCGCGGCGAACTGGGTCCCGGCCCGTGCGCCGCTGGACTACGAGATCGAGTTCGAGAACATGAAGAGCGCGACGCTCGCGGCGCAGACCGTCGTGGTGGAGGCCCCGCTCGACCCTGCGAAGGTCGACCTCGACACGCTGGCCTTCGGCACGGTGCGGATCGGGACGCACACCTTCATGCCGCCCCCGGGCCTCGACCACTTCGACACGACGATCGACCTGCGACCCGACGTCGACATGCTCGCCGGCGTCTCGGCGCGCCTCGACCGCGACGCGCACCTCCTGATCTGGCGCTACACCTCGCTCGACCCGGACACGGGAGAGCCGATCACCGACCCGCTGGACGGATTCCTCCCGCCCAACACGACGCCCCCCATCGGCCAGGCGTGGATGAGCTTCTCGGTGCGGCCGAAGGCCGGCCTGCCGACCGGGACGGTCGTCACCCAGCAGGCGAGCATCGTCTTCGACGCCAACCCCGCGATCGTCACCAACGTCTGGTCCAACGCGCTCGATGCGGCCAAGCCGGTCAGCCACGTGGACGCACTCCCGGCCGTGACCTACGGGACGGAGTTCCCGGTCGACTGGTCGGGCAGCGACGACGCCGGCGGATCGGGCGTCGCGTCGTACGAGGTCTTCCTGATGCGCGACGGCGACTCGCCGGTCCCGTGGAAGCTGGGGACGGCCGAGACCTCGGGGACCTTCCGCGGCGAGTTCGGGCACCGCTACGGCTTCTTCAGCGTGGCGACCGACGCGGCCGGCAACCGCGAGATCCCGGTCAGCGTGGCCCAGGCGGAGACGGAGCTTGTCGCGCTGCCGGGCCTGTCGATCGCGCCGGGCGACGGGAACTTCGGCCGGCTGCTCGCCGGCAGCGCGGCGCAGCGCCGCAGCTTCACGGTCACCAGCGACGGCACGGCGGACCTCGTGATCGGGTCGCCGATCGCGATCGGCGGCAGCGGTGCGGGTTACTTCGCGCTGGAGAACGACCTGTGCTCCGGGCGGACGCTCGCCCCGGACGCGACCTGCACGTTCGACGTCGTCTGCACGCCGTCCGCGGCCGGGGCACCGGCGGCCACGCTCACGATCCCGTCCAACGACCCCGGCGGGCCGGCCGCGATCGCGCTCTCCGCGCGGGTCGTGCGCCTGGTCGTTTCGCCTGCGGAGGGAGCAGCCGGGACCGAGCTGACGATCACCGGCAGCGGCTTCGGCACGAAGAAGCCCAAGGTCTACGTCGGAAACACGGCCCTCGCCGTGACCGCCTTCAGCGCCACTTCGGTCCGGGCCCGGCTCTCCAAGGCGGCGACTGCCGGCGACTACGCGGTCAAGGTGCAGCCCACGGCGCCACGCGGGGCAGCGATCAGCGAGGCCGCAGCCTTCACGATCCGCAAGCCGTCCCCGGTCTCGGTCTCGCCCGCACTGGTCACGGCAGGAGACACGCTGACGATCGCCGGACGGTTCTTCGGCACGACGAAGGGGAAGGTGAGCATTTCGAGCGGAAAGTCGCTCTCCTGCGCCGTGACCGGCTGGCCGGGTTCCGAGAACGGAGGCGACGAGACGATCAAGTGCCGGGTTCCGAAGGGGCTGACGGCCGGCGCGGCGACGGTCACCGTGACGAACGGGGCGGGGTCGGCAGCGCTGACGGGGAAGCTGACGGTGCGGTAGGAGGGAGGCCCACGGGGTGCGCCGCGAGAACGCCCGGGCGATCGGGCGACGCTGGGCACGGCTTGTCAAGTCGTAACTTGACGAGTTCTCATTGGCCGTTAGCGAGAAGGCAGTGGTTGCTGCCTCTGCGCTTCATGCCGGGCCCACCACTCCCGCAGTTCCTCCTTGTCTACTTTCACGTGGCTGGAGTTCAAGACGGGGGGGTAGCTACCTTCGCGGAACGCCATGATGAGAACGCCGGCTTCGTGTCCCACCGTCGATCCCAGTTCAATATACGAGGAGATCGATCTTTTCACGCTGGCGCAGGGCGTCTGAGAGTCGAGCAGGGCAAAGAGGGCGGGGATGTCTTCCTCCCTGATCCACCCTTCATGCCTGCCAGCAACCGAGAACACCCCACCGGACAGGCCGGCTCGAATACCGTGCTCCTGCTCGCTCACGAGAAACTCAAGGAACTCAACAGGGCTCTTCACTTGCCAGTCGAAGCGGCCAACCGGATTGTCGTCGCACGGGGCATCGCAGTCGGTCACCTTGTGCGTGCGATCGGCCTCTGCGCTCGAGCAACAGGCAGCGACGATGAGCCCAGCAAGCACGATCCATGATCGACGCATGAATCCTCCTCCCTCGAGCGGTCGGATGCCGACAGGACGGGACGACTCGAGAGGTTGTGAGGCCTGTTCCGGCGGGCCGAGCTCACCCCGGCGCGTCCCGCAGCCGCTTCACCCGCCCGCGCGTCCTCGCCCACAGCTCGTCGAACTGCGCGCGCTGCGCCGCGCGGCGCTCGCGCTGGACCTGCACCAGTCCGCCGAGCGCCAGCAGCTCGGCCGCGCTCGTGCGGGACGCGACGCGCTGCTCGGTCAGCCGCTCCAGCTCGGCCTGCGCGACGACCGCGTCCTGGTGCTCGCCCAGGCAGTCCTGCAGCTCCACCAGCGCGCGGATCAGCTTGCGCTCGTCCTCCGTCAGCAGCTCGACGAAGAACTCGCAGGTGTAGCGCAGCCCCTTGAAGAGGATCCGCAGCTCGTGCAGGTCCTTCGCCTCCGGCGGACCGTCCAGCCGCTTCTGCCAGCGCAGCACGCGCCGCGCGGCGCGAGCGACCAGGCGCGGGGCGACCTCGGCGGCGGGCGGGGTCGCCGCGAAGCCCGCGTCGACCCCGGCAACGGCCTCGCTCACCGCCTCGCCGGCACCGCTTTCCGCGGCCGCATCCGCGGACGGCTCCTCCGCGAACTCCGCCCTCGCCGCCGCCAGCGCCTCCGGCTCGGGCACCAGCGTGCGCAGCCCCTCGACGATCGCGCGGGTGCGCTCCGACTCGAGCGCCGGCACCAGCTCCGCCCGAGCCGCGTCGCGCCGCCGGTGCAGCAGGCGCAGCAGCTTCTCGACCGCCGCGGGATCGGCCTCGCAGCGCGCGAGGTCGTGCTCCAGCCGGTCGACGAACACGTCGAGGTCGCGCACCGTGCCCAGCAGGCCGCCGATCCAGCGCAGCTCCTCGCGCAGCGCCTGGCAACGTTCCTCGCCGAACCACGGTGCGAGCAGGCGCAGCGCGAAGCGCGCGCGGCGGGTCGCGACGCGCAGGTCGTGCAGGAACTCGGGGTCCAGGTCGAGCAGCGTCCCCTCGGTGTTGGCCCACATCTTGTAGGCCTGCCGCGCGAACACCTTGCGGCCGGCGCGCACGATGTCGTCCGACGGGAGGAGCTTCAGCTCCGGCGGAACGGGCGCCCCGGGCAGCGGCCTCCCCAGCGCGACGAGCCCCGCGACGAGCGGGTCGGGCGGACCCGGCATCGGGCCAGCCAGGTGGCTCAGCGCGGCCGTGAGCCGGAACGCCGGCTCGCCGTCCTCGGCCTCGACGACCAGCAGGCGCGGCCCCTTCGCCGTGCCGCGGTGGTGCGGGCTGCGGAACGACCAGGTCGCGATCGCCAGCCGCGCCCGCACGCCGGCCGGACCGGCCAGCTCCCACGCGCGCTCCCTGGACTCGACGCTCAGGACCGAGAGCAGCTTCGCGCCGCCCTGCACCGCCAGCACGCGGTCGGCGAGCGCGCCGGTTGCCGGCAGCGCGGCGACGCCCGCGGCCTCGCACTCCGCGATCAGTTGCCCCTCTTCGAAGAGCTCCAGCCGCCCGTCGTCGATCCGCCGGGCGAGCCGCAGGCCGTCCTTGAACAGGCTCCCGTCGTGCGTGTCGAGGTAGAGCCGCGTCGTCTCGTCCGCCACCGCCTCGCCGGCGGTGAATCCGGCCTTCGCGACGGCCGCCAGCAGCCGCGCTTCCGGCAGCCCGTGCGGCAGCGGGAAGGCGTGCACGCGGCGCAGCGGAGCCGCGCCGGGATAGTTCCCCTGCCCGACGCCGTCGGCTGCGTCCACGCGCTACGCCTTCGGCTCGGGGGCGGGCGGCTTCGTCGCGACCGTCCCGGCTCCGGCCTTGGCCTTCGCTTTCACCTTGGGCTTCCCTTTTCCCTTGGACTTCGCTTTCGCCTTGGGCTTCGCAGCGACCGTCCCGGCTCCGGCCTTGTCCTTCTCTCTCGGCGCCCCGCCGTCGAGCAACTCCTCGACCTCCTCGAGCAGCTTCTCGACGCGCCCCAGGTCCTTCGCGCGCCCGCGCGGCGGCTTCAGCTTCGCCTGCAGCTTGTCGAGCGCGCGGGTCAGCCGCGCCGTGTCGGCCTCCGCCAGCGCGCTCCCCTTCCCGCCCAGCCGCGCCTCGAGCGCGGCCAGCACGGCGTCGGACTGGTCGAGGTAGACCTCGAGCGTCTTCACGATGTCGGCCCGCAGCGCGAGCACCCGTCCGGCGAGGCCGGCGGGCCCGGCGGGCGCTCTCTTCGAGGCTGCCGCTGCGGGTGCCCTGCGGACCGTCTTCTTCGCTTTCGCCTTCGCCTTCGCCATGTCAGCTCCCCGTCACGCCGCGAAAGGCCACCTTGGCCCTGAACGCCTTCGCGAACAGCGGCGCCTTGCGCTTGAGCGCCCAGTGCTCGAGCAGGAGGTCCCCGTCCCCCTCGAACCGGATCGCCAGCTGGTTGCGTTTCTTCTCGACGATGCGCACGCTGCGCACCTTCTGCCGATGCTCGCGGTCCATCGCGTCGGCCAGGCGCAGGATCGCCGCCAGTTTCCTCACCCGCTCGCGATCCGCCGGCGGCAGGCGGACGAACTGCTCGTGGTGCGCGGCCGGCTCGCCTCGCGGTGGTAGCGCGCGACGTTCGCGACCAGCAGGATCTCGCGCGGCGCGAACCCCGGCAGCTCGGACTGCGAGACCAGGTAGAGCGTGTGCTTGTGGTGCCGCTTGGAGCTGACGAACGAGCCGATGTCGTGCAGCACCGCCGCCGCCAGCAGGACCCGCCGGTCGTCGTCGCTCAGCCCGTGCCGCTCCTTGAGCTGGTCGAAGATCGACGAGGCCAGCCGCGCGACGTGCGTCGCGTGCCCCTCGTCGAACAGGTAGCGCCGGCCCAGCGCGATCGCCCCCTCGTAGGCGAGCTGCGTCGCGCGGTCCTCGTGGGCGCGGTGGGTCGCGAGGTCGTCCACCAGGTCGAGGACGATCCCCTCCTTGATCCCGACGAACGGCACCAGGATCTCGCGCGCGTCGGCCAGCAGCGCCAGCCGCTCGTAGAGCAGCGCCGCCGGCAGGATGATGTCGGCCCGGTCCTCGCGCAGCCCGAGCTGCTCGATCCGCTCGCGGTACGACAGGCGCGAGAGGGTCTCGATCGTGCGCCGCAGGTCCGCCAGCGGCAGCGCCGCCACCCCGTCCAGGCGCGACGGCGCGCCGGCCAGCTTGGCCAGCGCCTCGATGTTGCCGCCGGTCGCGATGAACGCCGACGGGCGCTTGCCCGCGCCGAAGCTCGGCAGGCGCAGCGTGGCGATGTACTCCGTGAGCAGGCGCGAGAAGCGCCCCGGCTCCTCGCCCGCGCCGGCCAGCTCCTCCAGCAGCCGCACCGAGCCCATCGTGTGCGACTCGATCCAGCGGATCCCGCGGTCGTCGACCAGCGCCACCTCGACGCTGCCGCCGCCGAGGTCGACCAGCAGCGACCCCTCCGGCCCGAGCGGGACCCGGTTCTTGACCGCGAGGTAGAAGAGCCGCGCCTCCTCGGAGCCGGTGATCGGTCTCGAGCGTGATCCCGGCCTGGCGCTTGACCCGCGCCAGGAACTCCTCGCCGTTCTCGCTCTCGCGCACCGCGCTGGTCGCCAGCGCCCGGTAGCGCGTGACGCCGAGCCGCTTCATCTCGTCGCGGAAGCCCTTGAAGGCCGCGATCGCCGCGTCCATCGACTGCGGCAGCAGGCGCCCGGAGAGGAAGACGCCGTGGCCGAGGCGGATCGGGATCCGTTCGCTGACCAGCGGCACGAAGCGGCCGGGGGACTGGAACTCCGCGACGAAGAAGCGGATCGCCGACGAGCCGACGTCGATCGCCGCGACGCGCATCGGGAACGCGCGGCGCCGACTTCGTCCGTCCCGGCGCCGAGCCGGGGTCCCGGCCTTCTCCCTGCCGCCGTGCACGCTTCTCGCCGCCGCCGCGCGCGACGGCTTGGCCTTGGTGGAGCGCTTGCTGGTCTTCGCGCGGGGCATCAGTGGGCACGGGGGCGCGCGGGAAACGCGCCGAGTGGAGTCTACCACCGCGGTGTGACGATTTCGGCCCCGGGGGCGGGGTGCGGCGCGAGCGGCGCGGGCGGGGCGCGCGAGCGGGGCGCGGAGCGAGCGGCACGGGCGGGGCAGCAGTCCCGCTGACCGGCGTCGACCTCTCCTGCTGCGCCACACCGCGGACTTGCCTTCGGGCCCGGAAACCGCGAGGACCAACTCGACCCCAGGCTGTTCCGCCACGGCCGGGCCCGCGAGCTGTCCGTGGAACACACCTGCCGCGACAGCGCGCCGCCGAACTGGCGCGCGTTGCGCCCGCGGGACGCCGAAGGGCGGAACTTTTTTGGTAGCATGGTA
Organism: uncultured Acidobacteriota bacterium; assembly: GCA_963800865.1. Lineage (GTDB taxonomy): Bacteria > Acidobacteriota > Polarisedimenticolia > J045 > J045 > JALOKP01. Next base: position 396,310 of record CAWDCL010000004.1, on the reverse strand, counting down.
GATTTTTGTGTGTCATGTGATATAATGATCACATGTCGGTAGGAATCCTCATCGATTGGTCGGCGACGGTCGGCCGTGAGCGTTGGCACCTGCTGCTGCGGGGCCTACCGGCCGCTCCCGTGCGCCCAGCGGATCGCCTCGGTACGGTCGTTGCTGGCGACAACGCAGGCTGCGGCGACCGCGCCGTCAGCAGCCGCAGCAGGAGCAGCGGACTACGACGAGCTCAGCGATGACCAGGGCAGCCCCGGGACCATCGTCGGCCGCGGGAGGAGCGGATTCACCGTCGAGATCATCGACGGCAGCGGAAGGAGCGGGGGGACGAGTCCCTCGCGCGCTTCCCGCCCCCGCCGGTCCGGCTCCTGCGGCTCGACCGGCTGGCTCTCGAGCTGCGCGTCGCGCACGACCGCCTCGCGCTGCCGCTGGCACGCGTCGCGGCGGCGTTCCTGGAGGCGAGGGCCTGGCGCCCCTGTGGCGCGGCCCGGCTCGAGGACCACGCCCGCGAGCGCTTTGGCCGCACGGCGCGCTGGGTCCGGCAGTGGGCGGAGCTCGGCGGCGCGCTCGCGCGCTGCCCGGGGCTGGCGCGCGCGCTCACCGGGGACGACGGCGGCGTGCCGCTCGGGGCCGAAGCCGCGCGGCTGGTGGCGCGGCGGGTGGCGCGGGAGGCAGCTGCGGTCGCCGACGCGGCTGGCGATGCGGCTGGCGATGCGGCTGGCGACGCCGCTGACGACGCCCTGCTCGCGCGGTGGATCGCGCGGGCCCGGGAGCTGCCGCTGCGCGTCCTGCGGTCGGAGGTGCGGGCCGCCCTCGCGGGCAATGCGGACGATGCAGGCGATGCCGGCGATGCGATCGTCGCAGTGGAAGGCGAAGCGGATGGTGCGGCCGAGGGCGGGTTCCCCAGGGTCGCCGCGAGCGCCGGCCACGTCGCCGGCGACCCCGAGCTCGACGACGAGCCGCGCTGCCTCGTCGAATTCCGGCTCCCGGCCGCGATCCGCGCCGCCTTCGAAGAGGTCGTCGATCTGCACCGCGCGCTCGCCGGGCACGACGGATCGCTCGCCGAGGCGATCGACGCGCTGCTCGCGGAATCCATGTCGGGGAGCCTGGCTCCCGCGCCGGCGGGCCGGCTCGGCACGCCCGGCGTCTTCGGCGGGCCCGGCGCGCTCCGCGTGGCCGACGCACCCGGCGCGCTCGGTGCGACCGGCGCGGCCGGCATCCCCGGCATGGCCGGCGCGGCCCGCGCGCTCCGCGGCGCCGACGCACCCGGCGCGTTCGGCGCGACCCGCGCATCCGGCGCACCAGGGACCCTCCGCGCCACCGCGTTCGGCCGCGGAGGAAGCGACGCGCTGGGCGTGGCGCGGCGGCCGGCCGGTCGCTATCGCGGACGCGATCCCCGGCGGGAAGAGCGGCTCGAGCGGGCCACCGCGCGCTGGGCCGCCCTGCCGCATCCGGCGCTCTCCGCGGTCACACCCCGGCTCGACGACCTGCTGCGCCGCGCCGAGTCCTCGCTCGCCGAGTTCCGGCTGCTCGACGCCTGCGCCGGCCACGGCGGACCGCTCGCGCTCAACGACCAGCTCCGGCGGCTCGTCCTGCTCGAGGACGCCCTGATGCGCCGCCTCGGCGAGATCGTGCTGGAGTTCTCCCGCCGCGGCGCGTGGGCCACGCTCGGCTTCGCCGGCATCGGCCACTACGCCGAGCGCCGGCTGGGCCTGCCGGCGACCGTCGTCGAGGACCGCGTCGCCGTCGCGCGCCGCCTCGCCCGCTTCCCGCTCCTGCGCGACGCCTACGAGCGCGGCACGCTCGGGCTCGACGCCCTGCTCGTCGTCCTGCGCACGCTCGGCCGCGGCCCCGTCCCGGACGACGTCGAACGCGCCTGGCTCGCCCGCGCCCGCGAGGCCACCGTCAAGCGGCTGCGCGACGAGGCCCGGGCGCTCGCGCGGCGCGATCTCGAACTGACGCCGGAGGCCGCGGACGAGAGCCTGCGCGAGGCCGCGAACGAGGGCCTGCGCGAGCCGCGGACGGCGCCTGCGCGAGGCCGTGGATCGCAGGCCGGTCGAGCACGCGGACAGCGCCTGCGCGAGCCCGCGGACGAGCGCGCACCCGAGCGCCCCGGCGCCCCGCCGCGCCCGCTCTCCGACGCCGCCTGGGCCGCCGCGCTGCGCCGCGCTCCCGGACTCGCGCGCCGCCGCGTGCTCCAGGCCGGACTGCTGGCGCTCGAACCCGGCCCGGATGTTTTCCTCCGGCTCCACCTGCCGGAGTCGCTCGCCGACGACCTGCTCGCCGCGGTCGAGGCCGCACGGCGCGGCCTGACCGCGCTGGCCGACAGCGTCCCGTGGGATCGCCCGTGGCCCGACGAGCCGGCCCTCCCCTCCGTGCTCGCGGCCCGGATGTTTTCCGTCCGCGCCCGGCGCGCCCCGGCCTGGGTCGGCCTGCTGGCCCTGCTCGAAGAAGCCGCCTTCGCCTGGGACGACCCGCGCGCTTTCCCCGGACGCGCCGCCGACCCGATCTACCGCCGCGACGGCTTCCGCTGCACGGCCCCCGGCTGCACCGCGCGCGCGACGATCGAAGAGCACCACGTCGTCTTCCGCTCGCGCGGCGGCAGCGACGACCCCGCCAACCGCGTCGCGCTCTGCGCCGCCCACCACGCCGCGCTCCACGAGCACGGCACGCTCGCCGTCTCCGGCCGCGCGCCGCTCGGGCTCACCTGGACCGCGGGGGCCGGGCCGGCGGCCCGGCGCTACCGCTGCGAGCGGCGCTCCCCCGCCGCTACCCCAGCGCGCGCAGCTGCCCCGGCGTGAGGAACCACTGCAGCACGCCGGCCGCTTCCTTCGGCGCCCCGCCGAACTCGATCAGCGCCGCCCCCCCCTTCTTGAACCCGAGGAAGTGCCCCGCGCAGCCGCAGAGCCAGAAGGCCGCGGCCTCGCCCAGGTCGGGCTCGTGGCCGACCAACGCCACCGTCTCGGCGCCCCGCTGCCGGGCCAGCCACGCGCTCAGCGTCGCGGGCGTCCCGGTCTCCGCCAGCAGCGGCGTCTCGACCGGTTCGATCCCGCCCCACGCGCGCGCCAGGATCTCCGCGGTCTCGCGCGCCCGGACCAGCGGGCTGGTCGCCAGCAGTTCGACCTGCGGCTCCAGCGTCACCAGCCCGCGAACCACGCGCTTCATCTTGTCGCGGCCGTCGGCGGTCAGCGGCCGCAGCCCGTCGTCGTCCGAGCGCTTCGCCCAGACCGCACGATCTTCGGCAATCGCGTGTCGGACCAGGATGAGTTTCATCGCGTTGCTCTCCCGCACCGGCCGGCCACGGCCGGCGTCAGTTGGCCTTGGCGCCCGTGAGAATCCGGCGCGCTTCGATCCCTTCCGCCGATGCCGGCGCCATCTGGACGACCTGCTGCAGGTGAGATCGCCCCTCGTCCACGCGTCCGATGTTGATCAGCTCCGCCCCCAGCCGCAGGTGGGCCTTGGGGTAGCGCGGGTTGATCTGGATCGCGCGCTGGAGCTGCGCGATCCCCTCGCCGTAGGCACGCTGCGCCTCCTCCATCCGGCCGTCGCGGCGCGCCTGCTGCGCCAGGTAGAGCGAGGCGAGCGCCCAGTTGTAGTAGGGCGTCGCGTACTCCGGGTCCTGCTCGAGCGCCCCCTTGAAGTGCTCGATCGCGTCCTGGTAGCGCTCCAGCCGGAGATAGGCCGAGCCGAGGTTGTTGTGCGCCTTGGCCCGCCCCTCGCGGTCGTCGTAGTACTTCAGCGCCAGCGTGTACTCCTCGACCGCGGCCTCCACCTTCCCCTGCGTCGCATAGGCGATCCCGAGGTGCAGGTGCGGAATCCCCTGTCTCCGGCGACTTGACGACCGCGTCCTGCCAGAAGGCGAGGTCGCTCTGCCAGACCTCCGCCCGCTTCACCGTCGCGGCCGCGGCCGGCACCGCGATCAGCAGCGCCACGCCGGCCACCAGCCCCTGCTGCAGCGCCGGCTTCGCGGCCGGCAGCAGCCGCGCGGCGGCCCGCTCGCCGAGGAACCCCAGCAGCAGCAGCGCACCGGCGCTGGGGATGTAGAGGTAGCGCTCGGCGAGCGGCGTTTCGGAGATCGAGAAGAGCGCGATCGCCAGGGACGGCGCGAGCGCCGCGTAGAACAGCCCCATCGCGATCCCTTCGCGGCCCCATCCCGCTTTCCGCTTCCACAGCCAGAGCAGGAACAGCGACAGCCCGCCGATCGCGAGCCCGTCGAGGATCGCCAGCCAGCCCGGCATCTCCGCCACGAAGGCCGACTGCGGCGGCGGCCAGACCAGCTTCTGGAGGTACCAGCCCAGGGCAGCCGGGAGTCGCTCCGGTCCGCCCGAGCCGCTCCCCTTGAACGGGCTGCCCGAAGCGGCCAGCGCGCTGTTGCGGATCAGCAGGTAGCACACGCCGGCCGCCGCGATGACACCCCAGCGCAGCAGGACGCCCGGCCCGGCGGAGACCGGAGACGGTCCCCCCTTGCCCCCCTTCGCGCCCTTCCCCGCGGTGCGCTGCTCGAAGCGCTTCTCGGCCCGCGTGCGGACCGGCGCCTCGCCGCCCAGCCCCTCCCCCGGCCGCGTGAAGAAGTCGATCACCGGCACCAGCAGCAGCAACCCGACGCCGGTCTCCTTCGACAGCATCGCCAGCAGCGCCGCCGCGGCCGCCGCGAGCAGCCAGCCCAGCTTGAGCGTCGCGCGGTGCAGCAGGTAGAACAGGACCGCGGCCAGGAAGAAGACCGCGCAGACCACGTCCGACCGGCCCGCCATCCAGGCCACCGACTCGGTGTGGATCGGGTGGACCGCGAAGAGCAGCGCCGCGGCCGCGGACCCCGCCAGCCCCGCCACGCCTTCCAACCCCGGCGGCCCCGGCCGGCCGGCGACCCGCGTCAGCACCAGCCCCAGCAGGAACACCAGCACCGTCGCCGCCGCGTGCCAGAGCACCGGCGTCGTGTGGTAGACGATCCGGCGCGCGTCGTCGCGCTTCTCGATCGGCCAGAACGACGCCGCGATCTTCTCGTCCAGCTGGTAGGTCACGATGATCAGCGGCCGGTAGTAGTTCTGCCCGAACTGCGGGATCCCCCTGGGCGGGAAGAAGACGTTGCTGAAGCTGTCGAAGTACGGCAGCTGCTGCTGGAAGACGATCGGATCGTCCCAGACGAACTCGTTGTCGCGCGCCCCCCAGAAGACGGCGACGGCCACCAGCGCCAGGACGAGCGCGACGAGCGTGACGAGCGCGGACGGCTTCACGGACGGTCCTCCGGCCCGCGCGGGCGGCGGGCCACGACGATCAGGTTCTCGCCCCAGCCGGCCGGGATCAGCGGCCGCGCGAGGAGCACGGTGGCGATCGTCGGCAGGCTGAAGATCGCGTACTGCGGCAGCTTCGGCATCCACTTCACGTACGGCATGTCCCACGGCCCGTCGGAGAACTCACGCTCCACGGCAGAGCCCCGCCGCGCGGGTCAGCCGCAGCCAGTCGTCCGCCTCGAGCAGCGAGACGTGCGTCTCGTCCTTGAAGGCGTACCACTCCGGACCGCGGAAGCGCCGCCCCGGCGAGCGCAGCTCCGGCACCGAGTAGAGCACGGCACCGCCCGGGGCAAGCAGCGCCGCAATCCGCGCCAGCGCCTCGTCCGGCCGCGGCAGGTGCTCCAGCACGTACTTTGCCAGCACCAGGTCGAAGCCGCCCGCGGCGACCTCCGGCGGCAGCTCCCCCAGCACGTCGGCCACGAAGGTCTGGGAGCGCGGGGCGTTCTCCTTCGCGCGCCCGACGGCGTAGTCGGAGATGTCCACCCCGACCGTCTCGAACTCCCGCTCCAGCCAGGCCAGCGTGTAGCCGTGCGCGCAGCCGATCTCGAGCAGGCGCCGGCCGCCCGCGCGGCGCAGCAGGCGGCGCGCGAGCAGCGCGTAGTAGCGCACCGACCACCAGTGCATGTTGAAGCGCTTCAGCTCGTCCAGCCCGAACTCGCGCTGGTAGTAGTCCTGCCCGAAGCGGCCCGGGCCCGCGCCCGGACCGGGACCCGCGCCCGGACCGCCGGCCGGCGCGCTCACGACGGCCCCGCAGCGCGCGGCACGTGTCCCGTCACCTCGAGCTGGGCCAGCACCTCGCGCACCACGCGCTCGGGCTCGATCCGCAGCATGCAGACGTTCCCCTGGTTGCAGGGCGGGGTGTAGCCGTAGACGGTGCACGGCGAGCAGCGGGCATCGGCGGCGATGCTGCGGAAGCGGTGGCCCGGCGGCCCCCACTTCGACAGAACGCCCGGTCCGAAGAGATGGACCGTGCGGGTCCCGACCGCGTAGGCCAGGTGCAGCACGCCGGTGTCGGCGGAGACGTAGACGTCCACCTTCGATACGATCGCAGCGGCCTGGGCCAGCGTGCTCTTCCCGGCGACATCGACGACCGGCTGCCCGGCGAGGCGCGCGGCGACGACCGCAGCCGACTTGACGTCCTCCGGCCCGCCGAGCACCACGATCCCGATCCCCTCGCCGGCGAGGCGTGCGGCGACCTCGGCGTAGCGCTCGGGCGGCCAGCGCCGCTCGGGGATCGAGGCCCCGGGATGGATCGCGACCAGCGGCAGATCGCCGAGCGGCGCGAGCGCCTGCTCGGCGAAGCGGATCGCCTCCGCGTCGAGCGGCAGGAAGGGCTGCTCGGGATCCCAGTGCGGCTCGCGGCCCGTCGCCCGCCGCGCCAGCTCCAGGAACGAGCGCGCCTCGTAGATCGACTGGTCGTACGGAATCGGGTCGGTCAGCAGCCGGCGGCGGACGTTGGTGCCGAAGCCGATCCGCCGCGGCGCCCCCGTCAGGAACGCGGCGATCGCCGACGCGCGGTGGTACTGCTCGGTGTCGACGACGACGTCGTACCGTGTGGCCAGCGCGCGCGGCAGGTCTCCCGGCAGGCGGTCGTAGAGCAGCACCCGGTCGACCAGTCCGAGCCCGCGCACCACGCCCGCGTTGCGCTTCTCGACCAGCAGGTCGATCTCGGCCTGGGGCCAGGCGCGGCGCAGCTCGGCCAGCATCGGCAGGAACAGCACCGCGTCGCCGATCCCGCCGGGGCGGATGACGAGAACCCGGCGCGGCGGCGGCGGGGCGGCGCCCGCCTCCTTCACCCCAGGCCCCCCTCCCGGCCCCGACCCGGGCGCGCCGCGCCGCGCGAACGGGGCCAGCAGGACCGCGATCGGCCAGCCGACGAGCGCGTCGCCGACCTTGAGGATGTCCGCCTTGAGACCCATGCCGGCGCGCAGTTTACTGCGGTCCCCCGGGGGATGCCCCGAATTGACCGACCGGGGACCAGGGGGTATCTAGGAGCGGTGCGCGCAAGGCTGTTCACCCTTTCCCGGAGGCCCCTCCCATGAACAAGCTCCTCCCGGCTGCCGTCGTCCTCATCCTCTCCGTGACCTGCTCCGCGACCCCCTCCGCCGCCGGCGAGAACCCGGCCCGCCGTTATCGGCCGCAACCGACACCCGCCCTCGTGTCGACCGCTGCCGTCTCGAAGTCGGTCCCCAACTCGAAGGGCCTGAAGACCAACTCCAACAACGTCTTCATCAACGCCAACGGCCCCAACAGCGACGCCGCGATCTGGTTCTACGAAGACGGCCCGACCGGCGCCTCGATCTACTGGAACGCCGCCAGCACGCGCCTCGAGTGCAGCCACGCGATGGTCGCGATCAGCGGCGACGTCGGGGTGGAAGGCTACGGCAACACCTCGGGCGGCTACTTCGAGGACAACGACAGCAGCGGCTACGCCTACGTCGCGGCCGGCGAGATCGGCATCGAGGGGTACGGCGTGGACGCGGGCGGGTTCTTCGCCGAGACCGGCAGCGGCAACCTCGACGGCTACGCCTACCTCGGCACGGTCGACACCGAAGGGCGCTACTTCGGCACGATCGCGTCGGGCACCGGGGCGGGCGGCTACTTCCTGGACCCGGACGGCGGCGGCGAGGCGTTCGTCGGCGTCGACGACACCGGGATCCTGGGGTTCGGCCCCTACGCCGGCGGGTCGTTCGAGACCTGGGACCTCGACGGCGACGGCTTCCCCTACGGCGACGCGCAGCTCGGATACACCGAGGAATACCCGGAGGGGCCGGCCTACTTCGGCGTCCGGGCCGGTGGTACCTACGCGGGCGGCTACTTCGAGGACTACGATTCCGCGGCCTTCGCCGCGGTCGGGTACGACACCTACAAGGTCCAGGGGAGCGGCCAGGTGTCGTTCGTGCAGAACCACCCCGTCGAGAAGAGCAAGGTGATCGTCTACACCGCGCCCGAGGGGGGCGAGGTCGCGACCTACACCCGCGGCAGCGGGAAGCTGGTCGACGGCGTCGCGCGCATCGCGCTCGACCCGACCTTCGCGCTGGTGACGCACCCGGAGATCGGCCTGACCGCGCACGTCACCCCGCGCGGCTCCTGGAACGACCTCTACGTCGAGTCGCTGTCGACCGGCGAGATCGTCGTGAAGAGCCGCGACGCGGCGGCGAGCGGCGCGTTCGACTTCCTGGTCTACGGCCTCCGGATCGGCTTCGAAGAGACGGCGGTCGTGCAGCCCAAGCGCGCCGAGGCCCCGATCCCGTCGATGGCCAGCCACCGGCGGATGCTCGAGCAGGATCCCGCCCTTCGGAGCCAGACCGCGGCCGCGCGCTTCGCGGCGGCGCAGGGCCCGCTGGGCCTGGCCAAGGCGCAGGGCGCGGCGACGCCCGCAGCCGACGCGCTGCGGGCGGCGATCGGCGAGGGGAGCGCGAAGTCGGCCACGGCCGCCCGCGCCGGGCACCCGGCGCGTCCCGCGGCGCCGGCGATCCCAGCGAAGCGCGCGACGGCGGCCCATCCGCGGCGCGGCGCGGCGCCGCCGGAGCGGGACGTGGCGGTGGAAACAGACCCCCAGTAGCCGGCCTCAGACCCCGAGCAGCCCCGGCAACTCCGCCAGGCTGGCAATGCGCACCGCGTCGCCGACGTCGGCGTGGATCCCCCACGGGTCGAGCAGCACCGCGGGGATCCCCGCCGCACGCGCGCCGGCGACGTCGTAGGCCGGCACGTCGCCGACGTAGAGCGCCTGCTCCGCGCCGGCGCCGAGCCGGTCGAGCGCGATCGCGAAGATCCGCGGGTCGGGCTTGGCGACGCCGACGAGGTGCGAGTCGACCACCGTCTCGAGGTACGCGCCGAACCCCGCCGCGGCGAGGTCCTGCTCGACCTGGCCTTCCGCGTTGCTGACCACCGCCAGCCGCCGCCCCGCGGCGTGCAGGCGAGCCACGACCCCGAGCGCCCCCGGGATCGGCCGGCGCCACAGCCCGCGCTCGTGGTGCGCGCGCCAGAGCGCGTCGAGCGCCGCCGACTGCCCCGCCGCCGGCACGCCGACCTCGTCGAGAATCCGGCCGAAGTAGCCGTCCCACAGCGCGCGGCCGGTCACGCCGCGCACGGCCGCGGCGGCGCCCCAGACGCGCGCGCGCCCCTCGGCCGCGTCGAGCGCGCTGTCGGCCGGAGCGGCGTCGCCCGGTGCGGCGTCGCCCGGTGCACCGGCGGCCGGCAGGTGCCGCCGGAGCTCGTCGTAGTCCAGCGTGATCAGCGTGCCGCCGGCGTCGAGCAGCACGACCTCGCGGCGCGCGAGGTCCGCGCGCGCGGCCGGGCCGGGCGCGGCGCTCACTGCGGAGTCCTTCACGGCGCAGCGCTGACGGTGAGCTTCGCGTCGCCCGAGACCTTGGCCTCGACGTAGGTCGTCCCGGCGCGCACGGCCGAGCGCGTCGCCTGCATCCGGCTCGTCCCTTTCGGCGCGATCTCGCAACCGGTGGCGCTGACCCCCGGCGGCGGCGCCCCCGACTCGTCGACCCCCTCGGTCATCACCAGGCACGGCGACGGCAGCACGAGCCGCATCGCGGCGCGGCCGTCGAGCGTCAGCTGCGGGTGCATCCCGCGGGTCAGCACCCGCAGGTCGATCTCGGTATCGGTCGCCTTCAGCTCCGCCTTCCCGGTGACGCCGCCGACCGAGATCCTGCCGCCGTTGGCCTTCGCCTCGAACCCGTCCAGCCCCTCGGAGGAGAATGCGCTCTGGTCGAGCTTCAGCGTCGTCCCGCGCCCGATCGCCTTGACCTTGGCGTTGCTCGACTCCTCGAGGGTCAGTTCGAGCGCGTCCTTGACCCCCTCGATCTCGACCTCGGCTCCGTCGCGCGCGACGACCTTGGCTCGACCGGTCAGCCCCTTTGCGGACAGCGAGCCGCCGTGGATCTCGGCCGACAGCCCGCCGGGCAGCTCCTCGACGATCACCTCGGTCGACTCGCCCTTGAAGAAGAGCAGCGCGTTCTCGGTGCCGCTCCGGCGCGCCTCGAGCCGCGCGGAGACGCCGCTCAACTGGACTGTCCCCTGCCACCCCTCGAGCGCGACATTCGCGTTCTGGGCCTCGCCCTGCACGGTGCCGCGGCCGCCGTTCACGGTCAGCGTCCCGCCGTCCATCGTGAAGCGCAGCGCGCCGTCGAGCTCGCCGACCTCGACGTCGCCGCCGTCGCCCTTGAAGCGCACCAGGCCGTGGTGCCGGCTCACGGCGAGCCGGGCCGAGTTCAGCTCGGCGAGCAGCGGGCCGCTGCAGTCCTCGAAGGTGAAGCGCGAGCCGCGCCCGGCCAGCGAGGCGCCGCTGGCCCGGGTGACGCGCACGTCGGAGTCGTCGACCGCGATCCGCAGCTGCGCGGCCGCCGGGGCGATCGCCGCCTCGTCGAACATCGCGCCTTCGGCCGGGGCCTTGGCGGGATCCGGCTCCACCCGCCCCTCGACCGTCACCTCCAGCGACTCGCCGTTGATCGTCAGGGACAGGCCCGGCCGCGCGATGATCTTGATCGCGAGCCGCGGCGCGACGCTCTGGTCGCCGTGCGGCTGCGTGATCGTCAGCGCGTTCTCGGCGCGCTCGATCGTCACGAACCCCTCGGTGTCCGCGCCTTGCTCGAGATCCTCGATCAGCAGCTGCGGCTCTTCCGCGGGGTCGAGCACCACCTCGATCCGCCCGCTCCGGAGCTGGATCGTCACCTTGTTGGTGTCGAGCTCGGCGTCGACGGGAAGCTCGACCCCCTCGCCCCGGGCGGCCGGGAGGGCGAGCAGGAGGAACAGGACGGCCAAGGCGGCCGGCACGGCTGGTCCGGAGAAGTTCAGGCGGCGCATGGGCGGAAAGATACCGTCCTCCGGCTAGGAACGCTGGGCGTACTCCTGCTCGATCGCGACCACCCGGCGCCGGAAGCCCTGGAAGAGCCGCCAGGTCAGGAGGACGCCGACCACGATCAGCAGCACGGCGACGAGCGTCGCGACGACCGCCAGCACCGACCCGACCAGCGCCAGCAGGTCCTCGAGGATCGAGAGGAAGGGGGACGCGAGGCCGGCCGTGCTGATCGTCGAGGCCAGCCGGATCTTCGACTTCGCGAGGTGGACCCCCGCGGCGACGGGCGAGCCGACGAGCAGCCCGACGATCGCCGCGCCCATCGGCGACAGGCTCTCGAGCGACACGGCCATCACGAGCAACCCGGCCATCGGCCGGACGAAGGTCTGCATCAGGTCGAGCAGGTGATCGACGACCGGGATCTTGTCGGCCAGCAGCTCGACCACGACCGCCGTCCCGAAGACGATCAGCGCGGGGGTCGAGCCGATCCAGGCAAATCCGGAATTCGGGAGGAAGTGCTCTCCCAGCACGAACTGCGCCACCTCGAACCGCGCCGCCAGGCCGGCGATGAACAGCGGCACGAAGGCGCGCAGCCCCGCGCACGCGGCGAGAGCGATGCCGGCGAGGACCTGCAGCGGAAGGGCGAGCGACTCCATCGGGGCCTCCGGGAGACGCTCGATTATAGGTCGCCGGCTTCCCGGGCCGCCGCCAGGATCGCCGCAGCAGCGACCGTCCCGAGCGCGTCGGGCTCGGCGGGCGGCGGTGCGCCCGGCCCGTCGACCGCCTCGGCCATCAGCGCCAGCTCGCGCGCCGCGAAGCCGCGGTGGTCGAAGTGCAGCGCCCGTCGCTCCTCCGGTCCTTCGGCGACGGGATTGAGCGGGCACTCGCCGCCGCACGCTGCGGCCTCGGCGGGGTCGACCATCGGCAGGCCGTGCAGCCGGCAGACCAGCGGCCGGTGGGCGTAGACGAGGCACTCCCCCTCGGCCCCCAGCGCCGGGCACGGCAGGCCGTCCAGCGCGTCGCACAGGGCGTCGAACCGGTCGCTGCCGACCTGGCCGATCCGCCACGGGGGGCCCCAGTCCGGCGCGGCGGCCGCGATCGCGGCCAGCCCGGCCCGGGCGCCGGAGAGCAGCCGGCGCCGGATCCCGGGGGGCGCCTCGCGGTACCCCTCGGCCAGCAGCAGGGCGTCGAGCGGGGTGACGTCGAACAGCCCCCGGCAGCAGAGGTCGCACCCCCGCCGGCACTGGACGATCTCCCGATGGGCCTCGGCCGCCCCGGCGAACCAGGCGTCGGCCTCCGCCAGGAGGGGCCGGTAGCGGGGGAGCAGGGCGGAGCCGGGGGGCCTGGGCCGGGGGGCGGTCACGCAGGGAGGGTCGCCCGACCCGTTTTCCGGGGTCAAGGTCCCCCCGGGGGGGCCGAAGAGAGTCCGGGGGACGGGCTGCCCGTCCCGCGGAGTCGTTCCCGATGAGCAAGTCCCTCGAGATCGGAACCGTGGCCGGCCTGGTGGTCGGCTGCCTGTCGATCTTCGGCTCGTTCCTGCTCGAAGGCGGGACGATGGACAAGCTGATCCTGATCCCCGCGATGATGATCGTCTTCGGCGGTACGGCGGCGACGGCGATGATCGGCGTCTCGCTCAAGCAGTTCCTGGCGATCCCCAAGTTCGCGATGGTCGCCTTCTTCGCCCCCAAGGAAGACGTGCGCAAGCTGATCGACGAGATCGGCGAGATCGCCAAGCAGGTGCGGCGCCAGTCCCTGCTGGCGATGGAGAAGGAGCTCCCCAAGATCCAGAACCCGTTCCTGAAGCGGCTGCTGGGCCTGGCGATCGACGGGATGGACCCGGGCAGCCTGCGCACGGTCGCGGAATCGGAGATGAACTACGTCGCCGAGCGCCACAACGCCAACGCGAGCGTCTTCGCGAAGATGGGCGGCTACGCGCCGACGATGGGGATCATCGGGACGGTCATGGGGCTGATCGCCACCCTGTCGCACGCCGGCGGCGAGCCCACCGAACTGATCAAGGGGATCGCGACGGCCTTCATCGCCACGCTGTGGGGCGTCTTCACGGCCAACATCATCTTCCTGCCGCTGGCCGACAAGCTGAAGAACATCCACGCCGAGGAGAGCATGGCGATGGAGGTCGTGCTCGAGGGAGTGCTTTCGATCCAGGCCGGCGAGGCGCCGGGAATCACCAAGGCCAAGCTGCAGTCGATGCTGCCGGCCGCGCAGCAGGAAGGCCGCTGATCCATGGCCCGGAAAAAGCGCCACGAGGGCGAGCACGACAGCTCCGAGCGCTGGCTCCTGACCTACGCCGACCTGATCACGCTGCTGCTGGGCCTGTTCGTCATCCTCTACGCCGGCTCGCAGGTCGACGCCAAGAAGTTCGAGGAGGTGATGTCGGCCTTCTCGCAGATCTTCGGCGGCGGCGCCGGGATCCTCGAGGGCCAGGCCGGCGCGCTCTCCGCCCCGGTCCTGCCGAAGGAGCAGGAGGAGAAGCTGCGCGAGATGGTCAAGGAGTCGCTGGGGGACGCGCTGGAGAACGCCCAGATCGCCCTCTCCGAGACCGAGCGCGGCGTGACCGTCTCGGTCGCCGACGTGCTGCTCTTCGACCCGGCGCAGGCGGCGCTCCGGCCTGAGGCGCTGCCGGTGCTGGAGAAGATCGCGCGCACGGTGTCGACGGTCCCCAACGAGATCCGCGTCGAGGGTCACACCGACAACGCGCCGATCCGGACCGGCGACTACCCCTCCAACTGGCACCTCTCGGTCGCCCGCTCGCTGAACGTCGCCTACTACCTGCTGGAACACGGCGCGATCGACCCGTCGCGGATGGCGATCACCGGCTTCGGCGAGCACCGGCCGGTCGCGCCCAACGACACGCCGGAGGGGCGCGCGCGCAACCGCCGCGTGGACATCGTCCTCGTCAAGTGACCCCGGGGCCGGCCTCCGCGCCGGCCTGCGGCGCCGTAGAATGCCCCATGGTCGCTGCGACCGAATACGGCGCATGAGCGGGTCGGCTCGCAGGCTCCCCCCGGCGATCATCGTCGGGACCGAGCTGAACGGGCTCGGGATCGCCCGTCCGCTGGCGAGGGCCGGCATCCCGGTCTGGGGCGTCGCTGACGAAGGCGTGGCACCCGGCGGAGCGCTCGCGGGCCTTCCGGCGCGTGGTGCGCTGCCGGGAGTGGAGCGAGCCGGGCCTGCTCGAGACCCTCCACCTGATTGCCCGCGACCTCGACGCCCCGGCGCCGCTGCTGCTCACCAAGGATGAGCCCGTGCTCTGGATCTCGCGGCGCCGCGACGAGCTGGCGCCGCACTTCCTTCTCAACCTCCCCGACGACGCGACCGTCCGGCTGCTGATGAACAAGCGGCTGTTCCTCGAGCGCGCGCTCCGGGAGGGCTGGCCGATGCCGCGGACGATCCTCGCGGGATCGCTCGAGGAGCTGGAGCGGCTGGCGCCCGAGGTCCCCTTCCCCTGCATCCTGAAGCCGGAGCTGAAGAACGAGCGGTTCCGCAGGCAGCCGATCCCGAAGACCTTCAAGCTCGAGAACCGCGAGCAGCTGTTCGCCGCCTACCGCCGGGTCGCGGAGTTCGAAGCGCAGGTGATCGTGTCGGAGTTCATCCCGGGGCCCGACACGCGGCTGCTGTCGTGCCGGACCTGCTGGAGCGTGAAGGGCGAGCCGCTCGCCAGCTTCGCGGTCCAGAAGCTGCTGCAGTGGCCGGCCGAGATCGGGATCATGGCGCTGGCCGGCCCCTGTCCGGCGGAGCTGCGGGAGCGCATCCTGTCGCTCTGCGAGCGGATCTTCCGCGCGGTCGGCTTCCGCGGGCTCGGCGCGCTCGAGGTCAAGCTGCGGCCCGACGGCAGCCCGGCGATCATGGAGCCCTGCGTCGGCCGGACCGTCTACTCCGGCGAGATCGCCGCGCTGAACGGGATCGACCTGCCGGCGATCGCCTACTTCGACCTGGTCTTCGGCGAAAACGTCGCGCCCGATGGCGCGCTGCTCGGCGCGCCGCTCGGGACCCCGGTCAAGCTGGACGACGGCCCCCGCTCGCGGAAATCGAGCGCGGCCTACCGCGCCCGCGGCCTGCTGGACGCGAAGCAGGTCCGCGCGCTGCGGGCGGGCGCACGCCGCGACATGCTCTGGCGCGCCGACGATCCGCTGCCCGGACTGGTGGCGCTCGGCCACGCGGCCGCGAACACCTTCGCACGCGCGCTGCGGCGCGTGCGGCGGGGCCGCGCGTGACGGGGCTCGTGCTCGCCGCCGTCGGCCTCGCCGCGTCGGGAAACCCCCAGTTAGTTCGACTCCACGCGCCGTCAGGCGTACCTTCCTGCGGCGCGTGGGGGTGGTCTGATGCTCCATCCGGGACCTCGGCGAACAAGGCTGGCGGCGGCGGCGGCAGCTGCGATGGCGCTGTTCTGCGCGTGTCTCGCGGCGGCGGCGCAGGACTTCGCGCCCGCGGGGGACCGCCACCGCGCCTCGAACGCCGAGCAGCCGATGACGATCGAGGCCGGCGACAGCGGGCTTCGCGTCGCGGCGCTCGACGACGCGCGCCCCGGGCTGGACTTCTCCCTCGCGCTGCTCGCGGCCGGGCCCGCGGACGCGATCGTCCCGGTCCGCCGGACCGCGCCGCGCGTCACCGGACCGCGCGTGGAGTTCTCGCGCGGCGGCTTCGTCGAGTGGTACGTCAACGGCGCGCGGGGCCTCGAGCTGGGGCTCACCATCGACGGGCCGCTCACGGGGCCGCTCGTGTTCGACTACGCCACGGGCGGCGCGATGGCGCCGAAGCTCGCCGAGGACGGGCGCGCGTTCGAATACCGGCTGGGCGACAGCGCGCCGGTCTTCGTGTACGGCCAGCTCAACGCGCACGACGACGCGGGGCGCGAGATCCCGGCGTCGTGGGAACCGGTCCTCGACGCCACGGGGGCGGTCGCCGGCCTGCGGCTGACGCTGGGGATCGACGGCCACGCTCCGCCGTACCACGTCGCGGGACTGATCACGCGCGGCGACCTCGAGTCGAAGAGCGAACCGAAGGCGGTCCCGCCTGCGGCACCGCCCGCCGCCCCGGACGCCGCGCCCGGAACGGACGCCCCGCCGGTCAACGATCTCTGCGCCGGCGCCGAGAACGTCCCGGCCGGCGGCCCCTTCCCCTACCTGACCGGGATCTACGACATCACCGACGCGACGAGCACCGGCGATCCGCCGACGCCGAGCTGCCAGGCGAGCGTCTCGCGCAGCATCTGGTTCACCTTCACGCCGGGGACGACCGGTCCGCACACGCTCTCGCTGTGCGCCGACGGGCCGACGGCGACGACCGTCGACGACACGATCCTGGCGGTCTACACCTCGTCGAATGGCACCTGCACCGGCACCTTCACGCAGGTCGCGGGCGGCTGCGACGACGACGGCTGCACGGTGCAGGGCGTTCAGTCGGTGATCGCCAACCTGGCCCTGACCGCGGGCACGAAGTACTTCGTCGTGGCCTACACCTACTCCGGGCTCCTGCCGATCCCCGGCAGCACCGACATCCAGCTGCGCGTCACCGCTCCGGCGGCCGCGCCGCCCAACGACCTCTGCGCGGGTGCCGAGGCGATCCCCGCCGGGTCCTACCCGGTCAGCAGCGCGCTCGCGCCGGACATCACCAACGCCACCTCGACCGGCGATCCGGGCGTGCCGTCGTGCCAGGCGAGCGTCTCGCGCAGCCTCTGGTACACCTTCACGCCGGACCAGACAGCCGCCTACGAGATCTCGACCTGCGCCGGCGCGCCGACCGGCACCACCGTCGACGACACCGTCCTCGCCCTCTACACCTCGTCGAACGGGACCTGCAGCGGGACCTTCACGCCGGTCGGCAGCGCCTGCGACGACAACGGCTGCGACAACGAGGTCAACCAGGCCGTGCTCCCGTCGATCGGTCTGACCGCGGGAACGAAGTACTTCGTCCTCGTCCACATGGCCGGGGCGACGGCCCCGACGACCGGCAACACCGCCGTCCAGGTGCGGATCGCCCGGAACGCGCCGCCGCCCGGCAACGACCAGTGCCCCGGGGCCGAGGTGATCCTCGCCGGCCCCTATCCGGTCCTCAGCTCGGTCACGCCGGATATCACGGCCGCGACCGCGACCGGCGACCCCCCGACGCCCTCGTGCCAGGCCAATGTCTCCCGCAGCCTCTGGTACCGTTTCACGCCGGCGGAGAGCGGCAGCTACGAGATCTCGACCTGCGCCGACTCGCCGACCGGAACCACGGTCGACGACACCGTGCTCGCGGTCTACACCTCGTCGGACGGCACCTGCGGCGGGACGCTCACGCAGGTCGCCGGCGCGTGCGACGACAACGCCTGCGCCAGCGAGGCCAACCAGGCGCTGATCGGCGCGGTCAGCCTGACCGCGGGGACGCCGTACTACATCCTCGCCCACAAGTTCGGCACGACCCCGCCGGCCGCCGGGAACACGGCGGTCCAGGTCCGCGTGAACCGCAACCCGACGCCACCGGCGAACGACGTCTGCTCCGGGGCGGAGGTCGTCCCGCCGGCCGGGCCCTTCCCCTATCTCACCTCGCTCGACCCGAACATCACGTACGCCACCGACGCGGGCGACCCGGCGGCCAAGCCCTCCTGCCAGCCCAACGTCTCCCGCGGCACGTGGTACGCCTTCACGCCGTCGGTGACCGGGAGCTACAACCTCTCGCTCTGCGCCGATGCCCCGACCGGGACGACCGTCGACGACACGGTCCTCGCGGTCTACACCTCGTCGAACGGAACCTGCGCGGGGACGTTCACGCAGCTCGGCGGCGCGTGTGACGACGATTCGTGCACGCTCGAGGGGAGCCAGTCGGTCCTGAACGGCCTGAACCTGGCCGCGGGGACGACCTACTACGTCCTCGCCTACAAGTACAGCAACACCGCGCCGACGGCGGGGAACACCGCGATCCAGCTGCGCGTCGACTACAACGCCCCGCCGGTGAACGACACCTGCGGGGCGGCCACGCCGCTCGCGCTCGACACGCCGCTCGCCGGGAAGAACCAGTTCGGCGCGAACAACTACGAGCTTCCGGCCGGCAGCCCGTGCTACACGGGCCTCGGCCAGACGGCTTCGACGGCGATCGGCCGCGACGTCGCGTACTCGTTCACCGCCCCTTCGGCCGGCCTCTACTCGTTCCGCGTCACGGGCTTCTCGACCTCCCTCAACCCGGTGCTCTACCTGGCCGGCGACTGCCCCGCGGCCGCCCCGCCGGCGAACGTCACGGGTTGCCTGAAGGCGGCCAACCGCAACACGGGGAACGGCGCCGAGGAGACGGACTGCGTCGCGCTCTCCTCCGGGCAGGCGGTCTACCTCTACGTCGACGAGAGCGGCTTCAGCAGCGGGAGTCCCTTCACGGTCGAGGTCAACCGCTGCACCCGCGAGTCGGAACCGAACGGGACCCCCGCGACCGCGAACGACGCCGTGTGCGGGATCGAGGGAGCGATCGGGGCCGCCTCCGAGGCCGACTTCTTCCGGCTCGGCGTGCCGGCCGCCGGCGCGCGTGTCTTCGCCCTCGCCGACGGCGTGGCCGCGAACTCGACCGACTTCGACCTGCGCGCCACCACGTCGACCGACACGCTCGAGTACGACGACCAGAACAACGACGCGCCCTTCGGCGCGCTGGCCCCGAACGTCGCCGGCACGATCGCGACGGCAGCGGCGGCGTTCGTCCGGGTCTCGCCCTTCAGCGTTTCGGCCGTCAGCGAGCCGTACCGGCTGTACGCGGTGATCCAGCCGCCGTCGTCCGGCGCGACGCCGGAGCTCGAGCCGAACGATGCGGTCGCGCAGGCAACGGCCGGGGCCAACGAGTACTTCTCCGGCGCGCTGGCGTCGACCACCGACGTCGACCTCTTCGCCGTGACGGCGAGCGCCGGCGAGCTGCTCGTGGTCGGGCTCGACCCCGACCCGACGCGCAACAACACCCCCTTCAATCCGACCCTCGCGCTGCTCGACCCGGCCGGCGTGACCCTGCGCTCGGTCAACGACACCGGTTCGACCTCGACCACCGCGTCCGGGGCCGGGAACCTCGAGTCGACGACCCCGAACTCGCCGGCGGAAGGGCTCACCTGGCGGGTGCGCACGAGCGGCACGCACTACGTGCGCGTGGGGTGGTCGAGCGGGACCGCTGGCGACTACCTGCTCTCGGTCGCCCACGACTGCCGGGTCAAGCCGGCGGCCGACCTCGCGGTGTCGCAGGCCGACGCGCCGGACCCGGTCGCCCCGGGCGCGAACGTCACCTACACCGTGACGGTGTCGAACGCCGGCGCCCACCCTGCATCCGTCGTCACGCTGCGCGACGACCTGTCGGCCAACGCGACGCTCGTCTCGGCGACGCCCAGCCAGGGCTCGTGCGGCGCCACCCTGCCCGTGACCTGCGATCTCGGCACGATCGGGAGCGGCGCTTCCGCGACGGTGACGATCGTCGCCGGCGCGCCGGGCGTGGCCCCGGCGACCGTCACGAATACCGCGCGCGTCACGAGCGCCACGCTCGATCTCGTCCCGGGCAACGACGTGTCCTCGGAGTCGACCACCGTCATCGCCGGCCCCGACGGCGACGGCGACGGCGTGCCGGACGCCGGCGACTGCGCGCCCGCCGACAACACCGCGTGGGCCGTCCCCTCGCCCGCGCGCGACCTCGTCTTCCCGAGCGCCGCGGACCGCACGCTGCTCGGCTGGTCCCCGCCCGCCGCCCCCGGCGGGACCGCGGTGCGCTACGACCTCCTGCGCAGCCCCGCGGCGAGCAACTTCCTGGCGCCGTTCTGCGTCGCGAAGAACGCGAGCGCGCTGACCGCGCACGACGCCGCGGTGCCGGCCGCCGCGTACTTCTACCTCGCGCGCAGCCGGAACGCGTGCGGCGCCAACGCCGGGACCGACTCCGCGGGGACGCCGCGCGTCGCGGGGGCCTGCCCGTAGATGGCGTCCCGGGATCCAGGCGGACCGGGGCCGGGATGGTGGCCGGCCGTCGGGATCGGCTTGCTGGCCGTCGCCACCTACCTGCTCTCACTCGGCTTCGACCTCGTGTGGGACGACCCGCTGCTCCTCGAGTGGACCCGCTCCCGGTTCCGCGACGGCGGGCTCGCCGGCCTGCTCGGCGCGTCGTTCCGGCTCAAGCCCGAGATGCCGCTTGATTTCTACCGACCCGTCGTGCTGCTGTCGCTGCTGGTGGACGACCTCGCCGGCGGCGGCTCGCCGTTCAGCTTCCACCTGACCAACGTCCTGCTGCACGCGGCGGCAAGCACCCTCGTCCTGCTCCTGCTCTCCGCGCTGGGAGCCGGACGCGGACCGGCCCTCGCCGGCGCCGCGCTCTTCGCGGTCCACCCGGTCCAGGTCGAATCGGTCGCGTTCGTCTCCGGCCGGACCGACCTGCTGGCCGCAATCTTCGTGCTGGCCAGCGCCCTGCTGTGGACGCGGGACCGGACCGGCGCGCCGCGTCACGCCGCGCTGTTCCGCCTCGCGGGCATCGTCGCGTACGCGCTGGGCTGCCTGTCGAAGGAGGTCGCGTTGCCGCTCCCCTTCGTCCTGGCCGCGTGGGACCTGGCGTTGCCGCGGCCGGCGGCGGCCGGCTGGCGCCGGGCGCGCCGCACCTGGTGGGCGGGGCGGCCGCGTCGATCGTCGTCGTGCTGGCGCTTCGAACGCTGGTCGCCGGCGTTCCCCTCCCGTTCTCGAGCGGCGCGGCGGAGGCCGCAGCCCCGCTCGGGACCCGGCTCGCGCGACTTCCCGGCGTGCTGGTCACCGGGTTGCGCCTGCTCGTCGCGCCGTGGCCGCTCAACGCGTACTACACGGCCGACCAGGTCGCGATCGGCGCGATCGGACTGCTCGCGGCCGGCGCGCTGCTCGCGGCGTGGATCGTCCTTACAGCGCCGCGCTTCCGTCGCGCCGGGTGGCTCTCGGCGTCGTGGACGATCGCCTTCCTGCTTCCCGGGCTGGGGCTGATCGGGCACGGGGGCGCGGCGATCGCCGAGCGCTTCCTCTACCTGCCGTCGGCCGGGATCGCGATCCTCGTGCTCGGCTTCGCGGGGCTGTCCGCGCGCGGGCGGCGCGCTGCGGTCGCGGGGGTGCTCGTGGTCGCCGCGGTCTTCGCCGCGCTCACGATCGCGAGATCGGGCGTGTGGCGCAGCGAAGAGGCGCTCTTCGCGTCGCTGACGAGTACCTCCCCGCGGTGCGTCGAGGGCTACCTCGGACTGGCCCATGTGCGGAGTCGCGCCGGCCGGCACGACGAGGCGATCGGCCTGTTGAAGCAGGCGCTCCAGCTCGATCCAGGCCTGGATCGTGCGTACCTGAAGCTCGGCATGGAGTACGGCTCGCTGGGCCGGCACGACGAGGCGATCGGCAGCCTGCGCCAGGCGACGGCCCTGCGCCCCGACTACCCGGAGGCGCATGCGACGCTCGGGCTGACCTTCCTGCTCGCCGGGCGTCCGGCCGAGGCGCGGGCCGCGCTGGCCCGGGCGGTTGAACTGCGCCCGGGATACGGCGCCGCGTGGACGACGCTGGGCAAGGCGCGGCTGGCGCTCGGCGACCCGGGCGCGGCGGCGGCCTTCGAGCGGGCGCTCGCGCTCATGCCCGGCGACGGCGACGCCCGCTTCGGGCTGGTGCTGGCGCGCCTGCGCGAGGGGCGCCCCGACCTCGCGGCGCGCGAGCAGCAGCGCCTGGCCGCGACCGACCCGCGGCTCGGCGAGGCGGCCGCGCGGGCGATCCGGGAGGCCGCGCCGTGATCGCCGACGGGCGCGACACCCCGTAGCCTTCACCGCGCCGCGGCTTCACACTGTCCCACCCGTCCGGATCGTCCATCGAGGCCCGTGTTCCACCGCCGCCGCTGCCGCCGACTTACGCATCGCGAGACGATGGTTTATTCCGTCCTCGCCGCGCTGGCCCTGTCCGCCCACCCGGCGACCGCGGCCTCAGGCCCCGAGTTCGGAGCCGTGCCGCGCGCGGAGGGTCCGCTGAAAATCGACGGCGTCCTCGACGAGGCCGCCTGGCAGAACGCGCTCGCGATCCCGCTCCCGTACGAGGTCTACCCCGGCGACAACGCGCCGGCCCCGGTCTCCACGACCGCGCTCCTGCTCTTCGACGACGACCAACCTCTACGTGGGCTTCCGCGCCGAAGACCCTGCCCCGGACCGGATCCGCGCGCACTACACCGACCGCGACACCGCCTTCCGCAACGACCTCGTCGGCGTGCTGCTCGACCCGTTCGACGGCCGGCGCCACGGCTACCTGTTCGCGGCCAACCCGTACGGGGTGCAGATGGACTCGCGCGCCCAGCAGGAGGGCGAGGGGCAGGGGTTCAACGTCGCGGGCGCTCCGGCCGAGGACGGCAGCTGGGACGAACTCTGGGAGTCGGCCGGGCGTGTCGGTCCCGGGGATTCACGGTCGAGATCGCGATCCCCTTCAAGTCGCTGCGCTACCCGCGCGGCGGCGGCCCCCAGTCCTGGGGGTTCGTCGCCTTCCGGCAGCGGCCGCGCACCGAGCGCGTCCGGACCCAGTCCTCTCCCGTCGACCGCGACGACAACTGCTGGTTCTGCCAGCTCGGACGGATCGTGCTGCCCGAGGCGCCGCGGCCCGGCCCGGCCATCGAGCTGCTTCCGACCCTGACCTGGTTGCGCAGCGAGGCCCGCGCCGACGGACCGCCCGGCCTGCCGGCATCCGAGCGCGACCTCGAGGTTCGAGCAGAACGAGGTCGACGCCGGGCTCTCGGCGCGCTGGGGCTTCACCCCCAACTCGAGCCTCAACCTCGCGCTCAACCCCGACTTCTCGCAGATCGAGGCCGACGCGCTCCAGCTCGACGTCAACAACCGCTTCGCGCTCTTCTACCCGGAAAAGCGCCCGCTCTTCCTCGAGGGGGCCGACCTGTTCGCCACGCCGATCGGCGTGGTCTACACCCGCACGATCGTCGACCCTTCCGCCGTCGCCAAGATCACGATGCGCGAGGGGCGCAACAGCCTGGGCGCCTTCGTGGCCCGGGACGAACCGACCGCCTTCGTGCTCCCCTTCCCCGACGGTTCGTTCGGCACCGGTTTCCCGGGCGCGAACACGACCGGCGTGCTGCGCTACCGCCGCGACATCGGCAGCGGCTCTTCGATCGGGGCGATCGCCACCCTGCGCGACGGGGAAGCCGACGCCGACTTCGATCCGGACGACACCGCGGAGCCGGTCGATCGCGGCTACCGGAACTTCGCCGGCGGCCTGGACGGCGTCCTCCGCCTTTCCCCTGCCGACGTGGTGACCGCGCAGTGGCTGACCACCTCGACCGACTACCCGGACGCCTTCGCCCGCGCGTTCGAGCAGCCGATCGGAACGTTCTCGGGCAGCGGCTGGACCGCGGACTACGCCCACGAGGCCCGCTTCTGGAGCTGGTACGCCGGGGCCGGCACGCCGCTCCCCGGCTTTCGCGCCGACGCCGGCTTCATCCCGCGGATCGATCTCCGCTCGGCCTACCTCTCCGGCGGGCGCAGCTTCTACGCCCCACCCGGATCGTGGTGGACGCGTCTGCGGGTCTTCGCCGAGTGGGAGCGCGCCGAGAACACCGCCGGCGAATTGCTCGAGGACGAGTGGGCGGTCGAGTTGAACTACAGCGGCCCCTACCAGTCGTCGGTCGAGCTCCGACCGATGTGGGCCCGCGAGTCGTTCCGGGGAACGGTCTACGACCAGCGGGGGATCCGGTTCTTCGGCAACGTACGGCCGACGGGAGACTTCACGACCTCGCTCTCCGCCTTCTACGGCGACGGCATCGACTACGTGAACAACCGTCCCGGTCGGCAGCTCGTGATCGAGCCGGGCCTGACCTGGAACGCCGGCCGGCACCTCTACCTGCAGCTGGACGACGAGTACGAGCGCTTCGACGAGGCCGGCGGCCGGCTCTACACCGCCAACCAGGCCAACGCCCGCCTGATCTACCAGTTCGACGTGCGGACCTTCGTCCGGCTGGTCGTCCAGTGGACCGCCGTCGACCGCAACCTCGACCTGTACGGCGCGGGCGCGGGCGGCGACGAGGGCGACGGCCTCCCCCTCGCCCGCGAGCGCCGGCTCCTGGGCCAGTTCCTCTTCGCCTACAAGCTCGGCCCCCAGACCGTCTTCTTCGCCGGCTTCGACGAGCGGTCTTTCGAGTCGGAGGCCGTCCCGCGCTACCTCACCGACCGGAGCGTCTTCCTGAAGATCGGGTACGACTGGCGGCCCTGAGGCCGGCACCGGAAAGGCGAAAGCAAGGCGAATATATCGCGAGAAAGATACTAACTAACAATGCCGCTTGCCTAGCTCTTCCCCGGCGCGTAAGGTTGGGTGGAGCCGGGGCATTCAGGGATAGCTCCCGCCCCCCACAGCGTCGGGTCCGCCGGTTTCGGGATGCGTGCCACCGCTTTGCCCGCACGCGCATCGTCCCGCATGGCCGTCGGGCGTGCTTGTCCGGCGTGCTGGCGGCGGCAGCCCCGGTGGAACCACCCCCTCGCGTCGCGAAGGCCGCGCGCCCCCGGGAGGCCCGTGATGAGCCAGCACCTCTTGATCCTCGAGATGGAGTGCCCCGCCTGCCGGGCGATCCTGACGGAAGGGGAGACGGTCCACCTCGACGCCCACGTCGACGAGCAGAACCAGGACGGCGCCGTCTTCCTGAGCGCGGTCTTCGGCGACCACGGCATCACGACCGACCTGGCGATCGCGGAGGGGGCGACGGTCGAGTTCCGGTGCCCGCACTGCGACGCGTCGCTGATGCTGCGCCACCCCTGCACGCTCTGCGGCGCGCCGATGGCCTCGATCAACATCACGAGCGGCGGCTACCTCGAGTTCTGCTCGCGGCGCGGCTGCCGCGGGCACGCGCTCGGCGGCTTCGGCGACGTCGACCAGATGATGTCGCTCGTCAATCGCATGCTCAAGACACCGCACGACTGAGCGGAGACCGCAGCGATGTCCTCGCACCGGAAGTACGACTTCAGGAACCAGAGCTTCGCCGGCGAGCAGGGCCGGCTGATCCCGCTGCTGCAGCAGGCTCAGGAGCAGGAGGGCTACCTCAGCCGCGACGGCCTGCTGCGGATCCAGCGCGAGTCCGGGATCCCGCTGTCGCAGATCTACGGTGTCGCCACCTTCTACGCCCAGTTCCGGCTCAAGCCGGTCGGCAAGCACCTGGTGCGCGTCTGCCACGGCACCGCGTGCCACGTCAGCGGTGCGATCGAGGTGACGCAGGCGATCGGCAAGCACCTCGGGATCGCCAACGGCGAGACGACGCCCGACCGGAAGTTCACGCTGGAGACCGTGTCGTGCCTGGGCTGCTGCAGCCTGGCGCCGGCACTGATGGTCGGCAGCACCACCTACGGGAACCTCAGCCCCTCCACGGTAGTCAAGCTGGTGAAGAAGATCCAGAAGGGGGACCACTCGTGACCCGCGTGCTGGTCGGCCTCGGAACCTGCGGCATCGCGGCCGGCGCGGAGGATACGCTGCGCGCCGTCACGGCCAGGCTGGCGGCGGCGCCCGAAGGCGTCGAGCTCGCGCGCGCCGGCTGCATCGGGATGTGCTACCGGGAGCCGCTCGTCGAGATCCGCCACGACGACGGGGCGCGCTTCCTCTACGGCCCGATCGGCGCCGACCGCGTCGAGCGCCTGCTCGACGAGCACGTCGGGCAGGGCAAGCCGGTCGCGGAGTGGCTGGTCTGGTCGAGTGCCGGCGAGGGGAGCGAGAAGTCGTTCCTCGACCGGCAGCAGCGGATCGTCCTCCGGAACTGCGGCGTGATCGACCCCGAGGTCATCGACGACTACGTCGCGCGCGACGGCTACGCGGCGCAGGCCAGGGTCCTCAAGGACGGCGATCCCGACGGGCTGATCAACGTGATCGTCGAGTCCGGCCTGCGCGGCCGCGGCGGCGCCGGCTTCCTGACCGGGATGAAGTGGCGCTTCACCCGGCTCGCGCCCGGCCCGCACAAGTACATCATCTGCAACGCCGACGAGGGCGACCCCGGGGCGTTCATGGACCGCTCCGTGCTGGAGAGCGATCCCCACTCCGTGCTCGAGGGGATGACGATCGCCGGCTACGCGATCGGCGCCGACCACGGCTACATCTACGTGCCGCGCCGAGTATCCCGAAGGCGATCGAGCGGCTCAACATCGCGATCCGGCAGGCCGAGGAGCGCGGCTTCCTGGGCGACGCGATCCTGGGCTCGAACTTCTCCTTCCACGTCAAGCTCAAGGAAGGCGCCGGCGCCTTCGTCTGCGGCGAGGAGACGGCGCTGATCGCCTCGATCGAGGGCCGGCGCGGCATGCCGCGGGTCCGCCCCCCCTTCCCCGCGACCAAGGGGCTGTGGGACTGCCCGACCTCGATCAACAACGTCGAGACCTTCGCCAACGTCCCGTGGATCGTCCAGAACGGCGCCGCGGCCTTCACCGCCTCGGCACGAAGGACAGCAAGGGGACCAAGGTCTTCGCCATGGCGGGGAAGGTCAAGCGACGGCGGCCTGGTCGAGGTCCCGATGGGGATCTCGATCAAGGAGATCGTCTTCGACGTCTGCGGCGGCATCAAGGGCGACCGCAAGTTCAAGGCGGTCCAGATGGGCGGCCCCTCCGGCGGCTGCATCCCGGCCGAGCTGCAGAACACCGTCATCGACTACGAGTCGATCAACAAGACCGGCGCGATCATGGGCTCGGGCGGCCTCGTCGTGATGGACGAGACGACCTGCATGGTCGACATCGCCCGCTTCTTCCTCGAGTTCACGCAGCGCGAGTCCTGCGGCAAGTGCACCTTCTGCCGCGTCGGCACCAAGCGGATGCTCGAGATCCTGACCCGCATCACCGAGGGCAAGGGGCAGGAGGGCGACATCGACCTGCTGGCCGACCTGGCCCAGCAGGTCCGGAACAGCTCGCTGTGCGGCCTGGGACAGACGGCGCCCAACCCGGTCCTGACGACGATCAAGTACTTCCGCTCGGAGTACGAGGCCCACATCGCCAACCGGAAGTGCCCCGCCCACCACTGCGCCAAGCTGCTCACCTTCACCATCACCGACGACTGCAACGGCTGCACGCTCTGCCTCAAGGCGTGCCCGACCGAGGCGATCACGGGCAGCCGGAAGGTCATGCACGTGATCGACCAGGAGCTCTGCATCGTCTGCGGCGAGTGCTACAACGCCTGCCGCTTCGACGCCATCGTCAGGGACTGAACGTGAGGGACTGACCGGAGGTATTGATGGGTCTCGTCAAGCTGGAAATCGACGGCAAGCGGGTCATCGCCGAGTCGGGGCAGACGATCCTGGAAGCCGCGCGCGACAACGGGATCGACACCATCCCCACGCTGTGCCACGACCGCCAGCTCGAGCCGTTCTCTTCCTGCTACGTCTGCGTGGTCAAGGTGGCGGGCGCGCGTACGCTGCTCCCCGCCTGCTCGACCAAGGTCGCCCCCGGGATGAGCGTCGAGACCGCGAGCGGAGAGGTCCGCCGCTCGCGCAAGGCGGCGCTCGAGCTGATGCTGTCCAACCACTACGCCGACTGCATCGGGCCCTGCCAGCTCGCCTGCCCGGCCGGGATCGACATCCAGGGCTACATCGCGCTGGCGGCGCTGGGCAAGTACCACGACGCGATCCGCCTGATCAAGGACCGGAACCCGCTCCCCGCGATCTGCGGGCGGGTCTGCACGCGGCCGTGCGAGGTCTCGGGCTGCCGCCGCAACCTGCTCGACCAGGCGGTGGGGATCGACTACATCAAGCGCTACCTCGCGGACCTCGACCTGGGACGGACGGATTCCGTGGTCCCGACGATTCCTGCGCCCAACGGGCACCGCGTCGCCGTGGTCGGCGCCGGCCCGGCCGGCCTGTCGTGCGCCTACTACCTCGCCCTCCGCGGCTTCTCGGTGCAGATGTTCGAGAAGATGCCCGAGGCCGGCGGCATGCTGCGCTACGGGATCCCGGAGTACCGCCTGCCGAAGGAGATCCTCGACCTCGAGATCAACCAGATCCTGGACCTCGGCGTGAAGCTCTCCACCAACGTCGCGCTGGGCGCCGACTTCACGGTCCGCAGCCTGCGCGAGAACGATGGCTTCGACGCCGTCTTCCTGGGAATCGGCGCCTGGGACAGCACCGAGATGCGGGTGCAGAACGAGCGCACCGAGCGCGTCCTGCCCGGGATCGAGTTCCTGAAGAACTTCGGCCTGCGGCGCGCGCCGAAGCTGCACGGCCGCGTGATCGTCGTCGGCGGCGGCAATACGGCGCTCGACTGCGCGCGCACCGCGCTCCGCGTCGGCGCCGCCAACGTGACGATCCTCTACCGCCGCACCCGGGCCGAGATGCCGGCCAACGAGGTCGAGATCATCGAGGCCGGGCACGAGGGCGTGGCGATGGAGTTCCTCGCCGCACCGGTGCGCGTGCTGGAGAAGGACGGACGGGTCGCGGGCCTCGAGTGCATCCGGATGGAGCTGGGGGAACCGGACGCCTCCGGGCGTCGCAGCCCCAAGCCGTTGCGGGGCTCGGAGTATGTCGAGGAGTGCGACTTCGTGATCGCCGCGATCGGTCAGGCCACGACGGTGAGCGAACTGATCGGCGGCCGCGTTCCGAACTTCCTGCCGCAGGGGGAGATGCTCAACCTGACGCGCTGGAAGACGATCCAGGTCAACGAGCAGACCTTCGAGACCTCGGTCGAGGGGGTCTTCTCCGGCGGCGACGTCGTGACCGGCGCGGCGACCGCGATCGAGGCGATCGCCGCCGGCCGCAAGGCCGCGCACGCGATCGACACCTACCTGGCCGGGGGCAAGGCGGAGCCCGAGCCGTGGGAGTTCTTCAGCCGCCGGGACAGCTTCGGCAAGGTCACGGCCGCCGATCTGCCGAACCGCACGACCCCCGCCGCGCGGCCGATGCCGCTGATCTCGATCGAGGAGCGGAAGAACAGCTTCACCGAGGTCGAGACCGGCTACGCGCTGGAGGACGTCCTGGCCGAGGCGCACCGCTGCCTGGAGTGCGGCTGCGACGCGCTGTTCACCTGCGACCTGCGGAAGTACGCCACCGAGTACGGCGTGGACATCACCTCATTCGTCGGCGAGGCGCTTCACCACGAGGTGGACCGGTCGCACCCGCTGATGACGCTCGACCCGAACAAGTGCATCCTCTGCGGCCGCTGCGTGAGGATGTGCGGCGACGTTGTCGGCGTCTCGGCCTACGGCTTCATCAACCGCGGCTTCGCCACGGTGGTCCGGCCGGCGCTCGGCGGGAGCCTGCTCGAGACCGACTGCGTCAGCTGCGGCCTGTGCATCGGCACCTGCCCGACCGGCGCGATCGCGGCGGTCTCGCACCTCGACAAGCCGGGACCGTGGAAGAGCGAGAGTGTTCCCACGGTCTGCCACTACTGCGGAGTCGGCTGCCGGCTCAACTACGAGTACTACGGCGAGACGCTGCTCGACGCCTCGCGCGCCGAGGACAGCGCGGTGACCTGCGGCAACTACTGCCGCAAGGGCCGATTCGGGCTCCGCTGGGTCCAGGACCGGGAGCGCCTCGTCGTGCCGCGGATCCGCGGCGGACGCGAGCAGCAGCCGACCTCGCTCGACGACGCGATGACCTTCACCGCGAGCCGTCTCAAGGAGCTCAAGCGCCGCATCCCGGGCCGCGAGATCGCGGTCTTCGTCTCGCCGCGCCTCTCCAACGAGGAGATCTTCCTGGCCCAGAAATTCGCGCGGGTCGCGCTGGGAACCCACAACGTGACGACCTTCGCGTCGCTGGCGAACCCCGAGCTGTTCTGTCCGGACGTGGTCTCGTCCGGCTCCTATCGCGACCTGCTCGACGCGCAGGCGATCGTCGTCGTCAACTCCCGGACCGACGACGAGCACTTCGTCGCCGACCTCCTGGCCAAGCGTGCGATCCGCCAGGGGACGAAGCTGATCTACGTCGGCGCCGCCGAGAACCGGACGTCGAGCCTGGCCGAGGTCTGGCTCCCCTGCCGGCCGGGGACGGAGGCCGAGGTGCTCGTCGCGCTCGCCGCCGCCGCGGCCGGCGGGGAGGCGTTCGAGGCGCACCCCGCGCTGGCCGAGGCCGCACGGGGCCTGTCGGCCGCAGCGCTCGCGGAGCGCGCAGGGATCGACGCCGCCGACTTCGAGGAGGCCGCGCAGATCCTGGCGAAGAGCGTGCTCAAGGTCGTCGTCTTCAACAAGGACTTCCGCGGCCCGCGGGTCGCCGGCGACGAGCGGATCTTCGCCGCCGCCGCCGACGCGCTCGGCGCCAGCTACCTCGCGCTGCGCGAGAAGTCCAACATGCAGGGACTGCTCGACATGGGCGCACACCCCTGCTGGTACCCGGGGTACCAGAAGACCGACGATGCCGCGGCGATCGAGATGCTCGAGAAGGAGTGGTGCGTGACGCTGCTCGACCTCGACCGCGAGTGCACCGACGTGGCCGACCTGCTGCGGCGCAAGGCGATCAAGGTCGCGGTGGTGCTGGGCGAGGACCCCTTCGGCACGCCCGACCTGCCGGAGGAGCTGCGGGCCGGACTCGAGGCGGTCGAGCTGCTCGTCGTCGCCGACGTCGTGGACACCGCGACGACCCGCGCGGCCGACGTCGTCCTGCCGCTCTCGGCCGCGGCCGAGACCTCCGGCACCTTCACGAACCAGGAGCGGCGGGTCCAGCGCTTCCGCCGCGCGGTCGCGCCCCGCCCCGGGATCGAGACCTGGCAGCTGCTCTGCGAGCTGACGGCGCGCCTCGGGCTGCGCTTCAAGATGAAATACGCCGGCGTCGACGCGGTCACCGAGGAGATCCGGCGGATCGTGCCGATCTACCGGGACGTCGTCGTGGACAGCCCCGACGCCGACGGAACGTGGGACCTGGCCCGCTTCCCGCTGCCGCGGCGCCCGGCCGACCCCGCCGGCCTGGGCCGGGCCGGCGTCCCCGCCGCGACCCTCCCCCTCGACGCCCTCGAGGCCCGCTTCGCCCGCTGGTTCGAGAAGACGATCGCCGACGCCCAGAAGGCCCTGACTGGATAGAATGTCGCCACTTCCCCGCGGAGGGCGCACCTTGTACCGCATCGTCAAGCGCGAGCAGTTCGGTCCGGTGACGTTCCTCTGGGAAGTGGAGGCGCCCGCCGTGGCCCGCGCGGCCCGGCCGGGCCACTTCCTGATGGTGCGCATCGACGAGACCGGAGAGCGGATCCCGCTGACCGTCGCCGATTTCGATCGCCAGCGCGGGACGGTCACCGTCGTGATCCAGACGGTCGGCAAGACGACCCGGCAGATGATGGAGCTTCCCGAGGGGGCCCAGCTGCTGGACTTCGTCGGGCCGCTCGGCCTGCCCAGCCACATCGGGACGCCCGGCAAGACCGTGCTCGTCGGCGGCGGCCTCGGCGTGGCGCCGGTCTTCCCCCAGCTCCGCGACTACAAGGAGAAGGGGAACCCCACGATCGCGATCATCGGGTTCCGCAACAAGGACCTGATGTTCTGGGACGACAAGTTCCGGAAGTACTCGGACGAGCTGCTGGTCACGACCGACGACGGGTCCTTCGGCATGAAGGGGTTCGTCACCCACGCGCTCCAGAAGGTGCTCGACGAGCACCCGGACGTGAAGGAGGTCGTCGCGATCGGGCCGCTGGTCATGATGCGGGCCTGCGCCGAGGTGACACGGCCGCGCGGGATCCACACGCTCGTCAGCCTGAACTCGATCATGGTCGACGGGACCGGGATGTGCGGCTCCTGCCGCGTGACGATCGACGACCAGATGGCGTTCGCCTGCGTCGACGGCCCGGACTTCGACGGCCACAAGGTCAACTTCGACGAGCTGATGCTGCGGCAGAAGCGCTTCGAGCGCGAGGAGCGCGAGGCGCTCGAGCGCTACAGCCTCGAGTCGGCGCGGGTGGCCGCGCTCCGCCTGCCGTCGAGCGATCCGCCGCCGGTAGCCGCGGCCGACGCGGTCGTCAAGCCGCCCGTCCCGGAACCGCTCCCGCCGCCGGCCCCGGGGGCGCCGCCCGTCGTCAAGACGATGCGCACGGTCCGGCCGACGCGCACGCCGATGCCCGAGCAGCCGGCCCTGGTCCGGGCGCACAACTTCGAGGAGGTCACGCTCGGCTTCTCGCTCGAGGACGCGCTGGGCGAGGCCGACCGCTGCCTCGGGTGCAAGAAGCCGCGCTGCGTGCCCGGGTGCCCGGTCGGAATCGACATCCCGGGCTTCATCGGCGCCCTCGCGCGCCGCGACCTGCGCGAGTCGTACCGGATCCTGAAGGCCTCGAACGCGCTCCCCGCGGTCTGCGGCCGCGTCTGCCCGCAGGAGAGCCAGTGCGAGGCGCCGTGCATCCTCAGCGGGCGGATGGAGCCGGTCGCGATCGGGCGCCTCGAGCGCTTCGTCGCCGATTTCGGGCTGGGACGGGGCTGGGACGAAACCCCGACGACGCCGAAGAACGGCAAGAAGGCGGCGATCATCGGCTCCGGCCCGGCCGGCCTCGCCTGCGCCGGCGACCTGATCAAGCACGGCCTCGAGGTCACCGTCTTCGAGGCCCTGCACGTCGCGGGCGGCGTGCTCAAGTACGGCATCCCGGAGTTCCGCCTGCCGAACTACATCATCGACGTCGAGGTCGACAACCTGCGGAAGCTCGGCGTGAAGATCGAGCTGGACGCGGTGATCGGGAAGCTCCACACCATCCCCGAGCTGATGACCGAGATGGGCTACGGCGCCGTCTTCATCAGCACCGGCGCCGGCTCGCCGCGGTTCATGAACATCCCGGGCGAGGCGTTCAACGGCGTCTTCTCGGCCAACGAGTTCCTCACGCGCGTCAACCTGATGCGCGGCAACGAGCGCCCGCTCTACGACACCCCGGTCGGGATGGGCCGCCGGGTCGCGGTCGTCGGCGCCGGCAACACCGCGATGGACGCGGCGCGTGTCGCGCTCCGGCTGGGCGCCGAGCGGGTGATGGTCGTCTACCGCCGCAGCGAGGCCGAGTCGCCGGCGCGGATCGAGGAGCTGCACCACGCCAAGGAGGAGGGCGTGGAGTTCCTGTGGCTCACCAACCCGGTGCGGATCCTCGGCAGCGACGAGGGCTGGGTCTCCGGGATGGAATGCGTCGAGATGACGCTGGGCGAGCCGGACGCCTCCGGGCGCCGGCGGCCGATCCCGAAGGAAGGGAGCGAGCGGCTGATCGACGTCGACACCGTGATCTGTGCGCTGGGGACGTCGTCCAACCCGATCATCGCGCAGACCACCCCCGGGCTGAAGACCAACAAGTGGGGCTACATCGAGATCGACGAGGCGACCGGCGCCACCTCGCTGCCGGGCGTCTACGCGGGCGGCGACATCGTGACCGGCGCCGCGACCGTCATCCTGGCGATGGGCGCCGGCCGCAAGGCCGCCGCCGGCATGCTGCAGCACCTGGGACTGGCCCCGAAGCCGCCCAGCGAGTTCACCGAGGCCACCGAGTTCGAGGAGGAGTGAGAGCGATGCCTTCCACCTGTCCCAAGTGCCGCCAGGTCGTGGCCGAAGACATCGTCTGCTGCGCCGAGCTGCGCTACACCTGGAAGTGCACGAGTTGTCACAAGCTCTCGACCGGCTTCGCGCTCCCGTTCGGGCGCTGCTTCCTCTGCGGCGGGACGCTCGAGGTGGTCGCGGGGCGCGAGATCGAGGACCCGATGCGCGTCCGCCCGATCCGCGACGCCGTGCAGTTCGAGCTGAACACCTACCACTTCTACCGCCTGGCGATGGCGAAGGCGACCGACCCGACGCTCAAGGCGATCCTCGAGCAGCTCTTCCTGCACGAGAAGGACCACCTCCACGCGCTGCAGGAGAAGTACCACACGCACATGGACGACGCGGTGCTGAACCTCCGGCCCGACGCCGACGCGCTGCTGGCCGAGGAGCTGTTCGCCGGGATCGACTTCGGGGACCCGCGGGGCGGGCCGCTCGGCCTCTACGACAAGGCGATCGAGATCGAGCGGCGCAATCGCGACTACTTCAAGTCGATGGCGGCTTCGCTTCCGGCAGGCCCCGAGCGGGAGATCTGCCTCGAGCTGGGCGCCGAGGAAGACGAGCACATGGCGATCCTGGAAACGGAGCGCGAGCAGTTCGTGAAATCGTAGGGGGCAGAAGGACCATGACGGGTCAACCCGCGCCACCGCGCTACCAGATGATCAACGTGCAGAACGGCTACGTGATCATCGAGAAGGAGGTCTTCAGCGGCGCCGCGCGCGCCTACTTCTCGACCGAGCCGGTACCCCCGAAGGAGGAGTACCGCGAGGGCTCCCGGATCTGGAAGTACGGGGGGATGGCGCAGTCCTTCCAGTTCGACGTCCTGGACCGCGAGACCGGGACGGTCACGCCCTTCCGGGAGATGCTGGGCCTGATGTACTACGGCTGCGCCCGGCCGGGAACGGACCTGCGCCGCCTCGGCGAACTGGCGCACGAGGACCGGATCTCGATCTACGTGGCTCTCGCCTACGAGGGCCCCGACGGGACGCCGCGGCAGATGCCGCTCGAGAAGCTGTCGATCCTCAACCGGACCTTCAATGAGCGCCTGCGGTCGGCGGAGAAGAAGATCCTGATCGTTCCGGACTGCTTCGGACTGTACAAGGACATGTCGCACGGCGAGGTCATGATCGATTTCGGCTTGACTACGATGGAAGAGGAAGCCTGAGCGGCAGGCGGAGAGGGACACGATGAAACTGCGCGAGATCGCCGAGAAGCTGGAACTGAAGCCCCTGACCAAGGACCTCTATGACAAGGAGGTGACCGGGGTCTACATTTCCGACATGGTCAGCGACGTGATCGCCAACGCGCACGCCGGGAGCCTGCTCGTGACGGCCCAGATCCACAACAACGTGATCGCCGCGGCCAACCTCGTGGACGTCGCCGCGATCATCGTCGCCCAGGGCAAGACGCCGGCCGAGGACGTGGTGAAGATGGCGGACAAGGCCGAGCTGGCGCTGTTCGCGACTCCGCTCAGCCGCTGGCAGGTCGCCACGCGCCTCTACGAGGTCGGCCTCCGGTGAGCACCCGCGGGAGCCATCCCCCGGCCGACCCCGCGGACCGGAGACCGCTCCGGATGGCGGATCTGCTGGAGCTCCTGCGCTGCGATGTGCTTTCCGGCCGCAGCCAGCTCGACGGTCTCGAGCCGACCGGCTTCTTCGCGGCCGACCTGATGAGCGACGTGCTGGCCTTCGCCCACCCGGGCAACGTGCTCCTGACCGGCCTGACCAGCCTGCAGGCGGTCCACACCGCGGACGTGGCCGAGATCCCGGCGATCGTCTTCGTCGACGGCAAGCGCCCGGCCGACGACGTGCGCGAGACGGCGGAGCGCCGCGGCCTCCTGCTGCTCGCCACCCGCTTCGACCTGTTCGAGGCCTGCGGCCGGCTCTACGAGGCAGGCCACGCCGCGAGGCGCAAGCCGTGAGCCCGGACGTGCTCTACCGCGAGTCGTTCGCCGTCGAGGGGAACGACTTCGAGCACGGCGGCAACGTCGCCACCGCGATCAAGGCTACGCTGCGCGAGCTGGGGATCGCGCCCGACGCGATCCGCCGCCTGTCGATCGCGAACTTCGAAGCCGAGATGAACGTCATCATGTACGCCCGCCGCGCGGAGTTCGTGTTCACGATCACGCCGGACGCGGTGCGCGTCGTCGTCGCCGACGAAGGGCCGGGCATTCCCGACATCGAGTGGGCGATGCAGGAGGGTCACTCGACGGCCACCCCGGAGATGCGCGAGCGCGGCTTCGGCGCGGGCCTCGGCCTTCCCAACATCCGCAGGAACTCCGACGAGTTCGCGATCGAGTCGACCGTCGGCTCCGGCACGACGCTGCGCTACGCCGTGCGGCTCGACCAGGGCGCCTGAGGCAGCCATGACGGAATCGGTCCGCTCCATCATCGTCGACATCGCGCGCTGCACCGGCTGCGTGACCTGCTCCAAGGCCTGCCCCACCAAGGCGATCCGCGTCCGCGACAACCTGGCCCAGGTGAAGCACGAGCTGTGCATCGACTGCGGCGAGTGCGCCCGCGTCTGCCCGCACGAGGCCGCCCGCTCGGTGACGACCCCGCCGTCGGACCTGGGCAAGTTCAAGGTGACGGTCGCGATCCCCTCGATCACGCTCTACGCGCAGTTCGGCAAGGAGGTCCACCCGGGGCAGGTGCTCAAGGCGCTCGAGCGGATCGGTTTCGACCGGGCCTACGACCTGTCCTGGATGTGCGAGCTGGTGGCCGGCGCGACCGACGCCTTCCTGGCCGAGAGCCGCGGCCCCTGGCCGGCGATCTCGGTCACCTGCCCCGCGATCACGCGGATGGTCCAGCTGCGCTATCCCGACCTGATCGACCACCTGGTTCCGGTCGAGTCGGCCCGCGAGCTGGCGGCCAAGATGCTGCGCCGGAAGCTGGCCGCCGAGCTGTCGGTCGAGCCGCACGAGATCGGCCTCTTCTTCATCACGCCCTGCGTCGCGATCATGCACTCGATCCTCAGCCCGGTCGGGCTCGAGCAGTCGTATTTCGACGGCGCGATCTCGATCGCCGAGCTCTACGGCCCGCTGCTGCACGCGATCAAGGAGGCCCCGGAGGACGACATCCGGACGCACGAGGTCAGCCCGCAGGGGCTGCTCTGGGCGATGTCGGGCGGCGAGATCGCCGGGCTCCGGGCCTCGAGCACGCTCACGATCCGCGGGGTCGAGGACGTCCAGCACGTCTTCGACCGGATCGAGTCGGGGACGCTCCGGAGCGTCGACTTCATCGAGGCCTACATCTGCCCCGACGGCTGCATCTCGGGCGGTCTGACGGTCGAGGGCCGCTACCGCGCGGCGCGCACGATCCAGCACCTCTCGCGCCAGCTGGCGGGCCAGCGCCCGGTCAAGGAAGGGACCCTGCGGACCCTCCTGCGCCAGAACTTCTTCGACTTCGAGAAGGAGATCGAGGCCCGCCCGGTCCGGCCGCTGGCCTCGAGCCTGCGCGAGGCGATCGCATTACGTCACCAGCGCGACGCGCTGCTCGAGCGGCTGCCCGGCAAGAACTGCGCGGCGTGCGGCGCTCCCAACTGCGAGACCTTCGCCGAGGACATCCTGCGCGGCGAGTCGGTGGTGGGCGACTGCGTCTTCGTCCGGATCGAGCAGCTCGAGCGGGCCGTTCAGGAGCGGCCGACCTCACCGCTCACCACTTTGCCGCCACGCGATAGGTCAGCTTGACCTCCTGCCCCTTCGGCACCGGCACCTCGAACTCCAGCGTCCCCGCGTCGAGCTTCTTCCCGGGGAGGCTCGAGGAGACCAGCGTCCAATCGCCCCCGACCGGCTCGCGCACGGTGACGACGACGTCCTCCTCCTTGCGGTTGCGGATCGAGATCGCCCAGGCCGATTCGCTCTGGCGCGGGCTGACCGCGCGCCAATCGGTCTGGGTGCGGTCGGCCACGACGTCGAAGGCGTCGCCGACGTGGAGCTTGATCGTCTCGTCCTTCGGCGTGTGGTCGATCGCGTCCTCGCCGACGAACTGCTCGGCGCCGGAGTGGTCCTTCTTGTAGACCCGGACGGTCCCCTTGGGCAGCGGCATGCCGAGGCCGGCCTCCTTCGCGTTCCGGATCTCCAGCACGACGGCCACCTTCTGGTCCTGCGTCAGCGTGCCGTCCTGCCGGCCGCGGTACCACCAGGACTGGCCGACGAGCAGCAGCTTCTTGACCACCGGGATCGCCGGACCCCTGGAGCAGGCTGATCTGCTTGGTCTGGTTGTCCTTGATCGTCGTCGGCCGCTCGAGCGTGTAGAGGTGGTACTCGAAGAACGACTCCTCCTGGAAGGCCGGCGGCGGCGCGGCGGCCACCTTGGCCATCCGCATCGAGTCCGCTTCCTGGTAGGCCGCCGCCGTGACCCGCCGCACGTCGCCGGCGACCAGCTTCAGCGTCGCGTCCCTGAACCCCGCGCCGGAGCGGTTGTCGATCGTCACCCAGCCGGTCAGGTCGGCCTTCCTGTCGTCGGCGTCGACGACCGCGACGTAGTCGGCGGACCAGTTCATCCCGTCGGTCAGGTACGAGGCCTCGATCTCCTGCGGCCCCGCTTTCGCCGCGTTGACCGTCCAGACCAGCGTCGGCCGCGAGACGAGGTCGGCCGGCACCTCGGGCAGCGTGACCTTCCCGGTCTGGTTGAGCACGATCCGGTCGCCGATCCGGTAGACCGGGGCGCCGTTGACGGAGAGCAGCGTCGCGGGAACGGTGCGCGTCGTCAGGTCCTCGGCCTGTTCGACGATCTCGACCGGCTTGCCGACGAACTTCTCCAGCAGCTTCTCGGGCGAGATCAGGTCGTACTCGTAGTTCTGCTCGAGCACCGTGAGCGCGCCGGGGGCGGTGAGGGACTTCAGGTGCACCGTGCGCGGGTTGATCGCCGAGGGCACGTCCATGAAGCGCAGGATCGACGTCCCGGTGCGCCCGGCGTCGAGCTTCCGGGTCTCGCGGACGAGCGCGAGATTGACGTTGTAGACCGTCACCGAGACGCCGGTACGATCGGCGGCGGTGCTGTCGGGGAGGGCCGGGGGCTCGGCCGCGGCCGGGAGCGCAGCGGCGAGCAGCGCGAGGGAAGCAGAAATCAGCGGACGCAGGGCGAGACGCATGGCAACACCTCCGGGGCGGCGCCGTATCGTGCCGCCCGCCGGATCAGACCGGCCCGGGGCCGGAAAGTTCCCGGGCCAGTCTAGTCCGGTTGGAGGGCTCAGAACATGTTCCAGAGGAACTGGTTGGTCACCTCGTGGTGGAACTGCACCTCCCCCGCCTTGACGATCGTGCCGAGCAGCTTGGGGCTGCGCTCCGCCGCCGCCAGCTTGATCGCGGCGTACTTCTCGTGGACGTCCTCGCCCAGGAGCTCCGCCGCGTAGCGGCTGGCCTTGAACAGGCGGATCGCGTCGAGCGCGTTGTCCGGGAGAAAGCGCGTGCGGGCCCGCTTGCTGTCGTCGCTCGCGTCGGGGTCCGGCCCCTCGAGGCCGGTCCGGAAGAGCGCGTAGATCGCCATGTACGGGTTGGCGTCGGGAGCGATCGAGCGGACCTCGATCCGGGCCGAGCGCTCGTTCCCCAGCGGAATCCGGACCATCGAGCCGCGGTCGATCGCCGAGGCCTTGATCTGGTTCGGCGCCTCGAAGTGCGGGTCCAGCCGGCGGTAGGAGTTGACCGAGGAGTTGAGGATCAGGCAGAGGTCGTTGCCCGACTTCAGGATCCGCTCGATGAAGTCCCAGCCCAGCTTGGAGAGCCCGTCCTGCCCCGCCTTGGCGTAGAAGAGGTTCTTCCCGTCCTTGGTGATCGACATGTTGGTGTGCATGCCGTTGCCGTTCACCCCCGTCACCGGCTTCGGGAGGAACGACGCCGTGCAGTCCAGCCGCGCCGCCACCTGGCGGCACAGCAGCTTGTAGAGCTGCACCTGGTCGGCGGCGACGACCGCCTCGGTGTAGCCGTAGTTCATCTCGAACTGCGAGGGAGCGACTTCGGGGTGGTCCTTCTCGTTGCCGAACCCCATCGCGCGCTGCACCTCGGCCGCGGTGTCGATGAACTGGCGCAGCGTGTCGCCGGGCAGCGAGTGGTAGTAGCCGCCGGTCGAGATGAACTCGAACCCCCTGCCCTCGTGGTAGTGGCGCTCGGCGTCGCGGCCCTTGAACAGGAAGCCCTCGATCTCGTTGGCGACGTGGCAGGTGTAGCCCTTCCTGGCGTGGAGCGCCTCGGTGTAGCGCTTGAGCAGGCTGCGCATGTCGGCGGCGTAGGGCGACCCGTCGCGCTCGTGCACCTCGCCGAAGGCCAGCACCTTGCCCGGCCCGAAGACGTCGGCCGGCAGCCAGTAGAAGGCCGGCCAGTCGATCGCCAGGCGCAGGTCCGACTCCTGCTGCTGCGAGAAGCCCCGGATCGACGAGCCGTCGAAGGTCAGGTTGTCGGCCGCCTTGAGCAGGAACTTCTTGTCGTAGTCCAGCATGTGGAACCGGCCCTCGAGGTCGGTGAAGCAGACCGTGACGGCCTTGATCCGCTTCTCGTCCGCGAGGTACTTCATCCGCTGTTCCTGGACCTTCTCGGCCGGCTTGCGGTCGAGCCGGACCTGCTTGGCCTCGAGGTTGATCTCCTCGAGACGGTCGTACGGGATCTCCAGGAACTCGCGCAGGCCGGGTTGCTCCATCAGGGGGTCCTCCCAGGAACGGCATTCAAAGGCCGCTGGAAGATAAAGAGTATAGAACTTATTCTAAAAATGCAAGAAATTATCCTAAATTCCCTATCTGCTAGTCTAAATGACGAAGCCAAACGGCTAAGTGCGGGCCACCGGGCCACCCGGCCACCCGCCCGGCCACCCGCCGGCGCGGCTCACTTCGCGGCCTGGCCCTCGACCACGTCGAGCGCGAGCATCTCGCCGTTCTTGTTGAAGACGACCGACTGGGCCTCCTCCGGCATCTTGAACTTGAAGGG
The DNA here is from genome assembly GCA_963800865.1 of uncultured Acidobacteriota bacterium. Classification (GTDB taxonomy): domain Bacteria; phylum Acidobacteriota; class Polarisedimenticolia; order J045; family J045; genus JALOKP01. Next base: position 355,911 of record CAWDCL010000004.1, on the reverse strand, counting down.
CGTGACCTCACCCTCGACGACGATCGGGACCGCCGCCTCGCGTCCGCCCCCGAAAGTCACCGTCAGCGGCACCTTGCCGCGGAAGAAGACCCCGTCCACGGCGTACTTCTTCAGCCCGACGACGGTGCGCTGGTGGATCTTCCCCTCGATCAGCCACTTCCCGTCCTCGGTCGCCCGCTGCTTCCACTCGACCCGGTACTCGGGGAGGCCGATCCCGCGGACCCACTGGTCGAAGAACCAGTCCATCCGGCCGCCGTAGACCTTCTCGGCCACCTTCTGCAGCTCGCGCGTCGTGACCTCCTTGCCGGCGAGCTGCTGCGCCATCTCGCGCAGGTAGAGCTTCATCTTCTCGTCGCCGAACGTCATGCGCAGGACGTGGAAGGCGTACGGGCCCTTGTTGTAGACCGCCGTCTGGTAGCCGCGCCAGCCGTCGCCGCTCCAGAGCGTGCTCGCGTCCTGGATGCTGCTCATCAGGTCGGTGTCGAGTACGGCGCGGCGCCAGGACTCGACGTGGTCGTCGTAGACCTTCTTGCCGTACTTGGCCTCCATGAACAGTGCCGACGAGAACTCGGCGAGGCTCTCGATGAACCAGTAGCTGCGGTCGTTGGCGTTGGCGATCAGCGAGCCCCACCACTGGTGCGCCACCTCGTGCGGCACGACCGACTTGACGAAGTAGGTGATGCCGCCGCCGCCCATCGTGCCGAGCGTCCCCTCGCCGCGGAAGACGCCGCTGCCGAGGTAGACGATCGAGCTGGGCGCCTGGCCGTAGAACGAGCCGAACGGGTCGTTGACGAGATCGAGCTTGGAATAGGGGTAGTCGACGCCGTAGACGTCGCGGTAGAAGTTGAGCGACTCCGCGGCCTGGTCCGCCAGCGGCTGGAGCTGCTTGGGGCGGATCTCCCAGTCGGTGATCGAGTTCTTGTCGACGAAGATCCGGACCGGGATCTTCGTCCCGTCCAGCCGGGTGGCCTTCACCGCCGACTCCGCCTGCTCGTAGATCCCGAAGATGACGGTCGGGAACTCGACCGGGGCCTGGGCCCGGAAGCGCGTGATCGAGACCCCGTCCTCGACCTTCGACTCGACCGCCCGGCAGATGCCGAGCGTCGTGTACTTCGCCGGGACCTTCACCGTGAGGTCGAACTCCGGGATCATGTCGCCGAAGCGGACGAGCGGCAGCCACCCGCCGCGCGCCACGTACGAGAACGACCAGTTGTAGTTGTAGATCGAGCGCTTGGCGTCGAACTGGATCCGCAGCGTCAGGTCGGATCCCGCCGGGACCTTGCGGCCGAGCAGCACGAGGCCCGACATCGGCCCGGTCTTGGCCCAGGTCAGCTCGCGCCCCTCGCCGTCCTGCAGCGAGTTGATGATCAGGGTCGGGCTCTTCAGGTCCTTCGATTCGGTCTGGGCCCGCAGCCGGGCGATGAAGACCGGCAGCCGCTCGATCTCGCGCTTGATCTTCAGCTTGTAGGTGAGGTCTCCCGACATGTCCTGGGCGTCGGCGAGCGCCAACTCGACCGTCCCGGAGAGACCTTCGATCTGGAAGTCGCGGGAGGAAGCGTCGTCGCGGTGCTCGAGGTCCCACGGGGTGACGCCGGCGGCGCGCGTCGCTTCGCTCGGGTAGGCGTAGAGAATGCCGCGCCCGGCGACGCCGAAGCTCACCTCGAGCGGGTCCCACTCGTCGTAGCCGAGCCAGGCCCAGTGGTCGCCCGTCGAGCGCCGCACGGACGCCGTCCAGTAGCGGCGCCCCGGCTCCGGCAGCACCCGGAAGAAGGAGAAGGGGTCCTCGCGCAGCCGCTGGTCGCGCTCGCGGCGGGCCTCGTCGAGGTACTTCGTCAGGGTGGCGGAGGCAGCCGTCCTTCTCGATCGGCCGCGAACCCGTGAACGCCGCGTCGAGGATCTCCTTGCAGGAGGCGGGATCGCAGCCGATCCGGACCATGGTCGGTGTGAAGACGATGTCGTCCTCGTCGATCGACTTGACGATCTCGTGGACGCGCGGGAAGGGGCCCCACCCGGCAGGCGGCTCGTAGGCGTACTCGATCGGCTCGGCCGCGATCGTGATCGAGGACAGCTCGCCGTGCAGGACGTCCTTGTAGGCGGTCCCCTTCGCGGCTCTCAGGCGCATCCCCTCGCGCTCGAAGACGAAGGTGTCGAACGCGAAGTAGACCTCGTCCCCGATCTCGCCGCGATGCAGGCCGGTCCAGCTGTCCTCGACCTTCTCCGCGGTCACCTTGAAGCCGTCGCCGCCGGGCGCGGGCCCGAGGGTGAGGAGCAGCCGCTCGGTGCGCAGCGAGTTCCCCTCGACCGTGTCGCGGTGGTACGTCACCAGGTAGGTCCCGTCGCCGGCCGGCCGGAACGAACGCGAGTAGGTGCCGCGCTTGCTCGGCTTCTCGTCCGCGCTGGCAACCTTCACGAGCTGCTCGGTGTAGGCCTGCACGGCCTTCTCGAGCTGCTGCTGCGTCTGCTTCGGGATCGCGGCCGGCGCGGCGGTCTCGGCCGCAGGGGCCGCCCCGGGAGCGGCGAGGCCGAGCATGAGGGTGCACGCCGCGACGCACCAGCGGGGCACGCCGGGCGAACGGCGCGTGGACCGGACGATGCTCATCGCGAAACCTCCCCACGGGAAGCCGCGGGCTCGACCCGGCATCGGCCGCGGTGCGATCCGCGAACTCCCCGGCCTGTTCGTTGCCATCTTACGCCGGGACGGCGGGGCGCTGGCAGGGGCGGCGGCAGGGCCGCGGCGGCTGACCGGGATCGCAGCTAGGGGACGGCGTCAGGACGGTCGACGCGAACGGGCGCCGTATCGCGGCGGCATCGAGAAAAAAGGGCGCCGCATCGCGGCGGCATCAAGAAAAAAGGGCGCCGCATCGCGGCGCCCTGGATGTGCTCTAGGTGGGAAGTCGGCTCAGCCGAGCTTCTTGACCTGGCTGGCCTGCGGGCCCTTCTGGCCCTGCGTGATCGTGAACTCGACCTTCTCGCCCTCGGAGAGCGAGCGGAAGCCGGAGCCAACGATCTCGGTGTGGTGGACGAAGAGGTCCGGGCCGTTCTCCTGCGTGATGAACCCATAACCCTTCGCGTCGTTGAACCACTTCACGGTACCGGTAGGCATCTTTACTGCTCCTGTTTCTGATCGCGGAGCGCCTCGGGCGCAACCGCCGGTCTATTGGCGGACCCTCGCGTTACCCGGAAGCGCACGATGCAACCACCGGTGGTGTTTGGGACTGCCACATACCCGGAGATTATGGCCGAGTCCGGGCCCCGGCGCCATCCCCGGCAAGGTGTTACCCTTCCCCGGGGGTCGGTTTCTGACCTCCCGAGGCCCCCCAGGATGACCGCCGGAACGCCCGCTTCCCTCCCCGGAGCAGCCCCCACCGCTCCCGGACCCCCCTCCTCCGGCCCCCCCCGTCCGCTGAAGTTCGCGCCCCCCGCGGGGTTTCACGCGGAGTTAAGGGTCCGGGCGGCCGAGTATTTCGCCCGGGCCGGGCGGCCCCCCCGCGGCGGGTTCCGGATGTACCTGGACGCCGCGGTCGTCGCCGCCTGGGCCGCCGGCTCCTACCTGGCCCTGGTCTTCCTGGCCGGCGCCTGGTGGCAGGTCGCCCTCGCCGCCCTCTCGCTGGCCTGCGCCGTCGCCGCGATCGGTTTCAAGATCCAGCACGACGGGGGCCACGGCGCGTTCTCGGAACTGAAGTGGGTCAACCGCCTGACGGCGATGGCGCTCGATGCGATCGGCGGCAGCTCGTACGTCTGGCGCTTCAAGCACAACATCCTGCACCACAGCTACACCAACCTGGCCGGGGTCGACGACGACATCGACCTGGGGGTGCTCGGCCGGCTCTCGCCGGCTCACCGCCGTCTCTGGTTCCACCGCTTCCAGCACCTCTACATCTGGCCGCTCTACACGACGGTCGCCCTGAAGTGGCAGCTCCTCGACGATTTCGTCCGGATCGCCCGCGGCCGGATCGGCCCCCAGCGATTCCCGCGGCCGCGCGGCTGGGACCTGGTCGGCGTCATCGGCGGCAAGACCTTCGCGCTCTCGCTCGCGCTCGTCGTCCCGGCGCTCTTCCACCCGCTCTGGATCGTGCTGGTCGTATACCTCGCGACGATGATGGCGATCGGGTTCCTGCTCGCGGTCGTGTTCCAGCTGGCCCACAGCGTGAGGGAGGCGGCGCATCCCGCCCCGCCGCCGGGCGCAGAGCGCATCGACACCGAGTGGGCCGTGCACCAGGTCCAGACGACCGTGGACTTCGCACGCGCCAATCCCGTGCTGACGTGGCTCCTCGGCGGTCTCAACTTCCAGGTCGTGCACCACCTCTTCCCGCGCGTCTCCCACGTGCACTACCCCGCGCTGGCCCGGATCGTCGAGGAGGTCAGCGCGCGGCACGGCGTGCGCTACGTCGCGCACCGCTCCTTCCTGGGCGCGGTCGCGTCGCACTTCCTCTTCCTGCGCGAGATGGGGCGCGCGCCATCCGCGACCGCCTGAAGCGCGGCGGTCACTTGCGGCGCATGCCGCGCGTGTAGACCTTCCCCTGGATGATCTTGTGCGCCGGCGCGCCGCCGTACATCCGGGGCCTCGCGAACTCCTGGCCGCAGCCGGGGCACCGCAGGTCGCCTGCGGTGTGGTCCTCCGCGATCCGCTCGACGAGGCACTTGACGAGGCCGCCGCTGCCCCCCTTCCGGTAACGATAGAGCAGCGCGCCGCAGGCGCGGCAGTGGATCGCTATCGTCCGGAAGTCCACGTCCGCCGGGCCGGTCCGTTCATGACGATCCGGTCCGGGCGGGTGGCGACGGTGCGTCGGGACCGGCGGCCGCTGCAACGCTGGCCTTGACGTAGCGCTCGACGACGGCGGCGGCGATCAGGCTGTCGAGGTGCAGGACCTCGCTGGCCCCCGCGTGCCTGAACCACTTGTCCCCGCCCGACGCGGGCGAGAGGACCGAGATGTAGAGGTTCGGCCCGAGGGCGCGGGCCATCAGCGTCATGGACAGACGGCGGCCGATCTCTCCCGGTTCGGCAACCTCGATCAGCATCGCTTTCGCCGAGTCGACCTGCGCCGCCTGGAGGGTCTCCTCGTGTTCCGCCATGCCCCGCACCACGAGATAGCCGGCGGCGGCCGCCGACTCCGCAGCGTCCTCTCCGTCGTCGACGATCAGCACGGTCTCGCCCCGTTTCCGGAGCTGGTCGGCCACCAGGGCGCCGATCGCCCCGAATCCCGCCACGATCACGTGCCCGGAGAGCTGGCGCAGTTTGCTTTCCATTCTTCGGTTCTCCCGGAACGTCAGCACTTCCGGCGACGAGAGGATGCCGGCGAGGCTCGAAACGGAGTAGGTGCCGACGACGAGGAGCACCGCCATGAAGGCCATCAGGAAGAACTTCTGGCGCAGGTCCAGGTCGGTGTAGTCGCCCATCGTCGTGAGCGTGTTGACGGTGTTCCAGAGCGCATTCGTCGCGCGGTAGAAGGTCGACTGCGCGGGGTCGTCCAGCAGGTAGAGGCCCACGGCGGCGAACGCAGCGGCCGTCAGGAGCAACCCCGCCACGTTCTTCACCGTGCGGATCAGCTGGCCGTAGCGCTCCGGCCCGCCCTGGGTGGCGAAGACGCGGTAGATCGGCATGGCGCCATTCTGGGGCGCGCCGCACCGCCCTGTCGACGGGTTCTGGCGCCCGGGCCGACCATCCGTATCATGTCGGTTCCGCCCCGGGCCGGCCCGGCGGGAAGAGGTCGTCCGTGACGAAACCGCCCCAGGCATTCCGCCCGCGAATCGCTGCCCGGACCGGCCGGGCGGCGTCCGTCCTGTTCGGCCTGCTGTGCGCTCTCGCCTTCGCCTGCGGACCGGAAGCCCCCGACTTCCCGCATCCCCAGTCGCTCGCGGAAGCGAAGACCGACGCCGCGGCGCGCGGCGTCCCGATCCTGATCGACTTCTATACCCCCGGGTGAGGCGCCTGCAAGTCGTTCACCCGTGAGGTGAGCCACAACGAGGCCCTGCGCGACACGCTGCAGAACAAGGTCGCCTTCGTCAAGGTCAACGCGAACACCCGCGACGGCGGCCCGGTGGCGATGTCGTACGGGGCGTCCGGGGTCCCCTTCTTCGTGCTGGCCGACGCGGCAGGCAAGCCGCTCGCTTCGTGGAGCGGCTACATCGGGCCGAAGCGCTTCACCGAGCAGCTCGAGAAGGCCCTGGCGCGCGCGCGCTGACTAACACGACCCGCTCTTCGGGTGAACGCTCCCCTCGTGTACGCTCGCGCTGTCCTCCCCCCTCCCCGGAAGGAGACGGCGCAATGCCCGAGCTGCACGGCACCGAGACCGAGAAGAACCTCCTGAAAGCGTTCGCCGGCGAGTCGCAGGCGCGCAACCGCTACACGATGTTCGCCAAGGCCGCGATCAAGGAAGGCTACGAGCAGATCGGCGCGATCTTCCTCGAGACCGCCGACAACGAGCGGGTCCACGCCCGGCTCTTCTTCGACTACCTGAAGAGCGGCGAGGACCTCGAGATCACGGCCGCCTATCCCGCCGGCCGCGTCGGGACCACGGCCGAGAACCTGCTGGCCGCGGCCGCCGGCGAGAAGATGGAGTGGAGCGCCCTCTATCCTGGCTTTGCCGACGTCGCCGAGCGCGAAGGATTCGCCGCGGTCGCCACGACCTTCCGCGAGGTGAGCCAGGTCGAGGCCTGGCACGAGACGCGCTACCGCCGCCTTGCCGCCCGCGTGCAGGAGGGGACGGTCTTCCTGCGCACGGCGCCGCAGCGCTGGAAGTGCCGCGAGTGCGGCTACGTCCACGAGGGGACCGAGCCGCCGAAGGTCTGCCCGTGCTGCAAGCACGCGCGGGCCTTCTACGAGATCTACGCGGAGAACTACTGAGCCGCCGGCCTCGGCGGGGCGGCCCCGTCGCGGGACCGCCCCGTTCGAGATCGCGCGGCGGGACTACCGCAGCAGGCCGCCGTTGGCGGAGTTGTTGCCCTCGTTGGTCTCCGGCACTCTCCCGGTCGGATCGACGTATCCCAGCAGGTAGTAACCGGCCGCCGTGTAGCCCGTGGGCAGCTTGTAGCTGAGCTTGAGCGACTTCCTGGCCCGCGGCTTGAGCGCGCTGACGGCGAAGGTCTTGATCACCGCGTCGTCCTCCGAGGCCGCGTTGTCGACGGACAGCAGGACCCAGGCCTGGGTCGACGCCGAATTCAGCGTGCCGTTGTTCTGGACGTTGAGCTTGCCGGTGATCGTGCAGTTGGTGATGCCCTTCTTGGTCTTGCAGGACTGCTTCGCACCGCTCCACGAGCCGACGAGGTCCGGTCCGGTCGTCAGCCGGACCTGGACCGGAAGCGTCGCCGACCAGCCGGACTCGATCGCGGTGTTCACCGCCGAGCGCGCCTTGGTCCGGACGCCGTAGGTGCCCGCCGCGCCCCAGGCGTGCGACGCGCCGGTCGTGCCCGCGGCCAGCCAGCCCGAGTCCGTTCCGTCGAGCCAGTCGAAGAGGTACTGCACCGCGTTCCCCTGGCTCGAGGCGGCACCGCCCGTGGTGTAGCCCAGGGACTGGCCCGGCGCGCCGGTGAGGGGCCCGGCGAGCGACGTCGGCGCGGAAACCGTCTCCGCCGCGGCGGCGATCGTGACGTTCAGCGTCCCCGACCAGTCGGAGACGACGCTCTGGGTCACCGCGCAGCGCGCCCGCACCCTGACCGCATAGGCGCCGGCCGCCGCCCACGCGTGCTGTGTCACAGCGTCGCCGCCCCCGCCCCCGCCGCCCTGCAGCGCCGTCAGGGCCTGGTCGACGCGGATGCGCGGCCGGGCCAGGCCGTTGCGCCCGTCGGTGATCGACACGCCCGTGCTCGAGAACGCGGCCAGCACCTCGTCGACCGTCGCGGCGGGCTTCTTCGACTTGAGGACGGCCCACGCCCCGGCGACGTGCGGTGTCGCCATCGACGTGCCGCTCTTGACGGAGAACCCTCCGCCGGTGACCGACGAGTTGATGTCCGAGCCCGGCGCGAGCAGCTTGACCATCGACGCCGAGTTCGAGAAGTCGGAGACGCCGTCGAACTTCGTGGTCGAGCCGACCGCCACCGCGCTCGAAATGCAGGCCGGGTGGCGATCGAGTCGGTCCAGCCGTTGTTGCCCGACGCGATCACGGTCGCGATCCCGGCCGAGCGCAGGTTGTCGATCGCCTGCTTCATCGCCTGGCTGTCGCCGTCGCAGGCGCTGAAGAACTGCCCGCCGCCCAGGCTCATGTTGATGGAAGCGATCGCGTGATTCGTTCGCTGGCCGTAGACGAATTCCAGCCCGGCGATGTCGTCGCTGGTGTAGCTGCCCGACCCACCACCATCCAGGAGCGAGAAGACCTGGACGGCAATGATCGACGCGTCCTTGGCGACGCCCGAGAAGCTCGCCCCCTTGCCCGCCGCGATCCCCGCGCAATGGGTCCCGTGGTCGCACGTCGGATCGCTGCACGGCGCCGCGGCCCCGACGCCGATCTGCGTCGCCTGGCCGTTGGGGCAGGCGCTGGTCGTCCCCTGGGCAGTCGTCGAGAAGCAGGCCTCGGCGACGACCTTGCCGGCCAGGAACGGGTGGTTCCGCTCGACCCCCGTGTCGAGGATGGCAACCGCCTGGCCCGCGCCGGTGGCGCCCGCGGCCCACGCGGCCGGGGCCCCGATCAGCGGCACGCTCTGCTCGAGCGTCATCTCGTGCAGCCGGTCCTCTTCGATCCGCGCAACCTCCGGGCTGGCCGCCAGCCTCTCGAGCGTGCGGGAGTCGGCACCCAGTGCGAGCGCCGCCACGGACTGGTACCGGCGATGCACGGCGTAGTTCTCGCCGGCCAGCCGCGCGAGAACGGCGTCCTGCGCGCGCGCGATCCGGTCCTGCTGCGCGAGCGCGGACGCCGGGGCCATCAGGCCTTCCGGCGCGAACGGTTCGCGCAGCGTGACGATCACGCGCACCCGGCCCCGCTCGCGCGCGAGCGGCGCGAGGCGCTCGAGATCCGCACGCGGGTTGCCCGCGGTCTCGACCGGCATCGCAGACGCCAAGGCGGCCCACGACTCGGAGAGTCCGCCGAGCGCACCGGGGGTCAGCCAGGTCGACGAGCTTCCGTCGCCCCAGTCGAACTGGTACTGCGAGGCTTCGCCGAGGCTGCAGGTCGCGCCGCCGGAACGGTACTCGTAGGCGGCCGCCGGCACGCCGGCGGCAGGGCCCTCCGGCGTCCGCGGCGTGGTGATGGACCCGCCCCCGCCGCCGCCGATCGTCACGGAGAGCGAGCCCGAGTAGCCGGAGACCTTGGTCGTGTCGGCGGCGCAGCGCGCGCGGGCCTTGACCGGGTAGGTCCCGTTGTTCGCCCACGCGTGGCTGGCGTTCACGGTGTTGTTGCCGCCGCCGCCGCCGGTGATCGTGAAGGTCTGCGACGCGGAAGTCCCGCCGCCCGGTGCCGGCGTGAAGACCGTCACCTGCGCCGTCCCCGCCGTCGCGACGTCGGCCGCCGCGATGCTGGCCGTCAGCTGCGTCGCGCCGATGAAACTGGTCGGGCGATCGGCGCCGTTCCAGCGCACGATCGAACCGTTGACGAAGCCGCTGCCGGTCGCGGTCAGCGTGAAGCCGCCGGAGCCGGCCGCCGCGCTCGAGGGCGCGATCCCGGTCAGCGACGGGACCGGGTTGCCCCCGCCGCCGCCGCCCGAGGCCAGGACCGCGGCGCGGGCGTCGATCCGACCGGTCCCGGTCTTGTCGTCATCGCCCGGCGTACCGATGTCGTCGGCCGTCTGGCGCAGGATCGACTTCACCTCGGCGGGCGTCAGGCCCGGGTTCTTCGAGAGCATCAGCGCGACGATCCCCGCGGCCTTGGGCGTGGAGGACGAGGTTCCGCCGAACTGGTACTCGTAGTTGGGATCGACGCCGGTCGCCGCCTGGTCCTGGTTGTAGCCGACGGCGCCGAGCCGGTCGGTGGTGTAGCTCCAGGGGCCCGGCGCAACGACGTCCGGCCCGGCGCCGATGTAGCTCGAACCCCAGGTCGTCAGGCCGTCGGACGAGGACGCGCTCTTGTGCTCGTCGGTCGGGCTCGAGGCGCCGATGCAGACGACGTCCAGCTGCGCGGTCAGGTTGCACGGGAAGGCGGTCTCGTAGCTCCACGGCGGCCGGTCCGGCCCGTTGCCGGCGGCGATGACGACCGCGCGGCCGGCGCCGAGCGCGTTCTGGAAAGCGGTCGTGATCGCCGCGTTCGGCGCCCCGACCCAGCCCCACGAGTTCGAGAGCACCGAGGCCCCGTGGGTCACCGCGATGGCGATCGCGTTGGCGATCGACGCTTCCGTCCCGCCGTTGTGGACCGGCATGATCTTCACGCCGGGCGCGGTCCCGGAGACGCCGATTCCGTTGTTGCGGATCGCGCCGACATTGCCGGCGCACGCCGTACCGTGGTTCGAGTTCGCGTCGCGCGGCGCGCCGCCGACCGCCCCGGTGTCGCCGTCGTAGCCGGTCACCAGGTTCAGGTCGGGGTGCCCCGGCTCGACGCCGTCGTCGATGACCGCGACGACGACGCCCGGCGAGACGGTGACCTCGTTCCAGGCCTCGACGGCGTTGAGGTCGTTGTCGTCGTTGCCGAGCCCGGCGATCTGCCCGACGTTCTTCAGCTCGTACTGCCGGCCGCCGTAGGGGTCGTTGCCGATCGGCTCGGTGTCGACGTTGGGCGTGCCGACGATCCGGACGTCGTCGATGAAGAGCCCGGTGGCGTTGACGCTGCCGTCGCTGAGGAACTCCCAGCGGAACTCGACGCCGTTCTTGAGAAGCGGCGGCGGGACGCGGACGAGCATGCGGCGCCAGCCGTTCTGCGCGGTCGGGTCGGCTCCAGAGCTGACCGGTGAACGGGACCGCGATGAAGCCGCCGGCGAGGCTCGTCGTCGCTGGGTCGTAGACGTACGCCTTGCCGTAGTCGCAGAGCGCCGGGCTCTGGCCGGCGCAGCCGCGGGGTCCTCGTACTCGGCCCAGAACCAGTACTCGACGTAGACCTCCTCGTACCCCGCCAGGTTCAGCGGCGGGGTCTTGAGGATCGCTGTCGACGCCCTCGGGATAGGGCGGCGGCAGCGGCTGCCCGTGATTATCCCACCCGGTCATGTAGGCCGAGCTGCGAGCCGCTGTCGGGCCCGCGCGGTCGAGTAGCCCGGGTAGACCCACCGGTCGCCGTCGCTCTCGACTGTCCCACGAGACCGCGCCGACCCCTCGAAGTTGTCGGCGAGGATCGTCGTCCAGCCCGGCGCGGCGAACGGATCCGCCGCGGGGGCGGTCGCGGGAGCGCCCAGCGGCGGGACACCCCCCATCGGGCGGGACCGGCCGGCGGCCGGCGGCGCCGCGACCCCTTCGAGCCGCAGCGCTCGGACCGCGGCGTCGCCGTGCAGGATCAGCACGTGGTTCGGCTCGGCGAAGGCCAGCTCCGGCGCCGCGCCAGTGCGCGCGCGACGGCGTAGGCCCGGCCGCCCGCGGCGGACGCGATCCGCACGACGAACAGGTCGCCGAACAGCGGCCGCGCGTCGAGCAGGCCCAGCGCCGCCGGCGTGCCGTCGACGAAGCGCTGTGCTGCGTCGAGGTCCGTCGGGCCGCGGAAGCCGACGATCACCTCGTCCGACGCGATCTTCGTCGCGCCGCCCAGCTCGAAGACCGGCTGCGCCGGCAAGCCCAGGGCCAGCGCCCGCTCCAGCGCGGTGAGCGGTCGGCTGCCGCCGGGGCGGAGGCGTCCTTGACCGCGCGGCCGACGGAGACGCGATACAGGACCAGGCCACGGCCGCGCCAGCACGTCGCTTCGCGCTCGCGCGGGTCGCGCACCAGCCCTCCGCGCCGCCAGTCCCGCGGCGCGCGAGATCCCGGCCCCCGGTCTCCTCGCGCACCGCGACCAGCTCCGCGCTCGGCTCGAGTACGACCAGCCGCCCCTGGTAGTAGTACGAGAACGGCGGCTCGCTGCCGGGCGCGACCGACTCGATCGGCGCGCCGCTCGCGGGCGCCAGCGCGCCCGCGGCCGTCGTGCCCGCAGCGCTCCACGCTGCGCCGCTGTCCGCGCCGCCGGCCGCCTCGCCGGGTACCGCCACCGCCTCGTCCGGCCCGCCCGGTGACAGCGGCGCCGGAGTCAGCCAGGCCGAGCTCGTCCCGTCGCCCCAGTCGAACTGGTACTCGGCGCCGCCCCCGCTCGTGCAGGTCGAGCCACCCGTGGTGTAGCTGTAGCTCGTCGCCACGCTGCCGGTCGCGGGTCCGGTCGGTGTCGTCGGCGCGGTCACATCGCCGCCGCCCCCTCCGTCGCCGGTGACGACGACGCGGTAGATGCTCCGCCCGTGCGTCGCCGCCGCGAGGCGCCGGGTACCGTCGGGGAAGCGGGTCAGGTCGAGGTCGTAGATCGCCAGCAGCGGCATCCCCTCGCTGAACGGCTCCCACGTGGCACCGTCGTTCAAGGTGCGGTAGACGCCGAGGTCGGTGCCGGCATAGAGCACCCCCACCTCGTTGCGGTCCACCGCCAGCGCGCTCACCGGCAGGTCCGGAAGCCCCCCGGCCTGGCCGGTGCGGGAGACGTCGGACCAGCTCGCCCCGCCGTCGGTCGTCTTGAAGACGTGCCCCGTCGTCCCCGGCGTGTTGGCGCCGAACCCGGAGAAGGCCGCGTAGTAGACCGACGAGTCGTAGGCGAAGACGTCGGTGACGAAACGATTGGGCAGCGGCGCCTTCGTGATGTCGGTCCAGCTCCCGCCGCCGTTGCGCGTGACCTGCACCTTGCCGTCGCCGGTGCCGACCACGATGGTGCTGGAGTCTCCCTTCCGGACCGAGACCGCGGAGATCGCCGAGAAGCGGGACGCGGCCTTCGTCAGGTCGGGCGAGATCGCCGTGAAGCTGTCGCCGCGGTTGTCGGTGCGGTAGAGTCGCGCCGTGGCCCAGTAGGCCCGTCCGGCGACGCTCGGGTCGAGCACCAGGGGCGCGTAGAACAGGACGTTGTCGTTGACGTCCACGCCCGAGCCGGCGTCGATGATCTTCACCGGCCAGTCGTCGGCCGACGCGGAGCCGCTGAGGTCGTTGCGCTGGAACTGCATCGGCCCGCCCTTCATCGAGAAGCGCGTGCCGAACCAGTAGCGGGTGTCGAACGGGTCGATCGCGGCGAAGCCGCCGTCGCCGGCGTCGAGCCCGACCCAGGTCGCGCCCCCGTCGGTCGTCTTGGCCTTGGCGTTGTCCTGCATCCCGCCGAACATCACGTTGGGGTCGGTCGGGTGCTGGGCGATCGACTGGAACTGCAGGGTCGACAGGTTGCCGTTGCGCTCGGTCCAGCTGTTGCCGCCATTGGTCGAGCGGTAGACGCCGCCGTCGTTGGTAATCCAGATCGTGTTCGGGTTGCTGGGGTCGAAGGTGATGCCGTGCAGGTCAGGATGCGCGGTCTGGTCGAGGGCGGTCCCGGTGTGGGTGGAGAAGCTGGTGCCGCCATCGCGGGTAATGAAGATCGTCCCGTCCCACAGCCCGTTGCTGTAGAGCGCCGCGCCTCCGGCCGCCAGCACGTTGGGGTCGGTCGGGTGGACGGCCAGCACGTTGTCGTAGCTGCACTGGCCGCCGCAGTAGCTGACGGCCTCCGGGTAGCCCGCCGGCTGGACGTTGAGCGGGGTCCAGTTCTGCCCGCTGTCCACGCTCCGGAAGAGCACGCCCGGAACGCCCTGCTGTCGAATCGTGTGGAAGCCCGCGTAGACGACACGGCTATCGCTCGGCGCGACGATCACCTCGACCCGGGCGGCGTCGCCCAGCGACTGGTCCCAGCCGCCGGTCTGGGCCGCGGCGGGCCCCAGGATCGCGCTCCAGCTCGCTCCGCCGTCGGTGGTCTTGTACACGCCGTAGCCGTCGAAGCCCACGTAGACGACGTTCGGATTCCCCCGGTCCATCGAGACCGAAGAGACGTTGATGCAGTTCTCCGGGTTCGACTGACTGCAGAGCCTGATCGCCTGGTTGTCGGGCCAGCTCGCCCCGCCGTCGCTCGAGCGGTAGACCCCCGGCTTCGCCAGGTTCGGCTTGACGTCGACGTAGCCCCCGACGCGCGTCGAAACCCCGACCCAGAGCTGCTGCGTGTTCTGCGGGTTGACGACGACCGCCGAGATCGCGCGCCCCGAGAAGACGTCGGCCCCGAGCACCGTCCAGCTCGCGCCGCCATTCGTGCTCTTCAGCAGCCCGGCGCCGTAGTGGCTGTCGCTGCCGTGCGGCTCCCCGGTCCCGACGTAGACGATGTCGGGGTTGGTCGGATCGAACGTCATGAAGCCGGTCGCCTGGGAGGGGGCCGTCGCCGTGAGCGGCGCCCAGCTCGCGCCGGCGTTCGTGGTCTTCCAGACCCCGCCCTGCGCAGCGCCGATGTAGACCGTGTTCGAGTTGCGCGGGTCGACCAGCACCGCCGTCGCGCGCCCGCTGCAGTTCTGGCGCAGCGATTCCGCGCCGTGCCGCTCGCCGATGATCGGCGACGGGCCGACCGGTGACCAGGCGGGCAGCGCGGCGACCGCACTCGGCGTCATCAGCGCGCGCTGCGCGGCGAAGTGCGTGCGCCCCACCTCGAGCGCTCCGTCGGGCAGACCGGTGGCCGGGTAGCTGCGCTGGTAGAACGCCAACTCGTCGCGGCCGCGGCGCTCCGCGGCTTCGCCCTCGGACTCGTCCTCGAACTCCGCGCCCGGCTCGCCGGCGGGGCCGCCCGAAGCCAGCGCGATCGGCGCGTGGCAGTCCGAGCTGCAGGAGCTATCGCTGCGCACGGTGGCCGCGGGCGACGCGAGGGTGATCCCCAGGAGCGGCGGGTCGGCGGGCACGAGCGGTGCCGAGAGCACGAAATCCGAGGCGCCGCGGGTGCCCGGGCTGGCCGGGGCCGCCGGTCCGGCCGCGTGGTCCGTAACCACCTCGTGGCGCGTGACCGCGCAGGCCAGGAACAGGACCACAACGCACGATGCAACGACGAGCCGCTTCGACATGACCATCTCCCCGCCAGGAATGGGCGCTCGCGGCGCGCGGCCTGAGCCGGCGCGCCGCGGGACGGCCCACCCCGGACCTCTTTTCCTTCCCGATGCCCCGACGCCCAAGGAAGGGAGGCCGAGGCGGCCGCTCACCTGCCGGAAGTATCCGCCGTTTACTGCCCCCCGGCGCCCGGTTTCCTGCGCCAATAGCCGTTATCGGGAGCCGCGACGCCGGAGGCCGGGCGGCCTGGGGGGGCTTTGACCGAAAAGGTCAATCTGCCAGGGGCAACGCGGTCGCGTCCCCCGGGGGGCCCCCGCGCCGCGCCTGTCCCCCCTACTTCCGCTTCGCCTCGTACACCCCGTCCGGCTGGATGAACATCGCAGCGGTCGTCTTGCCGTCCTTCTCGACGAAGCGGACGCTGTAGCCCTTCATCCCCTTGAGATTGAACTCCGTCCCCTTGTACGGGATCAGCTCGTAGGTCGGCTGGCCGGGAATCGTCGCGACGAGCGCCTTGCCGCGGCGCGCGATCGTGATCGCCTGCGGGCCCAGCGCGTACTCGCCCGCGAACCGGTCGAGGAAGGCCGGCTCGGACATCGCGGCCGGCGGCCGGCGCGTGAAGACGATCGGGTCGACCGACGTCTCCAGGGGTACGGTGACCGTCTCGATGTCCCCCTTCAGGTTGCCGCCGAAGGAGACGAGCGCGCCCTTCAGCTCGCTGTCCGTGACGCGGAAGACGTCGTAGTGCCAGTGCGCGAGCGGCGGCTTGAAGCCGTTGTAGGACATCGCGAGCGCTTCCGGCTTGCCGGAGGCGGTGATCGTCAGCACGCCGTAGGCCGGGTGCTCGTACTCCGCGGCGTAGTCCGCCAGCGGGTGCGAGGGCTTCGTTCCCGTGCGGCGCTCCCCTTCCCGCGCCTTCTCCGACTCCTTCTCCATCGCCTTCATCTGCTCGCGCCGGGCCTTGTAGCGCCCGCTCCAGTCGACCGGCTCCAGCTCCGCCAGCCGGTCGTGGATCGCGTCGGAGAGGATCATCGGCAGCGGCGTCCCGTTGAGGTTCGCGAGGATCACCGCCCCCGCGTTCTCGTCCGGCATCAGGGAGACCATCGCCGAGAAGCCGTCGATGTTGCCGCCGTGGTGGATCCGCGCGTGGCCGCGGTAGGGCTGCACGAACCACCCCAGCCCGTAGAGCACGATCGGCTTCTCCGGGAAGACGAAGGGCGACTCGGCGACCATCTGCGGCTTGTGCGTCTCGGCCAGCTGCGCGCCCGACACGATCGGCTTGCCGTCGAGCGTCCCGTCGCCCAGCTGCAGCTTCAGCCACTCGGCCATGTCGTTCGCGCTGGAGTAGATCGTCCCGGCCGGCCCGAGCGCCTGGACGTCGCGGTAGGCCATCTCGGTCAGATCCTCGGCGTCTCCCTTCAGCTCGTACGGCTTCGAGATGTTCCCGCTCTTCTCCGCCTCGGGAACCGAGAAGACCGTGCTCTCCATCCCGATCGGGACCAGGATCCGCTCGCGCGTGAACGCCTCCCAGGTCGTTCCCGCCAGCTCCCCGGCCAGGATTCCCGCAGTCATGACCATCAGGTTCTGGTACTGGAACCGCGTGCGGATGGAGGCCGAGGGCTGGAGGTACTGCAGGCGCTCGTACATCTCCTGGCGGGTGAAGCCCGAGCCGTACCACATCAGGTCGTGGCGCGGCAGGCCGGAGCGGTGGGTGACCAGGTCGCGCGGCGTCATCAGGCGGGTCGCGGTCTCGTCCTGCAGCTTGAAGTCCGGCAGGTAGCTCACCACCGGCTTGTCCCAGTCCAGCTTCCCCTCGTCGACCAGCAGCGCGAGGTCGAGCGCGGTGAAGGCCTTGGTCGACGAGCCGATCGCGAAGAGCGTGTTCGCGTCCGCCGGCAGGGCGGCCTTGACGTCGCGCTGGCCGTAGCCGCGCTCGAGCACGACCTTGCCGTCCTTGACGATCACGACCGCCACGCCGGGGACCTTCCACTCCTTCATCTGCGCCTCGACGAAGGCGTCGAAGCCGGCCAGCAGCTCCTCCACGCTCTTCTTCGCCGCGACCGCGGCCTCGCCCTTGCGCGCCAGCGCGAACGGGAAGTTCGCCCCGGCCTGGGTGAACTGCCCGGCGATCGACTGGCCGTCGGCCGACAACTTCCCCTGGAAGGTCGGCGCGCCGGGGACGCCGGAGATCGTGAAGCCGACCTCGTTCCCCGCCACGGTCACGCCGGTCAGCGCCAGGTCCTTCGCCCCCTGCAGCGGGATGTCGATGTCCCCCGTCCAGGCGCCGTCCTTGCCGGGCGCGAGGTCGACGATCACACCCAGTTCCGCACCGGGCAGCTTGATCGCCCCCTCCCAGCGTCCCGCCGGGCCGGCGTCCGCGGCGTACAGCGCGGGCGGCGCGGCCAGGAGCACGGCCACCGTGGCGAGGAGGGTGGAGACGAGGACGGCGAGGCGAACGGAGAGCACGCGGGAGCGGAGAGGGCGGCATCGATCCTCCGGGAAGGCGGGAATTATCGCCGCGAAAACGCGCGGCGGACGGGGGGACCTACGGCCGCCCGTCGGTCGAGCGGAACCGCTCGGCCCGCGCCGCGCCGCGGGCCGTGATCAGCAGCAGTCCGGTCGCGGGCCCCTGCTCGGGCGTGAAGACGGCCCGCGCCCCCGAGCCGTCGGCGGCCCGGTACTCGGTACCGCGGTACGGGGCCAGTTCGAGTGCGCGGCCGTCGCCGGTCTCGACCAGCAGCCCCTTGCCGCGCTGGGCGACGCGGATCACCGCGTCACCGTCCCGGTAGGTCCCGACGAACCGCGCGAGGTAGGCCGGATCGGACATCACCGCCGAGGCCCGGCGGCGGAACACGATCGGCGCCGCGGCCTCCTCGAGCGCCACCGCGACGATTTCGACGTCGCCCTGGAGGTTGGTGCCGAACTGCAGGAAGGTCTGGTTCTGGGCCGGCAGCCGGCCCATCGGTGCGCGGAAAGTGTCGAAGTGCCAGTGCGTCATCGCGGTCGTGATGCCGCCGAAGTTGACCGCCAGCCTGCCGCCCTGGAGGACGACGTGGAGCGCCCCGTAGGCCGGATGCCCGTACTCACCCGCGTAGTCCGCGAGCGGGTGCGAGGGGACGGTGCCCGCCTTCCGGTCGATCTCCTGCACCTCTTCCAGCGCCGCGCGGGCCACGAGCTGCTGCTGCTGCCAGTCGCGCAGCCGCGCCCCCCAGGCCGCGGGCGGCGCGCCGAGCAGCCGGTCCGCCGCCTCGAAGGCCACCGCCAGCGGCATGTAGGAGTTGTCGCGGTTTGCCAGCACCGCGATCGCGAAGCGGTTCCCCGGAACGACCATCACGACGCCCGAGTAGCCGTCGACCATCCCGTCGTGGCCGAAAGCGGGCCGGCCGCGGTAGCTCGTCACGCGCCAGCCCAGCCCGTACGCGTCGTTCGTGAACTCGGGGAACGGAAGCGGGTCGGCCACCGCCTGCGCGCGGTGCAGCTCGTTCCACTGCGCGGGCGACACGAGCTGGACCTCGCCCGCGCGTCCTCCGTCGAGCTGGAAGCGGAGCCACGTCGCCAGATCGCGCGCCGTGGAGGCCAGCGACGCCGCGGGCGCGATCCCCGTGAGATCGAGGAACGGCGTGCGCACCAGCTCGCCGTCGCGCACGGTGTAGCCGCTCGCGAACTGCGGCGAGTTGCCCGTGGCCTGGGTCCAGAAGCCGGTCGCGCCCATCCCGAGCGGCACCAGCAGCCGCTCCTTGACCAGGTCCTCCCAGGGGCGCCCGCCGACCTGCTCGGCCATGCGTCCCGCGACCATGACCATCAGGTTCTGGTACTGCGCGCGGTCGCGCAGCCCGGCAGTGGGCGGCAGCCAGCGCAACCCCGCGAAGAGCGCGTCGCGCGTCTGGCCCGAGCGGTACCAGGTCATGTCGTGGCGCGGCAGGCCGCTCCGGTGCGCGAGCAGGTCGCGCAACGTGAGCGTCTCGGTCGCCACGGGGTCGGCCATCCGGAAGTCGGGGAGCACTTCGTCGACCGGGCGATCCCAGGCCAGCAGCCCCTCGTCCACGAAGGTCGCGAGCAGCGTGGCGTTGAACCCCTTCGTGATCGAGCCGATCGCGAAGCGGGTGTCGGGGGTCACCGGCGCGCCGGTCTCGCGGTTCGCCACGCCGTAGCCCGCGAGCAGCAGGTTGCCGTCCGCACCAACGACCGCCACCGCGGCTCCCGGGACGTTCCACGCCGCCATCTCCTGCCGGACGACGGCGTCGAAGCCCTCGAGCGGGTTCTCCGGCCGGCGCTTCGCCTCGGCGCGGGGGATCAGGCCCGGTATCGCGACGAGGGCGGCGACGAAAGCGACCATGACGCCGGCGACGACGCCGGCGGCCCGCGGAAGCTCGCGCGCGAGGGAGCGCCCGGTCACGCGACGTCGTCCCCGTTCGGGGGGTTCTCGGGCAGACGGCCGTAGATCTCGACCAACGCGCGGAAGCGCGCCTGCGACGCCGCGTCGAGCTGCGCCGGGAGCAGGCGCCAGCCCCAGTTGGAGTGCGCCGTCCCCGGCGCGTTCATCCGCGCCGCGGCGTCCAGTCCGGCGATGTCCTGGTGCGGCACGATCGCCAGGTCGGCGACCGAGGCCAGCGCCAGCCGGATCATCGCCCAGTGCGGCTCGGCGCCGTCGTCCCCCGCGTACTGCCGGAAGAAGGCCCGCTCGGCCGCGGTCGCGTCCTCCTCCGCCCACCCGCGCGTCGTGTTGTTGTCGTGCGTGCCGGTGTAGACGACGAGGTCCTTCCGGTGGTTGTACGGCAGGAACGACCCGCGCGCGGCCGGGTCGAACGCGAACTGCAGGATCGCCATCCCCGGCAGCCCGAAATCGTCCCGCAGCGCGATGACGTCCGGCGTGATGTGACCCAGGTCCTCCGCGACGAACGGCAGGGCCCCGAAGCGCTCGCGCGCCGCGGCCAGGAGCGCGCGGCCCTGCGCCGGCTCCCAGCGTCCGTGGCGCGCGGTCTCGTCTCCCGGCGGAACGGCCCAGTACTCGGCGAAGCCGCGGAAGTGATCCAGGCGCGCGGCGTCGGTCAGGGCGAGCACGCGCGCCAGCCGGTCGAGCCACCAGCGGAAGTTCGTCGACGCCAGCGCGTCCCAGTCGTAGACCGGGTTGCCCCAGAGCTGGCCGTCCTCGCTGAAGTAGTCCGGCGGGACGCCGGCGACCGCCCGGGGCCGCCCCTTCGCGTCGAGCAGGAACCACTCGCGCTGGGCCCAGACGTCGGCGCTGTCGTAGGCGACGAACATCGGCACGTCGCCCATGATGAAAAGACCCCGCGCCCGGGCCCGCTCGCGCAGCGCGCTCCACTGCCGCGCGAACAGGAACTGGGCGAACTCCTCGGCCTCGACCCGCTCGCTGTGCTCGGCGCGCCAGCGCGCCAGCGCCCGCGGGTCGCGCTGGGCGAGCGGCTCGGGCCACTCGGTCCACGACGCGCCGCCGTGGGCCGTCTTCAGCGCGGCGAACAGCGCGTCGTCCAGGAGCCACCCGGAGTTCTCGGCGCGGAAGGCCTCGTATCGCGCCTCGAGACCGTCCGGCGGCCGGGCGCGGAAGCGCCGGAACGCGATCGCCAGCAGCCGCTCCTTGGCGTCGATGACGCGCCCGAAGTCGACGCGCCCTTCCGGGAACGGATCCCGCGGCAGGTCGTCCGGCTCGAGCAGGCCGTCGGCGACCATCTCTTCCGGGCTGACCAGGAGCGGGTTGCCGTCGAAGGACGAGACGGCTGCGTACGGCGAGTCGCCGTGCCCGGTGCTCTGCAGCGGCAGGACCTGCCACCAGCTCGCGCCCGCGTCCGCCAGCCATTCGACGTAGCGGTGCGCCGCCGGACCCAGGTCGCCGATGCCGAACGGCCCGGGCAGGCAGGTCGGGTGGAGCAGCACGCCGCAGGCGCGGGGGAAGCTCACGAACGCTCCTTCCTAGATAGACACGGTTCCGTCGGGAATGACGGCGTTCTTGACCACGACGACGATCCCGTCGCGGATCGCCCAGCCGTCGCCGTCCGCCTCGTCGAGTCCCTTCGAGTTGACGAGCCGCACGTTCCGCCCGATCCGCACGTTCTTGTCCACGATCGCGCGCTCGATGACGGTCCCCTCCCCGATCCCGAGCGGCGGCGCGCCGGCGGGGACCTCGGGCGGGTCGACGTCGATCCCCATCAGCAGCGAGCCGCGAATCGTGGCGTGGCGGATCCGCGAGCGCACGCCGATCACCGAGCGCTCGATCACGGAGTTCTCGACGCGGCCGCCGTCGGCGAGCAGCGTGTGATCGAAGCGGCCGCCGTGGAGCGTCGTGCAGGGAAGGAAGCGCGGGCGGGTGTAGAAGATCCACTCGGGGTCGTAGAAGTCGAAGGGCGGGTCGGGCGCGACGAGGTCCATGTGGGCGTCGTAGAACGCGCCGATCGTCCCGATGTCGCGCCAGTAGCCGTCGAAGAGCATCGCCTGCATCCGCCCCTCGCCCACCAGCGACGGCAGGATGTCCCTGCCGAAGTCGTGCCGGCCGGCGGCGAGCGCGCGGTCGAGGACCGGCTTGCTGAAGAGGTAGATCCCCATCGACGCCAGGTACGGCGCGCTCCCCGCGAGGCCGAAGCGCGCGAGCAGGGCCGGGTCGACTTCCATGCCGGCGCGGGCCTCCTCGGTCGCCGGCTTCTCGCGGAACTCGAGCACGCGGCCGTCCGGGGCGACGCGCACCGCGCCGAACCCGGCGATCTCCCGCGCGCCGCACGGGAGGACCCCGATCGTGACGTCGGCCTCGTTCGCGAGGTGCTCGCGCAGCAGGGCGCGGTAATCCATCCGGTACATGTGGTCGCCGGAGAGGATCAGCGCCAGGTCGCCCGGCGTCTCCATGATGAAGCGCCGGTTCTGGCGCACCGCGTCGGCCGTCCCCTGGAACCAGTTCTCGTCGTCGGGCGTCTGCTGGGCGGCGAGGACCTGGACGAAGCCGCGCGAGAACGGGTCGAAGCGATAGGTGCCGGCGACGTGACGGTTCAGCGAGACCGAGTTGAACTGCGTGAGGACGAAGACGCGATCCATGCCGGAGTGGAGCGAGTTGCTGATCGGGATGTCGATCAGGCGGTACTTCCCGGCGATCGGAACGGCCGGCTTGCTCCGCAGGCGCGTCAGCGGCTCGAGGCGGGCCCCCCGGCCGCCCCCGAGGATCACGGTCACGACCTCCCGCGCCCGGGCGCCCCACTCCTCCATCGGGTCCCGCCTCCCGGCGCGGAGGGGCCGCGCCGGCGCGAAGTTACCACGGGACCGGCCCGGGTTCCCGCCGCCGGATTCCGGCGGGTTAGACTTCACCCATGCCTCACTTCGACGTCGTCATCATCGGCGCCGGGCCGGCCGGCGAGCGGGCCGCGATCCAGGCCGCGCGCCACCAGAAGACGGCCGCGCTCATCGAGCGCGCCCACGTGATCGGCGGCACCCGGATCAACTGGGGCACGATCCCCAGCAAGACGCTCCGCGAGAGCGCGATGTACGTCCACGGGCTGAAGAAGAGCAGCCTCTACGGGATCCGGATCGAGTTCCCCGCGGAGATCACGATCGCCGACTTCATGACCCGCGAGCGGGCGGTCGTCCAGCAGGAGCTGGAGCTGGCCAACCGCTCGCTCGACCGCTACCAGGTGCAGGTCTTCCGCGGCGCCGGGCGGTTCGTGGACCCGCACACCGTCGCCGTCCACGGCGCCGACGACCGGACCCGGGCCCAGCTGACGGGCGACGTCGTCGTGATCGCGACCGGCACGCGCCCGGCCCGGCCGGCCGACGTCCCGTTCGACGGCAAGACCGTCGTCGACAGCGACACGATCCTCGCCGTGCCGCGGATGCCGCGCTCGATGATCGTGCTCGGCGCGGGGGTGATCGGCGTGGAGTACGCCTCGATCTTCGCCGCGCTCGGGATCGACGTGACGCTGGTCGACACGCGCGACCAGCTGCTCCCCTACCTGGACCGCGAGATCGCGCAGATCCTGGAGACCGAGCTGCGCCGCCTCGGCGTCGTGCGGATCCCCAACGACCACTACAAGACGATCGAGCGGGTCGAGGGCGACCCACCGTCGGTCCGGCTGACGACGCAGGCAGGCAACCAGCTCGAGGCCGACCTGCTGCTCTACAGCGTCGGCCGGCAGGGCAACACGGACGACCTGGCGCTCGACGTCGTCGGCCTGGCGGCGAACCCGCGCGGACTGCTCGACGTCAACGACGTCTACCAGACCGCGGTGCCGCACATCTACGCGGCCGGCGACGTGATCGGCTACCCGGCGCTGGCCTCGACCTCGATGGAACAGGGCCGCCAGGCGATCCGCCACGCCTTCGACATCCCCGGGCTGAAGTCGCGGACCGAGACGCTCCCCTTCGCGATCTACGCGATCCCGGAGGTCGGCTACGTCGGCGAGACGGAGGAGCAGCTGCGCGAGGCGAAGGTCCCGTACCTCATCGGTCGCGGGCGCTACGACCTCAACGCGCGGGGCCAGATCACCGGGCTCACCGGCGGGCTGCTGAAGCTCCTCTTCGAGAAGGAGACGATGCGCCTGCGCGGTGCCCACATCGTCGGCGCCACGGCGAGCGAGCTGGTCCACATCGGGCAGGCCTTCCTCTCCAAGGGGGCCACCGCGCGGGACATCGCCGAGACGCTCTTCAACTACCCGACCTTCTCGGACATGTACCGCCACGCCGGGCTGGAGGCGCTCGGCAAGAAGCGCTGACGGGGACAGCAACCGTAAGCCGGTAAGCCGGCCGAATCGGGGACAGCAACTGTTAGCCGGTAAGTCCCGCCCGCCACGCCAGCGCGATCCGCACCGTCGCGGTGTCGGCCTTGCGCGGCTTGACCTGCTCGACCTCGACCGCCAGCGCCGCCGGATCGTGCGCCGCGTCCAGCCGGGCGACCTCCGCCCGCACCTCGGCCTCCAGCTCCTCGAGCTTCCGCTTCGCCTCGGTGACCCCCTCGGCCGCGCGCGCGACGTCGTCCTTCTCCTTGACCGTCTTCGAGGCCCCGCCGATCGCGCGCCCCACGCCGCCGAAGCTGCGGCGCCGGCCGAAGAGCGCGCCGAAGATCGCCGCACCGGTGTTGACGGCGGTCTGCACGGTCCGCTCCTGGAGCTGGGACGACTCGCGGGCGTGGCGCTCCTCGGCCTTCCGTACCCCCTCCTGCAACCGCTCGACCTTGACCGCGTAGCGCTTCTTCAATTCCTCCAGCGCGGCATCGCGCCGTTCGCGCGCGATCAGCGCGAGGCGGGCACGGAACTCCGCCTCGCGCTCCCCCGCCCGGCTGGTCTCCTCGAGCACGGGAGCGACGAAGACGGCCAGCGTCGCGGTGCGATAGACGTGCTCGCCGAGCCCCTTGTCCCAGCGCGCGAGGCGCCGCGATTCGAACGCGTCCGACGGGGGCGGAATGAACCGCGCGCCGTCGGGCGCCGGCGCCCCGGCAGCCGGTGGTCCTGGCAACTCCGCTGAGGCGGTCCAGGGGTCGTCGAGATCGGTGCCCGTTTCGAGCGGAGCGAGGTACGCCAGCTCCCGCCACGCGTCCACGCCCAGCTTGGCGGCGACGAAGTGCGCGCGCGCGTGGCCGAGCAGCGCGGGGCGATAGACCGGCGCCGCCTCGACGGGTCCCGGCAGGAAGATCTCGTTGAGGCCCGAGGGGATGACCGGCCGTGCTCCGCTCGCGGGACCGGAGCGCGGCGCGGCGGCAGCGGCGGGCTGCGTGACCGGGGCTGTTGCCGATGCGGCCCCCCGCAGCCGCTGGATCTCCGTGCGCGTCAGCGGGCCGCGCAGGTACGACAGCGCCCAGCGCGTCTGGAACGAGACGGGCCCGTCCTCGTAGATGCTGCTGAGCAGGAAGACGCGCTTCCCCAGCGCCCCCATCGTCGCCGCCATCGCGGCCCGATCGAAACCCTTCCCGGTCGACGCCGCCGCCCCCTCGAGCCCCTCCAGCACGCGGTCGCGGTCGCGGTCGGTCTGCAGCCGCCCGACGAACCACATCCCGGCGTTGGCCAGCGCCTTGTAGTCGAGGTCGACCGGGTTCTGCGTCGCCAGCACCACGCCGATCCCGAACGCCCGCGCCTGCTTGAGCAGCGTCAGCATCGGCTTCTTCGACGGCGGGTTGGCGACCGGCGGGAAGAAGCCGAAGACCTCGTCCATGTAGAGCAGCGCGCGCAGGCTGGTCGTCCCCGGCTGCGTTCTCATCCACGCCACCAGCTCGTTGAGCAGCAGCGTGACGAAGAACATCCGCTCGGCGTCGGACAGGTGCGCGATCGACAGCACGGCGAGCCGCGGCTTGCCCTCCGGCGTGAAGAGCAGGCGCGGGATCTCGAGCGGCTCCCCCTCCCGCCAGGCCGCGAAGCCCGGGGACGCCAGAAGATTGTTCAGCGCCAAGGCCAGCGCGAAGCGGTCCTTGTCGGGGAAGAACGAGTCGAGCGGGATGACGCCGACCTGCTCGAACGGGGGCTTCTGGACCGCGGCGATCAACGCCGCCAGGTCGAGATCGCGTCCCGCCGTCCAGGCGTGCTCGAAGATCGCGGAGAGCAGGATCCCTTCCCGGTCGCGCACCGGGTCGGCGGCGATGCCGGCCAGCGCGAGCAGGCCGGCGACGGTCGCGGTGACGCGGTCGCGCAGCGCCTCGGGGTCGATGGCGGAGGCCGCCCCGCCGGAAGCTCGCTCGCGCCGCGCGCGCCCCCCGGCGCCGCGAACGAGCGCAGCAACGCGACCGGGATCCCGGCGTTCGAGCCCGGCGTGAAGACCGCGACCCGCGCGGCGTCCCTGAAGCGGCCGACGCGCGCGCCGTCCTGCCCCCACTCGGCCAGCCCCGCGCGCCACGCGGCGGCGGTCTTCTCCGCCAGCGCGTCGGCTGTGATCCCCTCGCGCGCCGCCGCGTCCTCGTCGACCCAAGGGCGGAAGTCCGCCGCGCGCAGCTCCGGGAACGCCAGCGCCAGGTTCGCCAGGTCCCCCTTGGGGTCGATCACCAGCGCCGGCACGCCGTCGATCGCGGCCTCCTCCAGCAGCGACACGCCGAGGCCGGTCTTCCCGCTGCCGGTCATCCCGATGATCACCGCGTGCGTGACGAAGTCCTTCGCATCGACCAGCAGCGGCTCACCCGGCGGCTTCGATGCCGGGTCGTGCACGCCCCCGAGGTAGAAGACGCCGAGCTTTTCGTAGTCGATCATTCGTGGTCTCCCGCGGGCCTGCCGACGCTGCTGCGAGTCTCCGGTGGAGAGGCACCGCGCCGGAAGGCTAGCCCACGCCGAAATGCGGCGTCCAGCGAGCAGGGTCCGCGGGCCGGAGCGTCGACACACCCACCGCTCGGTCTCGTGCGCCCAACCGGATCTCGTCAGCGTATACTGCATAGTCGCCGCGGGCTTCGCGCCCCGCGATCGGGGATCGGGCGGGTCCATGGGCCGTGCGCCGTCGACATGTCACCGCAGATCGCACCGCGGGCCTTCGGTGCCGCGATGAGGTGTGAACGCTGCGGGCGAGAGCGGCCGGGGGGCGAGGAGCCCTGCCCGCACTGCGGTGTCACCCGGACGGCAGTCGGCAACGCGCACGTCGCCACTCCGGGCGGCACGGACGCCGGCACCACTGCGTGGACCCGCACGGCCACGCACGACGGGGAGTCCGGCACGGCGCCGCCCCGGCCCGCCCCGCCGCCGGAACCGACGATCGAACCGGGGACCGTCTTCGCCTCCCGCTACCGGATCCTGGCCTTCGCCGGCCGGGGCGCGATGGGCGAGGTCTACCGCGCCGAGGACCTGAAGCTCGGACAGGTGGTCGCGCTCAAGTTCCTGCGCGAGGAGACCGGCGGCGACCAGCGCTACCTGGCACGCCTGCTCAACGAGGTGAAGACCGCGCGGCAAGTCGCCCACCCCAACGTCTGCCGCGTGTATGACGTCGGCGAGGCCGAGGGGCGTCACTTCCTGTCGATGGAGTGGATCGACGGCGAGACGCTCGCCGCGCGGCTGGCGCGCACGGGACGCCCCGCCGCCGACGAGGCGCTGCTCATCGCGCGCCGGCTCTGCGCGGGGCTCGCGGCGGCGCACGAGCGCGGGGTCATGCACCGCGACCTGACGCCGTCGAACGTGATGCTCGACGAGCGCGGCGCCGTGCGGATCACCGACTTCGGCGTCGCCGAGCTGGCGCGGGTCGTGCGCGGCCGCCGGGCCCGCGAGGGGACACCGGCCTACATGGCGCCGGAGCAGTTCGCGGGCCGGGAGGTCACGGCCCAGAGCGACATCTACTCGCTCGGGCTCGTGCTCTATGAGCTCTTCACCGGCCGGCAGGCGTATCACGACGTCTCGACGGTGAGGACCGCCGTCGCGCCGCTGCGGGATCCGCCGACGCCCCCCTCGAGCCTCGCGCCCGACGTCGACCCGGCGATCGAGGCGGCGATCCTGAGCTGCCTCGCGTCCGACCCGGCGCGGCGCCCGGCGTCGGCGCGGCAGGTCGGCGAGGCGCTCCCCGGCGACGACGCCCTGTTCGAGGCCGGGGCGGCCGCCCAGCAGCGCGCCGACCGGATCGCGGCCTTCCGTGCGGAGCTGGCGGAACTGCGCGAAGCCGGTGTCCTCGAGGTGGACCGGAAGAGACTCGCGGCGATCGAGAAATACCACGAGAGCGTTCTCGGCGACCTGGTGCGGCGCTTCGACGTCGACCTCACCCTGCGCGGCCGGCAGCTCTCGCTCGGGATGCGCATCGCCTCCCTGCTCGGTGCGATCGCCTTCAGCTTCGCCGCCTGGTTCTTCTTCCAGCGGATCTGGGGCTACCTGGCAACCCCGGTCCAGCTGGGTCTGCTCGTCACGGGCCCGGTTGCCGCCGTGCTCGGCACGGCGTACGCGGCGCGCCGCGAGAAGTCGCTCTACTTCACGACGATCCTGGCGATCCTCGCCTTCGCGCTGTTCGCGATCGATCTCTCGGTGGCGGGGGCGATGTTCTCGCTCTCCGACTCGCCGTGGGCCTGGCTCGCGGTCGGGCGTTCGCGTTCGCCCTGGCGTATGCCCACGACCTGCGCACCCTGCTGGTCGTGGGGATCGTCAGCTTCGGCGTCGGCCTGGGCGGGCTGGTCGCGCAGCTCGCGGGCGCCTGGTGGTCCCGCTTCCCGATGCGCCCGGAGTGCCTCATCCCGGCGGCCGTGCTCTGCGCGCTGGCGCCGTCGCTCGCCGCGCGCTGGGCCCCCGCGTCGTTCGCTCCGATCTATCGCTTCGCGGCGCTCGCGTGGTGCGCCTACCCGGTCTTCTTCCTCGGCAACGTGGGCAGCTTCTCCTTCCTGCCACTGGACAAGGGGGCGGTCGAGATCCTGTACCAGCTGGCGGGCTTCGCCGTGGCGGCCTCTGCGATCTGGCTCGGGCTGCGCTCCCGCTGGCCGGAGACGACCTACGCGGCCAGCGTCTTCCTCGTCGCGCTGCTCCTGAACAAGTTCACCGACTGGTGGTGGGACCTGCTCCCCAAGTACGTCTTCTTCCTGATCTCCTCTGACCCGTGGATCGCCGCCTCTCCGCGCTGCTCTCCGGCACGCTCGTCTACGGCCTCGGCGGCGTCCTCCAGCGCCTCGTCTCGGTCCTGCTGCTGCCGGTCCTGACCCGCTACCTCGTCCCGGCGGAATACGGCGTCGTCGGCGTGCTCGACGTGCTGGCGACGAGCCTGGTCGCGATCCTCTCGCTGGGGTTCGGGACCTCGATGACGGTCTCCTACTTCGCCGACGCCTCCACCGCGCGGCGCGAGCGCACCGTCTCGACCGCCTTCTGGATCCTGGCCGGAGCCACCGGCCTGGCGCTGGCGCTGGCGCTCCCCTCCGCCGGCCGGATCGCGGCCTTCCTCGTCGACGACGCCGCCGCGGCGCCGCTCGTCACGCTGTCGCTCGTCACCTCGTCCCTCTCGGTGCTGGCGCTCCCCTTCACGCTGCGGCTGCAGTTCGAGGAGCGCGCCGGCCGGCAGACCGCGCTCTCCGTCGCCGCCGCGGTCCTGACCGCCCTCTTCTCCCTGCTCTTCGTCGTCGGGCTCGGCCGCGGCGTGGCCGGGCTGCTCGAAGGGCGCCTGGTCGGGCAGGTCGCCGGCTTCCTGCTCTACGCCGCGACCTTCCCGCCGCGGCGCCTCGCCGGGGCCGGCGCGATCGACGGCGCGGCCGCCGGGGAGCTGCTGCGGCTCGGCCTGCCGATGGTCCCGTCGTTCGCCACCCTCTTCGTGCTGCAGCAGGGGAACCGCTGGTTCCTCTCGCTCTTCCGCGGGATGGACGCGGTCGGCGTCTTCACCGTCGGCACCCAGCTCGGCGCGCTGGTGGCGCTCGCGGTAACGGCCTTCAACATCGCGTGGACCCCCTACTTCATGGGCTTCTCCGAGCGTCGCGACGAGGCGGGACCCGCGCTTGCCCGTGCCGTCACCTGGTACGTCTTCGTCTTCGGCGCGATGACCCTCCTGGTCTTCGGCGGCGCGCGGGCGGCCCTGATGATCCTCGCCGGGCCGGGGTTCGAGCCCGGCTTCCGCGTCGCCGGCGCGGCCGCGGCGGCGCAGGCGCTGATCGGCGCCTACTCGCTCTTCACCCCGCCGTCGGTCTTCGCGCGGGAGATCCACTACACCAGCCTGGTCCAGGCCGCGACGCTGGTCCTGGCGATCTCGCTCAACCTGCTGCTGATCCCGCCGTGGGGGATGATCGGCGCCGCGCTCGCGCTGGTCCTCGGCCCGCTGGCGCGGGTGACCTGCCTCGTCGCCTGGAACCGCTCGCGCGGCGCGCGCTACGTCCGGATCCCGGTCGATCGGCGCCGCGTCCTCGCGTTCCTCGCGGCCGCGACGCCGGCGGCGGTCCTCCTCACCCTCCCCCGGGCCTGGACGCTGCCTGCCGAACTGGGTGTCTTCGTCGCGACGGCGCTCTTCACGGCGCTCCTCGTGCTGGGTTTCACCACCCCCGCCGAGCGGGAGGCCCTGCGGCGCCTGCCGGCCGATAATCGGAGCCGTGGCGGATGAACCGCATGGCCATTGAACCCGGCAGCGGCGGCCCCGCAGCGAGAGTCCTCGTGCTCTCGTTCAGCGACCTCGCGTCCGACCCGCGGGTCAACCGCCAGCTCCGGTTCCTCGCGCCGCACCACCAGGTCACGGCCGCCGGCTGGGCCGATCCGCGCATCCCCGGCGTCCGCTTCGTCCCGCTCGCCCCGCGGCGCAAGCCGCTGCCCCGGCGCCTCGTCGCCGCGGCGCGCCTGCTCGCCGGCCGCTTCGACTCCTACTACTGGAACCGCAGCGAGGTCGTCGACTGCCGCGAGCGCCTGGCGGGCCCCGCCGCCGACGCCGACGTCGTCGTCGCCAACGACATCGATGCGCTGCCGGTCGCGCTGGCCCTCGCGCCGCGCGCCCGCGTGCTGTTCGACGCCCACGAGTACGCGCCGCTCGAGTTCGAGGACCGCCTCTTCTTCCGCGTCTTCCAGCAGCGCCTCCGCGCCTGGCAGTGCCGGACCTTCATCCCACGCGCGGCCGCGATGACGACGGTCTGCCAGAGCATCGCCGAGGCCTACGAGCGCGACACCGGGGTGCGCGCCGAGATCGTCCTGAACGCCCCCGACTTCGAGCCGCTCGCGCCCTCCGACACCGCGGCGCGCGGCGGAGCGATCCGCCTCGTCCACCACGGCGCCGCGATCCGCTCGCGCCGGATCGAGGCGATGATCCGCACGCTGCGCCTGCTCGACGCGCGCTTCACGCTCGATCTGTACCTGACCGGCGCCGACCGGGCCTACTTCGAGGAACTGCGCCGCGAGGCCGGCGGCGACGCCCGGGTCCGCTTCAACGACCCGGTCCCGATGCGCGAGCTGCCGCGCGTCCTCAATGACTACGACGTCGGCCTGTTCCTGCTCGAGCCGACCAACTTCAACTACCGCTTCGCGCTGCCGAACAAGCTGTTCGAGTTCGTGCAGGCCCGGCTGGCGGTGGCGATCGGCCCGTCGCCCGAGATGGCCCGCGTCGTGCGCGAGCACGGCCTGGGGATCGTGACCGGCGACTTCCGGCCCGAGACGATGGCGCAGGCCCTCGGCGCGCTCGACGCCGCGGCCGTCATGCGTTTCAAGGCCGCCGCCGACGCGGCGGCGCGGGCGCTGTCGTCGGACGCGGCACGCGACACGGTCACGCGGATCGTCGACCGGCTCGCCGCGGAGCGCACCTGAGATGTGCGGGATCGCCGGCCAGCTCGCCGCCCCGGGGCGCGCCGTCGACGCGGCGGCGCTGGCTGCGGCGTCGGAGCTGCTGGCGCATCGCGGGCCGGACGACTTCGCCTACCTCGGCTGGCGCGACGGCCAGGCGCTCCAGCCGACCCGGGAGCCGCGCACGCTGACCGGCGCGGCGGTCGGCCTCGCGCACCGGCGCCTGTCGATCCTCGACCTGTCCCCGGCCGGCCGGCAGCCGATGGTTGCGCACGACGGGGTGCGGGCGATCGTCTTCAACGGCGAGATCTACAACTACCGCGAGCTGCGCGCCGAGCTCGAGCGCGCCGGGCGGCGCTTCTCGACCGGCACCGACACCGAGATCCTGCTCGCGGCCTACTCGGCCTGGGGCGACGCGGCGTTTGCGCGCTTCACCGGGATGTTCGCGCTGGCGATCCTCGACCTGCCGGCCCGCGCGCTGGTGCTGGCCCGCGACCCGTTCGGGATCAAGCCGCTCTACTGGACCCGGCGCGAGGGCGGCTTCTCCTTCGCCTCCGAGATCCCCGCGCTGCTGGCGCTCTCCGGCACGCCGCCGCGCGCCAACCCGGCCCGGCTCTACACCTACCTGCGCTACGGCCTGTCGGACCACGGCGACGCCACCCTCTTCGCCGGGATCGAGCAGCTGCCGGCGGCGACGCTGCTGCGCGTGCCGCTCGACGACCCGTCGGCCGGCCGCCCGGCGCGCTTCTGGGACCTCCCGGACGGCCCGCCGCTCACGCTCTCCTTCGACGACGCGGCGCGCGAGCTGCGCCGCCTGTTCCTGGGGAGCGTCGCGCTCCACCTGCGCTCGGACGTCCCGGTCGGCTCGGCCCTCTCCGGCGGGATCGACTCCTCGTCGATCGTCGCCGCGATCCGCTCGCTCGAGGGGGACGCGCTCGACCAGCACGCGGTCAGCTACGTCGCCGACGACCCGGCGCTGAGCGAGGAGCGCTGGATCGAGCAGGCGGCGCGGGCCGCGCGGGTCACGCTGCACCGGACCTCCCCGCGCGAGGAGGAGCTGGTCGCCGACCTCGAGCGGCTGATCCGGGTCCAGGGCGAGCCGTTCGGCAGCACCAGCATCTACGCCCAGCACGCCGTCTTCCGCGCCGCGTCCGGGGCCGGGCTGAAGGTGATGCTCGACGGCCAGGGGGCCGACGAGATGCTCGCCGGCTATCGCCCGCACCTGGCGGCGCGCGCGGTCTCGCTGCTCGCCGGCGGCCGCCTGCTCGACGCCTGGCGCTTCGCGCGCACCGCCGCGCGGCTGCCCGGCGACGCGGCGGCGGCGCTGCGCTCGGGCCTGGCCTTCCACCTGCTTCCGGCGCCGCTCCACGGCCTGGCGCGCTCCGCCGCAGGCAAGCCGTTCGTCCCGCCCTGGCTCGACGCGCGCGCCTTCCCCGGCGTCGACCTGGCCACGTCTCCGTTCCCGCGGATGACCGGCCGCAGCGCCCTGCGCGACCTGCTGCGCGCCCAGCTGTTCGAGACCTCCCTGCCGATGCTGCTGCGCTACGAGGACCGCAACTCGATGGCCTTCTCGATCGAGAGCCGCGTTCCCTTCCTGACGACCGACCTCGCGACCTTCCTGCTGTCGCTCCCGGAGGACTACCTGGTCGCGGCGGACGGCACCTCGAAGGCGGTCTTCCGCGCCGCGATGCGCGGCCTCGTCCCGGACGCCATCCTGGACCGGCGCGACAAGATCGGCTTCGCCACCCCCGAGCGCGCCTGGCTGACGCGCCTCTCGCCGTGGGTGGACGGCGTGCTGGCGAGCGACGCTGCGCGCGCGATCCCGGCGCTCGCGCTCCCCGAGGCGCAGGCCGAGTGGAACGCGGTGCGCGCTGGAGATCGTCCGTTCGGCTGGCATATCTGGCGGATCCTCAACCTCGTGCGCTGGACGGAGACGTTCGGCGTGGCGTACGGCGACTGACGCGATGCCGCGCCGCCTCCTGCTGCTGAGCTACTACTACCCGCCAACGGCGTCGGTCGGAGGGGTGCGGGCCGCGGGGCTGGCGAAGTACCTGCCGCGCTTCGGCTGGGAAGCGACGGTGATCACGCCGGTGGTGGCGGGCCGCGCGGGGGCAGGTGCGGGCGCGGGCGCGGACGCTGCCGGCGCGCCGCGCCTGATCGAAACCGCCGACCGCGACACCGCGCGCCGCTTGAAGCAGCTCCTCGGCCTGCAGCCCGACGCCGCGCTCAAGGACCTCGCCGCGGGCGGCGACGCCGCTCCGCCCGCCGCGCGCACCGGGCGCTCGGCCGCGATCGAGCTGCTCAAGGCGCTCGTCGCCTTCCCCGACGCGCACCGCGGGTGGGCGCGCCTCGCGGCCGAGGCCGCGAGCGGCGCCAGCGCTGAAGCCGCGGCCGCCGCGCGTGCCGCGCCGCACCCGGCACCGTACTCCGCCATCCTCGCCACCTCCCCTCCCCACTCCGTCCACCTGGGCGCCGCCCGCGCCGCGCGCGCGACCGGCCTCCCCTGGATCGCCGACCTGCGCGACCTCTGGTCGACCGACCGCAACTCGGTCGCGCCGGCCTGGCGGAAGCGTCTCGAGGCGCGCATGGAGCGGCGGACCTTCGCCACAGCGTCGGCGCTGGTCACCGTCTCGGAGCCGCTCGCCGCGGAGCTGCGCGCGCTCTACCCGGAGCTCCCCGCGCACGCGATCCCCAACGGCTTCGACCCCGAACTGGCCGGCCTCGCCGCCGGACCGTCGACAGGACTTCGTCCTGACCCACACCGGGACCTTCTACCAGGGGCGCCGCGACCCCTCGCTGCTGTTCGACGCGCTGGCGTCGCTGCTGGCCGCGGGCAAGCTCCCGCGCGAGCGCGTCAGGGTCCGGCTCTACGCGAAGCACGAGCCGTGGGTCGCCGCGATGGCCGAGGCACGCGGCCTCGCCGGCGTGGTCGAGGTCCTCCCGTGGGCCCCGCGCGAGCGAGGCGCTCCGCGCGCAGCAGGAGTCGCAGGGCCTGCTGCTGCTGCACTGGGGCGGCGAGCGCGAGGCCGGCGTCTTCACCGGGAAGATCTTCGAGTACCTCGCGGCACGCCGGCCGATCCTGCTGATCGGCGGCGGCGAGGGGGTCCTGGCCGACCTGCTGCGCGAGACCGGTGCCGGCGTGCGGGCGACGACGCAGGAACAGCTGGAAGCCGCGCTGCTCGCCTGGTGGGACGAGTACTCGCGCGACGGCGCGGTCCGCTGGCGCGGCGACGACGCGGCCGTGGACCGCTACTCGCAGGTCCGGATGGCCGAGCGCTTCGCGAAGGTGCTGGAAGAGGTCGCCGGCCCGGCGTGAGCCGGGGTGCGGCGACCTCCTCCCGCTTCAGGCGTCAGTTCGGGTCGCAGGCGTCCCCGATCCCGTCGAGGTCCGTGTCCTGCTGGCCCGGGTTCGCCACGGTCGGGCAGTTGTCCGTACCGTTCAGCACCCCGTCCCCGTCGATGTCCGGGTCGCAGGCGTCGCCGAGCGCGTCGCCGTCGATGTTGGACTGGTCCGGGTTCGAGGTCGTGACGCAGTTGTCGCAGGGGTCGCCGTGGGAGTCGCTGTCCACGTCGGCTCTGCGAGGGGTTGGCGAAGCCGGCGCAGTTGTCGAGGGCTTCCTCGACGCCGTCCCCGTCGGCGTCCGTGCCCAGCGAGGGGCACGGGTCGTCGTTGGGCACGGCCGCGCCGGCGTCGTTCGCGGCCGGCGACCGACTCGCTGCAGCCGTCGCGCGTGATCAGGTACCAGAACATCGAGAAGGGGCGCGGCTTCTGGCTGTCGGTCGCGCTCGTCCCGCTGGTGGGGTTGCCGAAGCAGGTCTGGTTGTAGTCCCAGGCGATCCCGACCTTGCGCCAGCCGCGGTAGACCCGGAACGGCCCGGGCACGCCGCCGTCGGACCAGCTGAGGGTCGTGACGCTGCCGCCCTGGGTCAGGACCAGCGAGTTACCGACCTCCGCCGCCGGCCCGTTCGCCGCGTCCGTCGGCGCGCAGTCGCAGACGGTGCCGAAGGCGTCGCCGTCGCCGTTCGCCTGGTCGGGGTTGTAGGCGTCCTCGCAGTTGTCGGCGCAGTTGGTGACGCCGTCGCCGTCGATGTCCTCGGGCTCGTCGGTCGAGCCGTCGCAGTCGTCGTCGATGCCGTTGCAGCGCTCGGCCCCCGGGCCGCGGTTGGCCTGGCACAGGAACAGGCCGGCGGTGCAGAGCTGCGTTCCGGGCGCGCAGACGCCCGGGCTGGCCGGTCGAGCAGGGGCCGCCCCCGCCAGGATTCCCCTCGTCGATCAGGCCGTTGCAGTTGTCGTCGAGGTTGTTGCAGCTCTCGGGGTTGATCACCCCTCTCGTCGATCGCGACGTCGCAGTCGTTGTCCTTCTCGTCGCAGACCTCCGGGTTCCCGGTGAAGCGCGCCGGGTCGCCGTTGTCGCAGTCGCCGCCCAGCGTGCTCTGGCCGTCGCCGTCGCAGTCGCTGTCGGTGGAAGCGACCAGGATTGCGCCGGCGTCGTTCAGGGCTGCCACGTTGCCCCGGGGGGAGCCTACGACGATGTCCGCCTCGCCGTCGCCGGTGATCTCCCCGGCCGCGACCGAGGACCCCAGGTTGTCCGAGCGCCGTGCCGGCCGGCGTCCGTGTACCTGCGGATCACCGCCCCGCTCGCCCCGTTGAACAGCACCGCCGACCCGGCGTCGGTCCCCTGCGCCGTGTCGTCGTTCGGCGCGCCCGGCCAGCGATCTCGGGAATCCCGTCCCCGGTCAGGTCGCCTGCGCTCGCCACCGACGCGCCAAGGGCGTCGCTCGCCAGCCCCGGCCGGATCGGTCAGCTTCCGGATCGTCGCCCCCGTCCGCGGGTCGACCAGCACCACGCTCCCCGCATTAGCAGCCCTGGGCCGTGTCGTCGTAGATCGCGCCCACCGCCAGGTCCGGGAAGTCGTCCCCGTTGATGTCCGGCAGCACAGCCAGCGACTGGCCGAAATAGTCGCTCCCCGCGCCCCCGGCCTCCGTGATCCGCCGCACCAGGCTGCCGTCCGCCCCCGAGAAGACCAGCGCCGACGCCGGCGTCCGCCCGCCAGTGCGTCGTCGGCTGTAGGAGCCCGCCAGGATGTCCGGCGTCCCGTCCCCGGTCACGTCTGCGATCCCCGCCACCGAGCCGCCCAGGTAGTCCGACGCGTTCGGCGCCGGATCGACCATCCGCCGCAGCACCGCGCAGGTCGCCGACGAGAAGACCAGCACCTCGCCCTGGTTCGACGCTCGCACGATTCTGGTATGGCACGCCGGCCACGATCTCGCGGCTTCCCGTCCCCGTCCAGGTCCGGCATCCCCGCGATCGCCCCGCCGTAGGCGTTGGCCCCGTAGCCCAGGTAGCGTTGTCTCGCCGACCCCGGGTCGCTGCACTTGCGCACGAAGGCGCAATTCGCCCCCGAGAAGATCGAGACCGAGCCGCTGTTGCTGAACGTGTTCTCGTCGTCGTACGGTGACGCCGCGATCACGTCCGGCGTCCCGTCCCCGCTCACGTCCCCGATCACCGCCATCGACCAGCCCGAGGTAGTCCGAGGTCGCCCCCCCGGGTCGATCATCCGGCAGATCACCGAGCGGTCCGCGCCGGAGAGCAGGGCGACGCTTCCCGCGTCCCCGCCCCGCGCGTTGTCGTCGTAGCGCGAGGAGACGACCAGGTCGCCGCGTCCGTCGCCCGTCACGTCGCGGATGACCGCCACCTGGCAGCCGAACTCGTCCGATCGCGGCGCCCGCCGGATCGGTCGTGCGGAAGGACGTCGTCGCATCCGGTGACGACTCGTCCGCCCGTCCGTCGCAGTTCTGGTCGCGGTTGTCGCAGGTCTCCGCCGCCCCCGGCTTCACAGCGTTGTCGGCGTCGTTGCAGTCGCAGGGCGTCGTGATGCCGTCGCCGTCGGCGTCGCTGCCTTCGTCGACCGTCGCGTCGCAGTCGTCGTCGATCGCGTTGCAGCGCTCGGCCGCACCCGGCCGCCGCTGCGGGTTGGCGTCGTCGCAGTCCGCGCAGACCGCCGCCCCGTCCCCGTCGCCGTCCTCGTCCACCAGGAGGTCGCAGTCGTCGTCCACGCTGTTGCAGATCTCGACCTTCCCCGGCGTCCGCAGGGCCGACCCGTCGTCGCAGTCCCCGCCTGCGATCGCCACCCCGTCCCCGTCGCAGTCCCCTTCGCGATCGAAGATCACCGCCCGTCCCACTGCCGATCCGCTTGATCTCGTCGCCGTCCGGCACGCCCGCCACCACGTCGGCTTCGCCGTCCCCCGACAGGTCTCCCGGCACCGTCACCGAGTAACCCAGGTGGTCCGTCGCCGCGCCGGCGGCGTCCGAGTACTTCCGGATCACCGTCCCGTCTCGCGCCGTTGAACAGCACCACCGAGCCGGCGTCGGCCCCCTGCGGCGTGTCGTCGTTCGGCGCACCCGCCACGATCTCCGCGATCCCGTCCCCGGTCAGGTCGCCCGCGCTCGCCACCGACGCGCCAAGAGCGTCACTCGCCGCCCCGGCCGGATCGGTCAGCTTCCGGATCGTCGCTCCCGGTCCGCGGGTCGACCAGCACCACGCTCCCCGCGTTACCAGCCCTGGGCCGTGTCGTCGTAGATCGCGCCCACCGCCAGGTCCGGGAAGCCGTTCCCGTTGATGTCCGGCAGCACCGCCAGCGACTGGCCGAAATAGTCGCTCCCCGCGCCCCCGGCGTCCGTGATCCGCCGCACCAGGCTGCCGTCCGCCCCCGAGAAGACCAGCACCGACGCCGGCGTCGCTCACCAGCGTGTCGTCGCCGTAGGAACCCGCCAGCACGTCCGGCGTCCCGTCCCCGGTCACGTCCGCGATCCCCGCCACCGCACCGCCCAGGTAGTCCGACGCGTTCGGCGCCGGATCGACCATCCGCCGCAGCACCGCGCACGTCGCCGACGAGAAGACCAGCACCTCGCCCTGGTTCGAGCGCAGCGCGATTCTGGTACGGCACACCGGCCACGATCTCCGGCTTCCCGTCCCCGTCCAGGTCCGGCATCCCCGCGATCGCCCCGCCGTAGGTGTTGGCCCCGTAGCCGAGGTAGCTCGAGCTCGACGACCCCGGGTCGCTGCACTTGCGCACGAAGGCGCAGTTCGCCCCCGAGAAGACCGACACCGAGCCGCTGTTGCTGAACGTGTTCTCGTCGTCGTACGGTGACGCCGCGATCACGTCCGGCGTCCCGTCCCCGCTCACGTCCCCGAGCACCGCCACCGACCAGCCCAGGTGAGTCCGAGGTGGCACCCCCCGGGTCGATCATCCGGCAGACCGGCGCGCGCGTCGCTCCGTTGTAGAGCACCACGCTTCCCGCGTCCCCGCCCCGCGCGTTGTCGTCGTACAGGTTCCCGGTCACGAACTCCGGCACCCCGTCCCCCGTCACGTCGGGCAGCGAGGCCACCTGGTAGCCGGCCTGGTCGTTCGCCTGTCCCTCCGGGTCCAGCACGTGCCGCGCACTCACCACCGACGCCGCGCTCTCGTCCGAGACCCCGTCGCAATCGTCGTCCCGCCGGTTGCACGTCTCCGTCGCCCCCGGCTTCACCGCGTTGTTCGCGTCGTTGCAGTCGCAGGGCGTCGTGACGCCGTCGCCGTCGGCGTCGCTGCCTTCGTCGACCGTCGCGTCGCAGTCGTCGTCGACCGCGTTGCAGCGCTCGGCCGCGCCCGGACGCCGCTGCGGGTTGCCGTCGTCGCAGTCCGCGCAGACCGCCGCCCCGTCCCCGTCGCCGTCCTCGTCCACCAGGAGGTCGCAGTCGTCGTCCACGCTGTTGCAGATCTCGACCTTCCCCGGCGTCCGCAAGGCCGACCCGTCGTCGCAGTCGCCGCCCGCGATCGCCGACTCCGTCCCCGTCGCAGTCCCCTTCGCGGGCGAACACCACCGCCCGGCCGCACTGCAATCCGCTTGATCTCGTCGCCGTCCGGCACGCCCGCCACCACGTCGGCTTCGCCATCCCCCGACACGTCTCCCGGCACCGTCACCGAGTAGCCCAGGTGGTCCGTCGCCGCGCCGGCGGCGTCCGAGTACTTCCGGATCACCGCTCCCGCTCGCCCCGTCGAACAGCACCACCGACCCGGCGTCGGCCCCCTGCGGCGTGTCGTCGTTCGGCGCACCCGCCAGCGATCTCCGCGATCCCGTCCCCGGTCAGGTCGCCGGCGCTCGCCACCGACGCGCCGAGAGCGTCGCTCGCCAGCCCCGGCCGGATCGGTCAGCTTCCGGATCGTCGCTCCCGGTCCGCGGGTCGACCAGCACCACGCTCCCCGCGTTCGAGCCCTGCGCCGTGTCGTCGTAGATCGCGCCCACCGCCAGGTCGGGGAAGCCGTTCCCGTTGATGTCCGGCAGCACCGCCAGCGACTGGCCGAAATAGTCGCTCCCCGCGCCCCCGGCGTCCGTGATCCGCCGCGCCAGGCTGCCGTCCGCACCCGAGAAGACCAGCACCGACGCCGGCGTCGCTCGTGAGCGCGTCGTCGCCGTATGAGCCCGCCAGCATGTCCGGCGTCCCGTCCCCGGTCACGTCTGCGATCCC
Source organism: uncultured Acidobacteriota bacterium (assembly GCA_963800865.1). Taxonomy (GTDB): domain Bacteria; phylum Acidobacteriota; class Polarisedimenticolia; order J045; family J045; genus JALOKP01. The sequence continues at coordinate 316,420 of CAWDCL010000004.1, read as the reverse complement.
GGCCACCGCACCGCCCAGGTAGTCCGACGCGTTCGGCGCCGGATCGACCATCCGCCGCAGCACCGCGCAGGTCGCCGACGAGAAGACCAGCACCTCGCCCTGGTCCGTACTCAGCGCGATCCTGGTACGGCACACCGGCCACGATCTCCGGCTTCCCGTCCCCGTCCAGGTCCGGCATCCCCGCGATCGCCCCGCCGTAGGTGTTGGCCCCGTAGCCGAGGTAGCTCGAGCTCGACGACCCCGGATCGCTGCACTTGCGCACGAAGGCGCAGTTCGCCCCCGAGAAGACCGACACCGAGCCGCTGTTCGTGAACGTGTTCTCGTCGTCGTACGGTGACGCCGCGATCACGTCCGGCGTCCCGTCCCCGCTCACGTCCCCGAGCACCGCCACCGACCAGCCCAGGTGAGTCCGAGGTGGCCCCCGCCGGGTCGATCATCCGGCAGACCGGCGCGCGCGTCGCTCCGTTGTAGAGCACCACGCTCCCCGCGTCCCCGCCCCGGGCGTTGTCGTCGTACAGGTTCCCGGTCACGAACTCCGGCACCCCGTCCCCCGTCACGTCGGGCAGCGCGGCCACCTGGTAGCCGGCCTGGTCGCTCGCCTGTCCCTCCGGGTCCACCACGTGCCGCGAACTCACCACCGACGCCGCGCTCTCGTCCGACACCCCGTCGCAATCGTCGTCCCGCCGGTTGCACGTCTCCGTCGCCCCCGGCTTCACCGCGTTGTTCGCGTCGTTGCAGTCGCAGGGCGTCGTGACGCCGTCGCCGTCGGCGTCGCTGCCTTCGTCGACCGTCGCGTCGCAGTCGTCGTCGACCGCGTTGCAGCGCTCGGCCGCACCCGGACGCCGCTGCGGGTTGCCGTCGTCGCAGTCCGCGCAGACCGCCGCCCCGTCCCCGTCGCCGTCCTCGTCCACCAGCAGGTCGCAGTCGTCGTCCACGCTGTTGCAGATCTCGACCTTCCCCGGCGTCCGCAAGGCCGACCCGTCGTCGCAGTCGCCGCCCGCCACGCCGACTCCGTCCCCGTCGCAGTCGCTCTCCCGGATGAAGACGAGCACGTGACCGCTATCGGCTGCGCTTCGGATTCGTCGCCCGTCACCGCACCCGCGATGATGTCCGGCTCGCCGTCCGCCGACGTATCGAAGGGAATGGCGACGCTCCAGCCCAGCGTGTCGCTTGGCCGACGCGCCCGCATCGGTCAGCTTTCGCAGGACCGTGCCGTCGGCGCCGTTGAAGACGACCACCGATCCCGTGCCCAGCGCCCTGCGCCGTGTCGTCGTCCGCCGCGCCGGCGACGACGTCGGCGGTGCCGTCGCCGTTCAGGTCGGGTGCGCCGGCGACGACGAAGCCGAGGTTGTCGCTCGCCGCACCCCCGGTGTCGGTCAGCTTCCGGACGAGCGCCCCGGTCGCGCCGTTGAAGATGATCACGCTCCCGGCATTGCCCCCCTGCGGCGTGTCGTCGTAGATCGCGGCGGCGAGGATCTCGGACGTGCCGTCCCCTGTCACGTCGGCCAGGCGCGCCACGGCGTAGCCGAGGTAATCGCTTGACGCGCCGCCGCTGTCGGTGATCCTGCGCACGAAGGCCCCGTTCGCGCCGGAGAAGACCAGTACCTCGCCGGCGTCGGCGGCCATCGGTGTCCCCGCGCTGTTCGCCGACGGCGAGGTCCGGCGTCCCGTCCCCGGTCACGTCCCCGACCCCGGCCACGGCGCTGCCGAAGTAGTCCGTCGCGGCCGGCGCCGGATCCGCCACGCGGTAGAGCACCGCCCCCGTGGCCCCCGAGAAGACCACGGCGATCCCCTGGTCCGCAAAGCCGCCGTCGTCGAGCGGCGCGCCGGCCAGGATGTCCCCCGTTCCGTCGCCGTTGACGTCGCCGATTCCCGCCAGTGCCCTGGGGTCCGAAATCGCTGCCGTAGCCGAGGTAATCGCTGCTGACCCCTGCCGGATCGACCAGCTTCCGGATGAACGCGCAGTTCGCCCCCGAGAAGATCGACACCGAGCCGTTGTTGGAGAAGGCCCCTTCGTCGTCGTACGGCGCCGCCGCGGCCACGTCGGCCGTGCCGTCACCGTTCACGTCGCCGACCGACGCGACAGCGGTCCCGAGGTAATCGGAGGTGTTCCCGCCCGGGTCGGTCATGCGGCAGACAACCGCCCGTGTCGCGCCGTTGAGCAGCAGGACGCTGCCGTTATCGCCGCGGGGAGGGGTGTCGTCGTAGCGGATGCCGACTGCCAGGTCCGGCGTGCCGTCGCCGGTGACGTCGGGAAGGGTCGCCAGGGCCGAGCCGAAGTTGTCGCTCGTCAGCCCCTGCGGGTCGGTGATCCGCCGCGTGAGCGAGACCGACGACGAGCCTTCGTCCGACCGGCCGTCGCAGTTGTCGTCGCGCCCGTTGCACAACTCGGTCCGGCCGGGATAGACGAGGTTGTCCCCGTCGTTGCAGTCGCCGCAGAGCAGACCCGTCGGGTCGCACCCCGGAATGCTGCAGTTGTAGTAGCCGTCCAGATCGACGTCGGGGCACGCCGCGGCCTGCGCAGGCGAAGCCGTCACGAGCAGGGCGCAGAGACAAAGGACGACGGGCAGCAACCGGTGAGCCGAGCGACGGTTCATGGACGGACCCCTTCCCCCTCAGGTGGGCAGCGCACGCGTTCCGCCGCCTCAATTACTTGAGTTGGAAGGGGTGTTACGCCTGTCGATTCGGGACAGCAAGCGCCGAATCGACGAAAGGCCAACATTAACTGACAGTTACGCGCTTCGCGAGGGACCGATTTCCTATTTCCGACCGCTGCGGTCAATTCGTCGGATCTCGTTACCGCGTACGCGCCCCGTTCCGCAGCCGCAGCTCGCTGTGGTGCCGGCCGTACGCGACGTAGATCAGGAGCCCGGCCGCCAGCCAGATGATCAGCCGCCACCAGTTCTCGACCGGCAGCGACATCATCAGGAGCAGGCAGAGCGCGATCCCCAGCACCGGCGTCGCCAGCCCCCCCGGCGCGCGGAACGGCCGCTCGGCCTCCGGGTGGGTCACCCGCATGATCAGCACCGCGACGCAGACGATCACGAACGCCAGCAGCGTGCCGATGTTGGTCAGCTCGGCCAGCATCCGCAGCGGCAGGAAGCCGCCGAGCAGCGCGACCACGAAGCCGGTCAGGATCGTCGACTTCCAGGGCGTCCGGAACGCTCGGGTGGACCGCCCCGAAGAACTTCTGCGAGATCAGTCCGTCGCGCGCCATCGCCAGCAGGACGCGCGGCTGGCTGAGCATCATCACCAGCAGCACCGAGGTGATCCCGGCCAGCGCCCCGAGGGCCACCAGGAGCTGGATCCACGGGAGCCCGACCTGCGCGAAGGCGTCGGAGACCGGCGCGTCGATGTTGATCCGGTCGTAGGGGACCATCCCGGTCAGGACCGCCGCCACCGCGATGTAGAGCACGGTGCACAGCAGCAGCGAGGCCACGATCCCGATCGGCACGTCCTTCTGCGGCCGCTTCGCCTCCTCGGCGTGGGTCGAGACCGAGTCGAAGCCGATGTAGGCGAAGAAGATGATCGCCGCGCCCGCCAGCATCCCCAGCGGGTGCCCGCCGGCGTCGGTCTGGCCCCAGACCGTCTGGCCGAAGAAGCTGAACCCGGCGTACCCGAACGGCGCGAACGGCTTCCAGTTGGCGGGGTTGACGTAGAACACGCCGACCCCGATCACGAGGAAGACGATCGCCAGCTTGACGATCACCATCGCGGTGTTGAAGCCGGCGCTCTCGCGGATCCCCTTGACCAGGATGACGGTCACGACCCCGGCGATGATCATTGCCGGCAGGTCGAACCACGCGCCGGTCGAGACGAAGTGCCCGACCGAGGGGTCGTAGTCGAAGGGCGCGATCGAGAGGACCTTCGGGACGTGGATCCCGAAGATCCCGATGAAGTCCTGGAAGTAGTGCGACCAGCCGTGCGAGACCGTGGCCGAGACGACCGTGTACTCCAGCACCAGGTCCCAGCCGATGATCCAGGCGAACAGCTCGCCCATCGTGGCGTAGGCGTAGGTGTAGGCCGAGCCGGCGACCGGCACCATCGACGCGAACTCGGCGTAGCACAGCGCGGCGAAGATGCAGGCGATGCCCGACACGACGAAGGAGAGGATCAGCGCCGGCCCGGCCTTGTCGTGCGCGGCCTGCCCGGTGAGGACGAAGATCCCGGTCCCGATGATCGCGCCGACCCCGAGCGAGGTCAGCTGCACCGGGCCGAGGACCCGCCGCAGGCGGTTGTCGCCCTTCATCTCGTCGAGCAGCTGCTCGAGTGACTTGCGGGCGAAGAGCGGGTTTCCCGGCTTGGACACGCGGCGATCCTCCCAGGGACGGTCGCGCATCTTCGCAGCAAACCGTCCCGTCCGGGAAGGGGGCCGGCGCGGGCCCCGGCGGCCGGCCGCGCGGTTGCCCCGCCCTCTCCCGGCGCCGACAATGCCTCCATGTCCGCGATGCGCTACGGCGTCTGGTTCCTGCTCGGTCTGCTCGGCGTTCTGCTCGCGATCCCGCTCGGGATGACGCTGGTCGGGCTGTTCCTGCCCGCGGAATTCACCGCCACGCGCAGCGTCACGCTGCCCGTCCCGCCGGAAGCGGCTTTTGCGCTGATCGCCGACATCCCCGGCCAGACGGCCTGGCGCAAGGGACTCGCGCGGGTCGAGCGCGCCGACGCCTCCGGCAGCGGCGAGGCGTGGCGCGAGGTCTACCAGGGGGGCCGCTCGATGACGCTCGAGACGAGCGAGGCCGATCCCCCGCGGCGGCTCGTCCGGACCATCGTCGCGGCCGAGGGGCCCTTCCGCGGGGCGTGGGAGTACACGGTCACGGGCGCTCGCCAACCGAGGCAGCGAGCTGACGGTGGTGGAGCGGGGCGAGATCCGGAACCCCCTCGTGCGCTTCGCGTCGCGCTACATGTTCGGGCGCGAGGCCTACCTCGACCTCTACCTGCGCGAGGTGCGGGCGCGCCTCACGGAGGCGCCGCCGGCGCCATGACCGCGCTGGCCGCGGCGCTGGCGCTCCTGGCGGCCGCCGCGGCCGGTGACCCGCCCCGCGAGAGCCCGGTCGTCGAGCAGGTCGAGGTCCGTCGCGTCCCCTGGCCGGTGGTCGTCGAGCCGCTTCCCGGTCCCGGCACCGTTCCGGCCGCGGCTGCATCCGCGGCTGCATCCGCCGCCGCGGCCGCCGCGCGCTGTCGCGCTCTCCGGCCGTCCGACGTCGAGGTCACCGAGGACGGCACGGCCGCACGGGTCGTTGCGATCGACCAGGGAAGCGTGCCGGTCCTCTACGCCGTCGTCGTCGACACCAGCGGCAGCATGAGCGACTCCCTGCCGGCGATCGGCGACGCCCTGGCCGGCTTCGCCCGCTCGCTGGCGCCGCACGAGCAGGCGCTCTTCGCCTCGCTGGACGACGATTTCGTGCTGCTCGCCCCGCCCGCCGGGGACCGCGTGGAGCTCGAGGCCGCGGCGCACCGCCTGCGCTACGGCACGAACACGCTGCTGCGCGAGTCGCTCCACGACCTGCTCCTGTACCTGGAGTCCCGGCCCGGCCGGAAGGTGCTCTTCCTCGTCAGCGACGGCGGCGATTCCCGGGCGGTCAAGCAGGTTGCCTGGGAGCGGGTTTCGAACGCGGCGGCGGCGATCCCCGACCTCTCGGTCTTCGTCGTCGGCGTCGCGGCGCGAAGCTCGTGGCAGTACACCCTGGGGCTGCGCGAGATCGCGACGGCGAGCGGCGGCCTCTACCACGAGGTCGGCGACGGCGACGACGTCGCCGAGGCGCTGGAGAGCCTCAGGGAGCGGATCGCGAGCGAGGCGACGGTGGTCTACGAACCGCCGCCGGCGCGGCCGGCGCCTCGGGCCGGGCAGAGCCCGTCCGGTCAGGCCGCCGCGACGGCCCGCGCGCGACGGGTCCGCGTGCGCGCCGCGGACGGCCTGCCGTGCCGCCTGGAGCCCGCGCGCAGCTCGCGCACGCTCGGCTCCGCCGGGGCGCGCGAGGTCGCGCGGCAGGCGGTGCGCTGGGAGATCGGCACCGCACTCGCGCCGGAGTGCGCGCTCGCGCTCGGACCGGGACGCTGGCTGGAGTTCGCCGCGGTCGAGAACGTCGTCGACCCCGGCCCGCTCCACGACCCGTCGCGCTGGCGCGGGGAGCGACGGCTCGTGACGCGTGAGACGCTCGTGCCGTCGACCGCCGCGCGCCCCCTCGGACTCTACCTCGCGCCACCCGAGACGCTGCTGCGCGGGACGCCGCGCCGGGCCGACGAGATCCTCTGGGCGCTCGCGGCGGGCGGCGGCATCGATTGCCTCGTGCGGCCGAACGGCGCCGGCTTCGGGCCGCTCGTTGCCCACGGGCGGACCTTTCTCGACGCGCGCCCCGAGCTGGCGCGCCGCACCGCGGAGAGCGACCCGGCCTGGGACCGTTTCGCCCGCGCGGCGGTCCCGGCCGCGGCCTCGCTCGACGACGCCCGCACGGAAGCGCTCGCCGCGTGGCTCGGCGACGTCCCGGCCCGCGAGCTGCTGCTGGCGCTGGAGGCCCGCGGCGCCGACGCGCTGCTGCACGGCCGGGAGGCGGAGGCCGCGCGCCTCGAGACCGCGTGGCCGCGGCTGCTCGATGCCTTCGGCACCGCGACCTCGGCCGGCGTCGTCGCCCTGCTGGTCCCGGCGCTCGGCCCGGGGCGCGACGCGGTCGGCTACTGGCGCGTCGCGCTGCCGCGGCCGCAGCTCGTCGGCCCCGCGCCGGAGCCGACGCCGCGCGCGCCGCTCGCGCTGGCGGCGGCGCGCTGGATCGCGGGGCAGCCGGCGGTCCGGAGCGCACTGCCCGAGGGCTGGACCGTCGAGTCCGCGACCCAGGCGCCGGACGGCACCGGGGCGACGCTCGTGCTGAGGGGACCGGCCGGCGGACGGCTGGCGCTCGACGCCCGCTTCGCGAGCACGACGCGGTTCGAGCCGCGCTGCGCCGCCGTGCACGCGGAACCGGTGATGGACGCGCGCGCCGCGGAAGCGGCCCGCGCCGTGGACGCGGCGCTCGCGCGCGCCGGCCGGCTCTGCCGCGGGCGGGAGTGAAGAATCCGGGGAGGGGTCGTCTGCCCACGACCCCTCCCCGGCTGGAGACGCCGCGGGCGGAGGTCCGCGGCGATGAAGTCCCTTCGCTCCGGCGTCCGGACTGTCGGGCGAGCTTGGTGCCGCCGGATGGCGGCGGTGTCAACGTCGCGTGGATCCGGTGCGGCCTCGGCGATCAGCCCTTCGACCGGACCAGCCGCTCCACCTGCTCGAGGTAGCGCGCGACGTCCTCGGAGGGCTTGATCTCCTGGGCGCGGCGCAGCAGAGGCAGCGCCTCCTGGTACTTGCCCTGGCCGACCAGCACCTGGGCCTGGCGCAGCTTCGCAGTCGCCTCGTACTGTTCCAGGTTCGCGGCGCGCTCGAAGTAGACCAGCGCCTTCTCCGGCTCGCCGGTCCGGGCGTAGTGCTGCCCCAGCAGCATCAGCGCGTCGCCGTCGAGCGGGTTCTTCGCCACGACCTCCTCGAGGATCACGACCGCCTCGCCGCCGTTCCCCTCCGCGACCGCGATCCGCGCCTCGAGCTTCAGCAGCTTCTGGGCGTCCTCTTCCGGGAGGCGTCCGAAGTAGATGCTGCGCACGTTGGCCGACAGCTCGCGGGCCTCGTTCATTCCGCCGCGGCCCGCGAGCACCTCGACGTTGCGGACCGCCCGGGCCGGGGACTGTCCGGGATCGACCTGGACGGCCCGGCCGTACGCGCGCGCCGCGAGGTCCAGCCGGCCCTCGTTGAGGTAGAGGTCGCCCATCAGGTTCAGCGTGTCGGGGGTCGCCTTGCCCATCCGCTCGACCATCTCGAGGTTCTCGGCGGCGCGCAGCGGCTCCTTCATGCCGAGGTAGGCGTTGGCCTGCAGCAGCCAGAACTCCGGCCGGTCCGGCGCGCGCTCGATCAGCACCCTGAGCAGGGCAGCGGCTTCCTCGTATTTCTCCTGCTTGACCACGCTGCGCGCGAGACCCAGCCGCCAGTCGGTATTCTGCGGGTCGAGCAGCAGCGCGTTGCGGTACGCCATCTCGGCGGCGAGATAGTCGCCCTTGGAGGTGAACGCGTAACCGAGCAGACCGTAACTGATCGCATCGCCGCCGCCGAGCTCGATCATCCTGGTGAACGACCTGATCGCGTCGTCGTTCTTCCCCAGGCGGATCTGCGTCAGGCCCAGGTTCTTCCAGGCGCGGCGGAAGCTGGGGAACTTCTGGACGGCCGCGCCGTAGCGCGTGGCGGCCTCGTCGACCTGGTCCTGCTGGAACGCCATGTTCCCCAGGATGTACTCGAAGAGCGCGCTCGAGTCGGGTTTGGCCGCGGCGGTTTCGAGTTCCTGCTTCGCCGCCGCCGGGTCGGACGACATCAGCGGGTAGATCTTCTCCAGCAGCGTGCGCTCCTCCGGACCGAGCTTCGGCTCGATGTCGGGGTGGATGCCGTAGGTGCCGACGAACGCCTTCTTGAACTCCGGATCGGACCAGATCCGGTCGATCTCGTCGGTCGCTTGCGCGAGAGCCCCCGGCACCGCCGCCAGCAGCAGCAGCGCCGCCATCATGATCGTCTTCATGGCCACACCTCAGCCCGACAGCGCGAAGCGGATCGGGACGCGAACCTTGCTGGGGACCTTCTCGCCGCCGCGGACCGCGGGATCGAACTTCCACTGCCGGACCGCCTCGAGCGCCGGCCGCTCGAACGCGGGATGGGTCGACTTCTCCACCTTCGGATTCACGACCCGGCCGTCCTGGTCGACGACGAAGAGCATGTAGACCGTCCCCTCGACCTTCTTCTGCCGGAGCTCGAACGGGTAGACCGGCGAGGCCTGGAAGATCGGCCGCGCCCGCTGGTCGAGCTCCCCGACGTCGAAGGCGGCCGAGAGATCGTCGCCGCCGCCGCCCGCTCCGGCCGCGCCCGTCCCGCCGATCCGGCCGCCGGAGGCCAGGCTCACGCCCGACGCGAAGTCCCCGCTCCCCGCGGCGCCCGGATCGAGCGCGCTCTCGAGCGCGGACAGGCTCAGCGCGTCGAGCCGCGCCACCTCGTCGGTCGGAGACGCGTCGGGCTGCTCCGGCACCGCGTCCACGAGCTCGCGCATGTCGGGCGGCTTCTCGTCCGGCGCCTGGACCTCCTCGACCTCGCGCTTCTCCTCCTCCGGCTTCTTCTCGTCCTTGGGCTTCTCTTCCGCCTGCTCCTCCGAGAAGAGCTCGACCTCGCGCACCGGCGCGCGCGCGGCCGCCTCCTTGTCGGTGAAGAAGAAGACCCCGCCGAAGAGCAGGATCAGGCCATGGATGGCGAGCGCCGCCAGCAGCGCCAGGGCGATGCCGCGCACGGGGCTACTTCTTGTCGGTGGAGATGCCGACCTTGGTGATCCCGGCGCGCCGCGCCTCGTCGAGCACCGCAACCACCGCCTTGAAGTCCGCCCCCGCGTCGGCGCTGACGACGACCCGCGGGTCCTTGGTCGAGGCCTTGTAGGTCTGCAGCTTGTACGGGAGCTGCGCCGCCGTGACCTTCTCCTTGTTGAAGAAGAGCTCCCCCTTCCCGTTCACGGAGAGGGTCGCGGTCCGGTCCATCTCCTGCTGGTCACCCATCGACTGCGCCGTGCTGGCGGACGGAAGCGCCACCTGCACGCCCTGGTTCTTCGTCATCGAGAGCGACACCATGATGAAAGTCGCCAGCAGGAAGAAGATGATGTCGATCAGCGGGATGATCTCGATCCGCGCCGACTTCCTGCCGCCCCGTGCACCCGCTCCGATTCCCATCGCTCACCTCACGCCGCACTCTCGGCCAGGGCGACCGCTTCCACGACGCCGCGCTCCGGGTGTGCAAGGAGCTCGAGCTGCGCCGACGACGCCTCGAGCTCGTGCCTGGCTTCCTCGATCCGGTTGTTGAGGTAGTTGTACGGAACGAGGCACGTGATCGCGATCACCAGCCCGAACGCCGTCGCGATCAGCGCCTCGGCGATGCCGCCGGTGATCGCGCCCGGGGACGACAGCTCGCCGCCGATCAGCGAGAAGGAGTGCATCATCCCCGTGACGGTCCCGAGCAGGCCCAGCAGCGGCGCGATCGTGATCGCGGTGTCGAGCACGCCGATGCCCCGCCGGAACCGCTTCAGTTCCTTGCTCTGCGCGTAGACCAGGGCGTTCCCCAGCGACTTCTCACGGTGCTCGAGGGCGTAGGCCAGGGTCCGCGGGACGTAGTAGCTGGATTTCCGGCCGATCTCGATCGCGCGGTCCATGTCGTGATCGGCGACCGCACTCATCAGGCTCTGCACCGCACGCAGGTCACGCTTGCTGGTCTCGCTGATGATGAAGAAAACGCGCTCCAGCACCACCGCCAGTGCGAGAATCGAGACCAGCAGGAGCGGCCACATGATCGGCCCGCCCTTCCTGAAGATCTCGATCAGGCTCCACTTCTCGACCATCTCCTTGAGCGCGCCGCCCCGGGAGGGATCGAACGGGAAGACGCCTTTCCCGGTATCGACGAGGGCCCGGATCGAGGGGACGAAGGAGGCCTCGAGCGGCCGGACGGCGGGGTGCGTCGTGCCGGCCTGGGCCAGCGCCAGCCCGGCATCCTTCCCGTCGCGCGACGCGAACAGGGCGACCGGCCCGAGCAGGGCGAAGGTCCCGTCGACCAGTTCTCCCTTCGGATCGACCGCGCTGCCCGGGAAGCGGGTGCCGCCGATGCTCTCCTCGAGCCGCTTCACCGATCGATCGACGAGCGTGAGCTGCCGCTCGAATCGCTGATCGGCCGTCAGGTCCTTGTCACCCGGCGCGTCCTTCGCGGCTGCGATGAACGGCGCGTAGAGGTCCGCTTCTCCGACCGACAGGCGCGTCCCGAAATTGGTCGCGTACTCGTCGAGGAGGTTCGAGACGTAGCCGATCTCGTCCTGGCGCAGCTTCAGCTCGGTCTGTGACTTCTGCGCATCGAGGCTGCCGGTGTCGACGCTGCGCAGGGTGTCATCGTTCGCCCGGCGGAGCTGGACGAGCTTCTGCTCGCGCGCCTCGAGTTCCTTCGCCAGCGGGATCTTCTCCGCCGCGATCAGCTCGCGCAGCTGAGACAACTCGGCGAGTGCGGCGTCCAGCTCCTTCTGGGAGCTCGCCGCGGCACGATCGAGCGCGTCGCTGCCCGGGGCCTGGGCCCAGGCCGCGGGCGCGGCCAGCGCGAGCAGCAGGAGCGGGATCGTCTTGATTCGTGGAATGAACACGGCTGCGCTCCTCACCGGATGGTCGCCGGGAGCGACACGAACTGCGGCTTCGTCTTGTTCTCGAGGATCTGGATCACCTGCGCGATCTTCGGCGCCAGGTCGTTGTCGGGCGTCCATTGCCACCCTTCCGGCCCCGGGTAGCCCACCCCCGCTTCGCCGCTCGCGCTGACGAAGTAGGCCTGTGCGAGGCCCACGTAGACCGTCTTGACCTCGGAGGGCTTGCCGTCGGAGAGCGGCCGGATCTCGGTCGCCAGCGTGATCTCGCTGCCGATCCGGTTGATCTCGTTCAGCACTCCCAGGACGTTCTGGTAGCGCTCGGCGAGCGAGACCCTGGTCGAGGCCGCGTCCTCCGGGATGCGGCGGTAGAGGGGGTCGACCTTCTCGCGCGTGGCGGCCGGCAGCACCCTGTAGAGCGCGCGCACCTTGCCTTCGAGCCCGGTGACGCGCTCGGCGAGGGTCGCCTGGGTACCGGTGAGCTGGCTCCTCCCGCTGTCGACCTCGGCGCGACGGGTCTGGGCCTCACCCAGCGCCTGGCGGGACTCGTTCAGCTTCTCCTGCTGCGCCGCGATCTCCTTGTCGAGCAGCTCGATGCGCGAAGTCAGGATCTCCTGCTCCTGCTGCCAGGCCTTGCGCTCCTTGAAGATCAGCTCCTCCGTGGCGACCCACTTCCCCAGGATCGACTTCGTCTGGTCGATCCCGTCCGAGGTCGACTGCGCCTGCTGCGCGGAGATGGTCGAGCCCGTCAGCAGGGCGGCTGCCAGGAGCAGGGCTGCGCGTGGACGGTTCACGGTCGGGTCCTCTCGATGGTCTTCGGGTTGCTTCGGCCGTGCGACAGCGCGGGGCGCTGGGCAGACGCACGGCGATCAACAGTATCGGGAGCCCTGTGGCGCCCATTCGACAGCGATGTGACGATTCCGTCACGACCGCGCACGAGGCTCCTCTCCATCACCACGTGTACCCCAGCGAGGCGCTGTAGGTGCGCGCCGTCGGCCGCTCCGCCTTGACCGCGGTGATGCCTCCCGGCGTCTCGTAGAGCGCCAGGCGGTCGGGAGCCAGCAGGTTTCCCGCCTTGAGCCCGAACGACGCCCCCTCGCCGAACTCCTGGCTGAAGGTCACGTCGAGGCTGCTGAAGGGCTCCTCGTAGACGTCGGGAATCCCGTCCTCGACCCCGCGGGCGGCTCCGGTCAGCAGCGTCCGCCCGATGCGATTGAAGAAGATGCCGACCGTCGTCCCCGAGTCCGGGTTGTCGTAGGTCGCGTTGACGTTCACGAGGTACGCCGGCTGCCCCTGGAGCGGCCGGGTCGCCTGCGCCAGCCCCAGCGGCTCGAGCGATTCCTGCTCCGACAGCGGCACGTCGACCGAGGAGTTGAGCCAGCTCGCGTTCAGCCCGAACGCGAAGCCCGACAGCGCGTCCCACAGGCCGGCCATCGCGACCCGCCCCTCGACCTCGATCCCCTTGACCGATCCGGCGGGGTAGTTGACCGGCTGGACGAACGCCCGGTTGGCGACGCCGAAGCTGATGTACTCGATCGGCAGGGTCAGCGACTTGTAGAACACGCTGGCCGCGAGCACGTCCCCCGGCCGCGGGAACCACTCCCAGCGCAGGTCGTAGTTCCTGATCGACGAGAGCTGGAGTTCCGGGTTCCCGATGAACTCGTCGCCCGAGATGAACTCCTCGGTCGCGATCGGGGCCAGCTCGCGGAAGGTCGGCCGCGCGATCGTCTCGCCGTACGAGGCGCGGATGTTCATCTTCGGCGCCGGCTCGTAGACCATTGCCAGCGCCGGGAGCAGTTGCTTGCTGTCGATCTCGGCGATGGCCTGGTCGTCCGCCACCAGCACGAGGGCCCGCGCCCCGCTCGGCTGGATCTCGATCACCTCGACCGTTCCCTGGATCGGGTTGAACGGGATGACCTCGATGAACGTCCGCTCCTGTCGCGCCCCGCCGATCAGCTTGAGGCTCCGGGCCAGCGGAACGGTCGCCATCGCGTAGGCCGCGGTGATGTGCTGGCTGCCGTCGTAGTCGACATCGCTCCCCAGCTGGGTGAGCGTCCAGAGCAGCTGGTTCGGCGAGGGGGCGCACGGCGGATCGGAGATCGCGCAGCGGTTCTTCGCCAGCCCGATCCGCTTCGATTCCATGAAGACGTCGGTCCAGATCTGCCCGGGGTACTCCTGGCGGAACGAGGTGTAGGACCGGTTCTCGAGCACCGCCGGACCGGTGCCGACCTGGCGCGGGAAGGTGAAGGTGAACGAATCCTGCGTGTAGGCCCGGTCCGTGTCCTCGCCGTAGAGACCCAGCTTGATGTTCCCGTCCTGGCCCGCGCTGGTGAACGGGAGGACGGCGTTCACCGAGCCCTGGATGTTCGTCTCGTTGATGGAACGGAAGATGCGGCGGGTGTTCTGCGCCTCGCTGCTGTTCGCGGGGAACGAACCGAAGCCGGTCGACGGATCGAAGATGTCGCGGAAGAACCGGACGTCCGGCTCGTCCTGCCGGGTGACGTTCCAGGACCCGACCCAGTCCAGCTTCAGGCCGGGGATGATCGCGTCACCCGGCTTGCCGAACAGCTCGGGGAAGTCGTCGGCGCCGGCGACCTGGACCGAGAGCACGCTCCGCTGCGTGTAGGTCAGGCTCTGGTTCTGCTCGACGATCGGGCCGCGGTACTGGTACTGGAAGCGGGCGTCGTCGACGGCCCCCTGGTTCCCGGCCAGGCGCAGCGAGTAGGAATGGCGGTCGTTCGGGATCCAGGCGAGGCTGCCGAGCGCGCCGATCAGGACTTCCTGGGTGCCCCGGTTGTCGTTCCACTGCCGGGCGAGCTGGATGCTGTCGCCCTCCTCGTTGACCCCGCCCGAGTTGACCTTCCCGTCCTGGTAGAAGTAGTTCTTCCGCGTGTAGGTGACCGCGCCGAGCAGTCCCAGCTTGTCCTCGCCGCCGATCCCGACGGTGTCTCCGCCCTGGAACGAGAAGCCGTAGTTCGGGCCCACCTCGCCCTGATCGACGCCCATCACCGGCACGAACGACCGCGTGAGCTGGTCGTAGTAGTCGGCGGCCGCCTGCTGCTCGGGCGTCGGGTTGAGACGGGCGGGCGGCACCGGGGGCGCCTTGGTCCTGATGCCGCCGGGGAGCGCGCGCGCGCTGCCGGCGAAGCCGCTGAACGGCACGCCGCCGCCCTCGTAGGTCAGGAAGTCCGGGTTGCCGGTGGCCAGCGAGTTGTACTCGAGGCTGGTCGAGAACGAGGCCGTCGCCCCCTCGGGGACGTCCTTGGTCCTGATGTCGATCCCGCCGCCGGTGAAGTCGCCCTGGAGGTCCGGCATGAAGGTCTTGGTGACGACGACGCTGTCGATCGTCCCGGTCGGGAAGAGGTCGACCTGGACCGCGCGGCGGCGCGGGTCCGCGCTCGGGACGCGGACGCCGTTCAGCGTCACCCCGGTGTAGCGGTCGGAGAGCCCGCGCACGGTCGCGTACTTTCCGTCCACGACCGAGGCGCCCGACGACCAGCTTCAGCGCGTCCCCGACGTCGCTGGCCCCCGCCTGCTTGATCATGTCGGCCGAGACCGAGTCCTGGACCGTCACCGCGGCGGCGCGGATCTCCAGCAGCTGCATCTCCGGGTTGTCGAGAAAGTCGCCGCCGCTGACGACCAGCTCGTCGAGCTCGACGATCTCCGTCGCCAGCTCGACGCGCAGATCGGTGACGCGCCCCGCGGTGACGGTCACGCCGTTCTCGAGCTCGCGCTCGAACCCCTCCTTGGAGAACGACAGCGTGTAGCCCCCGGCCGGGACGCGGTCGATGTGAACACGCCGTCCTTCGTCGTCAGCACGGCGAGGCCCAGCTCGACGATCGTCACGCGGGCTCCCGGCAGCGGAACGCCGAAGTCCTTGTCGTACACCGTGCCGCGGATCGTGCCGGAGGTGAGCTCCGCGCCCTGCCCCGCTGCCGCGCCGGCGGCAGCGAAGAACAGGGCGAACAGCAGGAGCACGAACTGCGGCGCGCGGCTGCGCCGGCGGTGTGCAGAGTGGATCACCACGGGTCCCGCAGCCCGGCGTAGAGCGCGTCGAGCCGCGCCCGCGTCTCCGGAGAGGCCGGCACCTGCTCGCGCCCCATCGAGCGGCAGATCTCGACCACCGCCAGGGCGCGCGGCCGTGCGTTCTCGAGCGCCTCGGCCCGCGTGAGCGCGCGGCCGTAGAGGCGCTTCGCGTTGGCCTCGTCCCCGGCGACCCAGTAGCCGGAGGCCAGGTCGGCGTCGATCGCCCGGCTGCTCGATGACCAGCGCGCCGGCGGCGGCCTTCTCGCCCTCGGCCAGCAGCTTCCTGGCCCGCGCCGGCTCCCCCGCACGCGCCCAGCCGCGGGCCAGCTCGGCCAGCATCGGCCCCTTGACGGGCAGGGCCTCGCTGGACTGCGCGGCCAGGATCCGCTCGGCGGACTCCAGCACCGGCCGGGCCTCGGCCGCCCGGCCTTCCGCGACGTACTCCCTGGCCACCAGCTGCAGCGCCTCGGCCTGGCGCCAGCCCGGGATCGCGGCGGCCGAGGCCTGGGCCGCGGCCAGTGCCTTGGTCCGCTGCCCGGGCGTGAGCTTGCTTCGCCTTCGCGACCTCGATGTAGCCGGAGGTCCTCGACCAGGCGATGTCGTCGTCGTTCCCCGTCGCCAGCGCGCCGAGCAGGGCCATCGCTCCGGCGAAATCGCCCGCGTTGGCGAGCGACGCCGCCTCGATCTCGGCCGGGCGGCCCAGGTACTGCCGGTCCATCGGCGAGAGCACCGCGCTCATCCGGCCCGCGGCGGCGGCGTCGCCGAGCACCGCGTAGCCCAGGCCGATGTGCGACGCGATCCGCGGGTTCTGCCAGCCGGTCACCGTCTGGCGGAAGGCCTCCGCCTTGGCCAGCTCGGCGCGGGCCTCGTCGGCGCGCCCGGCGCGGGCCAGCAGGATCGCCGTCTCGGCGTAGACCACCCCGCGGCGCCAGCCCTCGACCTGGTCCGCGCGCTTGAGCGCCTCGTCGGGCGAGACGTAGGCGCCGTACTCGAGCACGACCGCTTCCTGGGCCGCGGACTTATCCTTCGGATCGACGTCGAGGCGCGACGCGAAGCGGAACGCGCACTCGAACCCGGCGGCCGCCGCCGAGGACGGCGCCGAAGTCGAGGCCGGGGCGCCAGCCCGCCCCGGGGCACAGATCAGGAGCGCGAGGAGGGCGCTCCCCGCGTGGGTGCCGGCTGTCTTCATGGGTCGAATTCCTCCGCTGGGCGTGTTCGACGAGCGAATGCAGCGGGCCGCCGGGGGCAGATCCCGGCGGCCCGTCGTTCGATGGATCCGCTACGGGCAGCTCGTGCCCGTGCGCTCCACGCCGGCCGTGCCGAAGCCGAGCGTGCCGACGCCGCACGCGTTCCGCGCGCGGACGAGGTAGAAGAAGGCGCTTCCGGCCGACGGCCTCTCGGTGCTGAGGACGGCGCTGGTGCTGGGCTCGTTCTTCACGAGGCAGGTGCCGCTGTTGAAGGCCGTGGCGCCGTTGGCGCGCACCAGGTCGTAGCCGCTGATCGAGAGGTCGAGGGCCTCGCCCTCGAGCGGCGACCAGACGGCGACCAGGGGGGTCGGGAAGAGCAGGCCGTTCACCTCCTGCGGCGCGACGTTCGTCGGAGCCGCAGGTCGGGAAGTAGCCGAGCCGCGCCAGCGTGGACCAGCCGGACGCCCAGTTGTTGCCGGGCGAGAAGGCGCCCTGGTAGGTCGCCGGGCTGAAGAACGAGCCGCCGGCGGACGAGTCGCGGGCGCTCGAGGCGATCGCGCTGCCGCTCTTGGGCCGCGGGTCGATCTTCGAGACCGGGTCCGGCTTGTCGGTCGTGGCCGCCGCGGTGCGCGTCAGGACGTTGATCGGCAGCGGCGCGTTGCAGTCGAGGTACTGGTTCTGCAGCGCCGCGTTCGTGAAGACGCCCGGGTCGTAGTAGGCCTTGGCCGCGTCGCAGCCGTAGGTCGCGCCCTGGTCCGCCGTCCCGTTCGGGATCGTGCTGCCGTTCCCGAAGCACCAGAAGGTGTTGTTCTTCAGCTCCAGCTGGTTGTCCGACGCCGGGTCGAAGTACCAGGTGCCCCAGCCGCCCGCGATCGGCGCCGGCGCCGGCGGAGTTGTACGCCGTGCTCGCCCGCTGGCCGCTGGTGTTGGCCGACGTCGGCGTTCCGCTCGGCAGCGACCCGCCCTCGATGCACATCGTCGCGCCGCCGAAGTCGCCGAAGAAGCTGTTGTAGTAGCGGCCGCCGCCGTTGTCCCGCCAGTGCAGCGCGGTGTTGGTCAGCTTGGCGGTGTAGGTCGGCTTCGAGCCCAGCCCGATGTAGGTCATGTTGTAGAGCGTCGGGATCGCGAAGGGCTGCGAGCTGGTCCGGCGCTGTTGCCGCCGTCCTGCTCCGCCCCCTTGTCCGACTTGTAGGCGTTGTCGTCCCGGGCCAGGCCCTGCACGACGAACCCGAACTGGAACTTCCCGCGGTAGCCCTCGTCGAAGTCCACCCCGTCGTCGCCGTCATCGGCGCCGACGAAGTACTTGACCTCGGGGGCGCCGCCGAAGATCTCGATCAGGTCGTCCGTGGGTCTGGAAGACCTCGAGGTGGTCGAGGTCGGTCGAGCGCCCGACGGCTCCCAGCGTGATCCCGTTGATCTCGTTGTTGGCCGTTCAGGTTGAAGCCGCCGTAGCGGACCGAGACGTAGGACAGCGAGCCGCTGTCGTCGTCGTCGCAGACCTTGCCGTAGGGGCTCGGGTAGGCCGCGGCGCAGTTGCCGTAGAGCCCGAGGCCGCCGGCCGCGGTCAGCCCCTCGATCTGGACCTCGCGCGCCGCGTCCGGGCCGGCCGCCGTGTTGTTCGAGACGTAGCCGCGCCCGAGCAGGATCAGCCCGCCCCAGTTGCCGGACATGAACTCGGCGTTGGCGAGGTTGTCGTACGGAGCGGTCCCCGGGTTGCAGCCGACGTTGTCGTCGTCGAGGTCGGTGAAGACGATCGGCTTGGCCGGCGTCCCGAGCGCGCGGAGCTTGGCGCCGCGCGTGATGACCAGCGTGCCCGGGTCGCCGGCCGGTGGTCGAGGTGGCCGGCTCGCCGCGGATCACCGTCCCCGGCTCGATCGTCAGGGTCGCGCCGCTGGTGACGTAGATCGACTTCCTTCAGGATGTACTCGTTGTTCGCGGTCCAGGTCTGGCTGGTCGTGATGTCGTGTAGTTCGTGCCGTCCACGTCCGTTCCGACGTTGACGGTGCCCTTGGCCGGCGGCGCCGGGAAGTAGCCGAGGCGTGACAGCGTGGACCAGCCGTCCGCCCAGTTCTCGTTCGGGCCGAAGGCGCCGCGGTAGGAGACCTGCTCGAAGAAGCCGTCGTTCGGCGGCAGGCGATCGGTCGTGAGCAGCGGGCTCCCCGCGGCCGGCCGCGGGTCGATGGCGCTGACCGGGTCCGGCTTGTCGGACGCCGCGATGCCGCGGGTCAGCTGGCGGATGGGCAGTGCCGCGTTGCAGTCGAGGTACTGGTTCTGCAGCGCCGCGTTCGTGAAGACGCCCGGGTCGTAGTAGGCCTTGGCCGCGTCGCAGCCGTAGGTCGCGCCCTGGTCCGCCGTCCCGTTCGGGATCGTGCTGCCGTTCCCGAAGCACCAGAAGGTGTTGTTCTTCAGCTCCAGCTGGTTGTCCGACGCCGGATCGAAGTACCAGGTGCCCCAGCCGCCCGAGATCGGCGCCGGCGCCGCGGAGTTGTACGCCGTGCTCGCCCGCTGGCCGCTGGTGTTGGCCGACGTCGGCGTTCCGCTCGGCAGCGTACCCGCCCTCGATGCACATCGTCGCGCCGCCGAAGTCGCCGAAGAAGCTGTTGTAGTAGCGGCCGCCGCCGTTGTCCCGCCAGTGCAGCGCGGTGTTCGTCAGCTTGGCGGTGTAGGTCGCTTCGAGCCCAGACCGATGTAGGTCATGTTGTAGAGCGTCGGGATCGCGAAGGGCTGCGAGCTGGTCCGGCGCGTTGCCGCCGTCCTGCTCCGCCCCCTTGTCCGACTTGTAGGCGTTGTCGTCCCGGGCCAGGCCCTGCACGACGAACCCGAACTGGAACTTCCCGCGGTACCCCTCGTCGAAGTCCACCCCGTCGTCGCCGCCGTTGGCGCCGATGAAGTGCTTGACGTTCGGCGCGCCGCCGAAGATCTCGATCAGGTCGTCCATGGGTCTGGTAGACCTCGAGGTAGTCGAGGTCGGTCGCGCGCCCGACGGCGCCCAGCGTGATCCCGTTGATCTCGTTGTTGGCCGACAGGTTGAAGCCGCCGTAGCGGACCGAGACGTAGGACAGCGAGCCGCTGTCGTCGTCGTCGCAGACCTTGCCGTAGGGGCTCGGGTAGGCCGCGGCGCAGTTGCCGTAGAGCCCGAGGCCGCCGGCCGCGGTCAGCCCCTCGATCTGGACCTCGCGCGTCGGGTCCGGGCCGGCCGCCGTGTTGTTCGCGACGTAGCCGCGCCCGAGCAGGATCAGCCCGCCCCAGTTGCCGGACATGAACTCGGCGTTGGCGAGGTTGTTGTAGGGGTTGGTCCCCGGATTCGAGCCGATGTTGTCGTCGTCGAGGTCGGTGAAGACGATCGGCCTGGCCGCGGTCCCGACGGCGCGGATCTTCGAGCCGCGGGTGATGACCAGCGTTCCCGGGTCGCCGCGCCGGGGTCGATTGCCGGCTCGCCGCGGATCACCGTCCCCGGCTCGATCGTCAGGGTCGCGCCGTTGGTGACGTAGATCACCTTCCTTGAGGATGTACTCGTTGTCGGCCGTCCATGTCGGCTGGCCGTGATCGTCGTGCAGTTCGTGCCGTCCCCGTCCGTCCCGACGTTGATCGTCGCCGCGAACGCCGTACCGAGGCCGCAGAAGAGCGCCAGCCCGGCGATGATCCCGAGCGCGCGCTTCCAGTCGAATGTCGTCTTCATGGTTGCCGCTCCTCCTCCGTCCGCTGTTCTGATTCGTCGTCTCGCGAGCACAGGCTGACTGCCCGCTCGAGGAGGCTACCCATGCGCTGTGACGGGCCTGTGACGGAGCGCGGAGCGGCGCTGCAACGTCACGCGGTCGAATCGCGTGACGATTCCGTGACGACGGCTGTGACCGCGGGGTGACGCGGACGCTCAGCCGCGGCGCGAGAGAACCTGGAGTGCGGTCGCACGCACCGCGTCGTCTTCGACCGCGGCCTCGGCCAGCTCCGCCGCGACGGAGAGAACCTCCCGGTCTCCCGCGTTCGCCCCCGCGAGCAGCGCGTTGCGGACCAGCCCCGCGCGCTTCGGCCGGGCCAGCGGCGTCCCGCGGAACGCCGCGCGGAACGCGGCGACGTCCATCCGCGCGACCTCGGCCAGCGTCAGCCCTTCGTACCGCGGGTCGGTCGCGAACTCCGGCGCCGCTTCCGGCGTCACGCGCCGGTTCCAGGGACAGACCTCCTGGCAGACGTCGCAGCCGAACAGCCAGTCCCCCATCGCCTCCGCCAGCCCGGCCTCGATCGGCCCGCGGTGCTCGATCGTCAGGTACGAGGTGCAGCGGTTCGAGTCGACGACGTAGGGCTCGGGAATCGCGCCGGTGGGGCAGGCGTCGAGACACGCCGTGCAGCTGCCGCAGCGGTCGAGCGCGGTCGGCGTCGAGAGCGGCAGATCGAGCGCCGTGAGCACGACGCCGATCACGGTCCACGAGTTCCCCTCGGGGCCGATCAGGCAGCTGTTGCGCCCGATCCAGCCGAGCCCGGCGCGCACCGCCAGCTCGCGCTCGAGCAGCGCGCTGGTGTCGACCAGCACCGCGCGCCGGAAGGGCGCGCCGTGGAGCGCCTCGACCCGCGCCGCCCAGGCCACGAGCCACGCGGTCAGCGTGTCGTGGTAGTCGCGCCCCCGCGCGTAGCGCGCCACGTGCCGCGCGATCCCGCCGAGCGCCCGCCGGTCGCGCGGCGGGGCAAGGTAGCTCGCCACCCCGACCAGCGCGCTCTTCGCCCACGGCCAGCGGCGGTGCAGGTCCTTGCGGGTTTCCGCCGTCGTCTCGAGCCAGCGCATCCCGGCGTGGGCCCCGCGCGCCAGCCAGGCGTCGAGCGCCGCGGCCTGCGCGCTGGGAGCGCACGGCGCGACCCCGCAGGCGCTGAAGCCGGCGGCTTTCCCGGCAGCAGTGAGGTCGGCGAGGTCGAAGGTCGGCACGGGCGCTCGAAAGCGGGGATAATCGCTCCATGCACATCGTACACGTCTCCCCCGAGATGGC
This sequence comes from uncultured Acidobacteriota bacterium, assembly GCA_963800865.1. GTDB lineage: Bacteria > Acidobacteriota > Polarisedimenticolia > J045 > J045 > JALOKP01. The sequence continues at coordinate 295,033 of CAWDCL010000004.1, read as the reverse complement.
CCCCTTCGCCAAGGTCGGCGGCCTCGGCGACGTCGTCGGCTCGCTCCCGTCGGCGCAGGCCCGCGACGGCCACCAGGTCACGGTCGCCCTGCCGGCCTACCAGAAGGTCCTCTCGCAGCTGGGCCTCGATCCGAAGGGCGGCCGGCCGGTCGGCTACCGGGTCGATGACCGCGAGGTCCTGGGGACGGTGCAGGAGACCTGGCACCAGGGGGTCCGCCTGCTGCTGGTCGGACGCCCCGAGTACTTCGACCGGCCCGGGATCTACGGCGACGCCGCGGGCTCGTACTGGGACAACGGCGAGCGCTTCGGCTGGTTCTGCGGCGCGACGCTGTCGGCGCTGCGCGACATCCCGCCCGCCGCGGACGTGATCCTGGCGCACGACTGGCCGGCCGCGCTGGTCCCGCTCTTCCTGCGCGCGCACGGCTATCCCGACGACCCGCTCGAGCAGACCGCCTCCGCGATGGTGCTGCACAACGTCGCCCACCAGGGGATCTTCCCCGGCGACCTCGCAGCGCGGTTCGCGATCCCGCCGCTCTACGGCGGCGAGGACGGGATCGAGGCGCTCGGCGCGCTGAGCTTCCTCAAGAGCGGCGTCTCGCTGGCGACGGTGGTGATCACGGTCTCGCCGACCTACGCGAAGGAGATCCTCTGGCCCGGCTACGGCGAGGGGCTCGAGGAGCTGCTGCTGTCGCGCGGCGACGATCTCCACGGGATCCTCAACGGGCTCGACGTCGAGGCCTGGAACCCGGCCACCGACACCGCGCTGCCGCGCCCGTTCAGCGCGGCCGACCTGTCCGGCAAGGCGGACTCGAAGCGCGCGCTGCAGCAGGAGCTCGGCCTGCGCGTCGACGCGGCCCTGCCGGTCTTCGGGATGGTCAGCCGGATCGATCCCCAGAAGGGGGTCGATCTCGTCGAGCAGGTCGCGCCGTTCCTGGTCGAGCGCCAGGCCCAGGTCGTCGTGCTCGGCACCGGCCAGCGGCGGCTGATCGAGCCGCTGCTCGGCCTGGCGTCGCTGTGGCGCCAGTCGGTGGCGATCGTCGAGCGCTTCGACGAGGCGCTGGCGCACCGGATCTACGGCGGCTCCGACTACTTCCTGATGCCCTCGCGCTTCGAGCCCTGCGGCCTGGGGCAGATGGTCGCGCTGCGCTACGGGGCGCTGCCGATCGTGCGCCGCACCGGGGGCCTGGCCGACACCGTCTCCGACCTCGACGAGCACCCCGCGTCGGGCACCGGCTTCGTCTTCGAGCACGCCGACGCCTCCGGCCTGTCGTGGGCCTGCGAGCGCGCGCTGCGGCTGTTCGCGGAGGGGCCGCGCGCGATCGACCGGGTGCGCCGCCGCGGGATGGAGCAGGACTTCTCGTGGGACCACTCGGCGCGGATCTACGACCACGTACTGGAGCGCGCGGCGCTGCGCGAGAAGCGGCGCGTGCTGCTCGAGTACTGAGAGCCCGTTGACGCACCGCTTCCGCGGCGAGGGGGCGATCCCGCGGCTCTTCGTCCTGGGCGCGGCGCTGTTGTTCTCGACCGGCGGCGCCGTGATCAAGGCCACGACGCTGACGCCGTGGCAGGTCGCGGGCGGGCGCTCCGGCGTCGCCGCGCTGGCGCTCGCGCTGATGCTGCCGGCGGCCCGGCGCAGCCTCTCGTGGCGGACGGTCCCGGTCGCGCTGGCCTACGCCGCGACGCTGCTCTCGTTCGCGATCGCCAACAAGCTGACGACCTCCGCGGCGACGATCTACCTGCAGTCGACCGGGCCGTTCTACCTGCTGCTGCTCTCGCCGCTGCTGCTCGGCGAGCGGATCCGGCGCCACGACCTCTGGTTCCTGGCGGCGCTCGCGGGCGGCATGGCGCTGCTCTTCGCCGGCAACCCGCCGGCGCAGGCGACGGCGCCGAACCCGGCGCTGGGCAACCTGCTGGCCGCGGCCTCCGGCCTGTTCTTCGCGCTGACGATCGCCGGTCTGCGCTGGCTGGCGCGCGACGAGCGCCCGGGGGAGGCGCGCGGCGCCGGCGCGGCGCTCTGCGGCAACGCGCTCGCCTTCCTCTTCACGCTCCCGATGGCGCTCCCGGTGACGCACGTCACGGCCGGGGACGCCGTCGCCCTCCTCTACCTGGGGACCTTCCAGATCGCCCTCGCCTACGTCCTGCTCACCCAGGCCCTGCGCCGCGTGCCGGCCTTCGAGGCCTCGCTGCTGCTGCTGCTCGAGCCGACGCTCAACCCGCTGTGGTCGTGGCTGATGCACGGCGAGGACCCCGGCGGCTGGGCCCTCGCGGGGGGGGCCGTGATCATCGGCGCGACGCTGGCCCACTCCTGGTGGGCGAGCTACTTGCGACCGGTTTGCACAAAGGACTAATTCTCAGTATGATTCCCCCTGTCGGCGATCCTCCCTGCCGGCTCCAGGACCTCCCCCGATGCTGTCCAACCTCGAGCAGGCCGAACTCCGCCTCCCGGTGCGCGTTTCCGGCATCGACGGGGGCCACGAGGTGCGCGCGCGCCTGGCGACGATGGGGCTGCTCCCGGGGGTCATCCTCTCCGTGCTGAACCGCGGCCCGCTCGGCGGCCCCCTGCTGGTGGAGATCGCCGGCTCGCGGATCGCGCTCGGGCGCGGCGTGGCGAGACAGGTCCTCGTCGAGCCGTGAGACTCGCCCTGGTCGGCCAGCCCAACTGCGGCAAGAGCACCGTCTTCAACGCCGTCGCCGGCTACAAGTCCGCCACCGCCAACTTCCCCGGCTCGACCGTCACCTACACCGTCAGCAAGGTGATGGTCGAGGGGCGCGAGGTCGAGGTCGCGGACCTGCCCGGCACCTACTCGCTCACCGGTCACGATGACGCCGAGCGCGAGGCGCTCTCCTACCTGGCGACCGGCGAGCCGTCGGTCCTGATCAACATCGTCGACGCCAGCCGCCTGGGGCGCTCGCTCGAGCTGACCCTGCAGCTGCTCGAGCTTCGCCTGCCGGTGGTGATCGCGCTCAACATGATGGACGAGGCGCAGCGCAAGGGGATCGAGGTCGACGCGGCCGCGCTCTCGCGGGAGCTCGGCGTCCCGGTCGTGGCGACCGTGGCCCGGCGCGGCCTGGGCCTGGTCGAGCTGTTCGAGGCGGCGCTCGGCGCCGCGACGCGCGGCGCGGCGCCGCGCTCGCCCCGCTACAGCCGCGAGGTCGAGCGCGCGATCCACGAGGTCGAAGCGGTGCTGGGCGCGGTGCGCTTCCCCTCGCGCATGCCGCCGCGCCTGGCCGCGATCAAGCTGCTCGAGCGCGACGTCCGGCTGACCGGCGAGCTGGCCGGGCAGGCGCCGGCGCTGGCGGGCAAGGTCGACGCCGAGGCGCGGCGCCTCGAGGAGCAGCACGGCTGGACGTCGGATCAAGTGGTCTGCGGCGAGCGGCACACCGTCGCCCACGCGATCGAGGAAAAGGTTGCGCGCACCCGCCACGCCCAGGTCGGCTGGCGCGAGCGGGCCGACGCGGTGCTGATGCACCCGCTGTTCGGGCTGCCCGTGATGATCGCGATCATGGGGGCCTTCTTCTGGCTCGTCTTCGGCGCGGGGAAGTACCTCGAGGCGCCGCTGCTGGCGGCCTTCGACAAGCTCGGCGCGTGGGCCGGAACGATGCTCCCGCCCGACTCCGCCGCGGGCGCGATCCTGCAGGGGACGATCCTCGGGATCTCCGGCGGGTTCGGGATCGTGCTGCCCTACCTGGTGCCGTTCCTGATCGGCCTGGCCGCGCTGGAGGACAGCGGCTACCTGCCGCGGATGGCCTACCTGCTCGACGGCGTGATGCACCGGCTCGGCCTGCACGGCAAGTCGGTCGTCCCGCTGATGCTCGGCTACGGCTGCTCGGTGCCCGCCGTGATGGCCACGCGGATCCTGGAATCGCCGCGCGACCGCCGCGTCACCGCGACGCTGGCGATCCTGATCCCCTGCTCCGCGCGCAGCACCGTGATCCTCGGCCTGGTCGGCGCCCAGCTGGGCGCGCTGGCGGCGATCGTGATCTACCTCGTCAACCTCGCCGTGACCGCCGGCCTGGCGGTGGTGCTGGAGCGCAAGACCGCCGGCCTCTCGCCGGGCCTGATCCTCGAGGTCCCGGACCTGCGCGCGCCGTCGCTGCAGACCGTCTTCACCCGGGCCTGGATCGCGATCCGCGAGTTCCTGGCGATCGCCTGGCCGATGCTCATCGCCTCGTCGATCGTGCTCTCGCTGCTGCAGATCAGCGGGCTCGAGTCGCTGATCAACCGCGGCCTCTCGCCGCTCACGGTCACGCTCCTCGGCCTGCCGCTGGCGGTCGGCGTGACGATCGTCTTCGGCGTGCTGCGCAAGGAGCTGTCGCTGATGATGCTCATGCAGGCGCTCGGGACGACCGCGGTGGCGACCGTGATGACCCCGGCGCAGATGATCTCCTTCGCGCTGTTCGTCGTCTTCTACGTCCCGTGCGTCGCGACGCTGGCGGTGCTCTGGCGCGAGCTGGGCTGGAAGGAGACCGCCTGGATCAGCGGGATGACGGTCGTGCTGGCGACCGCCGTCGCGGTCGCGGGGCGGTTCGCGGCGGGGGCGTTCTACTAGACCGCGCGCGGCGCGCCGTTACCGGCCGTAATGCCCCCACGCGCTCTCACCGCGCGGGCTGACGCCGGTGACCAGGTACATCAGCAGCGGCGCGCTCGTCCCGTCCTCGAACAGCGTGTCGGCGGGGTTCGGGTCCGACGAGGTCACGTCCGAGAACGACGCCGCCGAGGCGGGATTCGTGCCGCGGTAGACCCTGTAGCCCGTCAGCCCGGGGTACGGCCACCAGTCGAGCACGATGGTCCCCCCGCGCCGCGTCACCGCGCGCAGGCGCATCTCCGGCGGCCGGGACTCGAACGGCCGCCCGCAGACCTCGACCGACCAGTTGTTGAGCGTGCCCGCGTTCGCCGGCACGGCGTCGGTCACCTTCAGCGTCCAGCTTCCCTGCGAGCCCTCGCCGTTGAAGCGCGCGAGCGGCTCGGCCGGCGCGATCTGCGCGTCGTACCAGCCGACGATGTTGCTCCCCGAGCCCCCGGTCCGGTTGTGCAGCGCGACCGGCGTCCCGGCCGGCGACACCGCGCTGACGGCCAGGTCGCCCTTGTAGCCGTGCGTGATGTTGACGTAGACGTTCACCTCGTCCAGCTCGACCTGGCTCGTGACGCTGATGCTCGAGGTGCGGGTGCTGCGATCCGGGACGGGGATCGCGCCGCCCGTCGAGTTGTAGGTGGTGCAGCTGCGCGTACCGACCGGCACCCAGAACGGGTCGGAGGTCCCGGTCTTCGACGAGGCCGTCCACTTGACCACGAACCCGGCCTTCGTGCCGGTCGGCGCCGCGGGGGCGAGCGATACCGAGTAGTGCGGCGCCTGCGACTGCGCGCTGGCTCCGACCGCGATCGCCGGGTAGGTCGCGGTGTCGCGCGGCACGGTCGCGGACCAGCCGATCGGCTGGAGGATCCCCGAGACGTTCGATGCGTACGCGCCGAGGTTGCGCAGCACGACCGCCATGTCGGTCGTCTCCCCCGGGTCGAGCACGCCGTTGCCGCCCGTACCGTCCAGGATGGTGTAGCTCGTCGGCTGCAGGTCGACCGTCGTCGGCTGCATCGCGACGTCGCGCCGGGCCGCCGGGCCGCCGGGCGGGACGACCACGTCGCGCAGGATCTCGGTCACGTGGCCGGAAGCCGACAGCTCCAGCGTGTAGGTCCCGGGGAGCACGATCCGGTGGTAGTCCCCGACCTCCGGGTCGCCGTAGCTGTTGGCCGCGTTGCCGACGACCTTGACCGTCGCCTTGAGCGGCGCGCCGGTCGTCGCGTCGGTCACGACGCCGCGGACCCCTTCCTGCACCCGCTCCAGGTAGGCCAGCATCGCCTCGCGGTTCTCGTCCCAGTAGCTCGGCAGCGACGAGGCGGCCGGCCACTTGGTGCCGATCTCCATCGTGATGTCCCACGTTCCGCGCCAGACGTAGTTCCAGTCCTGCATCCCGCCGCGGACCACGTACCAGTCGGCCCCGTTGCAGATCCCGTTGAAGAACGAGCTGTCCGAGTTGTTGGCGAACAGGCTCGGGTTGCGGTCGGCGTAGGTCCGCGCCAGCGAGACGAACGGCACGTCGTCCGGGCAGGCGCTGTAGACCGACGAGCCGCTCGCCGTGCCGTCGTAGGGGTAGTTGGCGATCAGCTCGCCGCCGTGGAAGTTGGCCGAGAGGTTGACCGAGTGCGCGAAGCCCCAGTTCATCACGGCCTGGACCTCGGCCGGACGCCCGGTCACGGTGTCGGTCGGGTCGGTGAACTGGTCGGGAAAGCTGCGGTTGAGGTCGTAGCCGTTGGCGTTGTAGCGCTGCCCCAGCTCCGTCCCGTCGGGGTTCATCGACGGCAGGATCCAGATCTCGGTCTCGTCGACCATCCGCTTGATCCGCGGGTCGGTCGCGTAGTTGTCGATCAGGTAGTTGATCAGCCCGACGCACAGCTCCTTGCCGACGACCTCGTCGCCGTGGATCGCGGCGATGTAGCGGGCCGCCGGCTCGTCCTCGGCTACGCCCGGGTTGTCGGAGACCTTCATGATCCACAGCTCGCGCCCCTGCACCGACAGGCCGGCGCTGGAGAGCCGCACCAGGTCCGGGTGCGCCGCCGCGATCTGCTGCAGCTCCGAGGTGAGCGTGGCGTAGGTGTGGTAGCTGGGCGGGATCGAGCCCGGCGCGGCCGGTGCCAGGGGTGCGTTCGCGGCGCGCTCGCGCTCCCACTGCCGGTGCGCCTCGTCGGCGACCTGCTCGACGTCGAACCCCAGCTCCCGCAGCTTCACCAGCTCCTTCTCGACCAGGTAGGCGCGCGCGCGGTCGAAGTGGACGCCGTCGACGTCGATGTCCAGCTCCAGCAGCAGCCGGAGGTCCTCGATCCGGTCGCGCAGGCGGATCTCGACCGGGAAGACGGGGCCCGGCTCGCCCCGGCCGGCGGCGAGGCCCGCCGGCACGGGCGTCAGGAGCAGGAGCAGCGCGACCAGGGCGAGGATCGTCTTCTTCACGCAACAGCCTCCGCAGCGGGCCTCGAGGGGTCTCCCCTATCTTACGGGCAGGCGCCCGAGCTGTTCTGGTTCCGCGGCCCGGCCGTCGCGTTGCCGGCCGGACCCTCGCCGCCGGCGTTCGCCGCGCGCACCAGGTACCAGTACAGCCCGCCCGCCGGCGGCGCCTCGAGCAGCACCGGTCCGGTGAAGGGATCGGTCGTCGTCAGCCGCAGGCAGGAGTCGTCCGCCGCGGTGACCAGCGCCGGCAGGTCGGCCCCGGCGCCGCGGTAGAGCCGGTACGAGGTCGCGCCGGCGATCGGCTCCCACTGCTGGGCGGTCTTCCCGATCCAGGCCTGCTGGACCGGCTCGGCCGTCGGCGGGGCCGACAGGCAGTCGTTGCAGGCGTAGCCGGAACCGGTCGTCAGTTCGAGCGACCAGCCCGTGATCGTCCCGGTGTCGCTGCCCGCGGAGTCGACGGCCTTCAACGTCCAGGTCCCGTTGGCCGCGATCCCGCTCAGCCCGCTCAGTGGCGCCTCCGGGATGAAAGACCCGGTGAAGGGGGCGGCCCCGCTGGCGATCGGCGTCGTGGCCGCGTCGTCGAAGACCGTCTCGACGAAGTTGTCGCCGGACGAGCCGCGGCGGTTCGAGAGCGCGACCGGGACGCCGTTGGGCCCGATCAGCGTAGAGGGTGAGGTCGCCGTCGAAGGTGTGCGTGATGTTGACCTTGACCTTCACCTTCTGGACCGGGTTCGTGTCGGTGACGGCGATCGTGCTGCTCGCGCCGGTCGTGCTGTTGTCCGGGATCGGCTTCGGAACGTCGATCGACGGGTAGGTGGTCGTGGCGTACGCCAGCGCGCCGACCTTGACCGTGAAGGGGCTGCTGAACGTCCCCTGGTTGGTCCGGACCGTCAGGACGAAGGCGATGTCGCTGCCGCACGGCACGCCCAGGCCCGCGATGAAGCCGAAGTGGGGGACGACGCTCGCCGCGGTCGCGTTGACCGCGAGATTCGGATAGACGGCGACGGCGCGCGTGACGTAGACGTCCGGAGTGGTCGTGGTCAGCGTCGCCGAGACGCCCGTCAGGTCGATCGCGCCGTTGTTGCGGATCACGACCGGCAGCGTGACGTCGTCGCCGCGGTCGACGATCCCGTTGCCGTTGCCGGGGCCGCCCGCGGCGCAGCTGTCGGCCGCCACCGAGAACGACTGGTAGACGGCCGACGGCCCGCAGACCCGCGGCTCGTAGGTGAACTGCAGGCTCCAGCTCACGATCGTACCCGAGTCGCTGGAGGCCGAGTCGACGACCTTCAGCTTCCAGGCGCCGCTCGCGACCTTGCCGATCACCGCGCTCAGCGGGTTCTCCGGGCGGTACGAGCCCGTGAACGGCGCCGTGCCGCTGGCGATCGCCGTCGCGGCCGCGTCGTCGAAGACCGTGCCGGTGTAGTTGTCGCCGGAGGAGCCGCGCCGGTTCGAGAGCGCGATCGTCGTCCCGTCGGGGGCGATCAGGCTCAGCGAGATGTCGCCGTCGTAGGTGTGCGTGATGTTCACGACGACGTTCAGGTCGACGATCTTGTCGAGGTCGGCCACGTTGATCGTGCTCGTCGCGCCCGTCGCGTTGTTGTCCGGGATGGCGAGCGGCGTGTCCGTGCTGGTGTACGCGGCGTTCGTGTTCTGCAGCGTCGTGAAGAGGTAGTAGTTGCCGCCGTTGGTGTCCACGGTCACGTTTCCGTGCGCGTCCACCGACTCGACCGAGTAGTAGTAGTTCGAGCAGGCGGCGAGCCCGGTCAGGGCCACGGCGTGGCCGCTGACCAGGGCCCCGGCCGAGGTGGTCAGCCCCGGCGGGATCGCCGGCCCGTAGTGCACCACGCTGGTCGCGGGGTCGTCCGTCAGCCACTGGATCACCGCGCTGTTGCCCGTCACGCCGGACGCGAGAACGTTCGAGATCACCGGCGCGACGCAGTCGGTGACGGCGGTGTCGCTGACCGGGACGTCGAAGTTCCCCTGGCCGTCGTCGGCGTCGACGTAGGTGACCGTCAGCGTGTCGGCGTTCACGACCGAGACGAGGCCGTCGCCCGGGGAAGCCGGGGCGGCGGTGAGGGCGACCGTCCCCTGGAACCAGGTGTCGCGTCGGGGCGGCGAGCCGCGTGAGAATCACGCTCTCGCCGATCGTGTCGGTCGCGGAGGTCGCGGTGACCGTCAACGTCGGCCCGGCGACATTCGTGTCCTTGACGGTGATCGTGGAACTGCCGGAGCAGCTGTAGGTGTCCGCGTCCAGGCTGACCTGTGCCCCGCAGGGCGCCGGCGGGAAGAGCAGCGTCAGCGACCAGCCGTCGATCGTCCCGGTGTCGCTGCTCGCGTTGTCCACGACCTGCAGCTTCCAGTCGCCGTAGGAGGCGATGCCGTTGAGGACGGCGAGCGGGCTCTCCGGCCGGAACGGGCCGGTGAACGGCGCGGTCCCCGCGGAGATCGCGGTCGCCGCGTCGTCGTCGAAGACCGTGCCGACGTAGTTGTCGCCGGACGAGCCGCGCTTGGTCGAGAGCGGCACCGTGCGCCCGTCGGGCGCGATCAGCGTCAGCGCGATGTCGCCGTCGAAGCTGTGGGTGATGTTCACGGTCACGACGATCTTCGTGACGTAGTCGAAGTAAGGGACGTTGATCGTGGCGGTCGCGCCCGTGGTGCTGTTGTCGGGGATCGGCACGGCCGGGCCGGCGTACGGGTAGGTCGGGTTGGTGTTCGTGCCGGTCCGGAACGTGTAGTAGGCCCCGCCGTTCGTGTCGGTCGTCGGGTTGCCGGCCGGGTCGGTCGAGCTGACCGAGTAGTAGTAGGTCGTACACGGGAGTCAGGCCGGCCAGGTTGACGAGGTGGTTCACGGTCACGACGGCGCTGGAGGCCGAGCCCGCGCCGGGCGGGAAGGCGGTGTCGTACGTCACGGAGCCGGTCGCCAGCTCGTCCGTGGTCCAGACGACCTGGGCCGAGTTCCCGGTCACGTTCTGTGACGCGACGGCCGAGATGACCGGGCCGACGCAGTCGATCAGCGCGGTCGTCGTCACCGGCACGTTCACGCCGCCGTTGCCGTCGTCCTCGTCGATGTAGAGCACGGTCACGACGTCGCCCGGGCTGACCGACAGGTGCCCGTCGCCGTGGACCGGCGCCCCCGGCGCCACCGGGAAGGTCCCGGTGAAGAAGCCGGAGCCGGGCTCGGTGGCGGTCAGCACGACCGTCTCGGGGGCGGTCTCGGTGTTCGAGGTGATGGTGACCGCCTGCGTCTCGTAGCCGCGCAGGTTGTCGTCGCGCAGCGTGATCAGCATCGTGTCGGTGCAGGCGTAGGTGGCGCTGTCGAGCGAGATCGACCCGGTCGGGTTGAAGGCGCAGACGATGCCGGCGACGCCGTCCATCGTCAGCTGGCCGGTGACGTTAGGGTCCAGCCAGTCCGACAGCCGGCTTGCGCTGGTGCCGCCACCGATCCACGAGGCATCGACCTTGCCGTACTCGTCGTAGGTGAGGCTGGTGCACGACGCCGTGCCGCCGTGGAGCTGGCCGATGATGTGGTGGTTCTGGTCGAAGAGCGGTGAGCCGGAGGATCCGGGCTCGGTCGTCCCCTGCTCGTACTCCCCGATCCGCCAGTGGTTGGGGCCCCAGTTGCTGCCGTCGGTGGCGGGGTCGTCGTCGTAGGCGATCTTCTTCAAGTCGCCGCGCGGGTGGTGGATGACGGTGCTCTCGTTCGGCGGCGTGGTCCCGCGATTCCAGCCGTTGTAGTAGGCGTTCCACTCCTCGGGCGGGCTGCCGTTCATCTGCAGCAGCGTGAAGTCGCTGCTGGCGTAGTTGGCCAGGACGGTCGCGCCGCTGACGGTGTAGGTGTCGGGCGGGGGCGGGTCGCCGCTCCCGCAAGCCGAGCGCTCGAAGTTGAAGCCGAACACGGTGCTCGTGCCCGCAGTGCAGTGGGCGGCGGTCAGGACGTAGGGCCGGCAGTCGTTGGCGGTCGTGTTGATCAGCGAGCCGGAGCAGAAGCCCTCGCCCCCGCTCAGCAGGATCACCGCGCCGCGCTTCTCGTTCTGCCAGTTCACGCCGAGCGGACAGGCGACGTCGATGTTGCAGGAGCCGGAGTCGCCGATCCCGTCCTGCTCGGCCTTGGCGCGGCCGATCGTGCCGAACGGCAGGTAGCCGTGCGACACGCCGCCCAGGTGCAGCCGGGGCGCGACCCCCGCGAGCTTCGCGGGCCAGAGCAGCTCGACGACGAGCTGGTCACCCTCGATCGGCGGCGTCCAGAGCTCGCCGTGGGGCCGGACGTCGGCCGCGGTATACGAGCGCGGGCTCTTCAGCGCCGGGTCGTAGACGAAGAGGGTCGCCCCGTCCTCGATCCGGAACTCGTCGAAGCCCAGCACGATCCACAGCGCGTCGGCGGAGCGGACCGAGAGGCGCCAGATCCGGCCGCCGTCCTTCAGGTCCTCCCAGGTGCCGGCCGTCGCGGGAGACAGGTCGGTCGCCATCCGGTAGCCGATCCGCAGCGGCGTCCCGAGCTTTCCATCGCGGGCCGCGTCCTCCCGCAGCAGCTTCGGGACGTCGACCGGCGGCGACGTCCACGCGGCCACCTCGCCCAGGGGCTTGAGGCCTTCGCGCGCCGGCGAAACCGGCATCGCGGACCCGTCCGCGAGCGCGACGACCTGCAAGGCTGCCGACGCGAGCAGCGCGAGCAGTCCGGCGGCGGCACGGGACGGGCGGATCAGGCGGGACGGACGGACGGAGCGGGAGCCTGGAGCCTGCCTGCGTGTCATGAGCGCCCCTCTCACTGGACGAAACCCCACACTTCACCCGCGGTGGAGCCGCAGGCGGACAACTCCGGTGAAAGGTCCGGTTCCCGGCACGCCGCCGCAAGGCAGAATCTGGCGGTCTCGCGCGGCCCGGCCGGGCGCGGTGTCTTACCCGTGAAGCCGGTGGGGTGCGTTTCCTCTCGCCTATACTCCGCCCCGCCATGGACACCCCCCGCAGCGAGGCCCGGCGCCGCCGGATCGAGGCCAGCCTGGAGTGGCTCGCGCGCTACGACGCGATCGTCGACGACCCGGCCGCCTTCCGTGCCGCGCTCGAGCCGCCCGCGCCGGTCGACCTGCTCGTCCACCCCGGGCGCACGACCCCCACCGCGCTCGGCGACGCACTGGCCGCGCGTGGCCTCACCGTCGAGACCCTCGACTGGGCCCCGCACCACCTTCGCGTCGGTCCCGGCGACGCGCCGTTGCCCAGCGCCGGCACGCTGCCCGAGGTCGTCTTCGGCTTCGCCCTGCCGCAGGGCGCGTCGAGCGCGACCGCGGCGCAGGCGCTCGCGCCGCGCGCCGGCGAGATCGTCGCCGACCTCTGCGCCGCGCCGGGCGGCAAGACCGCGCTGCTCGCGCTGCTGGCCGGCGACCGCGCGCGAATCGTCGCCGGCGACCCGTCGACCGACCGCTGCGGCCTGCTCGTCACCAACCTCGCGCGGCTGGCGCTGACGGGGCCGCTGGTCGTGAAGCAGGACGCCGCGGCGATGCCCGCCGGCGGCGGCGTTCGACGCGATCCTGCTCGACGCGCCGTGCACCGGCGAGGGGACCTTCCGCCTCGCCTCGCCGCGCTACGAGCCGCGCGGCGAGAGCGGCTTCGGCCCGGCGTGCGCGCTGCAGCGGCGGCTGCTCCACGCGCGCGCTCGACCTGCTCGCGCCCGGCGGAAGGCTGGTCTACGCCACCTGCTCCTACGCGCCGGAGGAGAACGAGCAGGTCCTCGCCGCCGCACTCGCCGCGCGCGACGACGTGGCGCTGGCACCGCTGCCGGACGGGACGCCGGGGCTGCCGGGAATCACGGCTTGGGGCGACCTGCGCTTCCCCGCGGAGCTGGCGCACGCGCGCCGGCTCTTCCCGCACCACACCGGCTCGTGGGGGTTCTTCCTGGCGAAGCTGGAGAAGCGCGCGGGCGGCGGCGGCGGCTCGATCGGCTCGCCCCTCGCGCCCAACGCGAAGGCCGCCGACGCGCCCCCCACCGACGACCCCGAAGCCCGCGCCGAACTCGCTGTTTTTCTCTCCGACCGCTTCGGCGTCGACACCGACTCCGCCCTCGCCGAACACCTCGTTACCGCCCGCGGTCGCGACCTCTGGCTGCTCGCGCGCCCCGCCGCGCTCGCCGGTCGCGACGTCGACCTGTCCGCGCTCTCCGTCGTCGCCCCTGGGATGCGCGCGCTGCACCGCACCAACACCGGGCCGCGCGCGACCAACAGCCTGCTGCGCTGGCTCGGGCCGCGGATCGCGCGGCGCGTGGCGGAGCTGGACGGCGCGTCCGCGCGGCACCTGCTCGCCGAGGGGACGCTCCCCTGCCCCGACCCGGCGCTGCGCGGCGCGGTCGCCGTGCGCGTCGACGGGGTCGTCGTCGGTGCGGGCCACGTCAAAGGACGGCGTCCTGCAGTTCGAGATCCCGGCGGCGTGGCGGTAGCCTGGCGCTCGCCTGGCGTCCGCGACGCGGCGCGTGGCGTGGCCGTGACGCCACGCGCGGCCCTACATTTCCCCTGATCCGGCCCGCCTGCCCGGCCCGCCCGAGATCCGCGATGTCCCGTCCCCGTTCCCGGTGCGCCGCCGCGCTCGCGGTCCTCGTGGCCGTGCTCTCCCTGCCTGCCGCCGCGGCGGTCCAACCCCCCGTCCTGAAGTGGCAGAAGGGCGGCTGCTTCGCGAGCTGGTGCGAGACCGGCTGGTACTCGTCGCCCGCCGTCGCCGATCTCGACCGCGACGGCACGCCGGAGGTCGTCGGCTCCGCCTACTCGATCGTCGCGCTCGACGGCCGCACCGGCGCGCTGGAGTGGCGCATCAGCTCGGGCCACGACCGCTCCCAGCCCGGAGCCTCGAACGTCGGCCGCACCTGGCCGGGGATCGTCGTCGCCGACCTCGACGGTGACGGCACCGTGGAGATCGCCGCCGCGCACTCCGGCGGTTGGGTCTCGGTCTACGACGCGCAGGGCTACTTCAAGGCGGGCTGGCCGCGCCAGCCGACGACCTCCGAGCTGCGCGGCCTCGCCGTCCACGACCTCGACGGCGACGGGAAGATGGAGGTGATCGTCACCGCGGCGATCGGCTCGCAGACCAACACCTGGATCTACAGCGCAGGCGGCGTGCTGCGCGCCGGCTGGCCGCAGCTGGCGAGCGGCGCGCCGGGCTACGCCTGGGGCGTCTACAACGCCAACGCCGCCGCCGGCGACCTGGACGGCGACGGCACCGGCGAGATCGTCGTCCCCTCCGATGTCCACTACCTCTGCGCCTACGAGGCGAACGGCCAGCCGATCCCGGCCAGCAGCGTTTTTGGCGCCGGCAAGGTCTGGGGCCAGGTCGGGGTCTGGGAGAGCCAGGTCCCCGAGCTGCGCGGCTGGGGCGCCTGCGACGGCGTGCGCGCCGAGAGCTACCGCACCAACTTCGCCGACGGCGCGGCGGTGCTGGCCGACGTCGACGGCGACGGGTCGCTGGAGGTCGTCGTCACCGGCAACACCTACGACTGCTCGCAGGATCCCTACCTCAGCCGCTACCACGGCGTGCACCTCTTCAACCGCGACCGCAGCCGCTACAACAAGGCCGGCCGCGACTGGCGCTCGCCGCCGGTCGACACCGGCGCACCGATCGCGGAGGACTACAACACGATCGAGTCGGCCGAACCGAATCCCGCCGTCGCCGACCTCGACGGCGACGGGACGAAGGAGATCGTCTACGCTGCGTACGACGGCCGCGTGCACGCCTTCTGGCTGGACAAGACCGAGCACGGCAGCTGGCCCTACGCGATCTACCGCGCGGCGGACGGCTTCTTCCGCTTCGCTTCCGAGCCGGCGATCGCCGACCTCGACGCCGACGGCAAGGCCGAGGTGATCGTCGCCTCCTGGACGCAGAAGGGGAGCAACGCCAACGGCCGGCTGACGATCCTGTCGTGGGACGGCAAGCTGCTGCAGCAGGTCGACCTCCCCGCCCCGTTCGGCGGCGGCGACTGGAACGGCGCGCTCGCCGGCCCGACGCTGGCCGACCTCGACGGCGACGCGGACCTCGAGGTGGTGCTCAACACGGCGCACAGCGGCCTCGTCGCCTACGACCTGCCCGGCACGGCCGGCGCGCGCGTGCTGTGGGGCTCCGGGCGCGGCGGGTTCCTGCGCGGCGGGGCCTGCGCGCAGCCGCGGCCGGCGGAGGTCCGCGACTCGCTGCGCGTCACGCGGAGCGGCGCGGCCGACATCCGGCTGTCGTGGGGCGCGGCGGCCGGCGCGGCGAGCTACCGCGGGTACCGCTCGACCTCGGCGCAGATGAGCGGGGCGACGCGGATCGGCGAGACGACGGCCCTGTCGCTGACCGACCCCGGCGCGCAGCAGGACGGCGTCCGGGCGGTCTTCTACCAGGTGCGCGGCGTCAACGGGTGCGGGGTGGAGTAGGGCTGGCCGCAGCACGCCAGCGACCCTTCGCGACCCTGTGGACGCGCACCTGGATCGGGATCCAGGAATTCCGGGGCGATTCAGGATCGGGTTACCGCACGGGCACGACCTTGAGCACCGTGATCCCGCGGCTCGGCGTGGTCATCCAGATCTCGTAGAAGTCGGGCGTGACCCGGAGCTCGGCCCGTGTCGGCCACCAGGCCAGCCCGCCCCATTGCGGCTCTCCGCCGGGCGGGGCGTGGAAGACGCCGCCGTGGCGCCGCGAGGGGTTCTTGGTGTCGAGCCAGCACAGGCCCTCATCGCACCCGTACCACAGGAGCCCGTCCGGAGAGACGCCGAACGGTCGAGCGCTGAAGCCGCGAATCGTCTCCTGGCCGAAGTGCTGGTAGGTCTTCGCTGCCATGTCGACGAGGTACAGCCCCGTCCCGCCGACCCAGGCCCGGCCGTTGCCGATCGGGGCCGAGCCGCGACCCGCCTCCGGGAGCACGACTTTCTCGAACGTCGTCCCGTCGGTCCACGTCGAGCCTTCCCACCCCGTGAGCCAGACCCAACCCGGTCGATCGGGATCGACCACCGGGGATCCCCCCACGGTCAGGAGTTCGAACGTCTGCCACCCGCCGCCGGAGTAGAGGCCGAACATCGATTCCTCACTGCCCGCCCAGAGTCGGCCCAGGCCGTCCTCCAGCAACCGCGTAGCAGTCCAGTTGGGCAGCCCAAGGTCGACGTACTCGCTGCCGGTCCACTCCTGCACGCCGCCACCGGGCATGCCGAGCGCGACGTGGCCGTTGGAGGGCCGGTAGGCGATGGAGAACGTGGAGTCGGAATTGAACGGGAACGGTCCCGATCCAGGCAGGTCGTAGTTGAGTTGGTTGAAGCCGCGCCACCGTGTTCCGTCGAAGTGCTGGAAGCCGCCGACGCCGGGGCCGAGATTGGCGGTCGTCCACAACTCGCCGCCCGGCGTGAGGGAGAGGTCGAGCACGAAGTTGTCGCCCTGCGAGCAGTTGGTGATCCGGTACCGCTGCCAAAGCCCGGTCTCGGGGTCGCGGCGGGCCGCTCCACCGTCGCCGGACGTCCAGACCGTCCCGGTCTGCACGTCCAGATCGAGCCCAACGATGCCCAGCGCGGCGTTGGTCGGTCCACCGATCCCCAGGTCCTCCCAAGAGCCACCGTTCCAGCGCCACACCCGCCCGAACGCGTCGGCCATGAGAGCGTTGCCATTTCCGAAAGCCCTGAGGGCATTGATGTAGCTCGCGCCGCCCTCGTTGGGAGTCGACACGTCCACCCACGACCCATCCGGCCGCCGGTACCCCAGGGACAGGCTCGGGTCCGGCTGTCGGTCGCTGTGGATCGCCCACAGGTTCCCCGCGTCGTCCACGACGTCTGTGCTGCGGAGCGCGGCAACCTCCCCGACCTGGCCGGTCTCCGACTGAACCTCCCACGCCCTGGTGGCGCTGTCGTAGCGCCACACCGGCACCGACATCCCGGGGGCCTTCATCGCCGCCCAGACGAAATAGCCGCTGTTCGGCTTGGGTTGGACGGCGATGCGCTCGAAGCCGCCCTCCCACCGCTTCGTCCGGCCGGACGTCGGGTTGAGATTGACGAGGGAGCCCTCGGCAGCGATCCACACCGTTCCGTCGGGCGCCATGTCGATGTCGTAACCGCCGCCCAGGGACCCGGGACCGTCGAGGTCATATCGAACGAGCGACTCGGGCCCGACCGCGGGATCCATGCGGAGCACGGCAGTCCATGTCACAAACCAGATCCGCCCCAGGCGATCTACCGCGATATCCCTGACGCGGGCCGCTCCCTGTTCGTAGGGGTGACCGATGATCCGATAGTCGACGTTCGACACGGCGATCCACCGGTCTTCTGCCTGGACGAACTTGGCGATCCCGCCTTCCTCGAAGATCGGGTCGTAGCCGCCGACCCAGGGATCGCCGTCCGGGCCGACCCACAGTGCCTCGCTCCAGTCGCCCTGCACGCCGGTGTTGCCGAGACGGTAGTACCGGAACGTGGTCGTCGTCCCGGGTGGCGAGAAGTCCGGCGGGACCTGGCTCATGACCGGCAGCGCGGACGTTGCGAGGAGAACTGCACCGAGTATGAGGATGACGATCCTGAACATTTACTTCCCTCCGCACCCTGCCGTGCCGGCATTGTTGACAGGTCTGCAACGAGCCCGCGTGTCTTACAAGTACGTGTCGTTCCGCACCAACACGCGCTCTGTCGCTCACAGTCGCCTTCTTGTACGCCCATCGGCCCGTCAGGGCTCACCGATCTGTGTGACTTTGTGACGCCATGCCGGTTCCGCTTTGCCGCACCAGCGATTCCAGGCCGGCGGGAACACGCGCATCTGTGGCCGAACGGACAGGCGCCGTGGCGAATGCCGACGACAGGAAGATGGCGTCGGGCTACCGCGGTTCCGGGTTCAGGCTGACGGATAGCCGGTATTGGCCGCGTTTCACGATCGGCTCAGGGCGGCACCGGCGGTGGGATGACCTGACGTCGATCCCCACCCCTGCGGGCTTCTGGATCTCATGGCTGCCCTGGATCCTCCTTCAGCGCTGGCCCTTCTGCTGCTGGGTCGCCGTCGGCGATGACCACGGATCGCGGGCGCGCGTTCACGGCGCGGTCGTGCCGGCGCCGCTGCCGTCGCGCCGGGATCCGGCAACGCTTCGGCGCGATCGGCAGGCCCGGCAGCCCCCGCGGGGGCCCCCTTCGCCCGGCACGGCGGCTCGGGGTAGCCTTCCCGTTCCCGCGGAGGCTTCCCCACCGTGTTCTCCCTGAGCCGCAGGCCGGTCGTCGTCGCGCTCGCCCTGCTTGCCGTCACTGGCGCCGGTTGTCGTGCGGATTCGACCGGCTCCCCGGCTCCCGCCGCGCCCGAGCCGCCGGAAGCCCAGCCCGCGCACGCGGCCCCGCTCCCCCCCCGCTTCACCGGCGCCGCGGCCCGCATCATCGAGGCCGCACGCGCCGACGAGGCCTCCTACCGCCGCCTGCAGGAGCTGTGCGACCGGATCGGCAACCGCTCGGCCGGGACCCCGTCCTACGACCGCGCCGCCGCCTGGTCGGTCGAACAGCTGAAGGCGATCGGGCTGGCCGACCCGCGCCTCGAGAACGTCCCGATCAACCGCTGGGTCCGCGGCCGCGAGTCGCTGACCCTGCTCTCCCCCGGCGGCCCGCGCCCGATCCCGATGCTCGGGTTGGGCCGGAGCGACGGCACGCCGCCGGAAGGGATCGCCGGAGAGGTCGTCGTGGTCCGCGACTTCGACGAGCTCGAGCGCGTCAAGGACACGGTCAAGGGGAAGATCGTCCTCTACAACTTCCCGATGAGGGAGCAGGCCGACGAGCTTCGGCGGCTACGGCGAGGCCGTCGCCTACCGCACCGGCGGCGCCGTCCGCGCCGCGCAGCACGGGGCGATCGCCGCGCTGGTGCGCTCGGTGACGACGCGCGGCATGCGCACGCCGCACACCGGCATGATGAGCTACCAGGACGGCGTCCCGAGGATCCCCGCCGCCGCGGTCCCGATCGAGGACGCGATCATGTTCCAGCGGCTCTTCGACCGCGGCGACAAGCCGACCGTCCGGCTCTTCATGGAGGCGAAGAACCTCCCCGACGCGCCCAGCCCGAACGTCCTGGCCGAGCTGCCGGGGCGCGAGATGCCGGAGGAGATCGTCGTGATCGGCGCGCACCTCGACTCGTGGGACGTCGGGTGCGGCGCGCACGACGACGGCGCGGGTGTGACGATGACGATCGACGCCGTGCGGCTGCTCAAGGAACTGGGGCTGACGCCGCGGCGCACGGTGCGCGTCGTGCTCTTCACCAACGAGGAGCGCGGGGTCGACGGGGGCCGGGGCTACGCCGAGCTGCACCGCGCCGAGGCCGCCCGCCACTTTGCCGCCTTCGAGACCGACAGCGGCGGGTTCCGCCCGAAGAGCATCGGGGTCGGCGGGACCGACGACGCCGTCGCGATGGTCCAGCGCTACGCGCCGCTGTTCGAGACGCTCGGCCCGGTCGAAATCCGGAAGGGCGGGGGCGGCGCCGACATCTCCTTCCTCGGGAAAGACGGCGTCCCGCAGCTCGGCCTGGGGACGGAGAGCGGGCACTACTTCGACTACCACCACAGCGACGCCGACACGGTCGACAAGGTCGACCCGAACGACTACCGCGAGTCGCTCGCCGCGTTCACGCTGATGACGTTCGTGCTGGCCGAGATGGACGAGACGCTGCCGCGCACGCCTCCGCCCGCGCCGCCGCCGCCGCCCGCGCCACCCGCAGCGCCCGCGCCGCCCGCCCCGGGAGCCGGCAAGTGAGCCGCGCGCCGCGCGCCACCCGCATCGCCGCCGTCCCGCGCGCCGTCGCCGTCGCGTTCGTCGCGCTCGCCGCCGCCGCCCTCCTGCTCGCCCCTGGCTGCGGGGCGCGGGAGCGCGCGACCGGTCCGCGCACGGTCTCCCCCGAAGCCCCGCTGCGCGTCGCGGTCACGCTCCGCCCGCTCGAGCTGATCGTGCGCGAGCTGGTCGACCCGGCCGACGCGGCGCTGGTGCGGATCGACACGCTGATCCCCGCCGAGGCGACGCCGCACGGCTTCGACCCGCCGCCGGCGCAGGTCGCGGCGCTCGAGCGGGCGGACCTGGCGGTCTCGGTCGGCTACGGGCTCGACGCCTGGGCCGAGAAGGTCCGAGGCACGCGCCCGCTGGTCGTATTCGCGTCGCTCGAGCCGGCAGCGAGCGCCTCGAGCGCCCCGACGCAAGGCATGCCGCCCCACGCCCACCCGACGCACCACCCGGCCGCCGACCCGCACCTGTGGCTCGACCCGTCGCTGGTCGCGCCGCTGGCCCGGGCGGTGACGGCGGCACTGAAGGCGCAGCTCGCGCCGGGCGCGGAGAGCGCGGCGCTGGCGGCGCGGCTCGACGCCCGGCTGGCCCGCTTCCTCGACGTCGTGTCGCGCACGGACGAGGCCACGCGCGCGACGCTGGCGCCCTTCCGGGGCCGCGGCGTCGTCACCTTCCACGACTCGCTCCACCGTTACGCCGACCGCTACGGCCTCGTCATCGCGGCGGTGCTCAAGCCGATCGAGGGGGTCGAGCCCGCGCCGGCCGACCTCAGGCAGACGATCGACGAGGTCAGGGACCACGGGATCACGACCCTCTTCGTCGAGCCGGAGTACCCGACCACCGCAGCCGAGCGCGTCGCCGAGCAGTCCGGCGTGCGGCTGATGTCGATCGACACGCTGGGCCTGCACGCGAACGACTGGCCGCAGATGATGGAGGTCCTGGCGCGGACGCTGGCCGAGGGGCTCGGTGACCAGCCCTGACGCCGCGCGGCTCGCGGCCCTGCCCGCCGCGAAGCCGGCCGTCGCCCTGGCCGGAGCGAGCTACACCTACCCCCGCGGGCAGGTCGCCCTGGAAGACGTCCACCTCGACGTCCCGCCCGGCACGCGGCTCGGGATCTTCGGCCCCAATGGCGGCGGCAAGTCGACGCTGCTGCGGCTCGTGCTCGGACTCCTGTCGCCGCAGGAAGGGCGCGTCGAGGTCTTCGGCCGCCCGCCGCACGACGCGGTCCGCGACGGCCTGGTCGGCTACGTCGCGCAGCGCCAGGCCGCGGAGCTGCGCGCGCCGCTCTCGGTGCGCCAGGTCGTGGCGATGACCGCGGCCCACGGCGTCCCCGCCTGGGCCCCGCTGTCGCGCGCCGCCACCGAGCGCGTGGAACGCGTGATGGAACTCGCCGGCGTCGCCGACCTGGCCGAGCGGCCGATCGGCGCGCTCTCGGGCGGCCAGCAGCAGCGCGTCTTCATCGCCCGCGCGCTGGCCGGCGCGCCGCGCCTGCTGCTGCTCGACGAGCCGACCGTGGGGATCGACCGCGCCGGGCGCGAGCGCTTCACCGGGCTGCTCGCCGCCGCCCACGCGGAGCTTGGCGTCACGCTGCTGCTCGTCACCCACAACCTGCAGCTGATCGCGGCGACGTGCGACCGGATCGCCGTGCTGGCGCGCACGCTCCACTACCACGACACGCCGGGCGGCCTGACGCCGGAGGTCCTGACCGAGGTCTTCCGCCACGACATCGCGCACGACTGGTCCGAGGACACGGGGGGCGACGGGTGATCGCGGCGCTCAAGACGCTCGAGTACCTGTCGTTCGACTTCGCGCGGCAGGGGCTGGTCACGGCGCTCGCCGTCGCGACGGCCTCGGCGGCGCTCTCGTACTTCGTCGTGATCCGCCGGCTCTCGTTCGTCGCCCAGGGGGTGAGCCACGCGGCCTTCGGCGGCCTCGGCATCGCGGCGATCCTGGGGCTGTCGGCGCTGGCCGGGGACGCGGTCGTGTTCGCCTTCTGCGTCGCCTCGGCGCTGGCGATCGGCGTCCTCGCCGCCTCGCGCACGACGCGCGAGGACGCGGCGATCGGGATCGTGCTGGTGGCGGCGATGGCGGCCGGCATCCTGCTGCTCTCGCTGCGCCAGAGCCTGCTGCGGTTCGACTGGTACCGCGACTGGCTGGGCCCCGCCGCCGGGCCGGTCAGCTGGGAAGCGGTCCTCTTCGGCTCGATCCAGACCGCGGGGCCGGCCGGCGTCGTCGCGTCGGTGGCTGCGGCAGCGGTCGTCGTCGGGCTCCTGGCGTGGCACCGCCGCGCGCTGATCTTCTACACCTTCGACGAGCTGGCGGCGGAGGCGGCCGGGATCCCGACCGCCCGGATGCGGGCGCTGCTGATGGTCCTGCTGGCGCTCGTGATCGTCGTCGGCATGCGGCTGGTCGGCGTCGTGCTGATCTCGGCGCTGCTGGTCCTGCCCGGCGCAACCGCGCTCCACCTGACGCGCCGCCTCGCGCCGGCGTTCGCGCTGTCCTGGGCCGCCGCGGTGATCGGGGTCCTCGGCGGCCTCGTCTTCTCGTTCGAGTTCGACGCGCTGCGGCTGCCGTCGGGCCCCTGCATCGTGCTGGTGCTGGTGCTCGAGTTCGCGCTCGCGGCGCTGGCCTCGCGCACCCGCCGTCACGCGTAGACGAACGCCACCTCGACCGCGGTGTCCGGCCCCAGGGACGCCTTGACCGGGCAGCCCAGCGCCGCGGCTTCCAGCACCGGCCGCGCCGCCTCCGGCACCCCCGGCGGCAGTGTGATCGTCACCGAGAGCCGCGCGATGTGACGCCGCGGGACCGCCGACATCTCCTTGATCACCTCGGCCCGCGTCCCCTCGACGTTCCAGCCGCGCACGCGGGCGGCGAGCCCGATGTAGGTCACCATGCAGGTGATCATCGCGGTCCCGACCAGGTCGGTCGGCGAGAAGTGACGCCCCTGGCCCTGGTTGTCGGCCGGCGCGTCGGTGAGCATCGCGTCGCCCGACGGGCCGTGAATCGCCCGGCAGATCAGGTCTCCCTGGTAGACCACCTCGACCCGAACGCTCATGGAACCCTCCGATCGCCGGACATTTCAGCGATCTGTTTCGACACTGTCGCAACAAACAACTCCTGTGATTTTACGCAGGTCGACGCAGCGCAACGGGTGCACTCTAGCCGAGCCCGGTCCCTTTCCGTGGAGGCGATCATGTCCGCAAGTCCCGCTCCGCCGCGCCCGGCGTTCCGCCGGCCCATCCCTGCTCGCCGTCCTGTCGATCCTGGCACTCGCTCTCCTGCTCCCCCCCGTGTCGGCAGGGCCGGGCGGCACCGGCTACACCCTCGTCGGCTGGAACGACCTCGGCATGCACTGCATGGACGCGGAGTTCTCCGTCTTCTCGATCCTGCCGCCGTTCAACACGATCCACGCGCAGCTGATCGACGCGCAGGGGAACCTGGTCGTCAACCCGGGCGGGATCACGATCACCTACCAGGCGGTGGCCGACCCGCAGGGGTCGTTCAACTCGACCTCGAAGGACAAGACCAACTTCTGGCAGTACGTGAAGCCGATCTACGGCGCCGACCTCGCCGTCGACCACGGGCTGGCGGGCCAGGCGATGCCGGGCCTCTCGAACACTCCCCAACCGATGTCGTTCGACGCGGTGCAGGCCTGGTTCTCGGCGGTCGGGATCCCGATCACCCCCTACGACGACCACGGCACGAAGAACGCCTACCCGATGATGCGGCTGACCGCCCGCGACGGCGGCGGAGCGGTGCTGGCCACGACCGACATCGTGCTGCCGGTCTCGGACGAGATGGACTGCCGGGCCTGCCACGGCTCGAACAGCAACGGCGACGCGCGGCCGCGCGGCGGCTGGGTCAACAACCCCGACGTGCAGATCGACTACCGCCTCAACATCCTCCTGCTCCATGACGACCGGCGCGACAACCGGACCAAGTACGAGCAGACGCTGGCGGCGGCCGGCTACGACGCGCGCGGCCTCTACGCGACCGCGCACGACAACGGCCACCCGATCCTCTGCGCGGCCTGTCACCCCTCGAACGCGCTGCCGGGAAGCGGGCAGGCCGGGATGCCGCAGCTGACGCACTCGGTCCACTCGATCCACGACAACGTGCTGGACCCGCTGACCGGCATGACGCTGGGCCAGAGCGCCAACCGCTCGGCCTGCTACCGCTGCCACCCCGGCTCGGCGACCCGCTGCCTGCGCGGCGCGATGGGCGCCGCCGTCGCCGCGGACGGCACGATGGCGATGCAGTGCCAGAGCTGCCACGGCACGATGAGCGAGGTCGGCTCGACCGCCCGCACCGGCTGGCTCGACCAGCCGGCCTGCCAGAACTGCCACAGCGGCGACGCGATGGCGAACGCCGGGCAGATCCGGTACACGACCGCGTTCCTGCCGAACGGCACGCGCCGCCAGCCCGCGAACCAGCTGTTCGCCACCAACCCGAACGTTCCCGCCTCCGGCTTCGACCTCTACCGCTTCTCCTACGGGCACGGCGGGGTGGCGTGCGAGGCCTGCCACGGCTCGACCCACGCCGAGTACCCGGCCGCCCACGTCAACGACAACGTCCAGGCCAAGAAGCTCCAGGGGCACTCCGGCGTGATCTCCGACTGCGCCGTCTGCCACAACAGGAACCCGCAGACCGTGTCCGGCGGCCCGCACGGGATGCACCCGGTCGGTGCGTCGTGGGTCGACGCGCACGCCGACGCCGCCGAGAACGGCGGCTCCGGGCGCTGCAAGGCCTGCCACGGCAGCGACTACAAGGGGACCGTCCTCTCGCTCGCGCTCGGCGACCGCCAGCTCAGCACGGACTTCGGCAAGCGCAACTTCTGGCGCGGCTTCCGGATCTCCTGCTACGCCTGCCACAACGGTCCCGGCTCCGAGAGCGCGACCAACAACCACGCGCCGAACGTCACGGACCTCGCGACGACGGTGGCGCCGGGCACGCCGCGCTCCGTCACGCTGAGCGGCACGGACAAGGACAAGAACCAGACGCTCGTTTTCCGCGTGATCACCCAGCCACAGCACGCGAGCGTCGGCATCGCCGGGACCACGGCGACGATCTTCCCCGACGCCGGGTTCGCGGGGAACGACAGCTTCACCTTCGCCGCCTGGGACGGCCTGACCGACTCGAACCTCGGCACGGTCACGCTGACCGTCAGCGGGCAGGGCTGCCGGCTGACCTGCGCGGCAGTCGTCCCGACCGGCGCCGGCGAGGGGGCGAGCATCTCCTTCCAGGGGAACGCGACCGCCAACGGCTGCACCGCGGCGCCCCAGTACGCCTGGGCCTTCGGCGACGGCCAGAACGGCACCGGCTCGCCGATCCAGCACGCCTATCCCCTGTCCGGCACCTACGCCTGGACGATGACCGCCAGCGCCGACGGGACCTCCTGCAACAGCTCCGGCTCGATCACGGTCGGGGGCTCGCCGCCGGCGATCACGAAGATCAGCAAGTCGGGAAGCAACTCCTTCAAGCTCGCCGTGACCGGCACGAACTTCCACAGCCAGGTGGCGGTCACGATCTCCGGCCAGCCCTGGACGAACATCCAGTGGAAGAGTGCGACCTCGATCAACCTGCTGGGCGGGAAGGCGCTCAAGGCCCTGTTCCCCAAGCAGACCTGGGTGCCCGTGACGATCACCAACCTCGACGACGGGCTCTCGGACACCGTGCAGTACAACGTGTCGACGAACAAGATCCAGTGATGCGTGGCGGCGTCGCTCGGGGGCGCGCTACGCCCCGAGCGACGCCACCGCCGCCAGCGCGGCGTCGATCTCCTGCGGCGTGTTCATGACCCCGGCGGCCAGCCGCGCGACCGAGCGCGGGTAGGGGCTCCCGCTGGCCAGGACCTGCTTCGCGTGAAGGCCCTTGACGACTTCCTTCGTCGTCAGTCCCGCGACATCGAAGCCGACCAGTCCGGCCGACAGTTCGGCCGAGCGCGGGGTCCAGAGCTTGACGCGGCGGTTCTCCGCGAGGCCGTCCTTGATCCGGCCGTTGAGCTGGTGGATCCGGTCCGCGATCTGCTTCCTCCCGATCGAGGCGTGGAAGTCGAACGCCGCCTCGACCGCCCACTCGTGCTCGAAGGCGTGGAACCCGCCAGGAGTGAACCACGACGCCTGCGCCGGCCCGGCCGGCGCGCGACCCTCCTCCCAGGCGACGTGCGGCGCGTGGCTGTCGAAGGTCGGCATCGAGGGCCGCAGCCTCGCCCAGGCCGGCCGCCGGGGCCCAGACGAGGCCGGTGCCGCGCGGCCCGAAGATCCACTTGTGCGTCCCGGCGACGAAGACGTCGACGCCGGTCTCGGCGATCGTCTCGTCCTCGACGCCGAAGCCGTGCACGCCATCGACGACCAGCAGGATCCGGTCCTTCTCGTCGCGCTTCGCGTTCGCTTCTCGCACCGCCGCGGCGATCGGGCGGAGCGGGAGCTTCAGCCCGCTCGAGGAGTGGACCCAGGTGATCCCGACGACGCGCGTCTCGGGCCGGATCGCCGCCCGCAGCCGTCCGACGAGCTGGTCGGTGGTCACCCCCGGCAGGTCCTCGAGCCGGTCGTAGAGCGCGATCTTCCGCACCGAGGCCCCGCTCCGCAGCGCGGACAGGCGGATCGCCTCGTGGTGCACGAAGTGGTCGTGCGTCGTGGTCAGGATCTCCTGCCCCGGCGCGAGCACGAGCCCGTCGTAGACGAACGCCAGCCCCATCGTGGTGCTCTGCGTCAGCGCGATCTCTTCGGCCTTGCCGCCGATGTAGCGCGCGGCCGCGCGCTTGACGCGCAGGTCGAGGTTCGTCTCGTCCCCGCTGAAGCAGCCCTTCATCACGGTCTCCAGCGGGTTGGCGTCGAGCTGGTCGCGGTAGCGCTGGATCGCCTCGCGCACCGGGCGCGGGTGGGAGACGAGGAAGAAGGTGCTCAGGTGCACGACGTCCGGTGCCAGCACGAACTGGGCGCGGACGTCGGCCCACGGGTCGGGACCGGGGCCGCTGGGGATCGCCTGGGTCGCCCCGGTGGGCGCGGCGGCCTCCGCGGCGAGCGCGTGCGGCACCGCCGCGGCACCGGCGAGCGCGAGACCACTGTCCACGAGGAACCGGCGGCGATCGACGAGCATCTTCCCTCCCTCTTCCGACTGGGGCTAACTGTACCATTGGTCGAAGTAAGCGAGGGGCAGAGAGCATGTGGTCCCAGCGACGAGCCTGCCCAGCCCGGCTGCAGGACACTTTGCTATGGTGGCGCCGGAGGTGCGCGTGAAGGCTCTCGTCGCTCCCGTTGCCGTCCTGGTCGTCCTCGGGGTGCTCACCGCAGCCGGTTGCGCGTCCGGTCCCGAGGCCCGCCGGGTGGTCACGGCCCCCGGCGCCCCGGCCGCGATCGGCCCCTACTCCCACGCCGTCGAGGCCGACGGCACGCTCTGGGTCTCGGGCCAGGTCGGGATCGATCCGGCGACGGGTCAGATGGTCCCCGGCGGGATCGAGCCCGAGACCCGCCAGGCTCTCAAGAACCTCGAGGCGGTCCTGAAGGCCGCCGGCTACTCGACGAGCGACGTCGTGCAGGCCCAGGTCTTCCTTGCCGACCTCAACGACTTCGCGACGATGAACGCGATCTACGCCGAGACCTTCAGGAGCGAGCCGCCGGCCCGCGCGACCGTGCAGGTGGCCCGGCTGCCGAAGGACGCGCGGATCGAGATCGCGTGCGTGGCGGTGAAGCGCTGAGGGGGGCCATCCCGCCACGGTGGGTCGCGGAGGTCCTCATCCGACGTTGCCCCTCGGCTACGGCGGATTCGTAAATTATTCATAGTAAAGGAAATACGGCCTCATTCAGGCTCCGCGAAAAATCGGCCTTGCTTCCAGAAGGAATAGTGATATAGTCCTCTATGTCACTAGATCTCTGAGGCCGACAACATGACGCTCGCCCCCGTGCCCTCCCGCCCGCTCCCGCCGATCGAGCCCGGCGCCGTCCCCTCGCTGCGCGAGGTGCGCCTCGCCCGCCGCGTCCAGGCCCGGCTCTTCCCGCAGCACGCCGTGACGGAAGGCTCGCTCGAGGCGGCCGGGTTCTCGCGCCCCGCGGCCGGCGTCGGCGGCGACTTCTTCGATTTCCTGCCGATCGCGCCGGGGCGGATCGCGCTCGCGATCGGCGACGCGTGCGGCAAGGGGCTGCCCGCGGCGCTGATCGTCACCGCGCTGCAGTCCGCACTGCGCAGCCACTACGCGCTGCCGGCCGGGGACCTCGCCGCGCGGGTCCGCGCGCTCAACCGTCTGCTCTTCGAGCTCACCGCGCCCGAGCACTACGCGACGCTCTTCCTCGGCGAGTACGACGACGCGTCGGGGCAGCTCCGCTACGCCAACTGCGGGCACCCGACGCCGCTCGTCCTCCGGCGTGACGGGGCCGTCGAGCGGGTGGACGCGACCGGCGTGCCGCTCGGCCTCTTCCCGTCGTGGCAGGGCGACACGGAGGCCACCGCGCTCGCGCCCGGTGACGCCCTGCTCCTGGTCACGGACGGGATCTCTGAACGGATCGACGCGACCGGCGCGTTCGTGAGCGAGGGCCGGCTGATCGACGCCTTCCGCGCGCGCCAGACCCGCCCGCTCGACCTGCTCGTGCGCGAGCTGGTCGACGAGATGCCGGGCGCCGGCGGGGCCTTCCCGTGCGACGACGCGACCGTCGTCGTCGCGCGGCGGCGCGCGGCGCGGTGAGGTCGCGATGCTGATCCACGTCCAGCCGGGCGACGAGCTGCCGATCTACCGCCAGATCGTGCGGCAGGTCCTGGACGCGATCGCCGGCGGGCGGCTCGCCCCTGGGGAGCGGATGCCGTCGCACCGCGAGCTGGCGGCGCAGCTGGTGATCGCGCCGCTGACCGTCAAGAAGGCCTACGACGAGCTGGAGCGGGACGGCCTGATCGAGACGCAGCGCGGGCGCGGAACCTTCGTCAGCGAGCGCGCCGCGCCGCCCGCCGACCCGGCCGAGAACCGCGAGCGGCTGCGCGATGCCGCCGAGCGCCTGCTCTCGCAGGCCGCGCTCTGCCGCGTCCCGCTCGGCGACGTGATGAATCTGCTCGAGGAGATCGAGCGGGAGAAGAGACCATGAGCGCCCTCCGTTTCGAAGACGTGCACCGCGCCTACCGGCGCGGGCAGGACGTGCTGGCCGGCGTGAGCTTCGCGGTCGAGCCGGGACAGGTCGTCGGACTGATCGGCGAGAACGGGGCCGGCAAGACGACCCTGATCCGGATCGCGATGGGGATGCTGGTCGCCCAGCGCGGGCAGGTGCGGGTCTTCGGGCTCGACCCGCGCGAGCGGCCGGTCGAGGTCAAGCGCCGGATCGGCTACGTGGCCGAGGACCAGATCCTCCCGCCGTACCTGACCGTCGGCGAGGTGATCGCGCTGCACCGCTCGCTCTTCCCGACCTGGGACGACCGCTCGGCCCGCGTCCTGGCCGAGCGCTTCCAGGTCGACCCCGCAGTGAAGGTGCGGACGCTGTCGCGGGGACAGGCCCGCCGCGTCGCGCTGCTTTGCGCCGTCGCGCACCGTCCCGAGCTGCTGCTGCTCGACGAGCCGGCCAGCGGGCTCGATCCCGCGGCGCGGCGTGAGTTCCTCGAGACCTCGATCGAGCTGCTCAACGAGGCCGGGACGACGATCCTGTTCTCCTCGCACTACATGACCGACGTCGAGCGGATGGCCGACCGGATCGTCATGCTGCACGGCGGCCGGGTCCTGATCGACGAAGGGCTGGACGAGCTGCGCGAGGGGTTCGCGCTGGCGCTGGTGCCGCGCACGCCGGGCGTCACGCGCGAGCAGCTGCTGGCGCTGCCGGGCTGCGTCGGGGTCCGCGAGCGTGCCGACGCGCTGCACGCGATCTTCCACCTCGACCCGCGCCGCGCGGAGGAGCAGCTGGCCCGGGACCTGGCCGGCGCCGGCGCGCAGTGCCGGTCGATCGCGCTCGAGGACATGTTCGTCGAGCTGGTCGGGGGGCAGCCATGAACCTGCGCCTGGTGCGGAACGACGCGGCCTTCCGCGCGACCCCGGCTTGGGCCCTGCTCGCAGGGCTCAACGCGGGGGTCGTCTCGGGCCTGCTCGTGACGGCGGCCCTGGGCCGCGCAGCCAGCCCGTCGGCGGGAACGATCGCGCTCGCGATCTGGCTCTCGGTCGGGGTCTACCTGGTCGCCGGACCGGTCACGACCCGCGCGACCGAACACGAGCTGGCGCTCCCGATCTCGGGCCGCCGGCTCTGGCTCCACCACGCCCTCGCAGTCCTGATCGGCTGCCTGGCGATCGTCGCCGTGGGCGCGGTCCTGCTGGGGCTGCTCGCGGCGGTCGCGGCGCTTCGGGGGCCCGCGCGGCTCTCGGTCGCTGCGCCGACGGCGCTCGCGGCCGCGGCGTCGCTGCTGGCGGTGGCCCTGATCGAGGCAGCCGCGCGGGGCGAGGCCGCGCTGGCGGGGCGGTGGCGGCACCGTGCGTGGCGCATCGCCGTGGTGCTGGCCATCGCGGTCGCAGTCGTCTTCGCCGGACGCGCGCCCTGGGCGGCCGCGCTCGGCCTGTTCGCGCTCGCCGCGGTGTGCGGGGTCCTCGCCGTGCGCGGCGTGCCGCCGGCACTCGATCTCGTGCCGCGCGCCGCGGTCGCCGCACCGCGGCGCGACGCGCGCAGGGCGATGGACGCGACCGCGGACCGGACTGCGATGCGCTGGCGGGCGCGGCTCGCACCGCTCCTGTTCCGCTGGCTGCCCCTCTTCTCGCGCTACGGCTGGCTCGTCTTCGCCGTGCTCCTGGGCTTCCTCGCGGCGGGAGGTCAGGCCGCACTCTCGGACGACCCTGACCTCGGCGGGTTGCGCCTGTTCTACCTCTACCTCGTCAGCTACATGCTGATCTCGACCAACGGGCCGCTCCTGCGGCCGCTGCGCTTCGTCGACCCGCTGCCCCTGCCGCGCGGGCGCGTGCTTGCCGCGCTGTTCCTGCCCCCCGTCGTCGGCATCGCGGCCGGCGCGCTCGTCGGGGCGGCGTTCTCGACGCTCCCGTTCGGCGTGTTGATGCTCGAACTCGCGCTGGTGGTAACGCTGTGGCTGCTCGCGCTCGCGGCGCTCCTGGCAGCCTACCGCCCCGGGGTCCCGGACTGCGGTCCGGCACGCGCTGTACTGGGGCCCGCTCGCCCTCCTTCTCGCGATCCCGATGCGAAGCCTGTTCCTCGCGATGAGCCGGCGCACGCGCCCGTTCGCCACCGAAGCCGGCCTGGAGACGGCCGCAGCCGAACTGATGAAGTCACCCGTCGCCGCGCTCACCCTTTGGGCGTGCGCGGCGGCGCTGGTCGCGTTCGCCGCGTGGCTGGCGCTCCGCGCGTTCCGCCGGATGGAGATCCCGGCGCGCTCGGTGCGCTACGAGCTGGTGGAGTGGGCGACGGAGGACCGCTGAGGCGGGCTCCCCGCGGGGAGGCCGCTGCCCGCGGCCGGAGAAGGCCGTAGACTGGCCCCCTCGCCGCGGAGGCCCCTTGCGCGACGCCCGTTCCGCCAGCCGCCCGAGAGCGCTGCCGCGCACGGTGATCGCCCTGCTCGGAGCGGCCATCCTGGCCTCCGCCACCCCGCCCCCCGCCCTCGCCCACCGCCTGCCGCTGCGCGTCTACACCGTCGCCGACGGCCTGGCGCGCGACAGCGTGCGCTGCATCGTCGAGGACTCGCGCGGCTTCCTGTGGTTCTGCACCGACGAGGGGCTGTCGCGCTTCGACGGGAGCGAGTTCCGCAACTACGACGAGAAGGACGGCCTGGCCGGCCCCTCGGTGCGCGCGGTGCTGGAGGAGGACGACGGGACCTACTGGGTGGGAACCAACGCCGGCCTGTTCCGCTTCGATCCGCGCCCGCGGCCCGGCCGGCCGCTGTTCGAGCGCGTCCCGCTGCCGACCGATCCGCCACCGCCGGCGGCCTGGCGCGCCGCCTCCCGACAGCTCGACCGAGGTCCTGGCGACCGTTCTCCACCGCGACCCCGCGGGCCGGCTTTGGGTCGGCTCGACGCGCGGCGCCGCTTGGCTCGAACGCGATGCGTCGGGGTCATGGCAGGCGGCCCCGGTCGCGTTCGTCGACGAGCGCGGCGGGCCGCTCGAGGTCGTCGTGCGCGGCTTCGCCGACGACCCGGGCGGCGGGGTCCTGATCGGCACGCGCTGGTGGGGCGTGTTCCACGCGGTCCCGCCGGGCGGGGGCGAGGCCCCGGCGGGCTCACATCCTGCGAAGCGCTGGATCACGCACGACGAGATGGGCGGCGACGTGCGCGCGCTGCTCCGCGACCGCGCCGGCCGCCTCTGGGCTGCCTCGGTCAGCGGCCTGGTCGAGCTTCATCCCGACGAGGCGGCGGGGCGGCTGCGCCGCGGAGCGGTCTACACCCGCGAAGACGGCCTGCCCGACAGCTCGGTCCAGGCGCTGGCCGAGACGGCGGACGGGCGGCTGCTGCTTGCCACCGACGCCGGTGCCGCGATCGTCGAGCGCGCTGGCGAGCCGGGCGTGCGCGTCACCGCGATCGATCGCAGCGACGGCTTGCCGCCCGGGATCCAGGCCTCGGTCGCCGAGGACACCGCCGGCAATCTCTGGCTCGGCTCGGCCGGCGCCGGGCTCGCGCGGATCGCACCGCGCGGCCTCTCGACCTACGACGCCGCGGACGGCCTGGCGCTCGAGCGCAGCGTCGGCGCACTGCTCGACGCCGACGGACGGCCCTGCTTCGTCACGCGGTCGGCGGCCCTGCGCGTGATCGTGAGCTGCTTCGACGGCGAACGGTTCGAGGCGGTGCGGGTGCCGTTTGCTCCCGAGGTCCGGGAACTCGGCTGGAGCGTCGTCCGCCCGGTGATCGCGACGAAGCGCGGCTGGTGGTTCGCGACGGAGCGCGGTGTCGCGCACTTTCCGGGCGACGGGCGGCTCCGTTCGCTCGCGGCCGCAGGGCCGCCGCGGCTTCTCGGGATGACGGACGGCCTGCCCGGCCGCGATGTCGTCACGCTCTTCGAGGCGCGCGACGGCACGATCTGGGCCTCGGCGGGGATCGAGACCCCGGGGGCGAGCACGCTCAACTACCTTCCCCCCGGCGCAAACCGCTTCGTCAACGTCCCGGCGCAGGAGGCGATCCCCAACGGCTTCGCGCTCGATTTCGCCGAGGACCGCGATGGCCGGCTCTGGGCCGCCTTCACCGGAAGCCTGGTCCGCGGCCGGCAGGATCGTTTCGAGCGGGTAGCGGACGAGGAGGCCCTCGGCCTGCTCCCCGAGCTGCTGCACGCCGACGCCGCGGGGCGCCTCTGGGTGCTGGGGATGGGCGGCGTCGTGCGCCTGGACGATCCGGCGGCGGGAAAGCCCGGCTGGACGCACCTCGGACCGGGCCAGGGGCTCGCCAGCGTCGACGTCGGCTGCGCGACGACGGACGCGCGCGGCCGCCTGGCGATCGGCACCGCGCGCGGCGTCGACATCCTCGATCCGACGAGCGGCCGGCTGCGCCACCTCGGGCGCGACGACGGCCTGGCCGGCAACCAGGTCCGGCACTGCCTGACCGATCCGCAGGGAAACGTGTGGTTCGCCGTCGACGGGGCCGTGTCGCGACTGCCGCCGGGAGACGATCCCCCGTCGCGGCCGCCGCGGCTCCTCGTCGGCGCGGTCCGCGTCGCCGGCTCACCCTGGCCGATCTCCGAGCTGGGCCAGCCGGTCGTCGACGAGGTGGTCCTGCGGCCCGGCCAGCGCCAGTTGACGATCGACCTGCTCGGCTTCGGCTCGGCGTCGGGCGGACCGCCGCGCTTCCAGCACCGCCTGCTCGGCGCCGGCGACGACGCCTGGAGCGCGCCGCAGCGCGAACGGACCGTCTCCTTGGCCGGCCTCGCGCCCGGCCGCTACCGCTTCGAGGCGCGCGCGGTCGACGGCGCGCGGCAGGTCAGCGCGGAGGTGGCGTCGGTCGGCGTCGTCGTGCTGGCCCCGTTCTGGCAGCGGCCGTGGTTCTGGGCCGCGCTCGCGCTCGCCGCCGCGGGCGCCGGCGCGATGACGCTGCGCGCGCGCGCCCGGCGCGCCCTTCAGCTTGAGCGGCTGCGCACACGGATCGCGATGGACCTGCACGACGAGCTGGGCTCGGGCCTGGGCGGGATTGGAATCATGTCGGCGCTGCTCGGTGAGGAGAGCCTGCCGGCCGGCGAGCGGCACGGCCTCGCACAGCGCGTCGTCGCGACAGCGAACGAACTGGGGTTCGCGCTCACGGACATCGTCTGGGCGCTGCGCCCCGGCAACACGCGCCTCGAGCGGCTGGCGTACTACCTTGCCGAGCGCGGCGGGCGGCTGTTCGCGGGCGGCGGGGCGCGCTTCGAGACCGCCTTCCCCGAGCGCTTTCCGGACCTGGAGTTGACGCTGGCGGCCCAGCACGCGGTGCAGCGCGTCGGCCTGGAGGCGCTGCACAACGCGGCCAAGTACGCCGAGGCGGCGCGCGTGACGCTGTCGCTCGCGCCCGCGGCAGGCGGGCGCTGGACGCTGGCGGTCGAGGACGACGGGGTCGGGATCGCGCACCCGGCGCCGCTCGCGGCGGAGGAGGACGACGCGGCGCCGCACGGCCACGGCCTGCCCGGAATGCGGCGTCGGGCCGCGGAGATCGGCGCGGCGCTGGCGATCGGGCCGGGCGCGGGCGGGCGCGGGACCCGTGTCGCGCTGACCTTCGACCCGCGCGGCCGACCGGCATGATCATGCGGTCGACCGCGCGGCCCCGCGGAAGGAGAATGACGCCGTGAACGTGCGCGTCGCGATCTTCGAGGACGACCCCGGCTACCGCGAGGGGCTGGCGGCGCTGCTGCGCTTCGCGCCGGGGTTCGAGCTGGTCGGCGTGCACGGGGCCGCCGCGCCCGCGGTGCGGGCGGCCGAGCAGGCCGCCGAGCGCGGCGAGCCGCGGCCGTGGGACCTGGTGCTCTCGGACATCGAGATGCCGGGGATGAGCGGGATCGAGGCCTGCCGCCGGCTCAAGGAGGCCTACCCCGGCCTGCCGGTGATCGTGCTGACCGTCTTCGAGGAGCCGGCGACGATCCTCGACGCGATCCGCGCCGGCGCCGACGGCTACCTGCTCAAGCGCAGCACCGCGCCCGAGTTGCTGGCCGGGCTGCGCGCGATCTCGGGCGGCGGCTCGCCGCTGACTGCGGCCGTCGCGCGCTCGGTGCTGGAGCTGCTGCGGCACGGCGAGGGCGGCGGCCCGCCGACCGGGCCGCCATCGACCACCGCCCCGCAGCGCCTCGAGCTGGGCGAGCGCGAGCAGGAGGTCCTGCGCGGCCTGGTCCGCGGCGGGACCTACGCCCAGATCGCCGACGAGATGGGGATCAGCCTCGACACCGTCCGCGGCCACATCCGCTCGATCTACCGCAAGCTGCAGGTCAACAGCGCGAAGGCCGCGGTCTCGCGCGCGGTCCGCGAGCGGCTCGTCTGAGCAGGTCCCGCGCGGCCGGCTAACTGCCGCTTTCGCAGACCCGCATTTTCATGCCGATGCCGCCGGCCCTCCGCGACGGGACACTCGTCCCGTCTCGTGGAGGAGCCTCGGATGCGACCGGTCGTCGTGACGATCCTGCTGGCGGGTGCCGCCCTTGCCGCGGTACCGGCCCTCGCCCAGCAAAGCGCCAGCTACAAGCTGACCGAGAGCGCCGTCAACGCCGGCGGCCGCCCCGTCAACGGCGCGGGCGCCTCGTCCGCCAGTTACCGCGTCAGCTTCGACGCGATCGGCGACGCGGTCGCCGGCGGGGCGCCGTCGAGTGCCTCGTTCCGGCTGGGCTCGGGTTTCGTGTCCTGGTTCCCGCCCCCGGGTGAGGCCAGGGGGCTGCGCTTTTCCGACCGGACCACGCTGCGCTGGGACCCGGAGCCGTCGGTCGGCACCTACAACCTGTATCGCGACTTCGTCTCCGCCCTTGCCGGCGGCGGGGCGGGCACCTGTTTCGTGAACGGAGTCTCGGCCGAGCAGGCGTCCGACGCGGGGAGTCCCGGCGCCGGCAAGGGCTTCTTCTACCTCGTCACCGCGAAGAACCGGCTTGCCGAGGAAGGGACCAAGGGGAAACGCAGCAGCGGCATTGAGCGCCCGAACGCGGCGCCGTGCCCGTGAGAGAGGACTCCGCCATGAGGACATCTCGCCCGCTCCGCTCCGCTTCGCCCGCCGCGTTCGCGGCGCTCCTGTTCGCAGTGCTGACCGCTTCCCGCCGCGCGGAGCCGCCACTCCCCCGCCGCTCGTCAACTACCAGGGCGTGTTGCGCGACGCCGCCGACAAGCCGCGCAGCGGCTCGTTCGACATGGTCTTCCGCTTCTTCAGCGCGGCTTCGGCCGGGGACGAGATCCTGGTCGACTCGCGCCTCGCCGCGAACGCACTGGCGGTGACGGTCGGCAACGGGCTGTTCAGCGTGCAACTCGGGGGCGGAGTGGTCAGCGACGGGACTGGACCGGGCACCTACACCTCGCTGGCCGACGTCTTCCGCGACTACACCGCGGTCTGGCTGCAGATCGAGGTCGGACCGGCGGGCGGGGCGCGCGAGACGCTCAACCCGCGCGTACGGATCGTTGCCGCGGCCTACGCGATGAACGCGAGCACGGCGCAGAGCGCGCTCGACGCCGCGAACCTGGGCGGGCGCGCGCCGGCGGCCTTCCTCGACACCTCGCCGACGTTCCAGACGAAATCCGGCGGGCTGAAGGCGCAGGAGGCATCCACGAACACGGCGGGGATCTTCGCGAACTCCGGCTCCGGTGTGAGCCTGGCGACGGCCTTCTCCGGGTTGTTGGCGAGCGGTCCTGTCACGGGCGGCGAGTTCTACAACGGGTCGAGCGGGAGCTTCGCCCTCCTGAGCAACGGCAACGACGGCGTCGTCGGCCGCGGACAGTGGGGCGGCTGCGAGACCTGTGGCGCGGGAGGCGTCTTCTCGTCGTTGGTCCCCTACTCCGGCTGGACTTCGCTCTCCGTCGGGGACGCCGGGCTCGTCGCCGCGGGGACCTTCGCGGCCGGGATCTTCCGCGAGAGCGATTCCGGCGCGAATGCCTACCTCGGCTACAACAAGACCGGCGTCGCCGGCTTCGCCGTCAATCCCGGCGAGAACCCCGCCTACTTCGAGGACTCGTCCTCCGGCCTGACCTGGGCCGCGGTCGGCCAGGCTGGCTTCAAGATCAAGGGGACCGGCGGCGTCAGCTTCGTGCAGAACCACCCGCTCGACCCGGCAGCGGAGATCGTCTACACGGCGCCCGAGGGGGACGAGGCCGCCGTCTACACCCGAGGCTCGGCGCGGCTCGTGAACGGCGAGGCGCGCGTGCCGCTGGGGGAGACGTTCCGGCTGGTCGCCAACCCGGACATCGGGCTGACGGCGCACCTGACGCCGCGCGGCGACGGGCTGGTGGCGCTCACGGTGGTCTCGCTCTCGAGCGAGGAACTGGTCGTGCGCGGCCCGGCCCGCTCCGACGCCGCCTTCGACTACATGGTCTGGGGATTGAGGATCGGCTTCGAGGAGCGCCCCGCGATCCGCCCCAAGGAGCGCAACGCGCCGCTTCCAAGCCGCGCCCCGGACGAGGCGCTCTTCGCAACGCGCCCCGACCTGCGCGCGACGACTCCGCTGGCGCGCTTCGCGGCCATGCGGGACGAGGTCGCACCCACCGCGCGGCCGCTCGACCTGACGCGCGCGCGCGCGCTCGCGGCGGCGATCGACGCGGCCGCGCCGCCGGAGTTCGAGCCGACCGCTCCGCGCGCGGGGCGCGTCACCGTGGCCGACTCGCCGCCCGCGGCGACCAGCACGCGAACGGACACACCGGCGCGGCCCCGCACCGAGGCCCGCGAGCGAGCGAGCCGGTCCGCCGAGCCGGCGACCGGCGCCGACGCCGAGCCGATCGCCTGGCCAGCCGGCGCGCTTCCCGCTCCGATCGCCGAGCGGGTCGAGGTCGGCGACGTCCTCGCCGCTGACCCGATGCGCCCAGGGTTGCTGGTCCGCTCCGCCGCGGGGCTCGAGGCCACCGTCGCCGGGATCGTCGCCGGCGCGCCAGGCTCTCTCTTCGACCGTGAGGCGCCGCTGGCATTCGCCGGCACGCTCGTGTCCGTCAAGGCCGACGCGACCGCGCAGCCGATCGTCGCGGGCGACCTGCTCGTCGCGTCGCCGCTGCCGGGCCACGCGATGCGGACCCCGGACGGTGCCGCGGCGGGAACCGTCGTGGCGAAGGCGCTCGAGGCACTCCCCGCAGGGACCGGCACGATTCGCGTCCTCGTGATGTCGCGCTGACCCAGAACCGCTCCCGGAGGTTTACGATGCATCCCACGAAGACCACCGCACCGAAGTCCGTCGAACGAACACTGCTCGTCGCCCTGCTCGCCCTGCTCGCCCTCGCCGCGCCGCTCGGGCCGGCGGCCCTCGCCGGCGACGGAACCGTCACGGTCCGCGCCCTCGAGGCCCACATCGCGAAGGAGGGCAACGACGACGTGTTCGGGCCGCAGCAGGACTTCTACGTCTGCAGCGACTTCGAGCAGCAGGGCATGCTGGTCACCAACCCGGAGATCGGGAACCACGATCACGCGAGCTGGCCCAATCCCATCCCGCGGGTCAAGGTCGTGCCGGGCAAGAACCAGCGGTTCTTCGAGATCTACTTCGAGCTCTGGGACGACGACGACACGACGGCCCACGAAGGATTCGACATCAACCCGCAGAACGGTCCCGTCGTTCCCGGACCTCCGAACATCAATCCCTGCACCTATCAGAACAGCATCAACGGCGTCTTTCCGCACATCCGGTACGACGTCTGCACCGGCGAGCTCGAGGTCAGCGGGGTGAACGGCTCGCTGCCGATCCGGATCGGGAACGGAAAGGCCCAACTCAACGGGATCAACACGCTGCCGGGCGGGTTCGACAACTCGGCCCGCCTGCTCTTCGAAGTTACACGCGAACCGAGCAACTGGCTTCCGGACGATGTCGCGATCACGAGCGTCGAGATCGTCCAGTCGGTGAAGGGAGCGGTCGAAGCCGTCGCCGACAAGCCCACGTCGCTCCTCGTCACGATCTCGAACACGCATCCCTTCGACATCAGCGCGCCGGTCACCGGAACGCTCACCGACGGGATCACGACCGTCGCCGACTCGAAGACCGTCTTCATCGAGCGCGGAACGCCCGAGCAGCCGAGCGAAACGCTCGTCGCGCTGTTCGACGGGGCGAACGCGCCGCCGTTCCGCCCGCAGAAGCTCGCGGCCTTCGGGAACGGCAGGGTGAGCGGATCGGCACAGGTCGTCTACCAGGAGTCGCTCTCCCCGCACGCGCCGCCGCAGCTGATGGACTGCGCCAACATCAACAACATCGGCGAGGCGACGGAGCTCCCGCTCAAGAAGACGACCGACCGGTACACGCTCTTCATCCGATATGACTACGAAGAGGACAAGAACGTCATCACGTTCCCGCAGCTGCAGACGATGCAGTCGCGCGAGGACGCGCTCCGTCTCGCCTCATGGCCGCTCGCGGCGCTCGACTCCCACATCTCGCCGACGATGCTGTTTCACGACCACGGCAGCTGGTTCCCGTTCTTCGAGCCGTTCACCTCCGTCCTGGGGCTGAGCATCGGCGCTCAGCTCGGCGGCATCGACCGGATGGTGCTCTCGGTCCGCAAGGACTGGTTCGCCGAGAACCTGTTCCGTCACCAGTTCATCGCGAGCGGAACGATCGGCTACTCGCTCGGATGGTTCGCGCCGCACGCGGTTCTCGCCGAGGACGGCTACTTCGGCGTCGCGGTCCACGAGCTCGGGCACACCTACGACCTGAGCCAGCACGCCTGCAACACGGGAGGGTACGACGAGTACGCGATGACCGCGCAGTGCGGCGCGCCCTTCACCGGGCAGGGGTTCGACCCGGCGGGCACGCTGTTCCCGACGGGCTACTTCTCGTCGCGCGCGGGACTGCGGTGCCCGGCGCGCGAGCCGATCCCGGGCGAGGTCTGCGCGCCGAACATCATGGATGCGAACTCCCCGGTCCGGTACGACAACTGGATCGACCCGTTCTACGTACCACTACCTGATGGACAAGGCGCTCCCACACGTTGATCCGCCGCTGCTCGCGCTCGCAGCCGTCGTCCACCTGCCGAACGGTCCGGGGGACGGCTCGGCACCGCCCGTGATCGAAGGCTCCCTGCCTCTGTCCGCGTACCAGTTCACGGGCAACCAGGACCTCGAGATGGCGCCGCTGTCGTTCGACGGCGAGACGTTCCTCGGTGTGGGGCCGTACCGGGTCAGGTTCGTCACGCCCACCGGAGTCCGCGAGTACCGCGTCGAGCCGCACATGATCGACAGCGCGAGTTCACCGGAGCAGATCGGCGCGATCGCGCTCAACTTCCCCTGGGACCCGGCGACGGTCCGCATCGAGCTGCTCGGGCCGGTCGACCTGCGCAACGACGGCTGCTGGAACCGCTACTGCCCCGGCGACAGCGTTCTCCTCGCGTCGCGCCTCGTGTCGCCGGCCGCGCCGGCGGCGAGCGACCTGCGCGCGGGACGCGACGCCGCCGCTCCTCCGACGCCGCCGGGCAGCACGCCGGCGACGCCGACGGTCGGTCCGAACCACGAGGCGGTCGTGTCATGGACCGCGAGCGACGCCGATTCGCCCGAGCTGCGCGCGACCCTGCTCCTCGCCCCGCAGGACGCAGCCGGCGGCACGGGCGGCCCGTCGACGCCCGTCGGCATCGAACTCACGGGAAGCAGCTTCCGGATCCCGCACGCCCTCCTGGCGGACGCGCCGGGGCTCTACACCGGGCGCGTACTCGTGTCGGACGGTGTGAACACCGCCGAGCTCTATCGCGGGCAGCTGTTCAGCATCTGCAACCTGCAGAACGGCGGTCTCGAGCTGTGCAACGGCGTCGACGACGACTGCGACGGCCTCACCGACAATACCCCGCCGGGACCGGTCGAAAGCGTGATGCTCAATCCGCAGCCGTATCCACCGACTCCGGCCGGATTCGAGCGGCTCACGTGGGCGCGCGGCCTCGCCGCGCAGACGTTCGACGTCGTCTTCGGTGACGCCGTCGCCCTGCGCAACTCGGTCGGCGACTTCTCCCGCGCGACGCTCGGCTGCCTCGCGAACGACGTCACCGCCGATTCGTTCGGGCCGCTGCCCACGCCGGGGGCGGGCGGTGCGTTCTGGTTCGACGTGCGCGCCAGCAACTGCGCCGGCCCCGGAAGCTACGACCCCGGCGATCCGGGTCAGCGCGGGACGCGGGACGCGGGGATCGCCGCGTCGGACCGCGGGTGCCCGTGAAACGCGCTACAGTCCCCGGCGCCGCCTGCTGCCGCGCCGGCTCGCGGATCGCACACGGCGCGGAGGCCTGCCGGCCTCCGCGCACTCGTCACGCCGCTCACCAGCGCGCGAACGCGAACAGGTCCAGGCTGGCCGCGCAGGCGTAGTGCAGCAGCACGCCCGGCAGGATGCTCCCGGACCGGAGCGCGAGCAGCCCCAGCCCGAGCCCGAAGCCGTAGGCGAGGAACGCCTCGGGCGCCGGCTTCCCCGCGTGCATCACCGCGAACGGGATCGCCTGGACCGCGAGCGCTGCGTTGCCGAGCGCGGGCCGGAGCCCGAAGAGCAGGTAGCCGCGGCACAGGAACTCGACCGCGAACAGGGCAACCAGCGAGGCGGCCTGTACGACCAGGATCTGCTGCCAGGTCATGCGGCCGAACCCGTCGCTGGCATACACACGGCGGAATCCTGCCTGGCGCGACCAGGCGAGCAACAGGGGCAGCAGGAGCAGGTAGCAGAGCGTGACGTCGAGCAGCCAGCGGCGCGGCCGGCCGAGGCGCAAGCCGACGTCCGCAGGGCTGCGGCGCAGCAGCGGCAGGCTGGCCAGCGGAAGCGCCAGGAAGACCGCGCCCCTTCCGAGGGTCGCGCTGACGCCCTGCCAGGCCGGTCCGAGGGCGCCAACGCGCAGGGGAACATACACGGGCACCAGGAGGGCCGTGCAGGCGACGAAGCAGATCGCCAGCACCTCCCCCTGTCCGCCGAGCAGCCGTCTCAGCTCCTCGCGCAGCTCTCGCAGGTAGGGCATCGCGCGCGACGAGAAACGCGCCGGCTCAGAACCGCGTCAGGTTGTACGCGATCCCGGCCTCGTGGAACTTGACGTGGTAGTTCGAAACCAGCGAGCCGTAGGTGAACGTCACCTCGGCCTCGGGCCCGTTCTCCGCGACCCAGTTCTGGAGCCACGTCAACTGGTGCCGGCCGTTGGGCGTCATCGGCAGGACGAGCTCCAGCTTGTCGGTGATGAAGAAGTTGTAGTGGCCGTAGATCGGCGCCGGCTGGCCGTTCAGCAGGACCGACGCCGTCGCGCTGTCGACGGGTACCAGGTAGGCCGTCTTCCCGCGCCAGGTCGTGGTCGCGAGGTCGGCGAACTCGGCCATCGCGCTTTGCTTGTCGCGCCAGCCCCCGTCGCCGCACTCGCCGTACCGGGTGTCGTACGTGACCAGGTCGGAGAGCGACCGGGCGCCGGAGCAGCCGTAGTCCCACCGGCCGTCGAACGGTTCGTCGATCGCGTCGTTGGCCGGGTTCCACGCCGCGGTGATAGTGCAGCCGTCATAGCGCCAGTCGCAGTACGTCTGGTCCAGGAAGATCACCGATGAGGTCGGGTCGTAGTTGTTGTAGGAGTAGAGCATCTGGTCGCCGTACTGGTTCTGGTAGACCATCGAGAACAGCTGGTCGGACCCGTCGTCCCAGAGCGTCCCGACGCGCATGTAAGGCTGGAGGTACGCGTTGTGCCCGGTGCGGATCACGCCGCTGTAGCTGCCGCGATCGTCGGTGATGACGGGGTAGTCGCTGACCGCACAACCCAGCGAGGCGAGCAGCAGGAGCAGCGCAACACACTTCAACGACGCGGAAGTCATCGTCCCCTCCCCGCGTCGGCTGCCCCGTCGGCTCTCCGCCCGCGGGTGCGCCGGCGTCCACAGGGCCGTCTTCTAGCCCCGTGGGGCGGGACCTGTCAACGGGCACGGCGGTCGGCGGTGGTCGGCGGCCGTGCGGGGCGACCCGCCCCGCCTCAGTGCCCCCGCCCCACCGGCACCTCGCCCAGCAGCCGCCCGACGACCGTCAGGTCCTCCTCGCCGAGCCCGTTCGCGACCGCGAGCCCGTACAGCTCCTTGACTGCCGCCGCCGTCGGAACCGGCACGCCGACCGCGAACGCCAGCTGCTCGAGGTAGTGCAGGTCCTTGTGAATCGCCGCCGCGCTGAACCGTGGCGTGGTGTCCTGCGCGAGCAGCGCCCCCTTCTTCGCGGCCAGCACGGCGGAGCGGCCGGCCGCCTCCTCGAGGATCTCCAGCACCTGCTCGCGCGGCAGCCCGGCCCGCGTCCCGACCGCCAGCGCCTCGCACAGCGCCGCGACCAGTGCGCCGAGCACGAGGTTGTTGACGAGCTTCATCCGCGTCGCGAGCGTCGGGGCGCCCAGGAAGAAGATCCGGTCGCCGAGCAGGTCGAGCACTTCCTTCGCCTCGTCGAACGCGTCGCGGGGGCCGCTGACGACGATCTTGAGCGTGCCCTCGGCGGCCGGCCCGACGCTGCCCATGACCGGCGCCTCGAGGTAGAACGCTCCGCGCGAGGCCAGGAGCTTGCCGAACCGCTCGGCCGCCTCGACGCTGTTGGTCGTCGTGTCGATGACGATCTTCCCTTCGCAGTCGCCCGTCAGCAGCCCGCCCTCGCCGAGCAGGACCTGGTCGACGGCGCGGCTGTCGAACAGGCTGAGCACGGCGATCGGGACGTCGCGGATCAGTCCCGCGGGGCTGTCGGCGATCGTGGCGGTGAGGTCGAGGGCCTTCTCCTCGGTGCGATTCCAGACGACGAGGTCCGCGCCCGCCTGGGTGAGGCGCTGCGCCATGGCACGGCCCATGCGGCCGAGCCCGATCAGTCCCAGATTCATGGTGTGCCTCCCGGAGGGTTGGAGATTCTTCAACCTGCCGGGCCGGCGCGCAAAGAAAACGGGCGGTATGTCGAGGTTCGCGCGAACTTACCGGTGTTCTAGGCGGCAGAACGCCTGTAGGGGCCGCCCTCTGTGGCGGCCCGAACGCGGGATTCCGTAGAACGCCTGTAGGGGCCGCCCTCTGTGGCGGCCCGAACGCGGGATTCCGTTCCGTTCGGGCCGGCACGGAGGCCGGCCCCTCGGGACCATGGAGCGGCGATCTCACAGCACGTGGATGTTCTTCTTCTCGCAGATGTCCTTGAGCTGCTTCGGCCAGACCGTGACGCTGACCTCGCCCAGGTGCGCCTTGTTGAGCAGCAGCATCGTGGTCCGCGACTGGCCGATCCCGCCGCCGATCGAGAGCGGGATCTGGTCGTTCGTGATCGCCTGGTGGTAGGGCAGGTCGAGGAAGTGCATCTGCCCCGAGGCCTTGAGCTGCTGGACCAGCGAGTCCTTGGTCACCCGGATCCCCATCGACGACAGCTCGTGGCGGCGCTTGGTGATCGGGTTCCAGACCAGGATGTCGCCGTTCAGGCCGTGCATCTGCTTGCCGTTCTTGACGACCGACGGCGTGACCCAGTCGTCGTAGTCCGCGGCGCGCATCTCGTGCGGGTAGCCGTCGTCCAGCACGTACCCGATGCCGACGATGAAGACCGCGGGGAACTTCTGCAGGATCTGCGTCTCGCGCTGCTTGCGCGGCAGGTCCGGGAACATCTGCAGGATCTCCTCGGCGTGCAGGAAGGTCAGCTCGTCGGGGAGCTCGGGGTAGCGCGGGTCCTTCAGCTTGGGGAACATGCCGTGGATGAAGACCTCGGCCCCCTTGATCACCTTCCAGATCCGCTTGACGGTGTCCTTGAGGTAGTCGAGGTTGCG
Source organism: uncultured Acidobacteriota bacterium (assembly GCA_963800865.1). GTDB lineage: Bacteria > Acidobacteriota > Polarisedimenticolia > J045 > J045 > JALOKP01. The sequence goes on along the minus strand of CAWDCL010000004.1, from coordinate 250,590 downwards.
GTCGACGACGGTGATCCGCTTCTCCCAGTCCCACTGGTCGACGTACGCGCTGTGGTCGTGGTCCAGGAAGTAGTCCTTGCGGACCGCGCGCATGTCGGTGTTGATCCCCTCGCCGACGTCGCAGCCGAACTGCTTGAGCGCGATCCTCTTCCACTTGGTCGCCGCCTGGACGACCTGGCACTCCATCCGCTTTTCCAGCCCCAGCCCGCACGGGAACTCGATCGGCGTGCGCGACCCGTCGCGGTCGAGGTAGTCGTTGACGCCGCTGTCCTTGGTCACGATCAGCGGAACCTCGACCGTGAAGAGATTCAGCTCCCGGTTGAGGCCGTCCTCGATGAAGCGCTTCAGGTGGAACAGCGCGAGCTGCGTCTCCTTCGGCGTCAGGGACGAGCGGTAGTCGGTCGGGAGGATCTGGTCGACCGCTTCGTACGTGGAGATGCCGGGCCCAGCAAGATCAGCCGTCTTGTCCGCCATACATGAACTCCTCGGAGGTGGTGGGAGCAAGGCAGGGAACCCGGGCGGTCGCGCGCCGCACGGGGCGCACGGGTGCCGCTCGGGGGTGGGGAACGCCGGATTGTCCGCCCGCTACCGGGTGAAAGTCAACGGTAAGTCAGCGCCCTGCGAGGGATGGCACCCCCGCGGGGAACGGGGCAAGATGCCGCCTGCGGGAGAGTGACGTGCGCCCCGCGCGTCGCCAGGTCCCCGATCCAAAGGCCATTGGACGCCGCCCTGAGCGGCCAGGGGAGCCCCCTGATGCGACCCCGCTTCCCGTTCCCGTATCCGTCCCCCGGGGAAGGCCCCTCCCTTCCCGCCCCGGTCCTGGCCCGCTCTCTCGGCAAGCCGGCCGCCGAATGGACCGCCGACGACCTGGTCGGGCTGGTCCGGGACGAGGGGATCCGGATCGTCAGCCTGATGCACGTCGGCGGCGACGGCTGGCTCAAGACGCTCGACTTCGCGCCGCTCAGCGAGTCCCACCTGCGCGACGTGCTCGAGGGCGGAGAGCGGGCCGACGGCTCGTCGATCTTCCCCGGCTTCGGGATCGAGCGCGGGGCCTCCGACATCGCACTGCGCCCGCGGATCGCGACCGCCTTTCTCGACCCCTTCGCGCCGCAGCCGACGCTGGCGCTGCTGGGCGGGCACTACGGGCGCGACGGCCGCGCCGCTGCCGCAGTCCCCCGACACGATCGTGCGCGCCGCGTACCAGCGGCTGGCACGCGAGGCGGGGCGTCGACCTCTGGGCGCTGGGCGAGGTCGAGTACTTCCTCGGCAAGCGCAGCGAGGAGAGCGACATCTACGGCGCCGACGATCGCGGCTACCACGCCGCCTCGCCGTTCGTCTTCGGCGAGGCGCTGCGGCGCGAGGCGCTGGCGATGCTGGCCGAGATGGGCGTGCCGATCAAGTACGGCCACGCCGAGGTGGGCTACATCGAGCCCTCGGAGGTCGACGACACGATCTGGGAGCAGCACGAGATCGAGCTGGCGCTGACGCCGCTGCCGGAGGCCGCGGACGCGGTGGCGCTGACGCAGTGGGTGCTGCGCAACCTGGCCCACGAGAGCGGCATGCGCTGCAGCTTCGAGCCGATCATGCGCAAGGGGCACGCCGGATCCGGGCTGCACTTCCACTTCTCGCCGCGCGTCGGCGGCGTGCACGCGGGCGGCCGCGGCGCGGACGGCGAGCTGACCGAGTCCAGCCGCTGGCTGATCGCCGGGCTCGTCCAGTGCGGCGGGGCGCTGATGGCGTTCGGCAACCGCGTCGAGGGCTCGTTCGTGCGCCTCACGCAGGGCAAGGAAGCGCCGACGTCGGTCACCTGGGGCGAGTTCGACCGCCAGGCGCTGGTCCGGCTGCCGATCGTCCCGACGGCGGCCGACGGCCGGAAGGTGAGCCCGGCGACGATCGAGTTCCGCCTCCCCGACGGCTCGGCGCACCCGCACCTGCTGCTGGCCGGCATGGCGCAGGCGACGCTGCTCGGCCGCGCCACGCCGGGGCTCGACGAGCTGCTGGAGCGGACGTCGGCGCGCGCGCGGCGCGAGGCGCGCGGTGCGGCGGCGGAGCTGCCGAAGAGCGCCGCACAGGTCGGGAAGGCGCTCGCCGAGCACCGCGCCGCGTTCGAGGCCGGCGCGGTCTTCCCCGCCCCGATGCTCGACGGGTTCGTGGCGCAGCTGGCGAAGGGCTAGCCCTGGCGGCGCCGCAGCACGACCTGCCACCAGCGCACCCGCACCGTCTCGTCGGGCGCCACCGCCGCCGTCGCCGCGCGGATCCACGCCGCCCGGTCCACGCCCGACACCGCCGGGTACATCCGGCCGCCGATCGCCGGCACCGCGAGCAGGTCCGCGAGTTCCTGCTGCGCGGCCGCCACCTCGATCCACTCCTCGTGGATCGGCTCGAGTCCCGCCTCGCGCGCCGCGCGCAGGACCTCGGCACGCGCGCGCACCGGCCCGCCGGGCGCCGGCGGCGTGCCGAAGCGGGCCAGCCCCTCGCGCGCCAGCGCCAGCTGGAGCGGTGCCGGGGGCAGGTCGGCTTCGCCCGCGAGCTGGGAGGCCGGGGCGTTGAAGGCGAAGCGCCCGCCCGGTGCCAGCACCCGCGCCAGCTCCGCGAACGCCGGACCGAGCGCGGGGAAGTGCCACAGCGCGGCGCTGCAGGTGCCCCCGCGGAAGGCTGCGGAACCAAGCGGCAGCGCCGCGGGGTCGGCGCGCACGAACGCGGCCTCGGAGAGCGGCAGCGCGCGGCGCGCGACCTCGAGCATCGCGCGCGAGCGGTCGGCGCCGACGATCGCCGCCGCCGGACCGAGCCGCGCGAAGAGGCGCTCGGCCACGATCCCGCTGCCGGTCGCGAGGTCGAGCCACCGGCCGCCTCCCTCCGGCGCGAGCGCCTCGACCAGCCGCGCGGCGAGCGCGCGGTAGAGCGTCCCCTCGTGCACCGCCTCGGCGTAGGCCTCGGCCCCGGCGGGATCCTCCCAGCTGTCGGGCCCGGCGGCGCTCACGGCCGAAGCGCGCCGCGGACGAGACGCTCCAGCGCGTCGGCGGCGAGCGCCAGGGCGCCGGGATCGAGGTTCTCGGCGCGGTCGCGGGTGGTGTGAATCGCGCGCACCGCCCGCGAGAACGAGCCGGTCATCAGCGTCACCACCGGAAGCCCGGCCCGCGCGAGCGGCCAGGCGTCGGACATCGCGGCCGGGAGCGAGCCGATCCGCCGGCCACCCGCGCCGGCCGCACGGACCGCCTCGAGCGCCCGCGCCGCGGCGCCGCGCGGCCCCTGCACGCCGAGCCCCCCGGGCGCGCCGAGCGCCTCGAGGTTGACCACCAGCGCGGTCCCCGCGCGCCACGCCTCGCCCCGTTCGCGCGCCAGGTGCCGTGCACCGGCCATCAGCAGTTCCTCCGCGCCGGTGAAGACCACGACCAGCTCGCCGCCCGGCTCCGGCGCCCGCGTGACGCGACGCGCCACCTCGAGCGCGACCGCCAGCGACCCCGCGTTGTCGACGCCGCCGGGCGAGCGATTCCCGACCCCGTTGAGCCCGAAGGCCGCGGCCGCCACGCCGCCGGCCGCGATCGTCGCGGTGAGCGCGACCGGCACGCTGCCGGCCGGGCCGACCCCGGCGGCGTGCAGCAGCGCCTCGGCCGCGAACGCCGCGATTCCCGCGAGCGTGACGGCCAGCAGCAACGCCCGCCCGCCGAAGCCGATCGTCTGCGACTTGCTGTCGTGGTGCGCGACGACGACGACGCGCCGTCCGCCGCTCTCCCCCGCGAAGCCGAGGAGATTGGCGGTGGCGATCTCTCCCTTGCCGCCGACAAAAAATCCCTCGTCCCAGGCCAGCGCGACCACGACCGCGGCGGTCCCGCAGATCAGCAGCAGCAGGCGCGTCACGTACTGGCCGGGGCTGGTCGGGCCGCCGATGCCGAGCACATGCAGCGCCAGCGTCGCCGCGATCACCAGGAAGCCGAGCCGGAAGCGGGCCAGCGGCCGGCGTGGGTTGCAGCTGAACGGCGACTCGCGCACCACGAGCCCGGCCTCGCGCAGCGCGCCGGTCAGCAGCTCCCGCACCCGCCCGTCGCCCTCCGAGCCGGCGATGCGCGGGAACGCGAGGAGCTGCGCGTCGGCCGCCAGGCGCGCGCCTGCGGCCGTACGATCCGCTGAGGACTCCGCCACGGCCGGAGTCTAGCGTGAGGCGGGGGCGCCGCCTATCTTCCCTCCGGGGAGCATCGCGGTGGACGAACCGATCCTGCTCATGCCCGACGCGGCGCCGGCCGCCGGCGGCGCGCTTCACGACCGCCTGGAATGCGAGCTGCGCGGGGCGCGGCTGTCGCTGCCGGTGATGCCGGAGGTCGCCCTGCGCGTCCGCCGCCAGGCCGCCGACCCGCAGACCGGTGCCGCCGCGATCGCCGCGATCATCGCCACCGATCCCGGCCTCTCGGCACGCATCCTGCGGCTCTCCAACTCCGCGCTCTACGGTGGGCTTTCCCCGGTGCGCGACCTGGCACAGGCGATCGCACGGCTCGGCCCGCGGATGGTCCTGACGGTGGTGCTGGCGGCGGCGCGGCGCGACGCGTTCCGCTCCGACGACCCGGGCCTCGACGCGCTGCTCGAAGGCGCCTGGATGGCCGCGCTCCACGGCGCGGCCGCCGGGCGGCTGCTGGCGCCGCGGCTCGCTATCGATGCCGAGGAAGGATCTCTCGCGGGCCTGCTCCTCCCGTCCGGGATCCCGGTCCTGGCGGAGTGCGTGTCCCGCCTCGTGCGCGAGGGTGCGATCGACCCACCCTCCGCGGCGGCGCTGCGCGAGGCCCTGCACGCGCTCTCGCCTGCCGCCGGGGCCGCCCTGCTGGCGCGCTGGGAGATGCCGCCCGTCGTGCGCAACGCGACGGAGTACCAGCTGACCCCGGACGCGGCGCCGGTTCCCGCGCGCCCGGCGGCGTGGCTCGGCGCGGCGCTCGCGGCTGCGGGTCCGGGCCTGGCCGCGGGGGAACCGCTCGATGCCCTGGCCGCGTGGGTCGCGGGGGCGCTGCGCGACGGGCCGGTGCGGTGGAGTGACGACGAGCTGAGCGCGCTCCTCGAGCACGCCGCGGACGACGCGCGCGCGCTCGTCGCCTGCCTGTAGGTCCCCGCGGCCGGCCGGACCGCCGGCCTCAGACCAGCCGCCGCAGCGCTTCCTCCAGCGGCTCGGCCCCCTCGAACAGGATCGCCCGCATCCCCGCGTCGCGCGCCGCGTCGACGTTCGGCGGCGCGGTCGTCCACGAAGAGCACCGCGGAGGCCTCGATCCCGATCCGCAGCAAGGCCTGGCGGAAGTAGTCGGGTGAGGGCTTCCGGGCCCGCAGCAGGTAGCTGGGGTGATGCCCGCTGGCGAAGCGGTCGAGCAGGAAGCGCGCGCGCAGCTCCTCGTACCAGCAGGGGTAGTTCGACAGGACGTGGATCGGAACCCGCGTGGCGATCCGGATCGACAGGCGCTCCATCCCGGGGACCCAGGCGTAGCGCCGGTGCAGTTCACGCTTGTAGCGCTCGATGTCGAAGCCGCCGGCGGAGGCGGGCAGGAAGCGCTGGGCGTACGTTCGCTCGTCGATCCTGCCGAGTTCGAAGTCGTGCCACGCCGCCTCGTTGCGCAGCGGCTCCAGCGCTTCGAGCGTCATCCCGGTCGTAACGACGAGCGCCTCCCGGTAGGGGTCGACGACGAGGGTGTCCATCAGGTCGAGGGCCAGCAGGCGGATCGCGGGGCGGTCGAGGGGCACGGGAAGCTCGCTTCGGGCGGGAGCTTCACGATGGACCGGAACGGGCGCAAACTCCAGCGGTGGACGTGGAGCCCCCGCGGTTCATCGTCGACGCGATGCTCGGCCGCCTGGCGCGCTGGCTGCGCCTGCTCGGCTACGACGTCGCTGTACGACCCTTCCGCCGATGACCGGGAGCTGGCGCGGTGCGCGGCGGCGAGCGGGCGCATCGTGCTGACCCGCGACCGCGGGCTGCTGGCCCGGCGGCTCGTGACCCGCGGGGTGCTGATCGAGCACGAGCACCTCGCGGGCCAGTTGCGGCAGGTCGCGGCCGAGTGCGGGCTCACGCTCGATCCCGCGCGCTGCTTCACGCGCTGCCCGGCCTGCAACGCCGAGACGCTGGACGCCTCCCCGGGCGAAGTCGCGGGAAGAGTTCCCCCGTTCGTTCTGCGGACTCAGCAGCGCTTCCGGACCTGCCCCGGCTGCGCCCGCGTCTACTGGGCCGGGTCGCACCGCGAACTCGCCCTGCGCCAGCTGTCGCGTCTGATGGGGCAGCCCTAGCGCGAGCCAGGCCGGCCCCTGGCCGGCTCTTCAAAAAGAGGGGCAGCCTCGCGGCTGCCCCTCGGAGTGGGCGACCCCCGGCTTCAGCCGGGGGAGGAACCGTCGGTTACGGCTTGATCTTCTTGGCGCCGGAGACGACGGTGTTGTAGTTGTTGCGGGCCTCGATCCTGTAGTTGTAGCTCGTGCCCGTGACCACGTCGTAGTCGAGGAAGTCCGTCACGGCGCCATCCACCGCACCGATCGAGACGTACGGGCCGCCCCTGACCGCGCGCTGGATCGAGTACGACCGGGCGAAGCCACCGCTCGGTGCGCTCCACTCGATCAGGACGCCGCAGTAGGAGCTCTTTTCGTCGCAGCTGTACTGGAGGAAGTCGATCACCGGCCTGCCGGAGAGCTTGCTGTCGACCTCGATCGAGGAGTTCAGGGAAGCCGCCGGCGAGGCGATGTTGCCATCGCTCTTGTTGACGGCCCTGACCTGGTAGTCGTAGTCGTTGCCCGACCTGAGGCCGGTGAGGGTGCAGGTGATCGTCCCGAGGCCCCGGTTGGCCTTGATGTTCTTGACCACCGTCCAGGCGCCGCCGTTGAGCGACTGCTCGACCACGAAGCCGGTCTCGTTCGTCGAGTTGTCCTGGAAGGTCAGGTTGACCTTGCCCTTCGGGAACAGCTCGGCGCTGAGGTCCGACGGCGGAGTCGGCTGGTTGGCGACGGAGATCGAGAACTTGTCGTAGGCGGTAGCGGTACCGCGGTCGGGGTTCACGACCTCGAGGCCGATGAACTGCGGGGAAGCGTTCTCGTAGACGTTCACGCAGACCACGATCCGATCCGGGCCTTCGAAGCCGCCGCCCGACCGGACGTAGATCATGGAACCGCCCTCGCAGAACTGGACCTCACCCTCGCCTTCGTAGGTGAGGAACACCTGGGCGTCTTCCTGGAACCCGTTGCCCGTGATCGTCACGTTGACGTTCTGCATCCCGGCGCCGACGGTCGACGGATCGACCCGGATGATCTGCGGCGCCGCGACGTTCGTGATCGCGTTGCTGAAGGTGAAGGTCGAGCAGATCGGCAGGCTCGCCGGCCCCCGGCGCTGCGACGACGAGGCTGTAGGTCCCCGGGTCGGACCCGGCGTCGGAGTGAAGAACCGCAGTGATCTGGCTTTCGCTGACGACCAGGACGCCGGTCAGGTACACCCCGCGGTTTTGCCGGGGTGATCGTGACGGTCGTGCAGCGGCACGAAGTTCGAACCGGTGATCGTGATCGCCTGCGTGGTGCCCTGCGCGATCGTGCCGTTCGAGATGCCCGTCACCGTCGGAACCGGGGCGACGATCACCGCGTTGGGCAGCGTCGCCTGGGAGCCGTCCGGCAGCGGGTTGTGATCGTCAGCGCGTGGGAACCGATCGAGTTGACGGTGTCGGTGATGCTGATGTCGATGCTCAGCTCGGTCGGCGAGATCACCCGCACCGCACGCGTCTGGACGGCCGGCCCGAAGGAGACGTTCTCGGCCGTCAGGTTCGGCAGGAAGTTGGTGCCGGTGACCAGGACATTGTCGTGGATCGTGCCCTGGCAGAGCGTCGGCGGGCCCTCGCCCAGACCGACGTCGGTGATCGTGGTGCCGGCGAAGATGGCGAACTTGTCCTGGCAGTAGAGGATCGCGCCGGTCTCCTCGTTCTGGAGCACGACGTCCCACTGCCGTCCGAGCAGCCCGTAGTTGAAGCCGTCGAAGGCCGGCGGGGTGAGGATGCCGGTGATGCTGTTCGCCTGGTCGGTCTCGTCCTCGATCGAGAGCTCGTAGATCGAGTTGCCGGCGGCGATCAACATCCGGGTGAAGCCCTCGAGGCCCTTGCCGCCGACCGTGATGGCCGTGGGGGCGCCGCCGAGGACGACCTGGTCCGGAGTGACGGTCTCGCAGAACACTTCCGGCTTGACGATGATCGTGATCGTGCCGGTGGCCGTCGGGCCGTCGGCGCAGTCGGTGCCGCTCGGCGTCGTCACGACGACGGTGAACGGTCACCGGCGGGCGTGTTGGCCTCGATCACGAGCTCGGCCTTGATGTGGCCGCTGTCGAAGAAGATGGTGTTGTTGACGGCGATCCCTTCGATCGACACCGAGGTGCCCGGCGTGAAGTTCGTGCCGTAGATGTCGACCGTCACGATCTTGACGCCCTCGGTCAGCGACGGCTGCTGGATCTGGCTGGGCTGGATGCCCGTGACCGTCGGGGCCGGAACGACCACGAAGGCGGTCGCCAACGAGCAGCTCTGGTTGAGACCGCAGGTCTCGCCGTTGCTGACGGTGACGGTGCGGGCACCGGCGGAAGCGTTGCCGTCGATGGTGAGGGTCAGAACGATCCGGTTGCCGGTGTTGCCGTCGGCCGGACCGATGAGCACCGCGTCGCGGTAGACCTCCTTGAGGAGGATGTTGACGCCCGGTCCGAGGTCGACCGTGGTGCCGTAGCCGAAGTTGCTGCCGGTGACCTCGATCTGGAAGGGCTCCTCGCCGGGGACGCCGAACAGGCAGTCGTAACCGACGCGGAAAGCGTCGCCGCAGGACGGCGTCGCGACCACGACGATCAGCGGCCCCGCGAGTTCGGAGCGGCGGGAGCGCCGGCCGGCCAATCGATCGTCCCCATCGTGGTGACGATCTCGAGGTAGTAGAGCTGGCCCGCGCGCTGCGTGGCCGGAACGTCGAAGTAGGCCACGAGCTGGCGGTCGCTGAGGACGGTCCACGACGTCGCGGCCAGGTCCTCCGACGGGTCGACCGTGCTCTTCAGCGTGACGCTGAGAACGGCCGAGGTCGGGAAGACCGGGAGCTCGACGGCGAAGCCGTTGCCGTTGACCTTGACCTCGGCGGGCTGACCCTGCAGCAGGGCAATCGAGCCGAGGCAGTTGTTGCCGAACACGCTGTCCACGGCCGGCGGCGGCGGATCGACATAGACGCCGAGCTCCTCCGCGTAGGCCTCTGCGGTACGATCCGCCGGAGCGGCGGTCGGCCAGATGTAGTTGACGGTCGTCGCGTCGCTCGGCGGAATGGCACCGACCGGGTCGGAGACGCCGGGCGTGTACGACCAGTCGAACCCGACGAGGTAGGCACCGGTCGGTGCGTTGACCGGCACGTCGGTGTCGATGTCGAAGTCCGTGAAGCTGTTCACGGTGAAGCCGGTGGCCACCTGGGCGCCGTTGCCGAGCGCCGGGATGTAGGCCACGTTGCTGACGAGCGGGGTCCCGGTGGACGAGGTGAAGCCGGTGCCGACGACGTTGATCGTCAGCGGCTCGGCCGTCACGCCGTCACCGCGGCTGGTGTGCGCCCATTCGCCGGGGAACACGCCGACGAGGCCCGGGCTGTTCGCGTTCGCCGCGGTGTTCACGTCGGTGACGTCGGCGAACGGGATGATGTAGACGGTCTGGTTGACCGCCTCGTCCCAGCTGTTGATCGAGGGGTTGTAGACCCGGATCGTCAGCTCGTGCGCGCCGGAGAGCGTCGTCGGCGGGAACTCGAGGGTCGCGCGCAGCTCGCCGCTGGAGATGAACTCCGTCAGCTGGGCGCCGCCGAGAGAGGCGATATTCGCGCAGCCGTCGACGTTGCCGCCGAAGATCGCGATGCCGCCCGCGGGCTGGGTCGCGTCGGTGACGCAGACGATCGGGAACTGGTTGTTGAGGCTGAACAGCACCGGCGGCGGAGCGGTGTCGCCCTGCTCGCCGTAGGTCGGCCATCCGACCAGGGACGCGGGATCGTCCACCGCCGTCGCGCCGGAGTCGTTGACGCGGCCGGAACGGAAGTTGGAGCCGAAGACGCCAACCTGGCGGGTGAACGCGGCGTCCAGGATCTGGACGACGTTCTGGTTGCCCGGATTGGTCAGATCGACGTCGACACCCGTGTCGACGACGTCGACGGCCGGGAAGACCTGGAGGCCGGGGCGCAGGCTGAGCGGGATCGGGAAGGCGCCGCCCGAAACCTCGATGTCGTAGACGTAGGTGTCGACGACAACGGGCGTCGGGATCGTGACCTCGACGTCGATCGTCGCGCCATCAACGACCGTGACGGTGCCGACGGCGATCGCCGGGGCGTCGCCGGCGTTGAGGCCGACGGGCGTGAAGGTGATCGTCTCGCCGCCGATGAAGGCCGGGAAGCCGACGCCCTTCAGCCGAACGATGCGGGTCGTGTACCCGGCCACGTCGCGGCCGGCGTCGACGTTGTAGTCGGCGCGCGCCCAGTTCGGCGCACAGGTCGTCGCGTTGGTCGGGTTGTACCCGCCCGGCAGCGCGAAGCCGAGGAGCTGGCGGTTGATCGTGAACTCGTTGAAGTGGGCCGCGAGGTCCGAGCCCTCTTCGATCATCACCTGCCACTCGATCTGCTGGACGTCGAGAATCGGACCCTGGACGCCCGAGGGGTTCGCCACCACGTCCCCGGTGCACGGGGTTGTCTCACCCGGGGTGAAGAACAGGTTGAGCAGGTGGAAGCGGCCGATGTCGCCGCTGCCCGGGTCCTGGGAGTCGAGCGGCAGGTCCTTGATATCGACCCAATTGCTCCAGCCGCTGTACGGGTCACCGGTCGAAGGCGTCGCGGTCCGGAAGCGGAAGTACGTATTGCCGCCGGTCCCGTAGTCGATGCCGAAGCGGAAGTTGAAGACATCACCCGACGTGAGGCCGAGGTCGAGGACGCCCGAGAAGACCGATGCGTCCGGCGTGGCCGCCGCGGTGAGCGCCGGAGCCAGGTTCAGCTCGAAGACCGAGGTCAGGGCGCCGCCGTTCACGTCGAGTCCGCCCGGCACGTAAATCTGGTTGTTCAGGGACGCGGCGTTGATGTCGCCGGCACCGGCGTCGCCCACCGGGTTGATCCGCGTGAGCGGGCTGGCCAGCTCGGTGAACTGTCCGACCCCGCCGTTCGCGAGGATCGGCGCACGCTCGACCGAGGTGTAGACCGTCGTGGCGAGCAGCGTCTTGTTGAAGCCACCGATCAGGAAGAGGTAGCCATTGCTGATCACGGCGCCGAACAGCTCGCGCTGGCGCGCGGTCTGGATGATGTTGCCGACGCCGTCACGCGGGTAGTTCCACCCCGGACCGTTCGGTGGGTAGACCGGGTCCGGATCGACGACAGCCTGACTGCCGTTGTCGATCGCGAGGAAGTACAGGTTGCGGGTCGCGCCGATCAGGTCCTGACCGACGTTGCCGCCGATGTAGTAGAGGTAGCTGAGCCCGGTGCCCCAGGACACATCCACGACCATGCGGCCGCCGGCGGTCGGCAGCGGCAGGTTGGGCAGGAGCTCCCAGCCGGAGCCTTCGGCTTCGCCGTTGGGGAGCAGCTGCGCCCGCGCGACGAGGTCGGTGTTGATCTGCGCCGCGCTGCGCGCCGTGGTCGAACCGCCGGCGATGTACAGCCAGCCGTTGATCACCGCCGCCGCCTGGTCGCCGAGACCGACCGGCATCGTCAGCGACAGCGTCGTCCCTCCGACGAGGTTGCCCGTCGCGTCGATCGTGAAGCGCTCGATCGTGTTGAGCGGCACGTTGCCGGCACCGTAGCCACCGATCACGTAGATGTAGTCGTTCCACGCGACGACGGCCGCGCCGTAGCGCGCGGTGGCCAGGTTCCCGGCCACCGGACCGCCGACGGGCGGGAAGATGCTCCCATCCGCCGCGATCTCGGCGCGCTCGATCGTGTCGAGCACCGTGGTGCCGTCCAGGCCGCCCACGACGTAGAGGTACTGGTTGGTGCTGCGGTTCGCGCCGGGGTTCGGTCCCACCGGACCGCGGGCTACGACGGCGCCCGCTCCCTGGCGCGCCTCGTTCAGCACGTACCCCTGGAAGAAGTCGCCCAACGCGGTGGAGTCCGGATCCAACTCAGCCGCCCGGCCAACGTACCCGTTCAGGTCGTCACCGGTTGGAATCGGACTCGTCAGAACCACGTCGCCGTTGGTGGTGTAGCCGCGAACACCGAACTCGTTGGTGGTCGTGACCGTTGTCGTCGGGGCCGCGGCAGCCAGCACGAAGCCGCCGAACGCCAGCGTGAGCACGCAGGCAACCACGGCGGTCCCGATGCTCGTGAGACCTCGCCCTCTCCTAACTACCATCTCATTTCTCCTTTCGCTTGCACCCCCAAACAACAAGGCATCTTGTCCAGGGCACGAACGGCCTCCCGAGGCCGGGCGGCCACCCGCCTTCCCTGGCAAAGTCGACCCCCGCGGCACGGTCGCGCCACGCGATGGGGGCCTTTCTGCGGGGTAATACATGCCTGCATCCTGCTCGATCTAATCAAATCCGAACAAAGGTGTCAATTGCACGCCAAGCAAAATAACCGGTCAGGTCCGGCCACGGGAAGTCCGTTTCCTCCGTAAAGCCAACCGCTTGAGCCTCTCGGAACCCTGGATCCGTCTGAGTTGCGGGCTAGATAGGGTTCGGCGCCAAACATGGGGTCCGGCGCGTCGAGGAGCAAGGTCGGCTCCGGCGCGATGTCCTTCCTGGAACTGGTTGACAGGCGGTCTTCCCCCTCAACAGGGTCGGGCGTGGGCGGCAGCATACACTTCCCCGGCGGGCTGCCACAACCACCGTGGGGAATCCCGGCGGTCCCGTCGGAACCCGCCCTTGGCGGGCCTTTTCCAAAGCTGGCCGGGCGGTCGGGTAGCCCGCCCGGTCCGGCATCATGCCCCCCCGGGGCGCGCCCGTCCATTCCCCCCCCGACCGCCCGGCGGGCCCCGGCGACCGCTCGGGGTGCGGCGGGAGGGGTGGCGGCGCGGCTCTCGGTCCCGGCGCCGGCCGCCCGGCTTGAAACCGATCCCGGGTTGTGGGCATGGTTCCCCGCGGCCCGGCCGGCCGGGCCCGGAGGAGGGACAGCCGTGGAGTTCCGCGCGATCAACCCGGCGACAGGAAGCCCCTCGGTGCGAGCGTTCGCCGTCGACGACGAGCAGGCGCTCGAACGGAAGCTCGAGCGAACGGCCGCCGCTGCCGTGGCGTGGCGTGCAGCGCCCTTCGCCGCACGAGCGGCGATGCTGCGGCGCGCGGCGGAGATTCTTGCCGCGCGGCGCGAGGAGTTCGCGCGGCTGATGGCGGAGGAGATGGGCAAGCCGGTCGCACAGGGCCTGTCCGAGGCCGACAAGTGCGCGTGGGTCTGCCGCTACTATGCCGACCACGGCGAAGCGCACCTGGCGCCGGAGACGATCGCGACCGACGCCAGCGCGAGCACCGTGCGCTTCGACCCGCTCGGCGCGGTGCTGGCGGTGATGCCGTGGAACTTCCCCTTCTGGCAGGTCTTTCGTTTCGCCGCCCCGGCGCTGATGGCCGGCAACGTCGGCCTGCTCAAGCACGCGTCCAACGTGCCGGGCTGCGCGGTGGCGATCGAGGAGATCTTCCGCGCGGCAGGCCTCCCGGAGGGGTGCTTCCAGGCGCTGCTGATCGGGGGGCCACGGGCCGAGCAGCTGGTCGGCGACCCGCGCATCGCGGCGGTCACGCTCACCGGCAGCGAGCCCGCCGGGAATGGCGGTTGCAGCGGCCGCCGGCCACGCCCTCAAGAAGGTCGTGCTGGAGCTCGGCGGTTCGGATCCCTTCGTGGTGTTCGATGACGCCGACGTCGCGCGCGCGGCGGAAGTCGCGGTGACGGCGCGCATGCTCAACTCCGGCCAGAGCTGCATCGCCGCCAAGCGCTTCCTGCTGCACTCCTCGATCGCGGAGCCGTTCACGCGGCGGATGGTCGAGCGCGTGCGTGCGCTGCGCATCGGCGACCCGCTCGATCCCGCGACCGAGGTCGGGCCGCTGGCCCGCGAGGACCTGCTCGCGGAGTTGAACCAGCAGGTGGCGGACAGCCTGGCGGAGGGCGCGCGCTGTCTCGTCGGCGGCGGCCGGCTCGACCGCCCCGGCTTCTTCTACGCGCCGACGGTGCTGGAAGAGGTCTGGCCCGGCCTTCCCGTGGCCTCGGAGGAGACCTTCGGCCCGGTCGCGGCGCTGATGTCGTTCGACACCGACGACGAGGCGGTCGCACTGGCCAACGGCACCCCGTTCGGGCTGGGCGCCAGCCTCTGGACGGGCGACCTGGCCCGCGGCCGGCGGCTGGCCGCGGCGATCGAGGCCGGCTCGGTCTTCATCAACGGAATGGTCAAGTCCGACCCGCGGCTGCCCTTCGGCGGCGTCAAGCGCTCGGGCTTCGGCCGCGAGCTGGGCCGCGAGGGGATCCGCGAGTTCGTCAACGTCAAGACGGTGTGGGTGGGCTGAGCCGCGCCCGCCCGACCAGCGTCTCGAACTCCTCGGGCGTCGCGGGCAGGTTCATCGCCAGCGGGACGAACCCCACGCCGCTGCGCAGCAGGGCCAGCGAAACCGACTGGCCGGGCCGGAACTCGGCCTCGAACCCGACCGGGCAGCGCACCGGCTCCAGCCGGACGTCGTTCGCCCGCACCGCGAGCACACGCCCGGAGACGCTCTCCACCAGGTAGTGGCCGACGTTCATGTCGTCGTGGGAAGCGTAGAGAAAGGGAGAACTGGCCAGTTCGACTGCGGCCTGCAGCCGCTCGTGCCGGTCCAGCGCCGCCCGGGCGCAGCGGAAGTGCCCGCGGAAGAGGGCGAGGTCGGTCGATGTGGCCAGCCCTTCCGCGCCCAGCCACCGCACCAGCCGCGGGGCTTCGGCGGCGAAGGCGCAGAGGACGCCGTGGCCCGCGAGGACGCTGAAGGGGAAGAGCCGGGAGCAGGGGCCGAGCAGGCGGGCCAGGCATCCGGCGCCGAGCAGGTCCCGGGCCGCCCGGGGGCTGCCCCGTTCGAGCCGGCGCCGGGTCAGGGGGTCGAGCAGCTCGGGACCCATCTGGTCCAGGAACTGGACGACGAGCTCGAGCGCCGCCGCGATGCCGCGGGTCTCGCCCTCGTTGCACCCGGCCAGCCGGTTCGTGGCGTAGCGCGCGAGCGCCTCCCCCGCGGTCACGGTGCGGTCCTCGGTGATCGGCTGCGGTTTCCCGGTCGCTGACATCGGCTCCCCCTCCCCCGCCGTGGTGGGTCGCGGCGGAACGGGGGGAAGGGTGCCGCGCCCGGAGCCGGCCGGCCGCCCCGGATGGCCGGGTTCGTCCCCCGCGCGGGATCTCCCGCGAGGGGGACGCCGCACAGGGGGCGACCTTGACGCGGCGGGGGGCTCGCCGTAGGCTCTCCGCTTCGCGGGCGGCTAGCTCAGCTGGGAGAGCACCTGCCTTACACGCAGGGGGTCACTGGTTCGAGCCCGGTGCCGCCCACCACCCAGGAAGTCACGCCGCGGGGGCGTGGTGCAGTTGGTTAGCACGCAGGCCTGTCAAGCCTGAGGTCGCGGGTTCAAGTCCCGTCGCTCCCGCCAATCACTTTCCGCGTGCCCTTCGATTTCCCTCCGGGCCGCGGCACGCCCCTACTGCAGCCGCTTGATGATGTGCCAGCCGAACGGCGAGTCCGCCACGCTCCACTCCGTCATCCCGATCTCGCCGGGCTTCAGCGAGAAGCTCACGTCGCCGAACGCCTTGACCATCCCGTAGCGCGAGTAGAACCCCTTCGGTGCCTGCTCGGCGTCGCACATCCTGTAGATGCCGGGGGCGGAGTCGGCGGTGTACTTCTTCACCAGCGCGGTGAAATCGCCCCCCTTCATCGCCTGGGTCAGCAGTTCCTGGGCCAGCTTGGCGGCCTCTTCTTTGGTTCGGGCGATGGTCTTCCCGGGAACCGAGCCCGTGAAGCCGACCAGGATGTGCTGCACCTCGATGCAGCCTTCGGGGAGTGCCGGCTTGGCGGCCGCGTTCTCGGCGGCGAGCGGCGCGGGGGCGGCGAAGGCCGCCAGGGCCAGCGCGGCGGGGGCGAAGCGGGTGAGCGTCATCGGGATCCTCCTCGCCGGACGCCTCGGGCGGCGCGGCGTGCCGGTGTTTCTAGCACGCCGCGCCGTCCCGGGGGGAGGGTGGGGAGGAGGAGCGGGGAGGGGGCGGCGGTCCGGCGGACCGCAAGGCAGAAGGAAGGGGCCGGTCAGGCCCCTTCGCGGGGAGGCTCAGGGCGCGTCGGGCGGAGGACCGCCAAGCCATGCGTCGACCGACTCCTGCCGCCGGTCGCGGCGCTCGGCGCGTTCGGCCTGCAACTGCTGGAGGAGCGCCTGCTGCTCGGTGGTGAGGATCGCGCGTGCCGCCAGGAACAGCTTGTGGTGCGCTACCGCGAGGGTCGCGTCGGGGGCTGCGGTGGCCTCGGCCGCCGCGCGCAGCTGTTCCTCGGTCGCCGCCGGGTCCTGGATCACGGCGCGCAGCGATTCGTGGGCGTCACGCGCGGCGTCGACGACCGCGTGCAGGCCGCCGTCCCACTCCCGCTCCAGGATCGCGCGCAACTGCTCGCGCTGGGCCACCGTGAGGTCGAGCTCGCGCATCGCGGGGCCGAGGCCGAAGGGGCCGCCGCCGGGACCGCCCGGCCCGAAGCCGGGGCCGTGGCCGTGGCCGTGGCCTCCGCCCGGGCCAACGCCTGGTTCGGATCCGGTGCCGCTCGCCGCCATCGAAACCCCGGCGATCAGGCCCACCAGGATCAGAAGCACCCCCGCCGGGATCGTCAGCTTGCTGCCGTTCATCGTCGTTCTCCTTTTCTGGCGGGCCGGGATGTCCGGTCCTGCCCGCGCCGGGAGAGAGACGGACCGGCCGGCTATCGCGGTTGACCGTGCGCGCGCCGAAAACGCCCGGCGACCCGCCGGACGGCGAGCGTCAACCGCGGCCCGGCGGCGGGCGTCTCCCTTCCCGAGCGCGTTACATTCCGCTGGGGCGGAGCGCGGCCCGGCGCGAGCCCCCTGCAAAGGAGAGCCGACCATGACGTCCCGACGCACCTTGATTCCCATCCTTCTTCTCGGCGTCGCCATCGCGGCCCCCGCCGCGCTGGCCGACGACGCGACGCGGCAGTGCCTCACGGCCGCGCGCGACGAGGTGCGCGAGTGCCGCGCCACCTGCCAGGACGGATTCCAGTCCGCGATCGACCTCTGCCGCAGGATCGACGCGCAGTGCGGAAAGACCTGCCGCGCCCAGCGCGAAGGCTGTGCCGCGGGGCCGCGCGCGGACCGCGAGCGCGCGATCCGCGCCTGCAACGACGCCGAGCGGGTCCAGGTCCAGAACTGCCGCAGCCAGTTCCCCAACGATGTCGCCGCCCGCGACCGCTGCGTCGACGCGGCGCAGATCGCCGCCTTCGTCTGCCGCGACAACGCGCGCGAGGCGGTCAACGACGAGCTTCGCGCCTGCGCCGAGAACTACCGCGGCTGCATCGACGCCTGTCCTCCCGCGCCCTGAGGGGCGCCGGGTATACTCCCTCCCGGGCGCGACTGCCCGGGAGGGATCGCGATGGAATACCGCTTCCTCGGCCGCTCGGGACTGCAGGTCTCGACGCTTTCGTTCGGCGCGTGGGTCACCTTCGGCGACCAGATCGGTGAGGACGCCGCCCTCGAGCTGATGAAGACCGCGGTCGACGCCGGCGTCAATTTCTTCGACAACGCCGAGGTCTACGCCGACGGCGACGCCGAGACCGTGATGGGCCGGGTCATCCGGAAGGCCGGGTTCAGGCGCAGCGACCTCGTGCTCTCCACCAAGATCTTCTGGGGCGGGCCGGGTGTGAACGACCGCGGGTTGTCGCGCAAGCACATCGTCGAGGGGACCGATGCCGCGCTGAAGCGGCTGCAGACCGACTACGTCGACCTGCTCTTCTGCCACCGTCCCGATGCGCGGACCCCGGTCGAGGAGACGGTCCGCGCGATGAACGCGATCATCGCCAGCGGCCGCGCCTTCTACTGGGGCACCTCGGAGTGGAGTGCGGCCCAGCTGATGGAGGCCCACGGGATCGCGGGCGAGCTGGGGCTGATCGGCCCGCTGATGGAGCAGCCGCAGTACAACATGTTCCACCGCGACCGCGTCGAGCGGGAGTACGCGCCGCTCTACGACCTGATCGGCCTCGGGCTGACGATCTGGAGCCCGCTCGCCGGCGGCGTGCTGACCGGGAAGTACAACGACGGCATCCCGCCCGGCACGCGGGCGACCCTCCCGGGGTACGAGTTCCTGCACAAGCGCTTCGTCGACGACGAGGCCACGCGGCGGATCGAGAAGGTGAAGAAGCTGCAGCCGATCGCCCAGCTGCTCGGCTGCTCCGTGGCCCAGCTGGCAATCGCCTGGACGATCAAGAACCCGCACGTCAGCACGACGATCCTCGGCGCGACGAAGGTCTCGCAGCTCAAGGAGAACCTGGGCGCGCTCGAGGTCGCGGCGCGGATCACCCCGTCGGAGATGGAGCAGATCGAAGCGGTGCTGCAGAACCGGCCGGCCCAGGAGTTCGAGTGGCGAGGAATGTAGCCGCCCCGAAGTAGTGCCGCAGGATCTCGTACGCTGACGCCCCGCGGCGCGCCATCGCCGCCGCGCCCCGCTGGCACAGGCCGACGCCGTGGCCGTGACCGCGGCCTTCGATCCGCACGGCGCCGCCGGACACCGTCCAGCCGAAGCGCGCGCTCTTCACGACTGACCAGTCCCGGGCCCGGTCGAGGACGCGCGCGAAGGCGTCCCCCGCGGCCCAGCGGCCGGTCGCCGTGTCCACCAGGCGCGACACCCGTCCGTCGGGAGCGTGCTCGAGCGCCAGCCGGTCGACCGGAACCGGGCCTCCGGCCCCGAGCGCGGCGCCCGCGGCGGTCTCGACCTCGGGGATCCGGAGCACCACGGTCCACGCGTCGGCGGCGCACTGTGAATCGGCGGCGGCGCGCGCGCCCGTCTGCTCGTCGCCACCGAAGACGGCGCCCGGCTCGGCGGTATCCCCGCCGCAGCCGGCGTGAAAGACGGCGCGGGCGATCTCGCCGGAAGGGAGCCGCAACACCTGCCCGCGCGTCGCCTGCGCCGCGCGCCGCGCGGCCGCCGCGTGGTCCGGGCCGGCGGCGGGCGCCAGGGACTGGCAGTGCGCGAGGTCGCAGAGCGGGGCTTCGCGGTGTCGTGCGCCGGGGGCCAGCGCGTACGAGCGCGCGACGATCGCCTGCGCCTCGAGCGCGGCCGGCGGCGTGCCGGGGAGCGTCTCGGCGGCGACGGCGCGGGCGACGGTGTCCTCCAGGTCGAGCGCGGCCACGATCCGCAGCTCGTCCCCCGCCGCGGCGATCCGCAGCGCGGCCAGGTAGCGCCTCGCGGTGCCGTCCCCCAGCGTGATCGTCCACCGCGCGCGCTCGAGCGCCAGCGGGGCCGGCTGCGCACGGCCGTCCACGAGCAGCGCGTCGCCGGCGGCGTCGAGGCGCACCGCCCGCGGGCCATCGAGCGTCGCCGCGCGCGGGTGGAACTTCGTCAGCACGAGGACCTCGACGGCGGGCAGCGCCGGGCTCTTCCGGGAGCGGTACGCCGGACGCGGCGAGCCCCGCCGCGGCGAGCCCCGCGAAGAGCACCGCGCGGAGCACGCCGGCGCCGCTCATCGGACGGTGATCTCGGCGACCGCGTCGGGCGCGGCTGCTCCCGGGACCCACAGCTCCACCCGCTGGCGCCCGCGCGCCGCGGCGAGGCGCGTGACGAACGGCGCCGCGAGCGGCCGCACGGTGCCGTCGGCCAGCCGCAGCTCGAGCCGGGAGACGCCGTCCGGCGGGAGCGCCCGCACGGGGATCGACTGATCGCCGGGCGGGAGGCCGGGATCGACGAGGTACTCGTCGCCGTCCGCCGGGGTCAGCAGGCGGGCCTGGCCCGGCGTAGCTGCGGACGGCCGTCGGCCGTCCGCAGCGGAGACGGGCCACGGCCCGGCCGACAGCCCCTCGCGCCGGGCCCAGGCGTAGTACGCGGGTCCGACGTCGAGGACCGGCTGCGCACCGCCGGCGAGGCGGTGCATCGCGCAGGCCTCGCGCGGCGCGCTGCCGGGCAGGAAGATCTCGTCGATCGACGCCGGGCAGGCGGCGCCGGCGCGCGCGCCGGACAGCGCGCAGATCGCCGCGTGCTCGAAGGCCGCGCGGTCGACGAGCGGCTCCGCGGCGAGACCCGCCATCGCGCGCTTCATGATCCTGCGGAACAGCGGCCCGGCCCCGGTCACTCCCGAGACTCCCTGCATCGGCAGCGCCGTCGAAGTTGCCGGCCCAGACCGCGACCGTGCGCTCGCGCGTGTATCCGATCGTCCAGTTGTCGACGTGGGCCCGCGAGGTCCCGGTCTTGGCCGCGACCGGGAACGGCAGCCGCAGCGCGTTGTCGACGCCGAAGGCCGGCGCGCGCGCGAACTCGTCGGCCAGGATGTCGGTCAGCAGCGCGGTGGCCGGCGCGGGCAGGAAGCGCGCCGGGGCGATCTCCGGGGCGATCGCGACCGGCTGCCCGGCCGCGCCGGTGGCGCGCCGCACCGCGGCCAGCGGGGCGAGCACGCCGCCGCGCGCAAGGCCGCGGAAGGCGCGCGCCTGCTCGAAGAGCGAGACCTCGCCGTCGCCGAGCACCAGCGCGACGCCGTAGTGGTCGGGCGACTCCGCGAGCGAGCCGTAGCCGGCGCGGCGCAGCACCTCGAGCACGCGCCCGGGCCCCAGCGCCTCGCAGAGGTGGACCGCCGGCAGGTTGTAGCTGTTGGCGAGCGCGGCGCGCAGGCGCACCGGCCCGCGCTGGCGGCGGTCGTAGTTGTGCGGCTCGTAGTCGCCGGTCGGCGTCGCGTAGCGCGCGGCGACGTCCGGCAGGAGCGTTGCCGGAGTGAAACCCGCGGCCAGCGCCAGGCCGTAGGCGAACGGCTTGAGGCTGCTCCCCGGCTGGCGCAGCGCGCGCACGCCGTCGTTCTGGCCGCCGCTCTCCTCGTCGAAGAAGTCGGCCGAGCCGGCCCAGGCCAGGACCTCGCCGGTCGCGTTGTCGACGACGATCGCCGCCGCCTGCCCGACGCGCCGGTCCGCCAGCCCCGCCAGCTCCTCCTCGATCGCCTGCTCGACGAAGCGCTGCAGCGCCGGGTCGAGCGTCGTCTCCACGCTCGCGGTGCCGGGCGGCAGCGTCGCCGCCAGCCACGCGGTGAAATGCGGCGCGCGGAACGGCGCCTCGAACGGGGCGAGGTCGAGCGGGGCGTCGGCGGCCGCGTCGGCCTCCGGGCGCGCGATGAACCCCGCGGCGGCCATCCGGTCGAGCACCCGACGCATCCGCGCCCGGGCGGCGCCGGGGTGGCGGTAGGGGTCGAAGCGCGCGGGGGACGAGGCCATCCCGGCCAGCAGGGCCGCCTGTGACAGGGAGAGCTGCGACGCCGGGCGCCGGAAGTAGACCGTCGCCGCGGTCTCGACGCCGGAGAGCGAGCGCCCCAGCGCGACGCGGTCCAGGTACGCCCGCAGGATCGTCCCGCGCGGCAGGTGCAGCGTCAGCCGCAGCGCCCAGAGCGCTTCCCTGGCCTTGCCGGCCAGCGTCCGCTGGCGCGGCACGAGCCGCCGCGCGAGCTGCTGGGGGATCGTCGAGGCCCCGCCGGTGACGCGCCCGGCGCGCGCGATGTCGCGCACGGTGCGCGCGACCGCCAGCGGATCGACGCCCGGGTGCCGCCCGAAGCGGCGGTCCTCGATCGCGATGAACGCCTCGACGACGCGCTCGGGCAGCGGGCCGGGCGGGAGCGGGATCGCGCGGCCGTCCTCGCCCGAGCGCAGCTCGCGCAGCAGGCCGCCGTCGCGGTCGGTGATTCGGACGGAAGCGAGGCGCGAGGCGTCGAGCAGGCCGTCGGGCAGCGGCCAGGCGACGAAGAGCGCGGCCGCGGCCAGCGCGGCGGCGAGTGCGGCGACGCGACGCACGCGCGCGCCCGCCCGCGCGAGCGGACGCAGCACCCCGCGGGCGCGCGGCGGAAGGTGCCGCCCGCTCACGGCGTCACCGACACCTCGACCGCACCGTCGCGGCCGAAGGTCTCCGGCCGGTACATCTCCGCCGCCTGCGCCGGCGGGAAGAGGAACGTGCCCGGCGTCGTCGCGCGCAGCACGAAGCGGACCTCCCAGACCCCCGGCGGCAGGCGGTCGGCGAACGCCAGCACGCGGTCGTCGCGCAGCTCGCGCCGTCCGAACGGCGTGTAGTCGCCGAAGGCCCATTCCGGCAGGCCGCCGAACGTGCCGCCCACTCCGCCCGGGCTGCCGCCCCAGTCCTCACCGAACCCCTCCCCCTGCTCGGCCGCCTCCGCCCCGGGCAGGGGCGGCGCCAGCGTCGCCGCGGCCGAGGAGGTCGCGAGCGTGGCGTCGACCGGCTCGAAGCCGGCCGGCACCGGGACGTCGAGCGCGACGTAGCGCCGCTCCTGCGGCGTGGCGACCCGGACGGTCAGCGTGACCAGCGTGCCGGCGCCGAAGCTCCGCGCCTGTCCCGCGCTGCCGTAGGGGGAGAGCCAGCGCTGCACGACCAGGCCGCGGTCGAGTGCGCTGGCGGGCGGATGCTCCGGGAGGTAGGTCAGCCGCGCCCCGTAGTAGAGGATGCCCGCCCCCTGCTTCGAGAGGATGAGCGGGGCCTCGCCGGCGGCCGCCAGATCCCGCATCGGCACGTTCCTCGTCACGAGTTCGAGCGACCGCCCGCGGAACTCCGCCGCCGCGACCTCCCGGCCGCCCAGCGCGGCCCTGGCCGCAAAGTCGGGGACGACCCGCTCGCGCGTCGCCGCCAGGTCGGCCAGCGCGAGGAGCGTCCAGCCGGCCTCCTGCGTCGAGCGGTAGGCGCCGTTCGGCAGCCGCTCGCCGGCCAGCCAGCGGACGAGCATCGGGACCAGCACGTGCTGCGGGGCGTGCGCCTCGAGCAGCATCAGGACGATCGACGTCGTCGTCACGTCGGACGACCAGGCGGCGACGTTCGAGGCCTGCTCCGTGTCCTGGAAGAACGCTTCACCGGCGGTGATCCGCGCCGCGTTCACCAGCTCGTCGAGCAGCGTGCGCCCGCGGACGGCGTCGGCCGCCGCGCCGCCGGGCCGCAGCAGCGCGTCGGTCAGCATGGCGCGCGAGCCGAGCGTCAGGTCGCCGCGCCGCTCGAAGAGGTCGGGGTAGTACGACGCCTGCGGCGCGCCGGTGCGTGCGAGCACCCAGAGCGCAAAGACACGGTCGTCGAGCGAGGCGGTGAAGGTGAACCACCGGAAGCGCACCGGCTTCCCGGCGGCCAGAACCTCCGCCAGGTAGCGCTGCCCCTTCGCGATCACGGCGGGATCGACCGCGTAGCCGGCGTCCTGCGCGCGCGCCAGGGCCAGCACGGCCCACGAGCTGGCCCACGGCGACGCGTCGGAGCTGTTCGGCCAGTAGCGGAAACCGCCGTCCTCGCGCTGCAGGCTCACCAGCGCAGCGATCGTCTCCTCGACGATCGCGTCCGGCGTCCTCGCCGGGCCGCCGGTTTCCGTGGCCGTGCCAGACAGATTCCCGCCGAGTCCGAGCCACTCGGCCTCGCGCGCGCGCTGCTTCTCGCGGTCCGTGGCGCCGGTGGGCGCGAGGCCGTAGTCCCGCTGGATCTGCCGCAGCGCGACGAACGGCACCAGCCGCGAGGCGAGCTGCTCGGCGCAACCGTAGGGGTAGTCGACCAGCTGCCGCATCGCCCCCTCGAAGCCGGCCATCGCCGTCGAGGCGAGCGTCAGCTCGAGACCGCCGGCGTCGGGGCGAACCCCCTGCGGCGGGACGATCGCTTCGGTCCGCTCGGTCTCGGTGTCGCCGTAGGTCGCGACCGTCTCGGGAGTCGCCGAGGGGGCGACGACGATCGTCTGCTCGACGGCGTCGCGCTCCCCCGCCCCACGCACGGTGAAGCGCAGTGTCGCCGGCGCGGCGCTCTTCCCGACGAACGCGAAGCGGACCTCCTGCGCACGGCCGTCGGGGAGGCGCACGCGCTTCGTCGCCGGTCCGGACAGCGCGACGCCGCCCGTCGCCTCGGCGCTCACCTCCACCGGCGCGCCGCCGAGCGCCGCCGGGTCCTTCGCGTGTACGACGACCCCCGCCTCGAAGCGGTCGCCGACGCGCGCGACGCGCGGCAGCGCGGGGATCGCCAGCAGCGGTTTGCTGACCGTCAGCGAGCCCCTGCCGGTGCCGAAGCGCTCGTCCTCGCCGACCGCCAGCGCCATGACCCGGTAGGTCGTCAGGTTGTCGGGCAGCTCGAACGACACGCGCGCGCGGCCGTCCGCGCCGGTCACGACCTCCGGCGCGAACAGGACCGTCGTCCTGAATCGGCTGCGGATCTCGCCCGCCTCCTCGCCGCCGCCGCCGCCCGGAGCGCTGCCGCCCTTCTCGCCGTACCAGCGCCGCAGCACGAGGTTGATCAGCGGCTCCGCCGTGCGGACCGAGAGCGGCCGCGGGGCGAAGATCGCCTCGACCGGGTCGGGCGGCTCGTAGCCGGTCAGGCGCAGGACCGTTTCGTCGACGGCCCAGACCGCGAGCTGCGCCTTCGCGGGGCGCCCCCTGGAATCGGTCACGGCGAGGTCGACCTCGACCTTCTGCCGCGGCCGGTAGTCGGCGCGCTCCGGCGTCACGGCCACCGCGAGGCGCCGCGTCTTCCGTTCGATCTTCAGCTCGAGGTAGCCCAGCTTGAATTCCGGCCGGCCGGGATCGGCCCCCTCGCCCGCAACCTGGTCGGTCGGCACGCGGCCGCGCACCAGCACGATCGAGACGTACGCGTTCGGGACCATCGACTCGTCGATCGGCACCGGGATCGCGCGCGCCGCGCCGTCGAGCGTCACGCGCCGGGCCGACATCACGCCGGCGCGCTCGACGGTGACGATCGCCTCGGCCTTCGGGAACGGGCTCTTGACCAGGATCTGCGCCGTGTCGCCGACGTCGTAGAGCGCGCGGTCCGCGACCAGGTCGATCCGGTCGGTGCCGTCGCGCAGCCACGAGACCCAGCCGCTGCCGATCACGTAGAGCCCGGTCCGCGTCTTCTGCGTCCGGCCTGCGCCGTCCTTCAGCGTCGCCTCGAGGATGAAGAGCCCACCCCCTTCGGGGGTGAAGCGGCAGAGCTGCGGCGTCTCGGCGGTCGTCACGCGGCACGACGCCGCGGGCTCGTCGACCGGCTCGGTGATCGTCTCCCAGCGCTCGCCGGCCCCCTTCTTGCGGATCGATTTCCAGACGCGGCGGGTGACGGCGACGTCGATCGTCAGCCCGGCGCGGCGCGTCGCCGTCGGGAGCCGCTGCGATCAGTTCGACCGCGACCGGCTTCCCCTCCTCGCCGAACCCCTCGTTCGCGACGCGCACCCCGGCGTAGGCCTCGGCCGGGTGCACGCTGACGCGCGCGCGGTTGGCGACGCGCTGGCGGCTGACGTCGGTGACCTCGGCCTCGAGCGTGTACGACCAGGGGCGCTCGCCCGGCGCCTCGGCGCGGCCGGCGTCGAAGGCGAAGTTCCCCCGCGCGTCGACCACGCCCTCTCCCGCCGCGGTCTGCGCGGTGGAGGGGCGCGGCGTCTCGTCGTCCCACCACCAGACGCTCTGGCCGAACTCGAAGCCCGGGTTGCCGGGAGGCTGGAAGTCGAGCGGCGAGCGGAGCGCGCTCCAGGTGACGGGCGCGCCGGCCATCGCGCCGCCGAAGGCGTAGCGCGCGACGACCTCGGCGCCGAGCGGGTCGCCCGGCAGCGCGTCGGCCGCACCGGCCTTGACGTTGACCAGGAACGGCGGCGCCCGGTACTCCTCGACCCGGAACGAGCCGTAGTACTCGAGCGGCGTCGTGCCGTCCTTCAACGTCGCGCGCAGCGAGTAGTAGCCCAGCGACGCCCTCTTCGGGAGGACGGCGTCGCCGGAGAAGGTGCCGAACGGGGTGACGCTCGCGCCCTGCTTCGCGATCTCCGTCCCCTGGCCGTCGGTGACCGCGATCGTGACCGCGGTCCCGGCCGCGGGCCGCGCCAGCCGGCCGAGCTTCATCACGCGCGCGAGGCCGACGAAGTGGACGGTGTCGCCGGGTCGATAGATGCCGCGCTCCGGCGTGACGGTGCCGAGCGCCTCGGGGATGTTTCCTTCCCAGCCACCCATCATCCCCATCGCCCAGGGGGTGAAGGCGTCCTCGAAGCCGGTGGCGGTGACGCCGGTATCGCCGTCCTTGCTGGCGACGACGAGGAGGTTCAGCTCGGGGTTCCAGACGTTCCCACCGACGCGGTCCGCGACGCCGGGCAGGCGCACGAGGCCGTCGCGATCGGTCGTGCCGCGGAAGAAAGGCGTCCCGTCGTACGCGAGCAGTTCGACCGCGGCCCCCTCGACCGGCGTCCCCTTCGAGACCGACGTCACCCAGGCGACGCCGCTCTCCGGGCCCAGCTTCGGCGTGCGCCGCGAGGTCGGTGACCTGCGCCAGCACGCGGCGCAGCGGGCCCTTCTTGGGGCGCTGATCGGCAGGGATCTCGGGGCTGTCGAGCTGGACGACGAACAGGCCGCCGTCGCGTGGGCCGGGGGCGATCGCCGCCGGGTCGAGCGGGCTCCAACGCGTCGCGTTGCGGCGCGTCGCGACGTCCAGCGTGACCCGCGACGGCGCGCGCGGTGGCGTCCACGGGAGGTCAGCCTTGATGGTCTCGTAGAACGCCTGCGCCATCTCGCCCGGCGTCACGCGCCAGACCTCGGCCGTGACCGTCTTCAGGTTGACCGTGCGCAGCGGCAGCGCGGCCTTCGACCCGCGCTCGATCAGCGCGACGGTGCGTGCCGGCATCGAGCGTCGGGCGCAGGTCGTTGGTCGTGATCGTCCCCTCCCACGCCGGGGCCTCCTGGCCGAAGACGTCCCGCGCACCGGCTGCCAGCGTGAGGCGATAGGTCGTCCCGGGGCGCCATGCGCCGGGGAGCGTCACACCCGGCTCGCCGTCCCTCCAGACGCTGAACTCCGCCCCTTCCCAGTCGATCTCGACCGGCGGCTCGACCGTTACGCGTCCTTTCAGCGACGCGAGGTCGACCTCGTTGGTCGTCAGCAGCGTAAACGGTCCGTAAGGGCACTCGTCGCTGTAGGGAAAACCGCACCGGGCCCCGGTCACCCGCAGCGGGCCGTAGGTGCGCAGCGGGTAGGTCCGCGCCTGATCGATCGTCAGCGGCCCTTCCTCGCCCCGCAGCGCGCCGTCGACGACCAGCGCGATCGGCGTGTCGAGCGGCAGCGGCCGCGACGGCTTCAGCTCGTAGCGGGTGCGGCGGTCGGGCAGGCCGCGCTCGCGCTCCGCGCGGCGCGACCACCACCCCTCGGCCGCTCCGCGCTCGCGCCGCTCGCGCTCCTCTTCCGCGGCGACGTCGACCGCGCCCACCAGCGCCAGCGGCACGCGCGACGGGGCGCCGCGCTCCGGCCGCAGCTCGATCCACGCGTGCTCCGCGATCCGCTCGACGCGCTGGTTGAAGCTCAGCGCGAAGAGCTGCTCCGGCTCGACCCAGCGCGAGTTCTCGCGCGGCGCGGCGTCGTAGATCTCGGGCCGCGGCGTCGCGAAGCTGTAGCTGTAGACCGTCGCCAGCACCGAGCCGTCGAGCGCCTTCAGCCCGGCCGGGACGGTGACGGTGAAGGGGGTCGCCATCGGGAACGGCGCGTCGGGCACGAACTCGACCGCCGACGAGCCGAGCCAGTGCCACGCGCCGGCAACCGCCGGGGCGAGCGAAGCCGGCGGCGGGAGCTGGGCCAGCACCTCCGCCTGCTGCAGCGCGACGACCGGGCGCGAGAAGACCAGCGCGGGCCGCATCGAGCCGACGAGCTGCGTGCGCGGCAGCGCGATCGCGACCGTCAGCGCGGAGTTCGGCGCGCCCGGGGCGAGCGCCAGCTCCGGAACGGCGGGGGGCGGCTCGGTGCCGGGGGCGAAGCGGGGGCCGGCGGCGCCGGCGCCGCGGATCGCCACGCCGAGCGCACCGACCGCGAGAGCGGCGACCAGGACGAGCGCGGCAGCGGACCACCGGGAGGCGGAACGCGGACTCTGTGTGGCGGCGGACATGGGAGCCCCCGGAGCGAAGGGGCGACGATGATACGCCGAACGGACGCGCGGGCCGGGGACGCGTCGCGCCGCGCCGCGTTCCAGGGCGCTACGGCCCGCCGCAGGGCCGGAAGTGGTCCATGAACGCGGCGATCTCCTGCGGGTCGCCGCAGCTCCCGGCAAGGGCGGCGCCGACGGCGGCCGCGGACCCGGCCGGGTCGGCGGCGTCCGGCTTCAGGCCCTTGGCCGCCTCCGGCTCCGGGCAGAACCAGATCGCGATCCGCTGCTTGCCGTCCGCCGACGCGCACTGCGGCATGACGAGCGCCGACATCCCCTGCACGCTGTGCTCGTTCATCTGCACCGAGCCGCGCTTGACCAGGTAGAGCAGCTTCTCCGCGCCGGCGCGCCCCTCGAGCGTGCCGCGGGCCAGCACGTCGCCCGGGCCGATGTTGATCTTGTTGCGGCGCAGCGCGTCGACGTCCTCGGTCTTGCCGGTGACGAAGTCCTCGATCTCCTTCGGGTTGCCGCCGAGGCGCATCGACCGCATGTAGATCAGCCCGCGCGCGCCGAAGCCGGGGATGTTCCCCTTGTCGTCCGGCGCCTTGTCGGTCAGGACGGCGATGTCCGCGATGTAGGGGATGCTGAGCGCGACCATCGCGTAGTACCCCTCGGGCAGCTCCGTCGCCCCGAGCACGCGCTTCGCCTTCTCGGTGCGCGTCGCCGGGTCCTTCAACCTCCGCTCGACCCCTTTCCCCCACTGCACGAGCATGAACCCCGCGCCGCAGACGACGAGACCGAAAGCGACGATCGCGAAGAGGCAACCGCCGATGAACCAGCTCCAGGAGTTGCTGCCCGACTGGGACCCGTTGGCCATCGGGGGGCAGGTTAACGCCGCCGGGGGGCCGCCGGGAAGGGGGCGCGGCGACCGCTGGGAGGGGTGCCGGGACCGGAGAGAGCCAAACGAGCGGCTACCAGATCGTCTCGACCAGGCCGCTCTCCCGGATCGCCTCGTCCCGCGTGATGAGCGCAAGCCCTTCGGCCCGCGCCGTCGCCGCGATCAGCCGATCGGCCGGGTCGCGGGGGAAGCCGTCCGGGAACTGGACCGCCAGCGCCGCGATCGCCGGCGTGATCTCGCGCGTCGCGACCCCCGTCCGCTCGAGAAGGTCCTGCAGCCAGGACTCGACGGTGCCCCGGATCCGCAGCCGCCCTGCGGCGGCGAGCATGGCGA
Source organism: uncultured Acidobacteriota bacterium (assembly GCA_963800865.1). Taxonomy (GTDB): domain Bacteria; phylum Acidobacteriota; class Polarisedimenticolia; order J045; family J045; genus JALOKP01. The sequence continues at coordinate 221,412 of CAWDCL010000004.1, read as the reverse complement.
TCTCCCAGAGCGAGATCGACGCGACCGCCAGGCCGCCCGCGCGGGCCGCACGCCGGATCGCCCGCGCGGCCGGCTTCGACAGCCGCTCGGGCGCGATCCCGAGGAAGAGCAGCGCATGCGTGTCGAGCAGCGTCAACGCCCGCCCTTCCACGCCGATGGCGGCAGTACGGGCGACTCGACGTCCCCCGCGATCGACGCGGTCCCCGCCATGCAGCCAAAGATGTCGGCTGCCGGCGCGGGCGGCGGCACGAGCCGGGCGACCGGGACGCCGCGCTTGGTGATGACGATCTCGCCGCCATGCGCGCGGACCTGGTCCATCAGCGCGAGGCAGCGGGCCTTGAATTCGCCGGCGGGGATGGTCGTCATGGTCATGTCCTTGTGACCATGATTCTACCGCCGGGCGGCAACGCGGTCGAGCGCCGGGTCGCGGCGGTGTCCCGCGCGCGGGAGGGGGGCCCCGGAGGGCCCGCCCCTACGGTTGCGGGCTGGGCACCGCCGTTCCTTCCCGCCCCAGGATCGACCGCCACGGGAAGAAGTAGACCGCGAAGACCACCGCGTAGACGCCGAACGAATCCAGCCCCAGCATTCCCGCGAAGAAGAAGAAGAAGATCAGGAGGTGCATCCGCACGACGTTGCGGTACGGCGCGCTCATGATGTCGCGCCCGCCGCGCTGGCGGACGTCGAACGCGACGGTCCAGGCGTCGCGCAGCGCGGCCCGCTCGGCCAGGAAGGCGGCGGCGAGGAACGGCCAGTAGCGGCGGAAGACCTCGACGTAGAGCGCATCGCCCGGGAAGAGTTTCGGGTCCTCGATCGGGAAGAAGAGATTGAGGAAGACCGAGTGGACGAAGTGGAAGCCGCCGAAGTGGACCGTGAAGAAGGCCAGCAGGAACGCGCCGCCGGCCAGCGACAGGCCGAGCCCGAGCGGGCGCCCGAGCTTCTCCATCGACTGCGAGGCGCGGAAGGCGCCGCGGCCGATCGTGATCACGATCGTCGCGTAGCCGACGACCAGGCTCGAGAGCCAGAGGCTCCAGACCAGGTCGCGGGCCTGCCAGCCGTAGGCCCAGGCCATGCCGAGCCCCGCGGCGAAGGCGAGCAGGTCGAGCAGGATCGCGATCGGGCGCGGCGGGGCGTTCATCGGGCGCGGTCCTCCCTCCCCGGAAGATAGGTCGGGAGGCGCGGCGCGTCCGCCGCGCCCGCCTCAGTGCACGATCCCGAACACGAAGTACGCCAGGCACAGCCCCGACAGCACCAGCATCCCGGCGTTCAGCTCGCGCCAGCGCCCGGTCAGGAGCTTCAGGAACGGGTAGACCGCCAGCCCCGCGGTCAGCCCGTTGGCGATGTTGTAGGTGAAGACCATCATCAGGATCGTCAGGAAGGCGGGAATCAGCTCGGTCAGGTCGTCGAAGTCGATCCCGCGCGCCGGCCCGATCATCAGCGCGCCGACGATCACCAGCGCCGGGCCGTAGGCGAAGCGCAGGCCGGCCAGCGCGCTGGCCAGCGGCACGAAGAAGAGGGTGACCAGGAAGAGCAGCCCGGTGACCAGCGCGGAGAAACCGGTCCGCGCGCCGTCCTTGATCCCGGCCGCCGACTCGATGTACGCCCCCGCGGTCGAGGTGCCGAGCAGCGCCGAGCCCATGCAGGAGACCGCGCCGACGGTCATCGGCCGGCCGATCTCCGGGAAGTTCCCCTTCTCGTCGAGCATGTTCCCCGCCGCCCCGAGGCCGACCAGCGTGCCGAGCGTGTCGAGGAAGTCCATCAGGAAGAGGGTCAGCAGGACGGGCAGCAGGGTGAACGAGAAGAGGCTCACCGTGCGGCCGTCCGGCAGCGTCTCGGAGAAGCGCAGCTGCCCGGCGACCTCGGCCAGCCCGCCGGGTCCCGTGAACCGCGGCCAGGCGACGACGCCCGACGGCGGCTCGGCGTAAGCCGAGCAGCATCCCCGCCGCGGCGACGATCGCCATCCCGACCAGGATCGAGCCGCGCACCCGGCGCGCCATCAGCACCGCGATGATCACGAGCCCGGCGAGCGCGAGCAGGACGGGGCCCGACGAGAGGTCGCCGATCTCGACCGGCACCGCCTTCCCCGCCCGGACGATCCCGGTCTCGACCAGGCCGATGAAGCTGAGGAACAGCCCGATCCCGACCGCGAACGCGCGCTTCATCGACGGGCTGATCGAGTCGGCCAGCCAGCGGAAGAGCCCGGACAGCGCAATGAGAAGGAAGAGCGCCCCGCTCACGAAGACCGCCCCGATCCGCAGCTGCCAGCCGATCCCCAGCGTCGCCATGCCGAAGGCGATGAAGGCGTTCTCGCCCATGTACGGGGCGACGGCGATCGGCCGGTTGGCGATCAGACCCATCAGGATCGTGCCCAGCGCGGCGGTGAGGATCGTGGCCAGCGTGGAGGGGCCGGTCGGGATCCCGGCGTTGGCCAGGATCGCCGGGTTGACGACGACGATGTAGGCCATCGTGACGAAGGTCGTCACGCCGCCGGTGATCTCCTGGCGGTAGCCGGTGCCGTGTTCGTCGAAGCGGAACCAGCGCGCGGGCGACAGCGCCATCGCGATCCTCTCGGGAGCGCGATGCTAGCACCGCGCATCGGCGCCGGGCGGTAGGGGCCGCCCTCTGTGGCGGCCCGAGGCCGCGAGCGGATCCGGGAGGGCCGGCACAGAGGCCGGCCCCTACGGGCAGGAACTGGGCGAGGCTGCGATGCCGGGATCGCGCGAGCCGGCCTGGCCCGTGCCGGCGGAATCGTCGTAGGAGCCGGTGCCGCCGCAGTTGACGCCGCGCACCGCGTACCAGAAGCCGTTCGCGGCCGCCGGCAGCGCCGCGTCGTCGAGCGTCGTCGCGGGCGTGTCGTTGGCGCGGCACGAATCCGTGGCCGTGGCGAAGCTCCCGCTCGCGCGGAGCTGGGCGAGGCTGCCGCGCACCACGTCGTAGCCGGTGGCGCGCGCGAACGCGGGCCACGTGAGACGCGCCGCGACGCCGACGCGCGTCCCGGCCAGCGCGGCGCTGTTGCCGGGCAGCGGCGCGTTGTCGGTGAAGCCGTCGCAGTCGTTGTCGAGCCCGTCGCAGATCTCGGGCAGGCCGGGGCGGACCTGTGCGTTGGCGTTGTTGCAGTCGCCGGCGCAGGCCGACAGGCCGTCGTTGTCGGCGTCGGTCGCGTCGCAGACCCGGAACAGGCCGTCGTCGAGCAGGGTCGACGGCGACCCCTCGTTGAACTGGCCGCGCGTCAGGTTGAGCGGAGTCGCCGCGCCGAGCGGGCCGACGACGGAGAAGGTCACCGTAACCAGGTCGCCGCTCCCGGCGAGCGTGCCCGAGGTCAGGAAGAGCGAGACCCTGACCTCCCCGGGCAGGTTGAGGTTCGTGGTCAGCGTCATGTTCTGCGTCAGCGGCGTCTTGGCCACGCCGGTCGCGGTCAGGACCGCGGCGTTGAAGGCCAGCGCGAGGTCGATCGATTCGACCCCGTTGACGTTGGTGGCGGAGATCGGAACCACGACGGTCGTCCCCGGGCCGCTGCCGGCGTCGTCGGGGATCCGCACGATCGAGTCCGCGGTCGCGACGGTGAGGGTCCCGTTCTGCGTCGTGCACGGCAGCGCGCCGCCGTTGAGCGCGCACGAGAACCAGCCGAGCGCCGTCTGCCCGCCCGTCCCCTGGATCCGGAACGCGATCCAGGCCACTTCGCCCGCCCCGACGAGCGGGGTGCCGGCCGAGAGCGACAGGGAGACCCTCCCCGGGGTCGCGAGGTTTGAGGTCAGCGCGTACGACGAGGTGTAGGTCGTCCGGTAGACGCCGGAGGGGGAGGCGACGGAGGCGTCGTAGTCGAAGGTGAAGTCCATCGCCGTGACCCCGTCCGCCGACTCGAGGCGGATCGGAATGACGACGTCGGTGGCGGTCGCGCCGCGCGAGGCGGGCAGCCGGGCCGTGGCCGCAGCGGACGCGCCGATCGACGCTGCCAGGAGCAGCGTGACCAAGCCGATCAATCGGTCAGGTGGACGCATGCGATCTCGATTCACCATAACCCGGCCCCTGACGACCCGCCGCCCGTTCCGCGGCATCTGTAATAGGTACGCCGAAGGCGGCGCAGAACAACGGGCACGCGGTGTTCGTCCTTGTTCGATCAGGGACAGGCGCTTCCGGACAGTGCGATCCCCGGGTCTCGCATCCCGGCCACCCGCCCCGGACTGGACGAGTCGTAGGTCCCGGGGCCGGCGCAGTTGACCGCGCGCACGAGGTACCAGAAGGCCTCACCGTCCGCCGGAACGGCGGGATCCACGACGCTCGTCGCGGCCAGATCGCTCGCCAGGCAGGCCTCTGTCGCCGCGGCGAAGCTGCCGCCGGTCACCTCCAGGACGGAGATGAGGCCGCGTACCACGTCGTAGCCGGTGGCGCCCGGGAGCGCGCTCCAGCTGAGCTCCGTGCCTCCGAGGGTCGCCGCGAGGGAGAGTTCCACGAAGCCCGTCGGCGTGGCGACCTCGTCGACGCTGCCGTCGCAGTCATCGTCGACGGCGTTGCAGCTCTCGAGCGCGCCCGGGTACACGAAAGCGATCGCGTCGTTGCAGTCGAAGCAGGCCAGGACGCCGTCGCCGTCCGCGTCGACCGAGACGGTGAATTCGCCGTCGTCGCGGGCCACGGCGATCGCGCCCTCGTTGACGTCGGCGCCGGAGAAGAAGAGCGGCGCGGACTTCCCGGGCGCGGTGAGCGCCTGGAAACCGATCGAGACCAGGGGGCCGCTGCCGGCGAGCGGCGTGGCGCCGAAGAGCGCGACGCGAACTTCCCCCGGCACGAGAACGTTGTAGTAGAGCTCGAACTCGCCGGCGAGCGGCTCCTTCTGCACGTCGATCGCCGCCAGCTGGCCCGGGTCGTAGCGCAGCGTGAAGTCGAGCCCGAGGAACCCATCCGCCGGGGTCGCGACGACCGGCACGCGCACCAGTTGTCCCGCGAGCACGCAGGTCCCGTCGGGCACCCCCAGCACCGCACTGCTCGGCTCGATCGCGAACGATCCGTCGATCGTCGTCGCGGGGATCGCGCCGCCGTTCAGGCTGGCGGAGTCCCAGGCGAGCGCGGTCGTCTCTGCGGCGGTCCCGACGACGCGGAAGCGGACCCAGGCCACCTCGCCCGCACCGGCGAGCGGCACGGCGCCGGAGAGCGCGAGCGCGACGCGGCCCGGCACGGCGAAGTCGGCGGCGAGCGTCATCGCCGCGGTGAGCGGCGTGGCGTACGCCGCACGCGGCTCGAGGACCGCCGGGTCGAACTCGAAGGCGAGGTCGAGCGCGACGATCCCGTCCGCGGGCGCGACCCCGATCGGAACGACGATGTCGACGGCGCTTCCGTCGACGAGCCCGGGAGGCAGAGAGACGGTCGCCCCCTCGGCGGGAGCCGCTGCAAGCGACGCCGCCGCGACGGCGAGGGCGAATGACCCCGCTCGCGACATGTTTTCCCCCCCGCGGCCGCCCCCGCGAGAGGACGTCCGCAGCGTCCCGAGGATCGATCCGTCCGGGACGTTTGGCAAGAGTCTTTGAACGCGATTGAACCGGAATGACTTCCAGTCAGCCGGGCACGACACGCGGTCCCCCGCACCGCCCGCGGCGGGGCCGCTTCTCTCCGTATCGTCACCCGCTCCGGAACCGCCGGGGCCGTAGCGTTCCCGTGGAAGGTGACGCGGAACGGCCCGCCGCGGCGGGCCGCTTCGCGAGGGCGCGGCCGCACGGCCCGCGTCGGAGGGGACCCGGGGCGGAAGCGGCGCGCCCGGCCGGCGCGGGCCGACCGGGGACCCCGCTTCCAGGGCGGGCCACCCCCCGTCACCGCTTTGTGACCGCCACGGAACCGCCCGGAGACCGCCGCGATGTCGATCGTTCTCGACCAGCTGACGAAGCGCTTCGAGGGCGTCCCGGTCGTCAACCACGTCTCGCTGGAAATCGCCGACGGGGAGTTCTTCGTCCTGCTCGGGCCGTCGGGATCCGGGAAGAGCACGATCCTGCGGATGATCGCCGGCCTGACCGGCGTCGACGGCGGCCGGATCCTCCTGCAGGGGCGCGACGTGACCGCCCTGGCGCCGCAGTCGCGCCACATCGGCTTCGTCTTCCAGCACTACGCGCTGTTCCGCCACATGTCGGCGGCGGAGAACGTCGAGTTCGGGCTGAAGATCAAGAAGGTCGCCGCTGCCGAGCGCAAGCGGCGCGTCGACGCGCTGCTCGAGCTGGTCGGGCTCGCCGGACTCGGCGGCCGCCGCCCGGTGCAGCTGTCGGGCGGCCAGCAGCAGCGGGTCGCGCTGGCCCGCGCGCTGGCGCTGCAGCCCTCGGTCATGCTGCTCGACGAGCCGTTCGGGGCGCTCGACGCCCGGATCCGCACCGAGCTGCGGCGGGTCGTGAAGCGGATCCACAAGGACCTCGGGATCACCACGATCTTCGTGACCCACGACCAGGAGGAGGCGTTCGGCCTGGCCGACCGGATGGGGGTGATGAACCACGGGCGGCTGCTCGAGGTCGGCCCGCCGGACGAGCTCTACCTGCGGCCGCAGACCGAGTTCGTGGCGACCTTCCTGGGGACGGCGAACCTGCTGCTCGGCGAGTGCACCGAGAGCGAGGTCCGCGTCGGCCCGCTCTCCTTCCCGCTCGGGACGGAGACCCCGGCCGACGTCGCCGTCCGGCGCGTGCAGGTGCTCTTCCGCCCGGAGGACGTGGCCCTCGCGCCGTGGAACGACGAAGCGCCGGCGGCGTCGCTGGGAGCGGGCGAGGTCGAGGAGGTCGTCTTCGCCGGCGACCAGCAGCGGCTGCGGTTGAAGCTGCCGGCGCTGGAGGGGGTGCGTCCGATCGCGCCGCCGGTCCCGTTCGGAAGCGAGTCGATGCTGGTCGAGACGATCCGCTCGCAGGAACAGGCGCGCGCGCTGCCGCTGTCCGCCGGCGACCGGGCCTGGGTCGGCGTGCGGCGGATCCACGCCCTGACCCACCCGGGCCTGTCCTTCCTGATGATCACCGACGGGTCCGCGATCTCGCACGCCGCGCTCGGCCTGGGGAGCTACATCGCGCGCCAGGCCCACGCCCGCGCGACGGTGATCGGCTGCGGGCGCGACAACCCCGAGGCCGCCGCCGCGCTGCAGCGCGTGCGCGAGGCGCTCGGCCAGGGCGTGGCGTCGCTCGATGTCCGGATGAGCCCCGACGCGCCCGGCGCGGCCGTGACGCGCGAGGCGGAGCGCGAGCTGTTCGACCTCGTCGTGATGGGCTTCCCGGCCGACGGCCTGGGCGACCTGCTGCGCCAGCTGCTCAACGCCGGCGACCACCACGTGCTGCTGGTCCGCGAGTCGCTCCCGGCGATCACGCGCGCCCTGGTCTGCGTCGGCGTCAGCGAGCCCGGCAAGCAGGACGTCCTCTTCGTCGCCCGCCTGCTGCGCCACCTCGGCGCGGAGGCCACCCTGCTGTCGGTCGTCGACAAGGCGGACCAGAGCGCGGACGCGGAACCGCAGGCGGAGCGCTTCCTCGCCGGCGGCCAGCGCACCTGCGCGCTGCTCGGCGTGCCATCGCGCGCGCTCATCCGGCGCGGCGAACTGGGCGACGAGATCCGCACCGAGCTGCGCTCGGGCCCCTACGACCTGCTCGTGCTGGGCGCGCCGCTCAGCAAGGACGACCCCGAGGTCGCGCTGGCGGCGCGCGCGCGCGAGTCCCTGCGCGAACACGGACATACCCCGGTGCTCATCGTCCGCTCCGCGGTCGTGAGCCCCGCCCCCCACCCGGCCCACGATGAGGTGTGAAGCCATGACGAAACGGCACGCGCCACGCTCCCGACTGCCCGGTTCCCCCGCGCTCCTCGTCCTGATCGCGGCGCTCGCCGTGCTCGGCGTGTCGTGCGGCGGGGGCGGCGGCGACAAGGCGGGCGAAGCCGGCGCTGCGGCGAAACCCGCCGCGCGGATCACGCTCGGCGCGTACACGACGCCGCGCGAGGCCTACGGCGAGATCCTCCCGCTCTTCAAGCGCGCCTGGAAGGAGAAGTCGGGCCAGGACCTGGCGTTCGAGGAGTCGTACCTGGGCTCCGGCGCGCAGTCGCGCGCGATCTGCGAGGGGTTCGAGGCCGACCTCGCCGCGCTGTCCCTGGAAGCCGACATCGACCGGATCGTCGAGGCCGGCCTGATCACCCACGACTGGAAGGACAACCCGACCAAGGGGATGGTCAGCACCTCGATCGTGGCCTTCGCGGTGCGCAAGGGGAACCCCAAGGGAATCCACGACTGGGCCGACCTGGCGCAGCCCGGGGTGCAGGTCCTGACGCCCAACCCGCGCACCAGCGGCGGCGCGATGTGGAACGTGCTGGCGCTGCTCGGCGCCGCGCGGCGCGGCTTCGTCACCGGCGTCCCGGCGGGCAACGAGGCCGCGGCGAACGACTTCCTGCGGCGGGTGCTCAAGAACGTCACCGTGATGGACAAGGGGGCGCGCGAGAGCATCACGAACTTCGAGAAGGGGGTCGGCGACGTCGCCATCTCCTACGAGAACGAGATCCTCGTGGGGCGTGAGCGCGGGCTGGACTACGAGATGATCATCCCCCGTTCGACGATCCTGATCGAGAACCCGGCGGCGCTGATCGATGCCTCCGTCGACAAGCACGGGACGCGCGAGGCCACCCTGGCCCTCGTCGCCTTCCTGCGCGGCCGCGAGGCCCAGGAAGTCTTCGCGCGCCACGGCCTGCGCGCGGTCGACGCGCAGGTTGCGGCGGCCCACGCGGCGCAGTACCCGCCGGTGCAGGACCTGTTCACGATCGAGCAGTTCGGCGGCTGGAAGCAGGCGGTCCCGGCGATCTTCGGCGAAGAGGGGATCTACAGCCGCGGAATCGCCGAGATGCAGCGGTAGCGCGCGGGGCCGAGCGACCGTGTTCTCCGGCACGAGCGGCGGGAACGCCACGCGCCTGGGCCTGCGCGCCCTGGCGGTGGGCTACCTCGTCCTGATGCTGCTCGTGCCGGTCGCGGTCATCGCCCATGACGGCTTCTCCGACGGGCTCGGCGGACTGTGGGAAGCGGTCAGGAAACCGACCGCCTGGCACGCCCTGAAGCTGACGCTCTGGACGTCGGCCGTGATGGCGGTGATCAACGCCGTCATGGGCACCCTGACCGCCTACGCGCTGGTGCGGATCCCGTTCCCCGCCAAGCGGCTGGTCAACGCCGTGATCGACCTGCCGCTGGCGATCCCGACGCTGGTCACGGGGGTGATGCTGGTCACGCTCTACGGCCCGCAGCACGCGCTCGGCGCGTTCCTCAACGACCGGCTGGGCTTCCAGGTGATCTTCGCGCCGCCCGGGATCATCCTCGCGCTGCTCTTCATCACCTACCCGTTCGTCGTGCGCACGGTGCAGCCGGTGCTGGAGGAACTCGATCCGGCGCAGGAGGAAGCGGCGGCGACGCTGGGGGCCGGCCCGATCCGGACCTTCCTCCGCGTCACCGTCCCCGAGCTCTCCTTCGCGCTGCTCTCGGGGACGATCCTCTCCTTCGCCCGCGCGATCGGCGAGTTCGGCTCGATCGTCATCATCGCCGGGAACATCCCGCTCAAGACCCAGACGGCCGCGGTCTACGTCTGGGGCGAGGTCGAGTCCGACAACCGGCTGGGGGCCAGCGCGGTCTCGGTCGTGATGATGGCGATCACCTTCAGCCTGGTGCTGGCCGTCGACTGGATGCAGCGGCGGCGCGCCCGGGAGCGGTCCTCGTGAGCGGCAGCGCGCGGCGGCGGGGCGCGGGGCGCCCGCGCTGGGGACGGATGCTGCTCGTCGGCGTCGTCGTCGGCTACCTGGCGCTCCTGATGCTGGCGCCGATCGTCGCGCTGGTGGTCGGCGCGCTGGACGAGGGGCTGGGACCGCTGGCCTCGGCCCTGGCCGACCCCAAGGTGATCCGCGCCTTCGGGCTGACGCTCGTGATCTCGACGATCTGCGTCGTCGTGCACGGCGTGTTCGGGACGATCGTGGCCTGGGTGCTGGCGCGCCAGAGGTTCCCCGGGCAGCGGTTCCTGAACGGCCTGATCGACCTGCCGTTCGCGATCTCGCCGGTCGTCGCGGGCTACATGCTGCTGCTGCTGTTCGGACGCCGCGGCCTGCTTGCGCCGCTGCTCGACGCGGTCGGCTGGAAGGTGGCTTTCGCCTTCCCCGGCATGGTGCTGGCCACGCTGTTCGTCACCCTCCCGTTCATGGTGCGCGAGCTGACCCCCGCGCTGGAGGCCTTCGGCACCGACCAGGAGCAGGCGGCGGCGACCCTCGGCGCCCGGCCGTGGCAGATCTTCCGCTTCGTCACCTTCCCCGCGCTGCGCTGGGCGTTCCTCTACGGCGCGGTCCTGACCTTCGCCCGCGCGCTGGGCGAGTTCGGCGCCGTGCTGGTCGTGGGCGGCGGCGTCCAGGGCCGGACCGAGACCCTGACCCTCTACATCTACCGCGCGCTCGACGACCGGCAGTACGCGGGCGCCTACGGGGCCGCGCTGGTGCTCGGCGCGCTCTCGCTCGCGCTCGTCCTGGGCGCGGAATTCCTGCGCAAGAAGCGCCCCTGACGGCCCCTCCCCGCGCGCCCTCCGGAGTGCGAGAATAGGCGTCGATGGACACCCCCCCGCGGGTCCGGCTCGGAGCGCTGCTCGTCGCGCTGAACGTCGTGCTGCTGCTCGTCGCCGTCACCGCCGTGACGCTGGTCGCCTCGCGGCTGATGCGTCAGATCGCGCGGCAGGAGGCGCTGTCGCGCGTCACCTGGGCGGGTCTCGCCGTGCAGGAGTCGATCCGCGACGAGATCCTGAGCACCGCCGACACGGCGCACCTGCTGGCCGAGCGGCCGCCGCTGGTGCGGGCGCTCGAAGCCGGCGACAAGCGCGGGCTGGCGGCGTTCCTCGAGCAGTTCGTCCGCGCCGGCACGGTCGACGCCGCCGCCGTGCTGGAGGACGAGCGGATCGTCGCCATGAGCGGCGAGTCGGTCCCGTGGCGCGCTTTCCTGGCCGAGCTGCCCGAGGGGCACGGCGTCTTCCTGCGCCCGCGCGCCAGGGGCGGGCTCCTGCTGCTCGGCGGCACGGCCCCGGTCCCGGCCCGGCCCGGCGCGGTCGTCATGACGGCGTCGGTCGTGGACGAGCGGCTGACGAAGCGGCTGCAGGAGAAGGTCGGGCTCACGATCGCGATCCTCGAGCGCGACCAGGTCCTGGCGAGCGGGGCGGGGCCGCGCGCTTCCCACCGCGTGAGCGCGCTGTCGCGCGCCGAGAACCTGGCCGTGCGCGACCGCCCCTCCGACGCCTATCTCGCGGAGATCCCGCTCAAGAGCCCGGCCGGCGCGGTCGTCGGGCTGGTCGAGGTCAGCCTGCCGCTCGAGGCGGTGGACGGCCCGCTGCTGACGCTGCGCCGCAAGCTTGCATCCTGGGCGCTCGGACTGGCCGTGCTCGCGGCGCTGGCCGGGTTCTTCATCGCGCGGCGCGTCTCGCGGCCCGTGCTCGAGCTGGCCGACGCGGCGGAGCGGATCGGACTGGGCGACCTGACGACGCCGGTGCCGCGGGTCGGGGGAGTGGAAGCGAACGCGCTGGCGGCCGCGCTCGAGAACATGCGGCGCGACCTCCTGCAGCTGACGACCAACCTCAGACGGCAGCAGGCCGAGTCGCAGGCGATCGTCGCCGGGATCGCCGAGGGGGTCTTCACGGTCGATCGCGAGCGCCGGATCCGCTTCCTGAACCCCCAGGCGGCCGCGGTGCTGGGCCTGCCCCAGGACGCGGCGATCGGCCGCTTCTGCGGCGACGTCCTCAACCCCCAGGGGGCGCACGGGGTGCGCCCGTGCGACGCCAGCTGCCCGATCCTCCACGCCCGCTTCCGCGGGGGCGCGCGCGCCACCGAGCACCTCCTGCTGGCCGACGGCCGGCGGCGCACGGTCGTGATCACCAGCTCGCCGATCGAGGAGGGGGGCCAGGCCCAGGTCATGCGCGACGAGACGGAGGTCGAGGCGGTGCGGCGGATCCGCGACGCCGTGCTGGCCAACATCTCGCATGAGTTCCGGACGCCGCTCTCGGCGCAGCTGGCGTCGATCGAGCTGCTGCTCGACCAGATCGAGCGGCTGACGCCGGCCCAGGCCCGCGAGCTGCTGCTGGCGCTCCAGCGCGGCACGCTGCGCCTGACCCACCTGATCGACAACCTGCTCGAGAGCGTGCGCGTCGAGTCCGGAAAGGGGGCGATCCGCGGCGTGGCGGTCGACCCCGCGGAGATCGTCGAGGACGCGGTGGAGACGCTGCGGCCGCTGCTCGAGCAGCGCGGGCAGCGGGTCGCGGTCGAGCTGGCGCCGTCGCTGCCGCCGGTCAAGGGCGAGAAGACGCGGCTGGTCCAGGTGCTGGTCAACCTGCTCGCGAACTCGAACAAGTTCGCGCCGGAAGGGTCCACGATCTCGATCCGCGCCACCGGCGACGCCGAAGCGGTCACGCTGTGGGTCGCCGACGAGGGCCCGGGACTCCCCGCCGACCGCGGCCCCGAGCTGTTCGACCCGTTCGTGCGCTCGATCGCCGGCGAGGAGCCGGAGGAGAACGGCTTCGGGCTCGGGCTCTTCATCGCCAAGTCGATCGTCGAGCGGCACGGCGGGCGGATCGAGGCCCGGCCGGCGTCGGCGGGACAGCCCGCCGCGGTCGGGATCACGCTGCCGCGGGCGAGCGAAGGGATCTGACGCCGCCCTACCGGTCGATCTCCACGTCCTCGTGCGAGACCGGGTCCTCGATCGGCTCGAGGTGCGTCATCACGGTCGTCGACCCGGGCATCGCCTCGCGCACCTCGCGCTCGATCCGCTCCAGCAGGTCGTGGCCGTGCTGGACCGTCCATTCCCCGGGAACCAGCACGTGGACCGAGATGAACCGCCGCTGCCCGGCCTGCCGCGTGCGCAGCGAATGGAACTCGGCGCCGTCGGCGGCGAAGCGCGCGAAGACCTGCTGGACCCGCTCGCGCTCCGGGACGGGGATCGCGCTGTCCATCAGGCCGGTCGCCGAGCGGCGCATCAGCTGCACGCCCGCCCAGACGATGTTGAGCGCCACGAGGATCGCGATGATCGGGTCGAGCGGCAGCCACCCCGTCAGCTGGACCAGCCCCACCCCGACCAGCACCCCGAGGGTGGTCCAGACGTCGGTCATGAGGTGCCGCGCGTCGGCCTCGAGCGTGATCGAGCCGTAGCGGCGGCCGACCCGTTCCAGCACGCGGGCGACCGCGAGGTTGATCGTCGAGGCCACGACGGAGATCGCCAGGCCCACGCCGACGTGCTCGAGCGGCTGCGGGGAGAACAGCCGCTCGATCGCCGTCGCGGCGATGCCGAAGGCGGCGACCAGGATCAGCCCCCCCTCGACCGCGCTGGCGAAGTACTCGGCCTTGGTGTGGCCGAACGGGTGGTCGTCGTCCGGCGGCCGCTCCGCGACAGCGAGCATCGCCAGCGCCGTGACCGCCGCCACGAGGTTGACGACCGACTCCAGCGCGTCGGACAGCAGCCCGACCGAGCCGGTCAGGTAGTAGGCGCCGGCCTTGAGCGTGATCGTGGCCACCGCCGCGGCGATCGAGAGCCACGCGTAGCGCCGCAGGGAGGGCAGCGCGCTCGCGGTACGGGTCATCGCGCGTTCTCCTCGAGCCCGTCGGGGCGGGCGCGGAAGAAGATCCAGAGCGCCGCCGGGAGGGCGGTGAAGTCCGCCAGCATCGAGAGCAGGAACGCGCTCGCGGTAACGATCCCGAACTGCCGCATCGGCGGCAGGTCCGACAGCGTCAGCGCGAGGAAGCCGCCGGCGTTGATCAGCGTCGCGAAGAAGATCGCCCGGCCCGCGACGCGGATCGCGTGGGACAGCGCCTTCTCGGTGCTCGCCCCGCTGCGCTTCTCCTGGAAGTGGTAGAAGAAGTGGACCTGGTCGTTCTCCGAGGCGCCGAGGACGGTGGTCGCGATCAGGATCGTCGCCACGTTGAGCGGGATCCCGGTCAGCCGCATCACCAGGAACATCGTCAGGATCGCGAACAGCGACGGGATCATCGCCATCAGCCGGGCCGCGCCGCTGCGAAAGACGACGAAGAAGGTGGCGAAGATGATCGTCGCGGTCAGGAAGAAGCTCTCGACCAGCGTCGGCACGAGGTGCCCGCCGATCTTGGCCTCGAGCAGCCCCTGCCCGACGACCTTCAGCGAAGCCCCGGCCAGCGCGGGGTCGCCGGCCACCGTGGCCCAGGCCCGCTGCACCGCCGCGGGGAGCGCCCCTTCCGCCGGTTGCGCCCCGCGCCGCGCGACGACGCTGACGTGGGTGGCGCCCAGCGTGTTCATGTCGACGAAGCCGCGCAGCGCCGGCTCGGTCAGCAGCAGCTGCTCGAGGTCGGCGGCCATCGCCGCCTGCGCTTCCGGGTCCCCGGGCAGCGCGTCCCCTTCCCCGGCGGCGTAGCGCCGGAGCCGCAGGATGTCGGTCAGTCCGGTCGCGGCGCCGACTTCCGGCTGCGCGGCGAGCGCGCGGGTGAACCGGTCGACCGCGACGAGCGTGGCCGGATCGAGCACCGCTCCGGGCGGGGTCGTGATCCAGGCCGAGACCTGCGAGAGCCCGAGCACGTTCTCCCCGAACCAGCGGGTGTCGCGGTAGACCGGCAGCCGGGGGTCGACGTAGTCGAGCCCGCTGACCTGGAGCGGCATCGGCGCCAGGACGCCGGGCACGCCGAAGAGCGCGCCGGCCCCGAGCAGCATCAGCAGCACCGAGCCGAGCACGAGCGCGTGGCGCCAGCGGTAGCTCCAGCGGGGGATCCGCCCGGCGGCCGCTTCGACCCAGCCCCCCGCGACCCGGCGCTCGACGACGCCGGGGGTGCGGAAGATCCGCTGCAGCGCCGGAAAGAGCGTGAAGCAGACGATCCAGCCGGCAGCGAGCCCCAGCGCGGTCCAGGTCCCGAGCTGGCGGATCGGCCGGATCTGCGAGACGAGCAGCGCCGCGAAGCCGACCGCGGCGGCGAAGATCGAGACCGTCACCGCCAGGAACTTGTTGGCGAGCGCGAAGACCTGGTGCTCGGCCATCGGCACGCCGGGCGGATGATCGACGTAGCGCGAGTGCAGGTAGACCAGCGAGGCCGTGGCGGTGACCATCAGCGTCAGCGGCACGAGCGAGGAGATGATCGTGAAGCCGAAGCCGAGCAGCGCACCGACGGCGACGCCGAGCAGGACGGCGACCGCGAGCGTGGCCAGGATCGCTGCCAGGGCGCGGAAGGACCGGTACAGCCCGTACACCAGTGCGACCACGAACAGCCCGAAGAGCGGGAAGTAGCGCAGCGACGAGCGCGCGGTCTCGCGCTCGAGCCAGGCGTCGACGAAGGGGCCGCCGACCCGGCGGACGGCGGTGATGCCGCTGGCCGGGGGCGGGGGCGCGAGCCCGGCGTGCTCGAGCGCGCGGTCGATCGCGACCAGCGCGGCATCGCGCTCGTCCGGTCCGCCGGCGTCGAGCGCCAGCATCACCCCGAGGAAGCCGTCCCCGACCATCGCCTGCCGGCGGAAGAAGTCCGTTCCGCCGGCAAAGCGCCGCAGCGCTTCGGCCGCGCCGGGGGCCACGGCCGCCGCCGGGTCGAGCCGCTGGAAGACGGTGAGCGCCGAGACCGCCTGCACCCGGTGCACACGGGCCAGCGCCGCCTCGAGCCGCCGCAGGGATTCGAGCACCGGCGGGGCGAAGGGGTCGGGCGCCTCCAGCACGAGGACCGCGTGCTTCGGCTCGGGGAAGAGCGCCTGGAACGCCCGCGTGTCGACGTAGTCGGGGTCGTTCCGGACCACCATCTGCTCGATCGCGCTGTCCTGCGGGATCGAGAGGACGGCCCAGAGCGCGGGCGGGACCAGCAGCGCGTAAACGACGACGAAGACCCAGCGCAGCCCGACGATGCGCCGGAAGAACGGCTCGAGGACCGGATGTCGCGGTGGCGTGTCCAAGACGGGCAAGCATACCGGACCCGCAGCGCGGCGTGTTACGATCGGTGTGTGCGCTCGTCGAGTCGCGCGCCGCGCGGCGCCGCTCTTCCCGAGGTGATCGTGCGCTCGCCTTACCGGACTCTCCCGTCGCTCTCGCTCGCCGTCGCCCTCCTCGCCGCCGTGCTCGCCGCCGCGGTGAGTCCGGTGCAGACCGCGCCGGCCGTGCCTCCGACGCTCGTCGCCTGGGCTCCCGGGTTCCCGGGCTCGACGAAGGAGGCCCAGCCCACGATGGACGCACTGGCCGCGGCCATCGCCGCCGCGGCGGGCCTGCCGGGCGGCGGCTTCGCAGCCGTCTACCAGGAGTCGGAAAAGGGCGGGCTGGCGCGGCTCCAGCAGCCCGATGCCGCACTGGCGATGGTCTCGCTGCCCGCGTTCCTGAAGCACGGAAAGGAGCTGGGGCTCGTGCCGAGGCTGGCCGTCGTGCCGGCGGGTGCGCCGGACGCGAACGAGACCTGGAGCCTGGTCGCCGGCAAGGGGAAACTGAAGAGCGCCGCCGACCTCGACGGGTGGCAGCTCGTCAGCGGCGCGTCGTACGCGCCGCGCTTCGTGCGCGGCCCGGCGCTCGCCGCCTGGGGTTCGCTCCCGGCGGGCGTCGCGATCGCTCCCGCCGGCGCGGTCCTCTCCGCGCTGCGCCGCGCGGCGACCGGGGAGAAGATCGCACTCCTGCTCGACCGCGCGCAGGCCGACTCGCTGGCGACGCTCCCCTTCGCGAAGGATCTCGAGGTCGTGGCGCGCTCGGCGCCGATGCCGGGGGCCCTGCTCTGCACGGTCCGCGGCCGCCTGCCGGAGCCGGAGGCTGCGGCGCTGGTCAAGGCGCTGGCCGGCCTCGGCGCGCGCCCCGACGCGGCGGCCGCGCTGGCGGGGGCCCGCATCGCGCGCTTCGCGCCGGTCGATGCGAGCGCGCTCGAGAAGGTGCGCGCCGCGTACGATGCCGTGCCCGACACCGCACCCGCGCCGGCGCCCTCGGCCGGGCCCGCGACCGCGCCCGGCGCGGCAAAGTCCGCGCCGTGACGCGCGGGCGCGCGGCGCGCCCACCGCTTCCGCCGCGCGCGGCACGACTCGCCCCGCTGCTCGTCGCGCTGCTCGCCGCCGCCTGCGCCTCCGCGCTGAAGGAGCCTCCGCCCGTCGCGGTGCTCGGCGGCGCGCAGCCGGCATCCGACGAGCGCGCGGATCAGTTGATGCGCCGCGCCGACGCGGCCTGGGCGCGACGGGGCAGCGGGGACGCGGGCAGCGCGCTGGCCGCGGCCCGCGAGGCGCAGCAGCTCTACCTCTCCGCCGCGCGCGCCGACGAAGCGGACGCCGCGGGACTGATCGGGGCGGCCCGCACCAGCACCTGGCTCGTGGAACACGAGAGCGATCCGGTCCTTCGCGCCGAGCTGGCAACGACCGCCGTGCAGTCCGGCCAGTGGTGCCAGCGCCGCGCGCCCGGCAACGCGGCCTGCGACTACTGGCTGGCGCTCGGCCTGGGGCAGCAGGCCCGCGAGCGCCCGTCGACCGCGCTCGACGGCGTCGACCGGATGGTCGAGCTGCTGCGGAAGACGATTGCGGCCGACCCGGCGCTCGACGAGGCGGGACCGCAGCGCGCGCTGGCGCTGGTCCTGTTGCGCGCACCGGGCTGGCCGGCGGGGCCCGGGGACGCCGAGGAGGCGCTCGCGCAGGCCCGGGCGGCGGCACAGCTGCGGCCCGACTACCCGCCCAATCAGCTCGTCCTCGCCGAGGCGCTGGCCCGGAACGGCGACCCGGACGGGGCCTCCGCGGCACTCGACCGGGCGCGGGCACTCGCTCTGGCCCGCGAGAAGGCGGGCGATCCCGATGCCGCGGGCTGGATCGTAGAGGCCGACGGGCTCCGGGCGACGCTTTAGTCCGGATCATGGAGCCGGGGCCGACAGCCTCCCGCGGCCTCTCTCCCCGCCTTCGGTCGGAGCACCCGGCGGACGCGGACGCGCTGGGCCAGTGTCCCCGTCGCAGCGGCTGACTTCCCTCCGCGGCTCGTTGATAATCAAACGGGGTACGGGCGGAAGGAGCGTCGAGGCGCCATGCACGCCGTCAGGATCGTCGCACGCATCGCGTCCCGGGCACTTCTCCTGTGCTCGGCGCTGACGGCTCAGGCACTTGCCGCCGGGACCGGGCTGCCCCCCGACGCCCTCTCCCCCGAGGGCCGCACGAGCTGGAACCTGGCGGCGCTGCCCGCCGCCCGGCGCAGCGACACCGCTCTGCCGCCGCTCGCACTCCGCGTCCTCCGTCCCGGCGAGTCGAGCAAGGCGGAGACGGACGTTGAATCCGTGCTTCTCGAGGGGCGCGGCGTCGGCTGGGCCCAGCTGCCGATCGGCCCGCGCGAGGCGACCCTGCTGCGGGTAACGATCGATCGGCACGACGGCGAGGATCTCCCGCGGCAGCCGGCGCGGCATGGCTACGCCTGGCTCGATGGGGACGCCCGGCTGCTGGCCTCGATTTTCTGGGAGGGAGCGCCTGATGACTGGAGCGCGCCGCCCGACGCCGCCACGTACGCCCCCGACGGGGTCGCGGAGCTGAAGATCTACTCGACCGAGATCGCGACCGGCCCCTACCACGACGTCTCGTACGGGTGGGACCGCGGCAAGGGGACGGCAGTCTCGGCGCTGACCACCCCGGGTTACGCGACCGCGGGCGAGCTGGTCGCGGCGTCGTACTGGGACTTCTCGGCAAACAACACCGGGACGGAGCTCGCCGAATCGCAGGCCGAGATGACCTCCGCCGAGACCTGTAACCTCAACCGCTGCGGCTACACCGCGGCCCCGGGCTGGTCGCTCGAGCGCACCGACAAGAGCTTCGACAGCACGGCCAACCTCCGCAAGGACAACCAGTCGGTCCAGTTCGACACCTCGGACCCGACGAAAGTGATCCTCTGGCTCCGCGCGGGCCGCCAGAACGAGGGGAAGACCGGGGCGCTGGGCAGCGGCGAAACCGGCTACTGCTTCACGAGCGACGGGACAGGCACCCGCACACCGGTGCCGCTCTATCTCTTCGGCCACCAGGACGCGAAGGGGTTCTACATGGCTCCCGGTGACAGCTGGGCCGGCGGCCCGTTCAACTGCGAGCAGAACGTCTTCAACCAGACCTGCGGCGCGCCCAACCTCTTCGACAGGCTGTACTCCAAGGCCTGCGGGACCCACAGCGGCAAGCAGGGCGCCGCGGCGATCAAGAACGGCGTGGTCAAGATTCCGTCGGGGCACACCTTCAACGCGATGCTCGTGAAGGTCTACGCCGACTTCTGCATCTACAGCGTCTCCGGGTGCTCCGCCTTCTTCAAGGTGGACGAGGCGCGAACGATCAGCTACCAGTGGATGGTCCCGCACCTCGGGAGCGTCGCCCGGATCCGGGGCCCGCAGAACCCCCCCGACGAGAACTCGTGGACCACGGTCGACGAGACCAGCATCAAGTTCGGCCTCTACCCTCCGCTCTCGATCACGGTGACGGGCCAGACCACGGGCTCGATCACGCTGTCGTGGGACCCGGGCCTGCTCACGCAGCGGATCAGCGGCTACAAGGTCTACTGGGACACCGACTCCGGCAGCTCGAGCGGCTACGCGTTCAACTCCCAGACCCAGGCCGGGCAGGTCGCCTTCAATGGAACCTCGGCCACGATCAGCGGCCTGTCGCCGGGGAAGAGCTACTACTTCACCGTGACGTCGCTCTCGAACTTCAAGAATCCCTCGACCGGCGTGACGCGCACCTACGAGAGCCTCGTCTACCCGACGCAGCTCTTCGGCGATCCCGACAAGGTCTACCCGGTCGAGGTCCTCGGGACGACGGCCGGCGGCTGCACGCCGACACAGGAGGTGCAGGGGCTCCGGATCACGCGGCTGGCCGGCGGCACGCTGCGCTTCTGCTGGAACGCGCTCGCCGACCCGTGCCTCGCGGGCTACCGGATCCTCGGCTCCGACAACGCCGCCTCGGCGACGGGCTGGAGCACCGTGGCCGACGTCGGCAACGTGACCTGCTGGGACGGGACCCCCTCGTCGCGCTTCTACCTCGTGCAGGCGCGCGGCGGGACCGGGACCGGGCCGTGGGGCCACTATGGCCGGTAGGGGCCGCCCTCCGTGGCGGCCCGCGCGACGCGGGCCCGGGCCGGGACGGAGCCCGGCCCCTACAGGCGGTAGGGCGCGGCGTCTCGCCGCGGTCCTGCTCTTCACCCTGGCCTCGGTCCTGCCCGCGGCGGCCCAGACCGTCTCCTCGTCGCTCCAGGGCACCGTCACGGGGGCGGACGGCAGGCCGGTCGCCGACGCGGTCATCTCTGCGCGGCACGCCGCGACCGGTGTCGTGCGCTCGACCCTGGCCGGCCCCGACGGGCGCTACGTGATGGGGTCGCTCCCCCCCGGCGAGTGGGTGGTGACCGCAACCTCGCCCGAGGGGAACCCGGGGGGCGAGCGCGCCGTCACGCTCGCCCTGCAGCAGACCGGACGGGTCGACTTCGTCGTGTTGAGCGGGATCGCGGAAGAGGTCGAGGTCAAGGGGACGACGCCGCTGCTCGAGCCGAAGCGCACCAGCACCGAGCTGCGGATCGACAACCTGAGGGTGGACGCGCTGCCGGTCCAGGGGCGCGCCATCACGCAGCTCGCGTTGCTCGACTCCTCGATCGTCGCCACGCCGCCCGGCGCGTTCTACGGAGAACGGGGGGCGGTCTTCTCGGCCAACGGCCAGGGGGGGCGCGCCAACGCCTACCTCGTCGACGGACTCGACAACGGCGACCGCGTCAGCTCGACGACGCTCAACAGCTTCTTCTCGCAGCAGGTCGTGCGCGAGTACGTGCTGATGAAGAACTCGTTCGCGCCGGAGTTCGGGCGGGCGACGGGCGGCGTGATGAACGTCGTCACCGAGCGCGGCGAGAACGACTTCGCCGCCTCGGCGTTCGTGCAGGGCTCGAGCCGCCAGTTCAACTCGGCGGGCAGCTTCGTCGAAGACCTGCCCGGCGCCAGCGCCGACGACTCCGGCGAGCTGGGCGCGTTCGGCTTCAAGCTGGGCGGGCCGATGGTGCGCGACCGGTCGTTCTACTTCCTGGCCTTCGAGCAGCAGGCGAGCGACGACGTCTACCCCTACACCGGGGTCGATCGGAACGGGGTTCCGGGGGGCGTCCTGCGCGGCACGAACCGCGACTCGAACATCTTCCTGCGCGGCGACTTCAACCTGTCCGACAGCGATTTCCTGATGGCGCGGCTGTCGGGCGACAAGCGCGCCTCGGAAGGCCTGAACGTCGGGGGGGTGACGACGCCGGAGGCGGGGTTCACGCTCGACGAAGAGGACTGGCAACTGGCGGGGACGCTGACCTCGGTGATCTCGCCGCGGGTGGTGAACGAGTTCCGGATGCTCGTGGGAACATCCGATTTCACACAGAACGCCAACTCGACGCGGCCGGGCGTCGAACGGCCGTCCGGCCTGTTCGGCGGCAACAACCTGGCGTTCCAGGACCGCACCGAGGACCGGGTCGAGCTGCTCGACAACGTCGCCTGGACGGCCGGAACGCACCAGTTCAAGGCCGGCGTCGACCTGCTCTGGACCCGCACGAAGGCGCAGACGGCCTTCAATCCGAACGGCAACTTCCTCTACGCGACCGACCTCCCGTTCGAGCCGGGCGACTGCGGCGACCTGCTCGCCTCCGAGGTCCCGCGCTGCCCGCCGGGCGACCCGTTCTGCGCGGATCTCAGCACTCCGGTCCCCTGCCCCGGCATCCCCGACGTCGACGACGACGGCGACGGCCTGGTCGACGAGCCGGGCCGGATCGACAGCTACCCGTTCGTGTTCCAGTACATCGACGGCAAGCCGAACGTCACGCTCGACGACACCCAGCTGGCGCTGTTCTTCCAGGACAGCTGGCAGGCGCACCCGCGCGTCACGATCGACTACGGCCTGCGCTACGATCTGGCGAGCTACGTGCTGCCCGCAGCGGTCGGCGTGCCGTCCCGCGTCGAGAACGGCGGCGCCGGGCGCGACACGAACAACCTTGCGCCGCGCGCGGCGTTCAGCTGGCTGGCCACGCCGGACGGCAAGACCATCGTCCGCGGCGGCGCCGGCGTCTTCTACGACAAGATCCCGCTCGGCTTCCCGGCCGTGTCGGCCGTGACGGCGCAGACCGAGATCGGCCTGATCTTCCCGCAGGGCCTGACGTTCGAGATCACCGAGGACGTGGTCGAGCAGTACGGGATCGACCTGATCCTCTCCGGCCTGGTCTTCCCCGAAAACCTGACGATGCGCTTCTCCACCGCGACCGAACTCGACACGCCCTACGCCGTCCAGTACACGCTCGGTGCGGACCGCGCGCTCGGGCAGTTCGGGGCGCTGTCGCTGGAAGCCGTGCGGGTGCTCGGTTACCACCAGGTGATGATGCGCGACCTCAACCCGGTGGTGACCACGGACGCGAACGGGATGCCGATCCACCGCGACGCCGAGGTCGGCTCGATTGCCGCGATCACCACCGAAGGGCGCACCTGGTACACCGGCGTCACGCTCGGCTACCGCTGGTCGCGCGCCGCCGACTGGGCCTCGGCCTCGTACACCTGGTCGACCGCGGAAGATCTCTCGCCCGATCCTCTCAAGGGCGGGATCGCGCTGCCGCCCGACTCCGGCGACATCGCCGGCGAGAAGGGGCGCTCGGACTACGACCGGCGCCACCGGCTGGTGCTCTCGGGCTCGCTGGGTCTCGGCTTCTGGGGGCTGCGGCTGGGCGCGGCGGCGCAGTACGCGACGGCGATTCCGTACAACGTCACCACCGGCCGCGACGAGAACCTCGACGGCATCACCTCGGACCGGCCGGAGGGAGTCGGCCGCAACCAGGGCGAGGACTCGCCGCTGGGGCCGATCAACGCGCTGCGCCGCGAGGTCGGCCTCGCGCCGGTGGAGAGTCTCTCGGCCGAGCCCTTCGCACAGGTCGACCTGAGGCTGTCGCAGCCCTTCGGGCTCGGCGGCGGGACGGGCGGCGAGTGGTACCTGCAGGTCTTCAACCTGTTCGATCGCTTCAATCCGGCGTTGATCGACGGACGCGTCACCTCGGTGAACTTCGGCCAGGCGCTCGGACTCGCGGGCCCTCCGCGGACGCTCGAGCTGGGCCTCCGCGTCGGCTTCTGAGGAGCCCGTGAAGATACTCGTCGTGGACGACGATCTCGACCTGCGCGGGCTGATCGGCTTCGCGCTGCGGCAGGCGGGCTACCTCGTGCTCGAGGCCGGCAACGGCGTCGAAGCACTGGAGGTGTTCGAGCGCGAGCAGCCCGACCTGGTCGTGCTCGACGTCAACATGCCGAAGCTCGACGGCTTCGAGACCTGCCGGAGGATCCGCGCCGTCTCGCGCACCCCGGTCATGATGCTCACGGTGCGAGGCAGCGAGGAGGACCAGGTCCGCGGCCTGGACCTGGGCGCCGACGACTTCCTCGTCAAGCCGTTCAGCCCGCGGACGCTGCTGGCCCGCGTGCGCGCGCTGCTGCGCCGGGCCGAGCCGGCGCACGAGCCGACCCTCACGGCGGGGCGGGTCGCGCTCGATCCCGGGCGCCTGACCGTGCGCGTCGACGACACGGAGCCGGTCCACCTGACCCCCCTCGAGTTCCGCCTGCTGCAGTACCTCGCGGCCAGCGCCGGGCACCCGGTCGCCAGCGAGCGGCTGGCGCGCCACGTCTGGGGCTATGAGGGGATCGGCGACCGCCAGCGCCTGAAGCAGCTGGTCCACCGCGTCCGGACCAAGGTCGAGAGCGATCCGGCCCAGGCGCAGATCCTGGTGACCGTGCCGGGCGTGGGGTACGTGCTGCAGGTCGCGTAGCGGAGCGGACCGTCCCGCGCGCGGGAATCCCGCGCGGGCAACGCCCGGGTCCCGATCGCCGCGCCTCACCCTCGTCGCGCGCGGACAATCGGCGCATGACGACACCGCGGATCGACCGCCCCTCCCCGGCCCGCGTCCGGCGCTTCGTCCGCGCGCGCGACGACCGGCGCGACTGCGCCTACCTCGTCACGCTCTACGTCGCCGCGGGCGCGCCGCCGCTGGCGCAGCTCGCCGGTCCGGCGATCGCGCTGCTGCCGGCGGGGCTGCTCGCGGCCGGCGAGTGGCTGAAGATCCCGCTCGTCTTTCCGCACGTCAGCCTGGACGCGTGGGTCGTGGTGCCGGATCACCTTCACGGCGTGCTCTGGATCGAGGACCCGCGCGGCGCGCCGCTGGCCGCGGTGGTCAAGCAGTTCAAGGACGACTCCGCGCGACGGATCCGGGCGCAGCTCGGAAGCGAGGCGCTCCCGGTCTGGGGTGCCGGCCACTGCGACCGGGTGCTGCGCACCTTCGCCCAGGTCGCCTCGGCGCGCGAGTGGGTGCGGGACGGCCCGCGGCGCTGGGCCGCCCGGGCGGGCAGTCCGTGATTCGATCCGTGCGGGATCGGTTCCCCCCGGCCCTGTGCGCGCCATCCGGGCCGCGATCCGGCGCCCTGCGATAACGCGCGGCGCGGGGCCCGGGACCTGCGTACCTTCCTGGTGCTCGCGCCGCCCCTGCGCCCACGGGGGGCGGTGTGGCGGGATACCGGGGAGAACGCCGGGCGGACTCGACGGGAGCGCGTGACGCCTGATGTCGAGTCGCGGCCCGGGCGAGGGTCCTGTCCGCTCGTTGGGAAGAATTTGCGATGCGTATCAGCGGCGCGCCTTCCCGCGGCCGCTCCGCGTCGCGGCTTCCCGACCGGGACGGCGCGAGCCGCTGCCTTCATGATTCCGGACGCCCCGGCACAAGAGGGCCGAGCGGCCCGCTTCACGCGAGCGCGCGCGCCAGCCAGTCCCCGACGTCGGCGATCTCCTGCGGGCTGACGCCGTGCGGGATCGGGTAGCTCTTCCACTCCACGGTGTGGCCGGCAGTACGAAGCGCGTCGCGCGCGATCACCCCCGCGGGGTACGGCACCACCGGGTCCTCGGTGCCGTGCGCCAGGAAGAACGGCAGCCCGGCGCGGCCCTCGGGCCGGCCCCCGACCGGCTCGTCGGGCAGCAGCAGGTACGCCGACAGCGCGATCGCCCCCGCCAGCTGCCATGGAGCGCGCAGCGCGCTGTAGATCGCCATCGCGCCGCCCTGCGAGAAGCCCGCCAGCACGACGCGCTCGGGAGCCACTCCCCGCGTCCGCTCGCGCTCGACGAGGCCGCGGACCAGCGCGTCGCTGGCGCGGATCCCGTCGGCGTCGTGGCTGCGCTGGTCCATGTCCAGCGCCGCGATGTCGTACCAGGCGCGCATCACGGCCCCGCCGTTGAGCGTCACCGGGCGGTGCGGCGCGTGCGGAAAGACGAACCGGACCGACAGGCTCGCGGGCAGCCCCAGTTCGGTCGTGATCGGGAAGAAGTCCCAGCCGTCGGCCCCGAGGCCGTGCAGCCAGATCACGCTCGCCGTCGCATCGGGCGGCCCGGCCTCGATCGACTCGAGCCGCGGCGCCGTACTCACGGCGCGGCCCGGTGGACCATCGTCGCGGTCGCCTGCGCGGTCGGCATCAGCAGGATCTCCTCGACGTCGACGTGCGGCGGCCGCGTCACGGCCCACAGCACGGCGTCGGCGACGTCGGCGCCGGTGAGCGGCGTCATCCCGGCGTACGGCCGGCTGGCCTTGGCCTCGTCCCACTCGAAACGCACCAGGCTGAACTCGGTCTCGACCAGCCCCGGCATCACGTTCGTGACCCGGATCCCGTGGCCGTGCAGGTCGACGCGGAAGCCGCGGTTGAGCATCTCGACCGCCGCCTTGGTGGCGCAGTAGACGTTGCCGCCGGGGTAGATGTCGCGCCCGGCGACCGACCCGATGTTGACGATGTGCCCGCGCCCGCGCGCGACCATCCCCGGCACCACCACGCGGCTGACGTTGAGCAGCCCGCGCACGTTGGTCTCGATCATCCGGTCCCAGTTGTCGAAGACCCCCTCCTGGATCGGCTCGAGCCCCGCCGCGAGGCCGGCGTTGTTCAGCAGGATGTCGATCTCGCCCCAGCCGGCGTCGGTGATCGCGCGGATCGCCTCGGTCACGTCCTGCCGGTCGCGCACGTCGACGGTGAGCGCGCCGGCGGCCAGCGGATCGCCGCGCTTCTCGACCATCTCGTCGCGCAGCGCCTCCAGCCGCTCGCCGCGCCGGCCGGCGACGATGACCCGTGCCCCCTCGTCGAAGAACGCCCACGCGGTGGCGAGTCCGATCCCCGAACTGGCGCCCGTCACGAGCGCGATCTTCCCGTCCAGCCGTCCCATGCCGTGCTCCCTGCCGCCGACCCGCGGCCGGCGCGCATCTTATCGCGGTCCGGCGCGCCGCTCAGCGCGGGCCCGTGCGGCGCAGCCCCGCCGTGACCGCCAGCCCGGCGACGCACGCCGCCGCCGCCGCCGCGTACAGCCCGGCATCGCCGAGCGGCCCGCGCAGCTGGCCCGCCAGCAGCAGCCCCGCCCCCCCGCCCAGCCCGTAGGCCCACATCGAGACCAGCGTCTGCCCCAGCCCCTTGCGCCCGGGCGGCGTCAGCCGATCGGTCAGCGACACGGTGGCCAGGTGCAGCAGCCCGAACGACGCCGCGTGCAGCAGCTGCCCCGCGACAACGAGCGGCAGCGGCGGGGCCAGCGCGAAGAGCGCCCAGCGCACCGCGCCGAGGCCGAGTGCCCAGCGCATCCCCGCGGCCAGCCCGAGCCGCGACAGCACGCGGTGCCCGAAAGCCATCAGCGCGATCTCCGCCGCGACGCCGAGCGTCCAGAGCGAGCCGATCGCCCACGGCTCGACGCGCCGCGCCTCCATCTGCAGCGTGAAGAAGTCGTAGTACGGCCCGTGCGCCGCCTGGCCCAGCGCGGCCGCGGCGAAGACGACGAGCAGCGGCCGCCAGGGCAGCGCCGCGCGCAGCGCGCCGAGCGAGTGATCGGCCGGACCGACGGCTGCCGCCGGATCCAACGCCGCAGCGGAACGCGCCTCGGCCACGCCCGCCTCGCGCCCCGGCAGAAAGAGCGCGACCGCGCCCGCCAGCGCCATGAAGCCGGCCGCGATCCACGGCACCACGCCGAGACCGAGCGGCCGCACCAGCAGCCCCAGCCCCTGCGAGGTGGCGATGAACCCGAGCGAGCCCCACAGCCGGACGCGGCCGTAGCGCTCGGGGCGGTCGCCGAGCAGCGAGAAGGCGGCCGCCTCGGCGAGCGGGAAGATCGGCACGACGAAGAAGCCGTACAGGAAGATCCAGGCCAGCGTGGCCGGCACCGAGCGGGCGAGCGCCGTGCCGGCGAGGCACGCCGCGGCGATCAGCGTGCAGCTCCCCATGATCTCGCGCCGCGCGTGCCGGCGATCGGCGAGATAGCCCCAGAACGGCGTGAAGACCATCCGCGCGATCGACCCGGTGGCGAGCGCGGTGCCGATCAGCGCGGGCCCGAAGCCGCGCTCGGCGAGCAGCGGCGGGTACCACGGGAAGAACGCCCCCACCGTGGCGAAGTTGAGGAAGTAGAAGAGCGAGAGCAGGACGAGCAACCCGCACCCCTATCCCGGCTGCGGGATGCCGGGAGCGGGCCTCGCGGGAGCGGTCGCCGGGACGGCCGCGGCGGCCGGGGCGACGACCGGCAGGCGGCGCGTGAGGCGCCGTACCGCGAGCGGCGTCACGCCCTGCGGGTCGCCGTCCACCTGCACGGCGATGCCGGCGGGGCCCGCGATCGTCACATCGTTCGCCACCGTGCGCGTCACGACGCCGGGACACTGGTCGAGGCGTCCCGCAAGCGCGGTCACCATCGACAGGACGAGATCGGCCCGCCCGGCCGCGGGAAGCGCGACGAGGTCGAGCCGTCCGTCCGCCGGATCGATCGACGGGCCGAGCGTGAACAGGGCGCCGAAGCGGCGCGTGTTGGTGACGATCGCCCACGCGAACGGGCCGCCGCGCAGCGCCATCCCGTCGACGGCGATCTCCAGCGGCGCCGCGCGCCACGCCGCCAGCGCATCGAGCAGCGGCTTCGCGTAGGCCGCCTTGCCGAGCGGCGACGGGGCGGCTCCCGCGGCCAGCCGCTCCGCCCGCCGCCCGGCGAAGCGCCGGACGACCTCGGCGTCGAAGCCCGCCGCTGCGAACAGCAGCCCGCGGCGCGGCGGCGCGGCGCCCGAGCGAGTCTCGAACAGGTCGATCAGCCGCACCGAATCGGCGGCGATCAGCTGGGCCAGCCGCCTCGGGTCCGGGCCGAGGCCCAGCTCCGCCGCCAGCACGTTGCCGGTGCCCGACGGCAGGATCGCCAGCGGCGTCCCGAGCTGCGCGAGCCCCTCCACGGCCTCGCGCGCGGTGCCGTCCCCGCCGACGACGGCAAAGCAGCGGCAGCGTCCTTCGTGCTCGGCGGCGATCCGCGCGATGTCACCGGCGGCGCGCGACGGGGTCGGCTCCGCCTCGATCCCGAGCGCGCGCAGCGCTTCCCCCAGGTCGGCGGCGAGGCGCGCCGCGCGGCCCGCGCCCGCGATCGGGTTGAAAGCGATGACGACCGGCCCGTCCTGCACGGGCGGCATCCTACCCGTCTGCGCTGCCGCTGTGCGCGGCTGGCGCCGGGAACGAGCGCAGCCGGGCAGGCCCCGGCCGCGTGGGCGGGCTCGCCCGGCCGCGCTCGAACACCTCGTCAGCCGTTCGCGCGAGCGGCGCGGACGGGTGGCGTCCCCCGGGGGGCCGTGGGATCTTGTCGCGCCCCGGCCGGGAAGCCGCCCCGGGGCGCGGGGTCCGGCTTGGACGGCCCCCCCTTCCGGCCCGATATTGACGGTGACGATGAGAGATGCCGCCCACCAGGCGCTGGAAGAGCTCCTCTCCCAGCCCGTCGGATCGTGGTCCCTCGCCGAGGGGGCGCTGGCCATCGCGCGCCTCGAGCACGGCGACCTCGACGCCCCGGCCTGCCTGGCGGAGCTCGACCGGCTCGGCGCCGCGGCGCGCGAGGGGGTCGGCGGAGCGCGCCACCCGCGCTTCGTGGCCGCCGGGATCGCCGAGGTCCTGTTCGGGGACGAGGGGTTCCGCCTCGCCGACGAGGACTCCGAGGCGCTCCCCGCGGGCTGCCTGCTGGACCAGGTGCTGGCGACCCGGGTCGCCGCGCCGACGCTCCTGGCGCTGGTCTTCGCCGAGGTCGCCCGCCGTGCCGGCTTCCGCTTCGAGACCGTCTCGCTGCCGGGCCACTTCCTGCTGCGCCACGGCGCGAGCGAAGAGGTCTTCCTGTTCGACCCGAGCCGGCAGGCGCGGCCGGTCTCGCTCGACGAGGCGCGGCGGATGGTCGCCGACGGTTCCGGCGGGCGGATCGAGTTCCGCGACGGCTACCTCCGGCCGCTCACGCCGCCGCAGGTGCTGGCGCGGATCCTCGCCAACCTGAAGGCGATCTACTGGCGCGGTCCCGCGTACGAGCGGGCGCTCGACGCGGTCGACCTGATGCTGGCCATCCGGCCCGACGACCCGCGGGAGATCCGCGATCGCGGGCGCCTGCTGTTCCTGATGGGGCGGATGCGCGACGCGATCGTCGCCTTCGAGGCCTACCTGGCCCACAATCCGCGCGGCGAGGACGCCGACGTCGTGCGGATGCTGCTCGTCGAGGCGCGCGCCGGGCTCCGCGCCCAGCGCTGAGGACGGCGTCCTTGGACATCACCGCTGCCGCGCGCACCGTCGTCGACATGTCCGCGCTGTCGTCCGACCAGCGCTACTTCTTCCTGATCTCGGCCGTCGTGCCGCGGCCGATCGCGTGGGTCTCGACCCGCGCCCGGAACGGCACGACCAACCTGGCACCGTTCTCGTTCTTCCAGGCCGTCAGCTCGGACCCGCCGGTCGTGATGATCTCGGTCGCGATCGAGAAGAGCGACGGGACGACCAAGGACACGCTGGTCAACGTGAGGGAAACCGGCGAGTTCGTAGTCAACCTGGTGTCCGAGGAGCTGGCCGAGACGATGGTCCGGACCTCGGCCGAGCTGCCGCACGGCGAGAGCGAGATCGCGGCCTTCGGGCTGACGCCGATCCCCGCCCTCTCGGTCGCGGCCCCGGCGGTGGCCGAGGCGAAGGTCGCGCTCGAGTGCCGGCTCTGGCACGAGCTGCCGGTCGGGACGTCGGTCGCCCTGTTCGGCGAGGTGCTGCGGGCCCAGGTCGCGGCCGGGCTGCTCGACGCACGCGGGACGATCGACCCGCTGGCGCTGCGGCCGCTCGGGCGGCTGGGCGGGTCGCTCTACCTCCCCTTCTCGGAGCCGCGGCGCATCCGGCGCTGACGGGCCGCCGAACACTCCGCTCCCTATCAAGGATCGCCCCTCCCCGGCCGACAAGCTCCTCGACGGGGCCTGCCCGCCCCCAGGGGAGGAACGCGTGCCGGGCGCTCTCGAAGCGACCCGCCCGAGGCTCGACCCCCGGCTGCGCGAGACGCTCGCGCTGGCCGGAGCGGGTGCGTTCCAGCTCGACGCCGACGTGCGGACCGTCGCGCTGACGCCGGAGTCGGCGGCGATCCTCGGACTGGGCCGGAACGACGAGTCGATCGAGGTCGGCCGCCTGGTCGAACGCGCGCTGTTCGGGGAGCAGGAGGCGCTCGCGGCCGCCTTCGAGCGCGCGCGGCAGGGCGAGCCGCTCGACGTCGCCGCGACCTTCCTCGACCGCGACGGGACGATGCACCGGGTCGCGCTGCGGACCCGCCGGGAGATCGATGACGGCGGCAACGTCTCGCAGACCGGTGTGGCGATCGACCTCGACGGTCCCGGAGCCGACCGCGCCGGCGCCGAGCGGGCCGGCAGCGTGCGCGAACTGTTCGCGCGGCTTCCCGGGATGTTCTACCAGTTCCGGTTCGACCCGGACGGCCGGAGCTGCCTGCCGTTCTGCAGCGACCGGATCGAGGACTTCTTCGGACTGCGGCCCGAGGATGTCGCGGAGGACGCGACCCCGATCTACGCGCGGATCCACCCCGAGGACCTGCCGCGCCTGATGGCCTCGGTGGAGGCCTCCGCGCGGACGCTCGAGCCGTGGCACTGCGAGTTCCGCACGTTCGGCCGCGGCGACCAGCTGAAGTGGTTCGTCGGCCAGTCCCTGCCGCGCCGGCTCGCCGACGGCTCGGTGATCTGGTTCGGGCACGGCTACGACAGCAGCGCGCTGCGCAACGCCGAGAGCCTGTTCCGCGCGCTGTTCGAGCGGAGCCCCGGTCCCGCGCTGCTGTTCGACCCCAAGACGCTGCGCCTGCTCGACTGCAACGAAGCGACGCTCGAGGCGTTCGCCTGTCCCGACAAGGAGACCGCGCTCCGCACGCCGCTGACGGCCTTCTCCCCGGACCGCCAGCCCGACGGGGCCTCGTCGCGGACCAAGGGGATCGCGATGTTCCGGCAGGGGCTCGAGCAGGGAGCGCACGCCTTCGAGTGGGAGTACCGCCGGCTCGACGGCGGGACCCTGCGCACCGAGGTGCGGCTGGCGCGGATCACGCTCGAGGGGCGCGACCTGCTGCTGACGACGATCTTCGACCTGACCGAGCAGAAGGAAGCGGAGCGCCGGCTGCGCGAGTCCGAGGCGCGCTGGAAGTTCGCGCTGGAAGGGGCCGAGCAGGGGGTCTGGGACTGGGATTTCGCGACCGACGAGGTGTTCCACTCCGAGCGCTGGAAGTGGATGCTGGGCTACGACACCGGCGACGTCGGCAACGACCTCGACGACTGGTCGTCGCGCGTGCACCCGGACGACCTCGAGCGGGCGATGGCGGCGCTGAATTCCCACCTGGGCGGCCTGACGCCGATCTACGAGTGCGAGCTGCGCCTGCGCTGCAAGGACGGCTCGTACAAGTGGGTGCTGGACCGCGGCGCGATCGTCGAGCGCGACGACGACGGGCGCCCGGCGCGCATGGTCGGCGTGCATGTCGACATGACCGCGCGCCGCGAGACCGAGGCCCGGATCCTCGAGACGACGCAGCGGCTCGCGATGGCCACGCAGGCCGCGCGGATGGGGATCTGGGACTGGAACGTCCAGACCGACGACCTGGTCTGGGACGACACGATGTTCGAGCTGTACGGCGTCGATCGCGCGTCGTTCGAGCGCAGCTTCGCCGCCTGGGGCCGGATCATCCACCCGGAGGACCTCGACGCGAGCGTCGCCATGGTGCAGCGCGCGTTGTCCGACGACGCCCCGTTCGACATCACTTTCCGCGTGGTGCGCCCGGCGGACGGGACCGTGCACACGATGCGCGGCGTCGGGCGGGTGCTCCGCGACGAGCGCGGCCGCGCGCTGCGGATGGTCGGCGTCAACTGGGACGAGACCGAGGAGAAGCTGGTCCAGCAGCAGCTGCTCGCCGCCAAGGAGGCGGCCGAGGCGGCGGATCGCGCCAAGAGCGAGTTCCTGGCGATGATGAGCCACGAGATCCGCACGCCGATGAACGCCGTCGTCGGCTTCACCAGCCTGCTGCGCCGCACCGCGCTGGGCAGCGAGCAGCGCGAGTTCGTCGAGCTGATCGAAGCCAGCTGCGAGACCCTGCTCGCGCTGATCAACGACATCCTCGACTTCTCGCGGATCGAGTCGGGCCGGCTGGAGTTCGAGCCCGAGGCGGTGTCGCCGCGGGCCATCGTCCGCGAGGTGGTGGAGCAGTTCCGGCCGCGCGCCCGCGAGAAGCAGCTGGACCTCGCGGTCGCGCTCGACGACGACGTGCCCGCCCGGATCGTCTCCGACGCGTTCCGCGTGCGGCAGGTGCTGTTCAACCTGATCGGCAACGCGACGAAGTTCACCGAGGAGGGCGGCGTCACCGTGCACGTGGCGCGGGACCTCGAGCCCGGGGGGATCGTGGTCACGGTGCTCGACACCGGGATCGGGATCGGCGAGGAGCAGCTCGCCCGCCTGTTCCGCCCGTTCACCCAGGGCGACTCCTCGACCTCGCGGCGCTTCGGCGGCAGCGGGCTGGGGCTCGCGATCAGCAAGCGCCTGGTCGACGCGCTCGGCGGCCGGATCGAGGTCGAGAGCCGGCCGGGCGAAGGGTCCGCGTTCCGGGTCGTCCTGCCGGCGGTGATGCCCGGCGCCGATCCCGCGCTGCTCGACGAGAGCACGGGCGAGGACGCCTCCTCGGGACCGGCCGGCGCCGGCCTGGCCGCGTTCGGGACGGTGCTCGTCGTCGAAGACCACCCGGTCAACCGGCGGCTCGTCGGCGCCATGCTCGAGCGACTCGGGATCGCGGCCGACTTCGCGGAGGACGGCCGACGCGCGCTCGAGATGCTGGCGGTGCAGGGGTACGACGTGATCCTGATGGACATCCAGATGCCCGAGCTCGACGGCTACGAGACGACGCGGATCCTCCGCGCGCGCGAGGCCGAGGAGCGCGCGGAGCGCCCGGCGTGGATCGTCGCGCTGACCGCCAACGCGATGGAAGGCGACGCGCAGCGCTGCCTCGGCGCCGGGATGGACGACTACCTGGCCAAGCCCTTCAAGCTCGACGACCTGGCCCGCGTCCTGCAGCGGATCCGGGGCAGGGTCGCGCCGGTCTAGAATCGGCGGGTGAGCGGGCCCCGCCTCGGCGGCCTGCCGCGGAGGTCCAGGGGGCGAGCGATGAGACCAGTCCGCCGCGAACCGCTCCGCTGCCGGCTCCGGTCCGCGCTCTGTCTCCTGCTGTTCGCGACGGCGTTGCCGGGTGCTTCGCTCGCCCAGCCGTTCGAGCGGATCGGGCCCGGTTCCGGGCTGGGCGCGGAGATGATCACCGCGCTCCACCAGGACCGCACCGGCTTCCTCTGGGTCGGCACGCGCCAGGGGCTGTATCTCTTCGACGGGGCCCTCTTCCGGCGCTTCGAGCACGACGTCGACGACCCGCGCTCGCTCGCCGACAGCGCGATCCGCGCGATCTTCGAAGACCGCGCCGGCCGGCTCTGGATCGGCACCAACAGCGGCGGCCTGGACCGCCTGAACCGCGCGAACTGGACGTTCGAGCACCTCAGGCACGACTCCGCCGACCCGCACTCGCTCAGCCACGACAGCGTGAACGCGATCGCCGAGGAGCCCGACGGCACGCTCTGGATCGGGACGCAGCAGGGCCTCAACCGGCTCGACCCGCGCACCGGAACCGTGACCCGCCTGGTTCCCGACCCGGCCCGGCCCCTCGACGCGCAGGCGCCCGCCGCCGCCTACGTCTACTCGCTCCTCGTCGACGGTCGCGGTGCGCTGTGGGCGGGGACGGTGGGGGGCGGGCTCTCCGTCCGCGATCCGGCCACGGGACGGTTCACGCACTACCTTCCCGATCCCTCCCGGCCCGACGCGCTCCCGGAGGCGTCGGTCTTCGCCATCACCGCCGACACGGAGGGGACGATCTGGCTCGCCGCGGCGCGTGACCTCTGCCGCTGGGAACCGGCGACGCGGGGGTTCCGGTGCTTCGCCGCCGCTCCCGCCGGGAGCGCGGACGCCGAGAACTTCACCATCACCTCAATCGCCCCCGCCGGATCGGCCGGACTGTGGATCGGCACGCTGGGAGGGCTCTACGCGTTCGATCTCCGGACGAGTGCGTTCCGCGAGGCCAGGCCGCTCGACGATCCCGGGCACGCCGGGCGGCGCAATCGCATCATCTCGCTGCTCGCCGACCGCTCCGGCACGCTCTGGATCGGCACCTGGGAGGACGGCCTGCTGCGGCTCGGCGCTGCCGCCGCACCGTTCGCTGCGATCGACCACGCACCGACCGCCGGAGCAGGCCATCGCGACGTCACCGCGCTGCTCGAGGATCGCGCGGGAGGACTGTGGCTCGCCACCTCCGGCGGCGGCCTGTACGTCCGGGATCCCGGCGGCTCGAGTTTCCGGCGCAATCGGCCGCTCCAGCAACTCCAGCCGCCCGGCACCTCGCTCAGCCTGACGCGCCTGCTCGAGGATCGCGACGGGGTCATCTGGATCGGAACGACCGGCTCGCTGCTGCGGCTCGACCCGCGGACCGGATCGATCGAGCGGCTGGTCCACTCCGAAGACGACCCGGGGAGCCTCGGTGCCGGATTCGTCGCCGCCCTGGCGCAGGACCGCGACGGCGTGCTGTGGGTCGGGACCGGCGAGGGGGGCCTGCAGCGGCTGCGCGCGGACGGCCGCTCGTTCGATCGCTTCGTGCACGATCCCGCCGACGCGACGACGATCTCGGACAATTACGTCACCGCGATCCGGGAGGCCCGCGACGGGCGGCTGTGGGTCGGCACGCGCTCGGGGGGGCTGAACCTCTTCGACCGCGGCACCGGCGCGTTCCTCCGCTTCCCGGCCGACCCCGGCCGACCGGACTCGCTCAGCCACCACTACGTCACGTCCCTCCTCGAGGACCCTTCGGGCACGCTCTGGATCGGCACCAGCGGGGGCGGTCTCGATCGCCTCGCGTCGCTGGAGCCGGACGGCAGGGCTCGCTTCGCGCACCTCACGTCCCGGGACGGCCTGGCCGACAACAACGTGATGGCGCTGGCGGCCGACGACGACGGCAGCCTCTGGGTCTCGACACGCGAGGGGCTCTCCCGCTTCGCTCCGGGCCGTCGCGTGTTCCGGAACTACGACGCCACCGAGGGCCTCCCCTCCCCCGAGTTCGATCCGGCGGCCGTCGCGTCCGGGAAGCGCGTGATCGTCTTCGGCACGATCAAGGGCGCGGTGGCGATCGAGCGCGGCACGCCGTTCCCCGACGTGGTCCCCTCCCCGACCGTGATCACCTCGATCCGCACGCTCGCCGGGCCGGTCGCCGCCGGGGCGCCGGTCTGGGCGCTCGACGAGCTCGAGGTGCCTTACGGCGAGGCGCTGATCTTCGACTTCGCGGTCCTCGACTCCGGCGACCCGTCGCGCCACCGCTATGCCTACCGCCTCGGCGGCGACGACAGCCGCTGGGTCGACCTCGGCCCGACGCGCAGCATCACCTTCAGCCGGCTCGATCCCGGCCGCCACGCGTTGCGGGTGCGCGGCCGCGACGCCGCCGGCGTCTTCAGCGAGACCGCGAAAGCGCTCACGATCCGCGTCGTCCCGCCGTTCTGGATGACGACCTGGTTCCGCCTGCTGGCCAGCCTCGCGCTGCTGGGCACGGTCTCGGGCTGGCACCTGACGCGCACCCGGAGGCTCGAGCGCCGCAACCGCGCGCTGCTCGAGCTGCAGGCTCAGCGCGAGCAGGCGCTCGTCGAGTCGCGCGAGAAGGAGGAGCAGCTGCGCGTCGCCTACGGCCGCCTGCGCGCGCTGACGCGCCGCCTCGAGGCGGCGAAGGAGGACGAGCGCAGGCGGATCGCGCGCGAGCTGCACGACGAGCTGGGCCAGGCGCTGACGGCGGCGAAGATCACGCTCGATCTCGCCGAGCGCGCCGGGGCCGGCGGGGCCGGCGGCGGCGGGATGGAGGGGACCGCCTCGTTGCTCGAGCGGATCATCGACCGCGTGCGCGACCTGTCGCTCGACCTGCGGCCGCCCCTGCTGGACGAGCGCGGCCTGGTGCCCGCGCTGCGCGGCTACCTGGAGGCGCAGTCCCGCCGCACGGGGGTGGCGATCGAGGTCGACGCGCCGCCCGACATCGGCCGTTTCCCGCCGGAGCTCGAGATCGCGGGCTTCCGCGTGATCCAGGAGTCCGTGACGAACGCGCTGCGCCACGCCGCGGCGGCGCGGATCGCGGTCCGGGTGGCGCGGACCGGCGACGGGATCGAGGTCGCGGTCCGCGACGACGGCCGCGGGTTCGACCTCGATGCCGCGATGGTCCGCGCCGGGGAGGGGCGGCACCTCGGCCTGCTCGGGATCCGTGAGCGGGTCGAGATGCTCGGTGGCCGGGCCGAGATCCGCTCGGCCCCGGGACAGGGGACCGAGATCCGCGCTACCCTTCCCCTGGAGTTGCCGGCTTGAGGCCCCTGCGCATCCTGCTCGCTGACGATCACGCCCTGGTGCGCGGTGGCATCCGGTCCCTGCTGGGATCGATCGAAGGGGTCACGGTCGTCGCGGAGACGGGCGACGGCCTCGAGGCGCTCGAGCTGATCCGTTCGCTCGCGCCCGATCTCGCGCTGCTCGACATCACGATGCCCGGCCTGAACGGCCTCGAGATCGCCGAGCGTGCCGCGAAGGAGGCGCCGTCGACGCGGATCGTCGTGCTCTCGATGCACGCCAACGAGAGCTACGTGGCCGACGCGCTGCGGGTCGGCGTCGCGGGCTATCTGCGCAAGAGCGCCGCGGTCGCGGAGCTGCCGGCGGCGCTCGAGGCGGTCGCGCGCGGGGAGATCTACCTCAGTCCCGGGATCTCGCAGCAGATCGTCGACGTGCTCCGCGGCGGGGGCGGGCCCTCCAATCCGCTCGCCGCGCTCTCGCCCCGCCAGCGCGAGATCCTGCAGCTGATCGCGGAAGGCCTCTCCAGCAAGGAGATCGGCTTCCGGCTGAAGATCAGCTCCAAGACCGTCGACACCCACCGCGCGCAGATCATGGAGCGGCTGGG
Source organism: uncultured Acidobacteriota bacterium (assembly GCA_963800865.1). Classification (GTDB taxonomy): domain Bacteria; phylum Acidobacteriota; class Polarisedimenticolia; order J045; family J045; genus JALOKP01. The sequence continues at coordinate 184,211 of CAWDCL010000004.1, read as the reverse complement.
GATCCACAACGTCCAGGGACTGGTGCGCGCTGCGATGCGGGCCGGGCTGATTCAGTCGGACGGATAGACCGCCTGCCGTCCGAGCCCGTCCGTGGGCGGACGCCGGCACCTGACCCACCCTCCCCCTAGGCAATTTCCTGACCCCCCGCTCGGCAATCGACCGATTTCGCGCCGCGCGCGTCCGGTGAATGATCGTGGGGCTCGATGAACGGCGGAGGTGACGGGTGGATGGTCCTGCGGCACCGGTGCGGCTGCTCCTCGTGGACGACAGCGAGGAGTTCCTGCGCGCCGAGACCGCGTGGCTCGCCGCCCTCCCCGGGTTCGAGATCGCCGGGGTCGCGCGCTCGGGCGAGGAGGCGCTGGAGGCGGTGCGCCGCCTTCGCCCCGACATCGTGCTGATGGACCTGGCGATGCCGGGGATGGGGGGGTTCGAAGCGATCCGGGCGCTCAAGGAGAACCCGGCCGCGCCGCCCGTCGTGGCCGTCTCGCTCTACGACAGCCAGGTCGTGCGCAGCGAGGCGTCGATGGCCGGGGCGGACGCCTTCGTCCCGAAAGCCCGCCTGTCCACCCAGCTGCTGGCGGCCCTGCACGCGGTGCGGGCCGGGGATCGCGATGGCGACGGAGCTGGAAGAAGAACCCGGGAGGCGGCTCGGGAACGGAAGCAGCCGCCACACGCGCAACAGGATGTCTCGTCACCGGCGCCGGAACCGGAGCCGGGGAGCGAGCTGGTTCGTTCACTGCGAGAGGAGAGAGACCCGTGTTCATGAGCAGAAAGTCCGTGATTCTCGTGTTGGTCGCGCTGCTGGTCGGCGCGGCCGGTTCGGCCTTCGCCGGCGGCGTCAGGTTCGTCCCGCTCGACGTGCCAGACACCCTCGCCACCGACGTTTCCGCCGACGGCCGGACGGTGGTCGGCAACATCTTCTACGGAGAGAACTTCTCCTGGACCAGGTCCGGCGGCTACGTCGGCCTCGGCGGCGGCTGCCCGGTCTCGTCGACCCGGATCTCCGGCGACGGCCTGACGATCGTCAGCTGTGAGGTCGACGAGAACGGCAACTGGAACGCCGCGCGCTGGCTCGGCGGGCAGGCCTGGCAGACGCTCGGCACCGTCCCCGGCGGCGTCAACTGCGACTTCAACGTCAGCAGCGCCTGGGGAATCAACGGCGACGGCTCGACGACGGTCGGCCTGGTCTGGCTGGCGCAGCTGTGCAGGGCCAACGCCGGGCGGTGGGACGCCTCCGGCCAGGTCACCGACATGGGCACCCGCTTCCCGGGCACCGCCTCGCGCGCGAACGGGATCTCGGCGGACGGCCACGTGATCGTCGGCTGGCAGGACCTCGAGACCGGCCAGCGCGTCGGCGCCAAGTGGGTCGACGGCGTCCAGGAGCTGATCTACGACGGCGCCATGAACAACGTCGGCGAGGCCCAGAACGCGAACGACGACGGCACCGTGATCGTCGGCTCCGGCTACAGGAACGGCTTCGGCTGGCGCTGGAAGCAGGGCGTCGGCTTCACCGCGATCGGCCCCTACATCGTCGACCGGTCCGGCGTTCCCCTCGGCGCGAGCTATGTCACCGACGTCAACGCCGACGGATCGGTCGTCGTCGGCAGCACCAGCGGCTCCGGCCGCGCCTTCTTCTGGAGCGAGGCCGGCGGCTTCCAGTACGTCGACCAGTTCCTCAAGAAGGCCGGCGTCAAGGTCCCCGGCGGCTGGACGCTCAGCGGCCTCAACGCGGTGAGCGCCGACGGCCGCGTGATGGTCGGAACCGGCCTGCACAATGGGGCCTTCGAGGGATTCGTGCTCGAGTTCGACACCGCGCCCCGCTAGTGTCACGTAACCGAAGTCAGGTTAATGCCAGGGCGAGGATGGCGAGCCGAGGGCAAGGCGCGACGACGCCGCTGTACTGAACCGTACAGCAAGGAGGAGCAACGCAGCCATCGGCTTGCCAGACCGCCCCGGCGTTAACATGACTTCGGTTACGTGACACTAGTTACGGGGCGAAGCTCTCCCGGCGGAGGGAACGGGGCGCAGGCCCTGTTCCCTCCACTTCTTCTCGGGAACAGGAACTGCCGCCTGCCCTCGCGCGGGGGCTCTTCGCTGTCGCCTCCGGCGCACGGGCGGGGCACTTCAACCGGGGTGGAAGTGGTGAGAGGATGACGAAGCAGCCCGCTCCGGCGGCATCCCGCCGTGGAGGTTCTTCGATGAATCCCGTTCCTGGTCCGCGCTCTCTCGCCCTCGTACCGCTCGGCCTGCTGTTCGTGGCGCTGGCAGGCCTGCTCCCGCTCGCCGCCATCCCTGCGACCGCAGCGACCCGATCGGCCGCGCCGGCCGCCGCGCCGGAGCCGCAGACCACCCCCGACGGCTTCCCGGCCACGAAGCAGACGGCGGCCGGCCTGCTCACCGTCTACCAGCCGCAGCTCGACAGCTGGGACGGCTATCGGCTGAAGGTCCACGCCGCCTGCTCGGTCCTCCCGGCGGGGAGCAAGGTGGCGATCTTCGGCGTGGTCTTCCTGCAGGCCAACACGCAGGTCGACAAGCCGGCGCGCAGCGTGCTGCTCTACGACACGCAGATCGTGAAGGTCTCGTTCCCGTCGGCTCCGGACAAGGCCGCGCAGTTCCAGGCCGCGTTCGCCGAGCTGATCACGCCTGAGGGGAAGGAGATCGCGCTCGATCGGCTCGAGGCCGACCTGGCGATCTCGAAGGCCGAGATCGCCCAGCTGACGCAGCCGGTCCGGAACGAACCGCCGCAGATCATCTTCTCGCAGACGTCCGCGGTCCTGGTCCACGTCGACGGCGACCCGGTCTGGATCGCGGTCGAGGGGACGCCGTTCGAGCGGGTCCTGAACACCCACTCGCTGCTGCTGCGCCAGAAGGGGAACAGCGACGTCTTCCTGCACCTGCTCGGCGGCTGGATGGCGGCGCCGGGCCTCGCCGGGCCGTGGGTCGTGGCCTCGTTCCAGCCGCCCGGCGCCGACGCGCTGGCGCAGAAGCTGGCCCAGGAGGGGATCGCCGACCTGATGGACGCGAAGCCCGATCCGAGCGATCCGCAGGCCAGGACGCCGTCGCTGACGACCAGCTCGCCGACGATCATCGTCGCGACGAAGCCGACCGAGGTCGTCGTCACCGAGGGAACGCCCGACTGGGTCCCGCTCGAGGGGACGAACCTGCTCTACGTGAAGAACTCGACGGCGAACATCTTCATGGACATGCAGAACCAGAAGATGTACGTCCTGATTTCCGGGCGCTGGTTCGTGGCCGGGTCGTCGGCCGGGCCGTGGACCTTCGTCCCGCCGAACTCGCTGCCTTCCGACTTCGCGCACATCCCGGACACCAGCCCCAAGGAGAACGTGAAGGCCTGCGTGCCGGGTACGGCCCAGGCGCGCGAAGCGGTCATTTCGGCCCAGGTCCCGCAGACCGCGGTCGTCTACGTCGACAAGGCCACCTTCGACCCGAAGATCGACGGCGAGCCGGTGATGAAACCGATCGACGGCACGAGCATGTCGTACGTCGCCAACAGCACCGACCCGCTGATCGAGGTCGGGCCGATGCAGTGGTACGCGGTCAAGGCCGGCGTCTGGTACACCGCCAGCGCGGCCGCCGGGCCGTGGCACGTGGCCCTCTCGGTCCCGCCGGCGATCTACACGATCCCGACCAGCTCGCCGCTCCACTACGTCACCTACGTCCAGATCTACGACGCCACGCCGACCTATGTCGTCGTCGGCTACACCTCGGGCTACATGGGGACGGTGATCACCCCGTCCGGGACCGTCGTCTACGGGACCGGCTACGCCTACCCGCCGTACATCGGCGGCTCGGTCTGGGTCCCGCCGCCGCCGACCTACGGCTACGCGGTCGGGATGGCCTACACCCCGTGGACCGGCTGGGGCTACGGGTATGGCGTCGGCTGGGGCTGGGGTGCGGCCACCGTCGGCTTCGGCATCGGCTGGGCGATGGCGACCGCTCCCTGCTGGGGCCCGATGCCGTACTACTACCACCCCTACTACGGCTACGGCGGCGCGGCCGTCGGCATGTACGGCGCGGCCGCGTGGGGTGCGCAGCGGCTGGGCCGCGACCAGCGGCAACATCTACCACCAGTACGGGGCGACCTCGGCGGTCACGCGCGATCTCGGCGGGATACAACGCCTGGACCGGCAACGCCTGGTCCTCGCAGGTCGGCCACTCGTACAACTCGGTCACGGGGCAGGTCTCGGCCGGCCAGCGCGCCTCGGTCGGCAACGCCTACACCGGCAACTACGCCAACGTCGCGCGCGGCGCGACCTACAATCCATCGACCGGCGTCGCGGCGGCGGGGAGCAAGGGGACGGTCGGCAACGCCTACAGCGGCAACTCGGCCAACTACGCGCGTGGCGCGGTCTCGGGACCCGGGGGAACACGACGAGCTTCGGCGCGGTCCAGGGCTCGAACGGCTCCGTCGGACACGTCGGGAACAACTACTACGCCAGCTCCGACGGGAACGTCTACAAGTACAACGGTTCGTCGCAGTCGTTCCAGCAGTACAACAAGAGCGGCGGCTGGGACGACGCGTCGGCCGAGCGCTCGCAGTCGCTCTCGCAGCAGTCGGCCGCGCACGCGGCGGGTGAGACGCGGGCGTTCGGGAGCGGGAGCACGAGCTTCTCGGGCGGCGACGGCATGGACCGTTCGGGCGGCGGCGGCTGGGGCGGCGGCGGCGAGGACCGCGGCGGCGGCGGCTTCGGTGGCGGCGGTGAGGACCGAGGCGGCGGCTTCGGCGGCGGCGGCTGGGGCGGCGGCTTCCACGGTGCCGGCGGCTGGGGCGGCGGCGGCGGCGGCGGATTCGGCGGTGGCTTTGGCCGCGGGGGCTTCGGCGGCGGCTTCCGCGGCGGCGGCTTCCGGCGCTAGCCGGGGCCCGAGCTGCAGCGGAACGCGTGATGAGCCGCGGCCGATCGGCCCTCGGCGGCACGCGCCGCTTGCGATGGAGACACATGCCCGGTAGCGTTACGGTCCGGTAAGCTGGAGCGCATCGGAACAGATCGGGGTCTTTCCAACGAAGGAGGAGCGGCATGAATCGGGGCTTGGGAATTGTTCTGCTTGTCCTGCTGGCGATCGCCGCGGGACCGGCCGTCGCGGCAACGGGCAACAGCATCGTCCGCGGGGGCCTCTCCTACGCGATGCCCGGCGGCGACACCAACTTCAACATCTCCGGAGAAAAGGGATCGCTCGACGTGCAGGAGTCGCTCGGCGTGTACGTGGGCTACGAGTACCTGTTCACGGACTTCTTCGGCCTCGACTTCAACCTGGCGTGGCAGGACCATGACTACATCGCCAACTTCGCGGACTCCGCGAAGGTCGAAGGCTCGGTCGGGAACATCAACCTGATGATCGCGCCGAATTTCCACGTCGCGCGGTGCGACTGGGGCACCTTCTACCTCGGTCCCGTCGTCTCCTACGGCTTCGCGCAGGATCGTGCGAGCAATGCGCTCGGCCTCGGGGCGCAGGTCGGCACCGACATCTACCTGAACGACAGCGGACTCCTGCTGAACATGTCGGCCAGTTACCAGTGGGTTTCCCAGGACTGGGACTTCTCCAGCGGCGGCGTCAGCTACGACGTCAATCCCCTGACGTTCCGCCTGGGGCTCGGCTACAAGTTCTGATCGCGGACGGCTCCGCGGATGCAACGGGCCGCGGCGCGCGCCGCGGCCCGTCGTGTTTCCTGGCCGGCGTTGGGTCCGCAATCCGCTGTCTGACGGACCGCCTCACCGCGCGGACCAGGTCACCAGGCGAAGCTCAGGCCGATGAACGGCCCGTTCAGACTGAGGTCTTCAAGCTTCGAATCCGAATCGAACTGGTAGTCGAGGTAGCGCCAGCCGAGGGTCGTCGCGCCCCACGTGAACCGGTAGCCGATCGCCGCGAAGGCCTGCCAGGTGAGATCCGACTGGCCCGTCCCGACGTCTGCGTAGTACGGCAGGATCCAGTGCCCGTTCCCGCTCAGGGTCGCGATTCCCTTCAGGCCGATGATACCGTCCCAGTTCGTCTCGCTGACGGTGGCGCCGCCGCTGCGGCCGGGCAAGCCGACCGGGCCGAGGTCCCCGTCGGCGCTCCAGTCGAGTGTCTGGTCCATGTCGATCACGCGGAATCCGCTGAGCACTTCGGTCTCGTTCCACTGAGTTCGGCTGATCAGGTAGGTCCCGGCACTCGTCACGAGCCACGATTTGATGTCGAGACTGGCGTCCACCTTGAGGTCGGCGGGAATCTCGTGCCCACCGACGGTGAACTTGCGGGACCCGGAGTCATTGCCTCCGACGTTGACGTAGATCACGTCGGTCCACAGGCCCCCCATGCCCTTGCGCGCCTCGAACGTGCCCATGGCGGTGAACTTGAGGTTTTCGATGATGGAGCTGGCGTCCACCTTGATCGTAGGGCCGCCCTGTCCGGTGGGGAATTGCGTGGACCCGTCGATGGAGGGGAGCCAACCGTAGATGGTGACGCGCCACCCCCACCCGTTCGCCGGCACCGCGGCCAGCGAAGCCCCGGGAAACAGCACGGCGGTCGCGAGGCAGAGCAGCGCTGTACGACATGCAATGCCCCGTACTGAAGTCATCTCGACGCCTCCGTTGGGTCGTGGGCGCTGCAGGCCGCCCGACCGAACGGGCCAGAGGCTACTCCGGGCCCCTCCCGGGGACAAGGTGGTCCAACCCCGCCCAGCGCCTGTCGCGCCGGCCTCGCGCCGCTGGCAGGCGGCCCGGCGCAGGAGCGTCGATCCCGGGACGGCCCCCCCGCGGGGCCGCAGACGACCCCGCAGACAGGAGCCGCGCGCGGGCTTCTCCCAGTCGCGGAACTTGGTCATAATCATCCTGATGCCGCTATCGGGGAGGTGGGAGTCCACCTCCATCGTCGCGGCGACCAGCTGCGAGACACGCTTCGAGATTGTCCTCGAGGGGGGGGTGTCATGGAATCGCGACGCTCGGCCGCGCGTGCCCAGGACCCGGGAACGGTGCTGACCAATCCCGCCGGGATGACGCGCCTTCCCGGCTCGCAGATCCTGCTGGGGATCCAACCGCTGTACGGTGTGCTCGAGTTCTCGCCTAACGGCTCGACGACGACGACCGGCAGCGACGGCGGCAACGCCGGGCTGCTCTGGGAGCCGTCGAAGGCGACGCGGATCGGCATCACCTGCGACTCGGCGGTCGCGCTCGACTTCAGGGACACCCCGCAGTTCTCGAAGCGCGGCCCGCTGGCCGGCCGCGTCGCCGGGCACTATCCCAGCACCTCGATGTCGTTCGCAAACATCAACGCGACCTGGAAGTCCTAGAAGGAGATAGCGCCATGACGACACGCGACAACGCGATCCGCTGGCTGGCCGCGGCCGCCCTGTTCCTGGCGGTCGCATCGACCGGCAACGCGCAGCAGACGACCGGCACGCCCGGCTCGCCGGATGCCACCACGACTCTCGACGGCAAGCAGCTCCCGCCGCCCGATCCGAAGTTCGGCGGCGAGATCAAGGATGGCGCGCTGCAGTCGAAGCCCTGGTGGGCGCCGCGGGTCGTGCCGCCCGCTGGCGCGCCGAACGTCCTGCTGATCATCACCGACGACGCCGGCTTCGCCGTGCCGAGCACCTTCGGCGGGGTGATCCCCACGCCGACCATGGACCGCCTCGCGAAGGACGGCCTGCGCTACAACCGGGTCTTCTCCACCGCGTTGTGCTCGCCGACCCGCGCCGCGCTGATCACCGGGCGCAACCATCACTCGGCCGGCTTCGGCGTGATCTCCGAGCAGTCCACCGGCTTTCCCGGCTACAACAGCATCATCGACCGGGACAAGGTGACGATCGGGCGCATCCTGCTCGACAACGGCTACAACACGTCCTGGTTCGGCAAGGACCACAACGTGCCGGCGTTCCAGGCCAGCCAGACCGGCCCCTTCGACCAGTGGCCGATCGGCATGGGCTTCGAGTACTTCTACGGGTTCGTCGGCGGCGACGCCAACCAGTGGCAACCGAACCTGTTCCGCAACACGACGCAGATCTTTCCGTTCCAGGGGAAGCCGCCCGGAAGCTGGAACCTCGTCACCGCGATGGCCGACGACGCCATCGACTGGATGACGCGGATGCACCAGATCGACCCGAGCAAGCCGATCTTCATCAAGTACGCGCCCGGCGCCACCCACGCGCCGCACCACCCGACCAAGGAGTGGGTGGACAGGATCAGCAAGTTGAAGCTGTTCGACGAGGGCTGGAACAAGCTGCGCGAGCGCATCTTCGAGAATCAGAAGCGGCTCGGCGTGGTCCCGAAGGACGCCAAGCTGACGCCGTGGCCGAAGGACGTGCTGAAGGAATGGGACCAGCTGACCGCGGAGGAGAAGAAACTGTTCATCCGCCAGGTCGAGGTCTTCGCAGCCTATGCCGCCTACAGCGACTATGAGATCGGCCGCGTGATCCAGGCCTTCCAGGACCTGGGCAAGCTCGACAATACGCTGGTCATCTACATCAACGGCGACAACGGGACCAGCGCCGAGGGCGGGCCGATGGGCACGCCCAATGAGGTCGCGTTCTTCAACGGTCTCAACATGCTGCCCGTCGACGTTCAGATGAAGTTCTATGACGTGTGGGGCACCGAACAGACCTACAACCACATGTCGGCCGGCTGGTCGTGGGCCTTCGACACGCCGTTCCCCTGGTTCAAGCAGAACGCCTCCCAGCTCGGCGGCATCAACCAGAACATGGTGGTGTCGTGGCCGGCGCGCATCAAGGACAAGGGCGCCCTGCGCGAGCAGTTCGTCCACGTGATCGACGTCGTGCCCACGATCCTCGAGGCCGCCGGCATCCGCGCGCCCGAGGTCGTGGATGGCATCAGGCAGAAGCCGATCGAAGGCACCAGCTTCGCCTACACCTTCGACGCACAGAACGCCAAGGCGCCGTCGCGGCACACGACCCAGTACTTCGAGATGATGGGCCAGTGGGCGCTGTACCAGGACGGCTGGTTCCTCAGCACCAAGGTGAACCGCGCGCCGTGGGAGGCATTCGGCCCGGCGAATCCGGACCCGCTGAACAACCAGGTGTTCGAGCTCTTCGACCTGAACAAGGACTTCAGCCAGACCGAGAACGTCGCGGCCAAGTACCCGCAGAAGGTCAAGGAACTGAAGGACATCTTCATCGCCGAGGCCAGGAAGTACCAGGTCCTCCCGCTGGATGCGTCGGTAGCCGCCCGCATCGTCGCACCCCGGCCCAACATCACCGCCGGCCGCTCGGAGTTCGTCTACACCCGGCCGATGGTCGGCCTGCCCCAGGGCGACTCGCCGCTGCTGCTCAACACCTCCTACACGGTCACCGCCGATGTCGAGGTGCCCCAGGGCGGCGCCGAGGGCATGATCCTGACCTCGGGCGGGCGTTTCGGCGGCTACGGCTTCTACCTGCTCAAGGGCAAGCCGGTGTTCCTGTGGAACATGGTCGATCTCGAGCGCCTGAAGTGGGAAGGGCCCGAGGCGGTTCCGCCGGGGCGGCACACGATCGAGTTCGACTTCCAGTACGACGGCCTGGGCCCCGGCACGCTGGCGTTCAACGACTTCAGTGGCGTCGGCCGGCCCGGCACCGGCACGTTGAAGGTCGATGGCAAGGTGGTCGCCACGCAGCAGATGAAGCGTACGCTCCCGATGATCCTGCAGTGGGACGAGAGCTTCGACATCGGCTCGGACACGCTGACCGGCGTCAATGACGCCGACTACCAGCCGCCATTCGCGCTGACCGCCAAGCTCAACAAGCTGACGATCAAGCTCAACCGGCCGCAGCTGTCACCCGAGGAGATCAAGAAGCTCGAGGCCGCCCAGCGGAACAACAAGGTGAGCGAGTGATCACTTCGAGAAGGGAGCCGTCATGAAGATACGCACGCGGTCCTTCATCGCCGCGATCCTGCTCGGTATCGTCGCGTCCGTCGCAGCGGCGCAGGCGCCGCGCGCTGCGCCGTCCCCCGCCGCGGCGTCCGATCAGGTCGCCGCCGTCAAGCAGTCGCTTCAGTCGAGCATGGCGGCCCTCCGCCAGTACGAGTGGGTCGAGACCACGGTCGTTTCGCTCAAGGGCGAGGAGAAGTCCCGGAAGCAGAGCAGTTGCTACTACGGCGCCGACGGCAAGGTCCAGAAGACCCCGATCGCGGGCCAGCCCGCGGCCGAAGCCAAACAGCCGAGAGGGATCCGCGGGAAGATCGTCGAGAACAAGAAGGAGGAGATTTCCGATTCGATGAAGGAAGCGATCGCGCTCGTGAAGCAGTACGTTCCCCCCGACCCGGCGCGCATCCAGGCGGCGAAGGACGCCGGGAAGCTGTCCGTGGTCCCGCCCGACGCCCAGGGAAGCGCGAAGCTGGTCATCAAGGACTACCTGAAGCCCGGGGATTCGCTCACGATCGGCGTGAACGCCGCGGCAAGCCGCATCGCCGGCGTCACGGTCGCCACCTTCACCGACAGCGCGAAAGACGCGGTCGGGATGAAGGTCGGCTTCGGCGCGTTCCCCGACGGAACGGTCTACCCGGCGACGATCGATCTCGACGTCAAGGCGCAGAACCTCGCGGTCGCGATCGAGAACTCGGGGTACAAGAAGCGCGGCGGCTGAAGCCGCGCGAGTTCGAGTGAAGGGGGCGGCCCCGGCTGGGCGCGGCCGCCCCCGGAACGCTAGTTCCCGGTCGGCAATGACAGGTTGACGCCGTCCTTCGCGAGCTGCTGCCGGAGCCATTCGAACTGCTGGTACTTGGAGTTGCTCGATCGGCCGTCGTAGCCCATGCTCTGCAGCTTCCGGGCGGATACTTCACGTAGGTCATCATAGGCCCTTGATCGCCTCGGCGATGGTGACCATGCTCCAGGTACGCTCGGTAAGTTGTTCATGAAGAATGTCCGTAGCTCTCCTGCGGGTCCTGCCACAGGTCGAAGACCTGGGGCACGACGGCGACGTACTTCTCCGCCCCCTTCCAGCCCAGGTTCGTGTCCACCGGCCAGGCCGCCCGTCGCCTGGCCGTTGTCCCCGCGCAGGTTGAAGACCGCCTTGTAGTTTCCGACGCGCGCGGCGCCCGGGCTCAGCCGTTCTCGGTGAAGTAGAACAGCTCCTCGCGCGCCGACTTCCCGATGCCGAACAGGACCGGCGAATGTCGTAGCTGTCGAAGATGATCCGGCTGGCCCTCGCGGTAGCCCTGCTTCACCTTCTCGACGAGCTTCGCCTCGCCCGCGAGCGCCGCGAAGGTCGCCATGTAGTCCAGTCCAGCCAGAAGATCTCGTAGTTGACGGTGAGCCGGGCTTGATCTTCCCGGCCCCCAGGCGATCGACGGCACGCGGTTGCCGCCCTCCCGCACCGTGCCCTTGGTCGCCGCGGAACGGCGTGTAGCCGGCGTCCGGGTAGACGTCCTGCCAGGCGCCGTTGTCGGTGGTCCACCAGATGTAGGTGTTCTTGTCGATCCCAGCGCGCGACCTTTTCAGATGACCCGGCCGATCCGTGTGTCGTTCTCGACGAGCCAGTCGGCGTAAGCTTGCTCTTGGACATCGACTTGTGCACGAAGTCGGGGTGCGGCATGTTCGGCTGGTGCATCCTTCTGATGTTGACGCTCATGAAGAACGGCTTGCCGGCCTTGGACGCCTTGTCGAGGTACTCGGTCGCCGCCTTCTCGACGTACTCGTCGAAGAAGGGGATCCACGACCACACCCTTCTCCGGGTGTTGAGTACTGGCCGTTGATCCTGACTCTTCGCCCGCCTTCCCGCCCGCCTTGCCGGACAGCGCGCCCTTGGGACCGTCAACATCTCCCGGAACTTCGGGGTCCTGTCGGGGAACCAGGTCGGGTTCCGGCGTACTCTCGCGTTCAGGTGGTAGAGCCCGCCGACGCATCTCGTCGTAACCCTGGACGTTCGGCAGCGCGAGTCGCGTCGCCCAGGTGCTTACTTGCCGGTGAACTGGTCTGGTAGCCCGGCCCTTCAGCAGGTCGGCGAGGGTCCACTCGGCCGCCGGGATCCCGCCGCCCGCGCCCTGGCATGCCGACGGTGGTCATCCCGCTGCGGTTGGGGTGCGGCCGGGCTGCACGCCGCGCGGCCCGGCGTGCAGCTCTGCTGCGCGTAGACGCGTGAAGAGGTCGTCCCCTCCTTCGCCAGCCGGTCGAGGTTGGGCGTGGGCATGCAGCGGCCCGTGAGCCGAGGCTGTAGGGTCCTGAGTCTCCGTATCCGAAGTCGTCGGACAGATCACGATGATGTTGGGCTTTTTCCTGCCGGCAGCGCGTACCCGACGCCCGCGAGCGCGGCCAGGACGGCGAGCACTACTGCCACGCTTAAGCACATGAGCTTCTTCATGAGGTTCTGCTTCCGTGCTCCTCCTGTTGGACCGGGCCGGCGAGCCGCCGGGCTTGCCGCCATCCGCTCACTGCTCCCACGCGAAGATGCGCTTCCAATCGGCCTTCATGCTGATGACGTCCAGCCCTGCTTCTTCGCCTCGTCGTACAGCGCCTGGGGAAAGGCGCCGACCTTCGTGTCGGGCAGCCCCTGGGCTGGTCCGTAAGCATATTCGCGCTTCGCGTCGTCGTGGAGCACGAGCATCGCCAGCCGCGCCCCGTCCCCGGCCTTCGTGTACTCCAGCATCTCCCGGTCGCCGGCCGAGTTGCCGAATGCGGCACCGCGGCCGGCGGCCGATCATCAGGTGGATCCCCTCCGGCTTGCCCGCCTTGTCGTCGTTCAGCAGGAGCTTCGGCTCCTTGGTCAGGATCGGCTTGCCGTCCTTGCCGTAGCCGTAGGTCGTCCCGCCGGCGGTGCCGACGACCTGCTCGGGCGGGATGCCGTAGACGGCTTCCGAATAGACGCGCACGAAGTCCTGGCCGCCGCCGGTGACGATGTAGGTCTTGTAGCCGCTGGAGCGCAGGTACTTCAGCAGCTCCTGCATCGGCTGATAGGTCAGTTCGGTGTACGGCCGCTTCCAGCGCGGGTCCTTGGCCGTGCCGAGCCACTTCGCCACCTCGGCATTGAACTCATCCACCGTCATGCCGGTCAGGGTGGCGGCGAGGATCTTTTCGAGCTCCGGCATCGAGAGCTTCGCCATGGCCTCCCGGTTGCCGGACATCACGGTCTTGAACGGCTCGACGTCCTTCAACTCGGGCTTCTTCGCCACGAGCGCCGGGACCCGCTCCAGGCAGTACATCACCTGCGAGTACATCGGGTGCGACACCCAGAGCGTGCCGTCCTGGTCGAAGGTGGCGATCCGCTCGGCGGGCGGCACGAACTTCGGGCTGGCCTTGTCGGTCGTCTCCTTCACGAACGCGACGATGGCCTGCTTGGCGGCGCCATCCTTCCACGAGGGGAGCGGGTCGGACTGCGCTTGGGCCCGAGTGCTCAGCAGTGGCAGTACGAACATCGCCACGGCTGCAACGCAAGCTGCTGCGCAGCGGGACTTGGTCGGTTTCATCGTCTCCTCCTCGCTAAAAGAAAGGCGGGCGGCCCGTTCGGTCCGCCCGCCTGGCAACATCACAAACCCTTGCCACCTTCCTGGCTCGCTACGACCTAGTCTCCAGTGGCGCGAGTCTTCGCCATGTTGTCTTTTACCTCCTGGAGAACCTGGGCCAGGCTGTAGGACGCTGGGGACTGCAGCGCCGGGTACGGTCCGTAGGATTCGAGTTCCTGCAGCCACAGCGCCTGGCCGATGGGAATGATGTTCCAGTCGTAGATGTAGGCGGTAACGGGTCCGGCAAGCGCGCCGCCCTGGCCGAGGAGAGTGGACGGCTGGAAACCGACGGAACCCTCGAACGGATCCCGCTTGATGTTGTTGACCAGGGGCCAATGGAAAGTGTGGACCCCCATCAGGCCGCCGGTCGCGGCCTCGGATGCCATCGCGAAGTAGATCTTCCAGTTCTTGTAGCGCACGGCCGACGGAACAGCGCCTCCGTAGTAGAAGAACGTATCCCGCGCCGATTTCGCCGACTTGCCGGTCAGATAGTCGAGCTGATTGACCCCGTTGAGCTTGGTCTTGACGATGCCCGGGTACTTGCCCGCCATGATCTGCTCGTTGAGGGCGTTGCCCTTGGCACCACCGGCAATCTCTACAAATGTCGGCATCCAGTCGTAGGACGCGAAGATGTCGTTCAGGACCGTGCCCGGCTTGATATGGCCCGGCCAGCGGATGACACAAGGCGCGCGCATGCCGCCTTCCCAGGTGGTCAGCTTGCCGCCCTTGAACGGCGTGTTGCCGCCGTCGGGGTAGGTGATCACTTCGGCACCGTTGTCGGTGGTGAAGACGACGATGGTGTTGTCGAGCTGGCCCATGTCCTCCAGTTTCTTCAGGACATAGCCGATGTTGTCGTCCATCTGCTTCATGCCGGCTTCGTTGACGCCCCAGTCCTTGCCACCCACGGTGCCGACCATGTCCATGTACTTCGGCGACAGCATGGTGGTGATGTGCATGCGCGCCGGGTTGTACCAGACGAAGAAGGGCTTGCCGGTCTTCTTCGGGTCGTTGCGGTCGAGGAAGTCGATGACCTTGGCCGAGATTTCCTCATCCACGGTTTCAGAGCGCTTCAGCGTCAGCGGCCCCTGGTCGCTGCAGGACTGGTTCTTCTCGGTGCCGTCGGAAGACCTGCAGGCAAGCACCGGCCGCGGCGGCATCATGCAGAGGGTCGTCCTCTGATCCACCGCGCCCGGGACTTCGGCAAGGCCGGGCACCGGCGTGTTCTTGCACGGTGGGACGATGGCTTGTTCGGTCGGGGACTTGTTGATGTCGGGGAAACTCACACCCTGCATCGCGTCCAGGTGGTAGAGATAGCCCCAGAATTCCTGGAAGCCGTGCGCCGTCGGCAGCGCCGCCGAGTGGTCGCCCAGGTGGTTCTTGCCGAACTCGCCGGTGTTGTAGCCGAGGTCGAGCAGGAACCTGGCCAGCGACGGCGTGCCGGGCTGCAGGAAGGACGGGCTGCCGGGCAATTGCGGCGGGATCATACCGGCGCGCAGCGGCGTCATTCCGGTGAAGAAGGCGGTACGCCCAGCCGTGCAGCTTTGCTCGGCGTAGTAGGTCATGAACATCGCACCCTCTTGCCCGATCCGGTCGATGTTCGGCGTCTCCCCGACCATCAGGCCGCGGTGATAGATGCTCGGCTGCATCCAGCCGATGTCGTCACCCATGATGAACAGGATGTTGGGCTTGTCGGTCGCGGCGGAGGCGACGCCGGCAGCCAGGCACGCCATGAGGGCGAGGGCTGCGGCAACGGTCACCAGCCTCACGGGTGAAGACGGACTTCCGAGATGAACCCCACTGCCACGCATAGGCAATCCTCTCCTCGCAGGTTCGCGTTGTTTGTCGGACGAACTCGATCCGGAGATCGGCCGCCCGATGGCCGCTCGATCGGATACGCAGGGGGGAGGCTAGCACCGAACCGGCGGGGCATTGGCGCCGCTGCCCGAAAGGGCAACGCGCTACAGGCGCCGCAATTGCTCCGCCAGCCGGCCCAGCTCGGCCGCCGAGCCGACCCCGAGCTTCGCCATGATCTGCGCGCGCTCCGCCTTGACGGTGCGTTCCGAGACCCCGATCTCCTCACCAATCTGCTTGTTGATCTGGCCGGCGACGATGCGGTCGAAGACCTCGCGCTCGCGGGGCGTAAGCGAGGCGAAGAGCTCGCGCAGCCGATCGGCCTCCGCGCGGTCCGCGCGCCGGCCCGCGTCGCGTTCCAGCGCGCGCCGGAGGGCGCCGAGTAACACGTCGCGTTCAACCGGTTTCGTCAAGAAGTCGACCGCGCCCGCCTTCATCGCCCGCACGCTGGAGGCCACGTCGGCGTGGGCCGTCAGGAAGATGACCGGCAGCTCGATGCCCCGGGTCGCCAGGGCGGCCTGCAACTCGAGGCCTGATGGGCCCGGCATGCGGATGTCGAGCAGCACGCAGCCGGGGCGGTCCGGCGGCGGGTGCAGCAGGAAGTCGCCCGCCGACGGGTAGCCGTGGGCTTCGAAGCCGGCCGCACCGAGCAGCCGAAGCAGCGCGGAGCGCAGCGACTCGTCATCGTCGACGACGTGGATCAGCGGTTTCGTGATCATGCCTGTGCCGGCAGCTCCACGTGAAACTCAGCCCCCTCGCCGTCACCGTTCTCGGCCCAGATCCGGCCGCCGTGCGACTCGACGAGGGTGCGGGCGATCGGCAGGCCCAGCCCCATGCCCACGCGCTTGGTGCTGAAGAACGAGTCGAAGAGCCTCGGCAGGTGCTCGGGCGGGATGCCGTGGCCGCGATCGCGCACCGTGATGGACGCGCGGCCCGCGCCGCCCTCGACCGCCACGAGGATGGTGCGCCGCGCCTCGGGTGCGTCGGCCACCGCGTCCATGGCGTTGAGCACCAGGTTGATCAGCACCTGCTGGATCTGGATCCGGTCCCCGACCACCGTGACGGACGTCGCCGCGGGCCGGATGTCGAGCGTCACGCGCCGTCGCTTCGCTTCCGCGCGCAGCACCGACTCGGCATCGCTCAGCGTGTCGTTCAGCGCGAACGGCTGCCGCTCGACCTCGTGCCGGGCGAGAAGCGTCCGCAGCCGGCGGATCACCTCGCTGGCGCGCAGGTCGTCGCGGCGAATGTCGGCGAGGATCTCGCGCAGCTCGTCGCGCCGACTCGCTCCCGACTCGAGGATCAGCTCGGCGGCCTCGGCATTGCTCAGGATCGCGCCGAGCGGCTGGTTGATCTCGTGGGCGATCGAGGCCGTCAGCTCGCCCGCGACGGCGAGCCGCGAGGCGTGCGCGAGCTGAAAGCGCTGATTCTCCAGGGTGCGCTCGGTCTGGCGACGGCGATGGCGTTCAACGAGGAGCCCGGCGATCAGCAGCGTCTGGAGCAGGAAGGCTGACGACAGCGACGATCGACTCGGTACGGTGAGCCTCCAGGAACGGGGGCGTCCTGAAGAGCACGACGGCGTCGTCCGGGATCGCCGCTTCGTCGATGCCCCAACGGCGGACCTGCCGCCAGTCGACGGTCACGGTCGTCGGCATGATCTCGGGCAGGTGGATCGATGCGCGCGCCGCGCCGTCGAGCAGCGCGCTCACGGTCCGTCCCGCCTGCCGCCCCATGGCCTCGAAGCTCGCCATGCGGCCCCCGACGATCCCTGTGCCCAGGCATGTGCCCCAGGGGCCGTACGTGGGCGCCGTCGCGGCGGCGGCCATCATCTCCGTGGACTCCCTCGGGGTGAAGCTTCGTCTGTCACCGTCCTCGAAGTAGCCGGGCGTGAACACGACATCCGCGGCCCCCAGCTCTCCCAGGCGCGTCAGCACCGCACCGGTCGGCAGGCCAGCGAGGAACTCGACCGTCACGCGCCCCTCGAACCGGGAGGCCTCGTCGCGCAACCGGGCTTCGAATCCGCGGTCCGGTGCGGCGGCGCCCGTCACCAAGACCAGGTGGCGGGCCTGCGGATGCCAGCGCAGGGCCTGCTCAATCGTTCCGGCGAAGTCGTACTCCGCGGGAACGCCGATCACGTCGTCCGGCAGCGGCGAGATCGCCCGCAGGGCCGCCCGGGATACGCCCATGTGGACCATCGGGATCGTCGGGAAGAGTACTGCGCGGTGGCGCAGCAGGAACGCGAGAGCGTCGGCGCCCGCCGCGACGACCACGTCCGGGGGGTGCAGGGCGTACTTCTCCCTCAGGAAGGTGGTGAAGGCGCGGCCGTACGACTCGCCCTCGAACTCGGGATAGTCGAGGAACTCGGCATCCAGCACCGCGGACCTGTCCCCCGAGGCCGCGATCACCTCCTGCAGCCCCCGATCGGCGTCGACGTTCGCCGGCAGCATCCGGCCGTTGGAATAGAGCACCAGGACGTGCCTGGTCCCCGCCGCGGACATCGCCGACAGGCTGCCCGCGACGACCAGTCCCGCAGCGACCAGGGCCCACGCGCACCGCACGGCCGAGCGCGCGGTCGGCGACGGACGCGACGTGGAATCGACCCGCCCCTCCCGGGAGGGCTGCCGATCGGGGTGCGCCCGGGCGATGCCAGCCGCGGTTCACGACCCGCGAAGGGTAGCACCGGGGACCCGGGCGCGGGAAACCGCGCGGGACCGGGGGACTTCCCGAGTCCATCCAAGACGAGTAGCCTCGCTTCCCGCCTGGCCGGCATTCACCTGCCCGGGCATGCCCAGGCATCGAGCGCAACGAGAGGGGTGGCTTCATGGAGAGAGTGCCGTTCGCTGCCGTCGCCGCCGTGATCGCGATCCTCGGCCTCGCGGCCTGTTCCCGCGACGAGAACCGGCCGGCCGCTCCCGGTTCGTCATCCGCTCCACCGCCCGGCTACGCCGGCTCGTCGAGCTGCCGCGAGTGCCACGAGAAGTTCTACCAGCTCTGGTCGACCTCGATGCACGGCCTGGCGATGCAGCCGTACGGCGCCGAGTTCGCGAAGACCCGCCTCACCCCCCAGCCGCAGCCGGTCACGATCGGCGAGTTCACCTA
Source organism: uncultured Acidobacteriota bacterium (assembly GCA_963800865.1). Lineage (GTDB taxonomy): Bacteria > Acidobacteriota > Polarisedimenticolia > J045 > J045 > JALOKP01. The sequence continues at coordinate 165,842 of CAWDCL010000004.1, read as the reverse complement.
CCGCGCCGACATCGCCGGGCCGAGCGGGGCGATCGTGGAGACCGGCCCCAAGGGAGAGACGCGCTACCCGATCGAGCACGCCCTCGGCGGCAAGAACGTCTTCTACTTCCTGACCCCCTTCCCCAACGGCCGGCTGCAGACCCTCCCCCTGGCCTACGACGTCGGCACGAAGCAGTGGTTCGACGCCGCGGAGAGCGGCGTCCGCCACTTCCCGGGCGCGCGCCCGAGCGAGGCCGTCCACTGGACGGACACGCAGTACACGTTCAACACCAGCTGCTACAACTGCCACGTCAGCCAGCTCTCGACCAACTACGACGCGGCGAGCCGACTCCTACCACACCACCTGGACCGAGCCGGGAATCAACTGCGAGACCTGCCACGGCCTGTCGAAGAAGCACAACGAGATCGCCCGGGCGACTCCCAAGGGCCAGCCGCTCCCCGAGCTGGGCCTGATCAGCACCAAGACCATGACCAGGGAGCAGCGCAACGACCTGTGCGTCAGCTGCCACGCCAAGGGGAGCCCGCTGACCGCGACCTACCGCCCGGGGGAGCGCTTCTTCGATCACTTCGACCTCGCCACGCTGGAGGATCCGGACTACTACCCGGACGGGCGCGACCTGGGCGAGAACTACACGGCAACCTCGTGGCGCATGAGCCCGTGCGCGCAGTCCGGCCAGCTCGACTGCCTGCACTGCCACACCTCGAGCGGCCGCTACCGGTTCAAGGACCCGGCGAAGGCGAACGACTCCTGCCTGCCGTGCCACGAGGAGCGGGTGAAGAACGCACCGGCCCACACGCACCACCCCGAGGGCAGCCCCGGGAACCGCTGCACGGCCTGCCACATGCCGATGACCGCCTTCGCGCGCATGAACCGCAGCGACCACTCGATGCTCCCGCCCGCGCCGGCGGCGACCCTCGCCTACAAGTCGCCCAACGCGTGCAACCTGTGCCACCCGGACAAGGACGCCGCCTGGGCCGACCGGCTGGTCCGCGAGTGGCGTCCGCGCGACTACCAGGCGCCGCTCCTCGAGCGAGCGGCACTGGTGGAGGCCGCGCGCAAGCGCGACTGGAGCAGGCTGCCGGCGATGCTGGCCTACATCCGGTCGAAGGACCGCGACGAGATCTTCGCCGCCTCGCTGATCCGGCTCCTGGCGTCGTGCCCCGACGAGCGGGTCGCCCCTGCCCTGCTGGTCGCTGCGAAGGATCCGTCGCCGCTCGTGCGCTCGGCGGCGATCGACGGGCTCGCGACCAGGCCGTCGCCCCAGGCCCTGCAGGCCCTGCTCGACGCGACGGGCGACGCCTATCGCGTCGTCCGGGTCCGCGCCGCCGCGGGGCTGGCCGGGTTCCCCATGGATCGGCTCCCGCCGCAGCTCCACACGCAGCTCGAGCGGGCGGACGTGGAATACGTCGACTTCATCACGACGCGCCCCGACCAGTGGTCGTCCCACTACAACCTGGGCAACTACCAGATGAGCCGCGGAGAGACGGCAAAGGCCCTGGCGTCCTTCGAGGCCGCGCTGAAGCGCGAGCCGCGGGCCGTGCTGCCGATGGTCAACGCGTCGATCGCGTACGCGCGGACGGGAGAGGTCGACAAGGCGGAGCAGATGCTGGAGAAGGCGCTCGCCGTCGCGCCGGACAGCGCAGCGGCCCAGTTCAACATGGGACTGGTGAAAGCCGAGAAGAAGGACACGAAGCAGGCGGAGATCCACCTCAGGAAGGCGGTCGCGCTCGACCCCGGGATGGCGCAGGCCGCGTTCAACCTCTGCATCGTGATCGCGCCGGACCGCGTCGACGAGGCGATCACCTGGTGCCGGAAGGCGGCGGAGCTGCTCCCACAGGAGCCGCGGTACGCCTCCACGCTCGCGTTCTACCTGAACCAGAAGGGGGACCAGGCGGGCGCGGTGGCGGTCCTGACTCGCCTGATCGGCGCCCATCCGGAACATCTCGACGCCTACACGCTGCTGGGCAGCATCTACGAGGGCCAGGGGAAGCGGTCGAAGGCGGAGGGCGTGTACCGCAAGGCGCTGGCTGCGGAGGGGATGGCCGGCCAGGACAAGGTCGCCGTGGCGGCGCGGCTGAGCGCACTGCGAAGCGGTGGGGCCCCAACTCGCTAGTGCGCCGCCGCCTTCGCGGGCGCCACCGCCTTCGCCGCGCGCAGCTGCTCCGCCTCGTGCCTGATCTCGGCCAGGTCGCGCTGCATCTCGCTCCAGCCGTACCAGAGCGCGTAGTCGGGGTTGGCGTGGAAGGTGCCCTGGAAGGCGCGCATGCGGTGCTCGAGGAACATCACGAACAGCCGCTGCTCGACCGGCGTCGGCGCGTCGTGGAAGGTGAGCAGGTCGGGGAACGCCGCGGCGTAGCCGGCCGGCTTGGGGAGCACGCCGTCCTTGTAAAGCGCGGCCACGATGCGGATCGCTTCGGCCATCAGGTGGTCGGACTGGCGGATCATGTCGTCGCCCTGCTTCAGCTGCGCGGCGGCGAAGGCGTCGGAGTGGCACTGCCCGCAGATCTTGAGCATCCGGGTGCGCTCGGCCTGCCACGACTCCTGCGTCAGGCGCGCGAGGTCGGCGGCCTTGACCGCCTCGAGCCGCCCGGTCGGCTTCCCTTCCGGGTCGAGCACGCCCAGCCCCTGCAGGATCGTGACCTGGTCGGCCGCCCACTGCTTGTCCTCGGGGAGCGGCAGTCGCACCGCGAGGAAGCCCCACGCCGTGCGCACCTCGTGGTTGCCGCCCGCCATGTGGCAGTCCTGGCAGGTCGGGGCCGGGGTCGTCTCCGGCAGCGTGCCGGTCTGCTTGAGCAGCGCGCGCACGCCGTGCTTGCTGGCCGAGTACATCTCCCACTGCGGGTGGTCGAACCCCATGTGGCAGGTCTGGCAGGCCTGCGGCTGCTTCGCCTCCTTGACCGAGAAGGTGTGGCGGGTGTGGCAGGCATCGCACGACGCGTTGCCGAAGGTGCGCGAGCCCTCGGCCGCGATCTCCTTCAGGTCCGCCTCGCTCTTGAGCCCCAGCTTGTGGCAGCCGCCGCACCCCTTCATCCCGTAGGTCATCGCGACCGGCTGGGCGTGGATCGTCGGCATCGCCTGCATCGAGACCCAGGCCAGCGCGTGCTTCCCCTTCTTGAACTGGGCGACCTGCGTGTCGTGGCAGGTCGCGCAGGTGTCGGGCGTCGGGAGCTTCACCTTGGCCACGTCGGCCTCGCTCTTGTGCTCGGTCCCGTGGCACATCTCGCAGCCGACGCTCGCGCCGCTGTGCTTGGAAAGGCGCCAGTCGGCGACGATCTGCGGCGTGGCCTCCTCGTGGCAGCCGATGCAGGCCTGGGCGAGGGCGCCGGGGGCGAGGCAGAAGGCGGCGGCAACGAGCGTGATGGCGGCGGCGAGCGGGACCAGGGCGCGGACGGATCGCATGGGAGCGGCTCCTCGGTTCGGTGTGCCGCCAGACTAGCGCGCCCCGGACGGGCCGGGGTTGACTTGAATCAAGACCTGCCGGACGGGCCCGGGACGGGCTCCGGCGAGCGCGCCTACTTCGGCTCGCGCGCCTTGCGCTGCATCACGGCCAGGTATTCATCCATCTCGCGCTCGCTGGCGAAGAGCGCCGTGCCGGGCAGCGCCTTGACGATCGCCAGGACCTTCTGAATCTGCGGCTGCAGGTTGGTCATCATGACCTGGCCGCCGTACGCATTGACGGTCTTCTGCGCCCGGAACAGCTCTCCAATCCCCGCGCTGGTGATGAAGTCGAGCCCAGCCAGGTCGAAGACGAGAACCTTCGGCCGCGGCGCGAGCACCGGCTCGATTTCGGTCGCGAAGCGGCGGGAGGTGTCCGAATCGAGCCGGCCGCCGACGCTGACCACGACGGCCGGCGTGCCGCCGGAGAGATTGCGCTGGCTGACGTGCATGGTCATCGACATGGGGGCTCCTTCCGGGGTCCCGGTCAATCTCTATCACGGAGGGCGTTCTGTCCAATGGGTCCGCCGCGCCCCTTCAGGAGCCATGTCTCCATCGGCCCCTTCCCCTTGATCTCGACCGTGCCGCGCGATTCGAACTCGTAGTCGTTCTTCAGAATTTCCCAGGTCGCCCGGGTGACGTGAATCGCCCCGGTGACGCCGTGCGACTCCATCCGGCTGGCGATGTTGACGGTATCGCCCCACAGGTCGTAGATGAACTTCGACGCGCCGATCACGCCGGCGACGACCGGGCCCGAGTTGACCCCGATCCGCAGCTCGATCGTGAGGCCGGTCTCCGCGCTGCAGCGCCGCGCTTCATCGAGCATGTCGAGCGCCATCTCGATCATCCGCCGGGCGTGGTCTTCGGCCGGCGTCGGCAGCCCGGCGACGGCCATGTAGGCGTCGCCGATCGTCTTGATCTTCTCGACGCCCCGCCGCTGGGCCAGCAGGTCGAAGCGGTGGAACAGGTCGTTCAGGAAGGCGACCACCTCGTTGGGCGGCCGCCCGTCGGACAGCACGGTGAAGCCGACGATGTCCGCGAAGAGCACCGACACCTCGGCGAAGTTGTCGGCGATCGGGTTGGCGCCGCCCTTGAGCCGCGTCGCGATCGCCGGCGGGAGGATGCTCAGCAGCAGCGCCTCGTTCTCCCGGTTCTTCAACTCGATCTCGCGCGTCTGCTCCTCGATGTTGCCGGCCATGCGATTGAAGGTCGTCGCCAGCTCCGCGATCTCGTCCCGCCCGGTCACCGGGGCCCGCGCCGACAGGTCCCCTTCCGCGACGCGATGGGCCGCGTCAGCCAGCGCCTGGACCGGGCGCACGATCTGCCGCGCCATGATCCCCGCCGCGAGCAGCGTCGCCCCCAGCACGAGGAGCGTGAACAGGACCAGCCGGCGCCGCATCGTGGCCAGCGGCGCGAGCGCTTCGGCCTCGTCGAGGCGCGCGGTGATCGCCCAGTTCAGGCCGTCGATCTTCAGCGGCCCGTAGGCGTCGAGCGTCGGGACGCCGGTCAGGCCGGTTTCCCGGAGCGCCCCTTCCTCTCCCCTCAGCGCGGCCTCGACCGACGGGAGCTGCGCGCGCTGCTGCAGCGCGGTCGAGCCGTAGGCGCGGATCCGCTCCAGCGTGTCCTCCGGCACCCCCCGATCGCGCAGCACCGCCAGGTACTTCTCGCCGTCCTCGATGAAGCGGCGGGCGTTCGTGCGCAGCCGGAAGTCGGGACCGACGATCCGGACGTCGCCCGTCGCACCGAGGCCGTCACGCGACCAGCCGCGGTCGCCGGAGACGGCGCGGTCGAGTTCGGCCACGCCGAGCTCGACAACGAGCGTGCCGATCATCCTCCCGTGGTCGACGATCGGTGAGCAGGCGAACGCCGCCGGAGCACCGAGCGACGGCTCGAAATCCTCGAAGTCGGTCAGGAAGACCTCGTCCCCGCTCTTCGCCGCGCGGCACTTCTCGAACGCGGCCGCGAGACCCGTCCCCCGGTAGGGCCCATTCACCAGGCTGGTGCCGAGGTCCGGCTGCTTCATAACGGTGTAGACGACGCGCCCGGTCCGGTCGTCGACCAGCATCAGGTCGGCGTAGCCGAAGCGCTCGACGAGCCGGCGGAAGGAGGGGTGGAAACGCGCGTGGACCTCGCTGTAGCGGCTGCCGTCGGCGGCCCGGTCCAGTTCCTGCTTCCGGCCGGCCGGCGCGGGGTTCTTCACGAGGTACCAGTACTGGGCGTAGTACGGTCCCCGGCCGAGCGGCAGGTAGTCGTCGAGGCTCGAGCGCGGCGTCACGAGGTCGGCCAGCGCGGGCAGGTAGTTCTCGCGGTAGTAGGCCGAGACGACATCCTTCAGATCCGGAGGCGCTTCGGGCCCGTCGATCTCGCGGAACGTGGCGCGAAACTCCTCCATCCCCTGCACGAACATCGTCGATTCGCTGAGCGTCCGGACGTGGTTGGTCACCGTCCGGAAATAGCTCTCGACGGCGAACGCCTTGGCCCGGCGCACCCCGGTCAGCTGCCGCTCCGCGGCCTCGATCATGCTGCTCCGCGCGTTGCGGTAGCCGATGGCGCTGGCCGCCAGTACGGCGGTGGCGCCGAGCAGCAGCAGGGCGAGCAGGAGGCGGGTGCGGATGCGCATCGGCGGGACCGCCGCGGATGATACGCCGGAAGGGACGCGGCGGGGCAGCGCCCTCAGAACCGGTAGCTGAAGGAAGTGAAGAGCTGCCGGTTGTCCTCGATCCCGCCGGTCGTCTGCTCGAACGAAAGCAGGTAGAGCCAGTGCCTCCCGAAGGCGATGTCGAAGTTGATCCCGTACCACAGCAGCTGCGTTTCCGGGACGGTCGAGAGCAGGCCGGTCTCCCGGCGCGAACCGCCGTCGAGCAGGACGTGGATGGCCGGCGTGATCGAGGCCCCCAGCGCCAGCGAGTACAGCTGCCCCGTCGCGCGCTCGCTGTTGTAGTAGGTGGCGCGGCCCCCGACGTCGAGCCACGCGATCGGGAGCCGCGAGGACCCGAGGATCAGCGTGTACGATTCGCCATCCCCCACGCCGCCGCCGCGGACGAAGCGCGCGTTGACGCCCGCCGTCATCCAGGGAAACGCCGCCTCGGCGCCGACCCAGTACCCCTCGCGGAAGGCGTCGTCGAAGGCGATCACCGGGTCGATGTAGTCGCGGTACAGGAGCACGTTCCGCCGGCTGTCGATCCCTGCGCTCAGCGTGAACTGCGGCGTGACGCGGAAACGCGCTGTACCGAAGATGCTCGTCGGCGAGATCCAGCTGGTCGATTCCTGGCGCTTCCAGCCACGGTTGAAGTCGACCTCCTGGGCCAGGTAGGCCGAGAAACGGGGAGTGTCGTAGTAGCCCTGCAGGTAGAGGAACTCGCGGTTGATCTCCCCTTCCTGGTACGAGCCGACCAGGCCCACCGTGGCGCCCCAGTTGGACTTCCGGCCGGGCAGGCCGCGCAGGGTCGCATATCCGCCGTACTGCCGGACATCCGACGAGAAGCCGTAGGTGACCGGGTTCGGCTGGCTTCCGGCGAGGCCTCCGATCGACCAGCGCGGGCCGGCGTACTCGGCGAGCACGCCGTCGAACAGGCTGACCGTCGCCAGCGTCGGGGAGTACATCCGGCCGGCCACGACCCGCACGGGCACCTCGCGCCCGGTCCAGGAGGCGTTCGCCCGGTAAACGCGATTGGTCTGCAGCTGCGCCGACTGGTCGCCCGAGACGCGGTAGCTCCGGTAGGTGCGGATGTCGACCTCGAGCCCCATCGGGCTGCCGCCGAGGTTGGCGCCCGAGAGCCGGACGTCGACGCCCGGCTGGTTGAACTGGTAGCCGGTGTCCGGCTGCTGGACGAGGAGATAGCGCAGGCCGATCCGGCCGGCCAGCCCCCAGTCGCGCAGCATCCCGCGGCCGCTGGACGCGCGCCGGGGCGCCTCTGCGGCTGCGGTCCCGGTCGCCGAGGTGCCCGCGGCGGCAGGAGCTCCCGCAGGCTTCGTCGGATCGACGCGCGGGACGAAGCGGACGGTGTCGCCGACGACGATGTCGAGGCCGGGGTCTTCACGCCGGCATCCCGACTTGTGCGTGGAGACCACGAAGACATGCAGCCAGCCGACCACCGTGCCGTTCCGGACGACGTCGAGAACGTCTCCCTCCTGCACGCCTTCCTCGCTCCCGGCATCGACGTAGACCGTCGCGGAGGTCAGGTAGGTGACCTTGGCGTCGCGGGTAGACCAGCTCCGCGGCGCTGCGCGATGCCGGCGGTCAGTCCGAGCAGGACGAGCGCGACGAGCGCCGGCCAGGCCGAACGGCGTCGGTCACGGACCATCAGCCGGCCCTTCCCGCGCGGGTGACACTGGTAGCAGGCACGGCTCTCGTAGCGGTAGCCGGGCTCCCCGCTATGGTGGCCATCCGTCTCGTTCTTGTCGCTGTGCGGGTGGCACCCGAGGCAGTTGAACTCGGCGTAGTTGTTCGAATTCGTGTGGCAGTCCGAGCAGCGGGACCACCTGCCGTTGTGCGTGCCGGAGTAGATCGGGAAGTACTGCGCGTCGTGCTCGAAGCGCGCCCCCGGCCACTGGATCGTGGTGTGGCAGAGCGTGCAGTCGGTCGGGAAGCGCGCCGTCCGGTGGTTCGGATCGGTCGTGCGGTCGTAGTCGTCCTGGTGGCAGCTGGCGCACGCCGTGCTCTTGCCGTCGTACACGTTGTCGGAGTGGCAGGAGCTGCAGGCCAGCGGCACGTGGGAGCCGGTGAGCGGGAAGCTGGTGCGCGAGTGATCGAAGCGGCCGCCGTCCCAGGTGACGGTGGTGTGGCAGTCCTGGCAGGTCGCCGCGAAGCCCGCCGCGCGGTGGTTCGGGTCGGTCGTCCGGTCGTAGTCCTGCTGGTGGCAGCTGGCGCACGCCGTGCTCTTGCCGTCGTAGACCCCGTCGGCGTGGCAGGCGCTGCACGCCGCGGTGGTGTGGGCACCGGTCAGCGGGAAGCCGGTCGACTGGTGATTGAAGGTCGCGCCGCTCCAGCTCGTGGTCCCGGTGTGGCAGACCGTGCAGTCGGTCGGGAATCCCGCCTGTCGGTGGTTCGGGTCGGTGGAGCCGTCGTAGTCCTTCTTGTGACAGCTGTAGCAGTCGGTCGGCTTGCCGTCGTAGACCCCGTCGGCGTGGCACTGGCTGCATGCCAGGCCGGCGTGGGCGCCGGTCAGCGGGAACTGCGAGCGCCCGTGGTCGAACGTCGACGGCCGCCAGGCGACGATCGTGTGGCACAGCGTGCAGTCGTTGGGGAACGCGGCCTGGCGGTGGTTCGGGTCGGTCGTCCCGTTGTAGTCGGCGATGTGACAGCTCTCGCACAGCGTGCTCTTCCCCGCGTAGACCCCGTCGCCGTGACAGGCCTGACAGGATGGGGAAGCGTGCCCGCCGGTCAACGGGAAGCGCGGGGTGTGCGTATAGCTCGCACCGGCCCAGGTCGCCGTCGTGTGGCACTGGGTGCAGGTCGTGGAGAAGCCCGCCGCGGCGTGCGCCGGGTCGGTGGTCCGCTGGTAGTCGTCCCGGTGACAGCTGACGCAGTCGGTCGGCTTGCCGTCGTAGACGCCGTCCGAGTGGCACTGGCTGCAGGACAGCCCGAGGTGGGCCCCGGTCAGCGGGAACTGCGAGCGCCCGTGATCGAACGAGGACGGCCGCCAGGCGACGATCGTGTGGCACAGCGTGCAGTCGTTGGGGAACGCGGCCTGGCGGTGGGGCGGGTCGGTCGTCGCGTTGTAGTCGTCCGTGTGGCAGCTCTCGCACAGCGTGCTCTTCCCCGCGTACACCCCGTCGCCGTGACAGGCCTGGCAGGAGGGGGACGCGTGACCGCCGGTCAGCGGGAAGCGCGGCGTGTGCGGGAAGCTCGCGCCGGCCCAGGTCGCCGTGGTGTGGCACTGCGTGCAGGTCGTCGAGAAGCCCGCCGCGGCGTGCGCGGGATCGGTCGTCCGCTGGTAGTCGTCGCGGTGGCAGCTGACGCAGTCGGTCGGCTTGCCGTCGTAGACGCCGTCAGAATGGCACTGGCTGCAGGACAGCCCGACGTGCGCGCCGGTCAGCGGGAACTGCGAGCGCCCGTGGTCGAACGAGGAGGGCCGCCAGCCGACGATCGTGTGGCACAGCGTGCAGTCGTTCGGGAACGCGGCCTGGCGGTGGGGCGGGTCGGTCGTCGCGTTGTAGTCCGCGTCGTGGCAGCTCTCGCAGCGCGTGCTCTTCCCGGCGTAGACCCCGTCGCCGTGGCACGACTGGCAGGACGCCGCGGCGTGCCCCCCGGTCAGCGGGAAGCGCGGGGTGTGCGCGTAGGTCGCACCGGCCCAGGTCGCCGTCGTGTGGCACTGGGTGCAGGTCGTCGAGAAGCCCGCCGCGGGGTGGGCCGGCGTCGTCGTGCGGTCGAAGTCGTCGCGGTGACAGCTGACGCAGTCGGTCGGCTTGCCGTCGTAGACGCCGTTCGAGTGGCATTGGCTGCAGGACAGCCCCACGTGGGCCCCGGTCAGCGGGAACTGCGAGCGCCCGTGGTCGAACGAGGAGGGCCGCCAGCCGACGATCGTGTGGCACAGCGTGCAGTCGTTCGGGAACGCGGCCTGGCGGTGGGGCGGGTCGGTCGTCGCGTTGTAGTCCGCGTCGTGGCAGCTCTCGCAGCGCGTGCTCTTCCCGGCGTAGACCCCGTCGCCGTGGCACGACTGGCAGGCCGCCGCCGCGTGCCCCCCGGTGAGCGGGAAGCGCGGGGTGTGCGCGTAGCTCGCGCCGGCCCAGGTCGCCGTCGTGTGGCACTGGGTGCAGGTCGTCGAGAAGCCCGCCGCGGGGTGGGCCGGCGAAGAGGTGCGCTCATAGTCGGGACGGTGGCAGGCGTAGCAGTCGGTGCTCTTCCCCTTGTAGACCCCGTCGCCGTGGCACGCCTGGCACGACACCCCGGCGTGCCCCGCGCTCAGCGGGAAGCTCGAGGGGTGCACGAAGCCGGCACCCGCCCAGCTGACCGTCGTGTGGCACTGCGTGCAGGTCGTCGAGAAGCCCGCCGCGGGGTGGGCCGGCGAAGAGGTGCGCTCGTAGTCGGGACGGTGGCAGGCGTAGCAGTCGGTACTCTTTCCCTTGTAGACCCCGTCGCCGTGGCACGCCTGGCACGACACCCCGGCATGCCCCGCGCTCAGCGGGAAGCTGGACACGTGGATGAAGCTCGCCCCGCTCCAGCTGACCGTCGTGTGGCACTGCGTGCAGGTCTGCGGGAAGCCCCCGGCCTTGTGGGCCGGATCGGTGGTGGCGTCGAAGTCGCGACGATGACAGCTGACGCACTCGGTCGACAGGCCGTCGTACTGGCCGCTCGCGTGGCACGAGCTGCAGCTCGCCGCGGTGTGCGCGCCGGTCAGTGGGAAGCCGGACTGGGAGTGGTCGAAGGTCGCGGTCTGCCAGAGACCGGTCTGGTGGCACTGCCCGCAGTCGGTCGGGAAGCCGAGGGCGACGTGGTTGGGCGAGGTCGCCGATTCGTAGTCGCTCTGGTGGCACGAGTAGCAGCCGACCGGCGTGTTGACCCACTGCAGCTGGCCCTGGGAGGCCGGCTTGTGGCAGGACTCGCAGTCGGCCGCGATGTGGCGCCCGGTCAGCGAGAAGCGCGTCCGCTCGTGCGCCCTCCCCATCCCGGTCCGATCATGGAAGTTGCGCGTGGTGTGGCACCGCCCGCAGTCGACGCCGAGCTCCCCGAGGTGGATGTCGCGGTGACAGGCGGCGCACGACGGGCTGGCCTGCTTGAACTCCAGCGACCGGTGGCAGTTCCGGCAGCCCGCGGTCTGGTGTCCTCCCTCCAGCGGGAAGCCCGAGATCTTCCGGTGGTCGAACTCCTTGGAGATCGAGGTGGGAATCCAGTGGTCGGGGGCGTGGCAGAGCGCGCAGTCCTCGGTGAAGTCGCCGTGCGGATAGGGGGGATCCTCGGCCGGCTTCTCCTCGGCGCGGGCCGGGCCGCCGAGCGCCAGGAGGGTCGCGACGAGTGCCGGCAGAAGGGTGAGGCGATGCCGGCGGATCCGTTTCGGGCCGTGGGCTGCGATGCTCATGACGTTCCCCTCTCCTCTGCGGGCCGGGGCGGTACCTTGCCGTGGCAGTCCTGGCAGCGTCGCGGAAGCGGGCGGTAGGTGACGACCGGGCGGCCGTCGACCTGCTTCACCGGGTGACAGCGCGCGCAGGCGACCTGCGCGTGCTTCCCCGTCAACGGGAAGTTCTTCAATGCGGCGTGATCGAAGCGCGACGCCGGGCGGAACGAGTCGAGGCCGTGACACGCCTGGCAGGCGCCGCCGTCGCGCCGGTCGTCGAACTGCGTGCCGTGCGGCCCGGCGTGGCAGTCCCGGCACGCGGCGTGGCGCGCGCGGAACTCCAGCGGGTTGGCGGTGGCGGCGGCGGCGAGCAGGAGGTTCGGCCCGCGCGGCGACTTCCCCAGCTCGGCGTGACACGTCACGCACGGCACCGCGCGGTGCGCTCCTTCCAGCGGGAACGGGCTCTTCGCGTGGTCGTCCAGGTCGAAGAGGCTGGGCATGATCCCCCCGTTGCCGTGGCAGTCGGCGCAGCCCCCCGCGCGCGTCCGGTCCCCTTTCGGCCCGAACCGGCCGGCGTGCGGATCGCGGTGGCACGACTCGCACGCGCGGTTCTCGAGGTTCAGCGCGACCTTCGCCGTCCCGAGCGTCTCGGGGCCGGGAAGCGGCGGCAGCATCGGGCGGGCCGGGCCGTGGCACGCGCTGCAGGCCACGGCCGCGTGGCGGCCGGCGATCGGGAAGCGTGTCGCGGCGTGTTCGACGGCGCCGAAGCGCGCCGGCTTCCAGCCGCCCGGCGCGTGGCATGCCCCGCACTCCCCCTGGTCGCGGCGGGAGGCCAGCTGGCCCTTGTGCGCGTCGGCGTGGCAGTCGCGGCAGGCGCCGCTCTTCGGGCGGAGCTGCGCGCACCGCCTTTCCCTGCCGGCGCGTGTGACATTCCGCACACGCCACGCTGCGGTGCTTTCCTTCCAGCGGGTAGCGGGCCGACGCGTGCTGCGCGACGGTGTAGGTCGCCGGCTTGAAGCCTTCGACGCCGTGGCACGCGGCACAGTCGGCGGGGCGTCCGGCGAGCGTCGCCTGGCCTTCGTGGGCGTCGGCATGGCACGCTCCGCAGCTGTCGAAGCGCGGCTTCGCGCCGCCCGCCCGCGGGTCGTGGCACCGCGCGCAGGCCACCGCCACGTGCCGTCCGCGCAGCGGGTAGCGCGTGCGGCCGTGATCGAACTGACCTTCGGCCACGCGCCGGAAGTCGTCGGTGACGTGACAGCGGCTGCACTGCGCGCCCAGCTGGGCCGCGTGCGGGTCGGCGTGGCACGCCGAGCACTCCGCGTGGGCCAGCGGCTTGAACCGCGGAAGCGGCTGCGCCAGGCCGGTGCCGGCGGGCAACGCGCCGGGCGCGGGGGCCGGTGCGGCTTCGCCGGCCGCCGGGTTGGAGGCCGCGGAGCTGCCGGTGACGACCACGCGGGCGCCATCCACCCGGTGGCACTTCGCACAGGCCGCATCGCGGTGCCGGCCGGTCAGCGGGTAGGCGGTCCGCGCGTGATCGAAGCCCGCGGCGGGACGCCAACCCTCCGTGCCGTGGCAGCGCGCGCAGTCGGTCCCCAGCGTGTTGTCGTGCGGATCGCGGTGGCACGCGCCGCAGGCCGCTTCGAGCCCGGTCCAGCCGCGCGACACGTCGCGCCGCGGGGACAGGCGCTGCGCCTCCGAGACGCGGAACGCCGCCTTGTGACAGGCGTCGCAGCGCTGCGCGGCGTGCTTGCCGGCGAGCGGCCAGCCGGCGCGGCGGTGGTCGAACTTCTCGGCGCTCCCCTCGTCCCACTGGACGAGCGCGAAGTCGGCCCCGGCGTGCTCGGGGTGGCAGGACGCACAGTCCTGCCCCTCGACCTTCGCGTGCAGCCCCCGGTCCCGAGCCGCGAGCCACGCGATCTCCTTGTGGCAGGCAAGGCACTGCGGCGCTACCCCGCCCTTGCCGCTCGCGTGGCACTGCAGGCACTTGAGCGACGCGTCGAGGGGCGCGTGGGCCCGCGACAGCGGCCCCGGCGAGACCTGGGCGAACGCCGGTCCCGCGGCGGCGGCCATGATCCACACGGTCGCGAGCGACGCCACGAGCGCCGCACTACGGCCGCGACCGTCCGCCCGCCCCGCTGGGTCCGCCACCCGGCGCGCGCTACGCAACGGCGGACTCGCCGGCTTCCGGCAGCGGCACGTCCTTCTTCACGATCCGCACGCCGAGCCGCTCGAGGAACGCGAAGGGCGGCTCGCCGCCGATCCGGACGATCACGAAGTCGTTGGGCAGCAGCTGGCGCGCCCCCTCGTGCTCCAGCTCGACCGCGTCCTCGCGGATCGTCCGCACCTGGCTCCCCAGCACCAGGCGCAGCCGTCCGTGCGCGACCGCTTCCGCGAGCTTGGCGCGGTTGCGCTCCTTCGCGCGCTCGAAGCTCGCGCCGCGATAGGACAGCGTCACCGCCGTCCCGGGCTGGTTGGCCAGGCCGACCGCCGACTCGATCGCGCTGTCGCCGCCGCCGACCACGAGCACGCGGGTGCCCTGGAAGGCCTCCATCTCGACGATGTCGTAGAAGACCTTCCCCAGTTCCTCGCCGGGCACCCCGAGGCGCCGCGGGTTGCCGCGCCGCCCCATCGCCAGCACGACGCGCCGGGCGCGCAGCGGGCCGGCCGCGGTGTCGACGACGAAGAGCCCTTCGTCGCGGCGGACGTTCTTCACGTCGTGCTGCACGCGGACGTCCAGCCCGGTGTTCGAGATGATCGTCTGCCAGACCTCGAGCAGCGTCTCCTTCGAGGCGTCGCTGATCCACAGGTCGCCGTAGAGCGGGATCGAGAGCGGCTCCGCGAAGAGCAGCTTGTGGCGCGGGTACTTGCGGATCGAGTCGGCCAGCGTGCCCCGCTCGAGCACGGCGCAGGAGAGATGCTGGCGCATCGCCTCGAGGCCGGCCGACAGGCCGGCCGGCCCGGAGCCGACGACGATCAGGTCGAGCGCGCCCGGATCTGCCGGCCGCGAGCGGCCGTCGCATCCCGCGCCCGCGGCCCGCAGCTCGGCCGCGATCGCTTCGGCGGCGATCTTCCCCTCGTTGATCGCGTTCTTGATCAGGCCGCGCCCGCCCAGCTCGCCCACGATGTAGAGCCCCGGCACGCTGCTCTCGAACCGGCCGCTCAGCGCCGGGACCTCGACGCGATGCACCGCCGCACCGCTCGAGAGCACGATCCCCCCGACCGGGCAGGCCTCGACGCACTGCCCGTGGCCCTGGCAGATCGAGGTCTCGACCACGGCCAGCTTGCCCTGCAGGCGGATCGCGCCCGGCTCGGGGCAGGCCGCGACGCAGGTCCCGCAGCCGACGCAGACGTCGGCGCGCACGACCGCGTGCAGGCGGCCGGTGGCGCTGCCCGGGCCGTGGGCCGCGTCCTCCGCGACCTCGCGGGCCGCGACGACCTCGAAGACCTGCTGCGGGACGCCGCAGCCGGGGCAGAAGGTCGCTCCGGACGGGACTGCCGCGGCACAGCGCGGGCACGGCTTCGCGGGCGCAGCCGGGGCCGTCGGCGCGGAGCCGCTCCCGCCCGACGCGCGCAGGTGGCGCCGCACCAGGAAGAGCGTCAGCACGAAGAACGCGACGACGGTGAGGATCATCTCCACGGCGGCGCGCTCCTCACCAGAACCAGGTCGCGCCGACCGCGACCACGACCGCGACGTGGATCGCGACCGCGGCGAAGGCGGAGATCGCGACCGGCTGGTGCGCCGCGTGCCAGAACCGGAAGAGGCGGTGGGTCGCGTCGAGCATCCGGGCCTGCTGCGCCAGCGCCATCTCGCGCCGGGCGAGCGCGAGCACGCGGCGCAGCGCGCGGCGGTCGAGCGCGTCCGGTCGCGCGGTGCGGATCTCCGCGGCGAGACGCCGTGCGGCGCGCCGGCGCGCGACGTCGTCGCGCACCATCTGCGCGACGGCCGCGGCCAGGCCGAAGCCCGCGGCGTCGGCGGCGGCCGGGGCGAGCATCGTCTCGATCCGCTGCGGGTCGAGTCCGGTCGCCGCCGCGAGTTCGGCCACCAGCTCGCGCCGCCGGCCGGCGGCCTCCTCGCGCGACAGCTCGAGGCCGTCCTTCCGGCGCGGGATGCGGACGTAGATGTAGCGCCCGATGACGCCGGAGAGCGCGACGACCAGCATCGCGGCGTAGCCGAGGCCGATCAGGCCGCGGAACCGCCAGCCCGCGTGGACCGCGCCGGCCAGCGGCACGACGATGCCGGCCGCGACGTGCACGTCGAGCCAGCGCGGCACCGAGCCGGTGAAAGCGAGCCAGCGCACGCGCTTGCGCAGCGGGTAGAGCCACAGGAAGAGGAACAGCGCGAAGGCGAAGATGCCGATCGACTGCCCGACGGTGCCCGAGGGGCGGAGCCAGGGGTGCCAGGCGTGCCGCACGCGTCCGGCCTGCGACAGCACGTAGTAGGGGCTGCCGAGCAGCGTGATCGCGAGCAGCACGGCGACGGGCAGGTAGGCCAGCCGCGGGTTGGCGGCGGTCTTCGGGGCCGCGGGAACGGTGGCCGGGGCGGGCGGGCGGACGGCAGGCGGCGCCGGGCGGGGGGAGGCGTGGTCGGGACGACGGTCCTCCCGCTGGGGGGCATGCGGCGCGATGGGCCGAGGGCCCGCCGGGGGATGCGACGCGCCGGGGGCCGCGCGGACCGCACGCGCGGCCTCGCCCCCGGACCGGACGACGGTCCCCTGCGATTCGCTCATCCAGCGGCTCCCCTGCACCTCTTATCGGATCGCACTTAGCATCTTTTAGTCCCACTTAATGCAAGATCCGTGCCCTCTAACCCATGGAAATTGAGGCACTTGGGGCCCTTCCTCTTACGATTCCGAATTCCGCCGTCCGATTACGCACACGATCTAGCCTGCAAGTAATCTCGACCGAGAGCGCCGCGGCCTGCAGGTGTTCGGACCGAGAGCTCCGCGCGTGGCGCCTGCTCCCCGAGCCGCACCCGTTGGCGGTCCGGGGCCCCGCCGGTTCCCGCCGCCGCCGGAAGCGCTCCCGCGAACCGCTCCCGCCCCCGACATGCAATTTCACGAATTGTTCTTTGTAAGAGTGATGCGACGACGTCATCCGACATACATCGGAACTTCCTCACGCTCGCCGAACGACGAGCGTACCCTTCCGTCGAATCGGGAGGTCGCCATGCGCTGCGCGGGGCTGGGGTGGAGTTGTCTCGTCGTGGTCTCCGGGGCGCTGATGCTGGTCGCGGGAGGTCTCGCCCGCGCCGGGAGCCTCGAGCCGCCGGGGCCGCCGGCTCCGACGATGAAGACGCTGCTCGAAGTCGAGCCGCGCGTCCCGGTCCAGTCCCTGGCCGGCTCGAGCGTCGCGCTCTACGAGATCACCGAGCCGGGCTCGTACTACCTGGTCGACAACATCGTCGGCGGGCCCGGCATGACCGCGATCGCCATTCTCTCCAGCAACGTCGTGCTGGACCTGAACGGCTACGCGCTGATTGGAACACCGGACTCCGACACCGGGATCAACTTCATGGGCGGAATCCAGAACTGCGTCGTGATGAACGGGACCATCCGCGGCTGGCCCGTGAACAGCATCTTCGGCGTCAACTGCCAGGCCTGCCAGGTGCTGGACGTCCGGTCCGAGGACAGCGGCTCGCGCATCAGTACGATCTCGGTCTGGTTGGGCTTCCGTAGCCTGATCGACGGCGTGACGGTCCGCGGCAACCCGAACGGCCCGGGCGTCCAGGTCGAGGGGCTGAGCCACGTCCGGTCCACCACGGTGACGGCGAGCCTGGTCGGGTTCGTACTGAACGGCGAGAGCTGCAGCATCACGGAATCGGTTTCGACCGGGAACGCGGGAGCCGGGATCCAGGTCAACGGCAGCGGGCTGGTCTCTCGCTGCGTCTCGAACAGCAACGTCGAGGGCGTGACCGTCTCCGGCGACGTGATGGTTGCGGACAACGTTATGTTCAGCAATGAGCATGGCGTGCGCGTCACCGGCAGCAACAACCGCGTCGATGGGAACCTCGTCACGACCTGGGACACCGGGATCGAGATCGAGGCGGGAGCGAGCGGGAACACGGTGCAGCGCAACCTGGTCGGCTGCGCCGGAAGCGGCACCGGGATCCAGGCCCAGGAGAACTCCCGCAACCTCGTCGTCGCCAATTCGGTCTCGGCCTGCGCCACCCCCTACGACCTCGACCCCGCCAACGCGGTCGGCGAGATCCTCGACTTCACCGCCGGAGGCATCGTCACCTCCGGCAACCCGTACGCCAACTTCCGCTTCTGACGCGGACTCGCGGGAGGAACGATGAGCGAGCGCACCGGAACGGAGGGAAGGAAGGCCCGGGGCCGGCCGCGTCCGGTCGCCGGGTTCGTGCTGGTGGCATCCGTCGCCGCCGCGGCGTGGCTCGCCGCGGCCCCGGCGAGCGCGCAGTCCAACATCGACCCCGGCGACGCCGGGCTCCGCTTTGCCTGGAGCGAGAACACGGGCTGGCTCAATGCCCGGCCACTGGGCGCGGCCGGGCCCGGAGTTCTCGTCTCCGATTTCGCGCTGACCGGCTGGCTCTGGGCCGAGAACGTCGGCTGGATCAACCTGTCGTGCCGCAACCGCGGGACCTGTGCGGCCGCGCCCTACGGCGTGGTCAACGATGGGCAGGGCCACCTCTCCGGTTTCGCCTGGGGCGAGAACGTCGGCTGGATCGACTTCGGTCCAACCGGTGCCGGCGTGACGATCGATCCCGCGACCGGGGTCTTCTCCGGGCTGGCCTGGGGCGAGAACGTCGGCTGGATCTCGTTCGCCGGGACGGGTCCCGTACCCTTCGCGATCGAGACGGCGTGGCGCTGCAGTCCGCCCCCGCCCGCCCCGGCGGGCGTCTCGCGGCTCACGCTGCACGGCGTGGCGGAGGGGACGCGGCTCGACTGGACGGCCCTTCCTGGCGCCACCGCCTACGACGTGCTGCGCGGCGACCTGCGCACGCTGGCGCTGTCGGGCGGCGACTTCACGCCCGCGGTCACCGGCTGCGAAGCTCGCCGGATCGCCGCCTCCACGCTGCTGACGACGCTCACTCCCTCCCCGGCGGGAGGGTTCTTCTACCTCGTGCGGGGCGCGAACTGCGGCGCCGCCGGCACGTTCGACTCGGGCGGTCCGGGGCAGGTCGGATCTCGCGACGGCGAGATCTCCGCCTCCCCGAACCGCTGCCCGTAGCGCACGAAAGGAGAAACGGCCATGCGTCCCAGGACGCGTTCACTGGGCTTCGTTCTCGGCGGGCTGATCGCGGCGGCGATCGCGGGCCCCGCTCTCGCCGGGTCGCTCGATCCGCCGGGGCCTCCCGCCCCGACCATGAAGACGCTGCTCGAGGTCGAGCCGCGGATCCCCGTGGAGCGGCTCCCCGGCTCGGCGACGGCGATGCACGTCATCACCGCACCGGGCTCGTACGTCCTGACCGGCAACCTCGTCGCTGCCGGCGACGTCGCCGCGATCGAGGTCGCCTCGGACAACGTGACGATCGATCTCAACGGCTTCGCGCTGATTGCGGAGAGCGCCGGGGCTGCGTCGGCGATCGACTTCCCCGCCGAGCAGCACTCGATCGCGATCCGCAACGGGACGATCAAGGGTTGGGGAGCCCACGCCATCCGCGGCTGGAACTGCAAGGACTGCCAGGTCCGTCGGATCCTCGCAACCGACAACAGCCTGGGGGGCGGTTACTCCGTGATCCAGCTCGGCGAGAGCGCCACGGTGTCGGAGTGCACCGTCGGCAATGCGGGCTTCACCGGGATCCAGGTCAGCGCCGGGAGCCTGATCGAGGACTGTGTCGCGGTCTGGTGCGGGCAGGGGTTCGAGCTGAGCGGCGAGAACTACACGATCGTGCGCTCGGTGGCGCGCTACAACGGCGGCTACGGCATCTACCTCCAGGGCAGCGGGATCGTGGAGGACTGCGTCAGCGAGGGGAACCAGATCGGGATCTACACCTCGAACAGTGTCCGCGTGGTGCGCAACACGGTTTCGAACAACACGGTCTTCGGCATCCTCGTGGGCGGCTTCCACAACCTCGTGGCCGACAACCTGATCAACGGCCACTCCGCGGCCGGGGTGAAGATCCTGCCCGGGCTCGCGGGCGTCGTGCTCACGCGGAACCAGCTGGTCGGGAACGGGATCGGGATCGAGGTCCAGGACGTCGGCGGGAACCTGATCGTCGGCAACACGGCGTCCGGCAACGGGATCGACTACAACGTCGGCCCGGCCAACGCCCTGGGCGCGGTCCACGACTTCACGGGCGGCGGCACGATCTCCATCACCGCGCCCTGGGCGAACCTGCGCCACTGACCGAGGCCGTTCGGCACGGCCGACGACCGCCCGGAAGGAGCGACCGACCGCTCGCGCGGAGGGGGGTGTACTCGCGCACGAACCGCACCGACGATGTCCCCGGAGCGGAGGACTCCCCCATGACCGCCCGTCTCGCTGCCGTCGTGTCGCTCGTCGCCGCCTTGTCGACCGCCGCCCTCGCCGATGCCGGACCGCTGGTCTCGATCGGGCAGGTCCACACCCTCAAGTCCGAGATCCTCGGCGAGGAGCGGACCGTGATGATCCACCTGCCGCCGGGCTACGAGGCCGGGGTGCAGCGTTACCCGGTGCTGTACCTGACCGACGCGGAAGCGCAGTTCGGACACACCGTCTCCACCGCCGACTTCCTCGCGGTGCAGGGCCGGATCCCGGCGCTGATCGTGGTCGCGATCAGGAACACCGAACGGACCCGTGATCTCACGCCGACGAAGGGCTCGCTCGCGGAGGGAGGCAAAGCCGTCCCCTTCCCCAAGGCCGGCGGAGCGGACCGCTTCCTCGCCTTCATCGGCACCGAGCTGGTGCCGTACGTCGAGAAGAACTTCCGCACGGTCCCGTATCGCGCGTTCGCCGGGCACTCGTTCGGCGGGCTGTTCGCCCTGCACGCCTTTTTCACGCGGCCGGAACTGTTCCAGGCGATCCTGGCCGTCTCCCCGACCTTCAACTGGGACTCGGACTACATCCTGCGGCTTGCCCGGCCGTTCTTCGCGGAGAAGAAGGAGGCCCGGCACGCGCTGTTCGTGGCGATCGGGGACGAGCCCGAGCTCGAACCGGGGTTCCGAGCGCTGCGCACGCTGGCGCCGACCGGCGCCGCGGACGGCTTCGAGGCGACGTACCGCGAGTACCCGGACGACGATCACGGCTCGCTCGTGCTGGCTGCGCACCACGACGGCCTCCGGGCGCTGTTCGCGGACTGGGTCCTGCCGCGCGACGCCCAGACCGGCTTCCCGCGCGGAACCGCCGAGGAGATCGCCGCGCAGTTCGCGAGGCTGTCGAAGACCGTCGGCTTCACCGTGGTCCCTCCGGAGCGGGTCGTGAACCTCGCCGGCTACGGGCGGCTCGCCGAGCGGAAGGTCCCGCAGGCGCTCGCGATCTTCGAGATGAACGCGAAGAGCTACCCCGAGTCGGCCAACGTCTGGGACAGCCTCGGCGACGGCCTCGAGGCCGCCGGGCGGCTCGCCGACGCGAAAACCGCCGTGCTCAAGGCGGTCGCCCTGGGCGGGAAGAACGGCGATCCGCTGCTGCCCGCCTTCCGCGAGCACCTCGAGAAGCTCAACGCGCGGCTCGAGGGCGGGAAGTAGCGGAGACCGCGGGCAGCTCCGCCATGGCGGCCCGCACGTCGCGCGCAATCGCGTCGGCCAGGGCCGGTGCCACGCGCTGAAGGTCCGGCGTCAGCGTGGCGCGGAACTCGTTCGCCGGCTCGATCTCGACCGCGTAGATCGCGATCGCCTCGTCCGGCGGGAGGTCCATCCCGAGCCTCCGCCCCAAGGCGAGCGCGGTCGCGAGGTCCGCGTCGTGCGGGCCAGCGAGGCGGCGCGTCGGCGGCAGTGCGCCGGCCGTAAAGCGGTGCAGCGTCCCCGGCGCCGCCTGGCCGGTGACGATCGCGTCGACCAGGAAGACGCGCTCGCGCCCGGCCAGCGGCTCGAGCAGCTCCAGCCCCCCGGACGAACAGTCGTCGATCAGCTCGAGCCTCTCGAGATCGCCGCTCCCCGAGAGCCGCTCCCCGACCGCCGCGGCCAGCACGAGGCCGATCGCGTCGTCCCCCAGGATCGGGTTCCCCAGCCCGAGCAGCAGCGCATCCGCCGGCACGCTCGCCTCCCACCTACCCGTCGCGCCGGATCTCAGCGACGACGACGCCCCCCCGGTGCAGCCGCGCGACGAGCGGCATCGCCCCGGGGAGCGAGTGGGTCGCGCAGCTGTAGCAGGGATCGAAGGCGCGGAACGCCATCTCGATGCGATCCAGCAGCGCCGTGTCAGGCGTGATGCCCGGCCGGATCAGCGCCGTCGCGACCTTCTTCGTCACCATCTGGATCGGCGCGTTGTTGTGGGTCGTGCCGACGACCAGGTTGGCCCCGGTGCAGATCCCCTGTTCGTCGCAGGTGTAGTGGTGGATGAGGGTGCCGCGCATCGCCTCGACGATCCCCACCCCCTCCCCCGTGATCCGGTCGGGCAGGACGCGGAAGGTCTCGCTCGTCACTTCCGGGTCGTCGAGCAGCGCGTTCAGCCGCTCCGCCGCGTACAGCATCTCGACCAGCCGGGCCCAGTGGTTCGCCAGCATCGCGCCCGACGGTCGGCCACCGAGCGTGGCGAACATCTCCTGCCGCGCCGCCTCGGCCTCCGGCGTCGCCATCCGCTCCGCGACGTTGAGCCGCGCCAGCGGGCCGGCGCCGTAGACCGGCGAGTCCGGCCCCTCGACGAAGCCGCGCCAGCCCCGCGCGCGGAGATAGGGGAACTTCAGGTAGGTCCAGGGCTCGACGTGTTCGGCGATGATGCGCGCGTAGTCTGCCGGTGCGAAGTGCGCGATTTCGCTCCCCTCGCAGTCGATGACGCGCACTGTTCCGTCGTAGAACGTCACCGCGCCGTCGGCGTCCACCAGCCCCATGTGTCCGATCGCCAGCGCGTAAGGACCGCGGAGAATCGTCTCGACCCAGCGCTGCTGGGCGAGCACCGCGTCCTTGAAGAGCTGCACCGAGAAGCGCGCGAACTCCATCAGCGACGCCGCCATCGGCTGCACGGCGGAGCGTTCCTCCTCGGTCAGCCCTTTCGACACGCCGCCCGGCACGCACCAGCAGACGTTGCGCTTGCGACCGCCGAGGACCGCCTGGATCTCCTGCGCCGTTGCGCGCGCCTCGATCACCTGGCGCCCGATCTCCAGCCCCACCCGGGCCACCACGCCGAGGATGTTGCGCTCCGCCGGCGCGGCGTCCGGCCCGCAGATGAAGTCCGGCGCGGCGAGCGCGTAGAAATGCGCGATGTGGCTGTGCAGGAAGTGGGCGCAGTAGTACGCCTCGCGCAGCTTGACCGCGGCCGGCGCGATCGCCCCGCCGAAGCAGGCATCCACCGCCTTCGAGCCGGCCAGGTGGTGGCTGGCCGGGCAGACTCCGCAGATCCGCGTGACGATCCGCGGCACCTCCTCGATCGGCCGCCCGACGACGAAGCGCTCGAACCCGCGCAGCTCCGGAATCTGGAAGTAGCAGTCGGACACTCCGCCGGCGTCGTCGAGGAAGATCTCGATCCGGCCGTGCCCTTCGAGACGCGTGATCGGGTCGATCGTGATCGTCCGGCCCATCAGCGGTAGCTCCTCTGCAGGAGAGACGCGGGAAGCGTGTAGCGGTTCGTCGTGCCGAGGATGTCGGGCAGCCCGGCGAGCGCGGCCTCGGCCTCCTCCACTGTCTTCGCCTCGATCATCGAGGCCCACGCGCCGACCAGCGCCGCACCCTGGTCGATGACGCCCGGCGGCGGCCCGTAGCAGCCGCGGCAGGGCTGGCTGAT
This sequence comes from uncultured Acidobacteriota bacterium, assembly GCA_963800865.1. Taxonomy (GTDB): domain Bacteria; phylum Acidobacteriota; class Polarisedimenticolia; order J045; family J045; genus JALOKP01. The sequence goes on along the minus strand of CAWDCL010000004.1, from coordinate 142,598 downwards.
GTCCGGGCAGCGCGCGCCGCACCCGCCGCGCGTCGCCGGGCCGGCGCACGCGAGCCCCTGCTCCAGCAGACAGGTCTCGGGATCGGGCAGAACCTCCCAGGATCGGACGAAGCGTGCCACGCGCTTCTCGTCCTTGCGCCGGCGGCACTCCTCGCAGAGCGCCTTCTCCGCCGCACCGAGCACCGCCCCCTTCGGCGGCAGGGTGCCGCTGGCGAGCGTCGCGAGCACCTCGCGCACCTGTTCCGGCGCCGGCGGGCAGCCGGGCACGACGTAGTCCACCTCCACGACGTCGGAGAGGCGCCAGACCCGCGGGTAGAACGACGGCAACTCCAGGTCGGTCCCGTTGACCGGCACCCGGGTCCGCGGCACGGTGCGGTTCCCCTCCTCGATCGTCGGGTTGTCGAGGTAGACCCGCTCCAGGATTTCCTCGCGCGAGCAGGCGTTCGCAAGGCCGGGGATGCCCCCGAACGCCGCGCAGCTGCCGAAGGCCACCAGCAGCTTGCTCTTGCGCCGCAGGAGGTGCGCGACGTCCTCGTTCTCCGCGTTGCGGATCGCTCCGTTGAACAGGGTCGCGTCGAGCGTGCCGTCCGGGAGGGCCTCGACGTCGGCGTACTTGCCGTCCACCGCGATCGGCCAGAAGAGGATGTCGGCCTCCGCCGCCAGCTCGAGGATGTACTCGTGGGTGTCGAGCACGGCGACGTCGCAACCGCCGCATGCAGCGCCCCAGTAGAGCGCGATCTTCAGCTTGTCTCCGCCCATCGCTCACCCCACCCGCGCCGCGGCCGGAAGCGTCTCGACGCGGCTCGGCCCGAGCTTCCGGATCCGCTCGGTCATGTCGGCGACGATCTCGGCAAAGCGCTGCCCCTCGCTCGCGCTGACCCACTCGAGGCGCACCCGGTCCGGCTCGATCCCGTAGGCCTCGACCAGGCGCGCCAGCAGCACCTGCCGGCGCAGCGTCTTGTAGTTCCCCTCCGAGTAGTGGCAGTCGCCGGGGTGGCAGCCGCAGATCAGTACGCCGTCGGCTCCCGTGGCGAGCGCCTTGAGCACGAACGACGGCCGGATCCGTGCCGAGCACATCGTGCGGATCACGCGCACGTTCGGCGGGTACTTGATCCGGCTCGTGCCCGCCAGGTCGGCCCCGGTGTACGAGCACCAGTTGCAGAGAAACCCGACGATCTTCGGTTCGAACGCCATCAGAGCACCCCCTCGATCTGGGCAAAGATCTGGTCGTCGGTGAAGTGCCGGGCCCGGATCGCCGAGGACGGGCAGGCCGCCGCGCAGCAGCCGCAGGCCTTGCAGGACGCCTCGATCACGTAGCTGCTGCGCCGGGCGTCGTCGTACTCGATCGCACCGTAGGGGCAAAGCGCGCCGCAGATCCGGCAGCCCGAGCAGCGCTTCTCGTCGACCTCCGCGAAAATCGCGTCGATCTCGATCTTCCCCTTGGCGACCTTGGCCAGGATCCGCCCCGCCGCGGCGCGGGCCTGGGCCACCGAATCGGGAATGTCCTTCGGCGACTGGCAGGCCCCGGCGATGTAGACGCCGTCGGTCGTCGTCGCCACCGGATCGAGCTTGGGGTGGCTCTCGATGAACCAGCCGTCCTTGTCGCGGCTGATGTTGACCAGCTGCGCGACGCGGGCGGAGTCCTCGCGCGGCTCCATCCCGACCATCAGGACGACGAGGTCGGCCGGGACCTCGATCTCCTCGCCGGACAGCTTCTCGTCGAGCGTGATCAGCAGGTTGCAGTCGTCCCTGGGGCCGGCCGTCCGGATCACCGGCGGCGCGTTCTTGCCGTACATCAGGAAGAGCGTCTTGATCTCCGCCGTCTTGCGATAGAAGTCCTCGCAGCCCTTCCCGAAGGCGTGCATGTCGATGTACAGGTCGACGACCGCCGCGTCCGGCAGCGCCGACTTGACCTCCTGCCCGTACTTGAGCGCGGTCATGCAGCAGACGCGCGAGCAGTAGCCGTGGAACTCCTCCGAGCGGCTGCCGACGCAGTGGACCAGCGCTACGATGCGCGGCGTCCGGCCGTCGGCGGTCTCGATCCGACCGCGCTTGAGCATCGCCTCCAGCTCGAACGAGGTGATCACGTCGGGCAACCGCCCGTACCCGAGCCCGGCCACGCGCGCAGCGTCGAACTCCTTGTACCCGGTGCAGACGACGACCGATCCGACCTCGAGCTGCCGCGCAGCGCCCCCCACCGCGACGTCGGCGGTGAAGTTTCCCTGGTACCCCTCCAGCCGCTGGAGCTCCGCGCGGAACAGGACCGTGATCATCGGGTGCATCGTGACGCGTGCCAGCCGGCCAACGAGCAGGTCGCGCGCCGAGTCAAGGTGAGGCGCGGTGAGGTCGACGCGGGCAATGTTCCCGCCCAGCCGGTCGCTCCGCTCGACGATCGTCACCGGCTGCCCGGCGTCGGCCAGTTGCAGCGCGGCAGTCATCCCGGAGATCCCGCCCCCGAGGACGAGCGTCGCCGGGTTCATCGGGACGAAGCGCTTTTCCAGCGGCTCGTGCCGCGCAACGCGCGCGACCGCGGCCCGGACAAGGGCCAGCGCCTTATCGGTGGCCGCGCGCGGGTCGTCGTGGACCCAGCTGCACTGCTCGCGGATGTTCGCCATCTCGAGCAGGTAGGGGTTGAGCCCCGACCCCGCCAGTGCGCGGCGGAACGTCGGCTCGTGCATCCGCGGGCTGCAGGCAGCGACGACCACCCGCTCGAGCTGCTTGTCCTTGACCTCCGCCGCGATCATTTCCTGCCCGGGGTCGGAGCACATGTACTTGTAGGCCCGCGCGACCACGACCCCCGGCCACTCCGGCGCCACGCGGGCGATCTCCTCGCAGTCGACGGTGCGGGCGATGTTCGTGCCGCAGTTGCAGACGAAGACCCCGATGCGCGGGAGGACGGGCTGGCTCATCGCTCCTCCCTCACGCCGCCGCCGGGGCAGGCCCGGCCGCGTCGGCGCCGCCCGACGGGTTGCCGGCGACGGGGACCGCCGCCGGCGCCCACGCCCGCGCGTGCAGGTCGGCGAAGTACATCGCCAGGGGCCGGTAGGCCAGGTGCGACCACTTCGAGAACGGAACCTCGACGGCAAGCATCGGGACGGCTCCCATCAGGTGCGCGACGTAGACGACGTTGGCCGCCGCGTCGAGGCCGAACCATCGGTAAAGCGCGTGCTGCAGGAAGCCGGTCGCGGCGACGTAGACCAGGAGGACCAGGAAGACCCAGTCGGTCTCGTGGGAGTGGCGGTGCAGCGGCGTCTCGCGGCGCCAGCGGCCGCGGAGCGCGTAGATCGTCGTGCCCAGCAGCCCCGCCGTCGCGAGGTACCCGAAGGCGTGGGCCACCTTGTTCGCCGGCGCCGCGTGCAGCTGCTCGAGGAACAGCATGATCAGCACCAGCATCGTCAGGTAGCTCAGCACGAGGACGAAGTGGGCCGTCCAGGGACGCTTGCTCTCGCACTCGCGGTACCGCTTCTGGGTTGCGAAGTGCAGCGGCACCAGGAACGCGCGCGTCACGTAGTCGAGCGGCGGCACGCGGAGCCGCCGGTCACCGCCGGTCGTCAGCCACCACATCCGGGCGCAGTTGGCGGCAAGCAGGGCCGCCAGCGTACCGCCCAGGATCCAGTCGAAGACGTGGACCGCGCTCGCCGGGAGGAAGGCGCCGGCGCCCGCATAGACCCCCAGGCTCCCGCCGCCGAACCGGAAGCCGAAGAGCAGGAACCCGGCCCCGGTGAGCAGCGCCACCAGCAGCACGGCCAGCAGCTCCGCGCGCCACGAGCGGTAGAAGAGGCGCGAGAGCCCGGTCACGTCGTACTGCGCGGTGAGCCAGCGCCTTATGCTCATCATCGTTTCGCCCGGCTCGGCCTCGCGCGGGCACTGCTCGCTGCACTCGCCGCAGTAGTAGCAGAGCCACGGCTCGAGGTTGCCGGCCAGGCGCTTCTCCAGCCCCATCTGCAGGTAACGCATCGACTTGCGCGGGAACAGGAAGGGCTCTTTCGAGAACGGGCAGACCGCCGAGCAGTTGCCGCAGTGGTAGCACTTCTGCACGTCCTCGGCGCCGTAGAGCGCCAGTTCGTCGATCAGGCGGGGATTCGCTCGAACGGCCATCGGCCCCTCCTCAGAGCGCCGCGAGCTGGGGGGCCAGCTCGCGCGCGCGCGCTTCGACGTCGGCGACGCTCAGCCCGCCGCTGCTGTCGCGCTCGATCCCGCTGACGACGCTCCGCAGCGCGCGGGCCGCGACCGCCGCCGCCTGGGCCACGGTGTCGGGGATGTCCTTGGGGCCCTGGCAGACGCCGGCGACGAAGATCCCGCCGCGCTCGGTCCCGGTCGGGTCGGCGTTGTACTCCAGCTCGCGGAAGAAGCCGTGCTCGTCGCGCCCGATCCCCAGCAGCGTCGCCAGCTCGCCGGCGCCCGGCGACGGCTGGAGGCCGACCGACAGCAGGACCATGTCGACGGGGTACTCGAGCATCCGGTCGCCGAGGATGTCCTCTCCCTTGACCACCATCTGCCCGTCCTTCTCGATCACCTTCGCCGAGCGGCCGCGCACGACGGCGACCCCTTCCTCCTTGATGCGCTCGAAGAACTCCTCGTACCCCTTCCCGAACGCGCGCATGTCGATGTAGAACTCGTAGCAGCGCGCTTCGGGCAGCTTCTCGCGCACCAGGTGGGCGAACTTCAGCGAGTACATGCAGCAGACGCGCGAGCAGTACGAGTTGTGGTTCCGGTCGCGCGAGCCGACGCAGTGGATGATCGCGACGCTCCGCGGCGCGGGCCCCTCCGGATCGACGACCCACTCGTCGACCTTCCTGCGCTTGTTGAAGCGCCTGGTCTTCGTCACGATCCGGCCGCCAGTCGGTCCGGAGGCGTTGGTCAGCCGTTCGAACTCGAGCGCAGTCAGCACGTTCGGCAGGCGCCCGTAGCCGTAGCGCTCGACTTTTGCGGCTGGAAACGGCTCGTATCCGGTAGCGACGATGATGTTCCCGACGTCCCGCACGGTGAACTGGTCCTCGGCGTCGAGGTCGATCGCCCGCTTGGCGCACTTCTTGACGCACGCGCCGCAGCGCTGCCTCTGGCTCTGGACGTAGACACAGCTCGCGGCGTCGATCAGGTAGGCGTTGGGGACCGCCTGCGGGAACGGCATGTAGATCGCCTTGCGCGTCGTGATCCCGGCGTCGAACTCGGACGGGACCACCGTCGGGCAGACTTCCATGCAGGCGTGGCAGGCGACGCACGCCACGGGATCCACGCGCCGGGCGCGGTTCCGGATCTCGACGCGGTAGTTACCCGGGCTGCCGTCGACGCCGATCACCTCCGACAGCGTCATGACCTCGATCATCTCGTGCTGCCCGACGGCGACCATCTTCGGCGTCAGGATGCAGGCCGCGCAGTCGAGCGTCGGAAAGGTCTTGTCGAACATCGCCATGTGGCCGCCGAGCGTCCCCGTCCGCTCGACGAGCACGACGCGCTGGCCGGCGTCGGCGATCTCGAGCGCGGCCTGGATCCCGGCCACGCCGCCGCCGATGACGAGCGTCGCCGCGTGGACGGCGCGGGTCTCGCGGATCGTCGCCAGGTGGTACGGCACGCCGAGCACGGCGCAGACGACGGCGGCCTGGGCGGCGTCGGTCGCGTAGCCGGCGCTGCCGCCGCGACGGTAGCGCGCCAGGCGCACCCGCTCGGGGTTGCCGCCGGCGAGTTCCATCGCGCGCGTGAAGGCCGGCTTCAGCGCGCCGGGATTCGCTCCCGCCAGCACGATGACCTCGATCGTGTCGCGCCGGACCTGCGCCGCGAGCGCTACCGGATCGGGGCGTGGTGCGGACGCGAAGCGCTCGACGCGCACCACCCCGGGGAGGGTTGCGGCGTAGGCCTGAACCGTGGCCGTGTCGACGGGCGGTGCATCGATCGCCGGCTGATCGGTCGGTTCCGAAATCAGAAAGACCGCGACGCGCAGAGGGGCGTCGACACTCATCGGGACTCTCCTCGAGGAGATGCGGGGCGCGACGAGGCGCACGGGGCGCCGCAGACGGAGCGGGGATCGGGCATGTGTGGGCGCGGCGGTCAGAAGCGCCGGGCTCGCGTCCCTCGACGCCGCACGCGAGATCCGGCGCGCCGGCCCGCCCAACCCAGGGCCGCGGCACTGGAGAAGATAGGCCGAAATCGGGGCGCGGGTTCGTCTAATTGCGCGCCCCTCCCGGGCGGAAGAGAGTAACCGCGAACCGTTCCGGCTACGCCTGGGCGAGGCGGGTCGAGGATCGCCGCGCCGGTGAGTAGATCCCCTCCGCCCCCCGTTCCTCCTGTTTGAGGCCCCGCACCCGATCCGGGGCCCCTGGAGGGACCCTCCCGTGTCCGCCTCCCTGGCACCGCAGCTTCCCGCGCCCCTGGCCGCCCCCGGCGAGTTGACCGGCGCCACGGTCCGTCGTATCACTCACCGCGCTTTGACGGGGAAGTCGGGGGTGAACGTGGCCGTGGACGCAGACGCAGGGAGCGCTCCCGGCATCGAGCCGGCTGATTGGCACGCCCGGCTCGAGCGCGCGGTCGCGAGCCTCTGCCCGCACTGGCTGCGCTCCGAGCGGGACGACCTGGTCCAGGCGGCGTTCGTTCGGGTGCTCGAGGCGACGCGCGGGCGCGACGGCGCCTCCATCAACGCCACCTACCTGTGGAAGACCGCGTACAGCGTCGTGCTCGACGAGATGCGGCGCGCCCGGCGGCGGCACGAGGTCGCGCTCGACGACGTCACCGCCTCCTCCGAGCCGGCGCCTGAGGCCGGCCCCGACCACGACGCGATCGGACGCGACCTGGCGCGCAAGGTGCGCGAGTGCCTCGGCGGCCTCGACGGCACGCGGCGTCACGCCGTGGCGCTGCGGCTCGCCGGGTTCGGCCACCCGGAGATCGCCGCGCTGCTGGGCGGTCCGCTGCGCCAGGCCTCGAACCTGATCTTCCGGGGGATGGAAGACCTGCGGCGCTGCCTGCGCGGGAAGGGGGTGCCCGCATGACCGACCGCCGGCTCAGCGACGAAACGCTCGGCGAGGCGCTGCTCGCGCCCGGGCGGGGCGACCGGGCGCCCAGAGCCTGCCCTGACGAGGGCCTCTACTGGGATCTCGCACGCGGGGCGCTCGACCCCGCCGCACTCGACCGCGCGCTCGATCACGCCCGCGACTGCTCCTCCTGCTGGCTCGCGCTGCGCGTCGCGCGCGAGACCTTCGCCGCGTCGGGGCTCGCGATCGAGCCGGTCCGCGCTCGCGGTGCCGGCGACGCTGCGGACGCCGGCCGCGCCGCGAACGCCGCCACCGGCGGCCCCTCGCTCGTCGCGCGGGCCCTGCACGCCCTGCTCCGCCCCGCGCCCGCCTTCGCGCTGCTCGCGCTGCTCGCGCTGGGCTACCCCGTGTACCGCGCCCTTTCGCGCGGCGGGCCGGGTTCGGTCCCGCCGGCCGGAGTCGCCGAGTACCGCGCCCCGGCTGCGGGCGAGCCGCGCTCGCTCGTCGCCGACGGCGCGACGCTCCCGCGCGACGCGTTCGTGCTGCGCTGGACCTCCGCCGGTCCGGACGCGACCTACGCCGTCGCCGTGACCACCCCCGACCTGGTCGAGGTCTTCGCGGCGCGCGGCGTCCGCACCACCGAGTTCCGCGTGCCGCCGGAGGCGATCGCGGCGTTCCCGGCCGGGACGCGGCTGGTGTGGCGGCTCGACGCGCAGCTTTCCGACGGCGCGCGCCGCTCGTCGCCGGCACAGTTCGTCGTGCTCGCCGACCGCTCGCCGTGACCCGCGCCGTCGGCCGCGCGCTCGCGTCGCTGGTGGCCGCCGCGCTTGCCGCCGCGCTGCTTCCCACCGGCGCCGCCGAGAGCGCCCCGCGGCGCCGGACCCTCGACGATTGCGACGCGCTGGTGCGCGAGCGTCCCGGCGAGTTCGACTCGTACTACTGCTTCTGGGGCGTCGCGCGCCGCGACGGCAGCCAGGCCGACGCGGCCCGCCGGCTCGAGGCACTGCTCGCGCTTCGCCCCGACGACCAGAAGGCGCGGCTCTACCTCGGGCTCGTCGCGTCCGACCTCGGCGAGCCGCGCGGGCTGGCGCTGCTGGAGCAGGCGGCCGACGGGTTCGAGCGGCAGCGGGACGCGACCGGCGAGAGCTACGCGCGCCAGTCGCTGATCCGCCTCCACGAGAAGGAGGGCCGGCGCGGCGACGCCGAGCGCGAGCTGGCGCTGCTGACGGCGTCCGCGGAGCGCTCGAACGATCCCGCCCTGGTGGTGCGCGCGGCGGTCCAGCAGGGCTGGCACGCGCAGAGCATCGGGGACTACGGGCAGGCCTACCTGACGTTCCGCCACGCGCGCGCGCTGCTCGCCCCCGAGATGCCGCCCGATCTCCCGCGCATGGTACTCGACGGCCTGGCGGCCAACGCATTCTCGCTGGGCCGGCTCGACGAGAGCGCGGCGGCCTACCGCGAGGAGCTGGCGCTGCTCCAGGCGCGCGGCGACCGCTACACCGAGGCGGACGTGCGCCTGTGGCTCTGGTACGCCGACGCCGGGCGCGGCGCGACGCGGGAGGAGCTGGCGGCCGCGGCGCGGGCGGCGCTGGAGGTCGCGCGCGCCTCGGGCAACCGCGACGCGGAGGCCTATGCCCTGCTGCTCTGCGGGCGGACCGCGAGCGACCCGGATGCGCGCACGCTGCTCCCGGCCGCGGTGGAGCTCGCGCGGGCGCAGGGGGCCGGGCGGGCGGAGTGCGGCGCGCTCGCCGACCTCGGCGCCCTGCTCGTGCGCGAGTCCCCGGCCGATCCCGGGCGCGGGTTGGCGCTGTTCGACGAGGCGATCGCGTGCACGCGGCGCGGGGCCATGGCGGACCTCGGCGTCGAGGTGCTGGCCGCGAAGGGCGTGGCCCTGCTGCGCGCGGGACGCGACGACGAGGCGCAGCGCACGATCGAGGCGGCGTTCGAGGCGCTGGAGCAGCTGCGCGGACGGCAGCCCGACCCGGCGCTGCGCACGCGCGTCGCCGCGCGCTACGAGCCGCCGTTCCGCGAGGCGGCGGGCCTGCTGCTGGAGCGGGCGCGCGGGAGCGCGGGGGGGCCGGGGTTGGCGGCCGCGTTCGACATCGTGGAGCGCCTCCGCCGGGGCCAGCTGCTCGAGCGGATGGCGGCAGCCGAAGATGGCGGCGCGAGCGGGCCGCCGCCGGGCTCGGCGGCCGGGCCGTCGCCGCGAGCCTCGGCCGCAGCGGCCGCCCACGACGCCGTGCTGCTCGAGATCGCGGCGGTGCAGCGCCGGCTGCTCGACCCGGCAAGCGGGGTCGACACGCGCGCGGACCTGTTCCGGACGCTCGACGAGTTGGAGGGAAAGGAGCTCGAGCTGCGCGACCGCGAAGCGCGCGAGGCTCCCGGGTTCCACCCCGAGCATGCGCCGCCGCTGCCGTCCCTCGAGGCGGTCCAGCGCGCGCTCGCAAGCGACGAGGCGATGATCTACTTCCTCGTCGACGACCGGACGCCGAACCGCGGGAGCGGCTCGTGGGTCGTCGCGATCTACCGCGGCGGCGCGTTCGTCGCTCCGGTGCCGGACCGCTTCGAGCTGCAGCGGCGGATCGCGATGCTGCGCGCGCTGGTCGAGCGCCGCGACGGCAGCGAGGCGGACGGCGCCGCCGCGCTGCACTCCGACCTGCTCGGTCCGGCGCTCGCGGCGCTCCCGCGCGGCACGCGCCGGCTGGTCCTCGTACCCGACGGACCGCTCTTCGGGCTGCCGTTCGACGCGCTGCGCCCGGCGCCGGGCGTTCCCCCGCTCGCGGCTGAGTACGAGGTGGTCATCGCCCCCTCGGCGGCGGTCTGGCGCGAGGCGGCGCGGCGCCCGGCGCCGCCGGCGGCGGGCGTGCTGGCTTTCGGCGACCCGGAGCTGCCGCAGGCCGGACCGAGCCCGTCGGCGCTGCGCGACTGGACGCTGCTCGGCGCGGCGACACTCGGCCGCCTGCCCTACGCGCACGAGGAGCTGGCGGGAATGCGCCGGACGCTCGGTGGACGCGTGACGCTCCGGGAGGGAGACGCCGCGACCGAGCGTGCGGTCAAGTCGGGGGACCTGGCTTCGCTCGGGCTGCTGCACTTCGCGGCCCACGCGATGGTCGAGGAGCGCCAGCCGGAACGGAGCGCGATCGTCCTTGCCGCGGGCGCAGCCGACGAGGACGGCCTGCTGCAGCCGCGCGAGATCGCGGCGCTGCCGCTGGCGGGACGCGTCGTCGTGCTGTCGGCCTGTCGCTCCGCGACCGGCGAGGCCCTGGCCGGCGAGGGGCCGGTCGGGCTGGCGCACGCGTTCTTTCTCGCCGGCGCACGGGCCGTGGTGGGGAGCCTCTGGCCGGTGCGCGACGACGAGGTCGTGCCGCTGGTGCAGGCGTTCTACGAGCGCCTCGCGCGCGGAGAGGCGCTCGGTGCGGCGCTTGCCGGCGCGCGCCGCGACCGCCTTGCGGCCGGGGCGCCCGCGGCTGCGTGGGCCGGGTTCGTGATCCTCGGGGACGGCGACTGGGTGCCGTTCCCCGGCGGCCTGCCGCGCGATGACGCTCCGAGGGCGCACTGGCCGGCCCTCCTGCTGCTGGCCGCGGCGGCGTTCCTCGCGGCGGCGGTGGTGCGGCGCCGGATGCGGGGCGCGGTGGCTGCGGCGCGGCGGGACTAGCGAGGTGCGCGCGACTACCGTGCGCCGATGCGTGTCGTCAACTCTTCCGTCCAGTTCTGGATGAGATGGACCTGTGTGACCGCCGCGGGCGGAGCCGTTGGGAGTTGCTGAACCGCGTAGAAGCGCTGGCCGTCGGGCGAGACGGAGTAGCACCGGCTCGGGACGCAGGCGAAGCCCATGGCGAAGCCCAGCGCGGCTTGGTCGAACTCGAAGAGCTGCCGTGGCTTCGTGACCTCGAGCGTGGACGAGGAGTGCACGCCCGCGGCCATCACCCCCGTGCGGTGCCCTTCCGGGTCCAGGCGAGCGGAGACGAAGAAGAGCTCCGTGCCGTTCGCGCTCCACGCGGGGCTCGAGCCTCCTTCCAGAGAAACCTGCAGCCGCGGGCCCGCGCGCGCAGCGGGCTGGACGTAGACCTCGGGCCGGCCCGAGACGTCCGACGTGTAGGCCAGCCAGCGCCCGTCGGGAGAGAACTCCGGCCCCCACTCATTGCTCGGAGCCTGCAGGTAGGGAACTCGTGTCACCTTCCCGGCCTCGATGGTGGCCATCCAGAGGTCCGCGTCTTCCCAAAGGGCCAGGTGCTTGCCATCCGGGGCCCAGGCGCACGGCATGCCGTCCTCGCGGGCGAGCAGCACCTCGAGCTCCGCGGAGCCGTCGGCGCGCCGTCGAGCGAGCCGGTATCGGCCCTTGTCGAGCCAGGCGAACGAGACGCTCTGGCCGTCCGGCGTCCAGCGTGGCAGTTGGCATTCGCCCGTGGTGGTGAGCTTGTCCAGCGTGCCGCGCTCGAGGTCGTAGATCCAGCAGTCGTTCTCGGTCACCGAGCGGATGCGCACCGCGAGGCGGCGACCGTCGGGCGAGACCGCCACCACGGGGGTGTAGGTTCGCGTCGGAGCATCGAGCGGGCGGATGCGGCCCTGGCGATCGATGGTGACGAGCCGGGCTTCCGGGTAGTTTGCGACCGCGCCTCGCAGGTAGGCGAGGGATCCCGTCGAGGAGACGGCGAACTGGCCGGCTCCGGTGAAATCCGTCAGGTTTCCGGCGGTCAACGCTTGGACTACGCCGTCGAGTACGGGGATGGGCGTGCCGCGCAACTCCAGGCGGCTGGCGTCGAAGCCGACGGCCATCAGGGCGCCGCGTCGCATGAACACGAGCCACCCGGGCGACACGAAGCGGGCATCGGCCGCGTCCGTGAGGAAAGCCTTGCGCTGGCCGGTGGCCAGGACCTGCGCGACCACTTCCTCGTCGCCCCACGTCCACTCGCGGTGGCGCACGGTGTAGAGCAGCACATCCTGCTCCGGCAGCATCTGTGGAAGAAGATGGGAGAGCTCGCCTTCGAGCAACTGCGTGAGCGCGCTGGGTGCCTGTTCGGCGGCGGCCGACATGATCGGCCCCCTGACGGAGCCCCACACGACGCGCCCGTCCATCATCCACGCGAGACCCGCGGGACGGGACTCCGCCTCCTTGACCAGTACGCCCACCGGGCCGCCGGCAAGGGGCACGACACGAATGGCCCCGTCGGCCCAGAACGCCACGCGCTGGCCGTCCGGGGAGACCGCCGGCACCTGCGCGCCTTCCGTCCCCGGCAGGGGGCGGGCTTCCTCGGAGCCAAGTGCGCGCACGTAGAGCCGTTGGACTTCGCCGACGCGACCGACGAAGACGAGCGACTCACCGCCGGGCACCCACGCAATGGCGGTACGCGAGCCGGCGGGCGTGGGGAGCCACAGGCTCCCGCCTCCGGTGGCACGCACCTGCTCGGCCGGGCTCACGTCGAGGAGAGACCGGACGACCGGCGGCCGCGGCGTCGCGGCTGCAAGAAGCCGCCGCGCGGCAACGCCGCCGAGGACCGCTCCCGCCGCAAGCGCGACTGCGAGCAGGCCGAGAATGAGGCCGCGGCGCGAGCCGGATGCGACGCCGGAAGGAGCCGCGGCCGCCTCCGCTCCGGCCCCCGCGATCCAGCGCAACTCGTCCGCCACGTCGTGCGCGCTGTCCCACCGCTCGTCGGGCGACTTCGCGAGGCAGCGCCGGACCAGCCGCTCCAGCGACGGCGGCGTCAGCGGCTGCAGCGTCGAGAGCGGCGCGGGCTCGCGCTCGAGGATTGCGCCGATCACGCTCGCCTGGCTCTGGCCCTCGAACGCCCGGCGGCCCGACACCATCTCGTAGATGATCGCCCCGAGCGCCCACAGGTCCGTCCGCGCGTCGGCGGTCTTCCCTTCCAGCTGCTCCGGGGCCATGTACGGCACCGTCCCCAGGAGCGTGCCCTGGCTCGTCAGCAGCAGCGATTCGGTCGGCGCCGACGTCCGGTCCTCGATCGCAGCCCGCTCGCCGTGCCCGGTGAAACGCGCCACGCCGAAGTCCAGCAGCTTGACGCCCTGCTTCGTCAGCATCACGTTGCCGGGCTTGAGATCGCGATGAACGATCCCCTGCTTGTGGGCCGCGCCGAGTGCGTCCGCGATCTGGCTCGCGACGGAGAGCGCTTCCGGCAGGGGCAGCGGCCCCTTCCTGAGCCGCTCGGCGAGCGTCCCGCCGTCGAGGTACTCCATCACCAGGAAAGCCCGGCCGTCCTGCTCCCCGACGTCGTGCAACGTGCAGATGTGCGGGTGCGCCAGGGCCGAAACGGCGCGCGCCTCGCGCTCGAAGCGCGCGCGCAGCGCGGGCTCGTTCGCGAAGGACTCGGGGAGCACCTTGACGGCGACCGTGCGCTCGAGGCGGGTGTCGCGGGCCCGGTAAACCTCACCCATGCCCCCGGTCCCGATCAGGCCGAGGACCTCGTACGGGCCGAGACGCACGCCGGACGGCAGCGACACGGTGGGTCGTCCCCAGGCGCCATGGTAGCACCGACCGCTCGCGCGATGACAGCGCTCGTGGCGCCGCCGCGGATCGTCACCCCTCTACCGGGCGAGGACCTCCAGCTTCTTCCCCGCCTGCGAGTCCTGATCACTGCACACGACCACCCCGGCGGCTGCAAGTCGACGCACGAGCTCCGCCCGCCGCGTGATCGCCGCGTCTCGCCCGGTCTTCTCGGACAGCTCGACGAACTCCTCCCCACCCGGCAGCGTCCAGGCCTCGACCACGAACGCCTCGCCCGATCGTCGATACGCGTGCACGGACGAAGGCCCGAGGCGGGCGATATCCGCCGGCAGCAGCGCGTTCTCGCCCGCGGCGCGGCGCTGCCGGTCCAGGAACGCGCGCTGATTCGAGTCCATCACCCTGGAGAGCGCGGCCACGACCGGCGCGCCGCGCGCCGCTTCCGGCGCGAGCAACGCCGCGAGTTTGTGCTTGTCGAGGCGGCGCGTCAGAGAGATCACGTCGTCGAATTGCTCGCCGTGCAGGTCGGCCTCGCACTTGCCGTGCGGCTCGAGCTGCTTCGGTTCCACCTTGCTGCAGTCCTGTCCGGCGGCCTTCAGCGTCAGCTCAACGCGCTTTCCCTTCTCGCGCAGTCGCAGCCGGAGTCCGGCACGATGCAGTTCCAGCGCCGGCGAATCGAAGAGCCAGACTCGGACCGGTTCCGGCGACTCGCTGGTCAGCTCGAGCGAGCGCACGACCTGGGCGGCGTCGGAGCAGAGGTTGATCTGGACCTCCGCGGCGGGTTCGGCCGCGCGCGCTGCCGGCGCGCAGAGGCTCGCGGCGGCGATCGACAGCGCCAGCGCGATGGCGCCCCGGACCGGAGCGCCTCGCGACCCGCTCGGAACGACGAGTTCGGGATTCACTGCCGGGTCGGCACGTGCACCAGGAACTCCGGGATGTCCGGCAGTCCGTCGATGAACGTGCCCTTCTTCTTCCCCTTCGCCGAGAAACGCCGCACGCGCTGCTTGAATCGCTCGGCCACGTAGAGATCGCCGTCCGGACCGATCGCGAAGCCGGAGGGGGCGCCCAGCTCGGCGTCGACCACGACGCGGGCCTTCAGCTTGCCGTGCGGCTCCGCCTTGCCGATGTCGTAGGCGAGGATGCTGCCGGTCCCGGCGCTGCCGATGTAGAGCGTCTCGCCGTGCAGGACGAGGTGAACGGGTTTCCGCAGCTGCTTCCCCTTGATGCGGGCGACGAGACTCCCCGATTCCACTTCGAAGATCTTGACGGCGTCCCCGGCCTCGTCGGCGACGTAGAGATGTCCGCGGCTCACGATGATCCCGCGGACCGAGTGGCGCGGCTTGCCATGGACGTCGAGCACGACCTCGAGGCCCTGCGGTGACGGCACGTCCCGGGGCGCGCGGTCTCCGACGTCCGGGAGGTGGCCCTGCGCGGACGCGACGAGCGTTCCGGGCAGGAAGTTCCCGTCGGGGAACTCCTGGCGGAGGTGCGCCGCCACCGGCGCCGGCCGGCTCGTCTTCGGCAGGATGGCGACCACGGTGTTGGTGTCCTGGCAGGAAACGTAGAGCCGGCCGTCGTCGCCGAGCTCCACGTCGAACGGGTGGACCATCGCCGAGACCTGCTTCGTGGTCACGAGGACGCCGGCGAAGTGGAAGGTGTCATTGCGGCGGCGATAGCGCGCGATGTGGCTGTCCTTGCGCCAGGCGTTCGCGATGTAGAGATCGTCGCCCACGAGTGCGAAGCCGCGCGGGATGTGCAGCGGATGCGCCTTGGGCGACGGGTCGAGGAGCAGGGGGTGGTCACGGCGCGGCGTGCCGTCGTCCTCGAAGACCCCGATGTTGTCGATGCCGCTCCTGCCTTCGCCGCGATAGCTGATCCACCACACGATCGGCACCCTCCCCGGTCCGCGAACCGTACGCCAGCGTCACTTGTCCGGCTTCGGCGGGCAGCGCAGCTCGTAGTCGGCCTGCATCCGCCGGAGCTGGAGGACGCCGTAGAAGACCGTCGCGCCGGCGCACAGGACCAGCAGCGAGGCGAAGGCCCTTTCGATGCCGTAGTTCCCCAGGCGGTTCGCGACGTACCCCGCGAGAATCAGGACGAACAGCACGATGTTGATGGCCCAGTTCACCGGCCGGGAGACGACGAAGTGCAGGGTTCCGAAGCCCGCCAGCTGGTAGAGCATGAACGGCAGGATCGCCACGGCCGGCAGCAGCTCGGAAGCACCCAGCGAGACATCGACCGCACCCGGCGCCCGGGCGTGCAGCAGCGTGCTGTTCGCGAGCTCGTGGAACAAGGCCGGCACCGCGCAGAGAAAGGGCACCGCCGAGAGCAACTCGAGGACCAGCGACCCGCTCCAGATCCCGGTCCGGGAGGCGGTGTCGGCGCCGGTGCCCGCGGACTGGGTCGCGACGAACAGGCCGCCGACCACGGCGGCCGCGCTGGAGAGCATCAGCAGCTCCACGGTGATGCCGAAGCTCGTCGGCTCACCGGTCTTCAGGAGCAGCAGGGCGAGGAATCCCGGCGTGTAGAACATCACCCGGACCAGCCGGGCCCAGACGCGCGCGTCACGCTCGGGCGGCAGGATCGGCAGGGGGAGTCCGTCCGTCCCGATCGTGAATCTCCCCTTCGGCTCTTTCGACATGCTCGCGACCTCCCGGATGGGCGACTGCGGGCCGTCAGGATACCTCAGGGCGCAGGCGACCCGCGGGGACCGCGCCCGGGAGCCCGGCCCGGCTCCCGCGAGGACCGGGTGCCCGATCCGGGACCCGACGTCCGGGGCGCGCGGCGGACCTCCGGTGAGACACGGGAGTCCAACTCCGCGTCGGGCGGGGTATCCTGAAACACGCCGGCGCGGGGTGCGTCCTCCGCTTCGGACATGCCGCGCTCCGGCTCGGGAGCCCCGCGCCGGTGCTTCCCCCAGGATCGGAGATACCCGTGAGCACGGTGACCCGGAAAATCAAGGAAGAGCTGCTGGCCCTGCTGCCGCCGACGCTCTACTTCTTCGTCGCCCTCCACATCATCGCCCTGATCCGCTCGCTGCTGATCCGGAACACCGGCATCAGCGTCGGCACGACGACCTCGGTCGCGATCGCGGCGCTGGTCCTCGGCAAATCGGTGCTGATCGCAGACATGTTGCCGTTCATCAACCGTTTCCCCGAGAAGCCGTTGATCTGGAACGTGGGGTGGAAGACCGCGATCTACTTCGTCGTCGCGCTCGTCATCCACTACCTCGAGCACCTGTACGATGCCTGGAAGGTCGCGCCGGGTTTTGCCGCGGCGAACGAGAAGCTGCTCTCGCAGATCATCTGGCCCCATTTCGTGGCGATCCAGATCCTGCTCACGGTGCTGATCCTCGTGTACTGCGTGTCCAGCGAACTGGCCCGCGTGCTGGGGCCGGCGAAGCTGAAAGCGATGTTCTTCGGTCCCCTGCCGCCGGCCGCGCGGCCATCCTGACCGCACTCCCGTCCTTCAATCGCTGCCGGGGCGGCCGCTACCGTGCGCTCTCTCCGCAGTCGTCCACGGCGGAGACGAGGTAGAACAGGGCACTCCCGCCAGCCGCCGCACCGGCGTCGCGATACTGGATCCCCGACGTGCCCGGCTCCTGGTCGCCGATCCACGCGGCGAACGCCGGTCCCCACGCCGCGGGGTCCGGCGCGCTCCCGCGGTAGACATTCCAGGCCAGCCCGGAGAGCGCCGGGTCGTCCCACGTCAGGACCAGGTCGGCACCGGTGCGCGCCATCTGCAGCCCGGTCGGGTCACCCGCCACCGAGCAGACCTCGCGCAGCCGCAGGAAGCGATTGACGGGGATGTTCGTCCGCTCGATCACCGACCGCGCCGGATTCGGCCACCGCACGCGGATCCGATCGATGACCGTCGCGCTCCCCAGTCCGAATTGCTGCGCCAGCGGCGCCTGCGGCGCGTGCTGCCCCGGGCCGGCGTAGACCTCGCGCGTCTGGGTCACGCCGCCTGCGGTCACCTCGATCCGCGCCCCGATCCCGGCGCGGTTCGCGTGCTCGGGCGGGCCGCCCCCGGCCAGCGTGATCGAGATCCAGCTCTTCTGCGTGCCGACGTCGTTGCGCCAGAGCTGCAGCGGCGTCACGCCGTCCGCGAATCCGACCAGCAGGTCCTCGTCCCCGTCGCGGTCGAAATCGAGCGGGATCACGTCGTAGACCCCGGCGTTCATCGTGTTGATCGCCTCGAGGCCCGAACCGACGGTGGCGGCGCGGAAAGCGTGATCGGGGCCCTGCTTGAAGAGGTAGATCTGCTGGTTGGTGCCGTAGAAGCTCTCGGTCATCACGAAGTCGGCGAGCGTGTCGCCGTCGTAGTCGAACCAGCTCGCCTGGTGGTCGCCGTCGTGGGTTGGATCGGTGTCCTCGGTGGCGCGGTTCTTCACCCGCGACCAGTCCCAGTTGAACACGCCGGCGTCGTTGCGCACGGGTCCCGAGTACTTGCCGCGTTGCGTTCCGCCGTGAACGAAGATCTCGGTGAAGTCGATGTCGCCGTCGTTGTCGTAGTCGCGCGGCATGCTGCCGAACGACGCGACCAGCGACCCCTTTCCGATCCCGCAGTGCGCGTTGTACCCGGTCGCGTCCTGGACCTGGGTGAAGGTCCCGTTCCCGTTGTTCCGCCAGTGCAGGCAGGTCAGGGCCGAGTTGAGGTAGTCGTAGAGCGGGACGAACAGGTCCATGAACCCGTCGTTGTTCCAGTCCATCGTGGCCAGCGCGTAGGTCACGCTGGGTCTCGCGCCGATGCCTGACGATGCCGTCACATTGGTGAAACGCCCGTCGCCGAGGCCGCGGTAGAGCTGCTCGTTCGCGGGCAGGCCGTTCCAGTACCACTGGCTGATCGCCAGGTCGATCTTTCCGTCGTTGTCGAAGTCGAGCCAGGCGGCGTCGGTGGTGTTGGTAGACCGGCTCGGTGTGGAAGGACGAGTTGGGGGCGTAGGTGAAGTGCCCGGCCCCATCGTTGAGCATCAGGTCGTTCCGGCCGGTCAGCGTCCAGTTCTGGTGGACGTAGACGAAGAAGAAGGCGTCGAGGTCGCCGTCGTTGTCGACGTCGGCCAGGACCACGCCGTCCGACTGGTGGCCGCCGGGCGCCCCGGCGCGCGTGGCGCGCACGCCGGAGGCCGCCGTGAAGTCGACGAACGTCCGGCTGAGAGGATCGCCCGGATCGCTCCCGGGGCGGTTGACCAGCACGACCTGCTTGTTGAGCACGTCGCCGGTGCCGAAGTCCGACGGCAGGTGGAGCAGCAGGTCGGGATAGCCGTCGCCGTCGATGTCGCCGACGGCGCAGCGGTAACCGATCCGGCCGGTCAGCCCGACTCCGCTCGTGACGTTGGTGAAGGAGGGCGCGTTGCCCGCAACGAGCGGCGGCGCGAAGACCGCCAGGGCGAGCATCGCGCCGGCCGCGTGGCCGAATCCGCGTCCCATGTTCCGCTCCCCGGCCGGGCAGGGTCAGGCCCAGCAGGCTGCATATACGCAGATCGGGGACTGGGCGCCAATGAACCTCGGTTGGCGACGTCAGTCGAGCGTCCGCCGGCGAACGATCCGGACTAGCGTACCTTCAACTTCGACCGCCACTCCGCGCCCCTGGCAGCGTAGCCCTTGTTCGGCTCCGCTCTGTCCCACGCGGCGTAAAGTTCGACGATCGCTTCGTCGCAGCGGCGGATCTCCTTGGGCTGCGTGCCGGGGACCGTGAGATAGGTCGCATGCGCCTCGAGCAGGTTGCGTTCGGCGAGGGCGAAGTCGGCCGGGCCGGTCGCGCGGGCCGCGCGCGCCGTCCCCAGGTTGCGGAGCAGGCGTGCCAGGTTGCGCGCGTTCCCGGCGGTGAACTTCTCGTGCGCCGCATCCTCGATCGGGGCCAGCAGCGCGATCGCCTCGACGAACTGTCCCTGCCGGACGCGCAGGTCGCCCATCGAGATGACCGCGAGCAGCGTGTCCGCGTGCCCATCGCCCAGCACGCGCCGGCGCGTCTCCAGCACCTCGCGGAAGCAGGGCTCGGCCTCCGCCAGGCGGTCCTGGTCGACCCTCAGCGTCCCCATCCAGCCCAGCGCGTTCAGCGTGACCGGGTGCTCGGCGCCGAGCGCGCGCTCGCTGGTCTCCAGCGCCTCGCGGAGGTAGGGCTCGGCCTCGGCCAGCTTGCCCTGCAGCTCCAGCAGGGAACCCAGGTTGGTCGTGGCAGAGAGCGTGTTCGGGTGCTCCCTGCCCAGCACGGCGCGGAGCCCCTCCAGCACGCCGCGGGCGTAAGGCTCCGCGGCAGCGAACTGCCCCTGGTTCCGCAGGAGCGTCCCCATGTTGTTGCCGGCCGAGAGCGTGTTCGGGTGGCTCTCACCCAGCACGCGCCGGTGCTTCTCGAGCGACTCGCGGAAGTAGGGCTCCGCCTCGGCGAATCTCCCCTGTCCCTGCAGCAGGAAGCCCATGTTGTTGATCGCATTCAGCGTGCCGGGGTGCTCTTCGCCCAGCACGCGCCTTCGCTTCTCGAGCGACTCGCGGAAATACGGCTCGGCCTCGGCCAGCCTGCCCTGCGCCTGCAGGAACAGGCCCATGTTGTTGATCGCAATCAGCGTGTCCGGGTGCTCCTCGCCCAGCACGCGACGCGACTTCCCCTCCGACTCGCGGAAAAACGGCTCGGCCTCGGCCAGCTTGCCCTGGGCCTTGAGCAGCATCCCCAGGTTGTCGATGCAGATCAGCGTGTCGGGGTGGTCCTCGCCCAGCACCCGCCGATGCTTCTCCAGCGCCTCGCGATAGTAGGGCTCCGCCTCGGCCAGCCTGCCCTGGTCGTCCAGCAGGTAGCCCATGTTGTTGATCGACGTCAGGGTCTCCGGATGCTCCTCACCCAGCACGCGCCGGCGCTTGTCCAGGGCCTCCTTCAGGTACGGCTCGGCCTCGGCCAGCTTCCCCTGGGCCCGCAGCAGCATCCCCGTGTTGTTGATCGAACTCAGCGTGTCCGGGTGCTCCTGGCCCAGCACGCGCCGGTTCGTGTCCAGCGCGGCGGTCTGCAGCGGCAGCGCGGCGTCGAACAGTCCCAGCTGCTGGTAGAGGAAAGCCAGCGTCTGGCGCAGCTGCGCATCCACCGCCGGCTGCTCCTTGAATTCCTCGTCGATCGTCTCGATCGCCGGCTTGAGGATCGTGCGATCGATCAGCTCGCGGGCGGCGTCGGTGGCGTTGACTCGGCCCCACTGCCGCTCGAACGCCTCGACCTGGCCGGCGCGCTCGCGCTCCGGCACGCTCGCCGCCGCCAGCGCCGCGGTGTAGCGGGCCAGCACGTCGCGGCTCAGTTCCTGGCCGGCCTCCGTCGGATCGATCTGCCCCAGCATCCGCGCCTGGAAGTCGGCGACCTGCTTCAGCTGGGCGGCCCGCCTGGCCGTCTCGGCCTCGGCCGCCACGGCCCGGTCGCGCTGATCGCGCGCGACCCGCGCCTGCCACGCGAAGCCGACCAGTCCGATCAGCAGCGCCGCCGCGACCGCGGCACCCGACAGGGCGATCCCCTTGTGGCGCCGCACGAACTTCCTGAAGCGATAGGCGTTGCTGGGCGGCGCGGCGACGATCGCCTCGCCGTTGAGGTAGCGCTGGATGTCCATCGCGAGACCGTTGGCGGTTTCGTACCGGCGCCGGCGGTCCTTTTCCAGCGCCTTCATCACGATCCAGTCGAGCTCGCCGCGCACGGCCGAGCCGAGCGAGCTCGGCTCCAGTCGACGGCTCGCGGCGACCTTGGCGATCGTGTCCCTGCCCAGGCTCACGCGCGTCGACGGCTTGGGCGGATCGACTTCGCGGATGATGCGTTGCATCTCGCCGTACGCAGCCGACCGCAGCTCCTTGCCGTCGAAGGGCGTCGCGCCGGTGAGCAGCTCATACAGCAGCACGCCCAGCGAGTACACATCCGTCCGCGTATCGATGTCCAGCGAGCCTTCGGCCTGCTCCGGACTCATGTACTCCGGAGTGCCGATGAACGTCTTGTGCTCCGTGAACAACGTCATTTCGGTCAGGCGCGCGCCGGTGGCCTTCGCGATGCCGAAATCGATGACCTTGACGAGCGGCTTGCCGTCCTGCGTGGACACGAGCACGTTGCTGGGCTTGATGTCGCGGTGGATGATCCCTTTCTGGTGCGCGTGCTGGACCGCGTTGCAGACCTGGGCGAAGAGCCGGAGGCGCTCGACGATCGACAGGTTGTTCCTGTCGCAGTACAGGGTGATGGGATCACCCTGGACGAACTCCATCACGAAGTACGGCCGCCCGGTCTCCGTCGCCCCCGCTTCCAGCACCTTGGCGATGTTGGCGTGATCCATCATCGCAAGCGCCTGACGCTCCTGCTCGAACCGGGCCACGACCTGCCTGGTGTCCATGCCCAGCTTGATGACCTTGAGGGCGACTCTGCGTCGGACGGGCTTCTCCTGCTCGGCCATGAACACCGAGCCGAAGCCGCCCTCGCCGATCAGCTGGAGGATCTTGTACGGGCCGATGACGGTGCCTGGCCCTTCGCTCGGACCGGCCGGACCCCGCGCGGAGAAGACCGTGGGCGCCGACGTGTGCGAAGGAGCGTGACTGGTCAGCGCCAGGGACTCGGCCGCCGCGGCCTCGTCCATCGCCGGCATGAGCGACTGGACCCGGGCAAGCAGCGTGTCGTCGCCTGCGCAGGCGCGCTCGATGAAAGCGGCACGCTGCTCCGCCGGCCGCAGCATGGCCTCGGCGATCACTTCCCTGGCGCGATCCGACGGCTCAGCCATGACTCCACTCCTTCGCGACGTCTGATGCCAGCCTGCGCACTGCCGCACGCTCCAACTGCCGCGAAAGGCCGCGAGTGTACCCCGGGCGGAGCGACCATGCGGGCCGCCGCGGGCAGGCTCGGAGCAGGGTGAAGCTCGATCAGCCGCGCTTCGGCCGCACGCACAGGCACGACGAGACCATCGGCGTGTCGGCTCGCGCCCAGGTCGCATCGAACTGCGCCTTGACGGCCGCCGCGTCCGCCTCCCTTCCCTGCGCTTCCAGCGCCCGCTCCAGCCCCCACAGCGACCAGCCGTTGAGCGGGTAGCGCGCGAGGTCCGCGCGGTAGACCGCCTCCGCCTCGGCCGGCCGCTTCGCCTCGAGCAGCACCGCGCCGAGCGCGTGGCGCGAGGGGGTCGTCCACGGCGGCGGCTCGTCGTACTTCAGCGCGTCCTCGAGCTTCACTGCGTCCGCCAGCTTCGCGATCGCCTCGTCGTAGCGGCCTTCGCGGTAGGCGATCTCACCCTCGAGGTACGGGACGGCCGGGGCCAGCACGGCAACGGCCGCATTGGAACCCCAGAACGCTTCCTTGGGGACCTTCGGGAGCGCGGCCTGGAACAGGTCGCGCTCGCGCCGCGCCTCCTCGACCCGTCCTGTCGCCGCCAGCGCGATCGCCCGGACGAAGTGGTGGAACGCGGTCGACACCGGGAGATCGGGAGGCGGCTCCGGGAGCGCGAGGATCTCCTCCCACATCCCGAAGCGTTTGTACGTGTCGGGCTCGACGGTCCGGAAGGCGTCGAAGAACAGCGGGTTCTCGCGCGCCTTCTCCACGGGAACGCGGCGCGTGATCTCGCGTGCGTTCTCGACGGCCACCGCGCGGCGCCCCTCCATCATCGCGGTGAAGACGAGGAAGTGGATGTCGTGCGCCATGTACAGCTGGTAGAAGCCGAGCTCCGGCTGGCGCGCCGCGTAACGGCCGTCGGCCGCGATCGCGCGCTCGTTGACGGCCGCTGCTTCGGCCCACTTCCCCAGCCGCGCGTCGATGTGCGACGGCATGTGGACCAGGTGGCTCGCGTCGGGGACCAGCGCGCGCAGCCGATCGGCGGCCGCGGCGGCGCGCTCCGGCTGCGGCGAGGCCTCCAGCGCGTGGACGTAGAGGTGCAGCGCGCCCGGGTGATCGGGCGCCAGGGCCTGCGCCGCCTCGAGCGCCGCGAGGATCTCGGCCGTCCCGGGCTGCGGCTGTCCGTCGTGTGTCCATTGGTCCCAGGGGCGCGTGTCCATCATCGCCTCGGCGTAGAGCGTTGCGACGTCGGCGTCGTCCGGGAAGCGCCGGCGGACATCGGCCATCGCTCGGGCGTAGGCGGCGTCGAGCGGCGCGCGGTCCCCGGGCTGCGGCCAGGCGTAGCGCGCCGCCAGCGCCTCGATCAGCGCCCGCTCGACGGGACTCGCTGCGCCGGCCCGCGCCGTCGCCTCCGCGAGTGCGTCCCACGCCGCCTTCGCGTGCCCGGCATCGACGATCGGGTTGTTGATGTGCGGGCCGTTGACGAGCGCAATCCCCCAGTACGCCATCGCGCAGCGGGGATCGAGGCGTGCCGCTTCCTCGAACGCGCGCTGCGACTCGTCGTGGTTGAAGGCGTAGGCCCAGATCAACCCCTGGTCGAACGCGAGCTGCGCCGCCGGCGAGGCGGTCGTGATGGTGCGGTGGTAGGAGCCGAGGTCGAACGGCCGCCAGGGAGCGGCGTCCGGTGCGCCGCCGGGCACGGTGGCCGGAGCGGCGGCGTTCGCGGCGGAAGGTGGGGGCTCGGCCGGGCGCCGGCAGCCGGCGAGCGCGGCAAGCCCGATCACGGCGACGAGCAGGCGGAAGCGTCGCATGGCGGATCCTCCGTGGGACGGAGGAGATTGTATTACTTCAAAGCGCCAGGGTAAGGCGTCTGGCGGACGGACCGGCGAGCCTTCGGCGGCCGGCTCGATGGCCGGTACCCCGTCGCCCTTTCCGTCCGTGACCGGCTCCGCGATCCCGGTCAGGGGCACCCCTGGCCCGAGGCGGCGATCCCCGCGTCGCGCGATGCGACCTCGGTCCCGTCGTCGTAGGACCCGGCCCCGCACCCGTTCGCCGCGCGCACCAGGAACCACAGCCCGTCGCCCGCGGGCGGGGACTGCGACGCCGGGATACTCGTCGCGGCGACGTCGTTGGCCTGGCAGGCGTCGGTCGAACTGCCGAAGCTCCCGGCCGCGAGCAGCCTCGAGACCGTCCCCCGCACGACGTCGTAGCTGGCGGCGTTCGCGGTGCCGGCCCAGCTCAGCACCGTCTTGCTGCCGAAGGCGACGCCCGACGTGGCGCCCGGCGCGATGCCCGAAGAGGCGCTGCGCTCGTTGCTGCGCGGGGATTCGGTCAGGCCGGACGCGTCGCAGGCGCCGGTGACCACGTACGAGTACGGGCCGTCCGCCGGGACCGTCGTGTCGCGGTACGTCGTCGCACTGACCGGCATGCCGGCGACCTTCGCGTACGGACCACCGGAAGCGGGGCCGCGATAGACGTTGTAGCCGGCGGCCGAGCCGCTGCCGGGAGCCCACGCCAGGTCGACGCCCGAACAGCCGCCGGCCGCCGAGGTCAGCGAGGGCGCGCCGGGGGCGACACACGCCGTCCCGGCCGAGCAGCTGCCGATCACCTGCGCGTTCGCGACGCGCACGGTGTCGATGTACCAGCCGGGCGAAACGCCGCTGACGTCGTCCCCCTCGTGCCACCGCAGCTGCACGTTGCGGTTCACCAGGCTCGGCTGCGCGCCGAGATTCAGCGCCACCTGGGTCATCGTGCCCAGCGTCCCTGTGCACCATGCCCGCTTGCCGGCGAGCGGGTTCGACTTGGCGGTGATCGTGCCGTTGAAGAGGCCCGCGGTGAAGTACGCGTCCGGCACGACGGTCCAGCTCGCGCCGCCGTCGGTCGTGATCTCCAGCGTGCCGCCGTCGGGGCAGGCGAGTGTCGCGCCCTGGAACTGGTAGGTGTGCCAGAAGCTGACCGTCGTCTGCGGCCCGACGCCGAAGACCGGGCTGACCAGCACCTTCTCCGAGACGGAGCCCGCGCCCGCGGCGAACCACGAGTGAGTGCCGTCGTTCTTGCGCGCCGTGGACCACGCCCAGTTGACCGCGCCCTGCGGCGCCGTCCGGGTCCACCCCGCGCGGTCGAAGCCGCCGCCCGACTGCGCGCCTTCGAAGGTGTCGGTCCAGTTCTCCGGCGCGATCGGGCCCGTCGGCTGGGCGGACTGGCGCACGAGATTCGTATCTTCCTGCGCGCTGACGCTCTCGGTCGCGCGCACGACGTAGGTGTAGGTCACCCGGTCGGCGAGCCCGACGCCGTCCACGAACGACGTGCCGTAGACGCCTGAGGCGACCCGGTTCGCCGGGCTCGGCGTGAAGTCGGAGCTGGTGCCGCGGTAGACGTTGTAGGTCAAGTCGCCCGCGCACTTCGCCGTGCCCGCGCTCCACGAGAGCACGACGGAGCAGGTCGCGCCGCCGGAGTTGCCGGCGGAGGCGAGGCCCGCGAAGGCGGGCGGGAGCCGGCAGCGCCCGGTCGCCAGCGCGCTCGCCTCGGCGGACTGGACCGAGGTGCAGAACTCGTCGACGGCCTTGATCACGTAGTAGTAGCGCGTCCCGCCCGAGACGCCGTCGTCCTGGAAGGAGTACGGCGCGCCGTTCGGGACGCCGGGGCTCGTGTCGGCGACGCTGCCGACCTGCGTGAACGGACCGCCCGCGACGGTCGCGCGCAGCACCAGGTACTGCACGACCCCCGCCGCAGCGGAGTCGTTCCAGCGCACGTCGATCCGGTTGTCCGACGGCACATCGGCCGTCGGGTCCGGGGGCCGCGGCGCAGCGGCGCAGCCGCACTGGTCGAACTTGAACGCGGCAATCCGCGTGCCGCCGCTGCCGCCGTACTGCGTCGTGAACCAGAAGGTGCAGTCGTCCGCGGGATCGACGCCCATCCCGGCGTAGTCCCCCCAGCGCTCGTTGTTGGTCTTGGAGTTCGTCGCGTCGACGATCCGGTACTCGCCCTGCGGCGTGGTGCCGGGCGGGTCGGTGACGAGGCGGCCCTTGTAGTAGATCGAGGGGTAGTAGGGTGCCGTCGAACCCGTGCGCGTGTAGCCCACCGCGATGTTGCCCTGGCCGTCCATCGCGGCCGAGGCGACGGAGCGGTGCACGCCCGGCTCGCCGCCGATCACGCCCTCCTGGAAGAGCGACCAGCCGGCGGCGCCCGTCGCCTTGCGCAGCTCGAACCAGCGTACGGCCGCCTGGTCCGTGCCGCTCACGTCGGTCACGAACGCGCCGACGATCGCCTGGTGGGGGCCGAGGTTGCGGTAGTGCAGCGGGAAGTGGATCGGCTCGCGGATCGGATCGATCTTCTGGCCCGTGGCCGGCTGCGGCATGCAGTTCCAGATCCCACCGAGGCCGCACAGCGTCATGTCGTAGTCGGCCATCGTGATGTTCGGCAGCTTCGTCAGCCTGGAGTTCGCGGGCGTCGCCCAGTCCACCGCCAGCGACCACAGCTCGAAGAAGTCCGAGCCGGGCGTCGTCGCGCCCACCTGGGCCTCGTCGTCGTAGGGGCGCATGAAGATCGCCGGCTCGCCCGCCGGCGGCGCGTTGTTCCCCTGCATGCCCGCCGGCAGGACCAGCTGGAAGCCGGAGTTGGGCAGGTCCGGCACGGTGAACTTCTGGAAGGTCGCAGGCAGGCCCTGGAGCATCTTCGCGCGATCGAAGGCGAAGACGTCGCGCCCCGACGAGCCGGCATTGGCGCCCATCAGGTACGAGCCGGCGTTGCCCGCGAGCGGCCAGACGCCGTACTTCGGGAAGTCGGTCAGGCTGCTCTCGACCGCGAAGGTGTAGGCGAAGTAGGTCCCGGTCGGGTCGCCCGAGGTGGAGACGTACATGCAGACGTTGCCGCCGCCGCTGGGCAGCTCGGTCAGGATCCAGCGGTCGGCGATGCGGTCGTAGAGCACGACGGAGTCGCAGAAGCCGTTGCGGCACGGCGAGGCCGAGGTGAGCGAGTCCATCTCGAAGGTCTTCAGGGCCTGGCCCGTCGCCTTGTCGAAGACCCGCACCGTCGAGACCGACAGGTTCACGCCCTGCACGTAGTGGTTCGGCCCGACGTCGCCGTTGGTGTCCGGGGGCGAGGTCGTCGAGGTCTGCCCGGCGTAGTCGTGGACCAGCGTGCCGAAGCCGTCCGGCTCGGCGGCGAGCGGAGCGCCGGCCTGGCGCTCCCGGTCGCGCAGGAGCAGCGGGTCGAGCCGGGGCTCGATCGAGTAGGGGATCGGCGAGAAGCCGAAGTCGTCGCGCCGCTTCGCCTCGGGCAGGAAGAGGTTCGCGTCCGGGGTGACGTCGGGCAGGTCGCGCGCGGCGCGGGTGAGCGTCGGAACGGAGGGTGGGCTGACGAAGACCGGCCCCTCTGCGGGGGCGGCGGGGGCGGCGGCAGTGCCGTCGGCCCCGGCGGCACCGGACAGACCGCACGCGAACAGGAGGCCGAGCACGAGGACCGCGCGGCCGCGGGCCGACTCATTCGTCATCTTCTTCCCCTTCTCCTTCGACCCCTGGTCCGTTGCCCGGCGAGGCGGCCATCCACGCGTCCGCCAGCCGTTGCGCCGCCGCCCGCACGTACTTGTCGTCGGACCGGGACGCGCGCGACACGGCTTCCCCGCCGAGCGGCCGCAGCAGGGCCTCGGCGATCTCGACGTAGTCGATCTCGGCGCGGTTGAGTTTCACGAAGTAGCCGCCGGCCCTCGCCATCCCCGGCGCGAATACCTCGGCGCGCCGCGGCTTGTTGCCGCGATACAGCTTCCGGAAACGGACGTCGTCCCCGGCCCGGATCGCGATGCTCACGTTCTCGAGGAGCACCTTCCCTTTCGGGGGGGACCGGGTCCCCTGCGCCTCGTCGCCAACATACCGTTTTTCGTCGATCCAGACGCGGCTTTCGAGCTGGAGCGGGCCCTGTCCGGTCCGCAGGGCCGGGTCCGAAAGGAGGACGCGGACCCGTTCCAGCCGCGGGTCGTCGGTCTCCGGCCGATCCGACAGCCGCGCCAGCCGGGCTCGGGCCGCTCCGCGCACTGCCGGGTCGTCGGCCTCCAGGAGGCGCTGCAGGCTCTCGGCCTCGTCGAGGTACTGCACCGCCTGGACGCGCGCGGCGGGCTGCGGCGCCGAGCGCGCGAGCGCGGCGAGGTCCGCCTGCGGAAGCCGGACGAGCGCGGCGCGGCGCACGTCGGGGTCCGGGTCGGTCGCGGCGATCGCCTTCAGCGCCGCCGCGTCGGCGATGCGGTCGGCGGCCGCGCGGCGGATCGTCCAGTCCGCATGATCGCGGGCGATCGCGGTCAGCTCCGGACCGTCGGGAAGGCGCTGGAGCGCGGCGTAGCGAACGGCCGCGCTGGCGTCCTTGCGGCAGACGCGCTCGAGGACGGCGGGATCCGAAGGCGCGCCGTCGCGACGAAGCGCACCTCGGGGTCGGGGTCGGTCTCGGCGAGCCGGCGGACGAGCGGCGGGTCGACCGGCAGGCCGGCGAGCGCGGCGGCCCGGACGGGCCCCGAGGCGTCGGTCTCGACGATCCGGCGCAGCACGGCCGGGTCGGCCAGCCGAGCGGCGGCGGCGCGGCGGACCTCGGGTGCGGGGTCGGTGGTCGCGAGCCCTGCGAGCAGCGCCTGGTCTTCGAGCCGCGCCGCGGCGCGGGCGCGCACCCGAGCGTCCGGCTCGCGGAGGACGATTCCCGCGAGCGCCGCCTGGTCGTCCAGCACGTCCACCGCGGCCCAGCGGACCCCGGGCAGCGGGTCGGCGGTCGCGAGCCGTACGAGCAGCGCGGGGTCGGTCACGCGCCGGATCGCGGCCTCCCGGATCTCGGCCTCCGCTTCGCCCGAGGCCAGCTCCGCGAGCGTGGCCTGGTCCGAGAGGTTCCGGATCGCCGCGAGGCGCAGGTCGTCGTCACCGTCCTGGCGCGCGATCGCCGCCAGCACGGCCTGGTCGTCGAGGTGGCGGATCGCCGCGAGCCGCAGGCCGCGGTCGGGATCGCTCTGAGCCAGCCCGGTGACCAGGGCCCGGTTCCCGACGCGTGCCAGCACCGCGTCGCGCATGGCGGCGTCGTCGACGCGACGCAGCAGCTCGAGCAGCAGCGCCTCGTCGCGGATCAGCGGAAGCGCGGCGGCCCGCAGCTCACCCGACGCGTCGCCGCGCACGACCTCCGCGAGGTGCGCCTCGTCCGTGATCGCGCGCAGCGCGCGGAAACGCACGGGGCGGGCCGGATCGCGCAGCGCGACCGCCACCAGCAGGTCGGCGTCGGCGATCCGCTGGACGGCTTCCTCGCGGACGTACGGATCGGGATCGTCGAGCGCGGCCGCGATGATGAGCACCCGGTTCGAGGTGCGCGCGACCGCGGCCTTGCGCAGCACCCAGTCCGGGTCGCCGCAGAACGCGCGCAGCGCGTCTTCGTTGGTCAGCCGCGCGATCGCCGCCGCGCGCGTCTCCTCGCGCGGGGCCTGGCGCGCGACGTCCAGCAGGGCGTCCTGTCCGGCAATGCGCGAGACGGCCTCGAGCTGGGCCGCGACTTCGGGCGCGCCTTTCGCAATCGCCGCGAGCCGCGCGTCGTCGGCCGGCGCGGGGGCAGGGGCCGGCGCCGGCGGCACGGGCGCAGCCTGGGCCCGGGCGCTCCCGGGACAGGACACGAGCAAGGCGGCCGCGAGGCAGGCGGATCTCAGGAGGCCTCCCGGAGGCAGCGTCGCATGGCAGGTCCTCCGACGGCCCGGGGCTCAGCTCAATACGAGCGACGGCACGGAGACGGCCCGGCCCGTTCCGTCACGGGATGTCCTCCCCCGGCTCGATCTCGAGCACCTGGATCGCGCTCTCCATCCCCTCGAGCGCCTCGCGCATCTCCGCGGGCCGGCCGGTCAGCGCCGGGAACGTCCCGTAGTGGCAGCCGATCACCATGTCGACGCCCAGCATCTGCGCGGCCACCGCGCCGTCCAGCGGGTCCATCGTGTAGAAACCGCCGATCGGGAGGATCGCAATGTCCGGCTGGTACAGCTCGCCGATCATCTCCATGTCGCCGAAGATCGAGGTGTCACCGGCGAAGTAGAGCGTCGGCATGTCCTCGTGCCGCACGATGTAGCCGGCCGCCTCGCCGCCGTAGACGACCGTGCCGTCGGGCTCGGTCATCGACGACGAGTGCCGGGCGTCGGTCATCGTCACGTTCAGCCCGGCGACGACGTCGGTCGTGCCGCCCTTGTTCATCCCGAGGATCTTCGCGCCGTCCACGCCCTGCTTCGCCAGCCAGAGCATGATCTCGAAGTTCGTGACCACCACCGCGCCGTGCTTCTTCGCCAGCGCGACCGTGTCGCCGATGTGATCGGAGTGGCCGTGCGTCAGGAGGATCGCGTCGACGCGCGGCGGCTCGGTCAGCTCCTTCGGCGTCGAGGGGTTCCCGGTCAGGAAGGGATCGATAAGGACGACGTGCCCGGAGCGCAGCGTGATCTGGTACGCCGAGTGTCCGAGCCAGGTGATCCGGGTGAGCGAGCCGAGCGACATGGGGCGATCCTCCACGGGGTCCGGGGGCGTGGCCGCCCCCGGAAGGGCGGGGATTATGGACCAGGCCGGCCGCCCTTGCCCGCACCTTTCCCGCCCGGCTATCCTGACCGATCCGTATGGCGCCCCGGACTCCCGGCCGGCGCCCGACCTTCGAGGCCCGCCCCTGATGAAGATCCTCGTCGCGATCAAGCAAGTGCCCGACAAGAACGCCCGGCTGGTCCTCGACTCGGCCGGCCAGGGGATCGTCGAGACCGACGTCACCTGGGAGATCAACGAGTCCGACCGCTACGCCCTGGAGTCGGCCCTGCGGCTCAAGGAAGCCGGCGACGGCAGCGGCGAGGTCGTGGCCGTCACCGTCGGCCCGGAGCGCGCGCGCAAGGCGATCAGCTCCGCGCTCGCGATGGGAGCCGACCGCGCGATCCACCTCGTCGACCCCGACTTCCAGAACGGCGACCCGCTGGCCGTGGCCCGCGTGCTCGCGGCCGTCGTCCGGAAAGAGCAGCCGCAGCTCGTGCTGACCGGGACGCGCAGCGACGACTCGGGCTACGGCGAGACGCCGATCCTGCTGGGCGGGCTGCTCGGCTGGCCGGCCGTCTTCCTGACGATGGGGATCGAGGTCGCCGACGGCCGGGTCAAGGTCGTGCGCGAGCTCGAGGCGGCACGGCAGGAGCTGTCGTCGATCGCGCTGCCGGCCGTGCTCGCGGTCCAGAGCGGCATCCACGAGGTCCGCTACACCTCGCTCAAGGGGATCATGGCGGCGAAGAAGAAGCCGGTCGACCAGCTCACGCCGACCGAGCTCGAATTGTCGCGCGAGAAGATCGGCCGCTTCGGGAGCCGGGTCCAGGTGCTCGACCTCGCCCCGCCGGTCCGGAAGAGCAAGTGCGAGTTCATCGAAGGCAAGCCCGGCGAGGCGGCCGCCGCGCTGGTGGACAAGCTGCGCCGCGACGCGAAGGTGCTGTGATGGAGAAGACGATCCTGGTGGTGGCGGAGCACGAGGGTGGCAAGCTGCGCCGCGGCACGTTCGAGGCGCTCGCGCTGGCGCGCCAGCTCGCGCCGGCGCTCGGCGCGAAGCCGGTCGCCGTGGTGCTGGGCGCGGGCTCCGGCACCCTGGCGGCGGAGCTGGCGGCGCGCGGCGCGGACGAGGCGATCGCGATCGACGACCCGCTGCTGGCGCAGTACTCGCCGGACGCCTACCGCATCCCGCTCACGGCGCTGGTCGAGGAACTGCGCCCGGAGTGGGTGCTGATGAGCCACACCTACCTCGCACAGGACGTTCTGCCGCTCGTCGCGGCCGCCTTCGAGGCGCCCGTCATCAGCGACTCGGTCGGGGCCTCGGTCGAGGACGGCCGCGTCGTCTTCCTGCGCCAGCCCTACGACGCGAAGTTCGTCGCGCGCACGGTCGACAACGGCCCGGCGCCGCGCTTCGCCACGGTCCAGTCGGGCGCCGTGCCGCCGGACGAACTGCCGACCGGCCACGGCGGCACGGTGAGCACGCGGCCGGCCGGCGTGACGGCGGACCAGCTGCGCCGTGGGAGCGTCGAGGTCCGCGAGACCTCGGGCAAGACGGTCGATCTGTCGAGCGCCGAGATGATCGTCGCCGGCGGCCGCGGCCTGGGCGACAAGGAGAAGTTCGAAGCGCTGGTCGGTGGCCTTGCGAAAGCGGTCGGCGGCGCGATGGCCGCCTCCCGCCCGGTCGTCGACAGCGAGTGGCTGCCGCACGAGTACCAGATCGGCTCGTCGGGGCAGAGCGTCGCCCCCAAGCTCTACTTCGCGCTGGGCATCTCGGGCGCGATCCAGCACATGGTCGGCGTCCGCGGGGCGCAGGTCATCGTCTCGATCAACAAGGACAAGGACGCGCCGATCTTCAACGAGTCGACGTACGGGATCGTCGGCGACGTCCACGAGCTCGTCCCGGCGCTCATCAAGGCCGTCGAGGAGGCGAAGAAGGGATGATCAGGCCGATCACCGCCGAGGCGCTGCACGAGCTGATCGCGAAGCACCGCGACCTGCCGGGGGTTCCCGGACACCGGCTCTTCGTCTGGGACGTGCGCGAGGCGGACGCCTACCTCGCCGGCCACCTCCCCGGCGCGCGGCAGCTGCCTCACCACGACGTCGTACGCCGGGTGCCGCAGACGGCCGACTCGCTCGACACCCTCGTGCTGGTCGACGGCGACGGCGCCGCGTTCGGTCCCGCGCGCGAAGTGGCTCACGAGCTGTACCACCGCTGGTTCCGCAACGTGCACTACCTCGCGGGGGGCCTCGCGGGCTGGACGGCGAAGGGATTGCCGGTCGAGACCGGAGGCGCGGCCGGAGCCGGCGCGGCATCGGCGGACGGTGCAACGCCGCTCGCACTGACCTCGGGCGATGTTCCCTGGGACACCGGGCGCTTCGAAGCGGTCAGGCACCCGATCCGGGCCTACGCGCCGCCGGGCAGCGCGAAGCGCTGAGGGCTCAGTTCTTGCGGGGCCGGACGTAGAGCGAGGCGACTTCCTCTGCCGTCAGCGCCCGGTCGTAGATCCTCACGTCGTCCAACCGGCCTTCGAATCCGCTCCCGATCAGCAGCGGGAAGTCGTTCGCGCCGGGGACGATGGTCTGCCAATCGAGCCGCTGCAACCGGCCGTTGACGTAGGTGCGGAGCAGGTTCCCGTCGTAGCTGACGACGACCTGGTACCAGACCATGCGCTGGATGCCGTGCGAACTGAGCTGTGTGCAGTTCGAGAGGTCGGAGGGGCCCTCGCCGACGCAGAAGCTCACGAACTGCGAGAAGGGGTTCGTCAGCGCGAGCGCGTAGTTGCAATCGCCGACGCTCCCGGAATCGCTGCACTTGCCGAGGACCTGTCCACCTTCGGCCACGTCCGAGTACCGCACCCACGCGTGCAGGGTCCCGCCCGCGGCGAGATCGAAATCGGGGTGATCGACCACCTCGATGTAGGAACTGCCATCGAACAGCAGTCCACCGGCCCCCTGGGCGCCGAAGCCCCAGTCGGCCCCCTCGATCTTCCCGTGGTGGCCGCGGCCGCTGCTGTCGTACGCCGTCCGCCCGAGCTGCTCGTCGAACGTCCACTCGCCGACCAGGCTGTCCCGGATGGCGCGCTGGTTGGCGCCGCGCGCCTTCGACGGAGACATCTGGAAGTCCGCGACCGCCGGATCGAGCGGGCGCGTCCCCTGGTACTTCATGCTCTTCATGATCCCGAGGATGACGTCGTGGGCCTCCGACGCCGCGAACGCGCTTCGCGACTCGAAGCGCAGCATCAGGTCCCGGATCCCCGCGGTGCCGACGGTCTGATAAGGGATTTCGGTGTCCGACTCGTCCTGCGAGCGGTAGGAGTAGCCGTACAACGGGTCCTTTTCGAAGCTCCGGATGCGGGGCTGGAGCAGCCGTCGCTGCCGCCACAGGCTCGGTTCGACCTCCATCAGCGCGGTCTTGACCGACGCCTGGTCCGGCTTCGGCAGCAGCGGGCTGAGCAGGATCTCGATCCCGCTGTGGAACCGGCCGGAGCTGTCGTCGCGG
The DNA here is from genome assembly GCA_963800865.1 of uncultured Acidobacteriota bacterium. Taxonomy (GTDB): domain Bacteria; phylum Acidobacteriota; class Polarisedimenticolia; order J045; family J045; genus JALOKP01. The sequence goes on along the minus strand of CAWDCL010000004.1, from coordinate 108,422 downwards.
TCGAAGTCCAGGAAGATCGACTCGTCGAGCGTCAGCGGTTCCTGCTCGTAGTCGACCCAGCTCAGCGGAATGCAGTAGCCGAGCGTACCGATCCCGGGCAGTTCGAGCTCCCGGGTTGCGCCGTCCTTGCAGTAGTTCGCGGACGCTGCCGGGGCCGAGATCTCCGGCACATCGGACCGCGCCGGCCCGACCGCAACTCCCAGGAGAACCAGCGCGAGAACGGCCGCTGTCGTCGGTCGAGGGCGGGTGATTCGTCCGGACATGGAGGCTTCCTCGTGGGGCGCGCCGAGCCCGAGTTTCTACCGCCTCCGGCGGGACGGCAAACTGACGCCCCGGGGCGGGACGAACGGCCCGCCCTGGGCAGCCTGCATCGCCTCCCAGAGCTCGCGATCGCGCAGCGTGCGGCGGGCGGGAGCGGCCGGCGACGGCGCCGCCGCGCCAGCGTCCCCCCGCGAGGCCGGCGAACCGGCGCGCGACGGTCCCAGCGACGCCGGGTAGCGACCGCGGCGCTTGCCGGCGGTCTCGAGGAACGAGTGCGGCACGAACCCCTCGAGCTTGCGCCGCGGCAGCTTCCGCCCCAGCACCTTCTCGATCTTGGCCAGCTCGCGCTCCTCTTCGGGGGCGACGAGCGTGAACGCGTCGCCGGTCAGGTGCGCGCGCGCCGTCCGGCCGATGCGGTGAACGTAGTCCTCGGCCTGCCGCGGCACGTCGACGTTGATCACCGCCGAAAGCCCCTCGACGTCGATCCCGCGCGCCGCGACGTCGGTCGCCACCAGCACCTGGTAGCGCCCGGACTTCAGCCCGTCGAGCGCCTCGAGCCGCTGGCTCTGCGACCGGTCGCCGTGGATCCGCGCGCAGAGCACGCCCTCGCGCTCGAGGAAGCGCGAGACCTTCTCGGCGCGGCTCTTCGTGCGGCAGAACGCGATGACGCTCTTCGGCGCCTCGCGGCGCAGCAGCTCCGCCAGCAGCGCCGGCTTCTCCTCCTGGCGCACCGGGTAGACGCTCTGCTCGATCCCGTCCGCCGGGCGGGTCTTCTCCTGCAGCCGCACCGTGACCGGGTCGCGCAGGATGTCCTTCGACAGCTTGACGATCGGCGGCGGCAGCGTCGCCGAGAACATCAGCGTCTGCCGCGTCCGCGGAACCGCGTCCATGATCCGACGCACGTCCGGCAGGAAGCCCATGTCGAGCATCCGGTCGGCCTCGTCGAGGACCAGCACTTCGACGTTCGACAGGTTGGCGTAGGGGTAGCGCAGGTGATCCAGCAGCCGGCCCGGGGTCGCGACGATGACGTCCGCGCCCTGCTCGAAGGCACGCGCCTGCGGGTTCATCGGCATCCCGCCGAAGACCGCCGCGCCGGCGATCGGGGTGTGGATGGCGAGCCCCGCCAGGTGGTCGGAGATCTGCACCGCCAGCTCGCGCGTGGGGGTCAGGATCAGCACGCGGGTCTTGCCGCGTGGTTTCGGCAGCAGGCGGTGGAGGATCGGGAGCACGAAAGCCGCCGTCTTTCCGCTGCCGGTGGCGGCGCTGGCGATCAGGTCCTTCCCCTTGAGGAGGATCGGGTATCGCCTGGTCCTGGATCGGGGTGGGGTCTTCGAAGCCGACGTCCGCGACCGCCTGAAGGAGCCGCGGATCCAAGCCAAACTCTTGAAACGACACGATATACCGTTCTTTCCCGGGCGTGCTCCAGCGGGGCTGGAGCGGGATCGCCCGCAGTTCCCTTCCGGCTGATTGTTGGGGGGGGGTCGCGCTCTCTAGGACGGGTCGCCGGAATGAATCGCCCCTGCGCTCTCTTCTATTAGTCTTGGGGAGGATCGGATCGGGGGCGCGGTTTGTCAAACGGAAGGCCGGCTCGCCAGCCGCGTCAGCAGCCGGTCGAGCGCGTCGGCGAAGCGCCGCCGGTCGCTGGCCACCAGGGCCGCCGGCCCGCCCAGGATCGCTCCCGCCGAGCGCAGCTCGCTCAGCAGGTCCCGCGTGGCCAGCTTGCCGCCGACGTTCTCCTCGTTGAAGACCTCGCCCCGCGGGCTCAGGCCGAGGGCGCCGCGCGCAACGATCGCCGCCGCCAGCGGGATGTCCGAAGTGACGACCAGGTCCCCCGCCTCGACCCGCTCCGCGATGTAGCGGTCGGCCGCGTCGAACTCCGCCCCGACGCGCACGCTGCTGACGAGCGGCGACGGGTGACGCGGCAGCGCGCGATTGGCGATCCGCGTCAGCGGGATCCCGCGCCGCTCGGATGCGCGGAGCAGGACCTCGAGGATCTCCCTCGGACAGGCGTCGTCGTCGATCCAGATCGTCATCGGGTCCTCGGCGCGGGCTCGATTCGGGCCTGCTCCCCGGCTCGACAAAATTGAATGCGAATCGAGGTAAGGCAGCGTACATCCCCCCTCCGAGTTCTCCGGGGAGGACGGGATGTCGAAGCAGTATGCACTGCGTGGGCTGACTATTTTCTTTGTCATTCTCGTGATCGCCAACGCCGTGCTGCCGGATGCACGGGCCCAGGCGTGTCCCGATAACGACCTCGACGGCTACGCCGACTGCAGCGTCCCGGGGTGCAATCCGTCGGGCCTGCTCTGCGGCGACTGCGACGACACCCGGAACCTCGTGAACCCTGCCGCGGCCGAGGTCTGCAACCAGCGCGACGACAACTGCGACGGCCGGACCGACGAAGGCTCGGCGAAGCAGACCGCGCAGCGCAAGCTGGGCGACCCCGCCGGGATCGGCGGCGACAACTTCGGGCGCTCCATCGCGCTCGTCGGCGACGTGACCGGCGACCGGATTTCCGACTTCGTCGTCGGCACCCCGCTCACCCGGACCGCGGGACGCGACTCGGCGGGCGGCGCAGTGCTCTACGACGGCAGCACGCGCCAGGTGGTGTGCCGCCTCACCGATCCCACCCCGTCCAGTTCCGACCAGTTCGGCTACGACGTCGCCGGGATCGGCGACGTGACCGGCGACGGCACTCCCGACGTCGCCGTCGGCTCGTGGTTCGACGACGTGAGCCCCTTCTTCGACAACGGCAGCGTGCTGGTCTTCTCGGGCGCCAACTGCTCGTTCGTGCGGCGGCTGACCGACAGCGGCAGCGCCAGCAGCGACCGCCTCGGCCGGCGCGTCATCGCGATTGGCGACATCTCCGGCGACGGCACCCCGGACCTCGCGGTCGGCGCGCTCCTGGACGACGTCGGGAGCTTCGGCGACGCCGGGAGCGTGGTCCTCTTCAACGGCGCCACGGGCGCGCAGATCCGCAAGCTGACCGACCCGGCTGGCGCGGCCAGCGACCAGCTCGGCGACAGCCTCGCGCGGATCGGCGACGTGACGGGCGACGGCACGCCGGACATCGCGGCCGGCGCGCCGCTCGACGATGTCGCCGCGAGCTTCGGCGACGCGGGGAGCATCCTGATCTTCAGCGGCGCGGACGGTGCGCTCGTGCGGAAGCTCACGGACCCGGCGGGCGCGACCTCGGACCAGCTGGGCCGCGCGCTCACGGGCATCGCCGACGTGACCGGCGACGGCACGCCGGACATCGCGGCTGGAGCGCCGCTCGACGATGTCGGCGCCCAGGCCGACGCCGGCAGCGTCGTCGTGTTCAACGCCGTGACGGGCGCCGTCGTGCGCAAGATCACCGATCCGCTGGGGCTCGCGGGCGATCGCCTGGGCGCGGCGCTGGCCGCGCTGGGGGACATCAACGGCGACGGCACGCCGGACCTGCTCGCCGGCGCGGACTCCGACGACACCCCCGCGGGGGCCAACGCCGGAAGTCTCGCGCTGCTGTCGGGCGGGGACGGCGCCGTGATCGACCGCCTGCTCGACGCGGCCGGCGCCGCGGGCGATGGGTTCGGCGCCGCCGTGGCCGCCGGGGACGTCACCGGTGACGGCGCGGTCGACTACATCGGCGGGACGCCGCTCGACGACGGCCCCGAAGGGGCCGACGCCGGATCGGTCGTCGTCTTCTCGACCGCAGCGGACTGTGACGGCGACGGTGCGATCCCGCTGGCGGGCGATTGCGACGACGGGAACCCGTCGCGCCGCGCGGGCGCGGTCGAAGCGTGCGACACCGTCGATAACGACTGCGACGGATCGTCGACGAGGACAACGACGGCGACGGCGTCGCGGTCTGCACCGACTGCAACGACGCGGACCCGCGGATTCGCCCGGGCGCCAGCGGAGCGCTGCAACGGGCTCGACGACAATTGCAACACGCAGATCGATGAGGGTCCGGACGCGGATGGCGACGGCGTGACCGCGCCGTGCGACTGCCGCGACGACCTGCCGGGCGTCAAGCCGGGAGCAACCGAGGTCTGCAACCAGCTCGACGACAACTGCAACGGGGCCGTGGACGAGGGGAGCACCGCGCCGACGACGGCGCTGAAGATCCTCGATCCGGGGGGCGACGTGAGCGACGCTCTCGGCCTGTCGGTGGCGATCGTCGGTGACACGAATGGAGACGGTCGCCCGGACTTCGCCGTCGGGGCCTACCTCGATGATACCGGCGGGGGGACCGACCGCGGCGGCGTCGCGCTGTTCGACGGCCGGACCCGGACCGTGCGCTGCCGGATGACGGATCCGTCCGGCGCCTCCTCCGACCAGCTGGGCTACTCGGTCGCGGCGGCCGGCGACGTCAACGGCGACGGCACGCCGGACATCGCCGCCGGGGCCTGGCTCGACGACACCAGCCCGTTCTTCGACAACGGCAGCGTGCTGCTCTTCTCGGGCAGCAACTGCGCCTTCATCCGCAAGCTGACCGACCCGGCCGGCGCCTCCTCCGATCGGCTCGGCATCTCCGTGGCCTCGATCGGCGACGTCACCGGGGATGGAGTCCCCGACATCGTGGCCGGGATCTATCTCGATGACGTCGGCAGCGAGGGCGATGCCGGCAGCGCCCTGGTCTTCAACGCCGCGACCGGCGCCGTCGTTTTCCGGCTGACCGATCCAGGCGCTTCGGCCAACGATCAGCTCGGCTTCGCGGTCAGCGGGATCGGCGACGTCAACGCCGACGGGACGCCCGACATCATCGCCGGCGCGTACCTCGACGACACGCTCGGCGGCGGTGACGCGGGGAGCGTAGCGGTCTTCAGCGGGCGCGACGGCTCGCTGCTCCGCAAGCTCACCGACCCGGGCGGCGCCAACTCCGACCAGCTGGGGACGTCGATCGCACGCGTGCCCGACCTGACCGGCGACGGGATCGACGAGATCGCCGCCGGCGCGCATCTCGACGACACGCCGCAGGGAGCCGACGCCGGGAGCGTCGTCGCTCTTCAACGGCGCGACCGGAGCCTTCCTGCGCAAGCTGACCGATCCGTCGAGCCTGGCCAGCGACCGGCTCGGCCGTGCCGTCGCCGGCGCCCCGGACGCCAACGGCGACGGAACCGCCGACGTCCTCGCGGGCTCGTATCTCGACGACACGCCGCAGGGGAACGACGCGGGCAGCCTGACCCTCTTCTCCGGCGCCGACGGGAGCGTCATCCGGCGCTTCACCGACCCCGCCGGGGCCGCGAGCGACAACCTGGGCATCGGTGTCGCGGCGGGCGATCTCGACGGCGACCGCGTCCCCGAGCTGCTCGGTGGCGCCTACTTCGACGACAGCGTGCAGGGGCAGGACGCCGGGGCGGTGCTGCTCTTCGCGCTCCAGACCGACTGCGACGCGGACGGCAACGCCCCGCTCGCCGGCGACTGCAACGACGCCGCGGCGACGACCTACGCCGGCGCGCCGGAGCTGTGCGACACGCAGGACAACGACTGCGACGGCACCGTCGACGAGGACAACGACGGCGACGGCTTCGCCGCCTGCACCGACTGCAACGACGGCGACGCGCGGATCCGCCCGGGCGCCACGGAGCGCTGCAACGGGATCGACGACAACTGCAACAGCCAGACCGACGAGGGTCCGGACGCGGACGGCGACGGCGTGACCGCGCCGTGCGACTGCCGCGACGACCTGCCGGGCGTCAAGCCCGGTGCAACCGAGGTCTGCAACCAGCTCGACGACAACTGCAACGGGGCCGTGGACGAGGGGAGCACCGCGCCGACGACGGCGCTGAAGATCCTCGATCCGGGGGGCGACGTGAGCGACGCTCTCGGCCTGTCGGTGGCGATCGTCGGTGACACGAATGGAGACGGTCGCCCGGACTTCGCCGTCGGGGCCTACCTCGATGATACCGGCGGGGGGACCGACCGCGGCGGCGTCGCGCTGTTCGACGGCCGGACCCGGACCGTGCGCTGCCGGATGACGGATCCGTCCGGCGCCTCCTCCGACCAGCTGGGCTACTCGGTCGCGGCGGCCGGCGACGTCAACGGCGACGGCACGCCGGACATCGCCGCCGGGGCCTGGCTCGACGACACCAGCCCGTTCTTCGACAACGGCAGCGTGCTGCTCTTCTCGGGCAGCAACTGCGCCTTCATCCGCAAGCTGACCGACCCGGCCGGCGCCAGCTCCGATCGGCTCGGCATCTCCGTCGCCTCGATCGGCGACGTCACCGGCGACGGCACGCCCGACCTCGCCGCCGGCGCCTACCTCGACGACGTCGGCAGCGAGGGGGACGCCGGGAGCGTCACGGTCTTCAACGCCGCGACCGGCGCCGTGGTCTTCCGGCTGACCGATCCGGGCGCTTCGGCCAACGATCAGTTCGGCCTTGCGGTCAGCGGGATCGGCGACGTCAACGCCGACGGGACGCCCGACATCGTCGCCGGCTCGCCCTTCGACGACACGCTCGGTGGCGGTGACGCGGGGAGCGTGGCGGTCTTCAGCGGGCGCGACGGGGCATTGCTCCGCAAGCTCGCCGACCCGGGCGGCGCCAACTCCGACCAGCTGGGGACGTCGATCGGGCGGGTGCCCGACCTGACCGGCGACGGGATCGACGAGATCGCCACCGGCGTGCATCTCGACGACACGCCGCAGGGAGCCGACGCCGGAAGCGTGGTGCTCTTCAACGGCGCGACCGGGGCCTTCCTGCGCAAGCTGACCGATCCGTCGAGCCTGGCCAGCGACCGGCTCGGCCGTGCCGTCGCCGGCGCCCCGGACGCCAACGGCGACGGAACCGCCGACGTCCTCGCGGGCTCGTACCTCGACGACACGCCGCAGGGGAACGACGCGGGCAGCCTGACCCTCTTCTCCGGCGCCGACGGGAGCGTCATCCGGCGCTTCACCGACCCTGCCGGGGCCGCGAGCGACAACCTGGGCCTCGGTGTCGCGGCGGGCGATCTCGACGGCGACCGCGTCCCCGAGCTGCTCGGTGGCGCCTACTTCGACGACAGCGTGCAGGGGCAGGACGCCGGGGCGGTGTTGCTCTTCGCGCTCCAGACCGACTGCGACGCCGACGGCAACGCCCCGCTCGCCGGGGACTGCAACGATGCCGCGGCGACGACCTACGCCGGGGCGCCGGAGCTGTGCGACACGCAGGACAACGACTGCGACGGCACCGTCGACGAGGACAACGACGGCGACGGCTTCGCCGCCTGCGCCGACTGCAACAACGGCGACGCGCGGATCCGCCCGGGCGCCACGGAGCGCTGCAACGGGATCGACGACAACTGCAACAGCCAGACCGACGAGGGTCCGGACGCCGACGGCGACGGCGTGACCGCGCCGTGCGACTGCCGCGACGACCTGCCGGGCGTCAAGCCCGGTGCAACCGAGGTCTGCAACCAGCTCGACGACAACTGCAACGGGGCCGTGGACGAGGGGAGCACCGCGCCGACGACGGCGCTGAAGATCCTCGATCCGGGGGGCGACGTGAGCGACGCTCTCGGCCTGTCGGTGGCGATCGTCGGCGACACGAATGGAGACGGCCGCCCGGACTTCGCCGTCGGGGCCTACCTCGACGATACCGGCGGGGGGACCGACCGCGGCGGCGTCGCGCTGTTCGACGGCCGGACCCGGACCGTGCGCTGCCGGATGACGGATCCGTCCGGCGCCTCCTCCGACCAGCTGGGCTACTCGGTCGCGGCGGCCGGCGACGTCAACGGCGACGGCACGCCGGACATCGCCGCCGGGGCCTGGCTCGACGACACCAGCCCGTTCTTCGACAACGGCAGCGTGCTGCTCTTCTCGGGCAGCAACTGCGCCTTCATCCGCAAGCTGACCGACCCGGCCGGCGCCAGCTCCGATCGGCTCGGCATCTCCGTCGCCTCGATCGGCGACGTCACCGGCGACGGCACGCCCGACCTCGCCGCCGGCGCCTACCTCGACGACGTCGGCAGCGAGGGGGACGCCGGGAGCGTCACGGTCTTCAACGCCGCGACCGGCGCCGTGGTCTTCCGGCTGACCGATCCGGGCGCTTCGGCCAGCGACCAGCTCGGCTTCGCGGTCAGCGGGATCGGCGACGTCAACGCCGACGGGACGCCCGACATCGTCGCCGGCTCGCCCTTCGACGACACGCTCGGCGGCGGTGACGCGGGGAGCGTGGCGGTCTTCAGCGGGCGCGACGGGGCGTTGCTCCGCAAGCTCGCCGACCCGGGCGGCGCCAACTCCGACCAGCTGGGGACGTCGATCGGGCGGGTGCCCGACCTGACCGGCGACGGGATCGACGAGATCGCCACCGGCGTGCATCTCGACGACACGCCGCAGGGGGCCGACGCCGGAAGCGTGGTGCTCTTCAACGGCGCGACCGGGGCCTTCCTGCGCAAGCTGACCGATCCGTCGAGCCTGGCCAGCGACCGGCTCGGCCGTGCCGTCGCCGGCGCCCCGGACGCCAACGGCGACGGAACCGCCGACGTCCTCGCGGGCTCGTATCTCGACGACACGCCGCAGGGGAACGACGCGGGCAGCCTGACCCTCTTCTCCGGCGCCGACGGGAGCGTCATCCGGCGCTTCACCGACCCGGCCGGGGCCGCGAGCGACAACCTGGGCCTCGCTGTCGCGACGGGCGATCTCGACGGCGACCGCGTCCCCGAGCTGCTCGGTGGCGCCTACTCCGACGACAGCGTGCAGGGGCAGGACGCCGGGGCGGTGTTGCTCTTCGCGCTCCAGACCGACTGCGACGCCGACGGCAACGCCCCGCTCGCCGGGGACTGCAACGACGCCGTGGCGACGACCTACGCCGGCGCGCCGGAGCTGTGCGACACGCAGGACAACGACTGCGACGGCACCGTCGACGAGGACAACGACGGCGACGGCTTCGCCGCCTGCGCCGATTGCAACAACGGCGACGCGCGGATCCGCCCGGGCGCCACGGAGCGCTGCAACGGGATCGACGACAACTGCAACACCCAGACCGACGAGGGTCCGGACGCCGACGGCGACGGCGTGACCGCGCCGTGCGACTGCCGCGACGACCTGCCGGGCGTCAAGCCCGGTGCAACCGAGGTCTGCGACCACCTCGACGACAACTGCAACAGCCAGACCGACGAGGGCTCCAGTTCGTCCTCCTACTCGGTCAAGGTCCTCGACGGGGCCGGAGCCGGCGGCGACCAGTTCGGCCAGGCGATTGCCATCGTCGGCGACACCAATGGGGACGGTCGGGCCGATTTCGCGGTCGGTGCCTTCACCGACGACAACGGCAGCTTCGGAGACAGCGGCAGCGTGATCCTGTACGACGGTGTCACCCGCGCCGTGCGCTGCCGGATGACGGATCCGTCCGGCGCCACCTCCGACCAGCTGGGCTACTCGGTCGCGGCGGCCGGCGACGTCAACGGCGACGGCACACCGGACATCGCAGTCGGAGCCTGGCTCGACGACACCAGCCCGTTCTTCGACAACGGCAGCGTGCTGCTCTTCTCGGGCAGCAACTGCTCCTTCATCCGCAAGCTGGTCGACCCGGCCGGCGCCAGCTCCGACCGGCTCGGCATCTCCGTCGCCTCGATCGGCGACGTCACCGGCGACGGAAAGCCGGACATCGCCGCCGGCGCCTACCTCGATGACGTCGGCAGCGAGGGGGACGCCGGCAGCGTCACGGTCTTCAACGCCGCGACCGGCGCCGTGGTCTTCCGGCTGACCGATCCCGGCGGTTCGGCCAGCGACCAGTTCGGCTTCGCGGTCAGCGGGATCGGCGACGTCAACGCCGACGGGACGCCGGACATCGCCGTCGGCTCGTACCTCGACGACACGCTCGGCGGCGGCGACGCCGGCAGCGTGCTGGTCTTCAGCGGGCGCGACGGGGCGTTGCTCCGCAAGCTCGCCGACCCGGGCGGCGCCAACTCCGACCAGCTGGGCGTTTCGCTCGGGCGCGTGCCCGACCTCACCGGCGACGGGATCGACGAGATCGCCGCCGGCGCGTATCTCGACGACACGCCGCAGGGAGCCGACGCCGGAAGCGTGGTGCTCTTCAACGGCGCGACCGGGGCCTTCCTGCGCAAGCTGACCGATCCGTCGAGCCTGGCCAGCGACCGGCTCGGCCGGTCCGTGGCCGGCGTCGCGGACGCCAACGGCGACGGCACCGCCGATATCATCGCGGGCGCCTACCTCGACGACACGCCGCAGGGGAACGACTCGGGCAGCCTGACCCTCTTCTCCGGCGCTGACGGGAGTGTCATCCGGCGCTTCACCGACGCGCTGGGGCTGGCCAACGACCAGTTCGGAACGTCCGTCGCCGGCGGCGACCTCGACGGAGACCGCGTCCCCGAGTTCCTCGGCGGCTCGCCGGTCCACGACGAACCCGCCAAGGCCGACCAGGGGGCCGTCACCTTCTTCGCCTTCGAGCCCGACTGCGACGGCGACGGCGTCCTGCGCCCCGGCGGCGACTGCAACGATACCAACGCGACCCAGTACCCGGGCCGCGCCGAGCAGTGCGACAGCCTCGACAACGACTGCAACGGCCTGGTCGACGACAACATGGCCCTCAGCCTCGAGCAGTGCAACGGGCTCGACGACAACTGCAACGGCCTGGTCGACGAGGGGAACCCCGGCGGCGGCGGCGCGTGCCTCACCGGCGAGCCGGGGGTCTGCTCCGCGGGCACCCAGCAGTGCCAGGCCGGCGGTCTCGCCTGCGTGCGCAGCGCCGGGCCGGGGCCGGAAGCCTGCAACGGCGTGGACGACGACTGTGACGGCACCGTCGACGAGACGACCGACAGCGACGGCGACGGCGTCGACAACTGCACCGACAACTGCCCCGACGCCCAGAACGCGGGTCAGCTCGACAGCGACGGCGACACGGTCGGCGACGCCTGCGACTGCACGCCGTTCGACGCCGCCAACCCGCCGCCGCCGGCGCCGGGCGCCACGCTGACCGTGAGCGGTGGCGCGACGTCGACCGTCGCGTGGGCCCCCGTCCCGGGCGTGTCGCAGTACAACGTCTACCGCGGGTTCGGCATCCTCGGCCGGCCGTGGGCCTACTCCCACCAGTGCTTCGCCAACAAGCTCGGCGTGCCGACGGTGCAGGACGCCCAGAAGCCGCGTCCGGCGGCGATGTTCTACTACCTGGTCTCCTCGGTCTGCGGCTCCAACTCGGAGAGTGCGCCGGGCACGCGGTCGAGCGGACAACCGATCCCGACGCCGTTCAAGTGCCCCGACGCCTCGCGCGATTCCGACGGGGACACCGTCGAGGACGCCGTCGACAACTGCCCGGCGTTCCAGAACACGTCGCAGTCGGACGTCGACGCCGACTCGTACGGCGATCCCTGCGACAACTGCCCGTCGGCCGCCAACACCGACCAGGTCGACACCGACGGTGACGGCCTCGGCAACGCCTGCGACCCGGACGACGACAACGACGGCGTTGCGGACGTCTCGGACAACTGCCCGGTCACGCCGAACCCCGACCAGGCCGACCTGGACGCCGACGGAACCGGCAACGCCTGCGATCCCGACCGCGACGGAGACGGTGTCGCCAACGGAGCGGACAACTGCCCCGACGTCTTCAACCCGGGCCAGGTCGACAGCAACGGCAACGGCATCGGCGACGCCTGCGAGCCGCCGCCCTGATCGCGGCGGCTCGCGCACTCACGCGGGGGCCGCTCCCGGCTCCTTGTGGGGCGAGGACGGCCCGTGGATCACGCGCCCGCTGCGGACGACGTTCGAGCGCAGCCGCTGCCCCAGGATCTCCTCGCCGCGCCGCCCGGCCTCGATCAGCTGGTCGACGTCGATCCCGGTCTCCACGCCCATCTCGTCGAGCAGCGCGATCAGGTCCTCGCTGCAGGTGTTGCCGGTGAAGCCGGCCGAGTACTTCGACGCGCCGGTCGCGGGCTGGCCGCCGATCGCGCCCATCGAGCCGTCGACGTAGCGGACCCCCAGTTCCAGCAGCGCCAGCGTGTTGACGATCCCCGTGCCGCGCGTGTCGTGGAAGTGCGCGATGAACTCCGTTCCCGGAAAACGCACCAGCAGCTCCGCGCCGCGGTGGCGCACCAGGCGCGGGTTGGCGACCCCGGTCGTGTCGCCCAGCATGATCGTCTGCGCGCCCTCGTCCAGGTAGAAGCGCGTGATCTTCGCGACCTGGTCGGTCGTCACGTCGCCCGCCACCGGGCAGCCGTAGACCGTTCCGACGCAGCCGATGATCCGGATCCCGAGCGCGTGCGCCCGCTTCATGATCGCGGCGTGCTCGGCCATCGCCTCGTCGTGGCCCATCCGGAAGTTGAGCTTGTTGTGCGCCTCGCTGCACGAGATCATCAGGATGATCTCGTCCGCGCCGTGGCCTTCCTTCTGGCAGGTCTCCAGCCGGTCGAAACCCCTCGTGTTGGGCATCAGGACGACGTACGAGGCGCCGGCCTTGCGGCGCAGCCCCTTGAGCACGTCCACCGCGTCGGCGAACTGCGAGAGCAGCTTGGGGTGCGAGAAAGACGTCACCTCCACCTTCGGGTAGCCGGCGTCCACGGCGCGCTCGATCATCTCGATCTTGTGCGCGGTCGAAACGTGGACGGGCATCGACTGCAGCCCGTCGCGGGCCCAGCACTCGCAGGCAATGACTCGGTCGGGAAGCGGCATGGCGGCGGTCCTCGTCCGGGGTTCTCCGGGCGGCTTGGGTATCACGGGGAACGGCCCGGGGTCAACGGATCCGGACGGCACCCGCCCCCTGCCGGTACAATCCCCCGGCCATGGCCCTCCCCCGCCCCGACCTCCGCCTCCGCTCCGCCCCGCCGCTGGTCCGGCTGGTCAACGCGCACGAGCGCCCGCTCGACAACGCGGTCGCGGCGGCGCGCACCTGCTACTCCGGCAAGGGGATCGTCTACGCCGAGGAGGTCGGCGGCGACCTGCTCGAGACCGACGAGGAGCGTGAGCGGGCGAAGGACTCGCGCGACCAGCTGGCGAAGGACATCTTCGCCGCCGGGCACCACACCGTCTACCAGCACGCGCACTTCCAGTTCGCGATCGACCGCGTCTCGCGCCACGCGCTGTGGGCCTTCTTCCACGCCCATCCGTTCTACAACTCCGAGCAGGTCAGCCAGCGCTACGTCAAGGTCGGCCGCGGCGCGACGCTGGTGCCGGAGCTGGACGACCCCGCGGCGCAGGCCCTGTTCGAGGGAACGCTGGCGCTGCAGGAGGCCGCCTACCACCGCCTGACGGAGAGCCTGTCGCCGATCGCGGCCCGGCTCTTCTTCGGGGTCTTTCCGGCCCGGGCGCGAAGCCCGGAGAAGTGGAAGCGCGAGATCCGCCGCAAGGCGCAGGAGGCCGCGCGCTACGTCCTGCCGGTCGCGACCTGGGCGCGGCTGCACCACTCGATCTCCGCGATCACGCTGCTGCGCTACCGGCGCGCCTGCGAGCAGTACGACGTCCCGTCCGAGGTCCGGCTGGTCGTGGACGCGATGCTCGCGTCGGTGCTGGCCCTCGACCCCGACTTCCGCGTCGTCGTGGACGACCCGATCCCGCTCGACGAGACGCCGGAGGCCCGGGCGCTCGCCGCCGCCGGCGGGCTGATCGACCCGGCGCGGGCGTCCGCGTTCCGCGAGGAGTTCGACGCCGCGCTGGGCGGGCGCGTGTCGCGGCTGGTCGGGCACTCTCCCGACGCCGAGGCGGTCGTCGCCGAGGCGGTGCGCGAGGTGCTGGGCCTGCCGCGCGCGGCGATGGCGGACGACGACGCGCTGGCCCTGGCCGTCGACCCCGCGGCCAACGCGATCTTCGGTGAGGCGCTCAACCTGACGACGCTCAACAAGCTGACGCGGGCGCTGCACCACGCGTCGTACACCTTCCGCCGCAAGCTCTCGCACAGCGCCGACAGCCAGGACCAGCGCCACCGCATGACGCCGGGCTCGCGCCCGGTGCTGCTGGCCCACCTGACCGGCGAGCCGGACGTCGTCCACCCGCAGATCGCGCTCGAAGACGACGCGGTGCGGCGCGACTTCGACGAGACCTTCGCGCGGACCTGGGAAGCGGTCGAGCGGCTGCGGCGGATGGGCGTCGATCCCGAGGCGCTGGTCTACCTGCTGCCCAACGCGGTCGCCGTGCGCTTCACCGAGTCGGGCGACTACTCCGCGATCCGCCACAAGCACGCGATGCGCCTCTGCTACAACGCGCAGGAGGAGATCTGGCGCGCGTCGCTCGACGAGGCGCTGCAGATCCGCGCGGTCCACCCGCGCCTCGGCCGCTACCTGCTGCCCCCCTGCTCGATCCGGCTGCTGGGCGGGAAGAAGCCCTACTGCCCGGAGGGGAAGCGCTACTGCGGCGTGCCGGTCTGGAAGCAGGAACCGGCGGAGTACGCGCGGGTGCTGTGAGGGGCGGGGCGGCGGGAATCGAACCCGCGCCCCGCGACCGGCCGCCCCCCACTGCGCCCTCAGCGCTTCGAACGGAACCCAGCGTGCTTGTGACTCCCGTCGCAGAACGGCTGGTTCTCCGTGCCGCCGCAGCGGCAGAGCGACACCTTGCCGGAGCGCTCGATCACGCTGCCGTCCTCGGCCAGGGCCCGCACGACCCCGTCGAAGAGCAGCGGGCCATCCTTCATCAGCTTGACCGTAACGAGGGCCCGATCCCCGGCCGGCGGCGCACCGCCCGTCGCCGCGGCCGTGCCCTCCGGTGCGCCGGCCACCTCGCCCTTCATCCGGTACTGCAGCGCGCCCGACGGACAGCGGCGGATCACCTCCGCCACCTCCCCGGCCGGCGCGGCGCCGGGACGGATCCAGTCCGCGCGGCGCGTGTCGAAGACGGCGGGCAGGCCGCGCACGCACTCCGCGGCGTGGGTGCAGAGGTTCGGATCGTAGGTGACGACGATCTCGTCGGTCTCGTACGACTGGATGCGCTTGAGCATCGACTTTCCTCCGAGCCCGGATTGTACCGGCGCAGCCGCGCGATGGCGACCGGCGTCGGCCGCGGTATCCTCGGGCGCCCTTTCCCGTCCCGAGGAGACACCGATGCCCGAGCCCCGCGTCCCCGCCTACCCGATCGATCCGCTCTTCCTCCGCCGCTGGTCGCCGCGCGCGATGTCCGGCGAGCCGCTCGCCGAAGAGCAGCTGATGTCGTTGTTCGAAGCGGCGCGCTGGGCTCCGTCGGCATCCAACGTGCAACCGTGGCGCTTCCTCTACGCGAAGCGCGACACGCCGCACTGGGAGCGCTTCTTCTCCCTGCTCAACGAACGGAACCAGCCCTGGTGCGCGCGCGCCGCCGCGCTGGTCGTCGTGCTTTCGAAGAAGACGACCGACGGCGGCGCCGAGAACTGGACCGCTCCCTTCGACACCGGCGCGGCGTGGATGAGCCTCGCGCTGCAGGGAACGGCTCTCCGGGCTGGTCGTGCACGCGATGGCCGGCTTCGACTACGACCGCGCCCAGGCAGAGCTGGGCGTCCCCGCGGACTGGGACGTCCAGTGCATGATCGCGATCGGCCGGCCCGGCGACCCGATGCTGCTGCCCGAGAAGCAGCGGGCCCGCGAGGTCCCCAGCCCGCGGCGGCCGGTGGCGGAGTCGGTCTTCGAGGGGGGGTTCCCGGGGTAGACCGGCCCCGAGGTCCGCCCCGGGGCGATCCGTGCCCCCGTTTCGCTCCGGCGGCGGCGTTGCTAGGCTCGCCACGGCCCCGCACCCGATTCGGCCCCGGTCCCGCGTGCCCGACGCTCCCGACCGCCCCACGGAACCGACGCGCCCCGTCCACGGCGGCGCGGCGGAGCGCCTGCGCCAGTTCACGCTGCTCGCCCCCGGCTCGCAGTTCGCGGGGCGCTACCGGATCGAGGCGCGGATCGGCGGCGGCGGCGCGGGCGAGGTCTACCGGGCGCTCGACGAGCTGTCCGGCAGCCGCGTCGCGCTGAAGGTCCTCTTTCCGCGCGGCGAGGACCCGCGCACGCTCGAGCGGCTGCGCCGCGAGCTGCGGCTGGTGCGCGGGCTGTCCCACCCCGGCATCGTGCGGATCCACGACATCGGCGTGCACGGCGGGCTGCTCTACCTGGTGATGGAGCTGCTCGAGGGGGAGACGCTGCGCGAGCGGATGGCGCACGGGCGGCTCGCGATCGGCGAAACGCTGGCGCTCTTCGAACAGGTGCTCGACGCGCTCGCGGCGGCGCACGCCGCGGGCATCGTGCACCGCGACGTCAAGCCCGGGAACATCATGCTGGCGCGCGCCGGAGGGACGGCCGGCACGGAGCGGCGCTCCGGCGCCACCTCCCCCGGGCACGCCGTGCTGCTCGACTTCGGCCTCGCGCGGGCCGACGAGGAGCACGCGCTGACCCGCACCGGCGATTTCCTCGGCACGCCGGAGTACGTTGCGCCCGAGCAGGCCCGCGCCGAGAAGAACGTCGGCCCGCCGGCGGACGTCTACAGCGCCGGGATCGTGCTCTGGGAGATGATCGCGGGCAGGCCGCCGTTCGAGGGGGACTCGCAGGTCGAGATCCTGATGGCCCACGCGCAGCGGCCGCTGCCGCCGCCGCGCCGCGCGCTGGCCGCGGCGCCCGGCTGGCTGCGCGACCTGGCGGCGTGGATGCTCGAGAAGGACCCGGCGCGGCGGCCGGCGGACGCCGGCGTCGCGCTGGCGTTCCTGCGGCGGCGGCGGCGGGCGCCGCTCGCGCGGCGCTGGCGCGCGGCAGGCCGGGCGCGGGGCGGGGCGGCGCGCCGCGCGGCGCTGGCCGGTTGCGTGCTGCTGCTCGCGGCGGCGCTCGCGGGGGCGGCGCTGCTGCCGATCCAGGCGAGCGCCGACGACCGCTTCGTCACGATCCGGAGCGCGCTCGGCGTCCGGCTGCGGACCGTCGAGACGCCGTTCCTCGCGATGCGGCCCACCTCGCTCCGGGACGGCCTCCGCGGCGTCGGCCGCTTCCTCGTCGGGCAGATGCGGAACCCGCTGACGCCGCGGGACGCGCCCGCGCTGCTCACGCTCGAGACGTGGGGCGGCGATCCCGTGCCCGTGCGCTTCACGCCCGACGTGGAGGCGAAGACCTGCCAGACGGTCTTCCCGGGCCTGTCGTGCAGCTACGGCCTGTCGCACCTCGTCCGGATCCCGAAGAGCATCGTGCCCGGCCCTCCGGCCTTCGTCGCGATCCTCACGCACCTGGTCGAGTACACGAACCTGCTCGTCGTGTTCGATGCAAGGGGCGTCGTCCACTCCTGGCTCCCCTTCGCAGGCGCGATCCAGAGCCCGGTCTTCCTCCCGGCCGGCGACGACCCCTCGCAGCCGGCGCTGCTGATCGCTTCGGTCGAGTTCCACGATCTGGGCCAGCGCCTCGGGATCATCGCTTTCCGCCTCAACTCCGGGCTCGGGGGCCAGCCGGGGATCGGCGAGATCGAGGCCGCGCCGTACGATCTGCCAGTCCCGGACGGGGCGGCCCGCCGGCCGAAGTACACGACGTTCGCCTCCCTCGACCGCTACGCCGACGTCACGCTCGACCGCGCGGGCCGACTGCGGCTGCTCACCGCGGAAGGCGCCACGCTCTCGTTCGACGCGCGCACCGGCGCTCCGCTCGACGGTCCCGACGCGGCGCTCGAGCCGGCAGCGTGGCTGGCTGCACGGGAGCGCCTGCTCGATGCGCTGGGCCAGGCGCTCGGGCGGCACCCCGAGGCGGGGGCCGCGCTGCTCGAGCAGTACGCCGCGGCGGGCGGGAGCGCGCCCAGCCAGCAGGGCACCGCGCTCGGCCTGGCAGCGGTCCTGCGGCGCCGCGCGGGGGATCTCGACCGCGCGCTGGCGGACGTGCAGGAGGCGCGCCGGCTGGAGCCGCGCCAGGGCGGGCACCTGCGGCTGCTGGTCGACCTGCTCGCGCGGCGCGGCGACTGGGACGGTGTGACCGCCGCGCTCGCCGCATCGGCCGGCAGGTCGCCTCTACCACCCGACGTCCAGGCGGCGGCGGTGGCGGCGGCTCTCCTGGTGACCTCGCCGGAGACGGCGCAGCACGAACTCGAGCAGCGGATCCCGGCGCAGGTCGGTCCGGGGATTCGCGATCACAACGGGACCCTGTTCCGCGCGTTGCTCGCGCTCGAGCGGGGCGATCCGCACGGGGCCTGGACGGCGCTCGACCGGAGGCCGTGGACGCGCGAGTACTCGCAGCTGGCGGTGGCCGGCGCGATCGCGACCGCGCTCGATCCGGCGGCCTCCCGCGACGAGCGCGACGGCTGGATCGCCGCGACGCGCGCCGGGTGCGGGCCCGTCTACGACAATCTGCTCGCCGTGCTCGCGGACCTGCAGGCGGCGCGGGACGGGAACGCCGGCCCGCCGGCGCCGGAGGTGGTCGCCGCGCTCGCCCGCCAGGACGCGGCCGGGCGCGAGCACCTCGTCGAGCTGCTGCTGGCCCGCTGGGCGCACCGCGTCGCCGACGAGGCCGCCCGGGTGCGCGGCGGCGGGCGCTGAGCGGACCGCCCCGCCGGGAGTCGCGGAGCGCCGCGGTGGCCCTTGGAAGGCACCCGGATCCCGAAGGCCTTACTTGACCCACTCTGGGTGTTATACGATGAGCCGCGCGATCTTCGCCGGGGCGCCGGCCGGCGCGTTGCTCGTGGTCATCGCCGGCTGGATCCTCGGCAGCTTCGTCGGCGGCTGGGTCGCGGCGCGCGCCGCCGGCCGGGCCGGCCTCCGCCACGGCCTGGTGCTCGGCCTGCTGCTGACGCTGGCCGGGATCGCCAACAACCTGATGCTGCCGCCGCCGCTCTGGTTCTGGGTCGCGGGCCTGATCGTCATGCTCCCGGCGGCGTGGGCCGGCGCCAAGCTCGCGCGGGTGCCCTGAGCCGACCTTCCCCGCCCGGAACCCTCCAGAATCCGCTTCGTCCGCGCGCAGGCTCACCCGCGCCGGCGCGGGGCGCGGGTGGCGGGCCGTCGCCCGTGCTTGCATATTCATGCGCATAGGAGTAGCTTCGTGCGCATTCAATTCCGTGAGGAGGCCGGCGGGTGCCACGCAACGGCGAGAACTGGCGCGAGCGACAGGACGCGATCCGCGCGATCCTCGACGCCGAGGCGGTCGAGAGCCAGGAGCAGCTCGTCCGGCGGCTGAAGCGGCGCGGCTTCCGCGTCACGCAGTCGTCCGTCTCGCGCGACCTCGCCGAGCTGGGCGTGGCCAAGGTCGACGGCCGCTACGTCGCGCTCGAGCGGCTGGCCGAGGCCGCCGCGCCGGGCCGCCCCGGCGGGGCGCCCGCCCCGGCCGCCGGCGAGCGCCTGGCCGCGGTCGTCTCGTTTCTCCGCGAGATCGCCCCCGCCGGCCCGCACCTGCTCGTCGTCAAGACGCCACCCGGCGCGGCCTCACCCGTCGGGATTGCAATCGACGCCGCGCGCTGGCCCGAAGTCGTCGGCACCGTGGCCGGCGACGACACCCTGTTCATCGCGACCCCCGGCCGCGCCGCGCAGGCGCGCGTCGAGGCCCGCCTCGCGCAACTCGTCCGGAGGGAATCGGCCCGTGCCTGACAAACAGACCGCACCCGTGGTCCTCGCCTTCAGCGGGGGCCTGGATACCTCCTTTTGCGTGCCATGGCTGCGCGAGGCCACCGGCCGCGACGTCGTCACCGTCACCGTCGACACCGGCGGCCTCGACGACGCGGCGCGGCAGGCGCTCGCCGAGCGCGCCCGCGCCCTGGGCGCGACCGAGCACCGGACCGTCGACGCGCGGCGCGCCTTCTTCGACGAGACGCTGCGTTGGCTGATCGCGGGGAACGTGCTGCGCGGCCAGATGTACCCGCTGTGCGTCGGGGCCGAGCGCGGGCTGCAAGCCCGCGCCGTGGCCGAGGTCGCGCGCGCGCTCGGCGCGACCGCCGTCGCCCACGGCTGCACCGCGGCCGGCAACGACCAGGTGCGGTTCGAGGTCGCGCTGCGGACGCTCGCGCCGGAGCTCGAGATCATCGCGCCGATCCGAGACGAGGGGTTCTCGCGCGAGGC
Organism: uncultured Acidobacteriota bacterium; assembly: GCA_963800865.1. Lineage (GTDB taxonomy): Bacteria > Acidobacteriota > Polarisedimenticolia > J045 > J045 > JALOKP01. Next base: position 88,308 of record CAWDCL010000004.1, on the reverse strand, counting down.
GGAGATCGAGTACCTCGGCCGGCACGGCGTGGAGTGGCCGGCGGCGCGCGGGGCCTACTCGATCAACCTCGGCCTCTGGGGTTGCACGATCGGCGGCCGCGAGACGACCGACACGATCGCCTCGATCCCGGAGAGCGCCTGGGTCATGACGAAGCGGGCGTTCGACATCCCGCGGGTGCCGGTCGCCCTGACCGTCGCCTTCGAGCGAGGCGTGCCGGTTGCGCTCGACGGGAACCCGCAGGAGCCGGTGACGCTGATCGAGGATCTCAATGCCCGGGCCGGGGCCTACGGCATCGGCCGCGGGATCCACCTCGGCGACACGATCTTCGGGCTCAAGGGGCGCGTGGCTTTCGAGGCCCCGGCGGCGCACCTGCTGATCGCGGCGCACCGCGAGCTGGAGAAGCTCGTGCTCACGGGGCGGCAGCAGCGGGTCAAGGACCAGCTCGCGAGCGGTCTACGGCGATCTCGTCCACGAGGGGCAGTTCCTGGACCCGGCCTGCCGCGACATCGAGGCGCTCTTCGCGAGCACGCAGGAGCGCGTGACGGGCGAGGTGCGGGTGCTGCTGCGACCGGGCGCGCTCTTCGTGGAGGGGGTTGCGTCGCCGTTCTCGCTGAAGGCCGCCTCGCGCGCCGTCTACGGCGAGGCGGCCGGCGAGTGGACGGCCGACGACGCGCGCGGCTTTTCGCGCATGCTCGCGCTGCCGGGGATGCTCGCGGCGCGGGCCGGCACGGCGCGGGCCGGCACGGAGGCGGGCACGGAGCGGGCGCGGCACGGAGCGGGCCGGCACGGAGGCCGGCCCCTACGGGGCGCGCGATCGGAAGTCTGTAGGGGCCGCCCTCCGTGGCGGCCCGACCGACCCTGCCGGCGGCCGGTACGATGGCGGGACCCCGCGATGAAGAAGGTCCTGGTCGACAAGATCGGCTCGGTCACGCTCAACTGCCGGCTGTCCCGCGAGCTGCGGCTCGCGCCCGAGATCCCCGCCGTCGAGGGCGGCGTGGTCGCGGTGCGCGTGCTGACCTCGAAGAGCACCTACAACCAGCTCGAGCTGCCCTCCGGCCGGATGTCGAAGGTCAAGGCAGGCGACGTCGTGGTCGGCGCGCTCGGCCACCGCAAGGCGCTGTTCGGCTACTCCGGCTACCTGCCGGAGAGCGTCGCGCCGGGCGACGTCGTGCACCTGCTCAACATCGGGGGGGTGATCGGGATCTGCGACAGCGTCAACCCCGACCTCGGCAAGCCGTTCGAGTGCGAGGTCCTGGGCCAGGCGCTGCACTTTCCGTTCCTCGGCGAGCGCGTCGGCGTCCCGGCGCACATCGGGCAGGGGGCGCTCGCCGCTCGAGGAGCGGCTGGAGGTCGACGGGATCCCGGTCGTCGCGGTCGTCGGCAGCTGCATGAATGCCGGCAAGACGCAGGCGGCCTGCTCGCTGATCCAGGCCTTCGCGCACCGCGGCCTCAAGGTCGCGGCCGGCAAGGCGACCGGCGTCTCGCTGCGGCGCGACATCCTGGCGATGGAGGACGCGGGCGCGTCGAAGACGCTGATCTTCACCGATCTCGGCGTCGTGACCACGACCCCCGAGGTCGCGCCGCGCGTCGCGCGCACGCTCCTGACGCGGCTCGCCGCGGACCGGCCGGACGTCATCGTGCTCGAGCTGGGGGACGGGCTGATCGGCCTCTACGGCGTCGACGCGATCCTCGACGACGCGCCGGTCGCGTCGCACTTCCAGGCGGTCGTGCTGGCGGCGAACGACCCGGTCGCGGCGTGGGGCGGCGTGCGGCTGCTGCGCGAGCGGCACCGCACCGACGCCACCGTGGTCACCGGCCCGGCCACCGACAACGCCGCGGGGGTGCGGCTGGTCGAGCGCGAGACCGGCGTGCCCGCGATCAACGCGCGGACCGATCCCGACCGGCTGGCCGACGCGGTCCTGGAGCGGCTCCCCCTCGCCGGCGCGCGGCGCAGCGGCGGTGACAGCTCCGGCGACGGCGAGGCCCGCGATGCCTGACATGACGGAGAGGCACGCGATGCCTGCCGCGACCGACCCGATCCCGGTCGTGGTCCTCGGCGGAACGGGCTACGTCTCCGGGGAGCTGCTGCGCCTGCTCGCGGGTCACCCGCGCTTCGCGGTGGCCGCGGTCGCCTCGACGAGCCAGCCCGGGGAGCCGGTCGTGCGGGCTTTCCCGCACCTCGCCGGGACCGTGCTCGACGCGCTCGCCTTCTCGCGGATCGACGACCTGCCGCAGCTTCCGGCGCCGGCGTCCCGCTCGGCCTGCTCGCGGCGACCCCGCACGGCGAGACGGCCGCGCTGCTCAACACGCTGCTCGGCCGCATCGAGCGCGCCGGTATGGACGTCCGCGTGGTCGACCTGTCGGCCGACTTCCGCTTCGACGACGCCGCGCGGTGGGAGGCGATCTACGGCCGCCCGCACGGCGCGCCGGACCGCGCCGCGACGTTCGTCTGCGCGGTGCCCGAGCACTGGCACGGCCCGACACCGCGCTTCGCCGCCCAGCCCGGCTGCTTCACGACCGCCGTCACGCTCGCCGCCTACCCGCTGCTCGCGCTGGGGCTCGCCGAGCCGGCGGCGGAGATCTTCGTCTCCGCGGTCACCGGCAGCTCCGGCAGCGGCCGCACGCCGTCGGCGATCACGCACCACCCCGAGCGCCGCTCGTCGCTCCACGCCTACTCCCCGCTGGCCCACCGCCACGAGGCGGAGATGCGGCGCCTGCTTTCGCGCGCGACCGGCGGGGTCGAGCCGGAGGTCGCCTTCGTGCCGCACTCCGGTCCGTTCGTGCGCGGCATCCACGCCACGCTGCGGATGGCGCTGGCGAGCGAGATGTCCGCGGGCGAGCTGGCTGAGCGCCTCGCAGCGTTCTACGGCGACGCGCCGTTCGTCTCGGTCTCGACCGCGCCGCCGCGGCTGACCGAGGTCGTCGGCACCAACCGCTGCCGGATCGGGGTCGCGACGCGCGGCCGGACGGCAGTTCTCCTTTCCGTCGATCGACAACCTGGTGAAGGGCGCGGCCGGCGGCGGCGTGCAGTGGCTGAACCGCCTGTTCGACCTTCCCGACGACACGGGCCTGCGTCTGCCGGGCCTGGGCTGGTACTGACATGGATGGATCGACGAACCTCCCGTTCGCCGCGAGCACCGGCCTCGACGGCCCGGCGCTGCTCGACGTCTTCGACCAGCTTCCGCTCGAGATCGTGGGCGGCGAGGGGGCCTGGCTGCAGGCGGCCGACGGCACGCGGTACCTCGACTTCTACGGCGGCCACGCCGTCGCGCTGCTCGGGCAGGCCCACCCGCGCCTCGTCGCCGCGCTGCGACGCACAGGCGCGGACGCTCTTCTTCCAGAGCAACCTGGTCGCCGCTCGCGGTCCGCCGCCGCGCGGCCGAGCGGCTGGTCGCCTTCGGCCCCCCGGGCCTGACGCGCGCCTTCTTCGTCAACTCCGGCGCCGAGGCCAACGAGAACGCGCTGCGCGTCGCCTTCCGCACGACCGGCCGCACCGCGCGTCGTCGCGGTCGAGGGGGCGTTCCACGGCCGCACCGCCGCCGCCGGCGGCCGTCACCGCCGGCAGCGCGAAGTGGTACGGCTTCCCGCGAGCGCCGTTCGAGGTGACCTTCGTCCCGTTCAACGACGCCGCCGCGATCGGGCGCACGATGGCTCCCGACGTCGCGGCCGTGATCGTCGAGCCGGTGCAGGGAGTGGCCGGTGCGCGGGCCGCTCTCGCGCGCCTTCCTCGAGGCCGCGCGCCGCGAGACGACGCGCGCCGGCGCGCTGCTCGATCTTCGACGAGGTCCAGTGCGGGATGGGGCGCACCGGCTGGCCCTTCGCAGCGCAGGCGCTCGGCATCACGCCGGACATCCTCACCACGGCCAAGGGGCTCGCCGGCGGCTTCCCCGCCGGCGCGATGCTGCTCACCGAGCGGCTCGCCGCGCGCTGCGGCAAGGGCGAGCTCGGCACGACCTTCGGCGGCGGCCCGCTCGCGGCGGCCCTGATCGAGACCGTCATCGACGTCATCGAGAGCGACGGGCTGCTGCCGCGGGTGCGGCGGCTCTCGGCGAGCGGCTGGCGGCGGAGTGCGTCGTCGGCCCGGTCGTCGCCACGCAGGGGATGGGCTTCCTGCTGCGGCCTGCGCACCGCCCGCCCCGCGCGGGAGATCCTCGCCGAGCTGCGCGCGCAGCGGCATCCTCGCGGGCGGCAGCGCCGATCCGCACGTCGTCCGCCTGCTCCCGCCGCTCGTCCTCGAAGACGCCCACGTCGACCAGCTCGTCGCCACGCTCGCGGAGATCCCGGCATGAAGCGCTTTCTCGACCTGTCCGACCTGTCCGACGAGCAGCTGGAGGACGTGCTGGACCGGGCGCGCGAGCTGGAGGCCCACCCGCTCTCCGACGCGCTCGCCCGCCGCGTCGTCGGCCTCGTCTTCATGAACCCCTCGCTGCGCACCCTGGCCTCGATGGAGGCCGGCATCGCGCAGCTCGGCGGCAGCAGCTTCGTGATCTCGCCCGGGCAGAGCAGCTGGAAGCTCGAGACGCGGGACGGCGCGGTGATGGACGGCGACGCGGTGGAGCACGTCCGCGAGGCGATCCCGGTGCTGGCCGAGTACTGCGACGCGCTCGGCGTGCGCTGCTTCGCCGAGGGGAAGGACCTGGCCGCCGACCTCGACGACGGCGTCATCCGCGCGATGGCGCGGCTCTCGCCGGTGCCGTTCGTCAACCTCGAGTCGGCGGTCTCGCACCCCTGCCAGGCGCTCGCCGACTGGAAGACGCTCGACGATTTCGAGATCCCGCGCCGACGGGACCTTCGTCCTGTCGTGGGCCTGGCACCCCAAGCCGCTCCCCTACGCGGTCCCGGCGTCGGCGCTGAGCATGGCGGCGCGGCGCGGGATGCGACGTCGTCGTGCTGCGGCCCGAGGGGTACGACCTGCCCGGCGCGGTGATGGACCGCGCGCGCGAGCTGGCCTCGCAGGCCGGCGGCTCGGTCGAGACGACGGCCGACCGGCGCGCGGCGATGGACGGCGCGCACGTCCTCTACGCCAAGTCGTGGGCCGCGCCGCAGCACTACGGCCGCCCCGCGGAGGAGGCCGCGCTGCGCGCCCCGCTGCGCGCCGAGTGGTGCGTCGGCGAGCCGTGGTTCGACGCCGCGCAGCCGGACGCGAAGTTCATGCACTGCCTGCCGGTGCGCCGCAACGTCAAGGTCGTCGGACGAGGTGCTCGACGGCCCGCGCAGCGTCGTCGTCCCGCAGGCCGGCAACCGGCTGCACGCGCAGAAGGCGCTGCTGGTCGAGATGCTCGGGAGGAAGAGAGCGTGAACACCCCGCACGATCGCGACGCGACGATGGGTGCGCTGCTGCGCGCCCTCCCCTACATCCGGCTCTACCGCGGCCGGGTCTTCGTGCTGAAGCTCGGCGGCGAGGCGGTCGCCGACGCGGAGTCGATGCGCAAGGTCGTCGAGCAGGTCGGCGTGCTGGCCGAGCTGGGCATCCGGCTGGTCGTCGTCCACGGCGGCGGCCCGCAGACGACCGCGCTCGCCGAGCGCCTGGGCCTGCCGACGCGGATCGTCGGCGGCCGCCGGGTCACGACCCCCGAGACGCTCGAGGTCGCGATCATGACGATGAACGGCACGGTCAACACGGCCGTCCTCGCGGCCTGCCGCGCCGCGGGAATCGCCGCGGTCGGGCGTCTCGGGCGTGGACGCCGGGATCGTCCGCGCCCGCCGACGCGCGCCGGTCGAGACGATCGTCGACGGCGTCCGGACGACGATCGACTACGGCGAGGTCGGCGACGTGATGTCGGTCGACGGCCCGGCGCTGCGAGCGGCTGCTCGACGCCGGCTTCGTCCCGATCGTCAGCCCGCTCAGCGCCGACGACGCCGGGAACGTGCTCAACGTCAACGCCGACACCGTGGCCTCGGCGATCGCCTGCGCGCTGGGCGCCGAGAAGCTGATCTTCCTGACCGACAGTGCCGGGGATCCTCGAGGACCGCAACGATCCGGGCTCGCTGGTCAGCTACATCGACCTGCCGGGCCTGCTGCTGCTCGAGGGGCACGGCGCGCTCGAGGGCGGGATGCTCCCCAAGGTCAACGCGGCCCGCGGCGCGATCCTGGGCGGCGTGAAGCGGGTCCACATCGTCGGCTTCCGGCAGCCGCTGTCGCTGCTGGTCGAGGTCTTCACCAACGAGGGGGCCGGGACGCTGGTCGTGCGCGACCGCGCGGAGCTGTCGCCCGGAGAGCAGGCCCTGTGACGGCCCTCTCCGACGCCGAACTGCTCGCGCTGCACCGCGAGATCGTGGCGATCCCGTCGCTCTCGGGACAGGAGGGGCCGCTCGTCGAGCACCTGCGGGGCTGGTTCGCGGCGCGCGGCGTCGAGGCCGAGCGGATCGGCGACAACCTCGTCGCGCGGTCCGGCGCGGCCCCCTTCTTCTGCCTCAACACGCACCTCGACACCGTGCCGGCCTGCGCCGGCTGGTCGCGCGGACCGCACGACGTCACGGTGATCGACGGCCGCGTGCACGGGCTGGGTTCGAACGACGCCAAGGCCTCGGTGGCCGCGATGATCGCCGCGTTCCTGCGGCTCTCCGCGCGGCCGGAGGCGGCGGCCGGCGGCCTGCTGCTGACGCTCGTCGCGCAGGAGGAGGTCGGCGGCAAGGGGACGGAGGCGCTGCTGCCGGAGCTGGCGCGCCGCGGGATGGTCCCCGCCGCGGCGGTCGTGGGCGAGCCGACGGGGCTCGACGTCGCGGTCGCGCAGAAGGGGCTGCTGGTCATGGAGCTGACCGCGACCGGCGACGCCTGCCACGCCGCGCACGGCCGCGCGCTCGGCGCGCGGAACGCGATCCGCGAGCTGGCGCAGGACCTGCTCGCGCTCGAAGCCGTCGATCTCGGCCCGGCGCACCCGCTGCTCGGCCCGCCGACGCTCGAGCCGACGATCGTCCAGGGCGGCACCGCGCGCAACGCCGTCCCGGCGCAGGCGACCTGCCTGCTCGACGCGCGGATCAACCCCGAACCCGGACCCGCCGAGACGGCCGGCCGCGTGCGGGCCGCCGTGCGCGGCGAGCTGCGCGTCGTCTCGGACCGGCTGCGGCCGGTCGAGATCGATCCCGCTCACCCGCTCGTCGCGGCCGCGCTCCGCGCCCGGCCCGGGGCGCGGACCTTCGGCTCGCGCGGCGTGTCGGACTGGGTCTTCCTCGGCGCGGCCGGCATCCCGGCGATCAAGTGCGGGCCGGGCCTCACCGAGCGCTCCCATACGGCCGACGAATACGTGCTGGAATCGGAGGTCCGGGAAGGCGCATCCTTCTACGAGGCGCTGGTCCGCGCCTTCCAGGAGGCCCGACGGCCATGACGCGGCTCTGGGACAAGGGAGAACCGCTCGACAAGCTGGTCCTCTCGTACACCGCCGGCGAGGACCACGCGCTCGACGACCGCCTCGTCGCCTACGACGTGCGCGCCAGCAAGGCCCACGCCGCGATGCTGCACGCGCAGGGGCTGCTCTCCGACGCCGACCACGCGGCGATCGGCCGCGCGCTGGGACAGATCGGCTCGACCCACGGGCGCGGCGAGTGGCACGTGGCGATCGAAGAGGAGGACTGCCACACCGCGATCGAGAACCGCCTCACCGACCTGGCCGGCGCGGCGGGCGCGCGGATCCACCTCGGCCGCTCGCGCAACGACCAGGTGCTGGCGGCGCTGCGGCTCTGGCTGAAGGACGCGCTGGCGGGCCTGGCCGCCGAGGCCGACGCGGTCGAGGCGGCGCTGGACCGCGTCGCGGCGGCGTTCGGCCGGCTGCCGCTGCCCGGGTACACGCACATGCAGCGCGCGATGCCCAGCACCGTCGCGCTCTGGGCGCTGGGCTACGCCTCGGAGATCAAGGACGACGCCGCCGGGCTGCGCGCGGCGACGCGGCGCGCCGACCGCAACCCGCTCGGCTCCGCCGCGGGCTACGGCGTGCCCGTGGTCCCGATCGACCGCGAGGCGACGACGCGCGCGCTCGGCTTCGGCGAGATCCACGAGCCGGTCACCGCGGTGCAGCTCTCGCGCGGCAAGGCCGAGGCGACGGCGCTGTTCGAGGCCGCGCTCTTCGCGCAGGACCTGGGGCGGCTGGCGGCCGACCTCTGCCTGTTCGCGAGCGCCGAGTTCGGGTTCGTGGCGCTCCCCGCGGCGCTGACCACCGGCTCGTCGATCATGCCGCAGAAGCGGAACCCCGACCTCTTCGAGCTGGCGCGCGGCCGCGCCGCCGAGGCGACGGCCGCGCTGGTCGAGGTGCTGTCGGTCACGGCCAAGCTCCCCTCCGGCTACCATCGCGACCTGCAGCTGATCAAGAAGCCGCTGTTCCGGGCCTTCGACTCCGTCTCGGCCACGGCGCGCGTGATCGAGCACGCGCTGCCGCAGGTCGCCTGGAACGAGGAGCGGCTGGCGGCGGCGATCGACCCGTCGCTCTTCGACGCGGAGCGCGCCTGCCGGATGGTGCTCGAGGAGGGGATCCCGTTCCGGGAGGCCTACCGGAGGGTCAAGGAGCGGTAGGAGGGGCTCCGTTCGGTGGCGTGCGATCGGCTAGAATCGCCGGACCCGCCCGGAGCCCGATCGGCATGACCCGGCCCCCCGCCCAGGACTCTTCCCCGCTGTCCGCGATCCGCGAGTTCCTCAGGCTCGAGTCCGCGAGCGGCATCCTGCTCGTCGCCGCCGGCCTGATCGCGATGATCGCGGCCAACAGCCCGCTGTCCGGCTGGTACTTCTGGCTGCTGCAGGTGCCGTTCAAGATCCAGCTGGCCGCGTTCGAACTCGACAAGCCGCTCCTGTTCTGGGTCAACGACCTGCTGATGGCGGTCTTCTTCCTGCTGATCGGCCTCGAGATCAAGCGCGAGGTCGTGATGGGCGAGCTGTCGGACCGCGCGAGGATCGCGCTGCCGGCGATCGCCGCCGCGGGCGGGATGATCGTCCCCGCGGCGATCTACGCCTTTCTCAACTGGAACGACCCGGTCGGCCTGCGCGGCTGGGCCATCCCCTCGGCCACCGACATCGCCTTCGCGCTCGGGGTGCTGTCGCTCTTCGGCGAGCGCGTCCCGGTCGGGCTCAAGGTCTTCCTGATGACCCTTGCCGTGCTCGACGACCTGGGCGCAATCGTCATCATCGCGTTCTTCTACACGAAGGACCTGTCGTTCGCCTCGCTGCTGCTGGCCGGCGCGGCGGTGATCGCGCTGCTCGTGCTCAATCGGGCCGGGGTCGTGCGCATCGCGCCCTACCTCCTGGCCGGCACGCTTCTGTGGGTCTTCGTGCTCAAGTCGGGCGTGCACGCAACGCTCGCCGGCGTGGTCGCGGCCCTGTTCATCCCCGCGCACGACCCGGCGCATCCCGACCATCCCCCGCTGAGCACCCTCGAGCATGCGCTGCACCCCTGGGTAGCCTTCGGGGTCCTGCCGATCTTCGCCTTCGCCGACGCGGGCGTGAGCCTCGCCGGCCTGAGCCCGCGCGACCTCCTTCAGCCGATCCCGCTCGGCATCGTGCTCGGCCTCTTCGTCGGCAAGCAGGTCGGCGTCTTCGGCTCCGCCTGGCTGGCGGTACGGCTGGGGGTCGCGCGCCTGCCGAGCGGCGTCGAGCTCAGGCACGTCTATGGCGCCTCGATCCTCTGCGGCGTCGGCTTCACGATGAGCCTGTTCATCGGGATGCTCGCGTTCGAGGACACCGGCAGCGGCGCAGCGCTCGGGATCGGCCGGCTGGGAATCCTGGTCGGCTCGCTGCTGTCGGCCCTGGCCGGGTACGCGGTGCTCAGCGTCGTGCTGCCGAAGGGGCGCTCCCCCGACGCCTGAGGCGCACCGCGGACGGTGCGCGGTCGAACACGGCGTCTACTCGAACATCGCCAGCCAGAGGTCCGACTCGTCGGCCACCTCGTGCCAGGTGAGATGGCGTCCGTCGTAGGAGAGCGCGGCCCACGCGATGTCGTACCCCGGTGTCGCCGGGATCAGGACCCGTGTCCGGCCGCTCTCGAGCTCGTGGATCTCGATCGCTTCGGCCCGGGTCCAGATCAGGTGCTTCCCGTCGGGAAGGAAGCGCGGACGCCGGGCGCGGCCCTCGACGGGGAGCCGTCGATAGGAATGGTCCGCCAGGCTGTAGACCGCGACGCCGATCGGGTTGTTGGCGACGCTCAGCTCGCCGGCGATCCGTCGGCCGTCGGGCGACCACGAGGAGGCCCAGAAGGCGAAGCCGCCTTCCGGAGAGGACAGGCGCTCCAGCGGGGCCGGAGTCCCCGAAGCCGGGACGTCCAGCACGAACGCGCTCTCGAAATCCGATGCGAGGATCCGCCGGCCGTCCGGCGACCAGGCGGGATACCAGGCGGTCGATCCGCCGGATACCAGCTCGCGCATCCCGCTGCCGTCCGGACGGATGAGGGCGAGCTCGCTCGGCCAGCGATTGCTCTGGAAGACGATCCACTGCCCGTCCGGCGAGAAGGCCCCCTGCCGGTCGCGGTGCGGACCGTCGGTCAGCTGGAGCTGCGTCCCGTCGGGTCGCGCGAGATAGAGGTGCTGCGGCATCCCGGCGTTGTCGAAGAGGAGCGTCTCGCCGTCGGGGGCAAGGTCCACCCCTTCGTAGACCTCGACGGTCCCGAGCGGCACCTTCCGGGGCGCTCCGGAGAGTTCACCGCGCACCGGGTCGAACGGCGCCACGAAGACCGAGTTGCGCACGTTGCGATCGACGAAGGCGACCCGCCGGCCGTCCCGCGAGCTCGAGAGGAACCCGACCCAGCTCGACGGCGCGGTGAGCGCCACCGCCTCCCCCGTCGCGCGGCCGCTCGCCGGGTCGAGCGGAATCTTCCAGGTGTTCATCGTCCCGCCGCGCGTGCTCGAGAAGAGCAGGGCGCGTCCGTCCCCCGACCAGACCGGGCTCCAGTCGACGGCGGGATCGTCCGTCACCGGCACGGCGGCGGTGGGCGCCGCCTGGGACCCGTCCGCCGCCACGGTGAACAGGTCGCGCGCCGAACTGGTCCCGGTGAGCCCCCAGAATGCGACCCGCCTGCCGTCGGGGGACCAGGCCGGCTGCACGCCGTCGTGCTCGCTGAGCAGCCGCCGCTCCCCGTTCTCGAGGCGCACCGCCCAGAGCTTGCTGTTCGTCCCGCGGCCGAAGGGCAGGTGAAGCTGCTCGTCGGCGACCGCCAGCTCGCGGCCGTCCGGGGACCAGGCCGGGTTGTAGCCGGTCTCGGTCACCTTGCGGGCCGACTCCCCGGTGGCTCCCATCACGAAGATGCCGCCGCCGCCGCACTCGGAGCGATAGGCGATCGAACGCCCGTCGGGCGAGAACGCGGGTTCTCCGTCGTCCTCGCGGCAGCCTTCCGTCAGGTTGATCGCGTTCCGCCCGTCGACCCTCTGCAGGAAGATGTCCGTCTGGTCGCCGACGAGCCTCACGTACGCGAAGCTCTCGCCGTCCGGGGCGATCGCCGGGGCCAGCTCCGCTCCGGCCGTGAAGGTCATCTGCCGGTACGAGATCCGCGGCGGCGCCGACGCGGAGACTCCGGCCCCCGCGGGGGAGGAGCGCAGCTGCGAGACCGCCGCGACGAGCGCCAGGGTCCCGAGCGCGCCGACGAGGAGCGGCACTCCCCACGCGGCGAGCCGGCGCGCCGGCGCGGCGGGCGGCGGGACGACCTCGGTCGCTTCCATCGCTCGCCCGTCGGCCAGCTCCTCGAGCACGATGCGCGCGTCGGCGACGTCGTGCAGGCGGCGGTGCGGATCGCGCTCCAGGCAGCGGCGCACCAGGTCGCGCAGCGACTTCGGGAGGTCCGGCGGCAGCTCGTGCCAGTCGGGATCGGCGCGCAGCACCGCGGCGATCGTCTCGGCCACCGAGTCCCCCGCGAACAGCTTCTTCCCGGAGAGCATCTCGAACAGCACCGCGCCGAAGGCCCAGATGTCGGCGCGCTTGTCGACGGCTTTCCCCTTGGCCTGCTCCGGGCTCATGTACGCCGCGGTGCCGAGGATCGCGCCCATCGCGGTCGCGTGGCGGGTGATCGTCGGCGAGTTCGCGACCTCGGTGAGCGAGCCCGACGACCCGGTGACCGGAGAGATCGCCTTGGCGAGGCCGAAGTCGAGCACCTTGACCTTGCCCTCGGGGGTGAGCTTGACGTTCGCCGGCTTGAGGTCGCGGTGGACGATCCCCTTCTCGTGCGCCGCCTCGAGCGCCTCGGCGATCTGGCGCGCGATCGAGAGGCACTCGTCCAGCGGGATCTTCCCGCGCTCCAGCCGCTCGCCGAGCGTTTCGCCCTCGACGAGTTCCATCACGAGGGCGCTGGTCGAACCCGTCCCTTCGAGCCCGTAGATCGCGGCGATGTTCGGGTGGTTGAGCGACGCGAGGACCTTGGCCTCGCGCTCGAACCGCGCGAGCCGCTCCGGGTCGGCGGCGAGCGACTCCGGGAGCACCTTGACCGCGACGTCCCGGCCCAGCTTCGTGTCGGTGGCCCGGTAGACCTCGCCCATGCCGCCGGCGCCGAGGGGCGCGACGATGCGGTAGGGACCGAGCGAGATCCCGGATTGCAGACTTCCTCCCACCGACACGCTCCCCCGGCTTACCGTTCCGTGAGGAAGGATTATATCATCCGGCCGCCGAGGGCCTGTTCCGGCCCCCGGCCCGCAAGGAGGACTCCATGCCGCTCGCCACGATCCGCTTCCGTTTCAGCCAGCGCTTCCCGTTTCCGGCCCGCGCGGTCTACGACTGGTCGATCGACTACCAGCCCGACGACATGAAGCGGCTCGGCAGGAAGGGCCGCCGGAAGATCGAGCGCCTCAACGAGGACACCGTTCTGCTGACCGACACCTTTGTCCTGGAGGACGGCGGCCGCGTCGCCAAGCAGAAGCTGATCTGCCTCTACCCCGAGCGGCTGAGCTGGACCAACACCCACACCAAGGGACCGAGCAGGCACTCGCAGTTCCTCTACGAGATCGTCCCGGAGGGTGAGAACGCCTGCCGGCTCGACTTCACGGGACGGCAGATCGTCAACCTCGACGCGATCGACGCGCGGCAGAAGGCGCAGCTCGCGCGGTCCCTCCGCCAGGAGGACAGCGCGATGTGGAAGAACCTCGCCCGCGCGATCGCGGCCGACCTCGGGGCCTCCGGCGGGAAGCGCCCCCGCCTGCGCTGATGGGCCCGGGCGGCGCGCTGCCGCCTCGCGAGGGCGTTGGCCGAGCCATCCGACCTGGTGCGCGACGCGCTGCGCTACTACCCGCGCCTCGCGCACACCCCGCAGCGCTGGGTGCTCGTGGACGCCGGCCCGAAGATCCTCGCCGACATCCCGCGCAACCTCGGCGAGTACGCAGCCCGGCAGCTGGCCGAGCGCGGCGTCGAGATCCGCGTCGGGACCACGCTCGCCGCGGCGGACGGCGACGGGGTCGTGCTCTCCGACGGCACGCGGATCGAGACGGAAACCCTCGTCTGGACCGCCGGCGTGCGCGCGCATCCGCTGCTCGCCGGCCTCGATCTGCCGCTCGACGAGCGGCACCGGGTCCGCGTCGACGCCACCCTCGCCGTCGAAGGACACCCCGGCGTCTGGGCACTCGGCGACTGTGCGCGCGTACCGAACGAGGCGACCCCCGATCACCCCGATCCGCCGACCTGCCAGCATGCGCTCCGCCAGGCCCGCCGCCTGGCCAGGAACCTCGTCGGCCCGCCGCGCCCCTGCGGGTCGTCCGCGTCGAGAAGAACCGCCGGCTGACGCTGACCTGGCCCAACACGGTCGGCCGGGCGGTGAACGAGTCGGTCGTGACGTTCACGATCGGCAAGGCGAAGGGGGGCTCGATGTTGACCGTCGAGCACGCCGGGTTCCCGTTCGATCGGCGGTGGATCGAGATGTACGGCGGCACGCAGGCGGGCTGGGCCTATTTCCTGGTGAACCTGCGGTCCGTCCTGGAGCACAAGCGCGACCTGCGGTCGCGGAAGGACGGCTGAGGCGCGCGATCGAGCCGGAGACCGGCGCGTCTCCCGCCCCGGGGAGGGCCGAGGCGCGCCGGGCCGCAACGGCCCGGCTGACTCGGTCGGGATGTCCGCTTCATGCCCATCTCGTTCGTTTTCTCCGACCTGGACCCCCGGTGATCTTCCGCTTCCTCGCACGGGGGCTCGAACCCCGGCCACCGGTCGCTCTGGCCGGCCCAGCGGTTTGACAGTGAATGAACGTTCATTCACTCTCACCGCTCGCGAGGAACCATGACCCCGACCGAAGTAAGCCAGCCCGCCGCCCCGCCCGACCGCCGCCAGCAGATCCTCGACGCGGCGATGACCTGCTTCGGCCGCAGCGGGTTCCACCCGACCACGATGCAGGACGTCGCCGACGAGGCGAAGGTCAGCGTCGGGCTGATCTACCGCTACTTCCCCAGCAAGGACGCCGTGATCGCGGAGATCGCGCGCGAGCACAAGGCCGACCTCGCGGAGCTGCTCGATCAGGCGCGACAGGCGCCGAGCCTCTTCGAGGCGATCGAGATCTTCTTCACCTGCCGCCACGACGACGAGCACGCCGAGGTCATCGCTCCGTTCGTGCTCGATCTCTTCGCCGAGTCGGCCCGCAACGCGCACGTGCGCGCGCTGGTCCGCGACGTTCACCATTTCTTCGTCGACGGGATCGCCGAGTTGATCGCCGCGTCGGGCGACGCCGAGCGGCTGCCGCCGGGGTTCTCGCCGCGCCAGGCGGCCGAGTTGATCGTCGACGCGACCCACGGACTGATGATCCGCGACGTCACCGAACTGTCCGACCTCAGCCCTGCGTCGGCCTGCGAGCGTCAGCTCGCCGGACTGCGCAGCCTCTGGACGCTCCTCTTTCCTGCGGCGCACGAGCACCGCGTGCCGACGGGTGAACAACCATGAGCAAGAAGATCACCATCACCGTCGTCCTCCTGGTTCTCCTCGCGGGCGCGCTCGTCGGGATCAAGGCGCTGCAGATCAACGCCATGATCGACGCCGGCGCGGCCGCTTCGATCCCCGCCGAGACGATCAGCACGACCGAGGTCCGCCAGGAGACCTGGGACGCGAGCCTGCCCGCCGTGGGATCGCTCTCCCCCGTGCAGGGCGTGACCGTGCGCGCGGAGCTGCCGGGCACCGTGACGAAGATCGCCTTCGAGTCCGGCATGGTCGCCGCCGCGGGCCAGCTGCTGGTCCAGCTCGACACCTCGTCCGAGCAGGCGCAGCTCCGGTCCGCGGAGGCGCAGGCGGAGCTGGCGCGGCTGAACCTCGAGCGCAGCCGCCAGCTGCGCGGCCAGGACCTGATCGCGCAGTCGGACCTCGACAGCGCCGAGGCCGCCGCGCTCCAGACCGTGGGCCAGGTCGACGCCATCCGCGCCACGATCGCCAAGAAGACGATCCGCGCGCCCTTCTCGGGCCGGCTGGGGATCCGCGACGTCAACCTCGGGCAGTTCGTCGGCGCGGGCGACCCGATCGTGTCGCTGCAGTCGCTCGACCCGATCTACGTCGACTTCGCCCTGCCCGAGCAGCAGCTCGCGCGGATCACTCCCGGAATGCGCGTCCGGATCACCACCGACGCCGCCCCCGGGCGCACCTTCGAGGGCCGCCTGACCGCGCAGAACCCGGACATCGACGCCGGCACGCGCCGGATCCGGCTGCAGGCCACGCTTCCCAACCCCGACGGCGCCCTGCGCGCCGGGATGTTCGCGCGGGTCCAGGTCGTGCGCCCCGAGACGCAGTCCGTGCTCGTCGTGCCGGCGACGGCCGTTCTGAATGCGCCGTACGGCGACTCGGTCTTCGTCCTGACCGAGAGCCGGGACGAGAAGACGGGACAGGCCGGCCTGCAGGTCAAGATGACCACCGTCCGGCTGGGCGAGGCCCGCGGCGACTTCGTGGCCGTGACCGACGGCCTGAAGGCGGGCGACGTGATCGCCACCTCGGGCGTCTTCAAGCTGCGCAACGGCTCCCCGGTGGTCGTCGACAACAGCCTAGCGCCCGCCCCCAAGGCGGACCCGACGCCTTCCAACTCCTGACGGGTGACGCCATGAAGAACTTCACCGACATCTTCATCCGGCGGCCGGTCCTCGCGATCGTCGTCAACCTGCTGATCGTGATCGCCGGGCTGCAGGCGATCCGCACGCTCAATGTCCGCCAGTACCCGCAGAGCCAGAATGCCTCGGTTACCGTGACGACCGTCTACATCGGCGCCAGCGCGGACCTCGTGCGGGGCTTCATCACCGCGCCGCTCGAGCGCGCGATCGCCGCCGCGGACGGGATCGACTACATCGAGTCGCAGAGCCAGCAGGGCCTCTCGATCATCACCGCCCGGCTCAAGCTCAACCAGGACGCGACGAAGGCGCTCTCCGAGATCAGCTCCAAGGTCGACCAGGTGCGCGGCGACCTGCCCCCCGAGTCGCGCATCCCGGTGATCAACATCGAGACCGCGGACTCGCAGTTCGCATCGACCTACCTGAGCTTCAGCTCCGAGGCCCTGCAGCAGAACGAGATCACCGACTACCTCGTCCGCGTCGTGCAGCCGCGCCTGACCGCGATCGAGGGGGTGCAGCGCGCGGACATCCTGGGCGGACGGACCTTCGCGATGCGGATCTGGCTGAAGCCCGACCGGATGGCCGGGTTGAACGTCAGCCCGGCGCAGGTCCGGCGCGCCCTGGCCGCCAACAACTACCTCGCCGCGCCCGGCCGCACGAAGGGCGCGCTGATCCAGGTGAACCTGACCGCCAACACCGACCTGCGCTCGGCCGAGGAGTTCCGCCAGCTCGTGATCCGCGAGGACGGCGGATCGCTGGTCCGCCTCGGCGACATCGCCGACGTCGTCCTGGGCGCCGAGGACTACGAGACCGAGGTCCGCTTCTCGGGCCAGACCGCGGTCTTCATGGGCGTCTGGGTGCTGCCCAACGCCAACTCGCTCGACGTCATCAAGGACGTCCGGGCCGAGATGACCCGGATCCAGGCCGAGCTGCCGAGCGGGATGAAGGCCAGCGTCGCCTACGACGCGACCGCCTACATCAACGACGCGCTCGACGAGGTCGTGAAGACCCTGCTCGAGACGCTGCTGATCGTGGTGATCGTGATCTTCCTGTTCCTCGGCTCGTTCCGCTCCGTGCTGGTCCCCGTGACGGCGATCCCGATCTCGCTGATCGGGGCGATCTTCCTGATGCAGGTCTTCGGCTTCACGATCAACCTGCTGACCCTGCTCGCGATCGTGCTGTCGGTCGGACTCGTCGTCGACGACGCGATCGTCGTCGTCGAGAACATCGAACGGCGACTGCGCCAGGGCCTGACGCCGGTCCAGGCCGCGATCCTGGGCGCGCGCGAGCTGGTCGGACCGATCATCGCGATGACGATCACGCTGGCCGCGGTCTACGCGCCGATCGGGCTCCAGGGCGGCCTGACGGGCGCGCTGTTCCGCGAGTTCGCATTCACGCTGGCCGGCGCCGTGACGATTTCCGGGATCGTCGCGCTGACCCTCTCCCCGGTGATGTCCTCGCGCCTGCTCGACGCGAAGGCCGAGGAGCGCGGCTTCGCCGGCCGCATCAACCGCGACTTCGATCGCTTCCGCGAATTCTACGGCCGGCTGCTCGACGCGACGCTGCGCGCGCGGCCCGCGGTCTACGTCGTGTGGATCGTGATCGCGCTCCTCGCGATCCCGATGTTCATGATGTCGTCCCGGGAGCTGGCCCCGACCGAGGACCAGGGGATCGTCTTCGGCATCCTCGAGGGGCCCGCGAACGCGACGATCGACGAGACGATGCGCTACGCGGAGCAGGCGAACAAGGACCTGATGGCGATCCCGGAGACCGCGTACACGTTCCAGATCACCTTCGCCAACTCCGGCTTCGGCGGGGCCGCGCTCAAGCCGTGGAGCGAGCGTGAGCGGACGGCGTTCGAGATCCTGCCCGAGATCGAGCAGAAACTGACGAAGATCTCGGGGATCCGGATGTTCCCGGTGCTGCCGCCGGCGCTCCCGGGCGGCGGGCAGTTCCCGGTGGAGTTCGTGCTCGCTTCGACCGCGGAGCCGCAGCGGATCCTCGAGTTCGCCGACCGCCTGCAGCAGAAGGCGGCCCAGAGCGGGCTCTTCGCCTTCCCGCCGATCATCGACACCAAGATCGACCAGCCGCAGACCGAGATCGTCATCGACCGCGACAAGGCGGCGGCCCTGGGCCTGAGCCTCGAGGACGTCGGCGCCGACATCTCGGCCGCCCTGGGGGGCGACTACGTCAACCGCTTCAACATCGACGGCCGCAGCTACAAGGTCATTCCCCAGATTGAGCGGAGCGCGCGCCTCACCCCCGCGCAGGTCGAGCAGATCTACGTCACCGGCCCCGGCGGCAAGCTGATGCCGCTCAGCACGATCGCCAGCCTCGCGAACACCACCGAGCCGCGCTCGCTCAACCGCTTCCAGCAGCTCAACGCCGTCAAGCTCAGCGGCGTGGCGATCGTTCCGCTCGACCAGGCGCTGCGCTACCTGGAGGACGAGGCGGCGGCGATGCTCCCCGACGGCTACACCCTCGACTACACCGGCGAGTCGCGGCAGCTCCGCACCGAGGGGAACAAGTTCCTCCCGGCGTTCGGCCTGGCGCTGGTGCTGATCTTCCTGGTGCTCGCCGCGCAGTTCAACAGCTTCCGCGACCCGTTCGTGATCCTGGCCGGATCGGTGCCGCTGGCGATGTTCGGCGCGCTGGTGATGACCTTCCTCAAGATGCCCAACCCGAACATGGCGTTTTTCACCGACGGCTGGACGACGACGCTCAACATCTACTCGCAGGTCGGGCTCGTGACGCTGGTCGGGCTGGTCGCCAAGAACGGCATCCTGATCGTCGAGTTCGCCAACGAGCTGCAGCGCAAGGGGCTCGACAAGATCGAGGCGATCCGCCAGGGGGCCAGGACGCGGCTGCGGCCGGTCCTGATGACCAGCGTCGCCACGGTCGCCGGCCACTTCCCGTTGACCCTGGTGACCGGCGCCGGCGCCGAGGCGCGCAACTCGATCGGCCTCGTGCTCGTTGCCGGGATGACGATCGGGACGTTCTTCACCCTCTTCATCGTGCCGTCGCTCTACGTGCTGATCGCGCGCGACCACGCCGCCGACGCACGGGCGAGGGCGGCGAGTGACCTCGCGGAGGGCGAGGCGCTCGGGCCCCCGGTGGGAGCGGAGGCGTAGCCGGTCTTCGTCGTCAGGCTCGGCGGCCCCCCCGGGAGTCCTGGCGGAGCACCTCGGCCAGCGCGTCGACCCCGCGCGTCAGCGGCTCCGGCGCGAGGCTCGAGAAGCCGAGCCGCAGGTGCCGCACCGGTCCCGGCTCGATCCGGTAGGTCCCCTCGTGCACGGCGAAGATCCCCGCCGCACGGGCGGCGCGCGCGATCCGCCGCGCATCGCGACGCGTGTCGAGCCAGAGCGCCATCCCCCCGTCGGGGGTCTCCCAATCGATCTCGACCGTCTCCCGCGCGCGCTCGAGCGCCGCGACCATCGCGTCGCGGCGCGCCTCGTAGTGGCGCCGCATCCGGCGCAGGTGCCGTTCGATCCCCCCCGACGCGAACCAGCGCGCGATCGCATCCTGCACGATCGCGTCGTTCTGGTGGGTCACGATCCGCCGGAACTGCACCACCTCGCGCTCCAGGGCGGGCGGCACGACGAGGAAACCGATTCGAGCCGCCGGGAAGAGGACCTTGGAGAGGGTCGAGGCATAGACCACCCGTTCGTCGGGATCGTAGGTCGCGAGCGGCGGCAGCGGCTCGGTCCGGTAGTGGAACTCGTGGTCGTAGTCGTCCTCGAAGATCACGATCCCGTGGCGCGAGGCGACCTCGTAGACCGCGAGCCGGCGCGCGACCGAGAGGGTCGAGGTCGTCGGGAACTGGTGCAGCGGCGTGAGGAAGAGCAGCCGGATCCGATGACGCCGCGCGAGGCGCTCGAGCGCGTCGGCGTCGATCCCCTCGCGGTCCATCCCGATCCCGACGATCCGCGCGCCCGCGGTGCGGAAGGCCTCCCGCGCCGGAGGGTAGGTCAGCTCCTCCATCGCCACGACGTCGCCGGAGCGGACGAGCAGCTGCGCGACGAGAAAGACCCCTTCCTGGGAACCGTTCGTGACCACGACGCGGCGACCGGTGACCCCGCGGATCCGGCGCAGGTAGTCCTCGAGCGCCTCCAGCAGGGACGGCAGGCCGCGCGGATCGCCGTAGTCCAGCAGCGCCGGGCGCGCGCGGCGCAGCGCGTCGGCGACGTGGGAGCGGAACTCCCGCAGCGGGAAGAGCGAATAGTCGGGGATCCCCGACTCGAAGTTGTATCGAACCCCGGCCGCCGGGGCGAACGGGGAGAGCCGCGCCTGTCTCGACCACTCCCAGCGATGGGGGCGCGCGGCGCGCGACGGCGTCCGCGCCGATTCCGGTCCCGCACGGAAGTAGTCGACCGGGAGCGTCGGCGCGACCCGCAGCGCGCGTCGCTCCTCTCCGACGACCCATCCTTCCGCCTTCAACTCGGCGACCGCGGCGATGACCGTGTTGCGGTGCACCCCGAGCGCCTCGGCCAGCTCGCGGATCGAAGGGAGGGGCTCGCCGGGGAGCGCGCGGCCCCCGGCGAGCGCGTCGCGGAATGCGCGGGCGATCCTCAGGTAATGCGGCTGTCGGCCGGCGGGCACTTCCAGCTGGAGTCCCCTCATCGCGCCTCCGGGTCGAACGCCGCGTCGGGCGGGCGTTTCTCTGGTCTAGGAGAATCTCACGATCTGGTACTTTTCGATAGATCAGTGATCCCGTAGCGTCCGTTGCCTGGCGCGCCGTGCCTGGCCCATGGGCCGGGCCGGAGCGCCGGAGAGGGGGCTTCATGGACGACGGAACGGAGCGGGAGCGCGGTATGGAACAGGAGAGCGGTACGAAACGGCGCCACGGCAGGCGCCCCGCCGGCGCCGCACGCGGCGCGGGGTGGGTGGCCGCGGCGGTCGTGGCGTTCGCGATGGCAGCCGCCGGCCCGCCCGCGCTCGCTCACACCGTTCCGATGACGGCGCAGGAGATGGTCCGGGCCTCGCGGTTCATCGTCGTCGCCCGCGTCGAGCGGGCCACGCCGCTCTGGAACGAGCGCCACAACCTGATCCTCACCCGCTACACGCTGATCGTCGAGGATCCGCTGCGCGGGACGCCGCCGCGCGAGCTCGAAGTCACCGAGGCTGGGGGAACGCTGGACGGCGAGACTCAGCGCTCGTGCATGACGGTCGGGCTCGAGACGGGACGGCGCTACGTCCTGTTCGTCAACGACCCCTCCGTGCCCACGTTCGGCGCGTTCACGGGCGCCCAGTCCGGCGCTCTCGTCGAGGTTCCGGCCGAGACGGGTGCCGGGGCCGGCGGCGAGCCGACGATCGCGGCGGCCGGCGGACCATTCGTCGAGCTGGCCGGCGGGCAGCGCGTCGCCTTCCGCGAGTTCGTCGAGCGGCTGCGGCGTTTCGTCGTCGAGACCGAGGCCGCGCCCGCACCGCCGGCGCTCGCGCCGGTCGTTCACGACCCGCCGCTGCCGTCCAAGACCTTCGAGCCGCTGACGCCGATGGATGTCCTGGTGCCCGTGGTGCCGATCGACCGCGGCACCGCGCCGATCGTCGCGACGCCCGCCGAGGGACCGGAACCCCCCGCGCATCCGCAGCTCCGCGTCTACGGCGAGGAGTCCGGCCGGCTCGTGCCCCCCCGCCCCGACTCGAACGACTACAGCTACTCGCGAGCGCCGGGCCGGTACATCGTCTGGAACCAGTTGACGCCGGGCTTCGCCCCCTGGTCGCCGCACGACCAGATGATGATGTCGCGCTGGAACAGCTACGGCGACATCCACCGGGTCTCGAGCGCACCGACCGGGAACTGGGCCTGGGGCAACAACCGCTACGACATGACCGGCTGGCCGTCGAGCCAGGACATGATGAACCAGTTCGGCCGCGGATGGGGAGCGAACGAGCTGGCGATCTGCTGGACCCGCTGGTTCGGCGACGGCCCGATCGTCGAGTCCGACATCTCGATGAACCCGGCCTTCGGCTGGACGCTCGACAACGAGGAAGGAACACACAGCGACGGCGCCTGGGGCTACGAACAGTCCGTGCTGCACGAGCTGGGTCACTCCTGGGGCCTGGCGCATCCCTGGGAGGTGCAGGACGTCTGGTGGGACTCGGTGATGAACTACTCGCCGAAGCCGATGCGCTACCCGAACCTCTACGCCGACGACACCAACGCGATCCGCGCCGCCTACCCGGGGATCGGCGTCCACGACGGGCTGCTCTCGATGTACCTGACCACGGACGCCATGAGCAACAACAATGCGGCGTACCTCGAGACCTACCCTAATGTCTCCACCGTGCAGCAGATGGACTCCTTCCGCTTCAACCAGAACTTCAAGATCGAGAACATCGGGACCGACAACATCGTCAACCCGCAGATCGAGGTCTACCTCACCCCGCAGCGGATGAACTGGTCCGGGAACGTCTACCTGCAGACGCTCTACTACGGGTTCACGATGGGCACGTATGCGACCTGGTCGCTCGACGCGGGCTGGATCTACGTCCCCTGGAGCACGCCGCCCGGCGACTACTGGGCGGCGCTCTGGCTGCGGGACGCCGCCGACCCCTACACCCACAACAACGAAGCGTGGGGCTCGCGGGAGTACGGCACGCTGCGCGTGACCTCCTACCCCTGGACGATCTACCCCGTGTCCTGGTGGCAGGCGCAGACGGTCACGCTCGGCCCGAACGGGCGCTACGACTTCTACTTCTACGCCTACCCGGGGCAACGCTTCGACTTCAGCACCTGCCCGAACGATGGCGGGAGCGGTTCGTTCGACACGGTGATCGAGGTCTACGACCCGTTCGGCTCCCAGGTCGGGTACGCCGACGACGACTGCGGCGTGCAGTCCCGCATCTCGCTCGAGACCGCAACGGAGGGCTCGTACCGCGTCTCCGTCCGCGGCTACTTCGCGTCGTCCTACGGCCCCTTCTCGCTCGTCTACCGGTTGCGCGGCTTCGAGGAGAGCGCGCTGCTGGTGACGGACGTGTGGACCAACCCCGGAGCCGACACGGTCATGATGATGTGGGCCGGCGACGCCGGGCCTTACGATCTCGAGCGCGCCACGCTCCCCGACTTCTCCGACGCGGTCCGGCTGCTGACGGGGACCGGCGACACCTCGTACGCCGATCCCGTGCTCTCGGACGGCGTCAACTACTTCTACCGGGTGAGGTGAGCGGGAAGCAGGGCGGCGAGTCCTCCTGATCATCCGGCCGGGGCGCTGCGCGAGCGCGCCCCGGCCGGGTCAGGAGTTCTCCGGCCCGCTCGCCGGGCCATCCGCAGGCGCGGCCGGCAGCCCCAGCCGCTGCAGCAGCGCCGCGAACCGCGGGTCGGCGCGAAGCGCGTCGAACCCTCGCCATCCCCGAGAACATCAAGGTCGCCTGGTACTCCCTCTCGGCTCGACCGAGGACCTCGAACGCCGCATCCGCGTCGCCCAGCGCGGCGAGCAGCCAGGCCTCCGTCACGACCGCCGGCGCCGGCGCGGGACCTGCGCACAGTTCTCCAAGAACGGCCTGCGCTTCGTCGCCCCGGCCCGCCAGCGCCAGCGCCCAGCCCAGCGCGCCGTGAATGAAGCCGCCGCGATGGGAGCGAGTGAGCCCGCGCTCGAGGTACCCGATCCCATCGGCCATCTGCCCCCGGGCCACGGCCGCCACCCCCGACGTCCAGAGGGCAAGCGTGTTCTCGCTGTCGAACACCAGGGCCTGCTCGAGGTGACCCGCGGCCTCGCGCTGGCCGCCCCGCAAGGAGCAGGCAGGTGCCGGTCATCGCGTACGGATACGGGGCGAGCGGATCGACCTCCCGGGCGTGCTGCAGCAAGGGCGTCGCCTCGTCCACCCGGGCCATCACGCTCAGGAGAACCCCGAGCCAGCAGAGCGCCGGAACGTGATCCGGATCGAGCTCGACCGCCCGGCGCAGCCGGCGCTCCGCGGCCAGCCAGTCCCGCTCGCCGAAGGCGATGATCCCTGCGACGTAGAGGATCGCGGCGGATTCCTCCTGCAGCGAGGCCGCCGTCGCCAGCGCGTCCTTCGCCGCGGCGTACGCGTCGCGGGCGAACGTCAGGCCGTAGAACGACGCGAGCACCCGGACCTCGGCCATCCCGATCCACGAGGGGGCGTAGGAGGGATCGAGCCGGACCGCCTGCTCGTAGCATCGCAGGGCGCCCGCGTGGTCGTTCTTCGAGTAACGCAGGTGCCGGCCCTCGAGGTAGTGCCGGTACGCTTCGAGGTCCTTCACCTGCGGCCGGGCCTTGACCGCCTGTCGCCCCGGAGCGAGCCGGGAGCGGACCGCCTCGACCACGCCCGCGGCGATCTCGTCCTGGACGGCGAAGACGTCCTCCGCGGCCCGGTCGTAACGCTGCGACCAGAGCTGGAAGCCGGACTCGACGTCGATCAGCTGGGCGGTGGCCCGCATCCGCGCGCCCGCGGTCCTCACGCTCCCCTCGAGCACGTGGCCCACCGAGAGCGCGCGACCGATCTCGGCGAGGTCCTTCCCGTCGCGCGCCGCCCGGAAGGACGAGTTCCGCGACGCCACGCGAATTCCGTCGATCGCGCCGAGCGAGCTCATGATCTCCTCGGCCATCCCCTCGCAGAGGTACGCCTGGTCCTTCGCCGGGCTCAGGTCCGAGAACGGGAGCACCGCGATCCGGAAGCCGTCGTTCGGGCGCACCGTCGCCATCGACGCGGTCTGGCGTCCCATCTCCCGCAGCGCGTTGGCGACCTCGCGCGCGGTCTGGACGCGGTCGCGCGGCTCCTTCTCGAGGCAGCGCCCGATGATCCGCGCCAGGTCGCCGGGCAGGTCGGCCCGCACGGCGGTGACGAGCGGCGGGGTGTCGCGCAGGATCGATGACGCCAGTTCCGCCGGCGATCGTCCCTGGAACGGGCACCGGCCGGTCGACAGCTCGTAGAGCAGGATGCCGAGCGAGAAGATGTCCGTGCGCTGGTCGACCGCCTGGCCCGTCACCTGCTCGGGCGACATGTAGGCCGGCGTCCCCATCACGACCCCCAGCGCGGTCTGTGCGAACGAGGTCCGCGTGGCGTCGCCCGGGTCGGCGGCGCGCAGCTCCTTGGCCAGCCCGAAGTCCAGCACCTTGACCCGTCCGTCGCCGGTCACCATCACGTTGGCGGGCTTGAGGTCGCGATGCACGATCCCCTTCTCGTGCGCCGCGGCGAGCGCGTCGGCCAGCGCGGCGGCGATCTCGCGGAGCCGCTCGACGGGGAAGCCGGTCTCCGGGATGAACTGGTCGAGCGAACGGCCCTCGACGAGCTGCATCGTGAGGAAGTGGACCCCCTCCGACTCCTCGACCGAGAAGACAGTGACGATCCCCGGGTGGTCGAGGGCCGCCAGCGCCTTCGCTTCGCGCCGGAAGCGATCGAGCCGCTCGGGGTTCGCTGCCATCTCGGAGGGCAGGACCTTGAGCGCCACGTCGCGGCCGAGCCTTGTATCGGTCGCACGATAGACCTCGCCCATGCCGCCGGCGCCGATCGCGGCGGTGATCCGGTAGTGGGCGAGGGTGCGGCCGATCACGCGGGCTCCATCCGGGTTCCCGCCCATGATACGCGGGCGAAGCGCGCTCCGGACATGGCTCGCTGTTCATCTGCGCCTCGGGAGGGAGCGTGAGGATCGCGGGGCGCGTCGGTCTACGTGACGCGATCGGCGATCGATCCCTCCGCCGCCGGGCTGATCGCGCTCAGAGCTTGACGATCTCGACCCTCCGGTTGGTCTGTCGTCCCTCCGGGGTGTCGTTCGGCGCCGCCGGCTTGCTCGCCCCGAACCCCTTGCTCTCCAGCCGCCCGGCGTCGATGCCGAAGTTCGCGACGAGCGACTGCTTCACCGCCGCGGCGCGCTTTTCGGACAGGACCTGGTTCGAGGCCTCGCTGCCGACGTTGTCGGTGTGCCCCTCGATCAGCAGCCGCAGGTCGGGGTGGTCCTTCAGCATCTGGCCGATCTCCTTGAGCGTGCCCGACGACTCGGGGCGCAGCGTGTCGCTCCCCGTGTCGAAGTAGATCCCCTGGAGCGCAAGCCGACCGGTGACGGCGAACGCGTCGTAGATCTTCTTGTCGCTCGCCGCGACCCGGAAGTTGCCGACGTAGACGTAGTACGGCTCCTCGGCGAAGAAGGTGTTGATCCAGATCTTGTTGCTCTTCAGGAGCTGGGCGTTGGGGACATTCGCGATCCGCCGGTCGTTGACGTAGAACTTGACGTAGGAGCCGTCGGCCAGGAGCATCACCTTGTTCGGGCGGTTGTCGTTCAGGTTCGTGAGCTGCGTCTGGGTGTGCGGGGCGCCCTCGGCCCCGCCGAGCAGCGACGCGCTGTCGGGCGCGGAGCGCGAACATGTTCGCCAGGTGCCCGGCGTGGTCCTTCTCGAAGGAGATCTGGATGCCGGCCTGGCCCTGCTCGTTCGGCCGGGTGGCCGAAGATGAAGTCCATCTCGAAGGTCCAGCGCTCCGGCAGCGGCTCCGTCAGGTTGATCGAGATCCACGCGCCGCCGTGGCCCTCGCTGCGCAGGAAGCGCGCCCCCTGCCACTCGACGATCTCCCAGTTGCCCGACTCGAAACCCAGGCGGCGCGGGAAGTCGCCGACGGTGTCCTGCGCGAAGTCGTCGGCGAAGATCACGCGGTTCCCGGGCACGAAGTCGAAGTTGGCCCACACTCCCTGCATCGGCCCGACGGGACCCGGCTCCGCTCCCTGCTTGGCGCCCCCGGCCGGCGCTGCGGCCGCTCCGCCGGGCTGCTGGTCCTCCGGCAGCGGGTTTCCCTGCTCGTCCACGAGCACGACCTTCTTCCCCTTCTTCTTCGCCTTGTCGAGGCAGGCCTGGTCGGAGGCGACGCACTTCATCGCGTTCTCCGCCGAGTCCAGCCCCTTGTCGATCGCCTCGTCGGTCTTCTGATCGGCGCGCTGGGCCGACTTCTGCTCCACCTTCTTCTTGACCTTGTCGAGCCAGCTCTGGCCGGAGACGACGGGGGCGCACAGGACCAGCAGGACGACCGGGATCGAGACCAGGGAGGAGGGCGAGCGCATGGCATGCTCCGCGCGGCGAGAGGAGGAAACCGGGCGCGGACCGCCGCATACCGAGGCCCGCCGATCTTCTGGGCTATATAAACTGGGGCTGAGCTCGCGGTCAATCACGACAAGGCAGTTACTCGGCGGCGTAACCTTGTTATCCGCCGGTTGCTGGAATCTCTCGCGCTCCGCGGCCGGACGATCCGCAGTACGCGGGCCTCGGCCCGCCTCTCACGGCCCCCAGGAGACCATCGCGCTCGACGCCGTCGAGGTGGCCCCGTACAGCTTCTTCAGGTCGCCGAACCGCTCGACCGGGTAGTCGGTCTCCTCGAGCACGAGCACCCAGCGGGCGCGGATCTCTTCTCCTTCCCGGGAGCCGCTCACGGTGCTCGACCAGCCGTCGGCAGCGGCCGTTTTCGGCGCGGGCGGTACCGCCGTTGCGGGAAAGCCCCGCAGCGTCACCGCGGTGTCGAGCTGCCGCGGGTAGCCATACGACACCGGGACCGTTCGCTTCCCGAGTTGCGGCCGCGGCAGGCCGTCGTCGGCTCCGGCGAAGACCGGCACGTGGGGCGGCGTCCCCCCGGACTTCACGACGGGCATCGTCCAGGTGATCGTCTCGACGAAGGCGCCGTCGGCCGCTTCGGCTTCGACCTCGTAGCGGTCCGGTCGTGCGTCGAGCCACTCCTCGCGAAGCGCCTGCTCCTGCTGCTTGCGCCGGTCGACCGCACCGGTGCGCTCGCGCAGGCGCCGCTGCGCGGCCGGTGCGCCGTAGGCGCGCGTCGTCATCTCGAGCGCCACGGTGTCGCCGGGCCGCAACTCCCCCGCAATCCGGCGTTCCACGCGGTGATCCGCCGGCTGCCGCCCGGGCAGGGTGACGATCCGGCCGCGCCCGGGCGCCGCGACGAGCGCGCGCTTGCCGGAGAGGCCGTCCGAGATCCAGCCGATCGACGTGTACTCGTCCGTGGCGTCGACGATCGCGAGCGGCCCGAGTTCTCCCCCGTCCGCAACCGCCGGTCCGAACGCCGCCGCGTCCCCCGCGGCGACCGGCACCGCGACGATCATGTGATCGAACGCACCGAGCAGCGCGATCCCCTCCGGGACCGTCGCGCCGTACGTCAGGTTCACCAGCACCGGGTAGGACGGGATGCCGATCGAAGCGAGCAGCGCGCGCGTCAGCGTCGCCTTGGCCTTGCACTCGCCGTGGAGCGTGCGCAGCGTCTCCGCCGCGCGCTCGGGCCGGTAGCCGCCGATTCCGACCAGCCGCGCGGTGTACCGAACGCTGTCGCGCGCGTAGCGCCCCACGGCGCGGATCCGCTCCGGGACCGTGCCCGCGTCCTTGGTCGCGCGCTCCGCCGCGGCGCGGATCTCGGGCGTGACCTCGTCCGTGCCGGCGGCGAGCTTCAGGAACCACTCCGTCAGGGCAGGCCAGTCGGAAGCCGCCGCGGCGCGGGGGACCGTCCCGGCCGGCGGTTCGATCGACACGACGAGCCAGGGCGCCGTCTCCAGCGGGGACGGCGCGAGCGGTGCATCGTCCCCGGCAGGAAGGTCGCGCAGCTCCCACGTCGTCGTGTTGCTGCTCCGGACCGGGTCGACGGCCGCGTGATGCAGCCACTCGGTGCGCAGCGTCCAGCCCGGCGGCGTGACGATCTCGAGCCGCGCCACGGCGATCGGGCCGCGATCGACGAAGACCTCCACCGTCGCCAGCGTGTACGGTTCGACGGCCGCTTCGAATTCGAAGAAGACGAGGCTGCCCGGCCGCACGTCCTCCATCCCGACGACGCGCCGCCTGGCGTCGGTGATGAAGGCATCGTCGGCCACGATGTCGACCTGCGAGGACCGCCCGCTCTTTTCGGCCCGCTCGCCGGGCGGCTGGTGCCAGGCGCGCGAGACCTTCATCCGGGCGCGGTCGTTGAACGGGAAGTAGTCGATCCCGACGCTGCCGCCGCGCGCCGTCAGCGCCTGGCGCGCGACGCGGACGCGCTCGATCCAGGTGCCGTCCGGCTGCACCTCGATCCGGCGCTCCCGGAAGAGGACTCGGCCGTCGTGCCGCGAGATCCCCGGCTCGAGCGGCGGCGGCGCATCGGCGATCGGCTGGGCCCACTCCGGCAGCCGCGCGGCCCGTGCGGCCGGCCCGGCCGCGAAGAGGACGGTCAGCGCCGCGGCCCCGAGCACCGCGAGCGTCCTGGCCCGGCAGCGCATCGCTACTTCCCCTCCGCCTTGCGCACGAACGGCAGGGCCGTGGCGTCTCCGCGTCGCACGTGGTCGAGGAACCCGACCAGCCCGGTGTAGTTGTCGGCCGGGATGTTGATGCGCGGGAGCTTCAGCTCCCGCTCGACTCGGAATCCCCGCTCGGACCGGACCACCGTCAGGGCATAGGTGCCGTAGACCGTTTCGAGCCGTGCCGCGGTCGGCGGGCTGCCCGGCACGAACCCGGGCGGCGACTCGACTTCGATCGTCGTCCGCTCGACCTTCGGGTAGTCGAAGACCACGGGGAAGCGCCGCGTCCCCGGGCGGAGGTCCGGCAGCGCGGCAATCCAGGGTCCGCCGATCGAGAACGAGTAGCGGGCGATCGCAGGGTCGAGGTTCGTCGCCAGGATCTCGCCGGCGCAGCTCACGCGGTCGGTCGCGACATTCTCCGCCAGCCCCTCGGCGCGCGCGTCGCTGATCTCCAGCTCGCCGCTGCCGCCGCAGATGCTCAGCAGCTCCTTCTCCCGCTCGTCGGGCTTCATGCGCCGGAGCGAGCGCCAGCGGCTGTAGCCGTACTGGCCGGTGCCCTCGGTCGTCCACGAGACGCTCGCCGTGTCTCCCTCCGGCGAGAAGGTGACCGTCGCGCGGGTCGTTCCGACGTTGCCCGCGGCCTCCGAGGCCGGGACCGGCACCGGGAGCGGCCCGTCCTTCGTCGCCACCAGCACGTTCACGCCGGTCAGCCACCACGGCACCTCGCCGTACGGCAGACCCGAACCGGGTGCGACGAAGACGAAGCGCTCCTGCGGCCCGTCGGGAGCCCGCACCGCGACCAGCGTCCAGCCGAACTGGCGCATGTCGAGCAGCGCCGGGTTGTAGTAGTTCTCCGTGCGATCCGCGGCGAGCACGATCCAGGCCTCGGCTCCCAGCTTCCGCGCGGCGCCCACGAACAGCTGCGCGATCTGGAAGCTCTCCCCGCGCCGCTTCTGCATGACGAACCGCGCGGTGTCCTCCTCCGAGCGGTCCTTCGCCCGCGCCGCCAGCTCTTCGGCCTCGATCGTCCGCGTCG
The DNA here is from genome assembly GCA_963800865.1 of uncultured Acidobacteriota bacterium. Lineage (GTDB taxonomy): Bacteria > Acidobacteriota > Polarisedimenticolia > J045 > J045 > JALOKP01. The sequence continues at coordinate 58,113 of CAWDCL010000004.1, read as the reverse complement.
TGACGTTCTCGATGTTCGCGCCGAGCCAGTCGTAGACCGCCCGCAGCTTCGGCGTCACGGCGTCACTCGCCGGCGGCGCGGCGCGCTCCAGGAGATCGGCCACCGCCGCCTTCGAGAGGAAGAAGTCGTTCTCCATCTCGACCGCCTTGGCGACCACCTCCCAGTACACGGCGGGAGTGGTCTCGCTGGGATGGTAGTAGAACACCGCCGACGCCTTCGACTCGGCGCTGGGCGGCATCATCGGCTCGTCCGCCACCGGCCGGATGTCCTTTGCCTCGACCAGGACCTTGCCGTCCTTGACGGTCGGCGTGACGTCGAGCCCCGACACGCGCCGGCAGGTGTAGCCCGACGCGAGCCGCGCATATGGCGCCCAGCGGTAGCGCAGCAGCTGCAGCGGCCACTCGCGCTGCAGCCAGACCGTGTCGGGCGCGAGGAACTCCGTGGTGCGCAGGACGAATCCGTAGTCGATCACGGCTCCGGGTACGACGCCCGGCATCGCCACCTTGAATTGCTTGACCTCGTCGCCACGGAACTTCACGACCGTCTGCTCGGTGAGCGCCTCCTTCGGGACCTCGAGGACCTGGCCATCGGGCAGGATCGTGCGCGCCCACCACTGGGAGATCTGGTCGGCTTCGATGTCGAAGGGGATCGTGATGTCGGCGAGCCGCCGCCCCTCGTTGCTGAGGATCTTTGCCCGCTGGTGGAAGGAGATCTCCGTCCAGCGGCCGAGGTTGTCGTTCCGGTCGGTCTCCTCGACCAGGATCACGCCGTGCTCGGCCCCGCGCGCCGGATCGGGCTGGATCGCCTTCTCCTCGTCGCTCATCACGGCCGGGCCGGGGACGATCTTGAAGGTGTCCCGGGCGGCAAGGGCTGCGGAGGCTGCGACCGCGAGGAACAGTGCGAGGACGGCGATGGACGGCGGCAGTCGCGAACGGCATGTTGCGGTGGACATGGCACATCCCTCCGGGGAGAAGGTCTGCCAGGAAGCGTCCGCGGGAGGATGCGGCGCGCAATCGCGCGCTCTCCCCCCATCGCACGCAGCGTAACGGCGACGGCTCGCGCAAGTCAATCGGCGAGCCCGCTTGGCTGACGCGGTTGGCAAAGCGAGTAATTCCCCGGTTGTTCACGCGTGCTCTGTGGTATCTCAAGCCATCCAGGAGGCAGCCATGAAGATCCTCGTGTTCGGCGGTTCCGGGAAGATCGGCACGGCGGTGGCGTGGGACCTCGCGAAGGACCCCAAGGTCCAGCAGATCGGCCTCGTCGGCCGCAGCACCGATGCGCTCGAGAAGGCCCGCCGCCAGGTCGGCGCCGGCAACGTCGTGCCGCACGCGCTCGACGTCTCCGACGCGAAGGCCGTCCGCGACGCGATGAAAGGCTACGACGCCGGCGCGCTGGCGCTTCCGGACCGGAAGACGAGCTACCGGATCGTCCAGGCCGCGATCGAGGCCGGGCTGCCGATCGTCGACATGCTGGAGGAGTACCACCGCACGCCGGACGAGTACGAGACGGAAGGGCTGGAGGTCCCGCCGGGGATGACCCTGGCCCGCTACGGCGAGTGGCTCCACGAGCAGGCGGTCGCCCGCGGCGTCCCGTTCATCGACGGCATGGGCTTCGCCCCGGGCCTGAGCAACATCACGGTCGGCGAAGGGATCCGCAAGCTCGACGAGGCCACCTCCGCGGTCGCGCGCGTCGGCGGCATCCCCGAGAAGTCGATCGCTGCGAAGCGCCCGCTCCGCTACATGATCACCTGGGCCTTCGACCACGTGCTGCGCGAGTACATGGTCCGGCTGCTCGTCCGCAAGGATGGCGCGGTCGTCGAGGTCGACGCCGGGACGGACCGCGAGAAGTTCCTCTTCACGCAGTTCGGGAAGAGCGAGCCGCTGGAGTGCGCCGTCACGCCCGGCATGCCGAGCTTCATCACCTCGCGGCCGCAGCTCCGGGACTTCTCGGAGAAGACCGTGCGCTGGCCGGGCCACTGGGACGGGGTGCAGACGCTCAAGGAGTGCGGCCTGCTCGATCTCGACCCGGTCGACGTCGGCGGCGCCCGCGTCGTCCCGCGCGAGGTCCTGCTGGCCCTGATCGTCCCGCGGCTGCGCGCGAAGGAGGGGGACCGCGACGTCTGCGTCATGTACAACACCGTGCGCGGCGTGAAGAACGGCAAGCCCGTGAAGATCGAGTACTGGATGTGGGACGAACCGCGCGACGGCTTCTCCTCGATGGCGCGCGTCACCGGTTTCCCCGTCGCGCTCGCGGCGCGGCTGCTGGCGAACGGCACGATCCGCCAGGGCGGCATCCTTCCGCCGGAGGACTGCATCGCCGGCGAGACGTACGCGTGGTGCATCGGCGGAGCTGGAGAAGCGCGGGATCCGGATCGCCGAGACGATCACCGAGGGGGCCGGGGTCTGACCTGGGCGGAAACGCGGCCCGCTCGCCTGGACACCCGCGGCCGCCGCACCTGGGGCTCGGCCTCTCATGATCCGCCCCTGCCGCGGACGAGAGCCCGGCGCTCGCGCCGGAGATCGGAGTATCAACGATCGAATTAGGCAGTTGAGTCGGCGGTAATGCAGTAAGAAGGACGAACACGGGCTGCGGCCGATTCCGGCCGCCCGGAGGAGTTCGTCCATGCACGCGTGGTGCCTCGCGGCCTTCCGCCTCACGCTCTCGATCTGCCTCTTCTTCTCCACCGGATACGCGCTCGCCGCGGAGTGGCTCCCGCTCCTCCCCGATGCGGCCGGGACCGCGGTCGAGATCCGGCTGGAGTCCGCGACCCACGAGGCCACGACCGCGATCGTCGAGGTGCCCGGTCTCCGGGCCACGATCAGAGACAGCGCCGACGGCGGCTTCTCGGTGCTCTCGTTCGACGGAGGAGATCTGTCGGGCGACCTCGGCCGCCCCGAACTCCCCGTGCTCCGCCGGCTGATCGAGGTTCCGCCGGGGGCCGAAGTCCGCGTCCGGCTCGACGTCCTCGGCGCGCACGAGGTGCGCTCGCTGGCGGCGTGGGGCCTCCCGGGCCGGATCTGGCCGGTCCAGCCGCCGCGGGTGAAGCTCGAGAGCGCGGCTCCCGCGCCCGCGTTCGCGTTCGACCGCGATCGCTACGCGACGAACGTCTTCTTCCCGGCGGACCCGGTCCAGGTGGTCGACCGCGTGCGCATCCGCGACCGCGAGCTGGTGCTCGTCGAGATCCGGCCGCTGGCCTACAACCCGGCGCAGGGCCTGCTCTCCCTCTGGACCCGCGGCCGGCTGGTGGTCGAGGCGCGTGGCGGCGACCCCTGCGCGATCGGACGCCCCGACACCCGCGCCGGCCGCGCGATGACCGCCACCGTCGCGCTGAACCCGCCGCTCGCCGCCCCTCCGGCCTGCGAAAGCCGCGCGCCGCTCGGCACCGACGCCGCGTCGGGCGCCGAGGGGCTGCTGGTCATCGTCAACGACGCGTTCTACGACGCGATCGCGCCCTTCCTCGACTGGAAGGAGAAGACCGGCTGGAAGGTGGTCGCGCGGAAGACCTCGCAGATCGCCGACGGCACGCCGACCGACGCCGAGGTGAAGCAGGTCGTCCAGCAGGCGTACGACACCTGGACCGCCCCGCGGCTCGGCCACCTGCTGCTCGTCGGCGACACCGACTTCACTCCGATCCACCAGGGGAACGGCGGCGGCAACAGCCAGGTCACCGACAACTGGTACGCCTGCGTCTCCGGGTCCGACTACCTCGCCGACATCGCGGTCGCGCGCGTCTCGGTCCGCACCGCGCAGCAGGCGACCGACGTCGTGGACAAGCTCCTGGCGTACGAGCGCGCGACGTTCGCCAGCACGGGCTGGATCAAGAAGACCGGTTTCGTCGGAACCGCGGACAGCGGCTACATCGGCATGATCGAGGCGACGCACGATTGGTGCATCGACAGCTTCTACCGGCCGAACGGCTATGCGGCGACCGCCTGGTCGCACGGCTATCCCGCGTGCGACCGCCACTACAACACCTATGACACCGACACCTCCGACATCGCGGCGTCGATCAACGAGGGCCGCGCGTTCGTCAACTACTCGGGACACGGCGGCAACAACTCGTGGCAGGGGCCGACGGGCCATGGCGGCTACGAAACCGCCGACGTGCGCGCCAACACCAACGACGGGATGTACCCCTTCGTCATCGCCAACGCCTGCGTGACCGGCTCGCTGCAGGATGCCGAGTGCTTCGCCGAGACCTGGCAGCGCTCGGCCCACAAGGGTGCGATCGCCTACCTCGGCGCCAGCAACAACTCGTACTGGGACGAGGACGACTACTTCCAGCGCCGCCTGAACACCCACCTGTTCCCGATGGACTCGACCCCGCCGATCGCCGTCGTCAACAACCGGGCGAAGGCCGACCTCTACAGCCACTACGGCAACACCGGAACGGTCGCCTACTACGTCGACATGTACAACCTGCTCGGCGAGCCGTCGCTGACGATGTGGACCCGCGCCCCGCGTGCGCTGGATGTGGCGTACGACGCACCAGGTCCCGGCGGGAAGCGGTTCGATGAGCGTGACCGTGCGGCGCGCGGGCGCGGCGGTGCAGGGCGACCTCGTCGCCGCGCGGAAGAAGGACGAGGGGCTGCTCGCCGCGGCCTACACCGACGCCTCGGGCGTGGCGGTCCTGCACTTCGACCCGGCCCCGATGAACCCCGGCCCGATGGAGATCACGGTGACGGGCCACGACGACCGGCCCTTCGAGGGGACGACCGACGTGATCCCGATGAACGGGCCGTGGCTGCGCCTCAAGGTGCACTCGGTCTCCGACCTCGCGTCCGGCTGCGACGCCGACGGCGTCCCCGACATCGGCGAGACCGTGGATCTCGGCGTCACGATCGAGAACATCGGTTCCGAGGCCGCTCCGGACGCCTGGGTCGCCCTCTCGGCGGCGGCCGACGTCGCGGTGCTCGATTCGCCGCGCGCGGCGGGATGGCTGCCGGCCGGCGGCCAGGCCCAGGTCACCTTCCGCGTCCGGATCGGCGCCGGCGTCTCCTGCCAGGCCACGCCGCTCTTCACCGTCGGCATGGGCTGCCCGGCCTGCACGACGCGACAGGACGGCTTCACCGAGCTGCTGGAGTCCGACCACCGCCTCGACGCGCACGACGAGTCGATCGAGCACGCCGGAGCGGAGGCTCCGGGGTGGAGCCACCAGGCGCTGTTCGGATCGGACGAGTGGCGCGTCGTCGCCACCCAGAACCACACCCCCGGCGGCCGCTACAGCTACTTCGCCAGCGACCGCGCGCTGCAGCGGGACGTCGTCCTGCTCACGGACCCGCTGGCGCCCGAGGGGATCGCGACCCTCTCCTTCTGGCAGCGCTACGAGCTGACCCCCGGCAAGAGCGGCGGGATGGTCGAGATCAGCGACAACGGCGGGGCGAGCTGGACCGATCTCGAGGATTTCATCGCCGAGCGCCCGTACACGCACACCTGCGGAAACGGCACCGACGCGAGGAAGTGCTGGTCGGCGAGCAGCGGCGGTTGGGTTCGCACCAGCGTCGACCTGACCTCCTTCGCCGGGAAGTCGGTCCGGGTGCGCTTCCGCCTCGGCTCCATCAACGGCACCGGCACGGGGTGGTGGGTCGACGACGTGTCGCTGACCAGCGACTTCGTCGGCTGCGATATCCATGCCTGCGGGGTGCCGGAGGAGATCGCGATCACCGCGGTCGACCGCGGGGCGGGACGCACGATGCTGCGCTTCCAGGACGATGTCGTGGCGCAGCGCTACCGCGTCTGGCGCGCGACCGACTGCCGGGCGGCCGAGAACTTCGTCGACGTCACGGCGCTCGACGACGACGACACCGACACGGCGTTCCAGGACCCGTTCGAGGGGCCGTTCGCCTGCTGGATCGTGGAGGGCGTCGGGCCGGACGGCGCAGGGCCGTGGGGGCACTTCGGGCGCTGAGGGGGGCGCTCGCCGGGAAGCGGAGCACCCCAGGGGGAGTTTCCGGCCGGCACCGCCGGTGCCGCTGCCGATCTCGTATCTCCGCCGACAGGACGGCGAAGGCAACCGCCGCTCGCGCTCCGTGGCGGGGTCGCTGCCGCCCTCTCGCAGGCCCAGCCGTCTGCAATGTAGTACTGCAGGCAGTATCATTATCGCCGCTCCTCGAGGAGGTACTCGATGAAGCGGATGAAGACGAGCGCTGAGGAGTACCTGCGACAGGAGTACCCGGTCCTGCTGTGGCGCATCGGGCCGCACGAACCGTTCGTCGCGGAAGTCCCGGATTGGCCGGGCTGCATGGCGCACGGCGCAACACCCACGTCAGCCTTGCGAAGCCTTCGGCAGGCCCAGGTGACCTGGGTCGACGACTGCCTGGAGCGAGGTCTTTCCATCCCCCCGCCCCGGCCACCCGAAGAGGCGAGTGGGAAGCTGGTCCTCCGGTTGCCGCGCTCGCTTCACCGACGACTTGGCCTCCTGGCGGCCGCGGAGGGGGTCAGCCTGAACACGCTGCTGGTCACGATGCTCGCGGAGGGACTGGGACTCTCGGCGGAGGGTTCACCGGGCGCCGTCCCGCCGATCAAGGCGGCAGGGCGGCGTTCGAACGCGTCCGCTCGCAGGTAGATCGCGCGAAGCCGGCATTCCCGGCTGCATCCTCCCGTCCCGCAGGAGGGAAGAGCATCACCGTCACCTGCCCCCCAGGTCCGAGACGGCGCGCTGGCCGTTCATGCCCTTCGCCACCTCGCCGCGCAGCTCGATCGCCGACGAGGCGACAAGCGGGTCAGGGTCCTTCGCGAGCTCGTCGAGCGCGCCCTGCGCCCGTGCGCGCTGGCCGGACGACCCGGCCAGGGCGACGATCGCCAGGCGGAGCTGGGCCTCGAGCCGCAGCGCGCGTGAGGAGTCGCGCCCTGCCATGCGAATGACCCTCTCGACGTCCCGGTCGGGGAAGATCGTGACCCTCTCCCACGGCGCCCACCAGCGTCGCTCCACGGTGCCGGAGAGCTCGAGCTTGTGGAGCCGCGATTCCGATCGCGCGCGCAGGCCGAGGGCTTCGTGCAGGACGCGTTCCGCGACGAGCATCCCGCTCGTGTCCCCCTCCCGGCGGGCGACCTCGTAGAAGCACTCGGCACCGAGCCGGACGCACGCGACGCCGGCCAGGTTCTGAGCGATCGTGACGTCGTCCTGGAGCAGCAGTCGGCCGCTCCGCACCGCGCGCCGGCAATCCTCCCTGGCCGCTTCGGGGTCGGTCCGGGTCCCGCTGCGCGCAACCCACGATTCGGCCAGCAGGAGCGGCTGCAGCAGGTTCGGCGATCCGGGTGCGAGAAGCGCGTTCGGCCAGGTGTCGGGATAGAAGCGCATGCGGGCCTGGTCGACCCACGGTTCGGCTTCGAGCAGCAGTGGGTCGTCCGGCGGAAGGACCGAGCGCTCCTGGCCCGCCACGCTGCGCCTGACCTTCCGCGTCAGCGCCTCCTCCCATTCGACGGCCCGGCTTCCCTCCTCCTGCGCGAAGTCCCGGAAGTAGACCGCAGCGTTGGCCGGTCCGTCGCCGAGCGGGGCGACGAGGTCGAGATCGATGCCGAAGGTGAGCGGCAGCGGCCTGTCTTCCGTCTCGGTCCAGCGCTGCGGCAGCGGGAGCTGCGACGGTTCGACGGGCCGTGGCACGGGAACACGTGCGGCGGGAGCATGCTTCGGCGCCGTGGACGGGACGATCGGGGTCGCGGGATGCGCCTCGGGGGCTCGCGAGCAGGCCGGGCCGGCGAGGGCAAGGGCGAGCGCAAGGGCGACGGCCGTCGAGGCCGCGGCGCGGGTCGCCGGCCGCCCGCGCCCGTTGGGTTCGCCCATCGCGCCCGTCTCCTCAGCGCGTCGAGTTCTGGAGCCCCGGCGGCCGCCGCACCAACCCGCACGCGGTGTCGCCGAGAGCGTATGCCCCCCGGAGCCTCCTCGCGGCGCGCCCCGCGTTGCCGCCGCAGTCGGTCGCGGTCACGGCCAGCTCGGGGTTCTTCCAGGCCCGCGTCCCGCAGCGCGCGGCCACGCCGCACAGCGCCGCCTCGTCGACGGCGAGCGTCTCGTCCGACAGCAGCCCGTCGCCGTCGCCGAACGTCGCCCCGTCCCAGACCACGCACCCGTCGAGCAGGACGACCTCGTGCACGACTTCGCCGGCGGCGCCGTCGCTGTCGGTCGCCTCGAAGCGCACCTCGAGCGGAAGCGTGAGCCGGCTTCTGTCCTCCGGCTCGAGGATCGCGACCTGCGGCGCAACGAGGTCGAGCGTGAACGACGACTCGACGCGGCTCGCGTTTCCGGCCGGGTCGACGGAGCTCGCCACCAGCGTGTAGTCGCCGTGCGCCGTGAACGGCCCCGCCGGCTCGAATGCCACGGCCGGCTCGGTCCCGGTGCAGGCGTCCTGCGCGGTGCCCTGAGGCAGGACGGGGACAGCGTTCGGACCGAGACACTGCCCGGATGCGGGGAAGTCGATGCGAGTCGCGGGGCCCGCGCTGTCCTGGACCTCGATGCGGACCTCGTCGTCGTCGGTCACGGCATCGGCGTCCGTCACGACCAGCCGCAGCCGGTGCTCGCCGAGCGCGAGGTCCCGCTCCGCGCGGGCCGTCTCGGCGAACGTCTCGCCCGCTTCCGACCAGGCGTAGGCCGTGATGTCGTCCGCGGTCCCCGGTGTCGAGTCGCCGTCCGACGAACCGCTGCCGTCCAGCGTCACGCGCGCCGCTCCCGCGGCGCTGCACTCGACCGCCTGGTCGGGCCCGGCGTCGGCGCGCGGGGAGTGGTTCACGTGCTGCTGCTCGATGATGACCGCCTGCGGCGGGTCACCGTAGTACGAATAGCGCGCGAACGACAGCGTCTTGCCGTGCTTGCCGAGCGTGCGCGTCCGGTCGTAGACGGAAGCGCTCCCCAGCACCTGCAGATCCTCGATCCGGACCTGCATCCAGCGCGAGTACTCGCCGCGGAGCAGGTGGAATTCGCCGTTCGGAAGGTCCCATGCGACCGCCTCGACCCGGCGCTGGCTGGACTCCGTCGAGTCGAGCGAGCCGACCAGCTCGAGGTCGCGCCCGGGATCGTCGGACAGCCGGAACAGGTCGCCCGGATCGGCCAGGAGCAGCGACGCGTCCGGAGCGAGCCAGAGGCCGGCCCCCCAGTCCTGCAAGGGTCTGCCCGCACGAGGCCGTGCGCACCAGGGTCCGCTCGGCGGTGAGGTCGTAGCGCAGGATCGCCGTCTCACCCTGCAGATACAGCCGATCGCCCGCGGGAGTCGCCGCCAGGCCGTCGACGTCGCCGGGCGGGAGGTCGGCCGTTTCGGCGATCAACTCGCCCGTCGCCGGATCGTACGCTTGGAGCCGTCGGCCGTTCGGGGTCTGGGCGACCCCGAACATCAGGCGCGCGCTCGCCACGGCGATCGGGTAGGGAATCACGGGGAGCCGGATCGCCGCGACCTTCGTTCCGGACGCTCGATCGATCGTGGAGACGACCCGCGGGCTGTTGTAGTCCGGCCCGTACTCGTCGCCGACCACCAGGAGCGCCGCGCCGTCGGCGGAGAGCCCGTAGGTCATGGGCGCCGTGTCGAGCACGATCCGCCGGTCGGAAAGTCCGGTCGTCAGATCGGTGCGCGTGAGGGCGCCGCGGTCCCAGTCGATCGAGAACACCTGCGGCCGAACCTGATCGATCGCTGCATCGACCGACGAGGACCCGATCGGCACGCGGTAGGGCGGGTGCGTGGGGACCGGCTCGCCGGGGTCGGGCTCGAACCGCACGTCCAGCGCGACCGAGGCGCGGGCCGTCAGGCCCAGCTCGTCGCAGACCTCGGCGATCACCGTGCGCGGCCCGGCGACAACGAAGCGCTCCTGTCGCACCGTCGCATTCCGGAATTTCGTGTCCCACGCGCCGTCGCCGTCGAAGTCCCAGCGCACCCGCAACCCGGTGCCGGGCGTCTCGGCGTCGGCCACGGCCGAGGCGTCGAGCGTGAACCGCGTGTTGGTCGTGCCGGTCTCCGGAGAAACCGCGAGTGCGATCGTCGGGCGCGCATTCGTGCCACCCTCGGGAACGGGGTGCGGCACGAAGCGGATCTGCGAGCGCCAGCCCGCCGAGCCCTCCCTCAGCGACTCGAGCAGCACGACGCGGTCCGCTGCGATTCCCGTGTTGACAATCGTCCATCCGGACAGGCTGGTGGAGGATCCGCGCACGTAGAGCAGGCTCTCCAGGTTGTAGGAAAAGACGTAGCCGTAGCTGCCGTTCGCGGCCAGGAGCAGCGTCCGCCGGGGCGGATCGAAGACGACGTCGTAGCCGGGATCGGACCAGAACTCGTCCGCCTGCCGCACCAGGTCGTGCGGTGCGTCCGCTCCCAGCAGGAACGTGTCCGAACCGGTCAGCAGCCGGCTCCCGTCGGGGACGATCCGGAGGCGGTCCTCGCCGCAGCCGATCGCGGCGGCGGTGAGGGCCGGCCCCTCGTCCGGTGGCGCGTCGATCCGGTGCACGCGCGGCGCACCGGGCTGGCAGGCGTAGAGCACGGGATTCGTCGGGTGAGCGGCCAGCGAGTCGGCGTTCGGCAGCGGGACGCTGCCCAGGAGCTGTCCAGTGGCCTCGTCGAGCAGCCGCACTTCTCCCGCGGGCCCTTCGATCAGTACCGCGACCCGGCCGTCCGCGGTCAGGTCGGCGTCGGCGACCGATTCCGTGAACGGGTACTGCCGATCGAGGATCCCGGTCGCCGGGTCGAGCAGCATGACGTGATAGGGCGCGATTTCGGGCCCGCCCGAGCCGGGACCGTCGGGCTGCGCCGTGATGAGCAGCAACTGCGTCCCGCCGCGCACCAGGCGCATCTCGGTGAGCGGAGCCCCGAGCGGGTAGGCACGCTCGAGCAACCCGCTCGCGAGATCGAGCGAGAGGATCTGCTTCACTTCCGGCTCGTACAGCCACGCCCTGGTCCCGTCCGGCTCGAAGACCGCCCGCTCCATCGTCTCGGCGAAACGGAACGGCGTGTTGGCCGCAACCGGAGTCCCCGGATCGGGCTCGAACTCGGCCGTCACCTCGACCGAAGCGGAGCCGACGCGGCCGAAGCGATCGCGGACCTGCACCTGCGCGCGTCGTGAACCGGCCCGAGGTAGCCGCGTGACGAGCACGCTCGACGCGGAGAAGGGTGTCTCCCAGTAGCCCGTCTCCGTCGAGGTCCCAGCGAAACTGCAGCTGGTCCGCGGGATCCTCGGCATCCCGCGAGGCCGAGGCGTCGAAGGTGAAGACGGTGCGCGTCGTGCCGGACGCAGACGGGGACACGGTCAGCACCGCCTCGGGCGGCGTGTTCGAGCCTGCTCCCGGGGCCGGGTGATCGACGAACCGCACCTGCAGCTTAGGTACGCCGGAGGAGTAATTCTCGGTCGGCCTCGAGCACTACGGGCCGCGAGCCGGCCAGCCCGAATTCCTTCATCGACATCGGCCAGGAACTGCCCACGAAGGGCACGCGCGCGCTCGGCAGCAGGGTCTCGAGGTCCCAGGCCTCGAGCCACCAGTTCGTGCCGATCGTCAGCAGACTCCTGCCCGGTACGTCGAAGGCGGCCCAGAGCCAGGGCGCCGGCACGTCCTGCGGGATGCGCAGGTCGCGCGCCGGATCGGGGTCCAGGGCGAACGCGGCGCCGAGGGACGAGACCAGCAGGTACTCTCCCGCCGGCGTGGTCCGGAGTTCCTGGTCCCAGATCTTGAGCGGAACCTGAGCGGTCATGGCCATCGTCCCGTCGTCCGACACGTCGAAGCGCTGCAACTGCGAGTATTCCGCCGAGGTGTAGAAGGTGCGCCCCGACGGGACGACGGCGATCTCGGACGGGGTCTTCCCCGTGTCGAGACCGGCCGGCGATCGAGCCGTCCGCATCGAACAGCCGGAGGCAGGCCTGCCCCTCCACGGTCCCGCCGACGACAGTGCGCCGGGCGTCGAGCGCCGCGAGCCGATAGACCCTTCCCTCGATCGCAAACTGGCGGTCCAGGAGCCCGCTCGCCAGGTCGATCGACACGATGTGCGCCTGCCAGGGCTGGCTGGGCAGCGCGGCATCGCGGGGGTAGGGCGAGCTCTGCAGACCATCAGCCGCGAACGGTCCGGCGCCAGCGAAAGCCGCTCCGGATGGAGCCCCAGCCGGTACTGCCGCTCGACGAAACCCGTCTCGAGATTCATCGCCAGCAGGCGCGTGCCGCGATCCTCTGCGATCCAGAGCACCGACCGCGTCTCGTCGAAGATCGCATCTCGCGGGAACAGCGGCAGCTCGTAGGGCGCGTCCTGCACGAACGGCTCGCCCGGGTCCGGAACGAATTGCGCGGTCAACTCGACGCCAGCCTCGGCCGTCAGCCCGAGGCTGTCCCGGACCTGCACGCGGGGCGTGCGGCGCCCGGCGACCGGGTAGCGCTGCTGGATGACCCGCTCCGAGGAGAAGGGACCGTCCCAGCTGCCGTCGCCGTCGGCGTCCCACCGGAACAGCAGCGACTCCTGCGGCGTTTCCGCGTCGAACGACGCACTGGCGTCGAGCGTCACGAGGTCGAGCGTCGTCACCTCCCCCGCCGGCGACCGCTCCAGGCGCGCCGCAGGCGGCGTGTTGATGCCGCCGCCGAGGAGCGGGGTGCGGGAACAGCGAGAACCTGCAGCGCACGTAGTAGCTGTTCGCGGTCACGACCACGAGCCACGAGCCGCTCGTACCGATCGCGGCGAGCGGGTCCGGATAGGTCTCGAATTGGAGCGAACCGAACACGAGATACGTGTGAAGGTTGCGGTACTCGAGCTTGTAGCTGTAGCTGGAGCCGGAGGTCGTGAAGATCGTGGCCTTCGCGCTGTCCGGCTCGATGTTGTGTAGTAGCGGGATCCGTCGACACAGGACCAGCAGGACGACTCGATCGAGAGGTCGGTCGCGGGATTCTTCTCCGACCGCCCAGACCTACTCGTCCAGCCGAGAAGATCCGCCGGCCGTCGGCGGTGACGCGCAGCGCTCCATTGGCGTTGTTGAAGGTCTTTCCGGTCGGCTCGATCACGCCCTGCGCCGTGAGCGCGAAGCTCGCATACGAGTCGGATTGGTGCTGCGCGTAGACGGCGCGTTCGGACGGGTGGAGAGCGACGCGCTTGTTGCCGGAGACGCCGTACGCGGGGAGATTCGCCGCGGACAGCTCCTGCCCCGTGACGAGATCGAGCACGTGGACACCCGCGGCCAGGTCGCTGAGTACGGCCCAGCTGTGGGCGGCGGCGAGACCGCCCGCGGCGAACGGCAGCTCGTGGTGCGCGACCTTCGATCCCGAGGCGGTGTCGAAGACCGCCAGTTCCGAGCGGACCGCGGGGGCGCCGGACCACGAGTTGTCCGGGTCGTAGAAGCTGACCAGCACCGCCAGCCGCGTCTCGTCGGGAGACAGCGAGACCTCCGCGGGCGTCCCGTCGAAGCGGAAGCGCCGCTCGATCCAGCCGGTGGCGAGGTCGATGACGTCCAGCGTCCGGCCCGCGGAGTCGATCAGGTAGGCCCGAGGGAGCCATCGGGCGATCACCATGCTGGACAGCCGGATGTCGTAGAGGAACGGCGAGTGCGGCGGCGGCGGTTCGCCGGGCGTCGGCTCGAAGGCCACCTCGACCCGCTGCTCGGCGGTCGCGGTGGCTCCCAGGTCGTCGTGCACCTGGAGCCGGATCGTCTTCTGCCCCGAGGCCTGGTAGCGGACGGTCTGGAGCGCCGAAACCTGCCACGGCGTGTCCCAGGTCCCGTCTCCCTCGAAGTCCCAGCGGAACAGCAGGCCCGGGCTCCCGTGCTCCCGGTCGTTCGAGGCCCCGGCGTCGAGCGTCAGGACCGTCTCGGTCGTCGCCCCGGTTGCGGGCCTGACCTCGAAGGCCGCCGTCGGCGGCGCGTTGGTCGCCCCCGCGAGCAGCGGGTGGGGCAGGAGCCGGAGTTCCGTCCAGGATCCTCGAGCTGGACCAGCGCCAGCCGCTCCTCGAAGCGGCCGAGGGCGTCACCGGGGCCGTGCGCGTCGTGGGTGCCGATCGGGATCCCGCTCTCCAGGTTGAAGCTGTAAAGCACGTTCCCGGAGCTGGCGAAGATCGTGTGCGTCGCCGGGTCGAAGAGCGCCGCATGCATCCTCAGGACCCCCAGGTCCGGGCCCGATTTCAAGTCGGCGCTCGCCTCCGGAGCGAGCAGCAGCATCCGCCCCGATTCGGTCAGCACGGCGTCCCCGAGCGGACTGCCCCAGAGGCGATCCCTGCTGCCACCCATGGCGGCTGACCCGCGTGGACGCTTTCTTCTGCTCCTCGCCTGGCGGCATTTCGAAGCGGTCCACGCAGCACGGCTGCGGGCGTAGAAGCGCTCGCCTCCGGGATGCGGCTCGATCTCGTTCCACCACCCGGTGATCAGCGTGCCGAGCCGGGCGCCGGTGTCCGCCCGGAACGTGCCGATCCGGTCACCGCCCGGGTCAGGGCGACGATGCGGCCGTCGGCGACCTGGATCAGGTCGTCAGCTACGAACTCGATCGGTACGCTGTAGGCCACGGTGACGAGGTCGAGATCCACGAACGCCACCGTGCCGCGGCGCGCCTCGTCCCACGGCGTCCGGTGCGTGTAGCCCGGCGGGCCCAGGGCGACGAGCAACTGGGCGCCGTCCGGCGCCAGGAAGAGCGCCGAGGGCGCGCCGTCGAGCGACAGGCTCCACCGCACCAGCCCCGTCTCCGCGTCGAGCGCGTGGATCCGGTTGGCGCTGGACTCGGCGAGGTAGATCCGGCGCCGCGCGGCGTCGAACGCCGCGCCGGGGGAGCGGAAGGCGTAGCGGAAAGTCGGGTCGACCCTTCCGGGGTCGCCGGGTCGGGCACGAACCCGACGTCGGCGCGCGCTTCACCGAGGGCATCGAGGCCGTACGGATCGACGACCTGGACGCGGACGAAGAACGAGCCGGCCCTCGGGTACCGGCGCTCGGTTGAGGGGGACGACTCGAACGGTGTGTCCCACGTGCCGTCGCCTTCGTAGTCCCAGCGGTAGCGCATCCCGGCCGCACCGCTGTCGGGATCGGAGCTGCCCGAAGCGTCGAGCACGAACGTCGTCTCGGTCGTCCCGCCGGAGGTGGGCGATACCGCGACGGCCACGCTCGGCGGCCGGTTCGTGCCGCCGTCCGGCGCCGGGTGGGACAGCAGCTCGATTCTCGTGCGCCCGGCTCGCCACGATCGCGACGACTTCCTCCCCGCGGAAAGCCAAGCGCCAGCGCCGGCGCCGCGAGCGGTGCACCGCCGAACGGAAGCAGCGTGCTGAGTGTTGAGGTACTCGAGGTCCGCCCCCGCGCATTGGCGCGTGTCAGGCGGGGATGTCGAGGCCGTGAGGTCGAACGACGCCACGGAGGGATTCCGCACGAGGACGAGGTCCTGGCCCGCCGACTCGGCAATCGCCAGCTCGTAGTCGGTGCCCGTCAGAGCCGCTCGCCACCGGGGACGAGGAAGACGCGCTGCGACTCGGTGGTCGGGCTGGTGCACCGCGTGACGGAGACGCTGCCGCTCGCGGTCAGCTCGAAGCGGCAGACCGATCCCGACCGGATCCCGTAGAAGCGCTGCCCGGAGGGGGGGCTCCAGCGCGATGGCCTTCGCGCTCGTCGAACGGATCGCACCGGTCGCGGATCGATGCGGTCCACGCTGGGGTCGTTGTAGTTGGACTTCCAGGCGCAACGAGAGCACGGCCGCCGGCGTGGCAGCGAGGCCGAACGAGCCCTTGGCGAGCGCGAACTGCCGATCGCGCACCTGCCGCGCCAGGTCGATCGAGGCGAGCTGGGAGTCGCGGGTCGGGTTGTAGCCGCCGGTCTCGCGGATCGTCAGCGCGATCCAGAGCCTCGCTCCGTCGGACGAAAGCGCCAGTTCGTCGGGGCGGCCGCTGAATTCAAAGACGCGCTCGGCCAAGCCGCTGGCGAGGTCGATGGCCACGATGCGGCGGCCCGCGGGTCGGCGATCCAGGCCCGGCCGCGCGGGACGTCGATCACCGCCCGCTGTGCCCCGAACGGCAGCTCGTACGGCGGGTGGACGAAGCCGGGGGCGCCAGCCGTCTCCGGCTGCACTCGTCCCCGATTCCGTCCGCGTCGGCGTCGATCTGGCGCGCGTTCCAGAGCGCCGGGCAGTTGTCGCAGGCGTCGCCGGGCCCGTCCGCGTCGGCGTCCTGCTGGCCGGGATTGGCGATGAATGTGCAGTTGTCGTGGTCATCGAACAGGCCGTCGCCGTCGGTGTCATCGCAGGCGTCGCCCACGCCGTCGCCGTCGCCGTCCTGCTGTCCGGGGTTGGGGGTCGCGGGGCAGTTGTCGCACAGGTCGCCGCGCGCGTCGCCGTCCGCGTCGGCCTGGTCCGTGTTCGGAAGGGTCGGGCAGTTGTCGCGCGCGTCCGTCAACCCGTCGCCGTCCGAGTCCTCGCAGGCGTCGCCGGTCCCGTCGCCGTCCTGGTCCCCCTGCTGCGGATCGAAGACGAGGGGGCAGCGGTCGGCCGGGTCCGCGACGCGATCGCCGTCGCTGTCGGCCACGGCCGGGTCGGTGCCGCGCTCGAGCTCGGCCGCGTTCGGCAGACCGTCACCGTCCGCGTCGGCGGCCGGATCGAGGAACGCGATGACGGGCTGGACGCCGCGCACGACGACGTCGTCGACGAACCAGCCCGCGCTCGGGTAGTACGGCGCCCGGGTGATCCGGAACCCGAACTTCACCTCCCGCCCCGCGTAGTAGGGGAGGTCAAGTGCGATCCGGTTGTAGTCGGCGCCGGAGGTCCGCGGTCCGCCGATCCAGGCCCAGCTCGCCCCTCCGTCGGTGGAGATCGTGACGGACCCCAGCCAGTAGTAGGTGTCGATCCAGCTGGCGAACTCGAGACGAGGCTGGCCGTCGGTCAGCCGGTAGCTCGCGGAGATCAGCCGGGACTCCTGCCAGTCCTGCGCCGGTTTCGCGAACCCCGTGCTCCAGGCGGAGCGCCCCGACGCGGCCCGGCCCGGCCCGCCCACCGGCTCGCCGAGCCCCCACACCATGGGGTTGCGTGGATCGATCGAGAAGCCGCTCGGCGTCTCGAAATCCTCGCGCACGACCCCGCTGAAGCGGATGCCGATCCCCTCGGTGTCGATCCCCGTCAGGTCCACCCGCTCCGCCATGGCGTCCCGCACGTCGAGCACGACCACGCCGCCGACGAACTCGACCAGCGCGCGCTGGGTGCCGCCGCCTGCGACGAGCAGGCCCTGGCGCGCCGTCTCGGCGAAGACGGCCGATCCGGTGAGCGCCAGCGTGATGCGGACGTCGGCCTGTCCCGGGAGCAGGTTCCCCGCGTCGTCGACCAGCCGCACCGTGATCGTCGCCGCCTCGCCGGCCAGCGCGGTCGCGCTTCCCTGCACCTCGGCCGTGAGCGGGATCCCGAAGCGGTCGCACGCATCGCCGATCCCGTCGCCGTCGGCGTCCTCCTGGCCGGGATTCACGGTGTCGGGACAGTTGTCGGACGCGTCCGGGATGCCGTCCCCCTCGGGATCGTCGCAGGCATCGCCCGGTCCTCCGGGATGCACCGTATCGACCTGGTAGGGGTCGTAGGCCGCCGGGCAGCTGTCGCACGGATCGCCGAGGCGGTCGCCATCGGGGTCGTCCTGCGCCGGATTCGGCAGATCGGGGCAGTTGTCCCGCGGGTCCACCACGCCGTCCTCGTCGCGGTCCTCGCACGCGTCGCCGGTTCCGTCCCGTCGCTGTCCTCCTGCAGGTTGTTCGGATTCGGTCAGGCAATTATCGGTCGGATCTGGCTCGCCATCGTTGTCGCTGTCCTTGCTGAACAGGTCGGTTCCTGTTCCCGTTCCTCGCGATTGCTCAGCCCATCCCGTCCGCTCGGCGTCCGGGTCGAGGAAGTCGACCGTGACCGGGATCCCCACGACCGCAAAGTCGTCGATGTACCAGCCCGGGTTGCGGCTCGTAGCGACCGACCAGCGACCAGCGGAAGCTCACGGTTTGCCCCGCCAGCCAGCGAGATGTCGATCGCTCGGCGATCCCAGCCGAGCCACGAGAAGATCGCCGTAGGGCCCGTCGATCCACTGCCACGACCAGCCGCCGTCGTACGAGATCTCGAGTTCGCCCCAGTCGCAGCAGCCGCCGTGGAACCAGCTCGAGTAGGCGACCTGCAGCGGCCCCTCGGCCGGCAGCTGGTAGCTGCCGGACCAGAGCCCGGACCAGCTGGGGACCGGGTAGTCACCAGCCGAGCGCGGTCGCCCAGACCTTCGATCCCGGAGACCGCGGCGCCCGGTCCGCTCGTCGGAACGCCCCACTCCCAGGTAGCCGTTGCCCGACATCCCTCCGGGCGTCGCCTCGAAGTCCTCGACGACCGCATGCTCGAACGCTGACCCGCCAGCGCCGGCGCTGTCCTCGCCCGAAGAGCCTCACGCGCTCGACGCCTGGCGTCGCTGATCGCGAGCGCGACCAGCCCGTCCACGAACTCGATCTGCGCGCGGTTCGTGCCCGCACCGGCGAGCAGGATTCCCGCCGTCGCTGCATCGCCGAAGACCGCGGCGCCGTCCAAGCGTCAGCGTCGCCCGGACGCCCGTGAGTCGCGCCTGCAGCGCGCCGTAGCGCGACACGAGGCGGTAGGTGACGGTCGTCGGCTCGTTCGTGAACTCCCATGCGGCCAACGGCCGCCCCGATCCGCAGATCGAGTTCCGGGATACGGATCGCAGGCGTCGCCGAGCCGGTCGCCATCGCGGTTCTCCTGGCCTGCATTCGAGACTGCCGGGCAGTTGTCGTAGGCGTCCTCGACGAAGTCGCCGTCCTGAGTCCAGGCTTCTGCGCAGCTTGACGAACGAAACCACCGGCAGCAGCGCGAGCGCCATCAGCGCCACCCGCGCCGGCAGGCACCTCAAACCCGGCTCGACATGCTCTCTCCCCTCCCTAAGACGTCCAGGATCGAGGCCATTTACCGATTCCTTAGACGGCGGAAAGGTACCACCCCGCGCCGGGCGGGGAAATCGAAAATCGGGCGCGCCGGGGAGTTCCCGAGTGCGAAGCCACCCTGCCGGGAATCGGCAGGATCCGCGCCGCCTGCATACGCCCGCCGCAAGGCCGGTCCGGGCAGCCGGACCGGGCCCGGTTGCGGCATTCCGGGAACCTCCCGGATTTGATGCTCCTGACTATGAACCATCCGTTCAGTTAGATCGTCTACCCAGCCAGAATCCAAGGATGTCCGGCGACGGCGGTGAACTTCGGGCGAGGCGACCGCAGCGGCGACAGGCGAACACCCCGCGCCGCCCTGCAGCGGCGTCTGGTGAGAGCGGTCATGCCCGCCCCTTCCTCAGCGAGTCGTGTGCTCCAGCTTCGGCAGCCGCAGGGACACGCCGCAGGCGGCGTCCGGGAGCGCGTACGCTCCCTGCAGCCGCGTCGCGGCCCGTCCGCGTTGCCGCCGCAGTCGGTCGCTCACTCCCAGCTCCGGGATCTTCCTCGGCCGACCGCACAGCCGCGGCGATGTCGCACAGGACCTCCTGTCGCAGCACAAGCGTCTCGTCCGAGAGCAGTCCGTCGCCGTCGCCCGCGTCGCGCCGTCGTAGACGACGCAGCCGTCGAGAGGACGACCTCGTGCACGACGTCGCCCGAAGCGCCGTCTCGGTCCGCCCGACTCGAACAGGACCTGCGAACGGAGGTGAGCGTCTGCCGCGGTTCGGTCTTCCGAGCATCGTGACCTTCGGCGGCACCAGGTCGATCGTGAACGGAACCTCCACGCGGCCGACGTTGCCGGCCGGTCCGTCGGCGCTCGCCAGCATGCGTGTAGTCGCCGTGCGCCGTGAACGGCCCCGCCGGCTCGAATGCCACGGCCGGCTCGGCCCCGGTGCAGGCGTCCTCGGCGGACGCATTGGCGCGACCGGTACGGCGACCGAGCCGAGGCACTGCCCGGAGGCCGGAGAGTCGACGCGGATCGCGGGTGGCGTCGTGTCGACGACCTCGATGACGGTCTCGTCGGTCGAAGCGTCGCCGCCGGTGTCGGCGATCACGAGTCGGATCGCGTGGCTACCGAGCGGCAGCAGGACCTCGGCCCGCATCGAGGACGCCAGTCCCGTCCCGGACTCGTCCCAGCGCCAGGTCGCGATGTCCTCGGTCGTCCCGAGCCACGAGTCCGGATCGCTCGAGGCCGAACCGTCGAGTACGGCCAGCGCCCTGCCTTCTCCTGAACACTCGACGCTACGATCGTCGCCCGCGCGCGCGACCGGCGGATGGGTCACGCTCCAGGTTTCGATCCAGGAGCGGCCCTGAGCGTTAACCAGAGCGAGAGTGTCGCCGCCGACGCGTCCCAACGCGAGCGCCGTACCGGCAAGGCATGTTCTCCGAGCAGCGACCAGTCCGATCCCGCGTAGCGTCGCACCAAGCCTGAGTGCGCGCCGTAGAACTCGTCGGCCCGTGCATCCCAGCTGCTCGAACTGAAGTGGCCTCCGTACAGGTACTGGCCGGTGTGGCGCAGGTCGGTCGCGAGGTCGTCTGTCAGTTCGAAGATGCGGCCGCAAGCGTCGATTGCCCGCACCCCATCCGCCGCGATCGCGAGCGACGCCCTCGAGCCATCGAAGGAGAAGCACGACATCACCGTGCCGCGCGCCGAAAGCTCGCCTTCCGCGGTGAGGTTGACACCTTCCAAGGCGCCGTCCCCGTAGCTGGCGTATACTCGAGTCCGCGAGAGGTGAAGTTCCAGCCGCGCCCAATGATCGTAATTGGCAGGCAGCTTCGACGTGAAGGCTCCATTGTCGAGGCGGATCGACGCGAAGACAGGCTCCATTCTCCCTGGCCCTTCGAGCGAGCCCCTGAGCACCGCGAGTTCCGTCTCTATCGCGGCGACCCCCGAGAAATACCCGGGATAGAGCCAGAGGCCGACAACGTCACCACTTCGTAGTCCGACAATGCCGACCCGCATGCGCGTGCCGTAAAGGCCGTCTTGGTTCCGTCCGAGTACAAACACCAGCGTCGTCCCGTCGGGACTGACTGCGATCTTCGCGAGGCGATCGGGATCGTCCACTCTCGCGCGACCCACCCTGTGCGTGCGTCGACGGCGAGCACGCTGCGCTGAGCGGAGCTCGCGGCGTAGAGCAGGCCTCGAGCTGTAGTCGAAGACCGCCTGCGACACTGAGACCGGTAGTTCGACCGCCACTCCGGCCGACGAGCCGAGCGCCACATGGACCCTTAGAGTGTCGCCGAACCTGCGCGGGCCTGTGAGTCGATCACCTGGACCCGGACGAACTTCGTGCCCGCGGTGTCGAAAACGTGCTCGGCAGCCGGCGCTGTCTCGAACGATCAATCCCACGTTCCGTCCCCTCCCAGTCCCACCGGAAGCGGAGCGATTCCAGCGGATCGTCGGGATCGTGGCTGCCCGAGGCATCGAAACGGAGGACCGTCCCGGCAACGACGAGCTGGTTGGGCGTGACGGTGACGCGCGCCGATGGAACCTCGTCCTCGCCGCGATCGGGAAGCGGGTGGGGGTAGAGGTCAGCGCGCCAACCGGTAGGGAGAGCCGCTCATCACCGCCAGGGCATCGGGAAGCGCGACCATCGCGACGACGCGGCTCACGCCCTCGACGCGCGCCGCAGGACGAGCGTTTCCCGGTCGTAGGCGACCGACTCGCTCGGCACGCCATCGTGCGCGAGGAACACGAGCCCACGCGCCGCGTCGATCGCGAACCCGTCGACCCAGCCCTGCCGCTCGATCTGTCCGACGTCGAGGAGGTCGCCGTAGAGCTCGGCCGTCGCGGTCAGCATGTCGCCGCTGTGCAGGATGATGCGCTGGTTCCGGTCGCCAGAATGGGCACGACTCGACCCGTTCGACGGAAGGCTCTGTCGAAAGCGTCAGGCTGATCGAACCGTCCGTTCCCACGTCGTAACGTGGGATTGTCCCAGCCGCGGCAGCTGCGGGAGTACAAGACGCTTCCCGAGAGATCTACCACGAGCCGCGGCCACGCGCTGAACTCCTGGTCGAGAGCGTCTCGCCAGTCTCCGCGTCCAGGACGTCGAGGCGGCCGTTGTAGTAGCCGGAGGCGACGAAGATCAGGCCCTGCGCCGACGCCGCCAGTACGTGGTCGCTTCGGCGCGTTCGATCGTCCGGAGCACGTTCCCGCTGGCGAGGTCGAGGATCGTGATCCCGTTCAGCGCGGGTCGCCATACAGCAGCTGTGGGGCAGTCCACGCCGCGAAGAGCCGATGGCCGTTGGTTCCACGTCGACGGCTGACACGTCGCCAGGAGTTGCCAGTTGCGCACGACGAACCCGGTCCGAGCGTCCAGCTCGCCCAGCGTCGACGCACCCCAGAGATAGAAGCTCGTCGCGTAGGTCAGTCGTAGCCTCCTGCCACGGAATCGGGATGTGGAAGGACGTGGGTGTCCCGGTGCCACCCGACGGCGCTGCGACATCGACCCTCACGATCGAGCTGCCGACGGCCGCAAAGCGTCCCAGACTTCCAGCCGGACGAAGTGTGTTCCCGGGTCGTGAATCGTACGCTGAGCCTGACGCTCGAACGCGAGCGGGCGTCCCACGTCCCGTCGTCGTCGACGTCCCAGCGCAGCCGGAGCGTGTCGGCGGGTCTTCAGCGTCGTAGCTTGTCGACGCATCGAACACGAAGAGCGTCCCGGTGTCCCCACCTGCCGCCGGATCCACCGTGGCCGAGGCGACGTGGCGGTGCGCGGCGTTGCCCACCACCGGCGGTGCAAGGACCCACAGGTGTGCTCCGACATCGCGGCCAGGCCCGCGGCGTCAAGCCAACCCGCAGCCCGGTTCGACCAGGCGCTTGCGGCCGATCGGCTTGAGGCTCGCGAGTTGTAGTAGACGAGTTCGTCCCCTTCGCCGGTATAAACAACCCGCTCCGCGTCGTCGAACGCCGCACCGTCGATCTCGTACTCCGATTCTCTTTTCGAGGAGTCCCAGATGGCGGTTGTCGCGCGCCGGATCCGCCGAGAGGCGGGAGAGGTGCCCGAGGCATCCCAGGAGCAGATCGCCCGACGGTTGAACCACTTCAGCCTTCCGGCCTGTTCCGAGTTCCAACCCATCCACGGGACCGGCTCCAGCGAACCGTCGGCCAGGATGCTCAGCCGCGAGTGGCCCTCCAACTGTGGTACAAGCGATCGCCCGCCGGTGGGCCATCACGTGTGCGAGGTCTGAAGCCCGAGCCGTGCCGAGGAGCGCACCGCTCGCGGCGTCGTAATGCCGGATCTCGACGTTCCGTAACTGATGTAGACCGGGACGGCGAAGCGCCCGACGGCCCCGGAGGCGACGTTGACCGGATCGCCCGTGAGCGGCACGATCCGCTCCACCTCGTTCCGGTGCTGTTTACGACGGCGACTGTGCCGGGAGCCCGTTGCACTCGTACCAGTTCGCGACGCAGTTAACAGTCCCCACGATGACCCGGGCACCGCCTGGCTCGAGCGCGATCGTGTCGGGATAGTCCGTGAACGTGGCGATCCGCGCCCACTCCCCGCTTGGCAGGGCGACGCGTAGAGCGCCTTCTGTTCCTGGTCGATCGCGTAGGCCAGCGACCGGACCGGTCGAAGACCACATCGTGAGCCGCAAAGACGAGTCGATCGCGTCGCCTGGTCGCAGAGATCGCCGATCCCGTCGCCGTCTCCGTCCTGTTGGCCGGGTTCGCGACATCCGGGCAGTTGTCACAGCGTCGCCCCGCCCGTCGATGTCGAGATCCTGCTGACCGGCGTTGTGATCCTCGGGGCAGTTGTCGCACGCATCGTCGATCTCGTCGTGGTCCCCGTCGGCATCGTCGGGGCTCCGTTGGTCCGGACAGGCGTCGCACGCCGTGCCCCGTAGTCGCCGTCCGCGTCGGCCTGGTCGGATTGGAGCGGCTCGGACAGTTGTCGAGTCCGTTGATTACGCCGTCCCGATCGTCGTCCTCGCACGCATTGCCGGTTCCGTCATCGTCCCAGTCGCTCTGGCTGGAGTTCGCGACGATCGGGCAGTTGTCGCAGGCGTCGCCGAACAGTCGCCGTCGAAGTCTTTGCTGGCCGGCGTTGGCCGACCAGCACGCAGTTGTCGCAAGGATCGCCGCGCCCGTCCCCGTCGAGATCCTCCTGCCCCCGGATTCGTGATGAACGGGCAGTTGTCGAGCTCGTCGCGTATCCCGTCCGTGTCGTTCCCCTGGCAGGCGTCACCGACGCCATTCGCGTCGCCATCCTCCTGGCCCGGATTGGGGACAGCGTCCTCGCACGCGTCGCCCGTTCCGTCGCCGTCGCTGTCCTCCTGCAGGTAGTTGGGTTCGGTTGGGCAATTGTCGGTCGGGTCTGGCTCGCCATCGGTGTCGCTGTCCGGGCTGAACAGGTCGGTGCCGCGCTCGCGTTCCTCGCGATTCGTCAGGCCGTCGCCGTCCGCATCCGCGTCCGGGTCGAGGAAGTCGACTACGAGGGGGATCCCCTGGACCGCGAAATCGTCGATGTACCAGCCGGGGTTGGGCTCGTAGCGCCCGACCAGCGTCCACCGAAAGCTGACGGTCTGCCCGGCCAGCCAGGAGATGTCGATCACGCGGCGATCCCAGCCGAACCACGAAAGATCGCCGTAGGGCCCGTCGATCCACTGCCAGGATTGGCCGAAGTCGTACGAGATCTCGAGTTCGCCCCAGTCGCAGCAGCCACCGTCGAACCAGCTCGAGTAGGCGACCTGCAGCGGCCCTTCGGCGGGGAGCTGGTAGTTCCGGGACCAGAGCCCCGACCAACTGGGAACCGGGTAATCGCCAGCAAGCGCTGTCGCCCAGACCTTCGACCCCGAAACAGCGGCGCCCGGTCCGCTGGTCGGGACGCCCCACTCCCAGTAGCCGTTGCCGGACATCCCTCCGGGCGTCGCCTCGAAGTCCTCGACGACCGCATCCTCGAACGTGATCGCCAGCCCGGCGCTGTCCTCGGCCGAGAGCCGGACGCGCTCGGGCGTGGCGTCGCTGATCCCGAGCGCGACCAGCCCGTCAACGAACTCGACCTGCGCGCGGTTCGTGCCCGCTCCGTCGAGCAGGATTCCCGCCGTCGTTGCATCGCCGAAGATCGCGGCGCCGCCGAGCGTGAGCGTGGCCCGGATGCCGGTGAGTCCCGCCTGCAGCGCGCCGTATCGCGACACCAGGCGGTAGGTGACGGTCGTGGGCTGGTTCGTGAACTCCCATGCGGCCACGGCCGCCCGGATCCGCAGATCGAGTTCCGGGTACGGATCGCAGGCGTCGCCGAGCCGGTCGCCGTCGAGGTTCTCCTGGCCGGCATTCGCGACGGCGGGGCAGTTGTCGAGCGCGTCCTCGACGAAATCGCCGTCGGAGTCCGGCGTCTGCGCGCTTGCGAACGACACGACCGACAGGACCGCGAGCGCAAGAACCGCCGCCCGCACCGCGGCACGCCACGCCCGGCTCGCCATGCTCTCTCCCCTCCCGAAGACGCCCGGATCGGGGCCATTTACCGACCCATAAGGCGCCCAGAAGGTACCACCTGCGGGGGGAGCGGAGAACCAGTATTGAATGGAGGAATCCGGCGCACGCAGCGCTCCGCACGTAGCCCGGCGGCACGGCATGTCCCCTCCCTCCGGGCTTGACAGAGTCCGTTGGCACGTTCCATTATTCATCCGACCGTTTAGTTGAACCGTCCGTTTGGTCGGGAGCCTGTATGACTACGACCGTCCGCGAAAAGCCCCGTCCCGCAAGGGATTCCGAGGCCACCAGGGAGGCCCTCCTCGCCGCCGGGGCCGTCCTCTTCGCCGAGGGCGGCTTCGACGGGACCTCGGTCGACGAGATCGCCCGCCGGGCCCGGGTCAACAAAGCCATGATCAGCTACCACTTCGGCGGCAAGGAGGGGCTCTACGGGGCGATCCTGGCCGCCGCCGTGGCCCCGGCCGCCGAGCGGCTGCGGGAGCTCGCGGCCGCCGACCTCCCGCCGACGGAGGCGCTGGCGCGCTACATCGAGACCTTCGTCGAGATTGCCGAGAAGAACCCGCACTTCCCGCCGATGGTCCTGCAGGAGCTGGTGCACGGCGGCCGGCTCTTCGACGACACCATCTTCCCGCACCTGCTCGCGATCTTCGGCGCGATCCGGATGATCGTCGCGCGCGGGATCGCGCTCCGCGTCTTCCGGCCGGTCGACCCGCTCGTCACGCACCTCGCGGTCGTCGGCTCGCTGCTCTTCTTCCTCGCCACCGAGCCCGTGCGCGCGCGGATGGAGAAGAAGGGGCTGCTCCCCGTACCGCGCCCGCTGCCGAAGGACTTCGTCGCGCACCTGAAGGACGTCACCATCCGCGGCCTCCTGGCCGAGCCGCCGAGGAGCTGACATGCGCCGCGCTTCGCTCGCCTCGCTCGCCTCGCTTCGCCGCGCTCGCTTCCCCGC
The DNA here is from genome assembly GCA_963800865.1 of uncultured Acidobacteriota bacterium. Taxonomy (GTDB): domain Bacteria; phylum Acidobacteriota; class Polarisedimenticolia; order J045; family J045; genus JALOKP01. The sequence continues at coordinate 31,900 of CAWDCL010000004.1, read as the reverse complement.
TCGCCCTGCTCGCCGCCCTGCTCGCTGCGACGCTCACCGCGACCGGCTGCCGCGCCAAGAGCGACCCGAACCGGATCGTCGCCTCCGGCCACGTCGAGGCGACCGACGTGCGGGTCGCGACCAAGATCCCCGGCACGCTGTCGACGCTGACGCCGGAAGAGGGCGATGCCGTCACCGCCGGCCAGGTGATCGCGCGGATCGACACCACCGACCTCGAGCTGGCGCTGGCCACGGCGCGCGCCGAGCGCGACGCGGCCGACGCCGATCTGCGGCTGAAGCTCTCCGGCGCGCGCAGCGAGGAGATCGCCGAGGCCCGCGCGGTCGTCGCGCAGGCCGAGGCCGACCTCGCCGGCGCGCAGCGCGAGCTCGACCGGATGCAGGGGCTGGTCGACTCCGGCTCGGGAATCGTCAAGTCGCGCGACGACGCGGCGACGCGGCGCGACATCTCGGCCAAGGCGGTCGCGGCGGCGCGCGAGCGGCTGCACCGGCTCGAGGCCGGCTCCCGCCCGCAGGAGATCGACGCCTCGCGGGCCCGCCTCGCCGCCGGCGACGCGCGGATCGCGCAGCTCGAGCAGCAGGTGAAGGACGCGACGATCGCCGCGCCGCGCGCCGGGATCGTCACCGGCCGGCTGGTCGAGCCGGGCGAGATCCTCGCGCCCGGCGCCGTGCTGGTCGTGATCACCGACCTTGACGATGCCTGGCTGACGGCCTACGTCGGCGAGCGCGACCTGGGCCGGCTGCGCCTCGGCCAGGAGGCGCAGGTCGTCACCGACGACGGCCAGGCGCGCACCGGCAAGGTGACCTTCGTCGCCAGCCAGGCCGAGTTCACGCCCAAGAACGTCCAGACCGCGGAGGAGCGCGAGAAGCTGGTCTACCGGATCAAGGTCGCGCTCCCCAACGCCGACGGGCTGTTCAAGCCCGGCATGCCGGCCACCGCGCGGCTGGGCGCGGCGGCGGCGCACGCTGCCGCCGCGACGACTGCGGGAACCGCGAAGTGAGCGCCCCGCCTCGCGCCGCCGATGGCCCGCTGGTCGCTGTCGACCGCCTCGTGCGGCGCTTCGGCGACGTCGTCGCCGTCGACGGCCTGTCGTTCGACGTGCGGCGCGGCGAGATGTTCGGGCTGATCGGGCCGGACGGCGCGGGAAAGACGACGACCCTGCGCACGGTGCTGGGGCTGCTCGCCGCCCACGGCGGCAGCGTGCGCACGCTCGGCGCCGACCCGGCCAGGGAGCGCCGGCGCCTGGCCCGGCGGCTGGGCTACCTCTCGCAGCGCTTCTCGCTGTACGGCGACCTGTCGGTCGACGAGAACGTCGGCTTCTTCGCCGACGTCCACGGGGTCGCCGACTGGCGCGCGAAGCGCGACCGGCTGCTCGAACTGGTGCGCCTGACGCCGTTCCGCGACCGCCTGGCCGCTCGCCTCTCCGGCGGGATGAAGCAGAAGCTGGCGCTGGCCTGCACGCTGATCCACACGCCGGAGCTGCTGATCCTCGACGAGCCGACGACCGGCGTCGACCCGGTCTCGCGCCGCGAGTTCTGGAAGATCCTCGGCACGCTGCAGCGCGACGGGCTGACGACGCTCCTGACGACGCCGTACCTCGACGAGGCGGAGCGCTGCCAGCGCGTCGCGCTGATCGACCGCGGCCGGCTGCTGGCGCTCGACACCCCGGAGGCGCTGCGCGCGCGCGGCGGTCGCGCGATGCTGGAGGTGATCGCCGAGCCGCGCCGCGAGGTGCGGGCCTGGCTCGCCGGGCGGCCCGGCGTGGCGGAGGTCGAGAGCTTCGGTGAGCGGCTGCACGTCACGCTGGCAGCGGACCCGTCCGGCGGCGCTCGTGCTGCTGAAGAACTGCGCGCAGCGCTCAGCGCCGACGGGTTCCGCGTCGCGACCGTCCGCGCCATCGCCCCCGCCCTGGAAGACGTCTACATCCACGAGATCCGGGAGGCTTCCCGATGATCGCCCTTTCGCGCGTCGCGCCGCTCGTCGCCTTGCTGGTCGCGATCGCTGCGCTCCCGCCGCCGCAGCACCGCAGCTCTCCGCCGCTCCCGGGACCGCGCCCGACACCGCCGCGCCCGTCCGTCTCACGCTGGCCGAGGCGCTCGAGCGCTCCGCCGCCTCCGCCCCGCGGCTGGCCACGCTCGCCGCGCGCGAGCAGGCCGCGGTCGCCGGCGTCGACGAGGCGAAGGCCCAGCGCGGGCCCGAGTCGCTGCTCTCCGCCTACGCCACGCGGCTGTCGTCCGTGCCGGAGCTGACGCTGGAACTCCCCGGCGCCCCGCCGCGGACGATCTTCCCCAGCATCGAGAACAACTTCGGCGCCCGGATCGGCCTGACTCAGCCGGTTTACACCGGCGGCCGGCTCGTCGCGCAGGTCGACGCCGCGAAGAGCGAGCGCCAGGCCGTCGCGCAGGACCGCCAGGCCGCCGCCAGCGACATCGCGCTCGAAACCGCGGCGGCGTACTGGAACCTCGTCACGGCGCGCGAGTTCGAGGTCGTGCTCGGCGAGTCGATCGCGGTCTTCGAAGCCCACCTGGTCGACACCGAGAACATGCTCCGCTTCGGGATGGTCGCGGAGAGCGACCTGCTCAACGTGCGGGTCCAGCGCGACCGCGCCGTGCTCGACCGGCTGCAGGCCCGCGCCGCGGCCGACACCGCCGAGGCCAACCTCGCGCGCCTCACCGGCCTGCCGCCGGGCGCGCGGATCGAACCGGTCGAGCCGCTCGGCGCCCCCTCCGCCGAGCCGCCGGCGCGCGACGCGCTGATCGCGGCCGCGCTCGCGGCCCGCCCCGACCGCGCCGCGCTGCTCTCGCGGATCGAGGTGCTGAAGGCCGCGGTGCGCGCCGAGGAGGCGGCCCGGTGGCCGCAGGTTTACGCCAACGCCGGCTACGACTACGCCCGGCCGAACCGCGAGGTCCTCCCGTTCGTCGAGGAGTGGAACGGCACCTGGGACGTCTCGCTCGGGCTGGCCTTCCGCGTCTTCGACAACGGCCGCGTCAGCGCCGCCGTGGCCCGCCGCCGCGCGGAGCTGGCGGCGATCGAGCAGCAGCTCCGCGAGCTGGACGAGATCATCACGCTCGAGGTGATCGCGCGGCGGATCGAGCTGGAGGCGGCGCGCGCGGCGGTCCCGGTCTCGGAGTCGGCCGTCGTCGCGGCGAAGGAGAGCCGGCGCTCGAGCGCGGAGCAGTTCCGGGCGGGGGTGATCAACTCGACCGACCTGCTGGCGGTCGAGAACGCCGCGCTGCGGGCCGGTCTCGAGCGGACCTCGGCGATGGCGCAGGTCCGCCTCGCCGGGGCGCGGCTCGACCGCGCGACGGGCCGCTGACCGCGATGGCCGCGATGGCCGACGCCCTCCGCACGGAGCAGCTGACCAAGCGCTTCGGCGCCTTCGTCGCCGTCGACGCGCTGGACCTCGCCGTCGCCGAGGGCGAGGTCTTCGGCTTCCTCGGCAGCAACGGCGCCGGCAAGTCGACCGCGATCCGGATGCTCTGCGGCCTGCTCAAGCCGACCTCCGGCCGCGCCGAGGTGCTGGGGATCGACGTCGCGAAGCGCCCCGACGAGGTCAAGCGCCGGATCGGCTACATGAGCCAGCGCTTCTCGCTCTACGACGACCTCACCGTCCGCCAGAACCTCTGGTTCTTCGGCGGGGTCTATGGGCTCGACGGCAAGGAGCTGTCCGGGCGGATGGCGTGGGCGGTCCGGATGGCCGGGCTCGAGGGGAAGGAGGACCTGCTCACCGGCTCGCTCCCCGGCGGCTGGAAGCAGCGGCTCGCGCTGGCCGCGGCGGTGCTGCACCGGCCGCGCCTGCTCTTCCTCGACGAGCCGACCGGCGGCGTCGACCCGATCTCGCGCCGGCAGTTCTGGAGCCTGATCGAGGAGATGGCGGCCGAGGGGGTGACGATCGTCGTCACGACCCACTACCTCGACGAGGCCGAGCACTGCGGGCGGATCGCGCTGATGCACGCCGGGAAGCTGGTCGCACTCGGGACCGTGAGCGAGTTGAAGCAGGTCTTCGCGGGGCGCGCCGTGCTGGAGGTCCACGCCGCGCGGCCGGTCGAGGCGCTCGACCTGCTGCAGGACGCGCCCTTCGTGCTGGAGGCGACGCTCTTCGGCAACCGGCTGCACGCGATCGTCGCCGACGAGGCGGAGGGGACGCGGCGGATCGCGTCCCTGCTCGGCGACGCCGGGCAGCCGCCGCTCGCGATCCAGCGGATCGTGCCGTCGCTCGAGGACGTCTTCATCCACTCGATCGAGGAGGCCGATGCGGCGGCGGCCGCGGCGGCCGCAAGCCGCGGAAAGGGGGCCTGACCGTGCGCCAGGTCCTCGCCGTCGCGCTCAAGGAGATCCGGCAGATCGCGCGCGATCCGCTCAGCCTGGCGCTCCTGCTCGGCCTGCCGGCGATGATGCTGCTGCTCTACGGCTACGCGATCAGCTTCGACGTGCGGCACGTGCCGCTGGCGGTGCAGGACCGCGACCTGACGAAGGAGAGCCGCGAGCTGGTCGCCTCGTTCGTCAACTCGACCTACTTCGACCTGGCGCTCGACGCGCCCGCCGGAACCGACATCGGGCGCCTGTTCCAGCAGCGCCGGGTCAAGGCCGCGCTGGTCGTCCCGGAGGGGTTCGGCGAGCGGGTGCGCGGCGGGCGCGACGCCGAGGCGCAGATCCTGATCGACGGCGCGGACGCGACGACCGCGACCGCGGTCCTGGGCTACGCCGAGGCGATCGCCGCGGCCTCCAGCATCGCGCTGCGCCCGGGCGGCTTCGTTCCGCCGATCGACTACCGCCCGCGCGTCTGGTTCAACCCGGAGCTGAAGTCGAGCCACTTCCTCGTCCCCGGCCTGATCGGCTTCATCCTGATGCTGACCGCGGTCCTCTCGACCGCCCTCTCCGTCGTGCGCGAGAAGGAGCGCGGCACGATGGAGCAGCTCGCGGTCTCGCCGATGGGTCCCGGGCAGCTGATCGCCGGCAAGACCTTCCCCTACCTGGTCATCTCGCTGGCCGCCGCGGTGACGATCGTCGTCGCCGCGCGCGTCCTGTTCGGCGTCGAGGTGCGCGGCTCGTACCTGGCGCTGCTCGCCGCCACGCTGCTCTACCTCGCCGGCGCGCTCGGACTGGGCCTCCTGATCTCGAGCGTCACCGACTCGCAGGCCCTGGCCTTCCAGGCCGGCGCGCTGCTGTCGATGCTCCCGGCGATCTTCCTGTCGGGGTTCATCTTCCCGCTGCGCTCGATGCCGGTGCCGCTCCAGGTCGTCTCCCATCTCGTCCCGGCCCGCTACTACCTGAAGATCGTGCGCGGGATCATCCTCAAGGGGACCGATCTCTCCCCCTACTGGGACCAGGTCGGGTTCCTCGCGCTCTACGCGGCGGTGGTCTTCGGCTGGGCCTGGTTCCGCCTGACCCGCGACGAGGTGCGGGGGTGAGAGTCCTGCTCAAGGTGATCGCCAAGGAGTTCCTGCAGCTGCGGCGCGACCGCCGGATGATCGGGATCCTGGTGATCGCGCCGATCATCCAGCTCGTCGTCTTCGGCTTCGCCGCCAACCTCGACGTCACCAACGTGCGGCTGTTCCTGGTCGACGCCGACCGGACCGCCGAGAGCCGCGACCTGGCGCAGCGCTTCGTCCAGTCCGGCTACTTCGAGCTGGTCGGCAGCGGCGACCGCGCCGAAGACGCCGAGCCCTGGCTGATCAAGGGGACGACCGACGTCGCGCTGGTCGTCCCGCGCGGCTACGGCGAAGCGCGCCAGGCGCGGCGGCCGGCGCCGGTGCAGCTGATCGCCGACGGAGCCGACGCGACCGCGGCCAACATCGGGATGGGCTACGCCGCGCGCATCGTGCTGGCCGCGGGGGCCGCGGCCGTCGACCGCCGCGGCGCGACGATCTCGGTCGTGCCCCGGGTCTGGTACAACCCCGAGATGAAGAGCCGCTGGTTCTACCTCCCGGCGATCCTGGCGATGGTCCTGATGATGGTCACGATGATCTCGCCGTCGATGGCCGTCGTCCGCGAGAAGGAGATCGGCACGCTCGAGCAGATCATCGTCACCCCGGTCCGCTCGTGGCAGCTGATCGTCGGCAAGCTGATGCCGTTCGCGCTGATCGGCCTGATCGACCTGCTGGTCGTGACCGGGATCACGGTCTTCTTCTTCCGGGTGCCGATGGTGGGATCGCTCGGGGTGCTGGTCCTTCTGACGCTGCCGATGCTGGTCACGCTGCTGGGGCTCGGGCTGTTCGTCTCGACCGTCGTCAGCAACCAGCAGCAGGCGATGCTCAGCTCGATGTTTCTGCTGATGATCCCGTTCATCTACCTGTCGGGGCTGATGTTCCCGATCGAGAACATGCCCCCGTTCATCCGGGGGATCACCTACGCGATCCCGCTGCGCTACTACGTCCCGGTGATCCGGGGGGTCTTCCTCAAGGGGTCGGGGCTGGACGTCCTCTGGCCCGAGGGGCTGATTCTCTGCGCCTTCGCGGCCGCGATCGTGACGCTGGCTTCGCTCCGCTTCCGGAAGCGGCTAGACTGAGGGCCGGGAGAGCACGCGCGATGGGTGAGCTGCGGACGCCGGTCGGGATCGAGAAGGTCGGGCAGATCTCCGTCAACGTGAAGGAGCTGCCGCGCGCCGTCGCCTTCTACCGCGAGGCGCTCGAGCTGCCGCTGGTCCTCGACACGCCGGGGATGGCCTTCTTCGACTGCGGCGGAACCCGGCTGATGCTGTCGGTCCCGACCGCGAGCGAATTCGACCACCCCGGATCGGTGCTCTACTTCACCGTGCGCGACATCGAGGCTGCGCACGCCGCGCTCGTCGCGCGGGGTGTGCCGTTCCGGCGCGGACCGCACTGCATCGCGCGCCTCGCCGAGCGCGACGTCTGGATGGCCTTCTTCAGCGACCCGGAGGGGAACACCCTGGCGCTGATGTCCGAGGTCGAGTCCCCGGCCGCCTTCTGACCGCGGGCCGACGAGACCTCGCAGATGGCGATCCCCGGCCTCGACGCCCCGATCAAGAAGCTGATCGACATCGGCCTCGTCGCGGTCCTCGTCTACTTCGTCATCATCGGCCTGCGCGGCGCGCGGAGCCGGCTGGCGCTGCTGGGCCTCGCGTTCGTCAGCGGGATCTACCTGGTCGCGCGTCAGCTCGGCCTTCCGCTGACCGCCTGGGTCTTCCAGGGGTTCCTCGCGCTGTTCGTGGTCTTCATCGTCGTCGTCTTCCAGGAGGACATCCGGCGCGTTTTCGAGCGGATCGCCGCGTTCGGCCTGCGGCGCCCGCGCAAGGCGCCGCCGGACGACGCGATCGAGCTGATCGCGAGTTCCGTGTTCGAGCTGGCGCGGGTCAGGTGCGGCGCGCTGATCGTGCTGCCCGGCGAGGACCCGCTGGAGCGGCACGTCGAGGGCGGCGTCCCGCTCGACGCCGTGCTCTCGGGGGAGCTGCTCCAGAGCCTCTTCGAGCCGCACTCGACGACGCACGACGGCGCGGTCGTGATCGAGGGAAACCGGGCGAAGGTCTTCGGCGCACACCTCCCGCTGTCGCAGGATTTCGAGCAGCTCGCCCGGCGCGGCACCCGCCACGCCGCGGCGCTGGGGCTGGCCGAGCTGACCGACGCGCTCTGCGTCCTGGTCTCCGAGGAGCGCGGCCGGGTCTCGATCGCGCACGACGGCCAGCTGGCGGAGATCTACAGCCGCGGCCTGCTGGTCTCGATCCTGCGGCGTTTCGCGGGCCGGGTCACGGCGGTGGAATCGCCGCGGCGGGGCCTCGCGCGGATCGTCGGGCGCCACGGCCGCGAGGTCCTCGTCGCCCTGGTCGTCGCCTTTGCGCTCTGGCTGCTGGTCGTGCCGGGATCCGAGCGGACGGAGGCGACGTTCGTCGTGCCGGTCGACGTCCAGAACCTCCCGCCCGGATTCGAGCTCGTCGGCTTCGAGCCGCGGGAGGTCCGGGTGACCGTGCTCGGGCTGCGGCGCGACCTGATCCTGCTCCAGCCGAACCGGCTGAAGGTGGACGTCGACGCGTTCCTCGTGCAGCTCGGGCGGCGCTCGTTCGAGATCCCGACGCAGTCGGTGAAGCACCCCGGGGCCTTCATCGTCACCGGCGTCGAGCCCGACCGCGTGACGGTGCGGGTGCGCGAAGGGCGCTGATCCCGGGGGCCGGTCCGCCGGGCCTACGGAGCGGCCGGCACCATCCGCGCCAGCCAAAGGACGTGGCGCGCACCGCCTCCGCGGCGTGCCGGAACCCGCTCCGTGCGCACCTCGAAGCCGGCGCGGCGCAGCCGCTCCGTGAAGCGCCGGTCGTCGGCCGGCGACCAGAGCGCGTAGGTCCCGCCGGGCGCCAGCGCCCGCGCGGCGGCCGCCAGCCCGCCCGCGCCGTAGAGCCGCGCGTTGGCCTCCGAGGTCAGCGCCGCCGGCCCGTTGTCGACGTCCATCAGGATCGCGTCGTAGACCTCGCGGGCGGCGCGGATCACCTCGCCGACGTCGTCTTCGAAGACGCGAACCCGCGCGTCCTCCAGCGGCCGCCCCGCCAGGTGCGCGAGCGGCCCGCGGTTCCAGCGCACCACCGCCGGCACCAGTTCGGCGACCTCGACGCGCGCCCCGGGCCCCAGCCGGTCGAGGCAGGCGCGGACGGTGAAGCCCATGCCGAGGCCGCCGACGAGCACGAACGCGTCGCGGACCCGCGGGAGGCCGGCGCAGCCAAGCTCGGCCAGCGCCTCCTCCGAGCCGTGCGTCCGGCTGTTCATCAGCTCCTGGGTGCCGGCGCGAATCGAGAACTCGTCGCCGCGGCGGAGGAGCGTAAGTTCACCCCCGCCGGGAACGGGCGCACGCTCGAGTTCTTCCCAGGGGATCATCGCGCCGCGATTGTACGGGACGCACCGCCGTGCCGTCGCAGGCACCGTAGGGGCCGGCCTCCGTGCCGGCCCGAACGACGCGGCGTACGGATCGGGCCGGCACGGAGGCCGGCCCCTACGGCTTCTTCAGCTCGAGCGCCGCGGAGTTGAGGCAGTAGCGCAGCCCGGTCGGCTCCGGCCCGTCGTCGAAGACGTGCCCCAGGTGCCCGCCGCAGCGCGCGCAGAGCACCTCGGTGCGGAGCATCATGTAGGTCCGATCGCTCTCGGTCGCGACGTTCTCGCCGGCGATCGGCGCCGAGAAACTGGGCCACCCCGTACCTGAGTCGAACTTCGTTTCCGACGAGAAGAGCGGCAGGCCGCAGGCCGCGCAGACGTAGGTCCCCTCGTCCTTGGTCTTCCAGAAGGCGCCGGTGAAGGCGCGCTCGGTCCCCTTCTCGCGCAGCACCTGGTACTGCTCGGGGCTCAGCGACGCGCGCCATTCCTCATCGCTGCGGACGACCTTGTCCACCATCTGCTTCTCTCCGTGGATGACGACGGGCACTTTCTGGGGTGCCGGCGCGAGGTTGCCTTTGTCGGCCGGGGCGGCATCGGCGGTCGAGGTCGGGACCCCGCCGCAGCCGGTGACGGCGAGCACGGCGGCGAGTACCCAGACCGAGGCGCAGGCGGCGAGAAGCAGTGCGGGGCGGGCCATGCGCGGGATTGTAGGGAGCGCGGCGGGGGGCGCCAGTTACCGGGGGGTCAGGCGGCTGCCGGGCGGACCGGGAGTTGGAACCCCAGCCGATTCAAAACTTTACGATTATCGTAAAATAATGCTTGACTATCATAATGATGAGCGTACCCTTCTCTCCGTGGCGATCCAAGTCCGGCTCGACCTGATGCTCGCTCGGCGCAAGATGCGCCTGACGGAGCTCTCCGAGCGCGTGGGGATCTCGATGACCAACCTGTCGCTGCTCAAGACGGGGAAGGTCAAGGCGATCCGGTTCTCCACGCTCGACGCGCTCTGCCGCGAGCTCGATTGTCAGCCGGGCGATCTTCTCGAGTTCGCCCCGGAGGACGTATGAGCACCAATCGCTACGCGGCGGCCGGGTGGGCTGCCATCCTGAGCGCCGCAGGCACACTCGCCGTGCTCGGGCTGTCGTTCGTCTTCGACCTGGCGCGGATCGTCGAGCGCCCGGCGGGCTTCACCCCCGCCCTCTGGAGCGTGCAGCAGGCCGTCCTCGTGATCGCGGTGGACGCCGCCGCCTGGATCCTGGGGATCTACGCGCTCGTGAGGTTCCGCGACCTGCTCCGCGAGCGCTACGGCTTCCACGCCATCGACCACCTGATCTGGATCGTGATCGGGGCCGGCCTGCTCGTCGCCGCGGCCTCGTACGCGCAGCGCCTCGCCGCCGACGGGAAGCTGGGGAGCGCCCTCGTGGGGTTCGCCACCATGGCGGTGCTCGGCGTCCTGAACGGCGTGATCGGGATCGTCTTCGCGACGCGGCTCCTCAAGATCAACGGCAACCTCAACGGCTACAAGAAGCCGCTGGCCTACGTTTACCTCGCGGGGTCGATCTGCTTCCTGCTGGTCGTGCCGGCCCTCGTGGGGATGGTCCTGCTGGCGGCCTGGAGCGTCCTCCTCGGGCTCTCCTTCTTCCAGGGCGAGGAACTCGAGGAGCTCGAAGTCGTCTGAAAGGAGGCGCCATGAAGAGCGTGGCGTACGTCCTGGTGTTCTTCGCCGTGGCGAGCGCGCTCTGGGCCACCGCGGCGGCCGTCGCAATGGTGGGCTGGCTTTCGCATCACGGCGTGAAGGTGAACTGGCTCCTGATCAAGCTGTACATGCCGTGGTACGTCCACCGCTACCAGAAGATGACCCGGGAGAGCGAGGGCAAGCCGGGCCCGCTCTATGCGCACTTCGTGGTCCCGATCAGCCTGGCGCTGCTGTTCGCGGTGGCGGCCATGCTCGTGATCGTGGCGTCGCGCTAGGCCCGCCCCGGGACCCGGTGCGGCGTCCGGATCCCGGGAGCGGACAACCGCGCTATCTTGACGTATCATGATTCTTCAGGAGACCTCATGGCCATCACCAAGATCAGCTCGCAGGTCGAGGAGTCGGTTTGGGAGGACCTGAAGGCCACGGCCGCCGAGTCCCACCGCAGCGTTTCCGGCCTGCTGACCGAGGCGATCCGCGAGTACCTCGAGCGCCGGCGCGTGCGGCCCGCGGTCCTGCGCCACCTGGACGACTCGATCGCCGAGAACGAGAAGCTGGGGCGGCTCCTTGCCCGGTAGAGAGACGCTCTTCCTGACGACCGACGAGGCTCTCGCGATCCACGAGAGGCTCATCGAGACGTTCGGCGGGCCCCGTGGCGTGCGCGATCCCGGGTTGCTCGAGAGCGCGCTGTTCCGGCCTCGCACCGGTTACTACCGCGACCTGGTGGAGATGGCCGCGGCCCTGTTCGAGTCCCTCCTCATGAACCACCCGTTCGTGGACGGCAACAAGCGGGTCGCGTTCTTCGCGACGGACGTCTTTCTCCGGCTCAACGGACAGAAGCTGGCCGTTCGCCCCGAAACGGCCCACCGCTTCCTGATCGGGCTGCTCGAATCCGGCGAGTGCGATCTCGCGCGCCTGTTGCCGTGGATCCGGCGGTCGATCCGGCCGCTCCCGCGGCGCCGCGGATCGGGGACCGGAGCCCCGGAGAGCCGCCGGGATCGCCGGAAACCCGCCGGTTAGCCCTCCCCGGCCGGAAAATCCGCCCCCCCTGTGACGCCCGGCCCCCTCCCGGCGAATCATGGGGCGATGACCGATGAGACCTTCGCCGACCTGCTCGACCGCCACGCCGGCCTGATCCGGCGGGTCGCCTCGGTCTACTGCCGGGACGCCGCGGCCCGCGAGGACGTCGTGCAGGAGATCGCGCTGCAGGCCTGGCTCTCCCGCCACCGCTACGACGGGCGCTGCAAGGAGTCGACCTGGCTCTACCGGATCGCGGTCAACGTCGCGATCTCGCACCACCGCAGGGAGCGCCGGCGCCCCGAGCGCGGCGCGCCCCTCGACGAGCAGTCGATTGCGGCGCCGGAGGCCGAAAGCGGCGAGGAGATCGCCCTGCTGCTGCGCTGCGTCCGCGAACTCGAGCCGCTCGACCGCGCGCTCGTCCTGCTCTACCTCGACGGCAACGACCACGCCGCGATCGCCGACGTGCTGGGGATCTCGGCCTCCAATGTCGGCACCAAGCTGCACCGCATCAAGACCCGGCTGCGCGCCGCGTTCGAGCGGCACGCGCGCCCCACCCCCAAGGAGAACTCCGATGGAACTCGATGACCTGAAGGGCGCGTGGGCCGCCCACACCGCGACGCTCGAGCGAAGCCTGGCGATCCAGCAGCGGCTGCTGCGCGAGTCGCTGCTGCGCCGGCCGCGCCTGGCCCTCGCCCCCTGGATGACCTGGCGCGCGCTCGAGGTCGCGCTGGGCGTCGCCGCGATCGGCGCCGCCGTGCCGGTCCTGCTGGCGCACGCGGGAGAGCCGCGCTACGCGGTCCTGGTCGGCGGGCTGCTCGTCTTCGCCGTGGTCATGACGGCGCTCTCGACGCACCTATTGGTCCGCTCGCTCGCGCTCGACTGGGGGCGCCCGGTGACCGCGATCCAGCGCGAGGTCGAGCAGATCCGGATCGCGGAGTACCGGGCGATCAAGTGGGCGCTCCTGGGGGGCGTCGTCTTCTGGCTCCCCGCCCTGCTGGTCCTGATCGAGGTGTTCACAGGGATCCCGGCGCTGGCCCGCGTCGACCTGCCGTGGCTGGTCGCGAACTTGGCCTTCGGGCTGGGGTTGCTGGGGTTGGGGCAGGCGCTCTCGCGCCGCTTCGTCGAGCGGCCCGGACTGGGAGCCGGGGCGCGGCGCGTGATCGACGCGGTCTCGGGGCGCGGGCTGCGCGCGGCGGCGGAACGGCTGGCAGAGGTGGGGAGGTTCGAGGGGGAGGGGTGACCTCCCCTCACATCGACGCGTCCTGCACGATCCGCCACCCGTCCCCGTGCCGCTTCATCACCAGCAGCGTGTAGCCGCTCGCTTCCGGCCGGTCGGCGTATTTCAGCGCCCAGCGCGCCGCGATCGAGCGCGTTTCGCCCAGGTCGCGCACGTCGAGCACCTCGAACGACAGCGTCCCCATCGCCGCGCGGTCCTTGTAGCGCGCGCGGTAGCGCTCCAGCACGGCCTGGCGGCCGCGCGTCACGCCGGAGGGGGTCACGAAGACCGCGTCGTCCTCGTAGAGCGCGCAGAAGGCGTCGAGGTCGCCGGCATTCCAGGCCGCGGCCTGGCGCGCGAGCAGAGCGTCGACCGGCGAGGCGGCAAGCGCCGCAGGGACGCACGGGAGGACCAGCGCGATCAGAAGCAGCAGCCGCACCGGGCTGCTCATTCGGCCGGCCACCCGTAGCCGAGCACCAGCGCGTACTGCGAGTAGTTCCCGGAGAGCGTCGCCGTGCGCAGCGAGAACAGCACCGGCACCTCGAACTTGAACGACGCGCCGCGGCCGATCCGGACGTCCAGCCCGAGGTTGAACTGCGGGCCGAGCCGCCAGAAGAGGCCGCCGTTGAAGTAGTAGCCCAGCGAGCCGTCGGTGTCGTCGTACGAGGGCGGGTCGATGTCCAGCTCGTAGTAGGCGTAGGAGTACTCGATCCCCGCGCCGAGGTACGGCCGCCACCCGCCCTCGCGCAGCGGCAGCCACAGCGCGCCGAACGACAGGTCCCCGACCGCGGCGGTGTACTGGTACCCCTCGGCGGCGGTCGGCTCCTCCTGCGCAGCCGAGATCGTGAATCCCCAGGCCAGGTGGATCGGCCAGTCGTCCTGCCCCCAGTCGACCTGCGTGCCGACCAGCCACTGCCGGTCGACCGGGCGCCAGTCGTCGTTATAGGTGCGCTGACCGAGCAGGAACTGGACGTTGCCGGAGGCGGCCGCCGGCGCGGACGCCGCGACGGCACCGGCGAGCAGGAGGACGGAAAGCGCGATCGTGCGTCTCATCACGGGGCTCCTCGGGTACGGGCTTCGCGGGCTACCCCTGATCGCCTTCGAGAGCGGCGAGATCCGCGAGGTCCTTGGGCCGGCCGCACGCGCGCTTGTTGCGCACGAGGTCGTCGCGGCCCAGGAACGGGGTTTCCACCTGAGCGACGGGCAGCAACACGCGGTGGGGCCACGCGTCGTCGAACTCGAGCCCGCTGAGCTGCGTCATCAGGTCGATACGCCGCGGCGGAAGGCCGATCTGGATCACCGTCCCCCGGACCTCGAGATCCGCCTGCGAAAGCTGCATCTCGCGAACCGGCGCGCCAAAGGCGATCAGTCCCTCCCAGACGCGGGCTGCGTTGCCTGAACCGGGACGAATCCAGACATCGAGATCGCCGGTCGCACGCGGGATGCCGTGGACAGCCATCGCGTGGGCGCCGACGACGAGGAACTCGGCCCGGGCCCGGACCAGCGCGAGAAGGAAGTCGCGGAAGTCGTCGTTCACGGGGCGGCGGGAGCCCGGCCCCGGAAGCAGCGCACCGGCGTCTCTTCCCGGGCGTAGGCCGGCACGGGCCGACCGGTGAGTTCCCACGCTTCCAGCGCCAGGGGCCACATCATCGCAAGACGCTCTTCGGGGGTCGTGAACGCGCTGAGGTCGTCTCCCGGCTCGGCCCCGAGCCGAAAGGTGCGGACCGGCCAGGAGCGGCGGGCCAGCGCGCGAGCGGCCGCCGGATCGCGAGCAATCACCATGTTCGAATTATACACTGGAGGGTGTTCCGCAGTTCCTCGAGCGCCGCATCCCGTGGTCGCGCTCGTTCGTGTGCAGCCTGCGCCTGCCGGCAGTATTGGCGCCCTGGACCCTCATCGTCGCCGGGTCGGGCGTTACGGCCTGTTCTGCGCTAGCGCCGTCGGGTGCGCCGGTACTCCCAGAGGAGCACGACCACGAAGAACCAGCGCTGGAAGGGTGAAGAGCATCGCGATCGAGCCGAGAATTGCGCGGGCCCCGAAGCTGGCGTCCGCGGAGAATCCTCCCAGCGCAAGAAACGCGACAAGAGTGACCAGAAGCAGGCAGGCCGGCAACGCGAGGATGCTGAGCATGACGAAGAACGCCGCATCGTCGCTGCGCTTCATGGTCGGTCGCTCGTACTCTCCAGGCTCGAGGCCGGCCTCATCGTCCTCTCCCCGTTGCCGGCGGCCGCGTCATCGTAATCTCCGCCCCCGGCGAGCAGGAGGACGGAGCGCGCGATCATCCCGCGGATCAGGAGGACGCCTCGGGAACGGGCTTCGCACGCCAGCGGCATGATAGACCCGCCCGGCGGTACGGCCCGCCCCGCCCGCGCGGACCGACCGGCGTATCCTCCCCGCCATGACGCCCGCCCACGCCCTGCCGCCCAACGAGTGCCCCTCCTGCTCCGCGATCGCCCCGCCGGAGGCGGTCTCCTGCCCGCGCTGCGGCGCGGTCCTCGGCACCACCGCCGCGCCGCTCCCCGACGACTCCGCCGAGACGCGGCTGCGCGGACCGTCCGTGCCGTCGCTCTCCGTCTCCGCGTCCGGGATCGACTCGTCGCCGCACGGGCTGTTCGTCCCCGGCCAGATCATCGCCGGGCGCTACCGGATCGTCGGACGGCTGGGCAGCGGCGGGATGGGCGACGTCTACCGCGCCGACGACCTGCGACTGGGCCAGACGGTCGCGCTGAAGTTCCTGCCGCCGAACTTCGCCAGCGACCCGCGGCGGCTCGCCGTCTTCCACAACGAAGTCCGGATCGCGCGCGAGGTCTCGCACCCCAACGTCTGCCGCGTGCACGACATCGGCGAGGTCGACGGCCACGTCTTCCTGTCGATGGAGTACATCGACGGCGAGGACCTCGGCTCGCTGCTGCGGCGGATCGGGCGCGTCCCGCACGACAAGGCGCTCGAGATCGCGCGCCAGATCTGCGCCGGGCTCGCGGCCGCGCACCAGAAGGACGTGCTGCACCGCGACCTCAAGCCGGGCAACGTGATGATCGACGGGCGCGGCCGGGCACGGATCGCCGACTTCGGCCTGGCGGCGCTGACCGGCACGGTCGGGGAGGCCGACATCCGCTCGGGGACGCCGATCTACATGGCGCCCGAGCAGCTCGCGGGCCACGAGGTCACCAAGCGGAGCGACATCTACGGGCTGGGGATGGTGCTCTACGAGCTGTTCACGGGCCGCCGCGCGATCGAGGCCAGGACCGTCGAGGACGTCCGCCGCCACCACGTCGAATCGAGCATCGCGCCGCCCTCGGACCTGGTCGGGGATCTCGACCCCGCGGTGGAGCGCGTCATCCTGCGCTGCATGGACCGCGACCCGGCGCGCCGGCCGTCGTCGGCGCTGGCGGTCGCCGCCGCGCTCCCGGGCGGCGACCCGCTGGCCGCGGCGCTCGCGGCGGGCGAGACGCCCAGCCCGGAGCTGGTCGCCGCGGCGGGCGAGGAGGGGGCGCTTGGCAAGCGCGCGGCGTGGAGTTGGATGGGCGTCGCCCTGCTCGCCCTGCTGGCGTGGGCCGCGATCGAGACGCGCCACTCGATGCTCGCGCTGCAGCCGCTGCCGCTGCCGCCCGATGCGCTCGCCGAGCGCGCGCGCCAGGTCCTGGCCTCGGCCGGACACGAGCAGGTGCGCCGCGACTGGTCGCGCCGGTTCTTCAACGACCGCGGGGCGATCGACTGGCTCTCCGGCAAGAACGGCGGCCCGTCGACGTGGCGGGGCCTCTTTCCGGAGATCGTGCGCCCGACGCTGTTCCGCTACCGCCAGTCGAGCGCCGCGTTCGAGCCGATCAACTGGTTCGGGTTCATCGGGGTGGACGATCCTCCGCACTCCACCCCCGGCGTCAGCTCGGCGGTGCTGCGCAGCGACGGCCGGCTGGTCGAGCTGTTCGTCGCCCCGCCGCAGCACGAGGCCAGCGGGACCGCGGCCGGCGGGACCGCGGCCGGCGACGGCGCGCCCGCGGCCGACACCGGCGCCGCCCCCGACTACGCACCGCTCTTCGCCGCCGCCGGGCTGGATCCGGCGGCGCTGAAGCCGGCGGCCCCGGAGTGGTCGCCCCCCTTCTTCGCCGACGGCCGCTCCGCCTGGACCGGAACGATGCCGGGCGACGCCGGATATCCGCTGCGTGTCGAGGCCGCGTCCTACCGCGGCAAGCCGAGCTACTTCCTCGTCGTCGACCCGTGGGTCACGGCAGCGCGCGCGAACCCCCCGGAGGTCGGGCTGGCGAACCTGATCAGTATCCTGATCATCGTCGGCGCGATCGTCGCCGCGGGGCTGCTCGCGCGGCACAACGTGCGGCTCGGACGCGGCGACCGGCGCGGCGCCTGGCGCCTCGCGGCCGCCGTCGTCGCCCTGGCGGCCTCGACGAACCTGCTGCGGACGCAGATGCCGCAGAGCGTGGACGCGGCCTGGGACCGCTTGTCCGGCTCGGCCGCGCTCGGGCTGTTCCTGGGGACGATCGTCTGGCTGCTCTACCTCGCGCTGGAGCCGATCGTCCGCAGGAGCCGGCCGGAAGTCATCGTCTCCTGGTCGCGCTTCATCGCGGGACGGTGGAGCGACCCGCTCGTCGGGCGCGACCTGCTGATCGGCAGCGCGCTCGGCCTGGCCCTGAGTGCGCTCTCGCGCCTGCGCTTCGTCCTGCCGGACTGGTTCGGGCTCTCGACGCCCCTCCCCTATGAGACCGAGATCGGCACGCTCTCGTCGGTGCGCGACGCGCTCTCCGGGGCCCTCAACTCCGCGCTGGGCGCCGTCTTCGCCGCGCTGCTGATGACCTTCTTCGTCGCGATCGGCACCCGCACCGCGTCGACCCGCCGCTGGGGGATCCCGCTCTTCTTTGCGATCGCGCTGCTGATGACCTACCTCGGGATGGAGGAGGCGCCGCTGGCGGTCCGGCTGCCCCTGGCGATCACCGGGGCCGCGATCTACTCGCTGGTCTTCGTCCGCTTCGGGCTGGTGGCGGGCTTCGCGATGGTCTTCTTCCTCAGCTGGCGCCTGCCGTTCCCGACGAGTCCCCAGACCTGGTATTTCGGCACCGCTGCAGTGCTGCTGCTGGTGGCGCTGGCGCTGCCGGTGTGGGGGCTGGTGCGCAGCCTCGGGGCGGCGCGGGGACGGACGGCGCCGGAGACGTGATAGCCTCGCCGGCGCCGCTTGGAGCCGCACGCCGTGGACTTCCTCAAGATCATCCGCTCGCTCGAGGAGCTGCTCTACGAGGTCATGACCTGGCTCGTCTTCTACCCGCGGACGATGTGGCGGATCGTGGTCCACCCGCTGGCGACGACGGCCTACTCCGAGCACGAGCAGACGGACACCGCGGCGGATCAGTACACCGACACGCTGAGCCCGCCGCTGCTTCTGATGTTGACGCTCCTGATCGCGCACGGGCTGGCGCTGGGCCTGGGCGCCAAGACGCTGGAGACCGATTCAGCGATCGGAAAGACGTTGTTCGGCTCGGCGCAGAACCTCCTGATGCTGCGGGCGCTCGCCTTCAGCATCTTCCCGCTCACCGCCGCCACGACGCTGCTGCGGCGGCGGCACCTCGCGATCGACCGCACGACGCTGCGCGGCCCGTTCTTCAGCCAGTGCTACCTGACGGCACCTTTCGCGCTGGCGGTTTCGGCGGGGACGGTGCTGATGCGCACGCAGGCCCGGGCCGCGAAGCCGGCCGGGGTGGCGGTCGCGCTGCTGGGGCTCGCGTGGTACCTGGCGGTCGAGACGCGCTGGTTCCAGCGGCAACTCGAACTGCCGGCCGGCCGGGCCCTGCTGGTCGGGCTCTGGGCCCTCGCGCGGGCGGCGTTCTACTGGTTCGTGCTGGGCGCGGCACTCGTGTCCGTGATGGGGTGAGCCGGGGAGCGAGTCGGCTGGCGCGGCACGGAATCGGGCTCAGCGCGTCGCCGGCAGCGGGATGCCCGGCACCGAGCCGAGGCGCCCTTCGAGATCGGTCGCGGTGCTCCCTTCGTCGTTGCCCAGCGCCAGGAAGACCGTTGCCGGGTTCGCGGTGCCGTGGAGGTCGACCCCGGCGGCGGCAATCGAGATGGTGAAGCGCTGCGCGTCGAGCTGCTCGAGCCGGACCGCCACCTCGCCTGCGTCGGCACCTTCGCCGATCGGGCCCCAGTAGGTCCAGCGCGACCCATCGCGCTGCAGGCTCCCTGCCGGCAGCTCGAGCCGCCCCGGCCCGACGCCCACCACCAGCGGCTCGCTCTCGGGTGCCAGCCCGTCGCTGGTGGCGCCCAGGGAGATCTCGCCCGAGAGCTGGAAGCGGTCGCCCCCGTGCGGGGCGCGATCGAAGTGCAGCACCAGCCCCGGCGCCGCGAACCGCGCGAACGGCGTCGGCAGCGCGCTGAAGACGATGTCGGCGACGTACCACTCGGAGCTGTTGTGGTACACGTCGTCGAACTCGACGATCAGCGTCCATCCGTTCTCGAGCGCCGGCTGCTGGACGATCGTCGTGATTCCTCGGCCCGCGACCGAGCGCACCTCGAGTGTCATCGCCGTCCGGGGCAGCGCGGGAGCGAGCCCCTGGAAGACCTCCGAGGTACAGCCGCAGTCGCGGTTCTCGCGATTCGGCAGGTCGGGCCAGCGCGGGAACCACGACGCGGCACCGAGCAGCGTCGGCTCGTCGCGGAACTCGTGCCGCCCCGGCGCGGCATAGACCAGGTGCAGCCACTGTGCGGTGTCGCCCTGGAGGATCAGCCTCGATCTTCCGTCGATCAGCGCGGAGACGCGGAGCACTTGGGGCTCCGGCGCAGCGAACGCGGAGAAAAGGGGCGAGACGATCGGCAGGAGGACGGCGAGGACCGAGGCGGTGCGCTGGAAGAGGAGGCGATGGCGCATGGCGACCTCCCTGCGGATTCAGGGGCCAAGCTACGCTGCCTGAGGGGCGGCCGCCAGCCGGCGCGGCGTACCCGGATTCGGCCTCCGTATCGCGCGCGGTCCGATTGGCCTGGGCGCAGCGATGCGCGGGCCCACCGTCAGCGCGTTCCGGAGACTCGATGACCGCCGGGCCTGTGCGTCGGAGTCGCTCAACGCCCGCGTCTTTGATCGGATCGCCTCGCGGCCCCAGCCAGCAGCGGCACCTTTCCCGCGCCCGCCAGCCCTGACGGAGGATCCCTTGCTTCCGGAGGCACCGCTGGCCGCCCGAGTCGACAGGCAGCGCTCCTGGTACTCGGACCGGCGCGGCCGTGGCGTTGACCTCTCTGCGGGTTGCCGTGTACAAGGATGTTCGGGCCCCGCTTCGCCGACGCTTTCGCCGCCAGAAGCGGGCGACCCCGACCGCAGTCCAGATGTCGTTCGACAAGACACAGGAGCGGCGTGATGCGGGCAGTACGCCAACAGGAGCGCACGATGACGCCTTGGCTTGTCTATGCCGCAGCGGCGGCTCTCTTGTACGGCCTGCATCAGGTGTTTACGAAGCTCGCCGCAAACCGCATCGGGGATGGCGTTGGTGCCCTCGTCGTGGAAGGGACAGCAGCGCTGGCCATCCTCGTGTATCTCGCGGTCCTGCGCTTCTCGGGCCATTGGAACCAGCCCGTTACACGCGACGGCCTGGCCTGGTCGGTCCTGACCGGCGTCTGCGTGGGGCTCGGCACTATCGCCTTCTTCCTGCTCTTCCAGCTTGGCGGCCCCCTTTCTGCCGTTCCCGGAATACTCGCTGTTGGTGCGGCTCTGATGGCTCTTGTGGGCCTTCTTGTGTTCCGCGAAGGGGTCACATTCTCGCGGTTGCTTGGGATCGCGTTGTCGGTTTGCGGCCTGTACCTCCTGCGCAAGTAGGCTGCTGCCGAACGCGGCGTTCAGCGGGCGCCGTCCGCTGGCCTGTTGCGCTCTGATTTCTGCATGCTGTGGCCGCTTGACAGCGGACCGTCCGGACTTGGAAGTACGGAGAGGAGAGCACGATGAGCGACGAACGGGTGGCGCCTGAGACGAAAGGTGTTGCGGTGAAGTTGCTTGCAACGGTTGACCTTGGCCCCGAGATCGAGGGCATGACAGGCCGCCAACTTCGAATGCGCATGGTGACCATCGAGCCCGGAGGCGTCTTCGGCCCGATTCACGACCACAAGGGCAGACCCGGCACCGTGTACATACTGCAGGGAACGATCACCGACCATCGAGATGGAATCGCGACGGAGTATGGGCCGGGAGTGGGCTGGCCCGAGGATCGGAACACCACACACTGGCTCGAGAACAGAGGAGCGATTCCGGCGGTGGAGATCTCGGTCGATATCGTCAGGCAGGAGTAGACCAGGCCCCAAGATCCACCACGGTGTCCTGCGGCCTTGCCGGGTCATGGGTTTTCTGCCGAGTCGGCCTACCGGCCCTCAGAAGGGCAAGACTCCTCTGCTATCGGACGGACAGGCCCTCGGTCTGGTAGATGAGCACGGGCTGGGCGAAGGTCGACCGCAGGATCTCGATCACCTCGCAGGATGCGACCGGCTCGCCGTCGACCTTCGCCGCCTCGCAGCGGTCGCGCACCAGGGATGGCAGCGCATGTGTCGCGGTGGACTCGCTGGCCTTGCCATCGAGGACCAGCAGGGGATCGACGACCCGCCCGTCGCGCGTGACGACGAACCGAATCAGGATCGACTCGTCGACCTTCGCGTGAGGTCCGGCATGGGTCCGCCGGCTTTGTCTTTCGACGGGAGCGCCGTGGCCGGCACGAAGCCGGCGCGGTCGCGCACCGCGCAGGGCCCGGCCGCCTTGCCCGTCAGACCGTCAGCGTCGCAGGGGGACGCGGAGCTCGAAACGCTCGTTGCCGCGCCCGGGTACATGGCCGGAGACCTCCAGCGCCTCGCTCGGCGGCGCGGCGAACAGGAAGCCCCACCCAAGAGCCGCCGGCTTCTCGCCGCCGAACCGCGTGGCAAGGGCCTGCAGCGCTGCGGCGTCGAGCCACGGCGAGGGGATGGGCACGACGGCCTGGGCCCGGTCGCCGAGCGGCGCCGTCGGGTTGATCTCGATCAGGCGCAGTTCGTAACCGCGTCCGCCCGGCGCACAGACGACCGGCGCAGGGCGCGGCTCGGCGGCCAGGGCGGCGAAACAGGCGAACACGAGGCCAGGGAAGAGAACGGCGATTCGGCGACGCATGGCGGCACCCCCGCTCCATGATAGTCGAGCCGCAAGCATGCCGGAACGATGGGCCGACGCCGCGGCCGCACCCCGCGAGCATCGTCACGCAGAGCCAAAGGGAGATGCGAGAAGGGTCTGGGGGCGGCGTGGACGCATCGCCCACCTCCCGGTCGGCGGAGTCTCCGGGTCCTCCACATCAGCCTCGGGCCGCGGGTTGGGGCCCTACGGGGCGCGCTGCGGTCAGGGACACGCATTCGGCGAAGCGTCGATCTCCGCGTCGCGCGACCCCACCTGCCCGCCCCCCGGCGCGTCGTAGGTCAGCGGGCCGGATCCCAGCTCGGCCCGCACCAGGTACCAGTACCCCGCTCCCGGCGCCGGCGCCGCGCCGTGCGGCCACGTCGTCGCCGTCGTGTCGTTGACGACGCAGCTGTCCGCCGCGGCCGTGAAGTCGCCGAGCGTGTCCCGCAGAATGGTCAGGCTGCCGCGGACGACGTCGTAGCCGATCGCGTCGTACGCGGCGGCCCAGACCAGATCCGTCGCGGTGAGCGTCAGGAGAAGCTCCTCGCACTCGTCGGGAACGCCGTTGGCGTTGCGGTCCAGGCTGGTACCGTCGGCCACGTCGCAACTGTCGTTGCGCCCGTTGGCGTTGCAGTCCGACTGGCACTCGTCGGGCCGTTGGTCGGCGTCGCAGTCCTCGCTGGTTCCGTCCGCCAGGTCGCACTCGTCGGGCCGGGCGTTGAGGTTGCAGTCCGTCGCGTTCCGGCAGGCGTTTCGGATGATCGCCAGGATCCCGGCTGCCAGGTCCTCGTCCGGAAGCTGCGAGGAGAAGACCTCGCCGCCCGTGCCGTCGGCCAGGGACTGCGCCAGCGCGCGCACGGCGGTCGATGTACCGGTGCCGGTGATCGGCGAGACGATCACGTGGCTGGCCACGGAGGTCTGGATCGCGTGCGTGATCGAGTCGCGGTCCACGCCCGGATCCGAAGCCGGATCGCCACACCACGGCCCCTCGTCGCTGATCGGAATGACCAGCCGCACCGACTCCGTCGGCCACGGCTTGTTCCCGGCGACGACCGAGGTGGCCCGCCCCCAGTCCTCGGCTCCGACCTCGAGCCCGCCCGGGCAGGCTCCCAGCGTCGCGTTGTTCGGGGGCGGGTCGCCGGGGACCGTCGTGCCGTAGAGGCCGGCCACGCTGCCGGTCAGACACGAGAACTGTCCCGTCCCCGGCTGCATGATCCCCAGCAGCTCCGACTCCACGTCCACGAGCTGCTCGGCCAGCTCGCCCGCCACCGCGCTGATGCTGGCGCAGAGGGCGGCCCCCTCGTCGGTCATCGACGTCGAGGTGTCCATCACGAACACGACCTTCACCGGCGGACAGAGCGGACACTCGTCCGGCCGGTCGTCGGAGTTGCAGTCCCCGCTGGTTCCGGCGTCGATGTCGCAGGCGTCCAGGATGCCGTTCCGGTTGCAGTCGCTCGCCGTGGCGGACGCCAGGTTGCAGGCGTCGGGGAGCAGGTCGCCGTCGCAGTCGGGCTGGGCCGCATACGAGACCGCAATCGTCACGTAGGAACCCTCGCACTCGAATGCTCCCACGCTGGGGTCGGCGGTGAGGGTGAAGACCGCGTCTCCGGACAGGACGAGCGCGTTGTACGCGGATGCCGTCAGCTCGACGGAATCGGAGATCACGGTGCAGAACGACGACGCGGTGTCGAAGACCCGGCCCAGGCTCGTACCGTTGAGCGAGACGTCCAGCGATTCGGTCGTCGCGTCGAAGTCGCCGCGGCCCGTGACCGTCACGGTCACGGTTCCGGTGGCGGCGGGCGGACGGATCAGCGTGAAGGACTGCGGGGTGCCGCTGCCGATCGGCGCACGCGGCGCCGACTGCTCGGCCAGCGCGGTGACGGCCAGGTCGCACTCGTCGGGCCGCGCGTTCGCGTTGCAGTCGGCGCTGCTGGCGCCGGCGATGTCGCAGGCGTCGGCCACGGCGTTGCCGTTGCAGTCGGGCTGGCAGGTGTCGGGCACACCGTCCGCGTTGCAGTCCGCCGCGCCCCCGGCGACGTCGCACGCGTCGGGGATCCCGTTCCCGGTGCAGTCGGCACCGGCGACGGCCGCCACCTGGCAGAGATCCGGAAGCCCGTCGGCGTCGCAGTCGGCGAGCGGCTCGCAGGCGTCGAGCCCGCCGCTCCCATTGCAGTCGCGGTCGATCAGGTGAATCGCGCCGATCGCGTCGAGGTCGAAGCCGGTGCTCGAACCGGAGCCTCCCGTCCCCGCGCCGTCGAGCTTCACGAAGCGGGCCCGGCGCACCCCGGCGTAGGCCAGGTCGTACGAGCGCCGGAAGAGGATGCCGCCGTGCGCGGCGTCGCCGGCGATCCGGACGCCGGCCACCATCGACCCGGTGATGTCCTGGAACGTCACGCCGTCGTCGCTCACCAGGACGCTGACCGACTCGAACTCGTCGTCGCCGCCGTCAACCTCGTAGACGGTGAGGTCCGGGCCCGAACCGTCGACGATCCGTCCGCAGGTCCACTCGTACGTCACGATCTGCCCGCCGAGGCCCCAGAAGACGTCGTCCGGCGGACCGACGAGGCGGGACGCGTCGGCGGTGGTCGTGTTCTGCGCCAGGCGAACCGGGAACGGGCAGCCCGCGCCGGCCGCCGCCAGGTCGCATTCGTCGGGGATGCCGTTCGCGTCGCAGTCGGCACTCGCCCCGCCGGGGGGATGTCGCAGGGATCGGCGACACCGTTGCTGTTGCAGTCGGGCTGGCACTCGTCGGGGACCGCGTTCGCGTCGCAATCGGTGCTGGCGCCGGAGGCGATGTCGCACTCGTCGGGCTGGCCGTTCGTGTTGCAGTCCGGGCTCAGGCCGGTCTCGACGTCGTAGTCGTCGGGGGAACCGTTGCCGTTGCAGTCGGCTTCGCACCCGTCGAGCACGCCGTTATCGTTCAGGTCCAGGCCCGGGGCCGCGTCGATCTGGCAGTGGTCGATGCCGCCACCGGCGTCGCAGTCCACCGAGGCGTCGTACGACAGGTCGGCCTCGATCCAGCTCTCCGGGCACTCCTGCTTGTTGACGGCGCTGCTGGCGACGAAGCCGAAGACGGCATCGCCGTTGGCGACCGCGTCGTTGAAGAGGACGGGGTCGATGACCAGGGTGCCGACCGACGCGCCGCACTGGACGCCGCCGGACTCGAAGACGCGGCCGAGCGGCACGCCGTTGAGGTCGACGCTGACGTACTCGTCCGCGGCGTTGAGGTCGCTCGCCGCGGTGACGGACAGCGTGACCGGCCCCCAGGCCGGGAAGGCGGACCGAACCGTCCAGGTCTGGGTGTAGCCGCTGCCGATCGGACGCATCCTCTGGGATTCCGCGAGGTAGGGGCTCGTCGGCGCCAGGTCGCACTCGTCGGGCACGCCGTTGGTGTTGCAGTCCGGGCTGCTCAGGCCGGCGATGTCGCAGGCGTCGGGCCGCCCGCTCGCGTTGCAGTCGGCCTGGCACTCGTCGGGCCGGTGGTCGGCGTCGCAGTCCAGGCTCGTGCTTCCGGCGTCGCAGCGGTCCGGCACCGCGTTCGCGTTGCAGTCGGGGACGATCCCGGCGGCCAGCGTGCAGGCGTCGGGCGCCGCGTCGCCGTCGCAGTCGGCCGGCGCCTCGCAGGCGTCGAGCGTGCCGTCGGCGTCGCAGTCGAGGCCGAGGCGGTGGATCACGCCGATCGCGTCCAGGTCGAACCCCGCGGACGAGCCCGACGCTCCCGACCCGTCGCCGTCGATCCGGATGTAGCGGACCACGGACAGGCCGCTGCCCAGGAGGTCGAAGGCGCGGGCGAAGGAGGCGTTGCCGTGGGCCTCGTCCCCGTCGATGTCGACCTTGGCGCCGATCGACGCGCGCACGCTGGCGAAGTCGATGCCGTTGGCGCTGACCAGGACGTCGATCAGCGAGAACTCCGCGCTGCCGCTGTCGACTTCGTAGACGTTGAAGTCGGGACCGGGGCCGTCGACGACGAAGCCGCAGGTGAAGCGGTAGGTCACCTGCTGGCCGCCCAGGCCGTAGTAGAGATCGTCGGGCGGTCCGACGAAGGTGGAGTCCGGCGACGTCGTGGAGTTCGACGCCAGCAGGCTCGTGAAGCGGCAACCCGCCCCGTTGGCCGCGAGGTCGCAACTGTCCGGAACGGCGTTGCCGTCGCAATCCTGGGCCGTGCCGCACCCGGGGACGTCGCAACCCCCGCCGGGTGCACCGCAGGAGAGATCGCACGCGTCCTCGATCCCGTTGCCGTTGCAGTCGGCGGCCAGGGTGGAGAGCGCTGATGCGGAGCCGAGGACGAGAAGGACGACGAGCAGGCGACGGGAGACGGGCGCAGTCATGGCGGTGCCCCCTTGCGCGGTGCACACCAAGCGCTGACGCGGATAGGCTACACCTGCCGTGGAGGGCAGGGGGCCTGCCGGACCGTCGCATCGGACGGCGACACCGCGCGCGGGACCGCGCGGCTAGCCGAGAATCATTCCGAAGTTCGCCGGCCCTTGCGTGAAGCGCGCCGCGCGTCGGGCGCGAACGGCCGCCCTTGCGGATGCCGATCGCCGCGTAGAGCCCAGCGATGTCGGGGTCGACCCGGTCCGCCGGCTCGTTCTGCACGGCCCGGTTCAACTCCTCGTAGAAGCCAAGGTCGTTGGCGCTGATGGTGTTGAACTTCCTGCCGAAGACATTGACGGAGATCGTCGCCGGCGGCTGGCTCGCGCGGGACAGCGGGAAGACCTGCGCCTTGGCCTTCACGCCGGCCGCGGCGGCCGCGCTGTCTCCCTTCTCGACGAACGCGCGGTAGAAAACCAGGAGCCGGTTGGTCCGGGGCTTCACAAGCTGATAGCCCTGGCCCGGCACGTTCCCCTTGCATGCGGGCGAGACGAACAGGTAGTCGCCGCCTGCGCCCTTGTCCGGCCCGGTCAGACCCACGTCGGTCACCCAGCGGAAGTCGGCGTCGTCGGACGCCACGCTCGCCCGGATGATGCGGGACGAGGCCTGCACTCCTCCGCCGCTGCTACCCTGAGCCCGTGCTGCGACACCGCCAATCGCACCTCTCCGCTCACCGCGCTCGAGAGAGTGCGAGCGGCGCGTGCAGCGCCGCACGGCGGCTTCTCGTCAGCGTCTGTCTCTGCGCGGTCACCGCCTGCAGCGGGCCGTCCCGCGATCCGAACGACCCGCGTCCGAAGCCCGAAGCGATGATCGCGCGGGCCAGGCCCTTGGAGCTGGCCACGCCGTACGAGCCACCGCCGGGCGATCCGCTCGAGCACCAGACGTCGGGCTACGCGAAGGGGATCTGCTCCGCGCTGTTCATCACCGGCCTGGGCCTCGACGATGCGATCGAGAACGTTGGGCTCTTCACCGGGCCGCTGGCCGCGCGACGGAAGGTCGCGCGGCCGGTGGTCGATCGGCAGCGTCGCCAGGTCCAGGTCGCGATGAGGAACGGCACGACCCTCACCGCGCGATACCTCGGCTCGCAGGGCTGCGTGACGCTCCCGCCCGGTCGGGATGACGTCGCCTTCACTCCGGTCGAGGTGACGAGTGCGCTGCCCGAGGCGGCGCTCATCGACTGGCCGATGGGAGACCGGCTCCCCGCTCGGCCGCTTCCGCAGGAGATCGACCCGGTCAGGCTGCAGCGCGCGCTGGACGAGGCGTTCCAGCCGGACGAGGCGCTGACCACGGCGGTGGTGATCACGTACCGCGGACGGCTGATCGCGGAGCGCTACCGCGCGGGGATCACTGCCGACCACGCCGCTCGAGAGCTGGTCGATGGGGAAGAGCCTGACCGCGACGCTGCTCGGCGTGCTGCTCCGGCAGGGTGCCTATCGCCTCGATCAACCGGCGCCGATCCCCGAGTGGCAGGCTCCAGGCGATCCTCGCCAGAGGATCACGATCACCGACCTCCTGCAGATGTCGAGCGGGCTGCGCAGCCGGGCCCCGGCCGATCCCGACTTCGATCCCGCCGGCCCGTACGCCGACCACTTCTATCTCTACACCGGCCGCGTCGATTCGTTCCATTGGGCGGCCACGCGGCCGCCGCAGTGGCTGCCGGGCCAGGTCGGCCGCTATCGCAACGTCGATCCCGTGCTGGTGAACTACCTGATCCGCCTGGCGGTGGAGCAGCGCGGCGAGCCGTACCTCTCGTTCCCGCAGCGGGCGCTGTTCGACCGGATCGGCATCCGCACCATGGTGCTGGAGACCGATCCGTACGGGAACTTCCTGCTGCAGGGCTACGAGTTCGGCTCGGCGCGCGACTGGGCGCGGCTCGGCAATCTCTACCTGCAGGACGGGGTGTGGAACGGCGAGCGGATCCTGCCGGAGGGGTTCGTGAAGTTCGTCAGCACGATCGCCCCGGCCTGGGCCGCCGACGGCAACCCGGTCTACGGGGGGTTCTTCTGGATCAACGGACTCGGCCTGTTCCCGATCCCGCGCGACGCCTACTTCATGGCCGGGTCCGGCGGTCAGCACGTCATGATCATCCCCTCGCACGACCTGGTCGTCGTCCGGATCGGGCATTCGCGTGGACAGGGACCGGGGGTCGAGTCGTTCCGCCGGGCGTTGAAGACCCTGATGGAAGCGGTTCCGCCGCGCACGGCGCAAGGCCGTCATGCCGCGGCTGGATCCATCACCGCTTGCCGATCGTGACGGCGACGGCTTCTCGCTCTGCGGCGGTGACTGCGACGACGCGAGCGTGGGCGTCCATCCCGGCGCCCTCGAGGCCTGCGACGGCGTCGACAACGACTGCGATGGGACGGTCGACGGTGCCGGCGGGACAGCCGGTGCTCACGCTCCATGCCGCCCCCTCCGGCTCGGAGCTCGACTGGACCGCACTCCCGGGCGTCGATCGCTACGACTTCGTGCGCGGCGATCTTGGCGCGCTGATCGCACAGGCCGGCCAGGCGCGCGGGCGCGACTCGCTGATCTCGGCCGCACCGGGGGCTTGCCCCCAGGGCTAGAATTCCCCTCTCGACCCGGAGGGGATCATGCCTTGGCGTGCGACGCCCGTTCGCTGGCTCGCTGCAGGCGTTCTGGTCGCCGGACTCGTCCTGCTCGCACCGGGACGCGCCGGAACCGCCCGTGTTCCCGGTGCCGAGCCCTTCGCCTACCCTCATGGCCGCGCCTCGATCCGGCTGGTCCCCAGCGACCTGTACGCGGCGACGCTGGCCCGCAACGAGCAGGAGCGCGGCGCAGCCGCGACGCCGCCGCCCGGGCTGGTGCTCGATCCGCGCAGCGCGCGGCCCGAGCTGGTCGAGCGCGGGCTCACGCTCTTCCGCGCGGCGCCGTTCGTGACGCCGAAAGGGCTGACGCCGCCACCGCGCCGTCCCCCCTGGCTCGCGGTGCTCGACGCCGGCCTCCCGGGCCAGCCGGTCTTCGAGCAGGGCGCGGTGCTGAAGATCCCGACCGACCAGGTCATCGTCGCCTTCGATCGCGAGCTATCTGCCGACGAGGTGAGAACCGCGCTGCACGCTGCCGCCGAGGAGCTGGTGTGGGACACGGTCGTCCCGCTGCGCGCTGGAACCTGGCTGGCCAGGCTCGCAGACGCCACCGGGGGCCGCGCCTTCGACGCCAGTCGCGCGCTGGCCGAGCTGCCGATCGTGCTCTACGCCGAGCCGAACTTCGTCGACATCTTCCTCGAGACGCCTGCCGCCGGGCCCGAGCTGCCTCCTGCCCCACGCAAGCCGTCGCTCGGGGTGATCACCGGAATCGAGACGCCGCCCGGCATGAAGCTCCGCGCGTCGTGGGAGAACGCGCCGCTCGACTCGTCCTGGCAGGATCAGCTCGACGGCTCGTTCGAGGTCGACTGGGCCGGCTGGATGGCCGCGCGAGAGGACACGGGCACGCGGACGGAGCCGGTCGTGACGGAGTACCGCGCCCACTCCGGCCGCCGCTCCGCCTACATGACGGCCGCTGATCTGGCGGGCCGCCAGCCTCCTGGGCCCTATCCCGAGAACGCGAACGCCTATCTGTTCAGCCCACCCTTCGACCTCTCGGACGCAGAAGACGCGTTCGTCGAGCTGTGGGCCTGGGCGCAGCTCGAGGACCCGCGGACCGAGCCGCGCGTGGTCTACGACTTCAGCCGCGCGCTGCTCTTCGACCAGGCGGAAGGCGCGTTCGTGATGGCGGTCCCGCTGGCCCCGGGAGTCGAGTCGGGCGACATGACCCGCCATCCCGGAACCGATCGCGGCTGGCGGCGCCTGCTCTTCCGGGTGCCGGCGGCGCTGCGCGCGAAGCCGCTCCAACTCGTGATCCAGTTCGTCAGCGACGGCAGCGGCGCCGCGGAAGGTCTGTACGTCGACGACGTCCGGGTGCTGGTCTCGCGCGGCAAGCCGGGGTTCCTGCCCGCGCAGGACCCGCTGGCGCGCGGTCAGTACGTTCTCGCCTCCCACGTGCAGGTCGCAGGGAGGCCGACCGCCTCGGATCCGGCCGTGCGCGCCGCGGCCGCCTGGGCGGCCGCTCCCGCCTACGGTGGCCTGCGCGTCGCGCTGCTCGACGACGGCGTCGAGAGCGGCCACCCGGACCTGGCGCTGGTGGAATGGGACGGCACGGAGGAGGCGCTGCCTCCCGGCGAACCGCTCGCCCCCGAGGACCGCCACGGCACCGCCTGCGCGGGCGTGCTCGGCGCCGTCGCGAACAACCAGGTGGGAATCGCCGGCGTCGCACCGGGAGTCCCGATCCTGCCGTTGCGCCGCGGAGCCGACGACGCGTCGATCGCGCTTGCCATCGACGAGGCGGTGCGTCGGCGCGCGCGGATCCTGGTGCTGCCGTGGGGCTGGAACTCCGCGTCCTCGTCGACGATCGAGCGCGCGCTCCGCGACGCGATCGACGCGGGGACGATCGTCGTCGCCGCGGCAGGAGACGCGGACGGGCGCGTTCCCGACGCCGGGCGCGTCGACTTCCCCTGTGCGCTCGCTGCGTCGACACCGCTGGTCTGCGTCGGCGCAGCAAGCCCCGCCGGCGAACCGAAGAGCGTCGCCACCAGCGACGGCCAGCCGTGGTGGAGCTCCAAGACCGGCGACCGCGAGCCGGCGCTGCTTGCGCCCGGAACCTGGCTGCTGGCAACCGACCGGCGGCAGGTCCCCGGCTACAACGACGGCACGGAGGGGCTCGGGGTCGGCTGGACCGCGCGCTTCGGCGGGACCGGTGCCGCGGCCTGCGTCGTGGCCGGCGTCGCCGCGCTGGCCCTGGAGAGAGACCCGCTGCTCACGCCGGCCGAGCTGAAGTCGCTGCTGCTGCGCACGGCGGGCGAAGCGCGCTCCGCGTCGGGGCGTCGCGGGGATCGCGTGGTCGACGCGGAGGCCGCGGTGCGGGCGGCGATCGAGAGCGCGGAGCGGAGGAAGCCGCCGGGTGGCCGCCCCGCTTCGACGGGAAAGCCCGCCGCCGGCCGTTGAGCGGCTTCGCGTCCGCACCTACCGCAAGATCCGGGGCGCGCCAGCGAGACCGGCATGCGGACGCTGACCGTTGTGCCACTCGGTGAAGAGCGCCGAACGGATAGCCGGTGAAGTGGGCCAGCGATTCTTTCGGATCTCTCTCCGCGCCTCCATGTCCCGTTCCTGCAGCGACTCATCAGACTCCGCTGCGTGGTTGAGGATGGAAGCTCCGAGGAGGATCCGATCGTGTCGGGCAACGGCGGCTCGCGGCCACCGACCGCGTCGCCGCCTCCGTCCGCCTGGAGCACGAGGTCTCCCTGCTCCGCGAGCTTCGCTCGGCCCGCGGCTGGTCAGCAGTGCAGACTGCCGAGCGATTCTTCGTCACCGAGGCGACCGTCGCCTCCTGGATGATTCGGCTCGACGAGGACGGGCCCTCTGCGCTCGTTCAGGCTCCCGAGCCCGTGAACAGGTTCCCGGACTTCGTTGCGCACATCGTTCGGCGTTTGGGAGTGCTGTGCCCGGCGATGGGGACCGCGCGGATCGCCGCCGTGCTCTCCCGCGCCGGGCTTCATCTCGGGCGAACCACCGTCCGCCGGGTGCTGAAGCGGCGGCTTCGGCGCGATCGGCAGGCACGGCGGCATTGCGCTCGTCGAGCGCTGCATCCGCACGATCAAGGAAGAAAGCGTGCAGCGCTGGCTTGCGACGAT
>CAWDCL010000003.1:0-255925 GCA_963800865.1 uncultured Acidobacteriota bacterium | reverse complement strand
TGCGCTGGGTCAACGCGGGCCACAGCCCGCCCTTCGTCGTGCGCGCGGACGGTGGGGTCGAGCGGCTGGAGGCGACCGGCGTGCCGCTCGGCATGTTCGACGGGATGCACCACGACGAGCAGCGCACGCCCGTCGCGCCCGGCGACCTGCTCTTCTTCTACACCGACGGGATCGTCGAGGCCTTCGACCCCCAGGGCGAGCAGTACGGCACCGAGCGGCTCGAGGATCTGCTCGCCACGGTGAAGCGCTCCGGCGTCGACGCCGCGCTGGCACGGGTCGACGACGCCTTCCGCGCCGGCACCGAGCCGTCCGACGACGCGACGATGATGGTGCTGCGGGTCGGGTGAGCGCGGCCGCGCGACCCGAGAGTGCCAGGGAATCCCGGCAACCTGCGGGCTTGACACGCGAATGGGTTCGCGCATAAACAGCCCTGCGATGAGGGCCCAGCCGAGGGCATGGCACGCGGGTGCCGGCAGCCTTCCAGGACACCGGACGGCGCTGGCCTGGCCGCTCCTGTGCTGGACTCTCGCGGTCTCTCCGGTTGCCTGCGCGCAAGCTCCTGCTCCGCGCATCGAAGTCGCCGGCCAGGAAAACTACACGGTCAACGATCCGCGTCCGATACCCCGGATCGAGCCCGCCCGCCCGATTACGATCGAGTTCCTGAACCAGGAGTACGGCCCGCTTCCGCCGTGCGTGCTCCGGGTGCTTGAACCGCTCCTGGAAACCGGCACGGCCCGGATCAGGGAGGAACACGAGGACGATCCCCGGTTCTCCGAGCGCACGTGGAAGATCGCCGTCGGCGAGGAGACCTACGAGGTCAAGGAGAAGCTCTTCGAGGGAGAGCCGATCCACTTCTCCGTGATCGGCCGGTTCTACTTCGATCCTCTGCGCGATTCCACCTTTTCCACGCCGCTCTGCCTCACGTTCTCGATCGGGTCCTGGGAGCATCGGGCGGAGCTCTTCACCTGCGACGCGGCGACGGTCGAGCGAGCAGAGAAAAGCAATCCGGACGAGGAGCTTCTACAAGGATCAAGACGGGCTGCGCCTGATCCGGGACGAGTCGGGCGAGCTTCTTCCGCTGAATCGCGCGGATGGTGTTGCCGGGAGCGTCATGGGTGGCTGCATCGACTGTCTCGTCCTCACCTTTGAGGATGCCTTCGTATACACAGTCGACATCTCGCGCGATCCGGACGGAATGGGCCGCGTAGACGGCGCCTTCAACGACGCGATCGTCGGCATTCTGGAGGAGATTGCTCGGAAGCGAGGCGTCACGTTGCACTGGGGCAGATGACCCTGGCTTCACGTCCCATCGATTGCAGTACGAGGTCGCCAGGCGATGCAGAGTTCGAGTCTGGCGAACAGGCCGGCGGCGAGCACCATCGCGGGCTCGGATGGCCCGCGCGGAGCCGCTTCAGCCATCCACGCGTAGTTCCCTGGCTCCAGCGCGTACGGAGGAATGCCCGCCCGGACCGCAACGCAACTGGGAATGCCGGCCACCGCGGCGCGTTGCAGGCTCGAGGACGGCACGATCGCCGTCGGCTCGGCGGTCCGCCGCTTCGCATCCCACCGCGCGATCGTGACGAACGCCGCAGATCGCTCGCCGCCAGTCGATCCTCCCCGCAGAGAACGACCAGCACCTCGGCCTCGCACCGCTCCCCGAGTTGCTGCGCCGAGTGTTCGCTCTGGACGCCCTCCGCTGTCCGCGCTGCTCGTCCCGCATGAAGATCCTGGCCCAGATCCACCCGCCCGACACGACTCGCGCGATCCTCGACTGCCTCGGGCTGGCCTCTCGCGCCCCGCCCCGCGCGCCGGCCTGCGCCGAGCCGGACCTGCTCCCCTTTCCCGGGAACGCCGCCGCGGACTGAACTCATCGACGAACACCCGGGCCCACGCGGGTCGTGCCGATCCGGAGGGTCGAGCTCCGCCTCCGCGGCCGAACTCCGCGCGTCCCTTTCGGGGCCGATCCCCGCGCCGCGCTGCGCCGACTGCGGCCCGCCCCCGCGACCGGCCGCTCCCCCTTCCCCGGCAGGCCCGCGGCTACGCTCTCCGCCTCAGAATCCGCAGCTTGAATCGCTTATCCTCAACCTGGAGTGCGTCGAGACCGGCAAGGAGTTCATGCTGAAGCACGGTTACATCAAGAACGACTTCGACGTGCGCGCCTGGGCGGCGCCGGAGTTCCTCGAGCAGGCCGCCAAGGACCTGATCGAGGAGCAGTGGAAGAAGAAGACCGCTGAGAAACTACCGGAGGTGACCGAACTGCAGGCGGAATCGAGGCGTATCGGCTGAGAGTTCTGCGGGCCTTGGACACGCGGGCTGCCGCCATGCGGCGGCGGCCCGCTCACGGGCTTCCGCATGCCGGGTGAACGCTTCGACGCGCTGCGCTGCGAGGGCGCCGAGGTGAGTGTCGACGGCTGGACGTCGCGGCCGCACGTGGCTATCGTGTGCGACATCAACCAGCTGCTTCCGCCGGACTGGCCACACCTCGATGGCCTGCTTTCTCCAGCGATCTGTGACGGTCACGTCGTCACCATCGACGTTCCCGGTCGTCGCCTCGTGGTCGACGGCGGTGTGCCACCGGGTGCGCGAAGCGTGCGGGCACGCTTCGAACGCTCGGTCACCGGCCTGTCGCTCGTGGCCTTCGTCGCCAGTCGCCACGGCGTCACCGACGTCTGGCTCGAAGTCGACAAGGGTAGCGAAAGCGCCGTGATCATCAACGAAGCACTGGCCCCGCGCCCCGGCCTGGCGGCCCCGGTGACATCTGCCGATGCACGGATCGACATCCGCCTTGACGCCGGCGTGCCGGTGCGGACGCCCGTCGAGACGAGCCGGCTGATCTTCGATGGGAACCTCGGCCTCGGCACGATGCGCTCCTGGGTTCTCACGTTCGACCTCGGATGGGTGCGCTCGCCCCGGGCTTGCCGGTGACCGCGCGCGGAGGGCCCCCCCCTGAGCGGAACGGCCGAGGGGCGCCCTGGACTCGGAGGCGGGGGGCCCGGGCCAGGCCCGGCCGTCCGCCCCGCCGGGTGCCGAGCGGCCGGGGCCCGCGCTCGCGGGGTCGGAGAACGCCCTGGCCCACCTCGGCGGAGGCAAGGCCCCGAGCCTCCGGTGCCCTGAGCGCCAGACGGGCTGGGATCCGCTCCCCTGGCGTCGTATCCTCCTTACCGGGGGGCGGTAACGAGTTAGCCCTTCACGAAGGGCGCTTCGGCCGCGTGACCGGGGGAGGGGCGATGGCTTTCGATCATCTGAGGACTGCCGGGCGTCGGGCGCCGGTGAGTGGGAGGATTCGGCTGGCGCTGGCACTCGCGCTGGGGCTGGCGCCCGGGGTCGCGATGGAGGCGGCCCTCGCCGCGAGCCCGCTCGAAGCGACGGCGTGGCGCCTCACCGTCGATCGCGACCGCCTGGCGCTCGCGGGGGTCGGCCGCTGGGAGCAGCCGAGCGACGAGTGGATGCTCTTCCTGCAGCCGGCTGGGGTGTGCCGGCTCGATCTCTACGACGCCGGAACGGTGACCGAAACGACGACGCCTCCATCGCCCTGTGCGGCCCGCGAGTGCGTCCCGTGCAGCTGGACCGGCGATTCCAAGGGCAAGCGCGTCCAGCTCGCGGTCCCTCTCGCCGCGGCGAGCGGCCTGCTGGCCGGGGCTCTCGCGGACGCGGCCTCGGCCCAGGGAGTCGACACCACGGGGATGACGCTCATGGTGACGAAGAACGCGTGCGCGGGCGTCGCCGCCAAGGGACGCCTGACGGTCACCTGGAACCTCGCCGGCAAGGTGACGCTCCCCGCGCTGGGACCGAAGAGCCGGGCTGCCTCGCGGCAACTGCGGGCCTCGGGGCGGCCGGCGATCGCTCCACCGCCCACGGTCCGGACCGGCCGGTTCGTGGACCCGCCGACCGGCGGGCTCGGCTACCGCACGGCGTCGCAGTCGGGCCTGACCGCGGACGACGGCTCGTTCCAGTACCGCGCCGGCGAGACGATCACCTTCTTCGTCGGCACCACGACGCTCGGCGCGACGGTTCCGGCCGCGGAACGAATGACGCCGCTCGACCTGGTCCCGGGCGCGACGCTGCCGGTCAAGCGCGCCGAGCTGGAGCGTCTCCAGCGCGAAGCAGGTCGCCTGCAGCCGCACCCCGGCCAGCTTCCCTCGTACGAGCTGGTCAACATCCTCGTGTTGCTCCACTCGCTCGACGCCGACAAGGACTTGTCGAACGGGATCGGAATCCGGGGCGGGATCCCGGCGCTCTTCTCGGGCACGGCGCTCGCCCTGCGGCGGCCGATGGCCCCCTTCAGCCGGGATGCCGAGTTCCGCCGCCGGCTCTGGCGCGCCTTCGAGCAGGGGCAGATGGACAGTGCGCGCGTGATCGGGCCGTATCACGCGCTGGACCGGTTCCTCGCGTTCCGCGGCCTCGTGCCGCAGGCCTACATCACCACTTACGCCGCGTACGACGGGGCCGATGCCAACCCCGATCCGGACACGATCTTCCGCGCCGAAGTCGACCCGCGCGGCTTCGCCGTCCTCGAGAGCGGCGATACGGACGGGGATGGCGACCTCGACTACACCGACCGCGTCGAGTACAACGACTTCGGTGACCGGCTCGGCGAGTCCCGCGACCGGGGGACCCTGCTCGAGCGCCGCACGCTGCGCACGGTCGACATCCACGGCCTGCTGCGCGAGCAATGGACCGACTCCAACGGCGACGGAGGATTCGACCGCCTGGATCTCTTCAGCTACGACGCCGACGGCAACCTCGTCTCCCGCGCCTACGACACCGACACCGACGGCACGCCGAACTTCACCGACTTCTTCACGTGGGACGCCGGCGGGCGGCGGACCTCGTATGCCGCCGATACCGACGGCAACGGGCTCCCGGACCGGGTCGAGACGCTGGTCTACGACGAGAGCGGCTTCCTGGTTCGCCAGGAGAACGACGGCAACGCCGACGGGATCCCCGAGAGCACGACCTGGTACGAGAACGACGCCGCCGGGAACCCGCTGCTGATCCGCGAGGACTGGAGCGGAGACGGGCAGACCGACCGCGTCCGGCGATTCACCTGGGACGAGTTGGGCAACCTGCTCCGCAGCGAGCTCGACATGCAGAACGACGGCCACTTCGAGCAGGTCTCGGTCTACGAGTACGACGACGAGCGTCGCAACACCCTCTCCCGGTCCGACTACGACGGCGACGGGATCCTGGAAGACCAGGTCCGCACGAGCTACCTCGTCGATCCCGACGGCAACATCCTGATCATCGACCAGGACTATGGTGACGACGGGTCGAACAATCACCGCATGAGTTTCGCCTGGAGCGTCGACGGGCGGCTCGTCCTGACCGCGTGGGACACGAACGGCGACGGCCTGACCGACGCCGAACAGCCGTCACTCCAGGACCAGGCGACGCTGCTGGGCAGATCGATCCAGGACTGACCCCTGGGCAGGACGGTGCGGTGCGGTCCCGGAGTCGGCCGCGCCGGCCCTCGCTCCGTGCCGACGCGGCAGGTGCCATGCGCGGCCGCGGCCGCGGCGGCATCCGGCAACGCGTCGTCCGTCCGAGAGGAAGCCCGGCGCGCGAGCGCACCGTGGCGATCTCGAGGCACGGCCTCGTGCATCGGGCCGGCCCCCACTTTCCACCGCCGCATTCCGAACTGCTCCGATCCTGCGTGCCGTTCGCTCTCCGCCGGGCTCACCCACCTGCCGCGCCGAAGCCTCCCGGGGAACTCCGGCGCTACCCTGCCGGCGCTTGCGGTCGCGGTGCCCTGCTCGGCGCGCCGCGTCGGTTCGTCTCGCGGAGATCCAGGGCGTGCGTCGCAGCGTGGGGCAGGAAGAGCACGAGCCGACCGGCGGGCGGCCCTCCGGCGTCTCGCCGCGCCGGCCGCGTGCCGGGGCGATGGGTCGATTCCGCTGCTGCGCGCGCGACCGCCCTCACGACAGGTCCATCGCGAGAACGTGGAGCGCGCGCTGCAGATCAGCGGCCGCGCCTGCCTCTTCGACCAGGGCCGCATCGTGAACCAGGGCGCCGCGCAGGCGCTGCTGGCCGGCCGGGAGATCCAGGGCCGCTACTGCGCGGTGTGAGCCGACGCCATGCGGGGCCCTTCGACCGGCTTCAATCAGCACCCCTTGGCGGCGGTGCCTTGCGCGGCTGCCAGGGCCAGCGGCTTTCGATCTCGACGGTCAGGCTCCAGCTCAGGAAGGTGCGCACCAGCACCAGCATGCCCAGCACCGTCACGTTGTCCAGCGTGGGCTCCAGCGCCACCGTCCTG
Source organism: uncultured Acidobacteriota bacterium (assembly GCA_963800865.1). GTDB lineage: Bacteria > Acidobacteriota > Polarisedimenticolia > J045 > J045 > JALOKP01. The sequence goes on along the minus strand of CAWDCL010000003.1, from coordinate 249,672 downwards.
ACCACGTCGCCCGCGACCAGGAACTCCAGCCCCAGCAGCAGCGAACGGCCGATCTGGTGCTTGTAGCTCTCGTAGGCGCCCGGTTCGTCGAGCTTCAGCAGGAATCGTACCGTGCCGCGGGTGATGGCCATCCGCAGGATGCCGGCGACGATGATCATCGCGCCGAGGATCTCGATGCCGAGGGCGGCCCACTCGATGGCACTGCGCACAAGCTGGATCAGGTGTTCGTTGTGCATCGCACTCTCTCCGATCGGGTAGGGGGTGCCGCGGGCAGTGGTACTTGACTCAGACCGGCAGCGCCGCGCAGATGCGCGCGGGCAGCATCTCGGTCGAGCCATCGGCGGATAGGCGGTATGGACCACATTTCGCCTTAGGGTAGCACCGGCGCACGATGACGTGGTCGAGGAGCTCGCTGCGTGCGGTGCTCACGAACCTCTCGGCGACTCCGTTCAGCCAGGGACTGCGAGCCGTGATCTGCTTTGGTGTGCTTCCCAAGTGGTGAATCACGGTGAGGACCTCGTTTACGCGAGCGCTTCAGTGATCTGGCTCGGCCGGACGGCCCGTGAACGGGTCAACGGGTGCCGGGGACGAGTTCCTGGGGTCGGCCGGACTCCCTCGGCGAGGATGTCGCCCATCGCCGAGGGGATAGGCCGCATGGCCCGCGTCTCCCCACGGGCTCGGGATGACGGCCGCGGAGTGGACCTCGGCTGACGCGGAGCCGTTCCGTATCCAGTGGCCGCCCGAGGTCGGTCGCGTAGCCGGTTGGGGCACAACGTCGGTTTCCGTTTCGAACGCCGCAATGTGGGGGCGACGCGTAGCATTCGTTGGCAACTGGGCGGAGTATCTGGAGGCAATTGGATCGGGAGGTGCCGGAGGCAACTTCAGGGAACTCTCGTAATGGTCACCAGCAGTCACCCAGGCAGGCAAGTGACACAATGACGAACGACTTCGATCCCTCGAAACTAGACCCCGTGATCCGGGAGATCATCTCGGTGCTTCGGAACGAGTGGCTGGTAACGACCTCACTCGACGAGGAAACGAGTGTCAACTTGGACCTCGGTATCGCAGGCGAGGAGGCCGAGAAATTCATGGTCGAACTGGCCGCGAAGTTCGAGATCGATCTCACCTCGTTCCGGTTTCGGGATTATTTCTACACTGAGGAAGATGTCACGTGGCCATGGGCCAACGTGGTGTACAGAGTGTTCGGGATATGCAAACCGAGGTCGCTGAAGCCCCTGCGGATCATAGACTTGGCGCGAGCGAGCCACGGAGGTGCAGGCGGCCACCGGCTCTGAAGTCCCCGGAGGCGGCGTTTCCGTCGCGAAGACAGGGGCGTCCTTGATGCGCAGCTCCTCGCGGAGCAGGGCCAGCTCGTGCTCCAGGCGGACGGAGACGGCGACGCGATCGGTGGCCGCAAGCCGGGCGATCCGGGCCAGGGAGAGGGCGTGGAGGATGGCGGAACGGGCGCGACGGGGCCAGAGGGAAGGAAGCGGAATTCGAGTCCAGGGCTCGACCGGCACCACACAACCTCCCAGGGGAATGAGAGCCGCGCCACTTCACGCGGGCCCAATCTTGTCGAGCCGCGTCATTGGCGATGGCAGAGATCAGGGCGAGGGGCGCCGACGGACTCGAACTCGTCCAGGCTCTACGACGACGATCGGATCCGAAGGCGGGGCCTGGGAGAGCGAGAGCAACGCGCGGACGATGATGACCTTGAGATCAGCGACAAGAACGGCGGTCGGGACGCGCACGAGCACGAAGCCGGGCACGCTACGGCTGCCGGGGTCCCGCGGCGCGACCATCCCCACGTCGCGCGTCACGAGTATTCGGGAGGACACGGCGGCGAGTTCCCGGACCAGGGCATCCGAACGCCCGCCGAGCGCGACATCGACCGCGTGCACCGCATCGAGTCCCGCATCCCGAAGGTCGGCCGCGAGCGAGCGCGGCAGATCCTCGTCGACCAGGAAGCGGGACCAGGCCGGGGAGACAGGCGCCATCGTCTAGCCGACGGCGCGGACGGTCTCGTCGCCGAGCAGTCGCGCCGCGTAGCCGAGGGCGGCTCGGATGCCCTGCTCCGTGACGCCGTACTCGGCGCAGATCGTGGCCATGCTGTCGCCCGCGGCAAGATGGCCCACGACCACCTCGACCGGCACGCGGGTGCCCTTGATCAGCGGCTTCCCGGCCTGGACCGCGTCGTCGATCACGATCCCGGGAGCAACCTCGGTGACGGCCATGCTCTCCTCCGCTGCGGGCGTCGACGCCGGCCCGCCCTTTCCGGGCTGCCGCTAACTCACAGCCCTGGTGCATGTTACGCCAGCTGCTCCTCGGCGGCCATCGGGTTCGAGGAGCGTTCCGAACGGGAGCCAATCCTCCTGTTTTCGAACTCGGCGTCGGGCGGTTAACGAGGAAGGTGTGTCCGGGGACTGAACTCATCGACGAACGCCCGGGCCCACGCGGGTCGTGCCGACCCGGAGGGCTGAACTCCGCCCGTGCGGCCGGCCTCCGCGCGTCCCTTTCGGGGCCGATCCGCGCGCCGCGCTGCGCCGACTGCGGCCCGCCCCCGCGACCGGCCGCTCCCCCTTCCCCGGCAGGCCCGCGGCGACGCTCTCCGCCTCAGAATCCGCGGCTTGAATCGCTTATCCTCAGCATCCACGAGACCGGCTGGTTCCGGTTCGGCGGAGTGGTGCCGCCGTCGGCCAACAACTTTGCCGGCATCGGCGCGACCGACACGGACCCGAAGCCTGCGGTGTTTCCGGACGCCCGCACCGGGGTCCGCGCGCAAATCCAGCACCTGCGCGCCTACGCGGATGCCGGCGCTTACGCGTGCGCCGTGCCGCCCGGGTTCGCTGGCCATCCGTCGCCGGGCGGTCCGATCACGGGGGTTCAGTTTACCTGCCGAGCGGAAGGCGAGCAGGGACCCCCAGCGTTCTCGTGGTCGAACCAGGAGTTATATTGACTGTCCGATGAAACTCCCCGACCCCGACCCGTCAGCAACACCTGCAGGACCACTTTCAAGGTCGGGTTCGGGGTGGGCTGTTCGATGGGTGCTGCTGCTTGCCTGGTTCCTGGCGATCAGCTGCCTGCCCGACCCTCGGCCGCTCTCGGCTCCGGACTGGTCGGTCAGGGGCATGCAGGCCTTGATCGGCCTGTCGGACCCGGCCGCTCGCGCGGTCAGCACGATTGTCTTGCGCGGAATCGGCTTCGCGCTGATTGGCGTTCTGCTGTCGCTGCTGGTCTGGCGCTGGCGGCTGCGATGGGCTGCGCCAACGGTGCTGCTCGCTTCCCCCCTGCTGGCTGTCGCGAGCCAATGGATCAACTTCGGCTACTTCCCGATCCAGGGGCAGGTCCAGCTGAGCGTGGCGACCGCGGTCATCGGGGCATTGATGGGACTGGCGCTGCGCCGGCGCGCGCTTGCGCTGGGCGCGCTTGCCGTCTTCGCGATGGGGATCTTCGTCTGGGGATCGTCGAGCAACGTCTGCGATGATCTCGATGCAGCCGCACGGTTCACCGGGAATCATGTGCTGGCTTCTGCCGAGGATGTTCCGGCTGGAGACGGCGGGTTCGACACGTTGCTGCGCGCGGCGTTTGCCTTCGCCGAGGACAATTCTCACGGGACCGATGCGGTCTTCCCCAACAAGGCGGCGATCCTGGCGCTCAGCGTCATTCTCGGTGAAGAGCGAGTGGCTGAGGTCGCCCGCCGCCCGATCGACCTTGGACGGATCGCGGAAATTCACGGACTGCGGAATCGCATCACCATGCGGGGCCGGAACGATCTGGCCCGGCACTTCTGGGTCAGCGCCGGATTGGCGATCGTCACCGACGAGGGCCGCGCGATGACGATCGGGATCGGCAAGGAGTTGATGGATTCCACCCCCGGCGGGTCCGGCTTTTCGTTCGTCGACATGCTGGCCAACCGCGCAGGCATCATGTTCGCCGGCGCCGCCACCGGCACTGCGACGGCGGCTCGCGGAATGCAGGTGCGAATCAGCCGGGGCATGGTCAGCGATGACCTGCTGCCGGATGTCGAGGGACTGCCGGAGGGCATTGCTGACGAGCGATTCCGAACGGAATTCGGCGGCCTGAGGGGAGAAGGCACGCGGCGCGTCAACGACGAGATCACTCGTCGCCTGGCAGCGTCCCGGGGGCTGCGATTGCCCCCGGATGTCCCCAACTGACCGGTGGACCTCGAGCGGCAACGCCGCTTTCCTCAGCGGCGACGCCGCCTCAGCGCTTCAAGCCCCATTCATGGAGTTTCTTCGCAGCCGTGCCGAACTGGCCCAACTGGTAGACGGCTGCTCCCGCCGGAGAAAAGGTGAATGGCTCGAATGGTTCCGCGAGCATCTTGTCGAGGTAGTCACGGGGCGCGATACCCGTGGTGACGTGCGGATCGAACTGCTCGCCGGACGCGTGCGGCACGAACGTCGACACGTACTCGATCAACTGCGGGTCGATCACGGGATCCTCCGGGGTCGTGGCGAAGGCATCCGAGCGTCCCGTTGCCAGCGCGAATGGGGCCACGGCGTCAATCAGGTCCCGCTGCAGTTCGAGCAATTCAGGAGTCGGCCGGACGACAATGCCCGCGAGTCCAACGGGACCGCCCGGGATGTAGTAGTACTTGAAGGCCTCCAGCCGCAAGCCGAGCACTTCGGTCCCGGCGAACACCTTTCCGGCGGCAGCATGGATCCTGTCGAGGTCCGCCGTGCGAACGAAACGCTGGAGGAGCGTGATGTGCGGGCGATGCGCCGCATCCAGCGCGAAACCCTTCGGGAACACCTCGCGCAGACGGGCGTTGTTGTCTTCGGATCGCTGGAGCATCGTGGCGTCCGGCTCCAGCAGGATGTTGATGGCGGTGACCGAGTTCGGCTCCATTGCGTACTCGCGAGCCGCGTCATCGTGCAACACGAGCAGTCCGAATCGCGCGCCGCTGCCGCCCTGCGTGTATTCCAGCATCTGCTGGTCGCCCTCGGAATTGCCGAATGCGGCAATGGGCCGGCGGCCGATATGCTGGTTGATGGCGACGGGCTTGCCGGCCTTGTCGTTGTTGAAGTTCAATTGCGGCAGGCGCAAGAGGACCGGTTGGCCGTCGAGCATCTCGAACGTGGATCGTGCCCCGTCCGCCCACCGACGACGGGATCCCCGCCGACGACGTCACTCCCAAGGCGTCACCCCCGGCCCCGGGACCTGGCCCCACCCCGCCGGCTGACCGGCCTCCCGGCGCTCGGTCTCCCGACCCCGGCGGCCGCTACCTCTCCTGGCCGAGTTGCTGCGACGACTGCGGCCCGCCTCCGCGGACTCGATCTTGGCGAACAACACGCCGGACCACTCCGGCCAAGTTGACAGCAGACGTCTCCTCCCTCGAAAATGTAGGCTTGCCGATAGTAGGGCCAGAGGGTAGAGGCTGGCGCCGCGGCGCGGCTCGATCGTCTCCACCCGCAAGCCAGGCCGCCGTGAGCGCCCGTGGACTTCAACGGAGTGAGGCTCAATCGGGAGGAAGGCACTCATGCGTGACCGCGACGAGATTAATCGAACGGTTCTCCCCATCCCGGATCAGCCCCACGTGGGCTTGACCACCTACGACGCCAAGGATCCGGACACCAAGTACCCGGCGATCAGGGAGCTGCGGCCGCCCAAGGGTGCACCCAACGTTCTCGTGATCCTGCTCGACGATGTCGGCTTCGGGGCGACCAGCGCCTTTGGCGGCCCGTGCCGGACGCCGAACTTCGACAAGCTCGCGGCGAACGGGCTCAAGTACACGCGGTTCCACACGACCGCACTGTGTTCGCCGACGCGCCAGGCGATGCTGACCGGCCGCAACCATCACACGGTCGCCATGGGCGGCATCACCGAGATCGCCACGTCGGCCCCCGGCTACAGCTCGATCCTGCCGAATACGTGTGCCCCGCTTGCCCGGACGCTGCTGCTCAACGGCTACTCGACCTCGCAGTTCGGCAAGTGCCACGAGGTGCCGGTGTGGCAGACGAGCCCCATGGGGCCCTTCGACGCGTGGCCGACCGGCGGCGGCGGCTTCGAGTACTTCTACGGCTTCCTGGGCGGCGAGACCAACCAGTGGTATCCGGCGATCTATGAAGGCACGACGCCGATCGAGCCCGAGAAGACTCCCGAGGAGGGGTATCACTTCACGGACGACATGACCACCAAGGCGATCAAGTGGATTCGGCAGCAGAAAGCGCTGATGCCCGACAAGCCGTTCTTCACCTACTTCGCGCCGGGCGCGACACATGCGCCGCATCACGTGCCGCAGGAGTGGTCGGACCGGTACAAGGGCCAGTTCGACCAGGGCTGGGACAAACTGCGCGAGGAAACCTTCGCGCGGCAGAAGCAGCTCGGCGTCATTCCGCAGGATTGCCGACTGACCGAACGCCATCCGGAGATTCCCGCCTGGGACACCGTCTCCCCGGTCATGAAGCCGGTCCTCATCCGCCAGATGGAGGTGTACGCGGGCTTCCTGGAACACACGGATCATCACATCGGGCGGCTCGTGGACTCGCTCGAGGAGCTGGGCATCCTGCAGGACACGCTGATCTACGTGATCCTGGGCGACAACGGCGCCTCGGCGGAGGGTTCGCTCCAGGGCTGCTTCAACGAGATGGCTCCGCTGACGGGGTTTCCGCAACTCGAGCCCCCCGAGTTCCTGGTGGAACGGTTGGACAAGCTGGGCGGGGTCGAGGCCTATAACCACTATGCCGTGGGCTGGGCGCACGCCATGAACGCGCCGTACCAGTGGACCAAGCAGGTCGCGTCGCATTTCGGCGGCACACGCAACGGGACCATCGTGCACTGGCCCAAGGGGATCACCGCCCGTGGCGAAGTCCGCAACCAGTTCCATCACGTGATCGACATCGCGCCGACGATCCTGGAGGCGGCGGGCCTGCCCGAGCCGGTCTTCGTCAACGGCGTGCAACAGCGTCCGATCGAGGGCGTCAGCATGGCGTACTCGTTCAACGACGCGAAGGCCGCCGAGCGGCACGAAACGCAGTACTTCGAGATGGCGGGCAACCGCGGCATCTACCACAAGGGCTGGACTGCGGTCACCCGGCACCGCACGCCGTGGTTGACCGGCAGCGTCGCGCTGCCGGCCTTCGACGACGATGTGTGGGAACTCTATGACACGAACACGGACTGGAGTCAGTCGAAGGATCTGGCGAAGGCGAACCCGCAGAAGCTGCACGAACTGCAGCGGCTCTGGCTGATCGAAGCCACCAAGTACAACGTGCTGCCGCTGGACGACCGCTTCGCTGAGCGCGCCAATCCCGACATCGCCGGACGGCCGCAACTGATCAAAGGCACGCGGCAGATCCTCTTCGGCGGCATGGGCCGGCTCACCGAGAGTTCGGTCGTGAACACCAAGAACAAGTCGCACGCCGTGACGGCGGAGGTGGTCGTGCCGGCATCGGGCGCCGAAGGCGTCATCGTCGCCCTGGGCGGGATCATCGGCGGCTGGAGCCTCTACGCGAAGGACGGCAAGCCGAAGTACTGCTACAACTTCTATGGCGTGCACCGGTACACGATCGAGGGCACGGCGAAGATTCCGCCTGGGACGCACCAGGTACGAATGGAGTTCAAGTACGACGGCGGGGGACTGGCGAAGGGCGGCACGGTCTCGCTGTTCATCGACGGCGTGCCCGCCGGCGAAGGGCGGGTCGATCAGACCGAACCCATGGTCTTCTCCGCCGACGAGACCCTGGACGTCGGCTTCGAAGCCGGGTCGCCGGTGACCTACGACTATCCGAAGGGCGAGACGAAGTTCAGCGGTGAGGTGAACTGGGTCGAGATCGACCTCGGCAAGGACGCCATCGATCTCGATCACCTGATCTCGCCCGAAGAACGGCTGCGCGTCGCGATGGCGATTCAGTAGGTGGAGGTTCGGCCGGCGGCCCGCATCACGGGGCTGCCGGCCGAAGCCCTGTCCCGACCTCGTCTCCGCGCGTCCGATCGAGTCTTCTGGCTTGCCCTGCGCCGCTGCCGGCGGCGAAGGAGCCTGTCATGAGTAGAAATAGTCAAAATGACCAACGCAGCAGCCCGAAATACGCGGCCAAGGTCCCCGAGTCGATCCAGACCCCCGACGTGGTCGAGACCTCCCGGCTCGGACGGCTGGAGTTCTTCGATGGGATGCCCTCCGACGAGACGGTGCGCAAGGTCTACGACCAGCTCGACTTCTCGCGGGCTGTGGAGGCCTTCCTGACCGGCTGCCCGGCGGCCTCGATCTACGCCTTCCTCCAGGGCATGCAACAGGCCGGGATGGGCACCTTCAGCATGGGCATCCACGAGCAGCTGTTCGACGCGCGGACCCTCTGGCTGACCCCCAACACCACGACCGTCTACTGCATCGCGGAGATCAACGTCGCGGACGGGCCGACGGTCGTCGAGGTCCCGCCCGGGATGCTCGGGCCGGTCGATGACGCCTGCTTCCGCTGGGTCATCGACGTCGGCTTCACCGGTCCCGACCGCGGCCAGGGGGGCAAGTACCTGTTCCTCCCACCGGGGCACGAGGGCGAGGTCCCGCCCGGCTATCACGTCGTACCGACGCGCACCTACCGCCACTGGCTGCTGATGCGTGCCTTCGTGATTGATGGGGACCTCGCGAAGACGGCGGCCCACATCAAGAAGCACTGGCGTCTGTACCCGCTGAAGGAGGCGGCGAGCCCGCGCGAGCCACACTTCGTGGACCTGAGCGGGTTGCAGTACAACACGATCCACGCCAATGACTTCTCGTTCTACGAGGAGCTCAACGCCGTGGTCCAGTACGAGCCGGCCGATGCGTTCAACCCCGAGCTGGTCGGATTGTGGGCCTCGATCGGTATCAAGAAGGGGAAGCCCTTCGCTCCCGACGAGCGCATGAAGCAGATCCTCATCGAGGCCGCGGCCGTCGCGAATGCGACGGCGCGTGCCTTGAGCTACCGCCCGCGGAACCGGGAGCCCTACTTCTACGAGGACCGTCAGTGGTACACGGCCTTCGTCGGCGGCAGGCACGACTTCATGAGCAACGGCGAGCTCATGCTCGACTACAGGACGATGATGCACTACATGGCGACGGGCATCACCCCGGCGATGGCCCAATCCGCAGTGGGTCAAGGGTCAGCCTACGCGTTCACGCCCCACGACGCGCAGGGCCGGTACCTCGACGGTGGCAGGACCTACTGCGTGACGCTGCCGGCGCCCGTCCCCGCCAAGGAATTCTGGTCCTTCGTCGTCTACTCCGGACAGCACCGGAGCCTGCTGGAAACCGACCAGAAGAGCGCCGGCGTCGACAGCCAGAGCCCGGACCTGAAGGCCAACCCGGACGGTTCCTGGACCGTCTGGTTCGCGCCGACCGCGCCCGCCGGCAAGGAGGGCAACTGGGTGCAGACCATGCCCGGCAAGAGCTGGTCGGCCCTGCTGCGCCTCTACGGGCCGCTCGAGCCCTGGTTCGACAAGTCGTGGAAGCCCGGCGACTTCGAAATGGTCGACGGATGCGCAGCTACAACCACATCGGAGGGACGATGAACATTACGGAAACAGAGTCCATTCGGCACCAGGCGAAGATTGCCGCCCTTCCTCTCGTGGAGAACCGGGCCACGGCGGAAACCGCGCAGACACTCCGCGACGAGATGCTCTACCACCGTGCCACGCAGACGTACCTCTGGGCGTTGCCGCTCATCAACACGCTCAGCATGAAGGTCGGGTCCGAGAAGACGTTCGGCGAGGGGCACAACGTCTTGCCGGTGTGGAAGAAGCGCCTCGACGCCAGGACGCTCGTGACCACGCCGAACTCGGACGTGATCTATGCGATGAGCTACGTCGATCTCGGCAAGGATGGCCCGCTCGTGTTCGACGCCCCGCCCATGTTGCAGGGCATCCTGATGGACTTCTGGCAACGGCCGATCCCCGTCGATGGCGGCAAGTACGCCGGCGACGTCGGTTTCTTCGGCCCGGATCAGGGGAAGGGCGGCAAGTTCCTGCTCTTGCCACCGGGCTACAAAGGCGAGGTCCCGGAAGGCTACTTCGTCTGCCGCTCGGGGACGAACAACGTGTTCGTGTTCCTCCGGGCTTTCTATGCCGATGCGAGCGACCTGAAGCCGCCGGTCGAGCTGATCGAGACGACGAAGATCTACCCGCTGAAGGGCCAGGCCAAACCGATGAAGTTCCCGGATGCTTCGGGCGTGCCGACGAACATGCTCCCGATCAGCGACGCGACGGCCTTCGATGAACTGAAGAAGCTGGTGGACACCGAAGGGCCGCACCTGGCCGACCCGGACTGGATGGGCATGCTGGCCGGACTCGGCATCGTGAAGGGGGAACCCTTTCAGCCGGACGAGCGCATGCGGGGCATCCTCGACCGCGCGGCGAAGTCGGCCTACCAGATGAGCCGCGTGATCGCCTTCGATGAGGTCGTGTCCGGTCGGTCGTTCCGGATGTACCCCGACCGCCGCTGGGTCAATCCAATGGCCGATGCGACGGCGGAGAAGCCGATTGGCAAGCTCGACCTGAGTTGGCGGCGAGTGGATCGCGGCGGGGCGCTCGATGTCGATTGCCGCCCGTGGTTCTTCTCGAACTACTACTCGTTCAGCCCCGGCATGCTCTCGCAGACTCCCGGCAAGGGTGCCTTCTACGTCATCGCCTTCACCGACGGCGATGGCGTGCCCCTGACCGGTGGGACGAGCTACAAGCTGAACATGCCGAAGGACGTGCCGGCCGCGAACTTCTGGTCCGTGACGCTCTACGAAGCCGAGAACGCCTCGGGCCTTGCCAACGGCCAGCCCTTCCCGTCGCTCGGATCGCGTGACAAGCCGGTCCAGAACGCCGACGGCAGCACGGACCTCTTCCTGGGCCCGAAGCCCCCGGAGGGCCAGGAGAAGAACTGGCTCGCCACGGTGCCTGGGAGAGGGTACTTCGCCATTCTGCGGCTCTACGGGCCGACCGAGACCGCGCTCGCGAAGACCTGGAAGCCAGGCGACGTAGCGAAGATGAAGTGACTTGAAGGAGAAGACACTGTGAACACAGAAAAACTGACCACACCGATCGGCGATTTTGAATTTGTACTGGATGGGTATCCCACCAAGGAGACTGCCCAGAAGCTGTTTGATGCGCTTGATTTTCAGCGCGCCTGCCAGGCTTACATTGACTTCATGCCGGCAATGTCGATGTATTCATTGCTCGAGGGGCAGGAAAAGGGCTGGGGATGCAAGGAATGTTCTGACCTGGCTGTGGCCGCCGACTTGCTATCCGCCACCCCGCTGGTCTTGACCGGCAATACCGAGAGTGTCTACTTTGCCTGCAATGTCGACCTCAAGAAAGATGGCCCCACGGTGGTTGAAATCCCCCCGCAGGTTTTGGGCATGGCCAACGATGCGTACTTCCGGTACATCGTCGACTTTGGCATGGTTGGCCCGGATAAGGGGCAAGGGGGCAAATACCTGCTGCTGCCTCCGGATCATGAAGGCGAAGTGCCCGAAGGTTATTTCGTCGCGCGTTCGCGCACCTACAAGGTGTGGGTCATGGCGCGTGCCAGCCAGAAGATCAGCGGCATGGGCAAGCAGGCCCTTAAATGGTATGGCGACAATTGTGCGGTTTACCCGTTAAAGGATGGCCACCGAAAGCCCAATATTTCCAATGCCGGGAGCTTGCCTGCAGATACCATCCACCCCAATGATTTCCAGTACTTTGTCAACCTGGACAAGGTGATCCAATACGAACCCACTGAAGCCTTCAACACCGAGCAGTTGGGGGTGTTGAGAGCGCTTGGCATCGAGAAGGGCAAGCCGTTTGCCCCCGATGAGCGCATGCGGAAGATTCTCGATACCGCAGCCAAGACAGGTTTTGGCATGGCCCGGGCGATTGCCTATCAATCGCGCGAACCGGAGGCAAAGGTGTATCCCGACCGCAACTGGGAATATGTCTTTGTGGGCGGCAGCCATGAGTTCTTGAGGAACGGCGTCCGTAACCTGGACGCCAGAACCCTCTTCCACTTCACCGCGATTTGCATCACCCCGGCCATGGTCAACAAAGTAGTGGGCGCCGGGTCTCAGTACCTGCAGGCTATTGTCGATGCTCGTGGCGATTATCTGGATGGCGGCCAAACCTACAAGCTTCACCTGCCGCCGAACATTCCGGTCAACAACTTCTGGTCGGTGACGCTATACGACCCCATGACGCGCTCGCTGCTGCAAAACGGCATGCCCAAGCCCAGCGTCAACAGCTTTGACGGGCCGGAACAGAACGCTGACGGTTCTTGCGATCTCGTCTTTGGCCCGGAAGCGCCCGCTGGAAAAGAGAAGAATTGGGTCAAGACCGTTCCCGGTAAAGGTTGGTTTGCCTACATCCGCCTGTACGGGCCGCTGGAGGCTTTCTTCGAGCAATCCTGGAAACCGGATGATTTTGTCAAGCTTGGGTAGTTGACGCGAAGGCAACCTAGCAGGCTCCTGTTGTTCGCCAAAATAGAGTCCGCGCATTGCTGAGGGCTCACGCGGCTCGGAACGGCAGGCAATACCGCCGCTCGAACCCGCCCGTGCATGTGTCGGCGATGGTCCTGCCCATCGGTTGAGCGAGAAGGCGGCGGTCCGCCTTCCCGCGAATGCACACGCCCTCCACGACGAGACCGCGGCAATGGAGTGGTCGGCCAGAAGCGTCAGGCCGCGCGACGCCAAGCGTAGCGATGATGAGGCCCTCCGCGGCGAGGCAGGGCGATGACCTCGGCGGCTGCATCGGGTTTCGCCTCCACAGCTCGCATCATGGGAGCATCCCTCTCGCCGGGTGACCGGTCTCCCGGCGCACGGTCTCCCGACCCCGGCGGCCGCTACCTCTCCTGGGCCGAGTTGCTGCGCCGAGTGTTCGCTCTGGATGCCCTCCGCTGCCGGCGCTGCTCGTCCCGCATGAAAATCCTGGCCCAGGTCCACCCGCCCCTTTCCCGCCCACCCCGCCGCGGACTGAACTCCTGGACGAACGCCCCGGCCCGCGCGGTCCTGACCACCCGGAGGGCCGAACTCCGCCTCTGCGGCGGACCTCCCCGCGTCCCATGCCGGGCCGCTCCCCGCGCCGCGCCGCCCCCGACCACGCTCCGTCCACGCGCCCGGCCGCTCCCCCTTCCTGCAGGACCGCGGCGACGCTCTCCGACGTCGAATCCGCGGCTTGAATCGCCTATCCTCCGATCGCCCAGGTTATCCTCTGCAGGTGCTTGGTCGGGAAGACAGCGACGAGCACCGGGTGGACGGCCGATCGGCGGGTTGCCGGTCGTTCTGGGTCAGCTGTCGCTGTTCGTGGCAAGGCACCTGGGCGCTCGGCCGCTCGCATGGTTCGCACCTCTGGGGCGAGGCGCTGGTCCACTCTCTCGACCCCGACACGCTGCTCCGGTCCGACCGCAGCAGCACCGCGGACCCGAACGAGGTGACGGCCCTCTTCGACGAGGCGGCAGAGGCCGTGGCCAGGGACATGGAGAGAGCCGGCCTGCGCAGGAAAGTGGAGCCCTGAGCCGCTTTTCTGTCGTTTCCGACGGCGGACACTGGGCTTCGGCGGAGCAAGGAGTTCGGCAATTCACGGGCGCGCCGCCAATTGGCGGCGCCCACACAAGGAGACGTGACGTGAGCAATTTCTGGGGTGTCTTCATCTTGATGTTCGAAGCGTTCTTCTTCATCGCGTACCTCATGATCCTGTTCCAGGTCGTCGTCGACCTCTTCCGGGACACGAAACTCGGGCCGTTCGCGAAGGGCGTCTGGATCGTCGCGCTCGTGTTCCTGCCGCTGCTGGCCGCGATCGCCTACGTGATCACACGTGGGCCGGGGATGGCGGAGCGGCAGCGGGCCACACAAGAGCAGAGGCTGGCCAGCGGGGAGGCCTACATCCGGCAGGTGGCCGGAGGGCAGTCGGCCGCTGACCAGATCGCGAGCGCCAAGAAACTCCTCGACGCCGGCACGATCAGCCCGGACGAGTTCGCGAAGCTGAAGGCCAAGGCGCTCGCCTGAACGCGGGCCCATCCCGCCGCCGGGGCCGGTCCGGCCGGCCACCGGCGGTGGGGCGGCGCTGCTCGACCGTTTAACCCGGTCTCCCGCAACGCGGCGGACCTCCGGGTCATCGAGCGCGACGACGCGAGGAGGCGCCTCGAAATCGACGACGCCGCCGCCGTGCCCCTGGGGCGCGCGCGGGGCGAGGACTCGTCCCCGCCAGCCACCTGTCCGGCCTCAAGGCGCGCCGGCCGCTGGGACCGTGTCTGTGTGCCGGAGCCGGGTGCTGAAGCCGGAGACGGCTTCGTTCATCGTGACGGTCCCGGTGCTGACCGTTGTCTGAATCCGCGTCGTCTTGGCTGAAAGCGCGTCCGTCCGCCGTTCCAAGGTGAACAAGGAACTGTCAGTGCGCGTTCCGTTGGAGGCTGGCACCAGGCCAGCGCAGTTCGCCTGGCGTCGCGCCGGGGGCGGACCCGGAGCGAGCCGTCGCTACGACTTCGGAAACAGCAGCTGGACCTGAAGCCGCAGCTGCCAGTCGGCGGCCGGCAGATTGTCCGGTTTGACGACGTTGTAGAAGGCGCTGACCGAGACGTTCATCGGCTGCTTGCCGGCACGAAAGATCCGTCCCACGCCGCCGCCGATCGGGACGGTCCAGCGATCGCTGCTGTCCGCCTCCCAGTTGGCGGTGTTGATCGGCGCGCTCGTGATGTACCACCCCTTCGCGAGGTTGTAGTTGACGAAGTACTGCAGGACCATCGCGTTGACGTCGGCGCGGTTCGAGCTGCCGGCGAACGACCACTGGTTGTTGACCAGCACGCCGAGCACCCAGTGGCCCGGCATCGTGAGCACGACGAGCGCGGGTCCGGCGCTCCACTTGCCGGACCCGAGAATGTCGTCGGTCGCGATCGGCAGGGTGAAGGTCGGCCCGATCCCCCAGATCACCTTGCTTGCCTTGGCCGGCGAGAAGAAGAAGGTCGGGAGGAGGTCTCCCAGCCCGAAGGCCCCGTCGATGGTCACGTCCTGCACGACGCCCGGCGCCACCCGAACCGGCAGCGTGAGGTCCGGCTGATAGATCACCGGCAGGATCGTCCGCGTGATCAGGTTCCAGTTCGCGCCCAGCGAGAACGGCCAGACCGGCTGGATGTTGAGGATGTTCTGGATGTCGTTGTCCGGGCCGTACCCGAAGTTGGTGTTGTTCTGGAACGGCAGGCTGATCATCGCGGCGACCGGGTTCTGCGCCGCCTTGGCCAGCTCCTCGGTCGACTCCTGGGCCGAGGCGGCCGGCGCGAAGGAAAGGCCGGCGGCCAGCAGGGCGCCGACTACGATCGTCCAGGGGCGCTTCTCGTATCTCATCGATTCCTCGCGAACCACCCGGGGCCGGCCCTTCGGCGGCCCCGGGGAAGGAAAAAATGAGCATATGCCGCCTCAGGCGGGCGTCGCAACCGAGTCCTCGAGCGTGATCTCGAGCTCCGCCAGCACGACCTCGGTCGCACCGAGCTGGTGCGCCTCGGCCGTCGCCGAGAGCACGATCGACGGGTCGTGCGCGATCCCGATCCCGAGCCGGTGGCAGGCCTCGTTGGCCAGCCGGACGATCAGGAGCGGGGTGTTTTCCGGGTCGATCTCCTCGGTGTGGTGGTCGCCCACTGCCCAGCGCGCAGATCGAGAGGACCAGAACGGAGATCGGAAGCGTGACACTCGCCGCGGACAGCGAGACCGTCACCAACGTGAGGTTCTGCACCTTGAAGAGCAG
Source organism: uncultured Acidobacteriota bacterium (assembly GCA_963800865.1). Classification (GTDB taxonomy): domain Bacteria; phylum Acidobacteriota; class Polarisedimenticolia; order J045; family J045; genus JALOKP01. Next base: position 233,988 of record CAWDCL010000003.1, on the reverse strand, counting down.
GACGATTGATGGCTCGCGAGCCGGGGACCCTGCGAGCCGTGGCACCGCGCGACAGGCCGCGCGAGGAGCACCACGCCGAATGCCACCGAGCCCGGCCCGCCCAGGTCCATCGCCAGGTCGCTCTTCACCGTGTCGGGTATCGTTCCCCTCCAGGGTGCTTTCGCCGCGCGCCCCGGGACGCCGGGCGCTACTTCTTCCTGACCGCCATCACCGCGCGCTGGCCGTCGGCGCGGTGCATGTCCAGCGTGTCGCCCTCGACGCTCCACGTGGTTGCCGACACGAGCGCGGCGAGGAACTCGCGCTCCTGCTTCATGACCTCCTCGGCGCAGGCCTTGCGGGTCGTCGCCAGGGGCCCGATCGTCACGCGTTGCCCGTCCACCGCGTAGGTCCCACGAAGCGTGTTGCAGCCCGCGTCCCCGGAGACGGCGCCATTCTCGAAGGAGAGCGTGATGGGCGCGTCCCCCCCGAGGCCCACGACCGCGTCGCGGCCGTTGTTGAAGCCGTTGACCTGCCAGCCGCCGTCGAGCTTCTGGACCTCGGCGACGAACACGAGCGGCTCGCCGGAGGCGGGTTTCAGGCTGAGCCGGTCACCCGTGACCGAGTAGCGCAGCGGTCCCCCGAGCGCCGCGCGGAACGCGGACTCGAGCGCCATCGCGGGCTCGGGGCACGCCATCATGGTCCCGGCGAGCTGGGACGGCGTCAGGACGCCGGCCTCGACCTTGTACGAGCCCACGAGCCGGTTGCAGCCCGAGAAGCCCGACACGCGGCCGGCCTCGAACCGCACCGTCAGCGGCTGGCGCACGGCCCCGAGGGCCTTCGCGTCCTTGCCGGGAAGGCTCTCGAGCCGCCAGGCCGTCCCCTCGAGCGGCGGTGCCGTCGCCGCCGTCCCGTCACCCCCCGAGCCGGTGACGATGCGGCAACACCCGACGAAGAAGCGCAGGTCCGGGAACGATACGCGCGCGGTGACGGGGTGCACGACGTCCGACATCTGGTCGCTGCACGGCTTGTCGCTCAGGAACAGGACCAGGTCGCGGCCGGCGTCGGGCGACCCGCGCCAGAGCGTCTCCTTCAGCAGCTCGTTGCGCGTCGGCCCGCCGCGGTAGGTCTTCGTCTCCTCGCCCATGACCGCTGCCTTCGCGACCCCCGGGGTGGTGAGATCGACTTTCCAGCTGGGCTCGTTGCCGAAGCACATGAGCGGTTCTTGGGCAAACGCCGGCACGGCCAGAACGGCGCACGCGATGAGCGGCGCACACACCTTGATCATCGGCTCTTCTCCCTTTCCTGGAGTGCCAGGCTGTCTGGAGCAGGCTATTGCTGGATGAGGCCCTGCCTCCGCAGCTGGGACGCCGACGCGCGCGCGAGATCCCGGACGAGGCCCTGGACGTCGGAGGGGTTCATGGTCTGGCTGGTGGCGACCCAGACCAGCTTGTCCTGGGAGAGGTCGAAGATCAGGGTCTCGACGGAGACGAACGTGTCGGTCTGGATCACGGGGGCGTAGGCGAAGCCCCAGCCCCAGCCCCAGTAGCCGGGCCGTCCCCAGCCGGGCCGCCCCCAGAACGCGGAATAGGGGGGGCCGCCCCAGAAGGTGCTCGGCGTGGCGGTGATCCGCTGCTCGTTGCTCACGACCCGCATGGAGACGACGCCCACGACGCCGGCCTTCTCCATCAGGGCCTTGGATCTCTCCGGGTCCCTGATCGCGTCCTCAGGGACGATGGTGTAGGCGGCGACCCCTACCGCACCCTGTGCGGTGATCTGCCGGGCGAGCTCGTCCTCGGCGGGGAGGCGAAACCCGCTGCTGCTGCTGATGACGAGCGCGGCCACCTTCGCGCCCCTGAAGTTCAACGGCCCGACCTCGGGCGCCTTCCAGGTGGACTGGAATGTGGTCGTGGCGCAGGCTGCCGCGGTGAGGACCGCGGCCATCACCGAGACGGCTCTCGCTGTGCGATACATACTCGCTCCTTGGCTCGAGTTACGGCGCAGGTAACGGAGAGACGGGCGAGTCCCCGTCAGTCCGCTCCGCCCGGGCGGCCTGGAGGCCAGCGCGTCGAGGGCTACCGCGAGGCCATCGTGATGTTGTTCAGGGCGACCGGCGAAGTGCCATAGTTCTCGATGACGATCGTTTCCCCGTCCCGGGCGGTTTGAATCCTGGCGGCCACCGCCATCCGGCCCTCGCCGCTGCCTGCCTTGTCGAGGTGAATCTCGATGAGCGTGAATGGGAAGTTGCTGACGCGCGGAAGATCGCGCGTCTCCCAGAACCCGATCCGCCGGTCCGTGGCGATGATGATGCGGCTCGTGCCATCGTCATTGACTTCCCGGAAGGCGAACCGCAGATCCCAACCCAGGGAGCCAGACTTCCGGATGAAGCCGACCCTCTCGTTCACCTGCTGCAACGCCCTGAGCAGCGCGTTCTGCCCGCCCTCTTTGAAGGCGGCCACCAGCGTCGCGCGTTCCTCGCTGGATGAGAACCGATCCAGCGTGATCTGGAGGACACCCGTCGACGGGAGCCGCTGGCCGCCCAACGACGGGGGCTGGTTCAGGTTGACGGCGAACGCGGTGAACGTCATCGGCGTCTTCACGGCGTCCTGCGCCGCCACGGGCCCAACAGCCAGACACATCGCGACAGCTAGCACGACCACGAATGATCTCATCTGCCCCTCCTGCATCTCCTGCCCTCGCTCCGCCCGACCGGGACGGCGCACGTTCTCTCAATCACGGGTGACCGCCCCGTCTGCCGATTCTATCGCCATCACCGGCCGGCGGCAATCTCGATTGACCATCGTGTGCCGGTACGTGTGGCCCGCCGACCCGGTACCCGACAGATCACCGCCCCGCCGGCTGCGGCGTGCCGGGCGGCCGCAACGGCGCGGGATTCGGCCGGATCGCTTCGCGCACGTTGCCGCGATCCCTGGCGGCGGCCGCGCGGTTCAGATCCGCGGTGTCGATGCGCTGACGAATCTGTCCCGCCGCCACGTTGCCGCCCGCAGTCCCCGGTCGGGGGGCGCCAGCCTGGGCGGCGTTTCGCGGATTCCCGCCCACCGTGGCGCGGTCGGCGATACGCGGCCGGTTTTCCGGCCGGTTGTAGCTGTTGTCGAACCGGTTGTTCAGGACGACCGCCGGCAGCGGACGGGCGCCGCCAGGGCGGTTCCTGGTGCTCACGCGGTTGCCGATGTTGACGCGGTTGCCGATGTTGACGTTGCCGGTATTGTTGATGACGATTGGCCTGCGGTGCGAAGCGACGCCGCCCCAGCCTCCGCAGCAGGGCATGGGCCTCACTCGCAGCCTGAAGCAGCTTCCGCGCCACTTATCAGCAACACCGCGATCGGTTACCCAGCGGGCCGGCGGCACGCACGCGCATGACCTCTCCTGGTAGGGGCTCCATGAAGCAGGAAAAGGACTTTCCTTCGGCGCTGGGAACGGCGAGCATGTGCGCCCTGCAAGATGTTCTGCTCGATCTGCGTCGCGCCGACGGCGAGCGGGCACCCACCGTCACGCCGCGACCCGCAGGTGTCGGTCCGTGAACATTCCAAAACGAACCGGGTGGATTATCGCCTTTACCATGGCCACCGCCTCTGCCGCGCTCCTCTTGCCGGCCATGCGGCAACCCCTCGAATACCATGCTTTCGCCGATCAGCGGCAGGCCTATGGGATTCACAATGTCCTTGATGTCGCTTCCAATATTGGATTCCTCATCGTCGGGATCGCCGGATTGATCGCCGTCCTCGGTGACGGCGCGCGTTTCGAATCCCGGAGCGAGCGGTTGCCGTATGCCCTCTTCTTTGCCGGTACGCTACTGACGGCGATCGGCTCTTCGTACTATCATCTGGCCCCGGACAATGAGCGCTTGTTCTGGGATCGATTGCCGATGACGATTGCGTTCATGTCTCTGATCTCGAGCCAGGTCGTCGATCGGATCGAACGCCGGGCCGGTCTTGCGCTGTTGGGTCCGCTGCTGTTGCTTGGAGCGCTCTCGGTATTCTACTGGCGTGCCACAGAACGCATGGGTGTGGGCAATGTACTGCCATACGGAATTCTCCAGGCATATTCAGTCGCGGTCCTGCTGTTACTGACTCTGCTCCGTCCATCTCGCTACACCCGGGGAGGTGATATCTACTGGGCACTCGCCCTGTATCTGGCAAGCAAAGTGCTCGAGACCTTCGACGCACAAGTCCTGTCTGTCGGCGGCCTGGTCAGCGGACACACGCTCAAGCATCTCGCCGCAGCCGGCGCCGCTGCGGCGGTGTATCACATGCTGGTGCATCGACGTTTGAACGACACAGTCTGACCGTTACGGATCGAAAGACGACTCCGTCGTCACGTGTTCCTCGGCCGTCGCATCCTCTGCGATTTCGTCTGATGCCGTTTCCGGCACGTAGGCCGCACCAGGAAGCGTCGCGCGGACCGGGGGCTGGTCTATCCCCGCTTCGATTCTCTCGAGAACGAACGCAAAAAAGGGATTTGACGCAATTCGAGACAGGAAGTCCATGTTGACCAGCAAAGCACCTCGTTCACCCCGCGGGACCATGGTCCCTAGATTCACTCCGAACGATTCATCCGTCCCCGGCTTGAGCCCGTAGAGCGAGTCGGTCAGCGGGAATGGAATGGCGACATGCGAAAGTGAAAACACTTCAGGCGGGTAGGGCACGTCGAGCACGCGAAGCTCTTCTGTAACCTGGCCTGCTGCGATGCTGCGAACCACTGTTGTTGCGTTGTCGGTTTTGTTGTTCGTAACCACCGTGATTCGATAGCGCTGCGGGGCTTTCGGCACTATTCGCTCCAGCGCCCGGTATGCGGATTCGCGCAAGAGCGGGCCGAACATGATCGTGCGGTTTACGTCAAATAGTACCAGTTCGCTGCCGTTCTCGGGCAGATGGGCATATAGCGCAGTCACGATTGCCGGTGTGCTGACAGTGAAGTCCGCCACGGACTGGAAAGTCAGAATGGGTGCAATATCCGCCAGCTTGTTGGCGCGCTCCACGCGCGCGATCTCTTGTTGCAACACCTGCGTCAGCCGGTGCGCCTGCCGGCCGCCATTAACCGGAAACGAGTTGTATTTGAAAGGATTGAATTCGGGTACTATGCCCAGCCACGCCGCCTTGGCAAATGAAGGCAAGAATGCGGGGAGTCCGGCAAGGCCGGCGAAGCGTGCGAAACGGGTAATGCCGATCATCGGGGAAAGCAACACAATGCGATCCGGGCGGGCCAACCGCTGGTCTTCGATTGCGTCGAGTGCATATTTCACGGCGAGTGCGCCGCCATTGGAGAATCCGACCAGATGCAGGGGGGCCTTGGCGTCGGTACGTCGACGCGCTTCCCTGACTGCCAGACGCGTCGCCGCCATCCACTCTTCCCAGTCAACTGTTGAAAGGCCGGCGGGTACGGTGCCGTGTCCGGGCAGTCTGATCGCGACCGCAACGAAACCGCGGGCGACATAGCTGCGCGCAATATGGCGCAGGCTGTAGGGCGAGTCGGTCAGACCGTGCAATAGCACCACCGCCCCGACCGGCTTGTCGGCCGGCTCGAGCACATAGGAGCGATTCCAGTCCTGCGCGAAGTGCGCCGGATAAACGATGCTTCCATCGAAATAGCGATTGAAGGGCTTCTTCTGACGCGCCGTGAGCTTGTCGGTGACATTGGTTCGTACCGATTCGAGAATTCGCTGCTCCGCTTTCAGATAGGCAGGCCAATCTGCCGCATCCATCTGCTTCGCGCTCAACTCATCTGGCACGAAGGTATGCCAGGGTTCAAGCGCCGGAAAGCTCCGTGATTGGTATGCGCGTATACCGAGCATGGTCGCTGCAACCAGGGCGATTGCGATGACGCCGCGCATCGTCCAACGTATCAACTGGGTTATCATGGGCCGAACCCCTAATGTAGGCGGCTACTTGGCAGCCATTTGGCGCAACCACGCGCTTGATCACGCGCTCATGGTAGCATCGTCGGGTGGAGTTCGGAAGGGCACACGGTTGTTGTCCTTCGCCAAGATCGAGTCCGCGCATTGCTGATGATTCACGCGGCTTGGGTTGGCAGACAATCAGGCCGGCCGAACGTGCCCTGCGTGTGCCGGCGACTATCATGCCCATCGGCTGACAGAGACGGCGGAGGTTTGCCTTCCGCAAAGGCACACGAGCCCCACGACGAGACCGCGTCAATGGACTTGTCGAGCGGAACCGTCATGCCGCGCGACGCCAAGCGTAGCGATGATGAAGCCCGCCGAGGCGAAGTAGAGCGATGATCTCGGCGGCTGGATGCGGCTTCGGCTCCACGGCTCGCACCGCGGGCGCATCCTTCTCCAGGGACAAGTGCGTCCGGTCGTTGAGGTAGTACGAGGCGAAGCAGGCCAGAAGGCGCTGGAGGTGTTTCTCGTTGAGGACGATGACGTGGTCGAGGAGATCGCGGCGTGCGGTGCCTACGAACCTCTCGGCGACTCCGTTCTGCCAGGGACTGCGCGCCGTGATCTGCTTTCGTTCGATGCCCATGGGGCGGATCGCGATGATCACCTCGTTGCCGTACTTGGCGTCACGGTCGAGGATCAGGTAGCGCGGTGCCTGGTCGTAGGGGAACGCCTCGCGGAGTTGTTGCGTGATCCAGGCCGCCGTCGGATGGCCGGTGATACGGAAGTGCAACAGTACGCGCCGAGCGTGGTGGACGATGAAGAAGATGTAGAGCACACGGAACGTGGCGGTGGGGACCGTGAAGAAGTCGATCGCGGCGATGGCCTCGCGGTGGTTGGCGAGAAAGGTGCGCCATCGTTGCCGTGCGTCGGGATCAGTCGGGCGCCGGGGCATAGGGCGCGAGACCGTGCGTTCGGAGACCTCAAGACCGAGCTTCTGGATCTCGCCGTGGACGCGCGGCGCCGCGACTTCCAGCGCCAGTACCGCCTGAAGCCCTCACGATGCCAGCGGATGACGGTCTCGGGCTGGACGATGGCGAGCGTCTCCTTCCATCGCGGCCACCCGCGGCGCAGGGTAAGCCAGAAGAATCGATCGGAAGCGCGGAGACGAGGTCGAGGGTGCTTCCGTCGGAGGACGGAAAGCTGCTGTCGGAGCGCGAGGTTCTCGAGGATCAGGTCGGTCCGGCTGGCGAAGATCGCGAGGAGAGCCCGGGCGACGGCAGAAGCGCGGTTGAGCATCCTCGCGCGATCATGGCGGTAGGGACGGAGGGCAACCGGGCTCGTCTGCGGGCGATTCGGGTATCCTGAACAGGAACACAACTCGTTGAAGGGCAAGGCGGACGAGGTATTGGCGAGGGACAGCCCTCGAGGCCACGTTCCATCTCCCGGGCCATGACCTGCTCCGGAGGCGCCGGATCAGAGCACCGGTTCCGACTCGGGCGCATTGCCCTGAGACTGCGCACCGCTCGGACCGCCGAAACGATACATCGCGCCGACGCTGACGTTGAAAACTTCGCCGTCGTGGAAGTTGACGTCCGAGTCTAGCTCACCCCAGAGGACGCTTCCGACGGCATGCCAACGTCCGCTCGCGAACGGCAGCCGGTAGAACAACGTGGCATCGACCACGAGGCGGCGCGAGTCCATTCCGATGCCGTAGATCGGATTGGGCTCGTCGTAACTGCGGCCGCCGACAGCGACGTTGCTGGCCACGGAGTAGCCCTGGCCCAGATAGACGTAGCTCAGCTGCAGACGGTAGCTGTCCCCGCTGATCGCGTCCCCGTCGCGGTTGTCGATCGTGTAGCGGACCATTGGCCGAAGCAGGTGGCGCTGCCCGCCGCCCAGTTTGAAGAGGTAGGAAAGTTCCCCGAAGTACTGGTCGCCGTCCCGCCGCAGGAGATCCTGGCAGGCGGTGTCGCAGGTGACACTGGTTACGCCCTGACCGCTGCGCTCGCTCTCGATGTCGATCCCGCGGTAGGAGAACGTGACCTGGAGCGCCGAGCCCAGGATCCGGTCCCAGCTCAGGCGCAGTCCGGAGGCGTCGCGATTCGTCGCCTCGCGCCGTACGCCTTCCGCGTACGGATCCGCCCAGACGTCGCTGGGAAGGCCACTGAACAGAAGGCCGCCCTGCAGGATCCCGTTCGAGCCGATGCTCTTGCGAACACCGAGCTGGGCCGCGGGCTCCAGCGTCACCGCATCCTCCAGCGAGGTGCCGAAAAAGACCTGCCACTGGTTGCGGAACGTGTAATTGACCTCGCCCGTGACGACCGCGTGCCAGGCATCGTCACTCTGCGCCGCGTCGTTGACGGATGTAATGGTATCGATACCTATGTCGATCAGCGTGTTGCCCGCGATCTCGTTGCTCTCGAGGCTCGTGTAGCCCACGCCCAGGATCACGAACCCTTGCCAGCCGGGCGTCTCGGGAATGGCATTGATTCCTGAGGCGAGCGATGGCGCCGCGCTGACGCTCAACGCCATGAGCAATGCGGACAGACGGCTGGGTTTCATTTCAAGTCCTCTCCCTGAGAATGATGCTGCCGTTTCGATGCGCGGCCCGCCAGCGGTCAAGCGGAACTGGCCACGCTTCCTGACACGCTGAGAGTAGCACCAGCGGCGGAGAGAGGGGAAGGGGGGGAAATGACCGCCCTCGGCGCGCAGGGCCCCCGGTCCGATCCCGGAGCGAACGCCTCTGCTTCCCGACGGGCTCGCGGGCGCCCGGGAGGCGGGGCGCGCCGGTGTCACTGCCAGCGACCGTGCCCGCAAGCCGACGCACTCGAAGATCGCCGCCGCCGTGTCCGGCGGGAAGATCGCCGCCAGCATGTGGTCCCCGCAGTTGGCAGGTCGGCCGGACACCGGGGTCCAGTCCCCGGGTGGTGTGGCGGACGATCACGGAGTCCGGATCTACGAGGACCTCTCTCGCCATGAGCCGGACGAACACTCGAGGGCATCCTGCGCAGGACGCGCCGCAGCCGCGACCGTGACGGCAGGTCCGGCCATGAGCTTCCGGCCGCAATCCCCCGCATGGAGTATTCGAGCGGTCTTCAGGATCATCGCTTCCGCGGCACTTCGTCAGCGCTGCGGAGCCTTCATCCTGAGGGCCGAGTCGAGTTCCTCGATCTCCCTGCGCAGGATGGCAACCCGCGCGAGCAGTTCGTGTTCGGCTCGAGCGGCTCTGTCGCTACGTCGCGCGGCGCCCGCCGTCGCGAGCGAGCGGCTGTCGTGCCTGGACGACGGCCGCCTCGTGTACCGGCTGAAGCGGCGCTGGCGCGACGGGACGACGGCGCTCGTGTTCGCGCTCGACGAGCTCGAGTGCCCGCGCTGCTCGTCCCGCATGAGAATCCCGGCCCAGATCCACCCACCCGACACGACCCGCGCGATCCTCGACTGCCTCGGGCTGGCCTCCCGTGACCCGCCCCACGCGCCGGCCCGCGCCGAGCCGGACCCGCTCCCCTTTCCCGGCCACACCGCGGCGGACTGAACTCATCGACAAACGGCCCGGCCCACGCGGATCCTGACAACCCGGAGGGCGGATCTCCGCCTCCACGGCGGCCCTCCGCGCGTCCCAGGCGGGCCTAATCGCCGCGACGCGCAACGCCCGACCACGGCCGGCCCCCGCGGCCGTCCGCTCCCCCATCCTGCCGGCCTGCGGCTACGCTCCCCGCCTCAGAATCCGCGACTTGAATCGCTTATCCTCAGACCGTGCGTTTGGATTCCCCGCACACGGCGAACCGGCGGTCTCTCGAGGCACAGCATGACACGGACTGGCGGAAGGTCGGCTCGGCGTACCGATCGTACCCGGCAGCCGGTGTCCTCCGGTGCGCTCGCTCCCTGTGGCGCGGCTCTTGCCACCACGCGGGCTCTCGATGCGCCGCTCGGTGCTGCACGAAACCGGCCGCGCCGGTCCGACACCTCGTGCGGCGACCATCTGCCAGCCGCGTCACGACTCCCGCTGGCGGCTCCGGTCAGCGACCCGCATTCCCGTCCTCTGCCGCAACGCGAGCCGGAGGAGCATTGAGGGCGGGCTGCAGCTGCACGCTCAACGACCCGGTCACGACCGGCACCAGGATCAGCCGCTGCTCCTCGAGAGCGAACGACACTGAGGACAGGCCATCCACCTTGGCCGTCACGTCGATCATCGAGATGACGTCTGCCAGCGGCCCGGTGGCCCGCGACGCCCTGTCGCGGAGCCGCTGCTGCAGATCGGCACCCAGCAGCGTATTGGCCCTGGCCATCGCACCTTCCAGCGGCCCGCGGAGATCCACCCGCGCGCGGCTCTCGAGGGCGCGCTCGATCTGGCTGGAGAACGCGGCCGTGGCCAGCCGCACCAGGGTGTTGTCGACACTTCGCGCGAACGTCATGTTCCTGAGGCGCAGTTCCTTCGTACCGGCATCGAACGAAGGCGCGGCGTGGAGGTAGACCCAGCCCTTGGTGTCGAGCCAGCGATCCGGCAGGTCGAGATCCACTTTGGCACCGACCACCAGGTTCGGAGCCGACGGATAGACCTCCACGTCCAGGATGCGGATCGTCGCTTCGCCCACGGGTGTTCCGAACTTGATCGCCTCGTCTCCGACTGCGGCGGTGAGAGCGTCCTCGAGCGCGCCGTAGCCGAGCTGCGTCGGCACACCGAGGCGAAAACCCGGCACGTCGGACGCCGCCTGGCTCGGCGCCGGCAGCGGCTCGGCCTTGGGCGTCGCGGGCTGGTCGGTGGAAAGTCCCACGTTGGCGACGAAGCCGACATTGAGGAGCAGATCGCCGTTCTCGGCGCTCGGCGGCCGCAGGTAGGCCGACACCGGGTCGAAGGTCAGCCACATCTCCGGTTCCGACGGCAAACGCACGGTTGTGTGCGCCTGCTCCCAGGTGGACGCCATGATCGACTGCAGCGGCAGCCACCGGCGCACCAGCGCCGGCAGTTCGGACCGCATCGTCGCGATCTGCCTGTCGAGCTCTGCCTCTGCCACCGTCCCGAGCGACAGGTCGAACAGGTTGAACAGCCGCGCGACCGGCCGCCGCGTCCACTCGTAGCTGGGCGTCACGGTGACGACCGGCTCCCACTTCTCGTTCACATCCAGGCTGATCCTGACCGTCACGCGGGCATCGGACATCGCCGTCTGGGAGAGGGGGCCTTTTTCGGCCGTGAACGCCGCGTGGATGTCCGTCGCGACGGTGAGGCCGTCCTGCTCAGCGGTCACCGTCACCGGCGAGGTGCGGCGCACGAGACCGTGACCGCTGATCGAGATGCTCTCGGGCGCGCTCCTGCTTCCGCTGAGCGGGTTCGTCGTCCCGGACTCGACCTGGAACAGCCGCTGACTCGGAATCTCGTACGACTCGGGGATCAGGTCGTTCGCCAGCTGGGTGAGCGCCGCGTGGTCGAGGCGAATCGGGATCGACACATCCGACGACACCACGGGCGGCGCCCAGGTCGTCGCAACGCGCTCGGGCTTCTCCGTGAGCGCCCGGTCCGCGCGCATCAGGCTGTAGACGCCCCACGCGAGCCCGAGCGCGCCAACCGCAAGCACGATCTTCGCGATCCGCTTCATGACACGTATCCTCTCGTCTGTCCTGCCGGGCGCGATCGCACTGTTCGAACCGTCTCCGCCGATGGCCGGAATCGCCCGTGCTGCGGCAGGGCGTCAGTCTACCGCGCCCCCTCCCCGCTTGACCCCGGCACGCGGCTGGGCTATCCCCGCGTCATGCCGACCCAGCGCGTCGCGATCCCCGGTGCTCTCGGCCACCCGCTGGCCGGTCAGCTCGAGCGGCCCGATCCCGCCGCCTTCCCCGAGCCGCTGGCCTGGGCCCTCTTGGCCCACTGCTTCACCTGCGGCAAGGACCTCAAGTCGCTGGTGCGGCTGGCCCGGGCGCTTGCCGAGCGGGGGGTCGCGGTGCTGCGCTTCGACTTCACCGGTATCGGCGAGAGCGGCGGCGCGATCTGAGGCAGACACCCACGATGCGGCCCGTGAACACGAGGCCGCATTCCGACTGGCGAAGGACAGGTCACGCTTCCGCGACGCTTGAGTTCTCGAACCGGGCCACCGCGTCGGCGAGCGACTCGAACCTCGGCGGGACCGGGGCGCCCGCCGCCTCCAGGGCGGCCGCCACCAGCCTCCAGCCGTCCTCGCGGACGTTCACGACCCACAGCGCCATCCCCGCGGCGGCGAGTTCGTCCCGCGCGACACGGAACGCTTCGGCGGCGGTGCTGTCGATCCCGGACGACGCGGTCCCGTCGAGCACCACGACACGCAGGCCCTCGCGCGCCAGGGCCAGGCTCTTCATCCGGCCCGTCAGCACCCTGGCGTTGAGGTACACGAGCGGGGCGTAGCAGCGGAGGATCAGCATCCCCGGGATCTCCGCCGCGGTCTTCTGCTGGTCCCGGTCCACGAACGCCCCCGACGGGGTGCGCCCGACCACCGCCACGACCGGGTCGTGGATGCCGTAAGCGAGCTTGAAGAGGGCGAGGACCAGGCCGATCACCACACCGGACATGACGTCGAAGGCGAGGACGCCGGCGAAGGCGGCGACCGACACCGCGAACTCGAAGCGCCGCACGGTCCACAGCCGGCGCAGGTAGCCGGGGTCGGACATTCCGGCCAGGGCCATGACGACGATCGCGGCCAGGGTGGCGAACGGGAGGTTCGAGAAGAGGTCCGGCAGGAAGAGGACCGTGACGACGCTGAGCAGGGCGGCGAACAGTCCCGCGACCTGCGTCCGCCCCCCCGACTGGATGCGCGCCGCGGTGGCCGAGAGCGACCCGGCGACCGGGTAACCGCCGCTCAACCCCGCGGCGACGTTGGCGGCGCCCACGGCGAGCAGCTCCCGGTCGGGGTCGAGCGGCCCGCCCGCCGGCTCCGCTTCGTGCGCCCGCTTGAGGATCCCCAGGTTCTTGATGTATCCGAGGACCACGATCGCCAGGGCGCCCGGGACGAGTTCGACGATCCGGCTCAGATCGAGGCCCGTGAGCAGGGAGAGGCCCATCGATCTCGTGCCAGCCTCGCCCACCACGGCGACCCCGGCCCGCTCAAGGCCAAAGAGCCGGACGAGGATGATCGACGCCGCCAGCACCACGGGCGGTCCGGGGATCCGGGGGGCGAACCGCCGGAGCAGCCAGAGCGCCGCCATGCTCGACAGGGCGACGATCGTGGTCGGCCCGTGGGCCTCGGGGAGCGCCCGCCCGATCACGGCGAGCTTGTCCAGCAGGCCGCGAGACGGCAGGTCGACCTGGAGCCCCAGCAGTGCCGGGATCTGCTTGAGGACCGTGAGCCAGATGATGCCCTCGACGAATCCCTTGAGGACGGGATCGGGCACGACGTCCGCGATCCAACCGAACTTCAGCAGGAAGAAAGCCAGGTACAGCACGCCGACCAGGAGCGTCAGTGGGAGAACGAGAGAGAGGCGGTCTCCCCCCGCCGCGACGGCGGTCAGGGTCGCGGACGCGAGCACGACCACGGCGGCGTCGGGCCCCACGACGAAGAACCGTGAGCCGCCGAAGACGGCGTAGGCGACGAGCGGCAGAGGGAGCGTGTACAGGCCGATCACCGGGTCGACGCCGAGGATCCCGGAGTAGGCGAGCCCGAGCGGGACGAGCACCGCCCAGGCTGCGGCGCCCGCCAGGAGGTCGCGCGGGAGCCACGCACGGCGGTAGGCCGGCAGCCACTCGACGATCGGCGCGAGGTTACGCAAGGTGAAGTTCTCTCCCGCCCCGCTCCGGGCGCGGCCGGATAACGAACGATAGCATGTCTCTTTGACTTCATCGGGCGGCCCGTCGTCCCAGGGAGCGCGAGCATCGGAGGAATCCACGATGGCGACGCATCCCGACAGGCACTCGCGTTCGGCCCTGCCCATCCCCGACGTCCAGCAGTCGCAGCTCACGGCGCTCGACGCCAGGCACCCGGATTCCCGGTTCCCCCCATCCAGCGGGTCCTCCCGCCGGCCGGGGCGCCGAACGTCGTCGTCATCCTCCGCGCGAGGGAGCGGAGGTGGAAGATTGCGCCGCGGGCTCGAGGTCCCGGTGCGCTCCGCTCTCCTCGAGCGCGCGGCGCCGCGCAGCGACTGCCGGGAGGAGGTCGCGCCGCACGTAGATGTCCTGGTACTGCGTGTGGTAGCGGGGCGAGTCGTTGCCGTACCGCAGCCACGGCGCGAACTCGGAGAAGCACGGGGCTGGAGCGTACGGGCCTGCTCGCGCTGCTCGGCCGGGAAAACGTCTTCCGGGAGCAGCCACACTGGGGCGCCGCCGCCAACCAGGCGCTCGAGGCCGCCGAGGCCTGGCTCGAAACCCTGGATCAGCCGAAGGGAACGGCCTGATCGAGCGAAACAAAGAACCCCTGCCTGGGGGCGTACCCAGGCAGGGGTCAGTTCAGGCGTGGCGCGGCGTCAGTGGTTGGCGCTGCCGCTCGCGTCCTCCAGCGACCGCAGGACCGCGTCCAGGTTGAACGAGGCCGGCTTCTGGCGGGGCGGGAACTTCTTGAAGGTCTCGATCTGGCCCGCCACGAATCCCTGCATCAGGTACATGAGGTAGGCGTGGGAGATGCACCAGTCCCAGTAGGTGTTGGAGTTCTCGTCGGCCCGCTCGAAGGGGTCGCGCCGCAGGTGGAACATCTTCGGGATCCGCAGCTTCACGAACGGCTCGAACCAGCACTGCAGCTGCTTGGCGCGCTGCTCCATCAGCACGACCTTCCAGTCCTGCAGGCGGATGGCCAGGATGTCCCCGTCGTCGCTGATGTAGGCGAAGGAATTGCGGGGGCTCTCCTTCACCTCGCCCTGCAGGTAGGGCAGCATGTTGAACCCGTCGATGCAGACCTTGTAGGTGCGGTCGCCGACCTTGTGGCCCGCGAGCAGCTTCTCCTTGATGTCCGGCTCCCCGGCCGCGGCCAGGAACGTCGCCAGCCAGTCCTGGTGGGTGACGATGCCGTTCACCACCGTGCCGGCCTTGATCTTGCCCGGCCAGCGCACGAAGGCCGGCACCCGCCAGCCGCCCTCCCAGTTGGTGTTCTTCTCGGACCGGAACGGCGTGATCCCGGCGTCCGGCCAGGTGTTGTAGTGGACGCCGTTGTCGGTCGAGTACATGACGATGGTGTCTTCGGCGATGCCCAGCTCGTCGAGCTTGTTCAGCATGAGGCCGATGTTCTCGTCGTGCGCGACCATCACGTCGTTGTAGTCCCCCTGCCCGCTCTTGCCCTTGTGCTTCTCGGCCGGGTGGGTCCGGAAGTGCATGGCCGTCGTGTTGTACCAGACGAAGAACGGCTTCCCTTCCTTGTGGGACTTGTCGATGAACTTGAGGGCGTGCGCCGTCGCCTCGTCATCGACGGTTTCCATCCGCTTCTTCGTCAGCGGCCCGGTGTCCTCGATCTTCTGCCCGCCCTTGCCGTCGGCCCAGCAGTGGAGGACGCCCCTCGGTCCGAACCGCTTCCGGAACTCGGGGTCCTTGGGGTAGTCCGGGTCCTCGGGCTCTTCCTCGGCGTTCAGGTGGTAGAGGTTGCCGAAGAACTCGTCGAAGCCGTGCATCGTCGGCAGGAACTCGTCCTTGTCGCCCAGGTGGTTCTTGCCGAACTGGCCGGTCACGTAGCCGTGCGGCTTCAGCAGCTCGGCGATCGTGGGGTCCTCTTTCTGCAGTCCAACCGGGGCGCCCGGCATCCCGACCTTGGTGAGGCCCGTGCGGATCGGGTTCTGGCCGGTGATGAAGGCGGCGCGGCCCGCAGTGCAGCTCTGCTGCGCGTAGTAGTCGGTGAAGGCCACGCCCTCGTTGCCCACGCGGTCGATGTTGGGCGTCCGGTAGCCCATCTGGCCCCGGCTGTTGTAGCTGATGTTCCACCAGCCCACGTCATCGCCCCACAGCACGAGGATGTTCGGTTTCTTCGCTGCCATACTTCCCTCCTTTTCCACACTGCCGGGCTGGCAGTTTGCCTCAAGACCGGCGCCTACGCCACGGGTGTCGCGGCGGGCGAATTCTCGTCACTCCGCACCGCCGGGGGCGCGGCTGAACGGCGAGTCCGGAGCGCTGTCGCCGTGGCAGAAGCGGAACTTGCGCCCGCTCCCGCAGGGGCAGGGCTCGTAGGGCCCGCGCCTCGCGTCCTCGGCGGCGACCTGTGCCATCACGTCGGAGGGCGGCCGGCCCTGCTGCAGCAGCCGGCCCATGGCCTGCATCGCCGGGCGCGTGTGGGTGAAGAACAGCTCCAGTCCCGGGCAGAGGTAGTTGTGTCCCGGGTCGCCGTCGCGCGAGAGGGCGAAGCGGTCCTTCGGACAGCCGCCGTGGCACAAGTGCCTGACCTCGCAACGCTGACACTGTGCCGTCAGCGTGTCGCGCTTGTCCTGCCCGAATTTCCGTTGCTCGGGCGAGGCCACGAGCTCCAGCATGTGCCTCTCGTGGATGTTGCCCAGCCGGAAGCGCGGCTCGACGAAGTGATCGCAGGAGTAGAGGTCGCCGTTGTGCTCGAGCACCGGGCCGTAGCCGCAGGTCGGGGCGTGGATGCAGAGCAGGTGTCGGCCGAAGTACGCCTCGAGCGTCACGTCGAAGAGCTGGACGAAGACCTGGGCCACGTCGTGGCGCACCCACTCTTCGAAGACGTCCACCAGGAAGCGGCCGTACTGCTCGCCGCCCACCGTGCGCTCGGTCACCAGGCTGCCGGTCTGGGTGTAGAGCAGGCGCTGGCGGCCCGGCTGCTCGCTCCAGCCGCGGTTGGCGATCGCGATCGTCTCCTCGGTGGCGCGCTCGATGATCGGGATGAACTGCACCCACTTCGCGCCGAGCTCGTCGCGAAAGAAGCGGTAGACCGCGCGGCCGTGGCCCTGGTTGGCGGCGTTGACCGTACACAGGATGTTGAAGTCGACCGAGTTCCGCTGCAGGGCCCGCCAGCCCCGCATCACGAGGTCGAAGGTCCCCTTCCCGCGGCGGTCCTTCCGGTAGGTGTCGTGGAGCTCGCGCGGGCCGTCGACGCTGAGTCCGACCAGGAACTCATGCTCCTTGAAGAAGGTGCACCACTCGTCGTCGAGCAGCAGGCCGTTGGTCTGGAAGGTGTGCTGCACGACCTGGCCGGGCCGGCGGAACCTCTCGACGAGCTCGACCGCGCGCCGGAAGAAATCGAGCCTCATCAGCGACGGCTCTCCGCCCTGCCAGGCCACGGTGACCTCGGGCGTGCGGTGCGACTCCAGCAGCTGGCGGATGTAGGCCTCGAGCGTGGCCGCGGACATCCGGCTCTTCTCGTTCGGGTACAGCGCGTCCTTGGACAGGAAGAAGCAGTAGGTGCAGTCGATGTTGCAGGTGGCCCCGCTCGGCTTCGCCAGAAGGTGGAAGCCCGGCGGCGCGCCGGCCGGCAACGGCGGGAGCGGCACGTCGGGTCTGGCAATGTCGGTCATGGCGTCGATCCTGCGGTGTTCCGGTGCGTTCGGGGGGCAAGAGTGCGGCGGATCTTACCATCGGAGGGGAGGCGTCTTCTAGCCTCGTGGATCTCAGCGTGTCGAGCGACCATCCTCGGAACGAAGCCGTCCTGGTCGTGATCCTCGGTCCCGGTGGCAGTTCCGGTGAGGCGGAGTCACGGTCGACCTGTGGACCCGCGATCCGCCGGAGGACAGGCGAAATGGCCCGCGTTTCACCATGGGCTCAGGGTAACAGCCGCGGGGTGGACCGCGGCTGACGCGGAGCCGCTCCCGGAGTCAGTGGCCGCCGAGCGCCGCGCGGGCGGCTCCATGGCCCCCGCAGGCCGGTGACGGGAGGACACCAGCACACACTCCCCCGGCGCGAGGCGCTTCCTCAATCGCGGGGCCACTCCGGATCGGGCGCTCCGCGCCTTCTGGGGCCGGTAACTGACCGGTCCGGCCGGCGACACGAGGACTTCGAAGCCGATCCTCCGTCAGCCGCTCTTCGAAGGACAAGTCGACCGCAATGGCTAGACGGGAGGCAACATCAATATAACAATATTGCCACAAAAGCAGATAAGCCGATGAGAATGAGCAGGATAGCCTCGAGCAGCACCAGCGGCCGGAATCCGGTGTATTCGAAGTCACTTCTCTTGAGGTGCTGGAGGATGTTCCAGTGCTGGAACGTGGCTGCCACCAGACCGAGGACACCCAGGCCAATGAAACTCAACCCAAAAGCCAGGGCCACGGTTATCTGTTCTCGAGGGGGGCTCACCAGCCCGGTGTTCACGAGAACGGCTCGGAAATTGGCTACTGCGAAGCCGAAGCCGATGAGCGACAGGGAAGTGCGAATCCAGGCCATGAGGGTCCGGTCCGAGGCCTGGCGGCTGCGCTCCCGGGCAAGTTCGTTGGACACTTCTCTTCTTGGTGGTTGGTCATTCATCTCAAAGCCCTTTTCTGAGGACCAGAAAGGAGTCCGGGTCGATTTTAGCGTATCGAGTCCACCTTATCCACCGGTCGACCGCGCGGCGTCGTCAGGCTCGGCGAGTGTGGCCGTTCGCCGCAACGCTGGGCGCCGATCCGGTCCGCCGCAGAGCGTCGAGCCGAGGCGGCACGTCTCGATCCGCGCCGGGTCGACGCGCGGAACCAGTCCTGTGGCTTCGCCAAACCGCGGACGCGTTGACCACTGCGTCCGGGAGCGCACCGCCACATCGACGCGCCCGGACCACGGCCAGGTCGGCTTGGACCTGCTCGCTGCGCGGTTGCACCGGACAAGGCAGCCGCGGATCCACGCGCCCCAGGCGCGCCAGCAGCTCCGCATCCCGCTCGTCGCTCTTCTGCTGGCTGGCCGCGATCGCGCGGCCTTCCGGGATTTGCCACACCACCGTCCGGCGTCGCGAAGCCGGACGGGGCCTCGAGTCTGCCGTCGATGACCGCGCGCGACTCGAGCCTGCCGCGCGGGGCCTTCGCGGGGATGTCGCTGGCGAGAATGCTGCCGCTGCCGGCGGCGCCGATGGAGAGTGTCCCGCCGCGCAGGATGAGGTGTCGCCGTGGCGGCCGTAGCGGGCGCTGTGGCCGTCCTTGCGCCGGGCGATGGCGACGAAGCGGTCGGCGGCGGGCCCCGGGAGCGCGGTGGAGCGATCGGTCCGGTCCCGGCGGCGGATCGCCCACGATCGACGGGGAGGGCCACGCCGCAGGGAGAGCCGGCGCGCCCGGGGTGGACGGTCCGGAAGCAGGCCCTGGCTCAGGACCTCGCGGTCGGCGCGGTCGACGGAACGGCGCGGGTCGTTCCGGACGACCGCAAGAACGCGTATCATGCATGTCCTGAGTTCGCTTGGCGCTTGCAAGCCTTAGCCCCGAGGAAGACCGGACCGGCAACCGGATCGTGGTTTCGGCGGCAAGAGGGAGAATGACGATGAGAAGTCGCTGTCGCAGTCGCGATTTCGTGGGGTTGGCCACCGTGCTCGGGCCCGCGTCCGGCGCGGGGGCACAGGAGGCGAAGACGGCCGCGGGCGACGCGGCGCTCGCGAAGGCCCTGGACAGCGCGATGGAGCCGGCTGGCAAGCTGTTCGAGATCACGGAGCTCCTGTACTCCCGCAGGAAGCCGTGAAGCTGCGAGCAAGGAGGATCGTCACTTCGACCGATTCCTCGATCCACTCGACCCCTGAGATTCGGACCTCGCTCGGGGCGCATCCCCGGGCCACCTTGTCGGGAAAGGAGCGATACATGCCTCTGGCCAGGACTCTGAAGCTTCTCTCGATCCACCTCGCGTTCGGACTCGTCGTTGTCGCCGGCGCGGGCCTCACTTACGCCGGCGGCCTGACGCTCTACGAGATCGGCACGCCCGACCTCGGGCTCGCCGCGGCCGGCTACGCGGCGCGGGCGCAGGATCCCGGCACCGTGCTGACCAACCCCGCCGGGATGACCCGGCTCTCCGGCTCGCAGCTGCTGGTCGGCGGGCAGCTGCTCTACGGCTCGCTCGAGTTCGATCCCAACGGTCTCACGACGACCTCCGGCGGCAACGGGGGCAACGCGATCGGGTTTGTCCCCGCTGCCAGCATCTTCTACACCCACCAGCTCTCGCCCAAGGCGACGATCGGGTTCGGCATCTTCTCCAACTTCGGACTCGCGCTCGAGTACGACGACGACTGGGTCGGCCGCTACTACGTGCAGACGGGGACGCTGCTGGGCGTGTCGGCGATGCCGGCGATCGCATTCAAGGTCAGCGACACCGTCTCGCTCGGCGTCGCCTTGAACGCGATGTACGGCATCCTCGACAACACGGTGGCGATCAACAACCTCTCCCCGAGCCTCGGCGACGGCCAGTTCGAGCTGCAGGACGAGAGCTGGGGCTTCGGCGGCAACGCCGGGCTGCTCTGGGAGCCCTCCCAGGCGACCCGCATCGGCGTGACCTACAACTCGCCGCTCAAGCTGGACTTCAAGGACGCGCCGGATTTCTCGAAGCTGGGTCCCGTCCTGAGAGAGGTCCTGGCCCGGACGGGCCTGCTCGGCGCGCAGGTCGACCTCGGCATGACCGTTCCCCAGGGGGCGATGGTCAGCTTCTACGACGCGGTGAGCGCCGACTGGGCCCTGCTCGGCAACGTCGGCTGGCAGGACTGGTCGGCCTTCGGCAAGGTCGACGTCGAGATTGCCACGCCGCAGCCGAAGGACCTGACCACCGCCGTACCGTACAAGGACACCTGGCACGCCGCGCTCGGCGCCCAGCACCAGATCTGCGACCCATGGTCGCTCGACTTCGGTGTCGCCTACGACAGCAGCATGAGCGACTCCTCGACGCGCTCGCTCGCCCTGCCGATCGGCTGGGCCTGGCGCTTCGGCATCGGCGCGGGATACGCGGTGAAGGAGAACCTCGCGATCCACTTCGCCTACGAGTTCGTCTGGAACGGGAGTCCGACGGTGGACGAGGAACGAGGCCCGCTCGCGGGCCGCGTCGCCGGCGAATACGCGGGCACCTGGCTGTCGTTCGCCAACATCAACGCGACGTGGAAATTCTAGGCCGATCAGCCGCTGGAGGGGTCGCTGCGCGGAGCGGTCCGGGCAGCGACCCCGAGCAGGCTGTCGAAGCGATCAGGACCTGGGCGCCGAGTCCGAGGGCGTTGTTCGCCCGGTCCTGCGCAAAGGCGAGCATCTTGGCGAGCAGCCGCCAGAACTCCATCGCGCCCTCGGGCCAGCCGCTCCACTTCTGGCCTTTCGCGGCGATGATCCGGGTCTTCCGGGGATTCTCGCGTTGCGCGTAGGGGTACGCCTGGTACCCGGCCATGAGGGCCTCGGCCGCCTTCGGATCGGGGACCAGCCGGCCTGAATCGCCTATCCTCACTGATCCAGAGCCCCTCGGGGATCTGGCTGGTGCGCTCGTCTGGCTGGAACCTGGGTTTCCTGTCTTTCCGGAACCAGGCCATCCTGCCGGCTCCTTCCCGTCCGGGAGACTGGTGACCCCCCGGTGCCCCGTCAACCCGGCAGGGGGTGGCTTCCTTTACCATTCAGTAAGACGACAGGCCCGGGACCGGACTTCACGAGACCGTTGACGCCACCATCCGGTTCGCATATCCTTCCTCACTTTTTCGCCGAAGTTACCCTCTCACCCTAGGAGCCAGACCATGCGCCGCACCCCCTTCGCCCACGCCTCGATGGCCGCTGCCGCAGCTGCCCTCGCGCTGATCCCGTCGCCGGCCGACGCCCAGTCGAGGGTGCAGTACGGGCGCATCACCAATGTCACTGCCACGACCGTTACCGACTCGTCGAGCCAGGCCGTCGGCACCATCGTGGGCGGCGCCGTCGGCTTGGCCTCCGGCCGCGGGCAGTCCGGCAGCAATCGCGCGCTGCGTGGCGTGGGTGGCGCGGCCGCCGGTCGGGGTGTCGGCACCGTCGCCGGACGTTCGCAGGCGTTCGAGTACACGGTCCTCATTAACGGCAAGACAACCATCCGCGTCATTTCCGATCAGGTAGGCAAACGCATCGGTGATTGCGTTGCGGTCGAGCAGGGGCAGTTCAGCAACATCCGGCTGGTGCCAGACGACCGCTGCACAACCGCGGCGGCGGCTCGGCCTGCAACGCCAGCCCCCACGCCGGCTGCCGGCCCGCCGGCCGAGGCGCCCGCGCGCGATTCCGACGTGCAGGCCGCGAACGCCTGCGACCAGGCGAAAGAGCAGGTTCTGAGCGCCGAGACCGACGAGGCTTTCTCGATCGCCGAGCGTCGCATGCGCCTGTTGTGCGGAGAATGACCAGCGGGCCGGTTCCCGGGACTGGACTTTAAGCGACCGTTGACGCGATCTTCCGGAGCGCAGGAAGGCGGAGCGCAAGGCGACGAAGGAATAGCCCGGGTCGTTACCGGCTCTCCGTCCCGTCACCGGCCTCGTCGGCCGGCAGTTCGAATTCCACGACCTCGGTTTTCCAGACGCGCACGGGCTGCCCCTCGCGCAGGGGCTCCGTGTAGCGCCACGCCTGCGCCGCACGCCGGGCGGTCTCTCCCAGGCCGCGGCCCGGGTCGATCATCAGCCGCAGGCCCTGCACCGAAGCTCCGCCGCTGCGGCGAACCTCCGCGCGTCCCAGCCGGGCCGCTGCACGCGATTCAGACAACGGGTGAACCGCAATCGTTTGAGCGATGACTGGCGGGGTGTCTGTCGAAGGCACTTCGGGCCGATCGCCGACCGAACGCCGTTTCAGTGGTCGACGGAACGATCCGCGCGATCGCTCGCCGGCGCCGAGTCGCCCGCGCGCTGGGCGAGCCAGGTGTTGGCCGCCGCTATCGCCTGGTTCAGTGCCGCGCCGAGCTGTGGTGTGGCCAGGAACACGTTCTCGTCGCCGATGAACTTGAGCACCCCGGTCTTCGCCAGCTGGTCGCGAACGAGCGGATCCACGCCGACCAGCATCAGTTTGCTTTGTCTGCCCTGCAGCGCCTGGGAATAGCGCTGCAACACGGTCACGAACGTACTTCCGATCTCGCTCTTGCCGCGCAGGTTGATGGCGACCACGGCGTGGGTGGCGTCGGCGACCGCAGGCAGCATCTCTTCCGTGTTCTTGGCCGCGGCGAAGAACAGGCTGCCATAGACATGCAAGATCGTGAGTTGGTGGCTGGGCAACCGGCTGGGCGGCGGCTGTTCCAGCGGAAAGCCTTCCTGCTGCAGGACCCACTGTGTCACGACGACCTTGTTCGATTGGCGAATGGTGTTCAGCAGGATGCTCAGGGCGACACCGAACAAGACCGCAAATTGCAGCGGGACGATCAAGGTGGCGATGAAGGTCACGAGCATGACCAGCCTCGAGATCCGGGCAGTCTTCCAGGCCATCACCGCCTCTTCCACGCGCAGGCCCTGGAACCCGGCGACGATCAGCAAGGCGGCTAGCGCGGGCATGGGCACCCGCTCCACCAGCGGCCCGGCCAGCAAGACGATCAGGGCCACGAACGGCCCGACGAAGATATTGCCCCAGCGCGATTTGGCTCCTGCGCCCACGATCAGCGCCGTGCCTGAGACCGACCCCCCCGCCGGAATGCCGCCGACGAGGCTGGTGGCCATGTTGGCAGCGCCCTGGCCCAGGAAGTCGCGCGACACGTCCGGGAAGCGGCCGTCGGGGTTGGGCGTGCCCTGGCTGACGCCTGCGCCCTGGACCAGACCGATGATGGCGATGGACAAGGCCGGCAGCAACAGCGACAGGACCAGCGACAGCTGGGGCAGCTCCAGTTGGGGCAGGGAACGCGGAATGGCTGCAATGCCGCCAACCGTCGGGACCGCGGCGAAGTTTGCAGCCGTGGGCAGGGCCGGCAGGGTCAGCAGGGCCAACACAACCGTCGCCACGGCGATGGCGATGATGAAGGCGAACCGCCGCAAGGCCTTGAGCCACAGCAACCCCAAGATCAGCGCCAGCGTGAGCGCGCCGATGGTCGTGGTCTGCGGGTTGAGCTGGCGGATCCGTAACAGAAGATCCAGCGCTTGGGCCACACGGTTCGAGAAGCTGCTCTGGTAGCCCGTCAGGTCGCTCAACTGGCCCAGGATGATCAGCACGGCCACGCCGTTGAGGAAGCCGGTCATCACCGCGTTGGAGACGAAACGGATCAGGGTACCCAGTCGGAGCAAGCCTGCGAGCAGCTGGATCGCACCCACCAGCAGCACCAGCACGACCAGAGTCTCCACCCTCTGGCCGGCAGGAAACTCGACCAGCACCACCCCGGCGGCCACGGCGAGCGCCCCGGTCGTCGACACGTTCATGAAGACCGAGCTGGAGAAAACGGCGCCGATCGGCACCGCGACCATCAACGTATAGATGCCGAGCAGTGGGTTGACGGTCGCCAGCAGCGCGTGCCCCATCGCCTGCGGCACGTTGACCACGGCGAAGGTGAGTGCGGCCACCAGGTCGGCCGCGAGCTGGCTTCGTTCGGGCTTCAGGCGGTGGGCCGCCGCCCGAAGCTGTTCCATGCCCGCCATGTTAGTCATAGATCAAAGTCACTTCGCCAATTCAAGGGGCCGAAGATGACAGAAGCGATCGACAGGCGTCAAGGGACATCCACTTTCCCGCAGTTGAGGGACACCCGGTTTCCCGCTCTTCACCAGGGAATGTCCCGGGCCTGGTCAGGACCGTTCCCATGCTCTTGCACCTCCCGGGAGGGCCAGTCTCTCAGGCGTGGCCGGAATGATGTAACGACTCGTCCCTTCATCAAAGGTCGGCGACGTTTGGCTGAGCGGAGGTGTCCTGCTTGCGCCAGCGCTCATAGGCGGCGGAGAGCAATAAGGCGGCGAGCAGATAGAGCACGACCGTCCCGACGACGGTCGACTCGCGCTCCGGGAAGGCGCCCGAGGCGAGCAAAAGCGCGATGGCTGGGTGCCGGAGGACCGTGGCCGAGGCGAGCGCTCCACGGTTGCCCGGATCGGGGCCGCCGAGCAGGTGCCCGACGAGCAGACCAAACCCGATGACGCCGACGGTGACGACGAACGTGCCCTGGCCGATCACCCCCAGGATCGCCCGGCCCTGAGCGACGAGGAGGACCACCGCGCCGAGAAGAATGACCACTCCGCCCACCCGGTCGGCTAGGGCGGCAAGCCGCGGCGCAGCGCCCGGCCAGAGGCGGGCGAGCCCCATGCCGAGGGCCAGGGGGGCTGCGACGGTGACGAGAAGCACCTGCTCCACGGCCAGGGGATCCAGGGCGGTCTCCACTCCGAACACCCGGTAGACGATCCAGATCATGAGCGGAATGACCAGGAGCGCGACGCCGGTTGACAGGACCTGCAGGCCGATGACGTAGTCGGTCTGGCCGCCGGCCGCGGCTCCCTTCTTGGCCCACGGAGGCAGCACGGGCGAGACCGCGAACCCCAGCAGCGCGGCGCCAACGCCCTCCTGGAGCGGCACGAGCCACACCAGCAGGAGCACGAAGGCGGGCAGCGCCACGTACATCGCCACCATGGCGCGAAGGGCCAGCGCCGGCCTCCGCAGCAGCAGCAGCGGCTGCTCCAGGCGCGCTCGGATGCCGATGGCGACCACGAGCAGTACCACACCCAGGAGCAGCACCAGCTTGAGGATGATCGCAGGATTCACGGCCTCTCTCCTCCCTTCATGAAGCCGCCCTTATTGTACATCGTTGTGTTCCGGTGCGGCGTAGGCGGCGTGTGTCACAGGTGGCATTCCCCCGGCAGAGTGAACACCTCAGTTGCGCTGCGGTGCGGTCATGGATCTTCTCATAGTCGGTAGGGCTCAGGTAGCCCAGCGAGGAGTGCCGGCGCTGGGGATTGTAGGAGCACTCGATGTACTCGGCGATCGCGGCTCGCGCGGTCGCACGGTCATTCCAACGGTTCCGGTAGACGAGCTCCACCTTGAGGGTTGCAAAGAAGCTCTCGCAGACGGCGTTGTCCCAGAAGTTGCCGCGTCGGCTCATGCTGCAGACCAGACCGAGCTGGGCCAGGCGGCGGCGGTAGTCGCGGTTGGCGTATTGGGTGGATTCAAGCGGTCGTTGCAACGCCTCGATGAAGCGGAGGGTAGGCCTTCGCCTACACCGAGACGTTTCGCCGCCGCCAGGCACCCTGGCTGCTGGGGCTGATCCTGCTCAACGTCCCGCTGCTGATCGCGGTACTGGCGCACGGCCGCTGGTCGGTTCCCCTGCGGCGTCTCCAGACGGCGCTCAGCCTCGCCACCTGCGCCGTCCTCGCCTGGATCGCGCTGGACGGCCCGATGTTCGCGGCGCCGGCCACCGATCGGACGGCGACGGTCCGCGATCGTCGTCATCGTCGCGCTCACGCTGGTGCGGCATGGCCCTGCGGCTGTACCGGAGCGTTCGGCCGTCGCCGGAGGGGTCGCTGGGGCCGACGCGGTAGCGAGGGCGGGGCACCGCAGCGGGAACTGGAATCGCGCCTTGCTGCGAGGCCTCACGACCCGCCGTGCGCCGCCTTCCACTCCATCGCGCGGCGCACCCGCCGCTCGACCGAGGGGTGCGAGTAGAAGACGAACTCCTCCAGCGCGCCCGGTCGCGGGTAGCGGTACTCGGCGGTCTTCACCAGCGCCGAGGCCAGCGCGTCGGGCAGGTTCACGGTCTCGAGCGAGTAGTTGTCCGCCTCGATCTCGTTCACGCGGATCAGCGCGTTGAACGCCGGCTGCGCGAGCAGGCCGAACAGCGACACGATGAACAGCAGCACCGGCAGGCTCGTCGGATCGGACAGCGCCGCGCGGCTGCCGAAGGCCCGCGCGAAGCGCGGGTACAGCCGGTCGGCGAGCCAGAAGAACACGAGCGCGAGCACCGAGACCACGATCACCAGTTGCCACGCGTGGCCGAGCACGTAGTGGCCGATCTCGTGGCCGGTCACGGCCCTGACCTCGTCGAGCGAGGCGCCCTTGAGCGCGACGTCCGAGATCGCGATCCGGGCCGTGCCTGCGAGCCCGGCCACGTTGGCCGTGAAGTTGTTCGACTGGCGCGAGCCGTCGTAGACGAAGATCCGCCCGGCCGGCACCCCCGCCTGCTGCGCCATCACCACCAGCGCGTCACGCACCTCGCCCGGCGGCACGGGCCGGTAGTCGTTGAAGAGCGGCTCGATCAGGATCGGCGCGAGCAGCAGCAGCGCCGACGCCGCGAGCGCGGTCAGGCCGGCCGACCACAGCCACCAGCGCCTGCCGGTGCGGCGCATCAGCGCGTACACGCCCATCGCGAACAGCGCGCCGAGCAGCGTCGAGAGCCCGATGCCGATCGCATCCTGCGCGAGGAAGTCGCCCAGCGGCTGGCTGGTGCGGCCGTAGGCGCGCTCTCGCCACCACTCCTCGTACACCGACCACGGCAACGTGATCAGCGCCGAGATCACGAAGTATGTCACGGCCACCAGGAAGGCCCGCAGGTTCGGGCCGCGACGGGAGAATCGCGCCGCGACGCGGTCGAGAAACCCGCAGCGCACGATCAGCCACGTCACGAGGCCGGTGACCACCAGCCCCCACAGCAGCAGCCAGTGACTGCCGGCGGTGTAGGCCGCCGATTTCTCGAGGGCCTCCGCGCCGAGCGAGTCGATGGTGGCGCGCGTCGCGGCCTCGGGGTCGAACGTCATGGGCGCGTCTCCTCGGGAGTTCTACGCCGAGCAGGCCGGATGGCGGAAGGCCGCAAGGATGAACGGGCGGGCAGCCGAGATCGGCGGCGGCACTGCCCGCCGGCCGAGCGGCGCGCCTCAATTCCCGGGTTTCTTGAACTGCTTCTTCGCCCGCTTGACGTATTGCCCGAAACTCCGGTCTTTCCGGCGCTTTTCCAGCGTCGTCATCTCGAAGTGCTCCGCTTCCTGTTTCAGCTTCAGGTAATTGGCGAACCGCTTCCGGTCCAGCCCGCCGGTTTCCGTCGCCTCCCGCACCGCACACCCCGGCTCGTGCCTGTGCGTGCAATCCCGGAAAGCGCACCGCCCGGCCAGTTCGGCCACATCGTCGAAGGTGTCCTCGATCACGGTGCCCGAGGCCGCCACCCCCACCTCGCGCATTCCCGGGTTGTCGACGACGATCCCGCCGTTCTTCAGGAAGTACATTTCCCGGGCCGTCGTGGTGTGTTGGCCCTGCCCGGTATGAGCGCTGATCGCTTCCGTCCGGATGACCGCCTCTTCGAGCAGCCGGTTGATCAGGCTGGACTTGCCGACCCCCGAGGACCCCAGAAAGCACGCGGTCTTCCCTTTCGGGATGCGGTCCGTCAAGCCGTCCAGGCCCTCACCTGAGGCGGCACTGACCATCAGGACTTCGCCGGTCTTGAACCGGCTCTCGATGCGTGAACTGAATGACGACCGCTCCGGGACCGAGATCAGGTCGATCTTGTTCAGGATGACGGTAGTCTCGATGCCGGCGTCCCAGGCGATGGCCAGGTACCTCTCGAGGCGATTCAGGTTGAAGTCGCGGTCGATGGACTCGACGATGAAGGCGATGTCGATGTTGGCGGCGATCACCTGGGGTTCCGGTCGGCTGGAGTTCACCCTCCTGAGCAGCGTCCGCCTTGGCAGGATGCCGTG
Organism: uncultured Acidobacteriota bacterium; assembly: GCA_963800865.1. GTDB lineage: Bacteria > Acidobacteriota > Polarisedimenticolia > J045 > J045 > JALOKP01. The sequence goes on along the minus strand of CAWDCL010000003.1, from coordinate 205,794 downwards.
GATCACCGCCGGCCCCGGCTCCATCCCGGTAACGGCCACCCAGTCCCCCACCGCCGGGTAATCCTCCCGTTTCAACGCCGCGTGGGCCAGCTTCCCGGCGACCTCGGCCAGGCACTCCCCGTCCGGGCCGATGATCCTGTAGAAACCCCTGTGCTCCGCCGCGACCCGCGCTACCGGGCAGCTCGGAAACCCGGACGCCTCGCGCCCCCCTTCGAAGAACTCGTCGTATCCCAGGTCTTCCAGCTTCATTCCCGGCCTCTCTCGCGACTCTAGCCCTGCGGCGACGAGGGCGCACGGGCCCACGTTCCAGCCCGGACCGAAAGCCCCGCCGTCGCGGCGGAATCGAGTGAGACTCCCGCCCGTCTCGATCAGCGGCAGGGTCCGCTCAGATCGAGCGCGTCGCGCGGATCGACCGTCTGTCCGGAGTCGCCGTAGGTCCCGGTGCACGCGTGCTGGCCGCGCACGAGGTAGTACGCGCCCCCACCGGGGGCCGGCCGCGCCGAGCCGTCGTCGAACGGCGTGTCGGCATCGTTGTCGACGAGGCAGGTCGCGGCGGTGAAGCCGCGGCTGCTGACCAGTGCGGCGAGGTCGCCGGTCACGATGTCGTAGCTGGTGCCGCTGCCGGCCGTTGCGTCCTGCGAAATCCACGCGATACGGGTCGCGGGGCCGACCCTGCTGATCGTCACACCGGCGATTTCGGTGGGTGCGCCGCGGACGTTCGGATCGGCGTCGTTGCAGTCCGATCCGCTCAGCACCCCGTCCCCGTCGCCGTCGGCGATTCGCCAGCGTGCCGCGCGCGTATCCCAGTAATGACTGGCTCGGTGTCCCGTGAAGGTCGCGTGCATGATGCCGCCGCGGGCCGCGACCGGCAGCTCGACCGCATTCAGCCAGTTGGTCAGCTTGCTCCCCTGGTTCGGCTCGCTGTTCAGCCTGACGGTCAGCTGATTCCAGCTTGCGCCCCCGTCGCTCGAGTGCCTCGCCGCGATCTGCGGCAGCCCGGAGCCACTGTCCGCCCACACCGCCCAGGTGTTTCCCGTGCCGTCGGCGACGAGATACGGCAGACGGCTGAGCGCGATCGGTTGCGGGGTGAGGTCGTCGACGCGCTGAGGCGTCCCCCAGTTCGTTCCACCGTCGGTCGAGCGAACGGTGTAGATCTCGTAGTTGTCCGTGACGATGACCAGCGGCTGCGTGCCCGAGGTGCCCAATGCGTAGATCACGCGCGGGATGAACTGGTTCCGGTTGAGCCCGGCAGCCACGGCCCGCTCGCCTTGCCAGCTCAGGCCGTTGAAGCGGTTGCTCCAGGTGCGGGTGATGGTGCTGTCCCTGAAATCGGCCCACACGGCGAGCGCCTCGTTCCCATTGCACTCGACGTCGGGGACGTTCGCGGACGTCGTCGTCGGCGTGCGCAGGCTGGTTCCCGGACCGAACGTGAAGCCGCCGTCCGTGCTGGTGCGTGTCAGGATCTGGTAGATGCTCCCGCCGCCATTGTTCGACCGCCAGACCACGCTGACGATCGAGTTGCCGGCGCAGATCACCGGACCGTCATTGACCGCCGTCGGGCTGCTGGTCTGCTGGTCGAAATCGAACGACGCCCCCCACGTCGCCCCGTCGTCGCGCGAGATCACCATTCGCAGGTCGGTCCCGAGGTTCCAGATCGCGAACAGGTCGTCGTTCTGATTGACGACCAGCCGCAGCGTACGCATCACGGTCGGGTTGTCGACGATCACCTCGCTGGTCCAGGTCACGCCCCGGTCGAGCGACTTGCGGAAGACCAGCTGCATCCGGGCGAGCGCGTAGCTGTAGCGCGCGTACATTGCATAGACGCGGTTGGCATCGGTCGGGTGCCCCGCGAGCGCGATCGCGAACGAATCCTCGGAGCCGGCGGCGTGTTGACTCAGGCGCACCGGCGTCTGATAGGTGGCTCCGGAATCGATGCTGCGCGCATAGAAGACATCGGTGAAGCCGGTGATGTCGACCATCCGGTACAGGAGATGCACGTCGGTCGCGTTGGGAGCGAGGATCAGCGGCGCGAACAGCTGTATCCGGTTGTCGACGTCGCCGTACGGCCCCAGTTTCTTCTCGTCGTTGAGATCGAACGCGGTGCTCGACGAACGGTTCACGAACGTCTCGTAGCTGCGCTGCGAGCGGGTGTCGAGGTAGGCGACCAGGATTCCGCCGAGGCCGTTGTGGGTCTCCAGGTTCCCCAGGCGCGACTCGCCGCTGTCCGTGCCGCCGCTGTGGTCGGCCTGATCGAATGCACCGAAGGCGAACCCGTCGTCCGAGGAGACGGCCACCTGGATCGTGTTGAAACGCGGATCGGTGCCCGCCGCCTGGCGCTCCTGCGCCATCACCCAGATCCCGTCATTGGTCCGCCCGAAGGCGTAGTTGCTGTTGGCCCCCGCGCTGCGATTGACCGGGAGTGCGAACGACGCCCCCTCGTTGGCGGAGCGCTGGGTGTAGAGCGCGCCGGTGTCGGAGAGATAGCCGACGATCACGGTGTCGGTGCTGTAGGAAGGAAACACGCGCGCGCTGCGCGCGAATGGAAAGCCCATGCTGCCCGTGTTGCCGACCAGGGAGAACGAAACGCCGGCGTTGCCCGAGTGCCAGACGTAGAGCTTCCCGCCCGAAGGCGAATCTCCCGAAGCGATCACGACGTGTCCGGTTCGTGTGATGCCGATTCCGACACCCGCCTGCGCCCCCGGCCCCGACACCGATTGCCCGAGCGCCTGTTCGCCGCCGAACGTCTGCCCGCCGTCGACCGAGCGGCTGTAGAGCACGCGCTGGCCGGAGCCGCGGTTCTGGATGTACGCCACGTGGACGTTCCCGGCTTGATCGACGACCGCGTCGCACTCCAGCGGGGCGCGATTGGCGACGGTGTCGAGATCGGGCTTGACCGGCGGTCGCCAGGTCTGCCCGAGATCGGAACTGGTCATCACATACGTGTCGTAGTCGTCCCACCACTCCGAGAATGCGACCGCGACGCGGCCGACTTCGTTGGCGTGGATCGACCAGATGTTGGCGATGCCGTGTTTCGCATCCCCCTCCTGGACCAGGTCGACCGGCGCCGTCCACGTCACGCCGTTGTCGTCGCTGCGCCGGAAGCGCAGGCCGACGTCCTTGGTCAGCCCCGCGAAGCGGTACGCCAGGTAGATGTGCTCGTCCTCGGAGCGATACGCGGCGAACTGCAGCACCGGCCGGGCTGTCTCGATCGCGAACGCGCTCCCGTAGGTCGCACCGCCATCGGCGGATGTCTGGGCCCAGAGCTTGAAGTGTGCGAGCGTCAGGAGCACCACCTTGCCCGCCTCGTTGGCCAGGATCTGCGACTGGACGTGGTGGTTCGGGACCGCTCCGAGCGGGGCGTTGATCTCCTCCTCGAACTCTCCGACCTCGTTGAAGAGGAAGGCCCGCTGGTCGAGCCCGTCGGGCTGCAGGGGCAGGTCCTGGCCCGGCAGCGCCGGCCCCCCGCTGCCACCCACGGTGAGGTCGAGCGCCTGATCGGCCCGCGGCTCGCCGCACCGCCCCGCCGTGCTCCAGATCGTCAGGATCATCAGCCCACTCGCCCAGGCTCCGCGCATGAGTGCCTCCGGGGAACGTCCCGGCCCTCATCAACGGCGGGCGGTCCGGACTTACTCAGCCTGGTTGCGGTCCGGCGGCGGCCCCGGGGCGTCCCCGCGCTCCCAAGTCCCATTCCTGCAGCGACTTGTCACTCTCCGCGTGAGGGAGAGGAGATGAACGATCGTGCCGCGGGCTCGAGGTCCCGGAGCGCTCCGCTCTCCTCGAGCGCGCGGCGCCGCGCATCGACTGCCGGGAGGAGGTCGCGCCGCACGAAGATGTCCTGGTACTGCGTGTGGTAGAGGGGCGAGTCGTTGCCGTACCGCAGCCACGGCGCGAACTCGGAGAAGCGCGGGTCCTGCGTCAGCTAGGGCGCGATCGGGCCGCGATCGTTGAAGCCGGTCATGGTCACGAACGCGGGCCGCGACGCGAAGAAGTAGTCGGCCATCTCCCGCTCGCTGCGCGGCGCGGCGCCGAGGTACTCGTCGTTCAGCAGGCCGAAGTCGACCGTCGGAAGCCGCGACAGGTACGGGATCGCGCCGGCGTCGCGCACGGTGACCAGTACCGGCGGATCGGTCCCGAGCGCGGGGCTCACCGCGGCGAGCAGTCGCCCGATCCGCAGGTGCGATTGCTCGAGCAGCTGCTGGTAGCTGCGCGCCGTCCGGACCTCGCGCGGAAACTCGCGCGCCATGACCGCGAGCTGGGCGAGGCCGATCAGCACCAGCAGGGCCGCGGCGCCGAGCGCGACCGCGGGCCGATCGACACGAAGCACGGCCAGCGCGCGGAACCCGCGGTCGACGGCGGCGGCGGCGAGCGGCAGCAGTGAAATGAACAGCGGCATCCAGAAGCGATGGCTGTAGTTCATGGCCAGGATCGAGCCGAGGTACTTGAGGGCCGTCAGGCCGGCGAAGCCGACGACGACCGCGGCGAAGATCGGGAAGGCGCGCGCGGCCGGGGGGGACGAGCGGCGCCGCGGGCTGCGGCGCAGCGCGATCGCGGCCACCACCGCAAGCAGCAGCAAGGCCAGCGCGGGACCGGCCAGGTAGCGGCGGGAGAAGAGCAGCAGGTCGGCCAGCGCGCCGGGATCCGGGAACGAGGCCGCCTGCTTGGCGTAGTAGGTGTTCGGCAGCGGCCGGCCGTAGTAGTTCCAGCGCCACGCGACGTACAGCGCGAGCGGAAGGACCAGGAACCCGGCCAGCCGGACGATCCAGCCGCGCACGGCCGCCGCGCCCTCCCGCGCGCGATCGACGGTGAGCGCGACCGCGGCGAGGGCTGCCATCAGGAACCCCTCGGGCCGCACGAGGCAGGTGCCGAGCGCGGCCAGCAGGAGCAGGGTCTCCGTCCGCGGTGCGGCTCCTCCACGAGCTTCGAGTGCCCGCCAGAGCGTCCACTGGGTCACGAGCAGCGCCGCGGCGAAGAGCATCGTCTCGAGGCCGCTGGTGACGTGCGCCGGCAGGGAGGGGTGCGCGAGCAGCGCCAGCAGCGCGAGCGCCCGCGCGAGCAGCGAGGCGCCGAGCGCCCGCGCGACGCGGTCCAGGGCGAGCGCCGCAACGAGAAGCGAGAGCAGGCCGATGGCATGACTCACGACGATCGGGTCGATCCCCAGTCGCAGCCCGGCGGCGATCAGCAACGGGAGCGCGATCCCGGTGTAGCCCTCGACCGGGTCGGCCCCGACGTTCCAGGTCAGCGCGCCGTGGCGGGCCAGGTTCTCCGCGTAGCGGAAGGTGATGAACGCGTCGTCGACGGTCCAGCGCGGGAACAGGAGCAGTACGACCGCGCCGTAGGCCAGCGCGATCCCGATCAGACCCAGCGCGACGGAGCGCCCGATGTTGGTTGCCGCGGCAGATCCCGGCGTGGTCGGCCCGGCCCGCGAGGTGCGCCTGGCGTCGGGATCGGGGCGAGAGGACTCGCCGTCGTCCGTCATGAGGAGGTCTCCGTCCGGTGATGGTGCCACAGGTCGCAGCCGCACCCTGGGCGGAGAGTTCCGGCAGCGCCTTCAGCCGGGAGTGCGCGTGAGGCTGCGGCCCCGTCTCACCGGCCCGCCCCCGGCGCGAGCCCGGCGATCCACGTCCGGACCAGCCGGATGGCCTCTTCGTCCGCGACGACCGTGCCGAGCGGCGGCATCTGCGCCGACGGGCGCCGCGACTCGAGCCGGTGGAGGAGCGCGCTCTGCTGCGGAGCGCCGGGCGCGACGATCCGGCTGGAGCCCGTGACGTCCCCGGGAACCACGAAGCGGCCGTGGGCGTCGAGCGCCGTGGCGAGCGCCGGTTCCGGCGATCCGCGCCTCCCCGCCACGTCGTGGAGCAGGTTGAGCCCCAGCCGGGCCAGGGGTCCGGTCCCGTTGTGGCAGCTCCCGCAGTTCCCGGAGAGGTAGCCGAGCGCTGCGCGCGCCACCGGGTCGGCCGCGCGGATGCGGGGCGGATCGAAGGCCAGCTCGGGCCGCGGCGGATCGAGCCGGCCGAAGTCCACGAGCGCGCGCAGCGTCACCATGCCGGGCCGCAGCGGCTCCGCGTGCGGAGCCAGCGGGTCCCGGTCGTCCGACAGCTGCAGGGCGCTGAAGCCGAGCACGGTGGACGGCGACGACCCGTGGCAGGAGAGGCAGTCGGCGATGCCCGGAATCGAGTGACGCCGGCCGGGAGCGATCTCGACGAAGCCCGGGAGCCCCGCTTCGGGCGCGAGCCGGGCGTCCGTCTGGTCCTCGTTCCAGACGTACGTCGCGAACTCCCAGGTCTCCGCCTCGGTCTTCCAGATCATGCGCGTTTCGACCTTCCGCCCTCCGAACGAGAATTCCTTCCAGAGGATGGTCCCGGCGGGAAAGCGCCAGGCGTCGACGTCCGAGACGTCGATCGTCGCGCCCTCCGGCAGACGAATCCAGCGGGCCTTGGCGGCGCCGTCGGTCCAGAGCGGGTACTGCGGGGCGAAGGCCAGGTTCCGCCGATCGATCGTGCCGTCCGCCGCGTAGAGCCCCGTCTCGGAGAGAAGGAGCGGCGCGGTCGCCATCGTCGCGGATCCAGCGAGAGCTGCAACGCTTCCGCCGGATCCGGCGAACGCGAGCGCAATCCAGATCAGTCTCACCAGGGATCTCGCGCGCATCGTCGTCTCTCCTTTCCCGATCCCGGTTGCGGCCCGGCCTACCGGTGCTCCGGCGGATCGATCGGCTGCGGCACGCGGTTCTTCTGCGGAGGCAGCGAATGGAGGTAGGCGAAGATGGCGCGGAGGTCCTCGTCGGTTGCCTGCCGGTACATCGGATACGGCATCGGCGGGAGGATCGGGCGCCCCTGCCCCTCGTGCCGCCCCGAGCGCAGCGCCGCGATGAACGTCGATTCGGTCCACGTCCCCAGCCCCGTCTCGCGATCCGGGGTCAGGTTCGCCGCGAAGCTGACGCCCCACGGCCCGGCGAAGGCGGTGTTGGTGGCGCCGCCCGCCCAGACCCACGGCCCCGGCCCGAGCGCCGGCGGCGGCGGCATCACCATCTCCTGCGGGTGGCCGGAGAGCATGCGGGTCATGTCCGGCTCGGGCCCCTGCGGGCCCATCTTGAACGGCGTGTGGCAGTCGTTGCAGGCCATGATCTTCACCAGGTACGCACCGCGCGCCACGTTCGTTGCCGCGGGCGGCGCGGCAGCTTCGGAAGGCGCCGCGGGAGCGGCGGGCGCTGCGGCCTGCGCCGGCGACGCGATGAGGGCCAGGGTGGCGAGGGCGGGCACGGCCAGTGCCTGCGGGACCAGGATCGAGTGCTTCGACATCGGTTCCTCCTTCGTTGCGGTGACCGCGGCCGGCGCATCCGGCCGTCTGCAGTCAAGCTACCAACGCCGGCCGGAACCCGTTCCTCAAGCTCTCCTAGACTTTTCCTAAACCTTCCCTAAGACTTGGGCCATGGCCCCCGAGCCGCTGATTTCCGATGAACTTGCGGCCTACCTGGAATCCGGCCTGTCCGTGACGGTCGGTACCCGCGACGACCAGCTGAACGCGCACAGCGCCCGGGCCTGGGCCGTCCGCGTCGACGACGACCGCATTCACCTGACCGCGTTCCTGTTCGCGAAGGCTGCGCCGCCCATCCTCGAGAACCTGCGGGCCCATCCCGAGATCGCACTCGCGTTCGACCGGCCCACCGACAATCGCGCCTGCCAGCTGAAAGGGCTCTACGTCTCCTCGCGGCGGGCACGGCCGGGGGAGCGGGAGGAGGTGGAACGGCAGGTCGAGGGCTTCCTCGCGGAGCTCGAGCAGCTCGGGATTCCCCGCACGATGACTTCGGGCTGGGCCTTCTGGCCCGTCGTGGCCGTCCGGCTCCGCGTCACCCAGCTCTTCGAGCAGACGCCGGGGCCGGGCGCGGGAGAGCCGATGCGATGATCCCGCTCGAGACGCTGACCTCGTGCTTCCAGGGCCTGCTCCCGGCCTGGCTCTGCACCTGCTCGAAGGACGGGATCCCGAACGTCGCGATGCTGAGTCACGTGGACTACGTCGACCCCTCGCACGTCGCGCTGTCGTTCCAGTTCTTCAACAAGAGCAAGCGCAACATCGCGGAGAACCCGCGGGCGCTGGTGCGGATCTACGACCCGGACACGCTCCAGGTCTACACGCTCCGCCTGCGCTTCGTCCGGACCGAGACCGACGGGCCGACGTTCGAGTCGATGCGGCTGCGGATCGAGGCGATCGCCTCGCACAGCGGGCTGAAGGGGATCTTCAAGCTGCTGGGCGCCGACATCTACGAGGTGCTGGAGGTCGCACCGGTCGAGCACGAGGTGGGCCTGGCCGTGCCGAAGACCGCGCCGAAGCAGGCCTCCGGCGTACCGTTCACGATGAAGGCGCTGCAGGAGTTCTCCGATCGCATTCACCGCGCCGCGACCCTCGACACCCTGCTCGACGCCGTCCTCGAGACGCTCGAGAACATCTTCGGTTTCAGCCACTCCATGATCCTCCTGACCTCGGAACGGCCGGAGCGCCTCGAGCTGATCGCGAGCCGCGGCTACCCCCCGGGCGGCGTCGGCTCCGAGGTGGGCTACGGGGAGGGGATCATCGGAATGGTGGCCGAGGCCCGGAAGCCGGTCCGGATCTCGGGAATGCTCCGGCAGATGCTCTACGCCTACGCGGTCGCGAAGCGCGCGCAGGAGCGCGGGCTCTGCCCGGAGGATCGCCGCATCCCGTTGCCCGGGCTCGCCAGCCCGGAGAGCCAGCTCGGGATCCCGCTGCTCGCGCACGACGACCTGGTCGGCGTGCTCTGCATCGAGAGCAACGAGTCGTACCGGTTCCACGAGGAGGACCGGGCCTACCTCGAGGTCCTCGGGGGCTACCTCGCGATCGCGATCCAGAACGCGCTGCTGCGGGAGCGGGCCGAGGAGAGCGAGGAGATGGCACCGGCGCCGCCGGGATCCCCGGACGCTCCGGCGCCGCGGACCGGGCCCGCCCTGCCCGGACGCCGGCCGAAGATCGAGGTCGCTTTCTACCGGGCCGACGAGTGCATCCTCGTCGATGGGGAGTACCTCGTGCGCGGGCTGCCCGCGAAGATCCTGCGCAAGGTCCTCCGCGAGCACCAGGCGGAAGGTCGCGACGAGTTCACGAACCGCCTGCTCCGGCTCGACAAGTCGCTCCAGCTCCCGGTCGTCAAGGACAACCTCGAGAGCCGCCTGATCCTGCTCCGGCGGCGCCTCGAGGAGCGCTGTCCCGAGATCCGGATCGCGCCGTCGGGCCGCGGCCGCTTCCGGCTCGAGCTGCACGGCGAGGTCGGGCTGGTGGAACGACCCTGACCGGGCGTTCCGCCCGTGGGGTGTCATGCTCCGGCATCCGTATACTCGCGTGATGTTCGCGGACGGCGCGCTGGCACGGCGGATCGAGGCGGCGGAAGCACGCTTGACCTTCGGCGCCGCGCGCGCGGTCGCATCCCGGGCTCCCGCGCGCGGCGTCCTGGCGGCGGAGATCGGCAGCGCCGCCGCGGTCCACGCCGGGCAGGACTCGCCATTCGACAAGGTGATCGGGCTCGGCTTCGAACCGCTCGACCTCGAGGCGTTCGCCCGCTTCGAGGAGCAGGTGCTGGCCCGCGGCAGCTCGGTCCGCGTCGAGCTGGCGACGCTCGCCGACCCCGAGGCGGGGGCGCTGCTGACGGGGCGCGGCTACGTGCTGCGCGGCTTCGAGAACGTCCTCGGACTCCGGCTCGACGGCGCGGGGGCCGCCCGCCTCGAGGCGGGAACTCCGGACGGCGTCGATGTGGCGCGCGCCACAGAGGGCGAGATCGACGAGTGGATCCGCGTCCTCAACCGCGGCTTCTCGGTGCCCGACGTCTTCGACGGTCCGCCCCCGACCGAGTCGTTCGACGGCAGAGTGCTCGAGCAGGTCTTCCGCGACATGCAGTCCGTTCCCGGTTTCGTGCGCTATCTCGCGCGCTGCGGCAGTGCGATCGCGGGGGCCGCAAGCGTGCGTCTCGACGCCGGGGTCGCCCAGCTCGCGGGCGCAGCGACGCTGCCCGAGCACCGCCGCCGCGGCGTGCAGACGGCGCTGCTGCGGGCGCGCCTCGCCGACGCGGCGCGCGCCGGCTGCGACCTCGCGGTGGTCACGACCCAGCCCGGCTCGGTCTCCCAGCAGAACGTCACCCGCGAGGGGTTCGCGCTGCTCTACGCGCGTGCGGTCCTGGTGCGATCGTAGCGATTCCGATCCCGCGGTCGCGATGCTATCCTCTCCCGCTTGGGAAGAGCGGCCCGGAGCGCGAACCCGCCGGCCTGCGCCCCGTGTCGCAGACCGCCCGCGAGGAGTCTCCATGAGCAAGGCACTGCTGGTCATCGATCTCCAGAACGACTACTTCCCCGGGGGCGCGTTCCCGCTCTGGAACACCGAGGTCGCGCTCCAGAACACCGTGGAGGCGATCGAGCGGGCCAACGCCCGGCACGTCCCGGTCATCATCGTTCAACACATCGCCGACAGCAGCCAGGGAATCTCGCCGTTCTTCAACCGGGGAACGACGGGCGTCGACGTGCACCCGCGCATCCTCGCCGCCGCGCCCGGGGCGCCCGTCGTCGTGAAGCATTTCGCGGACAGCTTCGTGAAGACCACGCTCGAGCAGACGCTGGCCGGGCTGGGCACGACGGAGCTGCTGGTCTGCGGCATGATGACGCAGAACTGCGTCACGCATACCGCGATCTCGAAGTCGGCGGAGAAGTACGACGTATCGATCCTCGTCGACTGCTGCACGACGGTGAGCGAGATGCTGCACAACATCGCGCTGCACGCCGTCTCGACGCGCGTGCGGCTGGTGCCGTCGGGCGAGGCGCTGTAGTCCCCTCGCCCGGCGAGGCCCCGCCGCGCCCTACTTCGCGGGCAGAGCCAGCGGGATGGCCGACGAGATCTCGGCCGCGATCGAGGTGTCGATCTTGTTCTCGATCTGGTAGAAGCGCAGCACCTTGGCCGGCGGGATCGCCCGCTCGAACTTCGCGCGCCAGCGCCCCTTCAGCTCCCACTCCTGCTGCTTCAGGAAGAGCCACTCCTCGAGCAGGCCCTGGGCGGTCTTGTCGTCCATCGTGTCGCCGCTCTTCGAGAGCGTGTCGAGCAGCTGGATCCCGCGGTCGCCGAACCGCATCAGTTCGCCGCGGTACTGGAGGTAGAGCGGCCAGAACTTCTGCGCCTGCTCCGGGGTCAGGCTGAGGTTCTCGCCGACGATCTTCTGCCGCTCGGCAGCCAGGAGCCCGCGCGTGATCCGCACGTCGTCCTCGGTCGGGTCCTGGGCCAGCGCCATCGTGGCGCCGAGCGCGAGCAGCAGCAGCACCGGGAGCAGGGGCATTCTGCGGGTCATCGGTCGATCCTCCGGCCGCGGCGCGCGAACCATCCGCTGACCGCCGAGCGGGATGATTCTACCGCCAGCGGCACGGATGGAGTCGCCGGTTGCGCCGGAGCGCGACCCAGCGCCGGACGACCGGCCCGGGCCCGGAGCGTCCGGCGGCCGTTTCCATTTCGGTTGCCCCCCGGCCGGCAGCGCCGGTGCTACCCTCTCCCGGCCGGGTCACGCGGGCCGCATCGTACGAGGGACGTCACCGATGGCCGAACCCAAGACCAAGGTCAACGACGCGAGCGTCGAAGACTTCATCGCCGGGATCGAGCACGACCAGCGTCGCGCGGACTGCGAGGCGGTGCTCAGGATCATGAAGCGGGTCACGAAGGCCCCACCGAAGATGTGGGGCACGAGCATCGTCGGCTTCGGCAGCTACCACTACAAGTCCGCGAGTGGCCGCGAGGGGGACTGGCCCCTCACCGGGTTCTCTCCGCGCAAGCAGGACCTGACCCTCTACCTGATGGCCGGGTTCGACGAGTTCCCCGACCTGATGGCCAGGCTCGGCAAGTTCAAGACCGGCTCGTCGTGCCTGTACCTCAAGCGGCTCTCGGACATCGACGTCAAGGTCCTCGAGCAGCTGATCGCGGCCAACGTCGCATGGATGAAGCAGAACTTCCGCTGAGGCGTCGCGACCGAAGGGCCGCGTTCTACCCCAGCGCCGCCGCTTCCTCGCCGATCACCTTCGCCGCGCGCTCGATGGCCGGCCCGTCGACGTCGAGGTGCGTCACCAGCCGGAAGCGTCGGCGGTCGAGCGACAGGAAGTTCACGCCGCGGCGCGCGCAGCGCTCGAGCAGCTCCTCGGCACCGCCGGCCGCGAGCCGGACGATCACGATGTTGGTCTGGACCGACGCCGGGTCGATCCGCAGGTTCGGGCAGGGCGCGAGCGCGTGGGCCAGGCGCCGCGCGCGGAGGTGGTCCTCCGCCAGCCGCTCCACGTTGTGCCGCAGCGCGAAGAGGCCCGCGGCGGCCACGATCCCCGCCTGGCGCATCCCGCCGCCGAGCATCTTGCGGTAGCGGTGGGCTGCGACCCGGAACTCCTTCGTTCCGCACAGCACCGAGCCGACCGGCGCCCCCAACCCCTTCGAGAGGCAGAAGGAGAGCGAGTCGAACGGCGCCGCGAGCGCCGCGACCGTCGTGCCGGCGGCGACCGCCGCGTTGAACACCCGCGCGCCGTCGAGGTGCATCGGGATCCCGGCGTTCCGGCAGACCTGGGCGATCTTCTCGACCTCCGTCTGCGGAAAGACCACGCCGCCGCCCATGTTGTGGGTGTTCTCGATCCAGACCAGCCCGGTCCCGGGGGTGTGGAACGTCGGCGGCTTGACCCGCGCCTCCGCCTGGTCCGTGGTGAACAGGCCATTCCCGGGGATCACCGAATACTGCACGCCGGCCACCGCCGCCCCGGCGCCGACCTCGTGGAGCACCGCGTGGCAGTCCGTCCCCAGCACGACCTCGTCGCCGCGCCGGACGTGGACCAGCTGGGCGATCAGGTTGGCCATGCAGCCCGAGGGGACGAAGAGTCCCGCCTCCTTGCCGGTCCGCTCCGCCGCGAGCTCCTCGAGTTCCAGCGTCGTCGGGTCCCCGTCGAGGACGTCGTCCCCGACCGCGGCCGACGCCATCGCCTCGCGCATCGCGGGCGAGGGGCGCGTCACGGTGTCGGAACGGAGGTCGACGAGTTCGTGCTCCACGGCCTAGCCCTCCGCGCGTCCCGGCTTCGACCGGGCGTACGCCAGCACCATCCACGCCACCGTCGCGATCGCGCCGACCAGCAGCAGCGCGAAGATCGCGATCGGGCCCCACTGCGGCGCGACCCAGGGGTTCGCCTCGAAGCCGGCCAGTTCCAGCGCGCCGCGCCGCACCTGGTCGCGCGAGAGGATCATCAGGACCAGCGTCGCGACGACGGCGACCGACGCGATCCGGACGAGCTTCTCGGGCCGCGGCGCGTAGATCGCCAGCGCCATCAGGAACAGCGACAGCAGCCCGAGCAGGATCCCCAGCCCCAGCGTCCCGGTGGCGAACATGTTCTTCCCCATGAAGCGCAGCATCACGTCCTTGGGGAGCGCGATCAGCCACCACATGCCCCAGACGATGTTGATCCCGGTCGGGATGCAGAACCAGAGCGACCCGTGCCTGAGCGCCCAGCTGCCGAACGCCGGGTCGGCGTCGCGCCGCTTGCGCCACAGGCCGTAGTGCGCGACGGCGATCCCGGTCACCGCCAGCGCCCCGAACAGCATGTGCAGGAAGCGCGGCCAGAGCGTCGGGTCGTCGAGGTTGAGCTGGAGGCCGGCCGCGCTCCGCGCGTACTTCTCGACGAAGGCGTCGGGCCGCAGCATCAGCGTCATGTTGTTCGTGTAAAGGAAGCCGATCACGAGGAAGATCGATCGCCGTCGTCCAGGCCACCAGGCCCGTCGAGCCGCCGAGCCGCCGCGGCTGGAACGCGAGCAGGTAGGTCCCGTAGTAGGCCAGCATCAGGAGCGGGATGACGGCGAACCAGAACCAGGCCATCAGGACCGAGCTGGAGAAGAACAGCCGTCCGTACAGCGCCTGGACGAAGAGCAGCGGCGCGACGCCGAAGCTCACCGTCGCCGCCACCGCGATCGGCATCGACTTCGCGAAGTAGCGCACCAGCTCCCGCGAGTGCTCGCTGCCGGGACGGGCGGCGCGCAGGCGCGCGATCAGGGCGATGAGCGAGCCGCCCAGCACGAAGTTCATCGGCAGCAGGTGCAGGAAGAAGGTCAGGACCAGGAGGAACCACATCAGCGCCGCGGGGGCCGCGAGCGGGGTCGGGTCCAGCTGGGGGATCGCCGCGAGGAGGGGCAGGTTCATCGACGTCTCCTCCCCTACCGCGCGCCGGCCGGCTGGCCGAGGCCCGCGAGGTACTCCGCGAGCGCACGCCGCTCCGCGTCGGTTCCCTCGAAGGGGGGCATCAGTTCGTTGAGCTCGGGCAGCCGGCCGATCGCCTCGTAGAACGCATCGGCGCCCCGGCCTTTCAGGTAGTTGGCCATCGGGAAGTCGCTCTCCGGCGCGTGGCACATCGCGCAGTTGTCCTCGAAGAGCTTCGCACCGGAGGGCGGCCCCGTCGCCGTCGCCGCGGCCGCCTCGACCGCACCGCCGCCGACCGTCGCGAGGTAGACCGACAGCGCGTGGGCTTCGGCCGCGGTCCCGACGAACGGCGGCATCATCCGGTCGCGCCAGGTCTTGAGCGCGAGCTGCGGATCGTCCCAGGCCGCGGCCTCGCCCTTCGCGTTCACGGGCCGCGCGAGCCGGCCGAGGATCCCCTCGATCGTCGAGGAGCTCTTCCCCTTCACCAGCCTGTCGATGCCGTTGTAGCGATCGACCGAGTGGCAGGCGAAGCACTGCAGCCGGAAGACCTCGCGCCCCGCGGCCGCTTCCAGCTCGATCAGCTTCTTCGGGTCCATCGCCTCGGCGGTCAGCGCCCCGGGCGTGTACCCCGCCGGAAGCCGGGCCCACGGCGACGCGGCAAGCACGCCGGACGCGTTCAGCGCCTCCACCGTGAAGCGGTCGGCGGGGAAGCCCTCGGGCGGCTTCGGCGCGGAGCCGCGGGGCGGCAGCCGGACACCGTTGACGAACATGTGCTCGCCGATGACCCACGGCTTGCGCAGGTCTTCTCGCACCCACTCGCCGCCGCCGATCGCGAACAGGCCGGACAGCATCAGCAGCGTCCCCGAGATCCGGCCGTAGCGCTCGTTGCGCACGAAGACGACGAACAGCGCGACGACCAGCGCGAAGGTCATCGAGGCCAGCGCCACCCGGAGCGCGCGCTGCGCCATCGGGTAGCCGGCCTCGGGCAGCGGCCCGAACGCGCTGGCGACGATCGAGAGGAACCCGGGCGAAGCGGTCCCGAAGATCTCGGCGACCGGCACGCCCGCGGACGACGCGGCCGCGAAGTACCAGGCGAGCGACAGCGGCAGCGCGATCACGGTCGGCAGCACCCACCAGGTGCCGGCCCAGCGCGCGACCGTGCGCTTCAGCTGCGGGTCGCGCAGGAAGCCGGCGGTGAACACCGCGTACAGGCCGGCCAGCCCGATCGAGGCGAAGGTCCGCGCGAAGAGCGACGGGAAGTAGGTCGGGTTGAAGAAGCCCGACCAGAAGCTGCGGTTCTCGAGCCACGCCCCCGGCGTGAGCATGTAGGCCAGGATCCCATTGATGACCACGAGCGAGAGCCACGCCGCCCCGAAGTAGATCCAGCCGACGGCGACGTGGGTCCGCGCCGCCAGCCGGTCCCAGCCGTAGTAGTAGACCATCGCGGCGGCGATCTCGGTCAGGAAGAAGGTCCACTCGATCGCCCAGCCCCAGACGAAGGTGTTGATCAGGCTGGCGGTCGCCCACGGGCTGACCAGCGTGATCGCGAACCAGATCCCGACGCCGGTGATCGCGCCGAAGACCAGCGTCAGGAGGATGAAGAAGCGCGAGAGGTAGCGCACGAAGCCGAGCAGCGCGGGGTCGTTGTCGCGGCGCGCCTTGCGCTCGGCGAGGACCAGGAACAGGCCGCCGCCGACCGCGAAGTGGGAGACGAAGACGTGGACGATGGAGACGATGGCGATCAGCAGGCCGGAGCCCTGCAGGTCCCAGATCGGGTAGTTCATGGAGCGGTCTCCCAGCTCGGAACGGATGGCCGCCCGAAAACCGTCCCCAGGGGACCGGGCCCGCCATACAGCATGATGCTAACAGGAGAGTTAGGAACGCCAAGGCGATATTAAGGCGAAGAAATTACGGGTACGCCCGTCGCGTGGAGAAGGCCCGCGGCGCAGAATCGCGCCGGCCTCCCGGAGGAACGCCGCATGGCGACCGAACCGTCCGATCACGGCACCCGCCCCCTGCTCCCCTCGCAGGAAGGGCTGGGCGACATGCAGCCCGAGGAGTTCCGCGCCGCCGCGCACGGCGTCGCCGACCGCGTGGCCGACTACCTCGGCCGGCTCGAGAGCTTCCCCGTCCTGCCCCGGCTGGAGCCGGGCTCGATCCGCGCCGCGCTCCCGGCCGCGCCGCCCGCGCAGCCCGAGCCGCTGGAGGCGATCCTGGCCGACTACGCGCGGCTGATCGAGCCGAACATCACGCACTGGCAACACCCCGGCTTCATGGCCTACTTCCCCTCGGTCGCGTCGGGGCCCGGCATCCTCGGCGAGTGGCTGGCGGCGGGGCTGAACTCCAACGTCATGTTCTGGCGCAACGCGCCGTCGTCGACCGAGCTGGAAGAGGTCGTCGTCTCCTGGCTGCGCCAGCTGGTCGGGCTGCCCGAGGCGTTCGACGGGATGTTCACCGACACGGCGTCGGTCTCGTCGCTGCTGGCGATCGTCGCCGCGCGTCAGGCCGTGCCCGGCCTCGACGCGCGCGACGAGGGGCTCGCCGGCCGGCCGGGGATCGGCCGGCTGCGCGTCTACGCGTCGACCGAGGCGCACTCCTCGATCGAGAAGGCGGCGATCGTCGCCGGGATCGGCCGCAAGGGCGTGCGGCGCATCCCGGCGGACGGCGTGTTCCGGATGCGGGTCGACCTCCTGGAGCAGGCGATCCGCGAGGACTGGGAGAGCGGCTGGTGGCCGTTCGCCGTCGTGGCGACGCTGGGCACGACGTCATCGACCAGCGTCGACCCCGCGGACGCGATCGCCGCGGTCTGCGAGCGCGAGAAGCTCTGGCTGCACGTCGACGCCGCCTACGGCGGGGCGATGATGGTCGCGCCCGAGCAGCGCGGCCTGTTCGCCGGCTGGGAGCGCGCCGACTCGATCGTGATCAACCCGCACAAGTGGCTCTGGACCCCGTTCGACGCCTCGCTGCTGCTGTTCCGGCAGCCCGAGACGTTCCGCGCCGCGTTCAGCCTCGTACCCGAATACCTCAAGGTCCGCGACCAGGGCGAGGTGCACAACTACCACGAGTACGGGATCCAGCTCGGCCGCCGCTTCCGGGCGCTGAAGCTCTGGATGCTGCTGCGCTTCTTCGGCGCCGAAGGGATGGCGGCGCGGATCAGGGAGCACCTGCGGCTGGCACGGCTGTTCGCGTCGTGGGTCGAAGCGGCGCCGGACTGGGAGCTGCTCGCCCCCGTCCCGATGGCGACCGTCTGCTTCCGCCACGGCCCGCCGGGCCTGCCGGAGGCCGAGCTCGACGCGCACAACGAGCGGCTGATGGCCCGCGTCAACGAGAGCGGCGAGATCTTCCTGTCGCACACGAAGCTCGACGGGAAGTACGCGATCCGCGTGTCGATCGGGAACCCGCGGCAGGAGGAACGGCACGTGCGGCGGGCCTGGGAACTGCTGCTCCAGGCCGCGCGCTGACCGGACCCGGAAGGCGACCGGTGCCCGCGTTCCGCTACAGCCCCCCGATCGCGCGCAAGCTGCCGCTCACCGCGGGCGACGGGCTGGTCCTCCTGCTGCTCGCCGCGCTGCTCTACCTCGGCGCGCGGCTGGCGCTGCGCGTCCCGGCAGTCGTCGCCGGGCCCGAGATCTCGCTCTCGCCGAGGGCCCTTCCGTGGTACGCGCTCTTCTCGGTCGGGCGGATGGCGGTGGCGTACGCGATCTCGCTGGCCTTCAGCCTGGTCTACGGCTACGCGGCGGCGCGCTCGCGGGGGGCCCGCGCAGTGCTCATGCCGCTGCTCGACGTGCTGCAGAGCGTCCCGATCCTGTCGTTCCTGCCGGTCGTCCTGCTCTCGTTCAGCGCGATCCTGCCGGAGGGTTTCGCGGCCGAGCTGGCGTCGATCGTGCTGATCTTCACCTCGCAGGCCTGGAACATGACCTTCAGCTTCTACCAGTCGGTGCGCGGGACGCCGCGCGAGCTGCGCGAGGCCGCGGCGGTCTTCCGGCTCGGTCCGTGGCTGCGCTTCCGCACCGTCGAGCTGCCGTTCGCGGCGCCCGGCCTGGTCTGGAACAGCATGATGAGCTGGTCGGGGGGCTGGTTCTTCCTGATGGCGGCGGAGATCTTCGTGGTCGGCCGCCGCGACTTCCGGCTCCCGGGCCTCGGCTCCTACCTGCACGAGGCGTCCGCCGCGTCCGACTGGCGCGCGATCGGGCTCGGCGTCGCCACGCTGGTGACGATCGTCGTCCTGCTCGACCTCGTGATCTGGCGGCCGGTCCTGGCCTGGGCGGACAAGTTCAAGCTGGACCTGACCGCCGGCGGCGAGGCTCCCGACTCGCGCGTGCTCGACCTCGTGCGCCGCTCGTGGCTGCTCGACCGGCTGGCCGCCGGGACGCTGCGCCCCGCGGCGGAGTGGATCGACCGGCGCCTCCAGCCGCCGGCGGAAGGTCTGCCGCCGGTCGAGCCCGACGGGGAGGGCCGCCCCGGCGCGCTCGCCGTGGGCTCGCTCGTCCTGCTCGCCGCGCTGGCGCTCTACGGCAGCTACCGCGCGCTGCGCCTGGTCTCGGGGCTGTCGGCCGGCGCGTGGCTGGCCGTCGGTGCGGGACTCGGAGCGACGCTCCTGCGCGTGACGATCGCGCTGGCGATCACGCTCGCCTGGACCGTGCCGCTGGGGGTGATGATCGGCTCGAACCGGCGCTGGGCGGCGTGGCTGCAGCCGGCGGTGCAGGTCATGGCCTCGATCCCCGCGACCGCCCTGTTCCCGGTCTTCGTGCTGCTGCTGCTCGACGCGCCGGGCGGCCTGTCGGTCGCCGCGATCCTGCTGATGCTGATGGGAACGCAGTGGTACCTGCTGTTCAACGTGATCGCCGGCGCCTCCGCGATCCCCGAGGACCTGAAGCTGACCACCGCGCTGCTGCAGCTGACCCGGCGCGACCGCTGGCGCGTGCTGAACCTGCCCGCGATCTTTCCGTTCGTGGTCACCGGCGCGATCACCGCCTCGGGCGGGGCGTGGAACGCCAGCGTCGTGGCGGAGCACGTGACGTTCGGCGACCGGGTCTACGACACGGTCGGGATCGGCGCGCTGATCGCCGAAGCGACCGCCCGGGGGGACTACGCGCTGCTCGTCGCCGCCACGCTCGCGCTGGTCCTGCTCGTCGTTTTCATCAACCGCTTCTTCTGGCTCCGCCTCTACCGCCGCGCCGAAGAACGCTACCGCCTGGAGTGACGATGGCGACCCCTCCCCTCCCGACGCCGGTCTCCGAGTGCCTGCTCGAGGCGCGCGGCATCGTCAAGGCCTACGGCCAGGGCGACCGCTCGTTCGAGGCGATCCGCGGCGTGGACCTGGTCGTCCGCGCCGGCGAATTCGTCTGCCTGCTCGGCCCCTCGGGCTGCGGCAAGTCGACCCTGCTGCGGATCGTGACCGGGCTCAATGCGCCGACCGCGGGCGAGGTGCTCTACCGCGGGCTGCCGCTCCACGGCGTCAACCCGCACGCGACGATCGTCTTCCAGACCTTCGCGCTCTACCCCTGGCTGACCGTCCAGGAGAACGTGGAGCTGGCGCTCAAGGCGCGCGGCGTTCCCGGGGCCCAGCGCGAGGAGCGCGCGCGGCGCCTGATCGACACCGTCGGACTCGACGGCTTCGAGTCGGCCTACCCGCGCGAGCTGTCGGGCGGGATGCGCCAGAAGGTCGGGTTCGCCCGCGCGATGGCGGTCGAGCCGGAGCTGCTGTGCCTGGACGAGCCGTTCTCCGCGCTCGACGTCCTGTCGGCCGAGGCGCTGCGCGGCGAGCTGTTGGAGCTGTGGCAGAACCACGCCCTGCCGACCAAGGCGATCCTGATGGTCACGCACAGCATCGAGGAGGCGGTGCTGCTCGCCGACCGGATCGTCGTGATGGGCAAGGACCCGGGGCACGTCGTCACCGAGATCGCGATCCCGCTGCGGCACCCGCGGCACCGCAAGGAGGCGGCGTTCCAGGCCCTGGTCGATCGCGTCTACGGTGCGGTCGCCGGGCGGACGCTCGCGGACCTGGCGCACGAAGCGGACGCGCAGACCGGGCGGTTCGGCCCGCGCCTGGCGACCGCGCGCCCGAACGCCGTCGCCGGACTGGTCGAGAAGCTCAAGGCCGACGCCGGTCACGTCGACCTGTACCGCCTGGCCGGCGAGCTGAACTACGAGCTGGACGACCTGCTGCCGATCGTCGAGGCAAGCGAGCTGCTCGGCCTCGCCACCGTCCGCGAGGGAGACCTCCTGCTGACCCCGCTCGGCGACGCCTACGCGGACGCCACGATCCTGGCCCGCAAGGAGCTGGTCGCCGGTCGCCTGCTGCGGCTGCCGGTCATCCGCTGGGTCTTCGAGACGCTGCAGCGGCACGACGACCAGCGGATCGCGCGCGACTACTTCCTCGACGAGCTGGCCGCTCAGTACGGCGACTTCGCCGAGCTGCAGCTCGACGCGGTGATCTCGTGGGGCCGCTTCTCGGAGCTGTTCGCCTTCGACAACGACACCGACGAGCTGTTCCTCGAGTAGCGGCCCGGTCTGCCGGGCGGGGCTTCCGCCCGGCTTCCGCGAGGCGCGGAATACCGCCGGGGCATACCCCGTAATGCCGGCGGTTTCGCCGTACCCTCCGCGCGGAGGTCCGCGCATGGCATCCCGTCGCTTCCCGATGCTCTCCGTCTGCACCGTCCTGCTCCTCGCCGTGCTCGCCCCGGCCGCCGCTTCCGAGGCCCCGCGCATCACGATCACCGCGGACGAGCTGACGATCCGCGCCTCGTTCCCGGCCCCGGAGTTCGTCGCCGTCGAGAACGGGTTCGTGCCGGTGATCGGGGAGTGGCCGTCGCTCGCCGACGCGCCCGGCCTGCCGCGCCTGCCGATCGTTCACCTCTTCCTCGTGCTTCCGCCGGGATTCGAGCCCGGCGCGCCGCGCGCCCTCGGCCGCCCGCGCGAGCTTCCCGGGACGCACGCGATCGCATGGGGCCAGCCGCCGGAGCGGCTCTCCCGGCCCGAAGGCCTCCGCGCCGACAGGAACCCCGCGGTCTACGGGACGGACGACCTCTATCCCGCCGTCCCGGCACGGCTCGTCGGCGTCGGCTCCTTCCGCGGCTACCGCGTCGCGACGATCGCCGTGACGCCGCTCCAGGTCCGGCCCGGCAGCGGCCGGGCTCTGCTGTGGTCGGACGTGGAGCTGCGCCTGCCGCTGCGCCGCGCCCCGGCCTCGGCCGCTTCCGCCGCCCCGCGCGGCCTGCCCCGCGACGTCGCCGCGCTCGCGCGGTTCACGGCCAACCCGGAAGCGGCCTACATGGCCGGCGCGCCGGAAATGGACCGCGATGCCGACATCCCGTACCTGATCATCACCACCGAGGCCCTGCGGCCGGCCTTCGAGCGGCTGCTCACCCTGCGCGCCTCGCAGGGGATCGCCGGCGAGATCCGCACGGTGGGGTCGATCCTGGCCGAGGAGCCGGGACGCGACAACCCGGAGAAGCTCCGCAACGCGATCGCCCGCGCGTATCGCGACCACGGCACGACCTTCGTCCTGCTGGGCGGCGACGACGCCGCGGACGACGGCACGCCGATCGTCCCGGCGCGTCACTGCGCGCCCTACGACGACATGGCCTCGGACTGGTACTACGGCGCCCTCGACGGCGACTTCGACGCGAACGGCAACGGCACCTTCTGCGAGGCGGAGGAGGTCGACTACTTCGCCGAGGTCCACGTCGGCCGGGCCACCGTCGACACGCTCGAGGAAGCGAACCGCTGGATCGACAAGGTCGTCGCCTTCGAGGACGGCCTGCCCGAGGAGCGGCGCCTCGACCTGGTCTTCATGGGCGAGAAGCTCGACGACTCCACCTACTCGGACGTTCACATGGATCGCACCGCGGCGCTCGTTCCCGCCGAGTACGGGATCGACAGGCTCTACGCCAAGCCGGAGACGTTCACCGCCGCCAACGTGGTCGCGTCGCTCAACCGCGGCCCGCAGCTGACCAACCACCTCGGCCACGCCGGCTGGGACTACACGATGGGGATCGGGATCGGCGACGTCGAGAACCTCGTCAACGCGTCGCCGTTCTTCTCCTACAGCCAGGGCTGCTACGCCGGCGCCTTCGACCACGGCGTGTCCGGGGCCACGGAGGCGATCTCCGAGCACTTCATCACGGCCCGCCACGGCGCCGTCGCCGACGTCATGAACGACCGCTACGGCTGGTACTACGTGGGCTGGGACCAGGGGCTGTCGCAGGACCTGGCCCACCAGTTCCACGACGCGATCTTCACCGAAGGGCTGACGACGCTGGGCGAGGCCAACGACGACGCGCGGGCCGACAACGCGGGCACGGCGCAGACCGACGGGACGATGCGCTACTGCTTCCTCGAGACCAACCTCCACGGCGACCCGCTCACCCGCGTGCAGACGCGCCGCGCCGCGCTGCGCGTCGCGTCGGTGCGGATCGACGACGCCGATCCCGCCTACGCCGGC
The DNA here is from genome assembly GCA_963800865.1 of uncultured Acidobacteriota bacterium. Lineage (GTDB taxonomy): Bacteria > Acidobacteriota > Polarisedimenticolia > J045 > J045 > JALOKP01. The sequence goes on along the minus strand of CAWDCL010000003.1, from coordinate 183,166 downwards.
GGCAACGGAGCGGCCGACCCGGGCGAGACGGTCCGGCTCTTCGTCACGCTGGCGAACGACGGCACGACCGACGCCCGCGGCGTCTCGGCGCAGCTTTCTTCCAGCGCCCCGGGCATCGCCGTCCGCGACGCCTGGGCCGCGTTCCCCGACCTCGCCGCCGGCGGCTCGGCCGAGAACGCGCCGCTCCCGTTCACGGCCTCGCTCTCCGCGGCCTGCGGCGCGGAGCCGGGCTTCCGCCTCGAGGTCCGCCACGACGACGGCGTCATCGACGTCCTGACCTTCGCGATCGTCGTCGGCCAGCGGACCGATGTCGTGCTCCGCTCGAACGACTTCGAGGCCGGGACCGGCGGCTGGACCCCGGGGGGCGACGCGACCCAGGGCCAGTTCGTCCGCGAGACCCCCAACGCCGTGTCCGACGCCTGGTACGGTCCGGTCCAACCGGACGACGACTGCACCGAGGGGAGCGGCACGAAGGCCTGGATCACCGGCAACCCGCCGCTCGCCCCCGGGGCCGACGCCCACCTCGGCGACCTCAAGAAGGGGACGGCGACCATCACCTCGCCGTCCCTCGACGGCAGCGGCGAGGGCCGGCTGATGCTGCGCTTCGGACGGTACTTCCACCGCACCAACGTCGGCACCGGCAACACCGGGCTGTTCCTCGCCCGCGTCAGCACCGACGGCGGGACGAACTGGACCGAGCTGGACCGCCTCGAGGGGAACGTCCCGCGCTGGACGATGCGGACGCTCGACGTCTCGGCGAAGGTCGCCCCGACCGCGACGATGCGGATCCGGTTCGAGGCCACGGAGAAGGTGAAGTACATGCAGGGCGGGGAGCCGCTGGTCGAGCTGCTGATCGACGACGTGAAGCTCTTCCGCCGCGTCGAGACCTGTGCCGGATTCAGCGCGACCGAGACGCTGCCGCCGGACCGGGTCGGCGCCACGCTGACCGCGGTGCGCGCCGGGCACGACGTCGAGCTGCGCTGGCTCGGGCCCGGTACCGACGCGGCGCACGGTCCTGCGCGCTTCTATCCGGTCTACCGCTCCGCCGATCCGCACACCGGCTTCGTCGCGATCGGCGAGCCGACGGCGACGCTCTTCCGCGACGTCGATGCCGCCGGGACGTGGAGCGGTTCGCTGTACTACCTGGTGACCGCGAGGAACGCGGCCGGGACGTCCGGGGACGAGCCGGCGCCGTAGCCGCCGAGGCTCAGGCGGACGGGGAGCGCGGCGCGGCGCGCTCCGCCCGGCTCGCCTCCGCGTCGCGTGCGAGGCGGTCGATCATCCGGTCGAAGATGAAGGCGTGGAACGGGTACGCCCCGTACCAGTAGAGCAGGCCGAACAGCCCCTTGGCGTCGAAGAAGGCGGTCTGCGTCAGCAGCGTCCGCCCGTCCGGCTGCGGCCGCGCCACGAACTGCAGCCAGGCCCGGCCCGGGACCTTCATTTCGGCCCGCAGCCGCAGCAGCGTCCCGGGCTCCAGCGCCTCGACGCGCCAGAAGTCGAGCGCGTCACCGACGCGCAGGTCGTGCGGGTCGCGCCGGCCGCGCCGCATCCCCACGCCGCCGACCAGCCGGTCGGCCGCGCCGCGCAGCTGCCAGGCCCAGTCCATTGCCAGCCAGCCGCGCTCTCCGCCCAGCGAGACGAACTCGCGGTAGACCGCCTCCGGCGGCGCGTTCACGACGCGCTGCCGCCGCTCGATGTGCATCCCCTCGCGCTCGGTCAGCACGACGGGCGCCGCGTCGCCAAGCGTCGTGACCAGAGCGTCGTCCCACATCGTCTCGACCTCGCCGGCCTCGACGCGGTCGAGCGCCAGCCGCACGGCGGCGCGGTAGGCGAGCGGGTCGATCTCCGGGAACAGGCGCCGCGCCGCGTCGTCGCGCACCACGACCTCGTTCCGCAGACCCTCGATCAGCGGCTGCGCGATCAGCGCCGGGATCGGCGTCACGAGGTGCACCCAGTAGGACGACAGGCGCGGCGTGAGCACCGGGACCGGGATCAGGCGACGCGACAGGCCGCGCACCGCGGCGTAGCCGGTCATCATTTCGCCATACGTCACGACGTCGGCCCCGCCGATCTCGAGCACGCGCCCCGCGCTCTCGGGGTGTTCGAGCGCGGCGACGAGGTAGTCGAGGACGTTGCGGATCGCGATCGGCTGGATCCGGGTGTAGACCCAGCGCGGGCAGATCATCACCGGCAGGCGCTCGGCCAGGTAACGGATCAGCTCGAAGGAGAGGCTGCCCGAGCCGACGATCACAGCGGCCCGGAACTCCGTGACCGGCACGCCGGCCTCGCGCAACGCGTCCCCCGTCCCCTGCCGCGAGCGCAGGTGCTCGGACAACTCGGCCGCCGGGTCGCCGAGCCCGCCGAGGTAGAGGATCCGGCCGACTCCTTCGTCGCGCGCGGCCTCGGCGAAGTGCCGCGCCGCCGCGGTGTCGCGCTCCGAGTAGCCGCCGCCGGCGGCGAGGCTGTGGACCAGGTAGTACGCCGCGTCGGTCCCGCGCAGCGCCGCCGGCAGCGTCTCGGGCCGCAGCACGTCGCCCGTGACGACCTCGACGCGATCGAGCCACGACCGGCCCTGCAGCCGCGACGGGTCGCGCACCAGCACGCGGACGCGGTGGCCCGCGTCGAGCAGCCGGGGCACGAGCCGGCCGCCGACGTAGCCGGTGGCGCCGGTGACCAGGACGGAGAGGGGGCGGGGCATCGGATGCAGTATGCCCGGCCGAGCGGCGGCCAGCCCGGCAGGGCGCAGGAGTAGCGCTACCGGAGGCGCTCCTGCCATCCGATCCGGATGACGTCCTGGTCCCGGGTGCCGCGTGCGCGGCGCAGCACGAGCACCCGGCCATCCGCCGCGACGTCGTAGCTGACGAGGTCCTCCGCCTCGATCGCCGACGCGCGGTCGGGCGCGGAGGGCACGATCCGGCCCGCCTCGACCCGCAGCGGGACGCGCAGGATGTGCCCGTCGGGCGCGGCGAAGAGAATCGAGCGACCGTCGGGATCCCAGCGCGGCGCCGAACCGCCGTTCACCGAGACCTGGATGATCGCCGCTCCACCGACGTCGCGGAGGTAGACCTCGAGCGTTCCGGAGCGGCTGGACTCGTACGCGATCCAGCGGCCGTCGGGAGACGGCCGGGCGCCGTCCTCCCAATCCGCGCTCGCCAGCCACGGCGTCCGCGTTTCCGGAGCGTCCAACGGCACGCTCCAGATGTCGCTGCTGGACTCGGCGGTCGACCGGCGCGCGTACAGCGTTCGTCCGTCGAACGAGACCGCGTTCGCCGCCCAGTCGTGCCCGATCTCCTTGAGTACCAGCCGCGGCTCGGAGGATCCATCGGCAGCCGCACGGAAGAGGGAGTAGGGACCGGGGGCGTCCGATTCGTAGACGACCTCCGAACCGTCGGGGAACCAGCAGCCGGCATCCTCGTCGCCGGCCGTGTTCGTCAGCCGGGTCCTGATCGTGCGCGCGAGGTCGAGGACCCACAGGTCGTCCGCGCCGCGCGTTGCGTCCCGCTTGGACAGCAGGACCCGTCCCCCGTCCGGCGAGAGCCGGACCTCCGAGACGTTCTCGTCCTCGAAAGCCGGGCCCGCACGCGCCCCCCGTGCGTCGAACCACTCTCCGATGACCCGGACCCGTGGAGGCGTCGCCCGGACGAGCGTGTCGCCGACGACGGTCGCGGACGCGGCGGCCCATGTCTCGCTGTACCACGCGTTCTCGATCGCGGTGCGCCGCGGCCCGGAGACGCTGCCGGTCCCGGGGTCGAAGCGCTGCGCGAACACGACGCCGTGCTGCACGAAGAGGAGCCAGGGCGACGCGTACCCGATGAGGGCGTCCGCCTCCATCACGACCTTGCGCGGACCGCCGTCGAGCGACGCCATCTCGATCCGGTTCGACTCCTCCGCGATGGTCCGCGACAGGAAGAGGAAGTGCCGGCCATCCGGAAGGAAGACGGGCCAGACGTGGCCCGACTCCCCACGGCTCGCGTCGAGGGTCGTGACGACTTCGGGGCGGCCGCCGGTGGCGTCGACGCGCTTCAGCCCCTCGTTGAAGGCGGACGAGAAGAGGATCGTCCCCTGCTGGCTCCAGGTCCCTCCGACCCCGTAGGATGCGTCGCAGAGTGCCCGCGCCGGCCCGCCGGCCGCGGACACCGCCATCAGCCGCGAGCCGGTGAAGTAGGCGATCTCGCGGCCGTCCGGGCTCCAGAACGGAAGCCGGGGCCGCACTGCGCCCTCGACGCGACGCGGCTCGGCATCGTCGAGGCGTCGCACCCAGAGTTGCCCGACTTCGCCGCCTTCTTCCACGTCGATGTAGGCGACCGCCGCCTGGTCCGGAGAGACCGCCGCCGGGTTGGCGTATCCCGGCGCAGCACCTCGAAGCGGCACCACGATCTCGGTGACGCGGGCCGGGGGCTCGGGACGGCGCATCCACAGCACGGCGAAGACCGCCGCGAGCGCCAGCGCCCCGGCAGCCGCCGCCCAGGCTGCCCGCGACGAGGATCGCGGCCCGGTCGCGCTCCCGGCGGCCGCCCGCGGCGTGACTCCGGGCGACGCCGCGATCCCGCGCAGCTCGGCGGCGACGTCCTGCGCGCTCTGGCGGCGCGCCTCGGGGTCCTTCGCCAGGCACTCGCGGACGAGCCGGTCGAGCGCCGGCGGCAGCGCCGGGACGAGGGAAACGGCCGGCGCGGGATCGCGCTCCAGGATCGCCGCGATCACGCTGGCCTGGCTGGCGCCTTCGAAGGCGCGGCGGCCGGTCAGCATCTCGTAGAGCACGGCGCCGAAGGCGAAGATGTCCGCGCGGTGGTCGACCGTTCGTCCCTCGAGCTGCTCGGGGGCCATGTAGTTGAGCGTCCCGACGAGCGCTCCCTTCGCGGTGAGGGGCGCGGTTCGCGTCTGGATCGCGGTCGGCAGGTGGCCCGGCGCCGTGGCGCCGGGCTCGGCCAGCTTCGCGATGCCGAAGTCGAGCACCTTGGCGCCCGCGCGGGTCAGCATGACGTTGCCGGGCTTGAGGTCGCGGTGGACGATCCCCGCCCGGTGCGCGACGGCCAGCGCCGAGGCGATCTCCTCCGCGACGCGCAGCGCCTCGTCGATCTTCAGCGGGCCGCGCTCGATCCGCGCCGCGAGCGTCTCCCCCTCGAGCAGCTCCATCACCAGGAAGTCGGTGTCCCCTTCCCGGCCGACGTCGTGAAGCGTGCAGATGTGCCGGTGGTTGAGCGACGAGACGACCTGGGCCTCGCGCACGAACCGCTCGCGCGAGCCGGTCGATCCGGCGGCCTCCGGCGGGAGGATCTTGACCGCGACCTCGCGCCCGAGGCGCGTGTCGCGGGCGCGGTAGACCTCGCCCATGCCGCCGACGCCCAGGGGGCCGAGGATCTCGTAGGGACCGAGGCGCGCGCCGGGTTCGAGGGCCATCCGCGGATTATAGGGATTCCCGGGGCCGGGCGAGCGAGTCGCGGTGCCCGGCGCGCGCGGCTTAGAGCGCGGACTCGGCGACCTCGATCAGGGGCGCGCCGTCCGCGCAGCGCCAGCGCCCCGGGGCCAGCGGCGCAAGCGGCTCGACGACGACCCAGCGGCAGCGCGACGGCGGGGCGAGCCTCCCGCTCGACGTGGCCAGGACGCGGACGTGCGCCGGCACGCTGCTCGTCGAGGACTCCTCGGTGCAGCACCCCTCGGTCGCGGCGGACGCGCGGGCCTCGCCGCACTCGAGGCCGAGCAGGCGCGGAGCCTCTCCGACCCGGAAGGAAATGCGGCCCGTCGGGGTCGGGACGACGACCCCGTCGAGCCGCGCCTCGCGGTCAGCGAGCATCCACCAGCCACCATGCTCCGCGGCGGCGAGGTCGGGGATCGTCACACGGCGGCGCCGGACCGCCCCGTCTTTGCTCGCGGGATCGTCGATGATCACGGAGAGGTTGTTCTCGCCGGGAGCGACGCGCAGCGGGACCGCGAGGGTCTTGCCGCCGGCGCCGGCGGCGAGCGGCGCGAGCTGCTCGCCGCGCAGCCGCACCTCGCGCGACGCGGCGCGCCGACCATCGCGCCACGTGACGACGTCGACGATCAGTTCCTCGGGCGGCTCGACCGGCGCGGCCCCGGGCGGCCGCTCGATGCGGACCACGGCCAGCGCCTCCCACTCCCGGCTGTTCGCCCGGCGAAGCGGCCAGATCCCGATGTCGGCCAGGTAGCCGCGACCCAGTTCGGGCATCAGGAACATCGCCTCGCGGGTCTCCTGCCCCGTGGGCCGGTGGCCCGGATCGGCGAAGGTCGTCGGCGCGCGGAGGTCGAACTCCGCCGCCCGGCGCGTCGTCAGGTGCAGGCTGTGACCGAGGCGTCCCCGCCGGCCGACCCTGGGCCTGAACGAGAGCAGGAAGCGACAGCCGGCCACTCGACGCAGCTCGCTCACCGCTCCGGCCGCCCCCTGTCCCACCGTGAATCGATGGCCGCCGAGGTTGGCCGCGAGCGGCCCGACGAACTCGTGGGGGCAGCACTCGTTCATCCCGCACGAGATCAGCGAGCAGTGCATCAGGTCGATCGTGTGGAGGACGACATCGTTCTCCTGGGCCACGGCGGCGAGCTCGCGGATCTCCTCGCCCGATCTCGCGTCGAGTTGGAAGTGGCAGGTCGGGAGGATCACCTCCTTGGGGCCGTCGAGCTGCCCCAGAGCCCGGAAGAAGCTGATCATCCCGGGGAACCAGTTGTCGACGTGCGAGGCGGACTGCTCCCACGTCACCCAGCGCATCCCCTGTTCGAGTTCGTCGAGCCGTGCGAGCGCCGCGGTCGGGTCGTCGAGCCAGCCGGTCTCGGCGCGGGGCCAGAACGCCGTTGTCGCGAGCAGGACGCGGTCTCCCGGCTGGAACGACTCGCGCAGCATCTGCCGGGCGGTCTCGTAGGCGGCGTGGCGCAGGATGGGGGCCCCGCCCCAGGTCGAGGACCCCGCGCAGCAGGACATGCGCGCCGCGCAGGCCGGGCAGCTGTGATGGAACTCGTCGATCAGGATCACGAGCGAGAGCCGCGGCGCGCGGACGGGTGCGAACCCGGTCGGCAGCGACGTCGGGGAAGGACCGACCGAGACCTCGGCCTCTGTCGCCTCGTAGGGGAGCAGCGACAGGATCGGCGTCGGCACGCCGTCGACCTCGAGCGCGAAGTCGTCCCGGGTGAGGGTCTCACAGCGAGCCGCATCTCCGTCCTTTGGCCACGCGGTGACGAAGACCTGGATCTCGCGGACCTCGACGCGCTCGACGATGCCGCTCTGGGGCCGCGCCGAAGGAGCCGGCAGCGTTTCGGCCGGCCCCACGTCGGTCGACGCGGTCGCAGCAAGGATCAGCGCCAGCGCGGCGCGTGCGCCACCGGCTCTCAGTTCGACGTCCCCGTCAGGGCGCCAGCGAGACCGGCGGCGCACCGAGGTTCATCCCCGTCGCGTCGATTCCGATCCGCACCTTCGCCGGCAGGTCCTCGTACATCGCCGGTTCGAAGGTCCAGGCGCGCGCCTTCTTTGCGATCTCCGCCGCGTTTTCCGTCGCCGGGTCGGCGAACCGGACGTCGATGACGCGGCCCTCGGCGTCCAGCGCCAGGTCGAGGCGCACCCACTCGGGGCCCGCCGCGGCGGGCGCGCCCTGCCGCTCCGGTGCGTTCCACTTCGGATCGGCGGGATCGTAGGGCTTGGGCTTGTCGGGGCCCGACAGCAGCTCGCCCGAGCCCTCTCCCGCCTCGCGGGACAGCACCGTCTTCGGCGCGGGGCGCCGCACCAGCTTCACCTTGACCGTGATCGGCTCGAGCGGGTTGTCGTTCACGTCCCGCGGCACGTCCGCAATCTTCCTGGCAACGTCCAGTCCCGCAACGACCTCGCCGAAGATCGTGTACTTGCCGTCCAGCCGCGGCAGGTCTTCCAGCGCGATGAAGAACTGGCACGAGCCGCTGTCGGGATCGGTGTCGCGCGCCATCCCGACCGTGCCCGGCCGGTAGTGCAGCGTCTTGCTGAACTCGGCCTTGAGCCGGAGATCCGCCTCCCCCTCGCCGTCATCGGCGCGGTCGGCGTTCTTCGAGTTCGGATCGCCTCCCTGGACGACGAAGCGCGGGATCACGCGGTGGAAGGTGGTGCCGTCGTAGAAGCCGCGCCCGATCAGTTTCTTGACGTACCCGACGTGCTCAGGCGCCGCGTCCGGCAGGAAGCGCCAGACGATCTCGCCCAGCGGGGTGCTGACGACGGCGACCTCTTCCCCGGCGGCGGTGGCCGCCGCTGCGAGGGCCTCGAAGACGGCGCCGCCCGGCGCCAGAACGACCGCTGCCGCGACGAGCGCGCGGCGTCCCAAGTTCTGCATCATGGGTCGCAACTCCCCCGACCCCGTCCACGGGCCGCGCCGTCAGATTAACATCGGCTGGGCCGGCCGCCTCGCCCCGCGCCCCCGGAACCCCCTTGCGGGCGAAGCGGGGGCCGGGCTGGATATTTCCTGTTCTGGAGTAGATTTTATCCGTAATCGGAGACACGCCGTGGGTACCCAGCCGCTCGCCTACCCCGCCCGCCGCTTCGAGCCCACCCCGCTCGTCGACCTGTCCTCGCGCGACGAGCGCGAGCGGCTCTGCCGCTCCGCGCTGCACGTGCTCCATGGCGACGCGCTGGCCGACGCGTAGGTGACTCTCCCCAACACCAACGTCATCTTCGGAGGGCGGACACCGCTCGAGTCCGCGGCCGCGGGCGGGCTGCTCGCGATGCAGACCGTGAGCCGACTGCTCGACGCGCTCCGGAGGTGGGGGCGCTGCGGCGTGCCGGCCGGGTTCGCGTGGGGGCGAGGTGCCTTCCAGGTTGACACGTAATCCGTGCGCACGTATTATGTGGATATGAATCTCACCCTCTCCCTCGACGGCCGGCTGCTCGAACGCGCACGGAAGGTCGCCGCGGCCCGCGGCAAGAGCCTCAACCAGGTGATCCGCGACTACCTCGAGGAGATGACGGGCGGCTCCGATCCCGCGCTGGAGATGAGAGAGCTGCGCGAGCTGAGCCGCCGCTCCCATGGGCGCTCGAAGGGCGTCAAGATCGTCCGCGACGAGCTCCACCAGCGGGGCCCGGGGCGGAGGGCATGAGAGAGCGCGCGTTCCTCGACGCCAACATCCTCGTCTACACCGACGATCGTGACGCTTCTCGCAAGCAGGCAGCGGCGCTGGACCTGATCGAGCGCTGCCGGATCGCGGGGAGCGGCGTCGTTTCGACGCAGGTCCTGCAGGAGTACTTCGTCGCCGCAACGCGCAAGCTGGGCGTGGCGCTGCCGATCGCGCGTCGCAAGGTCGAGCTGTTCGCGCGCTTCGAGGTCGTGATCCCGGGCGTGGACGACGTGCTGGCGGCGATCGACCTGCAGCGCCTGCACGAGCTGTCCTTCTGGGACGCGCTGATCGTCCGCGCAGCCTCGATGGCGGGCTGCGGAATCCTCTACACCGAGGACCTGCAGCACGGGCAGCGATTCGACGGCGTCACGGTGGTCGATCCATTCCGGGGATGACGCCGGCCCCTACGCCTTCCGCTGGGCGCGGATCTCCTCGATCAGCGCCGCGTTGGCGCGCTCGAGCTGCGCGGTCCGCTCGCGCACCAGGAGGTCCAGCTCCTCGTGAAAGCGGCGCTGGAGCTCCTCGGTATCCTCCCGCCCGCTCAGCGTCCGCGCCACCCCCGCGGTGCCGACGACTTCTCCCCGCTCGTCGAAGATCGGCGTCTTGATCGTCTCGTACCAGCCATCGCGTCCATCGCGCGCGATGAGCCGCTCGACGATCCGCTTCGGCCGGCGCAGCGCCAGCACCTCGCGGTCGTCGCGGTCGTAGCGCTCGGCGATCTCCGCCGGGAAGAGGTCGAGGACCGTCCGCCCGACCATCTCCTCGGGCGTCATGCCGGCGCTGGTCGCCATCGGCCGGTTGACCGCGACGATCCGGCCGGAGGCGTCCTTGAGCCAGGCGAGGTCGGCGATGCTGTCGAGCAGCGCGCGCTGCTGCTGCTGGACCAGGCGCAACCCGGACTCGATGTGGATGCGCTCCAGGATCTCCGCCTGGAGTTCGGCCACGGTGCTGGTCAGCTGCAGCGTGCGCTCGTGGACGCGCACCTCGAGCAGCTCGTTGACCCGCTCCCGGGCCTCGTCCGCCTGCTTGCGAAGCGTGATGTCGCGGGCGATCCCGACCAGGCAGAGCGGCCGTCCGTCCTCGTCCCGCACGAGCGACTTGACGGTCTCGTACAGCAGCCGGGTGCCGTCGGGGAACGGCACCCACTCCTCGACCGCGAGGGGTGCGCCCGACTCCATCACCCGCTTGTCGACCGAGCGGTACCAGGTGGCGTCCGCCTCCGGGAACAGATCGAGGTCCGTCCGCCCGATCAGCTGTTCGCGCGACACGTCGGCGTAGCGCAGGAAGGCTGCGTTGCAGCCGAGGTACCGCCCGTCGAGGTCCTTGTAGAAGATGAGGTCGGCGATCGCGTCGAGCAGGCCCTGGCGAATCGCACGGTCGCGCGCCGCCTGCGCGTCGCTGTCGCGGGGAGATTCCATGCGAGGCGCTCCTGGGGGTCACGCGGTCGGGGGCGCGGCTCCGTCGAAAGCTAGTGTCACGTAACCGAAGTCATGTTAACGCCGGGGCGGTCTGGCAAGCCGATGGCTGCGTTGCTCCTCCTTGCTGTACGGTTCAGTACAGCGGCGTCGTCGCGCCTTGCCCTCGGCTCGCCATCCTCGCCCAGTCATTAACCTGACTTCGGTTACGTGACACTAGGGTAGCGGACGGAGGGTCCGGGCGGGGACCGGAGCGCCACCTCCGGCCGGAATTCCGGCTACCCTTCCGGCGACAGGCCGGAATCCGGCCGCACCGCCCTCCGGGGAGGACATCGTGGATCGTCTCGAGCAGATCAGCACCGGGTTCATGGAGGCCAAGATCCTGCTCGCCGCGGCCGAACTGCGGCTCTTCGACCGCCTCTCCGGCGGCGGCGCGACCGCGGCCGAGGCGGCCGGCTCGCTCGGCGCCCCCGTGCGGCCGATCGAGATGATCCTCGACGCGCTGGCCGCGATGGGGATCGTCGAGAAGCGGCAGGACCGCTACCGGAACCTCCCGGATTACGAGCCGCGACTGGTCGAGTCCTCTCCGACGCATTACGTCGCCCTGCTGCGCCACCGCAACCGGCTGTTCCGGCGCTGGGCCTTCCTCGAGGACAGGGCGCGCGGGCTGCCGTCGCCACTGCTCGACGACCTGCGCGAGGGACTGACCGATCCGGCCGCCAACGAGAACTTCATCCGCGCGATGTACGCGGTGTCGCACGCGAACGTCGGAGCAATCGCCGACAGGATCCCGCTCGACGGCGTCCGGACCGTCGCCGACCTCGGGGGCGGTCCGGGGCACTACCTGGCCGAGTTCGCGCGCCGCGCGCCCCGGGCCGAGCCGTTCCTGGTCGACCTTCCGCTGACGCTCGACGTCGCGCGGAAGGTCCTTGCGGACACGGACATCTTCCCGCGGGTCCGCTTCGTCGCCTGGGACTTCTACGAGGATCCCGCGCCCGCCGGGATCCCGCCCCTCGACCTGGTCTTCCTCTCGCAGGTCGTGCACGCCGAGGACGCCGCGAAGAACCGCGCGCTGTTCGCGAAGATCGTCGCGCTCACCGCGCCCGGCGGCCGGCTCGTGGTTCACGAGCGCACGGTGGAGGAGGATCGCAGCACGCCCTACCCGGCAGCGATCTTCGCGATCAACATGCTGGCGATGACCGAGGGCGGCGCGACCTACACCGCGCGCGAGATCGAGGAGTGGGGACGCGCGGCCGGCCTCGTGCCCGAGAGCGCGGAACGGATCTCGCCGCTCTCGGAGCTGATCACGCTGAGAAAGCCGCGCTAGAACAGAGCCGGGTCGAGCAGCGCGCGGGGATCGAAGGCCTCGCTGCCCACCTTCCCGCCCCAGTGCAGGTGCGGCCCGGTCACGCGCCCGGTTGCGCCCGAGAGCCCGAGCGGGCTGCCGGCATCGACCGCCGCGCCGTCCTTCACGTCGATGCGCGACAGGTGCGCGTAGAGCGTGAACAGCCCGCCGCCGTGGTCGACGATCACGGTCAGGCCGGAGTAGTAGAGGTCCTTCGCCAGCGCGACCACGCCGGGACCGGCTGCGACGACCGGCGTCCCGCTGGCCGCCTTGAGGTCGATCCCCGAGTGCGGCGAGCGCGGCTTGCCGTTGAAGACGCGCCGCGCACCGTAGGTCCCGGTCGCGTCGCCGGGGACCGGCTTGACGAACGCGGCGGCCGGCGGCGGCACCGGGCGCAGACGGGCGTAGATCGCGCCCAGCTCCTTGCGCTCGCGCTCGAGCTGCGCCTGGACCGCCTTCGGCGGCTCGACGTACTTCGGCTCGACCGTCAGCCGCTCCTCCGGAAAGGTCCGCTTCTCGACCGTCACCGCGAGCGCCCCGACGACCTCCGCGCCCCGCTGCGCGAGCCCCTTGAGATCCACGGCCGCCGCGCCGGGCTTGTGGTCGAGCGGCACGGCGGTCCAGCCGGACCACTCCTCCAGCCCGTCCCGCTCCCCGGCGCGCGCGAAGAAGACCGGCTTACCGAGGAACGTCCCCGTCAGCGACGCGAGCGGCTCGGGAGCGCGGACGACGATGCGCACCGGCTCGCCCGGGGCGACGGCGCGCGCGCGCAGCTCGATCGTCAGCGGCACGGGGGCCTCGCCCCGCGCGGCGCCGACGATACGGCGAGCCCGAACGCCGCGACCAGTCACCAGACCCCTCCGCATCGCGTTACGGCGCCGGCTGGACGGAGCCCTGGACATCGAGGGTCACGTCCACGTCCTTGCCCACGCGCAGCACGAACGCACTCGGGTCCTTCATGCCCCAGGCGACGTAGGGGATCTTGAAAGTCCCGGCGGCGGTCACCTTCGTCCCCGTGGCCGTCACGTCGAGCGGGATGGTCAACGAATGCGAGCCGCCGTGGATCGTGATCGTCCCGATCAGCTTGAGCTTGGAGACGCCGGTGTTGTTGAACGGTCCTTCGACCTGCTCCGGCACGAAGACGAACTCGGGGTACTTCGCGCTCTCGAGCACCTCTTCGTGCATCTTCTTGTCGCGGCCCTCGCTGTCGGTCGTGGCCTTGGTCGCGTCGAAGACGATCTTCCCGGTCGCTTTCCCCGTGGCCGGGTCGAAGCGGATCTCGCCCGACTTGAGCGGCACCGAGCCGTGGGCCTTGTGCAGCGTCGCGGCCAGCACGAAGGAGGTCTTCGTCGCCGCAGGGTCGACGGTGATGACCAGTTCCCCAGCCGCGGCGGCCAGCGAGGCCGTCGCGATCACCAGGAAGAGAACGAAGGTCCTGGGTCCAGCGCATCAGTTCCTCTCCTGGGGCCGGGTCCACCGGTTCAACCAGTCGATCACGGTCTCGTGCCACAGGATGCTGTTGGCCGGCTTGAGGATCCAGTGATTCTCGTCGGGGAAGTGCAGGAACCGGCTCGGGATCCCCTTGCGCTGCAGCGCGTTGAAGGTGCCGATCCCCTGGGTCTCGACCACCCGGTAGTCCTTGCTGCCGTGGATCACGAGCATCGGCGTCTTCCAGTTCTTCACCAGCTCGACGGGGTTGTGCTTCGCGTAGTCGGGCTTCTCCCACGGCAGGCCGCCGTGATCGTACTCGGGGAACCACAGCTCCTCCGTGTCGAAGTAGCCGAAGGCCTCGTCGAGCGTGCCGGAGTGGCTGACGAGGCACTGGAACCCGTCGGGCCACGCGCCCGCAATCCAGTTGACCATGTAGCCGCCGAAGCTCGCCCCCAGCGCGCAGGCCCGGTCCTTCGACAGCCACGGAAACTTCGCGCGCGCCGCCTCGAGCCCCTTCTGCAGGTCGACCAGCGGCGCGCCGCCCCAGTCGCCCTTGATCGCGTCGGTGAAGGCCTGGCCGTAGCCGGTCGAGCCGGTGGGGTCGATCATGATCACGGCGTAGCCGGCCCCGGCGTAGGTCTGCGGGTTCCAGCGGTAGTGGAAGTCGTTGTTCCAGGAGCCCTGCGGGCCGCCGTGGATCAGGAACGCGATCGGGTAGCTCTTCGTGGGGACGAAGTCGACCGGCTTGACGACCCAGCCGTAGACGGTCCGCCCGGCCGCACCCTGGAACGTGAACAGCTCCGCCCCGCCCGTCCGGGCGGTCGCGAGGCGCTCCTTGTTGAAGTCGGTGATCTGCGCCAGGCCGCTGCCGTCCGGCTTCACCGTGAACAGCTCGGCCGGCTGCGTGAAGCTCTCGCCGTGCATCAGGATCAGCCCCGCCGCGGCGTTGACGCCGCCGAAGTTGCCGTCCTTGACGAGCTCCTTCACCGCGCCGGTCGCGACGTCGATCGCGAACAGCGAGTGGTGGCCCAGGTTGTCGGCCGTCGCGTAGAGGGTCTTCCCGTCCGGCGCGAAGACCAGCTCCGACGGCGAGCGGTCCCACTTCGGCGCCAGCTCGCGCTCGGTGCCCGCCGGCCAGTCACGCAGCATGATCCGGAAGCGGTCGGCCTCGTAACCGGCCTTCGCCATCGCCAGGTAGGCCAGCGTCTTTCCGTCCGGCGAGAAGACCGGCCGCGCGTCCCAGGCCTTGTTCGCCGCGGTCAGGTTGCGCGGGGCCGCCGAGCCGTCGGCGGGGACGGCGTACAGGTCGAAGTTCGTCGTCCAGGCCTCTTCCGCGGGGTTCGCTCCGAGGGTCTTGGCCGAGAAGATGATCGACTTTCCGTCGGGGGTGAAGGTGTAGTCCTCGGGACCCCCGAAGGGACGGCCGGGGCAGTCGGCATCCATCCCCTTCATCACGTCGACCGCCGCGCCGCCGGCGACCGGCACGACGAAGACGTGGGCGCGGCGCCCGTCGAGCCAGGTGTCCCAGTGCCGGATCATCAGCGAGTCGTAGACCGTGCCGGACGACTTCTTCTTCGACTGCTCCTCGACCCGCTTCGCCGTGCAGGCGGCGTCGGGGCAGTCGGCGAAGGTCCGCATCGAGATCGCCAGCGTGCGCCCGTCGGGCGAGACCTGGAACGAGTCGACGTCGAGCGGCTGGCTGGTCACCGGCGCTCGCCTCGCCGCCGTCGAGCGGCAGGCGCCAGACCTGGTCGCTGCCGCCGCGCCCTGCGATGAAGTAGACCGACCGGCCGTCGGGCGACCAGCGCGGGCTCGATTCGTTCTCGGCGTGAGACGTCAGTTGCCGCAGGTTCTTCCCGTCGACGTCGACGAGCCAGAGGTCGGTCCGGCCGCGGTTCGCGTCCAGGTCGGTGGTGCGCACGACGAAGACGACGCGCTTTCCGTCCGGCGAGAGCTGCGGGTCGGAGATCCGCTGCATCGCCACGAGGTCCATCACCGAGAACGGGTGAGAGGCGGCCGGGACGACCGCCTCCGCGCCGGCCAGCGGCGCGACGAACGACAACGCGGCCAGGGCGAGCGCCGCGCACTTCCTGATCGACATCTCCGGCTCCTTCGGGGATCTCGCGCCGGCCGGCGCGGGGAACGGGAGATGCTACCCCCGCGGGGGACGGGCGTCCCATGGCGGGGGGAGGCCCGGGGGGCCGCGGGGGGAGGCCGCGGGGAGAGGCCGCGGGCAGCGTCCCGCCGGCTTGACGGGGGACGGGCGATTGTCCATATTGTCCTATGACACTAGGACAATAGAGATGATCCTCGACCTCGACCCCGCGCTCCCCACCCCCCTCTACCTCCAGCTGGTCGAGGGGATCCGCCGACTCGTGGCGATCGGGGCCCTGAAGCCGGGCGACCGCCTCCCGACCGTGCGTGAACTCGCCGTCCAGCTCCGGCTCAACCGGAACACGGCTGCCCGGGCGATCCAGGAGCTGGAGGCCCGGGGGGTCGTCCGGACCCGCGTCGGGCAGGGGACGTTCGTCGCCGAGGAGGCCGTCGAGGGGGCCTCGCGCGAGGCGCTGCTCGAGCTCGCCGTCGACCGGCTGATCGACGAGGCGGCCGCGCTCGCGGTGCCGCTCGAGACGCTTTCCGAGCGGGTCGCAGCGCGCGTCCGCATCCGTCCCGCGCCCGCCGGCCCCCGGCGAGTCCGCTCCGAGGAGGACCACCGATGACCGGCCCCGTGATCGAGTTCCGCGACGTCACGCGCACCTTCGGCCTCGTGCCGGCAGTCGGCCGGCGCACCGTCGCGCTCGACCGCTTCTCGCTCGCGATCGAGCCCGGCGAGGTGGTCGCGCTGGTCGGGCGCAACGGCGCCGGAAAGACGACCGCGCTGCGCCTGGCCAACGGCGTGCTGTGGCCCGACTCGGGCACGGTCCGCGTGCTCGGGCTCGACCCCGCGAAGGACGGCCTCGCGGTGCGCGCCCGCGTCGCGCTGCTGTCGGAGGAGAGCGCGCTCTACCCGTGGATGACGGTGCGCGAGATCCTGCGCTTCGGCGCCTCGCTGTCGCCGCGCTGGGACGCGCGCGTGGCGGCCGAGTTCGTCGAGCGGCTGGCGATCGAACCGCGCGCGAAGATCCGGACCCTGTCCCGCGGCACGAAGGCCAAGGTCGCGCTGGCGCTCGCCGTCGGCGCGCGACCCGACATCCTGCTGCTCGACGACCCGACCGCCGGGCTCGACCCGCTGGTCCGCCGCGAGGTGCTCGAGGGGATCCTGGCCGCGATCCACGGCGAGGGGGGCGCGGTCGTCTACGCCTCGCACCTGATCCACGACCTCGAGCGCGTCGCCGACCGCGTCGTCTACCTCGACGGCGGGCGGATCCGGATGCAGGGCTCGATCGACGAGCTGCGGCGACGCGTCAAGCGGCTGAGCGTGGTCTTCGAAGGGGATGCGTTCGAGCTGCCCCCCTTCCCCGGCCTGCTCGACCAGCGCGCCGCGGGTCGCGCGCTGGCCGTGGTCGTCGAGGCGCGTGACGGCGCGGATCCCGCGGAATTCGCCGCGCTCGCGGACCGGTTGCGGACTCTCGGCGCGACGCACGTGCAGGTCGAGGACCTGGGGCTCGAGGAGATCCTCGTCGCCGCGCTGCGCCGGCACGAGTCCGCGCGGGAGGCCTCGCATGTTTAGGGCACTGCTCGGCAAGGGGCTCAAGCAGCAGCGCGCGATCGTCGCCGCCGGCGTCGCGACCGGGCTGCTCTTCGCGCTGCTGCTCTCGCTCGCGATCGGCGGGTTCTACGGCTCGCGGCCGCTGAGCGCGGAGGACGCGATCGGGTCCGCCCTGTCGCTCGTGCTCGCGCTCGGGGTCTGGCCGCTGTGGGCGCTGCTCACATTCAGCCAGGCCTTCACCGGGGACCGCGCCGCGGGCACGGAGCCGTTCCTGCTCGACCGCCCGGTCCCGCCACGGCAGCTGTTCGTGGCGCGCCTGCTCGCGGCCCTCGCCGGGTGGGGCGCCGTCGCCGCGGGGACCTTCGCGATCCTGTGGGTGACGGCGCGCGCCCACGGCGTTGCGACCGAGTTCGTGCTCGGGGCGGGAGGGCTCGGCCTCGCGTTCTCGGCGCTCGCCGCATGCGGCGCGCTCCTCGCGGCGGCGCTGGGCGCCGTTTCGCTCGCCGCGGCGCTGCTGGGCCTGCTGCTCGGCCTCACCGCGCTGGCCGTCGTGTTCCAGTTGCTCCGGGCGTTCCCCGTGCTCTTCGAAGCGATCGGCTGGTTCACCCTGTGGCCGGCCCTCCTGCTGGCGCTGGCCTACCCGCTGGTGGCGTGGATCGCCTTCACGCGCGGCGAGCCGGCCGGCCGCGGACGGGTGCGCCGCGCGGCGATCGCGCTCGGGCTCTCCACCCTCCTCATCGCCGCGCTCTTCGTGACGGTCACGCCGGCGCTGATCCGCCTCGGTCTCGGCGGCACGGGCGGGAACTGGGAGCTCGAGGTCGCTCCCGGCGGCCGGGGTGCGGTGCTCAACGCGTGGCGCCACATGTGGGTCGTCGACCCCGCGACGGGGGCCCCGCGTCGCTTCATCCAACCCTGGTCGCACTTTCTCAGCTGGCGCGCAGACGGCGCGATGTTCGCCGTCGCCACGCGTGCCACGCGGCTGGGGGGCGAGTCGCGGCACGAACGGATCGCCTTCTTCGACACCGCCGGGAGGCGGGCCGCCCCCGACATCGAGCTGGAAGGTGACGAGATCCAGGTCTTCGGTCTCGGCACGGGAGGGCTGTGGGTTGGCGACGAGCTGTTCTTCGTGACCGCTGAAGGCGCCGACGAGGGCGCGCTCTGGCGCGCGAAGCCGGGTGACAACCGGGGTCGCCTCGCAGCCGCCCACCTGCCGGCGCTCACGCGTCCGCTCCGGGTGACCGACGACGGCATGGTCTATCTCGCCTCGTATCGCCGGCGCGAGCACAGGGCGCGCAGCAGGCAGTCATCGTTCGAAGACGACGCCGAACTGCTGCGCTTCGACCCCAGCACAGGGGTTCTCGAGCGACTGGGGCCGATCTCGCGCGGGCGGATCCTGTACTCGGGGCTCGCGCCGAGCGGGCGCTACTGGCTGGTCGACGCCGGCGACGAGAAGGGCGCGCGGCTCGTGGTCCGCGACCTCGCGACGGACGAGCGGATCGAGCAACCGATCGAGGGCTCCGAGGTGCTCGAGTGGGAGTGGCTCGCAGACGATCGCCTCGCGCTCGTCGTCGAACGCGAAGGCCGGGCGCACCTCCTGCTGACCGGATCCGGCGGGAGCGGCGCGCGCGAGGAGCTGGACACCTGGCCGGGGCGCCCGGCGTGGGGCCGGCTGCAGGCCTCGCCCGACGGCTCGATGCTGCTGGTGCGCGATCACGCGACGGGACGCGCGCGGGTGTTCCACCTCGCCGACGGCCGCTGGACGGAGATTGACCTCCCGGCCGGCGCGGCGGGCGCGCCGAACGGATCCGCTCCGATCCCGTGGCGCTGGGCCGGCGAGCGGACGCTCGCCATTCCGGGAGCGAAGGGGACGCTGCTGGTTGACGTGGATGCGCCGTCGCGGGCGCGTGCGATCGACTGGTAGGACGGACGGTCGCCCCGCGAGCGAGCCTGCGCCGACCAACCCTCACGCCACCCGCCGCCGCAGGGCGTCCAGCGCCTCGCGCAGGTCGGTGACGCTGCCGACGAGGCGCGCGTCGACCGCGCCGAGCACGCTCGCGTAGGCCGCGGCCGCGTCCCCCCCCACGATCAGACCGACCCCGGCCCCCACCAACCGCCGCAGCCTCTGCAGCTCGTGCGGAAGGCGCGTGTCGTCGGGCGGATAGATCAGCGACAACGCCACCCCGCGCGCGGCACTTTGGCGCGCCGCCGCAGCGATCTCGTCCGCAGGGAGGTCGACTCCGAGGTAGACCACCCGCCAGCCGGCCGCCTCGGCAACGAGCGCCGCCATCAGCGCGCCCAGCTCGTGGATCTGTCCAGCCGGCGTAGCGACGACCAGCACCGGCGCGTGGGCCTGCGGTGACCGGGACTGTCGCGCCCCCACGAGCCAGGCGCGGATCGCCGCGGTCGCGAGGTGCTCGTGCCGAATCCCGATCCGCCCGCTGCGCCAGCCGGCTCCGATCTCCTGCAGCAGCGGAACGAGCAGTTCCTCGAGCAGCTGCGGCAGGGTCAGCGCGAGCCCCGCCTCGGCGAGCGCCTGCTCGAACGCGGCCCCGTCCAGCCGTTCCACCGCCGCCATGCAGCGCGCGAGCGTCTCGTTTTCGGAGCGGATCGCTGCGGGCCGCGCGGGCACGTCGGGCGCGGGGCGCGGACGCGCCTCGTCCTGCGCGACGAGCTGTTCGAGCTCCTCGAGCGGAAGCCGCGCCACGAAACCGATGCGCCGGCCGGCGCCGAGCGCCTTCCGGATCAGCGTCAGGCGTGCGATGTCGGCATCCGAGTAGAGCCGGTGCGCGCCGGGGGTGCGTCCCGGGTCGACCGCCCGGTAGCGCCGCTCCCAGGCCCGCAGGACATCGGGGGAGAGGCGGGTGGCGCGGGCCACCACCTGCATCGGGTGCCGGGGCTGCCGGTAGCGGGGGTTTGAGGTGTCGTTCATCAGGATGTCTCTTTTTTGTTCAGAAATTTTCTAGATTTGTCCTTGACAATACATGAACGGACCCGTATTGTCCACCCTGTAGAACGAAACAGCCGCACCGGGGGGCGCTTCCCCCGGTTTCACAGCTAGGAGGCCCTGATGAACCGCTCAGCGATCCGCCCCACCCTGATCGTCCTCGCGCTCGTTACCGCCCTCGTCGCCCCCTCCGCCCTGGCAGGCGCCCCGAAGAGCACCCCTGGCAGCGCTTCCGCCTCGATGAACATCGTCGATACCGCGGTCTCGGCCGGGAACTTCAAGACGCTGGTCGCCGCACTGCAGGCCGCCGGCCTGGTCGACACCCTCAAGGGAACCGGCCCGTTCACGGTCTTCGCCCCGACGGACGAGGCGTTCGCGAAGCTCCCGCCGGGCACCGTCGAGGCGCTGCTCAGCGACAAGGCGAAGCTGACCGAGATCCTGACCTACCACGTCGTCTCCGGGAAGGTGACGTCCGGCGACGTGGTGAAGCTCACCTCCGCGAAGACCGTTTCCGGTAAGACCGCGGAGATCGACACCGGCAACGGCGTGCGCATCGACGGCGCGCTCGTCGTGAAGGCGGACATCCTCGCGTCAAACGGTGTGATCCACGTGATCGACACGGTGATGATCCCTTAATGCTCTCCGGCCCCGACCCGATCCCCCAACCCATCCCTTTCCACTGAGCAAGTTCAGTTCACCCGGAACAAGGAGGCTTCCATGACCCGCTCGATCCGCTCGCTCTTCGTGACCGCCCTCGCCGCCCTGGCGATCCTGGTTCCCGCGACCGCCCTCGCCGCCGACAACTCGGTTTACGTCGTGCACGGCATCCCCGGAGCGGTCGTCGATGTCTACGTCAACGGGGGCCTCGCGCTCGAGGACTACACCTTCGGGACCGTCGTCGGACCGCTGGCGCTCCCCCCCGGGAACTACACCGTCGAGGTCTTCCTCGCGAACTCCAACCCGACGGCCTCCGAGGCGATCATCCGGCTGGATGACGCCGAGCTCTCGGGCGGCCTGAACCTCTCGCTCGTCGCCGCGCTGACCCCCGGCGGCATTCCGGCGATCCTGCCCTTCGTCAACGACGTCTCGCCGGTGATGCCGAACTTCGGGCGTCTCGGGCTGCGGCACGCCGCCGATGCCCCGGCCTTCTTCATCAACGCGCGCGGCCTCGCTCGCGTCAACTTCTCCAACGGGAGCGGAATCGATCTCGACGTGCTCGCCCGGACCTACACCCTCCCCTTCGCGCTCTTCAACGGCGGCAACGGGATGCCGATCATGGGGCCCGAGTTCCTGACCGTGAAGACCGGGACCTTCACCATCGGCTACGTCGTGGGATCCGCTCCCGAGGGGAACCTCTCGCTGGTCACCCAGGAGATCCCGCTCGAGACGATGAAGGCCCCCCGCGCGCGCCGCTGACCCTGCCCCGGGGCCTCCCTGCCGCCCCGTTCTCCTTCCTCCCCCCGCACCGCCGGCCGTGGGCTTCGTGCCCACGGCCGGTTCTTTGTTCCGCTGCTTCGCCTGCGAGCTGCAGCCGTTCAGTTCGTCTGCGATTCGACGTCGGACTTGGGGCTCGTCGTCTTCGTCGCGTGACACGGGCAGCCGTCCTTGTTGCCGCAGCTGCAGGTGCCGAGGCAGTCGTCGCGGTCCTTCGAGACCACGGTGCCGCACCACTCGACCGTGATCCCCTCCTTCGGCGTCGCGAGCAGCCCGGCCGGCAGCAGCTCCGCCGGGAGCGCGGCGAAGCTGCCGAGCGGCCGGGCGACCTGCCGGGCCTCGGGCTCGTGGCCGAGCGCGGAGAGCCGGTCGCGCAGCCGCGCGAACGCGGTCGCCGAGACCAGCGCGCTGCCGTCCAGCGCGCGGCCGGCCGGCTCGCAGCCGGGAACGGAGATCTCGGCCAGGACGTTCGGACCCCGGAGCGCGCGGATCGTCGTCGCCTGCTGCGGGAGGTCGCAGATGTAGGCGATCTCGAGCGGCGGCGGGGCGGCGCCGGCGGCCGCGGCCGGAACCGCCAGGGCGGCGAAGAGGACGAGCAGGACGGGAACGGATCTCGTTCGGAACGGGACAGGAAGCATCGGGAACCCTCCTTCCGCGGTCGCGGATGCGCCGCAAGCGGGAGAGTCGGGCGGGGGAAGAGGGAATGCGAGCCGAAAGCCGCCGGGCCGTCCCCGCTGCGGGATCGGGCGGCCGCGGGATGCGCCAGTGGCGTGGTGCGCCAGAAAGACGTGGCCAAGGTCACCCATCGAACCGGTAACTTCCCGGAAGGGGCGCCGGCAAGGGGCCTCGGATCAATCACTTGACCCGACGCGGCGAGTTTCCGCCTTCTGGCATCCGCCTTGCTCTATCTGGGGCGACAAGATCAAGTCGGGACATCGCCGAGAGCCAGCGACAGGGCAAATGTTCGATGGGCTCCGAAGGACCGACCTGACCTCCTCCTCCCCTCCCTTGGCCCCCGGTGAAAACCGGGGGCTCGTCTTTTTCGAGCGTGCCCGCTACAGCCCGGCGCGCCGCATCGCCCGCGCGAGCGCGCCGTCGAACATCGCGCGCGTCAGCCGCCCGGTGTTCGTGTTCTGGCGCGACACGTGGTACGAGTCGATCAGCCAGCGGCCGTCGGGCAGCGCGTGCTCCGCGCCGTGCGCGAAGCGGTGCGCCGCCGCCGGGAGGCCGTAGCGCGCGAGCAGCGCGTCGTGTCCGATCCGCCCCAGCGCCAGGTAGGCCCTGGTCTCGCCGAGCAGCGCCAGCTCGCGCTCCGTCCACTCCGCGCAGGCGGCGATCTCCTCGCGCGCCGGCTTGTTGGCGGGCGGGGCGCAGCGCACGGCTGCGGTGATGTAGGCGCCGTGCAGCTCCAAGCCCGTCGGCGCGATCGTGCGACTCCGGGGCGGACGACAGCCTCGCGCGAAGAGCGCGTCGTACAGGAAGATCCCCGAAGCGTCGCCGGTGAACGGGCGGCCGGTCCGGTTGGAGCCGTGCGCCCCGGGCGCGAGGCCGAAGATCACCAGCCGTGCCGCGGGGTCGCCGAACCCGGGGACCGGCCGCGCCCAGTAGTCGTCGCCGCGGTGCGCGCGCTTCTTCGCCCGGCCGACCGCCTCGCGCCACGCCACCAGCCGCGGGCAGGCGCGGCAGTGCACCAACTCCTCGTGCAACCGCTCGAGGGGACCGGCTTCGCGGGGGCGGCGCGTCATGCGCGGCATGGTAGCGCCCGGCCGGCGGGCCGGGGCAGCGGGCGCGCTTTGCGGGCGGGGCCCGGTCGGCCGGAGAATGTCCCCCCGCGGAGGATCGCCATGAACTTCGGCCTCATCGATCGCGTCGTCATCGTCACCGGGGCCGCCGGGGCCCTCGGCTCCGTCGTCGCCCGGCAGCTCCTCGGCCAGGGCGCCCGGGTCGCGCTGGCCGACCTCGCACCGGACGCGGTGCGGGCCGAATTCGGCGAGCGGGCCGCGTCGGAGAGCGCGTGGGTCGCCGACGCGACCGACCTGACCGACCCCGCGGCGGTCGCGCGGATGGTGGACGGCACGCTGCAGCGCTTCGGCCGGGTCGACGGCCTGGTCAACATCGCCGGCGGCTACCGGGCCGGCGCACCCGTGCACGAGATGACGCTCTCCGACTGGGAGTTCATGTTCGCGATCAACGTCCGCTCGGCGCTGCTCGCCTCGCGGGCCGTGGTGCCGCACTTCCTGCGCCAGGGTTCGGGCGCGATCGTCAACGTCGGCTCGCGGGCGGCGCTGGCCGGCGTCGGCGATGCCGGTGCCTACAGCGCGGCGAAGGCGGTCGTGGTGCGCCTGACCGAGAGCATGTCGGCCGAGCTGAAGGACCGCGGCGTGCGGGTCAACTCGGTCCTCCCCTCGATCATCGACACCGAGGCCAATCGCGGCGCGATGCCCGACGCCGACTTCGGCCGCTGGGTCGATCCGGAGGCGCTGGCCGAAGTGATCCTGTTCCTGCTCAGCGACGGCGCCCGGGCGATCCACGGCGCCGCGATCCCGGTCTTCGGACGGGCGTAGCCCGCCCGGGCAAGCGTCATGGCTTGCGGGCCGCGACGTCCACGCTGGTGAAGTAGTCGACCGGCGCGGTGCCGGCCGGCAGCGACTCCATGATCCGCCGGTAGAGCGGGTCCTCGAACTGCTGCATCGCGGCCACGTACTCCGGCTTGGGGTTCAGCGTGACGTCTTCCAGTCCGGCCGCTTCCAGGGCCCGGCGGTAGTCGTCGATCAGGACCGCGCCGGCGATGCAGCCGACCCAGGCGACGATCTCCTGCTCGACCGCCTCCGGCAGGGGCCGCAGCAGCGCCATGTCCGACACCGCCACGCGGCCGCCCGGCTTCAGGACCCGCGCGATCTCGCGGAAGACCTGCGGCTTGTCGGGCGAGAGGTTGATCACGCAGTTGGAGATCACCACGTCCACCGAGCCGTCGGCCACCGGCAGGTGCTCGATCTCGCCGAGCCGGAACTCGACGTTGTCGAGGCCGCTCTGCCCGCGATACCAGCCGATCCCGCCGCGCGCCTTGGCGATCATCTCCGGCGTCATGTCGACGCCGATGACGCGCCCCGTCGCACCGACGCGCGGCCCCGCCAGGAAGACGTCGAAGCCGCCGCCGCTGCCGAGGTCGAGCACGACCTCGCCCGGCTTCAGCGCGGCGATCAGCGCGGGGTTGCCGCACGAGAGGGCCATGTTCGCCCCCTCGGGGACCGCGGCCAGGTCCTCTGCGGCGTAGCCGATCTGCGCCGCAAACTCGCGCGCGGGCATCACCCCGGGCGTCCCGCAGCAGCCGTTCGTCGTCCCGACCGCCACCCGCGCGTAGCCCTGCCGCACCTCGCCCCGGATCCGCTCGTCGTTCGCCAGCCTGTCGTTCGTGCTCATCGCGTGGTCTCCAGCTGCCCGGGCAGCGTTTCGATGAAGTTCCTGATCTCGTCGCGCACCCGCCGGTACGGGGCGAGCGCGTCCTCTTCGGTCTTTGCGTCGCGGGCCAGCTTCGGCGGGTCGTCGAACCCGTGGTGCAGGCGCCGCGTCGCGCCCGGCAGCGCCGGGCAGCGCTCGTCGGCGGCACCGCAGACGGTGACGACCCAGTCGAAGTCGGTCCGCTCCAGCTGGTCGATCGTCCGGGAGCGCTGCCCGCGGATGTCGACGCCCGCTTCCGCCATCACCTGCACGGCGCGGGGATTCACGCCGTGGGCCTCGATCCCGGCCGAGTACGGCTCGATCCGCTCACCGTGCAGGGCGCGCGCCCAGCCCTCCGCCATCTGGCTGCGGCACGAGTTTCCGGTGCAGAGGAAGAGCACCTTCAGCCGCGGTAGCACGCCGTCACCTCCTCGAGGTCCAGACCGCGCAGGTGCGCGAGGCGCCGGGTGTCCTCCCGGACGCCGGGGTCGTCGCGCAGGGTGTCGAGCACCCAGCCGAGCGCCCAGCGCGCCGCCGGGCTGGCCTCACGCCGCGCGAGCCGGAAGTAGCGCCACTTCCCGCGCCGCTCCATCTCCACCAGCCCGGCCTGCCGGAGCTGGTCGACGTGCTTGCTGACGGTCGAGGGGGCCAGTTCCAGGAGCCCGATCAGGTGGCACAGGCACAGCTCGCCATCCCGGAGGGCCGCCAGGACCCGGACCCGGGAGGGGTCCGACAGGGCCTTCGCGATCTCGACCAGCTCGTCCCGGCTCCCCATGGCTCCACTCCGTTAATTCGCAAAGCAACGAAGTGATATTAGGGCGGGGGATCCGTCGTGTCAAACCGCCCTGTCTCCCGGCCGTTTCACGCCCCGTCGCGTCGCGCGGGCCGGCACGGAGGCCGGCCCCTACGGAACGCCCGTCGCGTCGCGCGGGCCGGCACGGAGGCCGGCCCCTACGGAACGCCCGTCGCGTCACGCGGGCCGGCACGGAGGCCGGCCCCTACAGGGCGCCCGTCGCGTCGCGCGGGCCGGCACGGAGGCCGGCCCCTACGGAACGCCCGTCGCGTCGCGCGGGCCGGCACGGAGGCCGGCCCCTACGGAACGCCCGTCGCGTCGCGCGGGCCGGCACGGAGGCCGGCCCCTACGGAACGCCCGTCGCGTCACGCGGGCCGGCACGGAGGCCGGCCCCTGCAGGGCGCCCGGCGCCCGCGGTAGGGGCCGGCCTCCGTGCCGGCCCGCCCGGCGCCTGCGGCCTTCGAACCGGCCCAGCGGCCGGTCGTTACGGCCGGGCGGCGTAGTCCCGGATGAGCCCCTCCACCATGATCCCGATCCGCTGCATGTTCTCGGCCGACGACGCGCCCAGGTGCGGCGTGAAGATCGTGTTCGGCGCCGAGAGCAGCGGGCTGTCCGCGGACGGGGGCTCGGAGCAGAAGACGTCGGTGGCGTAGCCGGCGAGCTTGCCGCTCCGCAGCGCATCGGCCACGTCCTGCTCGACGATGATCTCGCCGCGCGCGGTGTTGACCAGGTACGCGCCGTCCCGGAAGTGCGCCAGCAGCCGGGCGTCGATCATCCCGCGCGTCTCGTCCAGCAGGGGCATGTGGATCGAGACGAAGTCGGACTGCTCCAGCGTGTCGTGCAGCGACGGCACGATCTCGGCGAAGTCGGTGAAGAACTGGTCGGGGTGCCAGCCGACGACCCGCATCTTGAAGCCCCGCGCCCGCGCCGCCAGCGCGAGCCCGATCCGCCCCAGGCCCAGGATGCCGAGCGTCTTGCCCGACAGCTCCGTGCGTTCCAGCTGCCCCTTGGGCCACTGGCCGGCGCGGATCGCCGAGTCGCCCGCGGTGATCCGGCAGGGCATCGCGATCATCATCGCGAACGCCAGCTCGGCCACGGCGGTCGTCGACGCTTCGGCCGTGTTGCGCACCAGGATCCCGCGCTGCTCCGCGTAGGGCCGGTCGATGTTGTCGAGCCCGACGCCGCCGCGGATCACCAGCTTCAGCTTCGGCGCCCTGTCGATGTACTCCTTCGTGACCTTGGTCCTGCTCCGGACGAGGACGATCTCGGCCTCGGCGGCGCGCGCCGGGTCGGTCGTCACTTCGCCGTACTTCTCGAGCATCTTCGGGAGCTGCGCGTCGAACTTGTCGGAGATCAGGATCAGCATGGAGGCCCTCGCAGCGCGCTCCGGGCGCGCTCGGCGGGCATTCTAGCCCGGGCCCGGGCGGGGCTCCGCGCCGGCTGCCCCGGGAGTAGACTGGCCTCGATGGGAGCTTCCTCCGCCCCGCGGAACCGCTCCGAGGCCCAGCACCGCGCCGACCGCGTGCGGGCCTTCCGGGACGAGCTTGCCGCGGCCCGCGCGGACGGGGCGCTGGTCCTCGCCCCGGAACAGGACGCGTCGCTCGCCGCCTACCACGAGCGCGTGCTGGCCGAGCTCTCCCGCGCCTTCGACGTCGACGTCTCCGAGCAGCAGAAGAAGGTCTCGCTGGGGATGCAGGTCGCGGCGCTGGTCGGCGGCTTCGCGCTGGCGGCCAGCGTCGTGCTGCTGTTCTTCCGGGTCTGGGGGCTGATCCCGATCGCCGCGCAGGTCGGCCTGCTGGTCGCCGCGCCGGTCGCGATGATGATCGCGACCGACTGGACGTCGCGCCGCGGCGGCCTGCGGTTCACGACGATGGTCCTCGCGGCGGTCGCCTTCGCCGCGTTCGTGCTGACGCTCGAGGGGCTCGGCCAGGTCTTCGCGATCACGCCGACCGCCGCGATCTTCCCTGGCGCTCGCCCTGTTCGCGCTGGTGCTGGCCTACGGCTACGAACTGCGGCTGCCGCTCCTCGCCGGGCTCGTCTGCCTGTCGCTCTGGCTGGCGACGATCCCGGTACGGCTCGCGGGGGGCTGGTGGGGCGGGTTCGGCGATCACCTCGAGAACTTCCTCTTCGCCGGGGCGGTCGTCTTCGCGCTGTCGTTCCTGCGGCAGCCGCGGACCCCGGATTTCCAGCCCCTGTACCGGCTGGTCGGACTGCTCCAGGTCTTCGTGGCCCTGCTCGTCATGAGCTACGCCGGACACACCAGCCGGCTCCCGTGGGACGGGGACACGGCCGAGGGGTTCTACCAGGTCGCGTCGTTCCTCGTCGCCGCGGGGATGATCGCGCTCGGGATCGTCCGCCGCTGGCCGGAGACGGTCTACCTCTCGACCGGCGCGCTCGTCGTCTACCTCGTCGCCAAGTACTCCGACTGGTGGTGGGACGCGCTGCCGCGCTGGCTCTTCTTCCTGCTGCTGGGTCTCTTCGCGCTCGCGCTGCTGTGGGTCTTCCGGCGGCTGCGCGTGCGGCTGGCGGGGATGCGATGAGCCGCCGGCTGCCGCTCTGGGCCGGACTCGCGGTGATCCTCGCCGTCAGCGCGGGGACGCTGCTCGGCGTGCTCTGGAACCGCACCGGCACGCCCGATGCCGTGCTGGAACTCGAAGAACGCGAGCTGATCCTGCTCCCTGCCGAGCGCGAGGACAGCGGCCGGACGATGACCTGGATCGTCGACGGGTCGCGCGGGCCATGGTTGCACGCGACCCCGGCCTGGCTGGACCGCGAGAAGCTCGGCGCGCTGGGATTCGACGTGAGCGTCGACCCGCTGACACCCGGCGCGGAGCGTCACTACCAGGTCCAGCCGCCGCGAGCGGTCTTCGTCGCGCTGGAGCTGGGCGGCGACGCCTACCGCGAGTACCTCGCGGCATGGACGAAGCGGCTCGAGGAGGAGGCGGCCCGCGCGGGTGGGGCCACACCGACTGCCGAGCGGCGGGCCGAGATCGAGCGGGAGCTCGCGGCCGCGCCCGGAACGGCCTCGCGCCTCGCGCTCGTGGACGCCGACCGCGACGCGGCCGCGCTGCGGGCCCGCCATCCCGACCGGCAGAAGGTAGCCCTGCTCCGCGCGGTCCTGCGGGTCCGCTGGCGGGAGGATGCGCCGGGCCGGGACCTCCCGGAGAGGGCCCGCATCGAGGGGACGCTCAGCGACCTGGCCCCCGAGACGCTCACCGTCCCGCCGCGCCTGCTCGCGGCGCTCGAGGCCCTCCCGCTCCTGGAGTCCGGCCCCCAGCTGTTCGACGCCGACCGGGTCGCGCTGCTGGGCCGCCCGTCGCGCTACCGCGTGCGCGTCGCCTTCGGGCGCAACCACGAGCCCTGGATCGAGTCGATCGAGCCGCTCCGAAAGTGAAGCGGCGCACCGGACCGAGCCGGCGCGCCGCCCTGTTCTTCGGACCGCGAGGAGTGCTGCCTACTGCACCTGCGTCCCCGACGCGAGGACCTGGTGCGACGCGGTCTTGTTCTTCACGTCGGGCGTCGTCAGCTTCCCGGCGATCTCCCAGGTCACGGTCAACTTCCCGGCCTTGACGACCCCGGAGGTCTTGTTCTTGGTCAGCCTGAAGGTGAAGTCGGTCGAGTAGCCTTCATCGTTCGCGATGTCGGTGAGGTTCCCGACCATGATCTCCTGGGCGAGGCCGTTGCTGAAGTTGACCGTGATGCGCTTGCCCTTCGAGTCCCCCGTCCAGGTGCAGGGCAGGCACGCGTCGGCCAGGCAGGTCGCCGGGGGTGCGATCGACTCGATCACCTGGCCCCCGCCGTAGGTGTCGAGGCGGCAGGCGCCGCCGGCGAGCAGGAAGAGCATCCCCTCCCCGCTTCCCCAGTCCCAGGTCCCGATTCCCGCGACCTTGGTCTGGTCGCGCTGGGCGACGAGGTGCCATGCCGTCCCCGCGAGCGGGCTGGCGGCGAGCACCGCGCCCGTTGCGCCGGCGGCCAGTGCGGTCAGCGTCAGGGCAAGCGCCGCCGCGCGCGCCGCCGTTCGGATTGACTTGTTCATTCTTTTCTCTCCTCGTCCTCGCCCTTCCGTGCCGGCGCGGACTGCCCGCCGCCGGGCCGGAACCGGTCTTTACCGGATAACGGGCACGAGTAAGAGATTACGGCGACGGGCCGCGGATGCCAAGGGCGGCCCCCGACTTTTCAACCGAGACGGTCAGCCACCCGGTTGTAGATCCAGGCGATCACCGAGCCGCTGAGCGTCCCCAGGACGAAGCCCCAGGCGGCTCCGATCAGGCTTCCCACGAACGAGACCTTGTAGCCGATGAAGAACTGCCCGAGGAGCTGCAGGTGCGGCCCGACGATCTGGTTGCCGTACTTGTCGACGGGCCCGCCCTTGATCAGCAGCCAGTTCGTCGCGACGAAGATGACCAGCGCGAACAGTATCCCCAGCACCAGCCCCAGCACCTTGCTGTTGAGGCGGGCGGTGGCCCGGAAGAGTTGATCCATCTCGTCTGGCTTGCGACCGCTCATCTTCGGCCTCGCTCCGGGACCCGGCTAAATGTAATCGAAGAAGTTCCCGAGCCGCGCCGCCTCGGCCCGGCGGTGGATCCACGCGACGTAGATCCCCAGCGAGAGGTTCCTCAGGTAGGCGATCAGCCAGCCGAGCGCAAACCCCCACACGAACCCGTAACCCGCGCCGATCAGCGCGCCGGTCCAGCTCACGGTGTAGCCGATGAAGTACTGGCTGAGCAGGCCGAGGTACATCTCCATGGTCGGACCGCCGCGCCAGAGAACCCAGGCGGTGGTGGCCAGCACGTAGAGCGCGCCGAGGCTTCCGGCGGCGATCCCCAGCGCGGCCTTGTGGAGCCGCGCGAAGGCATAGCGGATCGCCTCGCGCATCGGGTCCGGCACCGGCGCGCCGAGCGGCAGCGGGACCCTGGGCTGCGTCGCCTCGAGGGCGGCGGCCTCGGCCGCGCGGCGTTCGGCCTCCTCGCGCGTGATCTCCTCCTGGTACTCCTGGTCGACGTTCACCGACCAGACGTCGTGCTTCGCACCCAGGACGTTCTCCGCCGCCAGCATCGCGGTCAGCATCGAGTGGTCCTGGTTATTGTACTTGTGCATCCCGTTGCGGCCGACCAGCTGGAGGTTCGGGAGGCCGTCCAGCCAGCGCCGGATCTCGGCCAGGGCGGCCGCGTAGACGCCGTCGTAGACCGGGTAAGCCTTGGCCATGCGCACGACGGCCCCGTCCTCGACCTCGGCCGCGCGCACCAGCCCCAGCTGGTCCATCTCGCGCGCCCCCAGCGCGACCAGGTCCTTGTCCTCCATCGTCCAGAGCCCGTCCCCCTCGAAGCAGAAGTACTCGAGCCCGACGCACGACTTCTTCGGGTCGGGCACCATCTCGGGGCTCCAGTTCTTGAAGTTCTGGACCCGCCCCACCTTGACGTCCGGGTCGTGGATGTAGATCCAGTTGTCCGGGAAGAGGTCGGGGTTGTCGACGATCAGCGCGACGGTCAGGAAGTCGCGGTAGCTCAGCTTGTCGGCCGCGGCGAGGATCTCGGGCGGCGGGGGCGGATCGAGCTTGTGGACCAGCTCGCGCACCGGCATCGTGCTGATGAAGTGCGTGCCCTCGATCCGCTCGGTGCGGCCGTCGACCGCCGCCTCGATCGCGGTCACGCGGCCGTTCTCGTGGAGCACGCGGACCGCGTCGGCGCCGGTCTTGACCTCGCTGCCGGCCTCGCTGGATCTTGTCGGTGACCGTCTCCCACATCATGCCCGGGCCGCGCCGCGGGTACTCGAACGAGTCGATCAGCGTCTTGATGACGCTCCCCTTGTCGCCGCCGCTGCGCTGCGGAATCAGCGCGTTCTTGACCGCCGTGAGCAGCGACAGCCCCTTGATCCGCTGCGCGGCCCACTCCGCGGAAAGCTCGCTGCAGGGGATCCCCCAGACCTTCTCGGTGTAGGTCTCGAAGAAGATCTTGTAGAGCCGTTTGCCGAAGCGGTTGGAGACCCAGTCGGCGAAGGAGCGCTCGTCCTTCACCGGGAACAGCTTGGACTTCAGGTAGCTCAGCAGGACCAGCAGGCTGGTCAGGGGGCCGAGGCCGAACAGTGCGTTCGAGGCGCGCAGCGGGTAGTCGAAGAACTTCTTGTTGTAGTAGATCCGCGACATCCGGCCGCGCACCAGGAAGTCCTTCTCGGGGAGGACCTCGTGCCACATGTCGTCGACCGCCTTCACCTTGGTGAAGAAGCGGTGGCCGCCGATGTCGAAGTGGTAGCCGCCGTGCCGCGCGGTGCGCGAGAGGCCCCCGACCGTGTCGTCCTTCTCGAGGACGACCGAGCGCACCCCCGCCTTGCCCAGCTGGTAGGCGGCGGTCAGCCCGGCCGGACCGGCCCCGACGATCACGACCTTGCGGCCGTCGGCGGGGGCGGGGGGCGATGGGGTGCGGGGCAGCGAGGGCATCCGGCTCTCCGGCGGCCCGGTCGCCCGGGACCCGCCGCGGCGCTCAAGATACGGTGTTACGGGGTGGATTCCACGGGGGGGGGGTGTCGGTGCCTGATTTTGCCCCCGGTCAGCAAACGCTGACTGCGGAGAGGCGCCCGGTCGCGGCGGTGCCCGGTGCCCGGCCCGGATCGCCCGCGCTGCGCCGGCTCCCTACGCCCGCGAGCTCCCCGCGGCCGCCATCCGCCATGCGAAATCGCGCCGCATTCCCGACCCCCAGCGAGCGCAGCTTCACTTGCCCGTCGTTGATCGCGAGGAAGCGCTGGAACACGCGCGGCTCCCGGGCCAGCGCCGCGACCGCGCGGCGGCGCAGCGCCGGGTGGCGCTCGAGCAGCAGCAGCAGGCGGATCATCCGGTAGGGCTCGCGCTTCAGCCGCGCGTGCGCCGCGACGTAGCGCGACGGGTCGCCCGCGGCGAGCGCCTCGGCCAGCGCCTCGCCCTGCTGGAAGCCGAGCGACAGCCCCTCGCCCGTGATCGCGTCGAAGTAGCCCGAGGCGTCGCCGACCAGCACGACGTTCCCCGCGACGAGCCCCTTCACGCGCTGCCGGAACGGTCCGGCGCCGCGCTCCTCGGAAACCGGCCGCGCCCCCTCGAGCCGCGCGAAGAGCTGCGGGAAGCCGCGCAGCAGCCCGTCGCAGTGCAGGTTCCCCGGCGGCGCCAGGAACGCCACCCCGACGACCCCTTCGCAGACCGGAGTGACGTAGGCGTCGGCCCGGTCGCCCCAGTGGACCTCGACCATGTCGGTCCAGGCGTCGACCGCGTAGTGCCGCCGCACGCCGAAGCGGCGCTCCGGGAACGGCTTGCCCTCGAGACCGGCCCAGCGGCGCACTTTCGAGTGCAGCCCGTCGGCGCCGACGATCCAGCGCGCCTCGAGGCGCCCCGCTCCAGTCTCGATCCCGCGGTGAGCGACACCGTGCACCGCCTCGCCCCAGTGCAGCTCGACGCCGACCTGCTCGGCGCGCCGTGCCAGCGCGAGCTGGAGCTGCAGCCGCCGCACGCCGAGCCCGTGACCGTCGGCGAAGCGGGCCTCGGCGACGAGCGCTCCCCCGGCGCGGAGCGGCTCCACGTAGCGCACGCCCATGAACGGCCGGCCGCAATCGTCGTCCGGGCAGACGCCGAGCCGCCTCAATGCCGCGACGCCGTGCGGCATCACCCCTTCCCCGCAGGCCTTGTCGATCGGCGGCGTGGCTCGGTCGAACAGCGCGACCGTCATCCCCTGCGAGCGCAGAGCGATCGCCGTGGCCAGGCCGACCGGACCGCCCCCGACGACGATCGCGTCACGCACGGTGCGCCTCCGCCAGCGCGCGCTCCTCGGCCGGGATCCGCACCGCCATCAGGATCGCGTTCAGCACGCTGAAGACGAGCGCGGTCAGGAACGCCGTGTGCACCAGCGGCAGCGCCAGGATCTCCAGCGCCACGACGAGGTAGTTCGGGTGGCGCAGGAAGCGATAGGGACCGGTCGCGACGGCGGGCTCGCCCGGCACGACGACGACCCGCGTGCTCCAGCGGTCGCCGAGCGACTTCAGCATCCAGACCCGCAGCACCTCCGCCGCCAGCAGCAGCGCCACGGCCCCCAGCGCCAGCGCCGGCACGAACGGCCGCTCCAGGAGCACGACCTCCAGCGGCGCCGCGACCAGGAACGCGGCGTGCAGCGCGACCATGTAGGGATAGTGCGCCGCCGCGACCTCGCGCCCGCCCCGCGCCTTCATCCGCCGGACGTGGACCCGGGCCAGCGACAGTTCCGCCAGGCGCTGCAGGGCGACCAGCGCGACCAGCACGACGAACGCGGCGCGCGTGCCGCCCGGGAGCGCGCTCACCACTCGAACAGCACCAGCTCCGAGCAGAACCCGGGACCCATCGCGAGCAGCAGCCCTTTCTCGCCCGGCTTTCCGGGCCGCTCGCGCATCGTGTCGGCCATCACGAACAGCACCGACGCCGACGAGAGGTTCCCGACCTCGCCCAGCGAGCGCCACGACAGCTCGAGCTGCTCGCGCTCGAGCCCCAGCCCCGCGGCCACCGCGTCCAGCACCTTGGGCCCCCCGGGGTGGCAGACCCACGTCCGGACGTCGGCACGAGCGAGCCCGTTCTCGGCGAGGAACGCGTCGACGTCCTTCGGCAGCTGGTTGCGCGCCAGGTCCGGCACCGACGGGTCGAGCACGATCTTGAAGCCGCGCTCGGAGATGTCCCAGCCCATCGCCCCCTCGGTGTCGGGATAGAAGACCGAGCGGGTCGCGAGGATGCGCGGGCCGGGGGCCTTGACGCGGTCGCCGGTGATGATCGCCGCCGCCGCGCCGTCGCCGAACAGCCCCGACGCGATCAGGTTGGGCAGTGAAAGGTCCTCGCGCTGCAGCGTCAGCGAGCAGAGCTCGACCGCGAGCAGCACGGCGACCTCGTCGGGGAAGGCCTTGACGTAGTCCGCCGCGCGGGCGACTCCCGCCGCGCCGGCGACGCAGCCGAGGCCGAAGATCGGGTTGCGCTTGACGGTCGGCGGGAAGCTCATCCGGTTGGAGAGGCGCGCGTCGATCGAAGGGGTCGCGATCCCCGTGACGGAGACGAAGAAGATCGCGCCGATGTCGCCGACGGCGAGGCCAGCCCCCTCCAGGGCGCGCCGGATCGCCAGCTCGCCGACGTCCTGCGCCACGCGGATCCAGGCGTCGTTCGCCTTGCCCCAGGTCGTGAGGTCCGGGTACTCGGTGATCGGGATCGCGAGGTGGCGACCGCCGACGAGCACGTTGCGGTGGAGATTCTCCAGCCGCGCCTGCTGGTGGGGCGGGAGGTTCCAGTGCGCGGTGAGGGCCGCCAGCAACTGGGGTTGGTCGTAGTAGTGGGGCGGAACGGCGGTGCCGACCGCGGCCAGGCGCACGGTGTGGATCCTCCGGATCGAGGTGGATTTGACGATACACCCGGCGTGGTCGAGTTGCCTGCCGCAGCCGGCCGTAACCGCGACGGCGCGCTCCGCATCGTTGGGCGATAATCGGCCCGGCTTCCGCGACGGGAGCCGAGCGCAGGCGGCTCGCCGCCGGAGGAACTCCGATGCCCGTGGAAAGTGCCGTTCGCGCGATGGCCGGCGTGCTGGTCCTGGCCAGCCTCGCGCTGGGCCACTTCGTCAGCCCGTGGTTCTACCTGTTCACCGCGTTCGTCGGCCTGAACCTGTTCCAGTCGGCGTTCACCGGCTTCTGCCCGGCGGCGATCGTGTTCAAGAAGCTCGGAGCGACCGGCGAGTTCTGCGGCGCGACCCGCAGGCCGGCCTGACCGTCCCGCCGATACGGCTTCGTTAGTCGCAGCCGGTCGGGCACCGTCGTATAACGGGCCGATGACTGAAGGCCGGAACCGGCTGGGTGCCGAGAAGTCCCCCTACCTGCTGCAGCACCGGGACAACCCGGTCTGGTGGTACGCCTGGGGTCCGGACGCTTTCGCCGCGGCGAAGGCCCTGGATCGCCCGATCTTCCTCTCGATCGGCTACTCCACCTGCCACTGGTGCCACGTCATGGAGCACCAGAGCTTCGAGGATCCCGCGGTCGCGAAGGTCCTCAACGACGGCTTCGTCGCGATCAAGCTCGACCGCGAGGAGCGCCCCGACGTCGACGCGATCTACATGGACGTCACGCAGGCGCTGACCGGCCACGGCGGCTGGCCGATGTCGGTCTGGCTCACCCCCGAGGGCCGGCCGTTCTTCGCCGGGACCTACTTCCCGCGCGACGCGTTCGTCGACCTGCTGGGGCGGATCGGGCAGGCCTGGCACGCGCGGCGCGACGAGATCGAGGAGCAGGGGCGCGCGCTGGCCGAGGCGGTGCGCGAACGCGCCGCCGCCGAGCGCGCCGGCTCGCTCGACGACGCGCTGATCGCCGCCTTCGTCGACGGCTGGCGCGGCCGCTTCGACGCGCGGCACGGCGGCACGAGGGGCGCGCCGAAGTTCCCGCACGCCTACGACATGCAGGTCCTGCTGCGCGCGCACCGGCGAGGCGGCGACCCGTTCCCGCTGCAGGTCGTGACGACGACGCTCGACGGGATGGCCCGGGGCGGAATCTACGACCACCTCGGCGGCGGCTTCGCGCGCTACGCCGTCGACGCCGAGTGGTTCGCGCCGCACTTCGAGAAGATGCTCTACGACCAGGCCTCGCTGGCGACCGCCTACACGGAAGCCTGGCAGGCCACGGGGACGCGCGAGTACGAGCTGGTCGCGCGCGAAATCCTCGACTACGTCCTGCGCGAGCTGACCGGCCCGGCCGGAGCCTTCCACTCCGCCGAGGACGCCGACTCGGAGGGGGTCGAGGGGAAGTTCTACGTCTGGACCTGGGACGAGCTGTCGTCGCTGCTGCCGGACGACGGCTTCCGCGCGGTCGTCGACGCCTTCGGCGTCACACGGCACGGCAACTGGGAGCACGGCGCGAACATCCTGCACCTCCAGGCCGGCCAGGACCGCGCGCGCCGTTCCCCCGCTCTCGCGGCGGCGATGGCGACCCTCTTCGCCGCGCGCGCGAAGCGCGTCCGCCCGCACCTCGACGACAAGGTCCTCGCCGACTGGAACGGCCTGATGATCGCCGCGATGGCGCGGGCCGGCCGCGCGTTCGGCGAATCGCGCTACATCCTCGGCGCGCAGCGCGCGGCGCGGTTCGTGCTGAACGCGATGCGTCGCGGGGACGGCGGCCTCTGGCACCGCTGGCGCGACGGCGCGGCGGGGATCCCGGGTTTCCTCGACGACCACGCGTTCCTGATCCACGGGCTGATCGAGCTCTACCAGGCCGACTTCGACCCGGCCTGGATCGACGCGGCGGAGCAGTTGCAGGCGCGGCAGGACGCGCTCTTCCGCCAGCAGGGCGGCGACTACGTCGTGCACGACGGGTCCGACCCGCTCGTCATCGCGCGCCGCGTCGAGCCGGTCGACAACGTCATCCCCTCCGGCCGCTCGGTGACGGTGCTGAACCTGCTGAGGCTCGGCGGCCTCCTGGCACGGCCCGAGCTGCGCCGGCAGGCCGCGGAGCTGCTGGCCGCAACCCCGGCCGCGGTGCGGCGCGCGCCGGGCGCTTTCGCCTTCCTGGCGCTGGCGCTCGATTACGCGCTCGACTGCGCGAAGCAGATCGCGATCGTCGGCGACCCCGGCGCGGACGACACGCGCGCGATGCTGGCCGCGTTGACGGCGGGTTTCCGCCCGAACCAGGTCGTCGCGCTGGGGCCCGGCGGCGAAGGCGCGCGGCCCGGCCTGCTCGCCGGGCGATCGATGCGGGACGGCCGCGCCACGGCCTGGGTCTGCGAAGAAGGAAGCTGCCTCGCCCCGGCGACCGATCCGGTAGAGGCTGCGCGCGCCGCGGCGACGATGATCCCGCTTGGCGGCCGGGACGCGCAGGCCCCGCGGTGACCGGTCTCCTCGTCGCGTTCGGCCTGGAGCTCTGGCAGCTGCTGTGCGAGATGGGCCCATGGCTGCTGCTCGGCTTCACGGTCGCCGGCCTGCTCTCCGTGCTGATCGAGCCGGAGACGATCGAGCGCCACCTCGGCGGGCGCGGGATCGTGCCGGTGCTCAAGGCCGCGGGGGTGGGCGTCCCGCTTCCGCTCTGCTCGTGCGGCGTGATCCCGGTCGCGGCGTCGCTGCGGCAGCACGGCGCGAGCCGCGGCGCGACGGCCGCGTTCCTGATCGCGACCCCGCAGACCGGGGTCGACAGCATCGCGGTCACCTACTCGCTGCTCGGTCCGCTGATGGCGGTCGTCCGGCCGCTGGCCGCGCTCTTCAGCGGGATCGTGGGCGGGCTGGTGGTCGACGGCGTCGAGGGGGGGCACGACCGTCCCGCGGCCCGCTTCGCCGGCCTCGCCGCGCTCCCCGGGTTCGGATCGCCACCGGCCGGACTCGCCGCCGCGCACCCGCGGCGCTGGACCGACCGCCTGGGCGACGCGCTTCACTACGGCTTCGTCACGCTGCCGCGCGACCTCGCGGGGCCGATGCTCTGGGGCCTGCTGGCCGCCGCCGCGATCGGCCTCGCGCTGCCCGACGACTTCTTCGCCGGGACGCTCGGCGCAGGGCTGCCCGGAATGCTGGCGATGATGCTGATCGGCATCCCGGTCTACGTCTGCGCCACGGCCTCGGTGCCGGTCGCCGCGGCGCTGATGGCGAAGGGGCTCTCCCCGGGCGCCGCGCTCGTCTTCCTGATGTGCGGTCCGGCGACCAACACGGCGACGCTGGCCGCGGTCTGGAAGCTGATGGGGCGGCGCACCGCCGTCCTGTACCTGCTGTCGATCGCGCTCACCGCGCTGGCGGCCGGCCTCCTGCTGAACGCGCTGGCCGGTGGCGAGATCGCGCACGAGGCGGCGCACCACCACGAGTTCCTGCCCGGCTGGCTGGAGACCGGCAGCGCGATCGCGGTCGTCCTGCTCCTGCTGGCCGCGCTGGCACCGCCGCGCTGGACGGCTATGATCCTCCGGTCCGATTCTCGAAAAGGAGACCTCGCATGACCCGTCGCAACCTGCTCGTGACCACGCTCGCGGTCCTGTTCCTGGCGGCCATCGCCTTCCCGATGGCGCTGGCCGAGGACAAGGCCCCGACCCCCTACCCGCTCGACTACTGCCTCGTCTCGGGCGAGAAGCTCGGCGAACACGGCGCTCCGGTCGTCAAGGTGCACGACGGCCAGGAGTACAAGTTCTGCTGCAAGAGCTGCGTGAAGGACTTCGACAAGGACCCGGCGAAGTGGCAGGCCAAGCTCAAGGAAGAGGTCGCCAAGCAGGGCAAGGAGAAGAAGGGCTAGTTCGCCGCGAGCGGGCGGCGGCCGCGCAGCGCGCGGCGCCGCCCGCGCGGTCTTCGTCCATGCGTCCGCCGATGCCGTCCCGGGTTCGCGTCCTGCTCGTCCTCTCCGCGCTGGCGCTCGCCGTCGCGGCTTCGGGGACCGCATCGGCAGCGGGTCCGGGCGATGACGGAGCGCCGGCCGCCCCCGCAGCACTCCCCGCGGGTGCCAACACGATGTGCCCCGTGCTCACCGACGAGCCGG
Organism: uncultured Acidobacteriota bacterium; assembly: GCA_963800865.1. GTDB lineage: Bacteria > Acidobacteriota > Polarisedimenticolia > J045 > J045 > JALOKP01. The sequence goes on along the minus strand of CAWDCL010000003.1, from coordinate 144,199 downwards.
TCGACCCGGCGATCTGGGTCGACTACCAGGGCCGGCGCGTCTACCTCTGCTGCCAGCGCTGCCGGAAGAAGTTCCTCGAGGATCCGGCCCCGTACCTCGCGGCCCTCGAGGCGAGCCCCCGCGCGGGCGGGGATGCGCCCGCTGCGCCGCTTTCCGGCCGGGAGCGCCTGGTCCGCTTCGCCGGCCGGTTCCACCCGTCGACGGTCCACTTCCCGATCGCGCTGATCGCCGTGGCGGCGTTGTTCGAGATCCTCGGGGCGGCGCGCCGCGACCGGGCGCTGGCGGTCGCTTCCGTCTGGCTCGCTGCGCTCGGCGCCATCGGCGCCGTCGCCGCGGCGGCCCTCGGCTGGTCCGCGGCGGCCTTCTCGACCTTCCCCGGCGAGATGGCCTGGATCCTGGAAACCCACCGCTGGCTCGGCGTCGGGACCGCGGCGACGGCGGTTCTCGCCGCGATGGCCGGGGTCCTTGCGCTGCGCCGCGGCGCCGGCTGGCCCTTTCTCTTCCGGCTGCTCCTGCTGGCGGCGACGGTGCTGGTTCTCGTCACCGGCTTCTTCGGCGGCACCCTGATTTACGGCTTCGACCACTATCGCTGGTAGGGGCCGGGCTCCGCCCCGGCCCGCTTGCGCGCAAGGCGGGCCGCCACGGAGGGCGGCCCCTACCGCTGGTAGCCGCAGGGTCGCGAACGGCGCCACCCCGGAGCCGCAACTTCCCTAGAATGGTCGCGGAGGGGAGGGCCCCGGCCGTGGATTGTCCCGCCTGCCGCCAGGTGCTGATCGTCGTCGAGCGCGAGCAGGTCGAGCTCGACTGCTGCGCGGCGTGCCGCGGGATCTGGTTCGACGCCGGCGAGTTCGACCTGTTGGCCGAGATGAACGGGCTCGGCCCCGCCGAGCGCGACTCGGCGCGTTTCGCGCTGGCCCCGATTGACGAGCGCGGCCGGCTCTGCCCGCGCTGCGACCGGGCGATGGACAAGGTCTGGTTCGACGAGCAACACACGCTCCTCGTCGATCGCTGCGTTCACGGCATCTGGTTCGACCGCGGAGAGCTCGGGCACGCGCTCGAATCGGTCAACCCCGGCCGTTCCGACGCCCGGGGCGTGATGGTGTCGTTTCTCGGGGAGACGTTCCGCCGTCCGGCGTGACGCCCCGCCCTGAAGGGAGAGAACATGATCGGTGGTCTTGTCGTCCTCGTCGTCCTGGGCCTGCTCGCGGTCTTCCTGGTCGGGCTCTACAACGGCCTGGTGCGCGCGCGCAACGAGGTGAAGAACGCCTGGAGCCAGATCGACGTCCAGCTGAAGCGGCGCCACGACCTGATCCCCAACCTGGTCGAGACCGTCAAGGGCTACGCGGGGCACGAACGTGGCACGCTCGAAGCCGTGGTCAAGGCCCGCCAGCAGGCGATCGCCGCCAGCGGCAACGTGGCCGAGGCGGTCAAGGCGGAGAATGCGCTGTCGCAGACGCTGCGCTCGCTGTTCGCGGTGGCCGAGGCGTACCCCGACCTGAAGGCCAACCAGAACTTCCTCGCGCTGCAGGAGGAGCTGGCCTCGACGGAGAACAAGATCGGTTTCGCGCGGCAGTACTACAACGACTCCGCGATGCGCTTCAAGAACCGGATCGAGGTCTTCCCCTCCAACATCTTCGCCAACGCCTTCGGCTTCGCACCGGAGCCCTTCTTCCAGGTCGAGACCGAGGCCGAGAAGCAGGTGCCGCAGGTGAAGTTCCCCTGAGCCCGGGCGGAGCGCCGGGAGCCCGCGTCCGATGTTCGAGCTGATCCGCGCCAACCAGCGCCGCAGCGCGCTGCTCATCGTCGCGATGGCGGCGCTGCTGGCCGCCGTCGGCTTCGCCGTGGGCGAGATCATGGCCCCCGGCGACGGCGGCGTACCGGGGCTGGGGGCGGGGCTGCTCCTGTGGGCCGTGCTGGGCCTGGTCGCGTACGGCTCGGGCGACACGATCTTCCTCGGCCTCGTCGGCGCGCGGAAGATCGGAAAGCAGGACCACCCGGTGCTCTGGAACGTCGTCGAGGAGATGACGATCGCGGCCGGACTGCCGAAGATGCCCGACGTCTACATCATCGACAAGGACGCGCTCAACGCGTTCGCCACCGGCCGCGGGCCGGACCGCGCGTCGATCGCGGTGACCTCGGGCCTGCTCGAGAAGCTCGATCGCGACGAGCTGCAGGGGGTCGTCGCGCACGAGCTGGGACACGTGAAGAACCGCGACGTCCTGTACCTCCTGCTGCTCGGCGCGATGGCGGGCGCGATCGTGATCCTCGCCGACGTCGGGCGGCGGGTGCTCTGGTACGGCCCGCCGCGGCGCCGCACCTCGGACAAGGGGAACCCGCTGGGGGCGGTGATCATGATCGCGGCCGTGCTGCTGATCGTGCTGGCGCCGCTGCTGGCGCACCTGCTGCAGCTCGCGGTCTCGCGCCGCCGCGAGTACCTGGCGGACGCCTGCGGCGCGCAGTTCACGCGCTACCCGGACGGGCTCGCCGGCGCGCTCGAGAAGATCGGGCGGGAGGGGGGCGTGCTGAAGGACGTGCCGCGCACCGTCGCGCCGAGCTTCATCAGCGATCCGCTGGCGAAGGCCTCGCTCGACGCGGGCGGCATCTCGGCGTGGGGCAGCACCCACCCGCCGCTCGCCGAGCGGATCCGGATCCTGCGCGCGATGGGCGGGATGCCGGGCTACGCGCGCTACGACGAGGCCTTCCGCACGGTGACGCGCCGGCCGGTCGGCGTGATGCCGGCTTCGGCCCTGGCCGAGGCGAGCGACCCCCAGCGCGGGCCCCAGCCCGACCCGCGCACGCGAGCCGACCGCGTGCGCGGCGCCACCGACGCGATCTGGCAGGTCAAGAACTACGCCTTCGTCCCGTGTGCGTGCGGGACGACGCTCAAGCTCCCGCCGGCGTGGGCCGGGCGGCAGGTCGCGTGCCCGCACTGCGGGACGGCGCACGTGGCGGGCGTTCGACGCGGCACCGGCGGACCCCCTCCGACCGTTTGACCGGATTGCGACGCTTTCGGCTCCGTTTCGCGCGCGGGGGCGGCGGCCGGAGTCCGTTCCGGCCGAGTCGGTCCTGAGCGTCTCCAGCTGACGCAGGTGGTTGCACTTGTTCGGTAGCCATCGCGCCCGCCGTGTTACTTCACGTGAAGAACCGCGGAGTGACGACCCGGTCTCGAAACGCCTGACCAGCAGTCCCGGGTGTGTTCACCGCGCGCGCGCTTCTTCTTGCGGCCCGGAACGCTGACCGCAACGACCGCGAATCATCGGTTACTGTTCGCTGCGTCGGTCCGCCGGGCCGCCGGATTCCGGTCTCGTTGCGAAAACACGCCGGTTGGGTCGCGTTGACGGGGGTCGGACAGTCCTATACTGCGCCCCGGTCCAAGTGGGGCGGGCCGCAATACATGGGCAGATCAGGGGCCAGGTCGCATACGCGTCGAATTCCGCTCGCTGGCGCCTTGCCGGCGCAAGTACAGGGGCTCCGGGCGCCTCCATCGCGCCTTCCGCCGCCGGTTCCCGGCCACCGAGAACGCCGCCGATCCGTCCCGTCGTTCCACGCTCTCCCAGTCCCCTTTCCCCGCGCTGTGACCGAACCTGCAAGGCTGTCCGCGAATTCCACCTGCGCTGAGTCCGCGCGCTGTGGAACTCGCGGTTCGCTGGTGACGGAATGTCCCAAGGAGAAGCCATGAGCCGCCTACGCCTCCTCTCCACGACTGCAGTCGTCCTCCTCCTGGTCGCCGCCGCCTGGGTCACCCCGGCCGTCGCCGCTCTTGGCGCCTGCGATACCGCCGGGCCAATCGAAGTGGAAGCGACCGCCGGCACGGCAGGGCCGACGGCCTACGCCACGCTCAAGGCCGCATTCGACGCGATCAACGCCGGAACTCACCAGGGCACGATCGATATCGAGGTCTGTGGCGATTCGCTCGCGGAGAACACCACCGCAGCGCTGAACGCCAGCGGCTCGGGTTCCGCGTTCTACACGACGATCGCGATCAAGCCCGTCGGCGGCGCCGCGCGCACGATCTCCGGGGCCCCGATTGCCGCCTCGGCGCTGATCAACCTCAACGGCGCCGACAACGTGACGATCGACGGCCTCAACACCCTCGGGAATTCGCTGACGATCTCCAACACGACCGTGAGTTCGACCATCGGCACCGCCACGATCGCGTTCCAGGCCGACGCGACCGCGAACGTCGTCACCAACGCGACCGTGCTCGGCTCCTCGACCGTCGCGGTCGGCAGCAGCGGCGGCACGATCGTGTTCGGCGCCGGCGCCGTGACGACCGGTAACGACAACAACACGGTCTCGAGCTGCAACATCGGACCGGCCGGGACCAACCTCCCGACCAAGGCGGTGACGTACTCCGGCACGACGACGACCGCCACGCTCAACAACAGCGGCGTCCTCCTGACGAACAACAACATCTACGACTTCTTCAGCGCCACCGCGTCGTCGGCCGGCGTCGACGTGGTCACCGGAACGACCGACTGCACCTTCAGCAACAACCGGTTCTTCCAGACCGCCTCGCGCACGATGACCTCCACCAGCCTGACCCACACCGGGATCCGGGTCGCCAACTCCTCGGGCGGCAACTTCCAGGTCACGGGCAACACGATCGGATTCTCGAGCAGCGCGGGGACGGGCACCTATGGCCTCGTATTCCCGAGCACGACCGGCGGCGCCTTCCTGCCGATCTCGATCTCCGCCAGCACCACCGTGGCCTCCAGCGTCCAGGGCAACACGATCACCGCGCTGGCCATCTCCGGCGCGGCGAGCGGCACCGGTTCCAGCGCCCCGTTCCGCGGGATTTACATCAGCGGGGGCCTGGTCAACGTCGGCAACGTCGCCGGGAACACGATCGGCAGCCTGGGCGGCGCGACCGGGCATCACCTACTCCACGACGTCGACCTCGACGAACGAGATCTACGGCGTCTACAACTTCGGCTCGAGCACGACGAACGTCTCGAACAACAGCGTCGGCAACATCACGCTCACCGCGGCCAGCGCCTCGGGCGTTCTCTACGGAGTGCGGGTCAATACCAGCACCTCCGCCGGCGTCACGGCGACGCTCTCCGGCAATACGATCGGCAGCGCGGCGGCGCCACTCACGAACAACGCGACCGGGACCTCGTCGCGGGTCATCGGCATCCAGACCGACCTCGCCACGCCGACGATCACCGGCAACACCGTCCGCAACCTGACGATGTCCGCGGCCAACACGGCCACCGGGTCGTCGGCGTCCGTGATCGGCATCGCCCAGACGGCCACGTCGAACTCCGGATACACCGTGTCGCAGAACACGGTGCAGTTGCTGAGCAACACCAACGCGACGGCCGCCGTGTCGGTGACCGGCATCCAGTACGCGGGTTCGAGCTCCGGAACCAACGTCGTCGCGCGGAACTTCATCCACACGCTGACGACTCCCAGTACCAGCGCGTCCGCAACGATCAACGGGATCAACATCAACAGCGGGACGACCAGCTACCAGAACAACATGATCGATCTGGGCAACGGGCTGACCAACGGAGTGCAGATCAACGGCATCGCCGAGACGGTCGCCGGAACGGACAACATCTACCACAACAGCGTTTACATCGGCGGCGCCGGGGTCGCCGGGACGGCGAACACATTCGCCTTCCAGAGCGCGATCACCTTCAACACGCGCGTGTACCGGGACAACGTGTTCTTCAATGCCCGCAGCAACGGCACCGGCACCGGCAAGCACTACGCCATCCGTGTCGGCGGATCGGGAGTGAACCCGAGCGGCCTGACCTCCAACAACAACGTTCTGTACGTGACCGGCACCGGCGGCAACGTCGGCCTCTACAATGCGGTCGATCAGTTGACGCTGGGCGCCTGGCAGACCGCGACCGGGCAGGATCTGAACAGCTTCTCGAGCGACCCGCAGTTCATCGATCCGACGGGCAGCACCGCGATCGACCTGCACATCAGTCCGACGCTCACCACGGTCGTCGAAGGCAACGGTGGCGCGTCGATTGCCAGCGTGACCGACGACTTCGACGGACAGTTGCGCAGCACCCTGACGCCGACCGACATCGGCGCCGACGCGGGGAACTTCAACGGCATCGACCTCTCGGCGCCAATCATCAGCTACACGCCGCTCCTGAATTCCGGAAACACGACGAGCCGCACGCTGACGGCGTCGATCACGGACGCCTCCGGCGTCCCGATCGCCGGGATCGGGTTGCCGCAGCTTTACTACCGCAAGGGCACCTCCGGCGGGTACACCGCCTCCCAGTGCACCTTCGCCGGCGGCAGCAGCTATGACTGCGTGTTCACCTACAGCGCGGTGGGCGGGGTCGTCGTCGGCGACACGATCCAGTACTACGTGGCGGCGCAGGACGGGGCGGCGGCCCCGAACGTGACCACGAATCCGCTCGCGGGCGCCGGGGGCTTCACGGCGAACCCGCCCGCCGCGGCCACGCCGCCGATCGCACCGAACGGCTACTCGATCGTCGCCGCTCTTTCCGGCACCAAGACCGTCTGCGCTTCGGGCTGCGACTACACCACCCTGACCGGCGCGGGAGGCGTCTTCAGCGCCGTCAACGGCAGCGTACTGAACGCCGATCTCTTCATCGAGATCACCGGCGACCTGACGACGGGCGAGGACGGGTCGGTGGCCCTCAACGCGATCGCCGAGGAGCCGACCGGCAGCAACTTCAGCGTCCGCATCTACCCGACGGGAGTGACGCTGGCGCCGCGGGCGATCACCAGCACGACCGCGCCGACGGGCGGTTTCATCCGCCTGAACGGCGCCGACCGCGTCACGATCGACGGCTCGAACGGCGGCGGCGGAACCGATCGCAGCCTGACGGTGACCCTCACGGCGACCGGCAGCTCGACCGCCGTGATCTGGCTGCAGAGCAACGGCACCGACGGAGCCACGGGCAACACCGTGAAGAACATCAACGTCGTCGGCAACAGCAACACGACGACGCTGTTCGGCATCGGCATGGGCGGCGCCACGGTCTCGACGGTGAGCCTGGGCACCGGCAACAACGGCAACACGATCCAGAACAACGACATCAGGAAGGTCCAGTACGGCATCTATACGCAGGGTGCCGCCACGGGGAACAAGAACACCGCCAACGTCATCTCGCAGAACCTGATGACCGCCGCCTCGCCCGACAACGTCGCCAAGGGCGGCATCTGGACCGGCTTCGAGAACGGCCTGCTGGTCACGCAGAACAGGATCGACGGCGTCACCCAGTCGTCCTCGCCGGACGTCTTCGGGATCGCGTTGGGCCTGACCTCGATCTCGACGTCGTCGTTCACCGGGAACGAGGTCACCAACGCGACGGTGGAGCGCAACTTCATCGGCAAGGTGACGAACACGGGCACCTTCTCGGCCGCCGGGATCAGCGTCGCGCAGGCCACGTCGGGGACCAACCTGATCGCCAACAACTCGATCTACGGCGTCGGGGCGAACGGGACGAGCGGCGATTTCGGAGCCGGGATCTTCCTGGGAGGCGGCGTCGGCTCGACGACGCGGGTCTACTTCAACTCGGTGTCGATGACCGGGACCTTCACCGGAGGCTCGTACCCGAACTACGCGCTCGCCATCGGCGGTACCGACCCGGCCGTCGACGTGCGCGACAACGCGCTGTACAGCACCGTGGTCAACGGCACCGGCTTCAGCTACGCCATCGGGACGGCGTCGACCACCTTCGCGAACCTGATCTCCGACTTCAACGACCTCTTCACCGCCACCGGTTCGACCTTCGCGATCGGCAAGACCGGGAGCCTCTCGCAGGGCTCCGGCACGAACCAGGTGACCTTCGCCGACTGGAAGACGGCGACCGGCAAGGACGCCTCCTCGGTCTCCAGTGACCCGGCGTTCAACTCGGCGACCAACCTCCAGCCGCAGCCCGGATCGCCGCTGATCGCCGCGGGCACCCCGCTGAGCGTGACCACGGACATCACCGGGGCGGTGCGCAGCGCCACCAACCCGTCCATCGGAGCCTACGAGTCCGCGCTCGACACCGCGGGCCCGGCGATCGTCTACACCCCGCTGGCCAACACCACCAGCACGCTCAATCGCACCCTCTCGGCCACGATCACGGACTCGTCGGGAGTGCCGACATCCGGGGCCGGCTTGCCGGTGATCTACTTCCGCAAGGGCACCTCGGATCCGTACGTGTCGAGCCAGTGCGTCCACGTCAGCGGGAGCAACTACGATTGCCTGATCGACTACAGCCTCGTCACCGGCGGCAGCGTCTCCCCCGGCGACACCCTCCAGTACTACGTGATGGCGCAGGACGGCGTGTCCCCGCCGAACGTGTCGGCCAATCCTTCGGCCGGAGCGAGCGGCTTCACGGCGAACCCGCCGGCCGCCGGCACGCCGCCGACCACGCCGAACGGCTACCTGATCTCGATCGGCTACTCCGGCTCGTACAACGTCGGAGCGGGTGAAACCTACACCTCGCTGACCAACGCGGGCGGCATCTTCGAGGCGCTCAACAACGGCGTCCTGCAAGGCAACGTGACGATCGACATCACGAGCGATCTGACCGGAGAGACGGGCTCGGTGCCGTTGAACCAGTCGGCCGAGGAAGCCAAGGCGATCTACACGGTCCTGATCCGGCCGGTCGGCGTGGCGCGCACGATCACCGGCACCGGAAGCGGCGCCGCGGTGATCAAGCTCAACGGCGCGGACCGGGTGACCATCGACGGTTCGCTGAGCGGCGGGACCGACCGCAGCCTGACGATCGTGAATCCGAACACCGCGAGCGGGACGGCCGTGATCTGGATCGGCAGTCTCGGGGCCGGCGCCGGCGCCACGGACAACACGATCAAGAACTGCATCGTCCAGGCCGGCACCGTGGGCAGCTCCACGGTGACGACCTTCGGCATCTTCGTCGGCGCCTCCGGCGGCGCGGCCAACGGCGCGGACAACGACAACCTGACGCTGCAGAACAACCTGATCCAGAAGGCCACGATCGGCGTCCAGAGCATCGGCCTCGCCGGCGCCCTGAACGACAACACCCTGGTCACCGGCAACGACTTCGGCGACGCGGTGACGGCGTCGAACTCGCTCGGCCGGATCGGCCTGAACGTGGGCCAGGCGACCGGCGCCGACATCCGGCTCAATACGATCACGAACGTCGTGACGAGCGACTCCGCGGTCAGCTCCAACAACAACGCCACCGGGCTGATCCTCAGCACGGGGCTGGTCAACTCCAGCGTGACCCGCAACAGGATCAGCGATGTGCGCTACACCAGCACGGGCGGCTACGGCGGCAAGGGGATCGACGTCAACACCGGCAACGCCACCAGCAACCTGCTGATCGCCAACAACTTCGTCTCGAACGTCAAAGGCGACGGCTGGTCGAGCCTGTCGGGCGATTCGATCGTCGGCCTGCGGATCCTGGGGACGACGGGAGGAATCAAGGTCTATGCCAACTCGGTCAACCTGGGTTCGGGCGACTTCACCGGCAACAGCTCCGGTACGGCCAGCGCGGCGTTCTTCGCCGACGCCAGCGTGACGGGGCTGGACCTCCGGAACAACATCTTTGCGACGAACCTGAACAACACGACCTCTGCGACGGACAAGACGTACGCGATCGCGACGGCGGCAACGACCAACGCGCTGTTCTCGACGATCAACTACGACGACTACTGGGTGTCGGGTCCGGCCGGGCTCGTCGGCCTCCTCAACGGGGTGGACCGGGCGACGCTGGCGAGCTGGCAGACCGCGAGCGGGCAGGACGCCAACTCGCTGGCGGCGGATCCGCTGTTCGTCTCGACCACCGACCTGCACCTCAACATCTCCGGCGGTCCGTCGCCGGTGGAGAACGTCGGGACCCCGCTGGCGGTGGTGCCGATCGACATCGACGGTGACATCCGCAGCACGACGCCCGACATTGGGGCGGACGAGGTGGATCGCTGCCTGAACGTGGTCTGCGATCCGAACACCGTGTGCGCGTCGTACGCCTGCGATCCGGCCGACGGCGTGTGCAAGTCGACCTACCAGCCGGTGACCACGGTCTGTCGCGCAGCGACCGGAACCTGCGACCTGGCGGAGACCTGCACCGGCAGCAGCGCCGATTGTCCGGCGGACAGCATCGCACCGGCCGCCACGCTCTGCCGCGCTCAGGCGGGAACGTGCGACGTCGCCGAAACCTGCGACGGCGTGAACACCTTCTGCCCGGCGGACGTGGTCGAGCCGGTGAACACGCTCTGCCGTGGAGCGGCAGACACCTGCGACGTCGCGGAGGTCTGCGACGGCGCGAGCGGGGTCTGCCCGGCGGACACGTTCCAGCCGGCGACGCTCGAGTGCCGTGGTTCGGCCGGGGCCTGTGACCTTGCCGAGACCTGCACGGGAAGCGGTGCTGCCTGCCCGGCGGACGTCAAGAGCACGGGCGAGTGCCGTGCCTCGGCGGGCGCCTGCGACGTCGCGGAATCCTGCGACGGCGCCACCAACGACTGTCCGGCGGATGCCTACCAGCCGGCGAGCACGGAGTGCCGCGCGTCGGCGGGCGACTGCGACGTCGCGGAGTCCTGCACGGGAACCGGCGCGGCGTGCCCCGCAGACGCCTTCCAGCCGGCGACCCTGGAGTGCCGGGCGTCGACGGCGACCTGCGACCCGGCGGAACTCTGCACCGGGTCGAGTGCGACCTGCCCGGTGGATGCCGTGAACCAGAGCACCCCGGTCGGCCCGACGGTCACGGTGACCTACGACAGCGGCACGCTGACCGCCACGATCGGCTGGGCGGAGGTCGAGCTGGGTCCGTTCAATGTCTATCGCGGCTCGACGAGGCCCGGCTCAGCGTGGGCCTACAACCAGAGCTGCCTGGTCAGCGGCGTCGTGGGCTCCAGCGCGACGGACACACTCACCCCGGCCCCGCTCACCGCGTTCTACTACCTGGTGACGAGGAAGGCCCCGACCTGTCCGGAGTCGAGCCTCGGACAGGACAGCGCCGGCGCCGAGCGGCCCAACTCGCACCCGTGCTCCGGCTCGCCCGGCGACGCGGACAGCGACGGCGTGATCGACGCTCTCGACAACTGCCCGAACGTCTCGAACCCGCTTCAGAACGACGCGGACTTCGATTCGCACGGTGACGCCTGCGACAACTGCCCGGCGGTCTACAACCCCAACCAGAACCCGGGCGCCTGCTGATCGAACGGAACGGGCGGCGCCTGCCGGTGGCAGGCGTCGCCCGGCGGGCTCCATCCCATCGGCCGGCGGGGATCTCCCGCCGGCCGTTCCATTGATGGTCGGCTCCTGGCGTACTTCCGATCCCCGGCTCAATTCCGTAGGACTGTCCTGCCAGCAGGACACACCGGGCCGCTGATCGTCCCGGGACCGCGACGCGCCCCCGAGCCGGCCCTCCCCGAGCTGGATCGCTCCAGGTCCTAATCAGAGCGTTCCGTAGGACTTGCTGCGACCGGGGTCGCGCGCGATGGCGGAGCCGTCGCTGGCGTGGAAGTTGCTTATCTCCGGCTGCCCCGGTTCGCCAGCCGAGGCGATGATCCCGCTCCGCGTGTTTTCCGCCGGCCAGGTTGGGTGTCTCTGAGGGGGGCAGCCACGGACCGGTGGGGCCCCGCCCGCGAGGGCGGGGTTTTCTTTTTCTCCGCGACCGTCCGGCCCGTCAGTGCAGCCGGAGCTCCTCGAGCTTGCGGTAGAGGTTGCTGCGCGCCAGCCCGGCGAGGCGGGCGGCCTCCGTCAGGTTGCCGCCGCAGCGCTCGAGCAGCCGGGCGAAGTAGATCCGGTCGAAGCGCTGCCGCGCCTCGCGCCAGCTCCCCTCGAGCCCCAGCAGCATGCCGCCCACCGCGGGGTTCGAGCCGCCGGTGATCTCCGGCGGGAGCAGCGTGGGGTGCAGCACCGGCCCGTCGGCCAGCGCGACCGCGCGCGCGATCGCGTGGCGCAGCTCGCGCACGTTGCCGGGCCACGCGTAGCCGACGAGCAGCCGCGCCGCCTGCAGGTCGATCCCGCGGAACGGGTGATCCTGCACCGCGGCCGCCTGCCGGGCAAAGGCTCGCGCGAGCGGGAGCACGTCCTCCGGACGCTCCCGGAGCGGCGGCACGCGCACCACGGCGCCGGCGATCCGGTAGAGCAGATCGCGCCGGAAGTGCCCCTGCTCGGCCTCGGCGTGCAGGTCGCGGTGGGTCGCCGCGACGATCCGGACATCGACCGGGACGGCGACGGGCGCGCCGACCGGCTGGACCTCGCCCGCCTCGAGCGCGCGCAGCAGTTTCGGCTGCAGCGCCGGCGGCAGGTCGCCGACCTCGTCCAGCAGCAGCGTGCCGCCGGAGGCCTGCACCAGCCGTCCGGTGCGCTCGCCGACCCCGGTCGCGACCCCCTTCTCGATCCCGAACAGCTCGGCCTCGAGCAGCTCGCTCGGAACGGCGGAGCAGTTGATCGCGACGAACGGGCCGGATCGGCGCCTCGACTGCGCGTGGATCCGGCGCGCGAGCAACTCCTTCCCGGTGCCGGTCTCGCCGACCAGCAGAACGGCCAGCGGGCTGGCCGCCAGGCGATCGACTTCCTCGAGCAGCTGGCGGCAGGCCTCGGAGGCGAAGACGAACTCCGGCATGCCCGCCAGCACGACGGCTCCGGGAATCGCCGCGACGGGTGCGGTGTCGAAGGCCGGCCCGTCGAACAGCCAGCGCAGCAACTCGCCGAGCAGTTGCAGCTCGATCTCTCCGTTGGACGACGGGTCCCAGGGGTGGGCGCAGAGCACCGTGCCCGCACTGGTCCCGCCGAGGCGCCGCAGGAACACGCCGTCCGGGGCCGCCTTGCCCCGTCCCGGCGCCGGAGCCGCGTCGAGCACCGACTCGAGCGCCGCCGGGAGCGCCTCGCCCCAAGCCGCGACGATCGCCGCGCGTCCGGCCTCCAACCGCAGCAGCGCCGCGCCGCGCGCGCCGCCGGCGAGCGCGACGCGGGAGAGAAGCGCGGCCGCGAGCGTGTCGCGGTCGGGCGCCTGAGCCAGCAGGTCCGCGACCTCGGCGATCCCTTCGCGCGCTCCGGTCGCGGCCGGTGCCCGAACGTCGAACGCATCGAGCGGCGGCGTCTCTCCCTTCGCGTGACGGGGCGCAACGGGAGGGGGGGCCGACCCGTCGTCCGAGCCCGCGAGCGAGATCCCCTCGCGCAGCGTCAGCAGCACGCGCCCGGCGACGAACCAGTCGTCGGGCCGGACCGTGGCCGACGCGACGCGCTGCCCATCGACCCACAGGCCGTTCATGCTCCCGAGGTCCTCGACGTGCAGCGCCCGTCCGCGCAGTTCGAACTTCAGGTGCCGGCCCGACACCGCCGGATCGTCGATGACGATGTCGCAGGACGGGTCGCGGCCGGCGCAGAGCGTCCCCGGCCCGAGCGGCCAGCGCACCGAGCGTCCGTCGATCCGGGCTTCGAGGTAGAGCAACGTCCATCCCCCCCGGGAGTGGCGTTCATTGTACGGCGGCCGACGGACAGCGTGTGGGGGCCGGCCTCCGTGCCGGCCCGCTCCGTGCACTGCGCGACCCGTAGGGGCCGGCCTCCGTGCCGGCCCGCTCCGTGCACTGCGCGACCCGTAGGGGCCGGCCTCCGTGCCGGCCCTCTCCGTGCGCTGCGCGACCCGTAGGGGCCGGCCTCCGTGCCGGCCCGCTCCGTGCGCTGCGCGACCCGTAGGGGCCGGCCTCCGTGCCGGCCCGCCGTGCCGTCGGGACGGCTCGGGCCGGCACGGAGGCCGGCCCCTACAGGTCGCGCAGGAGGGGGTGCGTCAGGCAGTGCGGCCCGCCCCGCGCCCGCGACAGCTCGTGGCTGGCGATCAGCACGCAGACCCGTCCGGGGTCGTCCGGATCGATCTCCTCGCGGCCGAGCAGCAGGTCCTCGCCGGTCACGACCCGGAAGCCGCGGCGCGACAGCTCCTCGGCCGTCGCGACGTTGCGGTCGTAGAGCGCGATCACACCTGGCGCGAGCGCGAAGGCGTTGGCGCCGTCGGTCCACTGCTCGCGCTGCTGCGAGACCGGGTCGCTGCCGCCGCAGGGGACCGGCTCCAGCTCGACCCCGTGGCGCCGCAGCGTCGCCAGCGGGTGGTCCGCGGCCTGCGCCTGCGGAGCCGGCGCGTGGAGGTCCACCTCGTAGACCCGCGCCTCCTCGAGGCCCCCTTCGAGCATCACCGGCGGGTAGACCAGGGCCGTCCCCCGATCGATCGGGGTGAACAGCGTGTCGAGGTGCATGTAAGCCCGGCGGTGCGGCAACTCGACGATCACCAGCCAGCGCGGAGCGCCCTCGCGCCGCGCGAGGCCCCGCGCGAGCCGCTGCACGCCGAGGCGGTTCGTCCGCTCCGACAGCCCGACCGCGATCACCTCCGGCGAGAGGACCAGCACGTCGCCCGCCCTCGAGGCAGGGCCGGTGCAGCCCCGCGACGAGGTGCCGTTCGGTGGCGGGATCGAGCGGGTCGAAGAGGACCGGCGTCGCGGCCAGCCGGGGGTGGAAGCGGAAGATCGCACGCGACAGCAGCGCCTCGCGGTAGCGCGCGGTCGTCGCCATCGCTGCGAAGACGACGCCGTCGCCGACGATGACCTGGGGGTCGCGCTGGAAGCACCAGTTGGGCAGGGGCGGAAGCTCGTAGAGCTCGTCCACTCCGAGGCCGTCGTGCGACGGGTCCAGGCGCACGCCGCGCACGAGCATGTCGACCAGCTCGACCGGCGCGGCCGCGACGAGCCGCTCGCGCGCGGCGGGCGGCAGGTCCTCGGAGACGGCGTCGAGGATGTACGCGCGCGCTTCCTCGTGCGCCAGGGTCTCGGCCAGCAGGTCCTCCGCGAACAGCAGCTCCGCGCCGAAGAGCTGCAGCACGCGCTGGAAGCGGCGGTGCTCCTCGCGCGCGCGGTCGCCGAAGAGGATGTCGTCGAAGAGCAGCTCCTCCATCATCGCCGGGACCATCCGGTCGACTTCGGGCCCCGGCTCGTGGACCAGGACCTGCCTCAGCCGGCCGACCTCCGACGCGACGCGGACCATCGAGGGATCAGCCGCGCGCTGCGGCGAAAGCGTGGTCGAGGTCGGCGAGCAGATCGTCGGCGTCCTCCAGCCCGCACGACAGGCGGACCAACTGCTCGGTGATGCCGATCCGGTTCTTCTCCTCGGCCGGGATCGAGCCGTGCGTCATCGAGTAGGGGTAGCAGACCAGCGACTCGACGCCGCCCAGGCTCTCGGCCAGCGTGAAGACGTGCAGCGCGGCGAGGAAGCGCTCCAGCTCGGCGCGCCCCCCCTTCAACTCGAACGAGACCATCCCGGCGTGGCCGCGCATCTGCTTCTTTGCGACCGCGTGGTGCGGGTGCGACGGCAGACCCGGGAAGTAGAGCCTGCCGACCTGCGGGTGGCGGGCCAGCCACTCGGCGACCGCGAAGGCGTTCTTCTGGTGCCGCTCCATCCGGACCTCCAGCGTCTTCATCCCGCGCATCACCAGGTAGCACTCGAGCAGCCCCGGCACGCCGCCCGCGGCGTTCTGGTAGAACTTGAGCGGCTCGTGCAGGTCGGCGCGGCGCGTGATCAGCGCCCCGGCGACGAGGTCGCTGTGGCCGCCGAGGTACTTGGTCATGCTGTGCGCGACCAGGTCCGCACCCAGGTCGAGCGGCGTCTGCCAGCAGGGGGTGGCGAAGGTGTTGTCGACCGCCAGGATCGCCGCGGCCGGCTTCCCCGCCGCGACGCGCGCGATGTCGATCACGTTGAGCAGCGGGTTGGTCGGCGTCTCGAGCCAGATCAGCTTCGTCTTCTGATTGGTCGCGGCCACGATCTCGTCCGCCGACGAGGTCGCGAGGCAGTCGAACGCGATGCCGTACTTGGCGAAGACGCGGTGGAACAGCCGGTAGGTCCCGCCGTAGACGTCGATCGTCGAAACGACGTGGTCGCCCGGAGCGAGCAGGTTGAGGACGGCGGTCGTCGCCGCGCAGCCGGAGGAGAAGGCCAGCGCGTGCGTGCCGTTCTCCAGCGCGGCCAGCGTCGCCTCGAGCGCGCGGCGCGTCGGGTTGTCGGTGCGCGCGTACTCGTAGCCGTCGCGCGTCCCGCCCAGCCCATCCTGCTTGAACGTCGAGGAGAGATAGACCGGGACGTTGACCGCCCCGGTGCGGGGATCAGGCTCCTGGCCGGCGTGGATCGCCTTCGTCGCGAACTTCATGGCTTCTCCTGGCGTAGAAGTGGATCAGGTCGATGCGGGACAGGACCGCTTTCGGCACCCCCCGCTCCATCACGACCGCCGCCCCCGGCTCGCCCAGCAGCATCCGGTAGAGCTCGGTCACGTCGGCCTCGGCGTCGATCTGCGGCAGCGGCGCCCCCATGACGGGGCTCGCCGGCTGCTGGCCGGGATCGACGCCGTCGTGGATCAGCTTCATCAGCGCCATCTCCTCGAGCGTGCCGACGACGCGGTTCCCCTCCACGACCGGGACCTGCGAGATGTTGTAGCGGTTCATCGCGTCGAGCGCCTCGGCGATCGCGCCGTTCGGGCGCACCGCGACGATCGGCGGGATGCCGGCCTTCTCCGTCATCACCTGCGCGACCGTGACGCGCCCCCCTTCCGGCTGCTCCCACAGGCCGTTCTCCTGCATCCAGCGGTCGGAGAAGACCTTCGAGATGTAGTTGCGGCCGGTGTCGCAGAGGAAGACGACGATCAGCTTGGGCTCGGTCAGGCGCTGGGCGTAGCGCAGCGCGGCGGCGACGGCGGTGCCGGCCGAGCCGCCGACCAGGATCCCCTCCTCGCGCGCCAGCCGCCGCGCGACGTTGAACGACTCCTTGTCGCCGATCCGGATGATCTCGTCGATCAGGTCGCGGCGGAAGATCTTCGGGATGTAGTCGACGCCGATCCCTTCGACCTTGTACGGCCGCGAGATGTCGCCCGAGAGCACGGACCCCTCGGGGTCGGCCCCGACGATCACGACGCCGGGGTTCTTCTCCTTCAGGTAACGCGCGGTGCCGGAGATCGAGCCGGTCGTCCCCATCCCGGCGACGAAGGCGTCGATCGTGCCGTCGGTGTCGCGCCAGATCTCGGGGCCGGTCGTGCGGTAGTGCGCTTCCGGGTTGTCCGGGTTGGAGAACTGGTCGCAGAACCAGGCGCCGGGAATCTCGCGCGCGATCCGCGCGGCGACGTTGTGGTAGTTCTCGGGGTCGTCCTTGGGGACCGTCTTCGTGACGACGACCTCGGCGCCGTAGGCCTTGAGCAGCGCGATCTTCTCCTCGCTCATCTTGTCGGGGAGAACGAAGATGCTGCGGTACCCCTTGACCACGGCGGCCTGCGCGAGGCCGACGCCGGTGTTGCCCGCGGTGGCCTCGACGATCGTCCCGCCGGGCTTGAGGCGGCCGTCCTTCTCGGCCGCCTCGATCATCGAGACGCCGATCCGGTCCTTGAAACTGCCGCCGGGGTTGACCGACTCCAGCTTGCCGTAGAGCGCGGCCCTGGTGCCGGAGGCGATGCGGTTGAGGCGCACCAGGGGGGTGTTGCCGATCGCGTCGAGGACGGTGTCGAGGTAGCGGGCCATGGGAAGGATCCTCGCCGGGGCGCGCCGAAGGGGCGCGGGGCGGGGAACGATATCACCCCCGGATTTCCATGCGCAGTCCCCGCGCGTCGTACGGGGGAGCGGCCGGAAGCCGGATCGCGGCGCCCGTGGCGATCGCCTCGGCCGTCAGCGCGAGCACGGCGGCATCGAGGACGTCGTCGCGGGCGGCACCGTGCGCGTTCCAGTCCGCGATCGTCCGGGCGTGAGCGCCCCAGCCGTGCGCCGCGAGCGCCTCCAGCCGCTGCTCGCGCCCGGCGGACCGGCGCTTCCGGTGCCGCATCGGCTCCCCCGCCAGCCGCGCGAACGCTACCTCCGGGTGCCCCTCGTGCATCCACTCCTGGCGCGCCGGCGTCACGAAGCGGTCGACCTCGCCGATCTTCGGCGCGATGCACCAGGCCTGGATCGAGAATCCGATCGCGTCCGCGGCGCTCGCGCGCTGAATCGCCAGCGCGTGCCGGTAGCTCGCCGCCGAGAGCGCCGCGCGGACCGGCGGCGAGAAGACGCTCCGTGCGCGAACGGGCCCGAGCAGCGCCCGTGCTGCCGCGTCGCAAGCCCGGCCGCCGCGTTGCGCCGCGTCGAGCAGACCGATCGGCATGTCGACGGCCACCGCGGTGCAGTCTCCGAGGCGGCCGGCAAGCGCGGCGAACGAGGCCTCGACCAGGAACTCCGGCGCGGAGCCGGGGGTGCGGACCACCGCCACCCAGCCGCCGCGACAGCCGTCGACGCCGGCGAATCGGTCCCGCCGGATCACGGCGCCGCCCTCGGCACCATCCGGGGCGCGGCCATCACGCGATCGTTCCGCGGCGCTCGCTCTCGCCGATCAGCGCCTCCGCCGCGAGCCGCCCGAGACCAGCGCCCCCTGGATCGACGGGTTCTCGCGATGGTCGCCTGCGACGTAGAGCCCGTCGCGCAGGCGCGCGGCCCGCGACGGCGGATCGAGTTCGGACGGCGTCGCCGACGGGAGCGCGTACGGGATCCGGTAGGTCCGCAGGTGCTGCCAGCCGCGCACGGCCGCACCGAACCACCCGGTGAGCTGGTCGAGCACGGCGGCCCGCAGCGCCGCGTCGCCCAGCGCCGGCACGCCGAGCACCGTGACGGAGACCAGCGACGCCCCCGGCGGCGCGTAGCCCGGCTGGACCTGGCTCGGCACGCACAGGTTGTTGACCGGTCCCGCGCCGTCGCCGTCGAGCACCAGGATCGGCTCGGCGACCGGCGGCCGGGCGGCCGCGAAGTAGAGGCACGTCACCCCGCGCGCCGGGGCCGGCGCCGGGCCGAGATCGCCGCCGACCAGCCGCGCCGCCTCCGGCCCTTCGGTCGCAACCACGATCGCCCGCGCCGGCAGCCGCCTGCCGCCGGCGAGCGTCACCCCCTCGCGATCGACGCCGACGATCACGGCCTCGGTCCGCACCGCCCCGACCGGCAGGCGCAGCGCGAGCTGCTCGGGAATCGCCTGCATCCCGCTCACCGGCAGCGCCGCGTCCCCGGCCGAGAACATCCGGAAGACGAACTCGAGCATCCGGCTCGAGGTCTCGAGCTCGCGCTCCAGGAACACGCCGCCGAGGAACGGCCGGAAGAAGGCGTCGATCATCGCGTCCGAGAAGCCGTCGCGGCGCAGCGCCTCCAGCGTCGTCGTCTGCGGCGCGCGGAGCCGCTCCTCGACCGTGCCGCCGCGCGCGCGACGGCGCAGCGCGCGCACCTTGAGCTTGTCGCCGAGCGTCCCGATCGGCGAGGCCAGGCCGGCGATCGCGTCGAGCGGCCGGCGCCACGGATCGGCCACCTTGTGGAACCGCCCGCGACGGCGGACCAGCGCGCCGGGGTAGAACGCCTTCAGCCCGAGCGCCTCGTGGTCCAGGACCCGCTGCCCCTCGGGGTAGGCGGACAGGTAGACCTGGAAGCCGCGGTCGAGCGCGAACCCTTCGACGCGGTCGGTACGCACCCGTCCGCCGACCCGGTCCGCGCCCTCCAGCACCAGCGCCTCGATCCCCTGCTGCTGCAGCCGCAGCGCGCAGGCCAGCCCCGCCAGCCCGCCGCCGATCACGATCACGTCGTGCACCATCGGTCCTGTGCCCCTCTCCGTCCGGTCTGCGCCGTCACTTCGTGCCGCGCGCGCTACCCGTTCCGGCCCAGATCGAAACGCAGCGCCTCCTCGAGCGCCGCGTGCAGGAACGGGAAGCCGGCGTCGAGCAGCCGCCGCGGCTCGATCCGCGCGCCGTCGAGCAGCAGCTCCTGCCCCATCTCGCCGAACAGCGCGCGCACCGCAAACGCCGGCAGCGGCAGCAGCGCCGGGCGGCGCAGCACGCGCCCCAGCGTCCGCGCCAGCTCGGACTGCCGCACCGCCTGCGGCGAGACCGCGTTGATCGGGCCGTTCCACGACTCCTCGAACAGCGCGGCGTGCGCGATCCCGACCAGGTCGTCGAGCGCGATCCAGCTGACCCACTGCCGCCCGCCGCCGATCGGCCCGCCCAGCCCGGCGCGGAACGCCGGCAGCATCTTCGCCAGCGCGCCCCCCTGCGCGGCGATCACGACTCCGATCCGCAGCGCGACGACGCGGATCCCCGCGGCGCGCGCCGGCTCCAGCGCCGCCTCCCACGCCTGCGTCAGGTCGGCGAGGAATCCCGTCCCGGCGGGACCCTGCTCGTCGAGCCCGCGGTCGTCGTCGCGCGCGCCGTACCAGCCGATCGCCGAGGCCGCGACGAGGACCCGCGGCGGGCGCGCCATCCGCGCCAGCGCCTCGCAGAGCAGGCGGGTGGAGGCGACACGGCTCTCCCGGATCGCCGCCTTCCGCGCCGCCGTCCAGCGCGCCGCGCCGATGTTCTCGCCGGCCAGGTGCACGACGGCGTCGCACCCCTCGAGGACCGCCGGGTCGAGCACCCGGCCCGCCGGATCCCACGCGATCTCGCCGGAGCCGGGCCGGGCGGCGCGGCGGACCAGCCGCCTCACGGTGTGCCCGCCGGTGGTCAGGAAGGGCGCCAGCGCGCCGCCGACCAGGCCGCTCGCCCCGCTCATCGCCACGACCAGCCGTGGCCGGTCGACGTACGCCGTGTGCCGCGCGAGGTCGTCGCGCGTGCGGCGGTGGCGGAAGCGGAACAGCCGCGCGATCTCGCGTTCGGCCAGCGCGCCGCCGAGCGCCGCGGCCGGCGCGCCGAAGGGCAGCCGGTACTCGACCTCGTCCACGAGCCGGCTCGTGCCCTCGCCTTGCTCGAGGAAGCGGTGCGTGTGGACCCACGAGGCGAACGGGCCGCTGAGCTGCTCGTCGGTGAAGCGCTCGCCGGGCACGACATCGCGGTGCACTGCCACCCAGCGGCGGGAGAGAGGACCGAAGCGTGCGTCGAAGACGACACGGCCGCCGTCCCCGATCCCGCCGCTCGATTCGACGATCTGCAGCGGCTGCCACGGCGGCGCGAGGCGCTCGAACGCACCGGGGCGCGCGTGCCAGTCGAACACCGCGCGAGCCGGCGCGCGGAGCGCGCTCTCGTGGGTGAAGCGCTGCGTCGTGGAAGCGGGCATCAAGGGCCTCCCGGCGAGGGGCTACTCTCCGCCGAGTCGAGGGGGGATGCCAGCCGGCGCGCCGCATCACGTTCCCGTCCGTTGGGGGCCCGGGGACTTACAACCCGTAATCTTCCGGGACGCCTCCTCGGACCGGGTAATTCCGAGTTAAAGAGCTGACCGGGATGGACTTACCTGTTTCGATTCGGCGTTCGGCCACGGCCCTCCGGATCCGCCCCCCCCGCGCGCCCCTTGACGGATGGACCGGCAGGGTGTTGTCTATGCCCGATTCGGCAGCGGGGCGCTTGCGCCTCCGCGCCTCGAACGAGAGATGGGAGGGCCCAGGCGGCCGCCCGGAACCGATCCGGTGGTGGCTCCGCCGGCCCGAGTCCGGATCGGGAGGGTCCGGCAGTCGGCTGAAGGCTCCCAATACGGAATGTTTTGGTGTTGCAGGCCCGTACCCGACGGAGTTTTGATCGGTCGCGGGGAATAAGGGTGAAGTAAGGGTTCGGTGGTAGGATCGCAGCGCGGGATGTCCGCGCAGAAGCGTCTCCGCAGAGCGGAGAGCTTTCGGAGGATGAAAGATGCGTAGAAAGACCCTGTACCTCGGCCTCGTCGTGCTCGCATTGGTGGCCCTCGTGGGCTGCGCCAAGCCGCCGCAGGAGCTGGTGAACCAGGTTCAGAGCGCCATCGACGGCGACAAGCAGGCAGGCGCCGAGATGTACGCGCCGGACGCCCTCGCCAAGGTCTCCGACCTGTTCAGTCAGGCCCAGGCCGAAATCGAGACCCAGAACGGCAAGTTCGCGCTGTTCCGCAGCTACAAGAAGTCGGAAGAGGTCCTCAAGCAGGCGCTCGCCGCCGCGGATACCGCGAAGGCCGAAGCCATCGCCAACAAGGAAAAGGCGAAGCAGGAAGCGACCGCGATGATCGAGTCCGCCAAGACCAAGTGGCAGGCTGCGACCGACGCGCTGGCGCTGGCTCCGGTCGGCAAGGACACCAAGGCCGAGATCGAGGCCATGAAGTCCGAGCTCACCGCGCTCGAAGGCGCCGTGAAGGAAGCCGAGAACGCGATGGGGACCGAGGACTACCTGAACGCCAAGGCGAAGGCCGAGAGCGTCGGGATGAAGGCCGACCAGATCGCGTCGGACATCGCCCAGGCGATGGAAAAGGTCAAGGGGAAGAAGCGCTAGTTCCTGGCCTTGCCGCATTGCCCGGTCCTCGGGTCTGGAAGCCGAGCGGCCGAGATCGTACGTTATCGGAGGGGGGCGGACCTTCCCGCCCCCCTCCGTTTATGCAGACCCCGATTTCACGCCTCTCTTTTCGACCAGGTGACCGAAACCGATGGCGGGTGAGTGGATCCCTGACGCCGGGACGGCCTACGCGGCCGGTGCTGGCCTCCGCCGCTCCCGGGGCGGCATCCTGACCCGGCGGCGGATCGTGCTGGCGGCGATCTTCCTGGCGGTCCTGGCGGCCGGCAGCTTCGTGGCCTGGTACGCCTTCGACCCCCCACCCCTCCCCGTCCGGCAGATCGACAAGGCCCGGGCCGCCTTCCGCGATGCCCGCAGCCACGCCTGGGTCCTGGCCAAGCCCGAGGTCGAGGACGCCCGGCTCAAGGCGGCGATCCTCGAGCGCCTCGTCGCCGAGGAACGGGGCAAGCTCGTGCGCTTCTCCACCAACGAGCGGATCGCCCAGCTGGCGTTCGAGGTCGAGCGCTCCTCGCGCGAAGCGATCGCGAAGGCCGATGCGATCACCGCGCAGAAGGTCGGCGAGTCGGCCTCGCAGCGCGGCCTGCTCGAGGCGCGGCTGGCGGAGATCGAGCCGCAGGTGCAGGCGCTCAAGGGCGACCGCTCGGTGCAGCGCGCCTACCGTCGCGCCGAGCACTCGGTCGAGGAAGTGGCCCAGGTCGAGCGGATGAAGAACCTGCCGATGATGGCGACCCGGATCGCGGAGGCGTCCGAGGACGTCGACGCGGCGGAGAAGGCCCTCGGCAAGCGGATGGAGCGCTTCTCGGACCCGACCCTGCGGCGCCGCTGGCAGGCCTGGGTGGACGAGACGCTGCGCGACGGCGGGACCGTCATCCTGGTCGAGAAGAAGCGGCAGAAGATGCTCGTGGTGAAGAACCGCAAGGTGATCGCGTCGTACACCGCCGAGTTCGGCCGCAACGGCTTCTCCGACAAGCTGGTGCAGGGCGACGCGGCGACGCCGGAAGGGCGCTATCACGTCACCGCGAAGAAGACGACCAGCCGCTACTACAAGGCCCTGCCGCTGAACTACCCGACCGCGGCGGACGTGGCCGAGTACACGGCCGCGAAGCGGCGCGGGCTGGTCCGCGGGCGTGGGCCCGGATACAACATCGAGATCCACGGCGGCGGCGGGAAGGGCACGAACTGGACCGACGGCTGCGTCGCCATCCGCGACCGCGACATGGACCGGCTGTTCGCGCTGATCGACGCCGGAACGCCGGTCACGATCGTCGGCGCCGCGCGGCTCCCGGGAGATTGACCCCCTCCGCCGCGCCCGCTGAACTTGTCCGCCCGGCGCAGTTGTCGTAGCGTGAGAGGCGGTTCGCCCCCGGAGTTTCCCCCGTGTCCCAACCCATCGACAACGCCCCCGGCACACCGGTTCCGCAGCCGGCGACGTCTGTCCCCGCGCCGCCGCGGCCGGCGCCCCGGCGACGCTCCGGGCGCGGGCGCACGCTGCTGTGGGCGCTGGCGGGGTTCCTGGGGGTGCTGGCCGGGGCCGCCGGGGTGGCCTTGATCGTCGCCTACCTCGGCGGGTACGCGTACGCGCCCGTCGCTTCCGCGGGACTGCCGGCGCTGCCGGCCACGCCGCCGGCCAAGGCGCTGACGAAGCTGGAAAAGCAGTTCGCCGCGCTGCAGCCGAAGGGGACCTACATCGTCGTCGACGTGGTGGAGCAGAAGGTCTGGCTGCGCCGCGGCGACGAGGTCCTGCGCGAGGCGGTCTGCTCGGCCGGCACGGGAGCGATCCTGCGCGACCCGAAGTCGGGGAAGGAGTGGATCTTCGACACGCCGCGCGGCGTGCGGAAGGTGAAGGAGAAGAAGAAGGATCCGGTCTGGACGAAGCCCGACTGGGCCTTCGTGGAAGAGGGCGAGCCGCTCCCCAGGAAGTGGAGCGAGCGGATCGACGAGGCGACGCTGGGCGCCTATGCGCTCTACCTCGGCGACGGCTACATGATCCACGGCACGCTCTACCAGCGATACCTCGGGCGCCCGGTCACGCACGGCTGCATCCGGCTGGGCGACGACGACCTCGAGGCGGTCTTCCAGGCGTCGCCGGTCGGTACGCCGGTGTTGTTGTTCTGATGCGCCGTACCGCCGTCGCTGCAGCGGTGCTGGCCGCGCTTGCGCTTCCCGCCCTGGGCGGCGGCGACGGCTCCAGGAATGGAGCCGCACAGGCCGCCTTCCTGCAGCTCGAGTACGAGGCGGCGAAGAACCAGAAGTTCTACCTCGTGCTCGATCCCGCGGCCCGGGTGCTGGAGCTGCGCGTGATCGGCGTCACCCTCAAGCGCTTTCCGCTCGAGCACGCGGTGATCGGGGTGTCGCGGCTCCGCGGGGGCGGTACGCCGCAGTGGCCGGCGCTCGGGTTCACGCTCGCGTCCGAGGTCGACGAGCCGGACCGGCCGGTGATCACGCCGCCCTCCGCCGGGCAGGAGCAGGCCTCGGTGCAGGCGGCGAGCGGCACGGCGAGCGGCGCCGCACCCGCCCCCGACGGGGACGCGAGCGGCGACGGGAGTGCCGCCGCCAAGCCGGCCTCGCTGGCCGACTCGCTTTCCTCCTTCCGGGCGCAGACGTACGCCGGCATCCCCCCGGTCTACCGGCTGCACTTCGAGCCGGACCTCGACGTCGTGATCCGCGGCGAGCCGCCGGCGCAGGACTTCAGGAGCCGGATGCGGCGGCTGTGGTTCCAGTTCGAGGAGGGGTGGACCGGCTTCCGGCACTGGATGAGCGGGCAGCCGATCTCGACGCGCGTGACCCTCTTCATGACGCCGGACGACGCGCGCCGCCTCTACCTGGCCCTCGACCCGTCGATCCCGCTGCTCATCGAGCCGGTCGGAGCGGCCGGCCCGAGCGGCGGCTGATCCGGGGACGGCGGCCGCGATGCCCGCGCCCGGCGACCGCCTGCGCGCCGTCGCGACCGCGCTGCTGCGCTGGGTCGACAGTCACGCCGGACCGGAGCAGGACGAAGCCGGGCGGCTGCAGGTCGACTGGCTGCGCGTCGCGCCGTTCGTCGGGCTGCACGTCGCCTGCCTCGCCGTGATCTGGGTCGGCTGGAGCTGGTTCTCCGTCGCGACGGCCGCGCTGCTCTACGTCGTGCGGATGTTCTCGATCACCGGCTTCTACCACCGCTACTTCTCGCACCGGACGTTCAAGACGACCCGCGCCGGCCAGTTCGCCTTCGCGGTGCTCGGGATGACGAGCGTGCAGCGCGGCCCGCTCTGGTGGGCAGCGCACCACCGGCACCACCACGCCCACTCGGACGACGAGCCGGACGTCCACTCTCCGCGCCGGCACGGCCTGCTCTGGGCACACGTCGGGTGGATCACTGCCCGTGCCAACTTCCCGACCCGCCTGCGCCTGGTCCCCGACCTGGCGAAGTTTCCCGAGCTGCGCTTCCTCGACCGCTTCGACATCCTCGTCCCGGCGCTGTTCGCGGCCGCGCTGTTCGGGCTGGGCGAGGCGCTCGAGGCGTGGGCCCCGGCGCTCTCGGCGTCACCGGGCCGCAGCTGCTGGTCTGGGGCTTCTGCATCTCGACGGTCGCGCTGCTGCACGGCACCTTCACGATCAACTCGCTGGCCCACCGGATCGGCCGGCGCCGCTACGCCGACCGCGACGACAGCCGCAACAGCTGGCTGCTGGCCGTGATCACGCTCGGTGAGGGCTGGCACAACAACCACCACCGTTACCCCGCCGCGGCGCGCCAGGGGTTCTACTGGTGGGAGTTCGATCCCACCTACTACGGGCTCCTGCTGCTGAAATGGCTCGGCGTGATCTGGGACCTCAAGCCGGTGCCGGCGCGCGTCAGGGACTCGTGGCGGACGGAACGGGCGGCGGCCTGAGCCGCGGGGAGGCGGCGTGAAGGTCGCGGTCGTCGGGGCGGGGATCTCCGGGCTGCTCGCCGCGTACATCCTGGGCCGCGAGCACGACGTCACGCTGTTCGAGGCCGACGCGCGGCTCGGCGGCCACACCCACACCGTCGACGTGACGGAGCCCGATGGCACGGTCCGCGCGATCGACACCGGCTTCATCGTCTTCAACGACTGGACCTACCCGACCTTCATCCGGCTGCTCGACCGGCTCGGCGTCGCGTCGCAGCCCTCCGACATGAGCTTCTCGGTCCGCTGCGCCGCGCGGAGTCTCGAGTACAACGGGGCGAGCCTCGACACGCTCTTCGCCCAGCGCCGCAACCTGCTCTCGCCGCGCTTCCTGCGGATGGTGCGCGACATCCTGCGCTTTCACCGCGACGCGCCGCGGATCCTCGAGCTGCCGGAGGACGGCCTGACGCTGGGGCAGATGCTGGAGGCCGGGCGCTACTCGGCCGGGTTCGTCGAGGACTACATCGTTCCGATGGGGGCGGCGATCTGGTCGGCGCGGCCGGAGACGATGTTCGGGTTCCCGGCGCGCTTCTTCGTCCGTTTCTTCGCCAACCACGGGATGCTCTCGGTCGACGAGCGGCCGGTCTGGCGGACCGTCCGCGGCGGATCGCGCCGCTACGTCGAGGCGCTGATCGGGCGTTTCACGGGCCGCGTGCTGACCGGAACGCCGGTCGCGCGCGTCGAGCGGCACGTGACGCACGCGCTGGTGACCCCGCGCGGCGCCGAGCCGCTGCGCTTCGACGAGGTCGTGCTGGCCTGCCACGCCGACCAGGCGCTGGCACTGCTGGCCGACGCCGACCCGGTCGAGCGCGAGATCCTCTCGGCGTTCCCCTACCCCGAGAACGTCGCGGTCCTGCACACCGATCCGTCGCCGATGCCGTGCCGGCCGAAGGCCTGGGCCAGCTGGAACTACCTGCGGTGCGCGGGCGGCGGACCGACGGACGGCGCGCGGGAAGATCGCCCGACGGGCGACCGCCTGGTCCTGACCTACTGGATGAACCGGCTGCAGGCGCTCCCCGGCCCGCGGAACGTCTTCGTCACGCTGAACGCCGAGCAGGCGATCGATCCGGCGGCGGCGATCCGCCGGATCGTCTATCACCACCCCCTCTACACCCCCGCCTCGATCGACGCGCAGGCCCGGTGGGAGGAGATCAACGGCGTGCGCCGGACCTCGTTCTGCGGCGCCTACTGGGGGTACGGGTTCCACGAGGACGGGGCGAAGAGCGCGCTCGCGGTGACCGAGCGCTTCGGGATGACGCTGTGAGCCGCGCCAGCGCGATCTACGCCGGCTGGGTGCGGCACCGTCGCTTCGCGCCGCACCCGCACGCGTTCTCCTACCGCGTGTTCCTGATGTACCTCGACCTGGACGAACTGCCGGAGCTGTTCCGCGGGCGCTGGTTCTGGTCGGCGCAGCGGCCGGCGCCGGCGCGCTTCCGGCGCGCCGATCACCTCGGCGACCCGGCCGTGCCGCTGAAGCAGGCGGTGAGCGAGCAGGTGCGCGCGGCGACGGGACGGGAGCCCGCCGGGCCGATCCGCCTGCTGACCCACCTCGCCTACTTCGGCTACTGCTTCAACCCGGTGAGCATCTACTACTGCTTCGACGCCGCCGGCGAGCAGGTCGAGACGATCGTCGCCGAGGTCGACAACACGCCGTGGGGCGAACGGCACGTCTACGTACTCGACCCGACGCGCGACGAGGGGCGCGACGGGCGCCACCGCTACCGCTTCCCCAAGGAGTTTCACGTCTCCCCCTTCATGCCGATGGCGATCGACTACGACTGGCGCTTCGTCGACCCGGCGCGGCACCTCGCAATCCACATGGACTGCCTCTCCGGCGGCGGGAAGCTGCTCGACGCGACGCTGACGCTGGCGCGGCGGGAGATCACGGGGACGTCGCTGGCGGCGGTGCTGGCGTGGCACCCGTTCATGACGGGCAAGGTCCTGGCGGCGATCTACTGGCAGGCGCTGCGGCTCTGGCTCAAGCGGACGCCGTTCTTCACGCACCCGGCGAGGCGGGCCGGCGAGGACAGCCCGTGATCGAGAGGATCGCGAACTTCCTGTTCTTCCAGATCGGCTGGGTGGCGACCGTCGCGGGCGCGGCGATGGGGTTTCCGTGGGCGGGGCCGATCCTGGCCACGGTGCTGGTCGCCTTCCAGCTGGCGGTCGCGCCCGACCGCGGGGCGCGCTTCAAGACGGTGGTCGCGGTCGCCGCGCTCGGGACGCTGCTCGACACGCTGCTGCGCTGGGCCGGGGTGACAGCCTTCCCGGCCTGGCCGGCCGTGCCCTGGCCCTGCCCGCCGTGGATCACGGCGCTCTGGGCGCTCTATGCCACCACGCTGGGCTCCTCGATGGCCTGGCTGCAGGGGCGGCCGGCGGTGGCGGCCCTGCTGGGCGCGGTGAGCGGCCCGCTGTCGTACCTGGCGGCGGAGCGGATGGGAGCGGTCGTGCTGGCGGCGGACCCGCTGCGGCGCTGGGGCGGGCTGGCGCTGGCCTGGGCGGTCGCGGTGCCGGTGACGCTGGAGATTGCGCGGCGGTGCGCGGCGGGCCGTCCGGTCGAGGGCGGCCCGCCCGCTGCCGCCTAGCGCAGGTCGGGCTGCAGGCCCCTCGGCCGGCGCGGGGCGCAGAGCGAGGGGTTGGGCGTGATCGTGCCGCGCAGCGTCTTCGTGGCGCGCGCCGCGTTCCCGCCGCAGTCCCGCACCTCGACCGCGAGCCTGGGGTCGACCCACTTGCTGACCCCGCAGCGCGCGATCGCCGCGCAGATCGCGGCGTCGTCGAAGAGGAGCGTCTCGTCGGTGAGCAGCCCGTCCCGGTCGCCGAAGGTGTTGCCGTCGAAGAGCAGGCAAGCGTCCAGCGTGACCAGTTCGTGAACCGGGCCGCCCGCGGCCCCGTCGTCGTCGGCCGAGGTGAAGGAGAAGCCGAACGGGGCGTTGCGCGGGATGACCCAGCCGCCGGGGGGCTCGATCAGCCGGACGGTCGGGCGCACGAGATCGATCGTGAACGGGACGGAGGAGGAGCCGCTGTTGCCGGAAGGATCGCTCGCCGTGACGGTCACGGCGTAGTCGCCGTGGCGGTCGTAGGACGGTCCGCCGGGCGGGTCGTAGGTGAGGTCGGAGGCGGTCGCGCAGCGGTCGGCCGCGCTGGCCTCGACGGTGACGGGGACGGCGTCCGGGCCGAAGCAGGCGAGCGGTGCGGGCGCGGTGATCGTCACCTCGGGCGGGAGCGTGTCGCGGACGTCGACGATGAGGGCATCGTCGTCCGTGGCGCGCAGCTGGTCGGTGACGGTCAGGGTGAGGTCGTGGCGGCCGGGGGCCAGCGGGACCGTGGCGGTGGGCGCCTCGCCGCCTGCAAGCGCGGTTCCGCCTTCCTGCCAGGCGTAGAGCAGGATGTCGTCCTTCGTGCCGGGACGGGAGTCGTAGTCGTCGGAGCGTGTGCCGTCGAGCGTGACCGGGACCGTTCCGGTGCCGTCGCACTCGACGACCTGGTCGGGACCGGCGTCGGCGACCGGGGAGTGGTTGACGTCGAGGGCGCTGACGAGGGTGCGGGTGCCGTCCTTGTAGGCGACATAGGTGCGGCGGCCGTACCGGCCGAGGGCGAGGACGTTGGCGGGGCCGGGGACCGACTCGAGCTGGAGGCGGCCGGCTTCATCGTAGCGGGTGAGGTGGTCGCCGGAGGCGGTGTAGAGCTCCTTGTTGCGGTCGTCCCAGGCGGCGGCAGTGAACAGGTAGTCCGCTGCCAGGTACGGTCGCGGCACCAGGTCTCGCGCCGACTCTGCGGCGAGGTCGAAGATACGTGACGACCCGATCAGGAGGAACTCCCCGGAAGGGTCGATCCACACTCCTGCCTGGACATGGGGGTCAGGATCGCGGGACGAAGTACGGTGCAGGGATCCTGACTCGTCCACGTCGAAGCGCTGCAGCTCGGGGCCACCATATCCGTACCGGTGGAGGTAGCCGTACCGCCCCCCGGGGTGAAGAACAAGCTCCCGGTTGTAGTACGTGAACTCGAGTCGGGACAACTCGTGTCCCGAACCGGCGTCGTATACCGCGAGATACTGTCGGAATGGAACCTCCCCGACCACGAACACCCGACCATCGTTGCTTACCGCGACGTCCCGCGGGTCGAACGTGAGGGCAATCGATGCAAGGACGGCACCCGATGGCGCGTCGATCACGGCGACGGCGCCAGCCGTACTCTCCCGTTCCGCTGCGCTCTTCGGCAGCGAGACGGCAAGGAGTTCCCCGTCGGGAGACAACGCGAGTCGCTCCGGCAGTCCCCCTTCGAAACGGACCTCGCGGACGAGTAGTCCCGTCTCGAGGGCGGTTGCAACGACCCTGTGCGACGCCGGATCCGCCACCCAGACGACAGGGCGCTTGGTTTCGAACGCCGCGTCGGCGGCTGCGGCCCGGATGGCGAACAGCGGCACCGTCGGCCCGCCGAGCCGCTGGGAATCGGGGACTGGGATGTCGACGCGGCGTGACGCCGTCGACTCGAGGCCGAGCCGGTCCCGGGCCTGGAGGCGGACAACGCGAGACCCCGCGTCCGCGTAGCGGTAGCGGATCACGGGATCGGGCAGGAGTTGCGTGTCCCAGGAACCGTCTCCGTCGAGGTCCCAACGGAAGCGGAGCCCGGCGAGGCCGTCGTTCGGATCGTCGCTCGAGGATGCGTCGAACGTGACGAGAGCGCCCGGCTCGAAGGTCGGGGCCTCGACCGTGAAGGCGGCGGCAGGCTGCCCGTTGGCGCCGCCGTCGCGGATGGGGTGCGGCATGCTCGCGATCCGTGTCCCTCCGTCGACGTCGATCACGGTATAGATTGCGTCATCCGTCACGCCGGCGAGCTTCTCCCACCAGGTGAGCTGGCTCGGGCCTCCGATCGGTTGGAGCGACGCGGTGTTGTAGAACTCGAGCACGCCGTCTCCTTCGATCAGCAGGGCGCGGCGCGCGTCATCGAACACGGCACGCTGGACGCCGATGTACGATTGCCCGATCGAGGTCTCCTGCTCGAGATCGTGCTGCGGATCGTCGACCGTGACATAGACCTTCCTGGTACTCGAAAGCAGCCGGGTACCGAGCGTGTCGACCCAGATCGGCGGGCTTCCCCCCGGTGGCTGGACCGCGAGCGGGGTCTCGTCGAGGGTCCCGTCGGCAAGCAGCTCGAAACGGCGGAGGCGGGGCTCCCCCACACCGGCCAGGTAGATCCGCCGCTGCGACGCGTGCAGGGCGAGATGTCCGCCGTTGAACGCCGCCGCGACCACGACGCGCCCTCGCTCGACCCCGGAAAGGGCGTCGACGGTCGCAAGGAGGTAGTCGCTCGCCGTCAGTCCGCGGACCACGGCGAGGCTGCCGTCCGTCAACACGGCCTGCTGCGGTACGAACGGGGTGAGGTAGTGTGCGATCTTCGCGGGGCGCTCGGCATCGAAGATCGCGAGCTGCCCGAGATCGTATCGGACAGGGACGTAGGAGTCGCTGGTTGGATCCGGAATGGAGAGCACGACTGCCAGTCGCTTGCGGTCGGGGCTCAGGGCCATCGACTCGGCACGGCCCTCGGTGAAGGTGAACTCCGTCGCAATGGCACCCGTCGCCAGATCGATCACGTCCAGCCGCTGGCGGCTCGCGTCGATCGTCCACATCACGCGGCGGCCGGCGTCGACGAGCGCGCTGAACACCCTGAAGGGCAGCTGGAAGGGAGTCGTCCCGGTCACCGGTGAGCCCGGATCCTCGGCGAAGGCCACGTCCACGACGACCTGGGCGGTCGACGCGAGGCCCAGGCGGTCCATGGCCTGGACCCGCACCGTCCTCGAGCCGGCGACCTCGAAACGATGCGAGAGGACCGGGCTCCGGGACCACGCGGAATCCCACGTCCCGTCGTTCTCAAGATCGAAGCGGTAACGAAGATCTTCCGGCCCGTCGTCGGGATCCGTGCTCGCGGTGGCGTCGAACACGATCGTGTCGTTCGTCGTGTAGGGGGGCCCGGGGCTGGCGCTCAACCGGGCGACCGGGCAGCCGTTCGTGGCGCCACCCAGGGACGGGTGGGGGAGCGTCGTGATCCAGGGATTCCCATACCAGGACGAGTAGACGAGGAACAGCGTCTCTCCGGACACCCCGAGGCCGAGGACGTATCCCGAGATGCGCTCGCGCGAGAACTCGAGCCGGCTCACCTGATTGAATGCAAAGACGGAATCGGAGTAGTAGTCGCCACTCGCGAAGAACGAACGGTGCGGCCGATCGAAGGAAACGAGCCCCAGCCAGTCCTCCATGAGCCGCTCCCCCTCGGCGGTCACGCCGTGTCCGAGCGGGTCGAGCAGCGCCACGCGTCCGCTGCTGCCGAGCAGGTAGCCTCCGTCGGGATCGACGAAGAGCGCGTCCTCCGTCCAATCGAAGTCCCCGCCCGGCTCCAGTCGCCCGCCGGGCAGCAGCCGCAGCCAGTGCGATCCGCTGGACGCGCTCGTGTAGACGGCGTCGTCGGCCGGGTGCAGGGCCAGGCCGGCGGCCTGCACCGGCAACCGTCCCAGCCGCTCGCCGGTCGCCCCGTCGAGCACGTCGAGGCGGGCATGGTAGCTGTCGGACGCCACGACGAGATCGAGCTCCCGGGTCGCGACCACGCCGGACGGGGAGAACGGCAGCCCCATCAGCGCGGTCCGGGTCCGGCTGTCGATGTCGATGCGCGCGATCATCCCGCGCGGCGACGGGACCTCGAAGCTCCCGGGCCACTCGTCCACCTCATGAGCCGCGAAGAGGGTCGAGCCGTCGGGGCTGAGGGCAAGCGCTCGCGGCGTCCCGGGCAACTCGAACTCGCGGGCGACCAGGCCGGTTCCCAGGTCGAAGATGACTACGGCAGACTTCTCGGGAGCGATCCCGTACAGGAGCGGCCGCACGGGGTCAACGATGTAGCCCGTGACGTAGTAGGGAACCCTGAAGGGGGCGTGGGACGGGCCGGGCACCCCGGCGTCCGCCTCGCAGGCGTCGCCGGTCCCGTCGCCGTCGGCATCAGCCTGGTCGAGGTTGTGCAGGTGCGGGCAGTTGTCGCAGGCATCCCCGAAGCTGTCCAGGTCGAAGTCGAGCGGGAGAGCGTCGAAGGCTGCCGGGCACGGGTCGGTTGCGTCGGCCCAGCCGTCCCCGTCGCCGTCGTCGCAGACATCGCCGATCCCGTTCGGCGTAACGAGGTCGGCCTGGTCCGGATTGACGATCACGGGGCAGTTGTCGGACCCGTCGGCGACCCCGTCGCGGTCGGAGTCCTGGTTGTCGGGGTCGGACCCGCGGGCGAGTTCGTTTGCGTTCGAGAGCCCGTCTCCGTCGTCGTCCGCCGTCGGGTCGAGGAAGGAAACGGTTTTCTCGAGACCGGAGATCACGAGATCATCGACGTACCACCCGTTCACCGCCGTGGCGAGGCCCTCCGACTCCCACCAGAACAGCAGCCGCACGGGACGAAGGTGATCGAGAGCGAGCTGCTTCCGATACGGCACCCACGCGTCGGTCGGCGCCACGAACTGGTCGAGACGCACCAGCTCTTCCTCTCCCCGGACGGCGCAGAACCGGGCCGACAGCCCGTTGGCGACCGAGTCGATCCAGTGCTGGAACTCGACCCGCGGGCCGGGGCGGGATGCGAAGCGCAGCGGCGGCGTCTCCAGCCACTGGTCGTCCTGCTCCGACGGGGTCACGCCGTCGAGCGACGTGCCCCAGACGCGACGGCCGGAGGTGGCCGATCGCGGCCCGCCGGAGGGCGCGCCCCACTCCCACGGAGCCTCCGGGGGACCCGAGACCAGATATCCGGGCGAAGACTCGAAGTCGCGGCGCTCTTCGGCCAGCAACTCGAGACCGAGCCGCTGGATGTCCTCGTAGCGCAACGCGACCTCGCCGGGACCCGCCCCGACGAGGTCGATTCCAGCCGCGCCGTCGACGAACTCGAGGACGACGCGGGCGGTGCCGCCCCCTCGTGCAGCACGCCGGCCGAGGCCGCCTGGCCGAACACCGCGGGGCCGTGCGCCGTCAGCGCGACGCGCACCCCGTGCAGGTCGCCGCGGGTGACCCGCTGCTCGTCGACGAGGCGCAGGGAGACGGCGATCGATCCGCCGGCGAGGGCTCGCCGCGGCGAGTCGACGAGGACGAAGAGTGCGTCCTGCGGGTAGGGATCGCAGGCATCGGCCAGCCGGTCGCCGTCGGCGTTGGTGCCGTCGACGCCGGGCTGATCCGGGCACGGATCCGCGGCGTCCACGGCGCCGTCGCCGTCCGCGTCGCCGCACAGGTCGCCGGGTCCGCCCGGTACGATCGCATCGTACTGGTCGTGGTTGGAGATGCCGGGACAGTTGTCCCGGGGGTCGTCGAACCCGTCCCCGTCCCCGTCGAGGCGACCGGTGGAGCCACCCACGAGCAACTCCTCCGCGTTCGAGATGCCGTCTCCGTCGCGGTCCGCCGCGCCCTCCAGGAACAACAGCGTCGGCACGGACCCCTCGAGGCGGAACTCGTCGATCGCCCAGTGACTGGGCACCGCCTCGCCCGGGATCGACTCGTGCGTGAAGCGGAACCGGATGGTCCGCCGCGGTCCGTACCAGATGCGATGCACGGCCTCCTGCCAGGCCGAGCTCCCCGGATCGCCGCCGATCTCGAACCACGGCGATCCGTCGACGCTCGCCTCGATCGCCGTCCGGCCGTGGTAGGGCTCCTTGATCGAGACGAACCGCAGCAGCTTTTCGATCCCGGGGGTGACGCGGAGGACGGGAGAGACCAGCGCGCCGGCCACGGTCCCGAATCCGGCGTCGTCCATGCTCCTCCAGCACGACGGCGCGGTGTAGCACGGCGTCCCGCCGGGCCCCGGTCCGAGCGACCAGAGATCGAGCGCACCGGGCTCGATCGGCTCGTGTACGAAGCCTCCCGCACCCGCATCGAAGGACTCGAGGTAGGTGCCGCGTGCCGCGATGCCGATACCGTCCAGGTCCACGAGATCCAGTACGACGTTCTCCGCCGTGCCGTCCCCGACCTCGAGCGCCACGAGGCCCTCGACGAACTCGACGAGAGCGCGGGAGGTTCCGCCACCCTCCAGCAGCCGTCCGGCCAGGGCCGTCTCACCGAAGACCGCCGAGCCGCTGAGGCGGAGTTCCGCCCGCACGCCGGGGAGTTCCGGATGGAATGCTCCCTCACGGTCGCGCAGCTCCCAGGTCACCCGCACCGGCGCGCCGACGATGGCGGCCTCGGGGAGGCGCGGAACCGCGTAGAGGGCAAGATCCGGGTAGGGGTCGCAGGCGTTCCCGAGACCATCGAGGTCCGAGTCCTTCGTCTCGGGGATGGGCAGGTCGGGGCAGAAGTCGGCTTCGTCCGCCAGCCCGTCACCATCTGGATCGTCGCAGGCGTCACCGCCCGCTCCCGGGTGTACGACGTCCTGCTGCCCCTCGTTCGACACGGAGGGACAGTTGTCGATCCCGTCGGCGACGCCGTCGAGATCGGTATCTGCCGCCTCCGGGTCCGAGCCCCGCAGGAGTTCGTGCTCGTTGTCCAGGCCGTCGCTGTCTGGATCGCTGGCCGCGTCCCGCGACCGGAGCCGGTACACGCCGACCACGATGCTGAAGATCGTCGAGGTACCAGCTCACCGGAACATAGGCGTACCTGGAGTTGGTATGGAACCGGATCCGGACCGTGCTGCCGGACCAGCTCGACAGGTCGACGGACTCCTTGACCCACTGCTGTGCCCCCCGATCACCGTCGGGAGACGCCACCAGTTCGTTCCGCCGTCGCCGGACACTTCGAGATAGGCTCGGGTCGAGGAGTACGGCGGCAGGGGGCTCGCCCAGCTCCAGAACTCGAGGCGAACGGGCTGCGCCGGCGGAAGGGCGATGTCCGGCGTGGCAAGGTAGGCGTTCGCTTCCGCCGCGGCCGGCGCTTCGAGCGCCGTCGACCAGACGTTCGGGGGCGAGACGGCGGCGCCGGGCCCCGCGCTGGGTATCCCGCGCCGCCAGGGATCGGGCGAGCCGCTCAGGGACGCGTGCGTGAACCCGTCGTCGCCGTTGTCGAAGCTCTCGCGCCACTCGAAGCGCTCCGCGATCCCCTCGTCCGCGATGTCCTCGCCCCAGAGCTCGAACTCCGACTCCGGCGGGGCAGGACCGACAGCTCGACCTCTCCGCCCTCGAACTCCACCGTCGCTTCCGAGGTCCCCTCTCCCTCGATCAGGCGGCCCCGAGTGACCGGGCCTTCGAAGCTGGCACCCGGCGAAAGACGCAGGCCGAAGCGCAGGCCCGAGAGGTCCGACCGCACGACGCCGTACTGGTCGACGAGCCGGAAGGTGGCGTTCGCCGGGCGCCCGACCAGCAGGAAGGCCGAGGTTTCGAGTTCGACGTGCAGCGCGATGTCCGGCCACGCGTCGCACGCATCGCCGTGCCGATCGCCATCGCGATCCGAATTCGCGGGCGCGTACGCGTCCGGGCAGAGATCGAGCGTGTCGGGGAGCCCGTCCCCGTCCGGGTCGTCGCAGGCGTCGCCGAGGCCGTTGCCGGGATGCATGGTGTCGCGCTGGTCGGCGTTCCAAGCGAGCGGGCAGTTGTCGGCGCCGTCGGGCACGCCGTCCGCATCGCCGTCGGCCACGGACGGATCGGACCCCGCCTCGAACTCGTCACCGTTGCTGATCCCGTCGCCGTCGAGATCCGCGCCGGGATCGACGAACACGATCGCCGCTCGAGCGCACCCGGAACCGGACGATCATCGATGTACCAGTCGGCGGCCATGGGAGACCTGTCCTGCAGTCGGAATCGGATCGAGACCGTCCTGCCGCGATAGCTGGCCAAGGAAACGGCTCCTCCCGCCACACCATGCCCGAGTCCGCCGCACCGCCCACCTCGGACCACGTCGTCCCGCCGTCGCTCGAGAGTTCGATCTTCGTGTAGCTCGAGAACCGGGGAGGCTTGAACGACTGGAACGTCAGCTCCGTGTCGGCGTCGGGGAGATCGATCGACGCGATCGTCAGGACGCCGTCTCTGAGTCTGGTAGGGCGGAGCCGTGACCGCGGCCCAGCAGTTCGGCGGAGAGTACGCGCCCGGTGGCCCGGACTGCGGAGGTCCCCAGCGCCACGGGTCCACGGCCGCACCGACAGGAGCGTGTGTGAGCCCGCCGTCGTCGGTGTCGAACCGGAGCAGCTTCTCGAAGGCGACCGTGATCCCCAGCCCTTCCGTGTCGGAGCCGGAGAGCCTGGTCGAGGCGCCCTGCCCGATGACCGGGAGCTCGACCACCCCGTCGATGAATTCGACGAGTACGGAGGGCGACCCGGCCCCCGCAACGATGCGGCCGCGGGCGGCCGTCTCGCCGAAACGCGCGCCGTCGCTCGCGAGCAGCGTGACGCGGAGCCCCTCGAGGTCCGGCCGGAAGTTCCCGTCCTGGTCGAATAGGCGCCAGATCGTGGGAATCTCCGCGCCGAGCGGAGCGATCGCCGGGGCCATCCGACGACCAGGGCCGCGATTTCTGCCTGCCGGTCGCAGGCGTCGCCCTGGCCATCGCCGTCGGAATCGGTATTCGTGGCAGCCCACGCGTCGGGACACAGGTCGGAGAGATCGGGGAAGGCATCCCCGTCGGGATCGTCGCATGCATCCCCGATGCCGTTGGGGTGGACTCGGTCCTCCTGCCCCGGATTGGCGGCAATGGGACAGTTGTCCGCTCCGTCGTCGAGCCCGTCTCCGTCGGTGTCGGCGCGTCCGGGCAGCAATCCGTCGGCGAGTTCCCGGCGGTTGTCGATTCCATCCCCGTCCAGGTCGGCTACCGGATCGAGGAAGTCGATCGACGCCGACGCCGTCGAGATCGCGACGCCGTCGACGAGCCAGGTCCAGTCCCCGCTGCGGTTCGACAGGTTGAGGGCCAGCCCGACCGCTACCGTCTGCCCTGCCCATGGGGACAAGTCGACCTGGTCGAGCCTCCATAGCGCTCCGTCCGATCGTTGCGTGCGATCGACGGCAGACCACCACGACGTCCCTTTCTGTGAGACCACGATCTCCGCGTCGGGTTCGCCCCAGGGCGAGCTGTCGCCGAGCCACGTGCGGTAGCGCATCCGGGCAAAGGGAGCCGACGGCAGCAACACGGACGGAGAGGTGAGTCGCCCATCGATCCAGGTACCTGGCGTCGCACTGCGGCGCTTGGCAACCCAGCAGAGCGGCGCGGAGTACGCCGAGCCGGGCCCCTCGAGGGGGCTTCCCGCCGCCACGGGTCGGCGGCTCCCGGCCAGGCCGGCTCGCTGGCGAACCCGTCGTCGCTCGCGTCGAAGTCCGCTCGCAGCACGCCACCGAACGAGAGCCCGATGCGATCGATGTCCTGGCCATCGAGCAGGACGCGCTCGGGCAGGACGTCCCGCACGGACAGGCGCACGAGCGCGTCGACGACCTCCACCACCGCACGCGAGGTCCCGCCGCCTTCGACGAGCCGTCCGGCAAGCGCGGCCTCGCCGAACACCGCGCCCCCCGACAGGCTGAGCGCCGCGCGGACACCATCGAGGTCGGTCCTTGGATAGCCGTCCTGGTCCACGAGCCGCCACTCGATCTCGCTCGGAACGCCAGCCAGTCCCGTCGCCGTGGCGAGCGTCTCGAGCCGCAGCGCCGCGGTGGGATATGGATCGCAGGCGTCACCGACGCCGTCCTCGTCGTAGTCCGACGCGCTGGCTCTCCGGGTCATCGGGGCAGAGATCCTCGCCGTCGACGATCCCGTCGCCGTCGGGATCGTCGCAGGCGTCTCCGACGCCGTTCGGGTGGACGCGGTCCGCCTGGTCCGGGTTCGGCACGAAGGGGCAGTTGTCGCAGGCGTCTCCCAGTGAGTCTCCGTCGCTGGAGAGCTGCGCAGGATCGCTCACATCGGGGCAGACGTCGCTCTGATCGGGGATGAGATCCCGGTCGGGGTCATCGCAGGCGTCCCCGACGCCATTGGGATGGACCCGGTCTTCCTGGTCCGGGTTCGAGGCTCTCGGGCAGTTGTCCGCTCCGTCCGGCACGCCGTCGAGATCGGAATCGGCACGGGTCGGATCCGTCCCGAGCTGGAGTTCGGCCGCGGTCGCGAGGCCGTCGCGCATCGGGGTCCGCCGTGCCGTCGAGGAACTGGATCGGCCTGGGCAGCACGTCGTCGACGCTGACGTCGTCGATCGACCAGGGGACGTTCCAGGACGACGAGCCAGGAGCTTGGAGTGACGGAACGCGAACCGAACGGTCTGGCCCTTCCAGGCGCTGAGGTCGATCTCGACGGGGGTCCAGGGCGTCGCGCTGGAGACGTCCGCGATCCAGAACCAGGAGACTCCGTCGTCCAGGCTGATCTCGATCCCTGCCGAGGCCCACCAGGCCGGCTCGCGCCAGCTCTGGAACCGGAGTCGCGAGACTCCCGTCGGGGTCCAGGAGGAGCGGCGGCGAGATCAGGCGGCCGTCGTGACCGCCTCCCGCGACGGGGTCGGGCGCGACGTACCAGGTGTTCGGCTCGGTCACGGCCGGCGGCCCGGTCGGCGACACGCCCCGGATCCAGGGATCGACAGCTCCGATCCACGAGGCCGTGTGCGCGAACGACTCCTCGAGGGCGTCGAACCCGTCGGCGAAGACGCGCTCGAGCCCGATCGCCTGTCCCTCGGTGTCCTCGACCGCAAAGTGCACCGTCTCTTCGACGCCGTCGAGCACCTCCAGGACGACCCTTCCGGCGACGAACTCGATCAGCGCGCGCTGCGTTCCGCCTCCCTCGAGGAGCATTCCCTCGACGGCGTTCTCGAGAAAGACCGCATCGCCGTCGATCGTCACCGTGACGCGCGCTCCCTGAAGCCCGTCCTCGAGTCCCCCGAGCGTGTTGCGCAGCTCGAAGGTGACGCGCGTGGGCTGCGAGAGGAGCCCGTGGGACGCCGGGATCACTCGCACGACCAGGGCGCCGTAGGGGAACGGGTCACACTCGTCGCCGAGCCCATCCCCGTCCCGGTCGCGGTTCCCGGTCGTGGCGAGGTCCGGGCAGCCGTCGACACTGTCCGCGAAGCCGTCCCCGTCCGGGTCGTCGCAGGCGTCGCCGAGCCCGTTGCCGGGATGCACGGCGTCGCGCTGGTCGTCGTTCACGGCCTCGGGGCAGTTGTCACAGGCATCGCCGTGCGGGTCCATGTCGGTGTTCGACTGGTCGGGGTTGGCGACGGACGGGCAGTTGTCGCTGACGTCCGGCCAGCCATCGCCATCCGCGTCGCCGCACGCGTCGCCCCGCCCGTCGCCGTCCGCATCGGCCTGGTCCGGGTTGGCGACCGTCGGGCAATTGTCGGATCCGTCCCAGTACCCGTCCCCGTCCGTGTCGGCCTTGAGCGGGTCGCTGCCCCGCGTGATCTCCTCGCCATTGGACACGCCGTCCGCGTCGTCGTCGCCGTCCGGCAGGAGGAACCGGATCCCGGTCCCGAGCCCCCGCAGCACGACGTCGTCGATGTACCAGCCGGGCAGGGGCTCGGAGAAGCCGTTGAAGCGGAATCGCAACTGGATGACCTGGCCCGCCCAGGGGGCAAGGTCCGCAGTGCGCAGCTCGAAGCCGGCGCCGGACCGATCTCCTTCCAGGTAGTCGACGTCGTACCAGTTCCAGCCGTCGGTGGAGACCTGCGTGAACCCCCCGTCGTAGATGCCGCCATGGAACCAGCTCCGGTACTCGAGCCGCGGCTGGCCTCCGCCGGAGAGGTCGTACCACGGGCTCAGCAGGTACGATTCGCTGATGAGGTAGTAGTTCCCCGCGAGGTTCGTCGCCCAGAGATTCGTCCCCGAGAACGCCGCGCCGGGTCCCGACGTCGGCGTGCCGTACTGCCACTGGTCGTAGTAGCCGTAGTGAGTGAAGCCTGCGGGGCCGGACTCGAACCGTCTCGACCACGCTGCGCGAAGCGGTCAGACCGGCGCCTTCCGTGTCGTCGAGTCCGAGCGTGACCGCCTCGGGCACCGCATCGAGCACGTCGATGACGAAGCGCCCCGCAACGAACTCGGCGAGCGCGCGGTTCCTCCCTCCGCCCGAATACAGGATCCCCTCGATGGCCGTCGTCCCGAAGACCGCCGACCCGGACAGGGTCAGCGTCGCCCGCACGTACTCCAGGTCGCTGCGCAGGACGCCGTACTGGTCGAAGAGCTGGTAGAGCACCCGCACCGGTCGATCCGTGAGGCCGTACGGGCTGAGCGGTCGGCTCGACGCGAAGGGCGAGATCGGGTACGGGTCGCAGGCGTCGCCGAGCGGGTCGCCGTCTCCATTCGCCTGGTTCGGATTGGGCTCCTGGACGCAGTTGTCGACCGCATCCTCGACCCCATCGCCATCGAGATCGGCCAGCGCAGGCGTGACGGCGAAACAGACGGCGAGCGTGAGCACGGCGAGCAGACCGACGCCGCGGCGCGACGAGTCGAGCATGGCACTCCCCCGGTAGACGCAGTCGCTTCGCTGCCGCAACGGACAGACCGGCCGGGGACCTTCCCGGCGCGGCACCCCATCGCGACGCAGGAAGCTCCGCGAAAGATACCGGGAAGTTAGCCCGGTGGGAACCTCCCGGGCCCGGCAAATGACGCGCCGGACGAGCCGTTTCGGCTCACTTGGCCGGCCTCGGACGCTTCACGACGTCAACCACTTCGACCTCGAAGATCACCGCCGCACCGGGAGGGATCCGCTCACCGTACCCGCGATCCCCGTAAGCCGACGACGCGGGACAGACGAGGCGCGCCTTCCCTCCCTTCCCGAGCCGCGCCAGGCCCTCCTTCCAGCACGGGATCGCCTGGTCCATCTGCTGCTCCAGCGGGGCTCCGCGGCGGAAGGTGTCCTCCGCGACGGTGCCGTCGGCGAGCAGCGATCGGACGTGGAAACGAACGCGATCGGTCAGGCTCCGGATGCGGACCTTCACCCGGCGCGATCGGGATGAAGACCGCGCCCGACGGCAGCACGAGTGCCCCGGGATTCTTCGCCGCGGCCTGCGCCAGTTCCCGGCCCGCCGCCTCGCGCCGGCGCGCCATCGCCTCGCGCCGCTCCGCCAGCCAGCGCCGCAGCGCGGCCGTCTCCTGCGCGGTCACGGGGCGCGGGACCGCCCCGCGCGCCGCCTCCTCCCAGCCCTTCCGCACCTCCGCGAGCTCGGCCTCGGTGAGGCCCAGCTCCACCAGGCTCTCTCCTTCCTGGACGCCCAGCGCGTAGAGCACGCGCGCCGTGGCCGCCTCCGGCGTGGCCGGCACGACCCGCGCATCCGGCGCATCCGGCGCGGCCGGCGCGGCAGCCGGCACCGCAGCGGGAGCCGGCTTCGCGGTCGGCGGCTCCTCGGCACGAGCGGCCTGCGGCGCGGCGAATGCCGCGGCCGCGAGAATCAGCGTCATCGCTGCAGCCTTTCCGTTCATCGCACGCCCCCCTTCACGCGGCCCGCCCCGCCCCGAACAACTCCCGCCGCGCCGTGAGCAGCTCGCCCAGCCCCGCCGCGCGCCGCGCGCGCAGCAGCAGGTAGACCGCCGTCACCAGGTTCCCCAGCACGAACAGCAGCGCGATCCCGAGGATCGCGACGCGCCGGTCGGCCTCCACCGCGCCGATCCACAACGCCGCGAAGAACAGCCCGCAGAACAGGTCGATCAGCGTCACGAGTCCCCACGGGTCGCGGCCCATCGCCCGCATCGCGGTCAGGACGTTCGCCTGCCCGGAGGCGATCACGATCGTGACGACGAGGGCGGCCGCGAAGAGTACGAAAACGGTCAGCACGAGACGCATGGAGCACCTCTCTCCGCGCAGGATCGCGGCCGGCTGCCGCCGGGCGGGCCGGAAGACGGCGGGCAAGGGCCCTCGGACGGGGCGCCCGAGTCCGCCACGGCCTCGAAAGGGAGGCTAGCACGGCGCCGGACGCATTCCGGGGCTGACCCGCCGCCGGACTTGGGATAGGCTGCGCCCCTCGATGAGCGCCCCTTCCCCGCCGCCGGGCGAGCGCCCGGAACCCGATCCGCTCCGCCCGCACCCGCTGCTCACCGACTACTACGGCGACGAGCAGCAGCGGCGGCGCCAGGTCGACGCGTGGTTCGACGCCTCCGCTCCGCACTACAACTTCATCACCCAGGCGATGAGCTTCGGCTCCGGGCACTGGTACCGGAAGCAGGCGCTCCTGCGCGCCGGCCTGGGCCCGGGGATGCGCCTGCTCGACGTCGCCTGCGGCACCGGCGTGATCGCCCGCCACGGGCAGGAGATCGTCGGGGCGAACGGCGTGTCGGTCGGGCTCGACCCGTCGCTCGGCATGCTGCACGAGGCGAGAGCGCGCGGCGTCGCCGGACTGGTCCAGGCGCTGGCCGAGGCGCTCCCTTTTCGCTCGGCGCAGTTCGACGTGCTGAGCATGGGCTTCGCGCTGCGCCACGTCGTCGACCTGCACCGGACCTTCGACGAGTACCGTCGCGTGCTCAAGCCGGGGGGCAAGTTGCTGATCCTGGAGATCACCCCGCCGCGCTCGCGCCTCTCGTTCCACCTGCTCAAGTTCTATCTCGGGCGGGTCGTCCCGCTGGTCGCGCGGATCGGCGGCGGGGGGAGCGGCTCGCAGACGCTGATGCAGTACTACTGGGACACGATCGAGCACTGCGTGGCCCCGCCCGTGATCATGAAGGCGCTCGAGGAGGCCGGCTTCCGGGAGGTCTCGCGCTACGTCGAGGTCGGGATCTTCAGCGAATACACGGCGGTGACCTGACGTGATGCGGCTGCGCAGCCCGGACGGGCGGGTGGAGGAGTCCCGCCTCGGGGCGGCGAGCCCGACCGCTGCGACATCCTCGACCGCGTGCCGCGCCGGGTTCGGGTTGTCGCTCGCCCGAGCGGATGAGCTCGAGGCCGCCGCCCGCCGCGACGCCGGCCGCCTGCTGTTCGCGGTGCGCTACGGGGCGCCGCGGGCCGCGCTCGCCGATTCCCCGTTCCCGATCATCGACATTCCCAACCCCGTGCTCGGCGACGGTCCGTCGGTCGAGCTGTGGCGCTCCCCGGAGCCCGTCCGCGTGCGGCGCCACGGGCGGTTCGTCTGCGCCGAAAACGGCACCGTGCTGTTCGCGGCGGCGGTCTACCCGCTCGGGGACGACCTCGAGACCGACGCCGTGGCGCTCTACCGCGATCTGCTCGCGGTGGCCGCCGACTCCGGCTACCCGGCGATGCAGCGGCTCTGGAACTACCTGCCCGGCATCAACGGCGAGCAGCACGGCGTCGAGCGCTACAAGCGCTTCTCCGCCGGCCGCGCGCGCGGCTACGAGGAGCGGTTCGGCGTCCCTGCCGAGCAGCACTTCCCCGCGTCGACCGCGATCGGCAGCACCGGCGACGCGCTCGTCGTCACCTTCCTCGCCGCCCGCGAGCCGGGGCGTCACGTCGAGAACCCGCGCCAGGTCAGCGCCTTCCGCTATCCGTCGCAGTACGGCGAGAAGAGCCCGTCGTTCGCGCGCGGCACCCTCTCGCCCGCGGCGCTCGGCCACGCCTTCCTGCTCTCCGGGACCGCGAGCGTCGTGGGCCACGAGTCGCGCCACGAAGGGGATGTCCGCCGGCAGCTCGACGAGACGGTGCGCAACATCGAGACGCTCTCGGAGGCGGTGGGGGCGGTCTCGGCACGACCGGCGCCGAGTCTGGCGTGCTTCGACTACGTCAAGACCTACCTCCGCCACCCGTCCGATTTCCCCGCGGTCCGCGACGCGCTCGCACCGCGCCTCGGCCCGTCCACGTCGGCCGTATGGCTGGAGGCC
Organism: uncultured Acidobacteriota bacterium; assembly: GCA_963800865.1. Classification (GTDB taxonomy): domain Bacteria; phylum Acidobacteriota; class Polarisedimenticolia; order J045; family J045; genus JALOKP01. The sequence continues at coordinate 99,476 of CAWDCL010000003.1, read as the reverse complement.
GACGTCTGCCGCGCCGAGCTGCTGCTCGAGATCGAGGGGATCGCGCTCTAGTCCGTTTCTGGCAAGTCACTCGGAACACAGGAGATGACCGGCGCGGCGGGGCGCGCCCGCGTGATCGGAAACCGAGGCGATCCGGCTAATCGGAATCTTGGAGTGGTTATTCTGTCGCCCCCCACGCCCCACGGGTGTGACGGCGAGCACAGTCGGATCTCCGGTTCTCGCGGTACGCTCCCGGCCGGAACACGAGAGCCCGCTTCGCGTCGCCCGCCCAAGGCACGCCGTGTTCCAGGAGGAGCTTCAGCATGCGCGGCCGCCGACTCGTCATCCCCTGTCTCCTGCTCGTCACCGTCCTGTTCTCGAGCCTGCTCGCCGGCGCCGCCGTGCGGCTCCCCGCCCGCTGGGTCCCCGGCGACGCGGCGATCTCCCCCGCCGCCGCGGACCAGTCGATGGTGTCGCTCGCGCCGGGAGGCGGGATGGTCCTCGCGCTCTGGTCCGACAACCGCGCGAACAGCACCGGCGGGTACGAGGGCGAGACCTCGCGCGACATCTACGCGCTCCGGCTCGACGGCAACGGCACGCCGCTCGACGCCGTCCCGTTCGCGGTGACCGCCGCCCGCGCCTCGCAGGAGTTCCCGCGCGCCGCGTTCAATGGAACGAACTGGCTCGTCGTCTTCGAGAGCTACGACCTGACCGGCACCGGGGGCTACTACCAGAAGTCGCTGGCCGCGGTGCGGGTCGCGCCCGACGGGCGGGTGCTCGACGCCGCCCCGATCCGGATCCTCAACGTGAGCCCGGTGGGCGCGGTGTGGGCCGTCGCCTCGGACGGCAAGGACTGGGTCGTCGCCATGCAGGGCTCGGCGACGGGCGGCGATCTTACCGCGGTGCGGATCTCGGCGGCGGGCGTCCTGCTCGACCCGAACCCGCGCATCCTCGTGAAGGAGACCTACTACCTGCGCGGCACGCTGCGCCTCGCCTTCGCCGGCGGCGTCTACCTGATGACCTACGACGAGGCGATGACCGGCAGCTCCGAGACCTCCGCGCTTCGCTTCGACGCGTCGCTCACACCGCTCGACCCGGCGCCCCTCACCCTGCTGCCCCAGCCGATCGGCGCGCTCATCTCGAACGGATCGGGGTTCTACGCGATCTGGACGGGACAGCTCCCCGACTACAGCGCGGCGGTCTTCGGCACGCGCATCGACACGGCCGGACAGGTGCTCGACGGCACCGGCGTCAACATCTCCGGCACCAATTCACCGGCGGCGTACACGACCAGCTCGGTCGCGTGGGACGGCAACGTCTGGAAAGCGACCTGGGGCGCCGCGGCGGGGACGCGCCTCGCCCGCATCGGCACGGGCGGGCAGGTGCTCGACCCGGGCGGCGTTTCGATCCCGGGCCCGCAGACGGGGCCGAGCGCCAGCGTCGGAAACGGCAGCGTGCAGCTCGCCTGGACCGTCTTCGCCGCGAGCACCAACGACGTTCTGACCGCCAACATCGCGTCCTCGAACGTCGCCGGCCCGACACGGACGGCGTCCGTCGGGGCGCCGTCGCAGAGCCAGCCGGACCTCGCGACGGGCACCAACGGCTTCATGCTCGTGTACCGCAGCATGACCTCGGCCCGGCACCGGATCCTGGCCCAGCCGCTCGACGCGGCCGGCAACCCGCTCACCGCCGAGCCGACCGAGGTCGATGCCGGCGATCCGAGCGCGCTGCTCGGGAGCTCCCGCGGTCGCCTGGGACGGGTCCTATTACATGGTCGCGTGGCCGAACGCGAGCGGCGTCGTCGCGCGGCGGCTCCGGCCGGACGGTTCGCTGGTCGATGCCGCGCCGCAGGTCGTCCTGACGTCGAGCTTCGGCTCGGTCGACGTCGAGGCGATGGGGGGGAACTTCCTCGTCGTCGGCCTGCGCTGCGGTTACACCTGCCAGTACATCAACCCCGTCGCCGCCCGCGTGCGCGGCAGCGACGGCCAGTTGCTCGATCCGAGCGCGATCGCGCTCAGCGGCACCTACAGCAGCAGCCCACGCCTGACGGTGCTGGGCGGGCGCTGGCTCGCGGCCTGGCAGGACAACTGGAGCCACGACGACTCGGGCGCGAGCACGGCGGGGACCTTCATCGACGCCGGCGGCGCGCGCTCGAACAGCTTCAGCATCCACGGCCCCTACTCGACCGCCGGCGGGAACGGGATCTTCAGCCTCGGCCTCGCGTCCAACGGCAACCGTGGCCCTGCTGGTCCAGTCGCAGGAGCTGACCTCGGGCGTCGAGAACGACCTGCTGGGCGTGTTCATCCACCCCGACGGCACGACCGACCCGTACTTCAACATCACGCCCTGGGCCGGCAACCAGTACCGGCCGCGCGTGGCGTGGGACGGGACGAACTTCGTCGCCGTCTTCCAGGACCAGAAGGCGCGCGTCCCGCGCTTCGGCCTGGAGCAGCTCGACGCCCGCTCCGACCTGTTCGGGATGCGGATCACCCCGGCCGGGGCGATCCTCGACCCGCAGGGGTTCCTGTTCTCGAACAGCCCGGCCGGAGAGGCCTACCCCAACATCGCGGCCCTCGACGGACGCTCGCTGCTGACCGCGTCGCTCGTGCGCAACGAGTCGCCGCTCGCCAACTCGCGGATCGGGTACGAGATCTTCGGCGCGGGAGGCAACGCGTGGCCGGTGGCGAAGGCCAGCGCGGCGCCCGCGGGCGGCGAGGTGCCGCTCGGCGTCTCCTTCAGCTCCGCGGGCTCCGCCGATCCGGGCGGCACGATCGCGTCCTATTCCTGGGACTTCGGCGACGGCGAGACCTCCGCCGACGCGAATCCGACGCACGTCTACGGCGTCGGCGGGCCGTACGTCGCAACCCTCGCGGTCACCGACACGGCCGGCGCGCGCACGATGCAGGAGGTGCTGGTCGACGCGGTGACGCCCAACGTGGCGCCGGTCGCGCACGCCTCCTCCAACCTGGCCTCGGGCCGGGCGCCGCTCGACGTGATCTTCTACGCCACCGGCTCGTACGATCCCGACGGCTGGCTGGGCAACATCCAGTGGAACTTCGGCGACGGGTCCGAGTCGTGGGGCGCGACCGCCTACCACACCTTCTACGACGCCGGCACCTGGACCGTGACCCTCACCACCTACGACGCGAGCGGCGCCACCGGGACGGACACCCTGACGGTCACCGTCAGCGCCGAGATCCCGCCCAACGCCCCCTCGAACCTGGTCGCCACCGCGGTGACGACGACGCAGGTCAAGCTGACCTGGCTGGACAACTCGACGAACGAGCGCGACTTCTACATCGAGCGCTGCACCGGCACGGCCGCGGCCTGCAACGCCTCGCCGGAGCTGTTCTCCTTCCTCGACTGGCCCCTCGCCGACGCGACGATCTACAACGACTACACGGTCTCGCCCAACACGACCTACAGCTACCGGATCAAGGCCCGCGGTGCGACGGTCGACTCGGCCTGGTCCAACACGGCGCAGGTGACGACGACGCCGACCGGCAAGCCGGCCGCGCCGAGCCAGCTGACGGCCACGAGCACGCTGCGCTTCATGCGCGCCAACGTCGACCTGCGCTGGAGGGACAACTCCGGCAACGAGACGGCGTTCGTGATCGAGCGCTGCAAGGGGAGCTCGTGCACGAACTTCGCCGCCGTCGGGCAGACCGGCGCCAACGTCGTGACGTGGCGCGATACGAGCGTCGCGCGCCGCGCGATCTACCGCTACCGGGTGAAGGCGCGCAACGCGTCGGGCGACTCGGGCTACTCGAACATCTCCTCGACGATGACGCCGTAGGGACGGGCCGCTCAGGCCGAGGTCCCGGCGTCGACGACGACCTCCTGTCCGGTGACGTGCGCTGCGTCGTCGGACAGGAGGAACGCGATCACGCGCGCCACCCCGTCGGGCGGGACCGGCGCGCGCAGGCACTGGTCGGCGCGCAGCTGGGCGCGGCGCGCGTCGGTCAGGTCGGCGGTCATCGTCGTGTCGACGAGGCCCGGCACGACGGCGTTGACGCGCACCCCCGACCGCCCCAGCTCGCGCGCGAGGCAGCGGGTGAGCGCCAGCAGGCCGGCCTTCGAGGCCGCGTAGGCGGCCTGCCCCGCGACGCCGCGATAGGCCGACAGCGAGGCGACGTTGACGATCGCACCGCGCCGCGCCCCGATCATCCCGCGCAGCGCGGCCCGCGCGCAGCGGAACGCGCCGCCGAGGTTGGCGTCGATCACCGTGTCCCACTCCTCGTCGCCGCAGAAGCCGACGAGCGCCTCGCGCCGCACCGCGGCGTTGTTGACCAGGCCCAGCACCGGACCGAGCGCCGACTCCGCCGCCTCGACCACGCGCGCCGGCGCGCCGCGGTCGAGCAGGTCCAGCGGGAAGCCGCGCACTCCCGGACCGAGCGCGGCCTCGAGCGCGCGCGCCTCGGCCTCGCCGCTGTGATAGGTGAACGCCACGCGCCCGCCCGCTCCGGCGAGCCGTTCGACGAGCGCGCGGCCGATGCCGCGGCTGCCGCCGGTTACAAGGACGACGCCCTGGTCCACGAACGGGCCTCCATCCGCGCGCGGATCACGGCGCGGGCGATCCGCAGGCTGTCGATCAGCGGGCGGTAATGGCTGGTGGTGCGGCCGTCGGCACGCTCGAGCCGGACCGGCGTGCAGGCGACGGGGAACCCGGCGCGCACCGCGCGGACCACGATCGCGCTCTCGGCCTCGAAGCGGTCCTCCGGCATCCCGAGCTGCGCGTAGAGCGCGCGGGTGTAGAGCCGGAAGCCGGTCTGCACGTCGGGCAGGAGCTGGCCGGCCAGGAACGAGATCCCCCGCGACGAGAGCCGGTTCGAGAGCCGCCGCACCCAGAACATCTCCGCGAACAGGTGGTCGCGGACGCCCATCACCAGGTCCGCGCCCTGCTCCCACGCCGCGAGCAGCTTCGGGATCTCCTCCGGCGGGTGCTGCGCGTCGGCGTCGACGGTGATGACGGCCTCGAAGCCGCGCGGGAAGAGGTCGTCGAAGGCGGTCCGCATCGCGGCCCCCTTGCCGCGGTTCCCCGGGTGGGAGATCACGCGCACGCCGGCCGCCCGCGCGGCGTCGGCGGTGCCGTCGGTCGATCCGTCGTCGACGACGAGCACCTGCGGGATCTGCCCCAGCGCGCGCCGCGCGACTTCGGCGATGCTCGGCGCGGCCTGGTAGGCCGGGATCGCGACGGCGACGCGGCGGGGATTCATCGCGGCGGTCAAGCCGGGTCCAGCAGCAGCCAGGCCGCCGCCCCGGCCGCGGCGAGCGTGGAGACGAGCACGGTCCGGGTGGGGGGCGCGTCGAGCGCCGCCGCCGGGGCGATCCCGACCCCCTCGTCCTCCTCCGCGAACCAGCGCGGCGACGCGACCAGCCCCGTCTCGACCGCGAGCACTGCGGCCCCGGCGACGAAGCCGCCGTACTCGCCGGTCGCGCCCTTGGGCGCCGTGACCGGCGGGAGGTCCGCCCCTTCCCACCCGGCGCGCAGCACCTGCCCCTCGAGCAGGTCGCCGCGCCGCGCCCCGGAGGCGCCGCTGACGACGAGCCCGATCTCCTCGGGCAGCACGCGGTGGCGGGCCAGCCCGGCGGCGAGCGCCTCGGCCAGCTCGTCGACGCCGTAGCCCCAGCTCGCGGGGGGCGCGGTCGGATCGTTGGCCTGGATCGCGCCGCGCACGCGCGCGCGCACCGTCGCGCCGCGCTGCGCCGCGCGGGCGGCGCTCTCCAGCAGCAGGACCGTCGCCCCTTCCGCGGCGACGAATCCGTCGCGCCGCGCGTCGAACGGGCGCGCCGTCTCCGGCTCGCCCCCGTGCGGCCGCGCCAGCGCGCGGAAGCGGTCGAGCGCGGCGTGCAGCAGCGGCGACAGCTCCTCGACCCCGCCGGCGAGCGCCCAGTCGGCGCGCCCGAGCGCGATCTCCCGCGCGGCCCCGGCGATCGCCGCCAGCGGGGCCGCCTCGCGCAGCGTCAGCGTGACGTTGGCGCCGGTGATCCCCAGCGCGAGCGCGACCTGTGCGGTCGGGGCATTTGCGACCGACTCCGCGAACCGGAACGGCGAGGCCTGCTCGGGGTCGCGGAGGATCTCGGACAGCAGCTGCTCGGAGAAGTGCGCGGCGCCGAAGGCGGTCCCGAGGAAGACCGCACCGCGCGCCGCGATCTCCGGCGCGAGGTCGGCCCGCGCGAGCCCGGCGTCCTCGAGCGCCATCATCGACGCCGCGACCGCGAAGCGCGACGGCAGCCCCATCCGCCGGGCCGCGGCGGGCGCCACCCAGCGGGAGAGATCCTTCTCGGTCACCAGCGCCGCGGCCTGCGCGGAGCGCGCGCGGTGATAGCCGGGCGGCCGTTCGACCGGCGACAGCCGCGGGGCGCCCGCGCGCAGCCCGGCGGCCAGCGCCTCGCGTCCGGCGCCGAATGCACCCAGCGTCCCGAGGCCGGTGACCACGACGTCGCGCAGGCCGGGGTACGGGTCTCGGACGCGGATCGCGTCGCCGTCGTCGCGGGCGGCGTTCACGCGCCCGTCCCCGGCCGCTCGAAGACCAGCGCGGCGTTGGCGCCGCCGAAGCCGAAGTTGACCGAGAGCGCGAAGCGCGCCCCCGGCACCGGGAGCGGCGCGTCGAGGCCGATGCGGACCGGCGTCTTCGCCGACGGCGGCTCGGGCGGCGGCCCCCCGCCCGGGGTCGGGTGCAGCGACCCTTCGCGCAGCGAGCGAATCGTGACCACCGCCTCGACCGCACCCGCCGACCCGAGCAGGTGCCCGATGAGAGCCTTCGTCGACGCCACCGGGATCTCCCCCGCGCGCGCGCCGAAGACCGTGACGAGCGCGGCCCACTCGGCGTCGTCGTTGAGCGCGGTGCCGGTGCCGTGCAGGTTGACGAAGTCGATCTCGTCCGCGCGCAGCCCGGCGTCGGCGAGCGCGTCGCGCATCGCGCGGACCGCCCCCGCGCCTTCGGGGTGCGGCGCCGTCATGTGGCTCGCGTCGCAGCTGACGGCAGCGCCGGCGAGGATCGCCAGGGGGTGCGCCCCGCGCTCGACGGCGTGCTCGAGCGTCTCCAGCACGAGCACCCCTGCGCCCTCGCCCATCGAGAGCCCGAGGCGTCCGTCGCGAAACGGCCGCGTCATGCCGGGGTCGACGGCGCGCAGGGCATTGAAGCCGCCGTAGGTCAGCTGGCAGAGCGAGTCGGACCCGCCGGCGAGCGCCACGTCGCACTCCCCGAGGCGCAGCGCGTCGAGCGCGCGCGCGACCGACATCGAGCCGGAGGCGCAGGCGGCGGAGACGGTCTCGGTCGGGCCGGCGGCGCCGGTGCGGCGGGCGATCGCCTCCGCCGGTCCGCTGCAGGGCTGGGAGGTCAGCAGGCCGGTCCGCACGCGGCGGTGTGCGGCGGCGGTCAGCTCGGCGAAGAAGCGCTCGGCCTCGACCATGTTGCCGGTGGAGCTGGCGAAGAAGACGCCGGTCCCCGCGCCGAGCCGCGTGCGCTCGAGTCCGGCCCCTTCCAGCGCCTCCTCGGCGGCGAAGACCGCGAAGGCGTCGGCCAGCGCCAACCCCGCCAGCGCCGCCGGGCGCCCCGCCTCGGGGACCTCGGCCGCGAGATGGGTCCGGTGACGCGCGTGCTCGAAGCGTCCGATTGGCCGGAACGCGCGCTCCCCGCGGGCGAGCGCTGCGAAGAGCGGGCCCTGCCCCCAGCCGAAACCGGTCACCGCGCCCGTGCCGGTGACGACGACCACCGGCCGGCCGGCTGTCTCTCTGGGCGCGATCACGGGCGTCTCTCCGCGCGTGGGGCGGGGGAAAGCGAGCCGAGGGCCGGTGACCGGCGTTCGCGGATTCCGGTAACCTGTCGGCTAAGTCGATGACTAACGAGATCTTACTTGACTGGCGGCGAACGCTTCAAGCCGCGCCCGACGCGCCGCTCCTGCTGCGGACAGGGGCGCCGGCGACGACCCGCGCCGTCCTTTCCGTGCTGGCGGCGGGAGCCGCGGGACGGCTGGCTGCAGCCGGGCTGCCCGCGGGCGCGCTGGTCGTCTACTCGGCACCGAACGGCAGCGGCTTCCTGGCCGGGCTGCTCGCGCTCTGGGAGCGTGGGCTCGTGCCGGCGCTCGCCGACAGCGGTGCGCCCGACCTCGAGCTGATCCACGTCGCGGAGGCCCTCGGTGCGGCGGCGGTGGTGCGGGTCGAGGAGTCGTGGCCGGCCTCGCTGGCCGAACCCGGCGCACTCACCGTGACCGCCCTGCGGGGAGCCGGAGCACCGCCCGCGTGCGCCGGCGCCGCCGTCGTCAAGCTCTCCTCCGGCACAACGGGCGAACCGAAGGGCGTGATCGCGCCCGCCGCAGCGTTGATCGCCGACGACGAGCAGCTGACGCGCACGATGGGGCTCTTCGCCGAGGACCGGATCGTCGCCGCGGTGCCGCTCTCGCACTCGTACGGCCTGGCCTCGGTCGCGCTGCCGCCCCTGCGGCGCGGCACGCCGCTGATCTTCCCCGGGCCCGAGGGGCTGTTCGCCACGCTCGACGCCGCGCGCGCGCTGGACGCGACGTTCCTGCCGACGGTACCGGCCTTCATCGCGGCCCTCGCCGAGCTCGGCACGCCGCCGCCGTGGCCGCCGTCGCTGCGGCTCGTCATCACCGCCGGCGCGCCGCTGGCGCCCGGGGTCGCGCGCCGCTTCCGCGCGATCTACGGCCGCGGCGTGCACCCCTTCTACGGCGCGTCGGAGTGCGGCGGGATCGCCTTCGACCGGCGCGGCGACGCGGCCGAGCGCGGGGCGATCGGCGCGCCGGTGGAGGGCGTGACGATCGAGCTGGAGCACGAGGACGGGGCGCCGGAGGGGGCGGGACGCGTCGTCGTCCGCTCGGCCGCAGTGACTGCGGGCTATCTCCCGGGTCCCGATCCGCGGCTCGCGGGCGGGGTCTTCCGCACCGGCGACTACGGCCGCCTCGTAGACGGCGAGCTGCACCTGGTCGGCCGCGCCGAGGGCTGGATCAACGTGCGCGGCAAGAAGGTCGACCCGGCGGAGGTGGAGCGCGTGATCGCCGCGATGCCGGGAGTGGACGAGGTCGTGGTGCTCGCGCTGCGCGACCCGGCGGCGGGGACCGAGCGCGTCGCGGCCGCGGTCGCGACCCGCGCCGGGCTGGGCTGGAACGCGGTGCGCGCCTGGTGCGTCGAGCGGCTCGCGGCGCACAAGGCCCCGCGCGCGATCGCGTTCTTCGACGCGCTGCCGCGCAGCGCGCGCGGGAAGATCGACCGGCGTGCGATCCTGGCGCGGTTCGCGGACGGCGGAAGCGCGCCGCACGGGGAGCGTTGATGGCGCGCTGGCAGCCGTCGCCGTTCGTCTGGGGCTCGGCGGTGCTCCACGGCGGCCTCTTCGGCCTGATCGCGCTCGATCCGCCGACCTGGCCCTGGGCGCTCGGGACGCTCGTCGCCGATCACGCCGTGCTGGCCGCCGCCGGGATGTGGCCACGCTCGCGGCTGCTCGGCCCCAACCTGCGCGAACTGCCGGCGGGGGCCGCGGCGCGGGGCGAGATCGCGCTGACCTTCGACGACGGGCCCGACCCCGAGATCACGCCGCGCGTGCTCGACCTGCTCGACGCGGCGGGCGCGAAGGGGTCGTTCTTCGTCGTCGGCGAGCGGGCCGACCGGCACTCGCGGCTGGTGATCGAGATGGCGCACCGCGGCCACGCGGTCGAGAACCACACGTTCGCGCACAGCCCGCACTTCCCGTGGTACGGCGTGCGGCGCCTGACGCGCGAGCTGGCGCACGCCGGCCGGCTGATCGAGTCGCTCACGGGGCGGCGGCCGCGCTTCTTCCGCCCCCCGGCGGGGCTGCGCTCGCCGCTGCTCGATCCGGTGCTGGCGACGCTCGAGCTGTCGCTCGTCTCGTGGACGCGGCGCGGCTTCGACGCGGTGCGGAAGGACCCGGAGCGGGTCTGGCAGCGGCTCGCGCCCGCGGTCCGCCCCGGCGCGATCCTGCTGCTGCACGACGGGCCGGGGCAGCGCGCGGTGCTGGAAGTGCTGCCGCGCGTGCTGGCGGAGGTCGACGCGCGCGGGCTCAGCGCGGTGGCGCCGCTGCCGGAGTCGACCCGGCGGGCGGACTAGGATCGGCGCGGCGGGGTATCAGCCCGCGACGCGCGGCTCGTGGATCGTCAGCACCGGGCAGGTCGCGTGGCGGATGACCTTCTCGGCCACCGAGCCGAAGACGATCCTTCGCCAGCCGGTCCGGCCGTGCGTCGCGATCACGATCAGGTCGGCTTCCTCGCGCTCGGCGGCGGCGACGATCGCGTCGGCCGGGTCGCCCTCGACGACGAGTCCCTGGACATCGAGACCCGTCGGCGCCAGCGTCTCGACGAGCGCCCCGAGCACCTCTTCCGCCTGCTCGCGGTACCGGCGAAGCGTGGCCTCCGGCGTCACCGCGGCGCCGACCGGGATCTCGACCGCGACCGGGACGGTGACCGGCACCACGACGTTCAGGAGGAGCAGCTTGGCCTGCATGGCGTGCGCCATCTCGCGCGCCACCTGCAGGGCAGAGTCGGCGGGCTCGCTGAAGTCCGTCGGGCAGAGGATCTTCTTGAAGGGATACATGGACGGCCCTCCTGCGGCTGCTTCACGTGCGGCAGCCCGCACCAGATAACGATCGAACGGTCCGCGGGGCGGACCGGTCACGTGCGCTCTCGAGGACTCTCTGATGATACGCCGACTGCGGGAGGCGGGGGATGGGCCCCCCCGAACCGCCGGGCGGCCGCGCCCCGGGCCCGGAAGTCGGTTCGACTTCTTTGCGATGGTGGAGGCGGTGGGAATCGAACCCACGTCCGAGGATGGTCTACGACGGGCTTCTACACGCTTAGCCGCTTCATTTGGATCTCGCCTCGCGCGCTCCGAAGGGCAGGATCGCGTCCGGCCAGCCCATTGATCTCGCTCTCGGTGGGTGGGCCGCCCGCCTCGAGCCAGCCCGCGTACATTGACGCCCTGACTCCAACCCACGGGCGGATCGGAGAGGACGCACCGCCTTTAGTTAGGCAGCGATTGCGTAGTTGGTGTTGGCGTTTATTAAACGTCCCGTTTTTATCGAGGAGCGGGAGCCTCGGCGTGCCACCCGCGCTTTCCTATCCCCGTCGAGTCCTTTCGCCCCCACGGGTGCGCTTTGACAGGATCAGGGTAAGACCGCTCCGCCCCGGCGGCAAGCCGCCGCCGGCTCACCTGCGGACGAAGCGCAGGAAGACGCGGTAGCGTCCCTGGTCGAGGTCGGGCGGCAGGCGGAAGGCGTCGGGGACGAGCAGCACGAGGACCCGGGCTCCGGGCGGGTCGACCGCCGGGGAACCGGCCGCGCGCTCCTCGGCGGCTTTGGAGCCGCGCGTCCGGCGCGGGCCGCGGACGTGGAGCAGACGGGCCTCGAGCTGGGCACCCGCGCCCTCCCTGGCCTCCGCCTTGTCGCCGACGCGGGTGACCGCGCCGATGGTGACGTCCATGTCGACTCCTCCCGCGTCCGTGCGGGCCGCAGTGAGCGGGCCGGCACGGAGGCCGGCCCCTACAGCTGCCGTGCGGGCCGGCACGGAGGCCGGCCCCTGCAACTGCCGTGCGGGCCGGCACGGAGGCCGGCCCCTACAGCTGCCGTGCGGGGCCCGTAGGGGCCGGCCCCCGTGCCGGCCCGTCCTGCGTCACTGCACGACGAACTCCACGAACAGCACCTCGGAAACCACGTCGTCGGGCAACGACTGGTTGATTTCGCGCAGCAGCTGCTGGCGCAGCGCGTCCTTGCCGCCGGGGCTCGCCACCTCCTCGAAGGACTTCGAGGTCAGCACCGAAATGATCCGGTCGCGGACCCGCGTGCGTGTCAGCTCGTCCTTCTGCAGCTCGGTCGCGACCTCCGGGTCGCTCAGCACGGCGCGGATCGTCGCCTTGAGGAAGCGGTCCCCCTTCGGGTCGGCGAGGTTGACGACGAAGGTGTCGAACGAGACCAGCGACTCGCCCGCCTTCCCCTCGCCCTTCTCGCCGCCGTGCCCCCCCTCGTCCTCCTTCCCCTCGGCCGCCTCGGCCTTCTTGCCGCCGCCGCCGAACATCAGCAGCGCCGCGGTGCCGCCGCCCGCGAGCACGACGAGCACGACGCCGATGATGATGAACAGCTTCAGCTTGCTCTTCTTCACGGGCTCTGCAGGCTTGGTCTCTTCCGCCATCTCTGCACCTCTCGAATGCGGGGCGATCAGCGCCCGGTCCGGACCAGGATCTCCACCCTGCGGTTCCGGCGCCGTCCTTCTTCCGTCGCGTTGTCGCCGACGGGCCGCGTGTCGGCGTGTCCCACCGCTTCCAGCCGCACCGGGGCCAGGCCGTGCGCGGTCATGAATCGCACCACGGCGCCCGCGCGCGCCGCGGACAGCTCCCAGTTGCTCGGGAATGCCGCGCCGCGCATCGGCACGTTGTCGCTGTGCCCTTCCACCGTCGCCCGCGCGCCGACCTCGCGGACCAGCGCCGCGATCCGCGCCAGCGGGGCGCCGGCGGCGGGCTCCAGCTCGGCGCTGCCGGGCTTGAAGAGCGGTCCGTTGTTCATCCGGATCCGCACCCCCTCGTCCTCGAGGATCACCTCGGCGCCCAGCTCCGGCGCCGCGTCGCGCAGCGCGTTCCTGGCCTGCTCGAGGAGCTGCGCCTTGGCGTAGGCCGGCATCGAGGTGGTGTTGTCGAGGAGCGCGGCGCCGACCGGCACGTCGGTCGTGCGCCGGACGGTCTGCACGCCGAAAGCGTCGCGGATGAATCCCGAGACCACCTTGAAGCGCTCCTGCTCCATCGTGCTGAACGCCAGCAGCATGATGAAGAAGCACAGCAGGAGCGACATCAGGTCGCCGTAGGTGAGCATCCAGGCCGGCGCACCGGGCCGCGGCGCATCGTCCTCGAACGCGACCGTCAACGGTTCCCGCTTCACGCCGCCTCCGTGCCCGGCCGCCGGTTCGCCGCGCGTCGCAGCGCCGGAGCGACGTGAGCCGTCAGCTTCTGCTGCACGGACGCCGGATGATCCCCCTCGACGATCGCCAGGATCCCCTCCAGCACCAGCATCCGCGCCGCCACCTCCTCGCGGCTGCGGTTCTTCAGCTTCTCGGCCAGCGGCAGGCAGAGCAGGTAGGCGATCAGCGAGCCGTAGAGCGTGGTGAGGATCGCGAGCGCCATCGCCGGTCCGATCTTCGACGGCTCCTCCAGCGTCGAGAGCATCCGCACCAGCCCGATCAGGGTCCCGATCATCCCGAAGGCGGGAGCCGAGGCCGCCATCCCCTCCAGCAGTTCCTGGCCGTACCGGTGCCGCTGCGCGAGCGCGGCGGTCTCGGTCTCGAGCATCTGGCGGATCGTCTCGGGCTCGTAGCCGTCGACCGCGAGGCCGACCGCGCGCGCCAGGAACGGGTCCCTGATCTCGAGGCGCTCGAGCGCCAGCAGGCTCTCGCGGCGCGCGGTGCGCGAGAGCGCGACCAGTTCCTCGATCAGGTCGTCCGGCCGCGGTGCCTTGCGCGTGAAGGCGTTGCGCACGACCGCGAAGGTCGAGAAGACGCGCCCGAGCGGGTTCTTGATGAACGTCACGCCGAGCGTGCCGCCGAGTACGATCAGCAGCGACGCGGCGTCGACGAACTGCACCGGCCGGTCGCCGAGGGCGACAGCCGCGCCGATCAGGGTGACGGCCACGATCAGTCCGATGACGGTCGATGCGTCCACGCGCTGGTCCCGCTGGGGACAGGGGCCCCCGCGAGTCGTATCGGCCCGGAATGGCGCGGACTTGACCGGATCGGGCGCGCCGGGAAGGCGCGCGGCCGGGGCCTGGGCGGTGGAACCGGGTGGAGGGGACCGGGACCCGGCCTACAGCCCGCGGAGTGCGCCCAGCCCCTCGGAGATCCCCGCCCGGAGGTCCGACGCGAGGGCCGCCAGATCGCGGTCCTGCAGCCCCAGGACCGCCAGCACCGGCGCGGGATCCTCGCGGCGCATCGGGTCGGGGAGGCGCTCGGCCAGCGCGACCAGCGCCACCAGCGCCGCGTGCGGCCCGTGGCCGAACTCCGGCCCGTGGTGGCAGGCCGCGGCCTCGACGAGCTGGGCGGCGAAGCCCCACGTCTCGAGCAGCTCGGCGCCGACCTGCTGGTGGCAGGTTCCGAGCTTGGCCTCCTCCTCGGCCGGCGTCGGGAGCAGGCCCCCGGCGGACTCGACCAGCTCGAGGTAGGCGGGGGTGCTCTGCGTCAGGAGGAGCATCCGGCCGCAGTCGTGCAGCAGGCCGGCGACGAAGACCTCCTCGGCCTGCGCCATCCCGACCTGCTTGGCCAGCAGGCGCGCCCCGAGCGCGGTGGTGATCGAGTGCTCCCAGATCAGCGCCGCCTCGGCCGCCGCGCCGGCCGGGATCCGGTCCCGCATGCCGGCGACGATCGAGGCCATGATCAGCGAGCGCAGGCGGATGAACCCGATCAGCGTGATCGCGTGCGAGAGCGTCGCGATCGGCTGCATGAACCCGAACAGCGCCGAGTTGGCCAGCCGCAGCACCGCCGCGGTCAGGCTCTGGTCGGTCTCGATGACCTGCCGCAGCTGCTCGCTCGACACGTCGGGATCGGCCAGGAGACCCAGCGCGCGCTGCGCCGCCCGCGGCATCGTCGGGAGCTGACCGGGTAGACGACTCGCCAGCGTTCCGCCCGTCGCGCTTCTCACGGAACCTCCCCGGCCGGAGGCTCGGCCTTGGGCGCCTGGCGTCGCAGCCGCGCCGCCAGCTGGGCCACCGCGCCGGCGTCCGGCACCGCGGAGCGGACGTTGGTCTCGGCCACCTCGCGGTGCAGCTCCTCGCGGATCACGGGGACGTCGTCCGGCGCTTCGAGTCCGAGCCGCACCTGCTGCCCGCGGATCTCGACGACCTTGATCCGGATGTCGTTCCCGATGAGGAGCGACTGCCCTATCTTGCGGCTGAGGACGAGCATGTGGGGGACCTCCCTGTCCCGGTTTGCGCCTCGCACTCTTCGGAGGGCACGAGGCCGAAGCGCACCGGCCACTCGCCGTCCTCCAGGATCACCTGCTCGCCGCGCATCGTCTGCGGGTCGACCACGAGCGGAGCGCGCAGGTTGGCACTCGCCCCCGGCTCCGACAGGCTGACCACGACGAAGGTCAGGCTGCGCGCCTCGCTCCCGTCGCCGAGACGCGACCAGGCGCCCGCCGGAATCGCCGGCCGATAGCCGCTGACCAGCTCCCGCGGGTCGACGACCAGCAGCGCAACCTGCGGCCGCTCGACGGCGCGCAGCCACAGGAACGGCCGCGCCTCCGCGTGCTCGAGCAGCTCCCAGCGGCGCAGCTCGTCGAAGCCCGGCAGCCCCTGGGCGAAGTACAGGACCGAGGGCGCGCTCCTCTTCAGCGCGGACTGGCACTCGCGGTCGGCGACGGCGTGGCTCAAGGGCGTCTCATCCCAGGTAGTCGAAGAAGTTCGGGCCGTAGAGCTGGGCCCCGGCCTGCAGCGTGACGCTGTAGTTGGTCTGGAACATCGCGACGTCCGACAGCGCCTCGGCCATGTCCGCGGCACCGAGGTCCGCGGCGCGCGACTCGACCGCCAGCCGGCGGTCGGCCAGCCGCAGGTCGCCGTCCTCGAGGATCTTCCGCTGCGTACCGATGTGCGCGAGCATCGCCGAGTTGTCGGTGATCACGTTCCGCAGCGGGTCCAGCAGCGACCGCACCATCGCCTGGTCGCCGTGGTCCATCGCCCACTCCAGCTGCGCGAGCACTCCCATCGCGCCGGTGCCGGCCGGGGGGGTGGTCGCGTCGCCCGGGTTCGTGATCTCGCCGAAGACGTCGTCCGCCGGGAGGCTGATCGCGACCGTCACGTCGTCGATCGGGACCTCGATCCGCCGGTCGTTCCCCTGGTAGACGCCGGCCGCGTCGTAGGGGTTGGTCGTGGTCTGGGTCCCCGAGAAGATGAACCGCCCGGAAACCCGCAGCTCGGTCAGCCCGGAGACCTGCTGCCGCAGCCCGCGGATCGCTTCCGCGAGGGCCTTCATCTGCTCGGGCTTCATCGTCTCCGACGCGCCCTGGATCGCCGTCTGCTGCGCCGAGATCAGCACGGTGGACAGCTCGGTGACGGCCTGCTCGGTGAGCTGCAGCCAGGGCCGGGCCTGCGACAGCCCGTGCTGGCGCGCGGTCAGCTTCTGGGCCTCGTCGGCCAGCCGCAGCAGCTCGCCGGCCGCCGCCGGGTCGTCGGAAGCGAAGCGCACGCGCTTGCCGGACGACGAGCGGGCCAGCGCCTCGTCGAGCTGCGCCTTCACCTTGCGCAGGTTGCGCAGGAAGATGTCCTGGGTGTACGCCTGGCTCACGCGCATCGCCGTCAGCCTCCGAACATCTCGATCGCGAGCTGCGTCAGCTTGTCCGCGGTCTGCATGAATCGCGCTGCCGCCTCGTAGGACCGCTGCCACTTCATCAGGTCGGCGGCCTCCTCGTCGAGGTCGACGCCCGAGGTCTGCTGCCGCTGCGCGACGAGCGCGTCGACGATCGTGCGGCTCGCCTCTTCGGACGCCGAGGAGAGCAGCGTGTCGCGGCCGACCTCCGAGATCAGGTCCGCGGTGTACTCGACCAGCGTGCGCCCCTCGAGCGCGTCGACGCCCGCTTCCCGCAGGCCGAGCAGCGCGAGGATGTTGACGTTGTTGCCGGGCTCGCCCGCCGCCGAAGCGGCGGCGAGCCGGCGCGGGTCGGCCGCCAGCGCCGCGTCGACCGCCATCGTCTGGGCCGCGCGCGTGCCGGGCGTGGTCGGGGCGAAGAAGTTCTGGCCGGTCGAGCCGTCGAGCCCGTAGCCGGCGGAGTGGACGGTGTTGAAGCGCTCGATCAGCGCCGAGGCCAGCGTGTCCAGCCGGTCGCGGTAGCCCGCCAGGTCCTGGTCGCGCACGGCGACGTAGCCGCCCAGCTTGCCGCCCGCGCCGAGCGTCGAGATGTCGACCTTCTCGCCGGCGCGGCTGACGGTGACGTGCGCCAGGCCGTCCACGTTGTAGGCGAAGGTGAAGGGCCGCGCGCTGACGCCCGTCAGGAGCGTGTCGCCCGACGACTCGAGGAAGACCGAGAGCTGGCCGTTCGGCGACTCGACCGTGCGCACGCCGACCAGCTGCGAGAGCTCGTCGACCAGCAGGTCGCGCTCGTCGCGCAGGTCGGAGCCCTCGTCGCCGTCCGCTTCCTGGGCGACGACCTGGCGGTTGATCGCCTCCAGCCGCCCGAGGATCTCGTTGGCGCGGCCCGCGGTCTCGCGGACCTTCAGGTCCGCCATCCGCTGCGACTCCACCACGTAGTTGTCGGTGCGGTGCATCGACGCCGCGACTTCCCTGGCCGCGGAGATCACGTCGCCGCGCAGCGCGATGTCGTCGGGCTGCGCCGAGAGCCGGTCCATCGCGTCGAACAGGTTGGAGATCGACAGGCGCAGCGGCGCGCTGTCGACCTCGCCCAGCATCGGCTCCAGCGCGGCCAGGATCTCGGTCCGGCCCTGGTCGCCGCCGAGCCGGCTCATCTCCTGCCGGGCGCCGAAGTCGCGGAAGACGTCGCGCACCCGGTGCAGGCTGGCGATGTCGACGCCGATCGAGCTCTGGCCGCCGGGGACGTCCAGGATCGGGCCCATCTGCAGCTCGATCCGGCGGCGCGAGAAGCCCGGCGTGTTCGCGTTGGCGACGTTGAGCCCCGCGACGTTGATCCCCAGCCGGGCCGCCCGCAGCGCGGACAGGCCGATCGCGAAGTGCGAGAAGCCGCTCATCGTCAGCCCTCCGTCGACAGCCGGACGCCGGAGGCCGGCGCGCCGGGGGCGCGGCCGTCCGGGAGGTAGGTCGAGGCGACGATCGAGCTCACCGCCGCCTGGCGCGCGGCGAAGGTGTCGCCCCAGCGCTCCAGCACCATCCCCGACACGGCGGTCTCGCGCAGCATGCGTTGGAACGCGGAGAGCGCGCCGGCGCGCGCGCGCTCGACCGCCGGACCGGAGCCGGCCGCGTCGGCCTCCAGCCGCTGCCGCTCGCGATCGAGCAGCGTGAAGCGCAGCGCGAGGGTCTCGGCCAGCGCGGCCAGCTCGCCCAGTCGGGCGCTGTCGGCGGCGAGCAGCGCGTGCCGCTGCTCGACCGACATCTCCGCCAGCTCGGCGAAGAGCTCCGCTTCGGCCTCGAGGACCCCGGCGAGCGCCGAGGCCGGCCGGATGGCCGGCTCAGTTCTCACGAGGCGATCCGGTCCGGCCCACGCGGTCCGCGAAGGCGCCCTCCTCGTCGAGCATCGCGTCGGCGATCCGCCGGCCGTCGGCGCGGTAGAGCCCGCTCGCGATCTCTTCGCGCAGGCGCTGGACGAGCCGCTCGCGCACGTCGGGGAGCCCCTCGATCGTCCCGCGCAGCTCGGCGATCTCCCGCGCCCGCATGGAAACCTCGAAGCCGTCCCCGCCCGAACCCGGGATGTCGCCGGGCACGCGGGTGCCTCCCCCTTCGCCGGGCCGGCCGGTCCGTTCGCCCCGCTCGGTCTCGTCGAGGCGGTCGAGGAGTCCCTGCAACCTGTTGACCGGGTTCTCGTTATGGATCTTCATGGCGTCCATCCTCAGGCGTCTTACCGAGGGCGAGGCCCGCGGTACACGCCGCTCCAAGTGTCTTTTCGGCCGCGGCCGCCGAGACTTGAGCCCCGCCGCGGGAAAGATCGAACGAATCCGTACGGGAGAGCTGCCGGGCGATGTCGTCGGCCAGGCCCAGCGGCTCCCGCTCGGCCATCGCCTCGGACAGGTAGAGCTCCATCGTCGTCTGGTGGGCGGCGAAGCCGGACGAGGCCCCGAAGAACCCCCCCTCCTCGAGCTGGGCCTTCTCCATCGCCGACATCAGCTCGCGCAGCAGCATCGCTTCGAAGCCGCGGGCCGCCTTGCGGATCGCCTCCGTCTCGGCGGCGCCGTCGGCCGCCTTCCCGGCGCCCGCCGCACCGACGGCGCGGGTCAGCATCAGATCACCACCAGTTCGGCGTGCAGCGCCCCGGCGGCGTGCATCGCCTCGAGGATCGCGATCATGTCGCGCGGCGTGGCGCCGATCCGGCGCAGCGCGGCGACGAGGTCGTCCACGCTCGCCCCCTCGCCCAGCACCAGTCCCTTCGCGTCCCCTTCCTCGGCGACGACGTCGGTCTGGGGAACGACCTTGGTGTCGCCCTTGTAGGAGAACGGGGCGGGCTGGCTGACCTCGTAGCGCGTGGAGACCGAGACGGTGAGGTCGCCGTGGCTGACCGCAACGCGCGAGATCTTGATGTCGCCGCCGAGGACGACGGTCCCCGAGCGCTCGTTCATCACGACCCGCGCCGGGATGTCCGGCTCGACCGGAAGCTCCATCGCCCGCGCCAGGTACTCGACCGGGTCGCCCTTCATCGAAGCCGGGACCGCGGCGCGGACCGTCCCCGCGTCGACGGCGCGCGCGCTGCCCGGCCCGAACGCCGTCTCCAGCGCGCGCTGAACGCGCTGCGCGACGCCGAAGGAGGGGGTCTTGACCTGCAGCGTGAGCACCGCTTCCTGCGAGAGGTCCACCCCGGCCGACCGCTCGACGAGCGCTCCGCCCGGGATCGCCCCCGCGGTCGGGTGGTTCTTCACGACCGTGTTGCCGCCGCCGCCGGCGCTGAACGCGCCGCCGACCGTGAGCGGCCCCTGCCCGACCGCGTAGATCAGGCCGTCGGCCGCCTTCAGCGGCGTCATCAGCAGCACGCCGCCGGCGAGCGACTTGGCGTCGCCGAGCGAGGCGACGTTGATGTCGATCCGCGTCCCGGGCTGCGCGAAGCCCGGCAGCGTCCCGGTCACCATGACCGCGGCCACGTTGCGCACGCGGATCGCGATCGGGTCGATCACGATCCCCATCCGCTGCAGCGCGTTGGCGATGCTCTGCACGGTGAAGCGGGCCTGCGTCCCGTCGCCGGTGTTGTTGAGCCCGACCACCAGCCCGTAGCCGACGAGCTGGTTGTCGCGCACTCCCTGCACCTCGACCACCTGGCGCAGCGGAACCATCGTCCGCGAGACGGGGACGGGCGCCGGTGCCGGGACCGCGGCCGGAACCGGGACCGCGGCCGGGGGTTCCGGGGCCTGTGCGGCCGAAACGGGCAGGACCGCGGCCGCGAGCAGCGCGGCGGCCGAGAACCTCACGATGCGTGCCAGTGACATCCCGCCTCCCCGGCTCAGAACGGCCAGAGCACGGCCAGCAGCCGCTGGAACCAGGGCTGGCGCGTCGTGTCGTTGATGTCGCCGAATCCGCCGTAGGTGATCGTCAGGTCGGCGATGCGCGAGGAGTCGATCACGTTGGTGCGGGCGATGTCCTCGGGCCGGACGATCCCGGCCAGCGTCAGCCGCTGGCGCTCCTGGTTGACCTTGACGTCCTTCTGGCCGACCACGAGCATCCGGCCGCCGCTGCCGACCGCCATCACGCGGACCGCGATCGTCGCGGTCAGCTCGGACTCGCGCGTCGTCTCGCCCTTGCCGTCGAACTGCAGGTCGGTGCTGGTCGAGAGCGCCGGATCGAGCGCGAAGTTGACGCTGTCCTGCCAGCCGAAGACGACCGGCGCGTCGAGCGTGCTCGCCGACTGCCGGCCGAGCTTCTTGTCGGACGCCGACTTGCCGAGCGAGGTCTCGCGGACCCGCACGATCAGCACGTCGCCGGTGTGGCGCGCCCGGAAATCGCCGGCCAGGTCGGCCGCGTTGGTGTCGGTGAAGAGCGAGCCGGGCGAGACCGGCCCCGCCGGCGGCACCTGCTCGAGCGTCGGCATCGGCTGCTCGTAGACCGAGGGGGGCATGAACGGCGTCGACGCGCAGCCGAACAGCGCTGCGACGGCGGCGAAGAGCAGCAGGAGCGGCGCGGCCGGGGCCGCGGGCCGATGAGCGTTCACGATGCCTCCTTCGTCTCGGCGGCCTGCGCCGCGGGCGTCGGCTGGTCGCCGGGCGCGGTTCGCGCGGCCTTCCAGACCTCGACCCGTCCCGGGGCGACGATGCGCGCGCGGATCGGCTTGCGGTCCATCCCCTCGACCAGCACCACCTGCCCCACCTCGCCGCGCCCGCGCGCCGTCGTCTCCATCGCCAGCGCGACCCCGCCCTGCTCGATCTGCAGCACCACGGTCTGGCCGGGCTCGACGGCCGCCGGGCGGGTGAGCGCGCCCAGGCGCACGACGTCGCCCTTCCGGATCGTTCCCTTCGCCGCCAGCCCGAGCGCCGGCTGCGGGTCGTTCAGCACCCGGTCGCCGCGCTTGAGCACGCGCCGCTCGATCTTCAGCGCCGCGGCGTCGACCAGCTCGCCGCGCAGCAGGTCCCTCGCCGCGACGACCACCGGCCCGTAGAGGCGCAGCGTCACGGCCATCGGCACGATCCGCACGGCCGCCTCCGGCCGATCCTGGATCCGGATCGACAGCAGGGACGTCCCCGCGGCGAGCCCGTTGACCGGCTCCTGGGCCTCGATCGACGCCGGCGGCGGGATCTCCCCCGGGTCCGCCACGCTGCGCATCGAGACGATCTCGGCCGAGCCGTCGGGGAAGCGCGCGGCGATCAGCGCGCGGACCGCCGCCTCGAGCCGCGGCTCCGCCGTCGCGGCCCCGGCCGGGGAAGGCCCCAGCGCGGCGAGCAGCGCGACGGCGAGCGCGAGCGCGGCGGCGGTCATCGCCGGTGCCTAACGGACCAGCTGGCCGAGCAGGCGCAGCATGTCGTCGACCGAGCGGATCGAGCGCGAGTTCAGCTCGTACGCCCGCTGGGCCGTGATCATGTCGACCAGTTCGCCGACGATGTTGACGTTCGAGGTCTCGAGGAACCCCTGGCGCAGCTCGCCCAGGCCGTCCTGGCCCGGCGTCCCGCTGATCGCGTCGCCGCTGGCGACGGTGTTGACGAACAGGTTGTCCCCCAGCGCCTGCAGGCCGCCCGGGTTGATGAAATTCGCGACCTCGATGTTGCCGAGCTGGGTCACCGTGTTGTCCGAGAGCTGCACCGAGACGGTCCCGTCGGGTGCGATCGTGATCGAGTTCGCGTCCTGCGGGATGACCATCGGCGGGTTGAGCGGGTAGCCCATCGAGTTGACGATGTTGCCGTTCTCGTCGAGCGTGAACGCGCCGTCGCGCGAGTAGACCTCCGTTCCGTCGGGCTGCGTGAACTTGTAGAAGCCCCGGCCCGCGATGATCACGTCGAGCGGGTTCTCGGTCGGCTTGAACTCGCCCTGCTCGAACATCTTCTGCACCGACGACGTCCGCGCGCCGAGGCCGAGCTGGACGCCGGAGGGGAGGTTGGTGCTCGAGCTCGAGGCGGTCCCGGGCGCGTTGAGCGTCTGGTAGAGCAGGTCGACGAAGACCGGCCGGCTGCGCTTGAAGGCATTGGTGCTGAGGTTCGCCAGGTTGTTGGCGATCGTGTCCATGTTGACCTGCTGCGCGGCCATGCCGGTCGCGGCGGTCCAGAGCGAGCGTTCCATCGGCGAGCCTCCTGTCAGCGCACGCCGGAGAGCTCGAGAGCCCGGCGCGCGATCGTGTTGGCGGCCACGTCGACCACCTTCTGGTTCATCTCGAACATCCGCTGGGTGGCGATCATCGCGACCAGCTGCTCGACGGCGACGACGCCCGACTGCTCGAGGAAGCCCTGCCGGAGCACGGTCTCCTCGGCCGGAATCGGCGTGGGGGTCGCGCTGGCCTTCCAGAGGTTCCCGCCCTCGCGGGAGAGGTCGGCCAGGCGGGCGTCGACCACCCCGATCCGCGCCACCGCTTCGCCGTCGACCGTCAAGGTTCCGTCGGGCACGAGGGCGACCTCGCCCTCGGCGCCGATGGTGATCGGCTTCCCCTTGTCGTCGAGCACGGGGAACCCCTCGGCGGTGACGAGGCGGTCCTTGGCGTCGCGCTGGAAGTTGCCGGCCCGGGTCAGCCGCTCGCCGGCGGGGGTCTCGACGCGGAACCAGCCGCGGCCGGCGATCGCGACGTCGAAGAGGTTCCCGGTCTCGCGCAGCGGGCCGGGGGTGTCGTCGCGCCAGGCCCCGGCGAAAGCCACGCCCCGGGGGCCGGCGGGGTTGCCGCCGGGGGTCCCGGCGACGACCGCGCGGTCGAGGTAGGAGGCGAAGAGCGCCCGCTCCGGCCGGTAGGCCGTCGTGCCGGCGTTCGCCAGGTTGTTGGAGATGGCGTCGAGGTTCTTCTCCCCCGCCACCAGCCCCGAGGCACCCGTGTAGAGCAGCGGGTACATCCGGTCACCTCCGTCCTCGGTCGATCCGCGAAGCGCGGTCCGCCTATCCGCACCGTTGCTGCAAGTTCCGTTCCGCCCGGCGGCGGCTGGCCCGCTGCGCGCCCGACCCGCCGCTTCCCGCGGGCCCGGCAATTCCTGCCGCCCGGGAGGCGCTCATTGCCGGGCCCGGATCCGCAGGATCACGTCGGGCTGGAGCCGTTCCACCTCGACCCACACCGTCTCGCCCTCGACCAGTGCGGTCCGCGCCTGGGCCTGCACCTCGCGCTCGCCGACGCGCATCCGGGCCCGGCCGTCGGCCATCAGCCGCACGACCTCCGCGCGGTAGACACCCCCCACGGCGAGCGCCGGGAGCATCAGCCCGCGCTCTCGCGGAACCGCGTCAGGCGCTGGCGCAGCGCCGCTTCGGCCACCAGCTCCTGGCTCTCCGCGCGCTCGATCAGCTCGGCCAGGCCGGCGGGCGGCGACGCGGATGCGCCGGAAGCCGCGGCCGCGGCCGGCTGCTCGGGGACCGCCTCGCGCGGCCCGCGGCGCAGCAGCGCGAAGCGCGCGCGGCGCGGCGCGGCGGCGTGCGGCGCAGGCACGGCCTCGCGCGCGCCGTGCGCGGCACGGACCGCGCTGCGCCGGCCGGTGCTGCGCTCGAGCGCGAGCAGCGCGAACAGCATCGCCAGGTCGAAGCAGAGCTGGACCCACAGCAGCTCGCGCATCAGGGCGTCCCCCCTTCGGCCAACTCGCGCACGCGGAAGGCGAAGCGCCCGTCGACCACGACGAGGTCGCCGATCGCGAACGGGCGGTCCTGCACGTAGAGCGTGACGATGTCGTCCCCCTCGAGGCCGACCGGCACGGCGTCGCCGGCGCGCAGCCCGAGCACGCGCTCGAGGGCCCAGACCTGCTTGCCGAGCCGCACCTCGAGCGGCAGCTCGATCTGGTCGAGCAGCGATCCGCCCGCCAGCGACGGCGCGCCGGCCCGCAGCGTTTCCGGGGTTTCGAGGTCGTTCAGGTCGCGGATGGTCATCGGTCTCTCCCGCTCAGTCGCCGGCCTTCACCGGCGCGAGCTGCCTGATCTCGAACAGGCGCACCTTGTCCTGCCGCCGCAGCACGCCCTGCGCGAGCAGCGTGCCGTTGAGGCGCAGCCCCAGCCCGTCGTGCTCCGGCACGTCGAGCTGCAGCACCTGGCCGGGGCGCATCCGGTGCAGGTCGGTGACGCGCAGGCTGGCCCCGGCGATCACCGGCTCGACCGTCACCGGGACCTTGCGCAGCGCCTCGATCAGCTCCGGCGGCGCGTTGCGGTCGGGCGGCGGGATGGCCTCGGCCACCAGCCGGTTGGTCAGCAGCGGGGTCATCAGCAGGCGGCAGACGGTGTCGCCGCCGCCCAGCTCGATCCGGATCGCGGCCGTCGCGAGCATCCCGCCGCGCTGCGCGAGCCGGCCGAAGATCGGGTCGTGATCGAGCCCGCCGGAGCGCACCGGGGCGAGCGCGCAGCGCTCGTCGAGGAACCGCGTCAGGCGGTGGAAGGCGCTCTCGAGCAGCCGGTTCTCGACCGACGACAGCGGCCGGCCGGCGACCATCCCGCCCTCGCCGCCCTGCAGCCGGTCGACCATCGAGAGGGCCAGCTCGCCCTGGAACGAGATCCCGCCGACCGGGTCGCCCGCCTCGTCGACGAACAGCCCGAGCGGCTCGCCGTTGGCCAGCGTCGAGAGGACCGTGCTGGCCGGCTGCTGGACCAGGCCGGTGAACTCCCCCTTGATCGGCTTGTCGGCGACGAGGATCACCGTCAGCGCGTCGGCGACCTCGTCGGCGATCTTCTCGCACGCCGCCTGGACCAGCGACAGCCGCTCGCCCGCGAGCAGCAGCGGGGCCCGCAGGTCGAACGGGATCGCGTCGTCGGGCGGCTGGTCGGCTTCGTCCGGTCCGAACGAGGCGAGCAGGGCATCGACCTCTTCCTGGGAGAGCAGGCGGCTCATCGCAGGGCCTCCACCGTGGGCGCCGTGAGCCGCTCGCCGACGCGCGCGCGCAGCCGGCCGACGGCCCGGGTGTGGATCTGGCAGACCCGCGACTCGGTGACGTCGAGCACGGCGCCGATCTCCTTCAGCGTCAGGCCGCGCTCGTAGTACAGCGAGAGGACCATCCGCTCGCGCTCGGGAAGGTGGTCGATCTCCTGCGCCAGGACCTCGCGCCGCTCCTTCTCCTCGACCTGGAAGAGCGGGCTGGCGCCCGGGTCGGCCGGGTCGTTCCCTTCCTCTTCGCTGGCCGGCATGTGGCCCAGGCGCACGCCGCGGGCCTGCTGGTACAGCGCGTGCAGCTCGTCGACCGAGATCTCGAGCTCGGCCGCGATCTCCTCGTCCTGCGCGGTGCGGCGCGTGCGGCGCTCGACGGCGACGATCGCCGTCTCCAGCCGGCGCGCGGCGCGGCGCAGCGAGCGGGGGGCCCAGTCGCGGCCCCGCACGCCGTCCAGGATCGCGCCGCGGATCCGCGACTCGGCGTAGGTCTTGAACTGCACGCCGTGCGCCGGGTCGAAGCGGTCGATCGCCTCCATCAGGCCGAGGATCCCGTCGCCGACCAGGTCGTCGTAGTCGATCGGTCCGGCCAGCCGCGAGCCGATCCGGTGGGCGAGGTACTTCACGAGCCCGGTGTGCCCGACCAGCAGGCGGTCGCGCGCGGCGGAGCCCGGGACGCGGGCCGCGGCCGACCACTCGACCGACGGGTCGACGAGCGGCGCGTCGGCGTGGGGTGCGACGCGCATCAGTGCTGGATTCCCGGCTGCGGTTCGTTCCCGTGCCATCGTTCCGATGCTCCCGAAAGGCGGCGCGCTCGCGCGCGCGCCGCGACCTTGGCGGCCAGGCGCTCGATCGAGCGGCTGGCGGGCGCGTGGGGGTGGACGATCACGAGCGCGCTCTGGCGGCGCGCGGCGTCGGCGACGGCCTCATCCCTCGGGATGAAGCCATCGAGGTCGATCCCGCGGCCGAGGAAGCGCTCGGTCGCGGCCAGCAGGCGGCGGTGCACGCGGCCGGCCTCGGCCTCGTCGGCGACGCCGTTGACGACGAGGCCGATCTCCTGCCCGGGGTCGCGCCGCAGCGCGACCTTGAGCGCGGCGTAGGCGTCGACCAGCGCGGCCGGCTCCGGCCAGGTGACGAGCAGCGTGCGGTCGGCGAGCATCAGCATCCGCGAGACCTGGTCGCCGATCCCGGCCGCGGTGTCGATCAGCAGCACCTCGCAGCTCTCGCCGACGGCGCGCAGCCCCTCGACGAAGCGCAGCATCTCCTCCGGCGGCAGGTGCGCCAGCTCCGGGATCCCCGAGCCGGCGGGAATGACGCGGACCCCGGCGGGACCCTCGATCGCGATCTCGGTCAGCGGCACCTGCTCGCGGAAGAAGTGCTCGATCGTGCGCGCCGGGGCGAGGCCGAGCAGCACGTCGGCATTGGCCAGCGAGAGGTCGGCGTCGAGCAGCGTGGTGGACAGCCCGGCGCGGGCCAGCGCGATCGCCAGGTTGGCGGCGACGACGGTCTTGCCGACGCCCCCCTTGCCCGAGGTGACGGCCAGCACCAGCGCGCGCCGCGCCCGGCGCGTCGCGCCGCGCGGCACGCCCCGCGCGGTCCCGGCGCCGGCGCTCATCGTTGCGCCCCGTTCCCGCGCCACGGTGCGTCCCCGTTGCCGCGCCAGGGCGCGGCCGGATCGCCGGGCAGCGGCACGGCCCACGCCGCCAGGCGGCGCGCGTCGGCGACGGCGATGTCGTCGGGGACGTCGGGACCGGTGCCGAGGTGCCGCAGCGGCAGCCCGGCCCGCGCCAGCGCGGTGAGCAGGCCGCCGGGGCGCACCGCCTCGTCGATCCGCGTCGCGCCCAGCGCGCCGGGGCGCAGCCGGCCGAAGCGCTTGACGCTGTCGGCCAGCGAGTCGGCGTCGCGGTCGGCCGCCAGCAGCAGCTCGATCTCCTCGCGCCGCACGCCGGCCAGCAGGTCGGCCAGGCGGTCCATCGCCGGCAGGTCGCCGCGCGGCACGCCCGGCGTGTCGAGCAGCAGGATCGCGTTCCGCCCGGCGCGCTCGCGTGCGCGGTCCAGCCCGCGCCGGTCGCCGACCGCCGCGAACGGCACGCCGAGGATCCGCGCGTAGCTCTCGAGCTGCTCGGCCCCGCCCAGGCGGCGCCCGTCGGCGGAGGCCAGCGCGACCGCCCGCTCGCCGCGGTAGAGCTCGAGCGCGGCCAGCTTGGCGAGCGTCGTCGTCTTGCCGACCCCCGGCGGCCCGACCAGCGCCAGCACCGGCGGCGCGGGCGCGGGGCTGGCCGGCACCCACAGCGCGACCAGCTCGCGCGCGTACGAGAGCGCGGCGATCCGGTCTTCCAGCTGCTCGGCGTCGAGGTTGCTCTGCGCGGCGGCGGCGATCCGCTCGGCGAACGGGAGCGAGAAGCCCCAGGCCACGAGGTCGTCGCGCAGCCGCTCGGCGCCGGCGCCCCCCGCGGACGAGGCCGGCGGGTACGCTCCGCCGGGCGCGGAGACCCGCGGGCCGGGGCGCTCGGCCGCGGCGACGACTTCCACGCCGTCCGCGCGGCGGCGCATCTCGAGCACGCAGGCCTCGGGGCCCAGGTGCTCGCGCACGCGCGCCAGCGCCTCGGCTCCCGTCTTCCCGGAGAACGTCTTCACCAGCATCTCAGGACACCGTCCCCACCGCCCGGAGCGTCACCTCCGGCGGAATCTCGAGCGTGGAGAGCACCTTCGTGTGAGGCAGCACGGCGCGGACGAGCTGCGCCAGCGAGGGCCGGAGCCGGGGCCCGGTGACGATCGCGACGTCGCTCCCCGCGGCCGAGGCCGAGGCCACCGCCGTCGCCAGCCGCTGCACGATGTCGCGCGCGCGCGCCGGCAGCATCCCGCCGGGCGCGCGGTCGGCCGCTTCCGCGACCAGTCCGGCGGTCAGTTCCTCCTCGAGCTCCGGGGAGAGCACGACCGCCTTGAGGATCCCCGCGCCGTCGACCAGCGGCGCCGTGACCGGCCGCGCCAGGGCGCGCCGGACCGACTCCACGATCACCTGCGGATCGCGCGACGAGCCCGCGGCGTCCGCCATCGCCTCGACGATCAGCGCGAGGTCGCGCACCGGGATCCCCTCGCGCAGCAGCCCCTGCAGCGTGCGGTGGACCTCGCCCACCGTCAGCCGCTCCGGCACCAGCTCGGCCAGCGCCTTGGGGTGCGTCTTCTGCAGGTGGTCGAGCAGGCGCGCGACGTCGTCGCGCGAGACCAGCTCGGCCGCGTTGCGGTGGATGACTTCCATCAGGTGCGTCGAGAGGACCGACGCCGGGTCGACCACGGTGTAGCCCGCACCGCGCGCGTCGTCCGCCTTGTCCGGCGCGATCCAGACCGCCGGCAGCCCGAACGCGGGGTCCTTCGTCGCCTCCCCCTCGACCGGACGCGACGCGCCGGCGTCGAGCGCCAGCAGCCGGCCGCGCGGGATCCGGCCGCCCGCGATCTTCACGCCGCGCATCAGGATCTGGTACGCGTCGGCGGGGAGCGAGAGGTTGTCGCGCACGCGGACCGGCGGCAGGACGAACCCCTCCTCGGTCGCGATCTGGCGCCTGAGCCCCTTGATCTTGTCGAGGATCCCGCCCGCCCGGTCGGCGCCGATCGGCGCGATCAGGTCGTACCCGACCTCGATGCAGAGCGGGTCGACGCCGAGCAGCGATTCGACCTCGTCCTCGGCCGCCTTGTCCGGCGCGGCCGCCGGCAGCTCGGGCCCCTGCTCGGCCGCCTCCGCGGCGCGGTCCTCGGCCACGCGGGCGCCGCCGTAGACCGCCGCGGCCAGCAGCACGAAGGCGACCTTCGGCAGGCCCGGGATCAGCGCCAGCGAGAGCAGCGTGCCGGCCGCGATCTTGAGCGGCTTGGGCTGCAGCATCAGCTGGGCGTAGAGCACCTCGCCCAGCGCCTGCTCCTGCGCCGCGCGGGTCGTGATGATGCCGCCGGCAAGCGCGACCAGCAGCGCCGGGATCGCGGTCGCCAGCCCGTCGCCGATCGTCAGCACGGTGTAGGTCCGGACCGCCTCGCCGGGGGCCAGTCCGAGCTGGACGATCCCGATCGCCAGCCCGGCGGTGATGTTGATCGCCACCAGCAGGAAGGCCGCGATCGCGTCGCGCTGCGTGAACCGCACCGCGCCGTCCATCGCGCCGAAGAACTCCGCCTCCTTCTGGATCGAGAGCCGCCGCCCGATCGCCTCGCGCTCGGTGATCAGCCCGGCGTTGAGGTCGGCGTCGATCGCCATCTGCTTGCCGGGCATCGCGTCCAGGGTGAACCGCGCGATGACCTCCGAGATGCGGGTCGAGCCGTGGGCGATGACCACGAACTGGACGATCAGGATGACCAGGAAGACGACGATCCCGACGACGAAGCTGCCGCCGACGACGAACTGCCCGAAGGCCTCGATCACCCGGCCCGCCGCGTCGGTCCCCTCGTTGCCGTGCAGCAGGATCGCGCGGGTGCAGGCGATGTTGAGCGCCAGCCGGAAGAAGGTGATCACCAGCAGCAGCGAGGGGAAGGCGCTGAACTTGGTCGGCCCCGGCACGTACATCGCGGTCATCAGGATCACGATCGAGATCGCCAGGTCGAGCGTGACCAGCAGGTCGATCAGGATCGTCGGCAGCGGGACGACGATCATCGCCACGCCGGCGATGACGAGTGCGGGCAGGCCGAGGGTGGCCAGCGGCTGCGCCGGACGGTTCATCGCGAGCGTGCTCACGGCGCGGTCCCGGCCGGCTCGACCTCAGGGTGCGGCCGGAGGGCGCGGCGCTTCGGGTTCATCACGTAGGCCAGGACCTCGGCCACGGCGCGGAAGAGGGTCTCGGGAATCGGCGCGCCGAGCTTGCAGACCTTCTCGAGCGTCCGCGCCAGCGGCGGGTCCTCGACGATCGGCACGCGGTGCTCGCGCGCGACCTCCTTGATCCGCTGCGCGATCAGCCCCTTCCCCTTCGCGACCACGACCGGCGCGGCCATCTTCGCGCGGTCGTACTTCAGGGCGACCGCGACGTGGGTCGGGTTGGTGACGACGACGTTGGCGGTGGGGATCGCGGCCATCATCCGGCGGCGCGCCAGCTCGCGCTGACGTGCGCGGATCCGCGAGCGGACCTCGGGGCTCCCCTCGCTCTCGCGGTGCTCGTCCCGCACCTCCTGCTTGGTCATGTAGAGGTTCCGGTACCAGCGCCAGCGGGCGAACGCGAAGTCGGCGGCGGCGATCACGAGGCCCAGCACGAGCGCACGGACCAGCACGCGGCCGACGATCCGGGTCGTCCCGGCCAGGATCCCGGCGGGCGAGGCCAGCGCCAGCTGCGCCACGCCGTTCCACTCCGGCAGCACGACCGCCGCCGAGAGCGCGGCGTAGAAGCCGGCGCGCAGCAGCGCCTTGCCGGCGGCGACGAGCTTCTCGACGCTGACGAAGTGCTTGAGCCCGTTCACCGGGTTGAGGTTGGCGAAATCGACCTTGAGCAGCGGCTTCCGGATGTGCAGCCCCTGGATCGCCTGCGACAGCAGCCCGGCCGCGGCGATCGTGAACAGCAGCGGGAGCATCAGCCGCATCGCGACCGTCCCCGCGTTGAGGAGCGAGTCGAGCAGCGCCCCGTCCGAAGGGCGGCCGGCCGACCGCGCGCAGCGAGGCCACGAGGTAGGCCGAGAGCCCGGCCAGGAAGGACGCGCCGGAGAGCGCGGTCCAGAGCAGGAAGGCCCCCAGGCTCGCCGCCTGCCCGAGGTCCTGGCTGCGCGCGACCTGCCCCTTCTCCTTCGCCTTCTCGATCTTCCGGCCGGAGGGCCGTTCGGTCCTTCTGTCGCGGTCCGCCGCCATCGCCGCCTCAGGGCTTTCCCGCCAGGGCCTCGAGCGAGCGGCCGGCGTCGAGCAGCGAGGCGTCGACCGCCTCGCCCAGCAGGGGGGCGAGCATCTGGAGCGAGAACGCGATCGCGAGCAGGCCGATCGCCAGGCGGATCGGCGCACCGACGACCAGCAGGTTCATCTGCGGCGCGGCGCGGGCCACGAGCATCAGGAAGACGTCCACGAGCAGCCCCGCGACGAGCACCGGGGCGGCCATCTGCAGCCCGAGCGCCAGCGCCCGCCCGGTCAGCGCGACCATCGACGGCAGCCAGCCGGTGGCGAAGTGCGCGCCGCCGACCGGCACGATGCGGTACGACTCGCCGAGCGCGGCGAGCATCTGGTGGTGGCCGCCGATCGCGATGAAGACCAGCAGGCCCAGCAGGCGGTAGAAGACGCTCGCGGTCGTGGCCTGGCTCTGCGTGACCGGGTCGAACTGCTGGGCCATCGAGAGCCCGGTGGGGTAGCCGACGAAGTCGCCCGCCACCGCGGCGACCTCGACCACCATCATCGCGGAGAAGCCGAGCAGGAAGCCGACGAAGGCCTCGCCGAAGACCAGCCCGAGGATTCCGGCCGAGAGGTCCGGGGCGGGCACGACCGGCAGCAGCAGCGCCGTCAGCAGCACCGCGAAACCCGCCCGCAGCTGCGGCGGCGCGGCCTCGGTGCCGAAGACCGGCGCGACCGAGAGGAAGGCCCCCATGCGCACGAGCAGCGCCGCTCCCCCGAGGAGCTGGTTCCACGGGAGGCGGATCACTTCGACGCCTGCGGCCTCGGCGAGCATCGCGCGCCTACGCGTTCACGCCGGCGATCATCGCGAACACGCGCTGCGTGAAGTCGATCATCAGTCGCATCATCCAGTGCAGGGTGAGGAGCGTCGCCAGGAAGACCGCCAGGATCTTGGGGATGAACGTCACGGTCACGTCCTGGATCGAGGTCGCGACCTGGATCACGCTGACGATCAGGCCGACGGCCATCCCGACCAGCAGGATCGGCGCGCCGACCAGCAGCGCGGTGCGGATCGCCTCGCGGCCGATCGTCAGGACCGTCATCTCGTCCATCCGCGGTTTCCTCCGGTCAGCGGATGCCGGCGACGAGCGAGCCCGCGAGCAGGCTCCAGCCGTCGACCAGCACGAAGAGCAGGATCTTGAACGGCAGCGACACCATCGACGGCGGCAGCATCATCATTCCCATCGACAGCAGGACCGACGACACCACGAGATCGACGACCAGGAACGGCAGGAACAGCAGGAAGCCGATCTCGAACCCGGCGCGCAGCTCGGAGATCACGAAGGCCGGCACCACCACCCGCAGCGGCACGTCGGCCGAGGTCGCCGGGCGCGGGATCTTCGCCATCTTGACGAACAG
The DNA here is from genome assembly GCA_963800865.1 of uncultured Acidobacteriota bacterium. GTDB lineage: Bacteria > Acidobacteriota > Polarisedimenticolia > J045 > J045 > JALOKP01. The sequence continues at coordinate 67,185 of CAWDCL010000003.1, read as the reverse complement.
CCCGAGGTCGGCCTCGCGCGTGTTGCGCAGCATGAACTCGCGCATCGGGCCGGACGCCGCGTCGAGCCCCTGCTGCGCGTCCATCCGCCCCTCGGTGTAGGGAAGCCAGGCCTCGGCGCGGACCTTATCGAGGGTCGGACCCATCACGAAGAAGGTCAGGAACAGCGCCAGCCCGATGACGACCTGGTTGGGCGGCATCTGGGGCGTGCCGAGCGCCTGGCGCAGGAAGTGCAGCGCCACGACGAACCGCACGAACGAGGTCATCATCAGCAGGATCGCCGGCGCGACGGCGAGCACCGTCAGCATCAGGACGATCCGCAGCGCGGTCGACCCCGGGGCGCCGCCGACGGGATCGGTGATGCGCAGCTCGAGGCCGCCGCCGCCGGGCGCCGCCGCCGCCGGGGCGGTCGCCGCCAGCGCGGGCAGGGCGCAGGCAGCCAGTGCCACGAGCAGCGCGGCGAGCGCGCGACGCGTCCGCGGGGAGCTCACGCGCTCCTCCCGCGCAGCGCGGCGGTGAGCCGCTCGGCGAAGGTCGGCGACGCCGGCGTGCCCGGCCCGCCGGGTGCGGGGTGCGCGAGTGGCGATAGGACCGGCGCCGGAGCGGCCGGCGCGCCGAGTTCGTCCGGCCGCGAGAGGTCCGCGACCAGGTTCACCTGCTGTCCCGTGACGCCGACCAGCAGGCTGCGCCCGTCGACCGACACGACCAGCAGCTGCACGCCGCGGGTGACCGCGATCCGCTCGCGGACGGCCAGCGCCCCCGCCGTCCGGGCCGCCCCGCCGCCGCGCTGCGCCAGCCTGCCGAACAGCCAGACCAGGCCGACGACCGCGGCCAGTGCGCCCGCCAGGCGCAGCAGGTCGAGCAGGCCCGGAGCGCCGGCCTCAGCCATTGTCCTTGCCCAGCCGCGTGACCCGCAGCGCGAGCTGCCCCTTGACCTCGACGATCTCCCCCGCGCCGATCACGGCCCCCTCGGCGATCAGCCGGCAGGGCTCGCCGATCGGCGTCTCGAGCGGCAGCACCTTGCCGGGCGCGAGTCCGCGCAGCTCGGACAGGCTCGCCCGGCCGGCGGCGATCCGCGCCGAAAGCTGGATCGGCAGCGCGCTGAACTCCCGGCGCACGAACGCCGCCGCGCGCGCGGCGTCGGAGGGCCCGGGGCCCGGGGTCGGACCCGGGGTCGGACCCGCGCCGGTTCCCGCCGTCTTCTCGTCCTTGCGTCCCGCCTGGGTCTCGGCCATCGCACCGCTCCCGGGGCGGTCCCATCGCCGTCGCGGCGACGGACCGCACACTTCCCGTGCGGGGGCTTTTTCAGCAAGCCGTGTGCCGCGCGGAGCGCGCGGCTATCCGACTGATCGGACGGGGGTTGCGACGACTGTCCGGAAACCGGACCGGGGTTTCCCGGCGGGGTGCCGGCGGCGCTCCGTCGGATGTTTGACGGCGCGCCGCCCGGCCCCTCCGTTTTTTCCGGCTAGCGCTTGATGTTGATCGTCTCCTGCGCCAGCTGGTCCATCGTCGTGATGATCTTGGTGTTCGCCTGGTAGCCGCGCTCGGCAACGATCATCTGGGTGAACTGGTCGGTGATGTCGACGTTCGACAGCTCGAGCGCCTTGGAGACGACCGTGCCCCGGCCGCCGGTCCCGGCGATCCCCAGGGCCGCCGGACCCGACCCGAGGGATGAGATGTAGGTGTTGCCGTAGTAGTTCTGCAGCCCGGCCGAGTTGTTGAACGAGGCGACCGCGAGCTGGCCCAGCTCGAGCGTCTGGCCGTTGGTGAAGACGCCGGCGATCAGCCCGTCGGCACCGACCGCCAGGCTCTGCAACCGGCCCACGCCGTAACCGTCCGTGGAGAGGCCGTCCATCGCCGACGGGGCGTCGTAGCCGGTGATCAGGCCGACGCGCTGGGGCGGGGCGACGTTCGGGTCGACGACGTTCCAGCTCACGGTCTGGGCCGAGGCGCCATTCGCCCAGCCGGTGTTGTTGGCGGCGTCGAAGACCAGCGGCAGGTCGTAGATCGGCGGGGTCTCGGTCGTCGGCGGCGTCCAGCCGGTCATCGTGTTGGCGACCATCTGGCCGTTGCCGTCGAAGGTCATCGTGCCGGTGCCGACGACGATGTACTCGGGGTCGGTCGGCCCGGTCGGGGCGCCCGCGATGTCGGCCGCCGGCACCCGCGCCTCCCAGCCCCACACCGCGCCGGTCGGCGCGAAGGAGGTCGGCGTCATCACCAGCGTGACGTCGTGCTGCGCGCCGAGCGAGTCGAAGACGTTGATCCCGGTGACGAACGGCTGGGTCGCGCCGTTCTGGAGGTTCATCGAGGCCTGGAAGTAGCCCGAGGCCTGCGGCGGCGCGGTCAGCCCGGCCGGGATCACGATGTCCTGCGGCACGCCGGTCGTGACGATCTTGCCGTCCGCGTCCTTCTGCGTGTAGCCCTGGACGCGGAAGCCGTTGTCGTTGACCAGGTTCCCCTGGGAGTTGAAGGAGAAGTTGCCGGCGCGCGAGAAGACCGACAGCCCTTCCTGCGTCTTGAGCGTGAAGAACCCGCCCCCCTGCAGCGCCATGTCGGTGACGACGTCGGTCGGCTGCAGCGAGCCGGCGGTGAACAGCGTCTGAACCCCCGACACCGTCACGCCGAGGCCGACCTGCTGCGGCACGCCGGCGCCGTTGACCGACGACGCACCCGGCGCGAACAGCTCGGAGAAGTTGGTCCGCCCCGTCTTGAACCCGATCGTGTTCGTGTTCGCGAGGTTGTTGCCGATCGTGGCCAGGGCCGCCGCGTTGGCGTTCAGCCCCGAGATTCCCGCGTAGAAGGCACTCGCACCCATCGCTCTGGTCTCCTCGTCGTTTCGCCCGGCTGCCGTCAGTTCGTCGCTTCGTCGTCGGCGCGCAGGATCTCCGCCACCTGGTCGAACGGGATCAGGCGATCGCCGCAGATCAGGGACAGGCCGTCCTCGCCGATGTGGATCCCGTCCACCGTCAGCTTCACCATGCCGGACAGGAGCTTCTCGCTGCCGTCGCTCCCGATCGCGCGCACGCGGTAGGAGTAGGTCCCCGGCGCGAGCGCGGTCCCGGCCTCGTCGTGACCGTCCCAGCTCACGCTCTGGCGCCCCGCGCCGGCCGCCCCGTCGAGCGTGCGGACGATCGCGCCGGAGCTGTCGAAGATCTCGACCTTGACCTGCGCGGTGCCGTCCGGCGCGTTGTAGACGACCCGGTCCGCCCCCCCCTCGTCCAGCTGGATCTTCCCGTCGCCCGGCGCGAGCACCGCCTTGCCGACGAGGTTCAGCGACTGGCTGTTGACCAGCTGCGCCTGGCCCTGCGCCACGGCGTCGATCCGCTGGTTGAGGTCCATCAGCTGCTCGAGGCTGGAGAAGGTCGCGAGCTGCGCGACGAACTCCGTGTCCTTGGGCGGATCGAGCGGGTTCTGGTTCTCGAGCTGCGTGACCAGCAGCCGGATGAAGTCGTTCCGGCCGAGCGACTCGCTCCCCGTCGCGTAGGGGTTGTCCCCCTGGACGACGCGGTAGACGTTGGGGTCGAGCAGGACGTTGGCACCGCTGTCCATACCTTTTTCTCCTCGCGGAGGTGATGAGCAACGGGCGTGCCAGCGTCGGCGGCGCGAAGAACGGCAGATCGGCGGGATCGCGCGGGCGCGGTGGGAAGGAATTGCCGGGTGCTAGGTGAGAACGTCCAGCCGCACGGCACCGGCCGGAGCGCCGTTGCGCGCCGTGTCGGGGCCGGCCGGGAGCCCGCGCCGCGCCGGGTGCGGCTCCGCGGCGTCGCGCCGCGCGGCCGGAGAGCCGTCGGGCGCGCGCTCGCCGGCCGCGGCGCCGTGTTGACCGCCGCCGGCGCCCGAGCGCGGGTCGGCGAAGCCGTCGACCGGGACTTCGACCTTGACCGGGTCGGCGAGGCGCGACAGGGAGGTCTCGAGCTTCCCGAGGTCCGCGGCGAGCAGCGCCGCCACCTCGCCCTGCTCCGCCGCAACCCGCACCGTCAGTTCGCGGCCGCTCCAGCGGAAGGTGACCTGCACGCGGCCGTGATCGGCCGGCTCGAGCTGGATCGTGACCGCCCCCCCGGGGGCCGCCTGGGCGAGCCGGGTCGCAACCTGCTCGACGATCGCCGTGGATGCGCCGCGCGCGGCCGTCGAAACGGCCGCGGTGCTGCCGGCCGGGCCGGTCGGACCGCCGCGAGCCGCGGCCCCTGCGGCCTGGGCGGCCTCCTCCGCCCGTGCCCCGAAACGGCGCGCGTTACCCTGCGCGCCGCCGTGATCGTCTCCCGCTGCCGGGCTCGCGGTCGCGCGCGCCGGCGCCCGCGCGTCGCCCGCGGCGTGCGTCTCGTTCGCGGCCGCGGCGGGGGCGGGCTGGGACGCGACGTCACGCTCGGCGCGCCGGGCAGCGTCCGCCGGCGAGCCCGTCCCGGGAGCGGAGTCCGGCTGAGGTGACCCGGCCGAGCCGAATGAGACGGTGGCGCCGGACGCGTTGCGGGTCCCGTCGAGCAGCGTGCCGGCCATCCGCGCCCGCAGCGTCGCGTTCGCCGTGGCGGCGTCGTCGATCGCGGCGTCGGCGGAGTGGCGCTCGGTCCGGGAGGCCCGCGCCGCCCCGGCTTCCGGGCCGGTCGCACCGGGCTCGGCACCGCGCCATCTCTCGCCCCGGATCGCGGCGAGCACGGCCGGGGCGGTGGTGCGCGCGGCGCGCTCGCGGGACGCCGCGGACGGCGCTCCCCCGGCGTCGCCGGCGTCGCGCACGCCGCCGGAATCGGGCGCGCCCCCCTCCCCGGGCAGCGCCGCGCGCCGCGCGAGCAGCGCGGCGTGACCGCGCAGGCGCGTGCTCGAGCCGCCCTGCGGCGCGGCCTGCTCCGGCGCGGCGGCGGACGGTGCGGCGGCGGACAGGTGCGGCGACCGGCGACGACGAAACCTGGCTCGCTGGATCCGCCGCGGAGCGAGCCGGCTCGGCGGCCGGGCTCTCCCGGTCGGCGGCGCGCTTCTCGCGTGCATCTGCGCGCCGGGGCTCCGCGCCACCCGTCCGTTCGGCGGCCTCGATCGCGCTCTCGAACCCGCGCTCCGGTGCCGTGGTCCGCGACGCGGCCTCGCCACCCGGCGCGGGACCGGGTTCGGACGGGCGCACGGACGGCGCGATGGCTGCGGGGACGACACGCATGGCACGCAGGCAAGGGCAAGGAGCGTGCCGACGCGCGCGCCGGCGCGCCCCGCGGCCGGCGCGCGGTTCCGGCCTTTCCGCGGCGCTGCCACGGGAGCGAACCGATCGGCGCGGCAGCGATCGCTCCCCCCGGCAGAAGTTGCCGGGTGCCGCCGCCTGCCGCGCTCCCGCGGCCGCCTCCGGCGCTTCCCGACGGCCCGCTCAAGCAACTCCCCGCCCGTCCGAAACGACCTTCGAGGAGGCCTCCACCGGCGCGGCGCCGGGGAGCCTCGCGGAGCGATCGCGTGGACAAGGCCCCGCCCAGCATCCTCGCGCGCGTGCTGCGCAGCGAGACCGAGGCGCTCGCCGGATTGCTGCGGGAATCGCTCGAAGCGCTGGTCGGCCGGCCGGTGCAGCTCGAGGCGCTGCCGGCGGACCACGCCGATCTTCCGGGGCTTTTCGGCGGCCGGGAGCTGTTCGTCTTCCCGTTCGTGGATGCGGACGGGGGCCCCCTGCCGATGTTCCTCGCGCTGGACCTTCCGGCTGCGGTCGCGACCGGGGCCGCGTTCAGCCTCATGAATGCCGAGCAGGCGCGCGAGGTCCTGGCCTCCGGCGAGGTGCCGGAGGTGCTGCGCGACGCGATCGGAGAGGTCGCGGGGATCGTCGCCGGCACCGCCGGGAAGATCGTCCGCTCCCGCTCGCCGGAAGGGACGCAGGCCTTCAGCCGCGGGGACGACGTGCGCCGCATCACCCCCGGCGCCTGGCCGGCCGTGGTCGGCGAGATCGACCGCGGGTTGCCATGGGACGTGCTCGGATTCCGGCTCTCGGTCGAGGGCGTCGAGTCCGGGGCATTGCTCCTGGGCTCGAGCGATCTGAAGGAAGGCCCGATCCGCCTGGCCGCCCGGGACGACGTCGATACCAACGAGGTTCTCGTCGAGGAGAAGGGGGACCGTGGCGAGGAACAGGCCGCACCGGACGGCGCCGCGACGGCGGCGTCCTTCCCGCACGATCCCGTCGGCCCGCTGCCGGAGATCCCGCGAGGAATCAAGGTGCAGGTCGTCGGGAACCCGTCGGACCGCGCGATGGCAGCGCTGCGGGCGACGCTCGCCGAGGCGGGGTGCCAGCTGCTTCCCGTCTATTCCACGGGGGGTGCGGGCCAGCAGGCGAGCGCCCTGTTCGTGGTCAGCCGCTCACCGATCGACCTGCGGTCGCGGCTGGAGTCGGCGATCGCGAAGCGCCGCGCGGCGCTGGTGGTCGCCTGCTCGGACCGGCCGACGATCGACCTCGTCCGCGCGGCTCGCGCCGGCACGGCAGACTCGTTCCTGGTCCTGCCCGCGGACAGGGCGCGACTGCGCTACCTCTTCCAGCGATTCGCCGAAGTGACGGCGTCCTGACGGGCACCCCGCGAGGGGGGCCTCCAGGCCGGAAAACGCGGGGGGCGGCCTTTCGGCCGCCCCCTCAAGACCTCACCTCAGACGTAGAAATCGTAGGGGCGGATGGTCTTGCGGCCGTTGGCCTGGGCGAGCTTCGCCGCCCGCACGCAGAGGTCGTACAGCACCTTGTTCAGCGCCTCGGGAGCGTCGGACGCAACGTTCATCCCGTGGTCGCGGAGGGCGCCCTTGACCTTGCTCATCACGAGCAGCATTTCGACAGCCTTCGCCTTGCCGGTCTTCGGCGCGGCGGTCTTCTTGGCAGCCTTCTTGGCCATATCTCTCGGCTCCTCTCTTTCGACGATCCGGCGGCACGTCGCGCGCCGCACACGCGAAAGGAATGCTTATAGGTAGCATTACCCGCGCGGGAGATTCAAGCGGGAAACGCGTTTTTTTTGGGTCTGGCGGCGGTTTTCTGCCCTTCGGCGCCCGGCCGCGCGGCGCACGGCGCGGATTCGGGCTAGCATCGGGTTGCCCGCCACCATGTCGAAGCGTCGTTCCAGCGCGTCACGAGAGGGGTCGCCGCAGGCCGATCCGGCCGCGACGCCGCCGCTTTCTCCCCCGTTTCCGTCCTGGAAGGCGCTCGCCGCGATCGCCGCGCTGGCGTTCTTCGCGTACCTGATGCTCGCTCCGAAGCCGATCATCAGCGATGCGATCCGGGCGGTGACGCTCAACCCGGTCGTCCAGGAGAAGCCCCTTTCCACGGTCTTTACGTACGATTTCTGGGGGGTGCCGGCCGACGCCAGCTACGGCACGCGCTCCTACCGGCCGCTGGTGACCCTGACCTACGCGCTCGAGGCGCGCGCGTTCGGCAACGTGCCGCAGGTCTTCCACGTCACCGACATGCTGCTCCACGCCGGGACCGCCGTGCTGGTCACGCTGCTGGCGGCGCTGCTCCTGTCCGGCAGCCCGTGGGCGCTCGCGGCCGGCGCGCTGTTCGCGGTCCACCCCGTGGCGACGGAGGCTGTCGCGTCGATCGTCGGCCGGGCCGACATGATGGCCGCGGCGGCGATGATCGGCGCCCTGATCCTGCACCTTCTCGCGGGCAGCAAGGCGTCCCCGTGGGCCTGGGAGGCGGGGGCCCTGGCCCTGGTCGGGGTTGGGCTGCTCAGCAAGGAGTACGCGGTCGCGTTCCCGTTCATCCTCGCCGCGACCGACCTCGCGTTCCGCGCCACCGGCCGTACCGCGCGCGCCGACGAGCGGCGGCAGACGCTCGTGCTGGGCCTGTCCTTTGCGCTCCTCGCCGGCTACCTGGCGCTGCGCTACGCGCTGATGGGGGCGCTCGGCGGCGTGCCGATGCTGGGCGACGGCGACCAGCCGCTCTTCGACCAGCCCCTGGGCGTGCGGCTGGCGACGGCGCTCTGGCTGATCTTCGTCTCGGCGCGGTTCATGGTCTTCCCCGTCGCCTTCGACTATTTCTACGGCGCCGGGACGGTGGCGATCGTCCGGAGCTTCCTCGAACCCCGAGCCCTGGCGGGGATCGTGCTGATCGGGCTGCTCGTGGCATGGGCCGTGCGCGCGGTCGCGCGCCGCTCGGACCCGGTTCCGGCCCTCGCGGTGGCGCTCTTCCTGCTCCCGCTCGCTCCGTCGCTCAACACGGTCAGCGTGACCGGGGTGCTCTACGCCGAGCGCTTCCTCTACCTGCCGCTCGCCGGCTTCGTGCTCGGCGCGAGTTGGCTGCTGTCGCGGTATGCCACGGGCCCCGCCGGGGTGCGGGCGGGCCGGATCGTGATGACCGGGATCGTCCTGGTGTTCCTCGTCCTGACCATGAACCGCGTCGGCGACTGGCGCTCGGTCGAAGCGCTGGCGCGGGCCTCGCTGCGCTGGTACCCGGACAACGCGCGGGCCTGGTACGAGGTCGGGCTGGCCCACGGGCAGCGGGCCCAGGAGCTCGAGGCCAAGGGACAGGCCGAAGCCGCGAAAGCCGAGCACGCCGCGGCCGCCGAGGCGATCCGGAAGTCGCTCGCGGTCGAGAACCGCCCGGCGCAGATCTGGCGCAGCCTCGCGCTGGCCGAGAAGCGCCTCGGCCACTACGGCGAGTCGGCCAAGGCCTACCGCGAGTCGATCCGGAACGCGCCGGCCGAGATCGGGATCCTCTACGCCGGACTCGGCGAGGCGGAGCTCGAGGACGGCCAGTTCGAGGCCGCGCTGCGCTCGCTCGCCAAGGCGCGGGAGCTGATGCCGCAGGAGCCGGGCGTGGCGGCGCTGCAGGCGCGGACGCTGGTCCGGCTGGCGCAGAAGCGCATGCTCGAGGGGCAGGCCGACGAGGCGAGCGAGCTCGCGCAGCGCGGAATCGACAGCGGCGCGCTGCCGGCCGAGGGGATCTGGACCGCGGGAGAGGTCTTCGCGCGGGCGGGACGCGCGGCATCGGCCGCCGCGGCCTTCCGGCAGGCGGCGGACAAGGACCCCAACGTGCTGCGCAGCCGGTTCGGCGCGGCGATGCAGCTCGACAAGGACGGCAAGCACGAGGAAGCGGCAGCTGCGTTCGCGGCGCTGCTGAGCGCCAGTCCGGACCACGTCCCGACGCTCTTCAACCTGGGGCGCAGCCTGGTGCTCCTGGGCCGGCCGTCGGAGGCGATCCCGCTGCTCGAGCGCGGCCTGGCGCTGCAGGACGACGAGCGGGCGCGGGCGCTGCTGGCGGAGGCGCGGCGGCAGACCGCCCGCTGACCGGGGCCCGCGCGGCGGCCGCCGTTTCGGCTGTGCGCCCGGCGGCGGTTCGTGCGACGCTCTCGGCCATGATCAGGACGTCGATCGCCCCGCCCCTCCTTGCCACGCTGGCCCTGCTCGCCGGACTGGCCTCATCGCCCGCGGCCCGCGCGCAGTCGTCGCCGGATCAGCCGACGCCCCCCGCGCCCCGCGACGACGGGGGCACGGCACAGAAAGCGACCGGCCTCGTGGCGCCCGACCTCGACTCGCGCCCCGACCTGATCGCGGCGGCGAAGATCAAGCCGGTCCCGCCCGAGACGCTCGAGCGCGCGCTGCCGGCGAAGATCGCGGGACTCTCCCGGACCGAATCGAACAAGTCGGTGCACCCGATCGGGCCGGCCCTGCTGTCGACAGTCACGGCGCGCTACGGCGCGACCGGAGCGGAGCGCTCGGTCGAGATGACGGTCCTCGACCCCGCGGGGCTGCCGAAGATCGGCGACGTCATCCCGGTTCCCGCGGCCGGCGAAACAGCGGAGTACATCGGCCGGACGCTGCGCCGCGTGGAGATCGGCGGCTTCCCGGCAGCCGTCGCGGACGGCGTCGACGGGCTGCCGAGCCTGCTGCAGGTCAGCCCCGGCGGCCGGATCCGCGTCACGATGCAGGGCTACGGCGTGACCGGGAAGGAACTCGCGGCCGCGGCGTCCTCGATGGACCTCGCGAAGCTCGCCGCCGCCCGGTAGGGGCCGGCCTCTGTGCCGGCCCGCAGCTATCGGGCGCGCGGACGCTCGCCGCGCGGCCGATCGGACTGGCGCCGGTCCATCAGCTGCATCAGCTGGACGCGCTGGCTCTTCGTGAGGACCCTGGCGACGTCGATGCGCGAGGCGTGACGCAGGCGGGCTCCCGTGCACTCGGCGTCGACGAGGCGGTCGATCGCCTTCTTCGCGGCCGCGTCGTCGATCGTCTCGGCGGACAGGACGCGGGCCATCTCGAGCCGCGCCTTGTCGATCGAGGCGCGGACGTCGATCATCTTCTCGCTCGCCCCGAACATGATCGACTCGATCGCCTTCTCCTGCTCGGCGCTGAGGCCCAGCTGCGCCTTCAGGCGCGGCGAGCTCCACCATTCGAAGTCGGGGCCGCCGGGGCCGCCCGGGCCGAATCCTCCCGGCCCCCCGGGGCCTTCGCCCGGTTCGTCGCCCGGCGGGAGCGGAGGGGCCTGCGCCGCGGCGGGCAGCGCGACCAACGCCAGGAGGAGTGCCAGCATCGTTGCGGCCAGCGCGGCCCGCTTCGTCGTCGTCCGGATCGTCCGGTGCGTCATCGTCGGTCCTCTCTTCATCGTCCGTTGCGGCCGCCCGCGTCGCGTCACGAGAGCGGCTCGTCCCATTCCAGGATGCCGAGGCTCTCGGTCTCCTCGGTGCTGCCCGCGGCCGACTCCTCGGCCGGCCAGGCTCCGAATGCGTCGAGGGGGTCGGCCACGTCGTTCGCGGGCTCGGCGAAGACCGGCACCTCGAGCCACGCGGTGCCGACCTCCGGCGCGTCCGGCCCCGACAGCCCCGCGACCCCCAGCACCGCCACCGCGATCCCCGCCGCCGCCGCGGAGGCCGCGGCCAGCCAGCCGCGCACGCGGCGCCGCGCCTCGTGGGCGTCGATCCGCGCCATGATCTCGCGCCGCTGGCGCGCGAAGAAGCGCTCCATCTCGAAGTCGGCGATCTCGGGGGCGCCGTTGCCGGCCGCGGCGAAGTCGCCGGCGCGCGCGCCGCGTCGTTCCGTGCTCATCGCGTGCTCTCCACCGCACCGCCCAGGAGCCGGCGCAGCTCCCGCGCCCCCCGGAACAGGTGCACCTTGACGGTTCCGCTGTGCAGGCCGAGCCGCTGGGCGATCTCGTTCACCGGCAGCCCCTCCTCGTAGCGCAGCTGGAAGACCTCGCGCTGGCGCCCGGCCGGCAGCCGCTCGACGGCGCTCCGCACCGCCGACGCCAGCTCGTCCGACAGCATCCGTTCGTCGGCCAGGGGCGCGCCGTCGGCAATGGTCTCGGCGAGGATCTCCGCGCCCGGGACCTCGCGGCCGCGCCGGCGGCCGCGGTCGGCCAGGTGGTTGTCGAGGATCCGGAACAGCCAGGGGCCGAAGCGCGCGTCCTCGCGAAAGCGCGACAGTCCCTGCCACGCCCGGAAGAACGTTTCCTGGACCGCGTCGTCGGCATCCTCGATCCGCCTCGTGCTGGAAACGGCCCGGCCGGTGAGCGGCCGCTGGTAGCGGGCGACCAGCTCGGCAAAGGCCTCGCGATCGCCGCGCCGGGCGCGCGCCACGAGCTCTTCGTCCGGCAGGTCTCGCTCGCGCGGCACGGGTCCCGGCTCCTTTCCCCTAAGACGGCCGGCCGGGCCGGGGGTTGACGCGGCCCCCCGGGGGCCATGGCACCCCCCCGCCCCCCGCTACAATGCGCGCCCGGAGGACGGATGGCCCGCCTGACCAAGATCTACACCCGAACCGGCGACGACGGCACGACCGGCCTCGCCGACGGCAAGCGGGTCTCCAAGGACGACGCCCAGGTCGAGGCCTACGGCACCGTCGACGAGCTGAACTCCGCGCTGGGGATCGCGCTCGCGGCCGGGCTCGACGCGGAGGTCGCGAAGACGCTGACGCGGATCCAGAGCGAGCTGCTGAACGCCGGCGGCGAGCTGTGCCTGATCGGGACCGGCGGCCGCCGGCCCCCCCAGCCGCTGATCCAGGACCGGCACGTCGAGCAGCTCGAGGCCGAGTGCGACCGCTTCAACGAGCCGCTCGGGCCGCTGGCCAACTTCATCCTCCCCGGCGGGACGCCGGGCGCCGCGCAGCTCCACCTGGCGCGCACGATCTGCCGCCGCGCCGAGCGGCGCACGGTGACGCTGGGGCACGCGGCCGAGGTGCCGCTGGCGCTGCTCCACTACCTCAACCGGCTGTCGGACCTGCTCTTCATCCTCGCGCGGTACGAGAACAAGGTCCGCGGGGTCGGCGACGTGCTCTGGGACACGCGGGTCTGACGATGTCCGGGCTGGCCGCGCTGCTCGCCGCCGCGCTGGCGCTGGCCGCGGCCCCCTCCGCGGCGCCCCCCGCCGCTCCCGTTCCGCAACGGATCTGCTCGGTCAGCCTCGCCGGCGACGAGATGCTGTTCCTGCTCGTGCCGCCGGCGCGCGTCGTCTGCGTCTCGTCGTTCGCCGACGACCGCGAAGTGAGCAACGTGGCGGGGCGCTACCCGGCGACGATCCCGCGGCTCGTCGCGCGGACCGAGCCGGTGATCGCGACGCGCCCCGACCTGATCGTCGCCGCGCCCTGGAACGACCGCGCGTTCCTCGCGGGGCTGGCCGCGCTGGGGGTGCCGTCGGTGACGATCGAGCCGGCCGAGGACTTCCCCGGGATCGAGCGCGCGCTCCTGGCGCTCGGGCGCGTGCTGGGGCCGGAGGCCGAGGCGAAGGCGCGCGAGCAGGCCGCGGCGATGGACGCGCGGCTCGCCGCGCTCGACCGCGCGCTGGCCGCGGTTCCCGAAGCGAAGCGGCCGCGCGTGCTGTCGCTCTCGCACCTGGTCGTCGCCGGGTCGGGGACGACCGTCGACGCGCTGATCCGCCGGGCGGGCGGCATCAACGCCGCGGCCGCGGCCGGGGTCGAAGGGCACCGCAAGCTGGCGACCGAGCAGATCCTGGCCCTCGATCCCGACGTGCTGCTGCTCGGCCAGGGGCTCGACACCGACGCGGCGGCGGTGCTGAGCGCCTACCCGCTGCTCGAGGCGACGCGGGCGGCGAAGAGCGGACGCGTGATCCTGCTGCCGCCGAAGCTGCTGACGACGGTGACGCCGTACCTCGTCGAGGGGGCGGAGCAGCTGGCGCGGAAACTCCACCCGGACGCGTTCCGATGAGCGGCGGCGCGGCGGCAGGACCCGGCGGCGCTGCGGTGGGACCGGTCGCCGGCGGTGGAGTGGCCGGCGCCCGCGCAGTGCCCCCTCCGGCGCGGCTCGTTTCGCGCTGGCTCGCGCTGGTCGCCCTGCTCGCGCTCGCGCTGCTGGCCGGCGTCGCCTTCGGCGGCGCGGCCGGGGTCGGGCCGCTCGACGCGTTGCGCGCGCTGTTCGGACTCGCGCCGCGGCACGCCGACCCCGCGCTGGTCGAGCCGCTGGTCTGGATCTTCCGGCTGCCGCGCGTGCTGATCATGGCGCTCGCCGGCGCGGCGCTCGCCGTGGCCGGCGCGGCGCTGCAGGCCTCGCTGCAGAACGGCCTCGTCGATCCGAGCCTGGTCGGCGTCTCGGGCGGCGCGTCGCTCGGCGCGGTGCTCGCGTACACCAGCGGGCTCGCCGACCGCTGGCTCTTCAGCGTGCCGCTGGCGGCGTTCGCGGGGGCGCTGGTCGCGGTCGTCGCGGTCTACGTGATCGCGTACGCCGCGGGCCGGCCGACGACCGGCGCGCTGCTGCTGACCGGGGTCGCCATCGGCAGCCTCGCCGCGGCGCTGGTCTCCGTGCTGATCCTCGCCACCGCGCAGCACCGCGTCCACGAGATCTTCGGCTGGCTGCTGGGATCGGCCGAGGGACGGACCTGGCGCGACGTGCGGCTGGCGGTGCTCCCGGTCGCGGCCGGGATCGCCGGGCTGTTCCTGCTGCGGCGCGTGGTCGACGCGCTCGCGCTGGGCGAGGAGCACGCGCTGTCGATCGGCGTCGACCTGCTGCGCGCCCGCGCCGCGGTCTTCGCCGCGGTGGCGCTGGCGGCCGGCGGCGCGGTGAGCGTCACGGGGCCGGTCGCGTTCGTGGGGCTGATGGTGCCGCACATGGTGCGGGCCTGGACGGGGCCCTCGGCGCGCTCGCTGCTCCCGGCGTCGATGCTCGCCGGGGCGGCGTTCCTGGTGCTGGCGGACCTGCTCGGGCGGGTCGTGTCGGTGACGGTCGACCTGCCGGTCGGGATCGTCACGACGCTGATGGGGGTGCCGTTCTTCCTGTTCCTGCTGCACCGGGCGCGGGTCGGGCGGGGGTAGGCCGGATGGCTGCAGGTCTTCCGGAGCGCACTTCCGCGGACCGTCTCGAGCGGTGGGTCCTGCCGGCCCTCGTCGTCGCCGCGGCCGTCCTCGTCTCCGCCGGCTCGCTCCGGAACGGCTTCGTCTACGACGACATCCCGCAGGTCGTGCGCAACCCGTGGATCCGCGACGCCGGCCAGCTCCCGACCGTCTTCACCACCGGCGCCTGGGACTACGCGGGGACGACGAGCAACTACTACCGGCCGATGATGCACGTCGCCTACACCGCGACCTACGCACTGTTCGGCCTGGAGCCCGCGGGCTTCCACGCGGTCAACGTCCTGCTCCACGCCGCCGTCTGCCTCGTGCTGTTCGCCTGCACCCGCGGCCTGCTGCGACGCGCGGGCCTCGCGGGGCGGACGCCCGCGCTGCTCGCGGCCGGTGCCGCGCTGCTCTTCGCGGTCGACCCGATCCACACCGAGGTCGTCTACTGGATCGGCGGGGTCCCGGACCTGCTGGTCGCGCTCTTCGTGCTCGCCGCGCTGCACCTCTACTCGACGCGCCCGGACGACGGCTCGCTCCGGGCACGGCTGGGCCTGCTCGGCTCGGCGGCGTGCTTCCTGCTGGCGCTGCTCAGCAAGGAGGTGGCACTCGTCTTCCCGGGGATCCTGCTGGCCCACGACCTCGCCTTCGGGGACTGGCGCCGGCGCGGGCTCCGGCGGCAGGCCCTCGCCTACCTCCCCTTCGCGGTCGCGTTCCTGGTCTACTTCGCGCTGCGCGTGAACGCGCTCGGCGCGCTGGCGCCGGTGCGGAGGCACGCGGAGCTCGGCCCGTTCGAGGTCGTGCTGAACGTCTTTCCGCTGCTCGGGAAGTACCTGCTGAAGCTGCTCGTTCCGGCCGGGCTGACCGTCTTCCACGCCTTCGATCCGGTCACCTCGGCGGGCGACGCGCGGGTTCTAGCGGGCGGCGTGGCGGTCGTGGCCTTCGCCGCGCTCGGGGTTCTGCTCTGGCGGACGAGCGGATTCGGCTTCCTCGCCTGGAGCGTCGTGCTGCTCCCGCTCCTGCCGGTGCTCTACGTCCCCGCGCTGGGCGACAACCCGTTCGCGGAGCGCTACCTCTACCTCCCCTCGGTCGGCTTCGTGTGGTTGCTGGTGCTCGGCGCTCACCGGGTCGTCGCAGCGCGACCGCGGCTGGCGCCCGCGCTGGTCGCGGCCGGCGCGCTGCTCTTCGCCGCGTACGCCTGGGGAACCGTGGCGCGGCAGCCCGTCTGGGCCAGCGACCGGACGCTCTGGACCGATGCCGCGCGGAAGTCCCCGGACGCCGCCGTCGCCCACTACAACCTCGCCGTCGCATTGCAGTCGGAAGGCCGGCTGCAGGAGGCGGAACAGTCGTATCGATCGGCCCTGCGGATCCAGCCCAGCCCCGTGGCGTGGACCAGCCTGGGCGCGCTCTACCTTCAACTGGGACGGACCGACGACGCGCGCATCGCGCTGCAGGCCGCGCTCGCGCTGCAGCCGGACAACGCGGCGGCGGCGGAGCAGCTGCGCCGATTGGAAGGAGGCCGGTCCCGATGAACGACGCCGCTCCGCTGGTCACGCTCGTCGTCCCCGCCTACCGCGAGAGCCGTCGCCTGCCGGCGCTCGTCGCGCGCTGGGCGGAGCTGGCGCTCGCGGAGCGCGGGCACGCGGTCGAGCTGATCGTCGTCGACGACGGGAGCCCGGCCGCCGAGCTCGAGGCCGAGCGCGCCGCGGTCGACGCGGCCGCGCGGCGCGCAGCCGAGGCCGGCGCACCGCACCGGATCCGGCTCGTCCCCGCCGATCGCAACGCCGGCAAGGGGGCCGCGGTGCGGCGCGGCTGGTCGCTGGCGCACCCCGGCGCGCGCTGGCTGGGGTTCGTCGACGCCGACGGCGCGGTGAGCGCGGACGAGGTCTGGCGGCTGACGCGAATGCTCGCCGCCGACCCTCCGGTCGACGTGCTGGCGGCGACGCGCATCCGGATGGCCGGGCGCGTGATCGAGCGCAGCCTGGTCCGGCACCTGCAGGGGCGCGTGTTCGCGACGATCGTCGAGCAGCTCTACCGGCTGGGGTTCTACGACACGCAGTGCGGCGCCAAGTTCTTCCGCGGAAGCTCGCTCCGGCCGATCCTGCCGCTGCTGGAAGAGGACCGCTGGCTGCTCGACGTCGAGGTGCTGGCGATCCTCGCGCACGGGGGCGCGCGCATGGTCGAGGAGCCGATCGACTGGTGCGACCCGGGCGGCTCGAAGGTGATCCCGTTCGTCGACCCGCTGCGGATGGGGCTCCGGCTCTGGACGATGCGGCGGCGTCTCACGCGCGCGGGGGGGCCGCTCGCGTCGCCGCGCTGAGCGAACCCCCCGGCCGGTCGCGTTCCGCGACGCTCCCGCTACGGACAGTTCCGCCCGCTGCGCGGCGTGCCGTCGCTTCGGTTCCCGAGCGGTCCCATCCCCGACGGGCACGCGTTCTGGGCCCGGACGAGGTAGAAGAAGCCGGCTCCAGCGGACGGCTTGGCCGCGTCGCTGGAGGCGGTGTCGATGCCGTCGGACTCGACGCAGATCGCCGGCACGCCGAAGTTCGAAGCGACGCCCGAGCGGATCGTGTCGTAGAGCAACCCGGACGGACTCCCGCCCGGGTCGTCGGGCGGGCTCCACATCGAGGGTGATCGCATCGAGCCCGAAACGAAGCGCCTCGACCTCTCCCGGCGCACTCCACACGCTCGCGTTGCCGTCGTCGCAGTCGACTCCGCTCGCGCGGCCGTCGCCGTCGGCATCGATCGCTGTCGCAGTCCTGAGGTCCGCTTCCTGCCATCCCTTCCCGGATGGCGCGATCCAGCGGCCATGCGGTTGGAGCGGCGAGGTGACCGCCTGGTAGCGCAGTCTCACGCGCCAGTGATAGGGGGTCGCGGCCGCCAGCCCTGAGACGAGTTCGCTGACCGCCGCGCGGCCCGAAGGGTCGTCCCACGACTCCACCCACGCCCCGCGCCCCAGGCCGGTGCCGTTGAATGCCGTCCCGAGCGGCTTGATCTCCCACTCCAGCGCCAGGCGGGTCGGCCCGAGCGGCGAGCGCGCGGAGAGTGCCAGTCGAAAGCCGCTCGCGCTGTCCGAAACGCCGAGCGGTGCGATCGGTGCCGCGTCGCTCGCGCGGCGCTGCCGCGGCAAGAGGGCCGTGTCGCTGCCCCACCCGCCGCCGCGATAGAACGACAGCCGGCCCTCGTCGGACTGCCCGGCGTCGTAAAGCGGCGCGCCGGCGACGACGTCGCCGAACCCGTCGCCGTTGAGGTCACCACCGCCCGCCACGGCCTGGCCGAGGCGCGCATTCGCCTGGTCCGACCAGGTGAGGAAGTCCCACTCGGCGGGACGCGGCCCGGTCGCTGAACCGTAGCAGACGACGACCATCCCCGAGCTGGTGATCTTCGGCGAGCCGCCGTCGAAAAGGTTGCCGCCCGCGACGACGTCTGCGAAACCGTCGCCGTTGACGTCACCGGCGGACGAGACGGCGAAGCCGAGCTGGCCGCCGTTCTGCTCCGACTCGGTCGTCCAGCCGGCCGAGGCCGCAAGCCCAGCG
Source organism: uncultured Acidobacteriota bacterium (assembly GCA_963800865.1). Lineage (GTDB taxonomy): Bacteria > Acidobacteriota > Polarisedimenticolia > J045 > J045 > JALOKP01. The sequence continues at coordinate 49,452 of CAWDCL010000003.1, read as the reverse complement.
ACGGAGCCGTAGTAGAGAAAGACCCGCCCCTCGTTGTCTTCCCCGGCGTCGTAGTACGGGGCGCCGACGAGCAGGTCGGAGTACCCGTCGCCGTTGACGTCCCCCGCGCGGGCCACCGCGTAGCCGAACGCGGGCGCCGGCGACACTTCGGCCTGGTTCCCTTCGGCGGTCCAGTTCGCCGTCGCCGCCAGGCCGGAGGCCGAGCCGTGGTAGACGTAGGCTCGCCCCTCGTCGGTTTGACCGTTGTCGTAGTACGGCGCCCCGACGGCCACGTCGGAGAACCCGTCCCGGTTGACGTCCCCCGCGCCCGCGACCGACCAGCCGTAGCGCGCGGTGGCCTGGTTGCTCTCGCCCGTCCACGCCGGCGTGGCCGCGAGTCCCGTCGCCGAGCCGTGGAAGACGTGGGCCCGACCCTCGTCGGTCTGGCCGCCGTCGTAGTACGGCGCGCCGACGATCGCGTCGGCGAAGCCGTCGCCGTTGACGTCCCCCGCGCCGGCCACGGCGTAGCCGCACTGGGCCGAGCCCTGATTGCACTCGAAGGTGAACGCCGCGGAGCCCGCGGGGCCGCTCGCCGAGCCGTGGTAGACGAAGGCGCGTCCCTCGTCGGTCTGCCCGTTGTCGTAGGCCGGTGCGCCGACGATCAGGTCGGCGAAACCGTCGCCGTTGACATCGCCGGCGCCGCCGACCGCCTGGCCGAAGCGGGCGTTGGCCTGGTTCGACTCGACGGTCCAGCTCGCGGTCGCCTCGAGCCCGCCGGGTCCGCCGCGATAGAGCAGCGCGCGCCCCTCGTCGGTCTGCCCGCCGTCGTAGTACGGAGCGCCGACCAGCAGGTCGCCGTAACCGTCGCCGTCGACGTCGCCGACCATCGCCAGCGCGGCCGCGAACTGCGCCGTCCCCAGGTCCGCCTCGCGCATCGTCACCGGGTCGACGAGCGCGTCGGTGCCGCCGCGATAGAGCAGGGCGCGCCCCTCGTCGGTCTGCCCGTTGTCGTGGTCCGGGGCGCCGACCAGGATGTCGGACAGGCCGTCCCCGTCGACGTCTCCCGCGAGCGCCACGGACTGGCCCAGGTGCGCGTTCGCCTGGTCCCCTTCGAGGGACCACTGCACGATCCCGGGGTGGGAGCCGTAGATCAGGATCACTCTCCCCTCGTCCGTCAGGCCGCCGTCGTACTTCGGGGCGGCGAGCAGGAAGTCCGGAAAGCCGTCGCCGTTGACGTCGCCGGCGGTCGAGACCGCGGTTCCCAGCTCGGCCCCGGCCTGGTCCGCGTACCACTCCTGCGCGCCCCAGTGGCCGCCGCTCGCGTCGCCGTTGATCGTCCCGACCTTCCCCTCGTCCAGCTCCGGATCGTCGTACTGGGGTGCGCCGTACAGCGCCTCCGCGAACCCGTCGCCGTCGCGGTCGCCCGCCGGGGCGACGGCCGCGCCCATGTGCGCGCCGGCCTGGCCGCCGATGAAGCCCCGCGGGCTGGCGACGTCGAGCCCCGACGCGGAGCCGCGGTAGACCCAGACTGCCCCCTCGTCGGTGTAGTTGTAGTCGTAGTACGGCGCGCCGGTCAGCAGGTCGCCGTAGCCGTCGCCGGTGATGTCGCCGCCCATCGCCACGGCGTAGCCCTGCTGCGCTCCCGCCTGGTTCCTCTCGAGCGTGGCATTCGCGGTCGCAGGCAGGCCGGAGGCCGAGCCGTGATAGACGAACGCCGCACCTTCGTCGAGTTCCGGATCGTCATAGAGCGGCGCTCCCACCACGACGTCGGAGAAGCCGTCGCCGTTCACGTCGCCGGCCGCGTAAACCGAGAAGCCGAGCTGCGCGTTGGCCTGGTTCGGCTCGGCGGTCCAGGCCGGCGTGGCCGCGAGGCCGGCGGCACTCCCGCGGAACACGAGGGCGCGCCCCTCGTCGGCCTGACCGTTGTCATACAGCGGCGCGCCGACGATCACGTCCGAGAAACCGTCGCCGTCGACGTCGCCGGCCGTCGCGATCGACGAGCCGAAGCGCGCCCCGGCCTGGTTCCCTTCCGCCGACCAGTTGGCGACGGTCGAGAGGCCGGAGGCGGAGCCGTGGTAGACGAAGACCCGGCCCTCGTCGGCCTGGCCGTTGTCATACAGCGGCGCGCCGACGATGACGTCCGAGAAACCGTCGGCGTTGACGTCGCCGGCGGTCGCGAGCGCAGCCCCGAAGCGCGCCGACGCCTGGTTGCTCTCGGCGTTCCACGACGGGCTCGTCGCGAGCGGGTCGATCGTCAGCGGGTAGACCGCGTCGCGGTCGTCGACCAGCAGCAGGATCGCGGGACGGCCGCCGGTTGTGTCCGCGGCCATGCGCGCCGGAAGCAGCCGACCGCGCGCATCGTGCGCCGCGAGCGCCGCGTAGCGCAGGCGCGGCGGGCCGCCGGCGCCGCGGAACTCGATCGCCTGGCCGTCGGCGGCAAGGCTCGGCGAGAGGGTCCCTTCGAGTTCGAGCACGAGCACGAGCTCCTCGCGCCGATCGCCGCCCGGGGGCGGCGCGGCGAGGGTGAACCCCTGCTCGAGCCCGCACACGTCGTTGAGATACCACTCGACGATCGGCCCGCGATCGAGGTCGATCCGGTTGCCGTGCGCACGCAGCACCGCCGCGGGCACCGGGTCGATGCGCGCTCCCCGCCCATGGCCGGAGAGCGCGAGGCCCCAGCGCCACGGCGATTCCGTGCCGGAACGCGGCACGACGAAGATGCCGCGGGCCGAGAAGACGGTGCGGAATCCCTGCGCACGGTTCGGCGCCTGCCAGGCGCCGCCGGGTTCGTCGAGTGCCGTGTCGTTCTGCCAGGTGACCGCGTACTCCTCGCTCGCGATGGCGGCCGAGGCGCGACTCCACCAGTCGTCGCCCGAAGGCGAGCCGACCGACGCCTGCGCGACGGAGCCCGGGAATGCAGCGGGAGCGACGAGAGCGACGACCGCGGCGAGTCTTGCGAACGCTCGCTCGCGGGTCCATCGGAACGCAACCGAGAGCGCTGCTGCACCGCTCGCCATGGCCGACCTCCGCGTTCGGACCGGGCGGGACACGGGCCGCGGCGCCGCTCGAATCCGGTTGCCGGAGCGATCTCGACGCTTGGGATACCGCGCTGGCCTGGGGCATGCAAGCGAGGCTGGGGCCCAATTGCGTGTACCGACAGTGGCTCCGTGTAACTCCTATTCGAGGGTCGGCGAGTGAGCTATCCTCTCCGCCCCGCCGATGAACGGTACTTATTGCCAAGAGATCCAACGGACGCCGGGACACGCCGCCACCGCCGCCTCCGCCTGCTCGTCGGCCTGCTCGCCGTCTGGGCGGTCGTCGCTACCTGCTCATCCCCTGGATCGCGAAGCGCTACTACAGCCGCCATGGCGACGTCTCCGAGGTCGCCCGCCTCACGGTCACCGCGGACGGCCACCCCGGCGACCCGGTCAACATCGCCCTGGTCGGACCGAGGAGCAGCTCGTCCGCGCGATGACCGCGGCCGGCTGGTATCCCGGCCGACCCGATCACCTTCGGCAGCAGCGTGCGGATCGCCGTGGACTCGGTGCTGCGGCGGCCCTACGACGACGCCCCGGTCAGCAACCTGTACCTGTTCGGCCGCAAGCAGGACCTGGCCTTCGAGCAGCCGGTCGGCGACAGCCCGCGCCAGCGGCACCACGTCCGCTTCTGGCGCTGGGACAAGCTCCAGGACGGCCGCCCGGTCTGGTTCGGCTCGGCCACGTTCGACGAGCGCGTCGGCCTGAGCCACACGACCGGCCAGGTCACGCACCACATCGCCCCGGACGTCGACGCGGAGCGCGACCGCTCCTGCAGCGAACTGGAGCAGGCGGGCTGGGCCGAGCGGGATTACCGTCGACGGCTTCCACAAGCAGCTCGAGGGGCGCAACGGCGGCGGCGACCCCTGGCGCACCGACGGGCGGCTGGGCGTGGTGGTGCTGCGCGAGGCGGCGGGGACGGCAACGGGCGGGAGCGGCGCCGGGAAGTAGCGGGCCGGCTCCATCCACGGAAACGCGGCGTGGGAAGGGCGCGGGCAGGGGCTACTGACCCGCCTCGGTCCGCGCTTCCGACTACCGCCGCCGCTTCTCCTGGCGCGGACCGCGCCGCCCGCCGAGCACCCGCTGCGCCGCCTCGCCGAGCCGGCGGTCGAGCGTCACCAGCGGCGCTCCCAGCACCAGGGCGAGCCACAGGTAGGCCGCGTCGTAGAACGTCAGCGACTCCGCCTCGGCCAGGACGACCACCTCGCCCGGGTCGACTTCCACGGTCCGCAGGTCCATGCGATCGAGCAGGCGAAGCGCGTCCAGGAGCCGGGGCCGTTCGGCGGGGTGGAGCCGGAGTTTGGTCAGGCAGACGTTGCCGACCTCGAAGCGGATCAGCGCCGGCGCGACCGGTCTCGCGCCCCGCAGCGCGGCCTCGACGCGCTCGCCGTCCGGCTCGCCGAAGAGCAGCGCCGCCAGGGCCGACGCGTCGAGGACCGCGACCTTGGCCGCCTCAGCGACCATCGCGGTCGCGCCGGACGAGAGCCGCCGCATCGCGGCCGGTCTGCAGGCCGAGCGCCCGGACCTCCCGCAGGACCTCGCGCGGGGAGAGCGGTCTCTCCTCCATGAGAATCACCTGCTCCAGGATCGCCATCAGTTCGCCCTGGAGCGATCGATGGCTGCGCGCGGCGCCAGGCGAGCGTTCCGAGGCCCTACCTGCCGTCGTCGCCATGCCGCCCGCGGGACTATCCTGCCCCGGGCCTCGGCCGCGGCGGGGCGCCACCCGGCGCCGGACCGGCCCCCCCGCGCCGCCCCTCCCGTGTCGCCGATTCAGACGACAGGACCCGGCCCGCGGCGTGCGGCATGCTCCGCCGGAGTCGGGCGCGGGCCGGCCCCGGCGCGGCGCCCCTCAGGCCGGAAAGGGACCAGCGTGACCCGGGTAGCGATCGTCGAGGACGACCCCAAGTACCGCAGCGGGCTGGCCGCCACGCTGGGTCTGACCGCGGAGTTCCGAGTCGTCGACGCGTTCGCCGCGGCGACCCCCTTCCTGGCACGGAACGAGGCCGCCGGGGCGCACTCTCCCTGGGACCTCGTGGTGACCGATCTCGGCCTCCCCGACCTCAGCGGGATCGACGTGATCCGCCGCTTCAAGCAGGAGCGCCCGCAGGTCCCGGTCGTCGCGCTCACGGTGTTCGAGGATCCGGCGAGGATCGTCGACGCGATCTGCGCCGGCGCCGACGGCTACCTCCTGAAACGGACACCTCCGGACGAACTGACCAGCCAGTTGCAGGCGATCGTCGCGGGAGGCTCGCCGCTGACCCCCGACGTCGCACGCACCCTGATGCGCTTCGTCCGGCGCGCCGATCCGCATGTCTCGGGTGAAGCCGGGCCGCTCGGCCTGTCCGAACGGGAGCGGGACGTCCTGCGCCTTCTCGCCGAGGGGATGATCTACAAGCAGGTCGCTGACGAACTGAGCATCAGCGTCGTGACCGTGAGGACGTACGTCCGGCGGATCTACGAGAAGATGCAAGTCCGGACGGTGGCGCAGGCGGTCCAGCGCGCCGTCCGCGAGGGGGCGATCTAGCCTAGCGGCCTCGTGCCGCGGCATCGCCGCGCGGTGATAGCCTTCGTGGGTGCGTATCGCGCTCCGGACCGTCGTCGCGCTCGCGCTGCTGGCGCTGTCGCTCCGCTCGGCGCCCGCCGAGGAGCAGCGGCTGATCCGCGTGCTCGAGCCGCGGGCCGGGGGACCGCCCGGCGTCGTCTTTTCGCTCGCCCAGGATCCCGACGGCTACCTGTGGGTCGGCGCCGACACGGGGGTTCTGCGCTACGACGGCAGCGAGTGGCGGCGTGTCGATCCCCGCACGGTGCAGTTCGCCCCGGGGTGCGTCGAATCGGGGCGGCTGATCGGCCTGGCGCGGGACCAGCTCCTCGAGCGGGGCGCCGGCGGGCTCGCGAGCTTGGCGCTGCCGCCCGAACTGGGCCCCAAGGTCACGAGCGCGGCGTGCGACGGCGAGGGGACGCTCTGGGTGCTGGCGAAGGACGCGCTCTGGCGCCAGGCCCGGACCGGCGCGTGGCAGCGCCTCGCTCTCCCGCCGCTCGAGGAGGGCGACGCGACGCGACGCCTTTTCCCGCGTCCGCGCGCCGGCGTGCTCTGCGCGACCCGCGAGCGGCTGCTGACGATCGACGCCGCCGGCCGCGCCGGCACTACGGCACGCATCGCAGGCGTGGTGGACGCGCTCGAGCGCGACGACGGCACCCTGCTCACCGCGTCGAACGTCGCCGACCCGGCGTGCCTGGGCGTCTTCGAGATCTCCACCGACGGGATACGCCCGCTGATCTGCCGCCCCGCGCGCGTGCTGAGCGTGCGGGAGCGCGGAACGGAAGTGTGGGCCGGGTTCGACTCCGAGCTCGCGGTGAGAACGTCGGGAGGCGGGGTCGCCGCGATCACCTGGAAACAGGGGCTCTCCGGCTGGTCGTTCCTGGTGGACCACGACGGCGGCCTCTGGGTCGGCAGCCAGAGCCAGGGCCTGGCTCAACTCCCCGAGCCGAGTACGACCGGCTACGTCGACGACCGCTCCCCGATCTGGTCCCGCTGGCTGAGCGTGCACGGAGACGTACTGACACTCGTCGGCTGGCACGGAACCTGGACCTTCGACACGCGGCACGAGCGCCTGGAGCCGATGTCGATCGACCCCCACGGCGGCGCCGTCTGCCACGACGCGGACGGACGCCGCTGGACCCTCGGCGACGGAGCGTTCTTCGTTCGGGAGGCGCCCGGCCAGCTCGAATCGCGTCTTCCCGCCCCGGAGATCGCGCAGCTCGGGCCCTGCGCGCTCGACGCGAGCGGGACGCTCTTCATGCCGACCGACGCCGGCCTGTTCGCGCTCGCAAGGGGCGGCCGGCAGCCGGAGCGCGTTCCCCTCGAGCCGGTCGCGAGCGGCGCGTGGCCCACCGACAGCAACGCCCTGTCCGTCTCCGCGCGCGGAAACGAGCTGTGGTTCACGAGCTCTACCGGTGTCTGCCACGGAACGACCGACGGCACGCGCCTGCACGACCTGCGCTGCGAGATCGTGCCGGGCGAGGTCGGTCCGTTCTCCGTGCTGGCGCTCGAGGAAGGCGGCGTCTGGGCCTCGCACCCGTCGCTCGGGCTGCTCGCCCGCGACGCTGCGGGAGCGTGGCGATCGGTCCAGGGGCTCGACGAACTCGGCCCGCTCGCCGTCAACAAGCTGCGCCCCTCGCCGCGCGGCGGGTATTGGCTCGCGGGAATCGGCGACCTGGCGCGCGTGGTGCCCGAGGACCCGCTGGGCGCCCGGGCCCGCGTCGCGGAACGGCTGACGAGCGGGAACGGCCTGATCGGCGGCGCCTGGGCCGACTGCGTGGAACAGCCCGACGGCACCGTCTGGGCCGCGGCGCCCACCGCGCTCGCGCGCATTCCGCCACCCGCCCGGAAACCGCTCGAGCCGCCGCGCCGCGTCGCGATGACCTCGATCACCGTCGGCGGCGTTCCTGTCGACCTCTCGCGGCCCGTCGTGCTGCCGCACGGCAGCAACCAGCTGGAGGTGCGCGCGTCGGCCTTCTCCTACCGCAACCCGTCGCGCCTGCGCTACCGGATCCGGCTGCACGACGACGAGCCCTGGTCGGCGCCGCAGGCCGAGCCGGTCTTCCGGCTCCGGGCGCTCGACTCCGGACGCTACGCGCTGGCGGTCGCGGCCTCGCTCGACGGGATCGCCTGGACCGGCGCCGAAGCGCCCCTGCGCTTCCGCGTGCTCGGCCCCTGGTACCTCCAGCCCTGGGCCCTGCTCGCCTACGCCGGCGCGGCCGCGCTGGTCCTGGCGCTCGTGCACCGCGCCCGCGTCGCGCACCTGCTCGCGCTCGAGCGGCAGCGCACGCGGATCGCGATGGACCTGCACGACGCGATCGGCTCCGGGCTGGGCGGACTCGGACTGGTGGCCGGCATCGCCCGCCACCCCGGCTGCGATCCGTCGCGGGCGCGCGAACTCTGGGACGAAGTCGCCGAGACCAGCGCGGAGCTGGGGACGTCGCTGTCCGAGATCGTCTGGTCGCTGCGGCCGGGATCGGAGCGGCTCGACGCGCTGGCGCTGCACCTGCGCGATCGCGGGCGGCGCCTCTTCCCGTCCGACCGGCCGCGGCTCGAAACCGCGTTCCCGGACCCCTGGCCCGGGGTCACGCTCTCGCTGCCGGTGCGGCGCAACCTGCTGCTGATCGCCACCGAAGCGCTGGCCAACGCCGCGCGCCACGCCGACGCGGGGTCCGTGCGGCTGGGGTTCGCGCGGAGCGGGTCGGCCTGGCGCCTGTTCGTCGAGGACGACGGCCGCGGCGTGGCCGACGGCGTCGCACCGGGCGGCGGGATGGGGCTCGACAACATGCGGCGCCGGGCGGAGGAGATCGGTGCGCGGTTCAGCGTACGCTCCGAGCCGGGCGCGGGGACGACGGTCGAGGTCCTGTTCGATCCGGCCTGAGCGGGCCGACTGACGAATCGATAAACGCTCTGCGGTTGCGCCCCGCCGTCACCCGCGCGTCACCCCGTGTCGTCCCTTTTGAGGACACGACGGTTCCTCGCGCCCGCGGTCCAATCCTCTCCGCCGCGCACCTCACGCGGAGCGAGGGACCGATGAAGGCTGCAGCGTGCCTCCTGGCGTTGGCGCTGGCCCCGGCCGCGGCGTCCGCCCAGACGAGCGCCAGCTTCAAGCAGACCGAGCACGTGATCAACGCGGGCGGCACCCCGCTGCAGGGCGCAGGGCCGGCCAGCGCCAGCTACCGGGTGAAGCTCGGCGCGATCGGCGACAGCGTCCTGGTGAGCGGGATGAGCAGCGCCTCGTACCGCGCGGACGGCGGGTTCGTCGGCGCCTACCCGCCGCCGCTCGAAGCGTCCGGCCTGCGCTGGACGAGCCGAACCGCGATGACCTGGTCCCCCGAGAAATCGGCCGGGGCCTACAACCTGTACCGCGACCTGCTGGGTAACGTGCCCGCCGCGGGGACCTGCCTCCAGTCCGCGCTGCCGACGAACGCGGCGACCGACGCAGCCACGCCATCAGCCGGACAGGGGTTCTTCTACCTCGTCACCGCCAGAAACCGCCTGCGCGAGGAAGGGACGAAGGGCAGCCGCTCGAACGGCACCCTGCGGCCCAACGCCTCCCCGTGTCCGTGATGCACCCGAGAAGAGGAGCCATCGCCATGAAGCACGCACTCGTTCTCCTGGTCGCCCTGACGGCATCGCTCGCGCTCGCCGCCAACCCGCCGGACACGATGAACTACCAGGGGGTGCTGCGGAACGCCAGCGACGCCCCGCTCACCGGGAACTACGACATCGTCTTCCGCTTCTTCGATGCCGCCACGGGCGGCAGCGAGATCGCGCTCGAGCGCCACACGGCCAGCTCCCCCCTGGGACAGGTCGCGGTCTCGGGCGGGCTCTTCAGCGTCACGCTCGGGAACGCCGTCGAGGACGGATCCGGGGCCGGGATCTACGGCTCGCTTTCGCTGCTGTTCGACAACTACGGCGCCGTCTGGCTCGAGCTGCAGGTCGGGGGCGAGATCCTCGCTCCCCGCAGCCGCCTGGCGTCGGTGCCGTGGGCGCTGAACGCCGCGCAGCTCTCGGGTATGCCGTCGGGCAGCTTCCTCGACACCTCGCCCACGACACAGGCCAAGGCCGGCACCCTGACTCTGAACGGCCTCGGCATCGGCGTTTCGAGCCCGGTGGGGCCGCTCGAAGTCGCAGGGAACGAGGTCCACAGCAGCGGATCCGGTGCCGGCTACTCCTTCTCGAACCGTGAGACCCCCAACTTCGTGCAGTTCCCGACCGACGGAGAGCGTTGGGTGCTCTACGCCTCCGAGGGGAAGGCCCGCCTCTGGAGTGGCGGCGACAAGTTCGTCTTCTCGAAGGACGGCTACCTCGGCATCCGGACGTACCCGACCGTTCCGCTCGATGTCAGCCAGTCGCAGGAGGGATGGCCGGCGGGCACCTTCCGGAACGGCATCAACTTCGGTTCCGGCACCGAGGCCCTCTCCAATGCTTTCCTCGGGTACATCGATGCCGATCCGCTGGGATCGGGCTATCCCGTGGCAACCGGAGGCTACTTCTGGACACGGGACACCCTCCAGTCGCGAAACACGTGGGCGCGGGTGGCCGACGGATACAACGGGTACGGGGTGCAGGCGAGTGGCGTCCAGGGTGGTGCCTACTTCCAGCACCAGGCCCTCGGCGCGAAGGCCTGGCTGGCCGCGACGTCTACGCCGAACGCGGACAATACGACATGGGGCGTCGAAGCGTACGGCAACAGCGGAGGGGGGGGAATCAGCTACGAGGGGGGCGGCGGCCTGTTCGTGGACCAGTGGAACTACGACTCGGCGAGGCTCGCGTGGAAGGGGTTCGGCATCTACGCCCTGGGCGCCACGGCAGGCGCTGCCCTCTACAGCACGACAACGGGGAACGGGGCGTACGTCGGGTACGACATCTACAAGATCATCGGCTCCGGGACGGTCTCGTTCATCCAGAATCACCCCGACGACCCGGGCAAGGTGATCGTGTACCACGCTCCCGAATCGTCCGACGTCGCGACGTTCACCCGCGGCAGCGGGCGCCTGGTCGGCGGCGAGGCCCGCGTGTCCCTGGATCCGACCTTCGCCTGGGTGACGAACCCGGAGATCGGCCTGACGGCGCACGTGACCGCGCGGGGAGCAGGCGGCCTCTACGTCGCGTCGGTCTCGACATCGGAGCTGGTGGTCCGTGCGCTTCCCGACGCTCCGAGCTCGCTGGATTTCGACTTCCTCGTGTATGGGCTGCGCATCGGCTTCGAGGAGTCGACGCCGGTCCAGCCCAAGTCGTACGAGGCGTTCATCCCGTCGATGAAGCAGCATCGGGATCGTGTGGCGGCGCATCCGGAGCTGGCGGAGTACACGGCGGCTCGTCGCTTCGCTGCTTCCGGCTCGGCGTCGGGAGCACTCGGATCGGCACAGGCCAGCGGCCTGCGCACGAGGATTCACGAGTTCGATCCGGAGCACGACCGGATCGAGGCCCTCACCGGCGTCGCCGCCAGGCCGCCGGAGTCGCCGGCTGTGTCCACTTCGCCAGCCCCGGGGTTCCGCCCGCCGGCAACGCCCGCGGATCTCACCCCGGCACCGGGCACCCGGCTCGGGCGCCCACTCATCGCGGTCTCCGAAGCGGTCCATGTCGGCGACGTCCTCGTGGCCGACCTCGTCCGTGACGACGCGTTCGCCAGGGGCACGATCGCAGCCGACCGCACCGTGGTCGGCGTGGTCGCCGGAGACGAAGCGGAGGTATACCGCGCACAGGCACCGCTCGCCGAGGCCGGAACCGTGGTGCTCGTGCGCGTCGACGCGAGCTATGCCCCGGTTTCGAAGGGCGACCTTCTCTGCACCTCCGCCACGCCGGGATACGCCATGCGGTCGCCGGACGCCGCCCCGGGCACGATCGTGGCGAAGGCGCTCGAGGCACTCCCCGCCGGGACCGGGTTGATCCGGGCCCTCGTAATGGCTCGCTGACGCCGCGCACCTCACGCGGAGCGAGGGACCGATGAAGGCTGCAGCGTGCCTCCTGGCATTGGCGCTGGCCTCGCCGTGTCCGTGATGCACCCGAGAAGAGGAGCCATCGCCATGAAGCACGCACTCGTTCTCCTGGTCGCCCTGACGGCGTCGCTCGCGCTCGCCGCCAACCCGCCGGACACGATGAACTACCAGGGGGTGCTGCGGAATGCGAGCGACGCCCCGCTGACCGGCAGCTACGACATCGTCTTCCGCTTCTTCGATGGCGCCACGGGCGGAAACGAGATCGCGCTCGAGCGCCACGCGACCAGCTCCCCCCTGGGACAGGTCGCGGTGTCGGGCGGGCTCTTCAGCGTCACGCTCGGGAGCGCCGTCGAGGACGGGTCGGGGGCCGGGACCTACGGCTCGCTGTCGCTGATGTTCGACAACTACAGCGCCGTCTGGCTCGAGCTGCAGGTCGGGGGCGAGACCATGGCCCCGCGCGTGAGCGTCGCGTCGACCCCATGGGCGCTCAACGCGCTCAAGCTGGGTGGCCTGCTTGGCTCGCAGTTCTTGGACACCCAGAGCGGGGAGCAGACCAAGCAGGGCCGGCTGATCCTCGACGGCGGGCCGGCGCCGGGCAGCGACGGGAACGCGCTCACGCTCGGGCAGGGGAACGGGTTCAATAACACGACGCAGGACCAGGTGCTCCTGTCCTATCCCGGCGGGCTCTACTCCCACGGGATCAAGAGCCGCCACAACGCCAACGCGACCAGCGGCTCAGGAATCGATCTCTTCGTCTGGACTCCCGCGGACTCACCGACCAGCCCGGGGACGACCCACGGCCTGTCAGTGACCGCCACCGGCGTCGGCATCGGGACGAAGGACCCGGACCCGAGCCTGTCGCTGCAGGCAATCGGCGGGGAGATCCACAGCGGGGGAACGGGCGCCGGCCTCTCGTTCGGCAACCGCGAGTCGGCCCCCTACCTCGCCAACCCCTCCAACGGGGAGCGGTGGGAGTGGTTCGCGTCGGGGGGTGTGGCGAGGCTCTGGTCGGGGAGCGACAAGATCGTGGTGGATGCGCGGGGCTACGTCGGGATCGGAGACCCTTCTCCGTTTGTCCGCCTCTCGGTCGGCGACAACAGCTCCAGTGTTCCCCTGGCCTTGGTCCAGAACTCGCATAAGGGCACTTCTGTCTCACTCGCAGGCCCCAACTTCGCTCTCGACGCCATCGGTCAAGTTCGCGCCCAGGGCACTTGCAACCCCTTCACCTGTCCCTATGGCTACCTGGGGCCTCTCGCCGCCGGATGGGGCGTGTCCGGGCAGGGGGCGTTCGACCCGGCTACAGGTTCCGGAGGCGGCGGATACTTCTACGACGGCCAGTGGGGAGGCGCGGCCAAGGTCGGCCACGAAATGTACGGTATCCAAGGTCGCGGCGACAGTGCGGGCGGCTACTTCGAGGACCCCTTCAGCGGCGCCTACGCATTCGTCGGCCGCGACACGTGGAAGATCCAGGGCACCGGTGCGGTGAGCTTCGTCCAGAACCACCCCGACGACGCCTCGAAGGTGATCGTCTACACCGCGCCGGAGTCGTCGGACGTGGCGACGTTCACGCGCGGCACGGCGCAGTTGACGGCGGGCGAGGCGCGCGTCGCGCTCGACCCGACCTTCGCCTGGGTGACCAACCCGGAGATCGGCCTGACGGTGCACCTGACGCCGCGCGGCGAGGCCGTGCCGCTGGCGGTGCGGTCGATCACCAGCGAGAGCCTCGTCGTCGTCGGGCCGCCCGGCTCCGACGCGTCGTTCGACTACCTCGTGTTCGGTCTCAGGCTCGGCTTCGAGGAGACGGTTCCCGTCCAGCCGAAGCAGTTCGACGCGTCGATCCCCTCGATGAAGTCCCACCGCGACCTGCTCGCGGCGCAGCCGGAGCTGGCGCGCTACGCGGCCGGGACGCGCTTCCGCGCGATGACGCCGGCCATGGCCGGCGGCGAGCTCGCCGGCCGGGCCGACCAGCTCAGGCAGCGGGTCCACGAGTTCGATCCGACGACGGACAGCGGTCGGCCGACGGCATGGGGTGCCGAGGTGCCCGCTCCGGATGATCCGCGGATCGGCGTCCCGGGCCGTGGACCGGCCCCCGTTCCCGCGACGGCCGGGGCGGCGGTCCCCTCGACGGCCGCCTCCACCGCCACGGCCTCCCGGCGCGACGACGCGTCGCGTCGCGACCGCGCAGAACTGGTCGCGGCGACGGCGGCCAACCTGGTTCCGGTCTCGTCGCCGATCGAGGCCGGAGAGGTCGTCGCAACCGATCCCGCCGTGCCGGGGAGCTTCGGGCCCGCGACGCTGGCCGCCGACCGCACCGTCGCCGGGATCGCCGGCGGCGAGCCGGGCACCGTCCACACCGGCGCCGCACCGATCGCGATGGCCGGGACGATCATGCTGATCCGCGTCGATGCCACGGTCGCCCCGATCGCCGTGGGCGACCTGCTCAGCTCGTCGCCAATCCCTGGACGGGCGATGCACTCTCCCGACGCGGCGCCGGGGACGGTGGTGGCGAAGGCGCTCGAGCCGCTCGCCGCGGGGACCGGGACGATCCGGGCGCTGGTGATGGCGCGCTAGCGCCGCGCCCTACCCCATGAACCCCACGTCCCGGTCCGTGAAGTTCACGAGCTGCGGGAAGACCGCCGGCAGCGACTCCTCCGCCACGCCGAACCACCGGGCGAGCGTGGCGCCGTACTGGCTGAGCGACGTCGTCGGGATGAAGACGCCGCGCGAGCCGGTGTCGTTCGGGCCGCCCAGCGCGAGCGACGGGAAGGTGCCGTACATCTCGCCCCCGGCGACCGCGCCGCCGAGCACGAGGTGGTGGCCGCCCCAGGCGTGGTCGGTGCCGTTGCCGCTGGGGTTCAGGGTGCGGCTGAAGTCCGACTCGGTGAAGGCGGTGACGGAGCCCGCGACGCCCAGCTCCTCGGTCGCGCGGTAGAACGCGGCCATCGCTTCGCTGACGCCGGCCAGCAGGCCGGCCTGCGACGGGAGCTGGTCGGAGTGGGTGTCGAAGCCGCCCGTCGAGCAGAAGAAGACCTGCCGCCGCAGCCCGTAGACCTCGCGCAGCTGGATGAAGCGCGTGACCTCCTTCAGCTGCTGGCCGAGGCCGGTGTTCGGGAACTGGGTCTGCAGCTCGACGGGGGGATCGGTGTTGCGCAGCATGTCGTCCAGCTCGGCCGCCTTGACGCGCACCTCGTTCGACTTCTGGATCAGGCGCATCCCGCTGTCCATCTGCAGGATCTCCTGGTGCGACTGCGCCCGCGCGACGCGGTCCTGTTCGGTCGACAGGTTGAGCGCCACCAGCTCGAGGCTGCCGGTGCCGAGGCCGGCCGAGCCGACCCGCTCGCCGACGCAGAAGAGCGCCGCGCCGCTCATCGACAGCGACGGCGGGAAGCCGAGACTGCCGTTCAGGTCCTGCAGCTGATCGACGGTCCGCCCGCCCCAGCCGGTTGACGCGTCCGTCGGGATCCCGGCCTGCATCTGCGCGATCTGGTCCTCGTGCGAGAAGAGCTGCTCGGGAACGGGCACGGCCCGGTCACGGTACTCGGTCCGCGTCGTCGGCCGCACCAGGTTGCCGATGTTGGCGACGACCGCCAGCCGCCGCTCGGTGTAGAGCGTCCTGAGCGCCGCAAGGCTGGGGTGCAGCCCGAACTCGCCCGCCGTCGAGGTCCCGAACGGAAGCACGCCGGTCGACGGGAGCGCCAGGATGCCGCGGGCGCGGCGATAGAGGTCGTAGCGCGTCGCGTCGAGCGGCACGACCAGGTTGTTGGAATCATTGCCGCCGAACAGGAAGACGCAGACCAGCGCGCGGTAGTCGCCGGCCTCCTGGGCGAAGGCATTGAAGCGGCCGAAGCGCTCGAGCGCCCCCACCGTCCCCAGCGCCAGCGCCGTGCGGCTGCTGACGCGGAGGAACTCGCGCCTCGTGGACTCTTTGCGGGTTCTCATCGTGTCCTCCGGCCTGCCGCTCAGTGCTGGACGAGGTACTCGCCCGAGGAGAGCGAGAGGTAGAGCGCCGTCATCGTGCGGCGCGACGAGCTCGTGGTGTGGGCGTTGAGCGAGCGGATGAGGGAGTCGCGCATCGCGCCGGACATCCGGCCGTAGAAGAACCGCTCGTCGACGAGGTCGACCAGCTGCGCCGGCTGCGGCGCGAGCGCCTTGAACGGCTCGAGGTCGATCGCGATCTCCTTCTTGTATGCGTCGTTGAGGTAGCGGTAGAGCAGGTTGGCTCGACTCACGGAGGTCAGCGGGGTGTAGATCTGGAACTCCGGCCCGAACAGCCCCTCCTCGACCTGGTGCAGCGGCGAGAAGTAGTTGAAGACCGACGGCGACTCGAGCAGGCGCTGGCCCAGCTCGCGCGTCTCGGTCAGCGTGAGGGTGCGGTCGGGGAGGACCTGCCCGTCGAGGCCGCGCAGCACGCTCGTCAGGAAGAGGATCGGCTCGCGCAGCTTGCCGCTCTCCGGGACGATCTCGGCTGGAGCGCGCTTCCGAATCGAGCAGGACGGCCTTCAGCACCGCCCGCAGGTCGCCGCGGACCCCCTTGCCGTTGTTGGCGAAGGCCGCGCTCACCCGCGCGACGTAGGCCGGGCTGGGGTTGCTCTTGACCAGGCTCCGGATCAGCCGCGTCCCGATGAAGGGGCCGACGTTCGGGTGGCCGGCGATGTTGTCGAGCGCCGCCTCCATGTCGAGCGTCGCGCTTCCTCCGGCCGGGACGGCGAACCCGTCGAGCAGGACCTTCGCGCCGGTGTCGTGGGCCGGGTCGTAGGGCTCCATCGGCCCGCTGTAGTCCTGACGGGTCGGCCAGCGGAACGTCTCGCCCGCGGGCGTCGGCCAGCCCCAGCCGGTCATGGCGCGGGCCATGTCGAGGATCGTCTCCTGGGTGTAGGTCGGGATCGGCTGGCTGTCGCCGCCGAGCACGGGGGTGCCGTCGGCGTTCAGTTTCTCGAGGCCGATCGAGAAGAGCTGCAGCACCTCGCGCGGGTAGTTCTCGTTGGGCTGGCTCGAGCCGTCCGCCGCGGCCTTCGAGCTGTTGGCGAGGTCGAGGTAGCGGCCCATCGTCGGGCTCTTGGTCACCGCCTCGAGCAGCTCGCGGTAGGTGCCGAAGGCGCTCTGGCTGAGCATCCGCTGCCAGATCAGGAGCTGCTCCGGGTCGCCGGTCTTGTTGGCCGAGATCACGAAGACCTGGCCCAGCGCGAAGATCGCCCGCTGCCGCAGCTGGTCCTCGCCCTGCAGCATCGCCTGCGAGAAGGCCAGCCTCACGTCGACGTCGATGCACTTCGCCTGCGGCTCCGGATAGGGCGACTCCGGCAGCGCGAACTGCTCGTCGAGCCAGCCCTCGAAGCCCAGCTCGCGCACGCGGTCGATCGTCTCCGCGTTCGGGCCGAACGAGGCCTGCTCCAGGAAGCGGCCCGCCTCGGCGAGGGAGACGCGGTAGGTGGTCGTCGCCGGGTCGGAGAGGATCGCCAGCATCGCAACCTGCGAGGTCGCGCCGCCCGGGTCGGGGTTCACGACCTGGATCGCCGCCCGGCGGCCGTTGGCCCGCGAGGCCGTGCCGCGCGCCTCGAGCCGCGATGGAGAGACGTACGTGACCGCGATGTCCGTCCCGTCGTAGAGCACGCGCGAGGCCGGCAGGAAGCCGGTGCCGCGGACCGAGATCGTGAAGGCGCCGGGCCGGACCGCCTGCGGGAAGACGCCCGCGATCGCCGGCAGCGGGTTGGTGATCGTCACCGTCGACTGCCCGGTCGCCGGGGGGGTCGTCATGCTCTTCGCGGTGATCGTCACCGTGCTCGGCGTGGGAGGCAGCGCCGGCGCGTTGTACCAGCCGTCGCCGTTGATCTTCCCGAGCGTGTCGTTGCCGCCGGGGACGCCGTTCACCGCCCAGTCGAACGGGTGCTCGGGGTCGCCGGCCAGGGTCGCGGTGAACTTCATCCCGGTCGCGGCGGGCATCGTCGCGGTCAGCGGGTCGATCGTGACCCGCGTGTTCACGCCGTACTCGACGGTGACCGTCACGGCGTTCGAGCGGCGCGACGGCGGGCCGGGCTCCGTGACCGTCATCGAGGCCCGCGGGACCATCGACTGCGGGACGGTGCCGGTCGCGGTGAGCGACGTCGGCGAGACGAAGGTCGTCGTCAGATTGAGGCTGCCGAGCGCCGCGCGGCTGGCCGCCGTGAAGCCGACCCCCTCGATCGTGAAGGTGGCGGGGCCGGTCGGGACGACCGCCGGGTAGACGGTTTCGATCTTCAGGTCGGGGAGGCGCTCGATCACGATCGCGAACGGCGCCGAGTCGCGCGCCGGCGGCCCGCCGTCGTGCAGCACCAGGTCGGCGCCCGGGACCAGCGCGTCGGGGATCGTGCCGCTGGCCTTCAGCGTCGTCGCGGAGACGAACGTCGTCGCCAGGGGTGTCGAGCCGATCGAGGCCCGCGTGGCGGCGTTGAAGCCGCTGCCGGTGATCGTGAAGCTGACCTTGCCGGGGAAGACGGACGACGGCGTGACCTCGGCGACGACCAGCGGCGGGACGAGCAGGATCGCGACGGGGCGCGCCGCCGAGCGGCGCGCCGGCGGCCCGGCGTCGACCAGCACGAGGTCCGCGCCCGGCGCCATCGAGCCGGGCACGGTTCCGGCCGCCAGCAGCAGCGTGCTGGAGATGAACGTCGACTGCAGCGCGACCGGGCCGAGCATCGCGACCGTGTCCGGGTCGAAGCCGGTGCCGGTGATCGTGAACTCGACGTTGCCCGCCGGGACCGACGCCGGCGCGACGCCGAGCAGCTCGAGCGGCGTGATCCGCTCGACGGCGATCGCGAACGGCGCGGAGCGGCGCTCGGGCGATCCGGAGTCGACCAGGACGAGGGCCGTTTCGGGAACGAGCGCATCGCGGATCTCTCCCGACGCCGTCAGCTGTGTCGCCGAGACGAACGTCGTCGCCAGCGGCGCGTCGCCGAGCATCGCGACCGTGTCGGGCTCGAAGCCGCTCCCGGTGATCGTGAAGGTCGCCGGTCCGGGGTAGACCCGCGACGGGGCGGCGGCCTGGAGGACGATCGGGGGCAGGCTGATGGTCACGGCGAACGGCGCCGAACGGCGCGACGGGAAGGCGCCGTCGACGACGACCAGCGGCGCGCCGGGCACCAGCGAGGCGGGAACAACGCCCGCGGCGCTCAGCGTCGTCGGCGACAGGAACGTCGTTTCCAGGTCGAGCGTCCCGAGCTGCGCGCGCGAATGCGCGTCGAACCCGCTCCCGGTGACGGTGAACACGACCGGGCCCGGGACGACCGAGGCCGGCGCCACCGTGCCGATCGCCGGAGGCGGCCGGACCGCGACCGCGATCGTCGTCGGCTTGCTGGTCCGAAGCGGCGGACCGGGATCGACGACGAGCAGCGGGGACCGCGGCGCCTGCGCGTCGGTCACCACGCCCGTGACCACGAGGCTCGTGTCCGAGGCGGAGACCGTTTCCAGCTCGAGGGCCCCGAGCCGCACGCGGCAGCGCTCGCTGAACCCGCCGCCGGTGATCGTGAAGGTCACCGGGCCGGTCTCGACCGCGGCCGGCGCAACCGACGACACGTCGAGCGGGTCGCCCGACGCGAGGATCTTGATCCGCGCCGAGGCCGCCACCGACGGGTCCGCGGCCAGCGCCGCCGTCACCGTCACCGCCAGGCCGCGCCCGCTCCACGCGGGCGCGCGATAGAGGCCCCGCTGGTCGATCGTTCCGAGCAGGTCGTTGCCGCCGGGAACGCCGTCGACCGACCAGAGCACGTCGCGGTTCGCCGAGTGCTTCACGTTCGCGGTGAACCGCTTCGTGTCGGAGACCTTCAGCGTGGCCGACGCCGGCTTGACCTTGATCTCGGCCGGCTTCGGCGCGGAACGGGCGGCGGCCCCGGGAGCGACCCCCAGGAGGACGAACGCGAGCACGAGGACCGCGCGGCCGGCCCGGGCGAGCAGCGGGTGACGATTGGAGTTCATGTCCGATCCCCCAAGCAGTGCGGGAGCGGCAGGTGCAAGCCGCGGGCCAGACGGTGCGCCGGAACGGCGCTGCGTTCAGGTCCTTTCGGACGGGTTTCGGCGAGGCGGAGTGCGGACGGTCGAATCGCGGGGAAGCCGCGCCCGACAACGGTTTTCGTTATGCAGGTGCCGTTCGACGGTCGTCCGCGAAACCGATCCGTAAGAGCAGCGCCGCCGCGTCGCGTCCCGCGTCGCCGCCGATCTCCTGCGCCGCGCGCAGCGCCAGGCGCTCGGCGGCGGGGATGTACTGCGTGAAGCGCTCGCGGCCCAGCCGCAGGGCCTGGAAGGCGTAGGTCCCGATCGCCTTGAGATCGCGCTGCAGGGCCACCCAGGCGAAGAGTGGCTCCTGTTCCGGCGCGGCGGCACCCGTCTCTTCCGAGAACGCGCGCACCGCTTCCGCGGCCAGCGCCGCGTCCGGCACGACATACGGATCCCGCACGAGCGAGACCAGATCGTAGTAGACCGGCGCGAGCAGCGCGTCCTGGTAGTCGACGACGCCGAGCGCCGGCCCGGGGCGCACGAGCAGGTTGCGCGCGTGGAAGTCGCGGTGGGCCAGCGCGAGCGGCCGCGCGGTCGCGTGCTCGACGATCGTGTCGGACAGCACGGCCAGCGACTTCAGCAGCCCTTCGTCGTGCACGCCGCGCCGGCCGGCGACGTCGTGCACGGCGAAAAACGCCAGCTCCATCCGGAGCCGCTCCCGCGCCAGCATCGGCCAGGCCAGCGGGTGCTCGATCTTCACCTCGGGCGTGCCGAGCCGCGCGATCCGGCCCGCGATCCGCCCGGCCTCGGCGTAGAGCGAGCGCCGCTCGGCGTCGGTCTGCGCGCGCAGCGCGTCGGCCAGCAGCCAGTCGCCGAGGTCCTCCAGCAGGAGTGCCGGGATCCGGTCGTCGCGGTCGAGGATCTCGGCCACCGGCACGCCGATCGAGCGCAGCAGCCGGCCCGCCGCCTGCATCCGGTCGAGCGCGGCCGTCCCGCCGTGCGGGTCCACGCAGGCCACGGCGGTCCCCCCCGCGGTGCGCTCGATCCGCCAGAACTGCCGCACGGAGGCGTCCGCCGCGAGCCGCTCGACGCGCCGGGCGGGGCCGAAGCGCCGGCGGAGCAGGCGCTCGACGGTGGCCGCCGGGCGCGCCTCCTTCGTCGGCGTCACCGCCCCTCCAGGTCGGCGAAGGGGATGCAGCGCACGGGCCCCGGCACGCCCTCGCCGCCCGCCAGCACGACGCCGTCGCGGAACGCCGCACCGGGAGGGACGCGCGTCCCCGGCATGACGACCGTCTGCCACAGCAGCGCGCCGCCGGCGACCTCCGCCCCCTCGAGCAGGACGCTGCCGGTGATCGACGCCCCGCGCCCGATGCGCGCACCCGCCTCGAGCACCACGCCGCCGTCGAGGATCGCCCCGGGGTCGACCGACGCGCCCTCGGCGAGCACGAAGCGCGCGCCGTGCGGCGTGCCGGTGCTGGTCACCATCGCGTCGCCTCCGACGAGGCCGCCGAGCGCCGCGCTGCCCGCGAGGGCCAGCGAGCAGCAGTGCGCGCGGTAGCGGCCGGGCGAGGTGAACTCGATCCAGGGGCCTTCGTAGGGCACGACCGCCAGCGTCCCGCCCTCCGCGATCGCCGGCAGCAGGAGGTCCCGGAACAGCTCCGACGGACGGTCCCGCGGAACGCGGTCGAGCAGGGCGCGCGCGAGCAGCGCCACGCCGAGGTAGGTGGCCTCGGTCTCGGTCCCGTGGTGGGCCATGCCGAGACCGAGAAAGCGCCCGCCCGCGACGCGCACCGGGTTGTAGCGGGTGTCGGGTCCCGGCCGGACCAGCAGTGCGCCCAGCGACGCCGTCGCCGCCGCGGCGACCAGCGCGGCGACCGGCGCGGCGAGCAGCGTGTCGCCGTTGTGGAGCAGGAAGTGCGGCGCCGCCGCCAGCCGCTCGGCCGGCGCGGCGAGCGCTCCGCCCGTGCCCATCAGCTCCGGCTCCGGGAAGTACGCGACGCTCTCCGGCGCCAGCCCGGCGTGCGCACACGCGGCCTCGATCGACTCCGGCGCGTGCCAGGCGTTGATCGCGAAGTCGGTCGCCCCCTGCCGCGCGAGGTGCCTGAGGATCCGCGCGACGAGCGGCACGCCCAGCACCGGCAGGGCCGGCTTGGCGCGCACCGCGGTCAGCGGGCGCATCCGCTCGCCGCGGCCCGCGGCCAGGATCATCGCGGGCAGGGCGACCTTCACGCCGTCTCCGGGAAGACCATGTCGCCCGGCTCCTCGCGGCCGGTGCGCGCCTGGTGCAGCTCGCGGTAGGTCCGGGTGTCGTAGTCGGCGGCCGCGAACCCGAGCGCGCGCGCCGCGGCGTCGATCGCCTCCGGCGGCCCCTCCAGTTCGAGGAAGTTCCCGACCGGCGTCTCGTCCAGCAGCACCTCGACGCCGCCGAGGCGGTACGGCTGGCGGTACTTCTGGTAGCGGTAGGCCGGCTCGTAGCCGAGCGCCCGCAGCACGCGGTCCATTTCGGCGGCGTCGGCGACCTCGGTCTCGTATTCGTCGCGGATCTTGTAGCGCGCGTCGCCGGCGGGCTCGACGGACTTCGCCTTGAAGGTCAGTACGGTACGGCCGCCGACGAGGCGGATCCGCAGCAGGCGCCCCGCTTCCTTCAGCGAGCGCCGGGCGTCGTCGTAGAGGCGGTTGTCCTCGAACGAGCGCGCCGCGAGCGCAACCGCACCCGCCTCGCCCAGGCGCCGGCGCGCCTCGTCGGCGTCGTCGATCGCCAGCTTGACCTCGATCTCCTTCACGGGGCCATCTCGAAGGCCCGCGCGAACGCGACCGGGAAGGAGAAGGACTTCGCCCGGCTGCGGGCCTCGATCGTCTCGGCCACGCGCTCGAGGCGCGCCGGAATGCCGAGGATCTTCTCCTGGGCCATGCGGCCGGCCTCGTTCAGCCCGGTGAGGGTCTCGATCGCCCAGTAGCGGATCTGCTCCTCGACGATCTTGAGGTAGTCGCGCGGGCCGTAGATTCCGGCGCGCCGGATGACGTCGGCCATCTCCCGGAAGTGCGGCATGTTGATGCCCGGCATGTCGATCGCCGGCATGACGGCGGCGGCGGACTCGAGCGCCCGGTTGGGATCGCGCGCCAGCGCCCGCTCGAAGACCGCGCGGTAGAAGACGAAGTGGCGCGCTTCCTCCTTGGCCACGTTCGCCAGCACCGTCCCGATCAGCGGCTCGTGTTCGCCGGCGAGCCGGCCGGTGTTGGCGTGGCTGACCTGCGTCGCGCGCTCCTGCAGCGTGGTGTAGACGAAGACCCGGTACGGGTCGCGGTTCCACGCCGGCTCGAAGCCGGCCCGCAGGTACTCGAACTTCATCTTCTCCATCACCGGGACGTCGAGTACGCGCGAGTCGCGCGCGTAGTCGTGGAGCACGGCGCCGTGCCGGTCCTCCTCCGCGGTCCAGAGGTTGTTCCAGCGCGACCAGAACGAGTCCGGGCCGAGATACTGGGAGATCAGCCGGTGGAAGTGCGGCAGCCCTTCCTCGGTGAGGGTATTGACGCAGAGCGCCACGCGGGCCGGGAGGGGGATCCCCTCCGCCCGGGCGCGCAGCTCGCGCAGGTGGAGGCCGGGGTCGGTGTCGGGCAGCGGGGCGAGCAGCGTGCCCGGGAACCAGAGCGTGCGCTTGCCCTCGTGCGCCTGCATCAGCTGTTCGACATCGCGCTCGAGGTCGGCGAGGACGTCGACCTTGGCGCGCACTTCGTGGGTGGAGTCGTTCATGGGGTCGCGTCCGGGGCGGCGAGGTGCCGACTGGACGGAGGCTATCTCCGGACGGCCGCCGGGGCTACCCCCCGGGGCGGCGGTCGCCGGGGTCAGACGCGGCTCGGTCAGGCCGCTCGCCGGGATCAGGCGGGCCGATCCGGCTTCTTCACCAGCCGCGCCGGCCGGGCCGCGCCGTCGCCGAACCGCTCGCGCAGCGCGTCGGCGGTCCGCGCAACCTGCCGGGCCCGTTCGCGCTGCTCGTCCGGGAAGAGCGGCGGGGGGACGTCGCGGGCCGGATGCAGTTCGCGCGCCGCGACCCCCAGCAGGCGCAGTCCGCGCCCGCGGAACTCGTCCGCGGCCCGCCACAGCGCGTGGGCCGCGGCGTAGATCTCGGCCGCGAGGTCGGTCGGCGCGTCCAGCGTGCGGCTGCGGGTGATCGTGCGGTAGCGCGCGTCGCGCAGCTTGACGGCGACGTTGCGCGCCACCAGCTCGCGCCGCCGCAGCTCGGCCGCGATTCCGTCGGCCCGCGCGAACAGCTCCTGCTCGATCGCCGCGTCGCCGGCCAGGTCCTCGCCGTAGGTCCGCTCCTCGCTGACCTGCTTGCGCTCGTGCCAGGTCTCGACCGGCGCGTCGTCCTCGCCGCGCGCGCGCTGCTCCAGGAACAGCGCGGTCGGCGCCCCGAACTCGCGCCGCAGCATCCGCCCGTCGGCGCGGGCGATGTCGCCGACCGCGCGGATCCCGCGGCGCGCGAGCTGCTCCTGCAGCTTCGGGCCGACCCCCGGGATGACCCGCACCGACAGCGGCCAGAGGACCCGCTCGACGTCGGCGGGACCGATCGCGACCAGCCCGTCGGGCTTCTCGAGATCGGACGCGACCTTGGCCAGGAAGCGGCAGGGGGCGACGCCGGCGCTCGCGGTCAGCCGCTCGGCGGCGCGGATCTCGTCCTTGAGCTGGCGCGCGATCTCCGCCCCGTCGGCGAGGTCCCGGGCCACGCCGGTAAGGTCGCCGTACGCCTCGTCGATCGAGACCTGCTCGATCACCGGCGCGGTCCGCGCGACCAGCGCGAAGATCCGCTCCGAGACCTCGTGGTAGAGGGTGAAGTTCGGGGGGAGCCAGACCGCGTCGGGGCACAGCCGCATCGCTCGGACCGAGGGCATCGCCGAGCGGACCCCGAACGGCCGGGCCTCGTACGAGCAGGTCGCGACCACGCCGCGGGGCCCGGGATGGCCGATCAGGACCGGCTTCCCGCGCAGTTCGGGCCGCTCCCGCTGCTCGACCGCGGCGTAGAACGCGTCCATGTCGAGGTGCAGGATGACGCGGTCGCGCACGCCGGGATCTCCCCCTTCATTGTCCCACGCGGGCGTTCCCCGGCGTCCGGTCCTTCCGCTGTCACCCCGCGGGCGGGGCCGCGGCGCTATCCTTTACCGGGAGGGTGCGCGGATGGCGAAAGCACGGACACCCGGTGCGCGCTTCGGCGTGCCGGTGCGTGCCGACGGCCCGGTGTGGCTCGTCTTCCTGGCGGGCCTCGCCCTCGCCGCCGGTTATGCGTTCCTGGTCTGGATCCGCATCGTCGAGCCACTGGGGCTCGACCAGGGCCTGTTCGCCCTCTTCGGCCGGCTCGTCCCCGAGGGGTGGCTCCCCTACCGCGATCTCTGGGACAGCAAGCCGCCGCTGGTGCTCTACACCTACCCGCTGGCCTTCACGCTCTTCGGCGAGCGGGTCGCCGGGCTGTGGTGGTTCGAAGGCGCCTGGCTCGGCCTCGCCGCGCTCGTCGCCGGGGTGATGGCGTCGCGCCTGTGGGGCCGCTGGGCCGGGATCGCGGCGGCATTCTTCCTCGTCGCCGGGACGTGGGCTCCCGGCTGGGGCGGGTACTGGGCCCGCGCCCAGGCCGAGGTCTTCCTCGCGCTCCCGCTGCTCGGTGCGGCCTGGTTCGCGTGGCTCGGGCGCGAGCGCGCCGACGCCCCGTTCTGGTGCGGCGTGCTGACCGGGATCGCGAGCCTCTACAAGGTGCCGGCGCTCTTCCTGCTCGCGGCGTGGCCCGGGGTCTGGGTCGGGACGCCGAAGGGCGGATCGTGGGCGCGGAAGCTGGGCGGCCTGCTGCTCGGCGCGGCGGCCCCGTGGCTGGTCGTCGTCCTGTTCTTCAAGCTGCGCGGCGGGCTGCCCGAGATGCTCGCGGCGGTCTTCAGCTACAACGCCGTCTACGCCGAGACGATCGCGCGCGGAACGTCGCTCCCGGCCGCCGCCCTCGGTGCGCTGAGCGAGCTGGTACGCACGATCCCGGTGCTGACGATCGCCGGCACGATCGGCCTCGCGGTGCTGGTCGTGCGGCGCCGCGCCGAGGCGCTCTGGCTGGTCCCGTGGATCGCGGCGACGCTGGTCGCGATCGTCCTCCAGCGGCAGCTCGCCGGCTATCACTTCCTGCTCGCCGTGCCGGGCCTGGCGCTGGCCGCGGCGTTCGGGATGGTGGCGATCGGCTTCGCGATCCGGGACGGTGGCGGCGCGCGCATCCTGGGCCTCGGCGCGCTGGTCGTGCTGCTCGGCTTCGCCCTGCCGCAGGCCGGGAAGTGGCAGGCGGCCTACGGGCCGGACTACGAGGTCCGTCGCGGGACGCTCTCCGCCGACGCCTACCTCGCGCGCTTCGACTCGAACGGCCCCTTCTCTCCGTCCGCCGAGCTGGCGGCGGCGCGGGCCGTCGACGCGGCCTCGGCCTCGCGGCAGCGGCTGCTCGTCTGGGGCCTGTCTCCCGGGATCTACTTCCACGCCGATCGCTCGCCCGCGACCCCCTTCGCGTTCCACAACGTGCTGCTCACCGACTCCCCCCTGTCGGCGCGCTTCGGCGACCTCGCGGCGCGGCGCGCCCGCCTGATCGAGGACCTCCAGAAGGACCCGCCCGGCGTGATCCTCGTCGGCACGAGGGACGCGAACGGCTTCGAGCCCGAGGATTCCTACACCCAGATGATCCGCTTCCCGGAGCTGCGGCAGTTCGTCGAGAAGCGCTATGCCGAAGGGGAACCGGCCGGACGGTTCCGCGTCTACACTCTCAGGCCACCCACAGGAGCCCCCTGGGAGGCCCGTTGACGCAGCCTTCGAAGACGATGACCGCGGCGGTGATCCGCCGGGTCCGGGAGCCGATCGCGCTCGAGCAGCGCCCGGTCCCGGAGCCCGGACCGGGACAGGTCCGGATCCGCGTCGAGGCCTGCGGCGTCTGCCACAGCGACCTGCACATCCAGGAGGGGTTCTTCGAGTTCGCGAAGCTGCCGATCGTCCCCGGGCACGAGGTCGTCGGCCGCGTCGACGCGGTCGCGCCGGACGTCTCGGCGTGGACGCCGGGAGACCGCGTCGGCATCCCCTGGATCTGGTCGACCTGCGGCACCTGCGACGCCTGCGTCGCGGGCGACGACCCGGGCTGCGCGCGGCAGCAGGCCTGCGGCGTCACCGTCGACGGCGGCTACGCGCCCTACCTGGTCGCGCCGGCCGCCTTCGTGACCCGCGTCCCCGACGAGCTGTCGGCCGCCGATGCGGCGCCGCTGTTCTGCGCCGGCCTCACCGTGTACGCCGGGCTGCGGGCGGCGGGGGTGACGCCGGGGATGACGGTCGCCGTGCAGGGGATCGGCGGCCTCGGGCACCTGGGGCTGCAGTATGCGAACGCCCTCGACACCAAGGTCGTCGCGATCACGCGCGGCACGGACAAGATCGACCTCGCGCGGGAGCTGGGCGCGCTCGAGGTGATCGATGCCGCGGCCGTCGATCCGGCCGCCGCGCTGCGCGAGCTCGGCGGCGCCGACATCGTGCTGGCGACGGCCAACAGCGGCGCGGCGATGGGGCCGCTGCTCGGCGGGCTGAAGAACCGCGGCGCGCTGGTGATCGTCGGCGCCTCGACCGAGAGCTTCCCGGTCGTGCCGAAGCCGATGATCGGCGGCCGGCTGCGGGTGATCGGCTCGGTCGTCGGGAGCCGCCGGCAGATGCGCGAGGTGCTCGACCTCGCGGTGCGCCACGCGATCCGGCCGATCGTCGAGACCTACCGGCTGGACGAAGTGCAGCGGGTGTTCGAGCGGCTGGCGCGCAACGAGGTCCGCTTCCGCGCGGTGATCGAGTTCCCGTAGCGGACCGGGCCGGGGAGAGAGCCGTGTTTCGAGGTTATCGCGACGAGGTCTGGGCGGCGCTGCAGCGCGCCATGAACGACGGCGGCGCGTGGGACGGCCGCGCGGTCCGCGTCCACCACCCGCCGTTCGTCGTGACGATCGACGTCAACGCGCAACTGGCCGGCTACGCGTCGGAGCTCGAGACGCGGCTGCGTGCGGCCTTCCCCAACCCGCGGAAGCTCCGCTTCCGGATGGTGCGCCAGGCCTGGAAATCGCGCCTCGCGCAGCGCCTCGGGCTGCACGACGTCGAGGTCGGCGATCCCGCGTTCGACGCCGCGTTCTGGATCCGCGCGCACGACGCGGACGCGATGCGGCGTGTGCTGTCGGACGCGGAGCTGCGACGCGACCTGCTCGCCGGTCCGGCCTGGCTGGTCGAGGTCCGCGACGACGACGGCTGGTTCGGCCCGGAGTTCCCAGACGGCGTCGACATGCTGCTGCTCGAGGTGCCGGGGCGGGTGACCGACCCGGTGGCGATCGGCACGCTCTACGATGCGATGGCCCGCCTGCTGGACGCGCTCGCGGAGGAGGGCGCGGAGCCGGCGGAGTAGCACCGCTTGGCGATCGCGGCGGAGGTTCCGTATCCTCCTCGCGTGCCCGTGAAACTCCCCGGCTACTCCCCCTCCCCGGACTCCGCCGCCGGCCGCGCGCGGCAGGGTGGCGTCAGCGGCCCCAAGCCGGAGTGGCTGCGGATCAAGGTCGAGACCGGGCCCAACTACAACCGCGTGCGCCGGCTGATGCGCGAGCTCTCGCTGAACACCGTCTGCGAAGAAGCGCGCTGCCCGAACGTCTTCGAGTGCTGGACCCACGGCACCGCGACGATCATGGTGCTGGGCGAGGTCTGCACGCGGCGCTGCGGCTTCTGCGCGGTGGCGACCGGGCGACCCCCCGCGCCGCCCGATCCCGCGGAGCCGGACAACGTCGCCCGCGCGGTGGCGGAGCTGGGCTTGAAGCACGTCGTGATCACCTCGGTCGACCGCGACGACCTGCCCGACGGCGGGGCGGCGCACTTCGCCGCCGTCGTGCGCGCGCTGCACCGCGCGGTGCCGGAGTGCGCGGTCGAGGTCCTGACGCCCGACTTCAAACAGGACCCGGCCCGCGCGCTGGACCTGGTCCTGGCCGAGCGGCCGGCGATCTTCTCGCACAACATCGAGACCGTGCCGGAGCTGTACCGCGTGGCCCGGCCGGGCTCGCGGTTCGAGCACTCGCTGGACCTGCTGCGCCAGGCGTCGCAGCGCAAGGACGCGTTCGGCGGCCGCACCAAGACCGCGCTCATGCTCGGCCTCGGCGAGACCGACGAGCAGGTGCACGAGACGATGCGCGCCGTGCGCGGGGCCGGCGTCGACATCGTCGCGATGGGTCAGTACCTGCGGCCCTCCCGTGAGCACCTGCCGGTCCAGCGCTACGTCTCGCCGCCGGAGTTCGCGCGCTTCCGCGACTTCGGACTGGGGCTGGGGTTCGCGCACGTCGAAGCGGGACCGCTGGTGCGGTCGAGCTACCACGCGGAGAAGCAGGCGCGCGGCTGATCTCCGTTCAGGACTCGCGCACCGCCCCCAGGATCCGGCGCACCGCGTCGTCCACGGTCCCCGCGCGCTCGACCGTCACCAGCGGCAGCTCGGGCCGGATCCGGTGCCAGGTCGCGACCAGCGACGCCTCGGCCCGCGCCGCGGCCGGCGCGTCGCCCCACGTCGCGAAGATCGCCTCGGCTGCGCGTACGGCGGCGGTACGCGCCCGCTTCGGCCCGGCCCGCAACGCGACGCGCTCGCGCAGCGCCCCGCCCGCGACCGCGAACAGTACCGCGTCGGGCGCTCCCTCGCCGGGCCCGGCTGGGACGACGAGCACCCCGTCCGGCGCGGCCGTGAACCCCGCCGCCCGCCGCGTGTTGAGCGCCGGCGCGAGGCGCCGGATCCAGCGCGACTCCAGGATCAGGGCGTCGGGCGGCGTGTCGACGGGGTGCGTCGCGAGGCGCCGCGCCCCCGTGCGGATCGCGCGGTCCTTGGCGTCGCGGGGCGGCCCCGTGAAGTACGATCCCACGCGCGCCCGCAGCGACGACGACTGGCCGACGTAGAGCGTCCTTCCGGCCGCGTCCTCGAAGGCGTAGACCCCCGGCCCCTCGGACAGCGCGGCGAGCGTGTCGAAACAAAAGTCCTTCCCGGTAAACTCCGCCGCCTCCAGCCGCTCCTCGAGCAGCGCCTCGAGGTCGTCGAGCGAGGCGATCTCCTCCAACGCCAGCTCGTCGCGCCAGCGCTCCCAGAGCGCCGCGACCAGCCGGGCGTGCGACTCGGGTGTCGTCTCTTCCTCGACGTGCGGGACGCGCAGCGCTTCGGCCATGCGAAGCGGGTCGGCGACGCCGCGGTACCCGCGCAGGCGGCGCGCGAATGCGCCGAGCGGCACGGCGCGCTCGGGCAGCCGGCGCCCGGTGACGGCCGCCGCGCGGCGGACCTCGGCCGCGCCGCCGGGCGCCACGGCGTAACGTGCGGTGGCGTCGCCTCCGGCGCTCTCGGCGCCGCCGGAGCTCTCTCCTGGAGCCGCGTGCAACGCCGCGAATGGCGCGCCGGGCGGCGCAAAGACGGCGACGAACGGCGCGTCCAGCCGGACGGCATCCCGGTCGAGCAGGCCGCCGCCACCGTCGGGTGCGGCTCGCACCGTCCACCCGGCGGACCCCTGAACGAAGCGCGGATCGCTCGAGAGGACGGGCGAAAGCAGGCGCTCGGCGATCGATTCATCGAGGATGCCGAAGCCCAGGAACTCGCGCGCGAGGTCGGCGCTGCTGCGCGGTACGGGGCGCGCCGCCAGCGCCTTCGCGATGCGCTCAATAAGGGCTGGCGAAGCGCGATCCATCAGCGAACCTTCTCCGCGGAGGAGGGGGCCGTCCCGGGCGTCGGCTGGCATGTTCCATGCCTGCGCCGCCGGTCCGCCTTCCGGACCACGGTGGAGACACCGGACACTCGAGATCATGGCCCAGGCTGGACGTTCCGGTGAAGAGGTGCTCGTCGTCGGTGCGGGGCTCGCAGGCGCCGCGCTCGCGTGGCTGTGTGCGCGCGCGGGCAAGCCGACGGCGCTCGTCTCGGTCGACCGGCCGGCGAGCCAGGCCACGGCCATGTCGGCGGGCATCGTGCGGGGCGCGGGCCCGCCCGGTGCGGCCATCGAGTGGGGGAACGTCTCGAACGAGGCGCTTGCGCTCGCGGCGCAGCGCGTCGAGCGCGGCTGCGAGTTGTTGCGCGAGGCACTGCTCGGCAGCGGCGCGCCGGTGGGGTTCGCACGCCGGCCGCACGCGATCGTGCTCGCGGAAGACGCCGATCCGGCGTGGCTGGCCCGCGTGGAACGGTCGCTCGTCGGCGCCGGCTACCCCACCCGGCTGACTCGCACCACGGACGGGCGTCCGGCGCTGGTCCGCGAGCGCGACGCGGTCGTGCACCCGAGACGGCTGGCCTTCGAGCTGCTGCGGCTGGCGCGGGCCTGCGGCGCCAGCGTGCGTCTGGGCACGGCCCTGCGCCGGATCGTCGAAACCGATGGAGACGGGCTCCTGGTCGACCTCGACGACGGCCCGTGCCGGGTGTCGCGTCTGCTCTGGGCGGGCGGGCGCCCGCTGCCGGGCGATCCGAGCCGGCCCCAGGCCCGAACGCAGATCGTTCTGCACCAGCTATTCGACGCCGGGCGGGAAGAGCTCCAGACGATCTACGAAGGCGGAGAGGGCGACCTCATGCTCTCGCCGGCGCCACTCCGCCCGGGACAGGTCGTCCTGGTGCGGGTGGCGAAGGAGAGCTCGGCCGGCGGGCTGTCGTGGCCGGATCCGCCCCGGGCCTGGGAGGTGCACCGCGGCATGGCGCTCCGGCAGCGGTTGGCCGAGGTCTACTCCGGACCGGCCGAGTTCCCGATCGGGCACAACGGCCGGGTCCTCTCCCTCAGCGGGCTCTCGGGCTGGCCGGTCTCGGCGGTGCTCGGGCTGTGCCAGGAGGCGGCCGAGCTCGATTGACCGGGTTCAGCCGAACTCGCCCTCGTTCGCCTTACCTTGCCGGGCCATCGGGTGAGGCGATCCGCCGGTTTGATATGCTGCCCCGTCGCCGGAGCTGTCGGTCCGGCAGAGGAGGCGATCCCATGTCGTTCCGCTGGCTCAAGGCTCCCCTGGCAGCCGCGCTCGTGCTCGTCACGCCGCTGGCGCTGGCTTCGGGATTCCACATCTACGAGCAGGGTGCCAAGGCGTCCGGGCAGGCCGTCGCGTTCATCGCGCGGGCCGACGACGCGAGCGCGAACTGGTACAACCCGGCCGGGCTGACGCAGTTCGATCGCCCGATGATCGCCGTCGGCGGCTCGCTGGTCTTCCTGGGCGACACCCAGTTCTCCTCGAAGATGGACAACATCAACCCGGTGCTCTTCCAGGGCGGCGATTTCGACATGGAGGACAACACCGGGGTCCCGGTGCACCTCTACTACGTCCAGCCGATCGGCGGGAAGTTCGCGCTCGGCGTCGGCGTCACGACACCGTTCGGCCTCGTGACCGAGTGGGGCAGGAACACCGACCTGCGCTTCTCGTCGCGCAAGGCCGACCTCGAGACGGTCGTGGTCAACGTCAACGGTGCCTTCAACTTCGGCTGCGGCTGGTCGGGCGCCGTGGGCGTCGACTACATCATGGCCGACCTGAAATCGTTCGCGCGGAACGTCTCGCTGCGCCCGATCAACCCGGCGCTCACGGCGGAGCCGTACGCCGACCTGACCGGCGACGGCGACGACTTCGGCTGGAACGCCGCGCTCCGGTTCGCCGACGAGAAGTTCGCGTTCGGAGCGTTCTACCGCTCGGGGTTCCACGTCGGGCTGGACGGCAATATCGACTTCTCCGGCGTTCCGGCGACCCCGATCGGCGGCGGCGCCACCCTGAAGGACCTCTTCCCCGACGGCCCCGGGGCGGGCACGCTCGACCTGCCCGCGTCGTACGGCGCCGGCGTCGCCTTCATGCCGAACAGGAACTGGGAGTTCGAGTTCGACATCCAGGCGATGCAGTGGTCCGACTTCCAGGAACTCAGCGTCGACCTCGAGAAGAACACCGCTGCGGTCGGCGACATCTACCTGAAGGAAGACTGGGACAACACCTATTCCTACCGGCTCGGCGGCTCGTACGGGTTCGGGACGGACCAGGCCCACGAGATCCGCGCCGGCGCCTACTACGAGACGGCCGCGGTGCCGACGGAAACGCTCCGCCCGTCGATCCCGGACGCCCCGCGGACCGGGTTGTCGGCCGGCTACGGCTACCAGGGGAAGGGCTTCTCGATCGACTTCTACTACATGTACATCTGGATCGACGATGTCTCGACGACGCGGTCCGAGTTCCTCAGCGACAACTCGGTCGTCTGGGGGACCTACCGGTCGTCGCTGAGCCTGCTCGGCCTGACGGCCGGCTTCAAATTCTAGATCGCGACCCGTCCTTCGGGCCGGTAGACGTTCGGGCCGGTAGGCATTCGGGCCGGTAGACGTTCGGGCCGGTAGACGTTCGGGCCGCCACAGAGGGCGGCCCCTACGCCTCGTCCGTCGGGAGTCCTGTAGGGGCCGGCCTCCGTGCCGGCCCGCTCCGCGCCGGCCCGCTCCGTGCGCCCCGGTAGACGTTCGGGCCGCCACGGAGGGCGGCCCCTACCGCTTTCCTTCCTTGGTGGTGACGCGCACCTTTTCGACCGTGGCGGGGACGCGGTAGATGAACACGCGCGGCTTCATGAAGACCTGCGCGCAGACCTGCCCCTTGTCCGGGTAGCGCTCCTCGATCAGGAACTCCGCCTCCTGCGGCGTCGCCAGCTTCGCCTCGATCACGCTCGTGCTGCGGCAGCTGTTTTCCCGGGCGCGGCCGGTGAGCACCACGACGCGGAAGTGTGAGAAATCGACCTGCTCGGCACGGTGCTCGACGTTGAGCTTCTTCATCATCGCACGGTACGACGCGTCGTCGGTCAGGATCTTCGAGCCCGCCACGTCGTCCCACGCGCTCTCCAGCAGCAGCACCGGCGTCTCGACCGCCTCGCGCACGCTCGGCGAGTCGGGGGGCGGGCAGGCGACGGGAACCTCCTTCGTCTCGACCAGCGCCTTCTTCACGTAGCGGCTGACGGTGACGACCCACGCGGCGGGCGGCCGATCGCCCGGGGGACAGGCGCAGCCTTCCGGCAGCACCGACTCCTCGACCGTGACCGTCGCCGTCGAGCCGCGCGTGGACACCTCCGTCAGCGCCGATTCCCGGCAGGCGTTCTCGCGCGGCCGGCCGGTCACGATCAGCACGGTCCGCTCGAGGATGTCGGGGGTCGACGCGGCGAAGGCGGGATCCAGCCGGGCGAGCGCCTCCGGCAGGCCGGTGGTGTCGCGGAACACCTGCACCCCCGGCTCGCCCCCCGGGAGGTTCCCCTTGTAGACGATCTCGGGCTCGGTCGCGCCGAACAGGCCGAAGAGCGGCAGCGCCACGGCGAGCGTCGCGGCGCGATGGGTGAAGAACGCCATCTCTGGAACTCCTCGATGCCGGATCACTCCCGGCTGAGCACGGCGACCGTCGTGTCGTCGTCCTGGGTCGCGGCGCCGCGGTGCTCGGCGACCTCGTCGAAGATCGCGGAGACGATCGAAGCCGGCTCCTTCGCGGCGTTCTTCTGCACGCAGAGGATCAACCGATCGACCCCGAAGTCCGCGCCCGCGACATTGCGCTGGTCGGACACGCCGTCGCTGAACAGGATCAGCCGCTGCCCCGGCCGGAACGGCCGGCGCTCGCAGGTGAACGGCGCGCCGCGCAACAGGCCGAGCGGCGGCCCCGTCGGCTCGAGCCGCTCGAACGACCCGTCCGGCGAGACGAGCAGGGCCGTGGTGTGGCCGGCGCTGGCGAACGTCAGTTCGTGGCCGGTCGAGTCGGCCACCGCGTAGGCCATCGTGATGAAGCGGTTGTCGGGCAGCCAGCGCAGCATCTCGTCGTTGAGACGCGTGAGGAAGGTCGTGCAGGGCATGCCCAGCTCGGTGACGGCGTGCCACCAGGCGTGGAGGTTGGCCATCAGCAGCGCCGCCGGCAACCCCTTCCCGGCGACGTCGGCGAGCATGACGCCGAACCCCTCGTTGGCGCTGAAGAAGTCGTAGATGTCGCCGCCGATCATCAGCGACGCGACGTTGGCGCCGGCGACGCGAAAACCGGGCGGCGGGGTGAGGTCGGCCCGGGGGAGCAGCATCGCCTGCATCTGCGCGGCGGCCGAGAGCTGCGCCTGGAGGCTGCGCATCTCCAGCTCGCGCAGCAGGTTCTCCTCGTGCTCGTGGACGATGTGCACCATCCCGGCCAGGATCGAGACGACCTGCAGGTGCTCCTCGCCGAAGGTCGCGATGCCGCGCTGGCTGTCGAGGTACATCACGCCCCACGCGGGACGGTCGCTGCCGAGCGGCGCGCAGAGCACGGAGCGGATCCCCGCGCTCATGATCGTGCCGTCAGGCGCCAGCGCCTGGTCGCCCCAGGTGTCGTGGATGATGACCGCCTTCCCCTCCTCGATCACCGACTTCATCACGCTGCGACTGGGACGCGGGGGAAGCTCCGAACCGGGGCAGAGCCAGACGATCGGCACCAGCGTGCCGCCCGCGGCGACCGCCGCGACCATGCCCCGCTCGGCGCCGGTGGCGCGCATCGCCAGCTCGAGCAGCGAACGCATGACCTCCTGCGCCGGGTTGCTGCTGACGATCTCGCGCGAGGCCTCGATCAGGACCCGCGTCACGCCCGCCGAGGGGCCGCCGGTGACCTGCAGCGTGTGGATGGTGTGTTCGGTGGTCGAGCTCTCGAGGGGCGTGATCGCGGGCATCAGGTCCGGCACCGCACCGAAGTGCAGCTTGCAGTTCCCGACCGAGATCTGGTCCCCGTCCTTGACGGGCACCGGGGTGTTCGGCTTGAGCTCGAGCCCGTTCAGGTAGGTCTTGTTCTTGCTGCCGAGATCGAGGACCTGCCAGCCCTCCGCCACGCGCACGAGCCGCGCGTGGTGCCGGGACAGGTGCTCGTCGCTGGGGTCGTTGAACTGGCAGCTGCGCGAGCGCCC
Source organism: uncultured Acidobacteriota bacterium (assembly GCA_963800865.1). Classification (GTDB taxonomy): domain Bacteria; phylum Acidobacteriota; class Polarisedimenticolia; order J045; family J045; genus JALOKP01. Next base: position 14,099 of record CAWDCL010000003.1, on the reverse strand, counting down.
GAGGTGAACCTCCGGCCCCTCGAGCTCCTCGGTGCGCCGCAGGTGATCCTTGTCGATCCAAGTCACGCGCATGGGCGGAATGTAGCACGCCGGTTCGCCGGCGGTCGCAGCCGGCCCCGGCCGGCCGGCCCCGCGCCGGCCGCCGCGGCGGCGCCGGGACCTCCGCCCGTGGCACAATGCCCGCCGTCCGCCCACCCTGGGGGTGTCCTCGATGGAAACCGGTCTCCTGATGGCGTTTCTCGCGGGGATTCCCGCCGGCTCGGCCGTGCCGCCCGCCGGCTGGGTGATCGTCATCGGGCTGGTGCTCGCCGCGGTGACCGCCTTCAACGCGGTGTGGGAGAAGCGGAAGGGTCCCCCCAATCCCTGACCCGCGCCCGCCGGTCCAAGGCCTCCGCCATGATCCGCAAGTTCCTCTCCGACACGCTCGACCTGGTCCTCGACGGGCTGGCCGCGATCGGCCTGCTGCGCGGGGGGTCGGCCTGGACCCGCGACCGGATGCGCCGGCGGCTCGCCGTCGCGGAATCGGACATCGAGAACCGCCGGCGCGCCGTCGCGGCGACCCACCGGATGTGCCGCGAGTGCCGCGCGCTGGTGCCGACCGCCGACCGCACCTGCCCCGACTGCGGGGCCTCGATGGCCGGGATCCCGAAGGGCGGGTTGAGCCGGGCGCTGTCGATGGTGCTGCCGGGGATCGGATCCGCGCCGACGGCCGTGCTCGGGGCGACCGTGGTCGTCTACCTCGCGGCCGGGCTGACGCTGGGCGGGGGGAGCATCTGGACCGAGTCGGCGCGCGAGGTGCTCTACCCGCTCGGCGCGAAGTGGACCCCGGCGATCCTCGGCGGCGAGTGGTGGCGCCTGGTCAACCCGGTCTTCCTGCACGGCAGCGTCTGGCACATCGGGATGAACATGCTGGCGCTGGCGTCGCTCGGGCCGCTGGTGGAGTACCTGGTCGGCGCGAAGCGCTTTCTCGTGGTCTACGTCCTGACCGGGATCGCCTCGTTCGCGGCGTCGATGCTCCTCTCGCCGCGCTCGCTGTCGATCGGCGCGTCGGGCGCGATCTTCGGCCTGATCGGGTTCGGGATCGGCTACAGCCTGCGCGCCGGGCGCGGGATGCGCGCCGTGCGGGACGACCTGACCCGCTCCGCGGTCTGGGGCGTGATCATGTTCCTGATCCCGGGGATCGACCACGCCGCGCACGCCGGCGGCTTCGTCGCGGGGATCCTGCTCGGGCTGGTGATCACCGGCCGCGTTCACCGTTCCGACTGGTTCGACCGGCTCTGGACGCTGGCGGCGCTGGCCGCGGTGGCGCTTCCGGTCGCCGGCTTCGCGATCGCCATCTCGCGGCTGTAGCGACCTTACCCGGCGACCTCCCGCTGTGTCGCGAAAGCGACCGGCTTGTCGGCCCAGCCTTCGCGGAGCGCGTCCCACGCCTTGCGCCCGAACGGCTTGATCGCGTCTTCGACCACCGTGACCTCGATCGAGCGTTCGAGCAGCCCGTTGACGACGCACGCGACCATCTTGTCGGCGGGAACGCCGTAGACGACGACGCGCCGCGGCTTGAGCTCCTCCAGCACGATTCCGATCGCGGGGTGCGCAAAGGGGTCGAAGCCCGCCACCTCGAGCACGACCTCGCCCTGGTAGGCGCGCAGGGCGTCGCGGATGCTGCGTTCCCCCTGGTCCTCGCGCCCCAGCTCCACGGCGCGCTCGGGGGCCGTCTCCGGGACCGGGCCGGCCCCCGGCGTCCCCTCCATGCAGTGGACCGGGAAGGTGGCCTTGAAGTCCGGCTTCTCGACCGCGAGGTCCGGATCCCCTTCGCGGTGGGCGATCCGGGTGATCAGGCGGGGGATCCCCCGCTCGCGGGCGTGCCGCGCGAGGCGGGCGAGCTTGGGCCGGATGGTGTGGGCCCCGTCCACGTAGAGCAGGCCGCCGATGTCGGCCAGGTCGAGCTGCGAGCCGCAGTCCCAGAAGATCGTGTCTGCCATGCGGCTATGATAATCCGGTCATGCACGGGAATGGATCGCTCGCCGGGACCGGGGTCTACATCGCGATCGCGCTGGCGCTGGTCGCGGTCAACGCGTTCTTCGTCGCGGCCGAGTTCGCGCTGGTGCGGGTCCGGCCGGCCCGGCTGAAGGCGCTGGCCCGCCAGGGTCACGGCGGCGCGGCCCTGGCGCACTTCCTCGTCCAGCACCTCGACCAGACCCTCTCGGTCTGCCAGGTCGGGATCACGCTGGCCAGCCTGGGCCTCGGCTGGGTCGGCGAACCCGCCTTCGCGGCGCTGTTCGAGCGGCTCTTCGACCCGGCCGCGCCCTGGCTGGGCACCGCCGCCAAGACCGCGTCCTTCGCGAGCGCCTTCTTCCTGATCACCTTCCTGCACGTGGTGCTGGGCGAGCTGGTCCCGAAGAGCGTCGCGATCGCGATCTCCGAGCGGGTCGCGGTCGCGATCGCCTACCCGCTGCGCGGCTTCTGGCTGCTGTCGTGGCCGCTCGTCTGGGTGCTGAACCAGGCGGCGCTGCTCTTCCTGAAGCCGCTCGGGATCCGGTTCGAGGGCGAGGGGGCCGCGCACAGCCTCGAGGAGATCCACGCGATCCTCGCGCGCAGCGTCGACTCCGGCCAGCTCGGCAGCGTGCCGGCCGCGCTGCTGCAGAACGCGCTGCGCTTCGGCCGGCGCCGCGCCCGCGACGTGATGGTCCCGCGCAACCGGGTCGTCGCGCTCGACCTGTCGCAACCCGTTCCCGAGCTGCTGGCGCTGGTCGAGCGCGAGCAGTACAGCCGCTACCCGCTGATCTGGGAGGACTTCGACCAGCTGATCGGCGTGCTGCACGTGAAGGACCTGATGCGCGCGCTGGCCAGCGACCGGCAGGATCCCGACCTGCGCAAGCTCGCGCGCCGGGCGCTCATCGTGCCCGAGACGCTCTCGCTCGAGAAGCTGCTGAAGGGCTTCCAGTCGCAGCACGAGCAGTTCGCCGTCGTCGCCGACGAGTACGGCGGCGTGACCGGGATCGTCACGCTCGAGGACGTGCTCGAGGAGCTGGTCGGCGAACTGCGCGACGAGTTCGACGAGGGGGAGCAGGATCCGGTGCGGCGCCGCGCCGGCGGCGGCTGGGTGCTCGACCCGGTCGTGACGCTCGACCGCGTCGCGGAGCTGGCACCGGGACCGGCCGAGCTCCCCGAGGGGGTGCACACGGTGGCGGGCTACCTCCAGGCCGAGCTGGGCCGTCTCCCGCGGCCGGGCGATGCGGTCGCCTGGGGCGAGGGCCACCGGATCGTCGCCTCGCGGCTGGACGGGATGCGGCTGACCGAGGTCGAGCTGGTGCCGGTGCCCCCCGCGGCCGGGTGATATCCTCCCCGGCCGTGACCCCGCTCGACGCCGTCATCGCCGCAATCCTTGTCATGGCCCTCGCCTACGGGCTGTGGAAGGGGTTCGTGCGGATGGCCCTCGGGGTGGCGGGGGCGGTCGTCACGGTCACGCTCGCGCTGCGCTTCTCGGGCCGGGGACCGGGCTGGTTCGGGGGGATATTCGCCTCGCCGCAGGTCGCCCAGGCGGCCGCGTTCGCGCTGGTCTTCTTCCTGGGGATGCTCGCCACGGCGCTGGTCGCCTGGCTCGCGCACCGGCTGGTCAGCGCGGCGCAGGCGGGCTGGCTCGACCGGCTCGCCGGCGGCGCGGTGGGCCTGCTCGGCGCGGCCTTCCTGGTCGCGGCGCTGTTCGTGACGCTGTCGGTCTTCGTGCCGGGGCTGGCCCCGGCCTCGCGCGGCTCGGCGCTCGCGCCGTTCCTCTGGCGCGTCGCCGACCTGACCGCCCTCGTGCTGCCGCAGCCGCTGGCCGCCGACTACCACGCGCTCCGCGGCGCCGCCGCGGCGCCTCCCGCCTCGCCGGCACCCGCACCGGCAGCGAAAGGAAAGCGCTCGTGACCTCGCGCTTCGTCGCGCGGCTCGCCGCGGCCGCGATCGTGCTCGGGCTCGGAGCGACGGTGCTGGGCACCGCCGCGCTGGACGAGACACCGCCGTCGCCGCCGGCCGCCCCGGATGACGCGACACCAGCCCCGGCACTCGACCTGAACGCCCTCGAGACCATGGCCGCCAGCGTGCGCGAGCTCGCGTACCTCGCGCCGGTCCGGAAGGTCTTCGCGCCGCGCGAGGCGGCCCTGCCGCTGCTGGCCGCGCAGCTCGACGAGGACCTCCCCGAGGGCGGAAGCCCCGACGAGGAGCGCCTGCTCGCCGAGCTGGGCCTGCTCCCCTTCCAGTACCCGCTTCGAACGAAGCTGCTGGCACTGCTCGAGGAGCAGGTCGCGGGGTTCTACGACCCGCGCACGCAGCGGCTGGTCGTCGTCACGGACGCCGGCGCGGAGTTCGAGGGAATGGCGCAGCTGATGCTGCCCTCAATCTACGGGCACGAACTTCTGCACGCGCTGGCCGACCAGCACTTCGATCTGAAACGGCTGATCCTCGCGCCCGCGGAGGACGGCTGGGACGACGTGGTGATGGCGCGCCGCGCGCTGGCCGAGGGGGACGCGACCCTCGGCATGCTGATCATGCTCTTCAAGCAGCAGGGACTGACGCTGACGCCCGAGGGGCTGCCGACCGGCGAAGCGCTGCGGGCGCTGATCCGGACCACGGTCGCCTTCCCGGAGCTGGAGAACGCACCGCCGTACGTGAAGGCGCAGCTGATCGAGCCCTACCTGCTGGGCCTCGAGCGCGTCGGCGACGCGTGGAAGGCGGGCGGCTGGACGGCCGTGAATGCGCTGTGGGCCGACCCGCCGGACTCGACCGAGCAGCTCCTGCACCCGCAACGCAAGGACGACGAGCCGACCATCGTCGAGCCGCCCCCGCTGCCCGATGGCGCCTCGGTGGTGACGCTGATGCAGATGGGCGAACTCGGCCTGCGCCAGTGGCTGGAGCCGCAGGTCGGGCCCGATCGCGCCAGCATCGCGGCCAACGGCTGGGACGGCGACATGGTGCGGCTGGTGCGCGGCGTCGACGGCGTCGATCGGATCGAGATCTTCACGACGTGGGACACCGACCTCGACGCCGACGAGTTCGTGGTGGCGGCCGACACCTGGCTGCGCAAGGCGAAGAAGGAAGAGCTGGACGGCCGGAGCGCCTGGTCGATCGGCCGGCGCGGGCGCGAGGTGTCGCTCTGGATGCTGGCCGGCGCGTCGCAGAATCCCGAGGTCTGGGTCGACAAGCCGGTTCTGCCCCCCGTGCCGGTGATCGACATCGGCCCGGAGCCCGAGTTCCCCGAGTTCAAGTGAGCCGCCGTTGAGCGTCGTCCCCGGGATCGAGGTGCTGTGCGGACGCGACGCGGGGCTGGTGCGCGGCGCGCGGGTCGGGCTGATCGCGCACCCGGCGTCGGTGACGCGCCGGCTCGCGCACGCGGCCGAGGCGCTCGCGGCGGCGGGCGCCCGCGTCGTACGACTGCTCGCACCCGAGCACGGCAGCGGCGGCGGCCACCAGGACATGATCGCGGTCGACGAACAGCGCGACGCGTTGACCGGGTTGCCCGTCATCAGCTTGTACGGCGACAGCGAGGCGTCGCTGACGCCGTCGGAGGCCGCGCTGGCCGGCCTCGACGTGCTGGTGGCCGACCTCGCCGACGTCGGCGCGCGCTACTACACGTTCTACGCCACGATCGTGCGCGCGATCGAGGCCGCGGCGCGGGTGGGGCTGCGCGTCGTGGTCTGCGACCGGCCGAATCCGCTCGGCGGGACGATCGTCGAGGGGAACCTCGTGGCGCCGGGGTACCGCTCGTTCGTCGGCGAGTTGCCCGTTCCGAATCGCCACGGGATGACGGTCGGCGAGCTGTGCCGGTTCGCGGCGGCGGAGCGCGGCCTCGCGGTGGACCTGACGGTCGTGCCGTGCGCGGGCTGGTCGCGCTCGCAGTGGTGGGACGAGACCGGCCTGCCGTGGGTCCTTCCCTCGCCGAACATGCCGACGCTCGAGACGGCGACGGTCTACCCCGGGATGTGTCTCGTCGAGGGGACGAACCTCTCCGAGGGACGCGGCACGACGCGGCCGTTCGAGCTGGCGGGGGCGCCGTGGCTCGACGCCCGCGCGCTGGCCGCGCAGCTCGCCGGGTGGGATCTGCCCGGGGTGATCTTCCGGCCGGTGCGATTCGTGCCCGCGTTCCAGAAGCACGCGGGCACGGAGTGCCAGGGGGTCCAGCTTCACGTGACCGACCGCCTCGCCTTCCGCCCGGTCCTGGCGGGGGTCGCGTTCCTGTCTGCGGCGCGGGCCCAGGCTCCGGGTCGCTTCCGCTGGCGGGAGGAGCCCTACGAGTTCGTCGCCGACCGGCCCGCGATCGATCTCCTGGCGGGCGGCCCCGGCTGGCGCGAGGCGATAGAGAGCGGTACGTCGCCGTCCGCGATCGCCGCCACGTGGGCGTCGGCCGAGGGCGAATTCGCCCGGACGCGGCTTCCGTTCCTGCTCTATCCGTCCTGACCGTCGCCGCCGACCGTCCGCAGTTCGGGAGAGATCTGCAGCCGACGACCGCTCGCGGGTTACGGCTGAAGCTCGATCTCTCCCGGCCGCCAGGCCTTGTCGAACCACGGTTCGAGCGGCGCGTAGAGTCGCAGGATCATGAACCACCCTCGGCCGGGAATCGTCTGGACCCAGTTGTTCTCGAGCCCTTGCGGCGGGCGCGGACCAAAATAGACATCCACTGACCCGTCTGCGTTCGTCTTCAGTGCCTTGTTCTGGCTGCTCACGCTCGGGGCCTTCTGATCCGTCTGGACCATTGAGCGCGTCTGGTTGTCGTACACGATGACGGACCAGAAATCCTTCACCGGTACGTTGGGTGGCAGGCGCATCCTGTAGGTCTTTCCGCCGTCGAACGGGTTGCCCTTCGAGTCCTGCACCGACCAGGGATACTGCGACCCCTTGCCGACCATCTTCATCTCCATGGCCGGGGTGACGCCTGTGGCAAAGTAGTAATAGAAGATGTAGCCATCCATGTTCGTCACGCCGGGCGCGCTCTCGAACTTGTAGCCGCCGAAGAACGGCAGGCGCCACGCGCTGTTCGGGAAGAAGTAGGCCTCCGGTGAGCGGATCTTGAAGGCGATGGTCCGGGCGGTGACCGCGCCGATATTCGCGGCGTCGGTGAGGATCGCTTTCATCCGCTCGTCGGGGGCGAAGGGCTGGCCCTTGACGATCCCGATCGAGGCGAACAGGCCCAGCGTCGTCGGGTCGCTTCCTTCCGAGGGTTCTTCCTGGATGACCTTGTTCAGGAGTTCCCAGAACGCGTAGTCGCCGGGCGCAACGAAATTCGACGGAACACCGGAGGCATTGGCGAACTTCATCGCAGGCGGATTGCCCGCCTCCGAGAGCTGGTAGATCTTCAGGTTCTTCTTGACCAGCTCGACGCCTGGCTTGGTGGAGCCATCGACGAGGAAGGCGCGAAAGAAGAGCCAGTTGCCGAATGTGCTCGGCCGCACGACCACATAACCCGCCGGGATCTCGCCCTTGTACCCGGGGGGAAGAAAGAGGTACTTGCCGCCTTTGCCCCGATCTTCGCCGGTGATCCCCACATCAGCGACCCAGCGATACCAGAAGTCGTTCACGCCGCCCAGCACCTCGGGCGGAATCTCCACGACCAGCGGGCCCTTCTTGGTGTCGAGCCAGATGAAGTTGTAGATGGTGTTGTCGTTCGCCGTGAGCTCCACCGTCCGGGCATCGACGAGGTCTTCCCAGACGACATCGGTCTGGTTGTCCGGTCCGAATCTGCGGATCGAGTCGCGCATGCCGGCCTGGTTCACGACGGGGATCGCCATGAGGTACGCCTGCAGGGCGCGAGAACGATCGAGATTGTCGTAGATCTTCTTGACGGTCTCTGCCTCGGGATAGCCGGATCTCAGATTCAGCGTGCCGATCGAGGTCTCGATCTTGTCCGGCACGGCGACGCCCGGGGCAATGGGTGTCGAGAATTTGTACTGAGGATCCGCCGGCGCTCCCGCAGGCGCCTGCCCGAAGGCACGATCTGACGCAAACAGAACCGTCACGAGCAGCGCTGCGCATGTGGAGAGCCGGTTGATCGACTGCATTGCCTTACTCCTTCTTTAGCGTCCATGCGTGTCATCACGGATCGAAGTCGAACCCTTCTCACGTCCTGAGTGCAACGTCGTACCGTATCCGCCTCAGCCGGTCACCGGAGCCCTTCCTTATCATGTAGTCATACCGCCACCGACGGACAAAGATCTCACCTGGCATGAAGAAGCGCAACAATGCGTGGCGGCGGCGCTCCGGCAAATGCTTGGGCGAAGTCGAGCCGTCGAACTATCCGGTCTTCAGAGGCCCGGCAGCTTTGTACGTACTGAGGATGACGCCGGACGGCGTTGCCTGCGTGCTGACGAGCTCGAACGAGCGTGCAGGGGTTCCCTCCGCAAAGAGGCGCTTCCCCGTGCCCAACAGGACGGGAGAGACGATCAGCACGACCTCATCCGCCAGGCCGTGCTCGAGTACCGTCGACGTCAGCGTGGAACTGCCCGAAAGGACAAGGTCCCGGCCATCCTGCGACTTGATGTGGCGAATGCGATCGACGATGACCGGGCCGAGGCCCTCGAACGGGCCCCATTCGAGACTTTCCGGGCGGTGGGTAGCGACATACTTCGTCGCCGCATTGAGGCGGTCCGCGATCGGACTGCTCGGCGCCTTCGGCCAGAAGCCCGACCAGATATCGTAGGTGCGACGGCCAAGCAGCAGGTCGAAGCTCTCGCCGTGCGCGGCCATCACTGCGTCCCGGCCAGCGGCGGTCCGGTAGGGAGCGGTCCAATCGCTGTAGGGGAAATCGCCATCATCGGCGGAATGCTGGATCACGCCGTCCAGCGAGATGTGTTCGATGATCTTGAGCCTTCTCATTTGGGTCTCCGGTGAATCCGCCCTCCGAGCCGGCGCTGATTAGGCTGCCGCCCGGCTGCGTCGACTGATGATCAGCCACGCCGTGCAACCCCAGCGCGGCTGCAACTACCCAAAGGGATCTCCGGAACCCGAACACCGCCAGCGCGATGAATCCCACGCCGACCATCGACTCAATCACGAGGGCTCGGGTCGATCCTCCCATGACCGCGAACAGGCAGTACAAGGAGGCAATCACGATCGCGACCGTCGGATAGAACGCCCGGTCCCGATCCAGCCTGACGACCGTGGCGAAAACGCCGACAGCGAAAGCGAGACACGCTCCGACTATCGCTGGGGTTGCCAACATGAGCTCCCTCTTGCCGTGCGGCAATGCTGTGTTCTGACGACCACGGACTCATACGCCGACTGGTCTGCCGACGCCGCGCTCAGCTGCGGGCGCGCCCGCGTTGCCTCGCTTCGCCACTGCAGCCGGCGCGCCCGGCAGCTGCAGTACAAAGTTGGACCGCCACGCCGAAGGAGATGGCAGAACTCTAGCCGCAACGCCCAGCTACTCCAAGTGCTCCTCTCGCGTCGGTTTCGTGAACCAGATGAAGTAGTTCTCCCCAGCGTGAACGGCGGCCGGGTCGAGGTTCATGGTGAGGCATACGTGCGTGGTGCACCCGGCCCGAAGCGTGACTGGGTCGTCGGGCTGGACGCGAATCGGGCCGACGCGAGCGGTTCCGGTCCCGTCGGTCTCGCGGGGACCGTCTTTCGAGATGCCCGCCCGTAGCGTTACCGGTACCGCGTCAAGCGGACGCTCACACTGGTCCCACGCCTTCTCGGCGTCGGGTCCCACGAGCGGCCTCGGCTCCTCGCTCTCGCAGACGCGCACCGAGAAAGAAACCTGCCGCGCCTCACGCTCCTTCGGACTTTCTCCGAACGCGACCGCGAGAGGCGCGAGGACGAGAGCCAGAATCGTCAGGACCCACCGCAGCCGCATCTGCGCCACGCCCCGGGGCTCCTGTCGTGTCCAACGCCGTGCTCAGCTGCGGTGGGCGCGCGCTCCAATAACTACGACCTCGTGTTTCCCGCTCGCTGGCAGCTGAAGTGGGCAGTTAGCCGTTCGCACCACAGGCACCACCAGCGCTGGAAGCACGACTACGTTCCTCCAGTGCGGTACGTTGCAGCTACCCTCTTTGAACGCGATAGGTAAAGCCACCATATCAACACCATGCCGGAGAAGACTGGCAGCTGCCACAGAAGCCGTCGGAAGAGCTTCAGGTTCACGTCCGCCGGAAATCCCACAGCGAAGATCGAGAGGCGCTCGAGAAGAAAGTACACCCAGATGATGACGAGGAACCGGCGAGCACCGGTTACCGCCCCAGGTCGTACCCGCCACAAGCGAACGCCGGTGTAGATGCTGTAGACAGTTAGCGCAACAACCACAAACGAATCAAGCAGCGCGATTGTCATCGCGCGGGGATACGCGGCCCGGATCTCCTCGACTGCGCGGAAGTTGATTCCACGGCTAAGGCTGAGTGGGTAAAGGAACACCAAGATGATGCACAGGATCAGGAGCCATCCACGCACGCCCGCAAGTGTTCGCGGGCTGGGAACCAGCGGCAGTGCGCTCTTCCGTCGCAGCTGCAGGTACCAATAGACCATCGCGACGAGAAGACCGAGGAGTGCCGTCGTAAGAACCAGCTCTTTCATTGGCTACCCCCGGCGCTGCGTTGACCGCGCTGGGCTAGTTCCAAAGATACGTCTAACGCCGTACTCAGCTGCGGGCGCGCCCGCGTTGTCTCGCTTCGCCACTGCAGCCGGCGCGCCCGACAGCTGCAGTGATGGAATGGACTCCTCCCGATGACCGAACGCGGCATCGATCGTGCCAAAGTCATCGTGCACTGGGTGTACCGCCCAAGGAGGAGTCCGCCATGGATTGTAACGCAACGATCGCCGTGGACGTGGCCAAGTCGGTCTTCGAAGTCGCGGTGTCGACCCAGCCGGGCCGGGTCTCCGAACGGCACCGGCTAACCCGGACGAAGTTCGAGCAATTCTTCCACGGGCGGGCGCAGGCGACGGTGGCGATGGAGGCGTGTGGCAGCGCGCACTACTGGGGCCGGCGGATCGAAGCCGCCGGGCACCGGGTCCTGCTGCTGCCGCCGCACGCGGTCCGGCCCTACATCACCCGCAACAAGACCGACCGGACCGACGCCAAGGGCATTCTGGAGGCGCTGCGGAACGACGACATCAAGCCGGTGCCGGTCAAGTCGGAGGAGCAGCAGGCGCTGACCGCGCTCCATCGGATCCGATCGGGGTGGATGGCGACACGAACGGCCCGGATCAACACGGTGCGTGGAGTGTTGCGCGAGCTCGGGTTCGTGATCCCGATCGGCGCGGGGAAGGTCGTACCGCGGGTTCAGGAGCTCCTCAGCGACGCCGACGCGCCCCTGACGCTGCCGCTGCGGGACGTCCTGGCCGCCTTGTGCGCCGAAATCCACGAACTGGAGCAGCGGATCGGGGCGATCGAGCGGGACTTGCGGGCGCACGCACGGCAATCGGCGCTGGTGCGGCGGCTGATGAGCGTACCCGGCGTCGGCCTGCTCAGCGGGACGGCCCTCGTGGCCTTCGTCGGTGATGTCGAGCGCTTCCCCTCGGGCAGGCACTTCGCGAGCTACCTCGGCTTGACCCCCCGGGAGCGGTCATCGGGCCAGGTCCGACGCCTCGGCGCGATCAGCAAGCGAGGCGACACCTACATCCGGATGCTGCTGATCCACGGGGCCCGAGCGGTTCTGCTCAGCTCGAAGACGATGAAGTCTCCGGACACGCTCCGCCGCTGGGTCTTGCGGGTCGAAGCCCGGCGCGGCCACAACAAGGCGGCCACGGCACTGGCGAACAAGCTGGCCCGCGTCGTGTGGGCGGTCTGGCGTTCCGGGGAGAGCTACCGCGGTACGGCGAAAGCCAAACGCATCTGACGGACAAGCCCAGGAGACGACTGCCCCCGAGATCGAACGTGATGGCGAAACGGCACTGACCTGCGCGCGGAAACGCCGATAACTTTGCTGGCCCCCAGGGGTCGTTGCTGCGATTGGCACCGCGCGCGACTTTCCATCATGGCCAGGAGCGCGAGGCGCTCCACCGAAAGGCCGGAGATACGACTGCAGTCAGATCGTCTCTCCGTTGCGATCGATCAGCGAGGGGCCAGTTCGTCACCGGAGGGCTTGCGGGAGGAGTCCAGATACGCGAAGTTATGCTGCCTCGTTCGACGTCGCGCGGGCATAGAGAGTCTCGGGAGCGATGTCTGCGCCGTTGGGCCACGTGACGGTGCCGCCGTCAATAAAGAACCGCCGGAAGTACGCTGGGTCCCTCAGCGGCTCGAAGACCGGCCCCTCAAGCCAAGGAGCGAAGTCGAGCGTCTTCTCGAGACCGTCGCTGAATGCCACGGCGATCCGGAATTCACCGCGGTATTCCGCCCGGACGACCGTCGGAATCCCCTTCATCGCACCTCCCTACTCAAGCGGGCTTATTCGCTCGAGAGGCTTGCCGGCCTTGGCGCTGACCCAGTTTGCCTCCAGTTCGGCGCTGTGCAAAGTGGCCCACTCTTGGATCAACCGGAGCGCGGTCCGGGACTCGATACTCCCTGCGAGAAGCTGACCGTCAAACGTAAACGTCGCCACCTGGCCCTGGTACTCCGCGTGGAAGTGAGGGACACCGTGCTCGCGGTAGAACATGCGGATCACGATCCCAAAGAACATGCAGATGATCGGCACGACCGTCGCCCTCCCACGCCGTCGGCATAACGTTGCGTTCAGCTGCGGGCGGCCCCGCGTTCGTTCCCGTCGCGATAGCTGCCGGGCCGCCCGACAGCTGCTATGATGGAATGGACTCCTCCCGATGACCGAACGCGGCATCGATCGTGCCAAAGTCATCGTGCACTGGGTGTACCGCCCAAGGAGGAGTCCGCCATGGATTGTAACGCAACGATCGCCGTGGACGTGGCCAAGTCGGTCTTCGAAGTCGCGGTGTCGACCCAGCCGGGCCGGGTCTCCGAACGGCACCGGCTAACCCGGACGAAGTTCGAGCAATTCTTCCACGGGCGGGCGCAAGCGACGGTGGCGATGGAGGCGTGTGGCAGCGCGCACTACTGGGGCCGGCGGATCGAGGCCGCCGGGCACCGGGTCCTGCTGCTGCCGCCGCACGCGGTCCGGCCCTACATCACCCGCAACAAGACCGACCGGACCGACGCCAAGGGCATTCTGGAGGCGCTGCGGAACGACGACATCAAGCCGGTGCCGGTCAAGTCGGAGGAGCAGCAGGCGCTGACCGCGCTCCATCGGATCCGATCGGGGTGGATGGCGACACGAACGGCCCGGATCAACACGGTGCGTGGAGTGTTGCGCGAGCTCGGGTTCGTGATCCCGATCGGCGCGGGGAAGGTCGTACCGCGGGTTCAGGAGCTGCTCAGCGACGCCGACGCGCCCCTGACGCTGCCGCTGCGGGACGTCCTGGCCGCCTTGTGCGCCGAAATCCACGAGCTGGAGCAGCGGATCGGGGCGATCGAGCGGGACCTGCGGGCGCACGCACGGCAATCGGCGCTGGTGCGGCGGCTGATGAGCGTACCCGGAGTCGGCCTGCTCAGCGGGACGGCCCTCGTGGCCTTCGTCGGTGATGTCGAGCGCTTCCCCTCGGGCAGGCACTTCGCGAGCTACCTCGGCCTGACCCCCCGGGAGCGGTCATCGGGCCAGGTCCGACGCCTCGGCGCGATCAGCAAGCGAGGCGACACCTACATCCGGATGCTGTTGATCCACGGCGCCCGAGCGGTTCTGCTCAGTTCGAAGACGATGAAGTCTCCGGACACGCTCCGCCGCTGGGTCTTGCGGGTCGAAGCCCGGCGCGGCCACAACAAGGCGGCCACGGCACTGGCGAACAAACTGGCCCGCGTCCTGTGGGCGGTCTGGCGTTCCGGAGAGAGCTACCGCGGCAAGGCGAAAGCCAAACGCATCTGACGAACACGCACACGCGAGGGCTGCCCCCGAGATCGACCGTGATGGCGAAATGGTACTGACCTGCGCGCGGACACGCCGATAACTTCGCTGGCCCCCAGGGGTCGCTGCAACGATTGGCACCGCGCGCGACTTTCCATCATGGCCAGGAGCGCGAGGCGCTCCACCGAAAGGCCGGAGATACGACTGCAGTCAGATCGTCTCTCCGTTGCGATCGATCAGCGAGGGGCCGGCTCGTCACCGGAGGGCTTGCGGGAGGAGTCCAGATAC
>CAWDCL010000002.1:0-744869 GCA_963800865.1 uncultured Acidobacteriota bacterium | reverse complement strand
CCGGTGGCGCACCGTCGGGCGGGAGCTGTCGCGCTTCGCCGACTGGTACAACGGTCAGCGTCCGCACACCGGACTGGCGCGTGCGGCGCCCGACGAGATCGGCTTCGGGCGTCCGCGGTTCTTTTTCGACAGAGGTCGCCGTCTGCGCTCTTGCGGCCCAGCACGCCGCTCGACGAGCAATCCCCGTCGCTGCGCTCACGCTCGGCCCGATCTTGCCGCGCTGGGTGAGCGTCGCGACCGCCTTTGCGCCGGCGAAGACCGCGCCCAGCCGCGATCCAAGATCGCTGGACGCCTTCACCATGCCTACCTGTTTCCGGATGACTTTCCCGATTCGAACCCCTACGGGGTGCTCGTCACGCGGCGCCACGGAGGCCGCGGCGACGTGTGGCGGGTCTTTGTCGCGGACGCGGGCGCCAATACGGTCAGCGAGGTCGGCGTGGACGGTTCGACCCGCGTGATCGCATACATTCCGAACGACGGCGTGCGCGACTCGACGCCGACCTGCGTGGCGCAGGGCCCCGACGGCGCCCTTTACGTCGGAACGCTCAACCTGGCGAAGAACGGGTTCGGACAGGACCCCGGCCACTCCGACGTGTGGCGCATCGATCCGGATACCACGGAGGACTACCTCGGCGCGGCGCAGCTTTGGGCTACGGGGCTGACGACCGTGACGAGCTGCGCCTTCGACCAGGAGGGCAACTTCTGGGCCACCGAGATGTTCCAGCCCAGCGAGGGCGGGCCGCCGGGCGACATCGTGCGCATCCCGTTCGCGAATCCGCTGGCGCTGGACCGTTTCGGCGGCGGCCAGCTCCCATTCCCCGGCGGCATCGCGGCTGGCCCGGAGCACGGAGCGGTCTACGTGTCGATCAACTCCGTGACCTTCACGCCCGACAGCGGCGCCTTGTCGAGGTGAAGTTGACTGACTGCGCCGCTGGCCGGCAACCGGACCGTTCAATCGAGGCCCCCACGGGCGGCCGCCGTGGGGGCCTCGGAGTGCCCGCAAAGCCTGTTCGCGGATCGCCGGTATCGAACTCGTCCCGCGCCTCCCATGATGGAGTCGAAGCGATTGACCCCTGCCGGAGAGCAGGCGTAGCCTCGCTTCTGTCTTCCACGATGCGCTGATCGCCGGTAACGGGACGGCGAGAGCGGGTCGTCCGGTCGAAGGTGGCGGCGATGTTCTCGCTTTCCCACCAGGGCTCGCCCGTCGAGCGTCCGCACGGCGCCGTTGCGTCGAGCGGGCCGATCCCCGGGGTCCACATCCGATGTCGGATGTCCTCTCCACTCCGAACAAGGGAGGGCACATGGAGTCGTTAGTGGTAAGTCCCCTGCGTCTTCGCCGCCTGGCTGCACTGTGCGCCGCGCTCGGGTCGACCATCCTCCTCCACGGAGGTGCGCTCGCCCAGGAGGTGCTGCCCGCTCCGCCGGCGCCGTTCAAGGGACAGATCGGCCTGGCCGTGAAGGACTCCGCGCCGGACTTCCCCCAGCCCGTCAAGGCGCCCGCGGGAGCGCCGAACATCGTCCTGATCATCCTGGACGACGTCGGCTACGGCGCCTCGAGCACGTTCGGCGGGCCCTGCCTGACCCCGACTCTGGACCGGCTGGCCGCGAGTGGCCTGCGCTTCACGCAGTTCCACACGACGTCGATCTGCTCGCCGACCCGCGCCGCGCTGCTCACCGGCCGCAACCACCACACGGTGCACACCGGGAACATCATGGAGCTGGCCACCGGCTATCCAGGCTACGACAGCGTCATGGGCAGGGAGACGGCGACGATCGCCGAGATCCTCAGGCAGCGCGGGTGGAACACGGCCTGGTTCGGTAAGAACCACAACGTCCCCGACTGGCAGAGCAGCCAGGCCGGCCCGTTCGACCTCTGGCCGACCGGGCTGGGGTTCGAGAAGTTCTACGGGTTCATCGGGGCCGAGACGAGCCAGTGGCGGCCTGCCGTCTTCGACGGGACCAAGCCCATCGAGCCGTACCTCGGCAACCCCGACTACAACTTCGACTACGACATCGCGGACCGGGCCATCGAGTGGATCCACAGCCAGAAGGCCGCCGCCCCCGACAAGCCGTTCTTCCTCTACTACGCGCCCGGGGCGACGCACTCCCCGCATCATCCGAAACAGGAGTGGATCGCCAGGTACGACGGGCGGTTCGACCGGGGCTGGGACAAGGTGCGCGAGGAGACGCTGGCGCGGCAGAAGCAGCTGGGTATCGCGCCGCCCGACACGAAGCTGACCGAGCGCAGCCGGGGGATCCCGGCGTGGGACTCGTACAACGCCGAGCAGAGGCAGCTCTTCGCCTACATGATGCAGGTCTACGCGGGGTACCTGTCGCAGGCCGACTACAACGCCGGCCGGGTGCTGGACGCGATCGACCGGATGGGCCTGCTCGACAACACCCTGGTGATCTACATCGTGGGCGACAACGGCGCGAGCGGCGAGGGCATGCTGCAAGGCTCGCTCAACGAAATGGCCATGATGAACTGGGTCCCGGAGGACTACCGGGAGGTCCTGAAGCACAAGGCCGACCTGGGCACGTGGAAGACGCACAACCACTACCCGGTCGGCTGGGCGCACGCCATGAACGCGCCGTTCCAGTGGGTCAAGACGATCGCCTCGCACTACGGCGGCACCTCGAACGGGATGGTGGTCTCGTGGCCGGCCGGCATCCGCGGCCGGGGCGGTATCCGCTCCCAGTGGCACCACGTGACGGACGTGGTGCCGACGATCCTCGAAGTGGCCGGGTTGCAGCTGCCGGCGGTCGTCAACGGCGTGGCCCAGAAGCCGATCGAAGGCGTCAGCCTGGCCTACACGTTCGATCAACCCGAGGCCCCTTCGACCCACCGCACGCAGTACTTCGAGGTCTTCGGCCACCGGGGCATCTACCACGACGGCTGGCTCGCCTGTACCACGCCTCCGTACGGCGGGACCTGGGAGGACCAGAGCAAGTTCGTGCGGGTCGACGTGATCGACGGGTACAAGTGGGAGCTGTACCACGTCGCGGAGGACTTCAGCGAGGCGGTCAACCTGGCGGACAAGGAGCCGGGGAGGCTCCACGACCTGCAACTGCTGTTCTATGCCGAGGCGGCCAAGTACAACGTGCTGCCGCTGGACGACAGTGGCACGGAGCGCATGGACCCCGCGCACCGTCCCAGCCTCACGCGTGGGCGCTCGGAGTTCACCTACTTCGGGGCCGTAAGCCGGATTCCGGAGGGTGCGGCGCCGGACATCAAGAACAGGTCGTTCCGCATCACCGCCGAAGTGGCCCTGCCCAAGGCCGACGCACAGGGCGTGCTGGTGACGCAGGGTGGACTGTCCGGCGGGTACGCGCTGATGTTCGACAAGGGGAAGCCGCTGTTCCACTACAACATGGCGAACGTCGTCCACTTCGAGATCGCGGCCAGGGAGGCGGTGGCGCCGGGCAAGCACACCGTGGTGTTCGACTTCAAGCACGACGGCGGAGGGATCGGCAAGGGCGGCACCGGCACCTTGAGCGTGGACGGCAGGCAGGTGGCGCAGGGGCGGATCGAGCGCACGACGCCTTTCCGCTTCTCGATGGACGAGACCTTCGACCTGGGCGTGGACACCGGCACGCCGGTGAGCCTGGCGTACGACGTACCGTTCGCCTTCACGGGACAGATCGACAGGCTCGTGGTCGACCTCGGCGAGCTGAAGCTGGCCGTAGCCGACCAGCAGAAGCTGGAGAGGAGCGCGCGGAGCACGAAGGCCGCGGAATAGGCCGGCGGAGGCGCACCGCGAGACCGGACTGGGCCGCGAGTCGCGATCCAGGATCGCTGGCCGGCTGCACTCGGGAGCGCACTGCTTCGTCGCGGGGTGAGGGTCGGGTGTAGTGTGCCAGCGATTCTTGAGATCTCTCTCCGTGCCTCCATATCCTTTCCCTGCAGAGACTTATCATACTCCGCAGCGTGGCCGAGGATGGGAGCTCCGGGGAGGGTTCGATGGTGTCGGGCGAGCGCGACTTCAGGCTCCGACTGCCCACACGTTGGCCTCAGTGGGCCCGCTCCGCCATGCTCCACGCCCTCTCCCTGGCCCGGATCGCCCTGCTCGCGGCCACCGACCGCGTCGCCGCCTCCGGCCGCCTGGAGCACGAGCTGGACTTGCTCCGCGAGGAGCTGCGCATGAAGGACGCTCGCCTGGAGCGCGTCCCGCCGCATCGGCGTCCGCACTACCCGGCGGTGGAGCGTCTCGCGATCCTCGAGCTCCGCGCGGATCGGGGCTGGTCGGCCGCGCAGACGGCCGAGCGGTTCTTCGTCACGGAGGCGACCGTCGCCTCCTGTATGATGCGGCTCGACGCGGACGGCCCATCGGCGCTCGTCCAGACACCCAAGCCCGTGAACAAGTTCCCGGACCTCGTCGCGCACCTCGTGCGGCGCCTGAGGGTGCTGTGCCCCGCGATGGGCACGGCGCGGCTCGCCGCCGTGCTCTCCCGCGCCGGGCTTCTTCTCGGGCGGACCACCGTCCGCCGGATGCTGAAGCGACGGCCCCGACGCGTGGCGCCTGCTGCGACAGTCCGCAGCGAGCGCCGCATCCGGTCGTCGCGCCCGAACCACATCTGGCTGGTCGACCTGACCACCGTCCCGACGCTCGCCGGGTTCGGGATCCCGTGGCTCCCTTGGTCGCTTCCCCAGCGCTGGCCGCTCTGCTGCTGGTTCGCCGTCGGTGTCGATCACTTCTCGCGCCGGATCGTGGGCGTCCGCGCGTTCCGCGGCCGGCCCACCGCCAATGCGATGAGCGCCTTCCTCGCCTACATGATCCGGGCGGCGGCCGGCGCATCATCAGCCGCGCTTCGAACCCCGGGCGCGACGGCGAAAGCCGCGCCCAGCCGCGATCCAGGATCGGTGGCCCACAACAGGGGGGAGCGGCTAGCGGTCGGGGCGTCGGCCCGAGCCGGCGCCCAGCGCCTCGAGCACCGTCGAGACCAGCACCACCAGCCCGCATCCCACGACGTTGTACCAGAGGAACCCAAGCTCGGACGCGAAGAAGAGGGCGATCACCGCAGCCTGTGCGACCAGCGCGCCTACCAGGACCGGCGTCGCGGTGACGCGCTTGAAGAAGAAGGCCACCACGAACAGCCCGAGCACCGTACCGTAGAAGATCGAACCGAGGATGTTGACCGCCTGGATCAGGTTGTCGAGCAGCGACGCGAAGGTCGCGAAGCCGACCGCGACGAAGCCCCAGAGCACGGTGAAGGCCTTGGAGACCAGCAGGTCGACGCGGGGCGAGGTGACGCGGGCGGCGGCCGGCCCGAAGCGCTTGTAGAGGTCGATGACGCTGGTGCTGCCCAGCGCCGCGAGCTCGCTCGAGACCGAGCTCATGGCGGCGCAGAGGATCACCGCGATCAGGAGTCCGACGATCCCGCTCGGCAGGTAACGCAGCACGAACGAGATGAAGACGTAGTCCGCATCCTTCGTCTCGGCGCTGGGGACGGCCTGCGCAACCAGCTGCCTGGCCTCCTCGCGGAGCTGCTGCGTCGCGGCGTGGGCCTCACGCAGCGCGGCCTTTGCCGGCTCCTCGCCGCTGCCGCGCTCGAGCGCCGCCACGTAGGAGCCCGCCGCCTCGCGCTGCGCCGCGAAGGCGCCGTCGTAGCGCTGCTCGAGCGCGGCCAGCTGCCCGGCGTACGGCCCCTGGGCCACCCGCTCGAGCGCCGGGGTGTTGAAGAAGATCGGCGGCGGCGTGAAGAGGTAGAAGACGAAGACCAGCACGCCGATGAGAAGGATCCCGAACTGCATCGGGATCTTGAAGATGCCGTTGAAGACGAGGCCCAGCCTGATCTCGGTCACCGAGCGGCCGGCCAGGTAGCGGCCGACCTGCGACTGGTCGGTGCCGAAGTAGGCGAGCGCCAGGAAGAAGCCCCCCGTGATCCCCGACCAGAAGTTGTATCGGCTCTCGAGGTTGAGCTCGAAGCTGATCGGGTTCATCCGGTCGAGCGCGCCCGCGAGCTTGACGGCGTGCGGCAACGAGACCGAGTCGGGAAGGTTGAACACGATCACGATGCCGGCCACCGCCATTCCGGAGAGCATCACGATCATCTGCTGCTTCTGGGTCTGGCTGACGGCGCGCGTCCCGCCGGAGACGGTGTAGGCGACGACGAAGAGCCCCATCCCGAGGTTGGTCAGGTGCAGCGGCCAGCCCAGCACCGTGCTGAGGATGATCGAGGGGGCGTAGATCGTGATCCCGGCCGCAAGCCCGCGCTGGATCAGGAACAGCAGCGCGCCCAGCGTGCGGACCCGCCCATCGAAGCGGTGTTCGAGGTACTCGTACGCGGTGTAGACCTTGAGCCGGTGGAAGATCGGCACGAAGACCGCGGCGATCACGATCATCGCCAGCGGCAGGCCCAGGTAGAACTGCACGAAGCGCATCCCGTCCTGGTAGGCCTGGCCGGGCGTCGAAAGGAAAGTGATCGCGCTGGCCTGAGTCGCCATGATCGAGAGCCCGATCGTCGGCCACGCGAGGGTGTTGCCGCCGCGCAGGTAACCGTCGATGTCGCGCACGTCGCGGGACTTCCACGCACCGTAGATCGCGATGAAGCCGAGCGTCCCGACCAGCACCGCCCAGTCGAGCGCGGTCACGTGGCCCACCAGGCGAGCAGCGCGAAGGCGGCGACCAGCAGCGCCAGCTCACCGACCAGCAGGATGTAGACGTTGCGCCAGCTGCCGAGCAGCGGGGGCAGGTCCTTGGGACCGGCGCCGTCGACGGCGCGGGACCGACCGGAGGGTCCGTGAGGCTCGGGCGCGCCCATCGATCAGTCCTTCGCCACCAGGTTGGCGAGCAGCCGGTAGGCGCCGGGGACGCCGGCCGGGAGCTGCCGGAAGAAGGCCAGTCCGGTGTAGACGAACCGCCCCTTGCCGTAGCGGGCGACGATCGTGCTCCCCTCGAGCGGCTCCTCGCCCGGATCGGCGAAGGCGAAGAGCGGCGTGTACCGCTCGTCCCACTTGGCGGCGAAGTAGATCCCGCGCTCCTGCACCCACCCCTCGAAGTCGGGGGCGCCGATCGCATTGGGAGCGCGCAGCGCGGGATCGCCGGGAGCACGCAGCGTCACCGCCGCGGTCTCGTCGGTGATGCGGTCGCGGCTGATCTCGAACGGGAAGGGGCCGATCTGCGACTCCATCGGCGAGATGCGGCTGTTGGTGCTGTACTGCACCAGCAGCGTGCCACCCTGCTCGACGAACGCCATCAGCTGCGGGTGGAGATCCCGCAGGAAGGAGCGCGTGTTGTAGGCGCGGATCCCGACCACGATCGCTGCGAAGCGCGAGAGGTCGCCGTCGCGAACGGTTTCTTCGTCGAGCACCACGACGGAGGCGCCGACGTGCGCGAGATCCTCGGCGACGGAGTCGCCGGACCCGGAGATGTAGCCGATCGTGCCGGAAGGAAGCGTGATCGCGAGCGGCGCGAGGCGGAGCGTCGCGGGCCGCAGCACGAGCTGCACCGGGATGTGCGGGTAGTCGATCGTCGACTCGGCGAAGGACCATCGCCGGCCGTCGGCCACGAACACCGGCATCACCTCGATCGGGCCCGCGGCCGCGGGCGCGGTCACGGTGAAGGTGACGGTCGTTTCCTCGCCCGCCTTCGCGAGCGCGACCGGATGCGCCGCCGGCTCGGCCTTCCAACCGGCAGGAAGCGGCAGCGCGACCTCGCCGGAGAGGCCGTCGCGGCCGGCGCGCACGCGCAGCGCGACGTGGGCGGCGCGGCCGTTGACGACCATCGTCGCCTCGCGCGCGGGGGTCACGGTCGCCGGAGGCACGACCAGGAAGGGCCGCAGCCGCTCGCCGAGCACCGGATCGACCGTAGCGTGCTCGACCGGCACGGAGACCGTCACCGGCCGGTCGCCGAAGAGGAAGTGCGCCGTGACGCCCAGGGCGGGCGGGCCGAGCGGCTCGCCGACCAGGCGCGGGTCGGTGACCGCCTGGCGGCCGCGCGTGCCGGGCGCGGCGAGCCAGTACGGGACCGAGACCGGCGTGTCGGCGGGAAGCTTGACCGTTTGCGGAAAGGTCCGCCGCTCGTTCGCGGTGAGTTTGGCGGCCGGCTCGAGCGGCGCCGCGAAGGGGAACTCGACCCGCTGCAGCACGACCACCGCGGGGCGGCCCAGCACGACCTCCAGTTCCAGCTTGACCTCGGTGCCGGGCGCGGCGGTCGGGGAGGCGGCGGTGACCCGCACGAAGAGTCCCGCGGCCGACGCGACCAGGTGCTCGAGCGCGCGCCGCGCGTCGCGCACGCGGACCACGTCGGGCAGCGCGTCCAGCGCGCGGTGGGCGTCGAGCAGCGCGGGGATCGCGCGCTCCGGCGCATCGCGCTCCAGCGCCGCGCGGGCCCGCTCGAGCGCCGCGGTCAGCGGCGCCGCGGGCGCACCGAAGCGGCCCCACCCCAGGTCGAGCCCCTCGAAGACGTCGCCCGCAGGCTTCGTGCCGGCAAGCGGGACGAAGTACTCGAGGATCTCGCCGCGCTGGCCCGGCACGCCGAAGCCCTGGCTGCGGTGCTGGCTGCGCGAGAGCGCGGCCAGCTCGCCGTAGCCGAGGCCCAGCCGGGGATCGTAGGCGCCAACATCGAGCTTGAGCGCGCCTTCCGGCGGAGGGTCGCCGCGCCATAGTCCCTGGTTGCGGAGCAGGCGATCGGCCTGCCAGGGCCCGACGCCGTTCTTCAGCTGCTCGGGGAAGCGCTTCGGGTCGGCCGCCGCGGTGAAGGCCTCGCGCGCGAGGGTCGCCGAGGCGGTGTGGTGACCGTGGTTGGGCGGATTCTCGTCGAAGCGGGTGATGATCACATCGGGCTGGAATGTGCGGATCACCCAGACCACGTCGGCCAGCGCCTCGTCGTGGTCCCAGAGAGCCAGCGTCTCGGCCGCGGTCTTCGAGTAGCCGAAGTCGCGCATCCGCGTGAAG
Organism: uncultured Acidobacteriota bacterium; assembly: GCA_963800865.1. Classification (GTDB taxonomy): domain Bacteria; phylum Acidobacteriota; class Polarisedimenticolia; order J045; family J045; genus JALOKP01. Next base: position 735,973 of record CAWDCL010000002.1, on the reverse strand, counting down.
CGCTGCTGCGCCCCGTCGGTGCGCCGGGCGGCGAGCAGTTCTTCCGTGCGGATCACGTCGAGCAGGTCTCCCTGCTCGGCGCCGATCAGGTTCTGGCCGCCACCGCCGCGGGTCATTGCGAGGTACGCGGCAGCCAGGTGCCGGCCGTTGGCGAGGTAGGCGAGAAGGCGCGTGTTCTCGTCGTCGGGGTGGGCCGCGACGTAGAGCACGCGGCCGGTGCAGGCGACGCGGTCGAGTTCGTGAGCGAGGTGTCCGGCGTGCATGAGAGGCTCCGCGGCGGCAGCGGGGAGCACCGCTGCGACGAGAGCGGCGGCCGTCGCGGCGAGGGCGGGAAGCGGCTTGGTCATCGGGTGTCCCGGGCCCGGCTGCGCTCGATCACGCGCCGGAAGTAGGCTTCGTAGCGATCGAAGGCGGCCGGCTCGGCGAAGTGCGCGACGGCGTGGGTGCGCGCCTCCCGGGCCATCGCGTCGCGGCGCGCGGGGTCGTCGAGCACGTCGAGCAGCGCCTGCGCCAGGCGCTCGGGGTCGTGCGGCTCCACCAGGCATCCGGTGACCCCGTCGACGATTACCTCGGGAATGCCGCCGACGCGGTACGCGAAGACCGGCACGCCGGCGCTCTGGGCCTCCAACGCGGCGACGCCGAAGCTCTCGGTCTCGCTGGGCAGCACGAAAGCGTCGGCGTGCTGCAGGTACTCGACGAACTCGCCGCGCCGGCCGAGGAATACGACCGCGTCGCTGACACCCAGCGCGTCGGCCCGCTCGATCGCGGCCCCCCGCGAGGGGCCGTCGCCGACCAGGACCAGCCGCGCCGGACGCTCGCGGCGCACGTGAGCCAGCACCTCCATCAGCTCCGGCACGCGCTTGACCTCGCGGAAATTGCTGACGTGGAACAGGTAGGATGTGCCCGCTGTTGCCGGCGCGGGGAACAGCGTCGCCAGGCGCTCGGGGAGGCGAAGCGGGGACGGCGCGTAGTGGTCGGTGTCGACGAAGTTCGGCAGCACGTCGATCGGCTGCGACTCGGGGATGCCGAGGCAGCGCCGGGCCTCGCGCCGCAGGAAGTCGGACGGGACCGTGATCCCGTCGGCTGCGGCGACGGCGTAGGCCGTCACGGGGCGGTAGGCGGGATCGGAGCCGATTCGCGTGACGTCGGTGCCGTGCAGCGAGGCGACCAGCGCCGGCGACCGCGTCCCGCCCGCCTCGAGCACCTGCCGGGCCAGGAGCGCGCTGGTGGCGTGCGGCACGGCGTAGTGGACCTGGACCAGGTCGAGCCCGCGGGTCCGCGCGACCTCGGCGATCGTCGAGGCCACGGCCAGCGCGTAGGGCGCGTGTTCGAACAGCGGGTAGGGCGGCACGCGGACCTCGTGGAAGGTCTCGTTGGCGCAGGGCGGCAGCTCCCGGCTCGGCCGCGACGACGCGATCAGGTGGATCCGGTGGCCGCGCCGCGCGAGACCGAGCGCCAGCTCCGAGGCCACGATGCCGCTGCCGCCGAGGCTCGGGAAGCAGACGATGCCGATCGCGAGCGGCTCGTTCATCGGCGCGCCTCGAAGGCGTGGGCGCCGCCGAAGGGGTTGTCGCGGAAGTGGCGCACCGGGTCGGCCAGCCCCGGGGTCGCGACGGCGCGCAGCGGCTCGCCGGCGCTGGTGCCGATCATGCTGCCGTAATAGCGGTCGCGGGCCTCGATCGCAGCGATCGCGGCAGCCGAGCCGATCAGCGTTGGCGCGCCGCCGGCGGGCGGTGCGACCTGCGAGGCGTGGCAGGCGATCGCCGCCGCCTTGCGCGCCACGGCGGTCGAGGTGTCGACGACGAAGCTCGGATGCATGCGGTGGCGCATCGCGTAGTGGAGGACCTGCCGCGGCACGAAGGGATCCGCCGCGGACCCCGGATCGCGGGGGCCGTCGGCACGACCCGCGCCGGCCGCGTAGCGGGCCAGCCCCGCGAGGAAGATCGCCTTCAGCAGCAGCGCCGCGGCCGCCTCGTGATCGGGGTGCCGGTCCTCGATCCACGGGATCAGCACGATCTCCGGGCGCAGGCGGCGCAGAACCGCCACGACGGCCTCGATCTGCTGACTCGCGCCGGGCTCGAGCCCGGCGTCGGGCAGGCCGAGGTTCTCACGCAGCCGGAGGCCCATCACCTCGGCGGCTGCGGCGGCCTCCCGCGCGCGCTGCTCGGGTGTGCCGTGCGTCGCCCGCTCGCCGCGCGTCAGGTCGAGCACGCCGGTCGAGTGGCCGAGTTCGGCGGCGCGGATCAGCGTCCCGCCGCAGAACAGTTCGACGTCGTCGGGGTGTGGGCCGACCGCCAGGAGGTCGAGGCCGAAGTCGCTCATCGGATGTCCTTCAGGGTGGGGTCGAAGGGATCGATCGCGTCGAGCACGCGGGCGATGAACTCGCGCTCGCCGACGCGCGCCGCGAAGGTCGCGAGGCCGAAAACCCGCTCCTGCGGGATCCCTCCGGGGTAGAGCATCCGCTTGATGCGGCGCAATTCGTCCACGCGCGTCGCGTCGCGGTGCAGGAGCGCCGCCTCGTACTTGGCGGCCAGCTTCTGGACCGAGCCGCGCACGCTGGCGTTGGTCTTCTCGATCGCCGCGTCCAGGCCCTGGCCGGCCGCCTCGAGCCGGGGCGCGACCGAGCGCAGCGCGTCTTCGAACGGCTCGCGGAGCACGGTCTCGAGATCGGCCGCGGCGCGCGCGGCGTCGACGCCACCCTGCAGCCGGCCCAGCAGCTCGACCTCCGGCCGCTCGGCATCCGCGGGCGCCAGGCCCAGGCGGTCGAGCAGCTGCCCGGTCTTCTCGTCGACGACGCGGAAGCGGGCCCGCGGCACGACCAGCGGCATCGGCAGCCCGAATGCGTCGTAGAGCGGGGCCAGCTGCGCGAAGTACGCGACCTCGGCCGGGCCACCGACGTAGGCCGCGGTCGGCAGCAGCGTGTCCTGCACGATCGGCCGCAGCAGCGCGCTGGTGCTGAACGACAGCGGGTCGGACTCGAGCGCGGCCAGGAGCGCCGCGACGGTGTGCCGCGTGCCGCCTCCCACGGCCCTGTAGCCGTCGCCGTCCGGCTCGAGCCGGAAACGCGGGCCGGTGGCGCCATGCGGGTGGAAGAACGACAACGGCGCGCCGGCACGGATCGGCACCTGGGGCTCGCGTCCCGCTGCGGCGAGCTCCGCGGCGCGCGCCACCAGCGCCGCCGCGATCGGGGCGGCCTCGCGCAGCGCCTTCGCGTGGACCGGCACGGCCAGCGCGGCGATCGCCGGGTCGCGCGGGTCGAGCAGCACCAGCCCCTCGTCCGCGAACAGCTCGGCCAGCAGCCCGGCAAACGCCCCGGCCCAGCCGGCGCCCGGCCGGTAGTGCCGCGCCAGCCGCTCGACGTGCGCCGCGCCGTATGGAAGGTGCGCCAGCTCCGCACCCAGTGCATCGAGCTGCGCCGTGACCTCGCCGGGGAGCGTGGCGTGCGCGACGGAGGAGCGGTCCGCGGCGCTCGCAGGCAGCGACAGCGTCAGCGGTTCGCCCTGCGAGCGGCCGACCCGGACGCTCGCGATCTCCGGCAGGTCGTGGTCCTCGGTCTGCAGCCAGAAGATGGGGACCACCGCCCGGCCCGACTCCGCGGCCAGTACGCGCGCCAGGCGAATGGCGCTGGCGGCCTTGTAGAGCGTGAACAGCGGCCCGAGAAAGAGCCCTACCTGCTGGCCGGTCACGACTGCCGGAGCGCCCGCCGCCAACGCGGCCAGGTGCGCTTCGCGCGCGGGGCTCGGCGCGAGGCGGCCATTCTGCACGGCGAGCGCGCGCAGCAGCGCGGGGGCGACGGGACGCGCCGCGCGGCCGAGAGCCGCGCGGCGGTCGTCGTGCTGCACGGCTACTTCTTCCAGTTGGCGATCGCCTTGGCGATGTCTTCCTTGAAGAACTGCTCGTAGATGTTGTCGCCCGGGCCGAGCTTCTGCGACTGCTCGGCCGCCGCCACCGCTTCGGCTTTCTTCCCCTGCTTTCCGAGGATGCTGGCCTTCACCCAGTAGTTCCACCAGTTCGGCTCGATCTCGATCGAGGTGTTGATGTAGGAGAGCGCCTTGTCGAGGTCGCCGCCCGAGTCGAGCAGGTAGCGGGCCGCCTGCCAGTGCGGGCGCCAGGCGTCGCCCAGCGTCTTGTCGATGCTGGCCGCGACCTGGGCCTTGGTGTCGACGGTGACCGGGATCCGCACGCGGAGCTTCTCCCACTCGAGGTCGAGGTTGGCGCCGACTTCGGTGGTGTCCGAGACGATGAAGGTCATCCGCTCGCGCGGTGCAGCGAGCGCCTGCGGCGTCACCGTGATCCGGGCCACGTCGTTCTTCTCGTCGTAACCGTTGGTGCCCGACAGTTCGGCCTTGGAGTTGAGGATCACGGTCCAGCCGGCCTTGCCCGGAATCGTGAACAGCGAGTAGCTGCCGGCCGGGACGGGCTTACCGCCGAACAGGAAGTCGCGGCTGGCCGTCAGCTTGGTCGACATGTTCGCGCCGGTCCGCCAGAGCGTGTCGTACGGCACCAGCTCGCCCCAGATCACGCGGCCCTTGACCGCAGGGCTGGAGTACTCGATCGCGAAGTCGGTGATGCCGACCCGCTGCTCGACCTTGGCCTTCGGGCTGGGGGCGGGGGTTTCCATCGCGTTCTGCGCGAGGGCCGGCGCGGCGGCGAGGCCGCTCAGTGCGAGGGTGGAACATACGACCTTGTAAACGAGCGCGTTGCGCATGGGGGCTCCTGACCTGCCGGACGCCGGAATTGGCGGCCGGGAACACGAACTTGCTCCGAATCGGCGGGATTGTACCGGCCGGGTCCCGCGCGGCAAGTTTGCACGGTCGCGCCGGAACCGGCGGCTCGCCCCTGGAACCGCACCGAGTGCTGTCCGTCTCCGGATCACGGCACCCGCAGCTTCCCGCGCGAGTCGCCGTCCAGGTCCGCGAACCAGCCGATCGTGATCGGCGGCGATCCCCCCGGCATCAGGAACGGACCAGGGTCCTCCGGTCTGCGAGCTCGCGTCCGCCGTGATTGGCAGGCAGGCCTTCGCCCCGCACCACCGAAAGGGGGGCCGGGCATCGCTCCCCCACCGAGCCGCCGATGCGTGCGATGACACGGACCCTGCTCGCCACCACGGGTATCCTGCTCTGCCCGAGTGACCTCCGGGCCGGCCCTCCGGCCCCGCCCCCGCAGCCGCTCCCGGTCGTGCAGTTCCGGCGAGCGTCGAACACCGGTCAGATGTCCCTCCAGGCCGTGGATTTCCTGGTCCGGAAGCGTGGCCGCCAGGTCGCTTTCCGGTTCCGCGGCATCTGCCGCTTCGACCCAGCCGCGCAACGCTGGCTCGAGGTGCCGTGGCACCTCCTCGGGAGCGCCATTCCGATCGCACCGCGGAGCGCCGGTGCGCAGGGCGCGGAGGACCGCGCGCTCGTCGACCTGCCGGACGAGGTCGCGCTGTTCTGGGTGACGTGGAGCGAGGACGACGTGCGCCACGAGGCATTCGCCACGTCCGGTCCGATCCTCTGCCAAGACATCGATCTCAGCCCGGCACCAGCAGGGATGATCGCCACGTGCATCCCGTTTCCGAACCATGCCGAGGCCCGGTTCGTGCCGCTTCCGAGCCTTCCCTGCGCGGCACCGGGCGCCGACAGGCGCTGAGCGGCCTGTCCCTCGCCATAACCCCGTCCGCCCTGCCCTTCAACGAGTTGCGTTCCCATACAAGATACCCGAATCGCCCGCGGACGAGCCCGCTCGCCATGGTCCAGCCCCAGACCGTCATCCGCTGGCATCGCGAGGGCTTCAGGCGGTACTGGCGCTGGACATCGCGTCGCGGTGCTGGACGACCGAACACAACGGCCGAGATCCGGGCCCTCGTGCACCGGATGGCCGCCGAGAATCCGACGTGGGGAGCCCCGCGCATCCACGGCGAGATTCAGAAGCTCGGCCTTGAGGTCTCCGAACGCACAGTCTCGCGCTCCATGCCCCGGCGCCCGGCCCTTCCCGACGCGCGGCAACGCTGGCGCACCTTTCTCGCCAACCACCGCGAGATCATCGCCGCGATCGACTTCTTCACCGTCCCTACCGCCACGTTCCGCGTGCTCTACGTCTTCTTCGTCGTCCACCACGCTCGGCGCGAGCTGATGCACTTCCGTGTCATCGGCCATCCGACGGCGGCCTGGATCACGCAGCAGCTCCGCGAGGCGTTCCCCTGCGACCAGGCACCGCGCTACCTGATCCTCGACCGCGACGCCAACTACGGCAACGAGGTCCTCACCGCGATCCACCACATGAGCATCGAACCAAAGCAGATCACGTCATCGTCCTCAACGAGAAACACCTGCAGCGCCTTCTGGCCTGCTTCGCCTCGTACTACCTCGACGACCGGACGCACTTGTCCCTGAAGGAGGGCGCTCCCGCGATGCGAGCTGTGGAGACGAAGCCCGATCCAGCCGCCGAGATCATCGCTCTACCTCGCCTTGGCGGGCTTCATCATCGCTACGAGTGGCGCCAAGCGGCCTGACGATTCCGCTCGACCAGTCCATCGCCGTGGCCTCGTCGTGGGGCTCGTGTGCCTTTGCGGAAAGCAAACCTCCGCCATCTCTGTCAGCCGATGGACATGATTGTCGCCGGCACACGCAGGGCGCGTTCGGCCGGCCTGATTGTCCGCCAACTCAAGCCGCGTGATCCATCAGCAATGCGCGGACTCGATATTGGCGAAGGACACGGGCCGGAGGGCGCGGAAGGCCGACCTCGAACTCGAACCTGCCATTTGTGGGGATACCGTCAGGATCTTCATCGGCCCGTGACACCGCGGACACTCCAGCACGTCGACGCCGCTTGTCGCGATCCAGGATCACCGGCCTACAACACCGGGCTCCCGGTTCGAGACCCGGCTTCGCCAGGAGAGGGTGCGCGACCGAAGCCTCCGCCGCTCTGCAGGACGAGCCGAGCAGGATGTGGAAGGGGGCCATCCCCGCTTAGACTGCGCACGCAAGGCCTGCCCCGAGCCCGTGGCCGGGAGTGGCCCCCAGGAGAGGAGAGACCGCCGTGCCCGCTTCGCAGCCGATCCACGAGCCCCACAAATTCAAGACCGTCCGCCTTGTTTCGTTCTCATCGCTCGAGGAGCGGAAGCGGAACCTCGCCCGGGCACACTTCAATGTCTTCAACCTGATGCCTTCCGAGATCGTCTTCGACATGGTCTCGTTCGGCACGAGCGCCGTCAGCCAGGAGCAACTCGCCGGACAGCTCGTCGGCGACGAGGCGTACGCCGGGGCACGCAACTTCGAGACGCTGGCCGACACGGTGACCAGCGTCCTCGGCCACACCTACCTCTGTCCGACGCACAACAGCCTCGGCGCGGTGAAGCTGATCGTCGCGACGCTGACGCCGAGAGGTTCGCTCATCCCGAGCAATGCCCGGGGCCGGGTCGACGTCCACGCGCCGCGCGGCATCGAGATCGCCGACCTGAGGGACCACACCGAGCCCGTCTTCACGGGAAACTTCGAACTCCGGCTCCTCGATGAGCTGCTCGGGAAGCGTCGCGCCGCGATCATCGGGATGCAGTGCTTCGCCGACGGTCAGCATCCCTTCAGCCTCGAAAACCTGAGGGCCGTCCGTGCCCTCGCGGACCGCCACGGCCTTCGGCTGGTCCTCGACGTCTCCCGGGTCCTCGAGAATGCCTGGTACATCCAGAGGTACGAGAGCGGCCATGCGGACCGCTCGATCGCCGACCTCGTGAAGCTCATCTCGAAGACGGCGCACGTGGTCCTCCTGGACGGGGCACAGGGGGCCAAGTGCCCCTCGGGCGGCCTTCTCGCCACGGACAACCCGGCGGACCACGAGCGCTTCATGAACGAAGTCGTCGTCTATGAGGGGCTTCACACCTATGGAGGCATGTCGGGCCGGATGATGGAGGTCCTGGCGCGGGGCCTCGCGGAAATGTGCGACGAGGCCGAGGTGCAGTGGGTCATGCACCAGACCGAAGAGTTCACGTCCCGACTCCGGGATGCGGGAGTTCCCCTGGAGCGGGGCTGCGACGGCGCTTACCTCAAGGCCGCCGAGATCCTCCCCCACGTGGCGCGCTTCCCGGCGCACGCGCTCGCGAGCGCGCTCTACCAGATGTCGGGCGTCCGCGCGCTCGTCACGGGTCTGGTGGGACGCGACGACCTTCTGCCGATCCAGATCCCGCGCCTCGCGATGACCTCTGCGCAACTCGACGAAGTGGCCGATGCGGTCGTCGACCTTTTCCGCCAGCGGGACCACGTGGCTCCGCTCGACGTGGAAGCCGAGGGAGTGTGGCACGACGAGTTGCGGTTTCGGTCGATCTTCGCGGATCTCCGGCCACACGAGCTGAACTCCGCGCCCTACGTCGTGCACACGGTCGAGCCGATCGTCCGAACCGACCGGGAAGAGCGGGAGCGGGCGATCCGCCGGGCGGGCTGGAACACGTTCCTCCTCCGCTCGGCGGAGGTGACGATCGATCTCCTCACCGACTCGGGGACGACCGCCATGAGCACGGACCAGTGGGCCGCCTACGATGGAGCGCTCGCCACACCCGCCACGAGCGACGCGTACGTCCGCTTCGTCGAGGCGATGCGCGAAATCTACGGCTACCGGTACGTCCTTCCGACGCACCAGGGGCGGGCGGCGGAGCAGATCCAGAGCGAGGTTCTGATCAAGCCCGGACAGTTCGTGCCGGGGAACATGTACTTCACGACGACCAAGGTCCACCAGGAGCTCGCAGGTGGTGTGTTCGTCGACGTCATCGTGGACGAAGCGCACGACCCCGAGAGCGAGTTCCCGTGGAAGGGGAACATCGACCTCGCCAAGCTGGATGCCCTCGTGACGAAGCACGGCGCAGGGAAGATCGCCTACATCTCCTTCGAGTTCTCGGTGAACATGGCCGGCGGCCAGCCGGCCAGCATGGACAACCTCCGCGAGGTCTACGCCTGGTGCCGACCGAAGGGGATTCCGGTCCTCTTCGACGCCACACGGGCGGTCGAGAACGCCTACCTCATCCAGAAGCGGGACCCGCGCTACGCCAAGACGCACATCCGCGACATCGTGCAGGAGATGATGGCCCACGGCGACGGCTGCACCGTCTCAGGGAAGAAGGACTTCCTCGTCAACATTGGCGGGCTCCTCGCCTTCAAAGACAACGAGGCGTGGGCGCGCGCAGCGGAGGAGAAGCTCCGCGTCTACGAAGGCGGGGTGCGTGACGGCGGCCTGTGCGCCGGCGACCTGGCAGCGATGGCCCGGGGAGTGGAGGAGATGCTCGATGACCGGTACATCCGGTCGCGCGTCGAGCAGGTCGCGTGGCTGGCGGACCGACTCATGGCGGCTGGCGTCCCCATCGTCCGCCCGGTCGGCGGTCACGCTGTTTTCGTCGACGTCAAGCGATTCCTGCCGCATGTGGACCAGGACGAGTATCCCGCCCAGCGTCTCGCAGCAGAGATCTACCTCGAGACCGGCGTCCGGGCGATGGAGCGGGGAAACGTCTCGAAGGGACGCGACGCGTCCGGGAAGAACCACCGGCCGGCTCTCGAACTGGTTCGTCTCACGATCCCGCGGCGCGTCTACTCGAACGACCACATGAAGGCGGTGGCCGACGGGATCGCACGGCTCTACGAGAGGCGCCACGAGATCAAGGGGCTGCGCTTCGTCTACGAGCCGCCGACGCTCCGGTTCTTCCAGGGACGCTTCGAGCCGTTGGCTTGAGGCGCGGAACCGCGCGAGGGGCTGTCCCTCGCCACAATCGGGTCCGCGCACTGTTGATAGCTCGCGCGGCTCAGAATGGCAGGCGAACACGCCGGCCGAGCGCGCCCCTGCGCTTGTCGGCGACGGTCATGCCCAGTGGCTGACAGCGGGGGCGGCGGTGCGCCTTCCTGCAAGGGCACACGCCCTCCACGACGAGACCGCGGCAATGGACTTGTCGAGCGGAATCGTCAGGCCGCGCGGCGCCAAGCGTAGCGATGATGAAGCCCGCCGAGGCGAGGCAGATCGATGATCTCGGCGGCTGGATGCGGCTTCGGCTCCACGACTCGCACCGCGGGCGTATCCTTCTCCAGGTACAAGTGCGTCCGGTCGTTGAGGTAGTACGAGGCGAAGCCGGCCAGAAGGCGCTGCAGGTGTTTCTCGTTGAGGACGATGACGTGGTCGAGGAGATCGCGGCGTGCGGTGCCTACGAACCTCTCGGCGACTCCGTTCTGCCAGGGACTGCGCGCCGTGATCTGCTTTGGTTCGATGCCCATGTGGCGGATCGCGGTGAGGACCTCGTTGCCGTACTTGGCGTCACGGTCGAGGATCAGGTAGCGCGGTGCCTGGTCGTAGGGGAACGCCTCGCGGAGTTGCTGCGTGATCCAGGCCGCCGTCGGATGGCCGGTGACACGGAAGTGCATCAGCTCGCGCCGAGCGTGGTGGACGACGAAGAAGACGTAGAGCACACGGAACGTGGCGGTGGGGACCGTGAAGAAGTCGATCGCGGCGATGACCTCGCGGTGGCTGGCAAGAAAGGTGCGCCATCGTTGCCGTTCGTCGGGATTGGCCGGGCGCCGGGGCATGGAGCGCGAGGTTTTCCACGATCAGGTCGGCCCGGCTGGCGAAGATCGCGAGGAGAGCCCGGGCGACGGCAGAAGCGCGGTTGGGCATCCCCGGACGAGGACTGCGGTAGGGACGGAGGGCAACCAGGCTCGCCCGCGGGCGATTCGGGTATCCTGCATCGGAACGCAACTCGTTGAAGGCCGAGGCGGACGCGGTTGTGGCGAGGGTCACCCCTCAATTCCGGCTATCAGCCGAGGGAGGATCGATGAGCAGGTACCTGCCCGCGAATTGGAATGTCGCCCAGGTGGCGATCGTCACGGGGCTCGTGCTTGGTGCTGCCGCGTGCGCGACGACGGCCCAGAAGACGGGGGACGACTCCGGCAGGGAGACGTTCCGCGCGCGGATCGTCAACCTCGGCGGAGTGCTCCCCTCCGGCACCAATACGCTCTGGCTGACGATCGAGAGCTGGTCGACGGATGAGGAGGTCGAGACGCTCCGGCGCGGCCTCGAACAGGGCGGTCAGAGTGGCCTGACGGATGCCCTGGGGACGATGGAGAAGGGTTTCGTCCGCATCGGCAACTCGCTGCGCTGGCCGATCAGCTACGCGGTCTCGGTCGACACGCCGCAGGGACGGAAGGTCCGGGCGGTGACCAAGCGCCCGATCACGTTCGTGGAGACCGCCATCAGCGCGCGAAGCGCGGACTTCACGGTCGGGATCATCGAGTTCGTGATTCCGCCCGGCAAGAGGGGAGAAGGGGTCCTGATCCCGGCCGCCCAGGTGTCGATCGAGGGGAAGGAGATCGTCGTCACGACGCCCCCCCGGAACATCGCCCCGATGCAGCTCCAGAACGTCGCGGCCAGTTCCGGCTAGGAGTGCTTCGCCAAGATCGCATCCGCGAGCCGGCCATGCCGACGCGTGGATGCGATAGTGGCGAAGCACACCGCGGGCGATTCGGAAATCCAGCATGGGAACGCAACTCGTTGAAGGGTAAGGCGGTCGGGGTTGTGGCGAGGGACAGGTCGCCGCCGCCGGCCAAGAGAGTCCAGTAACCGCCCTTGACCGCTTCCGACGAATCGTCGGAAAATTACTTCGTGTGTGCCGTCGAGCAGCGAGTGAGTCCACGTGCTCGTCTTAGGCCGCACCCGAACGTCCCAAGGAGACCACGATGACGAAACCCGACAAGCACCAGCGTTCCATCCTGCCCATCCCCGACGTCCGCAAGCCGGGGCTGACGACGTTCGACGCCAAGGACCCCGACACCCGGTTTCCGCCGATCGAGACGGTGCTCCCGCCGGCCGGGGCGCCGAACGTCCTCGTCATCCTGCTCGACGACGTGGGCTTCGGCTCGTCGAGCGCGTTCGGCGGGCCGTGCGAGACGCCGGTCGCCGAGAAGCTGGCGGCCAACGGGCTGAAGTTCACTCGCTTCCACACGTGCGCACTGTGCTCGCCCACGCGGCAGGCGATGCTGACCGGCCGCAACCACCACTCCGTCGGGATGGGCGCGATCACCGAGATCGCCACGGCCGCGCCGGGCTACAACTCGCTGCGCCCGAACACCAAGGCGCCGCTTCCGCTCACCCTCAAGATGAACGGGTACGCGACCGCCCAGTTCGGCAAGTGCCACGAGGTCCCGGCCTGGCAGACCTCGCCCATGGGCCCGTTCGACGCCTGGCCGGCCGGCGGCGGGGGCTTCGAGTACTTCTACGGCTTCATCGGCGGCGAGGTGAGCCAGTACGACCCGGCGCTCTACGAGGGCCTCACGCCGGTCGAACCGCCGGCCACGGCCGACGAAGGCTACCACCTCACCGAGGACATGACCGACCGCGCCATCGGCTGGGTGCGCCAGCAGAAGGCGCTGATGCCCGAGAAGCCGTTCTTCGTCTACTTCGCGCCGGGCGCCGTCCACGCCCCGCACCACGTCCCCAAGGAGTGGGCCGACAAGTACAAGGGCCGCTTCGCCCAGGGCTGGGACAAGCTGCGCGAGGAGACGTTCGCGCGGCAGAAGAAGCTGGGCGTCATCGCACCCGACGCCGAGCTCACGAAGCGCCACGCCGAGATCCCCGCGTGGGACGAGATGCCCGCGCAGATGAAGCCGGTGCTCGAGCGCCAGATGGAGGTCTACGCCGGGTTCCTGGAGCACACCGACCACCACATCGGCCGCCTGATCGACGCCCTCGGTGACCTCGGCGTGCTCGAGAACACGATCGTCTACTACATCTTCGGCGACAACGGCGCGTCGGCGGAAGGTACGCACAACGGCGCCTTCAACGAGATGTCCAACTTCAACGGCATGGCGGCCCTCGAGACGCCGGAGTTCATGCTGTCCAAGATCGACGAGTTCGGCTCGCCCACCGCGTTCAACCACTACTCGGTGGGCTGGGCGTGGGCGACGAACGCGCCCTACCAGTGGACGAAGCAGGTGGCGTCGCACTGGGGCGGGACGCGCAACGGCACGATCGTGCACTGGCCGAAGGGGATCAAGGAGCGCGGCGGGCTGCGCCACCAGTTCAGCCACGTGATCGACGTGGCCCCGACGATCCTCGAGGCCGCGGGCCTGCCGGAGCCGACCCTGGTCAACGGCGTGCTGCAGTCGCCGATGGAAGGCACCAGCATGCTCTACAGCTTCAACGACGCGAAGGCGGAGGAGCGGCACGACCTCCAGTACTTCGAGATGGGCGGCAACCGCGGCATCTACCACAAGGGCTGGAGCGCGGTCACGAAGCACAGGATCCCCTGGATCCTGATGGACCAGAAGCTGGTCGCCTTCGACGACGACGTCTGGGAGCTCTACGACGGGAGCAAGGACTGGACGCAGGCGCGCAACCTCGCGAAAGAGAACCCGGACATGCTGCACAAGCTGCAGCGGCTGTTCCTGATCGAGGCCACGAAGTACAACGTGCTCCCGCTGGACGATCGGGGCACGGAGCGCTTCATTCCCGCGATGGCCGGACGGCCGACGCTCATCAAGGGGAACTCGCAGCTGTTCTTCCCCGGCATGGGACGCCTGCAGGAGAACAGCGTCGTCAGCGTGAAGAACCACTCGTTCAGCGTCACGGCGGAGATCGACGTGCGCAAGGGCAAGCCGGCGAACGGCGTGATCATCGCGCAGGGCGGCCGCTTCGGCGGCTGGAGCCTGTACGCGCAGGACGGGAAGGCCAAGTTCGTCTACAACGTGCTGGGGATCCACGAGTTCGCGACGGCCGCGACCGAGCCGATTCCCGACGGGAAGCACCAGGTGCGCATGGAGTTCGCCTACGACGGCGAAGGCCTGGGCAAGGGCGGCAACGTCACGCTCTACTACGACGGGAAAAGCGTCGGCTCGGGCCGCGTGGCCATGACGCAGCCCATGGTCTTCTCGATGGACGAGACGACCGACATCGGCCACGACTCGGGCACGCCGGTCAGCCCGGACTACAGCGTTCACGCGAGCAAGTTCACCGGCAAGATCCACTGGGTCCAGCTCGACGTGGGGGTCGACGACAACGACCACTTCATCTCGCCGGAGGAGCGCCTGCGCATCGCCATGGCGCGGCAGTAGGGGGCGCGCGGGGCGTCACGTCACCTGGCTTCGGCGCTCTCCGGGAGCGATGCCCACCCCGCTTCCGGAGAGCGGTCGAACATTCGGCCTGTTGCGCAGGCGCGATTGTCGCCGGGCGCGGCCTGTGGCCGTGAGGGCCGCAAGTCACGTTGCGGCGGGTGACGTGGACGGAAGTACAATTGGCCTCCCGCCAGCCAGCCGGGGGGTCAGCTGGACACACACACCGTTGACTCCGGAGCAAGGAGAAACCCTATGAGCGTGATCGCAATCAACGTACTGCTCGATCCAGATGCTCCGACCGTTGAGAGGGCACGGTCCGTGAACGCGCGGCTACGAGAGAATTTCCCGCAGGGGTTCGCCCTCGATGCCAATCACGCGCCGCACATCACCCTTCTCCAGCGGTTCGTGCGGACAGCGGACCTCGACGCGATTGCGAATGCTGTGAAAGGCGTGCTGCGAACCGAGCAGTCGATGAATTGGGAGACCAGGGCGATCGGCCTCTATGCCCTCGTGCAGGGGAGTCTCGGGTTGGCCGGGATCGTCATCGAGCCGACCCCGGATCTGCGACGACTCCAGCAGAGGATCATCGACGCGGTTGCGCCGTTCACCGTGGAGACCGGGACAGGCGAGGCCTTCGCGCCCCGCCCCGACGGCGCGGCGATCGGCCAGGCGACCGTTGACTATGTCAACACCTTCGTTGGACCCCGCACCGGCACGAACTACCACCCTCATCTGACCGTCGGAATCGGGACCAAAGACTTCGTGGACGCGCTCCAAGCGGAGCCGTTCCAGCCGTTCACCGTCCGCGCAGTCTCCGTGAGCCTGTACCAGTTGGGCGACTACGGTACCGCCCAGAGGAAGCTCCATGAACTCCACCGCTGCTGATCCGCTTCCCTCCTGGAACGATGGCCGGGCCAAGGAGGCAATCCTCGCGTTCGTCGCCAGGGTGACGAAAGAAGGATCGCCCGACTTCCTGCCTCCGGCAGAACGCGTTGCCGTGCTCGACAACGACGGCACGCTCTGGCCTGAGCAGCCGATCCCGTTCCAGGCAGCGTTCGCCATCGACGAGGTCAAGCAACGCATCGTCGCCGAGCCCACGCTCGCGTCGGATCCCATCGTGCAAGCCGCCCTGGCCGGCGACCTTGGCAAGCTGCTCGCCGGCGAACACCACGACGGCGTGATGCAGGTCCTGGCCCTCACGCATGCAGGGATGACGACCGACGAGTTCAGTGCCGCCGTCGAGGCATGGTTGGCCTCGGCCAGGCACCCGCGATACGGCAGGCGCTACGACGAGCTCACCTACCAACCGATGCAGGAGCTCCTGCGGCTTCTTCGGGCGAATGGCTTCAAGAATTTCATCGTGTCGGGTGGCGGCGCCGACTTCATGCGTGTGTGGGTGGAGCGCGTCTACGGCATCCCGCCGGAGCAGGTGGTCGGCTCGACGTCGCGAACCACCTTCGAGCTCCGCGACAGCGGACCGGTGCTGACCAAGACCCTCAACCACCTGTTTGTCAACGACAAGCAGGGCAAGCCGGTCGGCATCCATCAGTTCATCGGCCGGCGACCGGTGGTCTGTTGTGGGAACAGCGACGGCGACCACGCGATGTTGCAGTACACCACGATCAACAACCCGCGCCCCAGCTTCGGCCTCATCGTTCACCACACCGACGGTGAACGCGAGTACGCGTATGACGCCGTGTCGAAGAGCACGGGGAAGCTCGTCGAAGCCCTCAAGGAGGCGCCCGAGCGTGGCTGGCTCGTGGTGGACATGAAGCGCGACTGGAACGCCATTTTCAGGCCCGAGTAGTGCTCGCTCGCCTCGAACCGGGCCACTGCGCCGCGCGTCCTTCAGCGTGTCAGTCCCGGCGAGTACCTTGTATTCTGGTTGCTCGCGACCCGAGGTCGCGCCGCGGCCTCGGGTCCAAGAATCCCTCGAGGAGGAATCGATGACGAATGACAAGACGCCGTCAGGAGCGCCCCCCACCAACGGCACCATGGAATCCCGCATCGGGCCACTGGCGTTCGAGGGTGGCTACCCGACCGACGCCACCGTCACCAGGCTGTACGACGAGATGGACTTCCAGCGGGCCACGCAAGCCTACCTGTGGGCGATCCCCATCGTCTCCCTCGCCAAATGGCAGGAGCAGTACGAGAAAGTGTTCGGCCAACAGGACGGCGACCTCGTGCAGATGGTGAGCTCGCGCGACAAGATGGGGATGCTCACCCCGAACGACACCACGCCGTACCTGCTCGGCTTCGTGAACCTGGAACGAACCGGCCCGCTGGTGATGGATTATCCGAAAGGTCCGACAGCGGGCGGCCTCCTCGACTCATGGCAGCGTCCGATTACCGACGCGGGCCTGAGTGGCCCCGACAAGGGCGAAGGGGGCAAGTACCTGTTACTGCCGCCCGGCCAGAAAGCTCCGCAAGGTGCCGAGGGCTACCGCGTCTTCGAGTCTCCCACGAATAACATCGGGCATGGGTTTCGCGTGCTGGCCACGGACCCGAAGGAAGCGGAAAAGCTGAAGAGCAGTTATCAAGCGTATTCATACGCCAAGCGAGACAACCCCCGGAAGACGCGGATCATTCCCGCGGAAGGGAAGAAGTGGACCGGTTGGCCGGAAAACGGCCTCGAGTTTTGGCGGCTCCTGTCCAAGATGCTCAACGAGGAACCCGTCCACGAGCGCGACCGCATGATGGTGGCCATGCTCAAGCCGCTGGGCATCGAAAAGGGCAAGAAGTTCGAGCCGGACGCGCGGCAGAAGAAGATTCTGGAACAAGCGGCGGTGGTCGGCGAGGCGATGGCGCGGGCGCACAGTTATGCCAAGCGCCAGAAAGAGGCCGAGATCTGGGCCGATTCCCACTGGAAGAACGCCGTTCTCCTGGAGGCCGACCAGGAGACCAAGTACCACACGGCTCTCGACGAACGCGCGGCTTGGTTCTACGAGGCCATCACCCTCACCGCCGGGATGACAACCAAGACACCCGGACTAGGGCAGGTCTTCCTCGGGATCCAGAAGGACAAAGACGGGCAATGGCTGCAGGGCGGCAACAGTTATGCGCTCCGCGTTCCGCCCAATGCCCCCGCGAAGCAGTTCTGGGCCTTGACGCTGTACGACACCGAGACCCGCAGCTTCATCGAAACGAAGCACGACATCGTCGGGCTGGATTCCCGGAAAGACCTGGTCAAGAACGACGACGGTTCCGTGGACTTGTATGTCGGTCCGGAAGCACCGCAGGGCAAGGAGAAGAACTGGATTCCGACGGCCCCCGGTCGTGGCTGGTTCGCGTACTTCCGCTTGTACGCGCCGACCGAAGCCTACTTCGATCGGAGCTGGAAACTGCCGGATCTCGTTCGCGTCAAGTGACTTGTTAGCCGCTCTCCGGTAGCGATGCAAGGACCCACTTCCGGAGGGCGTTCTCGTTTTCGATCCACGTCGTGGACTCAGTGAGGAGTCACTCGTGTCCCTCGCGCCTTCCACGTCGCCGGCCATTCATCACCAGGAGAAGATCGCCTGTGCCTCGCCATAACCCCGTCCGCCTTGCTCTTCAACGAGTTGCGTTCCCATGCAGGAGACCCGAATCGCCCGCGGACGAGTGCCCTGCGCGTCCGAGTCGGTGAGCGTGGCAACGGGTGAATCCTGCGGATTCGTCACCGGAACCCCGTTGACCTCTTGATCCGACCGGCTGACCATCGCCCCCTTGGGGCGGCCCGTGGTGCCCGAGGTGTAGACGATCACGGCCAGGTCGCCCTCGCCGGCCGGGGCGTCGTCGAAGCGCGCGGGCGCCGCCCGCGGTTCGGCGTCGCGCAGGAAGAACTCCAGCTCGTCGCGCTGGTAGGCGGTGTTGAGCGGCAGGAATGCGAGTCCGGCGCGCAGGCAGCCAAGGTAGAGGAAGAGCCCCTGCGGGGACTTGTCGATCTGCGCGGCGACCTGGACGGACGCGGAGTCGGCGCTTCGAGAAAAGAACCGGTAGGCGTTCACGAGTCTCCCGGTGCAGTCGGCTGGGGGGACGACCCCCCTCGCAAGGGCGTTCCCTCGGCGAAGGGCGGCGCGGAATCCCTCTTCTCCACGCGGAGATTCTCGCGCGGAATCGGGCCGGGGTTGGTCGCGATCGCCGCGGGACAGCCGGAGTCCGGATGCGGTCGCCGCGCGGGACGCGGCCGGCCCGCGATCGGCACCGGCTAACGGCCCGCCGAGTCCCGGCCAGGACCCCGAATGCCGGGGACCGACGGATCGGGGGCCAGCCTAGCCTCAGGGCCGCGCGCGGCGCGTGGTAACATCACCGCCGATGCTCGCCATCGTGAGCGCGCGTCCGAGTCCCCCGCTTTCGGAAAAGGAGCTGTCCCATGAAGAGCACCACCACACGTCGCCAGTTCATCTCCTCGGCCGCGGTGGTCGCCGGTGCGGCGGCGTTCCCCGCGCTGGTCCTCGCGCAGGCCAAACCCAACCCCAACCCGACGATCGAGCTCACGATCTGGCGCGCCGGCTTCATCGTCGGCGGCAGCGGGGGCTCCGGTGTGATGATGGTCGGTGACAAGGGATACGACCTCAGGATCGCCGGCGTCAGCCTCGGCGCGACAATCGGCGTCGCGCGTGCCGAGTTCATCGGCGAGGTCTCCAATCTCAAGCAGCCGAGCGACATCGAGGGCACGTACACGGCGGTGAGCGCCGGCGGCGCGCTGGCCGGCGGTGGCAGCGTTGCCGAACTACAGAACTCGCGCGGCGTCCGCCTGAAGATCCAGGGCCGGCAGATCGGCCTGATGGTCTCGCTCGACCTGTCGGGCATGCGGATCTCGATACGGAACTGATCGGCGGAACCGGGGACCAGTCGGGGCCGGAGTCAGTAAGCACCGCGTCCGCGGCATCTCCGCACTCGCTGACCAAAGTCCGCGTTCGTTCGCGCGCAGGAAAATGTCCAAGGACGTGTTGTCCCTCGCCAATACCTCGTCCGCCTTGCCCTTCAACGAGTTGTGTTCCTGTGCAGGATACCCGAATCGCCCGCAGACGAGCCCGGTTGCCCTCCGTCCCTACCGCCATCATCGTGCGAGGATGCTCAACCGCGCTCTTGCCGTCGCCCGGGCTCTCCTCGCGATCTTCGCCAGCCGGACCGACCTGATCCTCGAGAACCTCGCGCTCCGACAGCAGCTTTCCGTCCTCCGACGGAAGCACCCTCGACCTCGCATCCGCTTGTCCGATCGGGTCTTCTGGCTGGCCCTGCGCCGCTGCTGGCCGCGATCGTGGGGAGCGTCGCGCGTCCACGGCGAGATCCAGAAGCTCGGTCTTGAGGTCTCCGAACGCACGGTCTCGCGCCTTATGCCCCGGCGCCCGACTGATCCCGACGCACGGCAACGATGGCGCACCTTTCTCGCCAACCACCGCGAGGCCATCGCCGCGATCGACTTCTTCACGGTCCCCACCGCCACGTTCCGTGTGCTCTACATCTTCTTCATCGTCCACCACGCTCGGCGCGTACTGTTGCACTTCCGTGTCGCCGGCCATCCGACGGCGGCCTGGATCACGCAACAACTCCGCGAGGCGTTCCCCTACGACCAGGCACCGCGCGCCGCGATCTCCTCGACCACGTCATCGCCCTCAACGAGAAACACCTCCAGCGCCTTCTGGCCTGCTTCGCCTCGTACTACCTCAACGACCGGACGCACTTGTCCCTGAAGAAGGACGCGCCCGCGGTGCGAGCCGTGGAGTCGAAGCCGCATCCAGCCGCCGAGATCATCGCTCTGCCTCGCCTCGGCGGGCTTCATCATCGCTACGAGTGGCGCCAAGCGGCCTGACGCTTACGCTCGACAAGTCCATCGCCGCGGTCTCGTCGAGGAGCTCGTGTGCCCTTGCAGGAAGGTGCACCGCCGCCCCCGCTGTCAGCGACTGCGCATGACCGTCGCCGACAAGCACAGACGTGCGTTCGGCCGGCGTGTTCGCCTGCCATCTCGAGCCGCGCGAGCCATCAAGGGTGCCCGGACTCGGTTGTGGCGAAGGACAGGAGCAAAAGCAGGTCGGGATGGGCGAGCTCAACTGGACAAATGACGGGCGGCGGCCCGCAGGCCATCCCGTGTGCCGCCGGCCCGTGCTACTGTGGCCCCGCCGCTGGCGAGGCTCCCATCGGCTGCGGGCATGGTCGCCTGCGGCGCCGTGACGGGACCCAGATCGTCGGCACGTTCGTTTCCCGAGGAGAACACAGATGGCGGCAACCGCTTCGTTCAGCCTGGCCGGCCGGGTCGCCTTGATCACCGGCGGCAACGGCGGCATCGGGCGCGGCATCGCGCTGGGATTTGCCGAAGCCGGAGCGGCGGTAGCCATACTGGGACGCAACGAGGACAAGAACGCACGGGTTCTCGCCGAGTTGCAGGCCACCCGGGCACCATCCATGGCCGTCGCGGTCGACGTGACCGATCGCGCCGCACTGGAGCCGGCATTCCGGCGGGTCGAAGCCGAACTCGGCCCGGTAGAGATTCTGGTCAACAACGCCGGGATCGTCTCCTTGAGCGGCGGGATTCTCCAGGAGACCCCGGAGTCCTGGGACAGCGTAATCGAGACGCAACTGAGCGCCGTGTTCCTGCTGTCGAAGCTCGCCGCCGCATCGATGGCAACTCGCAAGCACGGCAAGATCATCAACATCGGCAGCATGTACTCCTACTTCGGTTCCGGCCTGTGCCGTCCTACAGCGCGGCCAAGGGCGCGATCGTCCAGCTGACCAAATCGATGGCGATCGAACTCGCTCCGCACGGCATTCAAGTGAACGCGCTCGCCCCCGGCTGGATCGAGACCGACATGACCGCGCCGGTGCGCGGCGAGGCGTTGAAGACCATGGGCGACGAGATCCTGGCCCGTACGCCGGCCGGGCGCTGGGGTCTGCCGCAGGAACTGGCCGGCCCGGCGATCTTCCTGGCCTCATCCGCTTCGGACTTCGTCACCGGCGAAACGATCCGCGTCGATGGAGGCTACGCTATCCGCTGAAGTCTCCTGCGTCGCGACCGCGGACGGGAGGCGATCACCGAAGCACGCCGCCCGGGGTCCTCGGAAAGCACGCTAGAAGGAGCGAGTGCGGCAATGAATGTCTCTCTTTCGCGCCCCGTCAGGCTCCTGGGCTTGAGCGCTGCGTGCTCGGCTCTCGATCGCCGGCGCCACCACGGCCCAGACTCCCCCGTGCCTGACCGCCTCGAAGTTCGGACCGAAGGACCAGGTCGGCAACCTCAACCACGTGACGCCGGCCAAGACGCTGGCTGCCGCGAAGCTCGTGACGAAGGGCAAGGTCTACCGCCTGGGCATCGAGACGAACAAGGACACGCCGGCCTACCCCCCGCGCAGGTTCGCGATCACCGATCCTCCAGCCGGGCCAGGCCGGCGGAGCCTCGCTCGGGCCGACCAAGAGCACGTACAACGACGACATCGTCACCGGCTGGAACGGCATCGGCTCGCAGATCGATGGTCTCGGCCACGTCGGCATCGACAATCTGTACTTCAACTGCAACCGCGCCGGCGACTTCGCCTTGGCCGACGGCCTCACGAAGCTCGGCATCGAGAACGTGCCCGCCGTCGCAACGCGCGGGATCGTGCTCGACATGGCCGGCTACTTCGGGACCGACCTCGTCAAGGAAGGCACGCCGTTCAATCGCGCCGAGATCGAAGGTGCCATGAAGCGGCAGGGCATCGCGTCCATCGAGAAGGGCGACGTCGTGCTGTTCCATACCGGCTGGCTCAAGCTGCTCGGCAAGGACAATGGTCGGTTCGGCTCCGTGGGCCCGGGCCTGGGAATCGAAGGCGCCAAGTACCTCGCCGCGCTCGAGGTGGCCATGGTTGGTGCCGATACCCCGAGCCTCGAGGTGATCCCGTTCGAGAAGGACGCGGGCGTGTTCGAGGTCCACCAGATCCTCCTGGCGCTCAACGGCATTCACATCCTGGAGAACATGGACACCGCGGAACTCGTCAAGGACCAGGCCTGGGAGTTTCTGTTCACGCTCGGGCCCGCACGCATCACCGGCGCCGTGCAGGCCATCGTCAACCCGGTCGCTGTCAAGTAGCAACGGATAAGCGGAATGGCCCGCGTTTCAGCACGGGCTGAGGGTAGCACCGGCGCGTCGGGACGGGGCTGACCGCAGGCTGAGATCGAGTCAGGGGTAATCAGGGTTCCGCTTCGACGCCGGGCCGACCGCTCCGCGGCCGCGGCCGGCCGAACTCACTCGGAGCCCGGCAGACCCCTCCCCGCGTGAGGCGTTTCCTCACTCGCGGGACCACTCCGGATCGCGGGACCACTCCGGATCGCGGTCGAACAGCCCGACGGGCCGGCGGGCCGAGGCCGCGGGTGGCGGTCGGGCCGGCAGGCCGAGGCACTCCAGGATCGCGGCGGCCGCGTCGGGCGGGTGGATCGCCGCGAGAATTCGCATGGGCGCGTGACACCGCGGACACTCCAGCACGTCGACGGCGAAGACCCGCCGCATCAGTTCCGCCCACGGGTACTGACGGCGCGCCCGGGGGACGCAGCGCAGCGCGCGGTCGGCCCCGCGAGCCGGCACCGCAGCACCGGACGCGGGCACCGGCATCTCGTCCGAGCCCTTCCCCTCCCCCGCCTCCGGCACGAGGGCGCCGGCCGAGTTCCCTTCCGCCGGCTCCGGCACGATCCGCGCGCGGCCGCGCGCCCGGTGCCAGCACCCCCGCGTAGCGCACCAGGTGAAACCGCGGCGGCGGCACCAGCGCCGCCAGCCGGGCCACGAACTCCTCCGGCGCGAACACGAACGCCTCCGTCCCGTCGCGCCAGTGCCGCTTCAGCCGGTAGACCAGCCGGCCTCTCCTCCGACCAGAGGGGCGAGCGCACCTTCCTGTCCTCTCGCTGATAAGCGCGGCGTGAGGGCGGTATCCGCGGTTCCGTCCCGGCCGAGGGCGCCGTCTGCGCTCGCGCAGCCCAGCATCCCGCTCGACGAGCGATCCCCGTTGCTGTGCTCGTGCTCGGCCCGAGTTCGCCGCGCTGAGTGAGCGTCGCGACAGCCTCTACGACGGCGAAAACCGCGTCCAGCCGCGATCCAAGATCGGTGGCCGCCTTCACCTCTCTCTGTAAGGCATGACACTCGACGAGCAGCTACCACGGCTCGTCCGTCACTTGGCGAAGCCTCTGCCCGCCAGCAGGTCTCCGTGACCGGGAGTTCGATCGCGAAAGCGCCCGCTCAACGCGATCCAAGACCGACACGATCCAAGACCGCTGGCCTGCAACACCGGGGCAGGACTTGCACCTGCTGAATCAACGCAACTTTCCACGGCGAACCTGGCCCGCAACACGCGGCTGGGACGACCGTTGCCGGGGCAGGGCTTCTACCTGCTGGATCAACGGACCATTCCACGGCGCACGTGGCTTCATACATCCTCATCCGCGGAACGCGCTCACCCGGTCGAGGAACTGACAGATCAACACGAGCTGTCGCCTTGAGTGCCACACGCCGACAACGGTGACCACCGCTACTCCAAGCCCTATCCCGAGAACCCATAGTGCAGCCTGGAGTTCGGACGTGTCGCGGGCGAGCAATTCGGTTCCCGTAAGCGCCTGCCGGAGAGCGGCGTAGAGGATCAGCCCCCCCAGCATGCCGACAAACAGGATCGGCCCTCCGACAATGAACCATGTCAGGAGGCTGTACCGGAACCTGGCCGTCACTCGCGTTCCAGACGCGGCTTGCTTCAAGGATACGCGGCACACGATGTGGTACGGCGAATTTCGCGCCGCAAGCGGTAAGTCGACCGTAGCCCCCGTCGCGTCGATCCTGCATCGTACCGCCTGAGCCGAAGCGCTCGCCGCCTCCGATACAGCCTTCAGTCGTTCGCGAGCCTCCCCCACACTGACGGGTAGACACCATTCCCGGCCCTTCATCACAACTCTCCGGATGACTCCATTGCCATCGGACACGTGGCGACACTTCAGCGTTCCTGCTTGCGCTCCCTGTCGCCTGCTACGAGATCTCGATATCCGATTCAATACTCAGTACCTGCTTAAGCTGCAACACGAGTCGCGAGCGCTGTAATCGAGACTCCGACTCCGAGAACAGCACTATCAACGCGAATACTGCCGCGCTGAGCAGTAGCGGCCTGAGAATGTGTAGGTAGCTCAATGTCACCAGCTGACTGAACGGCCCTGACTCCCCCCATGCGCCGCTCGCTTCAGCGATACTAGCCAGGAACAGTAACATCCCTGCCCACGCTGCGAGTGCCGCTCTCGCAATGCGTAGGCGCCCGAACCGCGCATGAATGAGAACCCCGTCCTCTATCAATTCCAACTTGCAGTCGAGAATCGGTGCCAGGGGATTCCGAGAGAACACTGGACTAGATACAACCCAAAACCGATCGCCCTCGATCGCTCCCCATAGCGAACCCTCAGGCACGCGCTCGGTGCCCCAACGCCACGCGCTGAACGGCATCACTCTTGCGCTCAATCGTGCGCTCAGTGACTTGCCCGAGAGCGAACTTCGCCAATGGAGTTCAGGCCGCATGGGCACTCCCTTTCCAACTTCTCGCCCTATTCACATCTCCTAGTGCGAAACGGATAAGCGGAATGGCCCGCGTTTCAGCACGGGCTGAGGGTAGCACCGGCGCGTCGGGACGGGGCTGACCGCAGGCTGAGATCGAGTCAGGGGTAATCAGGGTTCCGCTTCGACGCCGGGCCGACCGCTCCGCGGCCGCGGCCGGCCGAACTCACTCGGAGCCCGGCAGACCCCTCCCCGCGTGAGGCGTTTCCTCACTCGCGGGACCACTCCGGATCGCGGGACCACTCCGGATCGCGGGACCACTCCGGATCGGGGTCGAACAGCCCGACGGGCCGGCGGGCCGAGGCCGCGGGTGGCGGTCGGGCCGGCAGGCCGAGGCACTCCAGGATCGCGGCGGCCGCGTCGGGCGGGTGGATCGCCGCGAGAATTCGCATGGGCCCGTGACACCGCGGACACTCCAGCACGTCGACGGCGAAGACCCGCCGCATCAGTTCCGCCCACGGGTACTGACGGCGCGCCCGGGGGACGCAGCGCAGCGCGCGGTCGGCCCCGCGAGCCGGCACCGCAGCACCGGACGCGGGCACCGGCATCTCGTCCGAGCCCTTCCCCTCCCCCGCCTCCGGCACGAGGGCGCCGGCCGAGTTCCCTTCCGCCGGCTCCGGCACGATCCGCGCGCGCAGCCGCGCGCCCGGTGCCAGCACCCCCGCGTAGCGCACCAGGTGAAACCGCGGCGGCGGCACCAGCGCCGCCAGCCGGGGATTCCTGAAACCCCACGTGGCCGCATGGGCGCCGTGTTGTCGGGTCCACCGTAACCTGCAACTCAGCCTCCGTGACGAAGTCCATGGAAGAGTTGGACCGTTGAACGATATCGAGAGGCCACCGCACTAACTGAGTCAACGAGTCTCGAACTTCAGGTACCAAAAGCGGAGATTCTTCAATGATTCCACTCCTGAGGTTCACGCGAATCCGAGTCGCACCTGTCGACCATGCCGCGTGCACGATGTGACCCATGACATAGTCGTCACCCCTGTAGTTCATCAGGCTCGTGAACGACTGCGCGAGGCTCGCAACCACGCTCTTCAAGGTCTTGTGGCTGGGCATGTCAGAGTCGCCTAATCGGGATAGGGAGGAAGCCTCACGGCTCCCCCCCTCCCACACCACCGCACGTACGGATCACGTATGCGGCGGTTCGGTGGATTCAGTAGTCGGGTCATCCCTCCACCAGACTCGGGAGCCCGAGCGCCGCGAAGTACCGCGCAGGCAGTGCGATCGCCAGTGCCGGGCTCTGACTCAAGCGCCACGGCCCGTGAGCTGACTTGGCGGTATTCCAAGCCAGATCCCGAGAAATGCCCCGTTTCCTCAGTTCCCGGTAGCCCCGCCGACCCCATTGCTTCCAGTGGTAGCAGCGCAGCCGGCGCCGGATCCACTTGTCCAGATCGAGAAGAGGTGAGGTCACCTCGGCGAAGCCGTAGTACCCTCGCCAGCCTAGGAGGTAGGTCCTGAGCTCCTTCATGATCTGACGCATCGTGCGTCCGCGCGTTCGACTCGTCAGCTCTCGCACCTTGGCCTTGAACGCCAGCAGAGCCTTCGCGCTCACCTTCCGCCGGGGTGACCGGCCGCGGGTAAACGTGAAGCCGAGAAACTTCCGGTTGGAGGGCCGGTCCACGGCGCTCTTGGCCTCGTTGACCGCGAGCTTGAGTCGGCGCTCCAGAAAACGGGTGACACTGGCCTTCACGCGCTCGCCCGCACGACGACTCCGGACGTAGATGTTACCGTCGTCGGCGTAGCGGACGAAGCGGTGGCCGCGCCTCTCCAGTTCCTTGTCGAGGTCGTCCAGCAGCAGGTTCGCGAGCAGCGGCGAGAGCGGGCCGCCTTGCGGCGTCCCCTCCGCCGTCGGTTCCACCACCTTCTCCAGCGTGAACACTCCGGCCCTCAGGAACCGGTGGATCAGCCGCACCACTCGGCGGTCTCGCACACGCGCCCGCACACGGCACAAGAGGACGTCGTGGTTGACCCGATCGAAGAACCGCTCCAGATCAAGGTCCACGACCCACGCGTACCCTTCCCGGATGTAGGTCTGCGCCTGCTCCACCGCCTGGTGCGCGCTGCGCCCCGGACGAAAGCCGTAGCTCGATTCCGAAAACGTGGGGTCCCAGTCCGCTTGCAGTACCTGCAGCAAGGCTTGCTCGATGAACCGGTCGAGAACCACCGGCACTCCGAGATTTCGAGTACCTCCCCCAGCCTTCGCGATCTCGACTCGCCGTACAGGCTGGGGGTTGTAGGTACCCTCCAGCAGGGAGGTCCGGATGGCCGGCCAGTGTGCCTTGAGGTGGGGCGCTCAGCCATCCACGGTCATCCCGTCGATGCCCGGCGCTCCACGTGTTGCGTCGGACCTGGCGGAGCGCACGCAGGAGATTCTCCCTCTCCAGCACCCGCTCCATCAGGGCTGTCCCTCCCACCGGAGCGTCTTCTCCTCGTGTCCCAATCGCGGTTTCATCCCCCGGATTCGCCAGGGGCAGCAAGAGCTGCCTGCCGGATGCAGTACCGTCATTCGACACGATGGTGACTTCTCCCTTCCTTCAATCCCCTCGCGGGGCACCGTTCGGGCCTTCATCCCGCGGCGTTGCGGCTCGGCCTATCCGTTGCCCCGCCTTTCGGCTTTGGGGTGCCTCACTAGCCTCGCCTGCCTCGGGCCTACTATGCCCTCTGCTGACTTCTCCCGGCCGGTCAGCGTCGGTTGCCCGACGCCCAGTCCGTCTGCGGACGACCGGGAGATCTCCCAGGGTAAGACACAGTTACGTTCCGCGCGTAGACGCCGGATTTATAAAGCACACCCCGTTGCGGATGGAGGACTTCGCGGTCACGTGCCCGCTCGTCCCGGGTGCACCACACCTCATATCCGGTTCCTGTTCGTCGCCCCGCGCGTTTTGGATTGGGCTTCCTTCAGACCCCACCTCGCGGTGACGCCCTTGCCCTTCTCCTTGCCTTCGGCTCCGCGATAACCTGGCACGGGGACTTCCACCCCGCTCGATCTGTGCCATGCCTGGCACACACGTCGCGAGCTCAGCGGCGGCGCGAAGCGCCGTCCGCTGAAGCGCGCAGTTATCCGGCCCGCCACTCGAGTAGCGCCACCGCGTGTGGCACAATTGAGCGCATCGAGCCCACTGCCGTACGAACATCAAAGTCGGAGCACACGCATTCAAACGTCGAGTCGTGAAACGAAAGAATGATGTGCCGCCTACTCCAGAATGACTCCGCGCGATGATACTGGTGCACCGAGTTCATTCGTTCCAGGACGCGGATCCATGACGAATGAACGACCTCGTACGCACCGTTCGGACGAAGGCCGCGGGACGCCAGTGGATGCCCGGCAAACGCCTCGTCGTTGGGTGGACCGAACATGTAGGTGTAGTTCGACTTGAAACGCACGAGGGCAACCTGTTCGTCCTCCGTGTCAGGCCCCACGACACGGGGGTTCGTCCCATCCCAGGTCTCGTGGATTCGCTCCACGTAGTACGCGACGACAACTGTGTGCTCATCACTGACTACGAAGGGACACGGAGCTCCTACCGAACTCTGCGGAAGCGTGCTCAGCTTTCGGACCTGATCTCGTTCGTCAACGGCGTACATTTCGTGTCCGGATAACGTTGCGTTCAACGGATAAGCGGAATGGCCCGCGTTTCAGCACGGGCTGAGGGTAGCACCGGCGCGTCGGGACGGGGCTGACCGCAGGCTGAGATCGACAACACCTGCTGGATCAACGGACCTTTCCACGGCGCACGTGGCCTACAACAGAGACGGTGACGGAGGGCGTCACTCCGCGCGGCTGATCGCGCTCGGCGCCGGGGACTTCGGCGTCCAGAGAGCCGACTCCCAGGATACGTAGAACAGCGCGCTCCAGTCCGGGCTGGCCTCGGTCAGCCCGATCGGGACCGCGGCCCCGAGCACCAGCTGCCCGCTCCTGAAGTTGACGGCCCAGCGGAAACTGGGGCTCGCGACCGCGATTCTCACAACCTCGGTGCGGCCGTCGTCGACGGCCACGCGATCCTGCGTCGCCAGCGCCTCCAGCATCAGGTTGAAGCGGGGCGAGGCGAGCCACACCAGGCTGATGCCTTCGGAAATGCCCCAGGTGTCGGCCTTGAAGCTGCTGCCGTCCTCCGCCGTCCCACGCGCCAGCGGGACGTACTGCCCCGAGGCGTTGAGCGTCATCGCGAAGCCGCGGGTGAAGCGCCGGCTGAAGGGGAGGCCGATCTGCACGCCGGGCGCCCCATTCCCGAGATCATCGCGCCATTCCCCGGTGGGTAGGAGCGCGCTCAGGCGCGGCGCAAACCACCACCCGCGCTCGCCGCCGGCCAGTGCCTGGTAGCGGTAGTTGAGGCTGATGTCGCCCCAGCCGCTCGGCAGGCGCTCGGTCTCGGCGATGTAGGGGACCGTCAGGCTCAGCTGGTTCGTCTGGTCGGGCACCGGCCACTCGGTGGTGAAGGCGTCGTACCAGGTGCCGCTCGGCCGGAACTGCTGGAAGACGAAGATCCACTGGACGACGCCCGCTTCCTGGTTGTAGGCCTCCTCCACCAGGAACGAGTTGTCCTCGATCGCCGGGGGCCAGGCCTCGTCCGGAGCGGCTGCCACCGGAAGGGCGACGGAGGCCAGGACCAGGAAGGCCGCAGCGGGCGACTGCGCGAGGCGCACCATGGATTCCATCTTAGCGCAGCATCGCGGCCCGGAGCTCGGCTCGCCTCTCGGACTCTCAAGGCTGTCAGGGGCAGGGGCGAAGCTCCTGCGGGAGGCACGGCGCCGCGGACGCCGGCCGCTCCACGCCGCTCGCCGCGACGCCGTACGACCCCTCGTGCAGCGCATCGCGGGGGACGACGAGCAGGTAGAGGTCCCCCTCCCGCAGCCGGTAGGTCAGCGTCGGGCATCCCGTCGTGGTCCGAGTCGGGCGGTGCAGCGATGCCGCGGAGAACGGGGTAGTCGCTGCCGATGCCGACCGCGCCGGTGCGTGTCCTGACCTCGTTGACGATCCGCGCGTCGACGGCGTCGCGGCGCGGCAGGATCGCGCCAGCGCCGTCGAGAACGCGATCGAGGACGAGGCTCGCCGGCCAGGTCGTCACCGGCGGCGCGGGGAGCGGCTCGTCCACCCGGTAGAGCGCCTCGTCGGCGGGATAGACGAGTCCGCCCTCGGCGAAGACGACGCGCAGTTGCCAGTCGTCCGCACACCCCTCGGGGCAGAGCGGGCCGCGGTTGCCGTCGAGGTAGAGCCGGACGCCGCTGCTGCTCGTCCGGTCGGGGACGGGCAGTTTTTCTTATCGGCCCGTCGCCGACAGGCGCAGGCATGCGATCGACCGGCGTGTTCGCCTGCCATTCCGAGCCGCGCGAGCCATCAAGGGTGCCCGGACTCGATTGTGGCGAAGGACACCCGATTGGTTTCTCCGGCGCCGACTCCTGGGGGACGGTATGCCGACCCGCGGGACGTCATTTGGTCCCTCGGTCGATTTCTCGGTTCTGCCGGCAGCGAGCCCGCCTACTGCCACCTCGCAGCCGTTCAGTTAGTTAGGCGGGATCGAAAGCTCGAGTGCGGCGCTGGCACGAATCGAGCTAGTCCGGTGGGCATGATCGTCGGACCGCCCAGGATCATGCCGCTACCCCAGCGGCACGCAGACCTCCTTTCGGTGGGGCTCTTCTCCGCCGCCACCAGGAGCGCCTTCGGGGCGGACCTCCCGAAGCCCGGGACCGCCGTCGACGCCAGCGAGCTGCCCAAGATGAATCAGGCCACTTACGGCCTCTACCTGGCCGCGTCAGAAGCCTACGCGATGTGGAAGACCGCGCCGGAGAAGGTGAAGGCCATCGACGTCCGGACTCCCGAGGGACTCGCATGCGCCGGCCACCCGGAGATGGCCAGGAACATCCCGATTGCCTTCGTGTCCAACCAGAGGAACGACGGCAAGTTCGAGTCCGGTCCCAGGCCCAATTCGGCATTCGTCGCGCAGGTCAAGGAGATCGCCCAGCCGGCCGAGACCCTGCTGGCCACCTGCCGTTCCGGCGGCCGCGGTGCCCTGGCGGTGAACCTGCCCTCAGCAGCCGGTTTCACCAATGCCTCCAGGATCGGCGATGGAGTGGAGGGATACCCGGTCCAGGATCCCGAGAGTGTTTTCCACGGGAAGCGGATGGAGAACGGCTGGAAGAACTCCGCGCCCCGGGGTCATGCCCTCGATCCTGAGAAGATCATCCTCGCCGAAGGCACCGGCGAGAGCACGAGATGATGCGCTTCGCTGGGCCTATCTCGCGCTCCGTCAGCCGGCGAGAACGACGTCGGCGCCATGAATGTGATCGATCAGGGCCCGCAGTTCGGCTTCACCGATGCGGTCTGAGCGCAGCACCCGCATCCCGACTTTGCCGCGTGAAGCCCTACTCGTGTCGGAGCGAACCGATCAACGAAGGAGACAGGAAATGAGCCACTCATACAGATGCGCCGCCGGGCTCGCCCTCGGGCTCTTGATCTCGTCGGCCGTTGCGCCGGCGTACGCCTCCGACCCCGCGACGGTGGACCCGGCCGCCCTCCGGATCCTGAAGCAGATGACCGATCTCCTCGATGGACTGCAGCGGTTCAGCGTGAACACGCAGAACACGATCGAGGAGCTTCATCCTTCGGGGCACCGGGTGGACTACGACCTGGCGGCGAGCGTCACGATCAAGCGGCCGAACATGCTGCGCGCGGGACGCACCGGCGAGTTGATGAACCAGCAGCTCTACTACGACGGCACGAAGCTGACCCTCTACAGCCCGGTCGCCAACGTCTATGCCACCACGCCCGCTCCCGCGACGGTCGAGAAGATGATCGACCTCGCGCGCGAGCAGATCGGCATCCTGCTCCCGGCCGCCGACCTGGTCTACCGTGGGGCGTACCCGCTGCTGACGCAGGATCTCTCGGTGGCCCTCGTGGTGGGCAAGGCGATCGTCGGAGGGACCCGGTGCGATCAACTGCTCTTCGTGCGCCCGGGCGTCCAGTTCCAGGTCTGGGTCGAAGAGGGAAAACGACCCTGGCCACGCAAGTACGTCGTCACGGACACCGACACCCCGGAGCGTCTGAGCATCACCACCGTCTTCACTGACTGGAACGACGCTCCGGCGGTGAACGACGCCCTGTTCGCATTCGTGCCGCCGAAAGGAAGCAGCGCAACCCGTTTCCTCCCCTATGGGTCATCGACCAGGCGTGAAGGGAGCAAGCCGTGAAGCCGACGAGAGTGATCGCAGGAACGGTGCTCGCCCTGTTGCTGTTCGTGGCGCTGGCGCCCGAGTCTCTGGCTCTGCGCGGACGAGGGGCCGCCTTCGCCATCGGGGCCGCGGCCGGCTCGTCGAGTGCCTCGGCGGCCGAGGCCGAAGCCGCGGCCGCTCAGCAGCAGGCCGCCGCGGCGCAGCAGCAGGCCGCGGCAGCCCAGCAGCAGGCAACGACAGCGCAACAGCAGGCCGCCGCGGCGCAGCAGGAGGCCGCCGCCGAGAAGGAAAAGGCCGCTGCCGCGCAGAAGGACGCGGAACTGGCCAGGCAGCAGGCCGCTGCCCCTGGACCGGCCGCCGCCACCGGCGCCCCGCTTCCGCTGGGAACCGTCGTGGCCGCCCTGCCGGCGGGCTGCACTCCGACTCCCGTAGGCGACGTGAACTACTACTACTGCGGGGGCAACTTCTACCAGGCGGTGTTCGAGGGAAGCACCCTGAAGTACATCACGACCAAGCCAAAGTGAGGGGGCCGTCATCGTGCCGGATCGACGACCGAAGCGTGGGGCGGATAGGCGGATAGGAGCCCCCCTCCTCCCCCCGGTGCTACCCTGAGTGCGTCACGAAACGCGGGCAGCTTTTCTTATCCCCGACCCGCCTGTCGATGGAGAAGGGACGAATCACGAACCTCGCTCACCGCAGCCTGCGCGCCGTGCTTGCCATCGGCCTGTGCGGCGGCCTGTCGGGCGTCGCGATCGCACAGGAACAGACCCAGTCGGACGATGTCGCGCAGGCCAACAACCCGCTGGCGACCGTCAAGGCCCTCAACCTGCAGAACTACTACATCGGCAAGCTCACCGAGACCGACACCTACGCCAACCAGTTCTGGCTGCGCTACGCCACGCCGTTCTCGATCGGCGAGTCGAAGTGGCTGATGCGGGCCTCGCTGCCGGTGATGACGAATCCGGTACTGCCCGGCACGGATCACAAGACCGGCCTGGGCGACTTCAACGCCTTCGCCGCGTACCTGATCGACGTCGGCAACCCCGCCATCAGCTTCGGCGTGGGGCCGCTGATCAACGTGCCGACCGCCACCGACGACGCGCTCGGCAGCGGCAAGTGGTCGGCTGGCTTCGCCAACGTGCTGTTCGTCGCGACGAACCCCAAGTTCCTGTACGGCTACCTGCTGACCTGGCAGGCGAGCTTCGCGGGCTAGGACGACCGCGCCAATGTGAACATCGCCGCGTTCCAGCCGCTGCTCATCGGGCAGCTCGGCGGCGGCACCTACTGGCGATCGACGGGGATCATGAACTACGACTTCGAGTGCAACGGCTACAACGTGCCGATCGGCATCGGCATCGGCCAGGTCTGGAAATCCGGGACGACGACCTACAACCTCTTCGTCGAGCCGCAATGGTCGGTGGCCAGCAAGGGCGCCGGCTGGCCCGAATGGCAGGTCTTCGTCGGCCTCAACCTGATCTTCAAGTGAGTCGTCATCGGTCCGAGCCCGTGACCTGCGGGCGAAACGAGGGGAACTGAAATTGAATGCGATCGTGGAGCTGATCGAGAAGCTGTTCGACAAATACTTCCTCGGATCCGGAACCTCGTCGATCAGGCCGGAGAACGAAGTCGCCGAGCTGATCAGGAACGGCGCATACGTCCTCGACGTCCGCATGGCCTTCGAAGCTAAGAAGGGGCTCGCCCCGGGAGCGACGAACATCTCGTTGCTCGATCTCAATCGCCGCCTGGGCGAACTGCCGCGCGACCGGACGATCGTGACCTACTGCCAGACCGGCGGGCGGGCCGGCAAGGCCCGCGATATCCTCGAGCGCAACGGCTTCAAGGCGATCAACGGCGGCAGCTACGAGACGATTCGGAAGATCGCCATGTCTCAAGTGTCTCAACGCAGGAGCTGAAGATGCCTACGACGACCCTGCAGGGCAAGACACTGAGCACCGTCGAGCTGAACTGGAAGGAAGTCTTCTACACCAACTGCGGCATGGTCTCGGCAAGCAACGTCGACCAGGAACTCGGCTGGTGCAAGACCGACTTCGCCGCGATCGGTGTCGACTACGCCTACTTGCTCAGCCGGCGCGAGAACGACTGGTACCCGCACTACATCCATAACCTGGACAACCTGATCCGCTTCGGCGGCCTGTACCCGCCGATCCACGTCCAGGCCGACATCCGCCGCACCCGGCTGCTGGGCGCGACGCCCACCTACGAAGGCGGCTGCATGCTGGTGCGGGCCAAGGACCGCATCTACAAGATGAGCCACCTGAAGGGCAAGCGCATCGGCCTGTCGAAGAGCCTGAACACGCTGAAGGCCGACTGGTGGCGCATTACCGAGCACTACGGGATCCTGAACATGCTGATGCTCAACGACATGAGCATCGAGGATGTCGAGATCGTCGAGTTTCCGGATGCCGACGACTGGTACACCGATCCGAAGATGCGCGGGCCTCTGAACAGCGCGACCGAGTTCTACATGGGGAGGGTGGACCACAAGCGCACCCTGATCACCCGCCCGTTGGAGAAGGCCCTGCTGGAAGGCAAGGTCGATGCGATCTACACCCACAGCAAGACCTGGCAGCACCTGCAGGAAGACACCGGCAAGATTGCCGCGATCGAGGACCTGTCGCGTTACCCGGACTGGCGGCTGCAGGCCAACAACGAGCCGGCGATCATCACCTGCAGCGACGTGATGGCCGAGCAGCATCCCGAGCTGGTCGTCACCTTCCTGAAGGCCATGATCAAGGTCGGGCGCTGGGCCAACGAGCACAAGCACGCGGCGGCGGTGATCCTGGACCGCCAGACCTACTACCGCGACGTCGAGGACACCTATCAATGCATCAAGCTGATCGACATGGTGCCCAGCCTGTCGCCGAAGAACCTGGCGCAGATCGAGATCGGCAAGGACTTCATGCTCGAGCACGGCTACATCAAGCGCAACTTCGACGTGCAGCAGTGGGCCGCGCCAGAGTTCCTGGAGCAGGCGGCCAAGGAGCTGATCGAGGAACGCTGGGAGAAGGCGACCGCGGCCAAGCTGCCGCAGGTCACCGTGGTCAGGCTCGGCTAGTCGAAGGCAATGGCTTTCGAGGCGGCGTTGCTATCATGGGATCCAAAGCATCGGACGGATAAGGGGAATTGCCCGCGTTGCAGCACCCGCTCAGGGTAGCACCGGCCGGATAGGAAAAACTGCCCGCGTTTCCTGACGCACTCAGCGTAGCACCGGCGGGAGGATGGGGAGGCTGACAGGCGGTCGCGGGTGAGTCAGGGAGCGGAGCCGGCCGGGTGGACCGACCTCACGCCTGCAGACGGGGCCCGTGCCACCACGTCCCGGTACACCGCTGCCGCGGCGAGGCCGGGCCTCAGTCGCGGGACCAGTCCGTAGCGGACTCGAACAGCGCGGCCGCCACGCGGCGCGCGGGCTGTGCCTCGCCGTAACGCCGTCCGCTTTGCCCTTCAACGAGTTGCGTTCCTATGGAGGATACCCGCACCGCCCGCGGGCGGGCCCGGTTGCCCTCCGTCCCTGCCGCCGTCAGCGTCCGCGGATGCTCAACCGCGCTATTGCCGTCGCCTGGACTATCCTCGCGATCTTCGCCAGCCGGACCGACCTGATCTTGGGGAACCTCGCGCTCCGACAGCAACTCGCCGTCCTCCGACGGAAGCAACCTCGACCTCGTCTCCGTGCGTCCGATCGAGTCTTCTGCCTTGCCTGCGCCGCTGTTGGCCGCACTGGAAGGAGACGCTCGCTATGGTCCAGTCCGAGACCGTCCTCCGCCGGCATCGCGAGGGCTTCAGGCGGTACTGGCGCTGGAAGTCGCGTCGCCGCGCTGGACGATCGAGCACAACGGCCGAGATCCGGGCCCTCATTCGCCGGATGGCGGCCGAGAACCCATCGTGGGGCGCACTACACGTTCACGGCGAGATCCAGAAGCCCGGCCTTGAGGTCTCCGAACGCACGGTCTCGCGCTGCATGCCCCGGCGTCCGGTCGATCCAGCGGCGCGTCAGCGCTGGCAGACGTTCCTGAGCAACCACCGCGAGGTCATCGCAGCGATCGACTTCTTCACGGTCCCCACCGCCACGTTCCGTGTGCTCTACGTCTTCTTCGTCGTCTACCATGCCCGGCGCGTGCTGATGCACTCGCGTGTCACCAGCCATCCGTCGGCGGTCTGGATCACGCAGCAACTCAGCGAGGCGTTCGCCTATGACCAGGCACCGCACGCCGCGACCTTCTCGACCACGTGATCGTCCTCAACGAAAAGCACATGCAGCGCCGGAATTGGCCGCGTTTCCCCGCCGGCTCAGGGTAGCACTGGCCGGGACGGGGGGGTTGACAGGCGGCCGCGGGCGCGTCAGCGGGGGGGAGCGGCCCGACGGAACCTCGCGGGAGCGGCCCAAGCCGGAGGGGCTCGGGCTTCAGCGGGGCGGAGCCGCCGCAGCAGGGCACATCCCTCCCGGCGCGAGGTGTGCGTCGCCATATCCCCGTTCGCCCTGGCCTTCAACGAGTTGCGTTCCTGTGCAGGATGCCCAAAGCGCCCGCGGACGAGTCCGGTTGCCCTCCGTTCCGACCGCCGTCATCGTCCGGGGATGCTCAACCGCGCTCTTGCCGTCGCCGGACATTCCTCGCGATCTTCGCCAGCCGGGCCGACCTGATCCTGGAGAACCTCGCGCTCCGGCAGCAGCTTGCTGTCCTCCGACGGAAGCAACCGCGGGCACACCGCAGGCCCGGTACAGCACGGAGAGCACTTTCCTTAGCGGACGGAATGGGTATCATCCATCATCATGTCCACGGTCGATCCGTCGCCGCCGTTCGGCGGAAGCCGCAACAGCCGCCTCGAGTTCGAGGCGCTGCTCTCGGACCTCTCTTCCCGGTTCATCGACCTGTCACCGGACGAAGTGGACCGCGAGATCGAGGACGCGATGCGCCGGGTCTGCGAGTCCCTCGGCGTCGACTTCTGCGTCCTCTGGCAGTGGTCGAACCTGATGCCCGGGGTAATCACGCCGACTCACATCCACTACGCGCATGGGGAGTTGCGATCGGCCGAGCCTCCCACGCAGATGCAGTTCCCATGGGTCGAGAGCGAGGTCCGGGCGTGTCGCGCAGTCGTTCTGCCGACGCTCGATGCGTTCCCGGACGAAGCGGGCCTCGACCGGGAGAGCGCCATGCGGTTCGGCATCCTCTCGAGCCTGACCCTGCCGCTCTCGGTCGGTGGCGAGGCCCCCGTCGGCGCCCTGGCCTTCAACACCCAGCGGGCACACCGCGACTGGCCGGAAGCGCTGGTGCGACGGCTGCAGCTGATCGCGCAGGTCTTCACCAACGCCCTCGCTCGGCAGCGCCGCGAGCTCGACCTGCAGGAGAGCCGGGAACGCCTCGAGATGGCGGCGGACGCTGCCGAGGCCGGGCTCTGGACACTCGACTTCGCCACCGGCGGCTTCTGGGCCACGGGGCGGGCACGGGAGATCTTCGGCTACTCGCCCGACGAGGCCCTCGACCTGGCGCGTTTCGAAGCCTCGGTCCATCCCAACGACTGGGGTCTCGTCCGAGGCGCCATCGATCGTTCCAGGAGCACCGGCGAACCCCTCAGCGTGGAGTACCGGATCTTACGCCCGGGTGACGGGCAGGTGCGTTGGATCGCCTCGCGTGGACGGCCCAGCCTCGCGGCGAGCGGCAGGCCGGTGCGCCTGATGGGACTCTCCGCCGACATCACCGAGCGGAAGGGCGTCGACGAGGCGCTGCGCGCCAGCGAGGCGCGGCTGGTGGCGGGCGCCGACCTCGCCGGCCTCGGATTCTACGAGGTGAACTACGAAACTCGCACCGCCTTCCTGGACGCGCGGCTGCGCCTGCTCCTCGGTCTGCCCCCGGAACCGGCGCCGGACCTCTCGGACGTGGAGCTGTTCATGTCGCGCGTCCATCCCGACGACGGTCCGTCGTTCTTCGAGCAGCGCGTGCAGCTCCACGACGGACGCGTGCCGGAGGTCTCGGTCGAGTACCGGTACCTGCACCCGACCCGGGGAGAGCGGTGGCTGGACCATGTCGCCCGGATCGCGACCCGCGACGCCGAGGGCCGGGTGCTGCAGGCGTACGGCGTCGTCCGCGACATCACCGCGAGACGGCAGCGCGAGGCAGCGCTGCGGGACTCCCTGGCGGAGATCGAGCGACTGAGAGACCGCCTCCAGGCCGAGAGCGACTACCTCAAGGCGGAGATCAAGCTGGCCCACGCGCACGGCGAGATCACCGGCAAGAGCGCGGCCATCAGGAAGGTCCTGCGCCAGGTGGAGCAGGTCGCCCCGACCGGCTCCACGGTCCTGATCAGCGGCGAGACCGGCACCGGCAAGGAACTCGTCGCCCGGGCGATCCACCGGCTGAGCCCCCGCCACGGCCGCCTGATGGTCAGCGTCAACTGCGCCGCGCTGCCGTCCGGGCTGCTCGAGAGCGAGCTGTTCGGCCGCGAGAAAGGCGCCTACACCGGAGCGATGACGCGGCAGGTCGGGCGCTTCGAGGTCGCCGACGGCTCGACCCTCTTCCTCGACGAAGTCGGCGAGCTCTCGCTCGAGATGCAGGCCAAGCTGCTGCGGGTGCTGGAGACGGGCGCATTCGAGCGTCTCGGCAGCCCTCGTGCCATTCGGGTCGACGTGCGCGTGATCGCGGCCACCCACCGCGACCTGGCCGACGACGTCCGGACCGGGCGCTTCCGGGAGGACCTCTTCTATCGCCTCAATGTCTTCCCCATCCGCGTGCCGCCGCTGCGCGAGCGGACCGAGGATCTCCCGCTGCTGGTGTGGGCCCTGCTCGAGGAGTGCTCGGCCCGCATGGGCAAGAAGATCACCAAGGTGCCACGCCTGACGATGGAGGCCCTGCAACGTCGCCCCTGGCCGGGAAACGTTCGCGAGCTGCGGAACCTGATCGAGCACGCGACGATCGTCACCGAGGGCGAGGTGCTCCGTATACCGCTGCTCGAAGAGCCCGCGCTGGCGTCGGCGCCACCGCGAACGCTGGCCGAATCCGAGCGCGAGATCATCCTCGGCGCGCTCGAGACCGCCCACTGGCACATCAAGGGGCCGCAAGGCGCGGCCTCGAGACTTGGGCTCAAGCCGTCGACGTTGTACGGCCGTATGCGGAAACTGGGGATCCGTCCTTCTGAGACGAAAGAAGACGGCGCGGAGTAGCGGGCCAAGGTCCGAGCGCGGGACCAAATACGGACCCGCGGACGTCATGTGGCCCCCGGGGCCGTCGCAATGGCCTCGGCCATCGAGGCGTCAGTAGCAACGAAGTCCCCAACGCGTAGCGGGTTAGCGAGTCTCGCCGGGCCCGTCACTTGCACTGGCACGAATCTAGCAAAAACACGGGAAGATGATCGCAGGAACACTCAGGATCAACCCGCCGCCGAACCATCGCGCTGACGTCCTCGAGATCCTCCGGTCCATCCAGGAGCCGGTGCTGGCCCAGCCGGGTTGCACCGCCTTCCACCTCTACGAGGAGCTCGGTGACGAGCGGGCCATCGTGCTCGCCGAGATCTGGGAGGACCAGGCGTCGCTCGAGCGCCACCTGTGCTCGGAGGCCTACCGGCGGATCCTCGGCGCGATCGAGCTCTCCACCGATGCGCCGGAGATCCGCTTCGACCACGTTTCGGCGTCGGAAGGGATGGAGCTCGTCACGCGGCTGCGCAGCCCGAACGGGTTACAGGCCGAGAGAGGAGGGGCACCGTGAAAGGAGGCAGCTCCGGCGACTGTCACTGCCGCCGGGAATCTCGATCGATCCGAATCGCCGGTTCATTCCGCGGCGAAGCGCGACTGAGGTCCCGGCAAGAAGATCCTCGCCTTACGTGGGACGCGGGGGCGCAGGTGAAGATCCGCGCCGAGGCGTTCATCGAGATGCTGGAGAGCCGGGCGAGCCAGCCCGGATGAGCCTCTGCCGCGATGCAACCAACATATCCAGGCGACCGGGTCTGGTATTGAATAACCGCCATCACCGCCGGTCCGGTGAGGCACAAGAAGGAGTTGACCGATGAGAAAGAAGCTGATGGACATGCACCCAGTAGACGACTTCGTCACCAGAACACCCCGGGCCTCAAGATCTGGGATGAGCAGTGGGGCGGCATGCAGTGCGCCTACCACATCTTTGCCCCGGGCACGGACTTCACAGACATTCTGAAGGGAAAGGGACTGGAGCACGATCTGTGTGGGGTCGAGCACTGGGCCTACGTCCTGAAGGGCTCCGTTGGAGGTCATCTACCTTGACGGGACCATCGAGGCTTGCCGCGCTGGGGACGTGTGCTTCTGGCCGGCTCCGCACAACTTCAAGTCGAAGGAAGGGGCCGAGATCATCCAGTTCAGCACCGCTGGAGGGTTGGCTGAGCAGGGCAAGAGAATCCAGGACTTTGTCGCGAGCCAGATGAAGAAGTAGGGGCAGGATGCGCCCGGAAGCTGGACTCGACCCGACCCCTCGTTCCGGGCGGTCCATCTCCCGCGGCCGCGCACCTCGGCCGAGACGACCCGACTGCCCCCGTGACTTCGAATGAACCGGCAGGGACTTGCCAAGGAGAGCCGGCAGGAGTTCCCGGATACCCACATGTCGGGCCGTGCTGACGAGGCCCGGAGCGCCACGAAAGGAGAGAGAGATGAAGCTCAAGACCGGTTCCACGCGCCGAGTCCACGCCAAGAACACCCGCGGGGCCGCGTTCTGCGGGCTGGGCGCCTTCGTCGGCGATCGGGCAAGACGCAGCGCGCGCACGTCTACACGGCGGCCGTCCTGCCGGTCGGCCCGGACGACTACAAGAAGATCGATCCGGCGAAGCTGGCGCGCAGCTCGAGGTCGACATGTGCGCGGTCAACAGCGGCCGCTTCTGGATGATGGACGAAGCGGACTACGCCGGCGGCGACACCCAGGACTTCCACGGCGTCGGAATGAACTGGGCGGGTGACATGACCGGCGCCGAGATGCTGACCCAGTTCCAGAGCGCCTATGTGCCCTCGCTGATCCAGCGCAACACCATCTGGACCTGGCACGCCGGCAGCAGGTGCACCTGCTGCGCGAGCCCAACGGCACGGTGTGGGTCCTGCAGGAGTACACCAAGGCTGTCGACCCGAGCCTCACGCCCGACACACTCGACACGGGTCGGCAGCAAGCTGCCGAACCTGCCGGCAGGCTGGAAGTTCGAGACCAAGGTTCTCGCCAAGGAGCTGACGCTCGATACGGCCCGGGCCGGCGGCTGGGCCGCCATCATTCGCGACGACCTGCACTGCACCTATCAGGGCTGCGGCTACGGCGCCGACACCAGCGCCAACTACATCCCGTAGGCCTGCGGCAGAGCGCGGCGCAGCGGGACCCCGGCGCCGGCCGGGGCCCTCTGGCCGGGCTCGCCCGAGCGGATCTGCAGCGGAACGGCTTCGCGCCCACGTCGAGCGCGATCCTCGGCCGGAAGAATCAGGAGGATGCATCTTGAACCGCGACGCCGAAAGTCTGCGGCCGTGGAATCTGCTGCCGCCGTCGCGCTCGCCGCGCCGCTCGCTTCGGGCGCGCAGGTTAACCAGAGCTTCATCGCTCATCGGCCGGCTCTTCATGATCGGCGGCGACCGCATCCGCGTCGGCGACCGTAGTCTACGACCGTCGACCTCTCGATCGGAGGACGTCATCGACGAGCTCGAGATCGGCGGCATCCTCGGCTATCGCGCCGAGTCGGCGAAGTGGAGCTTCATGGCCGAAGGCGCCTTCGTCGGATCTCGGCCAGTCGCGCACGGCCTCTCATGGACCTCGACATGGCCGTGCTCGAGGCCGACGCCGGTTACCGGCTCAGCGAGCGTCGCGAGTCTTCGCGGGCGTCCGCTACACCGGGCTCGCGTCCGCTCGCCGGCACGCGACCGGTCTCCGGCACGGCGTTCGACGCCGAAGAACGACGACGACTTCTTCGACCCGCTCGTCGGCTTCCGCTTCGCCACACCGCTCTCGGGCTCCGGCAAGTGGCGAGCTGCAGGGCCGCGGCGACATCGGCGGCTTCGGCGTCTCGCATGGATCTCACCTGGCAGGCGATCGCTGGACCTCGGCTATCGCCCGAACGACCACTGGTCGTTCTGGCTGGGATACCGCGCGCTGGCCCAGGACTTCGACGGAGAGGGCAAGGACGGCCGCTTCGGGATGGACGTCGTCTACCAGGGGCCGCAGCTGGGAGTCGCGTACACGTTCTGAGGGCCCGCGGCGCCGCGGGCGAGGCGTCTTCCCGACGCCCGCGGGCGCCCGTGACGTGAGGTGCCGCATGAGCTTTCTTCACAGATTCCTGCGCAAAGCGGAGGTCGTGCTGCTGTGCGCCACGGGCATCGCCGCCGCGGCCCCGCCGCTCAAGCCCGCAGCGACCACCGCCAAGGAGACAACCGTGATCGACGCCAGCAAGCTGCCGAAAGCCAAACAGACCACCCTCGGACTCTACGTGACC
This sequence comes from uncultured Acidobacteriota bacterium, assembly GCA_963800865.1. Lineage (GTDB taxonomy): Bacteria > Acidobacteriota > Polarisedimenticolia > J045 > J045 > JALOKP01. The sequence goes on along the minus strand of CAWDCL010000002.1, from coordinate 693,805 downwards.
GCCGCGCAGGCCTACGCGATGTGGCAGGCCGCGCCGGACAAGGTGAAGGTCATCGACGTGCGGACCCCCGAGGAGTTCGCCTTCGTCGGACACCCGGCGATGGCGTGGAACGTCCCCCTCGCGTTCGTCACCTACCAGCGGAAGGGCGGCCGGTTCGAGTACGCACCGAGGATGAACGCGGAGTTCGTGAATCTGGTTCGGGAGATCGCCCAGCCGACCGAAACACTGCTCGTCACCTGCCGCTCCGGCGGCCGCAGCGCCATGGCGGTCAACCAGCTCGCGGCAGCCGGTTTCACCCGCGTCTACAACATCGTCGACGGCGTGGAGGGCGACGCGGTGAACGATCCCGGAGAGCGTCTTCCACGGCAAGCGGATGAAGAACGGCTGGAAGAACTCGGCGCCCTGGGTCTACGACATCGATCCCGAGAAGGTGATCCTCGAGGAAGGCAGTTCGAAGCAGACAAGATGACTCCCTGCAGCGCGGTCGTCGGAGGACCACCGATGGTAACCATGACGGCGAAGCGCACCCTCAACCGCGAGAACTTCCTCCGGACGGTCGCCAACGTCCTGGCTTCGAGCCCCGTCCTGGTCGCGGCGCTTTTCCGTCCGAAGACCTCGGCCGCGCTGCGCGAGAAGGTCGTGCTCGCGGTGACCGCGATCAACGACTGCGCCCTCTGCGCCTGGGGTCACTCCCATTGGGCGATGGCCAACGGCGTGCCGCTGGAGGAGGTCAACCAGATTCTCGGCGGCCAGATCGAATCGCTCGCAGCGGCGAACCCGGCCGAGGCCGCCGCGATTCTGTTCGCGCAGCATTACGCCGAGGAGCATGACCGAGTCGACCCGGAGTCGCTCGAGAACCTGCGCCGCTACTTCAGCACGGCCCAGGCGGAGGAGATTCTGGCCTACGTCCGCGCCATCACCTTCGGAAATCTGTGCGGGAACACCCTGCAGGCGGTGCGCGACCGCCTGCGCGGGGGCCGACGCGCGGGCGGCGGAAGGGAGGAGCAATGAGCGAGTTCCCACGAGAAGGCCCACCCGACGCCGACGGAGCTCCCGCCGGTCCCACGGAGGACTTCTCCCTGATGAGCGGCGGCCCACTCTTTCGCCTCCTGTGTCGCACGCGACTGTGCGGGCCCGGGCTGGAGAATGCGCCTCGGCGCGTGCTGGCGGTGGTCCTGCTCACCTGGCTTCCGCTGCTCCTGCTCTCGATCGTCGAGGGGCACGCCTGGGGCCGGAGCGTAACCGTGCCCTTTCTGCGCGACGTTGAAACCAACGTGCGCATGCTGATTGCGGCACCCCTGCTGATCCTGGGGGAGGTCCGAGCCAACCGCCTGCTGTCGCTGATCGCGGGCCTATTCGTCCGCAACGGCCTGATCTCCGGTGCGGCGCGCCCTCGGTTCGACGCGGCCATCGCTTCGGCGATGCGCCTGCGGAACTCGGTCTGGGCCGAGGCGGGACTGCTCGCGTTCGTCTACGCCGTGGGCATGCCCTTCGTCTGGAGGGATCAGCTGGCGCTCGCCGTTGACAGCTGGTACGCCACCGCGGTGAACGGGCGGGCTGAGACCTGGCACGCCGGACTGTGGCTGGGCTTCGTCAGCATGCCGGTATTCCAGTTCCTGCTCCTGCGCTGGTTCTTCCGGATCTTCATCTGGACCCGCTTCCTGGTGCAGGTGTCGCGCCTGGGTCTGCAGCTGGAGCCAACGCATCCCGACGGCACCGCAGGCCTGCTCTTCCTGGCCCGCGTGGGTCGTGCCTTCACGTACGTGGGCCTCGCCCTCGGCGCGACACTCTCCGGGGTGATCGCCAACCGGATCCTCCACGCCGACGCGACGCTGCTCCAGTTCAAGCCGGAGATCGCCGGCACTGCGGCGCTGATCGTCGCGATCGTCTTCGGGCCGCTGATCGCATTTCACCCGCTGCTCCGCGCGACCCGGCGCGAGGGCATGGTCGCGTATGGGACCCTGGGCCAGTCCTACGCGCGAGAGTTCGACAGCAGGTGGATCAGGGGAATGCGCCCGACGAACGAGCCGCTGCTCGGCAGCGCGGACATCCAATCGCTGGCCGACCTCCACAACGGCTTCGAACTCGTCCGGCGCATCCGCCTCGCTCCCTTCACGATGAAGAACGTCACCGAGTTCGCAGCAGCGAGCCTGCTGCCGCTCGCCCCGCTCCTCCTCACGATGTTCTCCGCCGAGCAGTTGATCGAGCGCGTGCTGAAGGCCCTCCTGTGACGGGCCCGCCGCAGATCTCGCCTCCGCACGAGGCCGGCGGTGAGTACGAGGACCCTGCGAGGACCGGCGCCGGCATCGTGTCCGTGCTCGTCCTGCTCAGCGGCGCGGCGGCCAGCGCCGAGTCGGCAGATCCGATCGTCGCCCCGGGCAACGGCGTGACCGGAGAGCTCACACCCACCGGCAGCCGCTCGGCGGCTCCGGCCGACTGGCGGACGCGCCAGGAGCTCAGCGGCGACTGGGGCGGCACCCGCAGCTGGCTGGAGGAGCGCGGCATCACGGTCCGTCCGCGGCTTGCGCAGTTCTACCAGGGGGTCACCGCAGGAGAAGGCGAGCACGGCTTCGTGTACGGCGGAAAGGCGGATCTTCTCGTCAGCGCCGATCTGGGCGAGCTGGGACTCTGGAAGGGCCTGTCGATGACCGTCCAGGCTGACCTCAACTTCGGGAAGAGCGTCAACGGCCGCGCAGGCGTCCTGGTACCGCCAAACACCGCGCTCCTCACGCCGGGACTCGACGGAGCCGACGCATTCGACGTGTCGAGCCTGTATTTCGGCCAGACGTTCGGTTCGCGCGCCGCCGTATTGTTCGGCAAGCTCAACATGATCGAGGTGGTCGCCTCCAAGCTGTTCATGGGAGGGGCGGGCATCGACGCGTTCTGGAACCACACGTTCACGGCTACGCCCACTGGTACGGTGCCGCCCTACCTCCTCGGAGCGCTCGGAGCGGTGTTCACCGAGCGGGCCACCTACCGTCTCTGGGTGTTCGACCCGAACAGCTTTGTCAACCGCGCGGTGGTCGACGACCCGTTCGAGGACGGCGTGAGCGTCCGGGCAAGCGCGGACTTCAACATCTCAATTGGCGGGAGGTCCGGCCACCAGGGTGTCTCTGCGTACTACAGCACGATGGACGGCACCGACCTGTCTACCCTCGGCGACATCCTGCTGCCGACACCGGACCCGGGAGCGGTGACGATCAAACACCACCGCTACTACTTCGCGTACGGGTTCGATCAGTACCTGTACCAGTCAGCCACGGATCCCAGCGAGAGCTACGGGCTGTTCGGCAATGTCGGCATCTCGGACGGCAACCCGAACGGCCTGCGCTGGTCGATGTACTTCGGCATCGGCGGCACCGGCGTGATCCGCTCCGGCAGCCGCGACCGCTGGGGCGCCGGCTACTACTACGACGGAATCAGCACTTACGTCAAGGACGCGCTCCCGATCTCCGACGAGCAGGGGCTGGAGGTCTTCTATGACTTCGCGCTGACCCCCTGGTTTTCGCTCGGCGTCGACCTGCAGGTGATCGCGCCGGGGCTGGGTAGCACCACGGCGGTGATCCCCGGCGTGCGCGCCGTCCTCCGCGTCTGATGACAGAAGGGACCCTCGTGTTCATCGGCAGGCCACGTCGGGTCGCCGGACCGCGTCGAGCAGGGGGCCGGGCTGCGCGATCCCGACATCCTGTCGGCCTCAGCCTGCGCTCGACGGGAACCATGACCCGGGACCTCGAGAACCACGCCCACGGCGTGCCGCTGGGGGTCGGCATTGGCAAGGTCGTGCGCACCGAGAAGCGGGTCTACAACACGTTCGTCGAGCCGCAGTGGTCCGTGCTCGACGATGGCGCCGGGTGGCCCGCGTGGCAGGACTTCGTCGGCTTCAACGTGACGTTCGAATGAGGTGCGCATCGAGTCGAGCACCGCAGACGGCCGGGTTTGCCCTTCGAGAACCGCTACCACCGCCGGTCCGGTGGTGAGCAAGGAGAGAACATGGGAACGAATCGCTTCGGCCGAGCCCGCCTCCGGTGGGCGTGCCACGCGTTCGCGATCGTCGCGGCGCTGGGTGCCGCAGCCGGCCCAGCGCTGGCCGCGACCGGCATCTCAGTGGACGCAGACGGTGTGCTGCGCGAGATGTCGAGTATCTCGGGAACCTGCGAGCGTTCAGCGTGAACGCCGACGTCACCCTCGAGTACCTCGACCTGGCGGGCAGAAGCTCCAGCTTAGCAGCTCGGGTAGCATTCTCCTCGTCCGTCCCGGGAACTACTACGCGAAGCGAAGCGGGCCTTCGGGGAGCTTCGAGGTCTACGCCGACGGCAAGACCGCGACATTATCGAACAAGGAGCGTGGCGTGTACTTCCAGGTCGCGGTGCCCGGGACCATCGACGGGGTCATCGCGACGCTGCGCGACGAGATCGGGCTCGAGATGTCGGGTGCCGACCTGCTCTACGCCGACGCCTACGCCGGCCTGCTCACCGACGTGAAGAGTGGCACCTACGAGGGTATCGGCTACGTCAACGGCGTCGAGTGTCACCACCTGGCGTTCCGGGCGGCGAAAGTCGACTGGCAGATCTGGGTGCAGACCGGGGATCAGCCCCTGCCCATGAAGTACCTGATCACCACGAAGTGGATGACCGGCGCTCCGGAGTACGTCGTGACCTTCGATGACTGGAACGTGCGCCCCGAGGTCCCTGTTGGCCGTTTCGCCTTCACCCCGGCAAGCGGCGCAAAGAGGCTCGAGACGCTGCAGTTCAATGAAGTGGGCGAGGTTGAGCTCGGTGGAGGCAAACCATGAGTGTGAGCAGGCAGGTCAAGAGGGTCGCGCTCGTCGTCGGACTTGCCGGGATGTTCCTGCTAGCCGATGCATGGGTGCCTGGTGGGATCGGCTCCGGTTCAGCCGAGGCCAGAGTCGGCCGCCCCGCGACTCCGGCGAGTGTCGCCGGAGTTGCCCGCCGGACCACGAGGCGCTGCATCCGCCGGACGACGATCTACGTCGCCTCTCTCCCACCGAGTTGCACGACGGTCGTCATCGAAGGCGCCACGCTGCAACAGTGCGGTGGAACGTACTACCAGCCGTCCGGCACCCAATACGTCGTCGTTACCGTCGACTGAGGAGCGGGCGACGAGAGGTGACCGGAGGCTGCCAGTCCCAGCTCGGAGTACGGGGCTGGGCGAAGCGTGCCAGGATCGGCAGTGAGCCTCGCGTGCTGATGTGGCGGAGCTGAGCAGGGTGGAGCACGGAGGGCCCCCTGCGTGATCGCGGAGTGAGTCGCGCGACGGATAAGCGGAATGGCCCGCGTTTCAGCACGGGCTGAGGGTAGCACCGGCGCGTCGGGACGGGGCTGACCGCAGGCTGAGATCGAGTCAGGGGTAATCAGGGTTCCGCTTCGACGGCGGGCCGACCGCTCCGCGGCCGCGGCCGGCCGAACTCACTCGGAGCCCGGCAGACCCCTCTCCGCGTGAGGCGCTTCCTCACTCGCGGGACCACTCCGGATCGCGGGACCACTCCGGATCGGGGTCGAACAGCCCGACGGGCCGGCGGGCCGAGGCCGCGGGTGGCGGTCGGGCCGGCAGGCCGAGGCACTCCAGGATCGCGGCGGCCGCGTCGGGCGGGTGGATCGCCGCGAGAATTCGCATGGGCGCGTGACACCGCGGACACTCCAGCACGTCGACGGCGAAGACCCGCCGCATCAGGTCCGCCCAGGGGTACGGGCGGCGCGCCCGGGGGACGCGCGGCGGCGCGCGGTCGACCCCGGGAGCCGGCGCCGCTGCACCGGCCGCGGGCACCGGCGGCATCACGATCGCGCGACCGGCGTGCTCGACGCGCGCCGCAGCGTGTTGGCGAAGGCCTACGCCGCTCGGCCGGAGCGGTTTGTTCACGGCCTGCCGCGGCCGCAGGCGCTTCCCGCTGCCGTCTGGATCAACCCGCCGGCACCGGACAAGGAGGCTGCTCAGTAAACTCAACCTATGGGTGTCTCAGAATCGTTGACAATTTCCGTACCCGCGGGTCTGCGAAGGCCGAGGTCGTCGTCTGCGCTCGTGCAGCCCAGCACGCCGCTCGACGTGCAATCCCCGTCGCTGTGCTCACGCTCGGCCGGATTTCGCCTCGCTGAGTGAGTGTCGCGATGGCCTTTGCGACGGCGAAAACCGCGCCCAGCCGCGTTCCAAGATCGGTGGCCGCCTTCACCGGTCACCGCTCGTAGACCTCGCTCTGAGGGCGCGTCGAATCCCGCGGAGGATAATCGCGTGCCACAGCGATCCGAGCGATACAATCAGTGCCGCTGCTCCAGCCAGGAGCGCAAGCACTTCAAGGTGACCGCGCTCAAATACTGCTCGCGCTGGCGCATCCGGGTTCAGTAAGATAAGACTCCATAGCAGTAGGAATACCCCAAGGAACGAATCGCGGAACAAGCTGGCGAAGAAGCGAAGCGGTGAGCTACGCGATTCGTTCGACGGCTCGCCTAGTCGAAGAACACCGCGACGGTAGGCCAGTACAATGAAGAGGCCGCCGAGCATCGCCACGAGCGTTCCAACTAAGTATCTCATCTCACCGCCCACGGCACGGGAACGAGATCATGCCAAGGTCGTTGAACGGATAAGCGGAATGGCCCGCGTTTCAGCACGGGCTGAGGGTAGCACCGGCGCGTCGGGACGGGGCTGACCGCAGGCTGAGATCGAGTCAGGGGTAATCAGGGTTCCGCTTCGACGCCGGGCCGACCGCTCCGCGGCCGCGGCCGGCCGAACTCACTCGGAGCCCGGCAGACCCCTCCCCGCGTGAGGCGTTTCCTCACTCGCGGGACCACTCCGGATCGCGAGACCACTCCGGATCGGGGTCGAACAGCCCGACGGGCCGAGGCCGCGGGTGGCGGTCGGGCCGGCAGGCCGAGGCACTCCAGGATCGCGGCGGCCGCGTCGGGCGGGTGGATCGCCGCGAGAATTCGCATGGGCGCGTGACACCGCGGACACTCCAGCACGTCGACGGCGAAGACCCGCCGCATCAGTTCCGCCCACGGGTACTGACGGCGCGCCCGGGGGACGCATCGCAGCGCGCGGTCGGCCCCGCGAGCCGGCACCGCAGCACCGGACGCGGGCACCGGCATCTCGTCCGAGCCCTTCCCCTCCCCCGCCTCCGGCACGAGAGCGCCGGCCGAGTTCCCTTCCGCCGGCTCCGGGCGCTGCCGAGCTGTTCTACGTGGTGGTGCGGCGCGACCTGCTTTCCAACGACGCCGGCAGCTTCGACGTTCCGGTGTGCGGCCCGTTCCCGACCGGACAGGTCGCGACGCGGGTCGGAACGGACGTCTGCCAGTACGGCCGGGCTACGGAGCCTGCATCCGCGCCACGAGGGCCGCGAAGCGCGACTCGTCCCGGAGCGCCCCGAACCAGGGGTCCGCCGCAAGGTACGCGGCGTCGCGATCGCCCAGCGCGACGTCGCGCTCGAGTTCCGCCAGCGCTTCCTCGCGCCGCCCGAGCAGCGCGTACGCACCGGCCAGGTTGTAGTGCGCGACCGCCTCGTCCGGGTTGGCGTCGGCCGCCGCTCGGCAGACCGCGAGGGCCCGCGTCAGCTGTCGCTGCTGGATCAGCGCATCGCAGAGGTTGGCCGAGACCGCGACCAGCGCGCGCGGGTCGGCCGCGCCGCCAGCCCGCTGGAGCGCCGCGAACGCCTCCTCGTAGGCGTCGATCGCCGCCGCGACGCGGCGCGGATCGCTCGTGACGGCCGACCGTTCGGCCTCCATCAGGCTCGCGCCGAGATCGATCCGGGCCCAGGTCGCCGCGGGGTTCAGCGCCAGCGCCTGCCGCGCCTCGCGCTCCGCCGCCGCGAACGACGCCTGCGCCGCCGCGCGCGCTCCTTCGGCGAACTGCGCCCGCCCCTCGGCCAGGAGGTTGTCGGCCAGCGCCTCGCGGACCTCGAACCGCCCGGGCTCGATCTCGAGCGCCCGCCGCAGGTAGGTCTGCGCCTCGTCGAACTTCCCCATCCGCCCGAGCAGCTCGCCGAGGTCGAAATAGCTGAAGACGTCCTCCGGGTTGATCGCCGCCGCGACGCGGTAGTCGATCAGCGCGGCCTCGACGTCGCCGCGGGCGGCATAGGACCGGGCGCGCCAGCGCAGCTCGGCCAGCGATTGCGGCTTGCGCGCGACGATCGGCGACAGGCCGGCGATCGCCGCGTCGAAGTCACCGCGATCATAGGCCAGGAGGGCGTCGAGGAACTGGTCCTCGTCGGACGGGACCGTTCCGCGCCGTTCGGCCGCCCGACCGTCGGCCGCGCGGGCGTCGTCTTCGCGGCCGAACTGCCGCAGGGTGTCGGCCGCGAGGCGCTGCGGCCAGGCGGCGTCCGGCGCCAGCTCGGTCAGCCGCGCGACGTCGGCCAGCGCGAGCCCGCGCAGGCGCGAGCGCTCGGCGTCCTCGCGCGCCTCCTCCGCCAGGCGGCGGTACCCGAAGGCCCGCGCGCGCAGCGCCGGCAGGTGCGCCGGATCGAGCGCCAGGATCGCGCTGGCGCGCTCGACGACGTCGCGTTGCCGCGCCGGACGCTCGGCGAGAAAGCGCGCCTCGCGCCACAGTGTCTCGACCCGGTTCGCCGTCGCCAGTCTCCGGTGGGCCACGGCGCGCTGGGCGAGGAGCCCGATCGTCGGCACGCTGACCAGGGCCAGCGCCAGCAGCGCGGCGACCGCCGGGCGGCGCCGTGCCGCCTTCACCGCCCGGCGCGGCCAGGGCAGGCGCCGCGCCTGGATCGGCCGGAAATCGAGCACCGCCTGCAGGTCGTCCGCGAACGCCGCGGCGCTCGCGTAGCGGTCCTGCGGCTCCTTCTCGAGCGCCTTGTGGATCACGGTCTCCAGGTCCGAGCCGACCCGCGCGTTGATCCGGCTGGCGCGGCGCTCGGAGCCAGTCAGGACCTCCTGCACGTAGAGCTGCTGCGTCGCCCCGCCGTACGGCAGCTCGAGCGTCAGCAGCTCGAACAGCGTCACGCCGAGGGCGTAGACGTCGGTCGCGACGCCGATCTCGTCGCTCCGGCCGAGCACCTGCTCGGGCGCCATGTAGGCGATCGTGCCGAGCACCGAGCCGACGGTCGTCAGGCGCGGCGAGGCGGCCTCGAGCGCCAGGCCGAAGTCGGCGACCTTGATCGCGCCGTCCTCGGCCGAGAGCAGCAGGTTCATCGGCTTGATGTCGCGGTGCACGACCCCGTGGCGGTGGGCGTAGTCGATCGCGCGCGCGGCGGTGACGAGGTGCGCGAGAACCCACACCACATAGTCGCGGGTGCCGAAGACGAGGCCGTGCCGCTCGTCGCGCCCGGTCTCCCGCAACCGGCGGACGACGTCGCCCAGCGAGCCGCCGTCGACGTACTGCATCGTGAAGTAGCGCGTCCCCTCCCACTCGCCGCGCTCGAAGACCGGCACGAGGTTCGGGTGATCGAGCCGGCCCGCGACCCAGGCTTCGCGCTCGAAGCGTTCGGCCGCCTGCGGCGAGTGCGCGAGGTGCCCGGCCAGCACCTTGAGCGCGACGCGGCGATCGAGGATCAGGTCGTGGGCCTCGTAGACGCAGCCCATCCCGCCCGCGCCGAGTTCGCGCACGATCCGGTAGTGGGCGATCCCGTCGGGTCGCGGCGGACGCCCGGCCGACTTCCCGGCCGGCGCCGCACGCGTGTCCGCCCGGGAGTCCACGTCCCGGCCGACCGTCGCGGCCGAAGTCGACGGAGGCAGCGGCTTGTCGCGTCCCGAGCCGCTCACGGGCAGGGCGCATCCTGCACGCGCGGGACCCCGCCGCTCGCCGCGCCGAGCGGCCCCTCGCCGTGCAGGTTGCGCGCCGTGACGAGATAGGCGAACGACGCGCCGGCCGCCGGCGCCGTCGCGTCGGCGACGTCCGGCAGGCCGTCCGCGTCGGCGTCGGCGTCGATCGCGCAGGCCAGCGGCGGCATCAGCGAGGTCCGCGCCCCGCCGGCCGCGGCGAGGCCGAGGACGTCGCCGCGATACACGTTGTAGGAGGTCGCGCGGCCGGCCACGCTCCACTCCAGGCGGGCCGACGCGAAGGTCAGCCGCGCGAGGTCGAGCCGGGCCACCTCGCCCGGCCCGAGCGGCGAGAGGACGTACGCCTCGCCGGCGTCGTGGGGCGTGCTGCCGCCGTCGGCGAACGGCGCCCCGAGCAGCGCGTCGTCGATCCCGTCGCCGTTGACGTCGAAGCCGCCGCCGACCGCGCTGCCGAGCGCGTCCGCCGCCTCGCGGCCGTCGACGACGAGACCGGGAATAGTGAGCCCGACCTGCGACAGCTCGAGCACCGGGCCGCGCGGCAGCGGCGCACCGCGCACGAGGTAGGCCGAGCCGGCGCCGGCGAAGCCGCCCGGCGCGGCGTCCGGCGCGCCGATCACGAGGTCGTCGAAGCCGTCGCCGTCGGTGTCCCCCGCCCCGGCGACGACGAGGTCGCCGAGCGGGCCGTCCGTCCCCGGGACGAACGCGTAGGCGCCGAACTGCTCGATCGCGCCGATTCCGCCAGCCTGTCGCACGAGCGGCCCGACCAGCGAGGATGCGCTCTTCGGCGGCCGGATATCGGTGTTCCCGCTGACCGTCTTGGGCCCGCTGCCCGGGATCACCCAGGCTTCGCCGTTCGCCCCGAAGGCGACATCGGGCGTGCCGTCGCCGTCGAGATCGGCGCTGCCGGCGACGGAGCGGCCGATCGCGCCGCCGACGCTGGTCCCGAGGAAGACGACGCCCTCCACCTGGTCGGGCGCACCGCTCGCCACCCGCGTCAGCTCGATCACGCCCGCGACCGCCTTCGCGTCCAGGTTCGCGCTCCCGCCGTGGATCGCGTAGACGTAGCCGGCCCCGGCCAGCGGCGCGCCGAACTCGTCGAGCGGCGACGCGCCGGGGGCGCCGAGAATGAAGTCGTCCACTCCCGGCAGCGCTTCCTCCCAGGCCGAGACCGACGCGCCCGCGGCGTCTCCCGCGGCCTCGCCGTGGAAGACGATCCCGCGGACCGACCCGCCAACGTTCCCCAGCGGGAGAACTCCGTGCGCGCGCGGGCCGTAGACGAGGAAGCCGATCCCGGCGCCGGCCCGGCCGTCGGGGCTCGCGCCCGGCGCGCCGACCAGCAGGTCGTCCGAACCGTCGGCATCGAGGTCCCCGGCGTACGACACGGCGCTGCCCGCCCGATCGCCGGCGAGCTCGCCGGTAAGGACGATCCCGCACAGCGTCGCCGGCGCGGCGCAGGCCGCCAGGTTCGCCAGGCGCAGGGTCTGGCCGGCGAGGTTCCTCAGGTTCGGGTGGCCGAAGACGACGTAGACCCGCCCGTTGCCGCCGTGGGCGTCGGGGGCGCCGATCGCGAAGTCGGCCAGGCCGTCGCCGTTGACGTCGCCGGCGCGCGCGACCGTCGTGCCCGCCTCGTCGCCTGCCGCCTCGCCGAGGTAGTCGAGGCGCAGCGCCGTGCTCCCGCTCTGCTGCAGGCCGACCGCGCCGAAGACCAGAGTCGCCTTCCCGGCGTCGGCCGCGGCGCCGTCGTCCGCGTGCGGCGCACCGATCACGAGGTCCCCGATCCCGTCGCCGTTCACGTCGCCGACCGAGGCGACCGAGCTGCCGAAGTGCTCGTCCTCGTTGGAGCCCGGGATCACCGCGCCGCTCGCCGCGTCGCCGACCGTCCCGGCGCCGAAGCGGCCCGATCCGGCGTAGGTCAGCACGAGGAACTGCGACGCGAACGGCAGCGCGCCGTTGCCGGCGGGGTCCTCGAGCGCCGCGGAGACGCGCACCGTGTACGGTGCGCCGGGGGTCAGCGGGGACGCGGGGTCGATCACGAGCTGCGCGTTGCCGGTCGCGGCGTGGACGCTGCCCTCAACCTTGACGCCGTTGCGCTCCAGCCAGGCCGCGCCGGGCCCGACGCTGGCCGGGTCGATCGGCTCGGAGAGCAAGAGCAGGACCTCCGTGCTGGGGGCGACGTTCTGCGCTCCGTCGGCGGGGAAGACCGCGGTGACGAACGGCGGGTCGGTCTCGCGCGGCAGCGCGGTGCAGTATCCCGACGTCGTCGCCGGCGAGCGCTCGGGCCGCAGCGGACGGCCCGACACGGCGTCGCGCACGACGCTTCCCGGGTCGGTCCGGTGGATCACGCCCACCGCGTGCGGCTCCTGCCGCGAGGCGTCCTTGGACAGCGTGGCGACGACGAAGAACGTCTTCGAGCCAGCGGCGGGGACCTCGACCGTTTCGTCCCCGAGCGTGAAGGGGAACGTCACGTCGTAGTCCGCCAGCCAGTCGAGCGCCGCGACCGGCGTGTCGGCGCCCGGCTCGAACGCGCCGGAGCCGTCGTCGACGAGCAGCCAGAGCACGTCGATCACGGCGTTGAGCTGCGCCGCGGTCGGGGCCTCCACGCCCTGAAGCAGGAGCCGCAGGCCGACCTTTTCCGGCGCCAGCGGCGAATCGCCGAGCCGCCCGCGGTGGGCCAGCGTGATCTTCAGCAGCGCCACGGCGTCGCCGTCGAAGGCGGCCGCCGGCGCCACGTTCGCGTCGGTGAAGTCGTACTGCCCGCCGTGGTTCGGGTACCAGGCGAGCTCGCCGTCCCCGCGGCCTGTCACGAGCGCGTCCAGGTCGCCGTCGCGGTCGACGTCCGCGACCGTGACGTCGCTCGGGTCGACCGGATCCCCCGTGATCCCGCGCCGCGGGCCGAAGGTGCCGGCGCCGTCGAGGTTCTCGTGGGAGAAGACCGCGCCGCGAGACCCGGCGGCGGAGAGGGCGTCGATGTCGCCGTCGCCGTCGAGGTCGGCCGCGGCGACCGCGCTCGCTCCGATGATCAGGTCGCCGACGGGGTTCGGCGCGCCGAAGACGCCGTGCCCGTCAAGGTTCGAGTACCAGCGGACGCGGTTGGCGCCGCGCTGCGCCACCAGCAGGTCGGGATCACCGTCGCCGTCGACGTCGGCGATGGCGAGCGCCGTCGCCCCGGACGCCTCGCCGTCGACGACCCGCTGCGGGCCGAACGCCCCGGCCCCGAGGTTGCGGTACCAGGCGACCTTGTTGTCCCCCGTGGAGGCCGAGACGACGTCGCTCTTCCCGTCGCGGTCGACGTCGGCCACGGCCACGCCGTGCGCGTCGACCACCGAGCTGCTGATCAGGTACGGCCCGCCGAAGCCGCCCGTGCCGTCGTCGTTGACGTACCACGAGACGGTCGCGCCGGAACCGACGACGAGGTCCAGGTCGCCGTCGTCGTCGAGGTCCCCCGCGGCGAGCGCCAGCGGCCGTTCCAGCGGGACGCCGACGGGGTGCGGACCGCCGAAGGTCCCGAGGCCGTCGAGGTTTGCGAACCACGAGACCGTGGCGTCGCCGCTCGAGGCGGCCACCAGGTCGAGGTCGCCGTCACCGTCGACGTCGGCGGCAATGACGTCCTCGAGCGCGACGAAGGCGGTCGACACCGTGCGTCGCGGGCCGAAGCTGCCGGCGCCGTCGAGGTTCTGGTACCAGGCGAGGCGGTGGTCGTCGCTTGCGGCGACGACCGCGTCGGGGTCGCCGTCGCGGTCGAGATCGGCCGCCACGACCGCGGCGGCGCCGCGCTCGCCGCTTCCGATCAGCCGTTCCTCGGAGTAGGCCAGGCCGCGGTGGATCGAGTCGTTCGGGACGCGGACGACGTCGCCGCCTGCGCCGGCAACGGCCGCGAGGTCGGGATCGCCGTCGCCGTCGAGATCGGCCGCCAGGACCGCGGTCGGGGCACCCACGCCGCCCGGGAAGACCTGCGGCGGGCCGAAGCCGCCGGCCCCGTCGAGCTGCTCATACCACGTGAGCTGGTCATCTTCTGGCGCGGCGAAGACGTCCACATCGCCGTCGCCATCCGCGTCCGCCAGCGCCACCGCCACCGGGCAGGCCGCGCCCGTCTCGATCGTCCGCTGCGCCCAGTCGCCGCTCCCGCCGGGCGTGCCGTCGTTCTCGTGCCAGGCGACGGTGCCCGTGCTGCAGGTCCCCGAGAGGACGTCGGGATCGCCGTCGCGGTCGACGTCGGCCGACGCCACCGCCTGCGGCGTGCTCAGCCCCGAGATTCCCTGCGGCGGACCGAACGTTCCGTACCCGTCGGTGTTGGCGTGCCACGAGACGCCGGTCAGGCTCTTCGCCCCGCCGTCGGCGACGGAGACCGCGTCGAGGTCGCCGTCGCGATCGATGTCGGCCGCGATCACGGCGCGGGCGTAGTCGCAGTCGTTCGAGATCACGAAACGGTCCCAGTCGCCGAGGCCGCCCGGCGTGCGGTCGTTGCGGTACCAGAGGACCTCGTTGTAGTACTCGGAGGTCGCCAGGACGTCGGGGTACGAGTCACCGTCCACGTCCGCGGCGAAGACCGAGCGCGCCAGGTCGGCGTCCTCGGCGATCACCTGCCGCGGGCCGAACGCACCGGCACCGTCGGTGTTCGCGTACCAGGCGATCGTCGCGTCGCCCCGGGACGCGGAGAGCGCATCGAGGTCCCCGTCACGGTCCAGGTCGGCGGCGAAGACGGCGCGCGGCTTGCTCACGGCGGTCGAGATCGTGTGTCGCACGTACGCGCCGGACCCGGTCCGCTCGTACCACGCGATCTCGTCGGTGCCGGTGGTGTCGCGCCCGGCGAGCAGGTCGAGGTCGCCGTCGCCGTCGAGGTCCGCCGCGAACAGACAGGTCGCGTTCGTCCCGGCGTCGATCGACTGCGGCGCGCCGAAGAACCCCGGCATCCAGCCCGCGTCGATCGGCGACGTCCCGCGCAGCACCTCGACGCCGTCCGGGACGCCGTCGCCGTCGGTGTCGGGATTCAGCGGGTCGGTTCCGAAAGCCCCCTCGGTGACGTCGGGGAGCAGGTCCCCGTCGTCGTCGTCGTCGCAGGCGTCGCCGAACCCGTCCGCGTCGGTGTCGACCTGCCCCGGGTTCGCGACGGACGGGCAGTTGTCGCCTGCGCCCGCGACGCCGTCGCCATCGGCGTCCCCATCGTGTACGACGCGCAGCCAGTAGGCGCCGGCTGAACCCCCTCCCGCCCCGTCGAAGTCGGTGTCGGGATAGCTCGCGACGGCGAGCCAGACCGTGCCGTCGGCCGGCGGGACGAACTCCAGCGCCGGGTCCATCGAGAACGCGCCGGAATCGGGGTCGAGCGCGTCGTCAGAGTTGGCCAGCATCGTCCCGGCCGCATCGAAGAGCGCGGCGACGGGATCGAGCGCGGAGCCGATCTCGGCCGCGTCGATGTCGATGTCCAGCCTCCGGCCCCCGGTCACCGGAATCTCGTAGTAGTCGACGTCGCCGGGCGCGAGCGTCGCTCCCGCCGTCTCCCGGCCCGAGGACAGGCCGGGGAGCGGCGCCGCGGTCACCCGCGAGTCGTTCGGCTCGAAGCCGTCGCTGGAGGGGAGCGCGTCGAGATGGATGTCGATCCCGCCCTGCCGGCCGAGCGTCAGCGGTGTGCACGCGTCCGGGTCGTCCGTGTCGCCCGAGGCCGATTCCGAGGCGTCCCAGCACTCTTCCGGCCCGGGCAGGGTCGGCGGTGTGGCGAGCGGCCCGACGAAGGTCCCGTTGGCGAGCGAGAAGCGCGTGTCGAGCTGGCTCAGCGTCACCTCGTAGCTGCCGGCCTCGAGCCCGCGGATGGTGTACGCGCCGCGCTCGGGCGGGTGGCCGGGATCGCAGGCGGTCGTGCAGGGGTCGCAGGTCGAGCCGGCGTGGCAGGGGAAGAAGCGCGCCCCGGAGACCGCCGAGTAGGCGTAGAGCAGCGGATCGTCCAGGCGGCGGGCGATCACCTCGGCGCCCTGGTACGGCAGCCCCGCGACGACGACCGTCCCGGCGAGCAGCGGTCCCTCGCTCCGGTAGAGCCCGAAGAGCGCCGCGCCGTCGTCGGGGTTGAGCCGTGCGACCTGGGCCTCGTCGTCCACGGCCACGGGATACATCGTCGGGACGTAGATGTCGTTGGCGGGGTCGCCGTCGTCGGCCAGCTCGGCGTTGACGACGCTGTGGTCGAGGTTGACGAAGTGCCCGGCCTCGTGGACGACGATCGCGCGGACCGCCTCGATCGTCGACACGTCCGGGGGCGACTCCGGCAGGCCGAGACCATCCAGGAACGCGCCGTTGACGACGATGCTCGCGCCGGTGATCGCCGTCGCGACCGCGATCGGCGTGTCGATCGCCGCGACGCCCAGGATGTCGAAGCGCGCCCCGGCGCCGAACATCGAGTCGATGATCGACCCGTCGGCGTCGAAGATCACCGGCGACAGGCCGTCGCCGTCGACGCGCCAGAAGTGCTTCCAGTGCGCGGCGTTGGTCGCGGGGACCCCCGCGGCGTCGACGTCGCGCGGCAGCGCCGGGCCCTCGACGAAGTGGAGCAGCGGGTGCTCGAACGTCACCTCGACGTCGTCGACGTACCAGCCTTCGGCGCCGACCGAGCTGTCGGTCGCCCCGCGCCACCTGAGGCGTACGTCCTGCCCGGCAAGCGGCGACAGGTCGACGGTGACCTGCCGGAACGCGCCATAGCTGCCGGTCCACGCGGCGCGGCCGCCGAGCGGCGAGCCGCAGCAGGTCGAGAGCGTCCCGTCGTACCCGTTCTCGACGACCATCGCGCCCGCTTCCTGCCAGACCGTCCCGCCGTCGAGGCTGAACTCGAGCACGCCGCCGTCGTACCCCGTTTCCAGCTCGACCCGGTGCCGGAAGCGGAGCGTCGCGTGCGCCGGGAGCGCACCCAGGGGAGGAAGCAGCAGGCGCGAGTCGCTGACGCTGCCGATGCCGGTGAAGCGCCAGCTCGTTACCGGGCTGTTCGCGCGGACGGTCGACTGGGCCCAGGGGTTCGCGCCAACGGCCGCGTCGACCGTCCAGCCGTCGACACCGTGCTCCATGTCGTCGAGCAGGAGCGGGTCGACGACGTAGACCGATTCCCACTCGGCGAAGGCCTGCGCGACGAGCGTCCGCGCGTCAACGTTCGGGAGCACGCCGAGCGGACCCTGGTCCGGGTTGTAGACCACCGGAGCGCCGAGGGGCCAGGCCATCGGCTGGCCGAGACCGTTGACGCTGCGCGCGCCGCCGGCGAGCGCAGGGGCGACGGCGAGCGCCAGGACCGCCACGATCGCCGCGCGCGCGCTCACGGCTCCTCCCCGCCCCCTGCGGCGGGTGTTTCCGCCGGAGCGGCTACGAGCGTGCGCACCATCGCCTCGAGCCGCTCCAGCAGCAGCGCCCCCGGGCCGGCCGCGTCGGCGGACGAAAGGCCGAGCTTCTGCCGCGTCGACTCCTTCAGGCCGCGGAGCAGGTGGCGGTTGCCGAAACCGTTGATTGCGAAGCGCCGGCCGCTCTTGTCGGAGACGACCGCGAACTTCCCCTGTCCAAACCCCACCGGCGCGGTCAGACCCGAGGCCGTCGCGCCGTACAGGAAGAGCACGACCTCCTCGCCCGGCCGCACCGTCGGCATGCCCGCGATGCCGGCCGGCCCGGACGTGGTGCCGTCCGCGGACGGCAGCTGGCGGATCGTGGCGGTCCGCCCGACCGCGCCCTTGAGCACGGCGCGGACTTCGAACGTCGCGACCGCCACCGGCACTCCGAGCACCTCGTCGGTCACGATCTCGACTGCCGTGCAGCGGCCGACGAAGACCTGCGCCGCGCGCCCCGTCATCTCCTCGAGGTTGAGCGGGCGCACGGTGGACGCGTTGGCGCCGGACGCCACCAGCGCCAGGACGAGCGCCGGGAGCGCGAGGCTGAGGATGCGCGCGGCCCTCGCCGACGCGCGCCGCCTCGCGCGCGCTTCCAGGACCGCGCCAAGCAGAGTGTTCATCGCCGCCTCCCCTCAGCGGCGCCGCGTGCAGGCCGGCAGCCGCGAGCGATCGGCTCGCAGCGGCTCCCTCCGGGCTTGTGCCTTGCTTACGCCTCCCCCTGCGGAGCGTCAAGCGCGGATCGGAGGTTTCCTCGCGAGTCGTTCCTTGTAAGGAGCGATCTCGCGAGGATGAGCGGACCGGGGTGCGCATCGAGGCGCGGCCGCGAACGATTGCGGACGGGCAGATCGCACCCGGGGCCGCGCGGCGCGGTCCGGGCCGGTACGCCCCGCGTGCCGGCCCCTACTTGCGATCGGTCTGCGCGAGCGCCTGGTCGAGGTACGGAGCCCTCGCGAAGGCAACTGCGATCTCGCCGCCTCAAGGTCCGGCTTCCTGCGCCGTTGCCGGGGCAGGACTTCCACCTCGACCAGCGGGCCTTTCCACACCGCACGTGGTCGCTTACACCGAGTCGTATCAATCGACGCCGACCACGATTCGGTTCCAGAATCCCCCGTCTACAAGTGGATCCGGAACCGCCCGAAGCTCCACCTGAGCATCGACCCGGTGAATGTTGAGCTCCTTCCCGGACCGCCAAACGCGAACCATGTCAAGACGGCGCTCGACTCGGAGCTCGGTGCCAGTCCACAACGCGAGACAGACTGGAACATGCGCCTCTAGAGGCTTCTCCAGGACCGAGCGCGGTAGTTGCATGACGGCCCAGAGGTCGTCGAGCAGACTCCACGTCACATTCAGATCACCTGACCGGGCCACAACCCAAGTCGCTTTCGTGGGCCTCGGCTCTTTCTCCCGTTGCTCGCTGCGGGCGCGCTCTCCCGAGCCCTTTCCGGGTGTCCCCTCTCCAAAGCTCGAAAGCGCAAGCGCCGATTCACGCGGGTCCCACCCACTGCCGCCCAGGCACTCCCGCATGGGCTCGCCCAACTCCTCGTCGAAATTCGTACCGAACGACTCGCGGCGTCCAGTTAACACGACGACTGTCCCGTCAGAACACTCGCCACGGAGAATCGTCTTATCCGTCGTGGCCCGACCCGATACTGTCGCGTCGCAGCTCTCATCTCGTTCGCGGATGCGAAGTACCCCGTGATCGATCCCATCCACGCCTCGACTGAGCACTGCTTCGAGAGTCCCGCCGTCGGCAATCGTGGCGATCCGCAATGTCATTCGTGCCTGCGGAGTGCAGGGCTCCTCGTAGGGCATCGGAAGTGAAATGCCCCAGCCGCGAGGTAGTGATTCCTTGGAGCATCTGTCTATCACAATCGCAGCGTGGTCGTGTAGCTCCTTCCGCACACCGTGAAGCAGGACGGATGGCGCCCCGGAAGGGTCACCTGCCGCCCTCGCTCCGTCCGCCAGCAACAATGGTCCGGGCCCCACAACGCACGTCAGTGCAAGCACCAAGACAGAGACCTGCTTAGGCTGAAAGCCAGTACGCATGTCACGCTCTCCTATCGAGGCAATGGTGCAACGACGAGTTGGCCCGGGTATGCGAAGGAGACGAAGGATTTCCCGTCGCGACTACCAAGTGCGAGCACCTGCGCAGCGTAGCCCTCCCAACGGATAAGCGGAATGGCCCGCGTTTCAGCACGGGCTGAGGGTAGCACCGGCGCGTCGGGACGGGGCTGACCGCAGGCTGAGATCGAGTCAGGGGTAATCAGGGTTCCGCGCATCGTTTTCGTCGCAGCGCGCCCCGGCGACGGCTGGGACACGATCTGGACGGCACGCGCCAACGGCTCGAACGTCCGTGACCTGTTGCCGCCCGGCAGCCCGGTCCTCGCGACCGGGATCCGCTTGGTCCGTCTCGCCGGATGGGACGACCGCGGCCGCCTCGTGTTCTGGATCCACTGCGGCACCTCGTGCTTCGAGTTCTTCGCGCTGGACCTCGCGGCGGGCAGGACGACCCGGCTCTGCTACGGCTCGGACTTCGCCGCGTGGGGCGACGGGGCGCCGCGCGGCGCCTACACCAACTGGTGGGGCCTGACGGCGCTGATCGAGCGCGTGCCCGGCGTCGACGACGAGCCGATGGCCGGATGCACCCAGGTCTTTTCGCGCCCGGACGACGACCCGCACCACGTCACCCGTGCGTTCGACGCGTGGGCTCCGGGCGGACGCACCTTCGCCTACACCGCGTGGACCCCGGCACGCTCTGACGACGCCAGGCCGGGTTCCGGGACGCCGACGCTCGCCGTCTACGAACTCGCGACCGGAAAGCGCCGCGTGCTCGCGGAGCGGACGGCGTGGGGCGCCTTCTCACCCGATGGGACGCGCGTCGCGGCCACGCGCCTGGTCCCGGCCGGCGCGGGCTCCGGCGACCTCTACGGGACGCTCGTCGTGCTCGACGCGGCGACCGGGCAGCAGCTCGCGGCGGCGCCGCTCGGCCGCGCGCCGCGGCAGGACTGGCTCCGGCGCGACGACACGCCGCGATCCCGGCCGACGTGGTCGCCGGACGGCGCGTTCGTCGTCGCGCACGACGCCGCGCGCGGCCTGGTACGCGTCGACGCGGCGAACGGTGCGGCGCTCCTCCTCACGCGCCGGCACGCACGGGCCCGCTGGGCGCCGGGCGCGGCTCGGCGGCTCGCGGTGACGATGCCGCCCGAGCGCGGTGACGGCCCGCCGTACGTCGAAGGCCACGGCATCGACCACGAGCTTCCGCCGTACGGCAGCGACGACCGCGGCTCGCCTGCCGAGCGGGCCGAGCGCTACTACGGATTCCTTCGCGACGGCGCCCGGACCGGCCCTCGGCTCGACAACTACCATGAGCGCGCGTTCATGGAATCGTGGGCCCGCGCGCTGTGGGCGCTCGGCCGGAAGGAGGAAGCCGAGGCGCTGCTGCGCGAGCTCCTCGCGACCTCCGACGAGGCCGACGACCGCGCCGCCCGCCGCAGCGACCTCGGCTGGTTCCTGCGCTGCACCGGCCGCGTCGAAGAGGGGTTGCGCGTTGATCCTCCCGCGCAGCCGTCCCCGGTCCCGCCCGACGCGCGCGAGACGCTCGGCGGGCGCCTGCTCACGCCCGAGGAGATGGCCTCCTTGCCGGAGGACGATCCCTGCGACCACATCGACCCGACCCGGCCCCGGAAGGGCGAGCCCGACCCGGAGCCGGCGCCGACGTACGTCATCGCGTTTCCATGACGGCCCGCGCCCGCTAGGAAGTTGGGAGCGTCCGGCCGGCGGACGGCATTACCGCGACTCGCGGAGCCCGACGAATCGCTGGCACACTACTTCCAGCAGCAGGACGATCGCCATCACGACGGCCAACAGCACCAGGCCGAAGCTTCCGTTTCTCTTCATGAGGCCCTCGAGAGGAAGCTAGGGCCGGGGCGGGCGGCGTGCCCGTCACCCCACCGGAGTCAGGAGCGCTTCATAGGGCGGGTAGCCGCGCAGCGGCTCCAGGTCAATCTCCCGGTGGAGGGATGGAAGCAGGTAACAGCCCTCCGCAAGCGCCCTGCGCAGGAGGTCCACCGCCCGTTCCTTGTCTCCCCGCTGGGCCGCGATCCCCGCCCGCAGCACCAGGTGCTCCCCGAACAGGCAGGGCCGCTCGATCGCTGCCAGCTGCGCATCGATCCGCCGCGCTTCGTCGGGCTGCCCCAAACGCACCGCCAAGGTCCCCAGGCGTCCGCGGTAGACCAACGTTTCCGGATGCTCTGCGGCAAGCGAGCGGAACACCGCACGTGCCTCGTCCCAGCGCTCGGCGACGAGGAGGGCCGTGCCGAGTTCCGCGCGGTCGTCCTCGGCTCGCGGCTCCCCGTCGGGTCGTCCCCTCTGCCAGGCGATCGACAGCTCCGCCATGGCGCGCGCGGCCTCCACGAAACCGTGAGCGCGCAGTTCCGTCGCGGCCTTCAGCATCAGCCGGCCGACGGTGCCGGAACCCTGCCGCACCGGACGCGACCGGCAGTCGTCGATCAGCGTCTCCAGTTCGTCGATACGACCGAGCGCAGCCAGCGCCGCGGCCTCGTCCGCGGCGAGCAGGAGCGTGTCGGGGAAGAGCCGCCCGCCTTCGCGCGCCACGCGGAGCTGGTCCTCGTAGTCGCGGTTCAGGTGATAGGCGGACGAGAGCTGGTGATGGGCGCAGACGTGACAGAGGTCACCCCACCACGTCGAGAGCAGGTTCGACAGCGACCGGATCGCGTCGCCGGGACGGTTCAGCTGCAGCTCGGTGACGCCCCGGTGGTAACGGATCGCGGGTGCCCCTGCCGTTGCCGTGTCGAGCTCGCGGAGTGCGGCCAGCGCGTCCGCCGCTCGTCCATCGAAATCGGCGCGTACGAACCGGGCCAGGAGCCGCTCGCGCTCCGTCAAGCGCTCGCGGTTCGCCTCCAGCTCGGCGACCGCCCGGGAGGCGTCCTCCCACGCCGCGATGTTCCAGTCCGTCAGGTACTGCAGGACGCGGACGAAGTCGAACTCGGGATCGAGCGCGAGCGCCCGCCTGAGGTGCGAGAGCGTCGCAGGGTAGTCGCTCAGGAACGTCGACATGGCCACGCGGAGCTCGACCAGAGCGTCGTGCCGGGGCGGCCGGATCGTTTCGACTCCCCAGGTGCGCCGGATCGTGTCGGAATACCACGCGACCGCGCCCGTCATCCGCTGGCGCCACGCCTCGAGCGCCGCGAGGGGATCGGTGGGGGACAGCCGAACCGCAGGCGCGGTGTACACGACCTTTCCCGCGAGCGGCTCGACCAGCCGGGCCTGCAGCTCGAGCTCCTCGCCGCGCAGGTCGTACGCCCCGGCGACGACGAGGCCGGAGCCGTACCGCAGCGCGAGGTCGCGGAGCGGGTCGGCGCTCGTGTCCGCTCCCCGGGCGACCGGGCCGAGCCCGCCGGCGGCGCGCGGGGCGCTCGCAACCTCCAGCTCGCCGGTCTTCGACAGATCGCCCGTCAGCGCGTCCGTGATCTGCAGGCCCACGCCGTCCATCGACGGGTCGCCCGTGCGGTTCTCGAGGACGGCCACGACGACGTGTTTCGGATCGGTCACCGGGAGAGGCGGGACGGCCCGCCGCCGTGACGACCAGGAGAGCACGGCGACCGCCACAGCGGCCGCGAGCACCAGCCCGCCGGCCGCGAGGGCGAAGCGTCCGTGCCGCGACTTCGCCTCCGGGAGATCGCGCGGCGGCGGCACCGGTCCGGTTTGCCGCGAGGCCGCCTCGTCGGGGGACGAGGCCAGCGACGCGACGTCGAGAGCGAGTGCGACGTCTCGCGCCGACTCGAACCGCGCGCTCGCCTGCTTCTCGAGGCACCGACGCACCACCCGATCCAGCGACGCAGGCAGGTTCAGGGGCGGCGCCGAGAGGTCGGGCGGATCCCGCGTCAGGATGGCGCTCAGGGTGTCGGCAGAGGTGGGGCCCTGGAACGGCCGTCTGCCGGAGAGCATCTCGTACAGCACGACACCCAGCGCGAAGAGGTCGGTCCGGTGGTCGACCGCCTGCCCCCGCACCTGTTCCGGCGACATGTAGCCGAGCGTGCCCATCACCATGCCCGGGATCGTCTCCGCCGGCCGCGTCTCGAGCTGCGAGCTCTCGAGAGCGGCGGGCACTGCCGCCACCGCCAGCTTGGCCAGCCCGAAGTCGAGCAGCTTGATCCGGCCGTCCTTCGTGACGAAGAGGTTCCCCGGCTTCAGATCGCGGTGCACGATCCCCTTTTCGTGTGCGGCCGCCAGACCTTCCGCGATCTCGATCGCGTACCTGACCGCCACGCGGGGCGGCAGCGGGCCATCCCTCAGCACCTCGTCCAGCGGGCGCCCTTCGAGCAACTCCTGCACGACAAACGGGTACCCCTCGTGTACGCCGACGTCGTGCACCGCGGTGATGTTCGGGTGGTTGATACGCCCGGCCGCTTTCGCTTCCAGCTCGAAGCGCCGCAGTCGCTCAGGATCGGAGGCGAGCGACTCGGGCAGGACCTTGATCGCAACGTCCCGCTCGAGGCCCTCGTCGCGGGCGCGGTAGACCTCACCCATCCCGCCCGACCCGAGCAGGGACCGGATCTCGTAACGACCGAGCCTCGATCCCGCGACGAGTGGCACGCTCGTTCCCCCTCCGAGTGCACCTCGCTGGTCCGAAGCATACGCCGATGGGCTTGTGACTTACGGGCCGCCGGGCCGGGCACCCGGAGCGTCTTACGCAGGAAACCGCTCGAGTTAGCGGTGGCCCGGCTCGGTCCGGTTCGCGAACGCTAGTCGAGGAGCGCCTCGATCTCCTGGAGGATCTTCCGCTCCTCCTCCGAGATCGTCGACGCCAGGCCGAGGAATCCGCTGGGTCCGGAGGAGGACGCGGCGGCGACCGATCCGCTCGACGGATAAGCGGAATGGCCCGCGTTTCAGCACGGGCTGAGGGTAGCACCGGCGCGTCGGGACGGGGCTGACCGCAGGCTTAGATCGAGTCAGGGGTAATCAGGGTTCCGCTTCGACGCCGGGCCGACCGCTCCGCGGCCGCGGCCGGCCGAACTCACTCGGAACCCGGCAGACCCCTCCCCGCGTGAGGCGTTTCCTCACTCGCGGGACCACTCCGGATCGCGGGACCACTCCGGATCGGGGTCGAACAGCCCGACGGGCCGGCGGGCCGAGGCCGCGGGTGGCGGTCGGGCCGGCAGGCCGAGGCACTCCAGGATCGCGGCGGCCGCGTCGGGCGACAAGCTCTTGCCGAAGCTGCGGCGGCTCTGGGCCTTCAAGAGAGAACGCGGCGAAGATCTCTCGCCGACAGCGCCCCTACTTTGCTCTCAGTCCCGGCGGCGGATCTCGAAGCGCCGGGTCCAGACGGCGTGGCGCACTTGGCAGGAGGTAGCGGGCTTCGACCGGCACTACCCCTTCCACGCGCTTCGGCACACCGCCGTCACGAGCGTGTACCGATCGTCGCGGGACCTCTTCCTGGCGCAGCGGTTCGCTCGGCATGTGTCGCCCTTGACGACGATCGTCTATACCCACCCGTCGGATGAGGAGCTTCGCGTCCGAGTGCGAACCCTGGAGTGCTGATGACGAACTGCTATCCCTCGAAGCTCATCCCGAGTTTCTCCAGCGTGGACCGAGCGACGGGCGTCAGGAATTCGGAGTAGGCGCGTAGTGCGGATTCGAGATCCGAGATCCTTCGAGCCCAAGCGTCCTGCTTCTCGCCGTCCTCTCCGAGGCCAGCGCGAAGCACGGATCGCAGGGCTGCCGCTGACCGCCCAAAATTCATGAGGCACTCAGGCAGGTTGCGGGCGTTCCAGTAGAAGAACTCCGCCAAGCTCTTTGGATCGACAGGCTCGTTGGTCACATGCCCTCGAGGCCCAACGACATAGTACATGCCGACGCGACTCCGTACTATGTTGTTCCGATCCAGCTCGATCCACGGCTCCAGAACGGACCGGATGTGCTCGACGCGCGAATCATCGAAGACATCATCGAGCACGATACTCGCAACGGGCGGGCCGAGCGGAATACGCTGTGTCCCGCGTGCGTCGATCTCGATCGCGTTGTAGCCGGCGCCGATTGGCTCCGGAACGAGGGTCCGACTCTCAGCCGCCTCACCGAGAATCGCGGTGAGTCGCCGCCAGGTTGAGTAGACATCAATCCGCTTCTCCTTCTGATGAACGACTGCGACAAAGAGCGGGCTCTCCAGGCTGTGTAGCCACTCCAGCTCGTGCGGCTTCGAAAACACGATGGGGGCAAGATCGCTCTTGACCTGGACCGTGAACGATGACCCAGCCCACAGAAGTCGGTCCTTGCGTCTTGACAAGACGCAGAACAGGTCGTGGCCAACATCATCCTCGCGACGCACTCGTGTCGTGAATGCGAACGCGCGGAATACCGTCTCGGCAAGTCGCTCTCGCCAGTCTCCGCGATCGAAATCGGCTTGTCTTCCCCCAGGCATCTTTTCCTCCAAGAGGCGGTAGCAGTTTGATGCACATCATCATCGAGCCCAGAGCGACGTCTCGCATCAGGCCGAGGGGCTCGCCGGCCTTCTACCGCATGGCCTTGGTCATGGCGGGACGACGGGCCGCTCGCACCCTCAAGTACCGACGGTGTCGCGTACACCTGGCGTCAGCCCTGTTCGGCTCTCCCACGGACCGCAGAGAGCGAGAGAGCGTCACGGCGGCTAAGGCCGGAGAAGTGCTTGGCAAGACTACGCCTTGAGTAACCGCGGAGAACCGCCCCCCGGTTACGGGCTCCCGCTTTCCGCGTCCCGTCGCGCCACTCCGGGCCCCCGGCCGCCCCGAACACACCTTCCCCGTTAACCGCCCCGCCGGAAGTTCGAAAAGTGGAGGATTGGCTCCGCGTTCGGAACGCATCCCAAACTGCCCGGCCGGACTTGCGCCGGAAGCCAACTCCCTTCTCTACTGCGACTTGGCTTCGTGTTCTCCTCGACCATCCGATAGAGCATCGCTCCCTCGTCGACGGATCGATCGCCTCGGCAACTACCGAGGCGCCAGCCACGGGAACTCCAAAGTCGCTCGTCTCCTCTCAACGACAACGAGAACTCGATCTCTGGCCGCTTAAGTCTCGCGGACCCACATCACCGGCGGGCCCTGACACCCGCCGAAGCTCACGCGGCGACGGCGTGCCAGCCCTTCTCATCCGCCTCGACTCCCAGCCGGAACGGCGCGGAGGCCTTGTCGTCGATCGCCTTCAACAGCTCGAGCGAGTAATCCTGCACCGGTGCCTGATTGACAATCATGAGCCGGATAAGACGGTCGGCAGCGGCACCCATGCCCAAGCTGCCGGTTTCCCAGCGGGACACGGTCTCAGGCGTCACGCCCATGTGCGCCGCGAAATCGACGCCCGACCAGCCCAACCACTTCCTCAGGAACCGGACCTCCGCGGGAGTGAGCGGCGCCGGCTTCGTGACCACCGCCCGAGCAATCGTCCGGTGGAGGTCCTCGATCCGGGGGATCTCCACCTCGAACGCGCCGCACTTCGGGCACCGGGTCACCAGCACCCCGACGAGCGTCACGTTCGGAAGGCCGGAAGCCAGGTAGTGGAAGTTCTCCCGCGCCGTCGTCGTGGGCCCGCCGCACTGTTCGCAGGTCATGGCCGTTCCCTCCACGCCGTCACGATCGCCAACTTCGACTCCGATCGGAACGCGACGACGACGCAGATGCGCGCGGTCCGAACGCGATAACGCCAACTGCCTCGCTCCCACTCGGCCGGCTCCACCCGGCCGCCTCGCAGAATGTTGATGCAGTCCACCATCGTCAGCGAGTCCTTCTCCATCTCTTCCAACGCGTGACCCGACGGGACGACCGCCCCGGTGTCGAGGATCGACCGGATCCTCCTTCTGGCTTCCGACGGATCGAGAGGCTCGACCGGTTCGCTCACTTCTAGATCATGGCTTAACTATAGATCAACGTCAAGACCGTTCGCCGTAAACGCTCGTTCAACCGCGGGGAGTCCAGGGAAAAGGGGTCTTTCGGATCTGCCTCCGCGCCTCCATGTCCTGTCTCTACAGCGGCTTATCCTCCTCTGCCACGCGGGGGGGAAGGACGCTCCGAGGAGGGTCTGATCGTGTCCGGCGACTGCGGCCTCAGGTTCGGACTGCCCTCCAACTGCTCTCGGCAGACTCGTTCCGCCATCCTCCACGCCTTCTCCGTGGCCAGAATCGCGCTGCTCGCGGCCACCAACCGCGTCGCCGCTTCCGTCCACCTGACGCACGAGGTGGCCCTCCTCCGCGAGGAGTTGCGCATCAAGGACGCTCGCATGGAGCGCGTCCCGCCGCGACACCGCCCGCACTACCCGGCGGTCGAGCGCCTCGCGATTCTCGAGCTCCGCGCCGCTCGGGGCTGGTCGGCGTCCCAAACGGCCGAACGGTTCTTCGTCACGGAGGCAACCGTCGCCTCGTGGATGATACGGCTCGACGAGGACGGACCCTCCGCGCTCGTCCAGACACCCGACCCCGTGAACAGGTTCCCGGACCTCGTCGCGCACCTGGTTCGGCGCTTGAAGGTGCTGTGCCCCGCGATGGGGACCGCACGGATCGCCGCCGTGCTCTCCCGCGCCGGCCTCCATCTCGGGCGGACGACCGTCCGCCGGATGCTGAAGCGCCGCCCCCGTCGCGTGGCGCCTGCCGCGACGGCCCGGAGCGAGCGCCGCATCCGGTCGTCGCGTCCGAATCACATCTGGCTCGTCGACTTGACCACCGTGCCGACGCTCGCCGGCTTCTGGATCTCGTGGCTGCCCTGGTCGGTCCCCCAACGCTGGCCCTTTTCCTGCTGGGTCGCCGTCGGCGTCGACCACTTCTCTCGCCGGATCATGGGCGTTCGAGTCTTCCGGGGCCGGCCGAAGGCTGTGGCGGTCAACGCCTTCCTGGCCAGCATGATCCGGGCCGCAGGGCAGTCTCCGCGGCACCTGATCACGGACCGCGGGCGTGAGTTCACCGCGAAAGCGTTCCGGCGCGGTTGCCGTCGTTCCGGGATTCGGCAGCGCTTCGGCGCGATCGGCAAGCACGGTAGCATCGCGCTCATCGAGCGCTGCATCCGCACGCTCAAGGAGGAAGGTGTACGGCGATGGCTGGCGCCGATCCGGTGGCGGACGATGGGAAAGGAGTTGGCGCTCGTCGCCGACTGGTACAACGGCCAGCGCCCGCACGCCGGGCTGGCCGGCGCGACGCCCGACGAGATCTACTTCGGGCGGCTGCCGGCGCATCATCGCCCGCGCTTCGAGCCCCGGGCGCGATGGCCACGCTCGTCGTGTAGCGCCCGGCCGCAGGCGCCGGTCCGCGGGCGGCCGGGCGTGCGGCTCGCACTCAAGGTCAGGTACCTGGAAGGGCGAGCGCACCTTCCCGTCGTCTTGTTGACCCGCGCGGCGTGAGGGAGGTATCTGCGGTCTTGTTCCGGCCGGGGGCGCCGTCTGCGCTCGTGCAGCCCGGCATGCCGCTCGACGAGCGATTCCCGTCGCTGTGCTCACGCTCGGCCCGATTTCGCCGCGCTGAGTGAGCTTCGCGACGGCCTATGCGATGCCGCAAACCGCGTACAGCCGCGATCCAAGATCGGTGGCCTACAACACCCCCGCGTAGCAGCACGGGCTCAGCGTAACACCGGCGAGGGCGAACAGGACAGGCCCGCGCTCACTCCAGCGGGCTGCACGTCACCTCCTCGTAGCACGCCCGCACGCGCCGCGCGTACTCCACGAACCGCGGCAGCTGCTCCAGCCGCAGCGCCTGCGGCCCGTCGCACAGCGCCTTCTCCGGGACGGGGTGGATGTCGACCAGCACCATCGACGCGCCGGCGATGATCCCCTGCCCCGTGACGTGGACGATGTCCGACAGGCCGTCCGGGGCGGCGCGCAGCGTGCCGACCGAGTGCGACGGGTCGATGCAGACCGGCATCCGGGTCTGGCGCCGCACGACCGGGACGTGCGCGAAGTCGACCATGTTGCGGTGCGGGTCGCCCAGGTGCGTCTTCACGCCGCGCAGGCAGAAGACGATGTTGGGGTTCCCCTCGCTGGCCACGTACTCGCAGGCCAGCAGCGACTCCTCGAGCGTGATCCCCATCCCGCGCTTGAACAGCACCGGCAGCTCGCGCTGCTGGCCGACCTGCCGGAGCAGCTCGAAGTTCTGCGCGTTGCGCGTCCCCACTTGAAGCATCACGCCGGTCGCGCGGCCGTTGCGGTCGAGCGCGCCGTGGATCTCGTCGATGTGCCGGGCGTTGGTCACCTCCATCGCGATGACCTTGATCCCGTGCCGCGCCGGCGATGTCGAAGACCCAGGGCAGGCAGTCGCGGCCCGAGCCCCTGGAAGTCGTACGGGCTGGTGCGCGGCTTGTAGGCCCCCATCCGCGTCGTGACCAGGCCGGCCGCGGCGACCGCCTCGAGCGTCCGGTCGACGTGCTCCGGTGTGTCGACCGCGCACAGCCCGGCGAAGACGTGGACCTGCCGCTCGTCGAAGGCGACGCCGTTGTAGTTGAAGCCGACGGTCGCGAAGCGCGGGTCGTGGCGGCCGACCAGGCGGTACTTGGCCGAGACGCGCACGACGCGCACGACGCCGGGCAGCTCCTCGAAGACGTCGGTCGGCACGGCGGCGGTCGGCCCGATCAGGTGCAGCTCGGTCACGGTGTGGTCGGCGCCGCTGTAGACGTAGCGGCGCGGGCGTGATCCCGGGGAAGCTGCGCGCGCGCTCCTCGGCGTGCGCGACGGCCGACTCCGGGACCTCGAGGTCGAACAGGATGATCACGGGCGTCCCTTCGCTTCCTCGAGCCCCTGCACGCGGCGCGAGAAACGCAGCAGGGCCTGCACGACCTCGTCCACCGCGTCGGGGTCCAGGTTGAGCGCGTCGGCCCACGCGCGCCGGTCGGCGCGCAGCGCCTCCTCGCGCCGCGGATCGGTGATGCCGCGGCCCAGCTCGGCCTTGGCGCGGTGCGCGCGGCGCGCCAGCCGGGCCCGGCGCGCGAGCAGCGCGAGGATGTCGCGGTCGACGTCGTCGATCAGGTCGCGCGCGGCGCGCAGCTCGGGCGAGCGCGTGCCGAGGTCGGGGATCTCCTCCGGCGAGGCGGGTGCGGTCGCGGCGGCCGGCGCCTCCCCGGCCGCGGCCCCCGGCGCGCGAAGCGCCGCGTCGGCCGCGACGAGCGCGTCGAGCAGCCGCCGGCGCGCCTCGGCCGCGTAGGGGTTCTGCAGGTGCAGCGCCGTGTAGAGGTGGCCGGCGTCGGAGCGGACCGAGGCCAGCGTGCGCACGATCCCCAGCGCCGACGGCGGCAGCAGCTCGCCTTCGAAGCCGGCGCCGGCGTCGAGCAGCCCCTTGGCGACGAAGTAGGTCAGCGCGTGCGAGTCGGCCATCGCGCGGTCGTGCTCTTCCGGCGTCGCCTCGTGGACCTCGCAGCCCGCGCGTTCGAACAGCGCGCGCGCAGCAGGGGCGGCGTCCGGGTGCATCGGGTTCGGGCAGACCACGACGCGCAGCGGCCGCTCGCCGAGCGCGAGGCTGGTCGGGCCGAACAGCGGGTGCGTACCGGCCCACGGCACGTCGCGCCCGAAGATCTCGGCCAGCGCGGCGACCGGGCCGGTCTTCACGCTGGCGACGTCGAGCACCAGCTGCGACGCGCCGAGGAACGGGCGCACCGCGCGCGCGGCGGCGGCGGTCGCCGCGACGGGCACCGCGAGCACGACGACGTCGCACGCGGCGACGCCGGCCAGCCCGTCGCCGGCGGCCAGCGCGGGCTCGACCGGCGCGACCGGATCCCAGGCCCGCACCACGATTCCGGCGTCGACGAACAGCTCCGCCAGCGCGCGCCCGAAGCGCCCGTACCCGACGATCCCGACGGTCCGTGCCGCGTTGATCGAGCCCATCGTCCCTGTGCTACCGTCCTGCCGTGGAAGATAGTCTCCAGCGCCCCGGGAACAAAGGCGGACCCGGCCGGTCGCCGGCGGGGGCTTCCGCCCCGCCGGCCGCGGGCCGCCGGGACCCGTTCCCGACCGCCCTTCCGGCCGGAACGGCCGGCCCCCTCCCCCCCGAGACGCTGCTCTTCCCGCGCCACCTCCCGCTCTGGGAGCGGGTCGCCCCGCTGATGGACGGCCGCGACCTTGCGCACGACGCGCTGCACGTCGCGCGGGTCTACCGCTGGGCGCTCCGCCTGGCGCCCGAGGCGGCCGCCGACCCGGATCTCGCGGGCGCGGCGGCGCTGGTCCACGACCTCGACCCGACGCCCAAGCACGATCCGGCGCGCGCTACGTCCGGGGAGCGCTCTTCGCGCGCCGCCGAGCCGCTGCTGGCCGAGGTCGGGTACGCGGCCGGCGAGCGCCGGGAGATCCTGGCCGCCGTCGCCGCCTCGAGCTGGTCGCGCGGCCTCGCCCCGCCCGGCCCGATCGGCGAGGTGCTGCAGGACGCCGACCGCCTCGACGCGATCGGCGCGGTCGGCATCGCGCGCGTGTTCGCCTGCCACCAGTCGATGGCCGCCGCCGGGAGCGACGGCCTCTTCTATCACCCGGGCGACCCGTTCGCGGAAGGCGGCCGCTCGCTGGACGACCGCCGCCACGCGCTCGACCACTTCGCGGTCAAGCTGCTTGAAGCTCGCCGACGGGATGCACACGCCGACGGCGCGGGCCGAGGCCGCGCGGCGTCACGAGGCGATGCTCTCGTTCCTCTCGCAGTTCTGGGGAGAGATCGGCGCGAACGGGCGCGACTGAGCGCGCCCGCCCTCGCCTTCGTCCCTACGCCAGCAGTTCGTGCGCCCGCCGCATCCGCGCGGCGATGTCGATCCCCTGCGGGCAGGCCTGCGCCGCCGCCGCGAAGTCCACGCCGTGGAGCCGCCGCGCGCCCTCCGGCAGCGCCGCGAACAGCCGCCGCGCCTTCGCCGTCTCGCCGTAGCGACTCGTGGTACATCAGGAAGCGCAGCGTGTCGGCGATCTTCGTCTCGCCCTCCACCTGCGCCTCGCAGAGCTGCGCACACCCCCGGCAGGAGACGTGGGCGCGCGCCGTGGCCAGCCGCTGCAGCAGCTGGAAGTCCGCCATCGAGAGCTGGATCGGCGAACGGGCCGCGGCGACGTTCTCGGCCAGCTTGGTCGTGTTGTCCATGTGCGAGACCGCGGCGTCGATCCGGCCGTCGGCCCAGACCGCCTTGAGCTTCGCCTGCGACAGCGTGAAGTCCTTCGAGACGAACTTCACGACCGATTCCTGCTCCTTCGGCACCGAGTCCTGCGTCTTCATCGCGATCAGGCCGATCCCGGCCTTCCTGCAGGCGTCGATCGCCTTGTTCAGCGCCAGGTCGCCGTAGCGGGCGAAGTTGTAGCGGAACATGATCACGTCGATCCCGCCCGCCGCCGCCGCCGCGTTGAGGACCTCCAGCTCGTTCTTGCCGTGGCACGAGAGGCCGAAGAAGCGCGTCTTTCCGCTCTTCCGCATCCGCTCGCCCATCTTGATGAACTCCGGGCCGAGGCGCGCCGGGTCGTCCACCGCGTGCATGAAGTAGAGGTTCAGGTAGTCGGTCTGGAGCTGCGCCAGGCAGGTGTCCAGCTCCTTCTCGTAGGCCTTCACCGGGTCGGGGTCGGCCTCGCCGGGTCCCTTCGAGGTGATCCAGAGCTTGCTCCGGTCCCCGACCTGCTTGAGGAACGGCGCGATCGTCTTGTGCGACTGCCCGTCCTCGTAGACCAGCGCGGTGTCGAGGTAGTTCACGCCGTCCTTGAGCGCCCGGTGCAGCACCTTGTCGTACTTCTCGTCGAACTTCTGCGCGCAGCCCATCAGCAGGATCGGGATCTCCTGCCCGGTCGAGCCGAGCTTCTTCCGCGGCACGCTCGCCGCCGGCTCCGCGCCCGCGCCCGCCGGCGCGGCGCCTTCCGCCGCCAGCGCGAGGTGGCTCCACGCCCCGGCCGCGGCGCCCGACGCGATCGCCGCCTTGATGAACCCCCGTCTCGACGTCCCGTTTTCGCTCATCGCTCGCTCTCCTCGCGTGCAGTTCTCAGGCGCTCTCGGCGCGGTGCTGGAGCAGGAGCCGCCGCTCGAGCGAGCGCGACTCCCCGACGGGGGTCACGTAGACCGCCCGCGAATCGGTGACCGGACACTCCGTCTGGCAGATGCCGCAGCCGATGCAGAGGTCCGGGACGATGAACGGCTTGTTCAGCACGACGACCCTCCCGAAGACGTCCTTGGTCTCGACGTCCTTGGTCTGGATCGCCTTCGGCGAGACCGGGCAGACCTCTTCGCACACGACGCAGGGGATCTCCATCGCGTGCGGCAGGCAGCGGCCGAGGTCGTAGAACGCGGTCCCGAGCCGGACCGGCCCCTGCTTGGCGTACTGCCCCTTGCCCATCTTCTCTTCGACCGTGATCTTGCGGATCGCGCCGGTCGGGCAGACCTCGCTGCACAGCGTGCACTTGAGCTGGCAGTGGCCGATGTTGAAGTTCATCACCGGCGTCCAGAGTCCCTCGACCCCCGCCTCCTCCAGCGTCGCCGGCTGGAGCACGTTCGTCGGGCAGACGTTGATGCACTGGTCGCACTTGATGCAGCGCTCGAGGAACTCCTGCTCCTCGACCGACCCGGGCGGGCGGATCAGCTTGGGCGAGTAGTTCTGGCCCGAGTTGACGCCGTTGTTCTTGATCAGCGGCAGCGCGGCGACCCCGGCGATCCCGGCGAAGACGACCTTGCGCTTGCCGAAGTCGGGGCCCGGCACGACCTGCTTCGTGTCGAGGCCGAAGGCGCGGAACGACAGCGCGTCCTCCGGGCAGTCGTCGATGCAGTTCATGCACGAGAAGCACTCGGAGAGCCGGAGCTGCCCCTGCGGGTCGGAGGCCCCCTCGCAGCGCGAGAGGCACATGTTGCAGTCGGTGCACTTGTGGAGGTCGCGGTTGATGCGGAAGACCGCGAAGCGCGAGAAGACCCCCAGCAGCGCGCCGAGCGGGCAGAGGACGCGGCAGAAGAAGCGCGGGATGACCAGGTTCATCGCCACCAGGCCGAACAGGAACAGCCCGATCCAGAACGAGCCGACGAAGACCCGGTGCTCGACCCCCGGCCGGAACTTCAGGCTGTCGAGCCAGATCCCGTCCAGCTGCAGCCGCTCGGCCGCGCTGGCGACGAGGGTGTCGCTGGCCGGGGCGACGGCGGTCGCGAAGGTCCGGTACATCAGGCAGATCGGGTCGAGCAACCCGATCTGCAGCGACCCCATCGCCGCCAGGACCAGCAGGACCGACAGGATGCCGTACTTGAGGAAGTAGATCGGCCGGTAGCGGTTGGAGGCCCAGCGGTCCGAGGGCTTGCGGATGTTGAACAGCCAGCCGACGAACTGGTGCAGCGTGCCGTAGGGGCAGATCCAGTTGCAGAAGGCGCGGCCGAACAGCAGCGTGATCGCCAGGACCAGCAGCCCCCAGCCGAGGAAGCGGTAGACGTATCCGGTGGCGAGCGCGGTCGAGATCAGGACCAGCGGGTCCATCTCCAGCAGCCGCGAGACCGGGAAGCCCTGCAGCCGCGAGGTCCAGGTCGCCCAGATCGCCAGCACGAAGGCGCCGAAGAAGAAGACCTGCGAGACGATCCGCGCGTTGGTCAGGCGGAACAGCCGCTTCGGCTTGTAGGCCGGCAGCTTTTCGAGCCGCACGCTCACGCCTGCACCTCGCGCACGCGTCCCTGCCAATCGAGGGTGCCTGTCCCCTTCTCCTGGGCCTTTGCGAGGTAGCGCGGGTAGTCGCGGCCGCGCCCGAGCAGGTGCTCGAACACCCAGGCGTCGAGCGCCACCGGGTCGACGCCGGCGACGATCGCATCGCCCGCCTTCACGTCCGACGGGTCGCCCCCGGTCGGGCCGTTCTTCATCAGGATCCGGCTGCCGTCGACGATCGTCAGCGTCGGCCGCATCATCAGCGAGAGGTCGGAGACGATCTCGTGGATGTCCTGGTGGAACTGGTTGCGGCGGCCACCGAGCAGGCCGTACCAGTTCTTCATCCCCATCGA
This sequence comes from uncultured Acidobacteriota bacterium, assembly GCA_963800865.1. Lineage (GTDB taxonomy): Bacteria > Acidobacteriota > Polarisedimenticolia > J045 > J045 > JALOKP01. The sequence goes on along the minus strand of CAWDCL010000002.1, from coordinate 658,805 downwards.
GGCCTGGCAGAGGTTGTGGTCCTTGACCGGCGCCACGCCGATCACCTTGTCGACGTTGGTCAGCGGCCGGTTGAAGATCGGCCAGCTCGCGATCAGCTTCGCGCCGGGCGTGTCGAGCGTCCGGAAAGCGTTCGAGTCGGGCAGGTAGATCCGTCCCCCCGCCTCCTCGGCCGCGCGGCGCACGCCGCTCTTGGCGAAGCAGTCGGCGGGCGACTCGATCGGGTTGTCGGCGACGCGCACCTCCTGCGCGCGGGCGTCGACCAGCAGCATCCGGACCAGCGCCGCCAGCAGCTCCGGCTGGCTCGTCGCGCCCAGGTTCGGCGAGCGGTCGAAGGCGACGTTGGGCTTGACCATCACGATCTCGCCCGGCTGCACGAAGGCGGCGATCCCGCCGAACGGCTCGAGCGCCAGCCGGAGGCGCTGCTCCAGCCCCTCGCCGCCGCGCGCGACGACGACGTCGGGCGCGCCGGCGGCCTTGGCGACGCGGTAGTCGCCCAGCCGCATCGGCTTCGGGACCGGCACGCTGCGCAGCCCGGTCGTGTCCCGCATCGAGAGCGGCCAGCCGGCGGGCGCCTTGGCCAGGTACCCCGCCGCGCCGCCCACGCCGAGCGCGGCCACGATCCGGGTCCAGAAGCCGCGCCGGGTCATCGGCGCCTTCTCGTACTCGGGGTGCTGGATCGGCTTTTCGTCGCTCACGGGAGCTCCTTGTCGAGCCGGGCGAGCAGCGCCCGGAGCGTGTCGGGATCGGGCGCGTTCTCGGCGCCGTAGAGCCAGCCGCCGTGCCGCGCGAGCCCGAAGTAGGTGCCGAGGAACTGGTGCTTCATCAGCGTGCGGCCCCCGGCCGACTCGACGAGGTCGTGCTCGTTGCGCTGTTCGACGACCAGCCGCTCGGAGAGCTGCTTCGCCTGCGTCTCGTCCGCAGCCCGGTGGAGGAAGACCCGCGTCCCCTTGCCGTCCTTCGGCTCGCCGAACCAGACGTCCTGGAAGAAGTCGTACTGCAGCGCGTTCTCCTTGGAGTACGAGATCTTCTCGAACGGCACGGCCAGCGCCCCGGCCAGGATCGCGTAGGGCTCGTTCGACGCGCCGCCGCCCGACGCGACGCGCGGCAGCATCGCCAGCAGCTGGTCGGTCTTGCCGCTCACCTTCGGGCCGCTCTCGCTGGCAGTGATCTTGAAGAAGTAGCGGTCGGCGATGCCGATCGCGCCGACCGAGGTCCGGTAGTACGAGAGCGGCCCCTGCCTGGTCACCTCGCGCTCCGGGTCGCGCTGCGAGGCGAAGACGCCGAGCGCGTTCTTGAACTCCCCCTGGTCGTACAGCTCGACCGTCAGCGTGGTCGGGCCGTCGGCGAGCGTGACGTAGTGCAGCCGGCGGAAATCGAACTTGAGGTACTGCTCGGCCTGGCCGTTGATCTTCTCGTAGAGGTTCGACGGGTCATAGGTCTCGACCCGGCCGTCGAGCTGCCAGCCGCCGTCGAGCAGCGCGGGCGGGAAGAGGCCGAGGTCCGGGCCGGCGGCGGCGCCCGGACCGGCCGGTCCTCCCGGCGCCGCCGGCACGCCGGCCGCGTCGTTCCAGCGCGCGAGCGGGGCGCGGTAGGAGACCTCCTTGATGCTCCCGGCCTGCAGCGCCTCGAGCGAGACGTCGCGCTCGGCCGGGTCGTAGCGGTCGCGCTGCGCCACGACCCACGCGGCGGCGCCGATCACGAGCAGCACGAGTGCCGCCGAGGCGACGTTCTCCGCGCGCGAGATGCGGGTCCGGAAGATCCGTCTCCGGATCGGGTTCACCACGCGGTTCGGATCGTACTTGCCCGACACGGTCGGCACCCTCGGCTGGGGTCGGTCGCTGCCGGCCTCCCGCCACGGCGGGCCGGTCCGCGTGAATGTAGCGAGTCGGGGGCCGGGGCGAAAGGTGAATTCACTCCGGCGGGTGGGAGAGTAAGCCGCATCGCGCGGGGCAACCAGGACGATTTGACCGTTTCGCGCTACTGGTCAAGAAGCCGGGGACGGCCTGGGATCGGCCCCGGAGCCGGCCGCGGGCCGGTGTTTATACTCCTCGGGCCGCACGCTGCCCCCGGAAGCAGAATGCACGCGACAGGATCCCCGATGGCGCGACGAACAGCCTTCCTCGCCCTCGCCCTCTGCCTGGTGGCCCCCATGACCGCCCCCGCCGAGCCCCCGCCTCCCGCCGCAAGCGCCGTGCAGCGCCCGCTGCGGATCGTCCTGATCGGCGCCTCGATCGCGCGCGGCTGGCAGCTCGATGCGTTCGCCGCGCGCACCGGGCGGAGCGACGTCGCCGTCGAGTACGTCGGCGAGTACGGCTTCGACAAGTCGAAGCCGCTGGCGGCGGTGCTGGCGCGGACGGAGAACCGCCCCGACGTCGTGATCCTGAAGGAGTGCGGGGCCTACTTCCCCGGCGACCTGCCGGACTACGAGGCGATGATCCGGCGCTGGGTCGACGCGCTGCGCGCGGCCGGCATCGCCCCGGCGCTCGCCACCGTCGCCCCGGTCGCCGCGCCGCAGGGGGTGGTCGCGCACCTCAAGGAGTTCGTGAAGACCTGGATCCTGCGGCGCGAGGACCAGAACGAAGCGATCGCGCGTTACAACGCCTGGCTGCGCGGATACGCCGCCGAACAGAAGCTGGCCGTGCTGGACCTCTGGGCCCCGCTCCGCTCCGGTGGCGGCCTCGACCCGCGGTACGACCGCGGCGACGGGCTGCACCTCAACGACGCGGCCTACGGAATCTTCGACCGCGAGCTCGGCCGGCTGATCGATCGGCTCGAACGTCCCGCCGGCCGGTAGCCGACCCTACTGGTCGCGCTTCCAGACCGCGAGCGACAGCTCGGCGGCGACCGACGGGGCCGTCGCGGCGATCGAATCCAGCACCGCGCCGGCCTGGCGCGGCTTCATCCCGAGCAGCACGTCGACCACGACCTGCTGGTCCTTGTTGTAGAGCTCGGCCAGCGCCGCGGCCGCGTTCTCCGGGTCCATCCCCTCGTAGGCCTTGAGCAGCCGGTCGAACGCGGCGTGCGGGGACGCCGCGGCCCCGCCGGCGCCGGCCGCGCCGCCCGCACCGGGGCCCGCTCCGGCCCCGCCCGCGGGCATCGCCGCCGCGTCGGCGGCCAGCGACTGCTTCAGCACCTGGAGCTGCCGCTCGCGCTCCGCCACTTCGTCGCTGCGGCGATCGAGCGCCTGCTTCTGCTGCTGCAGCCCCTCGACGAGCGCGCGGTAGGCGGCCTCGGCCTCGCTCGCTCCGGCCTCCGCCGGGCCGGCCGCAGGCGCCGCGGACGACGGGCCTGCCGCCGCCGGCGCAGCGGATTTCCCGCGCTCGGAGGTGCGCGACCGCTCGCTGCCGCTCGCCTTGGCTTCCGCCGGCGACACGAGCACTCCGAAGGACAGCGCGTCGATGACGATCAGCGCGTTGACGGTCAATGCCGCCGCCGCGGTCGCGACCAGGAGTTTCCGTCCGTTCATGACAGCCGTCTCCGCTGCTGCTCCGCCAGCACGCTGCGCGTGCGGCGGACCAGCACGAGATCGTCGCTCGCCAACTGCTCGTGACGCCCTTCCTCGGCCAGGAAGCGGGCCTGGGCTTCCTCGCGCAGGCGCTCGAGCACCTGCGCCTCGCGGGTCGCCGCGGCGAGGCGCCCGCGGGCCTCCAGCTCGCGCTCCACCGCCGCGTCGCGCCGCACCCGCAGCGCCGGAACCCGCGACTGCGCGCGCTCGTAGAGCTGGGACAGCGTGGCCAGCTCGCGGCCGGTCACGCCGGCCACGCGCTCGCGGTCGATCTGCCGCCCCGCCTCGCGCAGCGCGAGCGCCGCCTGCTGCAGCGCCTCCTCCGCGGCCGCCGCCGCGCGGATCGCCGCAGCCAGCTCGCGCCGCGCCTGTCCGCGCTGGACGCGCGCCAGCCGCAGCGGCACGTCGAGCGGGAAGACGAAGCGCGCCATCTCAGGCCCCGATCGCGTCGAGCCCGGCGAGGGTCTCGACCAGCGGGCTGGCGACGGTGAGATCCTGCTGCAGGTATTCCTCGATCGGGCGGTGCCATTTGACCGCCTCGTCGAGCGCCTCGTCGATCCCCGGCCGGTAGGCGCCGATCGCGACCAGGTCCTCGTTGTCGCGGTAGATCGCCATCAGCCGCCGCAGCCGCTGCGCCGCCGCCTGGTGCTCGCGGCTGGCGACGTGGGGCATGACCCGCGAGACCGACGCCAGCACGTCCACCGCCGGGTAGTGGCCGCGCTCGGCCAGCTTGCGCGCCAGCACGATGTGGCCGTCGAGGATCGCGCGCGCGGCGTCGCTGATCGGGTCGTTCAGGTCGTCCCCTTCGACGAAGACGGTGTACAGCCCGGTCATCGCGCCGCCCCCCTCCTCGCGCCCGGCGCGCTCGAGCAGCCGCGGCAGGAAGGCGAAGACGGACGGCGTGTAGCCCTTGTTCGAGGGCGGCTCGCCGGTGGAGAGGCCGATCTCGCGCAGCGCCATCGCGACGCGGGTCAGGGAGTCCATCAGGAAGGTGACGTTCCGCCCCTCGCGCCGGAATCCCTCCGCCACGGTCGTCGCGGCCAGCGCGCAGCGCACGCGCCGCAGCGCCGACTCGTCCGAGGTGGCGACGAAGACGACCGCGCGCGCGAGCCCCGGCCCGAGGTCCCCCTCGACGAACTCGCGCACCTCGCGGTTGCGCTCGCCGACCAGCGCGATGACGATCACGTCGTCCGCGGCGTGGCGCGCGATCCCGCCCAGCAGCCGGCTCTTCCCGACGCCGGCCCCGGAGAAGATCCCGATCCGCTGGCCGCGGCCGATCGTCAGCGCGGCGTCGATCGAGCGGATCCCGGTCGCCATCACCTCGCGGATCCGCGGGCGCTGCATCGCGGGCACGGCGTCGGCGTGGATCGAGCGCAGCGGCATCGGCGGCAGCGGGCCCTTGCCGTCGAGCGGCTTGGCCTCGGCGTCCAGCACCCGGCCCAGCAGCGCGTCCCCGACCGGAACGCGCGGCGTGCGGCCGGTCGCGACCAGCCGGTCGCCGTGCCGGAGGCCACGCAGCGCGTCGATCGGCATCGAGTAGATCCGGTTCCCTTCGAAGCCGACGACCTCGGCCAGCGAGAGCAGCTCGCCTTCGGCGTCCTCCAGCCGGCACTCCTCACCGACCGCGACCCGCGGCCCGACGCTCTCGACCGCCAGGCCCACGGCGCGCACGACGCGCCCGGCGCGGCGGAGCGGCTCCCGCAGCGCGACGCGCTCGGCCGCGCGGTGAAGCGACTCGTGCATCTCGCGGACCACGGTCGCGCTCACGCCGGGTCCTCCAGCGCGTCGCGGAAGATATCGACCGCCGTCGCGATCCGGGCGTCGATGTCCTCCTCCGCGCACTCGACCAGCAGGCCGCCGCGCTCGATCGCCGGGTCGGCGATCAGCTGCACGCTCCCCGGCTCGGCGAGCGTCGCGGCCGCCGCCGTGACCGCCTCGAGGTCGGCCGGGCTGAGCCGCACCTTGCGCCCGACCCCCGGCCCGATCCGCGCGAAGACCTCCTGCACGATCCGCACCGCCACCGGCTCGCCGGCGGCGATCTTCTCGCGCACGATCTTCGACGCGATCCCGACCGCCAGCTCCGTCACCTCGGCCCGCACCTCGTGCAGGATCTGGCGCTCCAGCCCGTGGAGCGTCGCCAGCGACCGCGCCAGCCGCTCGGCGGCCGCGCGCTGCTGCCGCTCCGTCTCCGCCAGCCCCTCCCGCTGCCCGCGCTCGAGCCCCTCGGCGTACCCCGCACGGACCGCTTCGGCGAGGCGCCTGGCCTGGGCCCGCTCGTCGTCGCGGACCTCGCCCGTGTTGTAGAGCGCGATCGCGTCGACCTCCAGCTCCGGGGGCTCGAAGCGCTGCGCGTCCGAGGCGTCGAGCAGGCGGCTAGGCGGCACCGGCCGTCTCCTCCAGGGTGATCGACCCCTCCGCCTCGAGCTTCAGCACCAGCTCGATGATCGTCCGCTGCGCGCGCTCGATGTCGGTCAGGCGCGGTGCGCCGATCAGGTCCATCTCCTCGGTCAGCATCTGGGACGCGCGCTCGGACATGTTGTTCATGAAGAGCTGCGTCACCTCCGGGTCGCCCCCCTTGAGCGCCAGCGCGAGCGTGCCGCGATCGACCTGCCGCAGCACCTCCTGGCAGTCCCGGTCGCCCAGGCCGCGCAGCATGTCGAAGGTGAAGAGCATGTCGCGCAGCTGCTTGGAGAGGTCGGGGAAGTCCTCGGACATCGCCTCGACGATCTCCTTGCCGGCGGAGCGTCCCATCTTGGTCAGCGTGTCGGCCGCGGTCTGGACGCCGTTCATCGGGACCAGCGGCTCCTCGTTGATCGCCGTCAGCTTGGCCTGCAGGACCTGCGCCACGCGGTGGACGACGTCGGGACGGATCTCGCGGATCGTCGCCATCCGGCGCGTGACGTCGAGCCGCCGTTCCGCCGGCAGCAGGAGCATGATCCGCGCCGCCTTGCGCGGCGGCAGGTGCGCCAGCACCAGTGCGGCGGTCTGCGGCGCTTCTTCGGCCAGCAGCATCGCGACGCGGCGCGACGACGCGCTCATCAGCGGCTCCGGCAGCTCGGGCAGCTGGACCTCGCCCCCCTCGTCTTCGTCGTCCCGGACCTTGCGCTTGTCGGGGTCCTTGACCAGCCGGTCGACCTCGTCCGGCATCGCGCGCTGCAGCAGCTTGCGGGCCAGGTGCGGCCCCGCCAGCTCCAGCCCGCGGGCGTTCGCGACCAGCTCGACGAACTCCCGCAGCACGCCCGCGTACTCGGACGGGTCGATCATCTTGATCTTCGCGATCTCCATCGTGATCTGGCGGATCTCGGGCTGATCGAGGTGCTTGAGGACGTTCCCCGCGGCGTCCTCGCCGATCAGCGCGATCAGGATGGCGGCCTTCTGGGTCCCGGTGAGCGGTTCTTCGGTCATGGCTACTTCTCGTCGCGGGATTCGTGCAGCCAGATGCGGAGGGTCTGGGCCATCCCCTCGGGCTGCTCGGTGGCGACGGAAGTCAGCCGCTGGCGCATCAGCTCGACCGCCGACGGCTTGCCGAGCTGCAGCGTGGCCGGGACCGCCGAGGCGCCGCTCGCGACCGGTGAGGACAGGATGTCGTGCCGCCCCGTGGCGGCCAGGCGGAGCGTCTTGAGCAGCGGCCGCACGAGCAGGAAGAACGCCATCAGCGCCAGCGCGACCAGCGCCACCCACTTCACCACGGGCAGCCACGGGCGGACGTCGAAGCCGCCGCCTGCGGTCTCGACCGGCGCGCGCTGGAACGCCACCTGCTCCACGGTCACCCGGTCGCCGCGCTGCGCGTCGAAGCCGATCGCACCCTTGACGAGGTCCTCGATCTGCGCGATCTCCTCGTCGCTGCGCGGAGCCGCCTTCCGCTCCTTCCCCTCGGCTCCCTCGACCTCGCTCCAGCGCTGGTCGACCAGCACCGCGACCGAGAGCCGCTGGAGCTGCCCGATCGGCTGCTCGATCGACGACTCGCTGACCGAGTAGTCATAGTTCGCGCGCTGGTTCTGCCGCTCGGAGAGGTCGCCGGCGCCGGAGTCGGCCGCGCCGCCCGGCCCGCCGGGGAGGTTCGAGGCGGTGCCCGGCACGCCGGCCGCCGCGAACGAGGAGCTCTGCTTTTCCTTCGTCTTCTCCTCCGAGAGCAGGACGCCACCCTCCGGGTCGAAGTTCTTCTCGCGCCGCAGGACCTTCTGGAAGTCGACCTCGGCCGTGGTCTTGACGACGAAGCCGTCGGGGCCGACCAGCGGCTCGAGCACCCGCCCGACCTTGCCGTTGACGTCCTTCTCCATCGCCGCGCGCATCTCGATCTGGCGCGAGCCGGCGATCGCCGAGCCGTCGCCGTCCCCTTCCCACAGGACGTGCCCCTGCGTGTCGAGCACGTTGACCTGGTCGAGCGACAGCTCGGGCACCGCCCCCGCGACGATCCGCGCGATCGCCTGGATCTTCTCCGGCGCCAGCGCGACCCCCGATCGCAGGCCGACCGTGACCGAGGCCTTGGCGACGTTCTTGTCGTCGACGAAGACCCGGTCGCCGGGGAGCACCAGGTGCACGCGCGCCGACTTGACCTCGTCCAGCGCCTCGATCGTGCTCGCCAGCTCGTCTTCCAGGGCCTTCTGGTAGCGGATCTTCTGGACCTGGCTCGACTGCGCGATGTTGTCGCCGGAGAACATCTCCATGAAGCCGAACTTCCCGCTCTCCGGCAGCCCCTTGACCGCCATCTGCATCCGCAGCTTGTCGACCTGCTCGAGCGGCACTTCGACCGACCCGCCACCGTTGGCGACCCGGACCGCCACCTTCTGCGACTGCAGCTCCTGCACGACCGCCTGCGCGTCGCGCGGGTCGAGGCCGGTGTAGAGCACGCCCCAGGTCGGCTGCTGCGCCCAGTAGACGATCGCTCCGACCGCGCCGACCGTCAGCGCCGCCGTAATGAACAGGGTCATCCGCTGACGCAGCGTGAGCGCGTTCCAGGCGGCGGAGATCTGCTGGAAGAGTTCCTGCATGGCTTGGCCTCAGTCCGTTGCGCGCGGCCTGCCGGTCAGACCGGCATCCGCATCACTTCCTTGTAGGCTTCGAGCAGCTTGTTGCGCACCTCGACCATCGTCCGGAACGAAAGGTCGGCGCGCTCCATCTGGATCAGCACGCTGTGCAGGTCGTTCCCCTTGCCCCCGATGTAGTCGAGCGAGGCCTTGTCGGCGGCCTGCATCTCGCCGTCCACGCCGCGGATCGCGCTCTCGAGCGACTCGGCGAAGCTGGGGCCGCCGCCGGGCGCCGGGGACGGCGCCGGACCGGTGAGGTCCTTGTCGAGCGGCTGGATCCGGCCGAGGTCCTGGATGCTGCCGGTCTTCATCGCGCCCCTCCCGCTCAGCGGATCATCGACAGCGCGCTTTCGTTCATCTGGCGCGCGGTCTTGACGACGTTGACGTTGGCTTCGTAGGTGCGGACCGCGGAGAGCATGTCGACCATCTCCTCCGCGGGATCGATGTTCGGGTAGGCGACGTACCCCTCGGGGTTGGCGTCGGGGTGGCCGGGCTCGTAGCGCATCACCGGCGGCCGCGGATCGGGCCGGGCGTCGATGAGCTGCGCGCCGCGGGCCGCCTCGTCGAGCGCGCCGGCGAACCCGCCCCCCTCGACCGGCTTCGCCGCGAAGACCGCCAGCTGCCGCCGGAAGGGGCCGCCCTCGGCGGTGCGGGTGGTCTGCGCGTTGGCCAGGTTCGACGCGATCAGCTCGAGCCGCGCGCGCTGCGCCTCGAGTCCCGAGGCAGCGATCTTGATCGTCGATCCGAGACTCATCAGCCGGTCCTCCCCTCGGTGATCGCGGTGCGGAGCTGGCGCACGTGGAAGCGCAGCATCGCGGTGGCCGCCTCGTAGCGGCTGCGGACCTCGCCCATCGCGAGCATCTCGCGGTCGAGGTCGACGTTGTTGCCGTCGTTGCGCAGCACCAGCCCGCGCACCCGCTCGGCGCGGGCCGCGGCGGTCTCGCCGGGCGGCCCGTCGGGCGAGGCGATGGCGTCCGCCAGCGCCGCGGTGAAGTCGAGGTCGACCGTCCGGTAGCCGGGCGTGTCGAGGTTGCTGACGTTCGAGGCCACCAGCGTCTGACGCCGGGTCATGACGTCGAGCGCACGCTGGACCTTCCCGAGATACGGGTCGCTTCCCGGATCGCCGACCTTCATCGCGCGGTCCTCCATCCCCTCATCCCTGAGCAAGCCCCGTGCCGCGGGAACCCCGCGGTTTCCGGGCCGAAAGCGCCGCCCGGGCGGCAGATTCCTCCGGGGGGCGTCATGGACTTGACGCCAGCCCGACGCCGGCGCCCGCCGGGGCCTCTCCCCGGAAGAGCCGCAGCTTGTTGCGCAGCGTCCGGACCGAGATCCCCAGCATCTCCGAGGCCCGGGTCCGGTTCCCGCCGACGGCGTCGAGCGTCCGCTCGATCAGCCGCCGCTCCATCTCCGCGACCGTCAGCCCCGGCATCAGGACGTCGCCCGCCGGCGAGGGGACCGTTCCATCGAGGAACAGGTCGCCGGTGTCGATCACGCCGGTGCGGTCCATCACGACCGCGCGCTCCATCACGTTCTTCAGCTCGCGCACGTTGCCCGGCCAGGGGTGGGTCGCCATCCGCGTCAGCGCGCGCGGCGTGATCGCGGGGACCGGCTTCCCCATCCGCGCCGCGATCTCGCCCGGCCATGTGCTGGGCCAGCAGCGCGACGTCGGCCGCGCGCTCGCGCAGCGCCGGGACGCGCAGCGGGATCACGCTCAGCCGGAAGTAGAGGTCCTGCCGGAAGCGCCCGTCGGCCACCGCCTGCCCCAGGTCCTGGTGGGTGGCGGCGACGAGGCGGAGGTCGAGCGGCCGCGGCGTGCCGCCGCCGAGCGGCACGACCACCCGCTCCTCCAGCGCGCGCAGCAGCTTGGCCTGCAGTCCGACCGGCAGGTCGCCGATCTCGTCCAGCAGCAGCGTCCCGCCGCAGGCCCGCTCGAAGCGCCCCTTGCGGTCGCGGTCGGCGCCGGTGAAGGCCCCCTTGCAGACGCCGAACAGCTCGGCCTCGAGCAGGTCGCCCGGGAGCGCGGCGCAGTTGACGGCGACGAACGGCCCGGCGGCGCGCGGGCTCTCGGCGTGGAGCAGGCGCGCGATGACCTCCTTCCCGGTCCCGCTCTCGCCGGTCAGGAGCACCGTCGCGTCCGACGCGGCGGCCAGGCGCACGCGCGCCAGCAGGTCGGCGAAGCGCGGCTCGCGGCCGACGATCGGCGGGTGCGGCGCCTCGCCCGGCGCGACCCGTTCGGCGCGGCCGGCCAGTGCGCGCTGCACGGCGGCGACCAGCGCCTCGGGCGCGAACGGCTTGAGCAGGTAGTCGTGCGCGCCGCGGCGGATCGCCTCGACGGCGTCCTCCACGGTACCGAAGGCGGTCACCATGATCACCTTCAGCGCCGGCCGCAGCGCCAGCGCGCGGCCGAGCAGTTCGCGCCCGTCCACGCCCGGCATCCGCACGTCGCTGACCATCGCGTCCCAGGGGCGCGCGTCGAGCGCGGACAGCGCTTCCCGCCCGTCCTCGCAGCGCGTGACCTCGTAGCCCGCCCGTTCCAGCACGCGCGTCATCGCCAGCCGCATCGCCGGCTGGTCGTCCACCACCAGTACCGAAGGCCGTTCCGTCACCATCCGCCCCTCACGCCGGATCGCATGGCGTCGTCGCGCAGCACCAGCCGGAAGCGCGCCCCGCCGAGCGGGCCGCGCGTCACCTCGAGTGCGCCGCCGTGGCCGATCGCCACGCGCTCGACCACCGCCAGCCCGAGGCCGGTCCCCTCGGCCCGCGTCGTGAAGAAGGGCTCGAGCACCCGCGCGCGCAGCGCGTCGGGCACGCCCGGCCCCGAATCGTCGACGTCGAACCCGATCTCCTCGTCCCGCCGCCACGCCGCGATCCGCGCCCGGCCGCCGGCCGGCGCCGCCTCGAGCGCGTTGCCGAGCAGGTTCAGCAGCGCCTGCAGCACCCCCTCGCGATCGAGCCGCGCCGGGAGCATCTCGCCCCCCTCCGGCGCCTCCAGCTCGATCCCGCGCGAGGCCGCGACCGGCGCCACGAACGAAGCCGCCTCGCGCGCCAGCGCCGCCGCGTCGAGCGCGACGCGCCGCGGCGCGCCGCCGCGCACCGTCGCCAGGATCCGCGTCACCGTCGCCGAGAGCTGCCGCACGCCGAGCAGGACCTGCTCGGCCAGCTCCTGCGCGTCGGGCCGGTCGGCGAGGTCGTTCGCCAGCATCGACGCGAACAGCTCCAGGCTGCCGAGCGGATTGCGCACCTCGTGCGCCAGCTCGGCCGCCATCCGCCCGAGCGCCTCGAGGTTGCTCTGCCGGCGCGCCTGCTCCTCGAGCCGCACCAGCCGCGTGACGTCGTGCGCCAGCACGAGCCGGCCCGACGCGCCGCCGGGCAGCGTGACGGCGCGCGCGCGGACGACGAACGACCGGCCCGATGGGCCGTCGGGGCGGCGCGGCACGGCGGACGGCGCGGCGGACGGCGCGGCGCGGCCGGCAGCGGCGGCGGGGCCGGCAGCGGCGGCGGGGCCGGTCTCACCGGCCGCCAGCAGGTCCGGCAGTGGACGCCCGGCCTCCGCGCCGAGCTGCCGCGCCGCCGCGTTGGCGGCCAGCGCCCGCCCGTCCGGCGCGGCCAGCACGACCGCCGCGTCGAGGTTGTCGAGCACGACGTCGAGCAGCCGCGACAGGCGGTCCTTCTCCGCCAGCGCCTGCTTCTGCCGCCGCGTCGCCCGCGTCAGCTCGTCGGCCAGCGCGCAGATCTCGCGCTCCAGCGCCACCCGTTCCGGCGCCGCGCGTTCCGGCGCCACGCGGTCCGGCGCCACGCGCTCAGCCGCATTGCGCTCGGGTACCCCGCCCTGCGGCGCCGCGCACCCTGTAGGGGCCGGCCTCCGTGCCGGCCCGCCGACGCGCACCCCCACGCTCATCGCACGCTCTCCCGCGGCGCCACCCGCTCCGGCGCCACGCGCTCCGGCGCATTCCGCTCGCGCGCCCCGCCCTGCGTCGCCACGCTCCCTGTAGGGGCCGGCCTCCGTGCCGGCCCGCCGACGCGCACCCCCACGCTCATCGCGCGCTCTCCCGCGCCGCCGCGCCGGCCAGCGCCGACAGCCGCGGCAGGAGCAGCGCCGCCGCGGTCGCCACCGGCTCCGGGGGCTTCCCATCGATCACCGCGGCGAGACGCACCCGCGCGGCCTTGGCATCGCCGCGCCGCGCCTCGCACTCGGCCAGCCGCACTTCGAGCCAGTCGGCCTGGTAGGCCAGCGCGATCGCGGCCCGCGCGGCGTCGTAGTCGCGGCAGGCGCGCGTCCAGTCCCCCTGCGTCGCGTAGAAGTCGCCGCGCAGCAGCGCGGTCTCGCCGTCGACGCGCGGCAGCGGCTCCAGCGCCTCGCGCACGCCGGCGGCGTCGTTGGCCGCGAAGGCCGCGCGCGCGGCCAGCGCGCGGCGCTGCTGCGTGCCGGCCCCGCCGTCGGGCGCCCCCTTCCCGGCCTCCACCGTCTTGACCAGCTCGCGCGCGACGTCCCAGCGCTGCTCGCGGCGCAGCGCGGTCAGCCGCTCCTCGCTGTCGGCCGGCAGCCCGGGCGGCTGCGCCTGGGGCCGGCAGCGCGCCAGCCCGCGCCCCGCGTCGCGGTTGACCGGCGGGTCCTCGAGCACGAGCGACAGGTACTCGTTGGAGGCCCGCGCGCAGTCGCCGACCCCCTCCCAGAGCTGCGCCGCGGCCAGCCGCAGCGCGGGCGGGATCTCCATCCGGGGGTCGGCCTTCTCGACCAGCTGCACGACGAACGCCGCGCGCTCGGCCGGGACCTCGCGCGACGCCGCGAGGCCGTCGAGCAGCACCGCCATCCGCTGCTTCGCTGGCCCGGCCACGGCTGGCCGCCCCTCGGCCACCACGGCCGCGAGTGCGATGACCGCGCCCTCCGTGCCGCGCCGCTCCAGCTCGATGTCCACGTAGCGCGAGAGGACGCGGTCGATCATCCCGGGGTCGAAGCTGGTCGCCAGCACGGAGCGGAAGTCCTCGCCCGCTTCCTTCGAGCGCCCGGCGCGCTCCAGCAGCTCGGCGCGCGCGACGCGCGTCCCCTGCGCGGCGGCCGGCGGCAGCGGCTCGGCGATCGCCTGGCCCGCGATCTCGATCGCCGGCTCCAGGTCGCCCAGGTCGCCGCGGGCACGCGCGGCGCGCACCAGCGCCTCGCCGCGACGCCGGTCGTCGGGGAAGCGCGCGGCGAAGGCGAGCATCACCGACGCGGCCTGCGACGGCGGCCCGAGCCGTTCGATCGCGTCGGCCTCGAGCCACGCCAGGTCGCGGTCGGCGTTGGCCCGCTCGCGGTCGATCGCGCGCAGCCGCTCGACCGTCGCCCGGACCTCGGTGGGCTGCCCCAGCTTCGAGTAGGTCTGCGCGAGCCGCGGCAGGACCGCGACCGGGTCGACCAGCTTCTGCGCCAGCAGCTCCTCGTCGGCCTGCGCCGCCTCGCGGGCGAGTCCCACCCGCAGGTAGAGCGCCGGCAGCGCGCGCCGCGCGCGGACCGCGTAGGGCGAGTCGGGCGCCAGCTGGATCAGCTTCTGCAGGTCGGCCAGCGCGCGCTCGTCCTGACCGAGGCGGCGCAGCGCGTTGCCGCGCCGCCAGTGCAGGGGCGCGTCGTCGGGCGAGAGCGCGAGCAGCCCGTCGGTGAGCTTGACGATCTCGACTTCGGATGCAGCGCCGCTGCGGTCGAGCGCGGCGAGCAGCTCGCGCGCAGTCGCCTCCCAGGCCCCGCTCCCGACCGCTCCCTTGAGCTGCGCGCGGAGCTCGGCGACCTGGTCTCGCTCGCGCTCCGCCGGGCCGGGGGGCGGCGGGACAGGCTCCTCCCCGCCCGCGCGCACGGCGGGCACGGCGACGGACACGAGCAGCAGCACGAGCGGCAGGAATTTCCGCACCGGTCGACTCCATGGGTCCCGGGGGACCGACCGGTCGGAACAGCAAGCGACGTGCCTCGCCGGCGGGACCCCACCGGCAGGATGTAAACCGCTGACCGGGCTCGAGATACCGCTCTCTTGTGAATTCCGGGCCGGGCCGCGCCGCCGTCGGTTCCCCGTCACCCGGCAAGAAACTCCTTCCCGATGGTCGAACTCTTGACACCCCCGCCGCGCCGCCTATGTATTCCAACTAGACACTGCGCACGAGACGGTCAGCCGCCAACGGACAGAGACGACGGGACGGAAGGGGAACGGGGAGCATGGCGAGGGAGAGCGAGCGCTTTCACATCGTGGTGGCGGAGGACGATCCGGGCCTGCTTCAGACGATCGTCGAGTACCTGGCGGAACTGGGACACAAGGTGCGCGGCGCCGACCGCGCCGAGGCGGCCTGGAAGCTGCTGGTCGAACAGCCCGCCGACATCCTGGTCACCGACATCCAGCTCCCCGGCCAGAACGGCCTCGACCTGACCCGCCAGGCCCGCGAGCACTTTCCGGGCCTCGTCGTGCTGGTCGTCACCGGCTTCGCGTCGGTCGACACGGCGGTCGAGGCGATGCGGGACGGGGCGGCCGACTACCTGGCCAAGCCGTTCTCGCTCGGCCAGCTGCGGTTCGCGATCGAGCGCGCGGCCGACACGCGCGCCCTGCGGGAAGAGAACGTCCAGCTGCGGACCGAGCTGGCCGAGCGCTCCGGCTTCGACCGGATCATCGGCAAGAGCCCGTCGATGCAGCGGATGTTCCAGCTGCTCGACAAGGTGACGCAGGTCGACAGCACCGTGCTGATCACCGGCGAGAGCGGCGTGGGCAAGGAGCTGATCGTCCAGGCGCTGCACTACCGGCACCCGGTGCGGAAAGGCGGCCGCCTGGTCGCCGTCCACTGCGGCGCGATCCCCGAGAACCTGATCGAGTCCGAGCTGTTCGGCCACGTGCGCGGCGCCTTCACCGGCGCCGATCGCGACAAGCCCGGCCGCTTCGAGCTGGCCCGCGGCGGGACGCTGTTCCTGGACGAGATCGGCACGATGCGCCCCGACCTCCAGGTCAAGCTGCTGCGCGTGCTGCAGAGCCGCCAGGTGACACGGGTCGGCGGCACCGCGGCGATCCCGATCGACGTCCGCGTCGTCGCCGCCACCAACGAGGACCTCAAGGGCAAGGTCGAGCGCGGGGAGTTCCGCGAGGACCTCTTCTACCGCCTCAACGTGATCCCGGTCTTCGTCCCGCCGCTGCGCGAGCGGCGCTCCGACGTCCCGCTGCTGGCCGCGCACTTCGTCACCAAGTACGTTTCGCGCAATCGCCTGCCGGCCAAGGAGCTGTCGCAGGACGCGATGCGCGTCCTGATGCGCCACGAGTGGCCCGGCAACGTCCGCGAGCTGGAGAACGCGATCGAGTTCGCCACCGTGATGTCGGGCGGCCGGACCTTCGTCGACGCGACCGACCTGCCGGTCGAGGTCGACGGCCAGTCGCTCGCCCCGGCCGGCTCCTACCAGGTCACCGAGGACGGCCTCGACTTCCGCGGCGTCGTCTCCGAGATCGAGCGCAACCTGATCCTGCAGAGCCTCGAGCTGACGCGCGGCAACAAGGCCCGCGCGGCGCAGCTGCTGGACCTCAAGCGCACGACGTTCGTGGAGAAGCTCAAGCGGATCCAGCGGGGGCAGCCGACGTACGACGCGTGACGCGGGAGCCGGCGGCCTCGCGGCAGCGGCGCGCCCGAGCCGAGCCTCCCGGGGCGCGGCCGGACGCTCGACGCCTCCACGTCACGCGCCTCGGTGATACGCTCGCTTCCTCATGACACGCCGCCCGAGGCCCCTGGCCGCCTGTTCCCTCGGCCTCCTCGCTCTTGCCGCGTTCGCGGTGGCGCTCGCCGCCGACCCTGTCGATCGGCTTCTCTACACTCGCGCCGATGTCATGGCCGCGACCGCCGGCGAGGCGGTCCTTCGTCGCGTCTACGCCCGGCAGCTGGAACTCCCGTCCGCACGTTGCGATGCCGCTCCCTTCTCCTGCGTCAGGCAGCAGCACTACGGACAGGTCTACGCGGTCGCCTTCTTCCAGGAGCGAATGACGCGAGGAGTCGATGGAACGGCGAACGTCGATCGACGCGAGCTGGGCCGGGTGACGATCGCGGTGTCGCTGACGAAAGAGCTCGAGGACCGGTTCGACGACGCCCTTCAGGGATTCCTTCGGCGTCTGGGCGAGTCGGAGTACGCCCTGCCCTGGGCCGGGATGCGGTTCGGCGTCGAGCCCCTGGATCAGGCCGCGTTGGAACGGTCGACCGCACCGGCCTGGGTCTGCACGCAGCGGGATGGAGTGTACGGCTTCGATCTGCTGGTGAGCGAGGATCAGCGCGCCGCGCGCACGTACTCCCGCGCCGGCAGCGATGCCGAAGCGGCCTGCCGCACGCTCGACGAGGCGGTGAAGGACGCCGACCCGGTGTCGATCCGCACGCTGCCGAGCATCCAGTCGCAGGTGATCCGCGAGGTGCGGCTCGTCTCGTCCGCCACGCTCGGTGGCCTGACCTGGGCCGATCGCCTCGCGTCGATCCCGGACGGCGCGACGCTGAAGAAGGCTCGTCTCGAGGGCGACCGCAGGACCGGGGGCGCGCGTGACCAGCACGATGGGGCGTACAGGGGGCACGAAGGGCGCTACGGCGGAGTCGAGCGCGACGTCCGCCTGCCGCGCGCTTCCCTCGACCTCACCGAACTTCCGATGTGGGCAAGCCGTTGGACGTTCGATGCGCTGCGGGAGCGGTTCGGCGACGCACCGGGCAGCGAGCGTGATCCGCGGGTCTCGCTCGACGTAGCCCTCGTGCCGATTGCCGATCCGTTGATGGACGGCCTCGAGCGCTCGAAGACCGAGTTGTTCGTCCCGGAGGAGCGCGTGATTGCGGCAGCGCTCGCGCGGATGAGAAACAGCGCCCTGCTCGGACCGGCGCTGCTCGGCGAAGCGCTCGCCGATCCCGAGATCTGGCCGTCGCGCGGCGACTGGCTCGTCGTGTCGTGTCGCGACGACGGCTCGGCGCGCTACGGGATCGCGCCGTTCGCGGATGCTGCCGAGGTCGCCAACCCGCGGGAGGCGTGCGCGGCGATCCGGCGGGTGATCGAACGGAGCCGGTGACCCGACACCTGTCGGGGCTCACCGCGCACCGCGTTCCCGAGGGGCCGACCGCCTCGCACGGCCTGCCCGCGATGGACACCAGCCATACGGCGGCTGTAATCTGTTGCGAAATCTGTGTTTCTGTCGACTGCGAGGGGGCCATGACCGACGGCAAGAGGGGCTGGGGCGGCACCGTTCTCGGGTGGTTCGTGGTCCGCGACGACCAGGGAGCCGAGACCGCGGAACCCGGTGCGGATGCGCCTGATACGGGGTCGTTGCCGCCCGCGGTGGAGCCGGTCGGCGAACTGCCCGACGCTCCGGACGGAGTCGTGGATTTCGAGGCCGTCTTCGGGGCCTTCGGCATCGACGCCGAGGCCCGGGATCGCCTCGCCAAGGCGGATGGACTGCTCAAGAGCCTGCCCGCCGGCACCGACGCGGTGGTGAAGCGGCAGATCGTCGAAGCGTCGCTCAAGGCGTTCGGGGTGCCGGTCGAGCAGATGATCGAGACCGCCTGCGAGGAGATCCAGGCGCTCGACGCCTACCAGCGCAGGGCCGGCGCTAACCTCCAGGCCTTCTGCGACGCGGCGGGGCAGCGGGTCGCGACGCTGGAAGCGGAGATCCGCTCGATCCGGGCCTCGATGGACCAGCAAGTGGAGAACCAGAAGAAGACGCTGGAGACCTGCAACCGGAAGAAACTCGAGGTGCAGCACGTGCTCGAGTTCTTCGGCCCGGAAGCGGTCGGACGCATCGTGCGGGCCTCGCCGAAACTGATCGATCCGAGCGCGCCCGGAGCGGCCGGCGGCCCGCCGGCGAAGTAGCGGTCGCGGGCGCGCCGCCGCGCCCCCTGAAGGAGAGCCTACCCCATGTCGGACATCGCGTTCTTCACCCGCATCGCAAACCTCTTCAAGGGGTTCCTCTCGATCTTCATTTCCGGCATCGAGAAGGAGCATCCGGAGATCGCCTACGAGAACGCCATCAACTCGATGGTCGGGAAGTACTCGAAACTGAAGGCGGCGACGGCGGCGATCATCCGCCGGCGCGAGGACATCGACGAGCGCCTGAAGCGGGCGACGACCGATCTGGCGCAGACCGACGCAGAACTCAACGCGGCGATCGCGACCGGCCAGGACGACCTGGCGCTGATCCTGATCCAGAAGAAGAACCAGCTCGCGTCCCAGGCCGTCGAGCTGCAGGGCGACATGGAGACCGCGCGCAAGGACGCGGACGACGCCAAGTCGTCGATCCTGCAGGTGCAGTCGGAGATCAAGAAGCTGAAGGCCGAGCGCGACGTGATGCTGGCACGGATGCAGTCGGCGCAGGCGCGGATCAAGATCCAGGAGCAGCTCGAGGGGCTGTCGGTCGACGCCGAGGTGAAAGCGCTGGACAACGTGCGCGAGCACATCAAGAACACGATCGCCCAGGCGAATCTCGGGAGGGAGCTGGCCGACACGTCGCTCGATTCGCGGCTCGAGGCGCTCAAGTCGCAGGCCGGGGACGTGCAGGCCAAGCAGCAGCTGGCCGAGCTGAAGGCCAGGTACGCCGCGCAGCAGGCGTCGCAGGGCCAGAAGTCGATGTGACGGGCGTACCGGATGCACCGGGGTGCGGCCGAGTCGACGGGTGTTGCTGATCGGGCGGGCACGGTCGATCAGGCGAGTGTCACGGCGGTCGAAGGAGAGTACGCATGAAACTCACTGGCGTTGGCAAGGCGTTCGTTACGCTCGTCATCCTCGGAGTCCTCGGTTTCGCGGTCTGGCATTACAAGGGTGACGCCATCCGCAACTGGGTCGGGGCCGACCGGACCGCGAAGGCCGAGCCGGTCACCAAGGGTGACTTCGAGTCGCTCAAGAACGCGCCGGCCGATCCCGACCGCCGCACGGGCGGAGCCGGCGTGGCCGGCGCGGTGCTGGCCAGTTCCGGCAAGCTCACCCGCCCGCTGGTGGTGGCGATCAACACCTGGGCCGGTCACGCGCCGGGCATCGTGTTCAACGGCGGGATGGATCCGAGCGCGGCCTCGAACTACAGGCAGCGCTACGGCCTCGACGTGAAGTTCGTCCTGCTCGAGGACCCGGCGGCCAAGCTGGCGGCGTTCCGCAAGGGCGATGTCGACATCATGTGGAACACCGTCGACAACTGGGCCCGCGAGGCGTCGATCCTCGCCGAGCAGTCGTTGAAGGCGAAGTCGTTCATGATGCAGGACTGGTCGCGCGGCGGCGACGGCATCGTCTCGCTCGCGACGATCAAGTCGATCGAAGACCTCAAGGGCAGGAAGATCGCCTGCACGCAGTTCACGCCGTCGCACTTCCTGCTGCTCTACCTGCTCTCGCAGTCCGGCCTCTCGCCGGAGGACCGCGCCGTGGTGGAGAAGAACATCATCTTCACGCAGGACGCTCCGGCCGCCGCCGCGATGTTCATGGCCAAACAGGTCGACGCGGCGGTGACCTGGGAACCGGACCTCTCCGCCGCCGTCACCGCCCGCGGAGACGAAGCGCACGTGCTCGTCTCGACGACGGCGGCGACGAACATCATTGCCGACACGCTCGTCGCACGGCAGGACCTCATCGACCGGGCGCCCGACACCGTCCGGGACTTCCTCCACGGCTGGTTCGAGGGGATCGAGATGATCCGGAACGATCCTGCCACGTCGAACGCCGTCGTCGGGAGGGCGCTCAAGCTGGACGACGAGACCGTCTCGGGGATGCTCTCCGGGCTCAAGCTGACGCCGTTCGCCGACAACGCGCAGTTCTACGGTCTGGCCGGCGGCAAGGGGCACTACGAGACGCTCTTCAACACCGCGTTCGTGATCTGGCGCAAGAAGGGACTGGTGACCAGGCCGGTCGAGGCGCGCGAGTGGGCCGATACGCGCTTCCTCTCGAGCCTCGCCGCGAGCTACGGCGCGCAGCGGGTCGAGGAGCCGACGCTCGCCGCGAAGGCGCCGTCGGCGCAGGACCGCGCGATCATCAACAAGCAGATCCAGATCCACTTCACGCCCGGTTCGGACGAGATCATGGCCGGCTCGTTCATCGTGCTCGACGCGCTCGGCGAGACGATGACCTCGTTCGGCAACACCTACCTGCGCGTCGAGGGGAACACCGACTCGACGGGCAGCGCGACCGCCAACATGTCGCTCTCCGAGCGCAGGGCGCTCGCGGTGAAGAACTACATCGTGCGCAACTTCCCGAACATCGCCGCGGTGCGCTTCCAGACGATCGGTCGCGGGCAGGCGAACCCGGTCGCCGACAACAGCACCGAAGCCGGCCGCCAGCTCAACCGCCGGACCGACATCAAGGTCGTCCTGGCGACGGACTGACGCGGCATGGGCCCGGAGGCACGGGAAAGCGGAAAGAAGGCGGAGGGCGGCGGGCGCAAGCCGGACTACTTTGCGCTGCGCGCCCCGCTGCCGAAGGCGCTGTCGCTGTGGCTTGGCCTCGTCGCCCCGGGCGTGGTGCTGCTGGCCTGGTGCATCGCCACCTACGGCAACCTCGCCCCGCCCGATTTCCTCCCGTCTCCCACCGAAGTCGTGCGAGGCACGCTGCAACTCTTCATGCAGCACGAGCTGGGAAGCGCGATCCTGATCTCGACGAGGCGGATCGCGCTCTCGTTCTTCCTCGCGGCGGCGCTGGCGCTTCCGCTCGGTATCCTGATGGGCGCCTTCGAGCCCTTCAACCGGGTTTTCGAGCCGATCATGGCGCCGCTGCGCTACATGCCGATCTCGGCGTTCATCCCGCTGCTCATCCTGTGGTTCGGCATCTATGAGAAGCAGAAGATCGCCTTCCTCTTCCTCGGCGTCTTCGTCTACCTGCTGCCGGTTGTGGTGACCGCGATCCGCGCGGTTCCGGAAGAGCTCGTGCAGACCGCGCTGACCCTCGGCGCCACGAAGGCCCAGGCCGTCCGCACGGTGCTCGTACCCGCCGCCCTGCCGGAGATCTTCGACTCGTTCCGGGTGATGAACGCGATCTCCTGGACCTACGTGATCCTGGCCGAGGCCGTCAACCCCGAGCGCGGGCTCGGCTACATGGTCGAGCTCGCGCGCACGCACCAGAAGGCCTCGTGGTCGTTCGCCGGCCTGCTGGTGATCGGCGGCATCGGCCTCTTCACCGACTTCCTGATCCGCAGCGCCTCGCAGATCCTCTTCCGCTGGCGGGAAACGACGGCATGAGCGACGTGACGACACCGGCGACCGCGGCGCCGAAGCTCTCGCTCCAGGATCTCGGCGTGACCTATCTCACGCGCGACGGCGCGGCGACCGAAGCGGTGCGCGGCGTCTCGCTCGATGTCCACGACAAGCCGGGCGCCGGCGAGATCGTCGTCTTCCTCGGGCCGTCGGGCTGCGGCAAGTCGACGATCCTCAAGGCCGTGGCAGGACTGATCCCGCCGACCCGCGGACAGGTGCTCGCCGGCGGCAAGCCGGTCACCGGCGTCGGGCGCGACCGCGGGATGGTGTTCCAGGCCTACACCTCGTTCGGATGGCTGACCGTACGCGAGAACGTCGAGTACGGCCTCAAGCTGCAGGGGGTGCCGTCGGACGAGCGCCGGCAACGGTCGAAGAAATACATCGAGGAGGTCGGCCTGTCCGACTTCGCCGGCCACTATCCGAAAGACCTGTCGGGCGGCATGAAGCAGCGCGTGGCCATCGCGCGCACGCTGATCAACCGGCCGGACGTGGTCCTGATGGACGAGCCGTTCGGGGCGCTCGACCCGCAGACCCGCTGGGGGATGCAGAGCCTGCTGCTCGACGTCTCGCGCGCCGAGGACAACACGATCCTCTTCGTCACGCACGACGTCTCCGAGGCGGTCTACCTCGCCGACACGGTCTATGTCCTCTCGGCCCGGCCGGCGCAGATCCGGGAACGCGTCGACGTGCCGTACTTCGCGGAGCGCAGCATCGCGCTCAAGTCCGCGGCGGAGTTCCGCGCGGTCGAGAAGACGCTGCTCGACCTGCTCTACCGAGGTGCCTGACCGTGAGTTCCCCGCTCCCGCCGAAGGGGCCGCCGAAGGTCGCAGACCGTGTCGCGGCCGCCGCCGCGGAGCGGAACGGTGACGCCGCCCCGGGCCGCCGCCTCCACGGCACCGGCGAAGACCGCCACCACGCCC
Source organism: uncultured Acidobacteriota bacterium (assembly GCA_963800865.1). Lineage (GTDB taxonomy): Bacteria > Acidobacteriota > Polarisedimenticolia > J045 > J045 > JALOKP01. Next base: position 636,179 of record CAWDCL010000002.1, on the reverse strand, counting down.
CCCCTTACCCGCGACAACGCGACCCCGGCAACGGTCACGCGCGCCTACCTCGAGCGGCGCCCCTATCTGAGGATGGCCTTCGCGAACCCGTACAATCTCTCGCTGTTGTTCGGCACGCTGTCCATCTCGGCAATGACCTCGGAGCCGCTGCTGGCGCTCGCCGCGCTCTCGGTCGAGGCGCTCTGGCTGCTGTTCGGACCGGAATCGAAGTTGCTGCAGCGGATCCTGTGGGACCCGGCGCTCGAGCGATCGCGACGCGAGATCGAAGCGAAGGCCCGCGCGGCAGTCCTCGGCGCGCTGAACCCCGGCGAGCGGCAGCGCGTCGACGCGCTGGTCGAACGGCAGGAGCAGATCCGCAGCCTCGCCGCGCAGAACCCCTCCTTCACCGGCGACCTGTTGCGCACCGAGTTGTCCAAGACGAACCGACTCGTCGACGCCTTCGTCGAGATGGCGCTCAACTGCGCGCGGTACGAGCGGTACCTCGACTCGATCGACCCCGCGGAGCTGGAGCGGGACCGCAACCGCTACGGCGAGGCGGTGCGGACCGGGCAGCTCGACGACCAGCAGCTCCAGATCGCGCGGAAGAACTTCGAGATCGTCACCAAGCGGCTCGAACGGATGGCGGAGATCCGGCGCTACCTCGAGGTGGCGAGAGGGCAGCTCGACCTGATCGAGAACTCGTTCCAGCTGATCGCCGACCAGATCGTCACGATGCAGTCCCCCAAGGAACTCTCCGGCCAGCTCGACGAGCTGCTCGACGGCGTCGAGGCGATCCGCGAGACGGTCCGCGACACCGAGCAGATCCTCGACACGATCGACAAGGAGCTGTGACCATGGCCAGCGCGCGCCTTCTCCCGGCCTGGGCGGAGGAGCTTCGGCGGCGCTACCTGCGCAACGAAGCCTCCCTCTTCGTCCTCCACGGCAATGTCTACGACGCGGTGGTCCACGAGGGCCGGCTCTGGTCGCTCACCGATTTCCTCACCGGGGTCCTGCTGCGCGAGACCAAGGAGACGATCGCGGTCTACAACCTCGCGACCGGCGTGCGCTTCGCGAAACGCGGCCGCGTTCTCCCGGAGGTGGGAGAGCTGCTCGCCGCTGGGGGCCGTGACAAGGCCCTGCTCGCGCTCGAGCAGCTGGTGACCGCCGGGACGAAGACGGCCGCGATCCTCGAGTACGCGGAGACGCTGGCGCCCGCGGGGGACGCGTCGTTTCAGGCGGACGCCGACCGCGCATCGATGATCACGCTGCACCGCTGGTCGTTCCTCCCCGAGATCGAGCGCGGGGACAACGTCGTGCTGCTCATCACCGAGAACCTGACCGAGCTGTCGCCGAAGCTCGTCTCGAATCCGAAGGTCGGCGTCGTCGACATCCCGATGCCGGATCTCGAAGCGCGGCGGGCGACGGTCCGGATTGCGGACCCGGCGCTGGCCGGCCCGGACGTCGACCGCTACGCGGAATTGACCGCCGGGCTCAAGGCGATCCAGATCGCGTCGATTCTCGCGCCGCCGCCGGCCTCCGAGGAGGAGCGTGCGGACCGCGAGGCGTTCATCGCCACGCTGCTCGGCGGCGGATCGGACGTCGCCGAGCGGGCGAAGAAGCTCGCCACGCTGACCGCGGGGATGGTCCGCGACGAGATCCGCAGGCTCATCGCCCCCGAGGCCGGCGTCCCCGCGGCGGCGCCGGTCGACGCCGCGGAACGCGCGCGGCGCGATGCGGACCAGCTGATCGCCGCGCGCAAGCGCGACATCCTCGAGCGCGAGTGCTTCGGCCTGGTCGAGTTCGTCACGCCGGAACACGGTTTCGAGGTCGTCGGCGGGATGGAGGCGGTGAAGGAGGACCTGCGGGTCATCGCCGACAACATCCGCGAAGGACGCCGCAGCCGCGTGCCGATGGGCATCCTGTTCACGGGGCCGATGGGGACGGGGAAGACCTTCGTCGCCGAGGCTTTCGCGAAGGAATGCGGGCTCACCACGATCAAGTTGAAGAACTTCCGCTCGAAGTGGGTGGGAGCGACGGAAGGCAACCTCGAGAAGATCCTGAGCGTCATCAAGGCGATCGGGCAGGTCGTCGTCATCGTGGACGAGGGCGACCGGGCGTTCGGCAACACCGGCGAGGACGACGGTGGCACCACCTCCCGGGTGATCGCCCGCATCAAGGAGTTCATGTCCGACACCTCGAACCGCGGGCGGATCCTGTTCCTCGTGATGACCAACCGTCCCGACAGGCTCGACCTCGACCTCAAGCGGGCCGGGCGCCTCGATCGCAAGATCCCCTTCCTCTACTCGCAGACGCCGGAAGAAGTCGAGCTGGTCGCCCGGGCCCAGTTCCGGAAGAACCGCATCAGGACGAGCCCCGACCCGCTCGACCTCGTCCCGCTGCGTGACCGTTTCTCCGCGAAGCTCGTCGGCTACAGCAACGCCGACGTCGAGGCCGTGGTGCTGATGGCCAACGACGATGCCGCGCGCCAGGCGGGCGGCGACGCGCCCGTCACGGCGGAGCACCTCGTGGCGGCGGCGGCGGACTACTTCCCGAGCCGCGATGTCGAGCTGCTCGAGTACATGGAGCTGCTCGCGGTCTTCGAGGCCTCGAGCCGGCGCCTCCTGCCCGGCGAAGTACGCGATCGCTTACGCCCGAGGAGCTGGACGCGCGGATCAGGCTGCTGCGCGCGACCGTCGGTAACCGGCGCTGAGGCCGCACTCGCAAGGTGCGGGAGATCCTGGCGCCGAGGGCCCGGCGGCAGCCGCGCCCCCTCACCGCCGCCCGCGCCGCGGCTTCCGCCCGGCCCCTCCGGGCCCGCCCGGCGCTTCCGCCACGATCGCAGGCTCCGGGCCGCCGGACCAGGTGAGCCGCCACGCCCCTCCGCGCCGCACGTTCCCGACCGCCGCGGGACGGAAGCACGCGAGATTCGTTCCGCTCCGGCGGCGCACGCTGGGGTAGACCACGCCGAGCGCGCCGCGCTCGAGCAGCCGCTCCGCCAGCCGCTGCGATGCGACGTAGCTCGCGGGGTCGAGGCAACGGGCGAAGCGCGCGTCGTCCCGCAGGTCGTGGAAGTCGCCGCTGAGGTCGGCGCGCAGCTCCTCGTAGGTGACGCTGTCGTCGAAGCGCGCGATCTCGGCGTACTCGACCGCCTTGTGGAAGGCGACCTCGGCCAGCGCCGTCTCGACCTCGAAGGCGGAGTACCAGGCGCCGCGATCGGGACCGTTGAAGCGGCTCCCCTCGGGGCGGGCGTGGGTGAAGGCGGCGTTGACGAGGCGCCAGTTGGGTACGCCGAAGACCAGCTCGTCGATCCCGATCCCCGGAAGGAGCCCGCATTGGGCGCGCAGCCGGTCGTTGGTCGCGCTTTCCAGTTCGAACAGGTCGGCGAGGTCGGCGTCGTCCCCGGCGAGCCCGGCCAGCACCGAATCCTCGCGCGCCGCGAAGCGCGAGGGGACGAGCCGCACGGTGTCGGCCTGGCGCAGCGGGGCGATGCGCGGGAGCGCGCCGCTCAAACGCCGCCCCGGCGCGCGTCGAGCAGCCGGCGCACCGTCTGCATCGCGAGCAGCCCGCCCCCGGCCATGTATTCGAGCGGCGTGCGGCCGCCGAAGATGACGTTGGTGTTGGGCAGCGTGATCCACTCGTCCGCCAGCTCGTTGCCGTAGAGGATGTGCAGCGCCTTGTAGATCCCGACGAGGTACGAGATGCGCGTGAGGCGGTCGACGTCGAGCACGCGCCCGGGGCGCTTCTTCCACTCGTAATAGGTGCTGCTGGAGACGCCGCCGAGCAGGTCCCGGGCGTCCTCGTCGCGGAGCTTCCAGCGATCGGCGAGACGGAAGAAGCCGGCGAGCGCGGCGCGCGACAGCCGCTCGCGCTCGGGCCGGGAGGAGAGGTCGACGAGCGGGGTGGGCTCGAAGCGGCTGGCGGGATAGGCGAGCGGCCGAGGGTTCAAGGAGAGTCTCCGACTACGGATAGATTATACTCCGTAATCGGAGAACGCAAGCCGGGTGCTCCGTGGGTCGGCGTCGCCGACCGAGCGCGCCCCGCCGGTGCGGGAGAGCACTTCGGCCGGCGGGCACCAGCCGCCGGCTACCTGCCGCGCTGCTTGCGGAAGCGCTCGAGATCGCGCTGGAGGCCCGCGTCGAGCGGGTCGATCTTCTGCGCGTCCTCGAGCTGCGCGATCCCCTCGTCGAGGCGGCCGGTCTCGATCAGCAGCCCGGCGAGCGCCTTGTGGGCCTGGAGCATGTCCGGGCCGGTCTCGATCGCCTTCCGGTAGGCGGCTTCCGCGCCGGCGAGGTCGCGCTTCGCGTCGAGCAGCTGCCCGATCCGCTGCCATCCCAGCGCGTACTCGGGGTCGACGGCGACGGCCATGCGGAAGATCTCCAGCGCGTTGTCGACGAAGCCGGACAGCATCAGCGCCTGGCCGTACTGGTGCAGCAGCGAGACGTTCCGCGGGTCCTGGTGGCGCAGGTTCTCGAAGGTCGACAGCGCGTCGCGCGGCCGGCCCTGCTGGACCATGTCCATCGCCTTGGAGAAGAGCGCGATGTACTCCGTGCGGTCGAGCGGGTTGGTGGCGTCCGGGTCGACGAGGTCGACGCCGGCGCGCCGGGCGTCCCGGCCGCTGGCCGCGTAGCCCAGCGCCTGGAGGTCCTTCATCTGTTCGTCGGAGACCGCCGCACCGGAATCGGAAGGCGCGGGCGCGGACGCGATCGCGCGGCGCCGCAGGTCGGTCAGCGCCTCGACGAGCGCCGGGACCTCGGCCGCACGCGCGGCCGCGAGGTCGTGCTTCTCGTGCGGGTCCTCGCCGAGGTCGTAGAGCGCCGAGCGCGGGGCCTGGATCAGCTTCGTCCGCCCCTGGACCAGCGCGCGCAACCCCGACCAGCCGTACTCGATCTGCGGCATGTAGCTCTCGGCGAACACGCCGCCCCGCTGCGGGGCCCCGCCGCGGCCGGTCAGCACCGCCGCGAGCGACAGTCCGTCCGCGCCCGGGAGCGGCGGAAGCGCGGTCAGCTCGAGCACCGTGGGCGCGATGTCGGCCAGTGAGACGGGCGCGTCGACGACCGCCGGACGGATCCCCCACGCCGGGCCGTGCGCGATCAGCGGGACGCGCATCACTTCCTGGAACAGCAGGATGCCGTGGGTCGCCTCGCCGTGATCGCCCAGCCCCTCGCCGTGATCGCCGGCGACGAGCGTCAGCACGCGGCCGCGGCCGGCGTCGTCGATCCCGGAGAGCAGGCGGCCGAGCACCGCATCCGCCGCGGCGACTTCGCCCTGGTAGGGGTCGCCGGCGTGGCGCGCCGCGATCTCCGGCGGCGGCGCGTAGGGCGTGTGCGGCTCGAACAGGTGGACCCAGAGGAAGACCGGCTTCGACTTCGGAACGGTTGCGAGCCAGGCCAGCGCCGCCGCGGCCGTCTCGTTCCCGGCGCGCTCCGCGAAGCCGGTGACGCCGCCCCGGCGCGAGGCGGGGAGCGTGATCCGGTCGTCGAAGAGATCGAAGCCGCGACCGAAGCCCAGCTTCGACGACAGGAGCCTGGTCGAGACGAACGCGCCGGTCGCATAGCCGGCCTTGCGGAAGCTCTCCGCGACGACCGGGACCGACTCCGCGAGCGAGAATCCGCTGTTGCTCAGCACGCCGTGGCCCGGAAGCGTGCGCCCGGTGAGGATCGACGCGTGGGCCGGGATCGTGATCGGCGCCGTCGTCTGCGCGGCGTCGAACCGGACGCCTTCGGCCGCCAGCCGGTCGAGCACCGCGGTGTCCGCGCCGGACCGGCCGTAGCAGCCGACCCGGTCCGCGCGCAGCGTGTCGATCGTGACCAGGATGACGGTCGGGGCATCGCCGCGGCCCCCTCCGCCGCAGCCCGCACAAGCGAGAAGCAGCGCGGAGAAGAGCAGCGTGCAGAGCGCACGAATCGCGGCGGGGCGGCGCCTCAGGCGGGTCATGGGGCGGGAGGATAGCAGCCCGGCGCGGCTCGTGCCCCGGCGGGGCCGCCGGAGCACCGCGCGAAGAAAACGGTGCCAGACGGGCCGGATCCCTGTAATAGACTGACCTGATGCAGCGTTACTCCCGGACAGGACGGCGCCTTTCGGCGCATCGCGACCACAAATGAATCAGTCATCCTCCCCCGAAACCCGCCCGAAACGCCGGGTCGACCCCCGTTTCCTCGCGGGCGAGGGGGTCGTCGGCTTGACGGGCAACGAGCTGCTGGTCAAGGGGGCGCTCGAAGGGGGCGTCGCGCTGCTGACCGGTTACCCGGGGTCCCCGATCTCCGGCGTCTTCGAGACCGTCGAGGCGATCGCGCCGCACCTGGCCGAGATCGGCGTCGTCGCGCAGATCGCCAACAACGAGGCGCTCGCGGCCGCCCGGCTGTCGGGAGCCTGCCAGGCCGGCCTGCGCGCGATGGCCGTGATGAAGTCGGTCGGCTTCCACGTCGCCTCGGACGCGCTGGCCACCGGCAATCTCGTCGAGTTCCGGCGCCCCGAGGGAGGCGGCGTCGTCGTCACCGGCGACGACCCGTGGAACGAGTCGACGCAGGTGAACTCCGACTCGCGCTTCCTCTCGATGCACCTGAACATGCCGGTGATCGAGCCCGGGATCGCTGCAGGAGATCAAGGACTTCGTCGGCGCCGGGTTCGAGCTGTCGGGCGCCGCGGACCTGCTCGTCACGTACGTGATCACGACCAACCAGGCCGACGGCGGCGGCACCGTGACCGCGCGCCCGAACGTCCCGCCGCCGGTGAACGCGGTCCAGCGCGGCCACTTCGCCAGCGCCGGCGTGACGACCGGCGACGTGATCATGATCCCGCCCTTCATCACGCAGCGCGAGGCGAGCCTGGCCGAGCGCGTGCGGCGGCTGCACGCCCGGGCGCGCGCGCTGCGGCTCGACCGGCGCTTCGGGCCGGAGGGACGCTCGCCGGTCGGGTTCGTGACCTCGGGCCTCTCTTCGGCCTACCTGAGGAAGGTGCTCGAGCTGGCCGGGCTCTGGGGCGAGGTCCCGGTGCTCAAGCTCGGCCTGACCTACCCGATCGACGCCGAGCAGCTCGTCGCCTTCGCGTCCGGCGTCGACCGGCTGATCGTCGTCGAGGAGAAGCGGGCGTTCATCGAGATGCAGGCCCTGCAGGCGATCACCGACGCGGTGCGCGCGGGGCGGATGGCGAAGGCGCCCGAGCTGTGGGGCAAGCAGTTCCCGGCCGGCCGGCCGGGCTTCCCTTCCGTCGGCGGGATGAACCCGTCGGTGGTGCTCGAGGTGCTCGGCCCGGAGCTGATGACGTGGGGCGCGTGGCTCCCTTCGCTCCAGCGCGAGCGGATCGCCGAGCGGATCGCGCAGGTCCGGGAGACCGGGACCGGCGCGGATGCGATCCCGCGCCGCACGCCGACCTTCTGCCCCGGCTGCCCGCACCGCGACACCGCGGTCGTGGCGCGCGACCTCAAGCGGCGGCTGGGGAAGGGCGGCCCCGCGGGCGGGGCGGCCGCCGGCCGCAGCGGCACGGCCGGCAGCGTGGCGGGCGGGCTCGCACCGCTCGACGTCGTGGTTCACGGCGAGTCGGGCTGCCACACGATGCTGGGCTTCCCGCCCTACTCCGAGCTGATGCAGAACTACGTCGGGATGGGCCTCGGCGGCGGGGCCGGCGCGGGGATGGGTCCGTTCGTCGACAACCCGCACATGGTCTTCATGGGCGACTCGACCTTCTTCCACACCGGACTGATCGCGATCTCCGACTCGATCAAGAACAACCTCGACATCACCTACGTGATCCTCGAGAACAAGACGACCGCGATGACCGGCCACCAGCCGACCGCCGAGAACGCCCAGGACATCATGGGGCGCCCGACCCGCACGCAGGACATCGAGCGGATCCTGCGCGGGATGGTCCCGGACGGCCTGCTGCTCAAGCGGATCGACCCGTCGAAGCGCGAGGCCTACGAGCGTCTGCTGTCGGAGTGCGTCAGGTCCCCCGGCGTGAAGGTGATCATCTCCGACAAGGAGTGCGCGATCACTGCGCACCGCCGCGAGAGCGCGGAGCGCAAGCGCCGGATCGCCGAGCGCGGGTTCATCGAGCGCGAGCAGCGGATCGGGATCGACGAGGAGGTCTGCGACAACTGCCTCGAATGCGTCGACCAGACGGCCTGCCCGGGGCTGGCGGTCATCGAGACGCCGCTCGGGCCGAAGATCGGCACCGACCTCACGACCTGCGTCGACGACGGGGCCTGCTCGCGGACGCGGGCGTGCCCTTCGTTCGCGCGGCTGACGATCCGGCGGCGGGCGGCGCCCGCGGCGGGTGCGGGCGGCGGTGCGGAAGGCGGCCGCGCGACGGCTCTCTCCCCGGCCGCTGCCGGGACGGGAGTCGCCGGCACCGCGGGGGCCGAGCCGGCGGCGCTGCCGCCGCCGCCGGAGCTTCCGGCCGTCGATCCGTCGGGAACCTGGTCGGCCTACCTCGGCGGCGTCGGCGGGATGGGGATCGGCGTGCTGACCGGGATCGTCGCGCGCGCCGGCGAGTTCGACGGCTACCACGCGCACTTCGTGACCCGCAACGGCCTGGCGATCCGCAACGGCGGCGTCTACGGCCACCTCGTCCTGTCGCGCGGGACGCCGCCCGACTCGCCGTTCGAGTTCTACGGCGACGCCGACCTGCTGCTGGGAATCGACCTGCTCGAGGCCTGCCGCGGCGCGCACCCGGGCGGCAATCTCCGCGTCGCGCACCGCGGGCGGACGAAGGCCGTCGTCAACCTCGGCGCGCAGCAGACGGTCCTGTCGCAGGCCTCGCGGGACGTCCTGGACACCGAGGCGCTCGCCGGACTGCTCCGCACCCGCACCCGCGACGACGCCAGCCTGTTCGCCGACTTCTCGCGCGTCGCCGAGGCCGAGCTGGGATCGCGCGTCTTCGTGAACGTGATGCTGCTCGGCGTGGCGTACCAGAAGGGCTGGCTCCCGTTGACGGAGGCGGCGCTCGTCCGGTCGATCGAAGGGAATGTCCGTGCGGCGGACCGCGCCGCGAACCTGCGCGCTTTCCGGCTGGGACGCGAGCTGGCGCTGGCGCCGCCTGCGGAGCGGAGCGCGGGGACAGGCGCGCGGGAGAGGCGCCGGGCCCGGCGACGGAGAGCATGGCGGTCGGCGCCGCAGCGGCAGGCATTGCGGCGGGCGCGAGCGCGGCGACGGCGGACTACGGCGAGACCGTCGCGGCGCGCGCCGCACTGATCGAGCGCGAGCGCGGCGGCGGCGCGGGCGCGGCGGCCGGGTATCGCCGTCTCGCCCTCGCGGCGGGCGAGGAGCTGGCGCTGCCGGAGGCCGACCGCCGGTACGCCGCCCACGCGCTGGCCGACCTCGTCCGCTACGGCGGCGTCGAGCTGGCCGAGCGCTACACGGCGCACCTGCGCGCGGTCCTGGCACACGACTCTCGCGAGCACGGGTTCCGCGCGACGCGGGCGGCGCTGCGCGCGTTCTTCCAGCTGATGACCCCCAAGGACGAGTTCTGGGTCGCGCGCCTGCTCACCTCCCCGGAGAAGCTCGAGCGCGACCGGAAGAAGTACGGCATCGACCCCGCGCGCGGCGACTCGCTCTCCTATGGCTTCCTGGTGCGGCCGCGGCTGCGGGTGCTGGGGCGCGACCTGGAACTTCCGGTGGCGGCGCCGCCCTGGGTCCTTCGGCTGGTCGCGTCCTGCTCGTTCCTGCGGACCTGGGGCCGCGGGTGGAACCGCGACGACGACGCGTTCTTCGCCTGGTTCCTCGCGGCCGTCGACGAGGCGGGTCGCGACGGGGACTACGAGCGGCTGGTGCAGATCCTCGAGCGCGGCGCGGAGGTCGTCGGCTTCCGTGACATCCGCGGCCGCAAGCGGGACGCGGCGCGGCGCGCGATCGAGGCGCTGCGGGCGGAGCGAGGGGGCGCGCGGGTGGAGGCGCACCTCGCGTCGGCTTCCGCGGGTTAGTCCCCGTCACTCGGAAGGGCCGGGGCGGACTCGCCCCGCACAGCCGACGGGAAGATGGGGTTCGTCCGCGATCGGGAACTTCCGTGGTCCCTGGGCGTTTTCCGGCAAGGAGGAACCGCGCTGCGATCCCTGCTGCTCCTCGCCGTCCTGCGAGCCGTCCTGCGGGCCGCCCTGCTGGCCGCCCTGCTGACCGCGCCGCTCCCGGTCCGGGCCCAGGTCACCGCGGGCGAGTTCCAGGACACGGCAGCGCTCCCGGCCACGCCGGCCGGTGCGCGGATGCGCGAGCTGATCGAGGTCGTCAACCAGGGAGACGGCGCGGCGCTGGCCGCCTTCGTCGAGACCCGGACCACGCCCGCGCTCCGCGGCGAGGCCGGAGCGGACGACCTGACCTCGTTCCTCGGCACGATGCACGACCTCCACGGCACGCTCGCGTTCCACGCCGAACGCCGATTCCCGGCGAGACCGATGCCGGACGGGATGGTCGCAATCGTCCGCACCGAGCGGTCGCAGCGCTGGCTGGGGATCATGATCACGATCGAGCCCGCGCCGCCGCACCGCATCGCCACGCTGATGTTCAATGCCGCGCGCCCCCCGGTCGACGCCGTCGATCGAACGCCGATCGACGAGGAGGAGCTGGCCCGCGAGCTGGACGCCTATCTCGCGCCGCTCGCGGCCCGGCAGGCGTTCTCGGGAAGCGTGCTCGTCGCGCGCGGCGACCGGGTCCTGTTCGCCCGCGGCTATGGCGAAGCGGATCGCGACAAGGGGATCCCGAATCGACCGGAAACCCGTTTCGGTCTGAGCTCGATGGGCAAGATGTTCACTGCGGTCGCGATCGCGCAGCTGGCCGAGCAGGGGAAGCTGTCGCTCGACGATCCGCTGGGCAAGTACCTCGGCCGCGGCTGGCTCTCCGCCGCGGACCGCAGGGCGATCACGCTGCGCCAGCTCCTCTCGCACACCGCCGGGACCGGGGACTTCCTCGCCGATCCGCGCTTCACCGGCGCCCGCGGGAAGTACCGGCGCGTCGATGATTTCAAGCCGCTGTTCGCGGACGCGAAGCTCGCCTTCCCGCCCGGCACTCGCTTCCAGTACAGCAACTCGGGATTCATCCTGCTCGGTGCGGTGATCGAGAAGGTCAGCGGCCGTCCCTACCAGGACACCGTGCGCGGCGCGATCTGGGGCCCTGCCGGGATGACGGCGACGGGCTGCGCGGACCTTGCGGGCGGCAGCGCGGAGATCGCTGTCGGGTACTACCAGGATCGCGAGGGGGACCGGACCGTGTGGCGGAACACGCTGTCGACCGTGCCGCGCTTCGGCAGCCCCGCCGGAGGCTGTGTCTCGACCGTGCTCGACCTCCAGCGCTTCGAGCGGGCGCTCCGCGGCGGCAAGCTGGTCTCCGCGGCGATGCTCGAGACGCTCTGGACCGACAGCGGCCCGCGGGGCACGCCGAGCGGCTACGGGCTCGGCTTCGACCTCGGCGGGACCCCCGGCGACCGCGTCGCCGGGCACGGCGGCTCGTTCCCCGGGGCGTACGGCGCCTTCGACATCTACCGCGACCGCGACGCGCTGGTCGTCGTGCTGAGCAACGGGAACGGGATCGGCTCGGCGCAGGAGAAGGCGCGCGAGCTGGTGAGCCGACTTCCCGTCCCGTAGCGGCGCGGAGCCTGGGCGTTCCCGGAGCCGCGGATCGCGGGCAGCCTCCGGAAACCGCGGGGCCTGGGCCGTCTCCCGGAACGGCGGAGCCCGGGGGCCTCCCGAAGCGGTGAAGCCAGGGTGCCTTCCGAATCCGCAGAACCCGGGCTGCCTCCTCGACCCGCGGAGCCCGGGACGCCTCCCGGATCTGCCGGGCGCGGAACGCCTCCCGGAGCGATGGAGCCTGGGCGCCTCCCGAATCCGCGGAACCCGGGCTGCCTCCTCGACCCGCGCAGCCCGGGACGCCTCCCGGATCTGCCGGGCGCGGAACGCCTCCCGGAGCGGTGGAGCCTGGGCGCCTCCCAATCCGCGAAACCCGGGCTGCCTCCTCGACCCGCGCAGCCCGGGACGCCTCCCGGATCTGCCGGGCGCGGAACGCCTCCCGGAGCGGCGTGGCATTCCCGGCGGGGACGTCGCGAGCGATGAGTGATTCTGCGTTCGCAGCTGCCCTGGCCGGTCGGTTCGACCCGGAAAGCAGCCGCTCGCGCTCGACGATCCCGCGTCGCCTGCCGTGACGTCTCGTCCGACGACGACCACGCCGCCGCGCGGGTGCGCGTTCCTCTCTCGGGACACTTCCGAGCCGGGATTTCGTGCGACGCATAGTGGTATTTTGTGTGTCATGTGATATAATGATCGCATGTCAGTGGGAATCCTCATCGACTGGTCGGCGACGGTCGGCCGCGAGCGCTGGAACCTGCCGCTGCGGGGCCTGCCGGCCGCTCCCGTGCGCCCGGCGGATCGCCTCGGCACGGTCGTTGCTGGCGACAACGCGGGCGGCGGCGACCGCGCCGTCAGCAGCCGCAGCAGGAGCAGCGATTACGGCGAGCTCAGCGATGACCACGGCACCTCCGGAATCATCGACGGCAGCGGAAGGAGCGGATGCAGCGCCAGGATCACCGACGGCAGCGGAAGGAGCAGCTCCAGCCCCTGGAATCATCGACGGCAGCGGAAGGAGCGGGGACTGCGAGGCCCTCGCGCGCTTCCCGCCCCCGCCGGTCCGGCTCCTGCGGCTGGATCGGCTGGCCCTCGAGCTGCGCGTCGCGCACGACCGCCTCGCGCTGCCGCTGGCACGCGTCGCGGCGGCGTTCCTGGAGGCAAGGGCGTGGCGCCCCTGCGGCGCGGCCCGGCTCGAGGACCACGCCCGCGAGCGGCTTTGGCCGCACGGCGCGCTGGGTCCGGCAGTGGGCGGATCTCGGCGGCGCCCTTGCGCGCTGCCCGGGGCTGGCGCGCGCGCTCACCGGGGACGACGGCGGTGTGCCGCTCGGGGCCGAAGCCGCGCGGCTCGTGGCGCGGGTGGTGCGCGTCGCTGCAGTCGCTGGCGCGGCTGGCGACGCCGCTGACGACGCCCTGCTCGCGCGGTGGGTCGCGCGGGCCCGGGAGCTGCCACTGCGCGTCCTGCGGTCGGAGGTGCGGGCCGCACTCGCGGGCGCTGCAGGCGCCGCGATCGTCACAGTGGAAGGCGAAGCGGATGGTGCGGCCGAGGCCGGCCCCCCCAAGGTCACCGCGACCGCCAGCCCCTTCGCCGGCGACCCCGAGCTCGACGACGAGCCGCGCTGCCTCGTCGAATTCCGGCTCCCGGCCGCGATCCGCGCCGCCTTCGAAGAGGTCGTCGATCTGCACCGCGCGCTCGCCGGGCACGACGGATCGCTCGCCGAGGCGATCGACGCGCTGCTCGCGGAATCCATGTCGGGGAGCCTGGCTCCCGCGCCGGCGGGCCGGCTCGGCACGCCCGGCGTCTTCGGCGGGCCCGGCGCGCTCCGCGTGGCCGACGCACCCGGCGCGCTCGGTGCGACCGGCGGCTGGCCGGCGTGGCCGGCGCGGCCCCGGCATGGCCGGCGCGGCCCGCGCGCTCCGCGGCGCCGACGCACCCGGCGCGTTCGGCGCGACCCGCGCATCCGGCGCACCAGGGACCCTCCGCGCCACCGCGTTCGGCCGCGGAGGAAGCGACGCGCTGGGCGTGGCGCGGCGGCCGGCCGGTCGCTATCGCGGACGCGATCCCCGGCGGGAAGAGCGGCTCGAGCGGGCCACCGCGCGCTGGGCCGCCCTGCCGCATCCGGCGCTCTCCGCGGTCACACCCCGGCTCGACGACCTGCTGCGCCGCGCCGAGTCCTCGCTCGCCGAGTTCCGGCTGCTCGACGCCTGCGCCGGCCACGGCGGACCGCTCGCGCTCAACGACCAGCTCCGGCGGCTCGTCCTGCTCGAGGACGCCCTGATGCGCCGCCTCGGCGAGATCGTGCTGGAGTTCTCCCGCCGCGGCGCGTGGGCCACGCTCGGCTTCGCCGGCATCGGCCACTACGCCGAGCGCCGGCTGGGCCTGCCGGCGACCGTCGTCGAGGACCGCGTCGCCGTCGCGCGCCGCCTCGCCCGCTTCCCGCTCCTGCGCGACGCCTACGAGCGCGGCACGCTCGGGCTCGACGCCCTGCTCGTCGTCCTGCGCACGCTCGGCCGCGGCCCCGTCCCGGACGACGTCGAACGCGCCTGGCTCGCCCGCGCCCGCGAGGCCACCGTCAAGCGGCTGCGCGACGAGGCCCGGGCGCTCGCGCGGCGCGATCTCGAACTGACGCCGGAGGCCGCGGACGAGAGCCTCCGCGAGGCCGCGAACGAGGGCCTGCGCGAGGCCGCGAACGAGCGCCTGCGCGAGGCCGCGGACGAGCGCCTGCGCGAGCTCGCGAACGAGCGCCTGCGCGAGGCCGCGGACGAGCGCCTGCGCGAGGCCGCGAACGAGCGCGCACCCGAGCGCCCCGGCGCCCCGCCGCGCCCGCTCTCCGACGCCGCCTGGGCCGCCGCGCTGCGCCGCGCTCCCGGACTCGCGCGCCGCCGCGTGCTCCAGGCCGGACTGCTGGCGCTCGAACCCGGCCCGGATGTTTTCCTCCGGCTCCACCTGCCGGAGTCGCTCGCCGACGACCTGCTCGCCGCGGTCGAGGCCGCGCGGCGCGGACTGACCGCGCTGGCCGACAGCGTCCCGTGGGATCGCGCGTGGCCGGAGGAACCGGCCCTCCCCTCCGTGCTCGCGGCCCGGATGTTTTCCGTCCGCGCCCGGCGCGCCCCGGCCTGGGTCGGGCCTGCTGGCCCTGCTCGAGGAAGCCGCCTTCGCCTGGGACGACCCGCGCGCTTTCCCCGGACGCGCCGCCGACCCGATCTACCGCCGCGACGGCTTCCGCTGCACGGCTCCCGGCTGCACCGCCCGCGCGACGATCGAAGAGCATCACGTCGTCTTCCGCTCGCGTGGCGGCAGTGACGACGCCGCCAACCGCGTCGCGCTCTGCGCCGCCCACCACGCCGCGCTCCACGAGCACGGCACGCTCGCCGTCTCCGGCCGCGCGCCGCTCGGGCTCACCTGGACCGCGGGGGCCGGGCCGGCGGCCCGGCGCTACCGCTGCGAGCGGCGCCTGTGACGGCCCGGGTCCCCGAAACGCCGTACAATCTGCGGCCCCCGGAGGCCCGAGATGCTCGATCCCGCGGACCTGAAGAACCAGCTGCGGACCTTCATCTGCCGCGAGCTGATCCGCAACCCGAACTACCCCCTGCGGGACGACGAGCCGCTGGTCACCGGCGGCCTGATCGACTCGTTCGCCATCGCCCAGGTCGGCGTCTTCGTCGAGAAGGCCTTCAAGGTCTACGTGCCGGACACCGAGCTGACCGTCGACAACATGGACTCCGTCGAGAAGATGGCGGCCTGCGTGATCGCGACCGCCGCGAAAGACCGTTGAGGAGCACCGGACGATGACCACCTCCCGACCGATCGACTTCGAGCCGCTCGACCGCTCCGCGACGCTGATCGAGGCGTTCGGTCGCTCCCGGATCGATCCGGCCTCGCTCGCGATCACCTACATCGAGACCGGATGCGATCCGGTGCGGATCTCGCGCGCCGAGTTCGCGATCACCGCCCGGCGCTACGCCGCCGCGATGCGCACGGTGGGCGTCCGGCCGGGCGACCTCGTGCTCGTCGCCCACGAAGACACGATGTCGCTGTTCTACTCCTTCTGGGGCCTGCTGCTGCTCGGCGCGGTCCCGTCGATCTACACCATCCCCAACGAGCGGCTCTTCCCCGAGATCTACATGGCCAACGTCGCCGCGCTGGTCAGGGACATCGATGCCCGCGCGCTGCTCACGTCCGACACGCTGGCCGAGCAGTTCGCCAACCGGATCCCCTGCCCCGTGATCGGCTTCAGCCGGGTCCTGGAAGCCCTGCCGCAGGCCCGCGACGGGGCCTTCGCGTCCGACCACCCCGCCGGCGCCGACGATCTCGCCTACGTCCAGACCTCGAGCGGCACGACCGGCAACCAGCGCTGCGTCCCGACCACCCACCGGATGGTCCTGGTCCAGCTGGCCAGCCTGGCGCGCCGGATGGACGTACGGCAGGACGACGTGATCGCCAACTGGATGCCGCTCTACCACGACGGCGGCCTGATCCTCGGCGCGGTCATGCCGCTGCTCTGCGGCGTGCCGGTCGTGATGATGTCGCCGCTGGACTGGGTGCGGCACCCGGCGATCCTCTTCAAGGCGATCGGCGAGCACGGCGCGACCTTCTGCAACATGCCCAACTTCGCCTTCAATCACCTCGTCCGGCGGGTCCGGGAGCGCGACGTGGAGGGGCTCTCGCTGGCCGGCGTCCGCGCCTTCGTCAACGGCTCCGAGCGCGTCTACCACACCAGCTTCGAGGGCTTCCTCGAGCGCTTCGGCGCGCTGGGCGTCACTCGCGACCGGCTGGGCGTGGCCTACGGCCTGGCCGAGAACACGCTGATGGCGGCGCACACCGCGACCGGCCGGCCGCTGGTCTTCGACGCCGTGGACCGCCGCCGGCTGGAGGCCGAGCAGGTCGCGGTGCCGGTCGAGCCCTCCCACGACGACGCGGTGATCAACGTCTCCTGCGGTCCGCCGCTCGACGGCGTCGGAATCGAGATCCTCGACGAGGAAGACAAGCCGCTCCCGCCGCGTCACGTCGGCCAGGTCGCGCTCCGCAGCGGGTCGCTGTTCAAGGGCTACCACCGCCGGCCCGATCTCAGCGCGGACCTGTTCCGCGGCGAGTGGTTCCTGACCGGCGACATGGGCTACCTCGCCGACGGCGAGCTCTACGTCGTCGGGCGGCTGAAGGACCTGATCATCAACGGCGGCAAGAACATCTACCCGGCCGACCTCGAGGAGATCGTCAGCGCGATCCCCGGCGTGCGGCCCGGACGCGTGGCGGTCTTCGGCGTGCCCGACGAGGCCGAGGGGACCGAGCTGATCGCCGTCGTCGTGGAGATCGACAGCGAGGACCCTGGGGTCAAAGCCGAGGTCGACCGGCAGATCCGCCGCGCGATCACGCGGCAGATGTCGCTGACCGTCAGCTTCGTCGACGTGCTCAGCGAGCGCTGGATCATCAAGACCTCGAGCGGCAAGACCTCGCGGATCGCGAACCGCCGCAAGTGGCTCGAGGGGCGCGCCGCGGGAGGCTAGGACATGCGCGCGTAGGACGTTGCCGCGTGCCGTGTGCGGCCGTCGTCCGCCAGCTCCTTCGTCAGCTCCTCGCGCAGCGCGCAGAGCATCACGAGCGACTGGCGCGCTTCCTCCTGCGCTTCCTCGAGCAGCGTGCGCACCGGCCCCGGCGCCAGCTGGCCCGGCGGCAGGATCGCGGCCAGCCGCGCCAGGATCTCGCCGCGGCGCGCCCCGAACGGCTCCAGGTCGTCCAGCCGGCCGGCGGCGATGACGTCGCGCTCTTCCCGGCCGACGTCGCGCAGCGCACGCGCCAGGCTCTCGGCCTCGTCCAGTACCGTGGGCGCCAGCTTCATCGGGCCGCCTGGAGCGCGGCCGCCTGCTTGACCCGCGCCTCGGCCCAGGCGTCGCGCATCGGCGCCATCAGCTTCGCGACCTCCTGCAGCCCCGACGGGTCGGCGGCGAGGTGCGACTCCATGATCCGCCGCCGGCAGTAGGTGTAGAGCCGGTCCAGGTTGGCGGCGATCTCGCCGCCGCGCTCGAGGTCCAGCACCGCCTGCAGCTCGCCCACGATGTCCACCGCGCGGCGCACCGACTCGGCCGCGCCGAGCGCGTTCCGGTCCGCCATCATGTCGGCCCCGCGCCGCAGGTAGCCGAGCATCCCGTCGTAGAGCTGCACGACGAGCGAGAGCCCGTCCTCCTGCTGCAGCTGCGTCGCCTGGTAGGCCCGGCGGGCCGCCTGCGTCATCACCGCCTGGTTCATCACGCCCTGCTCCCTAGTTGGTCCGTGCAGCGAGCTGCTGCATCATCGCCTGCAGTTGGGCGATCGCCTGCTCGGCCGCCGAGAACTGGCGCACCAGCTGCTCGCGCCGCAGGTCGAGCCGCGCCTCGAGCCGCTCGATCCGTTCCTCGGCCTGCTTGATCGACGCCTCGTACCCCTCCTGCGCGCTCTTGATCAGCCCGTCGGTCGGGTCGAGGATCCCCTTCAGCCCGCCGATGAACGCATCGAGCGCCCCCTTGCTGAACCCGACCGAGCCGAAGTTCCCGGACTTGGAGTCGATCGCGGCCTGCGAGGCGTAGACCTGGATCTGCAGCCCCTCGGTCGGCGACCCGGTGGCGCCGGTGAGCATCTGTCCCGCGCCCACCGCGTCCACCCCGCCGATCTGCCCGGCGACGTCCACGCCGGCGTCGGCCCGCGCGGTCGTCCCGATGCGGGTCGAGTCTGCGGCGTCCGCGCGGTCGCTGACGACCGACAGCTCCTGCGACGCGCCGTATGCGCGCGTCCGCAGCGCCAGCGTGCCGTTGTCCGAGTACGCCACCGCGTTCATGCCGCTCGCTGTCAGCTGAGCGTTCACTTTCGCTACGATCGCGTCGATCGTGTCGCCCGCGGCGAGCGCGATGTTGCTGCTGTTCGCCGTTGAGCGTGACCGTCAGCGTCTCGTCGGCGCCGAGGCCGCCCGCGGCCACCGCCCCGCTCCCCGCGACCGCCGCCTGCTCGGCGGCGCGCGTGACCGTCACGTCGTAGGTGCCCACCTCGGTCGCGACGGTCGAGCCGGCGAAGCGGATCGGAGGCGTCGCTGGCCGAGCCGGTCGAGAGCAGCAGGCTTCGGATCTCGTCGTAGCGGCCCTCGTCGACCAGGTCCTTGAACTTCGTCTCGTCGAACTTCAGCCGCCCGGTCCCGTCCGCGACCTCGATCCCCAGCAGCGCCAGGCTGCTGATGGCGCCGTCGGCGACCCCGGTCACGGACTCGGTCAGCAGGCCCTGGAGCCGGCGCTGGATCGTGCGCAGCGAAGAGGCCGAGGCCACGGCCGATGACTTCTCGGCCTCCGCGCTGCCGTACTGGGCCTGGAAGAAGTCGTTGACCTTGTTGTAGGCGTCGACCAGTTCCTTGATCGACTTCTTGGTGCCGTCGATGTCGTCCGCCACCGTGAGCGTGAGCGGCCCGTCGGTTTTCCCGGTCAGGGTCAGCGTCACGCCCTCGATGGCGTCCGACACGGTGTTGGTCTGGGCGTTGATGGTGACGCCGTCGACGACCAGCTGCGCGTCGCGCGCAGCCTGCAGCACGTTCGCCGGGTCGTCGAGGTTGAGGTTGGTCGAATCGCTGATCGTGAGGGCGTGCTGCGTTCCGGTCTCCTTCGACTTGACGACCAGCATGCTGTTCGTCCCGTCGAAGATCACCGAGGCCTGGACCCCCTCGTCCGCCGCGTTGACCGCGTCGGCGATCGCCTTGAGCGAGTTGTTGCCGCCCGCGGCGCTCACGTCGATCGTGATCGCCTCGTGGCCGGCCGCCTGGATCGTGATCGTCCCGTCCGAGACCAGTGGGGAGTAGGCGTCGACGAGCCCGGCGGAGCGCACGCGGTGCGCCGCCGCCGTCTCGAGCACCTCGAGGTCGTAGGTACCGCTCGCCGCCACCCCTCCGGCCTGCGCCTTGAGGGGCGCGTCGGTCACGGACAGCGTCGTCGTCTTTCCGCCGACGGTCTGGCCGTCCTTCAGCGCCTGCAACTTCGACTGGAACTCGGTCAGGAGCGAATCGAGGTTACCGAGTGCGGACTTGGTCCGGTTGAACCCGTCGACCCGGCTCTGCAGCAGCGTGAGCGGCCGCCGCTCGGCCGATAGCACCGCCTCGATGATCGCGTTGAAGTCGATGCCGGATGCCAGCCCGGAACCGAAGGAAACCGATCCGATCGGCATCGTCCGTGCCCCTCCGCCTCGGGCTTCGCGCCCGGGGTGCGTCAGCCCTGCCGGTCGATCAGCAGCCCGAAGAACTGTTCCAGTCCCGCGGGCGAAAGCCAGCTGCTCTTCCGGAGGAATCGTTCGGACCAACTTATCGGTCCGGGCGTCCATGACCTTGATGACCATGGTCCCGTTGTCGGTGAATTCGTACCGGACGGAGGTGCGGCGCAGGAACCCCCTGGCCTCGGCCTTCTCGAGCGCCTCGCCCATGCGGCGGCGGGCCTCCTCGAGGGCGGCCTCGGCAGCCGAGGGGTTTCCCTGCAGGGTCGCGGTCTTCTGCGAGCTTTCCAGGTGTGGGCTGACGTTCCGGCGTGCCGGTTCCGGCGCGGGGTTGCCGCGAGTCTGCCGGCGCCCCCTCCGCGGCCGGACTGCCGACCGATGGAACCGTCAGGAGATCTCCGGTCATGGCCGTTCCTCCTTCGCCCCCCGAGCGGAGCCCGGGACGGGGAGGCCTCTCCCCGCCCCGGGATCACGGCCTCTTACCGAAGCAGCGCGAGGACGCTCTGCGCGGTGGCGTTGGCCTGCGCGAGAGCGGCCATCCCGGTCTGATTCAGCACCTGGAACTTGGTGACGTTGACGATCTCCTCGGCCACGTTCGCGTCGCGGATCTGGCTCTCGGCCGACTTGAGGTTCTCGGCCTGGGACATGATCACGCTGATCGTGTGGTCGATGCGGTTGTAGTACGCGCCCAGGTCGCCGCGGTTCGCGGAGACGTTGTCGATCGCCGACTGGACGGCGACCAGTTCGGCCCGCGCGTCGGAGGCGGTCGTCAGCTTGCCCGCGGTGAGCGACAGGCCGGAGGCCGAGACGCCCGTGGTCACGAGCTGGATGCGGTCGTTGGCGCCGGAGCCGGTGCCGATCTGGATGTCGACCGTCGTCCCGGTGCCGCTGAGCAGGTTGATGCCGTTGAAGCTGACGGTCGCCGCGATGCGGTCGATCTCGGTCAGGATCTGGTTGTACTCGGCGTTCAGGGCGGTCTTGGAGGTCGAGTTGTCGGCGCCCGAGGTGCCCGACGCGGCCTGCTCGGCCAGCGTCACGGCGCGCTGCAGGAGGTTGCCGATCTCGCCCAGGGCCGAGTCGGTGGTGTTGATGATGCCGACGCCGTCGTTCGCGTTGCGCACCGCCTGGTTGAGGGCGGCGACGTCCGCGCGCAGGTTCTCGGCGATCGCGAGGCCCGCGGCGTCGTCCTTGGCGCCGTTGATCCGGAGACCCGAGGAGAGGCGGCTGATCGTGCTGACCAGTCCGCCCTGCGTCCGGGTCAGGCCGTTCATCGCGTTGAGGGCGCCGACGTTGGTGACGACAGAGAAGTTCGCCATGTGAGTGATCCTCCGTGATGCGTGCGGAGCCGGCGTCCGTGCCGCTCCGGCGGGCGTGCCTGCCCGCGTGGGTTCGTGACGTGGCGGTGTGGGTGGTGCGGCTTCCCTTCCGACAGGACCGCTCTCCCGCGCGCTGGGAGGCGTCCCCTCCCCAAGGGACGCTTTCCGGTCCTGACCTTCGCCTCCCTTTTCGGCAGGATACGCGAAGCGGCTTGAGCGCCTTGACGCGCCCAGGAGCCTTCTTTTTCTCGCGGCCGCCGGAGGCGCGCCGCCCGGCCGCGAAGCCGGGCGGCGCCTACTGGAGGTCCACGGCAGCCTGCGAACGGCGCCGAAGCAGGGCTTCGGCGATCACTGCAGCAGGCTGAGGATGCTCTGCGAGGTGGCGTTGGCCTGCGCGAGGGCCGCCAGGCCGGTCTGGTTCAGGACCTGTCCCTTGGTCAGGTCGACCACTTCCTGGGCCATGTTCGCGTCGCGGATCTGGCTCTCGGCCGCCTTGAGGTTCTCGGCCTGCGTCGTGATCACGGAGATCGTGTGGTCGAGGCGGTTGAAGTAGGCGCCCAGGTCACCGCGATTCGCCGAGACGCCGTCGATCGCGCTCTGGATCGCTTCCAGCTCGAGCCGCGCGCCCGACTTGGTCATCATGCTGTCGCGCGTCAGGCCGAGGCTGCCGGCGTTGATCGCGGTGGTCAGGATCGTCACCCGGTCCTCGGTGCCGGAGCCCAGGCCCACCTGGATGTCGAGCGTGGTCCCGGAGCCGGCCAGCAGCTTGCTGCCGTTGAATTCGACCGTGTCCGCGATCCGCTGGATCTCGTCCAGGATCTGGCCGTATTCGCTGTTGATCGCGGTCTTGGAGACCGCGTTGTCGGCTCCCGAGGTGTCCGACGCCGCCTGCTCGGAGAGCGTCATCGCGCGCTGGAGCAGGTTGCTGATCTCCTGCAGCGCGGAGTCGGCGACGTTGATCACCGCGATCCCGTCGTTGGCGTTGCGGATCGCCTGGTTCAGGCCGACGACGTCGGCGCGCAGGTTCTCGGCGATCGCGAGTCCCGCGGCGTCGTCCTTGGCGCCGTTGATGCGCAGCCCCGAGGCCATCCGGTTGAGCGTGGTCTGCAGGTTGCGCTCCGTCTTCACCAGCTGGTTGTGAGCGTTGAGTGCTCCGATGTTGGTCACCACCGAGAACGAGGCCATACCGTGTTCCTCCTGGCCAACTCTTCGGCACCGCAGGCGGCGCCTTGAGTCCTGTTTTCGAACACCGCTTGTCCCGGGCCGCCCCGGGAACCACCGTATCGGTGAGGAGTTGCGCGCCGGGCGGCCCGACCGGGCCAGAACCCGTGGGCGATTCCTGGACAGAGCGGCAAGTTATTTACTGTCAACAAGATAGACACGACGGCCGGCAGCCGTCGAGGGAGCGGCGGTGACGACCCCACCCTTTTCCCCCGAGCGCGAGAATCCCCGGCTGGGGGTCCGGATCCCGGTCCGGGTCCGCAGCCTCTCCGACCGCGAGGCGGAAGAGCTGGCCCGGCGGATCGGGCTGGAGCCGACCTTCGCTCCCCGGTCCCCCGGGGACGGGGCCGCCCGGCCCGCCCCCGCGAGCTACGAGCAGGCGGCGCTGGCGCACCTGGTGGAGCGGGTGGAGCAGATGGAGCGGACGCTCGACCTGATCGCGACCAAGCTGGGGATCCCGACCGGCACCCCCGCGGAGTGGATCGAGGGGGATGCGGTGGACATCTCCGCCGGCGGCACGGGTCTCGACCTGCCGCAGCGCCTGCCCCAGGGAACGCCGCTGGAAGTCGAGCTGACGCTGCTCGGGGAGCCGACGGCCACGCTGCGCCTGGTCGGCCGCGTCGCGTTCGCGGCCCGGCCGGATGGAGCGCAGCGCCCGGTCGGCCGGTTCCGGATCGGGATCGGCTTCGAGGCGATCCACCCCTCCGATCGCGAGGCGCTGGTGCGCTACCTGTTCCGGCTGCAGCGCGCTCAGCTGCGCGAGCGTCACCAGGAGGTCTGAGCCGGCCGCCGCCGGACCGTCGCTCAGCCGAGGTCGTCCGCGAGCCCTTCCTGCAGGTAGCGCTCGAGGATCACCCGGTCGTGCCGGCCGTAGCTCTCGAACTCGATCCCGAGGCCGGGCCCGCCCGACGGCGACGACTCGCCGCCGCGGCTGACGCGCGCCACGCGGCCGATGACGCGCACCGGCTCGGTCTGTCCCGGCACGCCGAAGCTGAGGCCGATGCGCGCCCCCTCCGCCATGCGCGGCTCGCACTCGATGAAGAGGCCCGAGTTCGAGATGTCGTAGCTCAGGCCGATCGGATCGTCGTCCCGGCCCTCGGCGAAGACGGGGGTGATGATCCGCACCCGCGGGCGCCGCGCGTAGATCCAGACGCGGTTGCGCCCGAGGCGCCGCGCCTCGTCGAGCGCTTCGCGCGCGCGGCGCGCCAGCTCGTCGAGCGTGTCGCCGTCGCCGGGATAGCAGGCGCCGCCGACCGTCACGGTGAGGCGCAGCTGGCGCCCCTGGTCGACCTCGAAGGGGTGGTACTCGACCGCCTGCCGCACGCGGCCGCCGACCGCACGGCCTGCAGTGCGCCCCGTCCCCTCGAGCAGTACGCCGAACTGCGCACCGTCGAGGCGCGCCGTCATGTCGTGGCCGCGCACCGCGCCGTGGATGACGCGCGCGGCGTGCCGGAGCATCGCGTCGCCGAGTCCGGGCCCGAGCGCCTCCACGAACGCGTCGTGTCCATCCACCTCGACCAGCAGGATCGAGAACGGCACCCCTTCCGAGCGCGCGAGCGCGAAAGCCTCGGACAGCCGCGCCTCGAACTCCACCGCGCTCGGCAGGCCGGTCAGGGTGTCGATCCCCGGCCAGCGCTCGACCGGGACGGCCGGCGCGTCGAGCGGACCGCGCGCCCGCAGCAGCTCGACCGTGACCGCGCCCTGGGGCGCGTGCGACGGCGTGAGGATCACGTCCACCTGCCAGCGCGCGCCGTCCTTGGAGCACATCAGCAGCGAGCGCGGCGTGGCGCGCGAAACCGGGCCGATCGCCCCGTCGTACAGCGCGCGCGATTCGAAGCGGCGGAAACCGTCGTCGTCCGGCTCGGTGTAGATCCCGAGCCCGGCGCCGCGGCCCACGACCTCGAGCGCGGTCCACCCGGTGAACGACTCGGCGCCGCGATCGAAGGCGAGAATCGTCCCTTCGGCGTCGACGAGGAAGCGGCCGCTGACCGGGCGGGTGACGCCGCCGCCCTGCCAGGCGGAGATGTCGATCGGGCGCGTCGTCAGCGGGTCGTGCGACGCACGCCGCTCGAACTCGCTGGCCGTCGTGGACCGCTCGGGGCTTGGGCTGTTCGCTTCGAGCATGGCGATCTCTCCGGCCCCGGCGACGCGGAGTGGATCGTTTCCGGACAGCGGACCGATCCGCGACCCCGCCGCCAAGTTGCTGGGCCCACGGACAATATGTGCCCCGGGCCTCAGCCCGTCCCGTCCCTTCGCGGGCCGGCTGTTCGATTCTTGACCAGTTCCACCTCGGCCGGGGAGGCGGGGCGCCAGACCCCGCTTTCCCGCCGGCGGGAGATGGCGTCCGCGTGGTAGCGGACCGAGGTCACGAGCTTCCCCTCCAGGTTGAAGATGTGGGCCCGCCCGCGCTCCCCCAGCACCACGATCGTGCCCCGGCGGACGTCGAAGAGGACCTCGTCCTCGGCCGCCCGGACCGCGTCGGCGGCCGCCATCCGGGTCGGCCGCGTCCCTTCCTCGTGGCGGACCGAGGCGTGCCGGGTCCGCCGGTCCCGGGCCCGTTCCCCCCGTTCGAGCCGCCGGGCGAGGCCGGCCAGGAGCCCGTCGATCCGTCGCTCGACGGCGGCGTCGCCGGCCCGGCCGCCGCGGCGCGCCCCCCGCTCCAGTTCCGCCAGCGCGGACTGGGCCCAGCGGGCGGCCCCCACCCAGGGGATCGGGCTGAGGCGGTCGTGCAGGTGCTCGAGCGTCTCGCCGTCAGGGCCGGATCCGATAATGTTCAAAAAATACCGTCTTTTTCCGTTTTTGACTTTTCCGGACGCGACTTGAAAGGTCACCGCCAGCAGCGCCGGCCGGCCGGAGGGGTCGGGCACCCGGTACCAGCCGGCCGCGACCTGGCCGTGGACCCGGACGTCGTCCCGCCCCTGGCGGTAGACCGGGAGAAGCTCCCCCATCAGGGTCTCGCCCGTGGTCTCGAGCACCACCAGCTCGGGCGCGCCCGAGGCGAGGGTCTCCATCCGCGGGTCGCGCCGGCTGACCATCACCTGGAAGAAGTCGGCGAAGCGCGGCGTGCCGGTCGGGCCGTAGCCGGTGAAGACGGCGCGGGGATCGTCCGTCGCGGCGTGCGCGCAGCCCGCCTGCCCGCAGCGGAAGCAGTAGACCCGGCCCGGCTGGAAGGCGGCCGCCCCCGACAGCAGCGCGGCGACCGCGTCCTCGAGCTCGCCCGCCAGCGCCCGCGTCTCCTCCTCGACCCGATCGCCGGCGTCGAAGAGCGGCAGGCGCAGCGACAGGTCGAGCCGCGCGTCCGCGGCGCGCAGCAGGTGCGCCCACGGGTGCGCGCGCGCCCTGCTCTCGGCGGCCTCGACCAGCAGCCGGAGCGCCTCGGCCAGCCTGGGATCGTCCTGCGACATCGTGCGGATTGTAGGGGCCGGCCTCCGTGCCGGCCCGCTGCCGGCCTCCGTGCCGGCCCGCTGCCGGCCTCCGTGCCGGCCCGTGTCCGTCGTTACGCCCGGCTCTGGCGCTTGAAGACGCCCTTCTCCTTGAAGAGCGCTGCGCCCGCCAGGAAGAACGCGACGACCTGCACGATCATGAAGAAGCTGTCGTTCAGCATCGCGAAGTCGAATCCGCCGCGGTTGACGACCCCGCTCCCGCGCGTGCCGACGTAGATCAGGTTGAGGAAACGCGACACCGCCAGCGCGAGGAAGGCCCACGACGCGACCCGCGGCAGCAGCGCCGCCCCGCGCCCGAGCAGCTGCCACAGCCCGGCGTAGAGCAGCAGCGAGCAGCCGAGCGCGCCCCACGACGGCAGCGCCCAGAGCGCGTCCGACGCGTCGTAGATCTGCAGCAGCCACTCCGGCGGATCGGTCGGCTTCTCCGCCAGCAGCGTGACCTTGTGCTGCACCATGAAGACCGCCGACCAGAGCCAGTAGGAGCTGAGGAAGTAGCCCAGCGCGGAGAACTTGACGACCTCGGTCTCCAGCCGCCCCTCCGGCCCGTAGACCTGGGCCAGCCCCAGCGTCCCGACGAACCCCGCCGCCCCGATGATCAGGTAGCCCATGATCAGCGGCATGACGTAGTCCATCCGCGACTTGTTGAGGAAGTCGCCGGCGAGCGTGAGCCGGCGCGGGTTCGTCCCGACGAGCAGGAACTCCAGCAGGACCATTCCGAGCAGCAGCGACGCGAAGGCGACGAGCAGCGCGGCCGCGACCTGCTGCTCTTTTTCCGAGCGACGCGTGGACATGGCAGATCCCCCCAGGGTGCTGCTGGCGTGCTTTTGCACCATAGCACAGCGCATGTCCGGGGGCGGAGGACGCAGGCTGGCCCTGCCCCGCTCCCGGCGCCATCTTGCCCTCCCCGGCCCCCTTCCCCATGATGCCGGGCAGATTCCGCCACCGGAGACCCCGCCCGATGCCCGAAACCCTCGCTCTTCACGGCGGCACGCCGGTCCGCACCCGCCCCTGGCCGAAATGGCCGGCCTTCGACACCACCGACGAGAAGGCCCTGCTCGACGCGCTGCACGGCGGCGTGTGGGGCGTCGGCGGTCCGCGCGTCGGCGAATTCGAGTGCAAGTACTCCGCGCTGCACGGCGCGCGCTTCGGCGTCGCCTGCTGCAACGGGACGATCGCGCTCGAGATCGCGCTGGTCGCCGCCGGCGTCAAGCCCGGCGACGAGGTGATCACCACCCCCTACACCTTCATGGCCAGCGCGATGGCGGTGGTCGAGGTCGGCGGGGTTCCGGTCTTCGTCGACGTCGAGCCGGGGACCCACAACCTCGACCCGCGCCTGATCGACGCCGCAGTCAGCGAGCGCACGACCTGCATCATGCCGGTCCACATCGGCGGCCGGCCGGCCGACATGGACGGCGTGATGGCGGCCGCGAAGAAGCACGGCCTCGCCGTCGTCGAGGACGCCGCGCAGGGCTGGCTGGCGGCCTGGCGCGGAACGCCGGTCGGCGCGATCGGCAACGCCGGGATCTTCTCGTTCCAGTCGAGCAAGAACATCTCGTCGGGCGAGGGGGGGATCGTCGTGACCAACGACGAGGCGACCTTCCAGCGCGCCTGGAGCTATCACAACTGCGGCCGGCGGCTGGGCGGCGAGTGGTACGCGCACGACTTCCCCGGCCTCAACCTGCGGCTCGGCGAGTTCCAGGCCGCGATCCTGCTGGCGATGCTCGAGCGCCTCCCCGCGCAGCAGGAGCGGCGCCGCGCGGCGCTGGCGGTCCTGCAGCGCGAGCTCGCGAAGATCCCCGGCCTGCTGGTCCCGGACGACGACCCGCGGATCACCGCGCACGCCTGTCACATGTTCATGGTGCGGCTCGACCCTGCCGTGATCCCGGCCGACAAGGGGACCTTCATCAAGGCGCTGCACGCCGAGGGGATCCCCGCCAACCCGGGCTACACGATGCCGCTCTACAAGCAGGGGCTGTTCGCCTGGTACGGCGAGCGCCCGACGCACTGGGGCGGCCCGAAGTGGAAGGACGCGGTCCGCGTCCCCTACGCGAGCTACGACCTGCCGGTCACCCGGCAGCTCTGCGACACGACGATCTGGATCAAGCAGGAGACGCTGCTCGCCGGAGCGGACGAGATGCCCGACGTCGTCGCGGCCTTCGCGAAGGTCGCCGCGGCGGCGCGCGCCGGCCGGCTCGCGGCCGCGTGAGCGAGATCCTCGACGGCATCGCCCCCGCCGTCCCGCCGACGCCGATCGACAGCTCCGTCGTCGCCGTGGTCCGGCGCGGGTCCGGCGGCTGGGAGTTGCTGCTCGGACTGCGCTCGCGCCGCTCGCGCTTCTTCCCGTCGCACTGGGCCTGCCCCGGCGGCCGCGTCGAGCCGGTCGACCGCCCGGACGACCCGGGCGCCTTCGCCCGCTGCGGCGCGCGTGAGCTGCTGGAAGAGACCGGGGTGCGCGTCGCGGCGGGGGACCTGCACCCGATCGGCGTGCGCACGACGCCGCCCTTCATGAAGCTGCGCTATCACAGCCCGTTCTTCCTGGCCGTCGTCCCGCCCGGCACCGAGCCGCCGGGACTGCCGTCGCCCGACGAGATCGAGGAGCTGCGCTTCGTTCCGGCGCACGAAGCGGTCGCGCGCTGGGAGGCCGGCACGCTGCCGGCGCCGCCGCCGCTGCCGCCGCTCTTCCGCAGCCTGGCCGCCGCGCCGCCGTCGCTGACGCCGCCCGCGCTGGCGGCGCACCTGCTCGCCGAGCACGTCGAGGATTCCGCGGCTCCGCGCTTCGAGGTCGCGCACGGCGTCTGGTTCTACCCGGTCGCGACCGCCACGCTGCCGCCCGCGACGCACACCAATGTCTGGATGCCGGGCGGCGATCGCTTCGTCGTGATCGATCCCGGGTGCGACGACCCGGCCGAGCTGGACGCCCTGCTCGCCGTGATCGCGCGGCGCCGCGCGCTGACCGGGTCTGCGCCGCAGGCCGTCCTGCTGACGCACCACCACCGCGATCACGTCGCGGGCGCCGCTGCCGTCGCGGGCGCGCTGGGGGTCCCGGTGCTCGCGCACCCCGAGACGCTGGCGCGGGTCGAGTTGGGCGCGGAGACGGACGCCCGGCCCGCGCTGGTCGACGGCGCGCGGATCGATCTCGACGGGATGACGCTCGTCGCACACGCCACGCCGGGACACGCCGCGGGGCACGTCGTGCTGGAGATCGAGGCGCGCGGGATGCTGGTCGCGGGCGACCTGGTCAGCGGGATGTCGACGATCCTCATCGACCCGCTCGAGGGGGACATGGGGGTATACGTAGCCTCGCTGCGCCGCGCCCGGGAACTCGGCGCGACGCGGCTGCTGCCGGCGCACGGCCCGGTGCTCGACGGCGGCGCGCTGGCCCGCGCGCTCGCGCACCGCGCGCAGCGCGAGGCCCAGGTGGCGCTGGCGCTCGGCCCGGCGCCGCTCCCGCTCGAGGCGATCGCGCGCGAGGCCTACGCCGACACGCCCGACGCGCTTCCCGCATTGACGCGAATGCAGGCGCTGGCGCACCTCGTGCATCTCGAGCAGCGCGGCGAGGCGCGGCGCGCGGATCCGGAAGGGCGGGGCTGGAGTGCCGTCCAGGCCGGCGCGTAGAGGGACCCCCATGGCTCAGCGTGCGGTCTCCAGCGATGCCCTGGACTGGCTGCTCGAGGACGAGCAGCCGTCGATCCGCTACCTGGCGCTGACCACGCTGCTCGGGAAGCCGGAGCGCGACCCTGCGGTGCAGGCCGCAAGAGCAGCCATCCCGCAACGCGGCTGGGCCGCCGAGATCCTCGCGCGGCAGCACCCGGACAGGTGGTGGGACAACGAGAAGAGCCTCTACCGGCCCAAGTACCTCGCGACCAACTGGATGCTGCTCCTGCTGGCCGAGCTCGGGCTGACGCGCGAGGAGCCCCGGATCGACGCGGCCTGCCAGCTGTGGATCCGTCGCTTCGCGCGCTCCGACGGCGGCTTCAACACCGACAACGCGTCGACGAGCCACCTCTGCGTCACCGGCAACACCGCACGCGCGCTGGTCCGGTTCGGCTACGCCGATCACCCGAAGGTCGAGAGCGCCTTCCGCTGGCTCGCCGCGAGCGCCGACCCGCACGGCGGCTGGAGCTGCTTCGGCAAGGGGCGCAACCTCGACAGCTGGGAGGCGATGAGCGCCTTCGCCGTCTATCCCCGAGAGCGCTGGACCGCGGCGATGACGCGCGCGGTCGAACGCGGCGCAGAGTACTACTTGTCGAAGGCGCTGCACCGGCAGGGTGCCCGCTATGAGCCCTGGTTCCGGCTGCACGACCCGGTCCACTACTACTACGACCTGCTGGTCGGGCTCGAGTTCATCACCGCGCTCGGCTACGGCGGCGACCCGCGGCTGGAGGAAGCGCTCGCGTGGCTCCGCGGCCGGCAGCGGCGCGACGGGCGTTTCCCCCTCGACGCGGTCCACCCCGACGTCGAAGGGGCGATGCTGGCCTGGTACGCTCTCAACCCCCGGCGCACGCCGCAGCCGTTCGCGCTGGAGCGGCCGGGCAAGCCGAGCCGGATGGTCACGCTGCGCGCGCTGCGCGTCCTGCAGCGGGTGGACGGGGTACCGGCCGGGGCCTGAACGGACGGGCGTAGAATCCGGGCATGTCCTCGGGGGGAGAGCACGGGCCGTGCGTGATCGTCGGCCGCGGACCGCGTGCGGTCGAGCGGCGGCTGATCGAAACGCTGCGCCCGCTGCTCGACGAGGCCCGCCGCGACCCGGCGCTGCTCGCCCGCCCCGTCCTGCTGATCGTCGCCTCCGGCACGCTGCGCCGGCACCTCGCGCGCGTGCTCGCCCGGGAGCTGGGGCCGACGCTGCTCGGCCTGCGGATCCAGACGCTCTGGGCCGTGGCGCGCGAGATCCTCGAGCGCGCCGGCGAGCGCGCTCCCGCCGACGGCGGCTTCTTCGAGATCCTCGTGCGGCGCGAGGCGGGAAAGCACGAGTCGCTGGTCGAGCAGCTCGGCGGGCTGGAGGACGGCTACGCCGCGGTCGCCGCGGCCGTGCGCGACCTCGACAGCGCGGGGCTCGACGCGGCGACGCTTGACACCGCGCTCGAGGCGATCCCGGGCGGCGCCCGCCGCACGCCGGAGGCGCGGCGCACCGCGGCGGTACTGCGCGCTGCGATCGGGACCGCCGCCGCGATGCGCGCGCTGGGCCTGGGCCGCCCGGCCGACGCGCTGCGGCGCGCGGCGGCGCTGCTCGCGGAGCGGGGCGCCGTCGCGCTGCCCGCCCGCGCGCTCCTCGTCCACGGCTTCGCCGACGCCACCGGGGCCGCGACGACGCTGCTGCGCGCGCTGCTCGCGCTCCCCGCGGCGACGCTGCTGCTCGACGAGCCACCCGACCCGGCGCGCGACGACGGAGCGCCCGACCCGGGCAACGTCTTCCGCGAGCGATTCGAGGCGCGGCTGGGGCTGATGGATTTCCCGCGCGAGCCGACCGAGGCAGCCGCTGCGGCGGCGCTGGAGCTCTTCCACGCCGCCGGCCGCGACGCCGAGGCGCGCGAGATCGCGCACCGGATCCGCGAGCTGCTGCACCCGCCCGCGGGCGCCCCGCCGGCGGCGGCCCCACCCGACCCCGAGCAGATCGGCGTCGTCGTCCGCAGCCTCGACGGCTGGGAGCTTCCCTTCCGGCGCTGGTTCGAGCGGCTGGGCGTGCCGTTCTCGGGCGGCGACGAGCCGAACGGGCTGCGGCCGGCGGCGCGGCGGCTGCAGGCGCTGCTCGTCGTGATCGAGCGCGCCGGGTCGGCTCCGGTGGACGCCTGGCTCGACGCCGCGGAGGGCTCGGTCGCCGGCGCAGCCGGCCGGCACGACCTGCGGCTCGCGCTGCGCGCGCTGGGCGTGGCGCGGCTGGAGGACGCCGCGCGCGTCGATCTCGCGGCGGTGCTGGACGCCTCCGGGAACTACCGCCTCCCGGTGCGGATGGCGGTCGCGGCGGAGCCGCGGGACGTGCCCGGCGAGGGGGACGAGGCCGGCGGCTGGAACGGCGGCGACGGGGACGGCGCGGAGCCGCCGGACGCGGAATTCGACGCGCTCGAGACCCGCGCCCGCCGCGTCCCGGGGGCCGCCCTGCGCGCGGCGCTCGCCGCGGCGCGGCGCACGGCGGAGCGCATCGCCGCGTGGCCCTCTCCCGCGCCCCTGGCGCGGTTCCTCGACGCGGCGCGCGCGCTCGGCGCCGGCCTGCTGGCCGACGATCCGGCCGCCGGGACCGCCTGGGCCGGCGCGCTCGACAGGCTCGGCGCGGAGGCCGCGCCCGGGGAGCCGCTCGACCGCGAGGAGTTCCTGCTGCTGGTCCGGCCCCGCGTCGAGTCGGCGATGCGCCGCGCGCTCGGCGGCGCGGGCGGCGGCGTCCAGCTCCTCGACGTCGCGCGCGCCCGCGGCCTGACCTTCACCCACCTCTTCCTCGCGGGGGTCAACCGCGACCGCTTCCCGCGGCGGCAGGACGAGGACCCGCTGCTCTCCGACGCGACGCGACGCCGGCTCGCCGCGGCGCTGCCGAACCTGCCGGAGAAGTCGTGGGGCGGCGAAGAGGAGCGCTTCCTGTTCGCGCAGCTCACCGCCGCGGCGCCGGTCGTGACGATCTCCTGGCAGCGCGCGGACGACGACGGCAAGGTGCTGGACCCCTCGCCCTTCGTCCAGCGGCTGCGGCTGGAGCGGCCGGCGCTGGAGCCCTTCGCGGTGGCGCGGCTGCGCGGCGAAGCGCTCGACCGGACCGTGGGGCTCGGCCGCGCGCTGACCGCCTCCGAGCACCTGCAGCGCGCCGCGCTCGCGGGAGACCTCGAGCTGGTCGAGCGCCTCGCACCGCTCGCCTGGGGCGACGCGGCGCGCCGGCTCCCCGCCGCCGCGGGCGCGCTGGAGGGGCTCGACCGGGGCACGCTGGCGCGGGCCCGGCGGCAGGCCCTCGAGGAGTGGGACGCGCCGCCGCAGAGCCGCGGCGCCGGCCCCCTCTTCGGCTTCCTCGCGCCACGCGCCGGGGGATCCCACTTCGCCGCCGACGATCTCTGGGTGACCGTCGTCGAGCGCCTCGCGCGCTGCCCGTGGAAGGCCTTCCTCGAGCGGACGCTCGGGCTCGCGCCGCCGCCCGACCCGCGCGCCGCGCTGCCCGAGCCCGATCCGTCCAGCGTCGGCGCCGTCGTGCACGCCACGCTGCAGCGCCTCGTCGCGGACCAGGCCGGGCGCCGTCCCGGGACGCTCGACGAGCTGGCCGCCGCCGAGCCGGTCGCGCTGCGCCGGCCCTCCGGCGCGAGCGTCGAGAGCGCAGCGCGCGACGCCGCGCGAAAGGTCGCGCTCGAGGACGGGATCACGCTGCCCGGCCTGCACGAGGCGCTGGCGCGGCGCGCGCTCCCGTTCGTCCAGCGGGCGATCGAGCTGGATTGGGCGGACGACGGGCCGCGCGTGCTCGGGACCGAGGTCGACGGCGTGGCGACGATCGCGGCCGGCGAAGGACGGACCGTCGCGTTGCGCTTCCGCGCGGACCGCGTCGACCGCCGAGCCGAGGACGGCGCACTGGTCCTGACCGACTACAAGACGGGGAAGCTGCCGTTCAAGGCCGTCACGGACGACAAGCGCCGCGAGAAGCTGCGACAGTCGGTGGCGCGCGGGGAGCTGCTGCAGGGCGCGGCCTACGCCGCGGCCGACGGGCCCGGCCCGAAGGTCGGGCGCTACGTGTCCCTGAAGGACCTGGACGACCGGCGCCTCGTCGCGGCCTCGGTCTCATCCGACGACGACGCGGTGACGGCCGGTCTGCCGCGCGCGGTCGCCACCCTGCTCGGCGCCGCGCGCGCCGGAAGCTTCTTCCCCCGCCTCGAGAGCCTCAAGCAGAGCACCAATCCCGCCTGCGATTTCTGCGAGGTGCGTACCGCGTGCCTCGTCGACGACAGCGGGATGCGGATGCGCTGGCGCGCGGTCGTCCACGCGGCGCTCGAGCGCATGAGCGCGGGGGGGGCCGACGGCGCACCGTCCGATCCGCGGCTGGCGGCGCTCCTGGCCGTGATGCGGCTCGGAGCGGAGGAAGCCCCGTGACGGCCGCCGAACTGGCCGCGGCCCGCGCGGCCGACGAGCGCTCGCGCGTCGTCGCGCGCACCGAGTTCGAGCGGCCGCTGCTGCTCGACGCCGGGGCCGGCACCGGCAAGACGACGGTCGTCGCGTCGCGGATCGTCGCCTGGCTGCTCGGACCGGGCTGGGACCGGGCGGCGGCGGTCGGCGCCTCGGCCGGCGGGGACGATCCGGACCGCATCGCGCGCCGCGCGGTCGAGCGCGTCGTCGCGATCACCTTCACCGACCGCGCTGCGGCCGAGATGGCGGACCGGATCGCGCGGATGCTCGCCTGCGTGCACCGCGGCGTGGACGCGGTCGGCCTGGCGCTCGCCGAACTCCCCGGGCCCGACGACCGGCGGCGCGGGCGCGCCGCGGCGCTGCTCGCCGTGCAGGACCGGCTCGAGGTCTCGACGATCCACGCCTTCTGCCGCCGCCTGCTCGCAGCCCATGCCCTCGAAGCGGGACTTCACCCGGCCTTCGAGGTCGACGCCGAGGGGACGCGTCTCGCAGCCGTCGTCGAGGAGGTGATGGCGCGCCACCTGCCCGCAGCGCTGGGGGCCACGGGCGACGAGCGGTGGATCGAGCTCGCTGCGCAGGGGCACGGCCCGGCGGCGATCGCGGCGGCGCTCGAGGAACTCGCGTCCGAGGCCGTGCCGCCCGAGGCCCTCGACGACGACCCGCTGTCCGACGCGCGCGCACGCGCCGTCGCGCAGGAGCTCGGGGCGCGCGCCGCGGAGCTCGCCGATCTCGTCCGCGAACCGCTCGCCGGCCCCGCGGCGCGACGGCTCAAGGCCGGACCGCAGCTCCGCGACGCGCTCGACGCGGTCGCAGCGGCCGCGACCGGCGTGGAGACGACCGAGCAGGTCCTGGACCTGGCGGCCGGACGATTCGACGACAAGCTGCTGAAGCGGCTCGCGGTGTGGAGCGCGCTGGACCCGTCGGACGGGGAGACCGAATCGGCCGTGCTCGCGCCCGTCGCCCGCGAGCTGGCTCCCGCGGCGAGCGCGCTGCGCGGCCTGCTGCGGTCGCTGCGCCAGGTCGATCCCGCCGTCCTGGTCCCGGCCCGCGCGGTGCTCCGCCCGCTGCTCGCGGAGGTCGAGCGCGAGCTGCGCCGCCGCGGCATCGCCCCCTTCGCCGCGCTGATCCGCGACGCGGCGGCGCTGCTCCGCAGCGACGCGGCCGCCGCCGCGGTGCGCCGCGGGATCGACCAGCTCGTCGTGGACGAGTTCCAGGACACCGACCGCCTGCAGTGCGAGATCGTCCGGCGGCTCGCGCTCGAGGGCCCGCCCGGCGAGCGCCCCGGGCTGATGCTGGTCGGCGACCCGAAGCAGTCGATCTACGGCTGGCGCAGCGCGAGCCTCGCGGCGTACCGCGAGTTCGCGCGCGAGGTCGGGCAGGCCGGCGGCGAACGCCTTCCGCTCGTGGTGAACTTCCGCTCGCAGCCCGCCGTGCTGGACGAGGTGACCCGCATCGCACGGCCGCTGCTGGTCGAGGACGGCGACCGCCAGGCGCCGTTCCAGGAGCTCGTCCCGGCCCGGCCGCCGGAGCCGGCCGACGCGCGCGCCCCGGTCGAGTACTGGGCATCGTGGTCGCGCGACCGTTTCACCGCGGGCGAGCCGACCGACGCCCGCCTGGCGCGCGAGGTCGAGGCCGACGCCGTCGCGGCGGAGATCGACGCGCTGCGCCTGGAACGCGCCTCGCTGGGCCGGATCGCGATCCTGCTTCGCGCCATGTCCGGACTGGAGCCCTACCTCGCGGCGCTGCGCGCGCGCGGCCTGCCGTTCGTCGTCGAGCGCGAGCGCGAGTACTTCCGGCGCCGCGAGATCATCGACGCCGGGGCGCTCGTCCGCGCGATCGCCGACCCGCTCGACGAGCTGGCGCTGGTCACCTTCCTGCGCTCGCCGTGGGGCGGCGTGCCGGACGCCGCGTTGCCCGGCCTCTGGAGCAGCGGAGCGGTGGAGGAGCTGCGGCGGCTGGACCGCCCCGACGGCGCCGCGTTCGCGCGCCTCGACGGCGCGATCGACGCCGTCGCGCGCGAGGTCGAGCGGGCCGCGATCCCCGGTATCGAGCGGGTCGCGGACTGGCGAGCAGGCCGCGAGGGCCGCGGTGCGCACGCTCGCCGAACTGCGCCGC
Source organism: uncultured Acidobacteriota bacterium (assembly GCA_963800865.1). GTDB lineage: Bacteria > Acidobacteriota > Polarisedimenticolia > J045 > J045 > JALOKP01. The sequence goes on along the minus strand of CAWDCL010000002.1, from coordinate 600,272 downwards.
TCCCTGGCCGGGGACGCGGCCGACCGGCTTCGTCGAGACGCTCGCGGCGCTCGTCCTGGCCGAGGAGTTCGCCGCGGCGCGCTACCTGGGGCCGCACCGCCTGGCGAACCTGGAGCGTTTCCTGCGCCGCCTGCTGGACGGGCTCCTTGGCGCGGAGGGGGTCCAGGGGGTCCTGCGCGAGCTGCGCGAGGGCGTCGCCGAGGGGCGCGAGGAGCGCGAGGGGGCGCCGGGAGACGACACGCTCGACGCGGTGCGCGTGCTGACGATCCACAAGGCCAAGGGGCTGGACTTCGATCACGTCTTCGTCGTCGACCTCCACCACCGCCCGGCGGGCAACCGGTCCCGCGACAACCGCGTCGCACCCCGCGAGTCCGGCGGCTGGGATGTTCGCCTGCTCGGCGTCCCCGGCCTGGGCTTCCACGCGGTGGAGCGGGAAGACGCCGCGATCTCCGCGGGCGAGCTGGTCCGGACGCTCTACGTCGCGGCGACGCGCGCGCGGGTACGGATGGTCCTGGCCGGCGCCTGGCCGGACCCGGCGACCGGCGCGGGCCGCTCCCGCCGGCTCGCATCTCGCGCTGCTGGCGCGCCGTGAAGGCGGGGACGCGCTGGCCGCGATGGCGGAGGCGGACGGCGCCGCGACCGACGCGCACGGCGTCCGGTGGCGCATCGCGCCTGCGGGCGATCCAGCGGCGCTGCGCCCGCTCGCCGCGGCTGCGCGCGGGGAGGCGTCCGCCGCCTCGGAGGCCGCCGCCGTGCGCGATCTGGCGCTGCTCGGCGACGCGCGGCAGGACGCCGGCGCGCGAATGCGTCGTCCCGCCACGGCGACTCCTTCCGGCGCGGCCCACGCCGCCGACCACGCTGCGCGCGACGGAGAGGACGAGCCGGAGTCCGGGCCGCCCTCGCTGCCGGCGGGACCCGCGGCGGGCTCCGACGAAACGCGACGCGACGAACGCCTCGCCGTCGGCACCGCGATCCACCGCGCGCTCGAGTCCTGGGAGCTCGAGGCCGACCCGGCGGCCGAGCGCGCGCGCCAGCGTGAGCGCCTCGCGGTTTACCTGCCGCCCGACCTCCCCGCCGCGCTCCGCGACCGGCGCCCGTACCGAGGCCGAGGCGCTGCTCGACCGGATGGCCGGGAACGGCGCGCTCTCCGCTCTTCGCCGCGCTTCGCGGCCGCGTGCTGGGGCGCGAGGTCCCGCTGCTCGCGGCGCCGCCGACGGCGATCGCCGAGAGACCAGCCGCTCGGCGCCTGGGTCGGCACGATCGACCTGCTCTACCGCGCCGCGGACGGCGCGCTCGTCGTGGCCGACTACAAGACCGATGCGCTGCCCGATCCCGGCGCAGCCGACTTCCCCGCCGCGCTCGCCGCAGCCGTCGAGCGCTACCGCCCGCAGCTCGCCCGCTACGTCGAGTCGCTGAGAGCGATCTTCCCCGACCCGCCGCCGCGGGCCGAGCTGTGGTTCCTGGCCGCGGGCCGGGTGGAGCGGGCCTGAGGCGCTGGCCGCGCTCTCCTGCCGGCGCAACCCGGTTCGTCGCCGCGCCCGCCCCCGAATGGCGGTGTATGCATCCTGGATACATACTGATCTGCATGAGAACGACTCTCAACATCGACGACGTCCTGCTGCGCGAGGCCCGCCGCCTGAGCGGGATCGCGGAGAAGACGGCCCTCGTGCATGCCGGCCTCGAAGCGCTCGTCGCGCGCGAGAGCGCGCGCCGGCTCGCCGCCCTCGGCGGCTCCGAGCCGCGCCTTCGCGACGTCCCGCGGAGGCGGCCGGCCGAGCCCGCGGCGGCGCGACGGCGCGTGCTGGCGTCGCGGCGCAAGCCGCGCGGCACGCGCTGAGGGGATCGTGCTCGTCGACACCTCGGTCTGGGTGGAGCACCTGCGCCGTGGTCTCCCGCGGCTCGCGGCGGCACTCGAGCAGGACCGCGTCGAGACGCACCCGTTCGTCCTCGGCGAACTGGCGCTGGGGAGGATCCGGCGGCGGGCGGAGATCCTCCCGCTGCTGGACGCGCTTCCGAGCGTCCCAGAGGCGTCTCACGACGAGGTGCTGGCGCTGATCGAGGCCCGCGGACTGGCCGGCTCGGGGATCGGCTGGGTCGACGCCCACCTGCTCGCCTCGACCCTCGTCGCCCGGACGACGCTCTGGACGCTCGACCGGCGGCTCGCTGCTGTCGCGGCCCGACTCGGGATCGCCGCTCCGGGCTAGCCCGGCGCCGTCGGCCCGTTTTTCGCTATCCTCACCTCCATGCGCCCTGCCAACGCGTCCGTCCGGATCGCGATCGCCCTGCTCGCAGGGGCGATCCTCGCGTTCGAGATCGTCCTCCTGCGCATCTTCTCGTTCACGATCTGGCACCACTTCGCCTTCATGGTCATCAGCGTCGCGCTGCTCGGCGTGGCGGTCGCCGGTGTCGTGCTGCAGCTCGTCCCGCGCGCGTCGGAACCGGCCCCGCGCCGCGCCGCGCAGTACGCGCTGGCGTTCGCCGGGCTCGCCGTCGCCGCCGTCGCACTGATCGGGCGCCTGCCGCTCGATCCGACGCGGCTCGGCGAAGGCGCCGGGCAGTGGGCGCTGCTCTTCGCCTACTACATCGCCCTGCTGCTGCCGCTGACCGCGGCCGGGCTCGCCGTCGGCACGCTGCTCAAGGGGTTCGCCGCGAGCGCCCCGGCGGTCTACGGCAGCGATCTGCTGGGAGCGGCCGCCGGTGCGGTGGCGGTGATGGCCCTGCTGGAGCCGCTCGGCGCGGAGGGGGTGGTGCTGCTCGTGGCGGCGGTCGCGTGCCTCGGGGCCGCGATCCTGCGCGCCGGGAGCGCCGGGGACCCCGCCGGCACCGGCGCCGGCAGTCCCCTGCGCGCGGCCGGGCCGGCGCTGGTGGCCGCGCTCGCGTTGCTGGCCGCGATTCCCCTCGCCCCTTCGATCTTCGACATCCGTCCCGGCCCCGCCAAGCTGCTCGGTGTCTGGCTGGCCGCACCCGCCGCGGGCGCGGTCGCCCCGCAGGTCGTCGCGACGCGCTGGAACGCCCTGGCCCGGGTCGACGTCGTCGAGAACATGCCGCCGGTCGCGTGGACCGTCAATCGGCGTGCGCCGGTGCAGCACGCCAGCGAAACGCTGCTGCTGCTCGATGGCGACGCCGCCACTCCGGTCATCCCGTTCGGCGACGCCGCGCTGTCGGAGATGGCGCTGCTCGACTGGACGCTCGGCTCGGCGGCGTACCAGCTGCTGCACCCGGAGCGCGTCCTGATCATCGGGGCCGGGGGCGGGGTCGACGTCCTGACCGCGCTCCATCACGGCGCGCGCACCGTCGACGCGGTGGAGATCAACCGGGCGGTGATCGACTTCGCGCGCGGCCCGTTCGCTGCGCGCGGCGGGCGCCCCTTCGAGCGCCCGGGCGTGACGCTTCACGAGGCCGAGGGGCGCGCCTTCGTGCGGCGCTCGAAGGACACCTTCGACCTCGTGCAGCTCTCGCTGATCGACACCTGGGCGGCCAGCGCATCGGGCGCCTACAGCCTGTCCGAGGGCTATCTCTACACGGTCGAGGCGCTGGGCGACGACCTCGCGCGGCTCGCGCCGGACGGCGCGCTGACCGTGACCCGCTGGGACTGGACCCCGCCGCGCGAGTCGCTGCGGCTGGTCGCGGTCGTCGACGAGGCGCTGCGCCGGCAGGGCGCGACCGACCCGTCAAAGCACCTGATCGTCTTCGGCCTCGGGCGGATGGCGAACCTCGTCGTCAAGAAGAGCCCGTTCACGCCCGAGGAGATCGCCCGCGCCCGCGCGCTGGCCGCGGAGCGCGGGTTCTTCGTCGTCTACGAGCCCGAGCGGCCGGCGGCGACCGCCTACGCCGCCTACCTGTCCGCGCCCGACCGCGCGGCATTCGTGCGCGATTACCCGTTCGACATCTCGCCGACCACCGACGACCGCCCGTTCTTCTTCCAGTTCGGGCGCTGGTCGAACCTCCGGCTCTTCGGCGCCGGCTGGAAGGACAACCCGCTGATCCTCTCCGGCCGGCTGGTGCTGGTCGCCGTCCTGCTGCAGGCGCTCGTGCTGTCGCTGCCGCTGCTCCTGCTCGCGCTGCGGCGCGGGAAGAGTGCCGAGGGATCGTCCGCGGGCCCGGTCGCCGGCGCCGGCGCGATCGCCGCCTACTTCGCCGCGCTCGGCGTCTCCTTCATGCTGCTCGAGATCTCGCTGATGCAGCGCGTGACGCTGTTCCTCGGCAGCCCGGTGCTGGCCGCGGTGGTCGTGCTGGCGACGCTGCTCGCGGCCGCGGGCGCGGGGAGCCTGTTCGTGGCGCGACGGGCCGCGGTGCGGGCGAGCCCGTGGCCGATGATCGCCGCGATCGCGGGGCTGATCGGGCTGTACGCCCTGGGCCTTCCGGCGCTGCTGCGTGCCGGGCTCGGCCTCGGCGACGCGGCGCGCGTCACGCTGGCGGTCCTGCTCGTCGCGCCGCTCGGCGTCGCGCTGGGGGTGCCGTTTCCCGCGGCGCTGGCGCGGCTCGCGGCGCGCGGCGGGGCCGCGGCGACGGGACTCGCGTGGGCGGCGAACGGCGTCGGCTCGGTGCTCGGGCCGATCCTCGCGGCGCTGCTCGCGCTGGATGTCGGCCTCTCCGGCGTGATGCTGCTGGCCGGCGCCGGGTACCTCGCGGCGGGGGTCGTGATCGCGCGCTGGTGGCGCGCCTAGCGCCCCCCGTCCCCCGCTTCCACCGGCTCCAGCGCCAGCCACGGCGCGATGAAGTGCCGCGCGCGGTCGTAGGCCTCGCAGACCTCGGACGGCTGCCAGCCGTCGCGCTTGTCGCGCGCCTGCGGCAGGCCCCACTTGTCGCGGAAGCGGCACCAGTTGGCCTCGAGGATCTCGGCGTAGGCCCGCGGCTCGAGGGCGAAGCTCTGCGAGCCCTCGTGGTGGATGAAGACGTCGTCCGCGCGGTACGGCACCGCGCCGGACGACAGCAGCCGCACCCCCCAGTCGTCGTCCTCGAAGTTGCCGGGGAAGAAGCGTGGATCGAAGCCGCCGATCCGGCGCAGCGTCGCGCGCGGGACCATCAGGCACAGGCCGGTGAGCCGCACGCACGGCGTCGCCTGCCCGCTCCGGCCGCGGGACAGCGCCTCGGCGAACGGCACCAGGCCGGACAGCGTCGTCTCGTCGTAGGTCACGCCGTCGAGCTTCTGCGGCCAGGTCACGCGGTTGGACAGCGGCCCGACCGCGCCGCATCGCGGCTTGACCAGGTGCGCGGCCAGCCGCGCCGCCCACTCCGGCGTGACGACGGTGTCGGCGTTGAGGACGGCGACGATGTCGCCGCGCGCCGCCCCCAGCCCGCGGTTGACGCTCGCCGCGAAGCCGCGCTGCGCGCGGTTCACGAGCAGGCGCACGCGGACGTCGTCGATCGCCAGGCGCTCCAGCAGCGGGAGCGAGCGGTCGGGCGAGGCGTCGTCGACCAGGATCACCTCGAGCAGGCCGGCCGTGTGCTCGAGGACGCTTTCGACCAGCCGCACCGCGAGCGGAGCGTGGCCGCGCACGGGGATCACGACGGAGACGCGCTCCGCGCCGCCGAAGATCGGCAGCTCGGCCAGCGCGCCGATCGCCTCCTCGCCGTCGCCGTCCGGGACGACGCGCACCGGCATCGCCGGTGAGCCGCCCGACAGCGGGTAGCGGCGATCGATGTCGGCCACGACCAGCGTGTCCGCCGCGGTCCACAGCGGCGCGATCTCCGGCACGCCGGCCTCCGGCCCGATCTCGAGATCGACCGGCGCCCCGGCGGCGACGTCGGCGAAGGCCTGCAGCAGCGGCCACTCTTCCGGCGCGAGGCGGGCGTAGATCCGCGCCAGCGACGAGCCACCGGTCGCCATCCGCAGCAGTACGGCCGCCGCCGCGTGCGCGTCCCTCGACGAGCCGCGCGCGAACGACTCGCCCAGCACGCGCTCGGCCTCGATCACCGGCGCGCGGTCGGAGAAGCTCTCCGCGACGCTCGCGGCGGTGCGCCCCGCCAGCGCGACGATCGCGACCGGTCCGGGCCACCGGCGCGCCAGGGCCTGCGCGCGCCGCAGCGCCGGGTCCGTCTCGTCGCCGAACGCGCCGGTGAGGACGACCAGCGTCCCCGCCTCGCGCTCGAGAATCACCGGGCACCCGGATCGAGCACCGTCACGGTGATCCCGCGCGCCTCGAGCAGCTCGCGCGCACCACGCAGGAAGGACGGCCACCCGGGCTGCGCGTCGGCCGGGTCGAGGCCGGCCACGATCACCTCGGAGACGCCGAGCCAGTGCGCCCACTGGAGCGCCATGGCGGCGTCGCCCCCGGCGGGGAAGAACCCGACCTTCATGTCGTCCGACCAGCCGAGCGCCGGGCCGCCGGCCCGTTGCAGGTCGAGCAGCGGCACGGTGGCCCGGGCGCGCGGGGCGATCTCGGCCGGATCCAGCCGCTCGTCGTGCACGACGACGGCGCGGACCGCGGCCAGCGCGGCCGCCGCCGCCGGAGCGCCCGGTGGCGCGGCGAGGCAGACGTACTGCGCCAGGCCCATCCGCGCGGTGAGCCAGGGCAGCGTCTCGGGCACGGCCAGCACGGCGGCCTCGGTCAGCTGGGCCGCGGAGAGCCGGTCCAGCCCGTGGACCGATCCCAGCACGAGGGCCCGCCCGCCCGCGTGGCGCCCGCGGTAGGCCTCCGGCGGGTGGCCCGCCTGGGCAGTCGCCGGGGAGGGGACCGGTTCCCGCTCGGCCAGGGCGGCTGCGCGGAGCCCGATCCGCCGGAAGCCGCCGGAAGCCCGGCTGGGGGGGCGCCGGGATCGGCGCCGGAGCGGACCTCGATCGGGACGATCCGCGGCGCCGGCAGCGGGGGCGGGAGGTGCAGGGCGGTCGGCGGGCCGAGATTCGTGACCGGGGAGGCGAAAGTCGATTTGACCTCGGGCAATTCCTTTTTCTGAGGCTCCGACTCGCCGAACGAGATCCCCAATGACGCGAAATCGCCTTCCGGGCGGCCGGGCCGAGGGGGAGGCGCTGACGGCGGAGGCGCGGCGGAGGGAGCGGAACGGCCGTTCTCCCGACGCCTCCCCAGCAGCCCCGCGAGGTCGGTCATCCGGGAGAACAGCGCCGACGCCGCCGAGGCGCGCAGCCGCCCCGGCCCCTCGTACCAGTCGGCCAGCACGTCCACGCTGAAGAGCCCCGCCCGCAGCAGGGTCGGGCGGCGCTCCGAGAGGGCGGTGATCCCCTCGACCCAGGTCCAGGAGGCCGGGTCCTCTCCGCTCGCCAGCGGTGGGGGGACGATTCTCGGGTCCAGATCGACGAGGAGGGTCGGAACCGGGGTCGAGGTCACGCTTCCGGACGGCGCGAGCAGCGCGTCCGCGGCCTCGTGCTGAACGAGGGCCTCGACGAACGGCGCCGGCAGCCGGGTCCCGTCCCGCACCGGGTAGACGAAGACGTCGAGACCCGGCGGCAGCACCGCCGCGGTCGCCTGCCCGTAGGCGACGACGCGCGTCGTCCCCGGCGGGAGGGCCGCGAGCAGCGCCCCCAGGCCGTAGGCCGACGCCGGATCGGGAACGATCGCCAGCAGTTTCACACCGCCTCCCCTCTCGTCCGGAGCCGGGGCCCGCGCCGGCCGCGGTCCGCGGGCCGGCCCGGCCGTCGGCCGGACGGGCTCCCGCGGAGCCGCCGGGGGGCATGGCTCCGAGGGCTCCGTTTGCAATCTCCGTGCTCAACCCGGGCGCGTCGAAGACCCGATCGGCTGCGGCCGGGCGACATTCGGCCGCCGGCCCGCCGCCACCCTGCGTCACCCCGTGTCGGTCCTTTGACGCGCCCGGCACGCGCTCGGTGCTATGTTCGCCGCGATGCGGGGCGTGCTGCTTTCGGTCGAAGACCTCGGTGTCGAGTTCCCGCGCGAGGGGGGTTCCGTCCGCGCGGCGAGCGGGGTTTCGTTCGCGATCGGCACCGGCGAGACGGTCGCGCTGGTCGGCGAGTCGGGCTGCGGCAAGTCGGCCACCGCGCTCGCCCTCTTCCGCCTCGTGCCGGGGCCCGGACGGATCACCTCCGGCCGCGTCGTCTTCGAGGGAACCGACCTGCTGCCGCTGCCGGACGCGGAGATCCGCCGTTTCCGCGGGGCCGGCCTGGCCTGGGTGCCGCAGGAGCCCGGGACGGCGCTCAACCCGGTGCTCACGGTCGGCTCCCAGGTCGTCGACGTGATCCGGGCCCACCGCGCGGTGCCGAAGCGCGAGGCCTGGGCGGAGGCGGTCGAGCTGCTGCGCCGCGTCGGGATCCCCGACCCTGCGCAGCGGGCGCGTGAGTACCCTCACCAGTACTCGGGCGGGATGAAGCAGCGGGCGCTGATCGCGATGGCGCTCTCGGCGCGTCCGAAGCTGCTCGTCGCCGATGAGCCGACGACCGCGGTCGATCCGACGCTGAAACTCGGGATCCTCGACCTGCTGCGCGAGTTGCGCGACGAAAGGGGACTTTCGATCCTCCTGATCACCCACGACATGGGGGCCGTGGCGGCGCTCGCCGACCGCGTGCTCGTGATGTACGCCGGGCGGATCGTCGAGGAGGCGGGGGTGGACGCCCTGTTCGCCGACCCCCGCCACCCCTACACGCGCGGGCTGCTCGCGAGCGTGCCGCGGGTCGACATCGCGCGCGGGGCGCTGCCCACGATCCCGGGGACGGTTCCCGACCTCGCGCACCTGCCGCCAGGCTGTGCGTTCCACCCGCGTTGCCCGCTGGCCGAGGCGGCATGCCGGACCGCCGTCCCGGAACTCGCCGCGGACCGGAGCGGCCGGCGGGTGGCCTGCATCGTCGCGCATCGCGAGACGGGGGCGGCCCGATGACTGGCCCGATCCGCGCCCCGCTGCTCGAGGTCCGGGGGCTCGTGAAGAGCTTCGGCGGGGGCGGCGGCCTGCTCGCGCGAGGCGGGCCCGGGGTCCGCGCCGTCGACGGGGTCGACCTCGACGTCGGGAAGGGCGAGATCGTGGGCCTGGTCGGCGAGTCCGGCTCGGGCAAGACGACCCTCGGCCGGACCGTGCTGCGGCTCACCGAACCGGACGAGGGCTCGATCACGTTCGACGGGATCGACGTCCGGGCGCTCGGGGGCCGAGAGCTCCGCCACCTGCGGCGGCGGATGCAGATCGTGTTCCAGGACCCCGGGGCCGCGCTGAACCCGCGGATGCGGGTGAAGAGCCTGGTCGGCGAGCCGCTGGTCATCCACGCCGAGACGTGGGGAGAGGCCCGGGGTCGGGAACTCGAGGAGCGGGTCGCGTCCCTGCTCGCAGAGGTCGGCCTCGAGCGCGATGCGATGCACCGCCGGCCGAGCGAGTTCTCGGGCGGCCAGAAGCAGCGGATCGGGATCGCCCGCGCGCTCGCCCTGCGGCCCGACTTCCTGGTCTGCGACGAGCCGGTCTCGGCGCTCGACGTCTCGGTGCAGGCCCAGATCGTCAACCTGCTGGTCGACCTCCAGCGCCGCCACGGGATGGCCTACCTGTTCATCGCCCACGACCTGGCCCTGGTCGGCCACCTCTGCGACCGGATCGCCGTGATGTACCTCGGCCGGATCATCGAGGAGGGACCGGCGGCCGCGCTCGTGGCCCAGCCGCTCCACCCCTACACCCAGGCGCTGTTCGCCTCGTCCCCTCCGCCCGACCCGGAGATCGCGCGCCGGATCCGGATGCCGATCCCGGGCGAGATGCCGCCCCCGTCGGACCTCCCCGCCGGCTGCCGCTTCCACCCGCGCTGCCCGCTCGCGGTCGAGCGCTGCCGGACCGAATCGCCCATCCTCCGGGAGGTGACCGCTCGACACCGCGCGGCCTGCCACCGGTCGGAAGAGTTGCTCGCCGGGGCAACCCTTTTTCCCCGCGATGCGTCATCGTCTCCGTCATCCGGACCCGGAACCGCGGGGCGCCCGACCCGTGGCCCGGGCCCGGCCAGCCCTCGCTCGCCAGGAGAGAACGTCCCATGAACGTCCCGAAGGTTCTCGTCACCCTGCTCGTCGTCGGCATTCTCGCTGCGGCTTCCCCCGTCGCGCTGTCCCAGGAGGCCGGGCCGGCGCCTCTCCGGCTCTCGCTGGGCGAAGCGGTGGCCCAGGCGATCGAGCGCAACCTCGACCTGAAGGTCCAGCGGCTCGATCCGCCGCAGGTGGAGCAGTCGATCACGTTCGCCGAGTCGGCGTTCGATCCGCGGTTCGACGCGACGGCGGGCTACAACTGGAGCCGGCAGGAACCCGCGAGCGACTTCTCGCCGCTCTCGAACGAGAGCTGGGACGTCGGCGCGCGGTGGTTCAACCCGCTCTCCTGGGGCGGCAACTACTCGCTCGATTTCAACTACAACGAGGACACGGCGATCTACCGCCCGGTCGCGATCACGCGCTTCGGGCTGGTGCCGGACAACTACCAGGGCTCGATGGTCTTCACCTACAACCAGCCGCTGCTGCGCAACTTCGGGCTGTCGATCAACCGGACCGCAATCGAGCAGGCAGCCAACAACCTCAAGATCAGCGAGCAGCAGCTGATCACCGGACTGCTGACCACGGTGAACCTGGTCGAGCAGTCCTACTGGAACCTGGTCGGTGCACGCCGCCAGGTGGAGGTTTCGAAGTCGTCGCTGGCGCTGGCCGAGGACCTGCTGCGACAGACCAAGATCAAGGTCGAGGTCGGGACCGTGGCGCCGATCGAGGTCACGACGGCCGAGGCCGAGGTCGCCGCGCGGCAGGAGTCGGTGATCTCGTACACCGGCTTCGTGGGCGACTTCGAGGACCAGTTGCGCCGGCTGATCAACGTCCCGGCGGACTCGCCGGACTGGAAGCGGCCGATCTTGCCGACCGACCAGCTGGCGTTCGAGAAGCCGACCTTCGACATCGAGGCGCTGATCGACACGGCGATGAAGAACCGGCCGGAGCTGACGGCGGCGGAGCTCCAGAAGCAGAACCTCGAGCTGGAGGAGCGCTACCGCGACAACCAGCTCAAGCCCGACCTGACCGCTCAGTTCTCCTACGGGACCTTCGGCAACAACTACACCTTCGACAAGCAGAAGACGACGGCGACGATCGACGGGATCACGCCGTACCTGTGCGGAAACGACCCCGATAACCCGTCCGCGCTCTGCGGCAAGCCCTTCAGCATCACCGAGACGGTCGACTTCTACGCGTTCCAGAGCGAATCGCGAGGCGAGCTGTTCAAGGAGATCGGGACCACCGACAACAACGCCTGGCGCGTCGGCGTCCTGTTCAGCATCCCGGTCGGCAACCGCGCAGCCAAGTCCCAGTACGCGCGCACGAAGATCGCGCTCGACCAGCAGGATCTGAGCATCGAAGCGGAGCGCGAGCGGATCCGCGTCGAGGTCCGGCAGGCAGTGCGCGCCATCGAGACCGCGGCGGAGCGGATCGCGGCCGCGCGATCCAACGTGGCGCTGCAGAAGAAGAAGGTCGAGGCCGAGCAGAAGCGCTACGAGAACGGCCTCTCGATCGCCTTCCGCGTGGTGCAGACGCAGGAGGACCTGCGTGACGCCCAGACCAAGGAGAACCTCGCGATGATCGACTACAACAAGAGCGTCTCCTACCTCGCGCGCGTCACCGGCACCCTGCTCTCCGAGCGCGGCATCAACCTCGAGCAGGCGATGCAGGGGACGACGGCCGCGCGCTAGGGCCGGGGGCCGGGGCGCGCCGGGGCCGTCCGTGTCCGCGTCCCTCGGGGGCTGGGTCGGCGCCTTCCTCGCCGCGGTCGCGATCCTCGCGGCGGTGGCGGTCGTCGTGACCCTCGAGCGGGCCCGGGTGCTGCTCGCCGGGCCCCGCCCACCGTCCGACAAGGCCTGCCGGGAGCGGGCCGCGGCGGCCGCCAGCCTCTTGAACGAATGTCAAACCGAGGCGGCCCTGGCCCGGGGCCGCGAGGCGGGCCCTGGCCCGGCGGCCCTCGCCGGTGCCGCCTCCGCCGCCTGGTCCGCCTCGGACGACGCCCTTCACGGCCGGCTGGAAGCGGTGGCCGGGCGGGAGATCGGCCGGCTCGAGCGCGGCGTCTGGCTGCTCGCGCTCGTCGCTAATCTCGCGGCGCTCCTGGGTTACTTCGGCGCCATCGCCGCGATGCTCGACGCGTTTTCGCTGCTCTCGGCGGCCGGGCTGGAGAAGCCGGAACTGCTCGGCACGCTGATCCGGCGCGCGCTTCTCGCGACCTTCACGGGCCTCGCCGTCGCGGCGCCGGCGCTCGTCGCCTACAGCGTCTTCACGGCGCGCGTCGCGGCCCGCGTGCGCGAGCTCGAGACCTGGGCCGACGCGCTCCTTTCCGCGCACGCCGCGGGGTTCCGCGAATTGACACCCCCCGTCGCCGGTTGGTAGCATCCAAAGCCTTGTCAGCGTGGATTTTGGGCGCTTCCCCACCGCTAAGGAACCCTCGTCCCATGGTGCTGACCGAGAACACCCTCGCGCTGCTCGTCCTGCTGGTGCTGGCGATCGCGATCCCGGGCGCCATCCTGGTGGCGTCGGCGCTGCTCGGGCGCCCGAAGAACCGGACCACCGACCTGACGCCCTACGAGTGCGGCAGCCGGCTGTTCGAGTCGGCCCGCCACCCCTTCTCGGTCAAGTTCTACCTGATCGCGATGCTCTTCATCCTGCTCGACATCGAGGCGGTGTTCCTCTACCCGTGGGCGGTCGAGCTGAAGAACCAGGTCGGGACGGCAGGAGCGGTCTTCGTGCTGGTCGAGATGCTGGTCTTCATCGCCATCCTGGTCGCCGGCTTCGCCTACGCCTGGGGCCGCGGCGCGCTCGATTGGGACCGCTGAGATGGACGCCGGATCGGTGGGCCAGCGGATCTACGGCCGGTGGGACGGCGTCGAGACGGTCGAACGCCTGAAGGCCGAGTTTCCGGGCGCGATCCTCGCCACCGCGGACTTCCGCGGCGAGACGACGGTCGTCGTCGCGCTCGATGCCGTCGCCGACGTCATGGCCTTCCTGCGCGACGCGCCGGAGACCCGCTTCGACATGCTGACCGACGTGACCGCGGTCCACTGGCCGGCGCGGCCGGAGCCGTTCGAGATCGTCTGGCACCTCTACTCGATGCCGCGCAACGTGCGCCTGCGGGTCAAGTCGAACGCCGGCCCCGAGCCGAAGGTGCCGAGCGTCGTCCCGCTCTGGCCCGGCGCCGGCTGGCTCGAGCGCGAGTGCTACGACATGTTCGGCGTGGTCTTCGAAGGCCACCCGGACCTGCGCCGCATCCTGATGCCGGAGGATTTCGGCGAGTGGCCGCTCCGGAAGGACTTCCCCCTCAAGTACTGACCTGGCGCGCCCACCGCGCGGCAGCGACGAAGGCCGCATGAGCGAAGCGACCCACATGCCCGCCCCGCACCACCCCCGGGAGACGATCTGGCTCAACATGGGCCCGAGTCACCCCGCGACGCACGGGGTGCTGCGCCTGGTCCTCGAGCTGGACGGCGAGATCGTCGTCAGCTGCAAGCCGGACATCGGGTTCCTGCACCGCGGCTTCGAGAAGATCGCCGAGAACAAGACGCTCCACCAGTTCATCACGTGGACCGACCGGATGGACTACCTCTCGCCGATCTCGAACAACATCGGCTACGTGCTGGCGGTGGAGAAGCTGCTCGGGATCGAGGTCCCGCCCCGCGCCCGCGTCCTGCGGGTCCTGCTGTGCGAGATGTCGCGCCTGTCGGCGCACCTGCTCTGGCTGGGCACGCACGCGCTCGACATCGGCGCCGGGACGGTCTTCTTCTACACCTACCAGCAGCGCGAGATGCTCTTCGACCTGTTCGAGTGGCTGACCGGGGCGCGCCTCACGACCAGCTTCCCGCGGATCGGCGGCATGGCCCGCGACATCCCCGAGGGCTGGCTCCAGGCGGTCAAGGAGTGGCTGCCGGAGTGCCGCGCGAAGATCGACGAAGCCGACGGCCTGCTCACCAGCAACAAGATCTGGCGCAACCGGACCGAGGACGTCGCCCCGATGAGCGCCGAGGACGCGATCGCCTGGTCGGTGAGCGGACCGGTGCTGCGCGCCTCGGGCGTCGAGTGGGACCTGCGCAAGGCGCAGCCCTACCTCGACTACGAAACCTACGATTTCGAGATCCCGACCGGGACCGTCGGCGACGTCTTCGACCGCTACCTCGTACGGATGGAGGAGATGCGGCAGTCGGTCCGGATCTGCGAGCAGGCGCTGGCGCGGATGCCGGAGGGCCCGATCAACGCCGACGCGCCGGGCGTCGTGCTGCCTCCGAAGGAGAAGGTCCTGACCTCGATGGAGGACCTGATCTACCAGTTCATGATCATCACGGAAGGGGCCAGGGCGCCGAAGGGCGAGGTCTACCACGCGATCGAGTCGCCCAAGGGCGAGCTGGGGTTCTACCTCGTCCACGACGGCGGCCCGGCCGCCTACCGGCTCCGCCTGCGCACCGGCGCGTTCGTGAACCTCCAGACGATCGAGAAGGCCGCGATCGGGGCGATGATCGCGGACGTCATCGCGATCATCGGCAGCCTCGACCCGGTGATGGGCGAGGTCGACCGCTGACGACGGCGCGGCCGCGCGCACGCGCCGCCGCCTGAGAGGGACCCAGGGTGTACGGACCGGAATTCGAGAAGCAGGCCGCCGATCTGGTCGCCGAGTACCCGCAGCCGCGCGGGGCCGTGATGCCGCTCCTGTGGCTGGTCCAGGAGCGCGTCGGCCACATCCCGCTCGAGGCCGAGCAGTGGATCGCGACGCGCCTCGGCCTGACCCCGTCGTTCGTCCACGGGATCACGACCTTCTACACGATGTACCGCACGGCCCCGGCCGGAAAGCACGTCGTGCAGGTCTGCACGACCGTTTCCTGCATGCTGCGCGGCGCCGACCCCCTGCTCGCCCACATCAAGAAGAAGCTCGGGGTCGAGGTCGGCGAGACGACGCCGGACGGGATGTTCACGCTGGTGACGGTCGAGTGCCTCGGCTCGTGCGGCACCGCGCCCGCGATCCAGGTCAACGACGACTACTACGAGGACATGGACATCGCGCGCACCAGCGAGATCCTCGACGCCCTGGCCCGCGGCGAGCAGCCGAAGCCCGGGCCGGGCCCGCACCGCGTCTACGTCGAATAGAGCCGGAGCCGACGGATGGAGCGCTACCTCACCAGGAACTTCGCGATCGAGAACGCGCACCGGCTGGAGGTCTATCGCCGGCGCGGGGGGTACGAGGCGATCGCGAAGGCGTTCACGCTCGAGCCCGACGCGATCACCGAGATGGTCAAGGCGTCGGGGCTCAGGGGGCGCGGCGGCGCCGGCTTCCCGACCGGCGTCAAGTGGGGCTTCATGCCCAAGAGTCCGACTCCCGAGCGGCCGAACTACCTGGTCGTCAATGCCGACGAGTCGGAGCCGGGAACCTTCAAGGACCGCTACCTGATGGAGCTCGATCCGCACCTGCTGATCGAGTCCTGCCTGATCTCGGCCTGGGCCATGCGGGTCAGCCGCGTCTTCGTCTACATCCGCGGCGAGTACGTCTTCCCCTACCGGCGCATGGACGACGCGGTGCGGGAGGCGTACGCGGCGGGGCTGCTCGGCAAGGACATCCTGAAGAGCGGGTTCGCCTGCGACATGCTCGTCCACCGCGGCGCCGGCGCCTACATCTGCGGCGAGGAAACGGCGCTGATGGACTCGCTCGAGGGCGGGCGGGGCAATCCGCGCCTGAAGCCGCCCTTCCCGGCGCAGTACGGCGTCTACGGCAAGCCGACGACGGTCAACAACGTCGAGACGCTGTGCAACGTGCCGCTGATCGTCGAGCGCGGGGTGGACTGGTTCAAGTCGATCGGCCCGGACGAGCGCAACACCGGACCCAAGCTCTACTGCCTGTCCGGGCACGTGAAGAACCCCGGCGTCTTCGAGCTGCCGATGACGGTCACCGCCGAGGAGCTGATCGACGGGCACGGCGGCGGCATGCTGCGCCACGGCCGGAAGCTCAAGGCGTTCGTGCCGGGCGGCTCGTCGGTGCCGGTGCTGACCGCCGAGGAGTGCGTCGACCTCCGGATGGACTACGACTCGCTCGCCAGGCGCGGCTCGATGCTCGGCTCCGCCGGCGCCTACGTGATGGACGACGGGACCGACATGGTCCTCGCGGCCGAGCGGACCGCGCACTTCTACGCCCACGAGTCGTGCGGGCAGTGCACGCCGTGCCGCGAGGGGACCGGCTGGCTCGAGAAGATCATCGCCCGCATCCGGCGCGGCGAGGGCAGCGAAGCCGACCTGGCGACGATCGAGTCGGCCGCGGGCCACATGATGAACGGCACGACGATCTGTCCGCTCGCCGACGCCGCCGCGATGCCGGCGCTCTCGTTCGTGAAGAAGTTCCGCGACGAGTTCCTGCACTACATCCGGCACGGCCGTTCCGCCGTGCCGTCGAACTGACCGGCCAGGGAAGACGACATGCCCAACATCACCATCGACGGCCGGCAGCTCACCGTTCCCGACGGAACGACGATCCTGCAGGCCGCGCTGGCCTCGGGGATCGAGATCCCCTACTACTGCTACCACCCTGCGCTCTCGATCGCCGGCAACTGCCGGATCTGCCTGGTGGAGGTCGAGAAGTCCCCGAAGCCGGTCATCGCCTGCAACACCGCGGTGGCCGAGGGGATGGTGGTCTTCACGCAGTCGGAGAAGACGAAGGAGTGGGAGCGGGCGGTGATGGAGTTCCTGCTCATCAACCACCCGCTCGACTGCCCGATCTGCGACCAGGCCGGCGAGTGCAAGCTGCAGGAGTACTCGTTCCGCCACGGCCAGGCCACGACGCACTTCCGCGAGGAGAAGACGCACGGCCCGAAGAAGCGCGACCTGGGCCCCGGCGTCGTCTACGACTGGGAGCGCTGCATCAAGTGCACGCGCTGCATCCGGTTCTGCGAGGAGGTGCCGCGGACCGGCGAGCTGGGGATGTTCCTGCGCGGCGTGCACGAGGAGATCGGGACCTTCCCGGGCAGGCCGCTCGACAACCCCTACTCCGGCAACGTCGTCGATATCTGCCCGGTGGGCGCGCTGACCTGGAAGAAGTTCCGCTTCCGCTCGCGCGTCTGGTTCCTGACCAACGTGCCGTCCACCTGCGCCGGCTGCGCGCGCGGCTGCTCGATCGACGTCGGCGCGTTCCGCAACGAGGTCTACCGGATCACCCCGCGCCTCAACCAGGCGGTCAACCGCTGGTGGATCTGCGACGCGGGGCGCGACTGGAACGACCGGCTGAGCGCGGCGCCCGGCGAGCGCCTGTCCGGCGCGCGCTTCACCCGGCAGGACGAGCGCAGCCCGTGGACGGTGGCCGTCGAGGAGGCCGCGGAGACGCTCGCCTCCGGGGCCACCGCCGGGAAGGTCGCCGTGCTCGCCAGCCCGCGCGCGACGGTCGAGGAGCTCTTCCTGCTCGCGAAGATCGCCCGGGGACCGCTCGGCGGCGCGTCGGTCTACCTGCCGCAGCACGAGGCGGGGGCCGACGACGAGATCCTGATCCGTCGCGATCGCACGCCGAACCGACGCGGCGCCGAGGCCGTGCTCGCCGCGCTGTCCGGTGGTGCGCTCCCCGTCGCCGAGCTCGAGCGGCGCCTCGCGAACGGCGAGGTCGACACGCTGCTGGCGCTGGGCCCCGGGCTCGTGGGGCGCGTCGACGACGAACCGCCGGTGCTCTCCGCGGACGCGCTCGCCAGGTTGCGGCACCTCGTCGTGCTCGACGCCTTCCGCTCGCCGCTGTCGGACGCCGCCACGCTCCTGCTGCCGGTGACCGCCTGGGGCGAGAGTGCGGGAACCTACGCCAACTTCGCCGGACGCGTGCAGTGGGCCGCGGCGGCACTGGGACCGCAGGCCAACTGCCGGCCGGCCTTCGTGCTGCTCGGCGACCTGTTCGGGCTGCTGACCGGCGGCACCGCCCCGGCGCGCACCGCGGTGCACGCCGCGCTGTCCGCCGAGGTGCCGGCGTTCGCGACCATCGACTGGGATGCGTTGCCCGCCTCGACCGGCCAGGACATGGCCGGCGCGGATGCGGCGGCGGCGGCGCCGCCGCCGACGGGAGCGGCGCAGAAGCTGACCGCGCTGGGCGTGCCCCCCGCGGGCCGCTGAGCGCGAGGGAGATTCGCCTTGGACTTCGTCATGCTGGCAGCCGCGGCGGTCAAGGTGACGCTGATCGTCGTGATCTGCATCACGCTGGTGCCGATCATGACCTGGGTCGAGCGTCGCGGGGCCGGCGTGCTCCAGATGCGCCTCGGCCCCAACCGGGTCGGGCCGTTCGGGCTGTTTCAGCCGCTCGCCGACGGGCTGAAGTTCTTCTTCAAGGAGGACATTCTCCCGCCGTTCGTGAACCGGCCGGTCTACGTGATGGCCCCCTTCGTGGCGATGGCCGCCGCGATCTCGGCCCTCGCGGTGATCCCGTTCGGCAGCACCCTGACGGTGCTCGGTCGCAAGGTTCCGCTCGTCATCGCCGACGTCGACTCCGGCGTGCTGCTGCTCCTGGCCGCTTCGTCGATGGGCGTCTACGGCATCATCATGGCCGGCTGGGCGTCCAACAACAAGTACTCGCAGTACGGCGGCCTGCGCTCGTCGGCGCAGATGATCTCCTACGAGCTGGCGCTGGGGCTGGCGGTGATCGCCGTGCTCGTCCTCTCCGGCACGCTGCGCCCGACCGCGATCGTGCTGCAGCAGGCCGGCGGCTGGTGGAACGTCGTCTACCTGCCGCTGGGCTTCCTGCTGCTGCTGATCTCCGGCTTCGCCGAGACGAACCGCCTGCCGTTCGACCTGCCCGAGGCCGAGTCCGAGCTCGTCGGCGGCTACCACACCGAGTACTCGTCGATGAAGTTCTCGCTGTTCTTCATGGCCGAGTACCTGAACATGGTCGTTTCGGCCTGCCTGCTCGTGACGCTCTACCTGGGCGGCTACTCCGTTCCGGGGTTCATCCGCAACACGCTCGGGCTCTCCGGGAACTGGCTGGCGCTGGCCGAGGTCGCCACCTTCTTCGCCAAGATCCTGTTCTTCCTGTGGCTGTTCGTCTGGGTGCGCTGGACCCTGCCGCGCTTCCGCTTCGACCAGCTGATGCACATCGGCTGGAAGATCCTGATCCCGCTCGGGTTCCTGAACGTCATCTGGGCGGCGCTGCTCGTCGTGTGGGGGGTCCGCTGATGACGGCGGCACTGCTGGTGTTCCTCGTCATCGCCGCCGTCGCCGTCGGCTCGGCGCTGGTCGTGGTCATCCACCGCAACCCGGTGATCCAGGCGCTGTCGCTGGTGGTCTTCCTGATCGCCGTGGCCGGCGTCTTCGTGCTGCTCAACGCGCAGTTCCTGGCGGCGCTGCAGGTCATCATCTACGCCGGCGCGATCGTCGTCCTGATCACCTTCGTGATCATGCTGCTGAACCTCGGCCCCGAGGCCCGGGGCGGCCCGGGGATCCCGACGCTGCTCGTCGCCTTCGCGCTGGGCGCGCTCCTGATCGGCGTCCTGGGGCGGGCCGGACTGACCTTCGAGCCGCTCTCGGCCGACACGCCGGTCAGCGCCGCGGGCGTGCTGCCTCACGCGCCGGGCTACGGGAGCGTCGCCTCCTTCGGCCGGGCGCTCTTCTCGACCTACTTCTACCCGTTCGAAGCCGTCTCGCTGGCCATCGTCGCCGCGCTCACCGGGGCGGTGCTGCTGGCCAAGCGCAAGCTGGAGGACTGAGCGATGGAGAACCCGTTCACGCTCTTTCTCCTGCTCTCGGCCGTGCTGTTCGCGATCGGAACGCTGGGCGTGGTCGCCCGGCGCGGCGCGATCACGATGCTGATGAGCGTCGAGCTGATGCTCAACGCCGCCAACGTCGCGCTGGTCGCGGTGGGCCGGTTCCTGCCGGGCGACGGGGCGCCGGGAATCGTCGAAGGGCAGGTCGTGGCGCTGTTCGTGCTCGCGATCGCGGCGGCTGAAGCCGCCGTGGGGCTCGCGCTGGTGATCGCGCTGTACCGTCTGAAGGGCACGACGGACACCGATCTCGCGCGGCTCCTGCGCTGGTAGCCGGGAGGAGAGGCGATGCTTCCGTACATCTGGCTGATCCCCCTGGCGCCCCTGGCGGGCTTCCTGTTCATCGGGTTGCTGACGATGTACGGGAAGCTGCCGGCGAAGGTGGCGGGTCGGGTCGGCGTGGCCGCGTCGGGGCTGGCGTTCCTGCTGGCGCTGGGGGCGGTGGTGGACTTTGCGGGGGGCGTCGGGAAGTACGCGGCGCTGGCGGCGGCGCACCCGGGGGTCTACGAGGTCGCGGTCGGGTCGGCGCACCAGGCGCCCGGCGGCGCCGGTTACACCGAGGCGCCGCGCTTCGAGGTGACGCCGCTTGCCTGGATGCCGGCGACCGACACGGTGCTGAAGGGCTGGGACGAGGGCGGAACGCGGTTTGCGCGGATGGCGGTCGACTGGACCTTCGCGCTGGACGCGCTGACGGCGATCATGCTGATGGTCGTGACCTTCGTGGGGACGCTGATCCACGTCTACTCGCTGGGCTACATGGCGGGGGATCCGGGGTTCAACCGGTTCTTCGCCTACCTCAACCTGTTCATGGCGATGATGCTCACGCTGGTGCTGGGCGGGAACATGGTCGTGATGTTCGTGGGCTGGGAGGGGGTGGGGCTCTGCTCGTACCTGCTGATCGGGTTCTTCTACGACCAGGTCTTCGACAAGGAGAGCGGCCTGACCTGCGCCGACGCGGGGCGCAAGGCGTTCCTGACGAACCGGATCGGGGACTTCGGGTTCCTGCTGGGTCTGCTCTTGCTGGTGGTGACCTTCGGGACGGTGGACTTCTCGGAGCTGGCGGCGGCGATCAACGGCTCGTCGAGCTACTGGTACGGGACGGGGCTGCTGGCCGGGATCGGGGTGCTGCTGTTCGTGGGGGCGACCGGGAAGAGCGCGCAGCTGCCGCTGTACGTCTGGCTGCCGGACGCGATGGCGGGCCCGACGCCGGTCTCGGCGCTGATCCACGCGGCGACGATGGTGACGGCGGGCGTGTACATGCTGTCGCGGATGGCGTCCTTGTACTGGCACGCGCCGGTGGCGATGCTGGTGGTGGCGATCGTGGGCTGCGCGACGGCGGTCTTCGCGGGGACGATGGGGACGGCGCAGACCGACATCAAGAAGGTGCTGGCGTACTCCACGGTCTCGCAGCTGGGGTACATGTTCCTGGGGGCGGGGGTCGGGGCCTTCGTGGCCTCGATCTTCCACCTGGTGACGCACGCCTTCTTCAAGGCCTGCCTGTTCCTGGGGGCGGGCTCGGTGATCGCGCGCAGCGGGCACAGCAACGACATGCGCTGGTACGGCGGACTGAAGCGCTGGATGCCGCTGACGGCGGGGACGTTCCTGGTGGCGACGCTGGCGATCACGGGTCTGCCGTTCCTGTCGGGGTTCATGTCGAAGGACGAGATCCTGGCGCAGGCGCTGTTCTCGAACCGCGGGAGCGTCTGGCTCTGGGTCTTCGGCCTGATCGGGGCGGTCTTCACGTCGTTCTACATGTTCCGCTGCTACTGGATGACGTTCCTGGGCGAGAACCGGGCGCCGCGCGAGGTGCGTGAGCAGCTGACCGAGTCGCCGCCGGTGATGACGTATGTGCTGGTGACGCTGGCGGCCGGGGCGGTGGTGGTGGGCTTCCTGGGGATCCCGTCGGGGGTGACGAACCTGGTCGGGGCCGGGAACCTGAACTGGTTCGAGAAGGTGCTGCACCCGGTGGTGGCGGCGCAGGGGGTGGCGGCGCAGGCGGGGCACGGCGCGGCGGCCGGGCACGACGGCGCGGCGGCCGGGCACGGCGGCGCGGCAGCGGGGCACGGCACCGCGGCCGAGCACGGCGCGGCCGCCGGCGGCCACGCCGAGCCGGCGGCCCACGCGGCGCTGGTCCCGCTGGCCGAGGGCTGGCGGCGGCACCCGGGGCCGCCCGAGGAGTGGGGGCTGTTCGGCCTCGCGGCCGCGGTCTTCCTGGCCGGCCTCGTGACCGCGCGCTGGGCCTACGGCAACGGGATGGCCCAGGCCACGGCCCTCGCCGCCCGGCTGCCGTTCCTGCGCCGGCTGCTCCACCGCAAGTGGTTCGTCGACGAGTTCTACGACCGCTTCGTGCTCGGGCCGTTCTATGCGGTCTCGCGCTTTTTCGCGGGCTTCGACAATCGCGTCGTCGATGGCGCCGTCAACCTGGCGGGAGCCTGCGCCGAGTTTTCGGGCCAGGTCCTGAAGCTGTTCCAGACGGGCGCGGTCCGGCAGTACGCGCTGTGGCTGCTGGGGGGCGCCGTGCTGGTCGCCTGGCTGATGATGGGATCCTGACGATGCCGACCTTCAACTGGTGGGTGGCGCTCCCGACGCTGGTCCCCGCGGCCTACGGACTGCTGCTGCTCGTCTTCACCCCGGCCCTGCGCCACGACCGGCGCTGGCTGTGGGGCTTCGCGGTGGCCGGGATGATGGTCACGGCGACCGTGCCGCTGATCATGCTGGGGCGGATCGGCAGCGTGGTGGACTTCGCCGCGACCGCCGGCGTCGCCGGCCAGGAGATGGTGCGGACCGACCGGCTCGCGCTCTGGATCGATTTCATCTGCGCGCTGGCGGGGGTCATGGCGCTGCTGTTCATGCCGCGCTACCTCGAGCGCGCCCGGGGCTACTTCCCCGAGGTCTTCCCGCTGCTCTTCTTCTCGGTCGCCGGCATGACGATCATGGTCGGCACCGACAACCTGCTGATGATCTTCATCGGGCTCGAGATCCTCTCGATCCCGCTCTACGTCCTGTCCGCGCTGACGCGCGACAAGAGTGCGTCGGTCGAGGCCGGATTCAAGTACTTCATCCTCGGGGCGTTCTCGACCGCGTTCCTGGTCTACGGGATCGCGCTCGTGCTGGGCGCGACGGGGCACCTCGATCTCGGCGGCATCGTCGCCTCCGTCCGCAACGCCTCGGCGATGGCGCCGTACGGCAAGGCGATGCTGCTCGTCGGGTCGGGTCTCCTGATGGTCGGCTTCGCGTTCAAGGTCGGGGCGGTGCCGTTCCACTTCTGGGTCCCGGACGTCTACACCGGCGCCCCGACCCCCGTGACCGGCTTCATGGCCGCCGCGACCAAGGCCGCAGCCTTCGCGGTCCTGATCCGCCTGGTCGGGAGCGCCGCCGAAGCCTCGCCGGAGCTCTCGCAGCGCGGCCTGTCGGTGCTGGCCGTGCTCGCCGCGGCGACGATGATCGTCGGCAACCTCGTGGCGCTGGTCCAGACGCGGGTCAAGCGCCTGCTGGCCTACTCGTCGATCGCCCACGCCGGGTACCTGCTGCTGGCGCTGATGACGCCGATCGCGGTCTCGGCCTCGTCGATCGTCTTCTACCTGCTGTCGTACACCTTCATGACGGTCGGGGCCTTCGCCGTCGTATCGCTCTTCCAGCAGGACGGCGAGGACGCCGACAGCATCGTGAACTTCAAGGGACTCGTGCGGCGCCGGCCGGCCCTGGCGTGGACGATGGGACTGTTCCTCGTGTCGCTGATCGGGATCCCGCCGACCGGCGGGTTCACGGGGAAGTACGTCGTCTTCCTGGCCGCCCTCGACGCGGGGCACGGCAGGCTCGCGGCACTGATGGCGCTCACCGCGGTCGTGGGCGCCGCGTACTACCTGCGGGTGATCATCGCGATGTTCTTCGAGGAGCCGGAGACGGAGGTCTCGGATGGGATCACGGTCCCGGCGGGGACGGTCGTCGTGCTGGCGGCTGCGGTGGCTGGCACGGTGATCCTCGGGGTCTACCCGTCGCTCGTGCTGGAGCCGCTTTCCCGGCTCGGGACGGGCTTGCTCGCCGCGATCCGCTGACCGGACCCCCGGGACGGCTAATTGACGTTGGCCGCGTGTTAATCGCGATTCAATCGCCAAAAGGCCGATGACAGCAAACGGTTCGCGCCCCCTAGTGCGCCCCGCCCGAACGGATTAGAATTCCCCTCCCCACCGTTCGCGGTTCTGAAAGCGTTTCGTCCCGCCTGCCCGGGACACACGCCCATCCCTGCTTGACCGGAGGAAACCCATGTCCGAGCTCAACCCCTTCAAGATCGCGCAGGCGCAGCTGGACGAGGCCGCCGCACGCCTCGGCCTCGACCACGCCACGCACCAGTTCCTGCGCGTCCCGCAGATGGAGCACCACTTCTTCGTGCCGGTGAAGATGGACGACGGCAAGACGAAGATCTTCGAGGGCTTCCGCGTCGAGTACAGCATCGCGCGCGGTCCGGCCAAGGGCGGAATCCGCTGGCATCCGGACGAGACGATCGACACCGTGCGTGCCCTCTCCGCGTGGATGACCTGGAAGACGGCAGTGGTGGACATCCCGCTCGGCGGCGGCAAGGGCGGCGTCATCTGCAACCCGAAGGAGATGAGCGAGGGCGAGAAGGAGCGGCTGGCCCGCGCCTACGTGCGCGCGCTGGGTCCGATCCTCGGCGTGCACAAGGACGTCCCGGCCCCCGACGTCTACACCACCCCGCAGATCATGGCGTGGATGATGGACGAGTTCGAGATGATCACGCGGCACTCCGAGCCGGGCGTCATCACCGGCAAGCCGCTGGCGCTCGGCGGCTCCAAGGGGCGTGGCGACGCGACCGCGCGCGGCGGCCTCTACGTGCTGCGCGAGGCGGCGAAGAAGATCGGCCTCGACCTCGCCAAGGCGACCTACTCGATCCAGGGCTTCGGCAACGCCGGTTCGTTCGCGGCCAAGATCATCACCGAGGAGCTCGGCGGCAAGGTCGTGTGCGTCGGCGAGTGGGACGGCGCGGCGTACAACCCGAAGGGGCTGGACTTCGCGGCGCTGCACAAGCACTTCACCGAGACCGGCTCGATCAAGGGGTTCAAGGGGGCCGAGACGCTCGCCGCCTCCGCCGACTGCCTCTACGTCGAGTGCGACGTGCTGATCCCGGCCGCGATCGAGGGCCAGATCACCGACCGCAACGTCGACAAGATCAAGTCCAAGGTGGTGCTCGAGCTGGCCAACGGCCCGACGACCCCCGAGGCCGACAAGGTGCTCCACTCGAAGAACATCCTCGTCCTGCCGGACTTCCTGGCCAACGCCGGCGGCGTGACGGTCTCCTACTTCGAGCAGGTGCAGAACACCTACAACTACTACTGGTCGCTGGAAGAGGTCCACAAGCGCCTCGACCACGCCATGACGAACGCCTTCAACGCGGTCTACGACATGATGATCAAGGAGAAGGTCCACCCGCGTCTCGCCGCGTACCTCGTCGCGGTCAACCGGGTCGCCGAGGCGGTGAAGCTCCGCGGCTGGGTCTGATCCTCCCTCCCTCCTCCCCGGTTCGCGGGAAAGGCCGCCCTGCGGGGCGGCCTTTTCTTTTCGTGCCGCGGACGGCGGCCGAGCTCGCTCGCCGAGCCTCCTGCCACCGGGACGAAGTCGATCGGCGGCGACGGACGTTTCTCGGCGACGTCGCCTGGCCTGGGTACGAGCCCCTCGAGTCGAACCCCTTCGCACGGTGCCGCCGTGTAGATTCCTCGAGCGCCGGCCCGGGCTTCGTCGCGCCGGACGGGCGACCGGAGGGGCGAAGTTCTTGCGCAATCCTGGATGTGTATTACAATGTCTTACATGCCTACCATGCTGACCATCCGGCTCGACGACGACCTGGCGGCCCTCCTCGACCGCGCCTGCAGGGAAAGCGGCCGAAGCCGGAGCGAGCTCGTGCGCGACGCGCTGCGGCGGCAGCTGCAGCTGCTCCGCTTCGAGGTGCTGCGGCAGAAGATCATGCCGTTCGCGGAAGCCCGGGGCCTGCTGACCGACGAGGACATCTTCCGGGACCTGACTTGAGGGTCTTCCTCGACACGAACGTGCTGGTCAGCGCCTTCGCGACGCGCGGCCTCTGCGCGGACGTGCTCCGCCTCGTGCTCGCCGAGCACACCCTCCTCGTGGGTGAGGTCGTCATCAAGGAGATCGAGCGCGTCCTCGCCCGGCGCCTGCGGGTCAAGCCGGCGGCGATCGCCGAACTCGTCGCGTTCCTCCGCGATCAGGAAGTCGTGCCTCGTCCGAAGCACCCGCATCCCCTGCGGCTGCGCGATGAGAGCGACCGGTGGATCCTCGCCTCGGCGTTGGCTGGCCGGGCCGATGTTCTGGTGACCGGCGACCGCGACCTTCTCGACGCTGCGGGCGAGGCGCCGCTTCCCGTCGTCGATCCTCGAGGATTCTGGATGCTGCAGCGCGGTGCGCCGCGGGACGGGTGAGACTCGTCGCCGGCCACGCTCTCGTGCCGTGCGAGTCGTTCCTGGTAAGCGGCGCCTCGGCCGCACCGAGAATCGTTCTCGCAGTTCGCGTCGCGCAGCGGGAGCCGGCCGGCCGGCGCGGCGCTACACTGCTCGCGCACCAGTCCGTCGCTCCTCACGCGTTTCGCGCGAGTCGAAGAGGAGGGCACGTCATGATCGAAGTCACCATGAACTACAGGATCCTCCCGAACGCCGACGTCGCGGCCTACGAGCAGACGATGCGCCGCGCCGTGGGGCTGGCGCTCGAGGCCAGGGGGATCGAGCAGATCTCCGCCCATCGCGACCTGCTCAATCCCGCGCACGTCCTGTCCACCTCGGTCTGGGACTCGACCAGCGACTGGGCCGCGTTCGTCGAGCGGCCGGAGTGGCAGGAGATCGTCGGCGAGATGCGCCACCACGTCGAAGACATGCACATCGACGTCTGGGCCGTCTCGCCGGTGGTCCCGTCGCCGCTGCGCCCGAAACACTGAGGCGCCGCTCCGGAAGTCAGAGCCGGACCCTCCGCACCCGCCCCGCGGGCAGGTGCGCTACTCTTGTGCCCGAGCCGTCGCGGCCCGCGCTCGGGCGGTGTCCGCGCCACGCTCCGGAGGATCGCGCCATGAGAGCCGCGGTCGCCCCCTCGCTCCTGATCGTTCTCTTCGGGCTCCTTCCGCTCGTGCTCGCGGCGTCGGCCGCCGGGGTGCGGCGTTCGGCGATCGCCGGGTCGTGGTACCCCGGTTCGCCGTCGCTCGCCGCGGCCGAGGTGACGCGGATGCTGCGCGCCGCGGCGGCGGAGTCCCCGGCGCCGGCCGGCAAGCCGGTGGCGCTCGTCGTCCCGCACGCCGGCTGGCGCTACTCCGGCCCGGCGGCGGCGGCCGCGTTCCGGACCATCAGGCGCGGCGACTTCGCGCGTGTCGTCGTGATCGCCCCGTCGCACCACGCCGGCTTCAGCGGCTTCTCGCTGAGCAGCGCGACGGCCTACCGCACGCCGCTGGGGGACATCCCGATCGACCGCGAGGCGATCCGCGCGCTGGACGACGGCCGCCTCGCGCGCACGGTGCCCGGCGCGGAGAACGAGGAGCACGCGGTCGAGATCGAGCTGCCCTTCCTGCAGCAGACGCTCGGGACCTTCACGCTGGTCCCGATCCTCGTCGGCGGAACCGATCCGGAGGCAGGACCGCGCCTTCGCGGCGAAGCTGGCGACGCTCGCCGACGGGAAGACGCTCTTCGTCTTCTCGACCGACTTCACGCACTACGGGCCGCGCTTCGGCTACGCGCCGTTCGGGCGCTCGGCCCCGGCCGCGCGCGCGAAGATCCAGGAGCTGCAGGACAACGCCGTGGCCTCCCTCGCGAAACTCGACGCCGACGGTTTCCGCCGCCACCTCGACATCACCGACGACACGATCTGCGGCCGGCACGGCCTGTCGACGATGACCGAGCTGCTGCGCACGATCGCGCCGAAGGCGCAAGGCGTGCTGCTCGCCGAGTACGCGTCGGTCGACCTGCCGGGCATGTCCGACGACAACTCGGTGAGCTACGTCGCGATGGCGTTCTACGACCCGCCGGTGACCGCCGCCGAAGGTGGCCGGCGTCCCGCCGACGCCGCCGACGGCTCCGCCGGCCGCCCCTCCGCTCGATGCCGACCTCGCCGCGCGGCTGGTGCGGCTGGCGCGCGCCGCGATCACCTCCGAGCTGCGCGGCACCGACGACGTCGAGCGGGAGCTGGCCGCGCTGCCGGCGCGGCCGGAGCTGGACCGGATGCAGGGCGTGTTCGTGACGCTCTCGCGGACCGACCCGCGCGAGATCGCCCAGCTGGGCAAGCTGCGCGGCTGCATCGGCCAGGTCCTGCCGGCCTATCCGCTGCACCAGGCGGTCGTCGTTGCCGCGGTCAGCGCGGCGCTGGAGGACCCGCGCTTCAACCCGGTGACCGCGGACGAGCTGGACCGCCTGGCGGTGGAGGTGACGGTGCTCTCGGTGCCACGGCCGGTTGCGTCCTGGAAGGAGATCAAGCTCGGTACCCACGGGATACTGCTCGACCAGAACGGGCGGCGCGCGGTCTTCCTGCCGCAGGTCCCGGGGGAGCAGGGGTGGACGCTCGAGGAGACGCTCGACCACCTGTCGCGCAAGGCGGGCCTCGATGGCGCCGCGTGGCGCGAGCCGTCGACGAAGTTCTCGGTGTTCGAGGGCCAGGTGATCGAGGAAGCAGGGCCATGGGAGGACCGGAGAAATGACGTTGGATCGCGGACGGCGTGACGCTCTGAAGTTGATCCTGGCCGGGGCGGCCGGGGCCGCCGCCGGCCCATTCCTGCTGCGCGGACCGCTCGGCGACGCGTGGGCCGCGCCCGAGGTGAAGGGCGCCGGCAAGCCGGTCGCCGTGCGCGCGCGGCGTCCGGGCTGGACCGCCGCCGACGGCACGGTCGTCCCGGAGGTCGCGTTCGCCGCGCTCGGCGCCGCGGTGGCGCGCGCGGCCGGCGAGAAGACGCCGGTCGACGCGATGAAGAAGCTCTTCAAGCCGACCGACGTCGTCGCGCTGAAGGTCAACTGCATCGCCGGGAAAGGGCTCTCGCCGCAGCCGCGGCTGGTGCAGCAGCTGGCCGAGTGGCTGATCGCCGCCGGCGTCCCGGCGCGGCAGATCGTGATCTGGGACCGCACCAGCCGCGAGCTGAAGAACGCCGGGTTCGTCGAGACCGGCGGCGTGCGGGTCGTCGGCACCGACGATGCCTACGAGGCCACGCCGCGCGAGTGGGGCGCCGGCGGCTCGTGCTACGCGAAGCTGCTGGTCGACCAGGTCACCGCGCTGATCAACGTCGGCGTGCTGAAGGACCACGGGCTGGCCGGCGTGTCGCACGGGATGAAGAACTGGTACGGCGCGATCCACAACCCGAACAAGTACCACGACGACGGCTGCAACCCGTACATCCCGGACCTCGCGGCGTCGTCGCCGATCGCGAAGAAGCTCCGGTTGACGGTCGTCGACGGGACGATCGGGCAGTGCAACGGCGGGCCGGGGCGCAGCCCGAAGTGGGCCTGGCCCTGGGGCGGGGCGCTGGTCTCGACCGACCCGGTGGCGATCGACGCGCTCGGCTGGCGCGAGATCGAGGCGCAGCGCAAGGTGGTCGGGCTGAAGTCGCTGACCGAGGAGAAGCGCGCGCCGCGCTACATCGCCGCGGCGGCGAAGCTGGGCCTCGGTGTGGCCGACCTCGAGCGCGTGGAGGTGGCGGAGGCGTGACGCGGATCGACCCCCAGCGGCGGCTCGTCCTGCGCGGCCTGGTCGCCGGCGGGTGCGCCGCCTGCCTCGCCCCGGCCGGCGCGCTGGCCGAGGACGCGGCGACGGGGACCGCGATCCCGCTGACCGAATCGACCGGCCTCGTGGCCACGAAGGCCCGCTGGTGGAAGAAGCTCGAGGACGACTGGGTCGAGTGCGGCCTGTGCGCGCGCAAGTGCAAGGTGCCGCACGAGGAGCGCGGCGCCTGCGGCGTGCGGGTCAACATGCACGGCGAGTACCACACGCTGGTCCACTCGCGGGTGGCGTCGATCCACCTCGACCCGGTCGAAAAGAAGCCGTTCTACCACGTGCTGCCGGGCACCAGCGCGCTGTCGCTCGCCGCACCGGGCTGCAACTACGACTGCCGCTTCTGCCAGAACTGGGAGATCGCGCAGTTCCGCCCCGAGCAGGTCACGACGCACCCGGTGACGCCGGCCGAGCTGGTGGCGCTGGCGCGGCGCTACGAGGCGCCGACGATCGCCTGCACCTACACCGAGCCGGTCGTCTGGTCGGAGTATGTCTACGACATCGCGGCCGCGGCGAAGCCGGCCGGCGTGCGCACGCTGGTGATCTCGAACGGGTCGTGGCTGGAGGAGCCGCTCAAGGACCTGGCCCCGCTGCTGGGCGCGGTCAAGGTCGACCTCAAGGGGTTCACGGAGAGCTTCTACAAGGAGCTGTGCAGCGGCGAGCTGAAACCGGTCCAGGAGACGCTGCGGCGGCTGGCGAAGCTGGCGATCTGGACGGAGATCGTGGTCCTGGTGATCCCCGGCCGGAACGACGCTGAGAGCGAGATCCGCCAGCTCGCACGCTTCGTGCGCGACGACGTCGGCCCCGACACGCCGGTCCACTTCACGCGCTTTCACCCGAGCTACCGCCTGATGAACGTCCCGCCGACGCCGGTCCCGACGCTCGAGCGGGCGCGCGACGCGGCGCGCGCGGAGGGGCTGCGCTTCGTCTACGTCGGGAACGTGCCGGGGCACCCCGGCAATCACACCTGGTGCCCGGGCTGCGGAAGCGTGGTGATCCGCCGCACCGGGATGGCCGTGCTGGAGAACCGTCTGGTCAAGGGCGCGTGCCCGGACTGCCGGCGCGCGATCCCGGGCGTCTGGGCCTGAGGGCCCACTTTCCGAGGAGCGAGCACGATGAAGGAGCACGAGGTCTCGAGCGTGGAAGTCGCCGGCAAGCTGCTCACCTGCAGCGTCTGCGGCAGCCAGCGGTTCTGGAGCCGCGATGCGATGCTGAGCGGGCGCGCACTGGCCTTCTTCGACCTGGAGTGGGCGGGGAAGAAGGCGACGATCCACGTCTGCGAGCGCTGCGGGCACATCGACTGGTTCCTGCCGCGGGACTGAGACCTGGCAGCAATCTGCTGCGTAGTACCGCCGCTTCAAGTTGGATCGTCGTCGGGCTCCAGCTCTCCGAGCACCCGCCGCGCCGCCTCGACCTGCCCGGCCGGCACCCAGAACTCGACCATCCCGACCAGCGGGTTGAACATCGCGCCGAAGCGGCCCCAGCCGATCAGGTCCTGCGTCAGCTCGTTGCGGGTGTAGAACGCGATCCCGGCGTCGTCCAGCAGCGATTTCGCCAGCGGGACAAGGGCGACGTTGGCGAAACGCGCGGCGAGCGCGAGGTCTTCCGGCGGGCTGCCGCCGGAACCGCTGCTGCTTCCGGGTCCGGGTCCGGGATCGGAACTTCGGGGCATGAGGGATGGACTCCGGGACCGATTGTAGCCGTGTTAGGGTGGGCCGCGCGTCGCGGAGGAGGCCCGGCCCGGTGAGCCTGATCCTGCTCGTCCACTGGAACGCCTTGGAGGCCGAGGAGCGCGCGGCGGCGCTGCGTGCCGCCGGCCACGAGGTCCTGGTGATCGCGACCCCCGCCGGCGACGACCTGCGCGCGCTGCTCGACGAGCCGCTGGAGGCCGCCGTGATCGACCTGCGGCGCGTGCCGTCGCAGGGCCGGGATGTCGGCGTGTTCCTGCGTGGCCGCAAGGCGACGCGCCGGCTGCCGCTGATCTTCGTCGAGGGCGACCCGGAGAAGACGGCCGCGGTTCGAGAGCTGCTCCCGGATGCGGTCTTCACGCCGTGGTCGCGGGTGAAGAGCGCGCTGCGCGGCGCGCTCGCCGCCGCTCCGGCAGCGAAGCCGGTCGTGCCGGCGTCGCTTTCGGGATACTCCGGCAAGCCGCTGGCGACCAAGCTGGGGGTGCGCGCCGGGGCGACGGTCGCGCTGCTTGGCGCGCCGGAGGGATTCGAGCGGCTGCTCGAGCCGCTGCCGGAGGAGGTGCGGATCGTCTCGCGCGCGGGGACCGGGGCCGGCGTCGCCGTGCTCTTCGTGCGCTCGCGCGCCGAACTGGGCCGGCGCTTCGCGGGGGCCGCGAAGGCGGTCGCCGTAGGCGGCCGCCTCTGGCTGGCCTGGCCGAAGAAGGCCTCCGGAACCCCGACCGACCTGGCGCAGGACGACGTCCGCGCCTTCGGGCTGGCCGCGGGCTGGGTCGACTACAAGATCGCCGCGCTCGATCCGACCTGGTCGGGGCTCTGCTTCGCGCGGCGCTCGGTCCGGCCCTGAACGGCCGTCCCTCCTCGCCGGGGTGACAACCCGCGAGCCCTGCTCTACCCTGCCGCCGGATGGTCCGTTGATGAGCGCGTCGCAGGGGCGTCCGGGCCGCCGCCTCGTGAGGCAGCGTACGGCGTGCTGGCTCATCGGATCCGCGATCCTGCTGCTCCTCCTGCCGGTCTGCGCCCGTCCGGCAGCGGCCGATGCCGACGAGACGATCTGGTACCGGTCCCTCGGAAGCGAGGAGGGCCTGTCCCAGCACTTCGTGACGGCGATCTCCCAGGACCGCGACGGGTTCATCTGGTTCGGAACCGTCGGGGGGCTGAATCGCTGGAACGGGTATGAGTTCGAGTCGTACTTCTACGATGCGGACGATCTCGCGAGCCTGAGCAGCTCCGTCATCCTCGCGCTTCACGCCGATGCGCGCGGGCGCCTCTGGGTCGGCACGCTCGAGGGGCTCGACGGTTTCGACCCCGAGACGAACGCATTCCGGCGCTACGGTCCGCTCTTCCGAGAAGGGAAGAGCGGCCGGCCGGTCCGGGTCGAGACGATCTCCTCCGACGCCGCCGGGCGAGTCTGGTTCGCGGCCTTCTCGGAGGCCCGGATTCACCGGCTGGATCCGGCGACGGGTGAGGCTCGCAGCTTCGACATCGCTCCGTCCGCCACCGAGATCGTGACGGCCGTGAGAGTCGACGGCGCCGATCGCCTGTGGGTCGCGACGCAGCCGTCCGCTGACGCTCCGTCGTCCCGCGCCCGTGAGCATCGGATCTACGTGTTCGAGCGGTGCAGCGAGATCGGCGACGGCGGCCTGCCCGCTCCGCGCATACCGGTCCGGCTGGACGATCCGGCCGGAAAGGTCCTGACGATCGTCGAGGACGGGGCCCATCGCCTGTGGTTCGGGAGGAGCGGCGGACTCCTCCGCTACGACCCCGCGACCGGAGAGTCCGCTCGCGTGGACGGCAGTCCCTCCGAGCACGGGAGCCTCGCGGGTCGCGTCATCCGGGACATGGCCGTCGGCCCTTCGGGGGAGATCTGGGTCCTCACTCTCTCCTCCGCGGGCGCGAGCGATCAGGCGCAGCACTCCCTGTTTCGCGTGGATCCCGACCGGCTCACGGCACGCCAGGTCATGATGCGGGAAAGGGTCGCCCGCCCGGGTGGCGACGCGAGCCCGGACCGGCTGGCGATCGACCGCTCCGGCGTGCTCTGGGTCGGCAGCAACGGCGGCGGAGTCCGTTACGCGGACGTGAGCTCCGGCGGGTTCTCCCTGTTCCCCGGCCAGATCGGCGGTCTCCCCGGCCTGAGCAGCAGTTTCGTTCGTGCCGTCTGCCCGGGACGCGACGGCGCCGTCTGGGTCGGCTCGCCGCACGGGCTCGACCGGATCGAACGCTCGGGCGGCCAGGTCCGCTACCGGAAGATCCTCGCCGGCCGCCCCGCTGAGTGGTCCGCCCCGAACGTCCAGGCGCTTCGCGAGGATCGCGAGGGGAACCTCTGGGTCGGCACCTCCCGTGGCCTGCTCCTGCTGAAGCCGGACACCGGCGCGACGCGCGTCTATCGGCATGACGGCGCCGATCCGCGCAGCCTGGCCGACGACTGGGTCCAGGTCCTGCACGAGGGCCCGGATGGGAAGGTCTGGATCGGGACGCTCCACGGCCTGAGCGAGTTCGATACCGCGCGCGGTGTCTCGTCGAACTTCTTCTCCGATCCTCTCGACCCGGAGACCCTTCCCAGCGGTGAGATCAACGCGCTCCACTCAGATTCCGGCGGGACGCTGTGGATCGGGACTGCCGCGGGGCTGGCCCGGCTCACGGCGGGCGCGGGCGGAGCGCGCCGGATCGAGCGCATCGCGTCCGGCGCGGACGCGCTGGGCGGCGCCACCGTGCTGTCGTTGGGAGAGACCGCATCCACCCCCGGCGTCCTCTGGGTCGGCACCGAGCAGCGTGGTCTGTGCCGGCTCGCCCTCCGGGACCTGTCGGTCCTCTGCTTCACCCGCCGGAACAGCGCGATTCCCGACAACACGGTCTACGGGGTCCTCACCGACCGGAGTGGACGCCTCTGGATGAGCACCAAGCGCGGCCTGGCCTGCTACGACCCCGGCGAGGGCGCGTTCAGGACCTTCGGTCCGGAACGCGGGCTTCAGTCGAGCGAGTTCAACGCGCGCGCCTTCGCCCTGGCCTCCGACGGCGAGATGCTGTTCGGGGGGATCGGCGGGCTCACATCGTTCTACCCCGAGCGGATCACGGACAATCCCTTCGCGCCGTCGATCCTCATCACGGCCGTGCGCGCCCTGGACCGCGAGGCGACCCCGACGACGACCGCGCTGATCTATCGGCAGGGCATGCCGCAGCGCTCGGCCGAGATCGAGTACGGGCGGCGCGACCTCACGTTCGAGTACGTCGCGCTGCACTACAGCCATCCCTCCGACAACCGCTACCTGTACCGGCTGGACCACTACGATTCCGGCTGGCAGGGACCGGTGGCGGAGCGGAGCATCCGCTACACGAACCTGGCGCCGGGGCCGTACACCTTCCGGGTGAAGGCCCTGAGCAGCCACGGGGTCCCCAGCGAACAGGAAGCTGTCTTCGGCTTCGTGATCCGTCCTCCTTTCTACGCGACCCTGTGGTTCCGGGCGCTGGCCGCCCTCGGCGTCCTGCTCGCGCTCGCCGGCGCGTACGGGCTGCGCGTCCGCCAGCTGCGCCGGCGACAAGAGGAACTCGCGGGCCAGGTCGCGCGCCGCACGGAGGAGCTGCGGGAGGCGCTCGCGGCCCTCGAGCGGCAGACCCGCAGGCTGAGGGAGCTCGATGCGGCGAAATCGAAGTTCTTCGCCAACATCTCGCACGAGTTTCGTACGCCGCTGACGCTGACACTCGGCCCGCTGCGCGACGTGCAGGAGGGCCGGCACGGGCCGATCCCGCCGGAGGCCAGGGCCGAGCTCGAGCTGGCGATCCGCAGCGCGAACCAGCAGCTGGAGCTGGTCGACCAGCTGCTCGCGCTGGCGCGGCTCGACGCCGGGCAGGTCGAGTTCCGGCCGCGGCCGCTGCGCCTGGACGAGAACGTGCGGCTGGCCGCGGCCCCCTTCGAGGCGCTCGCCCGGCGGCAGCGCACGCGGTTCGATCTCGACCTGCGGGCCGGCGCCGTCCACGGGGACTTCGACGAGGAGAAGCTCGAGCGGATCGTGGGGAACCTGCTGGGGAACGCGCTCAAGTTCACGCCTCCCGGCGGGCAGCGTCACCCTGCGGCTGTCGGGCGCGCCCGACGGGTGGGCGCTGCTCGAGGTGGAGGACACCGGCCCCGGGATCCCGGCGCAGGACCTGCCGCGCATCTTCGAGCGCTTCTATCGCGGCGAGCAGGCGGCCGGCGAGGTTCCCGGAACCGGGATCGGCCTGGCGCTGGTCCAGGAGTACGTGCACCTGCACGGCGGGGATGTCCGCGCCGAGAACCTCCCTGGCGGCGGGACCCGCTTCACGATCCGGCTGCGGACGGCGGCGCCGGTGCCGGGCGTGGCCAGCTTCTCGGACGGCATCGCGGGAGGCGGCGAGCCGGAGTCGATCCGCTTCGCGCCGGACGACTCCGTCGAGGAGCCGGATGGATCGGGCCGGCCGATCGTGCTCGTGGTGGACGACCACGCCGACATGCGAGCCTACCTGCGCAAGCACCTCGCGCCGCACTTCCAAGTGCTCGAAGCCTCCGCGGGCGACCGCGGCCTCGAGCTGGTCGGCGACGCGCTTCCCGACCTGGTCGTGAGCGACGTGATGATGTCGGGCCTCGACGGCCACGCCCTTTGCCGGGCGCTCAAGTCCGATCCGGAGACCGACTTCATCCCCGTGATCCTGCTCACGGCGAAGGCCGACCCCGCCGACCGGCTGGCGGGGCTCGAGGGCGGCGCCGACGACTACCTCACCAAGCCGTTCGATCCGGCGGAGCTGCTGGCGCGGGCCCGGAACCTGCTGCGGCTGCGCGAGCGCCTCCAGGCCCGGCTCGCCGGGCCGCCGGCGGGCGCGGCGCCGCCGGGGGCCGGACCGCCGGGGGCCGGACTGCCGCCCCCGCCGCCGCTCATTCCGCTTCCGGAGCGGCCGCCCGAGGACTCCCTCCCCGCGCGAGTCCGGCGGGCCCTGGTCGAGGCTTCGCACGACCCGGCCTTCGACGTGCCGGCCCTGGCCGCCCGGCTGGGGATGAGCCGGGCCCAGCTGCACCGCCGGATCCCCGAGGAACTGGGAGCGACCCCCGCCGAGGCGATCATCCGCTTCCGGCTGGAGCGGGCGGCCGAGATGCTGGCCCGGCGTGCCGGCAACGTCGGGGAGGTCGCCTACGCCGTCGGCTTCAAGAACCTCTCGCACTTCGTCCGGCGTTTCCGGGAGCGATTCGGCCAGACGCCCGCAGCCTACGCCGCCTCGCGCCCGGCGGCGCCGGACGCGCCGGCCCGTCCGTAGTCCGGTTGTCTCGCGGGCCGCGGCGACCGGACCGCTTTCCCGAGACGCACGGCACACGATTCGAGACGCACGGGTTACCGCCTTCCCCGCGGGTCGGGCAGCATCGTGGGCAGATGCTCGAGCCCGCCGAACGAACGACGCCGGCCCGCTTCGGCGCCGGCCAGCCCTGACTTACGGGTCTGCTCGCCCCAGAGGAACACGATGCCGAACCGAACTGCGCTCTCTCTCCTGATCCTCTCGTCCCTCGCAGCGCTCCCCGCGGCCGCGGCCCCGGAGAAGGTCCCCACCAAGGCCGGCTCGACCGAGGGCGTGGCCCGTACGGCCCCGCCGCAGCAGCTCAAGCCCGGCGAGTACTTCTGGCACCCGGAGGTTCTCCCGCCGGCCCGCTCGTGATGGTCGTCTCGATCCCCGACCAGCGCGCCAACGTCTATCGCAACGGCGTGATCATCGGGGCGACGACGGTCTCGACCGGGAAGAAGGGGCACGAGACGCCGACCGGCGTCTTCACGATTCTCGAGAAGGACGTCGACCACCACTCGAGCATCTACAACAACGCGCCGATGCCCTACATGGAGCGGCTCACGTGGTCCGGGGTCGCCCTTCACGCCGGGAAGCTCCCGGGCTACCCGGCATCGCACGGATGCGTCCGCATGCCCTACGAATTCGCGCGGCTGCTGTTTGGCGAGACACACAAGGGCATGACCATCGTCGTTTCCGACGACGCTCAGTTTCCCTCGACCGTCGCGCACCCGGGCCTGTTCGCCCCGATCGACCAGGCTGGAACCGCAATCCAGGAGCCGAAGCGCGTCGGCGACTACGTCTGGCAGCCCGAGAGCGCCCCCGAGGGGCCGGTCTCGATCCTCGTCAGCGGCGCGGACGGCCGCGTCCGGGTCTTCCGCAACGGCGTCGAGATCGGCCGCTCGCCCTTCACTCTCGCCGATCCGGGCCGGCAGCTCAAGCCGCACGTCTTCACGCTGCTCGACGAGGGCGGTTCCGGGTCCCCGCGCTGGATGGTCGTGGCCGGGCAGCCGATGGACGCGTCGTCGACGGACCAGCTTCTCGCTGGCATCCAGATCCCCCGCGAGTTCGTCGCCAAGGCGACCGCCGTGATGGCGCCGGGCACGACGATGCTGGTCACGCCCACCACCGCCACCGGCGAGACGACCCCCCCCTCCTCCGGCTTCACGGTGATCGCCTCGGAGAAGGAGCCGGAAGCCCCGAGCAAGAAGAAGGGCTAGCGCCGCCCGCGCCCGCCTGTTCATCGAGCCGATAGCTCAAGGAGATACGTGATGAAGACGGTCAAGATGCTCGTCCTGCCCCTGTTCCTCCTGTCCGTTGTCGCCGGGAGCGGCGCCGCGTCGCCGACACCACCGAAGCGACCTGCGAGGTCCGCAAGGACGGCGAAGTCAAGCAGGGCGCCACCGGCCCCTGCACCTTCTCCCAGCGCCAGGGTTACGTCTCGATCGACCTGCGCAATGGCCAGCGGATCGAGCTGAGCCCGGGCGACAAGCCCAACCACTTCAAGGACGAGAAGGGCAAGACCGTGGTCCGCACGGTGACGGACAGCGGGCACGAGTACAAGTCGGAGGGCAAGAAGGTGATCGTGCGCTGGAACGCCGGCTCGGGCGCGTCCTCCGGCTCCGGCTCCGAAACCGGTGACACGCCGCACGCCCTGCGGGATCTCGTCGGCGCGCGCGCGTCGAGCGGCGAGGAAGCGCTCGTACAGCGCGGCTATTCGTACCGCAATGGCTCGACCTCGGGAGACACCAAGTACAGCAACTGGAGAGAGAACTCCACGGGCCGCTGCATCACGGTTCGCACCGAGAACGGCCGCTACGCCTCGATCGTCCATGTTCCGGAGTTGGACTGCCAGAAGGGCGAGTCGGGGCACGGCGGCGGCGGCAATCACGTCGACGGGCAGTGGGACCCGATCCCGTGCCGGTTCACCGGGGAGCGGAAGACCTGCCAGGCCTACACCTCCTTCTCCCAGGCCGGGACCAGCATCGAGGTCAAGTTCCCCGACGGCTTCGTCCGCAAGTTCGTCTACGACGGTGGCAACTTCCGCAGCAACGACGGCCTGAACTGGAAGTCCCGGAAGCAGGGCGGCACCTACTTCGTGTCCAACGACAACAAGGAAGAGTTCGAGATCCCCGCGAACTGGTTCAAGTAGCGCGCGCTACGGGAGATCACGGCATGAACCGATGGACTGCAGGCATCCCGCTGTTCGTCCTGGCGCTGTTACTCGGCGCCCCGCCCGCGACCTGCGCCGGTGACGACATCCGGACCGAGCGGGTCCACTTCAAGCCCGGCGCCACCAGCACGGTGATCGAGGGCTCGATCAAGGGGTACGCCATCGTCGACTACGTCGTCAACGCGCGCGAAGGCCAGCAGATGAACGCCAGCCTGGCGACGAAGCACGGAGCCACCTACTTCAACATCCTGGCCCCGGGGGAGACCGAGGTCGCGATGTTCAACGGCTCGACGAGCGAGAACCAGTACGAGGGGACGCTCCCGAAGAGTGGCGACTACAAGCTCCGCGTCTACATGATGCGCTCGGCCGCGCGCCGCGACGAGGTCGGCGAACTACCGGCTGGAGATCATCGTCACCGGCGGCGGCGCGCACGGCGGCGGCGCCGAAGGGCGACGCCAAGGTAGCCGGCACCGATTTCCACGCCACCGGCAACATCCCCTGCTCGATGGGCGGCGGGCAGCCGACCGGCTCCTGCGCCTTCGGCGTGACCCGCGAGGGTTCCGGCAGCGGGATGGTCACCGTGACCAGGCCCGACGGCCGCAAGCGCGTGATCTTCTTCGAGAAGGGGCGCGCCACCGGCTACGACAAGAGCCAGGCCGACACCGGCGAGTTCCGCGCCAGCCGCCAGGAGGACCTGTCGATCGTCCAGATCGGCGGCGAGCGGTACGAGATCCCCGACGCCGTGATCAACGGCGGCTGACCGCCGTCTCGACCCGAAGCCCGCTTCGCCAGGCTCCATCCAAGGGACACCGTTCATGACGAAAGCGACCGGAACACTCAACACGACGATCCTCGCCGGCCTGGCAATCCTGCTGGTGCAGAGCTGTTCGGCGCCGCCGCCGCCGCCCGCCGATCCGCCGCGCGGCAAGGCGGCGGTCGCTCCGTGGGGCTTCGATCTCACCGCGCTGGACAAGTCCGTCAAGCCGGGCGACGACTTCTACCGCTTCGCCGGCGGGAGCTGGATGAAGAACGCCACGATCCCGCCGGACCAGCAGATGTGGGGTCCGATGTCCGAGCTTGGGGAGAAGGCGGACGAAAGCGTCAACGCCCTCCTGGTCGAGCTGACCGCGAAGCCGAACCCGCCCGGCTCCGTCGAGCAGAAGATCGCGGATTTCTACTCGTCCTACCTCGACACCGGCACCATCAACAAGCTGGGGCTGGCGCCGTTCCAGGCCGACCTCGCCGCGATCGCCGCGCTGCGGACCCACGAGCAGGTCGCGGCCCTGCTCGCGCGCCCCGGGTTCGCCGGCACCAGTCCGGTTGTCGTGGTGCCGACGGTCGACGACAAGGATCCCGACCGGTACGTCGCCGCGGTCGTGCAGAGCGGGCTGGGCCTGCCGAGCCGCGACTACTACCTCAGCAAGGACCCGGGGTTCGCCGCCGTCCGGGACCAGTACAGGGCGTACATCGCGAAGCTGCTCGCCCTCTCCGGGACCGGGAACGCGGCGACGGCCGGCGCGGTGCTCGCGCTCGAGACGAAGATCGCGGAGCGGCAGTGGCCGCTCGAGAAGCAGCGGGACCGCGATCTCACCTACAACGCGAGGACGAAGGCCGAGCTGCTCGAGCAGTTCCCGTCGTTCCCGTGGCAGGCGATGCTCGAGTCCGGGGGGCTCGACCGCCAGGACCGCTTCGTCGTCTCCGAGATCGGGGCGATCGACGAGCTGGCGAAGCTGTTCCGCAGCACGCCGGTCGAGACCTGGCGGGCCTACATGACCGTCCACTACCTCCAGTCGATGTCGGACATCATGCCGGCGGAGTACGACGACGCCTCGTTCGCGTTCTACGGAAAGGTCGTCGGGGGCCTGCAGACCCAGAGCGAGCGCTGGAAGCGGGCCGTCCGCGCGCTGAACGGCCCGCGGGGCGGCGGCCCCCTGGCCGAGGCGGTCGGTTCGCTCTACGTCAGGAAGCACTTCTCGGCGGAGGCCAAGGCCCAGATCGTGGCCCTGGTGAACAACCTGCTGTCGGCCTACCAGGCGCGGATCCGGAATTCGGATTGGATGTCTCCGGAGACCCGCGAAGTCGCGATCAGGAAGGCCCAGACGGTCCGCGTGAAGGTCGGCTATCCGGACACCTGGCGCGACTACTCGAAGCTCGAGATCAGGCCGGGCGACGCCTACGGCAACCGGGTGCGAAGCGAGCGGTTCGAGTGGGACCGCATCGTCTCGCGGATCGACGGCAGGACCGATCGGGACGAGTGGGGGATGGGTCCGCAGACCGTCAACGCGTACTACAACCCGCAGTTCAACGAGATCGTCTTCCCCGCCGCGATCCTGCAGCCGCCGTACTTCGACCCGAACGCCGACCCGGCGATCAACTACGGCGGGATCGGCGCGGTGATCGGGCACGAGATGGGCCACGGGTACGACGACCAGGGCGCGAAGTCGGACGAGAAGGGCGTGCTGCGGCCGTGGTGGAAGCCGGAGGACGAGGAGCGGTTCCGCGCGAAGACGCGGGCGCTCGCCGCGCAGTTCTCGGCCTACTCGCCCGTTCCCGGGCTGCACGTCAACGGGGACTTCACCTCGGGCGAGAACATCGGCGACCTCGGCGGAACCGCCGTGGCGCTCGAGGCGTACCGGATCTCGCTGAAGGGGCAGGCGCCGCCCGTGCTGGACGGCTTCACCGGGGAGCAGCGGTTCTACCTCGGATGGGCCCAGGTCTGGCGGTCGGTCGCCCGCGAGGAGTTCCTCCGGATGGTCACCACATCGGACTACCACTCGCCGGACGAGTTCCGCGTCAACGGGATCGTGCGCAACATGGACGGCTGGTACGACGCGTTCCAGGTGGCGCCGGGCGACACGCTCTACCTGAAGCCGGAGGATCGGGTTCGGATCTGGTAGGGGGCTCCGGGCCGGTCGGCTGGTCCCCGCCGCCCCGGCCCCCTATAATCGCCCGTTTCCCGGGGCCTTCCGTCCCGGACGGGGCCGCTCCCGCATGATTGCCAGCCGGATCCGCAACTTCAGCATCATCGCGCACATCGACCATGGGAAGACGACCCTCTCGGACCGTCTCCTCGAGCGGACCGGTGCGCTCGAGCAGCGCGAGATGGTGGAGCAGACGCTCGACTCGATGGACCTCGAGCGCGAGCGCGGGATCACGATCAAGGCCCACGCCGTCGTCCTGCGCTACGTCGCCGCCGACGGCACCGAGTACCGCCTCAACCTGATCGACACGCCGGGGCACGTCGACTTCGCCTACGAGGTCTCGCGCTCGCTCGCCGCCTGCGAGGGGGCGCTGCTCGTGATCGACGCCGCGCAGGGGGTCGAGGCCCAGACGCTGGCCAACGCCTATCTCGCGGTCGAGAACGACCTGCACATCATCCCGGTCGTCAACAAGATCGACCTGCCGTCGGCCGACCCGGAGAAGGTCCTCGAGCAGATGGAGGAGGTCATCGGCCTGTCGCGCGAGGAGGCGATCCTGGCCTCGGCGAAGTCCGGGATCGGGATCGACGAGATCCTGCAGTCGATCGTCGATCACGTCCCGCCGCCGAAGGGCGACCCGGACGCGCCGCTCAAGGCGATGATCTTCGACTCCTGGTACGACAGCTACCGCGGCGTTTACGTCCTGGTCCGCATGATCGACGGCACGCTGCGCCCCAAGATGAAAGTCCGGCTGATGGCGACGGGCCGCGACTACGAGATCGAGGAGATCGGGATCTTCACGCCGAAGAGCAAGCCCGTCGACTCGCTCTCCGTGGGCGAGGTCGGCTGGGTCATCGCCGGCATGAAGGACGTCCACGAGATCAAGCTCGGCGATACGCTGACCGAGTCGAAGCGCCCGACCGAGACGCCGTTCCCGGGCTTCCGCGAGATCAAGCCGATGGTCTTCGCCGGGCTCTACACCAGCGACGCGGCCCAGTACTCCGAGCTGCGCGACGCGCTCGACAAGCTGCGGCTCAACGACGCGTCGTTCACCTTCGAGCCCGAAGTCTCGGACGCGCTGGGGTTCGGCTTCCGGCTGGGGTTCCTGGGCCTGCTGCACATGGAGATCATCCAGTCGCGGCTGGAGCGCGAGTTCGACCTGGACCTGGTCACGACCGCGCCGTCGGTGCCGTACCGCGTGATGCTCAACTCCGGCGAGTACCTCGAGATCAACTCCCCCGCCAAGCTGCCGCGGCCGACGGACTACGAATGGATCGAGGAGCCCTACATCCGGGCCACGGTCCTGACGCCGCACGAGTACGTCGGGCCGCTGCTCAAGCTGATGGAGGATCGCCGCGGCCACCAGGTGACGCTCAAGTACGTCGGACCGCAGCGGGTGCTGCTGGAGTACGACCTGCCGCTGTCCGAGGTCGTGACCGACTTCTACGACAAGCTCAAGTCGGGCTCGCGCGGTTACGCCAGCTACGACTACGAGGTCACCGGCTGGCGGCGCTCGGAGCTGGAGAAGCTGGACATTCTCGTCAATGGGAGTTCGGTCGACGCGCTGTCGGTCATCCTTCACCGCGACCACGCCTTCCACCGCGGCCAGGCGCTGGCGATCAAGCTCAAGGAGCTGATCCCGCGCCAGCAGTTCGAGGTCGCGATCCAGGCCGCGATCGGCAGCCGGATCGTCGCCCGCACCAACGTCAAGGCGATCCGCAAGAACGTGCTCGCCAAGTGCTACGGCGGCGACATCTCGCGCAAGCGCAAGCTGCTGGAGAAGCAGAAGGAAGGCAAGAAGCGGATGAAGCAGGTCGGGTCGGTGAACATCCCGCAGGAGGCGTTCCTGGCGGCGCTGAAGCTGAGCGACTGACCGGCTCGCGTCCCCCGGCCTACCTCCACCCCACCGCCGCGCGCTTCCACGCCCGCGCCCCGCCGCACGCCCCGAGCATCGCGACGACGGCAATCGCCCCGAGCACCGCCAGCGCCGTCCACGAGGCGCCGACGAACCAGGCGGACGAGTCCAGCAGCACCGGCCACGACTGCAGCACGACCAGGAAGAAGAAGGTCGAGACCAGCGCGAGCAGCCCGAAGCGGAGCATCACGGTGAGGATGATCCCCCAGACCAGCAGCACCTCGATCATCGCCCCCGCGCGCAGGAGAAGCGACGCGCTCTCGAGCTGCCAGTGCCCGTCGAGGAGGATCAGGAAGGCCATCGCCACCCCGATCGCGAGCCCGCGGCGCCGCAGCAGGAACTGCGCCGCCGTCAGGACGAAGAGCACGAACAGCGGCCCGCCGAGGAACTCGGCGGAGACGATCTGCGCCAGCGCCTTGCGGTCCCCTCCAAGAACGGCGTCGGCGACCCCGTAGGGGATGGGTGGCGCCTGCCCGAGCCAGTAGGGGACGATCCACTCCAAGCGCTGCACGACGACCACCAGCACGCCGCCCAGCGCGCCGATCAGCACGTCGCGCGAGACGCGGGGGTCGCCCACCCGCCCCATCACCAGGCGCGTCCAGGAGATCAGCGTGCGCGGCCAATGCCGCCTCACGTAGGGCTCGAGCGCCAGGTAGATCAGCCCGCTCACCACCCCGAGGAGCAGGACCAGCCCCAACTGGGCCAGGAAGAGGTCGGTCTGCCGGGTGA
Organism: uncultured Acidobacteriota bacterium; assembly: GCA_963800865.1. GTDB lineage: Bacteria > Acidobacteriota > Polarisedimenticolia > J045 > J045 > JALOKP01. The sequence goes on along the minus strand of CAWDCL010000002.1, from coordinate 556,183 downwards.
TCGCTCCCCCGGTCAGGTCGGTGCGGAGCAGCCAGTGAACGAACTGGAGCAGTCCTACGGCGACCCCCAGCCGCCACGCTCCCTTCCGGTCCCCGACCCCGCGCCGGAGGTTCCGGCGCGCGACGAGCGGGGGCACGACGAGCATCGCGGCCAGCAGCAGGACGTTCGCCCATTGCGAGGCGCGCCGCACCAGGGGCGGGGATTCCTGCTTCCCCAGCCGCACCGGCGTGTCGAAAGTCTCGAGCACCTGGAAATAGATCGGGCGGCCGCGGTAGCCGCCCGCCTCGATCCGCACCGGCCAGTCCGGCTGTCCGCGGTAGTGCCCCGTCCACGCCGCGCGCGAGTCGGCCGGCAGCGTCGGGTTCCACTCCGGGCTGGCGACGGTGAAGTCCGCAAGGTCGAGCCCGGCCGCGGCGAAGAGCGGGGCGTAGTCGGGGACGGCGTCGGTGCGCGGGCTGGCGTCCCGCTCGGGAGGCGCGATCTCGAGGATCTGCAGCCGTCCCTGGTCGTCGGTGATGACTCCGGCCATCCCCGGAGCGGTCAGCGGGGGTTCGCGGAACGAGATCTCGCTCGACACGCCGCGCGGCACCATCGGCACCGGGCTCTCGCGGTAGTAGAACGCGTACGGGGACGGCATCCGCCCCATCAACCGCTCCCAGCGGTCGGGGGCGGGATCGGTCTTCGCGATGTGGCTGAGATAGCCGGAGTAGGTCGAGTAGCGGTACCAGACGTCGGCGGGCGCGGCCGTCGCGCCCAGCGAGGAAAGCAGCTCGCGCGCGTGGTCGGCGAGCACGATCGGCGGCTTGGCGGGCGGAGCGGTGCCGAGCAGCAGGACGCGCGAATTCAGCGCGGCAATCACGAGCAGCCCGGCGGCGATCGCACCGAAGATGCCGAGTGCGAGCGGGCGCGGCATCGGCGACTCCCCCCCGCCGCCGCGACCATCTCGGGCGACGGGGTCTCGCCCGCCGCGAGCGCCGTCGCCACCGGGTCGCCACCGGGAAGCACCGCGGCGACGGCGAGCGCCGAGGGCGGGCGCTCGCTCGGATCGGCGTGCAGGCAGCGCAGGATCAGCTCGTCGACCGCCGGGTCGAGCTGGGGGACGAGCTGCGCCGGGCTGGGCGGCGGGCCCGCGAGCTGCAGGCGGCGCAGCTCGGCGACGTTCGCGGCGGGGTAGGCGGCGCGCCCCGTGAACAGCTCGTAGAGCACCGCGCCCAGCGCGTAGATGTCGGTCCGGGTCGAGGACGGCGCGCCGTCGAACAGTTCGGGCGCCATGTAGGTCGGCGTGCCGGCGATCCCCTGCCCTGCCCGCTCGTGCGCGAAGGCGGCCAGCCCGAAGTCGGTGATCCGCGCGCGCCCCCGACCGTCGATCATCACGTTGGCGGACTTCAGGTCGCGGTGCAGGACGCCGATCTCGTGCGCCGCGGCCAGCCCGGCGCAGAGCTGCCGGGCGATCTCGAGCGCTTTTTCGCGCGAGGGACGGCCGAGCCGGCGCAGCACCGAGCGCAGGTCCTCGCCGTCGACGTACTCCATCGAGATGAAGGCGTGGCCGTCGGCCTCGCCGATGTCGAAGACCCGGCAGACGTTCGGGTGCGTCACCTGCCGCGCGACCCGGACCTCGTTGCGCACGCGGTCGCGCGCCACCGTGCTGTCGGCCAGGTGGGCCGGCAGGAACTTCAGCGCGACCGGCTGGCCGACGTGCAGGTCGTCGGCGCGGTAGACCTCGCCGGTCGCGCCCTGCCCCAGCAGCTCGACGATCCGGTAGCGGCCGGCGAACAGGGTTCCCGGCAGGAACCGGCGTGCGGACGTCTCCGGCGCGGGGATCGCGGCGCCGCCCCCGAAGGACACGGTGGGGCTGTCGTCCGCGAGCCCGAGCCCGGCCCGCCTGGGCTCGTCCATCCCGACCTCCGATCGAATCGGATGCTGCCATCGGACGCCCGTTGGTCGGCCCCGTCAACGGCCGCGCAGGCGAGCGGCGGCGCGAGGGGTGCGAGCGGTGCGCGGCGGTACGGCTTACCGAGACCCGCTGGCGGTCAGGGCCGAGGGCGGCCGCTCCATCGGCAACGATCGCACGACCCGCACGGTGCTAGCCTTTCCGCCGATGAGTTCCGGCGGATCGCCCCGGCCCGCTCCCGGCCCGGAGGACGCCGCGGCCGCCGCCCCGGCCGCGCGCCCCGCGCTCGGCGCCGTCGCCCCCTCGCAGCGGCTCCACATCCTGGACATCCTGCGCGGCTTCGCGATCCTGGGGATCCTCTTCGTCAACGTCCACTTCTACAGCCGGCCGATCTACGCGGTCTTCCGCGCCCCCGATGGCCGGGCCGGCGCGCTCGACGGGCTGGTCGAGACGCTCACGACGTTCCTGGTCGCGGAGAAGTTCTTCTCGATCCTGTCGGTCCTGTTCGGGCTGGGAATGGCGATCATGTACCAGCGGGCCACGGACCGGGGAGTGCGCTTCGGGCCGCTCTACCTGCGCCGGCTGGCCGGGCTGTTCGCGATCGGCGTGGCGCACGCGCTGCTGCTCTACGCCGGCGATTTCATCGGCAACTACGCACTGCTCGGGCTGCCGTTGTATCTCTTCCGGAACGTCCGCCCGCGGGCGCTCCTGGCCTGGAGCGCGGCCTTCCTGCTCGTGCCGTGCCTGATCATGGCGCAGGGGATGCTCGCGCGGCCGGCGGCGGCCCGGGCCGGCGGAGCAGGCCGAGGGGGCGCAGGCGCAGACGCAGGCGGAAGAGGCGCGCCAGGCGCAGGAAGCCCGGCGCCAGCAGCGCCGCGAGGCGCTGCAGCGGCGGATCGACGAGAGCGTGGCGGTCTACGGCCGCGGCACCGTCGCCGAGATCTTCCGGCTGCGGGCCCGCGAGGTCGTCTTCCAGTACTCCTCGCTGCTCTTCGTGGGCTGGAAGCTGTTCGCGATGTTCCTGGTCGGGTTCTGGTGCTGGTGCTCGGGCCTGGTGCCGGCGCTCGAGCGGCGGCTGCCGTTCGTGCGCCGGGTGATGTGGATCGCGCTGCTCGTGGGGCTCGCGGGCTGCTCGCTCGGCCTCTACGGCGAACGGGCGGCCGGCGGCGGCGCGGCGCTCCAGCTGGGCGCCTTCGTCGGCCAGGAATTCGGTGCGCCGGCGCTCGCGATCTTCTACATGGCCGCGCTCGTGCTGCTCTACTTCGGCGGCGTGGCGCGCCCGCTGCTCGACGCGCTGGCGCCGGTCGGACGGATGGCGATGAGCAACTACGTCTTCCAGTCGCTCGTCTGCGCCCTGCTCTTCCATTCCTACGGCCTGGGCCTGTTCGGCCGGACGAGCAACCTGGAGAACGTCCTGATCGCGGTCGGGCTTTGCGCGGTGCAGGTCCTGCTGAGCCGGGCCTGGCTGCAGCGCTTCGCCTTCGGGCCGCTGGAGTGGCTGCTGCGCCGGTTCGTGTATCGCGGCCAGCCGGCGGGCTGAATCCCCGCCCGGACAGCGCCCCCTTTACACTTCCCCCCGGCGATCCCACAGAATGAGTCCGCGCCCGGTCCCGGGCCGGTGGAGAGGGAGGGACGATGGTCTTCCTGCTGGGGTTGGTGCTCCTGCTGGCCGGCATCTTCATGACCGTCGCCGCGCGCCGGATGGGCGTGGGGCACCTCGAAGAGGCTCGCCGTCCCGCGGCGGCCGGCGCCTGGGTTCTGATGGCGATCGGCATCGTCGTGATGTTCTCGCAGCTGATCCGCGTCGTGCCTGCCGGCAACGTCGGCGTCGTCGACTTCTTCGGCACCGTCAGCCCGGTCTCGCGGAAGGCCGGCATCAACCTCGTCAACCCGCTGGCGCGCGTCGTCAACTTCACGGTCAAGACGCAGGAGCTGAAAGAGGTGATGGACGTCCCCTCCAAGGAGGGGCTGACGGTCCAGCTGGAGCTGAGCGTGCTCTACCACCTCGACCCGGAGAAGGCGCCGGAGGTCTACCGCACCGTCGGCCCGAACTACGAGGAGATCATCATCATCCCGCAGGCGCGGTCGGTGGCCCGCGGCGTGACGGCCAGCTACGACGCCCGCGCGCTCTACACCAGCGAGCGCGAGATGCTGTCGCGCATCATCCAGGACGAGCTGCAGAAGTCGGTCGGGGCGCGCGGCATCGTCGTCGAGGCCGTGCCGCTGCGGCGCGTCGGCCTGCCGGCGGACCTGACCAAGGCGATCGAGGAGAAGCTGCGCGCCGAGCAGGAGAGCCAGCGGATGCAGTTCGTGCTGGAGCGCGAGAAGCAGGAGGCCGAGCGCAAGCGGATCGAGGCCCGCGGCATCGCCGACTTCCAGCAGATCGTCGCGCAGGGGATCTCCGAGCAGCTGCTGCGCTGGAAGGGGATCGAGGCGACGGAGAAGCTCGCGGCCTCGCCGAACGCGAAGGTGGTCGTGATCGGCGCCGGCAGGGACGGGCTGCCGCTGATTCTGGACACCAAGTAGCGCGGTCGGCTACCGCGGCGTCGCGTCCGGAAGCCCGCCGTCGACCGGAATCGTGGCGCCGGTGGTCGGCGTCTGGCGCGTCGCGAAGAAGAGCACCGCGTGCGCGACGTGCTCCGCGGTGACGCGCGTCTTGAGCAGGTTGCGCTCGCGGTAGTACTCCTCGAGCCCTTTCTCGTCGAGGCCGCGGGCGCGCATCCGGCCCGGCCCGACCTCGGCCCACAGGCCGGAGCGCCGTGCCGCGTCGCCGAACACCGCGTCGGGCGCGACCATGTTGACGCGCACGCCGAGCGCTGCCAGCTCCAGGCTGGCGATGCGCGCCAGCTGGTGGCTCGCGGCCTTGGTCGCGCTGTACGCGCCGAAGGTGGCACCCGGAGCGAAGACGTTCTTGGTCGAGACCAGCACGACGTCGCCGCCGGTCCGCTGCAGCTCGAACAGCCTGGCCGCCTCGCGCAGCACCAGCAGCGTCCCCTCGATGTTGACCCGCTCGAGCCGGCGGAAGGCCTCCAGTTCCATCGTCGCCAGGGGCGAAACGTGCGCGATCCCCGCGTTGACGACCACCAGGTCGATCCCGCCCCAGGTACGGACCACGCTGCCGAACGCCTGCGCCACCGACGCCTCGTCGGTGACGTCGAGCGGCAGCGCCAGGACCGCGTGCCGGATATCGCGCCGCAGCTCCGCGGCCAGCCCGTCGAGCGCCGGCCCCGGCAGGTCGGTCAGCGCCACCGCGCAGCCTGCACCGAGCAGCCCCCGCGCCACGCCGGCGCCGATCGCGCCGGCCGCCCCGGTGATCAGCGCGACGTGTCCCGTGAGCGGGAGCGCCTGGCGCGCGAGCTTGGCGTGCTGCTGCGGCTTGTACTCCATGTCGAACAGCTGCTCTTCGGTCAGCCCCTCGTATTCCCCTCCGACGCGCGCCTTGACCGCCAGCGTGTGCGCCGTGATGTCGGCCGCGATCGTGGCCGCCCGCGCGTCGCTCCCGGCGCAGAACGCGCCGATCCCGGGCACGAGGACGACGCGCGGCAGCGGGTCGAACGGAACGATGCTGTCCGGGTTCCGCTCGGTGCCGCGCTCGATGTAGCCCGTGTAACCGGCCGCGTAGGCCGCGACCGCGTCGGCCACCTGCCCGCGCAGGCGCGCTGCGTCGTCCCAGGCGAGGCCCTCGAGAAGGAGCGGCTGCGCCTTGGTCCGGATCAGGTGGTCGGAGGTCAGGGGCGGCGTCAACGCCAAGGCCCGCGCGTCCGAGGCGTCCGCGAACGCGCGCACCTCGGGATCGGTGAGGGAGCGCAGGACGATCGGGCGCCTCGGCCGGTCGGCGTCGCCGCTCTCGGGCGACAGCGCGCCGCGCAGGATCGGAGCGAGCGTGAGCAGGCGAGCGAGCGTCGCCGGGTCGGCCGCCGCGGCGGCAGCCGCCACCGGCACGCTGACGGCCCGCCGGTCCAGGAACCGCTCGGCCCGCGTGACGATCTCGATCATCCGCTCGTAGGCCTCGCGCGCGTCGTCGCCCCAGGCCACGGCCCCGTGCCGGCTCCAGACCATCCCGATCGCTCCGGGCGAGGCCTCCGCCAGCTCCGCTGCCGCTTTCGCCAGGCGGAAACCCGGCTCGACGTAGGGCAGCACGGCGACGTCGCCGCCCAGGGCCTCGCGTGCGACGGTCTCTCCGCCGCGCCGGTTCGTCAGCGCGAGGATGGCGTCGGCGTGGGTGTGGAGGACCACGCGCGCCGGCAGGAAGGCGTGCACCAGCGCCTCGATCGACGGGTCGCCGCAGCCGGGCCAGAGCGTCGCCCGGCGCAGCTCGTGGACCATCGCCAGGTCGTCGAGCTCGGCGACCGGGCGCAGTCGCAGCAGCGGCGCCATCTCGAGCGGTACGAACCCGTCGGCGCCGATCGTCTCGAGGTCGACGCCCGAGGCCTTGACGACGAGTGCCGGGACGACGGTTCCGGTGCCGTCGACGAGCGGCGTCTTGACCGACGTGTTCCCGCCGCCGTGCAGCACGAGCGTACTCTCGGCGCCGAGCAGCCGGCTGACGTAGGCGAGCGCGGCCGTCGCGGTCTCGGCGTCGCGCTCTTCGCGCCCGGTCCCGTCCTCGCGCGCGCCACCCGCGGGCTCGTCTGCGCGCGCGCGTCCGGCTTGCGTCCCCGCGTCCTCCGCCGCCCACCGGCTCTTCATGCGCCCGCCCGCTGCTCCTTGTAGACCTCGTACGCGTCGGCCGGCGCGAGCCTGTCGTGCACGACGCGCGCGACGGCCTTGAGCATCGCGATCGGGTGCTCGGACTGGAAGATGTTGCGCCCCATGTCGACCCCTGCGGCGCCCGCGCCGATCGCGCGGTGGGCCATCGTCAGGGCCTCCAGCTCCGGGAGCTTCTTCCCGCCCGCCATGATGATCGGCACCGGGCACGACGCGGTCACCGTCTCGAACCCCTCGGGGCAGTAGTAGGTCTTGACGACGTGCGCCCCCAGCTCGGCGCAGATCCGGCACGCCAGCCCCAGGTAGCGCGCGTCGCGGACCAGGTTCTTGCCGACCGCGGTCACGCCCAGCACCGGGATCCCGTAGCGGTTCCCGAGGTCCACCAGCCGCGTCAGGTTGTGAACCGACTGCGTCTCGAACTCGCCGCCGATGTAGACCTGCACCGCCAGCGCCGAGACGCCGAGGCGGATCGCGTCCTCGATGTCGACCGCGAGCTGCTCGTTCGACAGCTCCTTCAGGATCGACGGACCACCACTCGCCCGCAGCACGATCCCCCGCGGGTACGACGACGGGATCGTCGTGCGCAGCATCCCGCGCGTCAGCATCAGGGCGTCGGTGTACGGGAGCAGCGGGACGATCTTGACGTCCACCCGCTCGAGGCCGGTGGTCGGCCCCTGGAAGTAGCCGTGGTCGATCGCCAGCATCACGGTCCGCCCGCTCTCCTTGCGGAAGATCCGGGCCAGCCGGTTCTGCATCCCCCAGTCCAGCGCCCCGGAGCCCTTCATGAAGAAGGGTTCCTGCCGCGCGGGGATGTCGAGGTAATAGTCCTTGGTTTCCCGGATGTCGTCGGTGTCGGCCACGTTCGTTCTCTCCTGGCTTCGCGGGGTTGCCGCACCGCGATGATACTATCGACCAGTCGCCCCCGGCGCGGAGGCCCGATGAAGTACGCGATCATTCTCCCCGATGGCGCCGCGGATTTCCCGCTGCCCCAGCTCGACGGCAGGACGCCGCTGGAAGCGGCCCGCATCCCGCACATGGACTCGGTCGCGGCCGCGGGCCAGCTCGGCTGCGCGGTCACGATCCCGGCCGGCTTCACCCCGGGAACCGACGTCGGGACGCTGTCGCTGATGGGCTACGACCCGCACCGCTACTACTCGGGGCGCGCGCCGATCGAGGCCGCCGCCAAGGGGCTCACCGCGCGGCCGGACCAGATGATCTTCCGCTGCAACCTGGTCACGATCGAAGGCGGCCGGATGAAGGACTTCACCGCCGGCCACATCACGCAGCCCGAGGCCGACCGGATCATGGCCGACCTCAATGCCGCGCTTGGCGGCGACGGCTGCGAGTTCCACCCCAGCGTGTCCTACCGGAACCTCCTGCTGCTTTCCGACGCCGCGGAGATGGAGTTGCGCTGCCAGCCGCCGCACGACATCCCCGACCAGCCGGTGGACGGCCACTGGCCCCGCGGGAAGGGCGCCGAGCGGGTGATGCACCTCATGCAGCGCGCGGCGCGCCTCCTGGCCGATCACCCGGTGACGCTCGCCCGGCGCGCCGACGGCCGGAACGCCCCGACGGCGATCTGGCTCTGGGGCCAGGGGCGGCCGACGGCGCTCGACAGCTTCCGCTCGCGCTTCGGCGTGCGGGGCGCGCTGATCACGGGGGTCGACATCCTGCGCGGTCTCGCGGTCGGGACGGGGATGGACCTGATCCACGTCCCGGGCGCGACGGGCTACATCGACACCGACTTCGACGGGAAGGGATCCGCCGCGGTGCGTGCGCTCGACGACTACGACCTGGTCGTCGTGCACGTCGAGGCGGCCGACGAGGCCGGTCACCTGGGTAACGCCGCAGAGAAGGTCAGGGCGCTCGAGCGGATCGACGAAGCGATCGTCGGGCCGCTGCTCGAGGCGCTGCGCGCGCACGGCGCGTACCGGGTCTTCGTCGCGGCCGACCACCCCACCCCGGTCGGCTCGAAGACGCACGACGGGACGCCGCCGCCGTTCTGCTTCGCGGGGGGCGGGATCGGGTCGAACGGCGGGGCGCGCTACACCGAGGCGGAAGCGCGGAAGACCGGGCTCTTCGTCGATCCGGGGCACGGGTTGATGGGGATGCTGTTCCGGGGCTGAGACCGTGGCGCCACCCGCTTCCGGGCCTATGATGTTCCGGAGACCGACTTCGTGACCCTCCCGGCCCATCGTTCAATTCTCGCGCGCCTCGCCGCGCTTCTCGCGACGGCGGCCCTCGTGCTGTTCGTCCCGTTCGCGACGCTCTGCGTCGCGGGCGGGCACGCGGGGATCGAGTTCCTTTTCACGGCGTGCTGCGGCGAAGGCGCAGGATCCGATCGCGACTGCGCCGACGACTGCACGGATACTCCCGCCGATTTCGGCGCGTCGCTCGGCGCCACTCCGCCCGTCACCGTGGTCCCCGCGCTCCAGGCGGCGTTGCTCCTTCCGGACGCAAAGCCGGCGGGCCCGTGCAGGGCCGTGCGGGCGGACCTTCCGGCCAAGACTCTGCAGCACGCATCCCTCGCCGCGGTCTTCCTGCTGATCTGATCGGTCCCCTGTCGCCGGGCAGGCGTGCGGCCACGCGGCCGCGCGCCATCGTTCTTCTCTCGTCGCGAGGGACCACGCATGCGTCGCTTCCTGCTGTTCTTCTCCGTCTTGTCCATCCCGCCGGCCCTGGCCGATGGACCGATCACGCTCGCCGAGGCGCGGGCCCGCGTCCTGGCGGCGAACCCGTCCCTCGCCGCCCGCGCGGCGGCGATCCGCGCCGCCGAGGGCGCCGTGCTCCAGGCCCGCGCGCTCCCGAATCCCGTCGTGCTTCTCGAGGCCGAGGACTTCGGCGGCGGGCTGGGATACGACGAGGCGCAGACGACCCTCTCTCTCGAGCAGACGATCGAGACGGGCGGCAAGCGGGGCGCCCGCACCGCGGTCGCGGAACGCGCCCGCGAGGCGGCGGCGCTGGACCTGGCCGCGCGGCGCGTGGAACTGCTCGCGGAGACCGCGCGGCGCTTCACCACCCTGCTCGGCGCCCAGGACCGGCTCGCGATCCGTCGCGAGGTCCTCCACGTCACCGAGGAGCTCGAAACCACGGTGCGCACCCTGGTGGCAGCCGGGGAGGTTGCGACGCTCGAGATCGGGCGCGTCACGGCGGAGCGGATCGTTGCCGCCTCCGAGGCGCGCCGCGCCGACGCCGAGTGCGAGCTGGCGCGGAGCGCGCTCGCCGCCCTGTGGGGCGACCCGGTGCCCGATTTCGACGCGGCGGAGGGCGCGCTCGCCGTTCCGGATCCGCCGCCCGGCTCCGACGAGGTCGCGCGGCGGGTCGACGCATCGCCCGCGCTCGCCGCACAACGGACCGCGGTCGCACGACAGGAAGCCGAGGCGGAAGCGCGGCGCCGCGAGGTGCGCCCCGACGTGGCGCTCCTGGGCGGCGTTCGCCGCCTTTCGGGCTCCGACGACACGGTCTTCGTCGCGGCGGTCGGGATCCCCCTGCCGCTGTTCGATCGCCGGCGAGGTGCGATCGCGGAGGCCGAGGCCCGCCGCGACGAAGCAGTGTCCACCGCGGAAGCCGAGCGCATCGCCCTGCAGGCGGGCGCGCGGCGGGCGCGGGTCGAGGCGCTCGTCGCCGTGGAGGACGCGCGCGTGCTGCAGGAAGAGCTCCTGCCGCTCGCGCAGGCCACGTACGAATCGGTGCTGGAGGGATACCGGCGCGGGAGGTTCCGCTGGCTCGAGCTGCTCGCGGCGCGACGCGATCTCGTGGCGGTGGAACTGCGGTCGGTCGAGGCGCGTCTCGCCGCGCAGACAGCGGCTTCGGACCTGGCGGCCCTGATGGGCTTCGAGCCGGCGGCCGGCGGTACGGAGGAGGCCCGATGACGACCCTGCGATCCGGTCTCCTGGCGCTCCTGCTGGCCTGCGTCGCGCTCGGCGCGGCGTGCGGCTCCCGCCCCGCCGGGAACGACGCCGCGGTCTCTACCGAGCGCGCCGCCACCGAGCCCGCGGTCGAACACGCGCACGACTCCGGGTCGGAGCCGGCCGACGAGCCCTCCGACCTCGACCTCCCCCTGTCGGCGATCTTCTCGAAGGAGACCCGCTGCGAGCACGGAGTCCCGACGTACACCTGCGGCCAGTGCCGTTACGAGGTCGGCGTCGTCCGCCTGCCGCAGGAGATCCTCTCGGCCTCCGACGGGAGCATCGCCGTGAGCGTGGTCGAGCGCCGGCCGTGGAGCGGCCCGCGCGAGGCGACCGGCGAGGTCGCGCTCGACGCCGCCCGTGCGGCCTGGCTCGGACCGCGCGCTCCCGGCGTGGTCCGCTCGATCCGGGTCGATCTTGGCGACCGCGTCCGTGCCGGAGAGACGCTCTACGAGGTGGAGAGCGTGGAACTCGGCGACGCCCGATCGGAGTACCGGCGCGCGCTCGCCGAGCAGCGCGTCGCCCGCTCCGCCGCGGAGCGTGAGGCCGACCTGTTCGCGCGCGGGATCTGCCCGGAAAGCGACCTGCTCGAGGCGCGCGCGCGCCGCGAGCAGTCCGACGCGGCGGTCGAGGCGGCGCGGAGCCGCCTGGGGCGGCTCGGGCTGACCACCGCCGAGATCGGCACCGCAGGGGCCGATGCCCCGAACGGGCCGGGCGGCCGCGGACCCGGGGCGGACGACGGGCTGCTTCCCGTTCGCGCCCCGTTCGCCGGGACCGTCCTCGAGCGCGAGCTGGGTCTCGGGGCGCGCGTCGAGCCGGGCGACCGGGCGCTGCTGCTGGCCGACACCTCGGTCGTCTGGGTCGAGACCGCGATCGGCGAGCGCGAACTGGGAGCCGTGACCGAGCGACAGGCCCGCGGCAGCGTGCCGGCCGTCGTCACCGTGAGCGCCTTCCCGGCGCGGACCTTCCCCGGGACCCTCGATCGTCTCGGCGGCACGATCGACCGGGCGACGCGCATGATCCGCGCGCGCGTCGTCGTCGACAACCGCGACGGCGCGCTCCGGGCCGGGATGTTCGCCCGGGTGCGCCTGCAGCTCGACGGCGAGACGACGGCGATCGTCGTTCCGGAAGAGGCCGTGCTCGAGGACGAGGGCCGCCCGTTCCTCTTCGTCCGCGCGACGACGCCGGGGGACGCCGACTACTTCGTCCGCCGTCCCGTCCGCCCCGGGCGAAGCGCGGACGGCCGGGTCGAGATCCTCGCCGGCCTCGAGGAGGGTCAGACGATCGTCACGAAGGGGGCCTTCCTGCTCAAGTCCGACGTCCTGCGCGCCAAGATGGGCGCCGGCTGCGCGGACTGAGGCGCGTCATGCGTCCCTTCTTCGAGTTCCTCCTCGCGCGGCGCTGGCTCGTGCTGGCGCTCGCCGCGGTCGGCGCCGTCGCCGGCGCGATCAGTTGGGTGCGCCTGCCGATCGACGCCTTCCCCGACGTGACCAACGTCCAGGCGATGGTGCTCACCAAGGCGCCCGGGCTGACCGCGGAGGACGTCGAGCGCCGGGTCACCGTGCCGATCGAGCAGCGGATGGGAGGCCTGCCGCGCGTGACGCAGGTGCGTTCGACCTCGCGCGCCGGGCTTTCGCAGGTCGTCGTCGTCTTCGAGGACGGCGTCGATTCCTACTTCGCCCGCCAGCTCGTCTTCGAGCGCCTCGCCGGAGCGGACGCCGACCTGCCGCCCGGGGTGGAGCCCGAGCTGGCGCCGCTGAGCACCGGGCTCGGCGAGATCCTGCAGTACACGGTCGAGGGGAGTGGCGCCTCGCCGATGGACCGCCGCACGGCCCAGGACTGGATCGTTGCGCCGCAGCTGAAGACGATCCCCGGCGTGACGGAGGTCAACAGCCTCGGCGGCGCGGTCAGGCAGTACCAGGTCCTCGTGCGCCCCGAGCGCCTGCTCCAGTACGGCCTCACGCTGCAGGACGTCATCGGAGCGGTCGAGCGCAACAACACGAACGCCGGCGCCGGCGTGGTCACCCGCGGCTGGGAGCAGTACTACGTGCGCGGCGCGGGGCTGTTCCGCGCGGTCGAAGACATCGAGCGGGTCGTCCTCGCGGCCCACGCCGGAACCCCGGTCTTCGTCTCGGATGTCGCCGACGTCGTCATCGGATCGGCGGACCGGCAGGGCGCGGTGACGCGCGACGCGAAGGGCGAGACCGTCGCCGGCATGGTGATCATGCTGCGCGACGAGAACTCGCGGGACGTGGTGCGGCGCGCCAAGCTCGCGCTGGCGGCGCTGCAGGAGCGGCTCCCCCCCGGCCTCTCGCTCAGCGTCTTCTACGACCGGACCGAACTGATCGAAGCCAGCATCAAGACCGTGACCGACGCGCTGTGGCAGGGGGCTGTCCTCGTCGTGATCGTGCTGTTCCTCTTCGTGGCGGACTTCCGGACGGCGATGATCGTCGTGCTGACGCTGCCGATCTCGTTCCTCTACGCCTTCATCCTGATGCGCTGGGCCGGGCTCACCGCCAACCTCATGAGCCTGGGGGGCCTGGCCTTCTCGGTCGGGATGGTCGTCGACGCCTCGATCGTGATCGTGGAGAACGTGCGGCGACGGCTCGCCGAGGAGCCCGATCCGGCGCAGCGGCGCGGGACGGTCGTCGCCGCGCTCACCGAGGTCGCCCGGCCGGTCGCCTTCTCGGTGCTGGTCGTCGCGCTGGTCCTCGTACCGCTGCTGACGCTCCAGGGCACCGAGGGGAAGATGTTCCGGCCGCTCGCGCTGGCGCTCCTCTTCGCGCTGCTGACGTCGCTCGCCGTCGCGCTCTTCGTCGCTCCACCGCTGTCGGATCTCCTGCTGTCGCAGCGTCCGGAGCGCGAATTCGCGTTCGTGCGCCGCTTCCACCAGGCCTACCTCGCGCTGCTGAGGCGCGCGATGGCGTCTCCGTGGTGGACGTTCGCGGCGGCCACGGTCTTCCTGCTGGCGGCCGTGGCGCTGACCCCGCTGCTCGGTACGGAGTTCATTCCCGCCCTGGACGAGGGGTCGATCGCGATCAACGTCGTGCGGCTGCCCAACGCCGGGATCGACGGCTCGGTCGCGACGGGCACGCTCCTCGAGCGGCTCCTGCTGGAGTTTCCCGAGGTGGCCACGGTCGTCACCAAGACCGGCCGCGCCGAGATCTCCGAGGACCCGATGGGTCCCGAACAGAGCGACGTTTTCGTGATGCTGAAGCCGTCGAGCGAGTGGACTTCCGGCCGCTCGAAGGGGGAACTCGTCGAGGCGATGAGCGCGCGACTCGCCGGAGTCCCCGGGATCCGGTCCTCGTTCTCGCAGCCGATCGCGCTGCGGGTCAACGAACTGGTCTCCGGGGTGAAGAGCGACCTCGCGCTCAAGATCTTCGGCACCGACCTCGAGGTCATGAAGCGGTTTGCCGACCGCGCGGCAGCCGAGCTCGGCTCTGTCGATGGCGCTCGCGACATCAAGGTGGAACAGGTGGCCGGCATGACCCATCTCGAGGTCGAGATGGACCGCGAGGCGCTGGCCCGCTTCGGTCTCGACCCCGCCGCGGTCAACTCGTTGCTGGAGGACGGCGTCGGCGGGCGCACCGCGACGCACTTCATCGAAGAGCAGCGCCGCGTCGAAGTCGCCGTGCGCTTCCCCCCGGCGGCCCGGTCGGACGAGCGCGCGCTGGGCGCGCTCCTGGTCCCCGCCCCGGGCGGGGAGCGGGTGCCCCTGGCGCAGGTCGCGCGGTTCGAACGGCGGGAGGGGCCGGCCCAGCTCAGCCGCGAGGGAGCGATGAGGCGCGTCGTGGTCGAGGCGAACGTGCGCGGCCGCGACCTGGGAGGCTTCGTGCGCGACGTCCGTGCGCGGCTGGCCCCGCTCTTCGCGACCCTCCCCCCCGGCTACCGCGTCGAGTACGGCGGGCAGTTCGAGAACCAGCAGCGCGCGATGGCCCGGCTGGCGATCGTGCTGCCGATCGTGCTCGCGCTGATCGTCCTGCTGATGGTCGCGGCGCTCGGCTCGCTGCGTGATTCGCTGCTCGTGCTGCTGGCCCTGCCGTTCGCGCTGGCCGGGGGCGTGGTGCCCGCGGTCGCCCTGGGAATGCACCTGTCGGTCTCCGCGGCAGTCGCTTTCATCGTGTTGCTCGGCATCGCCGTCCAGAACGGCGTCGTGCTCGTCGCGACCATCCGGCAGCTGCGGGCCGGCGGCAAGGGGATCGAGGTCGCCGTGCTCGAGGGCTGCGACCGGCGCTTCAAGCCGCTGTTCATGACCGCGCTGACGAGCTTCATCGGCCACGTCCCGATGGTCTTCGCCACCGGGCCCGGGGCGGACATCCAGAAGCCGCTGGCGGTGATCGTGATGGGCGGGATCGTGACCTCGACGATCCTGACGCTGCTCGTGCTCCCGGCGCTCTACGGGCTGGCGGCGGGAAGAGAGGCTGAGCGCTAACCAGTCGGCGGTCCGAAGTAACGGCTCCAGCGCCGCGAGACGCGCCGCCAGTTCGGCGCCGTTCTCGGCCCACAGCGTGACGTGCCCGACCTTGCGCGCCGGCCGCGGGTCCTTGCCGTAGAGGTGCAGGTGCGCCCCCGGAACGGCGAGGACCGGCGCCGGGTCCGGCATGTCGCCGACGAGGTTCAGCATCGCGGAGCAGCCGATCGCGCGGGCCGGGCCCAGCGGCCAGCCGGCGATCGCGCGCAGGTGGTTCTCGAACTGGCTCGTGGCCGCCCCCTCGATCGTCCAGTGCCCCGAGTTGTGCACGCGCGTCGCCATCTCGTTCGCGAGCAGCGCGCCGCGGCACTCGAACAGCTCGAGCGCCAGCGTGCCGGTGTAGTCGAGGGCCTCCATCAGCCGCAGCACCGCCGACTCGGCCGCCGCCTGCAGCGCGGGCTCGAGCCGCGGCGCGGGGGCCAGCGTGCGCCGCAGGATCCCCGCGCCGTGCGTGTTCTCGACCAGCGGGTAGACCGCCGTCGCACCGTCGAGCCCGCGCGCGGCGATGATCGAGACCTCGCGGTCGAAGGGGACGAAGGCCTCGAGGATCAGCGGCTGCCCGCCCAGCGCGCGCCACGCGGCCTCGGCGTCGGCGGGATCGCGGATCACGAACTGCCCCTTGCCGTCGTAGCCGTGAAAGCGCGTCTTGAGCACTGCGGGCAGGCCGGTCACCGCAATGGCCGCGTCCAGCTCGGAGCGGCTGGCGACACCGGCGAAGGCCGGCACCGGTATCCCCAGGTCGCGGAAGAAGCGCTTCTCGACCGCGCGGTCCTGCGAGGCGGCCAATGCGCGCGAGCCGGGGCGCACCGGCACGCGCGTCTCGAGCCACGCGACCGCCGAGGCCGGGACGTTCTCGAACTCGTACGTCACGACGTCGCACTCGCGCGCCAGCCACGCCAACCCCGCCGGGTCGTCGAACGGCGCGCGCATGAAGTCCGCCAGCAGCCGCACCGGCTCGCCGTCGGAGGGGTCGAGGAACGCGAACTCGAGGCCGAGCGGGTAGCCCGCCAGCGCGAGCATGCGGCCGAGCTGCCCGCTGCCGAGGATGCCGATCCTCACGCGCCGTCCCTCGGATCGGGCCGCTGCAGCACCGCGTCGGTCTGCGCGCGGCGGAAGGCCAGCAGCGCTTCGCGGATCGCGGGCCGCGTGCGGCCGACGATCGAGGCCGCGAGCAGCCCGGCGTTCGTCGCGCCGGCGCGGCCGATCGCCAGCGTGCCCACCGGGATCCCGGCCGGCATCTGCGCGATCGAGAGCAACGAGTCGAGCCCGTTCAGCGCTTTCGACTGGACCGGCACGCCGAGCACCGGCAGGTGCGTCTTCGCCGCGACCATCCCGGGCAGGTGCGCGGCGCCGCCCGCCCCCGCGATGATCACCTCGATGCCGCGGGCCTCCGCGCCCTCGGCGAACTCGAAGAGCAGGTCGGGCGTGCGGTGCGCCGAGACGACGCGCACCTCGTACGGCACGCCGAGCTGCTCGAGCGCCTCGGCGGCGGCCGAGAGCGTCTCCCAGTCGGAGCGCGAACCCATGATGACGGAGACGATCGGGGGCGTGGGCGGCTGCATGGGCGGGAGTGTACCTGCGCCGGCGGCCGTCCGCGCTACGGCGCCGGATTCCCGGCGTCCCAGCCGACGACCAGGGTGAAAGGCTCGGCACGCGCGTGCTCGAGCGGGAGCACGACCAGGAAGCGCTCCCCGTCGCGGGTCACGTCGTAACGCCACTCCAGGGTGACCGCCAGCGGCACCTCGAACAGGCGCTCGGGCGTGCCGAAGCGGGGCGCCGCGCCGGAGTGGTCGACGGGGACGGCGGTGACGAAGGTCGAGTCCTCGAGGTAGACGATCTCCTTCCCGTCCCGCGACCACCGCGGCGACGTTCCGTCCTGGTCCGACACCTGCCAGCGTGCGCCGGTGTCCGGAAAGGCGGCGACGTAGGCGCGCGTCGGTCCCGACTCGTCGGCGTCGAACACGACCCACCGACCGTCCGGCGAGAACTGCGCCAGCTCGCCGTTGAAGCGCGACCCGGTGAAGCGCTGCGGCGTACCCGTCCCGCTCGCGTCCAGCGTCCAGAGCCCCGTCTCTCCCTTCTCGGTCGGTGTCGACCAGGTCAGCAGCTGGCGACCGTCGGCGGACCAGCTCACCGGGCTCAACGAACCGTCCCCTTTGTAGAGCAGACGCTCCGGCGTGGACCCGTCGGCCGGCTTCGTCCAGATGTGGAACCCCCCGTCGGCGAGGCGGGCGAACGCGATCGTCGAGCCGTCCGGGGACCAGACCGGGTCGATGTCGTCCGCCTGCTCGAAGGTCAGCCGCGCCGAAGTCCCGCGCGCGACGTCGTAGACGCGCAGGTGACCGCGCCAGCTGACGGGGTCGTAGACCGACGTCACCGCGCGGTCGCCCTGCGGCGAGATCGACACGCCACCGAAGTGGCCCGGGCCGTCGAGGGTGCCGATCCGGTGTCCCAGCCGATCGAGCCAGACGAGCTCGGTGTCGTCCTGGTTGCCCGCCGCCTGGTACACGATCAGCCCGGCGTCGCTCACCGAGAACACGCCGTGGCTGAACCGCGGATCGAATCGCACGTCGCGCGCGACCACCGCCGGTTCGCCCTCGAGCCGGAGCTGCGCGAGGTCGAACCTCTGCGCCACCAGCGCTCCGTCGCGCAGGAAGTAGAGCCGCCCGGCCGCGTAGGCCGCGCTCGTCGCGAAGGAGAGCAGCTTGACGCGGAAGCCCGGATCGTCGATCGAGCCGACGTAGACGCCTTCGTCGGCGTGGGTGTAGGCGAGGTACCCGCGCGCGAGGTAGAGGAAGTGCCGGCCGTCGGGAAGGAAGGACGGGTAGCGGTGGGTCCCCTCCCGGCGCGTGCGGTCGAGCGCGGTGACCGGCTCGGCGCGCCCGCCGGCCGCGGGGATGCGGAAGATCGCGCCGTTGAAGTCCGGCGCGAAGACGATCGTGCCGTCCTTCCCCCAGCTGCCGCCGCGCTCGTCGCTGACCGGGACGATCACGGTGGGCCGGCCGCCGGCAATCTCGACGCGCTGCAGCTGCTGATTGGCGCAGAAGCCGAGCGACCGCCCGTCCGGAGACCAGAACGGCCGGCGGGCCCCCTCGGTTCCCTCGAGCGCGCGCGGCTCGCCCGTGGCCAGCGGCTGGACGTACAGGCGCGAGGTCCCCTTCGCATCGCGGGCGACGAACGCCACGTGGAGCCCGTCGGGAGACAGGGCGGGGGAACCCGCCGCGCTCCCGATCGGGACGAACTCCGTCCCGGGCGGTGGGGGGATGGCGGCCCGGATCGTGCGCGCGGCGGCGGGAACGGACGGCGCGCGCGCGAGGAAGGCGACGGCCAGCGCCAGCGTGGCCAGGCCGAACAGCGCCGCGATCGCCCACGGCAGCAGCCGCTTCCGCGGGCGCGCCGGAAGCGGCGGCGCGGGGACGACTCTCTCGGTCTCCCCGACTCCCGCGATCGTCTCCTGCAGCACGACCCGCGCGTCGCCGATCGCCTGCAGCCGGTTGCGCGGGTCCTTGACCAGGGTGCGGCGGAGCAGGCGCCGGATCGGGGGCGGCACGGAGCCGGGAGCGCGTCCCAGTCCGGGTCGCGCGTGACGACGGCCGCGAGGACGTCGGTCACGGTCTCGCCCTCGAAGGCGCGGCGCCCGGTGAGCATTTCGTAGATCAGGGCGCCGAAGGCCCAGACGTCGGCGCGGCGATCGACCGGCTTGCCGCGCGCCTGCTCGGGCGACATGTACGCGGCCGTGCCGAGGATCATCCCGGCCACCGTCCCCGCGCTGGTCATCGTCGGCATCAGCGTGGGCGTGGAGGTCACGACGCCGCCGGTCGCGTCCCCCGAGATCGCCTTGGCGATCCCGAAGTCGAGCACCTTGACCGTGCCGTCGGCGGTCAGCTTGACGTTCGCCGGCTTCAGGTCGCGGTGGACGATCCCCTTCTCGTGCGCGGCCTCGAGCGCCTCCGCGACCTGCCGCGCGATCGGCAGCACCTCGTCGGCCGGGACGGCGCCGCGCGCCAGCCGCTCGGCGAGGTCCTCCCCGTCGACCAGCTCCATCGCGAGCGCGCGAACGCCGCCCGACTCCTCGTAGCCGTAGATCTGCGCGATGTTCGGGTGGTTCAGCGCCGCGAGCGCCTGGGCCTCGCGCTGGAAGCGGGCGAGGCGGTCGGGGTCGGCCGCGAAGAGCTCGGGGAGGATCTTGAGCGCGACGTCGCGCTGCAGCCGCGCGTCACGGGCGCGCCACACCTCTCCCATGCCGCCCGCGCCGAGGCGAGAGAGGACCTCGTACGGGCCGAGCTTCGATCCGGGGGCGACGGTAGGCATCGGCGCGAACGATAGCCGATTCGCGGCCAATCGACTCGGAGGCGACGCCGAGGAAGCCGTCCGTGGGGATCCGCCCGGACCACCCGTCCTTTGAGGCGGGGTCCCTGCGGACACTATGTTCTTGTCCCAGAGGATCTCTTCGAAGCCGCGAATCCGAGGGGATTCTGCGGGACAGTGGCCGTGAGTGGTCTTACCTTTTGGTCCGTATTCGTCCGGTTCCGTTCCCGCCGGGGCCTCATTCCGCGGCACCGTCGCGGCCTCCGCCACCCGCTGCCTGCTCGCCCTGGCCCTCCTCGCCGGCGGGCTTCGCGGCGCGGGCGCCGCCCCCCCGCCCGCCGCCGCCGGTGTCCCGAATCACCGTGCGCTGACCCAGTACATCGTCGACCGGTGGGATACCGATTCAGGGCTCCCGCACGACAAGGTGCAGTCGATCGCGCAGGGGACCGACGGGTTTCTCTGGGTGGCCACGGAGGGTGGCATCGCGAACTTCGACGGGGTGCGATTCCAGCGCTTCGCCCCGCCCGAGGCCCCGCAGCTCGGAACGATCGGTTCGCGGGCGCTGCTCGCCGCATCGGACGGTTCGATCTGGATCGGCACCGACGAGGGAACGGTCTATCGCCGGAAGGACGGCGTGCTGAGCCGGCTGGACTACCAGGAGAAGCCCGAGCCCTCGATCGTGCGCGTCTTCCGGGAGGACGCGTCGGGCACCGTGTGGGTCGGCTCGTCGACGGTGCTCTACCGCGTGCAGGGCGACCGGCTGGTGCGCGCGCTGAAGCTCGACGGCCGCATCTTCGACATCCAGCTCGACCCGCGCGGCGGGCTGCTGCTCGGCGGGGCGGGCAAGGTGCTGCGCCTGCACCCCGACGGCCGGCTGGAGAACCTCTCCGCTTCCGGCGGGTTCCCCGACGTCACCGTGTACTCCGTGCGCCCGTACCGCGGCGAGCTGTGGGTCGCGACCACGGCGGGGCTCTACGTCCTGCGCTCCGGCGCCTGGCGGCGCGAGGAACTCGCTCCGGACTTCCCGGCGACGACCACGATCACCGACCTGCTCGTGGACCGCGACAACGCACTCTGGATCGGGACCCGCCGCGGCGTGCTGCGCTGGGATGGCCGGCGGCTCAGCGCGTTCACGCGTCGCGAGGGACTCAGCGACGAGGAGGTCTACGCGCTCTACGAGGACCACGAGCGGAGCGTCTGGGTCGGGACGCGCGGCGGCGGGATCAACCGGTTCCGCGTGCCGTCCGTGCCGACCTACACGGACTTCGAAGGGCTCAGCCGGAACGACGCGATCGCCGTCTTCCCCGACCGCCGCGGCCGGGTCTTCGTCGCCTACAGCGAATCCGGGCCCGATGTGCTCTCGGGCGACCGCTGGGCACCGGTCGACCGCGCGGGCGTGCTGGGAGACCAGCGGATCGTCGCGGTGGCCGAGGACGAGCAGGGCACGCTCTGGTTCGCCTCGGACTACGGGCTGGCGGCGCTGCGCGGCGAGCGCCTCGAACGCGTCGCGCTGCCGCGCGGTTGCGCCGGGGCGGTCGATTCCATGATCGCTGCGCGGGGCGGCGGGCTCTGGCTCGTCTCGGGAAAGCAGCTCTACCGCTACCGGGCCGGTGCCGCGGAGCCGCTCGGCTTCGACGTCGAGCAGTTCGGTGAGCCGTACTGGCTGTTCGCGGACACGGCCAGCGGCCTGTGGGTCGGAACCGAGCGGGCGCTCGTGCTCTACTCACAGGGCCGCTTCCGGCCCGTGTGGAGCCCGCCTGTGGAGTTCGGGGGGCTCTCGGCGTTTCTCGAGGCCCGCGACGGCACGATCTGGCTCGGCTCCAACGGCTCGGGCCTGGTCCGGCTGGCGCGCGGCGCCGCGACGGTCTTCACGCGCGCGAGCGGCCTGCCCGACGACCAGGTCCAGCAGATCGTCGAGGACGCCGACGGCCGGCTCTGGATCGGGAGCCACAGCGGGATCTTCTCGGCCGAACCATCGGACTTCGTGATCCAGGGACGGCGCGCCCGCGGTCCGGCGCGTGCGCGTCTTCAACTCGCGCGACGGCCTGCGCAGCAACTACTGCCAGGCCCGGGCGCAGCCCGCGGCCGCCCGATCCGCCGACGGCCGGCTGTGGTTCACGACCTCGCAGGGCGTGGCCGTGGTCGACCCGCAGCGGCTCGCGCCGAGCGTCTTCACCCCGCCCACCGTGATCACCAGCCTGACCGTCGACGGGAAGCCCCTCGAGCGGGACGGGATGGCGTTCGCCCCCGGACGCGGCCGCGTGGAGATCCACTTCACCGTGGCGAATCTCACGGTTCCCGGCCGGGTGCGGTTCCGCTACCGGCTCGAGGGGTTCGACCAGCGCTGGAACGAGGACCGCACGCAGCGCTCGACGGTCTACGAGAACCTGCGCCCCGGCCAGTACCGGTTCCAGGTCTTCGCGTCCAACGGCGAAGGAGCGTGGGACCCGCGGGGAGCGAGCGTCGCGTTCTCCATCGAGCCCCACTTCTACGAGACCGCGCCGTTCTACATCGCCTGCGCGCTCGCCTTCTTCGGCGCGCTCGGGGTGATCGTCCGCGCGCGGACCCGCGGCCTCGCGCGCCACGCCGCGCAGCTGGCGGACAAGGTGGCGGAGCGGACGATCGAGCTGAGCCGCGAGCGCGACGCGGCCCGCGACGCGGCGCAGGCCCGCTCGGCTTTCCTGGCCAACATGAGTCACGAGATCAGGACGCCGCTGAACGGCGTGATCGGGATGACCGATCTCGTGCTCGACACCGCGCTGTCGGAGGGGCAGCGCACCGACCTGCTGGTCGCCCGTCGCGCGGCCGAGACGCTCCTGACGATCATCAACGACATCCTCGACTTCTCCAAGATCGAGGCCGGCAAGCTGAGCGTCGAATCGATCCCGTTCGACCTGCGCGGCACGCTGGAGACGATCGTCGCGCTGCTGCGGCCCGCGGCGGAGAGCAACGGCCTGGCCCTGCGGCTCGATCTCCCCGATGACGCCTCCTGCGCGGTCATCGGCGACCCGACCAGGGTGCGGCAGATCGTGCTCAACTTCGCCGGCAACGCGCTCAAGTTCACGCGCGAGGGGAGCGTCACGATCCGCGCCCGCCGCGAGACGCCGCAGCCCGGCGACTCCGCGGTCCCGACGTGGCGGCTCGAGGTGATCGACACGGGGATCGGCATCCCGCTCGAGCGCCAATCGGAGCTGTTCGAACAGTTCACGCAGGTCGACACCTCGACGGCGCGGCGCTACGGCGGGACGGGGCTCGGCCTCGCCATCGCCCGGCACCTGGCCGGGCTGATGGGCGGCTCCATCGGGGTCGAGAGCCGGGCGGGCCACGGTTCCACCTTCTGGGTGCGCCTGCCGCTCCCCGACGCGGCTCCGCTCGGCCGAACCTCCCGGCTCACGGTTCGTCCTCGACTGCCGGGCGGCAGCCCCCGTCTACAGCTCCCGCACCAGCCCCCCCAGCCGCTGATCGACCGCAAACCCGAAGCGGCGGAAGAACTCCGGGCGGAAGTAGCCGGTCGTGAGACGCGCGACCCCTGCCCCCTTCAACCGCTCCATGAACTCCCCCATCAGCGCTTCGCCCACCCCCTGCCCGCGGTACCGCTCGGAGACGACGATCTTGTCGAGGTGCGCGATGCGCGCGTCGGGATCGTGGTCGTAGAACAGGCCCCCGACCGGCTCGCCGCGCTCGCTCACCGCGACGAGGAAGTCGTGCTCCGGCCCGAACGACACCGGCAGCCGCGCATCGACGAACAGCTTGTGCAGCCGTGACACCTCGCGCGGGCTGACCGGCGGGCGCACCTGGAATCGCCGGCCGGCCTGATCGGTCAGCGTGACCACGACGTCGGACCTGCGCGCGCCGCCGACGCCGGTCGAGACGAAGACTGCGGCGTCCTCGGGTTGCAGGTGCGGGTACGACAGGCGCGCGAGGAAGTACTCCTCGTCGGAGCCCGACTCCATCACCGAGCGCAGCGAGCGCACCTTCGCCACCAGCGCGTCCCCCTCGATCGCGCCGCGCGTGACCTCCGCCCCCAACTCCTCGACGGCCCGCCGCACGCCCTCCGGCGACGCGGCGAAGACCGTCTCGCGGAAGAAGCGCAGGCGCGCGTCCGGGTACTCGGGCAGCAGGCGGGCCAGCCGATAGGTCTGCCAGAGCTCCGCGACGGTCGCCGCGCGCGCCTCGCGCGTCGGCGCGTCGGTTCGCGCGGCCCAACGCCGGTAGCGGTCGACCGCCAGCTGCAGCCGCCGCGGCACGAAGCCGTGCCGGCGCACCTCCCCGGCGTAGCGCTCGATCGCGGAGGCCAGCGCCGGGTCGTCGGCCGCGACGCGTGCCAGCAGGGAGAGGCCCCCGTCGACCCCCTCGACCTCGAGCAGCGCCCCGAACGACAGCTCGCGCGGTGCCAGCCCCTCCAGCTCCGGGTGCCCGCGCTCGGTCGTCACGACGATCCCCTCCCAGACCGACGAGAGCAGCCGCGCCAGTCCCGCGAACGGCTGGCGCGTCCCGAGCGAAACGATCCGCGGCCCGACCTGGTAGTCGTGCGACGGCGCGACCACTCCGCCGGGAAACGGGTCGCCGGCCACGAAGCGGTGCCCGGTGCGGTGCCAGAACTCGAGGTACGCCCGGCAGACGCTCCACGCCAGGAACGGCCACAGCTGCCGCAGCCGCTCGCGTCCCTCGGGGGACTCGACCCGCGCGAGCCGGTCGACCAGCCGCTCCAGCGTGTCGCCGGCGACGAACTCCTCCGTGAACATCCCGTGCGCCGGCCAATACCCGCCGAGCCCCTCCACGAGCCGCTCGCCGTCGTGCTCCTCGCCGGCGACGAGCAGCCAGAGGACCTCCTCGCTCGCCTCCTCCGGCGTCATCGCGTGCGCGTGGTTGAGTGCGACCTCGATCCGGTCGTGATCGCGCGTCTCGACGCTCAGCCGGTAGACGCGCTTGCCGTGCCGGTCGCCCAGAAGTGACACGGTGACCCCGCCGGGCGCGATGTCCGACAGGCGGATGACGTGCCCCCCGGCCAGCAGGAAGATCGCCTCGCGCAGCAGGCAGGTCGTCGACAGTGCGGCGAAGAGGCGTGCGCGGTCCTCTTCGGGGACGCCGGCGTCGAAACGGACGACGTCGGACCAGGTGTACTCCTCGTCGGTGTCCGGATCGACGGCGACCTTCATCGGCCCGCCGATCCACCCGCGGAAGCCGTCGACCAGCCGCGCCAGCGCCTGCGCGCCGCGCGCGCGCACCTCGCCGTTGCTCCCGAAGGCCGCGACGCGCGCCAGCGCCACGCGGAGCGCGCGGTAGCGCCCGGGCCGGGTCGCGCCGTGCGCCGCCAGCAGGTCGAGCCACGGTCCGGCCGCCGCCGCGTCCCCCTCCTGCGCTTTCCGGAGCGCCAGGTCGACGATCGCGCGGAGCTTGGCGTCGGAGAGCGCCGTCCCGGCGAGCCGCTGCACCGCGTCGTCGTCGAGCCGCTCGACGGAAGCGAATCGCGTCAGCGTCTCGACGAACTCCTGGTCCTGCTCGAGCGGCAGCAGCACGCGCATCGCCTCGCGCCGTGTCGCCGGCGCGGCGGCCAGTGCACCGCGGCGGAGCGCGAGCAGTGCGGCCTCGACGGGCGCGCGCTCGCGCCGCGCGACGACCTGCTCGAGGAACTCGAGCGCCGTCCGCGCCGCCGCCGCGTCGCTGCCGAGCAGGCCCACCGCGGCGTCGCTCACCTGCAGCACGAGCGCGGAGGGCTCCTCGGCCGGCCGGACCGGGAGCGGCACCGGCGGCGGAACCGGCTCGTCCGGCGCGCGCTCGACCTCGGTCCCGGGCCGGCGGAAGCGGACCCGCTGGTCGGGCTCCACCGCCAGGAACCGAAGCAGCGGGCCGTTGCCCAGCCACAACCCGAGCGTGCCGACGAGCCGCCCCAGGTCGAGCACGCGCCCGCGCACCAGGTACTCCGCATCGCCGACCCTGACCCGCTCGGAGTCGCCCGCGCGCCCCTGGCCGACGATCGACAGCGCGGCGTCGTTGGCCGGCACGCGCAGCACGGTCCCGTCGAGCACGAAGTCCTCGGCGATCAGGCCGCTCGACTGCAGCAGCCAGTTCGGCACCCGGACCCTGACCTCGAGGCCGGGGACGCGCAGCAGCGCGCGGCGGTAGAGCGCGTCGATCGTCTCGGCGAAGCTCTGCACCACGACGGTCCTGCGGAAGGTCAGCTTCGGGGTCAGCTCCCCCGCTTCCTCGGAAAAGTCCCGGTCGAGCAGCGCGAAGTCGAGGATCCGCTCGTGATTCCCCAGGAAGCGGTTGACCGAGAAGACGAGCGCCCGGAAGTGGGCACGACGCTCGGCGGGCGTCATCGCGCGGAAGTCGACCTCGGTCGCCTCCTCGTTCGGGACGATCAGCGCCGTGTTGTACTCGCGGTGGTCGCCGACCAGGAAGACGCGCTTCACCGTCTCGAACTCCCGGAACATGTTCTCGACGCGCTGGGGAGTCACGGTCTCGCCGCGCAGGTTCTTGTAGATCTCCTTCTTGCGGTCGACGAAGCGGAAGTGGCCGTCGTCGTCGCGCGCCAGGAGATCGCCCGTGCGGAGCCAGCCGTCGGCGTCGAGTCCCGATCCTTCGTCCCCGGCGTAGCCGATCGTCACGTAGGGGCCACGGATCCGCAGTTCCCCCTCCTCCGAGAGGTCGGTCTCGATCCCCGGGAGCGGCCGGCCGAGCGAGTCGTCGCGGTACTCGCCGGGCGGCGTCATCGTGATCCCGCCGGTGGCTTCGGTCATCCCGAAGCCGCTCATCAGCTCGACGCCCTGCGACTGGAAGAAGCGGAAGACCGACGGCGACAGGTACCCCGCCGCCGACAGCCCGAACGCCAGGCGGTCCCCGACGACCGCGCGCGTCGCGGCCCGGACGGCCTCGGCCGGCGCCGTCTCGAGGTCGACGCGGCGCGCGATCTCCTCGTACAGCTCGGTCCACTTCTTCGGGATGCTGATGAAGACCGTCGGCTCGAAGTGGCGGAAGTTCCGGACCAGCGCGTCGATCGCGGGGCTCTCCTGGAAGACGTAGGTCGCCCCCCAGTAGATCGACCCGCACATCTCGAAGTAGCGGCCGAAGGTGTGGCACAGCGGCAGGTAGGCGACGAAGAGGTCGTTCTCCCCGAGCGCCGGCAGCGCCAGCGCGCGCGCGAAGCGCTTGCCGACGATGCTGCGCCCCGAGAAGCGGATCCCCTTCGGCCGTCCGGTCGTTCCCGAGGTGTACATGACCGTCGCCAGGTCGGTCAGCTGCACGGCGTCGCGCGCCCGCGCCAGCCGGCCCAGCGTGACGAGCCGCCCCTTGGCGACCAGCTCGGCAAACGACAGCACACCCGGCAGGTCGGGACCGGGGGCGTCGAGCATCACGACCGCCGCGAGCTGCCCCCCGGCCCCGCGGCCGCGGGCGACCTTCGCCAGCTGCGCTTCGGTCGAGACGATCGCGACGGTCGCGCCGCTCTCCTCGAGCACGAAGTCGACGTCTTCCTCGGTCGACCCGGGCGGGATCATCACGTTGACGATGCCGGCGGTGAGACAGGCGAGGTCGACGACGGCCATCTCGTAGCGGTTCTCGGAGACGATCGCGACGGGTCCCGGCGGGGCCTCGTCGAGCAGCGCCAGGAGGCCGCGCGCCGCGCGGTCGACCGCCGAGGAGACCTCGTGCCACGTGAGGCGCCCGGCCGCGCCGCGCGCGGGCACGTGGAAGAGCGTGCGCGGGCCGAGCGACTCGACCCGCTGCGCGAACAGCCGTCCGAAGGTGAACCCCGAGGCGTCGATCACCTCGAGGACGATCGGCCACCAGGCGTCGACCCGGCGCGAGCCGGCGACGAGCCGCGGCACCGGCGGGCGGCGCACGACGTCGAGCCAGGCCCACGCCGCGCGGCGCAACGGGTGCTCGGGCCCCGCCGGGGCCTCGCGCAGCGCGCGGGCCAGGCCGCGGCCGACGCGGCCCAGGGCGTCGAGGTCGAGGCCTTCGCCGGCGAGCAGCGCGAGGTCTTCCTGCGCCAGCAGCTCGAGCGCCACCAGCGCGGCCTCTTCGACCGCCGGGTCCAGCGCGACGTCCTGCCGCTCGAGACCCTCGGCCAGCGCGACGAGCAGCCGGCGCACCTCGCCCGGGACCGGCGTCCCGGACTGGGCGGCGTGGCGAAGCCCCAGGCGCAGCTGGGCGAGCAGAGCGGCGAGGTCAGGGGTGTCCATGCCGGGATTATCCCGGAATCCCCCCTGTGGGGTTCACCGTGGCGGCGTCAGTCCGCTGCGGGGTCGGACCGGGGTGCGAGCCCCTGCTCCACCGGCTGTTCGCCCGGCCCGACGATCGGCTTCCAGAGCCGCACGCCGTGGCCGCCGCCGAGGTTGACGATCACGGCCGGCCCCGTGAGGTACGCCGTGACCGGGCCGTCGAACTGGACCAGGCCGTACTGGGAACCACCCTGCAGGAGCGACCCCTTGGCGTACCAGTAGCCCGGGTCGCTCACGTAGAAGGAGGGATCGCCGACCGTGGTCACCGCCTCCCAGCGGACCTCGAGTCCCTGGAACTTCAGGGTCCCGCCCGGGCCGGGCGCGGAGCTGTTCGACCGGCGCATCTCGTTGCGGGCCGTCCGGCCGATCGAGAAGTTGCTCATGACCAGCGACCAGACCGCGTCGTCGATCGTCGCCGTGCCGGCCGGTGTCCCCATCGTCCCGGTGTGGGCCTCCGTCGACTCGAAGCTGGAATCGTATTCTTCGGAGAAGTTGAGGGCGCTGCCGACGTCGGTCCGGTTCACCGCGTGGGCCACGTTCCGGAAGACCATCTCTCCCTGGTAGGTGCGCGTCCACTCGTACGTCACGGTCTGCCCCGGCCGCGTCACGCTCTCCATGTGGATGTTCGCGACGTTCGCGGCGTAGAAGTCGAAGGCGACGTCGTGACTCTTCATGAAGTCCTTCCAGTCCCCCTGGGTATAGCCCGTGAAGCGTCCGATCCGGAGCTCGATCCGCAGGCCGCTGGTGAACACCCCCACGAGCTTGTCCGGCGGGTCGGGGGAATAGG
Organism: uncultured Acidobacteriota bacterium; assembly: GCA_963800865.1. GTDB lineage: Bacteria > Acidobacteriota > Polarisedimenticolia > J045 > J045 > JALOKP01. The sequence goes on along the minus strand of CAWDCL010000002.1, from coordinate 527,883 downwards.
TGAACTGCTCCGTGCTCCCGACCTGCGTGAGCGTTCCGGTGAAGGTCGGCTTGCCGGCCTGCGTGCTCGCCTCCCAGACACCGCGGACGGCAGACTCCAGCGCCGAGTAGGCCGCAGCGGAAGTGGCTTGCCCGGCGTTCGCGAGGTCGACGATCGACTGATCGTCGACCTGTCCCTGCGGATTGAACGCCGCCGTCACCGCGGTGCCGGCGTTCATTGCCAGCTGGCAGACGGGGTTCGTCCCCGCGCACGCTCCCCCCGACCATCCTGCGAAGGTCGAGCCTCCCGAGGGCGCGGCGGTCAGCGTCACCTGCTGGCCGGCGTTGTACGTCTCGCTGCAATCGGCGCCGCAGTCGATTCCCGCCGGGTTGCTGCTGACGGAGCCGGTTCCCGCACCGGACTTCGCGACCGTCAGCGAATACTGCTGGATCGCGGCGTCGAACCGCGCGGTGACGGTCGTGTTGCCGGCCAGGTTGAAGGCGCAGACCGGGTTGGTGCCGGCGCAGCTTCCGCCGGTCCAGCCGGCGAAGGTCGAGCCGGCGCCCGGCGTGGCGGTCAGCGTGATCGACCTTCCCTGCGCGAAGGAAGCGGAGCAGACGCTGCCGCAGTCGATGCCCGCCGGGTTGCTGACGACGGTCCCGCTGCCGGTGCCGCTCTTCTGCAGCGAGAGGGTCGCTCCCGGAAGCCCCACGACGATGCGATGAGGACCCGTCACGCGCAGCGAGAAGGTGTAGCCCTTGGCGGACGACGCGACGGCGACCGCCTGCCCGTCGACCGTGACGCGCGGCGCCGGTCCGCCGGCCGGTGTGATCGTGAACCGCACGGTCTTGCCGTGCTTGACGCTGAGCGTCCCGCCGGTCGACGGGCGGACGCTGAAGCCGTCGGTGGCGGTAAGGGTCAGCAGGTAGGTGCTGACCTGGAACGTGGCCTTGAGCGTGTGGGGGGCGCGCACGTCGGTGAGCGTGTACGAGGTCGGTGTCCCCTGCGAGCGGCCGTCGACGACGACCGCCTTGATCGAGTAGCCGGCGCTGGGAACGATCTCGAACCGCTGGCTGCCGCCGACGGGAACCGCCACGTTCCCCTTCGGGACGACCGTGCCGCCTGCCCCGGACGAGACCTTGATGGTGACCGTCTGAGCGGATGCGGTGGGCGTTGCGGCCAGTTCGACGAGCCCGGCGAGCCCGGCGACGGCGAGAACGGCAAGCACCCGGGCAGCAGCCGCCGCGAGGCGCGCTGGACGGTCGGACATCTTCACCCCTCCTTGAACTTGGTCAGAACTTACGCCTGCGCACGCGGCACGGTTCGACACTTTTTTTGCGCCCGACCGGAGGGTCAGTCGACGCCGTAGCTGCCGAGGACGCCCACGCCGGGAACGCTCACGTACCCGGCCGAGTTGTCGCTGTTGTAGTTCCCGGCACTGAAGCGCGTGTTCCAGCCGTTGTCGCCGCCGGCCCCTCCGCCCGCTCCCTGCGCCGCGCGCCCCTGGACCAGCTGGTAGAGATTGCCGATCGGGTACGGCATCCCCTCGTAGCCGACGTTCCCCTGGGCATCGAACCAGTAGCGGCCCGGCATCACGGGGCCACCGACCAGCTGGGCCCAGACGTTGACCTCGGCGATCGGCAGCTGGCGGCCGTTGATGAAGACGTTGGTGTTGCCGAGGGAGGCCCTCTCGTCGAGCGGCGCGTAGTCGTGGCCGGGGAACATGAACGACACGGCGGGTCCCCCCCTGGGCCCGAACAGGCCGCTTCGCGCGTCGTACCACCAGTCGCCGGCTGCGGGGTATGCGCCGTAGCGCTGCTTGAAATCCTCGAGCTGCGCCGCGGTCAGCGGGACCCCGTTGACGATCACGCTCGGCCGCGCGGCAACCGGCGCTGGCGGATCCGATCCGGGCTGCATGGCGCCTCCGCCTGCCGCGTCGCGGCAGCCGCCTGCGGCGAAAAGGGTCGCCGCGGCAAGAACAACGATCAGGGAGCGTGTCGAACCGGGCCGAACCATCGTCACCGCCGCCTCCCGCCGGATGGTCGGGCACCCGTCGCCGCCGCGTGCCGGGAGCTCGAGCGCGACCGACTAACATGATACCGCGTGCGGGTCAGTCCGGGACGGCTCGACGCCGACGGCGCCCCATTGAACCCGGCGGGGGATCGGTCAACGATCGGCCCTGGGGCGGCGACGCCGGGCCCGCACGCAGGCGGCCCCTACTTGCGGTCGGCCTGGGCCAACGCCTGGTCGAGGTCGGCGATGATGTCGTCCGGGTGCTCGGCGCCGACGCAGAGCCGGACCAGGTGCGGCGGGATGCCGGCCAGCTTGCGCCCTTCCTCGCCCTGCTGCTGGTGCGTGGAGATCGCGGGAATCGTCGCCACGCTCTTGATCCGCCCCAGGTCGGTCGCGCGCCAGATCCGCTGCAGGCCGTCGAAGACCTTCCGCGCCTTCTCCGCGCCGCCCTTGACGCAGAACGACATCAGGTGGCCGTAGCGGTTGACCGGCCGGCCGTACAGGTCGTCGTGCTCGGCGTCCACCAGCCACATGTAGCGGCTGGCCAGGTCGTGCAGCGGGTGGTTCGGGAGGCCGAGGTACTCGACGCTCTCCACCATCTTGTGCTGCTCCAGCCACTCCGCGACGCGCATCGTGCCGCGGCTCATCAGGTCGACCTTCGAGCGCAGCGTGCGCATGTCGTTGAGCGTCATGATCGCCTGCATCGGGTGCAGGTTGGGGCCGTAGTCGCGATTCGGCAGGTACTTGATGTAGAGCGAGAAGTCCTCCTTCAGCGCGTCGTTGGGGACGTTGCGTCACCAGCCCCTTGCGGGCGATGACCGCGCCGCAGACCCCGAAGCCGCTGGAGGTCAGCGTCTTGGTCGCCGATTGCACGACGATGTCGGCGCCATGGCAGATCGGCCGCAGGAGGGCCGGCGTGGCCACGGTGCTGTCGACGATCAGCGGGAGGTTGTGCGCGTGGGCCAGGTCGGCGACGGCCGCGATGTCGAAGAACCCCTGCTGCGGATTGCTGGGCAGCTCGCCGTACAGGAAGCGCGTGTTCTCGTCGATCTTGCCGGCCCACTCGTCGAGATCGGTCGGATCGTGGATCCAGCGGCACTCGATGTCGCGCTCCTGCTGCAGGCGGACGTTGAACTGCTGGAACGTCCCGCCGTAGCACTGCGCCGTGGCCAGGAAGTTGCGCGGCTCGTAGCTGTTGTGACGGGTGTGCATCAGGAACGGCTGGACCGCGGTCATGATCGCGGCCATGCCGGAGGAGGTCGAGCAGCAGGTCGTCTCGCCGTCGAAGCCGTAGCCCTCCAGCAGGGCCAGCGTCCACTCGTAGTAGTAGGTCGAAGGGTTGGCGATCCGCGAGTAGCACCAGGTCGGGATCAGGTACGCCAGCGCCGCGGCCATCTCGTCCGAGTCGCGATAGGCCTGCGAGCTGCTCATGAAGATCGGCTCGATGATCGATCCCTGGTAGTCCTCGATCGCGTCCTCGACCGAGTAGAGCCCGTGGACGGCGATGGTGTCGAAGCGCCACTTCTTGACGACGTCGCGGATGTACTCGGAGCGCTTCTCGAGGTAGACCTTGTTCTTGTCGATGTAGCGTTGCATGCCGGGGGTGATCATCACTTCGGGCGGCTGCGGCATGGGGCTTCTCCGTGGAAAGAACGGCCGTGGCGGGTGATCGGGTGCCGCCGCGCCGGACATCGGCAACATACACCCGCGGCGAGCGCGCGGACAACGGGACCGGCTGCCGCGGTTGCGGCGCGCGGTTCGCCGGGCGTAGCCTCGTTTCCGTTCCCCGCCTCCGGGCTTGCCGTCACCGTTTCGAGGAGCGTGTCGTGGCCTCTCCACCCCTTCCCTTCTGCAGCACCAACCGAAGCGCACCGGACGTGACGCTGCGCGAAGCCCTGCTCCTGGGACAGGCTCCCGACCGCGGCCTCTATCTCCCCTCCGCGATCCCGGTTTTCTCGCGTTCGGAGCTGTCCGAGCTGGTCGGACGCAGCTACCCCGAGATCGCGCACGCGGTGCTCCGGCGCTTCACCGGCGGGGTGATCGACGACGCGCGCCTCGCCGAGCTGTGCGAGGAGGCCTACGACTTCGACGTGCCGTTGGAGCACGTGACGGAACGGCGGTTCCTGATGCGGCTCGACCGGGGCCCGACCGCGTCGTTCAAGGACTTCGCGGCGCGGATGATGGCCCGCTGGATGGGCGAGCTGAACCGCGCCGGGGACGCGGAGCTGATCATCCTGACCGCGACCTCCGGCGACACCGGCAGCGCGGTGGCGCACGCCTACTGCGGCGTACCGCGCGTGCACAGCGTCGTGCTCTTCCCGATCGACGAGGTCTCGACCCGCCAGCGCAAGCAGATGACGACGCTCGGCCGCAACGTCACGACCTGGGCGCTGGACGGCAAGTTCGACGACTGCCAGGCGCTGGTCAAGCGCGCTTTCTCCGACCCGGCGCTGGGCGGCCTGAGGCTGAGCTCGGCGAACTCGATCAACATCGGGCGGCTGCTCCCGCAGGCCGTCTACTACGTCTACGCCTACGTGCGCCTGGCCGCCGTCGCGGACGGCGAGCCGATCGTCTTCAGCGTCCCGTCCGGCAACTTCGGCGACATGATGGGCGGGGTCATCGCCTGGCGGATGGGACTGCCGGTCCGGCGCCTCGTGATCGCGACCAACGCCAACGACGAGGTCCCGCGCTTCCTCGCCACCGGGCGCTACGAGAAGATCGTTCCGTCCCTGACCTGCATCTCCAACGCGATGAACGTCGGCCACCCGTCGAACCTGGCGCGACTGGTCGACCTCTACGGCGGCTGGATGGACGAAACGGGGCTGCTCCGGGAACCGCCCGACATGGAGCGCATGCGCCGCGATCTCTTCGCGGTGAGCGTCTCGGACGACGAGACGCGGGCGACGATCCGCGATGCGTACCGGCGCTGGGGGGTTGTGCTCGAGCCGCACGGCGCGGTGGGCTGGGCGGGACTCTCGCGCTTTCTCGAAGGAGACGACGCGCCGGGCACACCGCTCGCAGTCTCGATCGAGACCGCCCACCCCGCGAAGTTCCCCGAGGAGATCCGGGCGCTGATCGGGATCGACCCCGAGCCGCCGCCGAGCCTCGCCGGGATCGAGGAGCGCCCCGAGAGCTTCGGGCGGATGGCGGTCGATTACGAGGCGTTCAGGACCGAGCTCCTCGACCGGTTCGGCTAGCGCGGCCGGGCAACCGATGCTCGTCGACGAACCCGCCGATCGCGCCGCGACGCTCACCCTGAGCGCCTTCAACTGGTTCAACGCCATCTTCCAGGTCCTGACCCGCCGCGCCCAGCGGCGCTTCCGGGAGCGCGACTGGGCCGGGGGCCGCCGCGACGCTACCGAGCGGTTCGATCTCTACGAGCGCGCGCTGGACCTCGCTGAAACCTGGCTCGACGCCACGCTGGGCCCGCGGACGCTCTCCCCGGCCCTGTGGGTCGCGGCCAAGACCCGTTTCGCCGGCCTCGTCGCGCACCGCTACGACGTCGAGCGCGCCGAGACCTTCTACAACTCCGTCACGCGCAGGATGCTGTCGACCGTCGGCATCGACCGTGAAGTCGAGTTCTTCCACCTGCACCCCAAGCCAGTCACTCCTCACGACTCCACCGACGTCGTCCGCACCTACGCCGGTTCGGGCGACACGGCGTCGCTCGTCCGGACCCTCCTCGGCGACGCGGAGCTGGGCGTCCCCTGGGAGGACATCGACCGCGATGCCCGGCTGATCGCGCAGGAGATCGACCTCTGTCTCTGGCCGCTCATCGGCACCGAGGGCTCGTACGTCATCGAGGTCGTGAAGGCGGTCTTCTACCGGCGCAAGGAAGCCTACATCGTCGGCCGCATCCTCGTCGACGAGCGTCCAATCCCCCTGCTGATCCCGCTGGTCCACGGCGACGACGGGGTCTACGCCGACACCGTCCTGCTGCACGAGGCCGACGCCAGCATCGTGTTCAGTTTCGCGTACTCCTACTTCTTCGTCGACGTCGAGCGCTACGACGCGCTGATCCACTTCCTGCACTCGATCATCCCCCACGCCGACATGGCGGAGCTGTTCACCGCCCTCGGCTACAACCGGCACGGCAAGACGGAGTTCTACCGCGACCTGCACCGGTTCGTGCACGTCTCGAGGGAGCAGTTCGACATCGCCCCCGGCCTCGAGGGAGCGGTGATGATCGCCTTCACGCTCCCGAACTACGACTCCGTCCTGAAGGTCATCAAGGACCGGCCGTGCTTCCTGCGGTCCAGCAACCAGACGCCCAAGACGATCACGAAGGAGCAGGTCCGGAAGCAGTACGACTTCGTGGCCCACCGGGACCGTGCCGGCCGCATGGTCGACACGCAGGAGTTCGAGAACCTCCGCTTCCGGAGAAAGCGCTTCTCGAAGGCGCTCCTCCGGGAGTTCGCGCTGGCGGCGAAGGACGGCGTGGAGATGACCGGCGACCATGTCGTCATCCGGCACCTGTACGTGCAGCGGCGGGTGATCCCGCTGCCGTTCTACTTCCAGCGCGAGAAGGACCCCGAGGCGATCCGGCGCGTGCTGATCGACTTCGGCTGGTTCCTCAAGGACATCGCCGCCAGCGGCGTCTTCCCGGCCGACCTGTTCAACACCTGGAACTACGGGGTCACGCACTGGGGGCGGGTCGTGCTGTACGACTACGACGACGTGCTCCCGATGGAGCGGATCAGCATCCGCGAGAAGCCCGTGCCGCGCGACGACGTGGAGCTCGACCACCCCGAGGAGGACTGGATCGTGGCCGGGGAGGACGACTTCTTCCTCGACGAGATGGAGCGCTACTCCGGTATTCCGAAGCCGCTCAAGGGAGTGTTCCGGTCGACCCACGGCGACCTGTTCACCCTGCGGTTCTGGACGGGGCTGAAGGACAGGCTGCGGTCGGGGGAGATCTTCAGTGTCATCCCCTATGACCGAGCGAAGCGCTTCCGCCGGAGTTGACGGCGGCCGGCGCGCCGGCGCCCCCGGCTACTTCACCTTCAGCGTCAGCGACCGCGTCGCGCGGCCGCCGGACGCGTCGGCGGCCACCGCTGTGAAGCCGAAGCTCCCGGCCGCGGTCGGCGCGCCGGAGATGCGGCCGTCCGCCGAGAGGGCGAGGCCGGGCGGGAGTGCCCCGACGGAGATCGACCAGGCGTAGGGCGGACGGCCCGCCGTGGCCTTCAGCGTCGCCGAGTACGGGGTCCCGACTTTTCCTCCCGGCAGGCTCGTCGTGGAGATCCGCACCCCCTTGGCGATCACCGCCGTGTACGCCCGGACCGCTGTGACTCCCCGCGAGTCGCTGACCTCGATCGTGACCTTTGCCTTCCCGGCCTTGCCCGGAGTGCCGCCGACCGTGCCGTCGGCCGCCAGCGAGAGGCCGGTCGGCAGCCTGCCCTTGGCGACGCGGAAGCGATACGGCGGGACGCCGCCCCGCGCCTCGATCGCGGCGCGGAACGGCACCCCGACCAGCCCGCCGGGCAGCACGGTCGTCGCGATCGACACCGGTTCCGCCGGGTCGCCGAACGCCGCGCCGACGTCGCGGTCGCGGTCCATCACGAGCGCGCACGGACCGAATCCCGAGCAGTCCCCGGTCCACCCACTGAAGCTGGCCCCGGCGTCGGACCAGGCGAAGAGATCGACCTGCGCCCCGTGGATGTACGTGAACTCGCAAAGACCGCGGCACGGCATGCCGTTGACCCGAGACCTCGCCGTGCTCGCCGCCGGTGACGCGGACGGTCAGGCGCTTGTCGGGCAGCTTGAACGACGCCGCGACCGACTCGTCGCGATCGAGCTTGATCCGGCAGACGGGGTCGAACGGCTGCGGGCACACCCCGCCACTCCAACCGGCAAACTCCGAGCCGGGGTCGGGCGTGGCGGTCAGCGTGATCCACCACCCGCGCGGGAAGGCCTGGTCGCAGTCGCTCCCGCAGTCGATGCCGGGCACGTCGGCGGTCACGCGCCCGCTGCCGGAGCCGCCGGTCACGACCTGCAGCGTCGTGCGGACCTTCACGAAGTCGGCCTGCACCGCGGAGTGAAAGGTCATGACGACGGTGCAGGTGCCGTCTGCGCTCTCGAAGCAGTCGCGGCTGCGCCAGCCCTCGAAGCTCGAGCCCGGGAGGGCCTCGCCGGAAAGGCGCACCCAGGTCCCGGCCCGGAAGTCGGTCTGGCAGGTGCCCGGACAGTCGATGCCGGGCGGGCTGCTCGTCACCCGCCCCGTCTCGTCGCCGCCGAGCAGGATCGCGAGGCTGCGAAGTTCGCTGTCGGCCGCGGGCTTCCCGTACGCGACGTGGATCGCGCCGCGCACGTCACCGACGATTGCGTCGACCGCGCCGTCGCCGTTCAGGTCCGCGGCAGCGAGGCCGTCCTGTGTTGCCACGTCCGGCGGGAACGGCACGAGGAGGTACGGGAAGTGCTCGGCCTGCGGTCCCAGGAATTGGATCGAGAGCGACTCCCACCCGCCGTGAGCGGCGAGGAGGTCGCTCCGCCCGTCTCCATCGACGTCGGCGACCGCGATCGCCGCCGGATTGTCGAAGGTCGCGACGTGCGCCGACGCGGCTCCGCTGCCGAACGCGTCGGGATCGAAGATCGACAGGTAGGGCTTCCACGCGAGCGCCCGGTTTCCGCCGTGAGCGACGATGACCTCCGGGCTGCCGTCGGCGTCGACGTCGCCGATCGTGGCGGCGCCGATGAAGGTGATCATCAGGCGATCCGACAGGAACACCGGCGCCTCGAAGCCCCCCGCGCCGTCCTGCCGCAGCAGCGCGACGCGCGGCGCGCCGATCAGCCGCCCCAGGTCGCGTCCGACCACGAGGAGGTCCGGCCGCGCGTCGCCGTCGGCGTCGCCGACGGTGAGCTCGAGCACGTCGATCGCTTCACCGAAGGAGAACGAAACGGGCTGCGGCGCCCCGAGATCGCCCGCCGGCTTCTGCCGACGGACCTCGATCGACACGCTCGCCCCGTCGAAGCCGGCACTCACGGCGTCGAGGCGCCCGTCCCCGTCGAGGTCCACCAGCTTGACGCGGTGCGGAGCGGCGGCCGCGAGCGTCTCGATCGGCAGCAGCGCTCCGTCCGCACCCTGCCGCAGCACGCCGAGGTACGGCGCTGCGACCGGGCTCCCGGAACTCGCCACGACGACGTCGTCGCGACCGTCGCCGGTCACGTCCCCCACCGCCAGGCCGCACGAAAGATACGACCAGGGACCCTCTCCGGCCGCGTAGGTCACCGGCGTCGCGGCCAGCGTCCCGTCCGGCTGGCCGAGGAGGACGTGGACCTGCATGACGACCGGCGGATCGTTGCGCCAGGTCAGCGCGGCGACGTCGCGCCGGCCGTCGCTATTGAGATCGCCGATCGCGATCGCGGAGATCGTCCCTCCCTGCAGGACCGCGTGGAAGCGCTCCGGCGCGAAGAGGGCGGGTTGCTCGCCGGACTGGACCCGCACCGCGACGGTGTCACCCGTGCCGCCTCCGCCGCCGCTCCCGTCTCCGAAGCGCAGCAGGTACTCTCCCGTCGCGAGCGGCGTCCAGCGCGCGGAGTAGATCGCGTCGCCCGCCTCGCGGTCGGGCGCGACGCCGTCGTCGCGCAGCACGATTCGCTCGCCGCCGGGCTCGACCGTGACCGCGACCTCCCCCGCCGGGCGGTCGCACGCGGCGTGGAGCACCGCGAGGTCGACCGGTGTTCCCAGCTGGCGGAACAGCGCGCGCTCCGGCGGCAGCACGCGCTCCTCGATCGACTTCCCGCTGCAGGCCAGCGCCTCGTGCGCGTCGAGCAGGCCCCCGGTCAGGGTGCGCACCCCGCCGGACCCGCCGCGCGCCGAAGTGAGCAGCAGGTTCCGGATCGCGGGCGCGCGCCGCGACGGGTCCTGCGCCGCAAGCAACGCCGCGGCTCCGGTCACGTGGGGTGCCGCCATCGAGGTCCCCGTAAGGAAGGCGTACTGCCCCTTCGGCAGCGGCCCGGGGATCATCTCGCCCGGAGCCGCGAGGTCGACGCTGCGCCGCCCCTCGCGCGAGAAGGCCGCCATGCCGCCCTGGTTCGTCGCGGCGGCGACCGCGATCACGTTGTCCAGCGGGAAGCTCGCCGGGAAGTTCGGGTAGTGGTCGCTGTCGTGGATGTCGTTGCCCGCGGCCGCGACGAACAGGATCCCGCGCTGCCGGTGGGCCTCGATCGCGTCGACGAGCGCCTGCGAGTACGGCCCGCCGCCCCAGCTGTTGTTGGTGGCCACGACGTTGAGGCCGCGGTCCTTCAGCCGCGCGAGGTAGTCGAGGCAGAGCACGGCATCGGACGCCAGTCCGCCCTCCGGGCCGATGAACCGGCAGGGGACGATCGTGACCCGCCACGCGACGCCCGCGATCCCCTGCCCGTTGTTCCCCACCGCGCCGATGATCCCGGCGACGTGCGTGCCGTGGCCGTCCTCGTCGCGCGGGTCGCCGCGCCAGGCGCGGGCGTCGATCCCGTGGCAGTCGTCGGCGAAGCCGTTCCCGTCGTCGTCGGTCGCGTCGGCGTCGCACTCGGCGGCATTGGTCCAGATGTTGGCCGCAAGGTCGGGGTGATCGTAGTCGACGCCGGTGTCGAGGATGCCGACGACGACCTCCGCGCTGCCGGTCGTGACGTCCCAGGCTTCCTTCGCGCGGATGTCGACGCCCGGCGTCCCGCCGTTCTGCCCGGTGTTCTCGAGGTTCCACTGGTAGGAGAAGAACGTGTCGTCCGGCGTGGCGAGCAGGTGCACCCGCGCGTCGGGCTCGGCGTAGACCACGTCGGGACGCGCGCGGAGCGTCTCGAGCGCCGCGTCGAGCACGCGTCCCGGCGCGAGCCGCATCACGGAAAGCCCGGGCACCGAGCCGACCTCGCGCTCGCGTTCGACGCCCGCCGCGGCCAGCTCCGCCAGCGCTGCCGGACGCGCCAGGTCGGTGCGGAAGCGCACGAGCAGGCGGTCGCCGGGCGGCCGCTCGGCCGCCTGGATCCGCTGCTCCGCCTCGGCGCGATCCAGCGCGACCGGCTCGGTCAGCCCGGGGGACGCGGCCCGGGCCGGCGGAAGACACGCGGCGATGGCGAGGGACGCCAGGATCCATCGGAACCGAGATGGCCCGAGTCGTGTCGATCGGAGGCAGCGACGAATCGCCAAGACCTCCTCCCGTCGGCAGCGTACGCGCCGGGGTCGGGGCGACGCCTGACGCAAGGATACCGCGGAGTCCGTCCGCACACAGCGGGATCGCCGGGGGCGGCGGCACCGGGCGCGCGCGGCATCCGGAACGCCGTATATATGCAGGCCGGAGGCCCGTCCGGATGCGCCCAGGCCCGCTCGCGATCGCGCGCCGCGTCCCTTTCCGCGCGCGCCGCGCTGTCCGCACCGCCCGGGCGGCCCTCGCCGTGATCGCCGCCGTCCTGCTGTTCTCGCCCGGCGCGCGCGCTGCGACCGACGACGGGATCCGGCTGTCGGTAAGCCGCGGCGCGTCACCCGGCGAGATCCTCCTCGACTGGACCGGCGCCCGCCCCGGTTTCGAGGTCTTCCGCGCGGCCGACCCGCGCACCGTGACGGCCGATGCGGCGCACCGCCTCACCCTCACGCGGGAGCGGCACCTCGCGGACCTCCCCCCGTCCGGCGACGCGATCTTCTACCAGGTCCTCCCGCGCTGGCCGCAGTTCCATTCGTCCGACGCCGCCCACGACGACCTGCTCAACGACCTCTTCGTGCGCCACGCGCGCGCGGAGTACGCCGACGACAGCCTGCGGCGTCCCGACTCCGCGAACCCCGCCAACTGGACGGTCACCCTGTGGCGGGACTGGGAGGTCGACGAGCTGCTCTGGCACGACTACTCGCCGCTCAACTACCCGCTCGACGAGCGGGCCTGGTTCTTCGCCTACATGACCGCCGTCATCCCGGTCGACAAGTTCGGCTACTACTTCTCGGGCGGCGCGGGCCCCGAGCCGCCGACCGCGGCGCCCAACTGCTGCTTCCGGCAGGGCTGGGCCTTCCCGACCTACGCCGACAGCCAGGGCCACTCCGCCGGATGGGAGTGGAACGCCTCCGACGCCGGGGGCTGGACGCTCGTCAACGCGAAGAACGACTCGGCCCACGACGGCGAGTGGTACGGCAGCACGACGAAGGCCGACCCCCGGCTGGTCTCCCCGGCGATCGCCGTCGACGCGTTCCAGGCGCCGTTCGTCGACTTCGAGATCCAGTACGACCGGATCGACCTCTTTGCCCAGCCGGGCGAGCGCACCTGGCGCTTCTACTGGCAGACCGCGGACGCGCCGACCTGGTCGCTCGACAGGAGCGTGACCTCGGACAGCTTCCCGCTCACCCCGGCCGGCCCGTTCGCCGCAGGCGGCACGCTCGCGACCTTCCACCTGCCGCTGCACCTGCACCCCGGGTGGAGCGGCCAGGACGATCACCCGCGTGCGCCTGGACCCGCTCGAGACCACGGTGCCGCGCACGGGGAGCTGGCGGCTCAACTTCCTGCGCCTCGACTACGACACGCGCGAATCGGTCAACAACCCGATCTTCGTCCGCGCGGTGGCGCGCAAGTTCTTCTGGGACGGGGACACCGGGTACCTCGCGGGCCAGCTGCCGCGCCTGCGCCAGGCGACGCAGTTCATGCTGACCCACATGCGCGGCGCCGAGCTGAACCTGCCCGATCACGCCTGGTTCACCGGCCACGACGGGGTGGGCTGGGCCGGCATCAACCAGCCCCGGGTCGGCCACGGCCTCCCCAACAACTGGTTCGACATCGTCACGACCGGCCCGCGCGACCTGCTGGCGGCGATCCGCTTCTACACGGCGCTGTCGGCCATGGCCGAGATCGAAGCCTGGATCGAGGTCAACCCGGAGTTCGACTCCCCGAAGCCGGCCGTGCTCGGACCCGACGGCTCATCGACGGTTCCCTACGCCGAGAGCGCGGCGTCGCTGCGCGCGCGCCTCCCGTCGGTGCGCGCCGCGATCCGGGCCGAGTTCTGGGACCCCCTGTCCGGCCGCTACGCGACCTGGCGCGGCGCGGACGGGGTTCTCCGGGACTACGGCGCGGTGCACGCCAACCTCGAGGCGCTCGCGGCGGGCATCCCCGACGCGGCCGAGGCGCGCTCGATCCTCGACTGGCTCGACGGCACGCGCACCGTCGCCGGCGACACCTCGACCGGCGCGGACCTCTACGCCAGTCGCTTCGCGGCGCGCGCCAACGCGCGGCGGAACGCCTTCGACTGGATCTGGGGCTGGAGCGGCTGGACCGTGCCGTTCGAGGGCCAGGTCGAGGACGGCGGCGCCTCGCTCCACACGACCTTCTTCGACGTGCAGGGGCGGCTGCGCTACGGCGACGTCGCCGGCGCGTGGACGGTCTGGTCCCGGATGCTCGACCACCACCGCACCGTGCGCGAGTTCGGCGGCCGCGGCGCGAACTTCTATCGCGACTACTACGCCGCCCACCCGGAACTCGGGCGCGCTGCAGGGGTGCGGCGTCCCGGGAGGGATCGGTCTCGACTGCGAGTTCGTCGAGAACATGCTCGTCCCCGCGGCCTGGCCGGTCGCGTGGCTGGGGATCGAGTCGAACGCGCCGGGGGTGCTGCGGATCGCGCCGTCGCGGCCGCCGTCGCTCGACGAGATGGGGGTGCGGAGCGTCGTCTACCGCGGCGCACCGGCTCGACGTGCGCCACGGCCCCGGCACGATCGACCTGCGCGGGTCGACGCTCGGCACCGTCGCGCCGGAGACGCTGGAGCTGGTCTTCCGTGGCCACTGGCCGCCCGAGGCGATCGTGCTTCGGAACGGAGAGCCCGCACCCGGCGAACTCTCGCGCGCACCGGACGGGCTGACGCTGCGGACGCCGGTCGCGGCGGCGCTGTTCGAGGTTCGGGAAATGCCCGCGAGCGACCAGGGGGCCGCCGGGCTCGCGTCTCAGAACGTCCACCCCAGCGTGAACGTCGCGCCGTAGTCGTGGTTCGGCCCGTCGATCGTCGGCGGGCGGCTGTCGTAGCTCTCCCACCCGATCAGCGATGCACTGAAGTCCTTGAACAGCTCCCGTTTCAGGCGCAGGCTGAGTTCCGCCCGGTAGCGTCCCCAGTCGGTCAGGCCGACGTACCCCGCAAAACCCACGTAGATGTCGACCTTCGGGAAGTCGTAGGCGAACTTGTCGTACCGCAGCGGGATCATCAGCTCGACGTTGTCGGTGGACGGCTTCTCGACCGGGACCTCGCGATTCAGGTTGAGGCCCACCCCGAGCAGCAGCTCGTCGTGCGGGGTCTGGACGACGAACCGGCCGCCGCCGCCGGCGGCCGAGGCCCGCAGGTCGATCCCCAGCGCCTGGTTCTGCGCCAGCTCGGCGATCGCGAGGGCGAGCCACCGGTTGGGAAAGCGGTGGAGGTAGTTGAGCGTCAGGTCGTTGCGCCGCGTGTCCTCGACCTCCGGCTGCCGGGTCAGCGTCGACGAGAGCGAGGAGCCGACCTCGTAGGACGGGCGCTTGAAGAGGACCTCGGCGAAGATGTCGAGGGTGCCCAGCTGGTTCGAGCTGGCGTAGCTCAGGCCGGCGTCGATCGAGCCGTCGACGCCGTCCCAGAAGGAACTCCCCAGGCGCCGGATGCGCACGACGTCGGCCATCGCGATCGTCTGGCCGCCGACCAGTCCCTGCACGGTCAGCAGCCCTTCCTCCGGTCCCGGCTGCAGCGTGCCGATGAAGATCCCTCCCTGGAGATCGTCGACCTCGAAGCTCGTCTGCGCCGTGACCGCGGCGACCTTGTCCCACTCGACGCTGAGCGTTCCGATGTCGTCGGTCTTGTAGGTCAGGTAGCCGCGCTCGAGCTCTTTCACCTCCCCGGTGATCCGGTCGCCGTTCTTCATCACGATGATGTCGGTTTTCGCGGCGAACGCCGGGATCGGGGAGGCCGCTGCGGCCATCGACACTACCAGCACGAGAACGCTGAACCCGCGGGCCCGGATCACCGGGCGACTCTACCGGTGTCCCGAGCGGGGCTCCACCCCCCCCACCCCCCGGCGGGACCCGGGACGACGGACCGAATCGAAGAAAGGCGAACGTTCACGGGCTTTTCCACGAATCGCCTCCGGCCGAGTCCGGGCGGCGTATCATTAACTGTCAAGTTCGCCGGGGAAGACGGCCGGGCGGCTGGCGATTCCGGGGGGAATGCTCATGTCGATGCGAAGTGCCCTGGGCGCCGCCCTCCTGGCGGCGGCGGTCCTGCTCGGCCCGGTGTCCGGCGCCGGAGCGGCGTGCGATCCCGGCGTCGAGCTGGTGATCAGCGAGTTCATGGCGGCCAACGACCGCACCCTGGCCGACGAGGACGGGGACTACTCGGACTGGATCGAGATCTACAACCCCTGCCTCGCGACCGTCAGCCTGGCCGGCTGGTCGCTCACCGACGATCCCGACGAGCTGACCAAGTGGCGCTTCCCGGCGATCAGCCTGGCCCGGGGGGAATTCCTCGTCGTCTTCGCGTCGGGCAAGAACCGCGCCGTCGCCGGCGCGCCGCTGCACACCAGCTTCAAGCTCGACGCGGGAGGCGAGTACCTCGCGCTGGTCAAGCCGGACGGGACGACGATCGCGCAGGCAGTTCGCGCCCGAGTACCCGGCCCAGGTCTCCGACATGTCCTACGGCTTCGATCAGTCCGCGGCGCAGCTGCTGGCCCGGGGCGCTCTCGCCTCGTACCACGTCCCGGCGCCGGACGACGCCGCTCTCGGCGCCGGCTGGGCGGCGCCCGGTTACGACGACGCGACGTGGCCGACCGGGCCGACCGGGCTCGGGTTCGTCGGCGACGGCGCGACCGGATTCAGCGTCACCTGTTACAAGGCCAGGATTCCCGGTGAACGACCTGGCGACCGCCGAGGCCGTGATCGACGACCCGGCCACGCAGTCGAGCGTCACCAGCGAGACGGCCGCCGTCGTCAACTACCTCAACACCGGTGGCAGCGCGCACTACGGCAGCGACCGTCCCTTCCCCGGCAACGACGATCGGCGCCGACGCCAACGACTTCGTCGTCCTCGCCACCGGTCACGTCATCATCCCCACGGCCGGCCCGTGGACCTTCGGCGTGAACAGCGACGACGGTTTCGGCCTCGAGCTGAGCCGCGAGCCCGATTTCTTCTCGTCCTCGTACCCCGGACAGCGCGGTGCGAGCGACACCCTGGCCACCTTCAACATCACCGAGCCCGGGCGCCTACAAGCTCCGCCTCGTGATGTACGAGCGGGCCGGCGGCTCCGAACTCGAGCTGTTCGCGGCGCAGGGCTCGTTCACGGCCTGGAACTCGGGCAGCTTCCGTCTCGTCGGCGACACGGCCAACGGCGGGCTCGCCGTCAATGGCCTGATCTCCGAGATCGGGACCGACCTCGGCGCCGTCATGCGCGGCGTCAACTCCTCGCTCTGGGCCCGGCTCGACTTCAACGTGACCGACCCCGCCGCCATCGCGCTCCTGGGCCTGCGGATCGAGTACGAGGACGGTTTCGTCGCGTACCTCAACGGCCAGGAGGTCGCGATCCGCAACGCGCCGTCGCCGGCCGCGTGGGACGCGGCATCGCGTCGCGAACCGGCCGATCGAGGACGCCGGCGTGCCTCGAGCGCGTCGACCTCACCGACGCGATCGGCCCTGCTGCAACCGGGCACGAACGTGCTGGCGCTGCACGGCCTCAACGATTCCGCCTCGGACCCCGACTTCCTCGTCCTTCCCGAACTGCAGGCGGTCGGCGCCGCCTTCGACCTCGGGGCGCCGCGCTACTTCACGGCCGCCACGCCGGGGAAATTCAACACCGTCACCGGCTACCCGGGCGTCTCGGCCAGCCCCGCTGTTCTCCCACCCGAGCGCGACCTTCACCAGCGACTTCTCGCTGACGCTCAGCTCGCCCGCGCCGGGCGCCGTCATCCGCTACACGACCAACGGAAGCGACCCGACCGAGACCAGCGGAACGGTCTACTCCGCCCCGATCACCGTGAACAACTCGACGCGGGTCAGGGCGCGCGTCTTCCAGGCCGGGCCTCGCGCCCGGCCCGGTCGTCACCCGCCTGTACGCGAAGCTCGACCCGTCGGTGCCTGTCGTTCAGCTCGAACCTGCCGATCGTCGTCGTCGACACCTTCGGTGTCGTGCATCGCCGAGGACTGGCTCACCGAGATCGCTCACCAGCGTCATCGACACGACGGCCGGCCGGGCCACGATCACCGACGCGCCCGACTTCGTCGGGCCCCGCAGGGATCCGGATCCGCGGCTCCAGCTCGCGCAGCTTCCCGAAGAAGCAGTTCGCCCTCGAGACCTGGGACGACGACCGGAAGGACCGCGACGTCACCTTCCTCGACCTGCCGCCGGAGTCCGACTGGATCCTCTACGCGCCGTACTCGGAAAAGCCGCTGATCCAGAACGTGCTGGCCTACGGCTGGAGCAACGCGACCGGCCGCTACGCCGTCCGCACGCGGTTCTGCGAGATGTACCTGCGAGACCGGCACCGGCGCGATCACCTCGTCGGACTACGCCGGCATCTACGTCGTGATGGAGAAGATCAAGCAGGACCCGGCGCGGGTGAACATCACGGAGCTCCTGCCCGACGGACGAGACGCCGCCCGGGATCACCGGCGGCTACATCATCAAGAAGGACCGGCTGGACCCCGGCGACTCCGGCTTCCTGACCAGCCGCGGGCCAGCAGCTGGCCTACGTCGATCCGAAGGAGAGCGAGATCACGACCGCGCAGGCGGCCTGGCTGAAGGGGTACCTCGACGAGTTCGAGGCGGTCCTCTACG
The DNA here is from genome assembly GCA_963800865.1 of uncultured Acidobacteriota bacterium. GTDB lineage: Bacteria > Acidobacteriota > Polarisedimenticolia > J045 > J045 > JALOKP01. The sequence goes on along the minus strand of CAWDCL010000002.1, from coordinate 510,169 downwards.
GGCCGGACTTCCAGGACCCGGTCGCCGGCTACGCCGCGTACATCGACGCCGGCTCGTTCATCGACCACCACATCCTGGTGGAGCTGACGAAGAACATCGACGGCTACCGCCTGAGCAGCTTCATGTTCAAGGACCGGCTCGGGAAGCTGAACATGGGGCCGATCTGGGACTACAACCTGACGCCTGGGGAACGCGAACTACCTCGACGGCTGGAAGCCGACCGGCTGGTACTACGACCTGCTCGACGACGCCGACTACCCCTACTACCGGCGCCTGTTCCAGGACCCGGAGTTCAAGCAGCTCTACGCCGACCGCTGGTTCGAGCTGCGCCGCGGTCCCTTCTCCAGCGAGCGGCTGCTCGCCGACTTCGACGGCGCGATCGCCCAGCTGCAGGAGGCCGCGCCGCGCAACTTCCAGCGCTGGCCGATCCTCGGCGTCTATGTCTGGCCCAACTGGTACATCGGCACGACCTGGCAGGACGACGTCGCCTGGACGCGGCAGTGGCTCGTCGACCGCCTCGCCTGGTTCGACGGCCAGTTCGTCGCTCCGCCGGTCTTCAGCCATGCAGGCCGGCCCGGTCCCGCTCGGCTACAACCTGAGATCGGCGCCGCCGCGGGGGACGATCTACTACACGCTCGACGGCAGCGACCCGCGCCTGCGCGGCGGAGCGGTCGCGCCCGGCAGCGCTCGTCTACGCCGACCCCGCTCGTCCTCGTCTCGCCGACGCACGTGAGGACGCGCGCGCTCGACGCCGGCGACCTGGAGCGCGATCAACGACGCGGCGTTCGACCCGGTCCCGATCGCGCGTCGTCAACGAGGTCCTGCCGGCAGAACGCCGCGGCGATCGCGCGACGAGCACGGCGAATACGACCCCTGGATCGAGCTCTACAACCCGTCTGCCGCGGTCACGGCCGACCTCGGCGGGATGTTCCTGACCGACGACCCGGCCGATCCCCGACAAGTGGCCGTTCCCCGCGGGCGCGAAGCTGTGCGGACACGACCGGCTCCTCGTCTGGGCCGATGGCGAGCCGGGCGAAGGAGCCGCTGCACGCGAACTTCACGCCTGAACCCGTCCGGCGGGACGGTCTATCTGTTCGACTCGGCCGGGATCCTGATCAGCTCGCTGACGTGGCCCGCGCTGCCCCGCAACGTCTCGTACGGACGCCTGCCGGACGGGAGCTCGAACCTGGCCCGCTTCACCACGCCCCACGCCCGCCACGGCGAACGCGGCCAGCACCGACGCCCGATCTTCCTCAACGAGTACAACGGCGTGTCCCCGACCAAGCTCCTCGCGAGCAGCGGCACCGACACCTACTGGGGCCGCGATCCTCGGCAACGGCGGCGACTGGTTCGAGCTGGTCGTCGTGAAGGACCACCTCGACCTGCGCGGCTGGCAGGTCGTCGTCCGCGACAAGGCCGGCCTGCCTGGAGACACGCAGCAGACCCTCACCTTCACCGAGAGCGCCGGTCCTCGCCGACCTGCGCAGCGGGACGATCCTCACGGTCGCCGCCGACCTCGCGACCGATGTCGGCTTCGACCCGTCGGCCGGCGACTGGTGGATCAACCTGCGCTCCGGGGCCTCCGGGGACGGGCTCTACATCAGCGCCCTCCCCTTCTCCGTCTCGAACGACAACACGCAGATCAGCCTGCTCGACCGCGTCCGGCGTCGCCGTCTTCGGCCCGGCCGGCGAGGGGATCAGCCCGGCGAGCGGCGTCGGCAACGACGAGGTCTTCAAGCTGGAGGCGGATCCCGGGCCCGGCATCACGCCCGTCTCCAACTTCCAGGACGGGACCTCGAGCACCTTCGGCGCGCCCAACCTGTGGAGCGGCGGGACCGTCGCGCAGAACTTCAGCGCGCTGCGCGCGCCGGTCACGCGGTCCTGCACGGTCCCGGCCGACTGCGACGACGCCAACCCCTGCACCGACGACGACTGCGCCGGCGGGACCTGTACCAACGTCGCCGAACGCCGCCCCGTGCGACGACGGCAACCCCTGCACCGACGGCGACGCCTGCGCCAGCCGCGTCTGCCGCGGCACGACGGTCGGCGGCTGCTGCCTCGGCGGTTGCGCCTGCGACGACGCCAGCGCCTGCACGGTGGACGCCTGCGGCCCGCTCGGCTGCACCCACGCCCCGACCTGCGCACTCAGCCGGAGCGGTCCGCTACTACCGCGACAGCACGGCCGTCGAGCCCAGCGCGAAGGGCGTGCCCGGCGTCGCGGTCGACGTCTCCCGCGACGGCCTGGCCGACGCCACCACGGGCGGCGGCGGCACCGTACCTCGCCGCCGATCGCGCGGGAAGCCTGCGGGTCGAGACGCTGCCGAAGCTCGGCACGCCGCGCGCGTCCGACCACAACGGCGCGATCAGCTCGTTCGACGCCGCGCTGGTCGCGCGGGCGGCGGTCTCCTCGCTCACCCTGTCGGCGAACCAGCAGCTGGCCGGCGACGTGACCGGCAACGGCGAGGCCACCTCGCTCGACGCGGCCCGGATCGCCCAGTTCGCGGCCCAGCTGATCGACCACTTCGACGTGGCCGCGACGGCCGGCTCGGACTGGCGCTTCCTGCGCTGCGACACCTACGACGACGCGACGAACCAGGACTGCGGCGACCCGGCCTACGTGCACGCGCCGCTCGCGCGGCCCGAGACCGACGACTTCTACGCGATCCTCTACGGCGACGTCTCGGGGAACTGGATGCCGGCGGCGGGCGGGGAGGCCGGTTTCTCCGCCGCGATGCCCGCGTCCGCACCGGCGGGCTCGTCGCCCGAGGAGAGCGCCGCGGCGGCGCGCGACCGGGAGGTCGCGGCAAGGCTGAAGGGCCGGGTGGGTGCGCGCGTCCAGCGGTCCGCGGCCGCCGGTCCCGCCGTGCTCGCGCTCGACGCCGCCGCCGGCCGGATGGCCCGCGGCGAGCGGCGGCAGGTCCTCGTGCTGCTGGAGAACGCGGATGGCGTGGAGGCGCTCGACCTGCGCTTCGCCTACCCCGCGGCACGGCTCGCGATCGTCGACGCGCAGCCGGCCGGGATCGGTTTGGGCATGGCGGTCGCCTGGAACGACACGGAGGGCGAACTGCGGCTGGGCCTCTACGGCGTCGAGCCGCTCGCGGGATCGGGAGCGCTCGTCGCGATCACGGTGGAGGCGCGCCGCGGCCTCTCGCGGCTGCCGCCGCTGCAGATCCAGGGGAGCGCGAACGAGGGCGCGATCGAGCTGCGGCCGGCGGCCGTCCGCCGGGCGCCGCCGTCCAGGGCAGGCGGGATACCGGAGCGCTGACGGCCGGTACCGCTTTTCGTAACGCCGACCGCCAGCGGCGGACCGCCCGAGACGATCGCGGTCGGTGGCGGACCCGGCGCGCTTTTCGCATCGTGACCGGGCCCATGCGCTTCCGCGGTCCGCGTGCCGTTCTTCTGCTCCTCACCGCGGCCGGCCCGGCGCTCGCCGCCGGGCCGGCCCTGACCGTCGACGCCGCTGCCGACCGGCACGCGATCTCGCCGCTCGTCTACGGGATCAACTTCGCCGACGAGGCGCTCGCCGCGGAGCTGGGGCTGCCGCTGCGCCGCTGGGGCGGCAACGCCACGACGCGCTACAGCTGGCGCAACGACACCAGCAACAGGGCCAGCGACTGGTACTTCGAGAACATCCCCAACGACAACGCCGACCCGGGCGCGCTACCCGACGGCTCGTCGTCCGACCGCTTCGTCGAGCAGGACCGCCGCACCGGGACGAAGACGCTGCTGACTGTCCCGCTGGTCGGCTGGACGCCGAAGTCGCGCGGCACTGCCTGCGGCTTCTCGGTCGCCCGCTACGGCGCGCAGCAGTCGGTCGACCCCTGGCGCCCCGACTGCGGCAACGGCCGGCGCGGCGACGGCTCGGAGATCGCCGGGAACGATCCGGCCGACACCTCGAGCGCGATCGGGCCGCCGTTCGTCAAGGACTGGATCGCGCACCTCGTCGCGCGCTACGGCGCCGCGCGCGAGGGGGGCGTGCCGTTCTACGACCTCGACAACGAGCCGGAGCTCTGGAACGACACCCACCGCGACGTCCACCCCCAGCCCGCCTCGTACGACGAGCTGCGCGACCGGGCGGTGCTCTACGCCCCGGCGGTGAAGGAGGCCGATCCCGGCGCGCTGACGCTGGGGCCGGTCGCGTGGGGCTGGACCGCGTACTTCTACTCCGCGCTCGACTGGGAGCCGGGGGGCGACTGGTGGAACCACCCGCAGGATCGCAACGCGCACGGCGGAGTGCCGTTCGTCGAGTGGTACCTGGCGCAGATGAGCGCCTGGGAGCGCGCGCACGGCCTGCGGATCCTCGACTACCTCGACCTGCACTACTACCCGCAGGCCGCGGGTGTCGCGCTGGCTCCGGCCGGCGACGCCGCGACGCAGGCGCTGCGCCTGCGCTCGACGCGCGCGCTGTGGGACCCCTCGTACGTCGACGAGAGCTGGATCGGCGAGGCGGTGCGGCTGCTCCCGCGGATGCGCGAGTGGGTGGCGACGCGCTATCCCGGGACGAAGCTGGCGCTCACCGAGTACAACTGGGGCGGCCTCGAGTCGGTCAACGGCGCGCTGGCCCAGGCCGACGTGCTGGGGATCTTCGGCCGCGAGGGGCTGCACCTGGCGGCGCTCTGGTCCCCGCCGGGCGCGACCGACCCGGGCGCGTTCGCGTTCCGGCTCTACCGCAACGTCGACGGCGCGGGCGGGCGTTTCGGCAACACCGGGGTCCGCGCCACGAGCGGCGACCAGGCACGCGTCGCGATCTACGCGGCGCTGCGCGGCGACGGCTGGCTGACCATCGCGCTGGTCAACAAGTCGGCCAGCGCCGAGACCAGCGCGCTGAGCGTCCTGAACTTCGCCCCCTCGGGCGCGGCGCGCGTCTACCGCTACAGCGCGGCCGATCTGTCGCGGATCGTGCGCGAATCGGACCTCCCGCTCCCCGGCGGGACGGCCAGCGTCGCGCTGCCGGCGTCGTCGCTGACGCTGCTCGCGATCCCGGGGCCGGTGGACTTCGGGCCGGGCGAGGCGGGACCGGCGGCCGACGCGCACGCGCAGCTGCGCGTCGCGCGCTACGACCGCCTCACCGGCGCGATGCGCCTGACCTGGCAGGCGGCCTGCGACGCGGTGGACCACACCGCCTACTGGGGGAACCTGGCGCAGGTTTCGAGCTACGCCTACGCCGGCCGGGCCTGTCACCTGGGGAACGCGGGGTACGCCGACGTCGTGCCCGGGGCGGGCTCGGTGTTCCTGCTGGTCGTCGGAAACGACGGCGCGCGTGAGGGGTCGTACGGGCGAAGCGGCTCCGGCGCGGAGCGGCCGGCCGCGGGGCCAGGGGGCGGCTGCTGGTACGCGCAGGCGATCGGGGTCTGTCCGTAGGGGGTGGCGGCCCTCGGCCTCACGCCACGCGGCCGGCGAGGATCGCCGCCGCCTGCAGCACGGTCGTGACGAGCACGGCGCCGCCGAGAAGCGCGATCACGGCCGGCTCGAGCACGCGGTCGTAGAGCGCCTGCCACGCCGCGGCGCGGCCCCCGCCCCGCCGCCGGCGCGTCGCCAGTGCCGCGTGGCAGCGCGCGCGGAGCGCCTCGGAATCGGGGTGCGGCAGGTCGTGCGTGCCCAGCGCCCCCAGCGCCGAAGCCGTGAACCGATCGAGGTCTCCGGGTGTGGTCATCCTGTTTCCTCCGATGCCGCGTCCGACAGCTCGCGCGCCAGCAGGCGGCGCGCCCGCATCAGGCGAGCGCGCATCGCCTCCGGCGCGATCCCGCAGACCGCGGCCGCCTCGCCGGGCGTCATCCCCTCGAGTCCGACCAGCAGCAGCGCCTCGCGCGCCCGCGCCGGGAGCCGCGCCAGCGCCTGCTCGAGCGCCTGCCCGCGCTCGTCGCGCGCGAGGTCGTCGAGCGGTCCGGGCGACGGCGGGGCGCGCAGCGTCATCCGCGCCAGCTCCCCGACCCGCTCGGCGTCGAGCAGCCGCCAGCGGCTCCAGCTCAGGAAGAGGTTGCGGGCGACGGTGAAGAGCCACGGGGCCAGCTTCATCGCCTCGTCGGCGGGCGGCGGGTGGGCGATCAACCGCAGCCAGGTCTCCTCGAGCAGGTCCTCGGCGACCTCACGGTGCCGGGCCATGCGGAGCAGGTAGGCGAAGAGCCGGGCGCGGTAGGCGTCGTAGATCGCGTCGAAGGCCGAGGTGTCCCCGGCCCGCAGCCGTGCGACCAGCTCCCGCTCGGTCTCCTGCTCCACGCCTCTTCAACGCTCCGGGCCCGTTATCGTGACACGTCCGGTGGAACCCGCGGGCCCGCCCGGCGGGGCTCGAACAGACGCCCACCGAACGCCCGGGAAGCCCCGACGGGGCCCGCGTCACGCGGACCCCTCCCGCGCGTTACTCCTGCGACTTCGGAAGGAGGCCTCGATGTTCCTCGGACTCGCCCTGCTCGGTTTCACGCTCGTGGTCGGCCTGGCTGCCCTCTGGCTGGGGATCTCTTTCGCCGTGCGACCGGCCGAGAACCGGCTGGCGATGCTGCGGCCGCTCTCCCTGGCCGTGATCCTCGCCTCGGCCAGCGCGATGGTCTCCGGGCTCGCGATGTCGTTCGCCCGCGCGGCCGACGCGGCGACGGCCTCGACGACGACGCCCCCCGGGCTGCTGATGGCCGGCTTGGCGGAATCGATGGTCCCGGGCGCGGTCGGCTTCGCGCTGCTGGCCGTGGCCTGGCTGATGGTCGGGGTGGGGATGCGCCGGCAGCCGTAGGCCACTCGCCGCGGCGCCCCGCTTCGGTTACGGCCCCAGCAGCTCGCCCGCGATCCGGCTGACGAGCTTGCCGTCGGCCGCGCCCTGCAGCCGGGCCATCGCGCCCTTCATCACCGCGCCGAGGTCCTTCTTCGAGGTCGCCCCGGTCTCGGCGATGACCGCCTGCACGGCGGCGCGGACCTCGTCCTCGCCCAGCGCCTTCGGCAGGTAGGCTTCGACCATCTGCAGCTCCGCCTCCTCCTGCGTGGCGAGGTCCTCGCGCCCCCCCTTGCGGTAGGCCTCGATCGACTCCCGCCGCTGCTTGGCGTAGGTCGAGACGACGCGCGTCGCTTCGGCGTCGTCGAGGTGGTAGTCGAGCCCCTTCGTCTCGCGCAGGTTGACTTCGACCTTGAGCATCTCGGACTTCAGCATCCGCAGCATCGCCAGGCGGCGCGCGTCCTGGGCCTTCATCGCGGTCTTGAGGTCTTCGAGCAGGCGGTCTCTCAGCGACATGGCGGCCTCCCTCGTTCCCGGGGAGGATGCCACGGCCGCGGGGCCGCGTCAGCGGCAGTCGCGCCCCCGGAGGTCGCGCAGCCGCCCCGCGGAGTCGAGCCCGGCAAGGCCCCGCGTCCCGTCGGCGGCGACGCCGAGGACGAGGTAGAAGTAGGCGCTGCCGGGGGCCGGTGACTCGTTCTCGGCGAACTGGCGGTCGTTCGGATCGGCATCGCGGCCGTTCTGGCAGGTGCCGTAGAAGCGCGCGCGCAGCATCTCGAGCGTGCCGCGATGGAACTCGTAGCGCGTCGAGCGCGGCTCGGCGCTCCAGCTGAAGGTCGAGATCCCCGTGATGCGGTCGTGCGCGGCAGTCAGCACGATCGCCGCCGAGGGCACGCCGCGCGCGGCGTCGGCGGCGAACGGATCGCAGGCGTCGCCGGCCCCGTCGCCGTCGGTGTCGGCCTGGGCGGTGTCGCCGACGAAGGGGCAACGGTCGCAGGCGTCGCCGACGCCGTCCAGGTCGAGGTCCGCCTGGGCCGTGTCCTTCGCCGCCGGGCAGAGGTCGCAGGCGTCGCCGACCCCGTCGGCATCGCCGTCGGCCTGGCTCCCCTGCGCCACCAGCGGGCAGTTGTCCGTGGCGTCACCGAAGCCGTCGCCGTCGAGGTTGACGCCGGCACAGCGCAGCGGCGTCCCGGGGTCGGTCGTCTCGAACGAGGCGCCGGCGACGCGCACCCCGTGCAGCGCGTTGGCGGTGCTGTCCTGCGCGTCGCCGTTGAAGCGCCAGTTGCCGCGCAGCGCGGCCGGGAGAGGCGACGAGTAGAAGGCGCACTGCGCCCCCGCGCGGATCTCGGTCTCGCTGCGCGCCGCCCCCCACCAGCGGACTTCGTCGATGTCGCCGCGGTAGGTCTCGAACGAGCCGAAGCCGCCGCCGATCCGCAGCGCGCCGGTCCCGGCCCACGAGATCGTCCCCGGCGCGAAGCAGAAGTTGTCGAGCTGGCCGTTGACGTAGACGCGCTGGTAGGTCCCGTCGTAGGTCAGCGCGACGTGCGTCCAGCGGGTCAGCGGGAGACGCGCGATCGAGTAGCAGTAGGCGGCGCTGGCCCCGCGCCCGACGGCGAACTCGACCCAGCCGTCGGGGACCAGGCGCAGCGACACGCCGCGCACGTCGAAGTCGACCGGGCTGCGGCGATCGATCACGCGCTGGTACTGGCTCGAGCCGATCCCCGGCCGCAGCCAGGCCTCCACCGTGAAGGCGTTGCCGGGCGTGTCGAGCGCGGGGTTGGCGGGCACCTCGACGTAGTCCTGCTCCGTGTCCCCTTCCAGCCGCAGCACGGCGTGGCGCACGGGGGTGACGGTGAGCGAGATCGTCGCCGGCGCGCTGTCGCGGAACTCGGTGTCCTGCGCCTTCACCTGGAACGAGTCGGGGCCGGAGTAGCCGCTCTCCGGGACGTAGCGGAAGCGCGCGCCGCGCGGCCCCCCGAACCGGACCTCGCCGTGGGCCGGCGGCGTCACCAGGTCGAAGCGCACGACGCCGCTGTCGGCGTCGCTCCCCTTGAGCACCCCGGAGGCCACTCCCTTGCCGGCGGAGGCGGCGGCCGCCTCCACGACCGGGTTCGAGAACGGAGCGGCCGCGAGGGTGAAGCTCTTCGTCAGCGCCAGCTGGCCGTTCTGGTAGTACTCGATCGTCCAGTTCCCCAGCGAGCCGGTGCCGGGCAGGAAGGTCTGCCAGTAGAGCCAGTCGTACGCCGCGGCGGCCGTCCAGGTGTACGAGTTGTCGTCGTAGACGGTGCCGTCGGGCTTGCGGAACACGACGCGCGAAACGTCGCCGGCGTGGATGTCGGTGTTGCGGTGCCAGAAGAAGAAGGCGTTGGCGGCGGGGTTCTGCTGCGACGCGCGTGACGTCGGGGTAGCGCTCCTTGATCGTGTAGAGGTCGGGCGTGAAGATCGTCATCCCGGCGGAGTAGACGTTCATCGTGTTCGCCAGCGTGTGGCCGGGCTGCGGCGGCTTCCAGAGCGAGGCGCCGGTCCGGCAGGGACCGGAGAACGGCTCCTGCACGGTGCCGTCGGCGTCGGCCACCTCGAAGTGGACGTGCGGATCGCTCGAGAAGCCCGAGCTGCCGACCAGCGCCAGCGGCTGCCCCTCGAACACGCGCTCGCCGGCACCGACCAGGGCCGACCACTTGCGGTGGTGCAGGTAAAGGCCGGTGCTCCCGTCATCGTGGCGGACGTAGACGAAGTTGTTCGGTCCGGTGCCGCCAACGCCGGCCGCGCGGTCGAAGTAGCCGTCCTCGACGCGCACCACCTCGCCCGCGGCGGCGGCGACGACGAACCGCCCTTCGTCCATCTCGACGAAGTCGCGGATCATGACGTCGTTGCCGAGGTGGGTGTCGTACGTGATCCCCTGGCAGTTCCAGTCCTTGATCGCGCCGGATGGGTCGAGATCGACGTAGTTGAAGCTGTGCTGCCAGTCCTGGGCGAGCAGCGGCCAGCGGAAGCGGACCGTCACCGGGGGGCCGTCCGGGGCGGGAGCCGACGGGGGCGGCAGCGGTGCGGCGAGGCCGTCGTCGAGAGCCGTCGCGGTCTCCGGGTGAACCGGGCGCAGCGAGCCGCGCGCCGCGGGCCCGTCCGCGGCGGCCCACGGCAGCGTCGCGATGACGAGGCACCCGGTCATGATCGAACCAATACGGACTATAAAGGTCACTGGTGGACTCCAGCTGTTTTCATACTCGTGCTCCTAATGAAGTACGCCGATACGATAAGCCGCACCACAGTACTGGGCGTTGCGCGCTTTTCTCCGTCGCAACAGCGACCGCGGGGCGCCATCGAGGACCGTATGACCCGCTCGCACACGATCACCGTACCGGCCGCGCTCGCACTGCTCTCGATCGCCTTTCCGGCAGCGTTCGCCGGCGAGGCCCGCGTCGCGATCGACCCCGCGCTCGCCGCCGCGACGCAGCCGCTGCCCGTCACGGGCGCCAACCCGCGTCGCTGGGACAGGCCGATCGCCTTCGGCGAGTACCGCACCGGCGTCGTCCGCGACCGCGGGACGATCGGCTGGTCGGTGCAGGTGCTGCGGCTCGGCGTCTCGGGATCGAAGCGGCCGTACGCGTTCACGCTGGAGACGGCCGCGGGACCGGTGGATGTCGAGTGCTACGAGAAGGGGCTCGAGGCCTGGACCGGGAGCGGATTCTCGGCCGACCTGCGCGCCGCGGCGGGAAAGCCGGCGCTGGCCTGCGCGTTTCGCTTCGCGGCCGAAGGCGGCGGCGCGCGGGAGGCCTGGACGCTGGCCCTCGGCGCGGCGCGGAAGCTCGCCGGCGGCTTCGTCGGTGAACTCCGCCCCGCGGACGGCACCGCCGGAACCCCGCTCGCCGTGCGCTCGATCCACGCGCTGGACGGCACGCCGATCCCGCTCGGCTCGCCCGCAGGCTACGCGCTGCAGCGCGAGGGGCGCACGATCGCGGCGGTCGAGACGATCAACGCGGGCCGGGTCTGGCTGGCCGGCGGGAGCGCTGCAGCCGAGACCGTCCCGGCCGCGATCCCGGCCGCCGTCGCCGCCCTGCTGCTGTTCCAGCCGCCCGAGTAGATCGCCGAGCTGCGACGCCCGCGACATCCCGGCCGCCGGTTTCTGAGATACTGGACGAGTCGAGCGATCCGGCAATCGGCCACGAAGCCGGTTTTCGTTCAGATGCGGTTCTTCGCAGCTGCCGGGAGGAAAAGAAATGACCCGACGCACTCGCTTCACGGGCCGCGCCGCGCGCCTCATCGTCCTCGCTCTCGCGGTGCTGGCGCTGGCGGCACCGGCCGCCCTGGCCCAGGCCCCGTCCGACGCGGACGTGACCGCCGCGCTGAAGGCCGCCTTCGGCAAGTACAAGACGCTCCAGGAGGGGGCGAACGCCGACTACATCCCCGCCCTCGCCAAGGTCGACCCCAAGCTCTACGGCATCGCGCTGGTGACCGTGGACGGGAAGGTCTTCACCGAGGGCGACGTCACTTCCGAGGTCTCGATCCAGTCGATCTCCAAGGTCTTCACGATGGCCAAGGTGATCGAGGAGTCCGGCCCGCAGTCGATCGTCGACAACATGGGCGTCGACGCCACCGGTCAGGTCTTCAACTCGATCGTCGCCGTCGAGCAGAACAAGGGCGCCGAGATGAACCCGCTGGTCAACCCCGGCGCCATCACGGCGACGAGCATGGTCAAGGGTGCCAGCTACGACGAGATCTGGGGCAAGATCATCGGCTACTACGACGACTTCGCCGGCCGCCAGCTCAAGGTCCTCGAGGACGTCTACAAGTCCGAAGCCGAGTCGAACCAGCGCAACCAGGCGATCGCGCAGCTGATGTACGCCTACGGCCACATCAAGGACAAGCCGCTCCAGGCCTGCGACATCTACACCAAGCAGTGCTCGGTCGGCGTCAACGCGAAGGACCTGGCCGTGATGGCAGCCACGCTGGCGAACGGCGGGAAGAACCCGGTCACGAAGAAGCAGGTGCTCAAGGCCGAGTACGTCCCGAACGTGCTGGCCGTGATGGCGACCGCCGGCCTCTACGACGACTCCGGCAAGTGGCTCTACATGACCGGCCTGCCGGCGAAGAGCGGCGTCGGCGGCGGCATCATCGCGGTCTCGCCCGGGAGGTTCGGGATTGCGGTGATCTCGCCGCCGCTGGACAAGGCGGGGAACAGCGTCCGTGCGCAGAAGGCGATCACGGACATCTCGAACGCGCTCGGCGGCAACCCGTACGCGTCGAAGCCGCGCTGAGCGGAGCCAGCCGCGGGGGCGTCCGCCGGGCGCCCCCGCCGGCCGATTTCCGGCAGCGCGCCGGTTCAGTCGCGCCGGCGGTAGACCAGCAGCTGGTCCTTCGTGCGCGGCCGGTAGGTCGCCGCGGATTCGCCCCAGACCGCGCGACCCCGCCCCTCCTCCGGGACTTCGACGACCCCTTCCAGCGCGTAGTGCGCGCGGAGATAGCCCTCCGCCCAATCGAAGATGAACCGATCGGCGCCGGTCTGCTCCAGCCACGAGTAGTCCACGCGCGCCCAGACGATGTACTCCGGGCGGGCCGCCTCGATCTCCGCGGCCACCTGCTGCTGCAGCCGCTTCGCGAACGGGTGCCGCTCGACCAGCGCGTAGGCGTAGACGTAGCGCGCCGCCGCGCGGCGCCCGCTGTAGAAAAAGATCTCGGGCTCCGAGCCGAGCACCGCGATCCGCTCCCCGGGCGAGGTCTTCTGGCGCAGATAGTCCGCGACCTCGACGGCCTCGGGGAACGGGTTCGTCGTGTAGACCGCGCGCATGAACGTCGTTTCGTCCCAGCTCGAACAGCGGCTCGCGCTGCCGGTAGAGCGTGACCGCCGCGGCCGCCGCGGTCAGCGCGACGAGCACGATGACCCGCGCGCGCGCCGCGCGTTCCGCGGACGCGGCTCGCGTGCCGCGCGCGAGCAGGCGCGCGATGCCGTCCGCCCCCAGCCCGGCCAGCAGCCCGACCGCGGGGAGCATCACCACGAAGTAGTGGTGCCGGAAGTAGAGCCCGGGCGCGACGGCCAGGAACGAGGCGGCGGCCAGGCCCAGGACGAAGATCTTCGAGCGGCGCTCCCAGGGCCCCGCGATCAGCGCGACCAGCCCGGCGAGCGCGAGCAGCCAGAAGAGGCCGTTGAACCAGATCACCTGCGGCAGGCGCAGCGCGAGGATCCGCAGCCCCTCGGCCGGCGAGACCGCCGAGACGTAGCGCGCGGCGTAGGTGACGGTCCAGAACCAGAAGTTCCCGAACAGCCCGCGGCTCGCCAGCCAGGCGCACAGCAGCGCGAACGGCAGCGCCGTGCCGCCGGCGAACGCGGCGGCGCGCAGGAGCGCCGCGCGGACCGGCACGCGCGCGACGGCGAGCGCGTCGTAGAGCACGAAAGCCGCGCCGAACAGGGCCAGGACGGCCGCGTGCTGCTTCATCAGGAAGGCGATCCCGAACAGCAGCCCCGCCAGCGCGCAGCGTCCCGCCGCGCGCCGCGGCGCCTCGCCGGCCAGCAGCAGGCAGCCGGCCAGCAGCGGCGCGAGCACGAACTGCGTCGCGTGCCCCGCCTGCCCCAGCACGGAGGGACTGAGCGAGAGGATCGCGAACGCCGCCGCGCCGGCGGCCGCCACCGCCGTCCCGAACAGCCGCCGCCCGAGCGCAAAGAGCAGCAGCGTCGCGGCCGCGTTCCAGAGCAGCAGGCCGAGGTGCACGCCGCGCGGGGTCTCGCCGAAGAGCGCCATGTTGAGCGCGTAGGCGAAGTAGGTCCCCGGCAGCTTCATGTTGTCGGCTTCGGCGTACGGGGGAACGCCCTGCAGGATCAGCTGCCCGGCGTAGGCGTACTCCCCCTCGTCGCGCTCGAGCGGGAGATCGAGCAGCCGTACGCGCGCCGCGAGGACGAAGGCCATCACGGCCAGGAGCAGGATCCAGGCGAGGAGCTGCCCGCCCTCGCGGCCGGAGCCGCCCGGCGGCGACCCCGCGCTGGGACGGATGGAGGACGGCTCGGGCACCTGGGCTCCCCTGCGTGTCCGCCGTTGCCGGCGCCCGCGAAGCCCGAGATTATCCTCGATCCGCCGCGGGCCGTGGCAGAATGCGCCATGCGCTGGCTCTTCACGGCACCCGCGCGGGCGGTCGCGCTGGCCTGCCTCCTCGCCGCCGTCGTCGCGTGGCTCTGGTGGGGCACGACCCGGGGACCGGACCTCTCTTATCTTCCCGCGCGCTCCGCGGTGGGAAAGTGGATCGTTTACCCCGCCCCGCCCAGCCTGACGATGATCCCCGGGGCGAGGATGCCCGCGGAATTCCGCCGGACGTTCGAGTGTGCGACCGCCCCCACCGGCGTCCCGCTGCGCCTCCTCGCCTTCCGCGACGCCGACGTCTTCATCAACGGGAAGAAGATCGGACTGGCCGGCGAAGGCTCCTGGAAGACGGTGCGCCGCGCGACGGTCGGCAAGGCCCTGCGCCGGGGAACGAACACGATCGCCGTCAAGGTGCGCAACTGGAACGGCCGGCCGGCCGTGTCGCTTTCGCTCGACCTGCCCGGCGGCGCGCTCGTGACCGACGGGAGCTGGGAGGCCTCGTGGGGCGGTGCCGAATCGGCGCCGGCGCTCGTCGTCGGCTCGCCGCCGCCGCCGCGCCAGCTCGTCCCCGGCGGGCCGCCCGCCCCGCCGCACGCGTTCGTTCGGCGCCTGCCCCTGCTGCTCGCCGTCTTCGGGCTGGCCCTGCTGGCCGCCTGGGGTTTCCAGCGCCTGCTCGCGCGGGGGCTGCCGGGGCGGCTCGCCGGCCGTGAGTGGAGCCTCGCGCTCGCCGCGATCGCCGCCCTCTGGCTCGCGCTGATCCTGCACAACTCGCCGCTCCTGCATCCGACGCTACGGCTACGACGCCGACGGCCACCTGACGTACATCGAACGGATCCGCACGACCTGGTCGCTGCCGCTCGCCAACGAGGGCTGGCAGATGTACCACCCGCCGCTCTACTACGGCTCGGTCGCGGCGCTCCTGAGCCTCGGTGGCTGGCCCGCGGACAGCCCGCTGGGGATGCTCGTGCTGCGCCTGTTCCAGGCCCTGCTCGCGGTGGCCAACGCGGCGCTGGTCCTCGCGCTGCTGCGCACGCTCTTCCCGGACCGGCCGCGGCTCCACGCCGCCGGACTGCTGTTCGCCGCATTCCTTCCGCTGCAGCTCTACCTCTTCCACTACCCGACGAACGAGACCCTCTCGTCGACCCTCTCGCTGGCGGTGCTGGTCCTCGCCGCGCGCCTGCTGCGGAGCCGCGAGCCGCGGCTCGCGGGGTACGCGCTGCTCGGGCTCGCGCTCGGCGCCGCGCTGCTGACGCGCATCACGACGCTGATCGTCGGGCCGCCGGCGCTCGCGGCCCTGGCCTGGGCGGCGCTCGAGGAGAAGACGCGGGAGGGACGCCGGGCGCGCTGGACGGGGCTCGCGACCACCCTGGCGGTTGCGGCGGTGACCTGCGGCTGGCAGTACGCGCGCGTCCTGGCGCGCTTCGGCCGGCCGGTCGTCGGCAACTGGGACAAGGCCTCCGGCTTCGCGGGCTGGTGGCAGGACCCGGGTTTCCGCAGCTTCGCGGACTACACGCACTTCGGGCGCAGCCTGGCGGAGCCGGTGCTCGGCGCGATCGGACCGGTCTGGGACGGACTTTACGCGACGCTGTGGGGCGACGCGCTCTGCGGCAGCGTGTCGGACGTCGCGGTGCGGCCGCCGTGGAACGACGACCTGCTCGCGGCGGGGATGCTGCTCGCGCTGCTTCCGACGGCGGCAATCCTCGTGGGCGCGTTCTGGGGCCTCGTGCGGCTGATCCGCGCGCCGCGCCCCGCGGGGCTGATGCTCGCGGGCACCGCGGCGCTGGGACTGCTCGCGCTCGTGCTCTTCTCGCTCAAGGTCCCGGCCTACGCGCAGGTCAAGGCCTTCTACGCCCTGCCCGCGCTGGGCGCACTGTGCGTTGCGCTGGCGGTCGGCGTCGATCTTGCCGCCGGGAGGCCGGGAAGCTGGCGCGAACGCATCGTCTTCGCGCTGCTCGGCCTGTTCGCGGCCAACGCCTACGCGACCTACTGGATCGACGCCGGCGACGCGCGGGCCTACGCGCGGCCGCTCGACCTGGCGCGGCTCGTCGGCCCCACGCAGCGCAGCGAACGGGAGCTGCGCGCCGCGCTGGCGATCGACCCGCGCGACCGCGCCAGCTGGAGCGCGCTGGACCGGCTGCTGGCGACGGCCGCCCCCGGCCAGCCGGTCGACCCGCTGCAGGGCCCCGGCTCCGCGACCGTCCCGGCGCCGGCCCTGGTGGGGCTCGCCCGCGTCGAGCGGCTGGTGGAGCGCCCCGAGCGGGCGTTGGAGCTGCTGTCGGCCGCCATCGAGCGCGATCCGCTCGCGGCGGAGCCGTACGTCCTGCGCGCCGGGTGGCGTGCCGACGCCGACCCCGACGCCGCGATCGCCGACCTGCGCCGGGCCCTGCGCGCCGACCCGCACCACCAGCGCGCGCACGAGCTGCTGGCCCGGCTGCTCGAGCAGCGCGGGGAGACCGAGGAGGCGAAGCGGCAGTTGCAGTTCGCGGAACGGGTGAAGGATCCGGGAAAGAAGCGCTGACCATGGACAGGACGCGGCGGCGGATCACCTCGACGCTGCTGATCGGCGCGGCGGCCGCGCCGGTCGCCGGCGTCTCGCTCGTGGGGTGCTCGAAGGGCGACGGAGGCTCCCGCTCCGGAAGCGGCGCATCCGACGCCGTGCCGGGGCCGCTCCCCTCGCCCCGCTCCGCGCCCTCGAAACCGGTCGTCTACCGCGCGCGGCGCGACGGCATCCTCCCGGCGGGCGGCGGGCCGCCCGATGCGGCGAAGCTGGACGACGCGCTCGGCGCGGCCATCGCCGGCGCCGCCGGAGAGGCCACCGCCATCGACGCCTTCCGCCGGCTCTTCAGCCCGCGCGACGTGGTCGGGATCAAGATCAACGCCCTCGCCGGAAAGGCGATGTCCGCCCGCCCGGAGGTCGTCGGCCGCATCACGAAGTGGCTGCAGGCGGCCGGCGTGGCGGCCCGCCAGATCGTCATCCTCGAGCGCGACGAGCGGGAGCTGGCGCGGGCCGGCTTCCCGCCGAACCGCTCCGGCGACGGCGTGCAGGTGATCGGCACCGACGGTGACTACGAGTGGCGGTGGCGCGACTGGGGGCCGCGGTCTTCCCGCTTCCCGCGGATCTTCGTCGACGACGTCACCGCCCTGATCAACGTCGGCGTCCTGAAGGACGGCGGAGAAGCGGGTGTCGCGCTCGGGATGAAGGACTGGTACGGCGTGATCCACAACCCGCAGCGCTGTCACGACGACGGGTGTCACCCGTTCATCGCCCACCTCGCGGCCTTCCCGCTGATCCAGGACAGGCTGCGGCTGACGATCGTCGACGGCCTGACCGCGCAGTGTCACGGCGGGCCGATGTACAGCCCGCGCTGGACCTGGTCCTACGGGGGTCTGCTCGTCTCGACCGACCCGGTCGCGCTCGACGCGATCGGCCGGAGCGTGCTGGAGGACCGCCGGAAGGAGGTCGGCCTCCCCTCGCTCGCCGCCGAGGGGCGCGCCCCGAAGTGGATCGCGGAAGGGGCGCGCATCGGGCTGGGCGAGGCCGATCCGGCGCGGATCACGGTCGAGGAGGTGTAGGGGCCGCCCTCTGTGGCGGCGGGCCGGCACAGAGGCCGGCCCCTACAGCGGCGCGCTCCGCGTCACGGCGGATCGCAACTCGCGGCGAGGCTCTGCGGCACGTCGCATCCCGGCGTTCCGGTGTCCTCCGGGCGCTCCATGCCCGAGCTGCGGTGCCCGTACGAACCTTCCACCGAACCGTCGCGGCCCACGACGACGAAGAACGCGTTTCCCGCGCCGGGGTTGAACGACGCCGACCCGGAGATGCCGACGTTGCAGGCCGCTCCGGTGTAGTTGTAGGTGGAGACTCCAGACAGGCCGCCGAAGTAGATCGTGTGGTTCGACGATTCGCAGGCGGGGGTGTAGGTGATGTCGATCGAACCCGTGGTCCGGTTGTAGGTCGCGCGCATCTGCTGCGCCGCGACGTGCTCGCGCGACGCCTGCCCGGGCGTCGCGGCCGGCGGCGTCACGCTGGACGTTGCAGTCGCGATCTGGATCGGCGCGGCCTGGCCCGTGTTCAGCCAGGCGTCGAGGAGGTTCACCCCTTCGTTCGCGAGGAAGGTGTTCCGCCGGTCGTTGCCCTTCCAGAGGAACTGCACGTACTCCCACGAGGTCTGCTGGTAGTAGAGGCGGACCTCGGCGCGCGTCGCGCCGACGGGAATCGTGAACGGCCGCTCGTCCCAGTAGTTGTAGGTCCCTGCAGGACCCGGAGCACCGTACTGCACGGCCGGAACGGGAAGGCTGTTGCGCAGCTTCGCCTCGTCGTACTTGAAGCCGTATGGCGGGATCCGGTTGTCTTCCGTCATCACGTTGTTCAGCACGAAGTGGAAGGTGTGGAACTGGGTCCCCGCGGATGACGCTGCGAGCTGCCCGAGCGTGTGGTCCGGGGCATCCGTGAGGCGGTCGTAGCCCAGGGCGAGGTTCGGGTCGTAGCCCAGCGACAGGAGCTGCGCGGCCCACTGCTGGTCGAGGCCCGGCTTCGCCTCGTAGACGACGGTCCCGTGCAGGTCGAGGAGAGATTGGACCTGGTGGGCGATCCCGGCGTTGTCCTGCACCGTGCGCCCGATGGGCCCGTAGGCGCCGTCCTCCCGGAGGAGTGCGTCCGCGGCGTCGAACCACTTCACGTTGAGCCACATCCGCCGGCCTTCCGGGTAGCCCGAGATCAGCTTGTGGGCGGTCAGGTTCGTCACCCGCACCACGAGCGCGCTCCCCTGCTGGCTGGCGGAGAGCGACGCGGCGCTCCGGATCATGTCCTGGGAGCGGATCTTCCCGGCGTCGAGCGCGTCCTTCTGGGTCTGCGTCAGGCCGCCGCCGAGGCGCAACGTCCCCTTCGTGTCCATGTACTTGACCGCGTCGGGAACCCAGTGGCTGGCGCCGGTCTGGTCGTGGCGCGGCAGGTCCTCACGGGTCGGAGTGCCCGCCTTGTTGCACCCCAGGCCCGTCGAAGCCGCCATGTGGCAGCTCTGACAGGTGAAGTAGCGGACAGTCCCGTCCTTGTAGTTCGGGCGCGCGGGGTTCCCGGTCTGGTCCATCGCCCGCTGGTAGGACCGCTGGATCGATCCGCCCGCGACCCGCAGATCGGCCGGAAGCGTCGCGAAGTCGCTCACGCGCAGCGTGTCGAAGGCGCTCGCGATGTGCTCGCTCGAGGTCCTCTCGACCATGCCGTACTTGTAGGGCGGGTTCTTGAACGCCGCCTTGCCGTCGACGGGCGAACCGAGGACGCCGCTGAACTGGCCGGCAGCGAGAGGCAGGTCCTGCGTCCCGTTGTTGTGCGCCAGATCGCCGACGGCGGCGTTGCTCACGTCGTGGCAGGTCGCGCACAGCTCGGCCTGGCGGTGGAAGGGGGACGCCAGCACCGGATGCTTGGCGTTCGCGTCGCTGTAGGGTCCAAGCCGGGTCCCGCCCCCGTTGAGGACGTACATCCCGCTGCCGCGGAAGGGCTCGTTTCCGGTCGACGGGTCGTACGGCTCGAACGGAGCGTTGTAGGATTCGGTCGTCCCGGCCACGTTGACGGGCGGGTCCGGATTGACGAGCAGGTGGCAGAACTCGCACTCGACGCCGTCGGTGTCCGTGGTCGCGCTTAGGCCGCTGCCGTCGGTCGGCGTCGAGCGCCCGGCGGTCCAGCCGCCGACGCTGTGGCAGCGGATGCAGAGATCGCCCGCGCCGCCCCGCGCATTCGGGTCGGCGTTCGGGATGAAATCCTGCTCGGCGACGGCGAGCGTGCCCCAGAAGAGGGGGTCGCGTCCGGCGTTCGCCATCATCCCGCCGCGCCAGCCGAAGCTCGGGGCACGCTCCGGCTCGAGCCCCGGGTTGATCGGCTGCGTGATTCCCCCGTGACAGTTCTCGCAGTTGTCCGGGCTTTGGAAGGCCCCGACCTCGCCCGGCTGGGTGCCGGGCTGCTGGATCTCCTTCGGCACGGTCGTCGCCGCAAAAGCCGGCAGGGGCAGCGCGAGGGCTGCGAGGACGATGACGGTGCGCATGAGACGGCCCTCCGAAGGCTCCGGAGCCCGGTGTTTCGCTTCGGGCGACCGGAATAAAATGAACTTTGACGGGCAAATTCAGAAAAGAGAAAGGCCTGCGCGTTCCGAGGTGCGCCGATTGAGACTAACAAACAATCCACTTAACTGGAATCCCCTTGTTCAGGACGGTTTCTGCCCGGCTGCGCTCGCCGTGGCGCACTTCAAAGATGCGGACCGAGGGCAGGCCAACGACCGCCGGAAGTTGACGAGCCCCTCTATGATCTGGGCTCTCGTGGGAGGTCCTGGGTGAGCCTCGAACCCGGCCGGATGCTGCTGCACTACCGCCTCGTCGAGCGAATCGGCCGCGGTGGCATGGGCGAGGTCTGGCGCGCCGCCGACACGACGCTCGATCGCGAGGTCGCGATCAAGATCCTGCCCGAGGCGTTCGCCGCCGACCCGGAGCGCCTCGCACGGTTCGAGCGCGAAGCGAAGGTCCTCGCCTCGCTGAACCACCCGAACATCGCCGCCGTCTACGGACTGCACGAGGACGGCGGGGTGCGCTTCCTGGCGATGGAGCTGGTCCGCGGGCGGACGCTCACCGAGGAGATCGCCCGGGGCCTCGCGCCTGGGCGGGTGCTCGAGCTGGCGCTCGCGGCAGCCGACGCGCTGGCGGCGGCACACAGGCAGCGCGTGACCCACCGCGACCTCAAGCCCGACAACATCATGATCGACGACGAGGGGCGGCTGAAGGTGCTCGACTTCGGCCTGGCGAAGCTGGGTGCGATCGCCGCGTCGCCCGACTCCCCCACCGAGTTGCGCGGGGACACCGTGACGCGTGCGGGCGGCCTGCTCGGCACCGTCGCGTACATGTCCCCGGAGCAGGCGCAGGGCAAGCCCGTCGACCCGCGCTCCGACGTCTTCTCGCTCGGCATCATCCTGTACGAGATGGCCACGGGTCACCGGCCGTTCGGCGGCGACAACGCCGTTTCGATCCTCTCCTCGATCCTGCGCGACACGCCGGAATCGGTCACGACGCTCCAGCCCGGCGTTCCCGTGCCGCTCGACCGGATCGTGCGCCGCTGCCTCGAGAAGGACCCGGGCGCGCGCTACGCGGACGCGTCCGAGCTGCGCGGAGAGCTGCGGGAGCTGCAGGGCAGCCTGGCCTCCGCTCCAGCCGGCGCAGCCCCGGCGAAACCGCCGGCACCGCCCCTTCGCCCCTCGCCCGCGGCGAAGCCGGGCCGCGGCCGCTGGATCGCGGCCGGCCTGGTCGCCGCGCTTGCGCTCGCGGCGCTCGGGGCCTTCTGGTACCAGCGCAGCGCGAAGGAGCGCTGGGTCCGGGACGAGGCGCTGCCGCAGCTGGAGGAGATCGTCGAACGGATCCAGGGACTGCAGGAGGGACGCGAGAGCTGGGACGCGTACCTCCTGGCCCGGAAGATCGAAGCGGCGGCACCGGGCGATCCGCGGCTCGAGAAGCTCTGGCCGCGGTTCACGCGGGAGATCGCGATGACCTCCGATCCGCCGGGTGCCGCGGTGACCGCGCGGTACTACGACGAGCCCGACGCGGACCCGGTCCCGATCGGGACGACGCCGCTCGAGAAGGTGCGCTACCCGCTCGGCTTCTCGCGCGTCCGGCTCGCGCTCGCCGGCAAGCCTGACATCGACGACGTGATCTGGAACGTCGCCTTCGCCGGAGACGACTGGAACTACCGGTTCGTCGCGTCCGGCGAGCTCCCGGACGGGATGGTCCGGGTTCCTGCCGGGTCCTTCAGCATGTTCATCCCCGGCCTCGATCACCTGAAGAAGGAGCCGATGGCTGCCTTCGCGATCGACCGGCACGAGGTGACGAATCGCGAGTACAAGCGCTTCGTCGACGCGGGCGGGTACGCCGACGCGAAGTACTGGCGGCAGCCCTTCGTCGACGGCGGCCGCGAGCTGCCCTTCGCCGAGGCGATGGCGCGCTTCATCGACCGCACCGGACGGACCGGGCCCGCGACCTGGGAGGTCGGGACCTACCCGGACGGCCGCGACGACTACCCGGTCTCGGGCGTGAGCTGGTACGAGGCGGCGGCCTACGCCGAGTGGGCCGGCAAGAGCCTGCCCACGATCTTCCACTGGAACCGCGTCGCCTTCACGGTGGCCAGCGCGCGGATCGTCCCGATGGCCAACCTGGCGGGCAGCGGTCCCGTCGCCGTCGGCTCGACGCGGAGCGCGAACCGCTTCGGCGTCGACGACCTCGCCGGCAACGTGCGCGAGTGGGTCTGGAACGCGAGCGAGCAGGGCGGCGAGCGGTTCATCCTCGGCGGCGGCTGGAACGACCCGGACTACGCGCTTCGTCGACGCCTACGCGCAGCCGCCGTTCGACCGCTCGCCGACCAACGGGTTCCGCTGCATCCGCCCGCTCGAGCCGGAGACCAACCTGGCCGCGCTGCAGCGCGCCATCGGCCGGCCGCACCGCGACTTCCTCGCGGAGAAGCCGGTCACGGACGAGGTCTTCGCGCTCTACCTGCGCCAGTTCGCGTACGACAGGACGCCGCTCGACGCGCGGATCGAGGAAGAGAAGCAGGTCCCGTCCGGCGTCCGCCAGAAGATCACCTTCAACGCGGCCTACGGCGGCGAGCGGATGATGGCCTACCTGTTCCTGCCGCCGGCGGGCAAGCCGCCCTACCAGGCCGTCGTCTACTTCCCCGGGTCGGGGGCGATCAGCACCCGCTCCAGCGAGTCGCTCGAACTCGGCCGCGTCGACTTCCTGGTCAAGAGCGGGCGCGCCGTGCTGCTTCCCGATCTACAAGGGAACCTACGAGCGCGGCGGCGACCTCAAGTCGGACTACCCGGAGGAGACGACCGCCTACAAGGACTACGTGATCATGTGGGGCAAGGACCTGGGCCGCTCGATCGACTACCTCGAGATCGCGCCCGGACATCGACGCCACGCGGATCGCCTACTACGGCCTGAGCTGGGGCGGCGCGCTGGGCGCGATCATGCCGGCGGTGGAACCGCGCATCAAGGCCAACGTGCTCTACGTCGCCGGGCTGTGCTTCCAGCACGCGCTCCCCGAGGCCGACGCGATCAACTACCTCGGCCGCGTCACGCAGCCCACGCTGATCCTCAACGGCGAGCTGGACTTCTTCTTCCCCTCCGAGACCTCGCAGCGCCCGATGTTCGAGCTGCTCGGCACGCCGGCGGAGCACAAGAAGCGGCTGGTCTTCCCCGGAGGACACTCCGTGCCGCGCACGGAGATGATCCGGGAATCGCTGCAGTGGCTGGACCGCTACCTCGGGCCGGTGGGGGCGGGCGGAGGCGCGTAACGCGGCGGCGCTCGTCGCTCACTCCGCCTACGGGCAATCCCCTCCGTTCGCCACGCGCGGCCGCCCGTCGCTGCCCGGACCGTAGCTCGCCGCGGACGACTCCTTCGCCAGCACGAAGTCGCCGGTTCCGGGATCGGGCCGCAGCGAGTCGAACAGCGTCCCCTTCTGCGCACTTCCGCACGCCACCGGGGTGACCGCGCCGAGGGTGATCGTGCCGCCGAGGCCGGGGCCAAGTGCCGTCAGGCGGCCCCACACCAGGTCGATCGAGCGTGCGAGCGAGGTCCCGGTGGGACAGGCGTCCTGCGCCGCGAACGCCAGCGCGGGTTCCGCACCGGGAGCGGCGGCGAGCGTCACGGCCACGCAGGCCGGCGCGAGGCACGAGGTCTGGGCGCCGTCGGTCGCGCCGTCGCAGTCGTTGTCGAGCGCGTCGCGGCAGAGCTCGGCCGCGCCGGGGCGGATCGCGGGGTTGCCGTCGTCGCAGTCGCCGGCGCACACCGCGACCAGGTCGAAGTCGGCGTCCCGCTCGCTCTCCGGGACCGCCAGGTCGCAGTCGTCGTCGAGGGCGTTGCAGAGCTCGACGGCACCGGGGTGGCGGGACGCCCGCGCATCGTCGCAGTCCCCCTGGCACACGGCCCAGGCGTCGCGATCCGCATCGGCCTCGGCGAGCAGGAGGACGCCGTCGCAGTTGCTGTCGACGCCGTCGCAGACCTCGCCCGCGCCGGGGTGGGCCGACGCGAGCAGCGGCCGGCAGTCGCAGGCGTCTCCCCAGCCGTCGTCGTCGCTGTCCGCCCAGCCGTTGTCCACGTCGAACGCTCCATCGCACGGCCGCATCGGCGCGGACTGGGGCAGCGGGTCGCAGGCGTCGCCCTGGCCGTCGCCGTCGCGGTCGAGCTGATCCGGGTTCGGCACGACAGCGCAGTTGTCGCAGGCGTCGCCGCGGCCGTCGCCGTCGGAGTCGGCCTGTTCCGTCTGCGCGGGGTCCGTGGCGAAGGCGACGCCGGGACAGAGGTCCGCCGTGTCGGCGCAGACCGTCCTGATCGCCGTCCCCGGTGCGCGAGCGGAAGACGTGGACGCGGCCGGCGCCGTCGGGCGGGTCGGCGGTCGGCGACGAGGCGATCAGGTCGGCCAGTCCGTCGCCGTCGACGTCGGCCGTGGCGAGCCCGCGGCCGAGCCAGTCGTATTCGATTCCACCGCGGATCGCGACCAGCGCCGACGCTTCGGCCGTCGCGAGCGCGAGCACGGGCCCGGGCTGCGCGGAACTGACCGCGATCACGCGGCCCTCCGCCGAGCGGATCCCGCTGCTCGAACGGTACGCGCCGGCGATCACCTCGCCGATCCGGTCGCCATCGAGGTCGGCGAGCGCGAGATCGAAGCCGAAGCTGCCTGCATTCGCGGCGCCCTGCACGGTCAGCGGGAAGGAGGCGTCGACGGCGTCGATCTGCGCACCCGGCACGAAGCGTCGCGCGGAAGTGTCGAGCCAGACCCGTCCCTCCGCCGAACCGGGCGCCGGGGTGTTCGAGTCCGGCGCCGAGATCGCGAGGTCCGCGCGACCGTCGTCGTTCACGTCGCCGAAGCGCACGCGCTCGCCGGCGCGCGCGGCCGTCTCGATGCCGCGCAACAGCGCGACGCGCGCGGTCTCGGCGACGAGATCGACGCTCGCGTCGGATAGCAGGCCGCTGCCGTCGGGATGGACGTACACCGCGCCCGCAGCCGACGCCGTAGCCCGGCGCGCCGAGCGCGATCTCGCTCGCACCGTCGCCGTCGGCGTCGCCGAACGCGACCGACACGCCGGCTCGATGCGAAGCGCCGCCGAGCAGCTCCAGCGTCGGCGCGACCGTTGCGAGCGGGAAGGACTGCGGGAACGACGCCGGGTCGAGCCGGAGCAGCACGACGCGGCCGCCGTCGCTCCGTCCGAGCGGATCGTCGTCGGGCGCGCCGGCGAGCAGATCGAGATCGCCGTCGCCGTCCCAGTCGCCCAGGTCCAGCGCCTCGCCGAGATGACCGTCGGCCGTGGAGCCGTAGACCGAGACCAGCGTTCGCGTTGCCAGCCCGATCTCCGTGAGCCCCGCGGCGAACGGCCCGCGCATGACGAAGACCGCGCCCGCCCGGGGCAGTGCCCGGAGGGCGACCAGTGCGGGCAGCCGATCGCGAGGTCGGCGCTGCCGTCGCCCGTCGACGTCCCCGACGGC
Source organism: uncultured Acidobacteriota bacterium (assembly GCA_963800865.1). GTDB lineage: Bacteria > Acidobacteriota > Polarisedimenticolia > J045 > J045 > JALOKP01. The sequence continues at coordinate 484,902 of CAWDCL010000002.1, read as the reverse complement.
GAGCGCCGTACCGCAGCGCGCCGCCGGACTGTCCCGACGGCTGCACGAGGCGGACCTCGGCCGGGTCGCTCTGCAGCGCGCGCGTCGGCGCGGCGAAACCGCGCGTCGAGACGACGTGCACGCCGGCGTCCGCGCCGGTGAAGACGTCGATCGCGATGTCCGGCGTTCCGTCGCCGGTCAGCTCGCCCGCGGCGAGTCCCAGCCCGCGAGCGCGTCGTTCGAGGGGCCGAGAATCGTCAGATCGGCCGCGATCTGCTCCAGATCGAACTGGCGCTGGAACTGGCAGCGCGCGGTGCAGCCGTCGCCGTCGAGCCGCGTTCCCGTCATCGCAGCGCTCGCCGGGCTCCAGCACCGCGTTGCCGCAGCGCGCGCCGTCGCACGCGTCGCCGGTGCCGTCGAGGTCGGCGTCGGCCTGGGAGGCGTTCGCCAGGTAGAGGCAGTTGTCCGTCGCGTCGGCGACGCCGTCGGCGTCGCGATCGAGCCGAAACTGCGCGCTGCGCGCCGGCTCGCGGTGACCCAGCCGGTCGACCGCGAAGAAGCGCAGATCGGTGTCGGTCGCGAACGCCAGTGACGCGGCGTCGTCGAATGTCGTGACGCCCGCCTCGCCGACCACCGGGTCGCGGCCGTCGGTGCGCAGGTAGATCGTCGCCGGCTCGTCGGTCGCGAGCTGCACCGCGATCGACGCGCCGCTGAACAGCCCGCCCGGAGGGGTGAGGCTCGTGACCGGCGCCGTCGTGTCGGCCAGGGTGTAGCCGGCCGCCTGGGCCGAGAGCGCCGCGAGACGCGCCGGATCGCAGTTCGCGCCGACGAGATCGTAGACGAGGTGCCCCATGTTGGCCGCGAGCAGGGCGATCTTCGCTTCGTCGCGGTTCGCCGCGAGCGCGGCGTCGTACAGGACGCGCGCGCCGCAGGTGACCTTCGACGCGCCCCACGCCGGGGGCGCCGCTTCGAACGCCGCGTCGCCGCCCTCGCGCTCGAACGCCTCGAGGGCCGCCGTGGCCAGCGCTTCGCCCGCGGCCTCGAGCGTCTTCAGCGCAGCGAGCTCGCCCCCGGCCGCGTCGATCGCCGCGAGCACGACGTCGGGCCGCGAGCGCAGCGCGCGCAGGTGGCGGCCGGTCAGGCTGAGGTTCCTCTGCTGCGCGCCAGCGTCGCGCGCGTCGAGCAGAACCGCGCCGCGCACGGTCCCGCCGATCGCGGTCGACTCGGCCACCGCGCGCAGCTTGAGCGCCGACACCGCCGGAGCCGCGTAGCCGCGGGCGTCGAGCCCCGCCTGCAACGCGGCCGGGACGGTCCCGGTCTGCAGGTGGCCGGCCAGGATCTCGTCGGACGGGGCATCGCTCGAAGCGGCCTGCAGCTCGATCTCCTCGAGCAACGCCTGCGCGAACGCGCCGTACGGGTCGAGCAGCGTCAGGTCGCCGCGCCCGATCGCGATGGTGAGCAGGAAGCCGTGCGTGGGGACATCAGTCGGCACGAGCGCGGCGGCCAGCGTGTCGCCCAGGCCGTTGCCCGGCCGCCCCCAGGTGGTGTTCCCTGCCTCGGAGGAGAGGCCGCCCGGATCCGGGCCTCGTTCCCGGCGAGCGCGACCATCGCGCTGGTCTGCGGCGTCTGGTCGATCCCCGCCACGACTGGTCGTCGTGTAGCGCTGCGCGCCGCGGCCAGCCAGGCGCTCGGCGTCGTCCAGGTCAGTGCCGGCCTGGCGGCCGGCAGCTCGAACCCCGCGAGGAACCGGGTGAGCAGAACATCGCTCGCGGTGCTCCCCTCCGCGTAGGCCGCGACCACCATGTCGAGCGAAGGGTCGACCTGCAGCGAGGCCCACGCGCCGTTGGCGCCGACCGCCTGCGTAAACGCGCTCGCACGCCCGCCGTCCAGCAGCCGCCGCGCGCTCACCGGCGAACCGGCTTGGCCGGCGCGCCGATCCGCGCCGTCCCGGAGAGCAGGTAGTAGCCGCGCTGAGCCGGGTTCGGGTCGTCTCCGCAGCTGCCATCCGGGCAGTCGAGGTGCTGGTCGCAGGTCTGCCCCGCGGCGCCGCCACCCTGGCAGGTGAAGCGGCAGATTCCGAACGGGCAGTCGTCGTCGCTGTCGCACGCCGCCCCCGGGCTGGCGCCCCCTTCGCACGCCCTGGGGTGTCGACGGCCGTGCCGCGCAGCAGCTCCTCCAGGTCGAGACCCCGTCGCCGTCCGCGTCCGCGTCGAAGCCCGACGGATCGAAGCCGGCGCGGGCCTGCGCGTCGCTCCCGATCTCGTAGAGATCCGGGATCCCGTCGCCGTCGCTTGATCCGGCAGCGGTTATCGTGTAGATCCCGCGCAGGGCGCGGCCCGGGCGTCCGGCCATGCCGCGCGCGAACCAGCGCAGCGTCGTCGTGCGGTAGAGGTACAGCGGCATGTGGGCGGGGTCGGCGAGGACGAACGTGTCGGGCCGCCGAGCGGGGAGCTGCCGTCGACGGTGTAGTGGACGTCGAGGCACGGTCGCCGCGGCTCGGCGTGAGTATGCGCAACGTGCGGTCGTAGCTGCCGCCCGGCGGCGACGCGAACGCGTCCGGGCGTTCACGTCGCCGGCGCCGCGGACGACGCGATCGGCAGGTTCGACTGGCCATCGAGGCGCCGGGTCACGCTCACCCGCTCCGGCTGGTGCTGGCCGTCGAGGTCGATCAGGACCGGGTAGGCGCCCAGGGGCTGGCGGTGCGACCCCCGGCGTGCTGTGCAGCACGAACGAGCCGCTCCCGTTCCCCGCGTAGCGGACGCGGGTGGTCGACTCGACCGGTCCCAGCGGACTGCGCGAAACGTAGACCTCGAAGTCGCGCTTCCCGTCGCCGTTGAAGTCGAGTCCGCGCAGGCCGACCACCAGCTCGCCGGCACGCCCACGGCCAGTCGAGGCCCAGCTCGAGATTGCCGCTCGTCGAGCCCTTCAGGTACCGGACGTGGCTGACCACGAGCCCGCGGGGGTCCAGGGTCTCGTACGCCACGACCAGGTCGTTGCTGCCGTTGCCGTCGAACCGGTCGGCGATCACGGCCCGCGACAGGTCTCCCAGCGCCCAGCGCACCAGCGTCGTAGCTGCCGTCGGCGTTCGCGTACTCGATTTCGAGCGGCGGCAGCTCCGTGGCAAGCGCCGTCGAGGCAGCCTCCGGAGCGATCGAGGCGAGCAGCACGAGCAGGGGGACGAGCGGCCGTGTCGTGGTCATGTCTGCCTCACGGATCGCGATCGATGCGGGTCCGAAGCGGATGCCGAACTCACCGCCGACGAACGCACGACGCGGTAGCGTAGGAGAAGAACCCTGAACGTCGGCGTCGATGAACTCGAGATACTCCGGCGCGGCTGGTCGTGTCGCAGGTGAAGGCGCGAGAGCTGCGCCCACGGCCCGCTGCCGCGCCGGCGGAAGACGACGAACGCCCCGCCCCCGTCGCACCCGTCGGGTTGGCGAGCCAGTCAGCCGGACGCGCAGCGGACCGACGAGCTGCGTCAGCGTCAGCGCGGAGAAGCCTCCGCGCCGGCCGTCTCAGCACGGAATACGGCCAGTCCAACTCGCCGTCGCCGGCCTCCCAGCCGTCCCAGCGGTAGGCAGCGCGTGGCCCTCGCGGCCGGTCCAGCCGAGGCGGCAACCTCAGCGTGACGTCGTCCTGGTCGGCAGCGTCGCCGCAGATGTAGACGCCGTCCACGGCGTTGTAGCAGAGCGTCTCACCCGGCGAGAGGTCGGGCAGTCGGGTCGATCAGTCGTCAGGCGCGTCGCGCCGCCTTCACCGCCCAGCGGTCCTCGACGAACGAGCCGAAGTGCCGGGGCGCACGCGACGAGCGTCGGTTGTAGAGGTCGGTCGGAGCGCCCGTCGCGTGCTCGAGCTGTAGAGCGCGAACCCGAGCAGCACCGTCGGCCCGAGCGCGCGGAACCTGATCTCACGAGGTCCCGCTCGCTCACCACCGACACGATCTGCGGCGCGGCAGCGGCGGCCTCCTGGACCCACTGGAGCGTGTCGAGACGGAGCTGTAGTTGCCGCTCTTGTCGATCGCCTTGACCCGGACCGAGAGGCGCTCGTCGAGCGTCGGGATCGTACCGACGGCGAGCGGCTCGCCGCTCGGGCCGGCAGCCAGGTCAGCCGTCGTAGGAGGAGAACGGCTGGTAGCGGAACGGTCGCCGGTCGCCGTCGCGGCGATCTCGGCGAACAGTCCCTTCGCCGAGGATCCAGTAGTCCGGCGCGCCGCCGGCATTGTCCACTTGGGGTCGGTCCCCCAGTTCTGCACGTGCCGCACCGCGGGCCGGCCGGGCACTGCGGCGTGATCGTCGCGATCCGGGCGACACCAGGTCGCGCGGGGTGCACGGGATCCAGCCCGTCGTCGGGCTGGCGTTCCCTTCGGCGTCCTTGGCGAACACCCCGTAAAGAACGCCGGCCGGCGTCGGCCTTGGACTGCGTGGTGTCGAGGTACGCGACGCGATCTCCCGAGGCCGGTTGCGGAACGTCCGCGTGAGCGCCGCCGGGACCTCGAACGCCCGCCGGGGCGCATCGTCGGGAACGCGCAACACGATGTACCTCGCGGTGTCGTCGCCCGGCGCGGCGTTCCGCTCCACGAGATCTGGCACGCTTCGTGCGCCGGACCCTGGACGATGCGCTCCACCCGGAGGCCCTGCGGCGTCGGCGGCCGGCGATCGTGGACCAGGCAGGCTGGCGGTGCCGGAACCGGGTCGCCGTGCTGGCCGAGCAGGTCGCGCGGAACGACCTGGTAGCAGTAGGACTGCCCGGCCTGGAGCGGCTGGTCCGGCGGTGCCGGCCGTCGTCCCGGAACTGGAACTCGCTGACGAAGTCGTAGATCGCCTCCCAGTCCTCCGGCGGCAGCGCGTGCAGCGCCGCCATGTCGTGAGCGGCCTCCGCGCCCGTGCTCCAGAGTTCCCGGAACATCCGTCGCCTGGCCTGCGCTTCGGTGCTCCCCGCAAGCGGCGCGGCGTCGCGCCCCCCGGCGTGACAGGAGGTGCAGTGCGCCGCAGCAGTTCGCGCCGCGCGTGCGGTTCCCCGGCGACTTGCCGGACACGGGGTAGCGATTCGCCTGCCGGACCCCCGGGCAGCCCGCGGGCGATCAGCAGCAGGTCCCGTTGCCGTTGCGGCGACGCGAAGCACGTCGTAACCGGCGACCCGATCCTCTGCCGACACCGCGGCGGGGCCGAAGCGGAGGAACGCCGCGAGATCGGCGCGCACGTCGCCGGGGTCGACGCAGCCCACCGACGCCACGGCGCCCAGCGGGCGGGGCTGCAGCGCGGTGGCGGAGGCGCTGCCGAGCCGCTCGACGCGGCTGCCGCGCTCGTCGAGCCCCCACACTTCGTAGACGTAGGTCGTCCCGGGCAGGACGCCGTCGTCGACGAAGCCGAGCCCGAGGACGAGCGACGCAACGAAGTTCTGGTCGGGGAGCATTCGGAGCTGCAGCAGGTCGTTCCCCTGCGCTGCCGGAGACTGCAGCCGCAGGAGGCGCCCGCGTAGTCGGTCCGAGCACGTCGACGATCGCCGCCAGCGCTCGGCCCGCCCGGCGCCGTGAACGCGGCGACGATCTCGGCGGCGGTCGCACGGGTGGTCGGCTCGTCGTTCAGCTGCGTGAACGAGAACTCGTCGGCGCGACGGCGCAGCAGGTCGAAGAGGCGGAAGCGCGGCGCGCCGCCGTCGTACTCCGACCAGCGCACGAGGATCCGCGGCTGCGCGCCGTCGGCGATGGCGTTGACGACGTGCCGGGTCGGCGCGGGCTGCGCGCCGGCCGGCGCCAGCGCGAGGAATGCGAGCAGGGACAGGACCAGCGGACGGGGACGCATCGTGGCCTCCAGCCTCACAGCGAGCAGCTGACGTCAGGTCCGGACCAGTCGACCTCGACATCGGGCCCGCACGAGCCCCAGATCGACACCTCGCCGAGCACCACGCGCACCAGTCGTCGTCCAGGACGTCTTCGGGCTCGTGCCAGTCCTCTTCGTCACAGAAGCCGGCGCCGGCGCCGGCCCAGGCATCGCCCTGCCACTTGAACGTGTCGTTCTGGACCCCGCCGATCAGCTGACCGACGCCGATCGCCGAGAAGATGCAGGCGGCCTCGCCGGTGATCCAGCCCTTGAGCTTGCCGCCGTAGGTCTCGCTCGTCTTCCAGCCGCCTCGGCGCCGACCGAGACGTTCAGCGCGCAGCCGGCGTCGATGAACGGAACGGTCGCCCCAGCGCGCAGGTAGGCGCCGTCGAAGCGGTCGATGCCCTTCAGGAACGACGCGACCTTGGGGTCGATGTCGCGCAGCGGCGTCAGGTCCTTGGTGTTGCCGAACAGCCCGTCGCCGTACATCGAGCCGCTCGAGAACGAGACCTGCAGCCCGGCCGTGAAGTACCAGTCGCCGTCGGCATAGAACTTCATCTCCGCGCCCAGGCGATCGAAGAGCATTCCGGAGAACGCGCCCTTCGTCAGGTCGATCGTGCCGGTCAGGCTCTTGAACACGAACCCGGGCATCTGGTAGTCGACGTCCCACGTGATCGGCGAGTCGTTGCTCTTGTTCCGCCGCCGGGGAAATCGAGCTGCTTGCCGCCGGGGATCGCCATCTTCTTCGACCCGCCGGGCGTCTCGCGCCGGGCGATCGAGATGATCGGCTGCTCGCCGTCCTGCACGTGCCGGTCGACGTGAACGTACGATCCGTCGAACGCGTAGAACCGCCCGCCGGTGCTGGTGTTGCTGGTCAGCTCGAAGGCGTCGATCCGCGCGAGGTCGGGCGCGAGGTCGATCATCCCGGTGACGAGGAGCCGTCCACGGGTGGCGTGTCGTCCGGGTCGGCGCCGTCGGCGTTGAACGGAAGGCTCGCGTCGGGGTGAGCGGCGAGCGTCTCGAGCGCGCCCGACGTGCGCAGCAGGTCCTGCAGCTGCGCCGGCTCGGGGAGCGTGAAAGCGGCCGCGCCGGAGTAGCCGAGCTGCGCGAGCGCCGTGTCGTACGCCCCGCCCCAGGAATCGACGTGGGCCGCGGGCAGGATCGACTTCAGCTGCTGCTTCGAGGCCGGCTCGACCGCGCCCCACAGCCGCAGCGCGCCCCCCACGCCGAGGTCGGCGTCGGCCCGGGTCGGCCCCTCCGGGCGCAGGATCATCGCGCTCGCGGGCTCCACGACGCCGAGCTTGATTTCGCCTTCCCACCCGTACGCGAGGAAGGTGCCCCGGCCGCGACCGTCGCGGTCCTCGCCGTCGCCGGGATCCGAGGTCGCGCTCGGCGGGAAATAGTCGACCTTGAACAGCAGGTCGGTCGTCGCCCCCGACGTGGACTTCATCGCCGAGAACGACGAGGGACCGCTCCCGGGCGGAAGGCCCCAGCCGTGTGCGTCGGCGACGTGCACCTCGGTGAACTTGCTGGGGCGCTGCAGCGACAGGCCGAGCTGGGTCAGACCGAACAGCGGCAGCCCGATCTCCGCGCGCGCGTCGACGTACCCGAAGGGCGCGCCGCCGCTGCCCGCCGGGCAGCCGGGGGAGAGGACGCTGTTGCCGAGGACGTCGCAGACCCCTTCGGGCCGGGAGCGGCGGACCAATCCTGGAAGGCGACCGTCCGCGACGTCGACGAGGTACGGCGCCTGCTCAACGCCGCCGTAGCGGTAGCGGTCGAACTCGAGCCGCGTCTGGTGCGCGACGTCCAGCGCGGGGACCGTGCCGTCGGGGTGGATTTCGATCGCGGCGATCGCCTGCGGTGCGAGCCGAGGCAGTGGCACGACGGCGTCGACGCAGAGCGCCTTCGCTCCGACGCGCTGCCCACAGGAAGCCGCCTCTTCCACGGCATCGCAGTCGTCCGTGCCCTCGGTCATGAACCGCACCGCCGACAGGTAGTACTTCTGGTCCCAGTAGGCGAGAGTCGCTTCGAGCGGAGCCTGCGGCGGCCGGCCCTGGTCGAAGCCGCCGCAGTTGCAGAACTCGAGCTCCTGCAGCGGCAGCTCGGTCAGCGCCGGCCAGGGGGCCTTGACCGTCGCCTGCGTGATCGTGTCGCCCGCTTCGGCCGAGTCGGCCTTGAACGAGACGCCGAAGCGGTCGAAGGTGATGTCGAACTTCGCCGGATCCGACGCTCCGAGCGTGAACGCGCCGTCCCCGGCGTCGAAGACCCCCGTCACGCCGGAGCCGCGCAGCACGAGCGCCATCTCGCGCCCGCGCTGCAGCGGATCGGAGATCGGGATCGCGAAGTCGAGGTGCTCGCCGTCGACGATCGGCTTCCAGTGCGGGGTCTGCGTGAACGAGCCGCAGAGCGGCGAAAAGCCGCCGTCGGCGCAGTGCTCGAGCGGCCCGCAGTCGGCGTCGGACTTGCACAGCTTGTCGAGCCGGTTGTTGCCGAGGTCGGTGAAGCAGACGCGGTCGCGGTTGTAGTTGATCCCGGCGTAGATCCCGCGGCCGCGCGTCGTCGTGACGGCGCTCTGGTACCACACGGCGTGCGGCAGCCCGTCGGCGACGGCGGCGGGAACGAAGGCCGTCCCGCACCCGAGGCCGTCGGCATAGCTGAAGCCCCACTCCAGAGTGTTCTGCCCGTTCGACGCGAGATTCAGGTTCAGGTTCTCGACGCCGGCGAGAATCGCGCCGTCCGGCTTCAGCTGCGGACGGGCGGAGCCGCGGCGCAGCGCGTGCTTGCGGTCGAGCCGGGCGATCTCGCCGAGCGTCTCAGGGCATCGTCTCCCGGGCCCGTCGACGAAGATGTCGCCGCCCGCGAAGTAGCCGTCGGCGATCCGGCTGTCGACGACCTGGACCGCGACGGGCTCTCGAGCCGCAGGTGCACGCCGGCCGGGTAGAGCAGCTCCCACGTCGTGTCGAAGCCGGCCGCGAGGTCGAGCGTGAACGACAGGCCGTCGCGGTCGAAGCGCGTCGCGGACGGGACCCAGCTCGCGTGGTGCAGGTACCCGCTGTTGGCGACCGCCAGGCTGGTGCAGGTGCCGCCGTCGATGGGCGCGCAGGAGAGCACCTGGTTCGCGGCCAGCCCGCTCACGCCGTCGGCGCCGGCCGGGAACCGGTAGCGGTAGGCCTCCGGTCCGCCGCCGGCGGGTCCCGGCGTGTCGAACGTCACCTCGGTCTCGGTGTAGGTGATCTCGTGCGGGCCGAGCCGCAACGGGATCGCCTCGGGCCACAGGCAGACGTCGAGGTCGAGCCGTAGGTGTCGGTGTGGTCGAGCGTGAGAGCCTGCCTGATCCGCGCGGTGTCGAGCGCCAGGCGGCCCAGCAGCCCGGACCCGTCCTCGGCACGCACGCGCTCGGGCAGCACGAGGTCGCTGTCCACGGTGCTCCCCTTCGGCTCGTCTTCGCACCGGACAGGCCGGTGAGCGACAGCCGCGGGATCCGGTAGTCCAGGTACACCGCGTCGACGCAGGCGGTCCGCAGCTCGCGCGCCGGGATGGCCGTGAAGACCTCGCTGCTGCTGACCGGGACGACCGTCGCCTCGTTCCTGTTCGGGCCCCCGGTATTCGTCCCGGCCTTGAACGGCCGCGCCGTCAGCGTCAGCGGCACCAGGTCGTCGCCCGCCGGACAGAGCGCCGGGTCGTACGGGCCGAACTCGATCTGCACCGTCGCGGTGAGGTTGAAGCTGCCGGGAGGGTTCGGGAAGCCGAGGGCCGTGACGACTGGCAGGCGGTGATCCGCCCTTCGATCGCGTAGCTCCCGATCGTCCCCTGCCCGAAGACCACGAAGTCGGAGGCGAGATTGCAGCCGTGAAACCCAGCGGCGTGCAGCTGGTCGGGGCGGCCCGGCGAGCGCCGGACCGATCCCGCGGCGAGGAGCACTGCGAGCGCGATGGGAAGTCGTGTCGCCATGGGCCGGATCTCCTTGCCGGGGCGGCGCCGACGGCGCCGCTCCCGGTGCGGAGAGTCTTCGGCGAAAGCGGCGCGGGAACACCGCATGGACATGCGGCGGCATGCCGGCTAAGCCCGTGTTAGCTTCCCGGCGTGCGAAACACCCGGAGGGAGGGCATGAGCGAGACGAGCGAACTCCGCGTCAGCGTCGTCGAGGACGACCGGGCGACGCGGGAGGGGCTGAAGCTGCTGCTCGACGGCACGCCGGGGTTCCGCAGCGCGGGCCTGTTCGAGAGCGTCGAGGAGGCGCTCGCCGAGCGGATGGCGTCGCCCGACGTGATCGTGCTCGACGTGAATCTCCGGGGATGTCGGGGGCCGACGGCGTGGCGCCGTTGCGCCAGCGCCACCCGCGGACGTCGATCCTGATGTTCTCGATGTACGACGGCGACGACGAGGTGTTCACCGCGCTCTGCAACGGAGCCAGCGGCTACCTGCTCAAGCGGACCGCGCCGGACCGGCTGCTCGAGGCGATCCGCGACGCCGCCGGACGGGCGCCGATGTCGCCGTCGGTCGCGCGGCGCGTGCTGCGGCTCTTCCGCGAGACGACCCCGCGTCGGCCTTCTCCGCTTTCAGCGGCCCCGACGAGCTGACGCCGCACGAGGTGCGCGTGCTGCGCCTGCTGGCCGACGGAACCAGCTACGCCGCGGTGGGGGCCGAGTTCGGGGTGACGATCAACACGGTGCGCAGCGCCATCCGCAGCATCTACGACAAGCTGCACGTCCACTCGAAGTCCGAGGCGGTGACCAAGGCGCTGCGCGCCGGGATCATCTGACGAGGGAAGCTCGAGCCGCACCCTCATCCCACCCTCCGGTCGCGCTCCACGACGACCGTTCCGCCGAGCTCCGCGGCGCGGGCCCGCTGCCCCGCGAGACCGTGCCCGCCGCGGCGCGGCGCGGGGACGGCGGCGGGATCGAAGCCGACGCCGTCGTCGGCCACCTCCACGCCCAGGCGCCGCCCCTCGCTCGAGAGGCGGACCACGATCCGGCGCGCGCGCGCGTACCGGGCCGCGTTGGTCAGCGCCTCCTTGAGGAAGAGATAGACGGCGCGACGCGTATTCGGGCCGAGGCTCATCGCCCGCATCATCAGGGGCCTCGAAGGCGACCGCGGTCTCGGAGGTGGCGAAAAGATCCGCCGCGAAGCTCTGCACGCGGTTCACGACGCTCTGCAGGTCATCGCGCCGCGGGTCGATCGACCAGACGATGTCGGCGGTCGCGTCGATCATTTCCCGGGCGGTCTCGCCGATCGTACCGACCGCCTGCGCCGCGCTCCCGGCTCGACCGGGATCTGGCGCCGCACCACCTCGCTGAGCACGGAGATCCGCGAGAGGCTCGAGCCGAGCTCGTCATGCAGGTCGGAGGCGATCCGGGTGCGCACGCGTTCCAGCGCAAGCGCGCGCCGCAGGCGGGCGCGGTGGGCGGCGTAGGCGGACCCGACGAGCGCCAGGCCGCAGAGACCGAGGAACCACCAGGTCTGCCAGAAGAAGGGCCGCACCCGGAAGCGGAGCGCCGCCGCGGGCTCGCTCCACCCGGCACCCGCCCCGCTCGCGGCGACCTCGAAGGCGTGCCGGCCGGCGTGGAGGTCGGTGAGCACGACGCTGCGCTGGGTGCCGATCTCCGTCCAGTCCTTGCCGTCGATCGCGTAGCGGAACGTGAGGCGCTGCGGGGCCGGATGACGCAGCGCCGTGAACTGGATCCGGCACTGTCGCGTCCCCGCCGGGAGCGCGAGCGATCCGGAAGCGGCAGCGCTCACGCGGACCGGCACGCCGTCGCAGACGACCTCCTCGATCACCGGGTTCGGCGGGGAGGCCGTTCCGCGACGCGACGCGGATCGACGATCGCGAAGCCGCTGGGGGTCGCGAACCAGATCCGGCCGTCCGGCGCGACCGCGGTGGAGCTCGGACCGCCGCCGCGGACCTCGCCGTCGACGAGGCCTTCGTCGGGCCCGAGCACGCGGCCCTCGACGCGGTCGATCCGCCCCGCGGCGAAGTCGTCGATCGCGGCGAGCGGGATCGCCGTCACCCCCGCGTTGTGGCCGACCCACAGCGTGTCGCCGGCGCGCGTGAGGTTCATCACGTTGTCGTTGCCCAGCCCCTCCGCGCTCGTCAGCGTCCGCGCGAGCGCCGTGTCCCGCCAGATCTGCAGCCCGGCCATCGTGCCGGCCAGCATCAGGTCGCCGTGCGCGAGCAGCGCCGGACCGGTGGTCTCGCCCGCCTCCGGCGGCGTCAGCGCCCGCGGCGTCTCGCCCTCGAGCAGGAACACGCCGCGCCGGAGGGTGCCGAGCCAGATCCGGCCGGACCGGTCGCGTTCGAGGCACAGCGTGGGGCCGGCGTCGGTCGGCAGCTCGGTGTGCGTGGCCCGCCCCTGCGCGTCGATCCGCGACAGGCCGCGGAACCCGGTCAGGAGCAGCGTGTCGCCGGGCTCGGCTCGCAGGGCAAGGACGAGCGGGTTGAGCGACGACCAGTCGGCGGGCGCCGGCGTCAGCCGGCCGTTCTCGAAACGAAACAGGCCCGCGCCGGCGGAGCCGACGAAGGTCCGTCCCGCGGCATCCACGACGGCGGAAACGAGCGGTGCGGGCGGCGCTCCCGCCTCGGTCCCGTAGCAGTAAATCGGCCGCGCCTCCGCGTCGCAATCCCGGCGCTGCCGATCAGCCACGGCCGCCCCGCGGGATCGAAGAAGACGCCGGTGTAGTACGCCTCGGGCAGGCCCGCTCGTCCGTCGAGCATCGCGACCGGGGCGTCGGACAGCCGGATCAACCCCCGCCCGTCGGTGGCGATCCAGAGCGCACCGGTCGGATCCTGCGCAAGCGACTCGAACTCGGCCCCGGCGGCGGCGATGACCTTCGAGAAGTCGTCGACCGCGATCGCGCCGCCCGCCTGGACACGCACGCGAAGCAGGCTCGACGCTGCGGCGGCCAGCCAGATCGCTCCCGCGCCGGGTTCCGTGTAGGCGTGACTGGGCTTGCGGCCGGCCAGCATCGCGAGCTCGGGAATCGGGTGGACGACGGCCCCCTCGAGCCGCCCGATCGCGCCGGACTCGGTTCCGATCCAGGTCCCCCCGCCCGGGGCGGAGAACTCGATGCCATGGCGACCGCGCCGCCGCCGGCCCAGAGGACCTCGCTCGTGCGGCCGCCGTCGATCCGGAAGAGCCGGTCCCCGGAGCTGACCAGCGTGCCCCCGTCGGGCGTCACCGTGAGCAGCCGCAGCGCGCCACCCGGCCGATCCGCGGGGCCACTCTCGTCGGGGACGAGTTCGTCCTTCTCGATAGGACCGAAACCGCCCTCGAACATCCCCCAACCCGTCCCTGTCCGTCGCGCGCGATCGACGCGATCCCGACTCCCGGCCTGCCGCGCACGGTCACGCGGCGGATCTCCTCCCCGTCGAAGCGCAGCAGCTCGCCGAAGGTGTCGATGTAGAAGTCGCCTCCGCTGCTCAGCAACTGCTCGATCGCGGCCCCTTTCAGCAGCGGGAAGCGCGACGGCTCGAACTGCGTGAACCGCACCCCGTCGAAGCGCGTGAGGCCGTTCTCGCTGCCGATCCAGAGGTAGCCGTCCGGCGTCGTCTCGATCTCCTTGATCGAATTGCTCGGCAGCCCGTCACGCTTGGTCCAGGACTGGACGAAGACCTCCTCCGGGGTCGTGCCGGATCGAGCGCCAGGGCCGGGGGTCGCGGCCATCAGCACGACGAGGACGAGGAAGCCGGGCGTCGGAGCATGGCGGAGGATAACCCGAACGGCGCTCCCTCCCGCAGGGACACCCGGCGGGACACCTGCGCCGCGCAGCGACGATCGCACCGCCGTGCTAGCATGTTCTCGGGTCTCGGTGTCCTGAGCGGCCGAACACTCTCGAATCGGTCCGCAGAGGAAAAGGAGCTTCCTTCGCTGCCTCTGGAGCGCGCCTCCGCGCGCCACGCTTCTCCCACGCCATCCGCCGCGACGCGTCTGCGTCCGATCGGCCTCGACTCCAGCCCCCTGCACGGTGAGCTTCTCGGCGTCGAGCGGCTCGAAGAGCGCGCCCGGGCGCTGGCCGCGGGCTTCACGCTGGCGCGCAATCCGCAGCGCGGCCCCCCCGACTGCTGCGCCGGCTGGCCGACGACGCGCGCGTGCTGCGTCACGCCTACCGCACGCTCGCCGGCGACGTGCGCCGCGGCGAGCGCGGTCGCGCCGGCGGCCGAGTGGCTGCTCGACAACTTCCACCTGGTCGAAGGCGAGATCCGCGAGATCCGCCGCCACCTGCCGACGCGCTACTACCGCGAGCTGCCGAAGCTCGCCACGCGCGAGCTCGCCGGCACGGCGCGCGTCTACGCCATGGCCGTCGAGCTGCTGCGCTACAGCGACGCGCGGCTCGACGCCGCAGCGGCTCGACCGGTTCATCAACGCCTACCAGACCGTGGCGCCGCTCAGCATCGGCGAGCTGTGGGCGTGGCCCAGCATGCTCAAGCTCGCCCTGATCGAGCACCTGCGCCGGCTCTCCGAGGAGCTGATCGAGAGCCGCGCGGGCCGCCTCGAGGCGGACCGCTACTTCGCCGGCTTCGAGAGCGCGCAGGCGCGCGGCCGCCTGCCGCCGCTGCCGGAGGTCCTCCACGTCGCGTTCGTGGACCAGCTGCTGCAGCGCATGCGCGAGTACGGCGCGGGCGCCGCCGGGCTGCGGAAGCAGCTCGAGGAGCGGCTGGAGCGCCGGCGGCACCACGGTCGAGGAAGCCGTGCGCGCCGAGCACCAGCGGCAGGCGATGAGCCACATCTCGATGGGCAACTCCATCACCAGCCTCCGGCTCTGCGCCACGCTCGACTGGAACGAGTACGTCGAGGACGTCAGCCTGATCGAGCAGATCCTGCAGCGCGACCCGCCCGGCGTCTACGCGCGCATGGACTTCGCGAGCCGCGACCGCTACCGCCACGCGGTCGAGGAGCTGGCCGACCCGACCGGCGAGGCCCAGGTGCGCGTCGCGCTGCGCGCCGATCGAGAGCGCGCGCCAGGCGGCCGAGACAGCCGGGGCCCGACGCCGCGGGCGGCGCACGTCGGCTACCACCTGATCGGGCCGCGGCCGCCGCGAGCTCGAGCAGCGACGTGGCCCACCGTCCGCCGCCTGCGCGCAGCGCGCGCGGCGCGTGCTGTTCGCGCACGCCACGCCCGTCTACCTCGGCTCGATCGCGCTGCTCACGGCGCTCGGCGTGGCGGCGCGCGGTGGCGGTGGCGCGGGCCGCCGACGCGCCGGGCTGGATGCTGGCCTGGGTCGGCGGCCGTCGCGCTCGCTCCCGGCCAGCGAATCTCGCCGTGGCGCTCGTGCACCGCGTCGTCCACCGCTTCGCCCGGCCGCGGCTGCTGCCGCGGCTCGACCTGCGCGGCGGCGTCCCGAGTCGGCGCGCACCATGGTGATCGTGCCGACCCTGCTCTCGTCGGTCGAGGGCGCCCGCGCCCTGGTCGAGCACCTCGAGGTCCACGCGCTCGGCAACATGGACCCGCCACATCCACTTCGCGCTGCTCACCGACTTCCCGGACGCGGCCGCCGAGCACCTGCCCGGCGAGGACGAGGTGCTCGCCGGCGGCGATCGCGGGGATCGAGGCGCTCAACGCCCGCTACGCGCCCGGCACCGCCGACCGCTTCTTCCTCTTCCACCGCGCGCGCCGCTGGAACGGCAGCGAGGGCGTGTGGATGGGCTGGGAGCGCAAGCGCGGCAAGATCGAGGAGTTCAACCGCCTGCTGCGCGGCGCCGGCGACACCAGCTTCGCCGTGCAGGTCGGCGACCCGCGAGGTCCTGCCGCGCGTCCGCTACTGCATCACGCTCGACAGCGACACGCGCCTGCCGCGCGACGCGGCGCGCCAGCTGATCGGCGTGATCGAGCATCCGCTCAACCGGCCGCGCTTCGACCCCGCGCTCGGCCGGGTGGTCGAGGGCTACGGCATCCTCCAGCCGCGGGTCAGCGTGACGATGGCGAGCGCCGCGGGCTCGCTGTTCGCGCGCGTCTACGCCGGGCACACCGGCATCGACCCCTACACCACCGCGGTCTCCGACACCTACCAGGACCTGTTCGGCGAGGGCAGCTTCACCGGCAAGGGGCTCTACGACGTGGACGCGTTCAGCGCCGCGCTCGACGGGCCGCGTCGCGGAGAACGCGATGCTCTCGCACGACCTGTTCGAGGGCCTGTTCGCGCGCTGCGCGCTGGTCTCGGACGTCGAGGTCGTGGACGACTTCCCCTCGAGCGTGCTCGCCCACGCGCGGCGCCAGCACCGCTGGGTGCGCGGCGACTGGCAGATCCTGCTCTGCCTGCTGCCGCTGGTGCCGACGCCGGCACGGCCTCGAGCGCAGCCGCCTGCCGCTCATCAGCCGCTGGAAGATCCTCGACAACCTGCGGCGCAGCCTGGTGGCGCCCGCGCTGCTGGCGCTGCTGGTCTCGGCGTGGACCTGGCTGCCGGGCTCGCCGCTCGGCTGGACGCTGGCCGCGCTGGCGGTGCTCGGCTTCCCGCTGCTGCCGCCGCTGGTGCACCTCGCCGGCGGCCCGCGCCCGCAGCAGCCGCTCGGGCGTCTTCCTGCGACGACGTGTGGGCGGAGCTGCAGACCGCGGGCGCGCAGGTGCTGCTCGCAGATCACGCTGCTCGCCTACCACGCCTACGAGATGCTGCACGCCATCGTGCTGACGCTGGTGCGCATGGTGATCACGCAGCGCCGGCTGCTCGAGTGGGAGACCGCCGCGGCCACGCGCGGCGCGCGCCGCCGCGGCTGCTCGCGCGCCGGGGCCCGCGGGTGTTCGTCGCCGAGATGTGGGCGGGCCCGGCGGCCGCGCTGGCGGTGCTGCTGGGCGTGCTGCCGACTGCGCGGCCAGCGCGCTGCCGCGTGGCGCTGCCGTTCCTCGCCGCGTGGCTGGCCTCGCCGCGTGGTCGCGTGGTGGCTGAGCCGGCCCGTGGTGCCGCGGCGCCTCGTGCTCGGGCGAGGCCGACGCCGCGCAGCTGCGCCGGCGTCGCGCGCCGGACCTGGCACTACTTCGAGCGGTTCGTCACCGCGGAGGATCACTGGCTGCCGCCCGACAACGTCCAGGAGACGCCGGAACTGCGCGATCGCGCACCGCACCTCGCCGACCAACATCGGCATGGGGCTGCTCTCGACGCTCGCCGCCCACGACCTGGGCTACCTGCGGCACCGGCGCGCTCGCCGACCGCATCGAGGCGACGCTCGGCACGCGTCGAGTCGCTCGAGCGCCACGAGGGCCACCTGCTCAACTGGTACGACACGACGAGCCTCGCGCCGCTGGCGCCGCGCTACGTCTCGACCGTGGACAGCGGCAACCTGGCGGGCGTCGCTGATGGCGCTCGCCGGCCGGGCTGCGCGAGCTCGCCGCGCGGCCCGGGGACCAGGACGAGGACGCGGCTGTGCGGCGGCGCCGCCGACACGCGCGGGCGTGCTCGCCGAAGCGCTGGCGGCGCTCGCACGCCGGCGCTCGCACGCGGCGACGCCGCTGCCCGCGCCGCGGCGTCGCCGCCGCAGCGCGAGCTGGGCGCGCTGCGCGCGGCGCTCGCGCGGCGACGGGCCGGCAGCGCGCCGCGTCGCGAAGCTCGCCGGCACGTCGCGCCGCCGGCGGCCTGCGCGCCGCGCTCGAGGCCGATGTCGCGGCGGCGCGCTCCGGCGGGCGCCGAAGCCGACGCGAGGTCGCGGAGTGGGGCCGCGCTGCTCGCACGAGGCGCTCGCCCTGCCGGCCGGAGAACGGCGAGCCGGCCCGACGCGCTGCGCGCGCGGCTGCATCGACCTCGCCCGCCGCTGCGACGACCTCGCCGACGCGCATGGACTGGAAGTTCCTCTACGACCGCGACGCGCGGCGTCTTCTCGATCGGCTTCCGGCTCGCCGACGCCGAGGGCCCGGGCCGCCTCGACGCCTCGTACTACGACCTGCTGGCCTCCGAGGCCCGGCTCGCGAGCTTCATCGCCATCGCCCGCGGCGAGGTGCCGCAGGAGCACTGGTTCCGGCTCTCGCGCGCGCTGGTGAGCGTCGAGGGCTGCACCACGCTGGTGTCGTGGAGCGGCTCGATGTTCGAGTACCTGATGCCGCTGCTGGTTGCTGCGCAGCCACCCCGAGACGCTGCTCGAGAGCACCTGCCGCGCGGTGGTGCGCGCGCAGATCCGCTACGGCCGGCGCCAGCGCGTGCCGTGGGGCATCTCGGAGTCGGCCTATCGACGTGGTGGACCCGCACGGCAGCTACCAGTACAAGGCGTTCGGCGTGCCCGGCCTGGGACTCAAGCGCGGGCTGGCCGAGGACCTGGTGATCGCGCCCTACGCGACCGCGCTCGCCGCGCTGGTCGATCCCGCCGCCGCCGCCGCGAACTTCCGCCGGCTGGCGCGCGAGGGCGCCGCGGGCCGCTTCGGCTTCGTACGAGGCGCTCGACTACACGCCGCGCAAGTCGCACGCCGTGCCGAGGACGAGACCGCCGCCCGACGACGCCGCGGCTCCAGCGTCGTGCGGGCCTTCTTCGCCCACCACCAGGGCATGAGCCTGGTGGCGCTGGCCAACGCCGTGCTCGGCGCGCCGATGGTGCGGCGCTTCCACTCCGACCCGCGCGTGCAGGCCACCGAGCCGCTGCTGCAGGAGCGCGTGCCGCGCTTCGTGCCGGTCATCCGGCCGCGGCCCGGCCGAGTCCACGCGCGTCGAGCCGCTGGTGCTCGCGGTCTCGCCACGGCGCTTCCGCTCGCCGCACACGCTCTACCCGAGCGCCCACTTCCTCTCGAACGGCCAGTACACCGCGGTCGTCACCAACGCCGGCGGCGGCGCGAGCAGCTGGCGCGGGCAGCGCGGTCACGCGCCAGCGCGACGACCCGACCGCGCGATCCGGGCAGCCAGTTCATCTACCTGCGCGACGTGCGCAGCGGCCTGCTCGTGGTCGGCGGCCCACCAGCCGGTGTGCCGCGAGCCGGAGCGCTACCGGGTGACGCTTCCGCGCCGACGAGGCGGTGTTCGACCGCACCGACGACGGCATCGAGACCCGGCTCGAGATCACGGTCTCGCCCGAGGACGACGTCGAGGTGCGGCGCGTCACGCTGGTCAACCACAGCGACCGCCTGCGCGAGATCGAGGTGACGAGCCTGGTCGAGATCGTGCTCGCGCCGCCCGCCGACGATCTCGCCCACCCCGCGTTCCTCAAGCTGTTCCTCGAGACCGAGTACCGGCCCGAGTGCACGGCGCTGCTCTGCGGCCGCCGCCCGCGCTCGCCGGACGAGACGACCCCGTGGGCGGTGCACGTGCTGAGCGCCGAGGGCGGCGTGCACGGCGCGATCGAGTGGGAGACCGACCGCGCGCGCTTCCTCGGCCGCGGCCGCACGCCCGAGAACCCCGTCGGCGCTCGACGGCCGGGCGCTCTCGGGCACGCACCGGGGCGGTGCTCGACCCGGTCCTGAGCCTGCGCCGGCGCGTGCGGATCGCCCCGGGCGGGCAGGTGCGCCTCGCGTTCGCGACCGGCGTCGCGACCAGCCGCGCCGCGGCGATCGCGCTGGCCGAGAAGTACGACGATCCCGCCTCGGCCGCCCGCACCTTCGCGCTCGCCACCACGCAGACCCAGATGCGGCTGCGCCACCTGGGCATCTCGACCGACGAGGCGCAGCTCTACGAGCGGCTCGCGTCGCACGTGCTGTGGACCGACGCGCGCGCTGCGCGCGCCGCCCGAGTACCTGGCACGGCAACACGCTCGGCCAGCCCGGCCTGTGGCCGCACGGCATCTCGGGCGACCTGCCGATCCTGGTCGTGCGCGTGGTCGAGGACGAACGACCTGCCGCTGGTGCGCCAGGTGCTGCGCGCGCAGGAGTACTGGCGGCTCAAGGGGCTGAGCGCCGACGTGGTGATCCTGAACGAGCACCCGGCGAGCTACCTGGACGAGATGCACGAGCAGCTCCAGGGCGCTGCTCGAGAAGGGCCCCTGGGCGGCGTGGAAGCACCGGCCCGGGCGGCGTGTTCCTGCTGCGCGGCGACGTCATGCCCGAGCCGGAGCGCGTGCTTCTGCTGGCCGCCGCGCGCGCGGTGCTGAGCGGCGACCGCGGCGACGCTCGCCGACCAGCTCGGACTGCCGTACCCCGAGCCGGACTGGCCCGCCGCGCTGGTCGCCGAGCCGCGCGCCCGAGGCGGCGATTCGCCGACACCGCCGGTCCCGAGGTCGCGACGCCGCCGCTGACGCACGCCAACGGGCTCGGCGGCTTCACCGCCGGAGGCCGCGAGTACGCCGTCGTGCTGCGCGGCGACGAAGACACCCCGATGCCGTGGGTCAACGTCATCGCCAACGAGCGCTTCGGCACCGTGGTCGGCGCCACCGGCGCGGCCTGGACCTGGTCCGGCAACAGCCGCGAGAACCGCCTCACTCATTTCGGCAACGATCCGGTGAGCGAATTCAGCGGCGAGGCCCTCTACCTGCGCGACGAGGAGGGCGGCGAGATCTGGGGCGCCACCCCGGGTCCGCTGCCGCGACGGCGCGACGGCCGGCCGCTGGGTGACGCGCCACGGCGCCGGGGTGACGCGCTTCGCCCACGGCGCGCACGGCGATCGCCAGCGACCTCACGGTGTTCGTCCACGCCGACGAGCCGGTCAAGCTCTCGCTGCTCTCCCTCACCAACCACGACCGGCCGTCCCGCGGCGGCTCAGCGTCTTCGCCTACCACGAGTGGGCGCTGTGCCCGCCGCGCGCCGGCGAGCACCGCTTCGTGGTCACCGAGCAGGACCCCGAGACCGGCGCGGTGCTGGCGCGCAACCCCTACAACGCCGACTTCGCCGGGCGCGTGGCGTTCGCGCACGCGAGTCCGCGCGCCCGCCTCGGCGACCGGCGACCGGCTGCGAGTTCCTGGGCCGCAACGGCTCGCTGCGGCGGCCGGCCGCGCTGGCGCGCGAGTCGCCTCGGACGGCGCTTCGGCGCCGGCCTCGACCCGTGCGCCGCGCTGCAGGTCCGGGTCGACCTCGCGCCCGGCGAGACGCGCGAGGTCGTGCTGCTGCTCGGGCCAGGGCGACGACCGCGAGCACGCCCTCGCGCTGGCGCGCCGCTTCGGCCGGCAGTCGCCGCCGCGCGCCGGGCGCTCGAGGAGGTCGAGCGACCGCTGGGACGACGATGCTCGGCGCCGTCGCAGGTCGAGACCCCGGACGACTCGTTCGACCTGATCATGAACCGCTGGCTGCTCTACCAGGCGCTGAGCTCGCGGCTGTGGGGCCGCACCGGCTTCTTCCAGCCGGGCGGCGCCTACGGCTTCCGCGACCAGCTGCAGGACGTGATGGCGCTCGGCGTTCGCGCGGCCGGACCTCTACCGCGAGCACCTGCTGCGCTGCGGCCGCGCGCCAGTTCGTCGAAGGCGACGTGCAGCACTGGTGGCACGAGCACATCGGGCCGCGGCGTGCGCACGCCGCTGCTCCGACGACCTGCTGTGGCTCCCCTACGCCGTCGCGCACTACGTCAAGTCGCACCGGCGATCACGCGCGTGCTCGAGCGAGCCATTCCGTTCCTGGAGGCGCCGGCGCTCGGTCCCGCGCGAGCAGGAGGCCTACGGCCAGCCCGGTCGTGTCGGCGCAGAGCGGCACGCTCTACGAGCACTGCGTGCGCGCGATCGAGCGCAGCCTGACCGCGGGGCCGCACGGGCTGCCGCTGATCGGCACCGGCGACTGGAACGACGGCATGAACCGCGTCGGGACGGGAGGGGCGCGGCGAGAGCGTCTGGCTCGGGCTGGTTCCTGTCGAGCATCCTGCGCGACTTCGCGGCCATCGCGCGAGGCGCGCGGCGACGCCGCGCGCGGCGGCGCGCTGGCGCGGCGAGCGCGAGCGCCTGGCCGCGATGCTCGAGCAGGCCTGGGACGGCGACTGGTACCGCCGTGCCTACTTCGACGACGGCACGCCGCTCGGCTCGGCGCAGAACGCCGAGTGCCGGATCGACTCGATCTCGCAGAGCTGGGCCGTGCTCTCCGGCACGGCGCCGCGCGCCCGCGCCGAGCGCGCCATGGACAGCCGTGCGCATGCAGCTGGTGCGCCGCGACGCCCGCGTGATCCAGCTGCTCGCGCCGCCGTTCGACCAGTCGGCGCTCGACCCCGGCTACATCAAGGGCTACCTGCCGGGCGTGCGCGAGAACGGCGGCCAGTACACGCACGCGGCGCTCTGGGCGGTGATGGCGATCGCGCAGATGGGCAGCGGCGACGAGGCGGTCGAGCTGTTCCACATGCTGAATCCGATCAACCACAGCCGCACGCCGGCCGCCGTCGAGCGCTACAAGGTCGAGCCGTACGTGGTCGCGGCCGACGTCTACACGCACCCGGCGCACATCGGGCGGGGCGGCTGGACCTGGTACACCGGCTCGGCGGCGCTGGATGTACCGCCTCGGTCTCGAGTCGATCCTCGGCCTCCGGCGGCGCGGCGACAGCTTCGTGCTCGCGCCGTGCATCCCCGGCTCATGGGACGGCTTCTCCGTCCGCTGGCGCCACGGGGAGAGCCGTCTACGAGATCCGCGTGGACAACCCCGGGCACGCGAGCCGCGGCATCGCGGCCGCTTTGATGGACGGCGCACCGGTCGATGCCCGGGCGATACCGCTGGTCGACGACGGCGCGGTCCACCGGCTGCAGGTGACGATGGGCGAGGCCGTCGCCGCGGGCTGAGCGTCGCTCGTCCGCGACCCGCTCGCCGCTCCGCTATACTCGGCCCGTGCACCCCGAGCCCGGCCTCCGCATCGGTCCCTACCGGCTCCTCGAGCAGATCGGCGAGGGCGGGATGGGGGTGGTCTGGAAGGCCCGCGACACCGCGCTCGACCGCGACGTCGCGATCAAGTTCCTGCCGGCGGCGTTCGCGCGCGATCCCGAGCGCGGCGCGCGGTTCCAGCGCGAAGCGAAGGCAGTCGCGGCGCTCTCCCACCCGGGCATCCTCGCGATCTACGGCTTCGGCGAGCACGAGGGCTCGGCCTACGCGGTGACGGAGCTGCTGGAGGGGCAGACGCTGCGCGCGGCGCTGGCCGAGGGCCCGCTCGCCCCGGCCCGCGTGACGGAGTTCGCGCGGCAGATCGCGCGCGCGCTGGCCTCCGCGCACGATCGCGGGATCATCCACCGCGATCTCAAGCCCGAGAACGTCTTCCTGACCCGCGACGGTCACGTGAAGATCCTCGACTTCGGGCTGGCCGCGTATGTCGACCCCGCGGGCGCGCTGGGGGCGCCGGCCGATGCCTCGCTCTCGCCCACGCGCACGAGCCTGACGACGCCCGGCACCGTGCTCGGCACGATCGACTACCTTTCGCCCGAGCAGGTGCGAGGGGTCGCCGCCGACGCGCGGTCCGACATCTTCTCGTTCGGCTCGGTGCTCTTCGAGATGCTCACCGGGCGGCGCCCGTTCCGGCGCGACACGCCCGCCGAGACGATGACGGCGATCCTCCGCGAGGAACCGCCGGCGACCTCCGGGCTTTCCCCGGGGCTCGCGGGAATCGTGCGTCGCTGCCTCGGAAAGAGCCCCGGGGAGCGCTTCGCCTCCGCGCGCGATCTCGCCGCGGCGCTCGACGCCACCGCGGACGCCCCGCAGCACGCGCGGCGCCCGCGAGCCCTTCCGGCGGTGGTCGTGACGGTGGCGGTCGTTGCGGCGATCGCCGGCCTCGTCGCCTGGAAAGGGCGCACCCTGCTGGAACGCGGCGGCCCCCCGGCCGCCGATCACCCCGCGAGCCTCTCGTCGATCGGCGAGGCCCCGTCGCCCAACGCCGAGGCCAACGAGTACTTCGAGAAGGGGCTGCTGTTCCTGCGCGCGCAGCTGGACGTCCCGCGCGCCCGGAAGATGCTCGACCGTGCGATCGAACTCGATCCGACCTTCGGCTCCGCGCGCGCGATGCGCGCCCTCACCAACGTGATCGCGATCCACGAGGGGTCCGCCAACGACGGTGGGCTCGTCTACGCCAGCGAGCGCGACATCCGGGACATTCTGGCCAGTCAGCCGGGCCTCGGCTCCGCTCACGCTACGCTCGGCGCCACCCTGCTCTACCTGAACCGGAAGGAGCCGGCCCGGCAGGAACTCGAGCTTTCGCTGCAGCTGAACCCGCAGAGCCAGCCCGGCGCCGCCTGGCTCACGATCGACGACCGGCACAGCGGCCGACCGGAAGCCGCCGAGGCCCGGGCGCGGGGCATCCTCGAGGGGGTCCCCCTCTTCTGGTTCGCGCGGATCATGCTGTCGGACATTCTCTTCGACGAAGGCCGCATCGACGACGCGCACCGGGAGATCGAGAAGGTCTTCGAGCAGGACGCCGCAAACCTGTCTGCCGCGCGCGCCATGGCTCGCCTTCACCTCTACCAGGGTGACACCCGGGGCGCGCGCACGATACTGGAGGGGATCTCCGCGGCGACGCACTCGAACTTCCGCGTGCGGCTGCTCTGGGCGCTGCTGCTGGCGCGCGAGGGCAAGGTGGATGCGGCGATCGCCGCGCTCGATGCCGAGACGCTGAAGTACGCCGGGATCGCGATGTTCGCGCCGGCGCAGGTCGCCGAGATTTACGCGCTCTGCGGCCGCACCGACGAAGCGCTCGACTGGCTCGACCGCGCCGTACGGAACGGCGACGAGCGCGCAGCGTGGTTCCGGCGGGACGCCTTCCTGGCGGGTATCCAGGACCAGCCGCGCTTCCGGCTGATCCTGGACTCGATCGAGCGCGGGAAGCCTTAGCCCCGGCCTGCTGTCCGACGAGAACCAGGGTGTTGTCGGCGGCCCGGCCCCTGGAGTCCGTTCCGACCCGGGTGATCGTGAGCGTCCAGCCGTCCTTCTCCTTGAACTTCCGGGTTTCGCTCTTCGGCGCCAGCCCAACCAGGCGGGTGGTACGATCCACGGGGGATGGGCGCCGGAGGACGCGTCGCGCTCGCCTCGGAAAGAGGAGCTCGTGACGATCGTTCCGCGCGTGCTGGCCCTCCTTCTCCTTTGCTGCTCGTTGACGGCCTGCTCGCGGGAAGGCGACACGGGGAACTCGGCCGTGGGCGGCGGCGCCCGCGCCCTCAACGTCCGTGTGGCCTCGGTCGCGGCGCGCGACGTGGTTTACAGGGTCGAGGCGCTCGGTTCGCTCGAGGCGGAAGAACTTGTCCAGGTGACTGCCGAGGTCGAAGGGGCGATCTCGCAGGTCCTCTTCAACCCCGGCGACCACGTGACCCGCGACACGGTCCTGGCGCGGATCGACCCGGAGCGTTACCGGCTGGAGGCGGCGCGGGCGGCAGCGGCGCACCGCAGAGCGGTCGCCGACTCCCAGCGAGCGCTGTCGGACCTGCGACGGCGTGAGGCACTGGATCAGGAGCAGCTCGTCGCGGCCGAAGAGCTGAACCGTGCGCGCCAGGAAGCCGAGCGCCTCGCCGCCGAGGCCGCCGCCGCGCAGGCGGCCCTCGACCTCGCGCTGCAGGACGCTCGGCGTGCCGAGGTGCGTCCCTCGCGCGCCGGCGTGGTCAACACCCGTGGCGTCGACACCGGCCAGTTCGTCACGGTCGGGACGGTGGTGGCGACCCTGGTCGACCTCGGGCGCCTGCGGTTGCGTTTCAAGGTCTCCGAGGCCGAGTCTCTCAGGACGCTCGAGGGCCAGACCGTCGCCTTCCGCGTGGCGCCGCTCCAGGACCGGCAGTTCCAGGCCGAGGTCTATCACGTCGGCGACATCGCCGATCCCGCGACGCGGCAGGTGGAGGTCCTGGCCTGGGTGAAGAACCCCGGAATGCTCAAGCCGGGCTTCTTCGCCGAGGTGACACTGACGACCCGCACGCACGCGGACGCCGTCGTCGTGCCCGAAGGCGCCGTGCAGGCGAGCGAGCGCGGCTTCGTCGTCTACGTCGTGGACGCCGGCCGCGCGAGCCAGCGCTCCGTCCAGATCGGCCTGAGGACCGGGGACGGGGCGGTCGAGATTCTCGCGGGCCTCCGGACCGGCGAGATCGTGGTCACGGAGGGGTCCGACCGGCTCGCCGACGGCATCGCCGTCAACGCGGTCGGAGGGGACGGGCAGCCACCGGCGCCGAAGGGCCCCTCGTGAGCGAACCGCCCGGAACGCGCACCCCCGAACCGCCGGAGGACCCGCGGGTCATCGCCAGCGGCATGACGCTCGCGGACATCTCGATCCGCAACCACGTCTTCGCCTGGGTGTTGATGTTCGCCCTGATCGGCTTCGGCACGATCTGCTACACCGGGTTCGGCAGCGTGTTTCGAGGGCTGGGCATCAGCCAGAACCCCGACGTCGACTTCCCGATCGTGTCCGTCTCGGTCGGCTGGGAAGGAGCCTCCCCCGAGATCATGGAGACGGACGTCGTCGACGCGCTCGAAGACGGCGTCATGACGGTGGAGGGGATCCAGCAGATCTCTTCCACGGCTCGCCAGGGGCAGGCGAACATCACGATCGAGTTCGACCTCGGCCGCAACATCGACGCCGCGTTGCAGGACGTGCAGTCCAAGGTGTCCCAGGCGGCCCACGACCTTCCCCGCGAGATCGACCCGCCGACCATCTCGAAGACCAACCCCGAGGACCAGCCGATCATCCGGCTCTCGCTCGCCGGAGACCGGCCGCCGACGTTCCTCGCCGACTACGTCCGCAACGTGATCCGTCCCCAGTTGCAGACGATCGAGGGGGTCGGGGAGATCCACGTCTTCGGGTTCCGCGACCGCACGCTGCGCGTGTGGTACGACGCCGCGCGCCTCGAGGCCCAGGGCCTGACGGTCCTCGACGTCAACCGCGCCATCGCCCGCGAACACTCGGAAACGCCGGCCGGGCGGATCGAGGGCCCCGAGCGCGAGATGAACGTACGCGCGGAAGGCGAGGCCATCGACGTCGCGTCCTTCGGCGAACTTGTCGTCGCGTATACGAACGGCGCGCCGGTGCGCCTCCGGGACGTGTCCGTCGTCGAAGACGGCCTCGAGGACCGGCGGCGCATCGGCCGCGCCATGGGCGAGCCGTCGATCAGCTTCGGCATCACGAAGCTGCGCGGTGCCAACGCCGTCCAGGTCGGCCACGACGTGAAGGCGAAGATGGAGTTGATCAGGCGCCAGCTTCCCGAGGGGCTTCGCCTCGACGTGAACTGGGACACGACGGTCTTCGTCGAGCGCGCGATCAACGAGATCCTCTTCACGCTCCTGCTGGCGGCGCTGCTGACGGGATTCGTCTGCTGGCTGTTCCTCGGCTCGTGGTCGACGACGCTCAACATCCTGCTGGCGATTCCGACGTCCATCCTCGGGACGTTCATCGTGATCTACTTTTTCGGCTTCACGCTCAACACCTATACCGTCCTCGGCCTGACGCTCGTCGTCGGGATCGTCGTCGACGACGCGATCATGGTCCTCGAGAACATCTACCGGCACCGCGAGATGGGCGAGGGCAAAGTGAAGGCCGCGTCCGTCGGCGCCCGGGAGATCACCTTCGCCGCCACGGCGACGACCCTGGCCATCGTGGCGATCTTCCTGCCGGTGGCCTTCATGAAGGGGATCATCGGCAAGTTCTTCTTCCAGTTCGGCGTCACGATCTCGGTGGCCGTGCTCCTGTCGCTGCTCGAGGCGCTGACGCTGGCACCGATGCGCTGCTCGCGCTTCCTCGAGGTGGAGCACCGCGGCTGGCTGGGCCGGCTGATGGACGGGATGTTCAGGTCCCTCGCGGACGCGTACCTCCGCGCGCTCAAGCCGGCGCTGCACCACCGGACCTGGGTGCTGGTCGGCTCCTTCGTCTTCTTCGTGCTCTCCCTGTTCATCGTCGGCCTGCTGCGCCAGGAGTTCGTCCCCAGCCAGGACATGAGCCGCTTCACGCTCCGCTTCCAGACGCCGGTGGGGTCGAGCCTCGACGCGACGGACCGCTACTTCCGGCAGATCGAGAGCTTCCTGCTCTCGCGGCCCGAGGTCGCGCTCTTCTCCGGATCGGTCGGAGGATTCGGCGGCAGCGACGTCAATACGGGCATGGCCTACGTGAACATGAAGGAGCCGGGCCGCCGCCCGCGCGACCCCGAGCTCGGGCGGCCGTTGACCCAGCAGGAGTTCATGGGCGTCGTCAGGCAGTACGCCGGCGCGATCCCCGGCGGGCGCGTGACGCTCCAGGACATCTCGCTGGCCGGCTTCAGCCCCTCGCGCGGCGGCGGCTTCCCGATCGAGTTCAACGTCCGCGGGCCGGACTGGAGCACGCTGGCCCGCTCCGCGCGCGAGATCACGGAGCAGATGCGCGGGACGGGGCTGGTCTCCGACGTCGACAGCGACTACCAGGTCGGGATGCCGGAGGTGCGGGTCCTGCCCGACCGCAACAAGGCAGCGGACGTGGGCGTGAGCATGGCCGCCATCGGTGAGACGGTGAACGCGGCGATCGGCGGCGTGCGCGTGGGCAAGTTCAAGGACAAGGGACGGCGCTTCGACATCCGGGTCCGGCTGCTGGCGCCGCAGCGCGAGCGGCCCGAAGACATCGAGCGCCTGCTCGTGCGCACGGCGAGCGGCGGGCTCGTCCGTCTCGGCGACCTGACCCGCATCGAGCAGCAGCCGTCGCTGCAGGCCGTCACGCGCCGCGACCGGGAGCGCGCGATCACGATCTTCGCGAACGTCGCGCCGGGCGTCTCGCAGGACGCGGCGGTCGAGCGCTCGCTGGCCATCGCGCGTTCGGTGCTCCCCGACGGCTATCGAGCCGTGCTGTCGGGCAGTACGCGCGCCTACCGCGAGTCGTTCCAGTCGCTGTGGTTCGCGTTCGGCCTGGGCCTCGTCGTCGCGTACATGGTCCTCGCCTCGCAGTTCAACTCCTTCGCGCACCCGTTCACGATCCTGCTCGCCCTGCCGTTCAGCATCAGCGGGGCGCTCTTCGCCCTGTGGGCGGCCGGCCAGAGCCTCAACATCTACAGCATGCTCGGTCTCATCCTGCTGGTGGGGATCGCCAAGAAGAACTCGATCATGCTGGTGGACTTCACGAACCAGATCCGCGAGCGCGGGGTCGAGCGTCACGAGGCGTTGCTGCAGGCCTGCCCGATCCGGCTCAGGCCGATTCTCATGACGTCGGTCGCGACGATCGCCGGCGCGTTGCCTCCGGCGTTCGCTGTCGGCCCAGGGGCCGAGCTCCAACGCCCGATGGCGCTGGCGCTGGTCGGCGGGATGGCCGTCTCGACGCTGCTCACACTCTTCGTCGTGCCCGCGGCCTACAGCTCGCTGGACGACGTGATCGTGTGGAACAGGGCCCGGCGATCAAACCCCGACCGAACAAGGGCGAAACCCTGACCTGATCACCAGACGACGGCGGCGTCCGGCCGTTCGTCCCCGGGGCCGGGAGCCGGACCCGGGACCGCGGCTCACCTCGATCCCGTCTCGAGTCAGCCGCTGCCCCGCAGCCTGAAACTCCCTGGCACGCGATAAGATCCACCGACCGAGGAGGCACGGGCATGTGGTGCGCGAAGGTGCTGAGGCTGGTCTGCCTGGCCGGTGTCGCTTTCCTGCTCTCGACCCCGACCGGGGCGTTCGTCACGAAGGAGTCGCGGCACGCGCTCGATGACCTGGTGTTCGTCCGGCCGGAACTCCGGACGCCTCAGGCACCGGTGGACCTGGACGACCTGCGGCCCGGCCAGGCGGGCACCACCGGCCTCCGCGCCTTCCGGACCGAGCACGGCGCGCTCTGGAGCGCGCGGCTCGACAAGCGCCGCAACGTGCTCACGCTCCTCTACGGCGGCGCGATCCCCTTCCTCCCCGGCAACGCCAACACGCTGCGCTGGGAGGATTTCGGCTCGTCGTGCCGCGATGCCACCTGCCTTCCGGTGGCGACCATCGAAACGCTGACGCGCAGCTTCCTCGATCGATACCAGGGCCTGATCGGGATCGATCCCCGCGAGCTGCTGCTCGAAGCGTCGAGCGCCGGCCCGGTCGCTCACATGGTCTACGCGACCTTCCGCCAGGCGGTGAACGGCGTCCCGGTCGAGGGCGCCGCCCTGCGGTTCGTCATCAACCGGGGGAACCTGCTCCAGGTCTCCACGTCCCGGCTCGCACCGGTGCGCACCAGTACGACGCCGGCGTTCGAGCCGGCCGCGGCCTACTCCATCCTGGGAGGGTATCTCGGCGGCTTCCCGGATTCCGCGGACCGCATCCTCGATGCCGGATCGCTGGTGCTGGTTCCGATCACCCCCGACGGCGTGAACCCGGACCGGTTCGATGGTCCCGCCGGCGCGGGACTCTCCCACGCGCTCGCCTACCGCGTCGTGTTCGAGCGCGCGGACGTCACGGGGACCTGGGAAGCGCTCATCGATGCCCACACCGGCACGATCCTCCGCTTCGTGGACACGAACCGCTACGGGCGGGTTCACGGCGGCATCTATCCGGGTGACGACCACACCGGCGCGGCCGATCGTCCGTTCCCGTACGCCCAGACCGGCCTGCCGGCGCCGAACGACTACGCCGACGAAGGGGGGCGGTTCCCGGGCGACTCGGCCACCGTGGACCTCCGGTACGGCAAGTACACCTGGGTGAACGACTCCTGCGGGCCGGCCTCCCTCACCACGACCAGCGGGAATGCGGACTACGCGGGCTTCCCGGACCCGGTTGGCACCAACTGCGAGGTGCCCAGCCCGAACCCCGGCGGCGCGGGCAACACGATGTCGGCGCGGACGCAGTACTACCACCTGACGATGGCGAACATCAAAGCCCGCACCTACTACCCGAACAACTCGTGGCTGAACACGAACCACATGAACGTCAACGTCAACCAGTCGCCGTGGTGCAACGCCACGTCGGGCGGCGGGACGCTCAACTTCTACCAGTCGGCGTCCGGGTGCTGGAACCTGGGCGAGCTGCCCGGGGTCTCCGTCCACGAGTGGGGGCACAGCTGGGACGACTACGACGAGTCGGGCGGCAGCAGCCCGCCGGTCGAGACGCGGGCCGACTGGACCGCTTCGGTCCTGATCCACGACTCGTGCGTGGGGCGCGGCTTCTACTACCCGTCCGGCAACTGCAGCGGGTACGGCGACTCGTGCCTCGGCTGCTCCGGCATCCGCGACGCGGACTACTGGAAGCACACCAACAAGACGCCCTGGACCGCCGCCAACCACGGTTCGTTCTGGAGCTGTTCGGGGGGGAGCTACTTCGGGCCCTGCGGCCTGGAGGACCACTGCGAGTCCGGGATCTCCACCCAGGCCCTCTGGGAGATGGTGAAGGGTCCCCGCCCGCCCCCCGAGCCGAACGGCGATTTCTTCGCGCAGTGCGGCCTGGACGTCTCCTCCGGCTGGCAGTTGATGGACCGCCTCTATTGGACCAGCCACGCCGCGCTGGACAGCATGTACTCCTGCACCCTGCCCAACTCGACCGGGTGCACCGGCGACACGCTCTACAACCTCTTCATGGCGATCGACGACGACGGGGACGGCGTGGGCAACGGAACGCCGCACGCCGCGGGGATCTTCGCGGCCCTGAACCGCCACAACATCGCCTGCGGCGCCGCCACCGATCCGCAGAACAAGAACCAGGCGTCGCCCGCCTGCCTGCCGCTGGCGCAGCCGCAGAACCTCTCGGCACTCGGCCAGAACAACCAGATCATCCTCACCTGGAACGCGGTCGCCGGCGCCACCCGCTACGAGATCCTCCGGAACGAAACCGACTGCGGCGCCGGTTTCACCCGGGTCGCGACCGTCGACGCGCCCACGACGACCTTCACCGACGACGGCGTGGTGAACGGCATCGCCTACTACTACCGGGTCCAGCCCTACTACGAGAACCCGCCCGCGTGCACCGGCTCCTGGGGCCCGATCAGCGACTGCATCACGGCGACCCCGGTCCCCTGCCAGATGCCGGGCGCTCCGGCCGGGCTGACGGCGACGCCGGCGGGCGACAACCGGATCGCGCTCTCGTGGGCGAACGGAAGCCCGGGCTCGTCCGGCTTCCACGTCTACCGCGCGCTCGGCGCCTGCCCGCAGGCGGGCTTCGTCCGGATCGCCTCGGGTATCGCGGGCACCAGCTTCGTCGACGACCCCGTCTCGGGCCAGGTTCCCTACGCCTACGCCGTGACCGGCCTCGACGAGACCGCGCTCTGCGAGACCGTGTACGGCAACTGCGACGACGCCCTGACCACGGGCGTCTGCACGCAGCCGCCCGTCTTCGCCGGGCTGCAGAGCGTCGACGACACCGGGAGCTCCACCTGCACCCTGACGCTGTCCTGGACCGCGGGCACCGCCTACTGCGGCGGCCCGCTGCAGTACCGGGTCTACCGCGGCACGACGCCGGGATTCACGCCGTCGCCCGAGAACCTGGTCGCCACCGTCTCCTCGACGACCTTCAGCGACCTGAACGCGCTGATGACCGGCACCCGGTACTTCTACGTCGTCCGCGCGCTGGACACGGCCATCGGGATCGAGGACGCGAATGCCGTCGAGCGCTCCGGAAGGCCGACGGGACCTCCGGCGGTCGGCACCTGGACCGACGACGGGGGGGACACCGGCGACGCGAAGATGCTGCCCGCCAGCAACTGCGGCGGTGCGATCGCGTGGACCGTATCGCAGCTTCAGAACGCCACCCCGGGCGGCTCCCGCGCGTACCGCTCCGTGCAGGCGGCGGACGCCGACAACCCTTCCGGAGCGGTTCCCGATAACAACTGCTCGGCGCTGCTCTCGCCGCCGCTGGAGACGACCACCGGGATCCAGGTGTCGTTCTCGACCCAGTACGACCTCGAGGCGAACTGGGACGGCGTCGTGCTCGAGACCCGGGTCTGCGGGGACCCCCAGTGCACGACGGGGACCTGGCAGGCGATCACGAACGCGGAGCTGGAGCCCGACTATCCCTCCACGCTCTCGCTCAGCCAGACCGGGGACTGCAGCGGAGCGAAGGTCTGCGGCGACGTCTATCCCTACCCGGCAGGCGACGGGACCGAGTGGATCAACGACTGCGACTACCCCAGCACCATGCAGGCCTTCACGGGGAGCAGCGCGACCTGGACCCGCTACACCGCGACGCTCCCCGCGGCCTACGACCACGCCACGATGCAGTTCCGGTTCAACCTCACCACCGACTGCGCGTCGCGGAACCCCGGCGCGTACATCGACGACCTCGCGTCACCAACGTGATGGTGCCCGGCGCCGTGCGCGATGGGCAGCGCGTGTCCCGGCAACCCCTTCGTGGATGTCACGCCCGAAGGA
This sequence comes from uncultured Acidobacteriota bacterium, assembly GCA_963800865.1. Taxonomy (GTDB): domain Bacteria; phylum Acidobacteriota; class Polarisedimenticolia; order J045; family J045; genus JALOKP01. Next base: position 452,080 of record CAWDCL010000002.1, on the reverse strand, counting down.
CCGCTGACCCTCTGCGCCGGGACCGCGCAGCCCCTGACGGCCTCGCTGACGGGCGGGACCGGGCCCTTCACGTACCAGTGGACGGTGGACGGCTCGCCGATCCCCGGGGCCGACTCGCGCCTCCTACACGGCCGGCGACACGGGCACCCACACCTACAACTGCAAGGTCCAGGGCCTCGGACTGCCCCGACTTCGTCTTCGACCCGGCCGGCGTGCCGATCACGTGGCAGGCGTTCCCGGCCTTCACCGGGATCGCGACCGTGACCAACGCGGGAACAGCACCTGTACGCTGAACCTGGCGTGGCCCGCGGCGGCGTCCCCGTGCCCCGGCGGCGTGACCTACTCCGTCTACCGCAGCGCGACCTCTCCCGTCGCTCGCCGTCCCGGCCAACCGGGTCGCCGCCGGCCTCACGACCACGACGTACGCGGACACCGAAGGCCTGACGAGCGGGACCACGTACCATTACGTCGTGCGCGCCGTGGCCGTGTCGACGGGCGTCGAGGACGGCAACACGGTGGAGCGCTCGGGCTCGCCCACCGGGATCACCGAGGTCGTGTTCGCGGACAGCTTCGAGAACGGGAACCTGGGCTGGACGTTCGCCAGGGGGACCCCCGCGGCCAGCGCCGGCGATTTCGTCATCGGCGACCCCGTCGGCACCATCGGCAACAACAGCCAGCCGAGCCAACCGGAGGACGATCACACCGCAGCCCCGGGGGTCGCTTGTCTCTACACCGCCCCGAACCCCGCCGGTTCCGTCGGCGCCGATGACGTCGACAATGGCGAGGTCGTCGCCACCTCACGGGTCATCAACCTGTCCGGCTACTCGGCGGCCACCCTCAGCCTGTGGCGTTGGTTCGAGAACGAGGACCCGGACGACGCCGGCGACTACTACGTCCTGGAGGTCAGCAACAACGGCACGACGTGGGTGCCGCTCGAGACGATTCCCGACACCGTGACGACCACCAACACCTGGACCCGCGTCCAGTTCGACCTGCAGGCCTTCGTCACCCTGACGTCGACCATGCGGATCCGGTTCCGGGTCGCCGACGGACCCGCCCTGGGCGACATCGTGGAGTTCGCGGCCGACGACATCGAGATTACCGGCAACCGGAGCTGCACGGCCGGCGCGACGGTCCCGCCGCCCGTGGGCGACGGCAAGGGCGACGACGCAGCCGATGCGGCTGACGAGAGACCAGCGGCGACCGGATCCAGGTCACGGTGGACGACACCGCCTGCAAGGACGACCACGTCGTCATCCTGGCCGGGGCCCTCGGCGACTTCAGCGGCTACCAGTGGGCGCCGAGGGCTGCGCCTTCGCGAGCGGCGGCGCCGGCACCGGGCTGATCACGGAGACGCACCCGAACGCGTGGTTCATCGCGCTGTGGGTGACGAGCAGCGGCGTCGCGGGCCATCCGGGTGACTCGTCGAGCGGGGAGCGCACGTGGCGGGCCGCCGGCTACTGCTCCGTCAGCGGCGACGACCCGGGGGACATGGTCTGTCCCTGATGAGCCGCTGCGGTTCTCGAGCGTCCGGGACACACAGGCAGACACCCGAGGCTCGAGATTCACGGCTCCCGCGATACGGGAGAGATGCCCGGCGCCACGGGCGCCTTGACGGGGTGCGGGCATCGGACCAGACTTTCCGATTCTCCGGAGAACTCGGTCATGAGTCGTGCCGCGGGCTTCGTCGCCGCCATCGTGTGTTGCGCGCTCTCATGGGCCGTGGCGATCGCGGACACCACGATCTTCTTCCAGGACTGCCAGGTCAGCACGCCGGTGGATTCCGGGGTCACCTCGGACACCATCAGCAGCAACGGCTATCTCTTCACCTACACGCGCGACAAGCTGTTCACGGGCGGGACCGGGCAACCGATCGGCCGCGCGGTCCGCGTGCCGTGGCCGGCCGGCGTCGAAGCACAGGCTGTGACCACGCCACCGCCGGGCGTCACCGATTACAAGGCCCGGATCACGCTCCAACGGGTTGATGGCCAGGTCTTCGACCTGACGGCATTCACGGCCAAGTTGCTTGCCAACACGGCTGCCACCGGCGCGGCGATCGAGATCATGCCCCTCCTGAACGGCGAGGACGCGTTCCCCGATCCCCTGTACTTCGATGCCTCGGGGTACTACGGCAACACGTTCTCCTACGACACGTCACCGAACCCGATGGGCAGCACCGCCCTGCTGGTGGGTTTCGACACCTACAAGATCACCTTGTTCGTCGACTTTGCGCTGATCGATCTCACCCTCAACAGCACCGCCCCCGGCGAGCAGTCCTGCTGCCTGCCCGGCCTCTCGTGCGCCGACCTGACGGTGGCGAGTTGCGTCCTTCAGGGAGGAACGCCGCTGGGCGGCGGAACGAGTTGTGCCTGCAACGCCTGCGCCGCGTCTCCGGGTCCGCCTCCGGTCCCAGACGGCCGCAACGCCACCACGCCCCTGCGTGCGGCCAGCCTGACCACGGCCCCCGACTCGATGCAGGTCAGTTGGGACGCGGCCTCGTGCCCGGCGACCGACTACAACCTGATCCACGGAGACCTGGGCTCGGTCGCCAGTTACGCCCTGAGTGGCGCGGTGTGCTCGCTCGGAACGACCGGCAGTTACGACTGGGCCGGCGTCCCGGCCGGGAACCTCTATTTCCTGGTCGTCGGCACCGACGGAGTGGGAACGGAGGGCAGCTGGGGTCTCGACGGAGCGAACCAGGAGCGCAACGGATCCGTCCCCTCGGGCGCCTGCGGCGTGACCACCAAGAACGCTTCCGCGACCTGTCCCTAGCTCGCTTCGCCGGCCGTGTCGGCCCTGGCGCTGACCCGGGGTCAGGCTGTCGCCCCCCCCCGCTCCCATCAAGACCGCTTGACACGATGTAAAGCTAGCTTTACATTTCCGGGGTCGAGAGGTCTTCATGCCCGTTCGAAACCGCGTCCGCTACTACCGCTTCGTGAGGGGGGAGATCAGCCAGGCGGACCTGGCCGAGAAGGTCGGAGTCTCCCGACAGACGATCGTTGCGATCGAGAAGGGGAACTACAACCCGTCGGTCGAGCTGGCCCTGCGCCTCTCGACGGCGCTCGGAGCGACCGTCGAGGAGCTGTTCCAGCTCGAGGAGGATGAAGCATGACTCGCCGGGAGTTGATCCTGATCCGCGTCCTCTGGGTCGCGGCCACGCTGGCCCTCGCCGCCCTCTGGCGCGGAGAAGCGCTGGTGCTCCTGATTCCGCTCGCGTTTCTCGGGCCGGTTCTCCGTGAGGTCTCGCCGGCGCGAGACGTGGACGAGAGGGAGCGTCTCCTGGACTACCGCGCCAGCCACGTCGCGTTCGTGGTCACGTACGGCCTGCTGTTCCTGCTGTTCGCGCGGTCCTGGTTTCAGCTCGGGCACGAGCCGCCGAACGAGCTCTGGCTGCTGCTCGTCGCGCCGCTCCTGGTGCGGGTCACCCTCGCCGTGGGGCGCGGAGCGGGCGCGCGGCGTGTCGGGCTGCTGCTCGGCTTCGTGTGCGGCATCGCCTGGCTGGCATTCAGCACGCTGTCGCACGGGATCTCCCCGGAGTCGGCGGTCGGGGGCGGCATCATCGCGTTCACGGCGCTGGGGCTGCGCTGGCCTCGTCTCGGCGGGAGCCTGCTCATGCTGGCGGGGTTGGCGTTCCTGGTGTTCTTCATCCTGATGCCGCTGGGGCGGCAGGATTGGGTCGGATCGCTGTTCATGACGCTGGCGCTGCCGTTGCCGCCCCTGCTGGCCGGTCTCGCGCTGCTCGCGTCGTCGTTTCCGGAGCACGGAACATCGACAGACGAGTTCGGAGACCTGCGGGGGAAGCCATGAAGAAGATCGACCATCCTGTCCGGCCGTTCGTCGTCACCGGGCTGCTCTTCCTCTGCTGCGCCGGGCTGCTGGCGCTCATGAGTTCGGCGAAGCCGTCCAAGCCGACGGAGCCGGCCCCGGACGGCACCGTCGAACAGCTCGCGACGCCGCGGATCGTCCAGGGGGTCCCGTGCTCGGGCTACGTCCGGCTCGACGCGGAGGGCCGCCTGGAGTCCTGCATCCTCTCGCAGGAGCACGCGTTCGGGCGGGCGATCCTGCCGGCCAACACGCAGGTCCGCCATTTTCGTGCCGACGGATCGCCCAAGGACGTGCATCTGGGCCACGACACCCGTTACGACGGTCACCTCTGCCGAGGTGACGGTCCGGGCGGCTGGATGACGGGATTCCATCCCGACGGCAGCCTCGACTACTGCTTCCTGGTCGATCGGGAGTCGATCGACGGCCTGCAGTGCGAGAGAGGGACGTTCTGGGGCGAGGTGACGGGTGGCGTCATCGTGCACTTCTACCCCGACGGCAGGCTGAAGAGCTGTCGCCTGGCGGCCGACGCAAGCGTCGACGGGCGGACGTTCGAGAAGGGGCAGCGGGTCTGGCTGGACGAGGAGGGGAAGCCCGCGCCGGCACCGGCTGGCCGCTGAGCGGACCGCGTGCCCTCATGGCCCTGCTCACCGACCGCGATGCTGGATCATCGAGACCAGGACCCGCCCGAAGAGCAGCCAGGCGGGAAGCGACAGCAGCAGGAACAGGAAGCCCCAGGCCAGCTGGAGCGGCTTCCGTTGCCGGCGGTAGCGCACGAGGAAGATGACGAACCCGAGCGTGCCGAGCGGCAGCGCCAGGAGCAGCAGCGAGGGCAACCACATCAGCGCCAGCCACGTCAGGTCCTCGAACCGCGAGGTCCAGGTGCGGGACAGCCCCCGGGCCCCGTGCTCTGCCTCCGCGAAGCGCGGCTCGGCGAGCCCGGCTGCGCGCCACGCCTGCGCGGCCCGCTCGAACGATCCCGGCTGAGCGAGGAACTCCTCGGCCCGCAGGTCGTACACCAGCCAGCCGCCGTCGCTGCGCTGCGCGAAGATCAGCCCGCGGTCTTCTTCCGCGGGGGCGTTGATCTGCGCCAGGGAAAACGCGAGCCCGCGGAAGCCGCGCGCCGGCGCGCCAATTCGCTCGAGGAAGAAGCAGTACCTCCCGCGGTCGCAGCCGTCTCCTGGGTGGATCCAGTGCAGCGACGCGAGCGAACCGTACTCCAGGCGCGAGTGCGTTTCCGCGAACCCCGCGGTGGCGTAGGCGCCTCGGCTGCAGAGGAGCGTGGCCACGATGATTTGAGTGACGATGGGCGCTCTCATCCGCATGCTCCGGGCGACGGTCGCGGGCCGCGCTGTTCGGTCGGGGACTGACCGGCGGATCGTCCGGCGGATCGCCCGCGCGCCCGCGGACGAACGTAGGCTCCGGACCGGGTTCATTCCACCGGTCGCGGGTCCCGCGCGCTCGCGGAGGAGGGTGTCATCAGCCGGATGATGATCGTCTCGCACGACCCGCTGACACGAGGTGCCGGGACCGGGATTCGAACCCGGACGGCTTTCGGCAGGGGATTTCAAGCGTGGACGTAAGGGGCGACGACATCGGCATCCGCAACGGAACCGCTCAGCGAGCGGGTGGGGCCAGATCTGATGATCGAGGTCGGGCCAGTGCTGGTTGACGAAATCACCTCGAGCCCGAGGGCTCTGCTAGAATTCGGCCCCCATGGAACACACTCTCGCCGCGGGCGACCGGATTTCCCACTATCGGATCGTGGGCGCGCTGGGATCCGGCGGCATGGGCGAGGTGTATCTCGCCCAGGATCTCACCCTCGAGCGCAGCGTCGCGCTGAAGGTCCTGCCGCCGCAGCTCGTCCGCAACGAGGAGCGGCTCCGGCGTTTCGTCATCGAGGCCAAGGCCGCGTCGTCGCTCAACCACCCGAGCATCGTCACGATCTACGAGATCGGGTCGGGCCCGATCGAGCGCGACGGGGAAGCAAGGGACGCGATCCACTACATCGCGATGGAGCGGATCGACGGGCACACGCTGGCGGAGCTGATCCACACCGACAAAGTGGACCTGCGGCGCCTCCTCGGTTACCTGGCCCAGGCGGCCGACGGCATCGCCAAGGCCCACGGGGCGGGGATCGTTCACCGAGACCTCAAGCCAGGGAACATCATGGTCTCGCAGGACGGCTTCGCGAAGGTGCTCGACTTCGGCCTCGCGAAGCTGATGGAGTCCAGGCCGGCGGACGAGCAGGCGAGCGTCGCGCCCACCCGGACCGGCGCGCACACGGGCGTGGGAACGGTCATGGGAACGGTCGGCTACATGTCGCCGGAGCAGGTCCAGGGCAAGTCCGTCGATCACCGCTCCGACATCTTCTCGTTCGGCTGCATCCTCTACGAGGCGGTGACGCGCCGGCGCGCGTTCGACGCGGACTCCGCCGTCGACACGATGCACAAGATCCTCCACGACGCGCCCGTCGAGTCGCACGAGTTGAACCCGAAGGCTCCCGGCGACCTGCGCCGGCTGGTGCGGCGCTGCCTGGCGAAGAGCCCCGACCAGCGCCTCCAGTCGATGAAGGATCTCGCCATCGAGCTGCGGGAGATCGCCGACAACTACGAGTCGCTTTCGAGCTCGACGAGCTCGGGGAGCGGCGTCAGCGCCACCCTGGCCGCCCCCCGCCCCGCGCGAAGCCGCGCGTGGCTGCTCGGCGGCACGATCGTCGCGATTCTCGCCGTCGCGGGGCTGGCGATCGGCCTCTCCGGCATCTTCCGCCAGCGCCAGGCTTCGCCCGCCGAGGCGGCGCCGGCCGCCGGGCTGAAGATCACCAGCATCTCGGGGCGACCCGGTGTTTCCGGGGTGGCGATCTCCGGCGACGGGAAGTACCTCGCCTACTCGGACTTCTCCTCGGGTTCGTCGTCGATCTGGGTCCGGCAGCTCGCAACGGGGAGCGAGGTCCAGGTCGTGCCTGCGCGCCCGTCGCCGATCGGAGGTCTTCGTTTCTCGCCGAGCGGGGACTACCTCTTCTACCTGGTCCTGAGCGAAGGCAGCGGCCTGGAGGTGACGCTCGAGCGCGTCCCAACGCTCGGCGGCCCTCCGCGGAAGCTCGCTTCTGACGTCGGTTATGGTCTCAGCCTGACGCCGGACGGCAAGAGCGTCTGCTTCATCAGGGCGAAGCCCAAGTCAGGAGAGATGTCGGCGATCGTGCGTGACCTCGAGCAGGGCCAGGAAAGGACCCTCGGGACGGTCGCCGAGCCGCTCGCGTTCACGTGCCCCCCGGCGTTGTCTCCCGACGGCAAGACGTTCGTCACGGCCATCCACACGGCCGAGAAGGGAATCCACGGGCAGTTCGTCGCCATCGACGCCGCGAGCCTGGCCCAGACCCGGCTGGGCCCGCCGGGTGGGAAGCCATCGACAACATCTGGCTCCCCGACGGGACCGCGTTCGTCACCTCCGCGTACCGTTACGGCGAGACCGACGAGGGGGCGCAGCTCTTCCTGGTGTCGTATCCCGAGGGACGCCACCGGAGAATCACGAGCGACTCCAACGGGTACTTTTCCTTCGACCTGGCCGCCGACGGCGCGACGATCGCTGCGATCCGCTCGGCCAAGGTGGCGAACATCTGGAGCATCCCCGTCGAAGGGAAGACGCGCCCCCGGCAACTCACCTTCAATGCCACCAGCGACAATGCTGTCCGGCGATTCGTTCTCCTGGACGGCGCGATCGCGTTCAGCGCCGCCACGGACCACTACAGCCACATCTTCACGACTGGCGCAGATGCGCAGCACCCGCGGCAACTCACCTCGGGGCCGAGCTACGAAGAGGTCCTTCGCGCCCTGCCGAGCGGAGAGCTCCTCATCACGCAGATGGGTGAAGACCGCACCGCGCACATCGCCGTCGCAGATCGCGAAGGGGGCAATCCGCGCCCGCTCGTGCGCGGCACGGGAGAGTGGTTCCAGGATCTCAGCCCCGATGGGAAGACGATGCTGTACAACCGCGTCGATTCCCTGCGCGATCTCTGGTCGGTCCCTGTCGCCTCGGGCGAGCCACGGAAGATCGCGACCAACTTCGGCTACGTCGCGGTCATTTCACCCGACAACCGAATGGTCGCGTATCTGGGCGTCCCGGAGGTGGAAGGCAGCTCTCCGACGACGTGCACCGTAATCCCGATCGAGGGCGGAGCGCCGATCGCGACGTTCACCTGGCCCCAGCAATCCCGGTTACCGAAATGGACGCGGGACGGAAAGGGGCTCTCCTTCCTGGTGTCGAAGGACAACGTCTCCAACGTCTTTCTCCAGCCGGTCTCCGGCGGCCCGCCCCAACCCTTGACGCGACTGACCAAGGACGGCATCGACGACTATCTCTGGTCGCCCGACGGAAAGCGACTCATCCTGCAGCGCACGATCGACGGCGTGTCGAACCTCTGGAGCGCCGGCACGGACGGGCGCGAGCCTCAACCGGTCACGGATTTCCCGACCGGGTCGATCTTCGCCCTCGACGCCGCCGCGGACGGGAAGACGATCTACTTCCTGTACGGCGCCATGAGCAATGACATCGTGCTGCTGAGGAACTTCCGGTAGCCACTCGTTCCAGGTTGGACGAGGCCGCTTCCTGCCGGGTGCGCGCGTCGATTGCCGGGAGCGGGATTCGAACCCACACGGCTTCTCAGCCAGGGAGTTTTGAGACAGAACGTAAGGGGCAAGGAAATCAGCAGCTTGCGGATCTCGTCGTCCTGTTCCTTTTGGACATGGTACGAGGAGTTCGATAGACGCCAAGCGCTATGGACACCCAGGTGGACACCAGCATCCATTGACAACGTCAACAAGACCGCTGTCTGGCCGAATCCAGGGCAGACCGGAGGATTCACTTCCGGACATCGTCCGACACCTCCTCGCGGACGAGCGAGGAGAGCCGTTTCACGAAGGCAGCCAAGCTCAACGGACACGTCACTCCGGACCACGCGGTCATTCTCGATCTCGAGCACGAGGCGATCCACAGTCCGCGTGGCGGCCGATTCGGCTGCCGCCTCAACGCTACCGCCGGCTGAATTGTGGTGCTTGCCGAGGACCGCCTCGGCGCCTCTCGACACTCGCTCCGCCTCCTCCGGATGGTAGGCCCGCATCAGCAGTATTCCCTCAAGAACCTTGCGGCGACCTCTCTCGGTCTCGGCGCCGGGGCGCGGCATCCGCCAGTCCACCGCTTTCAACGCGTACTCGTCCTCCTTGCCATCGGGCGCCGTGACGCCGATCGCATGGGCCCACTCGCGGGCCCTTTCCTCCAGCCGCGGATCCCGATCTGCGATCTTCGAGAGGTCCGTGAGTGCGCGGGCACGAGCGCGACCTGCGCCACGACGCCGGCTGGGTCGAGCCGCCCTTCGCGTTCGCCGAGCAAGGCCCCGACGCCGGCCGCGAGTCGGGATGGCAGCGGGTGTTCCCCGCGATGCGCATTTACCGCCACGCTGAAACGAATAAGCGACACCGCCATTCCCGCGCGAGCGTGAGCGGGTGTTCTCGACGGACCAGCGGTGGAACGTGACCACTCTCTCTCCCGTTTCTCTGGTGATGACGTGCCGGACGGCAACACGATCCGCGTTTCGCATGAGACCAGAGGGTCTTACAGCCTTGCTGTCTGCAATTCAGCGGGGGCTGAAGCCCCTGCAGCCGCGGAAACTCGAATGCTCGTCGTCTCGAAAAGGCCGTTGACCGCCACTCCTACCGCTGAAGGAGGTGGAACATGACGCGTCTGCTCGCTCTCCTGATCGTGCTTGGCCTGTCCGTTCCCGCTGCCGCCGCCGGCAGCCAGCCAGCCCGCCAACCCGCGCGACCCTGAATTGAACTTCGAATACGTCTGGCGGTCCATCGACCGGACCTACGGCCAGTTCAGCGTCAAGAACGTCGACTGGGACATGCTCTACCGGATCTACCGCCCGCAGGTCACGGCGGCAACCACGGACGAGGAGCTGTGGGACATCCTGGTCACCATGCTGGGGACCCTGAACGACGCGCACGTCTGCATGGCCGACGGGAAACGACGCATCTGTGGCGGCGAACGGCCGATCATTACCCGGGACACCTGGGCCGAGGACTTCTCGCTGGACCTGGTGAAGACGAAGTACCTGCACGGCAAGTCGTCCGCTGCCCGAGAAGGCACCTACACCTCCGGCTGGCTGACCGACCAGATCGGCTATCTCCACATCGCCGACCTCAAGGACGGCAGCGAGCCGCACGCGCAGGCCATCGACGCTTTCCTGCGCGAGTTCGCGAGCGCCCAGGCCTTGGTCATCGACGTGCGGGCGAACCCGGGCGGCAGCGGCCGGAACCATGAGATCGTGGCGAGCCGCTTCGCCGATCGCCGGCGGCAGTACATGCAGTCCCAGACGCGCTATGGCCCGAAGCACGACGATCTCTGGCCCCCGGAGTACAGCGCCGTCGAGCCGGACGGCCCGATCCAGTTCACCCGGCCGGTGGTCCTGCTGATCCACCGGCACACCGCCAGCGGCCCCGAGGAGTTCACGCTGGCCATGCGGGTCCTGCCCCACGTGACCGTCGTCGGCGACCTGACCGAGGGGGCGTTGTCGTCCCAGTTTCCCGACCGCCTGCCCAACGGCTGGACGCTGTGGGTGGCGTTCAAGGTGACCAGGGACCACGAGGGCATCTGCTGGGACGGGCTCGGCATCCCCCCTGATCTTTTCGTCCTGAACACGCCGGCGGAGATCGCGGCGGGGACGGACCGGCAGCTGGAGTTCGCGCAGCGGCTGTTGGAGCGGGGCGCGCCGGAGCCGCAGGACGAGGCCGCGAGCCTCACGGCCGTGAAGACGTCCCTCGTCGACGAGTACGCGCGCGGCGTCCGCCAGCAGCAGGTCGAGGCCGCGGTCGCCGCCCTGAACCGGGCGCGGGCAGCCGGCGCCGACACGGCCTTCTTCGGCGCGGACGAGGCGATGCAGCTCGCCGATCAGTACCTCGGGCGCAAGCAATACCCCGCGGCGATCGGCCTGCTGCAGGCGTGCCGGGAGGACTATCCCGAAGCTGGCCGCGGCGTACGCCATGCTGGCTCAGGCCTACGTGGGCGCCGGCGACGTGGCGGCCGCCGAGGCGGCGCTGGCGCAGGGGAAGTCCGTCGAGCCCATGTTCCCCTGGGAGGCGCCGCAGATCGAGCGGGCGCGCCTCGAGGTGCGGAAGGCGAAGCTGGGATCCGCCGCGACGATCTTCGGGCAGGCCCTGGCCGACGGCGGGACCCCGGCGGCGGAGACAGACGCTCCAGGAGCTGCACGCCCGGCGGGACACGGGGCCGGTCTTCGATGAAGCCGACTTCAACGCTCTGGGCTATCAGCTTCTGCAGGCGGGCAACGTCGAGAGCGCCGTCTACGTGTTCGAGAAGGGCGTCCAGCTCTACCCGGACTCCTGGAATGCCCACGACAGTCTCGGCGAGGCGCTGCTCAAGGCCGGACGGAAGGAGCAGGCGATCCAGCGCTACCGCGAAGTCGCTCGAGCTGAACCCGCGCAACCAGGGGGCGAAGAAGATCCTGGAGGAATTGCGGGGCGTGAGTCCGCCCGCGAAATAGAACGCTCCTTGGATCTTGTCGTCGGGATGCCTCTTTGTGCGCCGACAATCGACGAATACTCGAGTGTTTTGCTTACGCACACTCACTGAGATCCGGTGGGCCCGCGCGACAGGTGGGCGCGGTTCTCACTTCCGAGTCGGGCGATATCGTTGCGGTTGAAGCCACCGATGCGCCACGCTTTTCGGGAGGGCTGTATTGGCCCGAAGTAAACGATCATCGGGATGACACCAAAGGGACGATTCCAATCAGGCGGATTCGCATCGGCGCCTGCCGCTCGGCGGTGCCTGATTCGTCGCCACATGCTGTTAGACAAGATGCCGGGAGCAGGGCTCGAACGTGCACGGCCTTTCAGCCAGGGGATTTTTAGCGTGGACGTAAGGGGCAACGAAATCAGCAAGTTGCTGACTCGTTGCCCTTTCTCTTTTCCGAGGGTTACGGGTAGCGACCGTGGTTTCCGAGCGTTATGGACACCCAGGTGGACACCTGCGATCGACACGTCAAGAAGAGACGGCGCCGTACCGAGGGCCCGCTGCTGGACCGGAGATTGGATGGCTCAACGATCTGGAAGTTCGCCCCCGCGGAGGCGTCGGTGCCCCTCGAAAACGGTCAGGACTTCGATCGCGCTCGAAGTCACCCGGTAGATGAGTCGGTAGTTGCCGACGAGAAGTTCCCGGAGGCCAGCGCCTGGCATCTCTCGCAGTTTCCGACCTCGGTCGGGGTACTTCGCGAGCGCGTCCCCGCGCTCAATGAGTTTGTCGACGAACTTGGACGCCGCGGCCGGATTGTCCCTCGCGATGAAAGCCTCGATCTCGGCCAATCGAGTCCAAGCCTGCTCGGTCCAGAGGACCCTCATCCGCGGGTGCGCTCGGCGCGGTGGACTCGAAGCCGACGGCGGAGTTCGACGGTATCGACGACCCTGCCTGCTTCGGCATCTGCCAATCCGGCCGCGATCGACTCCAGGAACCGCTGGCGCTCCTGCATCCGGTCGAACTCCGCGGGAGCGACCAGCACTCCGGCCGGCCGCCCGTTCTGCGTGATCACCATCGGCTCGCCGGACTCCCCGAGGCGCTTCAGGAACTTCGCCGCCTGGGCCTTGAACTCGCCGAGCGGGATGATGCCGTCAGAGATCTGGACCTCTTTCATGCTGAGCCTCCAGACCAAATATGGATCGAATTCGGACCTTTATCAAGCGAGAGATTGCCCGTCGCTTATCAAAGGGGGACCATCTGCGGCTCAGCGCGCCTGCCTCCGCGGCAGGACCTCGTTCCACGGCCCGACGCGTTTCGGCGTCGCGCGCGAAGCCGGCGCGCAAACGCAGCGGGCGCGACCCCGAACGAGGAGTTCCCGGTCCCCCCGGCTCGCGCGCGGTCACCTGCGCCCCTGGTCTTCCCTCCATGCTCTCCGCGCCCGGTCGTCGTCGATGAGGAACCGCACGCCCTGATTGTCGCCAGGGTTGGGCCAGATCATTCGCTCGAGGATGCGACCCGCCTCGTCGAAACGGCCGAGGCGCCACCGGCTCAGCCCGAAACCGCAGGAGCTTCTGGCCGATTCGCCTCGCCGTTCTTCGGTACTCCTCGAGGATCTCCGTCGAGACGACAAGATCGAAACTATCATCGAGCCAGGCTTCGAGGATTCTGGAAGGCGGTCCGGCAAAGAAGATCCCCGAGACGAGGAAGTTCGTGTCAAGGATGACCCTCATCGCCCGCGGCGCGTCCGGCGGGTTGCTTCCTTGACATCCGAGGGCTTGAGACCGGAGCGACGGCCTTGCGATCGGATCCTGCCGAGCATCACGCGCAGCTCACTCTTGGAGGGAACCGAGATCCTCTTCAGGAGGACGGTGTCGCCATCTCCCATGACGACGAACTGCGCGCCGACCTCGAGGCCGAGTGCCTTGCGGACATCTTCCGGGATGACTACCTGTCCTTTCGAAGACAGCCTCGTGGTCGCAACCGTTGGCATGCTCTGGGCCTCCGTCTTACTGGTAAGACTGCAGCACAGCGCAGCGTGCAACGCAACGGATTGGGGGAGCTCCAGCCAGGATCATGACTGGGACCGTCTATCAGCATCCGCCGGGGACGCCCGGATGCACACCTGTGTTGAGCTGGGGTACCTGGATTCGCCGCCGTAGATCGCTGAACACCATTGGTGCCGGGAGCGGGATTCGAACCCACACGGCTTCTCAGCCAGGGGATCTTGAGCGTGGACTCAAGGGGCGACGAATCAACTACTAGCTGATCCGTTGCCCTGTGTCGTTTACGAGCGATACGGGCAGCGACCGTGGTTTTCGAGCGTTATGGACACCCAGGTGGACACTGCCGCCGGACCGCCCCGCGCCGACGGACTAGAATGGGGTCAGGAGGCAGCGATGACGATGCGCTTCGGACGGATCACGGTAGACCCCGCTCAGATGGGGGGGGCCCGTGCATTCGCGGGCTCCGGATCCCCGTCACTACCGTCGTGGGGCTCGTCGCCCAGGGAATGACGGAGGAGCAGATCGTCACGGAGTATCCGGATCTCGAAACGGAGGACATCCGCGAGGCGCTCCGTTATGCCGCCGCAGCCGTGGATGAACGCGTCCTTCCCCTTCGACCCTCGGCGTGAGATTCCTCAACGGGTCGGTGCATGTTGGCGCCGCGGAGGACCGATGACGAATCCAGGCCGACGTGAAGAAGACCTTCTTCGCCGGATCACTGTGAACCCGGAGATCTTTGGCGGAAAGCCGATCCTTCGGGGTCGGCGGCTCGCCGTAGAGCACGTTCTCGGCATGCTCGCCGCGGGCGATCCTCCCGAGACGATCCTGGCCGGCTACCCATGGCTCGAGCCGGAGGACATCCAGGCTTGCCTCGTCTATGCCCGCCGCGTGGTCGGGCACGAGCGCGTTGAACCAGCCCTGGGGGGAAGCGCGGCTTGAAGGTCCTTCTTGATACCTGCGTTTAGGGAGGCGTTCGAAGGCCCCTCGAAGGCGCCGGGCATGACGTTGTGTGGGCCGGCGAATGGCCGCAGGACCCCGGAGACGAGGAGATTCTGAGGCGCGCGCATCAGGAGTCGCGCGTCCTCGTCACGCTCGACAAGGACTTTGGCGAGCTCGCGATTGTTCGTGGGCAAGTGCACAGCGGAATCGTGAGACTTGTCGCCCTTTCGGCCAGCCAGCAGACGGAGAGTTGCCTCGCAGTACTCGCGACGTACGGCGTGGAGCTTCAGAAGGGCGCCATCGTGACCGTCGAGATCGGTCGCGTGCGCGTGCGGCCCGGCGGTGACCACGGGTAGGCGCACCAGCCGAGGAGTTGGAAGATGCCGGGACCGGGACTCGAACCCGGACGCCCTTGCGGGCAGGGGATTTTAAGTCCCCTGCGTCTACCAGTTCCGCCATCCCGGCATGAAGCGCTACCTCCGGTGATGTTAGGCAGGAACCTCGCCGCTGGATAGGGGCCCCGCCCGCCCCTCGGCGCCGAAGCCCCGCGCGGAGCCCGATCAGGCAGGTGGCGCATCCCCACTGGTGGTCCTCTGAGGGCCGCTCCGGAAGGACGGCGCCAGCGGCTCGATCTCTGCGGGATGCAAGCGAGCGGGCGGGCGCGGATCCGGACTGCGAGCGGGACGACCTCGCTGCCGGCGTGAACGACCGAGTCCTTGAACTCGAAGCCGCGCTGCCGCTGCCCCCGGACGACGAGCGCTGCGACGAGCAGGTCGAGGGAGCGCCGCACCGTCGATTCAGCAATCGCGAACGTTCGCGCCTGCTCGGCGCCGTGGCAGGCCTGACCGTGGCAACGCACGACGATCGTCCAGAAGCGACGCGAGGTCTCGGCGGGGATGCGAGTCCCGAGCTGCGGCAGATTGCGCTCGAGCAACGTGCGGATGAAATCGCGCCGCTTTGACGCGATCAAGTACCTTGAAATAGCAGCGGTTGTCGCTGGATTCTCAACCCCCGACGCCGCACCCTGCCGGCCGGGCGGGCGGACCGGTCCACGGCTCCGCCTCCCCTTGGCCGCTACGGCCGCTGTTCCGTCTCCTCGTGCTCGTCCAGCTTGTAGTAGCGCCCCCCTCCGTGACGGCAGAGGCAGAGCTGGCCCTCGTCCACGAGGTGGTCGGCGGCGTGGCGGAGGTCGCAGAGCTTGCAGCTGACGTGCGCTTTCCCGGCGATGTCGAGGAGCTGCAGCTCCTCCGCGGGGTGGTGCTCGAACATCTGCAGGATCCGGGCCTCGAGCTCGGGGTCGTCTTCGATCGGCCTGTACATCGTCTCTCCTTCCCCGACGCCGTCCGGCAGCCGCTCCTTCGGGAGCGGCAGCGCCAGCGACGCGGCGAGGACCTCGGCAATGTCCTTCGTTCGCTCGACGGACGCGTCGAGCATCATGCGGCATTCGGGGCACGCGGTGACCAGCAGCGTCGCGCCCGACGCCGTGATCTCCTCGCGCCGAGGCTGATCGACGCGCCGCCCGCCCTTGCTTTCGCGCACGAACCCGGCCGCGCCGCCCCCGCAGCAGAGCGTCTTCGTGCGCTCGTGCGGCAGCTCGCGCAGCGTCACGCCCGCCGCCGCGAGCGCGGCGCGCGGCGCATCGGTCACCTCTTCGAAGCGCGCGAGATAGCAGGGGTCGTGATAGACGGCCACGTCGCCGGCACCCGTTGCCGCCCGGAACGGCAGTCGCCGGTCCGTGGCCAGCCGGGCCAGCAGTTCCGAGTGATGGACGATCTCGATCGCCGCCTCGCCGTTCAGCTGCGCGTGCTCGCGCTTGATCGTGTGCAGGCAGTGCGGGCACGGGGTGACGATCCGCCGCACCCCCTTCGCGTGCAGCAGGTCGAGCGTCCGCCGCGCCAGGTCCTGGTACTGCGCCTCCTCGCCCTGCCGGCGCGAGTGGTGGCCGCAGCAGACTTCCTCGTCGAGCACGCCGTACGGGACCTGCGCCGCGTCGAGCAGCTGCTTGAACGCGGCGACGGCCGGGCGCTGGTCGCGGTTGAAGCCCCACACGCAGCCCAGCCACAGCGCCCACTCGCCCGATGCGCCGGTGAAGCGCGGCAGCTCCATCTCGTCGAGCAGCGCCCTGCGCTCGCCCTTGGGCTGCGCGAAGGCGTTCCCCGTCGACTCGATCGCGTGGAAGAAGTCGACCGCCACGACGCCGCGGCCGCTGGACAGCGCCTGCGCACGCTTGGCGCCGACCAGGACCTGCAGGTGCTCCACCCCGACCGGGCAGACGTTCTCGCAGGCCCCGCAGGTGACGCAGACGCCGAGCGCGTCGTCGCCGATGACCCGGCCGATCACCGCGTCCGTGGGCTGCGCCTCCGCCAGCGCGCGCCGGCCGGCCAGGATGAAGCCGCGCGGGTCGAGCGTGTTGCCCGCCAGCGCCGCGGGGCACTGGCTGGTGCAGCGCTTGCACTCGACGCAGGAGAGGAAGTCCATCCGCATCTTCCACGGGATGTCCTTGACCGCCTCGAGCCCGAGCGCGAACTCGGTCTCGGTCTCGCTCTCCGTCTCCTCCATCAGCTTCTCGAGGTCGAGCGTCGCGTAGTCGCCCAGACGGTCGAGCCGCAGGAAGATCGAGACCGGCCCGAGGATGATGTGGAAGTGCTTGCTCCTCAGGATCAGGAGCGGGAAGACGAGAATCACCAGCGCGTGGACCCACCAGTTGGCGCGCGGAGCGAACGGAGCCTCGCGCACGCCGTTGAGGTAGGTCAGCATCAGGACCAGGATGAACAGCGCCACCAACCCGGAGGTCCACGACTTCGGGTCGGGCGAGCTCTTCACCAGCACGAAGCGCCGGAACGCGAGGCCGAGGATCGCGACGCTGACCAGCACCGCGACGGCGATCATCAGCGCCCGCCAGGCCGGGTAGGCGGAACCGAGCAGCGGCTCGAGCAGCGACACGCCGAAGCCCCGCGCGAAGTGGTCGAGCGTCTCGAAGCCGAAGAGCACGAACCCGAAGAAGACGACCGCGTGCAGCGCGCCGACGACCGGGCGGCCGCCGATGACCTTCGTCTGGAGCAGCACCTCGCGCAGCGTGCGCGCCAGGCGGTGGCCGAGGTGGTCGGTGCGCGGCCGGTCGGGCGCGCCGGCGGCGACCAGCGCGAGCTTCCCGGAGAGGGTGCGGACAAAGAGCGCCGCGCTCCCCGCGATGAGGAGTGCAAGGACCCCCTGTTCCCACCCGAACGGCATGGTTCGCCCCGGCCGGCGCACGCAACCCACCCCGGGGCGCGGCGCGGCGTCTCGATCGGCCCGCTGATGCGAAAGGCCGATGGTGCTTGAACGGAGCTAATTTACAGAGAAGTTACCCGGTCCGTCAACTCATTTCTCGAACCTAACTCTTTATGGAATAGGGGTTTCTGGTCAAACCGCCGGGCGGCTTGGCGGGTCGGGAGCCCCTCGGCGGGCGGGCGGGGACTGTCAGAAGTGGCGGAGTCGACGGCCAGCACGCCCGCCAGCGTCCGCCCCTGCCCGGTCGGGTTCGCCCGCGGGGAGCGGCCTCCCGGCGGACGCGGCCGCTCTCCGCCCCCCCGCATGGCGACCTCCCGGCGGCGGCGTATCCTCCCTTCACGGTGGCCTCGAGGAGACAGACCCTCGGCGAGGAGATCGCCAACAGCGCCTGCCACGGCGCGGGCGCGCTCCTCAGCCTCGCGGCGATCCCGATCCTCGTCGTCTCGGCCGCGCTGCGGCACGACCCCTGGCAGATCGTCGGCGGCGCGATCTTCGGCACGATGGCGCTGCTCCTCTACAGCTGCTCCTCGATCTACCACGCGCTGCCGGGCACGCGGGCCAAGCAGGTCTTCGAGCGGCTCGACCACGCCGCGATCTACCTGCTGATCGCCGGCTCCTACACGCCGTTCGCGCTCGGCGCGCTGCGCGGGCCGTGGGGCTGGTCGCTGCTCGGCGCGATCTGGGGGCTCGCGATCCTGGGGGTCGCCTTCAAGACGATCTACGGCCCGCGCTACCCGATCGCCTCGACGGTCGTCTACCTGCTGATGGGCTGGATGGCGGTGTTCGCGTGCCGCCCGCTGATGAACACGGTCGCCCCGGCCGGGATCGCGCTGCTGGTCGCCGGCGGCCTGTGCTACACGCTGGGGATCGTCTTCTACGCCTGGAAACAGCTGCGCTACAGTCACCTCGTCTGGCACCTGTTCGTGCTCGGCGGGACCGTCTGCCACTTCTTCGCGGTCCTTGGCTACGCGTGAGCGCAGACCAGGCCCGATTCAGAACGTGAACCCGACCCCCAGCCAGTAGTTCGGCCCCGTGAAGTCCGTGTCCGCCGTGACCTCGGGCGCCGGCGCCAGCGCCCCCGTCGCGGGACCTCGTTCGTCATCCGCGACCAGACGTAGGCCACGCCGACCTCGAAGTACCACGCCGTCGTCGACGAGAACGGCACGTCCATCCCGATCCCGGCAGTGGTGGTCGGGAACCAGCCGTCGTTCTCGACCCGCAGCCCCGCGTCGATGAACTCGTTCTTCAGGTCGAGCGTCGTCGTGTCGCTCTCGTAGCCGAAGCCGATGCCGCCGTAGACGAACGGCCGGATCGCCTTCCACTCGGGCCACGGAAGGACGTGCACCACCGCGTAGAGGTCGGCGTAGACGCTGTACTCCTGCTCGAACGACAGGGTCGCCTTCCCGGCCTCGGTCATGACCTTCTCGCTGCCGTCGATCGACCCGCGGCTGTAGTCGACCTGCATCCCGACCTTCCAGTGCGGCGAGACGCGCCAGAACAGGTGCGCCCCGACGCTCAGGTTCGCGACGTCGCTCCAGTCGTCGAAATCGGTCCCGAAGGTCCGGTTGATCTCCTGGATCTGGTTGTTGGTGTTGGTCTGCTTCGGCCAGGCCTGCTGGGCGTAGAAGGTGAAGCAGCGGGAGCCGGCCGCATCGGCGAGAACGATCGGCACACCGGCCAGGACGAGACACGCGACGACGGGCAGCCGCATCAGCGTCTTCATGGGCGGCATCTTAGCTCCGCGCCGGGGGGCGCCGTCACTCCCCCCGGGGAACCCGCGCCGGCCAGGGGCTCACGGCAAGCACGACCGCCGCCAGGGCCAGTCCCGCCAGCACGTCGGCCGCGTAGTGGACGTGGATGTAGACCGTCGCGAACACGATCATCGCCGCCCAGGACCAGAGCGCGGCCGCCGCCACGCCGCGGCCGAGCAGGCGCGAGCCGAGCACCCCCGAGATCACGGCGATCGCGGTGTGACCGCTCGGAAAGGCGTCGAGCGTCGTCGACTCCGCGGCGCGCAGGAAGCTCCGCACGCCGTCGCTGAGCGCGCCGCCGCCGAGCAGGCGGGCTTCGTCCGCGGCGGGCAGGCGCGGCCCCGACGCCGGCAGCACGAGGTAGCCGAGGAACGTCAGGTAGAAGCCGAGAATCAGCGCGAAAGCGGTGGGTTCGAAGGCCTGCGGGCCGCGCCGCCACGCCACGGCCGCGACGGTGATCGGCAGGAGGTAGTAGGAGACGTAGGCGAGGTAGACCGCGTCGGTGAACGCCGCAGGGCGCCCGAACGCGCCGCGCCAGGCCTCGACGAGTGCCGGGAGGTACCGCGCGTCGAGCCCGGCCAGCGCCGCGTCGAGCCGCCACGGCACGGCCGCCTCGATGATCGGCTGCAGCAGCAGGAAGATCGCGAGGACCGCGCCGACGGGCGCCCAGTCGCGGACGAAGCCGCCGCCGCGCCCGTGCGGCGCGCGAGCGAGCAGGACGGTGGCGGCCGCGATCCCGAGGAAGGCCAGGAGGCGCGGCGCGGCGCCCTCCGGACGCACCGCGGCGGTGACGGCCGAGAGCACGAGCACCGCGACCAGCGTGAGCCGCTCGGAGGGTCTCATGGCGGAGTTGCGGGAGCCTCGGGGCGCTCGGCCTGCGCGAAGACCGGCTCCCCCTCCGGCGCACCGAAGTGGCGGGCCGGGTGCTCCAGGGCCCGTTTCACGATCTGCAGGGAGCGCGCGGCGTAGAAGGCGTCCTGGATCCGCTCGTCGAAGGTCCAGCGGATCGCCAGCCCCTCGCTCACCACGACCCGGTCCCCCTCGACGAATGGCGTTCGGCGCAGCGCCGACATCGCTCCGAAGATCGACACCGTCCCGTACTCGTACAGGTGGTGATAGGCGTCGCTGATCCCGGCGGAGCCGAGGTTCGCCAGGAAGAGGCTGGCGTACATCGGGTCGTTCGCGGTCATGAAGCGCGGGTAGAGGTTCCAGGCGTCGAGCAGGCGGGCGACCGCGACGAGGCCGCGGACCATCGGGCCGGGGAGCTTCATGACCAGCGCGGTCTCCTTGTCGACCGCGCGGTCCGGTCCGCGCGCCTCCTCGACGATGCGGTTGATCCGCGCGACGAACGCCGCGAAGGGCTCCCTCTCCAGGATCTCGACCTTGACGGTCGTGCCGACCCCTTGGTCGCTCAGCTCCCGCTTGACCAGGAACGCGATCTGCACGCCGCGCCGCTGGTAGAGCCGGCCCCCGGAAACGAAGCGATTGAGCTCGGGGCGGGCGTGCAGCGCCTGGCCGCAGGCGTAGGCGAAGAGGGTGAAGAGGGTCGCCCTCTCGGGGTGGGTGCGGTTGTAGGCCTTGAGCCAGGCCGTCGCCCCGGACATGCGGTAGACCGAGTCGTGGAAGACCACGCTCTCGTTCCGGGTCCGCATCACGTAGGGCATGATGCGGCGCATCGGCGGTTCGCCGCGGACGAGCTCGCCGTCGTGTCGCCGGAAGAGGGGCACCGGGCAGGAGGTTCCGGCGGGCCGGGGCGGGCTGTCAAGCGGGCCGGGTATCGGGCGCATCATGGGCCGTCTGCCCGCGTAACGCCGGCAGGAGGGCGCGCGATGAAATACCTGATGCCCGCTGCAGTGTTCATGCTGATGGTCTCGATCGGCATGAGCCTCGACCTGCGTGCCCTCGTCGCCAACTGGCGGCGCCTGGACGCGTCCGCCTGGGTGCGCCTGCTGCTGATCACGTTCCTGGTGCCGCCGGCGCTCGCGCTGCTGCTCGCGCGCCTGTTCGGGCTGAGCCTCGCCGAGACGGCCGGGCTGTTCCTGGTGGGCGCGGTCCCGGGCGCCCCGCTCCTGACGCGCAAGCTGGCGCAGAAGGGGTACGACATGCAGCTGGCGGCCAGCTACCAGGTGTGGGGTGCGCTGCTCACGCCGCTGGTCGTGCCGCTCGTGGTGGCGGGCGCGGGGAAGCTGTACGGACGCGACATCTGGGTCCCGCCGGCGGCGCTGCTGCTGCAGATCGCGCGGCAGCAGTTCCTCCCGCTGCTCGCCGGGCTGGCCCTGGTGGCCGTTGCCCCTGCCTTCTCGCGCAAGGTGCAGGGCACGCTCAACCGCCTCGGCAACGCGATCCTGACGATCGCGCTGATCGCCCTGCTGGTGAAGATGGGGCCGGCGCTCACGGATGTGAACCCGTGGGTCCCGGTCGCCGCCCTGCTCCTGGCGGCGGGCGCGCTCAGCGTCGTCCACCTGCTCGGACGCCGCCGGCCCGAGGTCATCGAGACGCTGTCGATCAGCAACGCAAACCGGCACGTCGGCCTCGCGATCCTGCTCTGCGGGCAGTACCTGCACGCGCGCGCGGCGATCCCCGCCGTCGCCTGCTACGCACTGGCCGCGGCGGTGGTCATCGGGCTCTACGCCCGGTTCGTCGCCAGGGGCCCGGATGGCCCATAATCCGCGCCATGGACACCACCCGTCACGACGTCGACTTCCTGGTGATCGGCAGCGGGATCGCCGGCCTGATCTTCGCGCTCGAGGTCGCCCCGCACGGGCGCGTCGCGATCATCACCAAGAAGCACCGCGCGGAGAGCAGCACCAACTACGCCCAGGGCGGGATCGCCGCCGTGATGGGCGACGACGACTCGCTCGAGCTGCACGTCCAGGACACCCTGCGCGCCGGCGCCGGGCTGTGCAACGAGGAGGTCGTCCGGACGATCGTCGCCGAGGGCCCCCCCGTCGTGCGGCGGTTGATCGACTGGGGGGTGAAGTTCACGCGCGAGGAGGGGGCGGCCGGGAAGTTCGACCTGGGGCGCGAGGGGGGCCATTCCAAGCGCCGCGTGCTGCACGCCGGCGACATCACGGGCCGCGAGATCGAGCGCGCGCTGCTCGCCGCCGCCGCCGCCGAGCCGAACATCACGATCCACGAGGACGTGATCGCGATCGACCTGATCACCTCGGCCAAACGCGGCGTCCCCGGTCCGAACCGCTGCCTCGGGTGCTATGCGCTGGAGGAGCGGACCCTCGCGGTGCACCTGTTCGCCGCGCCGCTGACGCTGCTCGCCACCGGCGGCTCGGGCAAGGTCTACCTCTACACCAGCAACCCCGACATCGCGAGCGGCGACGGCGTGGCGATGGCCTACCGCGCCGGCGCCCCGGTGGCGAACCTCGAGTTCATCCAGTTCCACCCGACCTGCCTGTTTCACCCGAAGGCCAAGTCGTTCCTGATCAGCGAGGCGGTGCGCGGCGAGGGCGCCGTGCTGCGCGACCTGCGCGGCAACGCGTTCATGAGCCGTTACCACGAGATGGCCGATCTCGCCCCTCGCGACATCGTCGCCCGGGCGATCGACGCCGAGATGAAGAGACAGGGCGCCGAGCACGTCCTGCTCGACATCACGCACCGCGACGCCGAGTTCATCCGCACCCGGTTCCCGAACATCTACGAGCAGTGCCTGCAGTTCGGCTTCGACATGACGAAGGAGCCGCTGCCGGTCGTGCCGGCCGCCCACTACCAGTGCGGCGGCGTCGTCGCCACGGTGGACGGCGAGACGGCGATCCCCGGCCTGCTCGCCGCGGGCGAGGTCGCCCAGACCGGAATCCACGGCGCGAACCGGCTGGCCAGCAACTCGCTCCTGGAAGCGGTCGTCGTCGCGCACCGTGCGGCGCTGCTCGCCCCCGGAAAGCTCGAGGCGCTCGGCCGGGTCGTCCCACCGCTCCCGGCGTGGGAGAGCGGCGACGCGGCCGATCCCGACGAGCTGGTCGTCGTCAACCACAACTGGGACGAGATCCGCCGCCTGATGTGGGACTACGTCGGCATCGTCCGCAGCAACAAGCGGCTGGAGCGCGCATCGGCCCGGATCGAGAACCTCCAGCGCGAGATCAACGAGTACTACTGGAACTACAAGGTCACGCCGGACCTGATCGAGCTGCGCAACCTCGCGCTGGTCGCCGCGCTGATCATCGAGTGCGCGGCGCACCGCAAGGAGTCGCGCGGCCTGCACTACACGCTCGACTACCCGGCCCCGGACGACGCGGGGGAGCGGCACGACACGGTGCTGGCCCGCGGCTAGCCGACCGGGGCTACCGGGCGCACCGGCGTCCGGCCGTGGCTGCGGCCGCGGCAGCCACCAGCTCCGCGCGCGTCCGCACGAGCGCGGGGAGGACGGTCTCGCGGGTGTAGGTGATGTAGTGGTGGCCCGCCGCGGCCTGCCGGATCGCCGTCGCCAGCTTGCGCGGGTGGTGGGCGGTGGCCCAGCCGAGAAAGCGCCAGTACTCGCGCCGGTACGCCCCCCGGACGCCCTGCGCGATCATCGCGCGCAGCCCTGCGCGCAGGTCGGCGAGCGACACGCTCCGCGCCCCGGCACGGCTCCCGCTCCAGTGCGCGAGATTGTCGCGACAGCGCTGGAAGTAGCTGGCCGGGGCGTACAGCGCGTCCATCACGCGGTGGTACCCCTCGAGGAGCTGCTCCGGCGGCAGGCGGTTGATCACGTTGGTCAGCCCGAACTGGTCGCCGCCTTCGAACGCGGCCCCCGTGCGCAGCCGCCCCTCGCCTTTCAGGCGCTTCCAGAGCGCCGTCCCGGGCGGGGCGCCGAGCAGTCCGACCATTGCGTAGGGGATCGACGCGCGCCGGACGAACTCGATCATCCGGTCGAAGATGTCGGGGCCGTCGCTGTCGAAGCCGAGGATGAAGCCGCCCCAGACGTCGAGCCCGCGCGACAGCAGCGCGTGGATCCGCGAGACCGGGTCGCCCTTCAGGTTCTGCCGCTTGCCGGTCTCGCGCAGGGCGTCGGGGTTGGGGGTCTCGATCCCGAGGAAGACGGCCGAGAAGCCGGCGTCGACCATCGCGTCGACCAGCTCCGGGTCGTCGGCGAGGTCCATGCTCGCCTCGGTGTAGAAGCCCAGCCGGGCCCGGGTGCGGCGCTGCCACGAGGAGATCACCGGCAGCAGCGAGCGCACCGCCTTCCGGTTCCCGATGAAGTTGTCGTCCACGAAGAAGACGTCGCCCGAGAAGCCGGTCGCCTGGATCGCGTCCAGCTCCGCCACCACCTGCGCCGGCGACTTGACGCGCGGCGTGCGGCCGAACAGCGAGACGATGTCGCAGAACTCGCAGCTGTAGGGGCAGCCGCGCGAGAACTGCAGGGCCGCCTGGTGGTAGGCCTTCCGCGCCAGGAGGTCGTAGCGCGGCACCGGGACGCCGGCGAGATCGGGCTTCCGCTCCTCCCGGTAGATGCGCGCGGCGTCGCGCCGCTCCAGCGCCGCGGCGACCTGCGGGACCAGCTCCTCGGCCTCTCCCATCACGATGTGGTCGGCGGCCTCCAGCTCGCCGGGGAGCGCCGTCGCGTAGGGACCGCCGACGAGCGTGCGCACGCCCAGGGCACGGCAGCGCTGCAGGACCTCCTGCATCGACGCGCGCTGGACCAGCATGCCGGTGACCAGGACGACGTCCGCCGCGGCGATGTCGGCATCGCGGAGCGGCGCGACGTTCATGTCGACGAGCCGGCACTCCCAGGACGGAGGCAGCAGGGCGGCGACTGTAATCAGGCCCAGCGGCGGCAGGAGCGCGCGGCGCCGCGCGAAGGGGAGCGAGGCGCGCCCGGTCCAGTAGGCGTCGGGAACGGCCGGATTGACGAGCAGCGCCCGCATGGTACGGCCCCCGGGGATCGAGGGCGTTGTACCACGCGAAGATCATCGTTCGGTCACGGGCGACGCCGGTTTCCTGCAGCCGTCCCGGCCGCCGTCCGAGATGAATAGCGATTGTCGTTTACGACACGGAGCGGGGCGTGCTGCGCTCGCCGGACAGCACCCGCGCGGCGCAGGCCGGCCGCAGCGCGGATCCGCGCTACAGCTTCTTCAACCGCTCCCTGGCCATCAGCGCCGCGCCGGCGTGTCCATGCTGCTCTTCCGCGGCCGCCAGCCCCTCGAGCGCGGCCGCCTTCACCTCGCGCGACGAGCCGCTTTCGGCCAGGTCCGCGAACCGCTTCGCCGCCCTCTTCGAGTCGCCGACCGCGAGCTCCGCGCGAGCAAGGTCCAGCTCGATCGACTCGCGCTCCGCCGCCGGCGCCTTTCTCAGCGCCTTCGCGAGCAGTCGCTTCGCGTCGCTCGCCGTTGCCGGCCGCGAGCAGGTAGCGCCCGGCGCTTCGCCAGGGCCGCCGGATCGTCGCCCTTGGCAGCCAGCGCCTCGCGGTAGCCCGCGTAACCGCCGGCGACCGTCTCCCATCCGCTGGATCATCTCCTCGACGCCGATGAACCCCAGCAGGCGCGAGATCTCCTTCCCCTTCTCGTCGAGGAACAGCACGGTGGGAAAGGCCTCGATCTGGTAACGTTCGACGAAGGTCTTGGCGCGGTCGGCGTCGACCTTGAGCGGCACGAAGCCTGCCATCCCGTGCCAGCACCTTCGCATCGCGATAGGTGGTGCGGTCCATCTCCTTGCACGGCGCGCACCAGACCGCCCAGATGTCGACGAGGATCGGCTTGCCGGTCCTTGCCGGCCTGGGCAGCCCGGTGCCCGCGTCCTCGATCCAGGCCGGCTCGGGGCCCGGACTCGCGCCGCGAGCGGCAACGAGCGCCAGAAGCAGAGCGAGCGCCACGCCGAGCGCCGCCTGCGCCCGCCGACGCCCCAGATGTCTCGAATCATGATCTTCATCATCCCGTTCCACTCACCGGTTGAGGGCGATGCGCACGCCGACCAGTAGGAGGTCCCGGTCAGCGGGCCCCAGTTGTAGTCGCGCGTCGGGTCGCCCAGGTCCTCCTGGACATAGTCGTTGATGTTGTCGATCCCGGCGACGACCTCGAAGCCCGGCGAGAGCGGCGCGGCGAGCGAGAAATTGACCAGCCAGAAGGCCGGGCACCTCGCGCATGTCGTTCAGCAGGAGGTCGTCGAGCCGTGACTCCGCGGCGGCTCGAGGTATTCGAATTGCTGGATCAACTGCGCTCCGGTGTATATCGCCTGCAGCAGGACGCTGACGTCGCGCTCCGACCGTCCAGTTGACGCCGAAGGAGCCGGTGTCCTCCGGCCGGTAGGGGATCTGATCGATCGGAATCGTCCGGTCCGCCGAGCTCCCGCTCGAGAAGGGGCTGTAGCGGATCGTCACAGCTCGTCGCCGGTGTTCTCGGAAGTCGAGGATCCCGTAGCTGGCGTCGAAGGTCAGCGCGCGGGATCGGCGTCCAGCGGGCCACGATCTCCGCAACCTGCGAGCGGGCGCTCGGGATGTTGGCGTTGGCGTAGGCCTGGATGTAGAGCTGGCTCTGCGCCGCGAGGCGCATGATGTAGTTGTCGAAGTCGGTCTGGGCCAGGTAGAGCGAGACCCGGAACGTTCGGGCTCGGCTGGTAGATTCCCTCGAAGCCGTAGGTCCAGGCCGTTTCGCCGGTGACGCCCGCCTCGAAGTTCGGGAAGTAGCGTCTGCCCGCAGCAGACCTCGCTGAAGATCGGGGTCGGCGGCCGGAAGGTCCGGCCGGCGAGCAGCCGCAGCGTCCAGCCGCGGGACGGGTAGAAGAAGAGCGTCGCGCGCGGCTCGAAAGCGCGAGCCGTAGAGCGCGTCGGGTCGTAGCGTGCCCCGAAGTCCACGCCCCAGCGCGAGCCGGAGGGCGCCCAGTTGGCCTGGGCGAATCCGCCCCACATCTTGACCCAATCGGCGTCCGGCTCAGGCCCCTCGAACTGGCTGACCGCGTCACGAAGTCGACGCGCTGCGGCAACTTACTGGTAGTACGAGTCGACGCCGAACGTCGTGCTCCAGTCGAGACCCCACGGCGGTCCACTGCAGTTTGCCCCACCAGTCGGTCTCGTTCGATCAAATAGCGCGGTTCCAGCTTGCGCCGCGAGTGCCGGCGCATAGGGCGAGGCTTGCGGTTCGTTGCGAGAAGACCGGTCTGATCGCGCGCAGCGCGCAACGCGTGCAGCGCGATCCTGCCCCCATCGTCGCCGAGCCACGACCATCCCGGCCTGGTACTGGTTTCGCGTGAAATCGGCATCCTCTCGCGTCCACGCCGGAACGAACTTCCCCTCGCGCTGCGTCCCTATGAAGGCGAGCACGTCGAACGCCCCGCGCCCGCCGAAATCCGTCTCGTCGATGTACGACGCGCCGATGTCGAACCGGTTCGCGCGGTCCTTCGTCCTTGCCTGCAGGTTCGCCGCCCCGACGAAGCGGTCGACACCCGCCGCGTCCACCTGGCCGTCGCCGTCACCGTCGACCGGCTCGGCGTCCTCACTGCCCAGCGTCACCGATCCCGTCGAGCCAGCTCGCGATCGGGCCCGGCTGCGCGCAGCGTCGCCGCCCAGCGGTCGAACGAGCCGATCTCGGGCTCGAAGGTCAGCCACGGCAGTTCCTTCGGCGTGGCCGGGACGAAGGTGATCACGCCCCCGGCCGCCTGTCGCCGGCTTGATCGCCTCGCCCGGGCCGCGCGTCACGTTCGCCTCCGCGACCGAGTCGGGCGGCAGCATGTTCAGCACGTAGGAGACGGCCAGTCCGCCGATCAGCGGGTACGGCCCGAAGAACATCGGCACCAGGTCCTGCGACAGCCCGCCGACCTGGACGTTGGCCGAGTTGCAATGCGTGCACATCGTCTGCACGCGCACGCCGGCCTGCCCCTGCAGGCCGCCGACGACCGAGCCGGCCGTCTGGTCCACCTCGACCGTGTCCTCGTCGTCGGCGGGGGTCGGCGCCTGTGCCGGCGGCGCCCGCCGGCAGGGTCTCCGGCTGGGCGGCCGGGGAGGCGGCTCCTGCGCGAAGACCGGGCAGCAGCGAGCACGCGAGCAGACCGGGCAGGAAGAACCCCCGCGCGCGTTGCGCGCGCGCGGGGGCCGGAACTGAGCTTTCATAGGGTCGTCAGTCGCAGGTCGGAGCGTTGATTTCGGGGCCGATGCTGTCGCCGCCACGTCGGAGCCGTCTGGGCGCCCTGGATGTAGTCGTAGATCACGCCGCCCTGGTCGATGTAGAAGTTCTGCGGGGCGCAGTTGCACTGGTCGTACCAGTTCGAGATGTCGCCGAAGCCGTCGCCGTTGGCGTCCACGTCGCACAGCATGATCGAGGGGGTGTTGTAGGTGTTGGCCCAGTTGGTGATGCGCGTCTGGCAGTCCGACTCGCTCGACGGGACGTGCCAGACGCCGTAGTCGAGCGTGAAGATCGAGACGAACAGGAAATCGCGGTCGCGGTACTGCTTGTCCACGCGCCCTCGTCCTTCGGCCTCGACCGTGCACCAGTAGCAGTTCTCCGAAGTCAGCGCCAGCTTGATGACCCTGCCGCGGAAATCGGCCAGGCTGTAAGTCTGGCCGTAGGTCGGCGACTTCGGGTTGTAGTCCTTCAGCTTGAGCGGCGCCCCGGTAGTCTCGTTCTGGAAGTCGCGGGCGCAGGTGCCGACCGTGCGGCCATGGCCGATCGTGTCGCAGTAGTCCTTCGTTCCGGGAACGGTCCGGGCGGTGCCGCTGCTGGCGCTCGCCGAGGGTCCCCTCGAGGTTGTCGTTCTGCGCGCCGATCAGGTAGTACCGGTTGCCGGTGCCGGGCGCCGCGAGCGTCGCGGTGAGCCGCGCCGGGCCGTCCGCCGTCCCGTTGGTGGAGAGCACGGCGGCGTGGTTGTAGGTGCCGCCCGTGATCGGCAGCGTCCCCTCGAAGAGCCGGTAGGCCTCGGCACGCTGCTGCCCCGTAGCGTACCGCTTGGGCGCGGCCGGCGTCGATCGCTCCGAGATTCTCCCAGCCGAAGACGAGCTGTGAGCCGCTGCGCTCGACCGTCATCGGGAAGGGCGACCCGCCGGTCGATACCTCGCGCGCGCCCGGCCCGTCGTACCACATGCGCCAGATGCCGGGGTTGGCTCCCAGGTTCGACGAGTAGAGCCAGCCGTCGCCGCCGGTCGTGATCGCGTTGATGCGCGCCGGGCACTGCGGGTCCGCCGTGCCGTCCATCTCGAGCACCGGGTCGAAGAACGACTTCGACTGGCCGAGGGTCGCCAGTTCCGAGCCGGTCAGCGTGATCTCGCGTACCTTGCCCCTGACGGTCGTGGTGTTCGTCGGTGCGGCGACGATCAGCGCGTTCTGGTGCGCGGTACCGAACTTGGGGGTGCGCAGAACGGTCATCGAATCGGGGTTGACGAGGACGCTGGTTCCCCAGGCCACCAGCGGGTCGTTGGTCCCGTTCCCGTACATGCCGGAGCCCATGTCCCAGGCGTAGTTGCCGGAGGGGGTGACGACGTTGATCTCGTCCGAAGCGATCGCGCCGGAGGCGGCGCCGACGTCGCTGACATAGAAGGTCCCGCCGGCCCGCGTGGTGTCCGGGTTGTAGGCAAGCCCCGCATTGTTGCGATAACCCTTGGACCAGACGAGGCTGCCCGACGGGTTGTCGCCCGGAACGGTGCCGTCGAGGTTCGCGCGAAGCACCTTCCCGGAGGTGTGGCTGTCGACCTGCGCGTTGCCGGAGCTGCCCAGGTCGCCCGTCGAGACGAAGAGCTTCCCGTCCTTGCCGACCTGCAGGCCGCCGCCCGGGCGGCAGGTGTCGAGCACCGGCTCCGAGGTCCAGGACCATCGTACCCAGGGAGAGCGCGGTCCCGTTGCGCAGCACGCGATCGACGCGGAGCTTGCCGCTGACATCCACGTACGACACGAAGGCCAGCCCGCTCGTCGCGTAGTCGGGCGCAAAGGTCGCGTCGAGGAGTCCCGCCTGGCAGGTGCTGGTCACCGGGATCCCGAGCGTGGTGCTCTGCTTGCCGTTGGTGAAGACCCGGATCGTGCCGGTGGCGCGCTCGAGCAACCACAGCTCGCCGGTCGGGGCCTGGACGATCTCGCCCAGTTCCGCCGTGTTGTCGAGGATCTTCTCGATCTTCACGTTGAAGGGAAACTGCTGCGCGAACGCGGCCGGACACGCGGCGAGCACGACGACGACCACCGCGGCGAGCCACGCCGCGCGCCTGCAAGTGCAGATCATGACCTCTCCTCCGTACCCCGGACGACGGTCCCCCGCGCGTCGGGATGCCGAGTTATACGGTGACTCGGCGTGGCATTGCTAGAGGAAAATGTCCGATCAGTAATCTGGAATGCAGCATCTGGATAACATCTCTGATCGATGTTGTTAGTCGGCTTTCGGGCGATTCGTCCCCGCAGTCGTTTCGCGCGGCAACCGTGAAATAGTGCGAACCCCCCGTAGGCGTGGCGGCTCCCGGCAGCAACCCGCGCTGCCGGGGGCGTATCGACGAGCAGCGTGCCGTTCGAGAAACTCGTTCGCGAAAGCTCGTAAACGCGACCCGCTGCGGCGTGCGCCCTTGTTGACCGGCGGGGGCCGCGCCTACACTCCTGACCGCGTCCAGATCGCTCCGCCGTCGCGAGCCCCCGAAGGGAGGCGGTCGTGGTCGAAGACCCGCTGTCCCCGACCTGCCCGGAGGACGACACCACCGTCGCCCGCTCCGCGATCGGTGCGCCTCCCGTCTTCCTCGGTCCCTATCGCCTGGTGCGCAAGATCGGCGAGGGCGGGATGGGTGTCGTCTACGAGGCCGAGCAGGAGCGGCCGATCCGCCGCCGCGTCGCGCTCAAGCTGGTGAAGTGGGGCCTCGACACCGAGCAGTTCGTGGCGCGCTTCGAGACCGAGCGCCAGGCGCTCGCGCTGATGGACCACCCGAACATCGCGCGCGTCCTGGACGCCGGTGCGACCCCGGAAGGGCGCCCCTACTTCGTGATGGACTTCGTCGCGGGGGTGCCGATCACCGACTACTGCGACCGCGAGCGCCTCGACACCGCGCACCGGATCGGGCTCTTCGTCACGGTCTGCGAAGCGGTCCAGCACGCCCACCAGAAGGGGATCATCCACCGCGACCTCAAGCCGTCGAACGTGCTGGTCACGGTCGCCGACGGCGCGCCATCTCCCAAGGTCATCGATTTCGGCGTCGCCAAGGCGACCCTCCCGGGACTCGCCGCGTCCGCCGCTCACACCGAGTTCGGCCGCCCGCTCGGCACGCCCGAGTACATGAGCCCCGAACAGGCCGAGATGTCGGGTCTCGACATCGACACGCGCAGCGACGTCTACTCGCTCGGGGTCATGCTGTACGAGCTGCTCACCGGCTCGCTCCCCTTCCCGACCGAGGAACTGCGCAAGCTGTCGCTCAGCGAGCTGCAGCGCCGCCTGCGCGATGTCGACCCGCCGCGGCCCAGCCGGCGCCTCTCGACCCCGGGCGGGAACTCCGATGATGTCGCGAGGAGCCGGCGCACCGAGCCGCGCGCGCTGGCCAGGACGCTGGCGCACGACCTCGACTGGATCGTGCTCAAGGCGATGGACAAGGACCGCACGCGGCGCTACGCCGCCGCGAGCGAGCTGGCGGCCGATCTGCGCCGGTACCAGCGCCACGAACCGGTCGCGGCGCGGCCGCCCAGCCCGGGCTACAAGGTCGCCAAGTTCGTGCGCAGGCACCGCCTGGGGGTGCTCGCCGCGGGCGCTGTGACCGTCGCGCTCGTGCTGGGCCTCGCCGCCGCCAGCGTGGGCCTGGTCCGGACGCGTCGCGCGGAGCGCCGTGCCGAAGCGGAGGCCACGACGGCGCGGCGCGTGTCCGATTTCCTGGTCGGCCTGTTCAAGGTCTCCGATCCGGGCGAGGCGCGCGCCAATTCGATCACCGCGCGCGAGATCCTCGACCAGGGCGTGGCGCGGATCGACCGCGAGCTGGGCGAGGAGCCGGCCACGAAGGCGCGCCTCGAGCGCACGATGGGGAGCGTCTACCGCAACCTCGGCCTCTACCGCGAGGCCGAGCCGCTTCTCGAGCGCTCCCTCGCGACCCAGCGCAGGACGGCGCCGGACGATCCGAAGAGCCTGCCTGGGACGCTGCTCGACCTGGCCTACCTGCGTCAACTCCAGGCGCGTTTCGCGGAGGCGCTGCCGCTCCAGCGCGAGGCGATCGCGCTGATCGAGGCCGCAGACCCACCCGACGAGCCGTCGCTGGCGTACGCGCTGGCGCAGCAGGGGATGACGTTGCGCGACGTCGGGAAGTACGCCGAGGCGCGGGCGATGCTCGAGCAGTCGCTGGCGATCCGCGAGCGCCTTTACGGCCCCGACCACCGCGACGTGGCGTTCACGCTCTACCAGCTCGGCTGGCTGCTCCAGGTGACGGGCGACTCGCGGCAGGCGCGGGCGGTCTACGAGCGCGTGATCGCGACGATGGAGCGGACGCTTCCCCCGCTTCACCCGTCGCTCGCGTGGGCGTACAGCGACCTCGCCGTGGTGGACCAGAGCCTCGGCGACTTCGACGCCGCCCAGGCGCTGCTCGAGCGGGCCCTTGCGCTCCGCGAGAAGAGCCTTCCGCCGAATCACCCCGACATCGCCGCGTCGTACAACAATCTCGGCGCGCTCTTCTGGAACCGGAAGCGCTTCGACGAGGCGCGGGCCGCCTACGAGCGCGCGCTGGAGATCCGCCGGGTGGCGCTCGCCCCCGACCACCCCGATATCGCGCAGGCCCTGGGCAACATCGGCCTGGTCGACGAGGCGAAGGGGGAGTTCGCCTCGGCCCGCCCGCTGCTGGAGCAGGCGCTGGCGATCGACGAGAAGGCGTTCGGGCCGCGGCACCCGCGCGTCGCGCAGGACCTGGTGAACCTGGCCGGCGTGCTGGGCTCCCTCGGAGACGTCGACGCCGCTGAAGACGCCGTGGAGCGCGCGCTGTCGGCCCAGGAGGAGGCGCTCGGCCCGGACCACCCGGCGGTCGCAGAGTCGCTCGTCCTGCGGGCGAAACTCCGCCGCTGGGGCGGCGACGAGTCGGGAGCGCGGAACGACGAGGAACGCGCGGCGGCGATCCGGGCCCGGGCGAAAGCGCCCGCCTCAGAACACGAATGACGCGTGCGCTCCGAAGCCGCTTTCGTTGAGGTTGACCATCCAGTCGCGGCTGCCGTTCACGTCGGCATTGATGGAGTTCCCGAAAATACTGACCCCCGCCCCGAAGTTCTTCGTGAAGTACCAGTCCAGGCTGGCCTGGCTCGAGATCACCCTGCCCGCGACATCGCCCACATCGATGCGGAAGAAGTTCGCGTTGGCCATCAGGATCAGGTTCGGCGTGAAGGCATAGTTGATGAACAGGCCGACCACCGGGATCGGGGCGACGATATCCTCTGATTGCTCGGCGTGCTCGCGGTAGGTCTCCTCGCCGTTCCCGTTGACGGTCCCCTGGCCGGAGATCGAAGCCTCGATCCTGTAGGTGCTGAGGCCGAACGAGAATCCTGCCTCGGTCTTCCCGTTGTTGACGGCCGACCAGTGGTAGTAAAGCTGCAGGAAGTCGAAATCCAGGCTGGAGTCGACCCGTGCGTCGACGTCGTAGACGGTGTCGCCGATCGTGACCGCCTGGTCGAGCTTGTTACTGCCGTCGCGGTTGAACGAGGTGTAGGCGAAACCGACCGAGTGGGGGCCGCTGATGCGCCAGAAGCCGTTGGCGACCCAGGTCGTCGTGTTCGACGAGAGGCCCATGTCGTCCTCGAGGTTGACGCTGGTCCCGATAGCCCGGCTGGAGCTCACCTGCAGGCCGGAACGGAAATCGGCCCAGAGCCCGCCGAGCTCGAAGTGCCAGTCGTCGGAGAGGACGCGTGCCGGCTTGAGACCGGCCGAATCGTCGGCGGCGGCCGCGGGGAGCGCCAGAAAGAACAATGTGGCAGCGCAGGCCGCGGTGGCGACAACGGCGCGACGAAGGGACATGCGGACGGTCATGGGGACTCCTGGGGCTGCGGCGCGCAGCCCGATACACGATAGAAGTGACTGATTGATTGGTCAAGCGATCGCGCCGCCTTCGGCTACAATGCGGCCCATGAGAGCCCTCGCAGAAATCCAGGTCATCCCGATCGGCGTCGGCGTCTCGGTCCGGCCGCAGGTCAAGCGCGCCCACCAGCTGCTGGTCGAGTCCGGGCTGACGGTCGAAGCCCACGCCTACGGCACCAACGTCGAAGGGGAGCTGGGCGAGATCCTCGCCGCGATCCGGCGGATCCACGAGACGCTCCACGCGGAGGGCGTCGTGCGGATCGCGACGAGCGTCAAGCTCGGGACCCGGACCGACAAGGTGCCGTCGCTGGCCGGGAAGAAGCTCGGCTAGCGCGCGCCCGGCGGCGCGGCGTACCCGGTCATCTCGAGGTAGCCGACGCCGCGGGCCGGAGCGCCGTCGCGCGTTCCCTCGGCGCGGACCGATCCCTCCCAGTAGCGGATCGAGAGCGGCAGCTCCTGGTCCGCCAGCGCCGGCGTCACGGTCAGGGCGATCGCGTGCGACGGGATCGCGAGCCGCCAGCGGGCGGGATACTCGGCCCCGGACGGGTTGCGCCACACCCCTTCCGCCGCCAGCTGCACGTCGCTCGCGTCGAGCCGCGTCGAGCGGCCGTCGGGCGCGACCAGCGTCCCCTTGCTGAACGGATCGGCCGAGCCGTCTGCACGCCGCAGCTGGTAGAGCATCAGCTCGCTCCCGTCGTCGAACTGCAGCGCGAACCAGTCCCAGCCGACGACGCCCTCGGGGAGCGCGCTGGTCGACCATTCGCGGTCCATCCAGGACGCGCCGGTGACGGCGAACGCGCGCCCGTCGACGGTGAGCGTGCCGGAGGTCGGCATCCGGGTGAGCGAGTAGTAGTAGGCTCGCGTTGCCCGGCTCCGGGCCCTTCTGCGACAGGCCGGCGTCCCCCTGGAGCACCGGCGGCTTCCCCTGCTCGAGCGTCAGGTCGATCGCGACGCTCCCGTCCGCCGCGCGCAGCCGCAGCGGGAAGGTGGCGTCGCCCGGTCCTTCCGCGCTCCAGTCCTCGAGGAAGACGCGCAGACCCCCGGCGGACGAGAGCGCGGCCCCGGCCAGGCCGGCCGCACCGCGCGCGAAGCGCTCGAAGGCGTGGAACCGCGCGCCGCCGACGTCGGTGACCGCGAAGTGGGCCAGGTAGACCTGCCGCGTCGCCCACGCCGAGGCGCGCAGCGTGTCGTCCGGCGACTCCGGCGCGACCGCCTGGCGGAAGAAGGTCAGCTGGTAGCCGAAGGCGCGGCCGTCGGCGGCCACGAGGTTGCCGGTGAAGTACCACCACTCGGTCCGGAACTCCGGGTGCGGCCCGTGGTCGGCGGGGAACGCGAACGGCCGCGGCGCAACGGCGCGCGCGTAGAGCGCGTCGTCGGTACGGGACCCCATGGCGTCGCTCAGCGAGAGGCCGGCCGCGAGCGGGGCCCGCTCGTGCGCGGTCGCGCGCCACGCCAGCGCCCCCAGCGCTGCGAGTGCGGCCACGAAGGCCAGCGCCAGCAGGGGACCCCGCCCGCGCATCACTCCTCCCGCAGCGCCAGCGCGG
This sequence comes from uncultured Acidobacteriota bacterium, assembly GCA_963800865.1. Classification (GTDB taxonomy): domain Bacteria; phylum Acidobacteriota; class Polarisedimenticolia; order J045; family J045; genus JALOKP01. The sequence goes on along the minus strand of CAWDCL010000002.1, from coordinate 416,320 downwards.
GCGAGGTCCGCGCCATGCGCAGCGCCGGGTAGAGCCCGGCCAGCACCGCCGCCAGCACCGCGACGCCGAAGGCCTGGGCCAGCAGCCACGGGTCGACCGTCATCGAGAGCGACCAGCCGAACGAGCGCCGGTTGATCACGAAGATCATCAGCGCGGCGAGCACCAGCCCGACCGGCAGCGCGAGCAGCCCGGCCACGGCCCCCAGGAACGCGGTCTCCGCCGTCACCAGCTGGAAGACCTGCCCGGGGGTCATCCCGTTCGCGCGCAGCACCGCGATCTCGCGCGCCTTCTCCAGCTGCAGCGCCATCAGCGCCGACAGCACGGCCACGAAGGCCACGACGAAGGCGAGGAAGCGCAGCACCGCGGTGATCAGGAAGGTCCGGTCGAAGATCTCGAGCGAGATCCGCTTGATCGTGCGCTGCGACTGGATCACGACCTCCTGCCCGGCCGGCACCCGCGCCCGCAGCGCCTCGACCAGTGCGTCGGGATCGGCGCCGTCCGCGACGAACAGCCCCAGCGCGTTGACGCCGCGGTCGTCGAAGGCGCGGTCCCAGGTCGCCCGGCTCATGATCACCACGCCGCGGTCGGAACCGTAGTCGTAGAAGACGCCCGCGACCGGGAACGCCTGCGGCCCGCGGTCGGTCGGCAGCGTCACCCGGTCGCCGACGCCGACCCCGCGCCGGAACGCGAACGGCTCGGAGACGAGCACCGCTCCGCCCGCGTCGAAGGCCGGCCAGATCGCCTCCGGCCGGCCCTGCTTGAACGAGAAGGCCCCGTGTCCGCGCGGCGTCATGTCGATCGCCACGATCGGCACCGGGCCGTCCGCCGTCTCCAGTTCGGTCGCGCGCAGCGCGTGCGCCGCGGCCACGCCCGGGGCGCCGCGCAGGGCCGCGACCAGCGCCGGATCGAGCGGCCGTTCGCTGCGCGAGTCGAGCGAGCTGGGCGCGGTGACGTAGACGTCCGCCGCCAGCGTGTACTCGAGCCAGCGGATCACCGTCTCGCGGAAGCTGCCGATCATCACGCCGACGCCGACCGCGACCGAGATCGCGATCATCAGCGCCGCGGTCGCGACGCCGGTGCGGGACAGGCCGGCCGCGGCCCCGCGTGCCGCCATCCCGCCCAGGATACCGAACGCGCGCGCGGCGAGCGGCGCCGCCAGGCGCGCGAACCCCAGCACGACCGCCGGCGTCAGGAGCGCGCAGCCGAGAATCACCGCGAAGAGCCCGGCGAACGAAACGAGGAGACTCTTCGTCGGGAGCGCGAGGAGCAGGGCGGCCAGCGCCAGCAGGGAGAGGCCGGCCGCCACGAGCCGCGGCAGCGCGCGCCGCACGCCGGTTTCGACCGCCGAGCGCGACAGGACCGTGACCGGCGGCACGCCGGTCGCCTCGAGCGCCGGCGGCAGGGCAGCGAGCAGCGTCCCGGCCAGGCCGAGCGCCGCCCCCTTGAGGAGCGGCCAGGGCGAGACGATGGCTTCGCGCACGGTCAGCACGAAGTAGAGGTCGTTGATCGTCTGCGTCACCAGCACGACCAGGCCGCGCCCGAGCGCGACCCCCAGCAGCAGCCCGAGCGCCGTCCCGGCGATCCCGACCCCCGCCGCCTCGCCGAGGACCCCCGCCAGCACCTCGCGCCGCGTCACGCCGAGCGCGCGCAGCCGGCCGATCTGCGGCCGGCGCTGCACGACCGAGAAGGTCATCGCGTTGTAGATCAGGAACGCGCCGCAGACCAGCGCCAGCAGCGACAGCGCCATCAGGTTCAGACGGAAGGCGCCGGTCATGGTCTCGATCGACGCGCTGCGCGCCGCGGCGCGGACGATCGTCGCGCCCGCGGGCAGTGCGGCGCGGGCCCGCGCGAGCAGCGCCTCCCCCGCCGCGCCGTCGGGCGCGATCAGGTCGATCCGCGACAGGCGCCCGACGCGGCCGAGCAGTTCCTGCGCGGTGGCGACGTCGGCCAGCAGCAGCCCTTCGACGGCGCGGCGCGCCAGCTCGTCCTGCGGCTCGATCAGCGCCGCCAGCATGACGCGCTGCCGCGTCCCGCCCGACTCGATCTCGAAGCTCCCGCCCGGCGCGACGCCGACCGCGCGCGCGGTGGCCGGCGAGAGCGCCACCGCACCGGGGCGCGTCAGCCAGGCGGCCAGGTCGAAGACGCCGTCGCGGCCCGCGGCGCCCGGCGCGCCCGGTGCGCCACCCGGCGCGAGGAACGGCCGGAACGGCGCCTCCGCGAACGGGTCCACGCCCAGCACGCGCAGCGTCACGCCGGCCCGTCCCGGCACCGCCACGAACCCCTCGACCACCGGCGCCGCCGGTCGCACGCCGGCCCCGACCCGCAGCGCGACGTACGCCGCATCCGGCAGCCCCGCCGGCCCGCCGAAGACGTGGTGCGTCGTGCGCCCGGTGATCGCCTCGGTCGAGAGCGCGAAGGCCCGGTTCGCGCTGTCGGAGGCGAGGTCGATCCCGACCACGACCGCGACGCCGAGCGCCACCCCCAGCACCGACAGCGCGAGCTGCCACGGGTGGGCCAGCGCGTGCCGCAGGCCGGAACGCGTCAACAGCCGGATCACGGCGCCCTTTCGACCAGCTTCCCGCCCTCGATCGCGAAGACGCGGTCGGCCAGCCCGACGACCTCCGGGCTGTGCGTGACCATCAGCATCGTCCGCCCCTCGCGGCGCGTCAGGCGGTCGAGCAGATCGAGCACCTTGCGGCCCGTCTCGAGGTCGAGGTTGCCGGTCGGCTCGTCGGCCAGCATCAGCGCCGGCTCGTGCGCCAGCGCGCGCGCGACCGCGACGCGCTGCTGCTCGCCGCCGGAGAGCCGGTCCGGGAAGCTCCGCGCCCGGTCGGCCAGTTCGACCGCCTCGAGCAGCGCGCGCGCCCGCTCCTTCTCCGCCGCCCCGATCGGACCGTTCAGCTCGAGCGGCAGGAGAAGGTTCTCCTCGACCGTCAGCGTGGGGATCAGGTTGAAGAACTGGAAGATGAAGCCGATCCGGCGGCGCCGGAAGAGGGTCCGCTCGCGCTCGGAGAGCGCGTCGAGCCGCACGCCGTCGACGATCACCTCGCCGGCGCTCGGGAGGTCGATCCCGCTGACCAGGTTGAGCAGCGTCGACTTCCCGGATCCGCTGCGCCCGAGGATGACCGCGATCTCGCCGGCGCGGATCGACGCACTGGCATCGGAGAGGACCGCGCGGCGCGCCGCTCCTTCCTCGAAGACGCGGGTGACGCCGCGCAGCTCGACGACCGGCGGCGCCGCGCTCATCGCTTGGCGAAGCGGTAGTGCGAGACGATCCACTCCGTCCCGTCGGCGTAGTTGAACAGCTCGGCGCAGGCCATGAAGAACATCCGCCAGCGCGCGAACCAGCGGTCGGCGTCGTCCTCGCCGTAGGTCTTCACCAGGTCGGGCAGCACCGCGTCCTTGCGGTGGTCGAGGTTCGTCAGCCAGGCCTCGGCGGTGCTGCCGTAGTGCGCTCCGTTGACGACCCAGTGGTCGTCCACCCAGAGGTCGCGCTGGAAGTGCAGCAGCAGGTCGTCGCTGGGCATGATCCCGCCGGTGAAGAAGAGGCGGCCCATCCAGTTGTCGTCCCCTTCGGTCTCGAAGGGATACGCGTAGCGCCGGTGGGCGAAGACGTGGACGAACAGCTTCCCGCCCGGGTCCAGCCAGCCCGCGATCCGCGCCAGCAGGGCCTCGTAGTTCCGCATGTGCTCGAACATCTCGATCGAGACCACGCGGTCGTAGCGCCCCGGGGCCTGGAAGTGGTTCATGTCGTCGACCAGGACCTGGACGTTGGCGAGTCCGCGCCGTGCCGCCTCGTCGTCGATGAACTCCTTCTGCCCGCGCGAATTCGTGACGCCCGTGACCCGGCAGGCGGGGTAGTGCTGCGCGATCCAGAGCGTGAACGAGCCCCAGCCGCAGCCCAGGTCGAGCACCCGCTGGCCGTCGACGATCTCGGCCCGCTCGGCCGACATCCGCAGCATCATCTCCTCGGCTGCGTCGAGCGTGGTGACGTCGTCGCCCCAGTAGCCGCTGCTGTACTTCCGGTGCCGGCCCAGCACGGCGCCGAAGAACGACGCCGGCAGCTCGTAGTGCTGCTCGTTGGCCTTGTCGGTGTGGAGCGCGATCGGGCTCCCTCTCAGCAGCGAGGTCAGCCGGCGCTTGCGCTCGCGCTGCAGCTCCGGGTCGGCGACGTGCTCCTCCTCGATCCGCTGCTCGAGCATCTGGCGGATCCCGCGGCGCACGAGCGCGTCGGGCAGGAGGCCCCGTTCGGCGAGTTCGAGGGCGGCCTTCATCGCGTCTCCTTGCGGAACCACGGGACGAAAGCGCTCGTGGTCCGCTGGTACTCGGCGTAGTCGCTGCGGGTCCGCAGGGCCTGCGCCTCGGTCGCGGGGATCCCCGTGACCTTGAACAGCAAGTAGAGCATGAACGCCGGGCCGAGCAGCGTCACCCACCACCACGGCGAACCGGCCGCCAGCAGCGGGTAGGCCCACCAGTGGAGCCACTCGAAGAAGTAGTTCGGGTGGCGCGAGTAATTCCAGAGGCCGACGCGGCAGGTCCGCCCGCGGCTCGCCGGGTCGGCGCGGAAGCGGGCAAGCTGCCGGTCGGCGATCGACTCGCCGAGGATCGCGACGGCGATCACCGCCGCGCCGGCCCAGTCGGTCCAGGCGAGCGCAGGAGCGCGGTTGGTCGCGACGACGAGGAACGGGATCGAGAAGACGAGGTCGAACCCCGCCTGGGCCTGGAAGAAGAGGAAGAAGTTGCGCCCGGCGTTCGCGCCCCAGCTCGTCCGCAGCGCCTGGTAGCGGCCGTCCTCCGGCTTGCCGATCACGCGGTTGACGAGCAGGTAGAGCGCCAGCCGGAAGGCCCACAGCGCGGTGAGGAGCGCGAGGATCAGGCGGCGTTGCGGATCGCCGGCGCCGACCGCTGCGTAGAAGATCGCGAGCAGCCCGAGCAGCGCGGCCCAGGCGACGTCGACGGCCGAGGCGTCCTTCGTCCGGAGCTGCACGGCCCAGAGCGCCGCCATGACCAGCGCGGCACCGATCCAGCCGAGGAGCAGGGCGGTCCAGGGGGAAAGGGCTTCGGGCACGGGGGCTCCGGCAAAGGCGGGCAGGGTTCCGGAGCCTACTCTCCAGGCGAGAATCGCTCAAATCGCTGGATGCGGTGGGACTCGCCAGTCCGCCAGCGTTTCTCGATATCGTGTTTGTTCCTGCAATAGTATCATCTAGTGGTGACGAAGAGTACCGCCAAACACCGACCCGGCGCAGGGAGCCTCCCGCTGCCTCCGGCCGCTTCGTTCTTCGCATCGGCGCGGACCTGCACGCCGAGCTGCGGCGCGGGCGGCGCGAGGCCTCTCCCTCAACGAGCACTGCGCGCGCAAGCTGGCCGACCCGCCGGGATCGCCGCGAGGACGCCGACTCAGGCGGTCGTGCTGCGCTCCCTTCGGTTCCTCGAGGGCGCCCTCATGGGCGTCGTCGTGCACGGGTCATGGGCCCGGGGTGAGGCGCAGGACGGTTCCGATGTCGACGTCATGCTCGTCGTGGATCAAAGCACGCCTGTCGACCGTGAGCTCTACCGCCGCTGGGACGCAGCCGGATCGCTTCCGGCAACCTGGCGCGCCGGGTCGTTCACGGACAACCCTACTGGACGGAAGTCGCCTGACCATGCACAACGTCGAGCTCGCGCGCGACTCCATTGCCCGGGCGGAGCTTTGGCTCCGCGCGGTGGACACCCTGTTCGAAGGTGGAAGCTGGGCCGACGTCGTCCGGGAATCGCAGAAGGTCGTCGAGTTGGCGTTCTACGGCGCCGAGGACCTCACCCCCTCGACCTTCTACGTGCGTGCCGACGCCACCAGGGCGCGCGACGCGGCGCGGTGGGTCGTCCAGCAGGTGAAGCGAGGGGAGATCTGAGAGCCGGGGCTCCCGCCCGGCGCGACTCGATTGTGCGAGATTCTCTAGCCGCCCCCGTCCCGCGTCGCCGACAGGGCCAGCGCTCCGTCGCCCCTTCGCAGCTCCAGCCGGTCCCCCTCGACCTGGGCCGTGGCCACCGTCTCGAGCGCCGCCAGGAGCATCTGCTCCTGCTCCATCACCCCCTCGGGCTCCGCGCACATCTTCCGTGTCGAAGCGGGCGGGGCGAACTTCAGCTGCGCTCCGTCGGCCGTGTACCGGGAGTTGAAGCTGTTGCACCCCGCCGAACCGCTGGCGCGGCCGTCCGCCGCGAAGGCCAGGGTCGGCGAGGTCCCGGCGAGCACGCTCACGACCGCCTGCTTGCCGTTGTTGATCCCGGTGATGCGCCACGCCGTGCCGGCCAGCGTCTCCGACTGCCGGGCCAGCGTCGCGCGCAGCGTGCCGTCCGCGGATAGCAACTCCAGCTGCCCGTTCGCGATCCGGTACCTGCCCGCGCCGGTCAGGGCGGCGATGAACGCCTTCGCCTGCTCGTCCACGGGGGGCGGGCACGCCATCATCGTGGAGGCCAGCTGCGGCGTCACCTTGAGCTCCGAGCCGTCGACGGAGTACGGACCGTTGTAGCGGTTGCAGCCGTCCGTGCCGCTGATTCGACCGGCCTCGAAGCGCAGCGTCGCGGGGCTCCCCGCGACCAGGCTCTGCCCGGGCAGCGCCGACAGCACCCACGCCGTGTTCTCGAGCGCCGGAGCGTCAGCCGCGGGCTGCATGGTTCCGCACCCGGCAAGCAGCCCGGCCAGGGCCAGGGCCGCGGCGAGGGCCGGCCCCGGCGGTCGACGGAATCGCGTCATCGGTCCTCCGGCAGGTCATGCCCTGACGCTAGCACAGGTGCCGCCCACGGCGAGGGCCGCTCCCGGGGTCGATCGAGAAAGGGCGGGCCGCGGGCGCTCCGCGCCACAGGGCAGCTCAGTCGAGCCGGTAGAAGTAGGTCTGTCCGTCGTGCATCACGTCGTCGTCGTAGGCGGTCACGTTCTGGTGGTCCACCAGGACGACGCCGTCGCGGAAGCCCGGCGTGGTCGCGCGGCGCAGGGTGTACGGCGCCGGCCCGAGGTTCCAGCGGAGCTCGACGCGCTCGGCCGGCGCCTTGCTGGCGCCGGCGTCCACCATCAGCGACTCGCAGCCGTCCGCGAACTGCCGGTACTCGAACAGCGAGTTGGGCCCGCCGCCGTCGACCGTCATGAAGAACGGCCGGTGCCCGTCGCGGCACTCCTCGACCGGGAACAGCGCCACCCCCTCGTTGTTGGCGTGGTCCGGGCCCGCGAAGATCCGGATCGTGTCGAGCCGCCGCCAGGTCTGTCCCGCGACCGGCTGCGACGACAGGCGGCACTTCTCCAGCGTGTCGTAGCCGTCGTCGTGCCAGGCGTACAGCACCCCCAGCGAGCGATCGAATGCGAGCGCCGCCGTCTCGGCATAGGAGGTCCGGTACTCGCCCACGAAGTCGAACGTGCCGTCGCTCCGGTCGAGATCGAAGGCGAAGACGCTGCCGCCGTTCTGGTGGCCGACGAACATCAGCCCGCCCATGCCGCGCCGGCTCCGGTACGGGTTCCCGTTGCCGTCGACGAACCCCTGCGCGACGAGGAACTCGTCCGGGACGAACGTGATCCCCTCCGCCCCGCTGCCGCCGCTCAGCGGGAGGTCGCCGCGCGTGTCCCAGTCGTTGCGCAGCGTGCGCACGCCGTAGACGGACACGTCGTACTCCTTGATCCGCTCCTCGCCCTCGACGATCACGTAGACGACGCTCTCGCCGAAGTCGGCCTGCGTGACGTCCTCGAGGTCGCCGAAGCCGGTCCACTCGGCGCGCAGGCCGTCCTGCTCGTCGACGACCCATCCGCCCGCGCCGTCCTCGCGCAGCGCCCACAGCTTCGAGTTGTCCGCGCCGGGGCCATTGCGCACGACCCACAGGCGGCGCGTGAGCGGGTTCCAGGCCAGCCCCGACAGGTCCACGTGGAAGTCGTTCGGTTCGGGTCCTTCGACCGGCGTGAGGTTCGTGGCCGCGGAAACCGCTTCCGCGGGCCACGGATCGGCGGCGAGAGCCGTTCCCGCGAGCATGGCCGCGAGCGCAGCGAAGAGAGTAGGGCGCGGGAATCGCATCGGGACTCTCCGGCAAGGAATCTCGCCGGAAAGTGTCCGGACCGTCAACGCCGATTCCCGTCAACCCGATGACGGTAACGCAATCCGAGCTTCAGTCGGCTTGCAGCGCTCCAACGCTCAGGGGCAGGTGCGGCCGCTGCGGGGAATCCCGTCGCTCTTGTTGCCCAGCGTGCCCTCTCCGGGGCAGTAGTTGTCCGCGCGTGTCAGGTAGAACCAGATCTGGCCCGCGCTCGGATTCGGCGTGTCGGAGGCCGTGGTGTTGGCGTCGTCCGACTCCACGCAGGTGGTCCCCAGGACGAAGTCCAAAGCGGTCGGCGTGCGCAGCGTGTCGTAGAAGGTGAAGCTGCCACCCGGGTCCACTGGCACGTCCCAGTTCAGCGTGGTCCGGTCGGCGGCGAAGCGCAGGTTGCGGGTCTCACCGGGCGACGCCCAGGCCGAGGCCGCGCCGTCGTTGCAGTCCTCGAAGTCGCGGTGGCCGTCGTCGTCGGCGTCGACCGTCAGCGTCCGCAGCCGCGCCTCCTGCCAGCCGTTCCAGGGGGTCGTCAGCCAGCGGCTGCGGCCCTGGAACGGGGTCGTCGCCGGGTGGTAGCGCAGCCGGACGCGCCAGTGATAGCCCGCGCTCTGGTAGTGGCCCGAGACCAGCTCGTCGAGCGTGACGCCGCCGACCCCGGTGTTCATCCAGGAGCCTTCGACATGGGTTGCGGTCCCGTCGAACAGCGTCCCGACCGGCTTGTCCTCCCACTCCAGCTTCACCCGGCCGCGCCCGAACGGCGTCCGTCCGGTCAGCAGCAGGCGGAAGTTGTAGCGGTGCTCCGACGCCCCACGCAGCGCGATCTCGCCCAGGTCGTCGGCGCGCCGCTGGCGCGGTCTCAGCGACATCGCGCCGCCGCCGGCACCGCCGTTGCCGTAGTAGATCGCGAGCCGTCCGGCGTTCACGCTGGCCGTGTCGTACAGGTAGGCGCCGACGACGACGTCGGCGTAGCCGTCGCCGTTCAGGTCGCCGGCCGAGGCGACGCTGTAGCCGAACATGTCCCCGTCCTGTCGCCCCTCGTAACTCCGGGTCGGGGAGGCCGGCAGGCCGGCCGCCGACCCGTTGAAGACGTAGGCCCAGCCGTTCGCCGGGGCGCCCGCCACGATGTCGGCGTACCCGTCGCCGTCGACATCGCCCGCGCAGGCCACCGACTGGCCGAGCTGATGGTACTGGGTCAGGTGATAGGTGTAGCTCCACGACGGGTTCTCGCTCACGCCGGACGAATTCCCGTGGTAGACGAACACCCGCCCCTGCTCCGTGCCCGGACCCTCGCACATCGGCGCGCCGACCACGATGTCCGAGTAGCCGTCGCCGTTGACGTCGCCGGCCGACGCCACGGACTCGCCGAACCGGCTGAGCTCGTTGGCGCAGTCCAGGCCGCTGCGGGACTCGCTGCCCATGCCGCTGCGCACGCCCGAGGCCGAGCCGAAGTGCAGCCGCACCCCGCCGTAGGCGTTCCCCGGCACGCCGACCACGATGTCCGAGTAGCCGTCGCGGTTGACGTCGCCGGCCGAGGCGACGGAGGTGCCGTACAGATCGTCGTGATAGTCGCTGCAGTGCCAGCGGCCATCCACAACCGGTCCGCTTGCCGACCCGTGGTAGACCCAGACACAGCCCTGGTCGACGTCCCAGTAGTGGTAGTAGGGAGCGCCCACGACGATGTCGGCGTAGCCGTCGCCGTTGATGTCCCCCGCCCCCGCGACCGACCAGCCGTACCGCGCGTCGGCCTGGTTGCTTTCCTGGGTCCAGCCCGGACTGCCGGCCAGTCCGGTCGCGGAACCGTAGTACAGCAGCACGCGGCCCTCGTCGATCTGGCCGTTGTCGTAGTACGGGTCGCCCACGAGGACGTCGCTGAACCCGTCGCCGTTCACATCCCCGGCCGAGGCGACGCTCTCGCCGCCGACGCCGGTGACGCTCCAGTCGGCAACATCGTCGGCGCCGGACGACGAGCCGTAGTACGCCTTCGCCCCGTTGCCGCCCGGGCCGCCGGCGAGCAGGTCGGCGTACCCGTCGCCGTTGACGTCCCCCGCCGAGGCCACCGTGTAGCCCAGTTCCCCGGGGGGCCCGAAGATCTCGGTGGCGTAGAAGCCCGAGAGTCCGTTCGAGCCGCCGTGGTAGACGAACGCCGCCCCCTCGTCGAACTGCCCGTCGTCGTAGTACTGCGCCCCGACGATGACATCCGAGTAGCCGTCGCCGTTCACGTCCCCGGCCGTGGCGACCGTGCGCCCGAAGAGCGCGGACGCCTGGTTGGACTCCGCCGTCCAGCTGGCGTTGCCCGCCAGCCCCCCCGCCGAGCCGAGGACCACGTAGGCCCGGCCCTCGTCGGTTTCCCCGTTGTCGTAGTACAGGGCGCTGACGATGACGTCCGCGTAGCCGTCGCCGTTCACATCGCCGGCCGTCCCGACGGAGCGGCCCAGCTCGGAGCCGGCCTGGTTGTTCTCGTAGGTCCACGTCGCGGTCGGCGAGCCGGACGCGTTGCCGTGGTAGACGAACACCCGGCCCTCGTTCGACTGGCCGTTGTCGTAGTACATCGCGCCGGCGATGATGTCCGCGTAGCCGTCACCGTTGACGTCGCCGGCTGTCGCGACCGATTCGCCGAGGTGGGCATCGACCTGGTTGCTGTGCGCGGACCAGCTCGCCTTGGGCTCCAGCTTGGCCCCGTCGCTCCGGAACAGGAAGACGCCCCCTTCGTCGGCCTCACCGCTGTCGTAGAGCGGCGCGCCGACCACGACGTCGGAGTAGCCGTCGCCGTTGACGTCCCCCGCCGTGGCGACCGAGAAGCCGAAGATCGCCGAGGCCTGCCCGCCGTACACCGTCCAGCTCGGGCTCGTCGGGAAGTACCTCCCGTCGCTGTAGTAGGCGAAGGCTGCCCCCTCGTCACCGAGCGTGTTGTCGTAGTTGCTGGCGCCCACGATGATGTCGGAGTAGCCGTCGTTCTGGACGTCTCCGGCCGTCGCAACGGTCCGCCCGAAGTAGCTCGACGCCTGGTTGCTCTCGCCGGTCCAGCGCGCCGTGGAGCTCAGCCCGGACGAGCTTCCGCAGTAGACCCAGGCCCGGCCCTCGTCCGTCTGCCCGTTGTCGAAGTTGGGGGCGCCGACGATGACGTCGGAGTACCCGTCGCCGTCCATGTCGCCGGCGGTCGCCACCGCGAACCCGAGGTTCGCGTCGGCCTGGTTGGATTCGGTGGACCAGGCGGCGGTCGTCGCAAGCCCCGCCGCCGAGCCGTGGAACACGAAGGCCCGCCCCTCGTTCGTCTGCCCGTTGTCGTAGTAGGGCGCGCCGACGATGACGTCGGAGTACCCGTCGCCGTTGACGTCGCCCGCGGTCGCCACCGCGTAGCCGAAGTTGGCCTGGACCTGGTTCGCCTCGCCGATCCACGCCGGGGAGGTCGCGAGCGGGTCGACGTAGAGCGGGTAGCTCGCGCCGCGGTCGTCGATCAGGATCCGGATCCCGCGCGCACCGTCCCCGCTCCATCCCGCGAATCGCGCCGGAAGCTCGCGGTCCCTCGCGTCGGCGACCTTCAGCTGCGCGAGGTGAACGACCGGCGCCCAGTCTCCCGCCGCGAAGTCGATCGCCTGGCCGTCCTCGCTGAACCGGGGCGAGAGCGTCCCGGTGAGCGCGAACTGCAGCACGAGCGGCCCGCCGCCGCCCGCATCGCCGAGATCCTCGGGTGGCGCCGGAATGGTGAGCCCCTGCTCCAATCCGCGCGGGGAGTTCTCGTACCACTCCTGGAGCTCGCCGCGGTCGTAGGTGATCCGGCCCTCGTGCGGCGCGAGCCGCGCCTCGGGAACCGGTGCGAGGCGATCTTCGCGGCCCGCGGCGATCAGGGCGAGCCCCCACTCCCACGCGGGGGCCGGGGCCGTGCGCGGCACCACGCGCACGCCGCGCCCCGTAAAGTAGATGCGGAAGTCGTGCGCGCGGTTGGGCGCGTGCCACGCGCCGGGGAGATCGGCGAGCGCGGTCGTGTCCTGCCACGAGACGAAGTACTCGGAGGCCGCGAGGCTCTGCTCGGACGATGCGAGCCAGTCCGGGGACGGTCCTTCGGCGCGAGCAATGCCGGCCAGGGCGAGAAAGGGCAGGATGAGCGTGACCAGGCTGCGCGCCGGGGACACTGCAGACACGAACGCCCGGAATCGGCGAACTGATAGCGCTTTCATGTTTTCTCCCTCCGGAAACCCCTTCTTATCGATTCATCGCTCACCGTGCCTCTTTTCCCTCATCCGGATTGGCGTGAAAGGCCAGCGACGACGGGCTTTCGCACGCACCGCCGGCCGATCGACCTCGCGAGGATTTCACCCTCGGCCGCGCGCTTTTCCCGCCGCGACTCCCGTAGACTGTCTGCCGCGGTTGAAGCACCACCAGGGCCGAACGTCATGGACGGAGCTCAACCTCATCGCGTCAAGGTTCCGCTCGACGACGAGTTCGAGTCGCTGCGCCGGCGCGTGGCGGGCGCGGTGCGGAGGACGTGCCCGGCGTGGCTTGGCGGACAGGCCGACGACATCGTCCAGAACGTCATGACCCAGCTGCTGCGTAGGCTGCGGGCGTGTGAGGGGGAGCGGACCTTCTCGGCGATGTACGTGGAGAAGGCCGCCTACGGGGCTACCGTCGACGAGATCCGCCGCCTTGGCCGGACTCACGAGCGCTCGACGGTCCCGGAGACGTTCGTGGAAGGCCGGGCCTCGCCCCTGCCGGGACCGGAGCAGTGTGCGCTCTCCGCGGAGATCGCACGGGAGGTCGCGGAGTGCCTTCGGCACCTCTCGAACGCCCGGCGGCTGGCCGTGATCCTCCACCTGCAGGGCTGCACCGTTCACGAAGCCGCTTGCCGGCTGTGCTGGAGCGAGAAGCGAACCGAGAACCTGGTCTATCGCGGTCTTGCCGACCTGCGGGCGGAACTTCGGACGCTCGGGCTGGCCGTCGAGTGCCCGGGTCTCCGGGACGAACGGCCGGCGTCGCGATCTCGTCCCAGCAAGGGGACCCGCCGATGGACTCCGACGAGAGGTGGATGCAGCGAGCGATCGAGGCTGCGCGTCGTGGAATCGCCGCCGGACAGTCTCCCTTCGGGGCCGTCGTAACGCGCGGGGAACAGCTCCTCGCCGAGGCGCACAACGCGGTCATTGCCGAGACCGACCCGACGAGCCACGCCGAGGTGCGCGCGATTCGCGCCGCGAGCCGCGCGCTGGCGACGATCGACCTCTCCGAATGCGTCCTGTACTCGACGTGCGAGCCTTGCCCGATGTGCTTCGGTGCCATCCACTGGGCACGCGTTCATCGCCTGGTCTTCGGCGCGCGGATCGAGGATGCCCTCGAGGCGGGCTTCAACGAGCTCGACGTATCGAACGAGACGCTTCGCAGCATCGGCGGGAGCGAGGTCGCGATCGTCCCGGACTGCCACCGTGCCGCGTGCGTCGAGCTCTTCGCCGAGTGGGCGAGAGGACCGGCTCCCCGGAGTTACTAGTGTCACGTAACCGAAGTCAGGTTACGTGACACTAGGCCACGAGCGGTTCGATCCCGCATCCCAGCGGCACGCCGCGGGCTCGCGCGCGGGTTGACACTTGCTCCCTTCAGTGGAGAGTGCCGATGAGCGCTCGAGTCGTCCGTCCCGTCCGTGCCTCGATCGTCGTCATCCTCGCAGCCCTCGCGCTCCTGCCGCCACGGGCCGCTGCCGGCGAGAGCGCGTCGCCGATCCCGTTCGACTCCCCGCGCTGGACGATCGTGCAGGGGAGCGTCGTCGAGCACCTCGGCCGCAGGGCGCTCGCCGGTTCGGCCCTGCTCGGCGACGCCGTATTCGAGAACGGCGTGATCGAGTTCGACGTCGCCGTGAACGGCGAGCGCTCCTATCCCGGCGTGCTGTTCCGGATCGCGTCGCGCGGCAACCACGAGCGGGTCTACCTGCGGCCACATCACGCGAACGCCGCTCGCGTCCCCGACGTCGTGCAGTACGTCGCGGCGTTCAATGGCATCGACTCGTGGCAGCTTTACAGCGGCGACGGGAAGACGGCCTACGCGGACCTCCCGACGGACCGCTGGCTGCACGTGCGGGTCGAGGTCTCCGGCGCACAGGCCCGCGTCTTCCTCGACGGCGCGGAGCGGCCGGCGCTCGAGATCCACGAGCTTCAGCGCGGGATGTCGAAGGGCGGGCTCGGGCTCCTGGGCCCCGCCGACGGGTCGGCGTACTTCTCGGACTTCCGCTTCCGCGCCGACGACGCGCTGCGGTTCGAGCCGCCGCCCGCCGCCTGGCCCGCTCCCGGCTTCATCGCCGAGTGGGAGCTCTCGCAGCCCCTCCGCGGCGACCAGCTCGACGACGCGAAGCCGCTCGGCGAGCAGCAGCTCCCGCCGCTGGCCTGGAAGCGCGTGACGGCGCTCCCCGGCGGTCTCGTCGACGTCTCGCGGCACTACGGCCGCCTCGGGCCGGGGGTCGACGCGGTCGTCGCCCGCACCCGGCTCACCGCCTCGGCGAAGGAAATCCGCCGGCTGCGCTTCGGGTACAGCGACGCGATCACCGTGTTCCTCAACGGCCGGCCGGTCTTCGCCGGCGACAGCTCCTACCTCTCGCGCGACCCGTCCTTTCCCGGCTTCATCGGGCTCTTCGATCATCTCTTCCTGCCGCTGGAGAAGGGCGACAACGACCTGACGATCTACCTCTACGAGGGGTTCGGCGGCTGGGGCTTCGAGTTCCAGGACGCTGGCGCGGAGTTCGCGGCGCCGGGTGTCACGAAGCTCTGGGAGACCCCGGCGGAGATCCCCTCCGCCGAGTCGGCCGTCTTCGACCCGGCGCGGAGCGTCTTCTACGTGTCGGCGTACGACGCGGCGAACCCCGACCCGTCGCCCGGCCGCCAGTTCCTCACCAGGCTCGGACCCGACGGGCGCATCGAGACGCTGCGCTGGGTCGACGGCCTGACCCATCCGACGGGCCTCGTGCTCGACGGCGGCACGCTCTTCGCGGTCGAGCCGACGGGAGTCGCCGTGATCGACGTCGCGACCGTGAAGGTCCGGGAACGCATTCCCGTCCCCGGGGCAGTCATGCTCAACAAGGCTGCCCGCAGCGCCGACGGCGCTCTTTTCGTCACGGACTCGCGCAAGGGGGTGATCTGGCGTCTCGCGGACGGCCGCGCCGAGGAGTGGCTGACCGGCCTGCTCCGCCCCAACGCGCTCCACATCCGTGGCGGGACCCTCTTCGTGGGCACGAACGGCGACGGCGCCGTCCGCTCGATCGACCTTGCGACGCGCGACGCGCGCACGCTCGCCCGCTTCGGCCCCGGCATCCTGGTCGGCCTGACCTCCGACGACGCCGGAAACCTGCTCGTCTCACAGGTCGAGGGGCGGATCTTCCGGATCGCGCCGGACGGGACCGTCACCCGCCTGCTCGACACGAGCGTGCCGGGCAAGGGGACGTGCAACTTCGCGTTCGTGCCGGACCGGCGGCTGCTCGTCGTCCCGACCTGGACGGGCAATACCGTCGTCGCCTACCTCCTGGCAGAAGGCGGCCGCGCGCCCTGAGCCCGGGCGGGCTTGCTGGTCTTCGGCTTCGCCTTGGCCGGTGCCTTCCCGGCAGCGGCCTCGCGCGCGAGCTTGCCGGCGTAGTACTCGAGTGCCCAGCGCGTCTTGGCCTGCTCGTTCCGGTCGCGCTCGGCGCCCATCTCGGCGAGAAAAGCCATGAAGCCGGCCGTCGCGGCCGCGGCCTGCTTGACCGGGGCCTTGATCGAAACCTCCAGCAGCAGGTCGCCGTCCTCGCGCTTCCACAGCTCGGCGGTGATCGGCCAGGGGCAGCCCGGGTCCTCGAACTGCCAGCGCTGCGCCGTCAGCGGCCCGAGCACGGCGAGGCTCGTGAAGTCGATCGCGTGGCCCGCCGTGGCCGACAGGAACGCCTGCTGCTCGCGGGTGAAGATCTCGGCGATCGGCTTCCTGCCGACGGCGACGCGCTTGATGTGTCCCCTGGTCACCGGCATCGAGAACGACGCGGACTTGGTCACGCCCTTCTCGCTCGCATCCGCCTCGATCTTGAAGTCCCGGTACTTGCGCCACTTCCGGTCGACGTCCGCCGGAATCACCGGCCGGAACTTCACGGTGCTGTCGTGCGCGTCGCCGACCACGCGGCGAGCCCGGGCGATGATCCCGGCGTGAAGCAGGTCGAGCTGGGGCGTGTCGAAGAAGTAGATGTAGCGTTCCTCGTCGTTGCTTCGCTTGAGGCCGAACTGCGCCAGCGCCGCCTGGATCTGGTGGTCCGGAATCGTCGCCTTGATCTCGATCGCCTCGGCGCCCGCAACTGCCCTGGCGACCTTGCCCCGCGTTGCCGCTCCCCGCTCCATGCTTCGTCCTCCGCGTTGCCGGGCCCTTGCAATCCTGCACCGGGCTGTCCGCCTCGCCTGCGGCAACCTCGGCCGCGGGAATCGTACCGCAGCCGCGCAGCAAGTAAAGCGACGTCTCCTCTCTTCCGGCCGCGGGCCGCGGATCGTAGAATGGACCCCGCAGGCGGGAGGGATGCGGCGCATGGCCCCGGGGTTTCCTTCGCCAGGTTTCCGCGGCGCGGCGAGCGGAGCGCTCGTGCTCCTCGCGATGCTGGCCACGTCGATCCGCGCGGCCGCCGGCGCCGAGGTCGGGTACAAGGTCCCGGAGATTCCCGCCGAGTTCGCCGACGCGCCCGCGATCGTGCTCTTCAAGTGGGAGCACTGGGTCGTGATTCCGCGCTCGACCGAGTCGCGCGTCCAGTACGGCCGGCGCGTGCTGATCCGCTCGGCCCGCGGCCTGGACGAGGCCAACCAGGTCTTCTCCTACGACGCCAAGGAGTCCTATCTGGAGGTGTTCGAGGGGCGGACGATCTGCCCCGACGGCACCGTCGCCAAGCTCGAGAAGTCGTTGCGCCACGACGAGCTGCTGGTCAAGGGGGACGGCGAGGAGCTGCGCGCCGTCAAGTTCGCGTTCTCGAAGGTCCGCCCCGGCTGCATCGTCGAGTGGAACACGACAGTCCGCTACAAGGGGAACTACACGCACGTCTGGTGGGAGGTGCAGGAGAAGCTCCCCGTGCTCAGCGCGCTCTTCGTGCAGCGCTTCGAGTACAGCGGCCCCGATCTCGCACGCTTCCACTTCACGCGCCGCCCGTTCGAGGCCTGGTGCACGCTCGACGAAGGCCACCCCGACGGCGTCTACGCGCGTTGGGAGGCGCGCTGCCGCAACGTCCCCGCGCTCGACGACGAGCCGCTCGCACCGCCCGAGCACGACACGCAGCTCCGGATCCTGTTCCGGTTGAGCTACGGCTCGCTCAAGGACCTGCTGGTCGGCACGCAGGTCGGGATCAAGCTCGGCTGGCGCGAAGTGATCAAGCGGTACACCGCCACCGGGGCCAAGGCGGCCGCCAAGGGGCAGGAGCTGGCGGGAGGGACGGTCTCCGAGCGCCTCGACCGGATCCTCGATTTCCTCGCGCGCGAGATCGAGGCCAAGTCCGACAGCCCGCTCGCCAGCAACGTCGACGAGGTGCTCGAGACGAAGCGCGCCTACTCGCTCGAGCGGACGATGCTGGCCTACGCGATGATGCAGGGCGCCGGGCTGACCGTCGTTCCGGTGCTCCTGACCGACCGCAGCCGCCAGCGCTTCAGCCCCGAGATCCCCGAACCGGGTCAGTACGTGTCCGGGGCCCGCATCGTGCTGCGTGTCGAGGACGCCTCGGGGCGGATCTTCGTCGACCCGGCCTGCCGCTACTGCCGGCCCGGCTACCCGGACTGGCGCTACGCCAGCACCGGGACCGGCGGGATCGTGCTCGACGACGACGCCGAGAACGCCTCGTTGATCCTGATCGACTCACCGAGCGCCGAGTCGAATGCGGTCCAGCGGCGCGAGCTGATCAACCTGCATCCCGATGGCAGCGCCGATGTCGAGGGGCGGGTGACCTGGTCGCACCAGTCGGAAGTCGTGCGGCGAGAGCACTGGCGCGAGCTGACGGCCGAAGCGCGCACGGAGTCGTTCCTCGGGCCGCTGGCCGGCGTGGTCGACGGGGCCGTGCTGACAGTCGACCCGGTCGGCGGCGCCTCGCCACTCGAGGGGCGCTTCCGCTACGTGCACCCCAATTTCGCGAAGCGCGCCGGCGACGAGCTGCTCGTCCCGGCCGGCGACGGCCTGCTCGACCGGCTGGTCATGCCGACCGACGAGAAACGCCGGCAGCCGGTGGCGTGGCGCTACGGCCGCGCGATGCGGGTCCAGTCGGTCTTCCGCGTCCCCGACGGGTTCGCGGTCGCGCACACCCCGGCGCCGGCGCGGCTGGGCGGGCCGGGCTTGCGGTTCGACGGATCGTGGGAGCGCGGCGAGGGGGATCGCACGATCGTCTTCACCGGCCGGATCGTGATCTCGAATCCGTTGCTCGAGGTCGCCGACTACCCGGCGGCCCGCGATTTCGCGCTGCAGCTCGACGACTACCTGCGGCAGGGGGCGGTGCTGACGCGTGCTGGGAACCGCCCCGGCCGCGGGGGCCACGAAATGAGCGGCCGCCCGACCCGCCTCCTGCTCCCGCTCACGCTCGCGCTCGCCGCCCTCGTCGCGGCGGCGACCGGCCCCGTCCTCGCCGTCGCGCGCTACCCGCTGCCCGCGTGGGCGGCCGCGCTTCGTTCTGGATCGGACCCCGCGGCGCGCTTCCCCTCGGCCGACGCGGTCGTGCTGCTCGACGAATGGACCGTCACGGCGTCGAAGGGCGAGCGCACGGGCGAGCGCCACTGGGCGATTCGCGTGATGACCGAGGACGGGATCGCTGCCTCCCGGCTCGGGATCGGACGCAACCGCTTCCAGGACACCCGGAAGATCCGCGCCTGGGTCCGCGATCCGGACGGGACCATCACCTCCTTCGACGAGGACGACGGCACGCTGGTCGGCAACTGGGACGCCTGGACGCTGGACGACAGCACGACGCTCGCGCTCGACCTCCCCGGCGTCGAGCCCGGCAGCACGGTCTTCGTCTCGTACCGTTTCCGGTTCGCCGCGGACCTGCCGCAGGACTTCTTCCCGCTGCAGCGCGACGTGCCCGTCGCGCTGGCCCGCGTGACGCTGGCGACCGAGGGCGGGACCCGCGCGCGGGCGCGCGTCGGCGGCGGATCGAACCCCGGCCCCGATGAGGTCACCCAGCGCGGCAGCTGGGAGTTCCTCGACCTTCCCGGCTGGACGGAACGACTGGAGAACGACGAGACGCCGCGCGCCGCAGAGCGGCTGCTGGTGCTCAACTACGCGACCGGGCCGGACGCGCTCCCCTTCGAGGACTGGGGGGCCGTCGCCCGTTGGTCGGCTGCCCTCTTCGTTCCCGGCCCGGACAAGACCGGGGAGCTCGACGCGCTGGTGAAGTCGGTCCGCGCGGGCGGCGGGGACCCGGTGGACACCGCGCTCAAGGCGGCGCGCGGGCTGCGCTACTTCGCGGTCGAGATCGGCTGGGGCGGGTTTCAGCCCCGGCCGGTCGCAACGACGCTGGCTCGGGGCCTGGGCGACTGCAAGGACAAGAGCTTCGTTCTCGCCGAGCTGCTGCGCCGGCTGGGGATCGAGGCGGTGCCGGTGCTGATCGTCGCGCCGCGCCACCGCTTCGTCGACCCGGCGCTGCCCGGCCCCTTCGTCTTCAACCACGCGGTGACCGGGATCCCCTGGTCCGGCCGGGAAGTCCGGCCCGGGATGATCGTCGCCGAAGCGCCGGGCCTCGGCCCGCTCCGGCTGGTCGACCCGACGCTGGGAGTGGACGCGGCCGAGGACCTGCATTTCACCTACGAGGGCGCACGCGCGCTCCCGGCCGACGCGCGGGCGACCGGCCTGATCGAGGTGCCGCGCAGCCCCGCCGCGCAGAACCGGCTGGCTTCGCTCACGCGGATCGCGTTCGCGGGGGCCGCGATCGCGGTGGATGAGGAACGGAGCTTCGGGGGCGTCGAGCGCCGCCTGATGGTCGACGGCAGCGGCGTGACCTACGACGCCGCCGAGATGCAGCTGCGGGCGCGCCGGCGCGCGGAGGCGATCTGCACGCACCCCGAGGCCGTCGAGGCGACGGCACCGCGGGCCGGTACGTCGGAGACCTGGACCTACACTGCGAGCTACCGCTGCGCCGCGCCGCTGGTGCCGTACGGCGAGCGGGCCGTGCTGGCGCTCCCCGTGCTCGCGTCGATCGAAGAGGTGCCCCTGCCGCAGTCGGACGACGAGCCCGTGCCCCTGGCCTTCGAGTACACCACCGAAAGCGAGGTGCAGGTCACGGGCCGCGCAGCGCGCGCGCTCCCGCCGCCGATCGAGGCCGCGAACACGCTCGGCCGGGTCACGCTGCAGGCTACGGCCGAGGGGGACACGGTCACGGTCCGGCGCAGCTTCTCGCTCTCTACGCACGAGGTGAAGGCCGGCCAGCGCGAGGAAGCGAAGGCGCTGCGCCGCGCGCTCGACGCCGCGAACCGCGCGGTGCTCGTCTACGCGGCCGCGCCGTAGCCCCGCGCACGTTACACCGGGTTGTCCACCTCGAAATACCGCGCCTCCAGCCCGAATCGTTCCACGAGGTGCTCCCCCAGCGCCTGCACTCCGAACCGCTCCGTCGCGTGGTGTCCCGCCGCGACGAAGTGAATCCCCTCCTCGCGCGCCAGGTGGACCGCGGCCTCCGACGGCTCGCCGGTCAGGAACAGATCGAGGCCGCGCCGGGCCGCTTCCTCGAGGTACTTCGGCGCCCCGCCGCTGACGACCCCGAAGCGCCGGACCGGCCGCTCTCCGGCCTCGATCACCAGCGGCGCGCGACGCAGCGCCGCCTCGATCCGCGCCGCGATCCCGCCCAGCGTCACCGGCCCCGCGAACTCCGCGACCACGCCGATCGGCACCCCCTCGTGCTCGAATGCCGCGTCCACCACCTCGGCCCCGAGCCGCCGCGCGAGCACCGCGTTGTTGCCGACCAGCGGGTGGCGGTCGAGCGGCAGGTGGTACGCGAGCAGGCTCATGTCGGCGTCGAGCAGCAGCTTCAGCCGCGCGCGCAGCGCGCGCTCGACCCGCATCTCGCCCTGCCCGCGCCAGAAGATCCCGTGGTGGACGATCGCCGCGTCCGCGCCCCACGCCGCCGCCTGCTGCAGGAAGTCGCGCGCCGCGCTGACCCCGAGCGCGACCTTGCGGACCTCCGGCCGCCCCTCGACCTGCAGCCCGTTGGGGCCGTAATCGCGGACGGCGGAGACGTCGAGGAAGGCGTCGAGGTGGGCGAGGACCTGGGCGAGCGGGACCATGCGCGGCTCCGGGAGTCGATGGCCCCGCCATTCTGACCCCGCAGCGGCGGCGCGAGGAAGCGTCAACGATCCGACATCGAACGCCAACCGGGAGTCGGCGACGGCTCCGCCCTTCCCGTGAAACTCCGCGCCGCACGGGGCTTTCGGCTGGCAGCGCGCTTGCAATTCCGGTCCGCGGAGGATGGCGCCGTGGCGCGTTTCCCGAAGGAGTTCGTGTCTCGAGACGGGGTCTTCGTGCCGGCCGGCACGGCGGCCTTCCTGGCCTACACCGACGGCGTCGAAGCCGAGGGGCACCTGCTCGAGGTCCTCGACCGGGCGACCGACCTGGGGAGCGGGTCGCGCGAGCTGGCGGCGGCGATCCGCGACTGGCCGTCGCGCTACCACCTCTCTCCCGAGCGCGCGAACCTGCTGCGCGCCCTCGACCTCGACGCCTCGGCGCGCGTGCTCGAGATCGGCGCCGGCTGCGGGGCGATCACGCGCTACCTCGGCGAGACCTGCGCACGCGTCGTCGCGGTCGAGGGGAGCCTGGCCCGGGCGACGATCGCGCACCGCCGCTGCCGCGACCTCGCCGGCGTGCAGGTCGTCGCCTGCGACTTCCAGGAATTCGTCACGGGCGATTCGTTCGACATCGTCACGCTGATCGGCGTCCTCGAGTACGCCGCTCAGTTCGCACGCGGGGCGAAGGACCCGTTCGCCGCGCTGATCGCGCGGGCGGCCGCGCGCCTGCGCCCCGGCGGCGCGCTGATCGTCGCGATCGAGAACCGGCTCGGGGTGAAGTACCTCGCGGGCTGCGGCGAGGACCACGGCGCGCCCCGCTTCGCGAACCTCGAGGGCTATCCCGACCCGGACGGACCGCGCACCTTCGGGCGCGCCGAGCTGGCCGCGCTGCTCGAGGCGCAGGGGCTGACCTCGACCGCGCTGCTGCTCCCGTTCCCCGACTACAAGGTCCCGACGACGTTCGTCAACGCCGCCCGCTGCGGCGCCGACGACGCGCGCCGCCTGGGGCTCGCGCAGTGGTGCTCGATGCCGTTCGCCGACTACGTCCGGCCGCGGCAGTTCCTGTTCTCCGATCACCTCGCGCTCTCGGGGCTCGCCGCCAACGGCCTGCTCGCGGACCACGCCAACTCGTTCCTCTGGGTCGCACGCAAGGGGCACGGCGGCTCGCTCCCGGTGGGGGCGCCGGCCTGGGCCGCGCGGCGTTACAACGTCTCCCGGCACCCGGCCTTCCGCACGACCACGACGCTGGTCGAGGACGGCGGCGCCGCCTGGATCCGCAAGGAGCGGATGCCCGGCGCCGGGCCGGCCGACCCCGCGCTCCCCCTGTCGCAGCGGCTCGAGGAGCGCAGCGCCCTGCACGAGAGCGCCCGCGCCCTTTCCTCGCGGATGCTGGCCGCGCTGCGGCGCGGTTCCGGCGGCGCCGACGCGTTCGCCGTCGAGCTGCGGACCTGGCTGGCCTTCCTCCTGAAGCACGGCCCCGTCGCTGCCGGCGAGTCGAGCCTGCGCCCCGAGTTCCTCGACTGCATCCCGGACAACCTGCTCGAGGACGGCCGCGGCCGCTGGCACTACGTCGACCGCGAGTGGGCCTGGAACGAGCCGGTCCCGCTGGGCTGGGTCCTCTTCCGGGGCCTGCTCTCGCTGTGGCGCACGCACGCGCCGTGGATCGCCGGCGACGCGCTCGAGCGCGGCGCCTCGTTCGCCGACTTCCACCGCCAGTGCCTCGCCCTGCTCGGCGTCGACGAGTCGCCGGGGGCCGCCGCCGAGTGGTCCCGGCGGGAGGCCCTGCTGCAGGACATCGTCGCCAACGGCTGCCTCCCCGCGGACGGCGACGCCGGCGCGGTCGAGATCGGCGAGACGCTCGGAAACGACCTCGCCTTCGGCCGCGAGGCGCGCGAGGACCTCGATCGCGCCGCCGCGCGCCTGGCGCGCACGGTGGCCGAGGCGGACATGCTGGGCGCCGCGCTCGAGACCGCGCAGCGGGCCGCGCGCGACCAGGCGGTCGCCGACGCCGCGGGCCGGCAGGCGGAGGAGATCGCGGGCGCGGTGACGGCGGAGCTCGCCGCTGCGGCGCTGACGGCCTCCGACGAGCCGGAGCCCGAGCAGCACCTCTACGAGATCGTCGTGCCGGTCTACAACGGGGTCGACGACCTGCTGCGCTGCCTCGACGCGCTGCTCGCCCACACCGACTCCCGCCACGGGATCCTGCTGGTCGACGACGCCAGCCCCGACGACCGCGTCGCCGGCGTGCTCGACGCGTACGCGGCGCGCGACCCGCGGATCCGCGTGTACCGGCTCCCGGAGAACCGCGGCTTCCCCGGTGCCGTCAACGCCGGGCTCGAGCGGACGACGCGCGACGTCGTGCTGCTCAACGCCGACACGGTCGTCACCCCGGGCTGGCTGGCGCGCATGGACCGCTGCCGGCGCTCCGACCCGCGGATCCACACCGTCACGCCGCTCTCCAACAACGCGACGATCTGCTCGGTCCCGCAGTTCAACCGGAAGAACCCCCTGCCGGACGGCTTCTCTCCCGACGACATGGCGCGTCTCGTCGCGCGGACGTCGCTGCGCCGCTACCCGCGCGTCCCGACCGGCGTCGGCTTCTGCCTGCTCGTCACCCGCGCGCTGATCGACGCCGTCGGCCCGCTCGACGAGGCCTTCGGCCGCGGCTACGGCGAGGAGGTCGACTGGTGCCAGCGCGGCTGGGCCTACGGCATGGAGTCGGCGATCTGCGACGACGCGTTCGTCTACCACCACGGCGAGGTCGGCTTCTCGGCGGTCCCGGAGCGGCGCGCGCTGCAGGAGCGGAACCGGGAGCTGGTCGCGCAGCGCTGGCCGGCCTACGAGCGCGCGGTCCGGACCTGGTGCCTGCTCAACCCGCTGCGGCTCCAGCACCAGCGGCTGTTCGCCGCCCTGCGCCGGCCCCCGGGCGACCGGCGGCCGCGCCTGCTGCACGTCGTGCACAGCTACGGCGTTCCGGCGGGAACGGAGCTGCACACCCGGCGGGTCGTGGCCGGGACGCGCGAGCGGTTCGACAACACGGTCCTCCACCCTGCTCCGCTCGACGGCTGGTTCGACGCCGTCGCGCACGAGGACGAGGACGGCGCGCTGCAGGTGACGCTCAACGCGGCGACGGTGCCGGCGCGGGCCGCGGTCTTCGGCTCCCCGCTCGAGTCGCGCTCCCAGCTGGTCGAGCGCGCTTTCGCGGAGTTCGTCGCCGGCAGCGGTGCGGAGCTGGTCCACTTCCACCACCTCGCGCGGTACGGCACGCTGGCCCTGCCGGCGGTGGCGCGGCGGTTCGGCGCGAAGGTGGTCGTCTCGGCGCACGACCTGTTCTTCCTCTGCCCGGATTTCACGATGCTGGGACTCGACGGCCGGCACTGCGGTCGCACGCAGTACGAAGGAGACGCGCGCTGCACGGCCTGCCTCGGCGCCAAGGCCGCGCGTGTCGAAGGCCTCGGCGACGATGCGCTGGCCACGCTCCTCTCCGAGCGCCAGGCCCTCGTCCGCGCGGCGCTGCTCGCGGCCGACGTGGTCGTCGCGCCGTCGGCCGCCGTCGCCGACCGCCTCGCCCTCGCCTTCGGGGAAGAGATCGCCGCGCGCACGGCGGTGATCGGCCACGGGACGGAAGAGCTTCGCGCGGCGTCGCGCCACGGCGGGAACCGCACGCTGCACGCGGTCTTCCTCGGCAACCTCACCCCGGTGAAGGGGCGCGCGCCGTTCCTCGAGGCGGTGCGGCGCCTGGCCGGGCGGCCGATCCGTTTCTCGGTGGTCGGCACGGCGCCGGGCGGCCGGGACCTGGCCCCGCTGGCGCGCCGGATCGCGCTCACCGGGAGCTACGCGGCCGACGAGTTGCCGCAGCGGCTCGCCGACGCCGACGTCGTCGTGATCCCCTCGGTCGGTCCCGAGTCCTACTGCTTCACGCTGGACGAGGCGCTGCGCCTGGGGATACCCGTCGTCGTCTCCCGGATCGGGGCCCTGGCGGAACGCGTGGTCCACGAAGCGACGGGACTCCTGGTCGAGCCGGGCGATGCCGGCGGCCTCGCCGCCGCGCTCGAACGGCTGGCTTCCGACCGCGCGCTGCTCGATCGCCTGCGCGCCGGCGTCCGCGGGATTTCGTTCAAGTCCGTCGCCGAGAACGTCGCCGAGTACGAGGCCCTCTACGACGGCTTGCTGGCCCGGCGGTTCGACCGGAACACCCTGCTCCGGCACCAGGCGCTCGCCGCCGTGGGGGCCGGCAAGGGGGTCCCCCGGCCCCCGGGGGCGTGACCGAACGACATTCGTCTGATATCCTTCCGTCGTAGGGTGGAGGCCTTCCCAGGGCCAACGCCTCTTGATTTCATTCGGAGGAACGGATGTCTTACCAAACGCTTTCTGCCCAGGAATTCATCGCGCTCGAAGAGCGGTACGGGGCTCACAACTACCACCCGCTCGACGTCGTCCTGACGAAGGGGCAAGGCGTCTGGGTCTGGGACGTCGAGGGGCGCAAGTACCTCGACTGCCTCGCCGCCTACTCCGCGGTGAACCAGGGGCACAACCACCCGCGCATCGTCGCCGCGATGATCGAGCAGGCGCAGCGCATCGCGCTGACCTCGCGCGCCTTCCGCAACGACCAGCTGGGCCCGTTCGTGAAGGCCGTCTCTGAGCTGACCGGCTTCGCGCGCGTGCTGCCGATGAACTCCGGCGCGGAAGCGGTCGAGACCGCGCTCAAGGCCGCGCGCAAGTGGGGCGAGAAGGTCAAGGGTGTGCCCGCGGACCGGCAGGAGATCATCGCCTTCGAGCACAACTTCTCCGGCCGCACGATCGCGATCATTTCGTTCTCCGACGAAGCCCAGTACCGCGACGGCTTCGGCCCCTTCACGCCGGGCTTCAAGCTGGTGCCGTACGGCGACGCCGAGGCGCTCGAGCGCGCGATCACGCCGAACACGGTCGCGATCCTCATGGAGCCGGTGCAGGGCGAGGCCGGGATCGTCATCCCGCCCGCCGGCACGCTGAAGAAGGTGCGCGAGATCTGCACGAAGAACCGCGTGCTGATGATCCTCGACGAGATCCAGTCCGGCCTGGGCCGGACCGGGAAGATGTTCGCGTGGGAGCACGAAGGGGCGCGGCCCGACGCGATGACGCTGGGCAAGGCGCTCTCCGGCGGGATGTACCCGGTCTCGGCCTTCGTGGCCGACGACGAGGTGATGGGCGTCTTCCACCCCGGCGACCACGGCTCGACCTTCGGCGGCAACCCGATCGCGGCCGCGGTGGGCCAGGCCGCGATCAAGGTGCTGCGCGAAGAGGGGCTGGTCGAGAACGCCGCGGTGATGGGCAAGCGGCTCGGCGACGGGATCAAGGCGATCGCCGCGCCCTCCTTCCACGAGGTGCGGCAGATCGGCCTCTGGATCGGCCTGGAGCTGAAGCCGGCGGCCGGCGGCGCGCGGCGCTACTGCGAGGCGCTCAAGGGCGAGGGGATGCTCTGCAAGGAGACGCACGACAACACGATCCGCGTCGCCCCGCCGCTCTGCATCACGGCCAACGAAGTCGAATGGGCGCTCGAGCGGCTGGAGAAGGTGTTCGCGCGGCTGGGCTGAGCGCGCGTCACTTGCCCCAGCCGAACCCGAGCAGCAGCGAATAGGCGAAGTAGCCGCCGTCCTTCTTGATGCTGTCCTCGCCAACTTCGACGAGACGGAGACGTCGAACTCCGTCGCCCCGCCGTAGCGGAGGTCGATGCCCGAGGTTGAAGCGCGGGCCGAGCCTCCAGTAGATCCCCGCGTTGGCGTAGTAGGTGAAGTCCTGGTCGTCGTCGTCGACGGTCCTCCCGAACGCCTCCTCCTCGTAGGCCACCGCAACGCTGGCGATCCCGGCGCCGAGGTAGGGCCGGACCGCCTTGTCGCGGATCGGGAGCCAGAGCGCACCGAAGGAGAGCTCCGCGTACGCCGCGGAGGTCTTCCAGGGCCCATATCCGTAGATGTTCTCCTGGCTGTCGGCCGACGCGTTGAGCCCCCACGCCAGGTGCACCGGCCAGTCGTCCATCCCCCAGTCGACCGTGGCGCCGAGCAT
This sequence comes from uncultured Acidobacteriota bacterium, assembly GCA_963800865.1. Taxonomy (GTDB): domain Bacteria; phylum Acidobacteriota; class Polarisedimenticolia; order J045; family J045; genus JALOKP01. Next base: position 389,024 of record CAWDCL010000002.1, on the reverse strand, counting down.
CAGCTGGCTGTCGAGCGGGGACCAGTCGCTGCCGAGATCACGAAAGCCGATCGTGAAGTTCGCGTTGCCGCCGGCGAGCGCCGCTGCCGGGGCGAGCGTGACGATGAGCAGCGCGAGGGCCGCAATCTGCGCGTTTCTCGACATGATCCGATCCTCCCCAGGGAGCACGATCGTACTCCTGCCGCCCGGCACTGGAGCGTCTCGGCGCGCGGACCCGCACGAAACTCCCCGGGCAAGGCTGGACAGCCGCTGTAGCCCGGTTTCTCGTCCGGACCATATTCGGCCAAGTGGGGCTTCTCCATTTCCCGCTCGCCCGCGGCGCCGCTTCGGCCGCCGCACGGATCGCGCGCGTTCGCGATCGCGTTCGCCGTGTCTGTGGTGGTCGTGACCGGGCTCGCTCCCGCCGCCGCCGCAGCCGACGCCACCGCGCTGCTGATCTTCCAGGACGCCTCGCCCGGCGAGGTCCGCACGATCGTCTCGGCCGCGGGCGCCCGCGTCGTCGCCCTCTTCCCCGGTGCGTCGACGGCGCTCGTCGCCGGCCCCGATGCCGCGCTGGCCGCGCTGGCCGCCGACCCGCGCGTCGCCGCCGGCTCGCGCGACGCACTCACCGGTGAGGAGGTCCCCGCGCTCCCCGAGCCGCAGCGCCTCGCCGCCGCGGCGTGGAACCGCCTGAAGACGCCGGTGCGCGGCACCCTCTCGGCCCCGCCCGACGGCGATCCGCTGATCCACGACGCGCTCGAGCCGCCGCCCGCCGAGACCGGTCGCTTCCGCACCCCCGCCGACGAGAGCGGCCTCGACGGCCGCCCCTACGGCGCGCGCTGGGACAACACCAGCGAGTTCATCGCCGGGACGATCTCGCTGACCCTCTTCCTGCTCGAGAGCGACGGCTCGGTCGACCCGAACGTCTACAACTGGACGCTCGACCAGGAGAGCCAGGTCCTCTCGAACGTGATGCAGTTCGCGGCCAATGCGGCCGCGCTCTACCCCGCCGCGCAGCTCTCGTTCGTCGTCCACATGGTCACCGGCCGGACCGACGCGGTGGCGCGCACCGGCACCGAGCCGATCAACCGCGCGGCCGCGACGAGCGGGACCACGGGCGAGGACGTCTGGGTGCGCGAGGTGATGGGCCGGCTGGGATACGCCGACCCGTACGTGCACCGCACGGTCCTGACGCGCCGCTTCGCCGACGCCACGCGGATCGCCGACGGCGCCGACTGGGCGGTCAGCGTCTTCGTCGCCCACACCGGCGGCAACGCGGGCGCCTCGGGCGCCGACGCCGACGGCAAGTTCACCGACGGCCGCTTCGGCTACGCCTACCTCGGCGGCCCGCACATCGTGCTGACCTACTCCAACGACGGCTGGGGGATCTCGCGGTTCCACATGGTGCTGCTGCACGAGCTGCACCACTCGTTCTTCGCGCTCGACGAGTACTACGGCTCGGCCTGCACCTGCACCGCGCACGCCGGCTATCTCGACGGGCTCAACGACAACTGCCAGGTCTGCGCCTCCGGCTCGACCGGCTGCACTCCCTGCCCGACCGATACGACCTGCGTGATGCGCAACAACGTCGCCGTCGCCTGCGACGCGACGCGGCGCCAGGCCGGGACATACGACACCGACGCGGATGGCACCCCCGACGTCTCCGACGTGCCGCCGGAGATCGCGCTGGCGATCGACAGCTCGTCGCCCGTGCCGGGGGGCCGGGCGCGCCTCGCAGGCGCCGCGCGGATCCTGCGGCTGGCCACGCACAACCCGGGCTACTCGACGACCCACGCCGACTTCAGCGTCGTGCGCCTCGCGGCCGTCGAGATCAGCGTCGACGACGGGCCGTGGAGCGCGCTCACCGCCGTCCCGGCCGACGGCACGATCGACGGCTTCCTGGAGGACTTCACGCTCGACCTGGCGCTGCCCGCCGGGCCGCACTGGATCGCGGCGCGGGCCGTGGACGAGCGGGGGCAGCGCTCGGGCTCGCAGCTGGTGCTGGTCACGGTGCAGCCGCCGGCGGCGGCGCTGGCGACCCCGTCGCTCACCGTGACGCGCCAGGGGACGTCGGTGCGCCTCGCGTGGGGCGCGGTCGCGGGGGCCGCGCGATACGCGGTCCGTCGCACGGCGTCGGCTCCCCCCGCGGCGTTCCTCGCCGCGACCGGGACCAACGCCGGGACCGCGACCGCGTGGACCGATGCGGCCGCGCCGGCGGTGGCGTTCTACCGCGTGTTCGCCGTGGACGCCGGCGGGACGGAGTACCCGGCGCTGGGAAATCCGTCGCCGTAAGTCGCTATTTTTCATCGACTTGACATTTTCTTAGTTCGTGACCTTACAATTTGTTCGATGTGGATTGAGAGGGCCATAGAACCTCTTGTTTTGCAGATGGTTAGGCAGCGACCGGTCGTCGTTCTCACCGGCCCTCGCCAGACCGGCAAGACGACTCTGGTCCGCCGTCTCTTCGGGGACTTCGGCTTCGTCTCACTCGACCTGCCGAGCGAGGCCGAGCACGCGGAGCGCGATCCCGGGGCGTTCCTGAAGCGGCACCCGCCACCGCTGGTCGTGGACGAAGTGCAGTACGCGCCGGGCCTGTTCCGGCATCTCAAGGCGGTCGTCGACGCCGACCGGCAGGCCTGCGGGCAGTTCGTCCTGACCGGCTCGCAGAGTTTCGCGTTGATGAAGTCGGTCTCCGACTCGCTGGCGGGACGCACCGAGATCCTCGCGCTCGAGCCGCTCTCCTGGACCGAGGTGTCGCGGGCGCTGCCGGCGATGCCGATCGAGCAGTACCTCGTGCGGGGGGGGTTCCCCGAACTTTACGAGAAGCCCGATCTCGATGCGTCCGCGTTCCATCGCTCCTACCTCGCAACCTACCTGGAGCGCGACCTGCGACAGATGCTCCAGGTCACCAGCCTGCGGGACTTCGAACGCTTCGTGCGCGCCTGCGCGCTCCGCTCTGCGCAGTTGCTCAACCGCGCCGAGCTCGCACGCGACGTCGGGATCACCGGCCCGACCGCCGCTGGGTGGCTCTCGGCGCTGCAGGCCGCGGGCCTCGCCGTGCTGCTCGAGCCCTGGTTCTCGAACCGTACCCGCTCGCTGGTGAAGAGCCCCAAGCTGTACCCTGCGGACACTGGCCTCGCGGCGTTCCTGTGCGGTCTGCGCGCGACCGAGGAGTTGTCCGAATCGCCGTTCGCGGGCCCGCTGTGGGAGAGCCTGGTCTTCGCGGAATTGCGCCGCCGACAGCTCAACGCCCACGGTGGCTGGGAACTGAACTTCTGGCGTGACCGCGTCCGCGAGGCCGACTTCCTGCGGCACCGGGGCGGCGTCTTCCACCTCGCCGATGCGAAGTGGACGGAGCGTCCCGACGCGCGTGACGCCGCGGCGCTCGAGCGCGTTGCCCAGGCCCTTCCGGAGCGCTCCGTGCGAAGCCGGACGATCTTCTGCCGCGCTGCGCAATCGTACCCGCTGGATCGCGTCGCGGTGGCATCGCCGGTGAGCGAGCCGGGAGAGGGCTGGCTGTGAGCGGACAGAGAGCCCGGCCGCAGGTCTCTCGACCGTTCCGCCGATACCCTGAAAACCTGACTTTGAGTGTGTGAATTTCGTGGGGCGCTGCAGACGTCCGGGGCTTGCCGTCTGTCGGCGATAATCCCGCCATGAGCACCCTGCTGATCGTCGCGCTCCTCGCGGCGGCCGCGGCGACTCCGGCCGCGCCGGTGGCGCCCCCGCCGGCCGCCGTCCCCGCCCCTGCCCCGTCGGCTGCGCCTGCGCCGCCCGTCCTCGACCCCGCCAACGCCGCCCGCTACGCGCAGCTCGCGCTGGCCTGCATCGACCGGCCCTGGCCCTACAAGTCGGAGCGCGTGCTGACCTCCGCCGAGTCGGTCCGCGCGCCGCGCGCCGATCACCCCGTCTTCTACGGCTGCTTCGACTGGCACAGCGCCGCGCACGGCCACTGGATGCTGGTCCGGCTGGCGCGGCTCTACCCGGATCAGCCCTTCGCCGCCGACGCGCGCGTCGCGCTGGCCGCGCACTTCACCGCGGAGCGGATCGCGGGCGAGATCGCCTTCTTCTCGGAGCCCGACCAGAAGCTGTTCGAGCGGCCGTACGGCTGGGCCTGGCTGCTGCGCCTCGCGATCGAGCTGCGCACGTGGGACGACCCGCAGGCCCGGGCGTGGGCGCAGCAGGTCGCGCCGCTCGAGCGCGCGATCGTCGAGCGGCTGTCGGCCTACCTCCCTAAGCTGTCCTACCCGGTCCGCTCCGGCGTTCACCCGAACACCGCCTTCGCGCTGGCCTTCGCGCTCGACTACGCGCGCGCGGTGGGCGACGCGAAGCTCGAGCGGCTCGTCGTCGAGCGCAGCCGCGCGTACTACCTCGCCGACGCCGCCTGCCCCGTCACCTACGAGCCGGGCGGCGAGGACTTCTTCTCCCCCTGCCTGCTCGAGGCCGACCTGATGCGGCGCGTCCTGCCGCCGGCGGAGTTCTCGGCGTGGCTCGACCGCTTCCTGCCGGGGCTGCGACGGCGAGCCTCGGCAACCTCGAGCGCCCGGCGCAGGTGACCGACCCGACCGACGGGAAGATCGTCCACCTCGACGGCCTGAACCTCGTCCGCGCCTGGACGATGCGCGGGATCGCCTCGGCGCTGCCGGCCGCCGACCCGCGGCGCGCGCGGCTGCTCAAGCTGGCCGACGCGCACGCCGCCTCGGGCCTGGCACGCGTCGCCAGCGGCCATTACGAAGGGGAGCACTGGCTGGCGTCGTTCGCGGTCTACCTGCTGACGGTTCCCGGCTGACGGCCCTCGTCCTCGCGCCGCGGCAGGGCGCCCGCCACGCTCACTGCCGGGGCTCGGCCCGCTCCAGCAGCCGCGCCGCCCAGGCTCCGAGCCGCCCGCTCGCGGCCAGCTGCTGCTTCAGCTCGCGCAGCTCGGCCGCGCGGCCTTCGCTCGTGGAGCGATCGGCGAGCGGGAGGTGCGTCTCGCGGGCCAGCCAGGCGCCGAAGGCGCGCACCGGGCGCGGGTCGTGAAGCTCGCGGATCACGGTGCGGCGCTCGCGCCGGCGGCCCGGGCGCACAACCGCCGACGCGCCCGCCGGCGCGCCGGCCGCCAGCGCGACCAGCTCGTACCAGGCGTCGCCGTCGTCGTCACGGCTCTCCGCGATCTCGAGCGACGCCGCCTCGAACAGGTCCTTCGCCCCGGACGGCCCGCGCCGCCGCAGGACGAGCCGCCCCGAATCGAGGCGCCACTCCGGGCGCGTCCGCGCCAGCCGCTGCTGCATCAGCGCGAGGCCGATCGTCAGCGCGGCCGCCATCGCCGCGGGAACGAGCGCGTCGCCGTCGTCCTGTCCCCGCCAGGCCAGCGCCGCGGTCGCCGTGCCCGCGAGCGCCGTCAGCACGGTCAGTGTCAACGCCAGCTTGCGCCGCGCCTCGAGATCGCGCACCAGCACGCGGCGCCCCTCGGGGTCGATCAGCGCCTCCCAGCCGCGCGGGAGCGCGGCAGGCTCGCTCGCCTCGGCCGGCTCGTCCGGCAGCCCCAGTTCGCGGGCGATCGCCTGTCGCAGCTCCGCGCGCTCTTCCGCGGTCCCGAGTCGCGTCAGCTCCACCCGCTCGCCTGCGGCGTCGGCCATCAGCGCGCCCGGGCGGTCGAGCAGGTAGAGCCGCAGCGGCACGCCGCGCGCGAACGTGCGCCGGCTCGTGAACGGCCCGAGCCGCTCGATCCGCGTCAGGCCCTCCGGGCCGACCACGAACCGCTGCCCGGACCAGGCGAGGCGCAGCAGCTCGCGCGCGGCGAGGTACCCGCCGAGCGTCCAGAAGGTCAGCCAGACCAGCAGGAAGGCGCCGGTCGCGAGCGCGCCGGCGAGTCCGGGTGCGCTCCCCGCGTTGCCGAACGGCCGCCCGGTCGCGAGCGCCCAGGCGCCGCGCGCCGAGGATCGCGATCGCGAACGCCTCGCCGACCGCCCAGCCGGCGAGCCACAAGCGCCAGGAACCCCGCGCCGGCGAAGCGGCCCGCGCCGCGCGGCGCGAGGCGCGCCATGAGCCCTTCGGTCGTGCGCTCGACGATCACCGGCCGCTCCGCGGGAACGCCCCACGAAGGGGAACCTCGGTCCCTTGCGTCAGGACGGTCAAGCCGGGTGGCGTCTCGCTCGCGACCTGTCACCCTCGGGGCGACCGCGCGGCCCGCGCGATCCAGCGCGGCCGCAGCGCCAGCACCGCCGTGCGCGCCACGATCCTCCGCACCTCGGCCCGCGGCACGCGCAGCACCTCGTCCGGATCGAGCCGCGCTTCAACGGGCGCGGCCTCCAGCACGCGGAGCGTCGCCAGCCCCAGCGCCGCCGGCAGCGCCGTCGCCGCGCGCACGCGCCAGCCCGCGCCGCGCAGCCTGCTCGAATACGCGAGCCCCGCGAGCAGGCCGCGCCGCGCGCGCGCCTGCCAGCGGGCGAGGAGCGGCGCGAGACGCTCGCCCGCGCCGGGATCGAGCAGCTCGGCGGGCGTCAGCCCCAGTGCGCGCAGCTCGTCGGCCGGGAGAAAGCAGCGGCCGCGGCGCAGGTCGCGCGGGAGGTCGCGCAGCACGTTGACCAGCTGCAGGCCGCGGCCGTAGCGGCGGCCTTCGACGATCAGGGCGGCGATCCACGGCGCCGACGATCGCGGCGACGCGTGCCGCACCAGCAGCCGCGTCCAGAACTCGCCGACACAGCCGGCGATCCCCTCGGTGTAGGCGGTCAGCGCGGCGGCGTCGGGGAGCGCGGCGAGTCCACCCCGGGCGCGTCCTTCCTCGTCGAAGAAGCGCAGCTCGCCGACCATCGTCGCAAGCAGGCGGTCGACGACCCGCTGCACGTCGTCCCGGTCGGCCGCGGGAAGCCGCGCCAGGCGTGCGAAGATCCCCTCGGCCCCGGCAAGCAGCTGCGCCTCGGCCCGGGTCGCGCGCTCGTCCCCGTCCCCGCCCCCCTCCGCGAGCAGCCCGCCGCCGCCGGGCCCCGCGGCCTTGGCCGCGCCGCCCCTCCCATTGCGAACCTGTCCCGACGAACGCGACGGCCCCCGCAGCCGTTCCAGTTGATCGATCCGCGCCGCGGTCGGCGCGATCCCCCGGTCCGCCACCGTATCGCCAATTCGCGCAAGGAGATAGGCCGTCTCGACCGGCCCCCTAAGCGCGCTGGCAGCAGTTCCACCGAGAGCGCGAAGGTCCGCGAGGTCTGCCGCAGCAGCTCGCGGTCGCCGAGCGGTCCGGCCCCCGGGTCGCCATTCCCGGCCCCGGGACCGCTGCCTCCCGCCCCCCTCGACCGCCGCGTGGTCATCCCCGGCCTCCGTTCCTAGATTCTCACCGAGGAGGCCGTTCCCGGTGGACCGTCGCGGGTCCCGGGGGACCGCCCCGGAGGAGCCTGTCCATGGTGCACAACGAACGAGGTGAGGGGCGGCTGGGGGTCGTCATCTGGCTGCTGCTCATGGCCGCCGGCATCTTCGTCGCGATCCGCACGATCCCGACGCGCATGGCGGTGCTCGAGCTGCACGATTACGCCGACGCGCAGGTCCAGCACGCCGGCACGATGACGAGGATCAAGACCGACGAGATCATGAAGACGATCCTCGACAAGGCCAAGGAGCTGGAGATCCCGCTGGACAAGAAGGACCTCGATCTCGACATCCGTCCCAACGACCTGCGGATGACGATGAAGCACCGGGTCGTGATCAACCTCGAGGTCTACGAGTGGGTCTGGGACTTCAACGAGGAATTCACGCACCTCAGGATGTAACTCGGGGGCGGCGCGCCGCTCAGGCGACGATCCGCCCGCCCGCGAGCACCATGTGCGTCCGCGCCGAGCCGAACTGGTAGAGCAGCTGCCGATGGTCGGCCGCGTCGAGCACGAACAGGTCGCAGCGCTTTCCCTTCTCGATCGAGCCGACGCGGTCGGCGACGCCGCACGCGGCCGCGGCGTTGATCGTCGCGGCGACGATCGCCTCGGAGACGGTCATCCCGTAGAGCAGCGCACCCAGCTGCATCGCCAGCGGCAGCGACTCGCACGGTGACGTCCCCGGGTTGAGATCGGTCGCCAGGGCTACCGGCACCCCCAGTTCGATCATCCGCCGCGCGGGAGCCTGCTCCCGGTTGCGCAGGAAGGCGCTGGCCGCGGGGAGCAGCACCGCCACCGTCCCGGCCGCCGCCATCGCGGCCAGGCCCCGGTCGGAGGCGTGCTCGAGGTGGTCGGCGCTGGTCGCCCCCAGCTCCGCCGCCAGCTGCGCCGTGCCGTCGTCGGCCAGCTGGTCGGCGTGCAGCTTGATCGCCAGGCCGGCCTGCTTCGCCGCGGTCAGGATCATCTGCGCCTCGGCCAGGCTGAAGGCGTGCTCGTCGACGAAGACGTCGGCGAAGCGCGCCAGGCCGCGCGCGGCCACCTCGGGGATCATCTCCTTCGCGACGCTGTCGACGTAGCGGCGGCGCGCCTGCGCCGAGCCGCGCGCGTCGCGCGGGAAGGTGTGCGCGCCGAGGAAGGTCGTCACGACCTCGTAGGGCCGCGTGCGCGCCGCGGCGCGCGCCGCCTCGAGCAGCTTGATCTCGCTGGCCGGGTCGAGGCCGTAGCCCGACTTCACCTCGAAGGTCGTCGCGCCGAAGCGCGCCATCCGGTCGATCCGCGCGCCGGCCGCCGCGGCCAGCTCGTCACGGGACGCCTCGCGCGTGGCCTCGACCGTGCGCAGGATCCCGCCCCCCGTACCTGCAATGTCCGAGTAGCTCTCGCCGGCCAGGCGCCGCTCGAACTCGTCGGCGCGGTCGCCGGCCCAGACGAGGTGCGTGTGGGAATCGACGAGGCCGGGCAGCACGGCGCGGTCGCCGACGTCGATCCGCGTCGCCCCCGGCTCGACCGCGACCGAGCGCGCCAGCCGCGTCTCGGGGCCGACCCAGACGATGCGGCCGTCCTTTGCCGCGATCGCCCCTTCCTCGATGACCGTCAGCCGCCCCTGGAGAGCGCCCGCGAGCGGGCCGGGGCCCGCGCAGGTCACGACCTCCGAGGCGCCGACGACGACGAGATCCGCCGCCTCGCGCTCACTCATGCTCGGTCGTGGGGGGCAGGCTCGTGCGGCCCGCGCGGAGCCGGTCGGTCACGACCGCTTCCTGGCGGCGGATGTCGAACAGCCGGCGGTGCTCGTCGATCAGCGCCGAGAGCCGGCTCTCGAACATCTCGCGCTCGGTCTTGATCCGGATGATGTGCTGCTGCAGGCGCGTGATCTCCTCGCGCGTGCGCGCCAGCAGCTGCTCGGCCTGGAAGCGCGCCTCGCCGACGATCCGCTCCGCCTCCTGCTGCGCCGCCGCGCGCCGGTCCTCGCCGATCTTCTCCGACGCCGCCAGCGCATCGATCAGGATCCGCTCGCGGTGGCGGTAATCGTCCACCTCGCCGCGGGCCGCCTGCAGCATCCGGCCGAGTTCCTCGCGCTCCAGCGTCGCCTGCGACAGGGCGTCGGCGGCGGAGCGCAGGAAGGTGCTGACCTCGTTCTTGCTGTAGCCGGCGAACTCGCGCTTGAAGCGGCGGGACTCGATGTCGAGCGGGGTGAGCGGCATGCAGGGGCTCCGGGAACCGGCCGGGAAGCGGCGTTTCGGGCCCCCCCACGATACGCAAACCCGGACCGGGACGGCAACCGGGTGTCGGACGGCGACCCGGAGCGGCGCTATGCCGGACGGGACGACGCCCCGCCGGCCCGCGCGGGCTTTCCACCCAGCGGCTCGATGATCCCTTCGCGCAGCATGTAGTCGACGATGTAGGTGACGGTGTCCTCGAGCGACGGATCAGGACGTCCGCCGGACTGCGCCCTGGCCACGCGGTACATGTCGTTGTTGTAGCGCTTGTGCTGCATCGCCGCGAGCTTGTCCTGGGAGCGGATGAAGAAGTCCGTCAGCGGGTACAGCAGGTCGTCCTGCGTGCAGCGCTGGTTCATCTGCTTCATGAACCCCGGGATGTCGAAATACGTGAAGTGGTAGCCGTACTTCTTGCTGATCACCTGGGTCACGTCGGCCATGTTGTAGTAGTCGTCGACCGTGAAGTGCAGGGTCCGGGACGGGACCTCCGGCTCCTTGAAGATCGACGCAATGTTGTCCGCGACGAGGTCGGCCGGCAGGAAGCTGATCTGGTTCCGGGCGGTCACGCCGATGCCGTGGCGGATCATGAAGGCCAGGAGCCGCACGGCGATGTCGTCCTTGCTGCCGACGCCGTTCGTCGACGCCGAAATCAGCGACGGGCGGTAGATCCGCGCGTCGAGCCCGCTCTTCTGCGCCGCGAGAACGAGCTGTTCCGCGACCCACTTGCTCTGCGCGTAGCCGAAGTCGAGGTTGGCCATCTCCGGGTTGTTGTCCTTCTCGAACAGCATCGCCTTGACCGTCCACCCGTAGATGAACGTGCTCGAGATCATGTGGAACTGCTTCGGCGCGCCCGTGAAGGCGAAGCGCAGGATCTCCCGCGTTCCGTCGACGTTCGCCGGCCGGAGCGCGTCGTAGTTGAGGACGTAGTTGACCAGCGCGCCGTTGTGGCAGATCGCCTGGACCTTCTGGCTGAGGTTCTTCCACTGCTCCGAGGAGAGGCCCAGGTTGTGCCGGGTCAGGTTGCCGCACACGACGTGGACGCGCCGCTCGAGCGCGTCCTCCAGTTCCGGCGTCAGCAGCCGGGAGCGCCGGAGCGCGGACTTGATCCGGTCGAGGCCGTGCACGGGGTCGGTCGCCCGCGTCAGGGTGTAGAAGTTGAACGGCGTCTTGCGGAGCAGGCTGTTCAGGAGGAACGGGCCGAAGAAGCCCGTGGCCCCGGTCAGCAACACGTTGGTGACGGGCTGCTGCTCGGCACGGCTTGCATCGAATCCGGAGACGGAGAACTCGGCGTCCGACCGCATGCACTCGCGCTCGTACCCCTCGTGCTCCTCCTGGATCCGCCGCAGGACGTAGCGCAACGCCATGATCGGCTCGTTCGACGAGTGCTCGAACTGGTCGAGCAGCGAGAAGAACTCGGCGACCGTCAGCCGCTGCAGCAGGCGCACGTCGACGTCCTTGACCAGCGAGCCCGCGTCGTGCTCCTCCAGCAGGACCTTGATGTCCTCGAGCAGGCGGACCAGCGTCAGCGAGTCGATGCCGATCTCGGCGAAGGTGTACTCCTCGTGGCCGGTCAGATTGTAGAGCGTGACGATGTACTGGAACCGCTCGCGCAGCCCGTTCAGCTCACCGGGCGGCTCGTGGTCGCGGGTGCTGACGTAGGTCGCGATCACCTCCAGCTCGCCGTCCTGCCAGCGCTGGCGTGTCAGCGCCCGGGCGATCTTGCCCGAGGTCGTCTTCGCGATGCTGCCGTGCGGGACGAAGGCGATCGTGTGCGGCTCGATGTAGTACTGGGTGCGGATCGCCTTGGCGATCTCGGCGGCGTCCGGGAGATCGCCCGCCTTGCGCACCTCGGCCAGCACGACCAGCGCCTCGCCGCCGATGTCCACCGCGAACGCGACGGCGCCGCCCTTGCGGATCCGCGGCGAAGCGCCCTCGACGATCGCCTCGATGTCCTGCGGGTAGTAGTTGACGCCGCGGATGATGATCAGGTCCTTGCTGCGGCCGCAGACGAAGATCTCGCCCTCGTAGAGGAAGCCCAGGTCGCCGGTGCGCAGGTACGGCGGCGCGTCGGCCGGCTCGTTCGCGATCCGGCCCTGGAAGACTTCCCGGCTCAGCTCCGGCCGGTTCCAGTAACCCTGGCAGCGGCTGTCTCCGGCCAGCCAGATCTCTCCGATCGCCCGCTCGCCCAGTGCGACGCAGGTTTCGGGCTCGACGATCCGCGCCTGCACGCCCTTCAGCGGCTTGCCGCAGCTCACCAGCCGGACCTGGTTGTTGTTCAGCGGCTGGTAGTTCTCGATGTGCAGCGTCCGCTGCTGGATCAGCTGCTTGTTGACCGTCACGATCTGGCGGCCCCAGTTGGAGACGCAGAGCGTGTACTCCGCCAGTCCGTAGGCGACGACGTGAGCGTCGCGCGAGAGGCCGTACGGCTCGAACCGCTCGTAGAAGTGCGAGAAGGTCTCGGCCCGCACCGGCTCGGCGGCGTTCATCAGGAACTGCAGCGAGGACAGGTCGATCCCGGCCAGCTCCTCGGTGGGCAGCTTGTCCTCGCGCAGGCAGTAGTCGAAGCCGAAATTGGGCGACGAGGTGATCGTACTCTTGACGCGGCTGATCGTCTGCAGCCAGAGAGCCGGCCGCTTCAGGAAGTTGAGCGGCGAGAAGCCGTACACCGTGCCGCCTTCGATCAGCGGGAACAGGTAGTACCCGATCAGACCCATGTCGTGGTACTGCGGCAGCCACGAGACGCAGATCGGGACGTGGGTCAGCGTGGCGTGCGCGTTCTGGACGACGTTGCGCTGGGAGACGATGACCCCCTTGGGGTCGCTCGTCGAGCCCGAGGTGTACTGGAGGAAGAGCGTTTCGTGGACGCGGTTCCGGAAGTCCGCTGCCGCCTGGCCGCGCACGTCATCGGTCGTGACCCACTCGAGGTTCGGCAACTCCGGACCGCTCAGCCAGAGCGATGAGATCTTCCGCTTGGCGAGCAGCAACCGGTAGGAGCTGTAGAAGCCGCGCGTCGTCAGCGCGATCTTCGCCCCGCAGTCCTTCGCGACGAAGGTCAGCTTGGCGAGGCCGCTCTCGAAGTTCATCGGCGTCGGCGGGTAGACGGGGACGGGGATGACCCCGGCGCGGGCGCAGGCCAGGAACGCGACGATGACCTCGAGCCCGGGCGGGAAGACGAGGAGCGCTCGATCGCCGTGCTTGAGCCCCTTGAGCTGGGAGATGAACTCGGCAAGGTGGCGCGTGCGCTCGCTGAACGCCTGGTAGGTGTAGGCCTCGCGCTCGGTGCCGTCGACTTCGAGGTAGCTGTAGAGGCACTTGTCCGGCTGGACGGCGGCCCAGTGATCGAGGTATTCGACGATCGAGTTCATCGGCGGAGCGTTCCCTCCGGACGAGAGGCCGGGAACACCGCTTTCGCGGTCTCCGTCCACGGGCCGAGCGCGGCGACGCGGACGCCCTGTGCGTCCCCGTCCGCCGCCCGGCATGAAGATCCCACTGGAAGCAGCCTGAAGCTGGGTAAGGAGATACGGGTTTTCCGGCCCCTGTCAAGAACGGAACCGGCGGCGGGGTGGCTGGCCCGCCGTGCCGGCCGCGAAACCCGCCCCGGCGCACCGGGGGGAGGGGCGCGGGCGGACAGGTTCGTCACATCGCGATCCCGGCCGGAGAATCGAGGAGCGGGAGAGCCGGAGGCCCTGCCTCGGCCCGGCGGGGCAAGGGTTCTCGGTTAGCATGGGGAGGTCACCGCGCGCGCCATGGAACGGCGCGGGAGCCCCCTGAAAGGAGTGCACGATGAACCTGATCCTGCAGTTGATCGTCGGCGGCGTGATCGGCTGGCTCGCCAGCATGGTGATGAAGACGAACGCTCAGATGGGCCTCATCGCGAACGTCATCGTGGGGGTCATCGGGGCCGGCATCGGTGGCTGGATCGCGGGCAAGCTCGGCATGGGCTACGGACCGATCCTGTCGTGGGTGATGGCGGTCGTGGGCGCGTCGCTGCTGATCGCGCTGCTGAAGATGGTCGGCCTCTTCAAGTAGCGGAAGGGGCTCCAGAGGCCACGGCCTTCGGTCGCCGCGTCTACTGCCCCCGCACCCCGAAGATCCCGGTCCCGACGCGCACGAAGGTCGCGCCCTCTTCGATCGCGACCTCGAAGTCGTGCGTCATGCCCATCGACAGCTCGTCCATCGCGATGCCCGGCAAACCGAGCGCTGCGGCGGCGCGAGCGAGCGCTGCCAGCCGGCGGAAGAACGGCCGCGCCTCTTCCGGATCGTCGAGCGGCGGCGGGACCGCCATCAGGCCGCGGATCGCCAGGCCCGGCCTGCCGGCGAGCCCGCGGAGCAGCGGCTCCAGCTCCTCCGGCTCGATCCCGGCCTTCGTCGCCTCGCCGCCGACGTTGATCTCGACCAGCGCCTGCACCGGGCGCCCCAGCTCCTCGCCGATCCGCGCCAGCGTCTCGCCGAGCCGGAGCGAATCGACCGAGTGGATCAGCTCGAACTGCTCGGCCACCCGGCGCGCCTTGTTGCGCTGCAGCTCCCCGATGAAGTGCCAGCGCGCGTCCGGCAGCGCGGCCAGCTTCGGGAGCGCCTCCTGCACGCGGTTCTCGCCCAGCACGGCGAGCCCGGCGTCGAGCGCGGCGCGGATCGCGGGGACCGGTACGGTCTTCGTCACCCCGACCAGCGTCACCGCCGCCGGGTCGCGCCCGGCGCGCTCGCAGGCGGCGGCGATCCGGCGCACCACGTCCGCCAGGTTGGCGGCGACGCGCGCGCCGAGCGCGGCGTCGGGCGGCAGCACTCCGTTCACGCCGCTCCCTCCTCGCGCCCGGACCTCCGTTCGTCCATCGCGCGGTTGGCCAGCGCGTCGGCGTCGCGGTTCTGCTCGCGCCGGACGTGCAGGATCCGGAAACCGCCCAGCCGTGCCGCCAGCTCGCGCACCGTCGTGGCCAGCGGCACCAGGTGCGGCTGGCGCACCCGGTAGACGCCGGTGACCTGGCGCTGGATCAGCTCGCTGTCGGTGCGCACTTCCAGCTCGGTCGCGCCGCGCGACAGCGCCTCTTCGAGGGCCGCGATCAACCCGCGGTATTCCGCCACGTTGTTGGTGGTGTCGCCGAGATAGCCCCAGGCACGCAGCAACGGCTGTCCGTCGGCGTCCTTGAGGAAGAGCCCCCACCCGGCCGGCCCGGGGTTCCCGCGGGCCCCCCCGTCGACCCAGGCGAGCAGGCGCATTCCCGGGCCCGGCCTAGGCGCCGGCCGGCGTCAGCCCCTGGCCCGGCTGCTTGCCGGCCGCGTCGGACGGCGCGCCCGGCTCCGGCGCCGCGGGGTGGCCGGTCTCGCCCTCGGTCTCGGCGAAATAGAGGATCCGCCGGCAGCTCTCGCAGTACGACAGGTCCTCGCCGCGCTTCACCAGGTTGATGATCTGCGGCCGCAGCCGGACGTGGCAGGCGCTGCACGCGTTGGCGACGATTCGCGCCACGGCGACGCCGCCGCGGGCGTTGAAGATCGTGTCGAAACGGGCCACGAAATCGCGCGGGATCCCGACCTTGAGCTCTTCGCGCCGCGACTCCAGTTCCGCCAGCCGGACACCGGAGCGTGCGGACGATTCCTCCATCCGCGCCTTCTCCGCGTCGTGTTCGGCCTGCGCCGCGGCGATCCGCTCGTCGGCCTCGGCCGCCGGCCCGCTCAGCTCCTCGAGCTGCAGCTCGATCTCGGCCAGCTTGTCCTCGATCGCGGCCAGCGCGGCCTTGTTGGAGTCGATCTCGTTGAGGGCGGCGCTATACTCGCGGGTGTTGCTGACCTGCATCAATTTCTGCTGCGCCTGCAGCTGCCGCTGCTGCGTTTCCTCGCGCTGCCGGCCCAGCCGCAGCCGCTCGGCGACGAGGGCTTCGTGAGTCAGGCGGGCTGCCCCGATCTCCTCGACCTTCTGCCGGAAGGCGTCGTCCAGCGCGGCCAGGCGCTCGGGGGTCCGGGCGCCCAGGTCGCGGATCTCCTTGATTTCGAAGGCGATCTCCTGCAACTGCACGAGTCGGCGGATGTGCTCGCTCAAGGCTCTCCTCCGCTTCGGCGTAGCCGAGGGCTCCGGTCCGGCGGTCCGGCCCCGGCGGCTCCCGTCCAGTGGGCCCACCAGGGCTCGAACCTGGGACCAGCTGATTATGAGTCAGCCGCTCTAACCACCTGAGCTATGGGCCCCGAATCGGGCAGTCTAGCATACGACTTCCGGCGCTTCCGGCGCTGCTTCCGGAGGCTTGCCCGGGCGGCCGCGTGGGCCGCAGGAGCCGCTGCCGGAGCCGCCGCGGCCCTCCCCGGCGCCCTGGCCCAGGCCCAGGCCCCCGCGCTCCCGCCCCTCCCCGCCCCGCTCGTCGAGCAGCAGCAGGTCCGGCGGGTGCAGGTCGACGTCTCGGTGATCGACCCGCGCGGCGACGCCTGGTCGTCGGTCCCCGGCCTGACCCGCGAGGACTTCCTGATCCGCCTCGACGGCCGCGCGCTTCCTCCCGCGATCGCCGCGCGCACCGAGTTCGACGCGATCTGCAGCGACGGCACGGCCGCAGCCGGCGAGCCCCGGGACCGGCTCGCCGACGAGCGGCCGACGATCATCGTCTTCGCCGACCTGAACTTCCTCGACTCGCGGATGCGTTACGGCGTGACCCAGGCTCTCGAGCGGCTGGCCGACATTGCCGCCACGCGCCCGGTGCGGGTCAAGGTCCTCGCCTACACGCGGCGGATCGTGCCGATCACCGCCGACTTCGTGTCGGATCCGGACGCGATCCGGCTCGCTGCGCGCGAGCTGTCCGGCGCGATCGGCTCGGGGCCCCCGCTGCAGGGGATCGCCGCGGCGCCGACGCGGGAATCGTCCGATTCGCCGATCGACCCGCGCTCGGTCTACGACCTCACGAGCGGAGACAGCCCGCCCGATCCGTCGCCGGAGCCCGCCTACCAGGTCCTCCTGCCCGAGGATTTCGGCCTGCGCAGCTCGGAGATCCAGTCGGCCCGCAACCCGACGACCGAGCTGGCGTCGCAGGAGATCGATCCGCGACCGTCGCTGGCGGCGATCGAGGCGGTCCTGCTGGCGCACTCGTCGCTGCGCGGCCGCAAGGCGCTGGTGCTCTTCTCGTCCCCCTGGTTCGACCTGCACGAGGACCTCTTCCTGACCTACGCGTTCGAGCCGCAGCGCGCCGCGGCGGGTGGGTTCTCGATCTGGACCGTCGACTCCCGCGGCCTGGGCGTTCCCACGGCTCCCGGGGGCGGCTCGCGCCTGATGGAGTTCCTGGCCACGGGAACCGGCGGCGAGCCGGTGCGGGCCGCCGGCTCGCTGGGCGTCGTTTTCGACCGCGTGATCGCGGCGATGTCCTGCTACTACCTGTTCAGCCTGCCGCTCGAGGCGCCCGCGCATGGCGAGGCGCGGCGCCGGATCGACGTGCGCCTCGACACCGTCCCGGCACCCGGAGTTCTGGGGCTACCGCGTGCGCTCGAGCGGAATGGTCACGCTCGCCTCGCGCCAGAAGCTGCGCGAGCGCCGGCGGCTCGGCGCGCTGATGGACCCGACCGGGTTCCCGCTGCCCAACGTGCGCGTCTCGGCCGCCTACCCTTCGCGCGAAGCGGCGCTGGTGGTACCGATCCAGGTCGCGGCGCTGCTGGCCGACCTCACCTTCCTGCGCGATCCCGGGCGCGGCGACCTGGTGGCGCGCTTCGCCTGGGAGGGGCTGCTCACGGACGAGGGGGGCAACCCGGTCTGCACGCTCGGCGACGGCGTCGAGCGTACGGTGCGGATCGAGACGCCACCCTCGCGCTATCCGCCGACCTACGTGCTGCTGTCGGCGTCGTGCGCACTGCCTGGCCCCGGTGACTTCGACGTGCGCGTGCTGGTCGAGGACCTCGTGGCCGGCGAGGTCGGCGCGGCGCAGGTGCGGCTCTCCCTGCCTGCCCCGGCGAAGGCGATGGCGCCCATCTCCGCGGTGCGCCTCGGGCGCAGCTCGGGCCGCGACTTCCTGCTCGATCCGGCCCGCACGAAGGGGAAGGACGTGCCGCGCGACGCGGCCCGCGTCGCGGTCGTCCCGCTGCTCGACGGCGAGTCGGTCCAGTCGGCCGATCGCGTCGTGCTGCGCTTCGTCGCCTGCGGGCTGGCGGGAGCGCCGCGCACGATCCTCTTCCGGCCGCTGCCGGGAGCCGACGGGAAGCCGGTGCGCGAGTCGATCTACCAGATCCTGCCGACGCCGCGCGGAGAGGTGCGCAGCGAGGCGACCACGTGCCGCGAGTACGAGGCCGCCGCGCCCGAGAGTTCGCTCGCCCCAGGCTCCTACGGGATCGCGATCATCGACCCCGCCGTCCCGGCCGCGTCCCGGCAGGACATCGACCGGATCCTGAGCGACGGCCCGGTCCTGGACAGCCGCGAGTTCCGGGTCATCCCGCCGGCGACGGCGCCCGCACCCCGGCCGGGTGAGCCGGCCTGACCCGGGTCAACTGGCGGCGGCGAAATTACTGCTAAAATTCCCGCTCCCACCGTCCGTCACGTTCCACTTCCCATGAGGGTTCCGAGATGGCCGACAACAGCGCCAAGGTCGCGGAGAGCATCCCCGGCAAGTACTACGTCGACACCAGCTGCACCGCCTGCAAGGTCTGCGTGGACACCGCGCCGGACAACTTCAAGATGACCGACGACGACGACCACGCCTACGTCTGCAAGCAGCCCGAGAACGCCGACGAGGAAGGGCTCTGCAAGGAGTCGATGGACGGTTGCCCGTCGGAGGCGATCGGGACCGACGGCTAGTTGCGCCGCCCGGCTTTTTCCAGAAAATCCGAGATCACGGGGCGGCCGCGAGGCCGCCTTTCGTGTTGGAGCCCGCCTGCACGCTGCTCGTGTCGTCGACGCCGCCGTGCACGCAGCCGACGCGTCGAATCGCCGGGAACTCGTGGGGCCGATGCCTCCCGTCACACGCGATGTCAGTGGTTCCTGGTCGCCGCACCGTGCCGAAACAGCGCCAGGCAGGCGACGATGAACAGCAGCAGCGCCGCGGACGCCGAGTAGCGGCTCAGCGCCAGCCCGCCGGCACTGACCGGCTTGTCCAGAAAATCACCGAGAACGGCGCCCAGCGGTCGCGTGAGGATGAAGGCCGCCCAGAACAGAGCCGTACGCGAGATCCTGGTGAAGTAGTACGCCGCGACGACCAGCGCGAGGAGCGCGAAGAACACGGCCGCTCCTCCGGTGTAACCCAATCCGGCCGAATCGGCCGTCCAGTCGCCGAGCGCGGTGCCCAGGGTCTGGGAGAACATGATCGTTACCCAGTAGAACACCTCCGCCCGGGGTGAGCTCACGGTGTCCACCGATACGGAACCCATGCTGCGGTGCCAGAGCGCGAGCGAGCCCGCCAGCAACGCGAACAGCAGAAGGACTCCGCCGCCGTAGCCGATACCGAGTGATCGGTCGGCGTAGTCGGCGAGCGTGGTGCCAACGGTCGTCGTGGCGATGATCGTCGCCCAGTACAGGACCGGATGGAATCGCCTGGCGACGATCTGCGCGCCGACAGCGAGCACGCAGATGACTCCGAAGATCCCGGTAGCGGCGACGTAGCCGAGATTCATCGACATCGACACCGCGTCACCGGCCGTCTCGCCGAGCGTGGTGGCGGCGATCTTCATGACCCAGAAGAGCAGCGTGACTTCCGGTACCTTCGATGGAGTCGACTCCTGCGCCTGACTCAACGACGCCGCTCCACACGGGGAGCCTGGTCCGACGGCGGCTTGGCCGCACTTCCATCGGTCAGCCCGACGATCCGCGCACGCAGCTGCTCCTCCTGATCGCGCAACTCCGGCGTGAACTCCTCGCCGAAGTCCTCGGCGTCGAAGACCTGCCGGATCTCGATCTCCGACTCGCCCGGCATCGGGTTGGGACAGCGCCTGACCCAGTCGATCGCGTCCTGCAGCGACTCGCATTTCCAGATCCAGAAGCCGGCGATGAGCTCCCTGGTCTCGCCGAACGGCCCGTGTATCACCTCGCGGTCCGGACCCGAGAAGCGCACGCGTGCGCCCTTCGAGCTGGGGTGCAGCCCCTCGCCGGCCAGCAGGACACCGGCATTCGCCAGCTCCTCGTTGAACCGGCCCATCTCGGCGAGCAGCCGTTCGCTGGGCATCACGCCCGCCTCGCTGTTGCGGTCGGCCTTGATCAGCACCATGAATCGCATGTCGATCTCCTCCGTGCCTGACGCAAGCGGCGCTATGAGGCCCATTCTCGCACTGCGACCACCTGTTCGGAGAACTTGACGCGCATTTTAGCTCGGATCGGGATGTTCAGTGACGCCTGACTCTTCAGTCAGTTGCGGGCACGCTTCACAACTCGGCCGAATGCACGAGCCCAATCTCCCGGACTTCCGCCTCGTCCCGCGAGCCGCTGCCGGAGGCAGGGCGCGAGGACAACGGTCACAACGCCGAGGAGGCCTTCATGCGACAGGAACCTCCGCAGGCCCGCCGCCGAAAGGCCTCCTTTCGCGATCGGCTGCAACCGGCGCCCTCTTGCTGCGCCCGGCTACCGGAAAAGTCGCCACAGGATGAGGGCGACGCCGACTGCATACGCAGTACCGCAGATCGGGAAGATCCGGTCCGCGAGCCACTTCGGGAGGAATATGTCCGTGACGGACCCCCGCACTGCGCCCTGCCTCTCGGCGAGGATCGTCAGGGGGCAGGTCCAGCCCGACACGACCAGCACGACGCTCTCGGCAAGGATCAGCCCAACCGCGACCCAGGTCCACGGGGTGATGCGGTTGGCGATGCCGCTGAAGAGCGTGTAGAGGACGCAGACGCTCAAGATCCAGAAGATCACCGTGTGAACGACCTTGATCTGGAAGATCGTGACCTTCACCCCGTGCTCCCCCGCCGCCGGGTCTGCCCAGTGCATGGCTCAGCGGCCGCGCGAGGCGCGGTCCGCTGCAGCCAGGTTAGGCTCCTACGATCTCGTTCAGCCCCTCGATCACCTGCGCGAGTTCCTCTGGCGAAACGCGGCCGAGCTTCTTTCCGATGCGGTCGACGGAGAGTGTACGGATCTGGCCAATCTTGACCCAAGACCGCTTCGGGAGGCCCTTTGCGCCGAGTTCCAAGGTCAATGGAAAGCCAGCTCTCGGTTGCTGGCCTGTGATCGACACCGCAATGACAGTGCCGGATCGTTCGTTGAAGACGTCTGCGCTCAAGACGAGGACCGGCCGAACACCAGCCTGCTCGCTCCCACGGACGAGACTCAGATCGGCCCAGCGGATCTCGCCTCTCAGTATTCGGGCCATTCACCTAGATCCTGTGAGAGGCCTTCTTCGGCGAACGCGGCCTCCAGGTTGGGATCAAGCTTCGCGCACTCGCGCGCGAGCCGCGTCCGCTCTAGACGGGCAATCTTCTCCTCGACAGCCACCTGAATGGCACGACTTCTGCTCGGGAACACCCTTCTTCGGACGAGGCCGTCAAGACGCCCGAGCAACTCCTTGTCCAGGCTGATCGCGATCTTCGAGGTTCCCACGCTGCGCCTCCGGTATGACAATGCGTCATACCGCCACACTCTGCAACCGGACGGCGGTGAGCCTCAACGGCTCGCCGATAAGCTGCGGGCGCCAAAGGCGACCGTCAGCGTCATCGGCTTGTCAGGCGGCACGTCTCACCGCGACGATCAGCAATCAGGGACACGGCTACACCGGCACCCAGTATCAGGAGCACGACCCCGAGCAAGTAGAAATTGAAGCCGCTGCCGAGCATCTCCTTGAGCCACTTGGCTATCAGCATCTTCACGCCCACCACCATCAACACCAACGCGAGTGCCACCTTCAGGTATCTGAACTTATCGAGCATTCCTCCCAGCGCGAAATAGAGCGACCGGAGGCCGAGGATCGCAAAGACGTTGCTGGTGAACACCAGGAACGGATCGGCAGTAATGGCGAATATCGCCGGGATCGAGTCCACCGCGAAAATCAGGTCGGTGAACTCGACCATGATCAGGGCCAAGGCCAGTGGCGTGAGCATCCACGTGCCGGGCCGGGCCTGGTTCACCGCTTCATCCGGGAGGGCGGCCGTCCCGGGGAACTCGCTCTCGTATGAGGCCGGCGCTCCAGCCCGAACGACGAAGTGCTGTCCGTGGAAGCGCGCGGTGATCGGGAAGAAGCGCCGGGTGAGCCGTACGATGATGTTCTGGTTGGGGTCCGTGTGATCCGTCTTCAGGATCAGCATCTTGATCCCGGTGATGATCAGGAAGACGCCGAAGACGTAGAGCACCCAGTGGTACTCGGCGATCAAGGCGGCGCCCAGTGCAATCATCACGCCGCGCATCGCCAGGGCACCCAGGATGCCCCAAAACAGCACTCGATGCTGGTAGATCGGCGGAACCGCGAAGAAGCCGAAGATCATCGCGATGACGAAGATGTTGTCGACGCTCAGCGACTTCTCGACGACGTACCCCGTCAGGTACTTGATCGTCGCCGTCATGCCGTTGTTGACCACCCCGTCGACAGCATCAACCGTACTTCCCAGTCCCAGCCACTGGTTCTCGTACCCGTAGTACACAAGAACGGAAAAGGACAGCCCCATCGTGATCCACACGGCGGACCACGTGAGGGCCTCTTTCATCGTGACCACATGGGCTTTCCGATGAAAGACTCCCAGGTCCAGCGCCAGCATCAGGAGCACCAAGAGGATGAATCCTAGCCATAGCCAGACCATTCACGACGCTCCATGCTGGTGCACGCTTGCCGCTCGGCGTTCGGGTGTCAGTTGCGACTGCTGGTGCTTTCCTGCACTGCATCACGTTGCGCTGGTTCCATACGTGCGGCCACCGGCGACGACACCGCTGGGGCTGTCAGTTTCACACTATACGATCTCACGATTGTCGACGGCCCACGCAGCGCCTCGATCTCGCGCCGCAACGCGCGTACCTCGTCGAGGATCAACCGGGTGTGCGCTTCTCCCTCGTCCTTGAGGTCTTCTGTGACCTGCGACTGCATCGCGTTGACGACCACCGCAATGAACAGGTTCAGCACCATGAACGTCGCTATCAGCAGGTAGGCGACGAAGAAAATCCAGGCATGCGGCGACTGCGTCATGACGCTGCGCGCCACGTCGGGCCAGCCTTCGACGGTCATGATCTGGAACAGCGTGAACAGCGACGCGCCGAGGCTGCCGAAGAACTCCGGCGCGATCGCACCGTACAGTTTCGTGGCCATCACCGCGAATACGTAGAGCACGAGTCCCAGGAGGCCGACGATCGACGCCATGCCGGGCAGAGCCTTGAGCAGGGCGCCAATCACCCGGCGCATCGACGGCACCAGCGACACCAGCCGGAGCACGCGCAGCACGCGCAGGGCGCGCAGGACGGCGAACGCACTGCCCGCCGGAACGACCGCGATCCCAACGACCACAAAGTCGAACACGCGCCAGGGGTCCCCGAAGAAGCGACCACGGTAGACGAAGAAGCGCGAACAGCAACTCGACGACGAACACCGCCAGCACCAGTCGGTCGAACGCGTACAGCAATCGCCGAACCGTGCCGCGACTGGCGGTGAGGTTTCGATACCGAGCGTGATGGCGTTCGCAACGATCAGCGCAGTAATAGACCTCTCGAACCGCGCACTTTCGATAACACCGCGGACGCGCTCGCGCAGGCTCGAGGCGAGTTCGGTATTGCTCGTATTCACCGTGTCTTCTCCATCGACTCCGAGCTAGCAGCTCCCACCGCCAAATCTACTTGTGTGGATCCTCGTTCCTGCAGGAGGAAGCGAAGTGTGGACATACGATAGGGCATGCGCTGCACTCTGTACGCTTGACGCCGCGCTCAGCTGCGGGCGCGGGATAATGATACCCCCTCACTCAGAACCCTGAGCGCCCGTCGGCTGGAGCGGAGAGTTAGGGTTCTCGCGCCATGAAGGAGGGAGAGTCAGTTGCACCTTTCGCTCACCTCGTTCCTTGTAGAGGTTGCGCACCAGGATCGTGATAGTTCGGCCTCGGTTGTCGTCAAGTCGCTCGTAGAAATCTACCGGGCGACAGGTGACCGTCCTGCCGCACAACATCCCGTCACCAGGAAGGAAGCCTGCACGGGCTAAGGCACCATCTGGCTCAACTGCCGTCACGACGAAGCGACTCCCCCAATACGGAATCTCCACGAATGTGGCCCGAAATCCGAGTGTCCTGCGGATGGGCTCACTTCGATCATGTTGCCACCAGAGCTCTTCGACGCTGTCGCCAAAGAAGATACCCGCCGAAAGGACGGCGAGCAGAGTGAGCACCGACCAGTACAGAGACGCAGAGAAGCGGCTAGCGTTGAGACCCAGGGACATGTCGATTCCTGAACCCTAACTAGACTTCATTTGCGGTCAGGCTAACGTAAAGGGTTTATCCCTCGTGCGCGGTCTGCATGAGGGATAACCCACTTAGGGCGGCGAGACTGTCGCCCAAGCAGGCGCACCCCGCGGTTCTTGTACTCCTCAACTCCTCTCGGGAGTCAACGCTTACCGCGCTCCGGACCCCCTTTCTTCCGGTGTTATCCGCCGAATTGGGCAGTCTGCGTAGCGCGCGAACAAGCGCGCACGCCGTTCAGGAAGGGCCTCCGGCGGGCCCGCCGGCGCGGCCCCGGGCGCCCAGGCAGGCGCGGGCGCTCCCGGCACCGGGGCAGCGAACCGCCGGGCTCCGCACGAACCCAACGCCACCCGGAAAGGCCATTGCCCCCGCAGACGGGACCGGCGTACCTTCATCCCGCATCCTCAGCCGCGCACGCGGCGGCTCGTGCCTCGCTCGGACCGGGGGGCCGGCTCATCGACGTCGCCCTCTCCGTCCGCTCGAGAACGAGCCGGGGAGGACGACGATGGATCGCTTCGCGACGCTCCGCTTCTCCCTGCTTGCCCTGGTCGCGCTCGGCGCTGCTCCCGCACTGGCCGACGACATCACGCTCAACCTGTCCGTGCCCGAGCCGTGCGCCTGCGGCTGGGTCCGGGTCAACGGCTACGTCCACGACAACGACGGGCAGCTCTGGGACCTGGTCTGGGACTGGGGCGACGGGTCCACGAGCGTCAGCTGGTTCCCCGCCTCGCACCGCTACGCCGCCGACGGCAGCTACACGATCACGGTGACCGCGGTCGGCTGCACGAGCGAGGTCGAGACGACGGTCGCCGTCGTCAATGGGGCCGAGGGCTCGGGGTGTCCGGCGGATTCGGCACCGCCGTGTCACGAAGCGACGCCGTGCCGCTACCTCTACCCGTACAACATGCACCTCGTCGACGACGCCACGAGCGCGGTCCCGCTGCACCTGCGCGACGCGGCCGGCGCGCCGGCGCCCGAAGCGCTCTCCTTCAACCCCGGCGATCCGAGCCTGGTCTCGATCGCGCCGAGCGGCCACGTCACGGCGCTTCGGACCGAGGGCCCGGCCGAGATCGGCGCCTGGGCCTCGGCGACTCTCACGGCCGCGGGGCGGCCGGCCGCCAACACGAGCGTGATCCGCGTCCTGCCGCAGGACTACGCCGTCCCCTTCGCCGAGGCGATCGCCGGCAAGGCGGTCCTCTACTACCCGACCGTCGTGAAGGGCGAGAACCTCGGCACCCTGGTCGCGCAGCACGAGATCCCGGCGGTCAACGGCTACGCCCACGCGATCCAGGGGAACCTGCTCGCGATCGAGCCGAACAACGGCTGCCGCCAGGTCTTCGAGGTCGACTTCGGCGTCACGGAAGAGGGCCGCGTCTGCGGGATCTCCGGCAACCCGATCCGGCTGGGCTGGAACATCGAGGGGAACGCCTGGCAGAACTGCTTCCTCGTCCCGTTCCAGCAGCCCCGCAGCCCGCAGTGGTTCGTCTTCCACCACGAGCTGGGCCACAACTTCTCGTGGTCGTCCTCGCTCTTCGCGCGGATGCTGGGGACCTTCGTCTACTCCGAGGGCATGGCGTCGACGCTCGCGCTGGCCGACATGCGCCGGATCCTCGACAACCCGCTGCACTACCCGCTCGAGACGACGGCGCGGGGCTCGCTGGCCCTCGTCTGCGACAACGACTCGCAGCGGTTCCGGGACGATTTCGCGGCGTGGCTGGCCGCCGGTGCCGACTTCGGGCTTCTCGACCCGAACATCGTCGACGGCCTGTGGCTGCACCACGCGGGCTCCGATGTCTTCGGTTTCGCCGCCCGCTTCTTCGCCCCGCTGGAGCCGGTCCGGGTCGGATCGCTCGGTCCCGTGCTCTGCGGGATCGCGAACGACGACGACCGGCACACCGTCTTCGCCGCGCTCATCAGCGCAGCCGCGGGCGAGGACCTCTCCGCGACGTTCCGCGACGAGCTACCACTACCCGCTCGACCAGGCGCTGTTCGACGCGTCGTACGAGGCGTTCGCCGACATCCTGGGGCAAGGCCGGCGCGGGCCGCGTCCCGGACGGCGGGAGCTGGCCCGCGCGACCGCTGACCGTCGAGCGCGCCGCCGGCGGGCAGGTGACGCTGCGCTGGTCGCCGTCCTGCCGCGCGGGCGACGCCGACTACGCGGTCTACGAGGGGACGCTGGGCGCATTCGGGACGCACCTTCCGATGACCTGCTCCACGGAGGGCGCGACCGACTTCACCGGCCCCGCGGCCGCGGGGAACACCTACTACCTCGTGGCGCCGGTGCACGGCGGGTGGGAGGGCTCGCTGGGGACCGACAGCCGCGGGGTGGAGCGGCCCCCCGGGACCATCCCCTGCCTGCCGCAGCGGTTCGCGAACTGCCCCTGAAAAGAAAACGGGCGCCCCGTTTCCGGGACGCCCGAACGGGGTCTCAGGCGATGATCACGTCAGGGGGTCGCAAACGGCCCCGGCCCACTCAGGAACGGCCGAAGCAACCGCGACCGTGACGGTTGACGGAGTTTTCGCAGCGCTTTCGATTCGATCTGGCGGATCCGCTCGCGGGTCACGGCAAACGACTGGCCGACTTCCTCGAGCGTGTGTTCGCTGCCTTCGTCAACTCCGAACCTCATCTTCAGGACCTTCTCCTCCCTGGGGGTCAGGGTCTTTAGGACGGTCCCCGTCTGCTCCTTGAGGTTCATTCTGACCACCGCCTCCACTGGAGAAGGGCTTTTCTTGTCCTCGATGAAATCGCCGAGGTGCGAATCTTCGTCCTCGCCGATCGGCGTCTCCAGTGAAATCGGTTCCTGCGCGATCTTCAGCACCTTCCGGACCTTGCTGGCCGGCACGTCCATCCGCTCGGCGATCTCCTCCGGCGTCGGCTCGCGCCCCAGCTCCTGCACCAGCGCCCGCGCGGTCCGCACCAGCTTGTTGATCGTCTCGATCATGTGGACCGGGATCCGGATCGTGCGGGCCTGGTCGGCGATCGCGCGCGTGATCGCCTGGCGGATCCACCAGGTGGCGTAGGTCGAGAACTTGTAGCCGCGCTTGTACTCGAACTTGTCGACCGCCTTCATCAGCCCGATGTTCCCCTCCTGGATCAGGTCGAGGAACTGCAGGCCGCGGTTGGTGTACTTCTTGGCGATCGACACGACCAGGCGGAGGTTGGCCTCGATCAGGTCCTTCTTGGCCTGCTGCGCCTCGATCTCGCCCTGGAAGATGTCCTTCGCCAGCTCGCGCAGCTCGGTGTCGGTGGCCCGCATCATCGACTCGATGATCCGGATCTCGTCGCGCGCCTCGTCCGCCTTGCGCTTGAGCTCGCGCTTCATCACGGCGTCCTGCGCGCTCTTCAGCCGGTGCTTGAGGTCGTTCTCGATCCGCAGGTGGCGCTGCAGCTTGTGGTTGGCGTCCTTCACTTCCTTCGCCAGCCGGTCGATGTAGTGCTGCGACAGGCCCACCGACTGGATCGCCTTGGCGATCTCGTCCTCGGAGTGCGAGATCTTGGCCTTGGTGTCCTTCTCGGTCTTCGTGCCCGCCTTGAGCTTGCCGTGCTTGGCGTGCAGGACCTCGAGGTCGGCCGCGTGCTTCTTGATCTTCGCCAGCCGCTTGTTGGCCTGCGCCACCTTGCGCTTGATCAGTTCCTCGCGGGGGATGTTGCCGTTCTGGCCGCCGACGGCGCCCTCGGAGATGTCGAACATCTCCTCGACCGACTTGGCGTGCAGCTTCAGGCGCTCGGGGATGCCGAGGAGCTGGTCCAGGCCGAAGCGGCTGCGGGACAGCGCCCGCAGGACCTTCATCTCGCCTTCCTCGATCCGCTTGGCGATCGTGACCTCGCCCTCGCGGGTCAGCAGCGGAACGGTACCCATCTCCCGCAGGTACATCCTGACGGGGTCGTTGGTGCGCTCCTGCTCGGCCGGCGGGACCGGCTCGTTCTTGCGGCGGTCCCGGCGCCCGGGAATCGCTTCCGCGATCGAGGAATCTTCCGATTCGATCTCGGCGTCGGCTTCGACGACGTCGACCTCGCGCGCGCGCAGGAACTCGAAGACCTCCTCGAGCTCCGCCGGGTCAGCGACCAGCTCTTCGGGCAGCTGGTCCCTGATCTCCTGGCTGGTCAGGACTCCCCTCTCCTTTCCCTGAGAGAGGAGCGCCTTGACCTCTTCGTACTTCTCGTCGATCCGCACGGTTCATCTCCTGCGACACGCGCCGGCCGTCGTGCCGATCCCGGCCGCCGTGAACACTCCGCGTCGTCTGTGTCCTTCCCGTTCGTGGGGCTCGTACCTGGTTGCCGCGCTCCGTGTCCGACCGTCCCTGGGTTCGTCGGACCGGGCCGGGCCCGCTCCATCTCTCCCTAGTGCCCTCCTCCGTGAGCGGGGCTCGCTTCCGGTCTCCCCTCCGGCGCGCCGAGCCCCTGCATTTCCCTGGCCAGTGACACCTTCTCCATCATCAACTGCGTGCGCGCGGCCGGGTCGGCCGTGCGCTCGATCTCCTCCTGCACCTCGCGCAGCCGCAGGCCCAGCACGCGGCCGTGCATTGCGGCCAGCGCACCGCGGGCTTCCGCCGCTCCCGGCTCCTCGCCGGGCGCGAATGCCAGTGCCAGGACCTCCGCGCGCGCCTCCTCCGGGGCGGCTTCGGCGATCCGCCGGAGGTCCCAGTGCTCGCCGCGCTTGAAGGCCTCGCACCAGCGCCGCACGAGAACTCCGCCGAGCTCACCGAGGTGGGCGGCGCCGGCGCCTTCGATCGCCGCTACGACTTCCGCGACGTCCGCATCCGCGGCGTGCGCCCGCCCCCCGAGGAAACGTACGACGACTTCCTCCGCGTGGGTCATCCGTCTTGCGCCAACGGTCGCCGCCGCGGCCGGGGCGCGCACCTCGCGCCGCCGCTCGGAGGCGACCCGCCGCAGCTCCTGGCGGAACAGTGCGTCCTCGATCGAAAGGCCGTCGGCCACCTTGGACATGATCTCGGTGCGCGCGACGGAGTTGGGGAGGTGCGACAGGTGCTGCAGCACCATCTCCAGCGCCGCCAGCTTCCCCTCGAGCGTCGCAACCGGGTAATTGCGGCGCGCCTCGTCCACGAGAAAGGTAGGCAGATCCGCGGCGCCTTCCACCGCGGCGAGCGCCGCCTCTTTCCCGTGACGCCGGGCGAGATCGTCCGGGTCCAGTCCGTCCGGCGCGCTCGCGACCGTCACCGTCATCCCCGCGGCGAGCAGCGGCGGGAGCGCGGCGTGCGTCGCGCGCCGTCCGGCGCCGTCGCCGTCGAAGAACAGCACGACGCGCGGGGTCCAGCGGTGCAGCAGCTTGACGTGCTCCGGGCCCAGCGCGGTGCCGCAGACCGCGACGACCCCGGGCACGCCGGCGGCCGCGAGGCTGACCGCGTCGAAATAGCCCTCGACCACGACCGCGCGCTCCGCCTGGCGGATCTCCTGCGCCGACTCGAAGAGCCGGAAGAGGGTGCGCCCCTTGTCGTAGGCGGCGGTCTCGGGGCCGTTCAGGTACTTCGGCTCGTCGTCGCCGACCGCGCGCCCGCCGAACGAGATCACCCGCCCCGCGGAGTCGCGGATCGGGAAGGTCACCCGCGCGCGGAAGCGGTCGTAGACGCCACTCCCCGACGGCCGCGGCACGACCAGCCCGGCCTGCACGAGGTCTTCCGGCTGGAACCCCTTGGCCACGAGGTGCCGCAGCAGGCCGTCCCAGCCGGGCGGGGCGAAGCCCAGGCCGAACGCCCGCGCCGCCTCCCCGGCCAGTCCGCGCCGCTCGAGGTAGCCCCGCGCCCCTTCGCCCCCCTCGCCGAAGAGCCGCGCGGTGTAGAAGGCCTGGGCCTCGGCGAGCGCCTCCAGCACGCGGCGGCGGCGGCGGTCCGTCTCCGCCTCGGCCGGGTTGCGCGGCGCGGGGGGGGCGATCCCCAGCTTGTCGCCGAGCAGCCGCACGGCCTCGGGGAACGGGACGCTGTGCAGCGACATCACGAAGTCGAAGACGTCTCCGCCGGCCCGGCAGCCGAAGCAGAAGTAGACCTGCTTGACCGGGTCGACGTGGAAGCTGGGGGTCTTTTCCTGGTGGAACGGGCAGAGCCCGGTCATCGAGCGCCCGCTCTTGCGCAGCGACACGACCTCCGACACGACATCGACGATGTCCGCGCCGGCGCGCACCGAATCGCTGTATTCGCGGTAGCCGACCGGAGCCATCGTCCTCCCAGCCCTGAACAAGCCAATCGGCACCGGCCTGCGTGCCGGCACCAGCGAGGACTGCTTCCCGGGTGCGCACGACGACCCGCGTTCGAGCGTCCGCCGAGCATCCCCCGACCCCTGCGCACACGGGGGCCATCCTCCGGGCCCCCGCTGAACCCCTTGATTGCCAGAATCTTACCGACAGGCTTTCGCCCGCGCAAAGGTATTTCGCCGGGGCTCCACCCTCTCCGGGCGGGGAACTGACCATGACCGCCCTTGGTCAGCTTTGTCCGCGCCGCCCTCCGAGGATGGCGTGGGCCGCGCACGCCGCCCCGAACCCGTTGCCGATGTTGACGACGGTCAATCCGCCCGCGCAGGAGGTCAGCATCGCGAACAGCGCGGTGAATCCCTCGAGTGCCGCCCCGTATCCCACCGCGGTCGGCACGCCGATCACCGGGGCCTCGACCAGCCCGGCGACCACCGACGGGAGCGCCCCCTCCATCCCGGCGACGACCACGATCACTTTCGCCGCGCGCAGCCGCTCGAGGTGCTCGAAGAGCCGGTGGATCCCGGCCACGCCGACGTCGTAGAGCCGGTCCACGGCGAGCCCGAACGCCTCCGCCGTGACCGCCGCTTCCTCGGCGACGGGGATGTCCGCGGTCCCCGCGCTGACCACGAGCAGGCCCGGGAGGGGACGGCGGCGGCTCTTCGCGCGCAGCAGGAAGGTCCGCGAGACCGGGTCGTGGGTCCCGCCCGGGAGGCGGCGCTTCAGCCGCTCGCCGACCTCCGGACCGATCCGGGTGACGAGGACGGTGCCGCCCCGGCCGGCGATGTGGGCCGCGATCTCCTCGACCTGGGCCGGCGCCTTCCCTTCCCCGAAGACGACCTCGGGGATCCCCCGGCGCAGGGTCCGGCGGTGGTCGATCCGCGCGAACCCGAGCTCGCCGGTGGCGAGGGCGTCGAGCCGCGCCAGGGCCTCGTCGGCTGTTACCTTCCCCCCTCGGACGGCGGCGAGCAGCTTGGCAAGTGTCTTTCGATCCACGGTCAGTTCTCCCGGAAGGCCCGCAGGACGGCCATTTTCACCCCATTTCCCGTTGACCCGCCGCCAACCGTCGTGCTAGACAACCGGTCGGCGAGCGCTCGCGAGCGCGGCCGGGGCGGTATTCCCGCCCGAAGACCGGGGAGGGTCGTCATGAACAAGGCCGAGTTGATCGACAAGATCTCTCAGGACGCCGGCATCACCAAGGTCGCCGCCGCGCGCGCCATCGAGTCGATGATCGAAGGAGTCGCAGCGTCGCTGGGAAAGGGCGAGCGGACGGCGCTGGTCGGCTTCGGCACCTTCACCGCGCGCAAGCGGAAGGCGCGCACCGGGCGCAACCCCCAGACCGGCGCGACGATCGAGATCCCCCCGAAGGTGACGGTCCTCTTCCGCCCCAGCAAGGAACTGGAAGAGGTCCTCAATCGCTGATCCCGGTGCCGGCGCGGCGCTTCCCACGGGGGGCTCCGCCCGGCAGCCGTTACTCGATGACGGCGATCCGGTCGCCGGCCTCGAGTGTCTGTCCCGACTGCACGGACAGTGACTGCACCCTCCCCCGGCGCGGCGCTCCGACCTCGTTCTCCATCTTCATCGCCTCGAGCACGATCAGCCCCTGCCCCTCGTCGACCTCGTCCCCCTCCTCGACGAGGACCTTGACCACGCGCCCCGGCATGATCGCCTTGACGGTGATCGTGCCGGTCTGCACGAGGTTCGCGCCGGCGATCGCCGCCATCGGGTCGACGATGCGAACGGTCCGGAGGTAGCCGCCGTGCCGCACCGCGTACTCGTCGGGGCCGCTCTCGCGCACCGAGATCTCGTACGACTTCCCCTCGATGATGAACGAGTAGAACGAGGCCTCCAGGTTGGCGCAGTCGACCTCGTGGGTCTTGCCGTCGAGGGTGACCATGTAGCCCCCCTCGGTCGGCTCGAGCTCGATCTCCTGCTGCCTGCCGTCGATCACGCCGCGGAGCTTCATAGCGTGCCTCGCAGGACGCGCTGCCGGCCGCCGGCCAGCCAGCGGGAGCCGCCGCGGCCGCCGCCGCCCGCCGCGCCCTCCTCCCGCATCGCCTGCTCGACCCGCATCCGGTAGGCGTGGATCGCCGCCGCGACGACGGCCACCTCGTCGAGCCAGGGGTCGCTCCCCTTGATCAGCTCCGCGCCGTAGTCGTCGATGAACGCGGTGTTGACCTCGCCCGCGACGTAGACCGGGTGCTCCATCAGGCGCCTGAGGAACGGGATGTTGGTCTTGATCCCCTCGAGGCGGTACTCGTCGAGCGCGCGGCGCATCTTGCGGATCGCGTCCTGGCGATCGGGGCCGTAGGCGATCAGCTTGGCGACCATCGGGTCGTAGTCCACCGGGATCGTGTAGCCGGGCGCGACCGCCGAGTCGTCGCGGATGCCGGGCCCGGACGGCAGGCGCACCGCTTCGATCCGCCCCGGGCAGGGCATGAAGTTGCGCTCCGGGTCCTCGGCGGTGATCCGGCACTCGATCGCGTGGCCGCGCGGGACGAGGTCTTCCTGCCGGTAGGGGAGCGGCTCGCCGGCGGCGACCCGGATCTGCGCCTGGACCAGGTCGACCTGGTAGACCTGCTCGGTCACGGTGTGCTCGACCTGCAGGCGCGTGTTCATCTCCATGAAGTAGAACGACCCGTCGTGGTCGCGCAGGAACTCGACGGTGCCGGCGCCGGTGTAGCCGGTCGTCCCGCCGGCGGCCAGCGCCATCCGCCCCAGCTCCGCCCGCGTCGCCGCGTCGACCACGAGCGAAGGGCACTCCTCGATGATCTTCTGGTGGCGCCGCTGGATCGAGCACTCGCGCTCGCCGAAGTGCACCCCGTGGCCGTGCTTGTCGAACATCACCTGGATCTCGACGTGGCGCGGCGCGCGCAGGTACTTTTCGATGTAGACGACGTCGGATCCGAAGCTGGTGCGCGCCTCCGAGCGCGAGCGCTCGATCGCCCCCCCGACCTGCTCCGCCTTGTCGCAGACGCGCATCCCCTTCCCGCCGCCCGCGCTCGCCGGCTTGACGATCACCGGGTAGCCGATCCGGTCGCAGGCCTCGATCGCCTCGATGATCGAGCCGGTGAAGGGCCCGGTCGACGGGAGCGTCGGCACGCCCGCGCGGCGCATCTCCTCCTTGGCGAGGATCTTGTCGCCCATCAGGCGCATCGCGCGCGCGGGCGGCCCGATGAAGACGATCCCGGCCTGCTCGCAGGCCTCGGCGAAGTCGGGGTTCTCGGCCAGGAACCCGGTGCCGGGGTGGATCGCCTCGGCCCCCGTGCGCCGCGCCACCTCGATGATCCGCTCGATGTTGAGGTACGACTCGCGCGCCGGGGCCGGCCCGATGAGGTAGGCCTCGTGGGCCACGCGCACGTGCGGCGCCGCGCGGTCGGCGGTGGAGTAGACCGCGACCGTCTTGATGTCGAGGTCCCAGCAGGCGCGGATCACGCGCACCGCCATCTCGCCGCGGTTGGCGATCAGGATCTTGCGGAACACCGGGCGCCCTTTCTCAAAGCGGGTCTCTCGCGGGGGCTCACCTGCGGCTCTCTCACAAGGGAATGTTGCCGTGCTTCTTCGGGGGCATCGTGTCGACCTTCGTCTCCAGCAGGCGCAGCCCGGCGATCAGCCGGCGCCGCGTGTCGGCCGGCTCGATCACCGCGTCGATGAAGCCGTACTCGGCGGCGACGTAGGGCGAGGCGAAGCGTTCGCGGTACTCGGCGGCCTTCTCCTTCTTGTAGGCGTCGCGGTCCTTGGCCCCCTGCAGCTCCCGGCGGTAGAGGATCTCGATCGCCCCCTCCGCCCCCATCACCGCGATCTCGGCCGTGGGCCACGCCAGGTTCAGGTCGGCCCGGATGTGCTTGCTGGCCATCACGCAGTACGCGCCGCCGTAGGCCTTGCGCGTGATGACCGTCAGCTTGGGGACGGTCGCCTCGGCGAAGGCGAAGCAGAGCTTCGCGCCGTGGACGATGATCCCGCCCAGCTCCTGCGCGACGCCGGGCAGGAACCCGGGCACGTCCTCGAACACCACCAGCGGGATGTTGAAGGCGTCGCAGAACCGCACGAACCGCGCCCCCTTGCGCGAGGCGTCGATGTCCAGCACGCCGGCCAGGTAGGCCGGCTGGTTGGCGACGATCCCGACCGGTCGGCCGTCGAGGCGCGCGAAGCCGACGACCAGGTTGCGGGCGAAGTGCTCGTGGACCTCGAAGAAGTCGCCGCTGTCGACGATCCGCGTGATCACCTGCTTGATGTCGTAGGGCTTGCTCGAATCCTCGGGGACGATGCTGTTGAGCGACTCGTCGCGCCGGTCGGGCAGCTCGTCGGTCGGCTGCCGCGCCGGGTCGTCGTGGTTGTTCTGCGGCAGGAACGAGAGCAGGCGCCGGATCATCTGCAGCGCGTGCATGTCGTTCTCGGCCGCGAAGTGGACCACGCCGCTCTTGGAGGCGTGGGTCTGCGCCCCCCCCAGGTCCTCCTTGGTGACGTCCTCGTGGGTCACCGCGCGGATCACGTCGGGCCCGGTCAGGAACATGTAGGACGTGTCCTTGACCTGCACGATGAAGTCCGAGATCGCCGGGGAGTAGACGGCGCCGCCGGCGCAGGGCCCCATGATCGCCGAGATCTGGGGGACGACGCCGGAGGCCAGCGTGTTGCGCAGGAAGATGTCGGCGTAGCCGGCGAGCGAGACCACGCCTTCCTGGATCCGCGCCCCGCCGGAGTCGTTGAGCCCGATGATCGGACATCCGACCTTGAGCGCCTGGTCCATGATCTTGCAGATCTTGCGGGCGTAGGTCTCGGAGAGCGAGCCGCCGAAGACCGTGAAGTCCTGGGCGAAGACCGCGACGGGCCGTCCGTCGACCCGTGCGAAGCCGGTGACGACCCCGTCGCCCGGGATCTTCTGCTCTTCCATCCCGAACTCGCGGCAGCGGTGGACGACCAGCGCGTCGGTCTCCTCGAACGAGCCGGGGTCGACCAGCAGCTCGACCCGCTCGCGCGCGGTGAGCTTGCCCGCCTCGTGCTGCTTCCGGATCCGCTCCGGCCCGCCGCCGTGGCGCGCCTGCTCGAGGCGGTGCCTCAGCTCGTAGATCTTGTCCACGCGTCCCCTTTCGGGCCGCCACAGAGGGCGGCCCCTACCATCCCCGCGCGCCCCGCGGCCGCTCTTCGCGCGGCCCGTAGGGGCCGGCCTCTGTGCCGGCCCGCATCAAATACCCCGCTCGTTTCGGGCCGCCACGGAGGGCGGCCCCTACGCCTCGCGTTCCGCGCGCTTCGGGCCGCCACGGAGGGCGGCCCCTACGGCTTCGGTACCTTCTTCCAATCGTCGAGGAACTTCGCCAGGCCGCTGTCGGTGAGCGGGTGCTTGAGCAGCTGCGCGATCACGCCGTACGGGATCGTCGCGACGTCGGCCCCCATCATCGCCGCCTGGACGACGTGCACCGGGTGGCGGATGCTCGCCGCCAGGATCTCGGTCGGGTAGTCGTAGTTGTCGTAGATCTGGCGGATCTGGCCGATCAGCGCCATCCCGTCCTCGGAGATGTCGTCCAGCCGGCCGACGAACGGGCTGATGTAGCCGGCCCCGGCCTTGGCCGCGAGCAACGCCTGGCTGGCCTGGAAACAGAGCGTCACGTTGGTCCGGATCCCGTGGTCCGAGCACCACTTCACGGCCTTGAGACCGGACTCGATGATCGGGATCTTGACGACGATGTTCTTGTGGATCGCGTGCAGCTCCTGCGCTTCGCGCACCATGCCGTCGAAGTCGACCGCCGTGACCTCCGCGCTGACCGGGCCGTCGACGATCGACAGGATCTCGTCCAGCACCTCGCGGAACGGCCGGCCGGTCTTGGCCACCAGCGACGGGTTGGTCGTCACGCCGTCCAGCACGCCGAGCGCCGCGGCCTCCCGGATCTCCCGCACGTCCGCGGTGTCGATGAAGAACTTCATGCGTTGGCCTCCCCTTCCGGTCCGTCCGGAGCCGCATCCGGGGTGTCTCCCGGCGCGTCTTCCTGCACGGCGGTGTGACGGGTCACCGACACGACCTCGTCGTCTTCCTTGAGCCGGATCACGCGCACGCCCTGCGTCGCGCGCCCGAGCCGGCTGATCCGGGTGTTCTCGTCCTGCTCGACGGGAGTCCGGATGACCATCCCCTGCCGGGTCGCGACCACGACCTCGTCCGAACCGAGCACCGACAGCACGGCCACCACCGGGCCGGTCCGCTCGCCGACGTTGAGGTTGATCAGCCCGAGCCCGCCACGGCCCTGCGCCCGGTACTCGTCCAGCTCGGTCCGCTTGCCGTAGCCGTGCAGCGCGACCGTCAGGATGTCCTCGCCCGGCGACGGCACGAGGGCGCTGACCACCGCGTCCCCCTCGCGCAGGTCGATCCCGCGCACGCCGCGCGCCGTGCGTCCCATCGACCGGACCTCCGTCACCGGGAAACGGATCGCCATCCCGTCCCGCGTGGCGATGAACAGGTGGTCGGTGTCGCGGACCAGGTGAACCGCGATCAGGCGGTCCCCTTCGTCGAGCGACAGGGCGATGATCCCGCCGCTGCGGATGTTGGCGTAGGCCGACAGCTCGGTCCGCTTGACGACGCCGCGCTCCGTGACGGTCATGACGCAGAGGTCCGGCTGGTCCATGTCGCGCAGCGCGAGCAGCCCCTGGATCTTCTCGCCCGGCTTGAGCCCGAGCAGGTTGACGATCGCCTTCCCCTTGGCCGCGCGGCTGAACTCCGGCACGTGGTGGACCGGCAGGATGTGAACGCGTCCCTCCGAGGTGAACCAGAGCGACAGGTCGTGCGTCGAGCAGATCCGGACGCGCTCGACGAAGTCCTCCTCGCCGACCTCCATCAGGCGGATCCCCTGCCCGCCGCGCCCCTGGGTCCGGTACTCCGAGAGCGGCGTGCGCTTGACGTAGTCCTTGTGGGACAGCGTCACGACGATCTTCTCGTCCGGGATCATGTCGAGGGTCTCGATCTCCCCCTCGTCCTCCACGATCACCGTCCGGCGCTCGTCGCCGTACTTCTCGCGCACCGCCTTCAGCTCGTCCACCACGACCTGGTCGACCATCGCGGTCGAGCCCAGGATCTGGCGGTAGCGCTCGATCAGCCCCAGCAGCTCCGCCAGCTCCTCCAGCAGCTTCTCGCGCTCGAGCTGCGTCAGGCGCTGCAGGCGCATGTCGAGGATCGCCTGGGCCTGGATCTCGCTGAACTCGAACCGCTCGACCAGCTGCTGCTTGGCCTCGGGCGGACCGGAGGCCGCGCGGATCAGCGCGATGACCTCGTCGAGGATGTCGATCGCCTTCTTGAGCCCTTCCAGGATGTGGGCCCGGGCCTCGGCCTGCTTCAGCAGGTACTGCGTGCGCCGGACCACGACCTCGCGCCGGTGGCGCACGTAGTGCACCAGCATCTGCTTGAGGTCGAGCACGCGCGGCCGGCCGGAGACGATCGCCAGGAAGATCGCGCCGAAGGTCGTCTGGAGCTTGGTCTGCTTGAACAGGTTGGCGGTCACGACCTTGGCGATCGCGTCCTTGCGCAGCTCGACCACGACGCGGATCCCGTCGCGGTCCGACTCGTCGCGGATGTCGGCGATCCCGTCGATCCGCTTGTCGTGGACCAGCTGGGCGATCTCCTCGATCAGCTGCGACTTGTTGACCTGGAACGGCAGCTCGCTGATCACCAGCCGGTCGCGCGAGCCCTTCGCCCCCTCCTCGAACTCCATCTTGCCGCGCATCAGGATCCGGCCGCGGCCGGTGAGGTAGGCCTGCCGGATCCCGGCGCGGCCGTAGATCTCGCCCGCGGTCGGGAAGTCCGGGCCCTGGACGAACTCCGTCAGGTCGGTGGCGGTGCAGTCGGGGTTCTCGATCAGGTGCACGGCGGCGTCGATCAGCTCGCGCAGGTTGTGCGGCGGGATGCGCGTCGCCATCCCGACCGCGATCCCGTCGGCGCCGTTGGCCAGCAGGTTCGGGATCGCGGAGGGCAGGACCAGCGGCTCGTCCTCCGTGCTGTCGTAGTTCGGCCCGAAGTCGACGGTCTCCTTGTCGTAGTCCTCGAGCATCAGCGCCGCCAGGTGCGACATGCGGATCTCGGTGTACCGCATCGCCGCCGGCGGGTCGCCGTCGATCGAGCCGAAGTTCCCCTGCCCGTCGATCAGCGGGTAGCGCAGCGAGAAGTCCTGCGCCATCCGGACGATCGTGTCGTAGACCGCCTGGTCGCCGTGGGGGTGGAACTTGCCGATCACCTCGCCGACGGTCTTGGCGCTCTTGCGATAGATCCGGTCGGCGGTGTTGCCGGACTGCTGCATCGCGTAGAGCACGCGCCGGTGGACCGGCTTGAGCCCGTCGCGCACGTCGGGCAGCGCGCGGCCGATGATCACCGACATCGCGTAGTCCAGGTACGAGGTCTTCAGCTCGTCCTGGATGTTGACCGCCGTGTACTGCGGCGGCTGATTCGCTTCCGTCATGCGTTCCCCGTCAGACGTCGAGGTTGCGAACCTCGAGTGCGTTCTCCTCGATGAACAGGCGCCGCGGCTCGACGGCGTCGCCCATCAGGATGGTGAACAGGCCGTCGGCTTCCGTGGCGTCCTGCGCCGACACGCGCACCATCGAGCGCCGGTCGGGGTCCATCGTGGTCTCCCAGAGCTGGCCCGGGTTCATCTCGCCGAGGCCCTTGTAGCGCTGGATCACGACCCCCTTGCGGCCGGCCTCGAGCAGCGAGTCGAGCAGCTCGCGCCGCTGCGTCGTCACCATCGTCGACGACCCGGCGGCGATCTGGATCGTGCCGGTCAGGTCCTTCAGGTGCGGGTAGAGCGTGCGCAGCTGGCGGAACTCGCCGGTCAGGACGACCTCGTCCGACAGCACGTACTCGCGGTGCCCCATCTCCAGCGCGACGGCGCGCAGCTCGCGCAGCCCGTGCTCCGGGTCGGGCTCGATCGACTGGATCTCGTGGCCCCGGGCGCGCAGGTGCTCGGCCAGGCGCTCGAGCCGCAGCTCGTCCTCGAAGTCCTCGCGCCGGGCGAAGCCGTGCTCCAGCAGCGCTTCGACCGCCGAGCCGGGCCAGCCCCGCCGCTCGAGCGCCTCGCGGTAGCGCCGGAACTCGACCAGCTGCTCGAGCAGGTTGACCAGCGCGTTGCCGCTCCACTCGCGGCCGGTCTCCAGCGCGCGGACCGTGCGCTCCTCCGCCGCCTTGCGGACCAGGAACGCGGCCAGCTCCTTGTCGTTCTGGAGGTAGAACTCCTGCTTCCCCTTCTTGACCTTGTAGAGCGGCGGCTGGGCGATGAACAGGTGCCCGCGGTCGATCAGCTCCTTCATCTGGCGGAAGAAGAAGGTCAGCAGCAGCGTCCGGATGTGGCTCCCGTCGACGTCGGCGTCGGTCATCAGGATGACCTTGTGGTAGCGCAGCTTGGTGACGTCGAAGTCGTCCTGCCCGATCCCGCAGCCGAGCGCGGTGATGATCGTGCGGATCTCCTCGTGCCCCAGCATCTTGTCGAAGCGCGCCTTCTCGACGTTGAGGATCTTGCCGCGCAGCGGGAGGATCGCCTGGAAGCGGCGGTCGCGGCCCTGCTTGGCCGAGCCGCCGGCCGAGTCGCCCTCGACCAGGAAGATCTCCGAGTCCTGCGGGTCGCGGCTCTGGCAGTCGGCCAGCTTGCCGGGGAGCGCGCCCGAGTCCAGCACCCCCTTGCGGCGAGTCAGCTCCTTCGCCTTGCGGGCCGCCTCGCGCGCGCGCACGGCCTGGACCGCCTTCTCGACGATGCCCTTCGAGGCGCGCGGGTTCTCCTCGAGGTAGGCGTTGAGCCGCTCGTTGACCAGCGCCTCGACGATCCCCTTGACCTCGCTGTTGCCCAGCTTGGTCTTGGTCTGGCCCTCGAACTGCGGCGACGGCACCTTGACCGAGACCACGGCGACCAGCCCCTCGCGGACGTCGTCACCGGTGAGCTGGGTCTCGCGGTACTCCTTCGGGAAGCGCGACACGTTCTGCTGGATGTAGTTGTTCAGCGTCCGCGTCAGCGCGGAGCGGAAGCCGGCCATGTGCGTGCCGCCTTCCGTGGTGTTGATGCTGTTGGCGAAGGAGTAGACCGTCTCCTGGTAGGCGTCGTTGTACTGCAGCGCGATCTCCGCCAGGATCCCGTCCTTCTCGCCGCGCAGGAAGATCGGCTCGTGCAGCGTCTCGCGGTTCTTGTTGAGGTGCGTCACGAACTCGCTGATCCCGCCCTCGTAGTGGAAGTCGGCCTCGCGCGTCTTCGCCCCGCGCTCGTCCTTGAGCACGATCCGCAGGCCGCTGTTGAGGAACGCCAGCTCGCGCAGCCGCTGGGCCAGCACTTCGTACGCGAAGTCGAGCGTCTCGAAGATCTCGGGGTCGGGACGGAAGGTCAGCTTGGTCCCGCGGCGCGTCGTCGTCCCGGTCTGGTGGAACGGCGAGGTCGGGACGCCGCGCTGGAACTCCTGCTGGTAGACCTTCCCGTCGCGCCAGATCTCGAGTTCGAGCAGCTCGGACAGCGCGTTGACCACCGACACGCCGACGCCGTGCAGCCCACCCGACACCTTGTAGGCCGCGTTGTCGAACTTGCCGCCGGCGTGGAGCTTGGTCATCACGACTTCGGCGGCGGACAGGCCGGTCTCGGTGTGCAGGTCGACCGGGATGCCGCGGCCGTTGTCGACCACCGTGACCGAGTTGTCGGCGTGGACGTTGATGTCGATCCGGTCGGCGAACCCGGCCTGCGCCTCGTCGACGCTGTTGTCGACGACCTCCCAGACCAGGTGGTGGAGGCCCTCGACCGAGGTCGACCCGATGTACATCCCGGGCCGCTTGCGGACCGCTTCCAGGCCCTTCGAGAACCTTGATCGAGCTCGCCGTGTAGTCGCCGGCGCCGGGCGGCCCCTCGGGAGGGGCCCCCGCCTCGGGCGCCACGGCCGTTTCGTCGCGTTCCGTCATCGTGCCTCTCGTGCCTCCCGGACCCGCGCCTGGCCCTGCTCCATCAGCAGCACCAGCGCGCCGGTCGCGTTCAACAGATCGGGCTTGCTCGTCGCGGCGAGCACCTGTCCTTCCCTCCGCGCAGCCGCGAGCAGCGCCTCGCAGCGCGCGGCGTCGAGGTCGGTGTCGACGTCGTCGAGCACCAGCAGCGGCTGCTTGCCGCCCGCCTGGCGCCGGACCTGCCGGGCCTGCGCCAGGAGCAGCGCCGAGAGCGCCGCCCGCACCTGCCCGGACGAGCCCTGGCGAAGGAGATCCTGCCCTCCCGCTGCCACCTCGAGATCGTCACGGTGGGGTCCGACGAGCGTCATTCCGTAGCGCCGTTCCCGTTCCCGGACGCGCGCAAGCCGATCGAGGATTCTCTCACCCTCGCGGCCTTTTCCAGCGCCCGATTCGAGGTAGGTGAGCCGCGCCGTCGCCCCCTCGGGAAACAGCTCCGGCCAGCCCCCGACATCCTCCTGCCACGCCTCGACCTGCCGCTTCCGGCGGTCGGCGACCACCGTTCCCGTGCTCCCCAGCACCTCGTCCCACGGGCCGATCTCCCGGTCCGGGCGCCCCTCCCGGAGCAGCCGGTTCCGCTGGGCCAGCGCGCGCCGGTATTCGCCCAGCGCGGTGACGTAGCCCGGGTCGGCTGCGGCGACCGCCCGATCGACGAATCGCCGCCGCTCCGCGGGGCTCCCGGCGATCGTCCGGAGGCTCTCTCCGGTCAGCACCAGCGCGGGAAGCAACCCGAGGTAATCCTGTATCTTGCGCTCGAATTGTCCCACGGTGAGAAGGCGCTCGCCACGCTCCCGGCCCCAGCCGCAGCCGATCTCGAGCGACCCCTCCGGCGCCTCCCCGAGGCCCCCTTTGACCCGGGCCAGGGCGGCCCCGTTGGCGATCGCCTCGCGGGTATCCCGGACCCGGAACGAACGGGTCGTGGCAAGGATGTAAGCCGCCTCGAGGAGGGAGGTCTTGCCCTGGGCGTTCCGCCCGGTGACGAGCGTCAGTCCGGGATCGATGGGAGTCCGCGCGGGCCGGAGGTTCCGGACCCCCTCGGTCTCCAGGAAGACGAGCACGGGGGTGCTTACAGCGCCATCGGCATCACGACGTAGCGATCGTGCCGCCGGTCCTCGGCCGGGCGGACCGGCTCGAACAGCCCCTGCCCCATCGACTCGCCCAGCAGAACGCGGACCTGCTCGGTCCCGACGTTGTTGAGGAAGTCCAGCAGGTACTGCGCATTGAAGCCGATCTCGATCTCGCCGCCCGAGTAGTCCAGGCTCACCTCTTCCTGTGCCGACCCGAACTTGTCGTTCACGGCGAGCACCCTGAGGAGTTCCTTCTTCAACTCGATCCGGACGAGCTTCGTCTCCTCGTCGCGCAGCACCGAGGCCCGGTCGATCGCGTCGCGCATCACCTGGGTACCGATCTCGAAGATCTTGTCGTTGTTCTGGGGGATCACCCGACGGTAGTCGGGGAAGCGGTGGTTCTCCTGCAGCGTCGTCGTGATCTCGCGGTGCCCGACGAGGGCGATCAGGCTGCCCGCGTTGGCCCAGAGGTAGACGTCCCCCTCGTGATCCGCCGCCAGCCGCTGCAGCTCGCGCAGCGCGGTCCGGGGCACCAGCACCACCGGAAAGTCCTTTCCCACCTGCTGCGCGGGGCGGCTGGAGATCGACAGCCGGTGCCCGTCGGTCGCCACCATCGTCAACTGGTCCTCGGAAAACTCCCACTGCGCTCCGCCGAGCGTGTAGCGCGGATCGTCGGTCGTGATCGCGAAGAGGATCATCTTGATCATCTCCGCCAGCAGGTCCGAAGCGACCACCGCCTGGGGACTTCCTTCGCGCGTCCTCACCGCCGGGAACTGGTCCGGGTCCTGGGTCGTCAGCTTGTACTTGATCCGCTCGCACTCGATGTGGAACGCGCTCCCGTCGAGGCGCATCAGCAGCGTTCCCGACGGCAGGCGGCGCAGGACCTCGTAGAGCCGTCGCGCCGGAACCGCGGCCCTACCCGGGGTCGTCACCGTCGCCGCCACCTCCGAGCGGAAGCCGACCTCGAGATCGGTCGCGACCATCGTCACCCGTCCCTCTTCCGTCGCCGTCAGCAGCACGTGGTGGAGGATCGGGAACGTCGACTTCTTCTCGATCACGCCCTGCAGGAGGGCGATCTCGCGCATGAAGGAGGCCTGGTCGAGAGAGAACTTCATCGGTGTGCCCTCGGAGCCGCGGGGAGGAAAGAAAGAGCATAGAAATGATGGACTGTTTCTTCAAAGCCGTAGCAGTAGGGGTGTGAAAAGCGTGGAAAAACCCTCTTCCGGCCGGGATTCACGGGATTGACCCCGGCCAGGAGCAAGGACCCCCCGGAGACGGGCAGTGGATGGGAGGAGGGTTGTCCGGCCCGCCGCCCCCGGGCGCGTCCCATCCACAGGACCCCGGTGCACAGGGCTGTGGACGCCGTGGAGCGCCGGCTCATCGCAGCTGCTCCTCGATCGCGTGGAGCGTCTTTTCGGTCCCCGGGTCGCTCGATCGCAGCAGCTCGATCTTCCGCACCGCGTGGAGCACCGTCGTGTGGTGCTTGCCGCCGAAGGCGAGCCCGATCGACGGCAGGCTCTCCCCCGCCAGCTTCTTGCCGAGATACATCGCGATCTGGCGCGGGTAGGAGATCTTGGCCGCGTTGGTACGGGACTTCAGCTCCGGCACCTTCAGGTTGAAATGGCGCGCTACCACCCGCATCACCGTCTCCAGCGTGACCTCCTCGCGCTGCGTCGGGATCAGGGTCCGGATCACCTCGCGCGCCAGGGACAGGTCGGGCGGCTGGCGGCGGATCGAGGAGGAGGCCATCAGCGTCGTCAGGGCCCCTTCGAGCTCGCGCACGTTGGAGTGGATGCTGCTGGCGATGAAGAGCGCGACGTCGGACGGGACGTTCCACCCGCGCGCGGCAGCCATCTTGTTGACGATCGCGACCTTGGTCTCCAGGTCCGGCGGCTGGATGTCGGCCAGGAGGCCCCACTCGAAGCGGCTCCGCAGCCGCTCTTCGAGGCCCGGGATCGAGCGCGGCGGGCAGTCGGAGGCCAGGACGATCTGGTGACCGGCGTCGTGGAGCGCATTGAAGGTGTGGAAGAACTCCTCCTGCGTGCTCTCCTTCCCGGCCAGGAACTGGATGTCGTCGACCAGCAGCACGTCGAGCTGGCGGTAACGGTCGCGGAAGCGCGAGGTCTCCTCGAACCGGATCGCGGCGATCAGCTCGTTCATGAACTGCTCGGAGGTCAGGTAGCGGAGCTTCACCTGGGGCCGCTCGACCAGCAGCCGGTTGCCGAGCGCCTGCATCAGGTGGGTCTTGCCGAGACCGACACCGCCGTAGAGAAAGAGCGGGTTGTAGGCCCGGCCGGGCTGGTCGCAGACCGCCAGCGACGCGGCGTGCGCGAACTGGTTGCACGACGAGACGACGAAGCTCTCGAACGAGTAGCGCGGGTTCAGGCGCGGGGCATCCGTGCCGCCCGGGCGCGCCGCGGCCGAGGCAACGGGGGGCGCCATCCCGGCGCCGTCCGAGCGTCCCGCGGCCGCGCCCGGCGCGGAGGCGACGGGCGGGACGAACTCGAGCTGGAGGTGGCCGAGCCCGGCGCGGTTCATCGAGCTGCGGATCAGCGGCAGGTACTGCGAGCGCAGCCACTCTGCGAACATCTCGTTCGGGACCCCGACCCGCAGCGTCGTTCCCTGGGTCGGGAGGGCGCGGGTCGGACCGAACCAGGTCTCGAAGACCCCTTCCGCGACGTCCTCCCGGACGAGGGTACGGACGGCGTCCCACGCGGAGGGCTGTGCAGGGTCGGCGGGCCGGTTATCCACAGGGGTAACCCTCTC
Source organism: uncultured Acidobacteriota bacterium (assembly GCA_963800865.1). Taxonomy (GTDB): domain Bacteria; phylum Acidobacteriota; class Polarisedimenticolia; order J045; family J045; genus JALOKP01. The sequence continues at coordinate 344,234 of CAWDCL010000002.1, read as the reverse complement.
CAGGACCGGCCTCTAGGGCGCCGGGGAGTTCGAAAGAAGCACAGGATTTCCACAGGCGACGACGAGCCGAGGGGATCTGTAAGTCCTTTTTTGTCTTGGACCTAGACAGACGGACCAGGCGCGAAAGCCGGTCGCGGTCCACAGATCCCCCACACCCTTGGCCAACCCGTCCCGCGGCGGGTGGCCGGGAGGGACGGACCTCACATTGTCGACGAAGACCCCGGAAACGAGGCGCGGAAGGTAGCACCGGACCCCTCGTCGCGGCAAGGGTGTCCGATCGGTTCCCGGGTAGCCCACACGGGTCAACGACTTCCGGGCGGGTTCGCGGGCGGCCGCGCGGGCACCGGCCGCGGTTGACAGCCTCGGGGGCGCCCCATACCCTACGACGCTTGTTCTGCGACCCCCCGCGGACGGCGCCTGGCGCGCCGAGGGTGGGTGGTCCCTGCGATCACCGTCCGGCGGTGATACTCCGTGCGGCGGTCGAGGTGAGAGGCTTGCGCGATGAAGCGAACGTTCCAGCCCAACAACCGGAAGCGGAAGAAGGTCCACGGGTTCCGCCAGCGGATGAAGACCTCCGGCGGCCGCCTCGTGCTGAAGCGGCGGCGTCAGAAGGGCCGCAAGCGCCTGACCGTCTGAGCCGCGGGAGCCGAGAAGGCTTCCCCCGCACCTGTCGGCTCCGCAAGCGGTCCGAGTTCCAGAAGGTGTACGAGTCCGGCGCGCGCGTGGCCGGGTCGCGGCTCGTCCTGTTCGCGCTCCCCCGCGACGAGAACGGACCGCGCCTGGGCCTGACCGCGACCCGCAAGGTCGGCGGCTCGGTCGTTCGCAACCGGATGCGCCGCCTGGTGCGCGAGGCGTACCGCCGCCATCGCGACCTCGTGGGCCGGTGGGACATGGTGGTCAACATCCGGCAGGCGGCCGTGGGGTCGAAGTTCCCCGTGATCGAAGGCGAGTTCGTCGCGCTGGTGGGCCGCGTCCGCCGGCGGCTCGAGCCCCGGCCCGGCCAGGAAGGCCCTCCGTGCCCGCCCGCCTGCTGATCGCGCTCGTGCGGCTGTACCAGCGCACGCTCTCGCCCCTGCTCGGGGCGCACTGCCGCTTTCTCCCCTCGTGCTCGGAATACGCGGTCATGGCGCTGACGGAGTGGGGTGCGCTGCGTGGCTCGTGGCTCGCTGCCTGCCGCCTCGCGCGCTGCCACCCCTTTGCCGAGGCGGGCCTCGACCTGCCGCCCCGGCGCCATGCCCCTCCCGCAGCTGCCCTCGCCGACTCCCGCTCGGCTGGATTGACCGATGGACCGTGACACCACGATTCGCACCATCGCCGCGGTGGCGATCTCGATCCTGATCCTCTTCGGGTGGCAGTACTTCTTCCCCAACCCGAAACCGGCCCCGGTCACCGCACCGTCCGCCGCAAGCGCAACGCCGGCCTCGCCCGCCGCGGACGGTTCCGCGGCGGCTGCGGCGCCGGCTGCAACGGCGGCCGCCACGCCGCCCGGCGGCGCGGATTCGCTCGTTCCGGTGCAGCCCGGCAGCTTCGGCCCGGCGATCGTCGGGACCGAGAGCCAGCCGCTGATCGAGATCCGGACCGCGCAGCACGAGATCTCGCTCACCGCGCGCGGGGCGAGGATCGTCTCGTGGAAGCTGCCCGGCTACGAGAAGGTGCCGGGTGACGCCTCCAAGGGGTTCGTCGACCTCGTCTCGAGCGAGTCGCGGGCCCTCGACCGGAACCCGCTGACGATCGACCCCGACGACCCTGCCCTCTTCAAGCAGATCAACGAACCCTGGTACGTCGTGGACCGCACCGCGCCGACCGCCGAGGAACTCACCGCGCGCGGCCTTCCGCCCGACACGCAGCGGGTCTCGTTCCGCTGGGCCGACGGGGCGGGGCTCGAGGTCGCGAAGTCGCTCTGGATCCCGGGCAACGATCTTTTCCTGGCGCGCGTCGAGTGGAGCTTCACGCGCGGCGGCAAGCCGGTGCCCGGGGCGATGATCACCTGGGGGCCGGGTGTCGGCGCCGCCCTGGACGTCGCGCACAGCAACCAGTACGCCTACCGCGGGCTGGTCGTCGCGGCGCTCGCCGACGGAATCAAGTCGTTCAACCCCGCCAAGCAGGAGTCCGCGGTGGTCTGGCAGGCCGGGCTCGGGCCGCGCTGGCTGGCGCTCGAGGAGCAGTACTTCGCGGTCGCGATGGTGCCGGTCGAGCCGTCCGCGTTCGAGATGCGCCCGTTCCCGATCCCCAATGCCCCCAAGGGACAGGAGCGGCAGCTGATGATCGGCAGCGCCAGCCCCGCCCTGACCCTCTTCGTCGGCCCGAAGTCGAGCCCGGTGCTCCACAAGGTCGACGCGGCGCTCGGCGTCTCGCTCTCCGGCCTGATCCAGTGGGGCATGTGGGGCTGGCTCGCGCAGCCGCTCTACGTAGGAATGGAGTGGCTGCACGGGCTGATCGGCAACTGGGGCTGGACGATCATCGCCCTCTCGGTCCTGATCCGACTCGCCTTCTTCCCGCTGATGCACCGCTCGATGGTGAAGATGCGGAAGACGCAGAAGGACATGGCGCGCGTCCAGCCCAAGATCCACAAGATCAAGGAGAAGTACAAGGACTCCCGCGACATGGATTCGCGGAAGAAGATGAACGAAGAGATGATGGAGCTGTACAAGCGCGAGGGGGTCAACCCGATGGCCTCGCTGACGGGCTGCCTCCCGCTGCTGCTGCAGTTCCCCGTCATGCTCGCGATGTACTCGCTCCTGACCGTCAGCGTGCAGCTGCGCGGCGCCCCCTGGGTCGGCTGGATCCACGACCTGTCGGCCGCCGATCCGTACTGGGTCCTGCCGATCGTGATGGGCGCAACGCAGCTCCTGCAGCAGGTCATGACGATGACCAAGACCGAGGATCCGCAGCAGCGCGCGCAGCAGCGCATGATGCTGATCATGCCGGTCGTCTTCACCTGGTTCTTCCTCTACATGCCGGCCGGCCTCGTCCTGTACTGGCTGGTCAGCAACGTGCTGGGGATCGTCCAGCAGTACTTCATCAACCGCCACGCCGACGCGCCGCCGCCGGCCGCCGCCCCCGCGGGCGCGCGCGCCCGCTGAGCGGCGGGAGGGAGAAGACCGTGAGCGAAGAGCGCGTTCGATTCACCGGCCGCGACCTGACCGAGGCCCTCGCCGCGGCGCGGGCCCGGTTCGGCCTGCCCCGCCACGAGGTCGCGTTCGAGGTGATCGCGAAGCCGAAGCCGGGCCTGATGGGCGCGGAGGCGGGCCTGTTCGAGATCGACGCCTGGCCCAACCCGGGCGCGCCGCCGCCGCCGCCGCCGATCGAGCGCGGCGGCCGCGGGGACCGCGACCGGGGCGGGCGCGGCGGACCCGGGGGAAGGGACCGCGGCGACCGGGGCCCGCGGCGGGACCGCGGCGACCGGGGCCCGCGCGACCGCGGCGATCGCGGCCCGCGCGACCGCGGCGACCGCGAGTGGGAGCCCGACCGCCGCCCGGCCGGCCCCCGGGCTGCCGACAGCGAGCCGGTCGAGCTCGCGCCCCTCTTCCCGGGGCCCGAAGTGACCGAGGTTGCGCCGCTGCTCGAGCACGTGGCGCGCGGGTTCGTCACCGGACTCGGGCTCGAGCTGACCGTCGAGGGGGTCGACCAGGGCGAGGTGGGGCTCCGGGTGCGCTTGGTCGGAGAGGACGTCCCGCTCCTGCTCGAGTCTGACGGTGAGGGGCTCGAGGCGCTCCAGTACCTCGCCAACCGCGCGCTCCAGAAGGACGGCCGGGTGCAGGCGCGGGTCTCCTTCGATGCCGGCGGATGGCGCGCGCGCAGCGAGGCCAAGCTCGTCGAGAACGCCAGGGAGATTGCCCAGGAGGTCCTGGCCGGTGGCCAGGCGAGGAAGCTGCCCGAGATGGGGCCGTACGAGCGGCGCCTGATCCACGTGACCCTGGCCGGGATGGAAGGGATCAAGACCTTCTCGACCGGCAGCGGCTACCACCGGCGGCTCCACATCGCCCCGGCCGGCAGCGATGCGGGCGAAGCGGGCCAGGGCGGCGAGGGCGGCGACCACGGAGCCAAGGGCACCGCGGGCGACGAGTAGCCCGGGAACCGCGAGCGACGAGTAGCCCGGGAACGGCGAGCCGCCGGCCTGCCACCAGGGCCGGTCACCCGGCCCATCAGCTGGCCGCGTGAGTCCTGCCCGTCCTGTCCCCAAGGCTTGCCCCCCCTCCCCGGGGTCCCTAAGTTCAACAGGGGGAAGCTCCATGGGGGCCCTGTTGCCCGCGGTAGTGCCGTCGTCGTCGACCGGGAGCATCCACGACAGCCTCGATCGCGTTCGTGGCCTGGCCCGCGTTGCGCGTCGCGTCGACCTCTTCCCCTACGAGTCCCACCCGCTCGAGGAGGCGCGCCGGCTCGTCCGTCCGATGATCGAGCGGCTCCTGCTCGTCGGGCTCGACGACGTGGCGCAGCTTCAGGCGGCGGTCGTCGAAGACGCCACGCCGGACCCCGACGACTGGCTGTTCGACGGCGGCGAGGAGGGCCAGGTCGCCGAGGATCCGCGGCAGCGCGAGCTGATCGACCTCTGCGAGATGATCCGGCTCGACCTGTCACAGCGCCTCGAGCTGCTGCGGGGCGATGACGCCGCCGAGCTGTGGGAGTTCCTGACCGTCTGCAACCACGCGCGCGGCGCGCTGATCAAGGCCGCGGTGTCGCTCGAGGCCGCGGTCTGCACCCGCGTGCGGCTGCCGACGCAGCTCGACGCGATGCACGAGGTCGCCTCGGCGCTGCGCGTCCGGGCCGGCTATCGCCTGTTGCAGCAGGCGCTCGCGGCGGGCGGCGACCCGGACCGCGAGCGGATCGGGGAGCGGTTGGCAACGGCTGCGCAGGCGGTCGAATCGCTCGTCGCCTCCGCGCTCTTCGTCGAGCTGCGCGTCGCCGACCGCTGCCAGCTGAGGCGCGTCACGGAGCGGCTCGACAGCTGGCTGGCCGGGGGCGCCAACGCCGACCCGGACGCGGGGATCCGTCTCTGGCAGGACCTCTCGGGCCTGGCGGCGATGATGCAGCTGGTGAACAACCGCCAGGACCTGCTGGCGCACGACCGCGCGCTGCTGCTCGAAGCGCTCGGGCAGCTCTACGGCAGCGTGCCCGCTGGATCCCGTCCAGGAAGCCCGGCTGCGCGAACGCCTGGCCGCGGCGATGGGACGCGACGCCGAGCTCGACGCGCTCCTCGAGACCGGCGAGCCACTCGGATCGGCGGCCTTCCTGCGCGCCGTCACGCGCGCGGCGGTGCGGCTCGAGCCGCACGAGGCCCAGCGGATCGTCACCGGCTGCTGACCGGGCCGTCCCCCGTTGCCGCCGCGGGCGGAGGCTGCTTCGACCAGTCGAGCTGGCTGCCGCGCGCGCTGTGCGGGATCAGGTAGACCGCGAGCATCACCAGTGCGGCGACCGCCACCGCGACGCGGTGACGTGCCGGGCGGTCCGGCCAGCGGCGCGCGACGAGCCACGCCGCGGCCCACGCGAGCACCGAGGCCAGCGTCTTGTTGTCGGTCAGGTCCTCGCCGAACGGCCAGCCGGTCCAGTAGGCGCCGAACGCGTACTTCTGCACGATCGGCCCCAGGACCAGTCCGCCCGGCACCAGGAACAGCAGCAGCCAGGGGATGTGGCGCGCCAGGTCGCGTTCGTTGACCAGCGCGCCGAGCAGCGCGCGGACGCCGATCACCAGCCCGAGGAACATCGCCATGATGTGGGGCAGCAGGACCGCCGCAGGGACGTCGCCCCGGAAGCGGATCACGATCGGACCGTCGTCCTGCTGGATCACCCGCGCCGCGCCGCCGCGCGCGAGGCGCAGGCCGTACTCGAGCTTGCCGGCGGCCGGCTGATGCGGCAGTTCCGCCACCAGCTCGTCGCCGAGCCGCTCGAGCGGCGTCTCGGTCCAGGCCTCGGCGGTCGGGAAGCGACGCCAGGCCAGCTCGCCCGTGACGGCGGGGTCGGGGACCACGAGCGACACGATCGCGCCGCCTTCGCCGCCGTGGCTGCGCGGCAGCTGGCCGGTGACCGGCGCGCCGCCGACTTCGGCCTGTACGCGCACCGGGTGGGTCGGTCCGGTCAGCCGCTGGTAGGCGGCGAGGGCGAAGGTGACGAGCAGGGCGATGACCCACAGCAGCGCCGAGCCGCGCCGGCGGTCGACGAAACGCGTGGCGTCCGCGCCCGAACGCGTCGCGGCCGGGACGGAACCGTGACTCACGCGCCGCGCGGCCCCTGGATCAGCGGGCGGGTCAGGTCGCGCGCGCCGGCCGGCGTGCAGAGCACGTCGTCCTCGATCCGGATCCCGCCGAAGGGGGTCAGCCGATCGACCAGCGCCCAGTCGACGAGCGCGCCGGCCGCGCCCTCCCGGAGCTTCTCGAGCAGCATCGGGACGAAGTAGAGCCCCGGCTCGATCGTCACCAGGTGTCCCGGCTCCAGCGTGCGCGTGTTGCGCAGGTACGGGTGCTCGGGGGGCGGGGCGTGCAGGCCGCCGTCGGGCGTCGCCTGGCGGCCGCCGATGTCGTGCACCTGGATCCCCAGGTGGTGGCCGACCCCGTGCGGCAGGAAGGTGCGCGAGATCCCCTGCGCCAGCGTCTCGTCCGGAGAGGCCTTGCTGACCCCGGTCTTCGACAGCAGCGCGGCGACGCGCCGGTGCGCCTCGAGGTGAATCTCGAGATAGGGCCGGCCCGGCGTCACCATCGCCACCAGCTCGCGCTCGAGCTCGTCCACCCCCTCGAGCAGGGCCACGAAGACCGGGTCCACGCCGGGCAGCGCCCAGGTCCGCGTGATGTCGGACGCGTACCCCTCGTGCGACGCGCCGGCGTCGAGCAGGAAGACCTTTCCCGGCGCCGCCTCGCGCCCGCGCTTGGTGTGGTAGTGGAGCGTCGCCGACTTGGCGTCGAGCGCGATGATCGTCTCGAACGGCAGCTCGTGCTCGAGCTGGCCGGTCGCCTGCAGGTAGGCGTAGTGGATCTCGCGCTCGGAGGCGCCACCCTCGAAGGCCTTGCGCCCGACGCGGTGACCTTCCGCCGACTTGCGCGCCGCGGCCTCGACGAGCGCGACCTCGTGCGCGGTCTTTGCCGCGCGGTGCCAGTCGAGCGGCTTCATCAGCGCCTCGGGCTCGACCAGCGTCACGTCGATCCCCAGCTCGCTCGCGGCCGCCGGCGAGTTGCCGACGTAGGCGACCCCCGAGACCGTTCCGACCACCTTGGCGACCTCGGAGAAATCGGCGACCTCCGCGAACTGCACCGACTCCTGCCAGTAGGAGGGCGCCACCGGCGCCGCCTCGTACCAGTAGTCGCGCGGGTTGACCCGGACGACCAACGGCTTGCGCCCCGGACGCGCGAGCACGACGTGCTCGGGCCCGGCGAGCGGGACCCAGCGGCGGAAGTGGGGCGTCGACTCGAACGGGATCTCCTTGTCGTCGACGTGGTAGGTCTCGGCCCGGCCGGCGTGGAACAGCACGCCATCCAGCGCCAGTCCCCGCGCGCCGGCGCGCTCGAGCGCGTCGGCAAGGACCTTGTCCAGGGTCTCGAGGTGACTCTTGTAGAGCGACGCGTTCGTCATGGGCACTCCTCGCCGGGTGCGGCGCAGCCGGCCCAGGCGGGGGCGAGGATACTGCACCGGTCAGAGGGCGAACAAAGCCACCCCGAAGACCGCCAGCAGGGTTCCGGCCAGCGAGCGGACGCCGACCGGCTCGGCCAGCACGAAACGCGAGATCGGCAGCGAGAAGAGCGGCGTCGTCCCCAGCAGCGCGGCGGCGATCCCGGGCGGCAGGTCGCGGACGCCGCGCATCATGAAGATCACCGCGATCACCGTCCCGATCACGCTCGGCAGGGCCAGCCCGGGCCAGGCCCGCGGTCCCAGCCGGGCCAGCTCCGTGCGCCCCCCGCGCCGGAAGAGGAGCAGCAGCAGCACCCCCGCCCCGGCCGCCGCCAGCCGGACGAAGCTCGCTTCGACGATCGGCACCGACTGCAGCGGGCGCTGCATCAGGAGCAGCCCGACCGCCTGGCCGAGCGCCGCGCCGAGCGCGGCGATCACCGTCCAGCGCAGCGCCCCGGCGCCCGGCGGGGCGGCCGTTGCCCCGCTCCCCGCGCCCCCGGGCGACGGGCCGGGTCGCGCCGGGTCGGTCTCGACCAGGCCGACCCCCGCAACGACCAGCACCATTCCCAGCCAGACGCGGGCGGACGGGACGGCGCCTCCCGCCGCCCAGGCCAGCAGCGCGGTCATCAGGGGCGCGCTGTTGTAGACCACGAGCGCGCGCTGGACCCCGCCCGCTTCGACCGCCGAGAAGAGCAGCGAGTCGCCGATCGCCATCCCGACGAACCCCGACAGCGCGAGCTGGCCGACCGCGGCCGGCTCGAGCGCGGCCATCCCGGGGAGCCGGCCGGCGAGCGCGAGCCAGGCGAGGTAGGCCAGCGACGCGAAGGCGCACTTGAAGAGATTGACCGGCGCGGGACCGAAGCGCGCGATGAGCGGGCGAAAGAGACTGATCGAGATCGCCCACAGCGCGGCTGCGACTAAACAGGAAGTCACACCACCTCCGGCCCGGAGCGCGGATCATGGACGGCGCGCGGGCCGAATTCCAGCACGGACCGCCGCGGAGCGAAGGCATTCCGCCGGGGTTCGGGGTAACTTCTGCCGTCCTTGGAGGTTCGACCGATGCTCCGTGCGCCCGCCCGCGCGCCGTTCGCTGCCTGCTGCGCCCTTCTCGTCCTTTTCGCCCTTTCCGCGGCGCCGCTGCTCGCCGCGCCGATGCCCAGGCCGCGGCTCGAGGTCGCGCAGGCCGGCGAGGTCTTCCGGCTCTTCGCCGTGACCCCGCGCCCCGACGGCTCGGCGGAGCGCGTGCTGCTCCGCGAGTCGGCGCGACGGATCGAGCCGCTCTCCGCCGGCCGGGCACCGTCGGTTCCCGCCGGGTTCGCGACCTGGACCGAGGCGGGCCTTGCGACCCGCTGGTACGCGGTCACGCGCGACGGCGGCGCGACCTGGAGCACGGCCCGCGAGGCGGAGACCGCGCTGCTGCTGCGCGACGGCCGGACCGAGCCGGGCCAGCCGCTGCCCGCGGCGCTGCCGGGACTCGCCCAGGCCGCCGCCGGGCACGTCTTCCTGGTCCAGTTCCGGACGCCGAGCCAGCCCGAGTGGCGGCAGGCGCTGGCCGACTCCGGGGCCGAGCTGCTGGCCTTCTTCCCGTACAACGCGCACCTCGTGAGGATCGAGCCGCAGCGTGCGGCCGCGCTGGCCGGGCTCGAGTTCGTCGAGCGGGTCGAGCCCTTCCATCCCTCCTACCGCCTCTCCTGGGAGGTCCGCGACTGGCTGTCCGGCGCGGCACCGGCTCGCTCCGACGCCGACGGGATCGCGACGGACGATCGGAAGGACCTGCGCGTCACCGCCTTCGAGTGGGGTCCCTCCGGCAAGGAGCGGATCGTGGCGCGCGCGCGCGACCTCGGCGCCGAGGTGCTCAGCGCCTGGCCGAACGGCTACGTGGTCGAGCTGCGGCTGACGCGCGACCAGGCCCGGGCGCTCGCCGCGCTGGACGACGTCGCGTGGATCGACCCCAAGGGCGTGCCCGGGAAGGACATGGACATCGTCCGCCAGGACAACGGCCTCGACTGGCTCGAGAGCAACTACGGATACTGCGGGACCGGCGTCCGCGGCGAGGATCTCGACGCCGGCTTCGAAGACACCCACATGGACTTCGACACCGAGATCTACCACGGCACCCACGGCGTCGACAGCCACGGCACGAGCACCTTCGGCATCGTCTTCGGCAACGGCGCTCGCGACGGCGACGGCTCGGCCAAGGGGACGGGGAGCCTGCCCTGCGCGGTCGGGATCATGGCCGACTACAACCAGCTCGGCGACCGCTTCGCGCACACCCAGGAGCTGAAGCACGCCCCCTACTTCGCCTCGTTCCAGACCAATTCCTGGGGCAACTCCCGGGTCCGCAACTACACCAGCTACTCGCAGGAGATGGACGACATCATCTGGCGGCTGGACATCGCGATCCTGCAGTCGCAGTCGAACGCCGGGAACCAGGACAGCCGGCCGGAGGCGTGGGCCAAGAACATCGTCAGCGTCGGCGCGGTCAACCACTACGACACGCTCTCGACCTCCGACGACTGCTGGTGCTCGGGGGCGTCGATCGGCCCGGCCGAGGACGGCCGCCTCAAGCCCGACGTCAGCTACTTCTACGACGAGACCTACACCACGACGACCGGCAACACCTACACCTCCGCGTTCGGCGGCACCTCGGGCGCCACGCCGATCGTCGCCGGGGTCACCGGCTCGATCGTCCAGATGTGGTCCGACAACGTCTGGGGAACCAATCCGGAGGGGACGACCGTCTTCGAGCGCCAGCCCCACGCCTCCACGATCAAGGCGCTCCTGATCAACAACGCCAACCAGTACCCCTTCAGCGGCACCACCAGCGACCTGACCCGGGTCCACCAGGGCTGGGGGCGGCCGAGCGTGAGGCTGGCCAAGGAACGGGCCGCCCGGAGCTTCGTGATCGACGAGGAGGTCGCGCTGAAGGTCGGCGAGCGCGGCTCGTACGACGTCGGGGTCGAGTCCGGCGAGACCGAGCTGAAGGTCACGCTGGTCTACAACGACCTGCCCGGCACGACCTCCGCCACGCTGCACCGGATCAACGACCTCGACCTGACCGTGACCTCCCCCTCCGGCACGGTCTACAGGGGGAACGTCGGGCTCGACGGCGCGAGGTACTCGGTGGCGGGCGGCACCCGCGACTCGAAGAACAACGTCGAGAACGTCTTCGTGCAGAACCCGCAGGCGGGGACCTGGCGCGTGGACATCGACGCGCCGGAGATCAACCAGGACCAGAACCTCGCCACGCCGGACGCCGACGCGGTCTTCGCGCTGGTGGTCACGGGCGGCACCGGTTCGATCTGCACGCCGCCGGCGGCCGACTTCGTGCCGAGCCCGAACCCCGCGCGGATCGGCCAGCCGGTGACGTTCGACAGCAGCGCCAGCGGCGGCGCCGGCGGCCCCTACACCTACGAGTGGGACTTCACCGTCGACGGGTCGGTGGACGCGATCGAGGCCGACCCGTCCGCGGTCTTCCACCGCCCGTACGCCGGGGATTCGCGCCTGCGGGTGCGCGATGCGGCCGCCTGCTCGGCGACCGTCAAGAAGCCGCTGACCGTGACCGGGCCCGACCTGCGCTACGAGAAGTACGTCAGCCTGGTCCAGGTCCAGGGGAACGGCAACGGCGCGGTCGACCCCGGCGAGGTCTTCGACCTGTCGATCGTCCTGCGCAACCAGGGGAACGAGACGGCGACGAACGTGACGGCAGAGGCCGCGCCCTGGTCCGGCAACGCGGGGCCGGTCGCGCTGATCAGCGGGGCGACGAGCTTCGGCAACATCCCGGCGAACGCCAGCGCAACCGGCGTGCAGGCGATCCGCTTCCAGGTCGGGCAGGCCTTTCCGTGCGGCCAGGACGCGATCTTCACCGTGCGCGCGATCACCTCGGCCGACCCGGCCAATGTCTATCCGGACGAGGTCGCGGTGCTGCGGGTGCTGGTCGGCGGCTCGGGGGCGCCGGTCCAGTTCTACGCGGACGGCCTCGAGACGAACCGGGGCTGGACCTTCAACAACAACGGCGGCCCGTCCGGCGAGTGGCAGCTCGACTCCCCGCGCGGACTGGGCGGCGGCGCCTCCGCGCCCGGCCAGCCCAAGCCGAGTCCCGATCCCACCGCCGCCGCGGAAGGCACCCGCGTGCTGGGCAACGACCTGACCGGGACCGGCCCCGGCCCCGGGAACTACGAGGCGCTCATCAACACCAGCGCCGCCTCTCCGCCGCTGAACTGCACCGACGCGGTGCAGGTCGGGCTGAAGTTCAAGCGCTGGCTGAACGTGGCGCGCAACGACATCGCCACGGTCGCGGTCTCGGCCGACGGCGTCAACTGGGTCGAGCTCTACGCGTCGAACGACTACGTCGTCGAGAATGCCTGGACGAACGTCACCTACGACGTCTCGGCGTGGGCCGACCGCAACCCGAACTTCCGCGTCCGCTTCGGCCTGACCGCCGACAACGTGCTGCAGCTCTCGGGCTGGAACGTCGACGACATCCGGCTCACCGGCGTCACCCGCAACTCCTGCCAGCCGGTGTCGCGGGCCAGGCCGGGCGCGATCTCGGGATTGACCGTCCAGCGGGCCGGCAACGCGCTCGCCCTGGGCTGGGCGAGCGACTGCGGCGGCACGTCGAGCTACGAGGTCTACCGCGGCGACCTGGCGCTGGGCTATTCGTCGCTCAAGCCGGAGCCGGGCTACTGCGCGTCGAGCGGAACGGGGGCGTCGATTCCGCTCGGGGCGGGCGCCGCGGACTTCTTCCTCGTCGTGCCCACCGACGGCGGCTTCGCCGGCAGCTACGGCCGGGCCTCGGACGGCAGCGAGCGCCCGCTCCCGGCGCAGGCCTGCCACCCGCGAGACCTCGTCGACAGCTGCGCGCCTTGACGCAGACCCGGACGGCGGCCGTCAGCTCCTGGCGGCCGCCGCTCCGAGGCGGAACGACGAGCCGGCCTCGCGCGACTCCCCGATCCGCGTGACGCGGACCGCGGCGATGTCGGTGATCGGGCACTTCGCCTCGCACAGCCCGCAGCCGACGCACAGCCCGGGCTCGATGCGCGGCCGCTGGAGGCGCACCGGCTGCCCGGCGCGGTCGATCGCCGTCACCTCTTCCAGCCAGATCGCCTTCGGGCTGGTCGGGCAGACCTCCTGGCAGACGATGCACGGCACGTTCATCCCCCAGGGAAGACAGCGCCCCTGGTCGAAGAAGGCGGTCCCGATCCGGATCCCCTTCCCCGCCTCGCCGGTCCAGCCCTTCTCCGCGGCGGTCAGCGGGTGGATCGCGCCGGTCGGGCAGACCTGTCCGCAGAGCACGCAGCTCGGCTCGCACCAGCCCTGCCGTGCGACGAGCACCGGCGTGTAGAGCCCCTCCATCCCCGCCTCGCCGAGCGCCGGTTGCAGCGCGCTCGTCGGGCAGGCATTCACGCAGGCCCCGCAGCGCACGCAGGTCGCGAGGAACGCCGCCTCGGGCAGCGCCCCCGGCGGCCGGATCGCGAGCGGACCGGGCTGCGCCAGCGAGTGCGAGCTGGCGCGAAGCAGCGGGACGATCGCGATCCCCGCCGCCGCCGCGCCGAGCCACCGGCGCCGCGGCAGGTCGACGCCGCCCCGCGGGGCGCCCTCGGGGGCGAGCGCGCGGAAGGCGATCGCGCCGTCCGGGCAGTTCGCGATGCAGTTGAGGCAGACGTGGCACTCCGACACGCGGTGGCTGGCGAACGGCTCGTCCGCCCCCTGGCAGTCGGCCGCACAGCGATCGCAGTGCGTGCAGCGCGCGGGGTCGATCCGGATCCGCCCGATCGACGCCCGCGCGATCAGCCCCAGGAGCGCCCCCAGCGGGCAGAGCGCGCGGCACCACCAGCGCGCGATCCAGCGGTTGGCGACCAGCACGGCCAGGAAGATCAGGCCGGTCAGCCACGCGCCGGTGAAGATCCGTGCGCGCCAGCCGCCCATCCCGACGAGTTGGTGCAGGGCCGGCGACAGCCCCGAGCCGAGCGAGCGGGCGAAGAGCGACAGCGGGTCGAACAGGCCGGCGATCCCGGCCCCCAGCGCCGCCGCCGCGAGCACCGCGACCAGCAGCAGGTACTTGATCGCGAAGTGCGGCCGCCAGCGGTTGTGCTCGGTCGCCGGGCCGCGGCGCAGCCGCCGCGTGGCCCACGACGCGAGCTGCAGGATCGTTCCGAGCGGGCAGATCCAGCCGCAGAACGCGCGCCCCGCGAGGACCGTCAGCAGCACGATCGCCAGCGACCACGCGAGCGCGGCCGTCAGCGACCACGACGCGAGCAGCGCGACGGCGGCCGTCAGCGGGTCGAGCTGGAAGAGCCACGCGACCGGCACGCGGCGGACCCCCTCCGCGGTCATCGCCGTCAGCGCGGCGAGGAAGAGCGCGAGGAAGAAGGCCTGGTAGATCCAGCGCGCGACCCGCGGCCAGTAGACGCCGCCCGGCTCCGCTTCCTCGTGCCTGGCGGCACGAGGGGCTACGCCGGGCAGGCCCGCCAGCGACTTACGCACCGGCGCGCACCGTCTCGAGCCGGTCGCCGGCGGCGATCGAGCCCACGCCCCGCCCCTCGGCCAGCGAAAGGTAGCCGATCGTGCGCGGATCCAGCCCGAGCAGGCGGGCGCCCCACGATCCAGCGCGACCGGGTCGGTCCCTGCCGCAACGAGCCCGACCGGGCGCACGTCCTCCAGGCGCCCGCCGGTCGGTCCGCCCTTCGTCATCACGCGCGTGGCGTCGACCACCGTGAGCGTCGGGCGGAACGCCACCGCGAGGTCGGCAATCGAGGCGTCGATCGACTGGTGCAGCCGCGCCCGCGTTCCGCCGAGCACCCCGTACCAGTTCTTGAGTCCCGCCGTGAGGCGCGTCAGCGCGTGGTCCTTCACGACCGGCACGTTGATCAGCTTCGTCGCGGTGAGTGCCGGCAGGAAGACCTCCCACGACGACAACACCGCGCCGTCGAGCGCCGCCGCGCGGAACCCGCCGTCGTCCGGAAGGACCAGCTCCGCCCCCGCACGCCGCGCCGCGTCGGCAATCCCCGAGCGGGCCGCGACGCGCGCCGCATCGTGCACCGGCACGTCGCCGACGAGCACGCGCGCCGCACCCGCTTCGCGGCACAGCCGCGCGATCTCCGCGACGATCTCGGGGTGCGTGTTCGCGCCCAGCTCCGGAGGCCGGTCCCAGGCCATGTTCGGCTTCACCAGCACGACGTCGCCCGCGGCCACGAAGCGGCCGATCCCGCCCAGCGCGCCGATCGCGGCGCGCACCATCGGCGCGATCGCGCCGCCCGCGGCGACGACGGCGCCCGGTCGCGACGGATCCGGGGCCACGTCGCGGCGCGGAATCACGGCCGCCGCACCGCCCCCGGACCAGCGCCCCTTCGAGCGCAGCCCGAGCGCGGCCAGCAGCCCGGCCCCTCCCAGCACGAGTCCGGCCCGCCCGAGGCGCGCGAGCAGCTCGCGCCGCGCGAGTCCGCTCACCGGCTCCCGCCGCACCGCGGCCGTACCGTCGTCGCGGTCGTGCCCGCTCACGATCCCCCCCCGCTCGAGGCCAGCGCGCGCAGGCGCTCGTCCACGCGGGCGGCCACGGCCGCCAGCTTCGCCGGCGCGTCGGAGCCGCTCATTCCCGGCGCGCTGAGCCGCGCGTAACGGCGTCCGCGCCGGAAGAAGATGCTGTCGGCGCCGGCCCAGGCCTCGTCGCCCGGTCCGGGCGTGCGGTCGGCCCCGGTGTCCTGCTCGAGCGCGCGCCGGGCGCCGCCCTCGTCACGGAACTCGATCAGTTCGAGCGTCGCCTCGGGCGGCCCCGCGAAGCGCCAGGCGACGAGCCGCGTCCCGCCGAGCGCAATCAGGAACTCCGCCGCGCCGTCGACCTGCTCGTGGAAGCGCTCCGGCGGGAGATCGGCGGTCCGTTCGGCGAGCCCGTCGAGCAGCGCGGCCAGCCGGCTCGCGGCCGGCGGCTCCGCTTCCGTCGGACCGAAGGTCCGGTGGCGGGCGCCGAAGGCCAGAAACAGAGCCAGCCCGGCGAGCGGGACGAGCAGGGCGATCGCGGCGACGAGGCCGCGGGGGCGCGAGGCCGGCATCGGACCCTCGAACCGGACGAGCGGCCGGCCCGGCCCATCACGGACGATCCGGGCTAGCCGGTCCTTACCGTTCGTTTATAGCACCGATCGGATTGCCGGGAGGCGCAGCGAAATCAGCGCGGCGCGGCTCAGGGGCCGCGCCGCCGGGCGGAGCGATGGCTGCGACGAGGACCGGCCGCTAGCGGCGCGGCGGGAGCGATGGCGAAGCCGGGCGCTCGACGTCGTTGTTGTCGTCGTTGATCACCAGTTCGCCGATCAGGAACGCGCCTGCGATCGCGCCGGCCGCGATCCCGAGAGCGCCCCAGCTGAAGGTGGAAGCAGCAGCGGTGGCTCCGGTCGCCCCGGCCGCCGCGGCCGCCCCGGCGGGAACGGTGCCCGGCGCTACCGCCTTGTCCGAGGTGAGGCGAAGCTCGGTCCGCTCCTTCTGGCCCGCGGCGAGCGTCGTCTGCTTGGGAGCGACGGGGAGTTCTCCCCGTCCGGCGCGAAAGCGACGAACTGGTAAGTCGCGGGCGACAAGCCGCTGACGACGAACGTCCCGTCCGCCGCGGTCGCCTTGGAGAGGAACAGGTTTCCGTCCGGCGTCTTCAGCCCGATCTGGTAGCCCTTGGCTGGCAGCCCCGCGGTGTCGAGCAGGACGCCCCGGACTTCGCCCGTTCCGGCGGCCTGGGCGAGAAGGGTGGTCGGAAGGGCGATCGCGAGGAGCGTGAACAGCGCGACCGAGCGGCGAAGGGTCTTCATCATCGAGGCCTCCTGGCATTCCCCGCAGCCGGGAGGGTTCCCCCCGCCCGGGCGAAACATGCATGCTAGCGCAAAACCAGAGCAGGGGCAGGACGATGGTCACGGACCCCGAAATCGTCACGATCGTGGCACAGGCGACCCCTCCGGGCCGGGGTGCGCTGGCCATCGTGCGCCTCTCCGGGCCGCGCAGCGCGGAGATCCTCGGTCGCGTTTTCAGTCGAGAGAGCGCCGCGCCGTTCGTCGAGCGCCGGCCGATGCTCGGACGCGTTCGCGATCGCAGCGGGGCGGTCATCGACCAGGCGGTGGTCACGCTGCAGCGCGCACCGCACAGCGTGACCGGGGAAGAGGTGGCCGAGCTCACGCTTCACGGGTCCCCCGCCATCGTGCGGGAAACGGTCGCTGCGTGCGTCCTTGCGGGGGCGCGCCCGGCCGCGCCCGGCGAGTTCACGCTGCGCGCGCTGCGCAACGGCAAGCTCGATCTCGCGCAGGCGGAAGCGGTGCGCGACCTGGTCGAGGCCGGCAGCGTGGAGCAGGCGCGCATCGCCGCGCGCCAGCTCGACGGCGAGGTCTCGGCGGCGATCGCGCCGCTCGCCGACGCGATCTTCGAGCTGCTGGCGGATGTCGAAGCCGGACTCGACTTCGCGGACGGCGAGGAAGCGCTGGCGCTCGGCGGAGGAGTTGTCGCCGAGCGAGCGGACCGCCTGGCCGCGCGGATCGACGCGCTGGCGGGCGCATCGGAGCGGGCACGACGGGTCCGGGAGGGGGCAAGGGTCGTCCTCCTTGGCCCGCCGAATTCCGGTAAGTCTAGTCTTTTCAATAGTTTACTTGGATTTGACCGAGTGATAGTGACGGCCGAGCCGGGGACCACGCGCGACCTGATCGAGGAGCAAGCTGGTGCTCGAGGGCCTCCCCACCGTGCTGGTCGACGCCGCCGGCGTGGGTGACCCCGGCGGCCCGGCGGAGGCGGAGGGGATGCGCCGGGCCCTTGCCGCGGCCGCGACCGCGCACCTCGTGCTCGAGGTCTACGACCTGTCGCGTCCCGACCGGCTCCCCGGGCCGCCGGCCCCGCATCGGCTGCGGGTCGGAACCCACGCCGACCTCCCCGCCGCGGCAGCGCCGGCCGGGGGGACGATCGCCGTCAGCTCGCGGACGGGGGAGGGGATCGATGCGCTGCGCTCTGCGATCGCCGAGGCGCTTCACGCGCCGGGCGCGCGCCCGATCGAGAGCGTTGCGCTGGCGACCGAGCGTCACCTCGCCGCGGCGCTCGACGCGCGGGATGCGCTGCGCGCGGCTTCGGGACTGGCAGAGGCCGAGGCCGGGCCGGAGCTGGTCGCCATCGAGCTGCGCCGGGCGGTCCACGCGCTGCGCGAGATTCTCGGCGACGTCGGGCCGGAAGCGCTGCTGGAGCGGATCTTCGCGCGCTTCTGCATCGGGAAGTAGTTCCGCCGCGGCGAGCCGCCCCCTCCGCGTTACCCCCCGGTCCGGAGGATCGCCCCGGTGCCCGAGGAGCGCAGCGGCCGTACCTCGGCCCGGGCCCCCCGCTGCTCGAGGAGTCGTGCGATGCGGGAGGCGTCATCGAGCGAGAGCCAGGCCAGGACCGCAGCGCCGGGCCGATGAAGGACCGCTTCCAGGATCCATTGCTCCGGATCGGGGAACCCGCGCAGCGTGAGGATCGCGATCTCCGCTGGAAGCTGATCGATCGCCGCAAGAACGAGCTGTTCGACGCGAACCCGGTCGGTGAGCCCGCTCTCGCGCGCCGCGGCGCGGAGGAAGTCGACCTTGCGCGCCGAGCTCTCGACCAGCAGCCCGGAGAGATCCGGCCGCGCCGCCAGGATCGGCAGGGCCGGGAAGCCGTTTCCGCTGCCGAGATCGACGAGCAGCCCGCGTTCCGGCAGGCCCGGGACGAGCGTCGCCTCGAGCGCCTCGAGCCCGTGCCGGCGCACCCCCTCGAGCGGATCGCGGATCGCGGTCAGGTTGAATCGGCGATTCCAGAGGTACAGCAGGTTCAGCTGGGTCCCGACCCTCCGCGCCACCGCGGGATCGAGGGGTGGACCACCCATCCCGTCCCACCCGGCGGCAACGGCGCGCGCCAGTTCATCCGCGGGCGGCGGGAGCCGCAGCGACTTCACGACGCCGCCCGGGCGCGCTGGCCGATCGCGGCGGCGAGCAGGCCCAGGGCCGCCGGCGTCATGCCCGGTACCCGCGAAGCCTGGCCGAGCGAGGCGGGCCGGACCTCGGAGAGCCGCTCGCGCAACTCGTTCGAGAGGCCGGAGAGCTCTTCGTAGCCGAAGTCCCCGGGGATGCGGACCCGCTCGGCGTCGGCCAGCCGCTCGGCCTCGCGCCGCTCCCGGTCGAGGTACCCGCGGTAGCGCAGCAGCCCCGCCAGCGTCTCGGTGTCGTGCTCCGATAGCTGCATCTCCGGCCCGAGGTGCTCGGCGAGGACTTCCTCGGGAGGGTCGCCGCGCCGGATCCGGTCCGCCGGCATCTGCCGGCGAGCGCCGCGCAGGTCACCGGCCCCGTCGAGGGCCCGCTGGGCCCGCTCGATCCGCTCCCAACGCGCCCTGCTGCGGGCCGCGCGGCCCGCCGGAACGAGCCCCAGGTGCTCTCCGACCGGGGTGAGCCGCCGGTCGGCCGAGTCGGCAGAGAGCGACAGGCGCAACTCGGCGCGGGAGGTGAACATCCGGTAGGGCTCCAACACCCCCACGGTCGTCAGGTCGTCGACCATCACCCCGAGATACGACTCGAGTCGGTCGGGGACCCACGGATCGCGGCCCAGGGCGTCCAGCCCTGCGTTCGCTCCCGCGACCAGTCCGAGGCCTGCCGCCTCCTCGTAGCCCGTGGTGCCGCAGATCTGCCCGGCGAGGTAGAGGCCGGGAACCGAGCGCACCCGCAGGTTCGGAAGGAGCTGGGTGGGCGGGGCGAAGTCGTACTCGACCGCGTATCCCCAGCGCGCGACTTCCGCCTGCTCCAGCCCCTCGATCGAGGCGACCAGCTCGGCCTGGATCTCCGGCGGAAGGCTCGTGGAAAGGCCGTTCACGTAGACCCACGGATGGTCGATCCCCATCGGTTCGAGGTGGAGCAGGTGCCGCTCGCGATCCGCGAAGCGCACGACCTTGTCCTCGAAGGAAGGGCAATAGCGCGGGCCCCGGGCGCGGATCTTCCCCGTGTAGAGCGGGGAGCGGCCGAGCCCCGCCCGGACCAGCGCGTGCACGCGCTCGTTGGAGTAGGCGAGCCACGTCGTCAGTTGCGGCAGCTCTGGGCTGAATGTCCCGTCCCCCAGGTTCAGGAACGAGAACGGGACCGGCCGCTCGTCCCCCGGCTGTTCCTCGAACCGCGCGGGATCGATGGATCGACGCCAGAGTCGCGGCGGCGTGCCGGTCTTGAAGCGCTCCAGGCGGAGTCCGAGGGCCTCGAGGGCCGCGGAAAGGGCGTTGGAAGGGGCTTCCCCGGTCCGCCCGCCCGGGGTGACCGCCTCGCCCTGGAACAGCAGGCCCCGCAGGAAGGTCCCGGTCGTCAGGACCACTGCAGAAGCCGGGAGGAGCCTCCCGTCCGCGGTCTCGACCCCCGCGATCCGCCCGTCCTCGACCCGCAGTCCCGCGGCTTCCCCGGACTGCAGCTCGATCCGGCCGTCGGCCTCGATCATCCGCCGGACGGCGATCGGGTAGCGGTCGTAGTCCTGCTGGGCCCGCGGCCCCTGGACGGCCGGGCCCCGGCTGCGGTTGAGCAGCCGGAAGTGGGTGCCGGCGGCATCCGCGGCAAGGCCCATTACCCCTCCCAGGGCGTCGATCTCGCGCACCAGGTGCCCCTTGCCGATGCCGCCGATGGCCGGGTTACAGGAGAGCCGG
Source organism: uncultured Acidobacteriota bacterium (assembly GCA_963800865.1). GTDB lineage: Bacteria > Acidobacteriota > Polarisedimenticolia > J045 > J045 > JALOKP01. Next base: position 324,010 of record CAWDCL010000002.1, on the reverse strand, counting down.
ACGAGCGACCCCGGATCGAGCGACAGGAGGACGACCTCGACCCCGAGACGGGCCGCCGCCGCCGCCGCCTCGACGCCGGCGTGGCCTCCGCCGATCACAACCACGGGGTCTCGGGTCCGCACCGCGACTCCTCTCCGGGCGCGAGATCTTACGGCCTCCGCCTGGGGGGTGCCCGGCTGAGGAGATGTTCCACGTGGAACATTTCGGGCCGACCCCTCCCCGAGCGGCGAAATGTTCCACGTGGAACATTCTCGAATCGACACTCAAGTCCTTTATTTACAACAAGTTACAAAGAAATCAAAACAATTTAGCCCTGCTCTGTTAGCCTCGCGACCAGGGCCAACGGCAGGGTCAGCGCGACCCCCCTGTGCTACGATCCGGCCCTTCCGTTCGCAGGGTCTCCCCGCATGTCGCGCACGATCGCAGTCGCCAACCAGAAAGGTGGGGTCGGCAAGACGACGACCTCCGTCAACCTCGGCGCCGGGCTCGCCCTGGCCGGGCGGCGCACGCTGCTCGTCGATCTCGATCCGCAGGCGAACAGCACCCGCGCGCTGGGCTTCGAGCGCAACCCGGAGCGGCGCACGATCTACGACGCGCTGATCGAGGGGTTCCCGATCGAGGAGACGCTGCTCTCGACCGACCTCGAGAACCTGACGCTGTGCCCCTCCGAGAACGAGCTGACCGGGGCGGAAGTCGAACTGCAGGGACTGCCGCGCCGCGAGTTCCGACTCGCCGACATCCTGGGCGCCGTGCGCGAACGGTACGACTTCGTGCTCGTCGACTGCCCGCCATCCCTGGGCTTCCTGACCGTCAACGCCCTCACCGCCGCCGACGCGGTGCTGATCCCGATCCAGTGCGAGTACCTCGCGCTGGAGGGGGTGACGCAGCTGATCGAGACGCTGCGCCGCGTGAAGAAGGCGCTCAACCCGCGCCTCGCGGTCGAAGGGGTGCTGCTGACGATGTACGACGAGCGCACCAACCTCTCGCGCCAGGTGGCGCAGGAGGTCTACAACTTCTTCAAGGGCGCGGTCTACACGACCGTCATCCCGCGCAACATCCGGCTCGGCGAAGCGCCCTCGTTCGGCAAGCCGATCTTCATGTACGACGGGCGCTCGAAGGGGGCCGAGGCCTACCTCGATCTCGCCAAGGAGATTCTCAGCCGTGAAGGTCGAACCGAAGCGCCGAGCGTTGGGTAAGGGCCTCAGCAGCCTGATCCCCGACGGCCCCGCAGCGGAGGCGCTGGTCGAGTCCGCGCCCGCCGACTCCGTCGGCGGGGCCCGCGAGCTTCCGATCGACCGCATCCGCCCCAATCCCCGGCAGCCGCGCAAGCGGTTCGACGAGGAAGAGATCGCCGACCTCGCCGCGTCGATCAAGCAGAGCGGCGTGCTGCAGCCGCTGATCGTGCGCGAGGAGAAGGACGGCCTGTTCACGCTCGTCGCCGGCGAGCGGCGCTGGCGGGCGGCGCGCAAGGCGGGGCTCGAGCGGGTCCCGGTCACGGTGCGCCGGCTGACCGACGACCAGATGCTCGCGATCGCGCTGATCGAGAACCTGCAGCGCGACGACCTCGCCCCGCTCGAGACGGCGCGCGGCTTCCGCACCCTGATCCGCGAGTTCGGGCTGACGCAGGCCGAGGTCGCCGAGCGCGTCGGCAAGCCGCGCAGCTCGATCGCGAACTTCCTGCGCCTGCTCGAGCTGCCCGACGAGGTCCAGGAGCTGCTCGACAGCCGCACGCTCGAGATGGGCCACGGTCGCGCGCTGGCCGGTCTCGCCGATCGCGAGCAGTCGATCCGGCTCGCCCGGCAGGCCGCGTCGTCCAAGTGGTCGGTGCGCGAGATCGAGGAGCGCGTGCGGCGCGCGAACACGCTCGGCCCGGCCGCGCCGCACGAGGGCGCGGCGCGCGATCCCAACGTCGCGGCCGCGGAACAGACGCTGTCGCGCGCGCTCGCCGCGAAGGTGGCGATCCAGACCAGCCGCGCCGGCCGCGGGCGGATCGAGATCCGCTTCGCCGGGGACGAGGACCTGGATCGGCTCTACCGCCTGCTGCTGCGCGCTTCCGGCAGCCAGGTGCACTGATGCTGCGCCGGCCGGGCAGCAACGGTTCGGGTGCGTCCGACGGCCGCCTCGGGGAGGGGAGCCAGCTCACCGGCGGCGAGCTGCGCTTCGAGGGGACGCTGCGCATCGAGGGGGTCGTCGAGAACGTCAAGCTCAGCGGCCAGGCGCTCGTCGTCGGCGAGAAGGGGCGCGTGACCGGCCGGGTCGAGGTCGCGTCGCTCGCCGTCTACGGCCAGCTCGACGGGCAGGTCTCGGTGCGCGAGTCGGTCCTGATCGCGACCGGGGGGAAGTTCACCGGCGAACTGGAGATGCTCCGGCCGTCGCTCTCCGTCCAGGAGGGGGGCGTGTTCCAGGGGAACGTCAAGATCGTCGAGCCGGCGGCGACATAGGCCCCGCGGCCGGCCCCGCGGCCGGCGCCGCGAAGCGCGAGAGCTTGCGCGCCGCGCTCGTCAGCCCGGCGGCGGGCAGCTCCTCCGGCGCCACCCACGACCAGCCCCGGCCGCGCGGCGCAGCCCCGCGCAGCGTCGCGCCGAAGAGCACGACCGTGATCCGGCGGTGCGTGATCGCGTGGCGCTCCGTGCCGAGCGCGTCGCGCAGGGTCACCGCCAGCCCGGTGTCGCGCGCGAGCGCACGGCCGAGACCGCGCCGTGCGAGCGCTGCGAGGTCGGTCGGTCGCGCGGGCGGTTCGATGCCCGGGCCGGCGGGCCACTCGCGAAGCGTGGCGCTGGGCAGCTCGAGCAGGCCGGCGTTGACCTCGCCGTCCGGAATGCGCCGCAGCAGGACCCGGCCGCGGCGGTCGCGCACGAGCACGGCGCCGCGCAGGACCGGGACCGGCTCCGGCCGCGCGACCGCCGCGGGGAACCGCTCCGGGTCCCCGGCGGCGCGAGCGAGACAGGCCCCCGCCCACGGGCAGGCCGGGCAGCGCGGCGCGCGCGGCGTGCAGACCCTCGCTCCCAGTTCCATCAGCGCCTGGTTGAAGTCGCCGGGCCGCGCCGCGTCGAGCAGCTCGCCGGCGCGGGCCGCGAACCGCCGCCGGGCCGGGGCGCGATCCGGCGGCTCGGCGACGCGGTCGAAGCGCGCGAGGACGCGCACGACGTTGCCGTCGACGACCGGCGCGGGCTCGCCGAACGCGATCGACGCGATCGCGGCGGCGGTGTATCCGCCGACGCCGGGAAGCGCCAGCCAACCGGTCGCGGTGCGCGGGAACTCGCCGGCGCGTTCCGTCACGACCTCGCGCGCGGCGGCGTGGAGGTAGCGCGCGCGCCGGTAGTAGCCGAGCCCGGCCCAGTGGCGCAGGACCTCGTCGAGCGGCGCCGCGGCCAGCGCACGCACGTCCGGGAACGACGCCAGGAACCGCTCCCAGAACGGGATCACCGCCTGGACGGTCGTCTGCTGCGCCATCACCTCGGAGATCCAGATCGCGTAGGGGTCGCGGGTGCGGCGCCACGGCAGGTCGCGGCGGGCGCCGTCGTACCAGGCGAGGAGGGCGCGACGCAGGAGGGCCGGCGCGCGGGCGTCCGGGGGCGGCTTGGCCACGCCGGGAGGATGACCGATTCCGGTGCCGTCCGCAGCGCTGGCCCGCCGGGGAGGGGGGACCTAGCTTTCCCCATGGACGAATCCCGATGCGCCCATCGACAGAGTGCCGCCGCCGCGCCCCGCGCCACGCCATCCCTCCCGGGGTGGACGCGCAGGTCCAGTTCGGCTGGCCCACCCCGGCGGCCCACCGCTGCGCGATGGCCGTGCGCGACGTCAGCGCCTCGGGACTGTCGTTCGTGCTCGGCAAGGACCTGCCGGGCCTCGAGCTGGGACGCTCGATCCAGAAGGTCGCGATCCGGATCGGCGGGCGCCGCATCCTCGCCGACCTGCTGGTGATGCACATCAGTCCCGCGCCGTTTCCCGGGGCGGTCTGCGGCTGCCTGATCTACCCGCTCGACGACCCCGACATCGTCGGCTGGCAGACGATCGTCCGCGATTTCGACGTACAGACCGCGTAGGCCGCTCGCTCGCCCACGGGGACGGTCCCCGGACTACGGCTTCTGCGCGCTCCCGTCGAGGGCGTCGAGCCCGGGAACGTCGAGGCTCCTGGTGATCGTCCCGAGCTGCGAGAGGTCGAACGTCCCGGCCAGGTGACAGACGACCAGCTCGCGGTCCTCGCGGTCGAACACCAGCACGACGAGGCCGTCGATCCTCCCGTTGCCGGCGTTCCTGCCCGACAGGACCGTCACGGTGGACGACTTGTCGCGCACGCGCGCCATCGGGCTCCAGCCCTTCGCGACGAGCTCCTCCGAGAGCGTGCGCACACGCCGGTGCGCTTCCTCGACCTTGTCGGCCTTGACGGTGACGACGAGCGCGTTGACGCCCGTCAGCCCGCTCAGCGCCTTCGCCGCGCCGGGCTCCTCCGCGGCCATCCCCCGGGCGAGTCCCTGCAGCAGCGTGCCGGGGAGGTTCACTTCCACCAGCTCCCCGTCGGGGTCGGCGACCTCGGCGATGAACCTGGGATCGAAGAAGGCCGAGAGCGACGCGCCGATCGGTTCCTCGGCGCCCGGCGTCGCCGCTCCGGCAAGCGCCGCGCCGGGTGCTGCGCCGAGCAGGCCCGCGGCGAGCAGCGCGGTCGCGAGCAGGATCGAAGGATGCGGCTTTCTCATCTCACGGCCTCCACGGAGCCGTCGCGGGGCGACGGACGGTCGGGAACGATCTCGCGCAGCACCGGCACGCGGCGCAGCGCGGGATCCACGCCGCGGCGCAGGACGCCGTCGACCGCGGCGCGTTGCGAGCGCTGCAACGCGCGGTCGGTCAGCTGCAGCACGAGCCGCAGTTCCGCGGCGGCGCGCCGCTCCTCCGGGCCGAGCGACGCGGAGGCCGGCAGCCCGACCGGCGCCGCGCCCTCGCGCGCGCGGAACGCGACGTAGGGGCCGAGCACCGCCGCCAGCACCGCCGCCGCCGCGAGTGCGAGGCGCCAGCCGGCGGCGCGCGACGCGCGCGGCGGCCGCGCGGCCCGGACTGCGCCGCGCAGCGGGGGTTCCGCGGCGGCCGGTGCGGCCCGGAGCGTGCGGTTCCAGATCGACTCGAGGGCTTCGTCGGGGAAGGGAAGGGCCGGCGGGAGCGCGCGCAGCGCGCCGAGCGCCTGGTCGATCTCGACCGCGCGGCGCCGGCACGGGGCGCACGCGGCCAGGTGCCGCTCGAGCGCTTCGCGCGCGGCCGCCGGCTGCGCGCCGTCTTCGCGCGCGAGGAGCGCGCGACGCGCGGTCCGGCAGTCGTCGGAGAGGGTCGTCATTTCTCCACCCGCAGCAGCTCGACCTCGCGGCGCAGCCGCGCCCGGGCCCGGTGCAGCAGCGATTTCAGCGTCCCGATCGGCGTGTCGAGCAGGCCCGCCAACTCCTCGTACGAGTGGCCGTGGACCTCGCGCAGCAGCAGCAGCGCGCGGTCGCGCGGCGGAATCCGGCCCAGCGCGCGCTCGACCTCCACGCGGCGCGCCCGGTCGTCGGCCGGGCGGTCCGGCGCCGACGCCGCACTCGCCGCGGGCTCGGCGACCTCGTCCAGGTTGGCGGCGGCGCGGGTGCGGCGCAGGCGGATCCGGTCGATGCACAGGTTGTGAGCGGTCCTGAGGACCCAGGGCTTCGCCACACCCGGGTCGGGGATCTCGGCCCGGTGCTCCCAAAGCCTGATGAACGCCTCCTGGGTCACGTCCTTCGCCTCCTCCCGGTCGCGCAGGAGGTGGGCCGAGTATCCATAGACGCGGTCCTTGAGCTCCAGCACCGCCCGCTGGTACGCCTCGGCCTCCATCTCTACTCCCACGAACGGCTCGAACGCGGTCAGGTTGCAGGTCCCCGGTCCGCAGCCGAAGGGACGGTCCCCCTGGCGAGGGTTCCCCGTCAAGGACGGGGGGCTTACCAATCGGGCATACAATCGGCCGATCGAGCCCGTCTCCGGAGGGGGCTCCGTGGCCAAGCTCCTGGGAAGTCTCGCCCTGGCGGTCCTGCTCGCGGCTACCGCGGTGGCCGGAGAGCCCCTTCCCGGAGCCGCGGACGAGTCCGGCCCCCCGCCCGCCGACCCGGCGAGCTTCACGATCAAGATCCAGCTCGGCGGCCACGCGCTGTGGGGGGAGTCCGGGATCCTCCCGTCCGGGGCGAACGACGCGAGCGAGGACCGGTCCGGCCTCGTCGCGTCGACCTCGTGGCTCGGCCCGCGGCGCAACCGCTTCGCGTGGGGCTTCAACTTCGCGCTCGAAGGGAACCGCCTGGAGATCGGTCCCCCCGTTCCCCAGGCGGGGAACCAGGTCTTCGGGATCGCGACGATCCGCCTGGCGGCCGCCGGCGAGTACCGCTTCATCCCGCGCGGCGCCTCGGCGCTGCCGGGAACGACGCCGTACGCCTGGTTCTACGCCGGCTGGAACGTCAACAGCGTCGGCGTGAAGAACGAGTGGCCGAACGGCGGGGCGGCCGAGGGGGTCCCCGAGGATCTCGACCTGTCGGGCTCGCCCGCGCTCGGCGCCGGGTTCGGCCTGTACCAGCGCATCACCAGCGCGGGGCTCGCGCTCACCTTCGAGGCCGGGCTCCAGTGGAACGCCGGGGACTTCACGATGCATGTCGCCCGCGCGCCCGACGTCAGCGGCCGCTACGACCTGTCCGGCTACCTGCTCCTGGTCGGGATCATGTTCGGCATGTAGCCCTCCGGCCGGGCCCCGGCGGACGGCCCGCGGGCGGGGTGATATCGTCGGCTCTCCGCCCCAGCCGGACCTCGGAAGGAACGCCCCCCATGACGACGAACACCCGCGCCCGCCGACTTCGTGCGCTCGGTGCCGCGACGGCCGCGGCCTTCTTCTGCCTCGCCGGGCCGACGGCGCTCGCGGCCGCTCCCGCGGCCGCTCCGCGCCGGCGCCCCCGCCGCGAAGCGCCCCTTCACGATCGAGGACCTCTACCGCGTCCAGGCCCCGTCGGGCGCGCAGCTCAGCCCGGACGGCGCGTGGGTCGTCTACGCCCTCGACGTCAAGGATTTCGCGCGCGGGAAGTCGAACAAGGACCTCTGGCGCGTGCCGGCCGGCGGCGGCGAGGCGCGACGCCTGACCTGGACCGACGACGCTTCCGAGTCGGCCCCGGCCTGGTCGCCCGACGGGAAGACGATCGCGTTCGTCGCCAAGCGAGGCAGCGGGGCGCCGCAGCTCTGGCTGCTGCCGGCGGACGGCGGCGAGGCCCGGGTGCTGACCGACATCGCGGCCGGCGTCGACGGGCCGCTCTGGTCTCCGGACGGACGGTTCCTCGTCGTCACCAGCGAGGTCTGGCCGGAGTGCGGCGCCGACGAGGCCTGCAACAAGCAGCACGACGCGATGCTCGAGAAGAACCCGCTGACCGCCTACCTGGCCGACGAGCTGCTGTACCGCCATTGGAACGCCTGGAGCCGCGGCAAGGTGTCAGCACGTGCTGGCGGTCGAGGTGGCGACGAAGAAGGTCGTCGACCTCTCGCCCGGCGACCGCGAGGCCCCGGTCTTCTCGCTCGGCGGCGGCGACATCGACGTCGCGCCGGACGGCAGGGAGGTCGCCTTCACCCGCAACCCCGACCCGGCGGACCAGCTCGCGCGCTCGACCAACAGCGACATCTGGCTCGCGTCGACCGAGCCCGGCCCCGACGGCAAGCTGCCCGCGCCGCGCAACATCACGTCCGGGAACCCGGCCTGGGACGGCGGGCCTCGCTACTCGCCCGACGGAAAGTTCATCGCCTACCGCCGCCAGCAGACGCCGGGCTACGAATCGGACCGCTTCTCGCTCATGCTCTACGACCGCGCGACGGGCCAGCGGCGCGAGCTGACCCCGGACTTCGACAACTGGGTCACCGACGTCGCCTGGCTTCCCGACTCGAAGGGGCTGGTCTTCAAGGCCGACGTCGAGGGGCGCACGCCGCTGTTCGTGGTCGGGATCGACGGCGGGACGCCGCGCGAGGCCGCGCGCTTCGCGCAGCTCGACGAATACGACGTCGCACCGGACGGGAAGAGCGCGGTCGTCGTGCGCCGCAGCGTCGCCCAGCCGGCCGAGATCTGGCGGCTCGACCTGGCGGGCACGGCGCCCCCCGCGCGCCTGACGCGGCACAACGAGGCGCTCGAGCAGGAGGTCGACATCCGTCCGGTCGAGGAGCTCTGGATCCCCGGCGCGGACGGGAAGAAGGTCCACACCTTCGTGGTCAAGCCGCACGGCTTCGACCCGGCGAAGAAGTACCCGCTGGTGATCAACGTCCACGGCGGGCCGCAGATGCAGTGGTCCGACTCGTTCCGCGGCGACTGGCAGGTCTACCCCGGGGCGGGGGTGATCGTCGCCTTCCCCAATCCCCACGGCTCGACCGGCTACGGCCAGGCCTACACCGCGGCGATCTCGGGCGACTGGGGCGGCAAGGTGATGGAGGACATCCGCCTCGTCACCGCGCACCTGGCAGCGCTCCCGTACGTCGACCGGGAGCGGATCGGGGCGATGGGCTGGAGCTGGGGCGGCTACGCGATGTACTGGCTGCTCGGGCAGGAGACGCCGTACAAGGCCTTCGCCGCGATGATGGGGGTCTTCAACCCGGCCTCGATGTACGGCGCAACGGAGGAACTGTGGTTCCCGGAGTGGGAGCTGAAGGGGACCCCGTGGAACTCCGCGCAGTACGAGACGCTGGAGCCCGGCGAAGAACGCCGGGAAGTGGAAGACGCCGACGCTGATCGTGACCGGCGAGAAGGACTACCGGATCACCTACTCCGAGAACCTGCAGGCCTTCACCGCGCTGCGGCGGCAGGGGATCCCGGCCCGCCTGATCGTGCTGCCGAACTCCGGCCACTGGCCCTCGTGGTACGAGATGGCGCTCTACTACACCGCGCACCAGGACTGGTTCCATCGCTACCTGGGCGGCGATCCGCCGCCGTGGAGCGTGGAGGACTTCGTGTACGGCCGGGTCTTCGACCCCGAGACCGGCAAAAGGAGACAACCGTAGGGGCCGGCCTCCGTGCCGGCCCGGGCTGCCGAGCGCGAACCCGGGCCGCGACAAGGGGCGGACTCGGGCCGCGCCACAGAAGGCGGACTCGGGCCGCCACAGAGGGCGGACTCGGGCCGCCACAGAGGGCGGACTCGGGCCGCCACAGAGGGCGGCCCCTACAGGCTGCCCGACGCAGCACCACGCGATCCGTAGGGGCCGGCCTCCGTGCCGGCCCGCCAAACCACAGGAGGGAACGACACATGCCCATCGCCGTAGGATCCAAGGCCCCCGACTTCACCCTCAAGACCAAGACCGCCGCCGGCGTCGGCGAGGTCAAGCTCAGCGAGAACTTCGGCAGGAAGAACACCGTGCTGCTGTTCTTCCCGCTCGCCTTCACCGGCGTCTGCACGCAGGAGATGTGCGACATCACCGCCGGCTTCGGCGCCTACGAGAGCCTCAACGCCGACATCATCGGCGTCTCGATCGACAGCCCGTTCAGCCAGGAGGCCTGGGCCATCAAGGAGGGGATCCGCGTCAAGCTGGCGTCGGACCTCAACAAGAGCGCGGCCAAGGCCTACGGCGTGCTGCTCGAGGACCTCGCCGGCTTCGGTGCGACCGCCGCGCGCGCGGCCTTCGTGATCGACAAGGCCGGCGTGGTGCGCTACGCCGAGCAGACCCCGACCCCGGGCGACCTGCCGAACTTCGAGGCGGTGCAGGCGGCGCTGAAGTCGCTCTGAGGCGCCGCGCGGCGCGGAGTGCGCTGTGTCGCATCCCGCGTCGCGCCCGATGCTACAGGCAGCCGCGCCCGGCGCGCGGCGTCCCGTCGGACTGCGTTCCCAGCGGCCCCTCATCGGAGGGGCAGCGATTCCGGCCGCGGGCCAGGTAGAAGAACGCGCTCCCCGCGACCGGCGTCTCGGCGTCGGTCGCGGATGCGTCGGCGCCGTCGCTCAGCAGGCACGCGGCGGCCACACCGAAGTCGTCCGCGCGCGCGCTGCGCAGCAGGTCGTGGAGCAGCACCATCCCCGCCGGCTCGGAGGGGGCCCGCCAGGTCAGCCTCGTCGTCACGGACGCGGGATCGTGCGAGAGCCGCAGCTCCTCGAGCTCTCCGGCCGGCACGCAGGTCGTCCCCGCGAGCGGGAAGACCCAGTTCGCGGTTCCCTCGCCGGGGAGCAGCTCTATGACCTCGGTGCGGGGCGGATCGGGGTACGCCTCGATCCTCACCTTGTACCTGCCGTGGAAGCCCCGGAACGCGAGCGCGCCGTCCGGTCGAGCCGCGAGGGGAGCGTTCGTCGTCCACTCGGCGAGCAGCTGCTCGTAGCGCAGCCCGGCGGCGTTGACGCGCCAGTCGAGGTCGACGATCGCCGCGTTCGCGCCGCGCCAGTGGGCGCCGGCCCAGAATCCCCACATCAGGATCCCGTGGACGCTCGGGTGGCTGAACGCGGAACGGTAGAGGTTCTCGAGCTTGTCGGCGCGTCGGTTCTCGTCGGCGTCGACGGCGTCGTACTCGGTCACCCAGACCGGGAGGCCCAGCACCGACAGCTGGTCGAGCCGGGCGAGGATCGAGAGCGGATCGACGACATCGCCCCAGAAATGGCCCTGGACGCCGACCCCGTGCACCGGCGCGCCGCGCTGCCTCAGGCTCTCGATCTGGGCGATGTACGCCGCGGTGCGCGCCGCGTCCCCCGCGATGATCGAGTAGTCGTTGACGAACAGTTCCGCGTCGGGGTCCAGCTCGTGGGCCCGGACGAACATCCACGGCTCGATGTCGGCCCCCAGGCGGCGCCGGAAGAAGTCGCCGTCGAGCATCTCGTTGTTGACGTCCCAGTGCCGGAAACGACCGCGGTAGCGCGGCACCGCGTCCACCAGCCGCTCGGCGACCTCGCTGCGAAGCTCATCGTCCGGGAGCGAGCGGCACCAGGGGGGGGTGTACTCCTCCTTGGCCCAGAAGATGCAGTGGCCCCGCATCCGGATCCCGTGCTGCTCGCAGTACGCGGCCATGTCGTCGGCGGCGGTGAAGTTGACGTAGTCGCGCCACGGTTCGTTCATGAACCACTTCGTCTCGTTCTCGAAGACCGCCCACTCGAAGTGCTCGAGGAAGAAGGACTGGTAGGGCGGGTCGTAGGTCAGGTTCCGCGTGACGCAGCTGCCGAACGCGAAGTGGTGGCTGGCCTGCCTGGCGCCGAGCCGGGCGCCCGGAACGCCGCGTCCCAGCTCGTCGACCACCGCCACGACGGCGTCGCGCTTTCGGATCGTCTCGATCCGCGCGTTGGCGTCGGCCTTCCAGTCGTCGCCGGACGAGGCTGCCGCGGGGAGAGCCAGGACGAGCAACACGGCGACGGGAAGGGCGAAGCGCAGCGGCATCGGGAGGTCCTCCCCGTGATGAAGAGGAAGGTACGCCGCCAGGGGCCCCCGGAGGAAGGTCTTACTTCGCCAACACCCTGCGTACGACCTCATACACCTTGGTGTTGTCGATCAGGCCGCCCAGTTCCGCGCTCCCCGGTCCCGACGCCCAGATCGGTGCGTCGGAGGCCGTGTGCCCGCTCGTGGCCCAGCTCGGCTTGACGCCCACGGGCCCGGCCGCGGCGGGGCGCTCGACGGGACCGACCAGCGCCAACCCGCCGGTCTCGTGGTCGGCGAGCACGATCAGCAGCGTCTGCGCGGCGCGCTCCGGCCGGGCCGCGATCCAGCCCTGGACCACCCGCACCGCGTCGTCGAAGGCGAGCAGCTCGGACACCGCGTAGCCCAGGTCGTTCTCGTGGCCGCCCCAGTCGATCTGCGAGCCCTCGACCATCAGGAAGAACCCCTCGCGGTCCTGCGCAAGCCGCGCCAGGGCAGCCGCGGTCATCTCGGCGAGCGTCGGCTCGGTCGTGTCCTCGGCACGGTCCTGCACGCGCGCCATCGCCTCGTTCGCGAAGAGCCCGAGGAGCTTCCCCGTGCCGGCAGCCGACCTCAGCTCCGCGGCGCTGCTGGACGACGGAGTAGCCCTCGCGCTTCGCCAGCGCGACGTAGTCCGCGCCGCCGCCGCCGCAGGCGTCCTTCGGCGCCGACCGGAAGCGGGCCAGCCCGCCGCCGAGCAGCAGGTCGACCTTCGTGTCGACGAGGTACTGCCGCGCGATCTCCGGCTCGCACGCGCGATCCGGCACGCTCGCTCCGAATGCCGCCGGCGTCGCGTGGGTGATGGTCGAGGTCGCGACGAGCCCGATGGCGCGACCGCTCTCCCGCGCCAGGTCGAGCAGCGACGGCGGCGCGGGGCGGCCGTCTCCGTAGTGGCACAACGCGCCGTTCGGGAACTTGACGCCGCAGGCCCAGGCCGAGGCGGTGGCCGCGGAATCGGCGATCACGTCGTTGGCCGAGTAGGTCCTCTGGTAGCCGAAGCGCTCGAGGGTCTCGAAGGCCAGCGGCGGGCCGTCCACGCCGCCTTTCGCCAGGCGCCCGGCCGTGACGTACGAGAACCCCATCCCGTCCCCGACCATCACGATCACGGACTTCGCGTGGGGCGGCACCGCGCGGGCGGCCGGGGCGAGGACCGGCAGCAGGCCCGCGAGCACGATGACCACCCGGGGGAGGAGGGGGGGTACATGACCGACAGACTAACAGGAGAGGCGCCGCGCCTCAGCTTTTCGCTCCAGCCCTCCGCCCCGGGACGCCCCGGCGGCCGACCGCCGAGCCGGGACGGATCCGGGACACCAGTGTCCCGATTCCGTCTTCGGTTGACAACCAAGGCCGCCGAAGCGCCCGGAGGGCAAGGCGCGAGGACGCCGGCGTACTCCCGCCGTACGCCAAGGACGAGCAACGCCGCCCTGCGGGATGCAGCGGCGGCCGACTGTCAAGCCAAGACGGATTCGGGACACTAAATTCCGGCCTCGAGCGCATGCCGACCCTGACCACCACCGCCTGCCCCAAGTGCGGCCACGAGTCCGCGGTAGCCTCGGACCCCGGGGCGGCCTGCGAGCGCTGCGGCCTGCTCTTCGCGCGCTGGCGCGAGCGGGAGGAGGCGGTCCGGCTGGCGGCGGCGACCGTGCGCGAGCGGTCCGTCAACCCGGCCGACGTGCTCGAGGGGACTGCCGCCGCGCCGCTGTCGGCCGGGCTGGACGCGGCGGCCCGCCGCGCGCTGGCGGCGGGCGCCGTCGTCGGCCTCGCGCTCTACGCGCTGCCGTTCACGCGCTTTCTCCTGCGCACCCTGGCGACGCTGGTGCACGAGCTGGGCCACGCCGCCGTCGGCTGGGCCTTCGGCTACCCGTCGATCCCGGCCTTCGACTTCGTCTACGGCGGCGGCGTGACGATGCTCGACGAGCGCAACACCGGCGTGCTGATCTTCGTCTACGCCGGCTTCGCGCTGCTCGGCTGGTGGCTCTGGCGCCGCGGGGCGCAGGTCGCGCTGGCGGTCCTCGCGCTCGTCGTCGCGGTCTACAGCATGGCGGCCTTCACGCCCGGTCACGAAATCGCGTTCCTTGCCGCGGGTCACGCGGCGGAGCTGCTGTTCGCCGGGATCTTCCTCTACCGCGCGCTCTCCGGCTCGGCCTGCCGCACCCCCGGCGAGCGCCCGCTCTACGGCGCGGTCGCCACCTTCCTGCTGCTCAACGCGGCCGGCTTCGCCTGGCGCCTGATGACCGATCACGGCTTCCGCGTCGAGTACGAGGAAGCGAAGGGGGGCGGCCGCTGGATGGACTTCAGCCGCCTGGCCGAGGAGTTCCTCGGCGTCGAGCTGCAGACCGTCGCGGCAGCGTTCCTGCTCGCGACGATCGCCACGCCGCTCGTCACCTGGGCCTTCCTGCGCTGGCGCGAAGCGCTCGCCGAGGCCGCGGCGGATCTCACATCTGGATCGTAGGGCCGGCCCCCTCTTCGGCTGTCGCGCGCCGCGCGTCCCAGTAGACGAAGGCGGCGAGCGCGAAGAAGACCGCCAGGCCGATCCAGTTTCCGGCGCCGTCGAGGTAGGCCGCGTTCCCTTCGCGGCCCTTCCACCCCATCCAGTCGGAGAGCGCCTTCACCGCCGCGTCGGCCACGCCGGCCAGCGCGCCGCCGGCGATCAGCCCCGAGGCCAGCAGCGTGCCGCGGTTGGCGCGCGCGCGGTCGAGCTTCTCGTCGCCCGAGGCCCGCCGCACCAGCCAGGCCAGGACCGCGCCGAAGAGCAGCGGCGTGTTGAGGTCCATCGGCAGGTACATCCCGAGCGCGAAGGCGAGCGGCGAGATCCCGAGCAGGTTGACCAGGACCGCGATCACGGCCCCCATCCCGAACAGGAACCAGGGCGCCTCGGTCGACGCCATGACCGACTGAATGACCGCCGCCATCGCGTTGGCCTGCGGGGCGGGCATCGGGTTGGGGTGCTCGGGCGAGACCGTGAAGCCGTAGGTGTGGGCGAACAGCACGATCGCGGCGGTGACGGTGATCGACGCCAGGACCGAGCCGGCGAGCAGCGAGAGCTCGATCCGGCGCGGGGTGGCGCCGGTCCAGTAGCCGACCTTGAACAGCGTGACGAGCGAGCCGGTCATCGAGAGCGCCGAGCAGACGACCCCGCCGATCAGCAGCACCGCCAGCATCCCCTCCTGCCCCGACAGCCCGAGCCGGGAGAGGAAGATCGCGGAGATGATCAGCGTCGTCAGCGTCATCCCCGAGACCGGCGTGATGCTGATCGTCGCCACCGCCCAGGCCGACACCGCCGCGAACAGGAAGGCGATCACGAGCGTCAGCCCCAGCGCGGCGAGCGAGACGGCCGTCGCCCGGGGGTTGGCGGCCAGCACGACGAAACGGAAGTAGAGGAAGATCAGCGCCGACAGTCCGACCGTCCCGGCGATGACGGTCTTCATCGTCAGGTCGAGCTCGGTCCGGGCCGGCGTCGCCCCGCGGTGCGCGCCGCCGGCCAGCCGCCTCATCTCCGCCGCCACCTGGCCGATCGCCTGCACGATGACCGGCGACATCTTCAGGATCGACAGCACCCCGGCGGTGAAGATCCCGCCGATCCCGATGTAGCGGACGTGCTCGAAGAAGATCCCCTCCCAGTCGAGGCCCGCCGATCGGCGGCCGCCCCGGGAAGACGCCGACCGTGTCGGTCGCCCCGAGCGCGCCGAACAGCGGGATCAGGACCCAGTACGAGAGGAACGAGCCGGCGCAGATGATCGCCGCGTAGCGCACGCCGATGATGTAGCCGAGGCCCAGCACCGCGGCCGAGGTGTTGAGCAGGAAGACCGCCTTGAGGCCCTCGGTCAGGCGGCGGCAGGCCGGGATGACGGCGGTCGAGAAGGTGTCGCGCCAGGCATGCAGGTTGAGGGCCAGGAAATCGAGCACCAGCCCCAGCCCCAGCGCGTAGAGCAGCACGCGCGCCTGGTTCCCGCCGCGGTCGCCGGCGACGAGGATCTCGGTCGTCGCGGTCCCCTCGGGGAACGGGAGCTTGCCGTGCATGTCGGCGACGAAGTAGCGCCGGAAGGGGATCAGGAACAGGACCCCCAGCGCGGCGCCCGAGCAGCGGGACGAGGAAGATCTGGAGGAAGCCCGAGCGCGACTCGAGGCCGAGGACGTAGACCGCCGGCATGACGAAGACGGAGCCGCCGACCACGATCCCGGCGGTCGCCCCGAAGGTGACGATGTTGACGTTCTCGAGGATCGTCGAGCGGCGCGACAGCCACGGGAGGGCCGAGTAGCCGATCGCGAGGATCGCGATCGGGATCGCCGACTCGATCCCCTGGCCCAGCTTGAGCGCGACGTAGGCGACCGCGAGCGAGAAGAGCACGGTCATCGCCAGCCCGAAGACGACCGAGCGGGTGGTGACCTCCGGGAGGGCGGCGCCCGGCGGAACGATCGGCCGGTAGGTCTCGCCGGGCTTCAGCTCGCGGAAGGCGTTTTCGGGCAGGCCGTGGGACGAGGCGTTGCCGGGTCCGGCGTCGGGCATGGACGCTCCGAGGGTGAGGGAGGGAAGGATGGGCCGCCATTATTGCCCCGGACCGCGCCCTGACCATGGTCAGCCCGGGTGCAGAATCAGCGGGAAGCCCGCCCGCGGCGCGGCTTGACGCCCCCTTCCCCGGTTGCTAGCATTCGCCTTTCCGGCACCCCGGTTCGAGACCTCTAAGTCTCGACCGATCATGAAGTTAGCCATTCGCAGGAGGGCGCTTCGCCGGCCTGCGCCCGGCCCCCGCGCGTGCCGTGCGGGAGCGGGAGGATTCGGCCACATGAAGAACGTCCGCCTGATAGCGGACCGGTTCGCCCAGGGCCTCGCCGACGCGGTGCCCGACAACGGCCAACTCACGGTCGTCCGCGACGACCTCGCGCTGCTCGCGCGGCTCTACCGCGAGAGCGCCGACCTGCGCGCCGTCCTGAAGGGCCCGACCATCCCCGCGGAGGCGAAATCCCGGGCGATCGTCGCGGTCGCGCGCAAGCTCGGGCTGTCGGCGATCACCCAGAAGTTCCTCGCCGTCGTCGCGCAGGGCGAGAAGCTGACCCTCCTGCCGCAGCTCGCCGCCGCTTCGGCGCGGGTGCTGGATCGCCGGCTCGGCGTGCACCAGGCGGTCGTGACGACGGCCCGGCCGCTGGACGAGGCGATCAGGACCCGCCTCGTCGGCTCGCTCGAGAAGATGACCGGCGGGACGATCCGCCTGGTCGAGAAAGTGGACCCGGCGCTGCTCGGTGGCGTCGCGGTGGAGGTCGCGGGGCGGCGGCTCGACGGCACGCTCCGCTCGAAGCTCGACCTGATGCACCAGCGGCTGACGGCCGGCTCGGCGGTGTAACGCCCCGGCGGACCGGGCCCCGCCAACGGCACGGACACGGGAACGCCGCGGGCCCCAGGCGCCGCGGCACGGAGAACGCGGCATGGAATTCAAGCTCGGCGAGATCACCGACATCCTGAAGGCCCAGATCGAGGGCTTCGACCGGGCGCTCGACGTGGCCGAGGTCGGCACCGTGGTGTCCGTCGGCGACGGCATCGCGCGCATGTACGGTCTCGAGAAGGCCGCCTATCTCGAGCTCCTCGCCCTGCCGCACGACGTGTTCGGCATGGTGCTCAACCTCGAGGAGGACTCGGTCGGCGCGATGCTGCTGGGCGAGTCGCAGCTGATCAAGGAAGGCGACCAGGTCCGCCGGACCCGGCGCATCGCGGAGGTCCCGGTCGGCCAGGAGATGATCGGCCGCGTGGTCGACGCGCTCGGCCGCCCGCTCGACGGCCGCGGCCCGATCAAGGCCGACGCGACCAACCCGGTCGAGCGGATCGCCCCCGGCGTCGTCTACCGCCAGACCGTGAAGGAGCCGCTGCAGACCGGCATCAAGTCGATCGACGCGATGATCCCGATCGGCCGCGGCCAGCGCGAGCTGATCATCGGCGACCGCCAGACCGGCAAGACTGCGATCGCCGTCGACACGATCATCAACCAGAAGGGCACGGGGGTGATCTGCATCTACGTCGCCGTCGGCCAGAAGCAGTCGACGATCGCGCAGGTGGTGAAGACCCTCGAAGAGAACGGCGCGATGGGCCACACCATCATCGTCGCCGCCGCAGCGTCCGAGCCGGCCTCGATGCAGTACCTCGCCCCGTACTCCGGCACCGCGATGGGCGAGTACTTCCGCGACAGGGGCGACGCGGTGCTCTGCATCTACGACGACCTCTCCAAGCACGCCGCCGCGTACCGCGAGATCTCGCTGCTGCTGCGCCGGCCGCCGGGACGCGAGGCCTACCCGGGCGACGTCTTCTACCTCCACTCGCGCCTGCTCGAGCGCGCGTCCAAGCTCCGCGAGGGCTACGTCATCGTCAAGAGCGGCGCGGCCCCGGACGAGAAGAACGCCGTCGACGGCAAGGTCTACTGGGGCGTGCTGGGCCTGCACGAGGGACAGGAAGAGAAGAAGAAGAAGGGGGACGGGTTCGACCTGGTCAAGCTGCCGCACACGGGCGGCTCGCTGACCGCCCTGCCGATCATCGAAACGCAGGCCGGCGACCTCTCGACCTACATCCCGACCAACGTGATCTCGATCACGGACGGCCAGATCTTCCTCGAGTCCGACCTCTTCTACTCCGGCATCCGGCCCGCAATCAACGCCGGCCTGTCGGTCAGCCGCGTCGGCGGCTCGGCCCAGGTGCCGGCGATGAAGAAGGTCGCCGGCTCGCTGCGCCTCGAGCTGGCGCAGTACCGCGACCTCGCGGCCTTCGCGCAGTTCGGTTCGGACCTCGACAAGGCGACGCAGGCCCAGCTGGCGCGCGGCCGCCGCATGACCGAGCTGCTGAAGCAGGACCAGTACTCGCCGATCGCCGTCGAGAAGCAGATCTCGGCGATCTGGGCCGCGATCAACGGCTACATGGACGCGGTCCCGGTCGACAAGGTGCGCGAGTGGGAGCGGCGCCTGTACGACTTCCTCGACGCGAAGTGCGCCGATCTCCTGACGCTGGTGCGCGAGAAGAAGAAGCTCGACGACGAGATCGTCAAGGGGCTGAAAGCCGCGCTCGAGGAATTCAACGCCCAGTTCAAGGCTGTGATCGGGGAGTAACGGACCGTGGCGGAGAACCTTCGCGACTACCGGCGGCGGATCAAGTCGGTCCGCAACACGGTGCAGTTGACCAAGGCGATGAAGATGGTCGCCGCGGCGAAGCTGCGCCGCAGCCAGGAGGCGATGCTCGCGGCCCGGCCCTATTCCGCGGCGCTGGGCCGGGTGCTGGCGGATGTCTCCCGGCGCGCGCATCCGGAGCTGCACCCGTTGCTCGCGGCGCGCCCCGAGAAGAAGGTCGACCTGATCGTCTGCACCGGCGATCGCGGGCTGGCCGGCGCGTTCAACACCAACATCCTGAAGGCCGCCGAGTCGTGGCGCGCCGAGCGCGAACAGGCGGGGATCAGGGTCGAGGTCACCCCGGTCGGGCGCAAGGCGTACGACTACTTCCGGCGCCGGCCGTCGATTCCGACGCGGCGCGGGCCGACCGACGTCTTCCGCGGGCTGACGTTCGACGTCGCGCGCGGCATCGCGGCGGACTTCGAGCAGCGCTTCATCGAGGGCGAAACCGACGGCGTCTTCATCGCCTTCAACGAGTTCCGCTCGGTGATCGCGCAGAGGGTGACGGTGCAGCCGATCCTGCCGCTGGCCGAACTGATCGGCGCGAAGCCGGACGGGTACGAGCCGAGCGAGTCCGAGTACATCTACGAGCCGGAGCCGGAGCGGCTGCTCGGGCACCTGCTCGCGCGCTACGTGGCGTTCCGGATGTACCACGCGCTGCTCGAGTCGGCCGCGGCGGAAAACGCGGCGCGCATGTCGGCGATGGAGAACGCGACGCGCAACGGCGAAGAGATGATCGGCAAGCTGACGCTCCAGATGAACCGGGTCCGCCAGGCCGCGATTACGAAGGAGATCATCGAGGTCGTGAGCGGGGCCCAGGCGCTCGAGGGATGACGCGGCGGGCCGGCACAGAGGCCGGCCCCTACAGCCGCACTGGACGGATGACGTAGGGGCCGCCCTCCGTGGCGGCCCGAACGAACGAGGCACAGCCGCACTGGACGGATGACGTAGGGGCCGCCCTCCGTGGCGGCCCGAGAACGAACGAGGCAGACGAGATGGCGACGACAGGCAAGGTGGTCCAGGTGATCGGGGCGGTCGTGGACGTGCAGTTCCCCGAGGGGCAGCTCCCCGCGATCTTCAACGCGATCTCGCTCAAGGACCCGGGGCGGGACACCGGTGTGCCGATCGACGTGACCCTCGAGGTGCAGCAGCACCTCGGCGAGTCGCGCGTCCGCTGCGTCGCGATGGAACCGACCGACGGCCTGGTGCGCGGGATGGACGCCCTGGACACCGGCGAGCCGATCGCGGTGCCGGTCGGAACCCAGACGTTGGGCCGCGTGATCAACGTGCTCGGCCGCCCGGTGGACGAGCTCGGCCCCGTGGACTCGAAGGAGAAGTGGCCGATCCACCGCCACGCCCCCTCCTTCGAGGACCAGTCGACGCAGCTCGAGATGTTCGAGACCGGGATCAAGGTCGTCGACCTGCTCGAGCCGTACACCAAGGGCGGCAAGACCGGCCTGTTCGGCGGCGCAGGCGTCGGCAAGACCGTGCTGATCATGGAGCTGATCCACAACGTCGCGATGAAGCACGGCGGCTACTCGGTCTTCGCCGGCGTCGGCGAGCGCACCCGCGAGGGGAACGACCTCTGGGTCGAGATGCAGGAAGGCGGCGTGATGGTCGCCGGCGTGCCGGAGAAGTCCAAGGTGGCGCTGGTCTACGGCCAGATGACCGAACCGCCCGGCGCTCGCCTGCGCGTCGCGCTGACCGGCCTGACGGTCGCGGAGTACTTCCGCGACGTCGAAGGCCAGGACGTGCTGCTCTTCATCGACAACATCTTCCGTTTCACGCAGGCCGGCTCCGAGGTCTCGGCGCTGCTCGGCCGCATGCCCTCGGCGGTGGGCTACCAGCCGACGCTCGCGACCGAGATGGGCGAGATGCAGGAGCGGATCACCTCGACCCGCAAGGGCTCGATCACCTCGGTGCAGGCGATCTACGTGCCCGCCGACGACTACACCGACCCGGCCCCGGCGACGACCTTCGCCCACCTCGACGCCTCGACCAACCTCTCGCGCCAGATCGCCGAGCTGGGGATCTACCCCGCGGTCGATCCGCTGGCCTCGACCAGCCGCATCCTCGACCCGCGGATCCTGGGCCCGGAGCACTACAAGACGGCGCGCGACGTGCAGCAGGTGCTGCAGCGCTACAAGGAGCTGCAGGACATCATCGCGATCCTCGGCATGGACGAGCTGTCCGAGGACGACAAGGTCACGGTCGGCCGGGCCCGCAAGCTGCAGCGTTTCCTTTCCCAGCCGTTCTTCGTGGCCGAGCAGTTCACCGGGTTCCCCGGGCGCTACGTCGAGCTGAAGGACTCGATCAAGGGCTTCCGCGAGATCGTCGACGGCAAGCACGACGAGCTGCCCGAGCAGGCGTTCTACATGGTCGGGACGATCGAGGAGGCCGTGGAGAAGGCGAAGAAGCTGCGCGAGGGCGAGGCGGCCTGACGCAGGGCCGCGCGGTGCGGGCCGGCACGGAGGCCGGCCCCTACGGAACGCGGTCCGACCTGTAGGGGCCGGCCTCCGTGCCGGCCCGCATGAGCGGCGAGACGTAGGGGCCGGCCTCCGTGCCGGCCCGGAGAACGACATGCTCCCGGAGAAGATCCACCTCGAGATCGTCACCCCGGCCCGGCGCGTGCTCGTGCGCGACGTGGACGAGGTCGTGCTGCCCGGGGTCGAAGGGTCGTTCGGCGTGCTGCCCGGGCACGCGCCGATGCTCGCGGGCCTGCAGTGCGGGGTGGCCGAGGTCCGCTCGGGGAACGAGCGCGAGATCCTGGCGATCGGCGCCGGCATCGCCGAGGTCGGCCCCGACCGCGTGACCGTTCTGGCCGAAACGGCGGAAAAGGCGGCCGAGATCGACTCGGAGCGCGCGCGCCGCAAGGCTGCCGAGTACCAGGAACAGCTCAAGCGGGAGCTTTCCGAGAGCGACATCGAGGTGGTACGCTTCAAGATGGAGAAACACCTCGCACGCGTGAGCGCCAGGGAAAGGGCCTCGTAGCGGAGCAGCAGGTCGCCGCGGGGCCCGGGAGGGATCCATGACCGGGAACCCGAAGCAGGTAAGTCGGCTCGTCCTTTTTTCCGTCCTGGCACTCGCCGCCGCCGTCAGCCTGTTCGCGGCCTGCGGAGCGCGCCCTCCGGTCCTGGTCGGCGCGATCATCTCCGAGACCGGCCCCACCGCCGAGTACGGCAAGCAGATCAAGCGCGGCATGGAGCTGGCCGCGGCGGAAGTCGACGCCTCGGGCGGCATCATGGGCGGCCGGAAGCTGAACATCGCCTACGCCGACGACGGGAGCGACCCGAAGAAGGCGCTCGAGATCGCCAAGGAGATGGTCGAGCAGAAGCAGGCCCGCGCGCTGATCGGGGGGGTCTCCTCCGCGGCCGCTCTCGGCCTCACGGGGTACGTCAACAGCAAGGGGATCGTGCTGCTGAGCCCGTCGGCCTCCACCCCCGAGCTGACGTATGCCGGCGGCGATTTCTTCTTCCGCGTCTACCCGAGCGACCTCGTCGAGGGCCAGGCGATGGCCGACATGGCGCGGAAGCTCGGCTTCCAGAAGGCCGCGATCGTCGCCACGAAGAGCGCCTTCGGGCAGGGGATCGCCGACGTCTTCCAGGGGCAGTTCGAATCTCCCAACGACAAGGTCGTGCTGCGCGAGGACTACGAGGGGCAGCTGACGCCCGAGATGGCCGACGCGATCATGGCCAAGGTCAAGGCAGCCCAGCCCGAGGTGGTCTACCTCGCGGCCTACGACTTCGACGTCGCGTCCCTGCTCGACGCGATGGAGCGCGCGGGTGTCAGCGCCGCCCGGTTCGCGACCTCGGCCATCAAGCCCGGGATCGTCGACGTGGCCGGAGCCGCGGCCGACCGCCTGGCCTTCCCGCACCCGTCGTTCGACCTGGACTCCGGAGACGAGGCGGTCACGAGGTTCGTCACCGCGTACAAGAGCAAGTACAACCAGGAACCGGGCGCCTTCGCGGCCTACGGTTACGACGCGGTCAAGGTCATGGCCGCGGCGCTCACCCGCACCAAGATCGCTTCGCCGGGAGAGGTCGCCGACCAGCTGCGCGAGATCTCCTACTTCGGCATCACCGGGCCGATCGACTTCGACAGCCACGGCGACGTCACGAGCCAGCCGCACTTCACCATCATCAGCAAGGGGAAGATGGAGCATTTCGCGAAGGTGGACAGTGCGATGCTGCCGCTGGTCCTGCCCTGAGCGTGCAGCTTTCCGGCGCCGTATCGATCGAGGAGGCCGTCGCCTGGCGCGACGGCCTCCGTCGTTCGGGGCAGCGGGTCGCCTTCACCAACGGCTGCTTCGACATCCTGCACGCCGGCCACGTGCGGCTGCTGACGGCGGCGCGCGAGACGGCCGATGCGCTGGTGGTCGGCCTCAACGACGACGCGTCGGTGTCGCGCCTGAAGGGAGCTTCACGACCGCTGGTCCCTCAGGCCGAGCGGGCCGAACTGCTCGCCGCGCTGGAGGCGGTGGACCGCGTCGTGCTGTTCGGGGAGGACACGCCGCTCGAGACGATCCTCGCGCTGCGCCCCGACGTGCTCGTGAAGGGCGCCGACTGGGCCGAGGACGCGATCGTCGGTGCGCGCGAGGTGAAGGGCTGGGGCGGTCGCGTGGCGCGGGTTCAGCTGCTGCCGGGAACTTCGACCTCGACGATCATCGAGCGGATCCGCGAGAGGTACGGGCCGTGACACAGCGGGCCGGCCGATCGGGCGGGCACTGAGGCCGGCCGATCGGGCGGGCACAGAGGCCCGCCGGTCGGGCCGGCACAGAGGCCGGCCCCTACAGGACCTTCATCGAGGCGATCTCGTTCGACAGCTCGATCAGGTTGCCGTCCGGGTCGTGGAAGTAGATCGAGACGAGCATCCCCTCCGCCCCGGGCCGCTCGACCGGACCCTCGATGATCCCGACCCCGCAGACGGCCAGGTGCGGCGCGATCTCGTCGAGCGGGACCTCGGTCACGAAGCAGAGGTCGGCGGAGCCCGGCGCAGCGTGCCGCGGGCGCGGCTCGTCCTGGCCTGCCGCCTCTCGCAGGTGGAACGTCTGGCGGCCGAAGCGCAGCGCGCGCCGGTCGCCGGCCAGCGTCACCGGCTCCAGGCCCAGCGTGCGCTGGTAGAACGCGCAGGTGGCGTCGAGATCCGACACCGTGAGCGCGATGTGGTCGAGTCGTTCGATGCGGACCTGGACCGGGCCGCGCTCGGTCAGCGGGTGGACGGGGGACACGGAGGGGTCCTCCTTCAGCGCCGATCGTACCCGATCCCCGACCGCAGGGGGGCTGAGCCCGTGTGTGGTTCGGCGGAGGTTGCGATCGAACCGGGCTCGCACCGGGAACGGCGAGTCCCGGCGTGACCGGTTCATCCGGCGATCCCCCCTACGCGCCGATCAACTCGTGCCCCGCGGCCCGCAGGCTGCGAACGGCTGGATCGAGTTGCGCCTCCTTGACCATCACATAGTCGGTGTCGAAAGTCGAGAACGCGAAGATCCCTACCCCCGCGGCGGCGAGCGGCGCGGCAACCGAGGCCAGGATCCCGGTCGCCTCGAACGGGAACGGCCCCCCGAACTTGAACGCGCGCCAGCCGCGTTCGACACGCGGTCCGTCGGGTGGCGCCGCCTCGTCGCAGACGAGTGACAGTTCGTCCGCGGTGCGGGTCACCGAGGCGAGGGGGCCGCGATCCCACCAGCCCGGGAGCGGGGCGTCGGGATCGAGGCGGCAGACGGCGTAGCGGCCCGGGAGGAGCGTCAGCGTCAGCCGCGGCGTCATCGCTCCTCCTTCCGCGGGGCGCGCGCGGGCACCAGTGATCGGCGCACGATCGGCCGCCGTGGCGAGCGGCGCAGGACCTCGACGAAGCCCGCGCTTCGCGAATGCGCCCGGCGTGCCGGTCCAGACGAATGCCGCCGGCTGCTCCGCCCCGCCGCTGTCGATCGGATAGCCCTCCAGGGCCGGCGCGCCGTGGGCTGCCGCGAAGCGCGCGGCGGCCTCGAGCAGCGCGGCCGACACCCCGCGCTTTCGATAGGTCCTTCTCGACGAACAGGCACGGAGCGGACCAGACCGGCCGCTCGTCCACGGCCGCCAGCAGGCGCGAGCGGTCGAGGCCCGGGAAGGCCGAGCGCGGAGCCGTCGCGCACCAGCCGACCGGCAGCTCGCCGTCGTACGCGATCACGCCGAGCGGCTCACCCGCGGCGGCCAGCCGGTGCAGCGCACGCTTGTTGCCGGCCCCCTTCTGCCGATTGAACTGCGCGCGCGGCAGCCGCCAGTACATGCACCAGCAGCCGCCGCAGGCGCCCCGCTCGCCGAACAGGCGGACGAGGTCGGGCCAGGTCTCCGCGGTCAGGGGGCGGAAGGTCAGGCGCAGCGCGGTGGAGCGGGCCATCGGCAGCCTCCCGGCGCAGTCTACCGCCGCGGACTGCGCCGGGTCAGCCGATCTGCACGGAGCGCATCGAGATCGAGCCCAGCGTGACCCCCTCCGCAAAGAAGCGCACCGCCTCGCCGGGATCGCGCAGCGCCAGCGCGTACAGCAGCGGCAGGTAGTGCTCGTCGGTCGGCACCGCGAGCGCGGCGCCGGGACCGAGCGCGCGGTAACCGATCAGCGCATCGTCGTCCTGCTGCTCGATCCGCTGGGCCACCTTCGCGTCGAACTGGACCGCCCAGTCGTCGGCGTTGTCCTCCCACCGGACCAGGCGCAGGTTGTGCACGATGTTCCCGCTGCCGAGGACGAGCACGCCCTCCTCGCGCAGCGGGCGCAGCGACCGGGCCAGCGCGAAGTGCTCCGCGGGAGAGCGGTGGGTGTCGAGTGCGAGCTGCACCACCGGGATGTCGGCGTCGGGGAACATCCGGATCAGCACCGACCATGCGCCGTGGTCGAGCCCCCAGCCCGGGTCGGCCGCCACGCCGCACGCGGCCCCCAGCTCGACCGACCGCTCCGCCAGCGCAGGAGCGCCTCGAGCGGGGTAGGACACCGCGAACAGCTCGGGCGGGAAGCCGCGGAAGTCGTGGATCGTGCGCGGCCGCTCCATCGCGGTGACGCGCGGCCCGTCCGCCTGCCAGTGGGCCGAGACGCAGAGGATCGCGCGCGGGCGGGGCAGTTCGCGGGCGAGGGCCTGCCAGGCGCGGGTGAACCGGTTGTCCTCGAGCGCGTTCATCGGGCTGCCGTGGCCGACGAACAATACGGGCATCGTCATGCGGCTCACTCCTCGTGGCGGGTGACGTTCCGCGTCCCGATCCGCCGGTCCGGCGTACCCGGGGCGCCGGATCCCCAGCTTGTGCATCCTCATCCGAAGCGTGCTGGGATGCAGGCCGAGCCGCTCCGCCGCGTTCCCGGCCCCGTTGATCTTCCAGTGCGACTCCTCGAGCGTGCGGTGGATGTGCTCGCGTTCGACCGCCTCGAGCGTGCCGCCCTTTGCGCCGCCCCCGGAGGGGTGGCGGGTCGACGCGAGAATCGTCGCCTCGTCGAGCACCGGCCCCGCGGACAGCACCAGCGCCCGCTCGATCACGTTCTCCAGCTCGCGCACGTTCCCCGGCCAGTCGTACTCCTGCAGCGCCTCCAGCGAGCGGGCGGTGATCCGCTCGATCGAGCGCCCGAGCTTCCCCTGCTTGCGCGTCACGAAGTGCCAGACCAGGGCCGCGATGTCGCTCCGCCGCTCGTGAAGCGGAGGGATGCGGATCGGGAAGACGGAGAGCCGGAACATCAGGTCGGACCGGAAGCGCCCCGCCCGGACGGAGGCGTCGAGATCGTGGTGCGTCGCGGCGATGATCCGGGCATCGGTGCGAAGCGTGCGCGACGAGCCGAGCCGCTCGAACTCCCCCTCCTGGAGCGTGCGGAGCAGCTTGGCCTGCAGCTCGAGGGGGAGGTCTCCGATCTCGTCGATGAAGAGCGTCCCGCCGCGCGCCAGCTCGAAGCGGCCGATCCGCTGCGCGGTCGCCCCGGTGAACGCCCCCTTCTCGTGACCGAACAGCTCGCTCTCGATGAGCGTCGGCGGGAGCGCGGCGACGTTCACCTTGATCAGCGGCCGCCCGGCGCGCGGGCTCCTGGCGTGGATCGCGTGGGCGAACAGCTCCTTGCCGGTTCCCGTCTCGCCGGTGAGGAGCACGGTGGTGCCGGTCGGAGCGACCTGGGTCGCGAGCCGCAGCGCGGTGCGCAGCGCGGGGCTGTCGCCGACGATGTGCTCGAAGTCGTGCGAGCCGGTGATCTCCGCTCGGAGCACCGCGTTCTCCGCCTCGAGCAGGGCCGTCAGCTCGCGCACCCGGATCGCCGCGCGGGCCCGCACGAGGGAGCCGGCGAGCACCTCGCCGACCAGGCGCAGGCGCGGGATCACCGCGTCGGAGAAGTCGACCTGGCGGCGGAACGAGCCGAGCGCGATGAAGCCGAAGGGGCGTCCTTCCACCAGCAGCGGGAAGGTCAGGTTGGACTTCATCCCGGACCGGGCCACGTAGTCCCGCTCGGCGACGGCCTGCTCCGGAAGCCCCTCGGGAAGGCGCGGCAGAACGATCGTCTCCCCCCGCCAGAGCGATCTCGCGTACCAGGGGAAGTGCACCGAGACCGGCCCGGGGGGAGCTCTCCACGCCGGGCATGGCCCATGAGGCGCGGATCTCGGCGCGGCCCTCCGCGTCGACGAACTCGAAGAAGCTGCTGCGATCCACGCCGAAGAAGCGGACGATCTGCTCCAGAGCGCCTTCGATGCGCGACAGAACCGCCTCGGCCTCGAGGTTGACGAAGTCCGCCGAGAGGTCCGCGAGCAGGCGCTCGAAGCGGAGTTCCTGGTCCGGCGCCGGCACCGGGACGTGGAGGGGATTGCTCATCTCAGCCGGTTGAGAGTGTATCAACATATTGAGACTCAGGAAACCTCTGGCGGAGATCAACTTACGGGTCACAAGCGGTGGGAACAGCCGGAACTCCGGGAGATTCCGGGCCGATCCCCCGACCTCCGCGGCGCGGGGGCCGTGGCACGCCGATTGCCTTACACCACTCCATGAAGCTGTTCATCTCCCAGCGGCCGCTCGCGGCAGGAACGGCCGTCAAGGTCGACGGCTGGCTCTCCGCGCCGGGCGTTCCCGCGCTCCGCGAGGCCTGCGAGGCCGCCGCGGCGCCGCTGGTTCTCGACCTCACCGATCTGCGCGACGCCGACCCCGACGGGGTGGCGGCGCTGCGCCAACTCATGGGGTCGAACGCCAAGGTCATCGGCGCCACTCCGTATGTCGAGCTCCTGCTTTCCAACAGTCACGCCTGACGACACACCGAAGGGGAAGGGACAAGCCATGAAGCGAATCACGAGGTCACTCGCCGCGGCGACGCTCGCCGTCCTGGCGCTCGCCCTGCCGGCCGCGGCCCAGACGGCAGCGCCGGCCGCGAAGCAGCCCAACATCCTCGTCCTGTTCGGCGATGACGTGGGCTACTGGAACGTCAGCGCCTACAACCGCGGGATGATGGGCTACCGCACGCCGAACATCGACCGCATCGCCAAAGAAGGCGCGATCTTCACCGACGCCTACGCCCAGCAGTCCTGCACCGCGGGTCGCGCCGCGTTCATCACCGGGCAGTCGCCGATCCGCACCGGCCTGACCAAGGTCGGCCTCCCGGGCGCGCCCGGAAGGACTCAAGTCCGAGGATCCCACGCTCGCCAACCTGCTCAAGGCCCGGGGCTACGCGACCGGCCAGTTCGGCAAGAACCACCTCGGCGATCGCAACGAGTTCTTCCCCACGGTCCACGGCTTCGACGAGTTCTTCGGCAACTTCTATCACCTGAACGCCGAGGAAGAGCCGGAGAACGACGACTACCCGCAGAACCCGGAGTTCAAGGCGAAGTTCGGCCCGCGCGGCGTCTATCACTGCTGGGCGACCGACACCGACGAGCTCGCTCGCCGACGACCCCCGTTTCGGCAAGTGGGGCAAGCAGCGCTGCGAGGACACGGGCCCGCTCACCGTGAAGCGGATGGAGACGATCGACGAGGAGGTGCTCTCGGCGTCCGTCGACTTCATCCAGCGCAGCCACAAGGAAGGCAAGCCCTTCTTCGTCTGGTTCAACACCTCGCGCATGCACATCTGGACCCACCTGAAGCCCGCCTCGCAGAACAGGACCGGCCTCGGCGTCTACCCGGACGGCATGGTCGAGCACGACGGCCAGATCGGCCAGATGCTCAAGCTGCTCGACGACCTCGGGATCACGGAAAACACGATCGTGATCTGGACGACGGACAACGGGGCCGAGGTGATGAGCTGGCCCGACGGCGGGACGACCCCGTTCCGCGGCGAGAAGAACACGAACTGGGAGGGCGGCTACCGAGTTCCGCTCGTCGCGCGCTGGCCCGGCGTGATCAAGCCCGGGACCGAGGTCAACGAGATCGTCTCGCACGAGGACTGGCTCCCGACCCTGATGGCGGCGGTCGGCAATCCCAACGTCAAGGAAGAGCTGCTGAAAGGCGCCAACGTCGGCGGTACGACCTACAAGGTCCACCTCGACGGCTACAACATGGTCCCCTACTTCAAGGGCGAGGCGAAAGCGCCCCGCCACGAGTTCCTCTACTGGACCGACGACGGCAACCTGGCCGGACTTCGCTACGACCAGTGGAAGCTCGTGTTCATGGAGCAGCGCTCCCACGGCTTCGACGTCTGGCAGGACCCGATGGTGACGCTCCGGGTGCCGAAGCTGTTCAGCCTGCGGGCCGACCCCTTCGAGCGGGCCGACCACGAGGGGATGGGCTACGGGCGCTGGCGGATCGACCGCGTCTACGCGCTGGTACCCGCGCAGGTCTTCGTCGGCCAGTGGCTGCAGAGCTTCAAGGAGTTCCCGCCGCGCCAGAAGCCCGGGTCCTTCAGCATCGGGGACGCGATGGAGAAGCTCACGGCGTCGTCGGGCTCGAACTGAGACCGGGGCGTCGGACCAGGTTCGGACGGACGGCGGGAGGGCGACCTCCCGCTGTCCCGCACCTCACCGGGCCGGCGCCGCGCCCGGCCGGTACGCCGCCACGAGCTCGCGCAGCCCCGGATCGTCCGGGTGCCGCTTCAGCGCCGCGTCGAGCACGCGTGAGCGCACGCGCGGGGTCCCCGGTGTCGTGCAGCGCGATGACGTAGACGTAGGCGAAGCGGGCATTGTCCGGCTCGAGCCGGGCCGCCTCGCCGAGCTCCGCGACCGCCTCCGCGGCGCGCGACTGCCGGATCAGCGAGAGCCCCAGCGCGTGGTGGGCCGCGCCGCTCGCCGGCATCGCGGCGAGCGCGTCGCGCAGCGTTCGCTCGGCCTCCGCCTCCTGGCCGCGCCCGCGGTAGACGTCCGCCAGGTTCACGTAGGCCGGGATGAAGGCGCGGTCCGATTCGATCGCCGACAGGAAGGCGCGCTGCGCGGCGTCGAAGTCGCCGCCCGCGGCCAGCGCCGTGCCGAGGTTCACCATCGCTTCGGGCCGGTCGGCGTTGAAGCGCTGGACGTCGAGGTACTCCTCCGTGGCGCGGGGGAGCGCGGCCTGCACCTCCGGGGAGAGTCCCGCCGCCGGAACCCCGGCCAGCGCATGTGCCGCCTCGATGCGCACGGAGCGCGACGGGTCGACGAGCAGCGGCCCGAGCAGGCGGGCGCGCAGGGCCGGGTCGGCGGCCTCCAGCGCGGACGCGGCGGCGGCGCGCACCAGCGCGCTCGGGTCGCGCGTCGCGCCGGACAGCAGGGCCTCGTTCACGGCTGCACCCTCGTTCGCGAGCCGGGCCAGCGCGCTGGCGCGCACGATCGCCGGTTGCGCGGGGTCGGCCGCGATCGCCGCCAGCCCGGCCGCGGCATCGCGCGCGCCGCGATCGAAGCTCGCGAAGGCCTCCCCGAACCGCAGCGAGCCCGGCGCGGCGCCCGCCGGCCGTCGCTTCGCGATCTCCGCCGCGGCCCATGGCGCCGACCGGTCCCTGTGGCAGGCGTTGCAGGCGTTGGGCGTGCCCAGCGCGACCGACAGGTCCGGGCGCGGGACGCGGAACGAGTGGTCGTGGCGCGGATCGACGACCATGTAGGTCGCCGTCGGCATGTGGCAGGAGCTGCAGCGCGCGCCGTCGGTGCCCGGCTTGTGGAAGTGGTGCGCCGGGGCGTCGTACTTCGTGCCGTCGTGGCACTGCAGGCAGACGCCGTTGCCGGGGGCGCGGGTCTTCATCGTGTGCGGCTCGTGGCAGTCGCTGCAGGTCACTCCCTTGGCGTACATCCTGCTCTGCAGGAACGAGCCGTAGTTGTAGACCTCGTCGAGCATCTGGCCGTCGGGGTGGTAGAGACCCGGGTCGAGCAGCGCGATGCGGAAGCCGTCGTCGAGCCGATCGGCGGCGGTGACGTCGTCGGTGAGCTGGGCGCGGCGGGCGTGGCAGCGCGCGCACATCCCGATCTCGAACTCGGTCGCACGGGGCGTGCTGCGCGCCGGCTGGCCGGTCGCCTTGTCGACGGCCCAGGTGACGCCGTGGCGCTCGACCAGCGGCGCGACGATCCCCTTGTTCGCGGCCATCTGCGGCCACGCCTGCGGGTGCGCCGCCCAGTCCATGTGCCGCGAAGCGGGTCCGTGGCACGCCTCGCAGCCGACGCTGATCTCGGAGAAGCTGGTGCGGTAGGTGCGCGTCCCGGCGTCGTAGTTCTTCCGGACGTTCGTCGAGTGGCAGTCCGCGCACATGAAGTTCCAGTTCTGCTGCCGGCCGGTCCAGTGCAGCTCGTCGCCGGCCGGGATCCGTTCGCCGGGGTAGAGGTGGAACCAGCGCTGGCCGCCCTCTTCCTTCGGCCGCGCGTCCCAGGCGGCCCGCAGCGCCTGCACGTGCCCGCGGGGCAGCTCGACCAGGTACTGCTGCAGCGGTGCGACCCCGAACGCGTACTTGACCTCGAAGTCCGCGAGCTTTCCGTCCGGCCCATCGGTGCGCACGACGTACTTGCCGTCGCGCCGGAAGAAGGTCGAGGTCACGCCGTCGGCGGTCAGGGTCTCGCCGCCGAACGGGGCGAGGATCGTCGTCGCCGTCGGCTGCTGCATCGCCACGGCGTGCTGCGAGCCTTGCCACGCCTCGAACTCGGCCTTGTGGCACGACGCGCAGCGCGCGCTGCCGACGAACGTCGCCGGCGGGAGCGCGGCCTCCGGAGAGGGGGCCGTCGACGGGGCCGGAGACGGGCCGCAGGCGGCGGCCAGGAGGGCCGCGCACCCGGCCAGGACGCGGGGGATGCGGAAGCGCCGGGTTCGGGGCGAGCGGGCGTTCACGAGCGAGGGCGCGTTCACGGGCGGGGGCTCCGGGCCTTCGGCCGCCATGCTACCAGCGCCTTTTCCCCGGCCGCGGGTGCGGCCCGCAGCCCGAGCCACGCGGCGAGCGCGCGCAGCTCCCCGGTCAACGCGCGCCCGACGGCCGCACGGTCGATCCCCGGCTCGGCGTGCGCCGCGATCACGGTCAGGCGCCCCTCCGCTCGATCGGCGCGCAGGTCGACGCGCGCCACCAGCCGTTCGCCCAGCAGGAAGGGGAGGACGTGCGTTCCCCAGCGCCGCTTCGCGGCCGGCGTGAAGATCTCCCAGCGGTAGTCGAAGCCGAACAGGCGCAGGGCGCGGGCGCGGTGGCAGACGAGCGGGTCGAAGGGGGACAGCAGGGCGCAGGCGTCGACCGACGCCGGCCGGCGCGCGCCGGGGTGCAGGAACGCGGGCTCCTTCCAGCCCAGGACCCGCACCTCGCGGAGCTGCCCTTCATCGGCCAGCTGCGCCGCGAGACGCCGCGCGTCGCGCACCGGGATCCGGAAGCAGTCCGCCAGGTCGCCGGCGGTCGCGACCCCCGACGCGCGCGCAGCGATCAGCAGCAGCTCGCGGCACGCCCCGTCGCGATCGGCAGGACGGCCGGCGGGGCGCTCGACGCGGGCGGTCGGGAGCACCCGTTCGACGAGGTCGTAGACGCGCGCGCGGTCGGCGCGCCGGCGCGTGACGGCGAGCGTGCCGCGCGCCAGGTGTCCCTCGAGCGCCGCGCGTGCCGGGCTCCAGCCCCACCCGCTGCGGTCGCGCCGCCCCGCGCCGGGCGGCGGCGTGACCTCATCGGCGGCGAGCGGGCCGCGCTCGCGGACCTCCGCCAGCACGCGCGCGGCATAGGCGGCGTGCTCCGTCATGAACGCCTCGAGCGCCCGCGCGCGCCGGTCGTGATCGGGGGAGCGATGCAGCAGGAGCGGCCAGGTCTCGAGCGGGACCAGCGACGCTTCGCGCGCCCACTGCTCGGTCAGCGCGCGCCGCGCCGTGGCCAGCGCGTCGAGCCGCGCGGTGTCGTACGGCCCGAGGCGCGAGAAGGGGACGAGGTAGTGCGACGGCACGACGACGTTGACGAAGTCGAGCTGCAGCAGGCCGAGCTGCCGGACCAGCGCCAGCAGCGCCGCCTCGCCGGGCCGGCGGCGCGGGCGCGGCCGGTCGAACCCCTGCGCGGCGAGCGCGATCCGGCGGGCTTCGTCGAGCGTCAGGTGCTCGTGCGGCGCGGCGCTCCCGCCAGTCACGCGGGCCGCTCGTTCGTCTCGCCTGGCGCCATGCGGTCTTCGAGCCTCCCTCGCGAACGGCGCGGCACCCCGTGTCGCGGACCGCAGTCTACTCCGCCGCACGGTCCAGTCTAAACTGTTGCGAAACAAACACATGGGTGATCCGTCTTGCGCACATCCTTCCATCTGCGTAGAATTAAATCGATAAGCATCGACATGAACCAGGGAGCCCCCATGACCGAGACCCCTCCGCTCGACGAGATGCTGGCCCTCTTCAAGGCCGTCGCCGACGCCAACCGCCTGCGGATCATCGCGCTGCTCTCGAACGAGCCGCTGTCGGTGGAGCAGCTGGCGGAGATGCTCGGCCTCAGCTCGTCCACCGTCTCGCACCACCTCGCCAGGCTGTCGCGCGTCGGCCTCGTGTCGGCGCGGGCCGAGGGCTACTACAGCATCTATCGCCTCGAGCCGAAGGCGCTGGCCGACATGGCGCAGCGGCTGCTCGCGAAGGAGACGTTGCCCGGCGTCGCGGCGGACGTGGACGTCGACGCCTACGACCGCAAGGTGCTGCGAACCTACATGGACGCCGACGGCCGGCTGCGCGCGTTCCCCGTCCAGCGGAAGAAGGAGCAGGCGATCCTGCGCTTCGTCGTGCGCGAGTTCGAGCCCGGGCAGCGCTACGGCGAGAAGCAGGTCAACGAGATCCTCGCGCGCTTCAGCGAGGACACCGCGCGGCTGCGCCGCAACCTGGTCGAGTTCGGGCTCATGGAGCGCGAGGGGGGCGGCGGGGCGTACTGGCGCGTCGATCACCCGGCTCCTGTCCGCCCAGCGAACCTGTAGGGGCCGCCCTCCGTGGCAGCCCGTCGGGCGCGGCAACGCCGCGGATCCTTGCCGCGACGAGCGGCGCCACCGCGATGACCGCCATCCCGAAGAGCAGCAGCCCGCCGCGCCGGGGGTCGTAGTCCGCGGCGATCCGCTCCCAGCTGAACCCCGCCACGAACCGGCCGAGCAGGACCTCGAAAGCGAGCATCAGCCCGAGCCACAGCAGCCCGACGGCCATCAGTTCGCGCCGGCCCCGCGCGCCCAGCCAGCGCGACGCCGCGGTCGCGATCGCCAGGATGACGATCGATCCGGTGAAGACGGCGAACTGCCGCGCGCGCAGCTCGCCGACCACCGGCTGCAGCAGCAGCACGCGCAGGACGCCCTGCACGGTCTCGGCCAGTGCGATGAGCGCCCAGATCGCGACGCCCCGGACGAGGAGGTTCCGCACGCTCAGGTCCCCGCGCCGCGCCACCGGGACACCCTGCCCCGCAGCAGCAGCCCTGCACCAGCCGGCCGGTTACCTCGCAAGACGCGGGTGGTCCTTCCACGCCGGCATCGCTCGCATGTGCGCGCGCGTCCGCGACTCCGCCTCGGTGCGCCCGAGCGCAGGGTCGTTCTTGATCATCCACTGCACCATGCGCTCGAAGCGGACGTCGAACGGCTGCAGCTCGCCGCTCTCGTCGACGCAGTAGCGGCAATAGCGGCCGCTTTCGATCGGCATGCTGCAGCTCTCGCAGGTCACAGGATCAGGCACGGACCCTCCCTTCAGGTGGACTGACCATGCGGCTCGTCGCCGCGTCAACCGCCAGCGCGAGCGCGATCCCCACCGCGTTCGCGGCAAGATCGACCGGATCGTAGACGTTGGCCATCACGCCGAAGCCGTTCGTCACCTCGAACAGCTCGACGACCGCCAGCGCGAGCCCCGCGGCTCCGAGCCGTGCGTACCGCGGGGGGAACGGCAGGTTCAGGACGATGAAGTAGACGGCGAAGGAAGCGACGAGATTGCCGCCATAGTTGCGGACGAGTTCCTGGAACGGCCCCGCGTAGCGGCCCTTGAGCACCAGCCCGGCCGCGCCGAGGAGGGCGAACAGGACGTTCCGTCGCTTCGCGTGCATGGCCGGTGTCTCCCCGCCGCGCTAGCGCAGCGCCCGCTGGACGACGGCCGTGTCCGTGTACTGCTGGAACGTCACGGCCTTCCCGTCGCGGAGGGTCCAGGCGTGGGCGAACGGAACCTCGACCCGCTTGCCGGTCGCCACGTAGGTGCCGCTGTACGTCCCCAGCGCGACGACCTTGTCCCCCTCGGCGACCAGCTCCCGCGGTACGGCGGCGAACCCCTCCCACTCCGTGCCGAGCTTCATGAAGACGTTCGCGAGAACCGCCTCCGGACCCGTGTAGGTCCCACCGTACGGGAACCCCTCGGCTTCGGTCCAGCGGATCTCCGGTGCGAGCCCCTGCAGGACGGCCGGCACATCCCCGCGTGCGAAGGCGCTGTAGAGACCGCGAATCACCTCGGCGTTGCTGCTCACGTGGACCTCCCTTTCGAGCTGCGTGCGTTCGCAGAGAGTACCCCTCAGGGGCGCCGGCAGCACCACCACCTAGCTCTTGTGAGCCGACTTCGCATCCATGAACATGACCTCCCAGAGGTGCCCGTCCAGGTCCTCGAACCCGTGCCCGTACATGAACCCGTAGTCCTTGGACTCGTTCGGGACCGCACCGCCGGCCGCGACGGCCTTCGCGACCATTCCGTCGACCTCCGCCCGGCTCGCGACGGACAGGCAGACGATCGCCTCGGTGCATTGCCTGGCGTCGCAGATCGTCTTCTTCGTGAATGACTGGAAGAACTCCTCCACCAGCAGCATGACGAAGATGTTCTCGCAGACGATCATGCAGGTCGCGTTCTCGTCGGTGAACTGGGGGTCGAAGCGGAAGCCGAGCTTCGTGAAAAATGCTACGGACCGGTCGAGGTCCTTCACCGGCAGGTTGACGAAGATCTGGGTCGCCATGGCGCCTCCTTCAGCCGACCAGTATGGGCTCATTCCGCCTCAGAAGCGGCCGGAGTCGACGTCGAGGATGAACTGGATCAGGCCGTTCATGTAGACCTTCTGGTCGTCGTACATCGCGAGGTGGCTACCGCTCGGGCAGAAGAGAAAGCGCCCGTGCCTCACCCGGCCCGCCATCATCTCCATGTGCGCCGGGTCCATCGTGTCGTAGCGGGCGCCGATCACCAGCGTGGGCACCGTGATCTGGCCCAGGTCGGCCGCGCGATCCCAGTCGACGAGTTTCCCGCTGGCGCCCAGCTCGCTCGGTCCCTGCATCGGGACGTACACCTTCGGGTTGAGGTGCTTGAACGTCCGGACCACCGGATCGGGCCACTGGTCGGGTGGCATGCGCAGCAGGTGCTGCGCGTAGTGGTGCGGGATCAGCAGCTCCATGTAGCGCGGGTCGTCGGTGTGGCCTTCGGCCTCGAGGCGCTTGATCTCGGCCAGGACGGCCTGGTCCATCGCCGGCATCAGCACGCGGTTGGCGTACTCGTTGTAGGCCGGGATGCTGGCCATCATGTTGGAGATGACGAGTCCTTTCAGGTGCTGCTGGTACTTCAGCGCGTACTCGATCGCCAGGATCCCGCCCCACGACTGGCCGAGCAGATAGAAGTTGTCCTTGTCGAGCCCAAGCGCCGCCCGGACCTGCTCGACCTCCTCGACGAAGCGCGGCAGGTCCCACAACTCGGGTTCATCCGGCTGGTCGCTGTAGGCCGAGCCGAGCTGGTCGTAGTAGTAGTACTCGATCCCGGCGGCGGGGAACCAGCTGTCGAACGCCTCGAAACACTCGTGGGTTGCGCCGGGCCCGCCGTGCAGCAGCAGCACCTTGATCCGCGGGTTGTTGCCGACCCGCTTGGTCCAGACGCGGAAGGTGCCCTTCGGCGTGTTCACCGGGATCAGCCTGGTCCCGCCGCTGAGGGCGTCGTCGCGGCCTGTGCTGTCGAGGTAGCCCGGAGGAACCGGAGCCGGGGCCGGGGCCGGGATGTCCGGCCGACGTTCGCCGGAGCATGCGACGAGAAGCAGCGCGCCGACCGCGAGCGCGAGGAGTGGCCTCATGGTGACCTCCCGAGAGCAGTACCGTCAGACGACGGCGCCGAAGAGCCGCCCGACGACGGCCGTACACCCCATCGCCACCGCGCCCCAGAACGCGACGCGTACGGCGCCGCGCGCGACCGGTGCGCCCCCGAGGCGAGCCGCGACACCGCCGAGCGCGAGGAGGAGCGCGACGGTCACCGCCACGATGCCCGGCGTAAGGGTGCCGATGGGCAGGATCGCCGCGAGAATCGCCGGCGGCGCCGCACCGGCCGCGAAGGAGGCCGCGGACGCCAGCGCGGCCTGGATCGGGCGGGCCCGCGTCAGCTCGTGGATGCCAAGCTCGTCCCGGGCGTGGGCCCCCAGCGCGTCGTGGGCCATCAGTTGATCGGCGACCTGGAGCGCCACTTCGCGGCCAACGCCGCGGGCGACGTAGATCCCCGCCAGCTCGTCCCGCTCGGATTCCGGCGAGCTGGCGAGTTCGCCGCGCTCCCGCGCGAGATCGGCCTGCTCGGTGTCCGCCTGGGAGCTGACGGAGACGTACTCGCCGGCCGCCATCGAGAGCGCACCGGCGGCAAGTCCAGCGACGGCGGTCAGCAGGATCGCGGTCTGGTCCGGCTCGGCGGCCGCCACGCCCACGACCAGGCTGCTGGTCGAGATGAGGCCGTCGTTGGCGCCGAGCACGGCGGCGCGCAACCAGCCGATCCGCTCGCCGCGGTGTCCCTCACGATGCATGGTCGGCCTCTCCACGTCCGGGGAATCCGTTCGATACCGCTCGAAGCGCTCGCGCCAACGACTCCATCGCCATCGCGATGTCCGCTTCGGTCGTGGACCAGTTGCAGATCGACACCCGGAGCGCCGGCTGCCCGCGCCAGGTCGTCGTCCCCAGCCAGCACCGGCCTTCCGCCTGGACGCGCGCGGCGATCGCCGCGTGAAGCGCTGGAGAATCGTCAACGCCCGGGACATCGAAGCGGACGAGGACCTGGTTCAGGACGACCTCGTTCAGCACCCGCGCGCCCGGGAGCCGCGCCGCTTCCAGCGCGAACTGCCGCGCCAGCGAGCAGCACCGCTCGACGATCGCGCGGACGCCGGATCGTCCCAGCTCCCGAAGCACGGCGTAGAGCACGAAGGCCCGGGCCCGCCGTGAATTCTCGGGAGCCCACGTCGAGCCGTCCCGCCGATCCTCCGATTCCTCCCCGGCGTAGGCGCAGCGGTCCGTCTTGAGGCTGCGGTGCCGCGCCGGGTCCTTCACGATCACGAGGCCCGAGTCGTAGGGCACGTTGAGCCACTTGTGCGCGTCGGTGGCCCAGGAATCGGCGCGCTCCAATCCGCGCAGCGGGACGCGCAGTTCCGGCGAGACCGCCGCCCAGAGCCCGAACGCGCCGTCCACGTGGATCCAGGCGTTCTCCGCCCGCACGAGGTCGGCGACCGCGTCGATCGGCTCGAACGCGCCGGTGTTCACGTTGCCCGGCCTGGAGCGAGAGGATCATCGGCCGGCCCGCGGCGCGCCGCAGTTCGCCCTGCAGCGCGGGCAGGCTCATCCGTCCCTCCGCGTCGGCCGGGATCTCGCGGATCTGCGCGGAGCCGACGCCCATCATCCGGAGCGCCGACCGGACGGTCGCGTGGCCGCACTCGCTCATGAAGACCGCGATGGGCGGGGCGCCGAACAACCCCTGGACGTCCATGTCCCAGCCCGCGCGCTCGAGCACGGTGTTCCTGGCGCTCGAGAGAGCAGTGAAGTTCGCCATCTGGCAGCCCGTGACGAAGCCGACGGACGAACCGGCAGGCAGCCCGAGCAGCTCGACGATCCATCGCGCGGCGATGACTTCAACCGCAGCGGCCGCCGGCGAGGTCGTGTAGACCTGCGCGTTCTGGTCCCAGGCCGAGGTGAGCCAGTCGGCCATCAGGCTGCCGTGTGTCGCGCCGCCGACCACGAACCCGAAGTACCGCGGGCCGGCGCTCGCCACCAGGCCGCGCTCGACGTCGGCGGCCAGCTCGCGGATCACCTGGTCGGCCGGGGCGCCGTGCTCCGGGAGCGGCCGATCCAGGGCCCGGATCAACTCCTCCGGAGTAGCCGTGCCGCAGGCATGTCGAGTGGGCAGAGAGTCCAGGAAGTCGGCGGCCCGGTCCGCGACGGAATGAAGGCCGGCTCGCAGTGCGGTGGGATCGGCAGAGTCCATTCAGCAAGCCTCACTGGCCTGTTCGCCGGTCCGCACATACTACTCCGTGGTCGCCGCCCATCGGAGCCCCGCTGGCGTACCCCTTCCCGGTCGCGAGACCCGAATCGGCGCCCTGCGGCGCGCTCCAGCAACCGGCCCGCTATCGTCGAGACTCGCTCGCCTGCTCGAGCTTCGCGCCGCACTCGGCGAGCAGCTGTTTCAGGATGGACCGGTGGCAGCGGTCCTCGTGCTCGCAGTAGCAGCCCACCGAGAAATCCGTTGCGTGCGAGAGCACGGCCAGGAGTTGCAGGTCGTGCCTGGCCCCGGGCTCGGCCATCTCCGCCCTGTACTTCCTCGCGAAAGCCGACCACTGCGCCGGCGACGAGGCCGCCAGCCCGAGCTTCATGGTCTCCAGGCTGGGAGCGAGGTTCGGGAACCAGACGTCGTACCAGTTCTGCGCCGAAAACTGCTCCTTCGGCACGCCGCGCGGAGGGCGGCGAACCGTTCCGATTCTCGGACCTTCACCCGGAACCCGCGGGGTTCCGAGTCGGACGACGCGAACGCTCATGGACGTCTCCCGGGGCGGGAGGATGATCTCACAGCAGCTCCGCAGGCTGCGGACCGCTGAGATCACCCCTGCGAATCGGGCCGCCACAGCGGTGGCGCACTTCGAGTTCAACGGCCAGCGGATCAGCGAGTACCGTGGCCGCCTCCGGTACTGAGATGCCATGCCTGGCGAGCTTCGCGGCTACAGCGCCCTGCCATGCGGCCTCGCGTTCTCAATCATGCAAGACCCTCAGCTCGCATGCTGCCGTTTCCTGGCAACAATCCAATGAACCGCGTTCCTGGGATCCCATTCCTTCGATTCAACAATGTCGAAGCTGGCCCCCGCAATTGCTGCTTCGAGCTCGCGAACGCGAAGGCTGAGAATCGGTGGTGCGATCTTCACCCTCTGGGCGATGCCGACGAACAACTTGAGCAGCAGGCTTCTTTCACCGAAACACGGGGTTTCCGAGATGAGCAGCCCGCCGGTTGGCAAGAGCCTGTTGATGCGGCCCAGGACGGCTGGCAGGTCTTCGACCAAGTGCAGGACGCTGAAGGCAAGTACCCGGGTGTAGCCGTGTGCGTCCAGCGATCGGTCGAAAACACCAGTCGAGGCAAAGGTCACGTTGCCCGCCGAATGGGCAGTCGCCTTCTCCGTGGCTATGGCGATCATGCTGGTCGATGTGTCGATTCCATGGACGCGCTGAACGCAGGGTGCGATATCAAGACTGAACTCACCCGATGCGCAGCCAAGATCCAGCACGACATCTGAGGCGGAGAGCAGCGATTTTGTCGCCTCAACTGTCCGAATGAAGACGGCGTCATGTTTCTCAATCTCGTCGTTGTATTTCCTGGCCCGTGCATCCCAGAACCCCGTCGTCATGCCTTCGATTCCTCCTGCAACGACACTCCGTTAGTCATCGGTCGGGAGATTGTGAAAGAGCCGCATGACGGGCGTGACAACCTGCCGGCCGCGCAGCGAACCGGCAGGTTCATCCGGACGCTGGGGCGCCTGCTCATCACCTATTGAATTCGAACCCTTCGTACGTCTTGGTTCCAACGTCGTACCGGATCATCCATAGCTGATCGTCGAAGTCATTCCCTGACACATACTGACATTGCCACCGACGGAAGTGGACCTCGCTGAAAGAGGGGTTCGGAGGGGTAGCACCGATTGGCGGCGGGGCTCCGACTGTCGAGCCAAGGAGGGTCTGGCGGAATTGCAGGCTCGTTGCAACTCCCGACGCACGTAAGGACCGTGCCTGCCAGGATCGCCATCCGCGCGGCCTTCTTCAAGAATGGCTCCACTTCACTCCAGAAGAGCCACGAGCTCGGTTGAACCGCACGACCGGTATTTCGGGCAATGCTCGCAACGAGAACCGCCGGGCTGAAACAAGCGGCCCACAATGGCCAGTACAAGGTGCCACCCGGTCGGCCCGAACTTCGGATCCCCGAGACCCGGCATGGTTGTGTTCACCACCATCACCAGCAATGAGAACAGGGCGTAGGATGCCCCGAACGCAACGACCTCCATTCCGGCCGCGAACCGCGGTCGGCCTTCACCAATGGGATTCGCGCCAGTGTTTCTCATGTACAGCCAACGTTCGCGATCAGCGGTGGGCCGCGTAGCGGGCCGTCCGCTGCAACCGGTTGCTGGACCGAGTGCGTGAGACCTACCCGTGCCTCGGCTCATGGCTCTCGCTTGTAGACAGTCTTCCCTTCCTTGATGGTCTCGAGCACGACGATCGTGTTGAGCTTCGTCGGGTCGATCGTGAGCGGGTTGTCGGAGAGGATCACCATGTCTGCCAGTTTGTTGGGCTCGAGTGAGCCCTTGATCGTCTGTTCACCGAACTGCTCGGCGCCCCAGAGGGTGATCATCTTCATCGCCTCGTAGGGCGTGACGCGTTCGTCGGGGCCGATGACCGTCCCGGAACGCGACGTGCGATTCACGGTCGCCCACACGACCTGCATCAGGTTGGGCAGCGCAACGGGCGCGTCGGTGTGGCTGGTGGCGTGCAGGCCCGTGTTCAGGATCGAGCGCATGGGCGAGATCCGGGCGGCCTGTTCCGGGCCGACGATCTGCTTGTACCAGTCGCCCCAGTAGAAGGTGTGCATCGGGAACATCGAAGGGAAGATGCCGAGCGACTTCAGCGCCTGCACCTGATCCGGGCGGATGAACTGGCCGTGGACCAGGATCGTCTGACCGGACTTGACGCCATGTCTCGCGACCACCGGCTTCAGCGCTTCGAACAGCTGATCGATGGCAGCGTCGCCATTGGCGTGGACCTTGACCGGCCAGCCCTTGCTATAGGCCTCCTCGAGATAGGCCTCGACCTGTTTGGTGTCGGGAATGGCGGGGTAGCCCTTGTAGCCGGTCGCCTGGCCATCGGGCGGCAGCAGATAGGCCTCGGTACGCCAGGCCGTGCGGCCCTGTGGCGAGCCGTCGAGGGTGACCTTCAGGCCGCCGAGACGGTAGTGGTTGGAATAGCTCGTGCTGAAACCCTTGTCGAGCTCGCTCTTGCCCGTGTAGTCCATCCAGCCGATGAAATCGATGTCGACCAGGCCGCGCATGGCCGCGTCGACCATGACCGCATGCATGGGGCCGAACATGCGGCCTTCGTTGGCCGTGGTGTAGCCGTAGCTCTTGGCCATCTCGAGGCCGCGCTTCAGGAAGTAGTCCTTGCCCTCCTGCGTGGCGGGCGTGACCGCCGTCAGCATGTGCGGAATGGCGGCCAGTTCTTCGAGCACGCCGTTCGGTGTCTTGCCGTCGGCCTCGCGGCGGATGACGCCGCCCTCGGGATTGGGGGTCCTGGCGTCGTAGCCGATCATCTTGAGGCCGAGCGTGTTGACCGCCGCAAAATGGCCCGAGATGTGGGTCGCCATGACGGGGATCGTGGTTGAAACCTTGTCGAGGTCTTCGCGCGTGGGGTGGCGGCCGAGCAGAGCATCGTCGTAGCCGACGCCGAAAATCCAGCCGGTCTGTTCGACATCCGGCCCGGCAGCGAAAGTCTTCAGCCTGTCCACGAGATCGTCGACGGTGTTGACGTTGCCGTCCGGCGGGGCGAGCAGGTTGGCGCCGACGGCCTGACCTCCGAACTGCTGGGCGTGGGCATGGCCATCGATGAAGCCGGGCACCAGCGTCTTGCCGGCGAGGTCCACCGTCCTCGTCGTCTTTCCCCTGTGGGTCTTCTCGATCTCGGCCCTCGCGCCGACCGCCAGGATGGTCCCGCCCTTGATCGCCAGGGCCTCGGCGTCGGGCTGTGCGTCGTTCACGGTTACAATGGGGCCACCGACGTAGATGACATCCGCCACGACTGCCGGACCGGAGGGATTGCATCCCGAAGCCAGCAGCGCAAGGACGAACACCGCCAAGAACGACCTGACGAAGTACATATGATTGTCTCCAATATTGGTTCGGCGCGGTCGAACGGCCAAGCTCAGCAGCGGCGGGGCACGCTGCCGGCGATCAGGTCTGCCATCCGCAGAGGAGGGTACAGCAAGCACACGCCGAACAGGAGCGGGACTCCGGCAAGATAGGTCGGGTGCCTGACATACCGGTAGGGGCCGCGGACGACAAGTGTCTCCACCCCCTGACGGCTCTCATACTCACCCCAAGCAAGACTGAGGTTGCTCCAAAAGTGGAGGCCCAGCCCCGCTACCAGGAGGCCAACCCCGAGCCAACCGATCCAGTCTTCTCGGACTGCGGCGAAGCTCGCTCCGTCGGGTTTCTTGAGGTAGGCCAAGAAGGCAGTCGCTCCCAGCCACACCAGCGATCGGAGCACAGCTTTGGCCCAATATGGTGTGGCCATTCAACTCCCCTTGCTCCCAGCGAAGCCCGCCGAACGCCCAGCACCAGCGGCGGCGCGCAGCGCGGTCCGCTGCATGCTGTTGCTGGGCAGCACTTCCAGGCGCTCAAGGCGCAGGCGTTTCACACCGCTACGCCTCATTGTAGGCTCTCTCAAGGGCCGCTACGTCGAGCTTCACCATCGTCATCATGGCTTCCATCACGGCCTTCACTTTCTTGGGGTCCTTGTCGCGGATGAGCTCCATGAATCGTCGTGGCACGATCTGCCACGAGAGACCGAACGGATCCTTGATCCAGCCGCACGCGGTAGGCGTCGCGCCGGCCTTGACGAGCTTGTCCCAATACTCGTCGACTTCCGCTTGGTCCTCGCAGTCAACATAGAGGGAGAAGCCTTCGGAGAAGGTGAAGTACGGGCCCCCGTTGTAGCCCATGAAGACCTGACCACCGACGACGAACTCGGCGGAGGTGATCGGACCGTCCTTGCCAGTGCGGGCGACGTTCCTGATTTCGGAGTCCGGGAACGTGGCGGTGTAAAACTCCATGGCCGCCTCGAGCTGATCGTTGAACATCAGGAAGGGTGTCACCTTGGTCATCGGAGATGCTCCTTCTTTCGGGGGGCGATGGTAACCGAAGATAGCGTACCCACTCCGAGGTACGCGTGGGTACTGTCTGCCCAACGCCGTACTCAGCTGCGGGCGCGCCCGCGTTCGTTCGCTTCGCCAAAGCAGCCGGCGCGCCCGTCAGCTGCTACACAAAGTTGGGCCTTCATTGCGTGCCGGCCGCTGGGTCAGGACCGAGCACACCGAGCACCCGCTTCGCTGCGTCGGCAACCCGCGGATCATGCTGCGCTGCATAGGCGCCGGCGCGGGCCATGCCAGCCCGGATGCTGGGCATGGGCTGTTCGATTCTCGCTCCGACTGCAACCAGGCCTTCGGCGTGAAGGACGGATTCGCGCAGGTTGAGAGCAAGCAACTCGCGGGCCTTCTCGGTTTCGTTTCGATCCAGCGCTTCGAGTGCGGCTGCGCAGAGTCCTGATACCTCAGCGGCGTGGGCAAGCCCGATCTGCTGGATCTCCGCATCCTGGCGGGAGCGGTTACAGGCAGGCAAGAGCACCAACGCAACGAGGATCGCGACGAGGCCCAAGAGCGTGAAGAACCGGGACATCTTCGCCTCCGATAGGCCCAACAACGCTCCGGTTCAGCGGCGGTCTGCGCAGCAGACCGACCGCTGGAACCGGTTGTTGGACGGAATTCCTACAGCAGTCTTCTACGGGCGACGCGGGCGATTCGAGGAATCTCCGGCCTCGTCCGAGCAGTCTTGGCTAGAGCCCGATCTTGGCCAGACCTTCCGCAAGCCTGGCTCTGAAGTCGTCCTTGTCCACTCCATCGAACTTGTACAGGATTGCTCCCCCCTTCACGAAGTAGAACTGCGGTGTATGCGAGAAGTCAAAGTCCTTCCAGCCCGCGCCGCGGTAAAGAACACTGTAGCGGAAACGCCCCTTGCGGTTGACGTGCGCAAGTTCAGCCGCGTCCACTCCATAAGTGGATGGATCGATGTTCACGGCGTACTTCCGGAAGAGCCTCGAGAGATCCGGGGCGCCCTCTATCAACCGGACAAGGTCCTCAGAGAAGTGA
Source organism: uncultured Acidobacteriota bacterium (assembly GCA_963800865.1). Taxonomy (GTDB): domain Bacteria; phylum Acidobacteriota; class Polarisedimenticolia; order J045; family J045; genus JALOKP01. Next base: position 279,056 of record CAWDCL010000002.1, on the reverse strand, counting down.
CATCGAGGGGAGACAACCGATACGATGATTGGCCCCGCGAGGTCAACTGGTGCGTACGTCAGAGTGCTGCCGTCCCGGGAAACCGTGTAGATCGCGGGGACATCCGCTTTTGTGACGGACGGCCCTACGATCTGCGGCAGTTGGCGCACCTCGGACGGGAATCGCTCATTCAGCTTACGTGCCTTCTCCCAGTCGCGCTGCTGGACGTACTGGGCGTACAACACGTCGACCATGTTGCCAACGTATCCACGGCGGAGGCTCTCCTGGAAAATATCCTCAAGCGGTTGGAGCAACTCTGGACGCTGAAGTTGCTCCGAGGCACCTGCCACGGCGTCGAAGAGGACTTCCAAGGTGCGAGTATCGTACGTTCGAAGTTGGTCCGGAGTCAGCTCCTGACGCTGAATCTGCCGAAAAGCATCCGAAATCGCCAATGCTGAGCGCGGACCGTTCCGGCACACCGTAACGACCGCCTCGGCTCGGACCTTGATGTCCGGAGACGGTGCGGTAGCGGCCGAAAGGGCAAGAAGGAGCAGTACGCTCATAAGCGAGGAACCTCAAGACGAGGGGTGCATCGCGCGGTCGTTACGTCTAACACCTGAATCTAGCCGCGCCGCGAAGCGGCGGCGGCTCAAATGAACTGTTAGCCAATTTCAACATGAGGCCTCCTATTTCAGCTCCATTTCGACCACTTCAATCGTTTCCGTTCCGGTGTTGGTGAGTGCGCGAGTGAAGCCGGGAGACTGAATTGAAACATCGCCAGGCCGCAACACCAGAACTTGGTCAGGTATACCAGGAGACATGGTGCTCAACATGCCACCGCGCACGACGATGCGAATACCCTTGCCAACCTGCGAAATAGATGCGGTAGATTGACCGGGCTCCAAGATAAGGCGCCATGCCCGCAGCCGAGGGTTATCGACAATCTGCGTGTAGCGCTTCGAAGCTTCGCGCGACGAAACGAGCTTTCCTTTGGGCTTAGTGCGGCGCAATTCCACGACGATGAACTGGGCGATGCTCTTGTCACTGTTCACCACTCGGTGAACGCGAGATTCGCCGCCCAAGTCGCCAAATGCGGCGGCTCCCATGGCAACCTTCGGCCCCGCAACTAGTGCCCCCCCAAGTTCTTGAACGCTGCTTCCCTGCCCGGGCTGGATCACGACGTAGAACATGTCCCGGTAGTGGGCATGAAAACCGGAATCGCCACCAGGCGGATAGAGATTGTTGAGGACCGAAAAGTCTTCGTCTGCGAAGACCAACTGATGGAAGGATGCGCGTTCGACGGGCGGGAAGTCCTCGCTCTTCGTTGTTTCGGCAAATGAAGAATGTGCTATCAAAAAACCGAAAAGCCCGATTGCGCGGATCAACGAAGCGAGCTTGTTAGTTTTCACAGGCGAGTTCCTCTCGCGGGTCATCGGCTAACGCTCGCGCTGACCTGCGGGCCGGACTGGCGCGCCCGTTGCGTTGTGTGCAACGGGCGTGACAAGTCGGACCGGCAGGACCAGCGCGTTGTTAGGCGGCCGGCGCGCGCACATGCTACTCGTTGTTCCGCCTAGACTTCTCGCGGCCGATGACTGCGTCAACGAGATTCGAGAGCGCCCAAAAGTCATCGCCCGTCAAGCCCATCCCATATCTGACGACAACTGAGTCGCCAGTGTTCAGACGAAAACGAAACTCAACGACTTCACAGTCGTTGCAATGGATCCGGTCAGTACTGGCTGCGTACAGCTCGGGGTGGTCTGCGAGCCAGCGGAATAGTGGCGAGAACACTGACTCGTAGGTCTTCCCCTTCAGCAAACCCGTTGGCGAGGCGAAACCCTTTCCCTCCCACTCCCACGTTCCGTCGTCTCGAAGAGTCACAGCGTAGACCGGACACGGACCGAAACACCCCTGGTGGTCAACCATGACTTCGCGAACGGGTGACGGATTGAGGGGCGGCGCTTCGCCGCGGTGCTGTGCGAGAGCCGGAGGGTCTGGAGGCAAGGCAGGGCCCCCGCACGCACAGAGTGTTGCCATCCCAAGTGCCGCAGCCCAGGATCTCAGAGCCTTGTCCCTCCTGAACATCTGTGCGGCCACCTAACGCCGCGCTCAGCTGCCGGCGCGGGATGATGCTACACCCTCTGGCAGAACCCGGAGCGCCCGTCGGCTGGAGCGCACAGTTGTGCGGCGCCCGGCCTTCGCGGGCCCCTGACAGGAGCGAGGATTTGCGTCCGGACCATGTGCTGTTCAGAGCACATCAGGGTTGTTCCCAGAGTAGATATCTACTGTCGGAAACTCCTCGACCGAAACCGAAAGACGACAAGCCACCAGCGCTGAGCCAGGGCTCCGCGTGGTCTGGCGGGACCCTCGCCGCTGTGTATCGTAAGCCGTAGCGCCGAATGTCGCGCTGGAACTCTGGGCTGAGGTCGTCAAGGTGCGTGACGTCGATTGGAAGCTCGCAATGGTAGGGAGCGCTAAAGAGGCGGGCTCTCCAAGCAGCCCGGCAGGTTAGGCCCACGAAGTGCTTATCAAGAATGCGCCGATGGAGCTTAGTGCGAAGGCGCCGCTTTCTTCTGCGATGCGCTGCCATGTCGTACAACGCCGCGCTCAGCTGCGGGCGCGGGATAATCGTACACCCTTCATTCGGAACCCGTAGCGCCCGGCGGCTGCAGTGATGGAATGGACTCCTCCCGATGACCGAACGCGGCATCGATCGTGCCAAAGTCATCGTGCACTGGGTGTACCGCCCAAGGAGGAGTCCGCCATGGATTGTAGCGCAACGATCGCCGTGGACGTGGCCAAGTCGGTCTTCGAAGTCGCGGTGTCGACCCACCCGGGCCGGGTCTCCGAACGGCACCGGCTAACCCGGACGAAGTTCGAGCAATTCTTCGACGGGCGGGCGCAAGCGACGGTGGCGATGGAGGCGTGCGGCAGCGCGCACTACTGGGGCCGGCGGATCGAGGCCGCCGGGCACCGGGTCCTGCTGCTGCCGCCGCACGCGGTCCGGCCCTACATCACCCGCAACAAGACCGACCGGACCGACGCCAAGGGCATTCTGGAGGCGCTGCGGAACGACGACATCAAGCCGGTGCCGGTCAAGTCGGAAGAGCAGCAGGCGCTGACCGCGCTCCATCGGATCCGATCGGGGTGGATGGCGACACGAACGGCGCGGATCAACACGGTGCGTGGAGTGTTGCGCGAGCTCGGGTTCGTGATCCCGATCGGCGCGGGGAAGGTCGTACCGCGGGTTCAGGAGCTGCTCAGCGACGCCGACGCGCCCCTGACGCTGCCGCTGCGGGACGTCCTGGCCGCCTTGTGCGCCGAAATCCACGAGCTGGAGCAGCGGATCGGGGCGATCGAGCGGGACTTGCGGGCGCACGCACGGCAATCGGCGCTGGTGCGGCGGCTGATGAGCGTACCCGGAGTCGGCCTGCTCAGCGGGACGGCCCTCGTGGCCTTCGTCGGTGATGTCGAGCGCTTCCCCTCGGGCAGGCACTTTGCGAGCTACCTCGGCTTGACCCCCCGGGAGCGGTCATCGGGCCAGGTCCGACGCCTCGGCGCGATCAGCAAGCGAGGCGACACCTACATCCGGATGCTGTTGATCCACGGCGCCCGAGCGGTTCTGCTCAGCTCGAAGACGATGAAGTCTCCGGACACGCTCCGCCGCTGGGTCTTGCGGGTCGAAGCCCGGCGCGGCCACAACAAGGCGGCCACGGCACTGGCGAACAAGCTCGCCCGCGTCGTGTGGGCGGTCTGGCGTTCCGGGGAGAGCTACCGCGGTACGGCGAAAGCCAAACGCATCTGACGGACAAGCCCAGGAGACGACTGCCCCCGAGATCGAACGTGATGGCGAAACGGCACTGACCTGCGCGCGGAAACGCCGACAACTTTGCTGGCCCCCAGGGGTCGTTGCAGCGATTGGCACCGCGCGCGACTTTCCATCATGGCCAGGAGCGCGAGGCGCTCCACCGAAAGGCCGGAGATACGACTGCAGTCAGATCGTCTCTCCGTTGCGATCGATCAGCGAGGGGCCAGTTCGTCACCGGAGGGCTTGCGGGAGGAGTCCAGATACGCGTTGTTAGACCTCGGTTCGGTCACTTGGAGCATGCTTGATCTATTCCAGAGTCGAACACCACCGTATCCCGGTTCAGGTGTTGACAAGGTGTCTTGTCCCCTCTCGGTACTCCGCCAGGCGGCCACGGCAAGGGCCGATCGGGCGTGTTATCCCGACCGAAGCTCGCCAGCGTAAAATGATCACCATCCGTGACGAAATAGACGGGGTTTCCCCAATAGTCACCACCCCGCTCATCGGCTCGTAGCGGACGTCGAGTTGCCGCCCACCACGTGAGCGCTGTCGCGAGGGATCCGGGATATGACTGATTGTCATCGTGGTAGTCACAAAGAACGGCCTTGTAGAACTGAAGAGAGGCGTAGTTCCGGACCTGCCGGCCCGCAGTGATGCGGGGATGCAGAGCGACGACATAGACCGCGATGGCGGCGACGGCCAGGAACACAACGAAGCCGAGGAGGACTTTGTGCACGCTCGTCCGGCCTTCTTCCCGAGGTCTAACGTTGCGTTCAGCTGCCAGCGGGCCCAGCGCACCACCGCGCCCGACAGCAGTGGGCCCGCTGGTCAGCTGCTACGCGTAGTTGGACGGCTCAGTGTCCGGCAGGGTGAACGTCATCTCTGCTTCGAACGAAGACACTACCTCGTGTGTCTTGCAGCATACACACAGAATACTACGCGGCTGCTATCTACTTTGCGGCTTGCGGCTTCGCCTCCGGCACCGGTACCTTGAGCGTCGTCCTTGAATCATCCAAAGATCGCCCGTCGTGGTGTTGAGGAGATAGCCCCCCCCATTTCCCACCCCAACAAAGGTCCACGGTCCATGACCGCCATAGCTCGCCGATTCCGCTTTCGCGTTGGGGGATCGATCCGCCCGAGAACAGAGCAAATGCCGCAAGGACGAGCAGAAAGACACGACGATCCGACCTGTCTGCGCATCATGATGATCCTCCGTGTCTGTGATCTGTCATGCCGCACTAGGAGGCGGACAACTGCTTCTTCCCGCGTCGCGCGATTATCGGCGCCACCGCGCCGTATGTACATGGCCGTCCAACGCCGCGCTCAGCTGCGGGCGCGGGATAATGGTACACCCTCACTGAGTACCCGGAGCGCCCGGCGGCTGCAGCGCAAAGTTATGCTGGCCCCTGTTCCCGGTGGGGCCACCGCTTCCTGCGAGACGCGTCCAGTCGTTTCGGACTCGAAGTTCGGCGAGGTCCTGTCGGGTCCAGACCCGGTTACTCGTTTCGTTCCTAACGGCGCCCTGGTGATTCTCTAGGAGCGTCAATGTAAAAGTGCGCAGTGCAAGAAACGCTTCGGGACTAGCTCGTACGGAGACATGCAGAAGGAGCGCACCGTCGCAATCCGCTCCGAGTGCAATCAGGAGTGGGGCATACGAGCCTAGCGACTCGAGGGTCAGCTCAGCATAGTAGGTGTCGAAGTCTTCTAGGAAGAAGTCTAGAAGCGGGGAAGTGTGTCCTGGGAAGAGCCAGGAGCGATTCGCGATCGAACTCCGAGTGCGCACCAAGGGAGTGTAGCGTGCCGCCGATGTCCGTAGGCGCCGTGTCACGGAACACGAACTCCGCATAGTCGCGATACCAACCGTCACCCGACCCGATCATCCGGCGCTCCTATTGCGCATCCTAGTGATGGTACACCCTGCAGCAGAACCCGGAGCGCCCGTCAGCTGGAGCGCGTTGTTGGGTGTCACGCGGCTCAGCGGACAGCTCGCGCCACGAGCTCCGGCGATGGAGCGAGCCGAGGCCGAAAGACCCCGGCGGTTAAGCGAATCCAACCAGGAAGGGTCAGGCGGAGCAGGTTGGCGTTCAGTTCGCGTCATGACGCGGCCCTCTGGGCGCGGCGCCTGAGATGACCGACGAACCAGAACGCAAACGCTGCGAGAACGGCACCGCTCGCATTGGTGAGGAGCGTGCGGAGGGCCGCGTCGTGCGAGGCGTCGAGCGGGCTCGGGAGGCCGAGGACGGCAAGAGCAGCGCTCGCTGCCTGGAAGAAGCCAATGCAGAACGCGAGCCCGAGGAAAAGCTGCAGCACGAAGTAGCGATCGACAGGCTCAGTGAAGAGAGACACCGCTGGTTTCCCCCATACAGCGCCCAACGCGCGTCTTCGTGTCACCCAACTAGATTTAGACTGCGGTCGGGCTAACCCACTTCGGGCGGCGGGACTGTCGGCCAAGCAGGCGCACCCCGCAGTCTTTGTACTCCTCAACCCCCAGAAGAGTCAACACTTACCGATTCTGGATGTCCCGTGAGTCCGCGATATGCGCCGGATTAGGCTGCCAGGTTTGGCGCACGTGCGCGTCCCTGGCGTGGCCGATGCGCCGCAATCGGTGGACCCCGGCGAGACGAACGGTCGCGCCGGGGTCTACCTCGCACCCGCGATCGCGCGCTTGACCGGTTGAGGAAGCTCGATCGCCATGAAGAAACTCGACGGGTAGAGGTAGTCGTCCCCCGACTCGTCGATCACCCTGCACAGACCGTGCTCGGTCGCCTCGGAATCGGGCACGAGCTCGTAGATGCGGCGGAGGACCAGCGAGGCGCGGTAGCCCCGGTTCTTGACGCACACGACAAACTGCTTGTCTGCTGTGGTTCGCGTCATGTTTCTAGTCTCTCACGAGGCGTTTGACCTTGAGTTCCTTCCGTCCAACGCCGTGGGCCTCATACCAGTGTACCTCGGCTCGGCAGACGGAGCCCTCAGGAAGCCGGACCCGGGCGATCCCCCCGCACTTCCTCCAGCGTCCTGCACCGTAGACCCTGACGAGGCGATCGATCTCCCGGATCGCCTGTCCGACCGCGATGGTCCTGCGCCCGGTGATTTCCCCGATGATCGTGACCATCCGGTTCTGCCTCGCTGATGCGTCGAGCTTCGGTGGGCACGCGTGAACGCGTGGCCCTACCCGCCGCTCAGAGCCGGTCCATCGGACTGACCACCGCCCCCGGCCCGCGGTTGAGCACATGCGTGTAGACCTGGGTCGTGCTGACGTCGCGGTGGCCGAGCAGCTCCTGGACGGTCCGGATGTCGGCGCCCGACTCCAGCAGGTGCGTGGCGAACGAGTGGCGCAGGGTGTGGGTCGTGACCCGCTTGGGGATCCGGGCGCGGGCGGCGGCCCGCTTGACCTCGCGCTGGATCACGCTCTCGTGCAGGTAGTGCCGGCGGAGCTGGTGCGAGACCCGGTCGACGTACGGGCGGGTAGCCGGGAAGACCCACTGCCAGGGCCACTCCCGGCCGGCGGACGGCATCTTGCGGGCCAGCGCATCCGGCAACTCCACCCAGCCGGCCCCGTGCCGCAGGTCCCGCTCGTGCTGGAGCCGCACCGTCTCCAGGTGCCGCCGCAGCTCGTCGCGCAGCGCCTGCGGGATCACGGTCACGCGGTCGCGCGATCCCTTGCCGTCCCGCACCGTGAGCGTGCAGCGCTCCAGGTCGAGGTCCTTCACGCGCACCGAAAGCGCCTCCAGCAGGCGCACGCCGGAGCCATACATCAGCCGCGCGACCAGCCGCGGCACGCCGCGCATCTCGGCGAGCAGCGCCCGCACCTCGTCGCGGCTGAGCACGACCGGCACGCGCGGGGGGCGCGAGGCCCGCGTGAAGTCCTCGAGGAACGGCAGGTCGAGCTGCAGCACCTTCTTGTAGAGGAACAGGATCGCGGCCAGCGCCTGGTTCTGTGTGCTGGCCGAAACGTGCCGCTCGACGGCCAGGAAGGTCAGGAACGCCTTGATCTCCTCCGCCCCCAGCGTGCGCGGGTGGCGCCCGCCGTGGAACCGGATCAGGCGCCGGATCCAGGCGACGTACGCCTCCTCCGTCCGGCGGCTGTAGCGGGCCAGCCGGAGCGTCTCGCGCACCTTCTCGAACAGGCCGGGGCGCCGGGGATCGGGGAGCGTGGTCACGGGGAGAGAATGCGTCGCGCGGGCGGCGATCGGGAGCGGCGAAGCAACGCACCGTCCCCACCGCGGGAATCGGACCCGGCGCGCGCGCCGCGCCGAGGAAGGCCGCCGCTCCGGGACATGGTGCCGCGCTGCGGGATAGCGCCCGGCCCGCGCCTGCGCCATCCTTGCCGCCCGTGAGCCGGCCGTCGCTTCCGTCGTTCCTGCTCGACCTCGTGCCCGCGGACGCGCGCCGCGCGATCGAGGCCGCGGTGTCGGCTCCGGGGCGGCGCGTGCGCGCCTCGGCGATGGCGCCGGCCGCGCGGGTCTTCGCGCTGGCGACGGCGGCGCGCGCCGCCGGCGGGCCGCTCGTCGTCGTCACCCCCGACGACGCCCGCGCCCGCGCGCTGGCCGGCGAGCTGGAGGCCCTGCTCGGCGACAGCCCGGCGATCCCCGTGCTGCGCCTGTCGCCGCTCGACGCCGATCCTTACCGCGGCCTCCCGGCCCACGCGGCCGTCGCCGCGCAGCGGGTCGCGGTGCTCGACCGCCTGGTCCACGCCGACGGTCCGCTGGTCGTCGTCCTCCCGGCCACGGCCCTGATGACCCCCGTCCCCGGCGCCGCGACGATCCGCGGCTGGGCGCGGCGCATCGAGCCGGGCGCGCGCGTCGACCTCGACGCCCTCGCGCGCGAGGTCGTCGCCAAGGGCTACCGGGTGATGGACGTCGTCACCGCGCCCGGCGACTTCGCGCGCCGCGGCGGCCTGTTCGACATCTGGCCGCCGCAGGAGGACGCGCCGCTGCGCGTCGAGCTGTTCGGCGACGAGGTGGAATCCGTGCGCCGCTTCGACGCCGGCACGCAGCGCACCTCGGCGCGCGTCGACGGCTTCGCGCTGCTCCCGGCGCGCGAGGCGCCGATCGGCCCGGGCGAGGCCGACCATCTGCTCGACCGCCTGATGGGCCGCGCGCGCGCACTGCTCGCCGACGCGCCGCCCGGCGACGACGGCCAGCAGCTGATGCTCCAGGAAGCGCTGACCGGCCTCGAAGGGGCGCCCTCGCTCTACCGCGCCGACGTCGTCCCGCTCGCGACCCTGCTGCGCGGCCCGCTCGTCGCCTGGGAGCCGGAGGAAGCCGCCGACAAGCTCGCCACGCGCTGGGAGGAGCTGGACGCCGCGTGGCAGGAGAGCCAGGGGGACGCGCTTCCCCCGCCGCGCGAGCTGTTCGTCGAGCCCGCCGAGATCGAGAAGCAGCTCGCCGATGCCGCGCTCGTCCTCTCCGAGCTGCCGATCACCGGCCCCGGCGAGCGCCGCACGGTCGACCTCGGCGGCCGGCCACCGCGTACCTACGGGGGGCACCTCGACGAGCTGGCGAAGGACCTCGAGGCCGCGCGCGCGACCGGCCGTCCGGTCGCCCTGGTCGTGCGGACCAGCGGCCGCAGCGAGCGCCTCAAGGAAGTGCTCGCGGCCAGCGGCGTGCCGTTCCGCGAGGCCGACGAGGACCAGCCCTGGGCCCCCGCGCCGGGCGAGATCGTCCTGGCCCACGGCGCGCTCGAGCGCGGCGTCGAGTTCGGGCACGACGGCCCGCTGCTGCTCTCCGAGGCCGACCTCTTCGGCGCCGACCCGCCGCCGCCGCCGCCGAAGAAGCGCCGCGGCAGCGAGGCCTTCCTCTCCGACCTGCGCGACCTGAAGGAAGGCGACCTCGTCGTCCACGTCGACCACGGGATCGGCCGCTACGCCGGGCTGACCCGCCGCCCCGGCACCGGCGACGAGATGCTGCTGCTCGAGTACGCCGCGGGCGACCGGCTCTTCGTGCCGGTGACGCGGCTCGACCTGATCCAGAAGTACGCCGGCGGCGAGCAGGTCCTGATGCCGCTCGACCGGCTCGGCACGCCGGGCTGGGACAAGCGCCGCGCGAAGGTGGGCGCCGCCGTCAAGGAGATGGCCGGCGAGCTGCTGCTGCTCTACGCGCAGCGCCGCGCGGTGCGCGCCCCCGCCTTCGGCCCCGACTCGACCTGGCAGCGCGAGTTCGAGTCGGCCTTCCCGCACGACCTGACCTACGACCAGTCGTCCGCGCTGGCCGACATCAAGACCGACCTGATGGAGTCGACGCCGATGGACCGCCTGCTGTGCGGCGACGTCGGCTACGGCAAGACCGAGGTCGCGCTGCGCGCCGCCTTCAAGGTCGTCCAGGAGGGCGGACAGGTCGCGGTGCTGGTGCCGACGACGGTCCTCGCCTTCCAGCACGTGACGACGATGCGCGCGCGGATGGCCAGCTGGCCGGTGCGGGTCGAGATGATCTCGCGCTTCGTCTCCGCCGCCGACACGAAGAAGATCCTCGACGACGCCGCGAAGGGCGAGGTCGACATCCTGATCGGCACGCACCGCCTGCTGTCGAAGGACGTCCGCTTCAAGAAGCTGGGCCTGCTGGTCGTCGACGAGGAACAGCGCTTCGGCGTGCGCCACAAGGAGTCGATCAAGAAGCTCTCGCTCGGCGTGCACAGCCTGGCGATGAGCGCGACGCCGATCCCGCGCACGCTGCAGCTCTCGCTGGCCGGCGTGCGCGATCTCTCCGTCATCGAGACCCCGCCGCGCAACCGGCTGGCGATCCAGACCCACCTCGCCCCCTGGTCGCCGTCGCTGGTGGCCGCCGCGATCCGGAACGAGATGCGCCGCGGCGGTCAGGTCTACTACATCACGCCCAAGGTCCAGGGGATCGAGCAGATCGTCACGAACCTGCGCGAGCTGGTGCCGGAGGCGGCGATCGTCCACGCCCACGGCCAGATGCCGGAAGGGCACCTCGAGAAGGTCATGCTGCAGTTCGTGCGCGGCGAAGCCGACGTGCTGGTGGCGACGACGATCATCGAGAACGGCCTCGACATCTCGCGCGCCAACACGATCCTGGTCAGCCAGGCGCACCGCTTCGGGCTCTCGCAGCTCTACCAGATGCGCGGCCGCGTCGGACGTTCGGACCTGCGGGCCTACGCCTACCTGTTCATCCCGCCGCGCCGCGAGCTGACGCCGGAGGCCCGGCAGCGGCTGGCCGCACTGGTCGAGTTCTCCGAGCTGGGGGCGGGCTTCCGGATCGCGGCGATGGACCTCGAGATCCGCGGCGCGGGCGAGTTCCTCGGCGCGCGGCAGTCGGGCCACATCACCGCGGTCGGCTTCGAGATGTACGCGGAGATGCTGGAGAAGGCCGTTCGCCGGCTGCAGGGGCTGCCGCTGCCCGAGGCGCCGGAGCCGGTCACGATCAACCTCGGCCTGCCGGCGTTCATCCCTGAAGAGGTGATCCCCCACCCCGGCCAGCGGCTCGAGATCTACAAGCGGCTGTCGCGCGCCGACACGGTCGACGAGATCCGCGCCATCATGGAGGAGACCGAAGACCGCTTCGGCCGGCTGGGCGAGCCGGCGCGCAACCTGTTCCGCCAGGCCGAGCTGCGCGTGCTGGCGCAGGAGCAGGGGGCGGTTTCGATCGACTGGGCCGGCGACGCCGTCGCGGTGCGCTACGGCGAGCGGCCGAAGGTGGACGGGGAGCGCGTGATCCAGTTGCTGCAGCGCGACGACCAGGTGCGGATGACCGCCGCCGGCGTGCTGCGCCTGAAGGTGACCGACCCGCGCGCCGACCGGATCGCGGCGGCCTCGCTGGCGCTGCGGAAGCTGGCGTCGTGAGGCGCGCCGCCTGCGTCGCGCTCTTCGCACTCCTCGTCCCGGGATGCGGCGGGAAGGACGAGCCCGCACCGGCCGCCGCCCCCGCCCCGCGCAGCGCGACCCTCACCGAGGCGCAGCTCGACCGCTTCCTGCTGCGCGAGACCGGGCTCGATCCACGGACGATCGACCCCGCCGCGCGCGTGCGGCTGCGCGAGGAGCTGGTCGCCGAAGCGCTCTTCGCGGATGCGGCCGAGGCGCAGGGGCTCTATCCGCCGGTCGACGCGATCGACGACGCGACGCGGCGGCTGACCGCGCTTGGCGCGGAAGGCACGCCGCAGGAGCTGCGCGATGACGCCCGCCGGCGCGTGCTGGCGCAGATCTACGAGACGACGGTCCTGATGCCGGAGGTCCGGGTCGACGACGCCGAGATCGAGCGCGAGCTGGCGGCTTCGCGACCCGCGGACCGGGGCGAGCGCGTCACGTTCCGCCAGCTGCTGGTCGATAGCCGGGTCAAGGCCGAGGCGGCGCTCGAGCGCCTCAAGCGCGGCCGGGAGACCTTCCAGGACGTGGCAGGACAGCTGTCGCAGGCCCCGGACCGGGGGGCGACCCAGACCCGCTCGCTGACCCAGCTGCCGGAGCCGGCCGCCCGGGTGCTGAAGAAGCTCCGCCCCGGGGAGCTGAGTCGTCCGGTGGAGATCGAAGGGTCATACTATCTTTTCCGGCTCGAGGACCGGCGGCCGCCCCCGGGGCCCGGCGCGCGCGAGCGCGAAGCCGCCCGCGAGCGGCTCTTCGACCGGAAGTTCGGGGCCCTGAGGGCGGCGCGGCTCGACGAGCTGGCGGCCGCGGCCGCCGCCGCCCAGCCGGCGCCGGCCCCCTGACCGAGAGCCGGGAACGCAACGAGGAGACCCCGCGATGTCGTGGCCGCTGGTTCTTGTCGCCCTGGCCGTCGCCCAGGCCGAGCCGCCTCCCCCGCCCCCGCCGCCGCCCCCGCCGGCCGGCCAGGAGCAGCCGGCCGCGCCGGAGACCAGCAAGAAAGAGGAAGAGAAGCCGCCCGAGATCCTGCGCGGCACGACCGTCTCCGGGACGCAGCTCCCCACGGCGCCGCCCGGGACGCCCGGCGCCCCGAGTTCGCCGGCGGGCCCCTCCGTCGCCGGTCCGGCCGTCGGTCCCAAGGACAACGAAATGACGGTCGAGGAGATCGTCGCCTGGGTCAACGACGATGTCGTGCTGCTGTCCGACCTGCGCGGCTCCGAGCAGCAGGCGCTTTCGGCGGCGATGCAGGGGAAGCGCGTCTCGTCGGGAGAGATGTCCGCCAAGGTGGCGGAGGTCCAGCGCCAGATGCTGATGTCCCTGATCAGCAGCCGCCTGCTCGTGCAGGAGGCGGAGCGACTGTACGACATCAACGAGATCGGCAAGGATCTGATCAAACGCTGGCGGGAGCGCAACGACATCAAGTCCGACGAGCAGTTCGAGCGCGTGCTGAAGGACGACCTGCACATGTCGCGCGCCGACCTGCAGGACAAGCTGGTCTCCGGGGCTGCGCCCGACTACGTGATCGACACCCAGGTGACGCGCAGCATCTCGGTCTCCGAGAAGGAGGCCCGTCAGTACTACGACGAGCACCGCGACGAGTTTCTCACTCCCGGCCAGGTCACCTTCCGCGAGATCGTGCTTGCAGCGGAGACGCAGGACCAGAAGCGGGCGCGGATGGACGAGGCGGTCGAGCTCGTCGCGCAGGCGAAGTCGGGGAAGGACTTCGCGGCGCTCGTCGAGCAGGAATCCGAGGGACCGTCGAAGGCGCTGGGTGGACTGATCGGTCCGGTAGCCCCTTCCGATCTCGCGGAGTCCGTCGCCGAGGCGATCGTCAAGACTCCCGTGGGGCAGGTCGTGGGACCGATCCCGACGCCGGTCGGCTGGCAGATCGTGAAGATCGAGCAGAAGCTCGACGAGAAGCTGACGCCTTTCGACGAGGCCCGCGCGCGCTGCGAGGAAGCCGTGCGCCAGCAGAAGTTCCCCGTGACCTACGAGAAGTTCATGACGGGACTCTGGGACGCGGCGACGATCGAGGTCCGCAAGGACTACGAGGCGCGCCTGCCGAAGAACCTGCAGGGGAAGGTGACCTACCGCTGACTCCCGCCGGGCCGTAGTCACGGGCACCCCCCCGTGCTATGGTCCGGGCAGGAGACGGCCCCGGAGGTCGGTCACCGTGGAGCACAAATCCGACAGACGCCCGGCCGGAGAGCGGCGCGCGCGCACGGCCAGCGGCGGCAGCGTTTCGGACGAAGCGCGCCGCAAGCCCCTTCCTCCCGAGAAGACCCACGCCGAGGAGTTCTACTACCTGAAGCAGATGGGTTCGAAGACCGTGATGGTCTTCGTGCTCGAGGGTGGCGAGTCGCTTCGCGGCCGCGTCGAGTGGTACGACCGCGACTGCGTGAAAGTCCACCGCGACGACGGCCCGAACCTGTTGCTCTACAAGCGCCACATCCGGTACGTCCACAAGGAAGGCGAGGACAGGTCGGACGAATGAACGAGATCAAGCAGCCGGCCGGAGAGCGGCGCGATGCCGACCGCCCGGTCCTGGCGATCACGCTCGGCGACCCGTGCGGCATCGGGCCCGAGATCGTCCTGAAGGCTCTGGCGAACGAGAAGGCCGCGGTCGCGGCGCGGCTCGTCGTGATCGGCGACGAGGCGTGCATGCGCCGGGCCGCGCGCGATCTCAAGCTGCGCTGGCCGTTCGGCGCGGTGATCCAGGAGCCGCCCGCGTCGCGTCGCTGGGAGAAGCCGCAACTGCTCGATCTCGGCAACGTGTCGGCGGAACTGCGGCCCGGACAGGTCTCGGCCGCGGCCGGGCGCGCGGCGGGCGAGGACGTCGAGTACGCCGCGCGGATGGCGCTTTCCGGCGCCGTCGACGGGATCGTCACCGCGCCGCTCAACAAGGAAGCGCTCCAGCTCGCGGGCTTTCCCGACCCCGGCCACACGGAGATGCTGGCCCGCATCGCCGGCGTCAGGAAGGTCGCGATGCTCTTCTGGTCCGAGGAGCTGTCGGTCGCGCTGCTGACGACCCACGTTTCGCTGCGCGACGCGATCGCCAAGGTGACCAAGGCCCGCATCGTCGCCCAGCTCGAGCTGCTCGATGCGGAGTGGCGCCGCTTCTTCGGCCGGCGTCCGCGGATCGGTGTCGCCGCGTTGAACCCGCACGCCGGCGAAGGGAACCGCTTCGGCCACGAGGAGACGCGCGAGATCATCCCCGCGATCGGCGCCGCGAACGAGAAGGGGCTGACGGTCTACGGTCCGGTCTCCGCCGACGCCATCTTCATCCAGGCGCGGCGCGGCGACTTCGACGTGGTCCTGGCGCTCTACCACGACCAGGCGACGATCCCCGTCAAGCTGCTCACCGGGCGGCGCGCCGTCAACGTCACGGTCGGACTGCCGTTCGTGCGCACTTCGGTCGACCACGGCACCGCGATGGACATCGCGGGCAAGGGGATCGCCTCGGACGAGAGCATGGTCCAGGCGATCGAGGTCGGCGCGATCCTTGCGCGCGCGCTGCGAAGCAGCGGCGGCAAGGCGCCGCGCGGGACGAGCGGCCTGTAGCCGGCGCCTCGCGGCCGGCCCCGAGGCCGCCCTGTCAGGCCATCTCGCGCGCGACCAGCAGGCGCAGCTCGCGCTGCACGGCGGCCGGCCCGGCCACGAGGTCGCCGCGCTCCAGGAAGGCGCGCCCGCCGCGGAAGTCGGTCACGACGCCGCCCGCCTCCTCGATCAGCAGCGCCCCGGCCGCGAGGTCCCACGGCCCCAGCCCCTCCTCCCAGAAACCGTCGAGCCGCCCGCACGCGACGTAGGCCAGGTCGATCGCCGCCGACCCGGCGCGGCGCACGCCGGCGGTCTCGGCGATCACGGCGCGGAACGCGGCCAGGTAGAGTTCGAGACGGTCGAGCCGCCGGAACGGAAAGCCGGTCCCGACCAGCGCACGGCGCAACCCCGGCTGCGAGGAGACCGCGATCGGCCGGCCGTCGAGCGTCGCGCCGCCCCCGCGGGAGGCCGCGAACAGCTCGCCGCGCGACGGGTCGAGCACCACGCCGGCGAGCAGCTCGCCGGCGACCGCGCAGGCGACCGAGACCGAGAAGACCGGGAAGCCGTGCAGGAAGTTCGTCGTCCCGTCGAGCGGGTCGACGATCCAGAGCGGCCCGGGCTCGTCGAGCGCGGCGCGCAGCTCCTCTTCCGCCAGGATCGCGTGGCCCGGGAACTCGGCGCGGATCGCCGCCGCGATCGCGCGCTCGGACGCCCGGTCGGCCTCCGAGACGAAGTCGTGGTGCGCCTTCTCCTCGATCGACAGCCCGGCGCGCCCCGCGAAGAGCGGCGCCAGCGCCGCGGCCCCCGCGCGCGCGGCGCGCTCCGCGGTGCGCAGCAGGTCGGAGGGAGCCGGTGCGGTCACGCGGAGAACGGCGCGCTCACGCCGGGGGCGGCGCGACCGCGACGCGCGACGCGGCGAGATCGACGAGCACGCGGAACTGCTTGAAGACGTCGCTCCCCAGGATCCAGCTCACGCCGGCGAGCCCCAGCGTCATCGCCAGCAGGTCGGGCAGCACGCCGAACCGGGCCTCGAACGGGAAGCCGCCCAGCTCGACCGGCGCGCGGACGGTCGCGGTCGTGAAGCGGCCGAAGCCAGGGTAGAAGTCCTCCACCTCGCCGTCGGGCGGCAGCCCGGCAGCCCGCTCCGCCGGCATGTAGGAGAGCTTCGCGCCGCTGTCGAGGAAGCCGGTCTGCGCCTCGCCGCCGGCGCGGAAGGTGACGATCGGGATACCCATCACGCGCCGCGTCGGCACGGCCGCCCCCTCGAACGGGATCGGGGCCGAGGAGAACGCGATCGTGCCGTGGTTCCAGTCGACGAGGAACGACCCGGCGTGGAGCACGTCGGCGCCGAGCAGCGCATCGAGCGGAGTGCCGACCATCTCGGACAGGCTGGCGGCCGTCAGCCCCATCACCTCGCGCTGCAGCGCGCGCTGCCCGCCCAGCAGCCAGAGCGGCTGCTCGCCGATGCTGACCGGCGAGCCGGTGTCGATCAGGCAGCGCCGCCCGTCGATCCGGGCGATCGGGTGGTCGTCGTGGATCTCGAGCGGATAGGTCTCCATCGCGGCCCTTTCGCGGGGATTCTACAGGAGAGGCCGCGCGCCGCGGACCGGGACGCGCGGGCAGGCGCCCGGCCTCAGGCCCGCGGGTGGCTCCTGTCGTAGACCTCGAGGATCCGCTCGAGCGAGACCTTCGTGTAGCGCTGCGTCGTCGAGAGCCGCGCGTGGCCGAGCAGCTCCTGGATCGCGCGCAGGTCCATCCCCGACTCGAGCAGGTGCGTTGCGAAGGAGTGGCGCAGCAGGTGCGGGTGGACGCCGCGCAGGAGTGCCGCGCGTTCCACCGCGGCGTCGAGGATCCGCCGCACCGAGCGGTCGGTCAGGCGGCCGCCGCGCTGGTTGAGGAAGAGCGCCTCCTCGCCCGACCGCTGCCGCAGCTCCGAGAAGGCCGCCAGGTAGGCCTTGACCGCGGCCGCCGCCTTCCGCCCGAACGGCACGATCCGCTCCTTGCGCCCCTTGCCCAGCACGCGCGCGGTGCGGTCGGCGAAGCCGACGTCGTCGAGGTCCAGCCCGACCAGCTCGGAAACGCGCAGACCGCAGGCGTAGGTCAGCTCGAGCAGCGCGCGGTCGCGCAGCCCCGCGGCCGTCGCCGGGTCGGGCGCCTCGAGCACCGCCTGCACGTCCTCGACGTCCAGCCGCTCCGGCAGGCGCTCGGCGCGCTTCGGGTTCTTCACGGTGGTGGCCGGGTTGTCGACGACGAGCCCTTCCCGCCCGAGCCAGCGGAAGAAGGAGCGCGCCGCCGACAGCCGCCGCCCGACGGTTGCCGGCGAGAGGCCGCGGCCGTGCATGTCCGCGACCCAGGCCCGGACCGCGCGCGCATCGACCGTCTCGAGCGGGACGTTGGCCGCGGGATCGTCGTCTTCGGCCAGGAACGCCAGCAGGTCGGAGAGGTCCCTGGCGTACGAGCGGACGGTGTTCGGGCTCTGGTCCCGGTCGAGGGCGAGGACGTCGAGGAATTCCTGGATCCGGTCGCGCACCGTGGGGACGATGCTACGACGGGGCTACACCGTCTGCGAGGGCTTTCTCTGGCAGCCGCCGTCGATCCACATGATCAGCCGGCGCACCTGGTCCGACGAGGCCACCGCACCGGCGCCGTTCCGGCGCTCGTTGTCGACGTGGCGCGGCAGCGCATCGGCCAGCACCTCGCGCACCTTGTGCGGGTTGTAGCCGGCCTCGATCAGCTCGACCGCGACGCGCCAGTCGGGAAGCGGCGAGGCCGCCCAGGCGCCGAACGCGCCGAGCAGGTCGGTTCCCGCCATCAGCGCCCGCGCCATCAGGGTGTGTGCCCGCGAGGTGATCTCCGGCGCCTGTTCGGACTCTTCCTCGGCCCACTGCAGCGCGAGCGCGGCGTGGTGCGACGCGCGCTCCGGGTTGCCGAGCAGCAGCAGGTACCCCTCCGCCAGGAGCAGCGCGGTCTCGGCCTCCTGCGGCAGGTCCTCTTCGATCTCTTCGAGCGCGCGCAGCACGGCTTCGTTCTGCCCCATGCGCGAGTGACAGAGCGCGATCTGCGACAGGAGGAAGCGTCGCCCCGCGGAATCGTCCGAGGATCGGGTCCGGTCGAGCTCGCGCCGCAGGACGCCGACCGCCTCTTCGCCCCGTCCCTCGGCGAGGCGGCGGGCCACCTCGAACGATGCGGCGAAGTAGGCGTCCGAGCGCCGTCGGGCGGGCACGTCGGGCGAGCGGCTCATCCACGACCTCCTGGCCGGGCCACGGCAGGCTCCTGTCCCTCCGGGGCAGGCGGGGCGCCGGCACCCGGGGGGGTTCGTTGGGAAAGATAAGTCGAGAGGGCGGAGAGCGCCCGTTCGGAGAGGGCGAGCTTGCGCTCGCGCTTTCCGCGCGGCGCGTCGGGGAGGGGCGGCAACAGGCCGAAAGCGATGTTCGTGGGCTGGTAATGCCCGGGGTCGGCCCCCGCGACGTAGCGCTGGAGCGACCCCAGGGCGGTCTCCGCCGGGAAGACCGGGGGCTCCTCCCCCTGCAGCAGGGCCAGCGCGCCGAGGCCGGCGATCAGCCCCGAGGCGGTCGACTCGGTGTACCCCTCGACCCCCGAGATCTGCCCCGCGAAGAAGAGGTCGGCCCGCGCCCGGGCCTGGAAAGTCGGGCCGAGCACCCGCGGCGCGTTGATGAAGGTGTTGCGGTGGATCATCCCGAGCTTGAGGAACTCCGCCTGCTCGAGCCCCGGGATCATCCGGAAGATCCGCGGCTGCTCGCCCCAGCCGAGCCGGTTCTGGAACCCGACCATGCTCCAGTGGGTCGCCGCCAGGTTGTCCTGCCGCAGCTGGACCACGGCCCAGGGGCGCCGTCCGGTGCGCGGGTCGGTCAGGCCGACCGGCTTCATCGGGCCGAAGCGCAGCGTGTCCCGGCCGCGCAGCGCCAGCTCTTCGATCGGCAGGCAGCCCTCGAACAGCAGCTCGCGGTCGAAGTCGTGCAGGTCGGCCCGCGTCGCGGCGAGCAGCGCGTCGTAGAACGCGTCGTACTCCTCGCGCGTCATCGGGCAGTTGAGGTAGTCGCTCCCCTCCCCCTTGCCGTAGCGCGAGGCGCGGAAGGCGATCGCCGGGTCGATCGACTCGCCCTCGATCACCGGGCTGACGGCGTCGTAGAAGGCCAGGTTCGACTCGCCGGTGAAATCGGCGATCGCGCGCGCCAGCGCTTCCGAGCAGAGCGGGCCGGCTGCGAGGATGGTCGGGCCGTCGCCCGGGATCGCGGTGACTTCCTCGCGGACGATCTCGACCAGCGGGTGTTCTTCCAGGGTGCGGGTCACCCGGGCGGCGAACAGCTCGCGGTCGACCGCCAGCGCGGCGCCGGCCGGGAGCTGGGCGGCCTCGGCGCACGACAGCACGAGCGACCCGGCGAGGCGCAGCTCGGCCTTCAGGAGGCCGTGGGCGTTGGCCAGCTCCAGCGACTTGAAGGAGTTCGAGCAGACCAGCTCGGCCAGCTGCCCGGTCCGGTGAATCGGGTTCCCCTTGACCGGCCGCATCTCGTGCAGCAGCACCGGGACGCCGCGCGACGCCAGCTGCCACGCGGCCTCGCTCCCCGCGAGGCCTCCGCCGACGATCCGCACGCGATGCACCGGGACCATGGAGCATGGTAGCGACGGCGCCGCGCCGCGGCCACCCTCTCCCCCGGATCTAGAGAAAGAAGACCCAGGTGACGACCAGGAAGATCGGGATGTTGATCGGCAGCGTCCAGCGCAGGATGTAGCCGAAGAAGGACGGCATCTCGATCCCGCTCTCCTCGGCGATCGCCTTGACCATGAAGTTGGGCGCGTTGCCGATGTAGGTGTTGGCGCCCATGAAGACCGCGCCCGCCGAGATCGCCAGCAGGTAGACGTGGTGCGTCGCGATCAGCTCGTGGATCGCCTGCGCCTCCGGTACCCCGGGGTAGAAGCGGCCCAGCGCGGTCGCCAGGAACGTCAGGTACGTCGGCGCGTTGTCGAGGAACGAGGAGAGCGTCCCGGACGCCCAGAAGTAGCGCGCGGGCCCGGTCACCTCCCGGATCAGGAAGGCCAGGGCGCCGCGCTCGCCCGCGTGGAGGATCGCCAGCGCCGGGATGATCGTCACGAAGATCCCGGCGAAGAGGTACGCGACCTCCCGGATCGGCCCCCACGAGAACTCGTTCTCGCGCCGCAGCGCTTTCTTCGTGGTCACCAGCGAGAGCAGCGCCATGAGCAGGATGAGCAGGTCGCGGGCCAGGTCCTGGATCCCGACGTCGATCCCCAGCAGGTGGATCGTCCCGGCGCCCTTCCAGAACCCGCTCATCAGCACCGCGCCGAGGATCCCGCCCAGGAAGAGCAGGTTGTGCGCCCCGGCCAGCGCCAGCGGAACGCGCGCGCCGTCCGCCGGGGGGAGCGGCCCCTCCTGCCGGTACCGCCGCCGTTCGATCGCGGTGTAGACCGCCAGCATCAGGCCGGCCGTCAGCGCCATCGGGCCGAGCAGGTGGAGCGTCCAGAAGAACGGCACGCCGTGCAGGAACCCCAGGAACAGCGGCGGGTCGCCGAGCGGCGTCAGGGAGCCCCCGACGTTGGCGACCAGGAAGATGAAGAAGACCAGCGTGTGGACCTTGTGCCGGCGCTGCGCGTTGGCGCGCAGCAGCGGCCGGATCATCACCATCGCCGCGCCGGTCGTCCCGATCCACGAGGCCAGCAGCGTCCCCGCCAGCAGCATCCCCGCGTTGACCGCCGGCGTCCCGCGCAGCGAGCCCCGCAGCACGAGGCCGCCCGACACCGTGAAGAGGCCGAAGAGCAGGATCAGGAACGGCACGTAGTCGATCAGGGCGATGTGGGCGATCTCGTGCAGCGCCCGCCCGCCGAAGGCCCAGACGAATGGCACCGCGAAGACCAGCGCCCAGGCCGCCGTGACCTTGGGGTAGTGCCGGTGCCAGAAGTGCGGCGCGACGAGCGGGAAGACCGCGATCGACAGCAGGACCCCGGCGAACGGGATCACGCTCCAGAGCGGCAGGACCTCGCCGAGCGCCTCCGGAGCGCCCATCGGCGGGTCAGAGTGCCGCGGCGGCGCGCGGCCCGGGAGAGGGCTCGAGCGTCTCCTTGTGCCCGCAACCCTCGGCGTCGCAGATCAGCTGCCGGCCGAACTTCTTGGTCATCGACTCCAGCCGGTAGGCCCGGCCGCACGACGGGCAGGGGTTCGCGACCGGCCGCTTCCAGAGCACGAAGTCGCAGGCGGGGTAGCCGCTGCAGCCGAAGAAGGTCTTCCCGCGCTTGCTCTTGCGGCCGACGATCATCTTGCTGCACTTCGGGCAGCTCACGCCGGTCTCGTCCTGCTTGATGTACCGGCACTCGGGATAGCCGGTGCAGCCGACGAACTCGCCCGAGCGGCCGTGCTTCTTCGACAGGTTCTTGCCGCACTTCGGGCACTTGTCCTCGAGCACGACCTCGCGCCGGACCTCGATCTTGTCGCCGGTCACCTTGACCTTGCGCGTCCCCTTGCAGGACGGGTACTTGGTGCAGGCGAGGAAAGGTCCCCACTTGCCGCTGCGCAGGACCATCTCGCCGCCGCACTCCGGGCAGGTCTCGTCGACGTCGATCGCCGGCTTGCCGTTCTCGTGCAGGTCGCGCGAGTTCTTGCACTTCGGGTAGTCCTCGCAGGTCAGGAACTCGCCGAAGCGGCCGAAACGGATGACCATCGTCTTGCCGCACAGCTCGCACTTCTGGTCGGTCGGGGTCTTGCGCGCCTTGATGTTCTCCATGTCCTTGCGCGCGGTCGCCAGGTCGCGCGCGAACTTGCCGTTGAACTCCTCGAGCGTGAGGAGCTTGGCCTTGGTCCCCTCCTCGATCTTGTCGAGCTCCAGCTCGAGCTCCGCGGTGTAGCCGACCTCGAAGATGTCGGGGAAGTGGCGCACCAGCTGCTCGACGACGATCTCGCCCAGGCGGGTCGGGAAGAAGCGTCCCTCGCGCTTCTCGACATACTCCTGGCTGGAGATCACCGACAGGATCGAAGCGTAGGTCGAGGGCCGGCCGATCCCGTTCTCCTCGAGCGCCTTGACCAGCGAGGCCTCGCTGAAGCGCGGCGGCGGCTGGGTGAAATTCTGGGTCGGCTGGACGGCTCCGGCCTTCAGCCGCTCCTTCGCCTCGAGCGCCGGGAGCGAGCCTTCGGCCGGTTCGCCGCTCTCGGCGTCCTCTTCCTCGCGCGCCTCCTGGTAGACGGCGAGCCAGCCGGGGAAGCGCATCACGCGTCCCTCGGCGCGGAACTCCGCGTCCCCGGCCCGGATGTCGACCGTGGTGACGTCGAACTCGGCGGGGTTCATCTGCGAGGCGACGAAGCGGTTCCAGATCAGGGTGTAGAGCTTCAGCTCGTCGGGGTTGAGGTAGCGGGCCAGCTTCTCGGGAGTGTTCTCCATCGAGGTCGGGCGGATCGCCTCGTGCGCGTCCTGCGCGGCCTTCGCCTGCCGGAAGGTGCGCGGCTGCGGGGGCAGGTAGTCGGCGCCGTAGGCCCGGGCGATGTGCTCGCGCACCGCGGCCAGCGCCTCGTCGGCGACGCGCGTGGAGTCGGTGCGCATGTAGGTGATCAGGCCGACCAGTCCCTCGTCGCCGATCTCCTTTCCTTCGTAGAGCGCCTGCGCCAGCGACATCGTGCGCCGCACGGTGAAGCGGAAGCGTCGCGCCGACTCCTGCTGCAGCTTGCTGGTGATGAACGGCGGCGGCGAGGTGCTCTTCGAGCGCTTGGCCTCGATCGACTCGACGACGAACGGGTGCGCCGCCGCGTGAGCGACGACCGCCTGGGCCGCCGCTTCGTCGGGCAGCGCGGCGACGCGGAGGTCGCCGTCCTCCTTCTTCCAGGGGACCTTGTCGCCCTGCCAGCGGACCAGCCGGGCCTCGAACGCCGCCCGCCCCTGCGGCTCGAGCGTGGCGGCGATCGTCCAGTACTCGGTCGTCCTGAAGGCGCGGATCTCGTTCTCGCGGTCGACGATCATCCGGACCGCAACGGTCTGGACGCGCCCGGCCGACAGCCCGCGGCGGATCTTGTCCCAGAGCAGCGGCGAGAGGCGGTAGCCGACGATCCGGTCGAGGATCCGGCGCGTCTCCTGGGCCTCGACCATCGCGGCGTCGATCGGGCCGCCGTGGTGGATCGCCTCCTGCACGGCCTTCTTGGTGATCTCGTTGAAGAGGATCCGCTGGATCGGCCGGTCGAGCTTCTTCCCGCGCAGGATCTCGGCGATGTGCCAGCAGATCGCCTCGCCTTCGCGGTCGGGGTCGGCGGCGAGCAGGATCGTCTCGGCGTCCTCGGCGGCGCGCAGGATCTCGTCGACGACCTTCTTCTTGTCGGGGAGGACCTCGTAGTGGGGACGGAAGGCTTTCTTCTCGTCGATCCCGATCCAGTCCTTGTCGTCTTTCTTCTTCGGGTTCTTGGGGAGGTCGCGGATGTGCCCCATCGAGGCCTTGACCTTGAAGTCCTTCCCCAGGAACTTGTTGATCGTCTTCGCCTTGGCCGGCGATTCGACGATGACCAGGTTCTTCGCCACGTGGTCCCCCGTCCGATTCCAGGCTCCCGCGCCGGGCGGGACCCTTCGAGCGCCGGTATGGATAGCCCCGTCCCTGGGGGGTGTCAAACCTGGCCGCCGGGGCCTCCCCCGCGGCCGGCCGTCTCGGAGCGCCGGTAGCGCCCCCCCGGAACGGCCTCGGCCCAGCCCGCCACCTGGAGCGCGAACAGGGCGGCAAGTGCTTCTTCCGTCGAGACTTGGGCGGCTTCCACGACGTGATCGAGGTGGACCGGATCCGGGCCGTCCAAGGCACCGAGCACGCGGTAATACGACGCCGGGTACCCGGATGGCAAGCGGAAGTCCTTTCGGCGCGCCGAGGCGGCGGGTCCGCCGCCGGCACCGGACGCCGCGGCCGGGCCGTCGCCGGGCCCACCCGGAGCGCCGCTCGGGGGGCGGACCGCGGGGGGGAACGCGGCCCACACGTCGGCGCCGCAGGTGGCCGGAGGAGCGCCGTCGCGCAGCAGCGCCAGCGGTCCCTCGCTGCCCGGGTCGCCGATCCGACCGGGGACCGCGAGC
Organism: uncultured Acidobacteriota bacterium; assembly: GCA_963800865.1. Lineage (GTDB taxonomy): Bacteria > Acidobacteriota > Polarisedimenticolia > J045 > J045 > JALOKP01. The sequence continues at coordinate 254,869 of CAWDCL010000002.1, read as the reverse complement.
ACGATGCGCCCCTGCTCGGCCGCCCAGCGCGCGGTCGAGAGCGAGCCCGAGGTCCGGTCGGCCTCGACCACGACGACCGCCCACGAGAGCGCCGCGATGATCCGGTTGCGGCGCGGAAAGTGGTACGTGAGCGGCAGCTCGCGCGGCCCGAACTCGGTGACGAGGGCGCCGCCCGCCGCGATCGCGTCGGCCAGCGCCCGGTGCTCGGCGGGATAGACGCGATCGATCCCGGTCCCCATCACGGCCACGGTGCGGCCCCCGGCATCGAGCGTCGCGCGGTGCGCCGCCGCGTCGACCCCGCGGGCCAGGCCGCTGACGACGACGATCCCCGCCGCCGCGAGATCGCGCGCCAGGGCACGCGCCGCGCGCTGGCCGTAGTCGGTCGCGGCGCGCGCGCCGACGATCGCCGCCGCGTCGGCGTGCAGCGCGCCGAGGTCGCCGCGCACCGCGAGCACCGGCGGCGGGACCGCCAGCTCGCGCAGCAGCGGCGGGTAGCGCGCGTCGTCCCGGTCGAGCAGGACCCAGCCCGCGGCGGCGGTCCGCGCCAGCTCGCCGTCGATCGCCCGCGAGAGCGCGGGGTCGGCGAGCGCCGCGATCGCTTCGCCGGGCAGGCCGCGCTCGCGCCACGCGTCCGGGTCCGGTGCGGCGAGCGCCGCGGCCCCGCCCGCGCGCTGCGCCAGCGCGTCGGCATCGCGCACCGCGATCCCGGCGCAGCGCGCGAGACGCAGCCAGCCGCGCAGCCGCGCGTCGTCGCCGGGTGCAGGGAGGAGGCCGGAGGTGCTCATCCGGCGATGATGCGGCGCGCCGGCCCGGCCGTCCGCGACGCGCGCGCCGCACCGTCCCGCGCGCGGGAACGGAGCCCGGCGCGGCCGCTGCTTCGGCGATGAGCCGCGTCAGCTCCGGGTCCAGGCGAAGCGGTGGATCGCCCGCCCCTCGCGCCGGTACTTGATCTCGAAGTTGGTCACCCCCAGCACGGTGTAGTCCCCCATGCCCGGCAGGTCCCACAGCGCCTGCTCCGCCCCCGCGTCCGCGAACGCACCGTGGCGCGCCAGGTGCGTCGCGATCCACGCCGCATATCCGGGGTGATCGGTGACGGCGCGGAAGAGCGCCCCCGGTTTCATCACGCGGGCCAGCTGGTCGAGGTTCGCCGGCTGCACGAAGCGCCGCTTGTGGTGGCGCTTCTTCGGCCAGGGGTCGGGAAAATAGAGGTGCACCGCCGCGATCGAACCGTCGGCCAGCCGCTCGCGCACGAACGCCGCGGCCTCGGCGTGCGCCAGCCGCACGTTGGAGAACCCGCGCTTGCCGACGCGCTCGACCGCCTGCTCGTGATAGCGCCGGGCGTACTCCAGCCCGACGAAGTTGGTCGCGGGATAGGCGGCCGCGGCGAGCGCGACGAATCGCCCCTTGCCGATCCCGATCTCCAGCTCGACCGGCTGCTCGTTTCCGAACAGCGCGGCGAGGTCGAGCGGTCGCGCCTCCCCGGGCAGGACGAGGCGCACGAGCGCGTCGGTGCGGACGGGGGCCAGCGGCGGGTCGGAGAGGAAGGTCATCGTGCGTCCCCCGCTGCCCCGCCCGCGGGCCGCGGCAGCAGCGTCTCGCGCGGCGGGTGGCCCGGCCCGACGAGGCCCAGCAGGATCCGCCGCGCGTCCCCCACGAGATAGAGCGAGCCGGCGACCAGCACCTCTCCGCGGGCGGCCCGCCTGGCGCCGCTCGCGCCCGGGCGCTCCGCGCCGGCCATCCGGGAAGCGCGCGCCAGCGCCCGCGCGGGATCGTCGACCACCTCGACCGCCGCGCCCGCCGCGGCCAACGCCGCGGCGATCGCGGCCGGGTCGAGCGCCTTGTCGATCGCCGGCCGCGTCGCGATCCACGCGTCGACCGCGGCCGCGAGCGGCGCGTAGATCTCGAGCGGGTCGCGTCCCTCGGTCACGCCGAAGACCGCCACCCGCCACGGGCGCGTCGCCGCGTCGCCCGCGTCCGACGCCGCGAGCCAGGCCGCGAGCGCCGCCGCCCCTTCGGGGTTGTGTGCCGCGTCGAGCAGGATGTCCGGCTCGCCCGGGCGCTCGATCCGCTCCAGCCGGCCGGGCCAGCGCACCCGCGCCAGCCCGTCCGCGATCGCCTCCGGGGGCACCGCCAGCCCGCGCTCGCGGCAGAGCTCGATCGCGCGGATCGCCAGCGCCGCGTTCTGCCGCTGGTGCGCCCCGGGCAGCGCGCAGGCCAGGCCGCGGTAGGTCCGCTCCGGCGTCGCGACCGCGAACCGCCCGCCGCCGCCGTCGCTCTCGATCGCCAGCTCACGCGCCGCGGCGAAGAGGGGCGCGCCGACGCTCCGCGCGCGCGCCGTGACCGCCGCCAGCGCCGTGTCGGGCAGCCATCCCACCAGGACGGGCACCCCCGGCTTCACGATCCCGGCCTTCTCGCGCGCGATGTCGGCGAGCGTCGGCCCGAGGATCGCCACATGGTCGAGCGCGACCGTGGTCACGACCGCCGCCATGGGGGTGATCACGTTCGTCGCGTCGAGCCGTCCCCCCAGCCCGCACTCGACCACCGCGAACCGGACCCGCGCCTCGGCGAAGGCCAGGAACGCGGCCGCGGTCATCATCTCGAAGAAGGAGGGGAAGCGCGGCAGCGCGCCGCTCAGGACGCCGTCCCCGGCGATCGTCCGCAGCCGCCCGATCCGCTCGCGCAGCGCCTCCTCGGCGATCTCGTCGCCGCCGACGCGGATCCGTTCCTCCGGCCGGACGAGGTGGGGGCTGGTGTAGAGCCCGGCCGGGATCCCTGCGGCCAGCGCGATCGCGTGCGCCATCGCCGCCACCGACCCCTTGCCGTTGGTCCCCGCCACGTGCAGCGCGCGGAAGGCCCGGTCGGGGCGGCCGCACAACGCGTTCAGCGCGTGCGCGGTCTCGAGGTCCCACTTGAGAGATGGACCCTTCAGGCCGTAGAGCCAGTCGAGGACTTCGTCTTTCGGCTGCAAGTCGTCAGGTGAGCGAGGTCGTGGCCAGGGTCGGCGCCGGGGTGCCCACCCCGGGGACCCACAGCAGCCTCAGCACCCGCCCGACCGTGTCGCGCATCTCGCCCCGCGGCACGACCAGGTCGAGCATTCCGTGCTCCATCAGGAACTCCGAGCGCTGGAACCCCTCGGGGAGCTTCTGACGGATGGTCTGCTCGATCACGCGCGGGCCGGCGAAGCCGATCAGCGCACCCGGCTCGGCGATGATGACGTCCCCGAGCATCGCGTACGAGGCGGTCACGCCACCGGTCGTCGGGTCGGCCAGGATCGAGACGAACGGGATCCGCGCCTCGTGCATCCGGCCCAGGGCGGCGGAGATCTTGGCCATCTGCATCAGGGAGAGCGCGCCCTCCTGCATCCGGGCGCCCCCCGAGGTGCTGATGATCAGGAGCGGCCGGCGCTCGGCGAGTGCAAGCTCGGCCGCGCGGGTGATCTTCTCGCCGACCACGCTCCCCATCGAGCCGCCCATGAACTCGTATTCCATGACCGCCGCCACGACCGGCAGACCTTCGAGTGTGCCGGTGGCGGTGATCACGGCGTCGTTCATCCCGGTCTTCGCCTTGTAGTCGACGAGCCGGTCGCGGTAGGCCTTCTTGTCCTTGAATTTCAGCGGATCGATTGCCGCCAGGTGCTGGCCGAACTCCTCGTAGGCCCCGTCGTCCAGGAGCGACTCGAGGCGCTGCCGCGCCCCGATCGAGAAGTGAAAGGCGCACTTCGGGCAGATCCAGTTCCGGCGGACCACCTCCTTGCGGTAGATGATCTCGCGGCAGCCGTCGCACTTGATCCAGAGCCCCTCCGGGATCTGGCTGGTGCGCTCCTCGGGCTGGACCTTGGGTTTCTTGTCCTTGCGGAACCAAGCCATCCTGCCGGCTCCCTTCCGGTCCGGAGACTAGTGACCGCCGGGGGTCCCGTCAACCCGAGGGGTACTGCGATCCTTACGAAACGGTAAGGCGGAGGGCGGGGACTGGATTCGCGGAAACCGTTGACGCTGTCTTCCAGTTCGAATATCCTGAGCAGTCTTTTGCCCTGAGGAGCGTAGTTTACCGATGCCGGATTCGACTTACGTTGTCGTCAAGGAGGACCTCGAAAAGGCTCTCCGGCGGTTCCGCCGCAAGGTCGAGAAGTTTGGGATCCGCAAGGCGATCCGCCAGCACGAGTACTACGAGAAGCCTTCCGAGCGCCGCCGCCGCCGCCGCCGCGAGAACGACCGCAAGCGCAGGAAGGCGGAGCGCAAGGCGACGAAGGAATAGACGGGGCCGCTAGCGGCTCTCCGCTCCGTCGCCGGCCTCGTCGGCCGGCGGCTCGAACTCAACCACCTCGGTCTTCCAGACCCGGACCGGCTGTCCCTCGCGCAGGGGTGCCGTGTAGCTCCATGCCTGCGCCGCCCGCCGGGCAGCCTCCCCCAGGCCGTGGCCCGGGTCGATCATCAGCCGGACCTCCTGGACCGAGCCGTCTCCCCCCACCAGCACGTTGAGGAAGGCCCGCCCGCCGACCCGGGCCGCGGCCGCTTCCGCCGTGGCCGGCGGGACGGCGCGGCGGACGGCGCGGACCGGGGAGTCGAGCTCGTTGGCCCGAACGAGGGGGGTTTCCGTGGAATCGCCGTTCCCCACCGGAGCCGTGGCCGGGCCGGTCATGTCGGCCGCCGACATCGAATTGTCTGCCGCAGACACTCCCGTGTCGGCCGCAGACATAGCGATCTCGGTAGCCGTAACGGGCGGGCGCGGGGCTTCCCGCAACGCGACGGGGGTCGGTTCCGGCCGGGGGATCCGGGGCGCCGCGGCCACCGGGGTCGGCGGGGGAGCCGCGGCCCGAGGGGGCACCGCGGCCGGGCCGGGCGCCTTCGACGCCGGGGCCGAGCCCTTCGCGGGTGGCTTCCCGCCGCCCGGGACGGGGCGGGTCAGCCCTGCGTCAGCAGGCGCGGCAGCGGACTTCCTCGGTTTCTTCTTGCCGGGAACCGGTGCGGGGGTGGCCGGAAGGCGCGCCGCGCCGGCACCGATCTCGGACGGCGCAGCCGGCGAGGAGCCCGGGGCAGCCGACTCGCGCACGAACAGGTACCAGCCGCCGGCCGCCAGGGCCAGCAGCAACAGCGCGACCAGGGCCCCGGTCACGAGGGCCCGCGAGGAGACGGCGACCGCGTTCGGGACCGGCGCCCGCGGGGTGGGATCCTCCGCCGTCGGGGCCGTGCCGTGGCCGGTGGCGGCGGGGCCTGTCCGGCCGCGGAACCCGAACTGCGTACCTGTCTGGCGGAAGGCGTCGAACTGAACCGGCGGGGAGGCCTGGGCAGGGTCCACCTCCTCCGCGGTCGGCTGGGCCTCCATGTTGCCGAGGCTGGCCAGGACTTCCTGCAGGGTCTGCTCGTCCTCGGGCGGCGGCGGCGGGGTGAAGGGGACCGAGGTCTCGATCTCCTGCAGCGCCTGGCCCGTGAAATCGCCGAACCCGGTGGTCGTCGTCCAGGTGCTGTCGGCGCGCAGATCGGCCGACGGGGGGCCGCCGTCCGGCAGGCTGTTCTCGAGCTCCTCGAGGCTCGACAGGAGGTCCGCCGTCCCGGCGTCCATGCCGCGCAGGCCTGCCGGCACCGGACGGTCGGGCGCCAACGGGCCGGACGCGGAGAGGGAGGGCTGCCCATGGTCGACCACGGCCCCGGAGGCACGCGGCCCCGGGTCGCCGCTGGAGTCGATCCCGGGAACCTCACCGTGCGCGTCGACTCCGGGAGCGAAGACGCGAGCCAGCACGCGGTCGATGTCGTCGTCGTCGGCCGACGGGATCGGTGGCTCGGGAGCGACGACGATCGGGATCGGGCCGGTGCGCGGCCAGGTCTCGGGGGTGATCGGCGGCGGGCCGGTTCCCGGGTCCTCCTGGAGGAGGAAGTCCATGTACCGGCCGTCCTTGGCGTCCTCAGGGGCGGCCGGCGCGGAGATGTTCCCCGAGTCGCCGGTCACCAGGTCGAACCCGAGGGCTTCCTCGGGAATCGAAACGACGGCAGGCGCGGCGGAGACCACCGGCTCGACGCGGGTCGGGATGACCACCGGACGAGGCGGATCTCCCCCGGCCAGGTCGTCGAAGTCGAATGCGACCAGCGGTCCGGTGACCTTCCGCGGTTCCGGGCGGTGGACGCGGAAGTCCCGGTCGAGCGCGAGCCCCAGCGGATCGGTCGGATCGAACCGAGTCGACGCGACCGGCATCGCCGCCGATGGCGGGTGGGCCGGTGCGGCGGCCGGAGGGGGGGCGGGCCGGGCGGAAGGGGCCTCCGGCCCCGATGGCGATGCCGCGGCCCGGGGTTCCGCGGAAACCGGGGGTGCCGCGCAGGCCAACGGCGCGAAGCTCGCGTCCGGGATTGCCGCGGGGCTCGCCGCGGGGGCGGCCTCGACGGCAGCCCCGCCGAACGGCCCCAGCAGGCGGTCGAGAGCGGCGTCGATCTCCGCATCGCTCGACTGCAGCGCCGGGATCGGCGCCGAAAGCCGAGGAGAGGCCCCGGTCGCGCGCGGGCCGGCGGCGACCGTCGCGAGCACGGGCCGTCCCGCGGAGGTGGTCGCGAGCGCGGGTTGTCCGGCGGCGGGGGCCGCCGGCCGGGGAGGAGCCGTGGGAACCCCGGCCCGGGCGGGCGAAGGGGTGTGGATCGGACGCGGCGCCGTGACCGCGCTGGGCGGAGCGGGCGGGCGCTGCGGATGAGGGTCGGTCGCCGCCGCGGTCGGCGTCGCCAACGGGGGGGGCGCCACGGCCGGAGGTGCCGGCGGGGCGGGAGGCCTGGGCGGGAGCGGTACCGGCGGGGGTGCCGGCTCGCTCGCCGGGGGCTGCGGCATGGACGAGAGGGCGGCCGCCGACACCTCTTCGGGGGGTTGCGGGGCCGTCAGCTCGGGCTGCTCGCCGAGCGCGCGGTTCAGGGCCGCGAGAATCTGGTCATCCTGCATCGGGCGCTCGACGAACAGGTCGGCGCCGGCCTCCTTGGCCATCCCGCGGAACCGCGGCCCGCGGTAGATGCGCGAGGCCGCGATCACGAACGTCGGCTGCTCCGGCCGGAGACGCTTGATGTTCTGGATCAGTTTGAAGCCGTCCTGGCCGGGGATCATCGGCTCGACGATCACCGCGTCGGGCGCGGCCCGGTTCAACTCGGCGTTGATCTCGAGCGCGGTACCGGCGCCGCTGACCGCGAATCCGCTCCCCTCCAGCAGGGCGAGCGTTCGCTTCAGCGAGCGCGGCTCGTAGTCGATGACCAGCAGCCGATGCCTCGCGCTCATCGGTTCGAAACCCTCCCCGCGGCCTCGCCGTTGCGGCATCCACGCGCCGACGAGGTGTCCATGCCGGGCGGCGTGGAATCGCACCCGAAAACCGGGGTTTCTCCGCGCCCAGCGGGGCAGAACATAGGTTCCGCCCGGAGCCCGATCAAACCGTGCGATCATGCGCGGCCCCGCCCGGTCGCGATCCCGCGCGCTGTCGCGCGGCGCGGTGCGGGGGCTCGAGACCGCGCGCATGAACCCGGTCCTGCAGCAGGCCCTCGAGCGGCTCGCGGAGGTGCGTGCCGAGCCGGGGCTCACACCTTCCCTCGCGCTCTGGGAGCTGCGGGCGACGCTGCGCGGCGAAGCCGGCGGCGGCGTCACCTCGGTCGCAGCGGACGGGGGCTGCCGGCTGGAGTGGGGATCGACGCGCGCCCGCGGCTGGCGATTCGCCGTCGGTGCCGGCCCCGACGCGCGCCTTTCTGCCGGGGGGCGCCCCCCGGGACGGCTCGCGCTCGATCCGCAGGGCTGGGAAGCCGCCCTTTCCGCCGCCGAGGAGGCGCTCCGCGAGGAGTTTCGGCCGCTGATGTCGGCGGCCGACGAACTGGGGGCTCTGCTCGCCGGCCCCGGCGGCGCTCCCGCGCCGGTCGCGATCGAGATCCACCTGCGCTGGCGGGCCTGGCGGCGGAACACGGCCCCCCCGCGAGCCGCCGAAGACCGCGGGTTCCGGCTGCTCGCGGGGACGCCGACAGAGGGCTCACCGGGATCGGGGGTCGAGTGGGCCGGTCGGCCCGGCGCTCTGCCGCCGTGGCGCGGGGACCCCGACTGGATCGGCGGGCGGCGGGGCCGCATCGGCCCCACCGGCACAACCGCCACCCGGGACCTCCGGCCGCGAAGCCGCACCGTGCGGGGCTCCGAGCGGCAGCCAGTCGCCCAGACCGGGCCGCTGGTCCTGCTCGCCCCGGCGGCGGGATGGTGGGTCCACGAGATGGCCCACGCGGCGCTCGAGTCGGCGTCGCGAATCGGGCCGGTCCCCGCGCGGCACGGCCTCTCGATCGTCGACGATCCGGCCGCGGGGCCGTGGCCGGCCGGCTTCCCGGTCGACGACGCCGGGGACCGGGCGGCGGCCGCGGTTCTCTGGGACGAGGCCGGGCCGCACGCGGCGGTCCGGCGCGGCCGCCGCCGCCGCCCCTCGGTGCGCGATGCGGCGGAAGCGGCGCTTTCGGTCACGCGGCTCGCCGGCGGCGGGGGAGCCGCCCTGGACTGGTCGGACCTGCCCGAAGGAACGCCCGTGGCGGCTGGGGTGAAGGCCGGCCGGTTCGACCCGCCCACGGGCCGGATCGCGCTGGAGTTGGAGCGGGTCGGTTGCGTCCGGGAGGGCATTCCGGCGCCGGGGACAGGCCGGGCGGTGGCGTTGATCGACGCCGCGGCGGGCTGGCACGGCCTTCGCCAACTCGCCTCGGCGCCGGTCGAAACCGGGGTCCTCGCGGCTTGCTCCCGGATAGGGTCCGTGGTGCCAGTCATGGTCGGCGCGCCGACGATTGTGCTCGACCCTGTGCAGGTGATCCCGTGAAATCGCCCTTCGCGGGCCGGGAAGTCGCTGATGCAACGCGTTGACCGGGGTCGTCCGGCGAGGCCGTCGGTCCGCGGCCCGCGGATCGCGGAACGACCCCTTGCCGGCGACAAGGGTGGCCTGGACAGGGAGGATCCGGCGGTCAAGAGCTCGGGCCTGACGGAAGCGCTCTGCGGGCCGACTCACTCCGGGCTCGGGATGGGCTGGGAGGAGGGGGCTCGGAACGGGCCCGCGGGCCGCCCCGTGGCGCCGCTGTCCCCCACTCCGGCGCCCGCTCCGGGCGGCGAGTCGCTCGCGGCGCTCGCGCGCCGGCTGCAGCTTGCCGCGGCGGCCGCGCTCGGCCCCGCAGGCCTGCCGGCATCGGTCCGGGTCACGGCGGCGGCGATCGCCCGACGGAGCGGGGAGGCCGGGCAGCGGCGAGCCGGCGAGCAAGACCGGGCCTCCCAGTCTTCGGTGGTCGTCGCCGCGGCGACCCTGCTGGTTGGTGCCGATCCGGCCGCGCCGCTCTGGTCCCGCACGGCGCGGTTGGGGGCAGGCAACGCGGGGCGAGGGCTCGGGCGTACGGTGGCCTGGCCCGTGGGGTGGCTCGAGGCCGCGGCCCGGGAGACCGCCACAAGGCGCGCCGCAGGGGGGCGGGCCCTCGACGAGTGCGCCGGGCCGGGCTTCGCGGCGACGCGGGGCGCGCTGGTCGCGGACGCCTTCGCGGCGGGAGATCTCGTGCGGCTGGAAGGAATGCGTCTCGTCCGGATCGGGCAGGAGCCGGAGACGCTGACGGGCAGCCTCGCCCGTGGCGCCCGGGTCCTGGAGCGCCGCGCCCCGCGCGGATGGCCCGAGGGGTCGTGGCGGACCTCGTCCGATCCTCCCTGGGAGGAGCTGACCCTCGAGATCGAGCGACAGGTGCCGTGGCCCGCCGAGGGGTTCGTGCTGACGCGGCTCCTCCCGCTGCGCGGTGCGCTGCTGGGCGCCGGCCACCTGCTGCGGGGCGGGGTGCCGGCCGCGCGCTGGGGTCCGGTCGCGATCCCGCCGCCCGCCTGGTGGCTCTCCCGGATCGCCGCCGCGCTGGGCGATCCGGTCCGGGACGCGAGCGGGCCGCCGGTGGCCTGCCCGCCGCTGGCGATCACCTGGGGCCGGGGGGGCGGGCCGCGGTAACGAGGGACCGGCCGCGCGCATCATGGGAGCGCTCTCACGGAGGATTCGAGATGCTTCCCGTCGCCCTGCTCTTCGGACTCGCCGGCCTGGCCGCCGGGGCCGCGCTGGCGTTCTTCTACTTGGTCAACGCCCTGCGCACGAAGATGATCGTCGCCACCGAGCTGCCGTTGAAGTTCGAGGACGCCGAGCGGCGGATCGTCGAGAAGGTGCCCAACGTCGTGCCCGGCTGGGGGATGCCGATGCCCGAGCTCGACTTCGTCGCCGCGCTCGCCAAGCGGGGGCACAAGGCGCAGGGGATCCGGCGCGCGAAGATCTTCTTCCTGTGCAATCCCGCCTACGCCAGCGAGGTCGTCGGCGCCGAGGCCCGGATGATCGGGATGATGCCCTGCCACTGGGCGCTCTACGAGACCGACGCGGGCAAGGTGTTCCTCTCCAAGCTCAACATCCCGATGATGTCGAAGATGTTCGGCGGCCCGGTCGGTGCGGCGATGACGAGGGTCGGCAGCGACGAGGAGCAGATCATCCACGCGCTGACCGGGTAGTGTCACGTAACCGGGTCGCGGCTCAGTCGCCCCGCGAGCCGCCCCGGCCCGACTCCAGCTCCAGCAAGCGCTGCTTCCGCCAGAGCCCGCCGCCGTAGCCGCCCAGCTCGCCGCTCCGGTTCACGACGCGGTGGCAGGGGATCAGGATCGCGATCCGGTTCATGCCGTTGGCGGTCCCGACCGCGCGCGCCGCACCGGGACGCCCGACGCGCCGCGCCAGTTCGCCGTAGTCGATCGTCTCACCGTACGGGATCCGGGTCAGTTCTTCCCAGACGCGCTCCTGGAACGAGGTGCCCGGGGCTTCGAGCGGCACGGAGAAAGCGCGCCGCGTGCCGGCGAAGTAGTCACCCAGCTCCGCCGCCAGCTGCGCGAGCCAGCGGTGCCCGCCGGGGACGAGCGGCGCCTGCAGCCGCCGCTGCAGCGTCGCGAGCTGCGACTCGAGCATCCGCCGATCGGTGAACTCGAGCAGGCAGACGCCGCCGTCCCGCACCCCGGCCAGGAGCGGGCCGACGGGGCTCTCGAGCAGCGCGGTGGTCACCGGTTCCATCGCTCGTCCCTTTCCCGGCGCCTGGCCGAAGGTCCTTCCGAACGCGTCGCGAAAGCCGCTGTGCGACCGGTAGCCGCTCTCGAAGACGACGTCGTCGACCGACGCGCCGCGACGCAGCTGCTGCAGCGCGCCACCGAGGCGCTTCGACCGGCAGTACGCCGCGAACGTCATGCCGTAGCGCGCGGTGAAGTACCGGCTCACGCGCGCCGGGTCGAGCCCGCGCTCGCGCAGGTCCCGCGCGGCGAAGCGGGGGTGCGGCTCGTTGTCCAGCTCGTCGAGCAGCGGGGCGATCCACGCCGGCCGCGTGCCGGGCGCCTCCAGCGGACGGCAGCGCTTGCAGGGACGATAGCCCGCGAACAGCGCCTGCTTCACCGTGGGGAAGAACTCGCAGTTCGCGGGCTTCGGCTTGCGCGCCGGACACGACGGCCGGCAGAAGATCCCGGTGGTCCGCACGGCGGTCCAGAAGACGCCGTCGTAGCCGGCGTCCGACTCGAGGAAGGCGCGCTCCATCTCGGCCCGCGCGGGAGCGCGCTGCTCTCTGGCGGTGTTCATGCGGCGGATGGTACGGGGACGGAGCGCGCCGTCACCACCGGGAAATGACCGTCGAATCCCGCCCCCGCCGGCGCGCGCTCAGGAGCCCCAGCGGAAGGCGACGTAGAGCCCGGCGTAGGCGGCCAGCACCAGGGCGACGAAGAGCGCCGGCCCGCGCCACGAGAAGGCCGGGTCGGTGCCGGGTTCCGGCCGGTAACCCCGGATCAGCACGGCGTAGGCTGCGGAGGCGAGCAAGACCCCGGCGATTCCGTCGACGATGAAGTGCTGCTTCACCGTGCAGATCGACATCCCGATCAGAGCGACCCCGACGGTCATCGCCTGGCCGTAGAAGCGACGCGCCTTCCAGGCCGAGAAGGCGGCGACGGCGGCGGTCGAGAGGTGCAGCGACGGGAACAGGTTGAAGGGCGGGTCGATCGCGTAGACGGCCGCTACCGCCCACGGGGAAAAACGGGAGACATCGAGCGTCTTCGGATCGACTCGAAGTCCCAGCGAGGTGACCGGGAAGGCGACGAAGCAGGCCAGCGAGATCACGATGACCACGGCGTAGGCGAGAACGGTCCGGCGGAAGAGCTCGCGGGAGCGGACGAAGAACACGGGAACGAGCGTCGCCGGGAAGACCCAGAGATAGATCCACACCGTCGGGGCGACGAAGGGGATGAGCGTGTCGAGCGGCGTGGCCAGGCTGTACGCCCGGCTCGCGTCGAGCGATCGCCCCACGCTGAAGTAGCCGACGATGAACAGGGTCACGACCGCGATCGTCAGGACAGCCCGCTCGAGCAGGTCCGGGACGGGGATTCGGGTCGAGCTGACACGGGCCACGAATGACATCCTACCCTCTGAGGTCCTATTCTCGGGAACATGTACGAGGATCCGGACGCGAAGCCACTCGGGGGGAAAATTACGCTCGTCACCGGCGCGAGCCGCGGCGTGGGGCGAGGGATCGCCCGGGGCTTCGGCGAGGCCGGGGCCACCGTCTACGTCACCGGCCGCACGGTCCAGCGCGGCACCGCGCCGGAGCCGGGGACGATCGAGAGCGTCGCCGCCGAGGTCGACGCGCTGGGCGGGCGGGGCATCCCGGTCCGCTGCGACCACGGCCGGGACGAGGAGATCCGCGCCCTGTTCGCGCGGATCGAAGCCGAGTCGGGGCGCCTCGACGTGCTGGTCAACAACGTCCACTCCGGCGTCCACGAGATCGCGGAGGGGGTCCACCGGCGGTTCTGGGAGATCGAGCCGGAAGACTGGGACCGGATGAACGACGTCGGCCTGCGCGGCCACTACGTCGCGTCGGTCCACGCCGCGCGGATGATGGCCCGCCGGCGCAGCGGGCTGATCGTGAACGTCTCGTCCTTCGGTTCGATCGCGTACCTGTTCAACGTCGCCTACGGGGTCGGCAAGGCGGCGCTGGATCGCCTGACCTCCGACATGGCGATCGAGCTGCAGAGCGAAGGGGTGGCGGTGATCTCGCTCTGGCCCGGGCTCGTTCGGACGGAGCTGACCGAACAGCTGATGGACGAGGCGACGCCCGGGTACCGGCGCGTCTTCGAGGCCTACGGCGAGTCGACGCTGGTGGCCGGCCGCGCGGCCGCGGTCCTGGCGGCGAGGCCGGACATCCTGCGCAGCACCGGGCGCGTGCTGATCGCGGCGGAGGTCGTGCGCGGGGCCGGACTGCGCGACGAGAAGGGCCGGAAGCCATGCTCGCCGCGCAGCCTGACGGCCTTCGCGAAGGCACTCCTCCCCGGCAGGTGGCAGCGCGTGGCCACCCTCGCCCCGCACGTGAACTTCCCCTTCTGGATCGCGCGGCCCGTGATGAGGAAGTTCACCGAGATCCTGAAGGAAAACGGAGGCTTCCGCGGCCCCGGACGCGCCGCGCGGTAGTCCCGCGCGCGGAATGCCCCGCGAGCGCCGTGCTATCCTGCGCCGCCACAGGCTCGACGAGGGCGGTGAAGCGAACCATGTATCCGTTCCTGCTCCAGATCGGTCCGATCCCCCTGCCCAGCTACGGGGTCTTCGCGGCGCTCGCGCTGATCGTCGCGATGCTGGCGGTCCGCAGGGTCGCGGTCATCGAGGGCCGGGATCCGCAGGAAACGATGGACACCATGTTCTGGTCGATCATGGTGGGGCTCGTCGGCGCCCGCGTGCTCGAGGCGGTCATCAACTGGGAGCGTTACTTCGCGACGCCCGGCGGGTTGAGGCTGCTTGTCTTCTCCACCGGCGTCTTCCTCGGTGGTCTCGTCGCGGCGCTCGCCTTCGGGGCCTGGCGCTTCCACCGGACAGGCCTTCCGGTCCTGCAGGGGCTGGACATCCTCGCGCCGGTGGCCGCGATCACCGAGGCGGTCGGCCGCTGGGGTTGCTTCCTCTCCGGCTGCTGCTGGGGCACGCCGACCGATCTCCCCTGGGCGGTGACGTTTCCCGAAACAGCACAGCACCTTCACCGCGGCCTGCCTGGCGTGCCGCTCCACCCGACGCAGATCTACTCCTCCCTGAACGGCTTCCTGATGCTCGGCATCGTGATCTACGTCTACGCGCGCAAGCGGTTCCACGGCCAGGTCATTACGGTGTTCGTCGCGCTCTACTCGGTCAGCCGCTTCCTCCTCGAGTACTTCCGCGGCGACGCCGAGCGCGGCTTCGTCTTCGGCGGCCTCCTGAGCACCTCGCAGCTCGTCACCATCGGCCTTTTCATCGCGGCCGTCGCCGGGTACGTGGTCCTCGACCGGCGGCATCGCGCGTCCCACGAGCCGGACTGGAAGCCGGCCATGGCGCCGCCCGCGGCGGTCGTCGCGAGCGGCCGCAGATCGGCGAAGGGGCGGCGCTGAGCCGGCGCATCGGGGGGGCTGCTATCCTCTGTCCGCGATGATCCCCGTCCTCGTCGGCCTCGCGGCGCTCCTGCTGATCCTCGCCCTCGTCTGCTTCAATCGGCTCGTCGCGCTCCGCAATCGCGCGGCGTCGGCGTGGGCCGACATCGACGTGCAGCTCAAGCGCCGGCACGACCTGGTGGGGAACCTGGTCGAGACGGTGCGCGGGTACGTCGGTCACGAGGCGGGGACGCTCGAAGCGGTGGTGCGGGCGCGCGGCGACGCGGAGAGCGCGCGGGGCGCGGGTCTCCCGGCCGAGGCGGGCGTGGCGTCGGCCCGGCTGGGCGAGCGGGTGCGCACGCTCTTCGCCGTGGTCGAGGCCTATCCCGAGCTCAAGGCCAGCGCGCGGTTCCTCGACCTCCACCACGCGCTGGTCGCGCTCGAGGACGACCTGCAGAACGCCCGGCGCTACTACAACGCCGTCGTCCGCGATCTCAACACCCGCATCCAGTCGTTCCCCGACCTGCTCGTGGCGCGCCCCTTCGGCTTCTCCGAGCGCGCCTTCTTCGAGCTGGAGGATCGCGCCGAGGCGTCGGCCCCGCGGGTCGACGTCGGGAGGCCCCGATGATCGCCCGGTCCGCGCCGCGGCGGGTCCCGCTGCTCGCCCTCGCGCTGGTCGCCGTGGTGCTCGCCGCCGCGGGCGCGACGGGCGCAGCGCTCGCCGACCGCGGCGGCTACGTGATCCGCAGCTTCCACACCGACCTCGACGTGCAGCGCGACGGCGACGTCGTCGTCACCGAGCGGCTGGAGGTCGAGTTCTCGGAGCCGCGGCACGGGATCTACCGCACGATCCCGGTGCGGTACACCGACCCGCGGGGATTCGTCTACGCGCTCGGTTTCCGGCTGCTCGGCGTCGAGGACGGGGCGGGCAACAGCCACCGCGTCAAGACCTCGCAGGAGGGCCGGGACGTCAACCTGCGGATCGGCGACCCCGACCGCACGGTCGACGGGAAGGTCACCTACGTCATCCGCTACCGCGTGCGCGACGCGCTCGTCGTGCGGCCCGAGCACGACGAGCTCTACTGGAACGCGACCGGCAACGAGTGGCAGGCCGCGATCGAGCGGGCCAGCGCGACGGTCCGGCTCCCGGCTGCGGTCGACGACGCCGCGCTCGAGACAGCCGCCTACGTCGGCCGCTTCGGCAGCACCGAGCAGGACGTCGCGATGGAGCGCCCCTCCGCGAACGAGATCGCGTTCAGCGCGCCGCGCCCGCTGGCGCCGCTCGAGGGGTTCACGGTCGCGGTGGCCTGGCCGCGCGGGCTCGTGGCGCGTCCCTCCGCGGCCGTCGCCGCCGGGCGCTTCGGCCTCGAGAACTGGATCGTGGCCGTGCCGCTGGTGGCGCTCGCGCTGCTGACCCGGCAGTGGTGGAAGCGGGGACGCGATCCGCGGGGGCGCGGGTCGATCGTCGTGCGCTACGAGGCGCCGGAGGGGGTCAGCCCGGGAGAGATCGGCACCGTCGTCGACGAGAACGTCGACACGCGCGACATCACCGCCACGCTGGTCGACCTCGCGGTCCGCGGGCATTGCGCGCGTCCGGATCGAGGAAGAGCCGCTGCTCTTCGGCCTGTTCTCCAGCGAGAAGATCGTGCTGGAGCGGCGGCGGGAAGGGGACGGCGCCCCGGAGCAGGCGCTGCTGCCGCACGAGCGGCTCATGCTCGAGGCGCTGTTCGCCGGCGGCGACCGGGTCGAGATCGACGACCTGCGCGAGCGCTTCTACCGCCACGTGCCGGGGATCCGGGACGCGCTCTTCGAGCGCGTCACCCAGCGCGGCTACTTCTCCGGCAAGCCGACGGCCGTCCGCAGCCGTTGGACGCTGATCGGCGTCGGATCCGGCGTGGCGACCTTCCTGGCCGGCGGGCTGTGGGTCTGGCTGCGCGGCGGGATCCTGCCGCAGGCGCTCGGGATGCCCGCGCTCGCCGGGCTCGTCACCGCGATCGCCGGGATCGCGTTCGCCCGCGCGATGCCGCGGCGCACCGCGAAGGGGGTCGAGCTGCGCGAGTGGGCGCTGGGGTTCGAGGAGTTCGTCCACCGCGTCGAGGCGGAGAAGCTGGAGCAGGACCGCGCCCGCAACATCTTCGAGTCGCTCCTCCCGTACGCCATGGCGCTCGGCGTCGCGGCGGCCTGGGCGCGCCGCTTCGAGGGGATCTACGCGCAGGGTGGATCGCCGGGTTGGTTCGTCGGGCGGAACCCGTCGCAGGGCTTCTCGACCCGCGGCTTCGAGCGCTCGCTGTCGAGCGCGATGTCGCGGACCGCGGGCGCGATGACCCAGGCGCCGCGGTCGAAGGGGTCGAGCGGCTCGGGGGGCGGCGGTTCGTCGGGCGGCGGCGGGGGCGGCGGGGGCGGCGGGTCCTGGTAGCGGGGCGCGGACGGAGCGCCCCCGGCAGCCGTACACTCCCCGCGCCGATGACCGCCGCGCCGTCCACCGCTCCCGACTCCCCCGTGCTGGAGAGCCGCGCCGTCTCCGTTCGGCTCGGGGGCCGGGAGGTCCTCGCGGGGGTCGACCTGGCGCTCCGGCCACGGGAGATGGTCGCGATCGTCGGGCCGAACGGCGCCGGCAAGACGACCTGGCTCCGGGCGCTCGCCGGGATCCTCCCGCTCGAGGGCGGCGAGGTCCGCGTCGCGGGCGTTCCGCTGGCCGCGCATTCCCGCCGGGAGCTGGCTCGGCGTCTCGCGTTCCTGCCGCAGGAGACCTGGACGGAGTTCGGCATCACCGTCGCCGACGCCGTCGCGATGGGGCGCTTCGCGCACCTCGGCGTGCTGCGCTCGCCGCGCGAGGCGGACCGCCGCGCGGTGCGGGACGCGATGGAGCGCGCCGACGTCGCTCCGCTGGCCGCGCGGCCGCTGACGCAGCTGTCGGCCGGCGAGCGGCGGCGGGTCCACCTGGCGCGGGCGATCGCGCAGGAGGCGTCGATCCTGGTGCTCGACGAGCCGACGACCGCGCTCGACGTCGGTCACGCCTGCCAGGTGATGGACCTGCTCGAAGGGCTGGCGCGGGGCGGGGCAGCGGTCGTGCTGTCGCTGCACGACCTGGTGCTCGCGATGCGCGGGCCGACGCGCGTGCTGCTGCTCGACGGCGGGCGGGTGACGGCCGAGGGCAAGCCGGTCGAGGTCCTCACCTCGCCGGCGGCCGAGCAGGCCTTCGGGATGCCGCTCGTCGCGATCGCCTCGCCCCCGGCGATCGTCCCCGCAAGTCGGGGACGGCAACCGCACTCCGGCCCTTCGTGAAAAATCCGCGCTAGTTGCAGACCGCGTTGGCGTCGAACGGATCGCGGGCGTCGGGGTGCTCCGACGACGAGCCGTAGGAACCCCCGCCGCGCGGGCCCTGCGCGCGGATGAGCACGTAGAGCGCGTCACCCGCGGGGGGAAGGTCGGCGAGCGCCAGGGGCGGTCCGGCGAGATCCTCGGCGGCGCAGCTGGCCCGGGTCCAGGCGTCGGGCGCCGCGAGGTCCGAGACCAGCCCCGTGATCGCGTCGTACACGATGCCGGTCCCGAGCCGCGGCTCCTGGTCGTCGAACTGGACGAGCGACTGGCTCGGGAACGAAACCCCCTGGACCGTGTCGTAGTCGAAGATCGGCTCGACCTCGATGTAGACGTCCTCCTCGCCGGTGCCGGCGCGCAGGTCGGACCAGAGCGGGACGATCTTTCCGCCATGGGCGGCGATCGCCGCGTAGTCGCCGAGGAACCCGCTCAGCGAGCTGCGCGACGCGACGTCCGTCACCTTGATGTTGCGGTCGAACGTCGCTCCGCCGTCGCGCGAGGTCGCGACGAAGACGTGGTACAGGTTGTCGGCCGCATCCTCGCGCCGGTCGTGCCACATCAGGTGGACGTTCCCCTTTTCGTCCACGGCCATCCACGGGAAGAACTGGTCGCGGCCGTTGCCGACCGGATCGTCGTTGACCCGGATCGGCGCCGACCAGGTCGTCCCGCGGTCGGTCGAGCGCGAGAGCAGGATGTCGGCGTCGCCGTTGCGGCTGTCGGCCCACGCGACGTAGACGAAGCCGTCGGTCGCGGTGCGGGAGTTGTCGATCGCCGCGGTGGGGAACGAGTTGCGGCGGAACCAGGGATCGTCCCCGATGCCGCTGACCGACGAGACGGTGTCCCAGGCGGACCAGGAGACGCCGCCGTTGGTCGACTTGACGAACTCGATCCCGGTCGAGCCGCCCCAGAAGACGTACGCGACGCCGGCCCGTCCGGCGACCGGGACCGAACCCTGCACCCCGCCGGAGGGCGAGACGTTCTTCGCGCCGATCCAGGTCACGCCGCGATCCGTCGAGTAGGCGACACGGATCGGGCTGGTCGTCGTCCCGAAGTTCGTCCAGGACATGTACACGCGATTGGCGTAGCCGCCGGTGCCGTTCGGCGCGCAGGCGATGTACGGCTTGTCGATGAACGGGGTCCCGCTGGTCTCGCTCACGACGCCGAACTGCGGCCAGGTGAGCCCCTTGTCGCTGGATTTCGCGACGACCAGCCGCACCGGCTGGTAGGAGCCGACGTAGTCGAGGTAGCCGAAGACGACGGTGCCGTCGCCGCAGATGGCGACGGTCGGGTCGCCCTGGTTCGGGTTCTTGCGGAAGGGGCTGACCCCGTCGATCCAGGTCTGCCCGCCGTCGGTCGTGGTGTAGAAGGCCGCCGTCCAGCTCCCGAGCCGCGCGTCGTTGGCGCCGCCGACGAAATTGTTCGCGTCGAGCGGGTTGACCGCGATCGTCGTCTCGTTCTGGTTCCGGCCGGAAGTGTCCTGGTTGACGCGGACGTTCGTCGCCCCGCCGGCATTCTTCTGGAAGGGGGTCGTCGCCGGCTTGTAGGTGATGATCGGCTTGCTGTCCGGGATGTCGCCCGTTTCCCCTTCCGCGCCCGGGGCGGGAGGCACACCGGCCGGAGAGGAGCCCGGGGTCGCGGGTCCGCGCGCCGAGGCGCAGGCGGCCAGGAGGACGACGGCGAACAGGGCCGGCAGCACGGTCGATGACGAAGGCGGACGCAGCACGAGATCTCCTCCCGGGGGGCGCAGGGCGCCCGTCAATCTACGACGACATGCGCCCGCCCGCCCGCCGCCTCGCGGGCCGGCACGGAGGCCGGCCCCTACAGCCCGCGATCGACGGCGGTCAACGGTGCAGAATCGGCGAGGTACTTCGCGAACCAGGCCTCGATCGTGTTCCACCAGAGCCGGGCGTTGGCCGGCTTGGCGATGAAGTGGGCCTCGTCCGGGAAGTAGAGGAACCGCGAGGGGACCCCCTGGCGCTGCAGCGCGGTGAAGAGCTGCATCGCCTGGGTCACCGGGACGCGGTAGTCGAGCTCGCCGTGGATGACGAGCGTCGGGGTCTTGAACTTCGCGGCGTAGGACGAGGGGGAGTACTTCTGGTAGAGCTCCGGCGCCGCCCAGTACGGGCCGCCGAAGTCCCACTCCGGGAACCAGGTCTCCTCGGTCGCGCCGTAGAAGCTCTCCATGTCGTAGAGCCCGGCGTGCGAGACGAAACAGCGGAAGCGGGTGCCGGTCTGGCCGAGCAGCCAGTTGACCATGTAGCCGCCGTACGAGCCGCCGGCCGCGCAGACCCGCGAAACATCGGCTTCCGGGACCTGCGCGGCGACCGCCTCCAGCGACGCCATCACGTCCTGGTAGGGCTTGCCGCCCCAGTCCTTGCTGATGCTGTCCGTGAACGGCTGGCCGTAGCCGGTGGAGCCGTGGAAGTTCGGTGCGACGACCACGTACCCCATCGCCGCGAAGAGCTGCTGGTTCCAGCGGGCGTGCATCTCGTCGAGCCAGGCCCCCTGCGGTCCGCCATGCGCGAGCACGACGACCGGGACCTTCGCCGCCGCCCCGATCTTCGAGCGCGGCGGCCGGACGACCAGCGCGTGCACCTTCTCCTTGCCGCCCCCCTCGAACCACAGCTCGTCGACCTGCCCCAGTTCGATCGTGCGCTGCAGCGTCTCGTTGTGCCGGGTGAGCGGGCGGAGCTGACCGTTCTCGAGGTCGAGCCGGTACAACTCGGGGAAGATCGAGAGCGATTCGAGCGCCAGCGCGATGCTCTTCCCGTCCGGTGCGACGACGAACTCCTTGACGTTGCCGCCGCGCAGCACGGTCTCGACCCTGTTCGAGGTCGCCATCGCGCCGGTGGCGCCGACTGCGGCGAGCGAGCCCACCGGGAGCCGGAACAGGCCCTGGCGCCCGCGGTCCTGTGCGGTGAAGTAGATGTCGGCGTTGGGGGCGAGCGCGAAGTCGCTGACCGAGAGGTCCGGCTGCTCGAAGAGCTGGCGCAGGGCGCCCGGGCCGGCGCTCCCCGTCGGGAGGTCCCGGGCCACCAGGGTGCGCCGATCGGCCTCGAAGCCGCCGCGCGGCATCGACGTCCAGTAGAGCGTCCGGCCGTCCGCCGAGAAGCGCGGGCCGGCGTCGCTGCCGGGAGAGGTCGAGATCGTGGTCCGGGTGCCGGGCCTGCCGTCCACCAGCATCAGCTGTTCGACGTCGTTGTTGGTGCTGATCGCCACCACCGGGTCGCGGTTGGCCACCAGCGCCACCGACGCCCCGTCCGGCGCCCAGGCGAAATCGTGCGAAGAGCCGAGCGCGAGCGGCGGGACGTCGACATCCCCCGGGGTCAGGTCGACGGGCGGCGCGCCGCCCGCGGCGAGATCGACGAGGAAGACGTGCGAGCGCTCGTCGCCGCGCCAGGCATTCCAGTGGCGATAGAGCAGCCCGTCGTAGATCCGTCCCGAGGCCGCGAGCCCGGCGTCGGCCTTGCGGCGCGCGGTGGCGCACGCCTCGTCGCCGCACTCCTTGAAGGAGGACGACGCGGCCAGCAGCTTCTTCCCGTCGGGCGAAAGCCGGAACGCCGAGACCCCGCCGCCGAACGCGGTGACTGCCTCGGCCTCGCCGCCGGCGGAGGGGAGGCGGTAGACCTGCGCGGCCTGCCCCTCGCGAGCCGAGAGGAAGTAGATCCAGGCCCCGTCGGGCGACCACGCGGGCGCGCTGTCGCTGCCGGGCTGGCGCGTCAGGCGTGCCGGCTCGCCGCCGCCGAGCGGGACCCACCAGAGATCGGTGTTCCCCTTGTTGTCCGCCATGCTCCACGCCGTCGCCTGGTACGCGATGCGCGTGCTGTCGGGCGAGATCGCGATCGCGCCGGGGCGCACGATCGCCCACAGGTCCTCGACCGTCATCGCCCGCCGCGCGGCGGAGGGGGCCGGGTCGGACGGCTGCGCGAGGGCGGGGAGCGAGAGCGCGACGAGCAGGATGGCGGCGGCGGCGGCGGGACGGTTCGGCATCGGGAACCTCGACTTTGAGGGAGCGGGACATTCTCGCGGGAAAGGCGGCCGGTTCGCACGGCCGGGGATCCGTACGGCCTCGAAAAAGAACGCCCCGCGCGGGGCGGGGCGTTCCGTGGCGGAGCTGAGGCCGGCGCTCAGGAAGCGCGGCGGACCTTGCTGGCCTGTGGACCCTTGGGCCCCTGGGTGACCTCGAACTCGACGGCGTCACCCTCCGCGAGCGAGCGGAAGCCGGAGCCGTCGATCGACGTGTAATGGACGAAGACGTCGGGACCGTTCTCCTGGCTGATGAAACCGTAGCCCTTTGCGTCGTTGAACCACTTGACCTTGCCGGTAGCCATACCTGAAACCTTTCCTGCTCTGCGGGGACAGCCGCCCCTTGAAGCACGATCGGCCGCCGCCGCGGCGCCGAGCGCGGAACCGATTCCCGCTCGTCAGGTCCGGCGCCGCTGCCAACAGCCTTGATTCAAAGGAGATAGTGCGATCCCGGGCCGGAGGAGGCAAGCCGTCGGCGGGGGGGCGGTTGCCCTGCCGGGAAGGGCCCGCCGCGACCCCGGGCCGGCCTCGATCGCGCGCGGCCGCCGGTCCGGTTCAGCCCCGGCCCCGCCACGAGGCCAGCGCCGCGAGCGCCCGTACGCGGGCCACCCGGTGGTCCACGATCGGCTCCGGGTAGCGGCTCCCGAACGGGGCCCCGGCCCCCCGAAGGCCTTCCGGCACGGCCCACGGCTCGTGGATCGCCGCGCCGTCCAGCCCGGCCAGTTCGGGTACGTGGGACCGGACGTAGTTTCCGCCCGGGTCGAACTTCCGGCCCTGCGTGACGGGGTTGAAGACGCGGAAGAACGGCGCCGCGTCGGCCCCGCAGCCGCCCGCCCACTGCCAGCCCAGCGTGTTGCTCGCCAGGTCGGCGTCCACCAGCGTGTCCCAGAACCACCGCGCCCCCGCGCTCCACGAGATCAGCAGGTCCTTCACGAGAAACGAGGCGACCACCATCCGGGCACGGTTGTGCATCCAGCCGGTCCGCCAGAGCTGGCGCATCGCGGCGTCGACGAACGGGAAGCCGGTGCGCCCGCGCTGCCAGGCGCGCAGCAGCGCCGCGTCCTCGAGCCACGGGAAGTCGCCGTACTCGGCTCGCAGCGGCGACTCGGGCGTCCCGGGAAAGTGATACAGCAGGTGATATGCGAACTCGCGCCAGCCCAGTTCGCGCAGGTAGGACTCCGCGCCGCTCGTCACGCCGCGGCCGCCGGCCGTGTCCTCCGTGCGCCGCACCGCCGCCCAGACCTGCCGCGGCGAGAGCTCGCCGAAGTGAAGGGCGGGCGAGAGTCCCGAGGTGCCGTCGCGGTCGGGGCGATCTCGCCCTTCCGCGTATCCGGCGAGCGCGCCGGCGAGGAAGCGCTCGAGTTGCCGCTTCGCACCGGCCTCGCCCGGGGCCCAGGCCGCGCGCAGACCGCCGGCCCAGTCGACGCGCGGCAGCAGCCCGAGCGCGTCGAGCGCGTCCGATCGCGGCCACGCGCGCGGCGCCGCGATCGACGCCGGCGCGGGCTGCGGCGCGGGCGGCTCGCCACGGGCCAGCAGCGTGCGCCAGAACGGGGTGAAGACCCGGTACGGCCGTCCCTCGCCGGTGGCGAGCTCCCACGGCTCGCGGAGCAGCGCGCTGTTGAAGCTGCGCGCCGCGAGGCCGGCGGCCTCGGCCGCCTGCTTGAGCCGTTCGCCCTGCGCGCGCCCGGCCGGCTCGTAGCGCCGGTTCCAGTGGATCGCGACCGCTCCCGTCTCGCGCGCCAACTCGAGCAGCGCCGGAACGAGCGGCCCACGCCGCAGGACGAGCCGCGAGCCCTGCGCGCGCAGCTCGGCGTCGAGCGCCGCGAGCGAGTGATGGAGCCACCAGCGGCTCGCGGCCCCCGGTGGCCACGCCCCCTCCTCTTCGGGGGACCAGACGAAGACCGGGATGACGGGGGGACCGCCGGCGGTCGCGCACGCCGCGGCGAGGGCGGGGTTGTCCGCGAGGCGCAGATCCTGCCGGAACCAGGCGATCACCGCGCCGGTCTCCCGGCCGCGCGGTGCGGGTGCGGTCACGACGGTGCGATGCGGAGCAGCAGCTGGTCGGCGCGCACCTCGGCGCCGTCGTTCACCAGCACCTCGCGCACGATCCCGCTCCCGAACGGCGCGCCGTCGAAGAGGATCGGCGAGAAGCACTTCATCACCTCGACCAGCCCGACTGTCTGCCCGGTCTCGACGACGGAGCCGAGTCCGGCGTAGGGCGCCGCACCGGGCGCGGGCCGCGTGTAGAAGGTCCCGTGTGTCGGCGACCGGACGTCCCACAGGCCGGCGGCCGCGTCGCCGTGCGTCGCCGCGCCGCGCGTCGCGCCCTGCGCATCCTGTAGGGGCCGGCCTCCGTGCCGGCCCGCGCCGCGCGGTCCATCATTCGGGCCGGCACGGAGGCCGGCCCCTACGGGTTCCGCGCCGCGCGGTCCATCATTCGGGCCGGCACGGAGGCCGGCCCCTACGGAGCCCGCATCGCGGCCGCGCGTTTCCGCGACCGCGATGGAAAGCGTCGCCAGCAGCGCACCGTGCCCGCAGGGATTCCACTGGTGCGGCAGCGCCACCGAGACCACCGCGGCGCGCACGCCGGCCGGCACCACCAGCTCGTACGCGCGCTCGTCGCGGAGCAGCGTTCCGGCGACGCTTCCGCCGACCAGGGTCTCTCCCGGCGGGCGGTCCCAGCGCACGCGGCCCGGGCCGGGGCAGCGCAGCTCGATCGCGCCGTCGGCGGCGTCGAGTGCGACCAGTTCGAGGCGGGGGCGGCTCACGCGGGGATTATCTCCCGGTTGCGGCAGGGTGCGACAGCGGGGAGCCAGGACGGCGCGAAGGCCTGGGGGAAAGGGAAGGGCCGGAGCGCAGGAACGACGGACACGTCAGCGGCAGGAACGACGGACACGTCAGCGGCAGGAGCGCCGGTGGCTCAGGCCTGGTTCCGCGGCGCGAACCACGACATCTCTCGCGCCATGTCTTCGGACAGACCGTCGATCACCGCCTCCCAGTCGACCTCACCCTGCTCGAGGACGGAGTCCGCGATCCGGCGGGCGGCGTGCTTGCCCAGCCGGTCCATGAAGTCCTCGTGATCGAGCATCCACTTCTGGAAGGTGATGACGCGATGATCCATGGGGCGATCTCTCCGCGACCGACGCAAGGTGCGCTGCGCGGCGGATGTTATCAGAGATGTCCCGTGGCGCACGTCGGGGGGCCGGGAAAATGTGCGCGCCGCAGGCCCGCGCGAGCGATGTCGGCGGTCACCCGCCGACTGTTCGCATTCGTTCCGCACATTTTCCTCGGCGCCGCGCGGAGCGCGCGGCGACCGCAGCGGAGCGGATGCCATCGGGCCCGTTCCGCTCCCCGCGGCTCAACTCGCGCGACGAAACGCGGCCGCCGGACGGCGCGCGACGCTGCTTCCGCGGCGGATCGACTCGATCGCGCGGAACCAGAGCCGCTCCAGGGTCGACGGCTCCTCGGGGATGTCGACCGGCTTCCGGGAGACGGCCGGCCGGGCGTCGACTTCGCTGTGTCCCAGTTCCGCGCGCGCACGCAGGACCTGCGCGTAGTGCTCGTAGTCCAGGTGCCAGCGGCTGGCGAGCACGGCGACGGGGACGCGGGCGGGGAGGCGTCGTGACGGCGACGGGGGTCGGGATCCGGGTTCGCGACTCATGGGGCCTTTCCGTTCGAGGCCGGCCTGCGGTGCGAGGGTGCTCAGCGAGCGAGCGTGCCTCGCGCGACGCGGGTGGATGTCATCGACTTGTTGATCCTGTCCATCGACGTCATCCGGCCTTTACCGTGGGCTCCCCGGGCCGGTCGACGGGAGGCGCTCGCCGCCCGGCTCCGACCACCCGCGGAACGTACCGCGAAGCCGCCGGGCCGGCAGCGGAAACGACGGGCCGCCGGGCGCACTCCCTGCTCTCCGGCGGCCGGCGGTGCACGCTTCTGTTCGCAGCGGTCCCGCGCGGTGCGCGCGGTGCCGGGCCTTCGCGACAGGCCGCGGCTACGCCCCGTCCACCAGCGCGACGATGTCGTGCAGCGACCAGATCCGCGGGTTGCGCACGCGCCGGTAGCCGATCGACTGGTACGCGGCCTCGGCGAAGGTCTCGAGCCAGCCGCGCAGCTCGCCCATCGCCACGACCTCGTCCACGTCCATCTGGCGGGCCGCCTTGTGCGGGTCCATGTCGGCGGTGATCTGGTCCTCGATCGCCTGCATCCCGCGGCGGATCTTCTCGCGCTCGGCCTCTTCCGCGGCGACGACCTGGAAGTTCTCGTCGAGCCGCGTGCGGTAGGCGCCGATCGCCAGCGTGCGCCCCTCCATCACGGCCAGGCGCGTCAGCGGGGTCGCGAGCTGGATCGTCGGCTCGTACGGCATCCCGGCCATCGCGTAGTAGCCGGCGCCGGCCGCCTTGCGCAGCAGCACGGTCAGCGTCGGCAGCGTCGTGGTCGAGTTGGTGTAGATCAGCGACGACCCGTAGCCGAGCAGCCCTTCCTTCTCCGCCTCGATCCCGATGTCGAAGCCGGCGATGTCCTGCAGCCAGACCAGCGGGATGCCGTCCTCGGCGCAGGTCCGCGCGAACTGGCTGATCTTGGCGATCCCGTCGCGATAGAGGATCCCGCCCGGGCGCTTCTCGCCGGCCAGCGCGGGGTGGTCCGTGAGCTGCGGGTTGTTGGCGATGAAGCCGAGCCACAGGCCGGAGACGCGCGCCACGCCGGTGATCATCTCGGGGCCGCGGTGCGGCATCACCTCGCGGAAGAGCGAGTCGTCGACCAGGCGCGCCAGGACCTCGGGCATCGGGAAGACGTGGCGGTAGTCGGGCGGGAAGAGCGACGCCAGTTCGCCGGCGGCGAAGCGCGGCGGCGCGGGCTCGGCGCCGCGGCGGTAGTAGTCGATCGCCGGGCCGGGAAGGGTCGCGATCTCCTGCCGGATCCGCAGCAGGCAGGTCTCGTCGTCGGGCACGCGGTGGTCGGCGCAGGCCGAGAGGTGGACGTGGACGTCCGGGCCGCCGATGTCGAGGCTGGTGATCTGCTGCGACTTGGCGCCCTTGATGAGCGCCGCGCCGGCGATGACCATGTACGCCTGCTCGGTCATGTAGACGACGTCGCTGATGATCGGCATGTAGCCGCCGCCGGCGATGCAGTCGCCGAAGACGCCGGCGATCTGCGGCACCCCGGCGGCCGACAGGCGCGCGTTCAGCTTGAAGATCCCCCCGGCGCCGGTCGGGCCGGGGAAGGTGTGGGCCTGTTCCGGGAGAAAGAGCCCCGACGAGTCGACCAGGTAGATCACCGGGAGGCGCAGGCGCAGCGCCATCTCCTGCGCGCGCTGGATCTTCTCCGGTGTGCGCGGCCACCACGAGCCGGAGGCGACGGTGTTGTCGTTGGCGATGACCATCGTCCAGCGGCCTTCGACGCGGCCGAAGGCGGTGATCACGCCGGCGGCCGGCGCCGGGCGCTTGTCCGGCCCGTACAGCTCGCCGTCGTTGACCAGCGTGCCGACGGCGCGGATCGGCGAGCCGGGGTCGACCAGCCTCAGCGTGCGCTCCCAGCTGGTGAGCTTCCCCTTGCGGTGGCAGCGCTCGGCGTACTCCGGGCCCCAGCCCCCCTGCGCGACGGCGCGGCGCTCGGCGAGCCGGGCCTCCAGCGGGGTCATCGCGGCACGGTTCGCGGCGGCGTCCTTGGGGAGCGCGGAGCCGATCGGGTGGAGCGCGAGGCGGGCCATCTCGGGGTCCTATTCGGCGGCGGCCGTGGCGAGCAGCGAGGTGTCGTAGACGCCGGAGGCGAAGCGCGGGTCGTCGAGGATCTTCAGGTGCGCGGGGATCGTCGTCGGGACCCCCTCGACGACGGTGCCGGCCAGCGCGCGCTTGAGCGTCTCGCGCGCCAGCGTCGCGCGTCGCGCCGTGGGCGATCACCTTGGCGACCAGCGAGTCGTAGAACGGCGGCACGCGGTCGGGCGGCACGAGGTGGGTGTCGACGCGCACGCACGCCGGGACCGCGGTCCAGCGGCACGTCGAAGCGCGCGATCGGTCCGGGGTTGGGCTGGTAGCCCTTGCCGGGGTCCTCGGCGTTGATCCGGGCCTCGATCGCGTGGCCGTTGATGCGGACCTGGTCCTGCGCCAGCGACAGCGGCTCGCCCGCGGCGATCCGCAGCTGGTGCTCGACGATGTCGATTCCGGTGATCATCTCGGTCACCGGGTGTTCCACCTGGAGGCGCGTGTTCATCTCCATGAAGTAGAGCGGCCCCGCGGGGTCCTTCAGGAACTCGAGCGTTCCCGCGCCGCGGTAGCCCAGCTCGGTCATCGCGGCCGCGATGCGCGCCCCCAGCTGCTCGCGCGTCGCCGCGTCGAGGGCCGGGCTCGGCGCCTCCTCGACCAGCTTCTGGTGCCGGCGCTGGACCGAGCACTCGCGCTCGCCCAGGTGGACCGCGCGTCCCCAGCTGCAGGCCAGCACCTGGAACTCGATGTGCCGGCCGTTCAGCACGTACTTCTCGAGGTAGAGGCCGGCGTCGCCGAAGGCGGCCTGGGCCTCGCGGCTGGCCTCGGCGAAGGCGTCCTCGAGCTGGCCCGCGTTCTGCGCGACGCGCATCCCGCGGCCCCCGCCGCCGGCCGTCGCCTTGAGCAGGACCGGGTAGCCGATCCCGTCGGCGAGCTGCCGCGCCTCGGCCGCGTCGGCGAGGATCCCCTCCGAGCCGGGGATCGTCGGCAGACCGAGCGCCGCCATCGTGCGGCGCGCGGTCGCCTTGTCGCCCATCAGGCGGATCGCGCGCGCCGGCGGCCCGACCCAGGCGATCCCGAGCTGCTTGACCCGCGCCGCGAACAGCGCGTTCTCGGCCAGGAAGCCCCAGCCCGGGTGGAGCGCCTGGCAGTCCTCCTGGACCGCGGCCTGCAGGACGGCGTCCTGGTCCAGGTACGACTTGCCGGGGTGGGCCGGGCCGATCGCGACGGCGCGGTCGAAGGCCTCGAGCCAGGGGGCGCCGGCGTCGGCCTCGGAGTAGATCGCGACGGGCGAGACGCCGAGCCGGCGCGCGGTCTTCGCGACGCGCACGGCGACTTCCCCACGGTTGGCGACGAGCAGGCGGCGGAACATGGGGGGGATTATACGGACCCAACCCGCCGGCCCGCGCGCCGCGTCACTGGCAGGCTGTCGCCGGCTGTCTCGCGCTCCCCGAGCTGTCGTTCCCCAGCGGCCCCTCGCCGCCCGCGTTCTTCCCGCTGACCAGGTAGAAGAAGCTGAGGCCGGTCCCCGGCGGCGTCGAGTCGATGGCCGTGCTGCCGGCCAACCCGTGCTGCAGGCAGTCGCCGGACTGCCCCGCCGGCAGGGTCGTCGTATCGCCGCGGTAGAGGTTGAACGTCTCCGATCCCGAGGCCGACTTGTCCTCCCAGAGGAGCGTGATCCCGTCGGTAAAGACGAGCGGCTGCGCCGCACCCGGCGGGGAGACCTCCAGCGGGCGGCGCGCTGCCGCCCAGCGAGCAGTCGGCGTTGACGTTCTGCGCGTACACATCGGCCGAGCCGAAGTCGCCCTGCTGCCAGGTGGCGACCGTCCTCCCCGCGGCGTCGATCGCGAGCTCGGTGTTCGCCTTGACGGCCGGTACGGACGAGACCGGGAAGGTCGCGCAGACCGCGCTGCCGTTCCCGCCGACGCGTTGCGCGTAGATCGCGTCCTGCGCGAAGCCGGTCTCGTCGGTCCAGAAGACGACGCTGTCGCCGCCGGCCTGCACGGCGGCGACGTCCATCACGGTCAGTCCCGCGAGCGGGCGGATCACGGCGCCGCCGCTGGTCCACTGCCGTGCGCCCGAGGCGTTGTACTTCTGGCCGTAGACCCCCTGCTGACCGGCGAACTGCTCGATGAAGAACAGCAGCGTCTCGCCCGTCGCCGGGTTGAACTGCACCGAGGGGGCGACGCGGGTGTGCGAGGCGTCGGTCGAGGCGGCCACGCCGTTGTGGCCGAAGGCCTCGACGCCGGCGCTGGTCACGTGCTGCGCGAAGCACTGCTGGCCCAGGTCGTACCAGCCGAAGGCGGCGCCCCCGGCGCCGTCGTTCACGAAGGGCGGGTAGGCGCCCATCTGGAGCGAGCCGCCGTCGAAGATCCTGATGCCGGGGGGGCTCGCGTTCCACTGCCAGACGCCCGCGGCGTCGACTTTGTTGGCCACCAGGTAGCGGGTCGAGGAGACGCTGCGCGCCCACGACACGATTGCGCCGCTGTCGCCGCCGCCGGCCGCATGCAGGTCCGAGAGGCTGAGGGCCGGTTTGGGTGTTCCGGTCTCGGCCCGCACGCGGTCCCATACGGCCGTGCCGTCGGCCTGCATCCGGTGCAGCTTGACCGAACTGCCGGAAGTCCAGGCGACGACGATCTGCCCGTCGCTCATCGCGGCGACCCGGGGGCTGTGCACGTCGCCGGTGGTCTCGGGCATCTGGATCCCGTTCGCGCCCCAGAGCGGGGTCCCGGCCGGGCTGATCTTCGTGACGGTGATCTTCTGGGTCGCGAAGCGGTCGTCGTCGAAGGCGAGCAGGGCGTTGCCCGAGCCGTCGACGTCGAGGCCGTAGTCCTCGGTCGAGCTGAAGGAGAGGTCCGCGATCCGGATCCCGCCCGCGGCCCACTGCGCAACGCCGCTGGCGTCGAGACGCTGCAGGAAGACGTCGTAACCGGCGGTCTCGTTGTCGAACCAGCTCACGTACCAGCCCCCGCCCGGGATCGGGCGGACCTTGGGCTGCGCCTGGTCGCCGGCCTTCACCGCGATCGGCGTATTGGCGGCGGGGTTGTTCGACCACTGGGCGAGCGCGGGCGGTGCGGCGGCGAGGACAAGGAGGACGACGAGGACGGGAACGGCAGCGTGCGGACGCGACATGGCAGGGACCTCCCCGGAACGCGAGGGAAGGGTACGCCGGTCGCGTCGGGTGGCCCGCGTGAATGCGGCGCGTGCGGCGGCAGCGAACCGATTATGGAAAAGGCGCCTTCCGTAAGTTGACGGACCGGCGCGACCGAAGCACCCCTCCGATTCCCGATCCGGAACGGTCCTTCCGCTTCACGCATGCCTTCCGCACCGGGAAGCCGCACTCTTGCCCGGTCCCGGGAAAGGAGGTAGGTTCCACAATGGTTGCATTTCACAACCGCGCGGATTCCGCGGGCGCAGGCACCGGATCCGCCGAGGCGACGATGCCGAACCTGACGATCAAGGGGATCCCCCAGCCGGTCTACGAGCGGCTCAAGGCGCGGGCGAAGATCAACCACCGCAGCCTCAACGCGGAGGTGATCGTGTGCCTCGAGCACGCCGTGCTCAGCCGCAGCGCGTGTACCCCGGACGATGAGGCGTGCCCGCGCGGCCGCGGCGCGCTCCCGCGTCAAGGGCGGCCCCTACAGCGCCAAGTTCATCCGCGACGCCATCCGCGAAGGCCGGCCGATGATCGCCGTCGATACGAACGTGGTCGCTTACCTCCTCACTCCTTCCGCCGCACACGCCGGCGGCGATCGCGGCCTACCGCCGTGGACCCCGTGTGGGCAGCACCCGCTCTCTGGCGGAGCGAGTTCCGGAACGTCCTCGTCAACCTGATCCGCGCCGGGCAGATGTGAGTCTCGCCCAGGCGCTCAGGCAACTTCGCCGAAGCGGAGTCAACTGCTCGCAGAAGGCAATACCAGCCCCGGCCTGCCGCTGTCATCGAGGCTGGCCGCCGCGACGGGCTGCACTGCCTACGACTGCGAGTTTGCGGCGCTCGCTCGCGATCTCGGCGTGCCGCTCGTCACCGCCGACCGGCGCCTCGCTGCCGCCTTCCCCGACATCGCCGTCACGCTGGGCGAATTCGCCAAGCCCGGCAAACGGCGATAGCAGGCGCCGGGGACCGGCGGACGAGCCCTGATCGCGGCCGGAGCCCTACGGCCCGACGTTCCCGCACTTGTCGCGCGCCCGCACCTGGTAGTACGTGATCGCCGCGCCCGCGGCGCCGCCCGCGCCCGGCACCGCCACCGCCGAGACCGGTCCCGCCGTCGTCGCGATCGGCAGCGCATCGGAGAAGTCCGGCCGCGTCGCCGACGACAGCTCGTACCCGCCGAGCAGCTCCGTCCTGCCGGTCGCGTCGTCGTTGACCGGCGCCCAGTCGAAGGCGAGATCCGACCCCGCGCGCGCGATCGTCAGCCCGCCGGCCTCGGCGGGCGGGCAGTCGTCCTGCGGGTTGGGGGGCGCGAGCAGCCTGTCGAGGAAGACGTCGTCGCTGTAGCTCAGGCCGTCCCAGGGGTTGTTGGTCTGCCGCACCGCGACCAGCTCGAGCGAGCGGATCACGTACAGCTTCTGCGACCCGAGACCGAAGGCCATCACCGCGTCGCAGGGCTTGGCGACCTCGCCGGGAAGCGGCAGCCACCAGGTCATCCCGTAGTCGGGCTTGATCGCCGAGCCGTGGTAAGCGGCGTCGAGCAGTTCCTGCGCGATCACCTGTTGCCCCGTGGCCGGCCAGGTGCCGCCGAGCCGAACCAGCTCGCCGTACTTGATCCACTGCCGCGGCACCCACTGCGAGCCCCAGGGCAGGTGCGGCATGGCGTCGGTGCCGCGCGTCCAGCCGGCGTACTGCGCGCCGATCGGCGTGAAGATCCGCGCCTGCAGGTAGGCCAGCGGGTCGACGTAGGTGGGCGCCAGCTTCCGGCGCATGAACTCGCCGAAGACCTGGTAAGGCACCGAGCCGTACTCCCAGAAGGTGCCCGGATCGTGCAGCGCAGGGATCGTCAGCGACTGGGCATACGTCGGAGTGCCGCCGCCGTCCATCTCGGCCTGGATCCCGCTTCGCAGCGACAGCAGCTGCCGCAGCGTGATCTGCGATTTCCGCGGGTCGCCCTGCCACTCCGGGATCGTGCCGACCAGCTTCTCGTCCCACGAGGAGATCAGCCCGTCCTCGATCGCCGCCGCCGCCATCGCGCCGGAGAAGCTCTTGGTGCAGCTCCACAGCTCGTGCGCGACCGCCGGGCCGCTTCCGCTGCGGTAGTCCTCGCAGACGACCCGGCCGTCGACCCAGACCAGCAGCGAAACCCCGCCGGTCTGCGCGTTGTACGTCTTGGCGGCCTCGCAGGTCGCCGGGGTGACCGGCGTGGGGTGGGTGCACTGGGCGGCAGCGGGCCCCGCGAAAGCGGCGGCGAGCAGGCCGAGCGCCAGCCAGGGCGCCCGAAGCGAGAGGAAGCGACGGAGCGCCACGAACGGCATCGGACCTCCGGAGAGCGGGACGATGGCCGGAGTATACGGCTACGCCGGGAGCAGGCTCTCCAGCGCGATCGTCAGCCCCGGGAAGAGCGCCGGCTCGAAGCGCTCCGGCGCGACCGCGCGCCGCACCGTGACGTACGCGTCGCCGTCGAGCTGCAGCTCCTCGATCGACCGGCCGTCCGGGTCGACGATCCAGTACCACGGCACGCCGAACCGGGCGTAGAGCGAGCGCTTGCGGATCAGGTCCCGCCCGCGGGTCGATCGCGAGAGGATCTCGCAGACGAGGAGCGGCGGGCCGTCGACGTACCCCTCCGGGTGACGCTCCAGGTCGGACGCGGCGATCACGAGCAGGTCGGGCTGGCAGACGGTCCGCTCGTGGAGCCGGACGTCGAGGGGTGCGATGAGCAGCGCCCCGCTCCCGTGCGCGTCGAGCCACGGGCGCAGCAGCAGCACGAGGTCGACGATGATCGACTGGTGTCGGCGGTTCGGTGACGGCACCACGACGAGCTCCCCGTCCAGGACCTCGTAGCGCTGCCCGTCGTCGGGAAGAGCGCAGTACTCCGCGAAGGTCCAGGATCGGCGCTGCCCGCCGGGGCCGTGGCTCATCGCCGCGTCTCCTCCCGTTTCGAAGCGTACGAGCGGGCCCGGGGAGCGTCAAGCCGGAACGCGCGCGCTCGTTCCCGCTACGGGATCGCCGCCGCGATCCGCCTGGCGACGGCTTCGAACCCGCGCGCGGTCGGATGCAGCTCGTTCTCCCAGGAGCGGCGGTACCGCCCGCCCGCCAGCTCGCCGGAGAGCGTCCCGCGCAGGTCGACGTAGTGCAGGTGCCCGAGCCCGCGCTCCCCGGGCAGCGCCTCCAGCACGCCGTTGAAGCGGTCGATCAGCGCGCGCGCGATCGCGGCCCGCTGGGCGAGGTCGCGGTACCCCTTCTGGCGGAAGCCGGGCTCGAGCCACGGCCCCGGCAGCAGCCAGAAGCCGCCGAGGTAGCCGCGGCCGTCGGGCACGGGGTAGTCGTAGCCGTGGACGACGAGCGGCACGAGGGCGCCGAAGTAGTGCCGCGCCAGCTCGGTCGTCGCGGCGCAGATGCTGGCCAGCGACCAGCGCAGCCGCTCGTCGACCAGGCCGCGGAGGATCGCCTCGCTGAGCGGCGGGAGGCCGGAGTCGCGGTGGTTGAGCAGGACCCGGAACTCCGCCCCGGCGATGTCGTTCCCGCCGGCGGAGAGCAGGATCGCGCGCGGGCTGCGACCGGTCCGGGCGAGCCGCTCGAAGGTCCGCGCCAGCTGCGCCGGCTGCGTCGCGTCGTAGGCCATCTCCTCGGCCGAGTCGCCGCGGTGCGCGACCGACTCGACCTCGAAGCGGAAGCGGTCCTCGAGCACGCCGAGGATGTCGTGGAACGGGTAGTCGAACCACGAATCGCCCTCGGCGACGAGCAGGCCGGCGGAGGCGCCGCGCGCACGCTTGCGGCGCGACCGGGCCGCGATGGCGGCGGTCGCCTGGCGCCTGCCGTGGGCCAGGGCGGTGGCGAGGGAGGGGGGTGCGGCGGGCAGGGCGCGCTTCGTCGTCCCGGGCCTGCGGCCGGAGGCCATCAGCCGACCGGG
The DNA here is from genome assembly GCA_963800865.1 of uncultured Acidobacteriota bacterium. Taxonomy (GTDB): domain Bacteria; phylum Acidobacteriota; class Polarisedimenticolia; order J045; family J045; genus JALOKP01. The sequence continues at coordinate 220,395 of CAWDCL010000002.1, read as the reverse complement.
ACGCCGTGCGTCTCGAGGCGCGTCAAGTCGATCACGCGGCTGGCGTGCTGAATGTCGATGCCGACCGGGGCACCCGACGCATCCAGGTCGAGCACGACCCCGTCCGCGATCTCTCTCGCATCGGCTCCGGGCCGCGGCGACAGTTCGATGTAGAGCGAGTCGGTGGAGGCGTCGTAGTGGAGCCGCATGTCGGCCTCTCAGTTCGCGCCCCGGTCGGGGAAAGCGTTGTGGATCGTCTCGCCGTCGGGGAGCGTCACCACGCGAAGATACTTTCCGAGTTCCGGCACGTAAAGCCAGAACCGGATCCGGCCGTCCGGCTGCCGGGCGACCCGGTCGGGCGCCTCGAGCGCGCGCTCACACCACTCCCGCAGGATGTACGGGCGGCGCCTCAGGACCACGGTCTCGAAGTACCAGGTCGTCTTCATCGCCGGCGGAAATCTGACTCGACGAGCGGCAGCACGCGACGACCGATCGACAGGCACCCGTTGCCGACGCGGGATTCGCCTGGATCCCAGCGCAGCCACGGCCCCACGTTCGAGCGGAGGGCATCCTTTCTGCGCACCGACCTGGGCACGATCGGCAGGGCGAGCCATTGCGAACTAATACGAACAGCGCTTGCGACGCGTCGCCCGTCTCCGCCGCCGGGCCAACGCATCGTCGCGCCTCCCGCGCGGCGTACACTCACCGACCGTGAGTGGTGAGATCGTCGATCCGCTCGAGGCCCGGCTGGTGGAGGGGGTTCGCCGCCTGCGGGCGGGAGAGTCCGGTGCGGCCGAAGCGCTCGACGCGCTCCTGCGGCCGCGGCTCCTGGGCTACTTCGCGCTCGGGCCGTGGCCCCGCGACGAAGCGCAGGACCTGGTACAAAAGGCGCTCACCCTCGTCTACACCAGCGTGCAGCAGCTCCACGACGAGGAACGGTTCGTCCCCTGGCTCTTCGCGATAGCCCGCAACGTCCGCACGACCGCGACGAAGACCTGGTGGGCGCGGAACCGCAGGGAGGTCGGCGGGCTGGAGCTCGCCGGCGACCCGCCGTCGCCCCACCTCGCCGCGCGGCTCGAGGAGGAGGAAACGCACGCCCGGCGGATCGTCGCCCTGCGCGACGCGCTGGCGCAGCTTCCGCCACGCCAGCGGCAGTGCCTGCTGCTGCGCGTGCGCGACGAGCTGTCGTACGAGGAGATCGCGGCGACGTTCCAGCTCTCGGTGCACACCGTGCGCAACCACATCGCCCAGGCCAAGGAGTCGCTGCGCCGCCGGTTCGCGGCGCGGACGGGAGAGACGGCCTCATGACGGCGCAGCACGACGACGGCGACGATCTGAAGCGCGCGGCGGCGAGCCTGCCGCCGGCCGGGGCGTGCCCCGGCGAGGGGCGGCTCCTGGCGTTCTATCGGGGCGCGCTCGAAGAAGCCGAAGCGGACGGAATCCGCGAGCACCTCGCGACCTGTCCCGTGTGCCTCGAGCTGGCGCGCGACGCCCGGGAGTTCGTCGTCGCGCTGCGCGGCGACGAGACCCGGCCTGCGCCGCCGCCAGCGCGTCCGGCGGCAAGGCCGCGTTCGCGCCGGACCGCGGCCTGGGCGCTGGCCGCGGCGATCACGGCCTGCGCCGCGCTCGGCCTGTACGCGCTGCTTCCCGAGCGCCGGGCGGCCGCGGGAGCCGATCTCGTCTGGCGTGGAGACGACGGCAGCGGCGAACTCGCCGTGGCGATGGAGCACTATCGAGCCGGACGCTTCGACGCCGCCGAGGTCGCGCTGGAGTCGTACGTCCTCGCCCACCCGGCCGATGATCGTGCGCGGCTCTACCTGGCCGTGAGCCGGATGCGCGTCGGCCGCACGGCGGACGCGCGCCGGGAGTTGGTGCGCCTCGCCGGGCAGGGCGACGAGAGCGTGCGCGCGGAGGCGAAGCGCTGGCTGGCAGAGCTCGATCGAGGCGGCGCGCCGTGAGCCGGCGGCCGCTCGTTCGGGCCGCGGCGGCAACGCTGCTTCTCGGCGCGATGGCGGTCCTCTCGAACGGCGCGCGCGAGGCGGATGCCGTCGAGGTCACCGGCCCGCCTCTCCTCGCCCAGGGGGAGGCACTCCGCCGGGCCGAGGCCTACCGCAGCGCGGACGTGCTCCTCGGGAGGGCACTGAAGCAGGCGCGCGCGGCGGGAGACCGCGCGGCCGAGTCGGACGCGCTGGCCGCGCTGGCGCGCGTGCAGGACGGGCTGGGCAACCCGACGGCGGCCGAGGTGCGCCGGGCCGAGGCGTTGGCGATCGCCCGCGCGCTCGGCGACCGCGGGCGCGAGGCGTGCGCGCTGTCGGATGCCGGGACCGCGTTCTGGTCGCGCGCCGAGTATGCGTCCGCCGAGCGGCTGCTGCGACGGGCACTCGCCCAGCAGCGCGTGCTCGGCGACCGGCAGGGCGAGGCGACCACGCTCGTCCGCCTCGGACGCATCCCCTTCAAGCAGGGGCGCTACGACGAGGCGCTCGCGCTCTACGCGCAGGCACTGGCGCTCCAGGAGCGCGCGGCGGATCTCTCCGGGACGGCGACGACGGAGGTCGCCGCGGGCCTCGTTCATCTCGACCGGCGCGCGTTCTCCCCCGCGATGGCGGCGTTCCGCCGCGCGCTGGCCGCCGCCGATCGGTCCGGCGATCTCGAGCAGCGCGTCGTCGCCCTCGATCACCTGGCGATCGGGTGGATGTTCCAGGAGGCGCCCGGGGAGGCGCGCGTGCCGCTCGAAGAGGCGCTGCGCCTCGCGCAGACCGCCGGCAACCGCGCGCTCGAGATGAAGGTCCGGCACCTGCTCGCCAACGTCGACCGCCAGGCGGGGCGCTACCACGCGGCGATCGCGGCGTACCAGGAGCTGGCCGCGTACTGCGAGAGCGAGGGGAACCTGCGCGAGGCGGCGTGGAACCACGCGCGCCGGGCCAGGGCCGAGGCGACGCTGGGCCGCCTCGAGGATGCCAAGCAGTCCTACCGCGCGGCGATCGCACAATGGGAGGAGATCGGTGAGCGCCGGCCGCTGGCCTTCGCGGAGTACGACCTGGCGCGGCTCCACGAGCGGTGCGGCGAGCTCGACCTCGCGCTGGCCACCTACGAGCGGGCGCGGGCGTCGGAGCGCGAGATCGCCCTTCCGTACGAGAGCCTGCTGCTCTCCGACCTCGCGCTGCTGGAAGCCCGGCGCGGCCGGCTCGAGGCCGCCCACCGATGCGCGGCGGAGGCGGTCGAGGCCGCAGACGCGGTCGGGAACCCGGCGATGCGATGGGTCGCGCTCTTCCGCCGCGCCAAGGTCGAGCGGATGGCCGGGCGCCGCGAGGAAGCACGGCGCTCCCTCGTCGCCGCGCTCGAGCTGGTCGAGTCGCTGCGCGCGGGCGTCGAGCCCAGCGACGAGGCGAAGGCCGGGTTCATGGAGGACAAGCAGGAGGCCTACGCGGAAGCGGTCGATCTCCTGGTCGAGTTGGGTCGCCCCGAGGAAGCCCTCGAGGTCAGCGAGCGGGCGCGGGCGCGCGCGCTGATCGACCTGATCGCGAGCGCGGCGTCCGGCGCGCGCGGCGGAGTCGCGCCGGGATCTACCGGCGCACGTGGCCAGCCCGGCGCTCGCCCCCCCGGCCACCGTGGCCGAGATCCGCGCCTTCGCGCGCCGGACGGGCGCGACCGTTCTCGAGTACTCCACCGGTTCCGAGCGAAGTGTCGTGTTCGCCATCGACGCCGAAGGCACGGTGCGGAGTGCCGCGATCCCGGCCGGCGCCGCCGAACTCGCGCGGCAGATCGCCGCCCTGCGCCGCGCGCTGGGAGGAGACGGGGACGCGCCACCCGCCGCCGGCACGACGGACGTCGCCCGGGCGGCGCTGCGGACGCTGTACGCGCGGCTCGTCGCACCCGTGGCCGACGCGCTGCCGCGGGGCGGCGCTTTCCGCGTCGTCATCGTCCCGCACGGTCCGCTCTTCCTGCTGCCCTTCGCGTGCCTCGTCGGCCCGGACGGGATGTATCTCGTCGAGCGCTTCGCGCTCTCCTACGCGCCGTCGATCGGAGCGCTGCGCGAGGTGGCGGCGCGGCGCGGCGGCGCCCCGCGCCGGCCGGCGAGCGTGCTCGCGGTCGGAAACCCTCGCTCGCGGACTGCGCCGGGCCAGGGTGACGCGCGGGAGCTTCCCGACCTGCCATCCGCCGAGGCCGAGGCGCGGGCCGTCGCGGCACTCTTTCCCGCAACCGCCGCCACCCTGCTGACCGGCACCGGGGCCAGCGAGGATCGCGTGCGCGCGCTGGCCCCGGGCCGTTCCGTCGTGCACATCGCGGCTCATGCCGTCGTGCGCGAGGACGCTCCGCTGGCCAGCTACCTCGCGCTCGCTGCGGGGCCGGGCGTCGACGCCGCGCCGATCGTCCACGCTGCGCCCGCCACCGCTACCGACGGCCGGCTGACCGCGCGGGAGGTGCTCGACATTCCGCTCGACGCGGACCTCGTCGTGTTGTCCGGGTGCCAGACCGGGCTCGGGGCGATCAGCGGGGACGGCGTCAGCGGTCTCTCTCGCGCTTTCCTGCACGCCGGCGCGGCGAGCCTCGTCGTCTCGCTCTGGCGGGTTGCCGACGACGTTGGCCGCGACGTCATGACGCGCTTCCAGCGGGCGCTGCAGGTCGACGGCCAGGACGCGGCCGAGGCGCTGCGCCGCGCCAGCTCGCCACGATCGGCGACCTGCGCCGCGGGGCGCTGCGCGATCCCGCGGGGGTACCGCTCGCCGAGTCGCCGCTCTACTGGGCTCCCTTCGTCCTGGTCGGCGGTCCCGTCGACGGATCCCCGGCCGAGGGGACTAGTACGAATCCTCCGCGAGGGCGTCCTTCCCAGCAGCGAGAGTGACGCCGGGCCACCCGGCGGCCTCGCCGGAGGGGGCGCCATGGGAGGTCCTGCCGGGGCGGTCGTTCGCGCCGCGATCACCGCCGCAATCGTCGGTCTGGCCTCGCCGGCCCTCGCCGAGTCACCGCTGGCGCCGCCGGCGAACGACTTCTGCACGGCGCCGCAGGCCCTCGTCCTCGACCAGCCGTTCGGCGGCACGACAGTCGAAGCCAAGAACGACTACCAGCTCTCGGGGGGCGCCTGTTTCGGGGGCGTCGGGCAGGTGCCATCGACGGCGGCCGGGCGCGACGCGGTCTACCGGTTCCAGGCGCCCGCGGCGGGAGCCTATTCCTTCCGCGTCACCGGCTACGCCGCCGGGGCGAATGTCGTCCTCTACGTCGCCGGCAGCTGTCCCACGACGGGGACGCCGCCGCTGACCGTCACGTCCTGCCTGGCCGCCGCCAACCGGGACATCACCGGCACCGCGGAGGAGGTCCCCTGCCTCTCGCTCTCCGCCGGGCAGACCGTCTTCGCCTACGTCGACGAGAACGCGTCGTCGGCGGCGGGAAGCGCGTTCACGATCGAGGTCGAGCGCTGCCAGCGCGAGGCCGAGCCCAACGACACGCCGGCATCGGCCGGCGCGCGCGCGTGCCCGGCGACCGGCACGATCAGCCCTGCCGGGGACGCCGACTTCTTCGGGCTTGGCGCGCCGCTCTCCGGCTCGCGCGTCTTCGCGGTCGTCGACGGCGTGGCGGCGAACTCCTCCGACTTCGACCTGCGGATCACGACCACCGCCGACACCCGGGAATACGACGACGCCGACAACGACTCCTTCTTCGGCGCCCTCGCGCCCAACGTCGAGGGGGCGATCGCCACGGGATCCGAGCTGTTCGCGCGCGTGAATCACCGCTCGACGACCGTCGCCGCCGAACCGTACCGGCTCTACGCCGCCGTGCAGCCGTCGTCCGGGGCAGCGACGGCGGAAGCGGAGCCGAACGACACGCTCGCCTCGGCGAACTTCGCGGCGAGCCACTACCACCGCGGCGCGTTCGGGTCGACGAGCGACGCCGACCTCTTCCGTTTCGCGGCCAACGCGGGAGACCTGATCCTGGTCGGGCTCGACGCCGACCCGCTGCGCGACGCGACGCCGGTCAACGCCGCGCTCGCCCTGCTCGACGCGAGCGGCGCGACGCTGGTCTCGGTCAACGACCCGAACGCCGCGTCGAGCACGACTCCCGGCTCCGGCAGCCTGGTGGCAACGACGCCCCACTCGCCCGGAGAGGCGATCGTCTACCGCGTCCGCACGGCCGGCAACTACTACGCGCGCGTCTCCGGGCCCCCGCCCGGGGACTACCTGCTCTCGATCGCGATCGACTGCCGCGTCTATCCGGCCACCGACCTGGCGCTGACCAAGACGGCTCGTCAGCCGTGCGTCGCGACCGGCCAGCTGCTGACCTACGACCTCAAGGCCGACAACCTCGGCGCCGGCGCGGCGCGGAACGTCGTCCTGCGCGACCCGCTGCCCAGCTCGGTGGCGTACCTCTCGGCCACGCCCAGCCAGGGGAGCTGCAAGGGCGGGCAGACCGTCGTCTGCACCCTGGGGGACATCGCGCCCGGCGCGAACGCGACGGTTCGGATCGACGTCTCCGCCAATACCTCGGGGCCGATCACGAACGGCGCGAGCGTGTCCACCGATACCGCGGACGACAATCCCGCGAACGACAGCGCCTCCGTCTCGACGAACGGCCCCTGCAGCGACGGCAACGCCTGCACCACCGGCGACGCCTGCAGCGGCGGGACCTGCGTCGGCACGCCGATCGACTGCAGCGATGCCAACGCCTGCACGGACGACACCTGCAGCGGCGGCAGTTGCGTGCACGCCAACAACACCGCGCCATGCGAGGATGGCAACCCCTGCTCGTCCGGCGACCGCTGCGCGAACGGCGCCTGCACCGGCGGGGCGTGCCACGGGACCTGCCCAACGACCGGCAAGGAGTGCACGCAGGACCTCTACGGCGCCTGTGTGTGCGTGAACGGAGCGACAGCCTGCGGCGGACCGGGTCCCTGGTGCGACGGGGAATGTCCGCCGGACTCGCTCTGCAGCCTCGATGCGTCGTCGAACAGCTGCCTCTGCAAGCCGCTCCCGGCGTGCGGCTCCGCACTGGGACCGCAGTGCGCGGGGACCTGCCCGACGGGCAGCCACTGCGAGGCCTACGCCGGAACCTCCGGACCGGACTGCACGTGCGAGCCCGATCAGGTGCCGTGCGAACGGTCCACGGCGCCCGTCTGCGGCGGCGTCTGCGAGACCGGCTACGCGTGCGCGGACGTCGCCGGCTCGTGCCGCTGCGTCGCGGAACAGCCGTCCTGCGGAACGGCCTCCGCCCCGCGCTGCGCGGGGTCGTGCGGCCCATCGCAGTACTGCCGTTCCGGCGCCGGCGGATCGTGCGTTTGCGCTCCGCTCGACGTCGCCTGCGGCGGGGCAACGGCCCCGGCGTGCGACGGGCGCTGTGCGGACGGCGAGGAGTGCGTTCCGGGCGCGACCGGCGGCTGCCTCTGCAAGGCCGCCCCGTGCGCGCAGAGCACCGCGCCGGAGTGCGGCGGCGACTGCCCGGCCGGGCAGCGCTGCGGCTTCGACGCGTCGGCCAACGAGTGCTTCTGCCAGGGCGAGCCGCCGGTCCCTTGCACCGCTTCGGGCGCCCCGGAGTGCGGCGGGAGCTGTCCTGCGGGCCAGGTCTGCTCAACCGACGCGAGCGGAGCGTTCTGCCGGTGCGAGCCCGAGACGACGCCGTGCGGACAGACGGCGTATCCGACCTGCGGCGGTGACTGCCCCGGCGACGACGTCTGCACCGCCGGCACCGGAAGCTGCTACTGCGCGCCGCCGATCCTGGACTGCGGCCAGCAGACCGGCCCGGCCTGCAACGGGAACTGCGCGAACGGCCTGCGCTGCACGCCGGACATCGTCGGCGACGGGTGCTCGTGCGCCCTGCCGCCGGTCCCCTGCGGTGACGCGGACGGGCCCCTGTGCAACGGTGACTGCCCGGCCGGGACGCAGTGCCTTCCCGCCGGCGCCGGAGGGTCGTGCGAATGCGACGCGTGCCTCGCGGCCCCCCCCTCGCCGGCCATCACGCTGCTCTTCGCGGACCGGATCCATTTCGAGTGGACCGCTCTCGGCTGCGCCACGATGTACGACGTCTACCGTCGCACGGGGGGCGTGCTGCCCGATGCGAATCACGACGGGGTCGCGGATTCGTACGGGAACTGCCTGTATGAGAACGTCCTGACCGCCGGGGCGCTCGACACGACGTCCCCGCCTCCCGGCCAGATGCACTCTTACCTCGTTTCCGGAGAGAACTCGGTCGGCGAGGGACCGCTCGGCTTCGCGTCCAACGGGCAGCCGCGACCGAACGCCTCTCCCTGCCCATGAGGCGCATCCCAAGGCAGTCGTCGAAGGAGGACGCCCGGCCATGACTCGACTCGATGCTCCCGCAGCGCGACGGCACCGCCAGTCGCTGCTCCGCCTCGCCCTGCTCGGGCTCTGCGCATTCACAGGCGTGGGCGCCGCACCGCCGGCCGGCGCGTCCGAGGCGCCGGTGCCCGGCGCGGCGGCGCGCCCGCGGCGCGCGGCGGAGCCCGAGCCGCGCCGCGCGGCCCAGGCCGCGGCCGAAGCCACGGCGGCCGCCGGACAGGCCTTCGCCGACGTGCCCGTCTCGACTGCCGTCGCCGGCGCGCTTCAGCGCGTCGCCGCCCAGGCGCCGGCGCCGGGCGAGGTCTACGCGCTGATCACCGTCTCCGATCGCCGGACCGGGGAGCGGCGGGTCACGACGCGCGGCGAGCCTCGTCCCGAGTACGCCGAGTGCGGTCCGCTGGCCCGAGCGCTCTCCGGCCGGGGAGTCGTACGCCGAGGGGGACGACCTCGTTGCCGACGGTGAAGTCGAGATCGCGACCCGCTGGATCGCGCGCCGCTCCGTGCCCGTGGCCGCGCACCCGGTCTCGCGCGACGAGGAGGAGCGCCTCGACCAGCTCGCGCGCAACCAGGGCTCGCCGCTCGGCCCGCGCGTCGAGCAGGGATTGCGGGAGCGGATCGCGAAGGGCGAGATCGACCTGGACGGCTCCGCTCTCGTACCGGTCCGCGTCCTGCCCGCCGGCGTTCCGCAGCTCGAGCTCCCCAAGGTGCACGACGTCGCCAGCGGGGGCCTGCTCTGGGCCGGACTGCACCTCCAGTCCGAACGATCCCGACGGATCATCGAGCGCAAGGTGGCGATGGCCGAGCGGCAGCGCCCGCTGCGGGAGGCGATCCAGCAGGCCGGCGGCCACGTGATCCACGCCTCCTGGATGTCCGGTTCCGTGCAGGCGGACATCCCGGCGAGGGCGCTGCGCGCGCTTGCCGGGCGCGACGATGTCGCGTCGATCGAGTTCGTCGAGCCCGAGGGACCGGCCGTCCTCGACCGGTACACGGGGTCGGACTACTACGTCGCCACCGACGCCGCGAATTTCGATCCGAACCACGTCGGTTGGCACGGCCTCAACTCCAAGCACATCTACTCGGGCCGCATCGTCGTCGCGCTCGGCGAGGAGTGCATCGACGAGGAGAACCCGGCCTGGCTCGACGTCGGGCCGGACAGCCGCACGCGGCTCACCACGCACGACTGCGACCCCGTGGGGTGCGACGGCTGCTGCGACGAACCCGGGGGGATCGAGAACTGCGAGCGATCGGACAATCACGGCACGCGGGTCGCGCAGCTGATCGCCGCGGACTTCATGGAGGGTCAGGAACCGGCGCTGTCCGACCTGGACCGCCGGCGGATGACCGGTACCTGTCCCGAGTGCAAGCTGATCTTCTTCCAGGACGAGAACCTCAACCAGCGCACGGCCGTCCTCGAGGAGGCCTGCCGCGACAGCGTGGACATCTTCGAGTCGAGCATCGTCAGCACCGCAATCGATTGCGACGGGAACGGCGACTACGATGCCGACGTCGAGGCGCTGATCTCCTGCGACGCGACCTGGATCCAGGCGGCCGGCAACCTCGGAGCCGAGGGAGCCGTCTGCTCGATGACCTACCCGGCGGACCACCCCTGGACGCTGGCCGTGGGCGGGATCCGGACCAAGGCGCCCTGCGATACGGCGGGGGCCTACTACACCGACCTGTGCCTCTACGACGGGAGGGCGTCGCACGCCGCCCCGGACGCCGAGGCCACCCTGATCGACCTGGCTGCGCCCTTCCGCTTCTCGACGCTGATCAACCCCAACACGAGCCCGGTCGAGTACGGCAACGGCAGCGGGACGAGCTTCGCGGCACCGATGACCGCGGGCCTCGCCGCCGTCATGCTGGACTGGTGGCACCAGCACGTCAGCGACTCGCTCTTCTTCGACAACCGGCTGCGGACGTTCATGCTGCTGTTCGGGGACCGGACGACCAGTTCGGTCGGTCCGACGCGGACGCTGCGCGGCTTCAGCCCGTACTGGGGGGCCGGCCGCGTCGGGCTCGTGCCGTTCGACGACCTCGATGACTGGTCCGTTCACCGGCGCACCTACACGCTCGACGCGAGCGAGAGCGTCACGTTCGAGATCGACATCGCGAACGCCGCCAGCTTCTTCAAGGCGGTCGTCTGGCACGACGGGAAGGACTACCGCAACGAGCCGGAGATCGGCCTGGCGATCACGCCCATCGGCTGTGACCGCGGGATGGAGGCGGTCGTCGCGCAGGACAACAAGGCGATGCTCGTCATCCCGATGGAGGACCCGCTCGACCAGTGCACGCACGTGCAGGTCCGGATCGAGAACATCCGGCGCGGCTCGTCGGGAACCCGCCGCTTCTACTTCGCCGCCTACTCCGCTCCGGAGGACGAGGTCCACTACTGATGATCCCGGGTACCCTGCTCTCGCTGCTGCTCGGTGCGCTCTTGAGCAGTGCGTCGGTCGAGGCTCCTGTCGCGACGCCCGCGTCTCCGGCGGTGGCGGCGCGCGACCGGGCCGTGGCCTTCGGACTGCTGCTCGACGCTCCGCTGCCGCCGGCCGTGATCGACGAGGCGGTCCGTGTCGCGGATCGCCTGCGCGTCCTGTACGGGATCGACACCGGGAACCCGCTGGCCGATCGCGAGGCGGCGGCGCGCCGCGCCGCAGAGTTCCTGGAAGGACTCGCGTTCTCTCCCGACGAAGTCCACAAGATGGCGGGGGCGCTCGGGTTCAGCCTCGACCCCGCCGTCTGCCGGTCGGCGTGTCGTGACATCCGCGCGCTGGCCGAGATCGAGCTGCGCAGGCGCGCCCTGCTGAGAGCGCTGGACTCCCCGGACCCGACGTCGGTCGCCTCACCGTGCCCGTGAAGTCTCAGGGGCGGCGCCGGCTCAGACCTTCTTCACCACCACGAAGCTGATGTCGTCCGTCGCCGGCCCGGCCGCGCGCACCGCCTCCTCCAGCCGCGCGCAGATCGCGGCGGCAGGCAGGTCGCGCGCGTCCGGATAGCAGGCGCTCGACCTCGGCCGGGAAGAACAGGTGCCCGCCGTGCTCGGAGAGCCCGTCGGTGTAGAGCAGGAGAATGTCGCCCCAGCCCATCAGGCTGATCTCGTTGATCGTGTAGCGCTCGCGGAGATCGGCGTCGACGCGGTGGCGCAGGCCGTCGAGGTCGACGGTGGACGGGATCATCCCGACCGGCGTCGTGGTCACCACCTGCTCCGGCGCGATCGTCACGAAGTGGCCGTACTCGCGCGAGAAGACCAGCGGCGGCGGGTGGCCGGCCGAGATGAAGCGGAACTTCCCACTGCTGTCGATCTCGCCGTAGATCATCGTGACGTATTTCTTCAGGCCGGTCGACTCGAAGAACCGGGTCTTCAGGTGTTCGAACAGCTTGGTCGTGATCTGGCCGAACATGTCGAGCTCGTAGTAGGTGCCGACCAGGAACGCCTGGTGGAGCATCGCCGCGACCAGCGCGTCGGTCATGCGGTGACCGGCGACGTCGGCCAGCAGGATCCCGGCGCGCGTCCTGTTCAGCGCGAGCTGCTCGGCGACCGCGGTCCGGCCGGCGACGCGCGCGGCGAGGATCCGCGCCTCCAGGTCGTACCGCTTGTCGAAGGCGATGTACAGGATGTGATCGCCACCGGCGTGGCCGTGCAGCGGCAGCGAGCACCCGGCGATCTCGATCCCCGGGACGGACGGCATCTCGCCCGGCGAGGGCTTCACCTGGCCGATGATCTCCTGGAAGTTGACCAGTTCGTCGAGCAGGTGGTCTTCGTCCGGGATCGGGGGCCGTTCCGACAAGGGGGCACTCCTGCGCGGGGGGTGGGTGCGCGCGGCACGGGCCCCAAGCTAGCGCAAAGGGCGGCCGCGCGCCGCTTCCCCCGGGCCGGACCCCCTGCCGCCCGGGCCCGGGCGGCACCCGGGCAGCCGTCCGCGAACCGATAACGACTCTCGAAAACAGCACGCGACGACGCTCTCCCCTGCGCGCCGGACGGGAGTAAAATGACCGCGTTCGCTGGACTGAAGGGGGAGCCGCCGTGGCTGGGCCCGCAAGGGTGCCCGATCCGGCGGGGGGTTCCGGCGGGATGAAACTCGGCTTGTCGCCGGACTCGTCGCTGGTCCTGCTCGAGCGCGCAAAAGGGGGAGATCGCCTGGCGCTCGACGCGCTCTTTCTGCGCTATCGCGCCCGGCTGCGGGCCTGGAGCCGCGGGCGGCTGCCGCGCTGGGCGCGCGCGGTGATCGACACCGACGACCTGGTCCAGGAGGCCTTCCTCCACACGCTGTGCCAGATCGAACACATCGAGCCCCGTACCGACGCCGGCCTGCAGGCCTACCTGCGCCAGGCGGTGCGCAATCGCATCAAGGACGAACTGCGCCGCATCCACGCCCGGCCGCCGGTCGACTCGGCGCCGCTCGCGGATCCGCCCGACGACCACAGCCCGCTCCAGGACGCGATCGGCGCCGAGACCGCCGAGCGCTACGAGCACGCGCTCGCCGCGCTGCGCGAGACCGAGCGCGAGGCGATCGTCGGCCGGATCGAGCTGGGGCTCGGTTACGACGAGCTGGCGACGATGCTCGGCCGGTCGAGCCCCGACGCCGCCCGGATGGTCGTCAGCCGCGCGCTGCTGCGGCTGGCCGAGGAGATGCGCCGTGACCGCCGTTGAGAGCCGTCGCGTCGCGCTCGCCGCCGCCATCGCCGACGGCGTGCGGGTCGACTGGGACGAGATCACGCGCGACCGCGAGCTCGCGTCCGACCCCGAGCTGGTCGAGCACCTGCGGGCGCTCGAGCGCGTCGCGCACCTGCACCGCGAGTTGCACGGAGACGCTGGCCCGTCCGCCGGCGGGCCGGCGGCGGCTGCGATCGCGCCCTTCCGCTGGGGTACGCTCGATGTCCTGGAGCGGCTCGGCTCCGGCGCGTTCGGCGACGTCTACCGCGCGCGCGACACGCGGCTCGGGCGCGAGGTCGCGCTCAAGCTGCTGCACCCCGGGCTGCCGGGCCACGCCGCGCACGCCGAGCTGATGCTGCACGAAGCGCGGCTGTTCGCGCGCGTCGCGCACCCGAACATCGTCACGGTCTACGGGGCCGAGAAGCACGCCGGCCGGGTCGGCTTCTGGATGGAGATCATCCACGGCCGCACGCTGTCGCAGTTCCTCGCCGACGAGGGCCCGCTCGCCGCCGAGGAGGCCGCGCACATCGGCATCGAGCTGTGCCGCGCGCTGGCGGCGCTGCACCGCGCGGGGCTGGTCCACCGCGACGTCAAGGCCAGCAACGTGATGCGCGCGACGGGGGGCCGGATCGTGCTGATGGACCTCGGCGCGGGCGCCGATCTCTCCCCGGGCTCGGCGCCCCACCCCCCCGTCTCGGGCACGCCGCTCTACATGGCTCCCGAGCTGCTGCGCGGCGAGGGGATGACACCGCGCGGGGATCTCTACGCGCTCGGCGTACTGCTCTACCACATGGCGACGGGCGACTTTCCGGTGCACGGCGCGACGCTGGCCGAGTTGCGCGACGCCCACGCCCGGCGCGCAGCCCGCCACCTGTGCGACGCGCGGCCCGACCTGCCGGGGTGGTTCATCGCAGCGGTCGAGCGCGCCCTGGCGGCCGATCCGGCGGAGCGGTTCGCCACCGCCGGGGAGATGGAGCAGGCGCTCCGCGCGGGCGCCCTGCTGCCGGCGGCCGCCGAGCCGGCGCCGGAGCGGCGGGGTGGCCTGCGCCTGCCTGCGCTCGACAGCGCCGCGGCGGGCTGGATGATCCTCGCGCTGGCCGTGGCGGGCGTCGTGACCGCGCTCGCCGCGCTGGTCGCCCTGCTCGGGCACGCCCTGCAGTAGCGCGCACGCGCTTCACGCTCTCGCCGCCGGAGTAACCGGCAGTTTGTCCGCAGCGGTTCGGACTGCTTCCGCTTGTCGCGTAGACTCACCGGTTCGGAGGTCCGCTCGATGCCCCTCGCCCCCGGCACCACCCTGCTCCACTACCGCCTCGTCGAGCCGATCGGCGAAGGGGGGATGGGCGTCGTCTGGCGCGCGACCGACACCGACGCTCGGCCGCGACGTCGCGCTCAAGCTGATGCTCGACGTCTTCTCCAGCGACCCCGAGCGCCTGGCGCGCTTCGAGCGCGAGGCGAAGACGCTGGCGGCGCTCAACCACCCCTCAGTCGCCGCGGTCTACGGCCTGCACGAAGCCGACGGCCTGCGCTTCCTGGTGATGGAGCTGGTCCCCGGCGAGGACCTCGCCGAGCGCCTGGCGCGCGGGCCGATGCCGCTCGAGGAGGCGCTGCCGGTGGCGCGCCAGATCGCGGAGGGGCTCGAGGCCGCCCACGCGCGCGGCATCGTGCACCGCGACCTGAAGCCCGCGAACGTGAAGCTCACCGACGGCGGCCGCGTCAAGGTGCTCGACTTCGGCCTCGCCAAGCCGACCGATCCCTTCGGCGGCGGGTCGAGCGTCTCGCCGACCGCGTCGCCGACGATGTCGCCGACGATCACCTCCGGCGGTACCGCCGCGGGCACGATCCTCGGGACCGCGGCCTACATGAGCCCGGAGCAGGCGCGCGGCAAGGCGGTCGACCAGCGCACCGACGTCTGGGCCTTCGGCTGCCTGCTCTTCGAGATGCTGACCGGCAAGCGCGCCTTCTTCGGCGAGACGGTCTCCGACACGCTGGCCGCCGTGCTGCGCGGCGAGCCGGAGATGGCGGCCCTCCCGGCGGCGACGCCGGCCTCGCTGCGGCGCCTGATCCGGCGCTGCCTCGAGAAGGACCCCGAGCGCCGGCTGCGCGACCTGGCCGACGCGCGGATCGAGATCGTCGACGCGCAGGAGGGGCGGAGCGACGCGGACGGCGAGCCTGCCGCCGCGGCCGCCGCGACGCGTGCCGCCGCCGCCCCGCGCGCTGCCGCGCGCCCGCGCTGGCTCGTCCCGCTGGGCGCACTCGCGCTCGCCGCCGCCGCGCTCTTCGCCGGCTACCGCATGCGCAGCGTTCCGACTCCGGCCTCCTGGAGCGCGACGATCCCCGGCGCGGGGTTCAACACCGGCTCGACCTCCGCGATCTCGCCCGACGGCCGCTGGATCGCCTACTCGCCGCCCGCACTCGTCGGCCGCTCGCCGATCCAGCTGCGCGCCGCCAATTCCTTCGAGTCGCGCCCGATCAGCGGCACCGCGGCGGGCGCGGGACCGGACTTCTCGCCGGACGGGAAGTGGCTCGCCTACTCGGGCGAGCGCGGCCTCTACCGGGTCTCGCTGAGCGGCGGCAGCCCGCAGCGCGTCGCCGACACGCTGGGCTTCAACACCTTCTTCGGGTGGGGCCCCGGCGACACGATGATCGTCGAGAGCGTGCGGATCGCGGGGGCCTTCTGGAACGGGCTGGCCACCATCGCCTCGCCGGGAGCGGCGCCCGAGAAGCTGACCACGCCGGCCCCCGGCGAGCGGTTCCACCTGCAGCCGACGGTGCTGCCGGGCGGCAAGTCGGTGCTCTTCACCGTCAACAACGTCGACAGCACCTTCTCGATCGCCGTCGCGCAGCTGACGCCCGGGCCGCACCGGATGATCCTCCGCGACGCGTCGACCCCGCACTACCTCGCGTCGGGTCACCTGCTCTTCTTCCGCCCCTCCGCCGACGAGATCGCCGCGGTGCGCTTCGACGCCGCGCGCGGCGAGCCGGTCGGCGAGCCGGTGACGCTCCTCCCCGGCGTAATGCGCGGGCCGAACGGCGAGGGGGCGTACGACGTCGCCGACGACGGGACGCTGATCTACACGGCGGCCGACACGGCGACCGGCCTGGCGGGCGAAGCGCGGCTGGTCTGGGTCGACCGCGCGGGGAAGGCGACACCGATCCTCGACGAGACCGCGAGCTGGGCCCAGCCGCGGATCTCCCCCGACGGGACGAAGCTGCTCGTCCGCAAGGCGCAGACCCCGAACTGCGACCTCTGGCTGCGCGACCTCGCGCGCGGCACGATGACGCGGGTCACCTTCGAGGGGGACAACCACGACCCGGCCTGGGGGCCCGGCTCCGATCGCATCAGCTTCGCGGTGCAGAACGAGCGGGCGCGCGGGATGGCGTCGAAGGCCTGGGACGGCACCGGCCCGGCCGAGCTGGTCGCGGAGGCCGAGGACTCGCGCATGGCGCCTTCGTGGTCGGCCGATGGGCGCGTGCTCGCGTTCGTCGAGGAGACGACGGGCGGGACCGACATCTGGGTGCAGACGCAGGGGAGCGAGGCGCGCCCCTTCCTGAACACGGAGTTCAACGAGAACACCCCGGCGGTCTCGCCCGACGGGCGGTTCATCGCCTACACCTCGAACGAGTCGGGGCGCCCGGAGATCTACGTGCGGCCCTGGCCCGGACCCGGCAGCCGCTACCAGGTCTCGACCGCCGGGGGCACCGGCGCGCTCTGGTCGAAGGACGGGCGGACGCTCTACTACGCCGAGGGGGACGCGATGATGGAGGTGCGCCTCTCGACCGCGCCGGGATTCCAGGCCGCGCAGCCCGTGAAGCTGTTCTCGGGGCGCTTCGGCTGGGGCCGGCCGGGCAACTACGACGTCACCGCCGACGGCAGCCGCTTCGTGATGGTGGAGATGCTGCGCGGTGCGGAAGCGCCCGACCTGCGGGTGGTCACGAACTGGCTGGGCGAGGTGCGGGCGAAACTGCCGTAGGGCGGCCGCCCTCCGTGGCGGCCCGACCGACGACCGATCGAGGACGCCGCTAGACGCCGAGCTGCTGCTTCGCGGCCGCGAGGTCCGGCGCCAGCGGGATCACCCGGTCGAGCGCCGTGGCGCGCAGGGCCAGGTCGACGTTGGGCTGGGCCCCGAACGCGACGATCCCCGCCCCGTGACCGATCAGCGTGCGCGCCGCGCTGACCAGCATCCCCATCCCGTAGGAGGTGATCAGGTCGACCCCCGAGAGGTCGAGGATCAGCGGCTTGCGGCGGACCGTGGCTTCGCTCGTGAAGCGGAGCTGGATCGCGTTGACCGTCGGGATGTCGAGCCGGCCGGCCAGGGCGAGGTGGACGTAGGCGTCGGTCACCTCGACGACGCTGAGCTGGGACATGGGCAGATCTCCCCTGACCCCGGATCGTAGCCGCCGCTCCCGCCTCCGGGCGTGACGATCAGGTGACACCCGGCCCCGTCCCCGCGCCCCGGCCCTTCCTCGCGGTCCCTATAATCACCGGTCATGGGCGGCCCGGTCCTCATCGGCGCGGAAGCGCTGTCGCGCGCGATCGGCGCGACGCGTCTCTTCGACGCCCTGTCGTTCTCGCTGTTCGAGGGGGACGTCGTCGGGCTGGTCGGGCCGAACGGCTCGGGGAAGACGACGCTGCTCAGGATCCTGGCCGGGCTCGACGAGCCGGACGCGGGGAAGCTCTCGGCGCGGCGCCGCCTGTCGGTCGCGTACGTCGCGCAGGACCCCGTCTTTGAAGGGGTCGCGACGGCGGGCGAAGCGGTCGAGCACGCGCTCGAGGCCGCCGCGATCGATCCCGGCGAGCGTGCCGCGCGCGCCGCGGTGGCCCTGGGGCGCGCCGGGTTCGACGACGCAGGGTGCGCGATCGCGACCCTCTCCGGCGGCTGGCGCAAGCGGCTGGCGATCGCGCGAGCGCTGGCGACCGAGCCCGAGGTGCTGCTGCTCGACGAGCCGACGAACCACCTCGACCTCGAGGGGATCCTGTGGCTCGAGGGGCTGCTCCCGGGCGCGGCGTCGGCGTCGGTCGTGGTCAGCCACGACCGCTGGTTCCTCGAGCACGTCGCGACGCGGATGATCGAGTTGAATCGCAGCTACGCCGCCGGGCTGTTCCAGTGCGCCGGGCGCTACAGCGACTACCTCGAGCGGCGCGAGCAGGCGCTGGCGGCCCAGCTGGCGCGGCAGGAGTCGCTCGCCAACCGGGTGCGGCGCGAGGTGGAGTGGCTGCGGCGCGGCCCCAAGGCGCGCACGCGCAAGGGGGAGGCGCGCAAGAAGGAGGCCTACCGGCTGATCGAGGAGCTGGACGACCTCGACGCGCGTGCCCCGTCGGCGACGGTCGACCTCGAGCTCGCCGGATCGGGCCGCAAGACGAAGCGCCTGCTGGTCACGCACGCGGCGGGAAAGTCGTTCGGCGCGCGGAGCGTGCTCGACGGGCTGGACCTGACGCTGACGCCCGGCCGGCGGCTCGGCGTGCTCGGCGCCAACGGCAGCGGCAAGACGACGCTGCTGCGGCTGCTGGCCGGCGAGCTGGCGCCCGATCGCGGGACGATCGAGCGTGCGCAGAACCTGGCGACCGTCTACTTCGAGCAGAACCGCGAGACGCTCGACCTGTCGCTCTCCCTGCGGCGTGCGCTCGCGCCCGAGGGGGACACCGTCGTCCACCGGGACCGCTCGATGCACGTCGCGTCCTGGGCGGCGCGCTTCCTGTTCCGCAGCGACCAGCTCGACGTGCCGGTGCACCGGCTGTCGGGGGGCGAGCGGGCGCGGATCCTGCTGGCGCGCACGATGCTCCGCCCGGCCGACCTGCTGATTCTCGACGAGCCGACGAACGACCTGGACATCCCGACGCTCGAGGTGCTGGAGGAGAGCCTGGCGGAGTTCCCCGGCGCGCTGGTGCTGGTGACGCACGACCGCTTCCTGCTCGACCGCGTCTCGAACGCGCTGCTCGCGCTGGACGGGAAGGGGGGGGCGGTCTTCTACGCGGACTACGCCCAGTACGAGGCCGACCGGGGGCGGCGAACCGAGGCGTCGGGGACGGCCCTGGCCGCGCGCTCGGCCGCGGCGGCGCCAGCGGCCGAGCGCGCGACACCCCGCCCCAGGAGGCTCTCGCTCCCCGAGCAGCGCGAGTGGGACGGAATCGAGGAGCGGATCCTCCTCGCGGAAGAAGCGGTGGCCGCCGCCGAGGCCGCCGTGGCCGACCCGGCCGTCGCCGCCGACGCGGCCGCGCTGCAGGAGCGGCTGGTCGCGCTCGAGTCGGCGCGCGCCGCGGTCGACGCGCTCTACGCGCGCTGGGGCGAACTGGGCGCGAAGCGGGGCGGCTAGCTCGACCCGCGGGCGAGCCCGGTTGCTCCATGCCCCGGCGCCCGGCTGATCCTGACCAACGGAAACGATGGCGCACCGTTCTCGCCAGCCACCGCGAGGTGTAGTGTGCCAGCGATTCTCGAGACCTCTCTCCGTGCCTCCATTTCCTTTCCCTGCAGAGACTTCCGACGTCTCCTCGTCACGGAGGCGACCGTCGCCTCCTGGATGATGCGGCTCGACGAGGACGGGCCCTCTGCGCTCGTCCGGACGCCTCAGCCCGTGAACAGGTTCCCGGACCTCGTCGCGCACCTGGTGCGGCGCTCTAAGGTGCTGTACCCGGCGATGGGAACCGCGCGGATCGCGGCCGCGCTCTCCCGCGCGGTGCTCCATCTCGGACGACAACCGTCCGCCGGATGCTGAAGCGCCGCACCCGTCGCGTGGCGCCTGCCGCGACGGTCCGGAGCGAGCACTGCTCCGTCGTCGCGCCCGAATCACACCTGGCTGGTCGATCTGACCACCGTGCCGAGCTCGCCGGCGCGACCCCCGACGAGGCCCACTTCGGCGACTGCCGGCCATCATCGCCCGCGCTACGATCCCGGCTGCGATGGCCGCGCGACGTGACCGCGACGATCTGCGGTTCAGTCCGGCCGGATCCCATCTGCGCGCGTGCAGCCCGGCACGCCGGTGCTACCCTCGGCCCGCCATGAAAAACGGTCCATTCCGCTTGTCCTCCGGCCTGGCAGCCGAGCTGCGGATGGCCCGCGCACCCCGGACGCAGGAAAAGGGGTGCCGCGGCGCGTGATCCGGGCGATATTTGCGCCTCGCCGCGGGCGGGCGCGAACGGCGCCGCCCGGAAGGAGGAGATTCGGATGCGGATGGACAGGATCCTCGTACTGCTCGCCGCCGTGGCCGCCACGGGAGCCGCGCTCGCCGGGAACGGCCCGGTCCTGCGCAACGCCCAGCCGGTCGCGGGGAGCTACATCGTGGTGCTCGAGCCGTCGGCGCTGAAAGGCCCGTTCGGCAGCGCCGCCCTGCTGCCCACCGTGGACCAGCTCGCGCGCGAGCTGGCCTTCGCCTACGGCGGAACGGTCGGCTTCGTCTACCACGCCGCGCTCGACGGCTTCTCGATCCAGCTGGACGCCGAGGCTGCGGAGCGGCTGGCGCGCGACGAGCGCGTCCGGTACGTCGAGCAGGACGGGATCGTCACGGCCGACGCGACCCAGTCCAACCCGACCTGGGGCCTCGACCGCGTTGACCAGCGCGCGCTGCCGCTGAGCGGCGACTACACCTACTCCGTCAACGGCACGGGCGTCCACGCCTACATCGTGGACACCGGGATCCGCTCCACCCACGTCGGCTTCGGTGGCCGGGTCCTGGCGGGCTACAGCTCGATCAACGACGGCCGCGGCACCAGCGACTGCAACGGCCATGGCACCCACACCGCGGGCACGGTCGGCAGCAAGCCCTACGGCGTGGCGAAGAAGGTCAACCTGTACCCGGTCCGCGTCCTGAACTGCTTCGGCTCGGGGACGACTTCGGGCGTGATCGCGGGCGTCGACTGGGTGACCTCCAACCACCGCAAGCCGGCGGTCGCCAACATGAGCCTGGGCGGCAGCGCCTCGACCTCGCTCGATGACGCCGTGAAGCGCTCGATCGCGGCCGGCGTGACCTACGCCATTGCGGCCGGGAACAGCAGCGCCGACGCCTGCTTCACCTCGCCGGCGCGCGTCCCGACCGCGTTGACGGTCGGCGCTACGAACTCGGGCGACAGCCGCGCCGGGTTCTCGAACTACGGCGGCTGCCTCGACCTGTTCGCCCCCGGCGAAGGGGTCAAGTCGACCTACAACAGCTCCGACACCGCCACGACGACGATGAGCGGGACCTCGATGGCCGCGCCGCACGTCGCGGGCGTGGCCGCGCTCTACCTGCAGCAAAATCCCGGCGCGACGCCGGCCCAGGTTGCGGCGGCGCTCACCGGAAACGCGACGGCGGGCACGGTGGCGGACGCGGGCTCGGGATCGCCGGACCTGCTGCTGTTCACGGACTACGTGTCCCGATTCCGTCTTGGGTTGACAACCAAGGCCGCCGAAGCGCCCGCGGGGCAAGGCGCGAGGACGCCGGCGTACTCCCGCCGTACGCCAAGGACGAGCAACGCCGCCCTGCGGGATGCAGCGGCGGCCGACTGTCAAGCCATGACGGATCGGGACACTAGGGAAGACGAAGACAAGCGGAACGGCCCGCGGTTCATCGCGGGCTGAGGGCAGCACCGGCGAGCCGGGACGGGGCTGACCGCGGGCTGAGATCGAGCCAGGGGTGATCAGGGTTCCGCTTCGACGCCGGGCCGGCCGCACCGTGTCCGCGGCCGGCCCAACTCACTCGGAGTCCGGCAGACCCTCTCCGCGTGAGGCGCTCCCTCACTTGCGGGACCAGTCCGGATCGGGGTCGAACCCCGGGCTCCCGCATCCGGGAGGCGGCGGCCCGGTCGAGAGTGACTTCCGCCGGCGTCCGTGGTTCGATCGGCCTGCGCGGCGATCCACGACGCGGATGGCACATATGACCATTTCTGGTTATCTTCTAGTCATGACCAAGGTAGGCATCGCGGAGCTGAAGGCCCGCCTCAGCCACTACGTGAAGCTGGCCCGCCGGGGACGGGTGGTGACCGTCCTGGACCGCGAGACCCCGGTCGCGCAACTCGTTCCCCTGCCCGGCGGCACACCCGGCCTGTCGATCCGGACGGCCACGCCCGGCTCGCCGCCGCTCGGGCGCGTCTCGCTCCCGCCTCCCCTGCCGCTCTCGGTCGATGTCCTCGACCTGCTCCGCGAAGAGCGCGAGGACCGCAGGTGACGACCTACTACGACTCCTCCGTCCTGCTGCGCGCGCTCCTCGGCCAGCCCGGACGCCTCGCCGCCTGGCCGTCGCGGCGCGGCGGGATCGCGAGCGCGCTGGTCAGGGTCGAGTGCCTCCGGACGCTCGACCGGCTGAGGGTCCGCGCAAGCCTCCCGGACGATGAATTCGCGCCGCGTCGGGAGGCCGCGTTCCGGTTGATCGACGCGCTGGACGTGGTGGCGGTCGACGACACGGTCCTCGAGCGGGCGTCGCAGCCGTTCCCGACCGAGCTGACGACCCTCGACGCGATCCACCTCGCGACCGCACTGCTCTACCGGGAGCGGTCGGGGGAAGAGGTCGTCCTTGCGACCCACGACGGCGCCCTCGCCCGGGCGGCCCGCGCCTGCGGCGTGTCGGTCATCGGCGTCGACGAGCCGGGCGGTGGCGATGGAGCGGCCGGGGCGGCGTGACGTCAGCGCCCGTCCGGCAGCGCCACCACGCTCAGCGTGAACTTGAACCCGGGGAAGGCGGCGGGGCGGAACGGCTCCTCGTAACCGGTGACGCTCCGGACGCGGTAGAGTTCGCCGGCGAGCACGTACTCCTCGATCGGCCGCGAGCCAACGTCGACGATCCCGTAATACGCGACATCAAAGCGCGCGTACAGCTCCAGCTTGCGCACACGGTCGAGGTGCCCCGTGCCGCGCGAGAGGATCTCGACGCACAAGTCGGGCGCGCCGATGATCCGTCCGTCCTGCAGGATGCCGGCCCTTGCCTTCGAGATGAAGTAGATGTCCGGCTGGACGACGTTGAGGACAAGCGGAATGGCCCGCTTTTCATCGCGGGCTGAGGGCAGCACCGGCGAGCCGGGACGGGGCTGACCGCGGGCTGAGATCGAGCCAGGGGTAATCAGGGTTCCGCTTCGAAGCCGGGCCGGCCGCACCGCGTCCGCGGCCGGCCGAACCCGGTTCGCGGACACCCAGAAGCCGGCCCTCGAGCGCCGGCGCGTGCGGCCGAGCCCGAGGTGGTGACGGCGACGGAGCGACGCTGAATGGCGGGTCACGCCCCCGGCATCAGCAGCAGGAACACCTTGATCACGATCGCGTTGGCGACGTCGAGGAAGAACGCGCCGACGATCGGGACGAGCAGGAAGGCCAGCGGCGAGCGCCCGAAGCGGTTGGTCACGGCCTGCATGTTGGCGATCGCCGTCGGCGTCGCGCCCAGCCCGAACCCGCAGTGACCGGCCGCCAGCACCGCGGCGTCGTAGTTGCGCCCCATCACCCGGAAGGTGACGAAGATCGCGTAGCACGCCATCAGCGTGGCCTGCGCCGCGAGCAGGACCAGGATCGGCAGCGCCAGCGAGCCCAGCTCCCAGAGCCGCAGCGACATCAGCGCCAGGATCAGGAACAGCGCGAGGCTGACGTTCCCCAGCACCGAGACCGCGCGGTCGAAGACGTGGTACCAGCCGAGCGCGGCCAGCGCGTTGCGCAGCACGACCCCGACCAGCAGCACGCAGACGAACGACGGCAGCTCCAGCGCGCTGCCGCGCAGCCAGGACGCCAGCAGCGTGCCGAGGAAGACGCAGACCGAGAAGAGCGCCAGCGTCTCGATCATCGCCGGGGCGGTGATCAGCCGCTCCTCGGCCGGACGCTCGAAGCCGCTGACCTTCTCGCCCTCGTGAACGCCCGGCACCGTCACGCCGCGCAGCAGCACGCGCGCCACCGGGCCGCCGATCAGCCCGCCCAGGATCAGGCCGAAGGTCGCCGCCGCCAGCGCCGCCTCCGGCGCGTTGGCGAGGCCGAAGCGCTCCGCGAAGACCTTGCCCCAGGCGGCGCCGGTGCCGTGGCCGCCCGAGAGGGTGATCGACCCGGCGAGCAGCCCCATCGCGGGGTGCAGGCCGAGCAGCTTCGCGAGCAGCACGCCGAGCAGGTCCTGCGACACGAGCAGGCCGACCACGACCGCGAGGAAGATCGCCAGCGCACGCCCCCCCTTCGCCAGGCTCGCGAGGTCGGCGTTGAGCCCGATCGAGGCGAAGAAGATCAGCATGAACAGGTCCTGGCGGCTGGTGTCGAAGCGAACGTCGAACCCGGCGAAGAGGTGGATCGCCAGCGTGATCAGTGCGACCAGCAGGCCGCCGACGACCGGCTCGGGAATACTGAAAGCGTTGAGCACCCGGACCCGCGCCACCAGCACGCGGCCGACGATCAGCGCCGCGCAGCCGATGAAGAAGGTGACGTAGAACTCGGACCCGAACGTCGACATGGGATCTCCGGCGGAGGATTGTCGGCGAACACCGCCGGCCGGGTCAATAAGAGTTGCGGCTTCCGCCGTCCCGGGCCCCGCTGGTAGGATCGGGCCGTGCGCAAAGCCCTCGTTGCGATCGCCGTGCTGGCCGTTCCGCACGCCTCCGGTGCGCTTCCTCCGCCGCGCGACGCCTGGAGCGAGCTGCGTACCCAGCACTTCGTGATCTACAGCAACGCCGGCGAGCGCCGCACGCTCCAGGTCGCGACGGAGTTGGAGACGATGCGCGA
Source organism: uncultured Acidobacteriota bacterium (assembly GCA_963800865.1). GTDB lineage: Bacteria > Acidobacteriota > Polarisedimenticolia > J045 > J045 > JALOKP01. The sequence continues at coordinate 195,835 of CAWDCL010000002.1, read as the reverse complement.
AGTGATGCGCCGCGTCGTCCCCGACGTCCGGCGCGGCACGCTCAGCGTCGACGCGCACGTTCCGACGCAGGTCTACTTGTTCGAGAGCGCGCGCTCGTTCGAGCCGTACCGGCTGCTGCCGGGAGCGGCGGGGTTCTTCACGACCCGGCCGACCGGGAACCTGGTCGCGCTCGACGCCTCCGTGGACGAGCCGCTGCAGGTCGTCCGGCACGAGTACCTGCACCACTTCCTCGAGAACAACATCCCCGGCGTGCCGCTCTGGGCCAACGAGGGGCTCGCCGAGTTCTACTCGACGATGACGCGCAACTCCCGGGAGGTCCTGCTCGGCCGGCCGCTGCCGCACCACGTGCAGTGGCTGCGGGCCCACGGACCGATGCCGGTCGAGAAGCTGGTCGCCCTCGGCTCCGTGCGGCGAGGGCGGCGACGAAAAGGAGAAGACCGGCGCGGTCTACGCCTCGTCCTGGCTGATGGTCCATTACCTGCTGGCCGGCAACCCGGCGCGCCACAACCAGCTCGGGATCTACCTCGCGCGCTTCAAGGACGGCGCCACGCCGGCGGCCGCCTTCGCCGCGGCCTTCCGCGGCGAGCCGGCGGCGCTCGACGCGGAGCTGGCGGCGTACGCGCGCAGCATCCAGAAGTCGTACGCCTACTGGAAGGTCCCGATCGGCGACCTCGACGTCCCGCCGCCCGGGGAGCCCCGCGCGATGCCGCGCGAGGAGGTCGCTGGCGCGCCTCGGCCTGCTGCTCGCGGAGCCCGGGTCGGCGCGCGCGGCGGACGAGCACCTCGACGCCGCGCTGGCGCTCGCGCCACAGTCCGCGCTGGCGCTCGCCGGCAAGGGGCTGGTCCGCCTCGCGGAGCGGGACGCTCCGGGGGCGAAGCCGTGGCTGGTCCGTGCGGCCGCGGCCGATCCGTCCGACCCGCAGATCCAGTACCTGGCGGCGTACACGATGATGCAGGCCTCCGGCGGCGGGGACGCGACGCAGGCGTTCGTCGAGGCGACTCCCTATCCTCGAGCGCGCGGCCGCGCTCGACCCGGGCCACGCCGACGCGCAGGCCCTGCTCGGGATGGCGCTGGCCGCCGACCCGCCGCGCGCCGCCGACGCGACGCGGGCGCTCGAGGCGGCGCTGCTCGCGAGCCCGGGCCGCAGCGATCTCGCGCTGTCGCTGGCGACGCTCTACCTGAACGCGGGCCGCTTCGGCGAAGCGGAGGCGCTGCTGGTCCGGGTGCAGCGCACCGACCGGCGGCCCGAGGTGACCGCGGCGGCGGACGCGCGGCTCGCAGCGGTGCGCTCGCGCCGCGCGGTCGACCGTTTCGACGCGGGCCTGAAGCAGCTCGCGGCGGGGCGGCGCGACGAAGCGCTGCGGACGATGCAGGAGGCGGTCGAAGCGACCGACGACCCCCAGCTGCGGGTCGAGCTGACGCGGCAGCTCGAGCAGGTCCGGTCGGGAGGCGACGCGGCGCGCGCGCCGGGAGGACCGGGCAGTGCCGGGCCGGATGCGCGCGCGGCATCGCCGGCAGGATCGGCGGAAGCGGGCTCTCCCCGGCCGCCGGAGTCGGCGGGGGACCGCCACGCACAACTGGTCAAGCGCTACAACGAGGCGGTTGCAAAGGCCAACGCGGGGAACCTGGCCGGAGCGCTGCCGATCATGAAGGAGGTCGAGGCGCAGGCCGCCGCCGCCGCCGACCAGGAAGTGCTCGCCAACGCGCAGCGCCTGGTCAAGAAGTGGAGCGGGAAGCTGAAGGGGCGGAAGTAACCCCGCGCTGGAGGCGCCGCCAACGGGCCCGAGTCCCGCTCGCGCTCAGCTCACCGCGTCGAGCCCCTTCACCATGTCCGCCTCCAGGTCGGCGACCGACTCGCAGCCGACGGCGAGCCGAACCAGCCCGGCCGTGATCCCGCAGGCCGTCAGCTCGGCGGCCGCGAGGCCCGGCGTGCGTCATCGATGCCGGGTGCTCGATCAGCGTCTCGACCCCGCCGAGCGAGACCGCCAGCGTCATCAGCTGCAGCGACTCGAGCATCGTCACGCCGGCGCCGTACCCCCCCTTCAGCTCGAACGCGATGATCGAGCCGGGGCCGTCCATCTGCCGCCGCGCGAGCTCGAACTGCGGGTGGCTGGGCAGGCCGGGGTAGAAGACGCGGGCCACCGCGGGGTGGGCCTCGAGCCGCTGCGCGAGCCGCAGTGCGCTCTCCTGCGCGGTCCGCACCCGCATCGGCAGCGTCTTCAGCCCGCGCAGCGTCAGCCAGGCCTGGTGCGGGTCCATCGTCCCGCCGAGGTAGGTGCGCCCGCGGCGCAGCGTCTTCAGCAGCGCCGGGTCGCGCGCGACGATCACCCCGCCGACGACGTCGCTGTGGCCGTTGATGTGCTTGGTCGTGCTGTGCAGCGTGATCTGCGCGCCGTGCTCGAGCGGGCGCTGCAGCACCGGCGAGGCGAAGGTGTTGTCGACGGCGACGATCGCGCCGTGCCGCGCCGCGAGCGCCGCGCACGCCGCGAGGTCGGCCAGCCGCAGCGTCGGGTTGGCGGGGGTCTCGAGGAAGAGCAGCTTCGTCTCGGGCCGGAAGGCGCGCTCGACGGCGGCCAGGTCGCCGGTGTCGACGAAAGTCGAGCCGACGCCGAAGCGCGCGAAGTCGTGCTCGAGGACCAGCCGCGAGGGGCCGTACAGCGCCTCGGTCGCGACGACGTGGTCGCCGGAACGGAGCAGCGAGAAGAAGACGGTGCAGACCGCCGCCATCCCGGTCGCGGTCGCCAGCCCCTGGGTGCCGCGCTCCAGCGCGGCGACGCAGTCCTCGAGCATCCGCGTCGTCGGGTTGTCGATCCGCGTGTAGATGTACCCGGCCTCGGTGCCGGCGAAACGGCGCGCCCCCTGCGCGGGGGATTCGAAGGCGAAGGTCGAGGACTGGTAGATCGGCGGCGCGACCGCACCGGTGAGCGGGTCGGGAGCCTGGCCGGCGTGGATCGCCATTGTGTCGAGGCCCACGTCCTGGCCGTGCGCGGCGTGCGGGCGCGAGTGCTTCGTCGTCATCGGAGAGGGCTCCGGTCGCGACGGGTGGGGGAAGGGAAGGATACGCCGGTCGGGCACTCAGTGTGCGGCTCGCCGGATCGATCCCGCTCAGACCTCGTCCGGAAACGCCACCGCGTCGCGCGCCCCGTCGAGCCCCAGCACCAGCGCCACCAGCCGGTCGACGCCGAGCGCGATCCCCGCGCACGGCGGCATCCCCGCCTCGAGCGCCGCGAGGAACTCCTCGTCCAGCGCCGGCACCTCGCGCCCGGCGGCCCGCCGCGCTGCGCGGTCGGCCTCGTGGCGCCGCCGCTGCTCCGCAGGGTCGGTCAGCTCGTCGAAGGCGTTCGCCAGCTCGACCCCCGCCGCGTACAGCTCGAAGCGCAGCGCGACCGGCCACGTCGGCGTCGTCGCGCACGCGGGCCAGCGCGGCCTGCGAGGCCGGGAACTCGGACAGGACGGTCATCCGGCCGCGGCCCAGGTGCGGCTCGACGCGCGCCAGGAAGATCCGGAAGAAGACGTCGTCCCAGCTGTCGTCCGGGGCGGTCGCGACCTCCAGCCGCCGCGCCGCCGTGGCCAGCGCGCCGCGCTCGCGGTGCGCCGCGAGGTCGGTTCCGGCCCAGCGGTCGAACGCCTCGCGCACGGTCAGGCGCTCGGGCGGCGCGGTCAGGTCGCAGCCCGGTACCGCCGCCGGGTCGCGCCCCGCCGCGCGCGCCGCCGCCGGCAGGAGCGCCGCGCAGTCGTCGACCAGCGCGTCGAGTCCCTCGTTCGCGCGGTACCACTCGAGCATCGTGAACTCGGTGAGGTGTTGCTCGCCGCGCTCGTCGCCGCGCCAGCAGCGCGCCAGCTCGAAGACGCGCTCCGCGCCGGCCGCGACCAGGCGCTTGAGGTGCAGCTCGGGGCTGGTGATCAGCCAGCGGTCCGCACCCGCCGGCAGCGCGACGAGGTGCGGCTCGAGTCCGGGGCAGACGACGCGGGCCGGCGTCTCGGCCTCGAGAAAGCCGCGCTCGCGGAAGAACGACCGGATCCCCGCCAGGACCTCGGCGCGGGCGGCCAGGAGCGGCAGCCGCCGCGCCAGCTCGCGGTGCGCGGGAGTGGCCACGCGCCCGCGCCTAGCGCTTGACGCGCTCGACGTACTCGCCGGTGCGGGTGTCGATCCGGATCCGCTCGTCGTTGCCGACGAACATCGGGACCATCACCTTGGCGCCGGTGGAGAGGACGACCTGCTTCATCGCGTTGGTCTTGGTGTCGCCCTTGACCGCCGGCTCCCCCTCGACGATGTCCAGCTCGACGAAGTTCGGCGGGTCGACCGAGATCGCCCGGCCGTTGTGCAGCAGGATCCTGACCTCGAGGTTCTCGGTGAGCCACTGGCCGGTCTCGCCGAGCTGGTCGTCGGTCAGCTCGATCTGCTCGTAGTTGCCGGTGTCCATGAAGTGGTAGGCGCCCATCTCGTGGTACATGAACTGCATCGGGCGCTCTTCCAGGACGCAGGGGTCGATCGTCTCGCCCGACTTCCAGGTGCGCTCGATCGTGCGCCCCGTGGTCATGCTCCGGATGCGGCAACGGACGAAGGCGTTCCCCTTGCCCGGCTTCACGAACTGGGACTCGACGACGATGTACGGCTCGCCCTCGATCTCCAGCTTCGCCCCTTTTCTCAGATCGCTCGTTTCCAGCACGGCACACCTCGATAACGGAGCCCGGCAGCGCGGCCGGGCGGATCCTCGGACGGTTCGGGGTTCGAAACCGCGGGATTATAGGCCAGCCCGGCGCCGCGGGGCCAAATCGGGCAAGGGGCCGCCGATTCCCGTATCTTCTCGGCCGTGCCGAACCGCGATCCCCACGAGACCCGTGAGGCCCACGAGGCCCAAGCCGACGGAATCGACGGCGCGGCGGCCGTTCCGACGCATCGCTGGGCCGGGTCCCCCGCCGTCCCCCTGGCCGAGGCCGCGGCCCGGCTGGGTGTGCCGCTCGACGCGGCGGCTCGCGCCGCGATGCGGCGCCTGCCGGCACGCTTCCCGCGCCCCTACGTCGAGCTGTTCCGCGACGGTGGGCCGGCCGACCCGCTGCGCCGGATCGCCTGGCCCGACCCCGAGGAGACCGCCTTCGACCCCGACGCGATCGACGACCCGGTCGGAGAGCAGCCGCTGAAGTCCCATCCGTTCCTGGTCCGGAAGTACCGCGACCGCGCGCTGCTGCTCGTGACGCACCGCTGCCACTTCTACTGCCGCTTCTGCTTCCGGGCCGGGCAGACGGTCGAGCCGCGGCTGGGCGAGATCCTGGACGCGATCCGCTCGCTGCGCGGCGACACCGGGCTGCGCGAGGTGATCCTCTCGGGCGGCGACCCGCTGGTGCTGCCCGACGAGGAGCTGGCGCAGATCCTGCGCGCGCTCGACGCGCTCCCGGGCCTGCGCAACGTGCGGATCCACACCCGCGCGCCGGTCCACGACCCGCCGCGCGTGACCGACCGGCTGGTCGGCCGGCTGATCGCGGCCAGCCCGGTGCCGATCTGGTTCGCGGTCCACACCAGCCACCCGCGGGAGCTCTCGGAGGGGTTCTACCGCGCGATCCGGACACTCCAGGGGGGCGGCATCCCGGTCCTGAACCAGACCGTCCTGCTGCGCGGGGTGAACGACGACCCGGCGACGCTGGCCGAGCTGTTCGGGGCGCTCTATGGCGCGGGGATCAAGCCCTACTACCTGCACCACCCCGACCGCGTGGCCGGCACCGCGCGCTTCCGCGTGACGATCGAGCGCGGGCTCGCGATCCACCGCGCGCTGCGCGGCCGGATCTCCGGCCCCGCGATCCCCGAGTACGTGCTCGACCTGCCCGACGGCAGCGGGAAGTTTCCGGTCGAGCGGCTGGAGCGCGTGCGGGACGGGCTCTACCGGGCCGATCACGGCGACGGGCGCGCGTCGCACTACTTCGACATCAAATCAGTCTAACTTGCAGTAAGTGATCCCCGTCACGGCGCGGCTTGCCGAAGCGGGCGATCTCCCTATGATCTCCCGACGGACCGGACGGTCCGCCTTCCCTCACAGGAGAATACGAAGATGCGCAAGACCCGAATCCTGCTCACCGCCGCGATCGTGCTCGCGGCCCTGCCGCTGGCCTGGGCCGCCGGCTACAAGATCGACGCCGCGCACACGACGGTCCTGTTCTCGATCCGCCACATCTTCACCGACGTGCAGGGCAAGTTCCAGAAGTTCGACGGGGCGATCCAGTACGACCCGGCGAACGCGGCCGCCTCGACCGTGCAGTTCACGGTCGACGCCAACAGCATCGACACCAACAACGAGAAGCGCGACGGCCACCTGCGCTCGCCCGACTTCTTCGACGTCGCCAAGTTCCCGACGCTGGCCTTCAAGAGCACCAAGGTCGTTCCCAAGGGGAAGGACACGCTCGAGGTGACCGGCGACTTCACGATGCACGGCGTGACCAAGTCGATCATCGTGCCGGTGAAGGTCCTCGGCGTGCTGGACTCGAAGGACTTCGGGAAGAAGGCCGGGTTCTCGACGACCTTCACGATCAACCGCAAGGACTACGGCATGACCTGGAACAAGGTGATGGACGTCGGCGGCGCGCTGCTCGGCGACGACGTCAAGATCGAGATCAGCGTCGAGGCCGACGGCGTCAGTAGGGTCGGCCCTCTGTGGCCGCCCGTTCGCCGCGGGTCGCGGTATCGTAGGGGCCGGCCTCCGTGCCGGCCCGTACCTTTTTCAGGGCGTTTCGGGCCGGCACGGAGGCCGGCCCCTACCGTTCCCGAATCCGACGCAGCCGGGGAGGAGTCCATGGACGGCGCACTGCGCGCCCTGATGGCGGGCGTGATCGACTACGCGGGGCTCTTCCCGCCGGCCGGGCTGGCGCTGGACCCCGCGATCCGCAACTACGCCGCCTTCCGCGCCGGCGCCGACGCCTTCATGCTCGGCCGCTTCGTGATCCCGGCCGCGCGCCTTCCTGAGCTCGACCCCTTCGCCGCCGAGCTGTTCCCCGACGACCCCGGGCAGCCTTTCCGTTTCGCCGCGCTCGGCCGCGGCGGCGCCGATCCGGCCGACTTCCTGGCCGGCCTCGACGCCGACCTCGCGTCGATGCGCGCGTTCGAGGCCCGCCACCGCGGGCGCGTCGCCGTCGACGTGCTCGAGACCCGCTTGCCGCCCGCCCTGCTCGAGGACGCCGACGCCCTCGCGGCGCTGCTCGACGACGCGCTGCCGCGAATCGGCGCGATCCGCCCTTACTTCGAGGTCCCGCTCGCCGGCGACTGGCGCCGCGCTCTCGACGTCGCGACCGACGCGCTCGGCGCGGCCGGCGGCGCCGCGGGGTTCAAGCTGCGCACCGGGGGGCTCGAGGCGGCGGCGTTTCCGTCCTGCGAGCAGGTGGCGGCGGTGCTGGTCGCCTGCCGCGAGGCCCAGGTGCCGTTCAAGGCGACCGCCGGCCTGCACCACCCGCTGCGGCGCCGGGACGAGACCGTGCAGGCGACGATGCACGGCTTCCTGAACGTCTTCGGCGGCGGCGTGCTGGCCTTCCTGCGCGGGCTCTCGGAGACCCAGCTGGCCGGGATCCTCGAGCAGCAGGACGCGGCGTACTTCCGCTTCGAGGACGGTCACTTCCGGGCCGGCGCCTGGGCCGTCGGCGCCGACGAGATCGCCCGCGCCCGGCGCGAGGCGGTGCTATCGTTCGGCAGCTGCAGCTTCGACGAGCCGCGAGAGGATCTCGCCGCGCTCGGGCTGATGTGAGGTCTCGCCGATGAGTTCCGCCCCGCCCCTCGACGCCACCCACGACGCGAAGCGCCGCTCGTGGGTGCCCGTCCCCGCCGGCTCGGACTTCCCGATCCAGAACCTCCCCTACGGCATCTTCCGCTGCGGCGGCTCGCCGCCGCGCCTCGGGGTCGCGATCGGCGAGCACGTGCTCGACCTCGCCGCGCTCGACGCCGCGGGGATGTTCCGCGGCACCCCGCTCGACGGCAGGCGGCTGTTCGAGCGCGCCTCGCTCAACCCGCTGATCGCGCTGGGCGGCGCGGCCTGGAGCGCCGCACGGCAGCGGATCGCCGGCCTGCTCGACGCCGCGAACGCGGAGCTGCAGGGGAACGAGCGGCTGCGCGACGCGGCGCTCGTGCCGCGGGCCGCGGTGACGCTCCTGCTGCCGGTCGAAGTCGGCGACTACACCGACTTCTACTCCTCGCGCGAGCACGCGACGAACGTCGGCGTGATGTTCCGCGGCAAGGAGAACGCGCTGCTGCCGAACTGGCTGCACCTGCCGGTCGGCTACCACGGGCGCGCCAGCTCGATCGTCGTCTCGGGCACGCCGATCCGGCGCCCGCGGGGGCAGACGATGCCCGACGGCGCGGCGGCGCCGCGTCTTCGGCCCCACCCGGCAGCTCGACTTCGAGCTGGAGGTCGGCTTCTTCACCGGGCCGGGGAACGCGCTCGGCGAGCCGATCCCGCTCGGGCGGGCGCACGAGCAGATCTTCGGCTTCGTGCTGGTCAACGACTGGAGCGCGCGCGACATCCAGAAGTGGGAGTACCAGCCGCTCGGGCCGTTCCTGGCCAAGAACTTCGCGACCTCGATCTCGCCCTGGGTCGTGACGCTCGAGGCCCTCCTGCCGTTCCGCGTCGAGGGCCCGCCCCAGCATGACCCGCCCCCGCTGCCGTATCTCTCCGAAACCGAGCCCTGGTCGTTCGACATCGCGCTCGACGTCTGGCTGAAGACCGCGAAGATGGCGGAGCGGGCCCGGATCGCGCGCAGCAATCATCGCCACCTCTACTGGAACGTCCGCCAGCAGGTGGCGCACCACACCATCACCGGCTGCAACCTGCGCCCGGGCGACCTGATCGCCTCGGGGACGATCAGCGGCCCGACGAAGGAGTCGCGCGGGAGCCTGCTCGAGCTCTCCTGGCGCGGGACCGAGCCGCTCGCGCTGCCCTCCGGCGAGACGCGCACCTTTCTCGAGGACGGCGACGAGCTGGCGATCACCGCCGGCGCGGAGCGGGACGGGGTGCGGGTCGGCTTCGGCGAAGTCACCGGCACCGTGCTGCCGGCCGCCGGGTGACGGGCGAGGGCAAGGTCCCGCCGATGAGCGTTCCGGCGGCGGAGCGGCCCACGGTCGTGCTGATCGAGGACAACCTCTTCCTGCGGGCGAAGATCGAGGGGGCGCTGGCCGAGGCGGGCTACCGGCCGCGCTGCGTCACCGCGCCCGACACGCTGCGAGCCGCGCTCGACGCGCAGCCGCTGCTCGTGCTGGTCAACCTCGCCGCGCGCGCGCCGTGGGAGGCGCTCGTCGCGCTGGTGCGCGAGCAGGGTGCGGTGCCGGTCGTCGGCTACGGCCCGCACATCGACGAGGCGCTCCTCGCGCGCGGCCGCGCCGCGGGCTGCACCGAGGTCGTCCCCAACGGGCTGGTCGCCGGAAACCCCGGCGCGGTCGTGGTGCGTCATGGCCGCAGCCGCTGAGCCGGGGCTCGCGCCGCGGGTGCGGCAGGGGATCGAGCTGTTCAACCGCGGCGACTTCTTCGAGTGTCACGAGGTGCTGGAGCTGGAGTGGAAGGCCGACCTCGCGCCTCACCGCGTGCTCTACCAGGGGATGCTGCAGGCCGCCGTCACGCTGCACCACGTGCGGCGCGGCAACTGGCAGGGGGCGACGATCATGCTGCGCCGCGCCCTCGCGCACCTCGAGCCGTTCGCGCCGGGCTGGCGCGGGATCGACGTGGCGGGGCTGCTCGACGACATGCGCGGCTGGCAGCGGCAGCTCGAGATCGCCGGCCCGGACGGCCTCGAAGGACTGCAATCGCTCCCGCTGCCGCGGATCCGGGTCAACCCTGCAGGATCTTGAGCATCACCGCCGAGAGCCCGAGGAACGTGAAGTAGCCGCTCATGTCGGTGCAGGCGGTGACGAACACCCCCGAGGCGACCGCCGGATCGAACCCCAGCCGCTTGAGCAGGATCGGCACCGCCGACCCCATCAGTCCGGCGACCATCAGGTTGATCAGCAGCGCGGTGCCGACGATCGCGCCGAGCACCGGGCGCCCGGACGCCACGGCCACTCCCCCTGCGACCGCCAGGCCGGTCACGGCGCCGAGGCCGAGGCCGATCAGGCCCTCCTTGGCGACCGTCCTTCCCGTGCGGCCGACCTCGCCCAGCGCCAGGCCGCGCACGATCACCGCCAGCGTCTGCGTCGCGCCGTTGCCGCCGACCCCGGCGACGATCGGTCCGAGTGCGGCGAGCAGCGGCAGCGCCTCGATCGTGCCCTGGAAGCGGGAGATGATCAGCGCCGCCACCGAGGCGGTGCCGAGGTTGACCAGCAGCCACGGCGCCCGCAGCCGGAGCGAGCGCCGGGCCGGCGTCTCGGCGGACTCTTCGGGCGAGACGCCCGACAGTCCCAGCAGCTCGCGCCCCGCCTCCTCTTCGACGATGTCGATGATGTCGTCGACGGTCACGATCCCGACCAGCTTCTCGTCCTCGTCGACGATCGGCACCGCGAGCAGGCCGTACTCCGAGATCAGCTCCGCGACCTCCTCCTGCGGCATCTCGGTCGTGGCGCGGATCGCGTCCGGCACCATCACCGACGACAGCTTCTCGGAGGGGGGCCGGATCAGCAGCTGGCGCATGCTGACCACCCCGACCAGCCGCTCCTCGGCGTCCACGACGTAGAGGTAGAGCACCGTCTCCGCGTCCTCGGCCCGCTTGTGCAGCGCGGCCACGGCCTCGGCCACCGTCATGTCCTGGTGCAGCGAAAAGAACTCGGTCGTCATGAGGCGGCCGGCGGTCCGCTCCTCGTGCTCGAGCAGCGCACGCACGTCCTCCCCCGCTTCCTTTTCCATCCGCGACAGGACGTCGGCGGCCAGCGGCTCGGGCAGGAGGGCGGCCAGCAGGGTCGCGTCGTCGGACTGCATCTCGGACAGCAGGCGGGCGATCGCGTCGGGCGTCTGGCCGACCAGGAGCGCGACCGCGTCGGGGCCGTCCATCTCGGTCAGGATCGAGGCGACCCGCGCCGGCCCCGACTCCTGGATCAGCGTCTCGAGCAGCCGCACCCCCTCGGCCGGCGTCAGCGAAGCGAACAGGTGCGCGGCGTCCACCGGGTGGATGCGCGCGAACATGTTGGCGACGTTGCCGCGCGCGCCGCGGTGCAGCAGGCGTCGCACCGTGCCGAGCTGGTAGCGGCTGCCGGGCGCGGGGCGCGGCGGCAGATCGTTGGCCGGGGGTTTCATGGGCCGGTCTCCGGGACGGGGGAGCTGGAGCGGCGATGGTAGCCTAAGCCGGCGCCGGGACGGACACGGAGACGGCCGGCGAGGAGAGCGGCATGACCAAGACGCAGCGGGTTTTCCTGGTTGCAGGCGGACTCGGCGCGCTGTTCGTCGCGTGGGCCGTTTCGGGCGGCTCGGAGGCGCCCCCGGCCGAACTCGAACGGGCCCGCAAGGCGGCCCAGCAGCTCAAGGGCGAGTTGATGAAGAACCTCTCCGCGGCGCTGGCCGAGGGAGGCGCGGCGCAGGGTGTACGGGTCTGCGCCGAGATCGCGCCGGGAATCGCCGCCGGCCTCTCGAAGGACGGGATGACGGTCCGCCGCGTCACGACGCGGCCGCGCAACCCCGCCAACGCGCCCGATGCGTGGGAGAAGGAGCTGCTCGACGCGCTCGCGGCGGCGCACGCGCGGGGCGAGATGATGACGGAGATCGTGGAGGTCTCTGAAGAAGTGGTTCCGGCCGGCGCCGGCCGCGCGGCCCAGCGCAACCTGCTCTACCTGTCGCCGCTGACGATCGCGGCGCCCTGCCTCCAGTGCCACGGCGATCCGGCGGCGATCGACCCGGCGGTGAAGGCGGCGCTGGCGGAGAAGTACCCGCGGGACCGGGCGACGGGCTACAAGGCCGGCGACCTCCGCGGCGCGGTCTCGGTGCGGATCGCGCTCCCCTGACCGGAGCCGCCCGGGAAGCGAAGCCGTTACTCCCCACGCCCGACGGACGCTCCCGGCACGGCGGGTCGGCGGAGCCGCGCAGCGCCCGATCTTCGAGGGTGGGGTAGGATGCCGCCCGCGAGGACTGCCGAATGTGGCTCTACTCCGTGCTCACGACCGCCCCGCGGCTCGCCTGGCCGGCGATCCGGCTCGGCGTCGTCGGCAGAGAGCACGTTCCCCTGAGCGGCCCCGTCATCGTCGCGACGAATCACTCCTCGTTCATCGATCCGTGGCTCGTCGCGTGCCTCTTCCCGCTGCAGCCGGTCCACTTCCTCGTCACCGCCCGCTGGTACGAGCGCTCGAACTTCTGGCGCTGGTTCTTCGACGGGCAGTACTGCATCCCCGCGGCGCTGGAAGACCCGGTGGAGACGATCGGGCGCTCGGTCGGACTGCTGCGCCGGGGCGCGACGCTCGGGATCTTCCCCGAGGGGCGGATCTCCCACGACGGGAAGGTGCAGCGCGGCCGGGTCGGGATCGGCTGGGCCGCCGCCCTGACCGGGGTCCCCGTCGTACCGGCGGCGCTTCACGGCAGCTTCGACGTCCTGCCGCGCGGTCGGCGCTGGCCCCGGCCCGGCCGGATCGAGCTGCGGATCGGTCCGCCGCGCGCGTTCCCCGCTTCCGCCACGGCCCGCCCCGACCCCGGGATGGTGCGCGATTTCGTCGGCGACGTGATGGAGGATCTCTGCCGCCTCGCGGGCCAGCCGGAACGGATCGACACCGTCCGGCCGCGCGTTGCGGTCGACATCTCGGGGTCGCTGGCGGCGTGGTTCGAACGCCGCGGGCAGGGCGCGGACGGCGAACCGCAGCGAGCCCGATAAACGGCTTGCCGGTCCCTGGGTCGTGACGTACAAGAAGGGCTGGACGCGTTCGCACGCGGGGTGAGGGCGACCTCCCCGGGGACCGCGTGGCCGCCGAAAGACCGGTGCCACAGATCGCCGAGGTTGTTCGCGCTCTCTCCGACCCCACCAGGGGAGGCTCCCTCCTGCGTCCCGCGAGCCGGCCGTCGGGGTCGGTCGGCCGCAGAATCCGCCGGGGGAGCCGGGAGACGGTGCACAACTTGTGCTTTCTCGGGAGAGGCGTTCCCGAGAGCCGGAGGCCCCCGGTGAGCCTTGCGCGACGGATCGTGTTCCTGATCGTTCTTCTTTTGCTGCCGCTGGCGGCGCTGCCCGGGTCCGATCCGGCGTTTGCCGCTTCGCGGCCGGCGTCGGCGCGGCTCGCCGGCCCCGGCCTTCCGGCGAGCGACGCCTCCGGCGTTCCGCTCGAAGCCGGTCCCGGAACGGCCTGCCGTTCCCCGCTCCCGCTCCTCGTCTCGTCGCAGCACGACGGCCGCCCGCTCGTGGCCTCGTTCGGTACCGGGTCCGCCGACGCGGCCTGCCTCGACGGGTCGCGCCCCTCGCCGCCGGCCCGCGTCGTCGCGCACGCCGCCGGCTTCGCGGCGGCCTGGGTCACCGCCGCTGCCGCGGCCCGTGCCGGCGAAACCACCGGCGACACGCTCCACCTCGCGCGCGTCGACCGCGCCGGCGAGCTGATCGAGCGGCAGGAGATCGCGAGCGCTTCCGCCGGCACCGTCGCGGGCGTCGACCTGGCCGCGGGGGCCGGGCCGGCGCTGGGACTGGCCTGGATCGAGCGCGGCTCCGGCGGCGATCGCGTCCTCGTCGAGGTCATTCCTGGAACGGGCGAGGCGGGCGCACGCGCGGCCTTCGAGACCGCGGCCGGGGCTCGCGCCGCGGCGCCGCGCCTGGCGTGGGACGCGTGGCGTGCCCAGTGGTTCGTGCTCTGGATCGAAACCGGCGCCGACCGCACCGCGGAGCTTCGCGCCGCGCGCCTCGACGCGCACGCCGGGATCGTCGCGCCGCCGGCCGCCGTCGAGCAGGTGCGGCCCGCGGGGCTCGCGATCGCCCTCGGCGACGGCGTGCTCGCGGTGGCGGTCGACGGCGAGCGCGAGGGGCTCCGGGCGGCCGAACTGCGGCTGCTCTCCGTGGATGCCGAGGGACGGCTTGCGGCCGTCGCGCCGGCGATCGCGCTGACGGGCGAGCTTCCGGCGGACGAGACGTTCGCGCCGGCCGCGGCGTGGGACCCATTGCAAGGTGTTTTCTTCGTCGCCTGGCTCGCCCGCCCGGGCGCTGCCGGCGATGCGTCCGGCGCCCCGGTCGCGCTGCGGCTCGCCGCCTTCGACGCGTCCGGCGGCGCCGTGCAGCGCGCGGTCGAACTGGCGCGGGACGGTGCGCTGCGCGGCAGCGTGGCCTTGACCGTGTCGGGCGGCCGGCCGCTCGCCTTGTGGGGCGCGCTCGATGCCTCGCTTGCCGCGGGGCTCGCCGGCGACGGCGCAACGGCCCCGGCCGGCCCGCCTCCGGGCCCGCTCGCCCCGCTCGACTGCACCCCCGTCCGACGAGCTCTGCGACGGCACCGACAACGACTGCGACGGCTCCGTCGACGAGGTCACCGGGCCGCGCTACGTCGCGCCGACCGGGAGCGATGCCGCGAACCTCTGCACCGTCGACACGGCACCCTGCGCCACGATCGGCCGCGCGGTGCTCGCCGCCTGCGCCGGCGAGACGGTCAACGTCGCGGAGGGGACCTACAACGAGAACGTGACGATCGGCAAGCCGCTCGTCGTGGATGGCAGCGGCATCGCCCCCAACACGCAGCTCGCCGGGACCAACACGCAGGACGTGCTGCGGATCCTGTCCTCCGGCGTGACCTGGGACGGGATCGAGGTCAGCGGCGCGCCGGGCCACGCCTGCGTGCGCGTCGGCGATCCGGCGCACCCGGCGCTGCGCGACGTCTTCGTCCAGAACATGGCCGCCTACGGCTGCCGCCAGGGGATCCTGCTCGACAGCACCGGCTCGCCGACCGTGGACGGCCTGTGGAACCGGCTGCTGGCGGTCGACCTCCGCGACGCGGTGGCCGACGGCACGCCCGACAGCGGTGTCGGCCTGCTCGCGATCAACGGCAACGGCAAGCTGGAGCTCAAGGTCAGCCTGATCCGCAACAACGCCGGCAGCGGCGTCCGCTTCAAGAACCCGGGCACCGGGGGGACGAACCGCACGCTCGTATTCGCCGGGGACTTCGTCCAGGGGAACGGTCTCGCCTCGATCGCCGACGGCCGGGCCGGGATCGAGATCGCCGACGCCAGCGAGGTCCGGTTCGAGGGGAACGACGTCAGCCTGCACACCGGCGCCACCGCCGGAGACGACGGCCGCGGCATCGTGCTGACCAACGTCCCGACCGGGACCTTCTACTGCAACCGGATCCGGCAGAACGACACCGGCCTCAACGCGCGCGGAAGCACCGCGCTCGGGGTGCTGGTCGAGCAGAGCCGGTTCATCAACCACGGGTTCGTCGGCGTGCTGGCCGAGGCACCGGCCCTGCTGACGATCGGCCGCTCGATCCTGCAGGGGAACGCGACCGGGCTGGAGAACCGCGGCGGCACGGTCGCGGTCGTGGCCCGGGACAACTGGTGGGGTGCGGTCAGCGGCCCAGCCCCCGGCGGCGCCGGCGACCTCGTCGTCGGGCTGGCGGACACGACCGGCTTCGTCGCGCGCACGAACGCCCCCTGGTTCGTCCGGCAGCCGGCCGATTCGGGCTGGGATCCCGCGCCCGACCTCTGCTTCCAGCGCTTCCAGCCGGCGATCGACGCCGCCGCGGACGGCGACCTGCTCCTGGCCGGTCCCGGCAGCTACTCCGAGCACGTCACGCTCGGAAAGCGGGTCGACATCGAGGGCACCGCCGCGCCGACCGGCTGCCCGCTGAGCGCGATCGACGCGACGCAGAACCCCGGCGAGCACCTGCCGGGGATGCGCGTGACCGGCGTGACCGGCCTCTCGCTGAAGAACCTCACGATCCGCTCCGCCGGCGAGGGGAACCCCTGCGGCGCGGCGACCGGCGCCGAGATCGGGCTCGACCTCGTCAACGTCTCGAACGCGAGCGTGACCAACCTCTGCCTGTCCGAGAACGGCGTCTCGGAGCTGCGCCTCTACGGCAACTCCGACGGCAACACCTTCACGAACCTGACGATCGACGGGATGATCCGGAACTACGCCTCCGAGGACACCTGCGGCCACCGCTCGCGCGAAGGGATCCTGGTCGACGGCGGTCCGGCCTGCGAGTCCGGCAGCGGGGCCTTCGCCGACGGGAACTCGTTCCAAGGCGGCTCGATCGTCAACGTCGTGCGCGGCGCGGCGCTGAAGCTCGCGCGCACGACCGCGATCACCGGCTTCTCGATCGACGCGACGCCCGCGCCGCTGTGGGGGACCGCGAACGCCTACGGCGTGCTCGTCGCCCTCGCCGAGGACACGCTGATCGACTCCTGCACCCTGGCCAGCAACCAGGCGACCGACCAGGTCCGGATCGAGGGACGCGCCGCGGGCTCGTGCATCACGGAACTCACCAACAGCGCGCGCACGACCGTCTCGAACAGCACGATCCGCCGCGCCACGCAGGCCGGCGTCCACTTCCAGCGCACCGCCGGCGACCCGGGCGCGCCGGTCAAGAGCCTGCTGAGCTGCAACGAGATCACCCAGAACGTCAACGGCGTCCTGTCCGATGCCGCCGGGGTTCCGCCGGGAACCGACAACCGGTTGCGGCTGAACAACGTGCAGGGCAACACGACGAACGGCGTGCGCAACAACGACGCGCCGCCGCTCGAGGCCTCGAGCAACTTCTGGGGCGCGACGAACGGGCCGAGCGGCGCGGGGCCGGGGAGCGGCGACGCGGTCTCCGGGTCGGTCACCTTCTCCCCCTGGCTCACGTCCTCGGTCTTCAACGACTTCGACGGCGACAGCTTCTCGGAGTGCGCAGGTGACTGCAACGACACGGCCGCCGCGATCAACCCGAACGCGACGGAGATCTGCGACGGCGTCGACAACGACTGCGACGGCAGCGTGGACGAAGGGGGCCTGACGCGGACCTGGTACCGCGACCTCGACGAGGACGGCTACGGCAACCCGGCCGCGACGCAGACCACCGCCTGCGGCGCGGCGGCTCCGTCCGGGTACGTCGCCAACAACCAGGACTGCGACGACGCCAACGGCAACCGGTTCCCCGGCAACCCGGAAGTCTGCGACGGCGTGGACAACGACTGCGACTCGACCGTGGACGAGGGATTGCCCCAGAACACCTACTACCGCGACGCCGACGCCGACGGCTACGGCAACGCGTCCCAGACGAAGGGCGACTGCGCGGCGACCCCGCCGAGCGGCTACGTGGCGGTTGCCGGCGACTGCAACGATGCCAACCGCGCGATCAACCCGGGCGCGAGCGAGATCTGCACCGACGCGATCGACAACGACTGCGACGGCTCGGTCGACATCCAGGATCCGTCCTGCTCCGCGCTCGACGTCTCGAACCTCCGGTTCGTCGCCGGGACGCGGACCGACCTCTCCTGGAACGCGGCGGCGAGCGCGAGCAGCTACGCGGTCGTGCGCGGGGCGCTCGAGGGGCCGGGGTTCGCCTACAACCACCGCTGCCTGGCCAGCGAGCTGTCCGGCCCGAGCGCGAAGGACGCCGCCGTGCCGGTGCCGGGCGCGGCGTACTACTACCTGGCCACCGGACTGTCGCGGAACCCGACGACGGGCGACATCGTCGGGGGCCCGCTCGGCAACGCCTCGAACGGGGCCGTGCGCCCCGACTCGGCGAGCGTCTCCTGCGGCCCGCGCGTCTACGTCAATCCCGCGGCGGCCGGCGCCGGCAACGGCCTGTCGTGGGCCGACGCCTACACCACGATCAGCGCCGCGCTCGGCCACCAGAAGGCGCCGAGCCGCGGGCTCGAGATCTGGGCCCGGGGGGCCTCGACCGGGAACAACGGCAGCCTCGTCGCGGAGACCCGGCCGGGCGCGATGGTCCTGGGCGGCTTCGACGGGACCGAGACGGCGAACTGGCTGCGCAACCCGGCCACGAACCCCACGAGCTGGGCCGGTCAGCCGACCGGTGCGCTGCTGACGCTGGATCGCGCGAGCATCGTCATCGACGGCGCGACGCTCAGCGGGCCGCCGACCGGGATCGACGCCACCGTGCGCGGCGGGACGGTCGAGCTGCGCGGCGTGACGATGAACGGGTTCTCGGCGCGCGCGGTCGACCTGCGCGCCGACAGCACGGCCGGCGCGACGCTCGTCGTCGTCGGCACGACCGTGGGCAGCGGCGGGGCCCAGGCGATCCGGGCGGTCGCGAGCGCCGGAACGCTGTCCGGCGTGATCCGCGCGAGCACCTTCGACGGCGGGACCGACGCGGCGCTGCGCCTGGAGGCGCGGCCGGCGGCTGGAGCGGCGACCGTCGCGCTGAAGGTGGAATCCAACACGATCCGCGGCGGCGCGGTCGGGATCGTCGCCGGCGCCTACGGCACCGACAACGGCCTGTCGGCGACCAACTCCTCGACGATCGCGTCGAACCTGATCCGGACGACGACGGCCGAGGCGCTGCGCGTCGAGGCCATCGGCAGCTACGCCGCGTTCGCCGGCGTCAACGCGGTGCGTGCCGTCCCCTCGGTCACCGGCAACACGCTCACCGACGCCGGTGGGGCGGGCCTGGTGTGCACGGCCACGCGGACCGATACCAGCGGCGTGCCCGCCTCCCACGAAGTGCGGGCGGTGCCCCAGGCCTGGGATAACCTGATCACTTTCAACGCGTCCCAGGGGATCCGCGAGTCGTCGGACAACGTCGCGCAGAACCTGGTCGCCGACCCGGTCGCGATCGGCAACGACCTGTTCGGGAACGCGTCGCTCTACCTCGACGAGGGGACGACGACGCTGCCGACGATCGGAGACGTGAACGCCAAGCCCGGCAACCGCGAGAACTGGTCGACCGACCCGCTCTACGTCAACCGCGCGGCGCGGGACTACAGGCTCCAGGCCGGCTCGACGGCGATCAACCGGGCCCACCTCGACGCGCCCGGCCTGACGACGCTCGACGCCACGGGCGGCCCGAGGGTCAAGGGGACGGCGCCGGACACCGGCGCGAACGAGTTCTAGGGGCCGGTCCTCGTGCCGGCCCGCCCGGCGCACGATCTGTAGGGGCCGGCCTCCGTGCCGGCCCGCCCGGCGCACGATCTGTAGGGGCCGGCCTCCGTGCCGGCCCGCCCGGCGCACGATCTGTAGGGGCCGGCCTCCGTGCCGGCCCGCCCGGCGCCGCGTCCTGCGGGCCGGGACGGAGCCCGGCCCCTACGGTCCGTAGCCGTTCCCTTCGCAGAAGGTGCGGATCTCCGGAACCTGCGCCGCAAACGGCAGGGCCGCCGCGCAGGCCGTGCGCGCGCCGGCAGGATCCCCGCGCCCGTCGCGCGCCATGGCGAGGCCCAGGTGCGCCCGCCCGAGCCGCGGGTCGATCGCCAGCGCATGGGCGTAGAGCGCCTCCGCGTCGGCGAAGCGCCCGGCCACGAGCAGCCGCGAGCCCGTGCCGAGCAGCAGGTTGAGCTGGTTCGGGTGCGCCGCCAGCGCCGGCTCCAGCGCGGCGAGCGACCGCGGGCCGTCGGGCTCGCAGGCGTAGACGACCATCGCCGCGATCCCGCGCTCGCGCCGCAGCCAGGGAGCCGAGCGGGGCACGAACGCGGCGTGCGCGAGCGCATCGCCGCAGTCGCCGGCCGCCTGCGCGCGGATCGCCTCGCCGAGCGCGGACTGCGCGTGCAGCTCGCCGGCCCCCGCCCATCCCGCGGCCAGCCCGGCGAGGACCCCCAGCGCCGACGCGGCGTGCCGCGCCGGCGCCGGCCAGCCGGGCCGCGGAGCGCTCCAGGCGAGCCCGGCGAGGGTCCAGGTCAGCGCGGCCGTCGCCGGCGAACGCAGCGGGAAGCTGACGAGCCCGTGAACGAGCACGCCGGCGAGCGCCGCGGTGCGCGCCGCCGCGGCGGCGTCGCCGCGCGCGGCCGCACGGGCCGAGCGCAGCAGCGCGCCGGCCAGCAGCGCGACCAGGCCGAGCGCGGCCGGGAGCCCCAGCTCCGCCGCCAGCTCGAGTGCGTCGTTCTCGGCGTGCTCGGCCTGCCGCTCGGTTCCGAACCCGGGCGTCGCGACCGAGCGGGCCTGCACCAGCGGGTAGACGACCGGGAAACGCCCGGCCCCGGCGCCGAGGAGCGGCGCGTCGGCGATCAGGTGCAGCGTGTTGCGCGCCAGCGCGGCGCGGATCTCGACGGTGCGGTCCCCCGTGCGGACCGCACCGAAGCGCGCCGCCACCGAAGGGAGCTGCTCCCCCCGGCCCGACGGCAGGAGCAGCCCGAGCGCGGCGAGCGCCAGCGCGACCAGCGCCGGTGCCGCGATGCCGCGACTCCAGCCGCCGTTGCCGCCGTCGCGGCGTCGCGCGGCCCGGGCCGCGTAGATCGCCAGCCCGGCGCCGAGCGACCACCCGGCGGCGGCGGCCACGAGACCGCCGCGGCTGCGCGTCGCGCCGAGCAGCGCCGCGCCCAGCCCGGTCCCGATCGCCGCGGCCCAGCGCCCGCTGCGGTTCGTTGCGCTGGCCACGGCCCACGCGCCGAGCGGCACGAGCGCCACCAGGAACTCGGCCACGGCGACCCGGCTGACGAAGCTCGCGGCCGGCGCGCGCGCCTGCGCGATCCCCTCGAACCCGCCCCAGGCCTGCGCCAGCCCGAGCGCCCCCAGCGCCGGCAGCGCGATGAGTGCCGCGCGACGCAACCCCTGCTGCGCCGCGGGCGCGCCGACGGGACTCGACGCGGCGAGCGCCAGCAGCCACGGCGCGGCGAGCAGGGCCAGGTCGCGCAACACCGCGATCCGTTCGGGCGCAGGCGCCAGCGCGACGCCGGCCAGCCCGAGGGCGACGACCACGGCGATCGTCCACGCCAGCGCGGGCGCGGGCGCGAATCCCGGCCGGCGCGCCGCGAGCGCGAGCAGCAACGGCGCGGCGACCAGCAGCACGACGCGCCGCGGCGCGTCGCCGGGCTGCTCGAGGCCGGGGAAGAACGACAGCGCGAGCAGGATCAGCACGAGAGCCCACGCCGCGGACTCGAACCCGGCGGGAACCTGCTGCGGGGGGGATCGGCGCGTCACGGAGCGAAGTCTACGGGAACCGGGGTCGGCCCGGCGCGGCTACCAGTGGGCGAAGACCTCCTCCAGGAAGGCCTGGAAGAAGCGCTGCTGGAACAGCCAGGCCAGGATCAGCCCCGAGAGACCGAGCAGGGCGGGCCCGTGCGCCGCCGCACGCGGCAGCACCGCGGCCCGCGCGGTCGAGCGCGGCCTGGGAGCGATCGCCACCGCCGCGCCCTCGGCCTGCTGGCGCCGATCCTCCTGCAGCAGGCCCGACAGCTCGCGCGCCACCTCCTCGGCCGAGGTGAAGCGCTGGTGCGCCGGCGCGAGCAGCCGCGCCAGGATCCGCACGAAGCCCTGCGGCAGGTCGACCCGCCGGGCGAGGTTCGCTACCGCGTCCTCCACCGACTCGGGCGGAGAGGCCGCGAAGAGCATCTCGTAGACCACCGCGCCCAGCGAGAACAGGTCCGCCGCGTGGGATCGGCCCCCCTCGGGAGCGGCGTACCAGTTGCGCTGCGCCGATCCGTCGTTGGCGTAGTGCTCGGGGAGACCGAAGTCGGTGACCTTGACGCCGCCGTCGCGGCCGAACATCACGTTCGACGGCCGGACGTTGCCGTGCACGAGCCCCTCGCGGGCGGCGAAGGCGAGGCCCTGCGCGACCTCGCGCGCCACGCGCACCGCCTCGCGCCACGGGTGCGGCTGCACCAGGCGCTCGCGCAGGTCGCCGCCGTCGCAGTGCTCCATCACCATGATGAACGATTCGTCGCGCTCGCCGACGACGTGGATCTTGCAGATGTTGGGGTGGTCGATGCGCATCATGGCGCGCGCGACCCGCAGCGCCTCGTTGTCCTTCTGGTAGCGCTTGACGACGATCTTCTCGCCGCCGGGGCCGCCCTTGCGGACCAGGTAGACGGACCGGCGGTCGTCCTGGCGGATGACGTCCAGCAGCTCGAACCCGCCGGGCGTGTCGATCGACGACGCGGCGCCGCGCTTGACGCGGTCGTCGATGTGGCGGCCTTCCAGCGCGTTGATCAGCGCCTCGCGGAAGACGCCGGAATCGGCGAAACGCGCGGTCGGGTTGACCGCCAGCGCCTTCTCGATGATCGGCCGGATCCGGTCCGGAATGTCCGCGCCGGGCAGCGTCAGGCCCGGTCCCGGCGGCAGCTTGCCGGTGATGATCCGGTGCAGGATGACGCCGAGCGAGTAGACGTCGGCCTCCGGACCGACGAAGTCGAACGCCGAGCGCTGCTCGGGCGCCATGAACGCGCGCGTGCCCAGCGCGGTCTTGGGCGACGGGCCGGTGTCGAGGTCCAGGCCTTCCGCCGCGCGCCGCACCGCCGCGATCCCGAAGTCCGACAGCTTCACCTGCCCGTTGCGGCTGACGAGGATGTTGGCCGGCTTGACGTCGCGGTGGATGACCTTGTTGCGGTGCGCGTAGGCCAGGCCCCGCGACGCCTGGACCAGGATCCAGATCGCGCGGTCGCGGGACAGGTCGCCCGCCGTCAGCAGCTCCTGGAGCGTCTTCCCCTCGACGTACTCCATCACGAAGAACGGGCCGGCGGGGGTCGCGCCGCGATCGATGATGTGGACCAGGTTGGGGTGGTTGAGGCGGGCCAGGACGCGCGCTTCCTGCTCGAAGAACGCGACCATCTCCTGCTGGCTCAGGTGCTCGTGGCGCAGGATCTTGACGGCCACGCGGCGGCCGAGCGAGGTCTGCTCCGCCTCCCAGACCTCGGCGAAGCCGCCGCGGGCCAGCAGGCGGATGAGGTCGAGGCCCGGCACGAGCTCGAGCCGGTCGCGCTTCGACGGCGCGGCCGGCGGCCGTTCCAGGATTGTCCCCACTCCCGCCATCGCGCTCCCCGTCTCCGGCTTCGAGACGCCCTGCCAAGAACTTAGGTCGCGGAAGGGTCGGCGTCCGCCCCGAACGGGCTTCCTCCCGCGCTCCGCGCCGGGCCGGCCGGGAGGGGTCGTCGGCCCCCCGGCTTACCGGCGGAAAGCCGCGCCAGACAAGGGATTCCGGGGAGGCTTGGAACTTAATAAAACTCAGTTAGACTGGGCCCTTCTCGCTGGGAGACCCCCGATGCAGCGTTTTTTCGCTTCCATGACGCGCCATCCGCTCAGCCTCGTGGGCGCGGCGCTGACGACCGCCTCGGCGG
Source organism: uncultured Acidobacteriota bacterium (assembly GCA_963800865.1). Lineage (GTDB taxonomy): Bacteria > Acidobacteriota > Polarisedimenticolia > J045 > J045 > JALOKP01. Next base: position 172,791 of record CAWDCL010000002.1, on the reverse strand, counting down.
TCCTGATCCTGAGCGTGTTCCTGCTCCAGCTGGCCGGCTTCGAGGGGGGGCCGTACAGCGGGATCCTCGCCTACCTCGTCCTGCCGGGCTTCTTCGTCCTCGGCCTGCTGATGATCCCGGTCGGGCTGCGGCTGCAGCGACGGCGCGAAGCGATCGCCGCCGCCGGTGGCGCGCCGGTCAAGAACCTGCCGGTCATCGACCTCAACGTGCCGCGCACGCGGCAGTTCTTCCTGACCTTCCTGGGGCTCACGGTCGCCAACGTCCTGATTCTCGGGCTCGTGGGCTACAAGGGGGTGGAGGTCCTCGACTCGACCCCCTTCTGCGGACAGGCCTGCCACTCGGTCATGGATCCCGAGTTCACGGCCTACAGCCGCTCCCCGCACGCGCGCGTCGGCTGCGTCGACTGCCACATCGGCCCCGGCGCGGACTGGTTCGTGAAGTCGAAGCTCTCCGGCGCGTGGCAGGTCGTCTCGGTCAACCTCAACCTCTACCCCCGGCCGATCCCGACGCCGGTCCACAACCTGCGCCCCGCGCGCGAAACCTGCGAGCAGTGCCACTGGCCCGAGAAGTTCGTCGGCGACCGCCTGCGCGTGCGCACCCACTACGACGAGGACGAGGCCAACACCGAGAAGAAGACCGTGCTCCTGGTCAAGGTCGGCGGCCTCAAGCGCCAGGAGGGAATCGCCGGCACGATCTCGCAGGGGATCCACTGGCACATCGACAAGAACATCCGGATCCGCTACCTCTCCGACGAGTCGCGCCAGAAGATCTACGCGGTGGAGCTCAAGCGCGCCGACGGGACGGTCGAGAACTACACCCGCGAGAAGAAGCCCGAGGCCGGCGAGAAGACCGAGTGGCGCACGATGGACTGCGTCGACTGCCACAACCGCCCGACCCACATCTACCGCCTGCCGCAGAACGAGATCGACGGCGCGCTCGACGTCGGCCGGATCGACCGCTCGCTGCCGTTCATCAAGCGCGAGGGGATGAAGGCGCTGAAGGTCGAGTACCCCTCGCACGAGGCGGCGCAGGCCGGGATCGCGGCCCAGATCGGCGAGTTCTACGCGAAGAACTACCCCGAAGTCGCCCGGGAGAAGAAGGCCGCCATCGAGGCCGCCGGCGCGGAACTGGGCCACATCTACAGCGTGAACGTCTTCCCGTCGATGAACATCAAGTGGGGGACCTACCCCAACCACCTCGGCCACCAGGACTTCCCGGGCTGCTTCCGCTGCCACGACGACGAGCTGAAATCGGCCAGCGGCAAGAAGATCGAGCAGGACTGCACGCAGTGCCACTCGCTGCTGGCGATGGAGGAAGCGAACCCCGAGATCCTCGCGCAGCTGAATCCGTAGGGGCCGCCCTCCGTGGCGGCCCGAAAGAAGCGCGCCATGCGGGCCGGCACGGAGGCCGGCCCCTACGTCGCGTGCGGACTGAATCCGTAGGGGCCGCCCTCTGTGGCGGCCCGAGAAAAGCGCAACCGGTAGGGGCCGCCCTCTGTGGCGGCCCGAAAGAAGCGCGCCATGCGGGCCGGCACGGAGGCCGGCCCCTACTCCTCTTCGGGGATCCGCTCCGGCATCCCTTCCACCCGCACCCAGTCGCTCTGCTCCGGCAGGTGCGGCTTGCCGGAGAAGTCGATGAAGTGGCCGGAGCGGTTGGCCTTGGTCTGCAGGTAGAAGAGGTTGTGCGGGTTGGGGGGGAGGATGTGCGGCACCCGTCCGCTGACCGTGACGCCGTACTCCCGCAACTGGTCGACCTTCCGCGGGTTGTTGGTCATCAGCTGGATCGACTTCGCCCCCAGGCTGTCGATCATGTGGGCGGCGATGGCGTAGTCGCGCTCGTCGTCGCGGAAGCCGAGCGCCAGGTTGGCCTCGACGGTGTCGAGCCCCTTGTCCTGCAGCGCGTAGGCGCGGATCTTGTTGATCAGGCCGATCCCGCGGCCCTCCTGGCGCATGTAGAGCACGATCCCGTGCGGCAGCTCGCCCACCCGGCGCAGCGCGGCCTCGAGCTGGTCGCGGCAGTCGCAGCGCAGCGAGCCCAGCGCGTCGCCGGTCAGGCACTCGGAGTGGACGCGGCAGGGCACGTCCTCCTGCCCGCGGATGTCGCCCCGGATGATCGCCACGTGTTCCTTGTTGTCGCGGTTGTTCCAGAACGCGACGATCGAGAACTCGCCGAAGCGGGTCGGCAGGTCGGCGACGCCGACGACCCGGACGCACAGGTGCTCGGGGCCGTACCCGGGGCACTCGTGGTCGCGATCGCGCTCGACGAGCTGCTGCAGTTCCGCGGTGACGGAGGTCATGCCGTTTCCTCGTGGATCCGGTCGGCCAGGCGCCGGCCGGAAAGGTAGGCCGCTTCGACGCCGCCCCCGGGAGCGAAGAGCTCGCCGGCGAGTCCGAGCCGCGCGCCGCCGGGGAAGCCGACGAGCAGCGGGTTCGACAGCTCCGAGCCGCGATCGACGCGCGCGTAGCGCCAGCGGTGCGTCTGGAGCCAGACGGGACGCACGGCCCACTCGCCGCAGAGCCGCCCCGCCTCCTCCAGCATCTCGGCCGCCCACCCGGACGGCTCCGCCTCCAGCCGCTCGCGCGACCAGCCCGGGCGCGCCTGGTAGACCATGACGCGCCGGGTCGGCGCCGCGCGCTTCGCCGAGTCGTGCGCGATCAGCTGCATCACCCGCGACGCCTCGGGGTAGCAGAGGTCGAACCGCGTCGCATCGCCCGCGTCGAGCGGATACCCGGCCATGACGGTCAGGCAGGGGAGCGTTCCCAGCATCGCGAGCAGGGCGCGGACGCCGTCCAGCGCGGCGATGCCGGAAGGCAGCGTCGCCAGGAGGTCCCGCGCCTGCTCGAGCGGCAGCGCCAGGACGACCGTCTCCGCGTCGAGCCGGCCGCCGTCCTCCAGCTCGACCCCGAGCCGCGTCCCCGCCAGCGCGAGCGAAGCCACGCGGGTCTGCAGCCGCACGCGCAGGTCGCGCGCCAGGTGCTTGGGGAAGGCGCTCGCTCCCTCGGCGAAGGCGACGCGGCGCTCGCCCGGCGCGAAGGCGTCGGGCTGGCACGGACTCCCGCTGCCGATCACCGCGGCGGGCCAGCCCTCGAGCGCCGTCCCGGCCCCGTCGGCGGCGACGGCGTCGAGCGCGGCGAGGAAGGCCGGGTTCCGGCCGTGCAGAAAGGCGATCCCGTGATCGACCGGCTGCCCCTCCACGCGGCGCGTGGCGCAGCGCCCGCCGACGCCGCGCGCCTTGTCGATCACGAGGACGTCGTGCCCGGCCAGCGCCAGGCTCCGCGCGCACGCGAGCCCTGCAACGCCCGCACCGACGACGACGACGGGACCGCCCAGCAGAACCCACCTCCCGGAAACAGCCAGTCTATGCCCCGGTCGTCTCGCCCGCCCAGCCGGTCGTGGGCGCCGGTGGCGGCGGTGCGGGCGCCGCGGGCCGTTCCAGCGGTGTTCCGTCCGGGTCCCAGTCCGGCAGCGACGGGTCGAGCGTGCGCACGTAGGAATAGGACCAGGCGCGGAAGAACAGCGGGATCGGCACGGTCACGGTGGAGAGGACCCAGGCGGCCATGAAGAACGCCGCGAACGCGATCGGGGCCAGGATCACGGCCGAGACCGGGAAGCTCGCGACGATCAGGACCGCCACCACCCCGACCGCGACGGGCCAGATCCAGAGGCAGCAGCTGAAGCAGGTCGCGAACGTGATCGCGAAGATCGCGACGAGGCCGACCAGGACGCGCAGCAGGAGGAAGAAGAGCGACGGTCCGAGGCGGGAGAAGTACAGCCGCAGGGCGCGGGCGAAGCAGCTCCAGAAGCCGGCCCCGCTCGTCCACGCCAGGGGGACGACGAAATCGTGCGCGAACCACTCGGTCAGCCCCAGCGAGAGGCCGACCGGGAGCCCGTACGCCACGGAGAAGAGGACCGGCAGCGCGAGGTCGCCGGCCTCGGGGCTCCATCCGCTCAGCACGTCGCGGACGATCGGCCACCAGATCACGGCCAGCGGCAGCAGCAGCACGATCGCCGTGATCGCGAGCAGCAGCTCGAACCCGAAGTAGGCCAGGCCGGGGCCGGCCGTGCGCGGGAACACGCCCCGGATCCGCGGCGCTCCCGAGAGCACGCCGTCGAGCAGGACGAAGCGGAACCGGCAGCGCAGGTAGAGCAGGAACAGCCCGAGCAGGATCCCGAGCCCGATCAGCGTCGCGACCAGCGGGACCGTCCAGGCGATCGTCTCGAAGGCGGCGAACGGATCGGCGGGCAGGCCGCTCGCCTCCGCCGCGTGGGAGCCGGAGCGGAGGAGGTCGGGGTTCCGCCAGCTGCTCCCGGATCCCCAGTGGTTGCCCAGCGAGCCCGCCAGCAGCGCGAGCAGGCCCCACCAGAGCCAGTTCTCCAGCCGCGCCTGCGGACCGTGAAAGAGCAGCCGGGTCATCCGCCGCCAGCCGGTGGAGAGGGCGTCGATGACGGGGGCGAGAGGATCCGTGGTCGGAGCGCTCATCGAGGCCTCCTCGGCGCGGACGCGGCCGAGATCGCGGAGAATGATAGGCGCGCACCGCCGGGGACACGGGCGCCGTTCACCGCCCGGCGAGAGCCGCCGGGGCGGGCGCGGCGTTCGATCGGGCGCTGGAGAGTGCATGGCGCGACGGACACAGGCCCGGGGCGGCCCGGGCGCGAGGGTGCACGGCGAGCTGCCGCCGGCCCGCGGCGCGGCCTTCGCCGCGATCTACGCCCTGGTCCGCCGGATCCCGCGGGGGCGGGTGATGACCTACGGGCAGATCGCCACCCTGCTCGGAAACCGGCTCTCCCCCCGCGCGGTCGGCTGGGCGATGCACGGCTGCCCGGCCGGGGTGCCGTGGCAGCGGGTCGTCAACGCCGCGGGCGGCTGCTCCACCGAGCGGATGCCCGATCTTCCGCCCGGCCTGCAGCGCGCGCTGCTCGAGGCGGAGGGAGTACGCTTCCGGCCGAACGGGACGCTCGAGCTGGAGCGCTGCCGCTGGTCGCCGCCGGCGCGGCGGGTCCGGTCCCGGCGAGGGGAGGAGGCGTGAGCGTGGGGGCCTGGCTGCCGATCCTGCTGGTCGCGCTCGGCGCGCTGGCCCTCGGGGCGGCGGCGGCGTGGCTGGTGGCGCGCGCCCGCCTCGCCGCGCTCGCCGTCCAGCTCGAGGAGCGCGACCGCGCGGCCGCCGCGCGCGAGACGCTGCTGGCGGACTCCGAGACCGCGCTGCGCCAGACCTTTGAAGCGCTCGCCGCCCAGGCCCTGCGCCACAACAACCAGTCGTTCCTGGAGCTGGCCGCGTCGCGCTTCGGCGAGCTGAAGGCCGACGCGGGCCAGGAACTCGAGTCGCGCCGCCAGGCGGTCGAGCAGCTCGTGAAGCCGATCCAGGAGGCGCTGGCCGGGATCGACGGCGAGCTGAAGAAGGCCGAGTCGCTGCGCCTGCAGGGGACCGCCCGTCTCGACGAGCAGCTCCGGGCGATTGCCGGCGCGCACGGCGACCTGAGGGCCGAGACGCAGCGGCTGGTCCGCGCGCTCCGGGCGCCCGACGTGCGGGGCCGCTGGGGCGAGATCCAGCTCCAGCGCGTCGTCGAGATGGCGGGGATGCTCGAGTACTGCGATTTCGTCCAGCAGGAGACGCGCGAAGGGGACGAGGGCCGGTTGAGGCCCGATCTCGTCGTCCGGCTGCCGGGCGGCAAGAGCATCGTCGTCGACGCCAAGACGCCGCTCGTCGGCTACCTCGCCGCCGCGGAAGCGACCGACGACGCGACGCGCGACGACCGGCTGCGCGAGCACGCGGCGCACGTCCGCACGCACCTGCGCAAGCTGGGCGAAAAAGCGTACTGGAACCAGTTCCGGGCCGCGCCCGAGTTCGTCGTGATGTTCCTGCCGGGCGAGGCCTTCTTCGCCGAGGCGCTGCGGCACGATCCCGCGCTGATCGAGTACGGCGTGGAGTCGCACGTCATCCCGGCCAGCCCGATCACGCTGATCGCGCTGCTCCGCGCCGTCGCCTACGGCTGGCAGCAGGAGCGGATGGCCGAGAACGCGGAGCGGGTCAGCGAGCTCGGGCGCGAGCTGTACAAGCGGCTGAACGTGCTGGTCGAGAAGTTCGCGGCGGTCGGACGCAATCTCGGGCAGGCGGTGCAGGCGTACAACGAGGCGGTCGGGTCGCTCGAATCGCGCTACCTGCCCCAGGCACGGAAGTTCAAGGAGCTCGGCGTCAGCACCGCGGAGGAGCTGCCCGTGCTGGAGCCCGTGACCCGCGCCCCGCGCCCGCCGGCGGTCGAAGCCGACCCCGCGACCGAGGGCGGGGTGGCCGCGCTGGCGGCGGGGAGCGACAATCCCGGGGAGAGAGAGGAAAAATGACGAGTGGCCGCACCGCATCGACCCTGCTCGCGATCTTCCTGCTGGTTCCGGTCGCGTCCGCGCAAACGAGCGGATTCGACAACAGCGCCCTGCAGTCCAGCGGCTACGCCGACAGCGCCCTGCAGTCGAAGATCGCGACCAAGCTCTCCCAGGACGCCGCGCTCCAGGACGACCGGCTGACGGTTGCCGTCTCGGACGGGGTGGCGACCGTCTCGGGCACCGTGGACACGCTGTGGGAGACGTGGAAGGCGCGCGACGACGTGGCGAGCGTGTTCGGCATCGTCGGCTACGAACCGCGGCTGACGATCGAGGACGCGGGGGTGCCCGACTCGTCGCTCCAGAACGCGGTCGAGGACGCCCTGCGGCTCAACCTGCTGGACAACCCGCAGGTCGGCACGATCGAGGCTTCCGTGCAGGGCGGCGTGGTGACCTTCACCGGCACGGTGAGGGATGCGCGCAAGCGCTACGACGCGCGCGACGCGGCGGCCAAGCAGCGTGGCGTCAAGCAGGTCGTCGACCAGCTGCAGTCGCCGGCCAGCACGGACGACCTGATCCAGCAGTCGGTGGCCTCGATCCTCGCCGGCGGGACGGGGACGCCGATCAGCGGCGACATCCGGACCACGGTCGAGGACGGCGTCGTCACGCTCAGCGGGACGACCCTGCTCCTCTCCGGGATCTACGGTGCGGAGGAGCGCGTGATGGGGATCAACGGCGTCACCGGTGTCGTGTTGCAGCTCACCGTGCAGCCTCCCTCGCGCGAAGTGAAGACGCTGAGGCCGTAGGTGACGGGCCGGGACCGGCGGGGCGGCCGAATGCGGGACGCGCTGTCGCGGGCGGCGGGCGTAGCCTGCGCGCTGTCGTGCCTGGCCGCGCTGCTCCCGGCCGTCGCGGCGCCGCCGAGCGACGCCGAGCTGGCCCGGGTGGTCGCGCAGCGCTTCGCGGGCGCGAAGGGGCTCAGCCGGGAACTGCTGCGCGTGAGCGTCAAGGACGGCGTCGCGGCGATCAGCGGCGTCGTCTCGGACCTCTCCCGCAGCTGGCGCGCTCGTGAAGTCGCCGGCGGGGTCAGGGGGATCGTCGAGATCGTCGATCGGACGACCGTGCGGGGCGCCGGCCGCCCCGACGCCGAGATCCTGGCCGCGGTCCGGGACGAGCTGCGGGACGGCAAGGAAACCGCAGCTCTTCAGATCACGGCGACGAGCGAGGCCGGCGCCGTCACGCTGGCCGGCACGATCAGCGACGGGCGGCGGCGCTTCGACGCGCGCGACGCCGCGGCCCGCGTTCCCGGCGTGGTCGCGGTCGTCGATCGGATCGAGACCCCCGCGTCGAGCGACGAACGGATCCGCCAGTGGGCCACCGCGCAGCTCGACGGCTCGGCCGGCGACGGCGTCGACGGGAGCTACGAGGTGGCCGTCGCCGCCGGCGTCGTCACGCTGCGCGGAACGGCGCCGACCGTGCGCGACAAGGACCGCGCGGGGCGCACGGTGCTGGGCCTCAACGGCGTGACGGGGCTGGTGGACGCGGTGACGGTCGTGCCGGGCTCCTGAGCCCGCCGGCCGCCCCTCGGGCCGGGTCAGGCCTCGCGCAGCGCGGCCGTGATCGGCACGCGCGAGGCGCGGATCGCCGGCAGCAGCCCCCCGATCACGCCCAGCACCAGCGCCACCATCATCCCGATCAGCATCCCGCGCGGCGTGATCTTGAACGCGAACGAGAGCTGGCTGAACGAGGCCCCGGCGGTGGCCGCGGTGTAGCCCTCGAAGGGGAGCGTGAACAGGATCCCGAGCACGCCGCCGAGCAGCGCCAGGACGACCGACTCGACCATCACGCCGAGCAGGATCGACAGGCGCGAGAAGCCGAGCGCGCGAAGAGTCCCGAGCTCGCGCGTGCGGGCGCCGACGATCCCGTACATCGTGTTGATCACGCCGAACGCCGCGCCGATCCCCAGGATCACGGTGACGAAGTAGCCCAGGTACAGGAGCGCGGTCCCGACGCCGCCGGCCTGCGCCTCGTAGTAGGCCTGCTCCTCCTTCATCTCCACCTGGAACCGCGGGTCCTTCGCCAGGCCGTCGGCGAAGGCGGCCAGGGAGGAAGGGTCCTTCAGCCGCAGCGTGACCGACTGCCAGCCGCCGGTCCGGTTGAAGGCCTGCCGCATCAGGTCGGCGTCGCCCCAGATCTCGCTCTCGAAGCCCGAGCCGTCGGCGGAGAAGACCCCGACCACCGTCCAGGGGCGGCGCTGCAGCGTGATCGTGTCGCCGATCCCGAGCCCGTCGAACTGGTCGAGCAGCCGCTTGCCGACGACGATCTCGCCCAGCCCGGGCGTGAAGTTGCGCCCCGACTCGATCGCGATCCCGTGACGCACGGCGAACGCCCGCGCCGTCACGCCGCGGACCAGGACGTTGATCGCCGAGCCGTCGCTCCGGCGCTTGAGGGACGCGACGACGACCATCTCCGGCGAGGCGAGCGGCCGCCCGTCCGGCCCGCGCCGGACCCGGTCGTCGACCTCGATCAGGCTGGCCGCGTCGTTGCCGACCCCGGAGGTCAGTTCGGAGTTGGAGCCCTTCTGCACGACGATCGCGTTCTCGGGGATGCCGGTCGCCTTGAGCGTCGCGCGCAGCCCCGTGGACATCGCGACCAGCCAGCCCAGCACCCCGACCACGAGGCCGATGCCGAAGATCGCGAGCAGGCTGGTGCGCCAGCGCTGCAGCACGCTGCGGAGGTTGTAGGACCAGAGCAGCGAGAGCCTCACAGCTGCCTCAGCGCGGTCGTGATCCGCTCGCGGTAGGCGAAGACCGCCGGCAGGAGCCCGGCCGCCGCCCCGAGCGCGACCGCGAGGCCGAACGCCAGCGCGCCCAGCTCCGGCGACAGGCCGCGGTCGCCCACGCCGCGGAAGATGTCCCCGACCATCGGGATCTTCGGCAGCAGGTGGATGAAACGGTCGCCGAACAGCAGCCCGAGCCCGCCGCCGAGCACGCCCAGGACCACGCGCCTCGCCCAGCACCAGCCCCATCACCTTGCCGCTCGTGAAGCCCAGCGTCTTGAGCGTCGCGATCTCCTTGCGCCGCTCGCGGACCGCCATGCTCATCGTGTTGGCGGTGACCAGCAGGATCGTGAAGGTCGTCGCCAGGCCGATCACCCGCAGCAGCAGGGAGATGTTGCCGATCAGCGCGATGAAGCTCGCGCGGAAGGCCGCCTCGGTCTCGGTCTTGGTCTGCGACGAGGAGTTCTCGAACAGCGCGTCCACCTCCCGGCTGACCGCCCCGGCCCGGGCCGGGTCGTCGATCTCGACGACGAAGGACCCCTTCCCGACGCGGCGGCCCGTGGACTCGTAGAGGTAGCGGAAGTGGAAGAACATCTGCTGCAGGTTGGTGCCGGGGTAGCGCGCCTCGTCGCTGTCGTAGATCCCGCGGACGACGAACTCGAAGGGCCGGCCGACGCGGTACGGCGGGATCGTCGACTCCATCTGGAAGACGTCGCCCACCTTCCAGCCGAAGCGGTCCGCGAGCTCGCGACCGACGACGCAGCCGCGCGGATCGCGCAGGAAGGCGTCCTTCTGGTCCGGCGGCAGGATGTACTCCGGGTAGATCGCCAGGTAGGGCTCGGCGTCGATCGCGAAGTTGGCGAAGAAGTTCTTGCGGTCCTGGTAGATCCCGCCGAACCAGTTGGCGCCGGCCACGCGCCGCACGCCCGGGACGCGCGGCGATGCGCCCGCCGTAGTAGATCGGGAGGTTGAAGATCAGGCTGACCGCGTTGCGCGTGATCAGCCGCTTGTCCGAAGCGCTCTCGGTCGACGCGTTGATCGCGTCGATCGCGGTCTCGAGCACGCAGAACAGGAAGATGCACAGCGCCATCGCCAGGACCGTGAGGGCCGTCCGGAACCAGTTGTACCGGAGGTGCTTCAGGATGTAGGGGAAGAACCTCATCTCAGACGACCAGGCGGCCCTTCTCGAGCTGGTAGCGGATGTGGGCGACCGCCGCCGCGCGGGGGTCGTGCGTGACCATGACGATCGTCTTCTCGAACTCCCGGTTGAGCGCCTCCATCAGGTGGAGCACCTCCTCGGCGCTCTTCGAGTCGAGGTCGCCGGTCGGCTCGTCGGCGACCAGCACGGTCGGATCGGTCACGATCGCGCGGGCGATCGCGACCCGCTGCTCCTGGCCGCCCGAGAGCTGCCGCGGGTAGTGCCGGCTGCGGTCGGAGAGCCCGACGATCTCGAGCGCGGTCAGCGCGCGCTCGCGCCGCTCGCTCCGCGAGAAGGGCTGCAGGAGCAGCGGCAGCTCGACGTTCTCGAGCGCCGTGAGCACCGGGATCAGGTTGTAGAACTGGAAGATGAAGCCGACGTGGCGCGACCTCCAGTGGGCCAGGTCGCCCTCGCCGAGCGTCGTCACGTCGGTGCCGCCGACGATCACCGCGCCCGAGGTCGGCCGGTCGATCCCGGCGATCAGGTTGAGAAGCGTCGTCTTCCCCGATCCGGACGGCCCCATCAGCGCCACGAACTCGCCCCGGGGGACGTCCAGCGTCAGTCCGTCGAGGACGAGGATCTCCTCGGCGCCGCGGCGGTAGATCTTGCGGACCTCCCGGACCTCGACTTCGGCCGTCGCGGCCGCCCCGGTCATCGCGTCACCGGGCCTTGATCGCGACCGCCTCGCCGCTCTTCAGCGTGGCCGCCGGCCGCAGCACGATCGTCTCGCCCCCGGCGAGGCCGCCCGTCACGACGACGTCGCCGCCCGGCCGCGTCTCGCCGGTGGTCACCGGGACGCTGCGCAGCGCCGGCTTCCCCGCCCCGTCCTCGACGACCCAGACTGAAGTCGCCGCGCCGGACTTCACCAGCGCGTCCGCCGGGACCCGGATCTCCGGCCGGGTCGGCGCCGCCGCCCCGACGGCCCGCTGCGAGAGGAAGTCCGCGCGCGCGCTCATCTCGGGCTTGAGGTTCGGGTCCTTGTCGACCAGCGTCACGCGGACGAGCACGGTCGCCTTGGTCCGGTCGGCGGTGGGGATGATCTGGCGCAGCACGCCCTTGTATCGCCGGTCCGGGAAGGCCTCGACCGTCACCTGGGCGGGCTGCTCGACGACGAGCTTCGAGACGTTCGCCTCGCCGACGTCGACCTCCGCCTCCAGCGTGTCGAGGTCGGCCAGCGCGACGATCGCCCCGGAGGCGGTCGAGATGTTCACGCCCGGCGGGATCGGCGCGACGCTCTCGCCGACCTCCGCCATCTTGCGGACGACGGTGCCCGTGAACGGCGCGCGGATGACCGTGTTGGAGAGGTTGGCCTCGGCCAGTGCGCGGTCGCCCTGGGCCACCGCGAGCTCGGCCCTCGCCTGGTCGACCGCCGCGCGCCCGATCGAGACCCGCGCCGCGGCGGCCTCCTTGTCGTCGACCGCGGCCACCCCCTGGTCGACCAGCTCGGTCGCCTTGCGCAGCTGCCGCTCGAACTCGGAGAGGTCGGCCGCGGCGCGCTGGATCGTCGCCTGCGCCCGCTGGATCGAGGCGTTCGCCCGCACCATCTGGGCCTCGAAGTCGCGGCTCTCGAGGCGCGCGATGACCTCGCCCTCGGCGACGCGGCTCCCCTCCTCGACGTGCAGCTCGGACAACCGTCCCTGGATCTTCGACGACACGATCGCGCGGCGGCGCGGCACCAGGTAGCCCGACGCGGTCAGGATCGGCTGCCCGGCGGCGAGCTGCTCGGGCGAGATCACCGTCGGGGTCGTGGTCTGGACCTCGACCGGCCCGCGGAACTTCCCGGACAGAGGGATGAAGGCGCCGACCGCGACGATCAGGAGCAGCGGCCAGAGCAGCCAGCGTCCGAACCGGCGCCGCCCGGCCCGGGCCGGCCCCTTGTCGATCCGCAACGAGGTCAGCTTGCTCTTCAGGTCGGTCACGGCAACTCCATCCCACGGTCGGTGCCCGGGCCCGGGTCGACGGGAACCGGGATTCTAGCCTCAATGTGACATTCCGGTTCGAGTCAGAACGCGTCAGAGTGCGTCAGATGTTTTGCGGGGTCTGGAAGGCGAGGCTTACCCTCACGGTAGGCGAAGCCTTCCAGACCCCCGCAAACGCCTCAGATGGCGCGCTATCACGCGAGCGGAGCGGTTCTGGCCGAAGCGGAATGTCACGAGGCTTGCGGCCGGTCAGCGCAGCGGCGAGAGCGGCACTCGATCGGCCCCATCAGCCGGAAGACCGGCATCAGGCCCACCGTCTCGTCCCAGTACGGGGTGCGGCGGTACCACCACAGGTAGCGCGCCGTCGGGTCGTTCGCGAGCGCCGGGTCCGCTTCGAGCGCCTTGCCCCACTCCGCGGCCACCCCGGGGTCCTTCAGCATCTCCGTCGCCAGGCGGTGCAGGACCGATGGGTCGATGTACTCCTTGCGCTCGACGACGGAGTCGAGCATCCCCCACGCGGCGAGCGAGTCGGGCGACTCGGGCTCGAGCAGCTGCGCCGCGACCTCGAAGTCGGGCTGGTCGGCCGGGACGAAGAGCGTGCCGGCCGGGAACCGCCGCGTCGCCGCCTCGCGCGTCACCTGGAACGCCACGCGCACCCGCCCCTGGTACGACCGGCTCTCGTACTTCGGATCGGCGAGGCGCAGGGTCTCGACCGCCAGTTCCGCCGGCGCGTCGAGGCGCCGGACCGTGAGCCCGTGCGCCCGGAGCTTCTCCTCGATCACCGGCCAGCCGGGCGCGACCAGGTACCCGCGCGGCCGCGTCGTCGTCGTCTTCGGCTTCGCGCGGTGCGACCAGGGGACGTCGAGCGCGTTCGTCCTGGAGCGGTCGTACTGCAGGACCTTGCGCCCGAGCGGCTGCGAATCGACGACCGTGAAGTCGAAGAACGGGACGCGGACGGGGGTGGTCCCGTCGTCGAGCGTCCACTCCAGCACGATCGACGAGGGCGGCGCCCCCGCCTTGCCCGCCGCGACCGTCCGCGCTTCCGCCGCCGCCACCGCCTGCTCGAGGGCCGCGCCGGACGTCCCCGCCTGCTGCACGAGCAGTGCCAGGAAGTCGCGAAGCGCCGCCACCCGCTCCCCGTACGGCTTGTAGGAGTGCATCTCGACCAGCATCGTCGGCCGGTTGCGCAGGTTGAAGTAGCCGGTCGACAGGCGCGGTTCGCCGACCCACGACTCGAACCCCTTCGCCGGGTCGGTGCCGTCCTTCAGGTCGACGTACGGCCCGATGCGGTGCCCGCCGCGGGCCATCGCCGAGACGACCGGCGGCAGGTTGGACGACCACCACTCCTGGATCGACGGCGCGGCCTGCGGGGCCTCGATCACGCGCGAAGGTCAGCGTCCACTCGAAATCGACGCCGTCGGTGACGTGGGTATCGACGTGCAGGTCCGGTCGCCAGGCGTTGAACAGTCCGACCAGCGCCCGGGCCTCCGGGCTTTCCAGCTTGATGTGGTCGCGGTTGAGGTCGAGCCCGTTGGTCGTGGTGCGGAACCCCATCCCGCGGCGCGGCCCGTCCTGGTTGGGCCGGTTGAAGGGGGAGACTCGCTCGTGCCCGTCCACGTTGTAGATCGGGACCAGCAGCAGCGTCGCCGCGTCGAGCAGCGCCGGCGCGCGGCCCAGCGCGATGTCGCGCAGGAGGATCAGCGAGGCGTCCTTCCCGTCGATCTCCCCGGAGTGGATCCCGGCTACGATGAGGACGATCGGCTTGTCCAGCGCCTGCGCCGCGGCGGGGGCGAAGGCGCGCTCCTTCGAGACGACCACGTACGGCATCGGGCGCCCCTCGCCCGACGTGCCGAAGAACCCGAGCCGCAGCGCCGGGGACTTCGCCTCGAGCCGCCGCAGGAAGGCAATCGTGTCGTCGTAGGAGGGGGTGGACTGGAAGTCGTCGGCTTCGGCGGGGGTCTGCCAGGCCGCGGCCGCGGCCTCGGCGGGAAGGGCGCCCGGGCCGGCCAGCAGGGCCAGCCCCAGGGCCAGGATCGCGGAGAACCCCGCGCCCCCCCGGCTCACGGTGCGTTCTTGATCTCGGTCTCGAGCTCGGTGAGGCGCGCGCGCTTCTGAGCGAGGCGCTCCTCGACCCCCCCGATCTTCTCTTCGAGTCCGAGCCGCATCTCTTCCGCCCGCCCGCCGTCCTTCAGTCCCGCCAGGGCCTGGCGCCAGCGGTCGATGTGGCCCAGGTCGCGGGCGATCGACTCGCGCAGCGCCTCGGCCTGCTCGCGCTTGCGCGACACCGTCTCCTGCTTCTGGTGCGTCCACTCGGTGCGGCGGTGCTTGCGCTCGTCCTGCGCGCGGGCGAAGACCTTGTCGCACGCCGTGCGGAAGCGCTCCCAGAGCTGGTCGGAGAGCGCGCGCGGCACCGCCCCGACCGTCTTCCACTCGGCCTGCAGCAGCTTGCCCTGCTCGCAGGTCCCGAACACGTCGGGCGACTCGATCAGCGCCTCCGCCGCCTCGCAGAGCGCGATCTTCCGCTGCTTGTGGGCCTCGCGGTCGTGCGAGGCCTGGGACTGCGTCGCGCGCCGCCGGTCGAAGAAGGCCCCGCGCGCCTTGCGGAACCGCTCCCAGAGCGACTCTTCCACGTCGCGTCCGGCCCAGCCCGCGGCCTTCCAGGCGGCCATCATCTCTTCCATCGCGTGGGCGGTCTTCTCGAGCTCGGTCGACTCGACCAGCGCCTCGGCCTGGGCGCACAGCTCTTCCTTCCGGCGCCGCGCCTCGGTGCGATCCTGGGTCTGCTGCGTGCGGTTCTCGTCGCGGCGCTGGAAGAACGCGTCGAGTGCGCCGCGGAACCGCTTCCAGAGCAACTCGTCGTCCTCGCGCGACGCCGAGCCCAGGGTCTTCCACTGCTCCTGCAGAGCCTTCATCTTGTCCGCGGTCTGCGTCCACGACGTCAGGTTCATCAGCGACTCGGCGACGCCGATCAGCGCTTCCTTCCCGGCGCGCTGGGCCGCCTGGTAGTCGAGCACCTCGCGGCGCACCGACTCGAGCCGCGCGAAGAGGGAGTCGAAGTCGCCGAGCGCGTCGGCGGTCTGGATCTGCTCGACCAGCCGCGCGGTGCGCTCGGAGAAGCGCCCCTTGTTGGTGGCGGCGTGGACTTCCCGCTCCAGCTCGGCGGTCTTGGCCTCCAGGCGCTGGTACCTCTCGACGTAGAACGCGAACGCCGCCCGCTTGCTGCGTCCCTTGAGCGGGCCGAGTGCGCGGCCCTTGAAGAGGGCCCCATCCTTCTGGTGCACGACGTCCTGGGCGTCGACCCATCCCCACTCCTCCCCGGGGATCGGGCCCGTCTCCGGCACCGGCGCGGCGAAGGGCGGCGGCGGCGCGGCGAAGGGCGGCGGCGCCGCGGGAGGGGGCGGAGTCTCGGCGGGCGGGGCCGGCAGCTCCGCGACCACTGCGGGGGCCGGGAGCGCGTCGTGCGGTTCCGGCGCGGGAAGCGCGCCGTGGGATTCGGACCCCTCCGGCTCGGGCGCGGTGCGGGGTGCGGGGCGCTCCGTGGATTCGTCACCCGCGGGCAGGTCGGTGTGCAGGACGTCGTCGTGGCTCATGGTTGTGCTTTCCGGTGGGTGTGAGTTGGCGTCGGCGGCCGGGAAGCCTCAGGACCCCCGGCAGGGCCGAAAGAGCATACTCGCGGGACGGGGGGGCGACTACCGGGAATGAGCGCCCCGGGGCGGTTCCGGGCCCGCAGCGGGCTTTCGGCCCCGCCCCGCCCCCAGGTTCAACCGGGAACGACCTCGTACAGCAGCGAGCCACCCCGCGGCGCGAGCGCCCGGCGCGGCCCGCGAGCGGCCTGCCCGGCGACTCGCCGCGCCGCGTCGTCGAGCGACGCGACGCGCTCGATGCGCGCCGCGGCGAGCAGCTCGTCGGGCAGCTCGGTCAGCGCCATGACCCGCAGCCGGCGGGTCTTCTCGGCCAGCGCGAGGGCGGTGTGCAGTCCGACGCGGAACTCGCGCCGCAGCTCGTTCTCGATCGCCTCCGGCGCGCCGAGCGCGAGCCCGTCGGCCAGCTCGCGGTTTCCCGCGCCGTCGCCGCACGCCGCCACGAGAACGACCGTTCCGCCGTCCCGCACGACGGGGGCGACCGCGTCGAGCGCCTTGTGCGCCTGGACCAGGTCGCGATCGGCCGGGGCGCCACCGGCGGAGACGATCACGACGTCGAGCGGGGCGTCGAGGCGCACGCGGTGCGCCGCCGCGTAGCCTGCCGCGGCGCGGGCGTGGTCCTCGAACGCGTTGCCCGCCGCGGCGGACCACCCACCCCCCATGCCTTCAGTGATGTGCAGCAGCGTCGCCGGCGGGAACAGGCGCGCCGCCTCGACGGCCGCTTCGTGGACCGGGTTCCCCGCGAGCAGGCCGGCGCGTGCGGAGGGGTGCCGTCCCTCGCCCGGCCGCGCCGACAGGCAGCGGCGGTGCACGGCCAGGATCGTCGGCCGCGCCGCGACGCCCGGGACCAGCATCTTGCGGCCGCCGCCGAACCCGGCGAGGTAGTGGAAGACGACCCGCCCCAGCGCCAGCACCGCGCCGGCGCGCGCGACCGCCGGGTGCGCCGCGACCGGGATGCCGCAGGCGGTCGTTCCCAGGAACGCGGCGGGCGCGTCGGCATCGTGCGGCAGCGCGGCGACGCGGGCGGCGGCCGCGGGTCCGATCCAGGTGCGAAGCTCGGCAGGCGACATCGGGCGGTGCAGTCCGGAGGCGACGACCAGGTCGATCCGCGCACACGGCACGCCCGCCGCCTCGAGCGCGTCGAGCATCGCCGGCAGCATCTCCGGGAGCGGCAGCGGCCGCGTCCGGTCCGGCACGACGAGCGCGAGCCGCTCGCTCGCGCCGAGGGCGCGTGCCGCGCGGGAGGCGGCGGCACGCACCGCGGCGTCGAATTCCGCGGGCGTGGGGGGCGCGGACTCCGCGTCCGGAAGCGGCTCGAGCCAGGGCAGGTCGCGCCAACTCTCCGGCAGCGCGAGGCGGGTTCGGCCCCACGCCAGGGTGCGATCGGCCGGTGCGGTCACGGGCCGCATGCTACCCCCGACCCGTCCGGCGCTTCACCGCCGCTCCGGGCCGGCCGGAACCGGGGGCCTCGCCGCCGCAGGGGCGGGGGAGGCATACTCCGGCAACCCCGGAGGCGCACTCCCGGCGTCCCGCGTGCGCCGCCCAGCCCGAGGAACCCCCATGAGCAGGAAGGGCCGCATCGCGAGCGAAACCGCGCGCTGGACCGACACGACCGTCGCCCGGGCGCTGGCCCGGGCCGCGGAGCGCAGGGAGCGATTCGAGACCACGTCCGGCGTCGAGATCCAACGGCTCTACACGCCGGCCGACCGCGACGACGACCGCTACCTCGAGGAGGTCGGCTTTCCCGGAGAGTACCCCTTCACCCGCGGCGTCCAGCCGACGATGTACCGCGGCCAGTTCTGGACGATGCGGCAGTACGCGGGGTTCGGGAGCGCCGAGGAGTCGAACGCCCGCTACCGTTACCTGCTGTCGCAGGGCCAGACCGGCCTTTCGGTCGCCTTCGACCTGCCGACCCAGATGGGCTACGACTCCGACGACCCGATCGCGGAGGGGGAGGTCGGGAAGGTCGGGGTCGCGATCGACTCGCTGGCCGACATGGAGGTCCTGCTCGACGGGATCCCGCTCGACAAGGTCAGCACGTCGATGACGATCAACGCCCCCGCGGCGATCCTGCTGGCGATGGTCGTCGCGGTCGGGAAGCGGCAGGGGGTCGAGCCGAAGGCGCTGCGGGGGACGATCCAGAACGACGTCCTGAAGGAGTACATCGCGCGCGGGACCTACATCTTCCCGCCCCGCCCGTCGCTGCGGCTGGTCACCGACACCTTCGCCTGGTGCGCCGCCCACACCCCCGGCTGGAACACGATCTCGATCAGCGGCTACCACATCCGCGAGGCCGGATCGACCGCGGCCCAGGAGATCGCCTTCACCCTCGCCGACGCGATCGCCTACGTGGAGGCGGCGCTCGCGGCGGGGCTGCCGCTGGAGAGCTTCGCCCCCCGGCTCTCGTTCTTCTTCAACGCCCAGATCGAGATCCTCGAGGAGGTGGCGAAGTTCCGCGCCGCCCGCCGCCTCTGGGCCCGGATCGTCGCCGAGCGCTTCGGGGCCGGCGACCGGGACCTCGGGAAGCTGCGGTTCCACGCCCAGACCGCGGGGTCGTCGCTCACCGCCCAGCAGCCCGGGAACAACGTGGTGCGGACCGCCTTCGAGGCGCTGGCCGCCGTCCTGGGGGGATGCCAGTCGCTGCACACCAACTCGATGGACGAGGCGCTCGGGCTGCCGACCGAGCACGCGGTCACGATCGCGCTCCGGACCCAGCAGATCCTGGCCCACGAGACCGGGGTGGGGGACACGGTCGACCCGCTCGCCGGCTCGTACTACGTCGAGGCGCTGACCGATCGGCTCGAGGCGGAGGCGCGGCGCCTCCTGGCCCGGATCGACGAGTTCGGGGGGGCGGTCCCGGCGATCGAGGCCGGCTTCCCGCAGCGCGAGATCGCCGACGCCGCCTACCGCACGCAGCGGGCGATCGAGTCGGGCCGACAGGTCGTCGTCGGGGTGAACCGCTTCCGCGACGACGCGGGCGAGGGGATCCCGGTCCAGCGGGTTCCGGACCAGGTCCGCACCCGGCAGATCGAGCGCACCCGCCGCGTGCGCGCGGCGCGCGACGCGGCCGCCTGGGCCCGCGCCCTCGACGGCGTCGAGCGCGCGGCGCGAGGCGACGGCAACCTCGTCGCGGGGATCCTCGAGGCGGTCGAGGCGTACGCGACCGTCGGCGAGATCACAGGTCGCCTGGCTTCGGTCTTCGGGCGCTACCAGGACACCGCGATCTGACGACGCTTCGCATCTTCTCCGGGAAGAGCGCCCGGGATCGCGCCCTACGGGCAAAAAAAAGCCCCCCGGATCGGGGGGCTTTCCTTCGAAGGATGCTTTTAGTAGATCGCTTTAGAAAGCGGGCGGCGCTTCGATCGGCTTGGCCGTCTTGCGCGCCATCTTCTTTGTGGCCTTCTTGGTGGCCTTCTT
The DNA here is from genome assembly GCA_963800865.1 of uncultured Acidobacteriota bacterium. GTDB lineage: Bacteria > Acidobacteriota > Polarisedimenticolia > J045 > J045 > JALOKP01. Next base: position 153,524 of record CAWDCL010000002.1, on the reverse strand, counting down.
CGTGGCCTTCTTGGTGGCCTTCTTGCGGCGCACCTTCTTCGTGGCCTTCTTTACCTTCGCCTTGCGGGTGGCCTTCTTGGTGGCCTTCTTGCGGCGGATCTTCTTCGCGGCCTTCTTGACCTTCGCCTTGCGAGTGGCCTTCTTGACCTTCGCCTTGCGAGTGGCCTTCTTGGTCGCCTTCTTTCGAACGGCCATGGTTCCTAGCCTCCTCGAGGGCGCCCATCGCCCTCCGGATTCCTGCGAGCGTCCCCGCAGAGGGTGCACACCTCACCGAATATATGCTTGCCGTTGTTCGCACCTGTCAAGACCCATCTGCCTTTTTTTTCGGGAGTTCGGGCGATGACGGGGTGCTCCGCCGGTGCTTGCGACGCGTTGCGCTGGTGCGTTCCGGGCAAAAAAAAGCCCCCCGCGAACGGGGGGCCGATCCTTCGAAGGCTTGGTCCGTGTTCCTACCCCTCGGTCAGCGCGTTGAGAATGGCCTTGCGGACCACCGCCCTGCGGACGGCCTTGCGGACCACCGCCTTGCGGACGGCCTTGCGGACCACCGCCTTGCGGACGGCCTTGCGGACCACCGCCTTGCGGACGGCCTTGCGGCGGACGGCCTTGCGGACGGCCTTGCGGCGGACGGCCTTGCGGACGGCCTTGCGGCGGACGGCCTTGCGGACGGCCTTCCTGCGGACGGCCTTGCGGACGGCCTTCTTGCGGACGGCCTTGCGGGTGGCCTTCTTGCGGATGGCCTTGCGAGTGGCCTTACGGACGGCCTTCTTGCGGCGCACCTTCTTCGTCGCCTTCTTCGTGGCCTTCTTGCGAGTCGCCATGCTTCGTGCCTCCGCGGGGGGCGTTGCCCTCCCGCACCATGCGGGCGTCCCCGCATCGGCGTGCACCTTGACGCTGTTGTGCGCGCCAAGCGCGCGACTGTCAAGGGCCCCGCGCGCAAAAAAGTGCGTGAAGCTCGGTGAATGCGCGTCGCACGACGCGTCAGGATGCCGGTCCGCGCTTCGGCCGGCCCGGCCTCGGCGGCAGCTCGCGGTCGAGTCCGAGCTCCTGGATCCGGCGCCGCAGCGTGCGCAGGCCGATCCCGAGCGCCTCGGCGGTACGGGTGCGCGAGCCCTGCATCGCCGACAGCGTCTGGCGGATCGTCTCCGCCTCCACGTCCTTCAGCGACGACCCCACGACCGCGCGGGAACGCGCGACGGAGGCGGACGCCCCGGACTGGACCGGGGGGGGGAGGTGTTCCGCGTCGAGGGTCTCGGCAGGGCTGCTCACGACCAGGGCCTCGAGGGTGTTCATCAGCTCGCGCACGTTTCCCGGCCAGGGGTAGCGGCAGAGCGCCGCGAGCGCCTCCGCGGTCAGACGCCGGGGCCGGAGGTGGTTGTTGCGGCAGACCTGGATGAGGAACGTCTCGGCCAGGTCGGGGATGTCCTCCCGCCGCTCGCGCAGGGGCGGGACGTGAAGCGTCACCACCTTGAGCCGGTAGTAGAGGTCCTCACGGAATCGCCCCTCGCGGACCAGCCGCTCGAGGTCGGCATTGGTGGCGGCGACGAGCCGGACGTCCACCCGCACCGGCCGCGACCCGCCGACCCGCATGAACTCCTGCTGCTCGAGCACGCGGAGCAGCTTGGCCTGCGTCGGCAGGTCGGTCTCGCCGATCTCGTCCAGGAAGAGGGTGCCGCGGTGGGACAGCTCGAACTTCCCGGCGCGCCGGCTGATCGCGCCGGTGAACGCCCCCCGCTCGTGACCGAAGAGCTCCGACTCGATCAGGTGCGGCGGAAGCGCGGCGCAGTTGAGGGCGATGAACGGCCCGTCGAGGCGCGGCGAGCGGAAGTGGATCGTGCGGGCGACGAGCTCCTTACCGACGCCGCTCTCGCCGAGGACCATCACGGTGGTGCGCATCCGTGCGACGCGGCCGATGGTCTCGACCAGCGCACGCATGGCCTCCGAGCGCGCAACGAGGATCCGGTCGGAGAAGGAGCGCCGGGAGCGCTCGGTGATCTCCTCCTCGAGGCTCGCGAGGTGCATCCCCAGGTCGCGCGCCTCCAGCGTGCGCGCGACCCGCAGTCGCAGCTCCTGCGGGTGCGGTGGCCGATGGACGACGTCGGCGGCGCCGCGATCGAGCAGGTTCCAGGCGGCGCCGGTCTCGGACGGTGCGGCGACGAGGATGATCGACGGCGCGTCGTCGCCGCGCGTCAGCGGGGCCAGCACGGCGGCCGGCTCGGCCCCCAGCTGGGCGAAGTCGAGCAATACCAGGTCGGGAGTGAGATCGGGCCCGAGGCGCGCCAGGCCGGTGAGGTCCGGGAGCACGACGACCCGGTGGCCCATCTGACGGCACTGGCGCTCGACCTCGCGCGACACGGCGGCGTCCCGGACGACGACCGCGATCCGCCGCTCGGTGGGGGCCGGAACGTCGGGGGCATGAGGGGACATCCGCGAACCTCCGGCACCGGTGGGGCGGAGAAACTGCAGAAATATAGGGCCACGATTGCCGGGTTTTCAACGCCAAACGGGCGCGGGTGACCCAGAAAATGGGTCAAAGTGACCCTTGTCGGCCATGGTCAATTGCTACAGCCATTATCATCAACAACTTACATGACTCTCGGTCGTCCACCAGGGATGGCAAGCCCCTTGCACTTTGAACTCGGCACCGGGTGAGTCGAATCCGCATTCCGTGGGAGTAACAAAGCCATGACCAGAGCGAGCGCGGCGCGGAAGACGGTGACCAGGGGTCGCCGGAAGACAGTTCTCACGGGCGAGAAGTTCGTCCGGTTCGCCTTCGACGGGCACGACTACGTGCTCGATCTCGGGCGCAACCGCGTCTACGAGAACTTCACCGCGGTCGAGGCGAGCAAGGGATTCGCGATCCTCGGCTTCTATCGCCAGTCGTCTCCGGCCCAGGTCTGACGTAACGACCCGGCGCGCGACCCCGGTCGCGCGCCGTTCTCTTTTGGTTTGATGCGCGGAGGGTTCTTCCCTCCGCGCATCGGTTTCTTCCCCCCCCGGATTCCTGTAGGTTCCCCGCGTGATCCGCTGGCAGCGGGGCGATCTCGAAGTGACCGTGCTCTCCGCGCACGGCGGCGTCTCGATCGCCGTGCTTCTCCGCCAGGCCGGCCGCTACCTGCTGGTCGATGCCGGAGACGGCTCGGCGCGCGACCTCGCTCAGCTCGCGGTCCCGGTCGCGGCGCTGGAGGGGATCGTCGTCACCCACGATCACGGCGACCACGCGGCCGGGCTTCCGGGACTGCTCTGGTGGCTGCGGCTGGGCGGGCGGTCCGCTCCCCTGCCGGTCCTGCTCCCCCGCGACGCTCCCCTTGCCCGCGGCGGGATCGCGCTCTTCTTCGACGCGCTCGGCTCGCGGGCCCGTCTCGCGGTCGACGTGCGGACGGCCGAGCCGGAGCGGGTCGAGCGGTTCGGGCCCTTCGCGGTGACGCCGTTCCCCGCGCGCCACCGGCGTTCGCAGTCGGACCCTCCCGGGCTGCTGATGGAGGCCTACGGGCTGCGGATCGAAACGGAGGGCGCGCGCATCGTCGTCAGCGGCGACACCGGTTTCTCGGCGCGGCTCGAGCGCGAAGCCGAGGGGGCGGACCTCGCGCTGCTCGAGGCCGGGGCGGGAGAGCGCACCGAGGCGCCGGCCGACACCCACCTGACGCGCGCGGAGGCGGAGCGGATCGGCCGCCTCGCGCGGGAGTTCCGGCTCTACCACTAATCAATACGGAACGTCGGCTCCGTGAGGCCGGCCTGAAAGCTCCCCGGAGTTCTGCAACAATGAAGCGGGCCGGTGGCGCAGCGCGGCCGTTCCCACGCACCGCACCGACAGGAGGGCTTCCAGCCGATGACGATCCCCGGGCAGCGCTCTCCGGGCTCCCTCGACGAGTCGTCCGCACGGACGCTCGCCGCGGGCGATCTCGAGAGCGTGTTCCTCCCCGCGTACGGGATGCTCGGCGTGTCGCTTCGCCACCGCGGCGCGGAACTCCTGCGCCGCGTCGAGGACCTCGCGACGACGGCCGTCCGGGGAAGCAGCGCGGGGATCCCGCTGCTCCACCCGTGGGCCAACCGGCTTTCGAGCGCGCGCTATCGCGCGGCGGGGAAGGACGTCTCGCTCGATCCGGCGTCGCCGCTCCTGCACCTCGACGAGCACGGGCTTCCGATGCACGGCGTCCCGTGGTCGAGGCTGGCCTGGGACGTGATCGAGGCCGGCGGAGACCGCCTGCTGGCCCGGCTGGACTGGGACCGCGCCGAGCTGCTCGCGGTCTTTCCCTTCCCGCACCGGCTGGAGATCGCGGCGAGCCTGCGCCCCGGCGACCTCACGCTCGAGGCGACGCTCGTCGCCGGGGCCGACGCGCCCGTCCCCGTGAGCTTCGGCTTTCACCCCTACTTCGGAATCCCCGGGCTCGCGCGCGCCGAATGGCGGCTGACGGGGCCGGCGATGAGCCGGCTCGTGCTGGACGGGCGCGGGATCCCGATCGGCAAGGAGGAGCCCTTCGGGCCGTTCGACGCGCTGCTCGGCGGGCGGGACCTCGACGATGGCTTCGCACTGCCGGGCGAACGCGGGTCGTTCACCCTGGCCGGGGCCGGCCGCCGGATCAGCGTGGACTTCCTCGAGGGCTACGGCTACGCGCAGCTTTACGCCCCGATCGGCAGGGACTTCGTCACGTTCGAGCCGATGACCGCGCCGGCGAACGCGCTGGTGAGCGGCCGCGGGCTGCGGCTCGTCGAGCCCGGCGGGACGTTCCGTGCCGCATTCCGGATCCGGGTGGATGCCGCGGACTGAAGATCCTGCCGCAGCGGAAGGGGACACCGACATGACGGCACGAGCCCTCTCGGCCACCGAGCGCCCGGCGTGGAAGGCCCTCGAAGCGCACCTCCCGAAGGTGCGCGACCTTCACCTGCGCGATCTGTTCGCGGACGACCCCGCGCGCGGCGTGCGGATGACCGCCGAGGCCGCCGGCCTCCTCCTCGACTATTCGAAGAACCGCGTCACCGACGAAACGCTGCGGCTGCTCGTCCGGCTGGCCGAGGAGTCGGGCCTCCGGGCGCGGATCGACGCGATGTTCTGCGGCGAGAAGATCAACGTGACGGAGGGGCGGGCCGTGCTGCACGTGGCGCTGCGGGCCCCGCGCGGCGCGTCGATCGTCGTCGACGGCGCGAACGTGGTCCCGGAGGTGCACGCCGTGCTCGACCGGATGGCGGCATTCGCCGACCGGGTCCGCGACGGCGCTTTCAAGGGGCACACGGGCAGGCGGATCCGGAACGTCGTCAACATCGGGATCGGCGGCTCGGATCTCGGGCCCGTGATGGCCTACGAAGCCCTGCGCTGCTACAGCGAGCGCTCGATGACCTTCCGCTTCGTCTCCAACGTGGACGGCACCGATCTCACGGAGGCGGTTCGCGACCTCGACCCGGCCGAGACCCTGTTCATCGTCTCCTCGAAGACCTTCACCACGCTCGAGACGATGACCAACGCGCAGTCGGCGCGGGAGTGGCTGCTCGCGGGCCTCGGCGGCGACGAGCAGGCGATCGCGCGGCACTTCGTGGCGGTTTCGACGAACGCCCGGGAGGTCGCGCGGTTCGGCATCGACACGGCCAACATGTTCGGCTTCTGGGACTGGGTCGGCGGGCGCTACTCGATGAGCTCGGCGATCGGCCTCTCGACGATGCTCGCGATCGGACCGGAGGCCTTCCGCGCGCTGCTGGGCGGCTTCCACGCGATGGACGAGCACTTCCGCACCGCGCCCTTCGAGCGCAACCTGCCGGTGCTGATGGGCCTGCTCGCCGTCTGGTACAACGACTTCTTCGGCGCCGGGACCGTGGCGGTGCTGCCGTACGAGCAGTACCTGAAGCGCTTCCCGGCCTACCTGCAACAGCTGATGATGGAGAGCAACGGCAAGCGCGTGACGCTCGACGGTGATCCCGTGGCCTGCGACACCGGCCCGGTCTACTGGGGTGAGCCGGGGACCAATGGTCAACACTCCTTCTACCAGCTCATCCACCAGGGGACGCGGCTCATCCCGTGCGATTTCATCGCCTTCGCCCGGTCACTGAATCCGCTCGGCCGGCACCATGACATCCTGCTCGCCAACGCCTTCGCGCAGGCCGAAGCGCTGGCCTTCGGCAAGTCGGCCGAGACGGTACGGGCCGAAGGGTCGCCCGAGTGGCTCGTCCCGCACCGGGTCTTCGAGGGGAATCGCCCGTCCAACGTCCTGCTCGCCGACCGGCTGACGCCGGCGATGCTGGGCACGCTGGTCGCCCTCTACGAGCACTCCGCGTTCACGCAGGCGGCGATCTGGCAGGTCAACGCCTTCGACCAGTGGGGCGTCGAGCTGGGGAAGGTCCTGGCGCAGCGGATCGTCCCGGAACTGGAGAGCGGGGCGGAACCGGCGCTGGACCACGACAGCTCGACCAACAACCTGATCCGCCGCTGCCGGAGCGCGCGGCGGGAGAGCTGACCGGCATCGGGCTCTGCCGTCCCTCCCGCAGGCTCACGTTTCACGACGGCCGCGCGCCCGAGCCTCAGCCCCGGACCCGGCCGATCAGCAGCACGTTCTCGAACGGCACGCCCTGCGACATCGGACGCGCCTCGACCGCGAGTCCCATCCCTTCGAGCAGCCGCTTCCACTCGCCGACGCTTCGGAAGGCCAGGATCTGGCGCGGCCGGCCGCGGAGGATGCTCATGACCCGCTCGGCGAGGCGCGTGATCGCGAATCCCACGCTCGCCCGCGCGTCGGCCTCGCGCACGATCAGCATCCCGCCCGGGACGATCGCCCCGATCAGCCGCTGCAACAGCCGCTCCTGGTCCACGGGCCGCAGGTAGTGGAGCGCGTCGAGCAGGAGCGCGACGCGACAGGCCGGCATCGGAACCTCGAGCGCGTCGCCGACCTCGATCACCGCGCGTCCCTTGAGCGCCTGCGCGGCCACCCCTGCGGTCCGCCCTCGCATCTCGAGCCCGACGAGCGACAGGCCGGCCGGCGGCGCGGGCCAACCCTCGGGCCACTCCCCCTCGGCGTGCTGCTTCTCGGCCGCGACCAGCAGCGAGAGCAGGATGCCGCGGCCGCAGCCGACGTCGAACAGGGTCCCCCCCGACGGGATCACGCCGTCCCTGAGGAGCGCGATGAAGACCGGGTCCCAGCGCAGCTTGCCGCGGACGAACTCCCAGTGCCGCATGCCGGACCGGACGTAGGGTCGTGCGGCGCTCTCGATCAGCGCGCCGACGCGCGGGGGGACGCGCGTGGCGTGCAGCCAGGCGTACGTGAGCAGTCCCGACAGCAGCCCGGCTGCGATCGAGAACACGACGCTCCCCACCGCGAGGTCGGCTCCCAGCCCCCACAGGCTCGCCGCGCGCGCGGACTCCAGCGTGAGCGGCATCATCGCGCCGTGCAGCACGAGGTGGCCCAGCTCCAGCTCCGCCAGCGTGATCCACGGGCCGGTGAGCGGGTTGTTGATGTAGGCGGCGAGGTAGCAGAGCAGCTTGTTGACGCGGGCGAGGTGCGCCGTGCCGAGGCAGAGCGGGAGGTGCAGCCCGTAGAGCGGAAGGCAACCGATGAAGGTCCCCAGCCCGACGGCGACCGCGTGGCGGGCCGGCGTTCCCCGCTCGACGCGCAGCTCGTAGAGCAGTTCCGGGAGCGCGTCGCGCAGCCGGCGCCGCGCGAGAGGCGGGCCGCCGTCGCCGCCCGCCGGCGGGGCCCCGGGGGCTGGATCGGGCGCAGGGGTGGAACTCATCGGCGGGTGGTCCCCTTGGCCGGGCAGCACGGCCGCGGGATGGTACTATACGCGCTCGCCGGGGCCGCTTCGCGCAACGCGGCCCGGCCAGGAGTGGTTTCGATGTCCGATCCGAATGTCGACCTTCGCGCGCTCCAGCCGCGGCTCAAGCGCCTGATCGTGAACAGCCTCAACCTCGAGGGGATGGACCCCGACACGATCGAGGACGACGCGCCGCTCTTCGGCGACGGGTTGGGTCTCGACTCGGTCGACGCGCTCGAGCTGGTGGTCGCGCTCGAGAAGGAATTCGGGATCAAGATCCAGGCCCAGGACATCGGTCGCGAGGCGTTCGCCTCGGTGTCGGCCCTCGCCCGGTTCATCGAGACCCGCTACGCGCCCCAGTGATGCGGGCCGGCACGGAGGCCGGCCCCTACAGCCGAACGTAGGGGCCGGCCTCCGTGCCGGCCCGCGTGGCGTCCGTGCCGGCCCGCGTGGCGTCCGTGCCGGCTCCGCGTGGCGTCCGTGCCGGCCCCCAACCCGGGTCAGTACTTCAGCAGGTAGCGCTCGACCTCCCACGGGTGGACGACGCTGATGTACTCGTGCCAGTCGGCGAGCTTGGCCTCGACCAGGTGCTGCGCGATGTGCTCTCCCAGCGCCGCCTTCACCACCGCGTCCCGCTCGAGCGCGCGGACCGCCTCGTACAGGTCCGGCGGCAGGTTGTCGATCTTCAGCCGCCGCTTCTCGCGCTCGCCCATCTTGTAGATGTCCTCGTTGACCGGCGGCCCCGGGTCGAGCTTCCGCTCGATCCCGTCGAGCCCGGCGGCGAGCATGACCGCGAACGCAAGGTACGGGTTGCACGACGGGTCGGGCATCCGGACCTCCACGCGCGTGCCGGTCCCGCGCCGGTCGGGGACGCGCGCGAGCGGGCTCCGGTTCCGCTCCGACCAGGCGATGTTGGTGGGCGCCTCGTACCCCGGCACCAGCCGCTTGTAGGAGTTCACGGTCGGGTTGGTCACCGCGCAGAACCCCTTCGCGTGGGCCAGGATCCCGCCGATGTAGTGCATGCAGAGCGAAGACAGCCCGTGCGGCGCCGAGGGGTCGTCGAAGGCGTTCTTGCCGCCCGCGTCGAACAGCGACTGGTGCGTGTGCATCCCCGAGCCGTTGACCCCGAAGAGCGGCTTGGGCATGAAGGTCGCGTAGAGGTCGTGCTTCAGCGCGACCCGCTTCACGACGTGCTTGAAGACCAGGATGTTGTCGGCGGTCTCGAGCGCCCCGGCGTAGCGGAAGTCGATCTCGTGCTGGCCGGGGGCGACCTCGTGGTGCGCGGCCTCGACCTCGAACCCCATCTTCTCGAGCACGTTGACGATGTCGCGCCGCGCCTCTTCGCCCTTGTCCACCGGCGCCAGGTCGAAGTAGGCCCCCTGGTCGTGGGTGTCGGTCGTCGGCGTCCCGTCCGGCCGGCGCAGGAACAGGAAGAACTCGGCCTCGGGCCCCATCATCGGGGTGAAGCCGTGCGCCGCGGCCGTTTCGACCGCGCGCCGCAGCGCGCCGCGCGGGTCGCCCGCGAACGGCGAGCCGTCGGGGAGCGCGACGTCGCAGATCATCATCGCCACCCGGTCGCCGGCGTCGGTCGGGACGATCCGCAGCGAGGCGGGATCCGGGTGCAGGAGCATGTCGGACTCCTGGATCCGGACGAACCCCTCGACCGACGAGCCGTCGAACATCACGTCGCCGGCCAGCGCCTTGTCGAACTGGGTGTCGGGGACCTCGACGTTCTTGACGATGCCGTGGATGTCCGAGAAGACCAGCCGCAGGAAGCGGACCTTCTCGTCCTTCAGGATCGCGCGCGCTTCGCTCGCCGAACGGGCCATCGGGTCCTCCTTGCCGGGTCTTCGATTCCGCGGGGACGGCGGAAGGAGATCACAGCGCGTCGAGCAGATCCAGCACCTGCCGCGGCTCCGCGAGGGAGTCGAGCAGGAGGTCGGGCCGGGACGGGGCGAGTTCGGCGCGCGGGGTCCAGCCCGAGGCGACCGCCACCGCCCGCGCGCCGATCGCGCGCGCCGCGGCGACGTCGTGCGGCGTGTCGCCGATCACCACCACGCGCCCTTCGACGACCCCCTGTGCCGCCAGCCGCGCCATCGCCGCGCGGGCCAACGCGTCGCGCTCGCGGCCGTCCTCGGCGAAGCCGCCGTCCCGCGCCGCCAGCCAGCCCAGGCCGACCGCGTCGAGCTTGCGCCGCGCCCCCTCCCGCACGTTGCCGGTCAGGAGCCCGACGGCGACGTCGTCGCGCAGCTCGAGCGCGGCGAGCAGCGCGAGGACCCCGGGCAGCACCTCGACCTCGACCTCGGCCAGCGCCGGTTCCAGTTCGTCCAGGTAGGCCGCCACGACGCGCGCGTCCAGTCCGGGCTCCGGCTCGCCCCCGGCGCGCCGCACCAGCTCCTCGATCAGCAGCTCGTCGGTCCGGCCGCGGAAGTCGACCGCGCGGGCGTGCTCGCGCACGGCGTCGAGCGGCGCGCCGAGCACGCGCGCCACGCCGCGCGCCAGGGCCTCGCGCCCCGCGCCCCCGGCCTTGACCAGCGTCCCGTCGACGTCGAAGAGCACCGCGCGCATCGCGGGGAACGGTACTGCAACCGGCGGCGCGATGCAGCCGCGCCGGAACGGGCCGCACTCCGCGGCCGCCCGCGAATGATCCGCGCTAGAATCGCCCGGCTGCGGAGCGAATGGATGACGGCGTTGCGCTGGACGATGCTCGCCACGGGGGCGGCGATGACGATCGCGGGCAGCGGGTGCGGCGGCGCCGGCAGCGAGCCCCCGCCGATCCAGCGGGTCAACATCCTCACCGGGCCGCGCTTCTGGACCGGCGACCCGCAGCGTCCGTGGGCCGACGGCCTGGTCGTCAACGGCGGCCGGATCGAGCGCGTGCTGGACCGGGCCGAGATCGGGTCGCTGATCGCGGCCGGCGGGACCGTGCGGCAGCTGCCGGGCGCGCTCGCGGTCCCGGGGCTCGTCGACGCCCACGGCCACGTCACGAGCTACGCGATGACGGGCCGGCGCGCCGACCTGACCGGCGCGCGGTCGCTCGACGACACGCTCGACCGGGTGCGCGCGTTCGCCGCGGAGCACCCCGACGACGCCTGGGTGCTGGGGCGCGGCTGGGACCAGAACGACTGGCCCGACCGCGGCTGGCCCGACGCCGAGCGGCTGGAGCAGGCCGTGTCCGGGCGCCCGGCCGCGCTGACCCGCATCGACGGCCACGCGCTGTGGGTCAACCGCTCGGCGCTGGCCGCCGCGGGGATCAGCGCCGCCACGCCCGATCCGCCCGGCGGCGCGATCCTCCGCGACGCGGCCGGCCGGCCGACCGGGATCCTGGTCGATCGCGCGGCGGAGCTGGTGGAGAACGTCGTCCCCGCGCCGCCGGCGCGCGCGGTCGAGCAGGCGCTGGCGGTCGCCGCGCAGCAGCTGGTCGCGCTCGGCCTGACCGGCGTCCACGACATGGACGCCGATGCGCCGGGCTACGGCAGCGGCTGGAACACGATGCGCGCCCTGGCGAAGCAGGGGAAGTTCCCGCTGCGGATCAACGCCTTCGCCGCCCTCGGCTCGCCGCTGCACCGGGAGATTCTCGACAGCGGCCCGATCGAGGACGGCCGGCTGCGCGCGATCGGGATCAAGCTCTACATGGACGGCGCGCTCGGCAGCCGCGGCGCGCGGCTGCTCGCGCCCTACAGCGACGAGCCGAAGAGCTCCGGGCTCTGGCTGACCGAGCTGGCGGAGGTCGCCGCCCACTCCCGGCAGGCCGCCGACGCGGGCCTCGAGACCGCGATCCACGCGATCGGCGACGCCGGGATCCGCGCCGCGCTCGAGGTCGCCCGGCTGACCCGGACGACCACCACCAATCGCGCGCCGAAGCGGTTCCGGATCGAGCACGCGCAGATCGTCGACCTCTCTGACATCCCGCGCTTCAAGGAGCTGGGGGTGATCGCGTCGATGCAGCCGACGCACGCGACGTCGGACATGCCGTGGGCGGAGGACCGCGTCGGGCCGGAGCGGATCAAGGGAGCGTACGCGTGGCGCGCGTTCCTGGCGGCCGGCGTGCCGCTGGCCTTCGGTTCGGACTTCCCGATCGAGTCGCCCGACCCGCGGCTGGGGCTCTACGCCGCCGTCACCCGCCAGGACCGCAACGGGATGCCGCCCGGCGGCTGGCTCCCGGAACAGCGGCTGACGCTGGCCGAGGCGCTGGCCGCGTTCTCGGCGGGCGCCGCCTTCGCCGCCGGCCAGGAGAACGAGCTGGGCCGGCTTGCTCCGGGCTACTGGGCCGACCTGACGATCTTCGAGGACGACCTCTTCGCGCTGCCTCCTGAGAAGCTGCCGGCCGCCGGGATCGCGGCGACGGTGATCGCGGGGGAGACGGTCTTCGCGAAGTGACGGATTGCCGCCGCGGGCGGAGAAAGCGAGAATTCCGCGCATGGAGAGCCTGCCTTCCCTCGTCCCGCTGCCCGCCGCCGTGGCCGTCCAGCCCGACGGCCCGCCCTGTCACCGCTGCGTCGCGCTCTGCTGCCGCTACTACGCGCTGGAGATCGACGCCCCGGAGGACGAGGAGGACTTCGAGCAGATCAAGTGGTACCTGATCCACGGCAAGAGCTGGGTCTTCGTCGACGACGGCGAGTGGTTCCTGCAGGTCGAGGAGGACTGCCGCTTCCTGGGCCCCCGGAACGAGTGCCAGATCTACGACAAGCGCCCGAAGATCTGCCGCGAGTACGGCATGCCCGAGCACCTCGACGATCCGGACGAGCCGCTCTGCGACTACTTCACACGCACCGATCGCCACGACCTCGAGTTCCGCACGATGGAGGAGCTCGATTCGTACGCCAAGGTCACGCTGGCGCGCCGCGAGGCGCAGCGGGTGCGGCGCTCGGCCGCGGCCAGCGAGGCCTGGGCGCGACGGAAGAAGGCCCGGAAGTCGCGCTAGCGGGGCTGCGCCGCGGGGTGCGCCGCGGTCCGCGCCCCGGGCCGCGCGAGGCAACGATGGGACCAGGGACCGCCTTCGCGCTCGGCGCGCTCGCCTTCGGCGCAGCGCTCTACGGGCTGCACCGCCTGGCGCTGCGGCTCGAGCGCAAGGGGCACATCTACTACCTGCACAGCCCGCCCTCCCGATCCGCGCTCGGGAACGCCGCACTCGCGGTCCAGTCGCTCCTCGAGCCGGGGAAACGGTACGTCGTCGAGGAGCGGCAGGCGGAGACGACCGAGCGGCGCGAGAGCGGGGACCCGCCGGATCCCGCCGATCCGACAGACGATGCGGAGACCGGGGTCGAAGCCGGCCCGGACGAACCGGATCGAGAGCGCGAGGCGGGCCGGTGAAGGGACACGCCGCCGGGCCCGCGTTCGCTGCGGCCGGCGCGCTGGCCCTGGCCGCCCAGACCTGGCTGCTGCGCGAGCTGGTCGTCGCGCTGCAGGGGGACGAGACGGCTGTCGGGCTGGGACTGGCGGCGTGGCTGGTGGGGATCTCCGGGGGCGCGCTCGCGGCGCGCGCGGCTGTTGCCCGCGAACCGGGCGGCGTCACCCCACTGGCTCCCGCACGCCTCGCACACCCTGCCTGCCCCGCACACCGCGCACGCCCCGCGCGCGGCGAGCCTGGGACTCGCCGGGCTCGCGCTCGCGATGCTCGCGGCGGTCGTGCTGGCTCGGACCGGCCGGGCCTGGCTCGGCGTGCCGGCGGGCGAACTGCTCAGCCTCGGTCCGGCGCTGGCGCTGGCGCTCGCCGTCCTGCTCGTGCCGGGTGCGCTCGTCGGCTGGACCTTCGTCGCGCTGGCCGCGGCGGCGCAGCAGGCGAACCGGGCCGCGGCGGGGACGGTCGTCGTCGGGCTCTACGTCCTCGAGTCGCTCGGCGCCCTGGCCGGCGCGGTGCTGGTGACGTTCGTTGCGATCCCGTTGCTTCCGGCGGTGCGCGGCGTGCTGGCCGCGGGGGCGCTGGCCCTGTTCGTCGCGTCGGTGTCGGCGCGGCGCGGCGTCGTCGCCGGGCGGCGGGCGCTGCCGGCCCTCGCCGCGCTGCTCGCCCTGGGGGCGCTGTCTCCGGCAGCCGGCCGGCTCGATGAGCGGACGCAGGCGGCGCGCTTCGCGACCCTCGCTCCCGGGCTGCCGCTGCTCGCCTGGCGCGACACTCCCTACCAGAACGCGGCGATCGGGGGGGAGCCGGCCGCTCCCGGCGCGCTGCGCAGCCTCTACGCGTCGGGCCAGCTCGCCGCCAGCTTCCCCGACGCGGCGACGGCGGAGCAGCAGGCGCACCTGCTGATGAGCCTCGCGCCGCGGCCGCGCCGCGTCTTCGCCGCCGGCGGGGTCGAGACCGGACTGCTGCGCTTCATGCTGCAGCACCCGGTCGAGCGGATCGACGTGGCGATCCCCGACCGGCGCGCCTTCGAACTGGCGCGGGAGTTCGTGGAGCAGGAGGACCGGGAGGCGCTCGTCGACCCCCGGGTTCGGCTGCTCTTCGACGACCCGCGCCGCGCACTGGCCCGAAGCGGCGAGCCGTACGACCTGGTGCTGATCCTCGAGCGCGAGCCGGAGACGCTGCTCGCGGCGCGCCTCGCGACGGTCGAGTTCTTCCGCGCGGCGGCGGCGCGGCTGGATCGCGAGACGGGGGTGCTGGTCGCGAGCCTGCCGGTCGCCTCGGTCGCGCTCGCCGGGGAGACCGCCGGGCTGGGCGCGTCGCTCTGGGGCGCGCTGCGTGAGGCGCTCCCGGCGGCGCACGCCTCGCCCGCGCCGCAGGCGCTGCTGGTCGCCGGCTGGAGCCCGGCGGCGGCGACGCTCGACCCGGGCGTGCTGGCGGCGCGCTGGCGCGAGCGCGGCATCGCCTCGCACGCCTTCGACGCGGCGCTCTTCCCGGTACTGCTGCCGCCGGAGGGGGCGGCCGCGCTGGCCCGCGACCTCGAGCGGCTGCGCGGCGATGTCGCGCCCTCCCGCGACGACCGCCCGACCGCCTTCCTGCACGCCTTCGTCCGGCGCCAGCAGGTGGCGCAGAGCGCGGCCGCGCCGCTGGTCGCCGCGGCCGCGGCGCACCCCGCCGCGCTGGCGCTGCTCGCGCTGCTGCCGGCGGCGCTCTTCGCGCTGGTGACGCTCGTGCGGCGCGGGCGCCGGGTGCGGCCCGCGCCGCGCGCGCCGCCGCCGCGCGCGCCGCCGGACCTGCGCGCCGTCGCGTGGCACGCCGTGGCCGCGACCGGCGCGTGCGGAATGGCCTGGAGCCTCGTGCTGCTGGTCTCGTACCAGGTGCGCGCCGGGATGCTCTACGGGCGGATCGGGCTGCTCTCGGCGCTCTTCATGGCGGGGCTCGCGGCCGGCGGCTGGGGGGCGCGGCGCGCGGCGTCGGGGCACGCGGGCGAGGCGGGGCGGGGACTGGTGCTGGGTGCGGCGCTCGGTACGGTTTTCGGCGCGCTGCTGGCCGGGATGCTCGCCGCACTGGGCGCGGTCCCGGCGCTCGGCGCACTGGGCGACTTCGGGCAGGCGGCGCTGCACGCCCTGTTGCTCTTCGTCGCCGGGATCGCGACCGCCGCGCCGTTCCCGGCGGCCGCGGGCGCGATCGCCGCGGCGGGCGGGGACGCGGCGCGCGCCGCGGCGGGACCGGAGATCGCCGACCACCTCGGCGCGGCGCTCGCGGCGCTCGTGACCGCGGTCCTGCTGGTTCCGGCGCTCGGCCTCGCGGCGACGGCGCTGCTGACGGCGGGGATCCAGATGCTCGCGCTGGTCGCGGCGATCGCGGCGGCGCGCGCGTGAGCTGCCGCGCGCCTAGAGAACGATCTCCGCGTACCACCCCTTGTCGACGATCACCGTCCTGTAGGGCTCCGAGAGCCGCTGCAGCTTCTCGATGATCTGCCGGCCGCGGGCCGTGCCTGCCAGGCGCGGCACGCCGTAGAGCGGCCCCTCGTCGTCGATCGTGACCGGGATCAGCTGGATCCGCTTGAGCTTCTCGGCGTTGAACGTCATCCGCACCAGCACCCCTTCGAAGGTCTCTTCCGAGTCGCGCCGGTCCCAGACCGAGACGTTCGTGGGGCGCTCGACCTCGCCGTCGCGCTGGTGGATCAGGTCGATCGGGATCTTCGACGGGGTCCGGTACTGGTAGATGAAGTCCGAGAGGCTGTAGAAGATCGGCTTCCCCTTGTAGATCTCGATCCCGCGCAGGACGTGCGGCCCGCTCCCCAGCACCAGGTCCGCGCCGGCGTCGATCGCGCGCCGGTACATGATCTCGTCGTTGGGCGGCGTGGTGTCCTGGATCCCGAAGGCGCGGTGGTGGCTCCTGTCGTGGTTGTGCAGCGAGACCATCACGACGGGGCCGCGCCGCTTGGCCAGCACGACGTCGTCCTCCATCGCCAGGATGTCCTTCTCGAGCGGGCCCTCGACCGCCTCGGTCGTGCCGTCCGGCTTCGCGACCAGGATGACCGCGGGGTCGATCGTGGCCAGGCACGCCGACTGGGGGTCCGTGCAGCGGTACTTCTGCGTCCAGTAGCGCATGTACGAGAGCAGCGCGAACTTCGTCTTCTGGCTCTGCACGCTCGTCGTGCCCGGGGCGCGCGCGTCGGCCAGCGTCATCCCCGCGCCGGCGTACGTGAAGTTGGCGTGTTCGAGCGCGGCCAGGCAGTCCTTCAACCCCTCCGGCCCGAAATCGAGCGCGTGGTTGTTGGCCATGCTGACCATGTTGATGCCGATCGCCGCCAGCTCCCAGACGAACGCCGGATCGGTCCGGAAGTTGTAGAACGGGCGCTGCGCCTCGGGATGGGAGTTCATCGAGAACTCGAGGTTGCCGTACGCGATGTCGGCTTCCTGCATGATCCGGAAGAGCTGCTGGTGATAGGGCTCCGGCAGGCCGGAGATCTGCTCGTTGAAGATCATGTCGCCGACCGCGGTGACGACGATGTCGCCCGGCTCCTCCTTGAGGAGCGCGGTGACCCGGCCCTTCCAGTCGATGCTCTCGGCCGGCTCGGGCGGCTTCATGCGCCGGTTGTATACGGACCTGCTCTGGTCCCAGGTCAACGGTGGCGGAGTCGTCTGCGCCAGGCCGGCCGTCGCGGAGACCATGACGACGCACGGCAGCAACAGCAGGAACGCCCGGGAGCGGAAGGCCGGTGCGGTGCGGCTCATGGTCCCTTCCTCCGGTCGTTGTCGGCGCGTGCGATCGGTGCGCGCTTGTTCAGGTCGTAGCGGTCGCCCGGGAGCAGCACGTCCACCCGCAGGCCCCGGACGCCCAGCAGGTCCTTGCCGTCGGCGGACGCGGCGCGGCTCACCGTCGCCTTCGCGGCGTCGAGGACGATCACGGACCCCGAGCCGATCACCTCGAGCGTGCCGTCGGGCGCCACCCAGATCGCCGTGTCCTCGTCGACGCCGACGCCGAGCAGCTCGGGATGCTCGAGGATCACCGACAGCAGGCGGTTCGATCGCTGCCGGGCCACGAAGTGCTGGTCGACGATCACCCCCCGGAAGAGGCCGAGGCCGGGCGCCAGCTCGACGGCGCCGGCCCGGATCGTCGTGAAGTCCCCTTCGCCCGTGATCATCAGCGCGCTCTGGCAGGCGGTGCCGGCCGAGGTGCCGCCGACCACCGCCCCCCGCGCGAACGCGTCGGCGATCGCCGCGCCGACCGGGGTGTCGAGCAGGGCCCGGGTGATCCGCGCCTGGTCGCCGCCGCCGAAGAAGATCCCGCGGGCCTCCCGCGCCCGCTTCGCGAAAGTCGGGGTTCGCTGCGTCCTCGCGCGTCTTGATGTCGAGCACCGAGACCTGCGTGCAGCCGAGGTCCTTCCGGAACAGGTTGTCGTAGTACTCGACGATGTCGGGCTCCTCCGACGCCGTCGGGATCACGACGATCGAAGCCTCCGGCCCGCCGGCCAGCTCGACGAACTTGCGCATCGCCGCCGCCGGCTTCTCGCCGCCGCCGACCAGGACGAGCTGCCCCTTCGGCACCGGGACCTGGCCGAAGGCCGGACCGGCACCGAGGAGCAGGGCCATCACGCAGACGAGCCGGCGCATCGTGACCTCGCGGTGCCGGAGGCCCCGGCGGGGGGCGCCCCGGAAGAAAACGCGGAGCGGCCCGGGGGCCGCTCCGCGCGCAGGGGAGCCTGGTGTCAGAACGAGTATCGCGCCCCGAGCCGGATCTGGCGCGGAGCCTGGATCTGGTAGGGTTTCCCGTAGTTGTAGCGCGGGCCGGACCACGGGTCCTCATCGCCCAGGTAGACGGTGCCCCAGCGGTTGTAGACGTCGAGGACGGTGTTGGAGTTCAGCAGGTTGAAGGCCTCGATCCAGACCATCAGCGACGTTTCCTTGGGGAGGGCCGTCCGCCACGCGAGACGCACGTCGAGCATGGTCCAGTAGGGGAACTTCTGCGAGCCGCGCGGGGTCAGGTTGACGTCCCGGCCCGTATTGGCGTTGTAGTCGAGGCCGCTGATCCGCGCGTACGGGGTCCAGTACCAGCCCGAGAAGTAGTTGAACTGCCCGCTGATCTGGAACCCCAGCGGGAGGTCGACGTCGCCGGACACCTTGAACTCGTACTTGTTGTAGGCGAAGTCGATGTTGCCGTCGGAGTTCGTCAGCCCGTTCCGGTCCCGGTATTCGTTGGCGTAGCCGTTGTTCTTCAGGATGTTGCCGGGGAGGTCGGTGTAGACGAACGAACTGCGCAGCGACCATCCGTCCAGGTAGCGCTTCTCGAAACGCAGCACCGCGGACTGGAAGTCGCGGTACGCCCCGTTGTCCGTCGTGAGCACGAAGTTCGTCGGCGAGTTGAGATTGAAGAGCGGCAGGTTGCCGCCGCCGAACGGGTTGTTCGGGGTATCGAAGCGCGTGTAGTCGTTGTTGGTGTTGATCATCGCCATGATGTCCCGGAAACCGCGGTCGATGTAGTCGAAGCCCAGCACGACCTGGGGGGCCAGCGTCTGCTCGTACGTCAGGATCCACTCGTCGACGTAGGCCTGGTTGACGTCGCCCATGCTGGCGGCGATCAAGGTCGGCTCGTCGCAGAGGTCGAAGGCGGCGGTCTCGGAGTTCCAGTAGCAGTCCTGGTCCGGGAACGCGGCATTGCCCGACTTCTCGCGGTCCCACAGGTAGGTGTACACCTTGTCGTGGTAGCGGCCCCAGTGCACCTTGAGCGCGGACTTGGCGTTGCCGAAGACGTCCCACACCAGGCCGACGCGCGGGTCCCAGAAGCTGGTGTCGTAGACGGTCGGATTGCCGCGGCCGGACTGCCAGCCGCCGTTGTACGAGCCGTAGCGGACGCCGAGGTTGACCGTGACCCGCCCGGCCGTCATCGAGTCCTGGGCGTAGAGGGCGTAGCCCGAGTACTTCGGCGCCTCGTCGTACTCGCCGTAGCCGGTCTCGGTGAAGGCGTCCGACGAGTAGCCGCACGTCGGGTCGGCCCGCAGGTTCCTGAACTGCTCCTCCGAAGTCTCTCCGGGGCAGACCGTGGAGTCCAGGTAGTAGCTGAAGCCGCCGTTGCGGCGCCACAGGTCGGACGACTTGGCCTGCTCGTACTCCGCGCCGAACTTGAACGTGTGGGACTCGTTCATGCCGAAGAGGTTGTCCTCGAACATGCTGAACGAGCCGGAGAGGGTCCAGAGCTGGCGGTCGTTCAGCTCGCGGATCTCCTGGTTGTAGAACCCGATCCCGGTCCCCCAGTAGTCGACGATGCCGTTCCTCTTCTCGCCGTTGTAGGGGAGGTAGTTGTCCTCGCCGCTGTACCCGGAGAGCTTCGCGTTCAGGAAGTACTTGCTGCCGAAGGCCGACTCCCAGTGCAGCGCCATCGTCGTCCCGGGCGCCTCCTGGTAGGACGACGCCTCGGGCAGGACGTCCTGGGCCACCCCGCGGTTCTCGTTCATCACCTTGTCGTACTCGAGCATGAGCGACAGCCGGTTGTTGTCGTCGGCCTGCCAGGTCAGCTTCCCCAGGACGCGCGGAATCTCGCGGGTCGACGCCCCCTGCGCACCGAAGGGAGTGGTCACCTGCCGCCAGTACTCGCCGGAGATGAAGAACCAGAGCCGATCCTTCACGACCGGCCCGCCGAGGCTGACCGAGAGGTCGTTGAAACTGAACTCCTGGCTGAAGCCCGGCTTGTCGTAGTTGGTGCTGGCCCAGGAGGCAGCCTGGTACTGGATCTCGACGTCGCCGCTGAAACTGTTGCCGCCCGACTTGGTCACGCCGTTGATCACGCCCCCCGTGTAGCCGCCGAACTCGGCGTTGGCGCCGAGTCCGCCGACCTCGATCTCCTGCATCCAGCGGATCGACGGCAGGACCCAGTGCTGGCCAGCCGCGGAGTCGGCGACGTTGACGCCGTCGAGGGTGAACGCGTTCTGGTTCTCGGTGGTGCCCCCGTAGGCCAGCATCGCGCTGCCGCTGCCGCTGGTGTAGTCGAAGTTCACGCCCGGGGCCATCTGGATCACGTTGTAGTAGTTCGCAGGGACCGGCTGGCTGTCGATGTAATGCTCGCCGAAGCTGGCGGAGACGGTGTTCGAGACCACGCTCACGGACGGTGCCGCTGCCGTGACCGTGATCTCCTCCTTCACCTCCGAGATCGGCAGCACGAAGTTGACGGCCAGCACGATCCGGGCGCGGACGCGTGCCCCCTCCTGCTTCAGGTTCTGGTACCCCGGGAACTGGGCCTCGACCGCGTAGGTTCCCGGCGGCAGCGCGGGGAAGCGGTAGGCGCCGCTCTTGTCCGTCAGCGTGCTGGCCTGGCCCCGGATCAGCGCCGGCGACGTGGCGACGATCGTCACGGCTTCCAGCGGGCTGCCCTTCTCGTTCGTCACCTTGCCTTCGATGCTTCCCGTGATCGTGGTCTGCGCGAAGAGCGGCGCGACCGACGCGAGCATCACGAGGAGCAGCACCACCGCCGACCGTTTCATCCCCATACTGTCTCCTTCCCGCACTGCCTCCCGTGGGATCAACTGGAACCGCCCGCCCGCATCGCGGAGACGAGCGCCTTCGCTGCCGACTCGATGTGAAGCTGCATCGCCCGCTCCGCCCGCCCGGGATCGTGCACCGCGAGGGCGGCGATGATCTCCGCGTGCTCCGCGGTGTCGGGGTCGTCCCGCCCCGGCACCGACTCCGACGCGACGCCCGGGATGATCCCCCAGAGCATCGTCGGGAAGGCGGTCCAGAGCTGGGTGAGCGAACGGACGAGGTAGGGGCGCCGGGACGCCCTGATGATCGCGAGGTGAAAGCGCCGGTTCATCTCGCGGTAGTTCGCCAGGTCGCGCGGGGTCTCGCATGCGGCCATCTTCCGGTGCAGCTCGCGCAGCTCGTCGAGTTCGCGCTTCGTGATCTGCTGCGCGGCGAACCGCGCAGCGCGGCCCTCGATGCCGATCCGTCCGGTGTAGAAGTCCTCGACGTCGTCGGGGGTGAAGCTGACGACCCGGATGCCGCGATACGGGACGTGCTCGACGATCCCTTCCGCGGCGAGCTGCTTGAGCGCCTCGCGGACCGGCGTCTGGCTGACTCCCAGCGCGCGCGCGAGCTTCTCCTGGCGCAGCCACTCGCCGGGCGGGAGCCGGCCCTCGAGGATCTCGACGCGCAGCCGTTCCGCCGCCCACTGCCGGAGCTGGCCGGGCGAGTCCCGTTGCTGCCGCTGAGGCGCGTCGTCTATATTGTGCATAATGCTTACTTAACTGGACATTAGTGCAACCCAGTCCGCGTCGTCAAGGGAGCCGCGGAAGGGGCTGCCTGGCGAAAGTCAGGCGATGATCCGGAGACGACGCCGTTCGGGCTCCTCCGGGCGGAGGGCGGAAGGAGATGGCCACCGACCCGCGGCTGATCGACACCTTTCTGGAGGTCGCGCGCATCGAGGGGACCTCCGGCAACGAGCGCGCCGTGGCCGACCACGTGCGGCGCGTCCTCGAAGGGCTCGGGATGGAGGTCCGCGAGGACGACGCGCACCTCGCGGCCGGCGGGAACTGCGGGAACCTCGTGGCCCGGGCCGGCCGGGGCGGCGACCTGGTCCTGATGTCCCACATGGACACCGCCCGGCCGTCGGGGCAGAGCCGCCCGATCGTCCACGCCGACCGCATCACCTCGGACGGGACCACGGTCCTGGGGGTCGACGACCGGGCCGGGATCGCGATGCTGCTCCACGCCGCCGAACAGGCGCTGCGCGGCGGCCGCGGCCGGCCGGACTTCACGCTCGGCTTCACGATCTGCGAGGAGACGACGCTCGCCGGCTCGGCCGCCATCCGCTTCGACCCGGCGATCACGGGCGCGGTCCTCTTCGACTCGTCGCTGCGCCCCGGCAACTTCATCTGCCGCTCGTACGGCTGCCAGCACGTGCTGGCCACCGTGCACGGGCGCGCCTCGCACTCCGGGATCGCCCCGGAGAAGGGGATCAGCGCGATCGCGGTCGCCGCGAAGGCGATCGCGCGCCTCCCGCTGGGCCGGATCGACGACGAAACGACCGCCAACGTCGGGATCATCCGCGGCGGCTCCGCGACCAACGTCGTCCCCGAGGAGACGAGCCTCGACGCGGAGGTGCGGTCCGTGCACCCGGCCCGCGTCGAGGAACTGGTCGGCCGGTTCCGCGCCTGCTTCGAGGAAGAAGCGGCGCGCGCGGGCGCCACGCTCGAGTTCCGCGCGGAGTGGGACTTCATGCCCTACACCGTGGACGAGTCGAGCGCGCTGTTCGGGCGCGTGGCCGCGGCGCTCCGCGCGGTCGGGCTCGAGCCGGCGCCGCGCGTCTCGGCGGGCGGCTCCGACGCCAACTCGCTCAACGCGCGCGGCCTGCCGGCGATCAACCTGGGCATCGGCGCCCAGAACCCGCACGGCAACGACGAGTTCATCCTGCTCGAGGACCTCGACAAGGGCGCCGCGCTCGCGCTCGCGCTGCTGTCCTGAGCGGCGGCGGAGCCCCGACGATGAGCACGCCGGGAGAGCGGCTCGACGCGGTTCCCCGGATCGAGCTGGCGGCGCTCCCCACCCCGCTGCAGGAGGCCCGCCGCCTCGCCGGTCACCTCGGGCTCTCGCGGCTCCTCGTCAAGCGCGACGACACGACCGGACTCGGACTCGGCGGGCAACAAGGCCAGGAAGCTGGAGTACATCTTCCCCGCGATCCTCGCGGAGGGGTGCGACGTCGTCGTCACCGTCGGCGGCGCGCAGTCCAATCACGCCGCGATGACCGCCGCCGCCGCCCGCCGGCTGGGCCTCGACGCAAAGCTCGTCCTCGGCGGGCCGGACCTCGTCGAGGTCGCGGGGAATGCGCTGCTCGACGTCCTGCTCGGCGCCGAGATCCGCTTCATGGTGGACGACGACGACAACGACGCGATGACCGCCGAGATGGACCGCTGGGTCGAGCAGCTCCGCCGCGAGGGGCGCCGGCCGTACGCGCTGCCGATCGGCGGCAGCACCGGCGCCGGGGCGCTCGGCTACGTGCGCGCCGTGCGGGAGCTGGCCGCGCAGCTCGGCGCCCACGGCGGCCGGCCCGGTGCAGGTCCTCACCGCCGTCGGCTCGTGCGGGACGCTCGCCGGCCTGCACCTCGGCGCGCGGCTCTTCCTGCCCGGCGCGCGGGTGATCGGGATCAGCGTGTCGCGCCCGGCGGGCGCGATCGCGCGGCGGACGGCCGAGATCGTCGAGGAGAGCGCGCGCCTGCTGGGTCTCGCGGGAGCGCTGCCGGAATCGGACGTCGAGTGCTACGACGACACCTTCGAGAGCTACGGCGTCGCGACGGCCGCGGGGAAGGAGGCGATCCTCGCCTGCGCGCGGCTCGAGGGGCTGCTGCTCGATCCGACCTACACCGGCAAGGCGATGGCCGGCCTGTTCGATCTCGCGCGGCGCGGAGCGATCGACCGCTCGGTGCCGACCGTCTTCCTTCACACGGGCGGCCTGCCGATCCTGTTCGCCTCCGGAAGTGCGTTCCAGGACGCGGCGGCGCTCACGAAGATCCCTCCCCGCTCCGCGTAGCCGACACCGACCCCGCCCGCCCCGGGCGATCGCCGAGGAGAGCATGGGCAACCGCTTCGCACGACGTTTCGCGGCCGGCCTCGCGATCGCCTTCGGCGCGGCGCTGAGCTTCGCGGGCCAGGCCCCCGCCGGCGAGCGCCCGGCGGCCGGCGACGCCGTGCCCGCGCTGATCGCGGCGCTGGCGGACGCCGATCCGTACGTCAACGGCGAGGCGACGAACGCGCTGGGCCGGATCGGTGCGGCCAGCGTCCCCGCCCTCGTGCGCGCGCTGGAGGACCCGCGGGAGAACGTCCGCTGGTGTGCGGCGATCGCGCTCGGCAAGGTCGGACCCGGCGCGCGGCCGGCGGTGCCCGCGCTGGTGCGGGCCCTCGGCGACACCAACGCCGACGTCCGCTACTGCGCGGCGATCGCGCTCGGCTCGATCGGTGGTGCCGCAGGCGACGGCCCGGGCGCCCCCTCCGGGCGGGACGCCCTGCCGGCCCTGCGCGAGTCGCTCCACGACGCGGACGCCGACGTGCGCGGCGGCGCGGCGTGGGCGCTCGCCGCGATCGATCCGGCGGGGAGCGCCCGGGCGCCCGACTGGGAAGCGACGGTCGCGACGATCGAGCGGCTCACGCCGCTCCTGATGGAGGAGCTCCACGTCCCCGGCGTGTCGATCGCGCTGATCCGCGACGGCCAGGTCGCCTGGTCGAAGGGCTACGGCGTCGCCGACGCGGCGACGCGCGAGCCCGTGACGAACGCGACCCTCTTCGAGGCCGCGTCGATGACCAAGCCGGTCTTCGCCTGGACGGTGCTCAAGCTCGTCGACGAGGGGAAGCTCAAGCTCGACCGGCCGCTCGTCGACTACTACGACGAGCCGGCCCTGCCCGACCAGCCCGAGCGCCGACGGATCACCGCCCGCATGGTCCTCTCGCACACCTCCGGCTTCCCGAACTGGCGCAAGGGGGACGAGGAGCGGGAAGGGCCGCTCCCGGTCCTGTTCCCGCCGGGCTCGCGGTTCGGCTACTCGGGCGAGGGGATCTTCTACCTGCAGCGGGTGGTCGAGCAGGTCACCGGCGAGCCGCTCGAAGTGCACGCGCAGCGGACCCTGTTCGCCCCGCTGGGACTGAAATCGACCAGCTTCGCCTGGACCGCGGAACTCGACCCGAAGCTGGCCACCGGCCACGCCGAGGACGGGAGCGTCCTGCCGCGGGCGAAGTACACGCACGCCAACGCCGCCTACTCGCTGGTCACGACGCCCGAGGAGTACGCGCGGTTCCTGGTCGCGATCATGAAGCCGGACCGCTCCGCGCCCTGGTCGCTCTCGCGGCGCTCGCGCGAGGCGATGCTCGCGCACCAGGTCGAGGCCGACGCGAGGGAACCGATCCAGCGCCCCGGCCGGGCCCGGGGGCTGGAGACCTTCTGGGGGCTCGGGTGGGGTATCAACACGACCGCGGCCGGCGACATCGTCTACCACAGCGGCTCCAACCGGACGGGTTTCCGGTGCTACAGCCAGTTCTCCCCCACGCGGGGCTCGGGAATCGTCATCATGACCAACGGCGCCGGCGGCGGGGAGCTCTGGACCCGCCTGATCAGCGCGGTCGGGGACCTGTGAGGCCGCAGCGCGACCGGTACCCGGATCGCAACGAAGGTTGACACGGCACCACCAGCAGGGATCAGGAGACCGACCGATGGCCGACGCGTCACCGAACGACAAGGGCCGCTTCCGCATGCCGCACACCCTGGTGATCGTGGGGTCGCTGATCGTGCTGGTCCTCGCGCTCTCGTGGGTGATCCCCTCGGGGACCTACGAGCGCGTCGACAAGGACGGCCGGATGGTGACGGTCCCCGGGACCTACCAGCAGGTCGAGAAGCACCTGCTGGGGCCGCAGTGGCTGCTGACCTCGCCCCTCAAGGGGTTCCTCGACGGGGCGCTGATCATCGCCTTCCTGTTCGTCATCGGCGGCGCGTTCAACGTGATCCAGGCCACCGGCTCGATCGACTTCGCGATCCGGCGGATCACGGCCGCCCTCGCCGCGCACCCGGCGATGGAGAAGCTGACGATCCCCGTCCTGATGGTCATCTTCTCGCTCGCCGGCTCCGTCTTCGGCATGGCCGAGGAGACGATCCCGTTCGTCCTGATCTTCGTCCCGCTCTCGCTGTCGCTGGGCTACGACTCGATCGTCGGCGTGTCGATCCCGTTCCTCGGCGCCGCCGCCGGCTTCGCCGCCGCGTTCTTCAACCCGTTCACGGTCGGCATCGCGCAGGGGCTCGCGGGGCTGCCGCTCTACTCCGGGCTGGGCTACCGGGTGCTCACCTGGTTCATCGGCACGGCGGTGATCGTCACCTGGGTGATGGTCTACGCGGCGCGGGTGAAGAAGCATCCGGAGTCGAGCCCGGTCTACGAGCTGGACCGCGCCCGGGAGAAGCCTGAGGACCCGCACAACGGCGCCGTGCCGGCCTGGACCGCGCGGCACGCCGCCGTGCTGACGATCTTCGCCGTGTGCATGGGGATCCTGGTCTGGGGGATCCTCAAGGAGCAGTGGTTCATCGAGGAGATCGGCGCGCTGTTCCTCGCGATGGGGCTCGTCATGGGGGCGGTCGCGGGGCTGGGCCCGAACCGGATCGCCGCCAGCTTCGTCGCCGGCGCCCGGGACATGGTGACGGTCGTGATGATCATCGCCTGCGGCCGCGCGCTGCTGATCATCGCGCGCGAGGGGCAGGTCCTCGACACCATCCTCTTCGCCAGCTCGCAGGCGATCTCGGGCCTGCCGAGGGTGATGGCGGCCCGGCTGATGTTCCTGGTGCAGTCGGGGATCAACTTCTTCATCCACTCCGGCACGGCGCAGGCGGCGCTGACGATGCCGATCATGGCGCCGCTGGCCGACCTCGTCGGCCTGACGCGCCAGACGATGGTCTACGCCTTCCAGCTCTGCGAGTTCATCAACCCGATCCTGCCGACCTCGGCCGTGACGATGGGGGTCCTCGGGATGGCCCGGATCCCGTGGGAGAAGTGGGCGCGCTGGTTCCTGCCGCTGATGCTGGTGCTGATGGTGCTGAGCCTGCTGCTGCTGATCCCGCCGGTGCTGCTGAACTGGGGCCCGTTCTGATGCGGGCCGGGAGGACGGGCGCGAGAACGACTGCCCCTGCGCTGCGCTCTTGCCGGGCTGGCCCTCGCCGCCGCGGCGACCGGCTGCGCTTCCACGGGGGCTGCTCGCACGGGCGGCGAGACGGCCACCCCGCTCGCCGTCATCGACGCGCACGTCCACACCAACTTCTACGACGCGCTCGATCCCGACAGCAAGGTCATGGACAGCCGCGCAGGCCTCGCCGACGAGATGAAGCGCAACCACGTCGTCGGCGCGGTGTCGATGAACCACCCCGGCGACGCCTACGCCGACCTCGGCGACCTGCACGTCGTCCACTGCGTCGGCCTCGACGCGGTGGTGGACGAGCAGAAGCTCGAGGCCGACCTCGCCTCCGGCCGGTACCGGTGCATCAAGATCTACCTCGGCTACGTCCACCAGTACGCCTACGACCCGGCCTACGAGCCGGCCTACCGCCTGGCCGAGCGGTTCCGCGTCCCCGTCGTCTTCCACACCGGCGACACCGACTCGCGCAAGGCCAAGCTGAAGTACGCCGACCCGCTGACGATCGACGAGGTGGCGGTCGACCATCCGAACGTCACGTTCGTCCTGGCGCACGCCGGCAATCCCTGGATCCAGTCGGCGGCCGAGGTGGCCTACAAGAACCCGAACGTCGTGATCGACGGCTCGGCGTTCCTGATCGGGGACCTCGCGTCGCGCTCCCCGGAGATCGTCGAGACCCAGCTCGTCGCGCCGGTGCGCTGGCTCTTCGAGTACGTCGCCGACCCGAAGAAGCTGATGTTCGGGACCGACTGGCCGCTGGTCCGGATGGAGCCGTACCTGCGCGCGTTCCGGAAGGCGATCCCGCGCGAGCACTGGCAGGCCGTGTTCCACGACAACGCCGCGCGCGTCTACGGGTTCCAGTGAGGAGATCGACTCCGATGATCAAGCGGGCCGTACTCCACGCCCTGCTCCTGGCCGCGCCGATCCTGTCGGCCGGGACCGCTCTCGCGGCGGACGCGAGCTTCCCCGAGGACCACCGCGCGCTGGCGCGCACGATCTCCTACCCCGAGATGGAGAAGTTCCTGGCGAGCGTCGACGGCCGGGGACCGATCAGCGTGTCGGTGGAGGCCCGGACCGCCGAGGGCCGTGCGGTCTACCTGGTGCACGCGACGCGCGGCGGCAACCCGTCGTTCCGGATCCTCTACTACGCCCAGCAGCACGGCGACGAGGTCTCGGGCAAGGACGCCCTGCTGTACCTGATCCGCGAGATCGCGCGCCGCCCCGAACGGCTTCCTGCCGGGATCGACCTCTGGATCCTGCCGATGATGAACCCCGACGGGGCGGAGGCCGGCACGCGCCGCAACGCCGCGGGCGCCGACCTCAACCGCGATCACATCGTGCTCGAGCAGCCGGAGACGCAGGCGCTCCACCGCGTGGTGCGGCGGGTGCGCCCGCAGCTCGCCGTCGACTGCCACGAGTTCGCGCGCGACTCGGACGAGCGCCGCGAGCGCGGCTGGATCGCCTGGCCCGAGATCACGATGGACAGCCTCAACAACCCGCTGTTCGACCCCGCGGTGATCGCGGCCGCCGAGCGCTGGGTCCGCGACTCCGCCGCCCCCGAAGCGGCCGCGGGCCACCCGTTCCTGCGCTACTCGGTCGGCGGCCTGCCGCCCGACGAGGAGCAGCGGCACTCGGCCCCGGACATCGACGGCGGCCTCAACGCGGTCGGGATGTACGGCGGGCTGTCGTTCATCATCGAGGCCGGGGTTCGGCGCGGGCCCGGCGCGACGCCGGCCGATCTCGCGAGCCGGGTCGATGCGTACCTCGTCCTGCTCTGGCGCTTCATCGACGAGGCGGCCCACCGCGCCGAGGACCTCGCGGCGGTCGAGGCGTCGCGGGCGCGGCCGCCGCCGCGCTTCATCCCGACCAACTACCTGTGGGTGAACCCGGCCTTCACGATCACAGAGTTCCCGGTCCTCGTCGCCGCCACGGGCGAGACCCTGAAGATCCCGACCGCGAACATGATGACCACGGTGGCGGTCAAGACGGCGCCTCCCGCCCCGCTCGGCTACGCGATCGAGCCGCGCGCCGCGGCGGACTACGCGCTGGTGCTGGAGCGCCAGGGGATCCCGTTCGAGACGCTGAGCGCGCCGCGGACCGTCCGGCGTCCAGCGGTGCGACCTGCTGCGCCTCGAGGAGCAGTTCGACGACCTCTACTCGCGCTACGAGGGACGGCAGATCGTGCAGTGCCGGGCGGCGGCCGCGGAAGAGCTGCCCGCCGGGACGCTCTGGGTCCCGCTGGAAGGCGAAGCGGCGGTGCGCGCGGCGCTGGTGCTCGAGCCGGCGGCGCTGTACGGCGTCTACCAGTACCCGCGATTCCGGAAGCACGCCGCGACGGGGGCGGCGCTTCCGATCGTCCGCGTCATGTCGCGGTAAAGGACGGCACACGATGCGATCGCTCGTCACGCTGCTCTGCGTCCTGGTTCCCGGCTCCATCGCGTGGGCCGGTGCGCCGGCCGCCGCCGCCGGCGCGGAGGCCGCGCCGCAACCGGACGTCGCCCGGGACTTCGTGCTCGCCGGTCCGGCCGAAGCGCCGCCCGCGCCCGTCGCGGCGGCTCTCGCGGCGATCCGGGCCGAGGCCCTCGCGGCGCGCATCCGGTTCCTCGCGTCGCCCGCGCTCGAGGGGCGCGGGCTGGGCAGCCGCGGGCTCGACGCGGCGGCCGAGTACGCCGCGTCGGCGCTGGCGCTCGCCGGCGTCCCGCCGCTGATCGGTCCTGCGGACGAGCCGCCCGACGCGCGCTACTTCCAGGCGGTGCCGCTGCGCGAGATCACCGGCGCGACCGGCGAGCTGGCCGTCGAAGCGCGGCAGGGCGACGCGACGACACGCCGCGCGTTCGCGTCCGGCGTCGACGCCCTCTTCTCCGCGGCCCCGCTCGCGACGATCACCGCCCCGGCCGTCTTCGCCGGCTACGGGATCCGCGAGCCGGCGCTGGGACGCGACGACTACAAGGGGCTCGACGTGCGCGGGAAGGTCGTGGTGGTCCTGCGCGGCGTCCCCGAGGGGGAAGCGTGGAAGGCCCCCGCGCTGCTCTCCCGCTACGATCCGGGCGACGCCGACGACCGCTGGGACGCCAAGCGCGAGACGGCCGAGGCGCTGGGCGCGGCCGCGCTCGTCGCGCTCGACGGGGACGACTTCGCGGCGCGGCTCGCGGAGCGCGACGCCCAGCCGACGACCTGGTGGCTTCCCGCCGACGTCGCTGCCGGCCCGATCCCCGTCGTGCGCGTCTCCCCCGCCGCCGCCGGTGCGCTGCTGGGCGCGGAGGCCGCGGGCCCGGCCGCCGCCGCCCGCGCGACGGCGCCGCGCGCGCTGGCCGGCGTGACCGTCACGCTCCGGACGAGCGGCACCGAGCGGGCCGTCACCAGCCGCAATGTCATCGGCGTCCTCGCCGGCTCCGATCCGGCGCTGCGCGACGAGGCGGTCGTGATCGGCGCGCACATCGATCACCTGGGAAAGTCCGGCGACCTCTTCTACCCGGGGGCCGACGACAACGCGTCCGGCACCGCGTCGCTGCTCGAGATCGCCCGCGCCTTCGCGGCGCTGCCGGAGCGGCCGAAGCGGACCGTCGATCTTCGCGTTCTGGACCGGGGAAGAGGAGGGGAAGTTCGGGTCCGGCTTCTACGTCCGCCACCCCCTCTGGCCGCTCGCCCGGACCCGGGCGTACGTGAACCTCGACATGATCGGCCACCCCTGGCTGGCGGAAGAGATCGCGAAGCTCGTGGCCGACACCCGGCTGCCGGACGGCGCGGCCTTCCTGGCGGCGGTGAAGACCGCCGAGTTCGCCGAGCCCGGCATCCCGCTCGACGCGCCGGCGCTGGAAGCAGCGCTGCGCTGGGCCGGGCCGGCCACCGGGATGGCCCTGCACTTCGACCGCACGGAAGGCACCCGCGGCGGAAGCGACTACCGCGACTTCGCGCGCGCCGGCGTCCCGTTCATCCGGTTCTTCGGCAACTTCTTCCCCGAGTACCACGAGCCGGGCGACAGCCCGCAGAAGCTCGACCCGGCGCAGGTCCAGCGGATGGCGCGGCTGGCGTTCGCGACGGCGTGGCGCCTCGCCGACCGCTGACGAGCGGCGCTACGATCGGCCGATGGCCGGCCCGCTCCAGCGCAACATCGGGGACGTCCCGCGGGACGGCTGGGACGTCGTCGTCGCCGGGGCCGGGCCGGCCGGCGCGACCGCCGCGCTGCACCTGGCGCGCCGCGGCCGGCGCGTGCTGCTCGCCGACCGCCACCCCTTCCCGCGCGAGAAGGTCTGCGGCGACGGGCTGATCCCCGACGCGCTCCGCGCGCTCGAGCGCGCCGGCTTGCTTCCACGAGGTCCGCCGCGCGGCCCACGCGGTCGACGCGCGTCACGCTCTACAGCCCGCGGCGGATCGAGGTCTCGCTCGACGGCGAGTTCCTGACGATCCAGCGCGAGGCGCTCGACGCGATCGTCGCGGGCGGGGCGGTCGCGGGCGGGGCGGTCTTCGCGCGGGGCGAGGTCGTCGGGATCGACGACGGGGCTGGCGGGGTGCGCGTCCGGTTCGCCGGCCGCGACGAGCCGCTCGAGGCGCGCCTGGCGATCGTCGCCACCGGCGCCGACGTCGCGCTGCCGCGGGCGCTCGGGATGGTGACCCGCCGGCAGCCGAGCGGGATCGCGCTGCGCGGCTACGTCCGCTCGTCGCACCGGATCGACGACCTCGTCGTCTCCTTCGATCGCGCCGTGCTCCCCGGCTACGCCTGGATCTTCCCGATGGGAGACGGCGAATACAACGTCGGGGTCGGGGCGTTCCCGGCCGAAGGGCTCCCGAGGGTCAACCTGCACACGATCTACGAGGCCTTCGCGCGCGAGTTCCCGCCGGCGCGCGCGCTGTTCGCCGCCGCCACGGAGCACACGACGCAGCGCGGCGCGCCGCTGCGCTGCGGGCTCGACGGTGCGCGCGCGCTCGGACCCACCGGCGTCGCCGGCGTGGGCGAGGTCGTCGGCTCGACCTACGACTTCACCGGCGAGGGGATCGGCAAGGCGATGGAGACCGGGGAGCTGGTGGCGGGCGCGGCCGATGCGGCGCTCTCCCAGGGTCTCCCGACGATGCTCGCCGCGTACGCGCGGCGGATCGAGCAGGATTTCCGTCCCCGCTTCCGCGGCTACGAGCAGGCGGCGGGCTGGATGGCGCACCCGTGGATCTGCGACCTGGTCTTCCGGCGCGCGAGCCGCAGTCCCTGGCTGCGCTCGAAGGCGGCCGGGATCCTGGCCGAGACGGTCGACCCGGGGGACGTCTTCAACCTCAAGGGGCTGGTCGGGTCGTTCCTGCGCTGAAGGATGCCGGCCCGTGGCGGACGTCCGCCGGCGAATGTAGGCTGCGCGCCGCTGGGCCGCCGCGGCGGTCGAAGAACGGGGAGACGGGCCCGATGAGCCTCATCGCACGCCTCGGTCGACGCACGGTCCGGATCGTCGCGATCCTGCTCGCCGTCGTCATCGGGCTCGAGCTGGTCTACCTCGTGGTCGGCAACGTGATGCTCCGCGCCGGCACGGTCGAACGGCTGCTCAACAAGCACCCGGAGAAGACCGTCGTCCACTACGAGAGCGCCTACACCCTCTTCCCCGGCCACGCCGTCGTCCACGGGTTCAGGATCCGCAGCCAGGCGACCCGCAGCCAGATCGAGGCCGTCGCGGACCACGTCAGCGCGGTCGTCAACCCGATCCCGCTGGTCTGGAAGACGGTGAGCATCGTCCGTGCGAGCGCCCGCGGCGTCGAGTTCCGGATGCGCCGCCGCCCGGTCACGCCGGAGGAGCTGAAGGACAAGGAGTCGTTCGTCCCGCCGATCGAGGGGCTCGACTACAAGGACTCGCTGCGCGATCCGAACAAGGTCCCGAAGGCGCCGAAGTGGGGCGTCTCGGTCATCAGCTCGCGGGTCGACGACGTGCGCGAGGTCTGGATCGACGACTACCGCATGACGGGGCCGGGGCAGGCCGGCGGCGGCATGTCGATCGGCCCGGGGCGGTGGCTGGAGCTGGACGGCGCGTGGGTCGAGTTCCCGGCGCTCGAGGCCAGGGCCGCCGGGCGGCCGTTCCTCGTCGACGCGAAGCTGCGGGCCGAGGTCGACATCCGGCGCTACGACTACGGCGAGAACAAGGGGCTGAAGTTCCTGCCGTACACCGCGGGGCGGATCCAGCTCGACGCAACGACTCCCGGCGGCGCGCCGCTGCTCAACCACCTGGTCCGGCACGTGCCGTGGCTTTCCTTCGACGGCACCGAGCGGAGCCTCTCGACCGAGCTGCTGATCGAGAAGGGCAAGCTGCAGCCCGGCAGCCGCGTCAGGATGGCGACCGACAAGCTGGCGGCCAATTTCCTGGTCTATCGCGCCGAGGGGAAGTCCGACATCGACGTGAAGGTGCTCGAGGGGCCGGAGCGGCCGCTGATCGACCTCGAGCTGCTGATGACCGACTTCGGGATCGGCCTGGCGACCTCCACGCCGGACGCGGCGGTCGGCAGGAAGCTCCGCCTGCACGCCGTCTCCGACGACGACCTGATCAGCGAGGAGATCCCCGACGGCAACCTGGAGCTGGAGATCGACGACCTCCAGGCGAACGACCTGACCCGCGCGAACTACCTGATCCCGGCGGGAACGGGCCTGAAGCTGAAGGGCGGCTCCGCGCGCCTCGACGTGCGCCTGAAGGCCTCGACGCGCGGCAACACGGGCGAGGGGAAGGTCACGCTGGTGACGGACCGCCTCGCGCTCGACGCGGGGGGCCTCGCGATGAAGGGGAAGATCGACGCGGCGATCCCGCTCAGCCAGGTCGACATGATGGCGCAGCGCTTCGCGATCGACGGGATGACGATCAAGCTGTCGAATTTCGACCTGCCCGGCGAGTCCGCGGAAGGGAAGCCGATGCAGGGCTGGTGGGCGGAATTCGACGCGCCGCGCGGCCAGTTCGGCTTCAAGGACAAGGACGTCTTCCGGGGCGATGTCAAGTTCAAGCTGCGCGACTCGGCGCCGCTGATCCGGTTCTTCACGGCGAAGAAGCCGCTGCCGAAGATCGGGGAGCGGATCCTCGAAGTGAACGACGTCGTCGGGAAGACCGGCCTCGTCTACGGGGCGGACCGGATCGAGATCCGGGACCTGCTGGTCATGAGCGACATGATCGAGCTGCAGGCCGCGCTGAACATCCAGGGGAAGAGCGCGCGCGGCGACCTGCTGGCGGTCTACGACTTCATCGGCGTCGGGGTCGAGTTGAAGGGAGCGGACCGGGACCTGCACCTGCTGGGCGCGCGGAACTGGTACGAGTCGCGCCACAAGGGGGCGGCGGCGAAGGGCGCGGTCGCCAAAGCCGAGGCGGAGGCCAAGCCCGAACCCAAGCCCAAGCCGGCCAAGGCCGAGCCCAAGCCCGCTGAAGAGAAGAAGCCCAACTGGCTCCAGCGCACCTTCTCCGGCAAGAAGTGAGGGGCGCGCGTGCCCGAGCTGCCCGAGGTCGAGACCGTCGCGCGCCAGCTCGCCCCGCTCGTCGCGGGCCGGCGCGTCACGCGCCTCGCGATCCACGACCGGACGAAGCTGGCGCCGCCCGGCGCGCGGCTCGCCGAGCGCACGGTCGGCCGCGTGCTGCGCGTCGGCAAGCGCGTGCTGATCGAGCTGCAGCCGGCCGCCGCGGACGCGGCGCCGCTCTGGCTGGCGGTCCACCTGCGCATGACGGGACGGCTCGTCTTCGGCGGAGCGGTCCCGGCCGGCACGCCGAGGCCTCACGTGCGGGCGCAGCTCTTCCTCGACGGCGGCGTGGTGTCGTTCATCGATCCGCGGCGGTTCGGGACCTTCGAGTGGCTGCGCGCGCCCGGCGACGCGGTGTCCGACGCGGTCGATCCCACGGAGGATGCCTTCACGCCCGAGCGCCTCGCGGGCCTGCTGCGCGGCAGCCCGCAGCCGCTCAAGACCTGGCTGCTGCGGCAGGACCGGCTGGTCGGGATCGGCAACATCTACGCCTCGGAGATCCTGTGGCACGCGCGGCTGTCGCCGTTCCGCGCGGCGGGCCGGCTGACGCGCGACGAGATCGCGCGGCTCCACGCCGCGACGCGCGCGGTCCTCGCCGCCGCGATCGAGGCCTGCGGCACGACCTTCTCCGACTTCCAGGACGCGCACGGCCTGACCGGCTCGTACCAGCGCTTCCTCGCGGTCTACGAGCGGGAGGGAGAGCCGTGCCCGCGCTGCGGCGGGCCGGTGGCGCGGCGGACGCAGGCGCAGCGCAGCACGTACTGGTGCCGGGGGTGCCTTGGCGATGCGCGAGCGGGTGTCCGGGGTCGGCTCCAGTAGCGAGCCGGATCACCGAACCGTGCGTCCGGCGCTGCGGATTCCCGACACCACGGCGCGCTGCCGCTGTTCATTGTCGCTGGATCGGGTACCCGCGGACCCGGGTTACGCCTCCCGCCCACTCCGTAAGCATGTCAACCTGTTACACGGTCGCGCTTGACAAGGGAATCCCGATCGTGGTTTCTCTCTCGCGTCGGCCACAAGCGTCGGCATCGGGAAGGGGGGCCTCTCCCCGCCGACGCGCCTCCGGGGGGAGGCTTGCCGACGGCGCGCACGTACCCGCCGGGGGGAAACGGCAGGGATGAAGCGGAGCGCGCACGGAACTGCGGTGCCCCAGGGCCCACAGACAGGTTCGTGATCGACGGCCCCGTCGGCCGGCAATATGCGAGTAGCTACCAGAAGGCGGCGCTTAGCGAACTCGGAATATCGAAGTAGGGTCGTGAGGGAGAGACGATGTCGACAAAGGCTATCATCGTTCTCGTTGTTTGCACGCTCTTCGCTGGAGCGTCCGAGGGCGGTCAGCGACAGCTGCCGCTGTCGCGCCTGCCGGAGGTGGGCCTCAAGTTTGACCGGATCTCCAAGATCAGCCGGCCAGATGCAGATGAGAAGATTCGAGAAGAACTCGCTGCGCGACTCGTAGCGGCCGGCGTGACGATCTCGGAGGACTCACATCGACATCTCGATTTCCGTGTCACGGAGACCCCCGTGCCTGGACTCCCGGCACTTGGCATCTCCGGCATGAGGTCAGGCTTTGGGAGCCCGTCCTGCTGCCGCGACTGAACAGCGTCAAGTACGTAGTGACACCGTGAGCGCAACAGAGGACGAGTTCGTCCGCGCATCCGAGGTCGAGACAGAGTCTAGGAGTCGCCTCCTCTTCTTCGCGGATCGACACGTGATGACCGAGCTGGCGGCAATGCGGGAGATCGAGACGGAAGAGGGGACACCGACGAAGGCGCCTGCCCCCGCGGGTTCGAAGTAGCGACACCGCGGCGTAGAAGCGTCACGATCCAGGAACAGTGTGTTACGACTCCACAGCTGCCCAAGACGGAACAGGAGGTGTCGGACCCCGGCACGCTGGAGCCGAAGACCTGGGTGACGGGGTCACCTACGAGCTGCAATCTCTCGGCCTTCCGATAGTCGAAATCATCAAGCGCGCGACGTTCCCGGCCACTGACAAGCTGGAGAACGAACTCCAGGGCAACCATGTCAAGGCGAATGCCAAGGCCCTCCAGAAGTACCTCCAAGGCAAGCGGGCGATCGTGACCGTCTACCCAGGGGACAGCAAGTTCCTGGAGTGGTTCAACAGCCAGAAGGACAGCGCGTTCGAGGCCGGCTTCTTCCTCGGTCACAATGACAAGGACGCCTTCAAGATGACCGACGGCACGAGGTTCACGCCCGAAGATGCCGCCCAGATGCGCTCTGGCGTGATGACCAAGGGCGCGACGTGGACGTGGGCCGGTTGCGGCACCGCGGAGTCTCGGGACGGTCAACGACTTCGTCTCCGTCTCCTCGTTCAACCAGAGCGGGACGACCTGGGGGGAACGAGGCGCCGGGGACTTCGATGTGTACGAGCTGGGACAACCCACGGCGGCCCACGGTCGGGACGGGCATCTCCTTCCCGCACGCGGGGGGCGCTGGGAAGGAGTGTGTCAACGGAGGTGCGAGATGAGTCGCAGAGACATCTGCACGCGCCTCGAGGCTGCGTCAGCGCCGCGCTGGCGCGTCGGCGTACTACTTCTGGTCGCGACTCTTCCATCGGCGGCACCGGCCGCAGAGCCCGCCGGGATCTGTGCCTTGGTGGCCCCTGCGGCAGGCCAGGATCTGGAAACGCACTTCCTGGACAAACCGTCCACGCCCGCGCGGAGCCTGATCGCCGAGATGCGTCGCATCGCGTACGAGATGTGGCTTCTCGAGGCACTCATCGCGGCGATTCAGTTCCGGGCATGACCTCGAGCATCGGCGCTACGATCCACGCCGGAGGGTCGATGATCGAGGAGAGGCACTCGATTCGATCGGCACCGACCCCACGTACGCCCGGCGCTGGGCGGAGGCGAACCGTGAGATTCTCGCCCAGGCCCGGAAAGTCGACGGCCTCGCCAGATTCGGGCGTGCGGGCATGGTGATTGGCCTTGGCGTCTACGGGGTGTTTCAGTCCGCGATGGGTCCCGTCCTCTGGGTTGATGGTGTCCGCGCCTTCGCAGCGACGGAGCCGCCACCGATCGGGATTACCGTCGATCAATGCATCGACACGGAGCTTTGCTTTACGGTTTACGAGAGTCGGCGTGGGGACTCTCGCGAGGCTTCCGCTTGTCTCTGCTTCGATCCCGCGCGCTGTCGTCAGGCAGCACGAGAGGCGTGGTGGAGTAGAGTCGCCGTGGGCTCTGGCGCTGGATCGATGCCGTGAGGGGAAGTCGTGTCGGGATGTTGCGGTGCGAGTCGACGAGCTGCTGCCGCCACTGAAGGCGAAGGAGAAGGCACTCGACCAAGACACTGACGTAACCGGAGAGTAGGACGCCCAGGGCACCGGACGCAGCTCACGCTGACGACGCCGGCGACGGACGCCGCACACTTGCATGCAAACTGGAGAAGCTACCATGCCCAGGCGAAGTAGGAGCGTGCATACCCCAACGGCGTGCTTGATCGTTGTGACGCTCGTGCTCCTTACGGGCTTGTCCGCGCATCCTCAAGAGCCTCCGTGCGAGCCCGTATTCACGATGAGCCTGACGGACAGCAAGGTCCTGAAATGGACCGTGCTCGATGACGAGGCTCGCCGAGAGCTGCTTGACCTGCTCTACAAGGAAGCTCCCCTTCTCGCCAAGGAGTTCCGATCGTGCGGGGAACTGGCGCCGATTGTAGAGGTTCCGGCGCCATTCCTCCGCTCAGGCCGTCTCTACGCGGGGTGCCTCTGTCCTGATATGGAATGGTACTACTTTGGAGTTATCGACGATAGCGCCTACCTGCTCTACGGCAGTTCTACTCGACGCCAGAACTTCTACGCTTGACTGGATTGAGACTCGACCAGGCCGAAAACCGCCTTTGCTCGCGGTCTTCGATGTGACCGCGTCGCAAGCGCCGCCGCGGAGCTTCGTTCCAGTCCAAGATCCGGGGAATCCGGGCGGGGAGCAGGCCCGGATCATGCGACGATGGAAGGGCTTCTTCAGCGAGCGCCGTGTGGAGCTGGTGAGTCGCAATCTGGACCGAATGGCGCCGCCGTGGCTGTGTTCCGAGGATTCGTGGTCTGGAGGTTTCTTCGCGACGGTTCCCTCGGGACTCCGAAGGATTGACTTCTCGATCTCCAAGGGCGGCGTCGTCACCTTCGAAGTGACGCGAGTTGCATCGACGGACGATGAGGTGAAGTAGTCGGGAAGGATGGTGGCTGGTGCATTGATGCATCGGGCCATCTACGACGAGCAGGCCCGGCTGGTGAAGATGGAGCAGGGGTACGGGACCTTGTCCTGCTGCCCGAAATGTTGCTCGCGCGTGAGGGAGAAAGTGGTGGAGTAATTCGTCCGTCCCGGTCGGAGGAGCGACACGGGAGGACGGATGAGCGACGAAACGAGGACGGGGAGTTTCCCGCCTCCGCGGCTGCGACCGTACGAATCGGCTGACGCTCACTTCCCCGCAGAAAGCGAAAAGGACGCGAAGCATGGGCTTACTCGGCCGCAGCCCTGCAGTCCATTCCGCCTTCCGCCGCCCGGTGCTAGCCTTGACCCGTGGCGAAACGCGGCGGATGCCGGCTATCCGCCCGAACGGAAGGGGATCTCATGAAGACGGTCACGCGGGCACTCGCGATCGCGGCTATTGGCGCTGCGCTGGCATCCTTCTCCTCCTACAGCATCGCGCAGGAAGTGACTGGCGAGCTGGGTTCGCCTACGGCCACCACGACGATCAGCGGCAAGCAGCTGCCCCCGCCCGACCCGAAGTTCGAGGGCGTGATCAAGGAGCGGGCCTCCGAGTCGACTCCATGGTGGGCGCCGCGCGTCGTGCCGCCGAAAGGCGCGCCCAACGTGCTGCTGATCATGATCGATGACAGCGGCTTCGGCGCGCCGAGCACGTTCGGCGGCGTCGTACCGACCCCCGCGCTGGATCGCATCGCGAAGAACGGCCTGCGCTACACGAATTTCCATTCCACGTCGCTGTGCTCGCCGACGCGCGCGGCGATCATCACCGGCCGCAACCACCACTCGGTGGGCTTCGGGGTGGTGGGCGAGATCACGACGGGATTTCCGGGTTACGACTCGATCATCCCGCTCGAGAAGGGCACCATCGGCACCATCCTGAAGGGGAACGGTTACGCGACCTCGTGGTTCGGCAAGAACCACAACACCCCCTCCTATCAGTCGACCCAGGCCGGGCCGTTCGAGCAGTGGCCGAATGGCATGGGCTTCGAGTACTTCTACGGTTTCGTCGGCGGCGACGCGAGCCAGTGGCAGCCGAACCTGTTCCGGAATACCACGGCCATCTTCCCCTTCCGGGGCGATCCCGGCTGGAACCTCACCACCGCCATGGCCGACGAGGCGATCCACTACATGAAGCAGCTGAAGGAGATCGCGCCCGAGAAGCCGTTCTTCGTCTACTACGTGCCCGGCGGCACGCACTCGCCCCATCACCCCACGCCGGAGTGGATCAAGAAGGTCAGCGACATGCACCTCTTCGACGAGGGCTGGGAGAAGGTGCGGGAGAGGATCTTCGCCAACCAGAAGAAGCTCGGCATCATGCCCGAGAATGCGAAGCTCACCGCGTGGCCGGACGGGCAGGCGGAGTATGGCGGCGCGAAGCTGCCCAGGTGGGACTCGCTCA
Organism: uncultured Acidobacteriota bacterium; assembly: GCA_963800865.1. Classification (GTDB taxonomy): domain Bacteria; phylum Acidobacteriota; class Polarisedimenticolia; order J045; family J045; genus JALOKP01. The sequence goes on along the minus strand of CAWDCL010000002.1, from coordinate 113,728 downwards.
GCGTCGAGGAGAAGAAGCTCTTCATCCGGCAGGCCGACGTCTTCGGGGCCTACCTCGCGTACACGGACAATGAGATCGGCCGGGTCATCCAGGCGGTCGAGGACCTCGGCCAGCTCGACAACACGCTGATCATCTACATCGCCGGCGACAACGGCGCGAGCGCCGAAGGGATGTTGAACGGCACGCCGAACGAGTTCACCACCTTCAACGGCATCGAGGTGCCGGTCAAGGCCCAGCTGCTCTGGTACCCGTTCTGGGGCTCCGACCGGACCTTCCCGCACTTCGCGGCAGCCTGGGCATGGTCGATGTGCACGCCCTTCAAGTGGGTGAAGCAGGTGGCGTCTCACTTCGGCGGGACGGCGCAGGGCGTGGCCATCTCGTGGCCCGGCCACATCGACGACGTCGGCGGCATCCGGCGCCAGTTCCATCACGTCATCGACATCGTGCCGACCATCCTCGAAGCGACCGGTATCCCGGCTCCCGATACGATCGATGGCATCGGGCAGCTTCCGATCGAGGGCGTGAGCATGGCGTACACGTGGAACAAGGCGAACGCCAACGCTCCGACCCGCCACACCACGCAGTACTTCGAGATGCTCGGCAACCGCGCCATCTATAACGACGGCTGGGTCGCGGCGACCACCCCGGCGACGACTCCGTGGGTCCTCAGCAGCAAGCCGGCGCCCGACGTGATCACCGGCTACAAGTGGGAGCTCTACAACGTGGCGGAGGATCCCACCCAGTCCAACGACCTGGCCGCCCAGATGCCGGACAAGCTCGCAGAGATGCAGGCCCTGTTCTACAGCGAAGCGGCGAAGTACAACGTGCTCCCGCTCGACAACTCGACGCTCGCGCGCTGGAACGCGCCGAAGCCGAATCTCACGGGCGGGCGGACCGAGTTCAACTACGTCGGGCCCTTGAGCGGCATTCCCAACAGCGGCGCCCCGAGCATCATCCAGAAGTCCTACAGCATCACCGCCGCGCTCGATATCCCCTCCGGTGGCGCCGAAGGCGTGATCGTCACCGACGGCGGGCGGTTTGGCGGTTACGCGCTGTTGCTGAGCCGGAGCTACAACTACTGGTTCGACAAGGTCGGGATCAGGACGGCCGGCCTTGCATTGCTGATCGCCGGCTTGCTCCTGAGCTGGGCCGGCAGAAGCCGCGACTGGTCGCGCGGCAAGCGGTGGATCGGCCACGGCATCCTGGCGCTCGGTCTGCTGTGGGCGGTCGCGGCGCTGGCCACGCGGGCGTTCGATCTGGGCAAGGGCAAGCCCGTGTTCGTCTACAACCTGCTCGATCTCAAGCGCACGGTCTGGACCGGACCAGCGCTGGGCGCCGGCAAGCACACCGTCGTCTTCGACTTCAAGGCCGATGGCGCGGCCCTGGGCGCGGGCGGGACGGGCGTGCTCTCCGTGGACGGCAAGGAGGTGGCCAGGAATTCCATGGAGCACACCATCCCGGTCACGTTCCCGGAGGACGAGACCTTCGACATCGGCAAGGACACGCGCACCGGCGTCGCGCTGCTGGAGCAGCGTTACGACGTTCCGTTCAGGTTCACCGGCAAGATCGAGAAGCTGACCTTCAAACTGCAGCCCTTCACGGCAGAGCAGAAAGCGGCGGCGGAGGCGGCACAGGCGGCGGCAAGCGAGGCCAAGCCGGCCGAGAAGCACTAGCGGATTCCGGTCACCCCGACCGACTGGAGGGCCCGGAGATGACGGATGGCAGGCCGCTGGCCACGAACAGGATGCTCCGGTTCGCCGCCGCCGCGGAAGCCGTGACGGGCCTGGCTCTGGTGCTCGTTCCTTCGCTCGTCGGGCGCCTGTTGTTGGGCGGGGAACTGGGCGGGATCGCCGTACCCGCCGCGGCTGTGGCCGGCATCGCACTGATCGCCCTGGCGATCGCCTGCTGGACGGGTACGCCGCAGCTCGGCATGTTGACCTACAGCGCGGCCGTCACGCTGTATCTCGCGTACCTCGGCATCCGCACCGACTGGGTCGGACCGCTCCTGTGGCCCGCCGTGGCGCTGCACGCCGTCCTTACTTTCTTGTTGGCGCGTTCCTTTCCGGCGGGGCGAGGTACGGACAGGACTCTGCCAGGAGGTCCTTGAGTGCGCGCTTCGGTTGTGAAACGCACGAGATGAAAGCGGGTGCAGCCGGTCAGCCACGAGTTGCACGGCGGTCGAAGATCGCCGCGGCCTCCCGGATGACCGCGAGCGCCGCCACTTCGCCGGGCGACGCCCGCGCGTCAGGATCAGCGTCGAGGCACGCCGCCCCAGCCCGATCAGGACGTCGGAAGGTCGGTTCTCGAGAAGTCGTCGCCCATGAACAGCCGGGAGGATAGCCGGGAGGGCGGAGGTGTCGATCACCCTCAGCTGGGCAGCCCGTTCTCGTCGTATCCGAGGATCTCGTCGGCCGTACGGCGGTCCTGCACCGGCAGGCGGGCGCAGCGCAGAGCGATCTGGTCCAGTTCGCCGGCCAGCGTCCGTTCCGCGCCGTCCCGGAGCAGCCTCGTCAACCGAGCGAGCAGCGCCCGGCGCATCGCCTCGATCTCGGGCTCCATGGTCAGCCGTCCCCCCGCCTGCGCTGATTCCCAGCCAGAAAAAAAGGAGGCCAGCGGATTCCGCTGGCCGAGACCTACGAAGCTGATGCCTCTCCTAAGAGCAACACGCGTGCCAACCGATCCCACGTTCCTTCGTCCATTGTAATCAACGACTTAGCTGGACTCCGTGACGGCGGCCGCAATCCGCGCTTCTCATCCTGAGAGCCGGCCGGAGGTCCCGTTCTCTCATTCCGAGAACCGAGCCCCGCGCCGCCCCGGCGTCAGACCGCCGCCGCCGCCGGGTAGACCGGGAGCCGGTCGACCAGTTCGGCCAGCCCCGGCGCCGTCCGGTCCTTGTCGGAAAGGACCGGCTCGCGGCCGGCCGGCAGCGGCCAGGCGAGCCCGATCGACGGGTCGTTCCAGGCGATCGCGACCTCGTCCTCGCGGGCGTAGAAGGCGGTCGCCTTGTAGAGCACCTGGGCCGGGCCGCCGGTGACGAGGAACCCGTGCGCGAATCCCGGCGGGACCCAGAGCTGGCGGAAGTTGGCGGCGGACAGCAGCGCCCCCGTCCAGCGCCCGAAGGTCGGCGAGCCGCGCCGGATGTCCACGGCCACGTCGAAGATCTCCCCCTCGACCACGCGCACCAGCTTCCCCTGGGGCTGCCGGAGCTGCGCGTGCAGGCCGCGCAGCGTCCACGGCCCGGAGCGCGAGTGATTGTCCTGCACGAACGGCCCCTCGATCCCCGCGGCGGCGAACCGGTCGCGCTGCCAGGACTCGACGAAGAAGCCGCGCGCGTCGGAGAGGACCGTCGGCTCGACCAGCAGCACGCCGGGGAGTTCGGTCGGCAGGACCTGCATCGGCTCAGCTCTCCGACTCGTCGAGCACCCGGAAGAGGTACTGCGCATAGGCCGACGACCCGAGGCGCTCCGCCGCGCGCCGCAGCCCGCCCTTGTCGATGAACCCCATGTGGAACGCGATCTCCTCGGGGCAGGCGACCTTCATCCCCTGCCGCTCCTCGATCGCCTGGATGAACGACGAGGCCTGCATCAGCGCCTGCGGCGTCCCGGTGTCCAGCCACGCGGTGCCGCGCCCGATGATCTCGACGTGCAGCTCGCCCCACGCCATGAAGGCGCGGTTGACGTCGGTGATCTCCAGCTCGCCGCGCGGCGACGGCTTCAGCGTGGCCGCGACGTCGAGCACGCGGTTGTCGTAGAAGTAGAGCCCGGGAACCGCGAAGTGCGAGCGCGGCGCCTTGGGCTTCTCCTCGATCGAGATCGCGCGGCCGGCGGCGTCGAACTCGACGACCCCGTAGCGCTCCGGGTCGGTCACGCGGTAGGCGAACACCGTCGCGCCGCGCTCGCGACCCGCCGCCGAGCGCAGCGACTCCGGCAGGCCGTGGCCGTAGAACAGGTTGTCGCCCAGCGCCAGCGCGACGCGCCCGCGGCCGACGAACTCGCGCCCGATCACGAACGCCTGCGCCAGCCCTTCCGGCCGCGGCTGGGCGGCGTACGACAGCGCCAGGCCGAACTGGCTGCCGTCGCCCAGCAGGCGCCGGAACGCGGCCTCGTCCTCGGGCGTCGTGATCACCAGGATCTCGCGGATCCCGGCCAGCATCAGCGTCGTCAGCGGGTAGTAGATCATCGGCTTGTCGAAGATCGGCACCAGCTGCTTGGAGACGCCCAGCGTCAGCGGCCAGAGCCGCGAGCCGGAACCCCCGGCGAGAATGATCCCCTTCACGCGCGCTCCCCCTCGTGCGCCGCGAGGCCCAGCCGCTCGCGGCGGTACTTCCCGGCCTGGACCCCCTCGCACCACGCGCGGCTCGCGACGTACCAGCGGACCGTCTCCGCCAGTCCCTCCTCGAACGCGTGCCGCGGCCGCCAGCCCAGCTCGCCCTTGATCTTCGAGGCGTCGATCGCGTACCGCCGGTCGTGGCCCGGGCGATCCGGGACGAAGGTCTTGAGCTCGCGGTAGGAGCGCTTGCCGCGCCCGGCCAGCGCCATGTTGGACGCGGCCGGGACCTCCTCGTCGAGCACCTCGCAGATCCGGTCGACGACCTGCAGGTTGGTGCGCTCGCTGTCGCCGCCGATGTTGTAGGTCTGGCCGGGCCGGCCGCGCTCGAGCACGTCGAGGATCGCCTCGCAGTGGTCGCCGACGTAGAGCCAGTCGCGGACGTTCCCGCCGTCGCCGTAGATCGGCAGGTCCTTCCCCTCCAGCGCGTTCAGGATCACCAGCGGGATCAGCTTCTCGGGGAACTGGCGCGGGCCGTAGTTGTTGCTGCAGTTCGTGATCAGGACCGGCAGGCCGTAGGTCCGGGCGTAGGCCTGCGCGAGGTGGTCGGCGCCGGCCTTCGTCGCCGAGTAGGGCGAGCTGGGGTCGTAGGCGGTCGTCTCGTGAAACAGCCCGGTGTCGCCGAGCGAGCCGTAGACCTCGTCGGTCGAGACCTGCAGGAAACGGAAGCGCGCGCGCGCGGCGGGGTCGAGGTCGCCCAGGAAGCGTCGCGAGGCCTCGAGCAGCTCGAAGCTCCCGACCAGGTTCGTGAACACGACCGGGGACGGGTCGTCGATCGAGCGGTCGACGTGGGTCTCCGCGGCGAAGTGGACCAGCCAGGTCGGGCGGTGCTCGTGGAGCACGCGCCGCACCAGCGCGCGGTCGGCGACGTCACCCTTCACGAACGAGAACCGCGGGTCCCTGGCCACCTCCTCCAGGTTGAGCAGGCTCCCGGCGTACGTCAGCTTGTCGAGCACGACGACGCGCGAGGCGGTGCGGGCCAGCGCGGCGCGCACGAAGTTGGAGCCGATGAAACCGGCCCCGCCGGTGACGACGATCGTGTCCATGAGCTCCTCGAGCGGCTGCGTCCCGCACAAGTTAGTCCCGCCGGCCGGCTTCGCGCTACGCCCGCGGCAGCGGAAGCACGATCCGGACCTCGGCGCCCCCCTCGGGGCGGTTCTCGGCCACCGCGGTCCCGCCGTGGGCCTCGGCGATCCGCGCGACGATGTAGAGCCCCAGCCCGGTCCCCGAGCGCAGCGAGTGGTCCTTGACCTGCGGCCGCTCGCGGGAGAAGGCCTCCTTCGGATCGAAGCCGACGAAGCCCCGGCCGGTGTCGCGGGTGCCGAGCGCCAGGGCCCCCCCCTCGCGCCGCGCGAAGAGCACGACCGAGCCGCCGTCCGGGGTCGCGGCGACGGCGTTGCTGGCGAGGTTCACGAGTGCGCGCTCGAGGAAGACCGCGTCGCCCGAGAGCGGCGGGAGGCCCGGCTCGATCTCGGTCGACAGCGTCACCTTGCGGCGCGCCGCGAGCGGGCCGACCCGCTCCGCCGAGTCCTCGACCAGCCCGGGGACGAGCAGCGTCGCGAGGTGCGGCCGGATCGGCCCCTCCTCGGCCTGGGCCGCGGTCAGGACGTTGGCGAGGTAGAGGTTCAGCCGCTCGCAGGTGTCGACGATCTGGTCGAGCGCTCCCCGCACCTCGGAGCCCGGCGCCTCCTCGAGCAACCCCTCGCAGCGGAGCTGGATCCCGCTGACCGGGGCCTTGATGTCGTGCACCACCGCGGCCAGGTGCGCCACCCGGTCCGACAGCCCTTCCGAGCGCTGCACGGCCGCGTCGCGCTGGCGGGCCAGGCGCTGGCGCTGGTCCGCGTTCCGCAGGTAGGCGCCGATCGAGGCCAGCACCACGACCAGCCCGACCGCCGCGAGCGCCGCGTTGGCGAGGACGAAGCGCAGCAGGCGCGCCTCGTCGGCTCGCCGCGGCATCCCCGCGGCCAGCCAGATCTCGCCGCCCAGCCCGTCCGGCTTCGTGTAGGCGATGTCGAAGCGGTCGCTGCCGAGCGCCGCGCGCGCCAGCCGGACCTCGCCGCGCTCGAGCGGCTGCGCGGGATCGGGCGGGGGCGGGGGCGGGCGCGGGAAGCTGGAATGGACCGGCACGGCGCCGTCGAAGATCGCCAGCGGCGCCTCGAGATCCGACGTCGTCTGCTCGACGAACAACCGCCCGATCAGGACCGCGACGCGCACGTTGCCGATCGCGCGCCCCTCGATCACGACCGGCTGCGACAGGATCACCGTCTGGTTGCCGCCGAGGAACCGGGACTGCGTGGTCAGCTTCGCGTCCGCGACCGGGCGGGCGCCGACGCCGAGCTGGAGGATCGCCGCGGGGGTGGACCACGCGACCGGCTTCCCGTCCACGTCGTCGATCACCACGAGCAGGCTGCCGAAATCGTCGCGCAACGCGTGCAGCGCGGCGATCGTCCGGGCCAGGCTCCGTTCGGCGAGTGAGTCCTGCACGGCGCGCGATTCGACGATCGCCCGGAGCAGCGAGCGCCCCGACTGCACCTGGCGCAGGGTCAGGATCTCGAACAGTCCGACCGTGCGCGCCGCGCGGATCCCCTGGCTGTCGTCGAGCCGCGCCCGGTTGGAGTACCACATCCAGATCAGTCCGGCGGCGAGAACCAGCGCGACGATCGTGCCGATCACGGCCAGCGCGCGACGCGCCTCGCGGCGCGAGAGCTGCAGGTCGTCGCGGTTCCTCACGCGCCGTCCCCGTCGCCGGTCGCCGCGTCCTCATCGGCGGCCAGCTTGCGGTAGAGCGTGGCCAGCCCGATGCCGAGCTGCCGCGCGGCTTCCTTCTTGTTGCCGCCGGTCGCGTCGAGCGCGTGCCGGATCAGGATCCGCTCCGCCTCCGCCAGCGTCACCGACTCGGGCAGCGCGAGCGCCGGACCGGCGGCGGCACCCGCGCCGAGGACCGCCTCCGGCAGGTCGTCCGGCCCGATCAGCGGCCCCTCCGCCAGCGCCGCCGCGCGCTCGACGGCGTTCTCCAGCTCGCGCACGTTCCCCGGCCAGCGGTGCGCGCGCAGCGCCGCCAGCGCCTCGGGCGAGAACCCCTCGACCTGCGTCCGGCCGCGCTCGGTCCGCTCGCGCTCCAGGAACCGGTGCGCGAGCAGCAGCACGTCGTCGCCACGCAGGCGCAACGGCGGGACGAGGAGCGGGATCACGTTCAGGCGGTAGTAGAGGTCCTCGCGGAACCGCCCCTGGGCCACCTCGAGCTCGAGGTCGCGGTGGGTGGCCGCGATCACGCGCACGTCGACGCGCCGCGTGCGCGTCTCGCCGATCCGCTGGACCTCGCCGGTCTGCAGGACGCGCAGGAGCTTGACCTGCATCTCCTGCGGGATCTCGCCCAGCTCGTCGAGGAAGATCGTGCCGCCGTCGGCCGCCTCGAACAGGCCCGGCTTCTCCTTGACGGCCCCCGTGAAGGCGCCGCGGGTGTGGCCGAAGAGCTCCGACTCGAGCAGCGTGGCCGGGATCGCGGCGCAGTGAACTTTGACCAGCCGCCGCTCGGCGCGCGGCGACAGCTCGTGGATCGCGTCGGCGATCACTTCCTTCCCGGTCCCGGTCTCGCCGGTCAGAAGCACCGTCGACCCGGTCGGCGCGACCTTCTCCACCATCCGCAGGACCTGCTCGAAGGCCGGGGAGGCGCCGATCACGCGCGTGAGCTGCCGGCGGCCGCGCAGCGCCTGCCGCAGGCGGCGGTTCTCCGCGGCCAGCTGGTGCTGGGAGAGGGCCAGCGCCACCGCCTTGCGCAGCGCGGCCGCGCGCGGCGGCTTGACCAGCACGTCGACGACGCCGTGCTTCATCAGGTTGACCGCGTCCTCGACCGTCGCCTGGCCGGAGACGACGAGGAACGTCGAGTCGGGCGAGTGTTCCCGGACCGCGAGCACGAACTCCAGGCCGTTCATCCCCGGCATCGCGAAGTCGGTCACCACGACTGCCGGCGGGTCGACCATCGCGGTCTCGAGCGCTTCGGCGGGGCGGGTGAAGGTGCGCAGGTCGTGCCCCTCGCGCGCGAGGGCGGCGGCCACCGCCTCGGCCATCACGGGGTCGTCGTCGACGATGAAGACCAGCGCCATCGGGGCGTCTTATACAGCGAAACGAGGCCGAGCCGCGAAGGCCCCGCGGGCGGGGCGGCCCGGCGCGCGGGGTCAGCGCGCCCGGCGGACGACCCCGACCACGTTCGGAATCGGCTGCGCCGGCAACTCCTGGTCCGCTTCGAGGAACCCCGCATCGCTCATGCCGACCAGCTCGAGCTCCCGGCCACCCGCACCGATCCAGAGCTGAGCGAGCGGACCCCCCTCGGTGTACATCGCGTTCCGGAGGTCGAGCGGCAGGGCGAGCAGGAACTCGATCAGGTCGTGGACCGGGTAGGGCGAGCGGGCGTGGATCAGGAGCACCCGCCCCTTCCCGTCGATCCCGATCGCGGCCACGCTGTGACGCCGCGGTTGCTTCTCCCAGACGTTGCGGCGCGGCAGCGCGACCATGCGGATGCTCTGCACGAAGGCGCCGTAGGCCCCGGACAGCGCTTCGAAGTCCTGGGACTCCCGGTCGATGATCTGGACCGGCGGCACCGCCGGCTCCAGCCGGTCGAAGACCAGCACCGACTTGTCGCGCGTCAGGCGCGGGTTGTTGACGTGCTCGCGGTTCTTGAGCAGCGAGACCGCGGTGCGCAGGTCGGCGCCGAACATGCTGGCGTTGATCGCGGCGACCAGTCCCCTTTCTCGGGCCCACTCGCGCGCGGTCCGCGGCGTCCCCTCCGACGGCGCGGACGAGGCGAGGAGCTCGAGATCGAAGTGCCGGGGATCGACGCGCAGGACGCGGATCATCGAGTCGCCCCGCGGCGAGCGTTCGGGGGCCGGGAACTCGCCGTAGTCGAGCCCCGTCTCGAGCCGCTGCCAGGCCGGGAGAGGCGCGGCACGGCCGCCGCACGAAGCCGCGAAGAGCGCGGCCGCGCAGGCCAGCAACGCGAGCACGAGCGCCCGTCGCGTCATCCGGTGATTTTACACCGTGTACGCCGGGCCCCTCACGGCAGGCAGTCGCCGCTCGCCGCCAGGCGCTCGCCTCCGCCCGAGCCCTGCCCGTAGCTTGCCTGCGGCCCGTCCACCCCCACGCTGCCGCGCTGCAGGTAGAAGAAGGCGGCGCCCGCGGCCGGCCGTGCGGCGTCCGTGCGCCCCTCGGTCGAATTCAGCGGGCTGTCGTCGGCCAGGCAGACGACGGCGCCCAGCGTCACGGTGCCGCCCGCGCCCGGGCCGAGCGCCGAGACGCTGCCGCGGATCACGTCGTAGCGCACCGGGCCCGACTCGACCGGCCAGCGCACCAGCGTCGGCTCGCCCGGCACGACCTCGATCTGCGCGGGCGCGAGGCGGTCGATCAGCCAGATCTCGGACAGCAGGTCCGCGTTCTCGCGCGTGAAGTCGCCGAAGCCGGTGAACGCCGCGCGCTCGCCGTCGCGGGACGGCGTGGCGCCCCCGCCGCCGCCAAGGAATGCGCCCAGCTCCCCCAGCCCCTCGACCACACCGAAGCGCAGTCCGCCGACCCGCTCGATCGCACCGGTGGCGCGCACGACGCGGTAGATGTCGGTGGGCCGGTCGGGATCGGTCTCGAAGACGGGCGCGTCGGAGAGGAAGTAGACGTAACGGCCGTCCTCGCTGATCCGCGCGCCGCCGGATCCGCCCTCGGCGAACTGCGTCAGCTGGACCGTGGCGGCCGTAGCGGCGTCGTAGAGGAACAGCTCGGTGTTCCCCTCCGGGTTGGTTCCGAGCGGGTTCGCGCCGGAGGTCCAGACGACGAGGCGGCCGTCGCCGGAGATGTCGGGGCCGCGCGAGGAGAGCGTCGCGTCGCCGGTCAGGCGCTGCAGGAAGGCGCCGTCGGAGCGCACGCGCCAGATCTCGTACGTGCCGTCGGGGTTGCCCCCGTCGAGGTCGGCGTTCGACTCGAACGCGATCCAGGTCCCGGTCGCGTCGATCCGCGGTGCGCGGCTGGAAGGCGGATTGTTCGGATCGGGGGTCGGGCTCGCCGTCAGCTGGATCAGGCCCGTACCATCCGCGTTCACCGCGAAGATCTCGCTCGACGTGTCGGGGTTGCCGCCGGTGACGTTCGAGGTCGAGTCGAAGGCGACGCGCGAGCCGTCGCTCGCCAGCGCCGGCCGCGACGAGTTCTCCGTGGCGTCGCTGGTCAGCTGCGCCAGGCCGGTCCCGTCGGCGTTGATCCGGAAGATCTCCGTCGTGCCGTCCCCGTTGGTGCCGAGCGGGTCGCCGCCGGCCGCGTAGACGATCGTCCGGTCGTCGGCGGCGATCACCGGGCCGGAGACGCTTCCCAGCGCGGTCGCGGTCACCTTCACCCGGTCCGTCCCGTCGCTCTGTACGCGCCACAGCTCGGCGTCGCCCAGCAGGTCGGTGGTGTAGGTGTAGACGATCCGCGAGCCGTCGGGCGACAGGTCGGGGGAGCCGATCAGGAGCGGCGAGGTGTTCGACAGCTGCTTGATGGTGCCGCCCGTGCCGGCGACGGAGTACAGCTCGGGGCTCCCGTCCGGGTTGCCGGCGTCGGCCCCGGCCAGCCGGTAGAAGGCGACGCGGCTGCCGTTGCCGGAAACGGTCGGCAGGAGCGAGCCGACCGACAGCGCGGAGGAGGTCAGCGCCACCAGCGAGGTGCCGTCGAAGCGGATCTTGAAGACCTCGAAGTTGCCGTCGATGTTGTACGACGGGAACGGGAAGATCCGGTTGAAGTTCGACCAGAAGACGATCGTCACGCCGTCGTCGGTGATCGACGGGGACTGCGACGCGGGCGCGCCGAAGAGCTGGAGCGTGGCGACGGTGTCGGTCACCTGGCGCAGCCCGGTCCCCGCCCAGTCGATCGCGAAGATCTCGGTGTAGAACTCGGTGTTGTTGGCGACCAGGTTGGCAGCGGACTGGAAAGCGATCCGGTTGCCGCTCCCCGACAGCTCCGCGGAGCTGCTGTCGTAGCCGGCGGGGGTGGTCGTCAGCTGGCGCAGGCTCGTCCCGTCGCCGGCCATCGCGAAGATCTCGCCGCCCAGGTCGGCGTTCGTCCCGAGCGGGTCTCCGTCGTATCCGAAGGCGATTCGCGTCCCGTCGTCGCTGATCGAGAACTTGCCGATTCCGCCGCTGGCGAAGCTGGTCAGCTGCTTCAGCCCGCTGCCGTCGCGGTTGATCGCGAAGAGCTGGGTCCGCTTCTGCGGGTTGGTGCCGAACGGGTCGAGGTTGGCGCTGAAGAGGATCTTCAGGCCGTTGCCCGCCAGCACGACCGTTCCGACGCTCCCTGCGACGGGCGAGGGGTCGTTCGTCAGCTGGGTGATCGCCGTGCCGTCGTTCCGCATCACGAACAGCTCGGAGCTGCGGTCGTAGTTCTGGCCGACCAGGTCGGCCGGCGAGGCGAAAGCGAGCCACTGGCCGTCGTCGCTGACCGACACGCTGGCGGCCACGCCCTCGGGGCGCGCCGTGACCTGCGTGCCGGCGCCGCTCGCCGCGTCGAAGCGCACGATCTGGAAGCCGTGCGTCGGGTTCTGGCCGAGCTGATCGGTCGACGTGCCCGAGTAGACCACGGTCCCGGCGTCGTTGAGGGCACCGGGCCCGGGGGCGCTGGTCAGCGTCAGCGTGACCTGCCGGACGACCTGCGCGCCGGCCGGGAAACCGGACAGCAGGAGCAGGGTGGCAACGAGCGCGGGGCGCACGACGCGCAGCGCGACAGTGACGTCGGACAAGAGCGGCTTCATGAGTTCTCCCCTGGAACTGCGCGCGCCGGGGAGTTTACGCCGGGATGCGGGGGCGTGCCGCCGAAAGGACTCAGCGGTGGCGCCGGGACCGCCGCTCCGCCTCGGGGCCTCCCAGCGGCAGGTGCGCCACCGCGTCCAGGTCCTCCAGGTCGTCCTCGCCGGCGAGCAGACGGGGAAGCCCGGCCTTCAGGATCATCGCGGCGTTGTCGGCGCAGTAGCGCGCCGGCGGGATCGAGAGCGCCAGCCCGTGGGCGTCGGCGAGCCGCGTGCACTCCGTTCGCAACAGGCGGTTCGCGGCGACCCCGCCGGCCAGCACCAGCGCGCGCGGCCGCTCCGACTCGATCGCCTGCCGCGTGCGGCGCACCAGCTCGCGCACGACGGCGTAACGGAAGGCCGCGACCAGGTCGAGCATCGCGGGGGGCGGCGGGTCGTCGGGGTGGGCGAGCGGCGCGAGGCCGCTCCGTTCCGCGTGGACGCGCGCCGCGGTCTTGTACCCGGAGAACGAGAAGGCGGGTTCCCCCTTGGTTCGCACCTCGCCGAACGCGACCGCGAGCGGGTTTCCGTGCTCGGCCAGCCGGTCGATGACGGGGCCGCCGGGATAGGGCAGCCCGAGCATCTTCGCGACCTTGTCGAACGCCTCGCCGGCCGCGTCGTCGCGCGTGCGGGCGGTCTCGACGTAGTCCCCCGGGGCCGCGATCCGCCAGAGCGCGGTGTGGCCGCCCGAGACGACGAGCGCCAGCGCGGGGTACGGGAGCGCGGGACACTCGAGCCACCCGGAGGCGATGTGTCCCTCGAGGTGGTTCACGCCGACGACGGGCAGGCCGCGCCGCAGCGCGAGGCCGCGCGCGTAGGCGAGCCCGACGAGCAGCGAGCCGACCAGTCCCGGCCCGCGCGTCACCGCGATCCCGCCGATCCCGTCCAGGCCGGTCCCGGCGTCCGAGAGCGCCTGCGCGACGACCGGGCCGATCGCCTCGAGGTGGTGCCGCGCCGCGATCTCCGGGACGACGCCGCCGTACGGGGCGTGCAGCCGGACCTGCGAGGAGACGACCGAGGACCGGACGAAGCCGCGATCGTCGAGGACCGCGGCGCAGGTGTCGTCGCACGACGACTCGATGCCGAGGAAGAGCACCCCGCGATTGTAGACACCTGGCCACCTGGCCGCGCCCGGCCGCGGTACCGGCTGGGCGCAGCGATCGCGGGCGGGGAGAGGGGAGAGAGTTGGCGGGGCCGGGGTCCCAGATCGGGCCCAGGAAATAGCCGGCCCCGCCGTGAGTCTCTTCGGAATCCCCTGACCGGGAGGCCTGATCGGGGCGACAGGCCCCCCGGTCCGGGAGTATCCGACCCGCCGTCCGCTTGGCCTCACGGGGCCCTCATGGGTCGGGGCGCTGCGGGCGGCGAGGAAAAGCCGTAGGCGAGTGCCAGACGGTATCGCAAGAGTCAGGCCAACCGGAGGACCGGCGGCCGGGCCGGGCCTGTCCGTCCGGATCGTCCCCATTAGGGGACTCAAGTGCTTTTCGGTCAATTGTTTAGATCTCATGGGGTGAAAATCCCCTCCGGAAACAGCGGCACGGCAAACCTCGCCGCCGACCGGGGAATATTTACCCGCCGTGGCATAATTCCCCTCGCGGCTCCCGCCGCCCGCGCCGCCACCCGAGCCGAGCCGATGACCGATCCATCTCCTCGCACTCCTCCCCCTCCCCCCGATCCCGGGGCGCTCGCCGCGCTCGAGCGGACCCTCTTCGAGGAGGCGATCGCGCTCGCGCTCGACGGCTCCGCCGAGGAGGCGGTGTCGGTGCTGCGCGAGGCGCCCCACGGGCCCGACTCGCCCGAGTGGATCCTCGGCCTGGCCCGCGCGCGGCTCGCCCGCGACGCGGCGGGCGATCGCACGCAGGCCCGCGACGCGCTGCGCGCGCTCGCCGAGGCCGGCGGCGAGCACGCCTGGCGCGCGTGGCTCCAGTTGGCGCGGGACGCGCGGCGCGAGCGGCAGATCGACGCCGCCGCGGGGATGCTGAAATCGGCGCTCGACGCCTTCCGCGCGACCGCCGCCGGGCAGGGCCCGGGGGCGGAGCTGCTGGCCGACCTGCTTTCGCGCGAGGTGCGCCACCTGCGGGCGCGCTCCGCCGACGCGACCACCAGCGGCGAGACCACCGGGCCGCGCCGCGCGCTCGACGCCTCGGCGCTGCTGCGGATCGTGGAATTCGGCAAGCGCGCCGCGACGATCACGGAGCCGCAGGAGGTCCTGGCGCTGGTGCTCGAGGAGGCGATCGCGCTCTCCGGGATGGAGCGCGGCTTCATCGTGCTGGTCGAGGGGGAGCGGCTCGAGCTGGCCCTCTCGCGCCCGGTCGATCGCGTCGACCCGAGCGCGCCGGACTTCGCGGTCAGCCGGACGCTGGTGCGGGAGGTCGTGCGGACCGGTCAGCCGGCGTACATCGAGGAGCCGGCGGAGAGCGGAGATCACCCGGCCGGCGCGAGCCTGACCGATCGCGGGGTGCGCGCGGTGGCCTGCGTCCCGATCACCAGCGCGGGGACGCTCTACGGCGTGCTCTACGTCGACCACCGCACCCGGGTGCGCCAGCTGGACGGCGCGACCGCGCACCTGCTGGAGCTGTTCGCGGGCCAGGCGGCGGTGGCGCTGGAGAACGCGCGCGCGCACGCCGCGCGCCGCCGTGCGCTCGAGACCGCGCAGGAAGCCCTGCGCCTGCGCCGCGCGGCGAGTGACCGCTCGTCCGACTTCGAGCCGCTGGTCGGGAACTCACCCGCGATGGAGGACCTCTTCCTGCGGCTCGAGCGGATCCTGCCGACCGACGCGCCGGTCCTCGTGCGCGGCGAGACCGGGACCGGCAAGGACCTCGTCGCGCAGATCATCCACCGCCGCGGCCCGCGCAGCCGCGGCGAGTACGTCGCCTTCAACTGCGCCGGCGTCCCGGAGAGCCTGCTCGAGGACCAGCTGTTCGGCCACGAGCGCGGCGCGTTCACCGGCGCGATCCAGTCCCACGCCGGCCTGTTCGAGGTCGCGCACCGCGGCACGCTGTTCCTCGACGAGGTCGGCGACATGAGCCCGCGGATGCAGTCGGCGCTGCTGCGCGTGCTGGAGTCGGGCGAGGTGCGGCGCCTGGGCGGCCGCGACGCGATCGAGGTCGACGTGCGGATCCTCGCCGCGACGCACCGCGATCTCGAGACGATGATCGAGGAGGGGTCCTTCCGCCGGGACCTGTTCTTCCGCCTGAACGTGCTGTCGGTCTCGCTCCCCCCGCTGCGCGAGCGGGCGGTCGACCTGCCGCTGCTGGTGAAGGCCCTCTGGACGCGGCTGCAGGGCGGCGAGCCGCCCGAGTTCGCGCCGGAGGCGATGCAGCGCCTGATGGACCATCACTGGCCGGGGAACGTCCGGGAGCTCGAGAACGTCCTCGCGCGGCTGATCGTGCTGCGTCTCCCGCGGGTCATGGTCGAGAACCTCCCGCCCGAGATCGCGGCCCACGCCCCGGTGGCGGGCCGCGCGGGCACGCTGCGCGAGGCCGAGGAGGCGGCGATCCGGCGCGCGCTGGAGGAAGCGAACGGGAACAAGGCGCTCGCGGCGCGGATCCTCGACATCGACCGCAAGACGCTCTACCTCAAGCTCAAGGCGACCGGCGGATGAGCGCCGGGGTCGACCCGGTGCGCCGGCCCTCCGTGGCGACCGCCGTCGGGTGGTCCGGGATCGCCGTCGGGATCGTTGCGGGCGCGATCTTCCAGTTCCTGCGCACCCGGCCGGCCCTCACCGAATCGGTCTACAGCGCGGGACCCTACCCGCCCGTCGCCGGCACGCTGGCCGCGCTCTCCGCGCTCGTTCCGTTCTCGCTGGCCGAGCTGTCGTTCGCGCTGGTGGCGCTGGCCGTGCTCGCGGCGCCCGTCCGCGGCTGGCGGCGGGCGCGGCGGAATTCGGGCACGCGCGGGCGGGCCGCGCTCTCCGCGCTGATCACGCTCGCCGGCACTGCAGGCTGGACCTGGGCCCTGTTCCTGGCGTTGTGGGGCTTCAGCTACGCCCGCCCGCTCGCGGGCCAGCTGTTCGAACTGCCGCGCGCCGAGCGCGAGCGGGACGAGGCGATGGTGGCGCGGATCCCCGGCATCCTCAACGCCCTGCGCGACGGGCTGCCGGAGGACGGCGAAGGCGTCGTGGCGCTGACGCAGGACCTGGCCGCCCTCGACCGGGAACTTGCCGTCCTGCAGGCCGGCGTTCTCGACGACGCGAAGCTGCCGCGCGTCGCAGGCGGCCGGACCAAGCGCTTCGTCGCCAGCCCGTTGATGCTGCGCTGGGGCGTCTCCGGCGTGTACGGCCCGTTCACCGGCGAGCCCAACGTCGCGTTTCCCGCCGCTCCGGGAACGCTGCCGTTCACGGTGGCGCACGAGCGGGCGCACCTGCAGGGATTCGCGTGGGAAGAGGACGCCAGCTTCGTGGCGCTGCTCACGCTCTGGCGCTCCGAGCGGCCGGAGCTGCGCTACGCGGGCTGGCTCGCGCTCTGGATCGAGCTGCAGCGCCCGTCGAAGGAGCTCTCGCCGGGGGTCCAGCGCGACCTCGCCGCGATCGCGCACTTCTACCGCGCGCACCGCGGACGCGAGGCGCCGGCGGTGAATCGCGCCTACAGCGCGTACCTCGAGGCGCACGGGGTGAAGGGGGGCGTCGCCAGCTACGCGCGCGTCGCCGACCTCGCGCTGCGCTGGCTGGCGAAGCACGGCGCTCCCGGCGCGGAGTAGACGGGAGCTACAGCCCCAGCGCGGACTCCAGCTCGCCGATGTGATCGATCACGAGGCTCGGCGGCGGGGTGACGCGCGTCTCGGCGCCGGGCCGGTACTTCCCGGTCCGCACCAGCACCCCCGCGCCGAGCCCGGCCGCGACGGCGCCCGAGGCGTCGAATTCGGCGTCGTCGCCGCACATCGCGAGGCCCGCGAGCGGCACGCCCAGCGTGCCCGCGATCTGCCCGAACAGCAGGGGAGAGGGCTTGCCGAGGTTCTCGAACGGCACCTCGGCCGCATACGACAGGAACGCCGCCAGGGGGCCCGTGTCGGAGACCAGCCGGCCGTCCCGCTGGAACAGCCGGTTGGCCTGCAGCGTGTAGAGCCGCGCGCCGCCGAGCAGCGCCTCGATCGCCGGCGAGAGGTCGCCGATCGCGAGGCCGTGCCCCTCGGTCGCCAGCAGCACCGAGCGCGCCCGCTCCGGCGGGGTCGGACGGAACCACGACAGCTCCGGCAGCGAGTCGGGCGCGGCGAGCAGGATCCCCTCGCCGTGGCCGCGCTCGGCGAGCACGACGCGCGCCACGGTCATCGGGTTGACGATGTCGTCCGCCTCGGCCCCGAACCCGGCCCGCGAGAGCGCGTCGGCGAGCCAGGCCCGGGTGCGCGAGGTGGTGTTCGTGACGAAGCGCACCGGCAGCCGGGCGCGCAGCCGGCGCACCGTTTCGATCGCGCCGGGAAGCGCCGGCCCGCCGACCCCGTCGGTCAGTGTGCCGTCGAGGTCGAGCAGCACGGCGCGAACCGCGGTCACGGGAAGAGCTCCTCCTCGTCGTCGGAGCCTGCGCCGAAGTCCCGCGACGACTCCTCCTCGCCGTCGGACCCCTCGGCCGCCAGCACGGCCGCGGTATCGGCCGACTCGACCTCCGTCTCGTCGTCATCGTCGGTCCCGAAGGAGCCGGTCTCCTGCGAAGCCGGCTCGGCGTCGAGCCCGAGCAGCCGCGCGATCCCCGAGGCGAACGGCGGGCGCACGATCCCGGCTTCGGTGACGATCGCGGTGACGAAGGCCGCCGGCGTGACGTCGAACGCCGGGTGCCGCGCGGAGACCCCTTCGGGGACCAGGCGGATCCCGCCGAGGTGCGTCACCTCGTCGGCCGACCGCTCCTCGATCGGGATCGCGTCGCCGGAGGGACAGGCGGCGTCGAAGGTCGAGAGCGGGGCCGCGACGTAGAACGGCACGCCGTGCCGGCGCGCCAGCACCGCGAGCGGGTAGGTCCCGATCTTGTTGGCGACGTCGCCGTTCCGCGCGATCCGGTCGGCGCCGACGACCACGAGGTCGACCTCGCCGCGCGCGAGCAGCGAGCCGGCCATGTTGTCGGCGATGACCGTGACCGGGATGCCGTCCTTCTGGAGCTCCCACGCGGTGAGCCGCGAGCCCTGCAGGTAGGGGCGGGTCTCGTCGGCGATCACGGAGACTTTCTTTCCCTCTTCGACCGCGGCGCGGACGACGCCCAGCGCGGTCCCGTAGCCGCCGGTCGCCAGCGCGCCGGCGTTGCAGTGCGTCAGCACGCGCGCGCCGTCGGGGACCAGCATCGAGCCGTGCCGTCCCATCGCGCGGTTGCCGGCGATGTCTTCTTCCTTGATCGCGATCGCCTCGCGTTCGGCGCGATCGGCGGCTTCCGCCACGCTCGCCCCGTCCTCGAACGCGCGGTGCACGGCGTCGCGCACGCGCTCCACGGCCCACGCCAGGTTGACGGCCGTCGGGCGCGCCGCGGTCAGCGTCGCGGCGGCGCCGTCGAGCCGCGCCCGGAAGCCCTGCTCGTCGAGCCCGCGCGCCGCGCGCGCCGCGAGCGCCATCCCGAAGCCGGCTGCGACGCCGATCGCCGGGGCGCCGCGCACCACCATGTCGGTGATGGCCGTCGCCACGGCCTCGGGCGAGTCCAGCTCGATCCACGTTTCCTGGTGGGGCAGCAGGCGCTGGTCGAGCAGCGCGACACCGTTGTCGCCGAACGTCACCGGTTCGATCATCGTTCCATCCTCATTCCACGATTCCCTCGGCCGTCTCGCGGCCGTCCTCGTCCTCGATGCGGTAGCGCCAGGTGTACCTCGGTCCGGCGAGCATCGCCGTGACCGAGCAGTAGCGGTCGCGCGACAGGCGGATCGCGTCCTCGACCGCCTTCGCCGGGACGCCCCGGCCGCGGACGGTGTAGACCACGTCGAAGGAGGTGTAGACCTTCGGAAACGGGCTCTCCCGCCGCACCCCGTCGACCGCGATCGTCAGTGCCGTCACCTCGGCGTGCTTCTTCTCCAGGATCCCCACCACGTCGATCCCGCTGCAAGCCCCGAGGGCGGGCAGGAGCAGTTCCATCGGGGTCGGCCCGGAGGCCTGACCGTCGGGGCTGCTGTCGATCACGAGGCTGTGGCCTCCCACCTCGGCGTCGAAGCGGCGGTTTCCCTTCCAGGTCAGCGTGGCGTGTGGCATGGTCATCCTCCCCCCGGAACGCGAGAGGATAACGCCGAAGGGCCGATCGGTGAAACAATCGCGGGACGGGGCGCCCCGCCCCCCAGGGAGAGACTCGATGCTGCTGTCCGGAAGAACTGCCGTCGTGACCGGGGCCAGCCGTGGGATCGGCGCGGCCACCGCGAAGGAACTGGCGCGCCACGGGGCGACCGTGGGGGTGAACTACTTCAGGTCCGAGGCGGCCGCGCGCCAGGTGATCGCCGAGATCACGGAAGAGGGGGGCCGGGCGGTGCCGCTGCCGGCCGACGTGCGCGACCCGGTCCAGGTGGAGGCGATGGCCCGGGCCGCCGAGCAGGCGCTCGGTCCGATCGACACGCTGGTCCTCAACGCGGCGATCGGCTTTCCCATGGTGCCGTTCGTCGAGATCGGCTGGGAGGACTTCGAGGCCAAGCTGGTCGGGGAGTTGAAGGCGGCCTTCGTCTGCTGCAAGGCCTTCGTGCCGGGAATGCAGGCGATCCACCGCGGCTGCATCATCGCGATCTCGAGCGGCCTCTCGCGCACGCCCGGCTACGGCTTCTGCGCCCACTCGACCGCCAAGTCGGGGCTCGACGCGTTCGCCAGGTCGCTGGCGCTCGAACTGGGGCCGATGGGGATCCGCGTCAACGTGATCGCCCCCGGCCTGACCGTCACCGACGCCACGACCGAGATCGTCGAGCGGCACGGGGCGGCGGTCGCGAAGCAGACGCCGCTCGGGCGGGTTGCGATCCCGGAGGACGTCGCCGGCGCGGTGGCGCTCCTCGCCAGCGACGAGGCGCGATTCGTGACCGGGGCGTACCTGTCGACGGCGGGGGGGATCCAGATCCTCTAACGGCGCCGCAGTCAGCCTGCTCAGGTTCCCGGCCGGCCCGGCCAGCGCACCGGCCGGCGCTGCGCGTCACGGGCAGCGGTGCGCGTGCGGCCGCATCGCGGCGGCGCTGTCCTGTCCCAGCGCCGATTCCGCGAGCGGCACCTTCTGCCCGGGGACCTGCCCGTCCTCGTAGAGCCGGTACGCGGTCGCGAGGTAGAAGACGAGCGCGCCCGGCGCCGGGACGTACGCGTCGCCGATCGTGGCGCTGCCGTTCGCCTCGGCGACGCCGCAGAAACGCGCGGCTGCCGGGACGGCGGCAGGATCCTGCGTGTACTCGCCGGTCGTGCGGAAGCGCGCCCAGTCGGAGCGATAGAGGTCGAAGCGGTCGCGCGCCAGCGCGTCGTCGACGCGGAGCGCGTCGCGGCCGGCGAAGGTCAGCGCAAGCCGGTCGGGTCGCGGCGCGATCGAGAAGGGGCCGCTGACCGCGCTCGCCGACCCGCCGGCGGTCGAGACGGTCACGCGCAGGCGGCAGTCGTCGCCGCGCGCGGCCGGCACGCGCCACTGGAATCGCCCGGAGTCGGGGAGGTTGTCGGCGAGCATCGTCCACGGCCCGCCCGGGCCGGCGGTGGAGAGTTCGATCCGGACGCGCGATGGCACCCCGCCCGGGACGGCCGAGTACCACTCCACGAACGACGCGCTCCCGGCCAGCAGCCGGCGGTGCGGTCCGGGACGGACGACGCGCACGGCGAGCGCGGCCGGAACGGAGGACTCGCGGTAGCAGCGCACCCTGTTGCGCACGTTGAACGCGTCGATCCTCTGGGTCGTGGCGACGACGATGTCGGGCCGGCCGTTGCGGTCGACGTCGCCGCCGGTGCGCAGGGCGTTCGCGTTGCCCGGCGACTCCGGCAGCGTGACGGTGGCCGCGACCGACCAGGCGGTCCCCGCACCATTTCCGGCGATGATGCGCAGCGTCCGCGTGCCGAGCGTGACCAGGTCGACGGCGCCGTCGCCGTCCATGTCGGAGAGCGCGGTCCGCTCGCAGCGGGCGTCGGTCGGCAGCCCCGCCGACGCGGCGATCCACTGCCCGCCGGCGCGCCAGAGCCAGACCTGCGGGTTGCTGGCGGCGTCGCACCAGGCGACGTCGTCGTGCCCGTCGCCGTCGACGTCCCCCAGGCTCACCCCGTTCCGGGCGCCCCAGCCGCCGACCGGCGGCAGCGTTCCGTCGGCGGCGACGTAGAACCCCTCGCCGTCGCCGAGCCAGGCCGTCCCCTCCTCCTTCGAGACGCCGATGTCCGGCACGCCGTCGCCGTCGATCTCGCCGAAGCCGAGGACGTTCCCGGAGTTCCCCCCGATGAAGCCGAAGCTGCGGCGCCAGCGGCCATTCCCGTCGTTGAGGTAGACGTGCAGCCCGTCCGACGCGCCGAAGCCGCCCGAGCCGATGTCGAGCGAGCCGTCGCCGTCGACGTCGGCGAGGTCGGTCGAGAACATTCCCCAGCTCTGCCCCTCCAGCGCGAGGCCGTCGTCCCACGGCGTCCAGCCGAAGCCCGTGCCGTCGCCCAGCGCGGCCTCCAGGATGTGATCGCCGAAGTCGGCCGAGCCGTAGTCGTGGTGCATCCCGTACGCGATGTCGGCCGTCCCGTCGCCGTCGAGATCGCCGACCGCGATCCCGCCGTAGCCGAGCTCCCCGGCGCGGCGGTAGGTCCAGCCGCCGTGGCCGTCGCCGAGCCACACCATCACCCCCTCTTCCTGGGCGCCGATCAGCGGGTTGCCGTGGTCGCCGATCGAGACCAGGTCGACGTACCCGTCGCCGTTCAGGTCGGCCATCTCGAACTCGGTGTTGCCCGACTCGAACGTCGGCGTGCCGAGCAGCCCCTGCGAGGAGTCGACGTAGGCGAGGCTGGCCGCGAGGAGCGCGGATCCCAGGAGAGGCGGCAGCATGACGACCTCCGTGCCCCGGATTGTACAATGCCCGCGTGGATCGCCCGGTACTCAGCCTGTGCCTGATCGCGCGCGACGAGGAGGAGCGCCTCGGGCGCTGCCTCGCCGCCGCCGCGCCGCTGGTGGACGAGATCGTCGTCGCCGACACCGGCTCGACCGACCGCACGCGGGAGATCGCCGCCGCGCACGGCGCGCGCGTCGTCGACGTCCCCTGGCGCGACGACTTCGCCGCCGCGCGCAACGCGTGCCTCGGCGAAGCGACCGGCGCGTGGATCCTCGTGCTCGACGCCGACGAGACGCTGCAGCGGTCGGACCGCGGCGCGCTCGCGGCGCGCCTCGGCGACCCCGCCGCGCTCGCCTACACGGTCGAGCTGGTCTCCGACCACGGCGACGGGCGCGTCGAGACGGCCCACCTGGCGCGGCTGTTCCGCAACCGGAAGGACCTGCGCTACGAGGGGCGCGTGCACGAGCAGATCCTCCCCGCGCTCTGCCGCGCGCTGGGGCGCGAGACCTGGCTCCCGCCGCGCTCGGGCCTCGTCGCGACGCACGACGGCTACCGCCCCGAGGTCCGCGCCGCGCGCGGCAAGCTCGAGCGCAACCTGCGCCTGCTGCGCGCCGAGATCGCGGCGCGCCCGGACGACCCCGGCCCGCGCTTCTTCCTGGCGCGCGAGCTGACGCCGCGCGCGGGGGGCGACGCGCTCGACATGCCCGAGGCGCGCGAGGCGATCGCCGTGCTGCGGCCGGCCGCGGAGGCGCTTGCGGCCGCACCCGCGCGCGGCCTGACCGATCCGCTGCTCGCGCTGGCGGCGGAGCTGGCGCTCGCCTGCGGCGACGAGGCGGCCGCGCGGCGCTGGCTCGATGCGCTGGCCGCCGCGCTGGGCGAGACGAAGCGCTGGTGCTTCGCCGCGGGGAGCCTGCGCTGGCGCGGGCCGCGTTCGCGCACGGCGGCGACGAAGGCCGGGAGGGTGGCGCGCGGCGCGCGAGGCGCTGGCCCTCTTCGAGCGGGTCGCTCGCGCGCCGGAGGGCTCGGACGCGCTCCCCGCCGACCCGCGCCTGGGCGGCGCCTGGGGCGCGGCGCGGGCCGCGGCGGCGGGACCGCGCGCAGGCGACGAAGCGGCCGCCGCCGCGCACCGCGCGCGGCTCGCGCCGCTCCGCCGCGCCGCGAGGCCGGCGTGCCGCCGCCGGCGATCCCGGCGCCGCAACCGAGCTGCGGCTGATCGACGCCTGGGCCGAGCGCCGCGCCGGCCGCGTCGGGCCCGCGCTCGAGCTGCTCGGCGCGGCGGTCAAGGCCGACCCGGGCGATCCGCGGGCCTGGTGGGGGTTGGGCTGCCTGATGGCCGACGCCGGTCAGCCCGACGCCGGCGCGCGCATGGCGCTCACCGCGCTGCGCGCCGCCCCCGGCTGGGCGGCCGCCGCGTCCCTCGCGCGCGGCGAGGCCGCGCCCCCGCCGTCGGGCCTGCTCGCGCTCTGGACGGCGTTGCGCTGAACGGCGCGCCGCGTGCGGGGCGCGGCACCGCTCCCGGACGCCTTCCGCTACGGGCAGCCGGCCAGCTGCTGCGGCGCGCACGGGCTGGCCGAAGGCGCGCGCTCGGTGCCGTCGCTCGTGCGCCCGTACGAACCCTCGCGCCCGCCCGACAGCGGCACGACCAGGTAGAACCGGCTGCCCGCGGCAGGGGTCAGCGTGAGCTGCGTCGCACCGCCGCTCGAGCAGGCCTTCGGCAGCGCGCTGGCCGGGTTGCCGAGCTCCCCCTCGTAGGTCGCGTAGTCGGTCGCCGCGCCGCACGCCGTGGACCAGTCGAGCGCGATGTCGCCGCCGACGCGCGTGGCCAGCAGCGGGCTTCCCGCGATCGTGCGGCCGTCGGGGACCGCGCCGGCGCCGCCGGCCGCCGGGGCCGCCGCGCCGTAGACGTCGACCGAGTCGGTCGTGCCGCCGGTCTCGTTCCGGTTGTCGGTGAAGATCGCGATCAGGTTGTTGCCGATCACGTCGAGCCCGTTGTAGTCGCCCCATTCGAAGCCGTCGCCGATGTTCACCGAGGCCACGCTGGTCAGGCGCTGCGGCGCGGACCAGGTCGCCGCGCCATCGCTGGACGAGGCGTAGAAGATGTCGACCGAGTTGCGGGTCGGATCGCGCCGCGTGTCGTAGAAGATGACGTGGACCGTGCCGTTCTGCCCGACGGCGAGCCAGGGGTGATAGCGGTCGACCGTCAGCTGGTCGGCGGTCTCGTGCGGCGTCGTCACCTGCCAGGTCGCGCCACCGTCGCGCGAGCGGGCGACCTGGATCCGGCCGTGATTCTGCGACGGCGTCGGGCTGTCGGCGTTGACGTTGTCGGTCCAGGCCGCGTAGATGCTCCCGGCGAACGGGCCGCTCCCGGTGTCGGCGTCGGCCGAGACGTAGATGAAGGTGCGCCGGCTCTCCATCGACGGCAGCGGGAAGTCGTACGAGCCCTGGGTCGGGGAGACGACCGTCGAGGCCGCGCTCCAGGTCACGCCGCCGTCAGTCGACTTGCGCATCCGGATCGTGCGGCTGTTGACGCCGGGCCAGATGTAGTAGGCGTGGCCGTTCGGGCCGCTGGTGATGTCCGAGCCGATTCCCAGCTCCTCCGACGCTCCCGGGAAGGTCCCGGTCGTGAAGGTGTTCCCCTGGTCGGCCGAGCGCGCCCACTTCTGGACGTTGTTCTCGTGCCACGCGACGTAGATCCGTCCCCTGAACGGCGAGGCTGCCGCCTTGTCGACGTGCAGGTACTCCTTGTCGACGTTGTTGCCGAACTCGCGGCGCGGGTCGCCCGGCGTCGCGGTCTCGAGACTGTTCCAGGTCTTGCCGCCGTCGGCCGAGCGGTAGAAGTAGACCTGGCAGCCGATGGAGAAGCAGGAGGCCAGCGTCGTGGTATAGGCGAAGGCGCCGTTGGCCGACCAGTCGACCGACGGGTCGCCGGCGGTGTTCCCGAGCGGCAGGAAGACGCGGGTCCAGCTGCTGCCGCCGTCCGTCGACCACCACATCCCCTGGCCGGAGCCGGGGCCGTTCGTGCCGGCGATCACCTTGCTCGGATCGGTCGGGTGGAACTTGATCGCCGACTCGGAGGCACCGGTCGGGGAGGTCAGCCGCACCTCGCCCGCCAGCGCATCGGTGCCGGGCGCGAAGCTCTCCTCCGCGATCCCGTCCTTCAGCACGACCTCGAAGTGCGAGCCGCTCCAGGTGACCTCGCGGTAGAGCCTGCCGTTCACCAGGTAGCCGCCGTAGGCGTCGCGGAAGCGGTGGAGCGTGTGGCGCGGGTACTGGGCCTCGCCGGTGCGCGGCAGGTCGGGGAGCGCCTGCCGCAGCCTCACGCGGTAGAAGGCGGGGATCGCGACGTGCTGCTCGCGCTCGGTCGGCGACAGGACCGACAGGTCCTCGAGCGTCAGCTCGTAGTTCCGGTCGTCCCACGGCCCCAGCGCCAGCAGCGCCGCGTAGTCGACGCGCGCGTCGACGCCGCGGGACCGCTCGACCGCCACGGTGCGGGCCCGGTCGACGAAGGCCTGCTGGGCCGCGGCGGGCAGGATCGGGAGGAGCAGGAGCAGGGCGAGCAGCGCGCCCTTTCCGGCTGCCGCCGTCATCCGGTGCGCCCGCCTGCTGCGCTGGTCGCTCTCGTTGGCATCGAATCCATCGGCATCGCCTTCGTGTGCGGGTCCCCACCCGGAGCCGCGGATCCTGCCCCGGGGAGGGCAGGGCCGCAAGCCGGGAAGGTACGGGCGCGGCGCCCGCCCCGCACGCTCCTGCGGAACTTTCCACGCAGCGTCCGGTCTCAAGGGGGTGCCCGTCGCGCTCGTTCAGCCGACGCTCCCATCGCCCGGACCCCGGGCAGAAGGAGGCCCGTGATGCGAAGCTCCGGCATCGTCCTCCCGCTCGCCGTGATCGCCCTGCTCGGCTGCTCGCCCCAGGACGCTCCCAGCCCGCCGCCGCTTCCGGACGCCGGGCCCGCGATCGCGGCGCCTGTCCCGCCGCCGCCGCCGCCTCCTCCCCCCGCCTCCTCCCGCCGCCGCTCCCCCCGCCGCCGCGAAGCAGCGCGCTGCCGCGCGCCGCGACGGGAAGCTCGAGATCGACGGCGTGAACGGCGGCGTCGAGGCGGGCGTCGCAGGGGGCGTCCCCGGCGGCGTGATCGGCGGCGTGCCCGGGGGCGTGCTCGGAGGCGTCGCGCGCGGCGCGCCGAGGCGGTTCCAGAGCCTCTCGGAGACCGTCTCGGTCAAGGGTGAGGTCGCCAAGGCCTCGCAGATCCTGACTCGCGAGTACACCATCACCCTCCCCCCGGGGAAGGTGAAGCCGCCGGCCTCGAGACCGAGAACTACGCGCGTCGCGTCGACGCCGACTTCAAGTCCGTCACGCGCGACCCGCTCTCCACCTTCTCGATCGACGTCGACACGGCGTCGTACGCCAACGTGCGGCGCTACCTGACCGAGGGGGCGCGGCCGCCGGCCGACGCGGTGCGGATCGAGGAGCTGCTCAACTACTTCGTGTACGACGACCCGCTGCCCGCCGCCGGCGAGCCGTTCTCGGTCACGACCGAAGTCGCCGCCTGCCCGTGGAACGCGGCGCACCGCCTGATGCGCGTCGCGCTGCGCGCGGTCCCGGTGCAGTTCGCCGGGCGCCGTCCCGGCCACTTCGTCTTCCTCGTCGACGTCTCGGGCTCGATGGACGAGCCGGACAAGCTGCCGCTCGTGCAGTCGGCGATGAAGCTGCTGGCCGGACAGCTCACCGGGCAGGACCGCGTCTCGGTCGTCGTCTACGCCGGGGCCGCGGGGGTGGTCCTCGCACCGACGGCGGGCGCCGACCGGACCGCGCTCGAGGGGGCGATCGACAACCTCCAGGCCGGCGGCTCGACCGCCGGCGGCGAGGGGATCCGGCTGGCCTACGACATCGCGCGCGAGAACTTCGTGCCGGGCGGGATCAACCGCGTGATCCTCGCCACCGACGGCGACTTCAACGTCGGCGTCAGCAGCGAGGGGGAGCTGACGCGGCTGATCGAGGAGCAGGCGAAGAGCGGGGTCTTCCTCACCGTGCTGGGCTTCGGCAAGGGCAACCTGCAGGACGCGAAGATGGAGGCGCTCGCGGACCGCGGCAACGGGCAGTTCGCCTACATCGACTCCGAGATCGAGGCGCGGCGTGCGCTGGTCGAGCAGGCCGGCGGGACGCTCGTCACCGTCGCCAAGGACGTCAAGATCCAGGTCGAGTTCAACCCGGCGGAGGTCGCCTCGTACCGGCTGATCGGCTACGAGAACCGGCTGCTGGCCGCGGAGGATTTCCGCGACGACGCCAAGGACGCGGGCGAGATCGGCGCCGGCCACTCGGTCGTCGCGCTCTACGAGATCGTGCCGCCCGCGGCCGATCCGTCCGTCGAGCGGCCGGTCGACCCGCTCCGCTACCAGGCGCTCCGGCCGGCCGAGGCCAGCGCCAGCGGCGAGCTGGCGACCGTGAAGCTGCGCTTCAAGGCCCCCGACGGCACGACCAGCGTCGAGCGCGCGTTCGTCGTGCGCGACGACGGGCGCGGCGCCGGCGAGGCGACGACCGAGCTGAAGTTCGCGGCGTCGGTGGCGGCGTTCGGGATGGTGCTGCGCGACTCGCCGCACCGCGGCGCGGCGTCGATCGCGCTGGTCCGGCAGCTGGCCCAGGCCGGGCTGGCGTACGACCCGGACGGCCAGCGGGCGGGGTTCCTGCAGCTGGTCGACCGGGCCGGGACGGTGATCGGGACGCCGGTCGCGGCGCGGTAGGTCTCTCGCGCGAGCGGGGCGCGGGGTCCGGGCTCGCGCCCCGCGTCCCGGGCTGCGCCCCGCGTCGCCGGCTCGGGTAGACTCCCAGCCGCGATGAATGCCCCCCCGCGCATCCGCCTCACACGCATCATGGCGACCGTCGGCCCGGCGTCGTTCGACGCCCGGACCGTGCGCGCGATGGTCGACGCCGGGATGGACGTCGCGCGGCTCAACATGAGCCACGGCGACGACGCGTGGCACGCGCAGGCGGCCCGGCTGGTGCGCGCCGCGGCGCGCGGGGCCGGGCGCCCGATCGGCCTGATGGTCGACCTGCAGGGGCCGAAGGTCCGGCTCGGGCGCTTCCCCTCGGCGGTGCCGGTGCGGCCGGGCGACCGCGTCGTGCTCACCGTCGCGGCGGCGGAGGCGAACCCCGAGGCCCGGATCCTCCCGGTCGACTGGCGACCCCTCGTGCGCGAGGCCGAGCCCGGCCACGAGCTGCTGCTGGGCGACGGCATCGTCCGGCTGCGGGTCGAGCGGGTCCACGCCACGCGGGTCGACACGCGCGTGCTGGAGGGGAGCGCGATCGAGCCGCGCGCCGGCCTCTTCCTGCCGCAGGCGAAGCCGCAGTCGGCGGCACTGTCGCGCAAGGACCGGCGCGACCTGGCACTGGCGGTCAAGCTCAAGGCCGACTTCGTGGCGCTGTCGTTCGTGCGCCGCGCGCAGGACGTGATCGACACGCGACGGGCCATCGCCCGGCTGGGCGGTGACCAGCTGGTGATCGCCAAGATCGAGACCCGGCAGGCCCTCGAGAACCTCGACGAGATCCTGGTCGCCTGCGACGGCGTGCTGATCGCGCGCGGCGACCTGGGCGTGACGCTGCCGCCCGAGCGCGTGCCGGTCGAGCAGAAGCGGATCCTGCAGCGCGCGGCGTCGGCGGGGAAGCCGACGATCATCGCGACCCAGATGCTGGAGTCGATGCGCCACGCCTCGCGGCCGACGCGCGCCGAGGCCTCGGACGTGGCCAACGCGGTGCTGGACGGTTCGTGGGCGGTCATGCTCACGGCCGAGACCGCGAGCGGCGAGCACCCGGTGGAAGCGGTGGCGATGATGACGCGGATCGTCGGCGAGGCCGAGCAGATGCTGCGCTCGCCGCGGCGGCTCTCGGCGCGCCACGGGGTGACGGTCTCGGAGGGGTTGGCCGAGGCCGGCGTCGCGCTGGCGCTCGACATCGGCGCGCGGCGGCTGGTCGCGCTGACCCGCTCCGGCGCGACCGCCCGGCTGCTCGCGCGCTTCCCGCTCGCCGGGGGGTTCGTCGCCTACACCCCCTCCCCACGCACGCTGACCCGCCTGACGCTGATGCGCGGGGCGATCCCCCGGCCGCTCCCCGCGCAGCGCGACCCGGAGCGGGCGCTGGCGCGGGTCGAGGCCGACCTGCGCCACCGCGGGGAAGTGGCGCGGGGCGACGTTTTCGTGGCCCTGTCGGGGTCGGTCCGCGACCCGCACGGGAGCACCTCGCGGCTGGTCGTCGTCCGGGTGCGGTAGCCCGGGGCCGTTCGGCCGCGGCACGGACACCGCACCGCCGTCACATTCGGCTGGGACGCCGCGCGTCGTCGCCGTACAACCTAGATCGCGTGGGCCGGAGGCCCGGCCCTCTACGACACGAACCGGGTTGCGGCGGCAACGACCGTTCCGGCGGGACCCGGGAGTTCACGACGGCGAAGGCGGGGACAGGGCATGCTCGATCGGGCAACCCGCCTTCGTCGTCGTTCTTTTCTATCCGGACTAGTCTCCGCGGCGCGGCGCGCGGCCCGGCAGGTCGACGACCATGCGGAGCCCGCCGTCGGGGGGCAGCTCGGCCCAGATCGAGCCCCCGTGCCGCTCGACGATCTGCCGGGAAAGCGGAAGCCCCAGGCCGGTCCCGGTCGGCGCGTCCTCGACATTGATCCGGCCGCGGAAGAACGGGTCGAAGATCCGCTCCAGGTCGTGCGGCGCCACGCCGGGACCCCAGTCGCGGACCGCGAGGCGCGCCCCCTCCGGCGCCGGCCGGAGGCTGACGCGCACCCCCCGCGCCGACCGGCCGTGGACCGCGGCGTTGTGGACGAGCTGGCGCAGCAGCCGCGCCACCTGCGGCGGATCGATCCAGCCGTCGACCGGCTGCGGCGGCAGGTCGGCCTCGATCACGACGTTCTCCTCGGCGAACGTGCCGAGCGTTTCGCGCACCAGGGCGACGATGTCGGCCTGGCGCGGGGCGACGACGATGCGGCCGGAGTCCATCTGCGCGACCTCGAGCAGCCCCTCGATCAGCGCGCCGAGGCGCCGCGTCTCGGACATCGTGATCGTGCAGAACTCGAGGCGCAGGTCGGCCGGGAGCGCCGGGTCGAGCATCGTCTCGACGAACCCGTGGATCGAGGCCAGCGGCGTGCGCAGCTCGTGGCTGACCTGGGCCATGAAGTCGGAGCGCCGGCGATCGGGCTCGGCGCGCGCGGTCAGGTCGCGTACCAGCAGCGCGCTGGCGAGCGGCGTGCCGCGCGGGGCGCGGACGCGGAACAGGCGCAGCAGCAGCGAGCGGGCCGCGCCGTCGAGCGTCACGCGCGCGGTCTGGGTCGAGGCCCCCTGGCCGCCGGCGAGGAACGCGAGCCACGCGCCGCGCACCGCGGAGGGGAGCGGCAGCTCGGCCAGGCCGCGGCCATGGGTCGCGCTCTGGTTGAGGCCGAACAGCGACAGCGCCGCGGCGTTGGCCAGCACCAGCCGCTCGGCGTCGTCCACCACCAGCACGCCGTCGTCGAGCATCTCGGTCGTGGCGCGCAGGATCTCGCGCTCGCGCGTCGCCAGCTCGGCCTTGACTGCGACCTCGACCTGGTAGCGCTGGCGCTCGGTCTGGTCGGCCAGCATGACGAGGCGCTCGGCGCCGGCCGGGGCCCCCTCCATCACCTGGACCCGCAGCTCGCACGGGAACGACATCCCCTCGCGGCTGAAGGCGGTCATCTCGAGCGTGCCGGTCCCGGCCCGCACCACCTCGAGGACGCGCAGCCCCTCGGCCTGGGCCGCGTACGGCCCGGCGATCACCGACAGCAGGTGCCCGCGCACGGTCGCGGCCGGGATCGAGAAGCGGTCCTCGAAGGCGCGGTTGGTCCAGTGGATCCGCCCGGCCTCGTCGGACAGCAGGACGCAGTCGGGCAGGGCGTCCAATACCTGCTCGAGCATCAGCGCCTGCTCGTCGGATGCAGCCTGCGAAACGAGGATCGGCACCGGTCCGCGGCGCGGATCGCGCGTCGTCGCGGCGCCGGCCGCCCCGTCCCGTCGCAAGTCGATGATCCCGGTACCCATGCGTCGCTCCCCGCGGCCGTGCGGCCGGTACGGTGAGAAGGAGAGCAAGAGTCGTTCCAGCAGGGAATGCGACGAGATGGGAGCGCAGGCGGTCCACGGCGAACAAGAGCGGCTCCAGGCGGCCCCCCTCCGCGTCCGAACGAACCGGAACAGTGCACCGCTTCGGGGCGTCCCGGCGTCCCAAGGTGGCACACCGTCCGCCGGGATCCATATTCGACCGTGAGCGGCGGCCGGGTCGCCGCAGGGGAGCCGGACGATGCGGGACGCGGCGAGGACGGGATCGGGCGCGGGCGCGGGCGCGGGCCACGCCGAGTTCGGCGCGGGGGCCGCGCGGATCCTGGTGGTGGACGACGAGCCGGCGATCCGGCGCCTCCTGACCTTCAACCTCCAGCGCCGCGGTTTCCGCGTGGAAGAGGCGGACACCGGCGAGGCCGCGGTGGCCGCGATCGAGCGCCGGCCCTGCGACCTGGTGCTGCTCGACCTGGCACTTCCGGGCATCAACGGGATGGAGGTCCTGCGGCGGATCCGCCACGCCGGCGTCGGCGTGCCGGTGGTCGTGCTGACCGCGCACGGCTCGATCGAGAACGCGGTCGAGGCGATGAAGCTGGGGGCCTTCGACTTCCTGACCAAGCCGATCGAGATGGAGCGGCTGGCGATCGCGGTCGGCCACGGGATCGAGCTGGGACGGCTGTCGCGCACGGTCAGCGACCTGCGCGAGCGGCTGTCGTCGCGGCGCGCGTTCGAGCAGGTCGTCGGCACGGACGGTGCGCTGCGCGAGACCGTGATGCTGATCGAGAAGGTCACGCCGACCGACCTGACGGTCCTCCTGCAGGGCGAGTCGGGGACGGGCAAGGAGCTGTTCGCGCACGCGATCCACGACGAGGGGCCGCGGCGCGACAAGCCGTTCGTGGCGATCAACGGCGCGGCGCTGGCGGAGACGCTGCTGGAGAGCGAGCTGTTCGGCCACGAGCGCGGCGCCTTCACCGGCGCGGACCGGATGCGGCGCGGCAAGTTCGAGCTGGCCGACGGCGGCACGCTGTTCCTGGACGAGATCGGCGAGATCTCGCCGGCGCTGCAGGTCAAGCTGCTGCGCGCGATCCAGGAACGGGTGGTCACCCGCGTCGGCGGGGCGGATGCGATCCCGGTCGACGTCCGGATCATCGCCGCCACCAACCGCGACCTGGTCGAGCTGGTGCGCGAGGGACGGTTCCGCGAGGACCTCTACTACCGGCTGTCGGTCTTCCCGGTCACGATCCCACCGCTGCGCGAGCGGCGCACCGACATCGCGCCGCTGGTGCGGCACGTGCTGAAGGAGATCCGCCCCGAGCGCCCGCCTGCGGTCCATCCGGCGGTGATGGAGCGGCTGGAGGGGCACGGCTGGCCGGGGAACGTGCGCGAGCTGCAGAACGTCCTGCGCCGCGCGGTCGTGCTGGCCGGCGAGGAGACGATCCGCGTCGAGCACCTGCCGGCGGCGCTGCTGGGGGCGGCGGACGCCGGGGGCGGGGCCGGCGCTGCGGCCGAGCGCCTGGCCTCGGGGGCGCACGAGAAGTCCGACCCCCACGCGGTCGCCACGCTGGACGAGATGGAGCGCCACCACATCGAGCGCGCGATCGCGGCCTGCGACGGCAACCTCAGCCTGGCCGCGCGCGTGCTGGGGATCGGGCGGACGACGCTCTACCGCAAGCTGGAGCAGTACGGTCTGCTGGTGCCGGCGTAGAGGGCCGGCCTCCGTGCCGGCCCGCCCTGACTCGCACCGTCTCGCTAGGCATTTTCCCGATGGCAGAGGCGCTGCGGAAGCCGTAGGGTAATTCGTCGCGCGCAGTGGCCTTCGTGCGCCCGCCGGCGACGAGGAGTCTCCCCACGATGGGACCGCACCGGTTCGCATGGATCCTGCCCCTGCTGGCCGCGTCCGCCGTGGCCGCTGCGCGCCCGGGTCCCGCCGCAGGGCCGGACGGATCACCCGGCGAGTTCCGGATCACGCAACCCGAGTCGGCGGTGGAGTCGGCGATCGCGATCGACCCGGCGCAGCCGCAGCGCGTCGTCGCCGGCACGATGGGCCCGCTGCAGCAGGTCCGGATGCACGTCTCCACCGACGGCGGCGCGGGCTGGAGCCAGGTCGAGCTGCCGCTGGGGAACACCTGCTGCCACCCCGCCGTCGCCTGGTCCAGCGACGGGCGCTACGCCTACGCCGCGGCCCTGGCCCGCTGCGCGACCTTCCGCTGCGAGCTGCTCTTCTACCGCTCGGGGGACGGGGGGGCGAGCTGGTCGGACCTCGAGCGCGACACCCCCGGCAACCCGCGGCGCACCGTCTCGTTCTCCGCCGATCGCGAGGCGCTCCACGTCGACGCCTCCCCGGCCTCGCCCTACCGCGACCGGATCTACCTCGCCTATCACTCGGTGAACGTGATGCAGCTCGCGCGCTCGACGAACTCCGGCAGCGGCTGGAGCGCGGTCGCCCTGTCGCCCGCCGCCGAGGAACTGGGGATGGGGGGCGACGTCGCGACCGACCGTGCGGGTCGCGTCTACTACGCCTGGCCGGCCTTCAACAGCCGCACGATCCGGCTGCGGAAGTCGACCGACGGCGGCGCGAGCTTCGGCGCCTCCACGGTCGTCTCCGCGACGCAGGCGGCCTTCAGCTTCGCGATCCCGGCCCAGCCGGCGCGCAAGGTCCGGATGGCCGTCTCTGCCGCCGCCGACCTGGCGGCGGGGCCGAACGCCGACGCGGTCTACCTGGCCTGGAGCGACACCACCGGACCGGTCGCAGGAGGATCCCGCCGCGAACCACGCGCGGATCCAGGTCGCCGCGTCGCACGACGGCGGGGCGAGCTGGACCATCACGACACCGCACCGCACCGACGACGCGGCCACGGTCGACCGGTTCCATCCGGCGCTGGCCGTGAGCCCGGACGGGACGGTCCACCTGACCTTCTACGACACCCGCCAGTTCGCGGACCGCTCCGGGGTCGACCTCTACTACAGCTTCTCGACCGACGGCGCGCGGACCTGGTCGCAGGCCCGCCGGATCACCACCGCGAGTTCGCCGTTCATCAACGACCTGTACGAGTTCGGCGACTACAACGGCCTCGACGCCGTCGGCGGCGACCTGCTCGCGAGCTTCACCGACAACCGCAGCGAGAGCGGTGGGAGCGGCGACTCGGTCGACGTCTACGCCGCGCGCATCGCTCCCGGCGGCGGCGCGGCCGGCGTGGGGCGGCTCTACGGCGACCGCGGGCTGCCGGGTCCGCCGCTCACGGTGACGCGCGCCGCGGGCGCCGACCTGGAACTGGCCTGGTCCGGGGCCTGCGGGGGTGCGGCCGACTACGCGGTCTACGAGGGGGCGCTGGGCGAGCCGCGGAGCAAGACCCCGCTGCGCTGCAGCACCGGCGGCGCGACCGCCGCGACGATCACGCCGTCGCCCGGGGCGCGCTTCTACCTCGTCGTGCCGCGCAGCGCCGTCGCCGAGGGCTCGTACGGGCACACCAGCGACGGCGTCGGAGCGTCGCGCCCGACGCGGGCGCGTGCCTGCCGCAGTCGATCGCGGCCTGCCCGTAGCGCCCGGCCGCGGCGCAGCGGAACGCGTCCGCTCCGGCACTGTTCGATGCGCGCCGCAATAGTCCGCCGCACGCGCGCTGCGCACGCGCGATCCGAGCCTAGGGAAATTACTGATGGAGCGGGTCCCGGCCATCGTGTATGAAAAGCGCACAATTCGTCCGGGTCACGACCCGGGCGAGCGGTCTTGCGTTGTTTTCTCTCGGAGAGAAGGAGGTCGCTCATGATCCGTTCCATGACACGCTTGGCCCTGGCGGCGCTGGTCGTCGCCGTCGCGATCGGCGGCATCACGCCGTCGGCCGCACAGACCGTGCAGTTCACCCCGCTGGGCGTCGAGTGCGGCCCGGCCTTCTTCCCCAGACTGTGCGTCGTGGACATGTCCGGCGACGGTCAGACGCTCCTGTTCCAGGACCGGGTCTGGACTGCCGGCGGCCAGGTCCTGATGATCGGCGCCCCGCCGAGCGGCTACTACGAGGTCACGGCGCTCTCGGACGACGGCTCGACCGTCGTCGGCAACATCTACGTGACCGACGGCCCGCTCGCGCCGCACCTCGAGGCCGCGATCTGGCTCGGCGGGAGCGATTGGCGCCCGCTCGGCTACCTCCCGGGCTCGGGCCCGTGCGGCGACAACCTGACCTCCGCCTTCGACGTCAGCGGCGACGGCAGCAAGGTCGTGGGCCTGGCCTGGCTCGCCCCGGACTGCTCCGACACCGCGCACGGCTTCCAGTGGACCGAGGAGACCGGGATGGTCGACCTCGGCTCGATCGTCGACGGCAGGGCGAGCCGCGGCAACGCGATCTCCGCCGACGGCAACGTGATCGCGGGTTGGAGCGACTCGTCGTTTGGCGCCCGGCTGGCCGCGCAGATCCGCAACGGCGGCGCCTGGGAGTGGATCACCCCCGATGGCGAGCCGATCCAGGCCGGCGAGGCGCTCGCGGTCAACTCGGACGGCAGCATCCTCGTCGGCGGGGGGTACTTCGACGCATCCGCCAGCGGCCCGGGAGCGCCGGCCTATGAGCCCTGGCTGTGGAGCGAGGCCACCGGCCTGATCCACCTGGGCACCATCAAGGGGCTGCGCGGCGGGATCATCGACGGCCAGCACTACGCCAACGACGTCAGCGACGACGGGAGCGTGGTCATCGGCTTCGACACGCTCTTCAACATCGGGGAGCGCTGGGCCTTCATCTGGACGAAGACCGGCGGGATCCGGATGATGCAGGACTACGTCCGCCAGTACACCGACGCGGCGACCAAGGCGAAGATCTGCACCGCCCAGCGCGGTCCGCTCCAGCCCTGCAGCAAGTGGGACTTTGCGACCCCGAGCGCAATCTCGAACGACGGCAAGATCATCGTCGGCACCGGCCGCAACCCGGCCGGCAACTGGGAAGCCTTCAAGATCACGCTCCCGTAGGGGCCGGCCTCCGTGCCGGCCCGCTTTCGTGCCGGCCCAATCAACCCCGGGGACGCCACGGCGTTCCCGGGGTCTTTTCTTTCAGGAAGCGGTGAGCGCCTCAGCGGTCCCGTCGCGCCCCGTGGGGGCCGGCCTCCGTGCCGGCCCGATTCGTCCCGCGGCACGGTGGGCCGGCCGGTGGGCCGGCACGGAGGCCGGCCCCTACAGGCCGTGCCGGACGCGTCCGTCCGTTTCCCGTGTTGCGGACCCCCCACGCGCCG
Source organism: uncultured Acidobacteriota bacterium (assembly GCA_963800865.1). GTDB lineage: Bacteria > Acidobacteriota > Polarisedimenticolia > J045 > J045 > JALOKP01. The sequence goes on along the minus strand of CAWDCL010000002.1, from coordinate 77,434 downwards.
GTCAGTGCATCGCCGGAACGAGCGGCCGCTCCGCGACGATCGTCGCCTCGACCTCCGCCAGGACCGCGATACGGCGCTCGACCCGCGCCGCCGGCAGCACCGCCATCGCCAGGTCGCGGAAGGTCTCCCAGTGCCGCCCCTCCGACTGCGCCAGCACGCGGTAGAAGTGGCCGAGTGCCTCGCGGTCCGGGATCTCGGCCGGCAGCGCGCGCCGCGCGTCGAGCAGCGCCGCCGCCAGCAGCCGGAAGCGCTCGCACGACCGCGCCTCGACGAACGCGTTGACCAGCAGCAGGTCGCCGTACGCGCCCAGCCCCTCCGCCGTGCGAAAGCCGCGCTGGCGCAGCTCGTGGACGTAGCGGTCGGGGAGCGGGCGCGACAGCGTGCCGCCCCGGGCCTCGATCAGGTCGAGCACCTGCCGGAAGTGGTGCAGCTCCTCGTGCGCCAGCGCCATCATCGGACGGACCAGCTCCGCCCGGTCGGGGAAGCGCCCGATCAGCGCCAGCGCGGCGGAGGCGGCCTTCTGCTCGCAGAGCGCGTGGTCGACCAGCAGCGCGTCGAGCTGCGCCAGGGCGACGTCGACCCAGCGCGGGTCGGTGCCGCGGACGAGCGGCAGGCCGTCGAGCGGATCGGTCCAGGGCAGGTCGGGGGCGGCGGCGGCGGCGGATTCCATCCGGGATACACTCCGCGCGGAGCTTAGCCGATGACGAACGATCCGACCGGGGGGCGGCGGCCGCGCCCGACACGGCGGCGCACGGGTCCGCAGCCGCTGGAGCTTTGGCTGGCGCCGTGTCCGCCCCCGCGGCCGGCATGGCGCGCCCCGCGGGCCTCCCGCCCGGCACCGTCAGCTGGCTCGAGATCGATCTCGACGCGATCCGCGCCAACGTCCGCGCCTTCGTCGGGCGGCTCGCTCCCGGCGCCAAGCTGATCGCGGTCGTCAAGTCCGACGCCTACGGCCACGGGATGGCGCTCGTCGCGCCGGCGGCGCTGGAGGCGGGCGCGTCGTGGCTGGCGGTCGGCGGCCTGGCCGAGGCGATCGCGCTGCGCGCGCAACTCGGGCCGACGGTGCCGATCCTGTGCCTGAACCACGTCCCCGGCCCCGACGCGGCCGAGGCCGTCGCGCACGACGTGCGGCTGACGCTCTACGGCTCCGAGGCGCTGGCCTCGCTGTCGGCCGCGGTGACGCGGCTCGGCCGCCCGGCGCGGGTACACGTCAAGGTCGAGACCGGCACGCACCGCCAGGGGCTCGCCGCGAGCGAGGCGCTGGCGCTGGCGCGGCAGGCGGCGGCGACGCCGGGCGTCGTCGTCGAGGGGCTGTCCACGCACTACGCCGACATCGAGGACACGACCGACCACGGCTACGCGGAGAAGCAGCTCGCGGCGTTCCAGGCCGCGGTCGAGCTGTTCCGCGAGGCGGGCTCGGTCCCGCCGCTGCTCCACACCGCCTGCTCGGCCGCGACGATCCTGTTCCAGCGCACACACTTCGACCTCGCGCGCGCCGGAATCGGGATCTACGGCCTGTGGCCCTCGCGCGAGACGTTCGTCTCCGCGCGCGAGCGCGGCGTGGCGCCGGAGTTCGCGCTGACGCCGGCGCTGGCGTGGAAGTGCGTCGTGGCGCAGGTGAAGGACGTGCCGGCGGGAGCGTATGTCGGCTACGGCCGGACCTGGCGCGCGACGCGGCCGACGCGGATCGCGGTCCTGCCGGTCGGCTACTACGAGGGGTACCCGCGCGCGGCGTCGGGCCGCGCGCACGCGCTGATCGCCGGCCAGCGCACCGAGATCGTCGGCCGGATCTGCATGAACATGATGATGGCCGACGTGACCGACCTTCCCGCGGTGCAGGCCGGCGACGAGGTCGTGCTGATCGGCGTCTCGGGCGAGGAGAAGATCCGCGCCGAGGATGTCGCCGGCTGGGCCGGGACGATCCACTACGAGATCGTCTCGCGGATCCACCCGGGGCTGCCGCGGGTGGGGAAGGGGTAGCGGCGGGGCGAGACCTGCTAACAGAGCCTGCAGGGTAATTACTTCAGTCGTCGCGCTCCCGGCGCAGTATGTTTCTGGCGCCCGGAGTCGACCGAGACGGGCCGGCTGTGGGAGGAACCGCCGGTGCTATGATCCCCGCATCACGAGACGCAGCTTGAATCACCGGTTCGCTCGTCTCACTGAGAACGGCCTTCCCCAAGGCGGCCCTTGAGTGAGGGCGGAGCCGGAACGGTCAAGCCGTCGTCCCGACAATCGGACGCCTGCCGAGAGGGGAGGACAGCCGTGCGCCACGGTGCCCCCGACCAATGTCTCGTCCTTGCCAGTCTTCTCCTCCTGATTCCCATCGCACTCGCCGCCGCGCCCGCGTCTCCGCCGCCGATGGTGGACGTGCCTCTCTCGGTGCGGCCACTCGACCTGACGCGGCCCCCGACGACGCCCGAGCTGATGGCGGCCGGCCAGCTCGGCGGGCCGCTGCACCCGACCCGCGAACTCCGCGACAAGGCGCGGGAGCGGCGGATCAACCTCGATTTCGGTCGCGCGATCCAGGCGTGGAACGACCACGCCTATCCGCGTGCGGTGAAGCTCTTCCGGCAGCACCTCGAGAAGTTTCCGGACAGCCCCTGGGCCGCTGAGGCGAAGCTGCACATCGGGTGCGACGCGCAGTACCAAGGCCGCTACCACGAGGCGCGCGCCGTCTACGAGGGGCTGATCAGCGAGCACAAGGGAAGCGCGTACCCCGGCGCGCGGATGATCGCCAACAAGGCGCGCCTGCGGCTGGGCGGGCTCGAGGTCCTGCAATACGACTTCGCTGCCGCGACCGTGCAGTTCCGCATTCTGAAGGCCGAGAGTTCTGACTGGCGGCACCGGACCTACGCCGCGCACTGGATCCAGCGACTCGCGCGGTACCGCGGCAACGAGAGCGCCCTGCTCACCTGCGGCACGCAGGCGCTGGCCCACGTCCTGGAAGTCCAGGGGAAGGGCGTCCCGGCGCGTGCCCTGCGGGGGGAGATCCGCGGCGCAAAGAACGGGCAGAGCCTCGCGGAGCTGGTCCGGCTCGCGGATCGTTACGGGCAGCGAGTGCAGGCGCGGCGGATGGAGGCGGCCGACCTCGCGCGGGTCCCGCTCCCGGCGATCGTCCACCTGGAGGGATCGGCATCGGCGAAGAGCGGTCACTACTGGGTCGTCGAAGAGGCGCGGGGCGAGACGCTGCGCCTTTACGATCCCCAGAGCGGCCGCCGCTTCCGGCAGTCGGCGTCCGAGTTCGCGCGCGAGTGGGGAGGGTTCGCCCTCGTCGCGTCGAACCGCGCGGACCTGCCGGGAACCCCGCTCGAGGAGCTCGCGCAGTCCGGCACGCGCGGCGGCTGCTGCGGCGCCCCGATGCGCGAGGACGACCTCGGCGACGACGGTCCTGACGGTCCCTGCGCCCCGGTATGGCGCGTCAACATGATCAACATGAACTTCTTCGCCGTCGACACGCCGATGTGGTTCACGCCGCCCTACGGACCCGAGGTCCGGATCCGCCTGTCGTACAACTCGCAGTCCGCGATCGCGTATCACGAGCCGTTCGGCCCGAAGTGGCAGTTCAATTACGCGACCTACATGGTGATCGACACGGGTGGCACCGTGACGATCTTCATGCCCGACGGCCGGCGCGACGTCTACACCCCAAACGGCGCGGGCGGGTTCACGCCGCCGTACACGGTCCACGACGAGCTCCTTGCGGTCGGGCCCGACCGGTACGAGCTGCGCCGCGTCGACGGCACGGTGCACGTCTACTCGATGCCGCGCGTCGCCGGCGGCGGGCTCGTCACGCAGCTGTTCCTCGAGGCGCTGCGCGACCGACGAGGGCTCGCGCTCACGTTCTCCTACGACACCGACGGGCGCCTCGTGTCGATCACCGACGCGCCGGGCCGGGTCACGACGCTCTCGTACAACGCCGCCGGCTCGTCTCGCGCGTCACCGACCCCTTCGGACGGACCGCCGACTTCGAGTACGACGCGGACGGGAACCTCGCCCGCATCACGGACATGGGCGGCTATGCGTCGAGCTTCAGCTACGACGAAGATCGCTACATCACCGGTATCGACGGCGCGCGGGGCCGCTGGCAGTTCCGCACGGAGCCGGCGGACGGGATCGCCAAGTGGTCGGATGCCTACCCCCCGCCCGGGGAGCCGATGTGGGCGAACTACCGCATCACCGTCACGGACCCGCTCGGCGACTCGTACGAGTACTTCTACTACGGGGGTTGCGAGCCCGAGTACGGGTGCGGCGGGTACAGCTGGTACGTCAGCCCGCGCGACTACATCCCGTGGCGGTCTCTCGCGGTCAATACCTACAACGCCCAGGCCCCGAGAACGCGCTACCTGCCGGTCGTGACGGACGGTGGGAAGGGAGAGATCGCGGAGATCCATACCCCCGCGGGGCGCAAGTGGCGCTACTCCTTCGACCCGGACGGGAACATCAGCGAGATGTGGGACGGCGCCGGGAACGTGACGCTTTACGCCCACGGAAGTCGCGGTCAACTCCTCTCCCGCACCGATCCGAACGGCGCGACGACCGAGTACACGTACGCGCCGAACGGGCTGGATGTCATCGGCGTGACCGATGGCCGGGGGACGACCTCGATCACGTACAACACGGCGCGCGATGTGACCTCGATCACGGACCGCCTGGGCCACACGACGGCGGCGAGCTACAACGCGCTGGGTCAGATGACGTCGATCACCGATCCGCTCGGCATCGTGACCAGCTTCACCTACGGGGGGGGTGCCGAGCCGGAGCAGGGAGTCCGCGGCGGGCAGACCGTGTTCCTTCGGACGTACGACGCGCGCGGCCGGGTCGCAACGCACACCGACGCGACGGGCCTGACCCTCTCGATCACGCACGACGACCTGGACCGGATCACTGGGGTCACGTTCCCCGACGCGCTGGGCCGGAGCTACACCTACGCGGGCTGCTGCGTGGAACAGCTCCTGACGAGCACTGACCGCTCGGGGCACGCGACCCGGTTCGCCTACGATGCGCTCTCGCGGGTGACCGAGATCCATCAGCCGGATGGAAGCGTGACCCGTAACGCCTACGACCGTAACGGTAACGCCGTGCGCCGCACCGACCCGGCCGGGCGCAGCACGCGTTACGAGTACGATCTCGACAACTTCCTGGTGCGCCGAGTGTTCGCCGACGGGACCGCCGAGTCCTACCAGCGCGACTACGCAGGATACATCGAGCTGGTGACGAACGCGCGCGGCCAGCAGAACCACTACACCTACGACTCCATGCATCGGCTGACAGGGATCGAGTTCGGTGACGCATCTCCTTCGGTCACATACGAGTACGACCTGTTCGGGCGGCTTGTGACACGCCAGGACGGGGTCGGAACGGCGCGCTACACCTACGACGCCGAATCCCGCCGGACGGGCATCGACGGCCCCTTCGCCGCGGACAACGTGACCATGCAGTACGACGCCGCAGGGCGCGTGACGCGCGTGGCCGTCGAGGGCGGCGCGCCTGCCGACTACATCTACGACATCCATGGCACGCCTGCAGACTGCGACCCACGGGGGAGGCACGTCCACGTACGAATACGGCGGCGCGAGCCCGCTGGCGGCAGCGATCACGCAGCCCTCCGGCGTGCGCACGACCTTCGGGTACGACGCGCTCAATCGACTGACCGGGATCACGAACAGGAAAGCGGACCTCACCCTGCTCTCGAGCAACGTCTACACCTACGATTCCGGCGGCCGCCGCACGAGCGACGCTTCGGTCGGCGGGCTGGCGCCGCCCGCGGCCGCGAGCCAGCAGACGACTTCGGAGTTCGATCCCGTCAACGCGCTCCTGTCGTCGGTCGACCCCGCGCACACCTACGCCTACGACGCCGACGGCAACCAGACCCGCGGACGCGCGCCGGGCGGCCAGGCTTTCACCGCACATATGACACAGAGAACCACCCGACCTCGCTCGAGTATTACGGAGGGCGGCCACCTCAGGCGGAACGAGTACCAGTACGATGGCGACGGCTGGCTCGTTCGGATCGTGGAACGTACCGACGGGGCGGTTACGCGCGAGCGGCGCTTCGTGCGCGGCCCGCGGCTCTTCCTGCAGGAACGGGACGCGGCCAACACGGTCGCCGCGGAACTCGTGTGGAACCCGGCGAAGCCGGGAGGCATCGGAGGCCTGCTGAAGCGGCGCTCGGGTGGGACGGACTACACGTTCCTGAACGATGCCGCCGGCAACGTCACGGCAGTCGTCAATGCGGCGCAGGCGATCGTGGCGTCGTACCGGTACGACCCGTTTGGCCGGGTCGAGAGCGAGTCGGGGACACTGGCCCAGGACTTCCGCTTCCAGTCGAAGTTTCTCGATCCACGAAGCGGCCTGTCCTACTTCGGCTTCCGCTGGGATGCGCCCGGAGACGGGCGCTGGCTGACGCGCGATCCGTTGCGGGAGCGCGCCGGGCTGAACCTGTACGACTACGTCGGCAACGATCCGATCAACCGGATCGACGCGTGGGGCCTCCAGGCGGGCCCTGCACCGAGTTCCGGGTATTGGGCCCGGTACGACGACAGCGCCGGTGTGTGCGGCGACTTCTCCTCCCGGAAACAAGATCCGTGGAGCTGGAAGTTCGTCGCCGGGAAGACCTGGGCCTGGATCCAGGCCTTCATTGGGACCGACAAGTCCGATGGAACTCATCTGAGTGAACCGGGAAACTCCGGAGCGAACGGCGTCAGGGCGGATTCGGGTGGATCGGATGGCAGCGAGGGCGGGCCGAATGCCGTGGCGGGGGTGCGAGGATGACTACCCGTCGCAGCTTCCGCCCATGGACTCTCGCCTTGCTGGCGCTCCTTCTCGCAATCGTGGCCGCTCCCGCAGCGGCACAGGGGACGCGCACCTACTCGTATGACGAGACGGGCCGCCTGGCGCGGGTCGTTAACGAGGATGGAACGATCATCGACTACGCCTACGACCTGGCCGGCAACCGGCTGGTCCGGCGGACGACCCCGGCGGGGGCGCCCGCCAATGCTCCGCCGGCGGTTCCCTCGAATCCCGGCATCCCCGACGGCGCGACGGGCGTCAGCACCAGCCCGACCCTCTCCTGGACCGGCGGCGATCCCAACCCGGGTGACGCCCTCGTCTACTCGCTCTACCTCGGCCCCCCGGGCGACTTGGTGCTGATCTACTCCGGCCGCGCGACCAGCTTCGCGGCGTCGCAACTGCTGTCGATGACCACCTACGCGTGGCGGGTGGTCTCACGCGACGCCCGCGGCGCGTCGACGACCGGACCGACCTGGGGATTTACGACCGGGAACGCGCCTCCCGTGGCGGATTTCGACGCCGTTCCCACGTTCGGATGGGCCCCGCTGACGGTCTCCTTCTTCGACCTCTCGACCGACCCGGACGATTCCGTCGTCGGCTGGCAGTGGGACTTCGAGAGCGACGGCACCTTCGACTCGTCGGAGCGCAACCCGAGCCACGCCTATTCCGCTTCGGGGAGGTACTCGGTCACGCTCCGCGTGACCGATTCGCACGGTGCCACAGCAGTGCGCACGCAAGTCGAACTGATCGGCGTTTCTGCCGACGTCGATCAGGACGGGCTCCTGGACGAGGTAGACAACTGCCCCTCGGTCTGGAACTCGGACCAGGCCGATGTGGACGGGGATGGTCTGGGTGACGCCTGCGACTCCGACGCGGACGGTGACAGCTTCTCGAACGCAGCCGACAACTGCCCCCTCGACGTGAATCCTGCGCAGGCTGACGCCGATGGGGACGGGTTCGGAGACGCCTGCACGGTGAACACTTGCGTGACGACCAGCGCTGAGCTGCAGGCTGCCGTGAGTGCCGCGGGATTCGACGGACTCAACAACGTGATCCAACTGGTCCAGGCACGTTCGGCACCTCCGGGAACGGAGGCGGGCCGTTTGCCGCGAACCTCGGCGAGCCGTACGCGACCGTTCTCCGTGGCGGTTACGCTACCGGGTGCGGATCGCGGGTCTCCGATCCTTCCAGCACCCGTATCGATGGCGAGGGGATCAGTTCGGTCCTGACTCTCTCGTCGGGCTCGTTCTCGCCGTTCGCACGGGTCCGCCTGGAGGGCGTGACGATTCGCGGCGGTTTCGGGGTCGGCGCGGCTCTGTGGGCCAACAACGGGACGGTCGAGGTGGTCGAGAGTGCGGTCCTGGACAACCACAGCGGCGGAGACGGCGGTGGAATCCTGGTGTCTCTGGATCACGGGATGTTGACGATCGACCGCCTGAGAGTCGAGGGCAACACCGCCGGCTCGCGCGCCGGCCTCGCGATCTCGACCTACGTGGCGGACATCCTGGTCACGAACAGCACGATCGTCGGGAACGTCTCGTCGGCATATGCCGGCGGTGCGAGCGTCGCCGTCCAACGTGGGCGCGCGCAGCTCGTGAACAACACGATCGCGGGAAACGGGGCCGACCCGGTCTGGGGCTTCGGGGCGGGACTGTACTTGGATGTGATCGACCCGCTGGCCGTGGTGAGCCTCGACAACAACATCCTGTGGGGGAATACCTCCGCAATCGCGGAGGACCTCTACCTGCGGAACTACCGCGGCGGGTCCGTGAGCATAGGCCACAACGACATCGGGCAGTATCTCGTTGAGGGCACGCCAGCCGTCGAGGTCGGCAACATCAGTGCCGATCCGGTCTTCGTCGACGCGGCCGGCGGAGACTTCCATCTCGCGGCCGAGTCGCCGTGCATCGACAGTGGGGACTCATCTGCGCCGGGTCTTCCAGCCACGGACTTCGAAGGTGACGCGCGCGTCCTCGGTGCCGCCGCCGACATCGGCATGGACGAGTTCAGCGTGACGGGGCCGGCCTATGCGATCTCCGGCCAGGTCCTCGAGAGCAGCGCAGGGCTTGCCGGGATTCGCGTGCAGATGAGCGGCGACCGAGCCGCGGAACGGACGACGGATGCGTCCGGCTTCTACCGGTTCCCGTGGCTCCCGCCCGGCCACTACGTCCTCACGCCCGGTGACCCGTTCTACGGGTTCACGCCAACGCAGCGAGCGGTGACGATCGTCGCCTCGAACGTGGGCGGTCAGAACTTCACCGCCCTGCTCGTCGACAGCGACGGCGACGGCTTCCCTGACAGGTCCGACAACTGCCCCGCCGTCCCGAACCCGGACCAGCTCGATGCCGACGCCGATGGGTACGGGGACCCGTGCGACGTGCCGGGCTCGATCTCGGGGCGGGTCACCAGCGCGACGACGGGGCTGCCCGTCGGGGGGGCGACCGTCCAGGCGAGTGGGTTCTGGTCGGCGCTGACCGGCCCCACCGGCGAATACAACATCACCGAGCTCGCCAACGGCGACTACCGGGTGTATGCGTTCGCCACCCACTACCTCGGGCAGTACCGGCCGAATCCCACTCCCGTGATCCCGGGGCAGGACACCGCGGCGGTCGACTTCTCGCTGGTTCCGGACACCGACGGCGACGGGATCGGGGATCCGGGCGACAACTGCCCGGGCGTGATCAACTACGACCAGTCCGATCTCGACGCCGATGGGAGCGGAGACCCGTGCGACGGCGACCTGGATGGGGATGGGGTCCCGAATGCGACCGACAACTGCGTCCGTGACACGAACCCGGGCCAGGAGGACGCCGACTCCGACGGCTACGGAGACGCCTGCACCGTGGTCCACTGCGTGGCGACGAGCGTTGAGCTCAACACGGCGCTCGCCACCGCGACGACGAACGGCGTCAACGACGTGGTGCAGCTCGTCAGGGGGCTCTACCTCCTGAGCAGCAACGGCGGGTCGGGGTTCTCCTACCTCTCGTTTGAGCCGTACGGCGTCCTGCTCCGGGGCGGCTACGCGCCGGGCTGCACCTCGCGGTCGATCGATCCGGCCAGCACTGCGATCGACGGCGAGGCGATCGGGACCGTCCTCTCGCTGACGAGCCTCGGGCAGTTCCCGCTTGCGGACCTGCTCGTCGTTGAGGGGCTGACGATCCGCAACGGAGCTTCCTACGGCGACGCCGGCCTCACCCTGACGATCGGCAAGGGCAGGGCCGTCGTGCGCCAGGCCATCGTGGAGGGAAACCGTTCCGACTCCACAGGCGGCGGACTGTCAGTCAACGTGCAGGGCGGGACGCTGACGGTCGAGCACTCGGTCGTCCGAGGCAACACCGCGGCCGTGGATGGGGCCGGGATGTGGATCGTGGTGGGCGGCGGCGAGGTGCTGCTTAGGGACAACGTGACCACGGGGAACTCCGGAGCCGCCAGTGGCGCGGGGGTCCACGCGACCGTCCACGACGGGCGCCTCCGCGTCGTCAACGACACCATCTACGGCAACACCGCCGACCCGCCCTACGGACGCGGATCCGGCCTGTATGTCGCGGCTGCAAGCGCGACGGCCACGGCCGAGGTCCACAACACGATCGTCTGGGGCACCACGGGCTTGGACGCAGACGATATCGTGCTCGCCAACAGTTCCGGCGGGGCGATCTCGATCGCCCACAGCGACGTCGGCTCCATCCACACCGAGGGCGACCCGCCGGCCGTCTCCTCCGTGATCTCGGTCGACCCGGGCTTCGTCAGCGCCGGCACGGGCGACTATCACCTGTCGGGGGCGTCGCCGTGCATCGATGCCGGAAACGCCGCTGCGCCCGAGATCCCCGAACTGGACTTCGACGGCGACGAGCGGGTCCAGGGCTTCACGGCTGACATCGGCGCAGACGAATACCACGCACCCGGGACGACCTACGCGATCGCCGGCCGGGTGCTCCACGAGGGCGCCGGCGTCCCCGGTGCCCTGGTCGTGCTCAGCGGGGCCGCATCGAGGGCAAAGGTCACCGACGCCACCGGTTCCTACCGTCTGACCTGGCTGCCTCCGGGGAACTACGTCGTCACCCCGACGCAGAGCTACACGACCTTCGTCCCGCCGCAGCGCGCGGTGACGGTCGTCAACGCGGATGTCCTCGGGCAGGACTTCGTGGCGCAGTGGATCGACTCCGATGGCGACGGCGTGCGCGACGGCGTCGACAACTGCGCGGCGACGCCGAACGCCGACCAGCTGGATCAGGACTGGGACCGGGTCGGCGACGCGTGCGACTGCGCGCCGTCGAATCCCTACGACCCGCCGCCTCCCGTCGGGAACACTCTGGTCGTCTCGCATCCGGGCTGGACGGACGCCACGATCCAATGGAGCGACGACGGTATCAGGGGAGCTTCGGCGTGTACCGTGGCCACCGTCAGGCGCCGGCCTCCTTTGCGTACAACCAGGCCTGCTTCGGGGCGCCGACGACGGCGACGAGCGTGACGGACAGCGAGACTGCCCGCGGCGAGGGAGTCGTTCTACTACCTCGTGAGCCGGATCGGGTGCGCCGAGTCGAGCCTGGGCACGGACAGCGCCGGGAACCGGCGGCCGAACGCGGCGCCGTGTCCGTAGCGTGAGGAGGCTTTCACGAAAGGAGCCCAAAGACGACACTCTGATGGTGCCCTTCAGCGCCGCCGCCCCCCGACGGTGGGCGCCGTCGCCTCCTCGACCAGCCGGTCGAGCCCGACGAAGCGAACCCGCAACTCGCCGAAGCGCTTGTCGTACGGTCGGTCCACGTCGGTAGCGACGACGAGGTTGGGACCCGTCGGGTATCTTCCGCGGAACGCCCGAAGGCTCGACGGATCGAAATCGCTCGCCGACCGCTTGCACTCGATCGCCACCGGCGGTCGGCCGCGGGGGGCGAGCACGAAGTCGACCTCGTTCCCGTGCTTGCTCCTCCAGTAGGAGATGCGCCGCGACTGAAGGCGGGCGTGCAGCTCGTTCAGTACGAAGTGCTCCCACAACAGGCCGATATCCTCCCGGCGGAGCGAGTCCCAACCGCGATGGTGGCAGACGAGGCCGGTGTCGAAGCCGTAGACCTTCGGCGCTGCGACGATCTCCTGCGCGCGACGGCTGGCGTAGGGCCGCACGACGTGCGCCACGAACGTGGCTTCGAGCACGGCTAGGTAGTTCGTGACCGTCGTGCGGCTGACCTCGCAATCGCGAGCGAAGCGCGTGGCCTCGAAGATGCTGCCATCAGCAGCTCGACCCCCACTTCGCCGCTCCAGCCGGAAGAGCTCGAGGATGTCCTTCGCCCAATAGGCGTCGATCCACTCCTCGAACTCCCGCTCCGGAAGCTCGTCGGCGAGGTAGAAGGACGGCAAGCCCCCGCGGAGCAGCCGGTGCTCGAGGCTCTCCCCCCCGAACTGCTCGTGGTCCACAAGCGTCATCGGCGTGAGCCAGACCTCCTCCTTGCGCCCGGCGAGGGTGTCGCGGAAGCGCGCGGTGGCACCCAGCGTGGAGGACCCGGTTGCGAGGAGGCGCACCTCGGGGTGATGGTCGGCCGCGACCTTCAGCACCTCGGCGGGGTTCGGCAGGCGGTGGACTTCGTCGAGGACAACCCGTTTTCCCTCGAGGCCTCCGAGGAAGGCCTCGACATCCTCGATCTGGCGCCGCACGCGCGGCCGCTCGCAGTCGAAGTACTCGACGTGGGGAAGGCTGCGCGCGAGCACGGTCTTCCCGACCCGGTGCACACCCATCAGCCACACGACGGGACGGCGCGTCCAAGCCTGGTCGATCACGGCCTGCCAGAACGATCGTGGGATCAAAAAGGAACCTGATTGCACTTGGTTCAACCAGATGCAATTCGGATTGCGTTTGGATCACCCGCGGGTTCCGGCACCGGCACGCCGCAGACTGGGCAGGAAGGGGTGCGACGCAAGGCCTGGGCCCCCGACTTGCGCCCGCCCCGCAAAGCTGGCAAGAAACCCCCGTGCGCTGGGCATCCTCCCTCTCCGAGCGGCCCGACCTGGGCCAGGCGGCCGCTGAAACGGCTGCCGAGATCAAGGCCGCGCTCGGCGGGGCCGAGCCGGACCTGGTCCTCGTCTTCGCGTCCGCGGCCCACGCCGCGTCCTACGCCCGCGTCCCGGCGACCTTCTCCGCTCTTCTTCCCGCGCGCCACGATTGCCGGCTGCAGCGGCGGCGGCGTGATCGGCGACGGACGCGAGGTCGAGGCTGCGCCGGCGCTGTCGGTCACCGCGGCGGTGCTGCCCGGTGTGACGGTCACGCCGTTCCGGATCGCCTCCGGCCGTCCGCTCCCGCCGCCGTCGGACGCCGACGCGTGGCACGCGCTGATCGGCGTGCCGCCAGCGGACCGCCCGCACTTCATCCTGCTGCCCGACCCCTTCACCGCGGAAGCCGAGTCGCTGGTGCGCGGCCTCGACGCTGCGTACCCGGCGGGACGCAAGATCGGCGGCCTCGCCAGCGGCGGCGAGGCGCCGGGGAAGAACGCGCTCTTCCTCGACCAGGAGTTCTTCCGCACCGGCACCGTCGGCGTCGCACTGCACGGCAACCTCGCGGTCGACACGATCGTCGCGCAGGGCTGCCGGCCGCTCGGCGACCCGATGGCGATCACCGAGTGCGAGGACAACGTCGTCTACGCGCTCGGCGGCGCCGCGCCGATGAAGGTGCTGGGCGAGATCTTCGAGGTGGCGGGAGAACGCGAGCAGGCGCTGATGCGCCATTCGCTCTTCGTCGGGCTCGAGATGCGCGAGGGGCAGACCGCGTTCCGCGACGGGGAACTGCTGGTGCGCAACATCGTCGGCGCCGACCAGGACTCGGGGGCGCTGGCGATCGGCGCCTACCCGCGCGAGCACCAGGTGCTGCAGTTCGTGCTGCGCGACGCGGACGCCGCGCGGCAGGACCTCGACGAGCAGCTCGGGCGCTACGCGCGCGGCGTCTCGGCGGAGCCGGCGGGGCGGCCGGGGCCGGCGGGGGCGCTGCTCTTCTCGTGCCTCGGGCGCGGGCAGCAGCTCTTCGGCGAGCCCGACCACGACAGCCGCCGGCTGTTCGAGCACCTCGGGCGGATGCCGCTGGGCGGGTTCTTCTGCAACGGCGAGATCGGGCAGGTCGGGGGAGACCTTCCTGCACGGCTACACGAGCTGCTTCGGGGTGTTCCGGCCGCTGACGTAGGGCGGGCCGGCGCCCTGGTGCGGGCCGGCACGGAGGCCGGCCCCTACAGTAGTCCGAGCGTCCGATTACAGGTGCGCGGCGATCGCGGCGATGTGGCGCTCGTCGGTGCCGCAGCAGCCGCCGAGCAGGCGCAGGCCGAAGTCCCGGGCGAGCGCGGCCATTGCCGCGCCCCACGGGCCGGGCTCGTCCGAGTGCAGCGCGTCGGCGCCGTCGAGCGCCTCGGGTGGCAGCGCCGAACCATTCGCCTGCAGCCCGATCACGCGCACGCCAGCGCCCGGCGCCCGCGCCGTGACGACCGCGCGCGTCCGCGCCGCGACGGCCGCAAGCGCCTCCCGGCATGGCCCCGGGTGGACGCAGTTGATCGTGTAGGCGACCGGAGCGGGCCGCACGTCGGCGTCGATCGCGGCGATCGCCTCTTCGAGCGGCGTCCCGTCGAGCAGCGTCCCGTCGGCGCGCACGATGAAGCTCAGCAGGTAGGGCGCGCCGGTACCGGCCATCGCCCGCGCCAGGCCGCGCGCCTCGGAGAGCGCCGGCAGCGTCTGCGCGGTCAGCAGGTCGACGCCGGCCTCCGCCAGCAGGCCGGCCTGCCACGCGTGCAGCGCCGCGGCCTCGCGCTCGCCGAGCGCGGCGCGCGGGTCGTACGCGTCCCCCCGCGGCCCGAGCAGCCCCGCGATCAGCACCGGGCCACCCCCCGCCGCGGCGTGCTCGCGCCGCAGCGCGCCGAGCAGGGCGACGTTCTCGCGGCACAGCGCCTCGCCGGAGAGCCCGGCGCGCTCGACCGCCTCGCGGTTCGCGCGCCAGGTCGGCGTCAGCAGGACGATCGGCAGCCCGGCCGCGCGCGCGACCCCGAGGTACCCGCGCCAGATCGACTCCAGCAGCGCGCGCCCCGCCGCGTCGCGGACCAGCGTCGCGGTCAGCAGCTCCGGGTGGAGCGCCCCCGGCGCACCGCGGCGCACGCGCTCCACCACCGATCCCTCGGCGAGGAGCGCGGGCGCCGCCGTCAGCAGTTCTAGTGCGCGGCCGGCCACAGCAGCATGAAGATCGCGCCCGTGATCAATCCGTAGACGACGCCGTCGAAGCAGTTCTTCAGCGTCACGGACCACGGCCGGTAGAACCAGATCGAGTCGGGGATGCCGGCCAGCGCGTAGATCGCGATCGCGATCGTCCCGGTGATCCGCATCACGGTGTGGGAGTCCTGCCCGAAGTTCAGCGTGTGCCGCGCGAGGTAGGCGACGATGAAGCTGACCACGAAGTAGAAGAGGAACGACAGCGCCATGTTGCGTCCCATGTTCGGCGCGCCGTTGCGGCCGACCACCAGCAGCGCGACCGGCCCCTCATCGAAGCGTTTCATGAACTCCTTGTCGTCGCGCCCCTTCGCGTCCTGCCAGTAGGGGGTCACGTACTGTCCTGGAGCGATCCTGCCGCCGCCGTAGAGGGCGCGGAGCTTCTCCTCGTCCGGGAGCTTCCTGAAATCGGCGGCGTGGTAGCCGAGCAGCATCCAGATCAGGGCGCTGACGATCCAGACGACGACGGCCGCGACGACGACGGGCAGCCACAACGAAAGAAAGGGCATGGCGGGCATGGGGTTCCTCCTCGGGCCGCACTCTATAACGACTGCCGGGCGGCGTGGAGGGTGCCGCCGCCATGGACTGCTCAGCGCCGCAGGTCGGCCACCCAGATGTCCGATTCGCTGTCGCTGACGCTGTAGACCAGCGAGCGGCGGTCCGGCGCGAGCGCGACGTGCGGCGCGATCAGCGAATCGCCCACGGCGGAGAGCTCGACCGTCGGACTGCCCTCCGGATCGACGATCCGGAAGCTCGCCCCGGAGCCGACGAGGACGCGGCCGTCGGGGAGCCAGCTCGTCGTGGTCGCCAGTTCGTCAAACGCACGCAGCGAACGCCCGGCGAAAGAGAAAATGACCAGGTGGCCCGTCGTCCCGATCAGCTCGTCTCCGTCGCGCGACCAGTCGCCCGGGATCATCCGGACCGGCGTCCCCGCGGCATCGGTGACGCGCTCGCCGGGCGCCTCGGTCGCGTCGGCGTCGACGAGGAAGAGCCCGACGTCCTGTGCGAGGAACGCGATCCGCTTCCCGTCGGGGGACCAGACCGGGGCGGCCGCCCGGCCACCCTCCGCCCGCGTCACGCGTCGCGGCGCGCCACCCGCGGCGTCGGCGACGAAGACCTCGAACGGACCGAGGCGGTCGCTGACGAAGGCGATCCGCGAGCCGTCGGGCGACCAGCGCGGATCGTGTTCCTCGAACCCGTCCTGCGTCAGACGGTGCGCGCCCGATCCGTCCACGTTCATCAGCCAGAGGTCCGGCGAGCCGTCTTCCGCCACGAAGACGAGCTGCCGTCCGTCCGGCGAGAGGTCCGGCATCGACTCGACACGGGCGCCGTGGGAGACGCGCGCCGGCGGTCCCTGCGGTGCGAAGGTCAGCGGGTCGATCGGCAGCCGGACGATCGCCGCCCCGATCCGCCACGAGCTGAAGCCAAGCAGGCGGCCGTCGCGCGACACGGTGGGCGACTGCAGCAGCTCTCCCGTGGGCGAGGCAACGACGACCGGCGCGCCGGTTTCGTGGCCGGTCTCGGCATCGAGCGGCACGAACCAGATGCTGCTCACGCCGGTCCGCTCGCTCGCGTAGAACAGGCCCCCGCCATCCGCCGCCCACTCCGCGTCGCGGGCCTTCGGATCGTCGCCGACGATCGGCGCCGGCGCACCGCCGTTCGCCGCGACCAGCCGCAGCCCGGGTGCGTCGCCGCGCGGCACGCGGTAGACGAGGAAGCGTCCGTCCGGCGACCAGGCCGGCCGCACGCCGCCGTCCCTCGCGAGCACGCGCTCCGCACCGCTCGCGAGGTCGAGCACGCGCACCTCGCTCGTCGCCAGCAGGCGATTCCCGAAGAACCCGCGGTCGGGCGCGGTCGAATAGGCGAGTTGCCGGCCGTCGGGCGACCACGCCGGATGGAAGCCGGAGGCCGCGAGGCGACGCGGGGTTCCTCCTTCGAACGGCACGACGAACAGGCCGCCGCCGTCGCACTGCGACGCGTAGGCGACCTGCCGCCCGTCGGGCGAGAGGGCGGGGTGGGAGTCGACGGCGCTGCACCCCGGCGTCAGGTTCACCGGACGCTGGTCCCCGACGCGATCGACGAGCACGTCCTGGTTCCCGCGCTCGAGGTGCGTGAAGGCGAGCCGGGTCCCGTCGGGCGACAGGGACGGGAAGGTCTCCACGCCGGGGAGCACCGTCGCGCGCCGCAGCCGCTCCAGGACCGGGCCGCGCGTCGAGCCTGTTTTCCGGGCATCGCGCCAGGCCGTGCGAACGGCGAGCCCGGCGACCAGCAGCGCCCCGATCGCGGCAGCCGCGAGCCCGCCGCCCCGCAGCGCCCGCGCCCACGCGCGTCGCCGGCGTTGCTGGGCCGCCTCCGGCGCCGCGCCGTGGCGGACGCGCTCGAGGTCCTCCAGCAGCGCCTGCGCCGACGGGTAGCGGTGGTGCGGATCGCGGTCGAGCGCACGGTCGACGACGGCAGCGATCGGCGCGGGGACGGCCGCGGCGACGTCGCGCAGCCGCGGCGCGGGCGCGGTCAGCAGCTGGGACAGCACCGCGCTAGGGTGGTCGCCCGGGAACGGCGGCCGCCCGGCCAGCATCGCGAACAGCACCGCGCCCAGCGCGTAGAGATCGTGCGCCGGCAGGGCCGGCTCGCCGCGCGCCTGCTCGGGCGACATGTAGGCAGGGGTCCCGAGCACGGCGGCGGTGCGCGTGATCGAAGCCGCTGCATGATCGTGGACCAGCCCGAAGTCAGCCAGCCGTGCGCGCCCCTCGCGGTCGACCAGGATGTTCGAGGGCTTGATGTCGCGGTGCACCAGCCCGGCCGCGTGCGCCGCCGCGAGCGCGTCGGCGACCTGGACCGCGATCGCCAGCGCCTCGCCGGGCGGCAGCGGACCGTCGGCGATCCGCCGCTCGAGTCCTGCGCCGTCGACCAGCTCCATCGCGAAATAGCGGAACCCCGCGGCCTCGCCCGAGGTGATCACGCGCACGATGCCGGGGTGGTCGAGCCGCGCCACCGTGCGCGCCTCGCGCGCGAAGCGCTCGATCTGCTGGGCGTCGAGCGCCGCCGCGGCGGTCAGCACCTTGAGCGCGACCCGCCGGCCGAGCGGTTCCTGGACCGCCTCGTAGACGATCCCCATCCCGCCGCGCCCGAGCTCGCGCACGATGACGAACTCGCCGAGCCGGCCGCCGCCGGGCTGGGCCGAGCCCAGCGCCGCGTCGAGCGCGCCGGCCTCGCGCTCCAGCTGCTCCGCCTCGCCGCGCTCGAGCAGGCCGCGGCCGACCAGCAGGTCGCTCAGCGAGAGGTCGCCGGTCGCCCGGGCCCGGTCCGCGTCGAGCTCCTGCAGCACGTCGCGGGGGACGCGTCCGCGTGACACGAGCAGCTCGGCCAGGATCCGTTCTTCGCGCGACAGCACGCGATAGAGAATACCGCGGGGTGCGCGGGTCGTCCGGCGCGCGCGGCCCCGCTCAGGCGGTGGCTGCGGCGTCGACTCCGCGGCGGAAGATCTCGAGCCCCGCCGGGACGATCCGGCCGGCCGGATCGTCCGACCGCCGCCAGTCCGGATGGTGCCAGGCGTGCAGGAACGCGTCCGGATGCGGCATCAGCCCCAGCACGCGGCCGGTCGGGTCGCAGACCCCCGCGACGCCGCGCGCCGAGCCGTTCGGGTTGGCCGGCCAGGCCTCGGTCGGCCGGCCGTCCGGGCCGGCGTAGCGCAGCGCGAACTGGCCGCGCGACTCGAGGCGGTCGAGCACGGCCTCCGATTCGACGACGAACTTCCCCTCGCCGTGCCGCGCCGGGAGGTCGAACGTCCCCAGCCCCCTGGTCCACAGACAGGGCGAGGACGGATCGACCGTCACCCGCACCCACGCGTCGCGGTAGCCAAGCCGGTCGTTGTTGGTCAGCGCCGCGCGCGGGACGAAATCGTGCGCGCCCGCGTCCGGGCCGGGCAGCAGCCCCAGCCGGACCAGCGTCTGGAACCCGTTGCAGATCCCGAGCACGAGGCCGCCGCCGGCCAGGAACGCGGCCAGGTCGTCCTGCAGGTGGGCGCGGACCCGGGTCGCGAGGACGAACCCGCCGGCGATGTGGTCGCCGTACGCGAAGCCGCCGACGAACGCGAGGATCCGGTAGTCGGTGATCCGCCGCGGGTGACGGCGCGTGAAGAGGTCGGTCAGGTGGACCAGGTCGACCTCGGCGCCGACGGTGCGGAACGCGTGCGCCGTCTCGGCCTCGCAGTTGAGGCCGAGGCCGGTCGGGATCAGGACCTTCACCGCTCCCGCGCTGCTCATGCCGGCACCTCGCCACCGGCGCGCTTCCACGCCGCAGTCAGCTGCTCCAGCGGCGCGTCGACGATCGCCCGCCCACCCAGCGTCAGCGTCAGCCGCCGGGCTTCGGTGGCGGGCGCGAACAGTCCGATCGGCGCCGCCGGCTCGTCGCCCAGCGCGGCGAGCAGTTCGCCCAGCCGCTCCGGCCCGCAGGCCAGCAGGAACCGCCCGCCCGACTCTGCGAACAGCCGCGCCTCCCAGCCGAGCGCTGCGTCCGCCGCTTCCGCAGCTCCCGCGGCCCGCTCTACCGGGAGCTGACCGAGATCGACCGCGAGCCCGGAGTCGCTGGCGCGCGCCATCCGGAACAGCGCCGGCAGCAGCCCGCCCGGCCCCGGCGCGTGTGCCGCGCCGGCCAGCCCGCGCGCGATCGCGTCGGCCACGCGGCGATAGCGCACCGCCCAGGCCGCGGGTCGGAACGCCGGCACGCGATAGCTCGTGACGCCGCGCGCCGCGGCCCACTCCGTGCCACCCAGCTCGTCGCGCGTCTCGCCGACCAGCACCAGGACCTGGTCCGCCGCGCCTCGCTCCAGCGTCAGCGCGCGCCGCGCGTCGGGCACGATCCCGATCGCCGAGACCAGCAGGCTGGGCGGGATGCTGATCCGCCGGCCGCCGACGACGGCGTCGTTCTTCATCGAGTCCTTGCCGGAGATCAGCGGCACGCCGTAGGCGACGCAGATGTCGTGCAGGCCGCGGCAGGCGCGCACCAGCTGCGCCAGCTTGTGCTCGGCGTCGGGGTTGCTCGGGCCGGGCAGGGGGTCGGGCCAGCAGAAGTTGTCGAGCGCCGCGATCCGCTCCGGGTCGGCGCCGGCGGCGATCACGCGCCGCACCGCGAGGTCGACGCCGGCCTCCGCCATCGCCCGCGCGTCGATGTCCGAGTAGCGCGGGAAGATCCCCTCGGCCAGCGCGTACCCCTCCCAGCCGTCGTGGTCGACGAGCATGACGGAGGCGTCGGACGGCACGTCACGGTGGACGCCGACCCACGGCTTGACGATCGACAGCGCCTTGACCTCGTGGTCGTAGGTGCGCGCGAGGTCCTCGTTCGAGGCCAGGTTGTGGCGAGCCAGGAACGACGCCGCGATCGCCGCCCCCGCCGCGCCGTCGGCCGGCGCCGGGAGCGCCGGCGGCTCCGGCCCGGACGGCGGCGTGTGGCGCGCGACGAGCTTCATCGGCGGCAGGCCGTCGTGGAGGAAGGCGAGCGGCAGCCAGGCGACCGTCTTCTCGCCGTGCAGCACGTGGAAGATGCCGCTGTCGGTGAACTCGCCCAGGTCGGTCGCCTCGACCTCGCGCCGCCGCGCCAGCTCCAGGAACGCGTCCAGCTTTTCCGGCCGGACCGCGACCGACATCCGCTCCTGCGCCTCGGAGAGCAGGATCTCCCACGGCGCGAGCCCGTGGTACTTGAGCGGCGCCGCGGCCAGGTCGAGCCGCGCGCCGCCGGGCGCCGACGCCATCTCGCCGATCGACGACGACAGCCCGCCCGCGCCGTTGTCGGTGATCGAGCTGTAGAGGTCCAGCGCGCGCGCTTCCAGCAGGAAGTCGAACATCATCTTCTGCGTGATCGGGTCGCCGATCTGGACCGCCTGGACCGGGCTCTCTTCCGTCAGCTCCGCGCTGCTGAAGGTCGCGCCGTGGATCCCGTCCTTCCCGATCCGGCCGCCGACCATCACGATCCGGTCGCCGGGGCGCGCGCCCTTCTCTTCCGCGGGGCGGCCGCCGACCGTCACCGGCATCCGTCCGACCGTGCCGCAGTAGACCAGCGGCTTGCCCAGGTAGCGCTCGTCGAAGAACTCCCAGCCGCGGCCGTAGGGGATCCCCGACTGGTTGCCGCCGTCGATCACGCCGTGGTGGACGCCGTCGCGGATCCGGCGCGGGTGCAGCAGGCCCTTCGGGCAGCTCGCCCGTGAAGTCGGGCGGGGCGAAGCAGTAGCCCCAGACGTTCGCCAGCAGGTCCGCGCCCAGCCCCGTCCCGAACGGGTCGCGGTTGACGCCGACGATCCCGGTGATCGCGCCGCCGTAGGGGTCGAGCGCCGACGGCGAGTTGTGGGTCTCGACCTTGTAGACGAGGTGGTGCCGCTCGGTCGCGGCGATCACGCCGGCGTTGTCGACGAAGACCGAGACCAGCCAGCTGCGGCCGTGGCGCGCGCGCAGCGCGGCGTCGATCGTCCCGGTCGCGCCGCGGATGCAGGTCTTGAACAGCGAGCGGATCGTTTCCGTCGCCCGCCCCGGCTCGTGGTACTCGATCTCGGCGGCGAAGATCTTGTGCTTGCAGTGCTCGGACCAGGTCTGCGCCAGGCATTCCAGCTCGACGTCGGTCGGCTGCGGCGGCAGGCGCAGCGAGAGCCGCCGCGGGTCGCGGCCGGCCTCGCGGTAGAAGTCGCGGATCGTCCGCATCTCGTCGAGCGACAGCGCCAGCAGGCGCTCGCGCGAGATCGCCGCCAGCCGCTCGTCGCTGACCTCGAGGTCGATCGCCTCGACCGCGTGCGGCGGCGCCTCGACGACGCGCGGGACGGTCAGGTCGGGCGGGGCGGTGAGCCAGTCGCGGTAGTACTGCACGGTCGCGCGCTCGATGACCTCGTTGGCCAGCAGCTCGCGGGCGATCCGCTGGGCTTCTGGAAGCGACACGCCGCAGAGCAGGTAGAGCCGGCTGGCGTAGACCGCGCCGTGCCCGTCGCCGGCAGCGGCCAGCGGGCGGCCGAGCAGGTCCTCGATCGCGACCTTCGCGCTCTTGCCGACCGGGTCGGTGACGCCCGGCCTGTATCCGACCGCGACGACGATGTCGCAGGCCTCGTCGACGAGCCGGTCGACCGCACCGACGCGCACGACCGGCCCGGCGAACTCGCCGGCGACGCGCTGCGCGTCGGCCGCGGGGAGCGCGGGCTCGACGTGGAAGACGTCGCGCGTGCGGACGCGGCCGACGGGGATGTGCAGGTAGTCGCGGATCTTCTTCGCCACCGATTCGCCGAGGCTGTCGACGAAGCCGGGACGGATCCCGATCTCGAGCCGGGTGACCATGCGGGTGTCCTTGCGGAAGGCCCGCCAGTCTACCCGATCCGCGGGCCGGACGCGTGCTAGCCTCCTCCGGCGACGAAACGCGGCCCGCCGCGCGCGAGGTGCCCGATGGACCACGTCACCATTCCGATGCCTGCGACCAAGCGGATCGCCCTGATCGCGCACGACAGCAAGAAGGCCGACCTGCTGGCCTGGGTGCGCTTCAACCGGGACCTCCTGGCGCGGCACCGGCTCTTCGCCACCGGCACGACGGGCCGGCTGCTCGAACAGGAGCTGGGCCTCGAGGTCTTCCGGTTCCGGAGCGGACCGCTCGGCGGCGACCAGCAGATCGGCGCGAAGATCGTCGAGCACGAGATCGACCTCGTGATCTTCTTCTGGGACCCGCTGGAAGCCCAGCCGCACGACACCGACGTCAAGGCGCTGCTGCGCATCGCGGTGGTCTGGAACATCCCGGTCGCGTGCGACCGCGCCAGCGCGGACTTCATCATCTCCTCGCCGCTGATGGTCGAGGAGTACGACCGCATCCTGCCCGACTACGGCAGCTTCGAGGAGCGGCCGCTCGACGACCCGACGGGACCCGATGCAGTGGCCTGACGCGCCTACCCGCGGAAGAACATCGCGTAGAGCGTGAGGACGATCTCGACCACGATCAGCAGCACGATGTACCACTCCACCCGCAGGCTCCGGCGGTCCTGCAGCAGGTCGATCAGCGTCTGCGCGCTCTGCGACACCAGCGCCAGCTTGCGATCGAGGGCCAGCTGGCGCTCGCGCAGCTCGTACTCGTCGGCCAGCCGGGAGTAGAGCCGGTCGAGCTCCGGCCGGTCCCAGAGGATCTCCGGCTTCTCGCTGATCTCGGCCCGCCAGACCATCTTGTGCTGGATCAGGAGGCTGCCGCCGAGCTGGCGCAGCAGCTCGCGGCTGGCGGATCCGGCCTGCCCCTCGCGTTGGAGCGACTTGGCGAGCGGCTCGATCCGGTCGAACGCCGACGCGATCGCGGCCTCGTAGTGGTCGAGGACGACGCTCTTGGCCAGGATGTCGGCCACGACCTGCAGCCGCTCGAGCGAGAAATCGGACAGGCGCACGCCGCTGGGCACGACCTGCTCCGGCTCGTCTTCGGCCTGCGACAGCAGGACCTCCTCGACGGGCGGCGGGTCGAACGGCTCGATCACGAACGGCCGCAGGTTCGCGAGGAACGACGCCTCCTCGACCGGCGACAGCCCGAAGAGGACGACGACGCCGTAACGGAACACGACCGCGCCGCCCGCCTTCGCCCGCGGCGAGCGTCAGGGGCCGGGAGGCGAGGCGGCGCGTCGTTTCCAGGGCGCGGGTGTCGATCCGCTCGCCCAGGCAGAGCGCCCGCGCGACCAGTTCCGTCCCCTGCCCGAACAGTGCCCTCGTCACGCGCGCGTCCATCACGCTCCCGACCGCTCCCGCGCGAGGCGGATGAACTCCTCCTGCGCGGCCCGCCGCGGCTCGCCCTCGGCGGGGCGGCGCCGCTCGTAGCGCCCGTCGGGGTAGGCGTCCCAGGCCGAACTGTTGTCGTTCTCGTAGACCTCGATGATCCGGTCCAGTTCCTGCCGGACCTCGCGGTCGATGACCGGCACGATCGTCTCGACGCGGTTCTCGAGGTTGCGCTTCATCCAGTCGGCCGACCCGGTGTAGTACTCGGTGTCCCCCCCGTTGACGAACCGGTAGAGCCGGCTGTGCTCGAGGAAGCGTCCGACGACGCTGTAGACCCGGATCGACTCCGAGAGCCCCGGCAGCCCGGGCTTGAGGCAGCACAGCCCGCGCACGTTGAGCGTGATCGGCACGCCGGCCCGGCTCGCCCCGTACAGCTCGCAGATCACCTCGCGGTCCTGGAGCTGGTTCATCTTCGCGTAGATCCCGCACGGAGCGCCCGCCCGGGCGTGCTCCGCCTCGCGCCGGATCAGCTCGACGAAGCGGGTCCGCATGAAGTCGGGCGCGACGAGCAGCCGGCGGTAGCGCTGGGCGCCGATCGCGCCGGTCAGCTCGTTGAAGACCGACGCAGCGTCCTCGCAGATCTCCGGGTCAGCGGTCAGGAGCCCGAAGTCCTCGTAGATCCGCGCGGTGCCGGTGTGATAGTTGCCGGTCCCGACGTGGGCGTAGCGCCGGAGCTGGCCCCGCTCCTCGCGCACCACGAGCGCCAGCTTGACGTGCGTCTTGAGGCGCTCGACGCCGTAGGCGACGTGGACCCCTTCGTTCTCCAGCAGCTCGCCCCAGGCGATGTTGGGCGCCTCGTCGAAGCGGGCCGTGATCTCGACCAGGACCGCGACCTGCTTGCCGCGCCGCGCCGCCTCGGCCAGCGCGCGCACGATCGGCGAGTCGCTGCTGGTGCGGTAGATCGTCAGCTTGATCGCCAGGACGTGCGGGTCGACGGCCGCGGACTCGAGAAACCGGAGCACCGAGCTGTCGAAGCTGTCGTAGGGGTGGTGGAGCAGGATGTCGCCGCGCCGGATCTCGTCGAAGATCGACCCGGGGTCCGACGGGTCGAGGGCCTTGAGGCGCGGGTGCGTCTGGGGCACGTGGCGCGGATAGCGCAGCTCGTCGCGGTCGGCGACGTCGAGCCGCATCAGGTCCGCGATCCCCAGGAAGTGGTCGACGGCGTTGACGTCGTCGGGGCCGACCTTGAGCTGGCTGGCGAGCCAGCGCACGGTCGGTTCCGGCATCGCGGTCTCGACCTCGAGCCGCACCGGGCCCGCAAAGCGCCGCGCCTTGAGCTCGTCGGACACGAGCCGCACGATGCTCCCCGGCTCGCGCAGCTCGTCGTCCTTCGGCTCGAGATCGCGCGCGGGATCCCCTTCCGCGCCGCGCGTCACCCGGAAGGCGTGGACGCGCGTCACGGGCGTGCCCGGGAAGAGCAGGTCGAGGTTGGCGGCGATGACCTGCTCGAGCGGCACCACGCCGGCCCCCCCCGGTCGCGGCATCCAGCGCGGCCGGTTTCCGGGCACTTTCAGCCGCACGAAGCGCTCGCGCGCACCCTGCTCGTCCCCCAGCGTGATCGCCAGGTTCAGGCCGAGGTTGCTGATGAACGGGAACGGGTGCTCCGCATCGACCGCAAGCGGCGTCAGGATCGGGAGGATTCCGGCGCGGAACTGCTCGCGCAGCCGCTCGCGCTCTTCCGGGGGGAGGCGCTGCACGTCGTGGATCGGGATCCCCGCGGTGTCGAGCGCCGGGCGCAGCTCGTCGCGCAGCACCCGCTCGAGCGCGCGAACCTGCTCGCAGGATCTCGTCCCGGCACGCGGCGGACTCTTCGGCCGGCAGCCGGCCGTCGAGCGAGCGCTTGCTGCGGCCGCGCTGGACCTGGCGCTTCAGGCCGCTCACGCGCTTCATGAAGAACTCGTCGTGGAGCATCCCCATGATGCCGGCGAACTTGATCCGCTCGAGCAACTGCAGCTCGGGATCCTCCACCAGCGCCAGCACGCGCCGCGCGAAGGCGAGCCAGCTCAACTCGCGGTTGAAATAGGTCTCGGGCGTGTTGAGCGCGATCGGCTCGGGTTGAACGGAATCCACGGGAACGGCCTTCCGCGGCGGCGGAACGGGGAGGGGATCGGCGCGCCGCCGGAACCAAGGGATGGTAGCGCGCGTCCCGGGGTGGGCGCAGGCCGCGGGCGGGGGGAGCGGTGTGACAGTTCAATCCGAAACTGTCCGAAACTGTTCGAATATTTTCATCGCGGGCGCTGTCGCATCGCAGCCGGGACCCGGTACGGCGTCCGCGCTTCGCCACGCTTCCCCTGGCGCTCGTCCGCGGCACAGCCGAGCGCGGCGTGTTTCGACCTCCCGCCGCGACCCCGAGAACACGAACGCGAGCGCACTTCACGAGAACGATTGTCGCGGCATGTTCACGCGACGGTCGCGAGAGTGTCATGGCCTGATCGTAGCTTGCAGTCCATGTCCAATCATCGACTGGCTGCACCGTCACACATCGCTCTGATCCTTGCTCTCGCGGCGGCCGCGATCGGCCCCGCGCCGGCGCACGAGCCCACCGCTTCCGTGGCGGCACCACAGCCGCGCTCGGGACCGGGAGCGGCCGGCGAGACTCCGGCGCGCCCGCCGGCCCCAGCCGGAGTGACGGACCTCGACTTCCGCGCGCTGTTCAAGATGCCGATCGGTCGCCAGGGCCTCGAGTACTCCGACGAGGCGCGCCGGCTGGAGGGGAAGATGGTCCGCCTCCTGGGCTACATGGCCCGGACGGACCAGCCCGCACCCGGCCTGATGATTCTCGCGCCCTACCCGTTCGCTCTGCACGAGGACGAGTACGGCATGGCCGACGACCTGCCGCCGACGGTCGTCCAGGTGCTGCTGCCGGACCGGCCCGGCGAGCCGGTACCGTTCACGCCCGGCCCACTCCTGCTGACGGGGACGCTCGAGCTCGGCGCGAAGTCGATGCCCGACGGGCGGCAGTCCTTCGTCCGCTTGCTCCTCGACCCCGCGCCGACTGTCGGCGCGGTTGACGATGCCACGCACGACCACTGAAAAGGAGCGGGACGCTCGTCCCGCGAACTCGAGCCCCCGGACGGGGGCTCGGAGGGGAGTGACCACCGTGAAGAAGACCCTGAAAGGACTCAGACTCGCCGCGAGCCTCGGACTGCTCGTGGCCGCGGCAGGGGCGGCGGTCGCCGCACCGACCGTCTCGCGCCTCACGCCGCCGAGCAACCTCTTCAAGGAGAACGACCCCAACCCGCCGTACGTCTCGCGCTTCCTGGTCGGGCAGCGCTTCGACCTGCAGGCGACCGTCTCCCCCGATCCCGGTCAGGCGATCCTCTCGATCAGCTTCCGGATCGACGGTGCCCCGGTGCCGGGCAGCGTGACCCTCATCCCGGCCACGGTGAGCGGGCTGCCCGCCGGAACGACGATCGGCACGCTGCGCGCCGCGTCCAACGACACGCCGGGCGCCCACCTCCTGGAGGTGGAAGCGGTGCAGGGCGACGGCCAGGTGGTCGTCGGCCAGGGGAACTTCGAGATCGTCGGGCCGACGGTGCCCGGCGGCGGCTTCCAGCCGATCGGCTCGATCGGGCCGAACGACATCGTCGGCCAGGGTGGCGCCAGGAACGTGATCCTCTTCATCGGCGACGGGATGGGGATCGCGCACCGGACCGCGGCCCGGCTGATGAAGTACGGCGCGGCCCAGGGCAAGTCGCGCGGCCTGCTGGCGATGGACCAGCTGCCGTACACCGGGCTGGTGATCACGCACTCGCTGAACTCGATCGTGACCGACTCGTCGCCCGGCGCGGCGTGCTACGCGACCGGCAACAAGTCGAACAACAACCAGCAGGGCGTCTTCCCGGACGACACGACCGCCAACTTCGACAACCCGCGCGTCGAGCTGATCTCCGAGTACCTGTGGCGCACGCGCGGCAAGGTGAGCGGGATCGTCACCACCGCGGACGTCTTCGACGCCACCCCGGGCGCCTACGGGACCCACACCCAGTCGCGCGCCGCCGGCACGGGGATCGTCGACCAGTACTTCGACGAGCGCGGACTCGAACGGCATCCGGGTCCTGATGGGCGGCGGACGCAAGTGGTACCTGCCGACCGGCACGCCGGGCTCGCAGCGCAGCAACAGCACCGACTACGTCCTGCCGGACGACCTGACGGCGGGCTGGGGCGTTCCCGCCGGCGCGCTCGACGCGAGCCGGGACCTGATCGCGGACTCACGTGAACGCCGGCTGGACCTACGCGGCCGACGCTTCGGACCTGGCGGCGGTGCCGGACGGCACCGAGCGCCTGCTCGGCCTGTTCTCGCTCTCGAACATGAACATCGCGCTCGACAAGATCAACGGCCGCCGCGGCAACGCCGCCGTGGTCAACGACTACGGCTTCCCCAACCAGCCGATGCTCGACGAGATGACCGACAAGGCGCTCGACGTGCTGTCCGGCAACCAGAACGGCTTCTTCCTGATGGTCGAAGGCGCGTCGATCGACAAGCAGGCCCACAACATGGACACCGAGCGCTGGGTCCTCGACACGCTCGAGTTCGACCGCTCGATCGAGGTCGCCCGCCAGTTCCAGGCGACGCACCCCGACACGCTGATCGTCGTCACCGCGGACCACGAGTGCGCGGGCGTCAACATCATCGGCGGGTCCCGCGTCACCAACGCCGACCTCGTCTCGCGCGCCGCGAGCGGACTCGGCGCCGACAAGCTCCGCAACGGCGTCGTCGGCACCTACGACCTGGCCGGCTTCCCGCGCTACACGATCTCCGAGGACGGCTACCCCGAGTCGACGGACGTCGACAACCGCATGCTGATCGGCTACGCGGCGAACGCGGACCGCTACGAGGACTGGCTCACCAACCCGCAGCCGCTGCGCGACTCCCAGCAGCCGTTCAACAACCAGGCGCCGCTCAACACCTACCCCAACGGCCCGCTGAACCGCGACACGGCGGGCAAGTTCCTCGTCACCGGCCAGCTGCCCGACTCGGTCGCCGCGCACACCGCGTCGGACATCCCGGTGTCGGCGAGCGGCCCCGGAGCCGAGCGTTTCACGGGCGTGATGGACAACACCGACATCTTCTTCAAGATGATGGAGTCGGTGCTGAAGTCCCCCGGCCGGCCGGCGCCTCGCCAGCAGGTGATCCGCGATCGGGGTCTCAAGCTCAACGGACGCTGATCCCCCGAGCGGACTGATCGTTTCAAGGGCGGGGCGGTCTTCGGGCCGCCCCGTTCCTTGCTGGTTCGGCGCGCCGCGGGCCGGCACGGAGGCCGGCCCCTACAGCAGGGTCCGCGACATCACCTTTCCATCGACGCCGACCACGACCTTCTCCAACGGCACGTCGCTGCCCGCCGCGTCGCGCCCGCGGCGCACCGCCTCGGGCAGCGACTGGCAGCACGGCACCTCCATCACGACGACGCTGACGCTGGCCACGCCGCTCTGCGCGAAGAGCGCCGCGAAGCGCTGCGCATACGCGCCGAGGTCGTCGAACTTGGGGCAGCCGATCATGACGGCGCGGCCGTCGAGGAAGTCGCGGTGGAAGTTCGGCACCGCGACCGGCACGCAGTCGGCGGCGACCAGCAGGTCGGCGCCGCGCAGGAACGGGGCGTGCGGCGGCACGAGCGCGATCTGCACCGGCCAGTGCGAGAGCGCCGAGTCGCCGGCCGCGGCCTTCTCGGCCATCGGCGACGGGCCGGCGGGCCGCGGCGGCGCGCTGGGGAGGGGCTTCAGCTCCCGCATTCGGCTGCCGGGGCAGCCGCCGCCGGCCGCGACGGCGGGTCCGGCGTGCCTTGCGTGCATCGCTTCCAGGGGGCTTGCGGATCCGGACGGGGCCGGCCGCGGCAGGCCGTGCGCGCCGCGGTGCGGCTGCCCGACCAGGTGCGGCGGCATCACGAACTCGTCGGCCTCGCGCTCGATGATCCGGATCGCGTCCTTGGGGCAGTGGCCCAGGCACGCGCCGAGGCCGTCGCAGAGCGCGTCGGCGGCCAGCTTCGCCTTGCCGTTGACGATCTTGATCGCCCCCTCCTGGCAGGAAGGAACGCAGTCGCCGCAGCCGTCACAAAGCTCCTCGAGAATCTCCACGATCTGGCGAACCGCCACGGGACCTCCTTCGCGCTGGGGGGACTGTGACCCAGGCCGGGGCCGGGCGCCTTGATGCAGGTCAACCGAGTCCCGCGGACTCGGCTATCCTGTTCGCGTCCCGGGGGGTGACGATGGGCTCCGATCGCGGCTGGCTCCGCCCGCTCCTGATCGCGGCGCTGGCGCTGAGCCTTACGGCCTGCTCCCGCTGGCAGCACGGCCTCGACACCGTCCTCGCCTACCAGGCCCGGAAGGCCGTGGATGCGGGCGAGCTGGCCCGCGCCGACGAGCTCTTCGCCCTGCTGCGCACGCGCCTGCCGCGCGATCCCTCCTACGCGGTGTCGCACGCCCAGGTGCTGGTGAAGCTCAACGACCCCGACCGCACGCTCACCGCGCTCGAGCAGGCGGCGGCGCTCGGCGAGCGCAGCGTCCGGAAGCTCGAACAGGACGCGAGCTTCGCCGCGCTCGCGTCCGAGCCGCGCTTCGTGGCCGTCCTCGACACGGTACGCGCCAACGCCGCCGACTTCGACGCGAAGTACGCGGCCGCGCTCGAGCCGCGGGATCCCGGTACCGCGCCTTCGTTCCCTGATCTCGCCGCCCTGCTGGCGGCGCGCAATCGGGCCGAGGAGGAGCTCGGATACGGCGATCTACCCGAACCCTACGCGATCCGCCAGGCTCGATTCCGCGAAGACTGGGTCGCCGCGCTCGCACGCCTGGCCGGCGAGAAGCGCGGTGCACCGGACCGCGAGGGCGCGCTGATCGAGATCGTCCGAATGCGCCTTGACGATTTCCCGATGATCGACCTGCTCTGGACCGCGAGTGAGCAGGCGCGTGTCAGCGAGGCCGCCTCGGCCTACCTCGCCGAATTCCCGCAGGGCGAGCACGCGCGCGAGGCGCAGCTCGCCCGTGCGGTCGCCGTCGCCGCCGCCACCCGCCCGCCGGACTTCGACTGGGGAAACGACGACCCGCCGCGCCCGGACTGCGCCGCCGCGCTGCCGCTCTTCGAGGAACTGGACGACGACGGCACCGCCGACAAGTGGTCCGCGGCGGCGCTCGGCCTCAAGACCCTGTGCCTCTACGAGACGCGGCCCGAGGAGACCGCCGCCATCCGGGTCGGCGCCGCGGCCTACCTTGCGACGCCGGAGGTCTACGAGGGCCGCACCCCGTACGACTGGATGCTGCGCCGGCAGCTCACGATCCTCGGCTGGCGCATCGACGGCCCGCCGCCGTTCGAGGCCGAGGGGCTCGACGGCCACACGGTCTCGCTCGCCGACTTCCGCGGGAAGGTCACGCTGCTCGACTTCTGGAGCCCCGGGTGAGCCGGCTGCGTCCAGGCGTTCCCGCGCCTCCGGAAGTCCTACGCCACCTACAGGGACCGGGGGTTCGAGATCCTGGGCATCGCCTTCGTGGAAGGCGGCGAGAAGGGCCGGAAGTGGCTGCGCGGCTACCTGGAGCGGAAGGAGGCGACGTGGCCGCAGGTGCTCGGGAGCCGGCCGCGGTGGTACGCGCCGCCCTTCGAGGCCTACAACGTGCGCTTCCTCCCGCTCTACCTGCTACTCGATCGCGACGGGAAGATCGTCGCGGTGAACCCCCGTGGACGCGCGCTCGATCGCGCCGTGGAGCGCGAACTCTCGCGGATCGAGCCCGTTTCCGCGGCCGCGAGCACATACCAGTAAGGTCCTGCAGATAAAGTCCGTTGACGCTGCGGGTTAGTCCGGCATCTAATCCGCCCACGTTTGGTCGACCGCCATCCCGGCGGATGACCGCGGTGGGCCGATGGAACCAGCCGAGTTCCTGCGCAGCCACCCCCCGTTCGATCGACTGCGTCCGGAGGACTTCCGGATCGCCGAGGAATCGCTCGAAGTCGCGTACTACCCGGGCGGCACCCCGCTGCTCGAGCGCGGCGGCGCGCGCAGCGAGCACCTCTACATGATCCGGAAGGGGGCCGTCCGGTTCGAGCGCGACGGCGCGCTGGTGCAGGAGCTCGAGGAGGGGGACCTCTTCGGCTTCCCCTCGCTCATCGCCAAGGCCGCCCCGCACGTCGACGTCGTCGCCGGCGAGGACCTGCTGGTCTACCGCATCCCTGAAGCCGCCTTCCAGCGGCTGATGAAGCGCGAGGAGTTCTCTTCCTTCTTCCTGCAGGATCTCGCGCAGCGGCTGCGGACGGCAGCGGCGGTCGCGACGCTTCCCGCGGGGCGCGACCTCGCCGCGCCCGCCGAGGCGCTGATCACGCGGAAGCCGATCTTCGTACGCCCCTACGACACGGTCGAGCAGGCGGCCCGCACGATGCGCGACCTGCGCGTCAGCTCCGTGCTGGTCGAGTCCGACCCGCCCGGGATCCTCACCGACCGCGACCTGCGCAGCCGCGTGCTCGCGGAGGGGCGCGGCCCCGACACCCCGGTCGCGGTGGTCATGACGAAGCCGATGAAGTCTCTCCCCGCGAGCTCGACCCAGCTCGAGGTGCTGGTCTTCATGCTCGAGCACCGCGTGCACCACGTGCCGCTGCTCGACGGCGGGACGGTCGTCGGGATGGTCACCGACACCGATCTCCTGCGCCGGCAGGCCAACAGCCCGACCTCGCTCCTGTCCGGAATCGAAAAGCTGGCGCAGGCCGAGTCGCTGGCGAACTACGCGGCGGAACTGTCGGGGGTGATCGAGAACCTGGCCTGGGGCGGCCTCGAGGCGGCGGAGATCGGGCGGATCGTCTCGCGCCTCAACGACGCGCTGATCGCGCGCCTGCTGCGGATCGCCGAGGCCCAGCTCGGCCGGCCGCCCTGCCCGTACGCCTTCATCGTCTTCGGGTCGGAAGGCCGGATGGAGCAGGCCCTCCTGACCGACCAGGACAACGCGCTCGTCTACCGCGACGATACGCCGGAGGCGAAGGCGTACTTCGGGAAGCTCGCACAGAGCGTGGTGGACGGGCTGATCGCGGCCTCGTTCCCGCCCTGCAAGGGCGGCTTCATGGCCACGAACTGGCACCGGCCGCTCGCCGAGTGGGAGCGGCTGTTCCGCGGCTGGATGCAGACGCCCGAGCCGCGCGCGCTGATCGAGGCGGCGAACTTCTTCGACTTCCGCGCCGTCGGCGGCACGCTGTCGGTCGGCCCGCTCAACGAGATCCTCTACCTGGCGGGGCGGGAGCGGATCTTCCTGGCCCACCTTGCGCGCGCCTCGCTGATGTTCGAGCCGCCGCTCGGCCTGTTCCGCCAGGTCAAGGAGGAGGAGGACGGGGTCGACCTCAAGCGCGGCGGGATCATCCCGATCGTCTCGCTGGCGCGCCTGCACGCGCTGGAGGCGGGCGTACAGGCGCGGCCCACGCTGGAGCGCCTGCCGGCGGCGGCGGCGGCCGGCGGACTGAGCAAGGAGGGGGCGGAGACGCTGGCGGAGGCGTTCCGCTTCCTGCTGCGGATCCGGCTCCGGGCCCAGATCAAGGCGACCCGTGCCGGTCAGCCCCCGGGCAACTGCGTCCAGCTCGAGGACCTCTCGCCGCTCGAACGGACCCACCTGAAGGAGACCTTCGTCGCGATCCGGGAGCACCAGCAGGCGACCGCCTTGAATTATGCTGTCTCGAGGATCTCCTGATGTTCTGGCGTTCGCCGGCATGGGACGAGGTGACTTACGTCGCGCTCGACCTCGAGACGTCGGGCCTGCGCCCGAAGTTCGACGAGATCATCGCGGTGGCGACGATCCCGATCCGTGCCGGCGTGATCCACTACGGCGAGCGCTTCTACAGCCTCGTGCGCCCGCCGGACCTCCCGTCGCTCCCGGCCGACGGGATCGGCGCGCACCACATCCTGCCTTCGGAGCTGGCGACGCCCCGGCGCTGGCCGACCTGCTCCCCGAGATCGACCGCCGCCTGCGCGAGGGGGTCCTGCTCCTGCACTTCTCGCACCTCGACCTGGGCTTCCTCAAGGACGCGTACAAGCGCGCGCGGCGGGACTGGCCGAAACCGCAGGTCGTCGACACCGTCAAGCTGCTGCTGGAGCTCTCGCATCGCAAGCAGCGATTCTCCCCCCATCCCGTCCCACCGCGGACCGCGCTGCCCGTGGCCCGCCTCGAGCTGGGACTTCCATCGTACCGCCACCACCACGCGCTCTCGGACGCGCTGGCGACGGCGGAACTGTTCCTCGCGCTGCGCGCGCGTTTGGGAGCGCGCACGCTCCGCGAGTTGTGTTGAGGCAAGCGAACCGGAGGGAAAAGGAGGAGCCCGTGGGAAAGAGCGTGAGCCAGATCCTGGAGTCGGCACCGTTCAAGGAACTCGTGCGCAAGAAGTGGATGATCTCGATCATCCTGACGATCCTGCTCTTCATCGTGTACTACGGCTACATCCTCCTGATTGGCTACAACAAGCCGCTCATGGCGGAGAAGATCGGCGCGGGCGCGACCACGAAGGGCATTCCGCTCGGCGTGCTGACGATCCTCGGCGCCTGGGTGCTCACCGCGATCTACGTCGTGTGGGCGAACAAGGTCTACGATCCCGAAGTGAAGCGCCTTCGGGACGAACTCCACAAGTAGGGCGGGGAGGAAACCATGCAGAATCCAGCCGCTCCCGCCGCAGAAGCCGCCGCCGCCGCAACGAGTTCGCTCGGTGCGCCGACCGCGTCCGCCATCTTCTTCTTCTTCGTCATCGTCGCGCTGACGCTGGCCATCACCTACTGGGCCGCGAAGCGGACCAAGTCGACCAAGGAGTTCTACGCCGCCGGGCGCAGCGTCAGCGCCTTCCAGAACGGCCTCGCGCTGGCCGGCGACTACATGTCCGCCGCCTCGTTCCTGGGGATCGCCGGCATGGTGGCCCTCAAGGGCTATGACGGCATGATCTACGCCACCGGCTGGCTCGTCGGCTGGCCGGCGCTGATGTTCCTGATCGCCGAACCGCTGCGCAACCTCGGCAAGTACACCTTCGCCGACGTCGTCGCGTTCCGGCTGCGGCAGGGCCCCGTCCGCATCGCCTCCGCGGTCGGCGGCATCCTGACCGTCATCGCCTACACCATCGCCCAGATGGTCGGCGCCGGGAACCTGATCAAGCTGATGTTCGGCATCGACTACAAGCTGGCCGTGCTGATCGTCGGCGCGGTGATGCTGGCCTACGTGCTCTTCGGCGGCATGATCGCCACGACCTGGGTCCAGATCATCAAGGCCGTCCTGCTGCTCTGCGGCGTGACGGTACTGATGCTCATGGCGATGTCGCACTTCAACTTCAGCCCGGGGAACCTCTACCAGGCGGTGTCGGACAAGGTCGGGCAGGCGGCGCTGGAGCCGGGGGGCCTCGTCACCAACCCGATTGACGCGATCTCGCTGGGCCTGGCCCTGATGTTCGGCCTGCTCGGCCTGCCGCACATCCTGATGCGCTTCTACACCGTGCCGGACGCCAAGGCCGCGCGCACCTCGGTGCTCTACGCGACCGGGTTCATCGGCTACTTCTACATCATCATCCCGCTCGTCGGCTTCTCGGCCTCGGTGCTGGTCGGCCGCGACATCATCGCGAAGTGGGACAAGGGCGGGAACATGGCCGCCCCGCTCCTCGCCGAGCAACTCGGCGGCACGCCGTTCCTCGGCTTCATCGCCGCGGTCGCCTTCGCGACGATCCTGGCGGTGGTCGCCGGGCTGACGCTCGCCGGCGCCTCCGCCTACTCGCACGACATCTACGTGTCCGTGATCAAGAAGGGCCAGGCGACCGAGCAGCAGCAGGTCCGGGCCGCCAAGGGCGCGACGGTCGTGTTCGGCGTCCTCGCCGTCCTGATGGGGTTCCTGTTCGAGGGCCAGAACGTCGCCTTCATGGTGGGTCTGGCGTTCGCGATCGCCTGCAGCGCCAATTTCCCGGCGCTGCTGCTCTCGATCGTGTGGAAGAAGTTCACGACGCAGGCGGCGTTCTGGTCGATCGTGACCGGCGCGTTCCTGGCCGTGACGCTGATCATCCTGAGCCCGACCGTCTGGGTCGACGTCTTCAAGAACAAGGAGGCGATCTTCCCGCTCAAGAACCCGGCGATCGTCTCGATGACCGCCGCGTTCCTCGTCGCCATCGTCGTCTCGCTGCTCACCAAGGAGCAGACGGCGGAGGACATGTTCGAGGACGAGAAGCTCCGCGCCTACCTGGGCGTCGGATCCGAGTAAAGCAAGACGCTGCGGGGGCGCGCGCGAAGCGTGCGCCCCCGCACCCTCCCGTAGGGGCCGGCCTCTGTGCCGGCCCGTCTTTCCTCGGCGGGACTACACTGACCGTGGGTTGGGTTCGGGGGAAGCCTCCGTGCACCCTCGCGCGATCGTCCTCACCGGCGCCTCGGGCTTCATCGGCCGCCACTTCCTCGAGGCGGTCCAGGGACAGTACCCGGTCTTCGCGATCGCCCGCCGCTCCCAGGCGCAGTGCGGCGCTCCGGTGCACCCGGCGATCCGCTGGATCCAGGTCGACCTGACCCGCGAGGCCGACACGCTCGACGCCTTCCGGCGGATCGAGGCGGCCGGTGGCGCGGATGCTGTCTTCCACCTCGCCGGCTACTACGACTTCACCGGCCGCGAGAGTCCCGCACTACGGGAGCGTCAACGTGGACGGGACGCGGCACGCGCTCGAAGGGGCGCGGCTCGCGGGGATCCCGCGCTTCGTCTTCGCCAGCTCGGTCGCCGCCTGCCAGTTCCCGCGACCCGGGTCCGCTCTCACCGAGACCTCGCCTCCCGACGGCGACACCCCCTACGCGGCGAGCAAGCGCGCGGCGGAGCAGCTCGTCGCGGCCCGCGCCGCGGACTTCCGCACCGGGATCGTGCGCCTCGCCGCGATCTTCTCCGACTGGTGCGAGTACGAGCCGCTGTTCCGCTTCCTCGAGACCTGGCTGTCGCCGTCGGCGATGCATGCGTTTCTCGCCGGCTGCGGGCTGTCGGCGGTCCCCTACCTCCACGTGCGCGACACCGTCGACTTCTTCCGCCGGCTGGTGGTCAGGCTCGACCATCTCCAGCACGACATCCTCCTCGCCAGCCCCGACGGCTCCACGCCGCACCGCGACCTGTACGACGCCGCCACCGCCGCGCACTACGGGCAGCGCCGCCGCGCGATCTACCTGCCGAAGCCGGTCTGCTGCGCCGGGATTGCCCTGCGGCACGCCGTGGGACGCGCGCTGGGGGCGCCGCCGTTCGAGCGCCCCTGGATGGGCCGGATGATCGACAAGCAGCTCGCGGTCGACGCCGGCGACACGCGGGCCTGGCTCGGCTGGAAGCCGCGCGCGCGGCTGGCGGTCGCGCGGCGGATGCCGTTCCTGGTGCAGAACCGCAAGTCTCACCCGACCGAGTGGCACCGCCGCAACCACGCTGCGCTGCGCCGCGAGCGGCTGCACGAGAACCTGCAGATCCACCGCATCCTGGAGGAGCGGGCCGCGGAACTGGTCGAGCGCCTCGACCGCTGCCTGCTCGACCCCGCCCGGGCCGGGGCCGGCCCCGACTTTCAGCGCGTCCCCCCCGAGCAGCACGCCGCGCTGCACCGCGAGCTGCTCGAGGGGCTGCTGGAGTCGCTGCGGCTCGCCGACAAGGGGGTCTTCGTCGTGGCCAGCCGGTCGTACGCGGAGCGGCGGCGCGAGCAGGGGTTCACCGAGGCCGAGGTGGGCGCGGCCCTCGCGGCGCTGGAGGATCTGTGCCGCGGCGCGGCTGCATCGCACGGCAGCGGCGACGCGTGGCGGGGCGCGATCCGCGACCACGTCGACATGACGATCCGCTTCGGGATCGACGCGGTCGAGGAGGTCTTCGAGGCGCCGTGAGACCGGGCTACGCGCCCCGTCCGCCCGACCCGTCCGGCGGATACGGCAGCGTCCCCTCGAAGGCCCGGATCTCCCCGTCCGCGAAGTCCGGGAACGGCAGCTCCCCCTGCTTCCGCCAGGTCTCGACCTGCGCCTCCGCGGCCCGGGCCCGCGCCGCGTCGATCCCTCCGTCGCGGCCGAAGTAGAGGGTCTGCGACGGGAAGGCGAAGCCGCTCCCCGAGGCGTGCACGACGTCGATCAGCCGCAGCAGGACGTCCTCGCGCACGGCGGCGAAGGTCGGGAAGTCGGTCGTCTTCACGAAGCAGAAGACCTCGACGTCCAGCGACGACGGCCCGAAACCGATGAGCCGTACGCGCGCCTGCTCGCCGTGGATCATCGCGTGGGAGAGGATCAGCTTGCGGATCTCGACCAGCAGCCAGCGCAGCTGGTCGGGCGTCGTCTCGTAGCGCAGGTTGAGGACCTGGTAGAGCCGGATCCGGTCGCGCGCGCCGAAGTTCTCCAGGAACTCGGTCGAGAACTGGGAATTGGGGACGGCGACGACCGTCCGGTCGACGGTGCGCAGGCGCGTCGAGCGCAGGCCGATGTCCTCGACCGTTCCCTGGAACGCGCCGACCTTGCAGAAGTCGCCGACGCGCACGGGCTGATCGAGGATCACGGAGACGCCGCCGAAGAGGTTCTCGATCGTCTTCTGGGCCGCGAAAGCGACCGCCAGGCCGGCGACCCCCGCGCCGGCGAGCAGCGCCGTCACGTTGAAGCCGTAGTTCTGGGCCACCAGCGTGCCGGCCAGCAGCAGCAGCGCGACCTTCGCGCCGCGGCGCAGCATCGGCACGAGGCTGAGCATCCCGCGGTTCCCTTCCGCCCTGTAGCGCTCCTCGGCGTGGGCGGAGAGGGTGTCCATCAGCCGCAGCAGGAACCAGACGAAGGCCACCACGGCGAGCAGGCCGAGCACGGAAGCCAGCCGCCGCTCCGCGATCACCGACAGGTACAGGGTCCCGCGGCCGAGCTGGAAGAGCAGCGACGCGAGGTAGAGCCGTAACGGCGGCCCGAAGGCCGCGACCACGTCGTCGTCGAGCCGGCTGCCGGAGAGCGCGACGACGCGCTTCAGCGGCGCGCGCAGGGCGAGCGCCGCGAACCGGGCGACGAACCACGCGGCCGCGGCGAGCGCGAGCAGCCCGAGCCACTGCCACAGGGTCGAGTTGAGAAAGCGCGTCGTGAGCAGGAACTCGGGCAGCAGGCGGTCCATCCACGGGTAGCCGTGCTCGGCGTAGAGGGGGTCGATCACGGCGACCGTCGGCGGCGCGATCAGCCAGTTCGAACCGACCTCGTCGCCCCGCTGCTCGACGAGGACGCGCGCCTCCGAGCCCTGGAGCGGCAGGTAGCCGATGAGGTCGTTACCATCCGGCTGGCCGTCGTCCGTCGCGCCGCCGGAATCGTCGCTGAGCGTCTCGGGATCGACCCAGAGATAGCGGTCGAGGACGAACTTCAGCCGGCGCGCCAGGGCCGGCCCCTGCGCGGCTCGCGACTCGGCGGGGATCTCGGAGAGGTCGAGGAACTCCGCCGCGCGCACGTAGTCGCCGGCGCGCGCCGCGGCGAGGAAGCCGACCATCGCCCGGCGCGGGGTGGTGTGGTCGTGCGGGTCGAACCGGTAGGCCGGCAGGTGCTGCCCCCGGAGCTGCCCGATCATCCCCCCGTCGGACGAGCCGTCCCCCGTGGGCTGGGCGGTGTCCGGGCCGGAAGGCCGGGAGAGGGGGACCCCGGGGACCTGGCCCGGCGAACCACCGGTCGCGGCGATGCCCAGGCCGAGCACGAGGAGCGCGCGGGGAAGGTGACGAAGGGGGTGGAACATGGGCGAATCTCCTCGGGGGCCGGTGCACCGGGCGCCCGGATTCTGGGCCAGCGGGGGGCACCGGGCCAACCGTGCTTCTCAGCGCCTGCCTGCGCCTCCGGCCGCGCCGGAGAGGCCCGAAAACTGGGATTCGTGACCGGAAATTCACGTTGAACGGCGTGCGTATTGTTCAATTACGGCCTACATTCATTCCTGATGACTCAGCTCACGCTCAACTTGGACGACGACCTGCTGGATGGGCTGATCGACCTCGCCGCCACGGTAGGGATCACCCTCGAGGCCCTCGTTCCGACGATCCTCCGCGACACCCTCTTCGGTGAAGAGGAGCCGCCCGCCTGCGACCTGTCGCTGGCCGGCTGGTTCGAGCGCGAGGCTTCGGACGTCGACCTCACCGGCTCGCTGCCGCTGTTCGG
Organism: uncultured Acidobacteriota bacterium; assembly: GCA_963800865.1. Taxonomy (GTDB): domain Bacteria; phylum Acidobacteriota; class Polarisedimenticolia; order J045; family J045; genus JALOKP01. The sequence goes on along the minus strand of CAWDCL010000002.1, from coordinate 37,602 downwards.
CCGTTCCTAGTCCGGCGGCACCCGCCGCCGCGCGCCCGGGGGCTCCCGCGCGCGATGCGGGTCCGTGCCCTCCGCTCCGCTCTCGAAAATCGCCCCCGCCCGGTCGCCCCGTTCCGGGATTAGCATCTGCCGGCCAGGCTGCGGCCGACCCCGGCCGCGGGGCCGCTTCCCGGCCCCCGAATCGCGAGGACCCCGTGAGAGGACGACATCCGCAGGTCACGCGCGCCGCGCGGCGCCGTGGGCGGCCCCTCGCCGCCCAGGCCGATCGCTACGCGCTCTACCAGAAGTCGGTCCAGAGCCCCGACTTCGACATCGCCCTGATGAACCGGATCTATCGCGCCCACAACGGGCGCCCGCCGCTCCTGCTGCGCGAGGACTTCTGCGGCGCGGCGGCCCTGGCCTGCGCCTGGGCCGGATCGCGGCGCGATCGCCGGGCCTACGGGATCGACCTCGACCCCGAGCCGCTGGCCTGGGGGGCGCTCCACAACTGGCAGGGCCTGCCCGAGGAGGCGCGGCGCCGGGTGCAGCTCGTGCAGGGCGACGTGCGCACCGTAAGGACGCCCCGCGCCGACCTGATCGCTGCGCACAACTTCTCCTTCTTCATCTTCCGCGAGCGGGGCCAGCTGCGGGACTACTTCCGGGCCGCGCGGCGGCAGCTCGCCGAGGGGGGGCTGCTCGTGCTGGACGTCCTCGGCGGCTCCGATACGCAGACCGAAGACCGCGAAGAGGTCCGCCGGATCGGCGGCGGTGTGCGGTACGTGTGGGAGCAGAAGCGGTACGACCCGATCAACAACCGCGCGCTGTTCGCGATCCACTTCGCCTTCAAGGACGGCAGCCTGATGAAGGACGCCTTCACCTACGACTGGCGGATGTGGACCGTGCCCGAGCTGCGCGAGCTGCTGGCCGAGGCCGGCTTCGCCTTCAGCGAGGTCTACTGGGAGGACGCGGAGGCCGAGACCGGCGAGGGGAGCGGCGTCTTCCGCCGCCGGGAACGCGCCGGGGCCGAGGCCTGCTGGATGGCGGTGATCGCGGCGGGGACCCGGCCCCCGGCGCGCTAGCGCCGTCCGGCGCCGAACGGGACCGCGCCCGGCCGCCGGAGCCGGGCCGTCGTGATCGTGTCCACGGTGTAGGCCTGGAGCATCCGTCGCCGGTTGTCGACCGCTGAGCCATCCGACCAGCGGTCGAGCCCGCCGCCCGGCAGCACGACCATGCCGGCCAGTGCAGCGGCGGGATCGGCCTGGATCTCCGCGAACGAGAGGATCCGGCCGCCCGTGCGGAAGTAGCCCGCGTAGGTGACGTCGAAGTAGTGCCAGCCGCCGTCGTACGAGACCAGGGCCGCCGAGTGGGCCGAGGCGCCGAAGCGCGAGAAGTCCAGCCGAACCGCCTGCAGCCCGGCGCGGCGCGCCAGTTCGACGAATGCGCTGGCGCGCTGGCCGCACAGGCCGCGGATCGGCGGGACGGGGGCGTCCCGGGCGGCGGGCTCGTTCGTCGAGTTCCCGGCGACCCACGCGGCGATCGCGATCGCCCGCTGCTCTTCGCTCAGCGCCGGGTCCAGGAGCGGCGCGACGACGGGCCACGCCCGCTCTGCCGGGGTGGGGCGGGGCGCCGGCGGAGGCGCCCCGATTCGCGGAGACGGGTCCGCCCCGTCCCCGCAGGCCTCGAACGCGGTCAGCGCGGCCAGCGCCACGAACAGGGCCGGCAGGGCGTGGGCTCGATGACGGCCGCGACCCGGATCGGAAAAGGGACCCATGCGATGCCAACGTTACTCCCGCGCGGAGGGGGCGCGCCCCTAACTATCCTTAATGCCTTGCGAACCCTTGTTACGCCCCGTATACCGGATGGATCCCATTCCTGCCGACTCCCTCCGCGGAGATGAAGGACGCCCGATGAAGCGCTGGTTCGCCCCCGCTCTGAGCCTTCTCTGTGCCGCCGTGCTGGCGGCTCCCCCGGTCCTCGCACTGGTTCCCCGCAACGAAGCGAACCGCTTCGACGGCAAGGCGCTCGAGTCGCCCGGGCTGGTGCTCGCGGTGCGCGCGGTTCCGCTCGCCGAGCTGCCTGCGGCCGACGCGCTGCGCCAGGGCTGGGAGCAGTTCGACGCCCGCCACGGCGGCTGGACGGTGACGCTCGACCAGCGCTCCGGTCTGCCCACGCTGGCGCTCGGTGCCGGAATCCCCTGGCTCGACGGGACCGAGGCCGACCCGCTCGCCGCGCTCGAAGCGAAGGCCCGCGCCTTCCTGGCGGAAAACCGGATCGTGCTCGGCGACTGGTCCGAGCAGCTCCAGCTCGACCGCGCGGCCTCCGGCCGCGCCTCGGACGCGCTCTGGCTCGTGACCTTCCGGCAGGCCGTGAACGGCGTGCCGGTGGAGGGCGCGCGCTTCGACTTCCAGGTGGTGCAGGGGAACCTCGTCGCCTTCGGAGTCGAGCGCTGGGGCGCCGTGCGCACCCGCACCGAGCCGCGCGTCGCGGCCGCCCAGGCGCAGCGAGCAGCTCTTCGCCTACCTCGAGGCATCGCCCGACGAGGTCGTGATGCACGACGTGCCGGAACTCCAGCTGGTCGCGGCCGACCCGCGCGGCGCGCGCGCCGGCGAGTGGATCGGGCGGCGCGGCGAGGGGGTCGGCCACCTCCTCGTCTGGCGCTTCCGCTTCCACGTTCCCGGCGAGGCGGCCCGCTGGGTGGCCGACGTCGACGCGCTGACCGGCGCGGTCGTGGCGCTCGCGGACGAGACCCACTACGAGCGCGTCAAGGGCGGCGTCTTCCCGATCGCCTCGGACGGGATCGGGTTCGAAGGGACCGAGCAGGCGAATTCCCCGCTGCCGTTCGCCGACTACTCGCTCAACGGCGGCGCCTCACAGACCGCCAGTTCGGGTGGCCTCTTCAGCTGCGGCGCGCCGGGGACTTCGATCAGCACCCGCCTGGCCGGGCCGTACGTCGTGATCGACAACCTCTGCGGGCCGGTCAGCGAATCCGCCGTCTGCGGCGAGGACCTCGACCTCCAGAGCGGTCCGGCGACGACGAACTGCACGACCCCGCCCGGCGCCTCGGCCGGCAACACGCGCAGTGCGCGCAGCGCGTTCTTCCAGGTCAACCGCAACGCCGAGCGCGCCCGCGCATGGCTCCCGGACAACACCTGGGTGCGCAATCCGGTCGTGGTCAACGTCAACGTCAACAGCACATGCAACGCCAGCTGGGGCGGCGAGCTCAACATGTACCGCGCCGGCAACGGCTGCCGGAACACCGCCGAGCTGCACGGCGTGCTGGTCCACGAGTGGGGCCACGGGCTGGACCAGAACGACGGCGGCGGCTACGACAACACCTCCGAGGGCTACGCCGATGTCGTCGCCGCCTACGACGCGCGGCTCTCCTGCATCGGCCGCGGCTTCGACGAGGCCAGCAATTGCGGCGGGTATGGCAACGCCTGCCTCGACTGCACCGGCGTGCGCGACATCGACTGGGCGAGGCGCACGGCGAACGCGCCGTCGACGCCCCAGGGCTTCCTCACCAACAACTGCAGCGGCGGCGGCGGGCCGTGCGGCAAGGAAGAGCACTGCGAGGGCTACGTCTCCGCCGAGGCGATGTGGGACCTGGCGGTCCGCGACCTGCCGGCCTCCGGAATGAGCGCCGGGTCGGCCTGGCAGCTGGCGGACCGGCTCTGGTTCCAGTCGCGCAAGGGATCGGGCGGCAACGCCTACAACTGCGCGCTGCCCACCTCCGACGGCTGCGGGACGAACAGCTGGTTCCACAAGCTGCGCGTCGCGGACGACGACGACGGCAACCTGAACAACGGCACCCCCCACGCCGCGGCGATCTTCGCGGCCTTCAAGCGCCACAACATCGCCTGCGGCACGGCAGCCGACGCGTCGAACAAGAACTCGCAGCGCCTGCCCGTCGCTCGCCGAGCCGACGCTGTCGGTCTCGATCGCCCCGGGCGGCCTGCGGCTCGACTGGTCCGCGGTGCCGGACGCGGCGAAGTACCGCGTGCTGCGCAACGAGTTCGGCTGCGGCCGGGCCCAGGTGCCGATCGCCGAGCTTCCGTCGTCGGCGACCAGCTTCGTCGACTCCGACGTCGCCGAACTGGTCGACGTCTCCTACCGGGTCCAGGCGGTCGGGGCCACCGCCGCGTGCGAGAGCCCGGTGTCATCGTGCCAGACGACCTCGCTGCGGCCGCTGGCCGGTCGCGTCGAGTTCACGAAGACCGCCTTCGCCTGCGGCCAGTCGCTGACGCTGCGCGTCGTCGACGGCAACGCCGGGGCGGGGCCGCTGACGGTCCGGGTCTGGTCGGACACCGAGCAGACTCCCGAGTTCGTCGAGCTGACCGAGACGGCGCCCGGATCCGGCCGCTTCGAGGGAACGCTCCTCGGGGCGACCGGCGCACCGGTCGCGGGCGACGGCGCGCTCCGGTTCGCCTCCGGCGACCAGCTCACCGCGGAGTACTCCGACGCGAACGACGGCAGCGGTTCGGCGCGCGTCGTCGTCGGTGTCTCGGTCGGGGATTGCGGGGTGGCCGCGCCGACGGCGGTCCAAGTCACCGACATCACCGACGCCGCGGCGACGATCCGCTGGAACACCGCCGAGGGGACGACGGGTCGCGTCGAGTGGGGCCCGACGGCCGCGCTCGGGAAGACGACCGACGACCCGAACCTGGCGACGGTGCACGCGGTCCAGCTGACCGGCCTCGCGGAGTGCGGGCGTGTCTTCTTCCGGGTGGTCGCGATCGACCGCGCCGGCAACCAGACGGTGCTCAACGGCGCGGGCGGCCAGCCGTTCGCGTTCAACGTCGGACGGATCCCGGGCTTCTTCCGCGACGACTACGAGGGAACGAATGCCTGGACGCTCGAGGGCGAGTGGCAGGTGGCCGCCCCGCAGGGGAAGGGGACGAATGGCCCGGACCCGACTGCAGCCTTCAGCGGCGCCAAGGTGCTGGGGCACGACCTGACCGGTCTCGGGCTGCGGCCCGGCGACTACGAGAAGAGCGTGACGCAGCGCGCGATCAGTCCGGTGTTCAGCACCGCCGGGAAGACCGGGACGCAGATCAACTTCCGCCGCTGGCTCAACGTCGCGGCCTACGCCACGGCCGCGGTCGATGTCCGGGTCGGCGGCGGCGCGTGGCAGCAGGTCTGGAAGTACAACAGCCCGTTCTTCGGTCTCGGTGAAGCGGCCTGGAGCCAGCAGGTCATCGACATCGCCTCGGTCGCGGACGGCAAGAGCAACGTTCAGATCGCGTTCCGGATGCAGGCGACCTCGCAGAACTCCAGCGCGTCCAGCTGGAACGTCGACCGCCTCGTCGTGCGCGAGGCGGCGGCGCCGCAGGGAGAGGCCTGCGGGGCGTGCGGCGGAGCGCCCAGTTTCGCCGGCCTGGCCTCGGCGGCGGATTCGGATCCCTGTTCGGCCGGCGGAAGCCTCGACCTGGCCTGGGATCCGGCGCCGGCGTGGGGCACCGGGGGCGGCGGGACCTACACCGTCTACCGCGACACGGTGCCGGGCTTCACCCCCGGCCCCGCCAACCGGATCGCGACGGGCCTCGCAGCGACCGCCTACAGCGACACCGCGGTCGTGGCCGGCACCACCTACTACTACCTCGTGCGCGCCGAGAACGACGAGACCTGCAGCGGCGGCCCGAGCAACGGCGGGGTCGTCGAGGCGAACACGGTCTACCTCGCCGCCACGCTCACCTCGGCGCAATCGGTCCCGGCCGCGGTCGCGGCACTGCGCCTGCAACCGCCCCTCGGGACCGATCTTCGCGCGACCTGGGACCCCGTCGCCGGCGCTTCGTCCTACCGCGTCTACCGTTCCGGTCTGCCGCAGGAGCCGACCTTCACCGAGGCCCGCAGCAGCGCGGCCTCGGCCCTCACGCTGGCCGGCGACGCCACCGACGGCGCGACCTGGTTCTACAAGGTCCGGGCGGTTAACGCCTGCGGTCAGGAAGGTCCATAATCACTGCCGTTGATGGGGGGCCGGCCGATCCGGCCGGCCCCCCGTTCTTTTGTCGAAGGAGGGGATGATGTCCGATCCGAACGCCCCCCTGCCCCCCGAGGGCTGGGACGCCACACAGTGGTACGAGGTCCAGCGCGGCGATTCGCTCTGGAAAATCGCACAGCATTTCTACGGCGACGGCAGCCTCTACATGAAGATCTTCGAGGCCAATGGCGACGTGCTGAAGAATCCCGACCTGATCCATCCCGGCCAGAAGCTGCGGATCCCGTGAGGAGAGCGACCGTGACACCGAACATGAAGCGCAAGACTGCCTGGATTTCCGCACTGGCCGCGGCACTGGTCCTGTTCGCGGCCTGCAAGGATCTCAAGACGCCCGCCCAGCAGGCGCTCGATTCCGTCACCGCGGCCGTGAACGCCGTGACCGAGTCCGCCACCATCTATGCCCCGCAGGACCTCGCCTCGGTCCAGAACGCCCTGACGGGCCTGCAGCAGTCGTTCGGCCTCAAGGAATACCAGAAGGTCATCGACCAGTGCCCGCAGCTGCTCGGCCAGGTCGACGCGCTGAAGCGCACGATCGAGGCGCGCAAGTCCGAGCTGGGGACCGCCTGGAGCGCCCTCACCTCCGGCCTCCCCGGCGTCGTCGGCGCGATCCAGAGCCGGGTCGACATCCTCTCGCAGGCGAAGAAGCTCCCCGCGGGGATGACCCCCGACATGCTCGCGAGCGCGCAGCAGGGCCTCGCCGACATGACGGCGGCCTGGGGCGCGGCGACCGCGGCCGCGAATTCCGGCAACCTCGTCGATGCGGTTGCCCAGGGCGATCAGGTCAAGATGATGGCCGGCAAGGTGATGTCTGCGCTCGGGATGGCCGTGCCGCCCGCGCTGGCGAACTGAGCCTGCGAGCAGGATGCGACGGCGGGGCGCCTGCGGGCGCCCCGCTTCATTTCCGGCGCCCGACCCCGGCCGCCTTCAGGTCCGCTTCCAGCTTCGTGAGCACTTCGACCAGCGCTGCGTTGAGCCCTGCCACCATCGCGTCGGCCGTCGCCGCCGCCACCTCGATCCGCTCGCCGCACCCCCGCGGACTCCTTCGAACGGCCCGCGCGGTGCGGGAAGGCGCGATTTCGGGGCCGGCCTTGACGGGCCGTCCCTGCGCTGTACTTTCACCGGGCGGGACAAAGGCAGGGGAATCGATGAGACCGACTCCGTTCGATCGCGTGGGCGTCCTCGCCCTCGCGCTGGTGTTCGCGCTCGCCCTCGCGAGCTCTCCGGCCCCGGCCGATCCCTCCGCGACCGGAGGCGTGCCCGTTCCGGGGAAGTTCGAGCCGAGGGACCGCGGCGGGTCGTCCGCCAGCACCGTCCCGGGAGAGCCGCCGCTCGTCGTTCCCGAGGGCCTCGGGGACTTCGCGCCGGACGCGCCGGCTCCCGACGCCGCGACGTTCGCCGACCTGCCCGCGAACGAGATCGACATCCAGGCCGCGATGCCGCGGGCGCCGGCCTTCGACCAGGCGCCGGTGGCGTTCGGCCGCAGCGACGGCCGGGTGTGCGTGCTCGAGCTGGACAACCTCTCGCTCTACTCGATCCGTTCGACCGACGGCGGCAAGAACTTCGCCGCCCCGTTCCTTGTCGCGGGCGGCGCCGGGCAGCCCGATGTGCTCGCCTTCTCCGGCGCGATGTCGTCGGGGGCGAAGCTCTACGTGGCGTACATCGTGGCCGACCCGGCGGGCGGGCTGGGCCTGCGCTTCACGCGCAGCACCGACATGGGGCTGACCTGGACGGCGCCGGTCACGCTCGTCGCCTCGGGCGAAGCGAGCTTCGGGGTCTTCGACGTCGCGATCGCCGCGGGTCCGGCGGATCGCGTCGCGGTGACCTATGTCGGCGGCGCGGGAACCGATCCGTGGGTTCGCGGGAGCACCAACGCAGGCGTTTCCTGGAGCGCGGCCGTGCGCGTGGACGCGGGTGTCGCCGCGAACACATACCCCGTGCGCGACCCGGACATCGACATCGACGGCACCGGCAACGTCTTCGTCGCCTACCTGCAGAATCGCGACGGCGCGACGAAGGTCTGGACGGCGCGCTCGCTCGAACGCGGGGACCTCCTTCCAGCCGGAGGTCACGCTGGGCTCCGGATCGGGGGCCGGCGCGGGAGCGCCCGACGTCGAGGTGACCAACGACGGGAAGATCGTGATCGCGTTCTGGGACGGCGACCTGAACGACTACGTCAAGGTCTACCGCTCGACCAACCAGGGTGCGGCGTACACGCTGGTCCTCAACCAGGACCTCGCCGCGGCCAACGACAAGCCGACGTTCGGGCCCTTCTTCTACAACTCGGCCGGCACTTCGGTCGTGCTGGTCGCGTTCGTCGACACCACCGGCGCGGTCAAGCTCTTCCGCTCGGCCGACTACGCCGCGACGTGGGGCGCGTCCCAGACGCTCGCGACGACCGCGGTGCCGGCGGGTTCCTGGAGCGGGATCCCCAGCCTGGGCGTGGCGCGCACGAGCGGCGGCAACTGGCTGATCGCCTGGAGCGACGCGCGGGTCGACACCTACGCGGACCAGAAGAGCGACATCTGGCTGCGGCGCTCGGGGACCGGCGGGACGAGCTGGGACGCCGAAAAGCGGGTCGACGTCGGCAGCACCGAAGGCGCCGCCCAGAGCGGGCCGCTCTCGATCACCGACGCGCTGTCGAACGACGTCTTCCTGGTCTACGGGGACTCCCGCGACGACCAGCGCTCGCCCAACCTCTACGCCAATCGCTCGCTCAGCTCGCCGATCAACTTTACGGCCGACAAGCGGATCGACACCGATCCGGTCGCCGCCGACCCGCAGGCCTTCAGCGACGTCGCCACCGCAACGGACGGCGCCGGCCGGGTCTACGTCGCCTTCTCGAGCGTCGGCACCGGGCCTTCGAGCGACGTCTATGTCGCCGCCAGCGACGACGGTGGGTTCACCTTCGAGGCGCCGGTCCGCGTCGGCGGCACGCCCGCCGGCCAGCGGATCGCGGGCGCGCCGGTGATCGCAGCCGACTCCGGCGGCCGGGTGTACGTGGCCTACACGCGCGATACCGAGACGCAGCGGGAGCTGCGCCTCAACCGTTCGACGGACTTCGGCAGCACCTGGCAGGCGAGCGACCAGCTTCTCGGGTCGTTTGCGACGCCGCCGGGGAACTACGGCATCCTCGGGATCCCCGGGGCCCAGCTCGTCGCGCAGGCCGGCGGCACGATGTACCTGGCCTGGGCGACCGACAGCAACGTCTTCCTGACCCGCTCGTTCGATGGCGGCGTCACGCTCGACACGAAGGACGTCGACCAGGACACGCGCGGCTTCAACCACTACCCGGCGCTCTGCGCGAACGGCAACAAGCTGGTCCTCGCGATGGTCGCGCCGGACAACGCGGTCGCCTGGTACAGCGTCTGGGCGACGACGAGCGACAACCGCGGCGACAGCTGGACGTCGCGCGTTCAGCTGCGCCCCGAGGGGATCGGCAGGGACGGTTACTATCCTTCCGTGGCCTGCGACGGTGCGGGCGGCGCGGTCGCGGCCTGGTCCGACGCCCGCTCCGGCCGGTACGCGATCCGCAGCAGCCGATTCACCGGGACCGGCTGGCTCGCCGACACCGCCGTGCCCGGGCCCGCCGACGTCAACAACCTCTATCCCCAGGTCTCCTACTCCAACGCCACGACGGCGCTCGTCACCTGGGAGGCGTCCTCGGGGAACGCGGTCTACCTGAGCCGTTCGACCAACAGCGGCTCGACCTTCGGCGCACAGACGCGGCTCGACGCCTCTCCGGCGCGGCCGGACGTCGAGCTGGCCCTGCCGAACGTCGTGACCGATCGCATCGGCAACGTCTGGGTCAGCTGGATCGACGAGAGCGCCGGTCGCGGCTCGATCCTGGTCCGGGCCTCGTCGGACAACGGTGCCAGTTTCGGAAGCGCCCGGCGAATCGACCGGAAGACGCCGCAGGGTGCGTACGTCAACCGCACCTTCACCGCGTCGCGAAGCGTTGCGTCGGGGGGAACGGCGTTCATCGCGTGGTCCGGCGAGCGCTTCGCCGCCGGCGTCAACACGGTGCTCTTCAACGCCTGGGACGCCGACGACCTCGACCGCGACAGGACGGCGCTGGGTGTCGACTGCAACGACCTCGACGCGTCGGTCACGAAGGCCCCGGTCGAGGTGGCGGGCGTGCGCGTGGGCCGCTCCGGCTCGCGGGCGCAGCTCTCGTGGACCTCCCAGGACCCGACGGCCGGGACCGGGACGGTCTACGACGTGGTCACCGGCGACGTCGCGGCGCTGCGCAGCAGCAAGAGCTACTCGGGCGCGACCTGCCTGGTCGGCAACCAGCCCGACACGCCTTACGAGGACAGCCGGACCGGGCCGACCGCCGGCGCGTCGTATTACTATCTGGCGAGGGCGAAAAACAGCTGCGGCAGCGCGACCTACGGAAACGCCGGAACGACGCCCGATCCGCGCGATGCGCTCGATTCGTCGAGCCCCTGTCCCTGACGCGGCCCCGACGGGCGGCGCGACAGCGGTCTTGCCGGCCGGCCGATGTCCTGCCGGGAAGCGCCGACCGTCCGTCCGATGTCCTGCCGGGACGTCCGTCCGTCCATGTCCTGCCGGCGTCCGTCCGTCCGATGTCCTGCCGGGAAACGCCGACCGTCCGTCCGATGTCCTGCCGGGAAACGCTGACCGTCCGTCCGATGTCCTGCCGGGAATTGTCGTCCGTCCGTCCGATGTCCTGCCGGGAACGTCCGTCCGTCCGATGTCCGTCCGTCCGATGTCCTGCCGGGAATCGCTGTCGTCCGTCCGTCCGATGTCCTGTAGGGGCCGGCCTCTGTGCCGGCCCGTACGCCGCAGTGACGCGTTTCGGGCCGGCACAGAGGCCGGCCCCTACGACCGGCCGGCGAGCCAGCGCTGCGGGTTCATCCGGATGTACTCGCGGATCTCGTCGCACTCCCGCTCATCCCTGATCACGCGGTCGTAGAAGCTGCGCTGCCAGAGCCGGCCGTGGAACGGGGGCCAGGCCCGATCACGCACGCCATCGGCGTAGCGGCGCGTGCTCAACGACTTGTACCGGCCCACGATTGCGCCGAGGCCCCGCACCGGATCGGCGCCACCCGGCCTCGCCAGCGCGAGGATCGCGTGGAGGTGGTCCGGCATGACGACCAGCGTATCGACGCAGAGTCCGATCTCGTGTCGCTCCAACTCGAGGAGCGAGTCGCGGATCATGAGCCCGGCCTCGGAGAGTGCGACACCCTTCGACTCGATCCGGCCGAAGACGCGCAGCCGGTCATGGACGCAGAGGGTGATGAAGTACCAGCCGTCGAGGCGGTAGTCGTGGTCGCGCCAGCGCGGTTTGGATCGCTGCGGGAGGAAGACGGCCATGCCGAGATGATGGGTCGTGTGGCGCGCGAGCGATCTCACCGCTCACCGAGACCGTCCCACCGGCGGGATCTGCGGGGGCCGCTCCCAGCGGCGTCCCGAACGGGCTCCTAGCGTGTCGGGCCGGCACGGAGGCCGGCCCCTACAGGCCGCGCATCGTGCGGAGCGGGCCGGCACGGAGGCCGGCCCCTACAGGCCGCGCATCGTGCGGAGCGGGCCGGCACGGAGGCCGGCCCCTACAGGCCGCGCATCGTGCGGAGCGGGCCGGCACGGAGGCCGGCCCCTACAGGCCGCGCATCGTGCGGAGCGGGCCGGCACGGAGGCCGGCCCCTACCGGGTCGTGCCGGTGCGGCTCTTGTCGGGCGAGGGGCCGAAGACCGGCTTCTGCGGCGGCTTCTCCGCCTGGAGCCGCTGGACCTCCGCGATCGCGCGGTCGAGCTGCGCGTCGATCCCGCGGCCGAGGTCCTGCGGCCGCGCCAGGACCTCGATGTCCGGGATCACGCCGCGGTTCTCCAGCGACCAGCCCTGGTGCGCGTCCCACCATGCGAACTCCGGCTGTGTCACCGTGCCGCCGTCGACCGTCCGCTTGTCGCCCCGGATCCCGACGACGCCGCCCCACGAGCGCATGCCGATCACCGGCGCCAGCTTCCGCAGCTGGATCGCCGTTGGGAAGATGTCTCCGTCCGAGCCGGCGAACTCGTTGGTCAGGACGACGAACGGACCGTTGAGGACCGCCTGGGGGTAGGTCGAGATGCCGCCGGCGCGCTGCCGGTCCCAGCTGATCAGCTGGCGCTCGAGCCGGTCGACCACCATCTGGGAGATCGCGCCGCCGCCGTTCCAGCGCACGTCGACCACCATCCCCTCCTTGTCGAGCTGCGGGTAGAACCAGGTGTTGAACGCCACCAACCCGTCGGTCCACATGTCCGGCATGTGCACGTAGGCGATCGTCCCGTTCGTCTTCTGGGCGACGTACTCGCGGTTGGTCCGCACCCAGTCGGCGTAGCGCAGCTTCTCCTCGTCCCCCAGCGGCGTGACGACCACGTCGCGCGCGCCGTCCTTCGCCGGCCGCGCGTTGACGGTCAGCACGAGCGGCTTGTCCGCGAGCCCCTCGAACGCCGCGTAGATCGGCTTGTCCTTCGGGAAGGGCTGGTGGTTGACGGCGAGGATGAAGTCGCCTTCCTTGAGCCCGGCCGCCGCGTCGAGCAGCGGCGAGCGCACGTTGTCGGCCGGGTCGCCGCGATAGATCCGCACGATCCGGTAGGCCTCCCCCTCGCGGACGAAGTCGGCGCCGAGCATGCCGATCGACACGCGCTTGACCTGCACGCCGGGGTCGCCGCCCCAGACATAGGTGTGCGACGTGCTCAGCTCCCCGATCGTCTCGCCGATCAGGTCGCGCAGGTCGTCGCGGGTCGCCAGGCGCGGCAGCAGCGTGGCGTACTGGTCGCGGATCGCGGTCCAGTCCACGCCCGACATCCCGGCGTCCCAGAAGAAGTCGCGCATCGTGCGCCACGACTCGTAGTAGATCTGCGCCCACTCCTCGCGCGGGTCGAGCTCGATCACGACGTCGTTCAGCTTGAGCTTCCCCTCGGCGAGCTTCGGTCCCGGCGCGGCGTCGGCGCCGACCACGAAGATCTCGCCCGGCTGCTGGCGCAGGGCGATCTTGCCGGCCTTGGCCGAGAGGACGTAATCGGAGATCCCCTCGACGAACGGCTCGGCCTTCTTCGACTCGAGGTCGAAGGCCATCAGCACGTTTTCCGGCGGCGCGTCGCCGAAGAGGGGCGGCTGCTCGGCCATCCCCTTGAGCGGGAGGGCGATCCAGAAGAGCTTCCCCTTGGTCGCGGAAAGCCCGCCGTAGAGGCCCGGGCCGACCGGCAGCTCGACGATCCGCCCGGCCAGCCCGGCCAGCTCGATCTCGACCGGCTTGATCTCGTCCTTCTTTTCGTCCTTCTTGTCGCCCTTCCCGTCCTTGTCCCCGGCCTTCGCCGCGTCGTCCTTCTTTTCGCCTTTCTTCGCGTCGTCCTTCGCATCCGGCTTGGGCGGAAGGCCGGCGTTCGGCGCGAGCGGATTCTCCACGTCGGGCCGCAGCAGGGCCATGTAGAGCTTCGTGTCGCGGGCCTCGATGTTGTTCCACTCGCGCGTGCCGAGGATCGGGTTGGTGAAGCGGTCCGACAGGAAGTAGAGGAAGCGCCCCTCCGGATCCCACGCCGGCGAGTAGTCGTTGGTGTTGGAGCCGGTCACCGGGTACGCCTTGGCGTCCTTCGTGTCGTAGATGAGCACGGACGCGTAGTTGTTAGCGAGCACCTTGGTGTAGGCCAGCCAGCGGCCGTCGGGGCTCCACGCATACTCGCGGATCTCCGCCTGCGGGCTCTTGTCGACCTGCACCGGCGCACCGCCGGCGCCGGGCATCACGAAGAGCGCGTTGGTCTGGTCGGCCCAGGCGATCCACTTGCCGTCCGGCGAGAGGCGCGGCGGGAAGTGCCAGCCGCTCTTCCCGGCGGGCTTCAGGACCTTGGCCTCCTCGCGGCCCCAGGCGTCGATGCTGCGGATCTCCTCCTCACCGGATGCGTCGCTGACGAAGACGATCCGCTCGCCCTTGGAATCGAAGGTCGCCCAGTTCTCGCGCGCTCCCGAGCCGCGGGTCACGGGCAGGGTGACGCCGTCCTTGACCGGCACCGAGACGATCTCGCCGCGGGCGACGATCGCGACGCGCGTGCCGTCCGGGGCGAGGTCGTACCAGGTCACGAACCGCCCGGCGTCGGGGTAGCGCACGCGCGTCAGCGTGCGGTCGCTCGGCAGCTCGATCGGCAGCTTCTTCACGGCGCCGCTCTTCGGATCGAACAGCGCGATGTCGCCGGCGAGCATGAATACGATCCGCCCGTCGGGCCCCATCGCCGGCCAGCGCGCGTCCCACGCGCCCAGGTCGGTGTGCTGCTTGCGGTCGCTGCCGTCCGGCTTCATCGACCAGAGGTTCTGCGTCCCGCCCTTGTCGGAGAGGAACCAGATCCGCCCGCCCGACCACATCGGGAAGGCCTCGGTGACGTTCTCCCCGGTGACGCGACGGAAGTCGGCCGTCTTCGGGTCGCCGACCCAGAGGTCCTGCGCCGTGCCGCCGCGGTAGCGCTTCCAGGTGCGGAACTCGTTGCTGATCCGGTTGAATGCGTAGGCCCCCGTGGCCGGATCGATGTCCAGCCGCGCGGCCCAGCCGAGCGGGAGCTTCACGGCCTCGTTCCCCGAAGCGTCTCCGGCGAGCGGGACCGTGAACAGCTCCCAGCCTCCCGGCCCGAACGAGCGCGGGCTCCGGATGACGATCGCGCTGCCGTCGGGCACCCAGCCGATCACTTCGTCAGGCATCGGGTGCCACGTCAGGCGGCGCGGCTCGCCGCCCGAGACCGGCACGACGTAGACGTCGCGGTTGCCGTCGTACTCGCCCGTGAAGGCGATCAGCTTCCCGTCGGGGGAGAAGGTCGGGAAGTACTCGTTGCCGGGTGCGGTCGTCAGCCGCCGGCTCGAGCCCCCCGTGTCCGAGGTCAGCCACAGGTCGGCTTCGGCGGAGAAGACGACGAGGTTGCCGTGGATGTCGGGGTACCGCAGGTAGCCGGGTGCCGGGCCGTTCGCTTCGCCGGGAGCAGAGGTCGGGGCGGCGACGAGGGGGGCCAGGCCGGTAAAGAGGGCGAGCAGGACGACGAGAGCGGGGGAGAGGCGGGGACCAGAGCGCATGACACCTCCGGAGCGGGGTCGAGTCGCGCGATTCTACGGGAGGAAGGTGGCGCCGCTCCCCCCGCGGACGGGGTCCGATCACCCCGAGCGGCCCCAGGGGCGTGGCAGACGGCGGCTTCCGAGCTCCTTCGTCCCGCGGGTGTACGATGCTTCGATTCCCGATGCGGGACGGTCGCGCGCTCGCGAGCCGTCCGCGCCGCCACCCGCCCGCTACGCTCCCCGGGAGGAGTGACCCCGATGTCGGAACCAGGCCGCCAGCGTCTGCTGACCTACGCGGACTACGCCGCGCTCCCCGACGACGGGCATCGCTACCAGCTCCTCGAGGGGGAACTGGTCATGACGCCGTCGCCGAATCGGTGGCACCAGGAGCTTTCGGCCCAACTCCTCACCGCGCTGGTGAACCACGCGCAGATGCACCACCTTGGCCGCGTCTATGCCGCCCCCCTCGACGTCACCCTGGACGACCGCAACGTCGTCCAGCCGGACATCCTGTTCGTCTCGAACGAGCGGTCCGGAATCCTGCAGGGCAACCGGGTCATCGGCGCTCCCGACCTCTGCGTCGAGATCCTCTCGCCCGGCACGGAGCGGATCGACCGGATGCGCAAGCTGGAGCTGTACGCGCGCTTCGGCGTGACGCACTACTGGATCGTCGATCTCGACGCGCGGACGATCGAGGAGTACGCCCTGGCCGGCGACGTCTACCGCGTGCGGAGCATCACGGCGTACGACGCGCCGTTCCGCCCCGCGGCGCTGCCCGGGTTCGAGTTCCGGCTGAGCGTGGTGGGGCTGCCGGACGGGGCCTGAGGAGGCTTCGAGCCGATCAGGCCTCGACGCGCGCCCCCGCGGCGCGGAGCGCCGCCAGGAACGCATCGTTGTCGGGAGGCGTTACGAAGACGGTGCGGTCGGCCGCGACCGCGATCCCGTCGCTCTCGGCGGTGGCGTACATCCGAACGTTTGCGCCGTCGGCCCGGAACAGCCCGGCGAAGTAGCCGGGGATCGCGGTCCCGGCGATGCGGACCGCGCGGCCGGGCGACCAGCGGCGCGCCGCCGCGCCGCAGATCTCGAACCGGCGGGTGACCAGCCAGGTCCGGATGATCAGCGCGCCGGGCTCGATCCGATACCGCAGCCGGCGCGGCGCGACCGCGAGGTACGCCGCCAGGAACAGGCCGAGCGGGATCAGGCTGAAGGCGAGCACGAAGATCAGGGCGAGGGCCCAGCGACTGAGCCCCTCGGCGGCAGGCTCGCTCCACAGCGAGAGCAGGGCTGTGACGCCGCCCGCCACGGAGGTCAAGCCGACGAAGGCCGCGAACAGGTGCTGGCCGCGGTGCCGGCCGGCGGTGGCCTCGCGTGCCGGGCACTCGAACGGGAGCCGGACGACGTCCATACCGCGCATGCTAAAGCACCCAGGCGTCGAGCGGCCGCGGCCTTCCGGAAGGCCGGGAGACGGAACTACGGCTCCTCGTCCGCCTGCAACTGCCGATCGACGACTGCGCGGATCTCCGCCTCGGTCCAGAGCCGGCCGCGCCCGACCCCCGGGCAGAAGGCCGCGACCTCCGCGTCCCACTTCCGCGCGTCCATGTTCTCCGGCCAGAAGGGCCAGGTCCGGCACTGCGTCGGGCGCGCTTCGTAGACCGTGCAGCGCGTCCCGTCGAGGAAGCGGCAGCCGGTCGCACCGGGCTCGTCGGCGAGGTGCCAGTGGTTTTCGGTCTTCGCGCAGTAAGCGCGGCGGAACGCGGCAGGTGCCAGGCCGAGATGCTCCGCCAGCCGGCGCCGGTCCTCGCGCGTCAGGTAGACGAAGCCGTACTCGCCGCGCGAGACGCAGCACTTGCCGGAGCCGGTGCACTCGAAGCGGATTCCATCGGACCACCAGGCGGTCTTCACGCGGCGACGATCTCCCACTGCTGCCTGAACGCTGCGCGAGATCCTATCAGCGCGCAGACGGGGGCGTATACTGACCGCGTGAGTCCCCTGCTGATCGTCCTCGCGATGTTGTCGTCCAGCGCCGGCGCCGCGGAGAAGCCGGCGGCAGGTCCCGGCCCGTCCGCGGCCCCGGTCCTCGTCACCAAGGTCGATCCCGAGTACCCCGAGGCCGCGAGCCGCGCGTACCGCACCGGGAAGGTGGTGCTGTCCTTCACGGTGCAGGTCTCGGGCGCCGTCACCGACATCGAGGTCGTGCAAGTCGGCGGGTCCGGACCTCGACACCGCCGCGATCCAGGCCGTCTCTCGCTGGCGCTACGAGCCCGCGACCGAGGGCGGCGTGCCGGCGCAGGCGCACGGGACGGTCAGCATCCCCTTCTCGCTCGAGCTGGAAGGCCGCCTTCTCGACGCCGGGACCGATCCGCGTGCTCGTCCTCTTCGATCGCGGGACCCCCGAGCTGGCCGCTTGCCGCAGCGCGGACAGGTGCTTCGGCTCCGCGCCGACCATCCGCAGGGCGAGCCGACGGCGATCGGCTCGCTGTCGATCGAGCGCCGCGCTCCGGGGGCGATCGGCCGACCTACGAGGCGCGCCTCGAGGACGGCGGACCGCTGCGGGCGGGCGACCTCGTCCGGGTCACGCTCGGACCGTAGCCCCCCGCCCGCGTCAACGCGCCGCTCAGCTCTCCTTGAACTTGATCCCGCAGCCCAGCGCCTTGGTCTCCTGCACGGCCGGGGTCTGACCGGCGGCCACGGCGGTCAGCGCGTCCTTCAGCCAGCGCTTCTCGACCTTGTCGGCTTCCTTCACGTTGTCGTCGATCGTGCCGTGGTAGACCAGCTTCCCGCGCGCGTCGAACAGGAACGCCTCGGGCGTCTTCGACGCGCCGAACGCCTTCGCCACGGCCGAACCCTCGTCCACGACGTACGGGAACTGCAGGCCCAGATCCTTCGCCCGCGTCACCATCCCGCCGAAGTCGTCCTCCTCGCTGCGGGCGGGATCGTTCGAGTTGATCGCGATCACGCCGATCCCCTGCTTCGAGAAAGCGTTGCCCAGTTCGGTGATCCGCTTCTCCCAGGCCTTGACGTAGGGGCAGTGATTGCAGGTGAAGATCACGAGCGTCCCCTTCGCTCCCTTCACCGAGTCGATCGTGAGCATCTTCCCGTCGACGCTCTTCATCTCGACCTTGTCGGACGGGATCGACGCGCCGAGCCCGATGCTCTTCGGGGCGTCCTGTGCGGGCGCAGGCGCCGCGGCGAAAGCCGCGACGGTGGCGGCGACGACGAGTGGAGCGAAGTAACGGTTCATCTCGAATCCTCCGTGGTGATCGTTCATTTCAGGAGCGGCGCGATCTTCGATTCGAACGCCGCGTAGCTCTGTTTGCCTTCCCAGAACTGGACGATCGCGCCGCGATCGTCGAACACGAAGCTGGCGGGCAGCGCGCCCGACCAGCGCGCGTCGAGGCCGTCGATGAACGCCTCGTCCTTCTGGTCCTTCAGGTAGGTCGGGAAGTCCACGCCCTGCTTTCGCAGGAACGCGAGCACCGCGTCCTGCTGCTCCTCGAAGTCGGCGGAGACCAGCACCAGCCGGAGCCCGCGGTCCTCGTAGGCCCGGTGGAGCCGCACGAGGTCCGGGAACTCCTCGACACAGGGCTGGCACCAGGTGGCCCAGACGTTGACCAGCACGGCCCGGGCCCCGGGCGCGCGGACCGCCCCGAGAATCTGGGCCGCGGTCGCGGGCAGCAGGGTCGGCTCGGCGGCGGGCAGCGACGGAGCCCCGCCGCACCCGGCCGCCAGCAGGGCCAGCAGGCTGACTGAGACAGCCAGTGCGATTAGTCCCGCCAGGCCGAGCCGTTCCAACACTTGTGATCCTCGCGGGGCGCCGATCCGTCGCCGGGTGGGACATGGTGCGGGACGGCGGAAGGGTCCGCCAGAAACCCGGTGACGGGTTCCCCAGCCGGGTCGCGACCACGGGGCCGGCCAGCCGCCAGGAGCGGGGACGCCCTCCCGATGCACCCGCCATCCGAACGGCCGATCCGCCAGTGTTCCCGAATGACATTCGGCGCATGGCCGTCCGGACAAGATACTAGATGCTTTGACAGCCCAGCTTGCTCCTCGATACAATGCGGTTAGCTTACCCGTAAGAAACCCTTCCGAACCCCCCGCCGCGGAAGCTTCTTCCGTCGGAGATCGACATGGCTGGCGAGAAGATCGACAAGGGTCGCGTCGAGATCGGCGCGGACGAGTGCAAGGGCTGCCTGCTCTGCGTCAGCGTCTGCCCGGCCCACGTCCTGGTCGCGACCAAGGCACTCAACAAGCAGGGCTATCACCCCATCGCCTACACCGGCGCGGGGTGCACCGGCTGTGGATTCTGCTTCTACGCCTGCCCGGAGCCGGGGGCGATCACCGTCTTCAAGCTGGTCAAGACGGCCTGAGCGGCCGCGAAGTCCGCGCGGCGGGAACTCCGCGTCGCGCAGGGGTGCAGCATGGCGCAAGACGCCGGAAGCAACGTCAAGGGCGCGCTCGGCCTGCCGGCCCGGCGCACGCCGATCCTGATCAAGGGGAACGACGCGATCGTCAAGGGCGCGATCCTCGCGGGCGCCCGGTCCTACTTCGGCTACCCGATCACGCCGGCCAGCGAGATCGCCGAGACCGCGTCGCGTGACTTTCCCGCGGTCGGCGGGGTCTTCATCCAGGCCGAGTCGGAGATCGCGTCGATCAACATGGTCTACGGCGCCGCCGCGACCGGCGTGCGCTGCATGACCGCGTCGTCCGGGCCGGGCATCAGCCTCAAGCAGGAGGGGATCTCCTACTGCGCCGGGGCCGAACTGCCCTGCGTCATCGCGACGATCATGCGCGGCGGGCCCGGCCTCGGGAACATCGCGCCGGAGCAGTCGGACTACAACCAGGTCGTGCGGGTCGGCGGTCACGGCAACTACCGCACGCCGGTCTACGCCCCCGCTTCCGGCCAGGAGATGTGCGACCTGACGATGGCCGCCTTCGAGACCGCCGACCGCTACCGCACGCCGGTGATGATCGCCGCGGACGGTTTCACCGGCCAGATGATGGAGCCGGTCGTCTTCCCCGACCCGATTCCCGCGCTGCCGGAGAAGGACTGGGCGACGCGGGCCGACGCCGCAACGCGCCACAACCTGATCTCGTCGATCTTCCTCGAGCCCGACGAGCTGGAGGAGCACAACCGCCACCTGCAGCGGAAGTACAAGGAGATCGAGGAGAAGGAAGTCCGCTTCTCCGAGTACATGATCGACGGGGCGAAGCTGGTCGTCGTCGGCTACGGGATCGTCGCGCGCGTGCTCCGCTCGGCGGTGCACCTGGCGCGCGAGGAAGGGATCCCGGTGGGCCTGCTGCGGCCGATCACGCTCTTCCCGTTCCCGAAGGCGCGGCTCGAGGAGCTGGCCCGCCAGGCCAGGCGGATGGTCACCTTCGAGCTGTCCAACGGGCAGATGATCGAGGACGTCCGGCTGTCGGTCCACGACCGGATCCCGGTCGACTTCTACGGCCGGATGGGCGGCAACGTCCCGAGCGCCGAGGAGTGCCTCGACGTCATCCGCCGCGCCGCCCGCGAAGGAGGTGTGCTGTGAGCGCCCCGGTCTACGAGGTCTTCCTGCAGAAGTCCAAGGGGTTCTACGACACCTACGAGCGCAAGTCGGGCGACAAGACGCTGACCCACTACTGTCCCGGCTGCGGCCACGGCGAGCTGCACAAGATGATCGCCGAGACGCTGGAAGAGCTGGGCGTGCAGGACAAGACGATCTTCCTCTCGCCCGTCGGCTGCTCGGTCTTCGGCTACTACTACTTCGACACCGGCAACATCCAGTGCGCGCACGGCCGCGCCCCGGCGGTCGGCACCGGCGCCCAGCGCTCGCGGCCGCACTCGATCGTGATCTCCTACCAGGGGGACGGCGACCTGGCGGCGATCGGCCTGAACGAGATCCTGCAGGCCGCGAACCGCGGCGAGAAGATGGCCGTCTTCTTCGTCAACAACGCGATCTACGGCATGACCGGCGGCCAGATGGCGCCGACCACGCTCCCCGGGATGGCGACCACCACCTCGCCGCTGGGCCGCGACGTCAAGCTGGCCGGTGCGCCGATGCGGATGTGCGAGATGATCGCGACGCTCGAGGCGCCGGTCTACGTCGCGCGCTGCGCGCTGGCCGGGGCCAAGGAGATCAACCGCACCCGGAAGGTCGTCCGCAAGGCGCTCGAGACGCAGGCGGAGCGCAAGGGGTTCGCCTTCGTCGAGGTCCTGTCGACCTGCCCGACGGGCTGGGGGATCAACCCGCCCGACTCGCAGAAGTTCATCCTCGAGAAGATGGTCCCGGTCTTCCCGCTCAACATCTTCGTCGACAAGACCGACCACGAGGGCGAGCCGTTCGTGCCGCACCCGGAGCCGCCGCCGTCGAAGATCCACGAGCTGCTGCGGCTCGCCGGGCACGAGGTCGGCAGCTTCGCGCCGGGCGCGGTCGATCCGCAGTACCGCAACCCGCGGATGAAGATCGCCGGCTTCGGCGGCCAGGGCGTGCTGCTGCTCGGCCTGGGCCTCGCGCAGTGCGGGATGATGGAAGGGCGCCAGGTCTCGTGGCTCCCGTCGTACGGCCCGGAGATGCGCGGCGGCACCGCCCACTGCCACGTCAACATCAGCGAGGACGAGATCGGCTCGCCGCTGGTCTCGCGTCCCACGGTCCTGATGTCGCTCAACCAGCCGTCGATGGAGAAGTTCGAGCACGAGCTGGTGCCGGGCGGTCTGCAGGTCCGCAACGCTTCGATGATCCCGGCCGCGTCGAAGCGGACCGACATCGTCAACCTCGACATCCGTGCCAGCGAGATCGCCGACAGCCTGGGCAACCCGCGGGCCGCGAACATGGTGATGCTCGGCGCCTACGCCGGCTTCACCGGGATGCTGCAGCTCGAGACCTGCCTCGCCGCGCTCCCCGAGATCGTCAAGAAGAAGACGCTCGTCGAGTTGAACAGGAAAGCGGTCGAGGCCGGGTTCGAGGAAGGGAAGAAGGCGCGCAAGGCCTGAGCCGCGCCCCGGACAGCGACGGGCGCTCCCCGGGGCCGGCTACACGCCGGCCCCGTTCCTTGTCGGGACTCGCCCGCGGATCTCCGTCATCCTCCGAATCTCTCCGTTATCTTGCGGATCCCCCCGGGTAAGGCGTATCAACGACCGGTCGGGGGTAGGGCATCGCGTTCGGGGGAGGAATGCCGATGCGCCGGTCGTGCGGTTTGCTTGGAGTGTCGCTTCTCGCGGTTGCGCCGGCGATTCCGGCGCAGGCCGATGCGCCGCCGCTCGTGCCGGCGGGCTGGGCCGCCGAGGTCTCCGGCGCGCTGGCGCTCGAAGAGTACGGATTCCGCGACACCGCCCGGGGCGCGGAGGTTTCCGCGCCGAATCGCGCCCACGGCCTGCGCCTCACGGTGACGCCCGCAGGGCTCGAGGTCGTGCCGAGGACCGGGGACGCCGCGCGCTTCCGCCTGGCGCTGGCCCTGCGCCGCGCCGGGCGTTCGGGAGACCTGGCGCCGGTCGAGCCCGGCCGGGTCGCCGGCACGGGCGGTCGCGCCGAGATCCGCCGCGCCGGCCTGACCGAGTGGTTCGTCAACGATCCGCGCGGGCTCGAGCACGGCGTCACGCTCGACGGTCCGCGCCCCGCCGGCGACGCGCCGTACGAGCTGGAGTTCGAGCTCGGCGGGAGCCTGCTCGCGGCGCCCGCGGGACCGGCGGCCGTCGGCCTGCGCGATGCCGCGGGGCGTCCCGTCCTGGCCTACGCCGGCCTCGCCGTGCGCGATGCGCACGGCCGCGAGGTCCCGGCGCGCTTCCTTCTCGCCCCCGGCACGCTGACGATCCAGATCGACGACCGCGACGCGGCCTGGCCGCTGACGGTCGATCCGCTGCTGACCGCGGCGTCGTGGAGCGCCGACGGCGGCCAGGGCGGCGCGCGGCTCGGCAGCGTCGTGTCGGCCGCGGGCGACGTCAACGGGGACGGGTTCTCGGACATCCTCGTCGGCGTTCCGTTCTACGACAACGGTGCTCCCGACACGGGCCGTGCGCTGCTGTTCCTCGGTTCGGCGGCAGGCCCGGCGGCGACGCCGTCGTGGACCGTGAACGGTACGCAGGCCGACGCGCGGCTCGGCGCGAGCGTGACCTTCGCCGGCGACGTGAATGCCGACGGCTTCGACGACATCGCGGTGGCCGCGCCGCTCCACGACGGCACGCTGGCGGACGAGGGGCGGGTGCAGGCCTGGTACGGCTCCGCGTCGGGGCCCGGCGCGAGCGCCGACTGGACCGTCCTCGGCGGCGAGGCGGGCGCGCAGCTGGGCCGCGCGCTGGCGGGGGCGGGCGACGTGGACGGCGACGGCGACGACGAGCTGCTTGCCGGCGCGCCGCTGTCCGACGCCGGCGCGGCGGACGGCGGACGGGCGCGGCTCTTCCCGGGATCGCCGTCGGGCCTGGCCACGACGCCGTCCTGGACGGTCGCCGGTGCGCAGGCCGGCGCCGAGTTCGGCAGTGCGCTCGCGGGCGGCGCCGACGTCAACGGCGACGGCTATGCCGACGCGCTCGTCGGCGCGCCGAAGTTCGACGGTCCCGACGCCGACGAAGGGCGCGCGGCGCTCTACCTCGGATCGGCGAGCGGTCTCGCGACGACGGCCGCGTGGACCGCGGAAAGCGACCAGGCCGGCGCGCAGTTCGGCGCCGCGCTCGCGCTCGCCGGCGACGTCGATGGCGACGGCTACGCCGACGCGCTGGTCGGCGCTCCGCTCTACGACGCCGGCCAGGCCGACGAGGGGCGGGCCTACGCCTTCCGCGGCAGCGCGGCCGGACTCGCCGCGGCGCCCGCGTGGAGCAGCGAGTCGAACCAGGCCGGCGCCGAGCACGGGCGCGCGGTCGCCGGGGCGGGCGACGTCGACGGCGACGGTTTCGCCGACGCGCTGATCGGCGCGCCGCTCTTCGACGGCGACGCGAGCGCCACCGACGCCGGACGCGCGTCCGCCTACCGCGGGGGAACCGCCGGGCTGGCGACGGCCCCATCCTGGACGGCCGACGGCGACCAGGCCGGCGCCGAACTGGGACGGGCGGTCGCCGGGGCGGGCGACGTCGACGGCGACGGCTTTGCCGACGCGCTGACCGGCGCGCCGGGCCGCGACGCCGGCGCGGCCGACGAGGGGCGGGCCGCGCTCTACCGCGGCGCCGGGAACGTGCCGCTCGCGGCCGCTTCGTGGACCGCCGATGCGAAGCAGCCCGGGGCCTACTTCGGCTACCAGGTGCGTGGTGCGGGAGACGTCAACGGCGACGGTTACGCCGACGTCGTGATCGGCGCGTACCTCTACGACGGCGGCCAGGTCGACGAAGGCCGGGCCTACGTCTTCTACGGCTCCCCCTCCGGCCCGTCACTCGTGGCGAACTGGACCTTCGAGCCCGACCAGGCGGACGCGCACCTCGGCGTCGGCGCGTCGGGCGCGGGCGACGTCGACGGCGACGGCTACGACGACCTGGCGCTCGGCGCCCCGTACTTCACCAACGGCGCCGGACAGGACCGCGAGGGGCGCGTCTGGGTCTTCCGGGGCGGCCCGGCGGGGCTCGCGACGACGCCGTCGTGGGTCGAGGAGAACGACCAGTTCGACTCGCGTTTCGGCGTCTCGGTCGCGGATGCCGGCGACGTCAACGGCGACGGCTACGGCGACCTCGTCGTCGGCGCGGTCTTCTTCGACGACGCGGGGCTGGTCGACGCGGGACGGGCGTACGTCTACCTCGGCGGGCCGCTGGGCCTCGGCAAGGCGCCGGCCTGGAGCGACGGCGGCGGCCGCACGGTGGCGAGCTACGGCTTCGTCGTCTCGGGCGCGGGCGATGTCAACGGCGACGGCTTCGACGACGTGCTGATCGGCGCGCGCGTCTGGCGCGGCACGTTCGCCAGCGAGGGGCGCGCGCTGGTCTACTTCGGCTCGCCCACCGGCCCGTCCCCGGCGCCGTCGTGGACCTTCGCCGGCGGGCGGAGCGGCGCGGAATGCGGGCGCTCGGTCGCCGGAGCGGGCGACGTCAACGGCGACGGCTTCGCGGACATCCTCGTCGGCGCGACCGGCTACCGGAACGACCTCGCGACCGAGGGGCGCGCCTATCTCTTCTACGGTTCGCCGTCGGGCCCGAGCCTGGCGCCCGACTGGTTCGCGGAAGGCGACCAGACGGGCGCTGCTCTCGGCGCGGTTTCCGGCGCGGGCGACGTGAACGGCGACGGCTTCGGCGACATCCTCGTCGGCGTGCGCGGCTGGGACGGCGGGCAGACCGACGAGGGGCGTGCGCTGCTGTTCCTGGGCTCCGCCACCGGACCGACGACGACCCCGGCCTGGGCCGCGGAGCCCGACCAGGCCGGCGCGCTCTTCGGGCAGTCGGTCGCCGGCGTCGGCGACGTCAACGGCGACGGGATGTCGGACATCCTCGTCGGCGCCTATCTCTTCGACGATCCCAACACCGACAGCGGCCGCGCTTTCCTCTGGCTCGGCAACGGCGGCGACGGTCTCGACCGCCGGCCGCGCCAGGTCCGCGCCGACGGCAGCGCACCGATCGCGTCCGGCCTGGCCTCGGACTCGGCCACCGACTTCCGCGTGCGCGCGCTCGGGCGCACGCCGCTCGGCCGCGGCAAGGTGCGCCTCGAGTGGGAACTGAAGCCGCAGGGGACGCCCTTCGACCGCTCCGGCCTGGGACGCTCGGCGTGGCAGGACAGCGGTGCGCCCGGCGCGTCGGGGAGCGTCTACGACGGCTTCGACGCCACCGTGACCGGCCTGGACACGCGGCGCTTCGCGTGGCGGGCCCGTCTCTCGTCACGGCACCCGCTGGCGCCGCGCTCGCCGTGGCTCGCCGCGCCGTTCGGCCCGGTCACGACCCCCGACCTGCGCGGCGGCGGCTGCATCCTGCGCCCCTACTACCGCGACGCCGACGGGGACGGATACGGCAACGCGGCCGACGCGCTGAACGCGTGCCGGGAGCCCGCGGGGCGCGTCCCGTTCGCCGGCGACTGCAACGACGCGAACGCCGGCGAGTGGGGAGTGCCGGGCGAGGTCCAGTTCCTTCGCTTCGACAACCGGACGACGCTCTCGTGGTTCGAACCGGGAGATCGCGGCGGCCAGCCCGGGACGGTGGCCTACGACACGCTGCGCTCGGCCGATCCGCGCGGGTTCGGCGCCCCGACCTGCGTCGAGACCCGCGACGCGAGCGATACCAGGGCGACCGATCCGGGAGCGCCCGCGGCGGGGACCGGCTTCTTCTATCTCGTGCGCGCCGTCACCTCGTGCGGCGCCGGATCCGTCGGCGCCGGCAGCGACGGCGCGCCCCGCAGCGCGGGATCCTGCCCGTAGGGGCCGGCCTCCGTGCCGGCCCGAACAAGGACCCGCGCCACGCGGGCCGGCACGGAGGCCGGCCCCTACGGGCAGGATGACGCGCGTCCTACGGACAAGGTTGGAACGAGCGGGTCGCGCCCGAGCTCGAGGTCCCCGCGTCCGATTCGCCGCAGGTGTTCTCGCCGGTGACCAGGTACGAGTAGCCCTTCCCCGCCGCCGGCAGCGCGGCGTCGGTCGCGGCGGTCCCGGCGACGTTGCCGGCGAAGCAACTCCAGGTCGCGGGGAACGACGGTCCGAACTGGTTGCGGTAGACGTTCGTGACCGAGGCCTGGGTGCCGCGGGCCCAGGTGAGGACCGTGCGGCTGCCCGCCTGCCAGCCCAGCTGGTCGGCGCGCCCGGCCCGGGCGGAGGCGGCCGCGTCGAGCGGCGCGCAATCCGACCCGTCGAGCGCGCCGTCGTTGTCGTCGTCGGCGTCGCAGACGTTGCCCTGGGCGTCGCCGTCGGTGTTGAGCTGGTTGGCGTTCGCGGTCGCGGCGCAGTTGTCGCAGCCGTCGCCGACCGTATCGGCGTCCGCGTCGGCCTGGGTCGGGTTGGAGAGGGCGGGGCAGTTGTCGACCACGCTGTGGATCTCGTCCAGGTCCGGGTCCTCGCAGGCGCCGACGTCCGTGACCGTCATCGACGCCGACGGGCTCGGTGCGTGGTAGGTGTTGCACTCGGCCTGGTCGAGGCCGTTGTTCGTGCCGTAGTCGGTTCCGCACATGATCCGCTTCGTGTCGGCCTGGTGGTTCAGGCCGATGTTGTGGCCGTACTCGTGCGCCCACAGCACCGCCTCCGTGCCGAGGTCGCTCAACCGGACGAGCGCCATCCCGTTCCCCGGCGTCCACGCGCACCCGATGATGTTGGTGCCGGGGCTTCCGCAGTAGTTGATCTGCCGCACCACCTTGACGCGCGCGGCCGAGTCGTACAGGACGCTGCGCAGCTCGGCGTCGCTGTCGATCGCATCGAGCCCGTCGCCGGCGGCGCCGAAGGTCTTCGCCGCGGAGCTGCGCACGAGGGTCGCGCAGCACGAGACGTCGCCGGTGTAGTCCGCCTTGCCCATCCGGTTGCGCGCGGTCCTGAGGACGCTGTCCAGCCGGGCGTCGTCCATGACCTGCGACCCGGTCAGGGCGACGTGGTTGGCGAAGCTCAGCGCGGCCTGGTGCGTCCGGGTCTGCGTGTCGACCGACTCGGTCACCGGCGGCGCACCGGCGGCTTCCGGCGCCGGGCCGTCCACCGCGGGGGATGCTTCCGGCCCGTCGGTCCGCTCCGGGGAGGCGGCCAGGGGCGCGCGCGGCGATGCGAGGTCGCGGAACAGGTCGAGCGCGTCCTGCGCCGCGGCGGCCAGGTTGCGGCCGCCGGGGCGCGGCGTGGTGCGCCCGCGCGCGACGTCAACCAGGCGGTCCCGCGCCGCGGGCCGGCCCGAGAGCGCGAGCCCGCGCAGGGCGGCTGCGGCGAGATCGTCCGCCATTCCGGGAGCGGCGCCCGGGGCGTGCGCGGCCGCGACGGTGCGGCCGCCCGGCGCGGTCAGGCGCAGCAGCGCATCGAGCGCCCGGTCGTCGCCGCGCGCGGCCATGCGGCCGAGCGCCTCGGGGACGAGCAGTGCGGCGCGGTCCTCCTCGGGGCGCGCGAGGCCGGCGGCCGGGGCGTCGAGGTGCGCGAGCAGCGCGTCGCGCGCGGCCCCGTCCCCGAGGTAGGCGAGGAACGCGACCACGTTGTCGCGACGCTCGAACGCCGGGTCGGCCAGCAGCGCGAGCAGCTCCGGCACGGCGCCGGGCCCGAGCTCGCGCCGCGCGATCTCGTCGGTCATCCCGTGGAAGTAGACGGCGGAGGCCGCCGTCCGGACCCGGTCCGTCACGGTCACGGCCGGGGCCGCGGCTGCGGCGAGCGCGGGCGCTGCCGCGGCGGGCAGACCGAGCAGGGCGAGCGAGGCGAGGAGCGGCGTCGGACGAAGCATGGCCAACCTCCGGCACGGAGCAACCCGTCCGGATGGTTGGAAGAAGCGTGCCAGCCCGCGCCGGGAGCCGGCGCCCGGAAAGCCCGGACAATGGAAGACGGGGACGCACACCGGGGGGCAGCAACCGCGCGCGGGGCCCCGGGCGCCGGGCTACGAGTTGGTCAGCGGGTGACGGTCCGGGACGCGAAACCGGCCGGATCGTCCGGACGGGCGCGTCCGCGTCCTACGCCGTCGGGCGCAGCTCGCGGTAGCCCCATCGCGCCAGCCCCAGCGCCAGCAGCGCGCCGCCGCCGCCGACGAGCGCGGGCGCGAGCGGATCGGAGTCGGAAAGCGCCGCAGCCACGGCGACGGCGAGGACGGTGAGGAATACGGCACTGCCCACGGCGAGGATGCCGAGCCCGACTCGCCGCTCATGACGCGCGCTGCGCGACCTCCACTGCATGGTCGACCGTGCCTCCGGAACCAAACCCGGGTCCAAGGTACGGGACGCCGGTGTCGCGTCAAGGGACGCGGATGCGACGGAGCTGGAACGGACGGTTGCGGACGGCCTCGCGGCCGCGTGCCTACCAGCGGATCAGCGCCGCGGCCCAGGTGAATCCGGCGCCGAACGCTGCGGTCAGGACCAGGCTGCCCTTCTTCAGGCGCCCCTCCTGCTCGGCATCGGCGAGGCTGATCGGGATCGATGCGGCCGACATGTTCCCGTACTTGTGGATCGTGACGTAGAGCTTCTCGGGCGGCAGGCCGGCGCGGTCCGCGGCCGCGGTCATGATCCGGATGTTCGCCTGGTGCGGGACGAAGAGGTCGATGTCGTCGACTGAAACACCGGTCTTCGCCATCACCTCCTCGACGCCCTGCTGCATCGCGCGCACCGCGTGCTTGTAGACGTCGTTGCCTGACATGTGGACGGAATGCAGGTGATTCGCGACCGTTTCGGCCGAGGCCTGCATCCGCGTGCCGCCCGCGGGCTGGAGCAGCAGCTCGGTCAGGTTGCCGTCCGCGCCCCAGGTGTGGGCGAGCAGCCCCGACTGCGAGTCGCCGTTGGGACCGATCACGGTCGCCCCGGCGCCATCCCCGAACAGCACGCAGGTGTTGCGGTCGGTCCAGTTGGTCGAACGCGACAGCGCTTCGGCGCCGACGACCAGCACGTACTTCGCGGTGCCGGCACAGATCAGCCCGTCGGCGACGATGTAGCCGTAGAGCCAGCCCGAGCAGGCCGCGGAGAGGTCGAAGACCGGCACGTTCCGCAGCCCGAGCTTCGGCTGCGCCCAGGCGGCGGTCGCGGGGAAGATCGTGTCCGGCGTCGCGGTGGCGACGATCAACGCGTCGATGTCGGCGGGCGCCAGGCCGGCGCGGGCGATCGCTACCGCGCCGGCGCGCGCCACGAGGTCGCTGCACTGCTCGTCGGGCCCCAGGATGTGCCGCTCGACGATGCCGGTCCGCGTCCTGATCCACTCGTCGTCGGTATCGACGAGCTTCTCGAGGTCCTGGTTGGTCAGCACCTTCTCCGGCACGGCTCGTCCGACGCCGAGGATCCTCGCACGCATGGGCTGTCGGTCTCCTCGTCCCGCGGACGGCCGTCGGCGGCGCCCGGGGATCGACCGCCATGCTGCCGGAGCTATGTCACGGGACGGTCAGGAACGGTCGGGACGGATCGGGCAGGAACGGAAGCCGGGTCCGGGCGATTTCGCCCTCGGCCGACACCCATGCGGCGGCGATTACGGACGGCGACGTACCGGTTTCTATCGCCTCGCGCCGGCCGGGGCCGCCCGCCAGGACCGGGCGAAAGGCGAGGCGGCCGGCCACGTGAGGCTGGACCCCTTGGCGCTCCGCCCCCGCGTGCCTCAGGAACTCGGGCACGACTCGCACCGGCCGGAAGATCACCCCGGGCAGATCCCACCCCGCGAGCTGCGCGGCCAGCGCGCGGGCGTCGCGCCACGGCGCCCCCGCCCGCTCCGGTCGAACGGCCAGGTCGTGCCGCGTCCCTCGGAGAGGTTCGTCCCCTCGACGAGACACATCCCGGGTAGACCGTCGGCGTTTCGAGCGTCGTCGGCCGCCCCTTGATGGCCGTCGGACCTCGCGACGCTGACGTCGCCCCGGCGGAACGGAACCGGACGGGCTTCCGTGCGACAGACGCTGCTCCGGCAACGAGTGCCGTTGCCGTAAGCACGCGAAGGGGACCGCCTAATCCGGCGGATAAACCCGGGCGGATGCGTCGCGTTGGAACCTGAAGATGTTGACCAGGAAAGGAGAAGGGGAGTAGAAATGCCGGGGGGTGCGCCCGCTTAGCCGACAATCTCGCCGCCCTAAGTGGGTTAGCCTGACCGCAGTCTAAGTCTAGTTATGTGGACAAGAACTTCCGCGATCCGGGACTAGGCGTTATGCGCGCAGGGGTGATTCTCGGCGGGATCATCGTGACAGCTGTCGTCGCGTACTTTGCCGTCGCAGAGGCCAATGGGGCGCGGGTCCTTGCCCCGGCCCCACTGGTTACGATCGTTCCCGCGCTTGGTCTCCAGCAGTGTCTCGCGTTCCTATCGGTCAAATTGCACGAGGTCACACTGGTGGCAGTCGTGGGGCTCCTGGTAGGCGTCGCGCTCCTTGGTCACCTCCTGCGCGGCGGCAAGCGCATCCCGAAACCCAGTCTCTGGTGCTTCGGGTTCGTCTCACTCGCGACTCTTCTGTACTTCGTGTGGGGATTCCGATACGGTGCCGAATACCAAGGAGCTTCGTACACCCTCGCCGTCGCAGCGATGAACCTCGGCCTCGGCTTTGCCTCGGCGATCGCTTTTCGCGTCAATCACATGCGCCCTTCGTTCTCGTCCAATTTCGCATTCCACTTCCTGTTTGCCCTTTGGATATGCTGGTTCGCGTTTCCGTGGCTCGGCGAGATGCCATGAGCGCGCAGCCGCATAACTCTGCGCTGCAGCCGCCGGGCGCTCCGGTTCCTGAGTGACGCTGTACCATTATCCCGCGCCCGCAGCTGAGCGCGGCGTTAGACACACGAGGAGGGCGTTCGTGGACACCGGAGGCAAGTCCCCGCTTCTCGTTGTTGCTGTTTCGTTCCTGCTGGGCTGCTCTGGGCGCTCTCGCGCACATTGCCTATTCGTTCCTTCCCGCCCTGAACGCTGCGGATGTCGTAGTGTTCGGTGCGATCGGCTTCGGTACTTGCTTCCTTGTACCCAAAGCGGCTCGCGTTGTCGCTTGCGTTCGCCGCCATTCCGGCTCTGATCGAGATCGGGTTCATCACGGCGCGAATCGGGACCTCGGCTCTCGAACAGGGTGTCGGGGTAGGGCATGTCTATTCCTTCGTGACAATCCCGCTCGGCCTTGCTCTGGGCGCTATTCTGGCCCGGAGATTCTCAGCACGCCGCGTTCCACGCGAGACCAGCGGGAGCGGTGTCTAACACGCCGCTCCAGCCGTCGGCGTGCCCCCTGACGGCTGGCGCAACGGCGGTACACTGGGGGCACGCCGCAGCTGAGCGGCATAACGTTGTGCCGACTCGTTGACGGGCGCGTGGGTTCGCTCGGACGATGCGGGGGGCGGTCATCATGGGGGATCGGACTTGGACTAGCGGCTCCGTGGTCACCGCGCTCATCGTGTTCGCACTCGGAGGAGCCGCTGCCACGAATTCAGCGTTGATGTCTGCAAGACAGCATCGCGTTCTTGCGATTCTCAGCGGTCTCTTCGTCCTGGCGATTGTTGCAGTCGGCTGGTCGTCTCGCGACGGGCGCCGAGATCCGCTGATCTTACTGTTCTGCTGCTACTCGACTTTCGTTGCCGCAACGCGGGTGCTGCTCTACCTGCAGGATGGCAGGAACTTGTACGCCGCGCTGTTCACGACTATCACCTTGGCGCTCTTCGCCTGCTCCGTGAAGCTATGGCTCGAGCTCTTGCGGCGCCGAGCGAGCAAGCCACTGTCGGAGAGCCGCTCGTGAGCGCAGTCGCGTGTGTAGGCCGCTGTGCACGGCCGCCGCAGATTCGTTCGCGTTCGTCCTCGCGCTTCGCGTTGCACAGGGGATTGGCCCCGCCGGTGTGGCGCAGCACAACTTTGCGCTGCAGCCGCCGGGCGCTCCGGGTACCCAGTGAGGGTGTAACATTATCCCGCGCCCGCAGCTGAACGCGGCGTTGGGCCGTGGAACAGAGGTCGTCAATGTGGAAAGGACACTCACGGCTCGCCTTGCTGCTCGCGATCTGTTTCGCTGCTTTCGTCGAGGCTGGCGAACCGATGACACAGCCGGAGGCACTAGCGCTCGTGAAGGGGTTTCTCTACCAGGAGTTCCGGGTGTTCGACGGGAAGAAGTACACTGCCGCGCATTTTGGGAGCAAGGAACTCAATGCGCTCGCACTGCTCGGCCTCACCGCTGATGCTCGCGCGGAAGCTGTTAGGTCGGCTATCGAGGTCGACCGCCGCGAGCACTCGAGCGAGTACAGCGTTCGAGCGCATCTGGCACAGGCGCGGACAGCTGCAGCCGGTGATTTGAGCGACGCAGCGTATCAGCAGAATCTGTGGCGCATTTTCCTGGATGACCCTCGTTATACGAACCGAATACTTCGGCGTATCTCCGGAGTGATCCCTCTGGCAACTCCATTAGGCGCCGCGCCGCCACTGACGACCGATCGAGTTGCACTTTCGCGCTTAGCTCAAGCGCTTGCTGAGGGATTTGGGGAGCGCGCAAAGGAGGATGGCTGCAACAGTAAACCGCTCACAACTCTACCTGCTGTTGCGAGCGAGGATCCTCTGCTCGTTACTTTGGTGCTGACGTGCTTCACGCAGCGTGAACCCAAGGAGAGGACGATTGCGTCTGCGTTCGAGGCTGCGCGCGCCGCAGGCTGGACCGTAAGAGAATGAGCGCCCGACCCAACAACTGCCTGAAGCAGACGGGCCTAGTTGCGCGCCGCGAGCGTTGTGCGTCAGCGCCGGCCCGCAGCTTAGGCCATCGTTAGGCATACCATCGCCATGAACGTATTTCGCAACAGTTCGCAGTCGCGAGCGAAGCGCTCCGCCGTCATTGCCGCTAGCCTCGCGGCGATGGTGGCTGCGGGGATGCCCTGGGGAAGAGGGCCCGTTGTTCATTGTCTCGTCGTCCCCAGCTCCATTTTCATCGCGGTGTTTCTCGCGGTTGTGTTGTATCAGGCCCTGTACTTCGCACGCGAGTTGCGCGTGGCATCGGACGCGCTCACAGCGGTCTATGGCCCCAGGCGAGAGCGACGCCTCCTCTGGTCAGAGGTCCGCTGGATCACGATCCACCGCTCAGTCGGCATGAATGTCGAGTTCGTTACCCGTGGTCGCAACGTAGTGTTCTACAAGCTCGGGGTATCAAGTCCGGACTGGTACTCTCTGGAATCGCAGATACATGAGATCGCTCGGGAGAATCACATCGCCCTTTACACAGACCCTCCCTTCAAGGACTGTGTGCGGGAGTGAAATGCCTAACTTCGCGTACCAGCCGCCGGGCGGCCCGGTTGCTTTCGCGAACAGAACGAGCGCGGGGCCGCCCGCAGCTGAACGCAACGTTATTCCGAAGGGACACACGCATCGGGGGGCCGTCTCGTGCGCTTCGAATGGGACGCGCGCAAAGCGGAAACGAATCGTCGCAGTCACGGCGTGACGTTCGAGGAAGCGACGTCGGCGTTCGCCGACCCCCTGTCTGTCACGATTGCCGACCCCTTGCACTCGGCGGACGAGCATCGTTTCCTCCTGATCGGGCATTCCTTCCGCCGCCGGCTCGTTGTTGTCGCCCACACTGAACGGGGCCATACTATTCGTGTCATTTCCGCCCGGGTAGCGACCCGCCGCGAGCGACGCGCCTATGAAGAAGAAAGCGAAGACTGACCCCGACATGCAGCCCGAGTACGACTTCTCTGGGGTGTTCGCGGCGAGTATGCTCGACGCTTCGCGCGCGGGACGAATATCGTCGTCCTTGACGCCGATGTCGCGCGGGTCTTTCCGGATTCCGAGTCCGTCAATCGAGCGCTGCGCGCGCTGACCGAGATCGTACCCAAACGGCGGCGCCGCGCCTCGGCATAACTTTGTACTGCAGCTGACGGGCGCGCCGGCTGCTTTGGCGAAGTGAGCGTACGCGGGCGCGCCCGCAGTCTGAGTACGGCGTTATGCGTACTAGGGAGCCCATGACGCGTCCTGCGAAAATAGAGCATGTGGCTGCTGTCGTGCTGGCGGGGGCGGTAGTCCAACTTTTTGTACTCCAGGCATTCGGCACCTTTGGCGGAGGCTCGCCAACAGAAGTCGCTCCTTCGCCGATGCCACTCGCGCTCCTGTACTTCATTGGACTCGGGCCGCTCGCTCTCGGAGTTCCGGTGGTTGCGTTCTGGTGCTGGGGGTTGCCGCTGTTCTGGGGTGCCAAGGAGTTCCCTGCCCGCTCTGTAGTCCTAGCAGTTGCGGCTATCGCCTCGTCGGCGATCTGGCTCGTTGTCAGCGATGCCTCGAAGTACTACAGCTGGTTGTTCTTCGCGCTTTCAGGCGGGCTCCTCGTCCTCACGATGCGGCCGTCGCGTGGTGTCGAAGGTGGCCGTCTTTCCCTGCAAACCTCGCCGGCCACGCACTTCTGTTTGCTTGGCTCGGCTCATTCGCCTTTCCGTGGGTCGGAGATGTGCCGTGAATGTGGCGGACGCATAACATCGCCTTGAACCTGTCGGTCACGCCCCTTGCTTCCGCAAGGGTCGTGCCCGCAGGTTAAGGCAACGTTCCCTTAACGACGATCAGAAAGACAACGGAGGTGTGAATAAAGATGTTACGCATAGGAATGCTGTTTGCAACCGGGCTCGTCTTCGCGATTGCTGCAATCACCGCTTACGCGCAGACCCCACCGAAGATGAAGATGACCACGGAGGTCCCGCCAGGCATCGCCATTCCTGATGAGGTAAACACCCGCCTCGGCACGCTCCGCTTCTTCGACGGCTTCCCCGACGACGCCACCGTCGAAAAGCTCTATGACAACCTCGACTTCCAGCGCGCGGTCCAGGCGTATCTTCTAGGTTTGGCACCGGTCAGCCAGTTGGCAAACCGCAAGGGGATCGCCACGTTGGGGCCAATCAACCAGACGATCCCCATCTTCGAGGACCGGATGGACTCGAAGTCGCTGTTCCTCACCCCGAACAACAACACGCCCTACACCTGGTTCTGGCTCGATCTCCGCAAAGGACCACTGGTGATGGAAGTGCCGCCCAAGGTGCTCGGCCTGATCAACGACATGTGGTATCAGTTCGTCACGGATGTCGGATTCACCGGGCCGGACAAGGGCGAGGGCGGCAAGTATCTCCTGCTTCCTCCCGGCTACGCCGGCGAAGTGCCGGCCGGCTATCACGTCGTCCGCTGCGCCACCTACTCGGTCTGGGTGCCTTGGCGCTCGTTCCTCGTCAACGGCGACCCGAAACCTGGCGTCGATGCAGTGGAGAAACACACCCGCATCTATCCCCTCAAGGACGCCGCCAATCCGCCGAAGATCAACTTCGTCCACGTTTCCGGGAAAGACTTCAGCACGCTGGCGCCGGCCGACTACACTTTCTGGGAGTACCTCAACCAAGTGGTGCAGGAGGAGCCGACCGACGCGGTGGATCCGGTCACCCTCGGCTTCTGGCACGCGGTCGGTATCCGGAAAGGAAAGCCCTTTGCCCCCGACGCGCGGATGAAGAAAATCCTCGAGGAGGCCGCGCTGGTCGGCGACGCGACCGCCCGCGCCATCAACTCCCGCCTCCGGATCAAGGAGAGCTACTACTACCCCAACAGCGCTTGGCGCTCCGGCTTCTATGGCGGCTATAAGTTCGAAGAGAACGGCGCGCGCGTGCTCGACGCCTACTCGGCCTTCTTCTTCTATGCCACCGGCGTGACCCCGGCCATGGACTCCAAGGTCGTCGGCATGGGCTCGCAATACATGGCGGCCTTCGTCGATTCCAAAGGCCAACCGCTCGATGGCAGCAAGAACTACAAGCTGCACCTGCCGCCAAACATCCCGGTCAAAGAGTTCTGGTCGGTCATCCTTTACGACAGCCAGACCCGCTCGATGCTCCAGACCGACCAGCGCTGGCCGGCCGCCACCAGCCAGAACCCTAAACTCAAGGTCAACGCCGACGGTTCGGTCGACATCTACTTCGGTCCGAAGGCCCCGGCCGGCAAGGAGAACAACTGGATTCAGACCGTCCCCGGCAAGGGCTGGAACACCCTGCTTCGCCTCTACGGCCCGCTCCAGCCGTGGTTCGACAAGACTTGGCGGCCTGGCGAGATCGAGCCGGTGAAATGAGCTTGAGTGACCAGCTAACAACCGGTTCCAGCGGACGGCGTAACGCGCCGCCGCTGAACCGGAGCGTTAGACGGACCAGAAAGAGCCCAAGATGTCAGTAGTCGACTATTGCGGAGTGCGATGCACAGATGACTACTTCTGCACTATCGAGGATGGCACGCAAGGGAACGTCTTCGCTCGATCCAGGGTTGATCGTGTTGCCCTAGACTACGGGAACCAAGCGTCACGGCCCATCGTTCAAGTGATCTGTGGAGCTCTGCTGATGGGATTCCTCGCTTGGCCGGTATACCGGATCTGGGTCTTTTACCGGTATGGGGGCACAATCTGGTTCGCAGAAGCCTACGTTGGTGTCTTCGCCCTACTCGGTGCTTGGATAATCTTCAACGCGTTCCAGAAGGGGTGGTTCCTAAGACTCGACACCGGACGCAACATTGCGAAACTTCCATTCAGCCGCAAGGCGCAGCCCGACGGACTACGTGAGTTTGTCCGACGTGTAGAAGTCGACTTGGGGGTCACAA
Organism: uncultured Acidobacteriota bacterium; assembly: GCA_963800865.1. Taxonomy (GTDB): domain Bacteria; phylum Acidobacteriota; class Polarisedimenticolia; order J045; family J045; genus JALOKP01. The sequence continues at coordinate 557 of CAWDCL010000002.1, read as the reverse complement.
TCCAATTGTCCCCCGAAGCTCTGAGTCATGGCGTGGGCTGTCTAACGCAACGTTAGGTGGACGGTGGGAGGTTCCCCCGTGGCTTCTGAGGTGGATCCGCATCGCTGGATCTCCTGGGTGTCGCTCCCGATCCTTTGGATTCACTGCCTCCTTGTCCCGACTTTGGTTCTTGCAATACTCAGCGTCAGTCTCGTTCTTGGCATCGCGTGGGTCGTGTTCGGGCCACAAGAAAGCAGGGAGGCCTCCATGGGCGCCTTGATGCTCCCGGCTTACTTCCTTGCCATGCCACTCGAACTGGTGACGATTGGCGGTGGATTCGCGTAGGGATTGTCTTGGCACTTCGACTTTCTCACCGTCTGAGAGAAGCGCCTGTTTCATTCCGCCTTGCGATTCTCACTCTCCTCGTTGCGTCAGTTCTCCCGTTTCTGTTTGACTGGACGCTGCTGTCGCTTCCCAACTACTGCCTCAGCGTGACCACGCTCGCTTTCGGCGTGACGGGAATTTGGCTTTTCCATCGTGGACGCGCCGGCAAGGACCGTCTTCAAGTCCCCTAACAT
>CAWDCL010000001.1:0-55168 GCA_963800865.1 uncultured Acidobacteriota bacterium | reverse complement strand
CTGCGTGCGACTCCCCGGCGGTGAGGAACTCGAAGCGCCATCCGTCCTCAATCCCGGGAGAATACCGCAGGCGGCGTGGCGGCGAGCCGGTCGGGAGTGCAACGTCTCCCGGTCGCACGCTTCCCTCTTCGCAGCCGAACGCACGGACCCGGACGACGCGTCGGCCCGACTCTGTCGACAGTCGCGGAGATGAGCGCGATTCCGGAGCGCTTCGAGGCGGGTCCGTTCGTGTCGGCGGCCCGATGCCGCCGGCGTGTCGTCGGCCTCGGGCCTCGGCCGCCGTCGTCGGGGGGAGTTGCTCGCGTGGTCCGCGACGTCGACGGGCCTGCCGTGGTCCCGCGGACCCGCGCTCAGTCGCCGCAGAGCAACCGCATGCGGCGCTCGGCGCGGTCGAAGTCCTCGTCGGTGTTCGTGGCGGACGATTGCCGCTTCGCTTCGTCGCAGGCGTCGGCCTGGCGACGGCGCTCACCCGGAGGCGTGGTACCGGCGGGGCGTCGCAGCGCTCGTCATGGGCAAGCCGGATGTTTTCCACTGCCCACGCTCGACCGACGCAGTCGCCGACGCGCCGGCCGACCCTCTCGGTCGTAAAGCGGATCGTGTCGGTCCGCGGACCGATCGTGTACTCGATCCGTCGTCGCGCGCGTCGCGCCGGCGACTTGTTCCCGATCGCCGCGCCGCCGACGCCGCGCGGCGCGCGGTTGCTGCGCGACTGTCCGGAGCCCGAGGCGACGCCGAGTGCGCCGCCGATCACAGTGCCGGCCGCCTGAGCACCTCGGTTCTGGATGTTGACCTGTCGCACCGCCGTGATGCGTCCGTACGTGACGGTGCTGCCCGCGACCGCCTCGCAAGCGAACAGGGCGGCGCCGAGCGTGACGACCGAAGCGACGATTTCCCAGCGAAGTCTCATAGGCGCTCCTCCCGGTCGGGGTGGTTGTCTTGCGTCGCGAGCGAAAAGGACCTCGTGCGCCGCACGGCGTCCCGGGCACATGATCCGCCAAGTGCTGACCGCGGGCAACACGGGCGCGACGACCCGCCGCCCCGGGCCTGGGACCGATGCACGCGGCGGCGAATGGACCGTCGCCATGACCGTCGAACGCCTTTCGCACGATGAGCCGACTTCGGTCGAACTGTAGGCCAGGGCGGGAATGTTGCTCTCCTCCCAGGCGTACTCGACGGTCGGTCGCAGCGACCACCCACGCGCGAAACGCCACACGAACCCGGCACCGAAGTTCCACAGGTCGTCCTCGCGCACGACGAGCAGGTCCGGGTCGTCGGTGAAGTCGGGGCGCTCGTCGTCGTAGGCCTCGTTGAGGTACGACCACCCGAAGAACAGGTCCAGGTCGTCCGAGAACGCGTGGTCCAGTTCACCGTTCGCGCCCCAGAACGAGGCGTTGCCGTCCGGGCGCTCCTGCGTCGCCCATTCCTGGCCGACGGTGGCGCCGAAGGTGAGCGAGGTGCGGCCGCTCGGGAGCGCGTGTGTCCAGCTCCCCGTCAGTTCGGCGATGTCGCGCGTGCGCTCCCTGAGTGGACCGGCGGGATAGCGGCGCTCGCGCACCTCGGCGCCGACGGTCAGGCTGTCATCCGGACCGAGCCCGATGTCGTAGGTCGCGAACACGCCCCAGTCGTTGCGGTGCTGGCCGTTCCCTCTGTAGCTCACACGCCCGCGCAGGCCGAAACGCAGGCTGTCCTCATCCACGGGACGGCTCAGGTTCACGTTCCAGCGCCAATCCGAATCGTTGCGCCGTTCGCTGTCGTCGTACCAGCGGAAGCGGTAGTCGAGGCTGGCATTGAAGGAGTGACGCTCGGAGACGTCGGCGTTCAGGCCGCCGCCGACGCGAAACGGCCAGAACGTGTCGTAGTTGCCGGCGCCCCCGAACAGGTCGGTGGAGGCGGAGCTGTTCTCGCGGTAGGTGCCGATCCCCGTCTCCGCGTAGTAGAAGGCCCGCAACGCCCGACCGGCCTCGTACTGGGCGGCCAGCTGATCGTAGGTCTCCGCTTGGTCGAGCATGTCCGGCGGCAGGTCGCCGAAGCGGAGCACTTTCTCGAACTCGAGCACGGCGCGGGAATACTCACCGAGCCCGTAGTAAGCCCGGGCGAGGCCGAGATGGGCCGCGACCGAACTCGGGTCGAGCTCCAGTGCCTCACCGAAAGCGGCCCGCGCGGCGGCATAGTCCCCCGCCTCGAGCGACTCGGTGCCCCGCTTCAATGCGTCCTCGGCCGGGCTCCCCGCCCCGGTCGCCGGAGTGGCGGACAATGCGCACGCGAACCCCAGCACCAGGACGAGGACCGCACAGCGGCCGCACCGCACCCGGAAACCCACGCCCCCCGTGCGCAAGTTCATTGCCGACTCCCGCCGCACCTGCCGCGCGGCATCGATGGTCCACACGTCGGCCGCGGTCGGCGGGAGGATAAGCGATTCAAGCCGCGGATTCTGAGGCGGAGAGCGTAGCCGCGGGCCTGCCGGGGAAGGGGGAGCGGCCGGTCGCGGGGGCGGGCCGCAGTCGGCGCAGCGCGGCGCGGGGATCGGCCCCGAAAGGGACGCGCGGAGGTCGGCCGCAGAGGCGGAGTCCCGCCCTCCGGGTTGGCACGACCCGCGAGGGCCCGGGCGTTCGTCGATGAGCTCAGTCCGCGGTGGCGTTCCCGGGAAAGGGGAGCAGGTCCGGCTCGGCGCGGGCCGGCGCGCGGGGCGGGGCGCGAGAGGCCAGCCCGAGGCAGTCGAGGATCGCGCGAGTCGTGTCGGGCGGGTGGATCTGGGCCAGGACCTTCATGCGGGACGAGCAGCGCGGACAGCGGAGGGCGTCCAGAGCGAACACTCGGCGCAGCAACTCGGCCCAGGAGAGGTAGCGGCCGCCGGGGTCGGGAGACCGTGCGCCGGGAGGCCGGTCAGCCGGCGGGGTGGGGCCAGGTCCCGGGGCCGGGGGTGACGCCTTGGGAGTGACGTCGTCGGCGGGGATCCCGGAGGCCGCCGTCGCGGTACATTCATCGGCGCCCCCGGGGATTCCGCGATGCCCACCCGTCCCGCCCGCCGCGCAAGCCGATTCCGCCCCGGCGCCGGCCTCCTCGCCGGCCTGGCCGCCGCCGCGCTGCTCGCCGGAGCCTCGGCCCGCCCGGCGCACGCCTACACTCCCGGCTCCGGCTCGCTCTACACCGCGAACTTCGAGGCCGAGCTGGACGCCGACTGGGAGCAGGGGAACGGCATCGGCCAGCCGTCGCCCTGGACGCGGATCGCCGACGGCGGCGACACGAGCCTCTACGCCGACGGCAAGGGTCCCTCTCCCACGTCCCCGACCAGGCACTGGGCGCGCCATCACGTCGTGCCCGCGACGGCGACGACCTTCTCGATCGCATTCGAATATCGCACCGAGCTGGGCGCCGCTTACTACTTCGACCTCGAGGTCGAGCAGCGCGCGCCGACGCTGAAGAAGTACCGGCTGCGCGTCGACAGCGCGGGCGCCATCTCGCTCTGGCGGATCGAGAACGGCGCCTACGTCCAGAAGGCAGCCACCGGGACCGCCGTGATCCCGCTCAACCAGAAGCGCTGGATCCGCCTCGCGATCCAGCCGGGGGCCTCGCACCCGCTCGTCCGTGCGCGGGTCTGGTCCGGCTCCGCGGGCTCCGAGCCCGCGGGCTGGACGCTGGAGTTCACCGACGAGAACGACACGCTCGCCCGCGTGCACCGCTTCGAGCTGACCACCGACGGGCCGAAGGACAACGAGACCTGGATCGACGACCTCGACGCTTTCGGCGACACGTCGGAGGGGGTCGCGTCGACGGTCAAGACGATCTACATCGCCGAGTGGAGCCACCTCGACATCGGCTTCACCGAGCCGCCCGACGACATCGAGACCTTCGCCAAGACCTCGCTCGACCAGGTGCTGGCCAACCTCGCCGCCGACCCCGCGTACCGCTTCATCATCGAGGAGTCGTGGTACCTGGCGCGCTGGTGGGAGCGCTCCACGACCGCCGAGCAGGACGCCATGGTCAACTGGCTCCGCAGCGGACGCCTGTCGCTGGGCGCCGGCTACGACTCCCTGCACACCACGACCGCGGGCCACGAGGAGCTGACGCGCAACCTCTACTGGTCCTCGCGCTTCGCGCGCGAGCACGGCGTGCCGCTCCGGACCTGGATCACCGACGACGTCCCCGGCTCGACCTTCGCGCTGCCGGAGCTGCTCGCCCGCAGCGGGATCCCGTACTTCCTCGCGGGCATGAACACGCCGTTCGGCGGCAAGGTCCAGCATCCGCACCACGGCGAGCGGCCGTTCTGGTGGGTCGGGCCCGACGGCAGCCGGGTGCTGACCTGGCACACCTTCGACGCCTACGCCGAGGCCTTCGACTGGGGCTTCTCGTTCTTCGACTCGTCGCGGACATCCGCAACAAGACCGGCAAGAAGCTGCCCGAGCTGGAGGAGCTGGGCTACCCGTACCCCGAGCTGATGCTGATGCGGGCCTTCGACAACCACTACCAGGGGTTCAAGGTCCGCGACCTGGTCAACGAGTGGAACGCCACCTACCAGACGCCGAAGTTCGTGATGGCGACGCCGGAGGAGTTCCTCGACCTGATGCTGGCGAAGTACGGCGCCGACGCCTTCCCGTCGTTCTCGGGCGACTTCGGCGCGGCCTGGTCGGGGAGCCACGCGGACGCCCCGCACACCGAGCGGATGGTGCGCCAGGCGCACCGCGAGGCCCGCGCCGCCGAGGCGCTGCTGGCCGCGGGCTCGCTGGTGGACGGGCTCCCGGTCCCGCAGGCCGACGTCGACCACGCCTACCGGCGGATGCTCGAGGTGGACGAGCACTCGGGGGCCGGCGGCTGGCCGGGCTACTTCACGCCGGAGGAGATGGACCGCAACAACCGGATCCACCTCTCCTACGCGGTGGAGGCCAGCGAGACCACGGCTTCGCTGCTGGCCGAGGGGCTCGCGCGATTCACCGCGCAGGTCCCGGCCACGGGCGACGCGGTGATCGTCAGCAACCCGCTCGGGCGGGCACGCGACGGGTGGGCGAGGGTGACGCTCCCGGCGGCGCTCTATGCGACCGCGTTCCGCGTCGTGGACCGCGCCACGGGCGAGGAGCTTCCGTACCAGCGCTTCGACGCGACCTCGGCGATCGCCTTCCACGCGCTGGACCTCCCCTCCGTCGGCTACCGCGTCTACGACCTCGTGCCGGGCGCGCCGGCGGCGACCCCCTCCGGGATGCTGCAGGTCACGGCCACGACTCTGGAGAACGACTTCTATCGGCTGGTCGTGGACCCGGCCGACGGCTCCGTGACGACCCTCGTGGAGAAGGCCACCGGACGCTCGCTGATCGACCCCGCGACGACCTACCGCTTCAACCGCCTCGCCTCCAGCGCGAAGACCGATGTCCAGTCCGGACGCGCGCCGACGCAGAGCGCGGTCGGCGGGGCGACGGTGACGATCCGGAGCGCCGGACCCCTCCTGGCCGAGCTGCAGGTGACGCGCACCGGGACGCCGCACGTCTCGAGCGTCTATCGGCTCCGGCGCGGCGAGGACCGGGTCGAGTTCGACAACGTCATCAACCGCAATGCGACGCCCTACGTCAACAACGCGACCGGCTACCGGTGGTACACGGTGACGCTGCCCTTCAACGTGAAGAACCTCTCGGTCTTCAGCGAGACGACGACCCGCTTCCTGCGCTACCCTCAGGACGGCTTCCCGCGCGACAACTACTTCGACTGGCACAACGTCGAGCACACGCTGGGGCTGTTCGACACCGGCGGCGGCGTGCTCTACGCGGTCGACAGCGTCGATGCGCACCACCTGGAGAAGTTCAAGCAGCTCACGCCGCCCGCGCCGTCGCTCGGCAGCGGCCTCGTGCTGTCGCGGATGCTCGACCGCTCCGACGAGTACGAGTACTCGGGCGGCACGATCGGCTCCTTCGTGATGGAGCCGGACACCGCGCCGACGCTCCGCTACACGCACTTCCTGCGCGGCGTGCCCCCGGCGTTCGACCCGGTGGCGGCGAGCCGTTTCGGCTTCGAGGCGCTCAACGCGCCGCTGGCGCGGTTCGTCGCGGCCCGCCCCGGCTCGCTGCCGGCCGAGCAGGCGTCGTTCTTCTCCGTCGACGCCCCCGGCGTCCTGCTCTACACCGTCAAGCGCGCCGACGACGGCGACGGGGTCATCCTGCGGATGACCGAGCTGACCGGGGCCGTGACGGCGGCGCGGGTCACCTCCGATGTCTTCGCGCTCTCCGCGCCGCTGCTGGTCGAGCAGGACGAGGAGGGGGGCGTGCCGCTGGCGCTGGACGGCGGGGCGGTGGTGGTCGAGCTGACGCCGTACATGACGGCCACCGTGCGGGTGCGCGCGGCGCTGCCGGTCGCAGCCATCGCGCTCGCGCTCTCGCGTAACGACGCCGCGGGCGCCGTGCACCTCGCGTGGACGGGTGGGGCAGCGCCCTTCCGGCTGGTCCGCGCGGAGGACCCGCAGTTCACGGCGGGGGTGACCACGCTGCTCGACGGTTCGACTGCGCGAAGCTACGACGACCCCGTTCTCGGCGACGGCACGAGCTACTTCTACAAGGTAGAGTGACGCCGTGCGACGCGGGACGGGGACGCAACCTACCAGTTATCGGCCGCAGGGCCGTTCGCTGTGGCCTTGGCCGCTCGCGGCTCGCGGTCGCTGTCCCCTGGCGCTCGCAGTGGCGGCGCTCGGGCCCGCGCGCGCCCACAGCGCCTCCCGCGGCCTGCACCTGCACCTTTCGCCGGACAAGGCGGCGCGCGGCGCGGAGATCGCGGTCACGGTCAACGCGGCCGAGCCGATCGTCGCGCTGGCGATCGGCTTCGTCGGCACGGAGCCGACGCGCGTCGCGCTCAAGCCGGCGCGGCGCGATGCGGTGGTCACGCTGAAGGTCCCGGACGCGGCGACCGGCGAGGCGATCAACGTCCAGGCCGAGGCGACATCGGAGTCCGGCAAGACGCTGCGCGCGTCGGCGATCCTGCAGTTCCTGCCCGGCGCCGGGAAGCCGCCGGGAGGCGCCCGCTGATCCGCGTCCGCGTCGAGCGCCCGGGCGCCGGGGGGTGGTTCACCGGGCACGACGACGGCGGCGCGCGCTGGAACGCTTACGGCGCGGCGCCCGGCGACCGCGTCGAGGCCGAGCCTGCCCCGCAACGCGAGGGCTGGGCCGAGGTCGTCGCTACGCTCGAGCGAGGCCCGGGACGCCGCGAGCCGCCCTGCCCGCTGGCGCAGCGGTGCGGCGGCTGTCACTGGCTGCACCTCGAAGAGGCGACCCAGTCGGCCTGGCGCGCGCGCCTGCTGGGCGAGCAGGCGGCAGAGCGCGGCCTGGACCTCGGCGCGCTCGATCTCCCGGTGCGGCGGGTCGCCTCGCCGCATGCGCTGGGCTACCGCTGGCGCGCGCGCTTCCAGTCCGGGTTCAAGGACGAGGCGCCGACGATCGGCTTCCACGGGCTGGGCCACTGGCGCGTCGTCGACGTGCCGCAGTGCCCGCTGCTCGCGCCGCCGCTGGCCGACGCCTACGGCGCGCTGCGTGACGCGCTGTTCCGGCTCGCTCCGCTCGATCTGACCGGCTTCGAGCTGACCGTCCTGCCCGGCGCGTCCGGTGCGCTGCTGACGCTCAACCCGCGCGACCTGCCGCCGGCGACGTGGCCGGCGATCGGCGAGTCGCTGCTTCGCGACGGCGCCTGCGGACTGGCCGGGATCGCGGTCAGCCTGCCGCGCGGCGACGCGCGGCCCGCGCTGCTCGGCGCTCCCTCGATCCTCGGCGCGACGCCGGCTGGCCGGCCGGTCGCGGTCGCGGCACGCGGCTTCCTGCAGTCGAACCTCGCGGCCGGCGACCTGCTCGCCGACGAGGTGGCCCGCGCGGCGGACGCGGCGGACGGGCCGCGCCTGCTCGAGCTGTATGCCGGCTCCGGGTTCCTCAGCTGGCCGATGGCCGCCGCGGGGGCTCGCGTCGAAGCGTTCGAGGAGAGCGAGGCGGCGGTGCGCGCCGCGGCGCGGCTCCCGGGCCTGCCCGAGACCTCCGCGCGGCCGCCCGCTTCGCGCGGATCGCTGAGCCTCTCGCCCGGCGACGCGCGCGCGACGTGGCAGGCCCGTCGCGCGGACCCGTGGGACGTCCTCGTCGCCGACCCGCCGCGCACCGGACTGGGCCCGCTGGCGCACGACCTCGCCGGCGGGCGGGCGGGCGGCGGACCGGCGCGGATCGTCCTCGTCTCCTGCTCGATCGCTTCGCTCGCGCGGGATCTCGCCGTGCTCGCGGCGGGCGGCTATCGGCCGGCGGAGATCGTGCAGGTCGACATGTTCCCGCAGACGCGGCACGCCGAGACCGTGGCTCGACTGGAGCGCGGCTGACGCCCGTCCGGCCCGTGCCGCGGCCGGCCGGTCGCCGCCGCTCCGCGCCGACAGAAGTAACTTCATTCGAGCAGCAGGTAAACGAGCGAACGGCGTGCCCGCCCGCCTTTCCGGAGAAGAGACTTACCTTTTCGCTTGCGGCGTGAGGGCCCCTTCCCGCAAACTGCCGCTTCCGCTGCCTCGCGCGGCGCGGCGCGCGTCCCCGGACGCGTTCCTCCGCGCTGAATGCCGGGGCGGCCATCCACGGGGTAGGACATGAGAGACGACCTGGTCATCGGCATGGCCGGCTCGGGGGGCGACGGCATCGTCTCCGCCGGCGAGTTCCTGATCGCGGGCGGCGGCCCGCGAGGGCTACCACGGCATCATGACCAAGAGCTTCGGCTCGCAGATCCGCGGCGGCGAGTCGTCGTGCCGGGTGCGGCTCTCGACGCGACCCGTGCTCAACCCCGGCGGCAGCGCTGGACGTCGCCGTCGCGCTGAACTGGGAAGACTTCATGAAGTTCGGCGGCGAGCTGCCGGTCAGCGGCAACACCGTCGTGATCTACGAGGCGAAGACCGGCACGGCGCCCGACCAGCTCCCGCTGGTCGGCGTGACGCCCGCGCAGGCGATCCCCGTGCCGATCGGCGAGATGGCGAAGCAGGCCGCCGGCACCGAGCGCGCCAAGAACACCGTCGTGCTGGGCCTGATCGCCGGCTGGTTCGGCCTCGGGCGCGAAGCGCTGATGGGCGGGATCCGGAAGAAGCTGGCCAAGAAGGGCGCCGAGCTGGTCGAGGCCAACGAACGCGCCTTCGACGCCGGCGTCGAGTTCGCCAAGGCCGCATCCCCTGATCCACGACATGACGATCGCGCTGCAGGAGACCGAGCGCAAGCACCTGCTGCTGACCGACGGCAACGACATGTGCGCGGCGGCCGCGATCTTCGCCGGCTGCCAGTTCTTCGGCGGCTACCCGATCACGCCGTCGACGGAGATCATGCAGTTCCTCACCAGCCACATCTGGAACTACGGCGGCGCGGTGCTGCAGGCCGAGGACGAGATCGCCGGCATCGGCGCCGCGGTCGGCGCCTCGTTCGCCGGCAAGAAGGCGATGACCGCGACCTCCGGCCCGGGCCTCTCGCTGAAGGCCGAGATCATGGGCCTGGCGTCGATCGCCGAGCTGCCGCTGGTGATCATCGACGTGCAGCGCGGCGGGCCGTCCACCGGCCTCCCGACCAAGTCGGAGCAGGGCGACCTCTTCGCGGCGGTCTTCTCGGCGCATGGCGACGTCCTGCGGCCGGTGCTGGCGCCGACGACCGTGGCCGACACGTTCGACGTCACCGTCGAAGCATTCAACCTCGCCGAGCAGTACCAGACGCCGGTGATCGTGCTCAGCGACCAGGAGATCGCGCAGCGCAAGGAGATCGTCGATCCGATCGACACCAGCCGGTTCAAGCTGGTCGAGCGGCTGCAGCCGAACGCCGCGGAGCTGGAGGACTACGTCCGCTTCCGCTTCACGGATTCGGGGATCAGCCCGATCAGCCACCCCGGGATGCTGGGCGGGAACTACCTCAGCTCCGGGATCGAGCACAACGAGGCCGGCGGCCCGGTGGCCGGCGGCGTCATGCACGAGCTGATGAACGAGAAGCGGTTCAAGAAGTTCGGGCCGCTGAGGCACCGCAGGGACCTGTTCGTGATCGAGGGGAACCCCAAGGCCCAGCTCGGACTGATCAGCTGGGGCAGCAGCGCCGGGGTCTGCCGCGAGGCGCTGCACCTGGCCCAGGCCGCGGGGCTCGACGTCAAGCTGCTGGTCCCGTACCTGCTCTACCCGGTGGTCGAGGAGGTCTACCACGACTTCTTCGCCTCGCTCAAGGGCGGCCTGATCGTCGAGCAGTCGTACCAGGGCCAGCTCTGGCGCCTGCTCCGGATGTTCATCGAGGTCCCGCACACGATCGAGTCGCAGCGCCGCAGCGGGGCGAATCCGTACCAGCCGGCGGAGGTCGTCGACCGGCTCAAGGGCGTGCTGAAGAAGATTCACGGCCAGTCCGGCGAGAAGATGCAGCCGCAGGAGTGAGGTGAGAGATGTCGACGATGCCTCCGTGTGGAGTACTCACCCCGAAGGACTTCAAGAGCGAGCTGCGCCCGATCTGGTGCCCGGGCTGCGGGGACTTCAGCGTCCTGCAGGCGGTCTACCGCGCGCTGGCAGCGGTCAACCGGCCGGCCCACGAGATCGCGTTCGTGTCGGGCATCGGCTGCTCCTCGCGCATTCCGGGCTATACGACCGCCTACGGCTTCAACAGCGTGCACGGGCGGGCGCTGCCGATCGCCCAGGGGATCAAGATCGCCCGGCCCGAGCTGCTCGTGCTCGCCGCGGGCGGTGACGGCGACGGCTTCTCGATCGGCGGCGGTCACGTCGCGCACGCGATCCGGCGCAACGTGGACATCGCCTACATCGTGATGGACAACCAGATCTACGGCCTGACCAAGGGCCAGCTCTCGCCGACCTCGCCGCGCGGCGCGAAGACCTGCACCTCGCGTCTCGGCAGCCTCGAGGACCCGGTCAACCCGCTGCTCTACGTGCTGGGCTACGGCTGCCACTTCGTCGCGCAGGGGACGCCGGCCGACATGGCCGGGCTGACCGCGATGATCGAAGAGGCCATCCGCTACCCCGGCTTCGCGCTGGTCAACATCCAGTCCCCGTGTGTCACCTACGGCGAAGAGCACCAGCTGATCAAGGCGCACCGCGCCAAGATGACGACGCTCGAGAGCCTGGGACACAACCCGGAGGACAGGATCCGCGCGATGGACCTGGCGCAGCACTACGGCACGGAGCTGTACACCGGCATCTTCTACCGCAACCCGGACCCGCCGCCCACGTACGACAGGCTGGTGGTCGAGCGGCAGCAGGAGATGATGGCGACAGCTGCGCCGCGCGAGCGGATCCTGGAAGTCTTCCTGCAGAAGTAACCCGTGCCGAACGCGAGGAGCGACCGAACGATGGCCATCGACTTTTCCCGCCTCTCCCTGAAGGACGCGCTCGACCTCGCCGTGCTGATCGAGCAGGAAGCCGAGGACCGCTACCTCGAGTTCGCCGACCAGATGTCGGCGCACCACACGCCCGACGCGGAGAAGTTCTTCCGCTTCATGGCGATCAACGAAGAGAAGCACGGCAGCGAGCTGGCGGCGCGCCGCAAGCACCTGTTCGGCAACGCGCCGAGCGCCGTGTCGGCTGCGATGATCCTCGACGTCGAGGCGCCGGACTACGACCAGGCGCGGGCCTTCATGAGCCCGCGCGCGGCGCTGATGACCGCCCTGCGCTCGGAGGAGAAGGCCTACGCCTACTTCGACCGCGCGCTGCCGACGATCACGAATGCCGACGTGCGGGGCCTGTTCGAGGAACTGCGCGGCGACGAGATCCACCACATCGAGCTGGTGAAGTCGGAGCTGGCGAAGCTCCCGCCGGGCGAGGAGCCCGACCCCGAGGACTTCGTCGACGAGCCGACCGCCCAGTAACCCGCGGACCTGCCGTCGTCCGCGCCGCCCGTAGGGGCCGGCCTCCGTGCCGGCCCGAATGACGGGGCGCACTTGCCGGGTCGGCACGGAGGCCGGCCCCTACAGGCGATTTGACCGGCCGGCTCTCCGGGTCAGCAACTTGCCGCCAATCTCTCCCTTGATTCTCGGGGAACTTCGCGTAACTCTCCCACACACAGCCAGGCCGTCCCCTCGCCGCGCCGATCTTGGAGGATCCCGGCAGGAGGCGGCGCGCAGGGGAGGAGTTCGTGATGGCGCAGGCCGTGCGCCACCGCGTCGTCGTCACCGGTGTCGGCCCGATCACGTCGATCGGGTCCGGGAAGGACGCGTTCTGGGGCGCGATCCTCGCGGGCCGGAGCGGAACGCGCGCGATCGACCTGCCCTGGCTGTCGAGCCGCTTCCGGTGCCGCGTCGGCGCACCGGTCGACTTGCCCGACCTCGCGCCCTGGGGGATCGGCGAGCAGGACGCCCGGCTGCTCGACCCGGCGACGCGGCTCGCACTCGGCGCGACCTGGATGGCGCTGGAGGACGCCGGGCTCCGGCCGCGCCTCGCGGACGACGACACGGGGCGCATCGTGCTCGACGAGGTCGATCTCGAGCGCGCCGGCGTGATTCTCGGCAGCGGGATCGGCGGGATCTGCACGATCGAGCGGGCCCACCGCAGCTGGACCCTCGGGGAGCCGATGACCGGCGCCCTGCGGTACTCGGTCCCGATGCTGATCCTCAACGCGATCCCGGCGCAGGCGGCGATCCGACTCGGCCTCCGCGGCGAGTGCAAGGCGGTCGCGACCGCCTGCGCGTCGGGGACGATGGCGATCGGCGACGCCTTCCGCCTGATCCGCGACGGGGAACTCGACCTCGCGATCGCGGGAGGCGCGGACAAGACGCTGGCCGACACGGACGGCTTCTCCCTGCTCGGCTTCGAGCTGCTCAGCACGCTCTCCCGTCGCAACGACGACCCCGCGGGCGCTTCGCGTCCTTTCGATCGCGGCCGCGACGGTTTCGTGATGAGCGAGGGGGCCGGCGTCGTCGTGCTCGAGAGCGAAGCGCACGCCCGTGCCCGTGGCGCGCGCGTCTACTGCGAGCTGGCCGGCTACGGCGTCACGTGCGACGCCCACTCGATGCTGCAGCTCGATCCGACTGGCGACCAGGTTGTTCGAGCGATGCGCGGCGCGCTCGAGAGTGCCGACCTCGTGCCGAGCGACGTGGGGTACGTCAACGCCCACGGCACCGCCACCCGCCTCAACGACCCGGCCGAATCCCGTGCGCTGCACCGCGTCTTCGCGCGCGCCCTCGCGGACGTCCTCGTCAATTCGACGAAGGCGATGACGGGGCACGCCATCGGCGCCGCCGGCGGGATCGAGGCGATCGCGACCGTGCTGAGCCTCGCGAACGGCCTGGTCCACCGCTGCGTCAACCTGGACGACCCCGACCCGGAGTGCGACCTGCCGCTGCCGCGGGCGAACGCGCCGCTCGCGCGGTCGGCGGCACTCTCCAACTCGTTCGGGTTTGGCGGCCACAACGCCGTCCTGGCCCTGGTGCGGGGATGACCCGCCGCGGCCGCGCCTTCGCGCTCGCTGCGGCCGCAGGCACGCTCATCGCGGTGGGCTGGTTGCCCACCGGCCTGGCCCCGCTGATGCCCCTTTCGGCGCTGCTGATGATGCGCGCGCTTCGCGGGATCGACTCGCGGCGCGACGCCGTCCGGCTGGGACTCGTGTTCGGTACGCTGGAGTACGCCGTGGCCTCGCACTTCCTGCTGGCACTGCTGCGCTACTCCGGCCTGGCAGTGGCGCTCTACCTGATGGCGATCGCCTTCATCCTGCCGCTCGCGATGCTCGAGGCGTGGGGGGCGCTGGTCCTCGAACAGCGAGCCCGGCTCCCCCGGACCGTCGGTTTCGCGCTGCTCTACGTCGCGTTCGAGAAACTGCGAACCGTGAGCGACCTGTCGTTCCCCGCTGACCTCCTGGCGCACGCGTTCGGGACGAACCCCTCGTTCCTCGCCTGGACCCCGTTTCTCGGCCCGTTCGGCCTGAGTCTCACGGTCATGGTCGTCGCCCTGTTGCTCGACGCCGCGATCGAGGCCTGGCCGCGGCACGCGGCGTCCGGGGCCTGGGTCGCCGCGGCTCTGGCGCTGTGGTTCTCGGCGCCCGCCTTCGACGCGCTCACGCAGGGCGGCGCCCCGCCGCCGCCCCAGGCCCTCACGGTGGGGATCGTGCAGCCGGACACGCCGATCGAGGAGAAGGTGCGCCCCGACCGGCGGGACGCGATCCTCGCCCAGCTGCGAGCGATGACGCTGGAGGTCGCGCCGGGCACGGACCTCGTCATCTGGCCGGAGACCGCGCGCCCGGGCTTGGTGGCGATCCGCGAAGGCGGACGGGTCGAGGACCCCGAGGTGGCGGCGATCGCGCGCGAGGCCGGCAAGCCGATCCTCTACGGCGTCGTGCTCGCCGAGCTCGAGGGGCGCAACGTGATGGCGCTCTACAACGGGGCCGTGCTCGCAAATGCCGACGGGACGATCACGCAGTGGTACGGCAAGCGGCGCCTGCTCCCGTTCGTGGAGGCGGTCCCGTTCGCCGGTCTCGTGGGCTTCGACGCCCGCGAGCGTGCCCGGAGCGGACCGAACCGGAGCGTACTCAGCCTGCTGGGCAACTTCACGCCGGGTCCGGAGGCCACGGTCTTCACGATCGGCACGGCGCGCATCGGCGTGCTGATCTGCTACGAGGGGTTCTATCCCGGGCTCGTCCGGGACTACGAGAATGCGGGCGCCAATGCGCTCGCAGTGCTCACGAACGACTCGTGGTGGGGCTGGAGCGCGTTCGGTTCGTGGCATGCGCACATGATCGCGGCGCGAGCCCGGGAGTATGAGCTGCCCGTGGTGCGGGCCGCGAACGGCGGCATTTCGTCGACGACCGACCAGCGGGGCCGCATCGGCGTGCGGAGCGGCGTGTCGGAGCGCCGCGTCCTCAAGGTGGCGCTGGCGCCGGCCACGGGGGATCCCACCATCTACGCCCGCTTCGGCGACTGGATCCTCCTGCCGATGCTGCTGGTGCCGGTCGTGTCGTACGTCCGGTCGAGGCGCGCCGCATCGATCGCCGTTCGGGCCGCCACGGAGGGCGGCCCCTACGGACTGCGCTCGGACAAGCTGTAGGGGCCGGCCTCCGTGCCGGCCCGCTACGCCAGCGAGTGGAACACCCGCTGGACGTCGTCATCCTGCTCGAGGCGGTCGACCAGCTCGAGCACCTCGTTGGCCTGCGCCTCCGGCAGCTCGACCGGGTTGAGCGCGATGTAGGCCGATTCCGCCGAGCGCGCGGCGATGCCGCGCTCCTCGAGCGCCCGCTGCAGCGAGCCGAGATCGCCCAGCGCGCAGCGGATGACCAGCTGCGGCTCCCCCTTCTCGCCCGTGCTCTCGCCCATCTCCTCGAGGCCGTGGTCGATCAGGTCGAGCTCCAGCTCGTCCTGCGCGATCCCGGCCGGGTCGAGCCGGAAGACGCCCATCCGCCGGAACAGGAACGCGACGCTGCCCGTATTGCCGAGCGTGCCGCCCCCCTTGTCGAAGATCACGCGAAGGTTGGCGACCGTGCGGTTGGGGTTGTCGGTCGCAGCCTCGACGATGATCGCGACGCCGTTCGGACCGAACCCTTCGTACAGGACTTCCTGGTAGTCGGTCGCGTCGCGCCCCTGGGCCCGCTTGATGGCGGACTCGACCTTGTCCTTGGGCATGTTGACCGCCCGCGCGTTCTGGATGATGCGGCGCAGCTGCGGGTTGGAGTTCGGGTCCGGGCCGGCCGCCTTGACGGCGAGCGTGATGTCCTTGGCGATCCGGGTGAACTGCTTCGCCATCCGGTCCCAGCGGGCGAACATGACGTGTTTGCGGGTTTCGAAGATGCGTCCCATGGAGGTCTCGATTTGGAGGGAAACGACCGGTGATGATGACGCGCGCGGGGCCCGAGCGCCAGCCCCGCCCCCCCGAACGGCCCGGAACGTCAGGACTTTCCGGGCTCCGTGACGCGGGCGGCGTTCTCGACGAGGGTCACCGGGAACTCGACGAGCGGCTTGGTGGTCGGCCCGGAGATGACCTGGCCGTTGATGTCGAACCACGCCCCCTGGCAGGGGCACTTGTACTGCTGGATGTCTTCCTGCCAGGCGACGACGCAGCCCTGGTGGGTGCAGAGCAGCGAGCGCGCGACGATCGTCCCGCCGGTCCGGCGCAGCTCGACCGGGGTCGTGCCGACCTTGACGACGAGGCGCTTGCCCTCCGGCAGGTCCGCGAGCGGAACCGTGACGACCGACGGCCCCGGCGGCTCCGAGCCGCCACATCCCGCGAGGAGCGAGACCTCGAGGACCAGGGCCCCCGCGGCCCCGGCGGCGAGCAGCTTGAGCACGAGCCGGCGGTCCGGGCGCGGCGGCGAGTCGGCGGCGGGGCGGGGCAGGGCGGATCTCGTCACGCGTCGCTCCTTCGTGAGCCGGGAGCCGTCATGATACGGGATCGGGCCATCCGGCGATCGACGGGCCTCTCCGCAACGCCGGGGGCCCCCGCGCGCCGCGCTCCGGCCCTACAATGCGCGTCACGGGGGATGCCCCGAGGGGCCCGCCGGAAGGGGGGATCGCCCATGGGCCGGCTGGATCACCTCCTCACGAACAACCGAGCCTGGGCGGCGAGCATGACCGCCCGCGATCCCGGTTTCTTTCACCGCCTGGCGCATACACAGAAGCCGCAGTGCCTCTGGATCAGCTGCTCGGACAGCCGCGTTCCGGCCAACCAGATCGTCGGGCTCCTTCCCGGCGAGTTGTTCGTCCACCGCAACGTCGGGAACCTGATCGTCGAGACCGATCTGAACTGCCTCGCGGTGCTGCAGTTCGCGGTCGACGTGCTCGAGGTCGGCCACGTCGTCGTCTGCGGCCACTATTGCTGCAGCGCAGTCACGGCCGCGTGGCGCAACACCCGGCTCGGCTTGATCGACAACTGGCTGCGCGCCGTCCACGACGTGCGGCGCAGGTACAAGGAGCAGATCCGCCGGCTCGAGGACGAGACGACCCAGATCGACCGGCTCTGCGAGCTGAACGTCATCGAACAGGTCGCGCACGTCGCCCGGTCCACGGTCGTGCAGGACGCCTGGACCCGCGGGCAGGCGCTGAGCCTGCACGGCTGGATCTACGGGCTCGAGGACGGGATCCTGAACGACCTCGGCATGACCGTGATGGGATCGAACGATCTGTCCGTGCGCCACGACGCGGCGGTCGCGAACGCACTCCGGCCGCGGGGTGCGCCGCTGCCGCCCGGCCCGGGGCCTTGATCGCGCCCGGGGCGAGCGGGAGAATCCCACCCATCGGCGGAACAGGAACGGCGGGGATCCACTCGACGTACATTCCGGCGAGGAAAATCGGCATGAAGCAGCGCGTACGCATCGCGTTCGTCGTGGCGGCGTCGTGTCTCGTCCCGTGTGCCGGCGCCGCGCTCCCGGCGCCGGACGGAAGCGGACGCGCCGCCGACCGGCTGGTCGTCAAGTTCGTCGACGAGGCGCGCATCCGGATCCGCGGCGCCGTGCTGGTCTCGCTCGGGGGCGCGGACCTCGCGCCGGTCGACGCGGTGCTGGGCCGGTTCGGGCAACCCGCTGCCCGCGTCGCCCGCTCTTCCGGGACGAGCTGGCGGTGGACGCCACGCGCGCCGCGGCCGAGGCGCTCGTCCGGCCGGCGCCTGCCCGACCTCAACGGTTACGTCGAGTTCGCCGTCGACCCGGACCTCCGCGAATGCCTGGCGGACGCGCTGCGCGGCCTGGCGCTGGTCGAGACGGTCTACCGCCCCGCACTGCCGCCGCCGCCGCCGGCCGACATCCCGCCGCCGACACCCGACAGCGAAGCCGACCTCCTCTACCTCGACCCGGCTCCGACCGGCATCGATGCCGAGTACGCCTGGACCCGCCCGGGTGGCGGCGGGTTGAACGTCGTGGTCACCGACATCGAGTACAGCTGGCGCACGGCCCACGAGGACCTCAACAGCACGGTCGCCGCGCAGCGCTGCGGGACGCCGACGGCCCAGTACATCGAGCACGGGACCGCGGTGATGGGGGAGCTGTTCGCGGGGCGCAACGGCTACGGAATGACCGGCATCGTCCACCAGGCGACGCCGCGGTTCGTGACCGACCTGCCGAGCGGCGGCTCCTACAACGTGGCCGCCGCGATCGACTGCGCGACCGACTTCATGACTCCGGGCGACGTCATGCTGGTCGAGGCGCAGACCTACGGCCCGCGCGACCACGACGGCGACGGCACCAACGACTTCGTCCCGGTGGAGTGGGACCAGGCGGAGTACGACGCGATCTCGATCGCAACGGCCGTCGGGCATCGTCGTCGTCGAGCCCGCGGGGAACGGCGGCGAAGACCTCGACCACGCCGTCTTCGGCGGCAAGTTCAACCGCATCGATCCGCGACTCGGGGCGATCATCGTCGGCGCCGGATCGACGACCTACGGCCCGCTGCCCGACCGCTCGCGGATGGACTTCTCCACCTACGGCTCGCGCGTCGACATCCAGGGCTGGGGCGACGACGTCGGCTCGACCGGGTACGGCGACTACTTCGACGGCGGCGGCGATCCCAACCAGTACTACACGGCCATCTTCAGCGGAACGAGCGCGGCCAGCCCGATGGGGGCGGGCGCCGCGGCCGCGATCCAGGGGGTGCAGAAGAGCTGCGGCGGCGCGCCGCTCGCCCCGACGCGCGGTGCGCGACCTGCTCGTCCAACCGGCACCGCGGAAGTGACGGGGCCCAACCCCGGCCACATCGGCCCGCGACCGAACCTGCGCGCGGCGCTGGCGCGCGTCGACAGCGACAACGACGCCGACGGCTACGCCGAGTGCGAGGGGGACTGCGACGACGCGCGGGCCTCGATCTACCCCCGTGCGGCCGAGACCAACGACGGCCTCGACAACCAGTGCCCGGGCGACCCCGGATACGGCGTGATCGACGAGACCTCCGGCGACTCGGGGTTCCACAACAAGAACGACCGCACGGAGTACTCCTGGACAGCCCAGTCGGGGGCGACGAAATACGCCGTCGTCCGCTCCGACCGCGCGACCTTCCCGAGTTCTCCGACCCCCTGCACCAAGTGGGAGACGACCGCGCTCAAGATCCTCGACAGCGCCAAGCCGCCCGCGGCGAAGGTCTACTACTACCTCACCCGGCCGATCCTCCCCCGCGTCGGGAGCTGGGGCCAGAACTCGGCGGGGCAGGAGAGGACGGGGATCTGTCCCTGAACCGGGCGGCGCCGGCTTGAGGGTCTGGTTTACAATTCCGTTTCCCCTCAAACCAGGAGCGGCACCATGCCCGAGTTCGCGTACGCCAGCCCCTTTCCGCTCGGCCCCGACGACACGAAGTACCGCCACCTCACCGCCGAGCACGTCGCCGTCGGCGGACTTCGAGGGGCAGGAGATCCTGAAGGTCGCGCCCGAGGCGCTCACGACGATCGCGCGCGAGGCGCTCCGCGACGTGTCGTTCCTCTACCGCGCCGCGCACCTGGAGAAGGTGGCCGCGATCCTCTCCGATCCGGAGTCGTCGCCCAACGACCGCGGCGTCGCGCTGACGCTGCTCAAGAACGCCGAGGTGGCGGCGCGGATGCAGCTCCCGATGTGCCAGGACACCGGCACGGCCACGATCTTCGCCAAGAAGGGGCAGCGCGTCTTCACCGGCGTCAAGGACGAGGAGTGGCTCTCGCGCGGCGTGTTCGAGACCTACACCAGGGAGAATCTGCGCTACTCGCAGACGGTCCCGCTCACGATGTACGAGGAGAGAAACTCGGGCTCCAACCTCCCGGCGCAGATCGATATCTACGCCACCGACGGCGAGCGCTACGACTTCGTCTTCATCGCCAAGGGGGGCGGCTCGGCCAACAAGTCGATGCTGTTCCAGGAGACGAAGGCGCTGCTGAACCCGGCCAGCCTCGAGAAGTTCCTGGTCGAGAAGCTGCGCGCGCTGGGCACCGCGGCCTGCCCGCCGTACCACCTGGCGATCGTGATCGGCGGGACCTCGGCCGAGGCGACGCTCAAGACGGTCAAGCTGGCCAGCGCCGGCTACCTCGACCACCTGCCGACGACCGGCGACGCGAGCGGCCGCGCCTTCCGCGACCCCGAGCTGGAAGCGAAGGTCGTCGAGCTGGCCGCGAAGACCGGGATCGGCGCGCAGTTCGGCGGCAAGTGGTTCGCGCTCGACGCGCGCGTCGTCCGGCTGCCGCGCCACGGGGCCTCGTGCCCGGTCGGGATCGGCGTCTCGTGCTCCGCGGACCGCAACGTCAGGGCCTACATCGACCGCAACGGCCTGTGGCTGGAGGAGCTGGAGCGCGACCCGGCGCGCTTCCTGCCGGAGAAGTACCGTGGCGCGGTCAAGCACAAGCACGGCGTCCCGGTCGACCTCAACCGCCCGATGGCGGAGATCCGCGCGGAGCTGTCGAAGCACCCGGTCTCGACGCCGCTGCTCCTGACCGGCACGATCGTCGTGGCGCGCGACATCGCGCACGCGAAGATCAAGGAGCGGATCGACCGCGGCGAGGGGATGCCGCAGTACCTGAAGGACCACCCGGTCTACTACGCCGGGCCGGCCAAGACGCCGCCGGGGATGGCCTCCGGCTCGTTCGGGCCGACGACCGCGGGACGGATGGACAGCTACGTCGACCTGTTCCAGTCGCTGGGCGGCTCGCTGGTGATGATCGCCAAGGGGAACCGCAGCAAGGCGGTGACCGACGCGTGCAGGAAGCACGGCGGGTTCTACCTCGGCTCGATCGGCGGCCCGGCGGCGATCCTGGCGCAGGACAACATCCGGAAGGTCGAGCTGCTGGAGTACCCGGAGCTGGGGATGGAGGCGATCTACCGGATCGAGGTCGAGGACTTCCCGGCCTTCATCCTGGTCGACGACAAGGGGAACGACTTCTTCATGCAGCTTGCCGGCGCACCCCTGATCGCCTCGGCGCACCTGTAGGGGCCGGCCTCCGTGCCGGCCCGCACGAGGGCTTCATGAAACGATTCCTGGGCATCGTGTTCCTGGCCGTCCTTGTCGTCGCTCCGGCGCTGGCCGGCGGCCCGCCGCCGCCGGCGACCTTCTCGATCGCCGCCGCGGACCCGGCAGCCGGTGAGGTCGGCGTCGCCGTCGCCAGCCGTTTCTTCGCCGTCGGCAGCGTCGTCCCCTGGGCCCGGGCCGGCGCCGGCGCGGTCGCGACGCAGGCTTACGCCAACACGGGCTTCGGCCCGCGCGGCCTCGACCTGCTCGCCCTCGGCGTCGCACCCAAGGAAGTCCTCGACGTGCTGCTGCGCCCCGACGACGGCCGCGATCGGCGGCAGGTCGGGATCGTCGCGCCGTCGGGCGTCTCCGCGACCTTCACCGGTCCCGGCTGCAACGCCTGGGCCGGCGGCCGCAGCGGCCCTGGCTACGCGGTGCAGGGGAACATCCTGGCCGGCGAGGCGGTCGTCCTCGCGATGGAGAAGGCGTTCCTCGAGAGCGCAGGCAAGCCGCTCGCCGAGCGGATGCTCGCCGCGCTCCGCGCGGGCGACGCCGCGGGCGGCGACGCGCGCGGGAAGCAGTCCGCCGCGCTGATCGTGGCGCGCGCGAAGGGCGGCTACGGCGGCTTCACCGACCGCGCGATCGACGTGCGCGTCGACGACTCGAAGGACCCGTTCGGCGAGTTGGCCCGCCTGACCGGGCTGGCGTTGGTCAACGACGACTGGAACCGCGGCTGGACGGCGTTCACCGAGAAGCGCTTCCCGGAGGCGCTGACCTGGCAGAAGAAGGCGGCCGCGCGGGCCGAGTCGCAGCCCGAGATGCTGCCGGAGGTGCTCTACGACCTGGCGGTGATCCGGCTCGCCAACGGCGACGAGGCCGGGGCGCTCGATGCGGCGAAGCGCGCGATCGCGCTCAACCCGAAGCTGGCGGCGCAGGCCGCTGTGGACGACGACCTGAAGGCGCTGCGCGGGAGGCTGTAGCCGTTTCCTGGCGACGGACGCCGGATGGCCGGCGCCGCGGGCGTTCCCTGGGGTCCGGCGACCCGCGGGCTGTTCACGAGAAGCGCGGACGGAGTCCCGGCGCGGCCCAGTCGCGGCTGCACCGGCACCCCGTCCGTTCGCCCGCGCGGCGCCTCAGGGCGCCGCGCACGCCTGCGCGATCGACTTGGTCGTGACGCCGCAGACGCCGCTCGCAATGGCTCCGTGGCGCTCCGCGCCGGAGGAGGCCTGCCCCCACGACCCCTCGGTGGCCGCGCCGTCGGTGCCGACGACGATGAACCAGAGCATGCGGCTCGAGTCAGCGCCGGGGTCCGGGACATTCGCCCAGAGATAGCTCCCGCTGGTGCCGATCGCGCACTGGCCGCCTGCAACCGCCCAGGACGGGAGTCCGCTCCCGAAGCCGTAGACGACCTGGTACTGCGGAGCCGGGCAGTTTGCCGCATCCCACGTGATCGTCGCGCTCGCCCCGTGATCGCTCGTTGCGACCGACAGCGCGGTGAGGTAGGACGGCACGGGAGCCGGGGTCGCCGGGGTGATCCGGATCGTGTCGCTGACGACGCACGTCGCGTGATCGACGCTCGCCGTCATGGTCCACGCGAACGTGTCCATGCTGAAGTACGAGTGATTCGGGTTCTGCGAATTCGAGTGCGGCTGGCCGTCGCCGAAGTTCCAGTCGTACGCAACGACACCCGCGCAGCCCGGTGAGTTCGACGATGCCACGAACCCGAGCGACGCGTGCACTCCGCCCGAGGGCGGCGCCGAAGCGCCGCAGGTAAGCTGGCACGGGCTCGCGCCCACCGTGACCGAGACCGTCGCCAGGTTCGAGTCCACCATGCCGTCCCAGGCCGCGAAGGTGTACGAATCGGTCCCGGCGTAGTCCTGTCCCGGGAAGTAGGTCGCGAGCGCACCGGCGAGCGCGACCGTTCCATGAGCCGGCTGCGAGACGATCCGGTAGGTGAGCGGGTTCAAGTCCGGGTCGGTCGCGGTCAGGGTCGTCGCGACGGAATCGTTGGCCGTCGTGGACGCCGTCGAGCTGTTCGCGGTCGGCCGGCGGTTGGGATTCGCGTCCTCCGTGAAGGCACCGTTGTGGCAGGCGTAGCAGGAGATCCGCGCTCCCCGGAAGAAGCTCCTGGTGCCGTACGGCGTGCTCAGCGTCCGGTCGGCCTGGGAGCGGGAGAGCACGCTGCCCCGGTATCCCAGCCCGTGACAGACCCGGCAGGCGGCTTGATTCCCGTCCGCCGCGTCGGGGTGGGCGTTGACCCAGGACTGTCCAACCGGGTGCATTCCGTGCGGCCCGTCGTTCACGGTCGTGGGCTGCGTCACGTGGCAGGTGTCGCACTCGACGAGCGTCCCGGCGTGCCCCTGGATGTTGTTGCTCTGCACGTTGTCGTTGATGTCCGCGCTGGGGTATTCCGCGTGGGTCGAGCCGTGGCACGACTGGCAGGCGACGGAGCCGTGGCCGTGCGAGAAGCGGTAGAGGTCGAAACCGGGCGCCGGCACGTCCGGGTTGGTCGCGAAGGTCCGGTCCACCGGGACTCGCAGCTGGCCCGTGTCGGTGTCGAACGCGCTCGTGTAACGGATCTGGCCGTTGTTGGAGGTCGCCGTGCCGGTGTGGCAGTTCTGGCACGAGGGCTCATTCAGCCAGCCGGTGCGGCCCGGGTCGCCGACCGCGCTCATCGAGCCGTGGCAGGACTGGCACTGCATCGCCATCGTCCCGTCGGCAGCGACGGCCTTTCCCATGGCGCCGCGGAGGCACTTCGTCGCGGCACCCGGGTGGCAGCGGTAGCAGGCCGTCCGGTTGCTCGAGGCCTCCAGGGTCTGCCCGTTGGTCGGATCGGTCACGGTCGCGTGGAGCGCGTGGACCGCGCTCGTCAATGACGGCACGTTCGGCTGGCCGCCCGTCCCGAGCGCCTCCGACGCGTGGCAGTTCGCGCACAGGATCGACCGGCCGAGGCTGACCACCGTCGGGTACAGGCCCGCAGTGCCATAGCCGACGGCGCGGGCCGCGTTCTGGTAGGCCGGGGACCCGGCGAAGCGGTCGTCGTGCTTGAGCAGGATGTTGAGCCGGTAGTCGCGGTCCGCGTTCGCATTCCAGGCCCAGCCTTCCGCAGGCCGCGCTTCCAGCGCGGAGCCGGAGCCGTGGCAGACGCGGCAGTCCATCTCGTCCGAGACGGGGAGCACGATGTCGGTCGTCGCGAGAATGGTCCCCGCCTGGTCGCGCGCGACGAGGTGGAACAGCGGGTAGGGGTTCTTCTGCTTCGCGTCGTCGTAGGGTGTGATCGGGATCCCGAGCGAGATCCACCACGCCTGGGCGGGATCCCACGTCATCGGCCGAGGCGTGTTGGGGAGGCCCGGCATCGGGTTCCCCGCCAGGCCCTGGTCGACGGGGAGGCTGGCCCCGAACAGGTCGAGCACCCAGGACCAGAAGTTCGTCTTCCCAGCCGAGGTCGAGTTGATCGAGCCCGCGGGGTCGGCCACGGCCTGGTACGTGACCGTGATCCCGAGGCTCGCGGGGTCGCGGACCAGCGTGCCGCTCGGGTCCGTGAGCTGGGCGTGGATCGTGTTGTACGGCGGCAGCACCGAGAAGACCGCGTAGTCCGCGTCCATGCAGTGCATGCCGAGGTTGTTGTAGCCGACGAGGGTCCAGGTCGTCTTGCGAGGCTGGGCCCCGGTGATCGAAGCGCCGATCAGGAGACAGGCCAAGCCTGCCAGGACAACGCGCCGTGCCGCCATACTTCCTCCTCGCCCCAATGCCCTGAGAACCCGTGACCATAGTGATGCCGATCCGTCCAGAGGGGTGACGCCGCTCGTGAGAAAACGACCCGGCGGTCGCGTGTTGCGAC
Organism: uncultured Acidobacteriota bacterium; assembly: GCA_963800865.1. Classification (GTDB taxonomy): domain Bacteria; phylum Acidobacteriota; class Polarisedimenticolia; order J045; family J045; genus JALOKP01. The sequence goes on along the minus strand of CAWDCL010000001.1, from coordinate 30,519 downwards.
CTGTGCGCGACATGCCCGTTCGTTTCCGGGACGCTGGCGCAGCGCTGTCGATCGTTCGCCGCGCTCGCCACCGTTACTGGATGTGTGGGTGAAGTTCCTTCAACTGCTGCGCGTCGACCGGCGACGAGGCGTCGGTCGCCAGGCGCGAGACCGAGGTCGTCATGGGGAAGGCGATCAGGACCCGCTCCGGCGCGTCAACGTCTCGTCGCAGGCCCGTGCGCGCCCGATAAGGGCCACTCATCGCGATCCAGGATTACCGGCGATCAACACCGCGGCCGCAGCGGCATCGCTCAGGAACAGATAGGGCCGAGTCCTGATCCTCGACCGAACGGTGTTCTTGAGCAGCCGATGCGCGCCGATGACGGCCGGGCCGAGGAGGTCGCTGCCGGTCCGGAGCGCCTGGCGCACCGAATGGCCGCGCTGGAGCACGACTGATCGGCGCCCCCGACCATGCGGCGAGGCATCACGGGCAGGACGACGTCTCGCGCGGCCTGCACGGCGCCGCGGCCGCCGGCCGGTCGGCGCCGGAGGAGCTCTTCCCGAGGCGCCCCTCGGCGGTCGAGGTCACGGGTGCGACCAGGTAGTAGCGCGCGCCGCTGCCCGGCGTGATCGTCTCCGTCCGGTCGGTGCCGGCGCTGCAGGTCTTCGAGGCGTGGTTCCACGAGCCCGCGTGCAGCGCGTCGAGCGTCCCCTCGTAGATCGCGTAGTCGGAGGCGCTGGTCGAGCAGGAAGCGCCCCACGTCAGCGTCAACTGGGTCCCCGCGGCCCGCGCCACGCGCAGCGGGGTCGAGCCGCTCTTGCCGTCGGGGGCCGTGCCGGCGGTCGCGGCGGTGATCGTGAACGGGCTGTTCGACGCGTCCAGGCTGCAGGCGGAGGGGTAGGGCGCCGGCGTCGGGCTGACGCGGTTGGGGCGGGTGACGCGGAGGTAGGCGCTCGTCGAGGGGTCGTTGGGAATGGTCCAGGTGTAGCTGCCGTCGTTGGGCTCGCCGCTCGCGATCGGCTTCCAGCTCGAACCGCCGTTGACCGAATACTCCAGGCTGACGGTCCCCTTGTCGGTGCCGTTCTCGTTGGTCACGGTCCAGAGGACGCTCTGCTGGCTTCCCGCCGCCCACGAGTTGCCGCCGTTCGGCGTGCTGAGGGTCAGCGTGTGCGGGTAGTGGCAGTGCGCGCCGTCCATGTCGTCGCTGCCGAGCCGCGGGCCGCGGCTGCCGTACGCCGAGGCGCGCATCGCAGCGTCGGCGACAGGCGAGTGACCGAATCCGATGCCGTGCCCCAGCTCGTGCGTCGCCACCTCGGCCAGGTTGTCGCGATTGCCGAGGAAGCACTCGAAGTTGTTGTTGAAGATCACGTAGAGACGCAGCGCCGGGTAGAAGGTCCGGTTGTTCACCGTCTTCTGGTTGCTGCCGGAGCGCCAGTAGCCGCCGATCGCCAGCGTGCCGCTGCAGCCCGAGGGGTCGGTGATGTCGTTGTACGGGTCGCCGAAGAGAAGGACGCTGACGGGCGGATAGGCGTCCGCGGGGCCGCTGGCATTGGCCGCGGTGAAGTCGTAGTTGTCGTTGTTGGCCTGCAGGACGATCCGCGCCTCCGGCACGCCGGTCCAGGCCGCCATCGCGCGCTTCATCTCGTCCACGGCCCCCTGCGGGTTGCCGAGCGGATCGCGTGCGCGCTCGATGTTGATGCTGACCGCGGTGCCGCTGTCGGCCTCGTGCCAGCGGACCGGCTCGGCGCTGGAGAGCGGCTCGAAGTCGGGCTCGCGGCGCGGGTCACCGGGCGCCGGCTCCGCCACGTCGTCCCACAGCAGGCGCCAGAACTCGGGGGGCCGGGAGAGGAGCGGGGTCTCCGATTGCAGCTGACGCGAGGGGGCCAGCGAGACCGACGCGGCGAGCGCGGCGATCTGTCCCGCGGGGAAGTCCTCGTACTCGGGAGGCGCCGTGCGCGGGAGCCGCCCCAGCCCGGACATCTCGCGCCGGGCGACGCGCAGCCCGGCGTCGTCATCGACCAGCGCGAACTTGCCGAAGTAGAGCCCGGCGGTCCGGAGCGCGCCGTCGCGCCCGGGCTCGAGGAACAGCAGGACGCGCTCGCCGAGCCGGTAGACCGGGACCGCGTCCACGTCGTGATACAGGTCGTCGAAGTGGCCGCCGAGTTCGCGCACTACGACTTCGCTCAGGCTGGATGGGCCGCGGTGCACGAAGCTGACCGCCACCGTGACGTACGTGTTCAGCGATCCCTTCCTCGGATCGAAGCCCGACGCCGTGCGCGTGACGGTCCCCTCGACGATCAGCGGGGCCGTTTCGGCCAGGCGCTCGGGCGGGACGTAGATCGAGACGGCGGCGACGCCGGCGTCGATCGCGGCGAGCGCGGCGAGCGCGACGAGCGCCAGGAGCGCGGCCGGAAAGAGAGCCAGGGAGGAGGACGGCGCGGCCCGGCGGAACATCAGGTCACCCTCGCGCGCTCCCCGGCGCGCCGGAACGGTCTCAACTTCGAATGTAAGCCCGGCCGGCCGGCCGTCCCGTGGCCGGATCACTCCGCAAGGGGACGGACGGTGCCGGACCGTGGTGCCGGGACGCGTCCCTCCTTTCCGCGAGGGTGAGCGTGCGCTAACCTGAACCCGACTGGGCGACCGATCCCGCCGCCGGCGGGCCGGAGCGCGGTCCGGGAGACGCCATGCGACGGAACTACAGTTGCCCGCACTGCCACGGGATCCTCAACCCCAACATCAAGATCATCCTGCGCGCCGACCACGAGAGTCACCGCGGACTGATGCTCTTCAGCCCCCAGCCGGGAAACTACGACTGCATCATCCCGGAGGGGTTCAAGCTGAAGAAGAAGTCGATGGTCCGCTTCCTCTGCCCGTTGTGCGGCAAGGACCTGACCTCACGCCGCGACCGGACGATGGCCGAGATCCACTACGCGACCGGTGCCGGGCACGAGGGGATGGTCGTGTTCTCCCGGATCTACGGGCACCACGCCACCTACTTCATCACCGACGAGGAGGTGAAGTCGTACGGCGAGCACATCGACGAGGACACCGTCAACTTCTGGGGCCTCGGTCATGGGGACGGCGGCCGCTAGGCGTACCGGATACCGTTCTACCGGCCAGCGGCCCCCGATCGCGATCAGTCGCAGGCTCCGAGCGCCGTCACGCGGTAGAAGTAGCTCTTGAGGTCGGTCAGCGCCCCGGCGTCCTCGAACATCGTCCCGGCCGTCTCGCCGAGCGCAACCGCATCCGCCAGGTCGGCCCGTTGGCCGCGCTGCACCCGGTAGGCGACGGCGTTCGGCACGGCGGTCCAGGTCAGGCGCAGGTGCGCGTGGTTGATCGCGTCAGCGCGCAGGCTGCCCTCGACCGTGCCCGCACCCGGCCGGTTCACGGTCTCGGTGCCGGAAATCCGCACGACGTTCTGCTCCTCGACGCCGCCCGACGGGCCGCTCCCGCACGACTCCGCGTTCTCGGCCCGGACGACGTACCAGACGGGCTGCCCGACCGGTGCGGCCGCGTCGGTGAAGGAGGTCCCCGCGACGCCGGTTGCGATCCGGGAGGCCGGACCCGGGACGAAATCGGGGGTCGTTCCGCGGTAGACGTTGTACAGCCCCGCGGCTCCCGAGCCCCACGCGGCGGCCGGCTGCCAGGTCAGCGTCAGCCCGCCGCCCGCGCAGGGTGCCGCGTCCCGCACCGCCTCGAGCCCCGCGAACGACGGTGCGCCGCTGCAGTTGCCGCAGGCGGCGTAGTCGGGCAGCGAGCCGTCCTTGACGATCACTTCGTCGATGTTCCAGCCGCTGTGCTGCGTGCTGGAGTTGGCGGCGATCGAGAAGCGCAGCTGCCCTGCCGGCTTGCCGTCGAGGTACCCGGAGATGTCGTAGCGCTGCTCGATCCAGGACGAGTCGCGGACGAAGACGGTGCCGTTCTGCCACACCGTGTCGTTCCTCCCCGGCGTGAGCAGCGAGATCCGTGCGGCGTCGTTCGTGCCCTCGACGTTCAGCCAGCGGCGCACGATGAGCGTCGAGTGCTGGCACGGATTGCAGGTGAAGTAGGGCGAGACCGCCCCGTTTGCGACGTCCGGCTCGTAGTTCCCCGGGCTCGCGCCGCGGCCCGTGAGGTCGGTCCCCAGCACGCCGCTTCCGCTGAACGCGCGGGTCGGATCGGGGTTGCCGCCGGGCCCGCCGCCCTTCCCCTGCGGCGTGCCGATCTCCCACTCGTTGCCCCGGACCCAGCCGGTGTCGGTCTCGAAGCCGTCGTAGTAGTAGACGCCCGGAATCCGGTTGGTGTTGAGCGCGAACGGAACGCCGCCGGAGTCGACCGTGAAGCCGTTCCCGTACGCATCCGTGCCGCCCACGCGAAAGTGGATCCGCGTGCACTCGGGGAAGCCGCTGATCGCGACCGCGTGCTGCGTCACGAGTGCGCCGTCCTGTTCGATCCGGCCCAGCGCAGCGGTCGGGCCGAATTCCACGCGCGAGCTGGTCGGCTCGGTGGTGTCCCACGCGACCACGGCGCGCGTGTTGGACAGCCAGCTCACCCGCACCTGCACCGCGGAGGTCGCGGCGCAGTCGGCGTGGCTGGTGAACGACGGGAAGGCGCGTTGCCCGAGCCCGTCGTCAGCGTCCGCGTAGGTCGCCGTGATCAGGTCGCCGTGGACGAGCTGGAGCACCCCGTCGCCGGCGGAGGGGGCGGCGCCCGAGAGCGTTACCGGCCCCTCGAACCGCGCGCTGTTCGCGGAGGCCTCGGTCACGGTGGCCCACTCGCCGCCCGGCTCGGTCGTCGACGAGACGCGGACCCGGGCGGTCTCGACGACGTTGCGGTCCTGGTTGAGGTCGAGATCGGTCACCGAAACGAGCATCGATCCGCCGCAGGCGTAGGTCGGCCGCTCGATCCGCACCTGGCCGGCGTGGCACGGCGCGACGCCGATGTCGGGGAAGTTGCCGTAGGTTTCGAAGCGGTACCAGTTGTGCGCGTTGTCGTCGGTCGTGCCGTTGCCCAGCGCGTCCGCGCTGGCGACCTCGAAGAAGTAGACGGTACAGGCCGCCAGGCCGGAGAGCGTCACCGCGTGCTCGGTCACTCCCGCAGCCCCTGAGGCGTCCTGGGAGGGCGGCGGTGCGGCGCCGTAGCGAACACGGCTGTCGGACGACTCGTCCGTCGTCCAGCGGATGACGGCCACCGTGTCGGAGATGTCGGTCGCGCGGATCGCGCTGATCGCCGGCGGCACGCAGTCGGCCGCGGCGGTGTCGGTCTTGGAGACGTTGACCCCCCCCTTGCCGTCGTTCGCGTCGACGTAGGTCGCGGTGATCGTGTCGGCGGGGTGGACCTGGATCCGGCCGTCCGGCGCCGGAGCGCCGGAGGCCACCTCGATCGTGCCCTTGAAGACGCCGGATCCCGGGCGGGTTTCCACCAGCGCGACGGTCTCGCCGGCCGGCTCGCGGGTCGAGGTGACCTTGACGCCGGCCGTCCCCTGGCTCGCGAGGTCGCTGTCGGTCAGCGTCAGGTTGAGCAGGGATGCGCAGCCGACCGCGCTCTCCTTGATCGCGATGCGGCCGTCGGAACTCGCGGCGTTCGTGACGGCCGCGTAGGCGTCGACCCGCCCGGTGCCGTAGGTGTTGTCCTTGCCCGGCTCGCCGAGGTCGACGGCGGTCTCCTCCAGCAGTGCCTTGATGTCGTCGTGCTCGAGTCCGGGGTTGGCCGCCACGATCAGCGCCACCGCGCCGGCGACGTGCGGCGTCGCCATCGAGGTTCCCGGACTTGTACGAGTAGCCCGAGCAGACGTTGTGGCTGAGCGTGTCCACGCCGGGGGCCGAGACGTCGGGCTTGACCAGCCCCGGGGCCAGGGCCAGTCGTTCCACGGCGCGATCCCCTGCCAGGTCACCGGCCCGCGCGAGGAGAAGCCGGCCGCCACGTCGCTGCAGTCGGTCGCGCCGATCGTGATCACCCGCGGCACGTCGCCCGGCGTGCGGACGTTGTCCGGCTCGGCGCCCGAGCCCTCGTTGCCGGCCGCGATCACCATCGCCGTCCCGGCGTCGATCGTGTTCTCGCAGTTCGTGCGCCAGGCCGGCCGGTCCGGGTTCTGGCCGTGCGGCCAGCCCAGGCTCATCGAGATCGAGTCGGCGCCGTTGGCCGCCGCGTACTGCATCCCGTTCCAGACGTCGACCTCGTCGGAGAAGTTGACCCCGACCCGGATGACCATGACCTTCGCGTCCGGCGCCATCCCGGACTGGCTCCCGCCGGTCCCGTCGCCCGCGATCGTCCCGGCGCAGTGCGAGCCGTGCGAGTTCTCGTCGTTCGGCTGGTTGGTGTTGAGGTCGAAGTTCCAGCCGATCAGGTCGTCGATGAAGCCGTTGCCGTCGTCGTCGACGCCGTTCATGTCGGCGGCGTCCATCACCACGCCGTTGTGATTGACGTCCTCGCCCGGATTGACCCAGATCTGGTTGGCGATGTCGGGATGGGTCCAGCAGACGCCGGTGTCGATCAGTGCGATCACCGCCCCGGCCCCGGTGTTGCCCAGCTCGTTCCAGACCTCGGGCGCGCGCATCTTCACGACGCCGCACTCGAGCGCATCGATGCCCGGTCCGTCGGTCCCGGCCGGCGCCAGCGGCGACAGGCCGTAGCGGGCGCGCCGGCCGGCCGGCGCGGGGGCCGGGGCAGCGCTCTCGCGCGCGCCGAGGAAGACGTCGCGCCTGGGGTTCCAGTTGACGCGCACGACCTCCGGCCGCGCCGCGAGCGCGCGGACCGCGTCCGGCGCCAGGTCGGCCCCGACGACGTTGCCGATCCAGAGCGGGCGGATGCGCGTGGCGGCGCCCTGGGCCTCGAGCGCGCGGAGCGCGGCCAGCAGCCCGGCCTGTGCGTGCATCGCGTGCTCGCGCAGCGCGCTCACGGTCGCCTGGCGGCGCGCGGCCTTGCCGGCGGCGCCGGCCGGCGGTGCGGCCCCGGCGGTGAGGGCGGCGACCCGGGCACGCAGCGCGTCCCCCTCCAGCTGGTCGGCGAGCACGAAGTAGACCGGGATCCGGTCCTCCGGGCCGGCGGCGTCGAGCACCGCGGGGAGGTCGCCCATCAGCCTGGCTCCGGCGGGGCCGATCTCGTCAGCGAACGCCAGGGAGCAGGAGAGAAGGACTGCGAACAGGGAAGCGCACGCACCGATCGACCGCTGACGACCCATGACCGCCCTCCAGATCGCGACATTGTCAACGGGTTGGCCGGAGATGTGTAGGGGCCGGCCTCCGTGCCGGCCCGAAACGCGCCACGCATCGTTCGGGCCGGCACGGAGGCCGGCCCCTACGGTTCGCGCAGCGCCTCGACCTGGAACACCGCCCCATCCTCGACGCGATACGCCGTCAGCGACCGCCCCATCCAGCAGCCGGTGTCGAGCGCGACCAGGTCCGGCCGGATCCACAGGCCCAGCGCGGACCAGTGGCCGCAGATCACCGTGACATCGCGCTCGCGCCGGGTCGGCGCGTCGTACCAGGCGACGAGCCCGTCGGGCGCCTCGTCGGGAGGCCCCTTGTAGCCCAGCGCGAGGGCGCCCGTGCGCGAATCGACGCAGCGGATGCGGACCAGGGCGGCGAACGCCAGTTCGCGGCGCTGCGCGGCGTCGTGCGCTGCGCCGGGCAGGGGAGCGCTCTTCGCGTGGAGCCGCGACAGGAGCGCGGCCGCCGCGTCGTCCGGTCCGCGCAGCACCGCCTCCAGTTCGCGCGCCGCGGCGAGCGCGTCTACCGAGGACCATTCGGGCAGCAACCCGGCGTGGACCAGCAGGAAACGCCCCTCGCGGTGCGCCAGCGGCCGGCTTCGGAGCCAGGCCAGCAGATCGTCGCGATCGGGCGCCGCGAGCGTCTCGTCGAGCGTGTCGGCAGCGCGCGCCCGTGTCACGCCGAGGGCCCGTGCGAGCAGGTGCAGGTCGTGGTTGCCGAGCACGACGACCGCGCGGTCGCCGAGGTCCCGCGCCCAGCGCAGCACTTCGAGCGACCCGGTCCCGCGGTTGACGAGATCGCCCACCAGCCACAGCCGGTCCCGCGACCGATCGAACCCGATCCGGGACAGCAGGCGCTGCAGCGCGTCCCAGCACCCCTGGATGTCACCGATCGCGTAGGTCGCCACGGCCCGTCCCGTCTCCGCTCGCCTTCGGCCAAGGTTCAGGCAGTATAGACGCGGCGTCGCCGAGCCCGACCGGCGCCGGGGAGCCTCGTGACCGCCGATCTTCGCGCCTTCGTGCTCGCCAACGCCCGCGCGGCGCCGGTGCCGATCGTGCCCGAGATCGAGGTCTACCAGTCTTCCGATTTCACCGGGCTGTGGGAGAGCCTGTGCCGCAGCGCGCTGGTCGGGCTCCCCGCACCGCCGCCCCCCTACTGGGCGACGCCGTGGGCGGGCGGTCAGGCGCTGGCCCGCTACCTGCTCGATCGGCCGGAAGTCGTTCGCGGCCGGCGCGTGCTCGATTTCGGCTCCGGCTCGGGAGTCGTCGCGATCGCCGCGGCGCGGGCCGGCGCGGCCTCGGTGATCGCCACCGACATCGATCCGGTCGCGTGCGCGGCCATGGAGCTGAACGTCGAGCACAACGTCGCGCGCGGCGCGCTCGCGGCGACGGCGGTGATCGAAGTCGTCACGGCGGACTGGATTGGACGCGAACTCGACGGGATCGACCTGGTGCTCGGCGGCGACATCCTCTACGAGGGGCCGATGGCCGCGCGCCTCACGCCGTGGCTGCGCGCGCTCGCGGGACAGGGGATCGAGGTCCTGATCGCCGACCCGGGACGCAACTACCGGCCCGATACGGGGTGCTCGCGGCTGGATGTGATCGCCGTCCCGTGCGAGCCCGCGGTCGAGAGCGCCGATGTCGGTGAGACGCAGATCCTGCAGCTGCACGCCTGAGGCGCGCGCCACGCGCCGCCGCTGACTGGCGGCACTCCTCTCCCTGCGATAGCGTTGGAATCACGCGGTTTCGCCGCGCGCGCAAGCGGCATTGCGCGATTAACTAGTTTCTATTTCTCACCGCAGGAGGATCCGGACCATGCCCTTCACCCTTCCCCCGCTGACCTACGCCTTCGACGCGCTCGAGCCCTTCATCGACGCGAAGACGATGGAGATCCACCACGACAAGCACCATCAGGCGTATGTCGACAACCTCAACAACGCGCTGGCCAACGCGCCGGAGCTGGCCGACAAGAGCCTCGACTGGCTGGTGACCAACCTGGCCGGCGTGCCCGAGGGGATCCGGATGGCCGTCCGGAACAACGGCGGCGGCCACCTCAACCACTCGATGTTCTGGACCCTGATGAAGAAGGGTGGCGGCGGCGACCCGAAGGGCCCGGTCGCCGACGCGATCAAGAGCGCCTTCGGCGGCTTCGACGAGCTGAAGAAGCAGTTCAACGACGCCGGCCTCAAGCGCTTCGGCAGCGGCTGGGCCTGGGTCGTGCTGGGCAAGGACGGGAAGCTGGCGGTCACCAGCACGCCGAACCAGGACAACCCGCTGACCGACGGCGCCGCGCCGATCTTCGGCAACGACGTCTGGGAGCACGCCTACTACCTGAAGTACCAGAACCGCCGGGGCGAGTACCTCAACGCCTGGTGGAGCGTCGTCGACTGGGACGCGATCAACGCGCGGTTCGAGGCGGCCAAGCGCTGAGCCCGGGGCCCGGCGTCAGTCCGGGTCGTTCATGATCTCGCGCCGCGTCGCCTCGCCGACGACGGCCTGTCCCTGAAGGGCGGGATGGTCGAGCACGAGCCGCACGACCGTCCCGTCCTCCTTGAGCAGCCGCCGCTGCTCGTCCGTCAGCGGGAACCGGACGTACTGCACCGACGAGACCTTGTGCTCGTCGATCTGGCCGCGGTCGAAGCGGGCCAGGACCGGCGGCGTGTCGCCGATCTTCAGCGCGAGGTGGCGCTCGACCCCGACGAGCCGCGGCAGGAAGACGGCGCGCTCCGCGGCCGTTTCGTACTCGAACATCACGGTCGCCGAGAGCTCGCCGGCCCCCGGGACGAGCGGGTTGTAGGCCTCCAGCTCGTCGTCCACCGCTCCGGCGCGGTCCCAGGAGCTCTCCGTGCGCAGCATCTCGTGGACCTGGTAGAGCATCGTCTCGCGGCTCTCGAAAAGGACCGAGCAGTGCTCGCCGACCAGGACGCGGCGCCGGTCCTTGGCCATCATGACGCGGCGGCGGACCTCGGGCCGGGCCTGCTCGTAGCTCTCGCGGTCGAGGATCTCGCGGCGGTCGATCGTCGGCATCGGGTCGTCCTCAGGGGGCCGGGTTCTCGGGAGTGACCTTCCCCGGGAACCCGTCCTCGCGGTAGGCGCGGGCCAGCACCTCGACCGGGTGGAGCACCGTCCGGCCGCAGGCCTGCTCGAACTGGATCGCGGCCAGCGGGCAGTCGGAGGTCCAGAGCTCGGCGCCCGCCTCCTTCATCCCGTCGAACGCCTTCTGGCCGTTCCTGAGCGACAGCTCGAACCACTCCGTCTTCATCGCCCAGGTCCCATCGTGGCCGCAGCACTCCTGCACCAGCCGCGGCTGCACGCCGGGGATGCGGCGCATCAGGTCGCGGCTGCGGAAGCCGACCGCCTGCTGCCGCAGGTGGCACGGCGCGTGGTAAGCGACCGGACCGCCGGGCGTCGACTTGAAGTCGGTCTTGAACTGACCGTCCTTGTGCAGCTCGAACAGGAACTCGCCCAGGTCGCGGGTCGCCGCCGCGACCTGCTTCGCGGCGTCGGCCAGCGGCCGGTCGGCCGGGTCGTCGAGCAGCTCCGGGTACTCGCTCTTCATCATCAGCGAGCAGGTCGGGTTGACGACCGCGACGCGGTAGCCGCGCTGGACCCAGGGGAGCAGCGCCTCGACGTTGCGCTTCGCCTTGCGCTTCGCCAGCGCGATGTCGCCGGCGTCGAGGGCCGGCATGCCGCAGCAGGGAAGGTCCGGGCAGGCCACCCTGCAGTCGTTGTGCTCGAGCACCGCGAGCGCCGCCTTGCCGATCGCCGGCCGGTTCCAGTTGACGAAGCAGGTCGCGAAGAGCACGACCGGGTGCGATCCGCCCGCCGTCTCGGCCGCGCCGCCGGTCCGCTCCCGGACCCACTCCGGGAAGGTCGGGCTCTCGAACGGCGGCAGCAGCTTGTCGCGGTGGATCCCGCCGAGCAGTTCCATCGCAACCCGGTTGGGCCGGAAGCGGTTGGCCCAGTTGGCAAGCCCCGCGGTCATCGTCCCCAGCTTCCCGATCCGGTCGGGGTCGGACAGCATCTTCTCGCGCAGCCCCAGCCCTTCCCTGCGGACGCGGATCGCCTTGGCGCGCAGCATCAGGCGCGGGAAGTCGACCTTGAATTCGTGCCCCTCAGCCTCGGTGTAGGGGCACTGCGAGTAGCACAGCTTGCACTGGAAGCACTCGTCGACGATCCGGCGGTGGGTTGCGGCCGGGAGCCGGCGCACGTCGCCGTGGGTGTCGACGGCCTCGAAGAGCGTCGGGAACGACTGGCAGAACTTGAAGCACATCCGGCAGCCGTGGCAGAGGTCGTAGATCCGGTCGACCTCCTGCTGCAGCGCGGACGGATCCCAGTACCGGGCCTCGTTCGGGTTGTAGGTCAGGCCGTCCGTCGGGGCGTAGCGGATCGGGTCCAGATCCTTCGCGTCGCTCATCGGAGGGCCTCCCGCAGGCGGCCGGCGGGCGAGCGGGGCGGCGCCGTGCGCCGCCCCGCGAATCCGTCGTGCGCGGTGCGGTGGATCAGATCGTGCCGAGGGCCTTCTGGAACTTGCCGGCGTGCGAGCGCTCGGCCTTGGCCAGGGTCTCGAACCAGTCCGCGATCTCGGCGAACCCCTCCTCGCGGGCGGTCTTGGCCATTCCCGGGTACATGTCGGTGTACTCGTGGGTCTCGCCCGCGACGGCCGACTTGAGCATCTCGTCGACGCCGACGATCGGCAGGTCGGTGGCCGGGTCGCCCACCTTGCGCAGGTAGTCGAGGTGGCCGTGGGCGTGGCCGGTCTCGCCCTCCGCGGTGTCGCGGAACAGGCCGGAAACCTCGGGGTAGCCCTCGATGTCGGCCTGCTTGGCGAAGTAGAGGTAGCGGCGGTTGGCCTGGGACTCCCCGGCGAACGCGTCCTTGAGGTTCTGGTGGGTCTTCGATCCCTTGAGCTGAGCCATCGGTGTCTCCTCCGGTGGGAAGTTGTCTCGAGCTCTCATTCTCGGGGAGCCCCCATGGACCGTCAAACTGGACGCGGCGATAATCCGCCCGTGAGCAGACGCCGCCGGAAGGCTGCCCGCGGCCAGCGGGCGCAGAAGGCCGGACTCCCCCCCGGAACCCCCGTCTACACCGGGGCCGAGGCCCCCCGCCCGATCCGCATCAGCGTCCTCGACTACGACGCCGGGACCGCCTCGCTCCACGAGGAGGTCAAGCCCTCCGACCTGCCCCGGTTCCGCGACTCGGGCCGGGCGAGCTGGATCTGCATCGACGGCGTGCACGATGTCGCGCAGATCCAGCAGGTGGCGGAGATCTTCGGCCTGCACCCGCTGGTCGTCGAGGACATCGTCAACGTCGGCCAGCGCCCCAAGTACGACGACTACGGCAGCTACATCTTCGTCGTGGCCCGCAACCTCTCGCTCGACGCGGACTCGGGCGAGGTCGCGACCGAGCAGGTCGCCTTCGTGCTCGGGAAGGACTGGCTGATCACCTTCGAGGAGCACCAGCCGACCCTGTTCGGCGCGATCGCGTCGCGGATCGCGCAGGGGCAGGCCCAGGCGCGCCAGAAGAGCGTCGACTACCTGATGTACCGCCTGCTCGACACGATGGTCGACAACTACTTCGTGATCACGGAGCAGCTCGGCGTCAAGCTCGAGGACCTCGAGGACCGGGCCCTCTCCGACCCCGGCCGCGAGACGATCGAGAGCGTGCTGACGATGAAGCACTCGCTGATCGAGATGCGCCGCGCGGTCTGGCCGATGCGCGAGGTCATCGGCTGGCTCGAGCGGGGCGAGAGCGTCCTCCTGCGCCCCGAGTCGCGGATCTACTTCCGCGACATCTACGACCACACGATCCAGCTGATCGACATGCTGGAGAACCTGCGCGACGTCGTCGGCACCGTGCACGACCTCTACCTGAACTCCGTCAGCCTCAAGCTCAACGAGGTGATGAAGGCCCTGACCCTGATCAGCACGATCTTCATGCCGATGACCTTCATCGCCAGCGTCGGCGGGATGAACGTCCTGTTCCCCGGAAAGGAGCAGGTCTCGGGCTGGTACGGGGCGCTCGGCCTGATGGCGGCCGCGGCGCTCGGGATGTACCTCTGGTTCCGGACCCGGCGCTGGCTGTAACCCCGCCCCCGCCGCGGCATCTCTGGGCTATCCGCCGGCCCGGCGGTCCTGCCGGGCCCCGCGAGGGTGACATCGCCATGAAGCGCATCGCACTCGGCCTGGTAATCCTGGCGCTGGGCGTCGCCCGGCCGGCCGCGGCAGCCGACCCGGTTCCCGGGGCGGCCCCGCTGACGATCGACGAGGCCGTCGCGACCGCGCTCGAGCAGAACCCGCTGCTCCACGCGGCCGACGCCGGGGTCGGCGCGGCCGAGGCGCAGGTCGACGAGGCCCGGTCCTGGCGCCTCCCCAGGGTCCAGCTCTCGGAGTTCGCGTCGCGCAGCACCAACCCGGTGATGGTCTTCAGCGACCTCCTGACGCAGGAGCGTTTCGGCCCGGCCAACTTCGATCCGAACTTCCTCAACGAGCCGCCCGCCACCAACAACTGGAACACCAAGCTGGCCGTGATGCAGCCGATCTGGAGCGGCGGGAAGATCGCCGGCGGGGTCGCGGCGGCCGAGCTGGGTGCGGCGGCCGCGGCGGCCGACCGCGACACGGCGCGCCAGCAGGTCACGCAGCGGGTGATCGAGGCCTACAGCGGCGCCGTGCTGGCCGAGAGCTATCGCGGCGTCGCCGGCGAGGGGCTGAAGACGGCGTCGGCGCACGTCAAGCTCGTGCGCGACATGGTCGAGACCGGGATGGTCGTCCGCTCCGACCTGCTGCAGGCGGAGGTCCGCGAGCTGGAGCTGAGGGACATGCTGACCCGCGCCGACAGCCAGGCGGCGGTGGCGCGCGCCGGGCTGAACCTGGCGATGGGGCTGCCGCTCGACACGCCCCACGCGCTGCCCGCCAGCGTCGACGTTCCCGACTTCACCGAGAGCGACCTCGACGCGCTGACGAAGGAAGCGATCGACGCGCGCCCCGACCTCAAGGCCGCGGCCGCGCGGACCGGCGCCGCCGAGAAGATGATCAAGGTCGCGCGCGCCGGCTACATGCCCGAGATCGGCGTCGGCGGGGCCTACGAGGCGAACGCCGAGGACTTCATCGGCGCCGACGGCACCAACTGGACCGTGATGGGCACGGTCACCTGGAACGCGTTCGACGGCTTCGGCACCCGCTCCCGCGTGCGCCGCGCGGAAGCGCAGCAGCGCCAGGCGACCGAGTACGCGAACCACCTGCGCCAGATGGCCGGCCTCGAGGTGCGGCAGGCGTTCTACGACCTGAAGGCTTCGCGGGAGAGCCTCGGACACGCGGCGAAGGCGATCGAGTCCGCCGAGGCCAGCCTCGTGATCGTCGAGGACCGCTACAAGGAGGGGCTGACGACGCTGGTCGAGCTGCTGGCCGCCGAGACCGCGCTGACCTCCGCCCGCACCCGCGAAGTCTCCGCACGCCGCGATGTCCTGCTCGCCGAGGCCCGCCTGAAGCTGGCCATCGGCCGCCTGTGACGGGAGAACCGCCGATGATCCGCCGCCCGAGTTCCCGACCTCTTCCGTGCTCCTCGTCGTCGCCGCGCTGGCCGCGATCCTGCTCTCCGCTGGCTGCGGCGGCCGGCACGAGGTCGCTCCCCCCGCCGAGCCGGCCGCCGTGTCGGCGCCGATCGCCGTGGCCGAGCTGGCCGCGTCCGCCGACGGCGTCGAGGTCTCCGGCGTGGTCGAGCCGATCGAGCGCGTCTCGCCCGGCACGAAGATCATGGGGCGCGTCGAGCGCGTGATGGTCCGCGAGGGGGACGCCGTCCGCGCCGGGCAGGCGCTGGCGCGGCTCGAGAGCCGCGACCTGGCGGCGGCGGTCGAGCAGGCGAAGGCCGGCGTCGCGATGGCCGAGGCGCAGCTGACGAACGCCGAGGCGACCTTCCGGCGCATGACCGCGCTGGTCGAGCGCGGCTCCGCCACCGCCAAGAACCTCGAGGATGCGACTGCCGGCTACAACGTGGCCCGGGCGGGCGTGCAGCAGGCGCAGGCGAACCTCGCGGCGGCCCAGGTGATGCTCGGCTACGCCATCGTCTCGACCCCGGTCTCCGGTGTCGTCACCGCGAAGCGGATCGAAGCCGGCGACATGGCGTCGCCCGGGATGCCGCTCTTCACGGTGGACGACCTGTCGAGGGTCCGCATCGTGGCGCAGGTGCCGGAGGCGCAGGTCGTCGGCCTCGCGGAAGGCGCGCCGGCGACGGTGGCGATCGACGTGCTGGGCGCGCCGGTCCCGGCGACGGTCGAGCGGATCGTTCCGGCCGGCGATTCGATGAGCCGGACCTTCGCGGTGAAGCTGCTGCTCGACAACCCCGGCGGTGCGATCAAGCCGGGGATGTACGTGCGCATCCGGTTCCCGAAGGGGACGCGGCAGGCGCTGACCGTGCCGGCGGCGGCGCTGGTCGAGCGCGGACAGCTCCAGGGCGTCTGGATCGTGGACGAGGCAGGCAAGGCGCGGCTGCGCTGGGTGCGGCCGGGGGCGCTGCTCGGCGACCGGGTCGAGGTCCTCTCGGGCCTCTCCGCCGGCGAGCGCTACGTCAGCGCGCCGCCCGCGGGGATCGCCGACGGCGCGCCGATCTCGGGCGCGTCCAGCCCCGGCCCCTCCGGTTCCGGCACGGCCCGCTGAGGTGACGCGATGACCCCCAGTCTCGGGCCGGCCGGCAAGGTCGCCCACTTCTTCATCGACTCCAAGCTGACGCCGCTGCTGATCGTGGCGTCGCTCCTGCTCGGCGCGTTCGCGGTGCTGCTCACCCCGCGCGAGGAGGAGCCGCAGATCACGGTCCCGATGGTCGACATCTTCGTCGGCCTGCCGGGCGCCTCGCCGCAGGCCGTCGAGAACCGCGTCACGATCCCGCTGGAAAAGAGGATGTGGGAGATTCCGGGGGTCGAGTACGTCTACTCCGGTTCGATGCCCAGCGTGGCGATGGTCACGGTCCGCTTCAAGGTGGGGCAGGACCAGGAGCGCAGCCTGGTCAAGATCTACGACAAGCTCGTCTCGGGGCTGGACCGGATGCCGCCCGGCGCGACTCCGCCGCTGATCAGGACGCGGGCGATCGACGACGTGCCGGTGCTGGGACTGACGCTCTGGAGCGCGCGGAAGGACCAGGACGGCTTCGCGCTGCGGCGGCTGGCGGCCGAGATGGGGAAAGAACTGTCGCGGCTGGACGACGTCTCGGAGATCCGCATCACCGGCGGCCAGCGGCGCGCCGTGCGCGTGCAGCTCGACGGCGGCCGGATGGCGGCGATGCACGCCGACCCGGGGACGATCGTCCAGGCGCTGCAGTTCCAGAACGCGAGCGCCCCGGCCGGCAGCATCGAGCAGGGGAACCGCGAGGTCAAGGTCGAGACCGGCGGCTTCCTGAGGACCCGCGAAGACGTCGAGGGGCTGGTCGTCGGTGCGCACGAGGGAAAGCCGGTCTACCTGCGCGACGTCGCCACCGTGCTCGACGGCCCGGAGGAGCCGGCCGATTACGTCGCCTTCTCGCCCGGTCCGGCCGCGCGGACGCGCGGCATCGCGGCGCCGGCCGGCCTCTACGACGCGGTGACGCTGTCGCTCGCCAAGCGCAAGGGGGCGGACGCCTACCGCGTGACCGCCGCCGCGCTCGACAAGGTCAACGAGCTGAAGGGGACGCTGGTCCCGGGCGGGGTCGAGGTCGAGGTGACGCGGAACTACGGCGACACCGCGCGCGAGAAGGTCGACGAGCTGGAGCTGCACCTGCTCCTCACGATCGTGATCGTGACGATCTTCATCGCCCTGGCGCTCGGGTGGCGCGGCTCGCTCGTCGTCTTCATCTCGCTGCCGGTGACCTTCGCGCTGACGCTCTTCATCTACTACGTCTTCGGCTACACCCTGAACCGCGTGACCCTCTTCGCGCTGATCTTCGTCACCGGCCTCGTGGTCGACGACTCGATCATCGTCGTCGAGAACGTCGCCCGGCACTTCTCGATGAAGAAGCTGCCGGCGCTGCAGGCCGCGGTGACCGCGGTGTCCGAGGTCGGCAACCCGACGATCCTGGCGACCTTCACCGTCATCGCCGCCCTGCTGCCGATGGCCTTCGTGCGCGGCCTGATGGGCCCCTACATGGCGCCGATGCCGATCGGCGCGTCGCTGGCGATGCTCTTCTCGCTGGTCGTGGCGCTGACGATCGCCCCCTGGCTGGCCTACCGGCTGCTGCGCGGCGGGCACGCCCACGACGAGGAGTACGACGTCAAGCGGACCAGGATCTACGGCCTCTACCGCCGGATCCTCGTCCCGATGATGGAGAAGCCCGCGCTCCGCTGGGGCTTCCTGGGCGTCGTCGCGCTGCTGCTCGCGGGCGCCGTGGCGATGTTCCCGCTCAAGATGGTCGCGGTGAAGATGCTGCCGTTCGACAACAAGAGCGAGCTGCAGATCGTCGTCGACATGCCGGAGGGGACGACGCTCGAGGACACGGCGCGCGTGGCGCGCGAGATCGGGATCTACCTGGGGAGCGTGCCGGAGGTGACCGACGTCGAGCTGTACGCCGGGACGTCGGCCCCCGTGAACTTCAACGGCCTGGTCCGGCACTACGACCTGCGGCGCGGCGCCAACGTTGCCGACCTTCAAGTGAACCTGGCCCCCAAGCACGACCGCAAGGACCAGAGCCACGACATCGCCAAGCGCATCCGCCCGGCGGTGGAGGAGATCGCGAAGAAGAACGGCGCGGCGGTGAAGATCGCCGAGGTCCCGCCGGGACCGCCGGTCCTGGCGACGCTGGTGGCCGAGGTCTACGGCCCGGACGAGAAGGCCCGCCGCGCGACGGCCGAGCGGATCAAGGGGATCTTCGAGTCGACGCCCAGCGTGGTCGACGTCGACTGGTGGGTCGAGGCGCCGCAGCCCAAGGAGGTCTTCGAGGTCGACCGCGAGAAGGCCGCCCTCCACGGCGTCCCGGCGGCGATGGTCGCCCGCTCGCTGCGGGCGCTGATCGCCGGCGAGGACGCAGGGCTCCTGCACCGCGACGCCGAGGCCGAGCCGGTCCCGATCCGCGTCGAGCTGCCGCGGGCCGAGCGCTCGTCGGTCGCCGCCCTCGCAGCGGTCAAGCTCGCGGCGATGAGCGGGGCGATGGTCCCGATGTCGGAGCTGGTGACGGTCCGCCGCACCACCGAAGACGCCAGCCTGTTCCGCAAGAACCTGAAACCCGTCGTCTACGTCACGGCCGACGTCGCGGGCCGCGAGGAGAGCCCCGTCTACGCGATCCTCAGGATGGCCGACGAGATCGGAAAACTGGAAGTCTCCGGGGGCGGGGTCGTGCAGCAGTACTACCGCGACGAGCCGGGCTCGGAGGAGAAGCCGGCGATGAAGTGGGACGGCGAGTGGCACATCACCTACGAGGTGTTCCGCGACCTCGGCTTCGCCTTCGCCGCCGTGCTGGTGCTGATCTACCTCCTGATCATCGGCTGGTTCCGGTCGTTCACGGTGCCGCTGGTGATGATGGTCGCGATCCCGCTCGGGCTGATCGGCGTGATCCCGGGGCACTGGGCGCTGGGGGCCTTCTTCACGGCGACCTCGATGATCGGCTTCATCGCCCTGGCCGGGATCATGGTTCGCAACGGGATCCTCCTGATCGACTTCGTCGAGCTGGCGCTGGCCGAGGGCCGGACGCTGGGCGAGGCGCTGGTCGAGGCGGGGGCGGTCCGGACGCGGCCGATCGTGCTGACCGCGGGCGCGGTGGTCATGGGCGCCGTCGTGATCCTGTTCGACCCGATCTTCCAGGGGCTGGCGATCGCCCTGATGTTCGGCTCGCTGGCCTCCACGGTGTTGACGCTGATCGTGGTGCCGGTGCTCTACTACATGGTCGAGCGCCACAAGTACGAGAGGCCGCTCCCGCCGTCGTGGGACGACGACGAGGCCGCGGCGGACGCCCCCGAGACGGCGTGAGGGGAGTGCCGATGAAACAGCTCGTCATCTACTGCAGCGAGGACCTCGAGCACCAGGTGATCTCCTCGCTCGACCGCCACGGCGCGGAGGGGTATCTCAAGATCCCGCGCGCCGTCGGCCACAAGTTCCTCGAGCCGGAGGCGCTGCCCCGCACGGTGTCGTTCGAGGCGATCGTGCTGATCGTTCCCGGGGCCTCGGAGGCGACAGTTGCGGCGGTCCTGAAGGACCTGCAGGATTACGCCGGGAAATGCGAGATCCAACCGTGCCTGAGAGCGAGCGTCGTCAACGTGGAGCGACTGGTCTGATGACCAACGTCCTGCTCTTCCTGGCCATCTTCGGGGGGTGGTTCGCGCTCCAGCGCTGGATCCTGCCGTGGATGGGGGTTTCCACCTGAATGTCGCAGGCCTGCGAGCTCCCCGGGCGGGAGCCGAAGCCGCCGGCCGATCGTCCCGAAGGCCCGTAGGGCCCGCCCGCGGTTCGCCTGACACACCGTTGTGTCAGCCGGGGTCTCATATGTCCGTGCGATGACGCTGCCGGCCGGCGAGGCGGACACTCCTCGCAGCACGAGGAGACCTCGATGTCCGACTCCAGCCATTCCAATGCCCGGTGGCCGATCGCGTTTGCGCTGGCCGCGCTGGCCATCGTCGCCATCGTCCCCGCATCGTCCGCAGACACCGGGAAGATGGTCGCCACCGTCACCGAGGCGCACGCCATCAACCGCGACGACGACAACTGCTTCGGGCCCTTCTGCAGCCAGGAGGACTTCTACGTCAAGTTGAACTTCTCGGCGGTCAACCAGCCGGTCTGTCCCGCCATCGACGGGCGCGACGACGCCATCTTCGACAGCTGCTCGTACGGCAATGACGAGCCGAAGGACCGGCGCTTCCACACCCTCGCGATCGAGCTGTGGGACCACGATCCGTCGCTGCCGAACCCCTACTTTCCCGACGACCCGTTCGACATCAACCCGAACCCCGCGTCGCGGACGCTCGCGATCGTCTTCGACGCCTGCACGTTGAGCTGGGAGGCTGCCGGCGTCTCGGGGGTCTTCGGCCCGGACGCGTCGCCGATGCCGGCCGGCGTGGGCCCACCCGGCGACCGGGCGCGGATCGTGATGAACGTCACGACCGAGGACGGGCTGCCGTTCACGCCGAACGACCTGGCCCTCGTCGGCCTCTCGCCCGTGCAGGCGGCATTCGACCCGGCCTACGCCATCTCGGGCAAGCCGGGCGCGATGCGCGTCCGGGTGGCGAGCACCTACACGGGAGACGTCATCGCGCCGGTGACCGTCCGCGTGAGCGACGGCATCTCGACCTGGCAGGAAACGCGCGTCCAGACGTTCCCTCCCCGCAGCGTGACCACGTTCTACATGTTCGACGGCATGGTCGCCGGATCGGCTCCGTTCGTGCCGTTCAAGCCGCCCCAGGCGCTCTCCGCAACGCTGACCTACTCGGCCTCGCTCGAGTTCGAAGAGCAGGCGCCCCCGGGCACGCCGGTCGACCTGCTCGATTGCTACCAGGCCAACAACTCGATCTTCGACAAGAAGACGCCGATCATCCGCACCAGGGAGCCGCTCGTCGTCTACCAGCGCTGGGACTGGGATCCGGAGTGGAGCGTCTCGTCCCCGGCGCAGCTGCAGACGATGGCCCAGCAGGAGGACACCTTCCGGCTGGCCAGCTGGCCGATCGCTGCGGGCACGGGCGTCCCGATCAAAACTCCGGTCTTCACGACCTTCGGTTGGGGCAACCCGATTTCGAACGTGGTGGAGCCGGCCCTGACGATGTCGTACATGAACCTGCTCGCGGCGCTGGTGAACATCGACAAGTGGGTCCTCGTCCCGCGCAACGGCTGGTTCGCGGCGAACGGTTCGCGCTCCGCGGCGCTGCCCGGGGCGGCGATCGGGCTGTCGCTCGGCGAGTTCGCCCCGCGGCTGGTGATCGCGGAGGAAGGCCACTTCGGGACCGCGACGCACGAGCTGGGTCACACCTACAAGCTCAGCCAGCGCCCGTGCAGCACCGGAGGCTTCTGGGAGCAGTACTTCGGGATCGGCTGCCGGGACGAGTACAAGTTCGGCCCGGGCGACGGCGCGCCCTTCCTGGCCCGCGGGCTCGACGTGACGGGGACGATCTACCCTTCCGGAGTTTCCGACTCCACCATCGGCTGCGCGGCGGTGCAGCCCGGGACGCGCGAGGTCTGCCAGCGGAACCTGATGGACCTGAACGCGAGCGACCGCTTCCGGAACTGGACCGACACCGCGACCTACAACTACCTCGCCGAGCGGCTCCGGCCGCGCGGCGACCCCGAGATGATCAACCTCAGCGGCTTCGCGCACCTCGTCGGCAGCATCGAGCCCGGCCCGATGCCGCCGGTGTTCGAAGGGGCACTCGACTTCGCGTACCACGCGACGGGAACGCCCGACGTCGAGGAATCGACGATCGACCCGGCGAGTGGGCAGGTCACGCCGAGCGGCGACGGACCGTTCGCGGTCCACCTGGTCACGCCGGCGGGGGACCACATCTACCGCTTCACGCCGGCCTTCGTGCTCGGCGAGGGCCAGGCCCCGCTCGACTACGGCTTCTTCTCCTTCGAGGTCCCCTGGGACCCGGCGACGACGAAGCTCGTCTTCTACGCGCCGAACGACGCCCGCGACCCCGACTGCACGAACCTCCCCTGCGACCAGGGGCAGCACGTGATCTTCACGCGCGACATCAGCGCCGGCCTGCCGGCCGTGCAATCCGTCACCGCGAGCCGCGACGGGATCCCGGCGCCCGGCGCGGGCGCGCCGCCCACGATCGGACCGGGCCACGAGGCGGTGCTCGACTGGTCGGCGACCGATGCCGACTCGACGGAGCTGCGTTACGCGCTGATGGTGCGGCGCGTGGACGCTGCGGGCGGTTTCGGCCCGTGGGTGCCCTACACGGTCGAGTTCACCGGGACACAGTTCCGGATCCGCCACGACTGGCTCGGCGACGATCCGGGCGATTACATGGCCCAGCTCTTCGTCTCCGACGGGATCAACAGCAGCTCGTTCGGGTCGGGAACGCTGTTCAAGATCTGCAACACCGCCAACAGCGGGGTCGAGATCTGCAACGGCCTCGACGACGACTGCGACGGCACGGTCGACAACGTCGTCGTGCCGCCGGGCGGCGTGAGTGTCAGCGTCAGCGGCGCGGCCGTCTCGTGGGCGGCGTATCCGGCGGCGCAGAGCTACGACGCGGTGCGCGGTGACCTCGGAACCCTCCGCGCGACGGGCGGTAACTACGCGCTGTCCACGCTCGCGTGCCTTGCAAACGACACGACGGCGCTGACGGCGGCCTTCCCGGGGCAACCCCTTCCCGGACAGGGCTTCTGGTCCCTCGTCCGCGCCGGCAACTGCGCGGGGGCGGGCACGTACGACGAGGTCGGCAGCGGCCAGCAGGGGAGCCGCGACGCGGGGATCGCGGCGTCGCCCGCGGCCTGTCCTTGATGAACCGGATCGACCCTCGGTTGCCGCCCGCGGCCGGAAGGCGCGAGGATGGGGTTCTGGCCGAGCGGGCGGCGGGGAGGACCGAGGTGAGCGGGGGACTGCGCGTCCTGGTGATCGAGGACGATCCGGGCTACCGCGAGGGGCTGATCGCGCTCTTCCGGCACGCGCCCGGTTTCGAACTCGGCGCGCAGTTCGGCTCGCCGCTCGTCCCGCTGCTCGAGCTGGAGCGCGCCGCCGCGCGCGGCGCGCCGCCGCCGTGGGACCTGGTCCTCAGCGACGTCGAACTGCCGGACGCCAGCGGCATCGAGGTGGCCCGCCGCGTGAAGGCCGCGTATCCCGAGCTGCCGGTGGTCCTGCTCACCGTCTTCGAGGAGCCGGACACGATCCTCGACGCGATCCGTGCCGGGGCCGACGGCTACCTGCTGAAGCGCGCCGCGACGGGCGAGATCCTTGCCGGGCTGGTGCGGTCGCGGCAGGCGGTTCGACGCTGACCGCGGCAGTCGCGCGCAGCGTGCTCGACCTGCTGCGCCGCGAGGCACCCGCCGGCTCCGGGGAGCCCGGCGCCGCGGCGCCGCACCGAGCCGAGCTGACCGAGCGCGAGCAGGAGATCCTCCGCGGCCTGACCCACGGCCTGAGCTACGAGCAACTCGCCGAGGACCTGGGCATCTCGCTCGGGACCGTGCGGACCCACATCCGCGCGGTCTACCGCAAGCTGCAGGTCCACAGCGCGAGGGCCGCCGTCAGCCGCGCGGTCCGCGATCGGCTGGTCTGATCGACGGCGGGACTTTCCGCTCCCGGCCGCGCGGGTCGAAATGCAGCGTCACCCGGGTGCCGCCCGCCGGCGGCGACTCGATCCGAAGCGCCGCCCCGATCGAGGCCGCGCGCTGGCGCATCGCGGTG
The DNA here is from genome assembly GCA_963800865.1 of uncultured Acidobacteriota bacterium. GTDB lineage: Bacteria > Acidobacteriota > Polarisedimenticolia > J045 > J045 > JALOKP01. Next base: position 7,066 of record CAWDCL010000001.1, on the reverse strand, counting down.
AGGCCGAGGCCGCCCCCCGCGCGCGGAACCGCGTCCGGGTCGATCCCGCGCCCGTCGTCCTCGACCCACATCGTCCAGCCGCGCCCGGAGGGTACGAGCCCCAGCGTGACGCGGCTCGCTGCCGCGTGACGCGCGGCGTTGTGCAGAGCCTCGAGCGCGATCCGCTGCACGTGACGCTGCACGGCGAGCGTCATCGTCGCGCGAGGCCATTCGGCAGGGAACTCGGTCGCGAAGCGGGCGCGACCGACGAAGAGGCGCCCCCCGTGCTCGGCCAGGTGGTAGGCGAGCGCGTCGAGCCGGGTGTTGCCCTGGCCGGAGCGTCCAGACGATCTCCGTCAGGGCGTGACCCAGTTCGCCGGCGGCGTCCGCAGCGCGGCGCGCGAGGGCGCGGCGCTCGACTTCGGAGACCTCCGCCTCGGCGGCCACGCCGGCGAGGATGCCGATCCCGCCGAGCGCGGAGCCCAGCTCGTCGTGCAGATCCATCGCGATCCGGGTCCGCAACCGCTCGATCTCGACCAGCCGGGCGACGCGCGCGCGGTAGAGGAACCAGCCGGCGAGCGCGAGAACCCCGCCCGCGAGCGCGAGGAACCAGGCGCGGCGCCAGAACGGCGCCTGGACCGTGAACGCGACCACCGCCGGCACGGCGCTCTCGCGGCCGCCTTCGTCGACGGCGCGCGCTTCGAAGCGATAGCGGCCCGGAGCGAGCTGGGCGAACGAGATCGTCCGCTCCGGCTGCGGTGCGCTCCAGGCCTCGTCGGCGCCGCTCAATCGGAAGCGGAAGCGGACCTGCCGCGTCGCGCGACCGAGCCCCAGCAGGTCGATCGCCAGCTGCCGCTGGCCGGGTGCCAGTACGAGGCCGTCCACGAGCGCGGTGCCCATCTCCGGGACCGCCGCCGCGACCCCGGCGACGCGCACCCCGGCCACGAGCACCTGGGGCGGGTCGGCGGGCGCGTCGAGTTCGGGTACGAGCCGCGAGACCGCGCCGTCCGACACGAACCACAGCGCGCCGGCCCCGTCGGTCCCGCAGACGCGGACCTCGTCCACCGGCAGCCCGTCGTCAGCGGTGAAGTGAGCGATCGAGCCGGTCGCGGGGTCGAGCCGATCGACGCCGCGCCCCGTGCCGAGGTAGATCCTCCCCCAGCGGTCCTCGGTCGCGCAGTTCACGTCGCGGCTGGAGAGCCCGTCGGCAACGCCGTAAGTCCGCCACGTGAGCTGCTCCGCGGCCGGATCGTCGATCCGCACGAGGCCGGCGCCGAATGCCCAGATCCGGCCGCGGGAATCGGCGAAGACTCCCGCAGAAACGATGTCGTCGATCGATCGGTCGCCGAGGGGCTCGAGGCGATTGCCGCGAACGCGCGCCAGGCCGCCGCTCTCGTATGCGAGCCAGAGCGCGCCCGAGCGGTCCTCGGCGAAGCCGTTGGGCAGGCCGCCCCGCCGGAGCGGGTCGCCGAGCGTCGGCAGTTCGAACCGGTCGGTCACCGGCCGGCGGCGCGCCAGGCAGGGAAACCGCGGCGAGACACTGCCGCTGCCGACCCAAAGCGTCCCGTCGCGACCCTCGAACAGGCTGAACGCGCTCGAGGACGGGAGCCCGTCGGCTTCGCCGTAGATCCTGTCCGGAGGACGAGCCTCGAGATCCTGCAGCAGGGCGCGACCGCGGAACCGCAGCAGTCCGTCGCCCGTGGCGATCCACCAGTCCCCGTTGCGGTCCTCGATCGTGACGCTGTGCGAGCCCCAGCCCAGGTCGCGAAAGCCGGGAGGCAGCTTCACCGACGCCGATGAGAACTTCGTGCCCTCGAAACGGTTCACGACGAAGGCCAGCGGCACGAGCCGCGTCGCCAGCACGGCGCGCCCGGCGCGATCGAAGGAGAGCCCGGCGTTGGCGACAAAGCGCAGCCCGTCCCGCGGACCGTAGCTCACGAAGCCCCGGCGGGCGAGTCGCGCGGCACCCTCGCTCGCGGCGCCGAACCACAGGTCGCCGTCGCCGTCCTCGGCGACCGCCAGGATCCGCACGGCGGGCAGGCCGTCGTCGCGCGTGAGCGGAAGGACGAGCGGCGCGGCGGAGTCCTCCGCGCCCTCGATGATGGCGGCCCCGCCGTCGGTGCCGGCGACCATCCGGCGGTCGGCGGTCCAGGCGAGGTCCTGCACGCTCGAGGAGGGGAGTCCCTCGGCCGACGCGGACCGCGACCCGCGCCTCGAAGGCGCGGCGCGCACGGTCGGGAGTCAGCAGCAGGATCCCGTCGAGCGTGCCGACCCAGAGGCGCCCGAGCCGATCGCCGAGCAGCGCGCGGATGTCCATCGGGTCCGCAAGGCTCATCGGCCAGCGCACGGCGCTTCGCGCGTCGGGCTGCGTGCGGAAGATCCCGTCGTTGCGCGTGGCGATCCACAGGCCGCCGTCCCGGTCGGCCGCGAACGCCCGGACCGGGGCGGAGAGGACCGCGCCGCGCTCGTCGATCAGCGGAACGGCGCTCGGGCGCCACGCGTCGCCCTCGCGCTCGAGCACGAAGACGCCGGTCTGCGTTGCGACCCAGATCCGCCCCGCGTCGTCCTCGAAGAGACGACGCGCGCGCGGCGCGGAGTCTGCATCGCCGAGCGGAACGAGCGCGAAGAGGGGCGCCGCGACGGCGGTCGCGCCGGGCGCCATGCGGTAGACGCCGGCCGAGGTCGCGGCCCAGGTCGATCCGTCGCGCGCGGGGAGCAGGTCCCAGACCGGCTGCGGAGGCAGTCCCTCGCCGGGCCCGTAGTTGCGGAAATCGCGCCCGTCGAAGCGCGAGATCCCCTCTTCCGTCGCGAACCAGACGAAGCCGCGGCGATCGGGCACGATGCGCAGCACGGCGTCGCGGGCCAGCCCGTCCGCGCTGCGGTAGAGGCGGAAGGGAAGCGTGTGAGCCCGCGCGGGCAGCGGCGCGGCCAGGACCGCTGCAAGAACAGACAGCACGGCGGCGAGTTCCCGGTGCGGTCGAGACATCGCCTGCGATTATCGGCCAGGGAGGGGCCGCCGTCGCGGCCGAAGAAGTTAACGGATCGGTAGAGGACCGCCCGACGCGCGAGCCGAAAGTCATTCGCCATACCCCGCGCCGCGCGCTATCGTCCTCCGCTTCGGTCCCCTTTCCGGGATCGCCCGGAGTTCACGATGCCCGCCTGTCACGCGTTTCCTCGCCGCCCTTCTGGCCTGCTTCGCTCTTTCCGCCGCCCCGGCGACGCTCGCCGCGGCTCCCGCCCCCGGAGGTGCCCCCGTGATCGACCAGACCGTCCAGGCGCTCGACGGCGCGACCGTCGACCTGGCTTCCTACCGCGGCAAGGTGCTGCTGATCGTCAACACCGCGTCGCAGTGCGGCTACACCCCGCAGTACGCCGGGCTGGAGAAGCTGTACGAGGCCTACAAGGAGCGCGGCCTCGTCGTCGTCGGCTTCCCCTCGAACGACTTCGGCGGCCAGGAGCCGGGCAGCGCGACGGAGATCGCGACCTTCTGCAGGAAGAACTACGGCGTCAGCTTCCCGATGATGGCCAAGGTCCACGCGAAGGGGCCCGAGATCGCGCCGATCTACAGGGTGCTGACCGAGAAGACGCCCGACGGGATCAAGGGCGAGGTGCGCTGGAACTTCACCAAGTTCCTGGTCGCGAAGGACGGCACCGTGATCGCGCGCTTCGAGCCCGCGGTGGACCCGATGTCGGCCGAGCTGACGGCGGCGGTCGAGAAGGCGCTCGCGCGCTGAGCCGCACGGGCCGGCCTCCGTGCCGGCCCGATCCTCTCCTACGGCCCGGCCTTCAGCATCTGCAGCAGCACCCGCAGACCGGTCCGGTCCGCCGCTTCCAGCGTCGCGCGTGCCGACTCCGCGACGAGCGGGTCCGGGTCGTGGGAGAGTTCGGCGAGCGCTTCGCGCGCCTGCCGTCCCTGCACTCGAGTTCCGGCGAGGACGTAACCCATGAGCGCCCACTGCGCCTCGAGCCGCAGGGCGTGCGAGGGGTCCCTCCTGGCCATTTCGATCGCCGCCGCGAACTGCTCGTCCGTGGCACGGATCGTCGGACTGAGCGGACGCGACCAGTGCCAGCGTAGCTCATTGCTTACGGTGATCTTCGTGAGCCGCTCCGCGGCGAGCTGGCGAATGCAGTCGGCGTCGTGCAGCGCCAGGCTGGCCGCGAGCATCGTCTCGGCGTCCCCCTCGCGGCGCGCCTGCTCGTAGAGGCCGCGGGCCCCGATCCGGACGCACGCCAGGCCGACCAGGTTGGAGATCATCGTGACGTCGTCCTGCAGGATCAGCCGGCCCAGGCGAACGGCACGCCGGTAGTCTTCCTTTGCCAGCGCGGGGTCGCTCGACCGCATCCGCGCGTGCCGCCCAGGACTTGGCGAGCGTGATCTCGAAGAGGAGATTCGGGATCTTCGTCTCGGGTCCGGCCATCGGCCAGACGTCCGGATAGAAGCGCATGGTGGCCTGGTCGACCCACGGTTCCGCTTCGAGGAGGACCGGGTCGTCGGACGGGAAAACGCTCTCGTCGATGCCGCCCACGGAACGGATCACGCGCTTTTCGCTCCCCCACTCGCTGCGGCTGCCGTCCAGCTTGGCGAAGTCGCGGAACCAGATCGCCGCGTTCGCCGGGCCGTCACCGAGCGGGGCGAGCAGGTCGAGATCGACCCGGAAGCGGAGCGGCTGCGGAAGCGGGGTGGAGCGGGTCCAGGGGAAGGGAGTTGGCATTTCCGCGAGGCCGACGCGCCGCGGCGCGGGCACCGTGGCGGGCGGCGCGTGATCCGGCGCGGTGGACGCAACGACCGGGCGCGGCGCCGGCGCAGGTCGAGCGGACCCCTCCCAGAGCACGATCGCCCGCACGATGAGCAGCACCAGCAGCAAGGCGGCGAGCGTCGCGAGCGCCCCCTTGAAGGCGCGGGAAGGTCGATAACGGGTCGTCATCGGGGCCTCCTTTTCTCTAGGACTCGATCGGGACGGTCAGCGGCCGGACCTGCGGGAGCGGTGCGACTTCGGGGGCCGCCCCGGCGAGCTCCCGCAGCTGGAGCGCCGAGGGGGAACGGTCCGGGCTCGCGCTCCGCCGCGGCGATGGGACCAGGAAGAGCAGCGCGTGCGCGAGCAGCAGCAGCGCGACCAGCGAAGCCAGCGCCGGAGACGCGCGCAGCGCGGCGAGCGCGGCGCGCCAGCCCTCCGGGGCCGCGCGACGCTCCAGCGCGGCGCGTGCGGTGGCCAGGGTGCGAGCCCGCAGGACCGCGTCGGGCGGCGGAGCACGGAGTCCGGCGAGCGGGTCCCGTTCGGCGCGGGGATCAGTCATGGCTCGAGCTCCAGGAGGCGGCGCAGCGCGCGCAGGCCCAGCCGGCAGCGGCTCGCCGCGGTAAAGGTCGGAACGCCGGTGATGCGTCCCACCGAGGCGTACGGGAGATCGCACAGCTGGTGCAGGTAGAGCGCCTCGCGCTGCGCAGAGGGGAGTTGCGCCAGCGCTCGGGACGCGCGCCGCGCGTCCTCGGCGACGGAGGGGTCGACCTCCGGTGCGGCCACGAGGAGCGCATTCTCGAGCGGCGATTCGGGGCGCCGCCGGCGCGCCCGGTGCCGGTCGATCGCCAGCCGGTGGACCATCGCGAGGAGAAACGCGCGCGGGTGCTCGACCTTCCGAAGGCGATGCGGCTGCTCGGCCAGTCGGCAGAACAGATCCTGCACGACGTCGTCCGCGTCCTCGCGCGAGCCGGTGCGCCAGAGGGCCAGCCCGTGCAGCTCGGCCGCAGAGAGGTCGTAGAGCGGCGCGAGGGCGTCCACGCTGCCGCCCGCGAGGGCGTCGAACAGCTCGCGGAAGCGCCCGGCGGATGGATCGACGGCAGGCCGGGAGGGGGAACCCTCCAGCGGCTGTGGTGCGCCGTACATCCCCTGGTCCCGCGGGCCCACACCGATAAAGACGCGCCGGAGCGAGGCGCTTGTCAATCGGGCCGACCACCTGCTGGCCGTGCCGCAGGGGGCCCGGATCGCTGCCCTACCGGTGCTCCGGTCCCACGGCGTCCGCCAGGGCACGGGTCAGCCTGACGAGGTGCTCCCACTCCTCCGGCCCCGCGGCCCAGTGGCTGCCGACGAGGACCCACGGACCGATGAACTCGACGTCGAGCACCCACGCGGGCCCTTCGTCGTGGGCCAGCAGGAGGCGCTGCACCTCGGCGTTGACCAGTTGCGCTGCGGCGCCCGGCTGCTCGCCCAGGACGAGCCACATCTTGCGGAACTCGGGCGAGCCGACGTCGAGCCGATCCGACGTCAGCTTCTCGATCAGCGGCACGCGGCGGCTGATCTCGACCGGCGTCTCCGGCCGCGGACCGAAGTGCTCGACGAGGCACGCGTAGCCGGTCGTGCCACGGTCGCGGGCACTCGTCTGCACGTCATAGCCGAAGAACCAGGCCCGGCGCGGACCCCGCTCCATCGACACGACCCGTGTCGTGACCTGGTACCTGACCGGGGCGAGGAGCGCAAGCGCGGCGAGCAGGTCGGCTGGCGGTTCGCGCAACTCCTCCCACCCGTGGCTCGTGATGAACCGATCCCGCGCCGCGGTCTCGCGTTTGCCCTGGATGCGCGCGATGACGAGGACGACGATCGCAACGGCCATGAACCCGGCGATCGTGAGCACCATCGTGCGGTCCACCGCACCTCCGTCTCGCGTCAGCATCGCGGGTGACCCGGGCTCATCCGCCCGGCGCGGCCGTCCGGATGAAGAGCGCCTTGAACAACTCGATGAGAGCGAAGACCGTGAGCCCCGCGGAAACGGCCACGAAGAACAGCAGGAATGCGCCGACGATCTGCCGGCCGACCCGCGGCCCGCCGAGGACCTTCTCGGGATCGTCCTCGAGGTAGGTGATCGGAGTCGTCTCCCCCTCGCTCACGCTGCGCCAGGCGCGGGAGTGGAGCTTGACGTCGACCTCGTGCGGGCGTTGCCGCGTGTCGGTGAACGACACGCGAGCATAGAAGTTCTCGAGCGGGAGCTCGTCGCTCTTGCGGTACTTCCTGAGCACCACGGCCTTTGCCGTGACGCCGCGCGACCGGAACTCCCGCCCGCGCGTCCAGAACCAGGCGCCGGCGGTGCAGGCGATGGC